>NZ_CP180448.1:0-4800000 GCF_051131775.1 Klebsiella sp. MISC125
GTGTCACTTTCGCTTTGGCAGCAGTGTCTTGCCCGATTGCAGGATGAGTTACCAGCCACAGAATTCAGTATGTGGATACGCCCTTTGCAGGCGGAATTGAGCGATAACACGCTGGCACTGTATGCGCCAAACCGTTTTGTGCTCGATTGGGTAAGGGATAAATACCTCAATAATATCAATGGCCTCCTCAATGAATTTTGCGGTGTTGATGCCCCACAGCTGCGTTTTGAAGTTGGCACTAAGCCTGCGGTTCAGCCGCACAGAAGCACAGTAAGCGTTGCGGCCACCGCGCCTGCGGCTCAGGTTCAGACGGCGCGCGTTGCGCCGACAATTGTGCGTCCGGGCTGGGACAACGTCCCGGCACCCGCAGAGCCGACTTATCGCTCCAACGTTAACATTAAGCACACGTTTGATAACTTCGTTGAAGGTAAATCTAACCAGCTGGCTCGCGCGGCGGCGCGCCAGGTTGCTGATAACCCTGGCGGAGCCTACAACCCACTATTCCTTTATGGCGGCACCGGTCTGGGTAAAACCCACCTTTTGCATGCGGTTGGTAACGGCATTGTAGCGCGCAAACCGAACGCGAAAGTGGTTTACATGCACTCCGAACGTTTTGTGCAGGACATGGTAAAAGCCCTGCAAAACAACGCCATTGAAGAGTTTAAACGTTACTACCGTTCCGTTGATGCCCTGCTGATCGATGATATCCAGTTCTTTGCGAATAAAGAGCGCTCGCAGGAAGAGTTTTTCCACACCTTCAATGCCCTGCTGGAAGGCAATCAGCAGATCATCCTGACGTCGGATCGCTATCCGAAAGAGATCAACGGGGTTGAGGATCGTCTGAAATCACGCTTCGGTTGGGGCCTGACGGTAGCGATCGAGCCGCCAGAGCTGGAAACTCGCGTGGCGATCCTGATGAAAAAAGCCGATGAAAATGATATTCGCCTGCCGGGTGAAGTGGCGTTCTTTATCGCTAAGCGTCTGCGTTCCAACGTACGTGAGCTGGAAGGCGCACTGAACCGTGTTATCGCCAACGCCAACTTTACTGGCCGAGCGATCACTATCGATTTCGTGCGCGAAGCGCTGCGCGATCTGCTCGCGTTACAGGAAAAACTGGTCACCATCGACAACATTCAGAAGACGGTGGCGGAGTATTACAAGATTAAGGTAGCGGACCTGCTGTCTAAACGCCGCTCCCGTTCGGTGGCGCGCCCTCGTCAAATGGCGATGGCGCTGGCAAAGGAGCTGACCAACCACAGTCTGCCGGAAATCGGCGATGCGTTTGGCGGTCGTGACCATACCACCGTCCTGCACGCCTGCCGTAAAATTGAGCAACTGCGTGAAGAAAGCCACGACATCAAAGAAGATTTTTCCAATTTAATCAGAACATTATCCTCGTGACGCTATGAAATTTACCGTAGAACGTGAACATTTATTAAAACCGCTGCAACAGGTGAGCGGTCCGTTAGGTGGTCGTCCGACGCTGCCGATTCTCGGCAACCTGCTCCTGCAGGTTACCGATGGCGCGCTGTCGCTGACCGGTACCGATCTGGAAATGGAAATGGTCGCGCGCGTGGCGCTGATTCAACCGCACGAAGCGGGAGCAACGACCGTTCCAGCGCGTAAATTTTTTGATATCTGCCGCGGACTGCCTGAAGGTGCGGAGATCGTGGTACAGCTGGAAGGCGACCGCATGCTGGTACGCTCCGGGCGCAGCCGCTTCTCGCTGTCGACCCTGCCCGCCGCTGATTTCCCGAACCTCGATGACTGGCAGAGTGAAGTCGAATTCACCCTGCCGCAGGCGACGATGAAGCGCCTGATCGAAGCCACTCAGTTTTCGATGGCTCACCAGGATGTTCGCTACTACTTAAACGGCATGCTGTTTGAAACCGAAGGTAGCGAACTGCGTACAGTAGCGACCGACGGCCACCGCCTGGCAGTTTGCTCTATGCCGCTGGAAGAATCGTTGCCGAACCATTCGGTGATCGTGCCGCGTAAAGGGGTGATTGAGCTGATGCGTATGCTCGACGGCGGCGAAACGCCGCTGCGCGTGCAGATCGGCAGCAACAACATCCGAGCCCACGTTGGTGACTTTATCTTCACATCGAAGCTTGTTGATGGCCGTTTCCCTGATTATCGCCGCGTATTGCCGAAAAATCCGGATAAACACCTGGATGCCGGCTGCGATATTCTCAAGCAGGCATTTGCCCGCGCGGCGATTCTCTCGAACGAGAAATTCCGCGGCGTGCGCCTGTACGTCAGTGAAAATCAGCTGAAAATCACCGCTAATAACCCGGAGCAGGAAGAAGCAGAAGAAATTCTGGATGTCACCTATGCCGGGACAGAGATGGAAATCGGTTTTAACGTTAGCTACGTGCTGGATGTGCTTAATGCGCTGAAGTGCGAGAACGTGCGTATTTTGCTGACCGATTCCGTATCGAGCGTGCAGATTGAGGATGCGGCTTCTCAATCCGCAGCCTATGTTGTTATGCCAATGCGGTTGTAGAAAATATCGGGCTATCTTGCTTGTTATTCTGGCTCCGGGCAGTGCTCGCAATCCTCACGTACTTTAGTACGCTCCGGTTGCTGCGCGCTGGCCGAAACCAGACTAACTGCGCCGATAACGCCCTGGCTATGAGCTGATATGTCGCTATCCCGACTTCTAATCAAAGACTTCCGCAATATTGAAAATGCGGATCTCGCTTTATCCCCCGGCTTTAACTTCCTGGTTGGCGCCAACGGCAGCGGTAAAACCAGCGTGCTGGAAGCTATTTATACGCTCGGTCACGGTCGGGCGTTTCGCAGTTTGCAGATTGGTCGCGTGATCCGTCACGAGCAGGAATCGTTTGTTCTGCACGGACGCCTGCAGGGTGAAGAGCGCGAAGTTTCTATCGGCCTGACCAAAGATAAGCAGGGCGACAGCAAGGTTCGTATCGACGGTACCGACGGTCATAAAGTGGCGGAGTTGGCGCATCTGATACCGATGCAGCTGATTACACCCGAGGGCTTTACTTTACTCAACGGCGGCCCCAAATACAGAAGAGCCTTCCTTGACTGGGGATGCTTCCACAATGAAGCCGGATTCTTTACCGCGTGGAGCAACCTGAAGCGCCTGGTGAAGCAGCGCAACGCCGCGCTGCGTCAGGTCAGCCGCTATGCCCAACTGCGACCATGGGATCTGGAATTGATCCCGCTGGCGGAACAAATCAGCCGCTGGCGTGCCGAATACAGCGCCGCTATCGTCGAAGATATGGCGGATACCTGTCGGCAGTTTTTACCGGAATTCGCTCTCACCTTTTCTTTCCAGCGCGGCTGGGAGAAAGAAACGGATTATGCCGAGGTGCTGGAGAGAAGTTTCGAGCGCGATCGCATGTTGACCTACACTGCCCACGGCCCGCACAAGGCGGATTTCCGCATTCGTGCCGACGGTGCGCCGGTGGAGGACACCTTATCGCGCGGGCAGCTTAAGCTGCTGATGTGCGCCCTACGACTGGCGCAAGGCGAGTTTCTGACCCGCGAGAGCGGTCGGCGCTGCCTTTACTTGATAGATGATTTTGCCTCGGAACTTGATGACGCGCGGCGCGGGCTGCTTGCCAGCCGTTTAAAAGCGACGCAGTCGCAGGTTTTCGTCAGCGCCATCAGCGCTGAACACGTTATAGACATGTCGGACGAAAATTCGAAGATGTTTACCGTGGAAAAGGGTAAAATAGCGGATTAACCTAAGATTAAATGAGCGAGAAACGTTGATGTCGAATTCTTATGACTCCTCCAGTATCAAAGTCCTGAAAGGGCTGGATGCGGTGCGTAAGCGCCCTGGTATGTATATCGGCGACACGGATGACGGCACCGGTCTGCACCACATGGTATTCGAGGTTGTGGATAACGCTATCGACGAAGCGCTCGCAGGTTACTGTAAAGACATCGTTGTCACCATCCACAGCGACAACTCCGTCTCCGTACAGGATGATGGCCGTGGTATTCCGACCGGGATCCACCCGGAAGAGGGCGTATCGGCGGCGGAAGTTATCATGACCGTGCTGCACGCAGGCGGCAAATTTGATGATAACTCCTATAAAGTTTCCGGCGGCCTGCACGGCGTAGGCGTTTCCGTGGTTAACGCCCTGTCGCAGAAACTGGAGCTGGTGATTCAGCGCGACAATAAAATTCACCGTCAGATTTACGCGCACGGCGTGCCGCAGGCCCCGCTGGCCGTAACCGGCGATACCGAAAAAACCGGTACTATGGTGCGTTTCTGGCCGAGCTATGAAACCTTCACCAACGTTATTGAATTTGAATATGAAATCCTGGCAAAACGCCTGCGTGAGCTGTCGTTCCTGAACTCCGGGGTTTCTATTCGCCTGCGCGATAAGCGTGATGGCAAAGAAGACCATTTCCACTACGAAGGCGGCATCAAGGCGTTTGTTGAGTATCTCAACAAAAACAAAACGCCGATCCACCCGAATATCTTCTACTTCTCCACCGAAAAAGACGGTATCGGCGTAGAAGTGGCGCTGCAGTGGAACGATGGCTTCCAGGAAAACATCTACTGCTTTACCAACAACATTCCGCAGCGTGATGGCGGTACTCACCTTGCAGGCTTCCGTGCGGCGATGACCCGTACCCTGAACGCCTACATGGATAAAGAAGGCTACAGCAAAAAAGCGAAGGTCAGCGCCACCGGTGACGATGCCCGTGAAGGCCTGATTGCCGTGGTTTCCGTCAAGGTGCCGGATCCGAAATTCTCCTCGCAGACCAAAGATAAGCTGGTTTCTTCCGAGGTGAAAACGGCGGTAGAACAGCAGATGAACGAACTGCTGAACGAATACCTGCTGGAAAATCCGTCTGATGCCAAAATCGTGGTCGGCAAAATTATCGATGCTGCGCGCGCGCGCGAAGCAGCTCGTCGCGCACGTGAAATGACCCGCCGTAAAGGCGCGCTGGATCTGGCTGGTCTGCCGGGCAAACTGGCTGATTGTCAGGAACGCGACCCGGCTCACTCTGAACTGTACTTAGTGGAAGGGGACTCTGCGGGCGGCTCTGCTAAACAGGGGCGTAACCGTAAGAACCAGGCGATTCTGCCGCTGAAAGGTAAAATCCTCAACGTTGAGAAAGCGCGCTTCGACAAAATGCTCGCCTCTCAGGAAGTGGCAACGCTGATTACCGCGCTGGGCTGCGGCATTGGCCGTGACGAGTACAACCCGGACAAACTGCGCTATCACAGCATTATTATCATGACCGATGCGGACGTCGATGGCTCGCACATCCGTACGCTGCTGCTGACCTTCTTCTATCGTCAGATGCCGGAAATCGTTGAGCGCGGCCACGTCTACATTGCGCAGCCACCGCTGTATAAAGTGAAGAAAGGCAAGCAGGAACAGTACATCAAAGATGATGAGGCGATGGATCAGTATCAGCTCACCATTGCTCTGGATGGCGCGACTCTGCATACCACTGAAGGTGCGCCGGCCCTGTCGGGCGAAGCGCTGGAAAAACTGGTGTCTGAGTACAACGCTACGCAGAAAATGATTGGCCGCATGGAGCGTCGCTTCCCGAAATCGCTGCTGAAAGAGCTTATCTATCAGCCAACGCTCGCAGAGGCCGATCTGGGCAACGAGCAGGCGGTAACTCGCTGGATTAACACCCTGGTGAGCGAGCTGAATGAGAAAGAGCAGCACGGTAGCCAGTGGAAATTCGATATTCGTGAGAACGCCGAGCTGCAGCAGTTTGAACCGATTGTCCGTGTGCGTACCCACGGCGTGGATACCGATTACCCGCTGGACCACGAGTTTGTGACCGGGCCGGAATATAATCGCATCTGCACCCTCGGCGAGAAGCTGCGTGGCCTGATCGAAGACGATGCATTCATCGAACGTGGTGAGCGCCGCCAGCCGGTTGCCAGCTTCGAACAGGCGCTGGAATGGCTGGTGAAAGAGTCCCGCCGTGGCCTTTCTATCCAGCGTTATAAAGGTCTGGGCGAGATGAACCCGGACCAGCTATGGGAAACCACCATGGACCCGGACAGCCGCCGTATGCTGCGCGTGACCGTGAAGGATGCAATTGCCGCCGATCAGCTGTTTACTACTCTGATGGGCGACGCCGTTGAACCGCGCCGCGCCTTTATCGAAGAGAACGCCCTGAAAGCGGCGAACATCGATATCTAATCGTAGTTGCGTAAAATCAGCCCGGTAGTGTCTTGCGCAACCGGGCGTTTTTTTGTCCGCAAAAGAGGAATCCCTCCTCTCAATTCTATCCTCCTTTATCCCGATTTCTATTGCTGTTTTTTGAGCGGAATCGCGTTAGCATGAGTAAGGACTCATCTTACCCGGGGATTTCATGGCTATTAAACTGATTGCAATTGATATGGACGGCACGCTGCTGCTGCCAGACCATACCATTTCACCTGCGGTGAAAACCGCGATTGCCGCAGCCCGCGAACGCGGCGTCAATGTGGTGCTGACCACCGGTCGCCCTTATGCTGGCGTGCACAGTTATCTGAAAGAACTGCATATGGAGCAGCCGGGAGATTACTGCATCACCTATAACGGTGCCCTGGTACAGAAGGCGAGCGACGGCAGTACCGTTGCGCAAACCGCGCTGAGCTACGATGACTATCGCTATCTGGAACAGCTTTCCCGCGAAGTCGGTTCCCATTTCCATGCGCTCGATCGTAATACCCTGTACACCGCTAACCGCGATGTGAGCTATTACACGGTGCATGAATCCTACGTGGCGACGATCCCGCTGGTGTTCTGCGAAGCGGAAAATATGGATCCGAACATCCAGCTGTTGAAAGTGATGATGATCGACGAACCGGCGATTCTGGACCAGGCCATCGCTCGCATCCCGGCGGAAGTGAAAGAGAAATATACCGTGCTGAAAAGCGCGCCGTACTTCCTTGAAATTCTTGATAAACGCGTGACTAAAGGCACCGGCGTGAAATCGCTGGCCGATACGCTGGGCATCAAACCGGAAGAAGTAATGGCGATTGGCGATCAGGAAAATGATATTGCGATGATTGAATACGCTGGCGTCGGCGTCGCGATGGATAACGCCATTCCGGCGGTGAAGGAAGCGGCAAACTTTATCACCAAATCTAACCTGGAAGATGGTGTCGCGTATGCCATTGAAAAATACGTACTAAATTAAATCATCTCGCACATGAACAACCCGCGTCGATCGCGGGTTTTTTTATGCCCCCAGTTTACCACTCAAGAAAATCCTTACACTCAATTGTCGTTTTTGTGATCTAAATTGTAGTACAACATGATTGTATTGTACTACATTAGGCTCGTGACGAGAAAGAATGCTATTACGGTAGTACTACAAAGTTGCGGTGAAATGCGCCGATCGCGGTAAAGTAGGGAAGTACATACAGAGCACAAGGACTCTCCATGACTCTCAACAAAACCGATCGCATCGTCATTACGCTAGGCAAGCAGATTGTTAGCGGTAAATACGTTCCCGGCTCTGCGCTGCCAGCGGAAGCCGACCTGTGTGAGGAGTTTGAAACCTCGCGCAATATCATTCGCGAAGTCTTCCGCTCGTTGATGGCCAAGCGACTGATTGAAATGAAGCGTTATCGCGGCGCGTTTGTCGCCTCGCGTAACCAGTGGAATTATCTCGATACCGACGTCTTACAGTGGGTGCTGGAGAACGATTATGACCCACGGTTAATTGGCGCGATGAGCGAAGTGCGTAACCTGGTGGAACCGGCAATCGCCCGCTGGGCGGCAGAACGCGCGACATCGAGCGATCTGGCGCAAATCGAAGAGGCGCTCAACGACATGATCGCCAATAACCAGGACAGAGACGCGTTTAACGAAGCGGATATTCGCTATCACGAGGCGGTGCTGCAATCGGTACATAACCCGGTTTTGCAACAGCTCAGCGTCGCGATCAGCTCGCT
Organism: Klebsiella sp. MISC125; assembly: GCF_051131775.1. NCBI lineage: Bacteria > Pseudomonadati > Pseudomonadota > Gammaproteobacteria > Enterobacterales > Enterobacteriaceae > Klebsiella > Klebsiella sp. MISC125. The sequence continues at coordinate 7,907 of NZ_CP180448.1, forward strand.
ACAGCGAGCCGTATTTGAAAGGACCTGGATGGGCGATGAGGCCAACATGCCGAAAACGCTCCAGGAACATAAGGCACTGTTTGACGCCATCCGGCATCAGGACAGCGAAGCGGCAGAGCAGGCAGCACTCGACATGATTGCCAGCTCCACACGAAGGTTGAAGGAAATCACATGACATCTCGCTACATCGCAATTGACTGGGGATCGACCAATCTTCGCGCCTGGCTTTATCAGGGCGACCAGTGCCTGGAGAGCAGGCAATCAGAAGCAGGCGTCACGCGCCTGAACGGAACATCTCCCGCAGCGGTGTTTAGCGAGATAACCCAAAACTGGCGCGACAGCGCTACCCCGGTAGTGATGGCGGGAATGGTTGGCAGCAACGTGGGCTGGAAGATTGCGCCCTACCTGCCGGTTCCCGTTCATTTCTCTGCCATTGGGCAACAGTTGACGTCCGTTAGCGACAACGTCTGGATTATTCCCGGGCTCTGCGTTTCTCGTGACGATAACCATAATGTGATGCGCGGCGAAGAGACTCAGCTCCTTGGCGCGCAGGCGATTGCCCCTTCTTCTGTCTATGTGATGCCCGGCACCCACTGCAAATGGGTGCAGGCTGACCGCCAACAAATCCATGATTTTCGTACGGTGATGACCGGAGAATTACATCACCTGCTGTTGCGCTACTCGCTGGTGGGCGCGGGTCTGCCAGAGCAGGAATCCTCAATGGAAGCTTTCCGTGCCGGACTCGAACGTGGTCTTAATTCGCCAGCCGTACTGCCGCAGCTTTTTGAGGTTCGCGCTTCGCATGTGCTGGGCTCACTGCCGCGCGAGCAGGTTAGCGAGTTTTTATCAGGCCTGCTGATTGGCGCGGAAGTTGCCACCCTGAGTGAACAGTTCTCCGGGCAGCAGTCCATCACGCTTGTTGCGGGGTCATCACTCACGTCGCGCTATCTTCAGGCTTTTCACGCTATCGGGCGTGAAGTCTGTGCGGTGGATGGCGATACGGCATTTCAGACAGGAATAAGGAGCATCGCTCATGCAGTGGCAAACTAATCTACCCCTTATCGCTATCTTGCGCGGCATTACGCCGGAAGATGCGCTGGCGCACGTGGGCGCCGTGATTGAGGCCGGGTTCGACGCAGTCGAAATCCCGCTTAACTCACCGCAGTGGGAAAAAAGCATTCCCGCCGTGGTGGATGCTTACGGCGATAAAGCGCTGATTGGCGCAGGCACCGTTCTTAAGGCTGAGCAGGTTGACCAGCTTGCCGAAATGGGCTGCAAGCTTATCGTCACGCCAAATATTCAGCCTGAGGTGATTCGCCGTGCGGTGAGCTACGGCATGACGGTTTGCCCAGGATGCGCGACGGCGACCGAGGCTTTCACCGCGCTGGATGCGGGTGCTCAGGCGCTGAAAGTGTTCCCTTCCTCGGCGTTTGGCCCTGACTATATCAAGGCGCTGAAAGCCGTTTTACCGTCGGATGTTCCCGTTTTCGCCGTGGGCGGCGTCACGCCGGAGAATCTGGCGCAGTGGTTAAAGGCAGGCTGTATTGGAGCCGGGCTGGGTAGCGACCTCTATCGCGCCGGGCAATCCGTAGAACGTACCGCACAGCAGGCGGCAGCATTTGTTAAAGCGTATCGAGAGGCAGTGCAATGAAAATAACCAAAATCACCACGTATCGTTTACCCCCTCGCTGGATGTTTTTGAAGATTGAAACCGACGAGGGCGTGGTCGGCTGGGGCGAACCCGTTATCGAAGGGCGTGCGCGAACCGTAGAAGCGGCAGTGCATGAACTTGGTGACTATCTGATAGGTCAGGACCCGGCGCGTATCAACGACCTGTGGCAGGTGATGTACCGTGCGGGTTTTTATCGCGGCGGCCCGATCCTAATGAGCGCCATCGCCGGTATCGACCAGGCGCTGTGGGATATTAAAGGCAAAGTACTGAATGCGCCGGTCTGGCAGCTGATGGGCGGCCTGGTACGAGACAAAATCAAAGCCTACAGCTGGGTCGGCGGCGATCGTCCGGCAGAAGTGATTGATGGTATCAAGAAACTGCGCGGGATCGGTTTTGATACCTTTAAATTAAATGGCTGTGAAGAGCTGGGACTTATCGATAACTCACGTGCGGTAGATGCGGCGGTGAACACCGTAGCGCAAATTCGCGAGGCTTTTGGCACTGAAATTGAATTCGGTCTCGATTTCCACGGTCGCGTTAGCGCGCCAATGGCAAAAGTATTAATTAAAGAACTGGAACAGTATCGCCCATTATTTATTGAAGAACCGGTTCTGGCGGAACAAGCGGAATATTACCCACGGCTGGCAGCACAAACCTCAATTCCTATTGCCGCAGGCGAACGCATGTTCTCGCGTTTTGAATTTAAACGCGTGCTGGAAGCGGGCGGTCTGGCCATTTTGCAGCCTGATCTGTCCCATGCCGGTGGTATCACCGAATGCTACAAAATCGCTGGTATGGCAGAGGCTTATGATGTGGCATTGGCACCGCACTGCCCGCTGGGGCCTATCGCGCTGGCCGCCTGCCTGCACATTGACTTTGTTTCCTATAACGCCGTATTCCAGGAGCAAAGCATGGGCATTCACTATAACAAAGGCGCGGAATTACTCGACTTTGTGAAGAATAAAGAAGATTTCAATATGGAAGGCGGCTTCTTTAAACCGCTAATGAAGCCGGGGCTTGGCGTAGAAATCGATGAAGCAAGGGTTATAGAGTTAAGTAAAAATGCGCCGGACTGGCGTAATCCGTTGTGGCGCCTGGAAGATGGTGTTGTTGCTGAGTGGTAATATTCTAATCAGTTTATTAGTTTCTCTATATCAAACTTTGCCTTCTGACGATAGTTTTTTATTCTTGAAGGCAAGGTGGTGAGGTAATAATACATGAGCATTGAACTCTATACATCTACATTAAAAAAACTTAACATCAAAATAATACCTTTTGTCATTATTTGTTATTTTGTCGCGAACTTAGATAAAACTAATATATCTATCGCGGCCTTACAAATGAATGCCGATTTAGGGTTGACAGCCAGTATGTATGGGCTTGGTGTGGGGATGTTCTATATCTCCTATATCATTTTTGAAATTCCCAGCAATATTATTATGACCCGAGTAGGTGCTCGTATCTGGATTGCGAGGATAATGATTACCTGGGGAGTTGTAAGCGCCGGGATGTCACTGGTACATACGCCAACGCAGCTCTACGTGATGCGCTTTCTATTGGGAATGGCTGAGGCTGGATTTACTCCAGGTATTATTTACTATATTTCCTGCTGGTTTCCTAAAAGTAATAGAGCTCGGGCTATGTCCTTTTTTTATATGGGGTCAGTTCTTGCATCGATAATTGGGTTGCCGGTCTCAGGATTTATTTTAAATATGCATGGTATTGCAGATATCGCGGGTTGGCGCTGGTTATTTGCGATTGAGGGGATACCGGCAATTATTCTTGGTATTATGGTTTTATGGCTGCTGCCATCGAGTCCTGAAAAGGCTCATTGGCTATCGGGTTCAGAAAAAGAATGGTTGGTATCACAGTTAGCTGAAGATAACCGAAGTGTCATGGTTAACAAAAACCACTCATGGCTAAGTGCATTGAAAAATAAAGTTGTCTTATTGTTAAGCTTAGTATGGTTTTTGCAGGCTTTCGGGTCTATCGGTATTACTTTGTTCTTACCTTTGATTATAAAAAGTATTGCCAGCGAGCAGAGTAATTTTGTTATTAGTTTACTAGCTGCTGTGCCATTCATTTTCGCATGTTTATTTATGTATCTTAATGGGCGTCATTCTGATCTGACGAAAGAACGATCATTACATATGGGATTGCCATTGATTTTGGCCGGGATATCTCTAGGGATTGCTATTTATTCAGGTAATCTGCTGGTCTCCTATATTCTTCTGGTACTTACGGTTGGATTTAACTTTGCCTTGACTCCAGTTTTTTGGGCTGTCACCACTGAAAAGCTTGCCGGTGTTGCTGCTGCTGCATCTATTGCTTTTATTAATACTATCGCAAATTTTGTTGGGTTGGGTCTGCCTCCAATTTTAGGCAAGATTAAAGATCTGACAAATAGCTATCACTACGGTCTGCTTATTGTTGCCATCGCTCTGATATTAGGAGGGATTGTCGGCATAGCCGTTTCCCGACCCGGTAAAAGCACGTCAATAAAGCAGTCAGTCCATTCTTCATTATAAGTGAATAAATAAGCATGAAATTGAAAATATTAAAACAAGCATCATTACCTGAACAACTGACAGCAGAACTAGAACGATTGTACGAAGTTTATGAATATGAGTCACTTACAGTCGACGAGTTAGATATTTTGGCGGAACAATTCACTATTATGATTACGAATGGTGAGGCTATCGTAACACGTCAACTTATTTCCAGCCTACCGTCTCTGGAACTGATCGCTGTTTTTGGCGTGGGTTACGATGGCGTAGATGTTCGTGCCGCAGCCGATCATCATGTTGCCGTCAGCCATACGCCAGGGGTATTAACTGATGATGTTGCTGATTTAGCCATGGGGTTGATGTTGGCGACGTCGCGGCAAATCGTTGCTGCACAGAAGTTTATTGAAGAAGGGGGCTGGCGTCAGGGTGGTTTTCCATGGACACACAAGGTTTCGGGTTCGCGAGTTGGGATTGTTGGAATGGGGAGAATTGGGCAGGCAATCGCGCGACGGTGCGAAGGGTTTGCGATACAGGTTTCCTATAGCGACCGTAAAGCAATACCCGGGTTGGATTATACTTGGGTTGAGGATATTTCTATTCTGGCGTCACACAGCGACTTTTTGATGGTATGTACACCAGGTTGCGCAGAAAACCTGGCACTTATTGATGACCGGGTGCTAACAGCTCTGGGAGCGAGCGGTATTTTAATTAACATTTCTCGCGGTAGTGTAGTGGATGAACCTGCACTGGTTAAAGCCCTGGAAGTAGGAATCATTGCTGGAGCAGGGCTGGATGTTTTTAGTCACGAACCTGAAGTTCCGCAGGGACTGTTGCACCGTGCGAATGTTGTGGTGACTCCGCATATGGCAAGCGCGACCTGGAGTACCCGGGAGGCTATGTCTCGATTAGTCCTTGATAATGTGTCGGGTTGGGTAAGAGATAAGACTTTAGTTACTCCTGTTCCTGCGCTTGAACCATAGTCATCTTTTGGCAGATCAACTACTCTGAAGCGCTAATTAGGCTTCAGAGTTTATCCGTCTATGAAACAAGTCACCTTTGCTCCACGTAATCATCAGCTTACCAATACACGCACTTGGACGGCGGATAGCCAGTGGCTGGTTTTTGACGTCCGTCCGTCCGGGTCGTCGTTTACCGGCGAAACCATTGAACGCGTCAATATTGAAAGCGGCGATGTTGAAGTGATCTATCGTGCGACAAACAATGCGCACGTTGGCGTGGTGACCGTTCATCCTTCGGCAGACCAGTACGTTTTTATCCATGGCCCGGAAAACCCGGATGAGTACTGGCATTACGATTTCCACCATCGTCGCGGCGTGGTGACATATCGGGGAGAAACGCACAATCTTGATGCGATGGATATCACCGCCCCGTATACGCCAGGGGCGCTGCGCGGTGGCAGCCATGTGCATGTCTTCAGCCCAAACGGCGAATTTGTCAGCTTTACCTATAACGACCATGTGCTGCACGAGCGTGATCCATTACTCGATCTGCGCAACGTTGGCGTGGCGGCGCCCTATGGCCCGGTCACGCCGCGTGGGCAGCATCCGCGAGAATATGGCGGCAGCCACTGGTGCGTACTGGTCAGTCGGACAACGCCGACGCCCACCCCGGGTAGCGACGACATCAACCGGGCCTATGAAGAGGGCTGGGTCGGCAACCATGCGCTGGCGTTTATCGGCGATACGCAGTCGATGAATGGCGATAAAGTACCGGAGCTTTTTATTGTCGAGTTGCCGAAGACTGAAAAGGGTTGGAAGCTGCTGGGCGATGGGCCTCTGGCAGGTACAGAAACGACGATGCCCGCACCTCCGGCTGGCGTTGTTCAGCGTCGCTTAACGTTTACTCATGAACGTCGTTACCCTGGGCTTGCGAATACGCCGCGCCACTGGGTGCGGGCCAACCCGCAGGCCACGGAGATTGCTTTTCTGATGCGTGATGATACCGGCGTCGTTCAGCTATGGATTATTTCGCCACAAGGCGGCGAACCGCGGCAGCTAACCCACAATAGCGCAGATATTCAATCGGCGTTTAACTGGCATCCATCAGGAAAATGGCTGGGCTTTGTGCTGGAGAGTCGAATTGCGCTCTGCGATGCGCAGAGTGGGGTGATCACCTTTTTAACTGCCGGACACGAAAATCCGCCCTCAGCCGATGCGATCGTCTTTTCGCCAGACGGCAAACAGCTTGCCTGGATGGAAGAGGTGGACGGTTATCGCCAGCTTTGGATAACCGCAACGGCACGCTAAATTACGGGTTAGGCATTGGCGCTGGCGGGATCACGGAGTTGGTGGCCAGCGTCTCTTTCTCGCTCTTTTCCACGCGCGATTTGACCGAGCTATCGGTACGGAACATATCCCACGGCAGCAGCAGTGTGTCCATCACGGCGGTGAGCGGCATATCCAGAGCGACCAGAGATTTGACTCCCCAGTTAGTATCGTCATCACCCAGCGTTTGCGCGCTGGAGCGGGTCCCCGGGTAGGTTCCTTCTTTGCCGCCGGTATGTGACATGACGCTGGAGCACCCGCTTGAAATTATTATCCCGCTGAACAGGATTAGCTTTAACAGACCGCTTTTCATCATTCTTCCGTCATTGTTACGGGCGTTGATAGAACCTTCTATCGGTTATATCGAGCCATTCCATGGATGCATAGTGTTATTGCGCTGCACTGTGGCAGGCGTCGCACTTTGCCTTTTGTGCTGTGACTCCAGTCTAAGCAATAGACAACAAACTGCAAAAAAAATTGCCCTTTTCATCTTGAAAATAACGTTATTAAACCCATTTTAGGAATGTGTCCCGCTGAGAATACGCCGAATGGGTATTCTGGGTAATAACGGCCTGTCCATGATGGAAGGTCAGATAATTCTCGCTGATTTCAGGAGCTATTTATTATGCGTAATTTCGATCTCTCCCCGCTGTATCGTTCTGCTATTGGTTTCGACCGCCTTTTCAATCTGTTAGAAAATAATCAAAGCCAGAGTAATGGCGGCTACCCTCCGTACAACGTTGAGTTAGTAGACGAGAACAACTACCGCATCGCGATTGCGGTTGCGGGTTTTGCAGAGAGTGAACTGGAGATTACCACTCAGGACAACCTGTTGATTGTTAAAGGTTCCCATACGGCCGAGCAGAAAGAGCGTACCTATCTGTACCAGGGTATCGCCGAGCGTAACTTTGAGCGTAAATTCCAGCTCGCGGAAAATATTCATATCCGCGGTGCTAACCTGGTCAACGGTTTGCTGTATATCGACCTGGAGCGAGTTATTCCTGAAGCGAATAAACCGCGCCGCATCGAAATCAACTAATTACGTGGGTCGCGAATGCGGCCCGATATAAAACTAAAAATCTGCCTGCCGTCAGGAGGCAAATGTAAATCCACAGGATTTGCAGATATCAACTCGCTTCTTAGAAGGAGAAACATACTATGCGTAACTACGATTTATCCCCACTGCTGCGTCAATGGATCGGTTTTGACAAACTGGCCAATGCCCTGCAAACCGCCGGTGAAAGTCAGACCTTCCCACCCTATAACATCGAAAAAAGCGACGATAACCACTATCGCATAACTCTTGCGCTGGCCGGTTTCCGTCAGGAAGATTTGGATGTCCAGTTGGAAGGTACGCGCCTGACGGTAAAAGGTACGCCGCAGCAGCCGGAAAAAGAGACCAAATGGCTGCATCAGGGGTTGGTGAGCCAGGCATTTAGCCTGAGCTTTACGCTCGCCGAAAATATGGAAGTCTCCGGGGCAACCTTTACCAATGGCCTGCTGCATATCGATTTGACTCGTAACGAGCCGGAACAGATAGCTCCGCAGCGTATCGCCATCAGCGATCGTCCCGCCTTGAATAGCTAATTAAGTGAACACCTATAAAGCCCCGATTTTCGGGGCTTTTTTGTGCGCTGGTGCTCATAAAATGCCCTTGCTGCAACAGATGTTTCAGTTTAAAAAATAATCAGATTTTATAGGCTTACTGAAACAAAGGATATGTGATGAACGAACAGCAGCCATTTGAAGCGATTAAAAATAGAGATGAGGCGGGAAGAGAGTATTGGTCTGCCCGAAACCTTGGATCTTTACTGGACTATAGAGTGGAGAAATTTTCAAAAGGTTATTTCTAAAGCGATAATTTCATGTGAAGCGAGCGGTCAGCAATCCGGCGACCATTTTGTTGAGTCCAACAAAATGGTTGAATTGGGTTCCGGTGCTAGCAGGAATCTTGAAGATGTTCATCTATCCCGCTACGCCTGCTATCTGGTTGTGCAAAATGGCGATCCGTCAACAAACCCATTATGAAGTGGGGCAAAAGTGCGTCAGACGATTAAAGATCTTGGCGGCACGATGCCGGAAGCGCTGCCTTCTCCAGATAAAAGCATTCAGCAGCTGAAAATTGCGGTGAAAAGTAAAGACGCGCCGGAATAGCGAACCTGATGCCGTGATTATTGTGCGCCAGGCGGCATACAGTCTATTGAGCGCCAGTCATAATCCTCTTTGTTGATAATGTTATTCACAGGGAAGAGACGATGAGTGATATAGCATTGACCGTTAGCGTATTGGCGCTGGTTGCGGTAGTTGGATTGTGGATCGGCAATGTAAAAGTGCGCGGTGTCGGCTTTGGTATTGGAGGCGTGCTGTTTGGCGGAATCATCGTCGGCCACTTCGTGGACCAGGCGGGCATTACGCTCAGCAGCCCAATGCTGCACTTTATTCAGGAATTTGGCCTGATTCTCTTCGTGTATACCATCGGTATCCAGGTGGGACCGGGCTTCTTCGCCTCGCTGCGCGTCTCCGGCCTGCGGCTTAATCTCTTCGCGATTCTTATCGTGATCCTCGGCGGTCTGGTCACCGCAGTCCTGCATAAACTGTTCGATATCCCTCTTCCTGTGGTGCTTGGCATCTTCTCCGGGGCCGTTACTAACACGCCAGCACTGGGGGCCGGGCAGCAGATCCTGCGCGACCTTGGCGTGCCGTTTGATACCGTCGACCAGATGGGGATGAGCTATGCCATGGCCTATCCGTTCGGTATTTGCGGCATTCTGCTGACGATGTGGCTGGTTCGGCTGTTTTTCCGCATTAATGTCGAAAAAGAGGCCCAGCAGTTTGATGAGAACAGCGGCAACGGTCATTCTCATCTGCAAACCATCAACGTTCGCGTGGAAAACCCCAACCTGAATAATATGGCGATTCAGGATGTGCCAATGCTTAACAGCGATAAGCTGATTTGCTCGCGTCTCAAGCGTGAGGAGATGCTGATGGTGCCTGCGCCGAATACCCTGATTCAGCTTGGCGACCTGCTGCATCTGGTTGGGCGGCCAGAGGATTTACATAACGCTCAACTGGTGATTGGCAAAGAAGTCTCTACCTCACTTTCCACTCGCGGTACCGACCTGAAAGTTGAACGCGTGGTGGTCACCAACGAGAAGGTATTGGGTAAAAGAATTCGCGATCTGCACTTTAAACAGCGCTATGACGTGGTTATCTCACGCCTCAATCGTGCCGGGGTTGAGCTGGTCGCCAGCAGCCATGCCAGCCTGCAGTTCGGCGATATCCTGAATCTGGTGGGCCGCCCGGAAGCGATTGACGCGGTTGCCGCCGAGCTTGGCAACGCGCAGCAAAAACTCCAGCAGGTGCAGATGCTGCCGGTGTTTATCGGCATTGGTCTGGGCGTTCTACTGGGCTCTATACCGCTGTTTATTCCTGGATTCCCGGCGGCGCTGAAGCTGGGTCTGGCCGGCGGGCCGCTGATTATGGCGCTAATCCTCGGGCGTATCGGCAGTATCGGTAAGCTGTACTGGTTTATGCCGCCCAGCGCCAACCTCGCGCTGCGCGAGTTGGGTATTGTGCTGTTCCTGGCGGTAGTCGGGCTAAAATCCGGCGGCGACTTTGTGGCGACGCTGATTGAAGGCGACGGTATGAGCTGGATTGTCTACGGCATCTTTATCACCGGTATACCGCTACTGACAGTCGGGATTCTGGCGCGTATGTTTGCGAAGATGAACTACCTGACCCTATGCGGCATGCTGGCCGGTTCAATGACCGACCCCCCGGCACTGGCTTTTGCCAACAACCTGCACGCCACCAGCGGCGCGGCGGCGCTCTCTTACGCCACCGTTTATCCGCTGGTCATGTTCCTACGTATCATCACTCCGCAGCTACTGGCGGTGCTGTTCTGGGGAATGGGTTAACGGATTTTCCGCGTGGACGCGCCGCAGATGGTAGTCCACCTGATACACGCTGGCGTTACGGAACATCACCGAGTAGTTAAGAAACTCGCCGCTGTCGCTGTAGGAAAGGGAGGTAATGCGCAGCAGCGGCGTTTGTTCTGGTACGTTCATCGACTGCGCCAGCTGCTTGTCCGCCAGCACTGGCGACAGCGTTTCATAGTTACCGCTGATGGTTATTCCGCACTCCTTCTCGATATAATCGAACTTCGACCCCTCCAGATGCACCAACGATAGATTACGAAACAACTTCACCGGCATATAGCTGTCTTCCAGCATTAGCGGCTTGCCATCGACATAGCGCACCCGGCGCGAGAAGTAGATACGTTCATCAATTTGTATCCGCAGCAGGCTGGCGATAGCCGGAGGCGCGGGCATCACCTCGAAAACCAGTACCCGGCTCATCACCTCTTTGCCATGCTTGCGTAGTACCTCGGCCAGCCCGGTCAGATTGGTGGTTTCATGATGTAAGTCTTTGCGGGCGACATAGGTACCGGAACCGTGCCGACGCACCACCAGTCCCCACGCGACTAACAGATCGATGGCTTTACGGATGGTCATGCGCGCGACGCCGAACTCTTCCGCCAGCTTTTTTTCGCCTGGAAGCGGGCTGCCGATATCGAAATCGGAGGAATTCAGCCGCAGACGCAATCTGTCGGCGATGGATTTGTAGATCACCAGTAGACCTCTATTCACTATGTTGAAAACGATGATGAATGGACAATTGTCTATAAAAATTAAATGAATACATAAAGATAAAAACTATTCGTCATGGTGATTTCATAAGCCGAATTCATCATGTCTATTTTTTTATAAAAAAGTAGACAACATTGACGTAATTAAAACCATGAAAGCGATCACGAATCGCAACGGTGCTGCATGTTACCGCTCGGGCAAATTTCTATCCTCGTTTCAGGCCAGTACAAATAGTTACCCTGAATAATTCACCGCTGTACGTGAAGTATGCCGGGTATGAATAAGGCCACTCACCCTACGAGTTGTTACATGAGGATTTTCAAATGCTCAGTCAAATACAACGCTTTGGCGGCGCCATGTTTACCCCGGTTTTACTCTTTCCTTTCGCCGGGATCGTGGTGGGTATCGCCATTATGCTGCGTAACCCGATGTTCGTCGGCGAAGCGCTCACAGCACCCGATAGTTTATTTGCTCAGATCGTTCACATTATCGAAGAGGGCGGCTGGACCGTCTTTCGTAATATGCCGCTGATTTTTGCCGTCGGTCTGCCGATCGGCCTGGCGAAACAGGCTCAGGGCCGGGCCTGTCTGGCGGTACTGGTGAGTTTTCTCACCTGGAACTATTTCATCAACGCCATGGGGATGACCTGGGGCCATTTCTTCGGCGTCGACTTTTCCGTTGAACCGACCGCAGGCAGCGGCCTGACGATGATGGCCGGGATTAAAACGCTCGATACCAGCATTATCGGCGCGATCGTTATTTCCGGGCTGGTGACTGCCCTGCATAACCGCTATTTCGATAAACCGCTGCCGGTATTCCTCGGCATCTTTCAGGGCTCCTCGTTTGTGGTGATTGTCGCTTTCCTGGCGATGATCCCCTGCGCCTGGCTCACCCTGCTCGGCTGGCCAAAAGTGCAGATGGGCATTGAGTCGCTACAGGCCTTTTTACGCTCCGCCGGGGCGCTGGGCGTCTGGGTATACATCTTCCTCGAACGCATTCTGATCCCGACCGGTCTGCACCACTTCGTCTACGGCCCATTTATCTTCGGTCCTGCGGTGGTAGAAGGCGGTATTCAGGTCTACTGGGCACAGCATTTACAGGAGTTCAGCCAAAGCACCGAAGCGCTGAAAACCCTGTTCCCGGAAGGCGGATTTGCGCTGCACGGTAACTCGAAGGTCTTTGGTTCGGTAGGCATTGCGCTGGCGCTTTACTTCACCGCCGCGCCGGAAAACCGCGTCAAGGTTGCCGGGTTGCTGATTCCTGCCACTTTGACCGCCATGCTGGTGGGGATAACCGAACCCCTGGAATTCACCTTCCTGTTCATCTCGCCGCTGCTGTTTGCCGTCCACGCTGTACTGGCGGCGACCATGGCGACGGTGATGTATATCTGCGGCGTGGTGGGCAACTTTGGCGGCGGCCTGCTTGACCAGTTCCTGCCGCAAAACTGGATCCCCATGTTCCACAACCACGCGTCGATGATGTTTATCCAGATAGGCGTTGGCGTGTGCTTCACCGCGCTCTATTTCGTCATTTTCCGTGCGCTGATTCTGCGCCTGAACCTGAAAACGCCGGGCCGTGAAGAGAGCGAAATCAAACTCTACAGCAAAGCCGATTACCAGGCCGCGCGCGGCAAAACCAGCGCCGCAGGGGCAACGGATACCAAACTGGGTCAGGCCGCAGGCTTCCTGCAGGCGCTGGGCGGGGCGGGCAATATCGAGAGTATTAATAACTGCGCCACCCGGCTGCGTATTGCGCTGGTCGACATGGCGAAAACGCAAAGTGATGACGTGTTTAAAGCGCTGGGCGCCCACGGCGTTGTGCGCCGCGGTAACGGGATTCAGGTCATCGTCGGCCTGCATGTTCCCCAGGTCCGCGACCAGCTTGAAACCCTAATGAAAGATTCTCTACAGACCGAACAAACCACCATGACGGAGGCAGTATCATGAAAAAATTCTCAGTTGTTATCGCAGGCGGCGGCAGTACCTTTACCCCGGGCATCGTACTGATGCTGTTAGCAAACCAGGATCGCTTCCCGCTGCGGGCGCTGAAATTTTACGACAACGACGGCGCGCGTCAGGAGACCATCGCCGAGGCGTGCAAAGTAATTCTCAAAGAGCAGGCACCGGAGATTGAATTCAGCTACACCACCGACCCGCAGGCGGCCTTTACCGACGTTGATTTCGTGATGGCGCACATCCGCGTGGGCAAATATCCGATGCGTGAAAAAGACGAAAAAATCCCGCTGCGCCACGGCGTGTTGGGCCAGGAAACCTGCGGCCCTGGCGGTATTGCCTACGGTATGCGTTCTATCGGCGGCGTACTCGAGCTGGTGGATTATATGGAAAAATATTCACCGAATGCCTGGATGCTCAACTACTCCAATCCGGCGGCAATTGTGGCGGAAGCGACTCGTCGCCTGCGTCCGAACGCTAAAATTCTCAACATTTGCGATATGCCGATCGGCATTGAAGGGCGGATGGCGCAAATCGTCGGTCTCAAGGATCGCAAGCAGATGCGCGTGCGCTACTACGGCCTTAACCACTTTGGCTGGTGGACCTCGATTGAAGATCTGCAGGGTAACGATCTGATGCCGAAGCTGCGCGAACATGTGGCGAAATATGGCTATGTTCCGCCATCGAACGACCCGCACACCGAAGCGAGTTGGAACGATACCTTCGCCAAAGCGAAAGACGTGCAGGCGCTGGATCCGGATACGATGCCGAATACTTACCTCAAGTATTATCTGTTCCCGGACTATGTGGTGGCGCACTCCAATCCGGAACGCACCCGAGCGAACGAAGTGATGGATCATCGTGAGAAAAACGTCTTCAGCGCCTGTCGGGCGATTATTGAAGCGGGTAACTCTTCGGCAGGCGATCTGGAAATCGACGAACATGCTTCCTATATCGTCGATCTGGCGGCGGCTATTGCCTTTAATACCCAGGAACGCATGCTGCTGATTGTGCCGAACAACGGCGCGATTCATAACTTTGATGCTGATGCGATGGTGGAAATTCCATGCCTGGTCGGCCACAACGGACCGGAGCCGCTAACGGTCGGCGATATTCCTCACTTCCAGAAAGGGATGATGAGCCAGCAGGTGGCGGTGGAAAAACTGGTGGTGGATGCCTGGGAACACCGCTCTTACCACAAGCTGTGGCAGGCCATTGCGCTGTCGAAAACCGTACCGAGCGCCTCCGTTGCTAAAGCGATTCTCGACGACCTGATTGCGGCCAACAAAGAGTACTGGCCGGAACTGCGCTAACCTTGTCGACCGGCATCCAATGGGTGCCGGTCTGCATGTTTCAGGACCGATGATGGCGCGTAGCCAAACTTATGCTTAAACGCTTTGCTGAAATGAAATGAGTCAAAGAAGTTGAGCATATCCGCCACCTGACCCACCGAATTCCCCTCTTGTCTTAATAGCGAAAGCGCCAGTTCCAGCCGGGCATCCAGGTAGTATTCCTTCGGCGTTTTACCGGTATAGCGTAAGAACAAACGGCGCAGCCATGCCTCGCTGCAGGGGATGGTGGCAGCCATATCCGCGACGCTCCAGCGCCGTTGCAGGCTGCCATGCAGTGCTGCTATCAGTTTTTCAACTTGTATCCGCTGAGGGTCTTTTTTACCTTCAGCATAAATAAGGCAAATCCACTGATATATTATTTTGGTAAGAAAGGCAACCGCCAGATTATTTTTCATTGAATCAGGAGATGTAATTAAACGTGAAACCTCCGCCAGTTCCTGATTATAATTTTCGCCATTATAAATAACGCTTTGTTGCCGAAGCGGAATATCCATAATGCTGGTTGGAGTAAATTCCATCCAATACTGTTCCCAGACTAAACCTTCGCAGTGATAGGACTGAATATCCGTTGGTTTTAAAAAAATAATACAGTTTCCGGTTAATGTGATTTTCTCGCCATCCTTTAGCAGAATTTTCCCACAGCCCTGAACGGTATAGACCGCTACCCATGAGTTGGCGATGAGGGGTTTTTTCTTATCGCGAGGCCAAATTACCCGATAATGTTCATCGGCGTAGGTATGCCATAGTGAGATCAAAGAAATTCCGCTTGAGATCACATTTTCGTTAATCAACAGGGGAATATTGTACGTAGTTTCGTTTTTTACATGCGAATTTTGCAAGTTTCCATTCATTTTATTTCCCCGTCGGAGAATTATGCCCACAACCTGAACATAACAGAAAAAATTCGTTCAGGGATATGACGTTTGTATTTTAAGAAATCTGACTGCCTGACCCGGTGAGCAATACCTCATGTTGGCTCTACAGCTGCCGGGACATAATGAAAAACAAGGGCTATGAGATGAATACGCTTCAAATTCTGAGCTTTGTGGGTTTTACGCTACTGGTGGCGGTAATCACCTGGTGGAAGTTGCGAAAGGCGGATACCGGTTCGCAACAGGGATATTTTCTGGCAGGACGTTCGTTAAAAGCGCCGGTGATTGCCGCATCGCTGATGCTAACCAATCTCTCGACGGAACAGCTGGTGGGATTGACCGGCCAGGCCTATCGTAGCGGGATGTCGGTGATGGCGTGGGAAGTGATCTCCGCGATTCCACTGATTTTTCTGGCGCTGATTTTTTTGCCGCGCTATTTACAACGCGGCATTGCGACCATTCCGGATTTTATTGAAGAACGCTATGACAAAACCACCCGTATCATTATCGACTGCTGCTTTTTGATTGCGACAGGGATCTGTTTTCTGCCCATCATCCTGTACTCTGGCGCACTTGCCTTTAACAGTATGTTCCATGTCACTGAAACATTTGGGATTTCGCAACACACCGCCATTTGGTTGATGGCTGTCGTGCTGGGGTTCTGCGGCATCCTATATGCCGTCGTCGGCGGAATGCGCGCGATTGCGATTGCCGATGTGATCAACGGTATTGGCCTGGTGATTGGTGGCTTGATGGTGCCGTTATTCGGCCTGATGGCAATGGGCAAAGGTAGCCTGAGTGAAGGCATTACGCGCTTAACCGAGGACCACAGCCAGATGCTGAACTCCATCGGCGGCAGTAACGACCCGGTACCGATTGGCGCGGCGCTGACCGGGCTCATCCTGGTGAATACCTTCTACTGGTGTACTAACCAGGGGATTGTTCAGCGTACCCTGGCATCAAAAAGCTTGTCGGAAGGGCAAAAAGGGGCGCTCTTGACGGCGGTGCTGAAGATGCTGGATCCGCTGATTCTGGTTCTGCCCGGGGTTATTGCCTTCCACCTCTTCCAGGATTTGCCGAGTGCGGATATGGCCTATCCGGCGCTGGTGAACAAAGTGATGCCGTTGCCGCTGATCGGCTTTTTTAGCGCGGTGTTATTCGGCGCGATTATCAGCGCGTTCTGCGGCTTTCTCAACAGCGCCTCGACGCTGTTTAGCCTGGGAATTTATCGCCGTTTGATTAATGAGCAAGCCAGCCCTGACAAACTGGTTAGTGTAGGTCGTCGCTTTGGTTTCATCGTGGCGGTGGTTTCCGTGCTGGTTGCGCCGTGGATTGCCTATGCGCCGCAGGGACTTTACAGCTGGATGAAACAGCTCAATGGCATATACAACGTCCCGCTGGTTACCATCGTCATTATGGGCTTCTTCTTCCCGCGCATTCCAGCGCTGGCAGCAAAGGTTGCGATGGGGCTCGGCATCGTCAGCTATATCACTATCAACTATCTGGTGAAGTTCGATTTCCACTTCCTCTACGTACTGGCCTGTACTTTCTGCATCAACGTAGTGGTGATGCTGATTATCGGCCTCATTAAGCCGCGCGCAACGCCGTTTAAATTCCATGATGCCTTTGCGGTAGATATGAAACCGTGGAAAAACGTGAAGATCGCCTCAATTGGTGTCCTTTTCGCAATGATTGGCGTCTATTCCGGTCTGGCGCAGTTTGGTGGTTACAACTCTCAGTGGTTGACGGTTCTTAGCTACGCCATCGCCGCCGCGGTCGTGATCTATTTGATCTACAGCAGCTGGCAAACAGGCCGCACAACCAATGTGAACGGTGTTTCTGACGTTAAGGAAAAATCATGAGTCGCCCCAATTTCCTGTTTATTATGACCGATACCCAGGCCACCAATATGGTGGGCTGTTACAGCGGTAAGCCGCTGAATACCAATAATATTGATAATCTGGCCGCTGAAGGTATCCGCTTCAATTCCGCCTACACCTGCTCGCCGGTATGCACCCCGGCGCGCGCCGGGCTGTTTACCGGGATTTACGCCAACCAGTCCGGCCCATGGACTAATAACGTCGCGCCGGGGAAAAACATCTCCACCATGGGACGTTACTTCAAAGATGCGGGCTACCACACTTGCTATATCGGCAAGTGGCATCTCGACGGCCACGACTATTTCGGCACCGGCGAGTGCCCTTCTGAGTGGGATGCTGACTACTGGTTTGATGGCGCGAATTACCTCGCGGAACTGACCGAGGAAGAGATCAGCCTGTGGCGCAACGGCCTGAACTCGGTTGAAGATTTACAGCGACACGGTATCGACGAAACCTTTACCTGGGCGCACCGCATCAGCAATCGGGCGGTAGACTTCCTGCATCAACCCACGCGCGCCGACGAGCCGTTCCTGATGGTGGTGTCCTATGACGAGCCGCACCATCCGTTTACCTGCCCGGTGGAGTATCTGGAGAAGTATCAGGACTTTTATTACGACCTCGGGCCGAAGGCTCATGACTCGCTGGCGAACAAACCCGAGCACCATCGGCTATGGTCCGAGGCTATGCCGTCCCCGCTGGGCGAAGACGGGCGCTATCACCATCCGCTCTATTTTGCCTGCAACGACTTTGTTGATGACCAGATTGGTCGGGTGATCGATGCCTTAACCCCGGAACAGCGGGAGAATACCTGGGTGATTTACACCTCCGATCACGGCGAGATGATGGGCGCGCATAAGCTCATCAGCAAAGGCGCGGCGATGTATGACGACATCACCCGTATCCCGCTGATAATGCGCCCGCCGCAGGGGGAATCCATGCAGATCGATACGCCGGTCAGCCATATCGACCTGCTGCCGACGATGATGGCGCTGGCGGGCATCGATAAGCCGGATATCCTGCCGGGGGAAAACATCCTGCAAGCCGAAACGCCGCGCGGTGTGATGGTGGAATTCAACCGTTATGAGATTGAGCATGACAGCTTTGGCGGTTTTATCCCGGTGCGCTGCTGGGTGACCGATGAGTACAAACTGGTGCTCAATCTGTTTACCAGTGATGAACTGTATGATCGGAAAAATGACCAGGATGAGCTACATAACCTGATCGATGTCCATGAATTCGCCGACGTTCGCTGCCGAATGCACGATGCGCTGCTGGATTATATGGATAAAATCCGCGACCCGTTCCGCACCTATCAGTGGAGCCTGCGCCCGTGGCGGCCTGAGGCCCAGCCGCGCTGGATGGGCGCTTTCCGCCCGCGTCCGCAGGACGGCTATTCCCCGGTAGTACGTGACTACGACACCGGCCTGCCGACCCAGGGCGTGAAGGTTGAGGAGAAAAAGCAGAAGTTCTGAGTTGAGAAGCCTGCAGGCGGAGATTCCTGCAGGCCGTTTTCCGCAGGCGGCTAAATCGGTGAACCACCGCCGAGAAAGGAAAATATCAGGATTAACAGAATGATGCCGCAAACCAGGCCGATACCAAAAAGCAGAGCATGCAAAGCGAGAGTTCCGCCGCCAAAGATTAATGCACCGCTGATGCTCCAGCCATTTTCCTTGCGCATACCGCCAATGAAGGCGCAAACCAGCGCAATAACTGCGAGTAAAATCCCCGCGTTATCAAGTATTTTATCGATATCGACAGCTTTTTTCTCTGCGATAATCTGTGGCTTCTCTCCCTTCAATCCGGCGATAATGCCTTTTTTGACGGAAGAGACTTTTTCGGCAATCACGCCTTCCAGCGTTGGTGGTGGAGCAGAAAAGGGGCCAACGGAGAAATGGAATATGCCAAGAATCAGTGCTATGGCGCCGAAGAGCATACCCAATGAACTACATTTATTTTGCGATATGGTTTCCATCTAACCTCCCTGTGGTGGATAGCAAAAGCATATCAAGGTAACGGTGTTTACAATAATTAAAATGAGCAGGGATGGCGTTTTACCTGTGAACACAAATCAAGGAGTCATGATGAAAATATCCCGCCTTGGCGAAGCGCCGGACTACCGTTTCTCGCTGGCCAACGAACGTACCTTTCTGGCGTGGATCCGCACCTCTCTTGGCTTTCTGGCCGGTGGCGTTGGTCTGGACCAGCTGGCGCCGGATTTTGCCACGCCGCTGATTCGCGAAATCCTCGCTCTACTGTTGTGCCTGTTTGCCGGTGGTCTGGCGATCTACGGCTATTTGCGCTGGCTGAGCAACGAAAAGGCGATGCGGCTCAAGCAGGACCTTCCCTACACCCGCACTTTGCTGCTGATCAGTATTCTGCTGACGATTGTTATCGTGGTGGTCATGGCGTTAGTGCTCTATGCCGGATAATCGCCGGGCGCGTCGCGAGAGCGACCCGGGCCTGCAGCCGGAGCGCACGTCGTTGGCCTGGTTTCGCACGCTTTTAGGCTATGGCGCGCTGCTGGCGCTGGCGATCAAGCACCACTGGCATCAGGCGGGGCTACCGTTCTGGATCTCGCTGTGCATATTGCCGTTCGTCGCCATCATCCTCTGGCGTTATACCCGCAGCCGTAATTTGATGGACGTTGAGCAGAGTGATTTTGTTCAGCGGCAGGCGGTTCGTGACAAATTTTTGATCGCATTCGCAGTACTTTCTCTGTCATTGCTGTTTGCTATAACGCACATACGACAGGTGATTTTGTTTATTAAGGATGTGATATGACAGGATGTCAGGCCGATTACGGTGACGATCAGCACTGCGGTAACTGCAAATCTCTGGTGAGCAATATCCCGGTGCAGGAAGTGGTTATTTATCGTCAGGAGTGTGAAAACCCCGAGCGTGTCTACCTTCAACTGAGCGCGAAGGGGGCCGTGGCTATCAAGTTTATTCCTCATCTGCAGCCCACCGATGCCCGACTTTGGGGGGATTTTCTCTGCGCGGTGTTTGCTATTTGGGTCAAGGAAGACGCGAACCGCATTGTGGTGCCGCTGTTTGAGGCCACGCTACGTGCCTGGCGCGGTGAGGCGGTGAGTTATGCTAACAATCCACCGGGGCCGGCCTGCGCGGGCTGCCCCTGGCTAAGATTATGCGGCGGCGGCTGCCCGCAGTTGCGTCTGGAAGAAGGCTCCAATGCGCTATGCGAGGGATACCGGCAGTTTTACAGCTGGAGCGCCCCCTATATGCGCGTCCTGCGTGATTTACTCAATCAGCACCGCTCGCCGGTTGAACTGATGCATCTGCTGCGCTAAAAAAATGGCGACGAAAGCACCTCTTCGTCGCCATTTTGTTTACCCGTCGACTGGCTTAACGCCCCTTCGCCAGATACTGCGCCATCTCCTCTTCCGGCACCATACCGCCGCCGGTCGCCCACACCAGATGGGTGGCGTTCTGCATCTGCTCAGCGGTGAAACCGTGCATCTGCTGATACGCCTGGCTGGCGCACACCCGCTGCGGCCCGGCCATTCCCGCCAGAGCGGACGGCTCCAGACGCAGGTTTTCTTCCTGCGCCAGCCAGCCCAGCATGTCGTACATGGTCTGGTCATCTAGAGAATAGAACCCATCCAGCAGGCGCTCCATCGCCCGGCCAACGAAGCCCGACGCGCGGCCTACGGCCAGACCGTCGGCGGCAGTCAGATTATCAATCCCCAGATCCTGAACCGAAATCTCATCATGCAGGCCGGTATAGACCCCCAGCAGCATACAAGGCGAGTGGGTCGGCTCGGCGAAGAAGCAGTGCACGTGGTCGCCGAAGGCCAGCTTCAGGCCAAATGCCACCCCGCCGGGGCCGCCGCCGACGCCGCACGGCAGGTAAACAAATAGCGGATGATCGGCATCCACCACGCGTCCTGCGCGAGAAAACTGCGCTTTTAGCCGCTCACCGGCCACGGCGTAGCCGAGGAACAGGGTGCGCGAGTTCTCATCATCAATAAAGAAGCAGTTCGGGTCCGATTCGGCGGCTTTACGCCCCTGCTCGACCGCCACGCCGTAATCCTCTTCGTACTCCACCACGGTAACGCCGTGGCTGCGCAGTTTGGCTTTTTTCCACGCCCGGGCGTCGGCGGACATATGTACCGTCACCTTAAAGCCGATACGCGCGCTCATAATGCCAATCGACATCCCGAGGTTGCCGGTGGATCCAACGGCGATGCTGTACTGGCTAAAGAACTGCCTGAATTCCGGGGTCAGCAGCTTGCGGTAGTCATCGGAAGTTTTTAACAAGCCTGCGTTGATAGCCAACTTCTCCGCATGGGTCAGCACCTCGTAAATGCCGCCGCGGGCCTTAATCGAGCCGGAAATCGGCAGGTGGCTGTCTTTTTTCAGCAACAGATCGCCGCTAATCGGCTGGCTGAAGGCTTTTTCCAGCCGGGTTTTCATTGCCGGGATAGCGACCAGCTCCGACTCGATAATACCGCCGGTCGCGGCGGTTTCCGGGAAGGCTTGCGCCAGATACGGTGCAAAGCGATCGAGCCGGGCGTGGGCGTCCTGAACGTCTTCAGTCGTTAAACCAACATAGGGTAAACCTTCCGCCAGCGATGTTGTTGACGGGTTAAACCAGGTGGTTTCTTTCAGGGCAATCAGCTCCTCCAGCAGAGGAAACTGTGCGATTAAAGTGGTCATGTCAGCGTTTTTCATATTACGTCCTTCGCGCTCAGATGATGAAAGAAAGCAGGAATGTACCGGCCAGTGCAAGTAACGAGGCGATAAAGGTCGCCGTTGTATAGTACTTGAACGTTTCGTTGAGGCTTGCGCCGCAGTACTGTTTAACCAGCCAGAACAGGGAATCCGTTACGATAGTGCAGCCAATCGCGCCTGAGCCGATGGCGATAGCAATGATTTCCGGGCTCACGCCGGGATAGAGCGGCAGCATTGGTGCGACGATAGCTGTTGCGCCCATCATCGCCACAGTGGCGGAACCGACAGCGGCGTGCAGAATCAGTGCCACCAGCCAAGCTAGCAGAATTGGGTGCATGTCGAGGTTTGACAAAATCACCGCCAGCGTATCGGCCAGGCCGCTGGTTTTCAGAATGGCGTTGAAGGCCCCGCCAGCGCCGATAATCAGCAGAATATTGGCAATCGAACCGAAGCAGTTTTCCGTATGCGTCAGCAGGGTGCTCATCCCCATATCCTGGCGAATGCCCAGCACGTAGTACGCCACGAAGACGGCGATAAACATCGCGGTGATTGGGTTACCGATAAACTCCAACAGCATGTACAGCGTGCCGCCTTTGGCCATATTCAGTTCGGCAACGGTTTTTACCAGCATCAGACCGATTGGCAGCAGCACCGTAAATAGTGTGGCGCCGAGCGACGGTAGCGTCTCTTCTTTGCGCACTTCCAGGTTGGAAAACTCAGCCGGAACCGCTTTAAACGGCAGACGGTTGCCGAGCAGACGCAGGAACAAGGGGCCGCCGACCAGAGACGCCAGCAGGCCCACCAGCAGACCATAGACGATCACCGTGCCGATATCCGCG
The DNA here is from genome assembly GCF_051131775.1 of Klebsiella sp. MISC125. NCBI lineage: Bacteria > Pseudomonadati > Pseudomonadota > Gammaproteobacteria > Enterobacterales > Enterobacteriaceae > Klebsiella > Klebsiella sp. MISC125. Next base: position 30,607 of record NZ_CP180448.1, read on the forward strand.
CCCAGCTTGTTGGCAACGAACAGCGCCGCCGGATGCGGAGGCACCACGCAGTGCACTGCCATCAGCGCCGTACACAGCGGGATTGCCAGCTTGAGTAGCGACGTGTTGGTCTTTTTGGCAATGGAAAACGCCAGTGGGATAAGCAGAACGACGCCCACTTCAACGAATAGCGTAATCCCGCAAATCAGGCCCACCAGCACCATAATCACATCCGCCGACAGCCAGCGGCAGCGCTGGAGCGTCAGGCCGATGCGTTCCGCCGCGCCGGAAACCTCCATCATCTTGCCGAGAATGGTCCCCAGCCCAATGACCGCCGCCAGGAAGCCCAGCGTGCCGCCAATCCCGCTCTCAATGGCGTTAACCATATCCAGCGGGCTCATCCCCATCATTGCGCCAACAAAAAAACTCGCCAGCAGCAGCGCCAGGAATGGGTGAAACTTCAGTTTGACGATAGTTACCACAATCAACACGATGCTGATAAGCAACGTGCTCACAACCCAGATCTGAGATTCCATACCCCACCTCGCCTGTGAATAATCTGTGGTTATTGAACAGAAAAACAGCATGCGCTGACAAACGATATAAACGACGCTTCAGATGAATCAGATTGAATCAAAAAGGTGATTTGGCTCTAAAATAGTCTGTTTATTGTGTTATGAATCACTTTTATTCATCTTTAAAGTGCGGTCAGGGCGAAAATTTTCTTACAATCGACGCTGAAAAGCGAAGGAGCAAGAAATGGAAACGCTAAAAGATCTGGGTAACCGGCTGCTTAACGGCTGGCAGCTGTCGAAGCTCTATACCTTTGAAGTCGCTGCCCGGCATGAGTCGTTTGCGCTGGCGGCGGAAGAGCTATCGCTGACCCCGAGCGCGGTCAGTCACCGAATAAACCAGCTTGAAGAGGAGCTGGGGATCCAGCTGTTTGTGCGATCGCATCGCAAGGTGGAACTGACGCATGAAGGCAAGCGGGTGTTCTGGGCGCTGAAATCCTCGCTGGACAGCCTCAATCAGGAGATTCTGGATATAAAAAACCAGGAGCTGTCGGGCACGTTAACCGTCTATTCGCGCCCGTCCATCGCCCAGTGCTGGCTGGTTCCGGCGCTGGGTGATTTTACCCGTCGCTACCCGTCGATCTCGCTCACCGTGCTGACCGGCAACGATAACGTCAATATGCAGCGTGCGGGGATCGACCTGGCGATTTACTTTGATGATGCGCCCTCATCGCAGCTCAGCCATCATTTTCTGATGGATGAGTCCATCGTGCCGGTTTGTACGGCGGATTACGCACGCCAGCATCAGCTTCAGCAGAGTCCCGATAACCTTCGTCACTGTACGCTATTGCATGACCGTCAGGCCTGGAGCAACGATTCCGGTACCGATGAGTGGTTTAGCTGGGCGCAACAATTTGCGATTAATTTGCCGCAATCGTCGGGAATTGGCTTCGATCGTTCCGATTTAGCGGTGATTGCGGCGATGAACCACGTTGGTGTGGCAATGGGGCGTAAACGGCTTGTGCAAAAGCGCCTCGATAGCGGGGAGCTGATCGCGCCGTTCGGCGACATGATGCTGAAATGCCACCAGCACTATTATGTGACGACACTGCCGGGCCGTCAGTGGCCGAAAATCGACGCGTTTATCAATTGGTTGCAGAGTCAGGCGCAATTATGATGACCGGATTGTTTTGCTAGCCCAGGCAGGCGCTGACTGGGCTACGGGTTCACTGCCCCTGCGATCGGGTACCCGGACAGGTGCGCAGCACCGCCTCCGGGAAAAGAGCAGGCTTATAATACCTTCGATAAATAATGGCGCTCCATACCCACATGCGGGAAATCCGGCAGCGACATCTGCATTTGATAACCCAATTTCTGATAAAACGGCAGCGCCTGAAAGCTGAACGTATCCACCAGTACGTGGCTACAACCGTGCTCCCGCGCTTGGTTTTCCGCTTCCTGCATCAGCTCACTGCCCAGCCCGGTGCCGCGCGAAGCCTCGCTGACCCACAGATACTCAATACACAGCCAGCTGCCTTTGCGTTTGGCTATCAATCCTCCGCGCATCGCACCGGCTTCATCGCGTGAATAAACGCCCAGCTCACCAAACTGCGCCGGGTCCAGAAAACGTAAATTGTATTCCCGCAGCCCTGTCAGCAGCTCCTCCTGGTCGGCGGGATTAATGCTATCTGTTATTATCAATGCCATTAATTATCTCCATTTTTTATTTTTCACAGACCATTCACCACTCTACTTTCACAAAATATTCTTATTTTCTCCATTATTTCCTGACTAAATTTCACCCACTAAATGTTGTGTAAAAAACCTTCCCATCATTCGGCATAGACGTATAATGGACAAAAATGAGAATGATCATTCTCAAAATCATAAAGTATGGAGAAACCCATGAGTCATACCCTGTAGCAGGCATAACTGCTCGGGTCAGAGTCTGTAACCGCCGTCTGACACCGTACTCGCCGTTCGGGGGAACTCTCGGAAAAACCGTTTAATTCATAGCGGTAATAACCGAGTCATTTACTGCAAACAGGAATATTTATTTTCCATTTGTTATTTGTGCTTGCCCGGAGATGCATCATCGCCCGGCCCATCACCCCGCCAATAAATTTGCGGGGCGGACGTCGTTCATCCTGAGAAAATATAATGAAATACACCATCACACCCATCGCAGCAGCTGCATTATTTCTCCTTAGTGGATGCGATAACGCGCAAACTTCCGCCCCACAGCAAATGGTCCCGGAAGTCGGCGTCGTCACCCTGCAAGGCCAGCCCGTTCCGGTGGTGAGCAGCCTTACGGGCCGCACTACCGCCTCGCTAAGCGCCGAAGTGCGCCCGCAGGTCGGCGGTATCGTACAAAAACGCCTGTTTACCGAGGGCGACATGGTCAAAGCCGGACAAGCGCTGTACCAAATCGACCCGTCCAGCTATCGGGCAACATTTAATGAAGCTGCCGCGTCGCTGAAACAGGCTCAGGCGCTGGTCACCGCCGACTGCCAAAAAGCCCAGCGCTACGCGGTGCTGGTGAAAGATAACGGTGTCTCCCGCCAGGATGCCGACGACGCGCTGTCGACCTGTAATCAGGACAAAGCCAGCGTTGAGTCGAAAAAGGCGGCGCTGGAGAGCGCGCGCATTAACCTGAACTGGACCACTGTCACCGCGCCGATTGCCGGGCGTATCGGTATCTCCTCCGTGACGCCGGGCGCGCTGGTTTCCGCCGATCAGGATACCGCGCTGGCGACGATCCGCGGCCTGGATACGATGTATGTCGATCTCACCCGATCCAGCGTCGATCTGCTGCACTTACGCAAGCAAAGTCTGGCGAGCAACAGCGATACCCTTAACGTCACGCTGACCCTTGAAGACGGCAGTACCTACAGCGAAAAAGGTCGTCTGGCGCTGACCGAAGTGGCGGTGGATGAATCAACCGGCTCGGTCACGCTGCGCGCGGTCTTCCCTAATCCGCAGCACGTACTGCTGCCGGGAATGTTCGTTCGCGCCCGCGTCGACGAAGGCATTATGGATGATGCAATCCTTGCCCCGCAGCAGGGTATCACCCGCGATGCTAAAGGCGATGCTACCGCGCTGGTGGTCGACGCCAGCAGCAAAGTTGAGCAGCGTAGCGTGGAAACAGGAGACACCTACGGTGACAAATGGCTGATCGTCAACGGCCTGAAGAGCGGCGATAAGCTGATTGTTGAAGGTACCAGCAACGTTGCGCCGGGCCAGCAGGTGAAAGCCGTCGACGTTAAAAACGACGGAGGCAACGCCTGATGTTCTCTCGTTTCTTTGTGCGACGCCCGGTTTTCGCCTGGGTTATCGCCATTCTGATTATGCTTGCCGGGATTCTGGCGATCCGCACTCTGCCGGTTGGCCAGTACCCTGATGTCGCGCCGCCAGCGGTAAAAATCTCCGCCACCTATACCGGGGCTTCTGCGGAAACCCTGGAAAACAGCGTCACCCAGGTTATCGAACAGCAGCTTACCGGCCTGGATAACCTGCTCTACTTTACGTCTACCAGCAGCTCCGACGGCTCGGTCAGCATTACCGTGACCTTCGAGCAGGGCACCGACGCGGATACCGCGCAGGTTCAGGTACAGAATAAAGTGCAGCAGGCGGAATCACGCCTGCCGAGCGAAGTTCAACAATCCGGCGTGACGGTAGAAAAATCGCAGAGCAGCTTCCTGCTGATCCTCTCGGTGTATGACAAAAACAACAAAGCCACCAGCTCCGATATCTCCGACTGGCTGGTGAGCAACATGCAAGACCCACTGGCGCGTATTGAAGGCGTCGGTAGCCTGCAGGTGTTCGGCGCGGAGTACGCCATGCGCATCTGGATGGACCCGACCAAACTAGCCTCTTATTCGCTGATGCCTTCCGATGTGCAATCGGCGATTGAAGCGCAGAACGTGCAGGTTTCCGCCGGTAAAATCGGTGCGCTGCCCGCTTCTAACGCTCAGCAGCTGACCGCCACCGTGCGCGCCCAGTCGCGCCTGCAAACCGCCGCCCAGTTCAAAGAGATTATCGTTAAGAGTAAAACCGACGGCTCGGTGGTACGCCTGAGCGATGTCGCCCGCGTCGAAATGGGCAGCGAAGATTACACCGCCTCCGCCAACCTCAACGGTCACCCGGCCGCCGGGATCGCGGTGATGATGGCCCCCGGCGCCAACGCACTGAACACCGCGACGCTGGTGAAAAGTAAGATTGCCGAATTCCAGCGTCAGATGCCGCAGGGCTACGATATCGCCTACCCGAAAGACAGCACCGAGTTCATCAAAATCTCGGTTGAGGACGTGATTCAGACGCTTTTCGAGGCCATCATCCTCGTGGTCTGCGTCATGTATCTGTTCCTGCAAAACTTCCGCGCCACGCTGATCCCGGCGGTGGCGGTTCCGGTCGTGCTACTGGGCACCTTCGGCGTACTGGCGCTGTTCGGCTACTCCATCAATACTCTGACGCTGTTTGCGATGGTATTGGCGATAGGCTTGCTGGTGGATGATGCCATCGTGGTGGTGGAAAACGTCGAGCGTATTATGCGCGACGAAGGGCTGCCCGCCCGCGAAGCCACTGAAAAATCGATGGGTGAAATCTCCGGCGCACTGATCGCCATTGCGCTGGTGCTCTCGGCGGTATTCCTGCCGATGGCCTTCTTCGGCGGCTCCACCGGGGTTATCTACCGCCAGTTTTCGGTGACCATTATCTCGGCGATGATGCTCTCCGTGGTGGTCGCGCTAACCTTAACCCCGGCGCTGTGCGGCGCGCTGCTGAGCCATTCTAAACCGCATACCAAAGGCTTCTTCGGCGCCTTTAACCGCCTGTGGGGACGCACCGAGCAGGGCTATCAGCATCGTGTTGTCGGCGGCCTGCGCCGCTCGGCGATGATGATGGGCGCTTTTGTCCTGATTTGCGGCGGCATGGCGCTGGCGATGTGGAAACTGCCGGGCAGCTTCCTGCCGACCGAGGATCAGGGCGAAATCATGGTCCAGTACACGCTGCCCGCCGGGGCAACGGCGGTGCGCACCGCCGAGGTTCGCCGCCAGGTCACAGACTGGTTCCTGAGCAAAGAAAAAGCTAATACCGATGTGATTTTTACCGTTGACGGCTTTAGCTTTAGCGGTAGTGGACAGAACGCCGGGATGGCCTTCGTATCGCTGAAAAACTGGTCCGAACGTAAAGGCGAAGCCAATACCGCTCAGGCTATCGCCCTGCGCGCCACCAAAGAGCTCGGCAGCATTCGCGATGCCACCCTGTTTGCCATGACCCCGCCGTCGGTGGATGGTCTGGGGCAGAGCAACGGTTTCACCTTCGAGCTGATGGCCAGCGGCGGCACCGATCGCGATAGCCTGATGAAAATGCGCAGCCAACTGCTGGTGGCGGCCAATCAAAGTTCTGAACTGCAATCGGTGCGCGCCAACGATCTGCCGCAGATGCCGCAGCTGCAGGTGGATATCGATAACAATAAAGCCGTGTCGCTTGGGCTGTCCTTAAGCGATGTCACCGATACCCTCTCCAGCGCCTGGGGCGGTACCTACGTCAACGACTTTATCGATCGCGGTCGCGTGAAAAAGGTTTATATCCAGGGCGAAAGCGATGCCCGTGCTGTGCCGTCCGACCTCGGTAAATGGTTCGTGCGCGGCAGCGACGATAGCATGACGCCATTCTCCGCCTTCGCCACCACCCATTGGCAATATGGCCCGGAAAGCCTGGTACGCTACAACGGCTCCGCCGCCTTTGAAATCCAGGGCGAGAACGCCAGCGGCTTTAGCTCCGGCGCGGCAATGGACAAGATGGAAGCCTTAGCCAATAACCTGCCTGCCGGTACCACCTGGGCATGGAGCGGCATGTCGCTGCAGGAAAAACTGGCTAGCGGCCAGGCGATGAGCCTTTACGCCATCTCAATTCTGGTGGTCTTCCTGTGCCTGGCAGCGCTGTATGAGAGCTGGTCGGTACCATTCTCGGTCATCATGGTTATCCCGCTTGGGCTGCTCGGCGCGGCGCTGGCGGCATGGATGCGCGGTCTGAACAACGACGTTTACTTCCAGGTGGCGCTGCTGACCACCATCGGCCTGTCGTCGAAGAACGCCATTCTGATCGTCGAATTCGCCGAATCGGCGGTGGAAGAGGGGTATTCGCTATCGCGAGCCGCGATGCGCGCCGCGCAGACCCGACTGCGACCCATTGTGATGACTTCGCTGGCGTTTATCGCCGGGGTTCTGCCGCTGGCGATCGCTACCGGAGCCGGGGCTAACAGCCGCGTGGCAATCGGTACCGGGATTATCGGCGGGACCCTGACGGCAACGCTGCTGGCGGTGTTCTTCGTGCCGCTGTTTTTTGTGCTGGTGAAACGCTTCTTCACCCGCCATCGCTCTTCTCAGGAGTAAGTTATGTTTCGTTTTACCTTGGTTTTTGTCGCGCTCCTGACAGCGGGCTGTGTCTCCCTCGACCCGAACTATGAGCGCCCGGCCGCGCCAGTCCCGGCCACTCTGCCGGGCGGTCACGGCGAGGCCACCGCGGTGGTCAGCGACTGGCAGCAGGTGGTGAATGACGCCCGCCTTAAAAAAGTGGTGAGCATCGCGCTGACCAGCAACCGCGACGTGCAGAAAGCGCTGGCCGATATTGAAGCTGCCCGCGCCCAGCTTGGCGAAACGCGCGCCGCGCTGTTTCCGACTCTCGACGCCGAGCTAAGCCATACCCGCAGTAAAACGGTCGCCAGCGGCCTGACGTCGTCATCGGAAGCCGACGGCGCGGTCTCCAGCTTCGAGCTGGATCTGTTTGGTAAGAATCAAAGCCTGACGCGCGCGGCGAGAGAAACCTGGCTTGCCAGCGAATTCACCGCCCAGAATACACGCCTGACGATGATCGCCGACCTGACCACCGCCTGGGTAACGCTTGCGACGGATAACAGCAACCTGGCGCTGGCTCAGGAAACCATGGCCAGCGCGGAGAACTCGCGCAAAATTGTCACTCGCCAGATGGAGGTCGGCACCGCCTCGGCAAGCGACCTGAGCGATGCCGAAAGCGTTTACCAGCAGGCGCGCGCCAGCGTCGCCAGCTACCGCACGCTGGTAGCGCAGGATAAAAATGCCCTCAATCTGCTGGCCGGGGAAACCGTGCCGGATAGCCTGTTGCCCGGCACGCTGGAAAGCCTCGGCGATCGCAGTATCACCCTGGTTCCGGCGGGCGTCTCTTCATCGGTCCTGCTGCGTCGTCCGGATATCCAGGAAGCAGAGCATAATCTGAAAAGCGCTAACGCTGATATTGGTGCGGCACGGGCCAACTTCTTCCCGTCTATCTCGCTGACCGCCAGCGCCGGGGTCGGCAGCGATTCGCTCTCTTCACTGTTCAGTCACGGCATGCAGGTGTGGTCATTCGCGCCATCGATCAGCCTGCCGTTGTTTACCGGCGGCAGTAATCTGGCGCAACTGCGTTATGCTGAAGCGGAGAAAAAGGGGCTCATTGCCACCTATGAGAAGACGATTCAAAGCGCCTTCAAGGATGTCGCCGACGCGCTGGCGCGGCGGGAAACGCTTAGTGAGCAGCTGGATGCGCAGAATAAATATGTCGCGGCGGAGCAGAAATCGTTGAATATTGCGATGAAGAGCTATCAGGCCGGGGTAGGGGATTATCTGTCGGTGCTGACCGCCCAGCGCACGCTGTGGTCGGCGCAGGCTACGCTTATCTCCCTCCAGCAAACGGACCTGGAAAACCGTATCACCCTCTGGCAGTCGCTGGGAGGCGGCGCCAGCTAATGTTTTTTCCGGGCGGCAACGCCCGGCATTCTGACAAGGAGCCTGTTTGTATGTCCCGAATTTCTCTTTCCTGGGTAGTGGTTCTCGGTTTACTCAGCGCCATTGGGCCCCTGTGTACCGACTTCTATCTGCCCGCGCTGCCGGAAATCACCCAACAGCTTAACGCCACCGGTACGCAGACCCAGCTGTCGCTGACCGCAGCGCTGATTGGCCTCGGCCTCGGTCAGCTGTTTTTTGGCCCGCTGAGCGACCGGATTGGCCGTAAAAAGCCGCTGGCGTTCTCGCTGCTACTGTTTATCTTCTCCTCGGCAATGTGTGCGATAACCTACGACATTCACATGCTGATCGCCTGGCGCTTTCTGCAAGGTTTCGCCGGAGCAGGCGGGTCGGTGCTGTCACGTTCCATCGCCCGCGACCGCTATCAGGGCACCCTGCTGACCCAGTTTTTCGCCCTGCTGATGACCGTAAACGGCATCGCGCCGGTGCTTTCGCCGGTGCTCGGCGGCTGGATCATCACCGCTTTTGACTGGCGTATCCTGTTCTGGGCGATGGCGGCGATCGGCGTGGTATTACTGTTGCTCAGCCTGACTGTGCTGCACGAAACGCTGCCGGCAAAAAGCACCGCCTCGGTTACCCAGCCGCAGGACGATACCCCGGTGCTGAAAAACCGCCGCTTTATGCGCTACTGCCTGATTCAGGCCTTTATGATGGCCGGGTTGTTCTCGTATATCGGTTCATCCTCGTTCGTTATTCAGAGTGAATACGCCATGAGTGCGATGCAGTTCAGCCTGTTGTTCGGCCTTAACGGCATTGGGCTGATTATCGCGGCGCTGATCTTTTCCCGCCTGGCGCAGCGATTTAGCGCAGAAGCCCTGCTGCGCGGCGGCCAGCTGCTGGCGGTGACCTTTGCGGCAGTCACTCTGCTGTTTGCCTGGCTACAGCTGCCGACGCTGGCGCTGGTCGGTCTGTTCTTTACCGTCTCGATGATGAGCGGCATCAGCACCGTCGCCGGCGCGGAAGCGATGAATGCGATTAGCGCCCGCCAGTCCGGCACTGCATCGGCGCTGATGGGCACGCTGATGTTTGTGTTCGGCGGTATTGCCGCGCCGCTGTCTGGTTTAGGTGGTGAAACAATGCTGAAAATGAGCCTCGCGATGACCCTTTGCTATCTGGCCGCCCTGCTGATTGGCCTGAAAAAACCGCGCACTATTGAGTAAACTCTCCTGGTGGTAATAAAAAATTCCAATTTTATTACCGCCATATTTCCCGCTACGACTGAAATCTCTTATTATTCATTCAACATCAATCGTGATAGCCTTCACATGAAAGGAATAATTAATTCCTTATACTGCCTGCCACTGTGAATAATGAGGTTCCTATGACTATCGACCTGAGCAAACTGCTGACCGAGCGCCGCAACGCCAATAGCGCCAACATTGATACCCTCTCCACCGAAGAGATGCTGACGGTGATTAACCAGGAAGACCAGCAGGTGGCTCACGCTATCACCCCTTATCTGGCGCAGATTGCCCAGGTGGTGGATAAAGTCGCAGCGGCGCTACAGGCTGGCGGGCGGCTGATTTATATCGGAGCGGGGACCTCCGGTCGTCTGGGGATTCTTGATGCCAGCGAATGTCCGCCGACCTTCGGCACTCGTCCGGAGCAGGTTGTCGGTATTATCGCTGGCGGCCATAAAGCGATTCTGAGCGCCGTGGAGAACGTCGAAGATAACAAAGCGCAAGGCGCGATGGACCTGCAGAACCTTAACTTTAGCAGCCGCGATGTACTGGTCGGCCTGGCCGCCAGCGGGCGCACCCCGTACGTGATTGGCGCGATGGAATATGCCCGCAGCCAGAGCGCTTTTGTCGCTATCGTTAGCTGCAACCCACATGGCGAAATGGCTCAACTGGCGGATGTTGCCATTATGCCGGTGGTCGGCCCGGAAGTTGTCACCGGTTCAAGCCGTCTGAAGGCCGGTACCGCGCAGAAGCTGGTACTGAATATGATTTCCACCGGGGCAATGATCCGCATCGGCAAGGTCTACAGCAATTTGATGGTGGACGTTGAAGCCACCAACGCCAAGCTGATTGAGCGCCAGGTTTCTATCGTCATGGAGGCCACCGAATGTGACCGTGCGACGGCGCAAAGCGCGCTGGATGCCTGCGGTCGCCACTGTAAAACGGCGATTGTGATGGTGCTGGCTGGTTTAAGCGCGACGCAAGCCCAGGCGCTGCTGGCCAAAAACGACGGCTATATCCGCAAGGCGCTGAGCCACTCCTGACCGCTGACCAACAGGTAATCTGCAATGGCAAAAATAAATAAAGAGATGATAGTGCGGATCCTCAATCATGTTGGCGGAGCCGGAAACATAGCGCAAGCGGGAAACTGTATGACCCGACTGCGCCTGGCCCTGCGCGATGAGTCGCGGGCCGATAGCGCCGCCATCCGTCAAATTGAGGGCGTGATGGGTGTTATCGTTAGCGATGAGCAGTTCCAGGTGGTGCTTGGCCCTGGCAAGGCGCAAACCGCAGCGGAAATGATGAATGCGTTACTGGAAGAGGCTCCGGCGGACGCGCCGTCTCTGGCCGATGTGGCAGCAGAGAAAAAGCAAGCGCTGAAGAGTAAGCAAACCAGCGGTGTTCAGAAGTTTCTCGCCAAATTTGCCACCATTTTTACTCCGCTGATCCCCGGCTTTATTGCCGTTGGGTTGCTGCTGGGTTTTGCCACTCTGGCAGAACAGATGTTTGTGCTGGAAAACGCCCATCCGAACGCCACGGTGGTGGCGCTGATTGGCTACATGAAGGTGTTCAGCAAGGGAATGTTTACCTTCCTGAGCATCCTGATCGGCTATAACGCCCAGAAGGCGTTCGGCGGGTCCGGCGTTAACGGCGCGATTATCGCTGCGCTGTTTGTTCTCGGCTATAACCCCGAGGCCACCAGCGGATTCTATTCCGGGATCACTACCTTCTTCGGCCACGGTATCGATCCGCGTGGCAATATTATCGGCGTGCTGATCGCCTCAATTATTGGCGCATGGGTGGAAAGACAAGTGCGCCGGGTGATGCCCGCAAACCTCGATATGATCCTCACCTCAGCCGTAACGCTGCTGATTATGGGCGCGGTAACCTTTATCGTGATTATGCCTATCGGCGGCTGGCTGTTTACCGGAATGTCGTGGTTGTTCCTGCACCTTAACGGCAACCCGTTCGGCTCTGCGGTGCTGGCCGGTTTGTTCCTGCTGGCGGTGATGTTCGGCGTGCATCAGGGCTTTGTGCCGGTCTATTTCGCCCTGGTGGATGCGCAAGGGTTTAACTCGCTGTTCCCGATTCTGGCGATGGCCGGAGCCGGGCAGGTGGGCGCAGCGCTGGCGCTGTTCTGGCGGGCGAAACACGGCTCTTTGCTGCGTACCCAGATTAAAGGGGCGATTATTCCCGGCTTCCTCGGTATTGGCGAACCGCTGATTTACGGTGTGACGCTGCCGCGCATGAAGCCGTTTATCACTGCCTGCCTCGGCGGCGCCTGCGGCGGTTTCTTCCTCGGCCTGATTGCATGGCTGGGTCTGCCGGTTGGCCTCAATACCGTGTTCGGTCCTTCCGGTCTGGTGGCGCTGCCGCTGATGACCTCCGGCAGCGGAATTTACGCCGGAATGGCGGTATATGCTGCCGGGTTGGCGGTCTCTTATCTTTGTGGATTTGCCCTGACCTGGCTGTTCGGCAGTAAAAACGTTGATTTGAGCTAAGACGCACGTCTGATGTATAAAGCTTGAACATTTTTTAACCCGCCGAATGGCGGGTTAATTTATTTACGTGTAATCTACACGTGTATACTACACAGGAGATTCCTATGCCAACCGCAAAACGCAATAAACAGAACGTCAGCGTGACGCTGGACCCTGTCCTGGTCAAACAGGCCCGTGAGGTCGGCATTAATCTTTCTCTAACGTTGACTAACGCCCTAAAAAGCGAAATTCACAGCCTTGAATTAGCCCGCTGGCAAAAAGAAAATGCCCAGGCAATCGACTACCTCAATGATTTAACAGAGGAAAACGGACTTCTTTCTGACGAATACAGGACGTTCTGAATATGCAGTATTACGTTTATAAAAATACAGGTCGAATTGCTGCGTATCCTTACCTCCTTGATGTACAAAGTGACATTATCGGTAAGCGTAATACTCGGGTCGTGATCCCACTGTTTCCACTGATAAATTATAAAGGTCCACGTGCCGATCGTTTAACACCGGTTGTCACCGTAGAAGGGGAAGAGTACGTCGTGATGACCCACGAACTCGCCAGTATCCCGCATCGTGTTCTGGGTGAAGAAGTCTGTAATCTGAATCACCAGCGTGAGGTCGTTAAAGCATCAATGGATTTTCTTTTCGACGGGATCTAACTCGCTTCAAGATTACGCGGCGCATAGCCAAACCTTGGGTTCTTTCGCCGCGATGGCAGCGAACCAGCATACCAAATACTCCAACTACCATTTCCTGCCCCGCCGCCCGGACGCGCTCATGTTATGATGCCGCTTTTGCGATATTTCACTTGAGGGAAAGATGGGCTCCAGCAAAAAAGGGATGCTGAACGTACTAATAGCCGCCGTGCTGTGGGGCAGTTCCGGCGTCTGTGCGCAATATATTATGCAGCAAAGTCAGATGTCATCGCCGTTTCTGACCATGACGCGCCTGCTGTTCGCGGGTCTGATTCTTCTGATGCTCTCGTTCGTTCATGGCGACAAAATATTTCGCGTTCTGCAAAACCGCAAAGATGCGATTAGCCTGCTGATCTTCTCGCTGTTCGGCGCGCTCACCGTGCAGTACACCTTCCTGATGACTATCGAGAAATCCAACGCCGCCACCGCGACGGTACTGCAGTTCCTGTCGCCGACGATTATCGTCGCCTGGTTTGCTATCGCCCGAAAAACACGCCCCAGTCCGCTGGTGCTGGCGGCTATCGGTACCTCGCTGGCGGGTACTTTCCTGCTGGTCACCCATGGCAACCCGACAACGCTGTCGATTTCCCCCGCCGCGTTATTCTGGGGTATTGCCTCGGCGTTTGCTGCTGCCTTCTACACCACTTATCCTTCAACGCTGATTGCCCGCTACGGCACGCTGCCGATCGTCGGCTGGAGCATGCTGCTCGGCGGCGCGATGTTATTGCCGTTCTACGCCGGTCAGGACAACCATTTTGTGGTTAACGGCAGCCTGCTGCTGGCATTTTTCTATCTGGTGGTTATCGGTACGTCGCTGACCTTCAGCCTCTACCTGAACGGCGCGCAGAAGATTGGCGGCGCAAAGGCGGGTATTCTCAGCTGCGCAGAGCCGCTGAGCAGCGCCTTGCTCTCTTTGCTGCTGCTCGGCATTACGTTTACCCTCCCGGACTGGCTGGGCACGCTGTTGATTCTCTCGTCGGTGGTGCTGATCGCCATGGATTCGCGGCGTAGGGTTAAAACGGCCTGACGATTATCTGGCTGAGGATGCTGTGGCCTGAGTTTGCAGCATCTTCATATCGTCATCTGATAGCTGGCAAACAGCCCTTACCAGCTCGCGCTCAAACCCCTGTTCCAGAAATAAATGGGCAATACGCAACGCTTCTTCTCGTTTACCTTCCTGAAATCCTTCATAAAAATTCAGGTAAAATTCCAATAGATATCCCAGCAAATACTCTTGTTGTAACTCCTGTGGTATCTCTTCCAGCCGTAGCCTCTCTACAATCGTCATTAATTTTCCCCCATCTTGAGTGATGTATCCTGGAATGCATTCAGATCGTCATCCGAAAGCCCGATAGTCATCCGTACCAGCTCGCGCTCAAACCCCTGCTCCAGAAATAAACAGGCAATACGTAACGCTTCTTCTTGTCTACCCTCTTGTTTACCTTCTAACTTGCCCTCCAACTTGCCCTCCAACTTGCCCTCTTGTCTCCCTTCCTGCCGTAGTCTTTCCGCAATGGTCATCAGTGTCTCCTTATGTTGAGGAACGCGCCGTGCTGCCTCGTGAAGAAACTCATCAAAACGAGGCGCATCTCCACACTGCAGCATGTAATTAAACAGCGCTTTCATCTGGCTGTCATTAGCGCAACCTTTAACCAACAGCTCCGCTAACTTTTCCACCAGGCCAAGTAAATCACGCTGGCGGATATGCTTTTGGATCAGTTCCAGCAGCGCTACGCGGCGGTGCTGCATGATTTCGTCATCCGGCACCACGGTGATATCCACCAGCGGGAAAGCGGCGGCATAGAGCTGACGCGCGGTAATTGCATCGGCAAACTCATCCAGCCAGCACAGCGAGAAGGGGTAAGGACTTTTAGCGCCGTGATAGAACAGCATCGGCACCACCAGCGGCAGCGTTTTGTGCCCGGCGTCCAGATGGCGCTGCATGGCGGCTAACGCATAGCGCATCAGCCTGAACGCCATATGGGCATCCGGTGTACTCTGATGTTCAATCACTACGTAGATATAGCCATCGCCATCGCTGGTTTTCAGCGACCACAGCACATCGGAATAGCTGGCACGTAAATCGGCTTCAATAAAGCTACCGGACTCCAGCCTGAGCGTTTGCAGATCGCACAACTGGCGCAGCGAAGCGGGCAGGTGGATCTCGATAAAGTCCCTGGCGCAATCGGGATGAGATAAAAATTGTTTAAAAACCGCATCATGCGGTGTTGAGGTCGTCCCTTTTTTCATCATGGTTCGCCATCCTGGAAGCGTAATGCCGGGAATGTACCCGCTCGAATGACGGCGGGCACCCGGGATTTATCCGCTTTGCTTGCCGCTACGGAAGATAAATTTCGCCCGTTGAAACGGCTTCATTTTTGCGGAAAGCCGCACGCAAAATGGCTCACTCAGGAATGCGTCTATAGTTAGAGGAACGCTTTAATAAAAATAAGGATATCCATGATGAAAAGAATAAGTATTGCGCTGTCGTTGGCTATCTGCCTGGCGCTACCTGCCGTGGCAACAGCCGCACCGCTCTCCGGACTGAAGTTTGAGCAACAAAAGCAGCAGATAGTGAAGGATGTGAGGAAAAACTGCCCTGCTAGTAGTGGTCTGGACGATACAACGTTTGCCAATCGCGTACTGGAATCACCAGAGAATAAGACTGCAGTACAAAGCGCAGCGCTGGCGCTGGACAAAAACAATAGCGCCGCCTATCAGAAAGCGATCGGCGGCATTCAGTGCCCGACGCAGTAGCGCCCGCGGCGAAGCGTTGTAATTAGCGGTTTGGAATAATCAAATCCCCGCGCAGCGGGCTGCTGCCGAGCATTTGCGTTTTTTCGGTCAGCCAGCTGACGATTCGACTCGCCATTGCGTCCATTGAATATTCAATCGCCGGAATGGTCGGAATACCGGGTAGCTGTAACGAGCCCGCAAGGCTAAACACCATCACTTTTTCCGGCACTGCGCGATTGAATGCCTGAAGCTGCGGGACCACCAGCTGCGCCTGCTGCTCGTTTGCCACCAGCAATGCGTTGAAATTCAGCGTGGTTGCGTTGTTTACCAACTCTTGCACCGCCACGGAAGGCGAATGGCTGTCGAGAAAGATCAGGTTGCGATTAAACGGCAGGAAACTCTTTTCCAGAGCATGTTTGTATCCGAGCAGTACCTGATCGGCAAAGCCGCTGCCCTGCGGGTGGATCAGCGCAATCTGTCGCCGCCCCTGACTTATCAAATAGTTACAGGCTGTTTCCGCCGCAAAGGCATGGTCAAAATGAATGCTGTTCACACCTTCGCTTTCCAAGCAGTCAATCAGCACCACGTCAGGCCGGTCGATATTTAGTGGAAACCGTGCGCCAATAATCAATACATCATCGCAAAGGCCGCAGGTCAGCTCTTCCAGTGAATGCATCACCCTGCCACGGGAATTTGCGAAACGCAGTAGTAGATGTTTCTGGTGCTGGCTGAGCTGTTTTTCCAGGGCATAGAGGTAGCTGGTGGTTTGATTAATATTGTCCTGAGCGCAAATTACGCCAATGCAGCCGGTGGTTTGACTAAGCAAAGATTGCGCAATCATATTTGGCCGATAGTTAAGTTCTTCCGCCGCTTGTAACACCGCCTGTCGGCTGGCTTCCTTCACCCCGCGCGAACCACTCAACACCCGAGAGACTGTGGCTTTCGATACCCCAGCTAAGCGTGATACATCATTGATTGTAGACATCATTTTCCCCTGACAGGGCCAGTCCGATCCCTGTAAATCCCTGGACCTGAATCGCTTCAATAATAACCAGCAGCAGTATATCCGTTTCCGTTTTTATTTGGAAACCGATTCTCCGTTTCATGGGAAAACGTAGCAAAAACCACAGGAATATGTGAGCCAAATCTAATTAATCAGCCCTATAGCTGACAGATCTTGACGGTTATCACAGTTCTGTTTTTTATAAATGGAAACCGGTTTCCGTCTGATATCAAATCATCCACGCAATAACTTTTTACATTTTGAGGATGGTCGTCGATGTACAAGATTATGCTGTGCTGCTCTGCCGGGATGTCCACCAGTATGCTGGTCAGAAAGATGGTCGATGTCGCAAAGGAACGTAACCTGCCGGTGCAGATTGATGCTTATGGTGTTTCCGAATTTGACATGCAGTTTCCACAGTACCAGGTGGTGCTTCTTGGCCCCCAGGTGAAATACATGCTGAAAACTTTATCTGAGAAAGCCGCTTCCCTGAATATTCCTGTCCAGCCAATCAATACCATGGACTACGGGATGCAGCGGGGAGATAACGTCCTGGATTATGCTCTGTCGCTGATAGAAGCGGCGCATTAAGAGGTGTGCAAATGAGTTCTCTGTATCAGTCCATGATTGCCGTGATCGAGCAATCAATTACACCGCTGGCAGGACGCCTTGGGCAGCAGAAATACGTTATCGCCATTCGCGATGGCTTCACTGCCGCATTGCCGTTTATGATCATCGGCT
The DNA here is from genome assembly GCF_051131775.1 of Klebsiella sp. MISC125. Taxonomy (NCBI): domain Bacteria; kingdom Pseudomonadati; phylum Pseudomonadota; class Gammaproteobacteria; order Enterobacterales; family Enterobacteriaceae; genus Klebsiella; species Klebsiella sp. MISC125. The sequence continues at coordinate 47,768 of NZ_CP180448.1, forward strand.
CTTTCATGCTGGTATTTATCTTCCCTCCTTTTTCGCCGGATACCACCAACGGTTTCGCCCGCGGCTGGCTGGATTTCTCCCAACAGTATCGTGAACAGCTGATGCTGCCGTTTAACCTCAGCATGGGCGTGATGACGTTCTTTATCTCTGTAGGTATTGGCGCCAGCCTGGGACGCCAGTTCCAGCTCGACCCGGTGATGTCCGGTCTGCTGGCGTTTATGGCCTTTTTACTGGTTGCCGCGCCGTATGCGGATGGCAAAATCTCCACTCAGTATCTCTCTGGTCAGGGTATCTTCACTGCCTTGATCACCGCGATTTATTCCACCCGCGTTTACGCCTGGCTGAAGCAGAACAACATCACCATTCGTCTGCCGAAAGAGGTGCCGACCGGCGTTGCGCGCTCGTTTGAAATCCTTATCCCGGTGCTGGTGGTGATAGCGACGCTGCATCCGCTGAACCTGTTTATTGAAGCGCAGACCGGGATGATCCTGCCGCAGGCGATTATGCACCTTCTGGAGCCGCTGGTTTCCGCCTCTGACTCACTGCCGGCGATTCTGCTTTCCGTCCTGATGTGCCAGATTTTCTGGTTTGCCGGGATCCACGGTTCGCTGATTGTCACCGGAATTATGAACCCGTTCTGGATGGCCAACCTGTCGGCAAACCAGGCGGCGCTGGCGGCTGGCGCAGCTCTGCCCCACGTCTATCTGCAAGGTTTCTGGGACCACTACCTGCTAATCGGCGGTGTCGGTTCCACGCTCCCGCTGGCGTTCCTGCTGCTGCGTAGCCGCGTGGCGCACCTGCGTACCATTGGCAAAATGGGCATCGTACCCAGCTTCTTTAATATCAACGAGCCGATTCTGTTCGGTGCGCCAATTATTATGAACCCGATGATGTTTATCCCGTTTGTCTTCGTGCCGATGATCAACGCCGTGCTGGCTTACGGCGCGACGCGTCTCGGCTGGCTGAGCCAGGTCGTTTCCCTGACCCCATGGACAACGCCAGCTCCCATTGGCGCATCGTGGGCTGCCAACTGGACCTTAAGCCCGGTGGTCATGTGCGTGATTTGTATGGTGATGTCGGCGGTTATCTATCTGCCATTCCTGCGCGCTTATGAACGCTCCTTAATGAAAACTGAAGTCGAAAAAGCAAAAAACGCGGCACCGGTTGCTGAAACCGTCAGCTAATAATTAAACGAATATATTTTTAAGATGACAGCGTAAATAATGCAGAAAAAGGACTTTCGCCACATTATTTAAATAATAAAGTTAATGATCTCAGGACATAACATGATTGAATTAGAAGATGCGGTAATGGAAATTATCGTCAACGCGGGACAGTCACGCTCATTATGTTTTGAAGCGCTTCATTGTGCCCGTAGCGGTAATATAGATGAAGCGCGGTTGCTCCTTAATGAGGCCGATGGCTATGCCCGCCGGGCGCACCAGATGCAAACCCAGCTTATCGAGCAGGACGCGGGAGAAGGGCGTCAGCCGATGACGCTGATTATGGTGCACGCCCAGGACCATCTGATGAATTCTCTGCTGGCTCGCGAATTTTCAGAAGAGTTAATTTATCTGTATCAACGTTAATATATAACCCAACAGTACCCTAAATAAGTATCACCAGCTTATCCTGGCGGGATAGCTATTATCTGAATATATGAATTATTAAAAGCGAGATAATTATGAAAACTGTAAAAATGCTGCCATTAGCTATGGCGGTCGTCGCCGCGCTGTGCCCAATTTCCGTATTAGCACAAGATTTTACTCAGGAACAAATTGACGCCATTGTGGCTAAAGCCGTCGATAAAGCGCTGGCCGACCGTCAGGCTAAGATGGACGCCGCCGCCGCGAAAAAGGTGGATCTGGAGACCAACCCGCAAACCGCCGCACAATCGCCGGATATGGCGGTTCCGTTTGGGCTGAAGTTTAGCGGTTACGCCCGTTACGGCGCGCAATTCCAGACCGGCGATCAGAAATTTGTTGGCGTGGATGGCTCCTATAACGGCGCGTCGGCAATCGGTCGTCTGGGTAACGAAGGCAACGGCGGCGAATTCCAGATAACTAAAGCCTTTAAGAGCAGCAAAGGCGCTATCTGGGATATCAACGTGATGTTCGACCACTGGAGCGATGAAGTTAACCTGAAAAAAGCCTACGTCGGCGTCACCAACGTGCTGGAGTCCAATCCTAACGCTTATATCTGGGCGGGTCGTGATTTCCACCAGCGTCCGCAACAGGGGATCAACGACTACTTCTGGATGAACCACGATGGTCAGGGCGCAGGGGTGAAAAACTTCGATATCGGTGGCGTACAGTTTGACGTGGCGGCGGTCTCGCAGGTGGAGTCCTGTAGCCCGGAAGTGATGGCCGATGAGGCTAACCCATCGCGTATCACCTGTACCGGTGGCTCCGGCACTGGCGATGATGGTCACTATGCGCTGACCACCAAAACTCACAATATCAAAGCGGGCCCGATCGACGTTGAGGTCTACGCCAACTACGGCTTTGATTCAAAAGCGGTGGATAACGACGAGCAGCTCGATGCCTGGCAGGGCGGCCTGCTGTTAAGCCACACCAACAGCGATGACAGCGGCGTGAATAAGGTTATCCTGCGCTACTCCGATAACTCGGATAACAGCGTTTACAACAAAACGGACGGGTTGACCGCTATCTATGCCAGCTTCGAAGGCAACTATAAGTTTACCCAGCAGGCGCAGATCGAATATCTGCTGGCCTTCCACGACTATGACAACAGCAAGGACGACACCGACAACCGTAAAAACTACGGCGCGATTGTCCGTCCAATGTACTTCTGGAACGATGTGCATTCGACCTGGCTGGAAGCAGGCTACCAGCGCGTTGATTACGATCAGGGCGGAGACAACCATGGCTGGAAGCTGACGCTGTCGCAGAACATTGCGATCGGTATGGGGCCAGAGTTCCGCCCAATGCTACGTTTCTACGTGACCGGCGGTCAGGTGGATAATAAGCGCACTGCGAAGGTCAACGGCACCAAAGACGATCAGCTGGATTCGCTGAACGTTGGCGGCATGTTTGAAGCGTGGTTCTAAGCGAGTGAAGCAGTCCCGGGTCATGGCATGAATGCCTGACCCGGCGACTTATTCCCGGAGGCGATGCTACGCATCTGTCCGGGCTACCAAACCGCTGACGGCTGTGAACTTGTAGCCCGGTCAGCGCAGCGCCACCGGGAAGCATGGCGCAGAGGATTTCAATACGAAGGCCGATCCCGGAGGCGGCGCTTGACGCGCCTGTCCGGGCTACCAAACCAGCAGACTGCTCGATCCCGTAGCCCGATCAAACAGCAGTGCTACCGGGGGATTTTCGCAGCGAAAAGATCAGAACGCGGTTTTTGAGAAGCCGGTCATCTCTTTGAGGCCCATTTCGCGACCCAGAGCGGTCATCGGATGGACAAGAACCAGCCCGCGCACGCTTTTTTTGAGTTTGCCAATATCGGCCTGCTCTTTTTTGGTGATGGCGCGACGGTGCGGCAGGCTCATCAGTTTCTGCGCTTCTTTGCTCAGTTTTTGACCCTGAACTTCGCGCAGGCGAACAAGCTCCGCCTCAATGGTGGTTTTTTCTTTTTCCAGCTCGGCGTACTTGTCTGCGGCTTCAACCAGCGACAGGTCGGCCTGCTGGTGACGGATGGCGTCGAGACGGTCGCTCAGACGCTTAATTTCATTTTTTTCGACTTCTTTCATGGTGGTTTAATCTATTAAGAAATGGGCGTTATCAGACTATAGTATGTGCTGTCGCTTCCGTTGTGGGTAGCTATTTATCAAAACGTCACGACTTTTCCCGCAATAACAATCGGCGTGAGTAATTATAATAATTTGAATATTATACGGATTTCCCACCAGAGTGGGTGAATGTTCATTTCTGTGAAGCCTGTCAGCCATTAAGCACGTTTTCCTCATCTAAATCCCTTCTTTTGGCTAATTCTTAACAAGATGATCCCCGAGCAGAGGAGAGCGTGATGGCGAAAATCGGCGACGGTGTACCGCGTATTATTGATAAGGCCGTAGATTTTATGGCTTCAAGCCAGGCTTTTATGGAATATCTAAAAAAGTCCCCGCGTTTGCAGCATATACCGCAAGACATTCCGGCGGACAAAGAGGAGCTGTTTCTGCGTCGTCTGGAGTATTATCGGCAGCTTTATCAGCCGACGTGTGACCAGCAAGAGACCGAATCAGAGCGTTGATTTTTGAAAGGCTTTTTTTAAGCTGATTTTAGAAATCAGCTCGGTCAGAGACAGCATCATTGTTGAACGTACAACCTGCTGGTAGCGCAGTTTCTGCATTGCCAGCAGTTCCGCATCGCTATCGTCGAATAGCGGCATCGGCGGCAGCGCAGCGACGCAGTGCAGCTCGCCAAACGGCCCGAGAATCTCATCGTCGGTAAAGCTGTACTCATTACCATCGTGGTTCAACTCTTCGCGCAGGGCCATTAGCAGCTCGGCGTCTTCGTATTCGGCGCGACTGATCACCCCGAGGCCATAAATCAGCTTCAGGCGTACAGAAAGGTCACCCAGCGGCCCCTCGCCGTCTAGCAAGGGCTCCACTGCGTATTTCACCGCATAGTCGTCTTTACGGAACACCTGAAGCACCAGGATATTGACCGCTTCCGTCAGCAGTTCAACGGTAGCGATCAGGAAGCTTCTTACGGTTTTGCCAGCATTCAGACGCTCAAGCACACGGTTTTCAAATGCCTGTGTTTCTTCCATTATTGCCTGCATATCTGACAGGAGTAGTAATGGGCGCGGTTCGGACCGCGCCAGATCTTGCCTCATTTGGTGGCGTTATAGTCGTTAACAGCTTCCGCCACCACATCGCTTGCCGCGTCCAGACCTGAAATCTGCGCCAGCGCGGCCTGAGGGCCTTTTTCTGCAATCAGCGTCGCCAGCTCTTGCGCCTGCGGATCTTCTTCGCTGCGGAAATGCATCGCCGCAGCGATCCCTTTCACCAGGTTCAGATGCGGCAGGCCGTATTCCAGCGTACCAAGTAGCGGCTTAATTAAACGATCGCCCGCACTCAGTTTGCGCAGCGGCTGACGGCCAACGCGCTCAACGTCATCTTTCAAATACGGGTTCTCGAAACGACCAATAATCTTCTGGATATAGGCTGCGTGTTTCTGTGCATCAAAGGCATAACGCTTGATCAGCACCGCGCCGCTCTCTTCCATGGCCCCTTTAACTACCGCGCGGATTTTCTCATCGAGAATCGCATCGCGAATCGTCTGGTGACCCGCCAGTTTTCCGAGGTAGGCGGTTATAGCATGTCCGGTGTTTAAGGTGAATAGCTTACGCTCGACAAATGCCATCAGGTTATCGGTTAATTCCATTCCTGGGATATTCGGCAGCTCGCCTTTAAACTGGGTCTTGTCAACAATCCACTCGCTAAAGGTTTCTACGGTCACTTCCAGCGGATCGTGGGTAGCAGATGCAGAAGGTGGAACGATGCGGTCAACGGCGGAATCTACGAAGCCGACGTTGGCTTCAACCCAGGCTTTATCTTCTTCAGCCAGAGCGTTAAAAACGTGGCCTTTGAGCTGAGTCGTGCCGCGGACCATGTTTTCGCAGGCGATAATATTCAGCGGGGCTGTAATGCCCTGCGCTTTGCGTTTAGCCAGACCTTTAGCAATGGCCGGAGCAATGCGTTCCAGCACAACCGGACCGACGGCAGTAGTGACCAGGTCAACGCTGGCAATCAGCTCAACGACTTCATCACCGATGCTGCTGACGGCATCGACGCCGGAAACGGTATCAACCTGCTCATTTTCGCCGACCACGTGAACCTGATAGCTATGACGGGCATTCAGGGCATCAAGCACAACCTGATTTACATCCGCAAACGTCAGCTTTATCCCCGCGTCTGCCAGCAGTTTGCCGATAAAGCCACGTCCGATATTACCTGCGCCAAAATGTAATGCTTTCATAGTATTAACCTTCAATTAATGTTTTTACCTGAGAGGGCTGGGGTGAGGCTTTTCCCTCACCCTAACCCTCTCCCCATGCATGAGGAGAGAGTGGGCGTTTCCCGGAGGCGGCGCTTGACGCGCCTTGTCCGGGCTACAGGTTACGCTTTCAGCAGCGTCAGAACTTCTTCAACGCTGGTGGTTTTGGTCAGACGCTCAATCACTGACTCATCGTCCAGCGCGTTGGTCAGGCTGGTAATCACCTGAATGTGCTCGTTATTGCGAGCAGCGATACCGATGACCAGACGAGCGACCTCATCCTCTTCTTCACCAAAGCGCACGCCTTCCGGATACTGACAGAACACGATGCCGGTTTTCAGTACGCGATCTTTAGCTTCGATGGTGCCGTGCGGTACCGCGATGGACTCACCCAGGTAGGTCGAAGTCAGTTTTTCGCGGTCCAGCATCGCCTGGACATATTCCGGCTCAACGTAGCCGCCTTTCACCAATTGCTCACCGGCAAACACAATCGCTTCTTCCTTGGTGGCCGCTTTACGACCGAGGAAGATATTCTCTGCACCGAGTTTGAACAGGTTAGTATCAGCCGCATCAAAGCTGTCTTTTAGACTGTCCCGGACTTTCTCTTCGTTATCAGTATGGCGCTGCGCCGCAACCAGACGTTCGGTCAGGCTGGAGTACAGACCGCTGTCGAGGAAGTTGGTCAGAGAAATATGCTGCGCCTGCGGTACCTGACGCATCGCACGCTCGGTCAGGTCGCGGTGGGTGATGACCAGGTCAACATCCGGCGGCAGGTTGTTAATCGCACAGTTAGTGACGGAGATGTTGCTCAGACCGGCATCCTGTACTTTCTTACGCAGCACGCCTGCACCCATAGCACTGGAACCCATACCGGCGTCGCAAGCCACGATGATTTTACGCACGTGGCTCAGGTCGTTAGCGACATCGCCGGCGGCCAGCGGAGTGGCTGCGCCTTTGGACTGCGCTTTCATATCCTGCATGCGACGGGTCGCTGCATCGATATCGTCTTCTTCTTTAACCTTGCTGGTTTTCAGCAGAACGGCTGAAACTACGAAGGAAACGGCCATCGCAGCCACAATCGCGGCGATGTTAGCGAAGTAGGCACCTTTTGGCGTCATCGCCAGCACGGCCAGGATAGAACCCGGAGAGGCCGGAGAAACCAGACCGCCGTTAAGGATAGTCAGGGTGAATACGCCGGTCATACCGCCGAGGATAACGGCCAGAATCAGGCGCGGGTTCATCAGCACGTACGGGAAGTAGATTTCGTGAATACCGCCGAGGAAGTGGATGATTGCCGCACCGCCCGCAGACTGTTTAGCGCTACCGCGACCAAAGAACATGTATGCCAGCAGAACGCCCATACCCGGACCCGGGTTAGCTTCAATCAGGAAGAAGATCGATTTGCCAAGGTCATGTGACTGCTGAATACCCAGCGGCGAGAAGATACCGTGGTTGATAGCGTTGTTGAGGAACAGGATTTTCGCTGGTTCAACAAAGATGGACGCCAGCGGCAGCATGTCGTGGACAACCATGAAGTTAACGCCTGCCGCCAGAATTTTGGACAGGACTTCAACTGCAGGACCAATGCCGAGGAACGCCAGGATGGCGAGGATCATCCCGATGATGCCGGCAGAGAAGTTGTTCACCAGCATTTCGAAGCCGGATTTGATTTTGCCATCAACCCAGACGTCAAAACGTTTAATCGCCCAGCCGCCTAGCGGACCGGCAATCATTGCACCGAGGAACATCGGCATATCTGCGCCAACGATCACGCCCATGGTGGTAATTGCGCCGACCACGCCGCCGCGCTCGCCGCCAATCAGCTTACCGCCGGTATAACCGATCAGCAGCGGCAGCAGATAGGTGATCATCGGACCAACCAGCTTCGCCAGCGTTTCGTTCGGTAACCATCCTGTCGGAATGAATAATGCGGTGATAATACCCCACGCGATAAACGCGCCGATATTTGGCATCACCATGTTGCTGAGGAAACGACCAAAGCTTTGCACTTTGATCTTGATATCGGATGACATAAAACACCCCTTCTTCTGTTTTTGCTATCGGCAGGCTGAAAGCCCGAGGCTCGTTGTTAATGTGGCGGCAGAGGTAGCCGGACCCTGTTTGATAGTGCGAAATCTGGCACTGAATCGTTAAGCTGTCCAGTCGATGGACTTTTGTGTGATTCAGATCACATGAATATAGGTGACTGGTAGGTGTATGTAGTGATCGTTGTCACAAAATGTATGTGTAAAAAAACAACAGCTGGGCATTTTCGAGGCAATTAAGGGGTTTTGTGTGATGTGCATCACATATTATCTTTGAGTGTTTGTTATTTATTTGTGATGTTAATCACAAAATATTTTGATCTGGATTTCTCCTGGTGTGATCTCCGGCAGGTTATGCCGCATTCAGCGCGAGAGCGTGTAACTAAGTAACTCGATCCGCTAAAGAACATTTTAGCCGTCAATGGCGAAAATGAAATCGGTGAATTATGCTCAATCTGTCGGCCGTTTTTTTATCTGCCACAAAACAAATCCTATTAATAATTAGCGTAAATCCGAGGAAATTATGTTTCTCAATTATTTTGCGCTCGGCGTTCTGATCTTCGTTTTTCTGGTGATTTTTTATGGAATCATCATTCTCCATGACATCCCTTATTTGATTGCGAAGAAACGCAACCACCCGCACTCGGATGCGATTCACGTCGCGGGCTGGGTGAGTCTGTTTACTTTGCACGTCATTTGGCCGTTCTTATGGATCTGGGCCACGCTTTATCAACCGGAGCGCGGCTGGGGGATGCAGCACCGGCGGGATGGCGTGCCGCCAGAAGCGACAGAAGATGAGGATGAAATTAGCGAACTTCGCCAGCGGGTCAGCGCGCTCGAACAGCGAATAACCGGTCTTCAGCCGTCAGCCCAACCCCCTTCGGTGGAGAAATAACTCATGGATCTGCTGATTATTTTAACCTACGTGGCGATTGCCTGGTCGATATTTAAAATATTCAAGATCCCGGTAAATAAATGGACGGTTCCCACCGCGGCGCTGGGCGGGGTATTTATTGTTAGCGCGCTTATTTTATTAATGAACTACAACCATCCTTACACCTTTACCGCGCAAAAAGCGGTTATTTCTATTCCGATTACCCCGCAGGTGACCGGGGTGGTTAGCAGCGTCACGGATAAAGCAAATCAACGGGTTAAAAAGGGTGAAGTTCTGTTTACCATCGACCCGGTACGCTATCAGGCGCGGGTCGACAGGCTCCAGGCTGACCTTGTCACCGCACTTCACGGCATCAACACGCTGAAAGCCCAGCTTTCTGAGGCCCAGGCAAATACCACCCGAGTTTCAGCGGAGCGCGACCGGCTCTATAAAGACTATCAGCGTTATCTGAAGGGCAGCCAGGCGCGGGTAAACCCGTTTTCGGAAAGCGATATCGATAACGCCCGGCAAAACTATCTGGCTCAGGATGCGATGGTGAAAGCGTCGGTTGCGGAGCAGGCGCAAATCCAGAGTCAGCTCGACAGTATGGTTAACGGCGAGCAGTCGCAGGTGGTGAGCCTGCGCGCGCAGCTGGCGGAGGCGAAATATAACCTCGACCAGACCACCGTGCGTGCGCCCAGCGACGGCTATATCACCCAGGTTTTGATTCGCCCTGGAACCTATGCGGCCTCGCTGCCGCTGCGCCCGGTGATGGTGTTTATCCCACAGCAAAAACGGCTGATTGTGGCGCAGTTCCGGCAAAATTCGTTGCTCAGACTTGAGGCGGGCGATGATGCTGAAGCGGTGTTCAACGCGCTGCCGGGCCAGGTCTTTCACGGCAAGCTGGTGAGTATTCTGCCGGTGGTGCCGGGGGGAACGTATCAGGCACAGGGCACGCTGCAAGCGTTGACGGTCACGCCGGGCACCGATGGCGTGCTGGCAACCATCGAACTCGATCCCAATGCCGCCGTGGACGCGCTACCTGACGGCATTTACGCCCAGGTGGCGGTTTATTCCGACCACTTCACCCACGTTTCGGTGATGCGCAAAGTGCTACTGCGCATGACCAGCTGGATGCACTATCTTTATCTGGACCACTAAACCGAGATTGATGACAAACCTGTTTTAGATATTGTATTCGCATTTCTGCCGGATGGCGGCTAGCGCCTTATCCGGCCTACAGGTGACCGTGCCTGTCTAGGGCTTGATGGCATTTGCGTATCCCGTAGGCCCGGTAAGGCGCTCGCCGCCACCGGGCAATTCCAGACGAGCAATCTGCTAAACCCCTTCCCGTTTTGACATCGCGTGCCTGGTCATCCCTGTATCGTATGGATGACCAGGCTTCGCGTTGCTTATGATTCCCTTCCGTCGCAGACGAAAATTTTTGGTGATGCCTGTCACTATTTCAGCGTCCTGCGTTGACAAATTGCGCAAATGATCGGAACAATAGTTTCATTAAATCACTATAAATATGAAACTAAAACTTCATTTGCCAATATCAGGGATTCGTATGAGCAGATTATTTGCTGGAGCACAGAATCTGGGTAAGTCGTTTATGCTGCCGATAGCCATTCTCCCCGCCGCGGGGTTGTTACTGGGCTTTGGCGGCGTGTTCACAAACCCGGTGACCCTATCAACCTATCCGTTTCTTAATGGCGAGGTTGTACAGGCGATTTTTACCGTTATGCGCCTATGCGGCAGCGTGGTGTTCGACAACCTGGCGCTGCTTTTTTCCGTCGGCATTGCCGTTGGGCTAGCGCGTAGCGACAAAGGCACTGCCGGGCTGGCGGCGGTACTCAGTTTTCTGGTGATGAACAAGGCCATCAGCGCGTTGTTGCTGCTGAACGGCACGCTGGCCAGCGAGAACCTGGCCGCCGCCGGGCAGGCAAGCGTACTGGGGATTACCACGCTGCAAACCGGCGTGCTGGGCGGGGTGATGTGCGGCCTGCTGACCTCTTGGGTACATAGTCGCTACGGTAAAACGCAGCTGCCTGACATGCTGGCGTTTTTTAGCGGTTCGCGCTTTGTGCCGATCATGACTTCTTTCTTCGCCATCTTTCTTGGCGTCGCGCTGTTCTGGGTGTGGCCACATGTGCAAGCCGGGATTTCGCATCTGGGGATCCTCGTTGAGAAGACCGGGTATGTCGGTACATTGATTTACGGCATGATCCTCAAGTGCCTCATCCCCCTCGGTTTGCACCATATTTTCTATATGCCGTTCTGGTTAACCAGCGTCGGCGGTGAAGCGATGGTCAACGGGCACATGGTTGAGGGAACGCAGAAAATCTTCTTTGCCCAGTTGGCCGACCCTTCCGTCACCCAGTACTACATCGGCGTGTCACGCTTTATGGCGGGACGCTTTGCCGACTTTATGTTTGGCCTGCCGGGCGCGGCACTGGCTATCTATCACTGTGCGAAGCCGGAAAACAAAAAGAAAGTCGCCAGCCTGATGCTCTCTGCTGCCCTGACCGCATTCGTCACCGGGATCACCGAGCCGCTGGAGTTCGCCTTTATGTTCTGCGCGCCGCTGCTCTACGCGGTGCATATCGTCCTGACCGGCTTTGCGTTTATGTTCTCCCATATGCTGGAAATTACCGTTGGTCAGACGTTCTCCGGCGGACTGGTGGATTTCCTGCTCTTCGGCGTGCTGCAAGGCAATGCCAAAACTAACTGGATCTACATCTTCCCGCTGGGCGCGGTGATGTTCTGCACCTACTACTTCTCGTTCCGCTTCCTCATTCAATGGCGTCAGTTGAAAACGCCGGGCCGTGAAGATGAAAGCGAAGAGACGCCGACGGTCAGCGTGTCGCAGGACGTTCGCGCAGCGGGCATTGTTGAGGCGCTGGGTGGTCGGGGCAACATCGTTGATGTGGACTGCTGCGCGACCCGCTTGCGGATCACCGTCAACGATGCGGAAAAGGTCAAGCTGGATGATTTCAAACAGTTCGGCAGTAAAGGCGCATTTATTCGCGGCCAGGGCGTACAGGTGGTTTATGGCCCGCATGTGACGCTGATTAAAAACGAAGTCGAAGAATTTATCGGTTCATAAAGAGAGCAGTCTTATGAAAGCAGTTATGTTGATGTTTGACACCCTGACCCGCAATCACCTTGCGCCCTACGGCGGGGATGCGATAACGCCGAACTTCACGCGCCTGGCGCAGGAATCCGCGCAGTTTGACAACTTCTACGTCGGCAGCATGCCCTGTATGCCTGCGCGTCGCGAGCTGCATACCGGGCGCTACAACTTTCTGCACCGTAGCTGGGGGCCGCTGGAGCCGTTCGACTTCTCTGCGATGCAGGCCCTGCGCCAGCACGGTGTCCACACGCACATGGTGACCGACCATAAACACTACTGGCGCGACGGCGGCGCCACCTACCATACCCGCTACTCGACGTTCGAATTTATTCGCGGTCAGGAGGGAGACTGCTGGAAAGGCCAGGTGGAGAAGCCGCTGATCCAGTGGCAGGGCAATGAAGATGAAGAGACCCGCCGCCGCCGCGCAGGGCGCATGACCCAGGACTTAATCAACCGCACGGCGATGCCGACGCAAGAGGAGCACTTTACCCATCGCACCATCAGCGCCGGGATGGAGTTCCTTGAAACCAACCGGGACCAGGAAAACTGGTTCCTGCAAATTGAGTGTTTCGACCCGCATGAACCGTTCTTCGTCCCGGAAAAATACCTCGCGCAGTATGGCTGCAAACCGGGTGACTTTGACGGCTGGGTGCCTTACTACTGCGGCGCGCCGGGCGGTGAAGACGACGACAAGGTGCGCAAGTTCTACCAGGCGCTGATCACCATGTGCGACGACTATCTCGGTCAGGTGATGGATAAGCTCAAGGCGCTGGACCTGTGGGACGATACGCTGTTTATCGTCTGCACCGATCACGGCTTCCTGCTGGGCGAACATCAGTGGTGGGGCAAAAATATCATGCCGGTGTATAACGAAATCGCCAATACGCCGTTCTTTATTCGCGACCCGCGCTGCCAGGCTGAAGGCGTGCGGCGCCAGGCGCTGGCCCAGACCATTGATATCCCGGCGACGCTGCTGGAGTACTTTGACGTCCCGCGCCCGGCAACCATGACCGGGCAGCCGCTGCGCCCGGCGGTTGAGCGCGATGAAGCCATTCGCGACTACGCGTTGTTCGGCTATTTTGGCGGGCATATCAATATCACCGACGGCGATTACGTCTATATGCGCTGCCCGCGCGAGCAGGATAAAGCGCATTTGTACGAATACACGCTGATGCCAACGCGCATCGACAGCCCGTTTAAAATCGACGAGCTGAAAGATATTCGTATTCACCCCGGCTTTGATTTCACCCAGGGCGTGCAGGTGATGCAGATCCCTGCCACCTTCGGCTATCTCAACCCGTGGCGCTTTGGCGACAAGCTGTTCGATGTCAAAAACGATCCGCGGCAATTGCACCCCGTCACTGATAGCGCGCTATCTCAGCATTACGCCAGCGCGATAATCCCAGTGATGCGCCAGCACGATGCGCCGCCGGAGCTGTATACGCGTTTCGACCTGGGATCTCTGTCGCCCGAACGCGACCAGCAGTTCGTTGTGTGCCAGCAGGAATCAACGGCGGGTTATACCTGCGTGCATCCGGGCGTCGCGGAAGCGCTGGCGTTCCTTGTACGCAACAGCGATTCACAGACGCTGGACCTTGCTGAGGATAAAGTGATTGATGAGGCTGATATCTTCACGCTGATTGACCGCCTGTTTACCGGCGACAAGCATCGGGCGATGGTCTATCAGACGCGGCTGCTGCTGCGCACGGCTTAGGAGAATCACATGGAGTGGCATCTGGAAAACGCGCGTTTTCGTATAGTGGTGCAGGCTGTTGGCGCGGAGCTAAGCGAGCTGTGGGATAACCATCGCCAGCGCAGCTGGATATGGCAACCGCAGGCGGGAGTATGGAACAACTCGGCGACGCAGCTGTTTCCTGTTGTGGGGCAGCTCATCCACAATGGCTTATGGCAGGGCGAGCGTTTTTTTCCACTCACCGCACACGGATTTCTGCGCCACCAGACGTTCACCTGCGTGTCTCAGGACGCCACTCATCTGGTCCTTGAAGCATCCGATACCGCTGAAACACGCGAGGTCTGGCCGTTTGCGTGGCGCATACGCCTGACGTGGCGGCTAAATGACGATGGCATCAGCGTAGACTGGGCGGTGATTAACGAGGACAGCCAGCCCTGGGGCTACTCGCTGGGCTGGCATCCCGGCTTCGCGCTGCCGATTGCCCGCGAGCCGGGCTGGCAGGTGCGTTTCGATCGCGTCTGTGCGGGTCCCTTTGCGACGGTGCGGCGCACGCTGGCGATCCCCGACGACGCGCCGGACGTCTCGGCGTTTATCTTGTCGCCGGATAGCTTTGCCGGAGGCGCGGTCTATTTTGCGCTGGGAGAGGGTAATCGCTGGGCGGTCTGCTCCCCGGATGGCTGGGAACAAATCGCCTTTTCCGGCAGCCAGAAATGGCTGGCGCTATGGGGCGTTCCTGGTGCGGATCTGCTGTGCGTGGAGCCGCTCAACGGCACCACCGACGATCCCCATTTTGATGGGCAAATAATCCATAAGCGCGGCATTGAGTGGCTGGCGGCGGGGGAAACGCACCACCATCAGCTCTCACTAAGCTTCCCGGCAGACAGCGAACGGCAAGCGGGCTAAACTACCTGACTTAACGCGCGGTCAGGAGAGCCCACAGTGAGTGTGAATAAAAAAAACGTACGCGTCTACCTCGCCAATATTCTCAGTAACCTCGGGGAAACGGACGGCAAAATAGCGGGTTATATCCTGCAACAGCCCGCGCAGGTGGTGCAGCTACCGGTGAAAAAGCTGGCGCTGGAAATTGGCGTAAGCGAAGCCACCATCATCCGTTTTTGCAAGAAAATTGGTTACGCCGGGCTATTGAACCTGAAAGCGGATCTGAAGCGCGAGCTGCTGGACGATAGCGATTTATCGCTGCCTTCGTCGCCGGATATTTTCCTTGATGATTCGCGCAACGACGTGGCGCAAAAAATCGCGCTCACCATTGAAACCTCAACCCGGGAAACCATCGGCCTGCTGGAGATGAAAATCGTCAAACCGGTGGTCGAGCGCTTTTTAAGCGCGCGACGGGTGATGTTTGTCGGTTTTGGCGCATCGGGGCTGGCGGCGCTGGAAGCGCGGGATAAGATGAACCGCTTAGGGATTGATTCCGAAGCCTTTACCGATCGCTTCACCATGACCTTAAAGCTGGCAAACCTGAAGGCCGATGATCTGGTGGTGGCCTTTTCGCACTCCGGGGAAACGCCGGAGGTGGTTAACGCCTTCCGTCTTGCGCAAAAGAAGGGAGCCTGGACGCTGGCAATTACTCATAGCCCCCATTCTCCGCTCACTGAGCTGGCGAACACCTTCTGGCTGACCAGCGGCGAAGCGGGGCCGATGCAGGGTGATTCCATCTCAACGCGTATTGCTCAGCTGTTTATCATTGAATTCCTGTGCACCGAAATTACCCGCCACAACTTACGCGATAGCGGCGTTACCGGTTTGTCGATTAAAGAACTATTGATAAAAGAGCGTATTAAGCGCGAATCTTCAGAGTAAGCATATTGTTTAAAACCCGCAGGCAAAAATAATCCGGCGGGTAATCCTATGATTCTCCTTGTTTGTTATTTACTGACAGCGTATTAATCTTCTTGCTTAAATATTCCTTGCGTGAATAATTAATTAAAAAATATATTAATTAATTATTTGTTCATGGCGAATATATTGGCTTAATCAGTAAAGTTTTGTAAGTAAGATTAACTTATTGCAATTAATAATGAAAATGATTCTCACTTTTATTCACATTGTGAGGGATCGAGTATGTCCACATATGGACGTGAGAAATTATTAATTGGCGCAACCGTGCTGTTATGCGCGCCGGTATTTGCCGAAACGGATAATAAAATTGAGGATGCTGAGACGATTAAAGTTGTGGCATCGGTTAAAAGCACACCAAAAGAAACCAGCGTTTACGCGAATAAAATCGCCGCCCGTCAGCCGGAGCTAATCAAAGATATTCTGCGTGATATTCCTGGCGTTGACGTTGGGGGCACCAACGGATTCAATCAGCAAATCTATATGCGCGGCGTGAGTGATAAAGGCATTAACGTCACCATTGATGGTGCGCGCCAGATGGGCGACCTTTTTCACCATGGCGGTAATTTATTAATTGACCCGGCGTTATTAAAGCAGGTTGACGTTTCAGTGGGTGCGAACTCTGTGGTCAATGGTTCTGGAGCACTGGGCGGCGCGGTGAAATTCACCACTGTTGATGCATCTGATTTATTGCGGCCGGGCGAAAGCTTTGGCGCTCGGGTAAAAACCGGCTATGACACCAATAACGACGAATGGTCTAATTCGCTGACGCTATTTGGGCGGGTAGCGGATCGCGTTGACCTGCTGGGCTATATTAGCCGCAGCGATTACGACTACGGTGAGAGCGGCAACGGCACGCGTATCGGCGCAGATGGCAAAGATAAGAGCTATTTATTCAAGGCTGGCGTTGATCTTTTTGAAGGGCAGAAAATAAAGGCCTCGGCTGAGCGCGTAAAATCGGATGGTGAATATCCGTTCCGCGCAGAATTCTCTTATCGCCCGACGACCACCGCGAATTTCCAGGACTACACGCCACAAAACTTCATCCGCGAAACCCAAACCCTCGCTTATGAAGCGGTTGATGGTAGCGGCTGGATCGATCTGAAAGTCGCTGGCTATCACACCAAAAATGAACTCGATCGCAGCCAGCCGCATAAAAATATGGCCGCAGCGATTCGTTCCGGCGAAGCGAGCGCCAGCGTTAAAAAGCGTTGGAATAGTCTGGATAGCGGTTGGGTGAACAATGTGGAAACCTGGGGCGTTAACGTTGATAACCGCTCAGAATTCCAGACCGGCGCTTTTGGCCACACGCTACGCGTAGGCTACGAATGGTTCCAGACCAAAAACCACCGTGATGATTACCAGTATTCCAGCGGCCGAAAAACTGCCTCCTGGAACGGCGAAAAGGGGACCAGCAACTCCGGGTATCTGGAAAATGCCGTGCAGTTTGGCGGGCTGACGCTCACGCCGGGGATCCGCTACGATCACTACCAGGCCGATATGCTGGGCGATCAGGATCAGACGTTCACTGAGTTCTCCAAAGCCTTTGGCGCCGAGTATCGTTTTGAATCCGGTTTTGGCTTATTTGCTAACTATACGGAGCTGTTTCGTGCGCCGGATACCACGGAGTCGATCCGCGTGAATTCCAGCGAGTTTAACCAGAAAAACCAGCTCGATCCGGAAACCGGTGATAACAAAGAGGTCGGGATTTTCTTCGACCGTCGCGGTCTCATTGCGCAAGACGACTCACTCAGTATTGTCGGCAAATATTTCCGCACGCATTACGACAATCTTATCGTCCAGACGGCGGTTCCCGGCGTTTCTGAACTCACGGAGCGTTTCAATGCCGGTAATGCGGTTGTCGATGGTTATGAAGCGTCGGTAAATTATGCGGTAAACGATATTATTACCCGTTTCAGCTATTCCCATATCAGCACCGATTATAAGTCGCCATTGATGGTCAAAGGCGTCGCGAAATATGGCGATATTCTGGGGCGTGATACCGGTGATAAATATACCGTTGGTTTGACGTATCTGCTGCCGAAATATGATGTTGCTATGCACTGGAATTCGCTGTTCTACACACGTTATAAAGATGCGGAAACGAAAAAGCCCGGCTATGGCGTGAACGATCTGGCGGTTGAATGGGCGCCGACTTCCGGTACGCTGGATGGCCTGACCTTAAGCCTGGGGTTATACAATATCTTTGATAAAAACTATGTATCCCACACCTCGCGCAACAGCTATGGCGTACTGGGCGCGGACTACGAACCGGGGCGGAGCTTCCGCGCCAGCGTGGCTTATCAGTTCTAACCGTAAACAAGTCGGGGCTACAGGTTTCCAGCCGTCTGTGGACCCGTAGCCAGGACAAGGCGCGTCAAGCGCCGCCTCCGGGAAATGCGCCGGGGCTCGCGGAATTTCCTTTTGCTTCGCGGTTTTTTACCGCAGCCTGCACCATACTTACCTTTTTGTTGGCGAAAGGAGCAGGCAATGAAACTGATCGGCAGCTATACCAGTCCCTTTGTGCGCAAAATTTCCGTCATTCTGCTGGAAAAAGATATTCCCTTCGAGTTCGTCAACGAATTCCCTTACAACGACGTCAATGGCGTAGCGCAGTATAACCCGTTGGGGAAAGTGCCCGCGCTGGTCACCGACGATGGTGAATGCTGGTACGATTCGCAGATTATCGCGCAGTATCTGGAGCAGCTCGGCGTCGCGCCGAATATGCTGCCAGCGGAGCCACAAGCCGCGTTGAAAATGCGTCAACTTGAGGCGCTGGCTGATGGCGTTATGGAAGCCGCACTGGCTCTGGTGCGAGAGAAAACGCGCCCGGCAGCGCAGCAGTCTGAAAGCGAACTGCTACGCCAACGGGAAAAGGTCGCGCGCGGTCTGGATGCGCTGGAAGGCTATGCGAGTGACGGGACTTTACGCTCGGATGAAGTCAACCTGGCGACCATTTCGGCGGCCTGCGCTATCGCTTACCTTAACTTTCGCCGCGTCGCGCCGGGCTGGTGCGCCACCCGCCCTAAGCTGGTCAGGCTGGTGGATTCGCTCTTTCAGCGCGCCAGCTTTGCGCGCACCGAACCGCCGAGGAGTTGACCCAGGCAGGTAACAGTTTCTGCCCGGAGGCGTTACAATCACCGCTTATTTGTTGACTCCCTCTCCCGTCGGGAGGGGGGAAAATAACTTACCGCCAGGCCCATTCATGACTACCGAGATTCGTGCGCTTTACACCCGGCTTCCGGCCATCGATCGCCTACTTCGCGAACCCGCATTTTCCACGCTGCTGACGCAATATGGCCACTCCCAGACGGTGACGCTGCTGCGCCAGATGCTGGAAGAAGCAAGAGAGCACATCCGCCAGAGCCAGGCGCTACCCGACTGGAGCGATGACTGGTTGCAGGAAACCACGCGGCGATTAACGCAGACGCAGCAGAGCGCGCTGCGCCCGGTTTTCAATCTGACGGGTACCGTATTGCACACCAATCTGGGCCGCGCCATTCAAGCGGAGGCGGCGGTTGAGGCGGTTGCTCAGGCGATGCGCGCGCCGGTCACGCTGGAATACGATCTCGACGATGCCGGACGCGGTCACCGCGACCGGGCGCTGGCTGAGCTGCTTTGCCGGATAACCGGCGCGGAAGATGCCTGTATCGTCAACAACAACGCGGCTGCGGTGTTGCTGATGCTGGCGGCGACCGCTAACGGATGCGAGGTGGTGGTATCGCGCGGCGAGCTGGTGGAAATCGGCGGTGCATTCCGCATTCCCGACGTGATGCGCCAGGCGGGCTGTATCCTGCATGAAGTGGGGACCACCAACCGCACCCATGCCAAAGATTATCGTCAGGCGGTCAATGAAAATACCGGCCTGTTAATGAAGGTGCACACCAGCAACTACAGCATCGAGGGCTTCACGAAAGCCGTCGATGAAACCGAGCTGGCCGAGATAGGCCGCGAGCTGAAAATCCCGGTGGTGGTTGACCTTGGCAGCGGATCGCTGGTCGATTTAAGTCACTACGGCCTGCCGAAAGAGCCGATGCCACAAGAGCTGATCGCCGCAGGCGTCAGCCTGGTGAGCTTCTCCGGCGATAAACTGCTGGGTGGCCCGCAGGCGGGGATTATCGTTGGTAAAAAGGCGCTGATTGCGCAATTGCAAAGCCATCCACTGAAACGTGCTCTGCGGGCGGATAAAATGACCCTCGCGGCGCTGGAAGCCACGCTGCGCCTCTATCTGCACCCGGAAAAACTGGCCGCCGAGCTGCCGACGTTGCGCCTGCTGACCCGCCCGGCGGATGAGATTCGCCAGCAGGGCGAGCGCGTACTGTCCGTACTGGCGGCGCATTATGCTGATTTTGACCTACGGGTTGAGCCGTGCCTGTCGCAAATTGGTAGCGGGTCGCTGCCGGTGGACCGTTTACCCAGCGCGGCGCTAACCTTTACCCCGCGCGATGGTCGCGGCAGCCAACTGGAGGCTCTGGCGGCCCGCTGGCGTCTGTTGCCCGTGCCGGTGATCGGTAGGGTTTATGATGGCCGCCTGTGGCTGGACCTGCGCTGTCTTGAGGATGAAACCCGGTTTATGGAGATGTTATTGAGATGATTATTGCCACCGCCGGACACGTTGACCACGGCAAAACCACGCTGCTACAGGCGATTACCGGTATCAACGCCGACCGCCTGCCGGAAGAGAAAGCGCGCGGGATGACTATCGATCTGGGCTACGCCTATTGGCCGCAACCTGACGGACGGGTGCTGGGATTTATCGACGTTCCCGGCCACGAAAAGTTTTTGTCCAACATGCTGGCCGGCGTTGGCGGCATCGATCACGCGCTGCTGGTGGTGGCCTGCGACGATGGCGTGATGGCACAGACGCGCGAGCATCTGGCAATCCTCCAGCTTACGGGAAAGCCGACGCTAACCGTTGCGCTAACCAAAGCGGATCGCGTTGAGGCGGCGCGGGTAGAGGAAGTTCGGGCGGAAATCGATGCAGTGCTGGCGGAGTTTGGCTTTACCGATGCCACCTTGTTTGCCACTGCGGCCACGGAAAACCGGGGCATTGCCGAGCTGCGCGAGCATTTACTTCAGCTCAGTGCGCGGGCGCATCCGCAGCATCAGCGTTTTCGTCTGGCTCTCGACCGCGCGTTTACCGTCAAAGGTGCGGGGCTAGTGGTCACCGGGACAGCGCTTTCCGGCGAGGTTAACATCGGCGATACGCTGTGGTTGACCGGTGTAGATAAACCGATGCGCGTGCGCGGCCTGCACGCGCAGAATCAGCCGGTCGAACAAGCGTGGGCCGGTCAACGCATCGCTCTGAATATCGCTGGCGATGCGCAAAAAGAGGAACTGAATCGCGGCGACTGGCTCCTCTCTGTGCAGCCGCCGGAAGCCTCTGAACGAGTGATTGTCGAACTTCAGTGCCACACGCCGCTGAGCCAGTGGCAGCCGCTGCATATCCATCATGCCGCCAGCCATATTACCGGGCGCGTGTCGCTGCTGGAGGGCGATTTGGCGGAGCTGGTGCTGGATACGCCGCTGCGTCTGGCGGATAACGACCGTCTGGTGCTGCGCGATATTTCCGCTCGCCTGACGCTAGCCGGTGCGCGAGTGGTGGCGCTGAATCCACCGCGCCGGGGCAAGCGTAAGCCGGAATATTTACAGTGGCTGCATGCGCTAGCAGCCGCGCAGGACGATGACGTTCAGGCGCTGGATATTCATCTGCAGCGCGATGCGGTTCGCCTTGATGATTTCGCCTGGGCGCGTCAGCTCAGCGACGAGGGCCTGAATGCGCTGATTAGCCGTCCTGACTATCTCCAGGCGGGGAACAGTCTGCTTAGCGCTCCGCTGGCGGCACGCTGGCAGCGGAAGCTGCTCGACGCCCTGGCGCGTTATCACGATCAGCATCGCGATGAGCCGGGTCCGGGCCGCGAACGTCTGCGGCGTATTGCGCTGCCGATGGAAGATGAAGCGCTGGTGCTGCTGCTGATTGAGCAGATGCGCGAAAGCGGTATTGTTCACAGCCATCACGGCTGGCTGCATCTGCCGGAGCATAAAGCGGGCTTTACCGACGAGCAGCAGGCCATCTGGCAGCGGGTCGCCGGGCTGTTTGCCGATGAGCCATGGTGGGTGCGCGATCTGGCGCGGGAAGCCAACGTCGAGGAGTCACTGATGCGCGCAGTATTACGCCAGGCGGCGCAGCAGGGGATGATTACTGCGATCGTTAAAGATCGCTACTACCGCAACGATCGGATTGTCGAATTCGCCAAAATGATCCGCGAACTGGATCTGGCAAAGGGTTCCACCTGTGCGGCAGATTTCCGCGATACGCTGAACGTCGGGCGCAAGCTGGCAATTCAGATCCTGGAATATTTCGACCGCATCGGCTTTACCCGCCGTCGCGGCAACGATCATATTCTGCGCGATAAGGCTTTGTTTCTTTGAGTATCATCAGGTAAATCCCGGAGGCGGCGCGTTGCGCCTGTCCGGGCTACCAAACCAGCAGGCTGCTAGATCTCGTAGCCCGGTCAGCGCAGCGCCACCGGGAAATAGCGCTAACGCTGGCTCATCCGGCGAGCGATGCGCTCAAGCTTAATCATCAGCAGTAGCGTCACCCCCACCAGCACAATAGTCAGCGCCGAGCCGTCGGCGATATTGCCGCGGTCGGTCAGGCTGAAAATGGTGACCGGCAGCGTCGTCCATCCCGGCGGGTAGATCATCACCGTCGCGCCCAGCTCCCCCATCGATAGCGACAGGCTCAGCGCCAGCGCGGAGATCATCCACGGCGTCATCAGCGGCAGCGTCACGTGGCGCAGGCGATACCATGGCGATGCGCCGAGGCTGGAGGCGACGTTTTCGATATCGGCGGAAATCCGCGCCAGGCCGGTGGAAACGTTGCTGAA
Source organism: Klebsiella sp. MISC125 (assembly GCF_051131775.1). Classification (NCBI taxonomy): domain Bacteria; kingdom Pseudomonadati; phylum Pseudomonadota; class Gammaproteobacteria; order Enterobacterales; family Enterobacteriaceae; genus Klebsiella; species Klebsiella sp. MISC125. The sequence continues at coordinate 70,232 of NZ_CP180448.1, forward strand.
GGTAAAGGCGGAAATCAGCACGAAGTGCGCCGCCAGCACGATCCAGAAGGTGCCGTTCATCTGTAGCGGTCCCTGGCTGAAGGCCACCAGAATACCTAAACCCACGGACACCGATGGAATGGCGCTCGGCAAATAGAACATCAGCCCGAGGTATTTTTGCAGCTTCGCGCTGTACTGGCGCAGGGCCAGCGCCGCCCACATGCCGCACAGCAGAGCAAACAGGCTGGCGCAGAAACCGACCATCAGGCTGGAAAAGAGCGAATCCCACGCCGCGCCGCGAAATGCGTTAACGAAGTGCCCGAGGGTAAAGCCGGACGGCAGCAGGCCGTTCCACTGCTGGCTCAGGCTGGACATTAAAATCACCGCCAGCGGCAGAAAAAAGAACCCGGCAAACAGCGTTACCGCCAACGCGCCCGCCGCCGAACGACCTTTACGCGACCAAATCAACATCGTTAGCTCCTTGCGCCGGTACGCGCGGCGGCCAGCCGGTAGAGCATAAACAGCCCCAGCGACAGCAGAATATTTATTAGCGCAATCATGCAGGCCACGCCGTAATCCGATTCGAGAATGGCTTTGCTGTAGACCATCATCGGCAGGGTATTGACCCCTTTCGCGCCGATAAACAACACAATGCCGAATTCATTGGTGGTCAGCAGCAGGCACAGGCTGCCGCCCGCCATCAGCGCCGGGAGCGCCGCCGGGAATATCACCTGGCCGATAACCCGCAGCGGATGGGCGCCAAGAATGCTCGCCGCTTCGAGCTGGCTTTTATCAATCTGCCGCAGTCCGGCCATCAGCGGGCGCATCACCAGCGGAGTGAAAACGGTGATTTCCGCCAGAATCACCCCCTGAATCGAATAGAGAAAATCGACCGGCGGCAGTTCGAAAGCAAACAGCGACATCAGCGTACCGTTCAGCAAGCCCGCCGAGCCGTAGATAAAGGTGAATGCGAGAGTGATGAGGAAAGTCGGCAGGGCAATAAAGGTATCAATGACCCGGCCGATCAACTGGCTGCCGGGAAACGGAATAAATACCAGAATCAGCGCCAGCACGCTGCCGAGCAGCAGGCAGCCCAGCGTGGCAAAGACCGCGATTTGCAGCGTATTGAGCAATGCGTTAATAAAACGGCGGGATTCCACCACCTGCCAGAAAGTCCCGAGGCTCAGGTGACCGTTGGCATCGCGCAGCGCCTGCTCAGCAATCAGCAGCAGCGGATAGAAAAATAGCGTCGCCAGCACCAGCAGTGGTAGCAGCAGCCACAGAAAGGGCCGCAGATTCAGGGCCGGGCGCGAGAGGGTTAAGGTTTGCGACATCATTACACCTCAATCAGGACCGCATCGTTGGGTTCAAAATAGAGCGCCAGCTTGTCGCCCGCATGCGGCAGCGGGTTCACATGAGTCATCACAATGCGCACGGTTTCCCCCGCCACATCGCACAGCAGATGGGTCAGATCGCCCTGCCAGTGCACCGACGTCAGGGTGGCGTTAAGCCGGTTACTGGTGGCCGTTCGCGGTGCGAGGCTCATATGCTGCGGACGTATGCACAACAGCTTGTTGTTACCGTGCTGGCCGCCGTGGCTGAAAGCGTTAATCAATCCGCCGCCGCAGCTGACGCTGACCAGCCCTGGCCCCACGGTATCTTTCAGCGCCGTCGCCCGCAGGATGTTGGCGCGCCCGAGAAACTCGGCGGTAAAACGGTTGGGTGGATAGTGGTAGAGCTGATGGGTTGCGCCGTGGGCAATTAGCGAGCCGTCTTTCATGATGCCAATCTTATCCGCCAGGGTCAGGGCTTCGGTCTGATCGTGGGTGACGTAGAGAATCGTCAGCTCCGGCAGTTCGCGGTGTAGTCGGGCGATTTCCTCCACCATGTTATGGCGGATTTGCGCATCCAGCGCCGAGAGCGGTTCATCGAGCAACAATACTCGTGGGCGCACGGCGATAGCGCGGGCAATGGCGACGCGTTGCTGCTGGCCGCCTGAGAGCTGATGCGGATAACGGCTGGCGTAATCCGCCATACCGACGATTTTCAGCGCTTCTTTGACCCGCTCGGCGATCAAGGCTTTCGGCTGTTTCTGCGCCCGCAGGCCAAAAGCAACGTTATCTTCCACCTTCATATGCGGGAAAAGGGCGTAGTTTTGCACCACCATTCCGAGGCCGCGTTTATACGGCGGCAGATGAGTGACGTCGGTGTCGCCAATCAAAATTCGACCACCCGCAGGCTGCACAAATCCGGCTATCGCCCGCAGCACCGTGGTTTTCCCGGAGCCGGAGGGGCCAATCAGCGCCAGCACTTCACCCGGTTCAATGGTTAATGACAGCGGCTTTAGCACCACGTTGCCGTGATAAGAAACGCGCAGCGAGTCGAGAGTAATCCCGGTGGTTCCCGCCAGCGATGGGGAGTGGGAAGCGGTCGTTTTCATCAACATTACGTTTACTCGCTGTCCGTCACTTGATGCCAGCGGGCAATATCCGCCGACAGTGAAACCGCCACATCGTCCCAGTTCGGTTCCCAGCTTTTCACGCCGCTAATCGCCGCTTTTGCTGCTTTGAAGTTGGCATCTTCCGGCGCGACATCGCTACGCACCGGCAGCCCCTAGGAGAGCGCGCTGATGCTGGTCTGAGCCGGTTTATCGAGCAGGAAGTTAATCAACTTTTTGCCGTTTTCGCTGTTCGGACCGTTCTGTACCAGGCCGACGGTGTAGGGCAGCGCCAGCGCGCTGCGTTCGCCTTTGGCATCCGCCGGCCAGAAGATTTGTACGTTCGGGTTACGCGCCATCTGCGACAGGTTCATTTGCAGGTCGCCGTTAGCGATATACAGCTCGCCTTTATTGACCAGCGCGGTCAGCTTGCCGGTCGAAGCCGACGGGCCAACGTTGTTCGCCTGAAGTTTGCCGAGATAGTCGAAACCCGCGTCTTTGCTACCCAGGCTGTGGAATGCCTGCAGCATCACGGCGGTGCCGTCGCCCGCCTGGCCAGGCGTGGAGTATTGAAGCTTGTTTTTGAAGCGGCTATCGAGCAGATCTTGCCAGCTGGCCGGGGCGGCTTTCAGCAGCTTGCTGTTGTAGATAAAGGTCAGGTAGTTGTTAACCAGCGGCGAGTAGCGGTCGTGGACGCCGGGGATTTGTTCACTGCTCTGCGGCTTAAATTCGGCTAACAGCTGCTCTTTGGCGGCGCGCTGAATGAACGGCGGGACCGTCACCAGCACGTCAGCCTGCGGGTTGGTGCGCTCTTTCGCCAGACGCTCGACAATCGCCCCGGAGCCGCCTTCCACATACTGTACTTTAATGCCCGTCGCTTTGGTGAAGGCATCGAACTGATTTTTGTACCAGCTGTTGTCGCCATCGTGCAGGCCGTCAGCGGAATAGACGGTAACCACGCCATCGGCCCAAACCGGGGCGCTGGCGAGGGCGATAGCGGATAGCAGAGCGAGTCGGGAGAGTTTCATCGTGTCAGCCTTTTCGGGTAAGTGAATTAAGTGGTCTATACCAGGTTGGGTTTCACGCTACCGGGGGTTTATGACAAAACGATGAATGAAGTGTGTCGAAAGAGTTAAAAAACAGCAGTGCGTTGCTTTTCCCGGAGGCGGCGCTGACGCACCTGTCCGGGCTACCAAACCAGCAGCCTGCTGTGTACCTGTAGCCCGATCAGCGCAGTGCTACCGGGAAGCATGGTGCAGAGGATTTCAATGCGAAGGCCGATCCCGGAGGCGGCGCTTGACGAACCTGTCCGGGTTACCAAACCAGCAGATTGCTCGATCCCGTAGCCCGGTCATACAGTAGCGCCACCGGGAAGCATGGTGCAGAGGATTTCAACGCGGAAGCCGATCCCGGAGGCGGCGCTTGACGCACCTGTCCGGGCTACCAAACCAGCAGATTGCTCGATCCCGTAGCCCGGTCAGCGCAGCGCCACCGGGAAGCATGGTGCAGAGGATTTCAATGCGGAGGCCGATCCCGGAGGCGGCGCTTGACGTGCCTGTCCGGGCTACCAAACCAGCAGGCTGCTCGATCCCGTAGCCCGGTCAGCGCAGCGCCACCGGGAAGCATGGTGCAGAGGATTTCAATGCGGAGGCCGATCCCGGAGGCGGTGCTGACGCACCTGTCCGGGCTACCAAACCAGTAGATTGCTGTGTACCTGTAGCCCGATCAGCGCAGTGCCACCGGGAAGCATGGTGCAGAGGATTTCAACGCGGAGGCCGATTCCGGAGGCGGCGCTTGACGCGCCTGTCCGGGTTACCAAACCAGCAGGCTGCTGTGTACCTGTAGCCCGATCAGCGCAGTGCCACCGGGAAGCATGGTGCAGAGGATTTCAACGCAGAAGCCGATCCCGGAGGCGGCGCTTGACGCGCCTGTCCGGGCTACGCGATCGTAGACGGCGGTGAACCCGTAGCCCGGGTAAGGCGAAGCCGCGACCCGGGGAAAACCCACGAGCGGAGCCAATAAAATCAATGAGTATCGACTTCGATACGCAGGCTATCGTGACGCCAGTATTCGATGTCGTAATCGAGAATTCGACCGTGCTGATCGTAGTTGAGGCGGCGCAGCAGCAGTGCCGGACGCCCTTCCATCACTCCCAGCGCTTCGGCGGCCTGCGGCGGCATCGAGGTCGGCCAGAACGACAAATGCATACTGGTATATATCAGATCATAATGAGTCTGATAAATCTCGGTCAGGCTGCCGTTAAGGTCGTGGCGTAGCAGTTCCGGAACCCTGGTGGGCAGACAGTGGTTTTCGCAGTAGCAAATTGCCCGTCCGTCGGCGTGGCGCAGGCGGGTAAGCAGGTAAACCTGGTCGAACGGCTGCAATGCCAGCGGGGCCATTACATCCAGCGGTACCGCAGTTAAACGCCCATCCAGCAGCACCGTTTTCGGCTCCCGCCCCTGCTCCAGGCACAGCTTATGGAAGTTGGTATTCTGCGTCGGATCCAGCCACAGACGCTCCGGCGTCACGAACCAGCCACGGCGATCGGCGCGGTAGATAACGCCGCTGGCCTCCAGCTGCGCCAGGCTCTCGCGCACCGTGATGCGCGTGGTATTGAACAGTGCGCACAGCTCGCGTTCGGACGGCAGTTTGTCGCCGCTCTTCAGCGCGCCGTTTTGAATACGCGCCTGAAGCTGCGCCTTGATCAGCAGGTACTGCGGGGTCTCGCCAGAGGGTGATTTCATGTTCGCTCGCGACCAAATTTGATGCGGCCATTATACATAATCAGATGAATTTTTTGTTGCAGCGCCACTTTTCCTTTGACCTTTGCAGGCGACGATCGTCATCATAAAAAACATCTGGTATAGACCAATGGTGATAAAAATGACTGCTCGCAATTACCTGCTGCTGACCCCCGGCCCGCTGACCACTTCCCGTACGGTGAAAGAGGCGATGCTGTTCGATAGCTGTACCTGGGACGACGACTACAATCTCGGCGTGGTCCAGTTCATCCGCCAGCAGCTGGTTGAGCTGGCGACGCCAGCCGACGGCTACACCTCGGTGTTGCTACAAGGCAGCGGCAGCTACGCGGTCGAAGCGGTGCTCGGCAGCGCTATCGGCCTTCAGGACAAGGTGCTGATTATCAGCAACGGGGCCTACGGCGCACGGATGATCGAGATGGCGGAGCTGATGGGCATCGCGTATCACCCCTACGACTGTGGCGAAGTCTCTCGCCCGGACGTGGTGGCGATCGAGCAGATCCTGCAAACTGACCCGGCGATCGCTTATATCGCCATGGTACACAGCGAAACCACCACCGGGATGCTTAACCCCATCGAAGAAGTCGCGGTCCTCGCCCAGCGTTACGACAAACGCTATATCGTCGATGCGATGAGCAGCTTCGGTGGTATCCCGATGGATATTGCTAAACTGAATATCGATTACCTGATCAGCTCCGCCAACAAATGCATCCAGGGGGTGCCGGGATTTGCGTTCGTCATCGCCCGGGAAGCTGAACTGGCAACCTGCAAAGGCCGTTCGCGCTCGCTGTCGCTGGACCTTTACGCCCAGTGGCGCTGCATGGAGGATAATCACGGCAAGTGGCGTTTTACCTCGCCGACCCATACCGTGCTGGCCTTCGCCCAGGCGCTGAAGGAGCTGGCGGAAGAAGGCGGCGTGAGCGCGCGCCACCAGCGTTACAGCACGAATCAGCGGCGTCTGGTGGCGGGAATGCGCGAGTTAGGTTTCCAGCCGCTGCTCGATGACAGCCTGCATTCGCCGATTATTACCGCTTTTTACTCCCCGAGAGCCCCGCAGTATCGCTTTAAGGATTTCTATCAGCGGCTCAAAGAGCAGGGATTCGTTATCTATCCGGGCAAAGTATCGCAGAGCGACTGCTTCCGCATCGGCAACATCGGTGAAGTGTACGACGCCGACATTACCGCCCTGCTGGCGGCCATCAAAAACGCCATGTACTGGCAACATTAAGGAACCGCCATGAACCGTATTAACGCCGTGATTCTTGACTGGGCAGGCACTACCGTCGACTTTGGCTCCTTTGCGCCAACGCAGATTTTCGTTGAAGCCTTCCGCCAGGCTTTTGATGTGGAAATTACCCTTGAAGAAGCTCGGGTGCCAATGGGCCTCGGCAAATGGCAGCACATTGAAGCGTTGGGGAAACTGCCTTCTGTGGATACTCGTTGGCAGGCGAAGTTTGGTCGCGCGATGACCGCCGCCGATATCGATGCAATTTACGCCGCCTTTATGCCGTTGCAAATCGCCAAAGTCGTCGATTTTTCCGCGCCGATCGCCGGGGTTATCGACACGATTGCCGCGCTTCGGGCTGATGGCGTGAAGATTGGTTCCTGCTCCGGCTACCCGCGTCCGGTGATGGAAAAACTGGTTCCCGCAGCCGCCGCGCAGGGCTATGCGCCAGACTATTGGGTGGCGACTGATGACCTCGCCGCCGGAGGGCGTCCCGGTCCGTGGATGGCGTTACAGAACGTGATTGCTTTAGGGATCGATGCGGTTGCCCACTGCGTCAAGGTCGATGATTCCGCGCCGGGAATTACCGAGGGATTAAACGCCGGGATGTGGAGCGTGGGCCTGGCGGTTTCCGGCAACGAGTTCGGTGCCACCTGGGAGGAGTATCAGCAGATGACCGCCGAAGAGATCGCCACCCGCCGCGAGCATGCCGTCGGGAAGCTGTACGCTGCTGGTGCCCATTATGTTGTGGATACGCTGGCGGATTTGCCAGGCGTGATTGCCGCCATTAACGCCCGTCTGGCAAACGGCGAACGTCCGTAGACTTCACCATCTTTCCCCGGGCGGCATAAACGCGTCGCCCGGCGGTATCTCGTCATCCTTGCGATAACTCCCCGCTGTTCTCATACCGAAATCCGGCTCTTTTTAGCAAATATGACCATCCTGTAATGCCGATCACACTTTACTGCTGGCAACGGATTTGTTCAGGAAAGACAGCCGGATCATTAAGCTTTTTTCTCCACGCCCGGAATATATTAACGCTATTCCAGTCACCAGCATTGGCGAATAACGAAACCACGGAGAAAGCTAAATATGGCAGGTCTTTATTATGGTGTGGCCTATTACGATGAGTACATTCGTGAGGAGCGCCTGGAAAAAGATATCGAGATGATGGTTGCCGCTGGCATTAACGTTGTCAGAATTGCGGAATCCACCTGGAGCACGCTGGAGCCTGAAGAGAATAGGTTTAATTTCTACCATATCGATCGCGTGCTCGACGCCATGCACCGCGCGGGCATCTCCGTTATTATCGGCACGCCAACCTACGCCATCCCAGGCTGGCTGGCGCGCAAGCACCCGGATGCGCTGGTCACCACGCCAGGCGGTCATGAAAAATATGGTCGTCGGCAGATTATGGATATCGTTAACCCGCATTTTCTTCAGCATGCCGAAAAGGTTATTCGCGCTCTGCTTAATCATGTTCGCCATCATCCGGCTATTATTGGCTATCAGGTTGATAATGAAACAAAGCATTATGACAATACCGGCGAATATATAGAGACGGCGTTTAAGGCATCATTGAAAAAACAGTTCCCGGATATCCGCCAGATGAACGATGCCTTTGGGCTTGAGTACTGGAGTAATCGCATTGATTGCTGGGAAGATTTTCCCCCTGTCGCCAGCACCATCAACGCCAGCCTGGGCTGCGCTTTTGCCCGCTTTCGTCGGGAGAAGGTCGCGGAGTATCTGGCCTGGCAGGCCGATATCGTGCGGGAATACGCGCGGCCAGAGCAGTTTGTTACGCAAAACTTCGATTTTGAATGGCGCGGTTATTCTTTTGGCCTTCAGCCGCAGGTCGATCATTTCTCTGCCGCGCAGGCAATGAGCGTTGTCAGCGTCGACGTTTATCACCCAGGTCAGGATCATCTTAGCGGGCGGGAAATAGCTTTCAGCGGCGATGTGGCGAGAAACCTGAAAAATGGGCGTAACTATTATGTTATGGAGACGCAGGCCCAGGGATTTGCTAAATGGACGCCGTGGCCCGGTCAATTGCGTCTGCAAGCTTTTAGCCATATCGCCAGCGGCGCCAGCATGGTTTCTTACTGGCACTGGCATTCCATCCACAACTCCTATGAAACCTACTGGAAAGGGCTTATCAGCCATGATTTCGCCCCGGGCCCTACTTACCAGGAGGCGATGACTATCGGTCAGGAGATGGCTCAGTTGTCCGGCGTTCTTAACGAACTGCGCGTGGAAAACGATGTTGCGATTCTGGTCAGCAATGATGCGATGGAAGCCATGAACTGGTTTAAACCCGATACGCCGCAGCCCGGGTTGAACAACCACGGTCATTACGTTTACAACGATATCCTGCGACGGTTCTGGGATGCGCTTTATGACAATAATGTCACGGTGGATATCATCAACGCCCTTGACCCGCAGAACAGTCAATACAAGGTCGTGGTTATCCCGGCGCTCTACTGTGCAACCGATGAACAGCTTGAGCGTATCAACCAGTTTGTTGAAAACGGCGGCAAAGTGCTGATTGGCTTTAAGTCCGGATTTTGTGATGAGAATGTCAGAGTGCGCGCTGAAACCCAGCCTGCAATACTGAATAAATGCTGCGGCGTCAGCTATAGCCAGTTCGTCATTCCGGAAAACGTGGGGCTTCGGGCCGAAGCAGAGACGTTGATTTGCGCCCCTGATGAACGCCCGGAAATGTGGATGGAGCTGCTGACGCCGAACGCTGAAAAGACCGCCGTTCTGCTGCGTTATGACCACCCGGTCTGGGGAAAATATGCCGCCGCCACGCTGTCGAATTACGGCAAAGGGCAAGCGCTCTATGTTGGCTGTTTGCCCTCCAGCAAGGTGATATTTGACCTGTTTAGCGCGCTCTCATCAGATACGCCGCTGGCCTCCTCTACGCCAGAGTATCAGTGGCCGCTGGTTGTTCGCCGCGCCGTAAACAGCCAGGGCGAGGGGGTGCAATTTGTTTTCAATTATTGCGCCACGCCTGCAACAATCAGTACTGAGGCCGAAGTGACGGAACCACTGAGCGGGAAACGGTATCATCAGGGAGAACGCGTTGAGATTGATGCCTGGGGCATGCGGTTGTTTGTGAAATCACGGTAATTTTCGCGAGGTGGTGTATGTGTTTTACCTTTGATGCGTATCTGGTGGCTGGATTCACACCGGTTATCCGCAGCGGTCCTCTCGATACCCCGATAGACCGTCCGGACGGAATGGAAGGGTATATTATTAATATTACCGTGAGGGGAAAAGCGTGGGTAAAAACCAAAGAAGGCACATACATTACCTGCGAAAAAAATGACTTACTCATTTTTCCACCCGGTGTGCCGCATCATTATGGGCGAGATGAAAGCAGCGATTGCTGGGATCACTTTTGGATTTACTTTATTCCCCGTCCTTATTGGCATAATTGGCTCACCTGGCAAGGTAGCGAGGGTGAACCAGGCAAACTTACGTTAAAAAGTGAGCACGATGGTGAATTAATGAAGACGCTGTTCAGCGAGGCGATTACCTTCTTTTCTGAAGGCGACGCGCTGTCAGAGGCGATATCGATGAACGTCCTTGAACGTATCATCCTGAATTGTTATCGACTACAGGAAGATACACAAAAGAAAACGCGCGATGCCAGGGTGGAAGAGGTCTGTCTCTATCTGAACCGGCATATCACCGAGGATTTGAGCATCGCCGACCTCGCCGCGCAGGTCTGCTTGTCGCCGTCTCGTCTGTCTCATTTGTTCCGCGAAGAGACCGGGCAGACCATTAATGAATGGAAAGAAGAACAGCGGATATATCGCGCTAAAAATATGCTGCAAAATACCGTGCTGTCTATCTCTGATATTGCACAATTAAGCGGATATAACGATGCCTTTTATTTCTCAAGAATTTTTCGTCGCCACTGTGGGGTCTCCCCTCGGCGATACAGAAATAATTATATCAAGCTTATTCCGGATAAAAGCAGCAACTCCAGTGGCACTTGAATTTTAATATACCCTAAATAATTCGAGTTGCAGGACAAGGCACTTGTGCCTTGAACAGCGCTTGCGCTGGCCCCGAAGGGGCGAGGCCATAGGCCGAGTAACGCGGCAAGGGAGTGAATCCCGATGAGCTTACTCTGGTAAGTGATTCGGGTGAACGAGCGCAGTCAACACACCTGCAACTTGAAGTATGACGGGTATAAACACTACCTTTAAAATAAAAGGTTTACTCTAATGAACACGAATAGCACCGATAAAACCATTAATTTGGGTGGGTGGTCTGCGTCAGTCAGTAATGAAAAACAGCCGAAACCTCCTGTACTTTTAGGTCTTGCCGTCGGAATCGGCGCGCTGCTGTGGCTGGCTCCATTTATGGGACTCAATTCCGTTCTGAACCCGGCCAAGCTCAGTCGAATTATCGGCGGGGGTTCAGAGGTTAATAATTTTCTTGCTCTGCTTGGCACTCTTGGCGCGGTCACCTCAACGATTACCACCATTATTATCGGCGCGCTGTCTGACCTCACGCGCTCCCGCTGGGGCCGTCGGACTCCGTGGATTTTATCCGGTTCGGTCCTGACCGCCCTGGTGATGGTGGGTCTGGGAATGATTGAAACCAAAGAGCAACTGTGGATTTTTATCCTTCTCTGGTGCTTATTACAGACCTTTATAAACTTTGTCGTTGCACCGCTGATTGCCGTCATTGCTGACCGCATCGCGCCAAAACACCGGGGGTTAATTTCCTCCATTTATGCGGCAGGTTTCATTATCGGTCAGTACGGCGGCCCGGTGGTTGGCGGGTTCTTTCTTAGCGATAGCCATCCAGAGCTGGTCAATACCGGTTATTACGTTCTGGCGGTGGCGATGCTGCTCTCCGGCCCGATTGCGGCAGTCATCATCAAAGAGCCATCCAGCCTCGGCATGCCGCGGCAAAAAATCGACCGCAGCAACTTTGCCCAGTACTTTATTTTTCCGGTACGCAATGCGCGCGACTTTTACCTGGCGCTGTTTGGCAAGATGCTGATTGCCATCACCATTACCGCTTTTAGCGTTTATCAGCTCTTTTTCCTGACCAGCGGAATGGGGCTCAATAGCGCCGATGCCGGGAAGTATATTTCTCTGGCGGGGGTCGCCACGATGATAACCGCGCTGATCTTTGCGCCTATTTCCGGCCCGATTTCCGACAAACTACGCACTCGCAAAAAACCGGTGTTTCTCGCCGCCGTGTTGATTGCCGCCGGGACGGTGATCCCTTTTATTTACGGGCAGCCCGCCGCGATGATCTGGTACGGAGTTATTGCGGGTATTGGTTCGGGGATTTTCTTTTCGGTCGATCAGGCACTGAATCTGGAGGTGCTGCCTAATCCCGAAAACTCGGCAAAAGACCTCGGCATCCTGAATTTTGCCAATACTGGCGCGCAAATTCTTGGGCCCGTATTAGGCGCGATTCTGTTTAGCGTGGTGGGTAACCAGTACCTGCCCATCCTGCCTATCCTGGCCGTTATCGCGCTGGCAGGTGGGGGACTGATTATGATGATAAAACAGGTAGATTGAACATTATCCCCCGGCGAGCACTGCGCCGTCGGGGGGCGAATATTTATGATGAAATCCGCACTTTCGTCGCCACCAGCAGGCCGGTGAGCAGCATCAAAGTACCGGAAATCACCAGCGGCGACAGCAGGCCGAGATGGTCCAGCGCCACGCCGCCGACCGCCGCGCCGCAGGTATTGGCTAACTGGATCACCGCCACCTGAATCGACCCGGCTTTCTCTGCCTGATCGGAAAGGGAGCGGGTGATCCACGTTGACCAGCCTACCGGCACCAGCGCGAAGGCAAAGCCCCAGATAACCGCCACCGTCGATGCGACGATTTTACTTTCGCCCCACAGCACCAGCACCGCAGCGCTGATAGCCAACATTACTGGCGCAACCGCCAGCGCTGTTTTTACCGAGCGCTTGAGCAGCATGGAAGAGAGCGAGGTACCAACAAAGCTGGCGATACCGAAGCTCAGCAGCACCAGAGTCAGGCCGTCAACGTCAAAGCCCGCGAGGGTCATATATACCGGGCGAATATAGGTAAAGAAGGCGAACTGACCGGCGAAGGCCATAAAGATGGCGCACATCCCGGCCATCACACCGGGACGCTTCAGCAGGCCGAGCATATTTTGCTGCTGCGACGACGACTCGCCCGGCAGCGAAGGTAGCGCCTTCAGCACCCAAATCGTACACACCACGCCCATTACCGCCGCGGCGTTAAAAACGTTACGCCAGCCGATAATCCCGCCAAGGAAGCTGCCCAACGGCGCGGCGATCACTAATGCTATCGACACTGCACCAAAAATTACCGATAGCGCTTTGGGCACCACGCGCATCGGCACCAGCCGCATGGTCAACGACGCCGACATCGCCCAAAAGCCGCCCAGCGCCAGGCCAAGGCAGGCGCGTCCCACCAGCAGTAACGCAAAGCTGTTGGCAAAGGAGACCAGCAGACAGGAGACAGTCAGCAAGACTGAAAACAGAATCACTACATAGCGGCGGTCAGTGCTGCGAATAATCGAAGTGATAAACAGGCTGGCAAACATCGCCACGAACGCGGTGGTGGTGACCGATTGCCCGGCGACGCCTTCAGAAATACCCAAATCCTGCGCCATCGGCGTGAGCAGGCTCACCGGCAGGAATTCAACGGTAATCAGGCAGGCAACGCAGAAGGCCACCGCGAAGACCGCCGACCAGTTTGGCCGCGCTGCCGGGCTAGCGTGTGGCGTGGATGCATTCGAAGGAGTCATAAGTTACCTGCAGGGTTGAATACGGAGAAGCCGCGCAGTGTAACATTTTAAATGTGACGAATTTAACGTTTTGACAACTTTTCAGGCTTTTCAAAGCGCTTGCGTGGCTGCTCGCATAATCAGAAAAACGTGTTTTTAGGTATTTAAGAAGAGTAAGAGGAAGAAATATTATAGCACCTGGTGCTATATTTAAGGTTACAGGATGTCAGCCGATGCGTGTTTTCAAAACTAAATGGTTTACCAGGGAAGCCCGAACCCATGCGATTGATGATGATGAATTATGTACAGCGATTGAGGCAACCATTCAGGGAAAAGCAGATAACCTTGGTGGCGGGGTTTACAAAAAACGCCTCAATAAGAATCGCGATCGCGCAATTATCCTGGCAAAGGGGGCTGAGCATTGGTTTTACACGTTTTTATACGCCAAACAGGATATCGCCAATATCGATAATCGAGAGCTAGCGGCATTCCGTGAGTTAGCCAGGCATTATTCCCTTCTCAGCGAGGAGAAAATGGCCGCATTGGTTAAGCGAAAAGAATTGGTGGAGATTTGTCATGATTGCAAGAACTAAATTCAAAAGCCCAGCTTTTGAAGCTATCCATAGCGCCGCTGCGGGTTTGTACAGTGTTGATGCCATTCCACAGGAGACAATGCGCAGCTTCGATGAAGCCTGTCTCAGCAACGTAAGCGATCTTCAACCTGGTGAAATTAAGGCTCTGCGGGAGCATTTCAACGTCAGCCAGCCCGTTTTTGCGCGCTATCTGAACACCAGCGTTTCCACGATCCAAAAATGGGAAAGCGGGGCAAAACGCCCCGGTGGGCTGGCGCTGAAATTACTCAACATCGTGCAAAAACATGGGCTAGAGGTGCTGGCGTAATAGATTACTCTGGGCCACTATCGATTATTTAGCCTTACGCGCCGCCGTCGCCAGACCGCAAATCCACTCCTGATGGCCGTTTATCATCGGATTGGGTACGGTTCGCGCCAGCTCCTGCGCCGGTACGCCTTTCTGCGACTCCTGGGTCAAAATACGCACCCGGTTACCGGGTAAATCCTCAAACAGCCAGGCGTGGATCACGTCGAGGCGCGTAGTCTCATCGCCTTCCGCCCAGCCGTGCCAGGCCACGCGCGCTGCTTGTCCGGCGACCGGTGGAACGTACTCGGTGACCTGTGCTTCAATCGGGAAGCCGAAAGTGGAGAAACGAAAGCGGGCGTTGGCGCTCAGCTTCGGGCCGCTGCCGTCGTGAAAACGGATATCGGCGACGTTGCTGTAGTAGCCCGGCCACAGGGTAGTATCGTCAAGCTGCGCCCAGATTTGTGCCGCCGTCAGGCCGCTAACGATGATTTCGTTGGAAGCGAAGTTATCGGTGGTGCCCGGCAGGTAATCTTGCGGCCAGATGATGGCGCTTTGTTGCGATGGCTGTTGCATGGTGGACCTCGTCAGTGTGTGTTTTAACGAGGTCAACTATGCGCCGGAGAGTGATATAAATCGAATCACCATCTTTTATAAACATCATTACAGATAGTGATATCAGTGCAGCCAGTGGACGCCATCTTCCGGTAAAAACAGCGTGTTATAGCGTTCTTGCAGAGCATGCAGCTCGCTGATTTCCGGCTCCAGCTCGCGAAGGAAACCTTGCGCGAGGCGGATTTGCGCTTCGGTAATCGGTGCCGCAAGGCGGGCCTTTTGCATCAACCGATACCAGTAGTGCAGGTTCTGCTCGCTGCCATCAACGATCCCCACCTGCCAGATAAGCAGCACCTGAGCGGCATTTTGCAAATGCGCTTCATTAGGCCGCTCAAGGTAGCGCAGATACTCGTGACCGGCGGTTTTTCCCAGCTGATCGATCATCGATTCCAGCGGCACCGGCGTAATCCCTAATCGTTCGCTCAGACGGCGAATTGCACGGCGTGAATCAGAGGTAAGCACCCGAAATCCCACAACAAATACCACTATCAGCGTGGCCAGTCCTAACCAGATCATGCATCCTCTCACTTAATCGCAGCCCCACTATCATAATGGGAATTTGCCTGCTGTCGACTGTCGGACGTACCATAATGTGACTTATCGCGGCTGCGGATAGCTATCATGAAATCTGATATCAGAAACCTCGATCTTAACCTGCTGAAAACGCTGGACGCGCTGCTCGATGAACGCAGCGTCACCCGAGCGGCGACGCGGCTTTCGCTCACCCAACCGGCGGTGAGCGGTATGCTGACCCGGCTGCGCGAAGCCTTTAACGACCCGCTGTTTATTCGCGCCCCGCACGGGATGGTGCCGACCCTGCGCGCTCAGGCGCTGGCCTCACCGGTCAAACAGCTGCTGACCGATGCCGAAGCCCTGCTGCAGCCCGCCGTTTTCGAACCGCTCAATGCCGATTTCACCTGGACTATCGCCGCCACCGACTATGCGCTGAAAGCGGTGATCGTGCCGTTTATCGCGGCTCTGAAGCCGCTGGCTCCGGGCATCCGCGTGCGCATTATTCCGGAATCGCCTACCACGCTGTTCGCCCAGACTGAGCGCGGCGAAGTGGATATCGCGCTGCTGACTCCGCACTCTACGCCGCCGGATCTGCACAGCCGGGCGCTGTATCAGGAAGAGTACGTGTGCCTGATGCGCGCGGATCACCCGCAGGCTGCCGCGCCGCTGACCCTGGATTTATTCTGCGAGCTGGAACATGTGCTGGTCTCCTGGCAGGGCGATAGTTTTCGCGGCGTCACCGATGATGCGCTGGCGACGCTGGGTTGTTCCCGGCGAGTTGGGCTGTCGGTGAGCAGTTTTCTGGTCCTGCCGGAGGTGCTGGCGGTCAGCGATATGATAGCCGTGGTGCCGCGTCGGCTGGCGAAGATGGCATCAGGGATGAAAATCTCGCCGCCGCCGCTGCCTGTTCCAGGTTTTACCAAAAGCATGGCCTGGCACGAACGCAGCCATCGCGACCCGGCGCAGCAGTGGCTGCGGGAGCTGTTGCACCAGACGGCCCAGCAGGAAGCATAAAAAAGCCCGGCGCAAAGGCCGGGCAAAGTGACTCACACCCAATGACTCAGGCAGTCTGCAAAGTTTGTGTCTTTTTCTGGCGGCGGATTTTACGTTCTTCAAAGACCGCGACGATAGCCATCAGGCAGATACAAGCAATCGCCGCCGCATCCAGAGCGGCAAAGGTGCCCGCCCAGCCGGTGAGGCCGAAAATCGGCGTACCGTCGGCAATCATCCCGAGGCCCAGTTTGGCAAAGCTGTCGCCGATCAGATAGGCGAAGGTGCCTTTAATCCCATCGGCAGCGCCAATGGCTTTTTTCGGCACAAAGCCCACGGCGGCAACGCCGATTAGTAGCTGCGGGCCAAACACCAGGAAGCCAAGCGCAAACAGCGATGCCAGGTAAACGTACTGGTTGCTGGCGTGCTGATAAACGCCAAGCGTGGCGATAATCAGCGCCAGCGCAACGCAGGCCACCAGCGCGCGACGTCCGTTCGCCAGATCCGACAACCAACCCCACAGCAGCGTGCCGACCAGTGCGCCCACCTCAAACAGGGTAAAGCCCTGAATCGCCACTTCTTTAGAAAGCTTCAGCTCCTGGAAAGCGTAGACGGTAGACCACTGGTCAATACCGATGCGCACCACGTACAGGAAGATATTAGAGAAGCACAGCAGCCAGATAACTTTGTTCTTCAGCACGTACTCGACGAAGATCTGCCACTTGGTCATGGCGTTCTCTTCTGTCTCTTTGTCTTCTTCGCTGATCTCTTCGCCAAACAGCTCTTCAGCGTTGCCGAGGCCGTAGGATTCCGGGGAGTCGCTACCAAAGCGCAGGCCGATAAAGCCCACAATCAGCGCGATGATTGACGGGAAGATAAACATACCGATGACGTGGCCGTCGAACAGGTAGTTGGCGCCAAACAGCGCCACGCCCGCCGCGCCCGCGCCGCCGAGGTTGTGGGAGATATTCCAGAAGCCAAGGAAGGTGCCGCGCTTACGCCGAGGCGTCCACTTGGTAATGGTCGAATAGCTGCACGAACCGCCGGTGCTCTGGAAGAAGCCGCTCAGGGCGTAGAAAGCAATCATCAGGAACAGGCTGGTCGACCCCGCGCCCATGCTGGCGCTGAAGCCGAGCATACAGATGGCGGAGAGGATCAGCATAAACGGCAGGAACTGCTTGGTGTTCTTGCCGTCGGCGTAGTAGGAGACCAGCGTTTTACCCACGCCGTAGGTGATGGAGAAGCCGAGGCCAATCATCCCCAACTGCGTCATGCTCAACCCGTAGGTGGAGATCATGTCGTTCTGCGCGATGTTAAAGTTCTTACGGATCAGGTACATGGTCAGGTAGCCGATGAAAACCACCAGGTACGACTGCATGAACGGTTTGAACCACATTTTGCGCCGCGCTTCGAGCGGCAGATCCAGGGTCGGCTTGCGCACCTGGTTTAGAAAGGCCAGCATTTGACACTCCCGAGCTAATTTTTATACCTGCGAATGGCAGGCATTGTAAAAATCAGCCAGGAGACACGCCTGAGACAGCGTCCAGGCGAAACCGGGAAAATTTCTTAGTTTTACGCCATTCGACTGAGAAAGGTGAAGTCGGTCACGCTTCGCGCGGTGCCTGGGCGTTTAAAAACGGCAGCAACAGCAGGGCAGAAATACCTGCCGCAATGGCAATCACCACAAAGAATCCGGTCCAGTGCCAGATCTCCATCACCTGCGCCAGCGGCCAGCCGGAGAGCGATGCCCCCAGATAGGCAAACAGACCAACAAAGCCGGTTGCCGCCCCCGCCGCCTCTTTGTGCGAGCACTCCGCTGCCGCCATGCCGATCAGCATCTGCGGGCCAAAAACGAAGAAGCCGGTAGTAAAGAAGCAGGCTGCCTGCATTACGTAACTGGCAAATGGCATCAGCCACAGACCGCCGACGGAGAGTAAAATTCCGGCGGCGAAAATCAGGTTCATCGGCCCGCGATTGCCGTTAAACAGCTTATCTGAGCCCCAGCCAGCCACCAGCGCGCCGATAAATCCCCCCAACTCGAACATGGTCACCGCTGAGTTGGCAGTCACCAGATCGACGCCGAGGGTCTCCGACATATACAGGTTGCCCCAGTCGTTAATCGCCGCCCGCACCACGTACACCAGCACGTAGCACAGGGAGAGCAGCCAGATATAGGGGTTCAGCAGCACGTATTTGGTGAGGATCTCCTTGCGGGTCAGCCCCGCGCCTTCCTGCTGCTGGGCAATCTCCAGCTCATCGTGCCGCCAGTCGCCCACCGCGGGTAGCCCTACTGCCTGCGGCCGATCGCGCAGCCGCCAGCAGAGGAACAGTCCGGCGAAGATCGCCAGCATCCCGGCAATCATCATCCCCGTTCGCCAGCCGTAGTGCAGCGCCGCCGCGCCAACCACCATCGGGATCAGCGCTCCGCCAACGTTATGCGCCGTATTCCACAGCGCCCACCAGCCGCCGCGTTCGGTGCGCGAATACCATGCCGTCAACAGGCGGGCGCAGACCGGCGATCCCCAGCCCTGAAAAAAGGCGTTCAGCGCCCACAGCAGCGCGAAGGCCCACAGTGAAGTGGAAAACCCAAACAGGATATTCACGGCGCCGGTGGCGACCAGGCCGATGCCCATAAAATAGCGAGCGTTAGAGCGGTCGCTGACGATACCGGAGAAAAATTTCGACAAGCCGTAGGTGATGTAAAACAGCGTTGCCAGCAGGCCGATGTCGCTGCGCGTCAGCACGTTGCTGGCGAGGATTTCCGGTACGGCGGCGTTAAAGCTTTTACGGGTGAAGTAAAACAGCGCGTAGCCCAGCCAGATGGTCAGCAAAATATGCCGACGCCAGTAGCGATAGCGCTCGTCCAGCGCCTGTTTATCGGCTATCGGTTGAGCGTCCGGCGGGGATTTTAAAAAGGCAAACATCATCATTCCTTAGGCGTAACGCAACGGCAGGCTAACGCAGACGCGGGTGCCGTGGGTGCAGGAGATGGTTAAGCTACCGCCCAGCGCCGTCACGCGCTCGCGCATGCCGGTAAGGCCGAAGCCCTGCTGGCCGGAGCCTGGGGGCAGGCCGCAGCCGTCATCCTCCAGAACCAGCATCAGCCGCTGCTCCTGCTGCCAGCCCTGTAACGTGACGGCGCTGGCGCAAGCATGCTTGACGATATTATTCAGCCCCTCCTGACAGACGCGGAACAGGGTGACGCGCTGGTTTTCACTCAGTAGCGATTCATCAATGCGCCACTCCAGGTGGCTGACCATACCGCGATCCTCCAGCTCCATTTCACGCATCAGCGAACGTACCGCCTGTTCAAGAGTGAGGTCATCCAGCTGACGAGGACGCAGGCGGCCCAGCAGGCGGCGCACCGAGTCGTAGACGCCGAGCGAAAGTTGCTCAATCAGCTGGCCGCTCTGCCGAACGCTGGCGTTGTTGGGAGCAAGACGCTGAACGATCCCTGCCTGGGTGCGAATCGCGGTGATGGTCTGGCCGATATCATCGTGCAGCTCGCGGGCCACCTCGCGGCGCACGCTCTCTTCGGTTTCCAGCAGGCGCTCTGCCAGACGCTGGTTGCGCACCAGCTCACTTTGCAGAGATTGATTCAACTCGCGTAGCCGCTGAATTCCGGCCCCCAATAGCAGCCCCATCAGGCTTTGCGCCAGCAGCGAAAGCAGTAAATCAACCGGATGATCGTGCCAGGTCTGGCTGGCAATCAGCGCGATGGCGTTCATCAATGTCGCAATCAGCGCGCCCTGCCAGCCGTAGTGCCAGGCGAGAGCGATGATCGGCAGTGCCAGGCAGAAGGGGGTAAAACGCGAGAGTTCGGCAGGCAGCCCGAGCTGTAACCAGAGGCTGATGGTAAACAGCAGCAGATACCAGATAAGGTGCCGCCCGCGCCAGTTCACCGGCTGCGAAACCAGCGATGGCCCCAGCGGCCGCCAGACTGTACTGGTGAGATAGTGCCAGATAACCAGGCAGGTCGGGGCCAGCGTCAGGCCGCCGGTCAGGGTCAGCAGCAGCGCATTCAGCCCCTCTTTGCCTTCCGCCAGCCACGGCAGCGATTGCAGCAGCGCGGCGGCGATAAGCGCTGCGCCCTGGCGCAACAAGGTCAGCCAGTCACGCTGGTGGCGATAGCGCGAGATCAGCGCCACCGGCAGCAGGGTCAGCAGGCTTCCGGTCATCAATATTATCGGGTGCGCCAGTTCCACTTCCTGCGCCAGCCAGAAGAGAAGCAGCCACTCCGCGCCCAGCAATACCGGCCAGTAGCCGCGCGGGCATTGCAGCATCAGGCCAAGACGCAGGCCGAAGGGAAATAGCAATACCGCAAGGTCGGGACGCTCCACCAGATGCAGGCTGATGCTCCACAGGCAGAACCAGGCGGCGGAGAAGATAAAGAAACAGCCGATTACCGAGAGCAGTTGGGAGAGAATCGCTTTCATTGCCAGCTATCGAACATCCGGCGCGCCAGCTCAACGTCGTTGCTGACGCCGAGTTTTTCCAGCAGATTAGCGCGATGGACGTGAACGGTTTTCGGCGACAGCCCCAGTTCAGCAGCAATCTCTTTTACCGCCATCCCCTGCGCCAGCTTTTCCGCCACTTCGCGTTCGCGTTTGGTGAGCGGGTCCCGCCGCCCGGCCGCCAGCTTTATGGCGATATCCGGCGTCAGGTAGCAGCCGCCTGTCGCCACCGTGCGTACGGCGGCGATCAGTTCATCCGGGCTGCATCGCTTAGAGAGAAAGCCGCGTGCCCCTGCGTTAAGCGCCTGTTCCACCAGCGCCGGGCTGTCGTGGACCGACAGCATGACGACAGCCATCCCTTTCGGTAATTGGCTCAGCAGCTCAAGCCCGGAGATATCCGGCATCGAGATATCGCAGATACAAACCTGCACCCCGCGACCGGGCAGCCCCGCCAGCGCCTCGCGACCGGAACCAAATTCGGCGACGACCTGAAAATCCGCCTCCAGCCCCAGCAGTTGGGCAAAGCCGGAGCGGACGATAAGGTGATCGTCGATAAGGGCGATAGTGGTCATGGCGTTTCCTGGCGGGTTAAAAAACGCGCTTACCTTAACGATATAAACTTCATCCTTCAAGCTGCCTCTGCTCCCCCAGTTGCTTACTTAGGTAGCGACTGGGGATGCCGCCTTGACGACACGCCGGCTTGCGTAGCCAACATGTCATTCAAAACGGCGGGAGAGATATTTAATTTTTATGTCTTATTGGCACAATCGCAATATAAATCTGAAAATTATTCACACGTGAAATATATCACGGTTATTTCTGCCAAAGCTCACTGAGTATATTATGTACAGAGCGTGGTCTGCGTGATATTGTCCCTAAAGAATCAGCAAGGGAATATATATGCATCAACGACCTCACTTAGCAAAACAAACGATCGATGAGCACCAGCTCAATAAGATAAATAAAACAACACAGAGTAAAACGGATAAGCTATCGCACAGCGGGAAGTTAGCTTATGTCAATGATGACTACTGCGAGATAACGCGTAACTACACTTCATTTTATGGGATGAATATTCTGGGTGTTGTGTTTTTCTTACCTGTGATTATTTTATGCTTTGGTGTAGTGTTGTTTCTCTTATATGACACAGCATCCAATTTTGAGCGATATGTTGAAACCTGGGAGTCCAGAGCAGACGATCAGCTTTTACTGCATTTTGCATTTTTTATTATACTTTTCATGACGTTTGTTTTCGCGGCTGTCGTAAATTATTTTATCTTCGCTCCCCGACACTATCCGGTTCGCTTTAACAGAAAGACCGGCAAGGTCTATGTTTACGATTATGTTTTGTACAGTATTACTTATAAATTAACCTATACCTTCTGGTGGCATCGTCCTTTTTATAAGCGAACTAAACCCGAATGCAAAGAGTATGACTGGAGCCAGATACAAGCCATCAGTATATATTCACGCAATAAGCACTCATCATATTCTACCATTCGCTGCATCGTTTATGACTCCAGCGTCAGCACCACTATGATCGATTCCTTTAACCTGATATCGACCGATGCAGGTACGGACGCGCTATTTATGCATAATTACAAGCTGTGGCTATGGATTAGTAACTATATGAATTTCAACGATGCGTTATTAGATATGTCCGTTAATACGAAAGTGGGCATTTATGGCCGTGAAGTAAAGTGGCCTGATAAGATGGATAAAAAATCTAAAGCTTCATCTTTGGATGAATATAATAAGATATCCAACTAGCTCGGAAAGTTGCTATCCCCACAGAGGTATTTTCTGTTTCAGCAGCTCAACAAAATTATCTGCGATAAAAAATACCTCATCCTCCTGCCAGCCCATATTCCCGGCAGCCGTATAATATATTCTTTCATCATTACCAGTTCTGAGGTCAAAAAGATAAAAATTCCCACAACCATCTAGCGCGAAAGGTAATGCAAAAGGCATATAGGTTGCGAAGCGATAACCAGCATAATTTTGAATAACCTCTGTTGTAGAAAATAGCTGATACTCCCTTTTACCGCACATAAATCCGCCACCATTGCTTTCTGACAGTAATGAAAGATAAGCAGCAGGTAAAACGTCTATGGGGAATTCAAGTAGATGCAATTGCGCCATTAATGTTTGTAATTCAACTACTGTTGCCCCGGGAAACTGCAGGTAAATATATTCAAAACGTTCAAGCATTACGTCATCCATATCATCGTCCGGACGGGAGCGTCCTGTCCGGACGATGATATCAATTACTCAAAGAACACCGCAATTTTGCTGAACATGGATGGGTCGGACTGGTTGCGCACCACTTTCTCAACGTCTTCCAGCTTTTCGATCTGGCTAATCATCTGCCCGAGGCGCTGATCGTCGTTGACCAGTAGCCAGATGCGGCTCTGATTGCTGTCCTGAATCGGCAGGCAAAGAATGCCTTCCACGTTGAAGGCGCGGCGGGCGAACAGGCCGCAAACGTGGGTCATCACGCCAGGATGGTTGCGCACGGTGAGCTGTAGAATAACGTTTTCATGAGTTGGTTGTTGCATGGCTTATTCCCCCACCATTTCAGTATTGGCCGCACCCGGCGGTACCATCGGATACACTTTTTCTTCAGCATCGATACGCACATGGATCAGCGCCGGGCCTGGGCGGTCGATAATCGCCTGCAGCGCCGCCTGCGGGTCGGCTTCGTTATTTAAATCACAGGTTTGCAGGCCGAAGCCGGCGGCGATCTGCATAAAGTTGATCATTCCCGGGTAGGTGGCGGCAAACACGCCCTGCTTATAGAACATGCTCTGCTGCTGATGAACCAGCCCCAGGGCTTCGTTATTCATCAGGATGATTTTCACATCCAGCTGATTTTCCGCCGCCGTCGCCATCTCCTGGATATTCATCATCAGGCTGCCGTCGCCAGAGAAGCAGATAACCTTGCGCTGCGGGTTCGCCAGCGCCGCGCCAACCGCCGCGGGCAGACCAAAGCCCATCGTACCCAACCCGCCGGAGGTCAGCCACTGGCGCGGACGGTTCAGCGGATAAGCCTGAGCGGTCCACATTTGATGCTGGCCCACATCAGTGGTCACGATCGCTTCATCGTCAACGCAGGCGGCCACGGCGTTAATCAAACCATAATGGCTGAGCGGGTCTTTCTCCTGCGGGATGTTGCAGGGGAATTCACGCTGCAAATCCGCCACCAGCTGCAGCCATTCGCTGCGCGGCTGCGCCTCGACTTGTGGGATCAACTGAGCCAGCACCTCGGCAACGTCGCCCTGGATCGCCACGTGCGGCTGCTTGATTTTACCCAGCTCTGAGCGGTCGATATCAACATGAATAATCTTCGCGTTCGGGCAGAACTGCTCGGTTTTACCAATCGCCCGGTCATCAAAACGCGCACCTAAAACAATCAGTAAATCAGCCTCTTGAAGAATAAAGTTGGTACTGCGCGCGCCGTGCATCCCCAGCATGCCCAGCGACAGCGGGTGCGCTTTCGGCAGCATCCCCAGCGCCATTAAGGTCAGGGTGGTCGGCAGGTTGGCTTTCTCCGCCAGCTGGCGAATCTGCTCAGGAGCGTTGATGACCCCGCCGCCCAGATAGAGTACCGGACGCTGTGCGGCGTTAATCATCGCCGCCGCTTCGCGCACGCTGGCGCTGTCGAACTCCGGGGCCGCCATGCGGGTTCCGGGTTCCGGCAGGACATCCAGCTCAATGGTCGCCGCCTGCACATCCTTAGGAATATCTATCCACACCGGCCCCGGTCGTCCGGACTGCGCGATGCGAAACGCGTCGCTCATCACCTGAGGCAGTTCAGCGATATTGCGCACCAGGTAGTTGTGCTTAGTGATGGGGATAGAAATACCGTAGGTGTCGACTTCCTGGAAGGCGTCGGTGCCGATCATCGAAGCCGGAACCTGGCCGGTAATGCAAACCAGCGGAATCGAATCCAGGCGGGCGTCGGCGATCGCGGTGATCAGGTTGGTGGCCCCCGGGCCGCTACAGGCCATACACACCGCCGGTTTGCCCTCAGTGCGCGCCATGCCCTGGGCGATAAACCCCGCCCCCTGCTCGTGACGCGCCAGAATATGGCGGATCTGCGTGCTTTGGCTTAATGCATCGTAAATGGGAAGAATGGAGCCGCCCGGAATGCCGCTGACCGTGGTGATCCCCTGACGCTCCAGTAAATGAACGACTAACTGTGCGCCAGTGAAGCGCATTTTTTGTGATGTTGTGCCCGAACTTGCCATGCTCCAGTCCTTTTATTCTGGGCCGACTTTACGCGTCGTACTTCACGTTGCTGGTGCGTTGGCTGCGCTTGGTCACCCCAGTCACGTACCTATGTACGCTCCTGGGGATTCGCTCACTTGCCGCCTTCCTGCAACCCGAATTACTTAGCGTATCCGGGCGGGGCTCTTAAACGAAAAACCCCGCTCGGTTTGCGCCGGCGGGGTTTGGAATTCGTGTTGTTCCGGACCCTACGGCGCGTTGCCGACGACGACCACCACAGACACGACGACCACCGCGGCAGGCGCGGTTAGTAGTAGAGTCGAAGTCAGGATGGATGCGTTCATTAGGGACCTGTTGTCTTAAAAAAGTGAATGAATTTATACAAACACAGCTTTTGCCATTTCACAACGGATTTATTTTCAACCACGAGAAACTGCGTGAAGGATCACATTAATTTGCGGAGGGATAAAACAAAAAACCCCGCGCACGGCGAGGTCTTTTGAATGGTGTCTTTGCGGTTGGTAGTCGCGAATACACTGTATTACGTCAACGACAAAAGTATACGCGATCGACGAAGAAGGCGCAATTTCACGACGGTTTTTGCTGATCTAGAGTATGGATCGCACTCGCAGATTTGTCCAAAATATACTGTTCATTTATACAGTAATCATTCTATACTGATGGGGTACGCAGAGTGACATCTGGGGGCCGCACTTTTACCGGCGCAATGAAGTCCTGGCTGAAACGGGTGGTGCCGTCAGTGCCTTAACCCCAGAAGAGCACACTGTGTTACGTCAACAAATACCCTGAATAACTTGGGCTGTAGCCGACAGGCCGCGCCTGAAATATGACGGGTATACCCTGGCTGGCAACAGGCGGCGGAAAGGTACGCCAGCCGGTCGTGCTCCTGAACCAGAGGAGACGCGTATGGGCGGAGTGGATATCGTTGTTCTGATCCTGAAACTCATAGTTGCTGTGTTGCAACTGCTTGATGCAGTCCTGAAGCAGTTCCGCTGATTCAGGTTCAAGTCGCACCTGGGAGGGGCGGGAAACCGCCCCTCTACAGGCTAACCCGATGGAGAAAACCATGGCACCGCTGTTGATTGCCGCAGTAACCCCAGATGACCCAGGTTTTACGGCGCTGCGAGTCGAAAGCCTGGCGCAAAATCTGAATATGCTTCGCCGCCTGGCGGAGAACTGGCAGAGTGGGAAAAACCGCTTTGACGCACCTGGAGAAAAGCTGCTGGGGGCCTTTGCGCATGGGCAGCTGGTCGGCGTTTGCGGACTGAATATCGACCCTTTTAGCCAGCAGATGCGGGCCGGACGCATCCGCCATTTATACATTGGTGAGAGCCACCGCCGGCAGGGGATCGGGCATCAGCTACTGGTCTCGGTTATTACCCACTCAGGCACCAGCTTTGATTTCCTCAACACCCATGCGCCGTCAACGGCCTGGTCGTTTTATGAAAATCTGGGATTTCGCCCGGTGTTCGATGAACCCCAGGTCACACATCGTCTGTTCTGTTCGCTCTAGTCATCGCTGGCTGCCGGGGAGAGCGCATGTTACAGTCCAGTGACGATTTATTCCCCATATCCGGGCCGTAATGACCATCACCGTATTCTGTATTTTGCTGTTCGCTGCTCTGCTTCACGCCAGCTGGAACGCTATCGTTAAAGCGAGCGGCGATAAGATGTATGCGGCAATCGGCGTTAGCGGTTCAGCCGCATTAATCGCCCTCGCTTTACTCCCCTTTGCCCCACAACCCACACTCGCCAGCGTGCCGTTTCTTGCCGTCTCCTGCGCGTTACAGGTGGTGTACACCGTGCTGGTGGCGAAAACCTACCAGGTCTCGGATATGAGCCAGACCTATCCGCTGATGCGCGGAA
Source organism: Klebsiella sp. MISC125 (assembly GCF_051131775.1). NCBI lineage: Bacteria > Pseudomonadati > Pseudomonadota > Gammaproteobacteria > Enterobacterales > Enterobacteriaceae > Klebsiella > Klebsiella sp. MISC125. Next base: position 96,962 of record NZ_CP180448.1, read on the forward strand.
CCGCGCCGCTGCTGGTGGCGATAATCAGCGTCACTTTCCTTGGCGACCATCTCTCGCCGCTGGCGTGGCTGGGGATTGGCGTAATCTGCCTGGCGATTCTGGCGATGGCCTTTAACGGTCGATCCAGTTCAAGTACCGGCATCGTACTGGCGCTGATTAACGCCTGTTTTATTGCCGGTTACACGCTGGTGGACGGAACCGGGGTGCGGCTTTCAGAAACCGCGCTGGGCTATACGCTGTGGACTTTTTTTATGAACGGTTTTTGTCTGCTGAGCTGGGCGATGATCGCCCGACGCCCGCAGGCCAGCCGCTATTTACGCCAGCACTGGAAGAAGGGAATGGTCGGCGGTGTCGGTACCATGGGCTCTTACGGTCTGGCGCTGTGGGCAATGACTCAGGCACCGCTGGCGGTCGTCGCCGCGCTACGTGAGACGTCGATTCTGTTCGGCGCAGTTATCGCTTTTATCCTGTTGAAAGAAAAGGTCGTTCCACTGCGCATTGTTGCAGCTTGCGGTATCGCCGCCGGGGCGATTCTGCTACGGCTGTCTTAATCTGGATATGGCAACATTAGTTGCCGATTTTCGTTTACAAAACCTGCCTGAAATACCCCGATAATCCCTCCGCTCAGGGTTGTTCTGTCATTTTTATGTGGTAGATTCCTCCATCGTTTTGCGGGTGTGTTAGTCACATATTCTTTATCTTCCATATTTCACAAAGTATTCATCGACATGAAACGGCATAAGAACTTCAATTTGTTGTTGATGCTGGTACTGCTGGTGGCCGTCGGCCAGATGGCGCAGACCATATATATCCCGGCGATTGCTGATATGGCGGTATCGCTCAACGTCCGTGAGGGCGCGGTGCAGAGCGTGATGGCCGCTTATCTGCTGACCTACGGCGTATCGCAGCTATTCTACGGCCCGCTATCGGATCGTGTTGGTCGTCGCCCGGTGATCCTCGTGGGAATGTCTATTTTTATGCTGGCGACGCTGGTTGCCATCACTACCCATAGCCTGCCGGTGCTGATCGCCGCCAGCGCAATGCAGGGGATGGGCACCGGGGTCGGTGGCGTGATGGCGCGAACTCTGCCGCGCGATCTGTATGAAGGCGCACAGCTAAGGCACGCTAACAGTCTGTTGAATATGGGTATTCTGGTCAGTCCGCTGCTCGCGCCGCTGATCGGCGGCATTCTCGATACCCTGTGGAACTGGCGGGCCTGCTACGTCTTCCTGCTGGTGCTTTGTGCTGGCGTGACCTTCAGCATGGCGCGCTGGATGCCGGAAACCCGACCAACCGGCGCACCGCGTACCCGGCTTATCACCAATTACAAAACGCTGTTCGGCACCAGCGCGTTTAACTGCTATCTGCTGATGCTAATCGGCGGCCTGGCGGGTATTGCTGTGTTCGAAGCCTGTTCCGGCGTGCTGATGGGCGCGGTGCTGGGCTTGAGCAGCCTGTCGGTGAGCATTCTGTTTATTCTGCCAATTCCGGCGGCGTTCTTTGGTGCGTGGTTTGCCGGACGCCCGAATAAACGCTTCCCGACGTTGATGTGGCAATCGGTGATTTGCTGCCTGCTGGCGGGGGTGATGATGTGGATCCCGGGCTTGCTGGGCATAATGACCGTCTGGACCCTGCTGGCACCTGCCGCGCTGTTCTTTTTTGGCGCGGGGATGCTGTTCCCGCTGGCGACCAGCGGCGCGATGGAGCCATTTCCGTTCCTCGCCGGAACCGCCGGGGCGCTGGTGGGCGGGCTGCAAAACATTGGCTCCGGCGTGCTGGCGTGGTTGTCGGCGATGATGCCGCAGACCGGTCAGGGCAGCCTGGGCCTGTTAATGATGCTGATGGGCTTGCTGATTCTGCTGTGCTGGCTGCCGCTGGCATCGCGGTTTAGCCGCCACCAGCAGCCGGTTTAAAGCTTCGCCGGTTCGCGACGCGGGCTACCGGCCCGCAGATGGCGGTGAACCTGTAGGGGGAATCAGCCGCCAATTCCGTGGCTAATCAGTGCCAGCGCGTGGCTGACAATCATCTGCTTGTTCACTGATTGCAACCGCACATCGGTATGGGTACGGGAAAACGGCACCAGTACCAGGCTTATTAAGGTGGTAAACAGCAGCTCCGGCGACAGCGCCGGGTTGAGTTTGCCCTCCTGCTGCCAGCGGCGCACCGTCGCCAGCATTTTGTGGTATTTCTCATCGCCAAAACGCGCGTGCATATGCTGACGCAGTACCGGCATCTCGCCGATGATCTCCTGCATCCACAGCGGTGCGAACCATGCATTTTTCTCCGCCATCGCCGCCAGGGTTTCAATAAGCAGGGTAAAAGCGGTCACCGGCTCATCGCTATGTTCTACAAAAATTAGGCCGATGTCGTTGCGCAGCGGCATAAAGCGCTCTTCAACCAGCTTTTCCACCAGCGCCTCCCGCGAACTGAAATAGTAGTGCAGCATCGCGGGCGTCACCCCCGCTTCTTTGGCGATGGCGTTCAGTGAAATTCGCGCGATCCCGTGGCGGGCAAACAGCGCCAGGGCAATATCCATCAACTGTTCGCGGTTGGCGGAGCCGGATTTCTGCCCGCGCGGGCGACCGGGGCGACGTGGGGCTTCATTGTCTTTTTGTGCTGACATCGTATGGCGATCCCTTGACCTGATTCATCATTTCCCTAAATATTAATTATGTATTTAATTAATTTCAAGCGAGTGATGCTATGACATCTGAAGTCGCGAGCCAACCGGCGGTACCCTCAATCCGCCTGCTCTTCAGCGCTCTACTGCTGGTCATGCTGCTATCAGCGCTGGACCAGACTATTGTCTCAACCGCGCTGCCGACCATCGTCGGCGAACTCGGCGGGCTGGATAAACTCTCGTGGGTAGTGACCGCCTATATCCTCAGTTCGACCATCGCGGTGCCGCTGTACGGCAAATTTGGCGACCTGTTCGGGCGGAAAATCGTCCTGCAGGTGGCGATCGTGCTGTTCCTTGCCGGTTCCGCCCTGTGCGGGCTGGCGCAGAACATGACCCAACTGGTGCTGATGCGCGCCCTGCAAGGGTTGGGCGGCGGTGGCCTGATGGTGATCAGCATGGCGGCAGTGGCCGATGTGATCCCGCCTGCTAATCGCGGTCGCTATCAGGGGTTATTCGGTGGTGTTTTTGGCCTGGCGACGGTGATTGGGCCGTTAATCGGCGGCTTCCTGGTGCAGCACGCCTCCTGGCGCTGGATTTTCTACATCAACCTGCCGCTGGGCCTGTTCGCGCTGCTGGTGATCGGCGCGGTTTTTCACAGCAGCAACAAGCGCAGCCAGCACCAGATCGACTGGCTGGGGGCAATTTACCTCAGCATGGCGCTGCTGTGCATCATCTTGTTTACCTCCGAGGGTGGCAGCGTTCGCGCGTGGAGCGACCCGCAGCTGTGGTGCATTCTGGCCTTTGGCGTGGTGGGGATTATCGGTTTTATTCATGAAGAACGACTGGCCGCAGAGCCGATTATTCCGCTCTCATTGTTCCGCAACCGCAGCTTTCTGCTTTGCAGCCTGATTGGCTTTGTTGTTGGGATGTCGTTGTTTGGTTCGGTGACCTTCCTGCCGCTCTATTTGCAGGTGGTAAAAGCGGCGACGCCGACCGAGGCGGGGCTACAGCTAATCCCGCTGATGGGTGGTCTGCTGCTGACCTCGATCATCAGCGGACGCGTTATCAGCCATACCGGTAAGTACCGGGTGTTTCCGATTATCGGCACCCTGCTGGGCGTGGTGGGAATGGTGCTGCTGACGCGCATAACCATCCACTCGCCGATGTGGCAGCTGTATCTTTTCACCAGCGTGCTGGGAGCGGGTCTGGGACTGGTGATGCAGGTGCTAATACTGGCAGTGCAGAACGCGATGCCTGCGCAAATGTACGGCGTGGCAACCTCCGGCGTGACGCTGTTCCGCTCGATTGGCGGCTCTATCGGCGTGGCGCTGTTTGGCGCGGTATTCACTCATGTATTGCAAAATAACCTGCAACACCTGCTGCCGGAAGGTGCGCAGCTGCCGCGGGCGCTGAATCCGGCGGCGGTACAGAATTTGCCTGCGGAGATTCGTCTGGATTACCTCGACTCCTTCGGGGCCGCTATCCACGCGGCGTTCCTGATGGCGGCCTGCATTATGGCGGTGGCGTTTGTGCTCTCCTGGCTACTGAAAGAAGCACCGCTGAAAACGACCGCCCGCTAGGCGGTGGCGGCAATACGCAGCAGCGCCCGACGCAGGGCGGGCGCGGCGAAATCGATAAATTTACGCAGCTTGAGCGGGGCCAGGTCCCGGGCGTTAGAGAGCAGATGCACCGGCGCGGGTTCCGGCTCCATCGTTTGAAAAATTAGCTTCAGTTCGCCGCACACCAGGCCATCGATAGCCTGGTAATGCAGCAGGCGCGCCACGCCAGCCCCCAGTCGGGCGGCATCGGCGGCGCTCTCCGGGGTGGTCACCGAAAGCATCGGAGCGAGCGCGACCAGCCGGTCTTGCGCTTCTGTGGTATTAAATCGCCAGCCGCTGTAGGGCATCGGCGACTCAATGTGAATCATCGGCAGCATGGTCAGATCGCGCGGGCGTTCTGGCGTGCCGTGTTTTTCCAGCAAGCCCGGATGCGCACAGGTGACGATGCGCATCTCACCAAGGCGGGTCGCCACCATCCCGCTATCCGGCAAGGCACCGATACGTACCGCTAAATCAACATGCTCGTCCACCAGGTTGGCGTTGCGATCGCTAAGCAGTAAACGGACGCGAATCTGCGGGTAACGGGCAAGAAATTCCGTGATTACCGGTAAAACGTGCAAACGACCAAACATGATAGGCGCGGAGATCGTCAGCTCGCCTTTTGGTTCCTGATATTCGCCCACCGCCTGGCGCTCGGCGTTCTCCACCTCTTCGAGGATCCGTCGCGCGGCGGCGACATAATCGGCTCCGGCGTCGGTCAGCGTTAGCTTGCGGGTCGTACGGATGAGCAGGCGCACGCCGAGCGCATTTTCCAGCTCGGCAATATTGCGGCTGACGGTGGTCAGCGGCGTATTTAGCGCCCGCGCCGCTGCCGACATACTGCCGAGTTCAGTCACTTTCACCAGCAGCGCCATGGCGCTGAGTCGGTCCATAATTATCCCGTTTTTCGGAAATATGATTGCCAGATCCCCACTATTATCTTTTTTGTCGACACAGTCCATGATGAGTCATGCCACATCGCCTTCGGAGAAATTATGTCAGTAGACTTTCTTGATATCGCCATGACCCCTAACGTGATGGATGTTCAGCATGAGATGGGCAGCGATGGGATGTGGCAGTCGCCGCATCGCCCGCGTAGAGGAGAGCGCTTCAGCGACAGCGAAGAGGGGATGATCGTCACCCGCGATAGCTTCTACCTGGCGACGATTTCGCAAACCGGCTGGCCCTATATTCAGCATCGCGGCGGCCCGGTGGGTTTCCTGCATCTGCTGGATGAGACCACTCTGGCGATGGCGGATTTCTCTGGAAATCGCCAGTACATCACCACCGGCAACCTGCGCGGTAGCGACCGGGCGTGTCTGTTTTTGATGGATTACCCGCGCCGTGCCAGGCTGAAAATCTACGCCACCGTAGAAGTCGTGGCGGCGGAGAGCGACCCGGAATTATTGGCGCGGGTCACGCCGGAGAACTATCGGGCCAGAATCGAGCGCATTTTTCGCTTTCATTTACAGGCTTTTGACTGGAACTGCCCTCAGCATATTACCCCGCGCTACACCGCCCAGCAGGTGGCGGAGTATAGCCAGACGCTGCAACAGCGTATTGACGATCTGGAGCGGGAAAACCAGCGCCTGCAACAGCTTATTCATACAGGAGAACAATGATGACCGAACAACGCCCACCGCTGCCGCCGTTTACCCGCGAGAGCGCCGCGCAAAAAGTGCGGGCCGCCGAAGATGGCTGGAACAGCCGTGATGCCGGAAAGGTCGCGCTGGCCTACACCGTCGATAGCGAATGGCGTAATCGCAGCGAGTTTGTGCACGGCAGGACGCAAATTATCGACTTTTTGCAGCGAAAATGGCGTAAAGAGCAGGAATACCGTCTGATTAAGGAGCTGTGGGCGTGGAGCGACAATCGTATTGCGGTGCGCTTCGCCTATGAGTGGCACGATGACAGCGGCAACTGGTTTCGCTCCTACGGCAATGAGAACTGGGAGTTTGATGAACGCGGTCTGATGCACACGCGCTACGCCTGCATCAACGACCTGCCGATCGCCGAGAGCGAGCGCCTGTTCCACTGGCCCCAGGGCCGTCGCCCGGACGATCACCCGGGGTTGAGTGAGCTGGGGCTGTAAGGTGCGTCCCCCGCTCTAGAGATCCCCGGAGGCGGCGCTGCGCACCTGTCCGGGCTACTCGATCGCAGCCGACGGTGAACCCGTAGCCCGGGCAGGCGCATCGCGCTGCCCCCGGGAGAAAGGGGGAAGATGATTTTATTTCCAGTTGCCGTTTTTGCGTTTAAAACCTCACCCCAAAGTCGTTATAGTTTCAGACGAAAAAATAATAACGATTCTCTATGGACTGACGGGGTAATAACAATGAAATTGCGTTTACGGACAGCCGCCGCCGTGGTGCTGGCGGGCCTGCTGCTGGCGGGCTGCGACCAGAAGGGCAGCGATGCCAAACACATTAAAGTTGGCGTGATTAACGGCGCGGAACAGGATGTAGCAGAAGTGGCGAAGAAAGTAGCCAAAGAGAAATATGGCCTCGACGTTGAGCTGGTGGGCTTTAGCGGCTCGCTGCTGCCCAACGAATCCACTAACGCCGGGGATCTGGACGCGAACGTCTTCCAGCACCGTCCGTTCCTCGCCCAGGATAACAAAGCCCACAACTATCGCCTGGTGGCGGTCGGCAATACCTTCGTCTTCCCGATGGCGGGCTATTCGCGCAAAGTTAAATCCGTCGCCGAGCTGAAAGACGGCGCGACCATCGCCATTCCTAACGACCCGACCAACCTGGGCCGCGCGCTGCTTCTGCTCCAGCAGGAGAAGCTGATTACGCTCAAGGCGGGCACCGGCCTGCTGCCGACGGCGGTCGATATCACCGACAACCCGCATAACCTGAAAATCATGGAGCTGGAAGGGGCGCAGCTACCGCGCGTGATTGACGACCCGCAAGTCGATGTGGCGATCATCAGCACGACTTACCTCCAACAGACCGGGTTAACGCCGGTGCGCGACGGCATCTTTATCGAAGACAAAAACTCGCCGTATGTGAACATTATCGTGACCCGCGAAGACAACAAAGACGCGGAAAACGTAAAAGAGTTTATGCAGTCCTACCAGTCGCCGGAAGTGGCAAAGGCGGCAGAGACTATCTTCAACGGCGGCGCGGTTCCCGGCTGGTAATTATTGACACAAGGAGATGTGGCGATGACCCGGCAACGCCAGGCAGATTTGCTGCTAATAGCCGCGACGGTTATCGCCGCCTGCGGATGGATTTTTTCCCGTGAAGCGATTGCCGGCATGCCGGTTTTCGCCTTCCTCGGCCTGCGCTTTTTCTTCGCCGCGCTGCTGTTGCTGCCGTTCTGTCGCGGGTTTCGCGTCGACAAGCAGTACTGGCCGCGCATTATTATCAGCGGCCTGTGGTTTGCGTTAAACCTGTGCCTGTGGATCTACTCGGTATCGACAACTCCGTCGCTGGGCGAAGGGGCGTTTATTATGAGCCTGTCGATGCTGTTCGTGCCGCTTACCGCGTGGGCGATGATGAAGGCGCGTCCGGCGCGGGCCTACTGGGAGTGCCTGCCGATTGCCATTGTCGGCCTCGGTTTGCTCAGCCTGCATATGCCGATTGAGTTTCACCCCAGTCAGGGCTGGTTTCTGCTGACCGCGCTGGTGCAATCAATCTGGTTTTGCTACACCAGCAACTGCGCCCGCGAGGTGCCGCTGATCCCGCTAACTACCGTGCAGCTAGGCATCACCGGGATTGTCGGACTGGGGATTTCCGCCGCCGTCGAGACCTGGGATCAGCCGTTTACCCTGCCGACCTTCGGCTGGCTGCTCGCCAGCATTGTCATCGCGACCAGCCTGCGCTTCGGCCTGCAAATGAAGGGGCAGAAGTACGCAGCGGTCGCCAGCGCGGCAATCATTATGGTGCTTGAGCCGCTGTTGACGGTGATTGCCGCCGCGCTGTGGTACGGCGAACAGCTGCCGTTGCAGAAGATTATCGGCGGCGTGCTGATCCTCGTCGCCCAGCTGTGGTTTCGCTGGCGGATGCTGAAACCGCTACGCTAAACCGGTCCGCCGCTGCGCCATCAGATGCAGCAGCGGCACCAGCGATAGCCCGTCCGGCATCTCGCCGCGGGCTATCAGCTGGCCAATCTCTTCGAGGGTAAACCAGCCGGTTTCCATCACCTCATCCTGATCTTCATCCATCCCCACCCAGGTTAAATCACTGGCAAGCCAGGTGATAAACAGCTGGTCACTGCTGCCATAGGAAGGGTTATAGCGGATGATTTCTTCGGCATTTTTCGCCTGCCAGCCGGTTTCTTCCCGTAGTTCACGCAGGGCCGTCTCGCGCGGATCTTCCCCTTCATCAACGCCGCCCGAAGGAACGGCCCACACCACCTGGTCTATTAGATAACGGTAGTGGCGGATTAGCAGCACTTTGTCATCCTGCATCGCCACAATCCCCACAGCGGGTCGCGGGTAGTGGATGGAGTAAAAATCCCGCCGATCGCCGGGGGCCATATCAATGCCGACCTTGCGCATGCTGAACCACGGGGTGTCCGCCATAACCTCGGCGTCGTGCATATCGGCGGCGGTTAACTTCTTCTTCATCGTAGCCACTCTTCCTGAAAATTGAGCGTTCAGCACACCATAGCCGGGAGCGGATGGCAACCACTGTAGATTGGCCCAATCCCATCGATCATTGCCCAAACGCCCATATTGCGCCAGGCTTGTGGCACGTACGATGTTCGCCAGATAACCGCGAAGAGGAATGAGCATCATGAAAATAACCCACATCCGTAATGCCACGCAGATTATTGAATATGCTGGTAAAAAATTTCTTATTGACCCCATGCTTTCTGACAAAGGTGCCTGGGCAGGCTTCGCCGGAACCGCGCGCAGCGAGTTGCGCAACCCGCTGGTGGCGCTACCTTTCTCTGTTGAAAAGATTGTTGATGTTGATGCCGTTATCGTCACCCACACCCATGAAGATCACTGGGACGAGGCGGCGATCGCCGCGATCCCCAAAACGCTGCCGATCTATATTCAGCATGAGGCCGATGCTCAGTTGCTGCGCGGACAAGGGTTCAGTGATATTCGTCTGCTCTCTGAGGACAGCGCGTTTGCCGATGTTGCCCTGGTGAAAACCACTTCTGGGCAGCACGGTAGCGACCGCACTTATGCGGTTGCGGCGATGGCCGAACGCCTGGGCGAAGCCTGCGGCGTGGTGCTGCGTCATCCACAGGAGAAAACCCTGTGGCTGGTGGGGGATACCATCTGGCGCGATGAAGTAGAAGCCGATATGGTCAGACTACAGCCGGACGTGGTGGTGCTGAATGCCGGATATGCCCATGTTATCGGTTTTGGGCCGATTATTATGGGCAAAGAAGATGTGCTGAAGGCGCATTTCACCCTGCCGGAAGCCAAAATTGTCGCAAGTCATATGGAAGCGGTAAACCACTGCCTGCTGAGCCGCGATGAGCTGCGTCAGTACGTGGCTGATAATCAGATTGCCGATGTGGTCAGCATCCCGCAGGATGGGGAAACGTTGGTCTTTTAATGCCGGAGCGGGCGATGAAACTCACGGAAGTGGCGATTGTGGCGGTGGACGGGTTTAGCCCGTTCCACTACTCGGTGCCCTGTATGCTGTTTGGCGATACGGTCTCGGAAACCAAACGCTTTAACCTGCATATTTGCGCCGAACGACCGGGGCTATTGACCGCTCGCGACGGCTTTGCGCTGAACGCCAGCGGCGACTTTGCGACCCTTGAACAGGCAGATATTGTGGTAGTGCCTTACTGGGGCGCGGTGAACCAACGACCTGTGCAGTCGCTGCTCGACAGCCTTGTACGAGCGCGTAATAACGGCGCTGAAATCGTCGGCCTGTGCCTCGGGGCATTTGTGCTGGGCTACGCCGGGCTGCTGGACGGTAAGCGGGCTGCGACCCACTGGGAGTTCGAGCAGGATTTTCAGCGCCTGTTTCCGCAGGTGCAGCTGGATATCAATGCACTGTACGTCGATGACCAGCGCATTATTACCTCGGCGGGCACCGCGGCAGCGCTCGACTGCTGCCTGTATATCATCCGCCAGCGTTTCGGCAGCCTTGTCGCCAATCAGATTGCCAGGCGGATGATCGTCCCGCCGCACCGCGAGGGCGGCCAGGCGCAGTTTATTGCTCAGCCGGTGCCGAAAAACACCCGCGACGCGCGGATTAACGGCCTGCTTGAGTATCTCCAGCAGCATATCCGCGAACCACATAATCTTGATTCGCTGGCGCAGGTGGCGGCAATGAGCCGCCGCACCCTGACCCGCCATTTCGCCAAAGCGACCGGTATGAGTATCGCCGACTGGCTTTCCGCCGAACGCCTGCGACGCAGCCAGCTTCTGTTGGAGGCCGGGGATTTACCTATCGAACAGGTGGCAGAGGAAGTGGGCTATCTCTCCGCCGTGACTTATCGCCAGCAGTTTAAATCGCGTTTTGGCGTCAGCCCGGCGGAGTGGCGGCGTACCTTTCGCCGTGGCGCTTAGCCCCCGAGAGTGGCGCTGTCGATCACGAAGCGGTATTTCACGTCGCCTTTGACCATTCTCTCCCAGGCTTCGTTGATCTGATCGCCGCGAATCAGCTCAATATCGGCGACGATACCGTGCTCGGCGCAAAAGTCGAGCATCTCCTGGGTTTCAGGAATGCCGCCGATCATCGACCCGGCAATCGACCGGCGGCGGAAGATCAGGTTAAACACTTCCGGAGACGGATGCGGCGTGGCGGGCGCGCCCACCAGGGTTAGCGTGCCGTCGCGTTTAAGCAGCGTGGTAAAGGCATCGAGATTGTGCGGTGCCGCCACGGTATTGAGAATAAAGTCGAAGCTTTTCACGTGCGCCGCCATTTCGTCCTCGTTGCGCGACACTACGACCTCATCCGCGCCCAGCTCTCGCGCCGCATCACGCTTGGATTCTGAGGTGGTGAATGCCACCACGTGGGCACCCATGGCGTGGGCCAACTTGATCCCCATATGCCCCAGCCCGCCGATCCCGACAACGCCCACTTTTTTGCCCGGTCCGACGTTCCAGTGGCGCAGCGGCGAGTAGGTGGTGATACCCGCGCACAGCAGCGGTGCGACAGCGGCCAGTTGCTCTTTAGGATGGCGCACGCGCAGCACGTAGCGCTGATGGACGAGGATTTGCTGGGAGTAACCCCCCAGGGTGTGGCCGGGGTCATCCTGCGTTGGGCCGTTGTAGGTGAGCACCATGTGGTCACAGTAGTTTTCCAGCCCGTCCTGGCACTCCTCGCACTGTTTACAGCTATCGACCATGCAGCCGACGCCCACCAGATCGCCAACGGCATAGCCGGAGACCCGGTTGCCCACGGCGGTCACCCGGCCAACGATTTCATGGCCCGGCACGCAGGGGTAGAGCGTTCCGGCCCATTCGGAGCGCGCCTGGTGTAAATCGGAGTGGCAGACGCCGCAATAATCAATGGCGATCTGCACATCATCCGGCCCCGGTTCACGGCGGGTGATGGCCATAGCGCCCAGCGGCTGGCTGGCGGCATTCGTACCAATAGCGTTGATCTGCATAGCAAAACCTCTTCTGTGTAACGGAGTTGAATAAAACGGAGGGGGAGAGCGTTTTTTGCGCGGTAGCGTTAAGCGTAGCCTGGTTGAAGCGGGATGGGAGGGGGAAAGCTCAAAGGGTTAAAGAGCTGCTGAGGCGAGAGGGGATTTCGTTAGTTATTAATATATACCCGTCATACTTCAAGTTGCATGTGCGTTGGCTTTCCTCGCTCGCCCCAGTCACTTACTTCAGTAAGCTCCTGGGGACTCACTGCGTCGCCGCCTTCCTGCCACTCGAATTATTTAGGGTATAGTACGGGCTGATTTTTAAACTTAATCAGATCTGCAATAAGTAACGAATCGTGTCTTTTGGTAAAGAGTTTCGTTATTGATAAAAAGAAATAATTATCATTATTCCAAATGAGAAAATACGCAAGACCTGTTTGCCTGAAGGCTTGTGGACTTTTTTATTGCCCATAAATAGAAGTGGTGTAGCGCTTAATTAATATTTAAAAAAACGCTTTTACAGTATAACAAATTGTTGAGGTTGATTGATTTTTATTTATTGATTTGTGGCGTGAATGTATTGGTTTGTTATGTTGTTGTATATTCATGCTTTTATAATTTGTTATGAATGATTGTTGTTTTCTCACGGTTTTTTATCCTTCTTTTTACGCTTTGTTACTCCTTTCTGCGTTGAATCATTGGTAGTAAGAATAGAATCGGTCGCTTATTTCTAAGCTATATTTCTCCGCTTCCCTCAAAAACGATAAAGCCAGACTATTCAACGGGAGTGCCCATGCCCTTTTTGAGCATTATTATTACAGCGCATAATTGTGAGCTAACGCTTGCTGAGACGCTGGAAAGTGTGAAAAAGGCCATTGATTTTGAAAAGGATGTTGAAGTCATTGTGCTTAATGACAGCTCTTATGACAAGACGCAGCAAATTATTGAGCGTTATGCAGAGACGTTTTCTTCGGTTCAGATAAGAGAAGTTCAGCTGAAAAATGTCGGTAGAGTCAGAAATATTGCGGTGCAGATGGCCCGTGGTGAATATATCACCATGGTTGATGGTGACGATCTGCTTAAGCCGCGAAGCTTGCGCGATGCGGTGGTATTTCTTAAACAGCATCGGCCCGATTTGCTGCTGACGCACCTGATTGAAACCCGCAACCTCAGCGCTATCAATAGCAACTGGGCGGGCTTTTCGCCGATTAAGCTACCGCAGAATGAGGCCGTGCGTCGTTTTCTGATCCATAAAGACTTTCAGGCGCATTTAATCGGCCAGTTTATTCGCAAGGATATTTACCTCTGCGCGCCGATTCCATCAATGACCTGCTATGAAGACTTTGCCGTTTTTCCTGCTTTTCTGATGCATTCGCAGAATATCTGGTTTCAGAAAGAAGGGCATTATCACTACGTCAAACGGGCGAATAGCCTCTCCAGCGTGCTGGATAAAACAAAAATCCGCCATTTAATTAACTGCACAAAAAGAATGGAGAGAGTGTTTCCCTCTTCATTTCATTGGCTGGTATGTTGCCATTGGCTGGATATTTATCTGAAACATGCTCAGTTGTTAACTCATGAACAAATCAGTATTGTTGAAGAAAAAATAAAATCAACCTTATCTCCGGGGTTTTTTATGTCTCCTGACGTGAGATTAAGTTATAAGAAAAAGGCTATTCAGGCATTATGGAAAAGATAAACCGCAATATCTATACGCTAACAATAATACTGGCGGCAATATCGCTATTCTTCCTGCTGCTGAACTCTGCCCAGCAGCGAGTGTTTTTCTATCTGGCGATATATGCCAGTGTGCTGGGACTATTTCTGGAGAGGAAAAACTTTGGCGAAATACGCCTGAAGGTCGCCTTTCTACCGCTGATCGTTGGGGCGATGGAGATGCTATGGTTTCTCTTTTACGAGGTGAAGCACGGTCATATCAATCACTATAACGATCACTTTCTCGGTGGTAAAAAGCTGCTGCTTGGCAGCATCCTGGTGCTGTATCTGGATAGCTTTAAACATCATCTTCACCGCAACACCCTGAAGAAAATTTTCCTCATCGTTGTGGGTATTAGCCTGCTCCTGGCAACCGTATATGGTTTTATCCAGGAATGGCAGGGTATTTCGCGGGTTGAGATGGCGATTAATCGGCCTACGGTTGCCGCCTATATCTATTCAACGCTGTCGCTGGCGTTTATCTATGCGCTGTTTCAGCTACGCAAAAGACCGGCCTATATACTGGCTGTTGCGGTGATGCTTATCTCGTACCTGAATATTATCTTCACCGGTACGCGCGCGGCGATGGGGCTGTATCCAGTGCTGATCTTCCTGCTCACGCTGTTTAATTTCAAAAAGATTCAGCTCAAGCCGATGCTGGGCGTGGCGGTGGTGGTTCTCTGTATTGTGGGCATCAACTTTAACGCCCATATCAAACCGAAAATCACCCAAACGGTACATGAAATCTCGACTTACCAGACCGGTAATGACGATACGTCACTGGGCGCGCGTTTCTCAATGTGGACGGTAGGCATTTATAACGGCGTTCATAAACCGTTGGGGCAATCAATGGAGAGCCGCGAACGCTTGAGCGCCGATTATGTGCAGGATCATCCGGAGAATAAAACCGCGATGATGTACATTAACGTCCATCTGCATAACGAGATAATCGATACCTTTTCGCTACAGGGCGTGATTGGACTGGCGCTGATTTTGGGGTTTTATATCGGCGGCGCGCTGCTTGCCGTTCGGCGTAATAATCTGCTGCTGCTTTTTATTATGCTGTCGATGTTCGTTTATGGCTTGACGGACGTATTGTTGATCAGCGCTGAATTTGTCGCTTTCTTTATTATCCTGGTGGCGTTCAGTACTGTTATCACAGAGGACAATACTGCTCCGGCCTGTGTGGGGCAGTCGGGGAAGCGTGCCTGAAGAGTTGGGCTTGCGCAAAAAAACGGCTACTATCGCCGTATTCTGGTGAAAAAACAATGTCACAAGGACGCGAGAAACCAAAGATGAATACGCTATTTCTGATTGGCCCCGGCGGGGTGGGAAAAAGCACTGTTGGGGCGCTGCTGGCACAGGCGCTGGGTTATCGGCTTATCGATCTTGATAGTCAGTTTTGCGAGCAGATTTTAAATATCCGCGAATATATTCAGCGTGATGGATACGAAAGCTATGTGCGTGAGAACGCCGCGCTATGCGCTCGCCTGCTGGCAGATAACCCAGATGAAAAACGAGTGGTGGTGCTGTCTTCGGGATTTCTTGCTACTGACGTCTGCCCGGAGATTGTTGCCAGTAATCGGCAGCTTGTGCGACAGGCCGGGTATTCCATACTGCTGCTGCCTTCAGAAGATATCGATATCGCTATGCGCATTGTGGTTGAACGCCAGCTGGCACGCGGTTTTGGCCTGGTCAGAGAAAAAGAAGAGGCGAAGTTCCGCCAGCGTTTTAAGGAGTATTGTGGATTAGCCGATTGCTGGGTGGTTTCGTCTGAGGAGCCGGAGAGGGTCGCGGAGCGGGTGGGAGAGAAAGTGGTTGCGGATTGCACAGGCCTACAGATAATCTCAGATCGCGTAGACCGGGCAAGGCGCTAGCCGCCGCCCGGCAGAAATGCGAGCACAATGGATAAAACAGGTTTAGCCAAATAATTTTTTTCGTGAGGATTGGGATCCGCAGTGCTACTTTTTAGGCTCTGTTTTCCACCGTAGCAAAGCAGCGATATCCTTCTCACCTTCGGCTTCTTTTAAGCGCCGTTGCTGCTCAGAATACTGGCTATATTCCGCCTGTGCTTTTTCATCCGCCATTTGCTTACTGACTTTACCTGCGCCTTGCAGAACCTCGCGGTCGTTAAATTGCAGAAACTGATCCAGCTTATCCTGCCAGTCGCGTAAAAAAACCTGCTGACGACGACGGGCCTGATCCTCGGCAAAATCCAGCCACATGTTAACCACGCGATTAAGTTCGCTGACCTCATCCTGAGTGAGATAATTTTTTGCCACCGTCACGTCACCCTTACGGATCTCTTCACCTTTATAGCTGGTCAGCCCCATATGCAGTTGGTTAGCGTCAGCACGTTGATGGATGATCTCAGCAGCGGTATGTCCGGTACAGGCAAAATGCAACTTGTTCTGGATGGTTTGAAAAAACTGCGTGGTTTCTTTTAGCGACGGTTGATAGTCAGCCGCTAATGCAAATATCTCTCGCACCCGCAAATAAACCCGACGCTCGCTGGCGCGAATATCGCGGATGCGTTCGAGCATCTCATCAAAGTAATCGGGTACAGCCGATGAACCAACGGACGGATTTTTCAGCCGCTCATCGTCCATCACAAAACCTTTGATCAGATATTCCTGGAGCGTCTGGGTGGCCCACTGACGGAACTGCGTGCCGCGAGGGGAACGAACGCGATAGCCAACGGCGAGTATTGCTTCGAGATTATAGTGCTCTATCTCCCTGGAAACCTGGCGCTTTCCTTCCTGGCGAACCATCCGGAATTTCCGGATGGTTGAGTTTTGAGCAAGCTCACCTTCAGAAAAAATGTTGATTAAATGCTCATTAATTGTCCGCACATCTTTAGCGTACAGATCAGCCATTGATGCTTGGGATAACCAGATTGTGTCCGACTCGAAGCGGCATTCAACTCGTACTTTCCCATCACCACTGGCAAATATAACGAACTCACCTGCTGGGGATGACGTTAAGTGTTCATTTGCCATATAGCCTCCGGGTTAACCTGCTTTGGCTCGCATAGTATGTCAGAAGAGCACAAATTTCATTAGACGGACGATTAACCCGGAGTCATTTGGGAGCAGCCATCCAGAAAGTGAAGATTTCCGGGCGTCAGACGAGTTGAAGCGTACTGTTAACGCTTTTAAAGGATTGCTGAATTTGCAGTAATTCCGCTCTAAGCATCTCTTCCTTATCGCTCTGCGGTAGCAGAACAATGCAACCATCCATTACCTTAACCGTGAAGTGCTTTCCGGTATCGAACCCAGCTGCGCGTAACCACTTGCCGGAAAGGGTGAGACTTGGTGTACTGGTGTCCCGACCTTGCGGGCGATATCCCACAATTAGGTGACGCTCTGTTCCGGAAACGGTAACGTCTGGGGTAGAATGCGAATCAGCCATAATCAACTCCTTGATAGTTGGTGTGGTTAGACGCTCTGGTGTGTTCGAGCACACCAGAGTGTTGCTAGTACAAGAGGCTTTTAGGTGGCCTCTTATATGTTGAGATTAAATGGATAGGTGGCCTCATGTCAATCATATCGCGCGAAAAAAAACCAAAGGGTGGTGGTCAGTCACCGCAGTTTAAAATGCGCATTGATCCGGCATTAAAGGAACAGCTTGATGCTGTGGCTGCAGAAGAAGGGGTGAGTCTTGCAAGCTGGTTGAAGGAGCTGGCGAGGGAGGCTCTACGAAAGCAAGGGATAGAACCTAAAGGATAAATTTAAACCAATCATACGGGGATTATATGTCAGTAGAGCCAGGTGCCTATGGAATAGTCAAAATAGAAAATGGTCCGAATAAAGATTGTATTGTCTATTATGATAATGATGAGTGGGATGATGATGATAATCATATGGCGGTTGTTTATTTCGGAGGGTTTTTAATTGTTCAGAAAATCCACCTTATATCTCATGAAGATCTTTCTTATGTTTCAATAAATGATTTAATGAAAAGAAAGGACGAACTCTATTTGAAATGTTCTCCATTCAATATCAATCGAAAAGAAATTGATTTAGACTCCTTAAACTTTAACCTTGCAGAGCTTCATCTTGTAGAGACGACATTATTGGAGAAAATTATGGATAATAGATATGAGAATAGACCCGAAGGGATAAAAGTTTTTATTTCACACTCATCTGTAGATAAACCTTTTGCAAGGTCGCTTTGCATGGATTTAGAAGATAATGGATTTATTCCATGGTTGGATGAATGGAATATTATGGTAGGTGAAAGTATTCCTGAGAAAATATCAATAGGAATAAAAGAGGCGGAATTTATTATTGTGATATTATCTAGTCATTCTGTGAATTCTAGGTGGGTTGAGACAGAATGGCAAACAAAATATTGGACTGAAATTGCAAAGGGAAGAATACATGTACTACCCATCTTATTAGAAGATTGTGAAGTTCCTGAGTTGTTAAAAACGAAAAGATATGCTGATTTTAGAAAAGATTTTAATAAAGGGTTATTAGAATTAACCACTTCGCTGAAGAGTCTCGCAGAAAAATAATTTTGGCGGAAGATCACAGGAGTTGAACCTGCCCGGGACCGCTGGCGGCCCCAACTGGATTTGAAGTCCAGCCACCTCACCGGAGATGACGATCTTCCGCGCCTCGATTGCTACATGGAGGCGGGGCGCATTATAGCTACTTTCCTGCATTAACCACATACCCCAACGCACTTTTTTACTGTTAAAACTGGACTTTACAGAACCTTCTTAAACAAATCCTTGCAAAATCCGTGGCTTACACTTTTATACACTCTTTCAGGCTACCGAGATCACATAAAACAAGAAACGTAATTTGATTATGAGATATCGCAATTCATCTTACTGCGCAGATAGTTTACAAATTCTGTAACCGGTACCAACAAGCGGTATCGCTGAGAGATGAGTGTGTTGTTATGAAAAATCATATTTTGTCCGTCAAAGAGAAGATTGGCTACGGCATGGGCGATGCCGCCAGCCACATCATTTTTGATAACGTCATGTTGTATATGATGTTTTTTTATACCGATATTTTTGGTATTCCTGCCGGCTACGTCGGCACCATGTTCCTGCTGGCCCGCGCGCTGGATGCGATATCCGACCCGTGCATGGGATTGCTGGCCGACCGCACCCGCAGCCGCTGGGGGAAATTCCGCCCGTGGATACTGTTTGGCGCGATCCCGTTCGGCCTCGTCTGCGTGCTGGCCTACAGCACGCCGGACCTGAGTCATAACGGCAAGCTGATTTACGCCGCGGTTACCTACACCCTGCTGACCCTGCTCTATACCGTGGTCAATATTCCGTACTGCGCTCTGGGCGGCGTCATTACCGACAACCCGACGCAGCGCATCTCCCTGCAGTCCTGGCGCTTTGTGCTGGCGACGGCGGGCGGCATGCTCTCGACCGTCCTGATGATGCCGTTGGTGAACTTTATCGGCGGCGAAGACAAGGCGTTTGGCTTTCAGGGCGGCATCGCAGTGCTCTCGGTGATTGCTTTTCTGATGCTTGCCTTCTGCTTCTTCACCACCAAAGAACGCGTCGAAGCGCCGCCAAGCTCCACCTCAATGCGTGAAGACCTGCGCGATATCTGGCGCAACGATCAGTGGCGCGTGGTTGGCTTGCTGACCATTCTGAACATTCTCGCGGTCTGCGTTCGCGGCGGCGCGATGATGTATTACACCACCTGGATCATGGGGTCCGCTGCGCTGTTTACTGTGTTCCTGACCACCTACTGCGTCGGCAACCTGATCGGCTCGGCGCTGGCGAAGCCGCTCACCGACTGGAAATGCAAAGTCAGCGTCTTTTGGTGGACCAACGCCATCCTGGCAGTGCTGAGCGTGGCGATGTTCTTCGTACCGATGGACGCCGAAATCACCATGTTCGCCTTTATCTTCGTGATTGGCGTGCTGCACCAACTGGTGACGCCGATTCAGTGGGTGATGATGTCCGACACCGTTGACTACGGCGAATGGTGCAACGGCAAACGCCTGACCGGCATCAGCTTCGCGGGCACCCTGTTCGTGCTCAAGCTGGGCCTGGCGCTGGGCGGCGCGCTGATTGGCTGGATGCTGGCCGGTGGCGGTTACGACGCCGCAGCCAAAACCCAGAACAGCGCCACCATCACCATCATCATCTCATTGTTTACCCTCGCTCCGGCGGCTTGTTACCTGCTGAGCGCGGTTATCGCTAAACGCTACTACACCCTGAAAACGCCGTTCCTGAAAAAGATGATGGCGGAACTGGCTCAGGGCGCGCGTCGCAACGAACACGACTTCACTTCAGCGCCGACAGGCAAAGAATTGCAAAACTAAGAGGAAGCTATTGATGAAAATCAGTGATGGAAACTGGCTTATCCAACCAGGGCTCAATCTGATCCAACCCGTGCAGGTGTACGAGGTTGAGCAGCAGGGTAACGAAATGGTGGTCTATGTCGCGTCGCGCGAGGTCCGTGAGCGTGCCGCTCAACTGGATACCCCGCTGTTTACCGTGCGCTTCTTCTCCCCGCAGGAAGGGGTGATTGGCGTGCGCATGGAGCACTTCCAGGGTGCGCTGAACAACGGCCCGCACTATCCGCTGAACGTCCTGAAAGACGTGAAGGTAGAGATTCAGAACGGCGCTGAAGTTGCCGAGCTGAAGAGCGGTAACCTGACTGCCCGCGTGACCAAAGGTGACTTCTGGTCGCTGGATTTCCTGCGTGACGGCGTGCGTATCACCGGCAGCCAGCTGAAAAACGACGGCTATGTGCAGGATACGAACACTAATCGCAACTACATGTTCGAGCGCCTGGATCTTGGCGTCGGCGACACGGTTTACGGCCTCGGCGAGCGCTTTACCGCACTGGTGCGCAACGGTCAGACGGTCGATACCTGGAACGAAGATGGCGGTACCAGTACCGAACAGTCGTACAAAAATATCCCGTTCTATCTGACTAACCGCGGCTACGGCGTGCTGGTTAATCATCCTGAGCGCGTCTCTTTCGAAATCGGCTCCGAGAAAGTCTCTAAGGTGCAGTTCAGCGTCGAAGGCGAGCATCTGGAATACTTCGTGATCGACGGCCCGACCCCGAAAGAGGTGCTGAACCGCTATACCCAGTTCACCGGACGTCCGGCGCTGCCGCCAGCCTGGTCTTTCGGTCTGTGGCTGACCACCTCGTTCACCACCAACTACGACGAAGCGACGGTTAACAGCTTTATTGACGGTATGGCGGAGCGCGATCTGCCGCTGCACGTGTTCCACTTCGACTGCTTCTGGATGAAAGCCTTCCAGTGGTGCGATTTTGAGTGGGATCCGGTCACGTTCCCTGACCCGGAAGGCATGATTAAGCGTCTGAAAGATAAAGGTCTGAAAGTCTGCGTGTGGATCAACCCGTATATCGGCCAGCGTTCGCCGGTATTTAAAGAGCTGCACGAGAAAGGCTACCTGCTGAAACGTCCGGACGGTTCGCTGTGGCAGTGGGATAAATGGCAGCCGGGTCTGGCGATTTATGACTTCACTAATCCGGAAGCCTGCGAGTGGTATGCCAACAAGCTGAAAGGCCTGGTGGATATCGGTGTTGACTGCTTCAAGACCGACTTCGGCGAGCGCATTCCGACCGACGTGCAGTGGTTTGACGGCTCCGACCCGCAGAAAATGCACAACCACTACGCCTTCATCTATAACGAGCTGGTGTGGAACGTGCTGAAAGAGACCGTTGGCGAGAAAGAGGCGGTGCTGTTTGCTCGTTCTGCCTCGGTGGGCGCGCAACAGTTCCCGGTGCACTGGGGCGGCGACTGCTACGCCAACTATGAATCCATGGCGGAAAGCCTGCGCGGCGGCCTGTCGATCGGCATGTCCGGCTTTGGTTTCTGGAGCCACGATATCGGCGGCTTCGAAAATACCGCGCCTGCCCACGTCTACAAACGCTGGTGTGCCTTCGGCCTGCTATCGAGCCACAGCCGTCTGCACGGCAGCAAATCCTATCGTGTGCCGTGGGCTTATGATGACGAGTCCTGCGACGTGGTACGTCACTTCACGCAGCTGAAATGCCGCATGATGCCGTATCTGTATCGTCAGGCGGCGCTGGCCAATGAGTTCGGTACGCCGATGCTGCGCTCTATGATGCTGGAGTTCCCGCATGACCCGGCCTGCGACTATCTGGATCGTCAGTACATGCTGGGTGATTCCGTGCTGGTCGCACCGGTGTTTAGCGAAGCGGGCGATGTGCAATTCTACCTGCCGGAAGGCCGCTGGACGCACTTGTGGCGTAACGACGAAGCGCAGGGTAGCCGCTGGCATAAGCAGAATCACGATGTGCTGAGCCTGCCAGTTTACGTGCGCGACAACACCCTGCTGGCGCTGGGCAACAACGACCAGAAGCCGGACTACGCGTGGAACGAAGGCACCGCTTTCCAGCTGTTCAACCTCGACGATGGCCGCGAAGCCGTCTGCCAGGTTCCGGCAGCGGACGGTTCGGTGGTCTTCACGCTGAAGGCGAAACGCCAGGGCAACACCATTACCGTTAGCGGTGAAGGCGATGCCAGCGGCTGGACGCTGTGTCTGCGCAATATCCCGCAGGTTGCGGGCGTGCAGGGTGGCGCTCAGGCGGGCAGCGAGCTGGGCGCAGTTGTCACCGCGCAGGGCAACGCGCTGACGATTACGCTGTAAGGTTTTTCTATCCCGAAGCACGGGTTCGCAGCCATCTGCGGACCCGTAGCCGTTTCAGTTTATCCTTCCCGGTGGCGCTGCGCTGACCGGGCTACGGGTTCACAGCCGTCTGCGGGCTGGTAGCCCGGACAGGCTTGTGAAGCGCCGCCTCCGGGGATGCACTAAAGCTAAAGGCGATTAAATATCCCTTGGTATATTCTTGCGGTAAATTGAGATCGCTATCACGTATATTTCTTTCTGAAATGTGATCTGAATTATAATTATTCCTTAATGCCTCTTCTCGTTTTATTTCTGTCCGGATGTCCGGACACGATTTAGTATTGTTGTTTACTCCCTGCCTCCTTATATTTATCCTCAATGATTTATGTAGAGCTCGCGTCGTATCGCGATGTCTGCCTGGCATTAATCTGCTATGCAAAAAGGGTAAATAATGCAAATGATTACCTCACGACAGAACAGATTATTGAAATTTCTCCTGCCCCGGAGAGAATACGTTACGTTAATGAAAATCGCTGAATATTTAAATGTTTCAGAAAAAACGGTTCAGCGCGATTTACGTTTTTTACAGCAGTGGCTCTCTGAGTGGAAAATTATTATCGATAAGCGCTCAGGTACTGGCGTGATGTTAATCGCTGATAATGTCACCGACCTGCTGCAATTAGACCAATTACTCAGTAATGAGGGCGAAGATAGCGATGTGATGATGAATAACTCCCGGCGAGTGAAAATCGCCTCGCAGTTATTAAGCGAAACACCGCTGGAAACCTCAATTAATAAACTGTCGGAGCGCTATTTTATTAGCAGTGCCTCTATCGTTAATGATCTGAAAATTATCGAGTCATGGATCACCCCGCTAGGTTTAGCGTTGATCCGCAGCCAGAGCGGCACGCATATCGAAGGCAGTGAAACCCGCGTTCGCCAGGCGATGGCGTCGTTAATTAACGGCGTAATTAATCACAACGAACCCGGCTGTATTATCCATTCCCGCCTGGATTCAGGAAGCTATAAAGCGCTGGTCCATTATTTTGGCGAGGAAGACGTTTTATTTGTTCAGTCATTATTACAGGAAATGGAGCGCAGGCTGTGCTGGTCGTTAGGTGAACCGTATTATGTCAATATCTTCACCCATATCCTGATCATGATGTATCGCATTACTCGCGGGAATGCCTTACCGCGCCGGGAACAGGGAAATCAGCTCTTTGATGAGACTGTTTTCAGCGTGGCGCAGAATATGCTGCAAAAAATTGAAGCGCGGATCGTCCATTCGCTACCGGAAGATGAGGTCTGGTTTATTTATCAATACATCATCTCATCCGGCGTGGTGGTTGAAGAGCGTGATGATGTCAGTATGGCGCGTTACATGCACTCGAGCGACGAGGCCCGGCTGGTGACCAGCCGTCTGATTAACGCTTTTTCAGCCATGATTGACATCGATTTAACCGCCGACAGCGCATTATACGATGGCCTGCTTATTCATATAAAACCGCTGATTAACCGCCTTAATTTTCGCATTTATATTCGCAACCCTCTGCTTGAGGATATTAAAGGTGAGCTAATGGATGTCTGGCCGCTGACCCAGCGCGCGGTGAATCAGGTCTTCAGCGGCTGGGGAGAATGCGCGGTTTCCGACGACGAGATTGGCTATTTAACCGTTCATTTCCAGGCCGCGATGGAAAGACAGGTCGCCAGCAAACGCGTTCTGCTGGTCTGTTCGACGGGAATTGGCACATCACACCTGTTGAAAAGCCGGGTGCTAAGAGCATTCCCCGACTGGACTATTGTCGGCGTGGTATCGGCAGGGAACCTGCATACCCTTCAACCGCAGGATAATATTGAACTGGTTATTTCGACAATAAATCTGCCGGAAATCAATCTGCCGGTGGTTTATGTCAGCGCATTTTTTAATGATGCCGATATCCGGCGGGTTACGGAAAAAATCGTCACCGATAAATTACATCAAGCGGCAATCTCTGCTGTAGATAATGAAATTTTATATCCATGAGGTAAAGAATATGGACATAACCAGGATTTTAAACACCAAACGCGTTTTGTTAAATATGCAGGCCACGAATAAAGCGGAAGCTATCGAGGAATTAACCGATTTATTGCAAAAAGATGGTGCGATAAGCTGCCGTGAAACCTTTATTCAGGATGTCTGGCAGCGTGAGTCAGAAGGCTCAACGGGGTTTGAAAATCATATCGCGATCCCTCATGGAAAATCGTCTGCTGTTATTAATACCACCCTCGCTATTGGCCGCACCCAGCAGGATATTGCCTGGGAAACGCTGGACGGTAGCCAGGTTCGCTGCATTATTTTATTCGCCGTGCGTCTTGAAGATCAAAATACCACCCATATTCGCCTGCTGTCCCAGGTCGCCGGGGCGCTGGCGGATGATGACATTATTGAACAACTGCTCGAAGAAACCAGTCCGCAGAGGATTATTGACTTGTTTAGTCAATATGCCGAATCGGATGCTTACTAACAATAACTATCGGAGTCCGAGATGAATATTGTCTGTGTTGCCGCCTGTACCGCGGGGATTGCTCATACTTATATTGCACGTGAGAAGCTGATTAAAGGCGCGAAAGCGTTGGGTCACAATGTCAAAGTCGAAACGCAGGGGACTATTGGTACCGAGAATGAACTTGCGGCGGAAGATATTGACGCCGCAGATGTGGTGATTCTTGCCATTGACGTGAAAATAAAAGGTGAGGAACGTTTTAAAAATAAACGGATTGTCAGAGTGAAAACCGAAGTGGTTATTAAGTCGCCGATTCAGTTTATCGAAAAGGTCGAAAAATCCCTGGCTAATGCCTGATCCTTAATCTGGAGGGATCTACCATGAGTG
Source organism: Klebsiella sp. MISC125 (assembly GCF_051131775.1). NCBI lineage: Bacteria > Pseudomonadati > Pseudomonadota > Gammaproteobacteria > Enterobacterales > Enterobacteriaceae > Klebsiella > Klebsiella sp. MISC125. The sequence continues at coordinate 121,901 of NZ_CP180448.1, forward strand.
AGAATAAAATTCCCGTCTCACAGGAAATTAAGAAGCATTTATTAACCGGTATTTCATGGATGATACCGCTGATCGTCGCCGCTGGGATCTGTATCGCGCTTGGGCAAGTGCTTGGCGGGACGAACGTTGGTGAGAAAACCGGCACCATTCCGTGGATGTTAAACCAAATTGGCGGCTGGGGCATGGGGCTGATTGTGCCTTTGATCTGCGCTGCCATCGCTTACTCCATTGCTGACCGCCCTGGATTTGCGCCGGGTTTGATTGTCGGTTTTGTCTGCGGGCAAATTCACACCGGGTTTATTGGCGGTATGCTCGGCGGCTTCCTGGTCGGCTACACGGTGCTGGCGCTGAAGCACTATATCCGGCTGCCGAAGTCGATGCAGGGGCTGATGCCGATCATGGTGCTGCCGGTGTTAAGCACGGTGATCAGCGGTTTGCTGATGATGACCCTGATTGGCAAGCCGATCGCCTGGCTTCAGGAAGCATTAATCCACATGCTGGAGTCGATGCAGGGCGGCTCGCGCTTCCTGCTGGGAGCCATTCTTGGCGCCATGGCGACCTTTGACTTCGGCGGCCCGGTGAATAAAACCATGTCGCTGTTTGCCGATGGTCTGCTGGTCAGCGGCGTCTACGGCCCGGAAGCGGTGAAGTTTGTCGGTTCGATAATCCCGCCGTTCGGCATCACCCTCTCGTTCCTGCTGACCCGGCACAAATATACCCGCGCCGAACGTGAAGCTCTGAAGGCCGCCTTCCCAATGGGGATCTGCATGATCACCGAAGGGGTGATCCCGATTGCCGCCCGCGATCTGCTGCGCGTCGTGGGATCCTGCGTGGTGGCGTCGGCGGTAGCCGGTGGGCTGATCATGACCTGGGGCGTCGAGAGCCCGGTGCCGCACGGTGGAATGTTCGTCGTACCGCTATTCACCCATCCTCTGCTGTTCTGTCTCTCCCTTGGGATCGGCACGGTGATTTGCGGCGTAATGCTGTCGCTGTGGAAAAAGCCGGTGACCGAGCGTGATGAAGAGTTCGATGAGCTGAGCGACCAGAAAGTCAAAGACGAAGAGATCACCTTTACCCTCGAATAAAGGAGGCCCTATGTTTGCCGACATGAAAAGTATGGTGACCAAAGCCTGGCGCGAACGGTATGCCCTGCTGGCGATTAACTGCATGAACCTGGAAAGCGCCCGTGCGGCGGTGCGCGTAGCGGAAAAATATCGTGCGCCGATTATTCTCAACCTGTATCAGGGGCACCTGTCGCACTTTCCGGCCTCTAGCGCAGCGGCGGTAGTCAGGGTGCTGGCGGAAGAGGCGAGCGTTCCCGTCACGTTAAGCCTTGACCACGGTAAGGACCCGATCAAGATTCGCCAGGCTTTCCGCGCCGGATTTAGCGGGCTGATGATTGATGCTTCAGCGTTCGCGCTGGAGGAGAACATCCGTCAAACCCGCGCGGTGACCGAGCTGGCCGCCAGCGTTGGGCTGTGCGTGGAAGGCGAGCTGGGACATCTGGCGGATGCGCCGCGCTACGACCAGGCCACCAATGCCGATTTAATGACCCAGCCGGAGGATGTGACTCCCTTTATCGAACAGACCGGGATCGACCTGCTGGCGGTCTCCGTGGGGACGGCGCACGGCATGTATGCCCCCGGTGTGAAGCCAGCGCTCGATTTCGACCGTCTGGCGCAGCTACAGCGGGTGTCGTCCGTCCCGCTGGCGCTACACGGCGGGAGCGGCACGCCGTTCGATCAACTGCAACGTTGCCCGGAGTTGGGCGTCGCGAAAATCAACGTTGGGGCGGCGGTGTTTGAAGCCGGAAAAGCGGCACTGCTGCATACCCTGTGCCACGACAGCTCCATTGAGCTGGCCGACGCGCTATCGGTGATGGAGCAGGCCAGTGCAGACGCCATCGTCCCCTATTTACATGCATCCGGCTCAATCAATAAAGCCTGATTAAATTTCAGTAATGCCTTCTATGCCAGCGCATATCTGCCCTGGCAGGGCTTACTACACCCTGAAACTGGAGAATAACGATGTTAGTTTCAATGAAAGAATTACTTAAACCGACCCGTGAACATGGCTTTGCGATTGGCGCATTTAACGTGGCGGATAGCTGTTTTATTCGCGCTGTGGTGGAAGAGGCGGAAGCAACAAATACCCCAGCGATTATTTCTATCCATCCCAGCGAGCATGATTTTGTTGGCGACGCGTTTTTTAGCTACGTACGGGATATCACTATGCGCAGCCGCGTGCCGTTCACTCTGCATCTGGATCATGGCGCATCGGTCGAGCATGTCCTGCGCGCTATTCAGTGCGGCTTTACGTCGGTGATGATCGATGGCTCGTTGCTGCCTTACGAAGAAAACGTGGCTCTGACCACCGAAGTAGTGCGGTTGGCGCATGCGGTGGGTGTGTCGGTTGAAGGGGAGCTGGGGACTATCGGCCAGACCGGTACTTCCGTCGAAGGCGGTGTGTCGAAGGTCACGTATACCGACCCGGCCCAGGCGGAAGATTTCGTCGCCCGTACCGGCGTGGATACGCTGGCGGTGGCGATTGGTACCGCGCACGGCATCTACCCGAAAGGGATGCAGCCGGAACTGCAAATGAACATCCTGCGCGATATCGCCGGACGTCTGTCGATTCCGCTGGTGCTGCACGGCGGCTCGGCTAACCCGGATGCGGAAATTGCCGAGTCCGTGACCCTTGGCGTCGGCAAAATTAATATCTCCAGCGACATGAAATATGCCTATTTCCTGAAAGCGCGCGAAATTCTGGCGAAAGAAACCTGGTGGGATCCGAACGTGATTTACCCGGAACCGATTAATGCTGCACGGGAAGTGATTCGCCACAAAATGAAGCTCTTTGGTTCAACCGGCAAGGCCAGCCTCTATTAATACCCCAACGAGGCGGGGTAACCCGCCTCGACATTCACATTCTGCGGCTGAAGCGGAGTCGACAATGAAACGTTCACAGATTAATTATGCGATTGATAAAGCCCATGCCATCGCCGAAACCTTTCGCATCTGCTTGCCCGAGTTCGCTGGGTTTACTGCCGATTTCTGGTCACAAAAGCGGGCGGAAGAGTGGCAGGAAGTGCGTGATTTACAGCTTGGCTGGGATATTACCGATTTTGGTAGCGGCTGTTTTAATGAAACCGGCCTGACGCTGCTGACCCTGCGCAACGGCGCGTTATCCGATGCGCGCTACCCCAAACCGTATGCCGAGAAAATGTTGCAGATTCAGCAGGATCAACAAACGCCATGGCATTTTCACTATCACAAGATGGAAGACATTCTGAATCGCGGCGGCGGCCACCTCTGCATGCAGCTGGCATGGGCGACGGAGGAGGAGCAACTGGATGCTCAGCGCAGCGTGAGCGTCGCGGTTGATGGCTGTCAGCGCACGCTGAAACCGGGCGATACCCTGGTGCTAAAACCCGGGCAGGGTGTCTGTTTGCCACCCATGCTCTATCACCGTTTTTGGGCCGAAAACGCGTTGGTGATGGGTTGGGAAATATCGATGGTCAACGATGATAAGCGCGATAACCGATTTCTGGAAGTCAGCGGTCGCTTCCCAATCATTCAGGAAGATGAACCGATGAAATGGTTATTGTGCAGTGAGTATGGGCGTTGAAAAGCGGCCATGATGACTGATAATACAACCCTCCTCCCTGGAGGGTTGAGACTGATGACAAACTTGATTTAGATAAGGTGCCGTATTCTTGTCGGGTGGCGGCTGACGCCTTACCCGACCTACAAAACCAGTAATATCATCAAGCTATGCACTTCCCGTAGGCCCGGTAAGGCGCTAGCCGCCACCGGGCAATTCCACAAGAACGAACTTTGTCAGCAATCTGAACCCTCCTCCCTGTTAGGATTTTTTATTCCATTTTGTCGAAAAAAGTAACGTTCATTTCATTCTGGTGATTCATCCCACAGACACTATTGCCGCCAGGTGATAGCGTAGTTTGCCGCTGAGAGGAGCCCGGAATGGATTTAGAAAATATCTTTCGTGACGTAAAGCTAAGCAAAACCGAGATGACCGTGCTGCGCTTTATCCAGAACGATCCTGAGCAATGCGTTCGCGAGGGGGTCCGCGCCGTTGCGGAGCACTGTTATAGCAATCCCTCTTCGCTGGTGCGGCTGGCGAAAAAGCTGAAATTCAGCGGCTGGTTGGAGCTGGTCTATTTTATTAAATTCAATATCACCATGCCCAAGCTCGATGTGACCAATGATATTGACTATATGAGCATTCAGCCGGTGGAGCGCATAACGCCGTTGCTGGAAAGCCTGCAACATCACCGCATTTTGATTCATGGCAGCGGCTTTTCGCAGCTGATCGCCCAGTATATTTATAATAAATTTTTGGTGACCGGGGTGAATGCCAGCCTGGCGCTGTGGCCGGATTACGAGATCCTCGAGCAGAAGAATGCCGCCAAATTTGATTCGATCTGGATTATTTCCAAATCCGGGCGCAGTAGTTCGGCGCTGAACTGGGTGAAGGCGCTGGAGGGGAAAGAGATTAATCTGGTCTGCTTTACCGGCGATTATCAAAGCCCGCTGGCGCAGGCAGCGGATACGGCGTTTATCATTCACGACCCGCAGAAGTTCGATGACGATATTTACTGGAGTAACCCGTTTTTCGGTTATTGCATACTCGGCTTTGAGCGGCTGCTGAAGATGTGGTTTATGCAAACGGGTATCCCCGGAGGCGGCGCTTGACGCACCTGCCCGGGCTACAAAACCATTCCCGGGTTGCGGCGTAAACGCCTTACCCGGGCTACAAATTTACCGTCGTCTGCGATCCGGTAGCCCGGATAAGGCGTTAGCCGCCATCCGGGGAATTTAGCCGGGCGTTTATTGCCAGTCGGCGAACTGCTTATCATCGAGATAGGCTTCAACCAACGTTTTCGCCAGTGAATAAGAGCCAACCAGCGGATGCGCCATCAGCGCCCGGACCGCCAGGGATTTATCCCGCTGCAAAATGGCCGCCACCGCCAGCCGCTCATACTCTTTCACGTTGGCGATCATGTTTTTCTGCGCCGTTGGCACATGTTTCGGCGTCACCGGCTTCAGGCCGTCTTTGCTCAGGTCGCAGCTAATCTCAATCACATCGTCCGCACGCAGGAAATCCAGAGTACCGTTGTTGGGCATCGACACCACGATGCGCTTGGTGGTAGTGCTGTTGACGGCTTCCAGAATATCCAGCGCCACGCCCGCATAGCCGCCGGTATCCGGCTCCTCGATAAACTGCTTTAAGGTCAACGGTTCGCGGGTGTGGAATTTCTCCTGCTGCGACTCGTTCTGCATGTAGCTGTTTTCTCTGCGTAAATAGTGCTTCATCCAGATGGTAAACGCCGCTTCCGGGTTGGCTTTTACGTCGATGGTTCGCAGCTCTTCGCGCATATCGTGATTGATGCGGGCAATCTGCTCGCCACGGGTTTCCGGCGCGTTCTGAATCGCTTTTAACGCCACTTCACGATAGTAGTAATAATAGAGATATTCGTTGAGCAACTGCTTATCACACAGCTGGACCAGCTCCGGCGAAAAGTACTGCATCGCCGTTTTGCGGTATAAATCCGGGCTGGCGATCAGCCGCTCGGTGACATCTTCGCCGCGCACGGTGAAATGGGTAAACCAGGAGAAGTGGTTCAGCCCATAGCACTCGACGCCGAGGTCGTTCTCGTCGCAGCCGAGGATATCCGGCAGCTCACGGATAAGCTCCGATGGTGCATCGCAGATGCCGTACACCCGGCGCTTAAAGCCGGATTTGATAATCGCCTCGGTCACCAACCCCGACGGATTGGTGAAGTTAAATAAAATGGCGTCTTCAGCGGCGTGCTCTTCAATCAGGCGGCAGTAGTTAAGAATCGCCGGAATCGAGCGCATTGCCATAGCAAAGCCGCCTGCGCCAGTGGTCTCCTGGCCAAGGGTGTTATTTTCCAGCGCGATCCGCTCGTCGCGGATGCGGCTCTCATCGCCGCCTACGCGCAAGGTGGTTATCACATAGTGGCTTTTTTTCAGCGCTGATACCGGGTCGCTGGTAATGCTAAAGTGAATATCCGGGCGAATGGTATTAAACACATAGCGGGCGATTTCGCCAAATACGGCCAGGTTATCGGCAGAGCTGTCGAGAAATACCACTTCCTTTAAACCAATGCGGTGCGCGTTATATGCCAGAGACTTTGCCAGGAATGCAGAGCGAACGCCGCCCCCGCCTAATACGGTTAATTTCATAAATAACTCCCAATTAATTTTCTGCTAGCCAGCTATCAACCCGGGAACGAACCTGTCCCACTTTGACGCCGTAAATAACCTGAACTTCATTACGATTTCGTACTACGCCATTTGCGCCGGTGCTTTTTAATATGGCATCGTCAACCAGTTCCATATTATGAACTGCGACGCGCAGGCGGGTGAAACAGTTGTCGACGGAAATAATATTTTCTTTACCACCTAAGCCATTGATAATTTCATTAGTCACCGTCTGCGGTTCGCCCATTTTTTTACGATAATCCGCTTTGCTATATAGCTTCACGTTTTCATCGTCTTCACGACCCGGTGTTTTGAGATTTAGCTTAACCACCAGAGTGCGGAAGATAACGTAGTAGACGGCAAACTGACCGATACCGATAAGTACATAGCCTGGCCAGCGTGTTAAGGAAGCCGGTAGCGGCAGGTTGTAAATCAGGAATTCAATCAGCCCGGATGCGCCCCAGGGACGAACGGTAAAGATGTCGCAAATTGCCTGTGAGGCCGCGGTTAAGGTGGCGTGAATCACCCACAGCAGCGGTGACACAAACAGGAAGGTAAACTCAATGGGTTCGGTGATACCGGTCAGCATCGAGGTAATAATGGCGGGCAGCAGGATTGCTTTGGCCATCATTTTTTTCTCCGGTTTCGCCGTGTGGTAGAACGCCAGCGACGCACCGGCGAGGCCGAAGATGGTGGTCATTCCCTGCTGCGAGAAGCGCAAAGCTTCGTTCATCACCGGAGTGAGATCTGGGTGGCGCATATAGGCGAGGAAAATGGCCTGAGTACCGGAAACTACCTGCCCGTCGACGCTCAGCGAACCGCCGATTTGCGTGAGCTGGAACGGCGACCAGACGAAGTGGTGCAGGCCGGTAGGAATAAGGAATTTTTCGAAGAAGCCATAGACGAAGACCCCCGCCACGCCGGCGTTTTTCATAAACCCGGTCAGCGCCGCGATACCGTGGGTCATAAACGGCCAGAACCAGGTAAAGGCGATAGCATAGAAGATGACGACCGGCGTCATCGCCACCAGCGTTAACTTCGCGCCACCGTACATGGAGAGTGCGCCGGGCAGTTCGATGGTCGATACTTTGTTATGCACCCAGGCGATGGTGCAGCCGAGGATAATCCCGAGAAAGATCCCCATATCGACGACCACAAAGCCCAGTAGCTGAGTTTGTCCGGTACCGTAATATTCGCCGTTAATTTTTTCTGCGAGGCCGTTGGTGTGCTCCAGCCACGAATGGTTGGCACCGAGAAACATGATAAAGCACATGACCGCAACCAGCGCCACTTCGGTTTTTTTATCTTTCGCCAGGCCGTAACTGATGCCAACGCAAAATAATAAACCGAGGTTGCCAAATAATGGCCAGAAGGTGTCACCAAGAAGCTGCCCGAGCTGGTGTAAAAAGCTGGTCTCCGAAATTAATGTCGGGTTGGTTAAGACAGAACTGAGTGCCAGAATTAGGCCAATGACCGGCAAGAACAATACTGCGCCGATCATTGCCCTGGAGAATTTTTGCATATTCTCCATAATACGTTGGCGTATTACAGACATGGTTGTTCCTTTATTTTTGTAGGTTCAGGGACTTTAATTATTTTTTTGACTTCCAGTATTTTTGTTATAGCAAGTCCGCTATTTGAAAGGAACAGGTTGCGGGAAATAGGTACAAATAGCCGCAAAATGGCAACAGGTTTCATCTGCGGGAATATTACCCTCATCCCATCCCTCTCCCAGGAATCTGTCTCGAGTCCGGTGGAATAGAAGCTGCTGTAGGAAGGCTGGTTCAAGTTACAGGATATGGTTGAAGGATACAGACTGGCGAAGTCTGTTGATCAGAAGGTCCGATCAAGTGACAGCCCGAAGGGAGAGGGAGAAAGCCACACTCGCGCACGATACCGAAAGACCGCACCCAGCGGTCCCCTCACCCCTTTGGGGAGAGGGTTAGGGTGAGGGGGCATACTCCGAGCCAATGTTTATCTCTTCCTCTCCAGCGCCTGAAACCGGTTTTATTTCTGTACAAATTTAAGGGAGATCACACTTCTCCGCATCCCACTTTGCATCTCGCCAATTGTTTCTATAAAAGAAACAACAACAGCAATGATATGACGCCTCGTACCTTTTAAAACCTTAAAACTATGAGAACACCTCTATGTCAGAACAACCGATAATAGGATCAACCGCCCGTTCGACCGGACGGGTACGCTTCTTTGTGCTAGGCCTGGTGTTTATTAATATTATTATCAACTACATGGACAGAACTAACCTCTCGGTAGCGGCGACGCAGATGTCCGGCGAGCTGCAGTTTACCCCGTTACAAATGGGGCTGATCTTCTCGGCATTTGGCTGGATCTACGCAGCCCTGCAAATCCCCGGCGGCTTTCTGATCGACCGCCTTGGCTCCCGCCTGGTGTACGGCGTTGGGCTGTTTATCTGGTCATTGATTACCGCGCTGCACGCCGTGGCGAACAGCTTTGGCGCTCTGGTTGGCCTGCGCCTTGGCGTTGGCGCTTTCGAAGCCCCGGTGATGCCGTCAAATAACCGAGTGATCTCCAGCTGGTTCCCGGAACAAGAGCGCGCCACGGCCATTGGTATTTACTCTTCCGCACAGTTTGTGGGTATGGCGCTGATGACGCCCATTCTGTTCCATGTTCAGGATCTGTTCGGCTGGCGCGGGCTGTTTCTGATTACCGGTGTGGTAGGGATGATCTGGGGCGTGCTGTGGTACTGCGTGTACCGCGATCCGCTGGATCATAAGACGGTATCGAAAGCCGAGTTGGATTATCTGCGCGAAGGCGGGGCGGTGCTGGAAAGCCGTGAAAACGCAGCCAAACGCCCGTTCAGCTGGCAGGATCTGGGGCTGATGTTCAAAAGTCGTAAGCTGATTGGCATCTATTTCGGCCAGTTCACCATCTCGGCCACCTTCTGGTTCTTCCTGACCTGGTTCCCGACCTATCTGGTGCAGTACCGCCACATGGACTTTATTAAGTCTGGCTATGTCGCCTCGGTCCCATATCTGGCCGCCTTCGTCGGCGTGCTGCTGGCCGGATTTGTCTCCGACCGCCTGATCCGCCGCGGCGTCTCCACCAGCTTTGCCCGTAAAGCGCCGGTGATCCTCGGCATGGCGCTGACCCTGTTCATCCTCGGCGCCAACTACACTGATAACCCGACGCTGATCATCCTGTTTATGTCCATCGCCTTCTTCGGCAACGGCCTGGCGACGATTACCTGGGTATTCGTGACCGCGCTGGCGCCACGTCATTTGATTGGTCTGGCAGGCGGGGTATTCAACTTTACCGGCGCGCTTTCCTCCATTGTGGTGCCGATCGCCATCGGTGCGCTGATCGACGGACACAGCTTCGCCCCAGCGCTCGGCTTCATCGCCGTACTGGCCTGCCTGGGGATCTGCTCTTATCTGTTCGTGGTCGGCAAGATTGACCTCGACGGCGACAAAGCTATGCCGTCAGCCGATCGCAAAGCGTAATGAGTTCGGCTAGCCGCTCGGCCGTCTGCTCTGGGGTGTAGCCATACATCCCGGCAAAAGCCAGCGCCGCCTTGTGCGAACCGAACTGAATCGGCTGAGAAATGGAGAGCTCGCCATCATCGTGCGGCCAGACCACGTGGCCCTGCTGACGCTGCTGCTGGAGATACGGCGCGATGCCCACCATCTCCTCGGCGCTGAAACGCTGGGATAGCGCTTCGTCGTCCTCGGCTGCCAATAGCGCAAGACCGATGACCGATTGGCTGGCCGACATCATATGAAAACCCGCCAGCGCCTGGCTGATATGGCTGCCGGGGCGAGAGTGGAAGATGTAGATAACCTGGTCCTCCCACAGGACGCCCATCGCCACCACGATATCTTTCGGGGCGTAGGCTTCCAGCAACGGGAGGGCCTTTGAGAACAGCGTTGAACCGCGAATCGCTTGGGCGGCCAGCGCGTGAATACCGGGACCGGGCAGATAGCGACGCTGTTCGTCCTGCGTGGTCAGACCGATTGCCGCCATGGTCATCAGCAACCGGTTGACGCGGGTGGGGTTAATGTCCATCAGGCGTGCCAGCTCGCGACAACCGATAGCCCGATCGCTGGAGACCAGATATTGCAGACAGCGAATACCGTCGATAAGGCTTTGATTAGGTTGAGACGACATAGCGAGATCCCATTTTTTAAAGACTGTTATTTTATCGCCAGAAAGGCAGGAATTACAATTTATGCAAATTTTCCAGCACACCCATGAACGTGATTTCCCCCACCAGACCCTGCGTACCGATCTATTCGTCGCCGGCGGTGGCCTGGCCGGGCTATGCGCCGCGCTCGCCGCTGCCCGAGACGGTTTGCAGGTCGTGCTGGCGCAGGATCGCCCGGTGCTTGGCGGCAACGCCTCCAGCGAAGTACGGCTGTGGGCCAACGGCGCCACCTCGCATATGGGCAACAACAACCGCTGGTCACGCGAAGGCGGCATTATGGGTGAAATCCTTGAGGAGAACCTGTGGCGCAACAAAGAAGGTAACCCGATGATGTTTGACCTGCTGCTGCTGGATCTGGCGCAGCGCGAGAAGAACCTCACCCTGCTGCTGAACACCGCCATCTACGCGGTCAAGCGTGAAGGTCAGCGCATTGCCGAAGCCACCGGCTTTAACGCGGTCAACGAAACCTTCTACCATATTCAAGCCACGCAGTTCTGCGACGCCACCGGCGACGGCGTGCTGGGGCATCTGGCGGGGGCTGAGTATCGCGTCGGCGCGGAAGATGCCGAAGAACTGGGCGAAAAAATGGCCCCCGGCGACAACTTCGGCCACAAGCTCGGCCACTCTATCTATTTCTACACCCGCAAAAGCAGCGGGCCGGTGAAGTTCGTGCCACCTTCTTTTGCCCTACAGGATATTGAAGCCATTCCGCGTTATAAGCGTCTGACCTCGACGCTAAACGGCTGCGATCTGTGGTGGCTGGAGTGGGGCGGTCGTCTCGACACCGTGCATGACAGCGAACAGATTAAATGGGAGCTGTGGAAAATCGTCTGGGGGGTGTGGAACTACATTAAAAACTCCGGCGAATTCCCGGAAGCCGAGAACCTGACCATCGAATGGGTTGGCTCCATCCCCGGTAAGCGCGAGAGCCGTCGTTTTATCGGCGACCATCTGCTGTGCCAGCAGGATATCATCGAGCAGCGTGATCACTACGATGCGGTTGGCTACGGCGGCTGGTCCATCGACCTGCATCCGGCGGACGGCGTCTACAGCAAGCATGACGGCTGTCGCCAGTTCCACAGTAAAGGCACCTATACCATTCCGTACCGCAGCCTCTACAGCCGCTCGCTGGATAATCTGTTTCTCACCGGCCGTCTGATTTCCGCCTCTCACGTGGCCTTCGGCAGCGCTCGCGTGATGTGTACCTGTGGGCTGCTTGGCGAAGTGGTTGGTCGTGCGGCGGTCCTGTGCCAACAGCATCAACTCAGCGCACCGCAACTGGCGGAAGCTCAGCATATCGGCAAGCTTCAGCAACATTTGCAGCAGACCGGCTGCTACATTCCGCGCCAGCGCCTGCTTGACCCCGCGCGCGGCGCGCGAGTTTCCGCCAGCAGTGAACTGGTGCTGAGCGCTCTGCCGGCCAGCGGCCGCTGGATGACGCTGGACGAACGGATGGCGCTGCTGCTGCCGGTGAAGGCCGGAGAAACGCTGCCAGCCCTGCGTTTTATCCTGCGCGCCGAGACCGCTCAGCCGGTAAAAGTCAGCCTGTTAAGCAGTCAGAAGACCGCGAATTACTGCGCCGACATCCTGCTCGACGAACAAACGCTGACGGTACAGGAAGCGGGTGAATACAGCGTGGAGTTTGGCTGGCAGAGTGACGCCGATCGCTACCTGTTTATCGCCTTCGAGCACAACAGCGAGGTTGAAATGGCGCTGAGTGATTTGGCGCTGCCGGGCATTATGACGGTATTTAACAGCCAGAACGCCCGCGTGGCGAAGCATCCACGCCAGGTGGTTGATGGCGACTTTGGCGTAGAGGCGTTTGATTTCTGGGTACCGCGCCGCCGTCCGCATCAGGTGATGCCTGCCGTGCGCTTTGCCACGCCGCTGCGCTGTTATGATGTGCAGAACCTGCTCAACGGTCGCCTGCGTCCAGAACAGCAGATTAACGGCTGGGCCCCGGCGCTGGACGATGCCGCGCCGCGACTGATCTGGGAGTGGGACGCGCCGCAAACCGTACAGTCGCTGACGCTGATGCTGGATAACGATGTTGATAATGCGATGGAAACCGTGCAAATGGGACACATGGAGTCGGTGACGCCGCACTGCGCCACCCACTACCGTCTGTGGGCGGACGATGTACTGATTGCTGAAGCGAACGACAATCATCACTCGCTGTGCCAACATACACTGAAAGCGCCGCTGACGGTGTCAAAAATCACCCTTGAGCTGGTGAAATCGGCTGGCGCGGTGCCAGCGGTCTATTCGCTGAACGTGAAATAACGTGGGAGCACCGAAACCCCACTAAGCGGCCCCTCTCCCCGGCGGGGAGAGGGTTAGGGTGAGGGGAAACTAGGGTGTGGAAATTGCCGGAGCAGCAGGAGCCTGGGCACTGGTGACTTCACCGTTGCGCATCACCTGCGCAACCTGCTGCTTCTCCATATTGATTGCGCTGAGTTGACCATTGACGGTTGGCTTTAGCGGCGCATCCGCCAGCACGCTGCCGGTGGCGGTCAGCTGCACGTTACCATCGCCGGAAACCGGCAGCGCTGGCCAGCCCCAGGCTTGCAAAATATTCAGCGGCACGCCGCGGCCGTTCAGGCTCAGGTTGACCAGGCGCTGCGGAAGCTGCGATACCGCCGCGGTGGCTTGCAGGATACCGCGCTCGGTAAAGGCGCTAAGCTCGTTAACGTTCACCGTCGAGGCGTTGGCGCTGAGCTTCAACGATGGGCGGCGAACGTCAATGCGGTTAAAGGTGGCGGCAGCGGCGTTCAGCGTTGCGCTGCCGTTCCATATACCCCAACTGCGGTCCTTCACCAGCTGTAGCTCGCCGCCGTAGCCGTCGAGGGCGGTGATCTGCCACGGGAATTCAGGTTCAATATCAATGACCAGATTGCGGCTGGCGCTGAACTTCTTCAGGGTCAGGCTCTGTAACCATTCCGGCAGTTGCTCCATCCACAGCTGTTTCCAGTTGGCCGGCAGCGTATATTCCAGACCGGCGAACGCGGCGTCATCCAGCACCAGAGCATGTCCGGCACGCAGCCAGTTGCCGGAAGTGCGCACCATCCCGCCTTCCCAGCGTGAGGTGAACTGACGCAGCGCGATACCCTGCGGCGAAAATCCGGCATTCAGGATAGGGTCGAGGAAATGCAGCGAGCCGTAAATAAACTCGTTGGCATTCATTGACAGGGTGCCATCCTGGCTTTGCCAGTCGCCATGGCTGAGAGTGAGATTACGCAGGTTAAGATCGAGGCTGCTTACCGCCCAGTCAGGCCCTTGCAGGCTGGCATCGGTCATATCGAGACGGCCAACCTGTAGTGAAGGCAGCGTGGTGAGCGGCGTGAAAAAGTCGGCGAGCGATTTATCGCTTTGCAGGCGGATCTCGCTGAGGCGTAAATTATCGACCTGCCAGCCGCCGTTGGCGTTGCGTTTCGCCGTCCCGGTCATCGTGCCGCGGGCAACATCAGCACCGATGGTCGAGAGCGCTACTTCACCGTTATCGATACTCCCCTGAATCAGCACATTGCTGGCTTCGATGCCGTTCAGCGTCATCGACCCTGCGCTCATTTGAATCTGCGTTTTTTTACCGAGGACGTTGCCCGCTTCCGGTGCCCATGGGCTGACGCCGCCGGTGACGCGCTGAGCGCTGAGATCCCAGTCGCTTTCCGGACTGTTAAACGCCATGTTGCGCAACTGTAGGCGGTCGGCGGCGAACGGTAAGGCTGCTGATGAAGGCGAGAAGTTCAGGGTGCCATCGCTGAGGACAATCTCGTCGGCATGCAGTGGGTCGCTAAACTGGCGGCTGCTAAAGCCGATATCCACCGTTTTAGCCACCAGCGTCGCCGGTTTGCCGTCACGACCAAGGGTGACGTTTTGCAGTTGCAGGTGCATTGGCGAGGAGAAATTGTGGTCCATTTTGTTGAAAGAGACCTTCCAGCCGGTACCGTCGCTTAGCCAGGCACTGGCCTGGCGTGCGCCCCACTGGGTTTGCAGCAGGAAATAAACCGCAATGATCACCACCAGCAGGGCAATCAACAGCCAGAGAATCAGCTTTCCGAGAAATTTCATGATCTTCGATCCTGAGCGAGGCACATAAGGCTGTTATGCCCGAATTATGCGCAATCCTCAAGACAGGAATTGTGTAATGAGATGATGTGAGGTGGATGATGTACATGCCCTGGCCAGCATCACGCGGCCAGGGCATCAGGCAGGATTAGTTTTTCTCTGGCGGGAAAACCAGGTTCAGCACGATTGCCGTGATACCACCGGCAGCGATACCTGAGGAGAGCAGGTTCTTCAGCCAGTCAGGGGCGAACTGCAGAATCAGCGGCTGCTGGGAAACGCCAAGGCCGACGGCCAACGACAGGGCGATAATCAGGATCGCGCGGCGGTTCAGCGGTTCGCGGGAGACGATGCGCACGCCGGAGGCGGCGATGGTGCCGAACATCACTAACGTTGCGCCGCCGAGTACTGGCTCAGGGATATGTTGCACGAAGCCGCTTACCGCCGGGAACAGGCCGAGCACGATCAGCATCAGCGCGACCACAAAGCCGACGTAGCGGCTGGCGACGCCGGTCAACTGAATCACGCCGTTGTTCTGCCCGAAACAGGAGTTCGGGAAGGTATTAAATACTGCCGAGACGAACGAGTTCAGGCCGTTAGCCAACACGCCGCCCTTCAGACGCTTCATATATAGCGGGCCGGAAACTGGCTGCTCGGAGACGTCGGAGGTGGCGGTGATATCGCCGATAGTTTCCAGTGAGGTAATCATAAAGACCAGCATTAGCGGCAGCAGCAGATTCCAGTCGATGCCCAGGCCGTAGTAAAGCGGCGTGGGTACCATAATCAGGCTGCTGTCGGTTGGCGCGGTATTGGTTGGCAGCATATCGAGGAACCAGGCTGCCAGATAACCCGCTGCCATGGCGATCACCAGCGAGGCGATGCGCAAATAGGGGTTGCGCTGGCGGTTAAGGATAATAATCAGCGCCAGCACGATACCCGCCAGCAGCAGGTTTTTCGGCGCGCCGAAGGTATTATCAGCCATGGCCGCGTAGCCGCCGCCGATAGAAGTGAGGCCAACCTGAATCAGCGACAGACCGATAATCATCACCACCACGCCGGAGACCAGCGGGGTAATGATGCGCCGCGCGAGGTGCAGGACGCGGGAGATGACCATTTCCGTGCAGCTGGCCAGCATCAGGGTACCGAACAGCGCAGCCATCATGGTTGGGACATCGGCGCCGCCGGTTTTCAGCGCGGTACCGCCCATAATCAGCGGCGCGACGAAGTTAAAGCTGGTGCCCTGGATTGAGAGCAGCCCTGAGCCAACCGGCCCCCAGGCTTTAATTTGAATAATGGATGCGACACCGGAGGCGAACAGAGACATGCTGATGATGTGTTGCGTATCCTGAGCCGGGAGGCCCAGAGCCTGGCAAATTAACAGCGCCGGGGTGATGACTGCGACAAACATCGCCAGCAGGTGCTGGAAAGCGGCGAACAGAGTTTGCGGTAGCGGTGGGCGGTCTTCAAGGCGGTAGATTAATTCGCTGACTTGCTTATGCGCAACCGGTTGCGCATTTTCTGACTCTGCGGTGTTAACGGACATCACAACAATCCCAAAGGTGGCAAAGCGGGGATTTTATCGGACTGTAGACCAAAAGCAAACGTTTGCCACTCTTTAGCGATAAATATTTATACAGGGAATAGGCTTAGAAAAATTATTAACATTTTGTATGCTTGATCGCATCAATATCCCTACAAAATATCTTTTTCTGTCATTTTTTCCGTACTTCTGCTTAAAATCCCCTCCCGATTACTCATGATGAGAAGCAATCGACACCGGGAATACCGTCGCGTGTGAATGGATCATGCGCCTATAAGGAGCTCTTTTTATGTTTCATCTCGATACCTTATCGACGCTCGTTGCCGCAACATTAGTGTTGCTACTGGGTAGAAAACTCGTTCAAACCGTCCCTTTCCTGAAGACATATACCATTCCTGAACCCGTTGCGGGTGGCCTGCTGGTGGCATTGGCCTTACTGGCGCTGAAGAAAAGCATGGATATCGAAATTGATTTCGATATGAGCCTGAAAGATCCGCTGATGCTGGCGTTCTTCGCCACCATCGGCCTGAACGCCAACCTCGCCAGCTTGCGGGCTGGCGGCAAAGTGGTGGGGACGTTCCTGATCGTTGTCGTGGGACTGCTGCTGCTGCAAAACGCCCTCGGTATCGGCATGGCGAAGCTGCTGGGCCTCGACCCGCTGATGGGGCTGCTGGCGGGTTCCATTACCCTTTCCGGCGGTCACGGCACCGGCGCGGCGTGGAGTAAATTGTTTGTCGAGCGCTATGGTTTCGCCAACGCTACCGAAGTGGCGATGGCCTGTGCAACGTTTGGCCTCGTGCTTGGCGGCCTGATCGGCGGCCCGGTGGCGCGCTATTTGGTTAAGCACTCTTCCTCACCGGACGGCACGCCGGACGATCAGGTTGCACCGACCGCGTTTGAAAAGCCGGAAATGGGGCGCATGATTACCTCGCTGGTGCTGATTGAGAGCATCGCGTTAATTGCCATTTGTTTGACGGTAGGTAAGTTCGTTGCGCAACTGCTGGCGGGAACCGTATTCGAGCTGCCGACCTTTGTTTGCGTGCTGTTTATCGGCGTGATCCTCAGCAACAGTTTGTCGGCGTTGGGGCTGTATCGCGTGTTTGATCGCGCGGTGTCGGTATTGGGTAACGTCAGCCTGTCGTTGTTCCTGGCGATGGCTCTGATGAGCCTGAAGCTGTGGGAGTTGGCGTCGCTGGCGCTGCCGATGATTGCCATTCTGGCGGTGCAGACGGTGGCAATGGCGCTGTATGCGGTGTTTGTGACCTATCGAATGATGGGGAAAAACTACGATGCCGCCGTTCTGGCCGCCGGGCACTGCGGCTTTGGCCTCGGCGCGACACCGACGGCGATTGCCAATATGCAGGCGATTACCGACCGTTTTGGCCCATCACACATGGCGTTTCTGGTGGTGCCGATGGTGGGTGCGTTCTTTATTGATATCGTTAACGCGCTGGTCATTAAGCTGTATCTGCTGTTGCCGATGTTTGGCTGATAAAAAACCCGGAGGCGGTGCTGCGCACCTGTCCGGGCTACAAGATCGTGCTGTTTGGGGTTTTGTAGCCCGGCTAAGGCGTTTACGCCGCAAGCCGGGAATACCCCCAGCTCTTACCCCTCGTCGTGCTCTTCCCACGCTAACGCGCGTTTTACCGCTTTCTTCCAGCCGCTGTAGCGAACGTTACGCTCGGTAGTTTCAATCCCCGGGCGGAATTCACGTTCGATAACTGCTTTCTCCTGCAACTCATCCAGATTCTGCCAGAAACCCACCGCCAGACCGGCCAGATAGGCAGCACCCAGTGCGGTGACTTCGCGCACTTCAGGGCGTTCTACGCGGGTGCCTAGAATATCGGACTGGAACTGCATCAGGAAGTTGTTGGCCACCGCGCCGCCGTCGACGCGCAGAGCGTGCAGACGGATCCCTGAGTCAGCCTGCATCGCTTCCAGCACGTCGCGGGTCTGATAGGCGATAGATTCCAGGGTGGCGCGAATAATATGGTTAGAGTTCACGCCGCGGGTCAGGCCGAAGATTGCGCCGCGGGCGTACGGGTCCCAGTACGGTGCGCCGAGGCCGGTAAATGCCGGGACCACGTATACGCCGTTGGTATCTTTCACTTTGGTGGCGAAATATTCGGAATCGAACGCGTCGCTGATCAGCTTCATCTCATCGCGCAGCCACTGAATAGAGGCTCCTGCCATAAACACCGCACCTTCCAGCGCATAGTTCACTTCGCCGCGCGGGCCGCAGGCGATCGTCGTCAGCAGGCCGTTTTCAGATTTCACCGCTTTCTCGCCGGTGTTCATCAGCATAAAGCAGCCAGTGCCGTAGGTATTTTTCGCCATCCCTTCTTTAACGCACAGCTGACCGAACAGCGCCGCCTGCTGGTCGCCCGCGATACCGGCGATTGGAATACGCGTGCCGCCTTTACCGCCGATATTGGTCTGGCCGTACACTTCGGAAGACTTGCGTACTTCCGGCAGCATGGCGCGGGGGATATCCAGCGCGTCGAGCATTTTGTCGTCCCAGTCCAGCTCGTGGATGTTGAACAGCATGGTACGCGAGGCGTTGGTGTAGTCAGTGACGTGCACGCGCCCCTGGGTCATTTTCCAAATAAGCCAGGTGTCCACGGTGCCGAACAGCAGCTCGCCGCGCTTAGCGCGTTCGCGTGAGCCTTCAACGTGGTCAAGGATCCATTTCACTTTGGTGCCGGAGAAGTACGGGTCAACCACCAGGCCAGTGGCCTTGCGAATGTACTCTTCCATACCGTCGCGCTTGAGCTGTTCGCAGATTTCAGCGGTACGCCGGCACTGCCAGACAATCGCATTATAAATCGGTTTACCGGTTTCGCGCTCCCACACGATAGCGGTTTCACGTTGGTTGGTGATGCCGATTGCGGCGATTTCATCGGAGCTGATATCGGCTTTTGCCAGCACTTCTACCAACGTGGAGCTTTGGGTCGCCCAGATCTCCATCGGGTCGTGCTCAACCCAGCCGGGCTTCGGATAAATTTGTTCAAATTCTCGCTGAGAGACGCTGACGATATTGGCATCGTGATCCATTACAACGGCGCGGGAGCTGGTGGTGCCCTGGTCGAGCGCTACGATATATTTTTTGTCGGTCATAGTATGAGTCCCGTAGTCAGATTACAGCGAAGCGTTGTGTTGCGTTGTAGAGGAGGATGAGGCGTCTTTCTCTTCGACAACGCAGGTGTCGCAAGGCAGGTGGCGGCCAATCAGCTTGCGGTAGCAGAATGCGCCTAGCGCAGCACCGACGATTGGCGCACACAGCGGCACCAGGAAATAAGGAATATCTTTGCCACCCGTGAAGGCGACATCACCCCAGCCAGCAAGCCAGGCGAAGGTTTTCGGTCCGAGATCGCGTGCCGGGTTCATGGCGAAGCCGGTCAGCGGGCCCATGGATGCGCCGATAACGGCGATCAGCAGACCAATCAGCAGCGGTGCCAGCGGGCCGCGCGGCACGCCGTTGCCATCATCGGTCAGCGCCAGAATGACGCCCATCAGGATAGCGGTAATCACCATCTCTACCGCGAAGGCCTGCACAAAATTGATATGCGGGTTCGGGTAAGTGGAGAAAATGCCAGCCAGCTCAAGACTTTCGACGCTACCGCGCACCATATTGTGGCTATGTTCGAAATCGAAGAAAAGATTGTAATAAAGCCCGTAAACTAAAGCCGCAGCGCAAAAGGCGCCAGCGAATTGCGCAATGATAAAAGGAACAACTTTACGTCCGTCGAAGCAGGCAAACAGCCACAGCGCGATGGTGACCGCTGGGTTAAGGTGCGCACCGGAAACCCCTGCGGTCAGGTAAATCGCCATAGCGACGCCCAGACCCCAGATGATGCTGATTTCCCATTGACCGAAGCTGGCTCCCGCGACCTTAAGTGCAGCGACGCACCCAACGCCGAAAAAGATCAACAACCCGGTACCGAGGAACTCTGCGATGCACTGGCCTTTTAGTGTTGATGTTTGGCTCATAATCGAATCCTGAAGCGTAGTGATGATTATTGTATGTGTGAAGGTCGCAGGCGACCACGCTGCCATGTAGGCATAGTGTTAATTTATCGTTAACGAACAAAAACGAGAAATATCGAAATTCAAATGTGTGTACTACGTCAAGAAAATGAGCGTTTTCGCGCCATAAACGCGTATTCGGTCATTTGCGGGTGCGTTTCACCACTCATTTTTTTAACCCATTGATTAACAATTACGAAAAAGTAACGGGAAAAAACGGTGAACGAACCAGGTAAAGGCCGAAAAGTGTCGCAAACCGCAATCTACGCGGGTTGTCGCTGGACAGGGGCGGCGGGGCTTCATACAATCGACTACATCACCACGGTAGTGCGCTAATTTTCGTTAAGGCGTCAACGCGTATACGAAACGGACGGTTTCTATCAACGCCTTGCAAGTTCAGGAGAGGTATGACGATGTCATTAGAAGTGTTTGAGAAATTAGAATCTAAAGTCCAGCAGGCGATTGATACCATCACTCTGTTACAGATGGAAATCGAAGAGCTGAAAGAAAAGAACAACACGCTGGCGCAGGAAGTACAAAGCGCACAGCACGGTCGTGAAGAGCTGGAGCGTGAAAACGGTCAGCTGAAAGAACAACAGCAGGGCTGGCAGGATCGTCTGCAGGCGCTGCTGGGCCGCATGGAAGAAGTATAATGCTTCTCGCCCTCTCCCGTCCGGGAGGGGGCAAATTCTCCTCGTCATATATACTCACAAGTTATAGCCAATCTTTTTTTATTCTTTAATCATTGGTTCGCTTTCTGGCACGCTTAATTCATCACAACACGACATAAAGAGAGCGGTGCGATGAATAAGTGGGGCGTAGGGTTAACTCTGTTGCTGGCATCCGCCAGCGTTCTGGCAAAAGACATTCAACTATTAAATGTTTCTTATGATCCGACGCGCGAGCTGTACGAACAGTACAACAAAGCGTTTAGCGCGC
This sequence comes from Klebsiella sp. MISC125, assembly GCF_051131775.1. Taxonomy (NCBI): domain Bacteria; kingdom Pseudomonadati; phylum Pseudomonadota; class Gammaproteobacteria; order Enterobacterales; family Enterobacteriaceae; genus Klebsiella; species Klebsiella sp. MISC125. The sequence goes on from NZ_CP180448.1 coordinate 142,899, forward strand.
ACTGGAAGCAGGAAACCGGCGATAACGTGGTGATTCGTCAATCCCACGGCGGCTCCGGTAAGCAGGCGACCTCGGTGATCAACGGCCTTGAGGCCGATGTGGTAACCCTTGCGCTGGCTTATGACGTTGACGCGATTGCCGAACGCGGTCGGATCGACAAAAACTGGCTCAAACGCCTGCCGGATAACTCCGCGCCGTATACCTCTACCATCGTGTTCCTGGTGCGTAAGGGCAATCCGAAACAAATTCATGACTGGAACGACCTGATTAAACCAGGCGTATCGGTGATTACTCCGAACCCGAAAAGCTCCGGCGGCGCGCGCTGGAACTATCTGGCGGCCTGGGGCTACGCGCTGCACCAGAACAACGGCGACCAGGCTAAGGCTCAGGAGTTCGTGAAAGCGCTGTTTAAGAACGTCGAAGTGCTGGATTCCGGCGCACGTGGCTCGACCAATACCTTCGTAGAGCGTGGGATCGGCGACGTGCTGATTGCCTGGGAAAACGAAGCGCTGCTGGCAACGAACGAACTGGGCAAAGATAAATTTGAAATCGTGACCCCGAGCGAATCGATTCTGGCCGAGCCGACCGTTTCGGTCGTCGATAAAGTGGTCGATAAAAAAGGCACTCGCCAGGTGGCGGACGCTTATCTGAAGTATCTCTACTCGCCGGAAGGCCAGGAGATTGCGGCGAAGAACTTCTATCGCCCACGTGACCCGGATGTGGCGAAAAAATACGCCAATGAATTCCCGAAACTGAAACTGTTCACTATCGATGAAGAGTTTGGCGGCTGGACCAAAGCCCAGAAGGAACACTTCTCCAACGGCGGCACCTTCGACCAGATTAGCCAGCGTTAATTATCACTTCCATTCCCCGTTCGCGCAGCGCTTAGCGGGGCTACAGCTCTTGTAGCCCGGGTAAGGCGTAAGCCGCGACCCGGGGCAGAGTAGTCTGTTAGCCCGGACAGGCGCGTCAAGCGCCGTCTCCGGGAAAAAGATCCCGTACCTCTTCCTGTTTTCATTTAGTCATTAAACTGCGCTACTCTTCCGGTTCCGGCTGAGACAGGAAAATATAATGCGAAGAGTACGATACCTTTTATTGGTACTGCTGGTGGTGGTTCTGGCGGCGGTGGCCGGAGGCTACTACTGGCTCCATTCCGGCAACCCTGACGCGTTGCGGAAAATTGTTCTGCAACAGTGCGTCCCCAACCAACAGCAGAATCAAAATCCCGCGCCCTGTGCGGAAGTCAACCTCAAGGGCGGCTATGTCCTGTTCAAAGACCGCAATGGCCCGCTGCAATATCTGCTGATGCCAACCTACCGTATCAACGGCACCGAAAGCCCTCTGCTGCTTGATCCACTGACGCCGAATTTCTTCTGGCAGGCCTGGCAGGGGCGTGAAATCATGAGCCAGCATCGTGGCTCTGCCGTATCGGATGATGCGGTCTCATTGACAATTAATTCGCGCAGCGGACGCACGCAAAATCATTTCCATATCCATATCTCCTGTTTACGGCCTGATGTTCGTACTCAACTGGACAAAGAGGCTTCCGTCATTAGTAGCCGCTGGTTGCCGCTGCCTGGTGGGTTAATGGGCCATGAATATCTGGCTCGCCGGGTTACTGAAACGGAGCTGGCGCAGCGCAGTCCTTTTCTGATGCTGGCGGAAGAAGTACCGGAAGCGCGTGAGCATATGGGCCGTTTTGCGCTGGCGATGGCGAAGCAGAGTGATGGCTCGCTGGTGCTGTTAGCAACCGAGCGTAACCTGCTGACCCTCAATCGCGCATCGGCGGAAGAGATTCAGGATCATAACTGCGCGATTTTGACGGATCGCTAGTTTTCTTCGCACTACTCTCCTTTCCATTATCTTGTTGATTCTTATCCCGGTTTGAAATCGGGGTAAGATCCTGTGCGTAAAATTATGTGAAATCGATCAAAAGATATAAAGGTATACCTTTATATCTTTTTAGGAGTCGTTACACTCTTCTCATAGCCACCACAGAGCGCTTGTCGGATGGCTTATTTATAAAAACGTTTTTATTTCATGTAGTGACATCATTAATTGCTCACCAGATTTGCGCTGCTAAGCGTAAAGGAATATCAACATGAAACTTTCTATTGTGGAAAAAATCGGTTTCGGTGCAGGGGATATGGCAATAAACGTAGTAATTATTGCCATGCAGCTGCTGCTCGCCTATTTCTATACCGATATCTACGGCCTGAGCGCCGCTGATGTTGGCGTATTGTTTGTGGTTGTCCGAATGATTGATGCCATTATTGACCCGGCCATGGGTATCCTCACCGATAAGCTCAATACCCGCTGGGGGCGCTATCGCCCGTGGCTGCTGTGGTTTGCTATCCCCTTCGGCTTCGCTGTTTATTTGATGTTTATTACGCCTGATATGGCTTATATGGCCAAACTGGCATGGGCCTATGGCACCTATATTCTTATGACTCTGGTGTATACCGCTATCACCATCCCCTATATTTCGATGATTGGCGTGATTACCAGCGATCCCGTTGAACGGCTTAGCGCAAACGGCTATCGCTTTGTGATGACCAAAATTGCCGCTTTCCTGGTGACTATTGTGGTACCGATGCTTGCCGTCTGGCTGGGGCAGGGTAATAAGGCTTTGGGCTATCAGTTTTCGATGGGATTAATGGGGGCAATGGGTGCGCTGCTGTTTATCTTCTGTTTTCTCACCACTCGCGAACGCAGCGAACCGGAAATTACGTCGTTATCAGTAGGAAAGCAGTTTAAGTATCTGTTACGTAACGATCAGTGGATTATTCTCGGCGTTGTTATTTTGCTGCTGATGTGCGGTTATGTTATTCGCGGTTCCGTCGCGGCTTATTACGCTAAGTATTATCTCAATGGTGGCGACAGCCTGATTTCACCGTTCCTGACCACCGGCGTTATCGCTTCCATTCTGGCGATGATTGCCACCACCTGGATAACCAAGTTCTGGGACAAAATTAAAATGTTCCGCTATACCCAGCTCGTCACTTTTGTTCTGAGCGCACTGATGTATTTCTGCGTCGGTCGTGAAAATCTCGTGCTGGCATTTACATTCTATTTCCTCATTAATTTCTTCTGCGACATGCAAATGCCGGTGTTCTGGTCCTCTATCGCTGAAGCGGTGGATTACGGAGAAAAGAAAACGGGTTTGCGCGTTTCCGGCCTCGCGTTTGGCGGCATTCTTTTCTTCCAGAAATTTGGTATGGGGGTTGCGGGCGGCGTGCTGGGATTCCTGCTAAGCCATTTTGGTTATCAGGCCGATGTTGAACAGAGCGCACGTTCGTTAACGGGTATTGCGCTGATGATGACGCTGATTCCAGCTCTGTTCCACCTTGCGGTTGGGCTGCTTATGAAAAAGTATCTGATTAACAATGAATATTATCGTGATATTCAGCTTTCTCTGGCGCAGAAACAGGCATAAGGAGGCGCGAATGAACGTTCTGAATAAGGTTTGGGTTATCGGTGATGCCTCCGTCGATCTGGTGCCGGAAAAACAGAATAGCTACCTGAAATGCCCCGGCGGCGCATCGGCGAACGTGGGAGTGTGCGTTGCCAGGCTGGGCGGAGAGTGTGGCTTTATCGGCTGCCTTGGTGATGATGATGCCGGTCGTTTCCTGCGCCAGGTTTTTCAGGATAACGCTGTGGATGTCACGTTTCTAAGGCTGGATGCGGCCCTGACCAGCGCGGTGCTAATCGTTAACCTGACGGCTGATGGGGAACGCAGCTTTACCTATCTGGTGCATCCAGGTGCCGATACCTACGTTTCGCTGCAGGATCTGCCGCCGTTCAGGCAGCACGAATGGTTTTACTTTAGCTCAATTGGCCTCACCGACAGCCCCGCCCGTGAGGCGTGCCTTGAGGGGGCGAGAAGAATGCGTGAAGCGGGTGGCTACGTACTGTTTGACGTCAATCTACGCAGCAAGATGTGGCGGGATACCGGTGAAATACCGCAACTGATCGCCCGGTCCGCCGCGCTGGCTTCTATCTGCAAAGTCTCGGCAGATGAACTTTGCCAACTGAGCGGTGCCAGCCATTGGCAGGATGCGCGTTATTACCTGCGCGATCTGGGCTGCGACACCACCATCATCTCATTAGGCGCTGATGGCGCGCTGTTGATTAACCCTGAAGGTGAGTTCTGTTTTCCAGCACCACACGTTGGGGTCATCGACACCACCGGAGCGGGTGATGCTTTCGTCGGCGGCCTGCTGTTCACCCTTTCCCGCGCAAATTGCTGGGATCATGCCCTGCTGGCAGAAGCCATCAGCAATGCCAATGCCTGCGGCGCAATGGCGGTGACGGCAAAAGGGGCAATGACCGCACTGCCGTTTCCCGAGCAGCTCAATACTTTTCTTTCCAGCCATTCGCTGGCACAAGCCATGACCGTGAAATAAGGAGTCATCATGCACGTTGATCAAAACAAAATACTGGGATGCCTGGTTGGCGCCGCCGCCGCAGACGCGATGGGAGCAGCGACGGAAGTGCGCACCCAGCAGCAAATAAAAGACTATTTTGGCGGCTGGGTGACGACCTTTCAAAAACCGCCAGCCGATACTTTTGGCCGCTGCAATGAAGCGGGCATGTGCACGGATGATTTTATTCAGGCTAAGTACATTATGGACGCGCTGCTGCGCCATCAGCGTGAGGTCAGCGACGAAGCGATGCGCGAGGCCTTCCAGCAGTGGCTGGATTATCCTTACTACGCCAACTTTACGGGGCCCACGACGCGCGCGGCGATGAAAGCGATCTTTAACGACAATCGCGCCTCTTTGCAGGGAGAGCTGGAAGGCGAAAAACAGTCGGTACAGATCATTAATAAAGGTAACGCGGAAGCAACCAACGGCGCGGCCATGAAGATTTGGCCAGCGGCGGTGCTGCATCCTGGTAATATCGACGCGGCAATTCAATGTGCGTTGCAGATTTGTCGATTTACCCATAACAACGTGCTGGCGATGTCCGGCGCCGCGGCGATGGCGGCGGCAACCAGCGAGGCTTTAAGAGCGCAGACCGATGCAGACAGCATTATTGCCGCCGGTATCTACGGTGCGCAAAGAGGCTATCTGCTGGCGCAGGAACAAGGGGCGATGATGGTCGCCGGACCTTCCGTTGCCCGACGCATTGAGCTGGCCGTGGATATCGGTAAACGTCATCGTCATTGGGAAACGGCGATAGTGGACATTGCTGATATTATTGGCTCCGGGCTGCACGTCAGTGAAGCGGTACCCGCCGCCTTTGGCCTGTTCGCGTGTTGTCCGAATTCTGCCGTAGATGCTATTATCTCCGGCGTTAATATCGGCAATGATACTGATACCGTCGCCACCATGGTTGGGGCGATTTCCGGCGCATTCCATGGCGTGGAGGCTTTTCCCGCCGATTATTTAACGACCTTGGATCGTATGAATCATTTCGATTTGGCAGAACTGGCCAGGCAAATCGCAGGGTAGCGAATTCACCCTGCCGGGGACGGTAACACGTCCCCTGCTGGCGAAGACGTGAGGTGCGCAGTTTGCAGGTTGATAAAACGAGCTTTACTCCGCTTTATAAGCAACTATTTTTTATCATCTGTCAGCAGATCCAGAATGGGTCTTTGCCTTTAGGCAGCCAGCTGCCGACGCAAAAAGAGATTGCCAGGACTTATAACGTCTCGCTGATTGTGGTGAAACAGGCCTGGAGCGAGCTGATCAATGCGGGGATTATTTCGTCCCAACGCGGGAGCGGTTCGGTAGTCTGCTCCGTGCCGGAAGGTGTGAGCTATGGCCACACGTTTCGCGGTATTACCAGCGATCTCCAGGACGCCAGCGTGGCGATTGAGAACCGTATTCTGGAAATCGCGCCGCGTCGCGCGCGCGACGCTCAGGCTGATGGCCTGAGCCTGCCCGCACAGCATCATTATCTTTATATTTCGCGTGTTCGTTGCCTGAATAACCGTCCGTTCAACCATGAGAAGATTTATCTCGATCTCAGCTTCTTTCCTGGACTGGAACTGACGCCTCAGGCGCTGGAGCATACGTCGCTTTATTCGCTACTGAACGTGACTAGCGACTCGGCGATTGAAAAAGTTGAGGCGATTTTACCTTCCGCCGAACTGTGTGAAAAATTGCAAATTGCCGCGAATAAACCGCTGTTATCTGTCGCCAGACAGACATTTCAAGCCGGACACGATAGCCCGTTTGAATATTGCCGTTATTATGTGCTGTCTGAATACTTTGGCGAAATTCATTATCACTGATCTATCTGCTCCAATCCTGCGATAACCCCACTATATCTGGCATTTACCTGCTTTACTGTCCATCGTATTCTTGCTGAAAAAATCGTCAGGAGACAGGTATGTCGCTTTGGTTGTCCCATCCTCTGTTCCTTCCTTCCATCATCGTTGGCATCACGATTCTGCTCTGGGCGACTTCGTTACTGCCGGAGTTTATGACCGCGTTGCTGTTTTTTGCCGCCGCGATGATTGCCAAAATCGCGCCGCCGGAGGTTATCTTTGGCGGCTTTGCTTCATCGGCCTTCTGGTTGGTGTTCAGCGGCTTTGTGCTGGGGATCGCTATTCGCAAAACCGGGCTGGCGGACAGGGCGGCCCGCTCGCTCTCGTCGCGGCTGACCGATTCCTGGCCGCTGATGGTCGGCAGCGTGGTGCTTCTCAGCTATGCCTTAGCCTTTGTTATGCCGTCCAATATGGGGCGCATTGCGCTGCTGATGCCGATTGTGGCGGCGATGGCAAAACGCGCGGGGATTGAGGATGGCACGCGCGGCTGGTATGGGCTGGCGCTGGCGGTTGGCTTCGGCACCTTCCAGCTGTCGGCGACCATTTTGCCTGCTAACGTTCCGAATCTGGTCATGAGCGGCGCGGCGGAAGGCTCATACGGTATCCACCTGAATTATCTACCCTATTTATTGCTGCACACGCCGGTGCTCGGTTGGCTAAAAGGGGCGGTACTGGTTGCGCTGATATGTTGGTTGTTTCCCGGAAAACCGCATCCGCCGCGCGACATGACGCCGCTGCCGCCGATGAGCCATGATGAGAAGCGCCTTGCATGGCTGTTAGCGGTGGTACTGACTCTGTGGGTGACGGAGAGCTGGCACGGCGTGGGGCCAGCCTGGACGGGGCTGGCGGCGGCGGTGATAACGCTTCTGCCGCGCGTTGGTTTTATCAACGGCGAAGAGTTTTCCAGCGGCGTAAATATTCGTACCTGTATTTACGTTGCCGGGATTCTGGGGCTGGCGATCACTGTCACCCAGACGGGTATCGGTAGCGTGATGGGAAATGCGCTGCTGCATATTATGCCGCTGGATAAAGAGAGTCCGTTTACCAGTTTTCTCGCATTGACCGGTATTACCAGCGCGCTGAACTTTATTATGACTGCCAACGGCGTACCAGCGCTGTATACCACCTTCGCGCAGAGTTTTTCCGACGCCACCGGCTTTCCGCTGCTGAGCGTGATTATGATTCAGGTGCTGGGGTATTCCACGCCGTTGCTGCCGTATCAGGCATCACCGATTGTAGTGGCTATGGGACTGGGGAAAGTACCTGCTCGAGCGGGAATGCTGCTGTGTATCGCGCTGGCGGCGGTGAGCTATTTAATTCTGCTACCGCTGGATTATTTGTGGTATCAAGCGTTGGGAAAACTGTAGCGGGATAAGAAAACCCGGAGGCGGCGCTTGACGCGCCTTGTCCGGGCTACCAAGCACCTCCCCGGTTGCGAAGCGCTACCGGGGAGGTGCCTGTTAAAGCTATTACGCGTTTTTAGCCGCTTCTGCTGCTTTAACGATCACTGCGAAAGCGTCTGCTTTCAGAGATGCACCGCCAACCAGCGCGCCGTCGATGTCCGGCTGGGTGAACAGCTCAGCTGCGTTGCCTGCGTTAACGGAACCGCCGTACTGGATGATCACTTGTTCAGCGACTTTCGCATCAGCTTTCGCGATGTGGTCACGGATGAATTTGTGAACCGCCTGAGCCTGAGCAGGGGTCGCAGATTTGCCGGTACCGATCGCCCATACTGGTTCGTAAGCGATAACTACGCCTTCGAATGCGGCTGCGCCCTGAGTTTTCAGAACGGCGTCAATTTGACGTGCGCAAACTTCTTCGGTTTTGCCCGCTTCGTTTTCTGCTTCGGTTTCACCGATGCACAGAACCGGGATCAGACCCTGTTCTTTCAGTACCGCGAATTTTTTAGCGATCAGTTCGTCGGACTCTTTGTGGTAGGTACGACGCTCGGAGTGACCAATGATGATGTACTGGGCACCAATGTCTTTGAGCATTTCAGCACTTGTTTCACCAGTGAATGCGCCGGACAGGTTCAGGTCAACATTCTGCGCGCCCAGGTGGATGTGGCTGCCCGCAGCGGCTTGTTTAGCCAGGTCGATGTACATTTCAGGCGGAGCAATTGCAACTGCACAGCCGGTAACGCCAGCCAGTTCTTTACGCAGGTTAGCAACCAGCTCGTTTACCATGTGGCGGCTGCCGTTCAGTTTCCAGTTACCCATCACTAAAGGATGTCGCATTTTAATTCTCCACGCTTCAAAGCGAATTAAGGAATATAGCCGCCCCCGAGGGCAGCATGGTCTGTGAAACAGTATAGAGATTCATCACTGGAAAGGCTTTGCTTTTTGTCATTTATTGTTGTCTTCCAGCGTATCAGATAGCGCCAGCTTAATCGGTTCAACAGCGAAGGTCAGCCCCTTTTCGCCGTTATCCGCCACCACATAGCGCACTGCGCCTTCGGTTTCCGTGAAGTAGCGTTTTCCTTTCCCTGCAGTCAGCAGTTTTTGCAACTTCAGCTGGCTTTGCGCCTGGCTAAGCGTCGGCACGAAAGCACGTATAACCGCGCTCATATACTCCTGCGCTTTGGCTTTCGCCGCTTTCTGCTGCGGCCCCTGGATCGGTAGCCAGGTGACCTGCATCGATTTAATTTTGAGCGTTCCGCGCTCAAGTGCGGTAGAGGCGTAAAGATTCTCGTTGATTTTGCTGGCTGCGCGAGTCAGGTTTACCCGATCGCGGTTGGAGGAGATTGCACGGAATTCATTAAGCGGTAGCTTTGGGTTATCGGTATTAAATTTTTCCCGAAACTCGCTGATCGAGATGTCAAAGACCGGCGCACCGGAGAGAACATAGGGAGCCGTAGCGGCGGAATCAGATTCAGCGGACAGCGCCTTTTGGCCGACAGATAGCGCTGTCAGCCCAATCAAACACAAGGTTGCCCACTTCTTCATGCCCGTCCTTCCTTTTTTTGCCTGCTGACGATTAAAACGGGAACCGCCACGCTTGTCAAAAAGTCACGCCTTCAGGGTAAACTACGCAGGTGATGATGATAAGGAATAAAATATGACCTTACAGCAGTGGCTGTTCTCAATTAAAGGGCGCATCGGGCGTCGTGATTTCTGGATTTGGATTGCCATCTGGATTATGACCATGAGCGCGCTGTTCACGCTGGCTGGCAGTAATCTTCTCAATTTGCAGACTGCGGCTTTTATCCTGGTATGCCTGCTGTGGCCTACGGCGGCGGTCACGATTAAACGTTTACACGATCGTGGTAAATCAGGCCTGTGGGCGCTATTGATGATTCTGGCGTGGATGCTGCTGGCGGGAAACTGGTCGATGCTGCCCGGCGTCTGGCAGTGGGGCGTTGGGCGGTTTATACCAACGCTGATCATCGTCATGATGCTTATCGACCTGGGCGCGTTTGTCGGCACCCAGGGGGCAAATAAGTTTGGCAAAGAGACGCTGGACGTTCGCTGGAAAGCGGAGTCCTGATTACCAGTAGTGCTCGGCGGTCATATGGCCCGGTCGGCGACGCAGATGTTTGCTCATCTGCCGGGTTTCTTTGAGCAACTGCTGAGTATCGCGCACCATCTGCGGGTTACCGCACAGCATGACGTGGCTGCTTTCAGCGCTCATCGGCAGACCAACGGCCTCTTCGAGCGCGCCGGTTTCGATCAGGAAAGGAATACGTCCCGTTAGCATGCCCGGTACGGTTTCCCGGCTGACGACCGACTGGATGCGCAGCTTGCCCGCATAACGTTGTTCCAGCGCCTGCATCTGCGGCAGATAGCTGAGATCGGCGGCATAACGTGCGGCGTGGACCAGCACCAGATTTTTAAAGCGATCCAGGTCTTTCCCTTCTTCCAGAATCGACAGGTACGGGCCAATTGCCGTGCCGGTGGCTAACATCCACAGCGTGTCGCAATCAGGCACCTCTTCCAGCACGAAGAAACCAGCGGCCTCGCTGACAACCTGCACCTCATCACCCGGCTTCAGTGCGGCCAGGCGTGGGCTGAGTTTGCCCTCTGGCACCGTCACCAGATAGAACTCAAGATCGGGATTGCTGGGGGCGTTGACGTAGGAATAGGCCCGCTGCACGCGTTCGCCGTCAACATCAAGGCCCAGTTTGGCAAACTGCCCTGCGGTGAACGGATCAACCGGCGCGTGAACGGTGAGGCTAAACAGTGCATCAGTCCAGTTTTGTACTTTTACCACTTTTCCTGTAACCCAGTTTGCCATCGCGTCTCTCCTCTCAATCTCGTTAGTTTATCTTCACCGCGACGAGAGAAGATTTCCAGCCCAAAAAGGCTGGAAAGCTCTCCAGGATAAATACTTCTTAGATCTCTGTTCGCTGGATAGAACGGACAGTATATTATTTGGTCGCATAGAGCTGGAGGCTGCAAATGAAAAAAAAGGGATTATTGTTGTCACTTATTGCATTTTTCTCATCGGTACAGGCAATTGAAGCCGAGTTAACCTGGGATGGCACGATTCCACTGGATGCCGAGGCATTGGCGGAGTCGGGGATTCGGGAGACTTATGAGCAATATATTTTACCGCATCTATGTCATTATGTTGTGCATCCGTTGGTGATAACAGAAAAGTTTGCACAAGAAAATATGGTTTATAGCGTCTTCGCTGGCGATAAAAACTATGACATCTTTGGCTCACAAATTAGTGAGCCTGACTCTTGGGGGCGGGCAACCTGGGCTATTTTCTCAATTGTGAATCAACAGCTTGCTGATTCTGATATCCGTTTTTATGCGCTTGATAATGGTAATGGTCTTGCTGGCATGTTCCTTACACAGCAGGAGTATCAGCGATATGTCCGTGTACTTGAGAAAGAGAAAAAATACACGGACATACCTTACATTCCAACTGACGAACCACCCTGGTTCGGTCAACGGCATTAGTTTCTACAGGATGTGCAGCTGGATATCCGGGTCTTTACGATCGAGATAATGAATCGACTGAATGCGACGAATGGTGCGGGATTTGCCGCGGATCAGCAGCGTTTCGGTGGTCGCCATGTTGCCCTTGCGAGTGATACCGTCCAGCAGGTCGCCTTTGGTGATGCCAGTGGCGGAGAAAACGACGTTGTCGCTACGTGCCATCTCGTCCAGGCGCAGCACTTTACCTGCTTCGATACCCATTGCCTGGCAGCGCTCCAGCTCATTTTCGCCGATGCGTCGGTTTTCTTCGCTATCGCCCTTAACGTGATGACGTGCCAGCAGGCGACCGTTCATATCGCCATCCAGCGCGCGAATCACTGCCGCAGACACAACGCCTTCCGGCGCGCCGCCGATGCCGTACATGACGTCTACTTCGCTGTCCGGCATACAGGTCAGAATGGAGGCCGCGACGTCGCCGTCGGGGATGGCGAACACGCGCACGCCCAGCTTTTGCAGCTCAACAATAACGTCGTCGTGACGTGGCTTGGCTAAGATGGTGACCGTTAATTCATTCAGCGGTTTATTCAGCGCGCGGGCGACGTTATGCAGGTTCTCCGCCAGCGGCAGGTTCATATCAATGGCACCTTTCGCGCCCGGACCGACAATGAGCTTTTCCATATACATATCCGGCGCGTTCAGGAAGCAGCCCTTATCGCCTACCGCCATCACCGCCAGCGCGTTGGCCTGGCCCATGGCCGTCATGCGAGTGCCTTCGATGGGGTCTACGGCGATATCTACCGCATCGCCTTTGCCGGTACCAACGCGCTCGCCAATGTACAGCATCGGCGCTTCGTCGATTTCGCCTTCGCCAATCACGATGGTGCCATCGATATTGATCAAGTTGAGCATAATGCGCATGGCGTTGACCGCAGCGCCGTCGGCGGTATTTTTATCACCGCGGCCTAGCCACTTATAGCCTGCCAGGGCGGCAGCTTCGGTGACACGCGAAAATTCGATAGCCAGTTCTCGTTTCATGATTCACTCGTCTGAATAAAATTGCGCGTATTTTAGCATAGGCAGCCGCAGCCCGGCTGATACACTCTTGCGCTGCGTATGCGCTAAATTATGGATGATGATGAAAAAAAGAAGACGACAGGCGGAGCCAACGGTACGCGAGAGATGTCGGGAGATATTTGGTAATGAGCCGCCGGTGCGGCACGTGTGGGAGCCTGAATTTGATTATGCGGATGCCGAGCTGCGGGCGATGGCTGCGACAGAATGGCAGCATATTACCGAACGACAATTAAGCTGCTATTACGTACTGAATCTTGTTCACCATGAACCCATGCAGCCGGAGCTGTTTCGTTATTTGTTCCCCCTGTGTCTTGCCGAATGGCATGAGACGATATTAACCAGGGGCTATGGCGATCATTTTGAAGCATCGTTTCTACAAGCGCTACGGCGGCCTTATCTGTGGCAGGTTATGATGGATGCCAGCCAACGTCGGCAGGTTCGCACGTTCCTGATTGACACGATGCTGGCGCGAATGGATAGCGAGCGTGGCTTCGATCCCGCCATGACATGGTTAACAACTTTTAACGATCTGGGGCGTGCGGAACCTGTTATTCGCGCCATCTGGTCCCGATGGTGGGCGCTGGACTCGGCTGGCAAAGCGGTTTGCGCGCTTCAGTACGCTGCGCAGCTGATTTATCCACTAGAGAATAACCCGCTGTGGCCTGAAAAATGGCGGCTTCTCAGGCACCCATTGGGCGATAGCGAACTATGGTCAGCAGAAAACCTGGCTTTTCTCCGCGGTGTATTAACCCCCGAGCTGTTACTGGCAGGTGTTCAGACGGCGGTTAAAAAGTTGCATGGCGAGCCGGAAGAGGGCATGGCGGCGCGTATCGCACAGGATGCGCTGGATGCGCGCGATATTATTGAGATTCAGATTGAGGATGTGCTGACAGACCTGGCGGGCGGGAAATGAGCTACGCGTTGGAATAGCGTTCGGTTTCCGGCATCCAGCGCTCGATAAGCGCAATGGCCTGCTGCGGGTAACGTTCATGAATATGGCGCGCGATGCGCTGAACTTCCGGGATCATGGCCTGATCGCGCATTAAATCCGCCACTTTGAATTCAGCGGTGCCGGTCTGGCGGGTGCCGAGCAGCTCGCCGGGACCGCGTATTTCGAGGTCTTTCTGGGCAATGACGAAACCGTCGTTGCTGTCGCGCAGTACCTGTAATCGTTTCTGAGCGGTTTTCGAGAGTGGCGATTTATAGAGCAGTACGCAATGGGAGGCTACCGCGCCGCGCCCGACGCGCCCCCTGAGCTGGTGTAACTGCGCCAGCCCCAAACGTTCCGGGTTTTCGATGATCATCAGGCTGGAATTGGGCACGTCCACTCCGACTTCGATAACCGTGGTGGCGACCAGCAGATGTAGCTCACCTTGCTTAAATGCGCTCATCACTGCTTGTTTATCGGCGGATTTCATGCGCCCGTGCACCAGGCCGATATTCAGCTCCGGCAGCGCGAGCTTCAGCTCTTCCCAGGTAGCTTCCGCCGCTTGGGCTTCCAGCAGGTCCGACTCTTCAATCAGCGTGCAGACCCAATAGGCCTGACGGCCTTCGTGGGTACAAGCGTTACGCACGCGATCGATAATATCGCTGCGTCGGGTATCGGGAATGGCTACCGTGGTAACCGGTGTACGGCCCGGCGGCAGTTCGTCGATAACCGAGGTATCGAGATCGGCATAAGCGGTCATCGCCAGGGTACGCGGAATGGGGGTGGCTGTCATAATCAGTTGATGCGGATGGAAACCCTGCTGCTGGCCTTTCTCCCACAGCGCCAGGCGTTGGTGAACGCCAAAGCGGTGCTGCTCATCAATAATCACCAGCGCGAGGCCGTTAAACTGCACCTGTTCCTGAAAGATAGCGTGGGTACCGACGATCATCTGCACCTGTCCGCTGGCGATAGCCTCTTGCTGCGCCAGACGCGCTTTGCCTTTTTGTTTCCCGGCCAGCCAGCCAACTTCAATGCCCAGCGGTTCGAACCAGTTGCGGAAGTTATTGGCGTGCTGTTCAGCCAGTAGTTCGGTGGGCGCCATCAGCGCGACCTGCTTACCGTGGGCGATCGCCCGCAACGCGGCAAGTGCGGCAACCAGGGTTTTACCAGAACCCACATCACCTTGCACCAGACGCATCATCGGCACGTCCAGCGCCATATCGCGCTCGATTTCCGCCGTCACGCGCGCCTGTGCGCCGGTAGGCGTAAAGGGCAGAGATGCCAGTAGTTTGTCTTTTAGCGTGTCGTTCGCGCTGAGTGCCAGAGCGTGATAACGCTGGGCTCCCGCCCGTAGCGCCAGCATGCTGAGATTATGCGCCAGCAGCTCTTCCAGAATTAAGCGCTGCTGTGCCGGGTGCTTGCCGCTTTCCAGCTCACTAAGCTGCAGTGACGGCGGCGGACGATGCAGCGTGCGCAGTGCTTCCGGCAGGCTCATCATCCCCTGTGCCAGCTCAGGTGGCAGCAGTTCGGTGATGGCGCAGGTCTCAAGCAGTTCGAGCGCCTGATCGGTCAGCTTGCGCAGCGTGGCCTGCTTGATGCCTTCAGTGGTGGGATAAACCGGGGTCAGCGTTTCCTGTAAATCAGGCGTGCTCATATCGCCCTGCACGCGGTATTCAGGATGGATCATCTCGGCGCCGTATTTACCGCGTTTCGCCTCGCCGTAAGCCAGCACGCGACGCCCGGTTGTCAGGCTATTTTTCATCGCCGCGCTGAAGTTGAAAAAGCGCATGGTGAGGATACCAGAGCCGTCGCTAATCTGGCAGGTCATCATCCGGCGTCCGCCGAAAGTGATGTTGCAGTTGAGGACTTCGCCTTCAACGGTCGCGTACACGCCAGGCAGCAGTTCGCCGATTTGGTACAGGTGGGTGCGGTCTTCGTAGCGTAGCGGCAGATGCAGGAGGAGGTCCTGCACCGTATGCAGGCCGATTTTCGACAGTCGACTGCTCTGTGCCGCGCCAACGCCGGTTAGGGTATTGAGGGGGATGGCATCTAACAGGCGACCTTGCATATATTTTATCCTGCGGCCTGCATCGTGGACCACCATGTGGCATCGGCTTCGACTTCACCCTGCTCGTTGACGTGAGGATAAGGTAGACCTTTGCGCTTCGCGACCCGCGCCAGCACCGGATATCCGCCTTCAAACAGCAGTCGCTGCTGGTCTTCTTCCGGCAGCATACTGTTTTCGCGTTGATACATGCCGGCATTTTGCCGCTGACGCTGAGCTTCATACAAAATCAGTGCGGAGGCGACAGAGACGTTCAACGATTGCACCATGCCAATCATGGGAATGATGATGTCCTGATCCGCCAGGTCTAATGCTTCCTGAGTAATACCGGTTTTTTCCTGACCCATCAGAATACAGGTGGGGCGGGTATAGTCGATTTCACGAAAATCAACGGCTTTACTGGAGAGATGCGTTGCCAGGATTTGCATCCCCTGGTCTTTCAAATGCGTAACTGCATCGCCAATGGTGCTGTGCGTTTTAACCTGTACCCAACTGTTGCTGCCTGCCGCCGCCGAGGCCATGGTGCGCATACGGCTGCCGGGCCAGATGGCGTGCACTTCATGTACGCCAACGGCGTCTGCGGTACGAATCACCGCAGAAACGTTATGAGGCTTGTGGACCTGCTCCATGCAGACCGTCAGGTCAGGTTGACGCCTGGCGAGCATCTCGCAGATACGCGCATAACGCTGTGCATTCATAAGACTAATTTCGGTTACGGGTGACTTTAATCACATCCGGCATGACGCGAATTTTGCGCATGATATTCGCCAGATGCACGCGATCGCGCGCGGTGAGGCGGATAAAGGCGCTGTACACACGACCATCTTTTTCTTCCGTATTCAGACTTTGAATATTGGATGAAGCGGTGTTGATCGCCGCCGTCAGGTTAGCCAGCGCACCCTGGTGGTTAAACATATCCACCTTGATTTCGGTGATAAATTCCTGCGCGGTCTCTTTATCCCACTCGACCGCCATAAATTTCTCCGGCTCTTTTTGATAACCGCGAATGTTACGACAGGATTCATGGTGGATAACCAGGCCTTTGCCAGGGCTGACGTGCGCAATGATTGGGTCGCCGGGAATCGGACGACAGCATTTGGCGAACGTAATCAGCACGCCATCGGCGCCTTTAATCGGCAGATGGTTGTGGCCGGATGATGTCAGCTGCGCGGGTACCGAGGTGGTATCACCCTGTTGCAGGTTTTTGGCCACCACCACGCTCATGGCGTTACCGAGGCCGATTTCGGCCAGCAGATCGTCAAGCGTTGCCAGCTTCATGCGCTCAAGCTCACGCTGAATGCTTTCCGGTGGAATTTCAGCCAGTTTACGGCTACCGCCAAGGGCGTGGTTGAGCAGGCGGCGTCCGAGACTTACGGAGTCGTCGCGCTTGAGGTTCTTCAGCAACTGACGAATTTTGGCGCGCGCTTTCGAGCTGACAACAAAGTTCAGCCACGCGGCGTTTGGTCGTGCGCCCGGCGCGGTAATAATTTCCACCGTCTGGCCGCTGGAAAGCGACTGCGACAACGGATACGGCTGGCGGTCGACGCGTGCGCCGACGCAGGCATGGCCGATATCGGTATGCACCGCGTAGGCGAAATCCACCGGCGTGGCGCCAGCGGGCAGTTCGACAATACGACCTTCCGGGGTGAAAACGTAAATCTCATCCGGGAACAGATCGGATTTCACGCTCTCAATGAATTCAAATGAGCTACCGGCGCTCTGCTGGAGTTCCAGCAGGCTCTGCATCCAGCGCTGGGCGCGGATTTGCGCCGTGGTGCTGCTCTCGCCGCCGTGCTCTTTATAAGCCCAGTGCGCCGCAACCCCCATTTCCGCCATCTGGTCCATGTCTTCGGTACGAATTTGTACCTCAACCGGGACGCCATGCGGGCCGATCATCGAGGTGTGCAAAGATTGATAGCCGTTCGCCTTTGGAATGGCAATGTAGTCTTTGACGCGCCCAGGACGCGGCTTGTAAAGGCTGTGCATCTGGCCAAGCACGCGGTAGCAGGTGTCAGAATCATGGACGATCACGCGAAAGGCGTAGATATCCATAATCGAGTGAAAACGTTGCTCTTTGAGCACCATCTTGCAGTAGATGGAGTACAGGTGTTTTTCGCGACCGCTTACGCGACAGGGAATTCCCGCTTCCTGCAAACGCCCTTCGATTTCGGAGAGGATCTTTTGAATCATCTCTTTACGGTTGCCGCGCGCCGCTTTTACGACCTCTTTAATGACGCGGTAGCGGTTAGGATACAACGCTTCAAAGCCCAGCTCTTCAAGCTCAGTTTTGATGTGATGAATACCTAAACGGTGCGCCAGTGGGCTGTAGATTTCCAGCGTTTCGCGGGCGATGCGGCGACGTTTGTCCGGGCGTAATGAGCCCAGGGTACGCATGTTGTGGGTGCGGTCAGCAAGCTTGATGAGGATGACGCGGATGTCCTGCACCATCGCCATAATCATTTTGCGAAAGTTTTCGGCCTGAGCCTCTTTCTTATCGCGAAACTTAAGCTTATCAAGCTTCGACACCCCCTCTACCAGTTCAGCAACGCTTTTACCAAAAAGCTGCTCCATGTCCTGGTAGGTGGCGGGGGTATCTTCAATCACGTCGTGCAGCAGGGCGGCCATCAGCGTTTCATGGTCGAGTTTCATCTCGGCCAGAATACAGGCTACCGCAACCGGGTGCGTGATGTAGGGTTCACCGCTTGAACGTGTTTGGCCCTCGTGAGCGTCACGTGCAACGAGATAAGCCTGCCGAAGACGCTTAATTTGCTCTTCGGGCAGGTAGTTTTGAATCAGCTGATTCAGGCTTTCAAACAGATACAAGGGCGACCCGCTGTGTGATTAACGACGACCTTCAGCAATAGCGGTAACGGCTTGTAATTCAGCGGCTTCCTGCTCTTGCTGTTCCTGGCGCTCACGAACGTCGAGGATCTTGTTGTTGATCAGACCTTCTTCGATTTCGCGCAGTGCGATAACGGTAGTTTTATCGTTTTCTTCCGGTACCAGCGGATCCTTTCCGCCTGTCTGCATCTGACGAGCGCGACGCGCGGCGACCAGTACCAGGTCAAAACGGTTACCAATTTTCTCTACAGCGTCCTGAACAGTTACGCGTGCCATACTTAAAATGCTCCACAGGTGAAGAAATGACTGGGCATGATACTGAATGTGGGTTCAGTCTGCCAACAGTTTGGTGATTAAAGCGCCATGTCGCTGCTTTTGGCGGCTCATGCGCAGACGTTCGGCGCGAATAATGATTTTCAAATCGCTTAAGGCGGTATCAAAATCATCATTCACAATAAGGTAATCATATTCCGCGTAATGGCTCATTTCTGCAACTGCCTGCGCCATACGTTTCGCGATAACCTCTTCGCTGTCCTGACCACGG
Organism: Klebsiella sp. MISC125; assembly: GCF_051131775.1. Lineage (NCBI taxonomy): Bacteria > Pseudomonadati > Pseudomonadota > Gammaproteobacteria > Enterobacterales > Enterobacteriaceae > Klebsiella > Klebsiella sp. MISC125. The sequence goes on from NZ_CP180448.1 coordinate 161,514, forward strand.
CCACGCAGGCGACGGTCAAGCTCATCTTTTGACGGCGGCAGAATAAAAATACTGCGCGCGCCAGGCATTCTTTTGCGGATTTGCTGCGCTCCCTGCCAGTCGATATCGAGGAAGACGTCGACGCCAGTCGCCAGTACCTGCTCGATAGTTTCGCGCGAGGTGCCGTAATAGTTGCCAAAGACTTCTGCATGTTCAAGAAAAGCATCTCTGCCAATCATCGTCCTGAATTCGTCGTGATTAACAAAGAAATAGTGTTCACCGTGCACTTCACCCGGGCGCGGAGCGCGCGTGGTATGCGAAACAGAAACCTGAGAGTCGTACAACGGTTGGGTTTTTAATAAAGCCTGAATCAGGCTGGATTTACCCGCGCCGCTAGGGGCGGAAACAATATAAAGCGTGCCTTGAGCCATGAGTGTCTTTTGTATGTGGTGGTCGAAATAAAGCTTACATACGAGCCTATTATACACGCCGCCGCTGCGTGACGCAGTCTCTGTCACACTTTTTGCGCTGTTTCTTTCATTTTGCTTGCTGTTTCCCTGATTTCTCTGGGCGTTGCAGAAATAACGTAGAAAACCAGGATGCCTGCTCGCAGGGTTAAAAATCCCTTATCGCTGACGAAAATAAACCTACGGCACAATGCGTGGCGAGAAAACAGGAGGGCATCGCCATGCATAAGGGAATTTGGGCGCTGGTGTTATGGATGTTGGTGGGATACGGGCAGGCAGCCTGTCCAACATGGTCACAGACCAGGGCTGAACAGGAAATTAAACGTCTCAGTCAGCAGATGAACGAGTGGAAAAACGCTTACTGGCATCAAGGTAAGAGCGTGGTCAGCGATGAGGTGTACGACCAGCTTGCGGCGCGACTGTCCTACTGGCAACGCTGCTTTGTCAGTGAAACCCCCGCTCACGATGAACTTTCGTCATTAAAGGGCGATACCTGGCATCCGGTTGCTCACACTGGCGTGCGTAAACTGGCGGATGAAGCCAGCGTTGCCCGCTGGATGCGTGGCAAAACCGACCTCTGGGTGCAGCCCAAAGTGGATGGCGTAGCGGTTACGCTGGTTTATCGGCAAGGGCGTTTGACGCAGGCAATCAGTCGGGGAAACGGGTTGGCGGGAGAGGACTGGACGGCCAGGGTATTACAGATCCCTTCCATACCTAAGGTTGTTGGCACTGAACTCGCTAACAGCGTGTTACAGGGCGAGCTGTTCCTGCATAACGCGGGGCATGTGCAAAAGCAGATGGGAGGTATGAACGCGCGGGCAAAAGTCGCGGGCATGATGATGCGACAGGACGTTGCGACCGAGCTTGATAAACTGGGAGTGTTTATCTGGGCATGGCCTGATGGCCCGGCAGATATGAATCAGCGCCATGCGTTGTTGCGCCAGAGCGGCTTTCTTCATAGCGCACTTTTTTCGCATTCTGTGGCTAATGCTCAGCAGGTTGGGCAGTGGCGTCAACGTTGGTTCACTTCACCGTTGCCTTTTGCTACTGATGGCGTTGTGGTGCGCCAGGGGCAAGAGTCAGCCGGGCGTTTCTGGGTGCCGGGGCAGGGTGATTGGGTGATTGCGTGGAAATATCCGCCCGCGTCACGGGTTATGGAGGTTCGCGGTATCAGCTTCAGCATCGGGCGCAGCGGTAAAATCGCCGTGGTCGCGCAGCTCACGCCGCAGCAGCTGGATGACAAGCGCGTGCAGCGGGTGAGCGTTGGCTCGGTATCCCGCTGGCAAAATCTGGACATCGGCATTGGCGATCAGCTACAAATCAGCCTCGCCGGTCAGGGTATACCGCGCATCGATTCGGTAGTCTGGCGTACCGCCCAGCGTAATAAACCCCAGCCTCCAGCGGCTCGTTTCAATTCATTAAGCTGTTTTTTCGCCACTCCTGAGTGCGCAGAGCAGTTTCTCTCACGGCTGGTCTGGCTATCATCCCGATCGATCCTTGATATTGACGGCGCTGGAGAGACATTGTGGCGCACTGTACACGATGCCCGACGCATGGCTCATCTCTTTTCATGGCTGGCGTTTACGCCAGAGCAACTGCAAACGATCCCGGGAATATCTGCACAGCGCGGGCAGCAGTTGTGGCACCAGTTTAATCTGGCGCGTGAGCAGCCCTTTTTGCGCTGGGTACAGGCTATGGGGATACCCATCCCAAAAACAGCGTTTTCAGAAATGGCGAAGGACGACTGGCAGCAGTTACGGGATCGAAACGAAGAGCAGTGGCGACGTTTACCAGGAATTGGGGCAGAAAGGGCGCGGCAGCTAGTGGCTTTTTTACATAACCCGGATGTTGCCGCGCTGGCGAAGTGGCTCAGCGGGCAACGAATTGCGGGGTTCTGAAAGAATCAATGTGCGCTATGGTTGTAATGAAAGACCGGGAGGCCCAGCTTCCAGCGCAGTGCCAGCATGCGGGCGGTAAAGCCGAACAGCAGGGTGGAAATAACCACCACATCGTGGCTGCTGACGTAGTGCTGTAGGGCAATATAAAGAACGGCGGCGGCGAACGAGACCCCAGCGTACAGCTCTTTCTGAAACACCAGTGGGATGCGCTTGCAGAACATATCGCGCAGTACGCCGCCGAAGACGCCGGTTATCACTGCGGCAATGGAGGCGATCACCGGGCCCTCGCCCATATCCAGCGCGATCTGAGCGCCGATGATTGAGAACACTACTAGGCCCAGAGCATCCAGTACCAAAAACAGGCGACGCAGATGCGGCATGACCGGTGCGGCGATGGTAGTCAGGACCGCGGCGACTGCGACAATAATGACGTATTCAGGATGTTGCACCCAGCCCAGTGGGTAGTGGCCGAGCAGAATATCGCGCACTGAACCGCCGCCCAGGGCCGTCGCGGTTGCGATGATAATAACGCCGAACGTATCCATACGGCGGCGCCCGGCAGCCAGCGCGCCGGTCATCGCTTCCGCCGTAATACCAATTAAATAAAGAATATGAAGCAGCATAGTTCCCCCACAATGATGGCGAAAGGTTAGCGATTTGTGCGGGAGATCACGATTGAGATTTTCTAAGGTGAATGAGTTTGGCCAGGAAAAAGTAATGCATATGTTGTTTTTATTACCTTTTAAATAGGGTTTGTTGGTTATTTTTAAAATTATATGGATTAGAAAAAATAATGATTAAGGCGTCATTCTGTATCTATATTGGATACGCTATGAATACCTAATATTTAACTCTCGACCTTTATGCTTTTATTTTCCTTATTCAAGGCCTGAGAAAATGACCACAGCCGCTGACAATAAAAATTATCTGACCCGCCTGATTGCCGTTGTTTTAACGGGAGTGCTGGCCGGTCTATCAGGTATGGTTCTGGCGATGATTTTACATGCGATTCAGCACCTGGCTTTTGGCTATAGCCTTGAACGGATCGTCGGATCGGAGTCATTTTTACAGGGTGTAACGGATTCGCCCTGGCCTCGTCGTATCACGGCAATAGTGGCAGGTGGTGCGATAGCAGGATTCGGCTGGTGGCTGCTTGCGCGCTATGGTCAGAAGCGGATTTCTATCGCGGCGGCTGTCGCTAAACCTTCTGTGCCAATGCCTACTGGGACGACGACTCTCCATGCACTGTTGCAGATAGTCACCGTTGCGCTGGGATCTCCCTTGGGACGCGAGGTTGCTCCGCGGGAAATGGGGGCGCTGGGGGCCGGTATAGTGGCGCGTAAAATGGGGCTTTATGAGGATGAAACCCGAACGCTGATTGCCTGTGGTGCCGGAGCGGGCCTGGCGGCAGTGTATAACGTCCCTCTGGCGGGCGCGTTGTTTAGCCTTGAAGTGATGCTGCTGTCGTTTAGCTGGGAAAAAGCGCTGGCGGCTATCATCACGTCGGCTATTGCTGCATGGACGGCAACGTTGGGGCTGGGTGATGAATCGCAATACCATTTTATCTCCGACGCGCTTCCTTATTCATTTCTCTGGTGGGCGATTATCGCGGGGCCCATTCTTGGTTCCGGGGCCTGGCTTTTTCGCAAAGCAACCAGCACCGCTCGCTCGCACGTTCGAACAAACTGGCAGATGCCGGTTTTCTGCCTGCTGGCATTTTCCCTGCTTGCCGTCCTGAGCCTCTATTTTCCCCAGCTTCCGGGAAATGGTAAAGGGCCCATGCAGCTGGCTCTCAGCGATGAGTTGGGTTTCCCTGGGGCGGCGATACTGTTGGTGTTAAAAATGGTCGTCATCCTGGCGGTGCTGCGCGGAGGCGCGGAGGGCGGGCTACTGACACCGGGGCTGGCGGTCGGCGGTCTGAGCAGCCTGCTGCTATGCATGCTCTGGCAGCAGATATTTCCCGGAGGGGATTACAGCAGTTTTGCTCTTGTCGGCGCAGCGGCATTTCTTGCCGCATCTATGCAGATGCCGCTAACGGCGGTAGTACTGGTGATGGAGTTTACCCATATGGATCACAGCTATCTGGCTCCCATGCTGCTGTGTGCGGCGGGGGCATTTTTAACCTGTCGGGTGCTGGATAAAAAGTATTTCTTCTGAGATGTGCTGAAAATAAAAAAGGGCCGGAGTGTTGGCCCTTAATGTTGGTAGAACCCGATATTACTCGATGTTCTGGATCTGCTCGCGCATTTGCTCAATCAGTACTTTCAACTCGATTGCAGATTTCGTCACTTCGGCATTAATGGATTTAGACGCCAGCGTGTTTGATTCGCGGTTGAACTCCTGCATCATAAAGTCGAGACGGCGGCCGACCGCTTCTTTCTTCTTCAGGATGTTCCACGTCTCTTTGACGTGCGCTTCCAGGCGATCCAGCTCTTCGGCGACGTCAATGCGCTGCGCCATCAGAACCAGCTCTTGCTCGAGGCGATTGTTTTCCAACTGCACTTCCGCGTCTTCCAGCTTGGAGACCAGACGCTCACGCTGCCATTGCAGGATTTCCGGCATATGGGCGCGCACTTTGGTCACTTCGGCGGTCACGCCATCAAGCCGCTGTTCGATAAGCGCCTTCAGTGCCTGACCTTCGGTTTCGCGGGCGACGATAAAGTCATCCAGTGCGCCATTCAGCGCGTTCAGGATTTCAGCGGCAATGGCGTCCAGATCCTGCTCATGAGCAGACATAACGCCAGGCCAGCGCAGGATGTCGACCGGGTTGATTTCGCCTTCGTCGCTCTGCATTTTTACCCAGTTAGCGGCGTTAACTAGCTGCTTTGCCAGTTTTTCGTTGAGAATCAACTCGCCCTGGGCGCTCGGATCCTGCTCAAAACGCAGGGTACATTCGACTTTACCGCGGGTCAGACGGGAGCGAATACGCTCGCGTACAACAGGCTCCAGGCTACGAAACTGCTCCGGCAGACGGAAATAGGTTTCCAGATATCGTTGGTTTACCGAGCGCAGTTCCCACGCGGCGCTACCCCATTCACCCTTGATTTCACGCCGGGCGTAGGCGGTCATACTGCGGATCATAGACGTTCCTGTTTTTAAAGGAGAGTGGGGGGGATTATAGCTTTCGAGTCCTTATCAGGATAGGAATAAGCACGCATTATCCGTATAATGCGCAGCCACATTCGTTTCAAGCCGGAGAGAACCTCATGCGTCCAGCAGATCGTAGCGCTAACCAAGTGCGCCCAGTAAGCTTTACCCGTAATTATACGAAACACGCAGAAGGCTCCGTGCTGGTCGAATTCGGTGACACCAAAGTATTGTGTACCGCCTCTATCGATGAAGGTGTTCCGCGCTTTCTGAAAGGCCAGGGTCAGGGTTGGATCACCGCAGAATATGGCATGCTGCCGCGCGCGACCCATACCCGTAACGCGCGTGAAGCTGCGAAAGGTAAGCAGGGCGGGCGTACAATGGAAATCCAGCGCCTGATCGCGCGTGCGCTGCGCGCTGCGGTTGACCTGAAAGCGCTGGGTGAATTCACTATTACGCTGGACTGCGATGTGCTGCAGGCCGACGGTGGAACCCGCACCGCCTCTATCACCGGAGCCTGCGTTGCGCTGGCTGATGCGCTGAACAAATTGGTTGCAGCCGGTAAGCTGAAAACCAACCCGATGAAAGGCATGGTGGCGGCAGTCTCCGTTGGTATCGTCAAAGGCGAAGCGCTTTGCGATCTGGAATATGTCGAAGATTCCGCGGCGGAAACCGATATGAACGTGGTGATGACCGAAGACGGTCGCATCATTGAGGTGCAGGGTACGGCGGAAGGCGAGCCGTTCACCCATGAAGAACTCCTCACCCTCCTGGCGTTGGCCCGAGGGGGTATCGAATCCATTGTGACGGCGCAGAAAGCGGCGTTAGAAAACTAGTTTTTAAGGCGACTGAGAAGTCGCCTTTTTTATATCTGTAGAAAAGTATGATGAGGAGCGAATCCATGAAGCCGTATCAGCGCCAGTTTATTGAGTTTGCGCTTAGCAAGCAGGTCCTTAAGTTTGGCGAATTTACGCTGAAATCCGGGCGTAAGAGCCCCTATTTCTTCAACGCCGGCCTGTTTAATACCGGGCGCGATCTGGCATTGTTAGGCCGTTTTTACGCCGAAGCGCTGGTGGATTCCGGGATTGATTTTGATCTGTTGTTTGGCCCTGCGTACAAAGGTATTCCAATCGCCACGACTACAGCTGTCGCGTTGGCGGAACACCACGACCGCGATCTGCCGTACTGCTTTAATCGTAAAGAGGCGAAGACTCACGGCGAAGGCGGCAACCTGGTGGGAAGCGCTCTACAGGGCCGCGTGATGCTGGTGGATGACGTCATCACCGCAGGTACTGCGATTCGTGAATCGATGGAAATTATTCAGGCCAACGGCGCGGAGTTAGCCGGTGTACTGATTTCTCTGGATCGCCAGGAGCGCGGACGCGGCGAAATCTCCGCGATTCAGGAAGTCGAACGAGATTACGGCTGCAAAGTGATTTCTATTGTGACCCTGAAAGATCTGATCAGCTATCTGGAAGAGAAGCCGGAAATGGCTGAACATCTGGCGTCGGTTCGCGCCTACCGCGAAGCGTACGGAGTATAAGAATCGACCCGGCAGGTCAATGCCTGCCGGGTAGGTTTCAAACCAGTTTGGCCCCTTGCGCATTGACGTAGAGCGAATAAATCGAGGTGCTAGAGGCCATAAACAGGCGATTGCGCTGCTCGCCGCCGAAGCACAGGTTAGCACAGCGTTCCGGCAACTGAATGATGCCGATGTTTTTCCCCTTAGGGTCAAAGACGCGCACGCCATCAAGCTCCTCGCTGCCCGCCCCCCAACCACACCACAGATTACCGTCCATATCGCAGGCGATACCGTCGGCAGTGCCGTTACCGCAGTCAATATGTACTCTTTTATTTTTCAGCTCGTTATTGACCACATCCCACGCGAGAATTAACCGATTTGGCGTCGCGCGACTCTCCACGACGTATAGCGTTTTCTCATCGGCGGAAAAACAGAGGCCGTTCGGCCCTTTCACGTCACCCAGCACGACGCTCAGTTTGCGGCTTTCAGGATCCAGCCGATAAACGTTTTGCGGTAGCTGCGGCGTGGCTTTATGCCCTTCGTAGAATCCGCTGATGCCGAAAGGAGGGTCGGTAAACCAGATGCTGCCGTCTGACTTCACGACGATATCGTTTGGTGAGTTCAGCGGCTTGCCGTCAAAACTATCCGCCAGTACGGTAATGGTGCCATCGTATTCGGTGCGGGTAATGCGTCGGGTATCATGTTCGCAGCTGATCAGTCGCCCCTGTCGGTCGCGGGCATGGCCGTTAGCGTAGTTTGCCGGATGACGGAACACGCTGGTTTCACCAGTAGCTTCATCCCAGCGCATGATGGCGTTGTTGGGGATATCGCTCCAGAGCAACATGCGCGTATCGCCAAACCACACAGGCCCTTCCGCCCAGCGAAAACCGGTAGCAATCTGCTCGACTTTTGCGCTGGCAAGCATATAGCGGCGAAAGCTATCATCCACTGCCACAATGCGTGGATCGGGATAACGTGCAGATGGTGCCCAGGCCGCGAAACTTTTTTGGCTTACCAGTAATGATGCGGTTGCCAGACCTCCCAGTTTGAGCAATTCCCGCCGTGATGTCGCCATCAGCCTTCTCCTTATCCGATGAAAAGAAACAATTTACGGATGTTAGGAGAGAGTGCAGATAGAAAACATCTGGCAATTCAACTAATTGTCCTGGGCTTTATGACAGAAAAATCAAAAAGGAGATGCAGCCATTGTGGCTGCATATAAGGTGCGGATTACTGCAACTGGGCGGCGACCAGCGGCCAACGGGCGTCAAAATCATCGGTCGGACGATATTTAAACTCACTGCGTACAAAGCGCGACAGCATCCCTTCACAGAATGCCAGCAGCTGACTAGCCAGCAGGGCTTCATCGACGGTGTAGCCTTCGCCCTCGCGCATTTTCTTTTCACGCAACACCTGGCGCAGCTGTACTTCAATGCGCTCAAACAGTTGATTGATTCGATCCTGCAATCTGTCCTGTTCAAACATCAGCGCATGGCCGGTCAGAATTCTCGTCAGCCCAGGATTCCGCTCGCCAAACCCAAGAATCAACAGTACGATCAGGCGCAGGCGCGCTGAAGTATCTTTTTCATCTTTTAAAATCAAATTGATGCGCGTAATCAGGCTGTCTTCGATAAACTCGATCAGGCTGTCAAACATGCGGGTTTTGCTGGGAAAATGTCGGTACAGAGCCGCTTCGGATACGCCAACGGACGCCGCCAGTTTCGCTGTGGTAATGCGCTGACTCCCATCGCTGGATTCAAGCATCAACGCCAGAGACTGAAGTATTTCTTCGCGACGATTCCTTTTCGCAGTTTGTTTTTCTGCCATGTTTTAAAATACCCCTGAAAAAAGCACTTGCCAGGCAGGCATCCGCAAAGCGACCGCAAGCTGCTGCCTGCGGCGATGTTATTGCATTATTACGCTTTGGAATGCAGGTTACACTTTATCCTTCGGGCAGCCCTGCTGTTGGCGGCATCCCGAGTGATTGGGTGTATCGCTGGGCTTATTTACGCCCGGAGTGACCGAAGCCACCTTCGCCACGATCGGTGGCGTCAAAATCTTCCACCAGGTTAAATTCCGCCTGTACGACAGGCACAAACACCATTTGAGCGATACGCTCGCCGGGTTCAATATTGAAGCTCTGCTGGCCACGGTTCCAGACGGAAACCATCAGCTGGCCCTGATAGTCAGAATCAATCAGGCCCACCAGGTTGCCCAGAACAACGCCATGCTTATGACCCAGCCCGGAGCGCGGCAGAATCACCGCTGCCAGAGACGAGTCGGCAATGTGAATCGCCAGGCCAGTCGGCACAAGCGTGGTAGCGCCAGGCGCCAGCTCTACGGCGTCATCGAGACAGGCTCGCAGGTCAAGTCCGGCGGAGCCGGAGGTGGCATAAGTTGGCAGCGGAAACTGCTGACCAACACGCGGGTCCAGAATCTTAACGTCGATTTTTTTCATCATAACGGGTCACGATCTCGTCGAGTAATAATTGGCCCAGGAGTTCCTTGCGCTCAAGTGGTAAGCGCTTATCTCCCTCTTGCCAGAAAAGGTGTAATGCATTGCTATCGCTGTTAAATCCCTGATTTGGCTGTGAAACATCATTGGCGCAAATCAGATCGAGATTTTTGCGGGCACGTTTTTGCCGTGCGTATTCTTCCACATTATTCGTTTCGGCGGCAAATCCAACGACGTAGGGGCGGTTGGCCTTAAGCGCCGCGACCCCAGCGACGATATCCGGATTTTTAACCATTTTCAGGGTTAATTCATCACCTTGTTTTTTGATTTTTTCTTCGGCGATGGCGACCGCACGGTAGTCAGCAACTGCCGCACAGCCAATAAAAATGTGCTGCTGAGAAGCGCTATTTTGCACGGCGGCTTCCATTTCCAGCGCTGTGGTGACATCAATTCTCTGCACAAACGGCGGCGTTGGCAGAGAAACCGGACCACTAACCAGCGTCACGTTCGCCCCGCGATGCGCGGCGGCGGCGGCAATCGCGAAACCCATCTTACCAGAACTGTGGTTGGTGATATAACGCACTGGATCCAGCGGCTCGCGGGTTGGGCCCGCGGTAATCATGATGTTGAGATGTTGCAAATCTTTGACAGGAGAGAAATGCTGCGCGGCCATATCAACAATAGTCAGCGGGTCCAGCATTCTCCCTGGGCCGATATCGCCACAGGCCTGGCTGCCGCTATCCGGGCCCCAAACCAGCAGACCGCGTGAGGAGATAACGTCAAGATTATGCTGGGTGGCGGCGGCGCGATACATCTGCTGATTCATTGCGGGCACGACGGCGACTGGCGACGGCGTGGCGAGGCAAATTGTGGAAACGAGGTCGTTAGCCATTCCTGCCGCAATACGTGCAATTAAATCGGCGGTAGCGGGGGCGAGAATCACCAGGTCTGCCCATTTTCCCAGCTCAATGTGGCCCATTGCCGCTTCTGCGGCCGGGTCGAGCAGGCTGTCGGAGACCGGATAACCGGATACCGCCTGTAGACTCAGTGGCGTAATGAAGGCTTTTGCGGCTTCCGTCATGGCGACGCGGACATCCGCTCCACGGTCACGCAGGCGGCGCACCAGTTCCGGCGTTTTATAGGCAGCAATGCCGCCGCTCACGCCAAGAACGATCTTTTTACCAGCCAGACTCATCATGATTTTTTCCTGTTGCGGTACACCAGAATTCGCGCATCTTATCACAATCCGATCGGCATCGTGTGCCTGGCAGAGATCCACTTTGCGAGCCGCTACGCACGGATAAAATTTGCCGATCGGCAGCGCTGGAGGGCTGTGCCAGGATAGCGCGCACAGGAAAGGAGAAGCCGCCATGGATACACAGGAACCTCTGATGCCGAGGGAAAAAATGCAGTGCTACGGTATCGAATCGTTGTCGGATATTGAGCTGCTGGCGCTGTTTTTACGTACCGGCACGCGCACGCAGGATGTCATAACGTTTTCCCAGGATTTGCTGCAGCGCTTTGGCTCGCTATACGGTCTGCTATCGGCGGAAAAAGAGCAGTTTGATGAGGTTGAGGGGATTGGCCCGGCGACATATGCGCAGTTGAAGGGGATTGCTGAGCTGGCGCGGCGCTATTTTTGTATGCGGATAACTGAAGAACCCTCTCTGGTTACGCCGTCGATGACGCGGGAATTTCTGCAAAGCCAACTGGCTGACGAAGAACGTGAGATCTTTATGGTGATCTTTTTAGATAATCAGAACCGGGTATTGAAACATAGCCGACTTTTTTCTGGTACTCTTAGCCACGTTGAGGTGCATCCGCGAGAAATCGTACGCGAAGCCATCAAAGTGAACGCCGCCGCGGTGATCCTGGCTCATAATCATCCATCCGGTAGCCCTGAGCCGAGTAAGGCCGACAGGTTGATTACCGAAAGAGTGATAAAATGTTGCCGATTCATGGATATACGCGTGCTTGATCACCTTGTTATCGGCCGCGGAGCGTACGTATCTTTTGCTGAGCGCGGCTGGATTTAGCCCCGATCATGCGATCCATCGGGATCTTTGTCTGTTCGGGACTTGAGCACATCGCCGAGTCAGCGTATACTACGCCACCTTTGAGAATCTCGGGTTTGGCATTTGGGCCTGGCAATCGAGAGTTCAATAGAACTATGCGATGACCGGGCTGTAAAGCCTGACGAGGCGCCAATACCCCATACGAAGCTCGAGCTAATTTGATTTTTGGAGAATAGACATGTCCCGAGTCTGCCAAGTTACTGGCAAGCGTCCGGTGACCGGTAACAACCGTTCCCACGCACTGAACGCGACTAAACGCCGTTTCCTGCCTAACCTGCACTCTCACCGTTTCTGGGTTGAGAGCGAGAAGCGTTTTGTCACCCTGCGTGTATCTGCTAAAGGTATGCGTGTTATTGATAAGAAAGGCATCGATACAGTTCTGTCCGAACTGCGTGCCCGTGGCGAAAAGTACTAAGTACTTAGAGGAATTAAATCATGGCTAAAGGTATTCGTGAGAAAATCAAGCTGGTTTCTTCTGCTGGTACTGGTCACTTCTATACCACTACGAAGAACAAACGTACTAAACCGGAAAAACTGGAACTGAAAAAATTCGATCCAGTTGTCCGTCAGCACGTTTTATACAAAGAAGCTAAAATCAAATAATTTTAGCCTCCTTGTAAAGAAGAACCCCGCCCTGGCGGGGTTTTTTGTTTCCGTTTTACAGTCTTTCCCTTCTTCGAAATTTATCACTCAATTCTTCTTCTCGTCGTTAATCATTAACCACATAAATGAAATGGTTTTTCTTGTCTTGCCGGGACGGGATGTTTATTCTGCCGGTACAGAAAACCACCGACAGGGATTGTTATGACGTCATTCATTCCAGATGTTTCATTTATTGATAACAGTGAACAGCGAACCCCCTTAATTCTCGTTCTCGATTGTTCCGGTAGCATGGAGGGCAAGCCAATTGCCCAGCTAAATCAGGGGCTCAAGCTGCTGGAAAGCGAACTTAAAAATGATGTTATCGCCGCGAAACGTGTTCGCCTGCTGGTGATTAAATACGGCGGTTACGATGAGTGCCAACTGCATGGCGATTGGTGCGATGCGATGGACTTTACCGCCCCTGTTCTTGAAGCGAGTGGTCTGACGCCAACCGGGCAGGCCGTCAGCCTGGCTCTGGGCGAAATCGAAGCTGAAAAGCAGCGTCTGAAAGCGGCTGGCGTACCTTATACCCGGCCATGGCTGTTTTTGATGTCGGATGGCGCGCCAACGGATAACTGGCAGGTGGCGGCTCAGGAGTGCTGCGAGGCGCAGGCGGCAAACAAAGTTGCCGTATTCCCGATTAGCGTAGGCGACGAGGCCTCTGAATCGATGGGCCATTTCAGCCGTAGTGGGATTAATGGCGTGAAGCAGTTGAAGGGTTTGCAGTTCCGCGAGCTGTTCCTTTGGCTAAGCGCCAGTATGCAGGTGGTCTCGCAGTCAACGCCGGGCGGAAAAGCACAGCTGCCACCGACGGACAGCTGGTCAGAAATTTCGGTCTGACGCGATGAACTGGCGCGTTTATGCTTCGTCGGTTATCGGCAGTAGCCACCGACAAAATAACCTTCCTTGTCAGGATGCCTTTTGTTATCGCAATTTGGGCGATCGACTTGTTGCTGTCGTTTGTGATGGCGCAGGCTCAGCTGCTTATAGCGAACAGGGGGCGGCTTTGGTTACCCGGGCGCTGAGTGAGCGCCTGGCGCTATTGACCGTTGTGCCTGATGAAGAGCAAGTCGTGGCGCTGATAGCGGATGTCCGAGAGGCTGTACTGCTACAAGCCAAAGAGCAACAGCTTGTCGCGGGTGATTTTGCCTGTACCGTTCTGGCAGCATGGTTGGGCGAAACGCAGTCGCTGGTCCTGCATATCGGTGATGGCGTTGCGGCGCTCACTATCAACGATGAGCAGCACTTCTCTTTACCTGAAAACGGTGAATACGCCAACCAAACCTGGTTCCTCACCAGCGCTGACTGGCGTGAACATTTACGCATCAATCAGTTTGCTGGCAGAGCCATGCAGCTGGTGATGATGTCCGATGGTGTGCAGCCGTTTGCGCTAAACCGTCGCTGTGATGCGCTGTTTTCCCCCTTTATGGACCCTGTCGTAAGCTATTTGCAGCAGGTTTCAGAGGAGAAGGGGAGCGAAGCGATACGCGCCACGCTTGATGACCCGCGCACCTGGGTGATAACCGGTGATGACAAGACGCTTCTGGTAGCTCTGCGTAATGAAGCATAAAAAAATTCCTGGTTGTTATAACGAGCAGCGCCGCGCGGTACGTTTGGGGAAACTCATCAAGAGCGGTGGTGCCGGCAGCGTCTACTTCCTGGCCGACGACCCTTCCCGGGTTGCGAAAATTTACCATCCCAATACTGATGCCAGCTATTACCAGCGCAAGCTCCGCGCCATGCTTGCGCAGCGCCCGGAGATCCCCGCACCTGCCGACGGTGAGACGATTGTCCAGTTGGCGTGGCCCGACTATTTGCTCTTCGACGAGCGCAAGCGCGTTATTGGCTTTGTTATGCCGGTCCTTGATACCCAGCGTACTATTGAGCTGGAGTATATTTTGCAGTCGCGGCAAGCGAAGGCGCAGAATCTGCCGGAGGGGATCGGCGCAAAAGTAAGTCTGGCCTGCAACCTCGCGACCCTGGTCTCAGCGCTGCATGCGCGACAGCACCGGGTTATCGACATGAAGCCGGTTAACCTGCGCTTCTATCGCGACAGCTTGTATATCGCGCTGCTGGACTGCGATGGTTTTAGCATTCAGGGCGAGGGCGAGCGTTTCCCTGCCGGGCAGTTCACGCCGGATTACCTGGCGCCGGAGTTCCAGCGCATCGGGCAGGTACCTGATGAGCGGGAAGAGGCGCAGGATCGTTTCTCGCTGGCGGTGATTATTTTTCAACTGCTCAACCATGGTATTCATCCCTATAGCGGCCGTTCGCAAACCGCGAAGGTGCCCGATGATTTACCCGGTCGCATCGCCGCCAACTGTTACGCCTACGGTATCAATGCAGCAAAGCATATCTCTCCGGTACCGGCCAGTACCCACCATCTGCTGCCTACAGAGTTGCGTAAACTGTTCGATCGCGCTTTTAGCGGCTCACCCGCCCGACGCCCTTGCGCCGATGAATGGGCACAGGTATTGCGCCCTTATGCGCTACGCAGTACGCAAAAAATTGTTCTCTGTAGTAAGAAACATCAGCATTTCGCTGGGATGCCGTGCCTGGTCTGCGCACGTGAAAAACAGGTTGTAGAAGGCGTAAAGCAGGCGAAGCAGCATAAGCAAACGCAAACTGTTCGCCAGCGTCCTGCGCCCATCAAGCGCCAGCCTCGCGTTGCGCCGGCCGCTGCGGTACCTCGTCAGCCAACCGGGCCGGGGCCGTTAACGCTGCTATGGCGCAATATGCGCAGCAAAGTTCCTGCATTTGTTTGGCATGGCGCGCTGGCTGTGATTAGCACGCTGGTGATGGCCATATTAGCGCGTAATTTTACCCAACTGAGCGGTCCCTGGCATGCCTGGTATGATAACGCGGCGTTAATCCTGATTTTTGTCTGGATAGCCGTGATGGGGCTGCTGGCGATTCTTCGGAGTAAGCCATAAATGATTACGCCGAAGTTAAAGCACCTGCTGGTCATCTTGTCTTTGATTGCGCTTTTTGTCGCGCCGAATATGGTGCTCTTTCTCTGGTCTGCCCCCTTTATGTTGGTGGATAAGCTTTCGCTTTTACCGGCGGCGCTGAATGCTCCCCAGCGTTTATTGCTCTACGGCCTGTGGCTGGGGGGCGCTCTCTACTTTTCCGCCCTGATGTGGGTCGCAGTCACCCGGCGTAATAAAGGCTATCTGGCAGCCGCCGTGGCGCAGATTGTTTTTGTTATCGGTATCACGTTATTCAATGTACCTATCGGCGAGCAAAATCAGCGGCGCTGGCAGAGTATGAACCAGCTGGCGTCACCCGCCTGGCAGGATTTTCTCTATGACCGTCATGCCCGTTTTATTCAGATAACCCTGCGCGGGGAGCCGTTGAATCAGCACAATATTATCGAGCAATTTCTCGCGCAGAAAAAACCGCTGGCGGAGCTGCCGCTGGGCTGGAATGAACAAGACGCCGCCGCCGCTGATGCGCTCTGGCAGCAGGCATTAGGCTATCGCGAGCAAGAAGTAAAAGCCCTCACGAAGATGGATGATTACCTGAGTTGGATGCCAGACCGGAGCGATCTGACGCTGGCAAAGGCCATCCTGACGCTGACAACGGATGAGAATAAAGCGCAGGCGGAAAGAGCATTTCGCCAGGCAATCGCCATTGCGCCGGAAAACCCTGACGCCTGGCTGGGCTGGGCATTAGCGCTGATCCAGTCTCGTGATGATGAGCGGGTGCGAAATTCGCAGTTTCAGCCGCTCACGCAAAGCATTACTAGCGGATTATTGATGGCGGAGGGCCTGAAGGATAGCCCACGCCAGCCAGCCCTACAGCAGCGGTTAGAGGCATATATTGCTCAAATGCCGCCTGAAGATCGGCAAATCCTGCAAATTCTGCGGGCCAGAATGCAGACGCGCTCCTGTGATTCATCGCTGGCAGTGAATGAAAATGGGGAAGCCGAAAAGGTCCTACCCCTGGCGCGTTCAATCGTGTTTAAACAAGGCTCCGTGCGTAGCGCCAGCCCGATTAACGAGCGCTTTCCTGGGCACGTAAGCATTGAGGCCGAAAGATATGGGATTGCGAAAGAGTCGGTGTCTCCAATGTTCTATCCGACGATAAATAAATTTATCAAGTCGGCGACAACGGTGCTTTCGGTGGATACTGGGGTAGGCGGCGATCTATTAAACGCGGTGGTCGAGTGCAGTAGCGGCGTTCCCGAGTTTGACAAAGCGGCGCTCTACTACGTGCAGCAGTGGCGTTTTGCTTCTAACCGGCATGGAGAGCGCTTGCTGATACCGGTGAACTTTATCAGCGATCGTCTGCCTCCTGAGGAGCACTATCGGGAGATGGAATCACGAGCGACGCGTATCGCCCGGCTGGCGGCCCGGCATAATAAAGCCGGGATGGAAACTGCCGCGCAAGAGATGACCGCTCAATTCACCCGGATGAAAGCGCTGTTTCCGCAGAAGAAACTCAGCGCGGAAGAGGCGCGAAATCTACAGCTCGTCTACTTCAAAAAGCGGGATAAAAGTCCCAAAGGCAGAATGGAAGGCTTTACTGAAATGACGGAAGCGATGGAAAAGCTGGTCGATACGCATCCGTACTATGCGCCGTTATTGAAGGATCTGGCGCTGAGAAAGAGCTTTGCTTCCTTTGAAGAGAACCGGGCAACGTGGGCGCAGCTGTTGGCGCTCGCCCCGGAGGATCCGCAGGTGTGGATGGCCTGGGGCAGCCTGTGGGCTGAGCGCGATCCTGAACTGTATATCGGCGCGATGATCTACTCCATGTTGCTACAACCGCTTGCTGAGGATACTGAGCAGAAAATAGCGAATATCAAAACCAAGCTGCTGATGCGGGTTGGCATGGGCGAGCGTAATGCGATTCTTTCGGCAAAAGTATACGCAGATTATGCCGATATCCTCGGGGAAAGAGCGAAAGGTGAAGATACCGCAAAAGCCGGAAAAATTTTGCCTGCGAGCAAAATACTGGACCGTCATGAAAAGGTCGTTCCCTTTGACCCACCGGTGAGTATGACGGTTGATATCGACCAGAATGAGGTGTTAAACGCGCCTTTCTTCAACGTTAAATGGAAGACGCCGCAGGCGCAGGGTGATAAACGGGCCGAGCTTACCGTTGATATTGATAAAAGCGGCGCTCCGACGCTGGTGCTGGTAAGCAAAAGCAGCGAAGTGGAAGAGTATGATGCGCAGGCGGTGGATATGCTCTGGCGCTGGAAGTTTAAACCACAGCCCGACGGCAGACAGATAACCGTTGGTGTGAATTTTCAGCACTAACCGCGTCGTTGCCTTCTGAACGAGGTAAAATAGGAGCGCCTGCTGTTTTCATATGAGAAAAATATGCCTGAATTACCTGAAGTAGAAACCAGCCGCCGCGGTATTGAGCCGCATCTGGTTGGGGCGACCATCCTGCACGCCGTGGTGCGCAACGGACGCCTGCGCTGGCCGGTATCCGAAGAGATCTATCGTCTGAGCGACGTTCCGGTTCTCAGCGTACGCCGCCGTGCCAAATATCTGTTGCTGGAGCTGCCAGACGGCTGGATTATCATCCACCTGGGCATGTCGGGAAGCTTGCGCATTCTGAGCGAAGAACTCCCCGCAGAGAAACACGATCACGTTGATCTGATCATGAGCAACGGTAAGGTTCTGCGCTATACCGATCCGCGACGCTTTGGCGCCTGGCTGTGGGCCAAAGAGCTGGAGGGTCATCCGGTGTTAGCGCATCTTGGGCCGGAGCCGCTAAGCGATGATTTCAATGCTGACTATCTCCAGCAGAGGTGTGCGAAGAAGAAAACTGCGATTAAGCCCTGGCTGATGGATAACAAGCTGGTGGTCGGGGTCGGTAATATCTATGCCAGCGAATCGCTGTTCTCGGCGGGGATCCACCCCGACAGGCTCGCTTCATCGCTTTCACGCGAAGAGTGCGAGCAATTGGTAAAGGTGATAAAGCTGGTGCTGTTGCGCTCCATCGAGCAGGGCGGGACGACGCTAAAAGATTTCCTGCAAAGCGACGGTAAGCCGGGCTATTTTGCCCAGGAATTACAGGTTTATGGTCGTAAGGGTGAACCCTGTCGTATTTGCAGAACGCCAATTATCGGCAGCAAACATGCGCAGCGGGCGACGTTTTATTGCCGCCAGTGCCAGAAGTAAAGTGCGGTGGTTGCGTTGATCCCGGCTCGCGCTGCGCTTAGCCGGGCTACAGGTTTCCAGCCGTCTGCGGACTGGTAGCCCGGACAGGCGCGTCAAGCGCCGCCTCCGGGAAGAACGCCCTACAGCTTCTTCAGCAGCGCCTGATGCACGTTAGCAGGCAGGAAGTGAGAGACATCGCCCTGGTGGCGCGCTACCTCTTTCACCAGCGAAGAGGAGATAAACGACCACTCTTTGCACGGCATCAGAAACACGCTCTCCAGCGTCGGCATCAGGTGGCGGTTCATGTGCGCCAGCTGCATCTCATATTCAAAATCCGCCACCGCTCGCAGGCCGCGAATTAAAATATTCGCCTGCTGCGCGCGAGCGAAATTGGCCATTAAATCGCTAAAGCCAATCACTTCAACGTTGACCAGATGTGCGGTTGCCTGCTCTGCCAGCGCGATGCGCTCATCGAGGGTAAACATCGGCTTTTTGCTCGGGCTGGCGGCGATAGCCAGCAAGACTTTATCAAACATGCTGGCCGCACGGGTGATGATATCGATATGGCCGTTAGTGATAGGGTCGAAGGTGCCCGGATAGATCGCTTTTGTGCTCATAATTACACTTTCTCCGAGTAGCCGCGGCTTAGCGCCCACAGCTCGGTGTATTTATTAAACGTATATTGCGCGTTGACCACAGCCAGTAGCCAACCTTGTTTTCCATCCAGAACGCCGCCGCGTAGCAGCAGTGTTTTCACGAAGGCACCCAGCGTATGGCCGAAGATACCGGTTAGCGAGGTCTTCTTACCCTTCTGGTGGCGCTCCTGGGCCCAGGCGGCGGCATAGGCCAGCTGCTTTTGCTGAAAGCCGGAAAAGTCACGGCAGGTCAGATGCAACAGGTCGCCCGAGAGTTCGATAACCTGTGCGCCTTTGCTGTCGACAGACTCATGCACCAGATTATCGTTATAGCGGTAATGGTCGCGTTGGTACAGGCGCATTACGCGGTCCGGATACCAGCCGCTATGGCGCATAAAGCGACCGAGAAAATAGTTTCGCCGGGCGATGCTATAGATAGCACCGCTTTTTGGCGCTGCCAGCACGCTGCGGATGGATTGCTCAAGCTCTGGGGTGACGCGCTCGTCGGTATCGATCATCAGCACGTAGTCGCCGGTGGCGTAGCCCTGGGCGCGCTGGCGCTGAATGCCATAACCCTGCCAGTCGCGATTGATATGAACCTGAGCACCGAGGCTGCGGGCTAATTCGACGGTGTTATCACTGCTGCCAGAATCCAGCAAGATTACCTCATCGGCCCAGCTTACTGATGCCAGACAATCAGGCAGCAGATCCGCCGCATTTTTGGCGATCATTACGACCGAGAGTCGAGGCGACATTAGTGGCTCCGCTGCGGCAGATAAGGTTGCAGTAACTGTAGCAGACGGGAGAGTGCGCCCTGATTTTGATGCAGCACTTCCACCGCGTGGCGACCGTACCACAGACGATAATCTTCGTCGGTCAGCAGGTTAGACACCTGGGTCACCAGCGAGCTGGCATCGGTCACGGTAATCAGACCGTCGTCCTGCTGCAGCTTGGCGCAGATATCTTTGAAGTTGAAGGTGTGCGGGCCCATCAACACGGGAATCGCATGGGCGGCGGGCTCCAGCGGATTATGACCGCCGCGCTCCACCAGGCTGCCGCCAACGAACGCAAGGTCGGCGATTCCGTACAGCAGCATTAGCTCGCCCATCGTATCGCCAATCACCACCTGGGTACTGTTCGATGGGATTTCGCCAGTGCTGCGCAGGGTGTAGCTCATTCCTGCTTTCTGCACCATTTCGCGGGCATCGCTAAAACGTTCCGGATGGCGAGGGACGAGGATCAGCAGCAGATTGGGGAACGTCTCCAGCAGCTTTTTATGCGCCTGGAGAACAATTTGTTCTTCGCCGTCGTGGGTGCTGGTGGCAATCCAGACCTGACGATGCGGTGCCCACTGGCGGCGCAGGGTGATGGCGCGAGCAGCCAGTTCAGGCGTAACCGAGATATCAAACTTCAGGCTACCGGTAACCGCCAACTGATTGCGCTTCAGGCCCAGGGCGATAAAACGGTTCGCGTCTTCTTCATTTTGCGCGGCGATAAGCGTGATACGGCTCAGCAGCCGACGCATAAATTTGCCCAGCTTGGCGTAGCCCTTCGCCGAGCGCTCGGACAGGCGGGCGTTGGCAATGACCAGCGGAATTTTACGCTTATGCAGGGTCGCGACCATATTCGGCCACAGCTCGGTCTCCATCACAATAACCAGCTTGGGCTGGACGGTGTTGAAGAAGCGGTTCATGGCACCGGGCAGATCGTAAGGCAGGTAGACGTGATGAACGTCTTTACCGAAGGCGGACATCGCCCGCTCGGAGCCTGTTGGCGTCATGGTAGTAACGGTGATCGGCAGATAGGGATAACGATGACGTAACGCGCGTACCAGCGGGATCGCCGCCAGGGTTTCGCCGACGGAAACGGAATGCAGCAGAATGCCGTCCGGTTCTACCTTGTTCTGACAGTAGCCATAACGTTCAGCCCAGCGTTTGCGGTAGGCAGGGGCCTTACGGCTACGTAAGAGAAGTCGTAGCCAAACCAGTGGCTGAATAAGGTAAAGCAGGGCGGTATAAAGCAATTCCAAGCGATTTATCCGTTTTCATGTTTTTGCGGGCAAATTCTAAGCATTTAACCCGCGTAAAGCTATCTCTTTGGCGGAATCTATGGGATTCAATATTAAGCCACATCGCGATAGCGCTTGATGCGCAGATAGCGGCGTCCAAGACGCCAGCGTAGACGGAACGTGCGGGCGTTTTTCCAGATAAGACTCCAGATCCCGCGGTCGAAGAATTCTTTAATTATAATATGCTTTTTTGATTCATCTTTCATGCTATCGAAAGTATGAATAATTCCCAGCCCCTCTTTGGCGATTTGCCAGCGGCAGGCGGAAATATCGCGAACCTTGTCCGGATAACGCTGATTGATGGCGTCCAGCATCTCCAGAATCTTCATGTAGTGGCGAGCTGAGCGCATCAGCGTATCGTCGTTGTCCGGCTTGTGCGATACCGATTCCGAGTGAATATAGTAGTCGTAGAACTGCTCGCTGGTGTACTGCACGCGTTCTGCTGTCAGCAACACTTCCGTGGTCCAGGGGATATCCTGATGGCGCAGGCCCGGCTCAAAGTGGAAGTTATGGCTCGCGATAAATTCGCGACGGTAGATATTCAGCCAGGTGACATGCAGGAATTTACGCGAATCCAGCGCCTGCTTTAACCACACGTGACCGGGCAGTACGCCGGTAGACTGCAATTTATCCAGCGGGAATATAGGGTGGATATCTTTTTTCGTCTCGTAGACGTAGCGACCGTTGCAGGTGGCGACGTCAAGGTTGCCCTTTTCCGCCATCTCCAGAAGCGTGCTGTACATGCCTGGGTAAATCTTATCGTCGATATCCGGGAAGGTCAGGTACTTACCGGTGGCGACGGCGAGGCCGGTGTTACGCGCCACCGAAACGCCCTGATTTTCCTGTTCCAGCACGATCACATTTTGCAGACGGTCCTTCCACTGGTCGATAACCGCCAGGCTGGCGTCCGTCGACCCGTCGTTCACCAGGATCAGTTCATAGCTTTCCAACTGCTGTTGCTCAAGGCACTCAAAGAATTGCGCAAGGAATTTTTCGCCGTTATAGACGGCGGCCACGATGCTCAGTAAAGGCGTTTGACTCATAAATCATTCGATCCTGGTTGAATAACGGCGTCAGGCGCTACGCAGCTGACGATACTGCTGACAAATTGTCGCCACGCTGAATTTTTCCAGCATTAGGGCGTCGATGGCAGGCGGGCTATGGTAAATGCTTTGCATCGTCTGGGCTAGCGCCGGGCTGTTCAAATCCGCCAGACCACGAGCCAGTTCGCCGGTTAAAATCTCGGTGACACCGCCCGGACAGCGGGTGCTGGCAACCGGCGTGTTGAGCAGCAGCGCTTCTACCACCACGTTGCCAAAACCTTCGCTATCTGAGCTCAGGACCAGCATCCGTGCGCCTTTAATCCACGGCAGCGGGTTTTTCTGGAAGCCTTTAAACAGGACGCGATCGTCAACCTGTAGCTGCTGTGCCAGCTGGCGCAGGTGCTGTTCTTGCTCCGGTTTTCCCTGCCCCAGCAGCACCAGCGGCGCGTCGATGCCGCTTTGCGCATAGGCTTCAATCAGGCGGTCGTGGCGTTTACCCGGGTGGAAGCGACCTACGTGAATAATATAGTCGCCGTCGGGCCGTTCGCTGGGTTCTTCAGCTGCGGTGAGCAGGGCGGCGATATCAAACGGATTATAAATCGTTTTCAGCTGGGCTGGACGAATGGCGAACTGTTCAACCAGATCCTTGCCGACCGCATCGGAAACGGTGACGACGTTGCGCCCCTGGTAAACGCGTTTGATCTTCTGCTGTTTCATCCAGCGGTCAAAACCGGTGCGATGGCCGAGATAGGAAGTGGAGAACACGCCGTGCAGGCAGAACCAGACGTTACGCCCGCTCAGCAGGCGGCTGCGGGAGACAATGCGATCAGTCTTATGCAGATTTGAGAGCACCAGATCGAAATGGCCCTGCTGTTCTGCTTTATCGATAGCCGCATCAAGCTGGCGCGCGCGCCGGGATAGCTCGGTCAGTTTGCGCCACGGTTTGCGGCAGCGGTCGGCGATCACCTGATAGTTCAGCCCTTCCGGCAGCGGGTAATCGCAGACGTCGCGCAGGGAAAAAAGCGACACCTGCTCTCCCTCTTTAAGAAACTGTTCCGCCAGCGTCAGCACCACTTTTTCCGCGCCGCCGCCGGGCAGGCCGTCGATAACAAACAGTATGCGCATCGTTATTTCACCAGATCCTGATAGAGGGAGAGCAGCTGCGCCGATAACCGTTCGCTGGTGCAGGTCATAATGCGCTCGCGGGCACGTTCGCCTTGCGTAGAACCTAAGGCGCGGGCGGGCAGCGCGATAACGGACTCCTGCAGGGCTGGGATATCCAGCGCGTCGCAAACGTAGCCGTTGCTGCCCTGAACGATAAACTCCGCGCCGCCGCAGCCGGTGGTGGTAATGACCGGCAGGCCGCAGGCCATCGCTTCAAGGATAACGTTAGGGAATGGATCGTACAGCGTTGGTAGCAGCAGGCCGTCGGCCATTTGATAGAACGGCAGGGTTT
Source organism: Klebsiella sp. MISC125 (assembly GCF_051131775.1). NCBI lineage: Bacteria > Pseudomonadati > Pseudomonadota > Gammaproteobacteria > Enterobacterales > Enterobacteriaceae > Klebsiella > Klebsiella sp. MISC125. Next base: position 184,957 of record NZ_CP180448.1, read on the forward strand.
CTGACTGCATGCCGAAGAAACGAACCCGATCTTCACAGTTCAGCGTTTTCGCCAACTGCTGATAGCGACTCTGCTCTTTATCTTTGCCAACCACTAACAGATAGCGATCGGTCGGGGCGATGGCGCGAATCGCTGCATCCAGCCCTTTACGCTCAAAGCCGGAACCGACGTAGATCAGGCAGGTCGCCTGCAACGGCAAATCCCATTTGGTGCGTAGCGCAACAAAGGCTTCTTCCGTAGGCGGTAGAAAACGCTGGTTATCGATGGCGTTATAGATAACGTGGATTTTTTCCGCCGGCAGACCGAAGTCTTCAATAATCTCTTGTTTAATCATCTCTGCATTGCAGATGACGCCGCGCAGGTGCGCGTCCTGATACATTTCGCGCTCGGCCTGCATCACATAGCGATGGTAGCGGTCAGTGAACAGCAGACGGCTTTTCCAGCCGGGCAGAATACGCGAACGTTGCTGAAGCCAACGGCGATGTACGCCGTCTCCGGCGCGATACAGGTCGCAACCGGGGATGCGCTCATGACTTTGCACCAGGTCGAAGGACTCGCGCTGCCACAGCTGGCGCGCAGCTTCGGCAAAACCGCGCTCGCGGCTGATGCGTCCCCATTTGCGCGGGTTGCAGATGTGAATGTTCCACTCGGGCTTCACCGGGCCCTGCCACTCGCGGGTGATGACGTTCAGTTCAAGATCGCTGTCGTCGAGGGCTTCCAGCGCGCGGGAGACAAAGCGCTCCGCGCCGCCGTCCGGGCGATACTTCTGGCGTACCAGAGCCAGCCTGAATTTACTCATGCCAGTACCTTTTTCGCCGCCGCGATAACCGCGTCGGTGGGGATTAAATCGAGATAGCGTTCGTCGGTGTTGGTATCAATGTCGTCGGGATCGGGAATGGGGCCAAAATCCCCCGCCCAGATCACCTCTCCTTGCGCCTGCCATGGACGCCAGAAGGTGAGCTTGGAGGGGCCGAACAGCGCGACCAGCGGCGTGTTCAGCGCGGCGGCCATATGCATCGGCACCGAGTCTACGCCGATAAACAGACGGGCATGGTCGATGACTGACGCCAGCTGACGAAGGGTCAACTGCCCGGCGAGGGAGTGCAGACGGGCATCGGGGCTGCCTGCCATAATCGTCTCGACCATCTGTTTCTCTTTGGCGTCAGGGCCGGAGGTCAACACCACCGCATAGCCCGCCTCAGAGAGGGTGTTAATCAGGGCGCTCATTCGCTCTTCGCGCCAGCATTTAAAGAACCAGCGGGAGGTTGGCTGAATAACAATATAGTTGTCCTGAAACCCTTCCGGTAGCAGTGCGCGACTGGTGGCCCAGTCCTGCTCGCTGTAGCCCATTTTTGCTGGGGCATCATCAACATTCAGCCCAAGCGGCGCCAGAATCGACAGATTTTGCTGCACCGTATGCAGCTGATTATGCAGCTCGGTTGAAGCGAGGGCGGTATGGCAGAAACGCCAGGCCGGATGACGGCGTTTCGGGAAATCAAAGCCGATGCGGGTTGCCGCGCCGGTTAGCTTAGTGATGATCGCGCTGGGCCACTGATCGGCAAGATTGAGCACTATATCGTAGCGCTGCTGGCGGAGGGTGCGAATTAGCTGCCACTCCATCTTCAGCTGGTGGCCGGTTCCCTGCTTTTTCCAACGCCGATCAATACCATAAATGTGGTTGATATCGGCGTTCGCCGCGAGCATATCCCGGGTCTCTTCATAAAGCAGAACATCCACGTGCGCGGCGGGATATTGCTGTTTTAGAGCGTGAATAAGCGGGGTTATCAATAACATGTCGCCATGATGGCGAAGCTTGATAACCAGGATTCGCGCCGGGTTTACGCGGCTGGAAGTGCGGGTTTCAGGCGTCATACTCTGTTCTTCATCCAGGATAAGGGTTCCGATTCTAGGGGATCAGATAGATTGAGAGAAGCGTTGTCTTGCTCTACCATGACCCGATACGTATGGCCTGAGGACGTTTTCGTGCACAAACCCGCATTTCTCATCACGATTGATACAGAGGGCGATAACCTCTGGCAAAAACATGACAGCATCACCACCGAGAATGCGCGCTATTTACCGCGTTTTCAGCAGCTTTGCGAAAAGTATGGCTTCAAACCTGTTTATTTGACCAACTATGAAATGGCCATTGACCCCGTTTATATCGAGTTTGCCAAAGATGTGATTGCCCGGGGAACGGCGGAAATTGGTATGCATCTGCACGCCTGGAACAGCCCACCGACCGACCCGCTTACCGATGACGATTGGCGGCATAAACCGTATCTGATTGAGTACAGCGATGCGGCGATGCGAGAAAAAGTCGACTATATGACTCGTCTGCTGGAAGACACCTTCCAGACCAAAATGGTTAGCCATCGCGCCGGGCGCTGGGCTTTTGATGAGCGCTATGCGCGTCTGCTGGTGGAGTACGGCTATCTGGTCGATTGCTCGGTCACCCCTCGGGTGAACTGGAAAACGGCCAAAGGCGCGCCGCAGGGCGACGGCGGCACCGATTATCGCAACTTCCCGCAGCACGCCTACTTCCTCGATGAGAACGATATTCGCCGTGAAGGCCAGTCGCCGCTGCTGGAAGTGCCGATGAGCATTCAGTACAAGCATTCTGCCTGGATGAATAGCCTGAAGCAGGGATACGATCGCTTGCGAGGCAAGGTGCGCTCACCGTCCGTTCACTGGCTGCGTCCGATGGGCGGCAACGTCGAAACGATGAAAAAAGTCGTGGAACAGACGTTGACTCAGGGTAATGACTACGTCGAATATATGCTCCACTCTTCTGAGTACATGCCTGGCGGCAGCCCAACGTTTAAAAATGAGCAGGATATCGAGCGCTTATACGCCGATCTGGAGGCTTTTTTCAGCTGGCTGGCACCGCAGGTGAAGGGAATGACGTTGGCGGAGTACTACCAACAGAAATACACACAGCGATAAAAGATCATAACCAGGTACCGTATGCGTATCGTCAAGCAGTTCACGCGGAAGAAAAATGCGTTCTTCCGCGAAATTAAGTTTAAGTTAATTAACTATCGTTACAGAAATAAAAGCGCACGCCAGCCCTTTAATCCTGCACAGGTTCAGCGCGTTTTATTATTACGCCTGGATGATAAGGTCGGTGACATGGTGGTTACAACCGGCTGTGCAAGGCTGCTGGCGGACCAGGGCTATCAGGTTTCCGTGCTCACGGGGCCAATCTGTAAACGCATGCTTGCGGGGGCAGATTTTCTGGAGCATGTCTATTTATATCAACCCCGCATGTCGCTAAATGAATTGCGCGCGTCAGGGTTTGACGCGGTTGTCGATTTTGATGATGTTAAAACCTATGAGCGTTTTAAATTACTCGCCGATTTACGCCTCGACTGTGTCATTGGTTTTAATAAAGAAGAATATAAACTTTACGATCATTCGATCTCTTTTTTCGATAGTAGCCGCCATATTTCTGCCCGCTATAAAGAAGTGGCCCGGTTATTTGGCGTAGCCAGTGAGCATTACCATTATCATCTTCCCGGTGACGCTGGTGAACATGAAAAAGTTAAATGCTTGTTCGCTCAGGAGCAGGATAGCGAACTGCGTATCGCGATAAACCCGTTCACCGCCTCAACCGATAAAGACTTTTGTCGTCACCAGGTCACCGCTTTAATTGAGCGACTGCATGCGCTGCCTTACAAGGTGAGCGTGGTGATGGTGGGGCACAGCGAAAAAATTCGTCAGCTGAAACTGGATTCGGCGCTGTATTTGCCCGATAGCAATATTAATTCAGCGGTAGAGGTTATTCGTTGCTGCGACTTGGTCATTACGGCGGATACCGCCGTCGTGCATATCGCCAGGGCGTTCGACAAGCCGATGGTTGCGGTTTACAACAAGCGCAAACTAAAAGACACCGGCCTGCCGGGATATACCATCTGGGCCCCGGGCTATGACAAGGCTAAACAGGTTGTCTGCGAAGAGACAAATGTTGCTGATATGACGGTTGATGCCGTCTGGCCCGTCATCAAAGCGCAGGCGGATAACCTTATTGCCTCTCGCAAGCAGGTATAAAAAGGGCCCGCGTCAGGGCCCTGGATACTGATGACAAACCTGTTGTAGATACAGTGCACGCATTTCTGTCAGGTGGCGGCTAGCGCCTTACCTGACCTACAAAACCATCAATATCATCATGTTATATACTCCCCGTAGGCCCGGTAAGGCGCTAGCCGCCACCGGGCAATGACAGAAGAGCGCAGAGTGCCGCATTTAGTGTTTCGTCTTCAGGCGACTGCTCAGCGCAATTCCTAAGGGTAGCCAGAACAGCGGCCAGGTTTCCCGAGGGTTGCTGATGATAAACATTCCCTGCGAAGCCATAAAAATCAGCGCATAGATAAAAATCGCCAGTCCGTAGCGGCCATCTTCACGCTGTTTGCTCCACGCCCGCCACAATCCGCCTGCAATGACCGCCAGCAGCAGTCCCAGGCCAATAATGCCGCCCTTAAGCAACGAGCCAAGATAGACACTGTGGGTAGTGGTGATGTGTTCGCCGCTGTAGTTGGTGAAATCAAGCTCGTAGTCAAAGCCGCGGCCCAGCCATGGCTGGCTGGCAACTTCTTCAACGGTATGATGCCAGATGCTGATGCGTAATCCGCTTTGGGTACCCAGCTCTTCAAAGCGTGCCAGCAGCAGGTCTCCCAGCGGCGTGAAGACGAAAAGTAGCCCCAAAACGATCGCCAGTGCGGCGATAATTAGCGCATTACGGCGGGTAAAGACATGCAGATGCAGGGTGCAAACGAAAGCCACCGCCAGCGCGATAATTGGTCCCCGGCTTTGGGTCAGCACCATCATCACCAGCATGATGATCAGTGGTAAATACAGAAAATGGCTGCCTTTTTCTTTGAGCAGCATACCGCAAATGAGAATGCCAATACCGCAATAGCCCGCGAGGTCGATAACGTTGGTTGGACCGGGGTTGCCAGGCGAAACGATGCGTTCCTTGAGGACGAGCGAAAAATCGATAACCATCGTCCAGAGAGAAAGCACCGTAATCCCGGCCACCACGCTCAGCAGCGCCAGGTGTCGGGTACGTGGGTTGCCAAGCAGCGTTGTCAGCAGCAGCAGATAGAAAATCAAATAGGTGCCGTGGGTCAGTGGGGAGTCGATGTGCTGCGGCGTCTGGCCCCAAACATTGCTCAGCGCATAGTAGATAAAGAACGTCGCCAGCAGGGCATAAGCCGGCCATAGCTGACGCAAGCTCTCCACTACTGCCCGACGGTTGTCTTTATTCAGTAGTGAAAGCAAAAACAGCAAAATAGATAAGTGAAGAAGATTGTTTGCTCGGGTTGATACGCAAAAAATAGCGCTAAAAAACAGAAACAAAGGAAATAAAACAGTGTAACCCTGTCTGGCGTAGTTACTGATTTTTAAAGTACTCATCAAAAGAAACCTTTTCGAAAATCGTTTCCGGAACCGCGCTTTGCAAAGAGAAGTTCACAACCCGGATATGGTTTTGTTGCAGCACGTTGGCAGCGTGCGAAAAGGACGGCATGACGAGGTCATCCACCTTATTTTCCAGCCAGGAAGGGAGTTTATCCTGCTCTGTTTCGTAGAACCGTGGTTGGCTGAAATTACTCATATCCAGCCCACTGATCAGAATCGTTTTGAATCCCAACCACATCAGGATTTGTAGCGCCCAGTAGACCACGGTTCCGGCATCAAAAATCCCGTGACGGATATCGGTGCTAAAGCAAATATCCTGCCGCTGTGGGTGAAAGCGCAGAGCATCGATATGTCGCCAGGCTTGCTGTATCGCGCTTTTGGCGACTTTGGGCTGGTAGATTTTATAACAGGCGTCTTCAATTAATGCCAAACGACAGCGAAGCTCTGAGCCATGGCGGTCGAGGATTTTGGCAATACCGTGCATGGTGGTGAAGAGGATGAGATCGGGTTGGCTAATCACCGAACGAATAACGTCCGGTTTTTTGTCGTAAAACTCCATATCCACGATGGTATAGAGAGAAAATTTAATCTTATTAGAAAGATGCCAGGCACCATTTACCCCCATCACCGGAATGCGGTTCGGCAGCAGAGAAAAATCGATGCTTCGGGTCGAGGGACCAGTCGCCGTCAGCAGCACTTCACCCTGTGCGCTATCTTTTAGCTCGCTCAGGTTAACCAGCGGAACCGTTTTTCCCTTATATTCGAGTGTGCGAATTTCACCGCTCGCCGCGCGGGTGATGTGGGTAAACGGCCAGAGATTTTCGTTATGGCGAAAGGCTCGTCGATGCGTGTAGCGATAGATCTGCTTAAACAATGAACCCATTAAGCCAGTTCCTGAGATTTCAACAATTGCAGAACCCGGGTGGCGGCAATATCCCCCGTGCTGCTGCCGTTTTCCGGGCGCACGACGTACTGATTTTTACCGTAGCCGCCAATCAGCCCCGGATCGGTCGGGCCGTATAGCGTGAAATTTGGTTTATCGAGCGCGGCGGTTAAATGGCTCAGGCCGGTGTCGACGGAAACCACCCCGCGCGCGCCTGCCAGCACCTGGGCTACCTGCTCCAGGCTCATGCGCGGCAATACGTCGACAAAATCATGTCCTTCCGCCAGGCGTCTGGCCCGCGCTTCTTCATGCGGTGCGCCCCACGGCAGCTTCACTCTCAGTCCGCTGTCGGCCAACAGGGCGATCAGCGCCCGCCAGTTCTCTTCCGGCCAGTGTTTATCATCGCGAGTGGTGGCGTGCAGGAACACCAGATACGGTGCAGCAGAGACGTCATCCTGGCGCAAAAAATGGCAGGCGATGGCGTAGTCGCCCTGAGTTTTTGGCTTTGCGTAGCCGAGGCTTTTGGCGAACAACTCGCGGGTGCGCTCAACGGCGTGTTGCTGTTTAGCGATATGGTGGCGACGGTTATAGAACAGGCTCGCCAGCGGTTCGCGGGCGGTCTTCCAGTCCATGCCGTGCTTAACGCCACGGGCCAGGCGGGTTACCAGCGCAGCGCTTTTCAGCAGCCCCTGAGCGTCAATAATTGCGTCGTATTTTTCCGCCTGCACTGCTTCGCGAAATGCCTTGCGCTCGGCTTTTATTGGCGCGGAAAACCATGCTTTGCGCCAGCGACGAATCGCCACCGGGATCACCCGATCGACGTTTTCATGCCATGAAGGGACCTGCGCGAAGCCTTCCTCAACGACCCAGTCGAAACGAATACCGGGAAAGGCCTGCGCGGCGTCGGTCAGCGCGGGCAGCGTGTGCAGTACGTCGCCCATGGACGAGGTTTTTACGATCAATACCCGCATCCGCTACGCTTCCTCTGTTTCCAGTTTTTCCGTCAACAGCGCGTTTAGTTCTTCCAGTACGCGCTGTGGGGTAATGTCGATCAAGCTTTGGTGATAACCTTCGGCAGCATCGCCTTTGCGCACTTTGTGGTAGCCGCTAATCAGGCGGATAACGCGCGCTTTATGCGACAACGGCGGGGTGAAATCCGGGCTGCTCGGGCCATAGAGCGCGACCAGCGGACGGTCCAGCGCGGCGGCGACGTGCATCAGGCCGGAGTCGTTGCTGACCACCGCTTTACAGGCGGCGATCAGAATGACGGCCTGCTCAAGCTGGGTCTCCCCGGCCAGGTTGCGACACCATGCCTGCTGCTCTGTGCTCAGCGTGGCGATGATCTCTTTGCCCGCTTCGTTATCTTTAGCAGAACCGAACAGGGCGATTTGATAACCGTCGTCGATCAGCTGTTTCGCCAGCTCAGCGTAGTGGTAGTGTGGCCAGCGTTTGGCCGGGCCAAATTCCGCGCCGGGGCAGAAACCGATAATCGGGCGGTCAGAGGAGAGGTTGAACGCGTTACAAGTCTGCGATTTCTCACCTTCATTCACCTGCAACTGCGGCCACAGCAGCGGCTGCGGCAGGTCTTTCGCGCAGCGCATCACGCCTTTGTCGTAAGCCAGACCGACATAACGTTCAACCATCAGCGGCCAGGCTTCTTTATCCAGTTTGCGGGCATCGTTCAGCAGACCGTAGCGCATCTCGCCAAGCCAGCCGGTACGAAGCGGGATACCCGCGAAGAACGGCACCAGGGCCGACTTAAACGAATTCGGTAGCACGTAAGCGCGATCGTAACGACGCTCACGCAGGCTGTGCCCAAGCTTGCGGCGCTCGCCGATTTCCAGCTTGCCGTGGCCGAGCGGCATCGGGATCGCTTCATTGACTTCTGGCATACGCGACAGCAGCGGACGACACCACGCGGGTGCCATCACGTCGATGATTGCCTGGGGATAGCGCGCCCTGAGCGTACGATAGAGACTTTGCGACATCATCATGTCACCCACCCATGACGGGCCGATCACCAGTATCTTCATTCATTTCATCCTTCAAGCTGTCTCTGCGTTGTCTGTCTTCGTTCACTTCAGTCACATAGTTATCCTATGTTCCTGAAGATTCACTCAGTTGCCGCCTTGATACTGCTCGAATGATTTTATGAATTCGCATGACTATCGCGGTTGAGCCAGGCCATATATTCCGTTACGCCTTCGGCCACGGTCTTAAACGGTTTGTCATAGCCCGCTGCGCGCAGGTTAGTCAGATCTGCCTGGGTAAACGCCTGGTAGCGACCTTTCAGTTTATCCGGGAACGGAATGTATTCGATGCTGCCTTTCTGATGATAAGCCAGCGTGGCGTCCGCTACCGCCTGGAAGGATTCCGCGCGGCCGGTGCCCAGGTTGAAGATGCCGGAGACGCCGTTTTCCCAGAACCACAGGTTTACCGCAGCGACATCGCCGACGTAGACGAAGTCGCGCTTAAAGCCGTCGCTGCCTTCGAACAGTTTCGGACTTTCGCCATTATTCAACTGAGTATTGAGATGGAACGCGACGCTGGCCATGCTGCCTTTGTGCCCTTCGCGTGGCCCGTAGACGTTGAAATAACGGAAGCCGACAACTTGCGAGTTCGCTTCCGGCAGGATCTGGCGCACGTATTCATCGAACAGAAACTTAGAATAGCCGTAGACGTTGAGCGGCTGCTCATATTCGCGGGACTCAATAAAGTCGCTGGTGCGGCCACCGTAGGTCGCCGCGGAAGAGGCGTACAGGAACGGGATTTCACGCTCCAGGCAGTAGTGCAGCAGCTCTTTAGAGTACTGATAGTTGTTATCCATCATGTACTTGCCGTCCCACTCAGTGGTGGAAGAACAGGCGCCTTCATGGAAGATTGCGTCGATATCGTCGAACTCTTCGCCTGCCATAATCTGGATCAGGAAGTCTTCTTTATCCATGTAATCGGCAATGTTCAAATCCACCAGGTTAATGAATTTGGTGCCGTCTTTCAGATTATCGACAACCAGAATATCGGTAATGCCTTGGTCATTCAGTGCTTTAACGATGTTGCTGCCGATAAAGCCTGCGCCGCCGGTAACGATGATCATAACTGTAACCTTTGAAGTAGGGTGCCCAGAGACAATCCGGACATGAATACTCATATCATATCACCACATCGGAAAGGCTTCAGCCATTCGCCGAAAAGGTGTAGAGGGTCTCGTGATTTATGCTGCAAATAATTCATTCAGGAATGCATCATCTCGTATCAGCGTATAGCTTTAGGTAATATGTGCCAAATTTTGCCGAATCTGGAGAGTTGCAATGCGTGGTGATTTCTACAAACAGTTAACCAATGACCTGGATACCGCGCGCGCGGAAGGGTTGTTTAAAGAAGAACGGATTATCACTTCGGCGCAGCAGGCGGATATCACCGTCGGCGGGAGCCAGGTGATTAACTTCTGCGCCAATAACTATCTGGGTCTCGCGAACCACCCGGAGCTGATTGCCGCCGCGAAAAGTGGAATGGACAGCCACGGCTTTGGTATGGCCTCCGTGCGCTTTATCTGCGGTACTCAGGACAGCCATAAAGTGCTTGAGAAGAAGCTGGCGGATTTTCTCGGTATGGAAGACGCGATTCTGTACTCTTCCTGCTTTGACGCTAACGGCGGCCTGTTTGAAACCCTGCTCGGCGCAGAAGACGCGATTATCTCCGATGCCCTGAACCATGCGTCAATCATCGACGGCGTGCGCCTGTGCAAAGCGAAGCGCTTTCGCTACGCCAATAACGACATGCAGGAGCTGGAAGCTCGCCTGAAAGAGGCACGCGAAGCGGGTGCTCGTCATGTGCTGATCGCCACCGACGGCGTATTCTCAATGGATGGCGTCATTGCCAACCTGAAAGGCGTTTGCGATCTGGCGGATAAATACGATGCGCTGGTCATGGTCGATGACTCTCACGCCGTTGGCTTTGTCGGTGAAAACGGTCGCGGCTCTCATGAGTACTGCGATGTGATGGGCCGGGTCGATATCATCACTGGTACCTTAGGCAAAGCGCTGGGCGGCGCGTCCGGCGGCTATACCGCAGCGCGTAAAGAGGTTGTTGAGTGGCTGCGCCAGCGTTCTCGCCCGTATCTGTTCTCTAACTCGCTGGCTCCGGCGATTGTTGCCGCTTCGATTAAAGTGCTGGAGATGGTGGAATCGGGCAGCGAGCTGCGCGACCGTCTGTGGTCCAACGCGCGTCTGTTCCGTGAAAAAATGAGCGCCGCAGGCTTTACCCTGGCGGGCGCCGATCACGCCATTATCCCGGTGATGCTCGGTGAAGCCTCCGTGGCGCAGGCGTTCGCGCGCGAGTTGCAAAAAGAAGGTATTTACGTCACTGGATTCTTCTATCCGGTGGTACCAAAAGGCCAGGCGCGTATTCGCACCCAGATGTCTGCGGCGCATACCCCTGAACAAATTGAACGTGCGGTGGAAGCCTTTACCCGCATCGGTAAACAACTGGGCGTGATTGCCTAAGGGTGTGAGATGAAAGCGTTATCCAAACTGAAGGCGGAAGAAGGCATCTGGATGACCGACGTACCGGAACCGGAAGTCGGCCACAACGATTTGCTGATTAAAATCCGCAAGACCGCAATTTGCGGTACCGACGTGCATATCTACAACTGGGATGAGTGGTCGCAAAAAACCATTCCGGTCCCGATGGTTGTGGGTCATGAATACGTGGGCGAAGTGGTGGGTATCGGTCAGGAAGTGCGCGGCTTTAAGCTTGGCGATCGCGTTTCCGGCGAAGGGCATATTACCTGTGGCCACTGCCGTAACTGCCGCGCCGGGCGCACGCATTTGTGCCGCAACACGACGGGCGTCGGCGTAAACCGTCCGGGCTGCTTTGCTGAATATCTGGTGATCCCGGCGTTTAACGCGTTCAAGATCCCGGACAATATCTCTGACGATCTGGCGTCGATTTTCGACCCGTTTGGTAATGCCGTTCATACCGCGCTCTCTTTCGACCTCGTCGGTGAAGACGTGCTGGTCTCCGGCGCAGGCCCGATTGGCGTGATGGCGGCGGCAGTGGCGAAACACGTCGGTGCACGTAACGTGGTGATCACCGATGTGAACGAATACCGTCTGGAACTGGCGCGCAAAATGGGCGTCACCCGCGCGGTAAACGTGGCAAAAGAGAACCTTAACGATGTGATGGCCGAGCTGGGCATGACTGAAGGTTTTGATGTGGGCCTGGAGATGTCCGGCGCACCGCCGGCGTTTCGTACCATGCTGGATACCATGAACCACGGCGGGCGTATTGCCATGCTTGGCATCCCGCCGTCAGATATGTCTATCGACTGGACCAAGGTGATTTTCAAAGGGCTGTTTATCAAAGGGATTTACGGCCGGGAAATGTTTGAAACCTGGTACAAAATGGCCGCGCTTATTCAGTCTGGATTGGATCTCTCGCCGATCATCACACATCGCTTTGGCATTGATGACTTCCAGCAGGGCTTCGACGCCATGCGCTCCGGCCAGTCCGGTAAAGTGATTCTTAGCTGGGATTAATTCCACTCGAGTTGTATATAAAAAAAGCGCCTGCGGGCGCTTTTTTGAGAGTTACCCTGCACTTTTCTGATTCTTAACCCACTCCGCACTTTTTCTAAATCGCTTTCTTGCCTATTCGTTTATACAGTCAGTTTAATCGTCGTTTAACCACACAAACACTATGCTTAAACTTTCTGTATGCTTATTGACCTGTAATTCATCTCGCTTATTGCGGGAGGTTTTACCACCTTTGAGCAAGGTGGCCGATGAAGTGATCGTCATCGACTCAGGCAGCACGGACGCCACGCTGCAGATTTGCCAACAATTCGGTCTTACTGTTCACCACCATCCTTATACCGCTCACGGCGCACAGATGAATTACGCGACATCCCTGGCCACCCATGACTGGGTGCTGTGTATGGATAGCGATGAAATTCTCGATGATGATGTCGTGGCGGCTATTCTGGCGCTGAAAGCTGGCGATGAACCTGCACCTGACTGCGCATGGCGTCTGCCGCGCTACTGGTTCGTTTTGGGTGAAGAGGTGCGAACCATTTACCCGGTCTCATCGCCGGATTTTCCCGTGCGTTTATTTAATCGTACCGTTGCGCGCTTTAACGATAGACCGGTCGACGATCAGGTTGTCGGCTATAAGCATGCCAGCAAGCTGCCAGGCTTCGTGCGCCACGATACCTTCTACTCCCTGCATGAAGTGTTCAATAAGCTCAATAGCTATACTACGCGGCTGGTTAAATACCAGAAGGTCAGGCCGTCGATTGGGCGCGGGATGATCAGCGCGATTGGCGCTTTCTTTAAGTGGTATCTGTTCAGCGGGGCGTGGCGCAAGGGGAAAGTTGGCGTAGTCACCGGGCTGTACGCGACCTTCTACAGCTTTCTCAAATACTTCAAGGCCTGGTACGCCCATCAGGATAAGCAGGAACCCGTGGCGGAAAAGCGCCCGGATTCCCGGCAAATTTAGTTGGTGGGGTTATCCCAGCCCTGCCACTTCAACTGGTAGTACTGCACCAGAGCACTCTGGCTGATGCTTTCGCTCAGGATGGTAAAGAAGCGACTGGCGTTGACCGGCTCAGGCGGACGCTTCGGTTTGCACAACTTCACGCCGCGGAACGGGTTGCGCGGCGGCTGTGCAGGCGGCGGCGCGATATTCGGCGTTGAGGTATCGACCTGCGGTTCGTTGAGCAGGCTGCTCGGGCGTACCAGGGTAATATCCGGCGGCAGGTTATACACCATCTGCTGCAGCACGCGCACCGTAGTTGGGTGCGGGTGGCCGATGGCGATAGCCGAACCGTTGCGCCGTGCCAGAGCGATTGCGCGGTTGAACTGATAGCGGATATCCGCTTCGTTCTGCGTATCGTCGAGGAACACCTTGCGCTTGATCACCTTCACGCCGGTGCCCTGCGCCGCGCGCATGGCCTGAGTGTTGCCGATGGTGACGCTATCGAGGAAGTAAAGATTGTAGCGCTCCAGCGCCTGCATCACCTTCTGCATACCGAACAGGCTGGAGGTCATGGCGCTGCCCATATGGTTATTCAGCCCCACGGCATACGGCACCTTGCCATAGGCTTCGCGGATTATGCGCTCGATCTCGCTGCTGTTCATATCCGGGCGGAGCGTGTCTTTTTCCAGTGGTTGCTTACTGAGTGGTGCCATCGGCAGGTGGATCAGGACCTCATGACCGAGGTTATGCGCTTTGGTCGCCATTTCGCGGGCATGAGGAGCATTAGGGAGTACAGCGACGGAGATGTTGGCGGGCAGCGCCAGCACTTGGTTTTCCGTATGCGGACGATAGCCAAAGTCATCGATAACAATGGAGAGTTTGCCGGCAAAAGCCGGCGACGCCATAACCAGCGTAGTGGTTACCGCGAGTGCAATTGTGCGAAATTGAAGCAAAACTTATCTTCCCAACCACGGCTGTGGATTGACCGCCTGACCCTGGCGGCGAATTTCGAAATAGAGCGACGGACGGCCCTGACCGCCGCTGCTGCCTACGAGAGCAATCGGCTGGCCCGCCCGGACCTGTGTGCCGACGCTGACCAGCGCGCTTTGGTTATAGCCGTAAAGACTCATGTCGCCTTTGCCGTGTTCAACGACTACCACCAGGCCATAACCCTGCAGCCAATCGGCGAGAATAACCCGACCATCGGCAACGGCTTTGACCTCGGTACCTTCAGACGCAGCGATAACCATCCCTTTCCAACGTAGTTCACCTTGCAGCTGTTCGCCATAGCGATGGAGAATTGATCCGCGTACTGGCCAGAATGCCTGGCCGCGAGGTGCGCCAAGACCGCCGGTTCGGGAGATCAGCGAGCGTTCGCTCTCGGTGGGTTTGTAGGTGGTACCTTTGCGCGAGGCTTCCTGCTGGCGATCGCGAACGCTTTGCGCCTCGCGGGCTTCACGCTCCGCGCGCGCTTTAGCCGCCGCTTCCGCCTGGGCGATACGACCGCGCAGGCGCGATTCGTTAGCCCGTAATTCGCTTAACTGCTGCTGGCCTTTCTGAATAGAGGATTCAAGGCTGGCGAGGGTCTTTTTACGCTCGTTACGCGCCTGCTCCAGCTTGTTTTGCTGGGCGCGTTGTTCGTAAACCAGAGTTTGCTGCTGGCTTTGTTTCTCTTCCAGCATAGTTTTTTGCACCGCCACGTCTTCGCGGGTCTGCTTGAGCTGGGCGATGGTTTCCTGACGCGCCTGGTTCAGATAACCAAAATAGGCCTGGAGACGCTGATTACGCTGCCCCTCCTCACCGCTAAGGATCATCTGGATGCCGGTATGCGGCCCTTGACGAAATGCAGCATCAAGCTGTGCAGAGAGATTGCGTTCCTGCGATGCACGCTGACGTTCCAGCTTAGCGAGCGCGGCGTTCATTTCGTCGATCTGCTTATTCAGCTGGTTCAGGGTGTTCTGGGTTTCACGCAGTTGACGCGCGGCGGCGGAGATGGCTTCTTCCTGTGCTCTAAGCTGGTCGAGCAGGGAAGAGCGCTGCTGCTGCTGTTGCTTAATCGCCCGCTGTTTGGCGGCGATATCGGCCTGAATAGATTTCAGCTGGTCGCGATCATCGGCATGGGCAGATGCGGCGCACAGCAATACGCCAGCGCTAAGCGCGCTGGCGTACAGGACGGACCGAACTGCCGTTGCGATCCATGTATTTGAATAAGTCGCCTTTCCCCTCATGGGGAAGGATTATTCCACGATGAACAGCGGCTTGCCAGTCATCTCTTGCGGGATTTCCATTCCCATCAGCGTCAGCATGGTTGGCGCGATGTCGGAAAGTTTACCGCCGTTAGCGACTTTCACGTTTTTATCGCCAACGTAAATCAGCGGAACAGGCAGGTTGGTGTGAGCGGTGTGCGCCTGGCCAGTGGCCGGGTCACGCATCTGCTCGGCGTTGCCGTGGTCTGCGGTGATCAGCAACTGACCGCCGACGGATTCAACGGCTTTGGTCACCTGATCGATGCAGTGATCCAGAGTTTCAACCGCTTTGACTGCCGCTTCCATCACTCCGGTGTGACCAACCATATCGCCATTCGGGTAGTTACAGATGATGGTGTCGTACTGACCGCCAGTGATAGCAGCAACCAGTTTTTCGGTCAGCTCAGCGGAGCTCATTTCCGGCTGCAGATCGTAGGTCGCGACTTTCGGCGAGTTGATCAGAATGCGCTCTTCGCCTTTGAACGGCTCTTCAACGCCGCCGTTAAAGAAGAAGGTCACGTGCGCATATTTCTCAGTTTCGGAGATACGCAGCTGGGTTTTGTCGTTTTTCGCCATCCATTCGCCGAAGGTGTTCGCCAGCGAGGCCGGTGGGTAAGCACAGGCAACTTTGATATCGGCGGCGTATTCGGTCAGCATCACGAAATCGAGGTTAACGACTTTCTTACGCGCAAAGCCGTCGAAATCGGCGTTGACGAAGGCACGGGTGATTTCACGAGCGCGGTCGGCGCGGAAGTTCATGAAAATCATCGCATCGCCGTCTTCCATTGCTGCATCGGCCTGGCCTTCAGCGCGGATAACGGTCGCTTTAACGAATTCGTCATTTTCATCACGCGCGTAAGCAGCCTGCAGGCCTGCAACGGCGGTATCAGCCTGGAACTCGCCCTTCGCCAGAGTCATCAGATCGTAAGCGTGTTCAACGCGATCCCAGCGGTTGTCGCGGTCCATGGCGTAGTAGCGGCCAATGATTGAAGCGATACGGCCTTTGCCCAGAGCGGCAAATTTGTCTTCGAAACGAGCCAGCGTCTTTTCAGCACTGCGCGGCGGGGTATCACGGCCGTCGAGGAAAGCGTGCAGGTAGATTTTTTCTGCACCGCGCTCAGCGGCCAGTTCAACCATCGCCAGGATGTGATCTTCGTGGCTGTGAACGCCGCCCGGAGACATCAGACCCATGATATGTACAGCTTTGCCTGCGGCAACGGCTTTATCAACCGCTGCGGTCAGCACCGGGTTGGCGAAAAAGGTGCGTTCTTTAATTTCAACGTCCAGACGGGTCAGGTCCTGGTACACGATACGGCCTGCGCCAAGGTTGACGTGGCCCACTTCGGAGTTGCCCATTTGACGATCCGGCAGACCCACTTCCAGGCCAGAAGCATCAATCAGGGTATGCGGACGTTTCGCCCACAATGCATCCATAACGGGGGTTTTAGCGCTGTAAATAGCGTTATCCTGCTGGTCTTCGCGGTAGCCGTAGCCATCCAGAATCACCAGTACCATAGGTTTTTTAGAAACCGACATTGCGACAACCTCATGCTCAAAGACAGAAAATTTGCGTAATTTTACTACAGCTGAATCGATCAAATCACCGTAAAAGATCAAAGAAAGGGATCGGTCAGGCCGCATTGCTCCACAGGGAGCAGTTTTTTTTCGTGACGGACCGCAGAAAATACATTACATCGCGCTCACTGGCTGTATTTGCTGCAATGCACAGGTATACTCCTTCCCTGGTTTTTTTTATCACTTAGTCGGGAGTTGTAACCCCCCATGCAAGAAATTATGCAATTCATCGGCCGTCACCCCGTCCTGAGCATCGCGTGGGTCGCGCTGCTGGTGGCGGTGCTGTTCACCACCTTTAAAGGGCTGATGTCGAAAGTTAAAGTCATTACCCGTGGTGAAGCGACGCGTCTGATCAACAAAGAAGACGCCGTGGTTGTCGACCTGCGTCAGCGTGACGATTTCCGTAAAGGCCATATTGCTGGCTCCATCAACCTGCTGACGAGCGATATCAAAGCAAATAACGTCGGTGAGTTGGAAAAGCACAAATCGCAACCCATTATAGTGGTAGACGGTTCCGGTATGCAGGCACAAGAACCCGCCAGCGCGCTGAACAAAGCCGGTTTTGAAAAGGTCTTCGTACTGAAAGAAGGCATCGCAGGCTGGAGCGGCGAGAACCTTCCGCTGGTACGCGGTAAATAATTTACCCGCGTCTTTATGACGCAGCGCGTTTCCCCCAAGGGAAGAATGATGCTGCGGCGTAAAACCCTCGGGGGTAAAAACAGGAGTGAAGTCATGGCCAATATTGATATCTATACCAAAGCGACCTGCCCGTTCTGCGTGCGTGCGAAAGCGCTGCTGAAGAGCAAGGGCGTGACGTTCAACGAGTTGCCAATCGATGGCAATGCTGCGAAGCGTGAAGAGATGATTCAGCGCAGCGGTCGGACGACGGTTCCGCAGATTTTTATTGATGCGCAGCACATTGGCGGCTGTGACGACTTGTACGCGCTTGATTCACGTGGTGGACTCGATCCCCTCTTGCGCTAATTTTTGCGCCCATCCCCATTGGACAGGCGTACTTAAGGACAACACGAAAGGGTTTTACTATGTCAGAACAAAACAGCACCGAAATGACTTTCCAGATCCAGCGTATCTACACCAAAGATATTTCTTTCGAAGCGCCAAACGCTCCGCAAGTTTTCCAGAAAGATTGGCAGCCGGAAGTTAAACTTGATCTGGATACGGCTTCCAGCCAGCTGGCTGAAGGCGTGTATGAAGTGGTGCTGCGTGTCACCGTAACCGCTTCCCTTGGCGAAGAAACTGCATTCCTGTGTGAAGTACAACAGGGCGGTATTTTCTCCATCGAAGGCATCGACGGTACCCAGATGGCGCATTGCCTCGGTGCATACTGCCCGAACATTCTGTTCCCGTATGCTCGCGAATGCATCACCAGCCTGGTTTCTCGCGGTACCTTCCCGCAACTGAACCTTGCGCCAGTGAACTTCGATGCGCTGTTTATGAACTATCTGCAGCAGCAGTCTGGCGAAGGTGCTGAACAACATCAGGATGCCTGATGAACGCGCTTAACGCTGCAATGACTGTGATCGGTGCCGGCTCTTACGGCACCGCTCTTGCCATCACCCTGGCAAGAAATGGCCACCATGTTGTCCTGTGGGGCCATGACCCGAAACATATTGCGACGCTGCAGCACGATCGCTGCAATGCTGCATTCCTCCCTGACGTCCCTTTCCCTGATACGCTGCATCTGGAAAGCGATCTGGCGATCGCGCTGGCTGCCAGCCGCGATATCCTGGTCGTTGTGCCGAGCCATGTTTTTGGCGAAGTGCTGCGGCAGATTAAACCGCTGATGCGCGCTGATGCACGCCTGGTTTGGGCGACAAAAGGCCTCGAAGCGGAAACCGGACGCCTGTTGCAGGACGTAGCGCGTGAAGCGCTGGGCGATGATATCCCGTTGGCGGTGATTTCCGGCCCGACTTTTGCCAAAGAGCTGGCCGCAGGCCTGCCGACAGCTATCTCGCTGGCGTCTACGGACCCGCAGTTTGCTGACGATCTGCAGAGTCTGCTGCACTGCGGCAAGAGCTTCCGCGTCTACATCAACCCGGATTTCATCGGCGTTCAGCTTGGCGGCGCGGTGAAAAACGTTATCGCCATCGGCGCCGGGATGTCTGATGGCATCGGCTTTGGCGCCAATGCCCGTACCGCGCTTATTACGCGCGGATTAGTTGAGATGTCTCGCCTCGGAGAAGCGCTTGGTGCCGATCCGGAAACCTTTATGGGAATGGCGGGCCTTGGCGATCTGGTGCTGACCTGTACCGATAACCAATCACGTAACCGCCGCTTCGGCATGATGCTCGGTCAGGGCATGGATGTGCAAGGCGCGCAGGATAAGATTGGTCAGGTGGTTGAAGGCTACCGCAATACCAAAGAAGTTCGCGTTCTGGCACAGCGTTTAGGCGTTGAAATGCCAATAACCGAGGAAATTTATCAGGTATTGTATTGCGGAAAAATTGCGCGCGAGGCAGCATTGACCTTATTAGGTCGTGCACGCAAGGACGAGCGTAGCAACTAACTGCGATGGAACCTGGATCACCTGAATGACCCGGCCAGCAAAGAACTGGCCGGTCATTATTATATCGCCTGGAGTCAGCAATGCCGTGTGAAGAACTGGATATCGTCTGGAATAATATTAAAGCCGAAGCCCGGGCTTTAGCTGACTGTGAGCCGATGCTCGCCAGTTTCTACCACGCTACGCTGCTCAAGCACGAAAACCTCGGCAGCGCCCTGAGCTATATGCTGGCGAACAAACTGGCTTCCCCGATTATGCCCGCCATTGCGATTCGTGAAGTGGTGGAAGAGGCGTACGCCGCCGACCCGGAAATGATTGCCTCCGCCGCCTGCGATATTCAGGCCGTGCGCACCCGCGACCCGGCGGTGGATAAATACTCGACGCCGCTGCTATACCTTAAAGGATTCCACGCGCTACAGGCTTATCGCATCGGCCACTGGCTGTGGAACCAGGGGCGTCGGGCGCTGGCGATTTTCCTGCAAAATCAAGTTTCCGTCTCGTTCCAGGTGGATATCCACCCGGCAGCGAAAATTGGCCGTGGGATCATGCTTGACCACGCCACCGGCATTGTCGTCGGTGAAACGGCGATTATTGAAGATGATGTGTCGATTCTGCAATCGGTGACCCTTGGCGGTACCGGAAAAACCAGCGGCGATCGTCACCCGAAAATTCGCGAGGGCGTGATGATTGGCGCCGGGGCGAAGATCCTCGGTAATATCGAAGTGGGACGTGGGGCGAAAATTGGCGCAGGTTCGGTGGTGCTACAGCCGGTGCCGCCGCATACCACTGCCGCTGGGGTTCCGGCCCGCATCGTGGGCAAGCCGGAGAGCGATAAGCCCGCGATGGATATGGATCAGCACTTTAATGGGATACACCATACTTTTGAGTATGGCGACGGGATTTGATTGATTACCCGGAGACGATGCTGCGCATCTGTCCGGGCTACAATACTGAGCGCTGTCTGGTCGCCCGGACAGGCGCTACGCACCGCCTCCGGGAGAAAGCTAGCTCAGCTGCGTAATACTGCGCCCGGATACCCCAACTGGCGCCAGGCTTCATACACCACCACCGACACCGCATTTGACAGATTCATGCTGCGGCTGTCCGGCATCATCGGAATACGGATTTTTTGCGCTGCGGGCAGGGCGTCAAGAATGCTGGCTGGCAGTCCGCGGGTTTCCGGGCCAAACATCAAAAAATCACCGTCCAGATAGCTCACCGCGCTGTGCGCTGGCGTACCTTTGGTGGTCAGGGCAAACAGACGCTGCGGCTTTGCGCTTTCCACAAATGCCGCATAATTGGCATGACGCTGAACGGCGGCGAACTCGTGGTAATCCAGCCCGGCGCGGCGTAGGCGCTTATCGTCCCAGGCAAAGCCCATCGGTTCGATGATGTGGAGATTGAAGCCAGTGTTAGCGCACAGGCGGATAATATTCCCGGTGTTCGGCGGGATTTCTGGTTCGAATAAGACGATGTTAAGCATGCTGCCCCCTTAATTGCGGGGGGCAGAATAGCAGATATTTGGTTAACCCTCACTCCGCTCTCTTTCTGAATGGGAGAGGGAGAAAACCTGCCTGCTCAGCGCAGAGGATTGCTTCCCTCGCCCCTTTGGGGAGAGGGCCAGGTTGAGGGGAGAAAGCCGCAGATTACGCCGCATTCCCCGCCTTGATAACGTCAAATGTCCGCAGCGCATCGGCGTTTTGCACCAGAGAATCGCGGCTGATCTCACCGATAGTTTTCGCGCCGGTCAGGGTCATCGCCACCTTCATCTCTTTCTCAATCAGGTTCAGCAGATTGGCCACCCCTTGCTTACCGTGGGTCGCCAGCGCATACAGATAGGCACGTCCCAGCAGCACGCTATCCGCACCTAGCGCAATCATGCGCACGACATCGAGGCCGTTGCGAATACCGCTGTCGGCGAGAATGGTGATATCGCCCTTCACCGCGTCAGCGATCGCGGGCAGGGCGCGGGCGGAGGAGAGCACGCCATCAAGCTGGCGGCCACCGTGGTTCGAGACCACAATCCCGTCGGCACCAAAGCGCACTGCGTCGCGCGCATCTTCTGGATCGAGGATCCCTTTGATCACCATCGGGCCGTCCCAGAATTCGCGGATCCACTCAAGGTCTTTCCAGGAAATCGACGGATCGAAGTTATTCGCCAGCCAGCCAATGTAATCTTCAAGGCCAGTTGGTTTGCCGAGGTAGGCGGAGATATTGCCTAAATCGTGCGGGCGGCCGTTTAAACCAACGTCCCACGCCCACTGCGGATGGGTCATCGCCTGCCAGTAGCGGCGCATCGCCGCGTTCGGGCCGCTCATTCCGGAGTGCGCATCGCGATAGCGCGCGCCGGGTGTCGGCATATCGACGGTAAAGACCAGCGTTGAACAGCCCGCCGCTTTGGCGCGCTCCAGCGCGTTGCGCATAAAACCGCGATCGCGCAGGACGTAGAGCTGGAACCACATTGGGCGCTTGATAGTCGGGGCGACTTCCTCAATCGGGCAAACGGAAACGGTGGAGAGCGTAAAGGGAATGCCTTTCTCATCCGCCGCGCCCGCTGCCTGCACCTCGCCACGGCGTGCGTACATTCCGCACAGGCCGACAGGGGCCAGCGCCGTTGGCATTGAAAGCTTTTCGTTAAACAGCGTGGTTTCCAGACTCAGATCCGACATGTTCTTCAGTATCCGCTGGCGCAGGGCCACATCGGACAAGTCTTCAACGTTGCGACGCAGGGTGTGCTCGGCGTAAGCGCCGCCGTCGATGTAGTGGAAAAGAAACGGTGGCAGGATACGCTGTGCGGCGGCGCGATAGTCGCTGGCGGCGGAAATAATCATCACAAGTTCTCCCTGGAATTGTCGTTATGGTCACCGGGCAGGCGGGTAATTCGCGCCTGGCGGGCCTGGTCTTCATCAAAACGTTTGATCGTGGCGTGGACAAAGCCCAAATGGGCCATCATCGCCTGTCTGGCACCTTCAGGATCGCCGGCGATAATTGCCTCCATCACCGCCTGGTGCTGTTCGGTCAGGCGAGCGAAGACCGGCGGGACGAGGTACATCCGTTGGCGGCTCTCCTTGACCGAGGATTGTAAGAGGTCGAAAAAGCCGCGCATGGTTTGCAGCAGCACCACGTTGTGCGAGGCTTCGGCAATCGCCAGATGGAAGCGCACGTCGGCCTGCGAGGCCAGATCCGGGTCTTCACTCTGGGTCGCTTCAAAACAGAGGCGGATTTTCTCTTTCTCGGCCTCAGTCGCCCGCATCGCCGCATGCCAGGCAGTGCTGGCCTCGATGGCGTGGCGGGCTTCGAGGATATCGAAACTGTAATCGGGGTCGTCGGCGAGCAGCGTTTTCAGCGGCTGAACGATATTTTGCTCCGACCATGGTTCGTGCTGCCAGCGGACAAAAGTGCCGCCGCCGCGACGGCTGAGCAGCACCCCTTCATTCACCAGCATCGCCAGCGCTTCACGCAGTGAATTGCGCGAGACGCCAAGCTGAGCGGCGAGCTGGCGTTCGGCGGGCAATCGCATGCCCGCCTCCAGGTTTTGTTCTTCAATCAGCGCCCGCACGCGACGAACGACGTCATCGGCAAGGCGTTTTGGCATCACTATCACGGAATCATCCAGGTTAAGACATACGCCTGCAGCGTGGTGATCACGCCGACCATACAGGTGAAAATCAGGCTATGTTTCACGGTAAAGCGGAACAGGTCAGATTCTTTACCCACCAGGCCGACCGCCGCACAGGCGATGGCGATGGACTGCGGCGAAATCATTTTGCCGGTCACGCCGCCGGTGGTGTTCGCGGCGACCAGCAGGATATCAGAGACGCCAATCTGTTGAGCTGCAGTGGCCTGTAGCGCGGCAAACAGCGCGTTAGACGATGTATCCGAACCGGTCAGGAATACCCCCAGCCAGCCGAGGAACGGCGAGAAGAAAGTAAACGCGTGGCCAGTGTGCGCCAGCGCGAGGGCCAGAGTTGAGGATAGCCCGGAATAGTTGGAAATAAAGGCGAACGCCAGCACCATGCCGATGGAGTATATCGGCAGCGCCAGTTCCTTCAGCGTGCTGCCGAAGGTCGAGATCGCGTCTTTCGGCTTCATGCGCAGCCAGACGATGGAAAGCAGCGCGGCGAACAGAATGGCGGTACCCGTGGCGGAGAGCCAGTCGAACTTATAGACCGCGGCATACGGCGTGGCTTCGCTGACCACTGGCGGCATACGGGCCACCATCTTGTCGAGGAACGGCACGGAAATATTAATGACAAAGTCGTACATTGCGCCGCCCGGAGCGAACAGCGCTTTGAACGGCGGCACGCTCCACAGGGTCACGGTGGCGGTCAGGAACAGGAACGGTGACCAGGCGCGGACAACCTGTCCCGGCGTGTAGCGAGTGCGCGCCAGAGTCATATCGACCTGCGACGCGCCCATATCGCCGAAGCGGAAGATGCGCACCGGCTGCCAGCGTTTGAGGAATAACGTCAGGCAGACCAGCGATACCAGAGAAGAGATGATATCCGGCAGTTCCGGGCCGAGGAAGTTGGAGCTGAGGTACTGAGCGATAGCAAAGGAGCCACCGGCGACCATAACCGCAGGCCAGGTCTCTTTAATCCCGCGCCAGCCGTCCATAATCGCCATGATCCAGAACAGCACGATGATGGTCAGGAACGGCAGCTGGCGGCCAACCATCTGGCCGATTTCAAAGCTGTCCAGCCCCGTAACCTGCCCGGCGACCAGAATCGGAATGCCCATCGCGCCAAACGCCACCGGCGCGGTGTTGACGATCAGGCACAGGCCAGCGGCATACAGCGGGTTAAAGCCAAGTCCTACCAGCAATGCAGCGGTAATGGCGACCGGTGCGCCAAAACCAGCGGCTCCCTCAAGAAACGCGCCGAAGGAGAAGCCGACGATGAGCATTTGCAGGCGCTGGTCCGGGGTAATAGACAAAATCGATGAACGGATAATGTCGAACTGCCCTGTTTTCACCGAGATTTTATAGACGAACACCGCGGCGATGATAATCCACGCGATGGGCCACAGGCCGTAGAAGAAACCGTAAATGACGGAAGCCAGCGCATGGTCAACCGGCATTTTGTAGAACAGCAGGGCGACGGATAGCGCAATCAGCACGGTCCAGGTGGCGGCGACGTACCCCTTCAGCTTGAGCTTAATCAGGGCAAAAAAGAAAAACAGAATTGGTAGCGATGCGATAAGACTCGATAGCCAGATATTACCGGCCGGATCGTAATTTTGTTGCCAGAGGTTCATGCAGGTCTCCATCGGGCCGCCATGATGTCATGCTGAGTCTTATGCTCTTTGCAAGGTCACATCATTTGTAAAATTGGCCCAGCCAAATTGCGATTGTAGGATTAACGACAACGAATGGTTAATCAAATGTTATTTGCGAGCAATATTAATGTGACTAAAAATGATGGATATGTGAACCGCTGAGGGATTTAGCAAATAATTGGTAGGACCAATCTGTTTGGAGAGAGGGGGCATTTGAAACATAGCCTGGCCCGGAGGCGGCGCTTGGCGCGCATTGGCCGGGCTACCCGTTTGCAGACGGCAGCCCGGTCAGCGTAGCGCTTATTCGTCCGCTTCTTTCACCCAGATGCGCATTTCGCCTTCGCCGCGGTTGGCCCAGCTAAACCACGGGATAAAGGTCAGGGTCTGTTGCTGACGGGTGGACGGGGCGCGGTCGTAATTCCACAGCGCCTGGTTTTCGGCATTTTCCGCCGTTTGCTTATACCCCGGAGCCTGGAGGAGCGTCTTGTGAGCAAAAATCCCTTTGCCTTCAAACGCGCTGAACTGCGCATCGCGCGGCAGCTGTAGGTTATGCAACTGCTCGCCGTTATCTGCCTGTTCCAGGCAATAAACCAGCGGGCCGCGCTGGACGGCGACCTGGCCTGCCTGATGGCGTACCAGCGGATTACCATAAATACGCCGCACCGGCATTGGCAGCGTTAACACCAGCGTGTCGCCTTCCTGCCAGCGATGGCTAATGTGCAGATAGCCTTTACGTACATCCTGCGCAACCGCCACGCCGTTAAGCGTCACCTGCGGCTTATCGCACCAGTCCGGCAGACGCAGTGCCAGGGTGTGATTGATCGGGGTGGATGAATCGATGGCAATTTTCACCTGCTCCTGCCACGGATAGTTGCCGCTGATGCGCAGACGCAGCGTCTCATCGCCAACCGGGATCTCGGCGCTGTTGCCGACATACAGGTTGATGTACAGCGCGTCGTCATGCGGCGTGTAGATGTAGTGGCCCAGCGAGGTCAGCACGCGGGCGATGTTCGGCGGGCAGCAGGCACAGCCGAACCAGCGCTGGCGAACGGGCTTCACGTGGTCGTAAATATGGTTGAATTTTAATGACTTTGGATGCACTTCCAGCGGGTTAACGTAGAAGAAGTGTTTGCCGTCCAGCGCCATTCCGCCCAGCACGGTGTTATACAGCGCGCGCTCCATCACGTCGGCGTACTGGCTGTCGGCTTCCATTTCCAGCATTCGGCGGGCAAACATCATCAGGCCGATGGAGGCGCAGCTTTCGGCGTATACCGTGTCGTTTGGCAGGTCGTAGTCGCTGCTGAAGGCCTCTCCGCTGCTCTGCGAACCGATGCCGCCGGTAATATACAGCTGGCGATGAGCCATATTGTTCCACAAACGCAGGCAGTCCTGGCGTTTGCCTTCGTCCTGGCTTAAGCGGGCGAGATGAGCGACGCCGGTCATCAGATAGACAAAGCGCACCGCGTGGCCGATGGCGACCGGCTGCTCGGAAATCGGCTGATGCGCCTGGCTGTAGGGTTTGTCTTTAACCATCCACGCCGGGCCGTAGGTGTTCCAGTAGGAGGTTTGGCCGCGTTTTTCATATTCGATATCGTAAAAATGCGGCTGGGTTCCGCGCTCCTCAACGAAGTAGTTCACCAGCGACATGTAGCGCGGCTCCTGGGTCACGTCGTACAGGCGCATTAACGCCAGCTCGATTTCTGGGTGGCCAGGGTAGCCGTGCAGCTGCTTCTCTCCGGGGCCAAATACGCTATCGATATGGTCAGCCAGGCGGCAGACTACCTCCAGCAGGCGGCGCTTGCCGGTGGCCTGGAAGAAGGCGACGCCCGCTTCAATCATATGCCCGGCGCAGTACAGTTCGTGGCATTCGGCGAGGTTGGTCCAGCGTTCCTCTGGTGCTTTAACCGTGAAGTAGGTATTCAGGTAGCCGTCTTCGCACTGGGCGGCGGCCACCAGTTCAATGACCTCATCTGCGGTCTTTTCCAGTTCGGTGTCCGGTTTCTGGCACAGCGACCAGGCTACGGCTTCCAGCCATTTCGCCACGTCGCTATCCTGAAAGACCATGCCGTAGAATTCGCCCGCCTGTTGTCCGGCGGCGATGCGGAAGTTTTCTATTGCATGGCTTGGATCCGCCTCCTCGATGCGGTCATTAAGCGCATCCCACTGGTAGGGGATGACGACATCGCGCACCAGTTGCTGGTACTGGCCGAGGAACGGGTCGTTAATTTTCAGTTTGTGCAGATTGACTTCCATAACAGACATGACGGACTCCTTAAGACTGAACGTGACGCGTGCGCAGGTCAGTGGCAATGCGCGCCATCATCGGATTATTGAGTTTGCAGGCGCGGATCGAGAAGGCCAGCAGCAGGTGGAACAGGGCGGGCAGCAGGGTTTCCATTGAGGAGATCCCGGCCAGCGACAGAGCGGTTTGATTGCCAGCCCCCGGCTGATAGGCCACGTAGATAAAAATCAGGCTGATAATACCGGCGCTGGAGGCCCATGCCAGCTTGATGAAGAACAGGTTAAAGGCGAAGTTCATGCCGGAAGAGCGCACGCCGGTTTTCCACTCACCGTAATCATCGGAGAAAGCCATCAGCGAGAAGTGCAGCGGCAGGGTGAAGCCAAGAATAATGCCGTTGCCGAGGATCACCATCAGCCACAGGGTCTGATATGCCGGTCCGGTCGGTAAAAACCACATCGCGACGGCCAGCGCGGCCAGCACCAGGTTGGTGTAGTAGTAGAGTTTGACGGTATCAAAGCGGCGCGACAGCAGGTTGATGATGACGGAACCGCCAATCGACGCGAAGGTCACCATGGTGAAAAATAGTGAGGTGTAGCCGGTGGACCCCTCAAGGACGTAGGTGATGAAGTACATGTAGCCGCCGCCGCGGATATTAAAGACGTTGATCAGCAGGAATGACATCACCAGCATTAGCAGCAACTGGTCGTTTTTACGCAGCCCGGCGATATGCTCGCGCAGGGTAAATTTACCCATCATGTCCAGCGAGACGCGTTCGCGAACCCAGAAGAAACAGCACAGGAACATCACCACCGCAATAGCGCACAGCACGCCGACGCCATACTGATAGCCTTGGGCGGTGTTGCCCTGGCCGAGCGCGGTAACCAGCCACGGTAGCCCAACGGAGACTAAAAAACCCGCCACGCCGCATAGAACGAAGCGCCAGGCCTGGCACGAGATCACCTCGCTGTGACGCGTGGTCATGGTGTTGATCAACGCGCAGTACGGTACGTTAATCGCGGTGTAGCTCACTGACAGCAGCAGATAGGTACCAAATGCCCAGGCGATTTTTACCCCCATGCTGGCATCAGGGACGGTGAAGGTCAGGACGCCAATCACGCCGATAGGTACGGCGATCCACAGCTGCCAGGGGCGAAAGCGTCCCCATCGGCTTTGAGTACGGTCGGCCAGCACCCCCATGATCGGGTCGGAAATGGCGTCGAAAACGCGCAGGGCGAGGAACATGGTTCCGACCAGCGCGGGCGTCAGGCCGAAGACATCGGTATAGAAAAAAGTTAAAAAGTTCATGATAAGGCAGGTGATGACTGTCCCACCCGCATCGCCCAGCCCGTAGCCTATTTTTTCCCGGAGGGATAATTTGTCGTCCTGGGCACGCTGTGCCAAATCGCTTGTCGTAATCGGAGCCGAAGTCATAAATAACTCCCGGAGAGGATGTGCGGAAAAATTTCCCGCTAAAAGTTGCGGGCTTTTATTGTGTAATTTGCAAAGTACGTTATTTATTCTGCACTAAATATTAAGAGCAACAAGGGAAGGGAAAAGTATAAAAAGGTGACGATTCCGACTTGATGGTAAAAGTGTGATTTTGATCCGGCATAACGCTATTTTATCGTGAATAATCAATAACAATGAGCGGTTGTTTATGATGCTAAAAGCGGAAAATTGAATATCTATGCTTGAATTATCCATGTCTCTTCCGATTAAGGTGCAGAACGGCGGGCTGTTTATTTCCCGCGGCATTGGTAGTCATCCGGCACGCCAACTTCACTCCTGGGAAATAATATTTGTTGAAAAAGGGACATTAGCGATTCGCGAAGGGAGTGAAGTTTTTAGCGTCAATGCCGGGGAAAGTTTACTGCTCTGGCCGCAGCGTTTACATGTTGGCGTGGGGCAATTTCCGGCGGACCTAAAGTTTTATTGGCTGCATTTTGAAGTGAACTCTGGTGAAAGCGATTCTTTACCTGAACCATTGCTTTCTATCCCGCAGCACACGCGAGTCGGCGAACCGCAGTATATTATTTCGCTGTTCCGGCAATTCTTACGCGAACAGGAAAATATTCATCGCAGCGTGGCGCTGGAATTGATCCTGTTGTTGATTTTGCAGCAAATTTCGGCGGCGGCAAGTGAACAGCCCGCCGATAGCCCCGGCAATGCGCTGGCGTGGAGAGCGCAGCAAATTATTCATACGCAGTTTCATCTGCCCATTTCCGCCTCAACGCTGGCGCATGAACTGCACTGCAACGCCGATTATCTGGGGCGCGTTTATCGCCATGCTTTCCGACTGACGTTAACCGAAGCGCTGCATCGCCAGCGGGTAAGGGCGGCGGAAAAGCTGCTCATTAGCGATTCGCTATCGCTGACTGAAGTGGCGATGAAATGTGGATTTAACGACGTGGGCTACTTTCGCAAGATATTTCGCAAGCACACCAGCCTGACCCCGGCGGCGTGGAAGCGTCGTTACTGCAAAGAGCATATTAATTCGGCGTAGGGTTTAACTAGTGTGTGCCGGACCTGATGTATCGGCGTGGCTTCATCCCGGGGGCGGCGCTTGACGCGCCTTGCCCGGGCTACAGGTTCGTGAGTTTTGCGAGTTTGGTTGCCCGGGCTACAGGTTTGAGTGTTCTGCGGGTTTGGTAGCCCGGACAGATGCGCAGCATCGCCTCCGGGGAAAGTATCTGTATAAACAGACCCCCTTCAGCGCAGCGACCACCACTCCCGCAGGCAGGCCTTACCTTCCGGGCAGCTTTTGCAGCTTCCGGAAAGACAGCCATCAGCATCTTCGGTCACTTTTACTGCTTTACCCATCGCCTCCAGGCGGCCCAGCATGGCGTCGATCATCGGCTGCGGCGTACGCAGGCGGACGCTCAACTGCGCTGCTTCCATCCGCCCTTGCAGGGCCAGCATATCGCGAACCTCAATTAACGACGCCATCATCGCTCCTTAGTGGCAATCGCCAGCCGGACTCTGGCAGCAGGACGACGGCGTTTTGCGCGTCGCCAGCAGCGAGACGTCCACCCGGCTACGCGCTCTGCGCAGCAGGCCAAAGACCAGAATATTGAACAACACCACCGCCAGAATGCACACCAGACTATAGCGCGGATGCTGGCTGAAGCTGACGGTCTGGTAATACAGCGTAGAGAGTGAATAGGCGATATTCAGGCCCCACAGGATAGAGAAGGACATCCAACCGCGGCTCGACTCGCGGGCAATTGCCCCCATGACCGAAATGCAGGGAATATAGAGCAGAACGAAAATCAGGTAGCTGTACGCCGCAGCGGCGCTACCGAATTTGCTGCCCATTACGCCCATCGCGCCGGTTTCCATTTCGCCATCGCCTTTGCTGGCTTCAATGGGGTTCGCCAGTACGCTCAGGCTGAAGGTGTCTTTCAGGCTTTGCCAGGTCTCATCCACCGCGGCCAGCAGCTCGTCGCCAAGATGGAACTCCTGCGGATTAAACGCTTCATTCTGGATATCTTCAGCGGTGTAGAGCGTATTTAACGTACCAACCACCACCTCTTTCGCCATCGCGCCGGTAAACAGGCCGACGGTCGCCTGCCAGTTATCCTCATGCACGCCAATCGGCTTAAACACTGGGGTAATTACGCGACTGACCGATGCCAGCGCCGAATCATTGATGTTATCGACGATCTTTCCGCTCAGCGAGAAGCTGTTCAGCGCGCTGAGGAAAATACTGACGATGACGATCACTTTACCGGCACGCAGCACGAAGCCTTTCAGGCGCTGCCAGGTCTGGATAATCAGACTCTTAATATGCGGGACGTGGTACACCGGCAGCTCCATCACGAACGGCGAAGCTTCGCCGCGCATAATTGTGTGCTTGAGCATCAGGCCGGTGAGGATCGCCATGACGATACCTAACAGGTATAGCGAGAAGACCGCCAGCGCGCCGTTCTGGCCGAAAAAGGCGGCGGCAAAAACAGCAAAGATTGCCAGCCGTGCGCCGCAGGACATAAACGGCGCCATCATGATGGTCATCAGGCGCTCGCGCGGCGCATCAAGGGTACGCGCGCCCATCACCGACGGCACGTTACAGCCGAAACCAACAATCAGCGGCACGAAGGATTTCCCTGGCAGCCCCAGCGCCTGCATCAGTCGGTCCATCACAAACGCCGCTCGCGCCATGTAGCCGGAGTCTTCAAGGAAGGAGAGGAACAGGTACATCATGCCGATTTGCGGCACCAGCGGCAGCACGGTATTAATACCGCCGCCGATCCCCTGGGCGAGGAAAATGGTCAGCCAGTCCGGGAAATGCAGGGTATAGCCGATCCACTGAATGCCGTGGATAAAGAGAGCCACAGAACCGCCATCAAAGATTGGCTGCAGCGCACCGCCGATGTTGATCGCCAGTAAGAACATCAGGTACATGACGAACAGAAAGACCGGCAGCCCAAGGAAACGGTTGAGGATAATTTTATCCATCGCCGCAGTGAAACGACTTGGCTCGGCGGTCAACGTGTTGCTGACCGCATCACAAATGGCGGCAATGCTTTGGTAACGCGCATCGGCGATATGCAGCGCCGGGTCGTCCAGCTCTTCGCTCAGATGCGCCAGCGCACTGTCCAGCTTGTGGGCGGCGTCACCAGCATAAGCGCGGCTGTAAATATCTCCTTCCAGCATCTGCAAACCCAGCCAGCTACGCTGACGTGGCGGGATGTTCTGCGCCATCGCTTGCGCCAGCTTGTCCGCTTCGCGCAGCAGTGGCTGCGGGTAGTGCACCAGCTCAATGGATTGGTTTTCCTGATGACGGTCGATAGCCATTTTTAAGGCTTCGATACCGCGTCCACGGGTGGAAACCAGCGGAATAACCGGGCAACCGAGGCGCGCTGCCAGCGCATCGACATCAATACGGATCTTTTGTTTTTCCGCGATATCAAGCATGTTCAACGCGACTACGCAGGGAATCCCTAGTTCCAGCAGTTGCAAGGTCAGGTAAAGGTTACGTTCCAGATTGGATGCATCAACCACGTTAATCAGCATGTCGGCATCACCGCTGAGGATGTAGTGGCAGGCAATCTGCTCATCCAGCGAGGTTTGCGAAGAGATAGTGGTCAGGGAATAGGTGCCAGGAAGGTCCACCAGCGTGACCTGATGGTCGGTGGTGTTGAAACCGCCTTCTTTACGCTCAACGGTGACTCCGGCCCAGTTGCCCACACGCTGACGCGCGCCGGTGAGCTGGTTGAATAGCGTCGTCTTACCGGAGTTAGGGTTACCAATTAAACCAATGGTTAATTTTTTCATATTCATGCTCTTAGTGCCGGTCAGGCTTTATTGTGCAACCGCTTCCAGTTCAATTAACGCTAAATCCTTTTTGCGTAATACCAGACTCACGCGTCGGGTTTCAATGTGAATAGGATCGCCTAGCGGCGCCACGCGAACCACATTAAAAGAGGAGCCGGGCAGCATCCCGAGGGACAGAAGTTTCTGCCGATAAGCCGGGCTAATATCGCGGGAGAAACCAGTGATTTTCCACGCACTATCAGGTGTGAATTGCATAGGACCTACTTGTATATCGCTAACTGAAAGAGAGTTTTCCGTATGCGCCGGAGGTGCAGCGCCTGGGACCGTAGCCAACGAAGAATAATAAATACTCACTGAGAATAATGATAATGAGAATAGTTTTTATCATCAATACATATAATGCGATAGATTCTATGTTTAGCCGGAAAATTGAGCTTTTGTTGATATTGAGCAAAGTCGATTTTGTCATCGCCACTGAGATAATAATTATTCTTATTACTTAATGTTTAATTAAGGTTTCGTTAGTTAACAAAATGAAAATATTAATCTCAGAAGTTCAATTCGCGCTTATTAAGAAGTTATAAGAAAATACTAATGCTTGTTTGCGCAATATGGCGAATGGCGGAGGAGAAGCGGCCCCTCAGCAAGAGGGGCCGAAAAGGGGGTTAGCGTTTTTTACCCATTGCTGCGGCCAGCGCGTCCATCATCGCGCTGTTGCCCGCAGGCTGCGCGTCACGACCGCGTGGTGGCTTAGCTGCTTTTGCCGCCGGGCGATTGCCCTGAGGACGATCGTTATTTCCGCCGCCGCGGCGGGCATTGGTTTCGCCAGGCTGTTCGTCCAGGCGCATCGTCAGGGCGATACGTTTACGCTGCAGGTCAACTTCCATCACTTTGACCTTCACGATATCGCCCGCTTTGACCACGGTGTGCGGGTCTTCAACGAACTTATTCGACAGCGAAGAGATGTGCACCAGACCGTCCTGATGGACGCCAATATCAACAAACGCACCGAAGTTGGTGACGTTGGTGACCGCGCCTTCGAGGATCATCCCCGGCAGCAGGTCGTTCATCGTTTCGACGCCATCGGCGAACTGGGCGGTTTTAAACTCAGGACGCGGGTCGCGGCCCGGTTTTTCCAGCTCTTTGATGATGTCGGAAACCGTCGGCACACCGAATTTGTCATCGGTGAAATCAACCGCTCGCAGGTTGCGTAATTCGCTGCTGTTACCCATCAGATCTTGCAGCGCCTGCTGCGTCGCCGCCAGAATTCGCTCAACCACCGGATAAGCTTCCGGGTGCACGGTTGAGGCGTCCAGCGGGTTGTCGCCGTGGTTGATACGCAGGAAACCCGCGCACTGTTCAAACGCTTTTGGCCCCAGACGGCTGACTTTAAGCAGTTGCTGGCGGTTCTGGAACTGACCGTTTTCATCACGCCAGGCGACAACATTTTGCGCCATCATGCGGGTCAGACCGGCAACGCGGGTGAGCAGCGGTACCGATGCCGTGTTGAGGTCCACGCCAACGGCGTTCACGCAGTCTTCAACCACCGCGTCCAGCTTACGCGCCAGCTGCGACTGGCTGACATCATGCTGATACTGGCCAACCCCGATGGATTTCGGGTCGATTTTCACCAGTTCGGCCAGCGGATCCTGAAGACGGCGGGCGATAGAAACCGCGCCGCGCAGGGAAACGTCGAGGTCCGGGAACTCCAGCGCCGCCAGTTCTGAGGCGGAATAGACGGAAGCGCCCGCTTCGCTGACGATCACCTTCTGAGCGGTCACTTTCGGGAACTGTTGCTGCACGTCGAGGAAGAAGCGTTCGGTTTCACGCGAGGCGGTACCGTTACCGATCGCCACCAGCTCAACGTTGTGTTTTTCACACAACGCAGCTACCGCCACCGCCGCTTTGGCGGCCTGCCCGGTATGCGGATAGATCGTGTCGGTCGCCACCACTTTGCCGGTGCCGTCGACAACTGCCACCTTCACGCCGGTACGCAGGCCCGGATCGAGACCCATAGTAGCGCGTAGCCCGGCCGGGGCCGCCATCAGCAGGTCATGCAGGTTGCGGGCGAAAACGTTGATCGCTTCGTCTTCCGCACGTTCGCGCACGGTGCCCATCAGCTCGGTTTCGAGGTGCATCAGCACCTTGATACGCCATGTCCAGCTCACCACGCCTTTACGCCAGCTATCCGCAGGAGCGTTATTCAAGCGCAGGCCGAGGTGGTCGATAATAATTTGCTCGCCATGGCTCTCTTTCGGTGGCTCGTCAAACTGCGGATCGGCATTCAGAGAGAGTTGCAGCACACCTTCGTTGCGACCGCGGAACATGGCCAGAGCACGGTGCGACGGCACGGTAGAAATCGGTTCGTGGTGATCGAAGTAGTCGCGGAATTTCGCCCCTTCCTCTTCTTTGCCGCTGACGACGCTCGCCACCAGGTGGGCGTTCTTCCACAGATAATCACGCACTTTAGCCAGCAGCCCGGCGTCTTCAGCGAAACGTTCCATCAGGATATAGCGCGCGCCGTCGAGGGCGGCTTTGCTATCCGCTACGCCTTTATCGGCGTCGATATATTTGGCGGCTTCGGTTTCCGGGTCGTGGGACGGTTCGTTCCACAGCAGTTCAGCCAGCGGCTCCAGCCCGGCTTCAATGGCGATTTGCCCACGCGTGCGGCGTTTTTGTTTGTACGGCAGATAGAGGTCTTCGAGCTCGGTTTTACTCAACGTACCGTTGATGGCTTTTTCCAGCGCCTCGGTCAGTTTGCCTTGTTCGCCGATGGACTTGAGGATCGTCTGGCGGCGGTCTTCGAGTTCACGCAGATAACCCAGGCGGGTTTCCAGATTACGCAGCTGCGTGTCATCCAGACCGCCGGTGACTTCTTTACGATAGCGTGCGATAAACGGCACGGTGTTCCCTTCATCAAGCAGGCGAACGGCAGCTTCTACCTGTTCAGCCCTGGCCTGAAGTTCACCCGCAATAATGCGGCAGAGCGAATCATTCATCATGGGTTTAATTCATCTTTAGGATCAAAAATCAGGGGGATAGTTATACGGACTGACACGGCAAAATGCCAGCCACGACCAAATCCTCTCGGAATGTTCCAGGCTTATTTCACGTATTCAATCTCATTCACATACCAGGCGGCTTCTCCCGCAGGTGTGTTAACGATAGCCAGGTCGCCGACCTCTTTTTTCAGCAGCGCGCGCGCCATTGGCGAATCAATTGAGATGTAGTCGTTGCGCCCGAAGATTTCATCGTAGCCGACGATGCGAAAGCGCTTGGTATCGCCATCATCGTTTTCAATCTCCACCCACGCGCCGAAGAACACCTTGCCTTCCTGCTGCGGGGAGTAATCAACGATTTTCAGATGCTCAAGGCATTTGGTCAGGTAACGCACCCGGCGGTCGATTTCGCGCAGGCGTTTTTTGTTGTACTGGTAGTCGGCGTTCTCGCTGCGGTCGCCGAGGCTTGCCGCCCAGGTCACTTTTTTTGTGACTTCCGGGCGCTCTTCGCGCCACAGATAATCCATCTCTTTTTTAAGTTTTTCATACCCTTCACGGGTGATCAGCGGCGTTTTCATCGAGAGTCCTGGTTCCTGTTACACATCTTTGTGCGATGGTGCGCACAATTCGTCGCACGTAATAATACCGACAGGATAAATAATGTGTCTTATGCTTAAATGTATACTTAAGCTGCTGTTAAATATGCTTTGTAACAATTTAGCCTGGAATATATACCAGATTTTGCTGGTGAGCGACCCGGGCTTTTTTGAGAATACGCACTGACAAATGCAGTGAACCTTTGGGAGTATAAACAATGCAAGAGAATTATAAGATTCTGGTTGTCGATGACGACATGCGCCTGCGTGCGCTACTCGAACGTTATCTGACCGAGCAGGGCTTCCAGGTTCGTAGCGTGGCGAACGCTGAACAGATGGATCGCCTGCTGACCCGCGAGTCCTTCCACCTGATGGTGTTGGATCTCATGCTGCCTGGCGAAGATGGCCTGTCCATTTGCCGTCGCCTGCGTAGCCAAAGCAACCCGATGCCGATCATTATGGTGACGGCAAAAGGGGAAGAAGTTGATCGTATCGTTGGCCTGGAAATCGGCGCTGACGACTACATTCCAAAACCGTTTAACCCACGTGAACTGCTGGCCCGTATCCGCGCCGTGCTGCGCCGCCAGGCCAACGAATTGCCGGGTGCACCGTCACAAGAAGAAGCGGTTATCGCCTTCGGTAAGTTCAAACTGAACCTCGGCACTCGCGAGATGTTCCGTGAAGATGAGCCGATGCCGCTGACCAGCGGTGAATTCGCGGTGCTGAAAGCGCTGGTTAGCCACCCGCGCGAGCCGCTGTCCCGCGATAAGCTGATGAACCTCGCCCGTGGCCGTGAGTACTCGGCAATGGAGCGTTCCATCGACGTACAAATCTCCCGCCTGCGCCGCATGGTGGAAGAAGATCCAGCACATCCACGCTATATCCAGACCGTTTGGGGCCTGGGCTACGTCTTCGTACCGGACGGCGCTAAGGCATGAAACGCGTGCGCTTTTCGCCGCGAAGCTCATTTGCCCGCACTCTGCTACTGATTGTCACCTTGCTGTTCGTCAGCCTGGTGACGACCTATTTAGTGGTGCTGAATTTCGCGATCCTGCCGAGTCTTCAGCAGTTTAATAAGGTTCTGGCCTACGAAGTCCGTATGCTGATGACCGATAAGCTACAACTGGAAGATGGCACCCAACTGGTGGTGCCGCCGGCGTTTCGGCGCGAGATTTACCGCGAGCTGGGCATTTCGCTTTATTCCAATGAAGCGGCGGAAGACGCAGGCCTGCGCTGGGCGCAGCATTACGAATTCTTAAGTCAGCAGATGGCGCATCAGCTGGGCGGGCCGACCGAAGTGCGGGTTGAGGTGAATAAAAGCTCCCCCGTGGTCTGGCTGAAAACCTGGCTCTCGCCCAATATCTGGGTGCGCGTCCCGCTGACCGAAATCCATCAGGGCGACTTCTCGCCGCTGTTCCGCTATACCCTGGCGATTATGCTGTTGGCGATTGGCGGCGCCTGGCTCTTTATTCGAATTCAGAACCGACCTCTTGTCGACCTGGAGCACGCAGCGCTTCAGGTCGGGCGAGGCATTATTCCTCCACCGTTGCGCGAATACGGCGCATCGGAAGTGCGTTCGGTAACCCGCGCCTTTAACCATATGGCGGCGGGCGTCAAACAGCTGGCGGATGACCGCACGCTATTGATGGCTGGGGTGAGTCACGATCTGCGTACGCCGCTGACGCGCATCCGTCTGGCGACGGAGATGATGGGCGAAGAGGACGGTTACCTCGCCGAGTCGATTAATAAAGATATTGAAGAGTGCAACGCCATCATCGAGCAGTTTATCGACTACCTGCGCACTGGCCAGGAGATGCCGATGGAACTGGCGGACCTTAACTCGGTGTTGGGTGAAGTGATTGCGGCTGAAAGCGGCTACGAGCGTGAAATCGACACCAACCTGCAGGCTGGTGAAATTCCGCTGCGGATACATCCGCTGTCTATCAAGCGCGCGCTGGCCAATATGGTCGTGAACGCCGCCCGCTATGGTAACGGCTGGATTAAAGTCAGTAGCGGGAGCGAAGGTGGTCGGGCATGGTTTCAGGTTGAGGATGACGGTCCGGGCATTAAACCAGAGCAACGTGAGCATCTGTTCCAGCCGTTCGTTCGTGGTGACAGCGCCCGCACCATCAGCGGAACGGGCCTGGGGTTAGCTATCGTCCAGCGTATTGTCGATAACCATAACGGCAAGCTGGAGCTGGGCTCCAGCGAGCGCGGTGGGTTATTGATTCGTGCTTGGCTTCCTGTTCCGGTGAATCGCGCCCTGCCGCCAATAAAACCGGCTAAAGAGAGTTAAGTCTGCAACAACCCGGCGTGCCCGGTTTTGTAGCCCGGGAAAGTCCACGCAATATTTCAGTAAGAGACATCCCCGGATTGCGGCTGACGCCTTATCCGGGCTACCAGCCTCGCGGAGGCTTGTGGTTTCCCGGAGGCGGTGCTGCGCACCTGTACGGGCTACAAAACCGCACGAACCCGTAGCCCGGGCAAGGCGCGTTAAGCGCCGCCCCCGGGGAAAGTCCGCGCGATATTTCAGTCATAGACATCCCCGGATTGCCGGGCGTTAGTTTTGCCCATAATAGGCATTTGCACCGTGTTTACGCAGATAGTGTTTATCGAGCAGTTCAGACTGCATATCCGGCAGCTGCGGGGCCAGCTGGCGTGAGAACAGCCCCATATAGGCGCACTCCTCAAGGACCACGGCGTTGTGCACGGCGTCAGCGGCATCTTTACCCCAGGCAAACGGACCGTGTGAATGAACTAACACCGCCGGGATTTGCGCCGGATCCAGACCGCGCTCTTCAAAGGTTTTAATAATCACCTCGCCGGTTTGATACTCATACTCACCGTTAATTTCCTCAACGGTCATCAGCCGGGTGCAGGGGATTGCGCCATAGAAATAGTCGGCGTGGGTGGTGCCCCAGGCGGGCAGATCGAGCCCGGCCTGCGACCAGATCGTCGCATGGCGGGAATGGGTATGTACGATCCCACCGATCTGCGGATAGCGGCGATAGAGTGCCAGATGGGTCGCGGTATCGGACGACGGTTTTTTGTTGCCTTCGACGACCTTACCGCTGGCGATCTCTACCACCACCATATCGGCGGCGGTCATCACCTCATATTCAACGCCGGAAGGCTTGATGACCATCAGCTTGCGCGTCTCATCGACCGCGCTGACGTTGCCCCAGGTAAAGGTGACCAGCCCGTGCGCCGGAAGCGCCAGGTTTGCCGCCAGCACCTCGGCTTTCAGTTGCTCTAACATGTGAAACCTCCTTCCTGCATCCGTGATTCAATCCAGCGGCGGGCCTGGATAATTTCCAGCACCGGCTCGCTGGCTTTCTCCGTCCACATCTCAATCAAAAATGAACCGCGATAATTCAGCTCATGCAGCGTTTTAAAAATGCCGACAAAATCAACACATCCTTCGCCAAACGGCACGTCGCGGAACTGTCCGGGGCTATCGCCGGTCACTGGCAGCGTGTCTTTCAGATGGATTGCGGCGATACGGTCGATGCCCAGTTCCAGCTCGGCGGTTACATCGTTCCCCCAGGCGCTGAGGTTGCCGACGTCCGGATAGACCGTGAACCATGGTGACGACAGCATCTCGTCCCACTTTTTCCACTTGCTGATGGAGTTCATAAAGGCGGTATCCATGATCTCCACCGCCAGCATCACTTGAGCCGCTGCGGCTTGTTCCACCGCCCAGGCCAGCCCTTCGGCGAAACGTTGCTGGGTGCCTTCGTCGTGCTCTTCGTAATAGACGTCGTAACCTGCCAACTGGATGGTGCGGATACCGAGATCGCGTGCCAGGCGAATGGCTTTGGTCATGATCTCCCGCGCTCGTTCGCGAACCGCTTCATCGCGGCTGCCGAAAGGGAAGCGACGATGGGCGGATAGGCACATGGATGGGATGGCGACGCCGCTTTCCAGCATCGCGCTCACCAGCGATGCGCGCTGGGCCGGCGTCCACTCCAGACGAGACAAGCGTTCATCAGTTTCGTCCACCGACATCTCGACAAAATCAAAGCCGCAGCTTTTTGCCAGCACCAGCCGCTCCGGCCAACTGAGGTCTTTCGCCAGTGCTTTCTCGTAAATACCTAATGGATGATTACGCATGCTGTTCTCCCCAGATAGCGTCAATTTGGGCGTGGAATTCGGCGGCGACCTGCGCCGGATGGGCGACACCTGCCAGCGCGCGCCCGGCGATAAATGCCTTGACGTTAATGTCGCGAAACAGTGGCAGATCGGCGGGGGTAATGCCGCCGGTAATCGATAGTTCAAGGCCGATGTCGGACAATGCTTTCATACGTGCCAGATCCGCTTCGCCCCACTGCTGTCCGCTGGCCTGCGCATCGCGTCCGCGGTGGTAAATCGCCTGGCGAACCCCGACGCGATACCAGTCTCGGGCGTCGTCCAGCGTCCAGTTGCCGAACAGTTCCATTTGAATTTCACCGCCGCAGTCCTGGGCGACGGCGTGGCCTTTCTCGATCGTGGCGAGCGGTGCGGCGCAGATGATAGTCATCCAGTTGGCGCCAGCGCCAAAAGCCTGCTGCGCCAGGGTTTCACCGGCATCGGCAACCTTCCAGTCGGCGACAATGATTTTTTCCGGGCACTGCGCTCTCAGGGCGTTCACCGCGCGAAGGCCTTCGGTTAAACAGAGAATGGTCCCGGCCTCAACGATATCGACATGATCCTGTAGCAGGGCGACATCGCGCTGGGCTGCTTCCAGGCTGGTGTGGTCGAGCGCCAGTTGCAGTAATGGTCGGCTCATAATGCGTGCTCCTTAATACGGGCGTGATAGCCCTGTAGTGCGGTAATCAAATCCTGGTATTGGCGGTATTTACGCTGATAGAGGGCGTGCGCGGTCATGTCCGGTAGCAGCGTGCGCACCGGGTGCTGCAGGTCGCGTTGGGCATCGCTGAAATCGCGATATACACCGGTGCCGACGCGGGCGGCGAGGGCCGCGCCAAAGCAGCCAGTCTCCTCCACCTGCGGCAGTTCGATGCGCAGGCCGCTGACGTCCGCCAGCATCTGCATCCAGACGTCGGAGTGCGCCGGGCCGCCGGTGACGCGCAGGGTGTGAACCTCGGTAAAGCGTTCACGCATGCGGTTGAGGTGGGTCATGTGGCTGAACACCACGCCTTCATAAACCGCCTGCAGCAGATGAGCACGGGTGTGCAGCGCCTGCATGCCGTAAAAACCGCAGGTCATCTCCAGCCCGGCGTTGCTGCCGTACAAAAACGGCAGAAAAAAGAGCTCACTGCTCGCTTTTGGCAGGCTGGCAACGGCCTGATTAATTTCATCGAAAGAGATCTCCCCCCACTGGGCGGTGAACCACTCCAGGTTGCCGGAAGAGGTCGGGCTGGCTTCGTGAACGATGTACTGCCCGTCATTGACGTAGCGGCCATAGACGTAAGGATGGGCCTCATGCTCGCGCAGGCCGTGAGCTATTCCGCTGGTGACGGCCCAGGTACCCATTACTGCATTGAGGGTGTATTCATCTTCAATACCGGCGCAGAGTGCGGTGGAAACCACGTCAAACAGGCCGCCGACGACGGGGGTGCCCGCCGCCAGACCAGTGATGGCGGCTGCCTGAGCGGTGATTTCCCCGCATATTTCTGCTGAGCCGACGATGGGTGGCAGTGCGCCGTTGATTTCGCTGATGCCCAGCCATTCGGTCAGGCGCGGGTCGTACTGACCCGTCGCCATGTTGTAGAGATTGGACTCGGAGATATTGCTCTCCTCGCAGCCCTTTACGCCAGTTAAGCACCAGCGCAGATAGTCATGCGTCATCATCACGCAGCCAATCTGTGCATAGCGCTGCGGCTCGTTGTCTTTAATCCAGCGTAAAAGGGAGACCGGATGTCCGGTCCAGAGGGTTTGTCGAGTCAGCGGATAGAGTTTTTGGGGAATCGCCTCTTTTTGCCAGCGCTGGACAATTTCCATAGCGCGACGATCGGAAGAGAGTATCGCTTTACCTAATGGCCGATCGCTTTTATCTAACAAAAATAGGCCTTTCCCCTGAGCTGAAATACCCAGGCCGCGGATTTGTGAACCGTTCACCCCCGTGTGCACCAGCAGTTTGTTGATGACCGAGCCGCATTGTTGCCACAGTTCGGTCATATCGCGTTCAACCCAGCCTGGCTGCGGGCTTAAAGCGTGCAGCGGCAGGCGTTGCACAGCTACTTCCCGGCCTGCGCCATCGTACAATCCGGCTTTTAGCCAACTCCCACCACAATCTAACCCCAGCCAGTAGTTGCTCATCTTTATTGCACCTCATCCACGGCTTTCAGGAGGTCAGCACCCTGCGGATTGTCTTTCAGGAACATATCGCGTACCTGAGTACCGAGTGCGTCACTAAAGGCTTTACGGTCGATGTCGGTCAGGACTTCAACCCCAGCTTCTTTCATTCCATCGATAATTTTTTGCTGATCTTCGGCGACCAGCTTGCGCTGGTAGTCACCCGCTTCTTTGGCAGAGCTCAGCAGCGCTTCCTGGATGGTTGGGCTCAGGGAGTCGAATTTAGATTTATTGATCACTACCAGTAGAGGTGAATAAGCGTGATGAGTGAGGGAGAGGTATTTCTGTACCTCATAGAATTTCGCTGACCACACCACGTTGATAGGATGTTCCTGGGCATCAATCGTACGGGTTTCGAGGCCGGTATAGACTTCGGCAAACGGCATCGGAATGGGATTAGCACCGAATATTCTAAATGCGGCAATATTCATTGGGCTGTTGTTAGTACGGATTTTTAAGCCTTTCAAATCGGCTGGTGTTTTCACTGGCAGACGAGAGTTGGTGACATCGCGCCAACCGTTTTCCCAGTAGGCCAGCACTTTTAATCCCTTGGGTTCGAGATCTTTTTTCAGCTCATCACCGACTTTGCCATCAAGCGTTTTGTGCGCGTGCGCGGTATCGCGGAACAGGAAAGGGACATCCAGCAGATTCATCACCGGAGCCAGGCCGGCAAAGTTATTTGAGCCGGACATTTCCATGTCGATCATGCCGCCACGCACGCCGCTGATCATCGCCTGCGCATTACCCAGCGTACTGTCTGGAAAGAGTTTTAAAACCAACTCGCCATTGGTTTTTTCTTTTAAGAGCTCATTGAATTTTTTCGCCGCAATATGCTGCGAGTCCGTTTGTGAGGTTTCATAACCAAAACGTAAGGATTGTGCTGCCTGAGATGACATCGTGAATGTAACCAGACCAGCCATTAATAACGTGTAGGTAACAGAACGTAGTTTCATTATATTTTCCTTTTTAGCTCATCCATTTGAGAGGTGTGGTAATCAGCTCTGGAATAAAAATAAATAGGCCCAGAAGCATGAACAAAACCATGACGTAAGGCGCAACGCCTTTTACAGCATCATCAAATTTGAGTTTTGCGACACCGCAGATAACGTTGAGGACGTTACCGACGGGAGGAGTAATAAGAGAAATTGAGCAGTTGATAATAAACATGATACCGAAATAGATAGGGTCTATTCCGGCTTCTCTGACTAACGGCATTAATACCGGCGTAAGAATTAACACGGTTGGGGTCAGGTCCATTACGGTACTTATCATCATAATAGCCAGCATAATGACGATAAATAACAGTCGCGGAGAATCCACTAATGGCTGTAGCAAATCAGAGACCATCATTGGAAGTTCTGCAATGGTAATAAGCCATGCGGAAACGGCGGCAGCGGCAACTAAAAACATAACAACAGAAG
Organism: Klebsiella sp. MISC125; assembly: GCF_051131775.1. NCBI lineage: Bacteria > Pseudomonadati > Pseudomonadota > Gammaproteobacteria > Enterobacterales > Enterobacteriaceae > Klebsiella > Klebsiella sp. MISC125. The sequence continues at coordinate 228,183 of NZ_CP180448.1, forward strand.
TGGTTTTAGCGGCACCAACCAGAACACGATAAAGCGTAGCGAAGGTCATTTCGCGGTATATAACGACAGCAACAAATAGGGCGTAGAAAGCTGCGACGGCACCCGCTTCCGTTGGGGTGAATAAGCCTGAACGGAAACCACCAATAATAATCACGGGTAAGAATAGCGCCCAAATCCCGGATTTTAATGACTGCCAAACTTCCCGCATGGAGGCTTTGGGCTGGCGGGGCAGATTGAGTCGGCTGGCCTGCCACCACCAGGTGAGCATTAACGTCACACCCATCATGATGCCCGGCGCTATTCCGGCCATAAATAGCTTGCTGATGGATAATCCGCTGGAAACGCCGAAGATAATTAACGGGATGGATGGTGGGATAATTGCGGCAATAATTCCGCCAGAACCGATAAGTCCCGCGGCGCGGTTTACAGGGTAGTTGGCCTGGCGCATCATGGGAATCAGTAGCGCAGCGACGGCGGCTGTATCCGCTACCGCAGAGCCGGAAAGGCTCGCCATGATCATTGCAGCTAATACGCCGACATAGCCCAGACCACCGGCTTTATGTCCAACCAGCTTCATCGGGAGATCGACAATACGCTGCGACAAGCCGCCCGCGTTCATTATCTCGCCGGCCAGTATAAAGAAAGGAATCGCCAGCAGAGAGAAGCTGTCGGCTCCGTTGACCAACGTCTGGGCGAGGATTTGTACGTCAAAGATATCCATCCAGAACATCAGCGCCACGCCGCACATCAGCAGTGACCACGCAATCGGCACACCAATCGCAATTGAGCCTAACAAGCTGACAAGAAATATTACTACGGTCATTATCAGACTCCTTGCGGTGGCTGCTGGGTTGGGGAGGCGCGCGTTATCAGGCGATATAAATGACGAATCTCAAGCAGCGCGATAACCAGGCTGGTGGGAAGGGCTGCGGCATACATCAAACCAACCGGTAAACCCAGAATTGGAGAGAGGTCGCTCCAGTCCTGGAGCGTTTTTTTTGTGGACCCTACAGCAAGCGCAAGGCAGAGGAGTAGGACGAGCGAGTGGGTTAATATCGCCATGCGTCGCTGATTATTCGGCGAGAGCTTTTCGACCAGAAAGGAAACCTGCACATGGCTACCATCCATAAAGGCCACTATCGCACCAATAAAGGTCAGCCAGACGAACAGGAAACGAGATAACTCATCTACTGATAATATGCTGGTGTGAAAACCATAGCGTAAAATGATATTAATGAAAACAATGCAGGATAGCACTGCAATTATGATTGCGAGAATGGCTTCGAGTATTCTCTTCATTAGCGTTCCTTCAAACTATTTTTCTGTTAGTGAGAACGTGAATTAAAGCGGCAAGAGAGCAATACTAAGAGCGCTCTTGATATGCTTTTCCCATTAAAGAAATACCATCGCGTAATATCTCTATACGATGCTGGACATCAGCATTAGCATCTATTTCCAACAGCTTAATACCGGAAAAATGTAATGCAGATGGCGGTGCTATATTCAATAATTCTTTAATATGGTCGAGCGTCATGATGCTTTCCGGGCAGAAAGGGGCAAAGGGAGCGTGAAGATCTTGCCATTCACCGTAATCCCCTGTTTGCGTGGTACCGGAGAACATCAGCCCATGTAATTTACCTGCGCGTTGAGCGATTAACGCATGCTGTAGCGGCAACGATGTATTCCGGCCTTCAATCGCCGAACGCGCCCAGTTAATGCAGACGCTAATGTCATAGTCAGCGATGACTTCCAGCACGTTTTCTAATGGCAGGAATCCCTTACGGGGAGTGGTGCCGGTCATGGCATCGCAATGTTCCAGTACCAGATCGCAGGACCAATCCCAACCGGCAATCTCTTTCAGTGAGCGGGCAAAGGCATCGGTGGCCTGAGCCACGTTCGGATTACCTGCCAGCGGTGCGGCATGCAGCTCAAGGGCGATGAACTTCCCGGCGCTGTTGGCATTGAGTTTATTAATCTTCTGATACAGGTGGCGATAGTAATCGACGCAGGTTTTACGCTGGGTTTCATCGCTGGAGGCCAGGCCAAAGCCACCGTTTTCACCGCGACGGCGCATGGTTTCCATAATCGCAGTCACCACAATTTGCCACTCTGCTGGAGTGTGGCGTAATAACCACTCATCACCATAGGGGTGAAGATTTTCCAGGCACGGCTGTTCCAGACCGCGGATATGCGGCGTGTCAGCAAGCTGTCGCCAGAATTCCATCTCCAGCTTTTCATTTTGTTGGTGAAATGAGGGCGCACAGGGGTACGCACCGATTATAAAGCCGGTATGATTCATTTTCATTTACCGCTCCTGAATAGAAGTTGTATTAATTCAGCGCAGTTAGCGCTATTTTGACCACAACTTTCCTTATTGCCGTTGCTTCTTTTTTATTACAGCCGGGGCGATGTACATCTTGTGGAAAAAAGATGGCGTAGCTGCCTGGTATCATTTCAAAAAAAGATTCATGTTCACTGTCGTGATAGTAAATAATGTCGCGCTGTTCCAGAAGCGACTCGCTAATTTCGTTATTTCCGGTATCGATAGCCAGCCCGATTTTTTCTTCACCCCACGCCATAAATTGAACATCCAGATACTGGCGATGGACTTCTGGTGATATTTCCGTATAGGGTCGGGTGGTGAGATCGAGTATTTGCGCGTAAATGGTCCTCCCTTCAATTTCAACCACTCCCGGCTTCAGCGTCTGAAAATCGGTGGTACGCAGGAAGTTGAGCGCTTTTTCAATCGCTGCCGGAAGTCGGCAGGGATTCGGCTGTGAAATATGACCAAAAATCATGATGTTTCTCCCTACAGAGCTTTGATCTTCGCCCATACGCTGTCATCAACGGTGATACCGTTGCGGCGATTCTCCTCTAACAAGCGAGTGAACTCATGGCCTGGCAGGCGGACTGCGACGTTTTCATCGGCGCGTTCGGCGGTGGTGATAAAGTCCATGATGCGTTGCAGCTTGGCGTCGCGGGTCGTGCCGTCAATTAACTTATCAACTTCGATAGCGATGAAAATCTGTGAGATGCCGTATTCATCGCTGTTATCTTCGGTAACCTCAGCAACCGATGCGCCATCGGAAAGTAGCGTCGCTATCATGTCCAGCACGATAGACATGCCGGAGCCTTTCCAGTATCCCATCGGCAGAATGCGCCTGTTTTTTTCAATTACGCCAGGTTCTTTGGTTAAGTTGCCATCGTCATCAAAACCCCCATCAACCGGAAGTTTACGACCAGCGAGACGGTTAACTTCCAGCATGCCGTAGGAGAACATCGACATCGACATATCAACCATGGTGATTGGCGTCGACGGGATGGCAACGATCAGCGGGTTGGTACCGATGCGACACTCTTTCGCTCCCCACGGTGGCATCACCGCAATGGAGTTGGTCCAGCAAATGCCAATGTAGCCTTTTTCTGCCGCTTGCCAGCCATAGCTGCCGCCGCGCATCCAGTGGTTGGCGTTGCGTACTGCGACCAGCCCAATACCGTGGTCGGCAGCCAGTTCGATGGCTCTGTCCATCATCTTTTGGGCGGTGAGGTTACCGATAGAACGCTGGGCATCCCACTGTTCTATCGCGCCCAGCGTGGTGATGCGTTCTGGCTGCGCGTCAGGAATAATATCGCCGTTTTCCAGTTGCTGAATAAAGCGCGGGAAGCGGTTTACGCCATGGGAATAGACGCCTGATTCGGTGGTGCGTGCGAACATCTCCGCGCAGGTGTCAGCGGTTTCGGCTGCCACGCCCCGGGCCGTCAGGACGCGGGCAAACTCATTCTTCAGGTCTGCAAAACTAAGTAACATACGTCATCTCCGTTGGGTTTTTGTTTGTTTCACATAGTAAAATGTGGTTCCAAAAATATTTATTCAGGGACAAAAAAATGCTGACAGATGTTATGTCGGCACGCATTTTGCTGATCTACTAGCGGGCGTTGGCTGTGTTGATAGCTACGCGATACAGCGATGTAGTCGCCGTAATGTACAGCTCACTATTGTCCTTTCCACCAAAGGTACAGTTTGAGACGCGCTCCGGAATGGCGATTTTTTCCAGCAGAGATCCTTGTGGTGAAAGGATCAGAACACCATCTTCACAGCTGCAGTAGATATTGCCCGTCCTGTCGACACAAAAACCGTCCGGAATACCTGGGGTAATCTGGGCGATAACGTGTGAAAACAGGGCGTAATCACCTGTCAGCCTATAAGCTCGTATCTCGCGGCGACCCTGCTGCGGGAAATCAATCACCGACATATCGGCGATATAAAGCCAGCGGTCATCAGGCGAAAAGGCTATCCCGTTTGGTCGCTGTGTGTCGCAAATGGCGATGGCAACCTTCTCGCTGGTTGGATCAAATCGGTACACATAACAACCAATGACCTGGCTTTCAGCGCGATACCCCTCTTCGTTGCTGGTAATGCCGTAGGGGGGATCGGTGAACCAAATCGAGCCATCCTGACGGATAGCGACATCGTTGGGGGAATTAAACCGACGCCCTTCGATTTTATCGACCAGCATCGAGCAGGTGCCATCGGCGTCAGTACGACTAATACCGCGGCGACCATGCTCACAGGTAATGATTCCTCCTCGCCCATCAAGCGCGTTCCCATTGGCAAAATGGGACTCGGCGCGAAACAGACTGACGCCATGTAGGTCATCCCAACTGAACATCCGGTTTCCTTTAACATCGCTGAAAACCAGACGCTGCTGTGCTGGAAGCCACACCGGTCCTTCAGCCCAGATGGCGGGAGAGCAGAGACGCTCCACGCTATCAGGGCAGTGGAAGGTATAAGCCGTCATTTATTTCACGCCCCATATGGCTTTGTAATGCGTGCGGTAATCGTTGCCCGGGTCAAATTCGTTTTTCTGGCCACCGTCGGCATTTATATTCTCTTTGGTGACCAGATGTGCTGGAGTGATATAGCCTGACGGCTTCTCCCCGGCAAATGCACGGTTGAATTCATCCAGTAATTGCCAACCATGCAGTTTTAATGGCTCGGGTACGGTAGCAATCTGACTTCTGTCATCCCGCACGCGCTGGTAAGCGGTAACTGAGCCATCCCCGGCAGAGATGTTGAACGGTGGCGTGCCCTTGCTGCCTTTGTTGGTGCTTTGCAGTGCGGGGGCCATAAAGTCAAAATAGAGATCGTTTATTGCCAGTGAATACTGAAAATCATCGCCATATTTTTGTATCAGGCTATAGGTCATGCCGGGCATACGATTTGACGTATCGGCAAGCGGTGTATCAATAAACTCCACGACTTTACAGCCCTGGCACTGGTTGATGACCTCTTTCATGGCATTCGCTTTATCCAGCGCGATTTGGTAGAGAGAATCCGTGAAGATCAGCACTTTTGCCGTGCCGTTTGATTGCGCAACGGCATACAAAGCAGCCATGCGCGACACCTCGTTAGAGTCAGAGGTGACATTATAAAAAATGTTGTACGAAGGCACCGGACCGGGGGCCGGTACGGCGTGCCAGGCGGTAAGAATAATGCCTTCTCTTACGGCTTTCTTCAGCGGGATTTTTGCTACGTTAGGGTTCCATCCGCCGATGACGATGCCATCAGGTTTACGGGCAATGGCCTGATTTAATGCCGCCAACTGGTCTTTAACTGACCCCGCGCCATCCAGTACGTCCAGCGACCAGCCCGCTGCCCTGGCGGCCTCGGCTAAGCCCTCTTTCACGCCAAGTACGCCGCCATTTTTCATGTCCGAGGCGATAAAAATGATTTTTTTATTCGCCTGTAATTTCGGACCCTGCGTCGGCCCATCCCAATCTGTAACCGGGGAGGTCGCTTTAGCAATGACGGCTTTGGCCTGCTCAACGAAGGCGTCTTCAGCAAGACTTGCGCTGGAGGTGATTAACAGTCCCGTCGCCAGGAAGTAAGAAACTATTTTTTTGTTCATTTTCAGTTCCTTCAGTGTGTGATTTTTTCGCCAACTGTGGAGTTTGGGCCCGGTTGTGGTCGCTGGATTAATTTTTTGCTCTGAGCGCGGCGGCGCTGTGCGTAGCCTGCCAGCGTGATGGAGAAGAGTAGCGTTGCGCCGTTAAACAGCGGCTCGACCCAGAATGCGCCACCAAATTGCTGAATCCCGGCGATGCCAATCGCCAGCACGGCGATTCCGACAACAGTTCCCCAGACGTTAACGCGTCCGGGACGAATGGTTGTACTGCCAAGAAAAGCGCCGACCAAAGCAGGAAGCAGATAGTCCATCCCTACGCTGGCCTGTCCAACACCCTGTTCGGCGGCGATGATCACACCGGTGAACCCGGTAAGCGTGCTGGAAGTAATGAATGCCCCGATGGTGTAGCGGTTAACGGCAATTCCATTGAGCGCTGCTGCAACAGGGTTACCGCCTACGGCGTACATGCATCGCCCAATCGGGGTATGTTCCGTGACTATCCACAACACAATGGCAGCGAATAGCACATAAAACGCGACAATAGGGATACCAAACACATCTGTGTGATGAAGGGCAATAAACGCATCCGGAAGATCGCCGACGATTTGCCGTCCGCCGGAGTGCCAAAGCGCAATGGCGTAAAGCACCGTCCCGGATCCGAGCGTCGCGACAAAACTGTCGATATCCGCCAGAGCAACAAGGATGCCGTTCAGCAAGCCATAGAGTGCGGAAAGTATCAGTACGATGAGCACCGCCATCGGCCAGGAAAAACCGTATTCCACTTGCAGCGTGATCGCGAGGATATGCCAGAGCACGATACCGAAACCGACGTTCAGGTCTATTTTGCCCACAATCATGGGGATGGTGGCGGCAAGCGCGAGCAGGGCTATTTTGGATTTACTGTCGAGAATAGCCTGAAGCGTTAATAACGACGCGAAAGAGGGCGTTGTCAGAGAAAACAGAGCAATCAGTAAAATACAAATCACCGGTAGTCCGTAACGGGTTGAGAACTGACCCAGCCACGGTAAAAAACCGTGTTCTTGTAATGAGACGCGAGATTCAAGCGCCGTTGATTTCATTGATGTTTTAGCCATGATTCACACCCTGGTTAATGTGCTGTGCCGCTGCCGGAGGCAAGCTCCAGTAATTTTGCGAAGGTGACATCCTGATTAATGAGTTCACCGACAATTTTGCCGCGATTAAATACCAGTGCGCGGTTACAGATATGCGCCACCTCTTCCAGGTCGTTAGAGATAACCAGAATGGCGACGCCTTTTTCTAAGGCTGCATTAAGTAAATCGTAGATTTCAGCGCGGGCACCAACGTCAACCCCGGCAGAGGGATCTTCCAGAATAAGCAGTGGCGCATTTAATGACAGCCAGCGTGCCATAACGACCTTCTGCTGATTCCCGCCTGACAGGGCGCTAATCTCAATATTGATTTGTGCCGGGCGCACATCGAACTGAGCTATTTTTTCCCAACTTAGCGGCGCTTCTCGTTGTTCGTTATAGCGAGACCAGGCTGAATGCCCGTGTTTGCAGGGATTAAGAAACAAGTTTTCGCGCACCATCATGCCGGGGACCAGGCTTTCTCCAAGACGATCGCCCGCCACGAAGGAGACGCCTGCCGACATCGCTTCTCCTGGCGTTGATGCGCGGTATGGCGTATTGCAGAGTTCAATTACGCCATGGCTTGCGGTGCGGCAGGCAAAGAGTAAACGACCGATTTCTTCCTGGCCCGCGCCGCGTAATCCCGCCAGAGCGACCATTTCACCTGCGCGCAGGGAAAAGGATACCGGGCCGGTATCGCCGACGCAGACGTTTTCCAGTTTCAATAGCGTCGGGGCCGTGCTGTCAGGTAGGGGCAAACGCTGCTTATCACGTAACGCTTCGCCTACGATCAGTTCCACCAGGCTGCGTAATGTGTAATGGGCAATATCTCCACCGCCGGCATAGCAACCATCGCGCATGGCACAGACGCTGTCGGCCATCTCCATGACTTCATCCAGGCGGTGGGTGATGTAAATCATACCGACCTGCTTTTCCCGCAGTACGTTCATGACGCGAAAAAGGTGACGAACATCATCGGCAGGCAGTGACGCAGTGGGTTCATCGAGGACTAAGACGGAGGCTTCTACGGCAACCGCACGTGCAATTGCCAGCAGCGATTTCTCCGTGCGCGATAGATCGAATACGTGATCGTCAGGATCAAGATCGATGCCGATCCCTTCCAGCGCTGCTTTGGCCTGTTCACGCGTTTTTTGCCAGTCGATCAGGCCAAAGCGGCGTGGAAAGCCCATCACCATGGCCATGTTTTCGGCGACGGTCATCCACTCAACCAGCCCTAAGTCCTGGTGAATAAAGGCGATCGGCTGTTGATTGCCTTTTTTAATTGCGGCGGCAGAGTCGATAGGTGCGCCGTTAAATTTAATTTCGCCGCTGTCGCGTGAGTAGACTCCGGCCAGAATTTTGATAAGCGTTGATTTCCCCGCACCGTTTTCACCTAACAAGGCAACAACCTGGCCTGGGTAGATGTCCAGGCTGACATCATTAACGGCGACATTACCGCCAAAGCGTTTGACGATATGACGCATAGATAGCAGGGGCGGTATGGCCGTTTTTTCCGTCATCATAATGGGCTCCCGGCACGTTTTTGGAGTACTTATTGAACTTTAAATTTCAATATGCGAAATCTGATTTCAAATATAACGATAGGTTTTTCACAAAGCAATCTGTTCATTGATTTAAAAAATATTATAAAATCAAATGATTATAAATTATCTGTCGAGATCGTGAACTGAAACACACTTTGCGCTACCATCAGAGCGCGACGAAAAAGTGGAGCGGAAGCGATGGTCACAAAAGAGTGCGAAATGACGCAAGATAAAGAGAGGCCTGCGGGAAGTCAGAGTCTGTTCCGCGGTTTGATGCTGATTGAGATCCTCAGTAATTACCCGAACGGTTGCCCGTTGGCGCACCTGTCGGAGTTGGCAGGGTTGAACAAAAGTACTGTCCATCGTTTATTGCAGGGGCTGCAATCTTGCGGATACGTGACGCCGGCCCCGGCTGCGGGGAGCTATCGCCTGACAACGAAGTTTATTGCTGTCGGTCAGAAGGCCTTGTCATCGCTCAATATCATCCACGTCGCGGCACCACACCTTGAGGCGCTCAACCTGGCGACCGGTGAGACGGTGAACTTTTCCAGCCGTGAAGATGATCATGCTATTTTGATTTATAAGCTAGAACCGACGACCGGTATGCTGCGCACTCGCGCCTACATTGGTCAGCATATGCCGTTGTACTGCTCGGCGATGGGCAAGATCTACATGGCGTTTGGTCATCCTGATTATGTTGAGAGCTACTGGAATACTCATCAGGACATTATTCAGCCGTTGACCCGTAATACCATTACCGGCCTGCCTGCGATGCATGATGAACTGGCGCAGATCCGCGAGCGTAATATGGCAATGGACAGGGAAGAGAATGAGTTAGGCGTTTCCTGTCTGGCGGTGCCGGTTTTCGATATTCATCGAAGGGTGCCTTACGCTATCTCCATTTCTCTATCGACATCGCGCCTTAAGCAGGTTGGAGAAAAGAATTTGCTGAAGCCGCTGCGCGATACGGCAGAGGCTATTTCCCGTGAACTGGGGTTTTCCGTGCGCGAAAATTAAGGCAAATGCCCAGATCGTTGCGGATATCTGATAAAAAAAGCCGCTGACTCCATTCAGGATCAAGGCGCGGGACCGGCTTTTTCTGGCAACCTGCATTTTTATTTCCAATGGAGCAAGGATGAACCGGTTTATTATCGCAGATGCGCAAAAATGCATTGGCTGCCGTACCTGTGAAGTCGCCTGCGTGGTGTCCCATCAGCAGGACCAGGACTGTTCTGGTGTCTCCGCCACGCACTTTGCGCCGCGGATCCGCGTGGTGAAAAATGACGATATCTCGACGGCAACGCTGTGCCGCCAGTGCGAGGATGCACCCTGCGCGAATGTTTGTCCTGAAGGCGCTATCCGCCGTGAAAACTCAGTCTGGCGTGTGGATCAGCGGCGCTGCATCGGATGCAAAAGCTGCATGATAGCGTGTCCCTACGGCGCAATGACCGTGATGCTGGTGGATGATGGCGTACAGGCGTTGAAGTGCGATTTGTGCAGCCATCGCGAAGAGGGCCCTGCCTGCGTGGCGGCATGCCCGACTCAGGCGCTGCATTGCATGGAGCCGGTGGAGCTGGAAAGAATAAGCGCCGAGCGCCGCCGACGGACGGCGTTGGCGATGTAGCGTGTTCCCCGGAGGCGGTGCTGGCGCACCTGTCCGGGCTACCGAACCACAAGCCGCACGGTCCCGCCCGGACTCGTAGCCCGGGCAAGGCGCATCAAGCGCCGCCCCCGGGGAATATCCCTCAATGTCGGGTCGCCTGACGCGTCATTACGCGTCCTGCTCGCCCCAGGCGCGTTCAACTTCTTCGGCAAGAATCTTCACGCCAACTTCAATTTTCTCCGGGTCCGGCACGTAGTTCATGCGCATGCATTGATGCGTGTGCGGCCAGGGTTTATCCAGTCCCGGGAAGAAGTAATCGCCCGGCACCATCAGGACGCCGCGTTTCTTCAGGCGCTGATACAGCAGCTCGGTAGAAATCGGCAGGTCCTTAAACCACAGCCAGAGGAAAATCGCCCCTTCCGGCTTGTGGATCAGGCAGCGTTCTTGCGGCAGATAGCGGCGAATAATGGCGATAGTTTCCTGTACGCGCTGGAAATAGAACGGTTTAATCACGGTTTCCGACAGGCGCAGCAGGTCGTTGCGTTTAATCATCTCGCACATCATGGCTGGCCCCATCCCGCCGGGGGCGAGGCTGATAATGCCGTTCATATTGCTGATGGCGGTGATGATTTTCTCGTTGGCGATGATAATCCCGCAGCGACTGCCCGGCAGGCCGAGCTTGGAGAGGCTCATGCACAGGACGATATTCGGATTCCACAGCGGCCTGGCGTCACTGAAAATAATCCCCGGGAACGGAACGCCGTAGGCATTATCAATAACCAGAGGAATGCCATGCTGGTTGGCCAGCGCATCCAGCTTGATCAGCTCGTCGTCGGTAATAACGTTGCCGGTCGGGTTGGTGGGGCGAGAAACGCAGATCATCCCCGTCTCGTCCGTTACCTGCAAATGCTCGAAATCCACGTGATATTTAAACTGGCCTTCCGGCAGCAACTCAATGTTCGGACGTGTGGCGACAAACAGGTCTTCTTCGAGGCCGGAATCGGCATAGCCGATGTACTCAGGCGTCAACGGAAACAGCACCTTACGGGTAGTTCCATCCGCACGACGGCCTGCGAAGAGGTTAAACAAGTAGAAAAACGCGCTCTGACTGCCATTTGTCAGTGCAATATTCTGTGGCTCGATCTCCCAGCCCAGTTCATCACGTAGCATTTTCGCCAGCAGGACCAGCAGCTCGCTTTTACCCTGCGGGCCGTCATAATTACAAAGCGCATCAAGGGCTTTGCCGCTATTCAGCATGTCGGCTAGCAGGCTATGGAAGTAATCATTCATTCCCGGAATCTGTGCGGGATTACCGCCGCCCAGCATGATGGCGCCCGGCGTGCGCAGGCCGTCATTAAGGTCTTCCATCAAGCGGGTGATGCCCGAATGACGGGTAAATTTGTCGCCAAAAAGTGAAAATGTCATCGCGATTAATCTGTCGGTATCCCTGGAAAGTGGGTAACCATAACGCCAGCGCAGACAGGGTGCAAATCGAGGGACTGGAAGGATATTTCTGTTTTGTGCTGCCAGAGAAGTGTTTTTTGGATATTTATCCTGAAAACGCTCCCCTGATAATCAGGGGAGCGTGCTGTTATGTGATTACTGCTGGCCCGCCCACACCACCATCACCTTATCGTCGCCGCTCTCGCGGATAAAAGCGTAGCCTTTTGACATCGATAGCGTGGTTTGTTTGCCCATGCCAATCGCCGGATGGCGGGCGCGGAACTGGCCCAGTTTCTCCCAGTGGGTGACGCTGCGCGCGGCTTTACCGCTCACATCCTGCCAGTTCATATCCGAACGCGTGCCTTGCAATGGGTCTGACCCCGTTGGGCCAAACGGCCGTGAGGATTCATCACCGTAGAAGATTTGCACGGCGCCTGGCGCGAGCAGCAGCAGTTCCGCCGCCGTGCTGCCGCCTTCACGGAACAGGCTGGTGTCGTGCGAGGAGAGATAGCTTAATACGTTGAAGTCCTGGAGCTTCTCCGCCATTTGTTGCCAGGTCAGATCCATCGTGGACATGCAGCTTGCCGCTTTCGACGCCTGATCCTGATAATCGAAGTTCAGCATCGCGTCAAAACCGTGGCGATAGTAATCGCTCTGCATTACGCCGTGGCCCCATGCCTCGCCGGTCATCCAGAACGGCGCGTTATCCAGCGCTTTTTCCGGGTTGGCCTTTTTCCATTCTGCCAGCGCTTGCGTGGCCTGAGTTTTTAACTGCTGCCAGGCGGCTTGTTCAACGTGTTTGGCGGTATCGACGCGGAAACCATCAATACCGTAATCACGTACCCATTGGCTCAGCCAGTGGGTCAGGTAATCACGCGGCGTGTAGCCGGGGATCTCTTTGGCCGCGGTATCCGGTTTATGGTGATAGAAGTTTGGCAGGCCGGAAGGCTCCGTGGATTCGGTTTTCAGGTCAGGCAGGAAAGCCAGCGACATGGTTAGATCGTCAAACCCGGGATTGTCGTAGTCGCCGATATCGGTGCGGATCCATTTTTTACCCCACCATTTCTCCCATCCTGCTTTATCGCTGAAGTTGATGTAGTCGTTAAAGCTGTGCCAGCTTTGACCGGCGCGCGGCTTCCAGTCGGTCCAGCGCTCGCCTAAAGTCTTTTTCAGTTCGTCGCCCTGGATGTACAAAGAACCGAACTGGAACTCCTGCATGTCTGCCAGAGTCGCGTAGCCGGTATGGTTCATCACCACGTCGAACAGAATGCGGATCCCACGCTTATGGGCCTCATCGACGAGACGGCGCAAATCGTCTTCCGTCCCCATGTTGGCGTCCAGTTTCGTCCAGTCCTGGGTGTAATAACCGTGATAAGCGTAATGCGGGAAATCGCCCTTAGTGCCGCCGCCAACCCAGCCGTGGATTTGCTCCAGCGGCGAGCTGATCCACAGCGCGTTGACGCCGAGCTGCTGGAGATAATCAAGTTTACTGGTCAAGCCTTGCAGGTCGCCGCCGTGGAAGGTGCCGATTTCTTGCATACCGTCTTTGTGGCGGCCATAGCTATTGTCATTGGCCGGATTGCCGTTAACAAAGCGGTCGGTGAGGACGAAATAGACAGTAGCGTTGTGCCAGTTAAATGGTGCGGCAGCTTGAGTCTCTGCACGTTCAAGCAACAGCAGGCCATTGCTGTTAAACGCGGGCTGGAGGGTAATTTTACCGCCGCTGACGGTGGCGACATTGCCGCTATAGAAGTCGCGAACTTTACTGCCTTCGGCGAAGGATTTACTGACGTCGATGGTCAACGGTTTGCCATCCCATTTCGGACACTGCTTCAGCTGCGGCGCGGCGGCGGCGGCAGTCTGTTTCTCCTCCAGGGAAACCATCAGGGTTGGCGTGCCCGAACGGGTATCGACTTCCAGGGTATAGCGGCCATCGCGGAATACGCGCCACTGCGGTGCTGGATCGCGACAGGGCTCCATGGAAAGCATCTGGTTGAGCTTGATGATGCCAGCGGGCTGCCAGCACTGTTGGTCAAAATTAATTCGCAGAGGGCGCGTACCCTTTGCTACCTCGTTTTGACTGATAAATCTGCCGGTGCCTTCTTCGGTAAAGGCGGGGAAATCTGCGGTGGTCCAGGCGGCGAAGGCCATCCCAGGCAACAGCAGCGACGCAAGCGCAGCGAGTTTCATTCCGGAGTCCTGTGTGCGGTGTTTTGTTCAGTTTGCGCGTTTGCTTATCCAATGAACTCATCCCGTCTCTGCTTTTCCTGGGAGGATGAATAAGGGTGAGTGATCACGCTCAAAAAATGAGCGTGAAATGCGATGGTTGTCGCATTTTTGAGCGGTTGTAATGCCGCAGAAACCGATTTCAGGTGACAGCTTTTCGGAATTGGACTATTTCTGTGGGTGCGTCATCTGGGTATTTTTGATACTATTCGCGATTCAACCATCGATTTTTTGCGAAAAACAAGGTGTTGGAATGATTAAATCCGACCAGGAGACCTAATGATATCGATTCCCATGCGACGATATGGGGCTGCGATACTCATGTTACTTACCTGTTTATTTTCAGGTAGTGTGCTGGCAACAACACACACAGCAACAACGAGTCATAAAGCCTCAGAAGTTAAGAAGAAAAGTACGGTTAAAGTAAGCAAGGTAAGCAGTAAACAAGAGTATTCTCGCAATAGTGTAAAGAGCAGTTCACTTCCTGATTTGCGAAAATACCCTTCCGGGACACCAAGGAAAAAAGCGTTTCTCCGGACGGTAATGCCTTATATTACGAAACAGAATCAGGTGATTACCGCCGATCGTAACTGGCTTGTAACCAAGCAGTACGATGCACGCTGGTCACCGAGCGAGCGTGCGCGCCTGAAAGAGATCGCTTCACGCTATAAAGTGAAATGGTCTGGCAATACTCGCCATATTCCATGGAATTCGCTGCTTGAGCGCGTCGACATTATTCCGAATAGCATGGTAGCAACCATGGCGGCTGCGGAAAGCGGCTGGGGAACGTCAAAGCTGGCGCGGGTGAACAACAATCTGTTTGGTATGAAGTGTGGCGGTGGAAACTGTCGCGGTGCGGTGAAGGGCTACTCCCAGTTTGATTCTGTAGAGGAGTCCGTTCAGGCCTACGTGAGAAATCTGAATACGCATCCGGCCTATTCGTCGTTCCGTAAATCGCGTGCGCAAATGCGCCAGGCCGATCAGGAGCTGACCGCCAGCACGATGATTCACAAGCTGAAGGGCTATTCGACCAAAGGGTCGAGCTATAACAACTATCTCTTCGCGATGTATCAGGATAACCAGCGGTTAATTGCCGCACACATGTAATTGCTCATACATGTCATCTAATGCCCGGTGCGCAAGCCCGGGCATTTTTCTTTGCGTTCTACATCATCACTTCACTGTGCCGGTCGCGGTACTCCTTCGGCGTCACGTCGTACTCTTTCTTAAACACTGAATAGAAATATTGCAGCGATGGGTAGCCGCACATCTGCGAAATTTCGTTAATCGACAGCGTAGTCGATACCAGCAGGCTGCGCGCTTTTTCTAACTTTTCGCTGTGGATCATCGTATGAATCGTCTCGCCCACCTCCTCCTTGAAGCGCTTTTCAAGGTTCGAGCGGGAGATACCGACGGCATCCAGCACCTGCTCGACCTTAATCCCTTTACAGGCGTTGTTACGGATATAGTGCATTGCCTGAATAACTGACGGATCGGACAGCGAACGATAGTCGGTGGAACGACGCTCTATTACGCGCATCGGCGGAATCAATTGCCGCTGCAACGGTAAGTCTTCGTTTTCCAGCAGACGATGCAGCAGCTTCGCGGCCTGATAGCCCATCTGGCGGGTGCCCTGGGCGACGGATGACAGAGCGACGCGCGACAGGTAGCGGGTAAGCTCTTCGTTATCAATGCCAATCACGCACAGCTTTTCCGGGACCGGAATATGCAGCCGCTCGCAGGCCTGTAACACGTGGCGTGCGCGGGCATCGGTGACAGCGATAATTCCGGTTTGCGGCGGCAATGTTTGTAGCCAGTCGGCAAGCCGATTTTGCGCATGCTGCCAGTTTTCCGGCGCTGTCTCGAGACCCTGATACACCACGCCGCGATATTTTTCTCTGGCGACCAGCTGGCAAAACGCGTGCTCGCGCTCGGCGGCCCAGCCTTTGCAGCTGGAAGTGGGCAGACCGTAAAAGGCGAAGCGGTTGATGCCTTTTTCTTTCAGATGGAGAAACGCGCTTTCGACCAGCGCGGCGTTATCGGTAGCGATGTAGTGAACCGGCGGATAGCATTCCGGACGATGGAAAGAGCCACCGACGCCGACGATAGGAACATCGACGCCGATCAGCAGATTTTCAATTTCCGGGTCGTCGTAATCGGCAATGACGCCGTCGCCTAACCACTCCTTAATGTTTTCAATTCGCGCCCGGAAATCTTCCTCAATGAAGATGTCCCATTCCAATTGCGATGCTTGTAAATATTCGCCAACGCCTTCAACAACCTGGCGGTCGTAGGCTTTGTTGGCGTTGAATAACAGCGTAATACGGTGACGCTTTTCAAACATAGTGTTGTTCCTGGTCTCTTTCGCTGGTCGTACAATACCGACCAATGCCCGAATTATTTCAAGCTACTTGTGCCTAAGTTTGGCGGTAGCGCAAATAATTCGGGCATATTTATTTTTAATGCGATCAGCTTCGACGTTTAGTGGCTGAATCCATCCACACCGCCAGTAATAGAATGACGCCTTTGACGATGTACTGCCAGAAGGTGGCGACGTCCATCATGCTCATGCCGTTATCCAGCGCGGACATGATAAATGCCCCCATAACGGCCCCTGCGACGCTGCCAACGCCACCCGCAAGGCTGGTTCCGCCGATCACGCAGGCGGCGATGGCATCCAGTTCGGCAATATTTCCGGCAGAAGGTGACCCGGCTCCGAGTCGTGAGCTGAGGATCAGCCCGGCGATAGCTACCATCAGGCCATTAATGGCAAATACGGCCAGCTTGGTGCGTTCAACGCTGATGCCCGACAAGCGCGCGGCTTCCAGGTTTCCGCCGATGGCGTAGATGCGCCGACCAAAAGCGGTACGCGTGGCCATAAACATGCCTACCAGCAGCAGAGCAGCCAGGATAAGTACCGGCGTCGGTACGCCGCGGTAGTCGTTTAGCAGCCAGATTGCACCCAAAACGATAACGGCGGTAATAGTCTGACGACCCACGGTTGCGGTTGATGCCGGCGTCGTCAGGCCTAATGCCTGGCGCCGCATCCGCCCACGCCATTGCCAGATAATAAACGCCGCCATTCCCACGACGCCAATAGCGAAGCCAATGCCATCAGGGAGATAGCTCTGGCCGATTTGCGACATTGCCGGGCTGGTGGGGGAAACGGTGGTTCCATTGGTAATGCCGATCAGAATGCCGCGAAACGCCAGCATTCCGGCAAGGGTTACGATAAACGAGGGGACTTTGCGATAGGCGACCCACCAACCGTTCCAGGCCCCTAGTATCAGGCCCAGCGCCAGCGTGACCACTATCGTCAGCGGTAGGGGCCAGCCGAGCCAGACATCGAAAATCGCCGCCGCGCCTCCGAGCAGGCCCATCATTGAACCGACAGAGAGATCGATCTCGGCGGAAATAATCACAAACACCATCCCGACTGCGAGAATGCCGGTGATAGCGGTCTGGCGCAGCAGGTTGGAGATGTTGCGCGCGCTCAGATAAGCGCCTTCAGTGGTCCAGGTGAAAAACAGCATAATCGCCACGATGGCGGCGATCATCACGAAAACCTGGAGATTCATGCCTTTTAGCCCTGACAGTGCGGCGGGAGCTGGCGGGGTGAGTTTTATTTCAGACGACGTGTTCTTCGACATGGCGTTCGCTCCTCAGTGCGGCTTCCATCACCTGTTCCTGGGTCAGGTCCTGATTGATCAAATTGGCTTTCAGCTTGCCTTCATGCATTACCAGCACCCGGTCGCTTAGCCCAAGCACTTCGGGAAGCTCAGATGAAATGACAATGACGGCGATCCCCTGCTGCACTAGCTGATTAATCAGCTTGTAGATTTCGTATTTAGCGCCGATGTCGATGCCGCGGGTGGGCTCATCGAGGATCAGAATGCGCGGATTCAGCAGCAGGCAGCGGGCGAGGATTGCCTTTTGCTGATTGCCGCCGCTCAGGCGACCAATCGCCAGTTCCGGTGATGAGGTTTTGATTTTCAGGCGCTGGATGGATTGCTGAATGCAGTGTTGCTCACCGGCATCGTCAAGGCTGCTCAGCGGGCCGGTAAATTGGCTCAAGGCAGCCAGCGTGATGTTCTTACCTACCGCCATAACTGGCACGATACCGTCTTTTTTCCTGTCCTCCGGCACCATGGCAATGCCCAGCGCGATAGCCTGCTGGCAGTTGTGAATCGCTACCTGCTGACCATCAATAAAAATTTTTCCCTGCCAGCGGCCCGGCCAGACGCCAAATAAGCATTGAACTGCTTCGGTACGACCTGCGCCGACCAGCCCGGCAATACCCAAAATTTCGCCGCGCCGCAGCGAGAAAGAGATGTCGTTGACCCGCTTGATGTGGCGATTCACCGGGTGCCAGGCGGTTAAGTTCTCAACCCGCAGAATTTCATCGCCGCAGCTGTGGGCTTCATTGGGATAAAGTGCCGTGAGCTCGCGGCCCACCATCATGGTGATGATGTCATCTTCATTCATGCCATCGGCGTTGCGAGTGCCGATATGCTGGCCGTCGCGGATCACGCAGATGGTGTTTGATATGGCTTTGACTTCATTGAGTTTATGGGAAATATAAATACAGGCGATACCGTGATTTTGCAGATCGCGAATAATAGTCAGCAGAATGGCTGTTTCTTGTTCAGTTAATGAGGCGGTGGGTTCATCAAGAATTAACAGCCGCACCTGTTTATTTAGCGCTTTGGCTATTTCGACCAGTTGCTGCTGACCGAGACCTAAATCTCCGACACGGGTATCGGGTGAAATAGATAAATTGACCTGAGCCAGCAGTTTCTCACAGCGTAAGGTCATGGTTTCATAATCCAGCAAGCCGTAGCGAGAGATCTCCGCGCCGAGAAAAATATTCTCCAGAACGGTCAGGTGTTTTACCAGCGCCAGCTCCTGGTGAATGATGGCGATCCCCTTACGCTCGGTATCGCGAATATGGCCGGGCTGTAATATTTCCCCGGAAAAAATAATTTCTCCTTCATAACTTCCGTGCGGATATATTCCGCAAAGTACCTTCATCAGCGTGGATTTTCCGGAGCCATTTTCTCCGCATAAGGAAACCACTTCCCCGGCGTTCAGCCGCAGGCTGACATTATCAATCGCCTTCACCACACCGAAGGTTTTGCTAATGTTTTTCATTTCGAGTAACCAGGACATAGATGCTCCGCATAAGCGATATCCGGCTGGACGAGGATAACGCCCCGGAAAGGGGCGTCAGCAATTACAGTTCGCTCTTTTTGTGAAAGCCGTCTTTAATCACCGTCTGATCAATATTGTCTTTATTGACTTCGATTGGTGTCAGCAGCCGCGACGGTACATCTTTCAGCCCGTTGTTGAGCGTGGCGTCTGCCTGGGGTTGTTTATCGTTGCCCAGTTCGACGGCGATCTCCGCCGCAGTGGTGGCAAGGGTGGTGATCGGTTTGTAGACGGTCATCGTCTGGGTGCCTGCGATAATGCGTTTTACGCCCGCGAGATCGGCGTCCTGGCCGGAAATTGCCACTTTACCCGCAAGACCCTGGGCGCTTAAGGCCTGAATAGCACCGCCGGCGGTAGCGTCGTTAGAGGCGACGACCGCATCAATTTTGTTATTGTTGGCGGTCAGGGCGTTCTCCATAATTTTCAGCGCATTTTCTGGTAGCCAGCCGTCGACCCACTGATCGCCAACGATTTTAATTTTGCCATCATCAATATAGGGCTTGAGGACTTTCATCTGTCCAGCGCGGAACAGCTTGGCGTTATTATCGACAGGGGAGCCGCCCATCAGAAAATAGTTTCCCTGAGGGACTTTATCGACCAGGCTTTGGGCCTGCATTTCACCCACTTTTTCATTATTAAAGGAAATATAAAAATCAATATCGGCATTATTGATCAGTCGGTCATAAGCAAGAACTTTAATACCCTCTTGCTTTGCTTCTTTAATCACATTGCTGAGCACCTGGCCGTTGTACGGAATAATAACCAGAACGTCGACGCCGCGATTTATCATGTTTTCGATTTGCGACATTTGGGTTTCTTCGTTGCCATTTGCTGATTGTACAAATACTTTCGCACCTAATGATTCAGCTTTATTGACAAAAATATCACGATCTTTTTGCCAGCGCTCAAGACGGAGGTCATCAATAGCCATGCCAATTTTAACTTCTTTAGCGATACCCGAAAAGCTAGTGAGGACCAGCGCGGCACAGAGCGTAAGGCAAAGGTTCTTTATCTTCATAATAATAACACCTTTTTTGTAAAGTGCAGGATAAGAAGGGTGATGAAAATAAACGGCCTGATACAGAGAAGATTTTTAACTCGGAAACGGGCGATGGCAATTATCTATGCTTATTTTACGGTTATGAAATTTTGTTTATTTGTGAATTTATGACCGTGATCGTACTTTAATAATCAATTATCATCGTATTTCATTGATCTCTCATCATGTAAGCAGCGAAATTAGGCGTTTTACGTATTATTTTTGCGACCTGGCGCACGTTTGTGAATTCTCTCAATTGCGGTGTGAAATAACGTAATTGAGGAAAGTAAAAGGAGAATTCTATATTGGATTATGACTTATTACTCGCCGCACCCCTGAATATGGAGTTCATTATGCAGACCTATTTCGATCAACTTGATCGCGTTCGTTATGAAGGCCCGAAATCCGCTAACCCATTGGCTTTCCGTCATTACAATCCGGATGAGCTGGTGCTGGGCAAACGCATGGAAGACCACCTGCGCTTTGCGGCCTGCTACTGGCACACCTTCTGCTGGAATGGTGCTGACATGTTCGGTGTGGGTTCCTTTAATCGTCCCTGGCAGCAGCCGGGCGAAGCGCTGGAAATGGCGAAGCGTAAAGCCGATGTCGCTTTTGAGTTTTTCCACAAGCTGAACGTGCCTTATTACTGCTTCCACGATATCGACGTCTCTCCGGAAGGCGCGTCCCTGAAAGAATATGCCAATAACTTTGCGCAGATGGTTGATGTGCTGGCAGAAAAACAGCAGCAGAGCGGCGTCAAGCTGCTGTGGGGCACGGCGAACTGCTTTACTAACCCACGTTACGGCGCAGGTGCGGCAACGAATCCGGATCCGGAAGTATTCAGCTGGGCGGCGACTCAGGTGGTTACTGCGATGGATGCGACCCATAAACTGGGCGGCGAAAACTACGTTCTGTGGGGCGGTCGTGAAGGTTATGAAACCTTACTGAATACCGATCTGCGCCAGGAACGCGAGCAGATTGGTCGCTTTATGCAGCTGGTCGTTGAGCACAAACACAAAATTGGCTTCCAGGGCACGCTGCTGATCGAGCCAAAACCGCAGGAGCCGACAAAGCATCAGTACGATTATGACGCTTCTACCGTGTACGGTTTCCTCAAGCAGTTCGGTCTGGAAAAAGAGATCAAACTGAATATCGAAGCGAACCACGCGACGCTGGCAGGTCACACTTTCCATCACGAAATTGCTACCGCCATCGCTCTTGGCCTGTTTGGCTCCGTTGATGCTAACCGTGGTGATCCGCAACTGGGTTGGGATACCGACCAGTTCCCGAATAGCGTTGAAGAAAACGCGCTGGTGATGTACGAAATCCTTAAAGCGGGCGGCTTCACCACCGGCGGTCTGAACTTTGATGCTAAAGTGCGTCGTCAGAGCACCGATAAATACGACCTGTTCTACGGCCACATTGGCGCGATGGACACTATGGCGCTGGCCTTAAAAGTGGCAGCACGTATGATTGAAGGCGGTGACCTGGATAAACGCGTTGCCAAACGTTATGCCGGTTGGAACGGTGAGCTGGGCCAGCAAATCCTTAAAGGGCAGATGAATCTGACTGAAATCGCTCAGTATGCGACTCAACATAACCTGGCTCCGCAGCATCAAAGCGGCCATCAGGAGCTGCTGGAAAACGTTGTTAATCGCTATCTGTTTGATAATTAATGATGATGCCCGGCTAGCCCGGGCATTGGCTATAGCAGATGCTTATTCGCGCCAGTAAGGAGAGACTGTATGTATATCGGGATTGATCTGGGTACCTCGGGTGTTAAGGCCATTTTGCTCAACGAGCAGGGCGAGGTCGTGGCTTCACATACCGAAAAGCTCGACGTATCGCGTCCGCACCCTCTATGGTCCGAACAAGATCCTGAACACTGGTGGCAGGCAACGGACTGCGCAATGAAAGCGTTGGGCGCGCAACACTCTCTGCGCGAGGTCAAAGCCTTAGGCATTGCCGGGCAGATGCACGGCGCAACGCTGCTGGATAAACAACAGCGCGTTCTGCGCCCGGCGATTTTATGGAATGACGGCCGCTGTGGCGAAGAGTGCGCGCTGCTGGAAGAGAAAGTCAGCCGTTCGCGGGAGATAACCGGCAATCTGATGATGCCTGGATTTACCGCGCCGAAGCTGCTGTGGGTTCAGCGCCACGAACCTGAAGTCTTCCGCCAGGTTGATAAAGTTTTACTGCCAAAAGATTATTTACGTTTACGTATGACCGGCGAGTTTGCCAGCGATATGTCTGATGCTGCCGGTACGATGTGGATGGACGTGGCGCGACGCGACTGGAGCGATGAAATGCTCGCGGCTTGCGGGCTGAGCCGCGATAACATGCCCGCGCTGTTTGAAGGTTGTGAGGTGACGGGCTCGCTTCGTTCTTCCATCGCGCAGTCGTGGAATATGCCGGAAGCGCTGGTGGTGGCAGGTGGCGGCGATAACGCGGCGGGTGCGGTTGGCGTGGGCATGGCGGATGCCGGTCAGGCGATGCTGTCGCTGGGAACATCGGGCGTCTACTTTGCCGTCAGCGACGGTTTTCTTAGCAAACCGGAAAGCGCCGTTCACAGTTTCTGTCACGCGCTGCCCGGACGCTGGCATCTGATGTCGGTGATGCTGAGTGCGGCATCTTGCCTCGATTGGGCGGCGAAATTAACCGGTCTCGGTACGGTTCCAGCGCTGATTGCAGCGGCGGAATCGGCTAACGACGATGCCGATCCGGTCTGGTTCTTGCCCTACTTATCTGGAGAACGTACGCCGCATAACAATCCGCAGGCGAAAGGCGTCTTTTTCGGCCTGACCCATCAGCATGGCCCAGCGGAACTGGCGCGAGCGGTATTGGAGGGCGTTGGCTATGCCCTGGCTGATGGGATGGATGTTGTTCACGCCTGCGGCGTTAAGCCAGAGAGCGTAACGCTGATTGGCGGCGGTGCGCGCAGCGCGTACTGGCGGCAAATGCTCGCGGATATTAGCGGTCAACAGCTTGATTTTCGCACCGGCGGCGATGTCGGTCCGGCGCTTGGCGCGGCGAGACTGGCGCAGTTAGCACTACATAAAAATGTCGCATTCTCTGATCTGCTCCCGCAACTCCCGTTGGAACAGGCTCATCGTCCGGATGTCGCACGTTTTGCCCGTTATGCCCCTCGTCGGGAAACCTTCCGGCAGATTTATCAGCAGCTTTTACCGTTGATGTCCTGATAAATTCGCCCCAGTTGATGGGGCGAATCCATTCTTTGAATATGTCCTGATTTATTCATTCGCTGTGTGTATTTATATATTCCGAATTTGTCATTTCGGATGCGAAAAGTACCGATAATCACGTTTCATCAGTACATAATGAGGGCTGTTTTTTTGCCAGGGAGGCCCTATGAAAAATAATATTATTCCAAGGCTATTGATGGCCATCGGGGCGCTGATTTATCTGGTGGGTATCTGGCGTACCTGCCCGTTATTTAGCGGTAAAGGTTATTTTCTCGGCGTTCTGGTGATGGGGCTATTCGCGATGTTAGCCCATCAGCGTACGATGCAAGAAGAACGTAAAAAAGATGATGGCTTTGCTTCGTTATGTCGCCTGGTACTCCTGCTATCAGTTGGTTTATTAATGGTCGGCGCCATGTTTGTGCCCGCCGGTTGGGATGAGAAGATCATCTACGTGGTGGCGTGGTTTGTGTGTTTATACGGCGCATCAACATTGCCCCGTAAAACAGTATCGAAACGCGTGGCGCAGCAAGACTCCGCAGAATAACCCTAGCTCACCAGGCGACGGCTATCGAACCGTTGAACCAGGGTTGAGAGCAGCAAGCTTCCCAGCAGCGCGGCGCTAAAAATCCACACGATATCCAGCAACGGCCAGCGCGTCAGTTCAAGCCCACTGGCGCGAAGCGCGTGGATGATCAGTGCGTGAAAGCCGTAAATCCCTAAGGAATGGCGGGCGATTGGCGCAATAAGCGGTATCTGGCGCGTATTGAGCGTATTTTTTGCCAGCGTCAGTAGGGTAATCGCGCAGATAAAAACTGCGGGTCCGCAGTATAAATACCAGGTATCGCCAAAGTCGCCGCGCCAGCGCAACTCATACAGCGTGCCACGTGATATCACCCATACTGTTGCCAGAAAGAGCGTTGCGCACAGTGGCGTCAGCCATTTTCTATCGGTGTCCATCATCCCAATTGCCCGGCCCAGAATGCCGTACAGCACATAATAAAAGGCATCGCCACTGATATAGAGATTAACTGGCAGCCATTCGATTCCACCTGCTTTCACCGCCACCATATTAGGATTTGCCATGATGCCAATAACCAGCATGAGCGCCAGCAGCATCTTACCGCTGACCTGTTTAACCTGGATTAACGGCGAGAGCAGATAAATCACGGTGATCGCGAAGAAAAACCACAGGTGATAGAAGACTGGCTTTTGCAGCACATTCTTTAGCGACAGTTCGACGTTGATATGGGTGAACAGGGCGATATAGAGCAGAGACAGCGCGCTGTAAAAGAGGATGCATAGGCCAATGCGCAGAAAATGCCGGGGCTGAGCGCTACGCTCACCGAAAAATAAATAGCCTGAAATCATGAAAAATAGCGGTACGCTGACGCGGGATGCGGAGTTAAGGAAATTAGCAATGTCCCAATCCAGCAGGCTGATAGTATGCGGGTGAGTGATGTACCAGGTGGTGCTATGAATCATCACCACCATCAGGCAAGCAATACCGCGCAAATTGGTAATCCAGTTAATTTTTTCCTGCATCAGGGCCTCAATTGCGTCCTCTCAAAAAGGGTCTGACTTCGATTATTCGATGGTATCTCAGTGGAATAATCTGAGTTTATCGCCATAGACTTGTCGTGACATGGACCGATTTGCACAATGGTTGGGTCAATTTACGCAATCTGCACAATAACAATTTACTCACAAGGTGGTCGAGAAAAGTGGTGATGAAATATGTATTTTCTGGACTGCTGTTAATTCTGCTGGCGGGCTGTAGCCAGACGCCATCTCAGCCAGAGCAAAAAGCGCAAAGAGCGCAGATAACGCCGCAAACGACTCTCAATATGGAGCAATTGTGCAAGGATAATGCGGCAATACGTTACAGTACAGGTATTCGGCAGGTCGATGTTAGCCATGTTGAACAGTTCCAGGGAAGCTATGAGCTTTCGGGTATGACCTCGCAGAATGAGCGCTTTATCTGTTCTTTTGATCCGGACGGGCAGTTTTTGCATCTTTCCATGCGCTAAATGCGGCTCTGGTGCCGCGTGATGGCGTTAATTTCCGCAATTTTCCTTAAACAACCCCGTTTCATACTGTATATCTCTCAGTCAGCGGGTATACTGATCCCTTCCTTTAAATCCACACGTATCCAGCACGAAATAATATGCAAAAGTTTGATACCAGGACCTTCCAGGGCTTGATCCTGACCTTACAGGATTACTGGGCTCGCCAGGGCTGCACCATTGTTCAACCATTGGACATGGAAGTTGGCGCCGGCACCTCTCACCCCATGACTTGCCTGCGCGCGCTGGGGCCAGAGCCGATGGCTACCGCCTATGTTCAGCCTTCTCGTCGTCCGACCGACGGCCGCTACGGTGAAAACCCGAACCGTTTACAGCACTACTATCAGTTCCAGGTGGTGATTAAACCTTCTCCGGATAACATTCAGGAGCTGTACCTCGGTTCTCTGAAAGAGCTGGGTATGGATCCAACTATTCACGATATTCGCTTCGTGGAAGACAACTGGGAAAACCCAACGCTGGGAGCCTGGGGTCTGGGCTGGGAAGTGTGGCTGAACGGCATGGAAGTGACGCAGTTTACCTACTTCCAGCAGGTCGGCGGTATGGAGTGTAAACCGGTTACCGGTGAGATCACCTACGGCCTGGAGCGCCTGGCGATGTACATTCAGGGCGTAGACAGCGTTTACGACCTGGTCTGGAGCGACGGCCCGCTGGGTAAAACCACCTACGGCGACGTGTTCCATCAGAACGAAGTCGAGCAATCGACTTACAACTTCGAATATGCAGACGTCGACTTCTTGTTCTCCTGCTTTGAGCAGTATGAGAAAGAAGCTCAGCTGCTGCTGGCGCTGGAAAACCCGCTGCCGCTGCCTGCCTACGAGCGTATTCTGAAAGCCGCCCATAGCTTTAACCTGCTGGACGCGCGTAAAGCCATCTCCGTCACCGAGCGTCAGCGCTATATTCTGCGCATCCGCACTCTGACCAAAGCAGTGGCTGAAGCTTACTATGCTTCCCGTGAAGCCCTTGGCTTCCCGATGTGCAACAAGAATAAATAAGAGGCGGCCATGTCTGAGAAAACTTTCCTGGTGGAAATCGGCACTGAAGAGTTGCCACCAAAAGCACTGCGCAGCCTGGCTGAATCCTTTGCTGCGAACGTGACTGCGGAGCTGGATAACGCTGGCCTCGAGCACGGTAAAGTTGAATGGTTTGCTGCTCCGCGTCGTCTGGCGCTGAAAGTGGCAAATCTGGCGGCGGCGCAAGCCGATCGCGAAGTCGAAAAACGCGGCCCGGCGATTGCCCAGGCGTTCGATGCCGAAGGCAAAGCGAGCAAAGCGGCCGAAGGTTGGGCGCGTGGCTGCGGTATCACCGTCGATCAGGCTGAGCGTTTGACCACCGACAAAGGCGAATGGCTGCTGTATCGCGCACACGTGAAGGGCGAAAGCACCGAAGCGCTGCTGCCGAATATGATTGCCACCTCGCTGGCGAAGCTGCCAATCCCGAAGCTGATGCGCTGGGGCGCGTCAGACGTGCACTTTGTGCGTCCGGTTCACACCGTGACGCTGCTGCTGGGCGACAAAGTTATTCCGGCAACGATTCTGGGTATCCAGTCTGACCGTGTGATTCGTGGTCACCGCTTTATGGGCGAGCCTGAATTCACCATCGACAATGCCGACCAGTATCCTGAAATCCTGCGCCAGCGCGGCAAAGTGATTGCCGATTACGCCGAGCGTAAAGCGAAAATCAAAGCCGATGCTGAAGAAGCTGCGCGTAAAATTGGCGGTAATGCCGATCTGAGCGAAAGCCTGTTGGAAGAAGTGACTTCCCTGGTTGAATGGCCGGTTGTTCTGACCGCAAAATTCGAAGAGAAATTCCTCGCCGTACCGTCTGAAGCGCTGGTTCACACCATGAAAGGTGACCAGAAGTACTTCCCGGTTTACGCGAACGACGGCAAACTGCTGCCGAACTTTATCTTCGTCGCTAATATCGAATCGAAAGATCCGATTCAGATTATTTCCGGCAACGAGAAGGTTGTGCGCCCACGTCTGGCGGATGCCGAATTCTTCTTTAATACCGACCGTAAAAAACGCCTGGAAGACCATCTGCCGCGTCTGCAAACCGTGCTGTTCCAGCAACAGCTGGGTACGTTGCGCGACAAGACTGACCGTATTCAGGCGCTGGCGGGCTGGATTGCCGAGCAGATTGGCGCTGACGTTAATCATGCCACCCGCGCGGGCCTGTTGTCCAAGTGCGACCTGATGACCAACATGGTCTTTGAGTTCACCGACACTCAGGGCGTGATGGGTATGCACTACGCACGTCACGATGGCGAAGCGGAAGATGTGGCTGTCGCGCTGAACGAGCAGTATCAGCCGCGCTTTGCTGGTGATGACCTGCCGTCCAACCCGGTTGCCTGTGCGGTCGCGATTGCCGATAAGATGGACACCCTGGCGGGTATCTTTGGTATCGGTCAGCATCCGAAAGGCGATAAAGACCCGTTTGCGCTGCGTCGTGCCGCGCTGGGCGTGCTGCGCATCATCGTCGAGAAGAACCTGAATCTGGATCTGCAAACGCTGACCGAAGAAGCGGTACGTCTGTACGGTGACAAGCTGACTAATGCGAAAGTTGTCGATGAAGTTATCGATTTCATGCTCGGTCGTTTCCGTGCCTGGTATCAGGACGAAGGCTATACCGTTGATATCATTCAGGCGGTACTGGCGCGTCGTCCGACTCGTCCGGCAGACTTTGATGCGCGTATGAAGGCGGTCTCGCACTTCCGTACCCTCGAAGAGTCTGCTGCGCTGGCGGCAGCGAACAAGCGAGTCTCCAATATTCTGGCGAAATCAGACGTAACGCTGAACGATATCGTTCATGCTTCCGTGCTGAAAGACGCGGCAGAAATTAAGCTGGCAGGCCATTTAGTCGTGCTGCGCGATAAACTGCAACCGTACTTCGCCGAGGGCCGTTATCAGGAAGCTCTGATTGAGCTGGCCTCTCTGCGTGAACCGGTAGATGAATTCTTCGAGAACGTGATGGTTAATGCTGAAGATCAGAACGTGCGCGTAAACCGCCTGACGCTGCTGTCTAAGCTGCGCGATCTGTTCCTGCAGGTAGCGGATATTTCTCTGCTGCAGTAAGCGTATCGTTAATAAATAAAAGACCTGCCTCTGGGCAGGTTTTTTATGTCTGGAATATAAATAAGCGAACCGTTAATAATTCTCTAATTAATGCTTTTATTAATTTCATTCAGCAGTGGGAATTTTTTTAGGAATATATCAACGCCGTCTTGTTAGATATTTAAGGTAGAATGCTTGCGGGTGCTTGAGACTGTTTGTCTCAGGTATTCTGCAGGAGACAGACAGAGAAAAGCCCCACCTGATAGTAATCAAAGTGAGGCTCCCCTATGCATCAACACCATAAGAGTAGCCTCTTACCTGTTGAAAATCAACACTGGAGGCGAGGAATGCCGCAAAAGTATCTGTTGTTTGGCTTAATAGTGATTTGCTTCACTGTTTTATTATTTACCTGGATGGTACGTGACTCACTATGTGAATTACAGCTTAGACAGGGAAATATTGAGCTGGTGGCATTCTTAGCCTGTGAAATTAA
Source organism: Klebsiella sp. MISC125 (assembly GCF_051131775.1). Taxonomy (NCBI): domain Bacteria; kingdom Pseudomonadati; phylum Pseudomonadota; class Gammaproteobacteria; order Enterobacterales; family Enterobacteriaceae; genus Klebsiella; species Klebsiella sp. MISC125. Next base: position 257,091 of record NZ_CP180448.1, read on the forward strand.
ACAGTAAGAGTGTCTGGTGGGGAGTTATCCCCACCATTCTGTTGGTGTTAAGTATTCTCAATGCACCCTTTCATTTTTCATCAAATAAATGTTTTGCCTCCTGATATCAGGAGGCCTTTTTCCACCTGTCTGTCTACCTGTTGAAAAAACAGGCTTGAAATCTCTGCCGCGATGTGGCTATCCTATGTCCCGACGAATCCCTCGTCTTACTGGAGAGCACGCAACAAATGAACAAACACGACTGATGAATTTCGCTCCTTGCTTAGCGCTATTTGCGGGCAGGGGAGGTATTAATTTCATTCAGGAGTGCTTATGGCTCATTGTGCCCAGTCCCCTTCTTTTATTTTGCATCAGGTCACCTGTCAGTTTGCGACAGGAGATACGCTTTTTGGTCCGCTGAATTTATCGCTCGAAGGCTCCCTCTGTGGCCTGGTTGGGCGCAATGGCGTCGGAAAAACCAGGCTTCTGCGTTTGCTGGCGGGGGTTGACTCACCGTCTGGCGGAAGTATCGAGCGTATTGCTTCAGTTAGCTACGTGGCGCAGCAGCATGCGATGACCCCAAATACTACGCTGGCTGAGTTATTAGGCTTTGAATCTGTTTTCACTGCTCTGGCTCGCCTGAATCGAGGTGAAGGACGTGCTGACGACCTTGAACATCTTGATGGTTTTTGGGATCTTCCGGATCGCCTGCGTGCAGGATTCATGGATGCTGGTTTAGGTGAATTTTCCCCCGAACGTCCGGCCTCTTCGCTGAGCGGTGGTGAACGCGTGAAAGCGCTGTTATGCAGAGCATTTCTCAGTGGCGCGGACTATTTACTGCTTGATGAACCCACCAATCATCTGGACCGACAGGGCCGCGAGTGGCTGTATCAGCAGCTTGAACGCTGGCGTGGCGGGGCGCTGATTGCCAGCCATGACCGGGAATTGCTGGCCAGAATGCCGCGCATCCTTGAGCTGACGCCCGCGGCTCTGCGCAGCTATGGCGGAAACTACGCGGATTATCAGCAGCAGCGCGAGCTGGAACAACAGGCGGCTCGCGCCGCGCTGGAACATGCCGCCACTGAGCGAAGACGTACCCGCGCGCGTATGCAAAAAGAGCATGATGCCTGCCAGCGGCGTTCTGCGCAGACGTTACGGACTATCGACACGCTAAATATCGCCTCATTCGAACGGGTGGCTTACAAAGGGGCGGCGAAAGAGCGCCCCGGCACCCTTAAGCGCCAGCATCGTGAACAAAATAGCGTGCTCAACGATGCGGTAGTACAGGCGCGTGAACGGGTAGAGGAGGACAGCCCGGTGATGTTTACTTTGCCCGGTAGCCAGGTCGCTGCGGGAAAACAGGTGCTGGAGCTGGAAGCGTTGCAGTTGGCGCATGCGCATATGCTACCGCTGAGCTGGCGGCTTGATGGGCCGATGCGGGTGGCGCTGCGCGGCCCCAATGGTTGCGGTAAGACGACGCTGCTTAAAACGCTGCTGGGGCTAGAACCTGCTCAGTCAGGAGTCAGTCGCTTATCAGTTCACGCAGCGTATTTAGATCAGCACCTGAGTCAGTTAGATTTGTCGCTATCGGTGATGATGCATCTGAATCTCGGCGATACGCCATTAGAAGAAGGTGCCCTACGCAGCCAATTGGCGCAATTACAGCTGGGGGCGGACAAAGTCCATCTACCATTATCGGCCTTAAGCGGAGGAGAGCGGCTGAAGGCGGCGCTGGCCTGCGTGCTCTGGCGGCGGGAAGCGACGCAATTACTGTTACTTGATGAACCCACGAATCATCTCGACCTGGCGTCCACTCAGGCGATTGAAAAAGCGCTAGAACAGTTTCCCGGCGCGATACTGGTTGTGTCGCATGATGAAGCTTTTTTACAAGCGCTGAATCTGACCCACTTTCTTGAGTGGCGGGAAATCGGCTGGTTTGCTGGCGCGTATTGAATAGTGATAGATGGGTTCTCGATTGAGCAAATTATTTTTTGAGAATCCATTTATATTGGTCTTATAGAAATGGTGGTTATTATTGCCGTTCATGTCGCATCCGGCATAAAAGGCCTATATGAATAACCTGATTTTGAAATTCATCGTTTTCTATCAGCGTGTTATCTCTCCCCGTAAAGGATATCGCTGTGCGTATGGCGCTCTGCATCATACGCAAGGATGCTCAGGGGCGGTCAAAGAGATTATCCAACAGAAAGGTGTGATTGGCGGTTGGGGAGAGATTCGTCAGCGTTTCAGTGACTGTCGGCTTGCGGCTGAAACTTTGCAAAAACAAAAGCCTAAAGACGATCCGAAACGTAAAAAGGAGTGTGATGATTGTGGCCTTTCGGGCTGTGATGGCCAGTGTTGCACTTATCTGCCGGACTCATTACCGACAATCCCTCTGCCGGATTTGGAATGTCCTTGTGACTGCTCTTCCCTGGGTTTTAAAGGTTATCGCAGATAAAAAAATCCCCGCCGTTTGGCAGGGACTTGAAATTTTGAGCTTTTTAAGCTTACAGGCTGTTTACGTTACCAGCTGCCGGGCCTTTAGCGCCGCTTTCGATGGTGAAGGAAACTTTCTGACCTTCGTCCAGAGATTTGTAGCCTTCGTTCTGGATAGCAGAGAAGTGTACGAACACGTCTTTAGAACCATCGTCAGGAGTGATGAAGCCGAAACCTTTGTCAGCGTTGAACCATTTTACGATACCAGTCATTTTACCGGACATAGCGAATTACCTTTAAAAAATAAATGAGCCTTTCGGCGTTACGGTCTGGACTACAGATTTGAAGCGATAAAGGGAAAGTTCACTACCGGGGTATCAACGATAACCTTTGAAGGACTGCTCTATTCGAATACTCTGTGGTCTTTAAATCAAACCTGCGAGCATTAACGCATTTTCGCGCCGTGATAGCAAACTTTTTTTTCACTGGCTTAAAAACGGTCCTTAACAGGACCGTCAGCCTGAACGAAGTATAGCCTAAATTGTTAGTCGATGATCTGTCTTGAAAGCTGTGGGTTCGCCTGAATAAGGCGCATTAATTTCATCTCGGTGGAAGAGGGTTTCAGGCGTCTCGATTCCCACTCTTGTACCATTGCTACGCTGACGCCCATGGCATTGGCGAAATCATCTATCTTGAGCCCGGTACCTTTGCGTAGCTGTTCAAATTCGCTGAATGCGGCGGACTTGCGCGTCAGGGTTGCCGCCTGTGCTTGATCTTTAAAAATAATCTGTTCCAGGTTGCTCATTAATTCAAATACAGGATCTTTATATTCCATTGAGAGCTCCTCTCTTTCATACAGCGGAGGTTGAAATTTGTAGAGCCTCTTAAGAATAGTCGCAAAAAAGATCTAAGAATGATCACGTAGGTGATTATTTGCCGACGCGGTTTCTTCTGATGGGTCATGGTCTGGGTAAGATGATGATTAATAATGGGGCCAGCCTGTTTAGAAAATTATTGTAAACAGTTAAGAAGAAAAGCAGAAAAGGCCAGCGCGTTCCCGCTGGCCTTATGGATTACGCCTTTTGCAGCTTATCGACTTCGCCCTGTGGGGCCGTGGATTGTCGTTGGCTCAGTTTGTATTTCACCAATAATGCGATGGCGGACAAGAACGCCGGGATGGCCAATAGAGTAAAAATAGTCTCGAATGATAGCTGAGCTTCCATTAGGAATACGCCGCTAAACGCGCCAAGAATGCCGCCAAAGCGCCCAATGCCCAGCATCCAGGCAACGCCGGTAGCGCGGCCTTGTGTTGGATAGAATCCGGCAGCCAGCGCAGGCATCGATGATTGCGCGCCGTTCATAATACTGCCCGCGATAAACACCATCACACCCATCAACAGCAGGCTGCTGGTTGAGAAACCGACCAGACAAACGAATACTCCGGTCAGCAGCCAACCTACGGCGACGACCTTGTTCGGGTTGATCTTATCCATCAATGCGCCGAGGATGAGCACGCCAATGCCGCCACCCAGCGGGAACAACGCGGTAATAATCGAGGCCTGGCTCATGGTTGCGCCGGTTTCGCGAATTAACAGCGGCAGCCAACTGGTCAGTAAATAGAAAATCAGCAGGCCCATGAAGTAGGTCAGGCAGAGCATCACGGTCCCCACGGCATAGCGTGGTGAGAAAATCACCCCAATGGCCGATTTCTCTTTTACCTGCCCCGCTTCGCGTAGTTCAAATTCAGCGTGTTCAGGAACGGGAGCGATGCGGTGCAAAATGGCAGCAATATGCTGTGCTGGCTGCTGTTTCACCACCATATATCGCGCTGATTCGGGTAAGAGAAAGATCAGCACTACCGCTAACAGCAGCGGCATCACGCCACCAAGCACCAGCACGCTTTGCCAGCCGTAGTGAGGGATCATCCAGGCGGAGAGGAAACCTCCCAGCGATGAGCCCATCGGAAAGCCGACAAACATCAGGTTAACCATCAGCGCCCGACGGCGCTCGGGGGCATATTCGCTCATCAGCGTCGCGGCGTTTGGCATGGCGGCGCCCAGTCCAAGTCCGGTCAGAAAACGCAGTAGCGTCAACTGATTGAGACTGGTGGCAAAGGCGGTCAGCAGGCTGAAACTACCGAAAACCACGATTGACATAATCAGCACTTTCTTACGCCCAACGCGGTCGGCTAGCGGTCCGGCTGTCAGCGCACCGACGGCAAGCCCCACTAACGCGGCGCTCATCACCGGGCCCAACGCTGACTTTTCGACCCCCCATTCCTGTACAAGGTCGGAGGCAATAAAGCCGATTATCGCGGTATCGAACCCGTCCATAGCGACGGTGATAAAACATAAGGCCAGAATCATCCACTGGTATTTCGTGAAGGGATGTTCATTGATAAAAGCCTGAATATCGATGGTTGTTTTCTTCATGCGGCATTCCTGGCAGGCAGAGCGGGGGACAGAGATAGATTATTATTATCTCCCTCGCGGGCGTTGATATTGTTTGTGCGATTATCGAACGAATTGTCGTTAATCGCTCATTTAATAAAATCATCGAACGGCATTTCAGGCAATGTAGGCTAGTCGGGAAGCGTGCGATTATCGTCCGCTTTGCTAATGTAAAAGCAAAGATACGCAATAAATTTAAATAAAATCAGCTTGTTAATTCGGTCCTGGCCTGGGCGAGGGATGGTGGTAATTGTGATGAACTTAACAGACGATATTATTGCGCGCTAAAACAGCGATAACCGGCATTTTAAGGCGGAAGATTGTCAGGAAAAGGTATCCTGCAAGGCCGACCTGGACTATCCTTGTCAGCGTCTGGCACGTGTGTGCCTGTTTGCGCTTTTTTTGGCTGAAAGGAGTAAAAAAATGGCGACAGGAAAGTCCTGCTCTCGCTGGTTTGCGGCTATTGCAGCCCTGTTAATGGTGGTTAGCCTGAGTGGATGTTTTGATAAAGAAGGCGATCAGCGCAAAGCGTTCATCGACTTCCTGCAAAATACGGCAATGCGTAGCGGCGAACGTCTGCCGACGCTGACCGCCGATCAGAAAAAACAGTTCGGGCCTTTCGTCTCCGATTATGCGGTGATTTATGGCTATTCACAGCAGGTGAGCCAGGCGATGGATGCCGGTCTGCGTCCGGTGGTTGATAGCGTAAATGCGATTCGTGTCCCGCAGGATTATATGACTCAGCGTGAACCGCTACGTCAGGCAAACGGCGCTTTAGGCGTATTAAGCCAACAGTTGGAAAACGCAAAAATGCAGGCGGACGCTGCACACGGTGCGCTGAAACAGGGTGACGATCTCAAGCCGGTCTTCGACCAGGTTTATAACAAAGTAGTGACCGCTCCGGCGAATGCGCTACAGCCGCTGATTCCTGCCGCGCAGGTATTTACCCAGCAGCTGGTGCAGGTGGGCGATTTTGTTGCTCAGCAGGAAGCGCAGGTGAGCTTCGTGGCGAACGGTATTCAGTTCCCGACTTCACAGCAGGCCAGTCAGTATAATACGCTGATTGGGCCGCTGGCCGCTCAGCACCAGGCCTTTAACCAGGCATGGACTGCGGCAGTTAACGCAACCCGTTAACGGTTCTGACAACCCGGGCACGGCTTGACCCTGGCCCGGGTTTTCTTTTCTCACTTCACCTGCGGATTCACGCAGTTCTTCTCGACTTTGCCGTTCAGGGCATCAATCAGATTATCCACTGCGCAGGCCGCCATGTTATAGCGAGTCTCATGCGTTGCTGAGCCAATATGCGGCACCGCGACGACGTTCGGCAGGCTTAACAGTGGGGAGTCTTTCGCCAGCGGCTCTTGTTCAAACACATCCAGCCCGGCGGCATAAATTTCACCTTCCTGTAGGGCGGTAATCAGCGCTTTCTCGTCAACCACCGGACCGCGTCCGGCGTTGATAAAGATGGCGGAAGATTTCATTTTGGCAAACTGCTCTTTACCAAACAGGTGATGGGTTTCTTCGGTCAACGGCAGGATCAGGCAGACAAAATCCGCTTCCTGTAACAGGGTGTCGAGATCGCAATAGCGGGCGTTAAAGCGCTCTTCCGCCTGTGGGTGCTGGCGGCGAGCGTTATAGAGAATCGGCATGCCGAAGCCCGCATGCGCACGCTGGGCGAGCGCCATCCCAATGCGGCCCATGCCGACGATCCCGAGGGTTTTGTGATGCACATCGTTGCCAAACCAGTCCGGGCCGATGCTTTTGGTCCACTCTCCGGCCTTCACGCGATTAGCAACTTCAACCACCCGACGTGCGGTGCTTAACACCAGCGCCATTACGGTATCGGCGACGGTTTCGGTTAGCACGGTCGGGGTGTGCATCAACAGCACCTTATGGGCATTCAGCGCATCGACGTCGAAGTTGTCGTAGCCGACGGAGATGGTTGAGGTCGCACGAAGCTTGGGCATTTTCTCCAGTAACGCGGTATCGACTTTTTCGCTGGAACCCAGCAGACCTACCGCTTCAGCAAACGCGGCGGCGTGCTGAGAAACGGTCTCCGGACTCAGGTTTTTGACCTGAGTGACGGTAAAGTGTTGTTCCAGACGTTGTTGCAGGTCGTCGGGAAGCGTTTTGTAGAGAATAACTGACGGCTTCATGCGGATCTCCGTTGTGTTAAGGGTTCAGGCGTGACGTGCGCCAAGCGGAAGGGTTTGATTATTAGCAGGCTTAACAATCAAAGTAAGCCATACCGAGACGAAAAGCGCCACTCCCATAAAAATGTACGAGGCCGAAGGGCTGCCGGTGGTGCCGTTAAGATAGCCCACAAACCATGAACCGAAGAAGGAACCGAGCGCCCCCATGCTGTTGATCAGCGCCATCGCGCCGCCAGCAACGTTGCGCGGCAGCATCTCAGGGATGATGGCGAAGAAAGGCCCGTAAGGGGCGTACATCGCCGCACCGGCAATAACCAGCAGAATATAAGACACCCAGAAATGATCGCTGCCAACGGCCCAGGACCCCATAAAAGCAAAGGCGGCAATCAGCAACAGCGGCCAGACGAACAGCTTACGGTTCTGCATTTTATCGGATGCCCACGAGACAACGATCATCGCGATAGTCGCTGCCAGGTAAGGAACGGATGAGAGCCAGCCAACCTCGACCATGCCCATATTTTCGCCGCCGCTGCGGATAATCGACGGCAGCCACAGAACGAAGCCGTAAACCCCGATGCTCCAGGCAAAGTACTGCATGCACAGCAGAACAACGTTGCGTGAGCGAAAGGCTTCTTTGTAGTTACGTACGGCTTTAATACCCTGCTGTTCGTGTTCCAGTTGTTCCTGCAGAGCAGCTTTCTCGCTTTCGGCCAGCCAGTTCACCTGGGATGGTTTATCCTTCACCAGCACCCACCAGCAGAAAGCCCAAAGGATCGCCGGGACACCTTCGATGATAAACATTTCACGCCAGCCTAAGGCCTGAATCAGATAGCCGGAAACCACCGACATCCACAGTACCGTGACCGGATTGCCGAGGATCAGGAAGGTATTGGCCCGCGAACGTTCGGATTTAGTAAACCAGTTGCTGATGTAAATCAGCATCGCCGGCATCACGGCCGCCTCCACGACGCCAAGAATAAAGCGGATCGCCGCCAGCGCGGGAATGTTGTGCACCATCCCGGTCAGCGAGGCGCAGCCGCCCCACAGAATCAGGCAGATAAAAATCAGTTTGCGCACGCTGCGGCGTTCCGCATAAATGGCGCCGGGGATCTGGAAGAAAAAGTAGCCAAGGAAGAACAGCGCCCCCAGCAGGGAGGAGACGCCCTTGGTAATGCCTAAGTCTTCAGTAATACCGGCCGCCGAAGCGAAGCTAAAGTTGGCGCGGTCGAGGTACGCCAGGCTATACGTGATAAACACGATAGGCATGATGTACCACCAGCGTTTTGTTGCGTTCGTCGAGCTTTTCATAGGCTTGCCTCTGTTAGTGAGGTGACACTCATCATCGATAAGGTGCGTTACGCCGCGCTGCATGTAGGGTACAGGACGGCTATGACATTGTGCTGAACCGGATTATTCGCCCAGCGCCTCGCGGGTGGGTAATCCTTCACTGTCCCCCTGGACCTGGATGGCCAGCGAACCAATTTTATTACCGCGTTGTACCGCCTGGCGCAGCGGCTGGCCCTCCAGCAGGGCGCTAATCACCCCGACGGCAAAACCATCGCCCGCGCCGACGGTATCGACGACGTTATCCACTTTTATCGCCGCCACGGCTCCTTGTTCGCCATCGGCGGTTTTATACCAGGCGCCATCAGAGCCGGTCTTAATCACTACCGTGCGTACGCCGCGGGTGAGATAGAAGTCCGCGATGGCTTCCGGCGTCTGCTGACTGGTCAGAATCATCCCCTCTTTTAAGCCGGGAAGAACCCAGTCGGCCTGAAAAGCAAGCTGGTTCAGTTTTTCCACCATCTCGGCTTCGCTTTTCCACAGCGTCGGACGCAGATTGGGGTCGAATGAGAGGGTTTTTCCCTGAGCCTTCATGGTACGGGCCGCGTGATCCAGCAGGGCGTACGAGCTTTCCGACAGCGCGGCGGCTACACCGCTTAAGTGCAGGTGACGAGCGCTGGTGAAATAGGCTTCGTTAAAATCATCTGGCGAAAGATGGCTGGCGGCGGAGCCTTTGCGGAAATATTCCACAATGGGATCGGTTCCATTTTCAACTTTAGATTTCAGCTGAAAACCGGTAGCGTAGCGGCCATCTTTGCTCACGCCACGTGCATCGATCCCCTCTTTCGCCAGCGCGTTGAGGACGAAGCGACCAAAGCTATCCTCGCCGACGCGGCTCACCCAGCCGACGCTTAAGCCCAGGCGGGCCAGGCCGGTAGCGACGTTCAACTCTGCGCCCGCGACGCGTTTCATAAAGTGCTCTACTTCAGCCAGTTCGCCGGTTTCGGTAGCGACAAACATCGCCATGGCTTCGCCTATGGTGATGACATCTAACGTTTTTTGCATAACTTAATCCTCGCGTAACAGGTTGACGTAGCGGCGGGTCACGGCCGTCAGGTCATGGCCAGTCAGCGGAAATTCAATCCCGCGTGGAGCATCGGCGGGCAGATTGTCGAGCAGCGCCAGCCAGCGGTCGGACGCTTCGTCCGGCGGCACGGCACGAAAGTGCGAATGGTGCGGTTCCGCTGCCTTAACGTGGATATAGCTGACCGCGGGGGCCAGCTGGCGTGCGGCTTCTTCCGGCGAATCGCCGACCCACAGCCAGTTGCCCATATCAAAGGTGAGAGTGACCGGCAGCTGATTAACCCGGCAGGCGGTTTTGAAGCGCTGCATCGGGGCCAGCTGGCCGCAGTCGGTCTGATCGTTTTCCACCACCAGCGCCATTCCGCTCTCCTGCAGAATATCGCGCAGAGTTTCCAGATCATTGTGGTGACGAAAGTGGCCCAGCGAGAGCTTTAGCCACAGCGCGTTAAGGGTCTGCGCTTCCTGTAAAAAGCCAGAGAGATGCGGATTGAGCGAGCCGTCAGCGGCAAACAAGGCCTCTGGTGCGGAGTAACAGGCCAGCAGGCCGCGATGCTCAATGTCTGCGGCCAGTTCTGGCAGGTGGTTCAGTTCATCAGCGCTAAACAGTTCGCGGCGAATTTCCACGCCGTCCGCACCGGAACCGGCGATAAACGGTAGTACGGCGGACTGTCCACCCAGCGCCTTAACGTGGTCATTCCCGTACGCGGCGGTTACGACAATAATTTTTCTGGCCATCCCAACACTCCCGGCGATTATCTAATATACCCGTCATACTTCAAGTTGCATGTGTGTTGGCCGCGTTCGTTCACCCCAGTCACTTACCTGAGTAAGCTCCCGGGGATTCGCTCACTTGCCGCCTTCCTGCAACTCGAATTATTTAGGGTATGCGTTGTTTATTACGCTAGATGGTATCGGTTCCAAAGCAAAGGTTAAGATGTTCAATTTATGATCGCCATCACGAAGGATCGTTAGCGGGAGGTAGAGCCTCTGACGATCAGCTCACCGGAAAACACCCGTTCACAGACCGGGTCATTGCTGCCCGCAATGCGGCGCACCACCTGCTCAACGGCGGCGAAGCCAATCTGCCAGGTTGGCTGCTTGAGGGTGGTAATCCCCACGCCCGCCAGCTCGGCCCACTCCAGCTCATCGAAGCCCAGCAGGCCGATATCGCTACCCCAAATCAGGCCAATACGCTTAAGAGAGCGCGCAACTTGCAGGGTCAGCGCGCCGTTGGCGGAAATCACCGCTTTGCGCATTCCGCGATGGTGGGAGTGGAAATGGCGTAGGACGTTATCCAGCATCGCACCGTCGTTGAGCGGGACTTCGGCATTTTCCGCGATGATGCCAGCATGGTGCTGGAGCGTGTTGCGAAAAGCGCTCAGGCGCTCGCGGCGAGTGTTTACCGAGCCGAGCGGTTCGCTGAGGAACAGTAAGGCTTCGAAGCCTTTTTCCACCAGATGTTCGGTGGCGGTGGTGGCGGCCTGGGTATTATCGAGACCGACGACATCACAGGCGAACTCAGGAATTTTGCGGTCGATAAGCACCATCGGCAGCGCCGACTGCTGTAGCCGGTTTAGACCGTCTTCACGCATCCCGACCGCATTGACCACAATCCCCTCCACCTGGTAGCTGCGCAGCAGGTCGAGATAGTGCAGCTCCTGGTCCAGCTCGTTATTGGTGTTACACACCAGCAGGGTAAAGCCTTTTTCGCGACAGGCGGCTTCTATGCCGCTGAGCACGTTGACGGAGTAGGGGTTGGTGATATCAGCGATGATCAGACCAATCAGCCGGGTGCGGCCATGCTTCAGGCCGCGGGCCATCAGACTAGGACGGTAATCGAGCTCGGCAATCGCTTTTTCAATTCGCCCTAACAGATCGTCGGAAAGCAGATGCTTTTCGCCGTTCAGATAGCGTGAAATGCTGGTTTTGCCGGTCTTTGCGGCTTTCGCCACATCGCTGATGGTTGCTCGCGCCGCTTTCGCCATGGTGGCTTCCTTTGCTGAAATCTGCACACACCTTAGCGCGAAAATCCGCTATATCAAGCATTTTGCCCGGCGAGTGCCGGGCAAAGGGGAGTTACTGCAACGGGCTAAGGGTGATTTCGACGCGACGGTTCTGCGCCTTACCTTCTGCGGTGCTGTTGCTGGCGACCGGATTAGCCGGACCCATGCCGGTGGTGCGGATGCGGTTTGCCGCCACGCCCTGGGTGATTAGCGCGCTGGCGACGCTGTCGGCACGCTGCTGGGAGAGACGCATATTCAGCTCCTGGCTGCCGGTGCTGTCGGTGTAGCCAACGACGTTGACGGCAGTTTTCTCGTACTCTTTCAGCACCATCGCCACCCCGGTCAGGGTATTAGCACCCGCTGGTTTCAGGTTGGCGCTGCTGCTATCAAAGGTCACATTGCTTGGCATATTCAGCACGATGTTGTCGCCATTTCGCGTCACGCTCACCCCGGTTCCCTGCATTTTCTCGCGCAGTTTCGCTTCCTGCACGTCCATGTAGTAGCCGATACCGCCACCGAGCGCAGCCCCAGCCGCCGCGCCGATCAGCGCGCCTTTGCCACGGTCATGTTTTGAGGAGGAGAGTGCGCCAATACCCGCGCCGACTAACGAACCGACACCTGCGCCGATGCCGGATTTACCCGCCTCGCGCTCGCCGGTGTAAGGGTTGGTGGTACAGCCTGAGATGACCAGTGTGCCGCTAACGATAGCCGCAATCATGAGTACGCGTTTTTTCATCTTATTTCCTTAATCCTTTTTATTCTTTGCCACAGCGACCGTGACGGTTGATTATGACGCCCGAAGACGGAGAAAATTCCGCAGAGAGCATCTCAATTTGTAAATAACATTGAACGACTGAATAACAGACCGTCACCACACCTGCTATCGCTGACCAGGAGCCTGCTTTGCCAACCTCATCTGCCACCAAAACCATCCTCACCGCAGCCCACTGGGGCCCAATGCTGGTTGAAACGGATGGCGAAAACGTCCTCTCCTCGCGCGGGGCGCTCAATACGCCTTTCGCTAACTCGCTGCAAACCGCCGTGCGCGATCAGGTGCACAGCAAAACTCGCGTGCGTTATCCAATGGTACGTAAGGGATTTCTCGCCTCGCCGGAAAGCCCGCAGGGTGTGCGCGGTCAGGATGAGTTCGTGCGGGTGAGCTGGGAACAGGCGCTGGATTTGATTCACGCTCAGCACCAACGTATTCGTGACAACTATGGCCCCAAGTCCATCTTTGCGGGTTCCTACGGCTGGCGTTCCAACGGCGTGCTGCACAAAGCGGCGACGTTGCTTCAGCGTTATATGAGCCTGGCGGGCGGCTATACCGGGCATCTGGGAGATTATTCCACCGGCGCGGCGCAGGCGATCATGCCGTATGTGGTAGGTGGCAATGAGGTTTATCAGCAGCAGACCAGCTGGCCGATGGTACTTGAGCATAGCGATGTGGTAGTGCTGTGGAGCGCCAACCCGCTGAATACGCTAAAAATTGCCTGGAATGCCTCCGATGAGCAGGGGATCCCATGGTTCGACCAATTGCGCCAGAGCGGGAAACGAGTGATCTGCATCGATCCGATGCGATCGGAAACGGCAGAATTCTTCGGTGACGCGGCGGAGTGGATCGCCCCGCACATGGGCACCGACGTTGCGTTGATGCTAGGCATCGCCCATACGCTGGTGGAAAACGGCTGGCAGGATGATGCGTTTTTGGCCCGCTGTACCAGCGGCTACGACGTTTTTGCCCGCTATCTGAACGGTGAAAGCGACGAGACGCCAAAAACGGCAGAGTGGGCGGCGGCGATCTGCGGCGTTAGTGCGGATAAAATTCGCGAACTGGCAAAATTATTCCACGAAAATACGACTATGCTGATGTCCGGCTGGGGGATGCAGCGTCAGCAGTTTGGTGAGCAGAAACACTGGATGCTGGTGACGTTGGCGGCGATGCTCGGGCAGATTGGCACCGAGGGCGGGGGCTTTGGCCTTTCCTACCATTTTGCCAACGGTGGCAACCCCACGCGCCGCGCTGCGGTGCTGGCTTCAATGCAGGGCAGCGTGGCGGGCGGCACCGATGCGGTAGAAAAAATTCCGGTCGCCCGCATCGTCGAGGCGCTGGAAAACCCCGGCGCGGCTTATCAGCACAACGGTATGGAGCGCAGCTTCCCGGATATTCGTTTTATCTGGTGGGCGGGCGGTGCCAACTTTACCCATCATCAGGATACCAATCGACTGATTCGCGCCTGGCAGAAGCCGGAGCTTATCGTGATTTCCGAATGCTTCTGGACCGCGGCGGCGCGCCATGCCGACATCGTGTTGCCCGCCACCACCTCCTTTGAGCGCAACGATATGACCATGACTGGCGATTACAGCAACCAGCATCTGGTGCCGATGAAGCGGGTGGTCGCGCCGCGCGATGAAGCGCGCGATGATTTCGATGTGTTTGCCGACCTCAGCGAACGCTGGGAAGAGGACGGTCGTGAGCGCTTTACCGAAGGTAAAAACGATGTGCAGTGGCTGGAAACTTTCTACCAGATTGCCGCCCAGCGCGGGGCTGGGCAGCAGGTGACGCTGCCGCCGTTCACGCAGTTCTGGCAGGCGAATCAGTTCATTGAGATGCCGGAAAGCCCGGAAAATGCGCGTTTCGCCCGCTTTGCCGCCTTTAGGGCCGATCCGCAGGCGAATCCGCTGAAGACCGCCAGTGGCAAAATTGAGATTCACTCCTCGACTATCGCCGGTTTTGCTTATCCGGATTGCCCGCCGCATCCCATGTGGCTGGAGCCGGATGAGTGGCACGGCAACGCGCAGGAAGGTCAGCTACAGGTGCTGTCAGCGCATCCGGCGCATCGCCTTCACAGCCAGCTCAATCATACCTCGCTGCGCGAGCAGTACGCGGTGGCGGGCCGTGAACCGCTAACGCTTCACCCGCAGGATGCGCAGGCGCGCAATATCGCTGACGGGGACGTAGTGCGGGTGTGGAATTCGCGCGGTCAGGTGCTGGCCGGGGCGGTGGTGACCGACGGCATCCGTCCTGGCGTCATTTGCTTGCATGAGGGGGCGTGGCCGGATCTCGACGCCCAGGCGGGCATCTGCAAAAACGGCGCGGTAAACGTGCTGACTAAAGATATTCCAACGTCGCGACTGGGCAACGGCTGCGCCGGAAATACGGCGCTGGCCTGGCTGGAAAAATATACCGGACCCGAGCTTACGCTGACGGCATTTGATCCGCCGACCAATGCATAATCCAGGTCGGATGCTGGGTTTCATCCTGCCATGCGCAGTCTTCAATGCGAAAGCCCTGTGCATGGTAGAAATTCACCGCCCGGACGTTTTTCTGGTATACCTCAAGGCTTAGCCAGTCGTAGTGCTTTTTGACTTCATTGATCAACGCGCTGCCGATGCCCTGCCTGGCGGCATCAGGCGCGACGAACAACGCGCCGATAAAGCGCGACTCCATCACGCTGATAAAGCCCTTTAGCACGCCGTCCTGCTCCCAACCCCAAGTGCAGGCGGCGGGAAGATACACATCCCGCACTATCGCGATGCTGTCATGCCAGTAGCTCTCGGCGATAAACGGATGCGCATAAATAGTGCTTTCCAGCCATAATTCGATTAGTGGGCCAGTATCGTTAGCGTCCCAGTTGCGGATCATCCTGACCTCCGGGGTGACAGAAGCAGCCGGTAACATGGTCGTTGACCAGGCCACAGGCCTGCATAAAGGAGTAGCAGATAGTCGAACCGACAAATTTAAAACCCCGCTTTTTCAGCGCTTTCGACAAAGCGTCAGAAGCTGGAGTGGTGGTCGGGATTTCCGCCAGCGTTGCCGCAGCGGTGACCTGAGGATGATTGTCGACGAACGACCAGACAAAATCTGCGAAAGGCTCGCCATTTTTTTCCATCGCCAGAAAAGCACGGGCGTTGCCGATGATGGCCTGAATTTTCCCGCGGTGGCGAATAATTCCGGCATCAAGAACCAGGCGTTCAATATCCGCCTCATCCATGGCCGCTACGCGAACCGGGTCGAACTGGTGAAAGGCACGGCGATAGTTTTCGCGCTTTTTCAGCACCGTTATCCACGACAGCCCTGCCTGCTGACCCTCAAGGCAAATCATTTCAAACAGGCGGGCAGGGTTCTTTTCGGCGACGCCCCACTCGCTATCGTGGTACTGAATGTATAAAGGATCCTGACTCACCCATCCACAACGTTCCATTTGCCTCTCCCTTTTGTCATAAAAGTTGACTGTTCACCTTGACGGCTGAAAGATAAAGATAATAGTTAATACAGGGTTATTATTGCCAACACGGGGATAAGACACCCCCATAAAAAAACACAGCAACCTTGCCGTTTCGGCTCTTTTTGGAGTCGCATTAATGATAATAAAGAAATGCAATGGCCTCCGGGGGTTTATCATCCCGGCGTGCGTATCCGTCTGGGCGTCGTGTGTTGCCGGAGCGAATGCCTGGCAACAGGAATATATCGCTATCGATACAAAAAGTAATACTCCGGAACGCTATACATGGGATAGCGATCACCAACCGCGCTACGAAGATATCCTTGCGGAGCGGATAAATGCGTCCGACGATCCTGCTGGCCTGGCGTTCAATCAGGCGGTATCGCCACCAGATAACGTACATGGCATGAGCGTTGGCTGGAACTTCGCCGTGGCAAACGGTATCACCTCCGGCCCGGTGGCCAGTTTACGTAGCGATCTGACGTCGCCACCCGATTCCCGTAATGCTACCGGAACTGGCTACGTGAATACGCTGGGCTGGCGGGTCGATTATCAGGAACTATGGGGGGTTCACCCGTGGGCGCAGGTGAGCTATAACCAGACGCTCTCAGCCGATCCTGTGGGCGCGAATCGCACGCAGGAAGGAGCCTGGCGAGATGTGACCTTCGGTGCGGATATGTCGCTCAACTCCCATCTTGCCGCCTGGGCGGCGCTGTCGCAGGCGGATAATTTGCCCACCGGGGCGAATTATCTCTATCTGATGGGGGTGAGCGCCAATTTTTAATTTATCCGCATCATGTATGATGCAATTATTTAACTTATCAATCACAGGAATGAAGCACCTTCCTGCGCTAGCAGGTACTAACTTTTTGGAAATTATTTAAGGCGTGAATGTTTTTCAATGTCATTCATTCCGTCTTTAATGCATTTCATTCCGTGGTGACGGCAGCTCATGCCTTTTTCCCCCAGGTTTACCGGGGACTTCGTTATTGTGGCGGCAGTTAATTCTTCAGGACAACTGCTATGAACGCTGCAAACCGTCAATACACCCGCTGGCTTACGCTGCTCGGCACCATCATTACGCAATTCGCGCTGGGATCGGTTTATACATGGAGTTTGTTCAATAGTTCTCTTTCCGCCAAGCTGGATGAACCGGTGAGCCAGGTGGCGTTCTCATTTGGTCTGTTAAGCCTCGGCCTGGCGCTCTCCTCATCCGTTGCGGGTAAATTACAGGAACGTTTTGGCGTCAAACGCGTCACCATGGCTTCCGGTGTTTTGCTGGGCCTCGGTTTCTTCCTTACCGCTCATTCGAATAGCCTGATGATGCTGTGGCTGAGCGCGGGCCTGCTGGTGGGGCTGGCGGACGGCGCAGGTTATCTGCTGACGCTGTCGAACTGCGTCAAATGGTTTCCGGAACGTAAGGGGCTGATTTCGGCCTTCTCTATCGGTTCTTATGGCCTCGGCAGCCTCGGTTTTAAATTTATTGATACCCATCTGCTGGCGACGGTCGGTCTTGAGAAAACCTTTATCATCTGGGGCGCTATTGTGCTGGTGATGATTGTCTTTGGCGCGACGCTGATGACTGACGCACCGAATCATACCGCCACCGCAAGCAATGGCGTTGTTGAAAATGACTTCACTCTTGCCGAATCGATGCGTAAACCGCAGTACTGGATGCTGGCGGTGATGTTCCTGACTGCCTGCATGAGCGGCCTGTATGTGATTGGCGTGGCGAAAGATATTGCTCAGGGGATGGTGCATCTTGATATCACGACGGCAGCAAATGCGGTCACCGTGATTTCCATTGCCAACCTTAGCGGTCGTCTGGTGCTGGGTATTCTGTCAGATAAAATCTCGCGTATCCGGGTGATTACCATTGGCCAGGTGGTGTCGCTCATCGGTATGGCCGCGCTGCTGTTCGCACCGCTTAACGCTACCACTTTCTTCGCCGCCATTGCCTGTGTCGCTTTCAATTTCGGCGGGACGATTACCGTGTTCCCATCACTGATTAGCGAGTTCTTTGGCCTGAATAACCTGGCGAAAAACTACGGTGTGATTTATCTGGGCTTTGGTATTGGTAGTATTTGTGGTTCGCTGATTGCTTCCCTGTTCGGCGGTTTCTATGTGACCTTCTGCGTTATCTTCGCGCTGCTGATTCTTTCTCTGGCGCTTTCTACCACCATTCGCCAGCCGAAAAGCGAGGTTTACCGCGAGGCCCATGCCTGAAGTGGGGCCTCGTCGTATTCATGATTAATCACCTAAGCAAATAGTGCCTATCCAACCAAATGTTTTGTAAATGTTTGGTTGGATCACATTCCCTCCTGATACTTTTTCCTTCTGCTGTGGTCTACTTAGCGCGCTTTGTAGAGGTTTCTTATAACCAAGCTAAACGCACTTTATTAACCTGCTTACTTATATCGCTTAAGTCGGGCGGTTTTATCTCTTCGTTTTCCAGGTTTTTTGCATGAAATACATTAAAACGATGACGCAGCTGAAGCTCAGTATCTGGCTGGCGCTGTACATCGGCTGGTTTATGAACGCTGCCGTATTCTTCCGTCGCTTCGAAGGTTACGCTCAGGAATTTACCATCTGGAAAGGACTCTCAGGTGCAGTAGAATTGGTCGGTACCGCGCTGGTCACCTTCTTCCTGCTGCGTATTTTGTCGCTATTTGGACGCCGTATCTGGCGCATCCTTGCAACCTTAGTCGTTATATTCTCTGCCGCCGCCAGTTATTACATGACCTTCCTGAACGTTGTGATTGGCTACGGGATTATTGCGTCGGTGATGACCACGGACATCGACTTGTCCAGAGAGGTCATCGGCTGGCATCTGATTCTCTGGCTGGTACTGATGAGCGCGCTGCCGCTTCTGCTTATCTGGAGCAACCGCTGCCGCTTCACGCTGTTACGGCAAATTCGCACGCCTGGTCAGCGGATGAAGAATATTACCATCGTGGTGCTGGCCGGTCTGATGGTCTGGGGACCCATTCGCCTGCTGGAAGTCCGTCAGAAGAACTTTGAACGTAGCTCAGAGGTTGATCTGCCAAGCTACGGCGGGGTGGTGGCCAACTCCTATCTGCCGTCTAACTGGCTTTCGGCGCTGGGGTTGTATGCCTGGGCGCAGGTCGATGAGTCTTCAGATAATAAATCCCTGATTAACCCGGCAAAGAAATTCACCTACGTTGCACCTGAAGGGCTGGATGATACCTATGTGGTGTTTATCATCGGCGAAACCACCCGCTGGGATCATATGGGCATTCTGGGTTATAACCGGAACACCACGCCGAAGCTGGCGCAGGAGAAAAACCTGGTCGCCTTCCGCGGCTACTCCTGCGATACCGCCACGAAGCTGTCGCTGCGCTGCATGTTTGTGCGTCAGGGCGGGGCGGATGATAATCCACAGCGGACGCTGAAAGAACAAAACGTGTTCGCGGTCCTGCATCAGCTCGGTTTTACCGGCGATCTGTATGCCATGCAGAGCGAGATGTGGTTCTACAGCAACACGATGGCTAACAACATTGCCTATCGCGAGCAGATTGGCGCCGAACCGCGTAACCGCGGCAAGAGCGTTGACGACATGCTGCTGGTGGATGAAATGAAGCGCGGGTTGCTGAAAAACCCCAACGGTAAACACCTGATTATTCTGCATACCAAAGGCTCGCACTTTAACTACACCCAGCGATATCCGCGCAGTTTTGCCCAATGGCAGCCGGAATGCGTGGGCGTTGATAACAAGTGTTCGAAGGCTGAGCTGATTAATTCGTACGATAACAGCGTGACCTATGTCGATCACTTTATCGTTAGCGTGCTGGACCAACTACGGGATAAGAAAGCGATTGTTTTCTACGCGGCTGACCACGGTGAGTCCATCAACGAGCGTGAGCACCTGCACGGTACGCCGCGCAAGATGGCGCCGCCGGAGCAGTTCCGTGTGCCGATGCTGGTATGGATGTCGGATAAGTATCTGGAATCGCCTGACCATGCGGCTTCTTTTGCGCGCCTGAAACAGCAGGCGGCGATGAAGGTACCGCGTCGTCACGTTGAGCTGTATGACACCATCATGGGTTGTCTTGGCTACACCTCGCCGGATGGTGGGATTAACCAGTATAACAACTGGTGTCACGTTCCTGACGCAGCGGCGAAGAAGAAGGATTAACACAGTGGTGAGTTTCTCGCCGCTTGAGTGACTTTTTCATAATAAGGCATTGACGGGTTTGCATCTCAGCAGTAAGATGCGCCCCGCATTCGGTGATTGGCGCAGCCTGGTAGCGCACTTCGTTCGGGACGAAGGGGTCGGAGGTTCGAATCCTCTATCACCGACCAAATTCGAAAAGCCTGCTCAACGAGCAGGCTTTTTTGCATTTGTAGCCGAGAGGATGAGAACCTCCGGGAAAATATGCAGCCTACTAAGAGTGTGAAAAAACTCGCCCATCACCATTTCCTGCCGCCAATTCGCTATTTTGTGACATCTTCCATTGTATTTTTTTATATATACATCAATCTTTTTTCGCGAAGCTTATGGATAACTTCAGCATTTTCCGCTGTGCGTTTTAACGTTCGCGCTATTTATCGCTCACATATTGGTCACATCGCAAGAAATTTTTACCATTTCCCATAATTGCTTATCACTACATCTCGAAAAATATTAAGGGATTTATTCTGTCTATTGGCCGCTAGCATAAATTTCTCTGCTGGAAATAGGGCTGTGCACTTTTTTTAATCTTTGCCCGCCGATTCTCACCCCGGATGTAAAACCAGGTTGGCTGTATTGACGTTTACCCATTCTGTTGACAGATTGTAGGGCATGAGGGGCATTTCATGGAGAATCCGTACTGCAACTCAGTCGTTTTTGCGAAAGGAATCCCCATCTCTCTCAACGCTTTCGAGCACCACCGACCGGACCGGGTAAAACATAAATAAAGGTCTGGCGGATATATGCAATGCAAACAACATCACATTTGGAGCAGAATAATGAGTATTTCCTTGAAAAGGTCAGGGATGCTGAAGCTTGGTCTGAGCCTGGTTGCCATGACCGTCGCAGCAAGCGTACAAGCGAAGACCCTGGTTTATTGTTCAGAAGGCTCGCCGGAAGGCTTTAACCCGCAGCTCTTCACCTCTGGCACCACCTATGACGCCAGCTCAGTGCCGATTTATAACCGCCTGGTTGAATTCAAAACCGGTACCACGGAAGTTATTCCGGGCCTGGCCGAGAAATGGGAAGTCAGCGAAGACGGTAAAACTTATACCTTCCATCTGCGTAAAGACGTGAAGTGGCAGGATAATAAAGATTTTAAACCGACTCGCGCGCTGAACGCCGATGACGTTGTCTTCTCGTTCGACAGACAAAAAAATGTCAATAACCCGTACCATAAAGTGTCTGGCGGCAGCTATGAATACTTTGAAGGCATGGGCCTTTCCGACCTGATTAGCGAAGTGAAGAAAGTGGACGATAATACCGTCCAGTTCGTACTGACTCGTCCGGAATCCCCGTTCCTCGCTGACCTCGCCATGGACTTCGCCTCTATTCTGTCAAAAGAGTATGCCGACAACATGCTGAAAGCCGGTACGCCGGAGAAAGTGGACCTGAACCCAATCGGTACCGGCCCATTCCAGCTGCTGCAATATCAAAAAGACTCCCGTATTCTCTATAAAGCCTTCCCAGGCTACTGGGGCACCAAACCGCAGATCGATCGTCTGGTCTTCTCCATCACCCCTGATGCTTCCGTGCGCTACGCAAAACTGCAGAAAAACGAGTGCCAGGTGATGCCGTACCCGAACCCGGCAGACATCGCGCGCATGAAGGAAGATAAAAACATTAATCTGCTGGAGCAGCCGGGTCTGAACGTCGGTTACCTCTCCTTCAACACCGAGAAGAAACCGCTGGATGAGGTGAAAGTTCGCCAGGCGCTGACCTACGCGGTGAACAAAGAAGCGATCATCAAAGCCGTTTATCAGGGCGCGGGCCAGTCTGCGAAGAACCTGATCCCGCCGACCATGTGGGGCTATAACGACGACGTTAAAGACTACACCTACGATCCAGAGAAAGCGAAAGCGCTGCTGAAAGAGGCGGGCCTGGAGCAAGGCTTCAGCATTGACCTGTGGGCGATGCCGGTACAGCGTCCGTACAACCCGAACGCGCGCCGTATGGCTGAGATGATTCAGGCTGACTGGGCTAAAGTTGGCGTCAAAGCCAAAATTGTCACCTTCGAGTGGGGCGAATACCTGAAGCGCGCGAAAGCCGGCGAGCACCAGACCGTTATGATGGGCTGGACCGGCGATAATGGGGATCCGGATAACTTCTTCGCCACCCTGTTCAGCTGCGCTGCGGCGAAAGATGGTTCTAACTACTCTCGCTGGTGCTACAAGCCGTTTGAAGACCTGATTCAACCGGCTCGCGCTACTGACGACCACAACAAACGCATTGAGCTGTACAAGCAGGCTCAGGTGGTGATGCATGACCAGGCCCCGGCGCTGATCGTCGCTCACTCCACCGTTTATGAGCCAGTGCGCAAAGAAGTCAAAGGCTATGTGGTTGATCCATTAGGTAAACACCACTTCGATAACGTCTCTATCGAATAATAAGCAATACGTCCCCCTCTCCCTTGAGGGAGAGGGCCGGGGTGAGGGTGGAAAAGCTGCCCCCTCACTCTTACCCTCCCCCTAACGGGGAGAGGGTGTTTACTTTTGTGAGCAATACAGACGTCCTGTCACCAGGCGGGTCGTTACTAGAGAGAATCCGGGTTATGTTGCAGTTCATTCTCCGACGTTTGGGACTTGTCATCCCAACATTTATCGGTATTACCCTTCTCACTTTTGCCTTCGTCCATATGATCCCCGGTGACCCGGTGCTGATTATGGCGGGCGAACGTGGTATTTCCCCTGAACGTCACGCGCAGCTACTGGCCGAAATGGGCCTTGATAAGCCGATGTGGCAGCAGTACGCCCACTATGTTTGGGGCGTGATGCATGGCGATTTAGGCATCTCGCTGAAAAGCCGCATTCCCGTATGGGAAGAGTTCGTGCCGCGCTTTAAGGCCACCATGGAGCTGGGCGTCTGCGCGATGATTTTCGCCGTCGCCGTTGGGATCCCGGTTGGTGTGCTGGCTGCGGTCAAACGCGGTTCTATCTTCGACCACACCTCCGTAGGCCTCGCGCTGACCGGCTACTCCATGCCTATCTTCTGGTGGGGCATGATGCTGATTATGCTGGTCTCCGTGCATTGGAACCTGACGCCGGTCTCCGGGCGCGTCAGCGACACCGTGTTCCTCGACGATACCCTACCGTTAACCGGCTTTATGCTGATAGATACCGCGATTTGGGGCGAGCCGGGGGACTTTATCGATGCATTGATGCATATGATCCTGCCTGCCGTGGTGCTGGGCACCATCCCGCTGGCGGTGATTGTGCGTATGACCCGCTCATCGATGCTCGAAGTGCTTGGTGAGGATTATATCCGTACCGCGCGCGCCAAAGGGCTGACGCGTATGCGGGTGATCATCATTCATGCTCTGCGTAACGCCATGCTGCCGGTGGTGACGGTTATCGGTCTACAGGTAGGCACGCTGCTGGCGGGCGCAATCCTGACCGAAACCATCTTCTCCTGGCCGGGTCTTGGCCGCTGGCTGATTGACGCGCTCCAGCGCCGCGATTATCCGGTTGTGCAGGGCGGGGTGCTGCTGGTGGCGACGATGATTATCCTCGTCAACCTGCTGGTAGACCTGTTGTACGGCGTGGTGAACCCGCGTATTCGGCATAAGAAGTAAGGGGCCATCATGTCACAAGTTACTGAAAATAAAGTTGTCGCCGCACCGGTGCCAATGACCCCTTTGCAGGAGTTCTGGCACTATTTTAAACGCAACAAAGGCGCCGTTATTGGCCTGGTCTACGTGGCGGTGATGATTTTTATCGCCGTATTTGCCAACTTCATTGCGCCTTACAATCCTGCGGATCAGTTCCGCGATACGCTGCTGGCCCCCCCGGCCTGGATGGATGGCGGGAGCTTCTCCCACCTGCTCGGTACTGATGACGTTGGCCGCGATATCCTTTCACGCTTAATGTACGGTGCGCGTCTGTCGCTGCTGGTTGGCTGTCTGGTGGTGGTACTGTCGCTGATCCTTGGCGTGGTGCTCGGTCTGGTCGCAGGCTATTTCGGCGGCGTGCTTGACTCAATCATCATGCGCGTTGTCGATATCATGCTGGCGCTGCCGAGCCTGCTGCTCGCGCTGGTGCTGGTGGCCATTTTTGGCCCCTCGATCGTCAATGCGTCGATAGCGCTGACCTTTGTCGCCTTGCCGCACTACGTCCGTCTAACCCGCGCTGCGGTGCTGGTGGAAGTGAACCGCGACTACGTCACCGCATCTCGCGTGGCGGGGGCCGGTGCGATGCGCCAGATGTTCGTCAATATTCTTCCTAACTGTCTTGCGCCGCTGATTGTTCAGGCGTCGCTGGGCTTCTCTAACGCCATTCTCGATATGGCCGCTCTTGGCTTCCTTGGCATGGGTGCGCAGCCGCCGACACCGGAGTGGGGCACCATGCTCTCCGACGTGTTGCAGTTCGCGCAGAGCGCCTGGTGGGTCGTCACCTTCCCGGGTGTCGCGATCCTGCTGACGGTGCTGGCATTTAACCTGATGGGTGACGGTCTGCGTGACGCGCTCGATCCCAAACTGAAGCAGTAAGAGGTTCGAGATGGCGTTATTGAATATAGATAAATTATCGGTGCATTTCGGCGACGAAAAGGCACCGTTCCGCGCCGTAGACCGCGTGAGCTACAGCGTGAATCAGGGTGAAGTGGTTGGCATTGTCGGTGAGTCTGGTTCGGGTAAATCGGTCAGCTCGCTGGCGATTATGGGACTGATTGACTATCCCGGCCGCGTGATGGCTGAAAAGCTGGAGTTTAACGGTCGCGACCTGAAGCGCATTTCCGAAAAAGAGCGTCGCCAACTGGTGGGCGCGGAAGTGGCGATGATCTTTCAGGACCCAATGACCAGCCTCAACCCGTGCTACACCGTGGGTTACCAGATTATGGAAGCCATTAAGGTGCATCAGGGCGGCAATAAAAAGACGCGTATTCAGCGGGCAATTGACCTGCTGACGCTGGTGGGGATCCCCGACCCGGCTTCGCGTCTCGACGTCTATCCGCATCAGCTTTCCGGTGGCATGAGCCAGCGCGTGATGATTGCGATGGCGATTGCCTGTCGGCCAAAGTTGCTGATTGCCGATGAGCCCACGACGGCGCTGGATGTAACTATCCAGGCGCAGATCATCGAGCTACTGCTTGAACTACAGCAGAAAGAGAACATGGCGCTGATCCTGATCACTCACGATCTGGCGCTGGTAGCCGAAGCGGCGCACAAAATTATTGTGATGTACGCCGGTCAGGTAGTGGAAACCGGCGACGCGAAGGATATCTTCCGCGCGCCGCGTCATCCGTACACCCAGGCGCTGTTGCGTGCGCTGCCTGAGTTCGCTCAGGATAAAGCGCGTCTGGCATCGCTGCCGGGCGTCGTTCCGGGGAAATATGACCGCCCGAACGGTTGTCTGCTCAACCCGCGCTGCCCCTATGCGACCGATAAATGCCGCAGTGAGGAGCCTGAACTGAACCTGCTTAATGACGGCCGTCAGTCGAAATGCCACTACCCACTTGATGATGCCGGGAGGCCTGGATTATGAGTACGCATGAGGCCACCACGCAACAGCCTCTGTTGCTGGCCACCGATCTGAAAAAATACTACCCGGTGAAGAAGGGGCTGTTCGCTCCGGAACGCCTGGTGAAAGCGCTGGATGGCGTTTCGTTTACCCTTGAACGCGGCAAAACGCTGGCGGTCGTGGGTGAATCCGGCTGCGGTAAATCGACGCTCGGCCGCCTGCTGACGATGATTGAAATCCCCACCGGCGGCGAGCTTTATTACCAGGGGCAGGACCTGCTTAAGCATGACCCGCACGCACAAAAACTGCGTCGGCAGAAAATCCAGATTGTGTTCCAGAACCCGTACGGTTCGCTGAACCCGCGTAAAAAGGTGGGGCAGATTCTGGAGGAGCCGCTGCAGATTAACACCAGCTTAAGCAAAGAGCAGCGCCGTGAGAAAGCGCTGGCGATGATGGCCAAAGTGGGCCTGAAAACGGAACACTACGACCGCTATCCGCATATGTTCTCCGGCGGCCAGCGTCAGCGTATTGCCATTGCCCGCGGCCTGATGCTTGACCCGGACGTGGTGATCGCCGACGAACCGGTCTCCGCGCTGGACGTGTCAGTACGCGCGCAGGTGCTGAACCTGATGATGGATTTACAGCAGGAGCTGGGGCTTTCTTACGTCTTTATCTCCCACGACCTGTCGGTGGTGGAGCATATTGCTGACGAAGTGATGGTGATGTATTTAGGCCGCTGCGTAGAGAAAGGGTCGAAGGACCAAATCTTCAATAACCCGCAGCATCCGTATACTCAGGCGCTGCTGTCGGCAACGCCGCGCCTGAATCCGGACGATCGCCGCGAGCGTATCAAGCTGACCGGCGAGCTGCCAAGCCCGCTGAATCCGCCTCCGGGCTGCGCGTTTAACGCCCGCTGCCGTCGTCGCTTCGGCCCATGCACCCAGCTCCAGCCGCAGCTGAAGGACTACGGCGGCCAACTGGTGGCCTGCTTTGCCGTCGATCAGGATCAAAACGGCGAGAAGCCGCTGAGCTGACCGAATAAGGTGCAGACTCCCCCAGTGGAGGGCTACGGGTTCACAGCCGTCAGCGGTTTGGTAGCCCGGACAGATGCGTAGCATCGCCTCCGGGAAATGTGGCGGACCAGATGTCTGCGCGTGGCTTCATCCCGGGGGCGGCGCTCGACGCGCCTTGCCCGGGCTACAGGTCCGTGCGTTCTGCGAGTTTAGTAGCCCGGCTAAGGCGTTTACGCCGCAAGCCGGGAAGTTCCTGAGAGCGACTTAATGCACCACTTCATCGCCGTTATCAATCGGCGACCAGTCGACTTTTCCTTCTTCCCTAACCTGTCGCCAGGCCATAAAGGTCAGGAACAATGTTGCGACGCCATAGCCAAACGTCACCGTGGGCGAAGCGTTGAGCGCCATCTGATGACCGTGAATAAAGCCGAAGAACGATAACACCGTAGCCGCCACGGCATAAAGCGCCGCCCAGTTAAAGCGCCGGTCGATAATGAACGCGGCAATCGCACCCATCATTAACCCCGCCAACACCGCACCGCCCCCGGTGGTTGCCATACCGTGATACAGCACGCCGTTGTTGGCCATCGTATTGACGACGTCCGCCGGGAGATTGACGGTATTCGCGCCGGCTGCCGCCAGTGCGCCATCGACCTGGGTTTTCGCCCATTCGGCGATATTCGGTACCAGCGCCAACACGATCGCTGGAGCGTGGCGTTTCGGCGAAACCTGGAACGCCTGAGCGCCAATCACCAGACCGATAAACAGCAGAATAGGTACGATCGCCACCAGTGGGATGATGGAGAGCAGCAGCGCGGTGAGGCCCAGGAAGCAGACGATTGCCATACAAACACCGGTTGCCAGCGAATAACCAATACGCCCGCCCATCGCTTTCCAGCCCGGATGACCGATATAAACCGCAGGTGGAAACGGCGAACCCAACAATGCGCCGACAATCGCACCCAGCCCGTCAGCCGCCAGTACCGCGCGCAGGTTGTAGCTGTCGCCCCCTACCGCCGCGGATTCGACGTTATTGAGGATTTCGGTAAAGTTGAAAATCCCTAACGGGATCGCCGTCACCAGCAGCGGCCAGACCAGGCTCATCGGGACGTTAAAGACATCAGTAGAAAGCGTGGGTAAATAGAGCGAGAAACGGCCCGCCGCCTCTTTGACTTCCGCCGGATTCATAATGTCGCTAAAGCCAAGCCAGGTCGCGCCCCAGCCCAGCAGGCAGCCCACCAGAACTACCGCCAGCCCACCGGGAAGACCGAACGGCAGCCGCACGTTACCGACCCAGTTGAGCAGGATAATGGCGAAGCAGACAATGCCAATCCAGGCGGTATCAAACATCTGATACGCCGGGCGCATGGCGATAAATGCAATCGCAATCCCCGCCAGCGTCCCGAGCATTGCGGCGCGCGGCGTATATTTACGAATTGCCGGGCCAACCAGCACGCCTGCCAGCACAATAAGGCCGACAATCATCGCCCAGATAAGCCCGAGCTTCCACGCCAGCATCCAGTCTTTATGGATAAGCAGCGTTGGCAGCATGACAACGAACACCACAATGAACATGTGCGGCACGCTTGGCCCGTATGGCAGGGCGGTCACCGTGTCGCGACCCTCGCGTTTTGCCATCCGCCAGGCAAGCCAGGCGTAAAACAGATTACCCAGCGGCAGCGCGATACCTAACGCTGGTAGGATGCGGCCATAAACGGTGGTCGCCGGGATTTGCGCGACGTACAGCGCGAGGCCTGACAGGACCAGCACGTTCAGCAATACGTTGGTGAAGAGTCCGAAAAAGGCGTTGAGATCGCCCGTCACCCATAGCCGTGGACGAAATGTGAGTTTTCCTTGCTCCATAATCCTTCTCCTGAAGTTATTCAGTCATGTGGTGGCCGGTGTATGCCCGCCAACCGCCGAGGTCGGTGATCTCCGGCTGGCCTTCAACCAGCCAGGATTCCGCCAGAACGCCCAACACTTCACTACCGTCGTCCAGTAACACTTTGCCGATACAGAGTCCGGCAGGTTCTTTTTGCAGAATATTCCCCAGTCCGGCAGGAGGAACCGCCCAGATTTCCAGCGCGATGTTTGCGCCGTTATCCGGTGAACGAATCATTCCGGGATGATCGTCGTTGATGCTCCAACAGCGGTAGCAGGGGGCCGTTTTATCCTCACGAACGAATTCGGCATTAACTGCCAGCATGTTGGGGTTTAGCTTCAGGCCACGCATTAGCGTGCCGTTAACTGCAAGCAGGATTTTGCTATCTGACATCGTTTTTATCCTTATTTATACCCGAATATGGGGCCGCCATTCGCCGTGCGCATGGCGGCGTAAAATTAACCGGTAAACCGGGTTCCACCGTGACCGTCAATAGCGCGAACGATGGTTTCCGGATTGGTAATCAGCCCAACCCCCGCAGGATTACATCGCAGGAAGGTCAGCATGGCTTCGACTTTGGGCGCCATGCTGCCTGCTCCGAACTGACCGCTTTGCAGCATGGCCTGCGCTTCAGCTAACGTTAAAGTGTCGAGCCAGCGCTGCTCCGGTGTAC
Organism: Klebsiella sp. MISC125; assembly: GCF_051131775.1. Lineage (NCBI taxonomy): Bacteria > Pseudomonadati > Pseudomonadota > Gammaproteobacteria > Enterobacterales > Enterobacteriaceae > Klebsiella > Klebsiella sp. MISC125. Next base: position 285,915 of record NZ_CP180448.1, read on the forward strand.
CAAAGTTGATGGCGACTTGCTCAACGCCGGTCGGAATCAGCAGCATGTCCGCCTGCAATTCGCAGGCCAGCAGCGCCGATGCGCGGTCTTTATCAATGACCGCCTGGGCGGCAATAAGCTTGCCAGACGTATCGCGACAGACAGGAATACCGCCGCCGCCGCAGGCAATGACTAAGACATTTTGTTCAAGCAGGGTGCGAATAACCGGCGTTTCGATGACTTCTTTTGGTGCCGGTGATGCCACGACGCGTCGCCAGCCGCGGCCCGAATCTTCTGCGATATCCCAGCCCTGAGCCGCCGCCAGCGTCTCCGCCGTTTCCTGAGTCATATAGTCGCCGATAGGCTTATCAGGATGGCTGAAGGCGGTATCGTTTGGGTCTATTAACGTTTGCGTCACCAGCGCGACGGTGCGGATGCTATCAAGACCGCGTGCGGTCAACGCGTTATTCAGCGCGTTCTGGAACATAAAACCAATTGCGCCCTGGGTATCGCCGACCGCGTACTCCAGCGGCACCGCAGGAACGGCGTCTTTGGCGATTTCGCTACGGCGCAGGATAAAACCCACCTGCGGGCCATTACCGTGCGTCAACACCACGTGCCAGCCTGCGGCAATCAGGTCAACCACATTTTCAGCGGTGGCTTTCACCGCTTCGTACTGCTGTTCCAGCGCATTTTCTCCGGGGTTGCGGATCAATGCATTACCGCCAACGGCGACGACGGCGACTTTAGTTTTTTTCATGGTCAGCTCCTTCTGCCAGCGCGCGAAGCGCGGCGGTAAAGCAGGCCAGCGGCGCGGTGGTGATCCCGGCACCGATCTGCCCTACGCCCGCGCGTTTATGCGCAATCCCGGTGTTGATGACCGGCAGAATATTGCGATCAACCACGTAGCGGGCATCGATACCGCAGCCGCTACCGGCAAAGTTCAGCGCGGGCAGCGTGAACGCCGGATGGGTGGCGAGGGTGATTTCCTGCATCGTCAGGCTATGACGGACAGCATCGGCTGGCGTGCCGCCGACGAATTTAACGATGGCCGGGGAGGCTGCCATAGCAAATCCGCCGATCCCGGCGGTCTCGGTAATTGCTGAGTCGCCTAAATCGGCCGCCGCATCGTCGATACCGTAGCCCGGGAAGAACAGGCCATCGACGGGGTTGGCCGGAGCCTGGAACCAACGGTCACCGGTACCGGAGAGGCGAATGCCGAAGTTAACGCCGTTGCGCGCCATTACCGTAACCAGCGAGCTGTGCGGGACATCACAGGCGGCATCCAGCATCGATTTACAGGCAGCCATCGAAAGATTAAGGAAGAAATGGTCGTTGGCGGCTATAAACTCCAGCGCTTCCGGGCCGTGTTGAATACGCGCCAGGAGCGGCGCCAGGCGTTTAAAGAATAGCCCGCTCGCTGCCGCGTTGCGGTTATGACACTCATCGCCCATATGCAGCGCCTGGGCAATCAGCGGCTTGAGCTCGATTTCGCCGCTGAGCGCCAGCGCCTGCTTCAATGCGGGAGCCAGCACGTTCCCCATCCAGGTCAGGCGGCTCAGCACATCCTCGTTATTGGCCCCGAAACGCAGAACTTTGCCGAGTCCCTCGTTGAAGTTACAAAACGCGCGATTGCCGTGAGTGCGGTTTTCTACAATCCACACCGGCATGGAAGGACTGATAATCCCTGCCATCGGCCCGGTAGCGTGCTGATGATGGCACGGTTCGAGATCGACCAGTCCCGTCGCCGCCATTTGCATTGCTTCTTCCGTGCTGCTGGCCCAGCCTTCAAAAACAATCGCGCCAGCAATCGCGCCCTGCATCGGGCCGCACATATCGCTCCAGGCGATCGGTGGCCCGGCATGAAGAATTTTGCGTACGCCGTTCAGGCCGGAGATTGCCTCGCGGGCCCTGGCGACATCGACCAGTACCGGTTGGGCATCCAGATAGCGCTGTAGCGCCTGTTCGTTAGCAGCTTTTATACGCTCGTCGGCCAGCAGGGTCGCCAGCGTCCAGCCCGCCAGTTCATCACCCTGCGCCACGGGTTGCCATTGCAGATGAAGCACTTCGCCACCGGCTTCGCGCAGATTATCAGCAAAACTTTCCAGTCCGAGATTGATAACCGAAAGCGGTTGTTGAAATAAGGTCGTCATAGTTTATTTCCGTTGTTGCGCGATAAATGCCGCCAGGCGAGCGGCCTCGATATTGCTGTCAGCCACCAGGACGCCAGCGCTTTGCAGCAGCGTTATCTGCTGCGCTCTGTCCTGTGGATCGGTATCCGTGCCGCAGACGTGAGCAAGCAAGACAATATGGCGCTGTTCAGCGGCTTCAATGCGCTGAATTTCTTCGATAATGGGTAGCAGGGCGCTGCACGGCTCGATGCTGGCGCCATAGCCCAGCACGATGTCGAACAGCAGGACGGCGGTGCGCGGGTCCAGCGCTTCCGACAGCAGGCGCGCGTTACGCAGCTCCGGGTCAATCATCGGATGCGGGCGTCCCTGGGTGAATTCATCATCGCCCATATCTACCAGGCTGTGGCCGTGACCATGATGTTTATCCTGCAGCGCCCGTGCGCCCGTTACCGGGGCATTGGATTCACAGGATAGTCCCGCCGCCTGGAGCGCGAGCTGGGCTTCGTAGCAGAAAGTCCCGCCCGCGAAAACGCCGCGAATGTCGGTTTGCTCCGCGGTCATTTCGCGAATCGATTGCACCGCTTGCTGCCGTAAAGCTTCAGGTAAGGAATGGCTGGCGGCGGCCGTTTCTCCCCGCAGCGTGGCGACCGCGATATCCGCGGCGTGCTGCAGACTGTGGGCTGGGATGATGCCATTCGTCAGCAGCGTCGCATCGCTTGTCCCGAGGAAATGGGCTACAACCGGTTTGCCACACTGACGGGCGGATTCCAGCACTTTTTCCATGATGGCGGGTGACGGGGGTTTGGAGATCAGCGCAATGAGCTGCGTTTCGGGATCGTCCGCCAACATGGCGATCCCTTGCAGCATGCTCAGACCACCAATCTCTTCATGCAGATCGCGACCGCCGGTGCCGATGGCTTGTGAAACACCTTCACCGAGGTGGTGAATGCGGCAGCTCACTTCCTGTAAGCCGGTGCCGGAAGCGGCAACCAGACCAATTGCTCCGCGGCGGACTACGTTGGCAAATCCCAGCGGCATCCCGTTAATGATGGCGGTACCGCAGTCCGGCCCCATCACCAGCAGGTCACGCTCGCGGGCATACTGCTTAATCGCCGCTTCCTGACATTCCGGGACGTTATCGCTGAAGAGCATCACGTGCAGCCCGGCGCTCAGGGCTTTAAGCGCTTCGGCGGCGGCGTAGCTGCCGGGAACTGAAATCAGCGCCAGATTGGCCTGCGCGGACGCCCCCACACCTGCGGCGATGCTGGTGGCCGGGCGTCGGGTTGTACCTTCGGTGTTTTCCGTTGTGGCTGGAGGGCTCAGTAACTCACCCGCCAGCGCCAGCGCCTGTTTTGCCGTTTCGTCATCTGCCAGCAGGGCAATAAGCAGGTCGTTAGGTCGGGCCTCAAGCGTAATGGGCATTCCCGCATCGCGCATGCGTTCGATATTGGCCGCCGTCGCCATGGCGACAGAAGCTTGCTCAACGCCCTCTAAGGCATTGAGTTTTGCGGAAACCTGCATCAGTGAAACGGAGTCTTTATACAGGTTAGGGAAGCATTGGTAATGCAGAGTCATTTCCTGTCCTCGGGCAATAAGAGGCCACCGCCACAGATGTGGCGGAATGGGGTTATTACCAGTTGTCGAAAAATTAGTTTTGCAGCGCGCCGATAATACTGGCTGAATCGCTGACCCAGCCGACGATGGCGCCCTGGGCTTTCATCATGTCGAGCGCGGCGCGGTGGAATTCTGGAAAGTAAGAGGCGCAGCAGTCTTCCGGGATGACCAGCTCGTAGCCTCTGTCGTTGGCTTCTCTGGCCGTGGTTTGCACGCACACTTCCGTGGTCACGCCGCAGATGATCAGCGATTTAATGCCGCGAGTTTGCAGAATCAGCCCCAGGTCGGTGGCGTAAAATGCTCCCTTGCCGGGTTTATCGATAATCGGTTCACCGGGGAGTGGCGCGAGCTCCGGGATGATGTCGTGCCCTTGTTCGCCGCGAATTAAAATGCGCCCCATCGGGCCGGATTCGCCGATAAATGTTTTCCCGCCGCGTGTTTTTTTCGCCGGGGGACAGTCCGCCATATCCACGCGATGGCCTTCGCGGGTGTGAATAATAAATAACCCTGAGGCTCGGGCTTGTTCCAGTAGTTGACGGCATGGCGCGATAGTCCGGCGCAGATGCGAGACGTCATTACCCAGCACCTCGCCAAAACCGGCGGGTTCGACAAAGTCGCGCTGCATATCGATGATGACCAGCGCAGTGCTGGCAGGATCAAACGTGAAATCAAAAGGTTGAGCTTGAATAGTACGCATAAACGATCCCTTGTTAGCTATGACTACACTAGCAGTGTATGGACAGAACGCGATGGCTGCGCAGAAAGGTTTTCTGCTTATCCCTCAAAAAATATGAGGGATAAATCCATATCGGCAAGGCAAAATGGCTGGGGTCCTGATGCCGTGGGGATTACGGCGAACAGGGGATATCAGCCGGTCGGTCAAGGGGGCGAAAATGGATGTGCAAAAGTGTGACCCCCCTCGGGAAATAAGGTTAACGTATGGCTTTGAATGCACTAAAACATTGCGCCAGGCTGACTTCTGGACAAGCGGGGCGCGTGCACTCGGTCTTCACCCACGCCTGTAATCTGCTCATGCCGAATGGCGAACTCTGGGTTGTGCAAACCCGCGAAATGCCGCTGGCCCCCAACGGTATCATTGTCGACGTTGACGATTTGCGACTCCGTTTTATCGCCGGGATGAACGTGGCCTGTTTACCCCGCGGGGGCGATGTGTCGATGCTCGGTTCGAGTCCCGTCTCCACGCAGCTTATTTCTGCCGGGAACGCTGCGAATTTGCGGTGTTTTGCTAGTGCATTATCCGTTTTCCTCGCAGGACAACCGCGCATTGGCATTCGACTGGCCTTGCAAAAAGAGCCTGCGCTGGCTGATGTCTATCAACGCTTTATCCGCTGGTTGGCTAACGGCGAAGGCGATGTGGTTCCGCTGCTGCGTTTTCTGATTGGGCGCGGGGAGGGGCTAACGCCCTCTGGCGATGATTTCCTGGTGGGCGTATTGCTGGTTATGGAGAACTGGCAACATCCCCGGCTGTCCTTGCTGCGCCGGGCTATTCCCCCGCTGTCGTCAGCCACCACGGATATCAGTCGGGAAATGCTGGGACATGCGTGTCAGGGGCGCTATAGCCAGCATTTGTTAGCGCTGATGGCGACGCCTGCGGTTAATTTTCCCGCGGTTGCCAGGTATGGTCACACCTCCGGGCTGGATATGCTGGCCGGGATGGCGGCGGCGGTCAGCGTTCTATCAACCCGGTCAACTGAGTTCGGTTAAAAACCCTTCGATGACATCCGCTCGCTGCAACTGCGTCAGCCACCAGTGGCAACAAGGGCGGGGAGGTTCGTTTTGCCAGGCCAGAAAAAGCGGCGTCGGCGGTTTACTGACGTCCACCGGCACGCTAACGAGTCTGCCGTCGTCAATGTAGCGCTGGCAAAAATGGCGGGGAAGAAAGCCAATGCCCAGACCGTGGAGATGCATCGTAATTTTGCTGTGGTAATCGGGAGCGAGCAGCGCTTTTTGACCGCGCAGTTGCCAGGCAACCTGTGGCTCGAGCTGCACGGAGGTATCCTGGATACAGATTGCCGGGTAGCGGCGCAGATCTTCTGCCTGTAGCGGGCGGTGAACCGCCGCCAGCGGATGGTCGGGCGCAATGGCGAACAGCCACTCAACGGCGGGCATTTCCGCACAAAGGACTTCACCGTGGCGTACCACCTGGTTAGGCGCGCCGATAGCGATATCCGCACGCTTTTCCAGCAGCGCGTCCCAGACGCCATCATGCACATCAATACTCAACTGAATTTCCGTTTGCGGGAAGTGGTGTTCACTTTGTTTCAGCAGCGCGTAAAGAGGTTGCAGGCTGATAATGTTATTGAGCGAGAGGCTTAAGCTCGTCTCTGTACCGCTGGCAATGCGGCGAGTAGTGTGCTGCAACTCTCCCAGCTCGCTCAGGATCAACTGCCCTTTTTTGATAAAGTAACGGCCCGCTTCCGTCAGGATCAGCTGTTTGCCCTGGCGCTCAAACAGTTTGGCGCCCAGCTCGTTTTCCAGCTTATGTACTGTATAGCTGAGAGCCGTGGGCACCTTGTGCAGCTCTTCGGCGGCAGCGCTAAAGTTGCCACAGCGCGCGATGGTGACGATGACGTTCAATGCCTGGACGCTTATCAACATACCCTCTTCCTACCGATATACCCGTCATCCTTCAAGCTGCCTCTTTGTTGGCTGCACTCAGAAACCCCAGTCACATAGTTATCTATGCTCCTGGGGATTTCTTCCCTTGCCGCCTCGATGCATCTCGAATGATTTTGTGTATAGACTGAAAAAACTCTTCACGATCGGGAACATAAAACGAACATTTATCGAATATAGAGGATCTTAAATCACTATGTCTATCAACTAAGCTAACTCTATGAATATATTTTATTTTACGCTGTTCAAGCCTTCAGGTGGTCTAAAAGGGGGTCAGCAATGATTTCTGATGCTGTTCTTTGTTGTTCGGTCAACTCATTATATTCCTGGTTTTCAGATAACATCCTGAGCTATTTATTTTAAGTCTGAGCTTTATTTATTATTTTCATTAATTCAGTTAAGTGATTTCTAAATGGATTAAAAAATATTAAAATGTATTCTCGTTAGTATTCTACAGGCGTGCATTACGCCAGGTTTTAAAATTTAAACAGTATAAAAAACTACTCTATGTGAATGACCCGGCGGGTTACGTGGGTTTTGACGGCGCCGCCGCCCAAAAAATGGGGCTATCATTTTGAAAAGAAACTGATAGTGTAGCCGCACTACCACTATGGAATTATACCAACCTGGCTTATTCAAAATTATTAAAGCTGTACTAAAGTAACCGTGTTGTGACAGGCATAACGCTGGTTAAATGTTCAAAAAACAACAAATTAAACTATGCTTTAGCGGCGTAGAATGACAATTAAAACAGATTAAATATGATGTATTTAAAATCATGAGGTTATCTATGAACCATTATGATGATTTGCAGCGCTTCAAGGAAAAGACGCGGACACACAGTCTAAAATTCAAGGACCTCTCATCAGAAGCTGCCGCCAGTGAAAAAGGGGATTGGGTTATTCTCAATCAACTTATTCCCGTAGCGGAAGAATCCTCTATCGCTATGGGCGGATCGGTTTCATTACCCCTGCCACAGCTGGTACCTGTTGATATGTTCCGCAGGGTCGAGGCCGCACCTCCGACACCACCGGTTGCTCCGGCGGTGATACTTGAACCTGTAGCGGTACAGCCCATTGCCGCGACTGAAAAAACCGTACCGGCCGCCGTAGAGTTCATTGTGCCGGAAAACGTCGCGCCGCCGATCCCTGTTCCTCAAGTTGAGATTCCCCAACCGGTACCTGCCAGCGTCCCCGCACCTGCAATCAAACCTCGTCAGGCCATCGTGCCGACGGCGGAAAGCTACGCCCATCTCTTCGCGACGAAAACCGTGGAGCCGGAACCGATAGCGAAAGATAAAGACCAGCCCCTGAAATCACTCTTAGAAAGGATTGCGACATGCCGCTGATCTGCGTGTGTTCCCCGAAAGGCGGCGTAGGAAAAACGACCCTCGCGGCAAACCTGGCCTGGGCGCTGGCCCGCGCGGGCAGTAAAGTTCTGGCCCTTGATTTTGATGTGCAGAACGCCCTGCGCCTGCATTTTGGCGTGCCTCTTAGCGATGAGCGCGGCTTTGTCGCGAAAGCGCTGGAGCTGCATGACTGGAGCCAGTGCGTGCTCAGCGCCGGTAGCAATATTTTCGTCCTGCCCTATGGTGACGTGAATGAAGCGCAGCGCCAGGCTTTTGATGAGCGCCTGGCCCATGACGAGCATTTTTTAACCCGCGGCCTGGCGGCATTACTCAATTACCCGGGGCTGATTACTATCGCCGACCTGCCGCCGGGACCCTCACCCGCGCTGACGGCGCTGACGGCGCTTGCCGACCTGCATCTGGTGCCGTTGCTGGCGGATACCGCCTCGATGTCGACCCTGTCGCAGGTCGAAAAGCAGCGTTTAACCGGGGGGGCGCTCAACCATAAGCACGGACACTATTTTGTGATTAACCAGAGCGATAATCGCCGTCAGGTGAGTCGTGATGTCACCGCGTTGATGGAAGAAAAACTGGGTGACCGCCTGCTGGGCGTCATTCATCGTGATGAAAGCGTGGTAGAGGCGAATGCTTCTCAGAAGTCGATTCTTGACTTTAGTTCATCCTCCGCAGCCGCCTTTGATATTGAAATCATTGCCAAAAAAATCTCTGCGCAGTTGGGTATCAACATTGGCGACGGCACGGTACACAGCCAGCCTCGCATGTCAGGGCATTAATTTAATTGCAGGGCCGCTGAATGAAAAAATCTCTTTTCTGGTTGCTGGTACTGGTGCTCTCGCCTATTGCCGTGCTGGTGGTGATCACGCCGATGGACAGCCAAAAGCAGTATATTTTTGGCTTGCTGAGCATCGGTATTCTCTTCGTCATGGGTTTTAGTAAAAACCGCAGCGTTTCGGTCATTATGGTCGTGACATCGCTGCTGATGTCGACCCGTTATATGTATTTCCGCCTGACGCAGACCTTGCATTTTAACTCCACAATCGAGGCGATTCTGGGGATGGGGCTGTTCCTGGCAGAAGTCTATATCTGGGTGATGCTGCTGCTGAACTACCTGCAAACGGTGTGGCCGCTGAAGCGCGAAATCGTCCCGCTGCCGGATGACATGAGCACCTGGCCGACGGTGGATATCTATATTCCGAGCTATAACGAACCGCTTGATGTGGTGCGTGATACCGTGCTGGCCGCGCAGTGCATTGATTATCCAAAAGATAAATTAAAAATCTATTTACTGGATGATGGTAAGCGCAACGAATTTGCGGTATTCGCCGCCGACGTCGGGGTGGGGTATATCACCCGTAACGATAACAAACACGCTAAGGCGGGTAATCTCAACCACGCGATGACCCTGACCAACGGCGAGCTGATCTGCGTCTTTGACTGTGACCACGTGGCGACCCGCGTCTTCTTACAGGCGACGGTCGGCGGGTTCCTCAATGATCCGATGCTGGCGCTGGTGCAGACCCCGCACTACTTCTATTCGCCGGACCCGTTCGAGCGCAACCTCTCCGTGGGCCGCAATATCCCTAACGAAGGGATGCTATTCTATGGCCCAATCCAGCAGGGTAACGATAACTGGAACGCGACCTTTTTCTGCGGCTCCTGCGCCGTGATTCGTCGCGCCGCGCTGGAGCAGATTGGCGGCTTTGCGGTAGAAACCGTCACCGAAGACGCCCATACCGCGCTGAAGTTCCAGCGTCTGGGCTGGAAATCGGCGTTCCTTGATATTCCACTGGCGGCCGGTTTAGCCACTGAACGTCTGGTGGTGCACGTGATTCAGCGTACCCGCTGGGCGCGCGGGATGACGCAAATTTTCCGTCTCGATAACCCGTTACTGGGGCGTGGGCTGACGTTCCAGCAGCGTCTGTGCTACCTCAGCGCCATGCTTTACTATCAGTTTGCCCTGCCGCGCGTGGTGTTTGTCACCGCGCCGCTGGCTTACCTGCTGTTTAACCTGAATATTATCTACTCCTCGGCGAGCCTGATTGTCTCCTACGCGTTGCCGCATCTGTTCCTGGCGATCTACGTGGGATCGCGGATGAACGGCCGCTATCGCTACAGTTTCTGGGGCGAAATTTACGATATCGTGTTGGCATTCCACCTGGTGCTGCCGACGCTGGTGACGATGATTTTCCCCAAACGCGGAAAATTCAACGTGACCGATAAGGGCGGCCTGCTGGACGTTGGCTACTTCGACTTTACCGTCGTCAGGCCGCATTTGGTCGTTGCCTGCCTGCTGGGCCTGGGCGTGGTGGTCGGCATCGTCCGTGCTGTCGGCCACGACTATTTTGGTTCAGATCCTAACGTTATTGCGCTCAACGTTGGCTGGGGAATTTACAGCCTGATCTTCCTGCTGGCCGCCATTGCCGTGGCGCGCGAAACCCGACAGGTGCGCAAAACGATTCGTATCGATGTCGATATTCCGGTGCTTATTCACTACGCCAGCGGTATTGTCTCGCGTAGCCACACCGCCGACCTGTCGATGGGCGGCTGCCGCATTAGCGCGCCGGATAAGCGTCACCAGCAGGATGAGATTGAAGAGATTGAGCTGATTCTCCAGTCAGGCGCTATCTCGATTCCCGTCCGCCAGGTGACCGCTGACGATAGCTTTATTCGTCTGCAATTCGATGAAAACATTCCGCTTTCACGCCGTCGCGAACTGGTGCGCGTGGTGCTGGCCCGCGCTGATGCGTGGATTAATCCGCCGCGCCCGCAGGACAACCCGTTCCGCTCTTTCGTCACCATTTTGCGTTGTGTGTTTGAACTGTTCTGGCTGACGTGGAAAACACGCCGCAGCCAGCGTCGCCAGCCGCCTGCTGAGAAGCCCGCGCAGGAGGATGGTCACTTATGAAACGTTTAACGACGCTTGCGCTGCTGGTTGGAATGTTCTCCGCACCCGGGCTACATAGTGAAGAAACACCTGCGGACTCGTTGCCGCAGCTCAATTTCCCGCTGCTTAACGCGGGGGTCGACAGCGCGCCGGTTGCTGAACCCGCGCCTGTGAATGAATCGGATTCGGCGGCCACAACGGAAAGCACCGCAGAGCCGGCTTCACTGCCCGCGATGCCGCCTCCGGTAACCCCCAGCGTACCTGATACGGTGCCATTAACCCCGATTGTGGGCGGGGACCTGAACCTGGTGCAGATGGGAATGCCGGACGGCATCATCCTCAGCGGCGGACAAAGCCAGGGCGGCGCTGATTTTACGCTGCCTTCCGATCAGGTGGTGACGCATGCCCAGCTGATGCTCGAGATTAAAGTCTCGCCGGAGATGGCCACCCGTAACGCTACGCTGCAATTAATGCTCAACGGTCAGCCGCTCGGTACCTTGCCGTTGGGAGCTGACGGGGAAGATATCTCACACTACCAGCTGGATATTCCGGCTGCGCTGATGGTATCGAGCAATAACCTGAGTTTTAAGATTAACGACGGCGACGCCATGCAGTGTCGGCTCGATATTCATGACACGTCGCGAGTGACGATTTTGCCCACCTCGCATTTTAGTTGGGAGAGTCAGCAGCTCAATATCAGCAATGATTTAAGCCACTTCCCGCGTCCGTTCTTCGACAGCATGCAGATGACCCCGGCGGATATTGCTATCGCTTACCCGGAAAAACCGACGGCGGACGTCTTCAGCGCAGCGGCGCTGGTGTCGTCATGGCTGGGTATTCAGGCTGATTATCGCGGTATTGCATTCGACGCACTGCGCGATCGACTGCCGGAGAAGCACGGCATTATTATTGGTCACCCCGGCGAGCAGGTTGGCGGACTGACGCTGCCGCAAACCGATAAACCGTTGTTGCAGATCGTTGAGAACCCCGGTAACCCGGCCTATAAGCTGCTGCTGATCGTCGGCCAAAATGACGCCGCGCTGCGGATGGCGGCCTGGCGGCTGACTCGCGGCGATTTTGCCCCGCAGACCCCCAACTTGAATGTGGATCCGCAGGCTATTCCGGTCGGCAAACCGTATGATGCGCCGCGCTGGATCCCAACCGATCGTCCGGTAAAAATCAGTGAATTGATCCGCCAGGATCAAAGCATGACCGTCAGCGGCGTGTGGCACGAGCCGCTGCGCGTGGCCTTCCGCGCCGCGCCAGACCTCTATCTGTGGGATGGTGAAACCATTCCTTTGCAGATTGGCTATCGTTTCCCGTCGGAAAACTGGATCAATGAGGATAAATCGCTGCTGAGCGTGACGCTCAACAACACCTTCCTTAACAACTTGCCGATGAACAAGCAGGGGCCGCTGGAGAAACTCTGGCGTCATCTGGGCGGCGATGCGCGTCAGGAGCGTTTTACCATCCCGTTAGCGCCGTATCTGATTTACGGTGATAACCAGCTTTCGCTCTATTTCAATCTGGTGCCGAAGGATAACGCGCCCTGTGCGGTGCTGATGAATAGCAATATTAAGAGCCGAATCACTGATGATTCGTGGATTGATTTGAGCAGTACGCGACACTTCTCGCTGCTGCCCAATCTCTCCTATTTTGTCGGTGCCTCATTCCCGTTCTCACGGTTGGCGGACTACTCGCAAACCACTCTGCTGCTCCCGGAGAGGCCTTCGGAAACCCAGGTGGCGACAATGCTGAATCTGGCCGCCCGTTCGGGTAATTCGACCGGTAAAGCGCTGGCCAATAACCGCGTGGTGCTGGGTATTCCTGAAGGTGGTGCGAATTCGTCGTTGCTGCGCGATCGTGACGTACTGGCGGTGAGCTCACTGGACCAGAAAGCGTTTAACCAGCGTCTGCTGGCCGATTCACCCTATAACCCGGTTGATAATCTGCTGAGCGTGCGCGAACCGGCATTGTGGCCAAAAATCCAGCGCAAGCTGAGCGGCGATTGGGCTTCAGATGGTGTGGATGCTGACCGCTACTTCTCTTCCAGCAGCGCCTGGCGCGGGTTCATCAGCTACCGCTCGCCGTGGAACCCGAAGCGGGTGGTGGTGGTGGCGATGGCCAGCAACGACGATCAGCTATCGAAGCTGGAAGACGACCTTAATTCACCGCGTATTAACGCCGGTATTCGCGGCGATACGGCGGTGATCACCAGCGATAACGGCGTGCGCAGCTTCCAGGTCAGCACGCCGTTCCCCAGCGGTCAGATGCCGTGGTACATGATGGCGGTGTGGTATGCCAACCAACACTCCGGGCTGCTGGCGGTGCTGGGGCTGATTGTTACGTCGATTCTGGGTCTGGCGCTGACCGCGATGTTTAAACGTCATGCCCGTAAGCGCCTGGGTTCGGGGGATAGCCAATGAAAAGAGTTAGCAAAATGAATAACAAGGCGGCCCGTCAATTCACAACGCTGTGCCTGTCCGGCGCGCTGACGCTTGGCGCGTTTGGCGAAGCGCAGGCGGCAGGCAACGATGCGGCGCTACAGGCGCTCTTCGCACAAGCCAACTACTGGCATGAAAAATCCCACGACGAGCTGGCGATGGAATCGCTGCAAAAAGTGTTGTCGGTCGATGCCAACAACACTCAGGCGCTGTACCTGATGGCGCTCTGGGCGCAGCAGGGGGGAAATCTTCAGGCGGCGGCCCAGTGGCGAGCGCGGCTGGAGAAAGCGGCACCCAATAGCCCCGGATTGCAGGATTTAGACAGCGCTAAAAAAATGGCGCAGGTGCCGCAGGGGCAGCTCAACCTGGCCAGGCAGCAGGCGCGGAGCGGCAATGTTCCCGCTGCCCTGGCGACCTGGCGCAGCATGTTCAACGGCAACACGCCACCGTCGGGACTGGCGGCGGAATACTACATGACGATGGCCAGCGATAAGTCGCTCTATCCGCAGGCGCTGAGCGAGCTGCGTCAGTACGTTGCACAGCATCCACAGGAAAACGGGCCACGCGTGGCGTTGGGCAAGGTGCTGACCTGGCGCGAAGACTCCCGCCGGGAAGGGATCTCCATGCTGGAGCCAATGGCCAGCGGCAGTAAAGAAGCCGATAGCGGTCTGCGTCAGGCGCTGCTGTGGATGGGGCCGCAGGCGGGTGATGAGCCGTTCTATGATACCTGGATGCAGCGCCACCCGCAGGATACTGAAGTACAAAACTATTTTCGCGAACGGCGCAGTGGTCAGGCGCGTGGGCAGGGTTACTCTGACCTTAACAGCGGGAATACCGCTGCGGCGAAGCAGCAGTTTGAACAGGTTCTGCAAACCAACCCGCAGGACGCGGACGCGCTGGCAGGGATGGGCTATATCGCCCAGCGCAGTGGTGATTTTCAGGCGGCTTCTCAGTATCTGAGCCGGGCGGCGGACCTCGGCGGTGATGCTTCACAAACCCGGCGTCAGCAGGCGACGGATGCACTGTTTTACGGCCAGCTCGCCCAGGCGCAGCAGGCCTATAAGCAGGGCAATATCAGCCAGGCGCTGGCGCTTTCCGCACCGCTGGCGCAGCAGGGCGGAACGCAAGGGACGGCGGCGAAACTGTTTCGTGCTGACGTTTTGCGCCACAACAAAGACCTGCCGCAGGCCGAGCAAACGCTGCGTGCGTTGCTCAACGAACAGCCGCAAAACGGCCCGGCGCGGGAGAATCTCTACTACGTTCTGCGCGATCAGAATAAAATCGCAGAAGCGCAGACGGTGCTGCGCACGCTGCCGGAAAGCCTGCAGCAAAAACTACAACCGAGAGTGGTCACCGGGATGCCGGGGGATTCGCTGCGTCGGCAGGCACAGGAACAGGCCAGCAGCGGCAACGTGGCGGGCGCAATCGCCACGCTGCGCCAGGGTGTCTCCCGCTATCCGGACGATGCGTGGATGCGTCTCGACCTGGCCCGGTTGCTGCAAAAATCGGGTAACGACGGTGAGGCAAACTCGATTATGGCCGCCGCTTATCGCCCCGGCGCCAGCAGTAATTCGCTGTACGCCGCAGCTCTTTTTGCCAGCGAGAACGGCGGCTGGCAGCAGGCGCAAACGCTGCTGGCAAGAATTCCTCCCGCCAGCCAGACTAGCCAGATGCGCGGTCTGCATCAGCGGGTGAACTACAACCTGCAGCTGGCAACGGCGCAAAGCTATCTGGCGCAGGGTAACACCGTTGCGGCCTCCAATACGCTTAGGGCGATGGCCGCAACGCCGCCAAAAGCCCCGGCGGATGTCGGCAAACTGGCGCGCCTGCTGGCTCAAAGCGGCGATGTCACCACCGCGGTATCGCTGGTGCGCAACAATATTAACGGCGGTATCTCGGGCAATGCCGGGGATTACGCCGACCAGGTCACGGTACTTAACCAGGCTGGCCTGACCAATGAAGCGCAGAGGCTGCTAACCAACCCGCAGCTGCAGGCGAGCAGTACGCCGACGCAGCTGGCCAGCATTCGCAACGGTTACGTGATTAACGAAGCGGATCATCTGCGCGAGCAGGGCAACTACGCGGCGGCGTATGACAAGCTGATGGGCGCGATGCAAAGCGACCCGCAAAATACCGACCTGATGTTCGCTATGGCGCGTCTCTATCAGAGCGGCAAAATGAACAAAGAGGCCGGGGTGGTCTATGACTATCTGATGACCCGCGATACGCCGACCCAGGATGCGCGCAGCGGAGCGATTGATGTCGCGCTGTCGGCGGGTGACAACGATCGGGCCGAACAACTGGCGGGCGGACTGCGTCCGGATAACTCGCCTGACCGTTTGCTGCTGCTGGCGCGCGTCGCTGAATCGCAGGGGCATCACCAGCAGGCGATGACCTACCTGCGCAGCGCGCGCGGCAGGTTGTTGGGGCAACAGAGCAGCAATAGCGCGCAAACGCCCACCGTGGGCGGCGTGCTGGCGGCGGATAACCCGTTTATCGGCGTTTCTCGCACCCCCACGACAACGCGCAGCGCTTCCACCTACGGGCAATATATGCCATGGCAGGTTTCCCAGGTCTCGACGGGGGATGGCAGGACGCTGCCGGGGATCCAGCGTCCTGACCTGCCGGTTGAAACCGCGCAGACCCGCATGCTGCGCCAGGTGGATACCATGATGGAGACATTGCAGGAAAAAACCGGCACCTGGCTGCAGGGCGGCATGGAAGTTCGCGGCCGCGATGGCGAATCCGGCACCAGCAAGCTCACTGAAATGAAAACGCCGCTAACCTGGTCCTCCTCACCGTTTGGTGATTCGCGTTTCGACTTTACCGTCACGCCGATTACGCTGAATGCCGGTACGGCAACCGGCGACGCCTGGCGGCGCTACGGTGCAAACCCGCTTTCTAATGCGGTTTCGAATATGGTTTCTACCGCCACCAGCGAACAGGCGGCGATTGCGGCGATGACCGATACCGAGCGCACGACTTACTTTGCCAGCAATCCGGGGGCGGAGGCCTTAAGCGATCTGGGTACGCTGAATGCCTCAGATTTTAACGCCACTACCAGTAGCGGCATGGAGAATCTGGCGAAACTGGGGACCTATGACTCCGGGCAGGTTGCCAGCTATCTGTCTTCTTCAAACCTGAAACCTAACGTTGATCAGGCCAGCGGCTCGACGGATTCGCAGAAGGCGAACGGCGTGGAACTGGCGCTGGCGCTGAGCGGCGATCAATACCGCGTCGATATCGGCAGTACCCCGCTGGGTCAGGATCTTAATACTGTCGTGGGCGGCGTGAAGTGGTCGCCGAAGTTGACCAATTATCTGTCGCTAATTTTCACCGGTGAGCGTCGTTCACTGACCGATAGCCTGCTCTCTTACGTCGGCCTGAAGGATTCCTACTCTGGCAAAACCTGGGGTCAGGTGACCAAAAATGGCGGCACCCTGCAACTGAGCTATGACGATGGCGATGCGGGTTTTTACGTCGGCGGCGGAGGCTATAGCTACCTTGGTCAAAACGTCGCCAGCAACACCAGTATTAACGCTAACGCCGGGGTTTACCTGCGGCCTTATCACGATGAGTATCGTCAGTTGCAAACCGGGTTGAGTATGAGCTACATGGATTACTCGAAAAACCTGAGCTACTTCACCTATGGGCAAGGGGGCTACTTCAGTCCGCAGAACTACGTTAGCGTGTCGCTGCCGGTCAGCCTGACGGAAAAATATGATAACTGGACGATGAAGCTTGGCGGCTCGGTGGGCTACCAATCTTACAGCCAGGATAAGAGCGCTTATTTCCCGACTAACTCCGAATGGCAGCAGACGCTTGAGACCGCGGTGACCAATGGTTTTGCCAAAGAAGCCTACTATTCAGCGACGTCGAAGAGCGGGATCGGCTACACCCTACGCGCCGGAGCGGATTACAAAGTCAACAAACAGATGTCGCTCGGCGGCCAGATTGGCTATGACACCTTCGGCGATTATAACGAAAGCACCGCCGGCCTCTATATCCGCTACATGCTGGGAGACAACTGATCATGACGGAGAATAATAATGCGCTGGTGACGGCCTGGTTTCAGCAGCAGCAAACGCCTGCCGGATGGTTCGATCTGCTGCTGATTATGGTTGATGGCATGCTTAACAACGCTGGAGAACTGGAGAGCCAGCCCTTCCTGCGTCAGATGGGGGAGGCGTTGGCTGATGAGCATCCGTTGCCGGAATCGGAGACGGTCGGGCAACTGGAGGCCAATATCAATGCTCAACTGAGCCGTTTCCAGTGGGGGATTGTCACCGTTGACGTCAGCGACGATGGCCTGCGATTGCGCCATCAGGCGCTGCCGGTGAGCCGCGATGAAGCGCGTCGCGTCCGCTGGTGTAATGCATTTTGTGCCATACTCGAGGGGCTTTATTCCCGCTGGCTACAGGGGCAGGGCGGTGGTGCGCACGTTGTATTACAGCGCGAGCGGCTGTTTTCGGTCTCTGACGTTCAGTTTCTTTACTTCCATCCATAACGGGTGAATTTATGTCCTTGCGTGCTTTAGCTGCAGTCGTGGTGACGACGGTAATGATGCTTCCCCACGCGTGGGCCGATACGGCGTGGGAAAACTACAAATCGCGTTTTATGATGCCTGATGGGCGCATTGTTGATACTGGCAACGGCAATGTGTCGCACACTGAAGGGCAGGGTTTTGCTATGCTGCTGGCGGTAGCGAATAACGATCGCCCGGCGTTTGACGCGCTATGGCAATGGACCGATAAAACGCTACGTAACAAAGACAATGGGTTGTTTTACTGGCGCTATAATCCGGTGGCACCCAACCCGGTGGCGGATAAAAACAACGCCACCGATGGCGATACGATGATTGCCTGGGCGCTGCTGCGCGCGCAGCAGCAATGGCATGAAAGATCCTACGGCACGGCCTCTGATGCTATAACCGCTTCGCTACTCAAACATACGGTGGTCACCTTCGCCGGGCGTCAGGTGATGCTTCCTGGCGCGAAGGGATTTTATCTCAACGACCATCTCAATATTAATCCATCCTACTTTATCTTTCCGGCCTGGCAGGCCTTCGCCGCGCGTACGCATTTGACCGCCTGGCGAAAGCTGCAAACCGATGGCCAGGCGCTGCTGGGGAAAATGGCGTGGGGGAAATCGCAGCTTCCCAGCGACTGGGTCGCCTTAAGAGCTGACGGCAAGATGGAACCGGCAAAAGAGTGGCCGACGCGCATGAGCTACGATGCGATTCGCATCCCGCTGTATGTCTACTGGAATGACCCGCAAAGCAGCCTGCTGACGCCGTGGAAAACCTGGTTCCGGAGCTATCCGCGTCTGCAAACGCCGGCGTGGATCAACGTCAATACCAATGAAGTCGCGCCGTGGTTTATGACCGGCGGGCTGCTGGCGGTGCGCGATTTAACGCTTGGTGAAGAACAGGCCGAAACCCAGATTAGCGCTCAGGATGATTACTACTCCGCCAGCCTTAAGCTGCTGGTGTGGCTGGCTAATAAAGACCGCCAATAAACTGTGGAATGCGCCTCGCACGATGGATAAAGGTGAGGTGCTGGCATCAGGTCCGGGCAGTAGAATCGTCGGCAAGCCGGGGTTACCCGGTGAGGCGCAATGTTGCGGGGGCTTGAACCCCGGCGGCATAGATTGACTGGTTGCTGGAAAGAGAAAACCCCCGCACGTTGTTTGGTAAAAACCTGGCAACGTTTCGGGGGCTAATCTCGAACCTCAACAATTCGAGGATAGCCGCGAACGGTTGCCATTGCAACAAAGGCGGCTGTATGACGCTCGCTCAGTTAGGCCTGGTGCTCTGGGACGATCTGGCGGCTCCGGTGCTGGCTGGCATTCTTGTCAGCATTATCGTGGGCTGGATGGATAGCCGGAAGTAACCGGCCTGTGGGTATCAGTTTGCCTTAATGGCAGCATGCGCCCGGACGGGGCCGCAGGGGTAAACTCTGCGGCCTTTTTCGTTTATTGCAGCAACCCAAAACGATACTGGAACGCGCCTCGCACGGTGCGTAATTGTGAGGTGCTGGCATCAGGTCCGGGCAGTAGAATCGTCGGCAAGCCGGGGTTACCCGGTGAGGCGCAATGTTGCGGGGGCTTGAACCCCGGCGGCATAGATTGACTGGTTGCTGGAAAGAGAAAACCCCCGCACGTTGTTTGGTATAAACCTGGCAACGTTTCGGGGGCTACTCTCAACTCCAGACAAGTTGAGGATAGCCGCGAACGGTTGCCATTGCAACAAAGGCGGCTGTATGACGCTCGCTCAGTTAGGCCTGGTGCTCTGGGACGATCTGGCGGCTCCGGTGCTTGCTGGTATTCTTGTCAGCATCATCGTGAACTGGATGGATAGCCGGAAGTAACCGGCCTGTGGGTATCAGTTTGCCTTAATGGCAGCATGCGCCCGGACGGGGCCGCAGGGGTAAACTCTGCGGCCTTTTTCGCATTATTGCGGGTAAGGCACCCAGCTGCCGCCGTTCAACTGAACGTAAGGCTTGCCCTGATACTGAATCACGATAGCGTTGGAGTTTTCCGAGACCGCTGCGCTCTGCGGCAGATTAGCAATATACTGCTGCCAGTTGATGTCGTTTTCGCCAAACATCTTGCCATCCAGCGCGCGAACCACCAGCTCCGAAACAGCCAGATAGCTACTTGGCTGATCTATTGTGATCGGCGCATCGGGATGCCGCGCCTTGATGCCGAAAAACTTCACCGCCGCTGGGACGTTGGTAATTGAGGGGCTTGGAATATCGCGCAGGCCTGAAACCTGCATTTTGTCGCCTTTCAATGCCGCGCCGTGTTCCGGCACGACGATGACCATCACCTTACGGCCCGATTTATCCAGCTCAGTGAAGAAACTGTCCAGTTCGTCGAAGAACTTCTGCGCACGGGCTTTATAGTCCGCAGTTTTGCTCTGGCCCGGGTAGTGGTTGCCATCGTGCAGCGGCAGCGTGTTGTAGAAGGTCGCAGTGCGCGGCGTGTTCAGTTTATCGAGCGTCTGTAGCCAGCGGTTCAGCGTTGCCTGGTCGTCATAAACTGGCGAACCGTCAAAGCCTTGCAAAATCACCGGCAGACCGGCTTGATCCATCAGCGGGCTCTGAATGCCGCCCAGAGAGCGCAGTTCTTTCAGGAAGTCGCCAAAGATACCGTTATGCCCAAGCATCAACTGCTGGGTAAAGCCCAGTTTTGCCAGGTTTTCAAACAGGTAGCATTCATTACCTGACGGCTGATACAGATTAGCGTGAGAGAGTTGACCACAGCTGGCGCGCAGCAGGCGCGCCGCCGCCGGACCGCTGTACGAGGTGGCTGAGTTAAAGTTTTTGAACAGCAGGTCGAAATGCTTCCACAGCGGGTGATCCATTAATCCGGCGGCTTCAATATCTGACCATGAGAGCGAGCAGATGTTGATAATTAAGACATCAAATGGCTGGGCATCGGCCGGTAGCGCATCAGGGAAAGGCGTTTTACGTTTCTGCTCGGAGGCATAAAAGGTATTAAGCCAGTTGGTGAGATTAGCCGATGTTGGTGGCTCCGTTTGCGGCGGAATATCGTTATTCGCCGGGGCGGTATTGGTGGCGGTAGCGGTACCGCCGCCGGTATTGGTTGCGGTATTTGCCGTCGCTGCCGTAGGTTGACCTGTTGGCCACAGGGTAAAAGAGGGCAGCAGCGGGCTAACAACCAGCCAGACCATGATCGCCGAGACAAAAACCGTCACCCGCAGCCATTGGCTGATAAACAGCCACAAGACCAGCAGGACAAAGAACGCACCGACCATATTCCAGTTGATAAAGCGGGTCACCAGATCCCAGATGTAGTCGGCGCTAAAGCCAGCAATCTGCGAACCTTGACTGAAGATGCTTTCCAGACCGGGTAACCAGGTATCGTGCCAGAACAGCATAAAGCCCAGCGGGATCGCTATCCAGTGGCGCAGGCGGTGCAGCTTATACTGCGGAATTGGCACCAATAAGAAGGCGAGAAACACCAGGTTCAGCATCGGGTGAAAATTAAGGTATCCCGCCCACAGCAAAGCAAACTTCACCAGAAAGTAGAAGTTCCAGCCGGATAAGCCGCGCCAGTACCGCCAGAGCGGAAGCGATGCAGCGGTTGTTTTTGGATTGGTCATTTTGTTGATTTGCCTTGCCTGGATGCCGTTTCCCGGCGCAACACGCCAGCCGGTTTGACATAACGGGGTTTAAAGAACATCAGTCGTAACGTGGTACGAATACGCCGCTGGTAGTGGCGCGTCAGGTATCCCAGCGGGAAAAACAGCAGGGCGCACAGGACGACCAGCTGAATAATATCGGCAATAGACATCATAGATTTAGCTCCCCATCGATGGATAAACGATGTGGCTCAGGGTTTCGACGCCAGCTTCGTCCATCATGGGTCGCGTTGATGGTCTCATTCTTGCCCAGAGAAATAGGCAGGGGCGTGTTCCAGTTCTCCGGCATGATGCCGCGCATCAACATAATTTCAGCGGATATCTGCTTATCTTCAAACCAAATCATTCGGTTAGAGAAAATATCGCCGGTAGGCAAAGGGAAAATATGGTTTAACGCGGTATCGAGATCGTTTACACGGCAAAACGACAGGAACAGCACCAGACGATTGTTACCAATAGTCATGATGTCGCCCATGCGGTTGGGTTTACACAGCGTCAGCGCCTGCTCGACGCGCAGGCCCGGTGCTGGACGTAGCGCCACCATTACGCCTTTGCTATCGGCGGGCAGCATAGTGTTAGCCATAATATTGTGCACCGCTTCGCAGAAGGCATCCCACTTCTGGTAGCCGCGCAGTTTTAGCGGTTGACTCCAGGTGAGCAGGGTGGAGAAATCTTCCGGAATATGGCGGGTAAACTTCTGTTTCTGTACGCTTTCAATTAGCGTCAGGCAGCGCGAGAGCGGTGCGCCGCTGGGGATAACCATATTTGCGCCGCTGCTTAGCAAAAGTCGCTCATCGGTGGCGCGCAGGCTTGGGGTCTGCTCGCGAACGATCACTTTTAACGCGCTGCCGCGCTGGCGGCGCAGCGTGTGGATATAGCGTCCCAACTGCTCGATCTGCTCGTTTTGGGTAATGGAGAAGATAAGTGTTGCCGCCTGCGCCATTCGTCCGGCATTGAAAACAGCGTCGTTGGTATCGAATAGTGTCCAGTATTCGGAAAGTGCGGGCGCCCCTTCCAGTACGCGCAGGTTACTGAGGACGACTTTCTCGTCGCTGCGTGGCTGAACGACGGTTTCTTCATCCTGCGCCAGTCGCCAGCCATTCTCATCGTGCAAAACAGTGAGCTGCTGCTGGGCGCTTATTCCTTTTTCGCTTCCCCACCAGGCAATATCAAACAGGTGGCTGTCACCCTGGTAACGAATGCTTGCCAGACCGGCAAGAGAACGATACTCGCGTAATAAAGGGGAAAGCTGTTTATCGATATCATGCCCAGAATTAAGTACTAATAGGGAACAATGATGGTATTTAGCCCAGCGATACGTTTTTTCTACCCACTTGCATAATTCTTCGCTTTTCATATTCTGCCAGGCATTTTCTGCACATAGCAGAATAAACAAATAATTGCCAGGTTCGAGGGAGCAAACTAAATCGCGGTGCATCTCTTCCAGCCCTTTAATGTCGTTGGGCATGGTGAACAAGGCAATTTTTCCTGGCCCGCAATCGTTTTCTAACGAAATGATTTTATTTGGGTTATCTCCCATTACTATTGCTGCGAGCTGGCTCTCTTTACTTTGGGCGGCTAGCGTATGGTTGAGCAGGCTTACCGCATCAGGATAGCGGTCAACGTTAAGCCACCATACCCCACCAACAGGCATATGGCAGACTTCGTCCCATAATGATGAAATACCCAAAGAATATACGATATCCACGGCGTCCCTCGTGAGACCTGATTTACACTGGATCAGTTTACTAGCGAAAGCGTGAGAGTAAACCTAACATTGAAATTAAAGGATATCAGTTTTAGCATGTAAACCTAATTTAAGGATGAACCTATACTTTCTGGTTTAATTTAATGAATTTTGCCAACGGACAGAGAAATGTCAGAAAAAGATCTCGCTGTGCCCACCGATGCGACTTTGGGTTACACCTTTCAAAATGATTTTCTGGCATTAAGCCGGGCATTTTCCCTGCCTGATATTGATTACCACGACATTTCCCGACGCGAGCAGTTAACCGCGGCGCTGAAACGCTGGCCATTACTGGCTGAATTAGCTGAGAAAAAGTAAGGAAGCCGTTGATGGCTATTCTGGGATTACAAGGCGTGCGCGGTGGCACTGGCACCACATCGATTACCGCTGCGCTAGCCTGGGCGCTGCAATTACTCGGGGAAACCGTACTGGTGGTTGATGCCAGCCCGGACAATATGCTGCGCTTTTTTTTCAACGTCGATTTCAGCCACAAAGCGGGCTGGGCGCGTGCGATGATCGACGGCGATGACTGGCGCGATGCCGGACTTCGCTACACTTCGCATATCGATCTGCTGCCGTTTGGTCAGCTCGAACCGGGTGAACGCGAGAATATTGACCAGCTTCAGGCGATGCTTTCGCCGATGGCCGAAATGGTGCAAAAGCTCCATCAGCAGGGCGATCACCGCTGGCTGTTGATTGACCTGCCGGACGGCTATTCGCCGCTGACTCGCGCCTTAATCAACGTCTGTGACCGCACGCTGGTGGTGGTCCACCCGGACGGTAACAGCCATATTCGCCTGCATCAGCAGGCATTACCGACGAATAGCGATATTCTGATCAACGATCTGCGCGTCGGCAGCCAGCTGCAGGAAGATTTATATCAGCTGTGGCTGGAGAGCCAGCGCCGTATTTTGCCGGTGACGATTCATCGCGATGAGGCGATGGCGGAGTGTCTGGCGGCGAAGCAGCCGCTCGGCGAATATCGTCAGGATTCTCTGGCGGCGGAAGAGATACTCACGCTTGCCAACTGGTGCCTGCTGCACTATGTCGGCAAGGGGGCTGAATGATTCGCCTGAGTACCCTGCTGCTGGCTCCGCCGGTTGGCGAACGGCTGAGCGAGCGCTATCGTGATTATCGTCGGCACGGCGCGTCGTGGCTGGCGGCCGCGTTGGGCTGCTTGTGGGCGTCGTTGGCGTGGGCGTTTATGCCGCTGGAAACGCCGCGCTGGCAGGCGATTCGCGAGCGCCATGATGAATTTTTCCCGCATATCAATCCGCATCGCCCGCGCCCACTGGACCCGATTCGCTACCTGCTGCAATCCTTATGGCTGCTGGCGACCCGGGTGCCGGAGGCGGATAAAAAGGTCAATTGGCGTTCGCTGGTCGCCCTCGAAGGCGTGCAGGGACGCTATGCGCAATGGCTGGAAAAGCTGCCGGAGAAGGTTAATGCCCGCACTAGCCATTTAGATAAACACAAAGAGCTGGCGCACCTGAACCCGAAGCTGAGGCGGTTGATTCTCGGCACGGTGACGTTTTTCTCGCTGATCCTCGCGCTGCTCTGTATTACTCAGCCCTTTAATCCGCTGTCGCAGTTTATTTTCCTGCTGTTGCTGTGGGGCGTCGCGTTGCTGGTGCGCCGTATTCCAGGGCGCTTCTCAGCGCTGATGCTGATCGTGCTCTCGCTGACCGTTTCCTGTCGCTATATCTGGTGGCGCTACACCTCAACGCTTAACTGGGATGACCCGGTAAGCCTGGTATGCGGGATCATTCTGCTGTTCGCTGAAACCTATGCCTGGGTGGTGCTGGTGCTGGGCTATTTCCAGGTTGTCTGGCCGCTCAACCGCCAGCCGGTGCCGCTGCCGGAGGATATGGAACAGTGGCCGACGGTGGATATCTTCGTGCCGACCTATAACGAAGACCTCAACGTGGTGAAAAACACCATTTATGCCTCGCAGGGGATCGACTGGCCGAAGGACAAGCTCAATATCTGGATCCTCGACGATGGCGGGCGCGAAGAGTTCCGCCAGTTTGCCAAAGACGTCGGGGTGCACTACATCGCGCGTACCACTCATGAACACGCGAAGGCCGGGAATATCAATAATGCGCTGAAGTACGCCAAAGGCGAGTTTGTGTCGATTTTCGACTGCGACCACGTGCCGACACGCTCATTCCTGCAAATGACCATGGGCTGGTTCCTGAAAGAGAAAGAGCTGGCGATGATGCAGACGCCGCACCACTTCTTCTCCCCGGACCCGTTTGAACGCAACCTCGGGCGTTTTCGCAAAACGCCGAACGAAGGCACGCTGTTTTATGGCCTGGTGCAGGATGGGAACGACATGTGGGATGCCACCTTCTTCTGCGGCTCCTGCGCGGTAATCCGCCGCGGCCCGCTGGATGAAATTGGCGGTATCGCCGTGGAGACGGTGACGGAAGATGCCCATACCTCTCTGCGCCTGCATCGCCGCGGCCACACTTCCGCCTATATGCGTATTCCGCAGGCGGCCGGGCTGGCGACGGAGAGCCTGTCAGCGCATATTGGTCAGCGTATCCGCTGGGCGCGCGGGATGGTGCAGATTTTCCGTCTCGATAACCCGTTGTTTGGCAAAGGGCTGAAGCTGGCGCAGCGCGTCTGCTACGTCAACGCGATGCTGCACTTCCTCTCCGGTATTCCGCGCCTGATTTTCCTGACCGCGCCGCTGGCGTTTTTGCTGCTGCACGCCTATATCATTTACGCCCCCGCGCTGATGATCGCCCTGTTTGTGCTACCGCATATGATTCACGCCAGCCTGACCAACTCGAAGATTCAGGGTAAATACCGTCACTCTTTCTGGAGTGAAATCTACGAAACGGTGCTGGCCTGGTATATCGCGCCACCGACGTTTGTCGCGCTGATTAACCCGCACAAGGGCAAATTCAACGTTACCGCGAAGGGCGGGCTGGTGGAAGACGAGTACGTCGACTGGGTGATTTCCCGTCCCTATATCTACCTTGTGCTGCTGAATCTGGTCGGCGTCGCCGTGGGTATCTGGCGCTTTATGTACGGCCCGGAAAACGAGGTCCTGACCGTCTGGGTGAGTATTATCTGGGTGTTCTATAACCTGATTATTCTTGGCGGCGCGGTGGCCGTGTCGGTCGAAAGCAAGCAGGTGCGGCGCTCGCATCGTGTAGAGATGTCGATGCCGGCAGCGATTGCTCGCGAAGATGGCCATCTGTTCTCCTGCACCGTTCATGACTACTCCGACGGTGGACTTGGCGTCAAAATTCACGGTGAGGCGCAGGTGCTGGAAGGCCAGCACGTCAAGCTGCTGCTCAAACGCGGGCAGCAGGAGTACAGCTTCCCGGTACGGGTTGCGCGCGTGAACGGGAGCGAAGTGGGTTTACAGCTGTTGCCGTTAAGCAATCGGCAACATATTGATTTTGTGCAGTGTACGTTTGCCCGCGCAGATACGTGGGCGCTTTGGCAGGATAGCTTCCCGGAAGATAAACCGATGGAAAGCCTGCTGGATATCCTGAAGCTGGGGTTCCGTGGATATCGTCACCTGGCGGAGTTCTCACCGCCGTCGGTGAAGGTTATTTTCCGCTCGCTCACCTTGCTGGTGGCCTGGGTTGTCTCGTTTGTTCCGCGCCGTCCTGAACGCGCGGCAGCGACACTCTCGGCGGAACCGGCAATGGCTCAACAATGATGATAATGCGATGAACAGAAAACTCTCCTTGATTTGTGCAGTAGCGGTGAGCATTGGCGGCTGGTCCCCCTTCGCTTCGTATGCGGAACCGACGGCAGCGGTAGCTGCGGCACCGGAAGCGGCACAGACGACTACCGTGCCCGGTATTGCCGGGGTGGTTGCTGATAGCCAGCCAACGGCGGCCCTTGCTGACCCGGCGGCCCCGGTGGTGATATTGGATAATGCTCCGACCCGCGACGTAAAGCTCACCTTCGCCAAAATCGCCCCGCCTCCGGGCAGTATGGTGCTGCGCGGTGCGCGTCCTGATGGCTCGGTAGAGTTCGGTATGCGCAGCGATGAAGTGGTGGCGAAAGCGCTGCTTAACCTCGACTACACGCCATCGCCGTCGCTGCTACCGATCCAGTCGCAGCTGAAGGTCTATCTTAACGATGAGCTGATGGGCGTTTTGCCGGTCACTAAAGAGCAACTGGGCAAAAAAGTCAGCGCGCAGATCCCGATAGATCCGCTGTATATCACCGACTTTAACCGCGTGCGCCTGGAGTTCGTTGGCCACTATCGTGATGTCTGTGAAAACCCGGCCAGCAGCACCCTGTGGCTGGACGTGGGCCGCGAAAGTTATCTGGATTTAACCTATCAGTCGCTGAACGTGCGCAACGATCTCTCGCATTTCCCGGTCCCATTCTACGATTCCCGCGATAATCGCCAGCTCACGCTGCCGATGGTCTTTGCTTCCGCGCCGGATGTTCAGCAGCAGCAGGCGGCGGCGATTATCGCCTCGTGGTTCGGCAGCAAAGCGGGTTGGCGCGGCCAGCAGTTCCCGGTTCACTTCAACGCGCTGCCGGATCGTAATGCCATTGTTTTTGCCACCAACGATAAGCGCCCGGACTTCCTGCGCGAGCACCCGCCGGTTAGCGCGCCGACTATCGAAATGATCGACCATCCGAGCAACCCTTACGTCAAGCTGCTGGTGGTATTCGGTCGTGATGATAAGGACCTGCTGCAGGCGGCGAAGGGGATTGCTCAGGGCAATATTCTGTTCCGCGGCAGCAGCGTGACGGTTGACGATGTGAAAGAGCTACAGGCACGGAAGCCTTACGATGCGCCAAATTGGGTGCGCACCGACCGGGCGGTGACCTTTGCTGAGCTGAAGACCTACGAACAGCAGCTGCAATCCAGCGGACTGGTGCCGGATTCCATTAATGTCGCGCTGAACCTGCCGCCGGACCTGTATCTGCTGCGCGCCAACGGCATCGATATGAATCTGAACTATCGCTACACCATGCCGCCGATCAAAGACAGCTCACGCATGGATATCAGCCTGAACGATCAGTTCTTACAGTCTTTCAGCCTCAACAGCTCGCAGGATGTGAATAAGCTGATTCTGCGCCTGCCGGTGCTGCAGGGGCTGCTGGATGGCAAAACGGAAGTCACAATCCCGGCATTGCGTCTCGGGGCGATGAACCAGTTGCGCTTTGATTTCCAGTATATGAACCCGATGCCCGGCGGTTCCATTGATAACTGTATTACCTTCCAGCCGGTACAGAACCACGTGGTGATTGGCGACGACTCGACCATCGACTTCTCGAAGTACTATCACTTTATGGCGATGCCGGATCTGCGCGTGTTTGCTAACGCGGGCTTCCCGTATAGCCGTATGGCCGATCTGTCCGACACCCTGGTTGTGGTACCAAAAGCGCCGACTGAGGGCCAGGTTGCTACGCTGCTGGAGACCACCGGCGGCATCGGTGCGCAAACCGGTCTGGCGTCAATTAACCTACGCATGACCGATGACGGTAGCCAGATTAAAGACAAAGATGCCGACCTGCTGTTGATTGGCTCCATTCCGCAGGCGCTGAAGGACGACACCAAAATTAATCTGCTGGTTGAAGCGACCAAAAGCTGGGTGAAAATGCCAATGCGCCACTACGACCTGGCGAGCATTTACCCTGATCTTGAAGCCAGAACGCCGAATACCCGCACTGATATCACCTCGTCCGGGCCGATGGCGGCCATTATCGGCTTCCAGTCGCCTTACAACGATCAGCGCAGCGTCGTTGCGCTGCTGGCCGATAGCCCGCGCGGTAACGAACTGCTGACCGCAGCGCTGAACGACAGCGGCAAACGCGCGGCGATGTTTGGTTCCGTTTCAGTCATTCGTGAGTCGGGCGTGAACAGCCTGCGGGTGGGGGATGTGTATTATATCGGGCATCTGCCGTGGTTCGAACGCATTTGGTTTGCGCTCTCCAGCCATCCGGTGCTGCTGGCGATTCTGGCGGCGGTGAGCATCGTGCTGCTGGCGTGGGTGCTGTGGCGGATGCTGCGTATTATCAGCCGTCGTCGCCTCGACCTTGATGATGAGTAATCGATGATGAATGCAGTACGCGGAGTGGTGTTATCGGTATTGATTCTGGCGGCGGCGCAGGTTAGCGCCGCCTGTCAGTGGACGGCCTGGGAGCAGTTTAAAAAAGAGTACGTCAGCGCCGAAGGGCGGGTTATCGACCCCAGCGATTCACGAAAAATCACCACTTCGGAAGGGCAAAGCTACGCGTTGTTCTTTGCCCTGGCGGCCAATGACCGCGAGGGTTTTAGCAAGCTATTTGAGTGGACGCAAAACAACCTCGCGGAGGGTGACCTGCGCGCGCATCTGCCGGGCTGGTTGTGGGGTAAAAAGAGTGATGATGAGTGGACGGTTCTCGATAGCAACTCGGCGTCTGATTCCGATTTATGGATAGCCTGGTCGCTGCTGGAAGCCGGACGCTTGTGGAAAATGCCGCAATACACTGAAGTCGGTAAAGCGCTGCTGGCGCGGATTGCCGATGAAGAAATCGTGACGGTGCCGGGGCTCGGGCCGCTGGTGTTGCCGGGGAAAGTTGGTTTCGTCGATGACGGCGGCTGGCGCTTTAACCCCAGCTACCTGCCGCCGCAGCTGGCGACCTACTTTGCCACTTTTGGCGCTCCATGGCCGAAGGTACGCGAAGCGAATCTGCGCCTGCTGCTGGAGACCGCGCCAAAAGGTTTTTCGCCTGACTGGGTACGCTACGAAAAAGGCAAAGGCTGGCAGTTGAAAGCGGATAAACCCATTATCGGCAGCTATGACGCCATTCGCGTCTATTTGTGGGCCGGTATGCTTGACGACGGCGATAAGCAAAAAAAATCTCTGCTGGCGCGCTTTAAGCCGATGGAAACCCAGACTATCAGCCAGGGCGTGCCGCCGGAAAAAACCAATATCGCTAATGGTAAAACCACCGGCAATGGCCCGGTTGGCTTCTCCGCGTCGCTACTGCCATTTTTGCAAAATGACGACGCCCGCGCCATTCAGCGCCAGCGCGTCGCTGACGATTACCCCGGTGCGGATGCTTACTACAGCGCGGTCCTGACCCTTTTCGGTCAGGGATGGGATCAACACCGTTTTCGCTTCACCGCCGCTGGCGAATTACGACCTGACTGGAACCAGGAATGCACAAGTTCTCACTAAGCTTATTCACGCTCTCTTTAAGCGTCGCGCTGATGCCGCTGGCGCACGCCGCGAACACGCCCGCTCAGCAACATCTGCTGGAGCAGGTGCGCCTCGGCGAGGCCAGCAATCGTGAAGACCTGGTACGTCAGTCGTTGTATCGCCTGGAATTGATCGACCCAAATAACCCGGATGTGGTGGCCGCGCGAATGCGTTACCTAATCCGCCAGGGCGATACCGCCGGTGCGCAGAAACAGCTTGAGCGTCTGGCTAAATTGGCCCCGGACTCGACGGAGCTCAAAACCTCACGTAACGAGATGGATATCAGCACCGGCGATGGTCGCCAGGAGCTACAGCAGGCCCGTCTGCTTGGCGTTGCCGGGAAAGTTGATGAAGCGATTGCTGCTTACGAGAAGTTGTTCAACGGCGTACCGAGCGATGAAAACGCAGCGATTGAGTACTGGACGCTGGTGGCGCGTCTGCCATCACGCCATAACGAGGGCGTCAATCAGCTAAAAAAACTTAACGCCAGCTCGCCGGGCAACGTCCAGCTGCAAACGGCGCTGGCGAAACAGATGTTTGGCGACAATAAGCCGGAAGAGGGATTCGCTTATCTTGAGCAGATGTCGCGCTCGGCGGCGGGCCGCGGTATCGCTGCCGATATGTGGTTTACTGAAGTCAAAAGCATGCCGGTTAGCAAGGCCAGCGTGCAGGCCCTACAGCGATTTCTGATGCAGTTCCCTACCGGCTCCGCCTCGGCCAATGCTCGGGTGCTGCTCGACCAACAGCAGACACAGCTTAAAGATCCGACGTTCCGCGATCGTGCTGAAGGTCTGGCGGCGGTGAAAGCTGGAAAAGGTTCGGTGGCCGTCGCCGATTTGCAGCAAGCCGTAAGGGCGGATGCCAAAGACAGCGATGCGGTTGGCGCGTTAGGGCAGGCGTACTCCCAGCGCGGCGATCGGGCGCGGGCGGTTGCTCAGTTGAGTAAAGCCATCAAAATGGACCCGGATAGCCCGAGCCGCGACAAATGGGACAGCCTGCTCAAGACCAACCGCTACTGGCTGCTGATCAAGCAGGGCGACAACGCGCTGAAAAGCGGCCAGTTGGCGCAGGCGCAAAATTATTACGCTCAGGCGCAGCGAGTAGACAATACCGACAGCTATGCGGTGCTGGGTTCGGGAGATGTGGCGGCGGCGCGTAAAGAAAACGCGGCGGCGGAGCGTTACTACCAGCGCGCGCTGCGCATGGACCGCGGCAATAGCCTGGCGGTGCGAGGCCTTGCCAATCTCTATCGCGCCGAATCGCCGGAAAAAGCCAGCGCCTACATTGCCAGCCTGTCGCCGGGCCAGCGGCGCAGCATTGACGATATCGAGCGCAGCCTGACTAACGATCGGCTGGAGAAACAGGCCGAATTGCTGGAGAGCCAGGGCAACTGGGCGCAGGCGGCGGAAGTACAGCGCCGAAGGCTGGCGCTGGATCCGGATAGCGTATGGATAACTTACCGCTTATCGCGGGATCTGGTCAGCGCGGGCAGTCGTAGTGAAGCTGATGCGCTGATGCGTGCGATGGTCAACCGCAAGCCCGGCGATGCCGACCGGATTTATGCTTATGGCCTCTATTTATCCGGTAACGATCAGGATGAGATGGCGCTGGCACAGATTAACGCTCTGCCGCGTGGGCAGTGGACGGACAATATTCGCGAGCTGGATGCGCGTCTGCAAAGCGACAAGATCTTGCGTCAGGCAAACCAGCTGCGCGATGGCGGTCAGGTGGCGCAGGCCATTGCGCTGATCAAACAGCAGCCGACGTCGGTGCGCTACGAGCTAACCCTTGCGGACTGGGCGCAGCAGCGCGGCGACAGTCGGACGGCGATAGCGGAATATCAGCAGGTCCTCGGGCAAGAGCCGAGTAACGGCGATGCGCGTCTGGGCCTTGCGGAAGTCTATCTTGCCTATGGCGATAAAAATGCCGCTCGGGCCCAGGTGGCGCAGCTCAAGGGCGAGGATGTTGGCTCCATCAATATGCAGCGACGCATTGCTCTCACGCAGGCGGGTCTCGGCGATAGCGTTCAGGCGCAGCAAACTTTCGCCCGTATTGTTCCGCAAGCGAAAGCCCTGCCGCCGTCGATGGAAAGCGCGCTGGTGCTGCGTGATGCCGCGCGCTTCCAGGCGCAAAACGGTGAGCCGCAGCAGGCGCTGGAGGGTTACAAAGATGCGATGGTGGCCTCCGGCGTGACCCGCGTGCGCCCACAGGATAACGACACTTTCACGCGCCTGACGCGTAATGACAGCAGTGACGACTGGCTGAAGCGCGGAGTGCGTAGCGATGCTGCCGATCTGTATCGTCAGCAGGATCTGAACGTCACCCTTGAGCACGATTACTGGGGATCCAGCGGTACCGGCGGCTATTCCGACCTGAAAGCGCATACCACCATGTTGCACGTGGATGCGCCGCTTGCCGACGGGCGGATGTTCTTGCGTACCGACCTGGTCAATATGGATGCCGGTAGTTTTTCTACGGATAGCGACGGCAGCTACTCGCCGAGCTGGGGTACCTGTGGTGAAATCGCCTGTACTGGCGGCAGCAAACACCAAAGCGACAGCGGCGCCAGCGTTGCGGTGGGTTGGAAGAACGACACCTGGAGCGGCGATATCGGCACCACGCCGATGGGCTTTAACGTCGTTGATGTGGTGGGTGGCCTGAGCTACAGCAGCGATGTTGGCCCGCTGGGCTACACCGTTAACGTTCACCGTCGACCCATTTCCAGTTCGTTGTTGGCTTTTGGCGGGCAGAAAGATAACGGTAATGATGGTCATACCGGTAAGACCTGGGGCGGAGTGCGCGCCGACGGCGGTGGGCTTAGCCTGAGCTACGATAAGGGCGAGGCCAACGGCGTGTGGTCGTCGCTGGGCGTTGATCAGCTGACGGGTAAAAACGTCGCCGACAACTGGCGTGTGCGCTGGATGACCGGCTACTACTACAAAGTTATTAATGAAGATAATCGCCGGGTGACAGTCGGCCTGAACAATATGCTCTGGCACTACGACAAGGACCTGAGCGGCTATACCCTTGGCCAGGGCGGTTACTACAGTCCGCAGGAGTATGTCTCCTTCGCGGTGCCGGTGACCTGGCGTCAGCGGACGGAAAACTGGTCCTGGGAGCTGGGCGGTTCCGTTTCCTGGTCCCATTCGCGGACCAAAACAGAAGCTCGCTATCCGCTGCTGAATTTGATTCCCTCGCAGTATCGCAACGCAGCCAGCCAACTGACGGAAGAAGGCAGCAGCAGTTCGGGCGTC
Organism: Klebsiella sp. MISC125; assembly: GCF_051131775.1. Taxonomy (NCBI): domain Bacteria; kingdom Pseudomonadati; phylum Pseudomonadota; class Gammaproteobacteria; order Enterobacterales; family Enterobacteriaceae; genus Klebsiella; species Klebsiella sp. MISC125. The sequence continues at coordinate 319,320 of NZ_CP180448.1, forward strand.
GGCTATACCGCCCGGGCGCTTGTTGAGCGGCGGGTGACCGGCAACTGGTTTGTTGGGGCGGCGGTGGATATTCAGCAGGCGAAGGATTACACCCCAAGCCATGCGTTGCTTTATGTTCGCTACTCGGCTTCCGGCTGGCAGGGTGATATGGATATCCCGCCACAGCCGCTGGTCCCTTACGCCGACTGGTAGCAGATTAGCCTGAATTACGTGACAGGGCGTCACTCCACGACGCTCTTCGCGTATACTCGTCACACTTCGCCCGCCTTTGGCAATACCGATCGTTTTTTCCCGGTGGCGCTGCGGCTTCCCGGGCTACGGGTCCGTGCGGTCTGGGTTTGTAGCCCGGACAGGCGCGCCGCGGCGCCTCCGGGAATTGCCCTCGGTGACCGGGGCTACGGGTCCGTGCGGTTTGGGTTTTGTAGCCCGGACAGGCGTTTTGCGCCGCCTCCGGGAAGGCACCCCAGGACATCGCTGCACACCTTGCGGGCGCGAGCGAATGATTTGAGTATATAATCAGCCTGAAAACGACCGGCGTGGAGGGATCTGCGTCGGGCCAGCGTTCAGTATCAGTGGAGAACCCCGTTGCGCGTCAGCCGTTCACTTACAATTAAACAGATGGCGATGGTCGCGAGCGTGTCCATGGCGTTTGTATTGGTCTTCTGCTCTATTTTGCTGTTCCACTTTGTACAGCAGAGTCGTTTTACCACGGCCACGCAGTTAGAAAGCATCGCGCGTTCCGTTCGCGAACCGCTGTCAGCGGCTATCCTCAAAGCCGATATTCCTGACGCGGAAGCCATTCTGAGCCGCATTCAGCCTGCAGGCATCGTCAGCCGGGCGGATGTGGTATTACCGAATCAATTCCAGGCGCTGCGGATGCGCTTTATCCCCGAGCGCCCGGTGCCGGTCATGATCACCCGCATGTTTGAGCTGCCGGTGCAGATTTCATTACCGATCTATTCCCTTGAACGACCGGCTAACCCGCAGCCGCTGGCCTATCTGGTGCTCCAGGCCGACTCGTATCGCATGTATAAGTTCGTGATGAGTACCCTGTCGACGTTAGTAACTGCTTACTTACTTCTGGTGCTGATTCTGACAGTGGCAATCACCTGGTGCATCAACCGCCTGATAGTACGGCCTCTGCGCAAAGTCGCCCGCGAGCTTAACGATGTTCCACTGCAGGAGCGTCTGGGCCACCAGCTCACGCTGCCACGCCTGCATCATGACGATGAGATCGGCATGCTGGTGCGCAGCTACAACCGTAACCAGCAGACCCTGCTGCGCCTGCACGATGAACTCTCTTTACAGTCGACCCGCTTTCCGGTCTCCGACCTGCCCAATAAAGCCTTTTTGATGGCGATGCTGGAGCAGACCGTTGCCCGCCCGCAGCCCTCGGCGCTGCTGGTTGTTGCCTGCGAAACCTTACAAGATACTGCTGGCGTGCTGAAAGAGACGCAGCGTGAAATGCTGCTGCTAACCCTGGTTGAAAAGCTGCGGGCGATCATTCCTGCGCAAATGGTGCTGGCCCAGGTCAGCGGTTATGACTTCGCAATTCTGGCCAGCGGCATTACCGAACCCTGGCAGGCGGTGACGTTAAGTAAGCAAGTACTTACTGTCGTAAATGAGCGTTTGCCGCTGCATGGTATTCAGCTTCGCCCCTGCGCCAGCATCGGTATTGCGATGTTTAATGGCGAGATCAACGCCGAACAACTCTATCGCCGGGCGTTTTCCGCCGCGGTGACCGCGCGGCGTAAAGGGAAAAACCAGATTGAGTTCTTCGATCCAGAGCAAATGGAAAAAGCGCAGCGCCGATTAATGGAGGAGCACGATATTCTGACGGCGCTCGATAACCAGCAGTTTGCTACCTGGCTGCAATCGCAGGTGGATACCGCCAGCGGTGAGGTGTGCGGTGCGGAAGTGCTGCTGCGTCAGCGTCAGGCGGACGGCAGTTGGTCGCTGCCGGGGGATCTGATTGAGCGTATCGAAGCCTGTGGGCTGATGGTTCCGGTCGGCTACTGGGTAATGGAAGAGGCCTGTCGGCAGCTTGCCGCCTGGCAAAATCAGGGGATCATGCTGCCGCTGTCGGTTAACGTGTCGTTGCTACAGTTACTGCACCACGATCGTGGCGCCGAAATGCTGGCGCTGCTTTCGCGCTACCGTATCGCGCCGGGAACGCTGGTACTGGAAGTGACCGAGAGTCGCCGGATAGACGATCCGCAGGCGATAATCTCCCTGTTACGCCCACTGCGTGAAGCCGGCGTGCGGATTGCATTGGATGATTTTGGTATGGGCTACGCGGGCCTGCGGCAGCTGCAGCATATTAAATCGCTGCCGGTGGACATTCTGAAAATCGATAAAGTCTTTATCGATATGTTACCGGACGATATCAGCATGGTTCCGGCGATTATCCAACTGGCGCGCGGTCTGAATTTGCGTATTGTCGCGGAAGGGGTCGAAAACCAGGCGCAGTATGCCTGGCTGCAGGAGGCGGGAGTAGAAGCGGTTCAAGGATATCTATTTGGCTGCGCCATGCCGCCAGACGCTTTTATGGCACGGTTTTTAAAGACCGATGCTGAGGATGCAAATTTGTAACGATATTGTTAGCTTGTACGAGTCAGCTCTAAAAAATTAACAATTCCATTGCAATTTAACTCCTCGTTATTTCTGAAATGTTTCTTGGGTGTTATTTTTAAGCCACAGACGCGATATCCACTCTTTGTCTGTGGTTTTTCCCAAAGGACACCTATGAAAATCTCTTTCTTTAAAAGCCTTTATGTTCAGGTTTTATCGGCCATCGCGATCGGTATTCTGCTGGGCCACTTCTACCCGGAACTGGGCGCGCAGATGAAACCCCTCGGCGATGCCTTCGTTAAACTGATTAAAATGATTATTGCACCGGTTATCTTCTGTACAGTCGTGACAGGGATTGCCGGGATGGAAAGCATGAAGGCCGTCGGCCGCACCGGGGCGGTTGCGCTGCTCTATTTTGAAGTCGTGAGCACCATCGCGCTGATTATCGGCCTGATTATTGTCAACGTGGTGCAACCCGGCGCGGGAATGAACGTGGACCCGGCGACCCTCGACGCGAAGGCCGTGGCGGTTTACGCCGAACAGGCGAAAGATCAGGGCATTGTGGCGTTTTTGCTCGATATTATCCCCGGCAGCGTGATCGGCGCTTTTGCCAGCGGCAACATTCTGCAGGTGCTGATGTTTGCGGTGCTGTTTGGTTTTGCGTTGCACCGACTGGGCAGCAAAGGCCAGCTGATTTTCAACGTTATCGAAAGCTTCTCACAGGTCATCTTCGGCATCATCAACATGATTATGCGCCTGGCGCCAATCGGTGCTTTCGGGGCAATGGCCTTTACCATCGGTAAATATGGCGTCGGGACGCTGGTGCAGCTTGGTCAGCTGATCGTCTGCTTCTACATCACCTGTATCCTGTTTGTGGTAGTGGTACTGGGGTCGATAGCCAAAGCCACCGGCTTCAGTATCTTTAAATTTATCCGCTATATTCGTGAAGAACTGCTGATTGTGCTGGGAACCTCTTCATCTGAGTCAGCGCTGCCGCGCATGCTCGATAAGATGGAAAAACTCGGCTGCCGTAAGTCGGTGGTGGGGTTGGTTATTCCAACGGGCTACTCATTTAACCTCGATGGCACCTCCATCTATCTGACGATGGCGGCAGTGTTTATCGCTCAGGCAACCAACAGCCACATGGATATTTTCCATCAGATAACCCTGCTGGTGGTGCTGCTGCTCTCATCGAAAGGCGCGGCGGGCGTAACGGGCAGCGGATTTATCGTCCTCGCGGCGACCATTTCCGCCGTCGGCCATTTGCCAGTAGCCGGTCTGGCGTTAATCCTCGGTATCGACCGCTTTATGTCCGAGGCGCGTGCGCTGACTAACCTGGTGGGTAACGGCGTGGCAACTATCGTGGTCGCTAAATGGGTAAAAGAGCTGGACTCCAAACAGCTGGATGATGTCCTGAATAACCGTACTCCAGCGAGCAAATCGCACGAATTATCCTCATAAATCCACCTGTTAGGCCCGTTGTCCCTTGCTGGACTCCGGGCTCCTGCGCATAATTAGGGGTCGCTGCCGCTTGCACGGTGGTGACCCTTATGATTTTTTAACGTCTACATGCGACATTTTCATCTCCGCGTGGTCTAAACGACGTACTTAACTCACCACATTTTTTCGGCGGCCCGCCTGTGGGCTGCTGTTGTAACCAGGATTGTTCATCAGGGGTTCACATGCAGGGCACAAAAATTCGACTCTTAACCGGTGGTTTGCTGATGATAGCGGCGGTCGGTTATGTGCAGGCAGAAGCGCTCCAGCCGGACCCGGCCTGGCAACAGGGGACACTTGCGAATGGGTTTCAGTGGCAGGTTTTAGCCACCCCGCAGCGTCCCAGCGATCGTATCGAAGTTCGCCTGTCCGTGAATATTGGCTCGCTGAGCGAAAGCACTCAGCAGAGCGGCTTTAGCCACTTTATCCCGCGTCTTGCACTGACGCAAAGCGGTAGCCTCCCGACCATGCAGGCGCGTTCTTTGTGGCAGCAGAGTATTGACCCTAAGCGTCCTCTGCCGCCCGCCATCGTTTCTTATGACTACAGTTTGTTTAATCTGAGTTTACCGAATAACCGCAATGATCTGCTGAAAGAAGCGCTGAGCTGGTTGGCGAGCGCTAGCGGTAAAATGTCGATCACCCCGGAAACGGTCAACCACGCGCTACAGGGCGAAGACATGGTGGTGACCTGGCCTGCGGATACCAAAGAAGGCTGGTGGCGCTATCGGCTGAAAGGCTCAACGATGTTGGGGCACGATCCAGCGGCACCGTTGAAACAACCGGTTGATATCGCTCAGCTCAAAGATTTCTATCAAAAATGGTATACCCCGGACGCCATGACCCTGATTGTGGTCGGCAATGTGGACAGCCGCAGCGTCGCGGAACAGATCAACAAAACCTTTGGTGGCCTGAAGGGCAAGCGCGAAACGCCAGTAGCGGTTCCGACGTTATCCCCGCTGCCGACAGCGCCGGTCAGCATCATGACCGATGCGGTGCGCCAGGATAAGCTGTCGCTGATGTGGGATACGCCGTGGCAGCCTATTCGTGAATCGGCAGCGCTCCAGCGTTATTGGCGTGATGATCTTGCGCGTGAAGCGCTGTTCTGGCACGTACAGCAGAATCTGAGCAAGAGTAATATCAAGGATATCGGCCTGGGCTTTGATTGTCGTGTGCTCTACCAACGCGCGCAGTGTGCGATCAATATCGAATCGCCGGGTGAGCGCCTGAACGCCAACTTGACGACCGTGGCGCGTGAGCTGGCGAAAGTGCGCGATAACGGCCTGCCGCAGGATGAGTTTGATGCTCTGATTGCGCAGAAAAACCTTGAGCTACAGAAGCTGTTCGCCACCTATGCGCGTACTGATACGTATATTCTGATTAGCCAGCGGATGCGTTCGTTGCAAAACCAGGTGGTGGATATTGCTCCCGAGCAGTATCAGAAGCTGCGCCAGGAGTTTCTTAACTCGCTGACGGTCGATATGCTCAATCAGTATCTGCGTCAGCAACTATCGCAGGATATGGCGTTGGTATTGCAGCAGCCGCAGGGCGAGCCGGAGTACAACATGAAGGATTTGCAGGCGACGTGGGAAAAACTGATGATGCCTGCGCCAACGGCGGCGACCAGCAGCGCCAGCGATGTTGTGGAAGGGCGTAACGAAGTCACTGATATTCCGCCGGGGCAGTAAAGAAAAACCGGATAGCAATGCTATTCGGATTTGCTAATGGCAAATCTGTTTTGGGTATTGCGCCGGGTGTTTTCCCCCGGCGGCGATGCTGCGCATCTATCCGGGCTACCAGTCAGCAGACGGCCGTGAACCCGTAGCCCGGTCAGCGCAGCGCCACCGGGAAGCAGCAGCGCCGGTGTATCAGCCCCTGCACATTTCCCGGAGGCGGCGCTGGCGCGCCTTGTCCGGGCTACCGGCCCGCAGAGCGCTGTGACAATAGCGCAGCGCGAGCCGGGAATCAGCGACGCTACAGTTACTGCGGCATCGCTTCGCGCGGGATAACCGCGCCGCGATACTGAATTACCGTGCTGGCGGTCAGGTGTCCGCGTTTCGCCGCAGACTCTGCATCGCCGCCGGTCAGGCGCACGGCCAGATAGCCCGCGCTGAATGAATCGCCAGCAGCGGTAGTATCAACCACTTTCTCTTTCGGCAGCTTCACGGCCGGGATTTCCAGCTGCGGTTGACCGACAATCGCTACCAGGCAAGAGTCAGCGCCGCGTTTAACCACCACTTCTTCAACGCCAGCGGCGTGAGTGCGGGCGATCACTTCTTCGACCGGCTTCTCTCCCCACAGCGCATCTTCGTCGTCGAGAGTCAGGAACGCGATATCAGTACAGGTCAGCATCTGCTGATAAACCTGCTGCGTCTCTTCTTTGCTGCTCCACAAGCGCGGGCGATAGTTATTATCAAAAATCACCTTGCCGCCGTTTGCGCGGCATTCACGCAGCAGCGTTAGCAGCTTCTCGCGACTCGTCGGACTAAGGATAGCCAGGCTGATACCGCTAAGGTAAAGGTAATCAAACGTTGCCAGCTCTTCGCAGATAGCCGCAGACTGCTCGCTCTCCAGCCAAAATTTCGCCGCCGCTTCATTGCGCCAGTAGTAAAACGTACGCTCACCGGTGTCGTCGGTTTCGATGTAATACAGGCCCGGCAAACGGTCAGCCATACGCTGTATCAGGTCCGTCTGGACATTTTCACCTTGCCAGGACTCCAACATCTGCTGGCTAAAAGTATCCGTCCCCAGCGCGGTGACGTAATGCACACCAAGCACGCTGGCGTCGGTCTGACGGGCAATATAGACGGAGGTATTTAAGGTATCGCCGCCAAAGCCACGGTTTACCGCCGCGCCTTTCTCTGACAGCTCAATCATGCATTCGCCAATGACGGCAATTTTCTTAGACATAGTGAGGACCTGAAATTAAATCAATATTAACCCTAGTGTGCGCTGGGCCGCTTTTATGGTCAATGATATTAAAACAACGTTCCATTATTTTTTTGACATAACGCGGATTATGTGACGAAAACCTCATTCGGCGGAGCACCTGGCGTTTCTCAACTATATTCAGGACTAACATGTTGCAAAAGGAGTGCAAAGGGGATGAGCAGAACCCGTAAAACCGTTGCGATTATCTCGGGAACGATAGTCTTACTGATCGTTGTGTTTTTTATTGTGCTGGCGACCTTTGACTGGAATCGCCTGAAGCCGACGATTAACCAGAAGGTTTCCGCTGAACTGAACCGACCGTTTGCCATTCGTGGCGATCTGGGCGTGGTCTGGGAGCGCCAGCCTGGCGAAAGCGGCTGGCGTAGCTGGGTCCCCTGGCCGCACGTTCACGCCGAAGATATCGTCCTCGGCAACCCGCCAGACATCCCGCAGGTGACGATGGTACATCTGCCGCGAGTTGAAGCGACCCTCGCGCCGTTGGCGTTGCTCAGTAAGACGGTCTATTTACCGTGGATCAAGCTGGAGCAACCGGACGCACGGTTGATTCGATTGTCGGAGAAAGCGAATAACTGGACATTTGATCTCGCCTCGAACGATGCGGCGAATAAAAACGCGCCGCCTTCCAGCTGGTCTTTCCGCCTCGACAATATTCTTTTCGATCGCGGCAAGATTGCTATTGACGATAAAGTGACCCGCGCCGACGTCACGATTATGGTCGACCCGCTCGGTAAACCGCTGGCGTTTAGTGAGGTGACGGGTGAAAAGGGCAAGGGCGAGTCGCAAAAAGTCGGCGATTACGTCTTCGGCCTGCAGGCGAAAGGCAGCTATAACGGGCAGCCGCTCTCCGGGACGGGAAAAATCGGCGGCATGCTGGCGCTGCGCAGTGAAGGGACGCCGTTCCCGCTACAGGGTGATTTTCGTTCCGGCAATTCCCGGGTAGCGTTCACCGGTACGGTTAACGATCCGCTTAACCTCGGCGGGGTCGATCTGCGGCTGAAATTTTCCGGCGATTCGCTGGGCGATCTCTACGACCTGACCGGCGTTCTGCTGCCGGATACGCCCGCTTTCTCAACCGATGGGCATCTGCGGGCCACTTTCAAGGATAAGAGCGGTTCACGTTTTGCCTATCAGGATTTTAATGGCCGCATCGGCGAGAGCGATATTCACGGTTCGCTGACCTACACCACCGGTAAACCCCGGCCTAAGCTCGAAGGCGATCTGGAGTCCCGACAGCTAAGATTGGCGGATTTAGGCCCGCTGATCGGCGTCGATTCCGGGGGGAAAGGAAGTAAAACGGAACAACGTAAAGGCGAAGCCTCACCGCAGCCCGCCGGGAAAGTGTTGCCATATGACCGTTTTGAAACCGACAAATGGCAGGTGATGGATGCGGATGTGCGCTTTAAAGGGCGCAAGATTGAGCACGGCGGGACGCTGCCGATTAGCGATCTCTCCACCCACGTGATCCTTGAACGAGGCGACCTGCGCCTGCAACCGCTACGTCTTGGCCTCGCCAACGGGACTATCGCTGGCAGTATTCATCTTCAGGGAGATAAAAAGCCGCTACAGGGCACGGCGAATCTACAGGCGCGGCGTCTGAAGCTGAAAGCGCTGATGCCAAACGTGGAAATGATGCAGAAAACCCTTGGTGAGATGAATGGCGATATCCAGCTTCGTGGGACCGGTAATTCCGTCGCCGCGCTGCTGGGCAACAGTAACGGTAATTTGAAGCTGTTGATGAACGACGGGCTGATTAGCCGCAACCTGATGGAAATTCTTGGCCTGAACGTCGGTAACTTTATCATTGGGCAGATCTTTGGCGATGACGAAGTGCGGGTGAACTGTGCGGCGGCGAATATCGATGTGACCAACGGCGTCGCCCGGCCACAGGTGTTTGCCTTTGATACAGAAAATGCGCTGATCAACGTGACCGGTACCGCCAGCTTTGCCTCGGAGCAGCTGGATCTGACTATCGATCCGGAGAGTAAGGGCTTTCGCATTATCACTCTGCGTTCGCCGCTGTATGTGCGCGGTAGCTTTAAATCACCGAATGCGGGCGTGAAGGCGGGACCGTTGATTGTGCGCGGTGCGGTGGCGGCAGCGTTGGCGACGTTGGTCACTCCGGCCGCAGCATTACTGGCGTTGATATCGCCTGCAGAGGGGGATGAGAATCAGTGTCGGGCGATTTTATCGCAGATGAAAAAATAAGGATGGGGATTCGCCCTCGGCTGCACAGAGCCGGGGGCGAAGTCAGTGCGTTACAGCGATTGATGGCGCGTTTCGTGAGTGAGCAGCAGCGCAATCATCGTCAGCGCCGCCATTGCGGCCAGGTAGAGCCCAACCGCAGGCAGACCGTAGTTGCCCTGCAGCCAGGCGGCGATATACGGCGCCACGGAAGCCCCGAGGATCGACGAGACGTTATACGAGAACGATGCGCCGGTATAGCGAACTTCGGTCGGGAACAATTCTGGCAGCAGCGCGCCCATCGGGCCGAAGGTCAGCCCCATCAGGCTCAGGCCAAGCAGCAGGAAGGCAAAGACCAGTACTGGATTGCCGGAGCCAAGCAGCGGTTTAAAGGCAAACAGCGCGAAAAGGATGATCAGCGTGGTGATAACGACCATGCTTTTACGACGACCAAATGCATCCGCCAGCAGGCCCGCAACCGGCACCATCACGCCAAAACCAATTACCGCCATCATTAGCATCCACAGCACTTCGTTGCGCGGCAGACCGAGGCCAATCGGCGCGGCGGCGGTGCTGAAGGTCATGGAGTAGACGGTCATGATGTAAAACAGCGTATAGGTCGCCAGCATGATGAATGTGCCGAGAACGGTCACGCGAACGTGCTTTGTCAGCAGAGTGCCTAACGGGATTTTCACCTGTTTCTTGGCGGCGGCGACTTTAGCGAACACCGGCGACTCGTGCAGCGAAACGCGGACGTACAGGCCGATGATCACCAGCACAGCGGAGAAGATAAACGGCATACGCCAGCCCCATTCCATAAACTGCTGGTCGGTCAGCAGCCAGGAGAGCAGCAGGAAGGTCCCGTTAGCGAAGAAGAAGCCGATAGGCGCACCGAGTTGTGGGAAAGAGCCGTACAGCGCGCGTTTGCGCGGAGGAGCATTTTCCGTGGCCAGCAGCGCCGCACCGCCCCATTCACCGCCAAGGCCGAGGCCCTGACCGAAGCGCGCCAGCGCCAGCAGTACCGGGGCCATAATGCCAATGGTTTCATAGCCCGGCAGCAGGCCGATAACTACGGTAGAGATCCCCATCGTGAGCAGTGAGGCCACCAGCGTCGCTTTACGGCCTACGCGGTCGCCAAAGTGACCAAATACCGCGGAACCAATAGGACGGGCAATAAAGGCGATCGCGAAGGTCGCCAGCGATTGTAGCGTCGCGGCAGCGGGGTCGCCCTGCGGGAAGAAAATGTGCGGAAATACAATAACCGCCGCGGTGGCATAAATATAGAAGTCGAAGAACTCAATGGCGGTACCGATGAGCGAGGCGACGACGACTTTATTGCGTGAGTTAACCGGTACGGTTTCCTGCGCGTTGTCGAGTGTTGTGGCTGTGGCTTGCATAGATCTTTCTTATTTTTTGCGAACGAAAGGCCATATAGCCACAGCCTTGGGGACATTTCAATCTGTAACAAGGGAAGCGGTAGTCTAAAAAACAGGCAAAAAGTGAATAATTTCTGCACCAGAAGAATAAGTTCTATGAAATGCTTCACATAATTAAAATAATGGTTGATAAAACCAGGTTTAGGTTAAATAAAAGTTACATGTTGGATTTATCTGCTGAAATGATGGGTTGGGCTGAATTTTGCGACTTAATTCAGCCCAATGATTGCTCAATCGTGGGTTTTACCCGGCATTCGGCGGTCATCTTTATACTCGGCGGTGGCAATCCATGCGGCGCAGAAAAGCGTCAACCGGGCGAAGAAATAGAAGAAGGCCATGATCCCCAGCACCGAGCCAAACGCCGCGCCGGAAGGGGATTTCACCAGCGCTGGTAGCGTCCAGGTCATGATGATTTTGATTATCTCAAAGCCAATAGCCGCAATCAGGGTGCCGCGAATCAAGGCCTTGCGGCGGGGACGATGGCGCGGGAGCCGCCAAAATATCCAGAAAAATAATAGATAGTTGGCGAAAATGGATATCGCCAGGCCAATCAGTCGCCATGCTGGTTTCAGCCACTCAATGCTATCGAGATAGAGCGCCGAAATAATCATTTGCTGGGCCGAGCCTGCGACAGAGGTGATTGATAAGGTAATCACCAGCGCAACCAGCAGGCCTATTAGCGAGATAAGATCACGGAAGTATTTTACCCAAATCTTCTCCTGATCTTGTGGCGTGCGTTCCCAGACGTCGCGCGACTGGGCGCGAATCGCTTCGCGCAGGTTGCCCATCCAGTTAATCCCGGAGTAGAGCGCCACCAGCAGGCCGACGATACCGACGGTGGTACGCTGCTGCACGGCGGTGCTGATGGTATTTTTCAGCGTTGCCGCCAGCATCGGGTCACTAACGTTGAGCAGGATTTTATCAAAAATATCCTGTAGCAGCGTGGGGTGCGAAGCCAGAACAAAACCGGCGGCGGCGAAAGAGACCATCAGAATGGGGATCATCGATAAAAACGAGAAGTAGGTGATTGCAGCGCCAAACTGATTGCCCAGCCGGTCGTTGAAGCGTTCAGCCGCGCGGATCAGATGCGCAATAATGGGGTTGCGCTGAACTTTTTCTGCTGTCCCGGTGACGCTTTTTAGCGCCTGATTGGCTTTTTTGGCGACGGTGGAGTCGTTGATCGCAGCGAGGGTGCTTTTGTTTTTTTCCGGCTGTTGGCCCGGATCCTGGGTCGGGCGTTGAGCGTCGTTTTCCGGCGTCATAAATTATTTCTTCCTTTCTTTACAGCTGTATTCATCAAAATTATATACATAAAATCGTGGATAAGGCGTTTGAGGGGGACATGAGCGTTGTGGATGAAGTGCGTTCATCTCGAATTTCCGATGGCATTTAGCTCGAATAGGTCCACGAAAAATTAATAACATTATGATATTGTTGGTTTTGTAGGCCGGGTAAGGCGACAGCCGCCACCCGGCGGAAATGTCAGCACAATCTCAAATACAGATTTTTCACCATTCTGATTAATCAACATAGCTTTTCATCAGCCCGCCCAGCCACTCCATAAATAGATGCACCCGGCGTGAAAGATTACGCCGGTGCGGGTAGAGCAATGAAACCGGCAGCGGTTCGGCGCGATAGTGGGGCAGAATTTCAATCAGCTCACCGGTGCGCAGCATCTCGCGAACGCCGGTACGTGGTACCTGAATAATCCCCAGTCCTGCCAGACACGATGCCTGATAGGTCTCGGTGCTGTTGACGGTGAGTACTCCGCCAGTTTTGACCCAGCGAACCACACCGTCGCTGACCACTTCAAACCCCAGCGGGCGAACACCCAGATTGCTGGCGTAGTGGATCAGCGCATGATCGGCCAGATCGTCGAGCGATTGCGGGTAGCCGAATCGCGCCAGATACTGCGGGCTGGCGCAGTTGATTTGCGTTAATTTCCCCAGCGGACGTGCGATGAGACCGGAGTCTTTCAGCGTGCCGACGCGCACCACACAGTCAAATCCTTCACGAACCACATCGACCAGCCGATCGCTGCTGCTCAGTTCCAGTTCGATACCGGGGTACTGTTGCAAAAATCCCGGTAGTTGCGGAATGACCAGCCTTTTAGCCAGACTTACCGGCATATCTACCCGCAGGCGTCCGCTGATGCTGGAGGGGTCAAGCTGGAACATGCCGTCCAGTTCGTCGAGGTTGCTAAGCAGATCCCTTGCGCGTTCGTAATAGACCATACCGTCCTGAGTGAGCTGCACCCGGCGGGTTGTGCGGTGCAGCAGGCGAGTGCCAAGGTGGCTCTCCAGCGCCTGAATCTGACGCGATACGCTACCTTTAGGCAGGCCGAGGGTATCGGCGGCGCGAGAAAAACTCTCCAATTCCGCTACCCGAATAAACAACTGCATTGCGTGAATTTTATCCATCCCGGAAGCCTATTGTTGTTTATATTGAAACAGTAAAACGTAATCTAGCGTATTTATTATGCTTATTGCATCTAATAAGCTCTTCAACCATACAAACACAATGGTGAAGGGGTTTTCTGATGACACAACGTATTGCTTTAGTGACCGGCGGCAGCCGCGGATTGGGAAAAAGCGCCGCGCTGAAGCTGGCGGCGAAGGGAACCGATATTATTCTGACTTACCACAGCAACTCGCAGGCGGCGCTGGAAGTTGTCGCAGAAATTGAGCGAACAGGCGTGAAGGCAGCGGCATTATCTTTAAACGTCGGTGATGTTAGCAGTTTTGAAAGCTTTGCTCAGAAGGTGGCAGAATTACTTCAGCAGCGCTGGCAGCGCGACACCTTCGACTATTTATTGAACAATGCCGGTATCGGTCTGAACGTTGCTTTTGCGCAGACCAGCGAAGCCCAGTTTGATGAGTTGATGAACATCCAGTTTAAGGGACCGTTCTTCCTCACCCAGCGCCTGCTGCCGTTATTGCAGGATGGGGGACGAATTCTCAATGTTTCCAGCGGGCTGGCGCGTTTTGCTCTGCCAGGCTATGCGGCTTATGCCTCAATGAAAGGGGCGATGGAAGTGCTGACACGCTATCAGGCAAAAGAACTGGGAGCGCGGGGAATATCGGTCAATATCATCGCTCCAGGCGCGATTGAAACCGATTTTGGCGGCGGCGTGGTGCGGGATAACGCGCAGGTCAACCAGCATATCGCCGCGCAAACGGCGCTGGGAAGAGTCGGTTTGCCGGATGATATCGGCGATGCCATTGCCGCGTTGCTGAGTGACGATCTTCACTGGATGAACGCCCAGCGGGTGGAAGTCTCCGGCGGTATGTTTGTATAATCAGTCTGTCCCCCAGCATGCTGGGGGACGGCATTTAATGCGCTTTCTTATTCCGTAACATTCTTTCCGCGTTTTGCCATCGCCCGCGTTGCCGGGTTGGTTTAGAATCCATAAATTAATATTATTAACATATCTATTCGCCCACTTAATTAAGGATTTCCTTAATTCAAATGTAATAAATATTGTGAATGCGTAATGGTGACGATAAGGCATGTAACCATTCATTGTTATGATATTTCATTAATCCCCTCCATCGGTAAAATGCCCCAGGCCAAACAGCGAGTTCTTATTTTATCTTGCTGATATTACCCTTCCCCCTCATTTTATCGGGCGTTTTTTCGATGGAGATAAATCCATGCAGGTAATCATGTTTGACAGGCAGTCGATATTTATTCATGGAATGAAAATTGGCCTTCAGCAACACATTCCTGAAATTGATATTTTTGGTACCTGTCAGGCAGAGCAACTCTGGCAGAAGCTGACGGCGCATCCGGAAGCTCTGCTGATTCTGGATGGCGATATGCACAGTGAATTTTGCTGCTGGTTGTTACAGGAAAAACAGCTACGCTTTCCGCAAACTCAGGTGCTGCTGATCGTTTCTGATGATAACAAGAGCTGGCTGCAGCGTGTGCTCTCCTACAATGTGCGCGCTATTGTTCAGCGCGAAGAGAGTCTGCAAACTTTTGCCCAGGCGATAAACAGCATCCTGCTTGGGCTGCTTTGTTTACCAGGCGATTGGTTAATGACCGCAGAAACCCGGGATAATAAATTGGTTCATTTGAGCCATCGCCAGCGTGAGATTCTCCAGTTGCTGGCTGCGGGAGATTCGAATAAAGAGATTAGCCGGGCTTTAAATATTAGCGCCGGTACAGTAAAGGCTCATCTTGAGTCGTTGTATCGCCGACTGGATGTGAAAAATCGTACTCAGGCGGCGATGGTGTTTAATGGCGTCAGCGAAGCTTAATCCACAGCAACGGAAAATCTTTCACACTCTTCTTGCCGTTGCTGATGGCCGCTGCGGATATTTCTCCACGCGGCCAGCGCTTGTGCAAATCGCTGCTGGTTGAGGTGAGTCAAAATAGTATTGAGTGCGGGAGACGCCGGGCCACAGCTAAAGGCTAAAGAGACCAGCGCATCGTATTGTGATTGATTGAGCGGAATGTTGAGGTTCCGCTGGAGTTCCCGTTGGCATTGCAGGAGATCCACGATAAGTAAAGTATCCGCGACCTCCCGCGTAAAATGACTGAAGGTTTCATAGTCATTGAGAACATGGCCGTAGCCAATCACGCGCAGGCCGTTCTCATCCCAATAGGGGTCGAGCGCTAATCCTTGAACTTGTTTAATAAAGTTCAGACCCTGCGGGCTTAGCGACGGTTTCGGTGGGGGCATTTTGGCTTCCTCTGTTTCTGGCCTGCAGTGTAGAGGAAAAGTTGACCACTCCCTATTCGCCAGATGGCCCAGGCTGGTTGTAATCGTGACGCAGCAGGCCAAATAGCCAGTCATTATGCCAACGACCGTTGAGCCAATAACATTCGCGCAGCTCGCCTTCCTGACGAAATCCAACCTTCTGTAGCAAGCTTTTTGACGCCTGATTGCCCGCGGTGACGGTTGCGGTGAGCCGCCTGATGCCGCCTGCGGAGAAGGCGTAATCGCACAGCGCGCGCAGGGATTCATAGCCGTAACCTTTGCCCAGCGCCTGAGGAGCAAACAGAAAACCAGCTTCTGCGCAATCAGGAGCGTGATGATGATATCCGGTAAGGCCAAGGGGCGCGTGGGTCTGTCGATCGCGTACCACCAGGCACAGCCAGTGGGCAGCGCCGGGCGACCATACAGGCAGGCGTGAGTCAAAAGCCTCGCGAATTTCAGCTACCGGGCGATCGTCGGCGACGTAAAGCATCACCTGGGGGTCTTGCTGCAAAGAGAGAAAAAACGGCCAATCATCGAGCTGCAGCGGTGAGCAGCGCAGGCGTGGTGTAAGGAGTTCAGGCATGATTTGGCTTCCGGCGAAAGTCGATGTCAAGAACATAGCAGGACATCGACTCCGGGAATAGTGACCGGCTACGAAGGTTCGCCGTACAGACCGATTAACCGCCGCACCACGCCGTTGGTCCAGCCGAAGCCATCCTGGAGCGGATATTCCCCGCCGCCGCCCTCATGCGGCGTGGCGCTGGCAATATGGTACTTTTCAATCAGCTTATGATGCCGTTTGTAGTAATGGTTCACCGTTTGCAGCCAGCTTTGGGCAATCTCGTCACCCAGCGGGTCCTGACCGTACATTTTAAAACCCTGCACCGCCATCCACTGAAGCGGCGCCCAGCCGTTGGGCTTATCCCACTGCTCGCCGCTTTCATACTCGGTCGCCATAATGCCGCCGGGAGTCAGCAGGCGTGCGCGTACCGCATCGGCGAGCTGGTCAGCTTGTTCATGGGTCGCCATACCGACGTACAGCGCAACGATGCTGGCGGCGGAGAAGAGCGCCAACTGCTCGCGACGCCAGTCGTAATCGCGAAAGCAGCCGCTCTCGTCGTCCCACAGGTAGCGGGTGACTGCCGCCCGGCGGTCGTTGGCCTTCTGGCGAAAGGCTGCTTCCGTCTCGCGATCGCCCTTCAGGCCAGAAAGATTGGCGATGGTGTTTTCCAGCTTGAACAGCAAGGCGTTCAAATCAATGGGGATAAACTGAGTGGTGCGGATACTCGCTAGCCGGGTAACATCGCGCAGCCAGCGGCTGGAGTAATCCCAGCCGGATTCCGCCCCGGCGCGCAGGTCGCGGTAAACCTCGTTCGGCGGTCGGCCGGAGCGTTTCGCCGTTTCCACATCTTCGCGCCAGGATTCGTCGCGCGGCGTATCGCGATCGTCCCAATAGCGGTTCAACAGCGAGCCGTCCGGCATGCGCACCACATGGCGATAGGCCTGGTTAGGTATCAGCGATTCCGCGCCGTCCATCCAGAAACGGTACTCCATTTGCAGATGGTCAAGATAACGTTTTGCGCCGCGCACGCCATCCTCCTCGAACAGTTCGACCATCAGCGCGAAGACCGGCGGCTGCGAGCGGCTGAGATAGTAGGTGCGGTTGCCGTTAGGGATATGGCCATACATTTCAATCATCCACGCGAAGTTGTCGGCCATGCATTTGAGCAGATCTTCCCGGCCGCTTTCCGCCAGCCCCAACATGGTGAAGTAGGAGTCCCAGTAATAGGTTTCGCTAAAACGCCCGCCGGGCACGATATAGGACTGCGGCAGCGCCAGCAGCGATGACCAGGGAATGTGATCCTGCGGTTCACGGGTGAGGATCGGCCACAGATTATCGATATGCTCTTTAAGCGATCGCTTGGGATCGGAAACATAATCCTCGGCGCGGTCGTCCGGCAGCCAGAAGTGTTCTTCAACGAACTGGCGTAAATCAAAGTCGGGCGTGCGTCTCACGCGACGATAGTGGATCAAAATATCCAGCGGATCCTGCTTCGGCGCGCAGTCGGGGAAGGTTTTGCTATCGACGAAAATACGTGACTTCTGCACGTGGGCGAACAGTTCCAGGTAGCGGTCAGCAGGGGTCAGGGCATCCGAGGCGGGCAGCCCTTCGATGATCTCCGGTTCAGGTTCGGCGTCGAACATTTCATCCAGTTTTAACTCATACGGATCGGCTTCGTAGCACAGATCGTTTTCGATCCTCAACTCGTCGTCATCAACGTTGCGTAATTTCTGGCTGAACATAGTTATGCGGGCCTCCGGATTGCGTCTGTAGAGGATGCCGGGCGCGCCCGACCTGTCTATTAAGCGTAGACATTCGCAGCGGGATGCGGGAGGTAAAGTGTGTTCTGGATCACATTAAAGGGGTAAAAATCAGAACATTCAATTTTATAACAATTTGAATTATATGCTTAATTTTATCTATCGGGATAATTCGCTTTTGATTGCTACGAGTTGTAAACGGGAGCCTGGTCAGGCCCCCGGTAAATTCAGAGGTAAAGTTCCGCTTTGCCGATGGAAGAAAACAGCCGCATTTTGTGTTCTACCACTGCACGAGCCGACGCCATCGGTTTGAGATACAGCGCGTTTGGTTCATGGCTGCTGGACTTGAGTTCCTCTTCCAGAGCGACAAAGAAGGCTTTTTTCATATCACTGGAAATATTAATTTTACCGATGCCGTACTGGATAGATTCGGCAACTTCACTGTCTTTATTGCCAGAACCGCCGTGTAAAACAAGGGGAATATTGATGCGCTGGTGAATTTCCTGGAGGCGCTCAATATCGAGTTTAGGCTGCATACCTGCCGGGTACAGGCCGTGAGAGGTCCCGATAGCCACCGCTAGCGTATCGACGCCTGTTTCGTTGACGAAGCGTTCCGCCTGCGCCGGGTCGGTAAACAAAATCTCGCTATGCCCGCCTTCTGAACTTCCCTGAGCGACGCCAATAGTGCCAAGTTCTGCCTCAACCGAAACGTTAACCGTGTGAGCGACTTCGACGACGCGGCGGGTGATCGCGATATTTTCCTCCAGCGACATTGCAGAAGCATCGATCATCACGGAGGTATAGCCAGTGCGAATTGCACGCATAATATGCTCAAAGGTTTGACCGTGGTCCTGGTGAATAACAACCGGCACGGAGGCGTTGACCGCCAGCTCACGTAAGTAACCAATAAAGGCGTCGCCCACAAATTCATGCTCTTCGGGATGAACCTCCATAATTACCGGCGAGCGCTGCGCTTCGGCAACCTCAATAACCAGGCGCGCGAATTCCGCCGAGGCAATATTAAACGCTCCCACACCAAATTTATTGGCCTGAGCAACGTGCAGTAGATCTTTCATATTAATCAGCATGGCTTAACTCTCCTGAATAGTTTGCAGGGCATCTTTTTTGATAAAGCGAAGGATGACGGCGGTCAGCAGCGCGCCCGCAGCAATCGCAAATAGATAGCCCAGTACGTTGGTAATGACATTGGGGATAAACATCACAAAGACGCCGCCGTGGGGAGCGCGGGAAGCGCAGCCTAGCGCCATTGAAAGCGCCCCGGCGAGCCCTGAACCAGCAACAATGGCTGGGATCACTCTGAGCGGATCGGATACTGCGTAAGGGATAGCGCCTTCGGTAATAAACGACAGCCCCAGTACATAGGTAACTTTGCCGGTTTCTCTTTCCTGGTCGGTGAATTTGCGTTTGAACAATGTGGTTGCGAGTGCGATGCCTAAAGGTGGCACCATACCTGCGGCCATACAGGCAGCAATAGGTTCGTAAATGCCGGTAGACATCAGGCCGATAGCAAACATACAGACGGTTTTATTCAGTGGGCCGCCCATATCAAAGGCCACCATCATGCCCATCATTAGCCCCATGATTGCGGCATTGGTATTGCCCATATTGGCCAAAAAGGCGGTGAGGGCTTCAAGCAGCAGCTTAATCGGCTCTCCAATAACCAGAATCATCAGCGCGCCGGTAATAAATACGCTGAGCAGGGGAACAATCAGAATCGGTTTTAGGCCAGCAATCGCTTTGGGGAGGTTGATATATTTTACGATTGCAAACGTGACGTACCCGGCCATAAAACCGGCCAGCAGCGCACCTAAAAAGCCTGAGCCAGTATGTATTGCCAGCATCCCTCCGACGGCCCCGGAAACAATTCCGGCGTTACCGCTGATGGATTTGCTGATACCGAGAGATAATATCGGCAGCATTAGCGCAAAAGCGGCGCCGCCGCCAATATCGGAAAGCATTTTGGCGAGAGGGCTAAAGTGGGGGTCGCCTGGCGTTGCGGCGGTAATACCAAAAGAAAAACTGAGCGCAATTAAGATGCCTCCGGCAACGACGAAGGGAATCATCAGGTTTACGCCGGTAATGAGATGGACATAGACCTGAGAAAGTAGCTTATTGCGCTCCCCAGCAGGAGGGGAATCAGCAGTCGGCGACTGGCTTGCATTTTGCTGCAATTCAGCAGTCAACTTGCCGGAAATAATATCCTGTAATAATCCTGCGGCATCTTTCGCTGCGCGCGTCACTGATACCCGAATCACTTTCTTCCCGGTAAAACGGGAGAGGTCAATCACTTTATCTGCGGCAATGAGAACGATATCTGCTTTTTTTATATCTTCCTGCGTAAATATATATTCACTTTCTACCGCTCCCTGTGTTTCAACAAGAATATTAATGCCAATCTTTTTTGCATTTTTCTTTAAGTTGGCTTCTGCAAGGTACGTGTGAGCGACGCCCGTTGGACAGGCGGTAATGGCTATGATGTTCACGTTTCTCTCCTGGGAAAGTTATTATTCTTCGGTGTTGTTAATAATCAAGCTGTATAGTTCCTCCTGGGTATTAGCGTTAAGTAATTTTTCAACGATATCATCATCGCCCAGAGCGATTGACATTTTAGCGAGCACCTTGATATGCCCGGCACCGCTATCAATATCTTTGACGGCAAACAGGATAACCAGCTTGATGTCAGTGCTATCCATCGCCTCCCAATCAATGGGGGTTTTAAGTTTGGCAACGGCAATGCGCGTTTCATTGACCCAGGATGATTTCCCATGCGGGATGGCGATGTGATTTTCGAAGCCCGTCGCGCCAAGTTCCTCACGCGCCAGGACATCCTGAATAAAACCCTGTTTATTACTAATGGCTCCTTCTGAATATAATTGATCCGTCATCTTTTCGATAACATCTAATTTATTTTTCGCCACCAGATCGACCATGACGCATGATTTACTGAGTAAATCGGAAATAATGATTTTTTCTAACATCTTACTTCTCCCTAATGTTTGGATTCAGGTTTTCCCCTAAATATTCAGTAACGCGGGTAATATCTTTCATAGAAAATAAAGCAGAAACGTAGGCCACAGGAATGTTGACATTGTCAAGACGAATTGTGGAGATGATAAGATCGCAGGCCTTATGCATCAGCACTTCTTTTAATTTGGCTCCGGGTACAATATCGATGATTTCCCAGTCGGGAAATGCCCGTTTTATTCGGCTATAAAGAAGTTGTGACGTACCGATTCCGCTAGAGCAAACCAGAATGATTTTCTTACTGACTTTTATTCTTTCAATCGCCGCCTGGATATATACCGTTAGGTAAGCAATCTCATCATCTGATGGTGCAGACATATTTAAATGTGAATTGAGTTTTTCGACCGCTATTTTCACACACGAAAACACCGAGTTTAGCTCTTGCCTGATCTCTTCCAGCAACGGATTGTGTATAATGATACTGTAGGACAGTCGATTCAACATCGGTTTAATATGAGAGGTTAACGCGTTTTTCAGCACGCTATCGTATGATAAATCAATAGATAACAACGTTGAGACGTCTTTAATTAACGTTGTGGCATAGCTGGTAGCATCATGATTATTTGACTGCGACTCTCCTGACGCGTTGGATAACGAGTGAATCCCGGAAGAGATAATGTATTGATAAATATAGCTGGCTTCAATAGGCGGGAAGGTTGTGCTGTATTCATTTTCCAGCCATTGAATTGATTTTTCTGCAATCTGCCACTCTTTATTATCGGCACGAATAAAATCATCGCTGGTATCATTACTAAAATATTTACTTTCCGAGCGTCGAATCGTCACCAGGAGGTGAGAGAATAAATTGGTGTAATATGGCTCGCTAATAGAGCAGTGTAGCTCCTCTTCTATTATCGATATGAGGTTCATACAGTTAGCAACATTAGTTTTACCAAATTCTTTGATAAGTTGAACCCGGGAAAATCGATCGATTCTGCTATCGGTCATTTGATAGTTGTTCAAAACGCTGTAGGTAATTATATCTTTGAGCGCCATTCGGATATTAAAATCGCTCCCTTCGATATACGTTCCGGTATGGTTTTTGATCATCTTCAGGCTAAACGATATAACCCAGGCTTCAATCTTTTTTAAATCAACGACAATCGATGAACGGCTAATAAAATATTTCTCGGCCAACGCGTTGATCGATAGTGGTTCCGGCGAATGAGTGAGTAAATCAGTAGTAATACCGATTAATCTTTTGCTCCTCAATATCTCACGTATCGAACGATCGCCAGGATGATGGGGCAGGGATAATGCTTTCCCGACAACCAGTTTGAGACCGAAACCGGGTTTGCTATCGATGCGATTTTCCTTGCCGTGGTAAAATTCATTGATTACCTCGATATCTCTGCGCAAAGTGCTGACCGATACATTTAAGAGTTCGGCGGCGCGTGTCGCCGGTAACCATTCATTTTCCAGCGCTAATAAATTGATCAGGTCAATTTGTCGTTTATCCAGCACGTTCATTTTCAACCTCTTTGTAGAGATATGGGTGCTTCTATGAGAGTAGTTATAATGGTGCGGGGTAAATAATAAAATACTAAACAATGAGTGCAATATTACCACTAAGATGAACAGCACCGTGGAATGGTGAGGGGGATCACTAAATCCAGCATGGCAGATAATTAAGGCGCAAAATTAAGATATTTGCATTGAGGGTATTATGATTTTTGGCAGCCGCGATGGGTATTTACTGGTTTATACCCTAAATAATTCGAGTTGCAGGAAGGCGGCGACGCAGGGAGTCCCCGGGAGCTTACTGAAGTAAGTGACCGGGGTGAGCGAGGAAAGCCAACGCATATGCAACTTGAAGTATAACGGGTATATCTCTGGTTCTTGACAACATGAAGTGCCACGAGTAACAAAGTGGTCAAATTGACGATAATTTTTGTGGATGATGAGTTATGCAACAGGGAAAGTATACGTTAGATACATTGCAGCAGAGCATACGGATGGGTAAACGTTTCAAGTATCTCTATTTTTGGGGTCATCGACCTTCTCCCAGCGGCGTTGTAACCTCCTCCTGCTTTAGTCAGTGGTGGTCATCACCGTTTGAGGTGGACGGCGTGACCTATGCTAGTGCCGAACATTGGATGATGGCGGGTAAGGCCAGGTTATTTAGCGACGAGGCTATATTGCCCCGCATTCTGAATGCTAAATCGCCAGCAGAAGCGAAGAAGTTCGGCAGGCAGGTCTCCGGTTTTAATCAGCAAATATGGGAAGCGCACTGTTTTGACCTGGTGTGCGAAGGCAACCTCCACAAATTTAGTCAGCACCCGCAACTGGGCGCATTTCTTGTCGGCACCCGTACGCGTGTGCTGGTTGAGGCCAGCCCTGTTGACCGCATCTGGGGTATCGGCTTAGCGCAGGATGACGAGCGTGCAGCTAACCCGCTGAGATGGAATGGAAAAAATTTGCTCGGTTTTGCGCTGATGGTGGTAAGGGACACGATTGGAGGTGCCAATTAATGATAATAGTATCACCGTTGGTGAATGGTGCCGATCCTGCTTCGATAGACTTCACCAGGTAACGTGCCGTTGTCTTGAGGTTATTCCACGCCAGCAATTGCGGGAAAGGTGAGATTCTCATGCAGGTCCAGGGCTGAGGAATCCCCGGAAAATCATTCTGTCTTACTGGAAATATTAACGCGTTGTTATGTCATTAAAAATGTCAGCGGAACGGCTCCCTCTCCCCTTCGGGGAAAGGGAGAAAACGATCCTCAACTTTTTATTCCCACGCGGCTTCCAGCATCTCCAGTAGCTGCTCGCTGGTCAGCATCACCGGGTTAGCCTTCATCGATGATGAGCTGCTGGCGGCGAGCGCCGCAGGCTCCAGGGCGTCGCGCGGTACGCCGAGATCGTGCAGATTGCCCAGACCCGCGTGCTGGCTCCACTCTCGCAGGCTCTCCCAGGCGTTGCTCGGATCAACATCCAGCCCGGCGGCCAGCCACTGGCGCACGTCAGCAAAGCGTTGCTTGATTTTCTCATTGCTAATCTGCGCTTCATTCAGCGCCAGGCCGAAGGGGAGCAGGCTGCCGCAGAGCGCGCCGTGGGCGGCGTTGCTTAGGCCGCCCAGTGGACCAGCCAGGCCGTGGATCACGCCGAGTCCGGCATTCGCCAGCGCCAGCCCACCGCACAGGCTAACCCATGCCATCTCGTCGCGGCTGTCCGGGCACTCTTTTTCCATCAGCGTTCTGAGCGCTTTAATTCCGCGCGGGATCGCCTCCCGGCATAGCGCATCGGTAAAGGGATTGGCGCAGGTGCAGAGCCACGGCTCGATCACCTGGGTGATGGCATCGAGTCCGGAAGCTAACGTCACTGCTCGCGGCGCGTTGTCGGTGAGCGACGGGTCAACAATCGTCAGGTCCGGCAGCATACGATCGTCGCGCAGGCTCACTTTACGCTGCTGTTCGGGGACGTTAATCACCGCATTTTTCGTCACCTCCGCTCCTGTGCCAGCGGTTGTTGGGATGGCGGCAAACGGTAGCGGGTTAGCCTCTAATACGCGCCCGGTACCGACCACTTCCAGATACTCGAGAGCCGCTCCCTGAGCCGGAACCAGCGCCGCAATCGCTTTGCCTGCGTCAATCACTGCGCCGCCACCGAGACTGACCACCGCCCCGATGCCCTTTTCCCGCGCCAGGCGAACGCCCTGTTCAATATCCTGTAAGCAAGGTTCATGGGCGATAGATAGAGTGGTGACTTCAAGCTGATGCGCGCGCAGTTCCGCCAGCAAAAACTCAGCGCGTTGCAGGCTGGCGCCGTGAACCAGCAGTATCTGCGCGGAATGCCCGGCGAGCCAGGGGGCTGCGCTACGAGCAAGG
Source organism: Klebsiella sp. MISC125 (assembly GCF_051131775.1). Classification (NCBI taxonomy): domain Bacteria; kingdom Pseudomonadati; phylum Pseudomonadota; class Gammaproteobacteria; order Enterobacterales; family Enterobacteriaceae; genus Klebsiella; species Klebsiella sp. MISC125. Next base: position 343,852 of record NZ_CP180448.1, read on the forward strand.
CCGCGTCCAAAGCGGATATTGCCCGGTGTTAAAACGTTAAAAGGGGTCAACATGTCGGGTACCTGTTCTGGAGAAAAATCCTGCAATCCACTATACACATTATCAAGCTGTACACGTGTTGCTGTTGGAGTATTGTGAAACAACCATCTCTTTTGATTGAGGTATTGCTGACAATGATAAAAATACTGGGCAAGCGCTCATCAATTAACGTGCGTAAAGTGCTGTGGACCTGTGAAGAGGCAGGGCTGGATTATCAGCAGGAAGATTATGGCAGTGGGTTCCAGTCAATCGAGACGCCTGAGTTTCGTGCCCTTAACCCGAATGGGCTGGTGCCGGTGCTGCTGGATGACGATTTTGTGTTGTGGGAGTCGAACAGTATTTGCCGATACCTGGCGCGTAAAGCGGGGCGGGAAGACCTGCTCCCCAGCGCACCGCAGGCTGCCGCTGAGGTTGAGCACTGGATGGACTGGCAGGCGACGGAGTTTAACAATGCCTGGCGCTACGCTTTTATGGGGCTGGTGCGCAAGGATCCACGCTTTCAGGACCCGGCGGCGATCAAAGAGAGTATTGCCGCCTGGACCCGCTGCGTGCAGATCGTTAATGCGCAGCTTCAGCAAACCGGAGCATGGGTCACCGGTAGCCAGTTTACCCTCGCGGATATTGTCCTTGGCCTGTCGGTGCATCGCTGGAAAATGACGCCGTTCGCCCATCCGGGAATGGCGGAAGTCGAGCGCTGGTATATGGCGCTGAACCAGCGTTCGGCTTTTCAACGTCACGGGAATAATGGCGTGGCGTAAAAGTTATCTTTGCCCTTATGGGAGCCTAATTATTTATTAATACTATTGATAAATATTGATTTTCTAGTTTAAAGCGATAGTCATTTACCACCCGCTAGCTATAGCGTAAGCAAATTCCAGACTCTCCCCTGGCCGTGTTGAGGCAGCGTTAGGATCTCAATGCGGCCCGATCTCACCGTAATGCTTCAAATCAGCAAGCCACTCGTTATAATTTATCTATATGATAAATAAGTAATTTATTTTAAATTCAAAATTTAGAGGATCTTTTATGTGATGTATCACACAAAAAAAAACCGGCGCTATTGAAGCAAATTCGAGCTAGGTATAGCTTTAAGTCACTTGAACATGGTTGTACATAGACAACCATAGCCATCAGTAGATATGTTGCACACGAATCCCCTCATGAGGGTCAGAGGTTTTTATGTCAATTGCATCCAGTATTGATAACGATTTTATCCTGCTTAACCACCCAAGGTGTGAGCGCGAAGATCTGTTTCGTGAGATTAACAACCTTTTAGTCAATAAAAGCTTTGTAGAGGAGACGTATCTCCAGGCCCTTATTAACAGGGAAGAGAATAATCCGACGGCTATGCAGCTTGAGAGAATAGGTGTCGCGATCCCACACGTGGATGTTGAACATATCAAAGAAGAAAAGCTCGTGGTTGTCTCATGCCCTGAAGGTATTGAGTTTAAGCAAGCTGAAGATCCTGATGAAGTTATGACAGTACATGTCATCTTCTTCCTCTTATTGAAAGAAAAAGATGCACATATCGATTTTTTGATGAAGCTTATCGGTTTATTCAGAAAAACTGAAAAAATGGATACGTTTTTAACAACACAATCACCTGAAGAAGTGAAGAAACTCCTCACCGCAGCTCTTAATTAAAACAGCATATTAGTCAAATAAATGTACCCGGAGATTATGATGAACAAGAAAATTATTTTTGCATGTACTAGTGGTATTGCTACCTCGGCTGTTGCAACTGAGAAAGTGGTTCAGTATTGCAAAAGCAAAGGGATTAATGTTGAACCTATTCAATCAAATATCGGCACTATTGGTAAACAGGATGGTATGGCTGATTTAATTATTGTCACTTCTGCTGTTAAAACAGAACTTAAAACTCCAGTTCTGAATGGACTTCCGCTTCTGACTGGTTTTGGTGAAGAGGAATTATTGGAAAAAATCGTTGCCATCCTTAAACAATAAAGGTGAGCGTGATGGATAAAGTATTTTCCGCAGTCCAGTTTATTCTGGGACTGGGGCCGACAATCATGCTGCCGATAATTATTTTTATTATGGCAATGTGCTTGCAGACGGGTTTTAGCCGGGCATTGCGCTCAGCTTTAACCATCGGTATGGGGTTCATCGGTATCTTTCTGGTCTTTGGCCTGTTGGTTGATACTCTCGGACCGGCGGCAAAGGAAATGGTCAATCATACCGGCATTGATTTACCGGTTGTCGACCTGGGCTGGACGCCGCTCGCTGCCATTGCCTGGGCTTCACAGGTTGCACCGTTTGTTGTACCAATGACCATTGGTATTAACGTCCTGATGTTAACGCTGAACTGGACGAAGACGGTTGATATTGATGTCTGGAACTTCTGGCATTTTTCGATGGTCGGCGCCATGGTTTACGGAGTTACCGGAAACTTTTTCTTTGGTTTACTTATTGCTGGCGTTACTGCTGCTATCACCTTTGTTATGGCAGACTGGTGCGCTCCGATGATTCAGAAGTATTTCAATCTTCCGGGGATTTCGTTACCCACCTTATCCGCAGTTATTTTCTTCCCGATAGGTGTTCTGGGGAATATGGTGCTCGATAAGATCCCTGGGCTTAATAAGCTGAATGCGGATCCGGACCAGATTCAGAAACGGTTTGGTGTCTTTGGCGAACCAATGATGTTGGGGGTTATCCTCGGTGCCGGTATTGGTCTTCTTGCGGAATATGATCTTAAGGGCGTATTGAACCTTGCCATGAGCCTGGGGGCGGTAATGTTGATTATGCCGCGTATGGTTAAGCTGCTGATGGAAGGGTTGCTGCCGCTGTCAGATGCTGTTCGTAGCTTCTTACGTAAGCGTTATCCCGATCGTCACGACCTGTATATCGGTCTGGATATTGCGGTGGCAGTGGGTCATCCATCCGTACTTTCAACAGCCTTACTGTTGATTCCGGTTGGTATCCTTCTGGCGGTGGTTCTCCCGGGTAACAGACTGCTGCCATTGGGCGACCTGGCTAACATTTGGGTTCCCATTTCGATGGTGGTACTGGCTTGTCGCGGGAATATCGTTAGGGCATTTATTATCGGGATCCCTTGTCTGGCCGTTAACTTGTATGTGGCTTCGGCGGCAGCGCCAATTTTGACAAAAATTGCTAAGGATATGAATTTCCCAATTAAAACGGATGGCGAGATCTCTAGTTTGCTAGATGGTGGAAACCCATACCGTTTTTGGGCAGTAAAAATCTTTGATGGTAATGGAATTGCGTTGGCCCTTATCCCTGTCATATTCCTGCTTTGCTTGTGGCTGTATCGTGTGACCAAGAAACAGCTTAAGGCAGAAGAGGCGGCAGAAAACAATGAAACCTCTGCAAGTAATATCCCAGTAGTAAAATAATCCAGTCTATTCTGAAGCAGAGTCATTCTGCTTCAGAATAAAAACAAACGATGACCCTTGCAAATATAAGGGGAGAGTGATGTATACGATCGGAATCGATATTGGTACGACGAATTGTAAGGTGTGTTTGTTTCAGGTTCCATCTCTTGATTTAGTGAATCAATATAGTTTTAGGACACCTAAGATTATCGATGGCGATAATACGGATTTTGATGTTCGCCTGATATGGAATGGCGTTGTTCACGGCCTTAAAACGATAACTAAAAATTTGCATGCTGGACAAAATGTAAGCGCTGTTGCGGTAGCCAGCGTTGGTGAAGCAGGAGTGCTTCTCGATGAAAATGACAATATTATTGGCCCTTCTTTAATCTGGTATGATACTCGACCAAAACAGCAGCTTGAAAATATTATATCTGCGCTGGATATAGAAAATATTTATGAGATAACGGGGATTCCGGCGCATTCAAATTACAGCATCAATAAGATAAAATGGCTTCAAGATAATATTAAAAATGCCAAAGATGGTCGCAAATGGCTTTGTCTTGCTGAGTATATTGCATTTATGTTGTCAGGAGAGAAACGTTCTGAATACTCTTTAGCCTCACGGACAATGGCGCTGAATATCGCGCAGATGTCATGGGATGTGAAGATGCTGGAGATTGCTGAGCTCACCCCTTCACTCTTTAGTCCTTTGGTGTATGCGGGAGCGTCCATTGGTAACGTCACGGCTGAGGTTTCTGCCCTTACGGGGCTATCAACAGATACACAGGTCGCTATTGCCGGGCACGATCATATGTGTGGTTCCGTAGCGGTAGGGTTGAATGACGAAAATCAGATTCTGAATTCTACGGGGACTACGGAAGGTTTACTGGTGGTTACCGAAGCCGTCAACAATAGTGAGAGTTTCTTCCGTGCCCGGGTTTCAAATGGAGTTCATGTGTTGCCGGGACTGCATTCTCTGTATGCCTCATTGCCTTCTGCAGGATATGCCATTGAATGGTTCAGAAATTTGTTTGAGCTTGATATGCCCGCTTTCCTGAGAATGGTTGATACGCTCAGCAATGAGAAGGATTTAGTTGCTGCCGGGAAGATGGATGGCATTTTTATTCCCCATCTTCGCGGAAGCGGGCCGCCTGATCGCAATACCTGGTCTCGAGCGCTGATCTATGGCCTGGACGATAAGTCGCGGCCTGAAGATGTTCTGCGCTTTGTTTTCCAGGGATTATGCTTTGAACTTAAGAATTTGCTCGATTTGTATGAAACTCTGACTGGGCGTCATTATCCGGTCGTTAATGTTATCGGTGCTGCTTGTAAAAACCCGTACTGGCTGCAGCTTAAAGCCAACATTCTGAATCGTGAAATTGTCGCCTGCAATGTTGATGAAGCTGTGAGTAAAGGTGCTGCGATGTTAGCGGCTAAAGCCGTTGGCATTGATATTGATAGCCGTTCCGTCACCGCAGCGGAGCAGTTGACGCGTTATCTGCCAGAGAGTGATGCGGTAGCGCATTATCAGCAAATTTTTTCTCAGGTGTATAAACCGCTTTATGAATCCAAGATGCGTACTGAGCATCTTTGTTATGGAGTTAACTAATGAAAGCCAGCGTTTATTACAGCAAAAATGATATTCGTTATGAAGATATCGATGTGCCAGAAATCGGTGATGGTGACATGCTCATAAAAATGCACTCTTGCGGCCTGTGTGGGACCGATATTCATAAGGCACAGCATCAGACTGTCACTGGCCCGATAATCCTCGGTCATGAAGTATCAGGTGAAGTTGTTAAAGTGGGGAAAGAGGTCACCCGCTACCGCGTTGGCGAGCGAGTTGTCACAGCAATACACGTTCCCTGCTTTAACTGTCACTACTGTGACAGAGGGTTTTTTACGCTGTGCGATCAGTTCAAAAAAACCAACCTTGAACCCGGTGGCTTTAGCGAATTTATCCGTATTCCGCGCCTGCACGTTGAGCATCTAACGCATCGAATTATTGACAGCCTTGACTGGGATCGTGCAGCGATGATTGAACCAGTGGCTTGCTGCCTGCATGGGCTGAAATCAGCCAATATCCATGCTAAAGATACCGTTCTGGTGCTGGGGTCCGGCACAATTGGCCTGGTGAGCGCTCAGCTTGCCGCATTGAAAGGCGCATCGACCGTCATCGTATCCGACCTCTCTCGGTTTAAGCGTGAACTGGCGTTAAAGGTTGGCGTGACTCATGCGATTGACCCTGCTAATGAAAATCTTGAAATGCGTGTGGCGGAAATTACTCAGGGTAAAGGGCCTGATGTGGTGATCATTGCCGCAGGCGTCTCGTCGCTGGTTTCGCAGGCGGTGAATGTCGTTCGTCGCGGCGGCAGAGTCGTGGTGTTCTCCCCGTTTGACAAGAACCCAGTGGTGGAAATTGACGCAGGTCGTTTGTTCCGGGATGAGATATCTCTTGTAGGCACCTACTCGCTTACGCCGTATGAAATGAAAGAAGCAATTGAAATTGTTGAGAAAGATAAAATTAACACCAAAGATATGATTACTCATACTTGGCCGCTTTCTCGTATTAGTGAAGCCATTGAGTTTGCAGCAAACCCTGAAAATGATGTGCTAAAAGTGATCATTAAAGCAGATAAATAATGGCATCAGAGCCCCGCAGCTTGAATGTACTGGGGGCTTTTTTGCAGAACATCACGATATGTTGCCAAAAGATTAGAGTGTTGGGCTGAAACTGTGAAGTTGATCATATAGTTAGATTTTTAAAAAACTCTGTATTATCGTAACTTGTTCATACTTGTATACAGATGATCTACACAGGAGAAGCACAACATGAGCAGCATACTTAAGGATTCAGAAATTCCATTGTATATGCAGGTTTCGGAATGGATCCGTGAAAATATTTATAAAGGAGAGTTAGGTAAAGGTGACAGGATCCCTTCTGAAAACCAGATAATGGACATTCTGCATGTCAGTCGGGGAACGGTAAAAAAAGCAGTAACAATGTTGGTGAATGAAGGGTTACTGGTTCAGGTTCAGGGTAAAGGGACTTTTGTTAAAAAAGAGAATATTTCTTATGCCCTTGGAGAAGGATTACTCTCATTTGCTGAATCACTCGAAAGCCAGCATTTGTCTTTTACCACAGAGGTGATTGATTCGTACATTGAGAAGGCATCTAAAAGCGTGGCTGAGAAGCTAAGAATTGAACCTGGTGCTCCTATACTTTATCTCAAGCGTGTAAGAAGTGTGGAAGGTGAAAGAGTGATGTTGATTGAAAACAGAATCAATATTGCCCTTTGCCCTGGAATTACTGAGATTGATTTTAATAAACAAAATCTGTTTCCAACGGTAGAGCAACTCTCCGGCCAAAAGATAGTGTATTCAGAGAGTCGTTACGCGGCAAAAATTGTTGGTAGTGAACGTGGCCATTATCTAGAGGTTAATGAGGATGCACCAGTTCTACATTTAGAGCAGCTTGTATTTCTTGAAAACAAAATGCCATTTGATTTAGGAAACGTCTGGTTAAAATCAGATAAATATTATTTAGGTACTATTCTGCAACGAAGATAGAGGATAATGCTATGCCATTAGTTAACGGTAAAATCTTACTGGACCGTATCCGTGAGAAACGAGTGCTTGCCGGTGCATTTAATACGACTAACCTGGAAACGACGATCTCAATTCTTAATGCAATTGAGCGTTCGGGGTTACCCAATTTTATTCAGATTGCACCGACGAATGCGCAATTGTCAGGTTATGACTATATTTATGAAATAGTTAAACGTCATGCTGATAAGATGGATGTGCCGGTTAGCCTCCATCTTGATCATGGGAAAACCTTTGATGATGTCAAACAAGCCGTACGAGCAGGGTTTACTTCTGTAATGATTGATGGCGCAGCATTTTCCTTCGAAGAGAATATTGCATTTACCGCTGAGGCTGTGGATTTCTGCAAATCATATGGTGTACCAGTAGAGGCGGAGTTAGGTGCTATTCTGGGTAAAGAGGATGACCACGTCAGCGAAGCCGACTGCAAAACTGAACCAGAAAAAGTTCGTACATTCGTTGAGCAAACCGGCTGCGATATGTTGGCTATTTCTATCGGCAACGTGCATGGTCTTGATGATATTCCACGTATTGATATTCCATTACTACAGAAAATTGCCGAAGTTTCACCGGTACCATTAGTTATTCATGGTGGTTCAGGTATTGATGCTGAAATTCTGCGCAGCTTTGTTAACTATAATGTTGCCAAAGTCAATATAGCCAGCGATCTACGTAAGGCTTTTATCACTTCGGTGGGTAAAGCTTATGAACATAACAATAATGAAGCAAACCTGGCTCGGGTTATGGCATCGGCAAAACAGGCTGTTGAAGATGATGTGTATTCGAAGATTCTTATGATGAATAAAGGCCATCATTTTTTACGTAAAGCCTCCTGAAAATAATTATAGCTGGAAGAATCATGATTAGACAAAGCGTCAAAGTAGTGAACAGTACCGGGTTGCACGCCAGGCCTGCCGCATCTCTAGCCAAAATTGTGAAGAAATATACATCATCACTGACTTTGGTTAATAATGGAAAAGAGATCCAGATCAAAGGAATGATGAGTATTCTTGGTGCTGGAGTGAAAGGTAACACCATGGTTGACCTTATCTGTAATGGTGAGGATGAGCATGAGTTAATGAGCGAATTAAAAACAGCATTTGCTGCTGGTTTTGGTGAAAAAGACTAGTTCTATTAGGGTAAGTCTATTTTCACTTTTTGGGTGAGAACTATTTTTCATATAATAGAGTAACAACTGCGTTGTTTACTCTTTGGTATTCTATTATCGTTTCTCACCCGAATTTTATATATTTTAATGCCGGTTCATTTTAGTTGCCAGGGAGTGATTATATGAAAGCGTTAAATCTTTATTCGATACAAGATGTAAGATATGAGGAGGTGGAAAAACCATCCTTAGTCAACGATCATGATGTTTTAATCAAGGTCGCGGTGGCTGGTATCTGTGGCTCGGATATTTCTCGTTTTGGCAAGCTGGGGTCATATAATCCGGGGTTAATCTGGGGGCATGAATTCTCTGGTGTTGTAGAGCAAGTGGGAGCCGCAGTGACAGGACTGAAAAATGGCGATCGGGTTACAGCATGTAACTGCTTCCCCTGCTTTGAATGTTGCTATTGCCAGCAGGGACATTATGCACGATGTACCGACCTAAAAGTACTCGGCGGCCATAAAAACGGCGCTTTTGCGGAGTATATTCTTGTTCCTGCGCGCAATGTTCTGAAGCTACCTGATTCAATGGATTTTGCGACAGCAAGCTTTATAGAACCTTCCAGCGTAGTGGTACATGGGTTACGGCAGGTTGATATTAAAGCAGGCAGTCGGGTGGCCATAGTTGGCTGCGGAACGATCGGTCTTTTGGCTGTGCAATGGGCAAAGGTATGTGGGGCAGGGGAGGTTTATGCTTTTGATACTGATGAACAGAAACTTGATATTGCCAAACGTACGGGAGCCAGCCATATATTTTCCGTTCTCGATGAAGGATATCTTACCCGTTTTCAGATGCTGACCGAAAACCTTGGTGTGGACATTGTTATAGAGTCTTCAGGAAATGCAGGAGGTATTGCCAGCGCTTTGCTTCTTGCGGCAAAAGGTGGTTCCGTTGTCCTGTTAGGAATACCTTATGGCGATGTCAGCTTCCCGAGGCTTAACTTTGAGAAAATTGTGCGCAATGAGTTAAAGGTGCTTGGGTCGTGGAATTCAATATCAGCGCCATTTCCAGGGCAAGAATGGAAAACATCAATACAGTATCTGAGTTCCGGAGCCATTGACATTAAGCCATTAATCAGTAGGCGAGTGGCTCTTAAGGATGCTCCTGCCGTTTTTCCAGGACTATACAATCGGCAGAACTTTTTTGTGAAAGTACTGATCGATATCGGTAGTTGTACAGGAAAAGAACGAGAAAGCTGAATTCTACTGGCTGGAATTATTAAAGAAAAACCCCGTGCTAACACGGGGTTCCGAGAATTACCTCATCGTCACAAATTCTTCCGATGCCGTCGGGTGAATCGCCACGGTATTATCGAAGTCTTTCTTAGTCGCGCCCATTTTCAGCGCCACCGCGAAGCCTTGCAGCATTTCGTCCATACCAAAACCGATGCCGTGAATGCCGACAATCTTCTCTTCCGGGCCGACGCAGACCAGCTTCATGCGGCACGGCTGGCGGTGCGAGGTCACCGCGGTGTACATGGCGGTGAAAGAGGATTTATACACCTTCACTGCGTCATCACCGTACTGCTCGCGCGCCTGCGGTTCGGTTAAGCCGACGGTGCCGATAGGCGGATGGCTGAAGACCACGGTCGGGATGTTGCTGTAGTCCAGATGCTCGTCCGGCTTGTTGTTAAACAGACGCTCTGAGAGGCGACGACCGGCGGCAACCGCCACTGGGGTCAGCTCAACGGCACCGGTATTATCGCCCACGGCGTAAATACCAGAAACGTTCGTATTCTGGAATTTATCGACGACGATATAGCCTTTATCGTTGGTTTTCACACCTGTAACGGCGAGATTGAAGTTATCGTTTGCCGGTTCGCGACCAATCGCCCAAATCAGGCAGTCGACGGTCTGGCTGCGGCCATCTTCCAGCTCCAGGGTCAGGCTGCCATCGGCATTCTTGACCACCGCTTTCGGAATGGAGTTGGTGTGCAGCTGCGGGCCTTCGGCGTTCATCACTTCGACCAGCGTCTCGACGATTAGCGGATCAAAGCTGCGCAGCGGCGCGTGTTTACGCACAAACAGGTGAGTTTCCGCACCCAGGCCATTAATCACGCCCGCCAGCTCAACGGCGATATAGCCTGCGCCAACGACCGCAACGCGTTTCGGCAGCGCCGGCAGTTCGAAGAAGCCATCGGAATCGATGCCGTACTCGACGCCCGGAATATTAGGATGGCTCGGACGACCGCCGGTGGCGATCAGGATATGATCGGCGGTGATGGTTTCACCATTCACTTCCACGGTTTTCGCATCGACAAAGCGCGCGAAGCCCTTAATCACATCGACTTTGTTTTTACCCAGCACGTTATCGTAAGAGGTGTGGATACGGTCGATATAGGCGCTACGGCTGGCGATCAGTTTGTCCCAGTCGAAATTATTGATGGTGGCATCAAAGCCGTAATCCGGGCCATACAGATGGATTGCTTCGCGGATCTGCGCCGCATGCCACATGACTTTCTTCGGCACGCAGCCGACGTTCACGCAGGTGCCGCCCAGATCTTTGGCTTCAATCAGCGCGCACTTCTGTCCATACATTGCCGCACGGTTGATGGAGGCGATGCCGCCGCTGCCGCCGCCGATAGCGATGTAGTCATAATGTTTGGTCATGGCTCTGGTCCTTATTATTGAATGGCCGCGATTGTAGCGCGAGGCGTAAAAGGTTCCACCGATGGTTGCGATTACTCTGGCACGATCCAACTGACCGTTGCGTGGCCGATACCGTTCGGTACCAGCTTCTTATGCAGCCACGGCAGCACGTTGTTCATCTGCTGCTCCAGCTTCCACGGTGGGTTGATGACGATCATCCCGGAGGCGGTCATGCCGCGCTGATCGCTGTCCGGGCGTACCGCCAGCTCAATTTGCAGAATTTTGCGAATGCCGGTGGCTTCTAACTCTTTGATCATGCGCTTAATCTGTGCTCGCAGCACCACCGGATACCATAGCGCGTAGGTACCGGTCGCAAAGCGCTTGTAGCCTTCATGAATACCGGTCACTACCGCCTGGTAGTCGCTTTTGATTTCGTAAGGCGGGTCGATAAGCACCAGCCCACGACGAGAAACGGGCGGCAGCTTAGACTTAAGTTGCTGGTAGCCATCGGCTTTTTCCACGCGGGCGCGATCATCTTTCTGGAACTCGGAGCGCAGCAGTGGGAAATCGCTCGGGTGCAGCTCGGTCATCTGCAGGCTGTCATGCTCGCGCAGCAGCTGACGGGCAATCAGTGGGGAGCCCGGGTAGTAGCGCAATTGACCGCTGCGGTTGAAATGCTGGACGACGGAGATATACGGCTCCAGCTCGGCGGGCAGGTCATCCTGCTGCCAGATGCGGGCGATACCTTCAAGATATTCACCAGTACGCTCGGCGTGCTCGCCGCTCAGCTGATAGCGGCCTGCACCGGCGTGAGTGTCCAGATAGAGAAACGGTTTTTCTTTCTCTTTGAGCGATTCAATGATCAGACTCTGAACGGTGTGTTTAAGGACGTCGGCGTGGTTGCCTGCGTGAAAGCTGTGGCGATAACTGAGCATGGATGCGGTGATTCCGGGAAGTAAACAAGATAACCGATAGTTTACCGCAGATCCGTCTGGATTACCGCTTCCGGCACTGTGCTGTTTCAATTCCTGCTAAAGCGTTGCAAAACATAACCGTGTCATAAAAACGTAAAACAGGGGGGCTAGCGTCGCATACCGGCAAGGTAATTGTTTGTATAAAGGGAAAATAATGAAACTGCAAATCACACTTCTGACATCGGCGCTCATTTTGGCGCTGCCGGTTATGGCGCAAGATGTCCCTTTGAATCAGGTGGCGGCGATGGCTAACGGTGTGACGCCTGCGGCTGCGAGTCCGGCATTCGACGCTGTGGAGAGCCAAAGCCTGGCGCAGCTACGTAATGCGCTGAAGGGCGATGCATCAACCCTCACACGTGACCAGCTGGAGCACGCCAAACAGACTAAAACTCAGGCGGATAAAGCGTGGCTAAAGGCCAGCGATTATGACTTTCAGGCTAAAGCCAACCAGCAGGCCGGTATCGAGCTGCTCTCGGCGTTCAGCACGTTGCCGAAGACGGTCATACAGCAAAACCTCGAAACCGTCACCGCGATTAACCGCGATGCTGTGCAGACCTCTCGTCATCAGGCGCTGGCAGACGCGGAAGGCATCAGCTATCTCTATTTCCTTAGCGATGCGATGGGACCGCGTCTGGGGAAAGCGTTTCTGACCGCCTACGATAAAGGCGAACTCGGCAAGGCAGCTGCGCTGATTAAAGCTTCCGAAGTGAGTACCGGAGCGGCAAAAAAGCATTTTAATAACCCGCGTCCGTTCCTGATTCAGGGGAACACGATTCATCTGGTACCGGACGATGTGGTGGTGAAGGATAACAAACCCTATACCGCAGACGGTGGCTCATTCCCGAGCGGACACACCAATACCGGCTATACCGATGCGCTGCTGATGGCGGAGATGATCCCTGAGCGCTTTGATGCGCTGGTAACCCGCGGCGCTCGCTATGGTTACTCGCGCATCGTGCTGGGCGTGCATTATCCGCTGGACGTGATGGGCTCGCGGATGGTGGCGCAGCGCAACGTCGCTCACTATCTGAATGATGCGAAGTATCGCGCGTTGTTCAATGAAGCTCGCGACCAACTGCGTACGGCGCTGGAGAAAGAGTGCGGTACAACGCTGGCGGAATGCGCGAAGGTGCCTGCGAAGGACGATCCCTATCGCGACCCGGCAATGCGTGATTTTTATCGCTTCACCATGACCTACAGCCTGCCGCAGCAGAAGGGTGAAAAACAGAGTCTGATGGTGCCGGAAGGGGCGGAAGTGCTGCTGGAAGCGGCATTGCCGAACCTGTCCGCTGCGCAGCGTCGGACGCTGATGGTCAAAACGGCTCTGCCCGCAGGGTACCCGCTGTCGGGTGAGACCGGTGACCAGCAGTTCTGGCAGCGGTTGAACCTGCCTGCTGCGTATCAGATGGCGGCCAAAGTTCATCAATAATCATGGGAGGCCAGCGCCTTTCGTAGCCTGGAGAGTACAGATCAGACGGTTGTGAATTCGTAGCCGGTCAACGTCGCGATACCGAAAGCGGGTCCTGAGACCCGCTTACTGGCTTACTTGTAGACGTCCGCGTTCGCGTGAACCGTTTTCTCGTTCTTCTCGCCTGCAATCACCACAAAATAGGTGCCGCCCATCTCATCCGCTTTTTTCGACAGATCGCGCTTCGCATCCATCGGAGAAGTCGTTTTTGAGGTGGTAATCGAACCGACTTTGGTCAGATTCATTTTAGCGACTTCATCTTTTTGAATTTCCTTGGCAGCGAACGCGCCGAAGGACAGGGAGCCAATCACCAGAGATGCAACAATTCCTGTAACAAGTTTCATAGCCTCTACTCTCCATTAGGTTGTTGTTTTTAGGTCGCGAAGGCGACATGAAATAGTCAACCGTCGCAACAACCTAAGTATTGTCGGGCCCTGCGTTTTTACCATGTCCTGCTAAAAATATTTACTGACCTGGGCTTTTAGCGCTATCAGAGGTGCGCAAAATTCCTGTGGATGAGAGATAAACGGCGCGTGGGCGGCTTTATCGAAGATGATGGATTGGCTCTGTGGCCACAGCGCGTCGAGCACCGGCACGATTTTTCGCGGCACCAGACCATCCAGACGACCGTACAGACGTAAAAACGGCATCGTTAGCGCCGTCAGCGGCTGGCGTAAATCGGCGGTTTTGAGGATCTCCAGTCCGCCGTTTAGCACCTCCGACGTAGGCATCGGCAGCGACAGCACCGTCTTCTTCAGTGCTCTGGCATCCTGGCGGGCGCTCTCGGTTCCCATGGTTTGCAGCGCCAGAAAGCGCTCGACGGTGCGCTGAAAATCTTCACTCAGTTGCTGTTGAAAACCGCTCAGCACCTCGGGTTTGATTCCCGGCCAGCTATCGTGAGCGCTAAAACAGGGAGAAGAGGCGACGGTGACCAGCGCCTGCACGCGGTCGGGGTGAGTTAACGCAACCTGGCTTGCCACCAGCCCGCCGAGGCTCCAGCCCAGCCAGATAGCGCGCTCTGGCGCTTTGGCTAGCACCTGCTGCACCATCTCCTGGAGCGATAGGGCAGCAAAGCCGCCGCTGCGGCCATAACCCGGAAGGTCGACGAGGTGCAGCGTGAAATGCGAGGCCAGTTCCGGCGTGATGCAATCCCACACTTGCGCATTCAGCCCCCATCCGTGCAGCAGCACAAGATGACAATTTCCTTCGCCCGTGGTTTGCCACCAGATCTCTTTCATCGGTTACTGTTCTCTTTCCATCAATATAAGGGGAAATATGCTAACAGCACACAGCTTATGCTGGCTATGCCAAATGCCGCTGGCCATCGCCCGCTGGGGGATCTGCTCGCGATGCGCTGCATCGCTGATGGCGTCTGAACCGCTCTGTCCTCAGTGTGGGCTACCTGCTCAGGCAGGCCTGCTGCCGTGCGGGCGCTGCCTGCAAAAACCACCGGCGTGGCAGCGGCTGGTTGCGGTGAATGATTATCGGCCGCCGCTGAGCGGGATGATTCACCAGCTGAAATTCAACAAACGACCAGAGCTGGCTCCGGCGCTGGCGCGTCTTCTGCTGTTGCGTATTCATCAGAGCAGGGGGCTTCCCAAACCCGATCGAATTATCAGCGTGCCGCTCTGGCAGCGTCGCCAGTGGAAGCGGGGTTTTAATCAGAGCGATCTGCTGTGCCGCCCGCTGGCGCGCTGGATGGGCTGTGCCTGGCGTAGCGATGCGCTCACCCGCCAGCGTCGTACCGCCACCCAGCATCAGCTCAGCGCCAGATTGCGCAAACAGAACCTGAAAAACGCCTTTCAGCTTGAATTGTCGGTTCGGGGTCACCATATCGCCATTGTGGATGATGTCGTCACAACCGGAAGCACCGTCGCCGAGATATCCCGCCTGCTTTTGCGAAACGGCGCCGCGACGGTTCAGGTATGGTGTATATGCCGTACCTTGTAGACCCCTGCTGATGGGCGTATTATAACCAAGTAAAATAGTCAACTATTAGGCCAACGCTATGATCCGTATTTCCGATGCTGCACAAGCGCACTTTGCCAAACTGCTGGTAAATCAGGAAGAAGGGACACAAATTCGCGTATTTGTGATCAATCCCGGTACCCCAAACGCTGAGTGCGGCGTTTCCTACTGCCCACCGGATGCGGTGGAAGACACCGATACTGCGCTGAAGTTTGAGCAACTGACCGCTTATGTCGATGAACTTAGCGCGCCGTACCTGGAAGACGCTGAAATCGATTTTGTTACCGACCAGCTCGGTTCTCAGCTAACGCTGAAAGCGCCAAACGCCAAGATGCGCAAGGTTTCTGATGATGCTCCGCTGATGGAGCGCGTCGAATACCTGCTGCAATCGCAGATTAACCCGCAGCTGGCCGGTCACGGCGGGCGCGTCACGCTGATGGAAATCACCGACGATGGCCTGGCGATCCTGCAATTCGGCGGCGGCTGCAATGGCTGTTCGATGGTCGATGTAACCCTGAAAGAAGGGATCGAGAAGCAGATGCTGAACGAATTCCCGGAACTGAAAGGCGTACGCGATCTAACCGAACACCAGCGCGGCGAGCACTCCTACTATTAATTCCCCCGCCCGGCAGTATTTGCGCTGTCGGGCTACTCTTCTCAGTTACCGCACAACATTCCCCGCTAAGCAACCCGGCAAAAACCCGGGAAAGAGTATGACTTAAGTCTCATATTTGAAATTTTCACTGCTTAGGTGATTCTCAAACTTACCATGTTACCCGTATCATTCGTTTCAGGCGCCACAGATTAAAAAATAGCCAGCTATCCTTTCTCTGGGTAAGGATAAAGCTAGCATTTACGGCGTCGGACATTTTTTGTTCCGGTCGGAACGGATGAAGTCAATGTTGAAACTATGACGTTACCCATAACAAATTAAGGCCAGGTAAATCATGCCATTAGTCATCGTTGCTATCGGGGTTGCCCTGTTATTGTTGCTGATGATCCGTTTCAAAATGAACGGTTTTATCGCTCTGGTTCTGGTGGCGCTTGCCGTCGGGCTCATGCAGGGCATGCCTCTGGATAAAGTTATCGTCTCCATCAAGAACGGCGTTGGCGGAACCCTCGGCAGCCTCGCGCTGATCATGGGCTTCGGCGCTATGCTCGGTAAAATGCTGGCGGACTGCGGCGGTGCGCAGCGTATCGCCACCACGCTAATTGACAAATTTGGTAAACAACACATCCAATGGGCAGTCGTGCTGACCGGTTTTACCGTCGGCTTCGCGCTGTTCTATGAAGTGGGGTTCGTGTTGATGCTGCCGCTGGTATTTACCATCGCTGCGTCCGCCCGCATCCCGCTGCTATACGTCGGCGTGCCGATGGCGGCCGCGCTTTCCGTTACCCACGGCTTCCTGCCTCCGCACCCGGGTCCGACGGCGATTGCCACCATTTTCCATGCCGATATGGGTAAAACTCTGCTGTTTGGTACCATTCTGGCGATCCCGACAGTGATTCTGGCCGGTCCGGTTTACGCACGCTTCCTGAAAGGCATCGATAAACCGATTCCTGAAGGCCTGCATAACCCGAAAACGTTCACTGAAGAAGAGATGCCGGGCTTTGGCGTCAGCGTCTGGACTTCTCTGGTGCCGGTTATTCTGATGGCGATGCGTGCGGTAGCCGAGATGGTGCTGCCGAAAGGTCATGCTTTCCTGCCGGTTGCTGAGTTCTTTGGCGACCCGGTGATGGCAACGCTGATTGCGGTGCTGATCGCGCTTTTCACCTTTGGCCTCAACCGTGGCCGTTCGATGGACCAGATCAACGAAACGCTGACCTCTTCCATCAAAATTATTGCCATGATGCTGCTGATCATAGGTGGCGGCGGCGCCTTCAAACAGGTGCTGGTCGATAGCGGGATGGACAAATACATCGCCTCTATCATGCATGAATCCAATATGTCTCCGCTGTTTATGGCCTGGTCGATTGCTGCGGTACTGCGTATTGCGCTGGGTTCGGCGACCGTTGCAGCTATTACCGCAGGCGGTATTGCCGCACCGTTGATCGCGACTACCGGCGTGAGTCCTGAACTGATGGTTATCGCCGTTGGTTCCGGTAGCGTTATCTTCTCTCACGTCAACGATCCGGGCTTCTGGCTGTTTAAAGAGTACTTCAACCTGACTATCGGCGAGACCATCAGGTCGTGGTCGGTGCTGGAAACCATTATCTCCGTGTGCGGTCTGATTGGCTGCTTGCTGTTGGGGATGGTGGTGTAAGCAGAGCGTGAGTATAAAACGGGCCGGGTAGCAGCGATGCTGACCCGGCTTTTTTATACGCAATAGCCACAACGGCCAGGCTTATCGCAGTAATACCCGGTTCTGCGCAGCGCCTGACATTGAAATTCACCCAACTATCCCCCATTCTAGATCTCATGCTAAAGCGCCGGACGCGCGCTTCATTTACCCTCTTCAACAGGACTGCGCATATGACCAATCCATTACTGACGCCTTTTTTATTGCCCCCTTTCTCTGCTATCCAACCTGAACATGTCGTCCCTGCGGTCACCAAAGCGCTGGATGATTGCCGGGCGGCGGTAGAGAGCGCGGTGGCGCAAGGGGCGCCGTACACCTGGGAAAATCTTTGCCAGCCGCTGGCGGAAGTGGACGACGTACTGGGGCGCATTTTTTCGCCGGTCAGCCACCTGAACTCGGTTAAAAACAGCCCGGAACTGCGCGAAGCCTACGAACAAACCCTGCCGCTGCTCTCTGAGTACAGCACCTGGGTTGGGCAAAATGAAGGTCTGTACAAAGCGTACCGCGACCTGCGTGATGGCGATCATTACGCCACCCTGAACACCGCGCAGAAAAAAGCGGTCGATAACGCGCTGCGTGATTTTGAACTTTCTGGTATTGGCCTGGAGAAAGAGCAGCAGAAACGCTATGGCGAAATCGCTGCGCGCCTGTCCGAGCTGGGCAACCAGTACAGCAACAACGTGCTCGACGCCACTATGGGCTGGACGAAGTTGGTGACCGATGAAGCCGAACTTTCCGGGATGCCGGAAAGCGCGCTGGCCGCCGCCAAAGCGCAGGCTGAAGCCAAGGAGCAGGAAGGGTATCTGTTAACGCTGGATATCCCGAGCTATCTGCCGGTGATGACTTATTGCGACAATCAAGCGCTGCGTGAAGAGCTGTATCGCGCTTACTCCACCCGCGCTTCTGACCAGGGGCCAAACGCCGGGAAGTGGGACAACAGCCCAGTGATGGCGGAAATCCTTGCCCTGCGCCACGAGCTGGCGCAGCTACTGGGCTTCGACAGCTATGCCGACAAGTCTCTGGCTACCAAAATGGCCGAGAACCCACAGCAGGTGCTCGACTTCCTGACCGACCTGGCCAAACGCGCGCGCCCTCAGGGTGAGAAAGAGCTGGCCCAGCTGCGAGCCTTCGCCAAAGCCGAATTTGGTGTTGATGAACTGCAGCCGTGGGATATCGCATACTACAGCGAAAAGCAGAAACAGCATCTGTACAGCATCAGCGACGAGCAGCTGCGTCCGTACTTCCCGGAAAACAAAGCCGTTAACGGCCTGTTCGAAGTGGTTCAACGTATTTATGGTATTACCGCCAAAGAGCGTACCGATGTTGACGTCTGGCATCCGGAAGTGCGTTTCTTCGAGCTGTATGACGAAAACAATGAACTGCGCGGCAGCTTCTACCTCGATCTCTACGCTCGTGAACACAAGCGCGGCGGGGCGTGGATGGATGATTGCGTCGGCCAGATGCGCAAGCTCGATGGTTCGCTGCAAAAACCGGTTGCCTATCTGACCTGTAACTTTAACCGTCCGGTCAGCGGCAAACCGGCACTGTTCACTCATGATGAAGTGATCACCCTGTTCCACGAGTTTGGTCATGGTCTGCACCATATGCTGACCCGTATTGATACCGCCGGGGTTTCTGGCATCAGCGGGGTGCCGTGGGATGCGGTCGAACTGCCGAGCCAGTTTATGGAAAACTGGTGCTGGGAGCCGGACGCGCTGGCGTTTATCTCCGGTCACTATGAAACCGGCGAGCCGCTGCCAAAAGAACTGCTGGAGAAAATGCTGGCGGCGAAAAACTACCAGGCGGCGATGTTTATCCTGCGCCAGCTGGAGTTCGGCCTGTTCGACTTCCGTCTGCATGCGGAGTTCCAGCCAGAGCAGGGGGCTAAAATCCTCGAAACGCTGGCGGAAATTAAAAAGCAGGTTGCGCTGATCCCAGGACCGTCATGGGGCCGCTTCCCGCATGCTTTCAGCCATATTTTTGCTGGTGGCTACGCAGCGGGTTACTACAGCTACCTGTGGGCCGACGTGCTGGCGGCGGACGCCTTCTCGCGCTTCGAAGAAGAGGGGATTTTCAACCGCGAAACCGGTCAGTCGTTCCTCGACAACATCCTGACTCGCGGCGGATCTGAAGAGCCGATGACGCTGTTCAAACGCTTCCGCGGCCGCGAGCCGCAGCTGGATGCGATGCTTGAGCATTACGGTATTAAGAGTTAATCCTGTTGTGAAAATCTGTTTAATTGATGAAACGGGCGCCGGAGACGGCGCCTTATCTGTTCTTGCCGCCCGCTGGGGGCTGGAGCACGATGAAGATAACCTGATGGCGCTGGTGATGACGCCAGAGCATCTGGAACTGCGTAAACGCGATGAGCCGAAGCTTGGCGGCATTTTTGTCGATTTTGTTGGTGGGGCGATGGCCCATCGACGCAAGTTCGGTGGCGGTCGCGGTGAAGCGGTGGCGAAAGCGGTTGGTATTAAGGGCGATTACCTGCCGGATGTGGTCGATGCGACGGCGGGGCTGGGGCGCGATGCGTTCGTACTCGCCTCTGTGGGTTGCCATGTGCGGATGCTGGAACGTAACCCGGTGGTTGCGGCACTGCTCGATGATGGCCTGGCGCGCGGTTATGCCGATGTGGAAATTGGCCCATGGTTGCAGGAGCGTTTGCAGCTGATTCACGCCTCCAGCCTGACGGCGCTCACCGATATTACTCCGCGTCCGCAGGTGGTGTACCTCGACCCGATGTTCCCACATAAGCAGAAAAGTGCACTGGTGAAGAAAGAGATGCGGGTGTTTCAGTCGCTGGTGGGGCCGGATCTGGATGCGGATGGTTTGCTGGAACCGGCACGTCAGTTGGCAACCAAACGCGTGGTGGTGAAACGCCCGGACTATGCGCCGCCGCTGGCGGATGTGGCGACGCCGAACGCGGTGGTCACCAAAGGCCACCGGTTTGATATTTACGCCGGAACGGCGATTGAGCAGTAAGGATAAATTTTACAATCCGGGGATGCTGCTGACTCAAATATCGTGCGCGTTTTCCCCGGGGGCGGCGCTTGACGCGCCTTGCCCGGGCTACGGATTCGTGCGGTCTGGTAGCCCGGATAAGGTGTCAGCCGCAATCCGGGGGATGCTGCTGACTCAAATATTGTACGCGTTTTCCCGGGGGCGGCGCTTGACGCGCCTTGCCCGGGCTACGGATTCGTGCGGTTTGTAGCCCGGACAGGTGCGTAGCACCGCCTCCGGGAATGTCTTCTTTTCTGCTAGCTCTGCCCTTCGTTAATCACCTGATATAGCGGGATCATCGCCGCGCCGCGTGAAGCGCTTAGCGCCCCCATCGATGAGGCCGCTAGCATGACTTTCGGACGGTTAGGGTCGAGCTTTGTTTGCAGGCGATGATTTAGCTCCTGCACCAGCCGACTAATAATCGGTTTAGGCAGCGCACCGCCCAGCACAATCAGCTGTGGATCAACCCACTGCACGCAGCCGAAAACAGTTTGTTCTACCTGGCCGCAGCAGCGGGCAAACCAACCCTCCAGCAGCGGATGCTGACCGGCGATAAGCTCCGGTAACTGCGCTTCTTCTAGCCCCTCATGCTCTAGCGTAGCGACCAGATCTTTATAGGACGGGCGCGGCGTACCGGACGGGAACGCCATCCCTACCTCGCCCGCATTAAAGAAGCCGCCGCGCAGCAGCTTATGCCCGGAAATCACCCCAGCGCCGATACCGTAGCCGAGGTCGATAAACGTCAGATCGCTATAGTCGTTCCATTCGCCACTGTACAGCTCGCCTACCGCCGAGGCGTTGGCGTTGTTCTCTACCCATGTCGGCCACGGCAGGTTGTCGGCAAACGCCTGCTGGAGATCGACCTCACGCCAGCTCTCCAGCCACGCCACGCTATGGCGCTTGCGTCCGTCAGCTTTCAGAAAACCCGGCACCGCGTAGCCGATCCCGAAAATTCGCGCGTGCTGAAGCTGGCGCTTTTTCAGCGTCTGCTCGACCAGCGTTTTAATTTGTGCGAGCGTTGAGACCAACGGCTGGTTTTCCTGATGCGCCTCGGAAATTGAGAGCAACTGGCGACCGCTGAGATCGACCACCGTCATATCGATAAAACCCGGACTGAACGACAATCCGATGGCGCAGCCGCCGCCGGGATTAAGCCGCAGCGGTAGCGACGGCTGGCCCCGCTGCCCGGTATTACGCTCACCTTCGACCACCAGACCGGAAAATATCAGCTCCCGGCACTGCTGGGTAATCGCGCCCGCCGTCAGGTTTGACAAACGCGCCAGCTCCGCGCGAGTAACCGGTGCATGGCGGCGGATAAGCTCCAGCAGCAGGCGCTGCGAACCACGCAGCTCAAGGCGTTCAGAGTGGGCGTTCATGGTGTCCTTAATTTTTTATCTAATCCCAGCGCAGTCCGGCCTCTTCAATCAGCCCCTGCAAATACGGAATATCATCGTGGCTGAGCATATCAATCAGCCCCGCCTGCATCCAGCCGATAATCACCGGACGGCTGTCGCAGCCGAATTTATAGTCGTACTGCTCCAGCGGCGTCATGCCGTTTTTCATTTCATGCAGATACATCCGTACGCCCAGCCCCGCCTTTTTGTAAGCCCGCAGATCGTCAACGTGGGCAAATTCGTACTCAAAACAGACACAGCTGGCATGGGACTGCTGCACTGCCGCCAACTGGTCATTGTAACGCTCCAGCGTCACTACCTGTAACGCCAGCTCCGGGATTTGCGCCTTCACTCGATTTATCAGTACATGATTGAAACCCAGCAGCTGGATATGGCCAATTGTTTCCGGCATGGCGCGCAGCAGCTGTACCAGCACCGCGACGAACTCATCATGACGGCGGCGTTGTTTCACTTCAACTATCAGCCCCATATGGTTCTCCATCGCCCAGCGCAGCACGTCCGCCAGCAGTGGGATGCGAGTCCCGCTAAACGCAGGGTGATATTTCACGCCAAAGTCGCTCTCCAGCAGCTGAGGATAAGTCAGCTGTTCGACAAATCCCTGCCCGGTAGAAACCCGGTCGATGCGGTGGTCATGGGTCACGACCAACTGATTATCTGCCGTCAGGTGGATGTCTATTTCGATGCAGTGTGTACCCGCCTGGCGGGCGGCTTCAAAGGCCGGAAAGGTGTTCTCCGGCGCACAGCTGGAATACCCGCGATGACTGTTGGCCAGCACAATACCTTCTGCCGCGCGGTGAAAAGTAAACGCCATCTTCTTTTCCTCTCGAATGTAAGATGGTTATTAACTTTACTACTTAAATTTAAATGTGAAAGATGTTTTTATCTTCTCATGTTCAATATGTTGTTTTGTATGTATTTAATTTGATATTCAGATCATTTTTCAGCTTTGAAGATCTGCGTCACATAAATTTAATGTTTAGTATGTAAATTTAATAATCATCTTTTTAATCGACGGAAAACAGACTCATGTCAAAACTGGTTCTGGAACAGGTAACCAAAACGTTCGGTGATTTTTACGCCGCCAGAGAGATCTCGTTCTGCGCGGAAGAGGGGGAGTTTGTCACCCTGCTCGGGCCGAGCGGTTGCGGCAAAACCACCCTGCTCAAAATGATCGGCGGTTTTCACCAGCCGGACAGCGGGCGCATTCTGATTGGCGATAAAACGGTTAATGCCCTGCCGCCGGAAAAGCGCAACACCGCCATGTGCTTCCAGTCCTATGCGCTGTTTCCGCACCTCAACGTGGCGCACAACATCTGCTTCGGCCTGAAGCAGAAAAAGGTCGCCATCGCTGAACAGCAGACCCGGCTGGCGGAGGCGCTGAAGCAGGTCGGGCTGGAAAGCCAGCGGCTAAAAATGCCCGCCCAGCTCTCCGGTGGCCAGCAGCAGCGCGTGGCGCTGGCCCGGGCGATGATCACCCGCCCGGACGTGATTCTGTTCGATGAACCGCTCTCCAACCTCGATGCCAAGCTGCGTGAAAGCGTGCGTTTTGAGATTAAAGAACTCCAGCGGCAGTACCGGCTCACCTCGATCTACGTCACCCACGACCAGGCGGAAGCGCTGGCGATGTCGGACAAAATCGTGGTGCTGAACGCCGGCAACGTCGAGCAGATCGGCAAGCCGGAAGAGATCTACTACCGTCCGGCAAACCGTTTTGTGGCGGACTTTATCGGTGCCGCTAATATCGACACTGCGCAGGTCACGCCCGCAGAGCAGCCGGGTTACTACCGTGTACGCTGCGGCCTGGGCGAATTTTACGTGTTCTCAGACCAGCCGCCGCGCGCAGAACATTGCTATATCTGCTGGCGGCCTGAAGACGCGCAGTACGTCACCCAGCTGCAGGCGGGCGGCAATCACTTCACCCTGACGCTCGATAAAATGGCCTTTATGGGCAACCTTACCGAAGCCTGGGGACACAACGACAGCGGGCTGTCGGTCCGTTTGCAGTTAATCAAAAAGCCGCCCGTCGCCTCCGGCGAGCGCGCCTGCTTCCGTCTGGCGGAAAACGCCATTCATTTTCTGGAGCCGGTATCATGAAAAACTGGCGCAACGATGCGATCGCCTGGCTACTGATGCTCAGCGGGCTGGGCACGATCCTGCTGCTGATGGGATCGACTTTTTACGTGGTGATTGTCCAGAGCCTGGGCTGGTTTAACCTCGAAGGCGACAGCCATTTCTCGCTGGAGTACTGGCGCAATATGTTGCAGGACGAGGTGCTGCGCAGCGCTCTGTTTTACTCGGTGAAGGTGTCGCTGTTGGGCGCGTTCGGCTCGGTGATTTTCGCGTATCCGCTGGCGCTGTGGCTGCGTAAGCCAATGGCGGGTAAGGAGGGCATTATTGCGGTACTGCGCGCGCCGATGTTTATCCCCGGCCTGGTGGCGGCGTTCCTGTTCGTCAACATCGTCGCTTACCACGGCATCATCAACGAACTGCTGCTGGCGCTGGGGATTATCAGCGAGCCGCTGCGGATGCAGAACGACGATTTCGGCTGGGGCGTGGTTATCCTGCAAATCTGGAAGAACCTGCCCTTCGCCCTGATCCTCGTCGGCGGCGCGGTCAACGCCATTCGTAACGATGTGCTGGACGCCGCCAGCAATCTTGGCGCCAGCCGCTGGCGCAGTTTTACCGGCGTGGTGGTGCCGCTGACGCTGCCCGCCGTGCAGGTGACGCTGATTCTGGTATTTATCGGCGCGCTGGGCGACTTCGCCTTCTTCTCGGTGGCCGGGCCGCGCAACACTTATTCGCTGGCGCGCCTGATGCAGGCTACCGCCATGGAGTACGGCGAGTGGAATAACGCGGCGGTGATTGCGGTGATCATTATGCTCACGGCGGCCATCTGCACGCTGCTCATCGCCACGCTGATTACCCCGTTCGCCACCCGCAAAGGAGAGATCAAATGAGCCACACTACCAACGGTCGCCGGGTGGTGACGATTTCGCTGATCTTCTTCGTGGTCGCCAACCTGGTCTGGCTGGGCATGCCGTTCGGCATGGCGATCCTCTGGTCGCTGGTTGACCCGGCCCATCCGTGGAGCTACCCGGATATCTTCCCGCCCGTATTATCGTTCAGCCGCTGGCTGCTGGTATGGGAAAAGACCTCGCTTTCCGAGGCGCTGTTTAACAGCTACACCATCGCACCAGCGGTGGCGGTCGTTAGCCTGCTGCTATCGCTGCCCACCGCCTACGCCTTCGGGCGCATGACCTTTCGCGGCAAGGCGGTGGCGGAGATGCTGACGCTGATCCCGCTGGTGATGCCGGGGATGCTGATCGGCATATTCTTCAGCGCCATGCTTATCAATCTTAATATCGACAACGCCTTTATCAGCATTGTTATCGGCCATACGGTGCTGACGCTGCCCTATTCGATCCGCATTATGTCGGCGGGGTTTAAGGCGGTGCCGCAGGACTTGATCGACGCCAGCCGCGACTTAGGCTCAGGGGCGTGGGGCACCTTCTGCAATGCTTATCTGCCGCTGCTCAAGCCAAGCTTTCTGGCAGCGCTGATTTTTTGTCTGGTGAGAAGCCTGGAGGAGTTCAGCATCTCATACGTGCTGGGCGCGCCGGATTTTATCACCGTCCCAACCATTCTTTATTCCTTCCTCGGTTACTCCTTTGTGCGCCCGGACGCGGCGGTGGTATCGATGATTCTGGTGATCCCCAACGTCATTCTGATGGTCATCATCGAGAAGCTACTGAAGGGGAACTATCTGTCGCAATCCACGGGGAAAGCCTGACCTTTTACAGGAGATAATGTGATGAAAAAAGCAGTAATGATTCTGGCGAGCGGCCTGCTGTGCAGCTCACTGGCGATAGCGGCGGATAACAGCGACCTGATCGCCCAGGCTAAAAAAGAGGGCAGCGTGACCTTTAACGTCTGGTACCTGCAGCCGCAGTGGCGCAGCTTTGTGAAGGATTTTGAGCAGCAGTACGGCGTTAAGGTGCGCATTCCGGAAGGGAGCATCGACGGCAATATGAACAAGCTGCTGGCGGAAGCGGGCAAAGAAAAGGGCAAAATAGATGTGATCGCCCTGTCCGTGTCGCAGCTTCAGGTCACCATGGGGGCGAAAGCGCTGGCGAAGGTGGACGACCTGCCAGGCTATGGCGACGCCATTCACCAGATTCAGAATGTCGATACTCAGGGTTATGCCGTGGCGTTTTGGGGGAATCAGACCGGGCTGGTCTACGATCCACAGCAGATGGATGACCGGGCGCTACCGCAGACCATGGAAGACCTTCAGCGTTTTATCGACGCCAATCCAAAGCGCTTTGGCTATAACGACCCGAATAACGGCGGCGCGGGAGAAGCTTTTATTCAGCGTGTCGTTACGACTCAAAGCGGTGAGTTTGACAGCGAGTCGGCTACTGTTGATGCCGCGGTGGTAAAAAACTGGCTGAAAGGCTGGCAGTGGTTTGCCGCCAATAACGACAAAATCAC
The DNA here is from genome assembly GCF_051131775.1 of Klebsiella sp. MISC125. NCBI lineage: Bacteria > Pseudomonadati > Pseudomonadota > Gammaproteobacteria > Enterobacterales > Enterobacteriaceae > Klebsiella > Klebsiella sp. MISC125. Next base: position 370,219 of record NZ_CP180448.1, read on the forward strand.
CCGTACCGCTTCCGGTGCTGACAGCCTGACGCGCCTGAACGACGGCGAACTGATGCTGACACCTGCCTGGGAAGACCATCTGGCCGGGCTGCAAAAAACGGGAGCGATTACCTCACGGCTGAAATTTTATGTACCGGAATTTGGTATGCCCGGCGGCGGTAATGTCGCGGCTATTGCCGCCAACAGTCAACATCCGGCGGCATCGCGGCTATTCCTTAACTGGCTGATTCAGGCTGAGACGCAAAAAGCGCTCAGTAAGGCTTTCGGCTCCACACCGATGAACAAACAGGTCAGTCCGGACGTGAAGCGCCCCGACACCGAGGTGCAATTTTACGGTAAGGCCTACAGTATGCAGATGAAGAAAGAGTTCGTACGCCAGGTGATGATGCAGTGAAGAATTCCCCTGCCGCTCTGGCAGGGGACGATCATTTATACAAACGGGGCCAGTGGGTCGGCTATCTCGAACGCTACCGCTTTATCGGCTTTTGGCGGATAAATCAGCTCGCTGACGATCGACATCTTGAGCTTTTTCGCTTCGGCGCGCGTTAACTTCACCTGCTGATCCCAGCCTTCGGTGTAAACAGCGCCCCACGCGCCCAGATCCAGACAGGTGACGTACATCTCCTGACGATACGGCAGCGGTTCAACGTTCAGCAGGCTTGCTGCCACATTGTTACCGGCAAATTTCCCCAGCAGGATGGCGTGCTGACAGGTCATCAGCGCGTGATTGCCCTTATCATCGGTGGCGGCGTAAGCCACATCGCCGGTGGCATAAATGTCTTCATGACCGACCACCTGAAGATTTGCATTTACATGCAGACGGCCCTGACGGTCGCGCGGCGCATCAATCTGTGCGGTCAGACCGTTAGCCTGAACGCCAACGGTCCATATGACCGTCTGTGACGCAATTGTCTGACCATCTTTCAGCGTCACGCCAGAGGCATCCACGCTCTCAACTTCGGTATTGACCATCCATTCAACGTTCAGCTCAGTGGAGGCCTCAGCAATCACATCGCGCAATTCCTGGCTCCAGCGAGCACCCGGCTGCGCACCACGTTCAACTACGACAACTCTGGTCTTAGCATCAGCACCGAGGATGTCGCGCAGACGACCCGGCAGCTCCAGCGCCATCTCAATGCCGGTGAAGCCGCCGCCGCAGACGACAACGGTATTACGCGCCTTGCTCTCTGGCTGCTTAGCCAGATCTTGCAGATGCTGCTCCAGCACGGCTGCACTCTCAAGCTGATCGAGGTCGAAGGCATGCTCTGCGGCACCGGCGACCATACTGCGATTCACCTGGCTGCCGCTGGCCAGCACCAGACGGTCATAGCGATGCAGGCGCGTTTCACCGTGGGTATCTTTCCAGCTCACCTCTTTGGAGTCCGGAAGGATTTTCTCAACCGTGCCGCGCAGGAAGGTAACACCAGTGACGTCGAACAGCGGTTGCAGTGGCGCAACCAGCGTCTGAACGGCGCTTTCATAAAAACGTGGGCGCACACGCAGCTCAGGCTGTGGTGCAATCACTGTAATATCAATGTCCTGCTGATTTTTATCCGCCAGACGTGCGGCGCTCAGCGCTGCCCACATACCGGCAAAGCCAGCCCCGATGATCAAAATTTGTTTACGCATCACTGTTGTTCTCGCTGTTCACTACGATTTATTTACTAGGATTATATTGATCGCAGTTAGTCGATGCAATGTCATTTGAAATATCGGGAGCGGCTTTCGTTGTGATTTTTATTTATCTAATTGATAATTATTAATTTAAATTTTATGCCGGTCCTGTATTTTGCAATCTCTCTGGAATCGGGAGAGCGGAAAAGCTACAATAAACTCAGATTAATTTTGGCTGAGATAAGAGCATGGCATTCTACAGTTCTGGGGTTGAGTACGGCATCCATAGCCTGATGTGTATGGTGGACAGCAAAGGCGATGCCCGCGATATGAGCGTGCGTGAGATTGCTGACCTGCAAAGTGTGCCCTACGATTACCTGGCCAAAATCTTCACCCGTCTGTCAAAGGCTGGATTGGTGCGCAGCATCGAGGGTAAAGGCGGCGGTTTTCAGTTGGCGAAACCAGCTGAACACATTACGGTTCTCGACGTGGCAAACGCCATTGACGGTGACAAACGGATTTTTGAATGCCGTGAGATTCGCCAGCGTCTGGCGGTATTCGAAGAGCAGCCGCCGGAATGGGCCTGCGAAGGGATTTGCGGCGTGCGCTCGGTCATGGACATGGCGCAGCAGCGAATGGAAGAGGCTTTAGGCCAGCACACCATTCTCGATCTGGCGCGCAAAATGTACCGCAAAGCGCCGGATACCTTTGTGGTGGAAGTGCAGGACTGGATTGCTGCGCGAAAAGCGTAGTCGCAGGAAGCGCCCGACAGCGCAAGGCTAATCGGGCTTGTGAAATCCAGGCCGGATAAGGCGTTAGCCGCCGTCCGGCAATGATCATTACTGTTCGGTACTGGGTGTATTAATCATCCGATTCAGCCACGGCACCATCATTGCCATGACCACCGTTACCGCCAGCGTCACCAGACCGATTTTGCTGAAGACGTTGGTATAGATAGGCAGCGTTTGTAGCGGGTCGGTAATATTGTCCGGCACGGCGGTGAAAGTGGCGACGTAGCCGCCCATCAGGAATGCGGCGGCCTGCGTCAGAAACCACATCCCGAGAATGAAGCCCATCAAATGCTGCGGTACCAGCGCGGCGACCATCGCCAGCCCCAGGGCGCTAATCAACAATTCTCCCAGGCTCTGGAACAGATAGACCAGCACGATAAACCACGGTGAAGTCAGCCCCTGAGCGTCGGCAAACCACATTCCTGCGGCGGCGGCAGTCAGAAAGCCGAGCGAGCAGAGAAACATGCCGAGCGTAAATTTCATCGGCATGGTCAGGTCTTTGCCTTTGTTACCCAAACGCGTGTAGATAGCGGCCAGAAGCGGGCTGGCAACCACCACCCAGAACGGGTTTAGCGCCTGGAAGCTGACCGGGTTAATGGTGAAACCGAGTATTTCATGATGGACGTTATTGATCGCAAAGAAGTTCAGAGAGGTCGGCATCTGCGCGTACAGAATGTAGAACAGTACGGCTTCCAGCATCAGGATAAATGCGACGAACATTTTGTTGCGCCCGGTTTTATCCAGCTTGAAGGCCTCGCGGAAGAAGAAAATCGTCACCACCAGGGAGAGGAAAATCAGCACCAGGTTGGCGATTTTAACGTTGTGCATCAGCCAGGCGCAGAGGTAAATCATGACCACCGTGCCCGCCAGCACCAATAGCAGATTACGCAAATTCAGCGGCTTGTGGTCCGGCTCGGAACCAATGTCTTTCACCATTCCACGACAGGCGAAGTAAACCAGCAGAGCGACGATCAGCCCCGCACCGCACAGGTTGTAGGTCACCGCGTAGCCGTACTTCTCAGCAATGACCGGTGCCAGCGATAGCGACAGCAGCGAGCCAATGTTAATCGACATATAAAACAGCGTGAACGCGCCATCCAGGCGGGCATCTTTCGGCGGGTAGCACTTAGACAGCAGGCTTGCCGGGTTGGCCTTAAACAACCCGTTCCCCACCGCAATGGTCCCCAGTGCGATAAAAATCAGGTTGGGTTTTAGCAGCGACAGCCCGGTCATAAAGTAGCCAATCGCCAGCACGACCGCACCCAGAACCAGCGTGCGTTTGGTACCGAGCAGATGGTCGCCGACATAGCCGCCAATGGAAATCAGGCCATACACCAGGGCTGCGAACGCGCCGAAGGTAATAAACGCCTGTTCCTGGGAGAATCCGAGCTGTTTAACAAAGAAAACGGCCAGGATACCCTGAACGCCGTAATAGCCAAATCGCTCCCATAGCTCCACAAAGAAGATCATAAAGAATGGGCGAGGCTGTTGCAGTAAGCCTGTCGGTGCGGGTGAGTTCATCTTTCTTCGCCTTTTTATCCTGTCCGGAAAAGTATGAACGCGTATGCCAAAACGCGCTGAAAAAGTCTTATGGTGCGTAATGATGTGATTATTTTGTAAATTGATGGATTATTATATGGGTATAAAACGGTTGGATTGGTTGATCAATCTAACATTGTGCTAATTTTTTGGATTTATATTCTTTTGGTGGGTTGGCGAGTGGAGTGCGGCAGGAAGAAACAAAAACGCCCGCGTATGCGGGCGTCGGTCAGCAGGGAAAACGGTTATTCGTCTTCTTCGTCGCGTAGCGGAACAATCAGCATATCGACGTGAACGGTATTGATCAGCTGGCGAGCGGAGGACATCAGCTTGCTCCAGAAGTCCTGATGATGACCGCAAACCACCAGGTCCATATCATATTTTTTAATCGCATCAACCAGCACCTGGCCGAGGTCGCCGCTGCCGCTCAGAGTCTCAGTAATCGGGTAACCTGCGTTGGTGGACAGTTCGCTTAACGCGTGGTGTGTCTCTTCGGAAATGCGTTTCTGCATGTCGCCCAGATTGACATCAATAAGCCCGGTGTAGAGATCGGAGTAATTCACATCCACGTGGATCAGGGAAACTTTTGCATTGTAGGGACGGGCCATAGAAACGGCTTTTTCTACCAGTACTTTGCTTTCCGGGGACAGGTCTACTGCAATGAGAATGTGTTTGTAAGCCATGGTGTTACTCCTTCCATAAGTTGTCGATGACCGTTGGACCTGACAGCCAGCGCTGCCGCTTCGCCCGCGTCCTGCGTACCACATGCGCGGGGGTTAGTCCTTAAGGACTTAATTGTAGAAGATATTTCTACCTTATAGCGCCCCTCGCGCTTCGTCAATCTACCTTGTTCAGCAAATAGTTAAACAAATATATCCGATTTATGCATTGATAACGGTTAACGTTGTGGTAAAAAAATTAACGGATCTCCTACACTATTTAATGAGCCGATCGAATAAATAAACGTGATCGGAATCGCACTCTTTTACTGTACAGTCAATTTGATATTGGGGAGCGGTAGTCCCGGAGAGATTCTCCGAGGGCGGGTCGCCGGGGAGGAGGTATGATCAGCACGATTGCGCTGTTTTGGGCCCTGTGTATCGTTTGTGTGGTGAATATGGCACGCTATTTTTCGTCACTGCGTGCATTACTGGTTGTGCTACGTGGTTGTGACCCTTTGCTCTATCAATATGTCGACGGCGGTGGTTTTTTCACATCGCATGGGCAGCCCAGCAAGCAGATGCGTCTGGTTTGGTATATTTATGCCCAGCGCTATCACGATCATCACGATGATGAGTTTATCCGTCGCTGCGAGCGGGTTCGGCGGCAGTTTATACTCACTAGCGCGCTATGCGGCCTGGTCGTTGTGAGTATGATTGCTCTGCTTATCTGGCATTAGTCCGGCTAAAACCAAAAAAAACGGGCCAGTTTCCTGACCCGTTAATATTTTTTGCGCGTGCTATCCGCTTAGATAATCTTCAGCGAGAGCCAGTACAGCGCGCCTGACAACAGAATCGCTGCGGGCAGGGTGAGTACCCAGGCCATCAGGATACTGGTGACGGTTTTCTTCTGCAGGCCGCCGCCATCAACGAGCATGGTCCCCGCAACGGAGGAGGAGAGCACGTGAGTGGTGGAAACCGGCATACCGGTGTAGCTCGCCAGACCAATCGATACGGCTGCGGTCATCTGGGCTGACATACCTTGTGCGTAGGTCATTCCTTTCTTACCAATTTTCTCGCCGATAGTGGTCGCCACGCGACGCCAGCCGATCATCGTACCGATACCCAACGCCAGAGCAACCGCCATGATAATCCAGATTGGCGCGTACTCGATGGTGCTCAACATATCGGTTTTCAGTTTCTTCAGCAGACGCTTATCTTCGGCATTCACTTCAGGCAGTTTCGCCACTTTATCAGTGGTGTCGGAGATGCAGAGCATCACGCGACGCAGCTGGCTACGCTGTTCAACGGAGAGCGTGTCGTAGCTTTCAGTGCCGGTCAGCATCGTCTTCATGCGGTCAAGCGCGTTGATGGTGTTAGCCGGGTGGCAGTGGAATTCGCCGTTTGCTGCCGCACCGGCGTCCGGAGACGGGATAAGCTGCTCTGCGCCAGTCACTTTCTTCAACAGCTCAGGGCGCTGCTGGAAGAAGGTTTCCACATTGTTGACCGCATCGCGGGTACGGGTGATTTCGTAGCCGGAAGCGTTCATGTTGACCACGAAGCCTGCCGGAGCGACGCCGATCAGAACCAGCATCACCAGACCAATGCCTTTCTGTCCATCGTTCGCACCGTGCGAGAAAGCCACGCCAATTGCTGACAGAATCAGCGCAATACGCGTCCAGAATGGCGGTTTTTTCTTACCGTCTTTCTTTTCACGTTCAGCAGGTGTCAGGTGGATACGAGCGCGTTTTTTGGTATTGCTCCAGTAACGACGCAGGATGAAAATTAAACCACCCGCAACCACCAGGCCAACGATTGGCGAGATGATGAGCGAGCCGAAAATACCCATGACTTTCGGGATATTCAGCGCGTCCACGACCGAGGTGCCGGTCATCAGCGCATTGGTTAAACCAATACCGATGATAGCGCCGATCAGCGTGTGTGAGCTGGAGGCCGGAAGGCCGAAATACCAGGTTCCGAGGTTCCAGATTATCGCCGCCAGCAGCATGGAGAAGACCATGGCGAGGCCATGTGCTGAACCCATGTTAAGCAGCAGGTCGGTCGGTAACATATGCACGATGGCATAGGCAACGCTAAGACCGCCCAACAGAACGCCGAAGAAGTTAAAAAGGGCCGCCATCGCCACAGCAAGCTGCGACCGCATTGCGCGTGTGTAAATCACAGTTGCAACAGCGTTTGCGGTATCATGAAAACCATTGATCGCTTCGTAAAACAGCACGAAAGCAAGAGCAAGCAATAATAATAGCCCGGTATGTAAATCCAGACCGGCAAATAAATGTAGCATAGGACGTTACGCCATTTTGAGGACATGAACGCGGCGCATTATCAGTGACTTTCGCGGCGCGGGCAAAGTGAAATATAGACTTTTTTTGATTTTCTTCCTGTTTAAGTTTTACCTTGTTGGGAGTATTCCTATATCTTTCAACGATGTACATAAGTGCAGTTTTTTTCCTGCTGGTGCGACCAGAGTGAAAAATTTACAATTCCCGACAATCGGGATATGAGGAATGTTGTGTGGAAAGGTTTGATGCCATCGTAATTGGCGCCGGAGCGGCGGGAATGTTTTGTGCAGCGCAGGCAGGGCAGGCGGGCTGCCGCGTGCTTTTGCTCGATAATGGCAAAAAGCCTGGCCGCAAGATACTGATGTCCGGCGGCGGGCGCTGCAACTTTACTAACATGTATATTGAACCCGCGGCATATCTCAGCCAAAACCCGCATTTTTGCAAATCTGCGCTGGCGCGCTACAGCCAGTGGGACTTTATCGACCTGGTTAGCAAACACAACATCGCCTGGCATGAGAAGACGCTGGGTCAGCTTTTTTGCGATGATTCAGCCGAGCAAATCGTTAACCTGCTGCTGGCCGAGTGTGAAAAGGGCGGCGTGCAAATTCGTCTGCGTACGGAAATTCTCAGCGTCGAACGTGATGACGAAGGTTACATGCTGCAGCTTAACGGCGACACGGTGGCGGCGAAAAAGCTGGTGGTTGCTTCGGGTGGCCTGTCTATGCCCGGCCTGGGCGCTTCGCCGTTTGGCTATAAACTTGCCGAGCAGTTTGGCCTGAAGGTGCTGCCGACTCGCGCCGGACTGGTACCGTTCACCCTGCATAAGCCGCTACTTGAACAGTTACAGGTACTGTCCGGGGTTTCGGTACCGTCAACCATTACCGCCGAAAACGGTACGGTCTTTCGCGAAAATCTGCTCTTTACCCACCGTGGACTGTCCGGCCCGGCGGTGCTGCAAATTTCCAGCTACTGGCAGCCGGGAGAATTCGTCAGTATCAATCTGCTGCCGGATTGCCATCTTGATGAGTTCCTCGACGAGCAACGTGTGGCGCATCCCAATCAGAGCCTGAAAAATACGCTGGCGATGCAGTTGCCGAAGCGGCTGGTTGAGTGCTTGCAGCAATTAGGGCAGCTTCCGGACGTCACCCTGAAACAGCTTAATGTTCGCGATCAGCAGACCCTGGTTGAGACGCTGACCGGGTGGCGCGTTCAGCCGAACGGTACCGAAGGCTATCGTACGGCGGAGGTGACCCTCGGCGGCGTGGATACCAACGAACTCTCCTCACGCACCATGGAAGCCCGCAAGGTACCAGGGCTCTATTTTATCGGCGAAGTGATGGATGTGACCGGCTGGCTGGGAGGATATAACTTCCAGTGGGCCTGGGCGTCAGCCTGGGCGTGCGCACAGGCGCTGGTTGAATAGTAAGGGATGAGCCCGGCAGCTTTCACTACCGGGCGAAATAATCAATTCAGCCCAAGAAAATACTGGGCGATTTTGAAGTAGATAATCAATCCGGTGCCGTCGATAAGGGTGGCGATAAACGGTGCTGAAACCACCGCTGGATCGATGCCGAGGCGCTTGAGCGTCAGCGGGATCACCGATGACACCACCGCGCTCCACAGGGTAATGCACACCAGCGTCAGGCTGACAATTAGCGTGATTTCCATGCCGATGCCCATCATCCACGCGCGCAGGCAGCCCGCCAGACCGAGAGTGATAGCTATCAGCAACGAGGTGGAGACCTCTTTACGGATTACGCGCCCCATATCCCGCAGCCGCACTTCCCCAAGCGCCATAGAGCGCACCAGGGTGGAGGTGATCTGCGTCCCGCTGTTGCCACCAGTACCAATCAGTAGCGGAATGAAAAAGGCCAGTGCAATCGCTGACTCCAGCGCTTCTTCAAAATGCTGCAATACGCTGCTGGTGTAGGCTTCGGCGACGAACAGCAGCAGTAGCCAAACCGAACGCTTTTTCCAGAGCGCCCATGGGCTGGTTTCCAGATACGGCTTTTCCAGCGGCAGCGTTGCTCCCTGACGCTGGGCATCTTCAGTCACATCATCTTCCAGCAGATGGGCAATCTCTTTTTCCATCAGGCAGCCAACCAGCTCGCCCTTTTCGACTACCGGTACCAGGTCGAGACCACGCTCGGCCAGTTCGGCGACCACCTGCGGGCGCTCGTCGTCAGGCCTGACACGAAACAGACAGCTATCCATTAAATAACGAATGGATTGAGCGGTATCGCTCTCCTGGAGCAGCTTTTTAATCGACAAGCTACCGCGCAGTTTTTTTCCGGCGACAACAAACACCTGGCCTGGGATCTCATCGCCGGCAAGCTGAGAAACGAATAGCTCTCGCGCTTCATGAACGCTGAGATGCTCCGGCAGAGTAATGAAATCGGTACGCATGTACTGGGCGATCGCGTCGCCGTCAAAAGCAGAGATAGCCTGATGTGCGGCGCACAGTTGAATTGAAGACATGGTGTAATTCCCTATAAAAAATCACTCATAGGGGCGAACAAGACAGGATGAGCACAGGCAGATCCCTACGTCCTGGTTTTAGCACTGCACAACGTATCTGTCCGGCATGAACGCCGTCAGAAGTTACCTTGGCAACACCTTGATTCGATGGAAGCCTGTATTTCCCTGAGTGGTCTCTCTCGATACCAGCAGGGCGGTAACTTATATTTATGCAGGAGCCTCGCCATAACGAGATCGTTAAATGAGGCGTAATTATTAGCGAAGGTGGATAATTCACCAAGCGTATAATTCATATGGTTTATTAATTGTTGAGAAAGCCCGACTGCTTTTTAGCGGATCATGGCTGACCGTCAAAGCGATGTATCGCCTGACGCAGGAAATCCACTACGCGGCGGGCTTCGGGCCGTAGTGCCGTTTGCCGCAGGCTCGCCACTCCGACGTCCATCCACGTCATACAATCGTCGACCGTGCGTCGCATCACGCGCAGCCCCTCAAGCGACCAGGGACGCCAAACGAGGTCCGAAAGGATCGTGACGCCCTTACCCTGTGAAACAAAAGTGCGGATAGCCTCGAAGGAGTTGGTACGGTAGCGAATATCCGGCTGCCCGCCGCGCTGCCGCCAGACGTCAAGGATCACGGTGGGGTAATCATCGGTCTCAAGCAGCAAAAACGGGACCTTTGCGATATCAGCCAGCCGCAGTTCCGGCTGGCTGAGTAAAGGGTGACCGATTGGCGCCCACAGACGACGCAGGGAGCGCAGGAAAGTATCAATCGTCAGATCATCATCGTGGCGAATGTTTGACGTCAACACCAGGCAAAAGTCGACCTCCTGCTGATGTAAGGCTGTTATCAGCGCCTGAGATGAACCTTCCTGAAAATGGATCTCCAGCAGCGGGAAACGGCGCTCCAGTTCGCTATAAATGCCGGGTAGCAGATAGGCCGAGAGCGTTTCAGCGATGCCTACCCGCACGCTGCCGGTGGTCATTTCCGGCTGATTGTGCAGGTCGTTAATCGCGGCTTCGCTATCAGAGAGGATTTTGCGCGCATGGCTCAGAAAGCGTTCCCCGTCGACGGTCAGCTCAATACCCTTCGGATGGCGAACAAAGAGCTGCGTGTTCATAATCGTTTCCAGATTACGCATCGCGACCGTCATCGATGACTGAGAGATATGGCAACGCCCGGCGGCTTTTGAGATTTGTAGCGTCTCGGCCAGCGCGACGTAGAATTCCAGCTGTCTTAGGGTGAACTTCATAGTTTCAAACTATACGCCTGAATGAAAACTTTATATTAGCACTGGCTTATTCGTGAGCAGTACCCTGAATGGCATAGGTTTAAGGTAAATCAAGGAGTTTGTATGCCTTATCTTCTGCTCGCGCTGGCGGCCTGCTTCTGGGGCGGTAATTATGTGATTGGTCACCTGCTGGTATCGCAGGTTGACCCTATTGTGCTATCAGCGCTGCGCTGGTGGGCTACTGCTATCCTGTTGATGATGCTCTACTTTCGCCAGGTTAAACAGCAGTGGCCAGCGATAAAACAGGCGAAAGGGATTGTTTTCTTTCTGGCACTGTGCGGCCAGGTTTTATTTCCCCTGACGCTCTATGTCGGTCTGCAATATACCTCATCATTGAATGCGGCAATTTATTTATCGACGACCCCGGCGATGGTGCTACTGATTAATCGCTTTATATTCCACGAGCGTATTTCGACGGGAAATGTCGCGGGCGTAATATTAAGTTCCTGCGGTGTTATCTGGCTTATTTTGCAGGGAAACGTCACGGACTGGTCAACTTTGCGCAACCTGAATCGGGGCGATCTCTGGACTATGGGCTCGGCGATGAGCTGGGCGGCCTACTGCGCTTTTTTGCGCCTGAAGCCGAAAGAGGTGGTCGGTAATGGCTTTGTCGCCGTCAGCGCCTCGGTGGGGGCGATTATGCTGCTGCCGGTTTTGATGGCGAATACGCTACAGGCGGTTGATCTGGATTTAGCACCTTACCTGTCGCTGAATTTCCTTCTCGGACTGGCTTATCTGGTGATTTTCCCTTCCTGGCTCTCTTACCTTTTGTGGAATAAAGGCATTGCGGCGATTGGCGCCACGCGTGGGGAGGTGTTCTCGCACCTCATTCCGCTCAGCGGCGGCCTGTTCAGCATTCTCTTTCTGCACGCGCCGCTCTATACGTACCACCTGATCAGCGCGCTGGCGATTATCTGCGGTATTACCCTGTGCTCGCGTTCGCGCCGGGTTAGTGAGTCCCACGCTTTATGAGTGGGAGAGGTCGTCCTCCGTCGGCAAACACTGCAAATGGCCGTGGCGCACGCCGCGCTGGGCGATGACATCATCGGCAAAATGCTGAACATCGCCCATATCGCCTTTCAGCACGGCAATCTCCAGGCAGTCGTCGTGGTTGATGTGTACGTGCAGGGTGGCGACGGAGAGATCGTGGTGTTGATGCTGGGTGGAGACTAAACGGCTGGCTAAATCTCGCTTCTCGTGTTCATAAACATACGAGAGCACCGCGAAGCCCTGAGTGCCGTGCTCCTGGGTGGTTTCCTGAGCCAGCGCGCCGCGCAGAATATCGCGGATCGCTTCGGAACGGTTGTTGTAGCCACGGCGCTGGCTCAGGCTATCCAGCGTTTCGAGTAAATCGTCATCAAGGGTGATAGTGACACGTTGCATCTGTTAGACCTTATTACGGCGTACGGGAAAGGCGGGAAGTACCGCACTTTGTAACACGCGGCCGGCGTTGGAGGAAAAGATTAATCTGTCGCCCACGATCTGAGTCTCGACGATTTGCCCCTCGTCCATCACCATCACCCGCTGGCAAAAGCGTTCCACCAGACGTAAATCGTGAGTGATAAACAGACAGGCGGTGCCGAACTGCTGTTGTAGTTTTTTGAGCAGACAAATGATGCCCGCCTGGAGTACCAGATCGAGATTCGACACCGCTTCATCCAGAATAAGCAGCTTAGGTTCTACCGCTAACGCCCGCGCCAGGCAGACGCGCTGGAGCTGCCCGCCGCTCAGCTGCGGTGGTCGCTTGTCGAGCACGCTATCGTCCAGGTCGACTGCGTTGAGCATTTCTCTTGCCCGGGCCAGTTGTTCCTGTTTCGTTAATGACAGCAGGTGGCGCATCGGTTCACGCAAAATCTCACGCACCGTTTTACGCGGATTCACCGCGCTGATGGAATCCTGAAACACCATCTGAATATCCCGGCGAAATGCTTTTTGTTTGCTGCGATTGAGGTGGGCGAGCGGCTCGCCGCGCCAACTGACGCTGCCCTCGGTGGGTGATTCCAGCCCAACCAGCAGGCGCGCCAGCGTGCTTTTTCCGCAGCCGCTACGCCCAAGCAGGGCGACGGTTTCGCCGTTTTTCAGCGCTAAAGAAACCTCTTTTAGCACCGGTAAATTTGCGTATTGGTGCGAGAGCGTAGAGACGCTAAGTAATGTCATAAGGCCAGCTCCAGCCCATACAGGGCGAGATGTGCGGCAACCAGATTGCGGGTGATGGGGTGCTGTGGCGCGTTGAAGATGGTTTCGACATCCCCCTGTTCCACGATCTTGCCGTTATCCATCACCGCTACGTCGTCCGCCAGCCGCGCGACGACGCCCATATCGTGAGTGACCAGCAGCATTCCGGGTGCACGGCTGCGCATTATGCTCTCCAGCAGATCGAGAATGCGCGCCTGGGCGACGACGTCCAGATCGGTGGTTGGTTCATCGGCGATAATAAACGGCGCATCGCACAGCAGCGCCATCGCAATCATCATCCGTTGGAGCATGCCGCCGCTCATCTCAAAGGGATAAAGCTTCAGCACGCGTTCTGCCTGCTCCAGTCCCACGGCCTCTAACGCACTGATAAGCGTAGCGTCATCTGATGGTTTGCCTAATGCCCGGCAGGTTTCCCGCGCGTGAGCCGCCATAGTATGCAGCGGATTAAAGGCGCTGCGCGGGTTTTGCATAATGGTGGCGATTTTCACACCACGCAGTTCGCTGGAGGCGACCGGTTTGCCATCCGTGAGGATAACTCCTGCCGTTTGCCGCACGCCGGAAGGGAGAATATCCAGCGCCGCCGCGCAGGTGAGGGATTTTCCGCTGCCGCTGCCGCCGACCAGCGCCAGCACGCGTCCGCGTTTGAGCACCAAAGAAACGCCGTGTACCAGTGGTTGTTCAGCCAGTAACGTAATGTTTTGCAGTTCAATCTGTTGCGGCATCAGTGGGCATGCTCCGTTTCCAGATGGGGGTCGAGATGATCGCGCAGCGCGTCACCCACCATATTAAAGGCCATCACGCTGATAAACAGCGCCAGCCCCGGCCAGAACATTTGCAGCGGCTGGGTCCAGATGTACTGGCGGGCGTCGTTAATCATCACTCCCCATTCTGCGGTGGGCGCGGTCACGCCGAGTCCGAGGAACGACATCCCGGCGACGTGCAGCATCATATGACCGATATCCAGGGTCGCCAGCACCAGCAGCGAGGGGATCACCGCACCAGCCAAGTGGTCGACAAACACCCGAACATGGCCCGCGCCGGACAGTCGGGAGGCGAGCACAAATTCGCGCTGGCGCAGGGAGATCGTCAGGCTGCGCACCATCCGCGCGTACCACGCCCAGTGCGACAGGGCGATGGCGATAATCACGTTGGTTATTCCGGTGCCCAGCACGCCGACCATAAAAAAAGAAAGGATCGAGGTCGGGAAAGTCATAAACATATCCGCGATGCGCATGGTGACCTGATCGACACGGCCGCCAATCAGCCCCGCGCTGCCGCCGACGATCAATCCCAGCGCCAGAACTAACAGCAAACAGGCCATCACCGAACCAAGCGACACGCGGGTTGCCGCCAGCAGGCGTGAGAAAATATCGCGTCCCAGATGGTCGGTGCCCAGCCAGTGCTGATTATCGGGAGCAAGCAAACGTGACGGTAAATCAATAGCCTGCGGATCGTACGGTAACCACCACTGGCTGGTGAGCGCAATCACCGCCAGCAGGGCAATCATGATTAAAGAGAGGCGGACGGGCCAGCGCGATGAGAGGAAAAAGTTCACGAGTGCGCTCCTTCATGGCGGCGAATGCGCGGATCCAGCGCGGCGTTCAGCAGGTCAACAATCAGGTTACAGACCACAAAAACGGTGACCATCATCAGCGTAAAACACTGAATGACCGGGTAGTCGCGGTTAAATATCGCCGACACGGCATAGCGCCCAACGCCGGGCCAGGCAAAGATATTCTCGATGATCATGGTGCCACCAATCAGCTCGCCGATATGCATGCCGACGGCGGTGATCATCGGCAGCGAGGCGTTACGTAGAATATGGCGGCGCTCGATTTGCTTGTTGTTGAGACCGCGTAGCCGCGCCCAGGTCACGTGACGCTGCCCGGCGACCTCCAGCATGCTGGCACGTAGCAAACGGGCGTTAATCGCCAGCGACATAAAGGCAATCGACACCGCTGGCAGAACGAGATGCTGCCAGCCGCCGTAGCCCAGCGCGGGCAACCATTGCAGATATACCGAGAAGAGCATCACCAGCAGAAAGGCGAGCCAGAAGTTGGGCATTGAGACGCCGAGGAAAGCGATAACCCGCACAACAAAATCCGGCAGACGGTCACGATGACGCGCCGCCCAGATGCCGAGCGGTACGGAGGTGAGTAGGATCAGTATCAGCGCCGCGCCCGCCAGCTCCAGCGTGGCAGGAAGGAAGGTCAGCATATCATCCAGTACCGGACGCTGAGTCGCGAACGAGATGCCAAAATCCAGGTGCAGCGCCTTCCACAGCCAGGAGCCGTACTGCACGATAAGCGGCTGATCCAGACCCAGCATCACCCGCGTGGAAGCGACCATCTCCGGCGTCGGCGGCAGGTTCGACAGGCGCAAATAGTCGAGCGCCGGGTCGCCGGTCCCCAGGCGCAGCATCAGGAAGATAATCACCGAGGCGGCAAAAATCATCGGAATTAGCAGCGCCATGCGCCGCAACGCGTAACGCAGCATCAGGGTTTCACCGGTTTAATCTGTTCAAACGGAATTTCAGACGCAATCGGCGCGTAGGGAATCGCGCCCAGCTCCGGTCTGGCGACCACCATCATTGAGGCATAGCTGATGGGCAGGTAGACCGCGTCGTCATGCAGATGGGTCAGAATGTCGCGATACAATGCCTGACGCTGGGTTTCGTCGCTGGTTTCCAGCACTTCGCCAATCTCTTTATCAATGATCGGTTTATCGGCTAAACCCTGCTGTGCCTGAAAATCAGCATGAGACGGGACGCGCATCGAACTCATAAAGGCGTGGGGGTCGTACGGCGCGCCCCAGGTACGGTTGAAAATCATGCCGAAGCGACCGTCGCGCTGGCGGGCATAAATACTGCTCTCTTCCTCGCCGACCAGCGCCACGTCGACGCCAATCTGGTGCATATCGGCCTGGATAATTTCGGCCATCGACTTGCTTAGCGCGTCGGTGCCAATAAACGATAACTCAATGCGCAGCGGCTGACCGTTTTTCTCACGGATCGCTTTGCCTGCGGGCAGCGCCCAGCCTGCGTTTTCCAGCAATGCTTTTGCCTGCTGCGGGTCGTACTGGCGTGGTTTCAAGCCAATATTCGCGTAAGGGACGGTGGGAGAAAACAGCGTATCGGCTACCTGCTGGGTGCCGTATAGGGCGTTATCGACAAGCGATTTTTTATTTACCGCGTAGTTCAGCGCTTCGCGTACTGCCAGCTCGTTAGTCGGTGCCTTTGCGGAGTTGAGCGCCAGCATCACCGTTTCAATCGGCTGCGAAAGCTGGGTTCGATACGCCGGGTTGTGGCTAAAGCGCGCGAAGGTATCCAGCGGCAGCAGCCCTTCGTTGCCGTACAACAGGTCAATATCACCGGTCTCAAACGCCACCGCGCGGGTGGTCGGGTCCGGGATCACCTTGACGGTAATCTTTTGAATCTGCGGTTTTTCGCCCCAGTAGCGGTCGTTACGTACCAGCACATCGTACTGATTGAGCTTTGACTCTTTTAGCATCCACGGGCCGGTGCCGATCGGCGCTTTAATGCCGTGCAGGGTCTCGTTATCTTTAAACTGCGACGGGGCGATAAAGCGGAAAGGGCGCGGCAGCGCCAGCTCCTGCAGAAATGGGTAATAAGCGCTTTTCAGGGTAATTTGCAGCTCGTTTTTGCTGAGCGCCTTGACGTCGACTATCTGATTGACCAACTCCAGCCAGGCATGGCGTTGACGGTTATCAAGTACCGCGCGAAAGTTCTCTGCCGCAGCAACGGCGTCAAAGGCTTCGCCGTTCGAGAATTGCACATCGTCGCGCAGGGCGAAGGTCCAGATTTTACCGTCCACCGAATGTGTCCAGCTTTTTGCCAGCCACGGGGTAACCGAACCGTCTGCCTGATACTTCACCAGCGGTTCATACACCATGCTCTGGGCGAACATCTGGTTGGGCGTATAGAGGTGCGGGTTGAGCGGGCCGACGTTAACCGGCCAGGCGGTGGTGATTTCGTTGGGGGCGGCATTGGCCAGCAAAGGTGCGCAGGCGATTAGCGCCAGCAGGGCGGAGCGGATGATAGACAAGGCTTTAGTCTCAGCGACAGGAAAGTATGACGATTTTAAGGATTCATCATACTTTCAGCGTAAGCTGGATCAATATTTGGCCTGAAAGTATAAGAAAACAGTATATATATTTTGACGGTATGAAATGGAGAACAAGCCTGCCGCAGCTCCGGCACATCTCCCGGAGGCGGCGCTTGACGCGCCTGTCCGGGCTACCGGCCCGCAGACGGCTGTGAACCCGTAGCCCGGTCAGCGCAGCGCCACCGGGACGAAGCAGCGCCGGTGTATCAGGTTCGGCACATCCCCCGGAGGCGGCGCTTGACGCGCCTGTCCGGGCTACCGGCCCGCAGACGGTTGTGAACCCGTAGGCCCGGTCAGCGCAGCGCCACCGGGATGAAGCAGCGCCGGTGTATCAGGTTCGGCACATCCCCCGGAGGCGGCGCTTGACGCGCCTGTCCGGGCTACCGGCCTGCAGACGGCTGTGAACCCGTAGCCCGGTCAGCGCAGCGCCACCGGGACGAAGCAGCGCCGGTGTATCAGGTTCGGTACATCTCCCGGAGGCGGCGCTTGACGCGCCTGTCCGGGCTACCGGCCCGCAGACGGCTGTGAACCCGTAGGCCCGGTAAGGCGTCAGCCGCCACCGGGCGCTTTATGTTCTGAACAGATCGAGCAGCGTGGCGACCTGCTCATCAATCGGCGTTAAATCCCGTTTAACGATCAGGTGCAGCGGCGTTGCCCGCCGTGCGCCGTGGCCCAGCGGCAGCGCTTTCAGCACCCCCTGTTTGAGCTGTGAACGAATGCGCTCTTCCGGCAGCCAGCCGAAACCAACCTGATATAACACCGCATCAATGGCGGCATCAATAGTAGAGAACGTCCACGCGTCGCGGACAGATTGCGGGTCGTTGCTGCGGTCAGCGATGCGCACCAGCGGCCAGGGTGCCAGCGCATTATCATCCAGCGGCCCCTCGAATGCCGAAAGCGGGTGATCGCGATGGGCGACGGCGACAAAATCGATATTCATCAGCCACTCGCCGCGCCCGGTAATATCCTGACGGCGGGTGAGCACCATCACGTCGGCTTCGCTGCGCGCCGGGTGTTCCTCCTCAACATTTTCCAGTACTTCGGTTAGCCTGACCTGGGTTTGCGGATAGCGTTGTTGAAACTGGCGCAGAATGGCAAACAGCCGCTCGCGCGGGAAAATGCTATCGACCAGCAGATCCAGCCGGGTTCGTGCGCCGTCTCGAAGGGTGGCGGCATGGGTTTCAACATAAGAAAAGGCCTGCAACAGCGGCTTGACCTGGCCGAGCAGCAGCTTGCCCGCCGGGGTGAGTACCGCGCGGCGGCCAGAAGGCGTGAGCAGCGTAACCCCCAGCCGCTCCTGCAACAGCGCAAGGTTGTAGCTCACCGAAGACTGGCTGCGGTGGGTCTCTTCCGCCGCCTTCGCAAAGCTACCCAGCTCAACAACTTTTTCCAGTAGCGCCCATTGCTCGAGGGTGGTCTTGTGCATGACTAATCTAAAAAGTGGATGTATTTAATCCAAACATAGCGTTATTTATCCATTTTTTAAAGCAGTATGCTTGTTCTCAACAAATAGAGGAGAACAGATTATGAGCACTTTCGACAAACATGACCTGAGCGGTTTTATCGGCAAACATCTGGTTTATACCTACGATAACGGTTGGAACTACGAGATTTACGTTAAAAACGCCACCACCCTGGATTACCGGATCCATAGCGGGATCGTGGCCAATCGTTGGGTGAAAGATCAGCAGGCTTACATCGTTCGCGTGGGTGAAAGCATCTATAAAATTTCCTGGACCGAGCCGACCGGTACCGACGTGAGCCTGATTGTTAACCTTGGCGATAAACTGTTCCACGGCACCATCTTTTTCCCGCGCTGGGTGATCAACAATCCGGAAAAAACCGTCTGCTTCCAGAACGATCATATCCCGCTGATGGTCTCTTACCGTGAATCTGGTCCAGCCTATCCGACAGAAGTGATTGATGAGTTTGCCACTATTACGTTTGTTCGTGATTGCGGTGCGGATAACGACGAAGTGATTAAGTGCCCGGCTAATGAATTATCGGAAAACTTTCCTGCTAATCTGTAATATTTATGAAATAATTTTGTGATTCTACTGGTTTTTTTATATTTCGTAGACCATGTTTAAAGGTAGTTTATTGGAACATGGTTTAATGTTCGTTTACTTTTCGCTAGTGCGTTCCTGCTGTCCCCCCCCTCTGGCAGGAGCGCCAAACCTCATTAAGTCCCGAAAAAATACTCTATCTCAATGATTTTTAACAAAATCGTAATGCATATCTAATTAATATTAATTTCTTAATATTATCCTAAGCAAACCTGTCTAAATTTAATAGCATCTAAATATCCTGTAATGAAATGCGCCATCAAACTGATTTCGCTTTCATTTTCATTTTGTTTAAGTCAGCAGGTGCAGGATATTTCTTATCGACCCCGTTCCTCGTCGGGTCATTTACAGAACAGGAAAATGATGAGCGATTTTTTGCCGTTTTCGCGCCCGTCGATGGGCGACGCAGAGCTGGCTGCGCTGCGTGAAGTTTTGCAATCGGGCTGGATCACCACCGGGCCGAAAAATCAGGCGCTGGAAGAGGCGTTCTGTACGTTAACTGGCAACCGCCACGCTATCGCGGTCAGTTCGGCGACCGGCGGGATGCACGTCACGCTCATGGCGATGGGAATCGGTGCGGGCGATGAAGTGATCACCCCTTCCCAAACCTGGGTCTCCACACTGAACATGATCTGCCTGCTTGGCGCGACCCCGGTGATGATCGATGTCGATCCCGATAATCTGATGGTTACCCCTGAAGCGGTGGAAGCGGCGATCACTCCGCGTACTAAAGCGATCGTTCCCGTGCACTATGCGGGCGCGCCGGTGGATATCGACGCTATTCGCGCTATTGGCGAGCGGCACGGAATTGCGGTGATTGAAGACGCTGCACACGCGGCGGGAACGCACTACAAAGGCCGCCATGTCGGCTGGCGCGGTACCGCCATCTTCTCGTTCCATGCGATCAAAAATATGACCTGCGCCGAAGGCGGGTTGGTGGTGACCGACGATGATGAGCTGGCGACGCGCATTCGCAGCCTGAAGTTCCACGGTCTCGGCGTTGATGCCTACGACCGCCAGACTCTGGGCCGCGCTCCGCAGGCGGAAGTGATATCGCCGGGCTTTAAATACAATCTGGCGGATATCAACGCCGCGCTGGCCCTGGTGCAGCTGGATAAACTGGCCCACGCCAATCTGCGGCGCGCCAAAATTGCCCAACGTTACTTGAGCGAACTGGCGGATACCCCATTCAAGCCGTTGGCGGTACCCGATTGGGAACATCAGCACGCCTGGCACCTGTTTATTATCCGCGTCGACGAGGCCACCTGCGGTATCAGCCGCGATGCTCTGATGGAAAAACTGAAAGCCATGGGCATCGGCACCGGCCTGCACTTCCGCGCGGCGCATACGCAAAAGTATTACCGCGAGCGTTTCCCTGAAGTTTCATTACCGCATACGGAATGGAACAGCGCGCGCATTTGTTCCATCCCGCTATTTCCAGATATGACCGATGACGATGTCACTCGGGTCATTGCCGCACTGCACCAGCTGTCAGGACGTTGATATGTTTAGCTATCCTCCCGTGAAAAAGGTCTCGGTGGTTATCCCGGTTTATAACGAACAGGAGAGCCTACCGGAGCTTATCCGCCGCACCGATACCGCCTGCGCGACGCTCGGACGCCAATATGAAATTCTGCTGGTCGACGATGGCAGCAGCGATGACTCGGCGCGGATGTTAACCGAAGCCGCCGAGGCCGAAGGCAGCCACGTGGTGGCGGTGTTGTTGAACCGCAACTACGGCCAGCATTCGGCAATTATGGCGGGCTTCAGCCACGTCACCGGCGACCTGATTATTACCCTCGATGCCGACCTGCAAAACCCGCCGGAAGAGATCCCCCGACTTGTAGAGAAAGCCGACGAGGGCTACGACGTGGTCGGTACCGTTCGCCAGAACCGCCAGGATACCTTTTTCCGTAAAAGCGCCTCGAAGATGATCAACCGTCTTATCCAGCGCACTACCGGTAAAGCGATGGGCGATTATGGCTGCATGCTGCGCGCCTATCGCCGCCACATTATCGACGCGATGCTCAACTGCCATGAGCGCAGTACGTTTATCCCGATCCTGGCGAATACCTTCGCCCGTCGAGCGGTTGAAATCCCGGTAATGCACGCCGAGCGTGAATTTGGTGATTCCAAATACAGCTTTATGCGCCTGATTAACCTGATGTACGACCTGGTCACCTGCCTGACCACCACGCCGCTGCGCCTGCTGAGCCTGTTCGGCAGCGTTATCGCCCTGCTGGGCTTTGGTTTCGCCATCCTGCTGGTGGCGTTGCGCCTGGTGTTTGGCCCACAGTGGGCGGCAGAAGGGGTGTTTATGCTGTTCGCCGTGCTGTTTATGTTTATCGGTGCTCAGTTCGTCGGCATGGGCCTGCTTGGGGAGTATATCGGCCGCATCTATAACGATGTCCGCGCTCGTCCCCGCTACTTTATTCAACGTGTTGTTCGCCAGCCGGAAACGGCATCTCAAGAGGAAGATCGTTCATGAAAGCTGTAGTCTTCGCTTATCACGATATGGGTTGTGCAGGTATTCAGTCTCTGCTGGATGCCGGTTATGACATCGCCGCTATTTTTACCCATCCGGACAACCCTGGCGAAAACCATTTCTTTGGCTCCGTGGCGCGTATTGCCGCAGAGCAAGGCATTCCGGTGTGGGCGCCAGAAGACGTGAACCATCCGCTGTGGATCGAACGTATCCGTGAGATAAAACCGGACGTGCTGTTCTCGTTCTATTACCGCAACCTGCTGTGCGATGACATTCTGAATCTCGCGCCGCAGGGGGCTTTCAACCTGCACGGTTCACTTCTGCCGAAATACCGTGGCCGTGCGCCGCTGAACTGGGTGCTGGTGAATGGTGAAAGCGAAACCGGCGTGACGCTGCACCGGATGGTTAACCGCGCTGATGCCGGGAATATCGTGGCGCAGAAAAGCGTGGCTATTGGCTCAGATGACGCGGCGCTGGTTCTGCATCATAAACTTTGCGCTGCGGCATCCGAACTGCTGGGCCAGGCGCTGCCGGCCATCCGCGACGGCAAAACCGAAGAGCGTGCACAAGATGAAAGCCAGGCGACCTACGTGGGTCGCCGCACGCCGGAAGATGGCCGTCTTGACTGGGAGCAATCAGCCCAAACGCTGCATAACCTTGTGCGTGCGGTCTCCGATCCGTGGCCGGGCGCGTTCGGTTACGCTGGGGCAAACAAGTTTATCGTCTGGAAATCTCGCGTGCGCCAGGACCTGAACGCCGCGAAACCGGGTACGGTGATTTCCACTGCGCCGCTGGTTGTTGCCTGTCAGGAGGGAGCGCTGGAAATCGTCACCGGGCAGACCGAACGCGGCGTTTATATGCAGGGTACGCAACTGGCGCAGGCGCTGGGCCTGGTTGCTGGCGCGGTGCTGAGCAGCAAGCCGGTCGTGGCGATTAAGCGCCGCACCCGCGTGCTGATCCTCGGGGTGAACGGCTTTATCGGCAACCACCTGACCGAGCGCCTGTTGCAGGACGACAACTACGAAATTTACGGCCTGGATATTGGCTCTGACGCCATCAGCCGTTTCCTCGATAATCCGCGTTTCCACTTTGTGGAAGGCGATATCAGCATTCACTCCGAGTGGATCGAGTACCACATTAAGAAGTGCGACGTCGTGCTGCCGCTGGTGGCGATTGCGACCCCAATTGAGTACACCCGCAATCCGCTGCGCGTATTTGAATTGGATTTTGAAGAGAACCTGAAGATCATCCGCGACTGCGTGAAATACGATAAGCGCATTATCTTCCCGTCGACGTCCGAAGTGTACGGTATGTGCACCGACAATAACTTCGATGAAGATAGTTCGAACCTGGTGGTCGGGCCGATCAACAAACAGCGCTGGATTTACTCGGTTTCTAAGCAGCTGCTGGACCGCGTGATCTGGGCCTATGGCGATAAGAACAACCTCAAGTTTACCCTGTTCCGCCCGTTCAACTGGATGGGGCCGCGTCTTGATAACCTCAACGCCGCGCGTATCGGTAGCTCCCGTGCCATCACTCAGTTGATCCTTAACCTGGTCGAAGGTTCGCCAATCAAGTTGATTGAGGGGGGTAAACAGAAGCGTTGCTTCACCGATATCAGCGACGGTATCGAAGCGCTGTTCCGTATTATTGAGAACAAAGATGGCCGCTGTGACGGGCAGATTATCAACATTGGCAACCCGGATAACGAAGCGAGTATCAAAGAGCTGGCGGAAATGCTGCTGGCCTGCTTTGAGCGCCACCCGCTGCGCGACCGCTTCCCGCCGTTTGCCGGTTTCCGCGAAGTCGAAAGTAGCGATTACTACGGTAAAGGCTACCAGGACGTTGAGCACCGTAAGCCGAGCATTCGCAACGCGAAGCGCTGCCTGAACTGGGTGCCGACGGTAGAGATGGAAGAGACGGTGGAACACACTCTGGACTTCTTCCTGCGCACGGTTGAACTGGTGGACGACAACAAATCATGAGACAGGTCGGCTTACGCATAGATGTCGATACCTTTCGCGGGACGCGGGACGGGGTCCCGCGGCTACTGGCTCTGCTGGGGCAGCGCGGGATTCAGGCAAGCTTCTTTTTTAGCGTCGGGCCGGACAACATGGGGCGTCATTTATGGCGCCTGGTAAAACCGAAGTTTCTGTGGAAGATGCTGCGTTCAAAGGCCGCTTCGCTGTACGGCTGGGATATCCTGCTGGCCGGTACCGCCTGGCCGGGGCGCAGAATTGGTGCGGGTAATGAAGAGGTTATCCGCGCCGCCGCGCAGGAGCATGAAGTGGGCCTGCACGCCTGGGATCACTATAGCTGGCAGGCGTGGAGCGGCGTCTGGCCACAGGAGCGGCTGGCGCTGGAAGTTGAACGCGGGCTGCTGGAGCTGGAGCGGATTATCGGTCGTCCGGTGGCCTGCTCCGCCGTTGCGGGCTGGCGGGCCGATCAGCGGGTCATCAAGGCCAAAGAGGCTTTCGACTTCCTCTACAACAGCGATTGTCGGGGGACGGGTCCCTTCTTACCGGTGCTGGGCAACGGCGCGCCGGGAACCGTGCAAATCCCGGTGACGTTACCGACCTGGGATGAAGTGGTCGGCAGCGCAGTGGATATTGCGGGCTTCAACCGCTATCTGCTGGATTGTATCCATCGCGATACGGGTACTCCGGTCTATACCATCCATGCTGAAGTCGAGGGGATTGCCTTTGCTCAACAGTTTGATGAACTGCTGACCATGGCCGCTCAGGAAGAGATTCAGTTTTGCCCGCTAAGCCAGCTGCTGCCCGCCGATTTTAGCGTGCTGCCGCGAGGCAAAGTGGTTCGTGGAGAGCTGGCTGGCCGGGAAGGCTGGCTTGGACGTGAACAATTACTCAATTCGGGTGTTTGATGAAAAGCATTCGCTACGGCGCGGCTCTGGTCGCTCTTTTTGCCCTCTACTATTTACTGCCGCTCAACTTCCGCTTGCTTTGGCAGCCGGATGAAACCCGCTATGCGGAAATCAGCCGTGAGATGCTGGCGACCGGCGACTGGGTGGTGCCGCATTTCCTCGGCCTGCGCTATTTTGAAAAACCCATCGCCGGATACTGGATTAACAGCATTGGCCAGTGGCTATTCGGTCACAATAATTTTGGCGTCCGCTTCGGGGTCGTGTTCTCTATTACCGTCACCGCCCTGCTGGTGACCTGGCTGGCGTGGCAGATATTTCGCGATAAACGCCTGGCGATCCTGTCGCCGGTTATCTTCCTGACCGCGCTTCTGGTCTACAGTATTGGCACCTATGCGGTGCTGGACCCGATGATTACCATGTGGATGGCGCTGGCGATGTGCAGCTTCTGGGGCGCGGTACAGGCCCAAAACCACAGCGGCAAAATCGTTGGTTATGTCTTACTGGGTGTGGCCTGCGGAATGGGGGTGATGACTAAAGGCTTCCTCGCGCTGGCGGTGCCGGTGGTCGGGGTATTGCCGTGGGTGATTGCGCGTAAGCGCTGGCGCGAAGTGCTGACCTACGGCTGGCTGGCGGTGGGCGTCTGCGTGCTGGTAGTGCTGCCGTGGGGGCTTGCCATCGCCAAACGTGAACCGGACTTCTGGCGCTACTTCTTCTGGGTGGAACATATCCAGCGTTTTGCTGAAAAAGATGCCCAGCATAAAGCGCCGTTCTGGTACTACATTCCGTTCCTGATTGCCGGGAGCCTGCCGTGGCTGGCGCTGCTGCCGGGAGCGCTCAAGCGCGGTTGGACTGAGCGCGATGAATCACGCGGGGCGCTGTATCTGCTGGGATGGGTGGCGATGCCGTTCCTGTTCTTCAGCATTGCCAAAGGTAAGCTACCAACCTATATCCTGCCGTGTTTCGCTCCGTTGTCGATTCTGATGGCGCGCTACGCGCTGGATGCGGCGAAGGCCGGGGCGAAGGCGCTGAAAATTAACGGCATGATCAACTTAGGCTTCGGTCTCATTGGCCTGGTCGCCGTGCTGGTCGTTTCGCCTTGGGGCTTTATGCATCAGCCGGTGTGGAACCATATTGAGCTGTATAAGTGCCTGTTGGCGGCGCTGATTTTTGGTTGCTGGGCGCTGATGGGCTGGATGGCGATGAAGGACAATGGCCGCCGCTGGACCTTAGCCGCCATCTGCCCGCTGGGGCTGGCGCTGCTGGTGGGTTTTGCTATCCCGGACCGGGTTATCGACAGCAAGCAGCCGCAGTTCCTGGTGGATATTGTCAGCGAGTCGCTGACGCCGAGCCGCTACGTTTTGACCAATAACGTCGGTATTGCTGGCGGGTTGTCATGGGAGCTAAAGCGCAGCGATATTATATTGTTCGACAAGCAGGGCGAGCTGAAGTACGGCCTGTCCTGGCCGGATGCCCAGAGCCAGTTTGTGGATAAAGAACAATTTGCCGATTGGCTGGCTGCGCACCGCCAGCAGGGGCCGATTTCACTGGTTCTGCTGATGGACAAAGGAGAGAGTATGGCCGACTTACCGCTACCCAAACCTGATAACTCCTATGAGCTAGGCCGGGTGGTGTTTATCCAGTACCTGCCGCAATGAGCGTCTGGATCTGTCTGATTTTCGCCAGCCTGCTGAGCTGCGCCGGACAGCTGTGCCAGAAACAGGCGACCCGCCCGTCTAAATCCGGGCGGCGCGGGCACCATATCCTTGGCTGGTTGGGGTTAGCATTGCTCTCCCTGGGCTGCAGCATGCTGTTGTGGCTTAGCGTACTGCAGTCTATCCCGGTCAGCATTGCCTATCCGATGCTGAGCCTGAACTTTGTCTGGGTGACCCTTGCTGCGTGGGGGATCTGGCGCGAGCCGGTGGCGCGCCGCCACTGGGTTGGCGTAGGGCTGATCGTCGTCGGGATCGTTATTCTGGGGAGCCGCATCTGATGGGCTTAATCTGGGCGTTATTTAGCGTGGGTTTAGTCAGCGCCGCACAGCTGCTGCTGCGCAGCGCGATGGTCGAACTGCCGCCGCTGACGGATTTATTCACCTTTCTTAATCATCTGCTGCATCTGCGGGCGGGGACCTTCGGCCTGGCGTTTGGCCTGCTCGGCTATTTGCTGTCGATGGTATGCTGGTACTTCGCCCTGCACCAATTACCGCTGGCGAAGGCTTACGCGCTGCTCAGTCTGAGCTACATTCTGGTGTGGGCCGCCGCCATCTGGCTCCCCGGCTGGTATGAGCCTTTCCACTGGCAATCGTTATTGGGCGTGCTGCTGATTGTTGCCGGGGTACTGACTATCTTCTGGCCAGTGAAGCGCCGGGGCTGATGCGTAGGCGCGGCTTCGTCCCGGTGGCGCAGCTGCTTCCCGGGCTACGGATTCACAACTGTTTGCGGGCCGGTAGCCCGGACAGGCGCGTCAAGCGCCGCCTCCGGGAAATGCGCTGAAGCTGATGCATAGGTGCTGCGGCTTCCCGGGCTACGGGTTCACTGCCGTCTGCGGGCCGGTAGCCCGGACAAGGCGCGTCAAGCGCCGCCTCCGGGAAATGGGCCGGCGCTGTTCCCAAAAGCTATCTCTCAGGGCCAGCGCTTGATAACCAATGAGGTGTTGATGCCGCCAAAAGCAAAATTGTTGCTTTGCAGGAACTCGCAATCAATCTTGCGGGCTTCACCCATGATGTAATCCAGTGCGCCACAGTTAGCATCCGGACGGTTTAAATTGAGCGTCGGGGCAAACCAGCCTTCGCGCATCATTTGCAAACTCATCCAGGCTTCCAGCGCCCCGCAGGCACCCAGCGTATGACCAAAATAACTTTTCAGTGACGAGATCGGCACGTTGTCGCCATAAATCGCCGCCGTTGCCAGACTTTCTGCAATATCACCGCGGTCGGTAGCCGTGCCATGAGCCGAAATATAGCCGATATCCCGCGCGTTTAAGCCCGCCATTTTCAGCGACTGCTCCATGCAAATCTGCATCGTCTCGCGCTGTGGCTGGGTGATATGCGCCGCATCGCAGTTGGTAGCAAAACCGATAATCTCACCGTAAATCGTCGCGCCGCGCGCTTTGGCGTGCTCAAGCTCTTCCAGAATCAACGTGCCTGCGCCTTCGCCTATTACCAGCCCGTCGCGATGTTCATCAAACGGCGAAGGTGTGGTTTTCGGTTCGTCGTTACGCTGGCTGGTGGCGAACAACGTATCAAACACCGCCGCTTCCGACGGACACAACTCTTCCGCGCCGCCGGCGACCATCACCGTTTGATAACCGTGACGAATTGCTTCCCACGCGTAGCCAATCGCCTGGCTACCAGAGGTGCAGGCGCTGGAAGTGGGGATCACTCGCCCACGCAGGCCGAAGAATAACCCGGTGTTGACGGCGGTGGTGTGCGGCATCATCTGCACGTAAGTGGTGCCGGTAATATTATTGGTGTGCTTTTCGGTCAACATGGTCGCGAATTCGCTCACCGGACCAGTGCTGCCGGTTGACGAGCCGTAGGCGATGCCGGTTTCACCGTTGGTCAGCACCGCATCGCCAATTAGCCCGGCCTGCTCCAGCGCCAGTTCGGTCGCGCGGGTGGACATCAGCGACACGCGACCCATAGAGCGAATACGCTTGCGGGTATAGTGCTCCGGTGGGGTGAAATCATCGACTGGCGCGCCCAGCAGCGTGTGCAGCCCGTCATAAACCTGCCACTCCGGCATTTTGCGCACTGCGTTTTCATACGCCTGCAGCCGGGCGGAAACGGCTTGCCAGCTTTCGCCAAAGGCGGTAACGCCGCCCATCCCTGTGATCACGACGCGACGTGTCATAACATCCCTCCATTGATAGAAATCACCTGACGGGTGACGTAACCCGCGATATCTGACATTAAATAGCTGGCAAGCCCGGCCACTTCATCGGCCTGGCCCATCCGTTTCATCGGGATCATCGACATGGCTTCTTTCAGCGCGGCCTCTTCCATTTCGATCATCCCGGTATCAATCAGCCCCGGCGCGATGCAGTTGACGGTAATTTTGCGTTTTGCCAGCTCAATCGCCAGCGCTTTGGTGGCTCCGATGATACCCGCCTTGGCGGCGCTGTAGTTGACCTGTCCGCGATTGCCCATCACGCCGGAAACCGAAGACAGCGTGATGATGCGCCCACCCTGACGAGCGCTAATCATCGGCATCATGCACGGCTGGATAACGTTATAGAAGCTGTCGAGGTTGGTGTGGATCACCGCATCCCAGTCGTTATCGCTGAGCGCCGGGAAGGCGGCATCGCGGGTAATGCCGGCATTGCTGACGATGCCGTACCAGGCACCGTGCGCGTCGTTATCTTGCTCCAGCACTTCTCGACACTGCTCGCGGTTGGCGACGTCAAAGGCCAGCAGACGCCCCGTGCCTCCAGCAGCGAGGATTGCATCCAACGTCTCCTGGGCACCTTGTGCATCGCGATGATAGTGAACGCCGACCACAAAGCCGTCCGCCGCCAGCTGGCGGGCGATGGCGCGACCAATGCCCTTGCTGGCGCCGGTAACCAAAACTGAACGACTCATGCGGACGCTCCTTGTTGAAATAGGGTGTTAAGTTCTTCCGCTGTCGGCTGGAAGGTGTTGACGCGACCGCTTGCCAGCATCTCTTCACTGGCCTGAATAGCGCATTCAAAGCTGCCAAAACGTGCATCTTGCATCAGTAGCGTGACGCTAATATCCAGCGTCAGGCCACCTGGCAATATTCCCGCCGCACAGACTAATTCACGTGCTCCGAGCACCATGCCCAGCGAGATACTGGCCTGACCCGCCTGATGACGGTGCCAGCCGGACCACACGCCAACGGTCTGCGCCATCAGCTCCAGGGCGAACCAACCGGGCAGATTGCCCTCGGCATCGAGAAACTGAGCCAGTACGCCGTCGGGCGATACCGTGACGCGGCAGGTAGCGGAGTCGTCCGTCACGCTAACCACTTCTTCAAGCAGCAGCATCGGCGCATCGTGAGGCAGATAGTCTCCGGGCGCTAAATAGTGGCTCATGGCATTCTCCCGAGCAGGATACTGGCGTTATTGCCGCCAAAGGCAAACGAGTTTGACAGGATGACCGGGCGCGGTAGCGGCTGCTGGCGCTCGATAATCCCGCAGGCAGGCAGCGTTTCATCGCGCGGCGACTGGCTGAAATCCTGCGGCGGCAGCGGCAGGTCGCGCTGCAAAATCAGCATACTGATGGCGGCTTCGGTAATACCTGCCGCGCCCAGCGTGTGTCCGGTCAGGTGCTTGGTAGAACTGCACGGAACGCGCTCGCCAAACAGCTCGTTTACCACGTTGGACTCAATTTTGTCATTCAGCGGCGTGGCGGTGCCGTGCAGATTGATATAGCCCACCTGCTCCGGCGTTAGCCCTGCGTCGTTCAGCGCCTGACGAATGGCGCGAATCGCCCCTTCGCCCTGCGGATGCGGGGCCGAAATATGGTACGCGTCGCTGGATTCGCCGACACCCAGCAGCGCAATCGGCTGCGGTTCGCGGGTCAGCAGCATCAGCGCCGCGCCTTCACCGATGGTAATCCCGCTGCGGTCGCGACCAAATGGCTGGCATAACGTTGGCGAGAGTGATTCCAGGCTATGGAAACCGTTGATTGGCATCCGGCTGAGCGTGTCCGCCCCGCCGACAATCGCCACGTCCGCCAGCCCTGACTCAATCAGGCGGCGTCCGCTCATGATCGCGCGGGCGCTTGAGGAGCAGGCGGTAGAGAGCGTAAACGCCGGGCCGTCCAATGCCAGCCAGTGGCTGAGAAAGCGCGACGGATCGCCCAGCTCCTGCTGCGGGTACTGCCAGGCGCTGCTCGCTTTGCCGTTGAGCGTGAGATCAACATGCACGTCGCCTTCGTCCAGCCCGGAGGTGCTGGTGCCGAGCACCACGGCAACGCGGTCGCGACCAAACTGCGCAATGGCGTCATCTACCTGCGGCTGGATTTGCGCGAGCGCAGCCAGCAGCAGCTGATTATTGCGCGAACGGTGGGCGCTAAACTCATCAGGAATCGTCGGCAGTTCACCGTCGACGCCGGCTAAAACCGCGTGCGGATGGCCCTGAAGCCAGCCGGTGCGCGGGCGCATACCGGGAGCCACGCCGCGCGTCAGATTGGCGGCGATTTCATCGGCGTTGTTGCCCAGCGCGTTAATCATGCCAACCGCAGAAATGTAGATCATCTCAGTCACCCAGGTATTGAATGGTGATGTGGTATTTAAACACGTGCTGTTCGATGCTGATGGGCTCGCGCTTGCCTTTGCGGTTCAGGTAGGTGATTTCGGTGACCAGCTTGCCGCGGGCGTTGCGCAGCTCGCGCTTGTCGCCGATATCGGTGAGCGTCCAGCCCTCAGGCAACTGTGGCTGCCAGGCGCTAATCGGCCAGTGGCTGAGCATCACGTCGGCGAGCACCTGGCTGGCTGGCGGCAGCTGCGGCACCACGATTGATTGTTCGGCATGCAGCCCTTTTTCATCGTAAGTGACGAGGAACAGGCGGATACCGACAGAGGAGAGGCCTGCCAGGGTGAGTTTTTTATCATCGGCGTTAAGCATCACCAGCAGCGACTGGGTTTTGCCGTTAAAACTGCCGGTGAGGAGCTGCTGGGAACTGACCGCCGGAGAGATCCCCGGCGCGGGTAGCGTCACGCGTGCGCCCGGCTCCAGCCACGCCTGTGGTCGGCCTTCTTGTTCGGGCTGTGAGTGGCTGCAACCGGCCAGCATCAGCGTGGCGACCAGCGCAGCGGCGCGCCAGAATGTCTGTTTAATCATCTTCTTTTTTTCTCTTTTTTCCCTGGCATCGCCAGCGGTGACAGCAGGAAGGCGGTGAAAATGCCACTTACCAGCACAATGCCAAAGCTACTGATCGCCTGAGTGGCGCTAAAGACCAGCATCCCCAGCGTTAGCAGGGTGGTTAGCATGGCCAGCGTAATCGCTAACAATGAGGTTAACGGCGTGCCGCGCGGATTGCTGAAAAACAGCGTGTAGTTAATGCCGATGCCGAGCACCAGCACCAGCGCCAGCAGCGAGAACAGATTGACTGCATGGCCGCTGAGCGCCAGCACCGCCAGACCGCAACCCAGTGATAATACCGATGGCACGAGACTGATTAGCCCTTTGCGCCAGCCAAGTCGCACCATCGCGCCGCAGGCAATCACTGCCAGCGCAACCAATAGCAGGCCGGTCAGAATATGGCGATACAGCGCGAACAGTTCGTCAAAGCTGCTTTTACGATCCACCCACGCGACGCCGGAGTATTTCGTGCTGAGGGTGCTTAATGCAGCACTGTTTTTTATCCCTTCAACCGGTACCAGCACGCCGCTTTCGCCATCGGCCAGCGTTATCCACAGCAGCCGCCAGCCTTCGCTGGCCGGGCTGGTAAGCCAGGCATCGACCGTTACCGGCATAGCGTTAAGATCGGGATTTACCGTCGCTAGCCCGGCGTTGTTCAGGGCTTTGATGACGGCTGGCGCTGCGTTTTTCAGCAGGCTGAGATCCTGCTGCTGTCGGGCGAGTGAATTCAGCGCAATAGTGCGATAGCCGCCAAGCCATCCCTCTTTTTTCGCCTGCTCCAGCGCGGGGGTAAACAGTTCCAGCCGCTCCAGCGTTTGCTGTGCAGACTTGCCGTACACCACAAACCACTTCTGATCGACGCTCTGCCCGGTCAGCGCGGTAATCGCTTTTTCCTGTGCCAGAATATCCTGCGGCAGTGCCTGAAGCTGCGAGATATCATCATCCACGCGCAGCGTCGCTATTCCCGCCAGTGAGAAGAGAGCCAGCGCTACCGGCAGGCCGACGGAAAGCTTTTTATTGCGTCGCCAGGCCGCAAGCCAGCGTAGCATCAGCACCATCGCCGGAACCGGGCGCACCGGCAGCCCACGACACAGCCACGGATGCCAGAAAATCACCGTCAGGCAGGAAGCGCTCAGGCCCACCGCCGCGAATACCGCCATCTGACGAATGCCGGGGAAGGGGGCGAGCATCATAATCAGATACGCCGCCACGGTGGTAAGCAGCGCCAGCAGCAGGGCATTGCGCACTTTGCTGAGGCTTTGCCACGGTGAGGTTTCTGCGCCGTGCACCATCCGCTCGGTCAGATAGTAGAGCGTGTAGTCGGCGGAGATCCCGATGATGCTCATGCTCATCACCAGCGTCATC
Source organism: Klebsiella sp. MISC125 (assembly GCF_051131775.1). Classification (NCBI taxonomy): domain Bacteria; kingdom Pseudomonadati; phylum Pseudomonadota; class Gammaproteobacteria; order Enterobacterales; family Enterobacteriaceae; genus Klebsiella; species Klebsiella sp. MISC125. Next base: position 402,839 of record NZ_CP180448.1, read on the forward strand.
AGGTGCAGCTCGCCAAAAATCAGCAACGTGACGACGGTGCCCGCCAGCGCGCCAATGCCGATCGAAATCAGGCACAGCAGCAGCGGGCGCAGGGAACGGAACACCGCCACAATCAGCAAAATCACCCCAAACAGGGTGGCAACGCCGAGGGTCGAAACATCTCGCTTCGCCTGCTGGCTGGCGTAATCGCTGTAGAACATGGTCCCGCGAGACAACAGCTGCGCCTGCGGATATTGCGCCTTGAGCTCACCTTCCAGCGTATTGAGCGTGGTGACTAGCTGGTGCGTCTGCTGCATATCAAACGACGAACCGGCCAGCTCGCCGTGCAGCAGGTACCAGTAGTTACCCTGTTCATCCTGGGCCACCAGCCAGCCGTCCATCAGCCGCAGGCGCTGGCCGTTTTTGGCCATTGCCAACTGCGAGCCGCGCATCAGCATCAGCGGGTCGTTTTGCAGTTCTTTACCGCTCACGCCAGAGAAGGCTGAGTAGAGTTGGGAAAGAATCCACTGCGCCTGCGCCTCGCCGCCGTTTTGCAGGCGTGCTCGGGTGTCGCTATCGATCAGGCCGTTGCGGTGCTGCCAGAAGAAGGTGCCCCAGGCCTGCTGGCTGTCGGCGTCCATCGGGCCTTTGACCTCAGCCAGCGCCTGCGATTTCTGTAATAGCGATAACCAGCTGCGGGCAACCTGCGGGTCGGCTTTTTTCCCGGGGCTTACCAGCCAGACCAGCTGCCGGTCAAGGCGCTGCATAAAGCCGTCGTTGAGGCTCGGTGGGATCGCGCCGAGCGCCTGTTTTGGCAGCATCGCCAGGACGCTGCTGTTAAGCCGTGCCTGAGGCAACAGCGTCAGCAACACGCCCAGCAGGATCAGGCAGGCGATTCCCCAGAACAGCGCGGGACGTTTACTGGGCGGCAAAGCGTTGGCGTTCGTCATCGGTCAGCTGTGCAGGCGTCAGTTGGTGTTGGGAAAGGGCGATATCGGTACGATCGCCCTGCTTATCGTTCAGTTGAATGCTCTCCAGATAGATTTTTCCGGCTAAATCGATGGTCGCGAAAATCTTATCCAGCGGCGTGGTGATCGGCGTCAGGCGCAGCGTCCAGCGGCCTTCGCCTTTGTCAGCAAACTCCACGCGGAAGTTCTCTTCCAGCACTTTACGATCCGCCTGGAACAGCGCGCGCAGCAGATGGTTGAACTGGAACATTTGTGGGTTGTTCTCGGCGGTGATGGTTTGCGGCGGCTGGCCGTTGATCACCTGTACCATCCGTTTGTCATCGAGCAGCAGCTGCATCGGGAACGGGGCGGTTTGATCCCACAGTAAACCCTGTTCGCGAGCGATCAGCATTTTGCCCTGGGATCGCAGCGGCTGCGGCAGATCCTTGATGGTGCGGGTTTGATCGAAGTGAGCGCGAACCACCGGCTGTTCGGTAAAGCGCTGTTGCAGATCATCAAGCGTCAGGGCGCTGACGAAAGGGCTGATGAGCAGCGCCAGCAGTGGTAAGTATCTCATGGTGTGACCCCCATACGTTCGAACAGGATAGCCGGGCTGACGAAGCACAGTTCGCGGCTTTTTTCTTCCACCGCCACCTGGATGGTGTAGCCGGTAGTGGCACGCTTGCCGGTTTCGGCATCGAAAATTTCGTAACCAATGCGCAGACGGTTTTCGAACTCCTCAAGGCGGGCGCGTACGCGAATGCGCTGCTCAAAGGTCAGAGGGTTGCGGTACTTGACGCGGGTATCGACCACCGGCCACAGATAGCCCGATTCTTTCATCTGCCGATAACCATAATCGAACTGATTCAGCAGCGCCTCGCGGGCAATTTCGAAATAGCGGAAATAGTTTCCGTGCCACGCCACGCCCATCATATCGACGTCGTGGAACGGAATGGTCAGCTCGACTTCAGCCGTAAAGCGGGGATCGTTAAGCACCCTTACTCCTTGTCTTTGGTATCCGGCAGCTGCCAGAAATCGAAAAAGTTAAACCAGTCGAGCGGCGACTGTAGCGCGTAGTGTTCCAGACGTTCGGCGTAGCGATCGATGGCTTGCTGTAATGCGTTTTGCCGGTCGGCGCGCGGCAACAGTAGCGGGTCGGCGAAAGGCTCGCAGTGAATACGCAGTTTCCCCTGTTGGCGCAGGGCGAAAATCAGATCCACCGGGCAGCGTAAAATAGAGGCGAGAATAAAAGGTCCCTGCGGGAAGGGGGCCGCTTGCCCCATAAAGTGGCTCCAGCAGACGCGCCATTCGCCGCCGCGTTGCGGGTTGACCGCAATGCGATCGCCGACGATGGCAATCCACTCGCCGCGATCCATCTTCTCTTTAAGCAGGATCGCGGTATCCGGGCCAATATCGGTTACCGGCAGCAGATTCAGCCCGGCCTGCGGGGCCATTTCTTGCATAATTTGCTTAAAGCGCTGGGCATTGTCGCTAAACACCAGCGCGTTGATGGTTTTGCTGCCCTGTAATTGCGCCAGCGCGCGACAGGCTTCAACATCGCCCAGATGCGAGGCCAGCAGCAGCTTGCCGCGTGGAGAGCTAACGTTGAGCGTCTCTTCAGCTCCTGGAGCAAAGACCACATCGCGGCCTAACCGCAGTTCGCCACGCCAGCTGGCAATTTTATCGAGCATCGCATCGCCAAAACGCAGGAAGTGCTGATAGCTGGTGAGCGATGGCGGCAGCGGCATCTGGCGAGCGGTTAGCTGTTCACGCACGCGAGCAATCCAGCGTTGGGAGGCTTTGCGGGCGGTGGTTGCCGTCAGCCAGTAAACGCCGACCACCGGGTAGAGCAGCAGGGAGAATGCTTTGCGCCCGAGTAATCGCCACACCAGTAGCATCAGGCGCATCCCCCATAATCCCTTTACTTCCTGCTGGCGCGCCCAGTGTGGCGATGCGCGGCGAAAAAGCAGCGACGGGATGCGCGGCAACATGCCAAAAAAAAGGCGCGTGTGCATCCGTGAAATGCGCAGGTTGTCTTTGAGGGCATCGAAATGCGATAGCCCGTCCAGCGGATAGGTGACGCGGGTGGGGACAAAATAGCTGGTGTTACCTTGCCAGTAGAGGCGCACCATTACTTCGGTATCAAAATCCATTCGCTTGCCGAGCGTCACGCGCTGCGCCAGCTGTAGCGTCGGTGCTACCGGATAAACCCGAAAGCCGCACATGCTGTCTTTGAGCTGGAGCGAGAGCGTTTCAATCCACACCCAGACGTGGGTCACCCAGCGTCCGTACAGGCGCGAGCGGGGTATGGAATCGTCATAAATGGGTTGCCCGGAAATCAGCGCTGTAGGGTGAAGCTCTGCCAGTGCAAGCAGTTCAGGAATATCTTCAATGGCATGCTGGCCGTCGGCATCAACCTGCACCGCATGGCTGAATCCGGCCTCTGCCGCCGCCTGCATGCCGCAGATCGTCGCCGCACCTTTGCCCGAGTTAATCGGCAGGCGAATTAAGGTCAGATTTTTATCTTCTGCCGCCAGGCGGGCCAGTTCATCCCGCGTGGCGTCGTCGCTGCCGTCGTCCACCACAATGCAGGGCAGGCCGAACGGCTGAAGCCGCGCCAGCACGCTTGCCATCATTGAGCCGTGGTTGTAGCAGGGGATCAGTACGCAGGGCTGGAAGGCTATCGGCATAACCGGATTTTCCCGCTACTGGTGGTGTGGCGCGCATCGCCATCATGGCGCTGATAGCTGAAGCTCAGCATCTGCCGCTCTTCTTGCCAGTTCAGGATCAGCGTGACGATGGTTTCCGGCAGCAGCGGGGCCTGAAATTTCACGTTCTGAATGCTGTGAAAACGCCAGCCGGGGGCGAGCAGCGTGGTGGCGTAATGCATTACCCAGTCCATCTGCGCGACGCCGGGCAGCAGCGGCTGCACGGCAAAATGTCCACGAAACCAGAACAGTGAAGGGTCGAGATGCAAAACGATTTCAACCTGATGAGGTTGTGCCTGATGGCGCTCAATTTCATGGGGTTTCATGAAATAACTCCTGTAATTGCGCATAGACACGCTTGTTCATACTGTTGACCGGGATTTCATCAACCACCCGCCAGTAACGAGGAATAGCAACCGGCTCAAGCAACGCGCGCAGCGCTTTACGCCATGCTAATTCCTGGCTTTTACTCCAGCGCTCGCGGGCGTTGTCGTCCAGCACCAGCAATGCGCCAACGCCCTGACGGCTGCCGCGAGTCACTGGCAATACCGCCGCGTCAAGGATGCCGTCCAGCGCCAGCAGGCGCTGCTCCACTTCGCCAAGTGAAATACGTTTCTCTTCAATTTTAACTATCCGGCCCCGACGCCCCGTCAGGCGAAACTGGCCGCTTTCTGCAAAATGCAGGGCATCGTCGAGTAACAGGCCATTATCATCAGCAATCAGCGGAGAAAACACGCGAAATGCATCATTTTCAGCATGAAACCTGACGCCGGGAAAGGGCAACCATGCCGCGTCGTCTTGCTGGCGATGGCGCCAGGCGATAACACCGGTTTCGGTACTGCCATAAATTTCGTCCGGCCAGACTTGCAGCCAACCGGCGGCCTGTGCGGCATCTTGCCAGGGCAGCATGCCGCCTGCGGACAAAATCAGTTCGACCGGTGGAGGCGTCAGCTGGTTGTCGAGGCGTTTGAGAAACGCCGGGCTGCTGATAAACGCATAGCGATGTTCATGGCTCAGGGCGGCCAGCTGTTCGGCGTACCAGGTCATGGCGGCATGCAGCGGCAGACCCAGCGTCATCGGCAGGAAGATACGAAACGTCAGGCCGTACAAATGCTGAGGGACCACCGAGGCCACGACCCGACAGCCTGCAAGACGGTCGGAAAAACGTGAGGCGAGCAGTGCTGCTTCGCGGTCAAGGCGACTAATGGGCTTGATGACCCGCTTCGGCTGGCCGGTAGAACCTGAAGTAAAGAGTTCAACGAAGGCGTCCGCGCGGATCGCGGGTAAAGAGATTTCGTGCGTTGCGTTTGCCATGGTAGATCTGACAATCAGCTGCGCTCCCTGCCAGTCCAGCGACTTATCGCTCAATACGCCGTCAAACAGCGCGCGCTGCTCGTTTAATAACGACACGCGGCAGTGACCGGGGATCACCGGCGTTTTGCCCGCATGCAGCGTCGCCAGCAGCGCCACGATAAACAGATAGCTGTTCTCAAAGCATAGCGCCCAGCGTTCAGCTTCCTGCTGATGCAGGTGCGTTATCAACTGGTCAACATCATGGCGTAGATGACCGAGTGTCCAGGTGCAGTCTTCCTGCCATGCAATGGGCATCTCGGCTGGACGTTGGGCGCTGAGCCACTCTGAGAGTGGGAGAGGCTGCTTCATTGGATATCTCGTTTAATCACCCGGCGGCGGACTAACCACTCGCCCGCCATCAGCGTTCCCATCAACAGATAGGAGAGCATCCCGTTCCAGGCCGTCCACAGAGACATATCACCGCGTAGCGCGGTAAACAGCGCAATGCCGCCGTTGATGATGAAAAAGGCGCACCAGATTTGCGTCACGCGGCGGGTATAGCGCACGCCAGTATCCGCAAGAGCGGGCTCGCGCAGTCGCGCCAGACGTTCGACGATGGGCATGGATGACCATAGCGAACCGCCAAACACCGCCAGCATGACGGCGTTGACCACCACCGGGTAGAACAGCAGCAACTGGTGCGTTTTAAGCAGATAGCTGGCAATGCAAAGCGTCATGCCCGCTATCGCTACCACCTGGGTGACGATGCGCAGCGGTCCCGCCTGTCGCCGGGTCTGGCGAAAGCGTAAAAAAAGCAGCAGCGCCATCAGAGGCAGCAGCCAGTGCAGGCTGTTATGCGCCAGCCCAAACCAAATCAAAAATGGCCAGGCCAGAAGCAGTAAGCCCGTCAGCAGTGGGACCACCGGTAGCGAGCGAACGCCTGACATGCCGAATCAGGCTTCTTTGAGCAGGCGTTCTACCGCGTCGACAACATCCTGCACGGTACGCACGGCTTTGAACTCTTCCGGCTTGATTTTCTTACCGGTTTTCTTTTGCAGATGCACGATCATGTCAACAGCATCAATGCTGTCCAGCTCCAGATCGTCGTACAGACGCGCCTCGGGCTTAATATCCTGTGGGTCGATTTCAAACAGCTTAACCAACAGCGTGGAGACTTCTTCGTAAATGGCTTTTTGATCGGTCATAACGGACTCTCCTCAGGCACGTTGCGCGTGAATGAAAGATGCCAGCGTGGCGACGGAAAAGAAGTGCTGGCGCATCTCTTCGCTCTCAGCCGACAGCACCACGCCATACTGGTTTTTCACTGCCAGACCGAGCTCCAGAGCATCGATTGAGTCCAGACCCAGACCATCGCCAAACAGCGCTGCTTCAGTGTCGATATCGTCAGCGGACAGCTCGTCCAGATTCAATGTGTTGATAATCAAATTTTTAATTTCAAGATAGAGCGCTTGCATCATTAATTCCTGTGCCAGGCGTAGTACCTGATTGTAATTGAAGCAAAAGATGCCGGTTCAACTGCCTTGCCGCCAGCGCCGGTTCTTGTATATTTGCGTCGTAAAATTGGTCGATTTGCACCCGCTCGCCAACCGTAATGGTAAAGCGCGGTTTGGTTTGCGGTGCGTCATACCACTTGCTCTGTTTGCCCAGCATGTGCTCGCTGCAGCGGATAACCACCACGCGTAAATCGCTGCTACAGCGCACCGCGATATTAGCCGCGCCGCGTTGTAGCGTCATTTTTTCGCCGGGCAGCGTGCGCGTTCCCTCGGGAAAAATCAAAATAGTATCGCCTTGCTTTAAACGCTGACGACTGGCGGGCAGCAGGGCATCGGCTTGATCGTTAACCAGATAATCCGCGGCACGAATTACGCCGCTGAGGAAGGGATTTTTCAGCAGCGCACTTTTCACCAGACAGTCGGTTTCGGGCATGACGGACGCCAGCATGACGTAATCGATAAGGCTAGGGTGGTTGGCGACGACCAGGCAGCCGTGCTCCTGGCGTAAAATATCACCCCCTTCAATGCGGTAATCGAGTACGCCGACGGATTTTACTACGGTTAAAAAGAGTCGAAAACTTGCCGAAATACTGCGCCGCGCGAGGCGACGGCGGCGGGCCTTGTTGCGGACCGTCACCAGTAGCAGATTGAACCAGACAAGAGAGAGCAGCAGCCCGCCAATCCCGAACAGCGCGAAACAAAGGCCGGTCATCGCCGCTCGCCAGAGACGGTTTAGCTGTGACAAGACGCCGTTCATGCGCGGCTCCATAGCCACTGAACGCGCTCGCCGGGGAGCGTAAAGGCGTCGGCGTGTTGTAAATAGTGGCGTAAAAACAGCAGGCTTTGCGGCAGGGCGGTCTCTTCGCTGGGCACGCTTTGGCGCTGAGTTTGACACTGCCATTCGCTGCCTGCTTCAATCACCCATGCCGTCGCATAGGGCCAGGTTGGCATATCAGATGGCAGCTGTGGGTGATAAAACTCGGGCAGGAAGCCATCGAAATCGACCATTAGTACGCGCTGATAGCCCGCCTGTAACAGCCCCATCACTTCATATAAGCCCTGCTGGAAGGTATCTCGTCCGGCAGAAAGCGATGATGAGACTATCGGTTTTTTTGCCGCAATCGTCAGGTTACCCACGGCGGAGTTATGCACCGATAAGGCGAAATCGGTTGGCGAGAGCGCCTGCTCTGTCGCCAGAGCGTGGAGGATTCGGTAATTGCGCTCCAGCTCGCCGTGGCGGCTGGTGTACAGCACCGCGTCGATATGATGACGGCGCAGCATCGCCAGTCCGCATTCTACGGCCAGCTTGCTACCGGAACTGAGTCGGCGGGCGGTCATCATCGGCAGCTCGCTAAGCCTGGCTGGGGAGGCCGCTGGATCGATGGCGTGCAAATGCCGTGACCACTGAAGCCACTGTTCGCTGCCATTGACCCCAGGTGCCATGGCTTGCCAATCAACTATGTTTAATGAAAATGTCATCCACTCGCGTCCGCGATCGATCAATGATTCTGCTGGCGTTAATTTGAACGCCAAAACAGCGCTTAGCGCTGCTTTATTATTTTATTTTCTGGCATATCAATAAGGTATGCCCGACGCCTAAATTATCGTGGCGTTGTTCTATCTCGAATCCTGCCATTTCAAGATAGCGGTAAAACTTCTCTACGCTGTAGAAACGGCTATTCCCGTTGGCCATACAGGTAAAATAGAGCGAAGACGCATTCAGGCTAAATGAGGCCGCTTCAAATTTCTGCGCGTCCCAGAACAGTTCCAGAATGCATAACCTTGCGCCTGGTTTCATCACGCGCGCCACATTACTGAGCATGGTGACAATTTGTTCTGGCGAAAAGCAGTCAAGAAATTGGCTCATCCACCAGATATCAGCCTCTCCCGGCAGGCACTCGTCGCTCAGCATATCCACGGCATGAAAATCAATGCGATGAGACAGACCCGCATTTTCTATATTTTCGCGAGCCAGCGCAATTTGTTGTGGCAAGTCTAATAACGTTACCGCGATATTTTCATCATACTGGCAGCAGCGCAGCGCCCATTTTCCGGTATTTCCGCCTACATCGTACAGGGTTGCAGGCTGACTGGCGAATACATACGGCAGCGCAGCGTTGAAAGCGCCGTCAGAATAGTAATGATCAAATGCGAACCAGCTTTTACGCGCCGCCTGTGGGAGCTGCGATAATGCGGGATAAATGGTTGGCCAGTCGCCAAAAACTTTTAACCCAGAAGGCTTTCCTTCCTGCAACGCATTTTCTAAAAAGAACAATCCCTGATAGCAAACGTCCTGAGTGAAATCCATATTTACTCGGGTCATTGCATCATGAAGTAAGAAATGTCCTACTTTAGCGAGATAATATTGCCCCTCTTTATGGGTAAGGATGCGTCCGCTTAATCCCATATCCAGCAATACGCTGACGGCATATTCATTGACGTCGCAATCCGTGCAAATAGCTTCAAGCGTTGCGCCGAGTTTTCCTTGCTTATCGAGATAATCCAGGATGCCTGAATTGCGCAGGCATAATGCGGTTTGAAAGAGCATGGGGGCAAAAGCAATACGTTGCGCTTCGGTAATGGCATCCAGTGCGCTGAGAGAGTCCTTTTTGTACACGTTCGGCACAACCTTTTACAGTGTCAGTAGAGGGAGCGGGCCATTACTGGCCCGCATGTACTTCAGGGACAGAATTACAGAGCCGAATCTGCGGCCAGGTTAATCTGAATGTCTTTATCGAGGTTGTGTACCCAGCGGTTATAGTTTCTATGAATTTTTCCGCCGGAAGCCATCAGGTTGAGGCTGCTATCGTAGTTGATGGAATAGCGGGTGGCAGAGTAGGTGATTTTTATTTCGGCAACATGGTCACGTGATTGCTGACGGGCTTTGATGACCCCAGGACCTGCGTCTGACATAATCCATTCGCGTTGTGCGCCCGCTTTGATAATTGCTTTTTTGACCTGGGCTTCGGTATGACCTGCGCTTACAGTGGTCTGGATTTGCTCAATAGGCGCGGTACGTGCGCAGCCAGCCAGAGCACCGATAACCGCAATCGCGGCAGCCCAGCGAATAACCTTTTTCATGAATACTCCCTATTAATCTATTGGTCGAGGAAATGTTTATACACCGTTTGAATATATCGATGCATGGATGCAATAAAGTCATCTGTATTATTCTATTTGATTAATGCATTTATCTGTTTTTAAAGGGTGTATCAGCCAAATATTCTAATGTTATTAGATTTTTAGTGTTGAATTAAAACCAGTTGCAAATATAAATGCAGAAGAGAAAGTATAAGTAAATTAACGCCTTCTATCAATGAATATAATCAATAGGGTTTGATTTACTACTTTTTCTGGTGGTGTTTTTTATGAGTAGCAGGCGAATTGTCAAGAGTATCTGGTGTTTTAATATGGGGCTCTTAATGGATGCTGTTGGGGTTATCGTATTTCAATACAAAATACGATAACCCGTTGCTGCTGTAAAAAGTGGCTAGCCGGGCAGCCGGCTTTTGGGGCGTCCCGGTCCGAGCAAGAGGGCTAATTTGCTGCCGCCTTTAGTGGTCTCCATCCATATTTTGCATACGCTGGTTAACGGCACCGAAAGTAGCATGCCCACCGGGCCAAGCAGCCACCCCCAAATCAGTAATGAGAGGAAAACTACCAGCGTAGACATGCCCAGTCGATGCCCCATCATGCGCGGTTCTAGAATATTGCCGATGATCATATGAACAACTAAAAAGAGTGCGCCAACCAGCAGGCATTCATAAAAACCGTTAAACAGCAGCGCCTGAATCATTGGCGGAACGGCGGAAATCACCGAACCAATATTGGGCACATAGTTCAACAGAAAAGCCAGGACTCCCCACATCAATGCAAACTGAATTCCCATTAACAGCAGCCCTAACCAGACGATAACCCCGGTCCACAGACTGAGCAGCGTTTTCAGCGCCAGATAATGTGAGACCCCTTTCAATGCCCGATGGAGACCGGCGATATGAATTTGCGGATTATTAAGCGCAAAGCGCAGCTTGTAGGGGACATGGCGCACTTCAAACAGCATGAAGACAACGGTCATAACCAGCAGGATGACGCTGGCCATAGCGCCCGACAGCCCGGTCATTAGCGCCGTCGTCAGGGTGACCAGCTTATCGGAATCGATGCGCTGTAGCATACGCTCCGGGGACATATGGGTATGCCAGAATGGCAGCATCTCCTGTAGGTGCATGACTTTTGCCGTCAGCTCCTTGTTGTACTTCGGCAGCATCGCGACGAATTCGTTAACCGAAGCGGCAAGCACGCCAATAAGCGCAGTGAGAACAATCAGCATTACTGCTACCACGAGAGTGATGGCGACGGGACGCCGGACGCCGCGACGGATAAACCAGGTCACCAGGGGATTGAGGACAATGGCGAAGAAAAGCGCCAACAATAGCTGTACGATGATATCTGCCGCCGCATGAATACCCGCGAGGATAATGACCAGTGATGCCAGCTTAAGCAGGATATGCATGCCCGTTTTATCGGGCTGAGGGGTTGTCATTAACGGTTCCTTTCTTATGATTTTCATTAAGTGTAGCGGTTGGTTTGCTGCCGATATTCCTAATCTGGCTGCTGATTTAAAGCGTGCAGCATGGTAAAAATGAAACACTGTTGTAAAAAAATGGTGGAACCCATGCCTGAAGCCGCTGCCGAACCGGCACTCAATGGACTGCGTCTCAATCTGCGGATTGTCTCGGTGGTTATCTTTAACTTTGCCAGCTACATGACGATTGGGCTGCCGCTGGCGGTGTTGCCGGGTTATGTTCATGACGTGATGGGGTTCAGCGCGTTCTGGGCGGGTCTGGTGATTAGCCTCCAGTATTTCGCCACGCTGCTGAGCCGCCCTCATGCCGGGCGCTACGCCGACCTGCTTGGGCCGAAAAAAATCGTCGTCTTTGGCCTGTGCGGCTGCTTTCTGAGCGGGCTGTGCTATCTGCTGGCGGCGTTTAGCGGCGGCTGGCCGATGGTGAGCTTGCTCCTGCTGTGCCTTGGGCGCGTTATTCTTGGTATCGGACAAAGCTTTGCAGGCACAGGTTCGACGCTATGGGGCGTCGGTGTTGTCGGTTCGCTGCATATCGGCAGAGTGATTTCGTGGAACGGTATCGTGACCTACGGTGCAATGGCGATGGGCGCACCGCTCGGCGTGCTTTGTTATTCCCTAATCGGCCTGCATGGTCTGGCGTTCACCATTATGGCGGTGGCGCTGGTGGCGGTACTGTGCGCACTGCCGCGTGCAGCGGTGAAAGCGGGCAAGGGCAAAGCGATGTCGTTTCGCGCGGTGCTGGGACGGGTCTGGCTCTACGGGATGGCCCTGGCCCTGGCTTCGGCCGGTTTTGGCGTTATCGCCACCTTTATTACCCTGTTTTATGACGCTAAAGGCTGGGATGGCGCGGCCTTCGCGTTAACGCTGTTTAGCTGTGCGTTTGTTGGCACCCGCCTGCTGTTCCCCAATGGGATTAATCGTCTTGGCGGGCTGAACGTGGCGATGATCTGCTTTGTGGTTGAGATTATTGGGCTGCTACTGGTGGGACTGGCGGAGACGACGCTGATGGCGAAAATCGGTACTTTCCTGGCCGGGGCAGGTTTCTCACTGGTGTTCCCGGCGCTTGGCGTGGTGGCGGTGAAGGCCGTGCCGCAGCAGAATCAGGGATCGGCGCTGGCAACCTATACGGTGTTTATGGATCTCTCATTGGGGATCACCGGTCCGCTTGCCGGATTATTAATGGCGTGGGCGGGGATTTCTTCGATTTATCTGGCGGCGGCGGGGCTGGTGGCGGTAGCGTTGCTGTTAGGGTGGCGGTTAAAAAAACGGCCCCCGGTCGGTGAACCGGAGGCCGTAGCGTCAGGCCAGTAGTTACTGAATGACGAGAGTGTTGATGATGTTTTCTGCTTCAGTCTGCGCTTGCTGTTGGTTATCCGCCGGTAGCGTGACCTGCAGGGTCAGCAGTTTGTCGTCAACTTTGCCGAGGAGCACAGAAGACCATGCGGTCTGGCCCTTCGCGGAGATAATGCTGTCGAGCTGCTGCAGCGTATGACCCTTAATCTCAACGGATTTATTGGTCACGACCTGCAGCTGCGGATCGCGACTGCGCTGCTGCTCTTCCAGACGCTGCGCCATCACGGCCAAATCTTCATTGGTGCTGTCGCCAACAATCACAATCACCGCTTTCTGGCCGGTGGCATCAGAGTAGACGTGCATATTGTTGGCCTGGGTGCCCAGCTTGCCGCTCTGATCGGTCATACCTGCCGGTAGAGAGAAGCTTAGTTTGCCATCCAGCAGACTAATAGGTTGCCCGCTGGCGTTACTTTCCGCTGCAGCCCCGGCAGTCGGCGTTTTTGTGTCGCTGTTATCACAGGCCGCAAGCCCCATAACCAGCAGGCCAATACCGACATATTTAACCAAATTGCGCATTGACATCTTCCTTTCGATAAACGGCCATTAACGGCTCATCCGCGTATCTTATCACATCACTCTGTGAGTACTCTTAACCTGGCTGCAATGCCGATAAATCGGATTTATCTGCCAGCTTTTTCATTAGCATATTCAACAGCATGCCGTACATCGGCAGGAAGAAAACGATGCTAATCAGCACTTTGAAGCAATAATCGACAATGGCGATTTCTCCCCAGTGCGCCGCCATAAACGGGTCCGGGCTGCGCCAGAAGGCGATAAAGAAGAAGGCCAGGGTATCGCTGACGTTACCGAAGAGGGTCGATGCGGTCGGCGCCAGCCACCAGCGACGGTTTTGACGCAGGCGGTTAAAGACGTGGACATCGAGGATTTGCCCCAGCGCGTAGGCCATAAAGCTGGCGGCGGCGATACGAGCGACAAACAGGTTAAAGCTGGTTAAGGCGGCAAAACCCTGCCATTCACCCATATAGAACAGCGCAGAAACCCCGTAGGAGATCACCAGCGCCGGGATCATGACCGCGAGGATAATGCGTCGTGCCAGCGGAGCGCCGAAAATCCGCACCGTAAGATCGGTGGCAAGGAAAATAAACGGAAAGCTGAACGCGCCCCAGGTGGTATGAAAACCAAAGATGGAGATCGGTAGCTGCACCAGATAGTTACTGGAAGTGATGACCAGCAGATGGAAAAGCGATAGCCAGATCAGCGCTTTTTTACGCTGTACGGTAGTAAACGGACTCATATTGTGACCTTTTTAGTGGTTGGGGTGAGGGAACCCAATAAAAACGGCTGCATGATACTGCGTTGGGTGCGTAATGCAATGGTTGTTTTTCGCGCAAACGTTAACCTGGCTTGCGTACTGATGAACTGGGGGTAAACTAGGGGCGTTTTGTTGATATGAGATGAAAATGAGCGAACTTTTCTCCAGTCCTGACCATACTCTTGATGCGCAGGGGCTTCGTTGCCCGGAACCGGTGATGATGGTGCGTAAGACCGTGCGTACGATGCCTGTGGGCGAGACGCTGCTGATTGTAGCCGACGATCCGGCAACCACCCGCGATATCCCCGGTTTTTGCCGCTTTATGGAACACGAGCTGCTGGCGCAGGAAACCGAGGCGCTGCCGTACCGTTATCTGATTCGTAAAAGCCACTGATCTGCTTCTGGTTTCCCCGGAGGCGGTGCTTCGCACCTGTCCGGGCTTGTATGATGACTCCATCAGAAAGAACCGGCCAGTTCTCTCTGATGGCGGTCCGGATGCCGTGTCCGGGCTTAGGCTTTCGCGCCTGTTCCGTAGATCTTTGCACCGGACTGCCGTTCTTTCTCATGTGATAAACCGGACAGTATCATGGACCGGCTTTCACCGGTAACCCGTATTCGCAAGGTTGGTTTCACTATGGAAAATGAACTGTACTTCATCGGCATTGATGTTGCCAAAGCTAAGCTCGATGTTGATATCCTGCGCCCTGATGGTCGACATCGCGGTAAAAAATTCGAAAATACGCCCTCCGGACATGAAGCGCTTGTCCGCTGGCTTCGCAGCCATGATGTGAACCATGCCCATGTCTGCATGGAGTCCACCAGTACCTACATGGAAGAGGCTGCCGCGTATCTGAGTGATGCCGGTTATACCGTCTCCATTATCAACCCCGCCCTGAGTGCCGCCTTCGCCCGTAGTGAAGGGTTGCGCAGTAAAACCGACAAAGTCGATGCCCGTATGCTGGCGCACTTCTGCCGGGAGAAACGTCCGTCAGCATGGGAGGCACCGCACCCGACAGAGCGGGCCCTGAAAGCGCTGGTGTTACGGCATCAGGCGCTGACAGAGATGCAGACGCAGGAGAAAAACCGTCAGGAAACAGCCCCGGAGGTCCAGTTAGCGAGCATCGATGTGCTCCTGGAGTGCCTGAGTGCTGAACTGAAACGTATCGAAAAACAGATAAAAGACCTGACGGACAACGACCCGGATATGAAGCAACGGCGGAAGCTGCTGAACAGCATCCCGGGTATCGGCGAGAAAACGGCGGCGGTCCTGCTGGCGTATACGGGACTGAAGCTGAGGTTTGCCACAGCGCGGCAGTTCGCCGCGTATGCAGGGCTGACGCCGGTGCAGCATGAGTCAGGCAGTAGCGTGATGCGGGCGAGCCGGATGAGTAAAGCGGGTCCGGTTCAGTTGCGCAGAGCATTATATATGCCAGCAATATCAGCGCTGTATCACACGGCGTGGGGAAAAGCGTTCAGAAAGAGACTGGAAGGGAATGGCAAACGCGCGAAAGTTATCATAGGGGCGATGATGCGCAAGCTGGCGCAGGTGGCGTACGGAGTGCTGAAGTCAGGGGAGCCGTTCGATGCGTCACAACATGGAATAGCGGTAGCGTAGGGACGAAAAGACTGCGGGAATAGAAAAACAGCACCCAGAGGGTGCTGTCGCTGGTGTGTCTGTCATCCAGAAACCGGAGAGAGCCCCGCAACTAAAAATGGTTGCCGATGCTCACAGTATCTACAAAAACCAGCCTGTAGCCCGGGCAAGGCGCTCTGCGCCGCCCCCAGGGTGGATACTACTTCTTACGCAACAACCGCAACGCGTTGGCGGTGACCAGCACCGTCGCCCCGGTATCCGCCAACACCGCCAGCCACAGGCCGGTCAGGCCGAGCAGGGTGGTGACGAGGAAGATCCCCTTCAGACCCAGCGCGATGGCGATGTTTTGCCGAATATTGGCGTGGGTGGCGCGGGCCAGCGAAATCATCTGCGCCAGACCGGTTAAGCGGTTATGGGTTAACGCTGCGTCTGCGGTCTCCAGGGCGACGTCGGTGCCGCTACCCATAGCGATACCTATAGTCGCGGCTTTCATTGCCGGGGCATCGTTGATACCGTCGCCGACCATTGCCAGCGGCGTGTCCGCGTTGAGCGCCATGACCGCCTGCACTTTATCCGCAGGCAGCAGCCCGGCGCGAAATTCCAGCCCCAGCTCGCTGGCGATAGCCGCCGCCGCGCGCGGATTATCACCGGTAAGGATCACCCCCTGAACGCCCAGTTGATGTAGCTCATCGACCGCCTGGCGAGCATCGTCGCGCAACGTATCGCGCAGCGCCAGAATCCCCAGCAGTACCTCATCGCGCATCACCAGCACCACCGTTTGCCCGGCGCTTTCCAGTTGCTGAATACGTTCCTCATACTGCGGGTCGCTATTTTTGCTGGCGGCGCAAATCAGCACCCGACGGCCTTCTACTTCCGCCTCAATGCCGGAACCAGCCAGCGCGCGCTGGGCGTGGGCTAGCGGAATGGCGAGCTGGCGCTGTTCTGCTTCCCGCACCACTGCTTGGGCTAATGGGTGGCTGGAGCCTTGCTCCACGGCGGCGGCCAGCGCCAGCAGATCGCTTTCAACGATTTCGGCGGTTGCGATAACGGCGGTGACACGTGGCTGGCCGATGGTCAGGGTACCGGTTTTATCAAACGCGACCTGGCGCACGCGTCCTAATTGCTCCAGCGCCGCGCCGCCCTTAATCAACGCGCCGCGACGTGCCGCTACCGCCAGCCCGGAGGTAATCGCCGCCGGGGTGGAAATCACCAGCGCGCACGGGCAGCCAATCAGCAGCAGCGTTAAGCCTTTGTAGATCCACGGCATCCATTCACTCGCAAACAGCAGCGGTGGCATGATGGCGACCAGCAGAGCGACGACCATAATCGCCGGGGTATAGATGCGGCTAAAGCGATCGATAAAACGCTCAATTGGCGCCCGGCGCTCTTCCGCTTCTTCAATCAGCTTCAGGATGCGATCGATAGCGCTGTCGCCCGGCTCTGAGATAACCGTTAACTGGACCAGACGATCGACGCTGGTTGCGCCTGCCGCCACCCGTTCACCGGCATTACGTTCTACCGGTACGGACTCACCGGTCAAAGCGCTCTCATCAAAGCTGGCGAAAGGAGACAACAGCTGACCATCAGCAGGCAGGCGGCCCCCGGCGGCGACTTCAATCACGTCGCCGGGGTGCAGGTCGCGCTGGGCAACCGTTTCGCGCACGCCGTCGCGAATGCGAATTGCGGTGTCGGGTTTCAGCGCCATCAATGCGCTAACCCCCTGACGCGCGCGGCTGGCGGCCCAGCCCTCAAGACGTTCGCCAATTAAGAACAGCAGCAGCACCATCGCTGCTTCGGCGGTCGCACCGATAAACAACGCGCCGATAGCGGCAACGCTCATCAGGGTTTCAATGGCGAACCAGCTTCCGCTTTTAATCAGGCGAAGCGCCTGACGGGCGACGGGCCACAGGCCGACGAGGGTGGTAGCGATGAATGCCAGTTCGCCAAAGGGATGGTTGAACTGCTCCAGCCCCCAGCTCAGGGCCATCATCACAATCAGCGTGATAAGCGCCAGATTCTCGCGCAGCCACGAGGTTTTTTCCTCTTGCTGTGGCGCGTTTTCATCACGCAGTTTGTAACCTGCGGCGTGCACCGCGCTTTCGACCTGCGGGCGAATATCGGCATCAGCGTTGACCAGCAGTTTTTCAGTAGCGAACAGCACCTGAACCTGGCTGACTCCTGGCACCTGGCGAACCGCAGTTTCCACCTTGCGGGCGCAGGCCGCGCAGTCCATTCCCTCGACGATCCAGCTATAGCGCGCGCCATTCAGCGCTTCATTTTCGACGATGGTTTCATTGGTACAAGCGTGGTCCGTGCAGCAGCTTTCAGGCGGCTGGGCAGCGGGCGCGAATTTTAATGAAGAGAATTGTGGGACTTTTTTATCCTGCGATTCTGGAGTCGACATAGGACCCTCCGGGTAATGATAATTTTCTCATTACCCGAATGATACACTCTGGAGTCGACTCCAGAGTCAAGCGCTTAATTACAAATAAAGCGCGCGGACGATCAGGAAGTGCCCGGCGAAGTAAAACGCGGAGGAGATGGCGTTATCGGCACGGAAACGACGGCGATAATGGCTGATAAGCCAGACAGCGTTACCCAGCAACAGGAATGCCGCACCAACGAAACCGGACAGCGCGGTATCGGTTGGGCGGGCGAACCACAGCTCACCGGCCAGCCAGACCATCACCAGCGTCATGCCGATAAAGGTAAACACTGGCATTCGCATCTCTTCCAGTCGGGTCCAGATAATTGCCAGCAGCAGAGCGCCGAGGATCAGCAGCACCAACGGTAGCGGCCAGAAGAACGACAGCGTTAGCTGGCTGGCAAACCAAATGGTGTAGAGCAGATGCGAGAGAAAGAACGCTCCCACGGCGTACATCACCCGCTGGCGAGGCAGCAACGTGAGCGCATCGCCAACCAGCGAGGCGCAAAGACCGGCCAGCACCAGATAGCTGATGGCGTTGAACATCGGCGCTTGCCAGGCCAGTAACAGAAGCAGGATCAACGTGACGGGCTTAAACACCCAACGACGCCAGGCGGGTCCACGATAAGATGCATCGACGTAAAGCCATGCGGAGAAACAGACAGCAATAAATGACCAAAGCATAGTAAGTCCCTGTATCTGTTATCATTAAGTAAGTGATTGTACTTACAGTACTGAATCTCAGTGTAGTGGTTTGCTGAGGAAGATGACAATGTAATACTCTTATTCCTGATAATTCCTGGGGGCAAGGTGAATGAGTAAAGTTCCGCTTTTTTTTATGGTTGCCGTTGCCATCATTGTGGTCGCCGCATCGTATCGTTATGTGCAGCAGCGTCGGGAAAAGATGGAGAACGAAGCCGCGCCGCTGTTACAAAAGCGGGTGGTGGTGAGCAACAAGCGGGAGAAGGTGCTTAACGATCGTCGCTCACGCCAGCAGACGGTGACGCCTGCCGGCAGTGAGATGCGCTATGAGGCCAGCTTCAGGCCGGAAGCTGGCGGGCTGGAAGTGGTTTTTCGCCTGCAGGCACCGCAGTATCATACGCTGAGCGTCGGCGATAAAGGCACGCTGAGCTACAAGGGCTCGCAGTTTATGGCGTTTACGCCGGACCCCTGAGTCATATTTGATGACTACTTCTTCTTCAGGGTCGCCTTGAGCTTTTTTTGCCAGGCGACCAGTTCGAACACGCCGAAGACGAAAATCCGAACCTGCTCGAAGCGCCCCAGCGGCGGCATCTCTTTCGTCTGCGTCGCCTTCAGCAGCGTCAACTGCAGACCGTGCATCAGGATCATAAAGATCAGCGCCACGTTAACGAAGATATTCAGCGGCTTTGGGAACGGTTGAAACAGATTCAGCAATAAAAACGCCCACACGCACAGCATCAGCAAGCGGCCAAAATTAATCAGCATGGTTTTCTCCCTGGACCTCATGTTGGTAAAGGCGGTAGGCGACCTGTCCGGCCACTTTCTCTCGATACAGATGCCAGCTTGCAGGCACCGGCGGTAAGCCGTTTTCGACTTCACTCTCAATGTAGATTAGCGCTTCATCGTTAAGCCAGCCGTTGCTTTCCAGCAATTTCAGCGTCTCTTCGAGTAGCCCTTTACGAAAAGGGGGATCGACAAACACGATATCGTGCGGCGTACCTGTCTGAGCAAGAAACGCTAAGGTATTGGTATTGACGACTTTACCGTTGCTGGCCTTCAGCGTGGCCAGATTCTTTTGCAACTGTTGGGCGACGCCGCGCTCCATTTCCAGCAGCGTGGCGTTCGCCGCGTAGCGGGATAGAGCTTCAAGGCCCAGCGCGCCGCTACCGGCGAAGCAGTCGAGGCATTTTGCGTCGACGATGGTGGGTGATAGCCAGTTAAAAAGCGTTTCGCGAACCCGGTCGGTTGTCGGGCGCAGACCCGGGCTCTCCGGCACCGGTAATTTGCGGCCTCGCCATTGCCCGCCGATAATGCGGATCTGGCCGCTGCCTGCGTGGTTTGGTTTCTTCATTTTTTTGCTCAAGTCTCAACTTCCGGGCTGCTATTCTAACGATCGATAGCGGTTGACGAAACCTTAATCCGGGGGCGGTGATGCGAGTTAAGTTAAGTGGTAGACTATCCGACTAATTTCATCATTTTTTCAGCTTCCGCGACCGATATGCCGAAGCTGTGCCATGAATAAACAGCGAGGAGTGTAGTCGCAAATGGCGAAAGACAAGAAACGTGGCTTCTTTTCCTGGCTGGGCTTTGGACAAAAAGAGCAGGCGCAGGGAACAGAAACAGAACAAAAAGTAGAAGCTCAGCAAGAGGTTGAAGAGCAATCTCCGGCGGCTGAATCGCCAGTGGAAGCGGTTGTTACGCCTGAAACGATTGAAGCGCCTGCTGCGGTAAAAGAAGATGCGGAAGCCTTCGCTGCCGATATCGTTGAGGTAACCGAGCAGGTTGTGGAAAACGAGCAGCCGCAGGCGGTCGTTGAAGCCCCGGTTGCTGAAGAAAATATCGTCCCGCCGGTCGCTTATCAGCCTGAAGCTGCGGTTGAGGAGATTGTGGAACAGCCGGTGCCGGAAGAGGCGGCTGTTGAGCCTCTGATTGAAGAAGTCATCGCCGAGCCGGTTGTTGCTGAAGCGGTGGCTGAAAATATACCGGAAGAGGTGATTGCCGAACCGGAAGTTGTGGTCGTTGAAGCGCTGACGGTTGAAGAACCGATAGAAGACGACGCGGAGCCGGAAATTTCGGACGAAGAGCTGGAAGCGCAGGCCCTGGCTGCAGCGGATGCGGCAGAAAATGCCATTGAAGTGGTGCCGGATGAAACCGTCGTCACGCAGCTTGAGCAAGAAAAGCCGACCAAAGAAGGCTTTTTCGCCCGCCTCAAACGTAGCCTGGTAAAAACCAAACAGAACCTCGGTTCCGGATTTATCAGCTTGTTCCGTGGCAAGAAAATCGACGATGATCTGTTTGAAGAGCTGGAAGAGCAACTGCTGATTGCCGATGTTGGCGTGGAGACCACCCGTAAGATCATCGCTAATCTTACCGAAGGCGCCAGCCGTAAACAGCTTCGCGACGCGGAAGCGCTATACGGCCTGCTGAAAGAAGAGATGGGCGATATTCTTGCTAAAGTGGACGAGCCGCTAAACGTTGAAGGCAAAACGCCATTTGTTATTCTGATGGTCGGCGTCAATGGCGTCGGTAAAACCACCACCATCGGCAAGCTGGCGCGTCAGTTCGAGCAGCAGGGTAAATCGGTGATGCTGGCGGCAGGGGATACCTTCCGTGCGGCAGCCGTTGAACAGCTCCAGGTTTGGGGTCAGCGTAACAATATTCCAGTGATTGCTCAGCATACCGGCGCTGACTCAGCATCGGTTATTTTCGATGCCATCCAGGCGGCGAAGGCGCGTAATGTTGACGTCCTGATTGCCGATACCGCAGGCCGCCTGCAGAATAAATCGCACCTGATGGAAGAACTGAAGAAGATTGTCCGCGTCATGAAAAAACTGGATGTCGATGCGCCGCATGAAGTCATGCTGACGATTGACGCCAGCACCGGGCAGAACGCGATTAGCCAGGCCAAACTGTTCCATGAAGCGGTTGGACTGACCGGTATCACCTTGACTAAGCTGGATGGTACCGCCAAAGGCGGGGTTATCTTCTCGGTTGCTGACCAGTTCAGTATTCCAATTCGCTATATCGGTGTTGGCGAACGTATTGAAGATCTGCGTCCGTTTAATGCGGGCGACTTTATTGAGGCACTTTTTGCCCGAGAGGATTAAGAATGATTCGCTTTGAACAAGTCAGCAAAGCCTATCTCGGTGGGAGACAAGCGCTGCAGGGGGTCAATTTCCACCTGCAGTCAGGCGAGATGGCGTTTCTGACCGGCCATTCCGGCGCGGGGAAAAGTACCCTGCTGAAGCTTATCTGCGGTATTGAACGGCCCAGCGCCGGGAAAATCTTATTTGGCGGCCACGATATTAGCCGTCTCAAAAGCCGTGAGGTGCCGTTTTTGCGCCGCCAAATCGGTATGATTTTCCAGGATCACCACCTGCTGATGGACAGGACCGTATTTGATAACGTGGCGATTCCGCTGATCATTGCGGGTGCCAGCGGCGATGACATTCGTCGTCGCGTATCGGCGGCGCTGGATAAAGTGGGCCTGCTGGACAAAGCGAAAAACCTTCCCATTCAGCTTTCGGGTGGTGAGCAGCAGCGTGTGGGTATTGCCCGCGCGGTGGTGAACAAGCCTGCGGTGCTGTTGGCGGATGAACCGACGGGTAACCTCGACGAAGCGCTGTCGGAAGGGATTTTACGTCTGTTTGAAGAGTTTAACCGCGTTGGGGTGACGGTTCTGATGGCAACGCATGCCCTGGGGCTTATCTCCAGCCGTCCGTACCGCGTCCTGTCCCTCAGCGACGGACATATGCATGGAGGCCGCATCGGTGAATAAACGCGAGGCAATGAACCACATTCGCCGGTTCGGTAATCGATTCGATCGTTTTCGCAACACGACGGGCGCAGGCGGTAGCGGCGGGCGCAATTCGTCAAAACGGCCAAAAGCGGCACCGAATCCGGCTTCCCGTAAGAGTAACGTGTTTAATGAACAGGTGCGCTACGCCTGGAACGGCGCGCTTCAGGATCTGAAAAGCACACCGCTGGCGACTTTCCTGACGGTAATGGTGATCGCCATTTCACTGACGCTACCGAGTGTGTGCTACATGGTGTACAAAAACGTCAGCACCGCCGCGACGCAGTATTATCCGACGCCGCAAATCACCGTCTATCTGGAAAAAACGCTGGATGACGATGCCGCAGCAAGGGTTGTTGGTCAGCTACAGGCCGAGCAGGGCGTAGAAAAGGTAAACTACCTGTCGCGCGATGAAGCCCTTGGCGAGTTCCGCAACTGGTCAGGTTTTGGCGGCGCGCTGGATATGCTGGAAGAAAACCCGCTGCCGGCGGTCGCGATTGTGGTGCCGAAGATTGATTTCCAGAGCGTTGAGGCGCTGAACACGCTGCGTGACCGGGTGAGTCATGTTCAGGGCGTTGATGAAGTGCGTATGGATGACAGCTGGTTTGCGCGGCTCTCGTCGTTGACCGGGCTGGTTGGGCGCGTTTCGGCGATGATCGGTGTGCTGATGATTGCGGCGGTATTCCTGGTTATCGGCAACAGTGTGCGTTTAAGCATATTTGCCCGTCGCGATACTATCAACGTGCAGAAACTTATTGGCGCGACCGATGGCTTTATTCTGCGTCCGTTCCTGTACGGCGGCGCGCTGTTAGGTTTCTCCGGCGCATTTTTGTCGTTGATTCTGTCAGAAATTATGGTGATGCGCCTGTCGTCGGCGGTCACCGAAGTGGCGAAAGTGTTCGGTACTCAGTTCGAGCTCAGTGGTTTAGGCTTCGATGAATGCCTGCTGATGCTGCTGGTTTGTTCAATGATTGGTTGGGTTGCGGCCTGGCTGGCAACCGTTCAACATTTACGTCACTTTACTCCCGAGTAATAAAAATCTGGTATAATCTTTCCCTGCACTGAATGTCTCTCTGCAGGGAAAGAGTCCCTGTCGGCTCTTCCCTTTAGTTCATCTCCATGTCACATTTTGTGCGTAATCTATTCACATCATTGCATGGAACTTGTGGATAAAATCACTGTCTGATACTAATGTGAGTGATATTCTCGTTGCTCATCAATGCTGGCATGTTTGTTGCTCCGTTGTGAGGACAGAATGATGTCAGAAGATATCGATTGAGAGGATTTGAATGACCAAAGATATGCAAACTTTAGCCTTAGCCCCCGTTGGTAACCTGGAATCGTACATCCGGGCTGCGAACACTTGGCCGATGTTATCGGCTGATGAAGAGCGGGAGCTTGCTGAAAAGCTGCATTACCAGGGCGATCTGGAAGCAGCGAAAAAGCTGATCCTGTCTCACCTGCGCTTTGTTGTTCATATTGCTCGTAATTACTCGGGCTATGGCCTGCCGCAGGCGGATTTGATTCAGGAAGGTAATATCGGCCTGATGAAAGCCGTGCGCCGTTTTAACCCGGAAGTGGGCGTGCGCTTGGTTTCCTTCGCCGTGCACTGGATCAAAGCGGAAATTCACGAATACGTGCTGCGTAACTGGCGTATCGTGAAGGTCGCAACCACTAAAGCGCAGCGTAAGCTGTTCTTTAACCTGCGTAAAACTAAGCAGCGTCTGGGCTGGTTCAACCAGGATGAAGTGGAAATGGTTGCCCGTGAGCTGGGCGTGTCGAGCAAAGACGTGCGTGAGATGGAGTCACGTATGGCAGCGCAGGACATGACCTTCGATATGTCGTCGGATGATGAGTCCGATAGCCAGCCGATGGCACCGGTGCTCTATCTGCAGGATAAAACGTCTAACTTTGCCGACGGCATTGAAGACGATAACTGGGAAGAGCAGGCGGCGAATAAGCTGACCGACGCGATGCAGGGACTCGACGAGCGTAGCCAGGATATTATCCGCGCCCGCTGGCTGGACGAAGATAACAAGTCCACGCTGCAGGAACTGGCAGATCGTTACGGCGTTTCGGCTGAACGTGTACGTCAGCTTGAAAAGAACGCCATGAAAAAACTGCGCGCTGCTATCGAAGCCTAATCTGAGCGCCAGCGCCCCCCGATAACGCCCCACATTACGTTGGGGCGTTTTGTTTTTTAGCCCCCGCCAGCGCCTGCGGACAGTACATCCGTAAGCACTCCAGCAAAATATTGAACGCCGGTTCCATCTGCGCTTCAGGCTGGGAGGCAAAACCCATCAATAACCCTTTCTTACGTTGTGCCGTCAGGTAGTAGCGAGATAGCGGGCGCACGAGAATATTGTGCTTGTTCGCGTCCTGAGCAATCGCCACGTCATCCGCCTCATCCGGCAAGTTCAGTATCAGATGCAGTCCGGCATTATCGCTAAAATCCGATAGTGCGTGCGGGCCGCAATATTGCTGAATCAGCTCGGTCAAAAAGATGCGGCGGCGGCTGTACAGCAGGCGCATACGGCGAATATGCGCCGAGTAATGACCGGCGTTGATAAACTCCGCCAGCGCCAGCTGGATCAGCGAGTGACCACCGCGATACAGTTCGGCATGGGCGTTTTTGAGTTCAGCCGTCAGCGGTCGGGGAAGCACCACATAGCCTAGCCGCAGTCCCGGATAGAGCGTCTTACTGAACGTGCCGACGTAGACCACCGGCGCTTCGGGGGCCAGGCCCTGAAGAGCCGGTATCGGCTGACCGGAAAAGCGAAACTCACTATCGTAGTCATCCTCTACAATCCAGCTTCCGTGCTGATGGGCTAGCGCCAGTAGCCGTTGTCGGCGCTCGAGGCTCATTACTGCGCCCAGCGGATACTGATGGGATGGCGTGACGAAGATAAGCCCTGGGGCTTCGGCGATGGTGTCGGGCGGACACAGGCCATTGGCATCAACGGTAATCGGTTCTGCTCGTACTTCATTCATCGCCAGCACGTGGCGAATACCCCAATAAGACGGTTCTTCGACCCAGGCAAGATCCCCGTTGTCGCACAGCATACGGGTGACCAGGTCGATGGCCTGGTGGATCCCTTCAGTAATAAGAATCTGATCTGCCTGACACTGCACGCCGCGCGCTACTCTTAAGTAGTCCACCAGCGCATGTTGCAGTTCGGGCGTGCCGCCATTGCAGCTATAGCTAAGTTGTTCCGGTTTCGGGCGGCGGCTGATGCGCGCCTGAATTTTACTGAATAACGGGTGGGGGAAGGCGTTGACGTCCGGAACGCCAGGGATAAAAGCTCCCCACTGACGAGGGCTGGCGCTAACGTGACTCAGTAGATGCTGACCGCGTCGGGAGATATACGCTGTTGTCGCAGGCATGGCGCTGTTTTCATTGCCGCTGCTTGCGGAAGGGAACATATCAGGCAGCGTTTTTGCCACAAACGTCCCGCTACCGCGGCGGGAAACGATATATCCCTCCGCAAGTAGTTGTTCGTAAACCGTTAAAATTGTGTTGCGTGACATTCGTAATTCCCCGGCCAGATCTCGTGAGGGGGGCAGGCGGCTATGGGGCGGCAGAGAACCGTCCAGAATTGAGCGGCGAATCGCCTTATAAAGACGTTTATGCAGGAGTGGGTCTGCTTCTTCCTGCAATCTGACCAGTACCAGGTCTGCGACGAGCGAGCGCAATTGGATCCCTCAGATAATCTGAATTGGTACTCGATTGTAGAGCCAAATCCTGTGTAAATAAACGACATAGTTTCGAATTTGTTGCGATAGCGTGACACACATGACAGGAGATTCTCGGGTGAAAAGTTCAGAACTGAATCAGCGTCGCCAGCAGGCGACTCCGCGTGGCGTAGGGGTAATGTGCAGCTACTTTGTTGAGAAAGCAGAGAACGCTACGTTGTGGGATCTTGAAGGCAATGAGGTGATTGATTTTGCCGCCGGTATTGCGGTGCTGAACACCGGTCATCGCCATCCAAAAGTAGTTGCCGCAGTTGAACAGCAACTACAGGCATTTACCCATACCGCTTATCAGATTGTCCCATATGAGAGCTATGTCACCCTGGCTGAACGCATTAACGACCTGGCGCCGATTGATGGCCCGGCGAAAACCGCGTTCTTTACCACCGGTGCGGAAGCTGTTGAAAACGCGGTGAAGATTGCTCGCGCTTATACCCGACGCCCGGGGTTAATCACCTTTGGCGGCGGTTTCCACGGCCGTACCTTTATGACCATGGCGCTGACCGGCAAAGTGGCCCCCTATAAGATTGGCTTTGGCCCGTTCCCGGGATCGGTTTATCACGCCGTCTACCCAAATGCCGCTCACGGTATTACTACCGCCGACGCGATGAAAAGCCTTGAGCGCATTTTCAAAGCCGATATTGCAGCAGACCAGGTCGCGGCGATTGTGCTGGAGCCGATTCAGGGCGAAGGCGGCTTTAATGTTGCACCGTCTGACTTCATGCAGGCATTGCGCACGCTGTGCGATACCCACGGTATTCTGTTGATAGCCGATGAGGTGCAAACCGGCTTTGCGCGTACCGGCAAGCTGTTTGCGATGCAGCACTATGATGTGAAGCCTGACCTGATGACGATGGCCAAAAGCCTCGCCGGTGGCTTCCCGCTTTCCGGCGTGGTGGGTCGTGCCGAAGTGATGGATGCTCCGGCACCTGGCGGCCTCGGTGGCACCTACGCCGGGAACCCGCTGGCGGTGGCGGCGGCGCACGCGGTACTTGATGTCATTGAAGAAGAGCAGCTGTGTCAGCGTGCTGAACAGCTGGGTAGTCATCTGAAAGAGGTGCTAAATCAGGCGCGTCAGAACTGCCCGGCCATTGCTGACGTTCGCGGTCAGGGGTCAATGGTAGCGGTAGAATTTAACGATCCGCAAACCGGCGAGCCATCGGCGGAAATCACTCGTCAGATCCTGCAAAAAGCCCAGGAAAACGGTCTGCTGCTGTTGAGCTGCGGTGTTTACGGTAACGTTATTCGCTTCCTCTATCCGTTGACCATTCCGGATGCGCAGTTTACTAAGGCGCTGGATATTTTGGCCCGCATACTGAAGAACTAATCCTACACTCTGCGGCGGTTGATGCTGCCGCAGACTCATTATCCCTACGCGTTATATACATCCCGTCTATCGTTTAGCTCGTGACGTTTTCTTTTGGCGTAGATTTTTATTTGTCACTTATCTGTTACATAACCCGCAATTTTATCGTTTCCAATTATCCTGAATGACGGTATGTTTAGCATAGTGTGCTGCAAAAGCGCAGGCAGCAGACCCTAATCTAACTATCATATGCTTTTCTTATGTGTCTAATTAGAATAATGCGCTAATAAACAACATCACAACAAATGCAAAAAACCATAATAATGGGGAGCCTCAGGATGAATATGAAGGGTAAAGCGTTACTGGCAGGATGTATTGCCTTGATAATGAGCAGTGCGGCAATGGCTGAAGACATTAAAGTTGCCGTTGTTGGCGCGATGTCTGGCCCGGTAGCGCAGTATGGCGACCAGGAATTTACTGGGGCAGAGCAGGCAATTGCGGATATCAATGCCAAAGGCGGCATCAAAGGCAATAAGCTGCAAATGGTAAAATACGACGACGCCTGTGACCCGAAACAGGCAGTTGCCGTGGCCAACAAAGTGATCAACGACGGCATTAAATACGTTATCGGTCACCTGTGCTCCTCTTCCACTCAGCCGGCGTCTGATATCTATGAAGATGAAGGCGTGCTGATGATCACTCCAGCGGCAACCGCACCGGAACTGACTGCTCGTGGCTATCACTTGATTCTGCGTACCACTGGCCTCGATTCTGACCAGGGTCCGACTGCCGCAAAATATATTCTGGACCAGGTGAAACCGCAGCGTATCGCGATTGTTCATGATAAGCAGCAGTATGGTGAAGGCCTGGCGCGTGCGGTGCAGGATAACCTGAAGAAAGGCGGCGCTAACGTGGTGTTCTTTGACGGTATCACCGCTGGGGAGAAAGATTTCTCCACCCTGGTTGCGCGTCTGAAGAAAGAAAATATCGACTTTGTCTATTACGGCGGCTATCACCCGGAGATGGGGCAGATTCTGCGTCAGTCCCGCGCCGCTGGCCTGAAAACCCAGTTTATGGGTCCAGAAGGGGTAGCGAACGTTTCGCTGTCTAACATCGCTGGCGCTTCGGCGGAAGGCATGCTGGTCACCAAGCCGAAGAACTACGACCAGGTTCCGGCGAACAAACCGATCGTAGACGCGATCAAAGCTAAAAAACAGGATCCGAGCGGCGCGTTCGTGTGGACCACCTATGCCGCGCTGCAATCGCTGCAAGCGGGCCTGAATCAGTCTGAAGATCCGGCGGAAATCGCTAAGTATCTGAAGGGCGCCACGGTCGAGACCGTGATGGGGCCGCTTTCCTGGAACGAGAAGGGCGATCTGAAAGGCTTCGAGTTCGGCGTGTTTACCTGGCATGCTAACGGTACCGCGACCGACGCCAAATAAATTTAACCTGCGCCTTTCGCGCCGCAGATACGTTGGCCGTGTCCCTCAACCCCGGTCGCTTACTGATGTAAGCTCCCGGGGATTTCGGTTCTTGCCGCCTTTCTGCAACGCGAAATTCTTGGTTAAATCAGTGGCTCCTTGCGTCTTCGTATAGGCGAGGGCAAAGGTAGAAGTAAAAAGGCAACGCAAGTTGCCTTTTTTAGTGTTTGGTCGCGCCTGTCCGGGCTACTTTCAGCGTTTTTCCCAACCGCCCGTCTGCGCGCTAAATCCCAGCGTATGCATAAACGCCGCCATCACGCTGCGGTCTTCCACGCCAGCATCCTCTACCCGCCAGCGGCTGATTTCCGGGTTATCCCGCAAGACTTCCTCGACTAAATATTGTCCGACGCCGCGGCGGCGGGTCACTTCACGCACGCACAGCGCACTCAACTTACCCTCGGCGCCGTTGCGCGTTACGCGAACCGCACCCAGCAGGCGCTCGTTAAAACGGGCGGCATAAATGCGCTGGCGATCATCTAAGGTTAATGCTGCCAGATCCTGCGACGGCCAGATTTTCGCTAAGTCGATGCGGTCCTGATCGCTGAAGTGTTGTAAACGAATAATGGTCAGTTTCATGCGCGGTGAGTCCAGTTAAAACGGATGCGTCAGTGTATCCAAATTCACTGTCAGGCGGAGCGCTGTTTTTTGCGCATTCATCAGGTGATTCGTTTTCCTGGATGGAGCAGGGTAGCGCATTTCATCATGGATCGAAAAATAAGCAGAATTTTAACCTAATATGTAGCGTTTTATTCCGCCTTATGTATCGTTATTTTATGCTGTTTACTGGACTTTTTTTGTTTATCTTCCCGCAAATACAGAATATTATCTTTGCTTAATCGCCTGAAAAATAGAGATTTTAATCTGGATTCAGGCAAAAAACTGCGCTAAACCATTAAAGATAATGGTAAAAGTAGCGTTGTTTAATAAAAGCACAGAATGCTTTTTAACCATAAAAATACAAAATATTTACATCACATCACGAACGGGGTTCTGCAGCATGAAAAGGAACGCGAAAACAATTATCGCGGGATTCGTCGCACTGGCGATGTCCCATGCGGTAATGGCCAAGGATATTAAAGTCGCTGTTGTCGGTGCGATGTCTGGCTCGGTAGCCCAGTGGGGCGATATGGAGTTCAACGGCGCACGCCAGGCAATTAAAGACATTAATGCCCAGGGCGGCATTAAGGGCGATAAGCTGGTTGGCGTGGAATATGACGACGCCTGTGACCCGAAACAGGCCGTTGCGGTTGCCAACAAAATCATTAACGACGGCATCCAGTATGTTATCGGTCACCTCTGCTCCTCCTCAACTCAGCCCGCATCAGATATCTATGAAGACGAGGGTGTTCTGATGATCTCTCCGGGGGCGACCAACCCGGAACTGACTCAGCGCGGCTACCAGTACATTATGCGTACCGCGGGTCTGGACTCTTCTCAGGGGCCGACCGCTGCTAAATACATCATGGAAACCGTCAAACCGCAGCGTATTGCTATTATTCATGACAAGCAGCAATACGGTGAAGGTCTGGCGCGTTCTGTCCAGGATAGCCTGAAAAAAGGCGGCGCGAACATTGTCTTCTTTGACGGTATTACCGCCGGTGAAAAAGACTTCTCCGCGCTGCTGGCGCGCCTGAAGAAAGACAATATCGACTTTGTTTACTACGGCGGCTACTACCCGGAAATGGGCCAGATGCTGCGCCAGGCACGATCCGTCGGCCTGAAAACCGTGTTTATGGGGCCGGAAGGTGTGGGTAACGCATCACTGTCGAACATTGCAGGCGACGCGGCGGAAGGCATGCTGGTCACGATGCCAAAACGCTATGACCAGGATCCGGTGAACAGCGCTATCGTTGACGCGCTCAAAGCTGAGAAGAAAGATCCAAGCGGTCCGTATGTCTGGATCACCTACGCTGCCGTGCAGTCTCTGGCGCAGGCGATGGACAGAGCCAGCAGCCAGGAGCCGCTGGATTTAATCAAAGATCTGAAAGCTCACGGTGCGAAAACCGTGATTGGGCCGCTGAATTGGGACGAAAAAGGCGATTTGAAGGGATTTGAGTTTGGTGTCTTCCAGTGGCATGCGGACGGGTCATCCACCCTCGCGAAATAAGCCATAAGACAAGTTATCCCACCGCCCGCGCGTCGGGCGGTAGAAAAAGGTTACCTTATGTCCGAGCAGTTTCTCTATTTTCTGCAGCAGATGTTTAACGGCGTCACGCTGGGCAGTACCTACGCGCTGATCGCCATCGGCTATACCATGGTGTACGGCATTATCGGCATGATTAACTTCGCCCACGGCGAGGTTTACATGATTGGCAGCTATGTCTCCTTCATGATTATTGCCGCTCTGATGATGATGGGCATTGATACCAGTTGGCTGTTGGTCGCCGCTGGATTCGTCGGGGCTATCGTCATCGCCAGCGCCTACGGCTGGAGTATTGAACGCGTGGCCTACCGGCCCGTGCGCAGCTCCAAGCGCCTGATTGCGCTGATCTCCGCCATCGGGATGTCCATTTTCCTGCAAAACTACGTCAGCCTGACGGAAGGTTCGCGCGATGTCGCGCTGCCGAGTCTGTTTAACGGCCAGTGGACGGTAGGCAGCAGCGAAAACTTCTCTGCTACCATCACCACCATGCAGGCCGTTATCTGGGTCGTAACCTTTATCGCCATGCTGGCGCTGACGGTGTTTATCCGCTATTCCCGCATGGGCCGTGCCTGTCGCGCCTGTGCTGAAGACCTCAAAATGGCCAGCCTGCTGGGGATTAACACCGACCGCGTGATCGCGCTGACCTTTGTGATCGGCGCTGCAATGGCGGCGGTCGCGGGTGTGTTGCTCGGTCAGTTCTACGGTGTTATCAACCCCTATATCGGCTTTATGGCCGGGATGAAAGCCTTTACCGCTGCGGTTCTGGGTGGCATCGGCAGTATTCCAGGAGCGATGATTGGCGGTCTGATTTTGGGTATCGCTGAAGCGCTTTCCTCTGCCTATCTCAGCACGGAATATAAAGATGTCGTCTCCTTTGCCTTGCTGATTGTGGTGCTGCTGGTGATGCCGACCGGCATTCTGGGCCGCCCGGAGGTAGAGAAAGTATGAAACCGATGCATTTTGCGATGGCGCTGCTTTCTGCGGTGATGTTCTTTATTCTGGCTGGCGTCTTTATGGGCGTGCAGTTGGAGCTGGACGGCACCAAACTGGTGGTGGATACCGCCGCGGATATCCGCTGGCAGTGGATCTTTATCGGCACCGCGGTCGTCTTCCTCTTCCAGCTACTGCGTCCTGTTTTTCAGAAAACCATGAAAAACGTCTCCGGGCCGAAGTTTATTCTGCCGGCTATCGATGGTTCGACGGTTAAGCAGAAACTGTTCCTGATTGCGCTGCTGGTTATCGCCGTGGCGTGGCCGTTTATGGTGTCGCGCGGGACGGTGGATATCGCCACGCTGACGATGATTTATATCATCCTCGGCCTGGGTCTTAACGTAGTGGTCGGGCTTTCTGGCCTGCTGGTGCTGGGCTATGGTGGTTTCTATGCCATCGGCGCTTACACCTTCGCGCTGCTGAATCACTATTACGGTCTGGGATTCTGGACCTGCCTGCCGCTGGCGGGGCTGGTTTCAGCGGCTGCGGGTTTCCTGCTTGGCTTCCCGGTACTGCGTCTGCGCGGCGATTATCTGGCGATTGTGACCCTCGGCTTCGGCGAAATCGTGCGCATCCTGCTGCTCAATAATACCGAGATAACCGGTGGCCCGAACGGTATCAGCCAGATCCCAAAACCAACCCTCTTTGGCCTTGAGTTTAGCCGCAGCGCTCGCGAAGGCGGCTGGGACACTTTCAGCAACTTCTTTGGTATGAAATACGACCCTAGCGACCGGGTGATTTTCCTCTATCTGGTTGCCCTGCTGCTGGTGGTCTTCTCGCTGTTTGTTATCAACCGCCTGCTGCGTATGCCGCTGGGCCGCGCATGGGAAGCGCTGCGTGAAGATGAAATCGCCTGTCGTTCGTTGGGCCTCAACCCGACGCGCATCAAGCTGACCGCCTTTACCATCAGCGCCGCGTTTGCCGGTTTTGCCGGAACCCTGTTCGCCGCCCGTCAGGGCTTCGTCAGCCCGGAATCCTTTACCTTCGCCGAATCAGCCTTTGTGCTGGCGATTGTGGTGCTGGGCGGGATGGGCTCGCAGTTTGCGGTGATCCTGGCGGCAGTTCTGTTGGTGGTATCGCGCGAGCTGATGCGTGATTTCAATGAATACAGCATGTTGATGCTGGGTGCGTTAATGGTACTGATGATGATCTGGCGTCCGCAGGGCCTTCTGCCGATGACCCGTCCGCAGCTGAAGCTGAAAAACGGTCAAGCGAAAGGAGAGCAGGCATGAGTCAGCCATTATTGTCCGTAAACGGTCTGATGATGCGTTTTGGCGGCCTGTTGGCGGTCAACAACGTGTCGCTGGAGCTGCGCGAGCGGGAAATTGTGTCGCTTATCGGCCCTAACGGTGCCGGCAAAACGACGGTATTTAACTGCCTGACCGGTTTCTATAAACCGACCGGCGGTAGCATTATGCTGCGCGACCAGCATCTCGAAGGGTTGCCGGGCCAGCAGATTGCCCGTATGGGCGTGGTGCGAACTTTCCAGCACGTGCGCCTGTTCCGCGAAATGACGGTGATTGAAAACCTGCTGGTGGCGCAACATCAGCAGCTGAAAACCGGCGTCTTCTCTGGCCTGCTGAAAACGCCATCTTTCCGTCGTGCGCAGAGCGAAGCGCTCGATCGCGCCGCCACCTGGCTTGAGCGTATCGGCCTGCTTGAGCACGCTAACCGTCAGGCCAGCAACCTGGCCTATGGCGACCAGCGTCGTCTGGAGATCGCCCGCTGTATGGTGACCCAGCCGGAAATCCTGATGCTCGACGAACCGGCGGCAGGGTTGAACCCGAAAGAGACCAAAGAGCTGGACGAACTGATCGTCGAGCTGCGCAACCATCACAACACCACTATCCTGCTGATTGAGCACGATATGAAGCTGGTGATGGGCATTTCCGACCGTATTTACGTGGTAAACCAGGGCACGCCGCTGGCCAACGGTACGCCGGAAGAGATCCGCAATAACCCGGACGTGATCCGCGCCTATTTAGGTGAAGCATAATGGTGGTGACGGATAAGATGGAAAAAGTGATGTTATCTTTTGACAACGTCAGCGCGCACTACGGCAAGATTCAGGCGCTGCATAACGTCAGTCTGCACATCAACCAGGGGGAGATTGTCACCCTGATTGGCGCGAACGGCGCGGGGAAAACCACGCTGCTGGGTACGCTGTGCGGCGATCCGCGCGCTTCCAGCGGGCGCGTTGTTTTCGACGGTAAAGATATTACCGACTGGCAAACGGCGAAGATCATGCGTGAAGCGGTGGCGATTGTGCCGGAAGGGCGTCGCGTCTTCTCGCGCATGACGGTAGAAGAGAACCTGGCGATGGGCGGCTTTTTTGCCGAGCGTGACCAGTTTCAGACCCGCATCAAGTGGGTCTACGAGCTGTTTCCGCGCCTGCATGAACGTCGGGTTCAGCGAGCGGGCACTATGTCCGGCGGCGAACAGCAGATGCTGGCGATTGGCCGTGCGTTGATGAGCCAGCCGCGTCTGCTGCTGCTCGATGAGCCCTCGCTGGGACTTGCGCCGATTATCATTCAGCAAATCTTCGACACCATCGAACAGCTGCGCGAACAAGGGATGACAATATTTCTTGTCGAGCAGAATGCTAATCAGGCGCTGAAGCTGGCCGACCGCGGCTACGTGCTGGAAAACGGCCACGTGGTGTTGGAAGATACCGGCGATGCGCTGCTGGCTAACGAAGCGGTGCGCAGCGCCTATCTGGGCGGGTAATGAAGTAAAAACGCCCGGCAGATGCCGGGCGTTTGAGTCTGATGACAAACCAGGTTTAAAGATTGTGCTCGCGTTTCTGCCGGGCGGCGGCTGACGCCTTGCCCGGCCTACAAAACCCACAATATCAACAAATTGTGCATTTTTCGTAGGCCCGGTAAGGCGCTAGCCACCACCGGGCAATTCCACAAGAACTAACCCTGTCAGCAAGCTGCCGGGCGTTTTGCTCGATTCCTACAGCTCCAGCGATCGTTTCCACATCATAAAATCATACTGTTCAAGCGCATCCGCTTTTGTCTGCCAGGTCCCGCTGGCGGTGGCGATAATTTTCTCAAACAGGCCGTCGGCAATTTCCGCCAGCGGGGTACCTTCGATAATTGGCCCGCAGTCGTAATCGATAATATCCGGCATCTTTTTCGCCAGCGTAGAGTTGGTCGAGACTTTGAGAACCGGAACGATAGGGTTACCCGTCGGCGTACCGAGCCCGGTTGAGAAGATAACGACGTTGCATCCCGCTGCAACCAGTCCCGTCACCGCATCGACATCATTGCCCGGCGTGCAGACCAGTGAAAGGCCGCTCTCGCCCATCGGTTCGGCGTAATCGCATACTGCGCTCACCGGCGCTCTGCCGCCTTTTTTCGCCGCACCGGCGGATTTGATGGCGTCAGTAATCAGTCCATCGGCAATATTTCCCGGACTGGGATTATCGGCAATGGTGGTGCCAAAGAAGTTAGCCACATGCTCATAGTTTTTCATCAGCGACAGAAACTTCTCTTTCAGCTCGCGATTCATGCAGCGTTGTACGATATCCCCCTCCGCGCCGCACAGCTCCGGGAACTCCGCCAGCCCGGATGCGCCGCCAAGGGCGACAAGACGGTCTGATACTTCGCCCATGGCCGGGTTCGCGCTGATCCCTGAGAATCCGTCGGAAGCGCCACATTTCACGCCGATTTTGAGGTGGGAGAGCGGGACGTCCTGACGCTCAGCGACGGGCGCTTCGCGGATTGCGTTGTACGTTTCGGTCAATGCATCCTGCATCATTTTTTCTTCGCTACTCCAGTCCTGCTGTCTGAAGTAGATTACCGGCTTGCTGAACTGTGGGTTACGCTTCGCGAGTGCGGCCTTGAAATCAACAATTCGCGCTTTTTCACAACCCAGCGCGAAGACCGTTACGCCGAGAACGTTAGGGTGATCGGAATAAGCGGCAAGGACGTCGCACATTGTCATGCTGTCTGATGTCGCGCCGCCGCAGCCGGAGTTGACGGTGATACAGCGGATACCGTCAAGATGCGGGAAGGGCAGATGCCGGTTATCGTTTAAAGCACTGGCCGATGTTACCTGTCGGGCGAAATTTTTCAGGCCGTTATTGGCATAGCCGAGGGCGTCGTTTAGCGCATCGGTGACGCGCTGAACGTTGCGGTTTTCACAGAAAACCAGCGGAATGACCAGCCAGTAGTTTGCCGTGGCGACCCGGCCATCTTCACGGACGATCCCGCGGAAGGTCCGCTGCTGCCAGGCGGAGACATCGGGCTGCTGCCAGTCATAGGGCGCAACATCGTCAAGCGAAACCGGGGCCGCATAATGTTTGATATTGTCGGTAGTGATGGCTTCGCCGCGGGTGATGGGTTGCGTCGCTTTGCCAACTGGAACGCCATATAGCGAAACGATATCGCCGGGCTGGATATCCTGGGTGGCAAACTTGTGTTTGGCTTTGACATTGCTTTGTAAAACGTACTCTTCATCGTTCCAGTTAACCCGCTGGTCTTTGCGTAAGTCTTGCAGCGCAACGATCAAGTTGTCAGTAGGGTCAATTTTTAAGATGGTCTGCATTTTATTTATCCTTTTTTATGAGTGCATCAGGATTTTAGTGGTGGGTGACCGCGACGCCGTTTGTCGCTTTTCTGCCCGCGAGTGCGGCAATCAGCAGTGCGCAGCAGACGGTGATAAGCGACAGGGCAACCAGCCCCGCCGAATCGTTGCCGAAGAAGGCATCGACCTCAACGCGAATGAGCGGAGCCAGAAAGCTACAAAATGCGCCCATCGTGGTACAGAAGCCGATACTGGCCGCCAGCGCTGAACCTGACACAATCTGCGCCGGGAAGGTCCAGAAAATAGGCTGTACGGAAAGGAAGCCGATCGCCGAGAGCGAGAGGGCGGCAATGGCCAGCACCGGGCCTGACCAGGCCGAAACAAACAGACCCAGCGCCGCTGCCAGCATGCACAGTACCGAAATCAGGATCCGCCGGTTCGGCATTTTGTCTGCCAGACGCGGGATGTAATAAACGCCGACGGCAGAGCAGGCCCACGGAATGGCGGCAACTAACGACTCTTTAAAGCCGAGCGTGGATCCCATTAATGAGGCAACTTGTGAAGGCAGGAAGAACATCAGTCCGTAAACGCTGATCTGGATGGTGCCGTAGATCAGCGCCAGGTGCCAGACTTTAAGGCTTTTCAGCGCGGTACTGACGCTGCTGGTTTCGGTTTGTCGCTGCTCCTGTTGAAGCTGTTCAATTAGCGCTTTTTTCTCCTCTTCGCTCAGGAAGCGAGCTTTGTCCGGCGTATCGTCGAGCCAGAACCAGGCAAAGATCCCCATGATGACCGCTGGGATCCCTTCGATAAAGAACATCCAGAACCAGCCGGGCCTGCCGAGAAAACCGTGCATTTCCAGTAGTGCGCCGGAGAGAGGCGAGCCGAGGGTCAACGCCAGCGGAACGCCGAGGACGAAAATGCCGACGACGGATGCGCGAACCTTATTGGGGAAATAGATAGAAGCCAGCAGCAGAATGCCGGGGTAAAAACCCGCTTCGCCTAATCCCAATAAGAAGCGCAGGACAATAAACTGGGCTTCCGTCTGTACCAGCCCGGTGAGGGCAGACAATATGCCCCACAGGATGGTGGTGATGCTTAACCATTTTTGCGCGCCAATCTTATTGAGGATCAGGTTGGCTGGAATACCAAACAACGCATAGGCGGCGAAAAATATCCCTGCGCCCAGGGCAAAGGCGGAGTTAGAGAGCCCAATATCCACCTGCATCGCCTCTTTGGCGAATCCCACGTTGACCCTGTCGATAAAGGCGATGAAGTATAAAATAAACATCAGTGGCACCAGGCGCTTCCATGATTTAGTAATCGCGGAATTCAATACCGGGTTGTCGTAAGCTGTGATCGTTTTCATAATACCTCCGCGTTGAGGTCAGGCATTAATGGCAATACCAGCCCGGGAAAGTATGCGCTGAATACTTTCGGTCTGGCCGGTTGAGAGCGTGTTAAAAGGTGGTGTGCAGCGATCGGACTGAATAATTCCGCGTAGCTGTAACGATTTTTTAAATGTGGGAATGAACGGATCGTTAACCGCGTAAATATCCATTAAATCATCCACTTTTTTCTGGAATAGTGAAATCTGGTCCAGATTGTTATCGTTAAATGCCTGCATCCAGTCGCGGAAGATCTCCGGGCAAATATTGGATAACCCGCCGATACATCCATCTCCTCCTGACAAGATATTGTGCGCAAAGTTATTGTCATAACCGGCATAGACTTCAAAATATGGCAGTTCAGATTTTACCTGGCGAATAACCTGCGCTGTATGATTGGTGTCCGGAATTGTGTCCTTAAGACCGATAATATTGGGGAATTCTCTGGCGAGGCGTAAACAGACTTCGGGCGAGACGGAATAACCGGTACGTTCCGGGAAGTTATAGATGAAGATTTTGGCGGCAGTACGGCGAGCTATCTGGCTATAAAATGTATAAATTCCCTCATCAGTCAGGCGGAAGTACCAGGGGCTGATAATCATAACGCCATCAAGCCCGCATTCGTCGGCGTAGTTTGCCAGCTCTACGCACTCGTCAATATCCATGCGGCTGGTGCCCGCATAGGCCTTTATACCTTCGCGTGGGAATTCTGCCGCCATTTGAATTATCTGACGGGAGGTTTTCATATCCAGGGAGAAAAACTCACCGGTACTGCCCATGACGACAAATCCCGAGACGCTTTTTTTAATGAAATCGTACAGACGGAAATTCCCTTCAGGATCCAGCCTGCCATGTTCATCAAAAACCGTTATTGCTGGTGTGATGTAACGACTTTGCATATTTTTCCTCTTGTTTGTTCGTATATACAAACTGTGTTTGTATTTGCGACTTAACATAAGAAAACACGCTATGAATGCGAAGTCAAATGGCGAAAAAGACGTCTGGATAATTGATTAAGTCAATGAATGGATGGGGGAATAAGCAGAAAGAACAGGTGCCGCAGCGAATGATTAAATATCGGTATTGTGTGGGGAATCACAATTCCTGCGGCATTGCATTGTGAATGAATTAGTAATTTTTGATATCGGGCAGCTTGTTCAGCACGCTTTCAATCCTGTCTTTCGCGTCTTTTAACGAACGAATGACCTGCTGGGTTTTTTCATCAGTGGCGCGAAAGGAAGGTAATGAGACGCTAATTGCTGCCAGAATGATGCCTTTCTGCTGCAGGGGGACGGCGAAGCAGATGGTATCGTCGTTGATTTCCCGATCGTCCATGGCATAACCGTTATCTGCGACCTGCACTAACTGCTGACGAAGCTGAGCCATATCCGTCACGCTGCGAGCGGTGACTGAAGGGAGACCTTGCGGATAGAGCTCCAGAATCTCTTCGTCGCGATGCTTATGCAGCAGTGCTTTTCCCAACGCAGAGCAAATTGCCGGGAGACGCGTTCCTACCTTAGAGACCAGCTGTACGGTTTGCTCACCCTGCACTTTATCAACGTAAAGCACCCAGGCGTCATCCAGAATTCCGAGCTGGCAAACCTCATTGCACTCATTGACCACCGTGTGCATTTCACTGTTGATCATTTTAAGCCAGAATTCTTTTTCAACCGTTGAGCTGGCCAGTACCGCGCATGAGATCCCCAGGGTGTAAATACCGTTGCGATCGTCGTGACTGATATATTTTCGGTATTGTAATGATTTGAGGATGGGAAAAATCGTTCCTTTCGAAATGTCCGTTTTGAGCGATAGCTCAGAAAGCGTCATCCCATCCGCGTTGGCTAATGTTTCCAGAATGAGTAAAACGCGCTCGGTAGGTTTATGAAGCGTCTTCATATTTTTCCTTGTGACGGTTCGCCGGAGAGTGCTTTTTAACGAACCTTATTTAACTACAGATTCCCTTTTATCTGTAGCCTGGCCTGCCTCTCTTTTTCGCTTTGCCATTTCCCTGCCACTTTTTTTTCACCGTTTCATCATGTTTTCGCCAATTTATTGTAATATTTTTGTAATGCAATAGTTATTTTTCTGTCATTCGAGCATGTCATGTTACCCCCGCGAGCATAAAACGCGTGAAATCGCGCATCCGGAACAACAAGAGAGATAACCGATGAAATCGTTACGACATACAGCTTTAGGACTGGCGCTCAGCCTGGCGTTTGCCGGACAAGCCCTGGCGGTAACCACTATTCCGTTCTGGCATTCGATGGAAGGGGAGTTAGGGAAAGAAGTTGATTCACTGGCGCAACGTTTCAACGCGGCCAATCCTGATTACAAAATTGTTCCGGTTTACAAAGGCAACTATGAGCAGAGCCTGAGCGCGGGTATCGCTGCGTTCCGTACTGGCAACGCCCCGGCGCTTTTGCAGGTCTATGAAGTAGGGACCGCGACGATGATGGCTTCCAAAGCCATTAAACCGGTTTATCAGGTATTCAGCGATGCGGGCATCAAGTTTGATGAGACGCAGTTCGTGCCGACCGTTTCCGGTTATTACACCGACTCCAAAACCGGCCATCTGCTCTCCCAGCCGTTTAACAGCTCCACTCCGGTGCTGTACTACAACAAAGACGCCTTCAAAAAAGCGGGTTTAGACCCGGAACAGCCACCGAAAACCTGGCAGGATCTGGCAGCCTATACCGCCAAGCTGAAAGCGGCGGGTATGAAGTGCGGCTACGCCAGCGGCTGGCAGGGCTGGATTCAGATTGAAAACTTCAGCGCCTGGCATGGTCTGCCGGTCGCCACCAAAAACAACGGCTTTGATGGTACCGATGCGGTGCTGGAGTTCAACAAGCCGGAGCAGGTGAAACATATCGCCCTGCTCGAAGAGATGAACAAGAAGGGCGACTTTAGCTACTTCGGGCGTAAAGACGAGTCCACCGAGAAGTTCTATAACGGCGACTGCGCGATTACTACCGCCTCTTCCGGCTCCCTGGCGGATATCCGTCAGTACGCCAAATTCAACTACGGCGTTGGCATGATGCCGTACGATGCCGACGTGAAGGGCGCGCCGCAGAACGCCATTATCGGCGGGGCCAGCCTGTGGGTAATGCAGGGTAAAGATAAAGAAACTTATACTGGCGTCGCTAAATTCCTCGATTTCCTCGCTAAACCAGAAAATGCTGCCGAATGGCATCAGAAAACCGGCTATCTGCCAATTACCACCGCCGCTTACAACCTGACCCGTGAGCAGGGCTTCTATGATAAGAACCCGGGTGCTGATATCGCTACGCGCCAGATGCTGAACAAGCCGCCGTTGCCGTTTACCAAGGGCCTGCGCCTGGGCAATATGCCGCAGATCCGCACCATCGTGGATGAGGAACTGGAAAGCGTATGGACCGGTAAGAAAACGCCGCAACAGGCGCTGGACTCCGCCGTTGAACGCGGTAATCAGCTGCTGCGCCGTTTTGAGCAGTCGACGAAGTCTTAACAAAATGCCCGGTGGCGCTACGCTTACCGGGCCTACAAGACCGTAGGCCGGGTAAGGCGAAGCCGCCACCCGGCGCTGTTCAGGAACCAAACTCTCATGTCATCATCCCGTCCGGTGTTTAAATCCCGCTGGCTGCCCTACGCATTAGTTGCGCCACAGTTGGTCATCACCGTTATCTTCTTTATCTGGCCTGCGGGCGAAGCGCTGTGGTATTCGCTACAGAGCGTCGATCCTTTTGGGCTCTCCAGCCAGTTTGTTGGTCTGGATAACTTCCTGATGCTATTCCACGACCCGTACTATCTTGATTCGTTCTGGACCACGATCAAGTTCAGTACGATGGTTACCTTCAGCGGCCTATTGATCTCGCTATTTTTTGCCGCGCTGGTGGATTACGTGGTGCGCGGCAGCCGTTTCTACCAAACGCTAATGCTGCTGCCTTATGCCGTTGCGCCTGCGGTGGCCGCCGTGCTGTGGATCTTCCTGTTCAACCCCGGGCGCGGGCTGATTACCCATTTTCTCGGCGAGCTTGGCTACGACTGGAACCACGCGCAGAACAGCGGACAGGCGATGTTCCTCGTGGTTTTCGCCTCGGTATGGAAGCAGATTAGTTACAACTTTCTATTCTTCTTCGCCGCGCTGCAATCTATCCCGCGTTCGCTGGTGGAAGCCGCCGCGATTGATGGCGCCGGGCCAGTTCGCCGCTTCTTCAAACTGGCGCTGCCGCTGATCGCCCCGGTGAGTTTCTTCCTGCTGGTGGTGAACCTGGTGTACGCCTTTTTTGATACTTTCCCGGTTATCGATGCCGCAACCGGCGGCGGGCCGGTACAGGCAACGACAACGCTGATTTATAAAATCTACCGTGAGGGTTTTGCCGGGCTCGACCTTTCGGCTTCCGCCGCCCAGTCGGTAGTGCTGA
The DNA here is from genome assembly GCF_051131775.1 of Klebsiella sp. MISC125. Classification (NCBI taxonomy): domain Bacteria; kingdom Pseudomonadati; phylum Pseudomonadota; class Gammaproteobacteria; order Enterobacterales; family Enterobacteriaceae; genus Klebsiella; species Klebsiella sp. MISC125. The sequence goes on from NZ_CP180448.1 coordinate 444,993, forward strand.
TGTTCCTCGTCATTATTCTGACGGTGGTGCAGTTCCGCTACGTTGAAAGTAAGGTGCGCTACCAATGATTGAGAACCGTCGCGGGCTGACGATTTTCAGCCACACCATGTTGATTTTAGGCATCGCGGTAATCCTGTTCCCGCTGTATGTCGCCTTTGTTGCGGCGACGCTGGATAGCAAAGCGGTCTTTGAAACGCCGATGACCTTGATCCCCAGCGGGCACCTGCTCGACAACATGAAAACCATCTGGGTGAACGGCGTCGGGGCCAACAGCGCGCCGTTCTGGCTGATGATGCTCAACAGCTTCATTATGGCCTTCGGCATCACGGTGGGCAAAATCGCGGTATCAATGCTCTCCGCTTTCGCCATCGTCTGGTTCCGCTTTCCGCTGCGTAACCTGTTCTTCTGGATGATTTTCATCACTCTGATGCTGCCGGTTGAAGTGCGTATTTTCCCGACCGTGGAAGTCATCGCCAACCTGAAAATGCTCGATAGCTACGCCGGGCTAACGCTGCCGTTGATGGCTTCGGCCACCGCCACCTTCCTGTTCCGCCAGTTCTTTATGACGTTACCGGACGAGCTGATTGAGGCCGCTCGTATCGACGGCGCGTCACCGATGCGCTTCTTTCGCGATATCGTGCTGCCGTTGTCGAAAACCAATCTGGCGGCGCTGTTCGTAATCACCTTTATCTACGGCTGGAACCAGTACCTGTGGCCGCTGCTGATTATTCAGGATGTGAATCTTGGCACCGCCGTCGCCGGCATTAAAGGCATGATTGCCACCGGCGAAGGCACTACGCAGTGGAACCAGGTGATGGCGGCGATGCTGCTCACGCTGATTCCCCCGGTTGTCATCGTTTTAGCCATGCAGCGCGCGTTTGTGCGTGGCCTGGTCGATAGTGAGAAATAAAATGGCTGGTTTAAAACTACAGGCAGTAACGAAAAGCTGGGATGGCAAAACCCAGGTCATTCAACCGTTAACGCTGGACGTGGCGGACGGAGAATTTATCGTGATGGTCGGCCCATCGGGCTGCGGGAAATCAACGTTGCTTAGGATGGTGGCGGGGCTTGAGCGAGTGACCAGCGGCGATATCTGGATTGACCGCAAGCGCGTTACTGAAATGGAGCCGAAAGATCGCGGTATCGCGATGGTGTTCCAGAACTACGCCCTCTACCCGCATATGAGCGTGGAAGAGAACATGGCCTGGGGCTTGAAGATTCGCGGCATGGGCAAGGGATTAATTGCCGAGCGCGTGCAGGAGGCGGCAAGAATTCTGGAGCTGGACGGTCTGCTAAAGCGCCGCCCACGCGAGCTTTCCGGCGGCCAGCGCCAGCGCGTGGCGATGGGGCGAGCCATCGTTCGTGACCCGGCGGTATTCCTGTTTGATGAGCCGCTCTCCAACCTCGATGCCAAGCTGCGCGTACAGATGCGCCTTGAGCTGCAACAGCTGCATCGCCGTCTGAAAACCACTTCGCTGTACGTCACTCACGATCAGGTCGAAGCGATGACCCTCGCTCAGCGGGTGATGGTGATGAATAAGGGGATTGCCGAACAGATAGGCACGCCGATTGAAGTGTACGAAAAACCGGCCAGCCTCTTTGTGGCGAGCTTTATCGGTAGCCCGGCAATGAACCTACTGAAAGGGCGGGTCAGCGATGACGGTAGCCGCTTTGAGCTTGAGGACGGAATGCTTTTGCCAATGAACAGCGAGCATCGCCGCTACGCCGGGCGTAAGATGACGCTCGGTATCCGCCCGGAACATTTTGCATTAAGCTCGCAGGCGGAAGGTGGCGTACCGCTGGTGATGGATACGCTGGAAATTTTAGGTGCCGATAACCTCGCCCACGGGCGCTGGGGCGAACAGAAGCTGGTGGTCAGGCTGTCGCATCTGCAGCGTCCACAGGCGGGCTGCACTCTGTGGCTACATCTGCCGCCGGGGGATCTGCATCTTTTTGATAGTGAAACAGGACAACGCGCATGAGTCACTGGCCTTATCCTCATATCGTCGCCCACCGGGGCGGCGGTAAACTGGCTCCGGAAAATACCCTCGCGGCTATCGATACCGGCGCTCGCTACGGTCATACGATGATTGAGTTTGACGCTAAGTTATCGAAAGATGGGCTGATTTTTTTACTCCACGATGACAACCTCGAACGGACCAGTAACGGCTGGGGCGTGGCGGGCGAACTGGCATGGCAGGATCTGCTGAAAGTGGACGCCGGAAGCTGGTATAGCGGTGAGTTCAAAGGTGAACCGTTGCCGCTGCTGATTGAAGTGGCCGAGCGCTGCCGTCAGCACGGCATGATGGCGAATATCGAAATTAAGCCTACTACTGGTACCAGCCCGTTGACAGGTAAAATGGTGGCGCTGGCGGCCCGTGAATTCTGGCAGGGAATGACTCCGCCGCTGCTTTCGTCGTTTGAAATCGATGCTCTGGAAGCGGCACAAGAAGCTGCGCCTGAACTGCCGCGCGGGCTGCTGCTGGATGAATGGCGGGATGACTGGCGCGAACTGACCACGCGTCTGGGCTGCGTCTCAATCCATCTTAATCATAAACTGCTGGATGAAGCGCGCGTGGCGAGCCTGAAAGATGCGGGCCTGCACATCCTCGTGTATACCGTAAACAAACCCCAGCGCGCCGCCGAGCTGCTGCGTTGGGGCGTGGATTGCATCTGCACCGATGCGATTGACGTTATCGGTCCCAACTTCCCGGCGTAATCTGTGACAGGCGGCCCTTATGGGGTCGTCTGCCGCTGCAACATCCCACCGTTATTGTTCGGCAGAGGCTGCTGACGATTCAGGTTGTTATTCTGCTGTACCCGCTGCTGATTGTTATTCAACTGCGTCTGTAAATGCTGCTGCTGAGTGCGCGACTGGTTCTGAATATCCTGTTTCAGCTTGTTTTGCTGCTGCATCTGCTGGTTCTGCATCTGGTTTTGCATCCGCTGCTGGCTGGGCACCACGTACCCCGGCTGGTTGGGATTGTTATCGACGTTGAGCGGTTGTGCTAAAGCGCTCAAAGGCAGCAGCGCCGCCAGAAATAAAAGTGCTTTCATTGTTCTCTCCTCCACGTGAGTGGCATGAGTTAAGTTTACCCCCTTTCCGGCATAACAATGATTTTTTAAGACTTATCATCCAGGATTATGTGTAAATAAAAACATATTCAGGAGTATGACAATGATAAAAACAACGCGCTGGCGTCAGGTGGTCATCGCTGCTTTGCTGGCGGGCGGCAGTTTTACCGTCGCGGCAAATCCCGCTCCGCCTCCGGTATCTTATGGTGTCGAGGAAGATGTTTTTCACCCGGTTCGCGCGCAGCAGGGGATGGTCTCCTCGGTCGATGCGCTGGCAACCAACGTCGGCGTGGATATTCTGCGTCAGGGCGGCAACGCCGTGGATGCCGCCGTGGCGGTGGGCTATGCGCTGGCGGTCACGCACCCGCAGGCCGGTAATATTGGCGGTGGCGGCTTTATGATGCTGCGTACCAAAGACGGTCATACGACGGCGATCGATTTTCGTGAGATGGCCCCCGAGCAGGCCACCCGCGATATGTTTCTCGACGTTCAGGGTAACCCGGACAGCAAAAAATCGCTGACATCGCATCTGGCCTCCGGCACGCCGGGCACGGTTGCGGGTTTCTCCCTCGCGCTGGAAAAATACGGCACGATGCCGCTGAACAAGGTTATTCGTCCAGCGATTAAGCTGGCGGAAGAGGGCTTCATCGTCAACGATGCGCTGGCCGATGACCTGAAAACCTACGGTAGCGAAGTGATCCCCGAGCACGCCAACAGCCGGGCCATCTTCTGGAAAAACGGCGAGCCGCTGAAAAAGGGCGATAAACTGGTGCAAAAACAGCTGGGCAAAAGCCTGGAACTGATTGCCGAGCTGGGGCCAGATGCCTTCTATAAAGGCGTGATTGCCGACCAGATTGCCGGAGAAATGAAGAATAACGGCGGGCTTATCACCAAAGCGGATCTGGCAAATTACAAAGCGGTCGAGCGCACGCCAATTAGCGGCGAATATCGCGGCTACCAGGTCTTCTCAATGCCGCCGCCTTCATCCGGGGGCATTCACATCGTACAGATCCTCAATATCCTGGAAAATTTCGATATGCATAAGTACGGCTTCGGCAGCGCCGACGCCATGCAGGTAATGGCGGAAGCGGAAAAACATGCCTATGCCGACCGATCGGAATACCTTGGTGACCCGGACTTCGTCAAAGTGCCGTGGCAGGCGCTAACCAGCAAAGCGTACGCCAAATCGATTGCCGAACAGATCGACGTGAATAAAGCGAAACCGTCGAGCCAGATTCGCCCCGGCAAGCTGGCGCCGTATGAAAGCAATCAAACCACCCATTTCTCGGTGGTGGATAAAGACGGTAACGCCGTTGCGGTCACCTATACGCTGAATACGACCTTTGGTACCGGTATCGTGGCGGGGAGCTCAGGCATTTTGTTGAATAATCAGATGGATGACTTCTCTGCGAAACCCGGCGTGCCGAACGTTTACGGGCTGGTGGGCGGCGATGCCAACGCCGTCGAGCCGAAAAAGCGTCCGCTGTCGTCGATGTCGCCGACCATCGTGGTGAAAGATGGCAAAACCTGGCTGGTGACCGGCAGCCCCGGCGGCAGCCGTATTATCACCACCGTGCTGCAAATGGTGGTGAATACCATCGATTTCGGTATGAACGTCGCAGAAGCTACCAATGCTCCGCGCTTCCATCATCAATGGTTGCCGGATGAGCTGCGGGTGGAGAAGGGGTTTAGCCCGGATACGCTGAAGCTGCTGGAGGGAAAAGGACAGAAAGTGGCGTTGAAGGAGGCGATGGGCAGCACCCAAAGTATTATGGTCGGCCCGGATGGCACGCTGTATGGCGCATCCGATCCGCGTTCGCCAGATGATTTAACGGCAGGGTATTAGTTTCACCCTCACCCGGACTGTACACCTTGGAAGGGAGTGGGGGACAGCGGGGCCTGTGTGCGATCTTAGCTATGGTGCTCTGTGGGAGAGGCAGGGCTGTATGCGATCTAAACTACAGCTCGAAACGGTCCCCTCTCCTTTTAGGGAGAGGGTTAGGGTGAGGGTCACCCCTTCAGTCGCGCCATAAAGTACGCATCCACATACTCGCCGTTGCGCAGGGCGTATCTCTTGCCGGTTCCTTCCACAATAAAGCCAAATTTGCGGTAAAGCGCCATAGCGGATGGGTTGTCCGTAAATACGGTTAACTCGATGCGTTCGACGCGTAGCCAGTTATCACACAGATTAATCATTTCACGCATCAGCGCGCTGCCAACGCCGCGACCGTGTGCCTGCGACGCAACGCTAACGCCGAAGGTCGCCACGTGGCTGCGACGAGGATTAGGCTCGACGCTCAGCTTGAGGTGGCCGACAACCTGTTCATCGATGGTGGCGACCAGATGACGGCTACCGGGTTTCGGTAGCAGGCGCTCCTGCCACATTTCCATAGAAGGATGAGGTAGCTGTAACGTGTCGTGATAGACCTCCGGATGCGAAGTCAGCTGGCGTAAAGGTTCAGCATCGCGTGGCTCGGCATGGCGTATCACTATGTCACTCATTCTTCATTTCCTTAGTTGGCTAAAAGTCCCTTTAAACATCACTGACTTTAAAAAATGCGTCAACGACTATTTTTTGCAAAAAGGAGTAGACAAGTGCGAATGAGAATGATTATTATTGTCCTGCATTCAGGGAGACCCTTGCGGAAAGCCTGAAAGCACGACATTGCTCACATTGCTTCCAGTATTACTTTAGCCAGCCGGGTGCTGGCTTTTTTTTGCTCTTTTTTCAGCCAACTCCCGGAAGAGGGTTACTGCGCAACCTCTGCGCTTTGTATCTCAGCCTTATCTTTGATTTCCGCAGTGGTATCAGTGATAAACCCCACGACGTTGCTCTTTTCTGCGAGTGGCGGCAGTACTTCTGCCTGGCCTGAAAATACGCCACCTTTTTTGATAGCCAGCGTGCGGTAGGCTAACGTGCCGGTGATTTTGCCGTTCTTGTCGATTTCGATGGTGTCGCTGTTGCACTGGCCGATGACGCCGCCGTCAATAATCAGCTCTCGACAGAGGATATTCCCCTCGACCAGGCCACCGGTCATAATCTTTATTTGGCTGTCTTTAGCGTCGATATTGCCATTTACGGTACCGTAAATATCAACATCTCCTTCCGCAATGATATTTCCTTCAAAGCGGATGCCGCTGGCGATAATCGTGGCGGCAGGCTTTTTTATCACTGTTTGCGGGGGAGTAGTGACGGGGGCTGGCGTACTCACAGCTGGTGGCGTAGCTTCAGTAGTTTTATTCTTTTTAAACATATGGTTAACCCGATGGTATTGAAAATGAAAAACGAAGGATGACAGAGAGAAAGAACCTGATAGTAAGGCTATGTACGTAGACTCAAAGCACCAGGCCATCAGGCCAAGAAGCCAGAAGAGAAGGGCGCTGTTTAAGGCGATATACTTGCTTTCCATGCGAATGAGATGGCTACTCCTTTAGTCATCGTATTTGGGAAAGGGTGAGCGCGAAGTGGCGTCATGCCCGCGAACGTTCTGGATAAAAAATGTTCTTTTCCCGAGAATTCCTCTTATCCGTAATTTAATCAGTGGGGTCAATGAATTTGATTGATAAATTTAACATTTAAGAATTTGCTACTCTAAATAGAGGGTTAAGTTCGCTACCAGCTTGCGCTATGGTTAATAGTAGAGACCTTAACTAAGGACAGCGTTATGACTTTGCACTGCGCATTTATTGGATTTGGCAAAAGCACCACCCGCTACCATCTTCCCTATGTACTGCACCGTAAAGACCGCTGGCATGTGGCGCATATCTTCCGCCGCAGCGCAAAGCCGGAAGAGCAGTCGCCGCAGTATTCACATATCCATTTCACCAGCGACCTTGATGAGATACTCAATGACCCGCAGGTCAAGTTGGTGATTGTCTGTACCCATGCTGACAGCCACTTTGAGTATGCGAAACGGGCGCTGGAGGCGGGCAAAAACGTGCTGGTCGAAAAGCCTTTCACCCCAACTCTGGAAGAGGCGAAGGCGCTATTTTCGCTGGCGAAAAGCAAAGGGCTGACGGTCACGCCTTACCAGAATCGCCGCTTTGACTCCTGCTTCCTGACCACCAAAAAGGTTATCGAGAGTGGAAAACTCGGTGAAATTGTCGAGATTGAAAGCCACTTCGACAACTATCGCCCGGTGGATGGGGGGAAACCCGGACTGCCGCAGGACGGCGCGTTCTACGGTCTGGGCGTCCATACCATGGACCAAATTATCTCTCTGTTTGGCCGTCCGGATCACGTGTCGTATGACATTCGTAGCGTGCGCAACCAGGCCAATCCGGACGATACTTTTGAGGCTCAGTTGTTCTACGGCAACCTGAAGGCGGTCGTCAAAACCAGCCATCTGGTGAAATTGCCCTATCCAAAATTCATCGTTCATGGCCATAAAGGCTCGTTCATCAAATACGGTATTGACCAGCAGGAGACCAGCCTTAAGGCCAACATTATGCCGGGCGAGCCGGGATTCGGCGCGGACGACACGCTCGGCCTGCTGGAGTACGTCAATGAGGCGGGTGAAACCGTGCGGGAAGAGATTCCGGTTGAAACCGGTGACTATGGTCGCGTCTATGATTCGCTGTATGACACAATCGTTAGCGGTCAGCCGAATTTCGTCAAGGAATCTGAAGCTCTCACCAATATGGAGATCCTTGAACGCGGCTTTGAACAGCCATCACCCTCAACCATAACCCTCGCCAGATAAGCCACGATGGCTCCTCTGTACTCGTTCATATTTTTTGAACAGAGGAGTCAATTTTCACCCTCTATGATCGTTTGGGGATTGGGTCCACACTTAATCCATCGAAAACATACGGGGGTGCAACATGATCTTTTTACGCAAAGCTAACGAACGCGGTCACGCTAACCATGGTTGGCTGGATTCCTGGCATACTTTCTCTTTTGCTAACTATTACGACCCGAACTTTATGGGCTTCTCGGCGCTGCGCGTGATCAATGATGACGTGATTGATGCAGGCCAGGGTTTCGGTACCCATCCGCATAAAGACATGGAAATCCTGACCTATGTGCTGGAAGGCGCGGTTGAACACCAGGACAGCATGGGTAACAAAGAGCAGGTTCCGGCGGGTGAGTTCCAGATTATGAGCGCAGGCACCGGGATCCGTCACTCTGAGTACAACCCGAGCGACACCGATAAACTGCACCTGTATCAGATCTGGATCATGCCGGAAAAAAATGGCATCACCCCGCGTTACGAGCAACGTCGCTTTGACGCCGCGCAGGGCAAACAACTGGTGTTGTCACCGGATGCACGTGATGGCTCGCTGAAAGTGTTTCAGGATATGGAGTTGTACCGTTGGGCGCTGCTGAAAGATGAGCAGTCAGTGCATCAGATTGCCGCCGAACGTCGCGTGTGGATTCAGGTAGTGAAAGGCGAAGTGACCATTAATGGGACCAAAGCGACCACCAGCGATGGTCTGGCGATTTGGGATGAGCAGGCGATTTCCGTACACGCCGATAGCGATAGTGAGATACTGCTGTTCGATCTGCCGCCGGTATGATTCATTTCTAAAGAAGTCTAAATAAATTGCGCACCCTTCCCAAACATCCGGGAAGGTTGCGCTTTGTCCGTGATAAACTGAGAAAATGTTTCCCATTTATCACAGTCAGGACGATGAAAAAGAAAAGACCCGTACTTCAGGATGTAGCCGATCTTGTCGGCGTGACCAAAATGACGGTCAGTCGCTATCTACGTAACCCGGAACAGGTTTCCGAGGCGCTGCGTGGCAAGATAGCCGTTGCTCTCGATGAACTGGGTTATATTCCAAATCGCGCCCCTGACATCCTCTCTAATGCCACCAGTCGCGCCATTGGCGTGCTGCTGCCCTCGTTAACCAACCAAGTCTTTTCGGAAGTGTTGCGTGGTATTGAAAGCGTTACTGACGCTTTTGGTTATCAGACCATGCTAGCGCACTACGGCTATAAGCCGGAAATGGAAGAAAAACGCCTGGAATCGATGCTCTCCTGGAGCATCGATGGCCTGATCCTCACCGAACGTAGCCATACGCCGCGCACGCTGAAAATGATTGAAGTGGCCGGGATCCCGGTTGTCGAACTGATGGACAGCCAGTCGCCGTGCCTCGATATTGCCGTCGGCTTTGATAACTTCGAAGCGGCCCGGCAGATGACCGCGGCGATCATCAATCACGGCCACCGCCACGTTGCCTATCTTGGCGCACGTCTCGACGAACGTACTATCATCAAACAGAAGGGGTATGAGCAGGCGATGCTTGATGCCGGGATGATGCCCTACAGCGTGATGGTCGAACAGTCTTCCTCTTTTTCATCGGGAATTGAGCTGATGCGCCAGGCGCGTCGCGAATATCCGCAGCTCGACGGTATCTTCTGCACTAACGACGACCTGGCGGTTGGCGCGGCGTTCGAGTGTCAGCGCCTGGGGCTGAAAATCCCTGATGATATGGCGATTGCCGGTTTCCACGGTCATGATATCGGCCAGGTGATGGAGCCGCGTCTGGCCAGCGTTCTCACGCCGCGTGAGCGTATGGGGCGTATTGGCGCTGAACGTCTGCTGGCACGCATTCGCGGTGAAGTAGTGACGCCTAAGATGTTAGATTTAGGTTTCACATTGTCACCGGGTGGATCTATTTAAACTGACAAATTTGAAGTAGATCACACATATTCACATCTGGCACGAATGGTTATTGCTTCTCCACAAGTCCGGCATGACAATGTTACCGATAACAGTTACCCGTAACAATTAATCTGTACGCGAGCATTTCATGCCTTTTAAAGCAGCCAGGCTGCGCGTATGTGTCCAGTGGGAGGAAGCTTTGAGCACGACTAACCATGATCACCACATCTATGTCCTGATGGGCGTTTCCGGCAGTGGTAAATCCGCCGTCGCCAGCGAAGTGGCGCATCAACTGCATGCCGCGTTTCTCGACGGCGACTTTCTGCATCCACGCAGCAACATCAACAAGATGGCTTCGGGCGAACCGTTAAACGATGACGACCGCACTCCGTGGCTGCAGGCGTTGAACGATGCCGCATTCGCCATGCAGCGTACCAACAAAGTGTCGCTGATTGTCTGTTCTGCGCTGAAAAAGAGCTACCGCGACATCCTGCGTAAAGGTAACCCGAACCTCTCCTTTATCTACTTGAAAGGCGATTTCGAGGTTATTGAAAAACGCCTGAAGGCGCGCAAAGGCCACTTCTTTAAAACCCAGATGCTGGTGACGCAGTTTGAAACGCTGCAAGAACCGGGCACAGAAGAAAGCGATGTTTTAATCGTCGATATCGACCAGTCATTGGAAGGCGTGGTCGCCAGCACCATTGAGGTGATCAACAAAGGCAGTAACTAGTGAGTACATTAACGCTTGTTTTAACAGCAGTCGGCTCCGTTTTGCTGCTGCTGTTTTTAGTTATGAAGGCGCGTATGCATGCCTTCGTGGCTTTGATGGTGGTTTCTATTGGAGCAGGTCTTTTTTCCGGAATGCCGTTGGATAAAATCGCGGCGACGATGGAAAAAGGCATGGGCGGCACGCTGGGCTTTCTGGCAATCGTCGTCGCGTTAGGGGCAATGTTCGGTAAAATCCTGCATGAAACCGGCGCGGTCGACCAGATTGCCGTCAAGATGCTGAAATCTTTCGGTCACAGCCGCGCTCATTATGCGATTGGCCTGGCCGGGCTTATCTGCGCGTTGCCGCTGTTTTTTGAAGTCGCGATTGTTCTGTTGATTAGCGTGGCCTTCTCGATGGCGCGCCATACCGGTACCAACCTTGTGAAGCTGGTGATCCCGCTGTTTGCCGGGGTGGCTGCTGCTGCGGCATTTCTTCTGCCGGGGCCTGCGCCGATGCTGCTGGCTTCGCAGATGCACGCCGACTTTGGCTGGATGATCCTGATTGGCCTGTGCGCGGCAATTCCGGGGATGATCATTGCCGGGCCGCTGTGGGGCAATTTTATTAGCCGCTACGTTGAGCTGCACATCCCTGATGATATTAGCGAGCCGCACCTTGGTGAAGGCAAAATGCCGTCATTCGGCTTCAGCCTGTCGTTAATTCTGCTGCCGTTAGTGCTGGTTGGCCTGAAAACTATCGCCGCGCGCTTTGTACCGGAAGGTTCTACCGCCTACGAATGGTTTGAGTTTATCGGCCATCCGTTTACTGCGATTCTGGTTGCCTGCCTGGTGGCTATCTATGGCCTGGCGGTACGTCAGGGGATGGCGAAAGACCGGGTGATGGAGATTTGCGGCCATGCGCTCCAGCCAGCGGGGATTATCTTGTTGGTGATCGGCGCGGGTGGTGTGTTCAAACAGGTACTGGTTGACTCCGGCGTGGGTCCGGCGCTGGGCGAAGCGCTGACCGGCATGGGCCTGCCGATTGCGATCACCTGCTTCGTGCTGGCTGCGGCGGTGCGTATTATTCAGGGTTCCGCGACCGTCGCCTGCCTGACGGCCGTTGGCCTGGTGATGCCGGTTATCGAACAGTTGCACTACAGCGGCGCGCAGATGGCAGCGCTCTCTATCTGTATCGCCGGTGGCTCTATTGTGGTCAGCCACGTGAACGACGCGGGCTTCTGGCTGTTCGGTAAGTTTACCGGCGCGACCGAAGCGCAAACGCTGAAGACCTGGACGATGATGGAAACCATCCTCGGCACCGTCGGCGCGATTGTTGGTATGATTGCGTTCACGTTGTTGAGTTAAATGTAAGAAATAATGCCCGGCTGAGCAAAGCGACGCCGGGTGAGATTTCCCCACCAAATTTTTTTACTCGAAATCCTTCGTTTTACCCCCACTTAAATCCCCACGATGAGAAATACGACGAACGTCACAGATATCATCAACCCGCGCCAGCACTGGGTTTGTCGGGTTTTGTCAGGAAGATTAAAGCTACTGAATTTCCGCCCTGATCCATAATCCGGATCAATAAAATAGCGCGAGAAAATATTCCCTTCGCAATACAAATACCCTGATAATCATTACAGTTTTCCGGGACGCCAATGATGGTAGCCACGATGCAGAATTAGTTGCGTTACTGATTGCCTGGCAATCATTGATTAATTTCACTTGCGACTTTAGCTGCATTTTGTAATGTGAGGGATTAACCAGTAGGAAACTGGCTTGGCACAAACAGCACACACCTCGCAGGAATACGTTATGAAAAATGTTGGTTTTATCGGCTGGCGCGGAATGGTCGGCTCTGTCCTGATGCAACGCATGGTTGAAGAGCGCGATTTTGACGCCATTCGCCCTGTTTTTTTCTCCACCTCCCAGTTGGGGCAGCCTGCTCCATCTTTTGGTGGCAGTACCGGTGGCACGCTTCAGGATGCGTTTGACCTGGAAGCACTGAAGGCGCTGGACATTATTGTCACGTGTCAGGGCGGCGATTACACCAACGATATTTACCCGAAGCTGCGTGAAAGCGGTTGGCAGGGGTACTGGATTGACGCGGCCTCTTCGCTGCGCATGAAAGATGACGCGATTATCATTCTTGACCCAGTGAACCAGGATGTTATCACCGCTGGCTTGAACAACGGTGTGAAGACCTTTGTTGGTGGTAACTGTACCGTCAGCCTGATGCTGATGTCCCTTGGCGGCCTGTTTGCTCAGGATCTGGTTGAGTGGGTCAGCGTGGCGACTTACCAGGCGGCTTCCGGCGGCGGCGCGCGGCATATGCGCGAGCTGCTGACTCAGATGGGGCAGTTGCATAGCCATGTCGCGACAGAGCTGGCGAATCCGGCTTCCGCCATTTTGGATATTGAACGCAAAGTGACGTCGTTGACCCGCAGCGGCGAGCTGGCGGTGGACAACTTTGGCGTACCGCTGGCAGGCAGCCTGATCCCTTGGATCGACAAACAGCTGGATAACGGTCAGAGCCGCGAAGAGTGGAAAGGCCAGGCGGAGACCAACAAAATCCTCGCGACCGCTTCGGCGATTCCGGTAGACGGCCTGTGCGTTCGCGTTGGCGCGCTGCGTTGTCACAGCCAGGCGTTCACCATCAAGCTGAAAAAAGATGTTTCAATCCCGACCGTTGAGGAACTGCTGGCTGCGCACAATCCGTGGGCCAAAGTGGTTCCGAACGATCGTGACATTACCATGCGTGAGCTGACCCCAGCTGCCGTGACCGGCACCTTGACCACCCCGGTGGGTCGCTTACGTAAACTGAACATGGGGCCTGAGTATCTGTCGGCCTTCACCGTCGGTGACCAGCTCTTGTGGGGCGCAGCTGAACCGCTACGCCGCATGCTACGACAGCTGGCATAAAAAAACAGGATGAGCAAAAAGGGGTGATAGAACACCCCTTTTTTTTGCGTAATACAAGGAGTAAACGCGGATGTTTGATTTTTCCCAACGGAGGTAACGCAGCCTTGGCTATGCTTTAAGTAAGGGGCAATGATGTCTCCTTACCTGAAGGTGGGACGGAGCAGGAGGATGCACATTGTGCTGCGCCGTTCAGGTCAAAAAAAGTCGCCGGATGCAGGAAAAGGCGGCACTTACAACAGGATGAAACCATGTCTAATCGTATTGATAGGGACGTGATTAATGCGCTTATCGCTGGCCATTTTGCGGATCCTTTTTCCGTACTTGGTATGCATTGCACCGAAGCCGGGCTGGAAGTTCGCGCATTATTACCTGACGCCACCGATGTGTGGGTCATTGAACCGAAAACCGGACGCAAAGTCGGCAAGCTTGAATGCCTTGACTCGCGCGGTTTCTTTAGCGGCGTTCTGCCGCGACGTAAAAATCCTTTTCGCTATCAGTTGGCCGTGACCTGGCATGACCAGCAAAACCTGATCGACGACCCTTACCGTTTCGGCCCTCTGTTGCAGGATCTGGACGTATGGCTGCTGTCGGAAGGCACGCATCTGCGCCCGTATGAAACGCTGGGTGCGCACGCCGATACCATGGACGGCGTCATTGGGACGCGTTTTTCAGTTTGGGCACCGAACGCTCGCCGGGTCTCCGTCGTCGGCCAGTTTAACTACTGGGACGGCCGCCGCCACCCGATGCGTCTGCGCAAAGAGTCCGGTATCTGGGAGCTGTTCGTTCCCGGAGCCGTGAACGGCCAACTGTATAAATTCGAGCTTATTGATGCCCACGGCAAGCTACGGGTGAAGTCTGACCCTTACGCTTTTGAAGCGCAGATGCGCCCGGACAGCGCTTCGCTTATCTGCGGGCTTCCGGAAAAAGTTGAGCAGCCGCAGGCGCGTAAACAGGCTAACGGGTTTGATGCGCCAATATCTATCTATGAAGTTCATCTCGGCTCCTGGCGTCGCCATACCGATAACAATTTCTGGCTGAGCTATCGTGAGCTGGCCGATCAACTGGTGCCGTATGCCAAATGGATGGGCTTTACCCATCTGGAGCTGCTGCCGGTTAATGAACATCCGTTTGACGGTAGCTGGGGCTATCAGCCAACCGGGCTATATGCGCCAACCCGCCGTTTCGGCACTCGGGAAGATTTCCGCTACTTTATCAACGCCGCACATGCTGCTGGCCTTAACGTCATCCTTGACTGGGTGCCGGGTCATTTCCCATCGGATGATTTTGCCCTTGCGTCGTTTGACGGCACCTCGTTGTATGAACATAGCGACCCGCGTGAAGGTTATCATCAGGACTGGAACACGCTGATTTACAACTACGGTCGCCGCGAGGTCAGTAATTTCCTGGTTGGCAATGCGCTGTACTGGATTGAGCGCTTTGGCATTGATGCGCTGAGGGTCGATGCGGTGGCATCGATGATTTATCGCGACTACAGCCGTAAAGAGGGCGAGTGGGTGCCGAACGAATTCGGCGGTCGGGAAAATCTTGAAGCGATTGAGTTCCTGCGTAATACCAACCGGGTCCTGGGCGAACAAACGCCGGGCGCGGTGACGATGGCGGAAGAGTCGACCGATTTTGCTGGCGTATCTCGCCCTTCATCTGATGGTGGTCTGGGTTTTTGGTTTAAGTGGAACCTTGGCTGGATGCACGACACTCTCGATTACATGAAGTTAGATCCGGTGCATCGTCGCCATCATCACGACAAGATGACTTTCGGCATGCTCTATAACTACACCGAGAACTTTGTGTTGCCGCTCTCCCACGACGAAGTGGTGCACGGTAAAAAATCGATACTTGACCGTATGCCGGGTGATGCCTGGCAGAAGTTCGCCAACCTGCGTGCCTACTACGGCTGGCTGTTTGCCTTCCCGGGTAAAAAGCTGCTGTTTATGGGCAATGAATTCGCTCAGGGGCGTGAGTGGAACCATGACGGGAGCCTCGACTGGCACCTGCTGGAGGGCGGTGATAACTGGCACCACGGCGTTCAGCGGCTGGTGCGCGACCTGAACCATACCTATCGTCACCATAAAGCATTGCACGAGCTGGATTTTGACCCTTACGGCTTCGAATGGCTGGTGGTCGACGATCATGAGCGCTCGGTATTTATTTTTGTCCGTCGTGACAAGTCTGGTAATGAAATCATCGTGGCCAGCAACTTTACCCCGGTGCCGCGTCATGAATACCGTTTTGGTATCAACCAGCCGGGGAAATGGCGCGAGGAGCTGAATACCGACTCCATGCATTACCACGGCAGCAATACAGGTAACTGTGGGGTTGTTGAAAGCGAAGCGATTGCCAGCCACGGCCGTGAATACTCTCTCTCGATCACGCTGCCGCCGCTGGCGACGGTGTGGCTGGTGCGGGAGGCACAATGATCGTGCTCACGGCAGGAAAGCCCGCGCCGTTGGGGTCTTGCTACGACGGTAAGGGAGTGAACTTCGCCCTCTTTTCCGCCCATGCGGAGCGGGTGGAACTCTGTGTGTTCGATGAGCAGGGCAACGAACGGCGTGTCGACCTGCCCACGCGCAGTGGCGATATCTGGCACGGTTGGCTCGCTGATGTCGGGCCGGGATTGCGCTACGGCTACCGCGTCCACGGCCCGTGGGACCCGGCGCAGGGGCACCGCTTTAACCCGGCGAAACTGCTGCTCGATCCCTGCTGCCATCAGGTTGACGGCGTGCTGCCTGATGATGAGCGTCTTCATGGCGGCGATTGCGACCCCGATAACCGCGATAGCGCGGCAATAGCGCCGAAATCGCGGGTTATCGATCTGCATTACGACTGGCGCGGTGATAAGCCGCCGCGCACGCCGTGGGGTCAGACGGTCCTTTATGAAGCCCACGTCAAAGGTCTGACGTACCTGCATCCTGAACTACCCGAGGCGATTCGCGGCACTTACAAGGCTTTGGGTCACCCGGTGATGATCGACTACTTCCGCACGCTGGGTATTACTGCACTAGAGTTAATGCCGGTGGCGCAGTTCGCCAGCGAGCCGCGTCTTCAGCGGATGGGGTTAAGCAACTACTGGGGCTATAACCCATTGGCGATTTTCGCCCTCGATACGCGCTACGCCAGCGAGCCGGAACGGGCGCTCAATGAGTTTCGCGATGCGGTAAAAGCCCTGCACGCCGCGGGCATTGAAGTGATCCTCGACGTGGTGCTGAACCATAGCGCTGAAATAGATCTTGAAGGGCCGACCTTCTCCCTGCGCGGAATCGACAACCGTAGCTATTATTGGATCAGAGAAGACGGTGATTATCACAACTGGACCGGCTGCGGGAACACCATCAACCTCAGCCATCCGGGCGTGGTTGAGTATGCCCGTCAGTGTCTGCGTTTTTGGGTGGATGAGTGTCACGTTGATGGTTTTCGTTTTGACCTGGCGTCAGTCATGGGGCGCACGCCGGAGTTTCGTCAGGATGCACCGTTGTTTGAGGCTATCCGGAACGACCCGCGCCTGGCGGAAGTGAAGCTGATCGCTGAACCCTGGGATATTGGCCCCGGCGGCTATCAGGTCGGTAATTTTCCGCCGCTGTTTGCTGAATGGAACGACCATTTCCGCGATACCGCGCGTCGTTTCTGGTTACAACAAAATGTCTCGTTGGGCGATTTCGCTCAGCGGTTTGCTGCCTCCAGCGATGTTTTTCAGCGCAATGGACGGCAGCCTGCGGCAGCGGTCAATCTGGTCACCGCGCACGATGGTTTTACCCTTCGCGACTGCGTTTGTTTCAATCAGAAACATAATGAGGCAAACGGCGAAGAGAATCGCGATGGGACTAACAATAACTACAGCAACAATCATGGTATAGAGGGATTAGAAGGGAATCTTGCTGTGATTGAACGGCGCCGTGCCAGCGTCCACGCCCTCCTGGCGACGCTGCTGCTGGCGCAAGGAACGCCTATGCTGCTGGCGGGTGACGAACAGGGTCACAGCCAGCATGGCAACAACAATGCTTATTGTCAGGACAATGCGTTGACCTGGCTGGACTGGAACCATACGAACCGCGGGCTGACCGCGTTCACCGCCGCGCTGATTCATCTGCGCCGACGTATTGCGGCATTAACCGCTAATCGTTGGTGGCAGGAGGGTGACGGCAGTGTTCGTTGGTTAAACCAGAATGCGCAGCCGCTGTCTGCCAATGAATGGCAGCATGGTGCACCGCGCATGCAGATCATATTGTCCGATCGCTGGTTGATAACGCTCAATGCTACCCCTGAGGTGGCGGAGATGGTTTTACCTGCGGGGGAATGGCGCGCCATTCCACCTTTCGCCGGAGAGGATAATCCGGTCATTATGGCTGTCTGGCATGGGCCCGCGCACGGAGTGTGCGTATTTCAAAGGTCGTAAACCTCGAGGCTTCCGGTTGGTCTCGAAGCGGCGGCGCGGCGAGAAGGGCAGGCAAGCTGGGGAGTAAAAAAGGAGTTAATTATGGTTGGGGTAGAAAAGAACGATCCGTTGATGCTGGCACGTCAGTTGCCGATCAAATCTGTTGCGCTGATCCTTGCCGGGGGACGTGGTACCCGTCTGAAGGATTTAACCAATAAACGTGCGAAACCTGCTGTCCATTTCGGCGGTAAGTTCCGTATTATCGATTTTGCGTTATCTAACTGTATTAACTCAGGTATTCGCCGCATCGGCGTCATCACCCAGTATCAATCACATACTCTGGTGCAGCATATCCAGCGCGGCTGGTCGTTCTTCAATGAAGAGATGAACGAATTTGTCGACCTGCTGCCCGCCCAGCAAAGGATGCAGGGCGAAAACTGGTATCGTGGCACGGCGGATGCGGTGACGCAGAACCTCGACATCATCCGCCGCTATAAGGCGGAGTATGTGGTGATCCTTGCGGGCGACCATATTTACAAGCAAGACTACTCACGCATGCTGATCGACCATGTCGAAAAAGGGGCGCGTTGCACTGTGGCCTGTATGCCAGTGCCCATTGAAGAAGCACCGGCGTTTGGCGTGATGGCGGTTGACGAAAGCGAGAAGATTATCGATTTCGTCGAAAAACCGACTAACCCACCGGCGATGCCGGGGGATGCGAGCAAATCGTTGGCGAGCATGGGTATCTATATCTTTGATGCGGATTACCTTTATGAGCTGCTGGAGGAAGATGATGGCGATGAGAACTCCAGTCATGACTTTGGTAAAGACATCATTCCAAAGATAACCAAAGCTGGCATGGCTTATGCACATCCTTTCCCGCTCTCCTGCGTGCAGTCAGACCCGCAGTCTGAGCCGTACTGGCGCGATGTCGGTACCCTTGAAGCGTACTGGAAAGCCAACCTCGACCTGGCTTCGGTGACCCCGGAACTGGATATGTACGATCAGAACTGGCCGATTCGCACCCATATGGAACCTTTGCCGCCAGCAAAATTCGTCCAGGACCGCTCAGGCAGTCATGGGATGACGCTGAACTCACTGGTATCCGGCGGCTGCATTATCTCCGGCTCCGTGGTCGTTCAGTCGGTGCTGTTCCCGCGCGTGCGGGTGAATTCATTCTGTAACATTGATTCGGCAGTCTTGTTGCCAGAGGTTTGGGTTGGCCGTTCGTGCCGCCTGCGTCGCTGCATTATTGACCGCGCCTGCGTGATCCCGGAAGGTATGGTTGTCGGTGAAAATGCGGAAGAGGATGCACGTCGTTTCTACCGCTCGGAAGAAGGTATCGTGCTGGTCACCCGCGACATGCTGCGGAAATTGGGGTACCCACAGGAGCGCTAATGCAGGTATTACATGTATGTTCGGAGATGTTCCCGCTGTTAAAAACCGGTGGACTGGCGGATGTGATCGGCGCGCTGCCTGCGGCGCAAATTGCACAGGGCATCGATACCCGCGTGCTGCTGCCCGCGTTCCCTGATATCCGCCGCGGTATTACCGATGCGCAGGTAGTGACTCGCCGGGAGACCTTTGCCGGTCCTGTTACCCTGCTGTTCGGACATTTTGACGGCGTGGGCATCTATTTGATTGATGCTCCACATCTCTACGATCGACCAGGGAGCCCTTACCACGATACCCATCAGCATGCTTATACCGATAACGTGCTGCGCTTTGCGCTGCTGGGCTGGGTGGGCAGCGAGATGGCCTGCGGCCTGGACCCATTCTGGCGTCCTGATGTCGTCCATGCCCACGACTGGCATGCGGGCCTGACGCCTGCATACCTGGCGGCGCGCGGCCATCCGGCTAAGTCGGTCTTTACGGTACATAACCTGGCCTACCAGGGCATGTTCTACTCATGGCATATGAATGACATTGAGCTGCCGTGGTCGTTCTATAACGTTCATGGTCTGGAATTTAACGGTCAGATCTCCTTCCTGAAAGCCGGTCTTTATTATGCCGACCACATTACGGCGGTTAGCCCGACCTATGCTCGCGAAATTACCGAGCCGCAGTTTGCCTACGGAATGGAAGGTTTGCTGCGCCAGCGTCAGCATGAGGGTCGTCTGTCAGGGATCCTCAATGGTGTTGACGATAAAATCTGGAATCCGCAAAACGATCTGCTGCTGGCCACACGCTATGACCGCGATCGTCTGGAAGAGAAGGCCGAGAATAAGCGTCAGCTGCAAATCGCCATGGGGCTGAAGGTGGATGACAAAGCGCCGCTGTTTGCTGTTGTCAGCCGACTGACCAGCCAGAAAGGGCTGGACCTGGTGCTGGAAGCGCTGCCGGGCCTGCTTGAGCAGGGAGGCCAACTGGCGCTGCTGGGGGCCGGAGATCCGGTGCTGCAAGAGGGATTCCTTGCCGCCGCCGCTGAGCATCCTGGCAAAGTTGGCGTGCAGATTGGTTACCATGAAGCCTTCTCGCACCGCATTATGGGCGGCGCGGATGTGATTCTGGTGCCGAGCCGCTTTGAGCCGTGCGGTCTAACTCAGCTGTATGGCCTTAAGTACGGCACGCTGCCGCTGGTTCGGCGCACGGGCGGTCTGGCGGATACCGTTTCCGACTGCTCGCTGGAAAACCTTGCTGACGGTCTCGCCACCGGGTTTGTTTTTGAAGATAGTAACGCCGTGTCGTTACTGAGGGCTATTCGACGCACATTCGTTCTGTGGTCGCGCCCGTCGCTCTGGCGCTACGTTCAGCGTCAGGCGATGAATATGGATTTTAGCTGGCAGGTTGCCGCAAATTCTTACCGCGAACTTTATCAGCGCTTGCTGTAACCAGGAGCCAACGCTATGAATGTACCTTTTAGCTACTCATCACCCACGCTGAGCGTTGAGGCGTTAAAACACTCTATTGCTTATAAACTGATGTTTATCATCGGCAAAGATCCGGCTATCGCTAACAAGCATGAATGGCTCAACGCCACGCTGTTCGCCGTTCGCGATCGCATGGTGGAGCGCTGGCTGCGCTCAAACCGCGCCCAGCTTTCGCAGGAGGTTCGTCAGGTCTATTACCTGTCGATGGAGTTTTTGATTGGCCGAACCTTGTCTAATGCGCTGCTGTCGTTGGGGATCTATGACGACGTCAACAACGCGCTGGAAGAGATGGGGCTGAACCTTGAAGAGCTGATTGACGAAGAAAACGACCCCGGCTTAGGCAACGGTGGTCTGGGTCGCCTGGCGGCCTGCTTCCTCGATTCTCTGGCGGCGCTGGGTTTACCGGGCCGCGGTTATGGTATTCGCTACGACTACGGCATGTTTAAGCAGAACATCGTCGATGGACGACAGAAAGAGTCCCCGGATTACTGGCTGGAATATGGTAACCCGTGGGAGTTTGAGCGCCATAATACTCGCTATAAAGTCCGTTTTGGCGGACGTATTCAGCAGGAAGGTAAAAACTCGCGCTGGGTGGAAACCGAAGAGATCCTCGCCGAAGCCTATGACCAGATTATCCCTGGCTTTGATACCGACGCCACTAACACGCTGCGTTTGTGGAGCGCCCAGGCCAGTAGCGAAATTAACCTCGGGAAATTCAACCAGGGTGACTACTTCGCGGCGGTAGAGGATAAAAACCACTCTGAAAACGTCTCCCGCGTGCTCTATCCGGATGATTCCACCTATTCCGGGCGCGAGCTGCGCTTGCGTCAAGAATATTTCCTCGTTTCGGCGACGGTGCAGGATATCCTCAGCCGTCACTATCAGCTGCATAAAACCTACGCCAATCTGGCGGATAAAATCGCCATTCACCTCAATGACACCCACCCGGTGCTGTCGATTCCTGAGCTGATGCGCCTGCTGATTGACGAGCATAAGTTCAGCTGGGATGAGGCGTTTGAGGTGACCTGCCAGGTCTTCTCTTACACCAACCATACCCTGATGAGCGAAGCGCTGGAGACCTGGCCTGTTGAGATGCTGGGTAAAATCCTGCCGCGTCATTTGCAGATTATTTTCGAGATTAATGACTACTTCCTGAAGACCTTGCAGGAACAGTATCCCAGCGATACCGCGCTGTTGGGCCGCACATCGATTATCGATGAGTCTAATGGTCGTCGCGTGCGCATGGCCTGGCTGGCGGTGGTTGTCAGCCATAAGGTTAACGGCGTGTCTGAGCTGCACTCCCGGTTGATGGTGGAGTCGCTGTTCGCTGAATTTGCGAAAATTTTCCCGATGCGCTTTACCAACGTCACCAACGGCGTGACGCCTCGCCGCTGGCTGGCGGTGGCCAACCCGCCGTTGTCGAAAGTGCTTGATGAGAATATCGGTCGTACCTGGCGTACCGACCTGAGCCAGCTTAAGGAGCTGGAGCAGCACATTGACTATCCGACGGTGAATAAAGCGGTACGGCAGGCCAAGCTTGAGAACAAGCAGCGGCTGGCGAACTACATCGGCCAGCAGCTTAACGTGGTGGTGAACCCGAAAGCGCTGTTTGACGTGCAGATCAAGCGTATTCACGAGTACAAACGCCAGCTGATGAACGTGCTGCATGTGATTGCTCGCTACAATCGCATTAAGGCCGATCCTGATGCCGAGTGGGTGCCGCGAGTGAATATCTTCGCCGGGAAAGCCGCTTCGGCTTACTACATGGCCAAGCATATTATTCATTTGATCAACGACGTGGCGGCAGTGGTGAATAACGATCCGCAGATTGGCGATAAGCTGAAAGTGGTGTTTATCCCTAACTACAGCGTGAGCCTGGCGCAGTTGATCATTCCGGCGGCGGATCTCTCTGAGCAGATTTCGCTGGCGGGAACGGAAGCCTCCGGGACCAGCAACATGAAGTTCGCGCTCAACGGCGCGTTAACTATCGGTACGCTGGATGGCGCTAACGTTGAGATGCTGGAGCACGTCGGCGAAGACAATATCTTTATCTTCGGTAATACCGCGGAAGAAGTTGAAGCGCTGCGAGCCAGTGGCTACAAACCGCGCGAATACTACGAGCAGGATGAAGAGCTGCATCAGACGCTGACGCAAATCGGCACCGGTCTGTTCAGTCCGTCGGAGCCGGGCCGCTATCGCGACCTGCTGGATTCGCTGATTAACTTTGGCGACCACTATCAGGTGCTGGCAGATTACCGCAGCTATGTGGATTGTCAGGATAAGGTGGACGAACTGTATCGTCATCCGGAAGAGTGGGCCAATAAAGCGATGCTGAATATCGCCAATATGGGCTACTTCTCTTCCGATCGTACGATCAAAGAGTACGCCGACCATATCTGGCATATCGACCCGGTCAGGCTGTAGTGGGTTAAACCTTGAGAACGGGGCCAAATGATGGCCCCGTTTTTTTATGCCGTTATTTCAGATAAGTGCAGGGGAGGGAGAAGAGGACAGACGGCTTATACTCCGGCCATAGCAGGGATTTGCGGATGGAAAAATGAAAAACGCAAAATGGCTTTTGTTGTCGATAGTCATGGCATTTATTGGCGTGCCGATATTAACGCATGTGGTTGCTTTCGTGGTTGGGACGTTTGGGGCATTGGTTGCCATTGTTGAGGATAGCATTAACGTCCCCACCCGCGTCTCGGATGTTACAACGCTGCTGATGTTTATGCTGGGCGGCGGCGCAATGTTTGCCAGCGGTCGCCTGTGGGCGCATGAGAATATAACGGAAGAAAGGGCTGAATGGCGTGATTGCCTGCTGCTCTTACCCGCGCTGCTGGCGCTTCTGACCTGGATCATTCTACTGCAGTGGGCAGGGCTGAGTTTTCGCAATATTGGGGCTATCTGGCAGACCATAACGCTGCTGCCCTGGCTTGGTGTTAACGTCATATCTATTCTGAGCGGCTGGTATTGGGGCATTGTCGTTATTCCGGTCGGAACACAGCTTTGCTTTATGCTGGGATATAGCGGATCGCGCCTGAACTTGAGCACCGGTAATGCCGGCTGTTGTCGGCGTATCATGCTGGTCATTATTGCGTTGTTGAGCAGCTATGCGGCTTATCAGGCATGGCAATATAGCGAAAAATACCCTTCGAATGATTCCCCGCGTACCATCGGCGAACGTATTAATTCCGGTGATTTTGAACCTGCCGAAAATAGCAAGCTCACTGCTTTGCAGGGGGAGTCTGAATTAAAATTAATGCATAACTGGCCGCGAATGGACGGGGCGACGGCAGCGTTGCCGCTGTATGCGTCAGCGTTTTATGGCTTGAGCGTATTACCTGCTGATGTCCGGTCATGGGAGTATCTGCAAAATTCACGCACGCCTGAAGCCTGGAATAATCTTATCGCGGGCAAAACCGATATTATTTTCGTCGCTCAACCTTCCGCAGGACAAAAACAACGGGCGGAAGCATCCGGTGTAAAACTGATTTATACCGCCTTCGCTCGTGAGGCTTTTGTTTTTATTACCAACAACGAAAATCCCGTTCAGTCGCTTACCGAAGGGCAAATCCGCGATATTTTTAGCGGGCAAATTACTCGCTGGAGCGATGTAGGCGGGGAGAATAAGATTATCCAGCCCTGGCAGCGCCCGGAGGATTCCGGTAGCCAGACGATAATGTTAGCCAAGGTGATGCAGGGTATGCCGATGGCGCGGCCAACCGAGACGGAAGTCGCAACCTCAATGAACGGCGTAATTAATCAGGTCGCCGAATATCAAAATACGCGTGGGGCGATTGGCTACACCTTCCGCTATTACGCAACCCAGATGAATGACAACAAATATATTCAGCTACTGGCAATCAATGGCATCGCACCCTCAGTAGAAAATATTCATAACGGGACTTATCCCTACGTTGCGGATGTTTATATGGTCACTCGTGAAAACCCGACGCCGGAAACGCAAAAACTGGTGAATTGGTTTGTCAGTCCGCAGGGGCAGCGGCTGGTGCAGGATGTGGGCTATGTGCCGCTGTATCCAGTGGCGAAATAAAGGGATGTTGAAGAATTGAAGAACTGGTTGAAAACCCTGGTGCTGGCGTTTATCGGCGTGCCGATATTGGCGCACATCATTGCGTTTATTTTAGCGTCATTGATTAATTTTGTTGCATTTTACTCTTTTAAAATGCAGCTCGCATTAGGTAAGGATGTCTCGATTGAAGAGACGTTCCTGTGGTTTGTGTTTACCCCTGGCTGCGTGGTGATGCTTATCATCGGCTGGCTGTGGGCGCGGTACACCAGGCCCGTGCTTAACACTCCTTTTCGCCATTGCCTGCTGTTGTTGCCTGCATTGCTGGTGTTGGTGGCGTGGGTGGCGATTATGCAGTACACCGGGTATAGCTTTGTTAGCAAAGCCTATACAAATCTTTTTTTCTGGTCTCTCCCCTGGTGGGGAGTCGATCTGATTGCGCTGCTTTCCGGCTGGTACTGGGGAATGGTGCTGATTCCCGTGGGCTCGCAAATTGGCTTTACGCTGGGATATTACTGGCGTAGCCGTCAGCAAACGGTGTCTGAAAATGGGCGGCGTTACCGTTTGAGTATGGTGGTGATTTTGGCGTTGTTGAGCCTGGCTGCGTTGTGGCAGGCCAAACAGCGTGCGGATAAATACGTGCATATGGATAAACGGTATGGCGTTAGTGAGGTCATTGATACATTGGGAAAATATCGCCCAGATGTGTCTGGCAATAAGCTTACCCGCCTTCAGGATAAAGCGCCGTTTCAGTTTAGTGAACGCTGGCCGAGATGGGATGGCGCAACGGCGGCCTATCCCATCTATGCCTCGGCTTTTTATGCGCTGAATACATTTCCCGATACAACATCGTTTTATGACATTCGAAGCTGCTGCCTGCAAAATTCGCGAACGCCGATCGCGTATCAAAAACTCATCGACAATAAAACCGATATTATTTTTGTTGCCCAGCCCTCCGAAGGGCAGAAGAAACGAGCGCAAGAGGCTAACGTTAAGCTGACTTATACCCCTTTCGCTCGCGAAGCCTTCGTCTTTATTGTGAATGCCAATAACCCGGTGGACTCACTCACCGAGCAGCAGGTGCGCGATATCTTTAGCGGCAAAATCACCCGCTGGAACGAGGTGGGCGGTAGCGATGAGGCGATACAGGTCTGGCAGCGTCCTGCGGACTCCGGCAGTCAGACAGTAATGCTGGCGAAAGTGATGAAGCAAACGCCGATGTTACCAGCCAGGGAAACTGAAGTGGCGAGGGGGATGGGCAAGGTGCTCCGTGAGGTGGCGGACTATCAAAATACCCAT
Organism: Klebsiella sp. MISC125; assembly: GCF_051131775.1. Taxonomy (NCBI): domain Bacteria; kingdom Pseudomonadati; phylum Pseudomonadota; class Gammaproteobacteria; order Enterobacterales; family Enterobacteriaceae; genus Klebsiella; species Klebsiella sp. MISC125. Next base: position 470,898 of record NZ_CP180448.1, read on the forward strand.
AGCGCCATCGGCTACACCTTCCGCTATTACGCCACGCAGATGAACAGTGATAAAGGCATCAAGCTGCTGGCGATAAACGGTGTTTATCCTTCGGAGTCGAGTATTCGTAATGGAACCTGGCCGTATTCAACGGATGTTTATATGGTGACTCGCGAAGATCGAACGGCAGATACGCAAAAAATAGTCGACTGGTTTGTCAGTCCGCAGGGGCAGCTGTTGGTACAGAACGTCGGCTATGTACCGTTGTATAAAATGCGGAAGTAACGATGAAACGGTTTTTGTGTTCGCTGTTATTGTCGCTGGTCGGCGTGCCGTTGTTGGCGCACGGCGTCTCTTTTCTGGCGGTGATGCTGTTGCTAAAGACAGAGTCGTTTTTCACTCCGTGGCCGATCGAGAAAGAACCCGTAATATTCTATGTTCCCTGCGCGGTCGTGATGCTGGGGTTGGGATGGTTATGGGCCAGATTTACGCGACCAGAAGCTAACAGCGCGGCGCGGCAATGCGTGCTGCTGGTTCCCGCGCTGCTGGTTTTAATCGCCTGGGTTCTTATCCTGAACCACCATGACCTGAGCTTTCGTCGTACCCGTTTTTATTACTACAACTATCTGATGCTGGGAGCTTTCCCCTGGTACTACATTAATCTTGTTGTGCTATCGCTTGGCTGGCTGTGGGCGATGGTGGCGATCCCCGTGGGTACGCAGATCTGCTTTACGTTTGGGTGCTACTGGCGAAACCGCCATATTATCGACACTCCGCGAGCGATGAGGTGGCGGCGTATTATTGTGCTGCTGCTCGTTGCGTTCGGTATTGTCGCCGCCTGGCAGGCAAAATTACGTGCTGATAAATATGCCAGCGTGACTAAGCGGGATACCGTGCGTGAATATACTGGCCAATGGGATTACCGCCCTAATATCGCGAATAGCAGGCTGGTAGCATTGCATGGCGCGCCCCCTTTTAGATTTAACGAACGCTGGCCGCGGCAAAATGGTGCCACGGCGATGTACCCGCTTTACGCTTCGGCATTTTTTGCTCTGAATACCTTTCCGGCTGAGACCCAGATGTATGAAATTGAGCGAGACTATCTGGCTACATGGACCACACCGCAGGCGTATGAGGCGCTAATTGCGGGCAACGCCGATATTATTTTCGTCGGCCAGCCCTCCAATGAGCAAAAAAGGCGCGCCCAGGATGCACAACTGAATCTTCTTTATACGCCCGTGGCCCGCGAGGCGTTTGTTTTTATTACCCGAGCGGATAACCCGGTAGATTCATTAACTCAACAGCAGGTTCGCGACATTTTTAGCGGCAAAATAACCTGCTGGTGCGACGTCGGTGGCGACGATCGTGAAATTGAGGTCTGGCAGCGCCCGGAAGGTTCAGGCAGCCAGACCGCGATGCTTCTCGAAGTGATGAAAGATACGCCGATGCTTCCAGCAAAAGAGACCGAAGTGGCGCGGAGCATGAGCGGCATTATGCGGTATGTCGCGGATTATCAGAACGTCCGCGGGGCGATTGGCTACACCTTTCGCTACTACGCGACGAAAATGAACGCGGATAAAAATATCAAACTGCTGGCGATCGATGGCATTGCGCCTGTGGTAGACAATATTCGTAACGGCGCTTATCCATATAGCGTTGATTTCTATATGGTGACTCGTGAAAACCCAACGCCGGAAACGCAAAAAATAGTCGACTGGTTTGTCAGTCCGCAGGGGCAGCGCCTGGTGCAGGATGTGGGCTATGTGCCGTTGTATAAAATACAGGAGTAGGAAAGTATGAAAGGGAATTTAAAATATATTATTGCTACTTTGTTGATGGTGTTTTTTTTCCTGCCGCTGGCGGCGAGTTTTGTTGTTTTTATTCTTACGTCAATAATCCCTTATTTGGGCTTCTCTTATCTATTGCTTATTGTGGCGGCGATTATGGGCCTTGCGGCACCATTATCACTAGGCTACGGCTGGCGACATCTCATCCGTCCTGCGGAGAGTGAAACTCTACGCTACGCGGTTCTCTCGGCGCCAATCTTTTATTATTCTGTTGTCTGGCTGCTGGTGGCGATATTTAGTCATCTTAATCTGGTGGATACTCTGGTCAGAATTCATTATTACCTGATGATAATTTACGCAGGTTATCAATGGACCGCGCTATACAATGGAATATTATATGGTGGGACGGTGGTAGCCCTGACGGTTCAGTTTCTCTTTTTGGCTGGATATTATCTGGCAGATCGCTGGGCGAATCCTCTGCTTACTTTCCCCACCGCGCGGAAGCATATTTTTTTACCCATGTGGGGATGCCTGATTCTGTCTATTGCCATGATGTTATTTCGTCCCGCACATATTGCATCGGTAACAATGAATGATGCTCATACGGAGCGGTTATTAACCATCGCCTGGCAGGCCTGGCCGGACATAAGAATTAAAGATAACTGGCCGAGACTTGATGGCGAAGAGGAGAGCTGGTCATTGTACGCCGCTGCCTTTTATCGTCTGTATCGTGGAGTGCCCGATGAAAATGATTATCTGCAACGTAATGACCAACGGGCGTTTGAGCGATTGTTGGCTGGTGAAAGCGATCTGCTGATCGCTACTGCCGATCCGCACAAGCAAAAAGCTCTGGCCCAGGAGAAAGGCGTGCAGTTGATGATGACGCCTGTTGCTCAAACGCGGGGGATTCTGGCGAGGAGCAAAACGCAAAAGCAGCCGCCAGTCGGGACGCTTTATATCATCACCCGCGAAAACCCAACGGCGGAAACGCAAACTTTGGTGGACTGGTTTATCAGCCCACAGGGGCAGGCGATGGCGCAGAATTTGGGTTATGTGCCGCTATATCCGGTGGCAGAATAATGGAAGAGGTTAAATTATATATACAGCTGGCGGGCATTGATCCTGCCAGCGGCGCTGATATCCAAATTGCGCGATGTGAGTCCACCGTCTGGCATAAAGATATTGTGGCGGAGCTGATTAATCAGGTTCTCGATGAAAGCGAGAAATTTATTGGGGCGCAAGGGCTGGAAGCGCTGCATGTCTACGATGTGGTGTTAGGAATTGGCTTAATATCCAGCGGTATCTGGCCGGGTTTTTCTCTGGATCCCGATACGATTAGCCGTATTAGCGACTGCGGCGCGGCGCTGGACTTCGATCCTTATATTGAAAATGTGCCAACGCATACCTGTGAGCGTGAAACTCACGATGATTTCACGATAGCGTTTTCCGCGCTGGGTTTTCATCACCAGCGAAGCGTTATCGCAATTCGTGCGCTTAGAGAATACGCCAACGTGGCAGATGTTTTCATCTTTCAGGTATTTAAAGATGCCTTGAAATACCACAACGATAATAGCCTGCGGTTATTCAGGAAAAAGCAGTCGGAGCTGACGCTATATGCCCGATATTATCAGGCTGAAAGCTGTGGTGATGAAGGTTGTACGACATGTCATGAGTCGTGTACCCGGCCCGGATTTCATTTGCCGCGTGACGTTTTTATCCGGCTCAATGCCGCCAATGCGAGCTTTCAGTATTGCCCGTTCGAAAAATACCGGTTGTCGGTACGATGAGGTTGGGCTTAGTGCTGATAATAGCGATCGCGCTGACCGCCTGTGACGATCGCGTGGAAAGCCATTTCCCTGACTACGCCGCCATACCGGAGCAATCCGGGGTCTGGACCTGGCTGCCGTCGTTCTTCCCGCCTTCCGCCAGCGAAATAGTGATAACCACGAACCTGGATCTTAATCTTTTTTATGCTGATTTTGACGTGACGGGCGACGATGAGCGCACCCGTTTTGAAGCCACGTTGGGCGAGGTGAGTGGCGTTCAGTTCATCGACGCTTCTCATAAAAGCTGGTGCAAAGCGGGAAAAACGATCTGGAACCACGAAGCGCAGGAAAAGCCATTCTTTATCACGAAAACAGGCGTGGAGCGCTACCGTATCACTAATGATGAGCCCGTATGCAGCGGCTTTTTGTCGAAATAGAGAGAGGTTTATATGCAACCCAGCGCCGCGATGAACGATCTGATTGAACAAGGCTATCATCTTTTTCGCCGCTACCGAGTACCTGCTCATTTTAACGTTTGTTGCCATTACTGTTTCAGCGCGGAACAGCAGCGAGCGCTGCGTGAAATCTCAATACGCGCCGTTCCCTTTGAGTTAATGATGGCCTGGAATAGCAGCAGTAACCCGGAGCCGCAGGATAGCGACGAAATCCGTTATTTATTGCCGCGTTTGTTAGAGCTGATTGCTCAGCGGGAATTTCCCGGCATATATGCGGGGATCTGCCTGCGGCGTGTTGGAGAAACGGATATACGGCGCTGGAGGGCCGATGAACGGTTGTTTTTACTGCATTTCGGTCAGCAGTTTATGCGCGACTGGCTATTACCAGGCGACGCGGTGGATCTGTATTTAATACTGGAGCTGTTCTGGTTTGGCGGACTGAATATCGAGTCCCTGCTGGATACGGTACTGGAAGAGGCGGACTACTGGGCAACCGTGTCGCTGGCCAGGCTTCTTTGCACATACCGTAGCACGCTTACTGAAGGCGATAGTGAGGATGAATCTATTGCCCGGCAAATCAGCGCCTGGGCAAAGCACGCACGACCACTGCTGATTGAACGCGCCGGGCAGGCGATTGAAGTGCCGATGAAGCAGTCTCAGTATTATGCTGGCTCTTCTTTAGATATTGATAGCTGGATGATTGATGAGTGTCTGTGCGCCATGCACGAGGGTTTATGGCAAAGCTAAAGAAGGAGAAAACTTGGGCAGCCTCAGATTACTAACAAAGTACGTGCTTCAGGAATTGCCCGGCGGCGCTTCGCTTGCGCGGGCCTACGGGGTCATTGCCGTCTGCGGGCTGGTAGCCCGGACAGATGCGCAGCATCGCCTCCGGGAAACAGCGCACAACGCAGCTTCCGTTTTTTTTCTCTACTACGCTTTGGCCCGATGCCGTATGCGGTTCTCGTAGGTCAGGTAAGGCGTTAGCCGCCACCTGACAAGAATGCGGCACAATAGGCGACGAACCAGAACCGGTTCGTCACCCCCCGTCGGCTCTACGACGCCAGCGACAGCTCAGACTTTCCCACGTGCTGCACCAGCCATTCGCTGATGCGAGCCTGCTGCTCGGCCGTTAGCCACATTCCCTGCTTGGTTCGCCGCCATATCGCATCGTCCAGGGTTCGTACCCATTCATGTTCGACCAGGTATTTAAGTTCCGCTTCGTAAAACTCGTGACCAAAATCTTCGCCGAGATCGGCAAGTGACGTGGCTTCACCAAGGATCCACTCGCTATTGCTGCCGTAGGTTCGGGTGTAGTGGCGCGCCATTGACTCGCTGACAAATGAGAAGCGACGGCGCAGCTTTGCCGCATAATCATCACGGTCGCTACCGATATCGCCACCGGGCAGAACGGCGGTTTTGGTCCATGCCGGGCCGATGCCTTTGTAGTAAGGCGTCAGTTTCTCTAGCGCGTGTTCGGCCAGCTTACGATAGGTGGTGAGCTTGCCGCCAAACACTGACAGCAGCGGAGCCTGCCCGTTCTCATCATGAATATCGAGAGTGTAATCGCGGGTGATCGCCTGCGGTGAGTCGGATTCGTCATCGCACAGCGGACGGACGCCGGAGTAAGTCCAGACGATATCATCGCGAGAGAGCGTCTTTTTAAAATGCGCGTTATAGACGTTCAGCAGGTAGTTGATCTCTTTGTCATCGATCGCCACGGCTTTCGGATCGCCGTTGTACTCAACGTCGGTGGTACCGATTATTGAGAATTCGTCCATCCACGGGATCACAAACACGATGCGTTTATCTTCGTTTTGCAGAATGTAGGCCTGCTTCTGGGTATGCACGCGCGGCACGACAATATGGCTACCCTTAATCAGGCGGATGCCATAGGGCGATGGTAGATGCATACCGTCGTCGAAGAATTGTTTGACCCACGGACCGGTGGCATTCACCAGACCGCGCGCCTGCCAGCTGAACTTCTCGCCGCTATCAATATCTTCCGCTTCAACAATCCACAAACCATTCTCGCGCTTTGCGGAAATAGCGCGGGTACGCGTACGCACTTCCCCACCTTTACGCACGACCATTTGGGCATTGGCCAGCACCAGACGCGCATCATCAACCCAGCAGTCGGAATATTCGAAACCGCGCACGATTTCAGGTTTAAGTACCGATTCCGAGCCAAAACGCAATCCAGTTGAGCTGGGCAAACTGGTGCGTTTGCCCAGATGATCGTACATAAACAGACCGATGCGGATCATCCAGGCCGGGCGCAGGTGCGGGCGATGCGGTAAACGAAAGCGCATCGGGAAAGCGATATGCGGAGCCATTTTTAACAACACTTCACGCTCGGCCAGCGCTTCGCTCACCAGGCGGAATTCGTAGTGTTCAAGGTAGCGCAGCCCGCCGTGAATCAGTTTTGAGCTGGCGCTGGACGTGGCGCAGGCCAGGTCGTTTGCCTCCAGCATCAGCACGGATAAACCACGCCCTGCGGCGTCTGCCGCGATACCGGCACCGTTGATGCCTCCTCCTATCACAATCAGATCTTTGGTTTCCACGCTCGCTACCTCTTACACTTTCGTTTAAGTTCACAAATGTTCGATATCGCTCAATATAGCAAACAATCGCGCCATTGGTAACATCAAAAAAACATTTCAGAGTGATGTGTGTAACATATTGGCGTTTATTTACCGCCTGGCTGTACACTAGACGGTAAAATCGCGAGCGCTTATCAGCCGCCTGCCTATATAGAGAAGAGAGCATATGGATCACTTTGAATGTATTAACGTAGAAGAAGCCCACCAGAAAATGCATCAGCAGACGGCGGTGCTGGTGGATATTCGCGACCCGCAGAGCTACGCGATGGGGCATACGCCGGGCTCTTTTCATCTGACCAACGATACGCTGGGTGCGTTTATGCGCGATAACGACTTTGAGACGGTCGTTATGGTGATGTGTTATCACGGCAATAGCAGTAAAGGCGCCGCGCAGTATCTGCTCCAGCAGGGCTACGACAAGGTGTACAGCGTGGATGGCGGATTTGATGCCTGGCATCGGCATTTTCCGGCGGAAGTAGCGCATGGCGCGCTTTAGGCGTTAGCGCAGGTTATGGCTATAATATCCCCCTTTGTGTGGAATAAGCGATCCGCTGCATGTTAATGATTACCTCTTTTGCCAACCCTCGCGTGGCCCAGGCGTTTGTCGACTATATGGCGACGCAGGGGATTATTCTGACTATCCAGCAGCATACGCAGAGCGATGTCTGGCTTGCTGATGAGAGCCAGGCCGGGCGGGTTCATGCCGAGCTGGCCCGCTTTCTGGAAAACCCTGCCGATCCGCGCTATCTGGCCGCCAGCTGGCAGTCGGGGCACACCAACAGCGGCCTGCACTATCAGCGTTTCCCCTTTTTAGCGACGCTTCGCCACAACGCCGGGCCGTTTACATGGGGGATTTTATTCGCCTGTATTGTAGTGTTTGTGCTGCAAACGGTTCTTGGCGATCAGCCGGTTATGTTGCTGCTGGCCTGGCCCTACGATCCTTCGCTGAAATTTGAAGTCTGGCGTTACTTTACTCACGCTTTCATGCATTTCTCGCTGATGCACATTCTGTTTAACCTGCTATGGTGGTGGTACCTCGGCGGAGCGGTGGAGAAGCGCATCGGCAGCGGAAAGCTGGTGGTGATTACCGTGATCAGCGCCCTGCTGAGCGGCTTTGTTCAACATCAGTTTAGCGGTCCGTGGTTTGGTGGCTTATCGGGTGTGGTCTATGCGCTGATGGGCTATGTCTGGCTACGCGGCGAACGCGATCCGCAAAGCGGCATTTTTTTGCAGCGCGGCTTGATACTCTTCTCTTTAGTATGGTTAATTGCTGGCTGGTTTGACGTTTTCGGCATGTCGATCGCGAACGGTGCCCACGTGGCTGGTCTGGCGACCGGGCTGGCGATGGCGTTTGTTGATACGCAGAATGTGCGAAAGCGAACGTAGAGACTCCCAGGGATATTTCATGAAACAAACACAACGTCATGACGCGATTATCGAGCTGGTAAAAAAACAGGGATACGTCAGTACTGAAGAGCTGGTTGAGCAGTTTGCCGTCAGCCCGCAGACCATTCGTCGCGATCTGAATGATTTAGCCGAACAAAAAATGATCTTGCGCCACCACGGCGGCGCGGCGCTGCCTTCCAGTTCGGTGAACGCTTCCTGGCACGACAGGAAGTCGACCCAAACCCAGGAGAAAGAGCGTATTGCCCGCAAGGTGGCGAGTGAAATCCCTGACGGCGCGACGCTGTTTATCGATATCGGCACCACGCCTGAAGCGGTGGCCCACGCGTTGTTGAACCATAACGACCTGCGCATCGTCACCAATAACCTCAACGTCGCTAATACGCTGATGGTGAAAGAGGATTTCCGCATTATTCTGGCGGGCGGCGAACTGCGCAGCCGCGATGGTGGTATTATCGGCGAAGCGACCCTGGACTTTATCTCCCAGTTCCGCCTTGATTTCGGCATTCTCGGCATCAGCGGCATTGACAGCGATGGCTCGCTGCTCGAGTTTGACTACCACGAAGTGCGCACTAAACGGGCGATTATTGAAAACTCGCGTCACGTGATGCTGGTTGTTGACCATTCTAAATTTGGCCGTAACGCGATGGTCAATATGGGCAGCATTAGCATGGTCGATGCAGTCTACACCGACGTGATGCCGCCAGCTGGCGTGCTGAAAGTGATAACCGACAACAACCTTCAACTGGAGCTGTGCTGATTCTTCAGCGTTTCCCAGGTCAGGCCAAAGCGCGCGAGATATTTTCGCAGCCGGTCTGCATCGTTGATGGTGGCTTTACCGAGGCGTGAGACGTTAAAGAGCTGGCGTCCGGCATCGGAAATGGTTTTTGCCTGCTGACATACGACAATGACGTTTTGCAGATGCAGTCGGTCGAACAGGTCCAGATTTTCCGCCTCCGCCCCTAATAGCGCATCGAGCACTGAGGGGCGTTTGTCATTCCAGCTGTAGCGCAGGCGCTCAATCTCATCTTCTACCGTGTTTACCGTGATGCGACCGTTGTCCGCCAGGGTTGCCATACGGGTGACGCTGGCGGAAAGCTCGCGGAAGTTGCCGCTCCACGCCGCCTGCGGTGAGGTGGCGAAGGCCAGCCAGGCGCGACGCGCTTCGGTGTTGAAGCGCACGCTATCGCCAGTCAGCGTGGCATGACGCTCAATTTCATAATCGAGGTTCGGCTCGATATCTTCCTGCCGCTGGCGCAGACCCGGCAGTTCAAACGTCCACAGATTGATACGCGCATACAGATCCTCGCGGAATTTACCCTGGGCAACCAATTGGCGTAAATCGCGCACGGTACCGGCGATAAGCTGAAAATCACTGCTCACCTGCTGGTCGCTGCCGAAGGGATAAAAGCGCTTTTCTTCAATAGCTTTGAGCAGCATCGCTTGTTCATCTGCCCCCAGTTCGCCAATCTCATCGAGAAAAAGCATCCCACCGTTCGCGCTGCGTAGCAGACCGGCACGCTCTTCCCGCGCGCCGGTAAACGCCCCTTTGACATGACCAAACAGCGTCGACATTGCGGTATCGCCACGCAGAGTCGCGCAGTTCACCTCAACAAACGCGCCGCTAAACTGATGGCGTGCCAGCTTCAATTCATAGATGCGGCGGGCCAAAAATGATTTGCCCGCGCCGGTCGGGCCGTTAAGCAACATGGGTGAACGGGAGCGGATGGCGACGCGCTCAATATGCTCAATCATGCGATTGAAATGCGGATTGCGGGTCTCAATGCCTGATTTCAGGAAGTTAAGCGTCTCTTCGCGTTCCTGGGCGAAGCGGCTGGCGATATCGTTGTAACGACTGAGATCGAGGTCGATGATCGTCACTTCGCCCGTGCTATGCGGCTTATCTTTCTTACGCGGTGGTGAGGTCTGGGCTAACCGCGCCGGGAGATAGCGTGCTTCAGCCAGTAAAAACCAGCAGATCTGGGCGACGTGGGTGCCGGTAGTGATGTGAATCAGATAGTCTTCATCTTCAGGATGGAACCTGTGGCTGCGGGCAAAATCATGCAGGCAGGCGTAAACCTCTTCGAAGTCCCATGGATTGCGGATGACTATCTCGACGCCAATGACTTCCGTTTCCGGCGATACGCTGGCGATATCCTGTTTTAAGGTTTCAAACAGCCCCCGCGAACGCGCGTCATACAGCAGCTCCAGGCGATGGACGACTAACGTTTCCTGCTGGCACAGGCTTAAGGTTGGTCGCCATTTTTCCCAGCGCTGGCTGCCGCGGCCAACATAATCCAATACCGTACCGACAAAACCGAAGGCTACCGTTTTGCGCATCTTAGATTTCCTTATAAAAGACGATATTTGATTATCGTCTTTTGGCTTCTGCCGCGCAGCGGTTTTTTTCGTTAAAACGAAGAGGGAAGTAATTAATTCATAAAAATCAATAAAATATAATTATTTTTAAAATCTGGCACGGTGGTTGCAATAGTCATGGCATGGAGAATAACGGAAATGGGAAAACACATGGCTAATCCACTTTTGTTCCGTTCACTTTTACGGGACGCGCCGCAGGCAAATGGGCTAAACCACGAACGTGCAGCGGCTTTTGCCTTCACCCCGCGCCATAAGCTGGCGCAGATGGTGATGACCGGCTGCATGAACGAGACCTTTTATGCCAGTGCTCAGGCACAGCTCAGTGATGTTCTGGAGATAGCGAAAGACCTGGACGATCTGTTTCTCGCGAAGCTGGCGATTTATGGCCGCGAGCGGGGAATGATGAAAGATATGCCTGCGTTGCTGACCGCGCTTCTGGCGGCGCGCGGTTCGGCGCTGCTGCCGGTGGTGTTTGCGCGGGTTATCAACAATGGCCGGATGCTGCGTAACTTCGTACAGATATTGCGCAGCGGCGTCACCGGTCGGCGCTCGCTGGGCACGCGGCCGAAGAAGCTGGTTCAGCATTGGCTGCAGGAGGCCAGCGAAGAGCGCTTATTGCAGGCTTCGGTAGGCAACTCGCCATCGCTGGCGGATATCGTGAAGATGGTGCACCCGCGTCCACAGGCTCCGTGGCACGACGCTTTCTTTGCCTGGCTAATTGGCAAGCCGTGCGACAAAGCGCAGTTGCCGGAGAAAACACAGGCGCTGCTGGCGTTTCGCGAAGGCCGTGAAGGCGCGGCCTTACCGGATGTACCGTTTTTACTACTGACTCACTCGCCGCTAAGTACTGAACAGTGGGCACTGCTGGCTCAGCGGATGAGCTGGCAAACGCTGCGGATGAATTTGAATACCCTGGCGCGTCACGGCGTGTTTGAGGATGCAACGCTTGCCGCCAGCGTGGCGAAGCGGCTGGCGGACAGGGCGCAGGTGCGTCAGTCCTGGGTCTATCCTTACCAGCTGCTGGCGGCGTGGAGCAATCTGCAAAGCAGCGTGCCGCAGGCGATTGGCGAGGCCTTAGAGCAGGCAATGGAATATGCGCTGGAGAACGTGCCACAGTTTCGCGGCAACGTAGTGGTTTGCCCGGACGTGTCCGGGTCGATGCGTTCACCGGTAACTGGCCATCGCCAGGGGGCGACCAGCAAAATTCGCTGCGTGGACGTCGCCGGGCTGATTGCCGCCGCCGTACTGCGTAACCACCCGCAGGCCCGCGTGCTGCCGTTTGAATGCGATGTGGTGAACGTCGCGCTTGATGCTAAGCAGTCGGTGATGCACAACGCGCAGAAGCTGGCGGCGATCGGCGGCGGCGGCACCAACTGCTCCGCGCCACTGCGCAAGCTGCTGGCCGAACGGGCACGAGTGGATCTGGTGATTATGGTGTCGGATAACGAATCCTGGATGGATAAGTCGCGCCACGGCTCGACGGCTACCATGGAGTGCTGGGCGGCGCTGAAAAAACGTAACCCGCTGGCGTGCCTGGTGTGCATCGACCTGCTGCCTTACGGCACCACCCAGGCAATGGAGCGGGGCGATATTTTAAACGTCGGCGGTTTTAGCGACGAGGTATTTACGGTGATTGATAACTTTGTTAACGGTCGCTACGGCAGTGCGCACTGGCTGGAAGAGATCGAGTCTGTGGTGCTGTAAAGAGTATTCGGCGCGGCGTGCAGTTTTAGCGCAACGCTGAAGGCACGAATGCCGGTGGATCTACATCCTTTGCTGATCCAGGTCGCAGGTTCGAATCCTGCCGGAGTCCGACTCTGTAGCTCAGTGGTAGAGCAGGCCGATCCACCTTTACTTGTCGTGCCACCCTGTTTTGGCGAATGCCGGAGGATCTACAGGTAACGCGGAGGTAATGCCGCTAGCAGGTTCAATCCCTGCGGCTCCGGTAAAACTGGAGTTAAGATTCTCCAAAACTTGTCGCCACCCTATTAATAAAATGAGAAAAGACAATGAATTACGAATTAATGACTACCCAGAATGCACCGGTAAAAATGTGGACTAAAGGCGTGCCGGTAGAAGACGATGCTCGTCAGCAGCTGATCAATACGGCAAAAATGCCGTTTATTTTCAAACATATTGCCGTGATGCCGGATGTGCACTTGGGTAAAGGATCGACCATCGGTAGCGTGATCCCGACCAAAGGGGCGATTATCCCGGCCGCGGTGGGCGTGGATATCGGTTGTGGAATGAACGCGCTGCGTACTAGCTTAACGGCGGCGGATCTCCCCGATCTTCCGGTGCTGCGTCAGGCAATTGAAACCGCCGTGCCGCACGGTCGTTCCAATACGCGTAGCCGTCGTGACGTTGGCGCATGGGAAAACCCTCCGGTCAACGTGGATGAGAAATGGGCGCAGCTGGAGGCGGGATATCAGTGGTTAACGCAAAAATATCCGCGTTTTTTGAACACCAATAACCATAAGCATCTGGGAACGTTGGGAACCGGTAACCACTTTATTGAAATTTGCCTGGATGAGGCCGATCAGGTGTGGATTATGCTGCACTCCGGTTCACGTGGAATAGGTAATGCCATCGGTACGTATTTTATCGGCCTGGCGCAGCAGGAGATGCAGGATCAACTGGAAACACTGCCGTCCCGCGATCTGGCGTATTTTGATGAAGGTACTGAATACTTTGACGATTATCTGCGAGCGGTGAGCTGGGCGCAGATGTTCGCCAGCCTGAACCGTGCTGCGATGATGGAAAATACGCTGGCGGCGCTACAGAAATGCGTGGATAAACCCATTACGCTCAACATGGAGGCGATTAACTGCCACCATAACTATGTGCAACAAGAGCAGCACTTTGGTGAAGAGGTCTTCGTGACCCGTAAAGGCGCGGTATCCGCGCAGAAGGGGCAGTACGGGATCATTCCGGGTTCCATGGGGGCGAAAAGCTTTATTGTGCGCGGCCTGGGTAACGAAGAGTCGTTCTGCTCGTGCAGCCACGGCGCCGGACGGGTGATGAGCCGAACCAAAGCGAAAAAACTGTTTAGCGTCGACGATCAGATTCGCGCCACCGCGCATGTAGAATGTCGTAAGGATGCGGATGTCATAGACGAGATTCCGATGGCCTATAAGGACATTGATGCGGTGATGGCCGCGCAATCCGATCTGGTGGAAATTGTGCATACGCTGCGTCAGGTGGTGTGCGTTAAGGGATAACAAAATGGAAAGGACTATCGCGCTGGACGGCGCGCAGGGAGAAGGTGGCGGGCAGATTTTGCGCTCGGCGCTGAGTCTGTCGATGATAACCGGCCAGCCGTTTGAGATTACCGGCATTCGCGCCGGGCGGGCTAAGCCGGGTCTTCTGCGCCAGCATTTAACGGCGGTGTTGGCGGCGAAGGAAATCTGTGGTGCCGAGGTCAGCGGCGATGAACTGGGCTCGCAGCGGTTACGCTTTGCTCCGGGACGGGTTCGCGGCGGGGAGTATAAATTTGCTATCGGTAGCGCAGGTAGCTGCATGCTGGTGCTGCAAACCGTGCTTCCAGCGCTGTGGTTTGCCGACGCTGGCGCACGTATTGAGGTGCATGGCGGAACTCACAATCAGGCCGCTCCCAGCGCGGATTTTATTTGCCGCGTCTGGGAACCACTGCTGATGAAGATGGGGATAAACCAGCGCACCACCCTGATAAAACATGGCTTTTATCCGGCAGGCGGCGGCGCAGTGACGACAGAAGTCGAGCCGGTTAAGGCGTTGAGCGGGTTGCAACTGATATCGCGGGGTGAAACGGTGAGTATTCACGCCGAAGCCCTGCTGGCGGCAGTTCCTTACCACGTTGGCGAGCGTGAAGTGATGGCGCTGGAAGCCTGGTTTCCGCTGACGGATAAGAAAGTTCGGGTGCTGGAAGGTGGTGCCGGACCTGGAAATACGCTGTCGCTGACCGTTGAGAGCGTGCATCTGACGGAGCTGTTTATCGCCTTTGGCACCAAAGGCGTGAGCGCGGAAAAGGTCTCGCACCAGCTGGCATCGGAGGCAAAACGCTATCTCGCAAGCCCGGCGGCGGTGGGGGAATATCTGGCTGACCAGCTGATTTTACCGCTAGCGCTGGCGGGAGAAGGCGCGTTTACCGTGGCGAAAACGTCAGCGCATCTGCTGACGAATATCGCGGTGGTCGAACGGTTTTTACCGGTGAGGTTTAGCTGCGAGCCGCTCGACGGCGGCTATCTTATTCAGGTACGGGGTTAAACTTTGAGGGATCTCCAGAAACAAAAAAGTCGGGGATGATTTTCTCCCTCTCCCCTCACCCTAACCCTCTCCCCAAAGGGGCGAGGGGACTGTTTCGCTGGCATTTTCGGCTATATGACGATGCGTTAGCATTTTAATAATTTTCCGAGGATCTTAAACCCCATACCCCATCATTTTGAGCAATCGCTGGGCATGCTGTACGGCATCCTGGCGGTGCGCCACGCCAAGCTTCTGATACAAGTTGCGAATGTGGGTTTTGATGGTGGTCGCCGCGACGTCCAGTTCACCGGCTATCTGCTCGTTGCTGTAGCCGGAGTAGATTAGCCCCAGCACCTGCCATTCGCGCTGGGTCAGCGGGCTGGTGCGGATCAGTTCCGGGACTTCCGGATGGTTCAGCAAGCGTTCAACGAAACCTTCGTCAAAGTGGGCGAATTTGTGGCGATGATGCTGGTTAATATCACGTAAAATGCGCTGAGCACGATGCTGTTCCAGCTCCGGCAGCGTGTTGAGCTGAATCAGCTGGCGTAGCTGCTGTGCCATCGCTTCGCCTTCAATCACAAAGTGGTTAATGAACCCGGTGCGGTTGGCGAGGGTGAGCGCTTCCAGTAGGGCTTTCTGCGCTTCGCTTTTACGCCCTGCTTGCCAGTAGAGCTGGTTGAGCAGCAGCAGGTTGCGGTTCAAATCGCTCATCAGACGCAACGAACGGGCATTCTCATTTAACTCTTCAAGTACCATTTCGGCGGAATCGAAATCACCGAGCAGGATCTGCGCGCGGGCGATGTTCCGCCACTGGCTCTGTAGGAAGTGGTTATTGGCGAACTCCGGTTTTGGCGTCTGGCGTAGCCAGTTTGCCGCAGCGGCTTTGTCGCCAATCATCTGCCAGTAAATCACC
Organism: Klebsiella sp. MISC125; assembly: GCF_051131775.1. Taxonomy (NCBI): domain Bacteria; kingdom Pseudomonadati; phylum Pseudomonadota; class Gammaproteobacteria; order Enterobacterales; family Enterobacteriaceae; genus Klebsiella; species Klebsiella sp. MISC125. Next base: position 486,405 of record NZ_CP180448.1, read on the forward strand.
CGGACTTTGTCGGCATTGGATACCCAGTCACTATGGTAATGACCGTTGCCAAGCAGGTTTTCCAGACGATTCAAATGACTACGCGCGTTATCCAGGTCACCGCGCGCCAGCGAGCACTGCACCATTAGCGTCAGACACTGTAGCTGCTGCTGCGGTTGATAAGTTGAAAGCACCGCCATGCCGTTACGCGCGGAGGTTTCCGCTTCATCCAGCCGCGCCCACGCCCACAGCAGTTGGGAACGAATGCGCAGCAGGAATTCATGCATCGGCAACTGTTCGAGGTGCTGTTCGCGGATGAGCTGGAAGGCTTTTTCCTGAATTTCCCAGGCAGCCTGCAGAAACCCCTGAGCAAAGAGAATTTCGCTTTGTTGGATCATGCTCCATAACGCGTAATGCCAGACGTCATGGCGGCGGGCCATCTGTTCGGTTTGCTGCATCACTGCCAGCGATTTACTCAACTGGCCTTTGCAGTGCAACACTTCACCATGTACCGAGGTGGCAACGATGCGGCTGTAGTAGCTGGCTAGCGGCAGTTCGTCGAGGGCCACCATTGCCAGGCGCTCGGCTTCTTCCTGGTCGCCGGCGTTAATCGCCACCTGGGCGCGCAGAGCGTTGAAGTCGCCGTGCATGGCGGTATCCATTTCCGCATCCATCTCCTGCTCGGCGCGGGCCAGCAGGGTATTCACTTCGCTATAGCGGTGCTGGCTCTGCATCAGCCAGGCCTGTAAGAGAATCAAACGCGGATTTTCTAGCAGGTTTGACCATGGCAGCGCCGCCAGAGACTGCTCCAGCAAACCCAGCTCGCTGTGGTTAAACATGCCCCACGCGTGATTAAGCAGAATATCGCGCAGCATTTTTGCATCACCCGCCGCCAGGGCATGGTGAATGGCTTCGCTCGGGAAGCCTTGCGCCATCCAGCTTTCGGCGGCAGCACGATGAATTTCCGGCAGTTCAACCGCCAGTTCCCACTGGCAGCGCTGACGCAGGAAGTTGCCGAATAGCGGGTGGTAGCGGAACCACTCGCCGGAATCGTCCATCCGCTGCAGGAATAGCCCCTGACGCTCAATCTCTTCCAGTTGCATCTGACCGTTCTCTTCGCCGGTCACGCGGACGATCAGCGCATCGTTCATTGAACGCAGCAGCGAGCTTTTCAGCAGGAAGTTACGCGTTCGCGGATCGACATTATCCAGCACTTCATCGACCAGATAGTCGGAAAGATGGCTGGCGTTGATACCGGCAAGACGGCGAGCGGAATGATGAGCGGAGGTATTGTTCTGACGGGCGGAGAGGGCGATGAGTTGGAGCGCGGTGGCCCAACCGGCGACATCGTCGCACAGCCTTTTACTGTCGTCGGCCTCGATTGGCGAGCTGAGACGACAGTCGAAAAATTGTTTGGCTTCCTGATGAGTGAAGGCCAACTGCTGGCTACCAATTTCAAGCAACTGATCGCGTACGCGCAGGTTGGCAATACCGAGCTGCGGCAGGTTACGCGACAGCACCACCAGGGTCATATTTTCCGGTTGATGACGAAGGAAGAAGCGCATCGCATCATGAATAACCGGATTGCTGATCAGATGGTAATCATCGATCACCAGGAATAATGGGCGCTGCCAGTCGGCAAGCTCGATAAAGAGCTGCGCGAAGAGGGAGGGCAGACTGGCGTACTGGCGTTTTTGCACCATGGTTTCGCTGGCCGCGCAGTGGCCGCCGGTGGCCTGCTGAATGGCGGCGATCAGATAGCTGGCAAAACGCTCCTGTTGGTTATCGCCTTCATCCAGCGAAAACCAGCCAAGGTCATTTTTCCCCGCCGCCCATTGAGAAACGAGCGTGGTCTTACCGTATCCAGCCGGGCTGGTTACCAACGCGAGACGATAATTGTTCGCGCCGGAAAGTTTCGCCAGTAATCGCTCACGAACCACGGTGTGTTCAAGGCGGACCGGACGACTTAATTTAGACGGAATCAACATAGTTCTACATTTCGCTGTGCAAGGGAGGAATTGCGAATTTTTTTGCGCTTCGTAATTAATATCTAATAAGGTCGGCCATAATGAATTTTATTGCAAGTTATGTCCGAGTTTTATGCTCTTGAATTTGCTCTATGTCACAAATTTTGACATAGAGTGAAATTCATATAAAAGGGTGACAGCGTGCGCGGTTACTGGGTTTGCGGGATTTTTAGGCACAATAAGCTAATCTTTTTTTACAATACTAGTAGTTGTTTGTTTTTATTAAATTATTCTCAGTGAATTCTTATAAGTCACCCTTTTGAGTTATTTCTGTATTAAAGTCCGCTTATTCCCACGATATTTACTTTTATTTCTCAATATTTACAAAGCGGCATTTTGCTTACTTTTCTCATCTTGGCTTGTAACACATTTTCATGCGGCAGGTAGCGGGAGAATTGTTGTTCCGATGTGGCGAATTTTCCAGCATAATTTCGCCAGTAAGCTAACGTAATAGTGCCCAATATCACACTTTTCGCTCATCCCTGCTACTCCTCCCCGGCTAATCCCTGGCGGGATGAGGACGTGACTCCGGGAGGTCGGCACACTAACGCTAACTGTTTTAGTAAAGGACCCGGATTTCTTATGTCACAGACTACTTTTAACAAAGCTCAGTTTCAGGCTGCACTGACGCGTCAGTGGCAGCATTTTGGATTACAGTCCGCTTGTGAGATGACTCAGCGCCAATGGTGGCGTGCCGTGAGCGGCGCGCTAGCCGAGCTGTTGTCGGCTCAACCGGTCGTGAAACCGGCCGAAGGGCAGCGCCATGTAAACTACATCTCCATGGAGTTTCTGATTGGTCGTCTGACCGGCAACAATTTGCTCAACCTTGGCTGGTATCAAGGGGTGAGTGATGAGCTTCAGACGCATGACGTCAACCTGACCGACCTGCTGGAAGAGGAGATCGATCCAGGTTTAGGTAATGGTGGGTTAGGCCGTCTGGCGGCATGTTTCCTCGATTCTATGGCGACCGTCGGCCAGTCGGCGACCGGTTACGGCCTGAACTATCAATACGGCCTGTTCCGTCAATCTTTTGCCGATGGTCAGCAGATGGAAGCGCCGGATGATTGGGGACGTAGCAGCTACCCGTGGTTCCGCCACAATGAAGCGCTGGATGTGCAGGTTGGACTCGGCGGTAAAGTCACCAAAGGCGGCGAATGGGTACCGGCATTCGTGATTACTGGAGAAGCCTGGGATCTGCCGGTGCTGGGCTATCGCAACAACGTCGCGCAACCGCTGCGTCTGTGGCAGGCCAAACACGCGCATCCGTTTAACCTGACCAAATTCAATGACGGCGATTTCCTGCGTGCTGAGCAGCAGGGTATCGACGCGGAAAAACTGACGAAAGTCCTCTATCCGAACGATAACCATCAGGCGGGTAAAAAACTGCGTCTGATGCAGCAGTACTTCCAGTGCGCCTGTTCGGTTGCCGATATCCTGCGTCGCCATCATCTGGCGGGTCGTAAGCTGGCGGAGCTGGCGGATTACGAAGTCATCCAGTTGAACGATACTCACCCGACGATTGCGATCCCGGAACTGTTGCGCGTGCTGATCGACGAGCATCAGCTGAGCTGGGACGACGCCTGGGCGATTACCAGTAAAACCTTCGCCTATACCAACCACACCCTGATGCCGGAAGCGCTGGAGTGCTGGGATGAGAAGCTGGTGAAAGCGCTGTTGCCGCGTCATATGCAGATCATCAAAGAAATTAACGACCGCTTTAAAAAGCTGGTGGATAAAACCTGGCCGGGCGACAAACAGGTTTGGGCGAAGCTGGCGGTAGTGCATGACAAACAGGTTCGTATGGCGAACATGTGCGTGGTGAGCGGCTTTGCGGTTAACGGCGTTGCTGCGCTGCACTCCGACCTGGTGGTGAAAGACCTGTTCCCGGAATATCACCAGTTGTGGCCGAATAAATTCCATAACGTCACCAACGGTATTACTCCGCGCCGCTGGATCAAACAGTGCAACCCGGCTCTGGCCGCGCTGCTGGATAAGACGCTGAAGAAAGAGTGGGCCAACGACCTCGACCAGCTGATTAACCTCGAAAAATACGCTGACGATGCGAAGTTCCGTCAGACGTACCGCGACATTAAGCTGGCCAACAAGGTTCGCCTGGCGGAGTTTGTGAAGCTGCGTACCGGGATTGAGATTAACCCGCAGGCGATTTTCGATATTCAGATCAAACGTTTGCACGAGTACAAACGTCAGCACCTCAACCTGCTGAATATCCTCGCGCAGTACAAAGAAATTCGTGAAAATCCGCAGGCAGACCGCGTACCGCGCGTGTTCCTGTTCGGCGCGAAGGCGGCGCCAGGCTATTATCTGGCGAAGAATATTATCTGGGCGATCAACAAAGTTGCTGAAGCGATCAATAACGATCCGCTGGTTGGCGATAAGCTGAAGGTCGTGTTCCTGCCGGATTACTGCGTGTCGGCGGCGGAAATGCTGATTCCGGCGGCGGATATCTCCGAGCAGATTTCTACGGCGGGCAAAGAAGCCTCCGGTACCGGCAATATGAAACTGGCGCTGAACGGTGCGCTGACCGTCGGAACTCTGGACGGCGCGAACGTTGAAATCGCTGAGCAGGTAGGGGAAGAAAACATCTTTATCTTCGGTCATACCGTGGAAGAAGTGAAAGCCCTGAAGGCCAAAGGTTACGATCCGCTGAAATGGCGTAAGAAAGACAAGCTGCTGGATGCGGTGCTCAAGGAGCTGGAAAGCGGCAAATATAGCGATGGCGATAAGCATGCTTTCGACCAGATGCTGCATAGCCTGCTGAAAGGGGGTGACCCGTACCTGGTGCTGGCAGATTTCGAAGCCTACGTGGCGGCGCAGAAGCAGGTTGATGAGCTGTATCGCGACCAGGAGGCCTGGACTCGGGCGACGATTCTGAATACTGCGCGCTGCGGCATGTTCAGCTCTGACCGCTCCATTCGCGATTATCAGCAACGTATCTGGCAGGCAAAACGCTAAGGACAGGCCTATGGAGACTAAACGCCTTGATAACGCTGCCCTGGCGGCGGGAATCAGCCCAAGCTATATCAACGCCCATGGTAAGCCGCAGTCGATCGCGGCAACCACCAAGCAGCGCCTGCTTGATGCGATGCATCGTACAACAATCGCCACGAAGGTGGCGGTTAACCCGCTTCCTGTGGTGCAGGTGTTTACCCACGGCAAAAAGATGTCTTTGCCGGTGGCTGGTCAGGGTGAGTTCCACTGGATCCTCACCACTGAAGATGGCAAACAGTATCAAGGCCAGGTGCGCGGCGGTGAAACGCTGCCGCTGCCAGCAAGGCTGCCGGAAGGGTATCACACGCTGACGCTGACTCAGGACGGCGATCGCTGGCACTGCCGGGCTATCGTCGCGCCCGTGCGCTGCTACGAGCCGCAGGCGCTGAAGGATGGCAAGAAGCTGTGGGGTACCTGCGTGCAGCTTTATACGCTGCGCTCGGAGAAAAACTGGGGAATTGGTGATTTCGGCGATTTACGCGTTATGCTGCCGGAAATCGCCCGTCGCGGCGGTTCGTTTATCGGCCTCAACCCGATTCACGCGCTCTATCCGGCTAACCCGGAGAGCGCCAGCCCGTACAGCCCCTCTTCACGCCGCTGGCTCAATGTTATCTATATTGATGTTAATGCAGTAGAGGATTTCCGTCAGAGCAAAGAGGCGCAGAAATGGTGGCAATCACCGGCTACGCAGCGGGCGTTACTGGCTGCGCGTGAGACCGATGACGTCGACTATAGCGCCGTGACCGCGTTGAAAATCACCGCGCTGCGCATGGCGTGGAAAGGTTTCTCCGCGCGCAATGATGAAGCAACAGCTGAGTTTCGCCAGTTTGTGACGCGCGAGGGTGAAAGTCTGTACTGGCAGGCGGCGTTTGACGCGCTGCACGCCTGGCAGGTTAAGCAGGATCCGATGCGCTGGGGCTGGCCGGCCTGGCCTAAGGCTTATCAGGACACCAATAGCCCGGAAGTTAAGACGTTCTGTACCGAGCATGCCGATGAGGTGAATTTTTACCTGTGGCTGCAGTGGCTCGCCTATACCCAATTTGCCGCCTGTTGGCACACCAGCCAAAACGACGCCATGCCGATTGGGCTGTATCGCGACCTGGCGGTGGGCGTTGCGGAAGGCGGGGCGGAAACCTGGTGCGACCGTGAGCTGTACTGCCTGAAAGCCTCCGTCGGCGCGCCGCCGGATATTCTTGGCCCGCTGGGGCAGAATTGGGGCCTGCCGCCGATGGATCCGCATATCATCGTGGCGCGCGCCTATGAGCCGTTTATCGAACTGCTGCGCGCTAATATGCAAAACTGCGGTGCGCTGCGCATCGATCATGTCATGTCGGTGCTGCGTCTGTGGTGGATCCCTTACGGTGAAACCGCCGATCACGGCGCTTACGTGCAGTATCCAGTGGATGACCTGTTGTCGATTCTGGCGCTGGAGAGTAAGCGTCATCGCTGTATGGTGATCGGTGAAGATCTGGGTACCGTGCCGGTTGAGATCGTCGGTAAGCTGCGCAAAAGCGGTGTTTACTCCTATAAAGTGCTCTATTTCGAAAATGACCACGAGAAGACTTTCCGTGCGCCGAAGGCGTATCCGGAGCAATCAATGGCTGTGGCTACGACGCATGACCTGCCAACGTTGCGCGGCTACTGGGAAAGCGGCGACCTGACGCTGGGTAAATCGCTGGGCCTGTATCCGGATGAGGTGGTGCTGCGCGGGCTGTATCAGGATCGCGAGCTGGCGAAGCAGGGGCTGCTGGATGCGCTGCACCGCTATGGTTGCCTGCCAAAACGCACCGGGCATAAAGCATCGCTGATGGCGATGACGTCGACCCTCAATCGCGGGATGCAGCGTTATATTGCCGACAGCAACAGCGCGCTGTTGGGCCTGCAGCCGGAGGATTGGCTGGAGATGGCCGAGCCGGTCAATATTCCGGGCACCAGTACGGAGTATCCAAACTGGCGGCGCAAGCTTTCCACCACGCTGGAGGCAATGTTTGCCGATGAGCAGGTGAATAAGCTGATCAAGGACTTGGATAAGCGGCGGAAGTTGGCGAGTAAGAAGAAGCCTGCCTGATACCTGTTTGAAGCGCATTAAAAAGCCGGGAAGTGATTCCCGGCTTTTCTGTTACTGATGAACCACTTTAGCGTTTCGGCCCTGCGGCAACCAGCGCTGCGCCTGCTGGCGTATCGGTATACTTCTCAAAGTTCTCAACGAACAGCTTCGCTAACTGCTCGGCCTTCTCCTGCCACTGCTCTGGCGAACCGTAGGTATTGCGTGGGTCAAGGATATGAGTATCCACGCCCGGCAGTTCGGTTGGGATTTGCAGCTCAAACATCGGCAGAGTGAAGGTTTCCGCGTCGTCCAGCGAACCGTCGAGGATGGCATCGATAATGGCGCGGGTATCTTTAATCGAGATACGTTTGCCGGTGCCGTTCCAGCCGGTGTTGACCAGATAGGCCTGCGCGCCAGAAGCCTGCATGCGCTTGACCAGCACTTCTGCGTATTGCGTCGGGTGTAGCGACAGGAAAGCTGCGCCGAAGCAGGCGGAGAAGGTTGGCGTCGGCTCGGTGACGCCGCGCTCGGTACCGGCCAGTTTGGCGGTGAAGCCAGACAGGAAATGGTACTGAGTCTGGTCGGCGGTCAGACGAGAAACCGGCGGCAGCACGCCAAACGCGTCGGCGGTCAGGAAGATAACCTTGGTAGCATGACCCGCTTTGGAGATCGGCTTAACGATGTTCTCAATATGGTTAATCGGATAAGAGACGCGGGTGTTTTCGGTCTTCGAACCGTCGTTAAAATCGATCGTGCCGTCGGCCAGCACTACGACGTTCTCCAGCAGCGCATCGCGGCGAATTGCATGGTAGATATCCGGTTCTGCGGCTTCGGAAAGCTTAATCGTCTTCGCGTAGCAGCCGCCTTCGAAGTTAAATACCCCATCGTCATCCCAGCCGTGTTCGTCATCGCCAATCAGACGACGTTTTGGGTCGGTGGAAAGCGTTGTTTTGCCGGTGCCGGAAAGGCCGAAGAAGATGGCGACATCCTCTTTTTCCCCAACGTTGGCGGAGCAGTGCATGGAAGCGATGCCCTGTAACGGCAGCAGGTAGTTCATGATGGAGAACATCCCTTTTTTCATTTCGCCACCGTACCAGGTCCCGCCAATCAGCTGAATGCGTTCGGTCAGATTGAAGGCGACGAAGTTTTCGGAGTTGAGTCCCTGCTCTTTCCACTGCGGGTTAGTGCATTTTGCACCGTTCATCACGATGAAATCTGGCTTGAAGGTCGCCAGTTCCTCATCGCTTGGGCGAATAAACATATTCTTCACGAAATGCGCCTGCCAGGCGACCTCGGTAATAAAGCGGACGCTCAGGCGAGTGTCAGCATTTGCGCCGCAGAAAGCGTCAACGATAAACAGACGCTTGTTGGAGAGCTGGCGGGTAACCAGTCCCTTCAAGTGCTGCCACGTTTCCTCAGAGAGCGGTTTGTTGTCGTTTTTGCCTTTGCCTTTGTCAGACCACCACACGGTATCGCGGGTGGTATCGTCACGAACGATATACTTATCTTTTGGAGAACGGCCGGTGAAAATACCGGTATCGACGGCGATAGCACCAAGATTGGTTAATACGCCTCGTTCATAACCTTCCAGATTGGGGGCTAGCTCTTCTTGATACAAAGTATCGTAGCTGGGGTTATGAACGATATCCTGGACGTCATTGATACCATAAGCCTTGAGATCCTGCGGGGTTAAACCATTATTAACGCGCATGTCACTGCTCCTTAGCCAATATGTACTGCTTTAAATTGTAGGGGTTATTACGGGGTATAGACCGCGACCAGGCTCATAGATTTACGTATCTCGACAAACGGCATACTTACGAAAAACGTTGTGACTCCTGTCACGAAGCGTGGGGGATTATCTCAGGAAATAGGGCTTTGGTGGGGGTAGATGTTTCTTAATGGTTAAAAAGTAATTAAAAAAACTATTGAAATGTGAATGTAATCGCTTACCTGAAATAAAATTACGTAATACTTTCAGGAGAAATCGATTCATCTCGCAGATAAAAAAAACTTGACGCCAGGAGCGGCGGAGGAAAAACCTCAACCAAACTCCTGGCGAGATGAACGATTAGTGGATCTGCGGGTCGGCCGGTGAGGCGTTATTGCGGATCTCGGCAATATCCATCGCATTGAAGACATAATGGCTACCGCAATAATCGCAGTGCATGTCGATTTCTCCTTCATCGGCCAGAATACTGTCGATCTCTTCATCTGGCAGCGTTCTCAGCGCACCCGCGCAGCGTTCGTAGGAGCAGGTGCATTTGAACTCTACGCTCTGCGGCTCGTAAACGGTCACTTCTTCTTCGTGGTACAGACGCCATAGCACATCGTTCGCAGGCAGGGTAAACAACTCTTCAGCTTTGATGGTTTCGGTCAGCGTACTGAGATGTTCGAAGTCTGCGGCCTGTGCGTCTTGTGCCGGGAGAACCTGCAGCAGCATACCGCCCGCCATCGGCTTACCTTCATGCTCGCCGCTACGAATGATAAGCCGGGTTGGCAACTGCTCGGAACGCTGGAAGTAATCTTCCAGGCAAGCCGCCAGCGTATCGCCTTCCAGACCGACTACGCCCTGATAGCGCTCGCCTTCATCTGGAGAGATAGTAATGACCAGATATCCGTTACCCACCATCGTCTTCAGGTCGGCCCCTTCCGGGATCTCGCCCTGCATGCGAGCCACGCCGCGCATCTGCTGTTGGTTGTTGCCGTTAATCACTGCCAGCGATAGTGGGCCATCGCCCTGCAGCTGAACGGTAATATCACCGGCAAACTTCAGCGTTGCGGTCAGCAGGCTGGTCGCAACCAACAGTTCTGCCAGCACGGTTTTAACCGGCTGCGGGTAGCTATGGTTTGTCAGAATCTGTTCTAAAGTTTCTGAAACTGTTACCAGCTCACCGCGTACGGCATAGTTTTCAAACAGATAGCGATGTAATTGATCGTGTTGAGTCATAATAATCTCTCTTGCTGGCCACAGTTATTCACTATCGCCGTGTTTAAATCTCATCAGGTCGCGGCGTTCTTTCTTATCCGGACGTCGGTCGGGATGCGGCATGGTTAGCGCGTTCATTTTTCGCGCCAGCGCCATTTTCTCGCGTTTCTCGATGCTCGCAGCCGTCTCTTCATAGAGTGCGACGGCTTCGCTGGCAGGTCTGCGCTGTTCGGTAATGCCTTTTACCACGATGATACGTTCGTCATTGCCCTGGCGTAGCGTCAGGGAGGCGTTCAGCTCGACAACTTTTCCCGGTTTACTGCGCTGTCCGTTGTAGTGCACCTTGCCGCCTTCAATCATCTCGCGTGCCAGAGCGCGGGTTTTATAAATGCGGGCTGCCCAAAGCCATTTGTCCAGCCTGACGGCTTCGACGGGTTTTTCTTTCATGGCCTCTCCTGCGGGGTCAGTGAGGGTATCAGATGCCGGTAGTCATTTAGCCCTGGATGGCGAGCGTAGCTTTTTTCAGCCAGCCCGGAATCGGGGTTGGTTATGCCCAGGCAATAACGAATGCCAAACTCTTCGGCCGCATCCAGAATCGCCTCGTTGTCGTCAACAAAGAGCGTTTTGCGCGCGTTGAAGCCGGTTTCCTCAGCAACGGCACGCCACAACCGCTGATCTTCTTTCGGATAACCAAATGTGTGGGTGGAAAGTAATAAATCAAGGTGCGCATCCAGCCCGGTGTGCTTCAGCTTTACCGCCAGATTATGTGGATGGGCGTTAGTCAGCAAAATACGGCGTTTGCCGCTGGCTTTAAGCGCATCAAGGAACGGAACGGTATCATCACGCAGTGCGGCTCGTGGCCCCTGCTCGCTGGTCATCGCACAAATATCCAAACCCAGGCGCTCGCTCCAGTAGTCCAGGCAGTACCAGTTTAGCGTATGTTGCACTGCGTGATATTCCTGGTGCATCGCCTCTCTGGCTTCCTGCAGGTTGAGGCCTTGCGTCGCCCCCCAGGTTTCCGGGACCAGTTTTTGCCAGAAATAGTTGTCGAAGGCGAGGTCGAGAAGCGTGCCGTCCATATCCAGCAGAACGGTATCAACCTCCTGCCAGGCGATATCAAAGTGCATGGTAAGTCTCCAACGAGGGGGGAATTGCGCGACAGGGTATCACACCGCGTCGCGCTGAGAATTAATCTTGCGGGTCTGGAGAGGAAAGTAGAACCGGATTCAGGCAGCTCTCGTAATACTTCTGGATCTCTTCCTGACGCTGGCGGTGACGCTGGTAGCGACGAATTGCCAGGATACCGTGATACCCCATACAGCCCAGCATCGCCAGCAGCAGTAAAGTTGTTCCCAGGTAACGCCACAGACCGGTGCGGTCGGGAATACGGTGCAGGTTGACATGCTGCGTGCCGTTGGCATCGGTATAGAGATTGGTGACGATCCCTTCTGCATGGAACGGCGTGTGCATCAGCATTCCCGCCAGTCGCTGCAGTTCGTTCCACTGTTGGTGAGCGGGGTAATCGTATAGCCCGGTCGTTGGCCACGGTTGATTCACCAGGTCGCTGCCTTCATCGCTGGCAATTAAAAAACCACCAGGGGCCGGACTGTTTAGCGCCTGGGCCGCACGTGACGTTTCCCGGCTGACAAACGGCGCGGTGGAGGTGGTGACCAGATTCTCCAGCGATTCTGCGCTTACCGGGCGTAGCAGCACGTTGACGCCATCCAGCTTGCCCGTATTGGCGCGTTTGGTCAGAGTTTCCCAGTTGCGCGTGTTGCCGAGGTTAACCAGCGCATTTTTCAGGCGAACGCAGTCGTCTTTCGCTGAACACAGGTCACTTGTTTTTATGACGATATCGCCAAAGTCGTCGAGCAGTACCATCCCGGATTTCTGAATAGCGGAACGCAGCGCCGGGCTAACGCGAGATTCATCATTCGACTCGGGATGGAGCTGGCGTTGAACGGTTTGCATCAGTGCGCTGGCCTTACTGACGATGTCGGATTCCGGCAGCGGCAGGGGAGGCGCATCATTCCAGATGATTTGCGAACAGTCGAAGGGCATAAACGGCGAGTTCTCTTTTGCCGTCCAGCTTCCTGGCGTGTGGATATTACACATGCCGGTCCCTTTCAGGCGCAGCGTATCGCCGATGCGGACCTGCGACTTATCCAGTTGGGCAACCGTTGTGGCTTCGATAGTTTGCGCACCTTTCAGCCACGACAGGGTGAACTTAAAGGGCATATTCAGCGGCACGCTTACCCACAGCATCACTACCACCAGCAGCGCTCCTGCGGCAATAATCGCGCTGCGTAGCCAGTACTGAAGCGGGAAGTTTTTAACTTCATCATGCAGCGACAGGAAACGCCCCTGGCGAACGACGTGACGGCTGAGGTAGATGTCTACATCCGTTTGCTGGCCGAGATCTTGCGTAATCCACGGTTGCCAGTGGCGCGGATAGATCAGGTCGATAATACCGAGGGAGATATTGTTGATATGCTCCTGGTTATTTTCGCCAAACAATCCCCAGCGCTTGGGCATACCGCGCAGGCAGTGAATTTCTCGTAGTGATGTTTTGCGTGGTGGGGCGTAGATACCCCAGACGCCGGCGAGTAGCAGCAGTAAACCACCGCCCAATAGCCACGGGGAAAACACGTCGGGGCTTATCAGACTGCAATAAAACAACAGGAAAGCAGCAACGATCAGAACGGCTTCACGAAGGCCGTCGGGGCGGCTGAGCGCATGTTCTTCCGATGTTTCCGGACGAATACTTAGCAGTTCAATCTGTTCGCTCTCTTCCCCACGAATCGATGCCTGGGTTGCGGAGGTGCGTTCGAGAGCAAACCCGAGAGATTCTTGCGGATAGTCGCTCAGCGTTTGGCCATTAAGGGCAATGACCAGGGGCAGGCTATCGGTTGGAATTAATTCAACGCTGTTTTCATCATTGATATGTTGTTCCCAGAACGGAGGAAGATGAATTTCCACTGAATCAAGGAAGTAGCGCCATTTATTCAGGTCGTCAGTGTTGATGCCATAGCGAGTAATTGCGCGAGTAACGGTAAAAACGGTGTCACTCTGTTCGTTCAACGCGATATTTACCGGTGCAATACTGGCACCTGAGGCTGGCAATTGCTGATTGCGGCTGAGGCCTTCGAGGTATTTTTCTACGGCGCTGCGCTCTTCATCAGAAAGCTTGCGCGTCGCGGCGTCACTGAAGGCATGCAACAGAGGAAGGCGGCGTCTGGCATGCGATCGATACCACCAGCCTATAAGCAACGCGCAGATTAGCAGAGCTGTCAAAAAAATCAGAAAGGTGCCCATGCCCATCCCATCATAGTTATTCTTTTCTTACTGGTATCGTTGGTTGCCATTCACACTTAAGTAAACCAGCTGTACGCAATCGGCATCTGTCATGTAAAAACGGGAAAAATCATTGTGTAGCACAGCAGCATACAACCTTATCAAAAACGTTAAAATCCAGGAATCGGTAAATTCTCAAATACTATTCAACCTATTGACTTTTTGGTCTTTGTATCAATTACATCTAAAACTATAAAGTTGCAACTATGTAAATTAGTGGCGAATTGAATTGCCGAAACCGTGCTGCGTGTCGCACAATGACCTCTGTAATCACAGCATAGACCGATGACAATGAGCAAATCATTACAAAAACCCACCATTCTCAGTGTTGAAACGGTAGCGCGTTCGCGACTTTTTAACGTTGAAAGCGTGGACCTTGAGTTCAGCAACGGCGTTCGCCGGGTGTATGAACGGATGCGGCCCTCTACCCGTGAAGCCGTGATGATTGTGCCGATTGTCGATGACCATATTATATTGATTCGCGAGTACGCTGTTGGGACCGAGTCCTATGAATTAGGCTTTTCGAAAGGCCTGATTGACCCGGGTGAAAGCGTGCTCGAGGCTGCCAACCGTGAGCTGAAAGAAGAGGTTGGTTTTGGCGCGCAAAAGCTGACGTTTTTGAAAAAGTTGAGCATGGCCCCATCTTATTTCTCCAGCAAGATGAATATTCTGGTGGCGGAAGATCTTTATCCGGAATCACTCCCGGGCGATGAGCCAGAGCCGCTACCGCAGGTTCGCTGGCCGCTATCGCAGCTAATGGCGCTGCTTGATGAAGAGGACTTTCATGAAGCTCGTAACGTTAGTGCGCTGTTCCTGTTGCGCGAATGGTTGCAGGAGCAGGGCCGACTGTAGCCAGTCGCGGAATAAAGTATTAAGCAAAGAAAAAGCGCCCGCAGGCGCTTTTTTTGTCAGAACAGTTCGTGGGTTTCGCCGCCGCCATCGGTGATGGTGGTGCCGACTTCATGAACCGCCTGCTGGGTGGGCTGGGTGCCTTCGATAAAGTACTCAGCGCGGCTGTTACCTCCGCTGGCCAACTGGCCGGTACTGCGGTCGATATTCACCGTGATGATACCCGGCGGCGGCGTTAACGGCTCCTCCGGTACGCCTTCCAGAACCCTTTTCATAAAATCATCCCAGGCCGGCTGGGCGCTTTTGGCTCCACCCTCGTAGCCAGAAATCTGATCTTTGATTGCGCCTGAGGCGGTTGTACGACCCAGATCGCGGCGGTGGTCATCAAAGCCAATCCATACCGACGTCACCACGCCAGGGCCATAGCCGGAGAACCACGCATCTTTCGAGCTGTTGGTAGTCCCTGTCTTACCGCCGATATCGTGACGTTGCAGGTCGCGACCCGCACGCCAGCCGGTACCCATCCAGCCGGGTTCGCCGAAAACATTGGTGTTAAGGGCGCTCTTAATCAGGAAGGCCAGCGGCGTATTGATCACGTGCGGCGCATACTCGGGAGCGCCACTCTGCGCGACCAGTGACTGGTTGGCCTGCTCAAGCTGTGGCTGCGGCGGAACGCTGGCGTTTTGCGGTTCCTGAGAGGTGACAACGTCCTCGACGTCTTTATTTTCCAGCACGTCTGATTTTGGCGTATCACCGTAAATCACTGGCGAATTGCACTGCGGGCAGGCAATTTTCGGTCGTTCTTCGAAAATGACGCCGCCCTGATCGTTCTCAATTTTGCTGATGAAATACGGGCTAACCAGGAAACCTCCGTTCGCCATCACCGAATAACCGCGAGCGACCTGTAACGGTGTGAAGGACGCTGAACCCAGCGCCAGTGATTCGGTTCGCACGATGTTCTGTGCCGGGAAGCCGAAGCGTTGGAGGTACTCTGCGGCGTAGTCCACGCCCATGGCACGCATGGCGCGAACCATGACGACGTTCTTCGATTGACCCAGCCCTTGGCGTAAACGGATAGGACCAGCATATTGCGGAGGTGAGTTTTTCGGCCGCCAGTCAGAGCCAGAACCAGCATCCCAACGGGAAATAGGCACATCGTTAAGCATGCTCGCCAGCGTTAAGCCTTTATCCATCGCTGCGGTATAGAGGAACGGCTTAATGTTAGAACCGACCTGGCGTAAGGCCTGAGTCGCACGGTTGAACTTACTTTGGTTGAAATCAAAACCACCGACCAGCGCAATAATCGCGCCGTTTTGCGGGTTGATGGATACCAGCGCCGAGTTCACATCCGGTACCTGAGACAGCCACCAGTCGCTGCCGACCTGGCGGACCCAAATTTGTTGCCCGGTTTGCAGGACATCGGTCACTTTGCGCGGTGTAGCGCCTTGCTGAGTATCAGAAACAAACCGACGCGCCCAGCGAACCCCTGACATATTCAGCGATACCGACGTTCCGTTGCTCAACAGAGCAACGGCCTCCTGCGGATTTGCCGAAGTGATTACCGCCGGGGAGAGAGGGCCAGAGCCCGGTATCTTTTTCAGCGCAGCAATGATTTTCTGGTTATCCCACGGCGTTTCACCCACTTTCCACAATACGCTGGCCGGGCCGCGATAGCCGTGGCGCATATCGTAATCCAGCACGTTGTTACGTACCGCCTGCTGGGCAGACTGCTGGTTTTTCCGGGTGATGGTGGTGTAGACACGATAACCATCTTCATAAGCCAGTTCGCCGTAGCGATTGACCATTTCCTGACGCACCATTTCGCTGAGGTATGGAGCTGAGAAGGCGATTTCCGGCGCATGATAGCGTGCGTCGATAGCCTGGCTGCGCGCCTGATCGTACTGCGACTGTGTGATGTAGCCTTCACTCAGCATACGCGACAGAACGACGTTACGGCGGGCGGTGGCGCGGTCCATGGAGTAGAGCGGGTTAAAGGTTGAAGGAGCTTTCGGCAAGCCCGCAATCACCGCCATCTCGCTCAGCGTGAGCTGATCGACGGATTTACCAAAATAAACCTGCGCGGCTGCGCCGACGCCATAGGCGCGGTAGCCGAGATAGATTTTATTCAGGTACAGCTCAAGAATTTCGTCTTTATTGAGCAACTGTTCGATGCGGATTGCGAGAAAGACCTCTTTGACCTTACGTATCAGCGTCTTTTCTGGACTCAGGAAGAAGTTACGCGCCAACTGTTGAGTGATGGTGCTGGCGCCCTGTGAGGCGTGACCGGAGAACATGGCGACGCTGGCGGCGCGGAAAATACCGACCGGATCAACGCCATGATGCTCATAAAATCGGCTGTCTTCAGTGGCGATAAACGCTTTTATCAGCTCAGGTGGTATTTGCTGCAAGGTGACAGGGATACGGCGTTTCTCGCCATATTGCGCAATCAGCTCGCCATCCGCACTGTAAACCTGCATCGGGATTTGCAGACGCACATCCTTCAGGGTCGCGACGTCAGGAAGCTGCGGCTCTATATATTTATAGAGACCAAAAATCGAGCCTGCTCCCAGCAGTACGCAACAGACTGCAAGGATGAAAAGATACTTTACGAACTTCACCGGAGATTTCTCATTTAGTTTTATTTGGGCAGTTTATAAACAAACGCGCAGTAGTATAAAGGCAAGCCTGGTGCATTGATATAGCGAACCATATTGGCGGATAAGGAGATCGTAGGCATGGCTTTTAGAAACTGGCGCATAGGAATGCATATCCAGCAGGACCGTATTGCCATCGTAGCGCTGTTGTTTGAACGCTCCCGCTGGGCGCTGCGGCGCTGGTGGAATATTCCCCTGACGCCCGGCACCGTGCGTCAGGGACTGGTTGTCGACGTTGAGGCGCTGGCCCGACAGCTGCAAAGCTGGCGGCGCGAGCTGCCAATGCAGCATCAGGTTTGTATTGCGCTCCCGGCGGCGCGCACGTTGCAAAAGCGTTTGCCGCGTCCTCAGATCTCGTTAAGAGAAAGTGAACAGGCAACGTGGATAAGCAGCGCGATGGCGCAGCAGTTGGAAATGCCAGCTTCCTCATTATGTGTTGATTATTCGGCTACCGGAACGGGTGATGGCTGGCAGGTAACGGCAGCGCAGCGCTTAGACGTTGACGCGCTGCGTCGCCTTGCGGAGCGACTCAAGTTAAGAGTCTCCGGAATTGTTCCGGATGCCAGCGTACTCAGCGCCTTTTTTCCCTGGCTACCGGCTGAAACTCATGGACTGGCGTGGCGAGATGAATCGACCTGGCTGTGGGCAACCGCAGATAACTGGGGATGGAATTTATGCAGCGAAACCCCTTCTTTTCCCCGACTGGTTTCACAGGTTAACGCCGGTGAGTTTCGCCTCTGTACTTCCGAATCGTTCGACGGGCAAAGCTTTGATGCCTGGAGCGTAATACATCGTCTGCAGCCTCCGCTTCCGCCCTGTGGCGATAGCTTTACGGTTGCGCTGGGCCTTGCGTTGGGTGCACGTTAACGATGAGCCAGATTGTTAACTTTCTTCCCTGGCGTGAAACCCGTCGACGGCAGCGTCTGCGTTCGGGAGGGTTGCTACTCGTCGGGTTCCTGCTTGTTCTGCTTATGGCGTGGTTCGCATCACGAATGAACAGCCGGGTCAGTCACTCGCTTGAGGCGGAAAGAGCGAGTGCCGAAAGCCAGCTTTATAACGCGTTCCAGCAGCGTGAGCGTGTTATGCGTCAACGGTTACAGCAGTACGAACGGCTCCGTCAGCGCCAGCAGCGCCGAGAGATAACCGCAGCATGGCAGCCAATATTGCTGGAGGTCGCTGCCCGCTTACCGGAGCAGGCCTGGCTCACCCGTCTGGAATATCGACAAAATGCGCTCACGCTTGGCGGGCTGACGTTAAACCTGAAAGCATTAACAACCCTGGAAAAAGCGCTGGAAGGTCTTAGCGGCTTTCATCCGGCCAAAGCGGGTGAAACCCACCGGGATAGCGAAGGGCGCTGGTTGTTTAGCTTTTCTATGGCGGGAGAGTGCACAGATGCGGGTGAACATTGAGCGCTGGCTAACGGACGGCAAAATTCTTTTCGTGCTGTCCATCGTTTTAGCTCTCATCGTAGGGGCTTTTATGTGGCCACAAACCTCGCCGCCAAAAATACACTCGGGCGGCTCGCTGCGAATACAAGAACAATGGCGAAAACTGTTGCCGCTACAGGCTTCGCTAAACAGTACCAGAACGGACGAAGCGAAAACCGAAACCTTTACGCCGCTTGATCTGCCAGTCGTCGGAGCGGTACTTGTATCCTGGCGGTCAGTTGGGCGGGGCGGTGAGATGCGGCTGGAGGTTAACTGGCAATCGGTACCCGCGCTGTTTTCCTGGCTGGCACGCTGTGGGATGCAGGCTACGGCATTTTCACTGCACCCGGAAAAGCAGGCGCTGCAGCTGACCCTGCAACTGGAGGCGGAAGATGCAGAGTAAGTGGTGGAGTTTACTTTTGCTGCCGCTCCCGCTGATGGCTGGAGGACGCGATCCATTCCAGCCTGCGGTTGATGGCTGTCGAACGGCACAACTGAGCCAATGGCGCTACGGCGGAGCTATCAGCGATCCGCAATTGCATATTGGAATTTTGCAGGACAGCGCCGGGAAGTGGCGTCGAGTAAGAGCGGATGAAACGTTGCCGACAAACTGGCGAATCACGCTCCTGACGGCGCAGAGAATTGAAATAACTACGGGACCAGGATGTGAACCCGCCCAGTGGGCCTGGCAGCGAGAAGGAATAAAAAATGATGCGATGGATAAGCCTGCTGTTTCTGCTGTTGCCACTGATGGCAACGGCGGCAAAAAAAGATCAACCCGTGTCGCTGGTCGTCGATGACGCACCGGTAGCTCAAGTATTACAAACTCTGGCTGAACTTAAACAGAAAAACCTGGTAGTGGCATCGGACGTCAGCGGTACGGTATCGCTACATCTAAAAAATGTCTCCTGGCAACAAGCGCTGCGCTCCGTAATCGATAGTGCCGGGCTGACGTTAACCCAACAAGGTACGGTGCTGTATGTTCACACCCTTGCCTGGCAAAATGCGCGGCAGGTGCAGCTTGAGGCGGAAAGAGATAAACGTTTGCAGAATCTCCCTCTACAGGATCACAGTGTGGCCTTGCGTTATGCTGATGCGGGGGATCTCGCTAAAGCCGGAGAGAAATTGCTGAGCGCTCGCGGACATCTCACCGTCGATACACGAACCAATCGTCTGCTAATTCGTGATGATGTCCAGCATATCCCTGTTTTGAAAGCATGGGCGCTGGAGATGGACTTGCCTGTCGGTCAGGTAGAGCTGGCGGCGCATATTGTCTCAATGAGCGAAACCAGCCTGCGCGAGCTGGGGGTGAAGTGGAGCCTGGCCGAAGCCAGCAGTCCGCCAGGATCGGGTAAATTCACCACCTTAAGCAGCAACCTGGCGGTCGGCGATGCCAGTACGCGGGTGGGATTTAATATCGGGCGTATTAACGGGCGGCTATTAGAACTGGAGCTTTCCGCTCTTGAGCAAAAGCAACAGGTTGAAATTATTGCCAGCCCGCGGCTGCTGGCTTCACATATGCAGCCTGCCAGCATCAAACAGGGAAGTGAGATTCCGTATCAGGTCTCTAGTGGTGAAAGCGGTGCAACTTCCGTTGAGTTTAAAGAGGCGGTATTGGGGATGGAGGTTACGCCGACGGTGCTACAGAAAAATCGGGTGCGTCTAAAACTCAGAATTAGCGAAAACACGCCGGGACAAATTCTTAAACAGGAAAATGGCGAAGCGCTGGCTATCGATAAACAGGAAATTGAAACGCAGGTCGAAGTGAAAAGTGGTGAGACCCTGGCCTTGGGAGGAATTTTTTCGCAAAAAAATAAATCTTCTCGCGATGGTATTCCCCTACTTAGCGACATCCCATGGCTTGGGCAATTATTTCGCCGTGACGGCAAAGATAACGAACGACGTGAACTGGTTGTCTTCATTACTCCACGTATACTAGCAGTGAATTAAGCGGGTTTTTCATGCTAAACACGTTTCAGGTGTTTGACGTGAGGACGGATTTAGCATACAAGGGGTACCGATTTGAGAGTCGGGTACGACATCAATCCTCCCTTATATTGTCCGGTGATTTATTCTGTTGCCAAACCAGCCGGAGTATTGAGATAATTTTCAGTCTGACTCTCGCTCTATTGCATATGAGGTTTCAGTTCATGTCCTGCTGCGTTGGATCTTTGCGAAGCGGGTTTATCATTAACGAATAGTCTTAGTAGTACCGAAAAAATGGCAGAGAAACGCAATATCTTTCTGGTTGGGCCTATGGGTGCCGGCAAAAGCACTATTGGGCGCCAGTTAGCCCAGCAGCTCAACATGGAATTTTACGATTCTGATCAAGAAATTGAGAAACGCACTGGCGCTGATGTGGGTTGGGTCTTTGATGTAGAAGGCGAAGACGGCTTCCGCGATCGTGAAGAAAAAATCATCAATGAGTTGACGGAAAAACAGGGAATTGTGCTGGCGACTGGCGGCGGCTCTGTAAAATCCCGTGAAACGCGTAACCGTCTCTCCGCCCGCGGCGTGGTGGTCTACCTGGAAACAACTATCGAAAAGCAGCTTGCCCGTACACAGCGCGATAAAAAGCGTCCTTTATTACAAGTTGATGCGCCGCCTCGCGAAGTTCTTGAAGCGTTGGCAGATGAACGCAATCCGCTGTATGAAGAGATTGCTGATGTCACTATCCGCACCGACGATCAAAGCGCAAAAGTGGTAGCAAACCAGATTATTCATATGCTGGAAAGCAACTGATTCTGGCTTAATAAAGTGCGTCAGAGTAAAAGCAACTGAGGTGGACGTCGCGTTATGGAGAGGCTTACTGTAACCCTCGGGGAACGTAGTTACCCGATTACCATCGCGGCTGGTTTGTTTAACGATCCAGCTTCCTTCCAGCCACTGCAATCAGGCGACCAGGTTATGCTGGTCACCAATGAAACGCTGGCGCCGCTTTATCTGGATACCGTTCGTTCCGTACTGGAGCAAGCGGGAGTAAAAGTCGACAGCGTGATTCTTCCCGACGGCGAGCAGTATAAAAGCCTGGCGGTGATGGATACTGTTTTTACCGCTCTGTTGCAAAAACCACACGGCCGCGACACGACGTTAGTGGCGCTCGGCGGTGGGGTGATCGGTGATTTAACTGGATTTGCCGCGGCCAGCTATCAGCGTGGCGTGCGATTTATCCAGGTCCCTACTACGCTGTTGTCGCAGGTTGATTCCTCCGTTGGCGGCAAAACGGCTGTAAACCATCCTCTCGGTAAAAATATGATTGGCGCCTTCTGGCAGCCAGTTTCTGTCGTTGTCGATCTCAACTGTCTCAAGACACTACCGACGCGCGAACTGTCCTCCGGTCTGGCTGAAGTCATAAAGTACGGCATTATCCTCGATGGCGAATTCTTCGATTGGCTGGAAAACAACATCGATGCGCTGATGGCGCTGGATGAAAAAGCGATGGCGTACTGTATCCGTCGTTGTTGTGAGCTGAAAGCTGAAGTCGTCGCGGCCGACGAGCGCGAAACCGGGTTACGTGCTTTACTCAATCTTGGACATACTTTTGGTCATGCGATCGAAGCTGAAATGGGCTACGGTAACTGGCTGCATGGTGAAGCTGTGGCTGCCGGTATGGTGATGGCGGCGCATGTGTCGGAGCGTTTAGGGCAGTTCAGCGCACAGGATACGCAGCGAGTTATTCGTTTGTTACAGCGTGCTGGTTTACCGCTGCATGGGCCGCTGGAGATGGCGGCAGACGCCTATTTGCCTCACATGATGCGTGATAAAAAGGTACTGGCTGGCGAGATGCGGCTGGTGCTACCGCTCGCAATAGGGAAAAGCGAGATACGTGGCGGAGTGCCGCATGATGTTGTTCTTGGCGCAATTGCTGATACCCAGCAGGCGCAACAATAAGAAGGTCTGGCCGCGTTCGCGCGGCGTTATCATTTCAGGTGACATGCAATAGTCGTGAGCATAAGCCTTTTAGTGGGGTGTTAAATGGATGAATTAAAACCAGAAGACGATATGAAAGCCGATCGCAACGATCGTCGTGCTGGTCGTTCCCGTCAGTCTTCTGAGCGTGATGCCGATCCGCAAATCAATTTTGATGATGTCGATCTTGATGATGCTGACGATGGTCGCCCGACGCGCGGCAGCAAGGCACGCCGTGAGCGCGATGAAGAACAATATGAAGAACAATATGAAGAGGACGTAGAGTCTGACGAAGACGATGCTGAAGAGCGTCAGGTCGAACGTCGTCCGCGTAAACGTAAGAAGGCGCCGGCCAAACCGGCTTCCCGTCAGTACATCATGATGGGTGTAGGGATCCTCGTCCTTCTCCTGCTGATTGTTGGCGTCGGATCTGCGCTGAAATCACCTTCCTCTTCATCTGGTGAGCAAACGGCTTCAGGTGAGAAAAGCGTTAGCTTATCCGGCGATCAGGATAATAATGCCCAGCCGACAGCTCAGGATTCATCAGCGACGAATAATTCACAGCCGCAGGATGTCTCTTTGCCGCCAATTGCCTCTAACCCGACTCAGGGCCAGGCTACTGCTGAGCCGCAGGGACAGCAGCGTGTTGAAGTTCAGGGTGATCTGAACAATGCGCTGACTCAGCAGCAGGGCCAGATTGATAGTGCCGTGGCGAATTCCACTCTGCCAACTGAACCTGCTACCGTTGCTCCACTTCGTAATGGTGCTGCCCCGCGCCAGGCGACAACGGAACGTCAGACGGCGGCGACACCGACACCGCGTCCAGCTGAGCGTAAGCATACGGTTATCGAACCAAAACCGCAGGCCACCGCGAAAACGACTGCCGAGCCTAAGCCGACCCCGGTCCAGCCGAAGCGTGTAGAAAGCGTTGCGACTACGGCTCCGGCGAAAGCGACACCAGCTCAGCCGACGAAACCTGTTGCAACTGCACAGACTAAACCGGCGCAGCCAACGGCTACCACTACCACGCCTGCCGCGACTGCTACGGCAACCGCCGCTCCGGCAGCGACTGCTGCTGCGAGTAAAAGCGCTGGTGATGTTGGCTCTATGAAGTCCGCGCCATCTGGGCACTACACGTTGCAGCTCAGCAGCTCCTCTAACTACAACAACCTCAACAGTTGGGCGAAGAAAGAGAAGTTGGAAAAATATGTTGTCTATGAGACTACGCGTAACGGTCAACCCTGGTATGTTCTGGTGAGCGGTATTTATGCTTCGAAAGATGAAGCTAAACGCGCTGTTGCGACTCTGCCGGCAGATGTACAGGCGAAAAACCCGTGGGCAAAACCGCTGCATCAGGTTCAGTCTGACCTGAAATAATGCTGCTGTGTAGTCTGAAGCGCTGGATGCTGTCGGAGCTTTCTCCACAGCCGGAGAATGTGTAATTAGTTAGGCAGCATGAAAAAGAATCGCGCTTTTCTGAAATGGGCAGGGGGGAAATACCCCCTGCTTGATGATATTAAAAAGCATTTGCCGCAGGGCGATTGCTTGATTGAGCCCTTTGTGGGCGCCGGGTCGGTATTTCTTAATACCGACTTTTCTCGTTATATCCTTGCTGATATCAATAGTGATTTGATTAGTCTGTATAACATAGTCAAACTGCAAACCGATGAGTACGTTACGGCGGCGCGTGAGATGTTCACGCCAGAAAATAACGCCGCTGAACGTTACTACCAGTTCCGTGATGAGTTCAACCAAAGCCAGGAACCGCTGCGTCGCGCGGTGCTGTTCCTTTATCTGAACCGTCATGGCTACAATGGTCTGTGTCGTTACAACCTGCGCGGTGAGTTTAATGTGCCGTTTGGCCGTTATAAAAAGCCCTACTTTCCAGAGGCCGAGTTGCACCACTTCGCTGAGAAAGCGCAGCATGCAGAGTTTCATTGTGAATCTTATGAAGACTGTATGAAGCGAGCTGATAACAGCTCTGTTGTTTATTGCGATCCGCCCTATGCGCCGCTGTCGTCAACGGCGAATTTTACGGCCTATCATACGAATAGCTTTAGCCAGGAACAGCAGGAGTTGCTGGCAAAAAAGGCGGAATCGCTGGTGAAAAAGCGTATTCCTGTGCTTATCTCAAACCATCGCACGCCGCTCACTCAGGAGTGGTATAAAAATGCCGCTGAGATGCATATTGTGAAGGTTCGACGCAGCATTAGCAGTAACGGTGGTACACGTAAGAAGGTGGACGAGCTTCTGGCTCTGTACCGTCCGCCCAAGACAAAATAAATTTCAAGGAGATGCGGATGAAGCAGTATTTGATTGCCCCTTCGATTCTGTCGGCTGATTTTGCCCGTTTGGGTGAAGATACCGCCAACGTGTTGGCCGCAGGTGCAGATGTTGTGCACTTTGACGTAATGGACAACCACTATGTGCCGAATCTGACCATCGGTCCAATGGTACTGAAATCGCTGCGAAATTACGGAATCACCGCGCCGATTGATGTGCATTTGATGGTCAAGCCTGTTGACCGCATCATCCCTGATTTTGCTGCTGCGGGCGCTAGCATCATTACTTTCCACCCGGAAGCTTCTGAGCACGTCGATCGTACTTTACAACTCATCAAAGAAAATGGCTGTAAAGCCGGTCTGGTGTTTAACCCAGCCACGTCTCTGAGCTATCTCGATTATGTGATGGATAAACTGGACGTCATTCTGCTGATGTCGGTCAACCCAGGCTTTGGTGGCCAGTCTTTTATTCCGCACACCCTTGATAAACTGCGTGAAGTTCGTCGTCGTATTGATGAATCTGGCTACGACATTCGTCTGGAAGTTGATGGCGGCGTGAAAGTGAACAATATTGCCGAGATTGCCGCAGCCGGTGCGGATATGTTTGTTGCCGGGTCGGCGATTTTCGATCAGCCGGACTATAAAAAAGTGGTTGATCAAATGCGCAGCGAATTAGCGAAGGTTAGCCATGGATAAGTTGCAAACCATTCGCGGCGTGGCGTTTGACCTTGACGGCACGCTGGTGGACAGCGCGCCGGGTCTGACTGCTGCCGTCGATAACGCACTTTACGCCCTGGAGCTGCCGATGGCCGGGGAAGCACGTGTCATCACCTGGATTGGTAACGGAGCTGATGTTCTGATGGAGCGCGCTCTGACCTGGGCTCGCCAGGAACGCGCAACGCTGCGCGCCTCGCAGGGTAAACCTTCTGTTGATCATGACGATATCCCCCAGGCTGAGCAGTTGACGGTTTTGCGTAAGTTGTTCGATCGCTACTATGCAGAAGTGGCCGAAGAGGGGAGCTTTTTGTTCCCGGCGGTTGCCGATACGCTCGGTGCGCTGCACGCAAAGGGCCTGCCGTTAGCGCTGGTAACCAACAAGCCAACGCCGTTTGTCGCGCCTATTCTGGACGCGCTGGACATCGGCAAATATTTTACCGTCGTGATTGGCGGTGATGATGTAAAAAACAAGAAACCACACCCGGATCCGCTGCTTCTGGTCGCGGAAAAACTGGGGCTGGCGCCTGCTGAGCTGCTGTTCGTTGGTGACTCACGCAATGATATCCAGGCTGCGAAAGCCGCAGGCTGCTACTCAATCGGTCTGACATATGGCTACAACTATGGCGAGTCAATTTCGCTGAGTGAGCCGGATTATATCTTTGACCAATTTAATGAACTCTTGCCCGCTTTCGGGCTACCGTACAGTGAAACTCAGGAATAGAAAATGACTAAGCCCATCGTTTTTAGTGGCGCACAGCCCTCAGGTGAATTGACCATTGGCAACTACATGGGTGCGCTGCGTCAATGGGTAAACATGCAGGACGATTACCACTGCATTTACTGCATCGTTGACCAGCACGCGATTACCGTCCGCCAGGATCCACAACAGCTGCGTAAGGCGACGCTGGATACGCTCGCGCTATACCTGGCCTGTGGTATCGACCCGAAGAAAAGCACCATTTTTGTTCAGTCCCACGTGCCGGAGCATGCGCAACTGGGCTGGGCGCTGAACTGCTACACCTATTTCGGCGAACTGAGCCGCATGACCCAGTTTAAAGACAAGTCATCACGCTACGCCGAAAACATTAACGCCGGCCTGTTTGACTACCCGGTGCTGATGGCTGCCGACATCCTGCTGTATCAGACCAATCAGGTTCCGGTCGGTGAAGACCAGAAACAGCATCTGGAGCTGAGCCGCGATATTGCCCAGCGCTTCAACGCTATTTATGGCGATGTGTTTAAAGTCCCTGAGCCGTTTATTCCGAAATCTGGCGCGCGCGTGATGTCGCTGCTGGAACCGACCAAAAAGATGTCCAAGTCAGACGATAACCGTAACAACGTGATCGGCCTGCTGGAAGACCCGAAATCGGTAGTGAAGAAAATCAAACGTGCGGTGACTGATTCCGATGAGCCACCCGTTGTGCGCTACGACATCCAGGACAAAGCGGGTGTTTCCAACCTGTTGGATATCCTCTCTGGCGTAACGGGTCAGAGTATCCCTGAGCTGGAGCAGCACTTTGAAGGCAAAATGTACGGCCACCTGAAAGGCGAAGTCGCCGATGCGGTATCCGGCATGCTGACCGAACTGCAGGAGCGCTATAACCGTTTCCGCGGCGATGAAGCTTTCCTGAATCAGGTGATGAAAGAGGGCGCGGAGAAAGCCAGCGCTCGCGCTTCTGTTACCCTGAAGGCGGTCTACGAAGCGATTGGTTTCGTCGCTAAGCCTTAATCTATCTGATGGTTGCCGTCATATCCAAAGCCGGGTGCAATGCATCCGGCTTTTTAATTTGTGATAGCTGTCGTGATTTGATTATTTGCTCCTTGTTAATTATCTTCAGTTTAGTGAAGATATAAATATTCAATTTAGTGAAGATTATAGATGCGTCGGACATTCATTAAAAAAGAGGGCATGGCACTAACGACCCTGGCTCGTTATTTGCTGGGCGAGCAGTGTGGTAATCGTCTGAAAACGATTGATGAGTTAGCGGGTGAATGCGGCTCTTCCGTTGGGCTGACTCAGGCGGCGCTAAAAACGCTGGAGTCTTCCGGGGCCATTCGTATTGAACGCCGCGGGCGCAACGGCAGTTACCTGGTTGAGATGGATAACAAGGCCCTATTGGCGCATATCGATATCACCAATGTCGTTTGCGCAATGCCTCTGCCCTATACGCGATTGTATGAGGGGCTGGCGAGCGGGCTGAAAGCGCAGTTTGAAGGGATTCCTTTTTACTATGCGCATATGCGCGGCGCGGACATTCGCGTGGAGTGCTTACTTAACGGTGTTTACGACATGGCGGTGGTTTCGCGCCTGGCGGCAGAAAGTTATTTAGCGCAGAGCGGGCTGCGGATGGTAATGGCCCTTGGGCCGCACACCTATGTCGGTGAGCACCAGCTGATTTGCCGGAAAGGTGAAATCGATTCGGTGCGGCGAGTGGGGCTTGATAACCGCTCGGCGGACCAGAAAATTATGACCGAAATTTATTTTGCCAATAGCGACGTAGAGCGCGTCGACCTCTCTTATCACGAGAGTCTAAGTCGCATCGTCAAAGGCGAAATTGACGCCGTTATCTGGAACGTCACCGCTGGCGCGGAGCTGGCCATGTTAGGGCTGGAAGCCCTGCCGTTAAGTGACGATCCGCGTTTTTTGCAGGCGACTGAGGCGGTAGTATTGGCCAGGGCAGATGATTACCCGATTCAACATTTGCTACGTGCAGTCGTTGATAAACAGGCGCTATTAGCTCATCAACAACGGGTGGTGAGCGGAGAGCAAGAGCCAAGCTATTAACATTAAGGCAGTGACTATGGAAAACAGGCTCAACTTGCTGTGTGAGGCAGGGATTATCGACCAGGATATTTGTCGCGGAATGATGCAGGTCGTCCGCCAACTGGACGAGCAGTGGCATCTTCCCGTCTTTAGCGAGCAGGGGGAAATCGCAATAACTCATATGGCAAATGCGCTGATGCGCAGCCGCCGCGGTGAGATTATTGAGCCGCTGGATGAGGAGTTTATGGCAGAGATAACCAGTTCGGCTTATTGGGATGAGATTCATCAATTGCATCAGGTGATGATGCAGGAATTTGACGTCACTCTTCATGCTAATGAAAAAGGTTATTTGCTGGCTAACTGGTATGGGTTGTGGGGAGCGGCGCAGCAGGCCGTGTGAAGAATATTGGGAATTGGCGCTATGCGACTTAAATATTCAAAAAAATGAATATTTAAAAAAGGAATAAAAGCAGAGGCAAGTAAATGTTTATTAAAGCATTACAACGGCAGAACCCGACGCTGATTGCGACGGCGCTCCGCTTCTGGCAGCAAGGGCGTATCGCCCCGGATAGCTGGGTTATTGATGTCGATCAGGTGCTGGAAAATGGCAAGCTGCTGCTGAAGACCGCGCAGCAATACGGAATCAGCCTGTACTTGATGACCAAGCAGATTGGTCGAAATCCGTGGCTGGCAGAAAAGCTGTTGGCGCTCGGGTATCAGGGCATTGTTGTTGTGGATTACAAAGAGAGTCGGGTGATGCGCCGCGCCGGCTTGCCCGTTTCCCATCAGGGCCATCTGGTGCAAATTCCTTCCGCGCAGGTAGCGGGTGCGGTAGAGCAGGGTACCGAAGTCATTACCCTGTTCTCTCTGGAGAAAGCTCGGGAAGTTTCGGCGGCGGCGGTAGCAAGCGGTCGGATGCAGGCGGTCATGCTTAAGGTCTATGGCGAGAGCGATTTCCTCTATCCGGGACAGGAGAGTGGATTCGCGTTGGCTGAGCTGGACAGCGTGGTGGCGCATCTTCGCAGCCTGCCGGGCATTGAACTGACCGGGCTCACCCACTTCCCTTGCCTGCTGTGGGATGACGAACAGGAAAAAATTCTGCCAACGCCGAATTTGCGCTCTCTGCTCGCCGCCAGAGACAAGCTCGAAAGTCTCGGCGTGACGGTTCAGCAACTGAATGCGCCTTCGGCAACCAGCTGCAGCTCTCTGCCGCTACTGGCGGAGTTTGGCGTCACCCACGCTGAGCCGGGGCATGCGCTGACCGGTACCATCCCCGCCAACCAGCAGGGAGATCAACCGGAGCGTGTTGCCATGTTGTGGCTGAGTGAAATTTCCCACCATTTTGCCGGGCAAAGCTATTGCTACGGCGGCGGCTATTATCGGCGTGGTCATGCTAAGCATGCGCTAGTATTCGCTCCGGCCAGCGAAAACGCCCAGCTGGCGCAGCTTAACGCGGTAGATGATAGCAGCATTGATTACTACCTGCCGCTGGAAGGTGAGTTCCCAGTCGGCAGCGCGGCAATCTTCTGTTTCCGCACGCAGATTTTCGTTACCCGTAGCGACGTGGTGCTGGTTGCGGGTATTCAAAGCGGTAACCCTGAAATCGTTGCCCGCTACGACAGCCTTGGCAACGTACTGGAGGACTAATGGCGCGATTTGTGGTGTTGGTGATAGACAGCTTTGGCGTCGGCGCGATGGCCGATGTTCCCGAAGTGAGGCCGCAGGATATTGGTGCGAATACCTGTGGACACATCTTGCAGCGTTTTCCCACGCTGCGTCTGCCGACGCTAGAAAAACTGGGACTGATAAACGCCCTCGGTTTTGCTCCAGGTGTGATGCAGCCTTCTGAAGATGCCGTATGGGGAACCGCAGAACTTGAGCATGAGGGTGGCGATACCTTTATGGGACATCAGGAGATTTTAGGGACTAAACCCCGGACTCCGCTGCGGATGCCATTTAATGATGTCATCGATAAAGTTGAAGCCGCGCTGCTTGCCGCCGGACATCAAACAGAGCGCCACGGCAAAGGTCCATTTTGGCTATTGGTGGATGGTGCGGTGGCGGTTGGCGATAACCTCGAAGCCGATCTGGGGCAGGTTTACAACATTACCGGCAATCTGAGTGAAAAAAGCTTTGCTGAGGTGAAGGCCATCGGCCGGACGGTACGTGAACAGGCCTCAGTGGGACGCGTTATCGCCTTTGGCGGCCAGCTCACCAGTACACAGAACATCTTTGATGCCGTGGAAGAAAAAGAGGGCGGCTATATCGGCATCAACGCGCCGCGCTCGGGAGCCTATAAGCAGGGATTTCAGGTTGTACATATGGGCTACGGCGTCGATGAACAGGTGCAGGTTCCTGCCCAGCTGTTTGCGGTTGACGTACCGACGGTACTCGTTGGCAAGGTCGCTGATATCGTTAGCAATCCCCATGGCATCAGCTGGGAAAATCTGGTCGATAGCCAGCAGATTATGGAGATCACCCGGGCGGAGTTTAACCGCCGGGAGACGGCATTTATCTGCACCAACATCCAGGAAACCGATCTGGCGGGTCATGCTGAAGATGTGGAGCGCTATGTCGACAGGCTGGAGCTGGTCGATGAGCAGTTAGCCCTGCTGATGGCGGATATGCGCCCGGATGATTGCCTGGTGGTGATGGCCGACCACGGTAACGATCCGACGATAGGCCACAGCAAACATACGCGTGAGAAGGTGCCTCTGCTGGTGTGGTCACCAGGACAATCCTCTGCGCAGCTCGGGACCCGGCGCACCTTGTCGGATGTCGGGGCCACCGTTTGCGACTTTTTCGGTGCACATGCCCCGGAGAATGGACACTCTTTCCTTTCGCTTTTACTGCCCGCAAGGAATACACAATGATGATTGATAGCTCTGGTTATACCTATGCACATGAGCATTTGCACATTGATTTGTCCGGCTTTAAAGGCGACATCGATTGCCGACTGGATCAATACGAACTGATTCGTAACGAGATGCGCGATTTAATGCACCTCGGCGTGCGCAATATTGTTGAGATGACCAACCGCTACATGGGGCGCAACCCGTCCTTTATGTTGGATCTGATGCGCGATACCGGCATCAACGTGATTGCCTGCACCGGCTATTATCAGCACGCTTTCTTTCCTGAGCACGTTGCTACCCGTTCTGCACAGGAACTGGCGCAGGAGATGATCGATGAGATCGAAATCGGTATTGACGGTACGCCGCTCAAAGCCGGAATCATCGCCGAAATCGGCTCCAGTGAAGGGGTCATTACCGATCTGGAAGCCAAAGTGTTTAGCGCCGCGGCGCTGGCGCATAACGCGACCGGACGACCTATCTCAACGCACACCTCGTTTAGCACCATGGGGCTGGAGCAGCTTGCACTGCTGAAACAGCATGGCGTCGATCTCTCCCGCGTGGTCATTGGCCATTGCGACCTGAAAGATAACCTCGATGATATTTTGCGCATGATCGATCTCGGCGCTTACGTTCAGTTCGACACAATTGGCAAAAACAATTATTACCCCGACGCAAAACGCATCGCTATGCTGCTCGCCCTGCGTGAAAGGGGCTGCCTGGATCACGTCATGCTGTCGATGGATATCACCCGCCGTTCTCACTTAAAGGCCAATGGCGGCAACGGTTACGACTATCTGTTGACTACTTTTGTCCCTCAGCTTTACCAGGCCGGTTTCAGCCAGGCCGATGTGGATCTGATGTTACGTACTAACCCTACTCAATTTTTCCTGTAAGGACATAGAGATGAAAAAGATTGGTGTTGCTGGCTTACAGCGCGAGCTGATTAAAAAAACGATTGAAAATACGGCGCCGGGGTGTTTCGAGGTGTTCATCTACAACGACATGGAAGCGGCTATGAAGGTGAAAAACGGCCAGCTGGATTACTACATTGGCGCGTGTAACACCGGTGCTGGCGCGGCACTTTCCATTGCGATCGCCATTATCGGGTTCAACAAAAGTTGCACTATTGCTAAGCCGGGTATTAAGGCAAAAGAGGATCAGATTGCAAAAATGGTGGCGGAAGGAAGAGTCGCGTTTGGCCTTTCTGTTGAGCACATTGAACATGCGATCCCATTACTGATCAACCATTTAAAATAAAAAGGCACTGTTATGGCGCTTTATATTCAACTCATTGTGGTGGCTTGTCTGACGGGGATGACGTCGTTACTGGCGCACCGGTCAGCTGCGGTTTTTCATGATGGTATTCGCCCGATCCTCCCGCAGTTGATTGAAGGCAACATGCATCGTCGGGAAGCGGGCAGTATCGCATTTGGTTTAAGTATTGGCTTTGTCGCCTCAGTCGGGATTTCGTTCACGTTGAAAACCGGGCTGCTGAATGCCTGGCTGCTGTTTTTGCCTACCGATATCCTCGGTGTACTGGCAGCGAATAGTCTTTTGGCTTTCGGCCTGGGGGCGGTTTGGGGGATTCTGATCCTTACCTGCCTGCTGCCGGTTAACCATCTGCTGACGGCGCTACCGGTCGATGTATTGGGATCGTTGGGCGAATTGAGTTCGCCGGTAGTATCCGCTTTTGCACTGTTCCCATTGGTGGCCATTTTCTACCAGTTCGGTTGGAAAAGCAGCCTGCTAGCGGCGGTTGTTGTACTGATTACACGCGTACTGGTCGTCCGCTACTTCCCGCATCTCAACCCTGAGTCGATTGAGATTTTCGTTGGTATGGTGATGCTGTTGGGGATTGCGATTACCCAGGATCTGCGCAATCGCGGTAGCGAGGATCATGACGCCAGCGGGATGTCGGTGTTTGAAGAGCGCACGTCGCGGATTATCAAAAACCTGCCGTATATTGCTATTGTGGGCGCGTTGATTGCGGCGGTAGCCAGCATGAAAATTTTTGCCGGTAGCGAGGTGTCCATCTTTACTCTGGAAAAAGCGTATTCGGCAGGCGTGACGCCGGAGCAGTCGCAAACGCTGATTCATCAGGCGGCTTTGGCGGAGTTTATGCGTGGTCTGGGCTTCGTGCCGATGATCGCCACCACCGCGCTGGCTACCGGGGTGTATGCGGTTGCCGGTTTTACCTTCGTTTATGCGGTGGGTTATCTGGCGCCGAATCCATGGATTGCCGCGCTGCTGGGCGCTCTGGTGATTTCGGCGGAAGTGCTGCTGCTGCGCTCAATCGGTAAGTGGTTGGGACGCTATCCATCAGTGCGCAATGCGTCAGATAACATCCGTAATGCGATGAACATGCTGATGGAGATGGCGCTGCTGGTTGGCTCTATTTTTGCCTCCATCAAAATGGCTGGGTATACCGGTTTCTCAATTACCGCTGCGATCTACTTCCTCAATGAGTCGTTGGGACGTCCGGTTCAAAAAATGGCCGCGCCGGTTGTGGCAGTCATGATTACCGGGATCGTGCTGAATATTCTGTTCTGGCTCGGATTATTTATTCCGGCATAACAAGGAGCGTGGGTCATGAGAACCTTTCCGCTGGAAAGTTTGTCGCTGGTTGAAGCCCAACATAAGCAGTTCGCGCTAGTGGATGCTATCTGTCGCCATTTTCCTGGGGTCGATTTCCTGCGCGGTGGTGACTTCGGTCTGGTGTCGGGGCTGAACCAGCCCCGCGTCACGCAGCGCGTCGAAGCAGTGCTGGCTGATGCGTTCCATGCCGAGGCCGCCGTGCTGGTGCAGGGAGCCGGAACCGGGGCGATTCGCGCGGCGATAGCGGCATTAGTGAAGCCCGGCGGTACGCTGTTAATCCATGATGCGCCGGTCTATCCGACGACCTCGGTGATTATTGAGCAGATGGGACTAAAGCCAATTCGCGTGGACTTTAACGATCTGGCGGCGCTCTCAGAGACGGTGGCTCAGCATCGACCCGATGCGGCGCTGGTGCAGCATACGCGCCAGCGCCCTGAAGATAGTTATCAGTTAGCAGAGGTGCTCTCTGTGCTTAATGAGCAGCATGTTCCGACGCTGACCGACGATAACTACGCGGTGATGAAGGTGGCGAATATCGGCTGCGAATGCGGTGCGACGCTGGCGACATTTTCCTGCTTTAAGCTGTTTGGTCCGGAAGGCGTTGGTGCAGTGGTGGGTCGTGCTGATGCCGTTGCCCGCATCCGCGCCAGCATGTATTCCGGCGGCAGCCAGATTCAGGGGGCGCAGGCGCTGGAAGTACTGCGAGGGCTGGTGTTCGCTCCAGTGATGCACGCAGTGCAGGCGGGGGTGACGGAGCGGCTTCTGCTGCAGTTGAATCACGGCGTGGTGCCGCAGGTTAAACAGGCAATTATCGCCAACGCGCAGTCCCGGGTCCTGCTGGTTGAGTTTCATCAGCCGATTGCGGAGCAGGTACTGGCTAATGCGCAGCGGCTTGGGGCGTTGCCATATCCGGTTGGCGCCGAGTCAAAATATGAAATACCGCCGTTGTTCTATCGCCTATCCGGAACCTTCCGTGAGGCAAATCCGGGTATTGAACGCTATGCGATTCGTATTAACCCTAATCGTAGCGGTGAGGAAACGGTGTTGAGAATATTGCAGGAAAGCTGTGAGGTAGAATAGTGATGTGTGGTATCACTAATACATAATTATTAATTTCTTAAGTATGTACGTAGATAAATAAAGGCCGGATATTCCGGCCTTAGCTTTTTTATTTTTGGTCCGCTGCGGGGCCGCAGCCACCAATAATCTTAGAAATAGAAATTGCAGGGTGAAGGAGGTAATCGTAAGAGCATGTTTTATTTTTGTTTTCAATGTGGCCGGTACATGCAGTCAGCGACGTGAGAACCGCGGCTAACGCTGCGAATTTGATCATATTCTTCATGAGATAATCCCTGTTGTATTATATGTAATATATTCGACTTTCCATTGCTAATAAGAAATGCTTTTGAGTCATTTCTTATTTGGGATTTAATATGATTTGATTTTAGGTGTCAATTTTTTCAGGGCTTAAATTAACTTAATGAGTGTTTAATTATTATAGAATATATTGACTGCGGAAATTGTAGTGCAGAGAAATAAGGCCCAATAATGATGGTTATATTGGGCCAGGAAGATTAGTGATTTGAGAACCAGTTTAACTTATCGCGCAGACCGACCACGCGACCCACAATGATCAGTGCCGGGCTGGCCATCTGCTGAGCCAGCAAATCCAACTGTTCTAACGTGCCGGTAACGACCTTTTGGGTTACCGCCGTGCCGTTCTCAACGATAGCCGCAGGCATATCCGCCGCCATACCGTGAGCAATCAGTTTTTCCCTGATGGCCGGTGCCTGATTCAGGCCCATATAGAACACCAGAGTTTGCTTTTCTACCGCCAGATTTTCCCAGTCCAATTCGCCGCCGGTCTTAAGGTGGCCGGTGACCAGACGCACGCCCTGGGCAAAATCGCGATGGGTCAGGGGGATACCAGAATAGGCGGAACAGCCGGAGGCTGCGGTGATACCCGGGACGACTGAGAAAGGAATACCGGCGCTGCACAAGGTTTCCAGTTCTTCACCGCCGCGGCCAAAGATAAACGGGTCGCCGCCTTTCAGGCGCACGACGCGTTTTCCGCCCTGGGCTTCGCGCAATAGAATCTGATTAATCTCTTCCTGCGGCACGCAATGGTAGCCTGAGCGTTTGCCGACGAAGACCCGATCGGCATCGCGGCGCACCAGGTTCATAATATCGTCGGAAACCAGACGATCATAAACCACCACATCGGCCTGCTGGATTTGCTGCAACCCTTTGAGGGTTAACAGCCCAGCATCGCCAGGGCCCGCGCCAACCAGCACCACTTCACCGCGATGATCCAGCGGCTCGGTCAGGAGCTGTTCCGTGGTATCTGCAACTGCCTGACGATCTTCATTCGCCAGAGATTGTGCCAGCCTGTCGCTAACAAACAGCTTCTCCCAGAAACGGCGACGCTCGCTCACGGTCGCAAACTGTTTCTTCACACGTGAACGCAATTGCCCGGCGTACTGAGCCAACTGACCTAAATGGAGCGGCAGAACTGACTCCAGCTTTTCACGCAGCAGGCGCGCCAACACCGGTGAGGTACCGCCTGAAGAGACGGCAACCATCAATGGTGAGCGGTCGATAATCGACGGCATGATAAAGCTGGCCTGCTGAGGGGCGTCGACCACGTTGCAAAATATTCGCCTTGCTTCTGATGACTCACTGACCTGCTGATTCACCTTTTCGTTGTCGGTAGCAGCAATCGCCAGCCAACAGTTATCCAGCAGAGCAGGGTTAAACTCGCCTTTTACCAGGGTGAGCATGTTCGAATCGGCCCACACCTGGAACTGGGGCACAAAATCCAGCGCGTTGACCGTTAATTTGGCTCCCGCGTCGAGTAACAGGCGAGCTTTACGTTCGGCAACATCGCCGCCGCCGACTAACAAACAGTCGCGATCGCGTAATTGGCAAAATATAGGCAAATGGTCCACGACATTACCTCTTAATTATTGGCAGCAGCCTCTGATTGTTTAATTTTTTCCGGAGCTGGGCGCTCCGATTTCGGCGTAGCATACCAATAACCCAATCCCATAAATACGACACCGGACAAAGTATTGCCGAGTGTTACCCATAACAGATTGTGACCAATTCCCGCAAGGGTGTAGGCATCGCTGTGATGACCGAACCAGGAGAGGGCAAACAGCGTCATGTTGGCAACGGAGTGCTCATAGCCGGAAGCGATAAACGCCAGCAGGCACCACCAGATAGCGATAAATTTTGCTGAGCCTTCAGTACGGATCGCCATCCAGATTGCCAGACATACCAGCCAGTTACACAGCGCGCCTTTGAAAAACAGCGCCATCGCAGATTGGCTGGTTTTAGCCAGCGCGACGGTGTGAACGAGGCTGGTATCGACCGGCAGCAAACTGCCGCTACCCCAGCTATACAGAAGCGCCACGAAAATAGAACCGAGCAGGTTGCCCATCCAGGTTTGTGGCAAAATGGCCCACATCTGCCCCTGGCTGATGGTGCCCGCTTTCACGCCCAGCGTCAGGAACATGGTGTGGCCGGTAAACAATTCAGAACCGGCGATAATCACCAGGGTTAAGGCGATACCAAAAGTGGCGCCCATCACCAGAGGACGAACGGATGGGTCGAGCAGATTGCCGAGGGTGAAAATAAGGATGATGCCCAAGCCGACATAAGCGCCTGCCATCATGGAGCTGACCCAGAAACTGAATGGATTATTGGCCGAGAGGCGTGCAATGCGCGCAGCGTTAGCCGCGCACTTGTTTATAGTGTCCGTAAACATATGATTGATTACCCTTGAGATATAAAAATAAAAAAGAAATTCAAAAAAAGGGAGGCGTTGCGCCTCCCGTTAATCTATTAACCGCGTAGCTGCACGACGCCGTCTTTCACTCGGGCTTCATAGTGCGCCACCGAATGGCTTTCATCTTCCAGACACAGGCCATCGCGCAGGCGGAAACGCTGTTTTTTCAGCGGACTGGCAACCCACAGCTCGCCCTGATGCTCTGCAATCAGTCCACGGGACAGGACGCTGGACTCAAAGAACGGGTCGATGTTGCTGATCGCAAAAACCTGGTCGCCGTGATAAGGGCGGAAAATTGCCACTTGTTTATCACCTAACAGCGCGCAGACGCCGGTTTCCGGCACGATGTCATCGAGTTTGCAGATATTTTTCCACTGGCTCATGCGTTTTCCTCCACCAGAGTTACCGGGATGCGTTCGTACGGCGTAGCCGGGCGATGCTGTTCACGTTCAGGAACCACCTGGACGTTCGGATCGCGCTTGTCGCTGTTGATGAAGTGCTTGAAGCGAACCTGGGCGGCTGGTGTGTTGACGGTTTCCGTCCACTCGCATATCACCGCTTCGCGCAGGCGGGCCATCTCTTCTTCCAGATGCTCGTTCAGACCCAGCTTGTCGTCGATGATGACCGATTTCAGGTATTCAATGCCGCCTTCCATGTTATCTAACCACGGCGCGGTACGGGTCAGTTTATCGGCCGTACGGATGTAGAACATCATGAAGCGGTCGAGGTATTTCATCAGCGTTTCACGGTCCAGATCCGCCGCCAGCAGATCGGCATGGCGCGGTTTCATCCCGCCATTACCGCAGACGTACAGGTTCCAGCCTTTTTCTGTCGCGATGATGCCGACGTCTTTACCCTGGGCTTCCGCACATTCACGGGTACATCCGGAAACGCCAAACTTCATTTTGTGCGGGGTGCGGATGCCTTTATAGAGGTTTTCCAGCTCGACGCCGAAGCCGACGCTATCGCCCACGCCGTAGCGGCACCAGGTGCTGCCTACGCAGGTTTTCGCCATACGCAGCGCTTTGGCATACGCGTGACCCGTTTCGAAGCCTGCGTCGATCAGCTGACGCCAGATTTCCGGTAGATCGTCTTTTTGCGCACCGAACAGGCCAATACGTTGAGAACCGGTGATCTTGGTGTACAGATTAAATTCACGGGCGATACGACCGACGGCCACCAGGCCTTCTGGCGTGATTTCGCCACCGGCAGAGCGAGGGATAACAGAGTAGGTACCGTCTTTCTGGATGTTCGCCAGGAAGTTGTCGTTGGTATCCTGCAGCGGGGTATGCTGCGGTTTGAGAATATATTCGTTCCAGCAGGAGGCCAGCAGGGAGCCAACGGTTGGCTTACACACTTCGCAGCCGTAGCCTTTGCCGTGTTTCGCCAACAGTTCTTCAAAGGTTTTGATGCCTTCCACGCGGATGAGGTGGAACAGTTCCTGGCGAGAGTACGCGAAGTGCTCACACAGGTTGTTGTTCACTTCGATGCCTTGTTTCGCCAGCTCGGCGTTGAGCACCTGGGTTACCAGCGGAATACAACCGCCGCAGCCGGTACCCGCTTTGGTTTCCGCTTTCAGCGCCGCCACGGTGTGGCAGCCTTTATTGATGGCGGAGATCAGCATGCCTTTAGTAACGTCGAAGCAGGAGCAGATCTGCGCGCTGTCCGGCAGTTTATCCACGCCGATGGACGGCTTACCGCTGCCCGCGTGGGCTGGCAGGATCAGTGAGTCCGGGTTTTCCGGCAGTTCAATCGCGTTGAGAACCAACTGCAGTAGGTTGCCGTAATCGCTGGTGTCGCCCACCAGTACCGCACCGAGCAGCGTTTTGTTATCCGGGCTGACGATCAGACGTTTGTAGACTTCTTTGCTTTCATCAAGATAAACGTAGCTACGTGCGCCCGGCGTACGACCATGGGCATCGCCGATACCGCCAACGTCAACGCCCAGCAGCTTCAGCTTGGCGCTCAGGTCCGCACCTTCAAAGGCGTTTTCCGTTTCGAGGATATGATCAGCGGTCACCTGTGCCATTTTATAGCCAGGAGCAACCAGACCATAAACGCGATTGTTCCAGCTGGCACATTCGCCGATGGCGTAGATATCCGGATCGGACGTCTGGCAACGGTCGTTAATTACGATACCGCCGCGCTGGGCGACTTCCAGACCGCATTGGGTGGCTAGCTTATCGCGTGGGCGAATACCGGTTGAGAAAACGATAAAATCGACTTCCAGTTCGCTACCGTCAGCAAAACGCATGGTTTTACGCGCTTCGGTACCTTCCTGGACGATCTCTTTGGTATTTTTGCTGGTGTGCACGCGCACGCCCATGCTTTCAATTTTGCGACGTAACTGCTCGCCGCCCATCTGATCGAGCTGTTCAGCCATCAGCATAGGAGCGAATTCAATCACGTGGGTTTCAACGCCGAGGTTTTTCAGCGCGCCCGCAGCTTCCAGACCTAACAGGCCGCCGCCGACTACCGCGCCGCGTTTGCTGCGACGGGCACAGGACTCAATGGCGTTGAGATCTTCAATAGTGCGATAGACAAAACAGTCCTGGGTTTCGGAACCTTTAATCGGTGGGATCCACGGATAGGAGCCGGTCGCCATGATCAGCTTGTCATAAAATACGGTACGACCCGCGCTGGAGTGGATAACCTTCTCCTGGCGATTGATGGTGATAGCGCGTTCGCCAATCAGCACCTTAACGCCGTGCTTCTCGTAAAAACCTTCTCGTACCAAAGAGAGCTCTTCAGCGGTATGGTGAGAGAAGTAGGAGGAGAGGTGTACGCGGTCGTAGGCGATACGGGGTTCTTCACAGAAGACGGTAATATCAAAATTGGCAGCGTCGGATTTATCAAGAAGATCCTCAATAAAGCGATGGCCGACCATACCATTACCAATAATAGCGAGTCTGACTTTGCTCATATTTGCCTCGATTTCTTTTATATTACCGCCTACCTTAACGATTCAGCCAAGACACTTATTGATGCAAATCAATTACACCTTTACCTACTACTTAAGTGGTATATTTTTGATTTGTCAGCATTTTTATAAGTCTTGGAAAACACTAACTTTTCCTTTTTGCTTTTTTTGTGTACAAAATCAGCAGAAGAAACCGGCATAAGGCTGAGTGAATTTTTAGCAATGTTTAACGAGGGTCATCGGTATGACAGCAGCGTCGCTTTGGTTGATTGAGAACGTTCGCCTACCCGATCGCGAAGGTCTTTGGCAGATAGCGATAGACAAGGGGCGCTTCGGGGATATAACCCCTATGGGCGAGGCGCGCAATGAGAGTTATGAGGTGCTGAATGCGCGCGGTGGATTGGCTATTCCCCCTTTTATTGAACCGCATATCCACCTCGATACCACCCAAACCGCCGGAGAGCCTAACTGGAATCAGTCCGGGACTCTGTTTGAAGGTATTGAGCGCTGGGCAGAGCGTAAGGCTTTACTGAGCCATGAAGATGTTAAAGCTCGCGCATGGAAGACGCT
The DNA here is from genome assembly GCF_051131775.1 of Klebsiella sp. MISC125. Classification (NCBI taxonomy): domain Bacteria; kingdom Pseudomonadati; phylum Pseudomonadota; class Gammaproteobacteria; order Enterobacterales; family Enterobacteriaceae; genus Klebsiella; species Klebsiella sp. MISC125. The sequence goes on from NZ_CP180448.1 coordinate 527,082, forward strand.
GAAATGGCAAATTGCTAACGGCATCCAGTTTGTGCGTACCCACGTCGACGTTTCCGACCCTACGCTCACCGCACTCAAAGCGATGCTGGAGGTGAAAAAGGAGGTTGCGCCGTGGATTGAGCTGCAAATAGTCGCCTTTCCTCAGGAGGGGATTTTATCCTACCCCAACGGTGAGGCTCTGCTGGAGGAGGCACTGCGTCTGGGGGCTGACGTGGTGGGCGCGATCCCGCATTTTGAGTTCACCCGTGAATACGGCGTGGAATCTCTACATATCGCATTTCGCCTGGCGAAGCAGTATCAACGGCCTCTGGATATCCATTGTGATGAAATCGATGATGAGCAGTCACGATTTATCGAAACCGTGGCTGCTCTGGCGCTGAAAGAGGGAATTGGGCCACGCGTTACCGCCAGCCATACCACCGCCATGCACTCCTATAATGGCGCTTACACCTCGCGGCTCTTTCGCCTGCTGAAACTTTCCGGCATTAACTTCGTGGCTAATCCGCTGGTTAATATCCACCTCCAGGGACGTTTTGATGACTATCCGAAGCGCCGTGGTATTACCCGCGTGAAGGAACTGATGGCGGCGGGGATTAACGTCTGCTTTGGTCATGATGATGTGTTTGACCCGTGGTATCCGCTGGGTACCGGCAACATGTTGCAGGTGCTGCATATGGGGCTGCACGTTTGCCAGATGATGGGTTATCAACAGATTAACGACGGGCTGAAACTGGTGACGGAAAACAGCGCACGGACGTTTGGCCTGAGCGATTACGGCATTGTGCCCGGAAATCCGGCGAATCTGGTGATTCTTCCTGCGGAGAATGGTTTTGAAGCCGTGCGCTGCCAGGTGCCAGTACGTTGGTCAATTCGTCAGGGGAGAGTCATCGCCACGACGCAATTAGCGCAGACCTGGGTGCAGACGGACAAGGGCGGGGAAGAGCTATTCTTTACCAAAAACAACCCCTTTGCCGGAACAAAGGGGTCTGAGGATTAGTGAGATTACGCCGCTGCGTTGTTCTGGCGGTGGCGGGAAACAAAGCCGAGGATCACGCACATCACAAATACCACGGCATAGAGGCCGTTAGCGGTATGCAGCGCTGCCAGCGGACCGCTGGCAGCGACGATTGGGCCGGTAACCACAAAGGTCAACATGGTGCCGACGGTACCGCAGGTGAGAATGAAGTTCACCAGCTTTGGCGATGATACTCTGGTCTGCTGCGAGCCCAGCGTAATAATAGAGGTGTAGATTGCGCTTGAGAAGAAGCCGAGGGTCAGGATAAACCACGGCATATGCTCCGGTGAACCGTTAATAAACAGATACATCAGGACCGTCGCCGCGCCTGCCAGCACGGTCAGAATACGTTGCAGGTCAAAGAAGCGCAGGATAAAGCTGAATGACCACATGCCAATCATGTACGACATCCAGAAATCACTCACCAGCTTACCCCCATCACCCAGGCTCATGCCCAGACTTTTGGCGTATTCCGGCACCCAAGAGATAAAGCCCAACTGGCCGAGGATGTAACAGAGTGCGGCAATGGAGAGAAACAGCACGCCGATACCCCATTTCTCTTTTGCTACCGGCTGGCTGTCCAGCGGCGCTTTTTTACCTAATACCGGGAATTCACAGCCGAAAGTCAGTACGAAAATAGCCACATAAACCAGACCGATGCAGGCATAGACCCAGTACCACTCGATGCTTCGTGCCAGCAGGTATGCGGCAAGCATCGGGAAAATCATGCCCGCCATGCTGAAGAAGGAGTCGGTGAACAGCAGGCGCGCGCCGCGCTGACGACCTTCATAAATATGGGTGATCAGGAAGGTACCAATCGACATGGTGATCCCGCTGACCAGCCCAAGTACGAACATTGAGGCAGAGAACAGCGCCAGGCTATGACTAAACATCAAACCTGCGACGGCGAGTACCATCAAGATAAAGCCAAAGCGCAGTTGGGTTTTCAGCGGAACGATTTCCATCAGCCAGGCATTCAGGAAGATAGAAATCAGGATACCGGCGTTGAGGAAGGTAAAGGTGTTGCTCATACTGGAAACGGGCAGATGGAAATAATCTGCGATGTTTCCCATCACCATCCCGGTGACGATCACCAACGCGCCGGTCAGGGCGTAGGAGAAGAAGCTGATCCATGTGAGCTTGATACGGTTGCTGTTAGTCATGACTGGCCTGTGAATAGAAATGTATAGCGCGTTGACTCTGCGCCGGGCGGACAGATTTTATTCGTTTGCGTGATGTAATTAAATGTTTATTCTGAAATGTAGATCTTTTTGCACGAATAAATGTGATTGAAATCACATTTAATTATTTGATGGATTAATGATTGCGTCGTAACAAGTGTTTCAGCTAAGTAAAATTAGGTAAAAGGCTGGCCCAGGATGCAAAGGCTCTTTAGAATCAAGGCACTCGCTTTTTATTCTGCTCCGTTAAGGAATTTCCATGCTCAAATCAACTCTCGTGGCGGTGGCTGCCGTTTTCGCCTTTTCAGCATTTTCCCCGGCCATGGCGGCGAAGGGCGACCCTCATGTGTTGCTGACCACCTCTGCGGGCAATATTGAGCTTGAGCTGAATAGCCAGAAGGCACCCATTTCGGTAGATAACTTCCTGAAGTACGTCAACAGTGGTTTCTATAACAACACCACCTTTCACCGTGTGATCCCGGGCTTTATGGTGCAGGGTGGCGGCTTTAACGAGCAGATGCAGCAAAAGCAACCTAACCCGCCGATTAAAAACGAAGCGGACAACGGCCTGCGTAATACCCGTGGAACCATCTCCATGGCGCGTACTGCCGATCAGGACAGCGCGACCAGCCAGTTCTTTATCAACATTGCAGATAACGCTTTCCTCGACCACGGCCAGCGTGATTTTGGCTATGCGGTCTTCGGCAAGGTCGTGAAAGGAATGGACGTTGCGGATAAGATTTCTCAGGTACAGACCCATAACGTTGGGCCTTATCAAAATGTTCCGTCTAAACCGATTGTTATCCTGTCGGCGAAAGTGCTGCCGTAAAATATGTCTCCTGCGCGGGCACCAAGCCCGCGCTGCTTTCTCCCGCCAGATAAAGTGATAAGCGAAACCCGAGAATCTGCGTAGAATACCCCGGTTTGTAACTTCCGGAGCCGCCATGATCCTGCTTATCGACAACTACGATTCTTTCACCTGGAATTTATATCAGTACTTCTGCGAGCTGGGAGCGGAAGTCCTTGTCAGGCGTAATGATGAGTTGACGTTGGAGGAGATTATCGCGCTGGCGCCGGAGAAAATCGTTATTTCGCCGGGCCCCTGTACCCCTGATGAATCAGGGATTTCGCTGGCGGTGATTCGCCACTTTTCCGGCAAGACTCCGCTCCTGGGCGTCTGCCTTGGTCATCAGGCTATCGCGCAGGTTTTCGGCGCGACCATCGTGCGGGCTGCCAAAGTGATGCATGGTAAAACGTCTCCTGTCATTCACAATGGGCAAGGGGTGTTTGCTGGGTTGAATAATCCACTCATCGTTACTCGCTACCACTCCTTATTGATCGATCCCCCAACGCTACGGGAATGCTTTGAGATCACCGCCCGCAGCGAAGAGGGCGAGATCATGGGGATTCGCCATCGCGAGTTTGATCTCGAAGGCGTGCAGTTTCACCCGGAGAGCATTCTTAGCGAGCAGGGGCATCAACTGCTGGCAAACTTCCTCAATCGTTGATTTGTAGTTGCCATTGATTGATTTTTTATGCATATTTTGTGATTAGATTATCATAATCATTGCTGCATAACGAAGAAGGATGGGCATGACATGGCAACTGAACAACCGGCAATCACCCGCGCCACATTCGATGAGGTCATTTTGCCGATTTATGCACCGGCAGAATTTATTCCGGTGAAGGGCAAGGGCAGCCGCGTATGGGATCAGCAGGGCAAAGAGTACGTTGATTTCGCAGGCGGTATTGCCGTGACCGCGCTCGGTCATTGCCATCCGGCGCTGGTGGCGGCACTGCATGAGCAGGGCGAAACTCTGTGGCATACCAGTAACGTGTTTACCAACGAACCGGCCCTGCGCCTGGGACGTAAGCTGGTCGATGCGACTTTTGCCGATCGCGTGGTGTTTATGAATTCCGGGACGGAAGCTAACGAAACCGCGTTCAAGCTGGCGCGTCATTACACCGTGACTCGCCATAGCCCGTATAAAACCAAAATCATCGCCTTCCACAATGCGTTCCATGGTCGTTCGCTGTTCACCGTCTCCGTAGGCGGTCAGCCGAAATACTCCGATGGCTTTGGCCCGAAACCGGCTGATATCGTTCACGTGCCGTTTAACGATTTACACGCGGTAAAAGCCGTCATGGACGATCATACCTGCGCGGTAGTGGTAGAACCGATTCAGGGCGAGGGGGGCGTGACTGCGGCGACGCCTGAATTCCTGCAAGGGTTGCGTGAACTGTGCGATCAGCACCAGGCACTGTTAGTGTTTGATGAAGTGCAGTGCGGTATGGGGCGTACGGGCTCGCTGTTCGCTTATATGCACTACGGCGTGACGCCGGATATTCTGACCAGCGCTAAGGCGCTTGGCGGTGGCTTCCCGATTAGCGCGATGCTAACCACTCATGAAATCGCCAGTGCTTTCCATGCCGGATCTCATGGTTCAACCTACGGCGGGAATCCGCTGGCCTGCGCAGTGGGCGGGGCGGCGTTCGATCTGATTAACACGCCAGAAGTATTGGATGGTGTGAGTGCGAAGCGTGAGCTGTTTGTTAAACATCTCCAGCAGATTGACGCGCAGTTCGATTTGTTTAGCGATATCCGCGGAATGGGGTTGCTAATCGGTGCTGAGCTTAAGCCGCAGCATCAGGGCCGGGCGCGCGACTTCCTTTATGCTGCCGCAGACGCTGGCGTGATGGTGCTTAACGCCGGGCCTGACGTCATGCGCTTTGTGCCGTCGCTGGTGATTGACGATAGCGATATTGCCGAAGGAATGGCGCGCTTTGCCCAGGCAGTTGAGCGTGTGCTTAGCGCTTAGTGGTGCGTAGCCAGATGCCATGATGCGGACGCTGACGCCATGCTACCGACGAAATGGTGTGCATGGTGTTCAGGTGACCCAGAATGCGCTGCAGATGCTGTTCCATGGTACTGAGCGGGCCGCGAGGGACTTCCGCATCCTGGGCCTCCATAATATTCACATCTCCAGCGCTCCCCGGTCCATCTGAATCCAGCCGTTGCTGACAGCGCTGTAGCGCAATTTCACAGGACTCCAGATAACGCTGAGCTAGATCCGGCGTCAGCATATTGTGCTCGCGCGCCAGGGTGGTCATCGCATTGATGTGCTCAACAATGAACTGGCTATGGGTTACCCACAGCTTCATATCTTCCAGATAGTGCGAATTAAAGCCCGGTTCCTGCATCGCCTGATTGAGTGAGTTAAACAGCGCATTGTGCGCCTGATTAACGCGCATTCGCTGATAGGCCAGCGCCGGAGCCTGGTGATCGTCGCTAAGAATGAGCCGGATCGCTTCCTGATCGGCTTCCAGCGCGTCGTGGGCATTTTTGCGTAGCAGACCGCTTTGCCACTGCGGCCATAGCCAAACCATCCCACCAAAAGCGATCAGACAGCCAATAAGCGTGTCGATTAATCTGGCGATGATAAACTGCTCACCGTTTAGCGTGAGTAATTGCAGGGTATAAACCGCCGTGACGGTAAAACCAACCATTGCCCAGCCGTAGTTCTTACGAATAATCAGGTAGCTTAGCAGCGTGATGAAGAGCATGGCGGTCAGCGTATAGCCTTCAGGCACGTGGAAGTGTAGCGTCAGTCCGGCGATCACCAGTCCGGCAATCGTTCCAGCCGCCCGGTGAACAATGCGCACCCGCGTCGCGCCGTAGCCGTTTTGCGTCACGAACAGCACAGTCATCAGGATCCAGTAGGGTTTCGGCAGATGCAGTGCGCTGCCCATCAGGCTGGCGGCGCTCAGCATTACGCTGATGCGCGCGGCGTTGCGTAACGCCGGAGATTTAAACGACAGGTAGCTTTTTAGCGCTGGCAGCAGGGGTAAACGTCGGGTTTTATCCGCCATCAAGTTGCGCGTGTACAGAGGACGCTGGGTACGCAGAACCCTGGCGATACGGCTGAAGTGCCAGGCGCAGAACTGGCCGACCGGGTTATCCGGATGTTGCCAGGCAATTTTTTCCAGCGCGCCGATCTGTTTATCCATCTGAAAACGCTGTGGGTAACGATGGTAGAGAAGATCGTCCGCCAACTCACGCAGGCGGGCGGCAACGGTTTGCGCATTCCAGCGAATCACTGCTTCTGCGTGACTGCGTTCCACCAGTTTCTGCACTTCTTCCGGCTGATGCAGGCTAACGGAGATATGTTCCTGTAAATCCAACCCCACCTGAAAAGCGCGCAACAGACGTTTGTGGTCGTTGCGTTGATTGGCCGCCAGCATATGCATCTGCTGGTAACACTGGGTAATCAGATCAACCACTTTCTGCTGGCGGTTAAGTAGCGGCGGCAGCGAGGTGGCCGGGTCCGTATGCTGGGTCAGCAGGCTGTATTTGGCCTCGCAATAGTTAGCCAGTTCGCGGTAGAGCAGGCTCAGCGACTCGCGCAGCGGTTGTTCGCGCCATAGCCAAAACCAGAACCAGTTAAAGACGCCATACCATAAGGTGCCGAGCGCGTAGATTAGCAGTGGCTCCCACACCGGCATGTTGCCCGCAAGGCTGAGGGTAAAAATGGCGGCAATAAGTGAAGCAGGCAGTAGTCGCGCGTGCAGTGAACTGATTTCGGCAGTCACCCCAAGGATTAGCGCCAGACCAGTGAGAATCAGCGGTAGAGGGATCTCGCGTTGCAGCAGGAGCTGGACAATCAGGCTACAGCCAGCAAACAGGCAACCGCCAATAATCAGGCGTTTAAAGAAGCGCTTATGTGGTGTGTCCAGACCGGCAATGTTGCAACAGGCTGGTACCAGGGAAAACAGTAAGCCCTGCTGTAAATGTCCGAGAAGAAGTCCGATTGCGACCGGCAGACACAACACCAGCGTTTGCCGCAGTGCGTAGTTGACTTCCGGGTGGTAAATCAGCCTGCGCCACATGAGGGGGAAACAAAAACGGCGTATTGCTATGCAATACGCCGTTTTGCCGACTTAACGGGTACCGTAGACGACGATAGTTTTACCGTGCGCGGAGATCAGGTTTTGATCTTCCAGCATTTTCAGGATACGACCAACGGTTTCGCGGGAGCATCCAACGATCTGACCGATTTCCTGACGGGTAATTTTAATTTGCATACCGTCCGGGTGGGTCATCGCATCAGGCTGTTTTGCCAGGTTCAGCAGCGTCTGGGCGATACGACCCGTCACGTCGAGGAAGGCGAGGTTACCGACTTTCTCTGACGTAACCTGCAGGCGACGTGCCATTTGCGAAGAGAGACGCATCAGGATGTCCGGGTTAACCTGGATCAACTGACGGAATTTTTTGTAGGAGATTTCGGCCACTTCACATGCGGTTTTCGCACGTACCCATGCACTACGTTCCTGACCTTCTTCAAACAGGCCTAATTCACCGATGAAATCGCCCTGGTTGAGGTAAGAGAGGATCATCTCTTTACCTTCTTCATCCTTGATGAGTACAGCCACGGAGCCTTTAACGATGTAGTACAACGTTTCTGCTTTCTCACCCTGGTGGATCAGCGTGCTCTTTGAGGGGTACTTATGAATGTGGCAATGAGACAAGAACCATTCAAGGGTAGGGTCTGTTTGCGGTTTGCCAAGCACCATGCGCGGTTATCCTCTGTTATAAGCTATCTCCAGATGCCGACACTACACGGCATCCGGGCATGCAATCGTATTAAATCCCTATACCTGGGAATCTGGCTGAAAATTTCCTGCAGCCTGTAATGTGAACTCCTCAGCATACATGCAGTGCATCAATGTATTACTGTAGCATCCCGATTGTTTTAGCATAGCTTTCGCCGCGTGTCTCCTGGTGTCTCGCTTCAGCATGACCTAGGTCGCCTTCCGTTGCGAGAATTGTTATGTGCGCGTAATCTGTCAGGAAAATTACAGCCCTGGAGTTAAATTTATGCAAGCGCGAGTGAAATGGGTTGAAGGGTTAACCTTCATTGGTGAGTCGGCTTCTGGTCACCAGATTCTGATGGACGGTAATTCCGGGGATAAAGCGCCTAGCCCGATGGAAATGGTGTTGATGGCGGCGGGCGGATGTAGCGCAATTGACGTGGTTTCTATCCTGCAGAAGGGACGCCATAACGTCACTAACTGCGAAGTTAAGCTGACTTCTGAGCGTCGCGAGGAAGCACCGCGTCTGTTTACCCATATCAATCTGCATTTTATCGTGACCGGTAAAGAGCTGAAAGATGCTGCCGTTTCTCGCGCAGTTGACCTATCGGCGGAAAAATATTGCTCGGTGGCGCTGATGCTGGAGAAAGCGGTAAACATAACTCACTCTTATGAAGTGATCGAGGGATAAGCCGAACGGCGCGAACTCGTCGCCCCGGCATGCGCTGCGCTACCGGGGTTTTTTGTTAATTGATTTTCCTGCCTTCCATTAGCCGCTCGACCAATGGCGCCATGATGAGCTCCATGGCCAGCCCCATTTTCCCTCCCGGCACCACTAGCGTGTTCATATGCGAGATAAACGAGCCCTGAAGCATCGCCAGTAGCCAGGGGAAATCGATATTCTGTAAGTTGCGGAAATGGATAACGACAAAGCTTTCATCAAGCGATGGGATTGCTTTGGCTGCAAATGGATTGGACGTATCCACCGTAGGTACGCGCTGGAAGTTGAGGTGAGTGCGTGAAAACTGCGGGGTGATGAAGTTGATGTAATCTTCCATCGAGCGAACGACGGAATCCATCACCGCTTCACGAGAGTGGCCGCGTTCGCTGGTATCGCGGATAAGCTTCTGGATCCACTCCAGGTTAACGATCGGCACAACCCCAACCAACAGATCAACATGGTCAGCGACGTTGTGCTGGGGCGTGACAACTCCGCCGTGCAGGCCTTCATAAAACAGCACGTCAGTGGGTTCAGGCAGCGACTGCCAGGGAGTGAAGGTGCCAGGAACCTGATTCCACGGCACGGCTTCATCATAGGTGTGTAAATACTTGCGTGACTGACCTGTACCGTTCAGCCCGTATTCTCTGAAAGTCTGCTCCAGCAGGCCGAAATCGTTAGCCTCGGGACCGAAGTAGCTGATGTGTTTGCCCTGATCTCGCGCTTTGCGGATCGCCATGTCCATTTCCGGGCGGGTGTAGCGGTGAAAGCTATCGCCTTCCACTTCGGCGGCGTGGAGGTTTAGTTGGGCGAATATTTTGCGAAAGGCGAGGCTGGTGGTCGTGGTTCCCGCGCCGCTAGAGCCCGTGACGGCAATCACCGGATGTTTGGCAGACATAACAACTCCCAGGGTAAACGATAGTGTGATGCCGCCTTAGCCGTGAAACTGCTTGCGGGGCATAATATTGACCGTCTCGTGCAGCTCTGACCACACCAGCGCGGCTTCTCCGCTTTTCAGCTGTTGTTTGACATCGGCGACTTTATCCGCCAGCGAACGTTCATGCTCACCATAATCGGTGCCTTCGCGTAATACAAAACTTTCAATCAGGTTATCCAGCGTTTCGGGATCGAGATCCTGCCAGGGAATAATCATATTTGCCCTCCTAACCAGCGAGTTAGCCAATCCGGGATTCGCTGTTCTAACCACATTTCCGGCTTGCGCAGCGTACCACCGACAAAACCAACATGGCCGCCATGCTCTGTAAGTTGATACTCGACATTTGCCGGTAGCTGTTCTTGCGGCGGGATGGAGTGGTGATCCATAAAAGGATCGTCCTTCGCATGAATAATCAGCGTTGGTTTAGTGATGTCGCTTAAGCGCGGCATCGCACTACACTGGCGATAGTAGTCTAGCGCATCGGCAAAACCGTGGATCCTGGCGGTGATGCTATCGTCAAATTCGCGGATGCGACGCATACCTTTTAGCTGGCGTAAATCAACCGGCAAAGAGCCCGGATAAGCTTTCAGCTTACGCGCGGCATTCGCCTTCAGCAGATTGAGCAGATAACGCTGATAAACGCGGGAAAACCCCTTATCCATATGAGAACTACAGGCTTCCAGCATAAACGGCGCTGAGACGATAACGGCAGCATCGACAGGAATATCGTCACCTTCTTTCGCCAACAGGCAGCCCAGCATATTGCCCCCGAGCGAGTAACCCACAGCTGCAGTTGGCACGTCGCCGTATTCGCGCTGAAGCCAACGTAAAAACCAGGAGCCGTCTTCCGTTTCGCCTGAATGATAGATGCGGTTATTTCGGTTGGGTTCGCCGCTACAGCCGCGAAAATGCATCACCACGCCCAGCCAGCCGCGCTGCATGGCCGCGTGGACGAGTCCGTGAGCATAAGGGCTGTGCAGGCTGCCCTCAAGACCATGAAACACCACCAATCGCGGTTTATGACGAGCCTGAGATGGTTCTTCGCTCCACGCCAGATCGACAAAGTCGCCATCCGGTAATTCAAGACGCTGCCAGTGTGGAGTGAAACGTAGCTTGCGACGGATTAGCCGCGGCAACATGGTTTGCAAATGACGATTGCCAACGCCGCGCATCGGGTGAAACTGCTGCGAGTCGTCTTCGGGGGGCGTCATTTCTGTGGGAGTGATATCAACCATAGCACCAGAGCAATTAATAATCTTTATACATACTATACCGCGCATGAAGTGCGCAGGTTAGCCAATATGTGGTCTTGTGGCTAATCGGTAAGCAGATTGCGTGAGAAAAGATGAATATCCACTCCAGGCTTACGCCGCCACAGGCGGGCCTTTCTTGTGCCTGTCGCCATGCTCTCACCTGTCTCTTCAAACATCCCTGACGCTTCAAAACGGCGAATCAGGCTTTTACGCTGTATGGATTGACCGAGGATTATCTCCGTCGCTTCCTGTAGCTGGCCATGGGTGAAGGTCTCCGGCAAGCAGTAAACGGGCAGTAAAGAATACATGGTCTTTTGCCTTAAGCGATGCAGAGCGGCGGCGATGATTTTCTGGTGATCAAACGCCAGGGAATAGTCGGCAAGCCTGGCAATTGGCACCCAACGGGCATCGTTGACGCTGGCGATATGCGGTTCGCAGTCTGCCCAGGCAATTAGTGCAAACCAGGTGACGGTCAGGCTCCAGCCGCGCGGGTCGCGATCGGGCCCGGAAAAAGTGTCCAGCTGTTCCAACCATGAAGGGAAAACCCCGGTTTTCTCAGTGAGCTTACGCATCGCGGTGGCGCGGGTGGAGTCATCGCGCGCCATATCAATAAAGCCGCCGGGCAATCCCCAATACCCTTTCTGCGGGTGGTTTGCCCGCTCTACCAGCAGGACGCACAGCGCTTGTTGATGAAGCGTGAATAACACGCTATCCACCGTCACCAGAGGGGAGGGAAAGCGGCTGGCATCATATTGATTCAAATAGTCGGCTTCGGTGTTCATAGGCTACTCGCGATGATTTGGAACGCCCATCAGTGTACCAGCCCGACACTGAGCAGCAAGGCTGCGTTTTTTATTATTATTTATCAGTAGATTACCTTTTCAGGGAAATAATACATTTTTATGCTTGCTTAATATGTGTCTTAAGGACATTATTAATTATGTCGAAGGGACATAATTGTGAGGGGAGAGTGATGAGTATGAAATTGACGTTAACCCTGGATAACCAGACTTACACTATCGCCAACGGTGTTTTTCCTGATGGCGCTGTCTGGCTGAAGGTGACTAATCCGTTGCCATCCTCTGCCCGCCTGATGTGCATTCGCGCTGCTGCGATGCGGGATATGAACGACTTTATGTTGCTTGCGCAACTGGTGGACGCGGTCCGTCACCAGACCGATGTGCTGGTCAGCCACCTCGAACTACCCTGGCTACCGTGGGCGCGTCAGGACCGACATATGGTTGCTGGTGACAGTTTTGCGTTGAGAGTCTTTGCTACTCAACTTAACACGCTGAAGTTCGATAAGGTGAAAGTGCTTGATCCTCACAGCGACGCTGCGGCGGCGGCAATAGATAACTTTGTGGCGATTCCACAGGAGAGGTGCTTGTTGCAGAGTACGACTCTATGCCATCGGTTTCAGCAAAAGGCGCTAATGCTGGTGGCGCCAGATGCGGGGGCGCTGAAAAAAATTGATGCCGTCGCCAGAGCAACAGGCGTCTCGGAGTACGCCATTCTGAGCAAAAAGCGTGATGTGGCAAGCGGCAACCTGACAGGCTTTGCGCTGGTTGCGGGTGATGTCAGGGGCAGGGATCTGCTGATTGTTGACGATTTATGCGACGCCGGCGGCACCTTTATCGGTTCGGCGCAGGTGCTGCGCGATGCTGGTGCCCGCAGCGTCAGCTTGTATGTGACACACGGCATTTTTTCAAAAGGCGTTGAACATCTGCTGAACAACGGCGTTGATGCCATCTATACCACCACTTCTTTGGCTGCTCCGACGCTGGCACATCCGCAGCTTGAACTTATCGACATTGACGCGATCTACTGCGCTTAAGGGAGAAATCATCATGAAAATTAACCCTATTCTGGCTATTGATGGCTACAAAGTTTCTCACCGTGCGCAATATCCCCAGGGTACGACTCGGGTCTATTCTAACTTCACTCCGCGTAGCGATCGTTTTTTTCAGTCGCCGTTGGCAGATGGCAAGCTAGTGTTTTTCGGTCTGCAGGGATTTTTGCAGTGGTTCCTTGTCGAGCAGTTCAACGAGGCATTTTTTGCTCGTCCGGAAGATGAAGTGGTGAACGAATATAAGCAGGTCATGGATAGTTATCTTGGTCGCGATGCGGTCTCGGTGGATCATATTCGCGACCTACATCGTCTGGGCTATCTGCCGCTGCACATTAAATCGCTGGATGAAGGTACAAAAGTGCCGATGAAGGTGCCGGTATTGACCATCATTAATACGAAAGAAGAATTTTTCTGGCTGGTGAATTACCTGGAAACGGTGCTTTCGGCAGAGCTTTGGAAGGCATCCACCAATGCCACTATTGCCCATCACTATCGCAAAATCTGCGAACGCTGGGCGGAAAAGACCTGTAGCGATCTGACCCATCTCGATTTTCAGTGTCACGATTTTTCATTTCGCGGTATGGCCGGATTGCAGGATGCCGCCCAGGCGGGGTGTGGGCATTTGTTAAGCTTCAAGGGGACAGATAGCATTCCGGCACTGCTCTATGCCCGCGATTACTATACCGAAAGTGAAGACTATTTTATCGGCGCCAGCATTCCGGCGACTGAGCATAGTGTGATGTGTATGGGGGAGCGTGAGCATGAGATAGAAACCTTCCGTCGTCTGATTGCCGATATTTATCCGCAGGGATTTGTTTCTATCGTCTCCGATACCTGGGATTACTGGCGGGTACTGAGTGAATTTACCCGCGAACTCAAGGGGAGCATTATGCAGCGCCAGGGACGGGTTGTGTTCCGCCCGGATAGCGGTGATCCGGTTGAGATCCTATGCGGTACTGCTGCTAGCGATGATGTACGTACTGAACGAAGTGTAGAAGAGAAAGGCTCTGTCGAGGTGCTGTGGGAGATTTTTGGCGGCACAATAAATGATAAAGGCTACAAGGTATTGGATCCCCATGTGGGCCTGATTTACGGTGATTCCATTACTCTCGCCAGAGCCGATGAGATCATGCGTCGTCTGGAAGCGAAGGGTTTCGCCAGTTCTAATGTGGTGTTCGGCGTGGGCTCCTTTACCTACCAGTATAATACGCGCGATACCTTTGGTTTTGCGATGAAAGCAACCTGGGGGGAAGTCAGTGGCGAAGGGCGAATGATTTTCAAAGAGCCAAAAACGGACAATGGCCTGAAACGTTCGGCCCGCGGTCTTTTACGGGTTGAGCGCGATGCTCTGGGAGAGCTGCAGCTGCATGATGAACAAACTCTGGAGCAGGAGCTGCAGGGAGAGCTAAAAACTCGCTTCCTCGATGGCAAAGTGTTCCGCCGCGAACATCTTGAACAGATACGCGCCCGGTTGGCAGCGCAGCGTTAAGCCTCGGTGAGAGGTATTAAAAAAGGCGGGTTATCCCGCCTTTTGTGCCGTTAGCTATCAGACATTAGCCTTCCTGCAGCATTTGCTCCAGCTGTTCCTGGGCGTCCAGCCAGGCCATTTCACACTCTTCAAGCCCGGACTTTGCATTGGCTTGTTGCTGTAAACATTCGGTAAGCTCTGCTTTGCGGCTTTGGTCGTATAAGCCGCTGTCGCCCAGCTTCTCTTCCGCCTGCGTTAGACTAGCGTTCAGTTTCTCCATCTCTTTTTCCAGGCGAGCAATCTCTTTACGCAGCGGTTGGGTTTGCGTGCGCAGCTCGGCTTCCCGGCGTTTTTGATCTTTACGCGCTTGAGCGCTGTTGGCGCTCTCTTTTGATTCTTCTGACGCCTGGCTTTCCTGCTTTTGCGAGTCGCTTAGCCATTGCTGATAATCTTCCAGATCGCCGTCAAAAGGCTCGACTTTACTGTCGTGCACCAGATAGAGGTCGTCAGTGGTGGAGCGAATCAGATGGCGGTCGTGCGAGACCACCACCAGTGCGCCTTCAAAATCAATCAGCGCTTCGGTTAAGGCCTGGCGCATATCGAGATCGAGGTGGTTAGTCGGTTCATCAAGCAGCAGCAGGTTTGGCCGCTGCCAGACGATTAACGCCAGCACCAGGCGCGCCTTTTCACCGCCGGAGAAGCGCTGTGTCTCTTCATTGACCTTGTCGCTTTGAAAACCAAAGCCGCCGAGATAGTCGCGCAGCTTCTGTTCCAGCACCTGCGGAGCCAGACGGGCCAGATGCTGCAGCGGGGATTCGTCAGCGCGCAGGAACTCAAGCTGATGCTGAGCGAAGTAGCCAAGTTTGATTCCCTTCGCCAGGCCAATCTCACCGCGTAGCGGCTGTAACTCACCGGCCAGCAGTTTTATCAGCGTCGATTTACCGGCACCGTTGCGCCCCAGCAGACCGATGCGTGAACCCGGAACCAGGTTCAGCTTGATCGAGTCGAGAATCACTCGCTCGCCATAACCGGCGCTGACCTTTTCCATCTTCAGTAGCGGGTTCGGCAGGCTTTCCGGTGCGCGGAAGCTAAAATGGAACGGATTATCGACGTGGGCCGGTGCGATAAGCTCCATGCGCTCAAGCATCTTGATACGACTCTGCGCCTGCTTAGCTTTGGTAGCCTGCGCACGGAAGCGATCGATATAGCTTTGCAAGTGAGCGACGCGCAATTGCTGGCTTTCGTATGTTGCCTGTTGCTGTGCCAAGCGGGTGGCGCGCTGTATCTCAAATGAGCTGTAGTTGCCCGTATACTCGAACATTGACTGCTGCTCGATATGAATAATCTTGTCGATGATGGGGTCAAGGAAATCGCGATCGTGAGAGATCAAAATCAGGGTGCCGGCATAGCCTTTGAGCCACTTTTCCAGCCAGATGACCGCATCGAGGTCAAGGTGGTTGGTCGGTTCATCAAGTAGCAGCAGGTCAGAGCGACAAATTAGCGCCTGTGCCAGATTAAGGCGCATACGCCAGCCACCGGAAAAGTCGCTTACCGGCTGCTCCAACTGCTCATTACTGAAACCCAGACCATGCAACAGACTGGCCGCGCGCGAACGTATGGTCCAGGCGTCGACAGCGTCGAGTTTACCGTGCACCGTCGCGATGGCGTGACCGTCATTACGTTCATTGGCCAGGTTTAAATCGGCCTCAAGCTGGCGAAATTCGCGGTCGCCATCAATGACATAATCAATGGCTGGTTGCGGTAACGCCGGGGTTTCCTGGTTAACCCACGCCAGCTGCCAGTTGCCAGGAAAAGTCATAGTGCCACCATCGGCGCTAATCTCGTTTTTCAAAAGCGAAAGCAGGGTGGATTTACCGCAGCCGTTTTTGCCCACCAGACCGACTTTTTGCCCAGGGTTGATGGTGGCGGTTGCGTTATCCAGCAGGACGCGTACGCCGCGACGAATTTGTAACGAGGAGAAAACAATCATAAGGCGCCGTATGTTCTGATTATGTTAATTTGTCATTATGATAATGTAGTGTGGAGCGAATCGCTCAACCGGGCCGCAATGGTAGCCCAAAATGAAGACGATACACAAAGTCATTCTGGTTGCGTCGGGACGCAGCCGCTGCACAGGCCGCCAGAAGACGTTCGGGAGGGGAAAGATGTCTCAGACAGCGAAGGTTTTGCTGCTGTATGCCCACCCAGAATCTCAGGATTCCGTGGCCAACCGGGTTTTGCTTGAACCGGCCTTACAGTTGTCGAATGTCACCGTGCACGATCTCTACGCGCACTATCCAGATTTTTTTATCGATATTGCCTGGGAGCAGGAGTTACTGCGTCAGCATGAGGTGATCGTTTTCCAGCATCCGCTATATACCTGGAGTTGCCCGGCATTGCTGAAAGAGTGGCTGGACAGGGTGTTAAGCCGCGGCTTTGCCAGCGGAGCCGGGGGAAACCAACTGGCGGGAAAGTACTGGCGGAGTGTGATTACCACTGGTGAGCCGGAGAGCGCCTATCGGCGGGATGCCCATCGCTATCCGATGAACGACATCCTGCGCCCTTTTGAACTAACCGCTGGCATGTGCAGAATGCACTGGATGAGCCCTATTATCGTCTACTGGGCGCGGCGGCAATCCCCCAACGACTTGAAAAGCCACGCGCGCGCCTATCGCGACTGGTTGGCTAACCCTATAACGGCAGGAGGTTCAAATGGCGGGAGCTGATCTACTGCTGGCGGGGGTGTTGTTTCTGTTTGCCGCCGTGGTTGCGGTACCCTTGGCGGCGAGGCTGGGGATTGGTGCCGTTCTGGGGTATCTGCTGGCCGGTATTGCCATTGGCCCGTGGGGATTGGGTTTTATTAGCGATGTCGATGAAATTCTTCATTTCTCAGAGTTAGGCGTTGTTTTCCTGATGTTTATCATCGGGCTAGAGCTGAATCCGGCCAAGCTCTGGCGGTTAAGAAGCTCAATTTTCGGCGTAGGCGCTGCGCAGGTCGCCCTGAGTGCGCTCATTCTTGGCGGTTTGCTCATGCTTAGCGACTTCTCATGGCAGGCCGCAGTGGTTGGCGGAATTGGGTTGGCGATGTCTTCAACCGCCATGGCGCTACAGCTCATGCGTGAGAAAGGGATGAGCCGCAGCGAATCCGGACAGTTAGGTTTCTCCGTATTGCTGTTCCAGGATCTGGCAGTTATCCCTGCTCTTGCGCTGGTTCCTCTACTTGCTGGCTCGGGCGATGATCATTTTGATTGGGCTACTGTGGGGATAAAGGTCCTGGCCTTCGGTGGGATGCTGGTCGGTGGGCGCTACCTACTGCGACCGGTTTTCCGTTTTATCGCTGGTTCCGGTGTGCGAGAGGTTTTTACCGCTGCGACCCTGCTGTTGGTACTCGGATCGGCGCTATTTATGGATGCGCTCGGCTTATCGATGGCTCTGGGGACGTTTATCGCGGGCGTACTGCTGGCAGAGAGCGAGTATCGTCATGAACTAGAAATCGCCATTGAGCCGTTTAAAGGGCTGCTGCTCGGATTGTTCTTTATTTCCGTTGGTATGGCGCTGAATCTCGGAGTGCTGTACACCCATCTGCTATGGGTTATCGCCAGCGTCGCAATACTGGTCGCGGTGAAAGGAGGAGTCCTGTATCTGCTGGCGCGAGTTTACGGCTTACGTAGCTCGGAGCGCATGCAGTTTGCAGGCGTTCTAAGCCAAGGGGGAGAGTTCGCCTTTGTGTTGTTTTCGATGCCCGCTTCGCTTCGTTTGTTTCAAAACGATCAGATGGCGCTGCTGTTGGTCACAGTGACATTGTCGATGATGACCACGCCGCTGCTGATGACGCTAATCGATAAAGTGCTTTCGCGGCGGTTTAATCAGCCTGAAGAAGAGGATGAGGCTCCGTGGGTTGAGGATGATAAACCACAGGTCATTATCGTCGGCTTTGGGCGTTTCGGGCAGGTGATTGGCCGCCTGCTGATGGCGAATAAAATGCGCATTACGGTGCTGGAGCGCGACATCAGTGCGGTAAACCTGATGCGTAAATACGGCTATAAAGTCTACTTTGGCGACGCGACGCAGCTCGAACTGCTGCGTGCAGCGGGGGCTGAGGACGCACAATCGATAGTGATCACCTGTAACGAGCCAGAGGATACGATGAGGCTTGTGGAGATGTGCCAGCAGCATTTTCCGCATCTGAATATTCTGGCGCGAGCTCGGGGACGCGTTGAGGCGCATGAGCTTTTGCAGGCTGGAGTGGCGCAATTTTCGCGCGAGACGTTCTCCAGTGCGCTGGAGTTGGGGCGTAAAGCGCTTATCTCTATAGGTATGCATCCACACCAGGCACAGCGTGCGCAACTGCACTTTCGTCGCCTCGATATGCGAATGCTGCGTGAGTTAATGCCGGTGCATACTGATACCCTGCAGATATCCCGCGTGCGTGAAGCCAGGCGCGAGCTGGAAGAGATCTTTCAGCGAGAGATGCAAAAAGAGAGCAGGCAGTTAGACGGCTGGGATGAGTTTGAATAAAAGGTAAATAATATGGCGGTGCGTAAACGTTTTATTGCCGGTGCGAAATGTCCGGCGTGCCAGGCTCTGGATTCGCTGGCAATGTGGCGTGAAAATAATGTCGATATTGTTGAATGCGTTAAGTGCGGCCACCAGATGCGTGAGGCTGATAAGGAAGTTCGCGATCATGTTCGCAAAGAGGAGCAAGTGATAGGCATTTTTCATCCGGACTAGCGTTATCTATCGGCTTTTTTTAAGCTAGAGGGTACACGGCTGCAGAATTCCGCTACAATCTGCGCCACTATTCTTCCCTTGCTCAGGAGATATCATGAAAGTAGCAAAAGACCTGGTGGTCAGCCTGGCCTATCAGGTACGTACAGAAGACGGTGTGTTGGTTGATGAGTCTCCGGCAAGCGCGCCGCTGGACTACCTGCATGGTCACGGCTCCCTGATTTCCGGCCTGGAAAATGCGCTGGATGGTCACGTAGTGGGCGACAAGTTTGATGTAGAAGTCGGCGCTAACGACGCGTACGGACAGTACGATGAAAACCTGGTTCAGCGCGTTCCTAAAGACGTTTTCATGGGTGTTGATGAACTGCAGGTAGGCATGCGCTTCCTGGCAGAAACCGACCAGGGCCCGGTACCGGTTGAAATCACTGAAGTGGGTGATGAACACGTTGTTGTTGACGGTAATCACATGTTGGCTGGCCAGAATCTGAAGTTCAATGTTGAAGTTATCGCGATTCGCGAAGCAACGGCTGAAGAACTGGAGCACGGTCATGTCCACGGCGCGAATGGACACGATCATGACCATGACCACGATCATGACGGTTGCTGCGGTGGCCACGGCCATGACCACGAACATGGTAAAGGTGGTTGCGGCGGCAATGGCGGTTGCGGTTGCCACTAATTCCATCGCATTAGCGTTCTGGAATAAAAAAGCGGGGAAACCCGCTTTTTTTACGCCATTAGTAATGGGGCGGAGGCGTCTCTTCCGCCTGTGAGGCGATATGCGATGGTTGAGTTGCTTTTAGCTTTTCTACCATTAAGCGTAAATGTTCACGCATCCTGGCCATTTCGATCTCGTGAGCGGTGACGGTCTTGTTGAGGTCTTCAATAGTGATTTCCTGGAACGCTAACCTGCTCTCCAGTTCCGCAAGGCGAGTCTCTAAAGTGCTATCGTGCATGAGTAACCTCTTCTGTCCTATTCTGCGGTCGGATTCTACTGAAGTTTCAGCATCCGCGCAGCATCGTTGCGTGTGGCAGGAAACTAATTCATACAAAAATAGTCCTAAATGAGGCGATATTCAGGAACGTCTGTATGTAGATTTGCTCTACAACGTTCTATAGTACGTTTTTTGCTTTTTACGATAACCCTGGGGTGAGATGCCCCGGCCCTGGAGAAATGGATGAAATCACTGTTTAAAGTAACGCTGCTGGCGACCACAATGGCCGTCGCCCTGAATGCACCGCTGACCTTTGCTGCTGATACCGCAGCGAAAGCAGCACCTGCAACGGAAAGCAAATCGGCATTCAAAAATGACGATCAGAAATCTGCTTATGCGCTGGGTGCATCACTGGGACGTTACATGGAAAACTCCCTGAAAGAACAAGAAAAACTGGGTATCAAACTGGATAAAGACCAGCTGATTGCCGGCGTTCAGGACGCTTTTGCTAATAAGAGCAAACTGTCCGATCAGGAAATCGAACAGACACTGCAGACATTTGAAACTCGTGTAAAAACTGCTGCTCAGCAGAAAATGGAAAAAGATGCATCTGAAAACGATGCAAAAGGTAAAGCTTACCGCGACACCTTTGCTAAAGAGAAAGGTGTGAAAACCTCTAAATCCGGCCTGCTGTATAAAGTTGAGAAAGCCGGTACTGGCGATGCGCCTAAAGATAGCGATACTGTCGTCGTAAACTACAAAGGTACGCTGATCGATGGTAAAGAGTTTGATAACTCCTACACCCGTGGCGAGCCGCTATCCTTCCGCCTGGACGGCGTTATCCCTGGCTGGACAGAAGGTCTGAAAAATATTAAGAAAGGCGGGAAAATTCAACTGGTTATCCCACCGGACCTGGCTTACGGAAAAACTGGCGTTCCGGGAATTCCTGCGAACTCCACGCTGGTCTTTGATGTAGAGCTGCTGGATATCAAACCGGCACCAAAGGCTGATGCCAAGCCTGAAGCTGCCGCAGAAGCACCGGCCGCTGACGCCAAGAAGTAATCTGGTTTAAGCCGCCGCCTTTACAGGCGGCGGTTTTTTTATTGAGGGCAAATATAATTAAAACTGGCAAGAACCTCAGACGCTGTATTACTTTAGATAGATTAATAATGATGATGAGCCTGCCCTGACAATAACGACAGGCTCCTGAAAAGGAGTGCTTTTTTTCATGTCCAGGTCGCTTTTAACCAACGAGACCAGCGAGCTTGATTTGCTGGATCAACGTCCTTTTGACCAGACCGACTTTGATATCCTCAAATCCTATGAAGCGGTGGTGGACGGGTTAGCGATGCTCATCGGTTCCCACTGTGAAATCGTACTGCATTCGTTGCAGGACTTAAAATGTTCCGCTATCCGTATCGCCAACGGTGAACATACTGGCCGTCAAATCGGCTCGCCAATCACTGACCTTGCGCTGCGTATGCTGCACGATATGACCGGGGCCGATAGCAGCGTTTCCAAATGCTATTTTACTCGCGCCAAAAGTGGCGTGCTGATGAAGTCGGTCACGATTGCAATTCGCAACCGTGAACATAGGGTCATTGGCCTGCTGTGCATCAACATGAATCTCGATGTGCCGTTCTCGCAAATAATGAGCACCTTCATTCCGCCTGAAACGACGGAAGTGAACTCGCAGGTCAACTTTGCCTCATCGGTAGACGATCTGGTTGCGCAGACGCTTGAGTTCACCATCGAAGAGGTGAATGCCGATCGTAACGTTTCTAACAATGCTAAAAACCGCCAGATAGTCCTGAATCTTTACGAAAAAGGCATCTTTGACATCAAAGATGCCATCAACCAGGTTGCTGATAGGTTGAATATCTCTAAACACACGGTGTATCTCTACATTCGTCAGTTTAAAAGCGGAGATTTCCAGGGGCTGGATAAGTAATGCGCTTTGCGATTACGGTGACGGGGCCTGCTTACGGTACGCAGTTGGCCAGTAGCGCATTGCAGTTTGCCCATGCTGTTTTGCAGGAAGGCCATGAACTGGTCAGCATCTTTTTCTATCGCGAAGGTGTTTATAATGCAAACCAGCTATCAGCACCGGCTAGCGATGAGTTTGATCTGGTTCGTGCATGGCAATCGTTACATGACGATCACGCTGTTTCCTTGCATATCTGCGTGGCCGCGGCTTTGCGTCGAGGAGTTGTGGATCAACAGGAAGCACAACAGCTGGGATTACCAGCCTGTAATTTGCAGCCTGGATTTACGCTGAGCGGATTAGGTGCGCTGGCGGAAGCCGCGTTAACCTGCGACCGGATGGTACAGTTCTGATGAAGCGCGTAGCTTTTGTTTTTTCCTCTACTCCTCACGGCTCAGCATCCGGCAGAGAAGGGTTGGATGCACTGCTTGCAACATCCGCTCTGACGGAGGAAATTGGTGTATTCTTCATCGGAGATGGCGTGTTCCAGTTACTTCCGGGACAGCGGCCCGCAGCGGTGCTGGCACGCGACTATATCTCTACCTTCAAACTTTTATCACTCTACGATATTGAGCAATGCTGGGTATGTGCGGCTTCTGCACGTGAACGCGGCCTGAATTCTTCGACGCCATGGATCGTAGATGCCGAGTGGCTGGAGCCAGAGGCTTTACGAACCCAGCTTGACGATTTTAACGTGATACTGCGTTTTTGAGGTTCGCATGCTCCACACATTAAGCACATCTCCCTGGTATGCTGATACTGCGACAATGCTTCGTTTGATAAAAGAAGGAGACGATCTCCTGCTGATGTCTGATGGCGTCGTCGCAGCAGTTGCCGGGAGTCGCTTCCTTGAAATTCTGCAATCTGCCCCCATAACCATTCATGTTCTGCAAGAAGATATCGAAGCCCGTGGGCTGGGTGGTCAAATTGCGGACAGTGTCGTCAGGCTTAGCTATACTGATTTCGTCAGACTTACAGTCAAACACCCTGGGCAATTAGCCTGGTAATGGCGGGATCGTTGTATATTTCTTGACACCTTTTCAGCACCGCCCTAGAATTCTGCGTCCTCATATTATATGAGGCGATTTATTACATGTTTACGAAGCAAAAGCTAAAACCAGGAGCTATTTAATGGCAACAATTAACCAGCTGGTACGCAAACCACGCGCACGCAAAGTTGCAAAGAGCAACGTGCCTGCGCTGGAAGCCTGCCCGCAGAAACGTGGCGTATGTACTCGTGTATATACTACCACTCCTAAAAAACCGAACTCCGCACTGCGTAAAGTATGTCGTGTTCGTTTGACTAACGGTTTTGAAGTTTCTTCATATATCGGTGGTGAAGGCCACAACCTGCAGGAGCACTCCGTGATCCTGATCCGTGGCGGTCGTGTAAAAGACCTTCCGGGTGTTCGTTACCACACCGTTCGTGGTGCGCTTGACTGCTCCGGCGTTAAAGACCGTAAGCAAGCACGCTCCAAGTATGGCGTGAAACGTCCTAAGGCTTAATGGTTCTCCGTTAAGTAAGGCCAAACGTTTTATATTAATGTCAAACTAAACTCTTTGAGTTTTGGACAATCCTGAATTAACAACGGAGTATTTCCATGCCACGTCGTCGCGTCATTGGTCAGCGTAAAATCCTGCCGGATCCTAAGTTCGGATCAGAACTGCTGGCTAAATTTGTCAATATCCTGATGGTAGATGGTAAAAAATCTACTGCAGAAGCAATCGTATACAGCGCGCTGGAGACCCTGGCTCAGCGCTCTGGTAAAAATGAACTGGAAGCTTTCGAAGTCGCTCTCGACAACGTGCGCCCGACTGTAGAAGTTAAGTCTCGCCGTGTTGGTGGTTCTACTTATCAGGTACCAGTTGAAGTC
The DNA here is from genome assembly GCF_051131775.1 of Klebsiella sp. MISC125. Taxonomy (NCBI): domain Bacteria; kingdom Pseudomonadati; phylum Pseudomonadota; class Gammaproteobacteria; order Enterobacterales; family Enterobacteriaceae; genus Klebsiella; species Klebsiella sp. MISC125. The sequence goes on from NZ_CP180448.1 coordinate 550,613, forward strand.
CGTCCGGTTCGTCGTAATGCCCTGGCAATGCGTTGGATCGTTGAAGCTGCTCGTAAACGTGGTGATAAATCCATGGCTCTGCGTCTGGCGAACGAACTCTCTGATGCTGCAGACAACAAAGGTACTGCAGTTAAGAAACGTGAAGACGTTCACCGCATGGCAGAAGCCAACAAGGCGTTCGCACACTACCGTTGGTAATCCCTTCGGAGTCATAGTCACCAAGCGGGCGCTTCAAGTAAGTCGCCCGTTTTGGATAACTTAACTGAACGCCTAAAGAAATAAACGAGGAATCAAATGGCTCGTACAACACCCATCGCACGCTACCGTAACATTGGTATCAGTGCGCACATCGACGCCGGTAAAACTACTACTACCGAACGTATTCTGTTCTACACCGGTGTAAACCATAAGATCGGTGAAGTTCATGACGGCGCTGCCACCATGGACTGGATGGAACAGGAACAGGAACGTGGTATCACTATCACTTCCGCAGCGACTACTGCATTTTGGTCTGGTATGGCTAAGCAGTATGAGCCGCATCGCGTAAACATCATCGACACCCCGGGGCACGTTGACTTCACAATCGAAGTAGAACGTTCCATGCGTGTTCTTGATGGTGCGGTAATGGTTTACTGCGCAGTTGGTGGTGTTCAGCCGCAGTCTGAAACCGTATGGCGTCAGGCAAACAAATATAAAGTTCCACGCATTGCGTTCGTTAACAAAATGGACCGTATGGGTGCGAACTTCCTGAAAGTTGTTGGTCAGATCAAATCCCGTCTGGGCGCGACTCCGGTTCCGCTGCAGCTGGCAATTGGTGCTGAAGAGCATTTCACTGGTGTTGTTGACCTGGTGAAAATGAAAGCCATCAACTGGAGCGAAGAAGACGCAGGTGTAACCTTCACTTACGAAGATATTCCAGCTGACATGCAGGACCTGGCCGAAGAATGGCACCAGAACCTGATCGAGTCCGCTGCTGAAGCTTCTGAAGAGCTGATGGAGAAATACCTGGGTGGTGAAGAACTGACTGAAGAAGAGATCAAAGTAGCTCTGCGTCAGCGCGTTCTGAACAACGAAATCATCCTGGTAACCTGTGGTTCTGCGTTCAAGAACAAAGGTGTTCAGGCGATGCTGGATGCGGTAATTGATTACCTGCCATCCCCGGTTGATGTACCTGCGATCAACGGTATGTTGGACGACGGTAAAGATACTCCTGCTGAACGTCACGCTAGCGATGATGAGCCGTTTGCTGCTCTGGCATTTAAAATCGCGACCGACCCGTTTGTAGGTAACCTGACCTTCTTCCGCGTGTATTCCGGTGTGGTTAACTCTGGTGATACCATCCTGAACTCCGTGAAAGCAGCACGTGAGCGTTTTGGTCGTATCGTTCAGATGCACGCTAACAAGCGTGAAGAGATCAAAGAAGTTCGCGCGGGCGACATCGCTGCAGCTATCGGTCTGAAAGACGTAACTACGGGTGACACTCTGTGTGATCCAAACGCGCCGATCATTCTGGAGCGTATGGAATTCCCTGAGCCGGTAATCTCTATCGCGGTTGAACCAAAAACCAAAGCTGACCAGGAAAAAATGGGTCTGGCTCTGGGCCGTCTGGCTAAAGAAGACCCGTCTTTCCGCGTATGGACTGACGAAGAATCTAACCAGACTATCATCGCCGGTATGGGTGAGCTGCACCTCGACATCATCGTTGACCGTATGAAGCGTGAATTCAACGTTGAAGCGAACGTTGGTAAACCTCAGGTTGCTTACCGTGAAGCGATTCGCGCGAAAGTTACTGATATCGAAGGTAAACACGCTAAGCAGTCTGGTGGTCGCGGTCAGTATGGTCACGTCATTATTGACATGTATCCGCTGGAGCCGGGCTCTAACCCGAAAGGTTACGAGTTCATCAACGACATCAAAGGTGGTGTAATTCCTGGTGAATACATCCCGGCCGTTGATAAAGGCATCCAGGAGCAGCTGAAAGCTGGTCCTCTGGCTGGTTACCCGGTAGTTGACCTGGGCGTGCGTCTGCACTTCGGTTCTTACCACGACGTTGACTCCTCCGAACTGGCGTTTAAACTGGCCGCTTCTATTGCCTTTAAAGATGGCTTTAAGAAAGCGAAACCAGTTCTGCTTGAGCCGATCATGAAGGTTGAAGTAGAAACTCCGGAAGAGAATACTGGTGACGTTATCGGTGACCTTAGCCGTCGTCGCGGTATGCTGCGCGGTCAGGAATCCAACGTGACTGGCGTTGTGATTCACGCTGAAGTTCCGCTGTCTGAAATGTTTGGATATGCAACTCAGCTGCGTTCTCTGACCAAAGGTCGTGCTTCTTACTCTATGGAGTTCCTGAAGTATGATGATGCGCCGAATAACGTTGCTCAGGCCGTAATCGAAGCCCGTGGTAAATAAGCCGCAGGGTTAAAACCAAAGTCCCGTGCTCTCTCCTGAAGGGGAGAGCACTATAGTAAGGAATATAGCCGTGTCTAAAGAAAAATTTGAACGTACAAAACCGCACGTCAACGTTGGCACCATCGGCCACGTCGACCACGGTAAAACTACTCTGACCGCTGCAATCACTACCGTACTGGCTAAAACCTACGGCGGTGCTGCTCGCGCATTCGACCAGATCGATAACGCGCCGGAAGAAAAAGCTCGTGGTATCACCATCAACACTTCTCACGTTGAATATGACACCCCGACTCGCCACTACGCACACGTAGACTGCCCGGGCCACGCCGACTATGTTAAAAACATGATCACCGGTGCTGCGCAGATGGATGGCGCGATCCTGGTTGTTGCTGCGACTGACGGCCCGATGCCGCAGACTCGTGAGCACATCCTGCTGGGTCGTCAGGTAGGCGTTCCGTACATCATCGTGTTCCTGAACAAATGCGACATGGTTGATGACGAAGAGCTGCTGGAACTGGTAGAAATGGAAGTTCGTGAACTTCTGTCTCAGTACGATTTCCCGGGCGATGACACTCCGATCATCCGTGGTTCTGCTCTGAAAGCGCTGGAAGGCGAAGCAGAGTGGGAAGCGAAAATCATCGAACTGGCTGGCTTCCTGGATTCTTACATCCCGGAACCAGAGCGTGCGATTGACAAGCCGTTCCTGCTGCCTATCGAAGACGTATTCTCCATCTCAGGCCGTGGTACCGTTGTTACCGGTCGTGTAGAACGCGGTATTGTTAAAGTTGGCGAAGAAGTTGAAATCGTTGGTATCAAAGAGACTGCGAAGTCTACCTGTACCGGCGTTGAAATGTTCCGCAAACTGCTGGACGAAGGCCGTGCTGGTGAGAACGTAGGTGTTCTGCTGCGTGGTATCAAACGTGAAGAAATCGAACGTGGCCAGGTACTGGCTAAGCCGGGCTCAATCAAGCCGCACACCAAGTTCGAATCTGAAGTGTACATTCTGTCCAAAGATGAAGGCGGCCGTCATACTCCGTTCTTCAAAGGCTACCGTCCGCAGTTCTACTTCCGTACAACTGACGTGACTGGCACCATCGAACTGCCGGAAGGCGTAGAGATGGTTATGCCGGGCGACAACATCAAAATGGTTGTTACCCTGATCCACCCGATCGCGATGGACGATGGTCTGCGTTTCGCAATCCGTGAAGGCGGCCGTACCGTTGGCGCGGGCGTTGTTGCTAAAGTTCTGGGCTAATTATTAGTTCTGAATTAGAAAAGGGCGCTTAGGCGCCCTTTTTGCTGTCGACTATTTGAGTTAATGAGGGAAATTGTTTACAGAAATTAGTGCAGTCGTATATTTAATAAACAGGCTATTGTAATCATAACTATTCTCATTTACACTTTGCATATAAGTTGAACGGGAGTCTGTATGTACGTTTGTCTGTGTAATGGTGTAAACGATAAAAAAATTCGTCAGGCTGTGCGTCAATTCCACCCCCAGTCTTTTCAACAACTAAGAAAATTTATTCCTGTTGGAAATCAATGTGGTAAGTGCATTCGCGCAGCGCGAGAAATTATGGAAGATGAATTAACCCGCATGCCAGAATATCAAGAGATTGCCTGAAGCCCGACTGCTTTTTTTGACATATCTATAGGTCGAACTACGCTTCAATAAGTGGAAGCGGAGGGACTATATAATGAAAGGTGATGTCAAAATCATAACTTATCTCAATAAATTATTGGGAAATGAGCTTGTCGCAATTAATCAATACTTTCTCCACGCGAGAATGTTTAAGAATTGGGGCCTGATGCGCCTCAACGATGTCGAATACCACGAATCCATTGATGAAATGAAACATGCCGATAAGTATATCGAGCGTATTTTGTTTCTCGAAGGAATCCCTAACCTGCAAGATCTTGGCAAACTGCGCATCGGCGAGGATGTCGAGGAGATGCTGCAATCTGATTTACGGTTGGAACTGGAAGGGGCTAAAGATTTGCGAGAAGCTATTGCCTATGCCGATAGTGTCTATGACTACGTCAGCCGCGATATGCTAATTGAGATCCTTACAGACGAAGAAAGCCACATTGATTGGTTGGAAACTGAGCTCGACTTAATCGGTAAAATTGGCCTACAGAATTATCTTCAGTCACAAATTAAGGTGGCGGACTAATAAGCGTCTGCCATCCACACCAAAGACCCGCTGCTGCCAGAAAAGGGCCAAAAGGCAGCGGGTTGTATAATACCTGCCTTTTTCTTCCCGCTATGATCTTCATCCCAAGTGTGACACATGCGAGTATGGTTGCAATAAGCACTAGTTGAGGTAATACGCTCCATCCATGCCAGGCCCCAAGAGCGGCCAGAAATTTAACGTCACCGTAACCGATGCCTTCATATCCGCGCAGTCCTCTGTATAACCAGTAGATAGTAGCAAAGGACACATAGCCAGCGATCGCCCCCCATACTGCGCTTGAAAGAGTACTTTCTGATAAATATAGATGATAAAGCAAACCAACCCAGAGTAGGGGGCAGGTAAATCGATCTGGAAGCAGACCACTTCGGTAGTCGCACCAACAGAGCATGAGCGATAACCCACAGTACAAAATAATAAATATTGAGGAAGTGATGAACATGGATAGTTCCTGTGATATGGCTGTAGTAGTGAGGGTGCTGAGAAGTCGTTCATGTAGCAAAGGCCAATAATGTGCAATGGAAGTAGCCATCAGATGTATTTGCCTGCATTTCACAGCGTTGCTGAACATGATGATCCCTGCTCTCAGAAGCCAGTGATGAATTACTAGACAATGCTTGCGTTGCGGCTGAATTTGCGTATAATGCGCGGGCCTGTCAAAGTTGACGGCCGGTTCGATATGAACCCTGATAGCGAAACTGGCTATCAAACAATGTTCCCAATTGGGGAACTATGTAAGAACGGTTACACTCTCCCATCAATCGTAATGGGTATGAGGAGTAACCATTTCGTCTATAAAATAATTGGAGCTCTGGTCTCATGCAGAACCAAAGAATCCGTATCCGCCTTAAAGCGTTTGATCATCGTCTGATCGATCAATCAACCGCGGAAATCGTCGAGACTGCTAAGCGCACTGGTGCGCAAGTCCGTGGTCCGATCCCGCTGCCGACCCGCAAAGAACGTTTCACCGTTCTGATCTCTCCGCACGTCAACAAAGACGCGCGCGATCAGTACGAGATTCGTACTCACAAGCGTCTGGTTGACATCGTTGAGCCAACTGAAAAAACCGTTGATGCTCTGATGCGTCTGGATCTGGCTGCCGGTGTAGACGTGCAGATCAGCCTGGGTTAATCAGGTCATCGAGCGATTGAGAGGTTGATACAATGATTGGTTTAGTCGGTAAAAAAGTGGGCATGACCCGCATCTTCACTGAAGATGGCGTATCTATCCCAGTAACCGTTATCGAAGTTGAAGCAAACCGCGTTACTCAGATCAAAGATCTGGCTAACGATGGCTATCGCGCTGTTCAGGTTACCACTGGTGCTAAAAAAGCTAACCGTGTAACCAAGCCGGAAGCTGGTCACTTTGCTAAAGCTGGCGTAGAAGCTGGCCGCGGCCTGTGGGAGTTCCGTCTGGCAGATGGTGAAGAATACACCGTTGGTCAGAACATTAGCGTTGAACTGTTTGCTGACGTTAAAAAAGTTGACGTAACCGGTACCTCTAAAGGTAAAGGTTTCGCTGGTACCGTTAAGCGCTGGAACTTCCGTACCCAGGATGCTACCCACGGTAACTCCTTGTCTCACCGCGTTCCGGGTTCTATCGGTCAGAACCAGACTCCGGGCAAAGTGTTCAAAGGCAAGAAAATGGCAGGTCAGCTGGGCAACGAACGCGTCACTGTTCAGAGCCTGGACGTAGTACGTGTTGACGCTGAGCGCAACCTGCTGCTGGTTAAAGGTGGAGTTCCGGGTGCAACCGGCTGCGACCTGATCGTTAAACCAGCTGTGAAGGCGTAAGGGGATAGCAATGGAATTAGTATTGAAAGACGCGCAGAGCGCGCTGACTGTTTCCGAAACTACCTTCGGTCGTGATTTCAACGAAGCGCTGGTTCACCAGGTTGTTGTTGCTTATGCAGCTGGTGCTCGTCAGGGTACTCGTGCTCAGAAGACTCGTGCTGAAGTAACTGGTTCAGGCAAAAAGCCGTGGCGCCAGAAAGGTACCGGCCGTGCGCGTTCAGGTTCTATCAAGAGCCCGATCTGGCGTTCAGGTGGCGTAACCTTCGCTGCACGTCCGCAGGACCACAGTCAAAAAGTTAACAAAAAGATGTACCGCGGCGCGCTGAAAAGCATTCTGTCCGAACTGGTACGTCAGGATCGTCTGATCGTTGTCGAGACGTTCTCTGTAGAAGCGCCTAAAACTAAGCTGCTGGCACAGAAACTGAAAGACATGGCTCTGGAAGATGTGCTGATCATCACCGGTGAGCTGGACGAAAACCTGTTCCTGGCTGCGCGCAACCTGCACAAGGTTGACGTACGCGATGCAACTGGTATTGACCCGGTTAGCCTGATCGCCTTCGACAAAGTCGTAATGACTGCTGATGCTGTTAAGCAAGTTGAGGAGATGCTGGCATGATTCGTGAAGAACGTTTACTGAAGGTGCTGCGTGCACCGCACGTTTCTGAAAAAGCGTCTGCTGCGATGGAAAAAACCAATACCATCGTTCTCAAAGTTGCTAAAGACGCGACTAAAGCAGAAATCAAAGCTGCTGTGCAGAAACTGTTTGAAGTCGAAGTCGAAGTCGTTAACACCCTGGTAGTTAAAGGGAAAGTTAAACGTCACGGACAGCGTATCGGTCGTCGTAGCGACTGGAAAAAAGCTTACGTCACCCTGAAGGAAGGCCAGAATCTGGACTTCGTTGGCGGCGCTGAGTAAGTCGGAGGAGTAATACAATGGCAGTTGTTAAATGTAAACCGACATCTCCGGGTCGTCGCCACGTCGTTAAAGTGGTCAACCCAGAGCTGCACAAGGGCAAACCTTTTGCTCCGCTGGTTGAAAAAAACAGCAAATCCGGTGGTCGTAACAACAATGGCCGCATCACCACTCGTCATATTGGTGGTGGTCACAAGCAGGCTTACCGTATTGTTGACTTCAAACGCAACAAAGACGGTATCCCGGCAGTTGTTGAACGTCTTGAGTACGATCCGAACCGTTCCGCGAACATCGCGCTGGTTCTGTACAAAGACGGTGAACGCCGTTACATTCTGGCCCCTAAAGGCCTGAAAGCTGGCGACCAGATTCAGTCTGGCGTTGATGCTGCAATCAAAGCAGGTAACACCCTGCCGATGCGCAATATCCCGGTTGGTTCTACCGTTCATAACGTAGAAATGAAACCAGGTAAAGGCGGTCAGCTGGCACGTTCCGCTGGTACTTACGTTCAGATCGTTGCTCGCGATGGTGCTTATGTCACCCTGCGTCTGCGTTCTGGTGAAATGCGTAAAGTCGAAGCAGACTGCCGCGCTACTCTGGGCGAAGTTGGCAATGCTGAGCATATGCTGCGCGTTCTGGGTAAAGCAGGTGCTGCACGCTGGCGTGGTGTTCGTCCTACCGTTCGCGGTACTGCGATGAACCCAGTCGACCACCCACATGGTGGTGGTGAAGGTCGTAACTTTGGTAAGCACCCGGTAACTCCGTGGGGCGTTCAGACCAAAGGTAAGAAGACCCGCAGCAACAAGCGTACTGATAAATTCATCGTACGTCGCCGTAGCAAATAATTTTAGAGGATAAGCCATGCCACGTTCTCTCAAGAAAGGTCCTTTTATTGACCTGCACTTGCTGAAGAAGGTAGAGAAAGCGGTGGAAAGCGGAGACAAGAAGCCCCTGCGCACTTGGTCCCGTCGTTCAACGATCTTTCCTAACATGATCGGTTTGACCATCGCTGTCCATAATGGTCGTCAGCACGTTCCAGTTTTTGTTTCCGACGAAATGGTTGGTCATAAACTGGGTGAATTCGCACCGACTCGTACTTATCGCGGCCACGCTGCTGATAAAAAAGCGAAGAAAAAATAAGGTAGGAGGAAGAGATGGAAACTTTAGCTCAACATCGCCATGCTCGTTCTTCTGCTCAGAAGGTTCGCCTTGTTGCTGACCTGATTCGCGGTAAGAAAGTGTCGCAGGCCCTGGATATTCTGACCTACACCAATAAGAAAGCGGCTGTACTGGTCAAGAAGGTACTGGAATCTGCCATTGCTAACGCTGAACACAACGATGGCGCTGACATTGACGATCTGAAAGTTACGAAAATTTTCGTAGACGAAGGCCCGAGCATGAAGCGCATTATGCCGCGTGCTAAAGGTCGTGCAGATCGCATCCTGAAGCGCACCAGCCACATTACTGTGGTTGTGTCCGATCGCTGAGACTCTGGAGACTAGCAATGGGTCAGAAAGTACATCCTAATGGTATTCGCCTGGGTATTGTCAAACCATGGAACTCTACCTGGTTCGCGAACACCAAAGAATTCGCTGACAACCTGGACAGCGATTTTAAAGTACGTCAGTTCTTAACTAAAGAACTGGCTAAAGCGTCCGTATCTCGCATCGTTATCGAGCGTCCGGCTAAGAGCATTCGTGTAACTATTCACACTGCTCGCCCGGGTATCGTTATCGGTAAGAAAGGCGAAGACGTAGAAAAACTGCGCAAGGTCGTAGCGGATATCGCTGGCGTTCCTGCACAGATCAATATTGCCGAAGTTCGTAAGCCTGAACTGGACGCTAAATTGGTTGCTGACAGCATCACTTCTCAGCTGGAACGTCGCGTTATGTTCCGTCGTGCTATGAAGCGTGCTGTACAGAACGCAATGCGTCTTGGCGCTAAAGGTATTAAAGTTGAAGTTAGCGGCCGTCTGGGCGGCGCGGAAATCGCACGTACCGAATGGTACCGCGAAGGTCGCGTACCGCTGCACACTCTGCGTGCTGACATCGACTACAACACCTCTGAAGCGCACACCACTTACGGTGTAATCGGCGTTAAGGTATGGATCTTCAAAGGTGAGATCCTGGGTGGTATGGCTGCTGTTGAACAACCGGAACCGGCTGCTCAACCTAAAAAGCAGCAGCGTAAAGGCCGTAAATAAGGAGCGTCGCTGATGTTACAACCAAAGCGTACAAAATTCCGTAAAGTGCACAAAGGCCGCAACCGTGGTCTGGCGCAGGGTACGGATGTTAGCTTCGGCACTTTCGGTCTGAAAGCTGTTGGCCGTGGTCGTCTGACTGCACGTCAGATCGAAGCAGCACGTCGTGCTATGACCCGTGCAGTTAAGCGTCAAGGTAAGATCTGGATCCGTGTATTCCCGGACAAACCGATCACTGAGAAGCCGCTGGAAGTTCGTATGGGTAAAGGTAAAGGTAACGTGGAGTACTGGGTTGCCTTGATTCAGCCGGGCAAAGTCCTGTATGAAATGGACGGAGTACCGGAAGAGCTGGCCCGTGAAGCATTCGGCCTGGCAGCAGCGAAACTGCCGATCAAAACCACCTTTGTAACTAAGACGGTGATGTAATGAAAGCAAAAGAGCTGCGTGAAAAAAGCGTTGAAGAGCTGAACGCTGAGCTGCTGAACCTACTGCGTGAGCAGTTCAACCTGCGTATGCAGGCTGCAAGTGGCCAGCTGCAACAGACTCATCTGCTGAAGCAAGTGCGTCGTGATGTTGCACGTGTTAAGACTTTACTGACTCAGAAGGCGGGTGCGTAATGACCGATAAAATCCGTACTCTGCAAGGTCGTGTGGTTAGTGACAAAATGGAGAAATCCATTGTTGTTGCTATCGAACGTATGGTGAAACACCCGGTATACGGTAAATTCATCAAGCGTACGACCAAACTGCACGTACATGACGAGAACAACGAATGCGGTATCGGCGACAAAGTTGAAATCGCTGAGTGCCGTCCGCTGTCCAAGACTAAGTCCTGGACGCTGGTTCGCGTTGTAGAGAAAGCGGTTCTGTAATACAGTACGCATTCTCAACGAATAAACGGCTCAGCAATGAGCCGTTTATTTTTTCTACCCATATTTGATCTGCGGTGTTATAATGCCGCGCCCTCGATATGGGGCTTTTTAACGACCCTCTTTTGGGTCTCAGTAGTAGTTGACATTAGCGGAGCACTAAAATGATCCAAGAACAGACTATGCTGAACGTCGCCGACAACTCCGGTGCACGTCGCGTAATGTGTATCAAGGTTCTGGGTGGCTCGCACCGTCGCTACGCAGGCGTAGGCGACATCATCAAGATCACCATCAAGGAAGCGATTCCGCGTGGTAAGGTCAAGAAAGGTGATGTGCTGAAGGCGGTAGTGGTGCGCACCAAGAAGGGTGTTCGTCGCCCGGACGGTTCTGTCATTCGCTTCGATGGTAATGCATGCGTTATTTTAAACAATAACAGCGAGCAACCTATCGGTACGCGTATTTTTGGGCCGGTAACTCGTGAGCTTCGTAACGAGAAGTTCATGAAAATTATCTCTCTGGCACCAGAAGTACTCTAAGGAGCGAATCATGGCAGCGAAAATCCGTCGTGATGACGAAGTTATCGTGTTAACCGGTAAAGATAAAGGTAAACGCGGTAAAGTAAAAAATGTCCTGTCTTCCGGCAAGGTCATTGTTGAAGGTATCAACCTGGTTAAGAAACATCAGAAGCCGGTTCCGGCCCTGAACCAACCAGGCGGCATTGTAGAGAAAGAAGCAGCTATTCAGATCTCTAACCTTGCTATCTTCAACGCGGCAACCGGCAAGGCTGACCGTGTAGGCTTTAGATTTGAAGAGGGCAAAAAAGTCCGTTTCTTTAAATCTAATAGCGAAACTATCAAGTAATTTGGAGTAGTACGATGGCGAAACTGCATGATTACTACAAAGACGAAGTAGTCGCTAAACTCATGACTGAGTTTAACTACAATTCTGTCATGCAAGTCCCTCGGGTCGAGAAGATCACCCTGAACATGGGTGTTGGTGAAGCGATCGCTGACAAGAAACTGCTGGATAACGCAGCAGCTGATCTGACAGCAATCTCCGGTCAAAAGCCGTTAATCACCAAAGCACGCAAATCAGTTGCAGGCTTCAAAATCCGTCAGGGCTATCCGATCGGCTGTAAAGTAACTCTGCGTGGCGAGCGCATGTGGGAGTTCTTTGAGCGCCTGATCACTATTGCTGTACCGCGTATCCGTGACTTCCGTGGCTTGTCCGCTAAGTCTTTCGACGGTCGTGGTAACTACAGCATGGGTGTCCGTGAGCAGATCATCTTCCCAGAAATCGACTACGATAAAGTCGACCGCGTTCGTGGTTTGGATATTACCATTACCACTACTGCGAAATCTGATGAAGAAGGCCGCGCTCTGCTGGCTGCCTTTGACTTCCCGTTCCGCAAGTAAGGTAGGGTTACTTAATGGCTAAGCAATCAATGAAAGCACGCGAAGTAAAGCGCGTGGCTTTAGCTGATAAATTCTTCGCTAAACGCGCTGAACTGAAAGCTATCATCTCTGATGTGAACGCAACCGACGAAGATCGTTGGAATGCGGTTCTCAAGCTGCAGACTCTGCCGCGTGATTCCAGCCCGTCTCGTCAGCGTAATCGCTGCCGTCAAACAGGTCGTCCGCATGGTTTCCTGCGGAAGTTCGGGTTGAGCCGTATTAAGGTCCGTGAAGCCGCCATGCGCGGTGAAATCCCGGGTCTGAAAAAGGCTAGCTGGTAATTGTCACCAATTGAATCACGGGAGTAAAGACAGATGAGCATGCAAGATCCGATCGCGGATATGCTGACCCGTATCCGTAACGGTCAGGCCGCGAATAAAGCTGCGGTCACCATGCCTTCCTCCAAGCTGAAAGTGGCAATTGCCAACGTGCTGAAGGAAGAAGGCTTTATTGAAGATTTTAAAGTTGAAGGCGACATCAAGCCGGAACTGGAACTGACTCTTAAGTATTTCCAGGGTAAAGCTGTTGTAGAAAGCATTCAGCGTGTCAGCCGCCCAGGTCTGCGCATCTATAAACGTAAAGATGAGCTGCCGAAAGTTATGGCGGGTCTGGGTATCGCGGTTATTTCTACCTCTAAAGGTGTTATGACTGATCGTGCAGCGCGCCAGGCTGGTCTTGGTGGCGAAATTATCTGCTACGTAGCCTAATCGGAGGAAAAAATGTCTCGTGTTGCTAAAGCACCGGTCGTTGTTCCTGCCGGCGTTGATGTAAAAATCAACGGTCAGGTTATTACGATCAAAGGTAAGAATGGCGAGCTGACTCGTACTATCAACGATGCTGTTGAAGTTAAACATGCAGATAATGCACTGACCTTCGGTCCGCGTGATGGTTACGCTGACGGATGGGCTCAGGCGGGTACCGCGCGTGCCCTGCTTAACTCAGTAGTTATCGGTGTTACCGAAGGCTTCACTAAAAAGCTTCAGCTGGTTGGTGTAGGTTATCGTGCAGCGGTCAAAGGGGATGTAGTAAACCTGGCTTTAGGTTTTTCTCATCCTGTTGAGCATAAGCTGCCGGCCGGTATCACTGCAGAATGTCCGACTCAAACTGAAATCGTGCTGAAAGGCGCTGATAAGCAGGTGATCGGCCAGGTTGCAGCAGATCTGCGCGCCTACCGTCGTCCTGAGCCTTATAAAGGCAAGGGTGTTCGTTACGCCGACGAAGTCGTGCGTACCAAAGAGGCTAAGAAGAAGTAAGGTAACACTATGGATAAGAAATCTGCTCGTATCCGTCGTGCGACCCGCGCACGCCGCAAGCTCCAGGAGCTGGGTGCAACTCGCCTGGTGGTACATCGTACCCCGCGTCATATTTACGCACAGGTAATTGCACCGAATGGTTCTGAAGTTCTGGTAGCTGCTTCTACTGTAGAAAAAGCTATCGCTGAACAATTGAAGTACACCGGTAACAAAGACGCGGCCGCAGCTGTGGGTAAAGCTGTTGCTGAACGCGCTCTGGAAAAAGGCATCAAAGATGTTTCCTTTGACCGTTCCGGGTTCCAATATCATGGTCGTGTCCAGGCACTGGCAGATGCTGCCCGTGAAGCTGGCCTTCAGTTCTAAGGTAGAGGTGTAAGATGGCTCACATCGAAAAACAAGCTGGCGAACTGCAGGAAAAGCTGATCGCGGTTAACCGCGTATCTAAAACCGTTAAAGGTGGTCGTATTTTCTCCTTCACAGCTCTGACTGTAGTTGGTGACGGTAACGGTCGCGTAGGTTTTGGTTACGGTAAAGCGCGTGAAGTTCCAGCAGCGATCCAGAAAGCGATGGAAAAAGCCCGTCGCAATATGATTAATGTCGCGCTGAACCACGGCACCCTGCAACACCCGGTTAAAGGTGTTCACACGGGTTCTCGTGTATTCATGCAGCCAGCTTCCGAAGGTACCGGTATTATCGCCGGTGGTGCAATGCGCGCCGTTCTGGAAGTTGCTGGAGTTCATAACGTTCTGGCTAAAGCATATGGTTCTACTAACCCGATCAACGTGGTTCGTGCAACTATTGATGGCCTGGAAAATATGAATTCTCCAGAAATGGTCGCTGCCAAGCGTGGTAAATCCGTTGAAGAAATTCTGGGGAAATAAACCATGGCAAAGACTATTAAAATTACTCAAACCCGCAGTGCAATCGGTCGTCTGCCGAAACACAAGGCAACGCTGCTTGGCCTGGGTCTGCGTCGTATTGGTCACACCGTAGAGCGCGAGGATACTCCTGCTGTTCGTGGTATGGTCAACGCGGTTTCCTTCATGGTTAAAGTTGAGGAGTAAGAGATGCGTTTAAATACTCTGTCTCCGGCCGAAGGCTCCAAAAAGGCGGGTAAACGCCTGGGTCGTGGTATCGGTTCTGGCCTCGGTAAAACCGGTGGTCGTGGTCACAAAGGTCAGAACTCTCGTTCTGGCGGTGGCGTACGTCGCGGTTTCGAAGGTGGTCAGATGCCTCTGTACCGTCGTCTGCCGAAATTTGGCTTCACTTCTCGTAAAGCAATGATCACTGCAGAAGTTCGTCTGTCTGATCTGGCTCATGTAGAAGGCGATGTAGTCGACCTGAACACGCTGAAAGCGGCTAACATTATCGGTATCCAGATTGAGTTCGCGAAAGTGATCCTGTCTGGTGAGGTATCTCGTCCGGTAACTGTTCGTGGCCTGCGCGTGACTAAAGGTGCTCGTGCTGCTATCGAAGCTGCTGGCGGTAAAATTGAGGAATAAGTAGCAGATGGCTAAGCAACCGGGATTAGATTTTCAAAGTGCCAAAGGTGGGATTGGCGAGCTGAAACGCAGACTTTTGTTTGTAATCGGTGCGTTGATTGTGTTCCGTATTGGCTCTTTTATTCCGATCCCTGGTATTGATGCCACTGTACTTGCCAAACTGCTTGAGCAACAGCGAGGCACCATCATTGAAATGTTCAACATGTTCTCTGGTGGTGCTCTCAGCCGTGCTTCTATCTTTGCCCTGGGTATCATGCCGTATATTTCGGCATCGATCATCGTCCAGCTGTTAACGGTTGTTTATCAGCCGTTGGCGGAGCTTAAGAAAGAAGGGGAGTCTGGTCGTCGTAAGATCAGCCAGTACACCCGCTACGGAACTCTGGTGCTGGCGATATTTCAGTCGATTGGTATTGCTACTGGTCTACCGAATATGCCTGGTATGCAGGGCCTGGTCATTAATCCAGGTTTTGCGTTCTATTTCACCGCTGTTGTAAGTCTGGTTTCAGGAACGATGTTCCTGATGTGGCTAGGCGAACAGATTACTGAGCGTGGTATCGGTAACGGTATTTCGATCATTATCTTCGCTGGTATTGTTGCGGGACTCCCGCCGGCCATCGCCCATACTATCGAGCAAGCGCGTCAAGGCGACCTGCACTTCCTCCTGTTGCTGTTGGTTGCAGTATTAGTATTTGCAGTGACCTTCTTTGTTGTCTTTGTAGAACGTGGTCAACGCCGTATTGTGGTTAACTACGCGAAACGTCAACAGGGTCGTCGTGTCTATGCTGCACAGAGCACACATTTACCGCTGAAAGTGAATATGGCAGGGGTAATCCCGGCAATCTTCGCTTCCAGTATTATTCTGTTCCCGGCTACCATCACGTCATGGTTCGGGGGCGGGACTGGTTGGAACTGGCTGACAACAATTTCGCTGTATTTGCAGCCTGGGCAACCGCTTTATGTGTTACTCTATGCGTCTGCAATCATATTCTTCTGTTTCTTCTACACGGCGTTGGTTTTCAACCCGCGTGAAACAGCAGATAACCTGAAGAAGTCCGGTGCATTTGTACCAGGAATTCGTCCGGGAGAGCAAACGGCGAAGTATATCGATAAAGTAATGACCCGCCTGACTTTGGTTGGTGCGCTCTACATTACCTTTATCTGCCTGATCCCGGAGTTCATGCGTGATGCAATGAAAGTACCGTTCTACTTCGGTGGGACCTCACTGCTTATCGTTGTCGTTGTGATTATGGACTTTATGGCTCAAGTGCAAACTCTGATGATGTCAAGTCAGTATGAGTCTGCATTGAAGAAGGCGAACCTGAAAGGCTACGGCCGCTAACAGGGCGCCCGAGAAGTTACGGAGAGTAAAAATGAAAGTTCGTGCTTCCGTCAAGAAATTATGCCGTAACTGCAAAATCGTTAAGCGTGATGGCGTCATCCGCGTGATTTGCAGTGCCGAGCCGAAGCATAAACAGCGCCAAGGCTGATTTATTCGCATATTTTTCTTGCAAAGTTGGGTTGAGCTGGCTAGATTAGCCAGCCAATCTTTTGTATGTCTGTACGTTTCCATTTGAGTATCCTGAAAACGGGCTTTTCAGCATGGTGCGTACATATTAAATAGTAGGAGTGCATAGTGGCCCGTATAGCAGGCATTAACATTCCTGATCACAAACATACCGTCATTGCATTAACTGCAATTTTCGGTATCGGCAAGACCCGCTCTAAAGCCATCTGTGCTGACACGGGTATCGCTGAAAATGTTAAGATCAGTGAGCTGTCTGAAGAACAAATTGAATCCCTGCGTGAAGCAGTAGGTAAATTTGTCGTTGAAGGTGATCTGCGCCGTGAAATCACCCTGAGCATCAAGCGTCTTATGGACCTTGGTTGCTATCGTGGTTTACGCCATCGTCGTGGTCTTCCGGTTCGCGGTCAGCGTACTAAGACCAACGCACGTACCCGCAAGGGTCCGCGTAAACCGATCAAGAAATAGTCGGGGTGATTGAATAATGGCAAAGGCACCAGTTCGTGCACGTAAGCGTGTAAGAAAACAAGTCTCTGATGGCGTGGCTCATGTCCATGCTTCTTTTAACAACACCATCGTTACCATTACTGATCGTCAGGGTAACGCGCTGGGTTGGGCAACAGCCGGTGGTTCCGGTTTCCGTGGTTCTCGCAAATCCACTCCGTTCGCAGCTCAGGTTGCAGCAGAGCGTTGCGCTGAAGCCGTAAAAGAATACGGCATCAAGAATCTGGAAGTTATGGTTAAAGGTCCGGGTCCAGGTCGCGAATCTACTATTCGTGCACTGAACGCCGCTGGTTTTCGCATCACGAACATTACTGATGTGACTCCGATCCCTCATAACGGTTGTCGTCCGCCGAAAAAACGTCGCGTATAACGCGTTCGTTTCTAGGATTGTTGGAGAAAGAAAATGGCAAGATATTTGGGTCCTAAGCTCAAGCTGAGCCGTCGTGAGGGCACTGACTTATTCCTTAAGTCTGGCGTTCGCGCGATCGATACCAAGTGTAAAATTGAACAAGCTCCTGGCCAGCATGGTGCGCGTAAACCGCGTCTGTCTGACTATGGTGTGCAGTTGCGTGAAAAGCAAAAAGTTCGCCGTATGTACGGTGTGCTGGAGCGTCAGTTCCGTAACTATTATAAAGAAGCAGCACGTCTGAAAGGCAACACTGGTGAAAACCTGTTGACTCTGCTGGAAGGTCGTCTGGACAACGTTGTATACCGTATGGGCTTCGGCGCGACTCGTGCTGAATCACGTCAGCTGGTTAGCCACAAAGCTATCATGGTAAACGGTCGTGTTGTTAACATCGCTTCTTATCAGGTTAAAGCGAATGACGTTGTCAGCATTCGTGAGAAAGCGAAAAAGCAATCTCGCGTGAAAGCCGCTCTGGAGCTGGCTGAGCAGCGTGAAAAGCCAACCTGGCTGGAAGTTGATGCTGGCAAGATGGAAGGTACGTTCAAGCGTCAGCCAGAACGTTCTGATCTGTCTGCGGACATTAACGAACACCTGATCGTCGAGCTTTACTCCAAGTAAAGCTTAGTACCAAAGAGAGGACACAATGCAGGGTTCTGTGACAGAGTTTCTAAAACCGCGCCTGGTCGATATCGAGCAAGTGAGTTCGACGCACGCCAAGGTGACCCTTGAGCCTTTAGAGCGTGGCTTTGGCCATACTCTGGGTAACGCACTGCGCCGTATTCTGCTCTCATCGATGCCGGGTTGCGCGGTGACCGAGGTTGAGATTGATGGTGTACTTCATGAGTACAGCACCAAAGAAGGCGTTCAGGAAGATATCCTTGAAATCCTGCTCAACCTGAAAGGGCTGGCGGTGAGAGTTCAGGGTAAAGATGAAGTCATCCTTACTTTGAATAAATCTGGCATTGGCCCTGTGACCGCAGCCGACATTACCCATGACGGTGATGTCGAAATCGTCAAGCCGCAACATGTGATCTGCCACCTGACCGATGAGAACGCTGCTATTAGCATGCGTATCAAAGTTCAGCGCGGTCGCGGTTATGTGCCGGCTTCTGCCCGAATTCATTCGGAAGAAGATGAGCGCCCAATCGGCCGTCTGTTGGTCGACGCATGCTACAGCCCAGTAGAGCGTATTGCCTACAATGTTGAAGCAGCGCGTGTAGAACAGCGTACCGACCTGGACAAGCTGGTCATCGAAATGGAAACCAACGGTACAATCGATCCTGAAGAGGCGATTCGTCGTGCGGCAACCATCCTGGCAGAACAACTGGAAGCTTTTGTTGACTTACGTGATGTACGTCAGCCGGAAGTGAAAGAAGAGAAACCAGAATTCGATCCGATCCTGCTGCGCCCTGTTGACGATCTCGAATTGACTGTCCGCTCTGCTAACTGCCTCAAGGCAGAAGCTATCCACTATATCGGTGATCTGGTACAGCGTACCGAGGTTGAGTTGCTGAAAACGCCGAACCTGGGTAAAAAATCTCTTACTGAGATTAAAGACGTGCTGGCTTCACGTGGTTTGTCTCTGGGCATGCGCCTGGAAAACTGGCCACCGGCAAGCATTGCTGACGAGTAACCGGATCACAGGTTAAGGTTTTACTGAGAAGGATAAGGTCATGCGCCATCGTAAGAGTGGTCGTCAACTGAACCGCAACAGCAGCCATCGCCAGGCTATGTTCCGTAACATGGCTGGTTCGCTGGTTCGTCATGAGATCATCAAGACGACCCTGCCGAAAGCGAAAGAACTGCGTCGCGTAGTTGAGCCGCTGATTACTCTTGCCAAGACTGATAGCGTAGCTAATCGTCGTCTGGCATTCGCCCGCACTCGTGATAACGAGATCGTGGCAAAACTGTTTAACGAGCTGGGCCCGCGTTTCGCGAGCCGCGCCGGTGGTTACACTCGCATTCTGAAGTGTGGCTTCCGTGCAGGCGACAACGCGCCGATGGCATACATCGAGCTGGTTGATCGCTCTGAATCGAAAGCAGAAGCTGCTGCAGAGTAATCTGTGGTAACGTAAAAAAACCCGCCCAGGCGGGTTTTTTTATATCCTCTATCATTCCGCTTCACTACAATATCTGTACTATTTTTGTTCATCCCCGGAGCCGTATCATGTGGTTACTGGATCAGTGGGCAGAGCGCCATATCCTCGATGCTCAAAACAAAGGTGAATTCGATAATCTTCCCGGCTGCGGAGAACCGCTTATGTTGGATGATGATTCACATGTTCCACCAGAGCTACGCGCCAGTTATCGGTTGCTTAAAAATGCAGGCTATTTACCTCCCGAGCTGGAACATCGAAAAGAAGCAATCATGCTTGTTGACTTACTCAGGAACGTTCAGGAAAACGAGCCGTGCTATGTGGAGTGGAGTCGTCGTCTTGCCCTGGTTGAACTAAAACTACGGCAAGCAGGTCTTAATACTGACTTTTTGCGTGGCGATTATGTAGATAAGTTAGTGCATAAGATTAATGAGGAGCAATAATGTATCGCATCGGTGAACTGGCAAAATTGGCAGACGTTACTCCCGATACCATTCGCTATTATGAAAAGCAGCAGATGATGGAGCATAACGTACGTACTGAAGGAGGATTTCGTCTCTATTCTGACAATGATCTGCAGAGACTCCGTTTTATTCGTTACGCCAGGCAATTGGGTTTCACATTGGAATCGATTCGCGAACTTCTTTCGATCCGAATAGATCCGGAGCATCATACTTGCCAGGAGTCGAAAGGTATCGTTAAGGCTCGTTTAAGGGAAGTTGAATCTCGGATCAAAGAGCTACAAACTATGCGTCGGTCATTGCAGCGGCTTAATGACGCATGCTGTGGGACCGCACACAGTAGTATTTATTGTTCGATCCTTGAGGCGCTTGAGCAAGGAGCCAGTAGCCAAAACGCAGAGCGTTGATTTCTACATCGCGCAGATCTACACTTGCATCGATTTTTTACTAATCAGGAGAGTTTATGAGCCACTATCAACATACTAAAGGGAAAATAAAAGATAACGCCATTGAGGCACTACTTCATGACCCCTTGTTCAGGCAGCGAGTTGAGAAGAATAAGAAAGGAAAAGGAAGTTACCAGCGTAAAGATAAACATATGGGACGTAATGAGCGGGAGGCCAGTGGCAAGAAAGTGGAGCACTTTTTTACCACTGGCCTTTTGCTTTTAATATTCTAATTAAGAACGGTTGTTTTGTTCTTTTAGCAAGTCACGAATTTCACTAAGCAAGACTTCTTCTTTGCTTGGGGCCGGCGGCGCAGCTGGAGTCTCTTCTTTTTTACGGTTTAGTCTATTTATCAGTTTGATTGCCATAAAAATGGCAAATGCAACGATGACAAAATCAAAAACGTTTTGGATGAATACACCATAGTGCATGACGACTGCGGGGATATCCCCCTGTGCATCACGAAGCGTAACCGCAAACTGTTTAAAATCGATCCCGCCAATAAGCAAACCTAGTGGTGGCATGATTATATCGGCGACTAGTGACGATACAATCTTACCGAATGCGGCACCAATGATGACACCGACAGCCAGGTCAACAACATTCCCGCGCATCGCGAATTCGCGAAATTCTTTTAAAAAACTCATTTTATTCTCCTTGGGCCAACCAACACTGATAAGTTTAACAAATGTATTCCTATTTTCCATTGCCAGGGAATAATTGCATAGAAATATTATCCATTGATAAATAAGGGATAAAGGAAAGGCGCCAGCATGACGCCTGAAAACTACAGGAAGAAGGGACTTGGTTGGAAGAGTCTCTCAACATCGGAGATAAATTTTTTGTCAGTCAGGAACATAATGACATGATCGCCTTGCTCAATACGCAGATTGTTATTAGCTATCATGACATCATTACCGCGTACAACGGCGCCAATGATGGTTCCTGGGGGAAGTTTAATCTCATCGATCGCTCGGCCGACTACCCGTGAAGTGCTTTCATCACCATGAGCCACAGCCTCAATGGCTTCCGCAACTCCGCGTCGTAGTGAAGAAACGCCGACAATATCCGCCTTACGAACGTGGCTAAGTAGTGCAGATATTGTTGCCTGCTGTGGTGAGATCGCAATGTCGATCACGCTACCCTGAACAAGATCAACATAGGCGCGACGTTGGATGAGTACCATGACTTTTTTGGCCCCCATACGTTTAGCTAACATCGCAGACATAATATTGGCTTCATCATCATTGGTGACTGCAATGAAGAGATCAACTTGATCAATATGCTCCTCAGCCAGTAATTCCTGATCTGAGGCGTCTCCGTAAAAGACAATGGTATTTTGCAGTTTCTCTGCGAGTTCCGCTGCGCGCTGCTGGTTGCGCTCAATAAGTTTGACGCTGTAATCTTTCTCCAGTCGATGAGCAAGCCCAGCTCCGATGTTTCCTCCGCCGACCAGCATAATGCGCTTGTAGGGTTTCTCCAGGCGCTGAAGTTCGCTCATCACTGCGCGGATATGCTGAGATGCGGCGATGAAAAACACTTCGTCACCAGCTTCAACGATTGTTGACCCTTGCGGCCTGATTGGTCGATCGTGGCGGAAAATAGCCGCTACGCGCGTATCAATATGTGGCATATGTTCGCGCATAGTTGAAAGTGCATTACCGACCAGAGGACCGCCATAATAGGCCTTAACCACAGCCAGGCTGACTTTCCCTTCCGCAAAATTAACAACCTGTAGGGCGCCAGGATACTCAATTAAGCGATATATATTATTAATTACCAGCTGCTCTGGTGCAATCAGGTGGTCAATAGGGACAGCTTCTGAGTGAAAGAGCTTATCAGCATCGCGTACATAATCTGGAGAACGGATACGGGCAATACGATTTGGAGTATTAAATAGCGAATAGGCGACCTGGCAGGCTACCATGTTGGTTTCATCTGAGTTGGTGACTGCAACCAGCATGTCTGCATCGTCTGCACCAGCTTCACGTAGTACGCGTGGGTGCGAGCCATGCCCCTGCACTACACGCAGATCGAATTTATCCTGCAAGCTGCGAAGACGATCGCCATTAGTATCAACTAGTGTAATATCGTTGTTCTCTCCAACTAGATTTTCCGCGAGAGTTCCGCCTACCTGTCCAGCGCCAAGAATAATAATCTTCATCAGCAGTGACCTGTTATTTCCGGTTTTTAATCAGCTTAGCGTAAAAGAATCCATCACCTTCTTCTGGCCCAGGGAGATTTTGCAATCCTGGTTTCTCAAGAGTTCCCGTTGTGCTCAACTCTGCATCTGATGTGCGAGTAAGGAAAGCTGCAATTTGCTCACAGTTCTCTTCTGGCAAAATTGAGCAGGTGGCGTAAACCAGTGTTCCGCCGGGCTTTAGATGGGGCCAAATGGCATCAAGAATTTTGGCCTGCAATTGTGCTAACTCGGCAATGTCACTATCGCGCCGCAACCATTTGATATCCGGATGGCGACGAATAACCCCTGTTGCGGAGCAAGGTGCGTCAAGCAGGATGCGATCGAATATTTCATCACCACACCATTGCTCTGGAGAGCATCCATCACCCTGTTTAACCTGCGCCTTGAGGCCAAGGCGTTTAAGATTGTCATAGACGCGGGAAAGTCGCTGTTCATCAATATCAACGGCCATTACGCTAGCCTGTGGTGCAACTTCCAGGATATGGGTTGTTTTGCCGCCAGGTGCCGCGCAGAGGTCGAGAATCCTTTCTCCGTTCTCGGGGGTTAAATAATGCATACAACCTTGCGCTGAAGCATCCTGGACTGTAACCCAACCTTCATCAAAACCCGGTAAGGAATGAACAGGGGCTGGAGATGCCAGACGAACAGCATCCGGGTAGCCTGAATGTGCAAAGCCTTGTAATCCTGCTTCTTTCAGTAACTCGAGCCATTCATCGCGAGAGTGATGGGTACGGTTAACGCGTAACCACATTGGCGGGCGTTGATTATTGGAATCTGCAATCTCCTGCCACTGCTGCGGCCAGGCCTGTTGAATGCGTTTAAGTAGCCATTTGGGGTGGAGGAAGCGATTTTCGGTTTGTGCAAATTCAGCCAGCAGTTCTTCCTGTTGGCGTTGAAACTGACGCAACACTCCGTTAATAAGCCCCTTCAACTGGGGACGTTTAACGGCGACTGCACCTTCCACCGTTTCTGCCAGTGCGGCGTGAACAGGAATGCGGGTGTACAGCAACTGATATAAACCCACCATGATTAAAAAATGAATAGTGCGCTGCTTGCCCTTCATCGGGCGATCCATCAGTTTATTGATTAACCATTCAAGCTGATTCAGCGTGCGCAGAACGCCAAAACACAGCTCTTGCAGCAGGGCTTTATCTTTTTCACTGACTTTCTGCTGTAACGGAGGCAAAACGTTACTTAACGATTGTCCTTGTTCAACGACTTGCTCAATTGCCTGGGCAGCCAGGCTGCGTAAGTTAAGATTTTTTTTCATAAGAGTAAAAATAAAAATGCCCGGCGAAACCGGGCTTTAGAAGAGAGAACCGTCAGGCGAGACGATGACCGGGGATAAACCACTCCCGACGAGAATTCAGCAAGTCCTGTGCACTCATTGCTTTTTTACCCGCTGGCTGCAGCGATTCCAGATTTAGGATACCGTCACCAGTTGCCACCTGGATACCCAATTTGCTGACCGCCACGATAGTGCCGGGTTCAGCACTGCTTGTATCGGTGCTAACCGATGCACGCCAGACTTTTACTGGTTGTTCATCAATTTCTAGCCAGCTTATTGGCCATGGATTGAACGCCCGAATGCAACGTTCAAGCTGCACGGCAGAAAGTGACCAGTCAATACGCGCTTCTTCTTTGCTTAGCTTCTCGGCATAGCTGACTAACGTTTCGTCTTGTACTTCAGGTTTTGCTGTACCACTGACTAGTTGAGCCAGAGTTTCCAGTAATCCTTGTGGTCCAAGAACCGCCAATTTATCGTACAAGCTACCGCTGGTGTCTTCTCCAGTAATTGGGCAAGACAGTTTATACAACATATCACCAGTATCGAGCCCTACGTCCATTTGCATAATGGTCACGCCTGTCTCGGTATCACCAGCCCATAATGCACGCTGGATTGGCGCCGCACCGCGCCAACGTGGCAACAAAGAACCGTGAACGTTGAGGCAACCCAGACGTGGCATGTCCAGAACCTGCTTGGGGAGGATTAATCCATAAGCAACTACAACCATCACATCGGCGTTCAGCGAGGCAACCAACTGCTGATTTTCCTGCGGGCGCAGTGAAGAGGGTTGAAATACCGGCAGGCCATTTGCTTCCGCCAGTATTTTGACAGGACTCGGCATGAGTTTTTTGCCACGACCTGCAGGCCTGTCTGGCTGAGTGAATACACCGACGATCTCATACTCAGATGACAACAGTGCGTCAAGATGACGCGCTGCAAAATCGGGCGTTCCCGCAAAAATTATACGTAATGATTGTGACACGTTAGTCCTTGTCTTCAGGCTCGTGCGTTCAGGCGATCCAGTTTTTCAACTTTCTGGCGGATACGCTGTTGCTTAAGCGGGGACAGATAATCAATAAATAGTTTGCCTACTAGATGATCCATTTCATGTTGGATACAAATAGCCAGTAAACCATCGGCTGACAGTTCAAACGGCTTACCTTCACGATCCAGTGCCCGAATCCTTACTTTTTCGGCACGTGGTACCAATGCACGCTGCTCAGGAATGGAAAGGCAGCCTTCCTCAATCCCAGTTTCACCGTCTTTTTCCAACAATTCTGGATTAATTAACACCAGACGCTCTTCTCGATTCTCTGACACATCAATAACAATAATACGCTGATGGATGTCCACCTGCGTAGCGGCCAGACCAATGCCTTCCTCAGCGTACATTGTCTCGAACATATCATCGACGATACGCTGAATTTCCGCATTCACTTCTTTGACCGGCTCAGCGACTTTGCGAAGGCGCTCGTCCGGAATATGTAACACTTGCAAAACTGCCATAAAGATCCAGAGTTGTATTCAGGAGTTGATAAGATTATTAGCTCTATTCTAGACAAAACCCCCCGCAATTGACAGTCTCGCTGTCCAATCGCAAAGATTGCTAAAGCCGCTTATGGCAGAGGGGGATAGGGATGACGCCTACAGAAATTTGGTTACGCCTGATGAAAGTGAGCAGCCTGTATGGCGACGAAATGGTGATGGTTGCTCATCAGTTATGTTCAATCCCAACAATAGATCATGAGAGTTTGAATGCCTGCGGTTTGAATAAGGTGCAATCGAAACATTTTCTTGGAATTAATCAACATGAGATTGATACAACACTGCAATGGCTGGAACGACCAAATTGTTATCTACTCACTGCTGACGATCCTCTCTATCCTCCCCAGCTACGAGCAATTGTGGACTATCCTGGCGCACTTTTAGCTTGTGGTGATCCGGTATTACTGAGCAGCCGACAGTTAGCCGTAGTGGGCAGTCGCGCGCATTCATGGTATGGCGCTCGTTGGGGGAAAATGTTTTGTGAGGTTTTAGTTCGCTATGGCATTACGATCACTAGCGGATTGGCTTTAGGTATTGATGGTATAGCTCATCGTGGTGCACTGGAGGGGCAAGGAAAAACCGTTGCCGTTTTAGGAAATGGTTTAAGAGAGATTTATCCTCGCCGCCATCAAGCATTAGCAGAACAGATAACTAGCAGTGGAGGCGTTGTACTCTCCGAATTTCCTCTTTTTACTCCCCCATTACCGGGCAACTTTCCCCGTCGTAACCGGATTATCAGTGGATTAAGTGTTGGCGTATTGGTTATCGAGGCAGCATTAAAAAGTGGCTCATTAGTGACTGTTCGCTGTGCTCTGGAACAGGGAAGGGAAGTCTTCGCATTACCCGGACCTATTGGTAGTCCTGGTTCCGAAGGTCCACATTGGCTTATCAAGCAAGGAGCCATTCCAGTTACCGCACCGGAAGATATAGTTGAATATTGGCAGCATGAGCTGCTATGGGTCTTCGATGAGCCTGATAACGTAAATAATTGCGACAATCAGCCACCTGTAGCATTGCCATTTCCAGAGCTCCTGGCTAACGTAGGAGATGAGGTAACACCTGTTGACGTTGTCGCTGAACGTGCCGGCCAATCTGTGCCAGTGACCGTAGCTCAGCTACTTGAACTGGAGTTAGCAGGCTGGATCGCAGCTGTACCCGGCGGCTATGTCCGATTAAGGAGGGCAAGCCATGTTCGACGTACTCATGTATTTGTTTGAGACTTACATCCATAACGAAGCAGAAATGCGAGTGGACCAGGATAAACTGACTCGGGATCTTACCGATGCTGGTTTTGAACGGGAGGACATCTATAACGCGCTGATGTGGCTCGAGAAACTGGCTGACTATCAAGAGGGCCTTGTTGCGCCCATGCAGCTTGCTTCTGACCCACTCTCCTTACGAGTATATACCGATGAGGAGTGTCAGCGTTTGGATGCGAGCTGCCGAGGATTCTTATTATTCCTTGAGCAAATTCAGGTGTTGAACCTCGAAACGCGGGAAATGGTGATAGAACGCGTACTGGCGCTGGATACGGCAGAGTTCGATTTGGAGGATCTGAAGTGGGTCATCCTGATGGTGCTGTTTAATATTCCGGGCTGCGAAAACGCCTATCAGCAAATGGAAGAATTACTCTTCGAAGTAAATGAAGGTATGCTGCATTAATCTTTTCGCAGCGACACTAGAGTTGTTATGACCAAATCAGCACTGTTTTCGGTGCGTAAAAACGAGCCTTGCCCCCAGTGTGGGGCTGAACTTGTAATACGTTCTGGGAAACATGGGCCTTTTCTCGGCTGTTCACATTATCCGGACTGTGATTATGTCCGTTCCCTGAAGAATCAGGCGGACGGGCATATTGTCAAAGTTCTGGAGGGTCAGGTGTGTCCGTCTTGCGGCGCCATATTGGTACTGCGGCAAGGACGTTTTGGTATGTTTATTGGTTGTAGCAACTATCCAGAATGTGAGCATACTGAACTCATTGATAAACCTGATGAGACTGCAATAGCCTGCCCGCAGTGTAGTCAGGGACATCTGGTCCAACGTCGTTCACGTTTCGGAAAAAACTTTTATTCCTGCGATCGCTACCCTGATTGTCAGTTCGTCATTAATTTTAAGCCAGTGGCGGGTGAGTGCCCAGAGTGTCATTACCCTCTACTAATCGAAAAGAAAACGGTGCAGGGCGTAAAGCGTTTTTGTGCCAGCAAACAATGTGGAAAGCCGACACCGGCGGAATAATCAGTGAATAATAACCTGCTCTCAGAAACCATCGCACATGCAGTTTCGGTCCTGAACAATGAACTTGTCATCGCCTATCCTACGGAAGCTGTTTTTGGCGTCGGCTGTGATCCCGATAGCGAAAAAGCTGTCATGCATTTGTTGGCGCTTAAACAGCGACCGGTTGATAAAGGACTGATTCTAATCGCCGCTAACTTTGAACAGCTCAAACCTTATATTGATGATTCACAACTTAGCGATGAGCGGCGTGCTGCTATTTTTTCCTGCTGGCCTGGGCCGGTGACCTTTGTATTCCCTGCTCTCAATTCTACACCCCGCTGGTTGACCGGCCGTTTCGATTCTCTGGCAGTGCGAGTAACGGATCACCCGCAGGTAGTTGAGTTATGTGAGGCTTACGGTAAACCATTGGTTTCTACTAGCGCCAATTTATCTGGTGAGCCACCTTGCCGTACGACTGCTGAGGTTTATGCGCAGTTTGGCGCTAGCTTCCCGGTAGTTGATGGGGTAACCGGTGGGCGTCAGAATCCTTCTGAAATACGTGATGCCTTGACGGGCGAACTCTTCCGCCAGGGATAACTTATGGAAACCTACGCAGTATTTGGACACCCGATTGCTCATAGCAAGTCACCATCTATTCATCAGCTCTTTGCGAAGCAGCTGCAGATTACGCATCCATATGGGCGAGTCCTGGCTCCCCTTGATGATTTCGTAAATACTCTTAACGCTTTTTTTGGTGATGGTGGCAAGGGAGCTAACGTCACCGTTCCTTTCAAAGAAGAGGCTTTCGCGCGAGCAGATGAGTTAACCGAACGCGCGGCACTGGCCGGTGCTGTTAATACCTTTAAACGGCTGGAGGATGGCCGGTTGCTGGGGGACAACACCGATGGCGTGGGGCTACTGAGTGATTTAGAACGACTCGATTTCATTAAACCTGGTTTTCGGGTTCTGCTTATTGGTGCAGGTGGTGCTTCACGTGGCGTATTGCTGCCTCTTTTATCGCTGGATTGCGCTGTCACTATTGTGAATCGTACATTTTCGCGTGCGCATGAACTGGCAACGCTGTTTGCTCATACTGGCAGCGTCCGTGCTCTGGATATAGAAGCATTAAATGATCAGGTGTTTGATCTCATCATTAATGCCACATCTAGCGGTATTGAAGGAGAAGTCCCTGCTATCCCCGTTTCGCTAATCAACACTCATGTCTATTGCTATGACATGTTTTATCAGAAAGGTTGCACGCCATTTTTACGTTGGTGTCAGCAACATGGTACTAAAAGATGTGCAGATGGGCTGGGAATGCTGGTGGCACAGGCCGCACACTCAGTACTATTGTGGCACGGTGTTCTGCCGGAAATTGCCCCTGTAATTCTGGCTTTGCATGAGGAATTGAACACGTGAACCAGGCTATTCAATTTCCCGACAGGGAAGTATGGGATGACGAGCGTCAGTGTATCGCTTTTCCAGCATTAGTTAACGGTATGCAACTGATCTGTGCCATAAAGCTAACAACGCTTCAGCAACGTTTTGGTGACGAAGATCCCGAACTGTGCCTGGCCGCATTTCGTGAGCATCGTTGGGATCTGGAAGAGGAAGCCCACGAATTAATCTGCGACCAGCAAGAAGACGCTCAAGGATGGGTCTGGTTTTCCTGAGCCAGATAATCATTTTTCCATTTCACATAGTTGTTTGCTGAATACCTTAGCCCCACAATTTCCGCCTCCGTGAGGGGGCGTATTTGTTTAACCGGGTTGCCAAAATAAAGGTAGCCGCTTTCCAGACGTTTGTTTTGTGGAACCAGACTACCGGCACCAATCATGACGTCATCCTCCACAATGACACCATCCAGTACAATCGACCCCATACCAACCAGCACGCGGTTAGCTATAGTGCAGCCGTGCAGCATAACTTTATGACCAACGGTCACATCATCGCCAATAATCAGTGGATTGCCATGTGGATTATATGAAGACTTATGAGTGACATGTAAGACGCTGCCGTCCTGAATGTTGGTGCGCGCGCCTATTTCCACATAATTCACATCACCGCGAATTGTGACCATTGGCCAAATACTGACATCATCATCAATTCTGACATCGCCGATCACCACGCTACTGGTGTCGATCATCACGTTTTGACCTATTTTCGGGGATAAATCTTTATAACGACGTAGATTCACAGGCATGCTTACCTCAATAAACCAGGGGATGAAGAGACTTTGGTAGCTTTTGGGACCATCTGCAACCCTTTGGCGTGGTAAAAATTAGGCGAATTGAGTATAAACCCTGCGAAAAGGGTGAAAAAACATCATTTGGAAAAAAAGATCTAAAAAAGGCTTGTGCAAAAAGATGGGATCCCTATAATGCGCTCCCACTGACACGGCAGATGTGAATCACTTCACACAAACAGCCGGGTCGGTTGAAGAGAAAAACCTGAAAATAAGAGGTTGACTCTGAAAGAGGAAAGCGTATTATACGCCACCTCGCAACGGTGAGCAAAAGCCGCGTTGCACTGCTCTTTAACAATTTATCAGACAATCTGTGTGGGCACTCAAAGTGACATGGATTCTTAACGTCGCAAGACGAAAAATGAATACCAAGTCTCTGAGTGAACATACGTAATTCATTACGAAGTTTAATTCACGAGCATCAAACTTAAATTGAAGAGTTTGATCATGGCTCAGATTGAACGCTGGCGGCAGGCCTAACACATGCAAGTCGAGCGGTAGCACAGAGAGCTTGCTCTCGGGTGACGAGCGGCGGACGGGTGAGTAATGTCTGGGAAACTGCCTGATGGAGGGGGATAACTACTGGAAACGGTAGCTAATACCGCATAACGTCGCAAGACCAAAGTGGGGGACCTTCGGGCCTCATGCCATCAGATGTGCCCAGATGGGATTAGCTTGTTGGTGAGGTAACGGCTCACCAAGGCGACGATCCCTAGCTGGTCTGAGAGGATGACCAGCCACACTGGAACTGAGACACGGTCCAGACTCCTACGGGAGGCAGCAGTGGGGAATATTGCACAATGGGCGCAAGCCTGATGCAGCCATGCCGCGTGTATGAAGAAGGCCTTCGGGTTGTAAAGTACTTTCAGCGAGGAGGAAGGCATTGAGGTTAATAACCTTAGTGATTGACGTTACTCGCAGAAGAAGCACCGGCTAACTCCGTGCCAGCAGCCGCGGTAATACGGAGGGTGCAAGCGTTAATCGGAATTACTGGGCGTAAAGCGCACGCAGGCGGTCTGTCAAGTCGGATGTGAAATCCCCGGGCTCAACCTGGGAACTGCATTCGAAACTGGCAGGCTAGAGTCTTGTAGAGGGGGGTAGAATTCCAGGTGTAGCGGTGAAATGCGTAGAGATCTGGAGGAATACCGGTGGCGAAGGCGGCCCCCTGGACAAAGACTGACGCTCAGGTGCGAAAGCGTGGGGAGCAAACAGGATTAGATACCCTGGTAGTCCACGCTGTAAACGATGTCGACTTGGAGGTTGTTCCCTTGAGGAGTGGCTTCCGGAGCTAACGCGTTAAGTCGACCGCCTGGGGAGTACGGCCGCAAGGTTAAAACTCAAATGAATTGACGGGGGCCCGCACAAGCGGTGGAGCATGTGGTTTAATTCGATGCAACGCGAAGAACCTTACCTACTCTTGACATCCAGAGAACTTAGCAGAGATGCTTTGGTGCCTTCGGGAACTCTGAGACAGGTGCTGCATGGCTGTCGTCAGCTCGTGTTGTGAAATGTTGGGTTAAGTCCCGCAACGAGCGCAACCCTTATCCTTTGTTGCCAGCGGTTCGGCCGGGAACTCAAAGGAGACTGCCAGTGATAAACTGGAGGAAGGTGGGGATGACGTCAAGTCATCATGGCCCTTACGAGTAGGGCTACACACGTGCTACAATGGCATATACAAAGAGAAGCGACCTCGCGAGAGCAAGCGGACCTCATAAAGTATGTCGTAGTCCGGATCGGAGTCTGCAACTCGACTCCGTGAAGTCGGAATCGCTAGTAATCGTGGATCAGAATGCCACGGTGAATACGTTCCCGGGCCTTGTACACACCGCCCGTCACACCATGGGAGTGGGTTGCAAAAGAAGTAGGTAGCTTAACCTTCGGGAGGGCGCTTACCACTTTGTGATTCATGACTGGGGTGAAGTCGTAACAAGGTAACCGTAGGGGAACCTGCGGTTGGATCACCTCCTTACCTTAAAGAACCTGCCTTTGTAGTGTCCACACAGATTGTCTGATGAAAAATTAGCAGTAAAAATCTCTGCAGGCTTGTAGCTCAGGTGGTTAGAGCGCACCCCTGATAAGGGTGAGGTCGGTGGTTCAAGTCCACTCAGGCCTACCAAATTTGCCCTGATACTGTGTTGTGAAACGACTCGCATACGTCAGTATGCTTCGTCATTTCACGCCTTGTCTCAGGACAAATTATCGGTACAGAGATAAGTTTTTACGATGGGGTTATAGCTCAGCTGGGAGAGCGCCTGCCTTGCACGCAGGAGGTCTGCGGTTCGATCCCGCATAGCTCCACCATCCTTTTACTGCAAAAAACAAGAAAACTTCAGAGTGTACCTGAAAAGGTGCACTGCGAAGTTTTGCTCTTTAAAAATCTGGATCAAGCTGAAAATTGAAACGACACGCTGCGTCTGTTCTCCGTAATAAGAACAGCATGACGGTGTGTTCGAGTCTCTCAAATTTTTGCAATCATGAAGTGTTTTACGAAACATCTTCGGGTTGTGAGGTTAAGCGACTAAGCGTACACGGTGGATGCCCTGGCAGTCAGAGGCGATGAAGGACGTGCTAATCTGCGATAAGCGTCGGTAAGGTGATATGAACCGTTATAACCGACGATTTCCGAATGGGGAAACCCAGTGTGTTTCGACACACTATCGTTAAGTGAATACATAGCTTAACGAAGCGAACCGGGGGAACTGAAACATCTAAGTACCCCGAGGAAAAGAAATCAACCGAGATTCCCCCAGTAGCGGCGAGCGAACGGGGAGGAGCCCAGAGTCTGAATCAGTTTGTGTGTTAGTGGAAGCGTCTGGAAAGTCGCAGGGTACAGGGTGATACTCCCGTACACAAAAACGCACAGGCTGTGAACTCGAAGAGTAGGGCGGGACACGTGGTATCCTGTCTGAATATGGGGGACCATCCTCCAAGGCTAAATACTCCTGACTGACCGATAGTGAACCAGTACCGTGAGGGAAAGGCGAAAAGAACCCCGGCGAGGGGAGTGAAACAGAACCTGAAACCGTGTACGTACAAGCAGTAGGAGCCCACTTGTTGGGTGACTGCGTACCTTTTGTATAATGGGTCAGCGACTTATATTCTGTAGCAAGGTTAACCGTATAGGGGAGCCGCAGGGAAACCGAGTCTTAACTGGGCGTTAAGTTGCAGGGTATAGACCCGAAACCCGGTGATCTAGCCATGGGCAGGTTGAAGGTTGGGTAACACTAACTGGAGGACCGAACCGACTAATGTTGAAAAATTAGCGGATGACTTGTGGCTGGGGGTGAAAGGCCAATCAAACCGGGAGATAGCTGGTTCTCCCCGAAAGCTATTTAGGTAGCGCCTCGTGAACTCATCTTCGGGGGTAGAGCACTGTTTCGGCTAGGGGGTCATCCCGACTTACCAACCCGATGCAAACTACGAATACCGAAGAATGTTATCACGGGAGACACACGGCGGGTGCTAACGTCCGTCGTGAAGAGGGAAACAACCCAGACCGCCAGCTAAGGTCCCAAAGTCATGGTTAAGTGGGAAACGATGTGGGAAGGCACAGACAGCCAGGATGTTGGCTTAGAAGCAGCCATCATTTAAAGAAAGCGTAATAGCTCACTGGTCGAGTCGGCCTGCGCGGAAGATGTAACGGGGCTAAACCATGCACCGAAGCTGCGGCAGCGACGCTTATGCGTTGTTGGGTAGGGGAGCGTTCTGTAAGCCGTTGAAGGTGGCCTGTGAGGGTTGCTGGAGGTATCAGAAGTGCGAATGCTGACATAAGTAACGATAAAGCGGGTGAAAAGCCCGCTCGCCGGAAGACCAAGGGTTCCTGTCCAACGTTAATCGGGGCAGGGTGAGTCGACCCCTAAGGCGAGGCCGAAAGGCGTAGTCGATGGGAAACAGGTTAATATTCCTGTACTCGGTGTTACTGCGAAGGGGGACGGAGAAGGCTATGTTAGCCGGGCGACGGTTGTCCCGGTTTAAGCATGTAGGCGGATGTTCCAGGTAAATCCGGAACGTTATTCAACGCTGAGGTGTGATGACGAGGCACTACGGTGCTGAAGTAACAAATGCCCTGCTTCCAGGAAAAGCCTCTAAGCATCAGGTAACATCAAATCGTACCCCAAACCGACACAGGTGGTCAGGTAGAGAATACCAAGGCGCTTGAGAGAACTCGGGTGAAGGAACTAGGCAAAATGGTGCCGTAACTTCGGGAGAAGGCACGCTGATGGTAGGTGAAGTGACTTGCTCATGGAGCTGAAATCAGTCGAAGATACCAGCTGGCTGCAACTGTTTATTAAAAACACAGCACTGTGCAAACACGAAAGTGGACGTATACGGTGTGACGCCTGCCCGGTGCCGGAAGGTTAATTGATGGGGTTATCCTCGCGGAGAAGCTCTTGATCGAAGCCCCGGTAAACGGCGGCCGTAACTATAACGGTCCTAAGGTAGCGAAATTCCTTGTCGGGTAAGTTCCGACCTGCACGAATGGCGTAATGATGGCCAGGCTGTCTCCACCCGAGACTCAGTGAAATTGAACTCGCTGTGAAGATGCAGTGTACCCGCGGCAAGACGGAAAGACCCCGTGAACCTTTACTATAGCTTGACACTGAACACTGGTCCTTGATGTGTAGGATAGGTGGGAGGCTTTGAAGTGTGGACGCCAGTCTGCATGGAGCCATCCTTGAAATACCACCCTTTAATGGCTGGTGTTCTAACGTGGACCCGTAATCCGGGTTGCGGACAGTGTCTGGTGGGTAGTTTGACTGGGGCGGTCTCCTCCTAAAGAGTAACGGAGGAGCACGAAGGTTAGCTAATCCTGGTCGGACATCAGGAGGTTAGTGCAATGGCATAAGCTAGCTTGACTGCGAGCGTGACGGCGCGAGCAGGTGCGAAAGCAGGTCATAGTGATCCGGTGGTTCTGAATGGAAGGGCCATCGCTCAACGGATAAAAGGTACTCCGGGGATAACAGGCTGATACCGCCCAAGAGTTCATATCGACGGCGGTGTTTGGCACCTCGATGTCGGCTCATCACATCCTGGGGCTGAAGTAGGTCCCAAGGGTATGGCTGTTCGCCATTTAAAGTGGTACGCGAGCTGGGTTTAGAACGTCGTGAGACAGTTCGGTCCCTATCTGCCGTGGGCGCTGGAGAATTGAGGGGGCTGCTCCTAGTACGAGAGGACCGGAGTGGACGCATCACTGGTGTTCGGGTTGTCATGCCAATGGCATTGCCCGGTAGCTAAATGCGGAAGAGATAAGTGCTGAAAGCATCTAAGCACGAAACTTGCCCCGAGATGAGTTCTCCCTGACTCCTTGAGAGTCCTGAAGGAACGTTGAAGACGACGACGTTGATAGGCCGGGTGTGTAAGCGTAGCGATACGTTGAGCTAACCGGTACTAATGAACCGTGAGGCTTAACCTTACAACGCCGAAGATGTTTTGGCGGATTTGAGAGAATTTCAGCTTGATACAGATTAAACAGAATTTGCCTGGCGGCAATAGCGCGGTGGTCCCACCTGACCCCATGCCGAACTCAGAAGTGAAACGCCGTAGCGCCGATGGTAGTGTGGGGTCTCCCCATGTGAGAGTAGGGAACTGCCAGGCATCAAATTTAGTGTGCTGATATGGCTCAGTTGGTAGAGCGCACCCTTGGTAAGGGTGAGGTCCCCAGTTCGACTCTGGGTATCAGCACCAGTTTTTAGGTTAAAGTTCGGCGATTTGAAAAGAATTTGCCTGGCAACGATAGCGCGGTGGTCCCACCTGACCCCATGCCGAACTCAGAAGTGAAACGCCGTAGCGCCGATGGTAGTGTGGGGTCTCCCCATGTGAGAGTAGGGCATTGCCAGGCACCAAATAAGTGAAAAGCCCATCCGTCAGGATGGGCTTTTTGCGTTTCTAATCGCATGAAAATATTAATTCGCGCTGTGTACTCAATTCAGCTTCGGTTTATGTCGTTAGTGGCCAGCGCTATTCAAATCACAGAGAACAGAGCATTGTGCAGTAACTTAAGTATATTGGGTGTATCTTGCCGAAAAACGGTACCGGGATTAGCTCCGGTACCAGTGCATAGCGGCGATTGTAAGTGATTAGCGAGTTAGTGCGACAATGCCAAGCGTCAAGCCTGCAATTGCAGCCGCGCCTCCGGCAATAGCGCCCGCAGTTTCCCAGTTGTCCTGAGTCGTTCCTTTCATACAGGTATTAGTGTGTACTAATCTGCCTTCGGAGTCATAGACAGGTACGCACGGAGAATCATGTGCACAACCAGCGAGAAGCGTTGTCAGCAATGTGACTAAAACGAATTTTTTCATGATATTACCTCTAAATAATCCGTTTCGCTGTAATGGGAACCCATACATTACGGAATAGCCTATTTTATCATCGGTAATACTGAGGACGGGTAGGGTAAATAATCTCAATTTATGAGCAACGTAAATATCGTGAAGAAACTTACGCGATTATGTCGTCATAATATGGCTAGTTGAATAACGTGCGATCTTTTAAAAAATAATAAACACGTTGATTTTTATCGGGATGATCAAAAACTTCAGGCATAAAAAAAGGCGCCAGAATGGCGCCTTTGGAAAGAGAGACTTACTCGATATGCTTAGTAAAGCGGCGTCTTACGACAACAAAGAATACCGGTACGAAGAAGATAGCCAGCAACGTTGCTGTCAACATTCCTCCCATAACTCCCGTACCCACGGCGTTTTGTGCCCCGCTGCCTGCCCCATGGCTAATAACCAAGGGCAGTACACCAAGAATAAAGGCCAATGAGGTCATTAAGATAGGGCGTAAACGCATACGAGATGCTTCGAGCGTTGCTTCAATGATTCCCTTCCCTTCTTTATCCATAAGGTCTTTCGCAAATTCGACAATAAGAATAGCGTTTTTGGCAGAGAGACCGATCGTCGTTAATAAACCTACCTGAAAATAAACGTCATTATTAAGCCCACGTAATGAGGCTGCTAATAATGCCCCGACAACTCCTAACGGGACGACTAACATCACTGAGAATGGAATAGACCAGCTTTCATAGAGTGCGGCAAGGCACAGGAAAACCACTATTAGCGAAATTGCATATAAAGCAGGCGCCTGATTACCGGATAAGCGTTCCTGATAAGACATTCCTGTCCAGTCGAAGCCAATACCAGTAGGCAGTTTGTTGGCTAGTTGTTCCATCAAAATCATTGCATCCCCGGTACTTTTGCCCGGAGCGGCTTCACCCAGAATTTCCATCGAAGGTAAGCCGTTATAACGCTCCAGGCGCGGAGAACCATAAACCCAGTGTGAGGTTACAAAAGCTGAGAATGGTACCATTTCGCCATTAGCACTACGGACGTACATACTGTTGATGTCGCTCGGCAACATACGGAAATGGGCGTCAGCCTGAACATAGACTTTTTTAACTCTACCATGGTCAATAAAATCATTAACGTAATAGCCACCTAGTGCTGCGGAAATGGTTTCATTGATATCAGATAGTGAAATACCCAGTGCCTGGGCTTTCTCCTGATCAACATCAAGCTTAAATTGCGGAGTATCTTCAAGCCCATTTGGTCGTACGCGCACCAGTTGATCCGGATGTTCTCTTACCATACCAAGCAACTGATTTCGTGCTTGAGTCAGCGCGCTATGACCGAGGTTACCCTGGTCGATAAGCTCAAAGTCGAAGCCTGTGGCAGTACCCAACTCAATAATTGCGGGGAGATTGAATGGGAAAACCATGCCGTCTTTAATCTGGCTGAAAGCGACCGTGGCTCGCTTGATGATTGCTTCAACCCCATTCTCCGAACCACTGCGCTCCTCCCATGGCTTCAGACTGACAAATGCCATACCGGAGTTTTGTCCCTGGCCGCTAAAGCTAAAACCGTTAACGGTAAAGACGCTTTCAACATTCGCCTTCTCTTTATGCAGATAGTAGTCGGTAACGGTATCGAGGACCTTCTGTGTACGTTCTTGCGTCGCGCCGGATGGAAGTTGAATCATGGTCATAAATACCCCCTGATCCTCATCCGGTAAAAAGGAGGTTGGCAGACGCATAAACAGTACAGCCATGCCAATGACAATCAGCAGATAGATGATGAGATAGCGCCCGGTACAGCGTAGTATCCCGCTGACGCTGTTGGTGTAGTGGTTGACACTACGGTCAAAATTCGCATTAAACCAGCCAAAAAAACCTTTCTTCTCATGATGATCGGCGGAGGCGGGTTTCAATATAGTGGCGCAAAGTGCAGGTGTCAGAATCAGTGCAACCAACACGGATAGCGCCATCGCTGAGACGATAGTGATGGAGAATTGGCGATAAATCGCGCCCGTAGAACCGCCAAAGAAGGCCATGGGAACAAAAACTGCCGATAGCACCATGGCTATACCAACCAGCGCCCCCTGAATTTGCGACATTGATTTTTCTGTCGCTTCTTTTGGGGATAGCCTCTCTTCTACCATCACGCGCTCGACGTTTTCCACCACCACGATGGCATCATCGACCAGCAATCCTATTGCCAGCACCATACCGAACATCGTTAGCGTGTTGATGGAATAGCCAAAGGTAGCCAGCACGGCGAATGTGCCAAGCAAGACGACAGGAACCGCAATGGTGGGGATCAATGTGGCACGGATGTTCTGGAGGAACAGATACATCACCAGGAAGACGAGAATAATCGCTTCAAACAGCGTCTTCACCACCTCATGAATAGAGATCTTCACGAATGGTGTGGTGTCGTAAGGGTAAACGACTTTCATGCCCTGCGGAAAGTAGGGTTGTAGTTCGGCAAGCTTTGCTTTAATCGCTGCAGCGGTGTCGAGGGCATTGGCGCCGGTAGCAAGCTTAATCCCCAGCCCGGATGCTGGTTTACCGTTAATTTTGGCGACGACGTTATAGTTTTCACCGCCCAGCTCAATGCGAGCCACGTCTTTCAGATGAACCACTGAGCCGTCAGCGTTCACCCGCAGCGTCACCTTGCCAAACTCTGCAGGGTCTTTCAGTCGTGTTTGAGCAATGATTGACGCGTTTAATTGTTGGCCTTTAATAGCGGGCGTTCCGCCAAGTTGGCCTGCTGCAATCTGATCGTTCTGTACCTGCAACTGGTTAATCACATCAACAGGCGTCAGGTTGTACTTATTCAGCAGGTTGCCATCCAGCCAAACACGCATCGCATATTGGGCCCCGAAGAGCTGTACGTCGCCAACGCCGTTAAGTCGGCTAATAGTATCTTTGACGTTTGATGCAACGTAGTCAGAAATATCATCCTGAGTAGTGCTGGTGTTATCGGAGATGAATCCAGCAACCAGCAGGAAACTGCTGCTTGATTTCTCAACGCTAATCCCCTGTTGCTGCACTTCCTGAGGTAGCAGCGGTGTGGCGAGCTGGAGCTTATTTTGTACCTGGACTTGCGCAATATCCGGATCTGTACCCGATGTGAAGGTCAAGGTGATGGTGACGCCGCCTGCGGAATCACTGGTTGAGGACATGTACATCAGGTTATCGATACCATTCATGTTCTGTTCGATAACCTGAGTCACAGTATCCTGCACGGTCTGCGCATCCGCACCAGGGTAGGTCGCGGAGATGGCAACAGCTGGCGGGGCGATCGTCGGGTATTGTGCGATAGGCAGTTGCATAATCGCGAGACCGCCAGCAATCATCATAATGATGGCCAGCACCCAGGCGAATACCGGTCGATGGATAAAAAACTTAGACATAATTATTCGTACCTTATTGCGCGACGGATGTCGCGGTATCCACTTCGGCCTTCACTGTGACGCCGGGACGAACTTTCTGCAGACCGCTGACAATAACTTTTTCACCAGACTTAAGACCGCTGGTAATTAACCACTTATCGCCAATTGCCTGTGAGGTCGCAACCTGGCGGCTTTCAACCTGGTTTTTGTCATTAACGATCATCACGCTGGCATCACCACGTGGTGTGCGGGTAACTCCCTGCTGAGGAACCAGGATGGCATTCGGAGCTACACCTTCATCAATGCGGGCGCGGACGAACATCCCCGGCAGCAGCGAATGTTGTGGATTCGGAAAGATTGCTCGCAGCGTAATTGAGCCAGTGCTTTCATCCACAGTGACGTCGGAGAATTGCAGAGTGCCTTTTAGTACGTAAGGTTGACCGTTTTCCATAATCAGTTGCACGCTTTTGGTATCGCTGCCGTGCTGCAGGCTTTCCTGTTTCAGACGCATGAAATCATTACTGGATTCGGTGACATCGACATAAATCGGATCGAGTTGCTGTACCGTTGCCATTGCATCTGCCTGCCCGTTGGTCACGAGGGCGCCTTCAGTAACGCTGGATTTACCGATGCGGCCGCTGATTGGCGATGTCACTTTGGTGTAAGCCAGATTAATGCGCGCACTTTCGACGGCGGCTTTTGCGGCAATAACATCGGCATCAGCCTGGCGTGCGGTCGCTACAGCCTGATCGTATTCCTGCTGGCTGATGTATTGTGTTCCGAGAAGAGGTGCGTAGCGTTTCACTGTCAGATGAGCGATAGCCGCTGCTGCTTCGGCTTTGGCTTCATCACCTTTTGCGCTGTTATAAGCGGCTTGATAAGTCGCCGGGTCGATTTGATAGAGAGACTGCCCGGCATTGACATCGCTACCTTCGACAAAATTACGCTGTAGAATAATCCCGCTAACCTGCGGGCGTACTTCCGCAACGCGGTATGCCGATGTTCGACCCGGAAGTTCCGTGGTCACTGACAGCGGTGCGCTGCTTACAATATGGACTGAAACCTGAGGTATCTGCGCATGCGGTTGTTGATCACCTGAATTATCGCAACCGCTAAGCAAGATGGTAGAGATGATTAGGCTGGATAAAAGTGTAACCCGGGCGTGACTCGTCATTGCTGTTCCTTATAGATTGCGGGCCGAGTTTGGCAACCAATCTGTGAAAGAAATAATGGATAAAAAAGCGGTTTGTTATCCTACAAATAAAAAACGAGGTATGTAAGGAATAGTTATTTTTTAGCCATCAGCAAGGCACGCAAAAGCAAAGCGTTAATCATTTTATTTTAAGAATGACCTTAAATTAAAATTTGCTTACATTGATATTCATCCAATGAATAATTTTCTTATTAATTATTTGAATTATGTATTTATTATTTTCTGTTTAAGAT
Organism: Klebsiella sp. MISC125; assembly: GCF_051131775.1. Lineage (NCBI taxonomy): Bacteria > Pseudomonadati > Pseudomonadota > Gammaproteobacteria > Enterobacterales > Enterobacteriaceae > Klebsiella > Klebsiella sp. MISC125. The sequence continues at coordinate 591,238 of NZ_CP180448.1, forward strand.
TTTGCTTATCTGCGTTTTTGCTAAACAATATTGATTATCTGATGCTAGATTTATATGCATCCTGGTATTTTTATATTATAGATATGGCGTTAAATGGAGCATCGTATGCCAAGAAGAACAAAAGAAGATGCGTTAAAGACGCGGCAGCTCCTGATTGAGTCTGCCATTCAGCAATTCGCTCTGCGTGGGGTCACCAACACCACGCTAACTGACATCGCTGATGCCGCTGGCGTGACGAGGGGAGCGGTGTATTGGCACTTCTCCAGTAAAGCAGAACTGTTTAATGAGATGTGGCAACAACAGCAACCGTTACGAGATCTGCTTCAGCATCAAATTCCGACAGACAGTCAGGATCCGTTAGGCAATTTACGGGCGAAATTTATTACGGGTTTGCAATATATTGCCGATAATCCCAGACAGCGCGCGTTGATGCAGATTCTGTATCATAAATGCGAATTTTCCAGTGATATGATGTCAGAGGCGGAGATTCGTAAAAGAATTGGCTTTAGTTATCCTATTATTCGTGGGGTTTTACAGCGCTGTCTTAGTAATAGATTATTACCGGCTGAAACAAATATTGAAATTTCATTAATAGTATTACACAGCGTATTTACTGGTATTATCAAAAACTGGTTGATGGAGCCGGAACAATTCGATCTTCATCAACAGGCTCCCGCTTTGGTAGATAATATTATGTCGGTACTTTGCGGTGTAAATAGTCACGCAAATGGGCTGCGGATGGTTGTAAATTGATAAACCAGAGGAAATAAAAAAGGCGCTTCCCCATGCCGAAGAGCGCCTTTTTAATCATACAGTTAACTGACTAGTATCAGTTCATGCCGTATTTTTTCAGTTTCTTACGCAGAGTACCACGGTTGATACCCATCATCAGGGCAGCACGCGTCTGGTTACCACGGGTGTATTGCATCACCATGTCCAACAGGGGCTGTTCTACTTCAGCCAGTACCAGCTCATACAGGTCACTCACATCCTGACCGTTCAGTTGAGCAAAATAGTTCTTCAGTGCCTGTTTAACCGAGTCACGCAGGGGTTTTTGAGTTACCTGATCCTGAGAGTTAACGGTAGAAACGGTCAGTACGTCAGAATTTACGCGTTGTTCGAACATAGTTCTGTCAGCTCTTTATTTCTATTACGCAAAATTTTCGAAGTATGCCTCCAACGCCGCCAGCTGTTCGCTGGAATCTTCTATGGCGTTGAATGTGCGCCGAAACTGGTCATTTGGAGCGTGCTCCTGGAGATACCAGGATACGTGTTTACGCGCGATTCGGTACCCTTTTGCCTGACCGTAAAAGTCATGCAGTTCCCGAACGTGCGCACAAAGCAAGCGCTTAACCTCTGCCAAAGGCAGCGGGGGCAGCAGCTCTCCAGTGTCCAGATAGTGCTGGATTTCCCGAAAGATCCAGGGTCTTCCCTGAGCCGCGCGGCCTATCATAAGGGCATCAGCCCCCGTATAGTCGAGCACAGCTCTGGCTTTAAGCGGGTCAGTAATGTCACCATTCGCGATAATCGGAATGGAAACTTTCTGCTTAACTGCCCGAATACTGTCGTACTCAGCATCTCCGTTAAACAAACAGGCGCGTGTGCGTCCGTGAATAGTCAGAGCCTGAATGCCACATTCTTCAGCCAGTTGGGCAATCTCTACACAGTTACGGTGTTCCGGTTCCCAACCGGTGCGAATCTTGAGAGTCACGGGAACGTCCACTGCCTTGACGACCGTCGTCAGGATTGACTTAACCTGATCGGGGTACTGCAAGAGGGCTGAACCTGCAAACTTACGATTCACCTTTTTAGCCGGGCACCCCATATTGATATCAATAATTTGGGCACCGCTTTCCACGTTAATTCGGGCGGCTGCAGCCATTTCTTCCGGCACGCTACCGGCGATTTGCACGGTACGAATACCGGGCTCATCAACATGTACCATCCGTAAACGAGATTTGTCACTTTCCCAAACCTGAGGGTTAGAAGACATCATCTCGGATACGGTCAATCCTGCTCCCATCTCGTAGCACAGCGTCCTGAATGGTCTGTCAGTAATGCCAGCCATTGGCGCTGCGATCAGGCGATTTCTGAGCTGGTATTGTCCGATACGCATGAGTTAAGAAATGACCATATGTGACTGCAAGGCGGCGTATATTACGCATTTTTTGCATGAGATGAAAGGCCAAACTTTAACCAATCCACTGAGATGGATCAAAGAATCGCTGTACAATTAAGCGACTATGAATAATTAACTATATAAATCATTGGATTAAGAATTTGCGTTGAATTTATCTACACATATAATTTTGCGTAACTTCTCGTTTTTTCTTCATCAGGTCACGGACTGACAAGATAATCTGCTGAATAAATCAGCAAATTATCCCAACTTAATGTGACTATGCTCTCATTTTCAGAACATGATCGTGAAGCGTATCTTAAGATTACTCGACGATTACGCGACCATTTAGCGGCTGTGTCGGGCGATTGTTATCGTGATGCATGGTATGGCTGAATTTTTCTAACTGTGCGGCAGAAAGTGTCAGGGGGTGTTTGAGGACAATCCAGGTGACGCCTTCGGAACAAGGCGGTGTGGTCAGAGAACCACTGAAGCGCCAGTATGTCTTGTCTGCAGGAAGAAGCGCGTTGAGGTCCATCTGCGTGGTGATTTTGGTATCCTGCCCGGATTTCTCCGGCATGGCCGCCCACAGCTTATCCAGTTCTGCATTTGCTGTACCCTTATCAAACATCGCGGCCACAACGGTAACGGCACCCCTGGCGTCCTTATGAACCAGGTGCATCTCCATCGCATAGTGCTTGCCGTGGATGGTATTTTCGCTCGGAGCGTGGAAATGGAACTGCTGAAGCGTAAATGGGGTTCCGTCAATCGTGATGGTATCCGCAGTGGTGGTCTTTAACCCCGCCTGAATCGTATGGCCATTGTTGATCAGTGTGACCGGGCCATCGGTATAGTGGACATCCAGCGGCGAGAGATGTGCTGTGAGCGTTGTATCGATGTTGATAGGGGATTGATTCATGCCAGTCTGACAGGTTTTATTCTCCTCGCTGAGCGTACCCCAGTGCTCAGGAGAGCCTTCGCCTTCGTAACTCCAGTGGGAAGCAAAAACCGTAACGGGCATGATGCTTAATGCCAGGAGTATCGCCTTGCCTAACGTTGTTTTCATATCATTCTTCCAATGAATAAAATGGCTATTTTTATCTCGTAACTACAGCGAGTTACATTGCGATTTTATCCCAGAAGGGCAGAGAGCTTTGCACAGAAAACGCGGAAAAATGTGGCCTGCTGAGAGGCCACAGAGAAGATTATTTTTTACAACCGGTGATCCGGCACCACTCTTCTTTCTCCACCACTGGGTCGAGGTCAAAGAGCTCAGCGTAGGCTTCACAAACGCTCTCAGCCTGGCTGGCAAGGATACCGGAAAGGCCCAGCAGACCGCCTGTAACTGGCAGTACGCTGATAAGAGGAGCTAACTCGCGTAAAGGGCCGGCCAGAATGTTTGCGACCACGACATCGGCTTTCATGGCGTCTGGCTGATCTTTCGGCAGATAGAGTTCAAGTCGCTCAGAAACCCCATTACGCTCGGCGTTATCGCGGCTGGCCTGAATAGCCTGCGGGTCAATATCAATACCGATGGCTTTCGCTGCTCCCAGTTTTAATGCAGCGATGGCCAGAATGCCGGAGCCGCAGCCAAAATCGATAATCGTTTTGCCTTCGAGATCGAGTCCATCCAGCCACTGTAGACACATTGCAGTTGTAGGATGCGTACCAGTACCAAACGCCAGGCCCGGGTCGAGCATTACGTTGACGGCATTCTTATCCGGCACATCGCGCCAGCTAGGGCAGATCCACAGACGCTTACCGAAGCACATGGGATGAAAGTTATCCATCCATTCGCGTTCCCAGTCTTTGTCTTCAAGCTGTTCGATTTTATGTACGAAACCGGTACCCAGAAGCGGATGCTGTTCCAGAAGTGCGACCACCTCTTTCATGTCCATTTCTGCGTCAAACAGACCGATAACATCGGTATCGCCCCACAGGCGGGTTTCACCGGGCAAAGGTTCAAACACCGGCGTGTCGTGAGTGTCCTGGAAAGTGATAGAAACGGAGCCCGCTTCCATCAGGGCATCACTCAGTTCTTCCGCGTTTGCACCGGTAGTGTTCAGTTTCAGTTGGATCCATGGCATGGCAGAACTCTTTATTTATCAGTAGTCAATATGGCGGCTTGCGGGGCGGAGGAACCAAAACGGTTTCCGACCAGGAAAGCCAACAAACTTAGCAGTAACGAGGGTACGATCGGGTGGAACCCCAGATACTGAACATTAAAAGTAGCGAGTATGGCATACAGTACGCCGCCGACGATCATAGCGCTCAATGCGCCTTTGGCGTTCGCACGTTCCCAGTACAGACCCAGCACCAGTGGCCATAAGAACACTGCCTCAAGCCCACCGAATGCCAGCAGGTTGAGCCAGATGATCATCTCAGGCGGGCGCCAGGCGGCGAGCATCATCAGGATCCCTAGCACCAGAGTAGTGATCGTTGAGATCCGCTTTAGCTTCTGCTCGCTATGTTTTTTTGCCGGTTGTGCGCTGAGCCAAAGATCTTTAATGATCGTAGCCGATGCCTGCAATAAATGGGCGTTAACGTTTGACATGATTGCGGCCATTGGCGCGGCCAGAAACAGACCGGCGGCCCATGGCGGCAGGACCTGTACCATCAGAGTCGGGATCACTTGATCCGGGACGGTCAGGTCAGGCAGCACCGCTCTTCCCAGCGCGCCGGCCAGATGCATACCAAACATTAGGATCGCGACAACAATGGTACCGATAATGATCCCGCGGTGGACGGCTTTACTATCCTTATAGGAAATACAGCGCACGGCGGTATGCGGCAGGCCGATAACGCCGAAGCATACCAGCACCCAAAAGGACATCATAAAGGCAGGGGTGAGAATATCATCCGCACCGTGTGGCGATACCAGCTTCGGGTCGATGTGCTGTAGCGTATCTACAGCATTATGTAAACCGCCAGCCGTGTGGACGACGCCAACCAGCAGCACGATTGTGCCGATCAGCATTACCATACCCTGCATGGTGTCATTGAGGACGCTGGCGCGAAAGCCGCCGAAGGCTGTATACAACGCAATGGTAATACCAAAGATCAGCAGTCCATTTTCATACTTAATTCCGGCGGCTGTCTCCAGCAGTCGGGCACCGCCGATAAACTGCACGGCAATCGCCCCGACGAAAGCGACCAGCAGGCTCACGCTGGCTATCCATACGACCGCGCGACTTTGGTATCGCGCCTGTAGCATATCGTTCAGGGTGATCGCGTTGTAACGCCGCGCCAGGATAGCGAATTTCTTGCCGAGAATCCCGAGCGAGAGCCAGATTGTCGGAACCTGAATCATGGCCAGCAGCACCCAGCCAAGCCCGTATTTATAGGCGGCTCCCGGTCCACCAATAAATGAACTGGCACTGATATAGGTGGTCGTCAGCGTCATCGCGAGGACGAAACCACCCATTGAACGGCTCCCGAGAAAATACTCGCTGAGAAAATTGCCGCTACTGCGTTTGCGCATCGCGTAAAACGACAGCCCAAATACCAAACACAGGTAGGCAAGCAGGACGACGATGATTTCAAACTGCATCGTTATCCTCCAGAGAGATGTCGCGGAAAATGAAACGCACCATTCCCCAACACAGTAGGATAAACAGCAGAGGTACCAGCAGACAGGCCATTTCGAACCAATGCGGCAGGCCGGTTATACCAATACCCACGCCTGGCAGATAGGCGCCAGCCAGCCAGGCAGCAAGATAGAGGAGGGTCAGCCACAGCGCCCAGCGCGCTTCTTTATGGGCCTGAACAAACCGTTTGTCCATGGAAGGTGTCTTCCTTATGGTATGGATGCATGAAACGGGCAATTCTACGGCAACAGGCTGGATGGGGAAAATAATCTGACAGGAAAAATTTACCGTTAGCGTTGGCTGCGCAGAAAATCCTCTATTTCGCCAAGAGATGATATCCCTTCCATTGGACCCTGCTGCATGACGGCGAGCGCACCGCTGGCGTTGGCATAGTCCAGAGCAGTTTCGGGAGGGACTCCGGCAAGAAATAATGTGACGAAGGTTGCGCCAAAACAATCGCCAGCACCGGTAGGGTCAACGTTGTTCACGCTATATCCCGGAAGGTGCAAAGTTTGCAGTTTCCCATTTTCGAGTCGATTGTAGCTCGCCCCGTTTTGCGCGCGTTTGACCACCACATGCTTTACCCCGGCGGATAATAAATCACTAATGATCTGCTCTTCTTTAAGGTTTTTATGCCGGGAAAAAAAGGGAAGTTCGCTTTCACTGGGTAAGAAAATGTCTGTATATTCAATTAAATAATCAAAAGCTTGTTCCATTTCAGGAATATTAAGCATCTCTTTACGGATGTTGGGGTCAAAAGAGACAGTACCGCCTGACGCTTTAATCGCCATCATCGCTTTACGCGTGGCATCGATCATACGGAACGAAAATAACGATGAGCCCATGATGTGGATATGACCGCACTGTCGCAGCAACTCTCTATCAATATGCTTATCTGTAAATAGACCGCAGGCGCTGTCGGGAATATTAAAAATAAAATCACGTTCCTGGGGACTATGGTAGCTAACAAATGCAGTACCTGTAACGGCGTTATTCATAATGTGAATGCCGTCAACAATGACGCCCTCGTGACGTAGCCGTTCAATATTCAGCCGACCGAAATCATCGTTACCCACGCAGCCGAAAATAATCGCACGGTGTTGTAATTTGGCGACTTGTGCGGCGAAAATAGCGGGAGCCCCACTGGGAAATGGGCCAATAAATTCGCCGGGGCGGGTGAATTTTTGCTGTGGATTTCGGGATAAAAACTCCACCAGAAGTTCGCCTAATGTACAGATAGTTAGCGCCACAAATGCCCTCTCATTACTGATTTTTTTCGTGATTAGACCAAGTTAAACATTCATTATTTGTATATAAAGTAACAAAATCCGCATCATGTAATTGTTGCTGATATTGCTTGCTAATACTGTCGCAGACGATCACATTTTCCACCTGATTGAGATGGCCAATTGGAGCCGTTGCTGCACCTGTTACCGTGGCTAGCAAAATAGTTTTACTGTGAGAGTTATCGAAGCAGTGTTGGCTGGCTGTTACCAGCTCGGGTATCACGATTCCCAGCGCACCGTCGGCGTCAACGCTATCTATTTCGAGAATGCTGTGGGTAATGGCGTGATGTAAAAAAATCTGCTCCAGAGATTTTCCCACCAAAATTCCTTCAGGGCGTAGCATTTCGCTGCCAGCAAGAATGATTTCCCCATCAATGAACTGATTTGCCAGCATCGCGCTTTCAGGATCGTTAGTAATCAGTCGAATTTTTTTCAGCCCGTTAAGCAATGGGATAACCCTACGGCAGAGAGGGCCATGGCCGAGAAACAGCGTATCGCGATCGCGTATCAACCGCATACTGTGGCGTGCGATCTCCATTTGCAATGCTTGGGATGGTTTGGCTGTTTGTGACGAAACTTCAGCTTCTGTCGGGAGCTGGTGTGTTGAGATTGCGCCGCCGAAAGAACGTTTCAAATAGCCCTGCTGCTCCAGATAACTCAGATCGCCGCGAATGGTTACACCAGAGACTCCAAGCTGAGTCGAAAGATCGTCAACTTTAATTTCGCCCTGAGCACTAACGATTTCTGCGATTTTTAGCCTGCGTTTCAGCAGATTAGATGATTTTCTGGGCACGATAACACTCGTAATTGGCCTGCAATAGTTAACACTATAGCGTTATGCCTTTTTCTTTGAAAGTTACCTTAATCGTAACCATGAAACTTGAAGACAGTTGAAAGCACCTGTTTAGTACGATGTTTAATTGAATAACTTGTTGAATTAAAAAGTTTTTAACGATCTCCTGCGCTGGAATGGAATAACTTTCATTTGGAAAATAATCTTGATGTTTAAATTACATTTTGTAAGTTATTTTTCACCATTAGAGCTACTTCACACTTTTATCCCCTGGTGATGTGCTAGTTTTCTTTCAAAATGAAAATGAAAAAATGATTCATCTTCGTTTTGTAAGGTTTAGGCGCAATAACAGGAGCTGAGATGTACATTATTTCAAGTAAAAATCTGTTGAAAAAGGCACAGCAGCAGGGGTATGCCGTTCCGGCGTTTAACATCCACAATCTTGAAACGTTACAAGTCGTTGTCGAAACTGCGGCAGAATTTCGTTCACCGGTTATGCTGGCAGGAACTCCGGGGACATATCAATACGGTGGCGTGGGGAATCTGGTATCGCTGGCTGCGTCGCTGGCGCAAGAATATGACATCCCGTTAGTCCTGCACCTCGATCATCACGAAAATACTGACGATATTTTCAGTAAAGTGCGAGCCGGTATCCGCTCAGTGATGATTGATGGTTCGCATCTATCTTTTGAAAAGAATATTGCGTTGGTGAAAGAAGTAACGGCTTTTTGTCACGCTTATGACGTCAGCATTGAAGCGGAGTTGGGGCGACTTGGGGGACAAGAGGATGATCTGATTGTTGATGCAAAAGATTCTGCTTATACCTCACCTGAAGCCGCAGCGGAATTTGTCCAGCGCACGCAGATCGATTCACTGGCTGTGGCGATTGGTACGGCGCATGGTCTTTACGTCCATGAGCCCCATCTGGATTTTGATCGCCTGGCGCAAATTCGCAATAAGGTGGAAGTACCTTTGGTTCTGCATGGTGCGTCCGGGTTAGCTGAACAAGATATACAAAAATGTATTCAACTTGGCATCTGTAAAGTTAACGTCGCCACAGAATTAAAAATAGCCTTTGCTGATGCATTAAAAAGTCATTTTCATAATAACCCAGCGGCTAACGATCCACGACATTATATGCAGCCGGCAAAGGCCGCCATGAAACAAGTTGTTACCCGAATTATTGGCGTGTGTGGTAGTGCAGGTAAACTCTAATATAAAGCAACCCTACAAATAACAATGAGGATTATTTATGAAAAACTTCAAATTTCCTGGCCTGGCGATGCTAATTGGACTGGCTATTTTTTCTCAAAGCACTTTTGCTAAAGAGTATAAAATTGGCGCATCATTACTGACGCAACAGCACCCATTTTATATTGATCTTGCCAATGCAATGAAAGATGAAGCGAAGAAAGATAATGTTGATTTAAGTATCTCTATCGCCAATCAGGACTTAAATAAACAACTTTCAGATGTTGAAGATTTTATTACAAAAAAAGTAGATGCCATTATTATTTCACCAGTGGATTCAAAAGGCGTTCAGGCGGCCATTATCAAAGCAGATAAAGCTGGTATTCCTGTTATCACCGTTGATGTTGCAGCTGAAGGTGTACCAGTTGTGGCACATGTCGCGACCGATAACTACGCCGGTGGGGTAGAAGCTGGTAAATTAATGGGTACGCTGTTGGATGGTAAAGGCACCGTGGCAATTATTAGCTACCCGGCATTACAGTCTGTTGTCGATCGTGTAGAAGGGTTTAAAAAAGGGTTGGCGGCGACTCCTAATATTAAAATTGTCGCAGAACAGCCTGGGATCACTCGTGCCGAAGCATTAACCGCCGCGCAGAATATCATGCAGGCGAACCGGAATCTTAATGGGTTGTTTGGTTTTGGCGATGATGCTGCGCTGGCAGCTGTTATCGCGGCAAAATCTGCCCATAATGAGAACATTAAAATTATTGGTTTCGATGGAATGAAAGAAGCACGTGATGCGGTTGACAGTGAGAAAACGTTTGCAGCAGTAATTCGGCAGTATCCGGACCAAATGGGCGCAAAAGCAATTGATGCTGCGGTTGATCATCTGAATGGCAAACCAGTGGATAAACTAATTCCTGTTCAGCCTGGGGTGTATACGGGTAAATAGTATTTAATAAACTATTCTACAGTAAATATTATCTACGTGACCGTCAGGTTGTACTCTATTTTTAAGCCTGATGGTCATTTTTAACTCTAATAAATTTCTATTGTGAGCTTTATTTTTATAAAGCCAGAAAGGTTACCGATAAACCCTTTTGTTAATGCTTTGGTCTTACTAATTAGATTAACGTAGTAATGATTATTTTACTGTGGAGTTGAGGTGGTTATGACGGATGTAATTCTGGGAATTTCTCACGTGGCCAAAATGTTCGGCCACGTTCAGGCACTCAAGGATATCACACTTTCAATTCGTAAAGGGCGAGTTCATACTTTATTAGGGGAGAATGGAGCCGGAAAATCGACGTTGATGAAGATTCTTGCCGGGGTCTATCCTCCGACAAAAGGGACGATTACACTACATGGTAAGCCGATCGCTATAAATAATCCACAGCATTCACGAAAGCTTGGTATTGCAATTATTTTTCAGGAGCTAAGCCTGAGTAATAATATGACGGTTGCAGAAAATATTTATGCCAATAATGAACCGATGCGGTTGGGTATTATTGACGACAGGAAAATGCTTGCTGATTGTCAGCGGTTGTTGATGGAGTTGGGGATCCCACTGGATGCTCATGGCCTGGTTGGTGATATGTCGATGGCGCAACGCCAGCTGGTGGAGATTGCTAAGGCGTTAAGTTATCCCGCTGATGTCGTCATCATGGATGAACCAACATCATCCTTGAGCGATAACGAAGCTGAAATCTTATTTAATATTATTGCCAGGCTAACGCAGCGCGGTAGTGCAGTTATTTATATCTCTCATCGCATGGACGAAATTATGCGTATCTCTGACGATATTTCAGTGATTCGCGACGGTGAATATATTGCGACACATGAGAAGAAAAATATCCAGATTCAGCAGCTCATTGCGCAGATGGTTGGACGGGAGATGAAAAATATTTGGCCTCCACGTATTGGCGAGAAACCCGAGGCTAGCGTAACTCCGAGACTGGAAGTCAGAGCGCTGACTCATTCAACTCTTTTTCATCAGATCAATTTTGCCGTTAGGCCAGGTGAAGTACTGGGCTTCTTCGGACTTGTGGGGGCCGGCCGCTCTGATGTCATGAAGGCGATATTTGGGATTGTTGCCTGGCAGGGTGAGATCCTGATTGATGGCGAAAAGGTTGAAATCCGTTCTCCGAAACAGGCAATTGAACATGGCATTGCATTTGTGACTGAAAACCGTAAGGAGGAGGGGTTAGTTCTGATGCACGATGTGAACATGAATACGCATCATGTAGCTTTTCAATATAACGCGTCACGCCTGGGGTTGATTAACCACCAACAAGAAGAGCTGAAAACCCTCAAATCTGTAGAGCTAATGAATACGAAAATTAGCTCGATTCATCAACCAGTGAGCGCATTAAGCGGTGGTAACCAACAAAAAATTGTATTGTCAAAGTGGCTGGAAAAAACGCCGCGTATTCTATTGCTTGATGAGCCTACTCGTGGCGTAGACGTTGGGGCGAAATTTGAAATTTATAATGTTATTCGTCAACTGGCTGCTGCTGGTACGGCGATTATTCTGGTTTCATCAGAATTACCGGAAGTGATGGCGCTGAGCGACCGCCTGGTTGTTATGCGTAACAAAGCCATCGCTGACATCTATCCATGTGAAAACCTGACACAGACACAGGTGATGACCGCTGCAACAGGAGTACAGTAAATGACGGAGAAAATAATCTCTATGCCCAGTGAACGGAGTCTTTCAGCCAGGAATAATTTTAAGAAAATATTTAAACAGTATGGTGGGATTCTGAGTGGAATGATTATCTTAATCATTTTCTTCAGTTTCCTGAATGATAGTTTCTTTACTGGGAATAATATCTCTAATATTATTCTTCAGGTATCGATTATCGCAATTACTGCCTATGGGATGACCTATGTCCTGCTTCTTGGTGATATCGATTTATCCGTGGGTTCAACCATAGCACTGATTGGCACCTTTGCAGCTCTCGGTGCATCCTGGGGCATACCTTTTATTTTATTAATTCCACTTTCTATTATTGCAGCGCTGATTTTGGGTATGATTAATGGTGGTCTGACGGCGATTGCCGGAATTCCTTCCTTCATCGTTACAGTTGCTACAATGGGGATTTTTAGGGGTATTGCCTATATCGTCACTGATGGTATGCCAATTATGATTAAAAGCAATGCATTCCTGGCATTAGGCAATGGTGAGTTTTTATATATCCCGATCCCTATCTGGATTTTATTAGTTCTGTTGTTAATTAATCATTTTATTCTGACAAAAACCACATTTGGTCGAAAAATTTACATCACCGGTGGTAATAAAGAGGCTGCCGTATATTCTGGCATCAACGTTGTTCGTCTCAAAATAAAAGTCTTTATGATTACCGCTGTGCTAGCGGGCATTAGCGGTATGATTCTGGCTTCACGTCTTTATTCAGGACAACCGAATGCAGCGTTAAGCTATGAACTGGATGCTATTGCGGCAGCAGTTCTTGGCGGCACGAGTCTCAATGGTGGTTATGGCACTGTTGTCGGTACTATGATCGGCGCATTAACCATTGGTGTGATTAATAATGGGATGAATTTAATGAATGTCCCCTATTTTTATCAGATGGTAGTCAAGGGACTGGTTATTCTTATTGCGGTTTATGTCGATGTTAGAAATAAAAGAAAACGCGGCTAAATATTTCAAGGGATTAATTGTATGAGTAAAGTATTCACAATTGGAGAAATTCTGGTTGAAATTATGGCGAACCAGAAAGGTCAGCGATTCGATCAATCCGGTATCTGGAATGGTCCTTATCCTAGCGGAGCGCCAGCCATTTTTATCGACCAGGTTACCCGCTTTGGTGTATCGTGCGGAATTATTAGTTGCGTGGGCAAAGATGGTTTTGGCGATATCAATATCAATCGCCTGGCGGCTGATGGGGTCGATATCCGGGGAATCTCAGTGTTACCGCTGGAGACCACCGGTAGTGCTTTTGTCACTTACCATGAATCTGGTGAGCGCGATTTTATTTTCAATATTAAAAATGCTGCCTGTGGAAAATTATCAGCCAGCCATGTTGATGAAACTCTACTGAAAGATTGCACGCATTTCCATATTATGGGGTCATCACTGTTTTCGTTTCATATGGTTAATGCTGTAAAGAAAGCGGTGATGTTAGTTAAGCAGAATGGAGGGGTTATTTCTTTTGATCCTAATATTCGTAAAGAGATGCTTGATATTCCGGAAATGCGTGATGCCCTGCATTTTGTGTTGGAGCTAACGGATATTTATATGCCGAGTGAAGGTGAAGTTCTGCTGCTGTCATCGCATTTGACTCCAGAGCGTGCCATTGCGGGTTTCCTTGAAGATGGCGTAAAGGAGGTCATTGTAAAACGTGGGAGTAAGGGGGCGAGCTTCTGGTCTGCAACGGAACAATTTCATGTCGATAGTTATCCGGTGCAGGAAATCGATCCTACTGGCGCGGGTGACTGTTTTGGCGGTGCGTATATCGCCTGCCGTCAATTGGGTTATGACGCGCGACAGGCACTGCAATACGCTAATGCTTGCGGGGCGCTGGCTGTGACCCGCAGGGGGCCGATGGAGGGAACCTCGATGTTGGCGGAGATTACTGCTTTTATCGAACGCCACCAAGTGTTAGTGCAGGAAAATAGCTGATGAAACCTATCAACGATGTTCGCCCGTGGATTGGCCATATCTCCCAGGTCGCGGGCATAAAACACTATGAATTACGCAGCGGTAAAGCGAAGGGAACGGAGGCATTTGATGTCCGTTCTGGCGCGGGGCTAGATTTTACGGTACTAAAAGATCGGGCACTGGATATCGCATGGGCCAGCTACAAGGGGGTATCACTCTCTTTTATTACTGCTAATGGGGTAGTCGCACCGGCTTTTTTTGATGCTCAGGGCAATGGTTTTTTACGCAGTTTTTGCGCCGGGTTATTAACGACCTGCGGGCTGAGCTATATCGGTACGCCCTGTGAAGATGAGGGTGAAACGTTAGGTTTACATGGCCGAATTGCTGCTACACCAGCGGAAGAGGTGGGCTATCGCACGGAACAAAGCGATGACGGTACAGAATTTATAATCACCGGTAAGGTCCGCGAAACCCGACTGTTTGGTGAAAACCTGACGCTGGAAAGAACGATTCGCTGTACTTACGGCAGCAATACGCTGTTTATTGAAGATAAGGTGACGAATAACGGTTTTACCGCGCAGCCGCTGCAAATTCTTTATCACTTTAACTACGGCTGGCCGCTGCTCTCACCGGAAGCGGAAATTATTCTGTCGGCTAAAAGCGTAACGCCGCGAACACCACGTGCTGCAGAAGGTCTGGCGGATCATCTGACGATTACCGCTCCGGAGCCGGGTTTTGCCGAACAGGTTTATTACCTGACGCTGAACAGTGATAGTGATGGAATGAGTAAAGTTGCGCTAATTAATCATCAACTGGGCTGGGGAGTGTATGAAAAGTTCGATACCAGGGCGCTGCCGAACTTTATTCAGTGGAAAAATTTGGGTGCCGGTGAGTATGTTATGGGGCTGGAAGTGAGTAATAGTTTTCCCGATGGGCGTGATACGGAACGAGCGTCGGGTCGTTTGCCGTTTATCCAACCTGGTGAAACAAAACGGTATTGCTTTGAACTGGGAATTGTTGAAGGCGAAGAAAATCTTGCTGCACTAAGAGAAGAAATTGCAGGCTATCGTTAAACGCTGGGCGTAAATAAGGGAGGTTTTGGCCTCCCTTATTGATTACGACATCAGAAGTGAAAACGCCCCGCCGTGAGTTCGCGACAGGGAGAATTATTACTTCTCCTGTAATCCGAGTTTTTTCTCCAGATAGTGGATATTGGTGCCACCATTCTGGAAATGCTCGTCGTTCATGATACGAATCTGCAGATCAACGTTGGTTTTGATGCCATCGATAATCAGTTCCTGCAACGCATTCTTCATACGTGCAATCGCCACATCACGGTTTTCGCCGTAGCAGATAAGCTTACCGATCATTGAGTCATAATACGGAGGCACGGTGTAACCTGCGTAGATATGAGACTCCCAACGTACGCCAAAACCGCCCGGCGCGTGGAAGCGAGTAATTTTACCCGGACTCGGCAGGAAGGTGTTCGGGTCTTCGGCGTTGATACGGCATTCCACCGCATGGCCTTTAACCACGACTTCATCCTGCTTGATGGACAGCGGCTGACCAGCTGCAATACGCAACTGCTCTTTGATCAGGTCAACGCCGGTGATCATTTCAGTTACCGGGTGTTCAACCTGAATACGGGTGTTCATTTCGATGAAATAGAACTCGCCGTTTTCAAACAGGAACTCGAAAGTACCCGCCCCGCGATAGCCGATATCCACGCATGCTTTGGAGCAGCGCTCGCCGATATAGCGACGCAGTTCCGGGGTAATGCCCGGTGCTGGCGCTTCTTCGACCACTTTCTGGTGACGACGCTGCATAGAGCAGTCGCGTTCCGCCAGATAGATAGCGTTACCCTGGCCGTCAGCCAGAACCTGGATCTCAATATGACGAGGATTCTCCAGGTATTTCTCCATATAAACCATGTCGTTGCTGAAAGCAGCTTTCGCTTCAGCTTTAGTCATGGAGATGGATTGCGCCAGTTCGGCATCACCGCGAACAACGCGCATACCGCGACCGCCGCCACCGCCGGATGCTTTGATAATCACCGGGTAGCCAATGCGTTTCGCATGAGCACGGTTAGCATCCATATCGTCGCCCAGAGGGCCGTCGGAACCGGGAACGGTCGGCACGCCCGCTTTCTTCATCGCGGTAATAGCAGACACTTTGTCGCCCATCAGGCGGATGGTGTCAGCTTTCGGGCCGATAAAGATAAAGCCAGAACGTTCTACCTGTTCGGCGAAATTCGCGTTTTCTGAGAGAAAACCATAACCCGGATGAATAGCCACCGCGCCAGTGATTTCAGCGGCGCTGATGATTGCCGGGATATTCAGATAGCTTTTTACGGACGGAGCCGGGCCGATACAGACCGTCTCATCCGCCAACAATACGTGTTTTAAATCGCGATCCGCCGTTGAGTGCACAGCAACGGTCTTGATGCCCAGTTCTTTACAGGCACGCAGGATACGCAATGCAATCTCGCCGCGGTTGGCGATAACAATTTTATCCAGCATGTTCGCCTCGTTATTCGATGACGACCAGTGGCTCGTCAAATTCTACCGGTTGACCACTTTCGACCAGAATGGCTTTCACCACGCCGGATTTATCGGCTTCAATCTGGTTCATCATTTTCATGGCTTCAACGATGCACAGGGTATCGCCCGCGTTAACTTTCTGACCGATTTCGATGAACGCTTTCGCATCCGGGCTCGGGGTGCGGTAGAAAGTACCAACCATTGGGGAACGTACGATGTGACCACTGATTTCCGCTGCTGCAGGGGCTTCCATTGCTGGAGTTGCCGCAGGCGCGACAGCGTTAGACAAAGCTGGCTGCTGCATCATCGGTGCAGCGTAAGCCTGTTGCATCACCGGGAAACCTACGTTTGGCGCGGCACGACTGATGCGTACAGACTCTTCGCCTTCAGAAATTTCCAGTTCGGAGATGCCTGATTCTTCAACCAGCTCGATCAGTTTTTTAATCTTACGAATATCCATGAGTGGGTTCCGTACTCTTTGTTTAGTGTGATTGTGACAGGCGTGTTAGCGCCGTCTGTAAAGCATATGAATTACTGCTGATATCAAGACGCCGCGCTTCGTTTGAAGCCGACAGGTAAGCCCCGACTGCTTAGAAGCAAAATGCGGAACTTATCAACCATCTTGCGGCCATCTTCTGCCATTCTCGGGTAAAAAACAAAATATACCTTCGATACGCAATTGTCACCTTTTCAGGGCTATAAAAGCCCGTCAGGAAAACCAAAGTCGCACATTATAACGATTTCGTAGCATTTGGCAGCTAAATACTGGTCTTATCAGGGAAGATTATCAACCGCTATCGTGTAAAGAGTCGCGGCTGATAAAAGAACTGCGGGAAACTGCACATATCCGGAGATTAGCGCCACCACTGGCGGAACTTCTTGTAACGCCACGCTAAAAGCAGGATCGCCAGTAGCGTATAAATCATTGGCTGTGGGGATAAAATTTTCACCGACCACAGATAGTGGATGGGGGCGAGGATCGCAGCTAAATAGACGAAGTTATGTAATGTTTGCCAGCGACGGCCCAGTTTTCGCTGCATCGCCTGGGTAGACGTCGCCGCAAGGGCCAGCAGGATCAACCAACTTATTAAGCCCAACGTCAGGTAAGGCCTGGTGAGCACTTCCGTGCCCAATAGCGCCAGATTGTTAATGCCGAGTTCGAGCAGCGTGTAGCTGGTCAAATGCAGCGTAGCCCAGGCAAAGCACCATAAACCTAATAAGCGTCGGGTGCGTATCAATAAAGGCTGCTTAGCGTAGCGCGCCAGCGGAGAGACAAGCAAGGTCGCCAGCAGGAATTTAAGAGCCATCCTACCGGTAAAGTGCTGAATATCTTTTGCCGGATCGGCGCTGAAATACCCCTGATTTCCTGCCCAGAAAAGCCATATCAAGGGTAAAAAACCGGCCAGATGGAGCATCACTTTCAGCCCGGTTATCTGTTTTACGTTCAGGCGCACTAGTAGTTCTCCCGCAAATTCAGGCCCCGGTACAGCGATGCAACTTCATCAGCATAGCCGTTGAACAACAGCGTTGGCTGACGTTTGACATCGAGGACGCCGCCCGCGCCGATGAATCTCTCGGTAGCCTGTGACCAGCGGGGGTGATCGACGTGCGGATTGACGTTGGCGTAGAAACCATATTCATCAGGACCGGCCAGGTTCCAGGTCGTGGGTGGGCGCTCGCGAGTCAGTTCGATACTGACGATGGACTTGATCCCTTTAAAGCCGTATTTCCAGGGAACGGTTAACCGAACCGGCGCACCGTTCTGCGGCGGCAGCGCTTTGCCATATACGCCAACGCTGAGCAGAGTCAGAGGATGCATCGCCTCATCGAGCCGCAGTCCCTCTACGTATGGGTACGCCAGCCCGCCGCCGATAAAGCGATCTTTCTGGCCTGGCATTTGCTCAGGGGCGTAAAGGGTTTTAAATGCCACGTAGCGGGCGTTGCTGGTGGGTTCGACCAGCGAGAGTAATTTATGTAACGGGAATCCGACCCACGGAACCACCATCGACCAGGCTTCGACGCAGCGCATCCGGTAAATACGCTCCTCCAGCGGGAATCGCTTGGTCAGGTCATCATGATCGAGCGTCAGCGGTTTCGCCACTTCGCCACCGATCGTCAGCGTCCACGGATCGGTGCGCAGGCTGCCAGCATTGGCCGCAGGGTCAGCTTTATCGAGCCCGAATTCATAGAAGTTGTTGTAGCCGGATACTTTATCTTCCGGCGTCAGCGTCAGATTGTTTTGCCACTGCGCTGGTTTATCAAAAGTCAGCGCTTTACCTGCAGGCGCCGGTGGGCGGTCGTTGCCTTTAAACCAATCCAGCAGATCCGCTTGCGCGGTGGGAGAGAGTGAAAGGGCGGTCGCGCTGATGCCTAACATTTTCAGGACCTGGCGACGTTGTAGCATAAAAACGGATTCTGCCGTCACGTCGGCTTCCGTCAGTTTTTTTAGTTTCATGGCATCCTCCGTCATGCATTTTTCTAAGCATGACGGAGGCGGAGACTTATCGCGAATATGTCACGAAAAATTGCAGATTAGGCGATCCTCACCAGCGTGCGGCCCTGAATCTGGTTAGCCATAATCTTATCGGCAAACTCAGGGGCTTCGGCGAGGGTAATTTCAGTTGCGCTTTGCGCATAGAATGACTCCGGCAGATCGTGAACCAGTCGCTGCCAGGCTTGAGCACGGCGAGCGGGCGGAGTCATGACGGAGTCCACGCCCTGCAGGCGGACGTTGCGCAGAATAAACGGCATCACGGTTGTCGGCAGGGCGAATCCCCCGGCCAGACCACAGGCTGCTACGCATCCGCCGTAGTTCATTTGCGCCAGCACTTTCGCCAGCACTTTATCGCCGACGGTATCTACGGCACCAGCCCACAGCTGTTTTTCCAACGGGCGGGTTTCGGCGAACTCATCGCGGCTAAGGATGCGCTGTGCACCAAGGCTTTTCAGATATTCATGGGTACTTTCGCGACCGGACACCGCCACTACCTGATATCCCAGGTGATGCAGCAGAGCCACCGCGGTACTGCCGACGCCGCCGCTGGCACCCGTCACCACGATTTCACCATCTTCAGGACGAATACCGGCATCTTCCAGTGCCATCACGCACAGCATGGCGGTGAAACCTGCGGTGCCAATGGCCATTGCTTTACGGCCATCCAGACCTTGAGGCATTGCCACCAGCCAGTCGCCTTTTACGCGAGCTCGCTCTGCCAGCCCGCCCCAGTGGTTTTCACCGACACCCCACCCGGTTAACAGCACTTGCTGGCCTGCGTGGAAGCGCGGATCTTCGCTGCTGTGCACAGAGCCTGCGAAATCGATGCCAGGAATCATCGGAAAGTTACGGATGATTTTTCCTTTACCGGTGATGGCCAATGCATCTTTATAGTTTAGGCTCGACCATTGGATATCCACTGTCACATCGCCCTGCGGCAACTGGCTGGCGTCAATGGTTTGCACCGAAGAGATTGTTTTGCCATCCTGCTGTTCTAAGATTAAAGCCTGCATGCGCCGATCCTCATAGGTTGGATGATTGGAAAATTTTTTCTGCAGACTATACTCGCTAACGGCATTATGACACCGATGTAACGCAATAAATTGCCAGATGCGCCAGCTTTGGTAGTATGCGTCGCTCTTTAGCAAGTTAGTGCTTACTTTAGCCTAAGTGCCAGTACAGGAGCCCGAATGTTTGTCGGGTAGTCATTCACATGCGGAGTTAACACAGGGATGCGATTAACGACGAAATTCTCAGCGTTTGTCACGCTACTGACTAGCCTGACTATCTTTGTCACGCTTATTGGTTCTTCGCTGAGTTTTTATAATGGTATTCAGCTAAAAATGTCCAACCGGGTCCAGGCCGTGGCGACGATGCTGGATAACCGCCTGGTTTCTATGTCCTTTGACCAGCTCGAACCGCAGATGGAGGAGCTGATGACGCCGGCCGAAGTGGTGAGTGTCGATTTTCAGCTCAATGGCAAATCGGTCTACCGCCATTCACGTACCGATAATTATCGCCCGTTAGGCAGCAGCAACCAGTTCCGCAATATCACGGTGCCATCGCTTAAGCACCCTGGTATGGTTATCCATCTGGTTTATCTGGATCCGATGGCTAATTATTTCCGTTCTCTACATGTCACCGCGCCGCTCTCTATCGCCATTGGCTTTATGGTGTTGATCATCTTTTTCTCCGTGCGCTGGATCCGCCGTCAACTGGCTGGACAGGAGTTACTGGAGCTGCGAGCCGCACGCATTCTTAATGGTGAGCGTGGGCCGCAGGTTCGTGGATCGGTACATGAATGGCCGGCTAACATCAGTAGCGCGCTGGATATGCTGCTGTCAGAACTTCAGTTTGCCAGCGATCAGCGAAGCCGTATGGATACGCTGATTCGCTCTTACGTCGCGCAGGACTCAAAAACTGGGCTGAGTAACCGTCTGTTCTTTGATAATCAGCTGACGACGCTGCTCGAAGACCAGGAAAAAGTCGGGTCATATGGCATCGTGATGATGATCCGCTTGCCTGATTTCGATCTACTGCGCGATAACTGGGGGCGTGGGGCGACCGAAGAGCATTACTTTACGCTCATCAATATGCTCTCTACTTTTATCATGCGCTATCCCGGTGCGCTGTTGGCGCGCTATCACCGGAGTGATTTTGCCGTTTTGCTCCCACATCGCACATTAAAAGAGGCGGACAGCATTGCTGGGTTGTTATTGAAAGCCATGGATGCCTTGCCGCCGACGCGAATTCTCGATCGCGACGATATGATGCATATTGGTATCTGCGCTTTCCGTAGCGGGCAAACGGCCGCTCAGGTCATGGAACACGCGGAAGCGGCAACACGCAATGCGGTACTGCAAGGCAGTAATAGTTGGGCAGTCTATGATGATTCTTTGCCGGAGAAAGGCCGTGGTAACGTTCGCTGGCGAACGCTGATTGAGCAAATGCTTAGCCGAGGCGGACCGCGACTCTACCAGAAACCCGCCGTAACTCGCGATGGTCGCGTTCATCACCGGGAACTGATGTGCCGTCTTTATGACGGTAAAGAAGAAGTGATTGCGGCGGAATATATGCCGATGGTGTTGCAATTCGGTCTGGCAGAAGAGTATGACCGCCTGCAGATTACCCGAATATTGCCATTTTTAGGTTTCTGGCCGGAAGAAAACCTCGCTTTACAGATTACGGTTGAGTCGTTAATTCGCCCGCGATTCCAGCGTTGGCTGCGCGATACTTTGATGCAATGCGAAAAATCGCAGCGTCGACGTATTATTTTTGAACTTGCAGAGGCAGATGTTTGTCAATATATCGCCCGTCTGCAGCCGGTTATGCGGCTAATTAATGCTTTAGGTATTCGGGTGGCCGTTGTTCAGGCGGGTCTGACGCTGGTTGGAACCAGTTGGATCAAGCAGCTTGACGTCGAAGTTATTAAGCTGCATTCGGGATTATCGCGAAATATAGAAAAACGTAGTGAGAATCAGCTGCTGGTTCAGAGCCTGGTTGAAGCCTGCAAGGGAATGCCGGTTCAGGTTTTCGCGACGGGCGTGCTCAGCCGTAGCGAGTGGCAGGTGCTGTCTCAATGCGGTGTCACCGGTGGTCAGGGGGAATTTTTTGCCGCCTCACAGCCACTTGACACAAATGTGAAAAAATATTCGCAAAGATACTCTGTTTGATCTGCCGTTTAGCGTGATTTCACGTAGAATAACGCGCGCTATAGTGAAGGGGGTGTGCTTGTCTACCTGCCGGATTATCGCAATGTAAATGCCAGTTCATGACCTTTGACAGGTTACAGATTCAAGCGCGGAGCGCTGCTGAAGATTTCAGCATCAGACGGACTCAGTCAAATTTGTAACAAAGGAAACGAACTGCACTAATTTTCACCGCAGCAGATGATTTTTTCGCCTTGTCGCTGCTGCGCGTGGTTGGTAAAGTAAGCGGATTTTGTTTTCCGCCCCAGCTTTCAGGATTATCCCTTAGTATGTTAAAAAAATTTCGTGGCATGTTTTCCAATGACCTGTCCATTGACCTGGGTACCGCGAATACCCTTATCTATGTAAAAGGACAAGGCATCGTATTGAATGAGCCTTCCGTCGTGGCCATTCGTCAGGATCGTGCCGGATCGCCGAAAAGCGTCGCCGCTGTTGGTCATGAAGCGAAGCAGATGCTTGGGCGTACACCGGGCAATATCGCCGCTATTCGCCCGATGAAAGACGGCGTTATCGCCGACTTTTTCGTCACCGAAAAAATGCTTCAACACTTTATTAAACAGGTGCACAGCAATAGCTTTATGCGCCCGAGCCCGCGCGTACTGGTCTGCGTGCCGGTTGGCGCGACCCAGGTTGAACGTCGTGCTATTCGTGAATCCGCGCAGGGCGCAGGCGCCCGTGAAGTCTTCCTGATTGAAGAGCCGATGGCGGCTGCGATCGGTGCTGGCTTACCGGTTTCTGAAGCAACCGGTTCTATGGTTGTGGATATCGGCGGCGGTACCACTGAAGTGGCGGTTATCTCCCTGAATGGCGTAGTTTACTCCTCCTCCGTACGTATCGGCGGTGACCGTTTTGATGAAGCCGTGATTAATTATGTGCGTCGTAACTATGGCTCCCTGATCGGTGAAGCCACCGCAGAACGTATTAAGCATGAAATCGGCTCTGCTTACCCGGGTGATGAAGTGCGCGAGATTGAAGTTCGCGGGCGTAACCTGGCAGAAGGCGTGCCACGCGGCTTTACCCTGAATTCTAACGAAATCCTCGAAGCGTTACAGGAGCCGTTGACCGGCATCGTTAGCGCGGTGATGGTTGCGTTGGAACAGTGCCCACCGGAGCTGGCTTCCGATATCTCCGAACGCGGTATGGTTCTGACCGGCGGTGGCGCTTTGCTGCGCAACCTCGACCGTCTGTTAATGGAAGAGACAGGAATTCCTGTCGTAGTTGCAGAAGATCCACTGACCTGCGTCGCTCGTGGCGGCGGTAAGGCACTGGAAATGATCGATATGCACGGCGGCGACTTGTTCAGCGAAGAGTAGTCAGCCTGAGATCCGGGCGGCTGGCATACGGCTGCCCCGGTCTTAACTGACACGAGAATACGCATAGCCTATGAAGCCAATTTTTAGCCGTGGCCCGTCGCTACAGATTCGCCTTATTCTGGCGGTTTTGGTGGCGCTTGGCGTGATAATCGCCGACAGCCGCCTGGGTACGTTCAGTCAAATCCGAACGTACATGGATACTGCCGTCAGCCCTTTCTACTTTGTCTCTAATGGTCCCCGGGAACTACTCGACAGCGTATCGCAAACGCTGGCAACCCGTGACCAGCTCGAACTGGAAAACCGCGCGCTGCGCCAGGAACTGTTGCTGAAAAACAGCGACTTACTGATGCTGGGTCAGTACAAACAGGAGAACGCGCGTCTGCGCGAGCTGCTGGGCTCTCCGTTGCGCCAGGACGAGCAAAAAATGGTGACTCAGGTCATCTCAACGGTTAACGATCCATACAGCGATCAGGTTGTTATCGATAAAGGCAGCGTTAACGGCGTTTATGAAGGTCAGCCGGTTATTAGCGATAAAGGCGTCGTTGGTCAGGTCGTCGCCGTGGCGAAGATGACCAGCCGCGTACTGCTGATTTGCGACGCGACGCATGCGCTACCGATTCAGGTGCTGCGTAACGACATTCGCGTGATTGCTGCGGGTAATGGCTGTACTGACGATCTTCAACTGGAGCATCTGCCAGCCAATACCGACATTCGTGTGGGCGACGTCCTGGTGACTTCAGGTCTCGGTGGTCGTTTCCCTGAAGGATATCCAGTTGGTGTGGTCTCGTCCGTGAAGTTGGATACGCAGCGCGCGTATACGGTAATTCAGGCGCGCCCGACCGCAGGCCTTCAGCGTTTGCGTTATCTGCTGTTGTTGTGGGGAGCCGATCGCAACGGCGCTAACCCGATGACGCCGGAAGAAGTTCATCGCGTCGCGAATGAACGACTAACTCAGATGATGCCGCAGGTTCTGCCTGCACCGGATGCTATGGGGCCGCAAATGCCTGCTCCGGCAACCGGCATAACGCAGCCTCCGGCTCAGCAACCTCTGCCTGCAGGGGGGCAATAGTGGCAAGCTATCGTAGCCAGGGACGCTGGGTTATCTGGCTCTCGTTTCTCATTGCGCTATTGCTGCAGATTATGCCCTGGCCGGCGGACATCAGCGTCTACCGGCCAAATTGGGTACTCCTTATCCTGCTGTACTGGATCCTCGCGTTACCCCATCGGGTGAATGTGGGCACGGGTTTTGTGATGGGGGCGATCCTCGATCTCATCAGCGGCTCTACGCTTGGCGTTCGCGCACTATCATTAAGTATCGTGGCTTATCTGGTGGCGCTGAAATATCAGTTGTTCCGCAATCTGGCGCTCTGGCAGCAGGCGCTGGTGGTGGTGATGTTATCCCTCGCCGTGGATATCATTGTTTTCTGGGCAGAGTTTTTAGTGATCAACGTCTCTTTCCGTCCGGAAGTATTCTGGAGTAGTGTAGTAAACGGCGTGCTCTGGCCATGGATCTTCCTGCTGATGCGTAAAGTACGCCAGCAATTTGCAGTGCAATAAGGTTGATATGACGACTCTGTATCTGGCTTCAGGTTCTCCGCGTCGGCAGGAACTGCTGACCCAGCTTGGCCTCTCTTTTGAGCGACTGGTTCCTGGTATTGAGGAACAACGTCGTGCGCAGGAGAGTGCGCAGCAGTACGTCTCGCGCCTGGCGCGGGAAAAAGCGCAGGCCGGTGTGGCGTTAGCGCCGCGGGATCTGCCTGTTTTGGGGGCGGATACCATCGTCATTCTTAACGGCGAAGTCCTGGAAAAACCGCGTGATGCCGGACACGCTGCAGAAATGCTGCGTATGCTTTCCGGGAAAACTCATCAGGTCATGACGGCCGTGGCGTTGGCCGATAAGCAGCAGACGCTGGATTGCCTGGTGATAACAGAGGTGACCTTCCGCCTGCTTTCCGGGCAGGATATTGCCGACTATGTGGCCAGTGGCGAACCTTTAGACAAAGCAGGTGCATACGGTATTCAAGGGCTGGGTGGCTGTTTCGTCAGGAAGATAAATGGCAGCTATCACGCCGTAGTCGGCTTACCGCTGGTGGAAACGTATGAGTTGCTCAGTAACTTTAACTCACTGCGTGAAGAAAAGGGATAAAGATGACAGCTGAATTATTAGTTAACGTAACGCCATCCGAAACGCGTGTCGCGTATATTGATGGCGGTATTCTTCAAGAAATACATATTGAGCGTGAAGCGCGCCGTGGGATAGTAGGCAATATCTACAAAGGCCGTGTCAGCCGTGTGCTGCCGGGAATGCAGGCGGCTTTTGTAGATATTGGTCTGGATAAGGCCGCATTTCTGCACGCTTCCGATATTATGCCGCATACCGAATGTGTGGCAGGTGAAGAACAAAAGCAGTTTACCGTCCGCGACATCTCCGAACTGGTGCGTCAGGGGCAGGATCTGATGGTGCAGGTGGTGAAAGATCCCCTCGGTACGAAAGGCGCTCGCCTGACAACCGACATCACCATTCCTTCCCGTTATCTGGTCTTTATGCCGGGCGCTTCGCACGTTGGTGTTTCGCAACGCATTGAAAGCGAAGCTGAACGTGAACGGCTGAAAAAAGTGGTGGCCGATTACTGCGATGAGCAGGGCGGATTTATCATCCGTACGGCGGCGGAAGGCGTTCACGAACAAGAGATGGCGGCCGATGCTGCCTATCTCAAGCGCGTCTGGACGAAAGTCATGGAGCGTAAAAAGCGCCAGCAAACGCGCTACCAGATGTACGGTGAACTGGCTCTGGCTCAACGTGTGCTGCGCGATTTTGCCGATGCACAGCTCGATCGTATTCGCGTCGACTCCCGTTTGACTTACGAATCGCTGCTCGAGTTTACTGCTGAATATATTCCGGAGATGACCAACAAGCTGGAGCACTATAGTGGTCGCCAGCCGATCTTCGATCTCTTTGATGTCGAAAATGAGATTCAGCGTGCGCTCGAACGTAAAGTAGAGCTGAAATCCGGCGGTTATCTGATTATCGATCAGACCGAAGCGATGACCACCGTTGATATCAATACCGGTGCATTCGTTGGCCATCGCAATCTCGATGATACTATCTTTAACACCAACATTGAGGCGACGCAGGCCATTGCCCGCCAGCTGCGGCTGCGTAATCTCGGTGGGATTATCATCATTGATTTCATAGATATGAACAATGAGGATCACCGCCGCCGGGTGCTGCATTCGCTTGAGCAGGCGCTGAGCAAAGATCGGGTAAAAACCAGTATCAACGGTTTCTCTCAGCTTGGGCTGGTAGAGATGACCCGCAAACGCACCCGCGAAAGCGTGGAGCACGTGCTGTGCAATGAGTGCCCGACCTGTCATGGCCGCGGCACGGTGAAAACCGTGGAAACGGTGTGCTATGAAATTATGCGTGAGATCGTACGCGTGCATCATGCCTACGATTCAGATCGTTTCCTGGTCTATGCTTCTCCTGCGGTAGCGGAAACGCTGAAAGGGGAAGAATCCCATGCGCTGGCGGAAGTCGAAATCTTTGTCGGTAAACAAGTCAAAGTGCAAATTGAGCCGCTCTATAATCAAGAGCAGTTTGATGTGGTCATGATGTAATCATCTGCTTGCCTCTATTTTAGGAGAGGCAGACGGATGAAGTGTAAAAGGCTGACAAGGAGAGATGCGTGAGGCGACTGCCCGGGATATTACTGCTCACCGCGGCAACATTGATTGTCGTCGTCGCACTGCTGGTGAGCGGTCTGCGCCTCGTGTTGCCGCAGTTGGACACCTGGCGTCCCCAGGTGCTGGCGAAAATTTCTGCTATCGCTGGCGTACCGGTCGATGCCTCGCAAATTACCGCCAGTTGGCAAACTTTTGGCCCTACGCTTGATGTTCGCGATATTAAGACCGGCCTGAATGATGGCGGTGAACTCTCCATTAAACGCGTCACTCTGGCGCTGGACGTGTGGCAAAGCCTGCTGCATATGCGCTGGCAGTTTCGCGATCTCACTTTCTGGCAGTTACAGGTTCATACTAACACCCCTATTCAAACCAATGACGGTGGTGAGGGGCTGAAAACCGACCGTATCAGCGATCTTTTCCTCCGCCAGTTCGATCACTTTATACTCCGCGATAGCCATCTGAGCTTCCTGACCATTTCCGGCCAGCGGGCCGAGTTGGCAATCCCGCAGCTTACCTGGCTAAACGGCAAAAACCGCCATCGTGCAGAAGGACAGCTTAGCCTCAGCAGCCTGACCGGCCAGCATGGGGTGATGCAGGTGCGAATGGATCTGCGCGACGAAGATGGCCTGCTCAATAAAGGGCGGGTTTGGCTTCAGGCCGATGATATCGACGTTAAACCATGGCTTGGGCGCTGGATGCAGGACAATATTGCCTTGCAGAGCGCACGGTTTAGCCTTGAAGGCTGGATGACCATCGATAAAGGCGATGTTGCCAGTGGCGATGTCTGGCTGAAGAAAGGCGGGGCCAGCTGGCAAGGCGATAAAGATAAGCATCATCTTTCGGTCGATAACCTGACGGCGCATATCTATCGCGACAATCAAAGCTGGGGTTTTCGAATTCCGGATACGCGCATCTCTATTGATGATAAACCCTGGCCGCGCGGCGCGCTGGCTATGGCGTGGATCCCGGCTCAGGATGTCGGTGGGAACAATAGCAAACGCAGCGACGAGCTGCGCATTCGCGCCAGCAATCTTAACCTTAACGGTTTGACCGGGCTGCAGCCGATGGCCGACAAGCTGGCTCCTTCGCTGGGCGAAATCTGGCGAACTACCCAGCCAAGCGGCAAAATCAATCTTCTGGCGCTGGATATTCCTTTGCAAGCGGTGGAAAAGACCCGCTTCCAGGCTGACTGGAGCGATATGTCATGGAAGCAGTGGAAGCTGTTGCCGGGCGCTGAACACTTTTCAGGAAACGTTTCCGGGAGCGTGGAGAACGGTGCTCTGCACGTCAGCATGACACAGGCGAAAATGCCGTATGAGACGGTCTTTCGCGCGCCGCTGGAAATTGCCAAAGGCGATGCGACCCTGAGCTGGGTGAAGAATGATAAAGGCTTTATGCTCGATGGTCGCGATATTGATGTGCAGGCTACCGGTGTTCGCGCTCGCGGTGGATTCCGCTATCTGCAACCGCAGGGCGATGAACCCTGGCTGGGGATTCTGGCCGGTATCAGTACCAATGACGGCGGTCAGGCATGGCGCTACTTCCCGGAAAATCTCATGGGCAAAGCGCTGGTAGATTACCTCAGTGGGGCGATTAAAGGCGGTCAGGCCACCGATGCCACGCTGGCCTACGGTGGTAATCCCCACCTGTTCCCGTATAAGCATAACGAAGGCCAGTTCCAGGTCTCGGTGCCGCTTAAGAACGCCACCTTTGCTTTCCAGCCTGATTGGCCAGCACTAACCGGGCTGAATATCGACCTCAACTTTATCAATGACGGTTTATGGATGAAGGCCGATAAGGTGATGCTGGGTAAAGTCGCTGCCAGCAACCTGGATGCGGTTATCCCCGACTATTCGCGAGAGAAGCTGCTGATTGATGCTGACGTTAACGGGCCAGGTAAAGAGGTTGGTCCCTACTTTAACGAGACACCACTGAAAAAAACGCTGGGCGCGGCGCTGGATGAGCTTCAACTGGATGGGAATGTGAGCGCTCGCTTACATCTTGATATCCCGCTGGACGGCGAGATGACCACCGCGAAAGGCGATGTTCAGTTGAAGAACAACAGCCTGTTCATCAAGCCTATCGACACCACATTGCAGAACCTGACCGGCAAATTCAGCTTTGTAAACGGTGATCTGAAAAGCGAGCCGATGAGCGCCAACTGGTTTAATCAGCCGCTGAATATTGATTTTTCGACCACTGAGGGTGAAAAGGCGTTCCTGGTGGACGTCGGGATGAAAGCCAACTGGCAGCCGTCGCGTACCGGCTTATTACCCAAGTCGATTGATAGCGCTTTAAGCGGCAGCGTGCCCTGGGACGGTAAAGTGGCGATTGAGCTGCCGTATCACGGCAGTGCGAACTATAAAGTTGATATCAACGGCGATCTGAAGAATGTAAGCAGTCACTTACCTGCGCCAGTTGATAAGCAAGCCGGTGAATCTTTACCAGTAAAGATCAAGGTTGATGGCGGGTTAAGCAGCTTCAATCTAACTGGTTCTATTGGCGCAAAAAATCATATTAACAGCCGCTGGTTGTTGGGGAATAAGTTAACCCTGGACCGCGCTATTTTGACCTCTGACAGTAAAGCGGTGTCACCGTTGCCTGAGCAATCTGGTGTAGAACTGAACATGCCGCCGATGGACGGTGCGCAGTGGCTGGCGCTGTTCCAGGGGGGAGCGGCAAACGATGTCAGCAGTAATATGGTCTTCCCGGAGCGGGTCACGCTGCGTACGCCAGCGTTAACGATGGCGGGCCAGAGCTGGAATAACGTCAGCCTTGTTTCACAGCCCGATGCCGGCGGCACCAAAGTTGAAGCTCAGGGGCGTGAAATTAATGCAACGCTGACGATGCGTAAGAATGCCCCGTGGCTGGCGGCGATTCGTTATCTCTACTACAACCCAACGTCAGCGAAGAGCGGCGAGACGGCTAAAACCAGCGGCCCCCTGTCTGATACCAAAATTGATTTCCACGGCTGGCCGGATCTTCAGCTTCGCTGCGCAGAGTGCTGGCTATGGGGGCAAAAATATGGCCGTATCGAGGGTGATTTCAATATTAGCGGCGATACTCTGACGTTGGCGAACGGACTGGTGGATACCGGTTTTGGTCGCCTGACTACGGATGGCGTGTGGGTTAGTGCCCCGAGTGGCGTACGGACCTCGCTAAAAGGTAAGCTGCACGGTAATAAAACCGATGATTTCGTGAATTTCTTTGGCGTATCAACTCCGGTAAAAGGCTCTGCATTCGATATCGATTATGACCTGCACTGGCGCGCGCCGCCGTGGCAGCCGGACGTTGCCTCGCTTAACGGAATCTTAAAAAGCCATCTTGGAAAAGGTGAGTTTACCGACCTGAGCACCGGCCATGCCGGTCAGCTTCTGCGTCTGCTGAGTGTTGATGCGCTGCTGCGTAAGTTACGTTTCGACTTTAGCGATACGTTTAGCGAAGGTTTCTACTTTGATTCGATTCATAGCACGGCGTGGATTAAAGACGGCGTGATGAATACCGATGATACGCTGGTCGATGGTCTGGAAGCGGATATCGCAATGAAAGGCTCTGTCGATCTCGTGCGCCGCCAGCTGGACCTGCAGGCCGTGGTCGCGCCGGAAATTTCCGCCACCGTAGGCGTTGCGGCGGCCTTTGCCGTTAACCCGATTATCGGTGCCGCGGTCTTTGCCGCCAGCAAGGTGCTGGGGCCGTTGTGGAACAAGGTCTCGATTTTGCGCTATCGCATCACCGGTCCTATCGATCAGCCGCAAATTAATGAAGTCCTGCGCCAGGCGCGGAGCGACAAAAAGCAATGATTTGACGATTGTGCATAATTATCGCACTCTCAATAGATAGCGTTCTATACCCGTTATATTTCAAGCCGCAGATGCGTTGGCTACGCTCGTTCACCCCTGTCACATAGTTATCTATGCTCCTGGGGATTCTCTTGCTTGCCGCCTTCCTGCAACTTGAACTATTTAGGGTATCTATTTCCGCCTGATACGCGGCAACAAACGAGTAGCATAACGATGAGTCTGAACCTGGTAAGTGAACAATTACTGTCGGCAAATGGCCTGAATCATCAGGATCTGTTTGCCATTCTTGGCCAACTGGCCGAGCGCCGTCTGGATTACGGCGATCTCTATTTTCAGTCGAGCTATCACGAGTCCTGGGTTCTGGAAGACCGCATCATTAAAGATGGTTCGTACAATATTGACCAGGGTGTCGGCGTGCGTGCGGTGAGCGGCGAAAAAACGGGCTTTGCCTATGCCGACCAAATTAGTCGACTGGCGCTGGAACAGAGTGCGCAGGCGGCCCGTACCATCGTGCGTGACCACGGTGATGGCAAAGTCCATACTCTTGGCGCAGTAGAATACAGCTCCCTCTATACCAGTATCGATCCGCTGCAGAGCATGAGCCGTGAAGAGAAGCTGGACATTCTGCGTCGGGTGGACAAAACCGCCCGTGCCGCCGACAAGCGGGTGCAGGAAGTTTCCGCCAGTCTGACCGGTGTCTACGAATTAATTTTGGTCGCCGCGACGGATGGCACGCTGGCGGCTGATGTGCGTCCGTTGGTTCGCCTTTCCGTCAGCGTGCTGGTGGAGGAAGAGGGTAAACGCGAGCGTGGTGCCAGCGGTGGCGGCGGTCGCTTCGGCTATGATTATTTCCTTACCTCTCAGGATGGTGAAGTGCGCGCCGATGCCTGGGCGAGAGAGGCCGTGCGTATGGCGCTGGTGAATCTGACAGCCGTTGCCGCACCTGCCGGGATGCTGCCAGTGGTACTGGGCGCGGGCTGGCCTGGCGTACTGCTGCATGAAGCGGTGGGTCACGGTCTGGAAGGTGACTTTAACCGTCGCGGGACCTCAGTCTTCAGCGGCCATATGGGCGAACTGGTGGCCTCAGAACTGTGTACCGTAGTTGATGACGGTACGATTGCCGATCGTCGTGGTTCTGTCGCTATCGACGATGAGGGCACGCCGGGTCAGTATAACGTGCTGATCGAAAACGGCATTCTGAAAGGCTATATGCAGGACAAGCTCAATGCTCGCCTGATGGGTGTGGCGCCAACCGGCAACGGTCGTCGCGAATCCTACGCGCATCTGCCGATGCCGCGCATGACCAACACCTACATGCTGGCGGGAAAATCCACACCGCAGGAGATTATCGAATCGGTTGATTACGGTATCTTCGCACCGAATTTCGGCGGTGGTCAGGTAGATATTACTTCCGGGAAATTTGTCTTCTCTACTTCTGAAGCCTACCTGATCGAAAAAGGGAAAGTGACGAAAGCAGTGAAGGGGGCGACGCTTATTGGCTCCGGGATTGAAGCGATGCAGCAGATTTCGATGGTTGGCAATGATCTGAAGCTGGACAGCGGCGTCGGCGTCTGCGGCAAAGAGGGCCAGAGCGTGCCGGTTGGTGTCGGCCAGCCAACCCTCAAAGTGGATAAACTCACCGTTGGCGGTACTGCCTGATACTTCTCCAATGCGCTTTCGCATCCTGCGAAAGCGCAAATCAACTTAGCGGGTGATTCCGCGCCCGTGCATACCCTGGTAAATTTTTGCCACCTCAACGAAATATTCCGTCAGAGAGTTAATACACACCTGCACCTTCAGAGGGAGTTTGTCCTTCTCGGTATAGAGCGCATAAACCGGGCGCGGATCGGACTGGTAGCTCGGCAGCAGGATCTCCAGTTCGCCACGATTGATCTCCTCGATCACCCACATCAGCGGAACGTAAGCGACGCCGACTCCCGCCGTAAGCCAGCGCACCAGCGTCATCGGATCGTTAGTCACAAAGCGTCCCTGCGGGATCAGCTTGGTTGAGATCCCTTCCGGGGCGATGATTTCAAACTCGTTATCCGGGCGAACGCTGTACTCAAGCCAGGAGTGGCCGGCAAGGTCTGCGGGTTTGTCCGGACATCCTGCCTGATGGAGATAGCTTTTCGCGGCGCAGAGCACCATCGGCATCGACCCCAGGCGACGGGAAAAGAGGCCGGAATCCTGCAAGGCGCCTACGCGAATCACCAGGTCCAGGCCGTCAGCAATGAGATCAGGGGCGGGGATGCCGGTCACCAGGTTTATCGACAACCCGGGATACTCTTTGAGCATTTCGGCGGTAATGCGAGCCAGGACATTCTGTGCCATAGTTGAAGAACAGCCGATGCGCAGCGTACCAATAGGCGTGTTGTTAAAAGCGTATAGCTGCTCATGGACATCCTGGGCTTCGAATAGCATTCGCCGGCAGCCCTGGTAGTAGATTTTCCCTGCTTCTGTTAAACCAAGGCTGCGAGTGCTGCGGTTGAGCAGCTTAACCTGCAGCTCATCTTCCAGTTTGGCTACAGTCTGACTGATGGAAGAAACGCTCATCTGGAGCTGGCGAGCCGCGGCGGTAAATGAACCTAGTTCCACCACTCTGGCGAAAACGGACATACGTTTTAGTCGTTCCATTATTCACTCTGGCTTAAAAGTGATTTAGATCACACAATATAGATAAGACTGCAATGATTACGCTAATATACTGTTAGCTACATAATAAATTCATCACAGCTTGCCACCTGTACGCTTCTTATCAAGGTCATCATGAGTCTGTTTCCTGTCATTGTGATTTTCGGTTTGTCGTTTCCGCCGATCTTCTTTGAATTGCTATTGTCTCTAGCCATCTTCTGGCTGGTGCACCGCCTGCTGGTTCCAACCGGCATTTATGATTTTGTCTGGCACCCGGCGCTGTTTAATACCGCGCTATATTGCTGCCTGTTTTATCTGATATCGCGTTTGTTCGTTTGAGGTCGATGTGAAAACACTAACAAGAAATATCCTCCGTACCGCAATCACTGTGATACTGGTTATCCTCGCATTTATCGCGATTTTTCGCGCATGGGTGTATTACACCGCCTCGCCCTGGACGCGCGATGCGCGATTTAGTGCGGATATCGTGGCCATCGCCCCGGATGTCTCTGGGCTGATTTCGCAGGTGGATATTAAGGATAACCAACTGGTTAAGAAAGACCAGGTTTTGTTCGTTATTGACCAACCTCGTTACCAGAAAGCATTAGCCGAAGCTGAAGCCGATGTCTCCTATTACCAGACTTTGGCGCAGGAGAAGCGCGTTGAGGCTGGCCGCCGTAACCGCCTTGGCGTGCAGGCGATGTCTCGTGAAGAGATAGACCAGGCGAATAACGTCCTGCAAACCGTTGAACATCAGCTGGCGAAAGCGACGGCGAACCGTGACCTGGCGAAGCTCGATCTGGATCGCACGGTGATCCGCGCCCCGGCAGACGGCTGGGTGACTAACCTGAACGTCTATAGCGGTGAGTTTATTACCCGGGGTTCTACCGCGGTGGCCCTGGTGAAACAGAACTCTTTCTATGTCATGGCTTATCTTGAAGAGACCAAACTTGAGGGCGTGCGCCCTGGCTATCGTGCTGAAATTACCCCGCTGGGAAGCGGGCACACGATTAAAGGTACCGTGGACAGTATTGCTGCCGGGGTGACTAACGCCAGCAGCAGCAGCGATGCAAAAGGGATGGCATCTATCGATTCCAATCTTGAATGGGTACGCCTGGCGCAACGTGTGCCGGTACGTATTCATCTTGATCAGCAGCAGGGGAACCTCTGGCCTGCGGGAACCACCGCGACGGTCGTTATTACAGGCAAAGAAGATCGCGATACCAGCCAGGCAAACTTCTTCCAGAAACTGGCTATGCGCCTGCGTGAGTTCGGTTAATCGTCATGGGGATCTTTAGCATTGAACTCCGGCACCTCCGCTTTGCCGTAAAATTAGCATCTGCGGTAGTGCTGGCGCTATTCGTCGGTTTTCATTTCCAACTGGAAACGCCGCGTTGGGCGGTGCTCACTGCGGCTATTGTCGCCGCTGGCCCGGCTTTTGCTGCCGGGGGAGAACCCTATTCTGGTGCGATTCGCTATCGCGGGATGCTGCGTATTGTCGGCACCTTTATTGGTTGTATTGCTGCGCTGGCGATCATCATTGTGATGATCCGCGCTCCGTTGCTGATGATGTTAGTCTGCTGCCTATGGGCGGGCTTTTGTACCTGGATCTCATCACTGGTGCGTGTCGAGAACTCCTATGCCTGGGGACTGGCGGGCTATACCGCACTTATCATCATCATTACCATTCACGCAGAGCCGATGCTGGCACCGCAGTTTGCCGTCGAACGATGCAGTGAGATTGTTGTTGGTATCGTCAGCGCTATCGTAGCCGACCTGCTGTTTTCACCGCGTTCGATTAAAAAAGAGATCGATCTTGAGCTGGATAATCTGCTGATTGATCAATATCGCCTGATGCAGCTTTGCGTGGCGCATGGCGATAAAGAAGAAGTCGATAAAGCTTGGAGCGCGATGGTACGCCGTACTAACGCGCTGGAAGGTATGCGCGGGAACCTGATTATGGAGTCCTCGCGCTGGGCAAAAGTGAATCAGCGCCTGAAGGCGATCAATACTCTTTCTCTGACCCTGATTACCCAGGCTTGCGAAACCTACCTGATTCAGAATACGCGCCCTGAAATGGTCACCGATGACTATCGTGAACTGTTTGCTGAACCAGTTGAAACCGTGCAGGACGTTCACCGGCAACTAAAACGGATGCGCCGCTTTCTGACCTGGAAGGGGGAGCATAATACCCCGGTGACGATTTACAGTTGGGTGGGAGCCGCGACGCGCTATCTGTTATTGAAGCGCGGAGTGGTCAGCAATACCAAAATCAGCCGCATTGAAAATGAAGTTCTTCAGGGCGAAGTGGTGGTTAAGGCTGAATCTGCCGAGCGCCATCATGCGATGGTTAACTTCTGGCGTACATCTATCTCCTGTATTCTCGGGACGCTGTTCTGGCTGTGGACTGGCTGGACTTCAGGTAGTGGGGCTATGGTCATGATTGCGGTGGTCACCGCGCTGGCGATGCGTTTGCCTAATCCCCGGATGGTGGCTATCGATTTCCTCTACGGCACGTTGGCAGCTTTACCGCTGGGTGCGCTGTTTTTCCTCGTGATTATGCCCGCGACGCAGCAAAGCATGCTGCTGCTGTGTATTAGCCTTGCCGTGATGGCGTTCTTTATCGGCATTGAGGTGCAAAAGCGGCGTCTGGGTTCGCTGGGGGCGCTGGCCAGTACAATCAATATTCTGGTGCTCGATAACCCGATGAAGTTTGAGTTTAGCCAGTTCCTTGATAGCGCTTTAGGGCAGATCGTGGGGTGTTTCCTCGCGCTGATGGTGATCTTGCTGGTTCGCGATAATTCACAGGCACGTACCGGACGCGTACTATTAAACCAGTTTGTATCGGCAGCGGTTTCTTCGCTGACGACTAATACGGCGCGACGCAAGGAGAACCATCTGCCGGCGCTGTATCGCCAACTTTTTTTACTGCTGAATAAG
Source organism: Klebsiella sp. MISC125 (assembly GCF_051131775.1). Classification (NCBI taxonomy): domain Bacteria; kingdom Pseudomonadati; phylum Pseudomonadota; class Gammaproteobacteria; order Enterobacterales; family Enterobacteriaceae; genus Klebsiella; species Klebsiella sp. MISC125. The sequence continues at coordinate 627,446 of NZ_CP180448.1, forward strand.
TTTCCTGGCGATATCGCGCGTTTTCGTCTGGCGCTGACCTTGATTATTGCCCATCAACGTCTGCGTGATGCACCTGTACCGATAAATGACGACCTGTCTGCGTTTCATCGGCAGCTACGGCGTACAGCCGATCGTGTTATTTCTGCCGGTAGCGATGATAAACGTCGATATTATTTCGCCAGACTGTTAGATGAACTCAATATCTATCAGGAAAAGCTACAGCACTGGGAAGCATCACCGCAGGTGACGGAACCCGTGCGCAGACTGGTGGAGATGCTGCATAAATACCAGCATGTACTGATCAATAGCTAAACGCCACCCGGCGATAAGCTGCGTAGATGCTTTAGCATTTGATGAAGCGGAAGAAGGGCTGGAAGGGAACTCGCGTTTTAACGCACGACAGAGACAAAAAAAAGCCCCCAACAGGCGGGGGCAAGTCGTCAGATGAGACGACGAGGGTTTATTTGTACAGCTCAGCCGTAGCATGCCAGCTGTCACCAGTACGAGCTTCAATAATACGGTAGCTGCTGGCGCCTTCTTTCTCGGCTTTAGCCGCCAGCTCCTGACGCATATCCATTGGGGCGCTACCTACTTGAGAAACGGAAACGGTACCCATAGATTGCAGATTTTGTGCCTGCTCAGCGTTAACTTGATTGACGGCAGCGTTCGCGCCAAAAGAGAGTACGGAAGCCAGGCCCAGGGATGCGATGATAATTGCGCTTTTCATAATCTATACTCCAATCATATTGTTTGCAGCGGCGGGAGGTTTCAATGCACTCAGGCCGCTGAGGGATATTCTGTATTTCAGCTAATGACCGACAATTGTTAAATCTTATTTATAAAGTTCTGCAGTTGCATGCCAGTGGTCACCAGTACGCGCTTCAATGATGCGATAGGAGGAAGCGCCTTCTTCTTGAGCTTTCTTATTCAGCATTTCGTGCATATCCATCGGGGAAGCACTTACCGCGCCGACGGAAATGGTGCCGATTGCCTGACGGCCTTGAGCTTGCTCGCTGTTAATAGAATCAGCGGCAAAAGCGCCGAAAGACAGAACGGAAAGCATGCTCAATGCGGCTACAGCGGTTTTGATTTTCATGATGTTGACCTCGTCGAATCTTTTTATTGGGGGTCTTTGTTTCGTGACCCTCATCACAAAATCAAGTATACACTAATCACTGAAAATATTAATACCGTGCTAATTGTTGTTCTTGTAAATAATTACAAAGAAATGTCTTCTTTATAACGTATAAGAATTAGAAATGTCAGTCTTTGGTCATGACTAACTTTTATAGTTAATAAAATCATATGGATATGATGATTTGATCTTTTGTGCGCTTCAGGGGGATTCATTAGGTAAAGGAATGTATAGAAGTGGAAAAACACACTAAATGTTAAAAAAATGCTGATTTTTTGAGAGGAAACCCTCTGGAGTTAACCAGAGGGAAGAAGCTTAGAGTTCTTGTTCAAACAGGACGAGAATGGCGTCATGCAAATCTTTAACGCTAAAACCTCTGGCTGGGGTGGTAAAGATAGTATCGTCACCCGCAATGCTGCCAAGAATACCTTCAGCCTTGCCTAAAGAGTCCAGCAGTCTGGCAATCAGCTGTGCTGCGCCAGGGCTGGTATGGATGACGACGACCGAATCGTTATAGTCGATATCCAGTACCAGATTTTTCAGCGGGCTGGAGGTTGTCGGGACGCCAAGCTCGGCAGGCAGGCAGTACACCATCTCCATTTTGGCGTTACGCGTACGCACTGCGCCAAATTTCGTGAGCATACGCGAGACTTTCGATTGATTGATATTATCGAAGCCTTCCTCTTGTAGCGCCTGTACGATTTCACCTTGAGAGCTGAATTTTTCTTCTTTAAGCAGCGCCTTAAACGCTTTAACCAGTTCTTCTTGTTTCGCCGAACTTCGCATAAGTCACCCAATTATGGTGGTAAAAACAACATCATTATGCATAACCATGCATTTTTATGCAAATAATCCGCAGGGGAGAAGCGTAAATAATGTTATGAAGGGGGCATATTTTAGCAAATAACCCTAATAAGGAACATGCCTGTGTCACGGCACGCAAATTGCTACAAAAGTAAATGAAATGTTATTAAATGATGTTGTTCTGCCCAATGGGCTGGGTGTATTGTAACCAACAGTCGATCCGGTACTACGCTTTGCTGGATGGTCAGTCTCAGGGAGGAAAATGCGAAGCTGTTGCATCGCTGCGCACGACCACGCATTCTTCAGCCATAATTATTGTAATTGTTCATCTTGTGAATTAAGGTCCAGGCGACGGAGTAACGAAAGACTATTTTAACCATAATAAGGAGTTTAGGATGAAAGTTGCAGTCCTCGGCGCCGCTGGTGGAATTGGCCAGGCGCTTGCCCTACTACTTAAGACCCAACTGCCTTCAGGTTCAGAACTCTCGTTGTACGACATTGCTCCGGTAACCCCGGGCGTGGCGGTTGATCTTAGCCATATCCCTACCGATGTAAAAATCAAAGGTTTTTCCGGTGAAGACGCAACCCCGGCACTGGAAGGTGCTGATGTGGTGCTGATATCCGCAGGTGTCGCGCGTAAGCCCGGCATGGATCGCTCCGATTTATTTAACGTTAACGCCGGGATTGTGAAAAATCTGGTGCAACAGATCGCCAAAACCTGCCCGCAAGCCTGCGTTGGGATTATTACCAACCCGGTGAATACGACGGTGGCGATTGCGGCCGAGGTGCTGAAAAAAGCTGGCGTTTACGATAAGAACAAGCTGTTTGGCGTCACGACGCTGGATATTATCCGTTCAAATACGTTTGTCGCTGAGCTGAAAGACAAATCTTCATCAGACGTTGAAGTGCCGGTTATTGGCGGCCACTCTGGCGTGACCATTCTTCCTTTATTATCACAAATTCCTGGCGTGAGCTTTAGCGAACAGGAAGTGGCTGATTTGACTAAGCGCATTCAAAATGCCGGGACCGAAGTTGTTGAAGCAAAAGCCGGTGGTGGTTCAGCGACGCTGTCGATGGGCCAGGCAGCAGCACGATTCGGCCTCTCTTTGGTTCGCGCAATGCAAGGTGAGAAAGGGGTTGTCGAATGCGCTTATGTTGAAGGCGATGGTCAATATGCCCGCTTCTTCTCACAGCCGCTGCTGTTGGGTAAAAATGGTGTAGAAGAGCGCCGGTCGATTGGCAAACTCAGCGCGTTCGAGCAACTGGCTCTGGAAGGGATGTTGGATACGCTGAAGAAAGATATCGCCCTCGGTGAGGATTTTGTGAATAAATAACATTTCACGAAAAGATACGCCGGAACCTCTGTTCCGGCTTTTTTGTCTATAGAAAACAATGCTCCCCATTCGGGGAGCCTGTTAATTGGTCGCTGGATATTCCTGTACGGCGATATGCAGGGTGATTTTCTTATCGTCACGCATAATCACCACCGGAATTTCCGAACCCGGGCGAATCTCCGCCACCTGATCCATCGTTTCCAGAGCTGACACTGCAGGTTTATCGTTAACCGAAATAATCACGTCGTTGGCGCGGATCCCTGCCTGGGCGGCAGGGCCTTCCGGCGCAACATCATTCACCACGATCCCCTGAAGCTGATCGATACCGCCTCCGCCCTGAGCATGTAAAGGCGCAATTTCGCGACCGCTGATGCCAATGTAGCCGCGAATGACGCGACCATCGCGAATTAGCTTATCCATGATCTTAGTTGCCAATTGGAAAGGAATTGCAAAACCGATCCCTTCAGGCGTTTCGCCATCGTTACTTTTATCAAATGACAGGGTGTTGATACCCATCAGTTCGCCCAGGGAGTTCACCAGAGCGCCACCGGAGTTACCGTGGTTGATTGAAGCATCGGTTTGCAGGAAGTTCTGGCGTCCGGTCGGGTTCAGGCCGATACGACCGGTGGCACTGATAATCCCCTGGGTAATGGTTTGCCCGAGGTTATAAGGGTTACCAATCGCCAGCACCACGTCACCGATATGCGGCACGCGTTTTGGGTTAATCGGGATGACCGGCAGGCCGCTACTGGCGTTGATTTTTAATACCGCCAGATCGGTGAGGGTATCTGAGCCAACCAGCAGCGCTTCAAAAACCCGACCATCCTGCAACGCGACGATTATCTGATCCGCATCGTTGATAACGTGTTTATTCGTCAGAATGTAGCCACGTTGATCCATTATCACGCCGGAACCAAGAGTCAGCTGATTTTGGCTGGTGTTGTTAAGGGCGCGGTTATACACGTTCACCACTGCAGGCGCGGCGCGGCGTACCGCAGGATTATAGCTGGCGGGGGATTCATCCGCGCTATCGTATTGCGTGGTCGGCGAAAGCTGCCATTGGCGCAGCGAAGGCATAATGGCCAGCAGCAGACCCCCGACGATCAGGCCGATGAGTATCGAACGTAAAAGCTTTCCAGACATGATGCCGATATCGTTGATGGATGGACAGGCGCAGCATAACACGACTTGTCCGGACATCGCACTGCGCGCGATGTCCGGAAAGAGGCTTAGCGCAGTAGCAGATAGATACTTTCGTTGCCGCGAATGACGTTCAGCGCAATAACCGCCGGTTTGCTTTCCAGAACTTTCCGCAGTTCAGCGATGGAGTGTACTCGCTCGCGGTTGAGGCCGATAATAATGTCGTCTTTATGCAGACCCGCTTGCGCGGCAGGGCTTCCTTTATCCACGTTATCAATGGCGACGCCTTTGGTCCCATCTTTCATCTGCCCATCGCTTAACGACGCTCCCTGCAAGGCAGGAATGATAAGTTCAGCGCTGGCGGTAGAAGAGGTGCTCTTATCCAGCGTGACCTCGACCTCGACGGGTTTACCATCGCGCAGTAACCCTAGCTTCACTTTGGTCCCCGGTTCGGTGGTGGCAATACGCGAACGGAGTTCGGCAAAGCTGTTAAGCGATTTGCCATTCAAGCTAACGATAACGTCGCCAGATTTGACCCCAGCTTTGGCGGACCCCGAGTTCGGTAGAACCTCGCTGACGAAGGCACCGCGTTGAACATCAAGATTCATCGCTTTGGCGATATCCGCGCTCATTTCCATGCCTTTAATACCCAGCAGGCCGCGTTTGATTTCGCCAAATTGAATAAGCTGCTGAGCGAGGGTTTGTGCCATATTGCTGGGGATGGCGAAACCAATACCGACGCTGCCGCCGCCTGGTGCCAGAATAGCGGTATTAATACCAATCAACTCGCCGTTCAGGTTTAGCAGCGCGCCGCCGGAGTTGCCGCGGTTGATGGACGCATCGGTCTGGATAAAGTTTTCCAGCCCTTCCAGGTTCAGGCCGCTGCGGCCCAGAGCTGAAATAATCCCGGAAGTGGCAGTCTGCCCGAGGCCGAAGGGGTTACCGACGGCGACGGCGAAATCACCCACCCGAAGTTTATCGGAATCGGCGATAGCGATTTGCGTCAGATTGCTGGGCTTTTGTAATTGCAGCAGGGCGATGTCGCTTTGCTCATCGCTACCGATCAGTTTGGCATCGAACTCACGACCATCGTTGAGCTGGACGCTAATTTTCTGCGCCTGGTTGATGACGTGATTATTGGTCAACACATAGCCTTTCGCTGCATCGATGATGACGCCAGAACCCAGACCTTCAAACGGCTGCGCCTGCTCTTGTGGGGCATTGTCGCCAAAATACTTCTTCAGCTCTTCCGGCATATTCTGTGCCGGAGAAGCCGTACCCTCAACCTGTACGCTCACCACCGCTGGCAACACTTTTTCCAGCATCGGGGCAAGGCTTGGCAATGCGCCCTGGCCCGGTACCTGTGTTGGTAATGACGCTGCAGCCGGAGGTAAGGCGGACAACGACAACCCAATGCTTAACGCTAACGCACTCAACAGCAAAGTCTGTTTCTTCATTAGATGCTGGCTCTCGTAATCTGAGGTGTATGGGAAACGTCCCGAATGGCCTGATGTTATTGAATTTTCGACCAGGTAACAATGTGGTCAATGTTTAAATTGTAGCCGGGATGAGAGATAGAGACGGGCGCTGAGGGGGCGCCCGGACAATATTTTTACTGCCGCTGGAGGATTAGTCGCGCTTCGCGCCACCGCGCAGCAGGCCGGATGCGCCTTCAGAGTAGTCGCGCGGCATCTGGACCGGAGCCTGATCGTTACCGGCTTCCGACTCTTCCAGACGATTACGGAATGGATTGGCGTCCGCCATGCTCGCTGGCAGCAGGTTGCTGGAGCTTTTCGCCATATGCTGATACAGCTGGCGGTAGTCATGTGCCATGTTATCGAGTAGCTCAGCGCTGTGAGCAAAATGGCTTACCAGCTCTTCACGGTACTCTTCCAGCTCTGCTTTATTCTTTTCCAGTTCGAATTGCAGCGCCTGTTGTTGGCGTAATTTGCGGTTGCCAAAACGCATTGCCACGGCACCAATGATAATACCGACGACTAGCCCAATTAGCGCATATTCCCAGGTCATGAACATCTCCCGTTGTTTTGTGGTTCCGTAGGGTGGCTGTTAGGCTCTCCGCCTGCGCCCGATAGTGCCACTATAACCGCTAATCCCACAGAAGTGGAATCCTGGCGTATCATCGCGTAGTGTAGAACGGCCTTTTTTTCGTCAATCGTGAGCTACAGCATTACGGTTTTCAAGGAATAACAATAAGATCATGCAAAGCCTGTCGCCAACATCGCGTTACCTTTCCGCTCTCAAAGAGGGCAGTCATCAGCCCGACGACGTTCAGCAAGAGGCGGTTAGCCGCCTTGATACCATTTACCATGAATTGCAGAATAAGCCGTCTGTCGCGCCGCAAAACAATGGCGGTCTGCGGGCAAAATTCGGCAAGCTGTTGGGCAAGCGCGAGCCGGTTGCCGAAACGGTGGCTGTGCGCGGCCTCTATATGTGGGGGGGCGTAGGAAGGGGGAAAACCTGGTTGATGGATATGTTCTATCAAAGCCTGCCAGGTGAACGTAAACAACGTCTGCATTTTCATCGCTTTATGCTGCGTGTTCATGAAGAATTAACCCATCTGCAAGGGCACAGCGACCCGCTGGAGATCGTTGCCGACCGTTTTAAAGCCGAAACTGACGTGCTCTGTTTCGATGAGTTTTTTGTTTCTGATATTACCGATGCGATGCTGCTGGGCGGCTTGATGAAAGCGCTGTTCGCTCGCGGCATTACCCTGGTAGCCACGTCGAACATCCCTCCTGACGAGCTGTACCGTAACGGCCTCCAGCGCGCCCGTTTCCTGCCCGCTATTGACGCTATTAAACAGCATTGTGATGTAATGAACGTTGATGCTGGTATTGATTACCGTTTGCGCACGCTGACCCAGGCGCACCTGTGGCTGTCGCCGCTCAATACCGAGACTCAGCAACAAATGGATAAGCTTTGGCAGGCTCTGGCGGGCGCGAAGCGCGAGCAGACGCCAACGCTGGAGATAAACCATCGTCCGTTGTCGACATTAGGGGTAGAAAATCAGACCCTGGCGGCTTCGTTTACGACGCTGTGCGTGGATGCGCGCAGCCAGCATGATTATATTGCGCTCTCACGACTGTTTCATACCGTGATGCTGTTTGATGTGCCGGTGATGACGTCGCTGATGGAAAGCGAAGCGCGGCGGTTTATCGCGTTGGTGGATGAGTTCTATGAACGCCACGTTAAACTGGTGGTCAGCGCAGCGGTGCCCCTGTATGACATTTATCAGGGCGAGCGGTTGAAATTCGAGTTTCAACGCTGTCTATCCCGCCTGCAGGAGATGCAGAGCGAGGAGTATTTGAAGCTAGAGCATTTACCGGGGTAAAACCGGGTACAAATCACATAAAGGGGTCGATCTTTGACCCCGACTTCTCTATAATCTTGCGACCCCACGTTACGAGAAGGTTTTTTTCCCAAAACTTTCTATGTGCCGGCATAGGCTATTCGAAGGGGTAGGTTTGCTGGACAATGTCGTGTGAACCTCAACTGACAAAACGTTTGGGTGTTCACCAACGTGTAACTTATTATTTGGGTAAGCTTTTAATGAAAACTTTTACAGCTAAACCAGAAACCGTAAAACGCGACTGGTATGTTGTTGACGCGACCGGTAAAACTCTGGGCCGTCTGGCTTCCGAACTGGCTCTGCGCCTGCGCGGCAAGCATAAAGCGGAATATACTCCGCACGTAGATACCGGTGATTACATCATCGTTCTGAACGCAGAAAAAGTTGCTGTAACCGGCAACAAGCGTGAAGACAAAATGTATTATCACCACACCGGTCACATCGGTGGTATCAAAGAAGCGACCTTTGAAGAGATGATTGCCCGCCGTCCTGAGCGCGTGATTGAAATCGCGGTTAAAGGCATGCTGCCAAAAGGCCCGCTGGGTCGTGCTATGTACCGTAAACTGAAAGTTTACGCGGGTAACGAGCACAACCACGCGGCACAGCAACCGCAAGTTCTTGACATCTAATCGGGATTATAGGCAATGGCTGAAAATCAATACTACGGCACTGGTCGCCGCAAAAGTTCCGCAGCTCGCGTTTTCATCAAACCGGGCAACGGCAAAATCGTTATCAATCAGCGTTCTCTGGAACAGTACTTCGGTCGTGAAACTGCCCGCATGGTAGTTCGTCAGCCGCTGGAACTGGTCGACATGATTGGTAAACTGGATCTGTACATCACCGTTAAAGGTGGTGGTATTTCCGGTCAAGCTGGCGCTATCCGTCACGGTATCACCCGTGCACTGATGGAATATGATGAGTCACTGCGTGGCGAACTGCGTAAAGCTGGTTTCGTTACTCGTGATGCTCGTGAGGTTGAACGTAAGAAAGTCGGTCTGCGTAAAGCACGCCGTCGTCCGCAGTTCTCCAAGCGTTAATTGTTTTCTGCTCACGCAGAACAATTTGCGAAAAAACCCGCTTCGGCGGGTTTTTTTATGGATAAATCTGTCATTATCCATACGGATCTGCCCTGTTCTTGCCACTTTTTCAGCATTTCCAGAATACCCTCACCACAACGCCTTCAAAATCTGGTAAACTATCATCCAATTTTCTGCCCAAATGCAGGTGATTGTTCATTTTTTGTTTAGATGATAAATGGAAATGATGTCACGCGAATGGGGTTTTTACATCTGGCTGACCATGCGTGGTCGGCAGCAGTACAATAATTCTGAATATACCTGGAGGTTTTCATGGCTGTCGCTGCCAACAAACGTTCGGTAATGACGCTGTTTTCTGGTCCTACTGACATCTATAGCCATCAGGTCCGCATTGTGCTGGCCGAGAAAGGTGTTAGTTTTGAGATAGAACACGTGGAGAAGGATAACCCACCTCAGGATCTGATTGACCTCAACCCGAATCAAAGCGTACCAACGCTTGTGGATCGTGAGCTCACTCTGTGGGAATCTCGCATCATTATGGAATACCTGGATGAGCGTTTCCCGCATCCGCCGTTAATGCCGGTATATCCGGTAGCTCGTGGGGAAAGCCGTCTGTACATGCAACGTATCGAAAAAGACTGGTATTCGCTGATGAATACCATCCAGACCGGTACTGCTGCGCAGGCTGATAATGCACGTAAGCAACTGCGTGAAGAATTGCAGGCGATTGCGCCAGTTTTCACCCAGAAGCCGTACTTCCTGAGCGATGAGTTCAGCCTGGTCGATTGCTATCTGGCACCGCTGCTATGGCGTTTGCCTGTTCTCGGTGTGGAACTGACCGGAACTGGCGCGAAAGAGCTCAAGGGCTATATGACTCGCGTATTTGAACGTGATTCCTTCCTCGCTTCTTTAACTGAAGCCGAGCGTGAAATGCGCCTGGGTCGAGGCTAATCAATGGATGTATCACAGCTGACGCCGCGTCGCCCGTATCTGTTACGGGCGTTCTATGAGTGGCTGCTGGATAACCAGCTGACTCCGCACCTGGTCGTCGATGTGACGCTGCCGGGCGTACTTGTTCCAATGGAGTATGCTCGCGACGGACAAATCGTTCTTAACATTGCCCCGCGTGCTGTAGGTAATCTGGAACTGGCTAACGACGAAGTGCGTTTCAACGCGCGTTTCGGCGGTGTGCCGCGCAATGTCTCTGTACCGATGGCTGCAGTGCTGGCTGTGTACGCACGTGAAAATGGTGCGGGCACCATGTTTGAACCTGAAGCGGCCTACGATGAAGACGTCACCAGCCTGAATGATGACGAAGAATTGCCAGGCAACGACAGCGAAACGGTCATGTCGGTGATTGATGGCGATAAGCCAGATAATCATGATGACGATCCCGATGATACGCCAACTCCGCCACGCGGTGGGCGCCCTGCGCTACGCGTCGTGAAGTAATCTCTAGTCGTGAAGTAATCTCTATCAGGCCCTTCGGGGCCTGTTTTCTGATCTCTGCAAAATTCTTGTGTTAAGATGGAACAGCCGTCACGTGCTGTCACAAATCACACAATGGTCCCTATGAGCGCATTTGATTCACAAGCCGAAGATAACCCATCCTCCATTGGCAACAGTCTAGGCCGCCGTCCTCTGGCGCGCAAAAAACTGTCTGAAATGGTGGAAGAAGAGCTGGAGCAGATGATCCGCCGTCGGGAATTTACCGAAGGTGAACAACTGCCGTCAGAGCGTGAATTGATGGCGTTTTTTAACGTCGGGCGTCCTTCGGTTCGCGAAGCGCTGGCGGCGCTGAAGCGCAAGGGACTGGTGCAGATTAGCAACGGCGAGCGGGCCCGCGTTTCCCGCCCATCAGCAGATACCATCATTGGCGAGCTTTCCGGCATGGCGAAAGACTTTTTGTCTCACCCCGGCGGTATCGCGCATTTTGAACAGCTACGCCTGTTTTTTGAATCCAGCCTGGTTCGCTATGCGGCAGAACATGCCAGTGACGAGCAGATCGAAAAGCTGATGCAGGCGCTGAAGATCAACAGCCAATCGCTTGATGACAATGCGCTGTTTATCCGCTCTGACGTCGAGTTTCACCGTGTGCTGGCGGAAATCCCGGGTAATCCGATCTTTATGGCTATTCACGTGGCATTGCTGGATTGGCTAATCGCCGCCCGGCCTACGGTGCCAGAACGTGAGTTGCATGAACATAATAGCGTGAGCTATCAACAACACATTGTTATTGTTGATGCTATTCGCCGCCGCGATCCTGATGAAGCCGATCGCGCCCTCCAAACCCACCTCAATAGCGTCTCCGCCACCTGGCACGCCCTCGGCCAGAAAACACAGACACGTAAGTAACCCTCTCGATCCTCGGGATCGTTTAGTGAAGTAGATCGCATTATAAGTGTTATCTATTACGCTGCTGCTTAATTGATCTGGTATAACAGGTATAAAGGTACATAGTTAATCACTCTAATATCACTATGAGGTTTATATGGCGGTCAATTTACGTGGAGTCATGGCGGCACTGCTTACGCCGTTCGATGGTCAGCAAAAACTGGATAAAGAGAGTCTGCGTCGGCTGGTTCGTTTCAATCTGAGCCAGGGGATCGACGGGCTTTACGTGGGAGGCTCCACTGGTGAGGCCTTTGTGCAGAGCGGCGCTGAGCGGCAGGAAGTACTGGAGATTGTGGCGGAAGAGGCGAAGGGAAAAATGACGCTGATCGCCCATGTCGGCTGCGTGAGTACTCTTGAAAGCCAACAATTGGCACAGGCCGCGGCAAGCTATGGATACGATGCCGTTTCTGCGGTGACGCCATTCTATTATCCGTTTAGCTTTGAAGAACATTGCGCGCATTATCAGGCCATTATTGAGTCGGCTGATGGATTGCCGATGGTGGTGTACAACATCCCGGCCCTAAGCGGCGTTAAGCTGACGCTCGATCAGATCAATACTCTGGTGACCTTGCCGGGCGTCGGCGCGCTGAAGCAAACCTCCGGCGATCTTTACCAGATGGAGCAAATCCGTCGGGCTCATCCGGACCTGGTGTTGTACAACGGCTATGACGAGATCTTCGCTTCTGGCCTGCTGGCAGGTGCCGATGGTGGAATTGGCAGCACCTACAACATCATGGGGTGGCGTTATCAGGGGATCGTTCAGGCGCTGAAAGCAGGTGATGTTGCCAAAGCGCAACACTTGCAGTGCGAATGTAACAAGGTTATCGATCTGCTGATTAAAACCGGCGTATTCCGTGGCCTGAAAACCGTGCTGCACTATATGGATGTTGTCGCTGAGCCGCTGTGCCGTAAACCGTTCGCTCCGGTTGACGAACAATTCCTGCCGGAGCTGAAAGCGCTGGCTCAGCAGTTGTTGGCAGAGAAGGCGTAACCACAAGTTGCCGGGGGGTTACGCTTGCCCGGCCTACATATTTCGACCGTAGGCCGGTAAGGCGAAGCCGCCACCCGGCACAACAACAAAAAATTATCGGGAGAGTAAAATGAGTACTTCTACCCAGAATATCCCGTGGTATCGCCATCTTAGTCGCCCTCAGTGGCGGGCTTTTTCAGCCGCATGGTTGGGATATTTGCTTGATGGTTTTGATTTTGTCTTGATTGCCCTGGTACTTACCGAGGTCCAGGGGGATTTTGGTTTGACAACGGTTCAGGCGGCCAGCTTGATCTCAGCCGCTTTTATCTCTCGCTGGTTTGGCGGCCTGATGCTCGGCGCAATGGGAGACCGCTATGGTCGACGCCTGGCGATGGTCACCAGCATTATTCTTTTTTCACTTGGTACCCTGGCTTGCGGTTTTGCGCCAGGTTACACCACCATGTTTATCGCCCGTCTGGTTATCGGCATGGGAATGGCAGGTGAGTATGGCTCAAGCGCGACCTATGTTATTGAAAGCTGGCCAAAGCATTTACGCAACAAAGCCAGCGGTTTTCTGATCTCCGGATTCTCCGTCGGGGCCGTTATTGCCGCGCAGGTTTACAGCCTGGTGGTGCCCGTCTGGGGTTGGCGCGCACTGTTCTTCATTGGCATTGTGCCGATCGTCTTCGCTCTCTGGTTACGCAAAAATATTCCGGAAGCCGAGGACTGGAAAGAGAAGCATGAGGGCAAAGAACCGGTGCAGACGATGGTCGATCTGCTTTATCGCGGTAAGCATCGGGTTATTAATATTCTGATGACCGTTGTCGCAGCGACCGCTCTGTGGTTTTGCTTTGCAGGCGATTTACAAAATGCCGGTATCGTGCTGTTACTGGGCGTGATGTGCGCGGTTATTTTTATCAGCTTTATGGTCCAGAGCAGCGGTAAGCGCTGGCCCACTGGCGTGACGCTGATGGTCGTCGTGCTTTTCGCTTTCCTTTATTCGTGGCCTATCCAGGCGCTGCTACCCACTTATCTGAAAACCGAATTGGCTTATGACCATACCACGGTAGCGAATATTCTGTTTTTCAGCGGCTTTGGCGCAGCGGTAGGGTGCTGCGTGGGCGGTTTTCTTGGCGACTGGCTGGGAACCCGCAAGGCTTACGTTTGCAGCTTGCTGGCTTCACAGTTGTTGATTATTCCGGTCTTTGCTATCGGCGGCACAAACATATGGGTCCTTGGCCTGCTACTGTTTTTCCAGCAGATGTTAGGACAGGGGATCTCGGGGATCTTACCGAAACTGATCGGCGGCTACTTCGATACCGATCAACGTGCGGCGGGGCTTGGGTTTACCTATAACGTGGGGGCGCTGGGCGGTGCGATTGCGCCGGTTCTTGGTGCCTTAATTGCCCAGCGTCTGGATCTGGGTACCGCACTGGGATCGCTCTCTTTCGGTCTGACGTTCGTGGTGATCCTGTTGATTGGTCTGGATATGCCATCCCGCGTACAGCGTTGGATCCGCCCGGAAGCTGTACGGACCCATGATGCGATTGATGGAAAACCGTTCAGCGGCGCGGTGCCGTTGGGTAGCAGTAAAAGCGGATTAATTAAAACCAGATAACAAGCGCCCGGTAGCGGTGCCGGGCGAAAACATTCATTAGGGAGCTATTATGTCTTTGCTGGAAGAATTGGATTTACGCATCAGCACTAACGGCGGGCTTATTGTTTCCTGCCAGCCGGTGCCCGGCAGCCCTTTGGACAACCCTTCGATCGTTGCTGCGATGGCGCTGGCGGCGGAGCAGGCGGGCGCAGTAGCGTTGCGCATTGAAGGAGTTGAGAATCTGCGCACCACCCGAGCGCTGGTTACGGTGCCGATTATTGGCATTATTAAACGCGATCTGGATGATTCGCCGGTGCGGATCACGCCTTATCTGGAAGATATCGATGTGCTGGCGCAGGCCGGGGCCGATATCATCGCCATTGATGGAACTGACCGTGAACGCCCGGTTCCGGTAGCAGCGCTGCTGGCGCGCATTCATCAGCACAAGCTATTGGCGATGACCGATTGTTCCTCTCTGGAGGATGGCCTGGCCTGTCAGGCGCTTGGCGCGGAGATTATTGGTACCACGCTTTCAGGTTATACCACGTCGCACACGCCAGATGAGCCCGACCTGGCGCTGGTGAAAGCGCTGACGAAGGCGGGTTGTCGGGTGAATGCGGAAGGTCGCTATAACACCCCCGCTCAGGCGGCAGAAGCTATGCGTCACGGGGCGTGGGCGGTAACCGTCGGTTCAGCGATTACCCGGCTAGAGCATATTTGCCAGTGGTATAACTCGGCGTTAAAAGAGGCGAAGCCATGACCACGCTGGCGATAGATATTGGCGGTACCAAGCTTGCCGCCGCGTTGGTCGATAAGGATCTTACTATTCGTGAACGGCGGGAAATCCCGACCCCGGCGAGCCAGCGGCCTGCCGGGCTTGCCTTAGCGTTAGAAGAGCTGATTGCTCCGCTGTTGGCACAAGCCGAGCGATTTGCGGTTGCTTCTACCGGCATTATTCAGGACGGTATTTTAACCGCACTCAACCCAGCTAACCTTGGCGGTCTGGCGCATTTTCGCTTAATCGATTGTTTGTCTGAACTCTGCGGACTGCCTGGTATCGCCCTGAACGATGCCCAGGCCGCGGCGTGGGCAGAATATCGTGCGTTAACGGAGAACGTGAGCGATATGGTTTTTCTGACGGTTTCGACGGGCGTTGGCGGCGGCATGGTCACTAACGGCAGGCTGCTGACCGGAAGCGGGGGATTAGCCGGACATTGCGGACATACGCTGGCTGACCCAAATGGGCCGCGCTGCGGCTGTGGTCGAGTGGGTTGCGTGGAAGCCATTGCCGCCGGGAGAGCGATTGCCGATGCGGCTGGAGGTGAACTCACCGGGCTGGATGCGAAATCTATTTTTGCTCTCGCGGAACAACATCATCTGCAGGCGCGTTCACTGGTTCAGCGCTCGGCGCAAACGCTGGCGCGGTTGATTGCCGATCTTAAAGCGCTGACCGACTGTCAGTGCGTCGTGGTTGGCGGCAGCATCGGCCTGGCGGATGGATACTTGCCGCTGGTGCGTGAATATATGGCGCAGGAACCAGCGGTTTATCACGTCCCGCTATGCGAAGCACGCTATCGGCATGATGCCGGGCTACTGGGCGCGGCGCTGTGGGGCTGGGAGAGAAATCATGATTTTCGGTGATATCAATAATCCGTCGCAGGCTGGAATATCGGCCATGTTGCAGCAAGCAATAACTCTCGCGCAGGCGCACGACTTGCAAAGTATTGCTCCCGGAAGCTACGAGCTGCAGGGGGACGATATCTTTATGAACGTGATGCAATTTGCGTCAGGTTTACCTGAAGAGAAGAAGGCCGAACTGCATGTGCAGTTTATCGATATCCAGATTTTACTGGCGGGCGAGGAGCGTATTTTTTATGGCGTGGCCGGCTGTGCGCGGCAGTGCGAGGAGATACACGTTGATGAGGATTATCAACTGTGCGGTGAAATGGCGAGCGAGCAGTCCGTCACCCTGAGGCCCGGCATGTTCGCGGTCTTTATGCCGGGGGAGCCGCATAAGCCAGGCTGCGTGGTAACAGAGCCAGCCGATATTAAAAAAGTGGTGATTAAAGTGCGTGCCGATTTGTCCGGCGCATAAAAATCCTGCCGGAGCACTGTCTCCGGCAGAGTAAGGCCAATCAGTTTTTTTCTCGTGAGGTTACGATGCCGTGCTGCGCCGCCCACAGGTTCACATCTTCTTTGCGGATCGCGAATTAACGATTGGCAATAGCCGACTGCACGGTTGATGTCGGTACCACCGCCAAGCTGTACGCCAAACAACAGATCCACCGGATCGTTGAGCTGTTCGGTCATATCGACCACGGCAGTATCGAAGACGACCAGATGCGTTTTCACCGCCGGAAGAGAGGCCATCACCGCGCCGAAAATACTGGAATAGACTACCGATGCCGCCACCGCATCAATCACCCTGCGAATCAGCGCTTTTGGGCTTCCAGCATTGTTTGCGTGCGGGCGAGTTCGTCCGCCAGTAATTTTTCATCAGGTAGCTGCATTTTGTACTCGCTTGCCAGGACCGTGTTTGGCAAGCCGCTAAGGGCATAGTGTGCTTCACCAGCGCCTTTCTCTGCACACAGAATTAATCCTACGGGTGGGTTTTCTCCCGGCATCGTCCAGTGCTCTTTGGCGTAGTTCAGGTACATGTTCATTTGCCCGGCGTCGGCGTAGCTAAATTTGCCGACCTTCAGGTCAACGACGAGCAGGCAGCGCAAGCGGCGATGGAAGAACAGCAGGTCGATGCGAAACCAGCTATCGTCAATACGTAATCGACGCTGGCGGCCCACAAAGGCAAAGTCATCGCCGAGTTCCAGCATAAAGTCCATCAGGTGGTTTATCAGCGCTACTTCAAAATCGGATTCAGAATACTCGTCTTTCAGATCGAGGAATTCAAGAATGAAGGGGTCGCGTATGGCTTGCTCCGGCGTAACTTCGGCCATGGCGGGCGTAGCCTGCTGCAACATAGCGGATTTGTCATGTGACAGCAGCGTCCGTTCGTAAAACTGAGTGGCAATTTGCCTGTCGAGCTGCCGCACTGACCAGCCATTACGTAACGTCTCTTTTTCATAAAAAGTGCGTGCTTCGGCGTTTTTAACGGTGAGTAGACGGACGTAAGCAGACCAGGGGAGTGGGAAAATATCCGCAAGATTCTTACGTGTGATGAATTCCGCAGACACTGTCTGCGGAATTTCAATATGTTGAAAACATAGATAAAAAGTACGAATTTGCCACAGGTTTCTTGTGGAAAACCCACGTTTATAACGCTGGCTCAAGTCTATGGACAGCCGTTCAATAAGTTGAGTGCCGTAAGCCGCCCGCGCTTCACCGCCTTGTTCGAATTCGACAATACGTCGGCCAATCTCCCAGTAGGTCGCTGTCATCAGGGCATTGATGCTGCGGATTGTCTCCGTGCGGGCAGTGTCTAACAGATTAATAATTTCGTCATGGATTTGCTGATAATCATCAGCGTTTGGCGTTGAGGTTAGCGTCATGGATTCATCCCTGTCGTGATAGTTGCAAGCTGAAAATATGTCGCTATCAATACGCTCAGGGGCTTATACGGTCAATACTGATTCGGCTACTTGCATTCAGTTACAACAGGATTTGCGAGCGGCTTTCAGAGAATAAAATATGCGGAATTGAGGTGAGCAATGTTGGCTCCCCATTTATCAGCGCGAAGCTGTATCTGGGGAGCCAGAACGGTTTTACACTTCCAGGTAATTCATAATCCCGTCAGCCGCCTTACGGCCTTCGGCAATCGCCGTCACGACCAGGTCGGAACCGCGAACAATATCACCGCCGGCGAAGATTTTCGGGTTGCTGGTCTGGAAGGCGTTGTCGCTGCCTTCAGGAGCAATAACACGGCCCTGAGAATCCAGCTCAACGCTGTGTTTTGCCAGCCACTCCATGCTGTGCGGACGGAAACCAAACGCCATGACTACGGCATCGGCAGGTACCACATGCTCGGAACCGGCGACGATTTCCGCGCGACGGCGGCCTTTCGCATCCGGCTGACCCATTTCGGTACGCGCCATTTTCACGCCGCAAACCTTACCGTTAGCATTCACTTCCACGCCCAGCGGCTGGACGTTGAACTGGAATTCCACGCCTTCTTCACGCGCGTTTTTAACTTCGCGCCTGGAGCCCGGCATGTTCTCTTCATCACGGCGATAAGCACAAATGACATGGGACGCGTTCTGACGGATGGAGGTACGCACGCAGTCCATCGCGGTATCACCACCGCCAAGAACGACAACTCGCTTGCCTTCCATGCTGACATACGGTTCATCAGCCGTTTCGCCGAAGCCCATGATCTGCTTAGTGTTGGCGATCAGGAACGGCAGCGCGTCGAATACACCGGAGGCGTCTTCATTTTCCAGCCCACCGCGCATTGACTGATAGGTGCCGACGCCGAGGAATACCGCATCGTAATCTTTCAGTAGATCATCCAGCTGAATATCGCGGCCCACTTCAACGTTGAGTTTGAACTCAATGCCCATGCCGGTGAAGATTTCACGGCGGCGGGTCATGACCTCTTTTTCCAGCTTGAAGGCCGGAATCCCGAAGGTCAGCAGACCGCCGATTTCCGGGTGGCGGTCAAAGACCACCGCCTTGACGCCGTTACGAGTTAACACGTCTGCGCAGGCAAGGCCCGCCGGACCTGCGCCGATAATGGCGACAGTTTTACCCGTCTGCTTGACGCCGGTCAGGTCAGGACGCCAGCCCATTTCGAATGCTTTATCGTTGATATAGCGCTCAATATTGCCGATGGTCACCGCACCGAACTCGTCGTTCAGGGTACAGGAACCTTCGCACAGACGATCCTGCGGGCAAACGCGCCCGCAGACTTCCGGCAGGGTATTGGTTTGATGCGACAGTTCTGCCGCTTCAAAAATACGCCCTTCGTTAGCCAGCTTCAGCCAGTTCGGGATGTAGTTGTGCACCGGGCACTTCCACTCGCAGTACGGGTTGCCGCAGGACAGGCAGCGGTCTGCTTGT
Organism: Klebsiella sp. MISC125; assembly: GCF_051131775.1. NCBI lineage: Bacteria > Pseudomonadati > Pseudomonadota > Gammaproteobacteria > Enterobacterales > Enterobacteriaceae > Klebsiella > Klebsiella sp. MISC125. Next base: position 646,237 of record NZ_CP180448.1, read on the forward strand.
GCTTTGGCCTGGCCTTCGGAAAACGGCTCGTAGATCTCGATAAACTCTATCTTGCGGATCTTCAGCGGTTTCTTTGGCGGATCAACGCGCTGGAGGTCGATAAATTGATACACGTTCTGACTCATCTTAACCCCTTACTGCGCCTGCACCCGCAGCTCAGCTGCGGAACGACTACGGTGACCCAACAGTGCTTTAACATCGCTGGACTTCGGTTTAACCAGCGCAAACTTCGCTGAGAAGGCTGGCCAGTTGGCCAGAATTTCTTCGCCGCGCTGCGAACCGGTAAGATGCACGTGCTCGGTAATCAAACCGCGCAGATGCTCTTCATGGATAGCCAGAGAGTCAACATCCAGCACTTCCACCAGCTCCGGGTTCACGCGTTTGCGGAAGTCGCCGTCTTCATCCAGAACGTAACCGAAACCACCGGTCATCCCCGCGCCGAAGTTGACGCCGGTTTTACCCAGCACGCAAACAATCCCACCGGTCATATATTCACAGCCGTTGTCGCCGATACCTTCAACCACGGTGATCGCGCCAGAGTTACGCACTGCGAAGCGTTCGCCCGCACGGCCCGCAGCATACAGACGACCACCGGTCGCGCCATACAGGCAGGTGTTACCGATGATGCTGGCTTCGTGGCTACGGAAGGCTGAGCCGACCGGAGGACGAATCGCCAGCAGGCCGCCAGCCATACCTTTACCGACATAGTCGTTGGCATCGCCTGTCAGATGCAGCTCAACGCCACCCGCGTTCCACACGCCGAAGCTTTGGCCCGCAGTACCGCTGAAGTGAGCGGTAATAGGATCGGCTGCCAGACCCTGGTCGCCGTGGGTCTGGGCGATATAACCTGACAGCGATGCCCCAACGGAGCGGTCGGTGTTGCGGATATCGAACCAGAACGTTTTACTCTGCTTGCTGTCAACGAACGGTTTTGCCTGCTGGAGCAGCTGCGCATTGAGCACGCCATTGTCAAACGGCGGGTTGTTCTCAGTGCAGTACAGCGCTTTGCCTGGATGCGGCTCTGCGGTCTCCAGCAGCTTGCCCAGATCCAGTTTCTGCTGCTTGGCAGTAAAACCATCCAGCTCTTTCAGCAGGTCGGTACGGCCAATCAGATCCACCAGACGTTTTACACCCAGCGAAGCCATCAGCTCGCGGGTTTCGCGGGCGATAAATTCAAAGTAGTTGGTCACTTTGAACGGCAGGCCGTGGTAGTGGTTCTTACGCAGTTTTTCATCCTGAGTTGCTACGCCGGTTGCGCAGTTGTTCAGGTGGCAAATACGCAGATATTTACAGCCCAGCGCCACCATCGGACCGGTACCGAAGCCGAAGCTCTCCGCGCCCAGAATCGCGGCTTTAATGATGTCGACGCCGGTTTTTAAACCGCCATCCACCTGCAGACGGATCTTGTGACGCAGACCGTTAGCCACCAGCGCTTGCTGGGTTTCCACCAGGCCCAGTTCCCACGGACAGCCTGCATATTTCACCGACGAGAGCGGGCTTGCGCCGGTGCCGCCGTCGTAACCTGCGATGGTAATCAGGTCTGCATAGGCTTTCGCTACGCCGGTGGCGATGGTGCCGACGCCCGGTTCGGAAACCAGCTTCACGGAGATCATCGCTTTTGGGTTGACCTGTTTCAGGTCGAAAATCAGCTGCGCCAGATCCTCGATAGAGTAGATATCGTGGTGCGGCGGCGGGGAGATCAGCGTCACGCCCGGTACTGAATAGCGCAGTTTGGCGATATACGGGGTGACTTTATCACCCGGTAGCTGACCGCCTTCGCCGGGCTTCGCACCCTGAGCGACTTTAATCTGGATAACGTCGGCATTGACCAGGTAGGCCGGAGTCACGCCGAAGCGACCAGAGGCGACCTGCTTAATGCGCGACACCTTATTGGTGCCGTAGCGCGCCGGGTCTTCGCCGCCTTCGCCGGAGTTCGAGTTGCCGCCGATGCTGTTCATCGCTTCCGCCAGCGCTTCGTGCGCTTCAGGGCTCAGCGCGCCGATGGACATTGCTGCCGTATCGAAGCGTTTAAACAGTTCGTTTGCCGGTTCAACGTCGTCCAGGCTGACGGTAGTGCCGTCCGGGGTAATGGCCAGCAGATCGCGTAGCGTTGCCGCCGGGCGTTCGTTAACCAGTTTTGCGTACTGCTGGTAATCGCTGTATTCGCCGCTTTGTACCGCTTGTTGCAGGGTACGCACCACGTCCGGGTTGTAGGCGTGATATTCGCCGCCGTGGACGTATTTCAGCAGACCGCCCTGATCCAGTGGCTTACGCGCCAGCCAGGCACGTTTTGACAGGTTCAGTAGATCCTGCTGGAAGTCGTCGAAACCGGCGCCGCCGATACGGCTGACAACGCCCAGGAAGCACAGGTCAGACACTTCGCGATGCAGGCCCACTGCTTCGAACAGTTTCGAGCAGCGATAGGACGCGATTGTTGAAATCCCCATCTTCGACATGATCTTATACAGACCTTTATTGATGCCGTTACGGTAGTTCAACATCACCGCGCGGTACTCTTTGTCGATGGCTTTGTTATCTACCAGCTTCGCCAGAGTTTCATAGGCGAGGTACGGATAGATGGCCGTCGCGCCGAAGCCCAGTAGAACCGCAAAGTGGTGCGGGTCGCGGGCGCTGGCGGTTTCGACAATAATGTTGGCATCGCAGCGCAGGCTCTTATCGACCAGACGGGTCTGGATCGCGCCTACCGCCATCGGAGCGGGTACCGGCAGACGGTTTTTAGCGATGTTGCGGTCAGAGAGCACCAACAGGACGGTTCCGTCACGCACCATTTGTTCGGCTGTATCGCACAGCGCCTTCACCGTCTCAGCCAGCGTGGTTTCGGTGGCATCAAACGTGATATCCAGGACGTCGGCGCGATAGTGCTCCTCTTCCATGGTGGTCAGCTGTTTAAAATCGGAGTACAGCAGAATTGGCGACTTAAAGCTCAGACGGTGCGCCTGGCCTTCCGCTTCGCAGAAGACGTTCATTTCGCGGCCGATGCTGGTGGCCAGCGACATTACGTGGGCTTCACGCAGCGGATCGATCGGCGGGTTAGTCACCTGCGCGAACTGCTGGCGGAAGTAATCGTAAATGATACGCGGTTGGCTGGAGAGCACGGCGAATGGGGTATCATCACCCATTGAACCGACCGCTTCCTGGCCGTTTTCGCCCAGCACGCGCAGGACGGAATCCAGCTCTTCAGCGCTGTAGTTAAACTGTTTCTGATAGCTGGCGAGCGTGTCGTCATCAAACTGACGGCTGCCAACATCTTCATCAGGCAGGTCTTCAAACGGGACCAGACGGCGGACGTTTTTCTCCATCCACTCTTTATATGGATGACGGCTTTTTAGATCGTTATCGGTTTCCGCTGAATGCAGAATACGCCCCTCACGGGTATCGATAACCATCAGCTCGCCTGGGCCAACGCGGCCTTTTTCGACCACTTCATCCGGCTGGTAATCCCAGATGCCGACTTCAGAGGCGCAGGTGATCAGCTTATCTTTGGTGATAACGTAGCGCGCCGGGCGCAGGCCGTTACGGTCGAGGTTACAGGCCGCATAGCGACCGTCGGACATCACGATACCTGCCGGGCCATCCCACGGCTCCATGTGCATGGAGTTAAAGTCGAAGAATGAACGCAGGTCGGGATCCATATCCGGGTTGTTCTGCCAGGCTGGCGGCACCAGCAGGCGCATGGCACGGATAATGTCCATCCCGCCCGCCAGCAGCAGTTCCAACATATTATCCATCGAACTGGAGTCAGAGCCGGTTTCATTGACGAATGGCGCAGCATCGTGGAGATCCGGGATCAACGGCGTCTGGAACTTATAGGTACGGGCGCGGGCCCACTGGCGGTTACCGGTGATGGTGTTAATTTCGCCGTTGTGCGCCAGATAGCGGAACGGCTGCGCCAGCGGCCAGCGCGGCACGGTGTTGGTGGAAAAGCGCTGGTGGAACAGGCAGATGGCTGATTCCAGACGCAGGTCCGCGAGGTCCAGGTAGAAGCGCGGCAAATCCGCCGGCATACACAGACCTTTATAAATGTTCACCAGATTAGACAGGCTGCAAACGTAGAAATCTTTATCTTCTTGCAAGCGCTTTTCGATACGGCGACGGGCGATGAATAAACGGCGCTCCATATCACGCGGACGCCAGCCAGCCGGGGCGTTAACAAAGATTTGTTCAATACGGGGCAGCGAGGAGAGTGCGATTTCACCGAGAACGCCTTCGTTGGTTGGCACTTCGCGCCAGCCGACAATAGACAAGGTTTCGCGTTGAAGTTCTTCTTCGACGATGCGGCGTGCCGCTTTGGCCAGTTCAGGATCTTTATTAAGGAATAACATCCCAACGGCGTAATTTTTGGCTAAACGCCAGCCGCGCTCTTCCGCAACGATTCGGAAGAAACGATCGGGTTTTTGTAGCAGCAAGCCACAACCGTCGCCGGTTTTTCCATCGGCGAGGATCGCGCCGCGGTGCTGCATTCGGGCCAGTGCGTGTATAGCGGTTCGCACTACCTTGTGGCTAGGTTCGCCTTCTATGTGGGCGATCAGGCCGAAACCACAGTTATCCCTCTCAAGGGATTTATCGTACAACATATCAGTGAACCTCCCCAGGCTCTACGGGACACCCTCCGAACCGTTGCGCACGGGCACAGAAAGAGCATGGCGACGGGGTTTGCACCTCGCATTCGCCCTCTTTAAATCCTTTTCGCATCGGTACACAAGTTTGAGGACTTGCTGTTAAGAGGGAATCTCAATTACTGCATAAATATGATGAGCAGAGCGCTCATCCAGAAAGCTTCCAGCGGATTCCCAAGTTATCGGGAATCCGCACATACGTCAAATGGCAATCTTATTTATACAAAAATGTGCTATGCAACACTTAGTTTTATGATTTTTAAGAGAATAATGACATTTCGAATGCTGCTGAAACGTAACCGACGGCATAATTGAGTGTGATCTGTCTCACTATATCGATGGCACAAGATTATCGGTCTGTGCTGAATAGTTTTTTTATCTCAGACTATTTGACTGCTTTTTATGTGAATTGCGGAAAGTAATACTGTTTTATGTCCTGACAAAGATAATGGCAAAACCAGAGTCTATGTATAAGGAAAACTCATCACTATGAATGTGAATTAAATTGCGGTTATCTTGAGTGTTTATGCAATGAGGTAAGCGGCCGCGTTGACGATTGATCCAGGTCATCGCCGTCGGTAGCTAAAAATGGCAGGCTTGGCCCTTTTCTTAAGGCCGGTCTATCAGATTATGCAGTTACAAAAATTAGTCAATATGTTTGGTGGGGATCTTGCGCGTCGTTATGGCGAAAAGGTTCATAAACTGACGCTGCATGGTGGATTTAGCTGTCCAAATCGCGATGGCACTATTGGTCGTGGCGGCTGCACATTTTGTAATGTGGCTTCTTTCGCTGATGAACAACAGCAGTATATTTCGATTGCCGAACAGCTGGCGTATCAGGCGCAGCGGGTTAATCGCGCTCAGCGCTATCTGGCTTATTTTCAGGCCTACACCAGCACTTTTGCTGAAGTTCAGGTACTGCGTTCCATGTATCAGCAAGCGGTGAGCCAGGCCAATATGGTTGGGCTGTGCGTCGGCACTCGCCCGGACTGTGTGCCTGAAGCAGTATTGGATTTACTTAGCGAATATCGGGAGTTGGGTTATGAAGTATGGCTGGAGCTTGGGCTGCAAACCGCACATGATAAAACGCTGCATCGGATAAATCGCGGTCACGATTTTGCCTGCTATCAGCACACGACCCGACTGGCGCGTGAACGTGGCCTGAAAGTATGTTCACATCTGATTGTCGGGCTACCGGGAGAGGGGCAGCATCATTGCCTGCAAACCCTGGATCGGGTGGTTGAAACCGGCGTTGATGGCATTAAGTTGCATCCACTTCATATTGTGAAGGGCAGCATCATGGCAAAAGCGTGGGAAGCCGGAAGGTTGAACGGTATTGAACTGGACGACTATACGGTCACTGCAGGAGAGATGATTCGCCATACCCCACCTGAGATTATTTATCACCGTATTTCTGCCAGTGCCCGTCGTCCGACGCTGCTGGCACCGCTGTGGTGTGAGAACCGCTGGACCGGGATGGTTGAGCTGGATAAATACCTTAATCAGCACGGTGTCCAGGGCTCAGCCATCGGTCCTGGCTGGGTGTCTCCGGTAACCACGAAATAATGAAAAATGTCACGAGTTCCTTTCACGACAGCCTGCAAAAAGTAATGTGATCTTTGTCACTATCGTCAATATATCTCTGGTTATGAAAACTGGTATGGTAGTAGGCTATGGTTTATTGATAACATTGACTCAGGTGGTTTCGTATGCAGATGACAATGCGTTGGTTTGGTCCAGATGAAGATAAGGTCTCTCTGGAATATATTCGCCAGGTTCCGGGTGTAGAAGGTGTTGTAGGCGCACTTTATGATGTCGCCGTTGGTGAGGTCTGGCCAGTTGATAAAATTGAGGATCTGGTGAAGCAAGCCCATGCCGCTGGGCTTACAATGGAAGTCATTGAAAGCGTCAACATTCATGATGATATTAAGATCGGTTTACCTTCCCGCGATCGTTATATCGCCAATTATCAGCAAACTATCCGCAATCTTGCTCAGTTTGGCGTTAAGGTCATTTGCTACAACTTCATGCCGGTTTTTGACTGGATGAAGACGGACATGAACTATGTTCTGCCGGATGGCTCCCTGACGATGGCTTTTGAGAAGAAAGACATTGATAAGAGTCTTGAAGAGGTGGTGAAAGAGGTTCTGGAAAATTCGAATGGTTTTGCGCTGCCGGGCTGGGAACCAGAGCGGCTGGCAAAAGTTCAGGACCTTTTTGCTCAATATAAAGATGTTGATGACACAGTACTGCGCGAAAACCTGGTCTATTTCCTGAATGCAGTGATCCCCGTTTGTGAAGAGGTGGGGGTGAAAATGGCTATTCATCCGGACGATCCGCCGTACTCAATTTTTGGTCTACCGCGAGTGGTGAAAAATCGTGACGATCTGGACTGGATTTGTCGGGCGGTGGATTCAGAGGCGAATGGCATCACGCTCTGTACCGGCTCTATCGCGGAAGACCCGGCTAATGATGTCTACTCGATTCTGGCCGAGTTTACTCGCCGTAAGCGAATCCATTTTGCCCATGTGCGTAATATAAACCTCATCAAAGACAAAGATTTTTATGAGTGCGCTCACCCATCAGAATTTGGCTCTTTAGATATGTACAAAGTGATGCAGGCGCTCTATGACAATGGTTTTAGCGGCTATATCCGTCCGGATCATGGGCGCTTTATTTGGGGAGAAACAGGGCGTCCAGGCTATGGGTTGTACGATCGCGCGCTGGGAGTAACCTACCTCAAAGGGTTATGGGAAGCACTCAGTAAGCGCTAACGACCAGTCCAGTTTCCTATCTATATTCCGGCTGACTGTAATCCAGGGTCAGCCGCGTAACACAATCCTTCCCGCATTTTTTGCACAACTTACAGCGTCTTGCTCAGAATTGAGTATTATTGTGCGAAGTTGTCGCGAAGGAATCTCCTATGAAGCAAATCCGTATGCTGGCGCAGTATTATGTTGACCTGATGATGAAGTTGGGTCTGGTGCGCTTTTCCATGCTGCTGGCCCTTGCGCTGGTGGTACTGGCGATTGTGGTGCAAATGGCCGTGACCATGGTGCTGCACGGCCAGGTAGAAAGTATTGATGTTATCCGCTCCATCTTCTTTGGCCTGCTGATTACCCCGTGGGCGGTCTATTTCCTCTCGGTCGTTGTTGAGCAACTGGAAGAGTCCCGGCAGCGTCTCTCGCGGCTAGTGGAGAAGCTGGAGGAGATGCGCGAGCGCGATCTCAAGTTGAATGTGCAGCTTAAGGACAACATCGCCCAGCTTAATCAGGAAATCGGCGAACGTGAAAAAGCTGAAGCAGAACGTGAAACGACGCTTGAGCAACTGAAAATTGAGATGAAGGAACGTGAAGAGGCGCAAATTCAGCTTGAGCAGCAATCCTCCTTCCTGCGCTCCTTCCTTGATGCGTCTCCGGATTTAGTTTTCTATCGTAATGAAGATAAAGAGTTTTCTGGCTGCAACCGGGCGATGGAACTGCTGACCGGTAAAAGTGAAAAGCAGCTAATTCATCTGAAGCCACAGGATGTTTATGGCGCAGAAGTGGCGGAGAAAGTGCTGGAAACGGATGAGAAAGTTTTCCGTCATAACGTATCGCTGACCTATGAGCAGTGGCTGGATTATCCGGATGGGCGCAAGGCCTGCTTTGAAATCCGCAAGGTACCTTATTATGACCGCGTAGGTAAGCGACGTGGCTTGATGGGCTTCGGTCGCGATATTACCGAGCGTAAGCGCTATCAGGACGCGCTGGAGAGGGCCAGCCGTGATAAGACCACCTTTATCTCTACTATTAGCCACGAGCTGCGTACGCCGCTTAATGGCATCGTGGGGCTTAGCAGGATCCTGCTGGATACCGATCTAACCGGAGAGCAGGAAAAATACCTGAAAACTATCCATGTCTCAGCCGTGACGCTGGGTAATATCTTCAACGATATTATTGAGATGGACAAAATGGAGCGGCGTAAAATTCAGCTGGATAATCAGCCGGTTGATTTCACTGGCTTCCTCGCTGACCTGGAAAACCTCTCTGGCCTGCAGGCACAGCAGAAAGGTCTGCACTTTGTTCTGGATCCCGCCCTTCCGCTGCCGCATCAAGTGATAACCGACGGTACGCGGCTACGCCAGATTCTGTGGAACCTCATTAGTAACGCGGTGAAATTTACTCCGCAGGGCGGGAATGTGAACGTCCGCGTGCGTTATGACGAAGGCGATATTCTGCATTTTGAAGTAGAAGATTCCGGTATTGGTATTCCTGAAGCGGAACAGGACAAAATCTTTGCCATGTATTATCAGGTTAAAGATAGCCAGGGAGGCAAACCCGCGACCGGCACCGGTATTGGCCTTGCGGTATCGCGTCGTCTGGCGCGCAACATGGGCGGTGATATCTGCGTTTCCAGCCTGCCGGGCAAAGGGGCGACCTTTACGCTCACCGTACATGCACCTGCTATTGCTGAAGAAGTCGAAGACACTTTGGCAGAAGATGAAATGCCATTACCGGCGCTGAACGTGTTGTTGGTGGAAGATATTGAACTGAATGTGATCGTCGCGCGCTCGGTGCTGGAGAAACTAGGCAATAGCGTGGATGTGGCGATGACCGGTAAGGCCGCGCTGGAGATGTTTGTGCCCGGCGAATACGACCTGGTTCTGCTCGATATTCAGCTGCCGGATATGACGGGACTGGATATCTCTCGCCAGCTGAAACAACGCTTTGCTGCTGATGAACTCCCGCCGCTGGTGGCGCTCACCGCTAATGTACTGAAGAACAAAAACGAGTATCTGGACGCCGGGATGGACGATGTCCTGAGTAAACCGTTATCGGTCCCGGCGCTAACCGCAATTATCAAAAAATTCTGGGATTCACCGGAAGAGGAAGAGAACGATATGCCATCTGTAGATGTCAATAAATCGGCTTCTGTACTGGATATTCCGATGCTTGAGCAGTATATCGAACTGGTGGGACCGAAGCTTATCAATGACGGTCTGGCGGTTTTCGAGAGAATGATGCCGGGCTATATGGCGGTTCTGGAATCGAACCTAACCGCGCGTGACCAGAAAGGTATTGTCGACGAAGGGCATAAAATTAAGGGGGCGGCTGGCTCAATTGGTTTGCGTCACATTCAGCAGCTTGGGCAACAGATTCAGTCACCAGATTTGCCGGCATGGTCAGATAACGTTGCAGAATGGGTTGAAGAGATGAAATCCGAGTGGCAAAGCGACGTTGCGGTACTGAAAGCGTGGGTAGCGGCGGCTGATAAAAAATGACCCCGGATAAACCGGGGTGCGCGAATACTGCGCCAACACCAGGGAACTGGTTGTTGTGCCAGAATCATTTGAGTGATTTTTTTACACGGCGCAACCTGAGGATTTGGCTTGCTCGCTGATTAAGATAGCAAAGCTTAAATAATTTGTTACGTGAATCGGTAAAATATGTGAAGCATAGCGAGTAAATCAAAATTTTTGACTGGTTCCATAAACTTGTACTAAGGGGCTGATGTGATGAAGAAAATTGGTGTGGTGCTAAGCGGTTGCGGTGTTTATGACGGCAGCGAAATTCATGAAGCGGTTATTACCTTGCTGGCGATTGCTCGCAGCGGCGCCCAGGCCATCTGTTTTGCACCTGATAAAGTACAAACTGATGTTATCAATCATTTGACCGGGGAAGCGCAGGCTGAAAGCCGTAATGTGCTCGTTGAGGCCGCACGCATTGCGCGCGGGGAAATTCGCCCCCTGGCAGATGCCCGAGCGGATGAGCTGGATGCGCTGATTGTGCCCGGCGGATTTGGCGCGGCGAAAAACCTCAGTAGCTTTGCTTCCCAGGGCAGTGAATGTACGGTGGATAGCGATCTGAAAGAACTGGCTCTGGCCATGCATCTGGCGGGTAAACCGTTGGGTTTTATCTGTATCGCTCCGGCGTTGCTACCTAAAATTTTCTCATTTCCGCTACGCGTGACTATTGGCACCGATCTGGATACCGCAGATGCATTAGAGGAGATGGGCGCTGAACACGTGCCTTGCCCGGTCGATGACATAGTGGTTGATGAAGACCACAAAGTGGTGACGACTCCGGCATATATGCTGGCGCAGAATATTGCTGAAGCGGCGAGCGGAATTGAAAAACTGGTCGCTCGCGTGCTGGTTCTGACTGCATGAAGTCTCGTTTTTCCCCGCTGCGAATGATCAAACGTCTTTTGCTGCGGTTGTTGTTGGCATGTTTGGTGGTATGGGGCGGTGGCATTGTGCTGTTTAGCATCGTGCCGGTTCCTTTTTCGGCCGTGATGCTGGAACGGCAGGTCAGTGCCTGGGCCTCTGGGAATTTTCATTACGTCGCCCATTCTGATTGGGTGGGGATGGATGAGATATCTCCCTGGATGGGGCTTGCGGTTATTGCTGCTGAAGATCAGAAATTCCCTGAGCACTGGGGTTTTGATGTTTCCGCCATTGAGAAGGCGTTGGCACATAATGAGCGCAACGAGAGCCGCATTCGCGGTGCCTCAACGCTATCACAGCAGACAGCAAAAAATCTGTTCTTGTGGGATGGTCGCAGCTGGCTGAGAAAAGGGCTGGAGGCTGGGCTGACCGTTGGTATCGAGACCGTCTGGAGCAAAAAACGCATCCTCACGGTTTATTTGAATATTGCTGAGTTTGGTGAAGGGACGTTTGGTGTGGAAGCCGCATCACAGCGCTATTTTCATAAACCGGCCAGTAAGTTGACCGCTTCTGAAGCGGCGCTGTTAGCTGCGGTCTTGCCTAACCCGATTCGCTTTCGCGCAGACGCACCGTCAGGATACGTCCGTAGTCGGCAAGCGTGGATTTTACGCCAGATGCGTCAGTTGGGTGGGGAAGGGTTTATGCAGAAAAATAAGCTACATTGATGTTTATAGTGGCTAAATTTATAACCCCGGTAAGCATCACGCGACGCAACCGGGGGTCGTGCTAGTCTTCATCAAAACCGGCGTTGAACAGCGCGATAACCGCTGCCAGCGCTTCAACTTCCTGCGGGCCATTCGCTTCAATCTCAATCTGACGTCCTTTGGCTGAGTCAAGCATCAGCAGGGCAATTACGCTATTGGCCTCTGCCTCAGTGCCTTCATCATTGCGCAGCAGGACTTCAGCATCATAGTTCTGCATTAACTCAAACAACTTCATTGCCGGGCGGGCATGCATGCCCAGCTTATTGGTGATCTCAACGGTTTGCTTAACGGTCATGATTTACGTTTTTCCAGCGTCCGATGACGAGACTGCACGTTCTTACCACGCGAGCGGAAGTAGTCAGCCAGCTGTTCGGCGATGTAGACCGAACGGTGTTTACCGCCAGTACAACCAATGGCCACCGTCAGATAGCTGCGATTATTGGTTTCCAGCATGGGTAACCATAGTTCAAGATAGCTACGAGTCTGGTAGATAAAATTGTGAACTTCCGTGTGTCGGTCGAGGAAGGCGGCGACAGGTTTGTCCAGACCTGTCATCGGGCGCAGTTTCGGATCCCAGTGCGGATTAGGCAGGAAGCGCACATCGAAAACGTAGTCGGCATCGATAGGGATACCATGCTTGAAGCCGAAAGATTCGAAGACCATCGTCAGCTCACGTTCGCGTTTGCCTAGCAAACGGGTACGCAGCATTTCTGCCAGCTCATGCACCGACATCTCGGAAGTATCGACGATCAGATCGGCGCGAGAACGCAGTGGTTCCAGCAGGTCGCTCTCTTCATCAATAGCGCTTTCGAGCGACAGATTTTTGCTCGACAGCGGATGTAAGCGGCGCGTATCGCTGTAGCGGCGAATTAAGGTGTTGCGATCGGCGTCAAGAAACAGCAACTGAGGCGAAAATTCTGCGGGCAGATTTTTCATTGCCTGCTCAAAGATTTCCGGTGACTCAGGCATGTTACGTACGTCAATGCTGACGGCAGCTGAGATATTTCTATCTGCAAGCGAGCGTGCCAGTTCGGGTAACAAAACCACCGGTAGGTTGTCCACACAGTAGAAACCCATATCTTCCAGCGCTCGCAGGGCGACGGATTTCCCCGATCCTGAACGGCCGCTGACGATCATCAGTACCATGTACCGTTTCTCCTCAGTACGATAAAGAGTAAGGTGCGACTCCCGTTATGCCCCATCGTTGCTTCCTGCTTCGGTGATAATTTCATACAACTCTTCGTTGCTTTGGGCGGCGCGTAGTCGGCGACAGGTTGCTTTATCCGCCAGACGTTTTGCGACCAGTGAAAGCGTATGCAGATGAGTTTTGGTCTGATCGGCGGGAACGAGAAGCGCAAACAGGAGATCGACAGGTTGATTATCGATCGCATCAAAAGCGATCGGGGTTTCCAGTTGGACAAAAACGCCAACGGCCCGCAGCGTATCCTCTTCGAGTTTTCCGTGTGGGATCGCGATACCGTTACCGATCCCGGTGCTGCCCATTTTCTCGCGAGTGAGGATCGCTTCGAACACCACCTGAGGCGGCAAGCCTAGCTGTTTTGCTGCCAGCTCGCTGATGATTTCCAGGGCACGTTTCTTGCTCTGGCAGTGAACCTGGCTACGGGTACATTCCTGGTTAAGGACATTGCTCAGTTGTAGAGCCGAATCGTTATTTATCATAATTTCACCTGAGCTCGCCCTGACCAACCGCCTGCTGGCGGTTGGCGTAGGTTATGCCCGGACAATTAGCGTTGTTTCAGTTTATCTTTATGTTTTGTTAGCTGTCTTGCCAGCTTATCAATAAGACCATCGATAGCGGCATACATATCCTGCCCTTCCGCACTGGCATGGATTTCACCACCGTTGACATGCAGGTTGGCATCCGCAATTTGCGTTACCTTCTCTACCTTTAACACAATGTAGACCTGATTGATCCTATCGAAAAACTGCTCCAGCTTGCTAAATTTCGTATTAACAAAATCGCGCAGAGCAGGGGTTATTTCTACGTTGTGTCCTGTAATGTTGAGCTGCATAGTGTCTTCCTTATCGGTTGGGTCAAACCAGTTGTTTACGCTGATTCGACGGCGGAATGGATAAAGACTCTCGATACTTAGCGACGGTGCGGCGCGCCACCATAATACCCTGATCGGATAACATGGTGGTGAGCTTACTGTCGCTCAACGGCTTCGCGGGGTTCTCCGCGGCGATTAACTTCTTCACCAGCGCGCGAATGGCCGTCGACGATGCTTCGCCGCCGCCTTCTGTGCTTACATGGCTGGAGAAGAAATACTTCAGCTCAAAAATACCGCGTGGACTATGCAGGTATTTTTGGGTAGTAACGCGTGAAATGGTCGATTCATGCATTTCGACGGCCTGAGCAATATCAGCCAGTACCATCGGCTTCATATGCTCTTCACCTTTCTCGAAAAAGGCCTGCTGCTGCTCAACAATGCAGCGACTGACGCGCAGTAGCGTATCGTTACGGCTCTCCAGGCTTTTGATCAGCCAGCGAGCCTCTTGCAGATTGCTGCGGATAAACTGGCCGTCGGCATCATTGCGTGTGCTGTTACCCATGGCAGCATAGTGCTGATTGATCTTCAGGCGCGGTAGGCTATCTGAATTGAGTTCAACGACCCAGTGGTCATTCACCTTACGCACCAGCACGTCAGGAATGACATATTCTGGTTCGCCAGTTTGAATGGATTGACCAGGGCGCGGATCCAGGGATTGGATCAGGCTTACCGCTTCCTTTAATACTTCTTCTTTGAGGCGGGTTACGCGCATGAGAGAGCGGAAATCATGATTCGCTAGTAGATCAAGGTGATCGCTGATGATCTGACGTGCTTCATCAATCCAGGGTGTTTCTCTGGCAAACTGCGAAAGTTGAACCAGTAGGCAGTCGCGCAGATCTTTTGCCGCTACGCCGACGGGGTCGAAACGCTGAATGCGCTTGAGGACGGCTTCAACTTCTTCAAGTCCGATTTCATCATCGCCAATGCTCTCAACGATGTCTTCGACAGAAATAGTGAGATAGCCGGTATCATCAACGGCATCGACAATGGAGGTCGCGATGGCGCGATCGGTATCAGTGAACGGTGTAAGTTCAACCTGCCACATCAGGTAATCTTGCAGGCTTTGAGTGGTCTCACCCTGGTAGACGGGCAGTTCGTCATCCTGATAATCGACGCCGTTACCTGATGGCGTTCCTGCTGTATAAATCTCATCCCAGCTGGCATCAAGCGGCAGTTCTTCAGGCATGTCTTTTTGCTCAAGGGCATCGACGGTATCCAGAGATTCGCGATCCTCGGCCTCTTTGGTTTCTACCTCATCGTGAAGATCGGTTTGCTCCAGCAACGGGTTGCTATCCAGCGCCTGCTGGAGTTCTTGCTGGAGTTCTAACGTGGACAACTGCAGTAAACGAATCGCCTGCTGCAGTTGTGGCGTCATGGCAAGCTGTTGGCTTAGCCTTAATTGCAAACCTTGCTTCATATTCAGGGCCAATATCTCCGGCTAAAACGTCTGTAACCTCTACCCTATCAGAGTCTGAAGTCTTCCCCAAGATACACGCGCTTAACCTGCTCGTCTTCAAGGATTTGTTGAGGTGTACCGTGAGCTATCAGATGACCCTGGCTGACGATATAGGCACGTTCACAAACGGCGAGTGTTTCCCTGACGTTATGGTCGGTTATCAGGACGCCTAAGCCGCTATCGCGCAGATGCTCAATGATACGTTTGATATCGATGACGGAAATAGGGTCGACGCCAGCAAAAGGTTCATCCAGCAGGATAAATTTCGGGTTAGCAGCTAGCGCACGGGCGATTTCGACGCGGCGACGTTCACCACCGGAGAGCGCCTGGCCGAGGTTATCGCGCAGGTGCTCAATGTGAAACTCTTCCATCAACTCTTTCGCGCGATCTTCACGCTGCTCGTTGCTTAAGTCGTCCCGGATCTGCAATACCGCCATCAGGTTATCGTACACGCTCAGGCGACGGAATATGGAGGCTTCCTGCGGCAGATAGCCTATACCGCGACGCGCGCGAGCATGTAGTGGCAGCAGGCTGATATCTTCATCGTCAATAATGATGTTGCCAGCGTCGCGCGGAACGATACCGACGACCATATAGAAGGTCGTGGTTTTACCCGCACCGTTTGGGCCGAGCAGGCCAACAATCTCACCTGAATTCACGGTCAGACTGACATCTTCCACCACACGGCGGCCTTTGTAAGCTTTGGCGAGATTCTTTGCAGTTAATGTTGCCATAACGAATTACTTACCCTTCTTTGACTGGTCGGTGCCTTTGTCCTGCAGCTGCGAAGGAACCAGAACCGTGGTCACTCGCCCACCTTTATTGCTGAACGCCTGCATTTTTTGCTCTTTTACCAGATAGGTGATTTTGTCACCCTGGATATTGCTATCGATCTGTTCCAGATGCGCATTGCCGGTCAGCACGACAAAGTCATTTTGCAGTTCATAATGCATTTTTGACGCCCGGCCTTTAACCGGCTTGCCGTTGTCCTGCATCTGGAAGAAGGTCGCTGGGTTACCATAACCGTCAATAACCTCTTTGCCTTTCTCTCCGCCCGGGCGAGTTACGACAACCTTGTCGGCGTTGATTTTGATGGTTCCCTGGGTAACAACGACATTACCAGTAAACGTGACGACATTACCTTGCATATCCAGCGACTGCTGATCGGATTCAATATGAATTGGCTGATCGGTGTCACCGGTTTTTGCCAGTGCCGGCAGGCTGGCGGCCAGTAAGGCGCTGGCGAGCGCAATCTTAAGGCTGAGTTTGTTTGTTCTGAATTTCATATGAGGTTCTAACCTTTTCAATCAGCTCGGCATTTTTGCTGCGCAGGTTCCCGCGCATTTTCAGGCCGCTGGAATTAAATGTTGTTCCGTACAACGTCACCATGTCATCGGAGGTAACATCCTGCGTCACCAGGTTTATCTGGGCGTTATCCGTCGTAATTTTGCGCAGTTGAGAATCCGCCGTCAGCGCATTCACTTCAACGTGCCCGTAAAGATACAGCATGCGGTCATTCGTCAACTTGGCTTTATCCGCTTTGATAGACCAGGTTGGTACTTTGTTAGTATCGAAGGTGGTCATTACCGGTTTTGCGAACCACGACAGTTGCTGTTCGGAAAAATACTCCACGTGTTCAGCTATCAGCCGGTAATTAAGCGCCCCTTCCGGACTATAAACGACGGTGTCGGTATGCTCACTGGTATACGTTGGCTCATCAGGATTGACCGCTTGCTGGGTGGTCTCGTCCGTACTCGCCAGATTCAGGCCGATCAGGATCAGCGCGACCAGCGACAGTAAAATGATAACCCAACGTCTGGTTTTACTCATATAGATTGCCCTTTGGCCTCATCCAACTTGCCCTGCGCCAATAGTAGCAAATCGCAAACTTCCCGTACCGCCCCGCGACCGCCATTAATGCGAGTGACGTAATCTGCGCGCGGGATCAGCAGCGGGTGCGCATCTGCCACCGCTACGCTTAAACCAACCTCAGCCATCACCGGCCAATCGATCAGATCGTCACCGATATAGGCCACTTCATCAGCGCGAACGGCCAGTTTGTTCAGTAATTCATGAAATGCCAGCAGTTTATTAGACTGCCCCTGGTACAGATGCGTGATGCCAAGAGTTTGGCAACGGTCTTCTACCAGTTTAGCTTTTCGTCCGGTAATTATCGCCACTTCAATATCTGAAGTCAGGGCGCAACGGATCCCGTAGCCATCACGTACGTTAAACGCTTTTAGCTCTTCGCCGTGGTTGCCCATGAAGATAAGCCCATCGGACAGGACGCCATCGACATCGAGGATCAGTAAACGGATCTTCGCTGCGCGATCAATAAAGCCCTGACTTACCGGCCCATAACAGGTCGCGATCAGGGCATCAGCATTATTCATTATTTTTTCCTTACTTACACTACGCCCGCGCGCAAGAGATCGTGCATATGTACCACACCTACCAGACGGTCGCCATCAGCAACCAACACGCAGGTGATATGACGGGATTGCATCAGGTTCAGCGCATCGACGGCCAGGATACCGGGGCGAATACGGATGCCGCCTCGGGTCATCACCTCGGCAATACTGGCATTGCGCATATCGACGCCGGTATCAAATACCCGACGCAGATCGCCATCGGTGAAGATACCGATGATATTCATTTCATCATCACAGATAGCGGTCATGCCTAAATTTTTGCGCGTGATTTCCAGCAGCGCATCGCGCAGCGTGGCCTGAAGACCTACATTCGGGATTTCATCGCCGGTATGCATGATGTCATTGACCCGCAGCAGCAGCTTACGTCCCAGCGCGCCGCCAGGGTGTGACAGGGCAAAATCTTCAGCGGTAAAACCGCGTGCTTCCAGCAGCGCGACGGCAAGCGCGTCGCCCATCACCAGCGCGGCAGTGGTGCTTGAAGTTGGCGCCAACCCTAATGGGCAGGCCTCTTTTGGCACCTTCACGCACAGATGAATGTCTGCCGCGCGCGCCATGCTGCTTTCCGGGCGGCTGGTGATACAAATAAGCGAAACCTGCTGACGTTTAAGAACGGGGATAAGCGCGAGGATTTCGTTTGACTCACCCGAATTTGAGAGTGCGATAACCACATCACGTGGGGTGACCATACCTAAATCGCCATGTGCGGCTTCGCCCGGATGAACAAAAAATGATGAAGTTCCGGTGCTGGCAAAGGTAGCTGCCATTTTTCGCCCGATATGACCAGATTTGCCCATCCCCATCACGACAACTTTGCCGTTGCAGTGAAAAATGCTCTCACAGGCGCAGGTGAAATCTTCATTAATATATTGATCAAGTTGGGCCAGACCTTCACGTTCAATTTCCAGAACCTCACGGCCTGCCCGTTGAAAGTCAAAATCCGCTGGCAAATCTATTTGCGACATAATGTTATCCCGAATCATTCAACGAAGAGCGGCGCTGTCCAGAACAGCATCGCCAACCAAAGCATAAATCCGCCCACCAGTAGTAGGCCTGCTAGCCGACCTGGCTGCTGTTTACG
Source organism: Klebsiella sp. MISC125 (assembly GCF_051131775.1). Taxonomy (NCBI): domain Bacteria; kingdom Pseudomonadati; phylum Pseudomonadota; class Gammaproteobacteria; order Enterobacterales; family Enterobacteriaceae; genus Klebsiella; species Klebsiella sp. MISC125. The sequence continues at coordinate 664,824 of NZ_CP180448.1, forward strand.
CCGCCAGCACAGTAGGGCAAAGATCAGGCTGACCAGCAGCATGACGCCATAGTCGCGGGTAAACGCCTCGGCGGCGAAGGTGCTTGGCGCAATCAGCGCGGGAAGCCCGAGAACCAGCACGATATTAAGAATATTAGCGCCGATGATATTGCCGATGGCGATATCGTTTTCACCTTTTCGCGCGCCGGCAATGGCGGTTGCCAGCTCTGGTAAACTGGTACCGATAGCAATCACCGTTAAGCCGACGGTCAGTTCGCTGATGGCAAAAAAGTTCGCCAGCACCGTAGCGTTATCGACCACCATACGCGTAGCCATGGGCATCACAATCATCGCGACGCCCAACCACAGTAGGGCGACGGGAAGCGAACCTTCGCGCGGTAGCTCCGCGAGCTGCTCTCGGGTCAGGCTGTCGTTACCCTGACGCTCAGCGAGACGGGCTATTTTAATCGTGAACAGTAGCCACAGTATTGCCAGCGCCAGCAAAAAAAGGCCATCCATACGCGTCAGCTGACCGTCATATAGCACAAAGCCCGCCAGTAAACTGACCAGCAACATTAGCGGTAATTCGCGGCGCAGGATATCAGAATGCACGGTAAATGGCTGAAATAGCGCGGTGAGACCAAGGATCAGTAAAATATTGGTGATGTTGGATCCCAGTGCCGTACCAATTGCCAGATCGGTTTGACCATGCAGAGAAGCGGCGGCGGATACGATGATCTCCGGCAGGCTGGTACCGATGCTGACGACCGTCATACCGATAATGAGCGGCGGGATCCCCAGCATGCGACAGAGTATTGAAGCGGCGTAAACCAGACGATCGGCGCTATAGACAACCAGCAATAAACCAATAATTAACAGAGCCGTCGCTAAGAGCATCTAAAGTCCTTTCTTCAGGTATAATCGTCGCCTTGCTGGCCGTCCGTAGGCAGCGTAACGAATTCTTAATTTTGACTTTATGTGTGCCAAAAGTAAAACAAATGCCAGCTTTCGCTAACCTGGGCAGGTAAGATTCTGTAAAAATGTTGGGTTCGTGGTGACAGAAAGCGCCATGCTTAGCTCAATGGGTGTCTAGTAAGGATGATTTTATGAGCCAAACTTTGGCGAATTTAGTCGAAGTTCGCGGTATTCGCTTCTCAAGAAGCGACCGCGTGATTTTCGACGACATCTCGCTGTCGGTGCCTCGCGGTAAGATCACTGCGATCATGGGACCATCAGGGATCGGCAAAACTACCCTGTTACGCCTGATCGGCGGCCAGATCCCACCAGACAAGGGCGAGATCCTGTTTGATGGTGAAAACGTGCCGCAGATGTCTCGTTCGCGCCTGTATACCGTGCGCAAGCGAATGAGCATGCTGTTTCAGTCCGGCGCGCTGTTCACAGATATGAATGTGTTTGATAACGTGGCTTATCCGTTGCGCGAACATACCCGCCTGCCGGAAGCGCTCCTGCACACCACGGTGATGATGAAGCTGGAAGCTGTCGGGCTGCGTGGTGCCGCGAAGCTGATGCCTTCCGAGCTCTCCGGTGGGATGGCGCGCCGCGCCGCTTTGGCGAGGGCCATTGCGCTGGAACCTGATTTAATCATGTTCGATGAGCCTTTTGTCGGGCAGGATCCCATTACCATGGGAGTACTGGTGAAGCTGATTTCTGAACTCAACAGTACCCTGGGTGTCACTTGTATCGTGGTTTCGCATGATGTGCCGGAAGTGCTCAGCATTGCGGACTTTGCGTATATTGTGGCGGACAAAAAAGTTGTGGCGCATGGGAGCGCGCAGTCGCTGCGTGAAAATGCCGATCCTCGGGTTCGTCAGTTCATTGATGGTATTGCCGACGGCCCTGTGCCGTTCCGCTATCCCGCGGGCGACTATCACCATGATTTATTAGGCAAAGGGAGTTAAGCGACTCATGCTGTTAAATGCGCTGGCCGCGCTCGGACATCGTGGTATTAAAAGTATCGCGACGTTTGGGCGTGCTGGATTAATGCTCTTCAACGCCGTAGTGGGCAAGCCTGAGTTTCGTAAGCATGCGCCGCTGCTGATGCGTCAGCTATACAACGTCGGCGTGCTGTCGATGCTGATCATCATCGTCTCGGGGCTGTTTATTGGTATGGTTCTGGGGCTGCAGGGGTATCTGGTCTTAACCACCTATAGCGCCGAAACCAGTCTGGGCATGCTGGTGGCGCTGTCTCTGCTGCGTGAACTGGGGCCGGTTGTCGCCGCGCTGCTGTTCGCCGGGCGTGCCGGTTCGGCGCTGACTGCTGAAATCGGCCTGATGCGTGCGACCGAGCAGCTCTCCAGTATGGAGATGATGGCGGTTGATCCGCTTCGCCGCGTGATTTCTCCGCGTTTCTGGGCCGGGGTGATTTCACTGCCGTTGTTGACGATCATTTTCGTGGCAGTCGGCGTCTGGGGGGGATCGCTGGTCGGCGTTAGCTGGAAGGGTATCGACGGTGGATTCTTCTGGACCGCGATGCAAAATGCCGTCGACTGGCGGATGGACCTGGTTAACTGCCTGATTAAGAGTCTGGTTTTCGCCATTACGGTAACATGGATCGCGTTATTTAACGGTTATGACGCTATCCCCACTTCCGCCGGGATTAGCCGGGCGACAACGCGTACCGTGGTACATGCGTCGCTGGCGGTTCTGGGGCTGGATTTTGTGCTGACTGCGCTGATGTTTGGGAATTGAGTTCATGCAAACGAGAAAAAATGAAATCTGGGTAGGGGTGTTCTTACTGGTCGCGCTGCTGGCCGCGCTGTTTGTCTGCCTGAAGGCGGCAAACGTGACCTCTTTGCGTACCGAACCGACCTATCGACTCTACGCCACCTTTGACAATATTGGCGGTCTGAAAGCGCGGTCCCCGGTACGTATTGGTGGTGTTGTCGTAGGGCGCGTGGCGGATATCACGCTCGACCCGAAAACCTATCTGCCGCGTGTGGCTCTCGATATCGATGAGCGTTACAACCACATTCCGGATACCAGCTCGCTGGCAATCAGAACTTCCGGCCTGCTGGGTGAACAGTATCTGGCGATGAACATTGGTTTTGAAGACCCTGAGCTGGGAACTTCTATCCTTAAAGATGGTGGCACCATTCAGGACACCAAGTCTGCAATGGTACTGGAGGATCTGATAGGTCAGTTCCTTTACAGCAGTAAAGGCAGCGACAATAAGAATTCTGGCGATGAACCAGCTGCGGAAGAAAGTCATACTGACGCTACGCAGCCAGCCGGCACGACGCATTAATTTCAGGAGATAAGATATGTTTAAACGCTTACTAATGGTCGCCATGCTGGTGATTGCCCCCTTGACTGCCGCGACCGCTGCGGATCAATCTAATCCGTACAAGCTGATGGATGAAGCGGCGCAGAAAACCTTCGATCGCCTGAAGAATGAGCAGCCGAAGATCCAGGCTAACCCGAACTACCTGCGCGATATCGTCGATCAGGAACTGCTGCCGTATGTTCAGGTAAAATACGCTGGTGCGCTGGTGCTGGGCCGTTATTATAAAGAGGCTACTCCTGCTCAGCGCGATGCTTATTTCGCCGCTTTCCGTGAATATCTGAAACAGGCTTACGGCCAGGCGCTGGCAATGTATCACGGGCAGACTTACCAGATTGCGCCAGAACAACCTCTTGGCGAAGCAACTATTATTCCAATCCGCGTGACTATCCTCGATCCGAATGGCCGTCCGCCGGTTCGTCTGGATTTCCAGTGGCGTAAAAATACCCAAACAGGTCACTGGCAGGCTTACGATATGATTGCGGAAGGGGTGAGCATGATCACCACCAAGCAAAACGAGTGGAGTGACCTGTTGCGCACTAAAGGTATTGATGGTCTGACGGCGCAGCTGAAGACAAGCTCCGCACAGCCGATTACCCTGGAACAGAAAAAATAATGACCGGGCAGCTGAGCTGGACTCGCGATGGTGAGACGCTGGTGCTGCACGGGGAGCTGGACCAGGATCTGCTGGTCCCGCTCTGGGAAGCTCGCACGCAGGCGACGGATGGCGTGTCGGTAATTGATCTGAATGAGGTGACCCGCGTGGACACAGCTGGTCTGGCGCTATTGGTGCATTTCATTGCTCTGATTCGTCGTCAGGGCCGGGCAGCGCGGTTAATGGGTAAGAGTGAAAACGTGCAAACCCTGATCGGGCTTTACAACCTCCCGGACGACATGATCCCATAATTTTTCAGTGTCTTACTGCTAAAGCTATTCTGAAAGCCCCATCAAACTTTTCGATGGGGCTTTTTGCTTGTTTAAGACCGCGCCACTTTCCTCTAAGATGTTGGGCTGTTTTCACTATCAGATAAAACTAGCCCATGGAAAATCATGAAATTCAGACCGTGCTGATGAACGCACTCTCCCTTCAGGAAGTCCACGTCTCTGGCGATGGCAGCCACTTTCAGGTTATTGCTGTGGGTGAGATGTTCGACGGCATGAGCCGGGTCAAGAAGCAACAGGCTATCTACGCCCCGTTAATGGAATTTATTGCCGACAACCGCATCCATGCTCTGTCGATTAAAGCGTTTACCCCGCAGGAGTGGGCGCGTGACCGCAAACTAAATGGCTTATAAGCTGTGGGGATGTTCCCCACAGCGTATGTGAATTCTTAACAGAGAACAGAATCAATGGATAAATTCCGTGTTCAGGGGCCGACTCGTCTTCAGGGCGAAGTCACGATTTCCGGTGCGAAAAACGCCGCCCTGCCAATCCTCTTTGCCGCGCTGTTAGCCGACGAGCCGATTGAGATCCAAAACGTACCGAAGCTGAAAGACATCGATACCACCATGAAACTGCTGAGCCAGTTGGGCGCGAACGTTAAGCGTAATGGTTCTGTATGGATCGATGCTGGCCCGGTTGACGTCTTCTGTGCTCCGTACGATTTGGTTAAAACCATGCGCGCCTCTATTTGGGCGCTGGGGCCGCTGGTGGCTCGTTTTGGTCAGGGCCAGGTTTCACTCCCAGGTGGCTGCGCCATTGGCGCTCGTCCGGTTGATTTGCATATCACCGGTCTTGAACAACTGGGCGCGGAAATCAAACTGGAAGAAGGCTATGTTAAAGCATCGGTCAATGGGCGTTTAAAGGGCGCGCATATCGTGATGGATAAGGTCAGCGTTGGTGCGACCGTGACCATCATGAGTGCTGCAACGCTGGCGGAAGGCACTACTGTTATCGAAAACGCCGCGCGCGAGCCGGAAATTGTCGATACTGCGAACTTCCTGAATACGCTGGGTGCGAAGATCAAAGGCCAGGGTACCGATCGTATCACCATCGAAGGCGTCGCGCGTTTGGGCGGCGGCGTATACCGTGTTCTACCAGACCGTATCGAAACGGGCACTTTCCTGGTGGCTGCCGCCATTTCTGGCGGTAAGATCCTGTGCCGTAATGCCCAGCCTGATACCCTGGATGCTGTTCTGGCGAAGTTGCGTGATGCCGGGGCAGATATCGAAACGGGTGAGGACTGGATTAGTCTGGATATGCATGGTCATCGTCCGAAAGCCGTCAACGTTCGCACTGCTCCACACCCGGGTTTCCCGACCGATATGCAGGCTCAGTTCACCTTACTGAATTTGGTTGCAGAGGGAACGGGTGTGATCACTGAAACCATCTTTGAAAACCGCTTTATGCACATACCGGAACTGATCCGTATGGGCGCTCATGCGGAAATCGAGAGCAATACGGCGATTTGTCACGGCGTAGAGCAGCTTTCTGGTGCTCAGGTGATGGCGACCGATTTACGTGCGTCAGCAAGTCTGGTGCTGGCGGGCTGCATTGCGGAGGGTACGACGATTGTCGATCGTATCTACCACATTGACCGTGGGTACGAACGTATTGAAGATAAACTGCAGGCGTTGGGCGCAAATATCGAACGCGTCAAAGGCGAATAAACCTGTAGCGGCAGCAGCCCTCTGACGCTTGTCCGGGGGCTGTTGTCTGTATGACCTCGCTTTACTTGTTATTCTTCCTTTGACGCATCATCTGCGTCCTGTCGATAAACTGATGGGTATTGGGATCGTGATAGCGCGATGGCCAAATGACCCATGGCGTTGTCTCCAGCGCGTTCGCAATAATTAGCTCACCTTTGGGCCAGGGGCGGGTTAACGCATTGGCAAGCGTGGAGGAACTCAAACCATTACGCCGCGATTCAGCCGCCAGCGACGTCCCTTTTTTGCGTAATCCGGCAATGATATCCGCCGGATGCCAGTCAATGAACTTATCCATAAATTCTCCTGGTAATAAAGATCCGATCGTCCTTAACGAGCGACGAAATGACTATACCTTGAGTTCTAGTATTGTTCTAACAAGTTCTTTTAATGGAATGGAATATTAGGAATATATCAAGTTATGGGAGACGTTATTGAATTTTATTGGAACTTTCCCGCGCAATGCGCGGGAAAGTGAGGGGGGGATTAATGGTCGCGTTGTACCGCAATATGGGCGAGACCAATTAGCGCTTCGCGCCACTGGGAGTCAGGAAGGACCTGAAGTGCGGCAATTGCTTTATCCGCCTCTTCCTCCGCGCGTTTTTGGGTCCATTCAAGCGAACCGCAGGCCGCCATGGTTTCCAGTACGGCTTCCAGCAGGTGACGGCCGTTACCCTGCTCAATCGCGCCGCGAATCATAGCGGATTGCTCTACTGTGCCATGACGCATTGCGTGCAGCAGAGGAAGGGTGGGTTTGCCTTCGTTGAGATCATCCCCGACGTTTTTGCCAAGACGCTCGCCATCGGAACTGTAGTCGAGTAAATCATCGATTAGCTGGAAAGCAGTACCCAGATAGCGTCCGTAATCCTGCAACGCTTTCTCTTGTTCTGCAGTACAGTCGGCCAGAATCCCGGAACACTGGGCAGCGGCTTCAAACAGGCGGGCGGTCTTGCTGTAAATAACCCGCATATAGTTTTCTTCAGTGATGTCGGGATCGTTGACGTTCATTAATTGCAGAACTTCGCCTTCTGCAATGACGTTAACGGCTTCTGACATCACTTCCAGAACCTTCAATGAACCAAGAGCGGTCATCATCTGAAAGGCGCGTGTATAGATGAAATCACCCACCAGTACGCTTGCTGCGTTGCCAAAAGCGGCGTTTGCTGTGGCTTTTCCTCGGCGCATGTCTGACTCATCGACGACGTCATCATGCAGGAGGGTGGCGGTATGGATAAATTCGATCAGAGCGGCGATGGTGACGTGCGCGTTACCCTGGTAACCGACGGCCCGTGCGGCCAGCACGGCGATCATCGGACGAATACGTTTGCCGCCTCCACTGACGATGTAATAGCCTAACTGATTGATAAGCTGAACATCAGAGTCGAGTTGCTTAAGGATTGTCGCATTGACGCCCGCCATATCCTGCGCGGTTAACTCATTGATTTTTTCTAAATTCATCGCAAAAGCCGGGCCAAATGTCCTGTTACCGCGTATCCGAATGGGATCACAGAAGGATTAAGATAGAATTAAAAGAATATGTGATTGTACTGAAAAATTGGCGTAGATAAACGTTGTAGTGAAAGTTGTGTTTTTTTTCTGCGTTGATCGCTGATCGCTCTTGTCAAAGGCTCGCGTTTTGCGTAATATTCGCGCCCTATTGTGAATATTTATAGCGCACTCTGAATCATACGAAGAGGTGCGCGGAAGCGGAGTTCTATATGTACGCGGTTTTCCAAAGTGGTGGTAAACAACACCGAGTAAGCGAAGGTCAAACCATTCGCCTGGAAAAGCTGGACATCGCAACTGGCGAAGCTGTTGAGTTCGCTGAAGTGCTGATGATCGCAAACGGTGAAGAAATTAAGATCGGCGTTCCTTTCGTTGAGGGCGGCGTAATCAAAGCTGAAGTTGTTGCTCATGGTCGTGGCGAGAAAGTTAAAATCGTTAAGTTTCGTCGTCGTAAACACTACCGTAAGCAGCAGGGCCATCGTCAGTGGTTCACTGATGTGAAAATTACTGGCATCAGCGCCTAAGACCTGAGGAGAGATTTAAATGGCACATAAAAAGGCTGGCGGCTCAACTCGTAACGGTCGCGATTCAGAAGCTAAACGCCTTGGCGTTAAGCGTTTCGGTGGCGAATCCGTTCTGGCGGGTAGCATCATCGTTCGTCAACGTGGTACCAAATTCCACGCTGGCACTAACGTAGGTTGCGGTCGTGACCACACTCTGTTTGCTAAAGCAGACGGCAAAGTGAAATTTGAAGTTAAAGGCCCGAACAACCGTAAATACATCAGCATCGTTGCTGAGTAAGTTTTTCGTGGTCCGGTAACGGATTAAAGCCCCGCAACGTGTTGCGGGGCTTTTTACATTGAAAACCCGGAAAATTTTCTGCAGGGAAAACGGGCATGAAGCAGCAGGCCGGCATCGGCATTCTTTTAGCGCTCACCACTGCAATGTGCTGGGGTGCTTTGCCGATCGCTATGAAGCAGGTTCTTGAAGTGATGGAGCCGCCGACGGTGGTCTTTTATCGCTTTTTGATGGCAAGTTTTGGTCTTGGGACCATCCTGGTCATCAAAGGGAAGCTACCTCCGCTGCGCATCTTTCGCAAGCCGCGCTGGTTAATACTACTGGCCATTGCGACAGGTGGTTTGTTCGGTAACTTCATTCTGTTTAGTTCTTCCCTGCAATATCTCAGCCCCACCGCTTCCCAGGTGATTGGTCAGTTGTCCCCTGTCGGTATGATGGTTGCCAGCGTGTTTATCCTCAAAGAGAGAATGCGCGGTACTCAGATTGTGGGGGCGATGATGCTGGTTAGCGGTCTGGTGATGTTCTTCAACACCAGCCTGATTGAGATTTTTACCCGCCTGACTGATTACACGTGGGGGGTAATTTTCGGTGTTGGGGCCGCGACGGTATGGGTGAGTTATGGCGTCGCGCAAAAGGTGTTATTACGCCGTCTGGCATCACAGCAGATCCTGTTTTTGCTGTACACTTTATGTACGATAGCGCTTCTGCCGTTGGCGACGCCATCGCAGGTACTGGCATTAAGCGACTGGCAATTGGCCTGCCTGGTTTTTTGCGGGTTGAATACTCTGGTGGGCTACGGTGCGCTGGCGGAAGCTATGGCGCGCTGGCAGGCGGCGCAAGTGAGCGCGTTGATTACCTTAACGCCGCTGTTTACGCTGCTATTTTCAGATTTATTATCACTGGCCTGGCCAGACGTTTTCGCCAGACCGCTGTTGAACCTGATGGGTTATCTCGGTGCGTTTGTCGTGGTTGCGGGCGCGATGTATTCCGCCGTCGGCCATCGTCTTTGGGGGCGGTGGCGAAAGCGAGGAGCGGTTGTGCCGCTGCCCCGCTCAGGCGAATGATTTACGGAGAGTAAAATGAAGTTTGTTGATGAAGCAACGATCCTGGTCGTAGCAGGTGATGGCGGCAATGGTTGCGTTAGCTTCCGCCGCGAAAAATATATCCCGAGAGGCGGCCCGGACGGCGGTGATGGTGGTGATGGTGGTGATGTCTGGCTTGAAGCGGATGAGAACCTGAATACCTTGATCGACTACCGTTTTGAGAAGTCCTTCCGCGCTGAGCGTGGACAGAATGGTCAGAGTCGCGACTGTACCGGTAAGCGCGGTAAAGATGTGACGGTGAAGGTGCCGGTAGGGACCCGTGTGATTGACCAGGGGACCGGTGAGACGATGGGCGATATGACCAAGCACGGTCAGCGCCTGATGGTCGCAAAAGGCGGCTGGCACGGTCTGGGTAACACCCGCTTCAAATCGTCCGTCAACCGTACCCCGCGTCAGAAAACCATGGGTACACCAGGCGATAAACGCGATCTGCAACTGGAGCTGATGCTGCTGGCGGACGTAGGGATGCTGGGGATGCCGAATGCAGGTAAATCCACCTTTATTCGTGCAGTCTCAGCAGCGAAGCCCAAAGTCGCTGACTATCCGTTTACTACGCTGGTACCGAGCCTCGGTGTTGTGCGTATGGACAACGAGAAGAGCTTCGTTGTTGCGGATATCCCTGGACTGATTGAAGGCGCTGCAGAGGGGGCCGGTCTTGGTATTCGCTTCCTGAAGCACCTTGAACGCTGCCGTGTACTCTTGCACCTCATTGATATCGAACCGATTGACGGCTCCGATCCGGTTGAGAACGCGCGGATCATTATCGGTGAGCTGGAGAAATACAGCGAGAAACTGGCTTCTAAACCGCGCTGGCTGGTCTTTAACAAGATCGACCTGATGGATAAAGCCGAGGCGGAAGCCAAAGCGAAAACCATCGCTGAAGCGCTGGGCTGGGAAGACAAGTTCTATCTGATTTCTGCCGCCAGCCAGCAGGGGGTGAAGGACCTGTGCTGGGACGTGATGACCTTTATCATCGAAAATCCAATCGTTCACGCTGAAGAAGCGAAGTCGGCGGAAAAAGTCGAGTTTATGTGGGACGACTACCATCGTCAGCAGCTTGAAGAAGCGGAAGTCGAAGTGGAAGATGACGAAGACTGGGATGATGATTGGGACGAAGACGACGAAGAAGGCGTCGAATTCATCTACAAACGTTAATTCTGAGCAATCTAAAAGGGCCGCATGTGATGCGGCCCTTTGTCTTAGTTATTCTGATACAAATCCTTGTACAACCGACTTTCGAAACGCACGAGTGGAATACGTCGATTGCGTTGATCGGCTGGTGGCACAGCATAGCCTGATAAATATTGCACAAATGCGATCTTCTGCCCGCTGGCCGTGGTGATGAAACCAGCCAGATTGTAAACTCCTTGCAGAGAGCCCGTTTTGGCGGAAACTTTGCCATCAACGCCAGCCTGATGTAGACCCGCGCGATATTGCAGAGAGCCATCGTGCCCTGCTAGAGGCAGCATTGAAATAAAGTTGAGTTCAGTATCGTGCTGAGCAATGTACTGTAGCACCTGCATCATCGTCGCGGGTGCGATGAGGTTATGGCGCGACAGACCTGAGCCATCCGCAATAATGGTATTCCCGAGATCGACACTGGCCTGCTGGCGCAGGATTTGCCGTACTGCATCGGAACCCGCTCGCCAGGTACCCGGTACGCCGAAACGAGCGTGTCCAATGGTACGAAATACGGTATCGGCAATCATATTGTCTGATTTTTTCAGCATGATCCGCAGCAGGTCGTGCAGCGGTGCAGATTGGGTTGTTGCGAGCACGGTACCGGGGTCGTTAGCCAATGTCTGGCGCAGCAGTGTACCGCTCCAGGTAATACCGGCATCAGTCAGTTCAGACTTCAGAATCGCACCGGCATAGCCAGCACCATCCTGGATGGCGAAGGCCAATGGCAAAGGTTCGCTGCGCTGTGGTAGACATCCGGTCAGGGTATATCGATTTAGATCGCCTGGGACCACGTCTAGCTCGCAGTATTGCGCCTCAGAAGAGCCTCGCGCCAGGGTGCGCACTTGACTGAACATCGTCACCGGGTAGTAGGATGCCACACGGATAAACGCCAGATCTCCCGGCTTTTGCGCGCTGTAGAGTGAAATGGAGAAGCAGTTGCGATCGACAATAGCCGCTGCTGGGGGCGCGCTAAAGCATTGTGTCATATCATTCCACGGCCAGCCTGGCGCTTTGTCATGACTGGCAAACACAGAAGTATCGATAAGCACATTGCCTTCAATACGCTGGACACCCGCTTTTTTCAACGTGGCGACCATATTACGTATATCCTGGCGTTTGAGCGTTGGATCGCCGCCGAAACGCGCAATAAGATCGCCCTTTAGTACGCCACCTTCAAGATTGCCTTTAGTTTCCAGCGTCGTAGTGAAGCGGAAATTCGGACCCAGTTGCAGCAGCGCGGCCAGAGCGGTTATCACTTTCTGGGTACTGGCTGGGAGCGCCATTTGTTGGCTGTGAAAGTCTATCTCCGGCGTCGGGGAGCCTACCTTTTGCGCCATAAAGGCAAGGTTCGCACCCGCAGGAAGCTGGTTGATGTACTCGTCAATGTTCGCCGCTTGAGCGCTAATCGCTATGCCGGCAGTCAATCCGATGATAAATCTGGAAAATCGCATAATCTCGCGCTAACAACCTGAAACCGAGCCGTCATACTACGGTGCAACACCCTGTAAAGTAAACGATGACCCATAGTGAACTTCAGGGTAAAATACATATCAAATTGAAAATTGCTGCTGGCCTGGGGATTGCTTTCCGGGTCGGTTTTCTTTTTGCTCCTGTCTTGCTTAAGGCTTGACCGGTTGCGGAACGGCGGTGTCCGTTCCATGAAAGAATGATAAAGAGGTATAACAAATGCAAGCTATTCCGATGACCTTACGTGGCGCTGAAAAATTGCGCGAAGAACTGGATTTTCTGAAGTCCGTGCGTCGCCCTGAAATTATTGCTGCTATCGCTGATGCTCGTGAACACGGCGATCTGAAAGAGAATGCTGAGTATCATGCAGCTCGTGAACAGCAGGGTTTTTGTGAAGGTCGCATTAAGGATATCGAAGCGAAACTGTCGAATGCGCAGGTTATCGATATCACCAAAATGCCAAACAATGGCCGGGTGATTTTTGCTTCAACAGTCAGTGTTTTGAATCTTGATACCGATGAAGAGCAGACTTACCGTATCGTTGGCGACGATGAAGCTGATTTTAAGCAAAATCTGATTTCTGTAAACTCGCCGATTGCACGTGGCCTGATCGGTAAAGAACAGGATGATGTTGTCGTAATCCGTACACCAGGCGGTGAGGTCGAATTCGAAATTATTAAGGTTGAGTACCTTTAATCCGAATTTACGGCTACGATGTTGATGGATTGTAAAGAAAGGAAAAAGGCCGCATAGCGGCCTTTTATCAACGTCCGGAGCATGGCATTTTGCTCGTCTACCCGCAGAAAACCCTCGATTTACACAAAGTTGTGTCGATAACCAGGATATTCTTAGCGTGGCAGCGAGATTTTACGCTCTTTAGTCGGGCGATACAGGACCAGCGTTTTACCGATGACCTGTACGTTACAGGCGCCGGTTTCGCGCACGATGGCTTCCACGATCAAGGTTTTAGTGTCGCGATCTTCCGAGGCGATCTTCACCTTGATAAGTTCATGGTGCTCTAACGCTTGTTCAATCTCGGCCAGTACCCCTTCGGTCAAACCATTGTTGCCAAGCATAACTACCGGCTTGAGCGGATGTGCCAGACCTTTCAGGTGCTGTTTTTGTTTAGTACTCAGATTCATCGTATTTTTTTGCTTACGTTGGGATTGAAAACGGTTCATTCTACCGCCATCTCCCATATATCGCCAAACTACCGTGTCGATTTTTACGTCGCAAAGTATGATGAACCCGAAATGGGAATGTTAAATGACAGGTAAAAAGCGTTCTGCCAGCTCAAGTCGTTGGCTCCAGGAACACTTTAGCGATAAATATGTTCAACAGGCACAGAAAAAGGGGTTACGTTCCCGTGCCTGGTTTAAACTTGATGAAATACAGCAAAGTGACAAAATTTTTAAACCGGGGATGACGATTGTTGACCTCGGCGCTGCACCCGGTGGCTGGTCGCAATACGCGGTTACGCAGATCGGTAACAGCGGCCGCATCATTGCTTGCGATCTTTTACCTATGGATCCAATCGTTGGTGTGGACTTCCTTCAGGGTGACTTTCGTGATGAATTAGTCCTGAAAGCGTTACTTGAGCGCGTAGGTGACAGTAAAGTACAAGTGGTCATGTCCGATATGGCACCAAATATGTGTGGAACACCGGCGGTGGATATTCCCCGGGCCATGTATCTGGTGGAATTGGCGCTTGGAATGGCTCGTGATGTATTAGCGCCAGGTGGTAGTTTTGTAGTGAAGGTGTTCCAGGGCGAAGGCTTCGATGAGTATCTAAGAGAGATTCGCTCCCTGTTTACGAAGGTCAAAGTTCGTAAGCCGGACTCTTCTCGCGCCCGTTCGCGTGAAGTGTACATTGTAGCGACCGGGCGTAAACCATAACCGGTAGATTTCAAACGAAAGTTTGAAAGAAACTGGATATAGAGTATCCTGACGCTGTTTTTAACACAGTTGTAATAAGAGGTTAATCCCTTGAGTGACATGGCGAAAAACCTAATACTCTGGCTGGTCATTGCCGTTGTGCTGATGTCAGTATTCCAGAGCTTTGGGCCCAGCGAGTCGAATGGCCGAAAGGTAGATTATTCAACCTTCCTGCAAGAGGTCAATCAGGACCAGGTTCGCGAAGCGCGTATCAACGGACGTGAGATTAACGTTACCAAGAAAGATAGTAACCGTTACACGACTTACATTCCGGTTAACGATCCGAAGCTGCTCGATAACCTGTTGACGAAAAACGTCAAAGTGGTTGGCGAACCGCCAGAAGAGCCAAGCCTGCTGGCTTCTATCTTCATTTCCTGGTTCCCAATGCTGTTGTTGATTGGTGTCTGGATCTTCTTCATGCGTCAGATGCAGGGCGGCGGTGGCAAAGGTGCCATGTCGTTCGGTAAGAGCAAAGCGCGCATGTTGACGGAGGATCAGATCAAAACCACTTTTGCCGACGTTGCGGGTTGTGACGAAGCAAAAGAGGAAGTGGCTGAACTGGTTGAATACCTGCGCGAGCCAAGCCGTTTCCAGAAACTGGGCGGTAAAATCCCGAAAGGCGTCCTGATGGTTGGTCCTCCGGGTACGGGTAAAACGCTGTTGGCGAAAGCGATCGCTGGCGAAGCTAAAGTACCGTTCTTTACTATTTCGGGCTCTGACTTTGTTGAAATGTTTGTGGGTGTCGGTGCATCACGTGTGCGTGACATGTTCGAACAGGCTAAGAAAGCGGCTCCATGCATTATCTTTATCGATGAAATCGATGCCGTTGGTCGCCAGCGTGGTGCAGGTCTTGGCGGCGGTCATGATGAACGTGAGCAGACTCTGAACCAAATGCTGGTTGAGATGGATGGCTTCGAAGGTAATGAAGGCATCATCGTGATTGCTGCGACTAACCGTCCTGACGTACTTGACCCGGCTCTGCTGCGTCCAGGCCGTTTTGACCGTCAGGTTGTGGTGGGTCTGCCGGATGTCCGTGGCCGTGAACAGATTCTTAAAGTTCACATGCGTCGCGTACCGCTGTCTCCGGATATTGATGCGGCAATCATTGCCCGCGGAACACCTGGTTTCTCCGGTGCTGACCTGGCAAACCTGGTGAACGAAGCGGCGTTGTTCGCTGCGCGTGGCAACAAGCGTGTTGTTTCGATGGTTGAGTTCGAGAAAGCGAAAGACAAAATCATGATGGGCGCGGAACGTCGCTCCATGGTGATGACCGAAGCGCAGAAGGAATCCACTGCTTATCACGAAGCTGGCCACGCGATTATTGGTCGTCTGGTTCCGGAACACGATCCGGTGCATAAAGTGACGATTATTCCGCGCGGACGTGCGTTGGGTGTGACCTTCTTCCTGCCTGAAGGCGACGCAATAAGCGCCAGCCGTCAGAAACTGGAAAGTCAGATCTCAACTCTGTACGGTGGTCGTCTTGCAGAAGAGATTATTTACGGCGTAGAACATGTTTCTACCGGGGCTTCAAACGATATCAAAGTTGCGACTAATCTGGCACGTAACATGGTGACCCAGTGGGGCTTCTCTGAAAAACTCGGTCCGTTGTTGTATGCGGAAGAAGAGGGTGAAGTGTTCCTCGGTCGCAGCGTCGCGAAAGCGAAACATATGTCTGATGAAACCGCGCGTATTATCGATCAAGAAGTGAAATTACTGATTGAGCGTAACTACGATCGTGCACGCCATTTGCTGAACGACAATCTGGATATTTTGCATTCGATGAAAGATGCGCTCATGAAATATGAGACCATCGATGCACCGCAGATTGATGATCTGATGGCTCGCCGCGATGTTCGCCCGCCAGCTGGCTGGGAAGAACCGGGTTCATCTAATAATTCTGGCAATAATGGCACCCCGAGTGCGCCGCGTCCGGTCGATGAACCGCGTACGCCAAACCCGGGCAATACCATGTCAGAACAGCTAGGCGACAAATAAGTTAGCCGCTATTGATCTGCTGTACTTTTCTAAAACCCCTGGGCATCCGCTCCGGGGTTTTTCTTTTTCAACCTCTCTCTGATTCAGGGATTTTGTGATGAAACTCGTAGCCCAGGGTTCGACCCTCGATCTCTCTCATCCACATGTGATGGGGATTCTCAACGTTACACCGGACTCGTTCTCCGACGGCGGAACCCACAATACGTTGGTGGAAGCGGTTAAGCATGCCAATCTGATGATCAATGCAGGGGCAACTATCATTGATATCGGCGGAGAATCGACACGTCCGGGGGCTGCGGATGTTAGCGTTGAGGAGGAGCTGGCACGAGTGATTCCGGCGGTGGAAGCGATTGCTCAGCGCTTTGAAGTGTGGATTTCCGTTGATACCTCGAAGCCGGAAGTCATTCGCGAGTCAGCGCGGGTCGGCGCGCATATCATCAATGATATTCGTTCGCTTACGGAGCCAGGTGCGCTGGAAGCGGCAGCCGAAACCGGGTTGCCAGTATGTCTCATGCACATGCAGGGACAGCCGAAAACAATGCAGGAAGCGCCAAAGTATGCCGATGTCTTTGCTGATGTTGAGCGCTTTTTTGTCGAACATATTGTGCGTTGCGAGCAGGCTGGTATCTCAAAAGAGAAATTGCTGCTCGACCCGGGATTCGGTTTCGGTAAAAATCTTTCTCATAATTATGAGCTGCTTGCCCGGCTTGGGGAATTCCATCATTTCGGTCTCCCGCTACTGGTAGGTATGTCGCGTAAGTCAATGGTAGGTCAGTTACTTAATGTTGGGCCGACAGAGCGCCTGAATGGTAGCCTGGCTTGCGCAGTCATTGCAGCAATGCAGGGCGCGCAGATTATCCGCGTCCATGATGTCAAAGAAACGGTAGAAGCGCTGCGCGTGGTGGAAGCTACCCTGGCCGCTAAGGAAAATAAACGTTATGAGTAACCGTAAATATTTTGGGACTGATGGTATTCGTGGCCGCGTAGGCGACGCGCCGATTACGCCGGAATTTGTATTGAAGCTAGGCTGGGCGGCAGGAAAAGTGCTGGCACGCCATGGATCGCGTAAAATTATTATAGGTAAAGATACTCGTATTTCTGGCTATATGCTGGAGTCTGCGCTGGAGGCCGGTTTGGCTGCCGCGGGGCTATCTGCTTCCTTTACCGGGCCGATGCCAACTCCGGCAATCGCCTATCTGACGCGTACGTTCCGTGCCGAAGCCGGGATTGTGATTTCCGCCTCGCATAATCCGTTCTATGACAATGGTATTAAATTTTTCTCCATCGAGGGCACTAAGTTACCGGATGAAGTTGAAGAAGCCATTGAAGCCGAGATGGAAAAGGAGCTCACCTGCGTAGATTCTGCAGAACTGGGTAAAGCCAGCCGTATTGTTGATGCCGCAGGTCGCTATATTGAATTTTGTAAGGGAACCTTCCCGAACGAGCTGAGCCTGAATGCTCTGAAAGTTGTGGTCGATTGTGCCCATGGGGCAACTTACCATATTGCCCCAAGCGTTTTCCGTGAGCTGGGTGCTCAGGTTATTACAATGGGCTGTGAGCCTGATGGCCTCAATATCAATGAAGAAGTTGGGGCGACAGATGTTCGTGCTCTACAGGCCCGCGTATTGGCAGAAAAAGCTGACTTGGGTATTGCTTATGATGGTGATGGCGACCGCGTCATTATGGTTGACCATGAAGGCAACAAAGTTGATGGTGACCAGATTCTCTACATCATTGCCCGTGAAGGGTTACGTCAGGGGCAGCTACGAGGCGGTGCCGTTGGGACACTCATGAGCAACATGGGTCTGGAGCTGGCGCTCAAACAGCTAGGTATTCCTTTTGTTCGTGCAAAAGTAGGGGACCGCTATGTACTGGAGAAACTTCAGGAGAAAGGCTGGCGTATCGGTGCGGAGAACTCTGGTCACGTGATTCTGTTGGATAAGACCACGACGGGGGATGGTATCGTCGCCAGCCTGCAGGTGGTTGCGGCAATGGCGCGTAACCACATGAGCCTGCATGACTTATGCAGTGGTATGAAAATGTTCCCGCAAATTCTGGTCAATGTCCGCTTTACTGAAGGCAGCGGTAATCCACTGGAACATGAACATGTGAAAGCGGTAACTGCAGAAGTGGAAACCGCGCTGGGTAACCGGGGGCGTGTGTTACTGCGTAAATCAGGAACTGAGCCGCTGATTCGTGTGATGGTAGAAGGTGAACATCAAGAGCAGGTACATGAGTTTGCTCATCGTATCGCTGATGCAGTTAAGAGCGTTTGATATATCTGGCTAAGTGATTAAAAAGGCGGCGCTTGTCGCCTTATAATCGACAAATAAACGTTTTTTGCTGTTTTTTTCCGCACTTGATACAATGCGCTGAAATTGCCCTTGCGAAGGTCATTCGCTTTGGTTAGTATTCACACCCGCTTCAGTGGGAAACATAAAAACGTCCCGCTTTATTGGTCGAAGCACTTGGTATGCGGCGAATCCGCAAGGAACAGGTTGATTATGTACGAAGCTCTTTTAGTTGTTTTCCTTATTGTGGCGATTGGCCTGGTTGGTCTGATTATGCTGCAGCAAGGTAAAGGCGCTGATATGGGAGCCTCCTTCGGAGCAGGCGCTTCCGGCACGTTGTTTGGTTCTAGTGGTTCAGGTAACTTCATGACCCGCATGACAGGCATTCTTGCTGCGCTGTTCTTCATCATCAGTCTGGCGCTGGGTAACATCAACAGCAACAAGACCAATAAAGGAAGTGAGTGGGATAATCTGAGTGCTCCAAAAACTGAGCAAACTCAGCCGACAGCTCCGGCCCAGCCGAGCAGTGATATCCCGCGCTAATAAATAGTATCCGTACCGAGGTGGTGGAATTGGTAGACACGCTACCTTGAGGTGGTAGTGCCCTAACGGGCTTGTGGGTTCGAGTCCCATCCTCGGTACCAATATTTCGAAGAAAAGACGCTGAAAAGCGTCTTTTTTTTCGCCTGAAAAAGAGTAATGGATGCATGCCAGGTCATACTCTCCGCTCAAGTATCATTAGCCGTATGTTTAGATTTCGTGCATAAAAAAGGCCGCAGGTGCGGCCTTCTGTACTTTATCAGTTTGATTACTTGCTCTTGTTTTCCAGATTTTCCACCTGCGGTAAACCAGTGGCGGAAGATGCGGTCAGCAAACCAGACTGCGCATAACCAAACAGCTTCTCACGGGTATCGGTAATATCCAGATTACGCATCGTCAACTGACCGATACGGTCTTCGGCAGAGAACATCGAATCACCTTTTTCCATGGTCAGTCGCTCTGCTTTGTAGGTCAGGTTGTCAGAGACGGTGTTAAGGATGGAATAGTCGTTACCGCGACGTAGCTCAAGAGTAACTTCGCCAGTAATTTGGCTTGCTACCCAGCGCTGCAACGCATCACGCAGCATCAATGCCTGGGAATCGAACCAGCGACCTTGATACAACAGACGGCCCAACTGGCGACCGTGTGCGTGATATTGCTCAATAGTATCTTCGTTATGGATACCGGTCAGCAGACGCTCGTACGCAATATGCAGCAGCGCCATTCCGGGTGCTTCATAAATTCCGCGGCTCTTCGCTTCGATAATACGGTTTTCAATCTGGTCGCTCATACCCAAACCGTGACGACCGCCGATACGGTTAGCTTCCATCATCAGCTCAACGTCATCACTGAAGGTCTGTCCGTTCAGCGCCACTGGATGACCCTGTTCAAAACGAATGATGACTTCTTCTGCTGGGATCTTCACGCTCTCATCCCAGAACTTAACACCCATGATTGGATTGACAATTTTGACGCTGGAGTTCAGAAACTCAAGGTCCTTGGCTTCGTGCGTTGCACCCAGCATATTGGAGTCAGTGGAGTAGGCTTTTTCAACGGACATTTTGTAATCGAAGCCACAGGAAATCATAAACTCGGACATTTCCAGGCGGCCGCCTAACTCATCGATAAAGTCGCTATCCAGCCATGGTTTGTAAATTTGCAGCTCGGCGTTGGTTAGCAGGCCATAACGATAGAAGCGTTCGATATCGTTGCCTTTATAGGTGCTACCGTCGCCCCAGATGTTTACTCCATCTTCTTTCATCGCGGCAACCAGCATGGTGCCAGTGACAGCGCGACCCAAAGGCGTCGTGTTAAAGTAGGTCAATCCACCGGTGGTGTTATGAAATGCACCACACTGAATGGCGGCGATGCCTTCAGCGACCAGTTGCTTACGGCAGTCGATCAGACGAGCGCCTTCTGCACCATATTCTTTAGCACGACGAGGAATGGCATCATAATCGTCTTCGTCTGGCTGGCCGAGGTTGGCGGTATATGCATAAGGGACTGCGCCTTTTTTGCGCATCCAAAGCAGTGCGGCACTGGTATCCAGTCCACCAGAGAAAGCGATACCAATACGTTGACCAACCGGGAGATGCTTGAGAATCGTCGTCATAAAATAAAACCCTGCTAGATAGACTGTGGTGAGTTCGACTCAACAATCTTAATTGCATGTTTATGCATTAATTGTGAGTTTTCATTTAATCATCTTTTGCTGGAGACAGGAAGGGGCTGATTGTTTTTTTACTAAAAAACCCCTGAAATACCAGTACAAACGAAAACCGGATAATGTGAAATTCATGTTGACAAAATATATGATGTATCAATATAATTCACCACGATTTTATGTCCCGTCCTCGGTACCAAATCCCAGCAGTATTTGCGTCTTTTACTCAAAGCGAGTAAAATATGCCACGTTTCAGGCGCGGGGTGGAGCAGCCTGGTAGCTCGTCGGGCTCATAACCCGAAGGTCGTCGGTTCAAATCCGGCCCCCGCAACCACTTTCCCATTAAGTACTTTTTCAAATATACTGTGAGGACCGGGTCCTTCGTAGCCGAATTTGAAAGAATTCTTCTGGAAAGTGTTCCAGATCGCAGCTGCGATCTCAGGGTTCAGTTATCTAAAGCCCCGATTTATCGGGGTTTTTTGTTATCTGACTTCAGAATAACTGGGCTATACGCCCTTTTTTTATGTCTTGGGGGTGGGTTTGTCCACATTAGAGCAAAAATTAACAGAGATGCTCACTGCGCCAGTTGAAGCGCTTGGCTTTGAGCTGGTTGGCATCGAATTTATTCGCAGTCGCACATCCACACTGCGCATCTATATTGATAGTGAAAATGGCATCAATGTTGATGATTGTGCTGATGTGAGCCACCAGGTCAGTGCTGTCATGGATGTCGAAGACCCGATCACCGTCGCTTATAACCTGGAGGTTTCTTCCCCAGGTCTTGAGCGTCCAATGTTTACCGCCGAACACTATGAGCGTTTCTCCGGTGAAGAGGTTTCGCTGGTTCTGCGCATGGCGGTACAAAACCGACGCAAATGGCAGGGCATTATCAAAGCGGTAGACGGTGAGATGATCACGGTAACCGTCGAAGGCAAAGATGAAGTGTTCGCGCTGAGTAACATCCAGAAGGCGAACCTGGTTCCCCACTTTTAACAGTCTGGATTGAGGTGAAAGGCCCCGATGAACAAAGAAATTTTGGCTGTTGTTGAAGCCGTTTCCAACGAAAAGGCGCTGCCACGTGAGAAGATTTTCGAAGCGTTGGAAAGTGCGCTAGCAACGGCTACCAAGAAAAAATACGAGCAAGAGATCGATGTTCGCGTAGAAATCGACCGTAAAAGCGGTGATTTCGATACCTACCGTCGCTGGTTGGTCGTCGAAGAAGTGACAATGCCGACTCGTGAGATCACGCTGGAAGCTGCACGCTACGAAGACGAAAGCATGAATCCTGGCGACTACGTCGAAGATCAGATCGAATCCGTCACTTTTGACCGTATCACTACACAGACAGCGAAGCAGGTTATCGTACAAAAAGTGCGTGAAGCCGAGCGTGCAATGGTCGTCGATCAGTTCCGTGAGCACGAAGGTGAAATTATCACCGGCGTAGTGAAAAAGGTGAATCGCGACAATATTACGCTGGATCTGGGCAGTAATGCTGAAGCTGTGATCCTGCGTGAAGATATGCTGCCGCGTGAAAACTTCCGTCCGGGCGATCGTATCCGTGGTGTACTGTATGCAGTACGCCCAGAAGCACGCGGCGCTCAGCTGTTTGTCACCCGTTCTAAACCAGAAATGCTGATCGAATTGTTCCGCATCGAGGTTCCAGAAATTGGTGAAGAAGTTCTCGAAATTAAAGCCGCCGCTCGCGACCCTGGCTCTCGTGCTAAAATCGCAGTGAAAACCAACGATAAGCGTATTGACCCGGTCGGTGCTTGTGTAGGTATGCGCGGTGCGCGCGTTCAGGCAGTTTCAACTGAGCTGGGTGGTGAACGTATCGATATCGTTCTTTGGGACGATAATCCGGCGCAGTTCGTGATTAACGCGATGGCACCGGCTGACGTTGCGTCTATCGTGGTGGATGAAGACAAACACACCATGGATATCGCAGTAGAAGCAGGCAATCTGGCGCAAGCGATTGGTCGTAATGGTCAAAACGTGCGTCTTGCTTCGCAACTGAGTGGTTGGGAACTCAACGTTATGACCGTTGACGACCTACAGGCTAAGCATCAGGCTGAAGCCCATGCAGCAATTGATACCTTCACTAAATATCTTGATATTGATGAAGATTTCGCCACACTGCTGGTTGAAGAAGGTTTCGCCACTCTGGAAGAACTGGCCTACGTGCCAATGAAAGAACTGCTAGAAATTGACGGTCTGGATGAATCCACCGTTGAAGCACTTCGTGAGCGTGCGAAAAATGCGCTGACCACGCTGGCTCTGGCTAAGGAAGAAAGCCTGGGAGACAGCAAACCTGCAGATGATTTATTGAATCTGGAAGGTTTGGATCGTTCTCTGGCATTTACCCTGGCTGCCCGTGGTGTTTGTACGCTGGAAGATCTCGCCGAGCAGGGCATTGATGATCTGGCTGATATCGAAGGCTTAACTGACGAAAAAGCCGGAGAGCTCATCATGGCCGCACGTAATATTTGTTGGTTCGGCGACGAAGCGTAATAAACTGTAGCAGGAAGGAACAGCATGACAGATGTGACCATTAAAGCGCTGGCCTCAGAAATTCAGACCTCTGTGGATCGCCTGATACAGCAATTTGCTGATGCAGGGATTCGCAAATCGGTTGATGATTCTGTGACCGCGCAAGAGAAGCAAACCTTGTTGACGCACCTGAACCGTGAACACGGCTCGGCGCCCGACAAGCTGACGCTGCAGCGCAAAACGCGCAGCACGTTAAATATTCCAGGTACCGGTGGAAAGAGTAAATCGGTACAAATCGAAGTCCGCAAGAAACGCACCTTTGTGAAACGCGATCCGCAAGAGGCTGAACGCCTTGCCGCGGAAGAGCAGGCGCAGCGTGAAGCGGAAGAGCAAGCCCGTCGTGAGGCAGAAGAATCGGCCAAACGCGAGGCGCAATTAAAAGCTGAACGTGAGGCCGCAGAACAAGCTAAACGTGAACTCGCTGAGAAAGCGAAACGTGAAGCCGCGGAAAAAGACAAAGTGAGCAATCAACAAACCGACGATATGACCAAAACCGCCCAGGCTGAGAAGTCCCGCCGCGAGAACGAAGCTGCGGAGCTGAAGCGCAAATCGGAAGAAGAAGCACGCCGCAAACTTGAAGAAGAAGCGCGCCGTGTAGCGGAAGAAGCACGCCGTATGGCTCAAGAAAATGAAAAGAACTGGACTGAAACTCCAGAAACCCCTGAAGAAACTACCGACTATCACGTAACGACTTCTCAGCATGCGCGTCAGGCTGAAGATGATAACGATCGTGAAGTAGAAGGTGGTCGTGGTCGTACCCGTAGTACTAAGGCTGCGCGTCCGGCGAAGAAAGGTAATAAACACGCTGAGTCTAAAGCCGATCGTGAAGAAGCCCGTGCTGCTGTTCGCGGTGGCAAAGGCGGCAAGCATCGTAAAGGTTCTGCTCTGCAACAAGGTTTCCAGAAGCCAGCTCAGGCAGTTAACCGTGATGTTGTGATTGGCGAAACCATCACCGTTGGCGATCTGGCGAACAAAATGGCAGTCAAAGGCTCTCAGGTCATCAAAGCAATGATGAAATTGGGCGCAATGGCTACCATCAACCAGGTCATCGACCAGGAAACCGCACAGCTGGTTGCCGAAGAGATGGGCCACAAAGTGACCCTGCGTCGTGAGAATGAGCTGGAAGAAGCGGTAATGAGCGACCGTGATACTGGCGCTGCGGCTGAACCGCGGGCACCGGTTGTGACCATCATGGGTCACGTCGACCACGGTAAAACTTCTCTGCTTGACTATATTCGTTCAACTAAAGTCGCATCCGGCGAAGCGGGTGGTATTACCCAGCATATCGGTGCTTATCACGTTGAAACTGATAACGGTATGATCACCTTCCTGGATACCCCGGGTCACGCCGCATTTACTTCCATGCGTGCTCGTGGTGCGCAGGCGACAGATATTGTTGTTCTGGTTGTTGCTGCCGATGATGGCGTTATGCCGCAGACTATTGAAGCTATCCAGCACGCGAAAGCGGCGCAGGTTCCTTTAGTCGTTGCGGTAAACAAAATCGACAAACCAGAAGCCGATATGGATCGCGTTAAGAACGAACTGTCCCAGTACGGTGTTATGCCGGAAGAGTGGGGCGGCGAAGCGCAGTTCATCCCTGTATCTGCAAAAGCGGGTACCGGCATTGACGATTTGCTGAATGCTATCCTGCTGCAGGCTGAAGTTCTGGAACTGAAAGCGGTTCGCAATGGTATGGCGAGCGGCGCGGTTATCGAATCCTTCCTTGATAAAGGTCGTGGCCCGGTTGCTACCGTTCTGGTTCGTGAAGGCACGCTGCATAAAGGCGATATCGTTCTGTGTGGCTTCGAGTATGGTCGCGTTCGTGCAATGCGTAACGAACTGGGTCAGGAAGTACTGGAAGCGGGTCCGTCCATTCCGGTTGAAATCCTCGGTCTGTCCGGCGTTCCGGCTGCCGGCGATGAAGTGACCGTTGTTCGTGACGAGAAAAAAGCGCGTGAAGTTGCGTTGTATCGTCAGGGTAAATTCCGCGAAGTTAAGCTGGCGCGTCAGCAGAAGTCTAAACTCGAGAACATGTTTGCTAACATGACCGAAGGCGAAGTTCACGAAGTGAACGTCGTACTGAAAGCGGACGTTCAGGGTTCTGTGGAAGCGATCTCCGATTCTTTACTGAAACTGTCTACCGACGAAGTGAAAGTGAAGATTATCGGTTCCGGCGTAGGTGGTATCACCGAAACCGACGCAACCCTGGCGGCTGCATCCAACGCTATTCTGGTTGGCTTTAACGTACGTGCCGATGCATCTGCTCGTAAAGTTATCGATGCGGAAAGTCTGGATCTGCGCTACTACTCCGTCATCTATCATCTGATCGACGAAGTGAAAGCGGCAATGAGCGGCATGCTGTCTCCGGAACTGAAACAGCAGATTATTGGTCTTGCTGAAGTGCGTGATGTGTTCAAATCACCGAAATTCGGTGCCATCGCGGGCTGTATGGTTACCGAAGGGACGATTAAACGTCATAACCCAATCCGCGTACTGCGTGACAACGTGGTTATCTATGAAGGCGAGCTGGAATCCCTGCGTCGCTTCAAAGATGACGTTAACGAAGTCCGTAACGGCATGGAATGTGGTATCGGTGTTAAGAACTACAACGACGTTCGCGTTGGCGATATGATCGAAGTGTTCGAAATTATCGAGATTCAACGTACCATCGATTAATCGTTTAGTAGGCCGGGGAAGCGCAGCGCCACCCGGTTATACAAAATTAAAGGGGGCCGCGTGGCCCCCTTATTTGTCTGGAGAATTTATTATGGCGAAAGAATTTGGTCGCCCGCAGCGCGTAGCTCAGGAGATGCAAAAAGAGATTGCTATCATCCTGCAGCGCGAAATTAAAGACCCGCGCCTGGGCATGATGACGACCGTTTCCGGCGTGGAAATGTCTCGCGATCTGGCCTATGCCAAAGTGTTTGTTACCTTTCTGAACGACCAGGATGAAGCCGCTGTAAAAGCGGGTATCAAAGCGTTGCAGGAAGCATCCGGTTTTATCCGCTCGCTGCTGGGGAAAGCAATGCGCCTGCGTATCGTTCCTGAGCTGACGTTCTTCTACGACAACTCATTAGTCGAAGGAATGCGCATGTCGAATCTGGTAACCAGCGTGGTGAAGCATGATGATGAACGTCGTGTGAACCCGGACGACAGCAAGGAGGACTAATGAGTCGTCCTCGTCGTCGCGGTCGTGATGTGCACGGCGTATTGTTGCTGGATAAACCGCAAGGTGCGTCCAGTAACGACGTGCTACAGAAAGTAAAACGTATTTATAACGCCAACCGGGCCGGGCACACTGGCGCACTGGATCCGCTTGCGACCGGTATGCTGCCGATTTGCCTTGGGGAAGCGACCAAGTTTTCCCAGTATCTGCTGGATTCTGATAAGCGCTACCGTGTGATTGCTAAGCTTGGTCAGCGTACTGATACTTCTGATGCTGATGGGCAGGTCGTGGAAGAACGTGCGATGACCTTTAGCGCGGAACAGCTTGCTGCGACACTCGACAGTTTCCGTGGGGAAACCCAGCAGGTGCCGTCGATGTATTCGGCGCTGAAATACCAGGGGAAAAAACTGTACGAATATGCCCGTCAGGGGATTGAAGTACCGCGTGAATCACGACCAATTACAGTCTATGAGCTACTGTTCATCCGTCATGAAGGTGATGAACTTGAACTGGAAATTCACTGTTCTAAAGGTACCTACATTCGCACAATTATCGATGATCTAGGTGAGAAACTCGGTTGCGGTGCGCATGTGATTTTCCTGCGTCGTCTAGCGGTCAGTAAATACCCGGTTGAGCGGATGGTGACACTGGAGCAGCTGCAGGCTCTGGTTGAGCAGGCTAATACGCAAGATATTCCAGCAGCGCAGCTTTTGGACCCGTTACTGATGCCAATGGACAGTCCCGCTTCGGATTATCCGCTGGTTAATATTCCGGAAACTTCGGCAGTATACTTTAAAAACGGTAACCCCGTTCGTACCTCGGGCGCGGGGCTGCACGGATTAGTTCGCGTAACCGAAGGTGAAGAAGAAAAGTTTCTTGGCATGGGTGAGATTGACGACGAAGGCCGTGTGGCTCCCCGTCGGCTGGTGGTTGAATACCCTGCCTGAGTGCTTTTCTTGCGATAAAAGGCTGCTGCGAGTAGAATATCGCCGCTTAATGCCCGCCAAAGTGTTTTAACATTTTCGGGTGTTATATCAGGGGTTGCTGAATTAGAGATCGGCACCCTTTCTTTCTTTTAATTTTGGAGTTTGAAAATGTCTCTAAGCGTTGAAGCTAAAGCAAAAATCGTTTCTGAGTTTGGTCGTGGCGAAAACGACAGCGGTTCTACTGAAGTTCAGGTTGCCCTGCTGACTGCACAGATCAACCACCTGCAGGGTCACTTTGCAGAGCACAAAAAAGATCACCACAGCCGTCGTGGTCTGCTGCGTATGGTTTCTCAGCGTCGTAAACTGCTCGACTACCTGAAACGTAAAGATGTTGCACGTTACTCTTCGCTGATTGAGCGTCTGGGTCTGCGTCGCTAATTCTGCGAGTTTCAGAAAAGGGGCCTCACGGCCCCTTTTTTCGACCGGGCGGCAGCAATTCACTGGAAACTCATGTATTGTTGCTATTAATGATCTTCGTGCAGAGGTTCGCGCGGCTAATGAGAGGCTTCATCCGCAGGGGCGGGTAAAGGTTGTCATTAGTCGCGAGGATGCAGGGGATCGGGTCATTAGATATCGTATCGTGGATACGATGTCATCGATATATAAAAAGGATAGAACTTTGCTTAATCCGATCGTTCGTAAATTCCAGTACGGCCAACATACCGTAACGCTGGAAACTGGCATGATGGCGCGTCAGGCAACTGCCGCCGTAATGGTAAGCATGGATGACACTGCGGTATTTGTTACCGTTGTTGGTCAGAAAAAAGCGAAACCAGGCCAGGACTTCTTTCCGCTGACCGTTAACTATCAGGAGCGTACCTACGCTGCTGGCCGTATCCCGGGTAGCTTCTTCCGTCGTGAAGGCCGTCCGAGTGAAGGCGAAACGCTGATCGCGCGTCTGATTGACCGCCCGGTTCGTCCGCTGTTCCCGGAAGGCTTCGTTAACGAAGTCCAGGTTATTGCAACTGTCGTTTCCGTTAACCCGCAGGTTAATCCGGATATCGTGGCAATGATTGGTGCATCCGCTGCCCTGTCTCTGTCCGGCATTCCGTTCAACGGCCCTATCGGCGCTGCACGTGTTGGTTATCTCAATGACCAGTACGTACTGAACCCGACTCAGGACGAGCTGAAGGAAAGCAAGCTGAACCTGGTTGTTGCCGGTACAGAAGGCGCTGTGCTGATGGTTGAATCCGAAGCAGAACTGCTGAGTGAAGACCAGATGCTGGGTGCTGTTGTGTTTGGTCACGATCAGCAGCAGGTTGTTATCCAGGCGATCAACGACCTGGTAAAAGAAGCCGGTAAACCACGTTGGGATTGGCAGCCTGAAGCCGTAAACGAAGCGCTGAATGCGCGCGTTGCTGCGCTGGCTGAAGCACGCCTGAGCGATGCTTACCGCATCACTGACAAACAAGAGCGTTATGCTCAGGTTGACGTGATCAAATCTGAAACCATCGCTACTCTGGTTGCGGAAGATGAAACCCTGGACGCTAACGAACTGGGTGAAATCCTGCACGCTATCGAGAAAAACGTTGTTCGTAGCCGCGTACTGGCAGGTGAGCCGCGTATCGATGGTCGCGAAAAAGACATGATCCGTGGTCTGGACGTTCGTACTGGCGTACTGCCACGTACTCACGGTTCTGCACTGTTCACCCGTGGCGAAACTCAGGCGCTGGTTACCGCGACCCTGGGCACCACCCGTGATGCACAGAACCTCGACGAGCTGATGGGCGAGCGCACTGACAACTTCCTGTTCCACTACAACTTCCCTCCGTACTGCGTAGGCGAGACTGGCATGGTTGGTTCTCCGAAGCGTCGTGAAATCGGTCATGGTCGTCTGGCGAAACGCGGCGTGCTGGCAGTGATGCCGGATCTGGACAAATTCCCGTACACCGTACGTGTTGTGTCTGAAATCACCGAATCCAATGGTTCTTCTTCCATGGCTTCCGTGTGTGGTGCTTCTCTGGCGCTGATGGACGCAGGTGTGCCGATTAAAGCCGCCGTTGCGGGTATCGCGATGGGTCTGGTGAAAGAAGGCGAGAACTTTGTTGTTCTGTCTGACATCCTTGGCGATGAAGATCACCTGGGCGATATGGACTTCAAAGTGGCGGGTACCCGCGATGGTATCTCTGCGCTGCAGATGGATATCAAAATTGAAGGTATCACCAAAGAGATCATGCAGGTTGCTCTGAACCAGGCTAAAGGTGCGCGTCTGCACATCCTGGGTGTGATGGAACAGGCGATCAACGCGCCGCGCGGCGACATCTCTCAGTTCGCTCCGCGTATCCATACCATCAAGATCAGCCCGGACAAGATCAAAGACGTTATCGGTAAAGGCGGTTCTGTTATTCGTGCTCTGACCGAAGAAACCGGCACTACTATCGAAATCGAAGATGACGGTACTGTGAAGATCGCAGCGACCGACGGTGAGAAAGCGAAGTATGCTATCCGTCGTATCGAAGAGATCACTGCTGAGATCGAAGTTGGCCGTATCTACAATGGTAAAGTGACCCGTATCGTTGACTTTGGCGCGTTTGTTGCCATTGGCGGTGGTAAAGAAGGTCTGGTTCATATTTCTCAAATCGCCGATAAGCGCGTTGAGAAAGTGACTGATTACCTGCAGATGGGTCAAGAAGTACCGGTTAAAGTTCTGGAAGTTGACCGCCAGGGCCGTGTCCGTCTGAGCATTAAAGAAGCAACTGAACAAACTCAGCCTGCGAACGCGCCGGAAGCTCCGGCCGCTGAACAGGGCGAGTAAGGTTGCCGTTTGCCCTCCGCATTGCGGAGGGCGTATTACGGGCAGGACGCCTTGTTTGCAGCCGGGGAACTGGACGTTCATCCAATCGTTGTCTTCGGGAGTGGGAAATGAAGCCTTTTTTGCGCTGGTGTTTCGTGGCGACAGCTCTCACGCTGGCAGGATGCAGCAATTCTGCCTGGCGTAAGGACGCAGTCCTCGCGGTGCCATTGCAACCGACTTTGCAGCAAGAAGTGATTCTGGCGCGCATGGAACAAATTCTTGCCAGTCGGGCTTTAACCGATGACGAACGCGCACAGCTTTTATATGAGCGCGGAGTGTTGTATGATAGTCTCGGTCTGAGGGCATTAGCGCGAAATGATTTTTCACAAGCGCTGGCAATCCGACCAGATATGCCTGAAGTATTCAATTACTTAGGCATTTATTTAACGCAGGCAGGCAATTTTGACGCTGCCTATGAAGCGTTTGATTCTGTACTTGAGCTTGATCCAACTTACAACTACGCGCACTTAAATCGCGGCATCGCTCTGTATTACGGTGGTCGTGCTAAGTTAGCGCAAGATGATCTGCTGGCGTTTTATCAAGACGATCCCAATGATCCTTTCCGAAGCCTGTGGCTTTATCTCGCTGAGCGTAAGCTCGATGAGAAGCAGGCGCTTGAAGCACTGAGGCAGCGCTTAGACAAGTCGGACAAAGAACAATGGGGATGGAACATTGTCGGGTTCTACCTTGGCGACATTAGCGAAAAAGAGCTAATGGACCGCCTGAAGGCAGACGCAACGGATAACACCTCGCTCGCTGAGCATCTCAGTGAAACCAACTTCTATTTAGGTAAGTACTACCTAAGTCTGGGGGACAAGGACAGCGCTACGGCACTGTTCAAACTGGCGGTCGCAAACAACGTTCATAACTACGTTGAGCACCGATACGCATTGTTGGAATTATCGCTCTTGGGCCAGGAGCAAGATGACCTGGCAGAATCGGACCAGCAATAGCTGACGAACACATCAGCCCAATTTTTTTATTGCCATCACCTTAACGGGTGAGGGCGTTGTTGTTCGTTAATACACCTACTTTGAGCCGGTTCACACTTTTCAATGAAAATTACCGTAAATTTTCACGATGAGTTATGTAGACTGGCCGCCATTAATTTTGAGGCACACGTACTACATGGCTGAATTCGAAACCACTTTTGCAGATCTGGGCCTGAAGGCTCCCATCCTTGAAGCGCTTAACGATCTGGGTTACGAAAAACCATCTCCGATCCAGGCTGAGTGCATTCCGCATCTTCTGGGCGGCCGTGACGTTCTGGGTATGGCCCAGACGGGTAGCGGTAAAACCGCAGCGTTTTCTTTACCGCTGCTGAACAACCTTGATCCTGAGCTGAAAGCGCCACAGATTCTGGTGCTGGCACCGACCCGCGAACTGGCGGTACAGGTAGCCGAAGCAATGACGGATTTTTCTAAACATATGCGCGGCGTAAACGTGGTTGCCCTTTACGGCGGCCAGCGTTATGACGTGCAGCTACGCGCACTGCGTCAGGGGCCACAAATCGTTGTCGGTACCCCGGGTCGTCTGCTGGATCACCTGAAACGCGGTACGCTGGATCTCTCTAAACTGAGCGGTCTGGTACTGGATGAAGCTGACGAAATGCTGCGCATGGGCTTTATCGAAGACGTAGAAACTATTATGGCGCAGATCCCGGAAGGTCATCAGACCGCTCTGTTCTCCGCCACCATGCCGGAAGCGATTCGTCGTATTACCCGCCGCTTTATGAAAGAGCCGCAGGAAGTTCGCATCCAGTCCAGCGTCACTACTCGCCCGGACATCAGCCAGAGCTACTGGACTGCTTACGGTATGCGTAAAAACGAAGCGCTGGTGCGTTTCCTGGAAGCGGAAGATTTTGATGCGGCGATTATTTTCGTGCGTACCAAAAACGCGACCCTGGAAGTGGCTGAAGCGCTGGAGCGTAGCGGTTATAACAGCGCAGCGCTGAACGGTGACATGAACCAGTCCCTGCGCGAGCAGACTCTGGAACGTCTGAAAGATGGCCGTCTGGATATTCTGATTGCAACCGACGTGGCAGCACGTGGTCTGGACGTTGAGCGTATCAGCCTGGTTGTTAACTACGATATCCCTATGGATTCTGAATCTTACGTTCACCGTATTGGTCGTACCGGCCGTGCGGGTCGCGCGGGTCGTGCTCTGCTGTTCGTTGAGAACCGCGAGCGTCGTCTGCTGCGTAACATTGAACGCACTATGAAGCTGACTATTCCAGAAGTAGAGCTGCCGAACGCAGAACTGCTGGGCAAACGTCGTCTGGAAAAATTCGCCGCGAAAGTTCAGCAGCAGCTGGAAAGCAGCGATTTGGATCAGTACCGCGCGCTGCTGGCAAATATTCAGCCGTCAGCTGAAGGCGAAGAGCTGGATGTTGAAACTCTGGCCGCAGCATTGCTGAAAATGGCTCAGGGTGAGCGTCCGCTGATCCTGCCGCCGGATGCGCCGATGCGTCCTAAGCGCGAGTTCCGCGATCGTGACGATCGTTTCGAACGTCGCGGCGACCGCAATGACCGTGGTCCGCGTGGCGATCGTCCTGAGCGTAGTGGCGAAGATCGTCCGAAGCGTGAGCGTCGTGAAGTTGGCGATATGGAGCTGTACCGCATTGAAGTTGGCCGCGATGATGGTGTTGAAGTTCGTCATATCGTTGGTGCTATTGCCAATGAAGGCGACATCAGCAGCCGTTATATCGGTAACATCAAGCTGTTCGGTACCCACTCGACTATCGAGCTGCCGAAAGGTATGCCGGGCGAAGTATTACAGCACTTTACTCGTACTCGCATCCTGAACAAGCCGATGAACATGCAGCTGCTGGGTGATGCTCAGCCGCGTCCAGACCGTGGCGGTGAACGCCGTGGTGGTGGTGAGCGTCGTGAAGGTGGCCGTAGCTTCGGTGGCGGCGGTGAACGTCGTGAAGGCCGTGGTTTCAGCGGCGAGCGTCGTGAAGGTGGTCGTGGTGATGGTCGTCGTTTCAGCGGCGAGCGTCGTGACGGTGGTAACCGTGCGCCGCGCCGCGATGATGCTGGTGCTGCTCCGCGTCGTGATGACTCCGCAGGCCGTCGTCGTTTCGGTGGCGATGCGTAATTAGCGTTATCCGCTAACGTAAAGTAAATGATACAGCCCCGATCTTTATGATTGGGGCTTTTTTTATTTCTTTTGTACTCGTGTACTGGTACAGTGCGTCACATTAATAATGAGATAAAGTATTTTCGACTGGAGATTTCGGCAAATGGCGACACTTACCACTACGGCAACCCGACCGTCCTTGTTTGGCGGCGTGGTGATTATCGGCGGGACAATTATTGGCGCGGGTATGTTCTCGCTGCCGGTGGTCATGTCCGGTGCGTGGTTTTTCTGGTCGCTGGCAGCACTGGTTTTTACCTGGTTTTGCATGCTGCATTCCGGGTTGATGATCCTTGAAGCGAACCTGAATTATCGGATTGGTTCCAGCTTCGATACCATCACGAAAGATCTGCTTGGTAAGGGTTGGAACCTGATTAATGGCGTGTCGATAGCCTTTGTTCTTTATATTCTGACCTACGCCTATATCTCTGCCAGCGGCTCGATCCTGCATCATACTTTTGCGGAAATGTCGTTGAACGTTCCGGCTCGAGCCGCAGGCTTTGGTTTTGCGCTGCTGGTTGCGTTTATCGTCTGGTTGAGTACTAAAGCGGTGAGTCGAATGACGGCCATTGTGCTGGGCGCGAAGGTCATCACCTTCTTTCTGACCTTCGGCAGCCTGCTGGGACACGTTCAGCCGACAACATTGTTTAACGTCGCCGAACAAAATGCTTCGTATATGCCGTACTTGCTGATGACGCTGCCTTTCTGCCTGGCATCTTTTGGCTATCACGGCAACGTGCCGAGCCTGATGAAGTATTACGGCAAGGATCCACGCACTATCGTTAAGTGCCTGGTTTACGGTACGCTGCTGGCGCTGGGTCTGTATGTGGTTTGGCTGTTGGTGACGATGGGTAATATCCCGCGTCCAGAGTTTGTTGGCATTGCACAGAAGGGCGGTAATATTGATGTGCTGGTTCAGGCACTGAGTGGCGTACTGAACAGTCGTAGTCTGGATTTGCTGCTGGTCGTGTTCTCAAACTTTGCCGTTGCCAGCTCATTTCTCGGCGTGACCCTCGGCCTGTTCGACTATCTGGCAGATCTGTTCGGTTTCGACGATTCCGCGTTGGGTCGTTTTAAAACTGCGATTCTGACCTTTGTTCCGCCGATGATTGGTGGCCTGCTGTGGCCGAATGGTTTCCTGTATGCCATCGGATATGCGGGTCTGGCAGCCACAATCTGGGCGGCAATTGTACCGGCGCTGTTAGCTCGCGCATCGCGTAAACGCTTTGGTAGCCCGTTGTTTCGCGTTTGGGGTGGAAAGCCGATGATTGCGCTGGTTTTACTGTTCGGTCTGGGTAACGTCATCGTGCATTTCCTGTCGAGTTTTAATGTATTACCGACTTATCAATAATTGAATTTATAGCCGAGCCAGATTTAACGATCTGGCTCAAAAAATATTCTCTTAATTTCTCTTACTATAAATATTGTCTTGAATAAGGGAATATTTATATGCTGAATAATGATATTACTCTGCGGAAACTCGAGATCTTCCTTAGCTATATGGAATCGATGAATATATCGAAAACAGCAGAGCTGATGAACATTTCATCCGTTAGCGTCCATCGTGCTCTTCATTCACTGGAGGATAATTTACGCTGCCCTTTGTTTACCCATAATGGTCGAAATCTTCATCCTTTGCCTGGTGCATGGGTTATGCAGAAACAAGCTCGGGAAGTGATTAACTCGATGGAGCGATGTATTTATCTTACTCGCGAAGCCTCTGGATATCACACTCAGGTTCTACGATTGGGATTACTATATTCACTTGTATTAAAGACTGCACCACAAATTGTCCAGGGGCTAAAAAAACGCTGTCCGGATCTTACGATTGAATTCATCATGAACTCTAATAAGAAATTACTAGAAGCCCTTAACGAAGGGAAGATTGATGCAGTCCTGATTTCGACACCCGATGATTACAACGTTCAGCTATTCGAAACATGGACAATATTCTCTGATTCAATTTTCCTTGCGGTACCGGTTACGGATGCTGATAGTTTATCTACGCCTGTTGATTTACGGCATCTGCAAAATAAAAAATTTATTGCCTTAAGCGAAGGTTTTGCCACTTGGCGAGGTTTTCAGGAGGCGTTTCAGATTGCCGGATTTACCCCTGATATTACCGTTCGGGTTCATGATGTATTTTCATTGATGAGTATGGTTAATGCCGGAGTGGGTTATACCTTGATCCCCGGGCGAATGAGCGGATTGTTCAGAAGCGGAATTCGCCTGCTGCCGCTGCAGGAGCCCTATCGGATGGAGCAGGAAATCTCGCTGGTCTTCCCTCGTAGTCAGGAAAATCACCCTGGCTTGCTGTCTTTGTTAGCCGAGTGCCGAATGTATGCAAGGCAGCTTATGATGGAGAAAAACAACACAGAGAAAACCCCATGAGCTCCTGGCTTAGCCGTTGATATACCACCGTTTCGCCGTAAATAGAGACGGCAAGCCATCGCGGATTACTCACCAGGGCGATTTTGATTCTGATACGATCGCCATTAATATTGTTGGCTAAGGCGTGGCTAAGCGCCTGATGGCTGACCTGGCATAGTGTAAAGATGGCGGTCTCTTGCCGGGTAATAATCTGGTGCTTAAAGGCGCAGCCAATGACGCAGCGCTGTAGCTTAGCTTTTATCTCATCTGATGCTCCCGCCATAAAAGCAAAACCGACCTTATGTTCAGGCTTATCGGTCGTTAGTTTCTGACGAAAATTCTCTTCATCTTCTTGCGTGCAAAGTGAGGCCAGAAGCGCAATTTGCCCAGGCTTCATACGCTGGAATGAATACATAGATATCCCTTGTGCCTGCCGCGATGGCAGCAGGCGTGTGTTATTAAAAGAAGGGGGTTAAAGAGAGATAGAGCGCTGAGGGCGCCAGCAGACATCCGAGCCCGGTATAAAACGTCGCCGTCATCGCACCATAGGGAAC
Source organism: Klebsiella sp. MISC125 (assembly GCF_051131775.1). Classification (NCBI taxonomy): domain Bacteria; kingdom Pseudomonadati; phylum Pseudomonadota; class Gammaproteobacteria; order Enterobacterales; family Enterobacteriaceae; genus Klebsiella; species Klebsiella sp. MISC125. Next base: position 700,784 of record NZ_CP180448.1, read on the forward strand.
CAGTTTTGGGTCGGTCGCGGCCAGACCTGCGGCAACGCCGCTGGTGGAACCCATTAACCCGCCGTAAACAATAGCGGCTGCTGGTGAATTTAAACCTGCGGCTTTCGCTACCAGCGGCGTTAAGATCATGACAGCAATGGATTTAATGACGCCAGCGGCGATGCTGAGTGCGATAACATCAGAACTCGCGCCGAGCGCTGCGCCAGTCACCGGGCCAACGATAAAGGTCACGGCCCCGGCACCGATGGTCGCCATACTGATCGCATCCGTATAGCCAAAAGCCCATGCGACAATTGCGCCAAGGTAAAAAGAGAGCACGGTTGAGATAACCAATGCCAGCGCGCCTGCAATACCGGCTTTTTTCAGCTCTTCAAGCTTTACGCCGAAGGCGGTAGAGATGATGGCGAAATCGCGGAACATGCCGCCGCCCATCAGTGCGATACCGCTGAAGAGGCTGATGTCGGCAATGCCCTTTTTACCTCCGGTCAGCTCCCCGCCAAGCCACGCCAGCAGTAGCCCGGCGACGATCGCGATAGCCGAACTATGAATCTTGCCGCGAAGCAGATGCGTTGAGATCCAGCTTGCTGCCCAGCACACGATCCCCACCACGACAAAGGCGGTAATCAAGCCGTTGCTGGTGAAGTTACCGGTAAGAATCTTTGTAAGCTGCTCCATTATTTGCATTCCTCGCTAACGACGGAACTTCCCTGAACGCCACGACCGCCGATTTTGCTTAACGGTTTAATCAGCAGGAAGCCGATGAAAACGGCTCCCAGGCCTGCAATGAGCGCAACCGGGCCGCCTTTGAGCGCGGCAATAACATTTTGGTTTGCGGACATAGCGACGACTATCGGAATATACATTGCATTCCAGAAACCGACTCCTTGTTCAGCCGGTTTCGATAGTAATCCTTTTTCCGCCAGCTTTTGCGAAGCGACTACCAGAAATAACATGGCAAAGCCAATACCGCCGATATTGGCCGAAATACCCAGCAGCAGGCCCAGAAGATCGCCGATGATTAATCCGGCGAACATGCACAATCCCATTAACATCAATCCGTAAATAATCATGATGTTTCTCTTTGTCTATCCATACTAAAAGCGAATAACACAAAGCGGTTTGATGATACCCGCATTGGGGAAATGATAAGAAAATAAACCAGCGGCTTTTAGCATAGCGATTTTTATTTGCAGACATTCATAAGAACACAATTTTTCTCAGTCACTATGATCTATCATATCAGCAAGCGAAGCGCTTACTGATATGACATTAACATAGAAATAATCTCACAATAGAATGTCGCATTGTTTTTTAATTAAATGCGTACTAACTCACTTTACTCTGCAACGATTTCAAATAATACCATGCCTGGGTTGATGCGGTCTCCCGTATTAACCGCGAGCGTTTTTAATATTCCGCTCTCAGGTGAGGCAACAGGCATCTTCATTTTCATCGCTTCCAGCACAATAACCACCTGGCCTTTTTCGATTTTATCCCCTGCTGCCGCTTTCACTTCATCAACCACGCCCGGGACTTTTGATTTAACTTCTGACATATTAATTTCCTTTGATATATTTAACGGAAAGATGTTCTCATTGCTGCCGCGATCTGTTGTCGCGATATTAATTGAACATCATTCTCACCTTTAGCCAGCAGAGTTGAGTTTCCACTGAACCATTCTTTGATATTGATGGCGTATCCATCGGATAAACACATCTCACCATCGATACGTAACTGAAATTGCCGTTCTATATTGCATACGCTGGCCCAGCATTCGTTAAGGCCCATCAATGAGCTGGGAACAAGACGGATATCCAGATCGGAATGAGCATCAGTCCATTGCCATGGGGTAACGATTTCCAGTGCCACCGACCCCCATACCCCAAGCTGAATTTCCGGCCAGCGCCACCCCTGAGCTAACGCATTAAATGCACGTATCGCATCAGTGCGTCCGGCGACCGAAAGCGAGGCCGTTTGCTCTGGCGTTGAGGTACGCGTTATTGCCGATGACGCCACCTCCGTAGCCAGACGTAAACGCCGCTCTTGCCAGCGCAGAGGGAAACAAAAGCCCAGTGGAGTCAGCTCTTCATGCCGTTCGCCACGACGCACAATCCCCGGCAGCGACCCGCTCAACAGACATTCCCGAACTTGTCGCCGAAGCTCGGCTGGAAGCTTGCTGAATGTACTCTCGAGCCGTGCCGCAATAGCATCCAGCGCCGAAGGTTCCAGCCAGCACAGGGTATGCCGTTGCAGGGGCATCATCGTGCTTTACACCACGCCGGATCGTTTTTCGCCTGCTGCTGCAAATCCCGTTGTGCCTGTAGCAGAGCGTCGAACTGGGCCGTTGCCTGAGGGCCGATAATATCGACAGGCGCGACTCCTGCAGTACATTCGCCGGGGATCATTTTTGGCCAGAGCCGGATATGCGTTGCGCCAGCTTCGGTTTTCAACTGCGTCGAGACGTGACAAATTCGCCCCTTGATGCGCAAGATCGTCCGCGCTGTGCGTTCAACTATCTCCCGACTTTGCGCAGTGGTTGCCATCACCACCATGTCGTACTCCGGCGTGGTGCGCTGGCGTTTCCAGGTCTGGATTTTCCCCTGCGGATTGCAAAGATGCCCGCTTACAGCGAGGGGAAAACTGTCGCCAGTTGGCAAACCGCCCACCACGACCTCCCGCCAGTCGCCACCCTGCGGAGCGTGGACCAGCGAAATATCCTCGCGTAGCGGGACGCCATCAAGCACCAGCCAGCCGAACTCCTGACAGCCATAAATATCGTGCAGCGCATAGCCCAGCGAAGCCGCCAGCGGAACCAGCTCTTCATCCAACGGCGTTCCCGCCGTTATCAGCGTCAGCTTTTTCGGCAACCTGTCCGCCAGATCCATCTTCAGCGCCTGCTCCAGGGTAGCGCGTAAAAATGAGGACTCTCCCACCACCACGTCAGGCGACTGCTGGCACAGGGCGATAAGCAGCGCATCCCGGCAGGAGCGGGATAAAAACGACCAGTGAAGGCCGCTCTCGTCCAGCGCCTGGCGAGTAAACACGTTGACCAGCGGCGCATAGGTCACCAGTATATTTTGCCCTGGGGCTATGCCGCATATCGCCAGCGCCCGTTTTCCGGCGGCGGCGCGCAGCGTTAGCTCGCTGTGCGTGACGCCGACGATATTCTGAAACGCGCTGCTGCCGGTAGTGAAGGTGACCAGCGCCAGGTTGAGCGGCGTATGGATCTCTTCAATAACGTGCGCCGCTGTCGGGCCGGCAATGCCTTTGTCGTTCAGCGTCCGGCGCGGCATCTCTTCAAATGAAGGAATACCGGGCTGCGCCTGGACCAGCCATTCGAGCGTGGCGATGGGATCGTTCATATTACTTTTCCCCCTATATCAGTCGGGCAGATAACGCGCCGCCACTTGCTGATATTCATCGTGCATCTGCGCCAGAATGACGCCACGCATTTTTCTGCCGCCGCGCTCTTCGCCGGAGAGCCCGCGGCCCTGCGGACCGGTGGCCTGAATACCCACGTCCTGTTTTTGCCGGCGCACATCGCCAATATGCCGAACAATTGCTTCTCTCATCGCTGGGATGGTTTTGATTAACTCCTCCACGCCGCCCAGTTGCCAGAAGAACTCAGGACCTGCCGCAAAGACCGGGTTGCTGCGGGAGAGTTCGCTCAGGCGTTCCACATCCTGACGCGTAATACGGGCGATGCTGCTTAGTGGCATAACGTGAATCATGGTGCCGAATTCTGAGGTCAGGCTGAGGATATGGTCGGCCTGCAGGCCGTGGCACAGAAACGCGCCGCTAATGGCGCGACCAATTACCATAGCGATAATCGGGTGCCCGGCATGGCGCGCTTCGGCCAGCGCCAGCTGATACGCGCCGGTCGCTTTATTCATGCCGATAATCTCTTCCAGTTTGCCTGGCCCGTTCCCCGGAGTATCGACAATCAGCACCAGCGGGCGTTTTTCGCCAGCGGGCTTGTCTTTATCCATCGCCAGCGTGCGGTAGACCGCCAGCGCCATTTTGTAGCCCTCTTCCAGACCGATGATCCCCGCATAAACGACCGGGAAGCGCGGATTGAAGGTCATGGCGTCGTTGGCGATCACCGTGCAGATTTCACCGTTGATGCGTGCGCTGCCGACAACGGCACCGGGGCCGTAGTCGTCGCAGGGCAGGTTGAGTTCCGCCAGCGCGTTTTCGGCAAAGCTGCCTTCATCGACAATCAGGTCGATGGCCGCACGCCCCTGACCGAGTAAATTTTCCATCATGCTTCCTCCACGGACAGGCGTTGGACATTGCTCAGGAAGGTCTCCAGGCTCATATCAACCAGCGATTGCGGGGCAGGATTTCCTGCTACCGCCCACACATCGCGCGCATCGGTCGGCGCAAGCTCGTTGATTTTCTGCGTCAGCGCCATCTGTGCGCGGACTTTTGCCTCACTGCCAATTCGGCGCATTGCTTCAATATCGGGCCAGGATAAATCGGCAATTTGCGCAGCCTGCTGGTGGAAGGCATCCAGCGAGTCGGCAATCAGGTAATTGCAGTCGCCGACGATGTATTTATGCTTGCCGCCGGTAGTGCGGAACACCAGCGCGCGGTCAGAGGCGTCGAACTCGCTGCGGCCCATCTCCTGCTCGATAACTTCCGGCCCGGTCAGCCCGAGGCGGCCTGATTCGCTCATGACGATCAGGTCCGTCGCGGCGGCGACAAAGCCCATACCGCCGAAGCAGCCGATCTTGCTGCCGATCAGCGCCACTACCGGTACGCGACCGCGCAGGGTTTGCAGCATATCCATACATTCGGCATGGGCGAGCAAACCGGCGTTGGCTTCATGCAGGCGCACGCCGCCGGTTTCAAAGGAGATAAGCACGACGGGGCGACGTGCCGGGTCGCGGGTCTGCGCCGCCAGTTCGTCGGCCAGCATCAGTGCGCCGACCATCTTCGCGCCGCCGACTTCGCCGACGGAGCCGCCGATGAAACGCCCTTCTTGCGAGATAACGATGGCCGGATGCTGGCCGAGCAGGCCAATACCGGTAACTACGCCGTCATCGAACTCCACGGCTTCGCCCAGCACCGGCAGATGCGGGCTGACCTGCTTTGCCGCCGGGCCGATAAGCTCGGTAAATGTGCCTTTATCCACCAGCCCTTCGGCGCGAACGCGAGCGCTGGCTTCCAGAAAACGCAGGTCACTCATAATGGTTTTCTCCCGGCATGGCCTGTTGTAATGCTTGTTGAATTCGTAACGCCACGACCGCAGGCGTCGCGTTGTTATCGTTGATGCTGACCTGCATATCGCCCAACGGACCGTTATCGAGAAAACGGGTGAGGACGATTTCCCAGATAGCGTCGAACCCGGTGACCGGCGTACAAATGCTGATGTCGATTCCGCCTGCCAGGGCTTTGGGTTCCAGCAAAACTTCCAGATCGCCGGAGCCCACGATGCCGCAGTGCACGGTTTGCGGCAGGGACGGACGGTCGCTTTTGCCGCTGAAATGCTGTGATATTTGATGTAGAGCCATTTGCTATTCCCTTACCAGTTACGGAATCGAGCAGGAGGGTTGTACAGACCGCCGGACCACTCGACCAAATCACGAATACTCTTCGCCGCCAGCATCTGGCGGTTGGCGCGGCGTCTGTCGATGCCTAAATCTTCCGGCGTTTGCACAATACCGGCGTCGCGTAGCGCTTGCGTTTGCACCGGATCGGCGGCAAGGCCGATATCGGTGTATCCCGCTACGGCGCGAATTGCCGCCATCCGCTGTTCCAACCCTTCGCAGCGATGCAGGTGGGCTAGCCCCTCTTCGGTGAGCACGTGGGTGACGTCATCGGCGTAAACCATCACCGGCGGTAGGGCGAGACCGGCTTTTTCCGCCAGTTCCCAGGCGTCCAGTTTGTCGACGAAAGCAGGCTGGCGCTTCTCGCGGAAGGTCTCCTGCATCTGCACTACAAGGCGCTTGCCGCGCGGCATATCGCCAATCAACTGCTGCTGGGTGGCCTTGAACTCTTCGCCGCACTTAAGCCAGGATTGGGTGACGTGGCGGCGGCCTTTGGCATCGCAGCCCATATTCGGCGCGCCGCCAAAACCGGAAACGCGGCTGGCGGTGGCGGTGCTGCTGTTGCCGTACTTGTCGATTTGCAGGGTGCCGCCGATAAACATATCCAGCGCGTAGTGTCCGGCGGCCTGGGCGAAGGCGCGGTTAGAGCGCAGGGTGCCGTCCTGACCGATGTAAAACACGTCCGGGCGCTCAGCGACGTATTTTTCCATTCCCAGCTCGCCGCCGAAGCAGTGTACCGACTGGATCCATCCGCTTTCGATCGCCGGGATCAGCGTCGGATGCGGGTTCAGTACCATGTGAGTACAGACTTTGCCTTTTAGCCCCAACTCTTCGCCGTAGGTCGGCAGCAGCAGTTCAATAGCGGAGGTGAAGAAGCCGATGCCGTGGTTAATACGCTCAACGCCGTATTCGGCATAGATACCCTTAAGCGCCATCATCGCCATCAGTACGTGGGTATCGGTGATCAGCGCTGGATCGCGGGTGAATAGCGGCTCGACGTAGAATGGACGCGGCGCTTCGATAACCGCATTCACCCAGTCGCCGGGAATATCGACGCGCGGCACTTTATCGACGATCTTATTCACCTGGGCGATAACGATCCCCTGGCGGAAGTGAGTCGCTTCGGCGATCACTGGCGTATCTTCGGTGTTGAAGCCGGTGTAGAGGTTGCCGTCTTTGTCCGCTTCAAACGCCGTGATCAGCGAAACTCGCGGCGTGAGATCGACAAAATAGCGGCTGAACAGTTCCAGATAGGTATGGATCGCCCCGAGCTTGATTTTGCCCTGCTGGATAAGCTGCGCCAGACGCCCATCCTGCGGTCCGGCATAGGCGAAATCGAGCTTTTCAGCGATGCCTTTCTCGAACAGATCGAGGTGTGAACTGAGCGGCACCGACGACTGCACCATATGTAGCCCGGAGATCTTTTCCACATCTACTTTACACAGACACTCGGCGAGAAAATCCGCCTGCTTCTGGTTGTTGCCCTCAATATTCACGCGATCAAAACTTCGGATAACCGCTTCCAGCGCGGCGACGGTATCACCGGAATCGATAATCTTCCCATCACGGAAATACGGAGCCAGAAGGTTCAGGCGCTGCACCGTATCATCCTTAAGTTGATGCCAGTTGTGCTCTTTAAGCATGTTTTTAACTCCCTTATTTCAGAAGGAATAGCGTGGAGATAAAGACCCCGGTGGCGATGGCCGACACAATCAGGCCACTGACGCCCGCGCCCATTGCCAGCGGCAGAATGACGGCGTAAGGGTTTTCATGGCTGACTTCTTTCTGTGCGATTTTGGCGGTGGTCGGCAGGCACGAAACCCCCGCGATACCGATAGCCGGGTTGTAGCGTCCTTTCGAGATAAGCCAGATAAACCAGCCGCCAAGCAGGGCGCTAATTGCTGAGATAGCCAGCGCGCCGATACCGAGGATCAGGATGATGCCGACTTTCGGGTCAAGAATGGTTTGCGCTTCGCACAGCGTGCCGAGCAGCAGGCCAAGGAACAGCGTTGCGGTGTAGGTCAGGGTGGATTCAAGCAGCTTCTGGAACGGTTCGATCTCGGCTTCTTTAATAGCGATCCCAAGGAAGAACGAAAGGATCAGCGGGGCGGCGACCGGCAACAGCAGGCACAGTAGCAGGCAGGCGCAAACGGTGAAGATGAACTTCGCCTTTTTCGACACCGTCGGATACTCAATATCCACTTCCATCCCGAGGTACTTTTTCGGCACCAGCAGGCGCACCAGATACGGGTAACCGGCATAGGTCAGGCTCAGATATAAGTAGGCGATGATGGCGATAGGAACAAACAGATTCGGTGCCAGAATCAGCGAGGCGAAGAGCACCATCGGGCCGTCGGCACCGCCGATGGTCGCAATAGAGGCCGCTTCATTGGCGGGGAGGCCAAAGACTTCAATGCCCAGCAGTAGTGCGGCAAAGGTACCCGCTTCGGCGAACAGCGCCACAACGATACTGGCCCAGGGGCGGAGCAGAATAAAACTGATGTCGCTCATTGCGCCGATGCCAAAGAAAACGATGCAGGCAATCAGGCCGTTGCTGAAGGTTAAGTTGTACACCGGCTGCAGGAAGTTAATCTGCATCAGGTTCACTAAATCGGTTGGGTCGCTGATCATCGGGTCGAGAATTAAGGTCCCGGTTTGCCCGTCAGCGAGAAACAGTACCCCGGCGTTGACGGCAATCATGCCTAAGCCCATTGGCACCATAATCAGCGGTTCAAGCTTACGACGAAAACCCATCCATGCCAGGGCAAATCCCAGAATGATAAGTAATATTCGCGCGATCGCTATTTTGGGGTCTTCAATAAAAAAGGTGCCGATGCCCGAAAAGAGCTTAACAAAGATATCCATAAAATATATTCCTGATAACGCAAAATAGGGGCGTGTTAGTCGTCGGTGATATTCAGCTTATTCATTACTCTATTAACACCTACAATTATTCCGACAACGGCAAACGAAATAACAATCGTCATGCCATAAGTTAATAACGTATATAAATAGATACTCATATTTCTTCCTTTGTAGGATCCTCATGCGATTGATGGCAAAGAAAATACATGGCCAGGCTCAGTGCTAATAAGTCTGCTGACCCGCCTGGGCTGACCCATTTGTCCAGGCACCATGCATTAAATTCGTTAAGCTCATGTTCGATACCGGGATGGCTCATTCCTCCCTGGTTCACCAGACGCTGCGCACGTTGTTTCATCTCATCCAACACGTGATGGCCCGCGCGCGAAATCACCGTCGTATCATCGCAGCACGCCATCAGCGCGAGTAGCGTATGGATCAGCGCTTCACGCCAGCTAAACCCCAGAGAGAGTGCCTGATGCAGTGCAGGAAGCCCGATATGGCAGACCAGCGGAAAGCCCTGTTCCGCCTCGCCGCGCACGCCGGTCACACCAAACTCCAGGTATAGTTTCTCGCCGTGGGTTTGTGCTGAACGATGGGCGAGCGCGGCGAAATCATTGCGGCAGAGATCGAGGCACAGACCGGCGACGCACTGGCTTAATGACTCGCGAGTAAGCGGTTGGTTCTGGCCTTTTAGCCAACCAGCGGCGGCGGCCAGAACAGCCCCGGCAAAGAGAATGCCGCGCTGGGTATTTACCTGTCGGGTAGATTGCAGCAGCGTGGCTTCGTATTGAATTCCGATAAGGCGTACCTTGGGAAATAGATCAGCCAGCGAGCCCTGATGATATTCTCCGGCCTGCGCGCAAGCTTGAAAACAGGGGGCGATGGCCGAGGTGCTGGTAATAAACAGCCAGATATCCATATCGTTATGCGCACCTTGAGAATGCGGTGTCACCAGGCCCGGTTTCGGCCAGGCGCAGACCTCCATTAACAGTGCTTTTAATAAGCACTCACCGATCCTTATTGCATTGACGGTTGGTTGGTTCATGGCGTTTCTCTTTCTGCGCGTTCATTTATGGGAAATAAAGCAAGAGAGAAAGTAACATTGCTATTTTTAGAGAACAATTACGCTCGGGGTAACGTAATTACGCTCAACGTAACCAGAAGAGGGAAATGGAGTGATAAGAATGAGGGCGGTCACAATTTGTCATTTGCGACAAGAGAAAATGCAGCCCGCTTCACGCTTTCGGTGGCGTTACATTTTATTATGTGTGAGTGAATTTGTTACTTATGTTTAATGTTTATGATAATTAAATAAGAGTGAAACGTTATCGTGGGTTATTTAATATCGGGCGATGTTTGTATCTGAAACCATCCTGTAGGGAGTGTGCCGGACCGGATACAGCGGCGTTGTGTGTTCGGATTTGCGGGGCCTGTAGCCCGGACAGATGCGCAGCATCGCCTCCGGGAAACAGCGCGCAACGGAACTTCCGCTTTTCTTCCCTGGTGGTGTCTGAATTTCACGGGGCGCGGATTGATGTGTAGATTTCTGGATGTTATACAACGCGGTCCGGATACGACATACAGGGATGTGTAGTGAATAATGAAGAAGATTATTTTTATTATTGCTGTTGCGATTGTCATTACGTTGCTAGCCTGGCGCAAGTCGCCCGAGAGGAGTGAAACGGCAATCTTCCTGCCGCGGGAGACGACAAGTTCAGCGTCAACAGTCAAAAAAACGATTCATCCCGGCGATCGCCTGTTTGTGCGTATTCTGAAGGCGGAAGATAAACTGGAAATGTGGTTCAGTAGGGATGGGCAACCCTATGAACTTTATAAGACCTGGATCATCTGCGCCTGGTCCGGCGGGCTGGGGCCGAAAAAGGCTGAAGGAGATGGCAAAAGTCCGGAAGGGTTTTACGCCACGAACAAAGCGCTACTGAATCCTAACAGTCGTTATCACTTGTCCTTTAACATCGGTTACCCCAACGCTTATGACCGGGCTAACGGTTTTACCGGCAGTTTTATTATGGTTCACGGAAACTGCGTTTCGGCGGGCTGCTACGCGATGACCGATGCCGGAATTGAAGAGATCTATAGCCTGGCGGCACAAGCGTTGAACAGCGGGCAGAAAACTATTCCGGTTTATATTTTTCCGTTCGCCATGACAGAGCAGAATATGCAGCGTGCTGCGGACTGGCCGGAAGCGACGTTTTGGCGTTCGTTAAAACCGGCGTACGATTATTTTGAGAAATATCGGCGGATACCTGAAATCCGGGTGGTGAATCGGCGTTATACCATCTCTGCACTGTAACGTTCAGGCGGGGCTAGAGTATGCCGCCGCCTTCCGAATAGCCTTACCCGAGAAGCTCTTCTTTCACCTGCATCGCCAAATCAAATGAATGCAGGCGTGCCTGATTATCGAAGATTTGGCCGTTGACCATGATTTCATCGGCCTGAGTTTCTCGCAGGATGGACTCCAGCCCGTGGCGGATTTTCGCCTTATCACCCACCAGCGACATGCTCAGCGCCTGCTGGACGCCATATTGTTCAGAGGCAGACCACAGCTGATGCATATTTTGCACCGGAGGTGGCAGCTGTCCGGCTTCGCCGCGGCGTAGTTTAACAAACGCCTGTTGCATCGAGGTGAACAGGAATTCCGCATCTCTGTCGCTGTCGGCAGCAATAATGTTAATGCACACCATGGCGTACGGCTTCTCTAACCGTTCCGACGGTTTGAAATGAGAGCGATAGAGATGCAGGGCCTGGAAGAGCATATCCGGCGCGAAGTGCGAGGCGAAGGCGAACGGCAGGCCAAGCTGGGCTGCTAACTGAGCGCTGTACAGGCTGGAACCAAGCAGCCAGACCGGGATCTTCTCGCCATAACCGGGAACCGGGCGCATGTGCGGATTCGGATCGCGAGCGTCAAACCAATCCACCAGCTCCGCGACATCGCGCGGGAAGTTATCAACATCACCGCTCATATGGCGACGCAGCGCGCGCATGGTGGGCTGATCGCTGCCCGGCGCGCGGCCAAGACCAAGATCGATACGTCCGGGATAGAGCGTGTTGAGCGTGCCGAACTGCTCAGCAATCACCAGTGGCGAATGGTTGGGCAGCATTACCCCACCGGAGCCTAAATGTAGGGTGGTGGTATTAGCGGCAAGATAGCCAATCAGTACCGAGGTCGCGGCGCTGGCGATACCAACCATATTATGGTGCTCTGCCAGCCAGTAGCGGTGATAGCCGCGTTTTTCAGCCAGCTGCGCCAGGTCTAATGAATGGGAAAAGGCTTCCTTGGCGGAAGAACCTTGCGGGATCGGCGCCAGATCGAGCACCGAGAACGGAATAGATTTGTCAGTCATAAAGGCTCACTTTGCAACAGCATCGTCATCAGATTGAAGGTCTTCTTCCAGCCTGGCGCATCCGGGATGCACCGGCCAGAAAAGCTGCGACTTTAATAGTGCATTAAAAAGCAGCGATAGCCATTAACAAAGTGAGCGGTATATCAGCTCTGTAATTCCAGCCCGGCGAGGCGTCGCCAGTAACCGTTGCAGTCGCTGTTCGCCGTCAGCGGCAGCGGCGCTGCGCCATTTTCATTGGCGCGGAAGGCGTCCAGCATCGCGAAGGTTTCGTTGCCCAGCGGCGACAGGCGAACCATATCCACCAGCCCGTTCATGGTGCTCAGCTCATTCCCGAGGTTGTAGACGTAGCCGCTCATGGTCTGAATGCCGTTGAGCACGAACACCTGCTGGTTCTCCTGCGAGAGCACGTCGCGCCCGTTGGGGTATTTGATACAGCAGGTTTCGCATTCGTCTTTTGGCCGGTCTTCCGAGCGGGCGGTAAAGCAGCGGGCGGAGTAGGCCAGCGGCAGATGGCCGTAGCTCAGGACCTCAACCTCGAACTGGTTGCGAATGCCCAGCTCGTCACACTGGGTCAGCAGATTCGCCAGCCAGTCGCGTGAAAGCTCAACCGGCATGCACCAGCGAACCATGCCCTGTTTGAGCAGCAGACGCAGGGTGACGGCGTTATAGCAGTTGAGCGCATGGCCGGCGACGAACGGTAGCTTACGCTCTGCGCACAAGTTGACGACGCCAAGGTCGCTGGCTTCAATCAGAAATTCGCCGTTATCAACATAGCGCTTCAGTTCGCCCAGTTCAGAGGAGGCCTGCACCAGCGCGAGGGTAGAAAGCACCACCTGTTTGCCGCTGCCCGCCAGCGTTTTCGCCATCTCGATCCAGTCGCCGACCTTGGTGGCACGGCGTTTGCTGCATACCGCTTCGCCGAGATAAATCGTATCCGCGCTGGAGCCTGCCGCCTGCTGGTAAAAATCTTCCAGCGTCTCTTTTGACCAGTAGTAGAGCACTGGCCCTAATGAATATTTCATTGCTGTTCTCACTGCCATTTACGGTGATAAGCGCCAAGGGTGGTTTGCGTCCCTTCGGACATGGAACCGAGGGTTTCCATCCACGCTGATTGCGGCACGAAGTTCTGCGGATCGGCTTTGCAGCGGTCGATCGCTTGACGCCAGACTTTTGCCACCTGGGTGACGTACGCCGGGCTGCGCTGGCGGCCTTCGATTTTCACTGAGGCGATATTTGCTGCCATTAGTTCCGGCAGCAGCTCGAGGGTATTCAGGCTGGTGGGCTCTTCCAGTGCGTGATAGCGCTCGCCGTCGACCAGATAACGGCCTTTACACAGCGTCGGATAACCGGCATTTTCACCATCCTGATAGCGGTCTATCAGCACTTCGTTAAGACGTGATTCCAGCCCTTGCGGTGTTTGCTGCCAGCGAACGAAACGCGCGGGTGAGCAGGCGCCGACGGTATTTGGTGATTCACCGGTCAGGTATGAGGAGAGATAGCAGCGGCCTTCCGCCATGATGCACAGGCTACCGAAAGCGAAAACCTCCAGCGGTACCGGCGTGGCGCGCGCCAGTTGTTTGACCTGATGAATCGACAGGACGCGCGGCAGCACCACGCGGGCAACGTCAAAATTGCGATGATAAAACTTCACTGCCTCTTCGTTGGTGGCCGAGGCCTGAACGGAGACGTGTCGCTCAATATGCGGATAGCGCTCGGCGGCGTACTCCAGCATTGCGATATCGGCGAGGATTAGCGCGTCGGCCCCGAGTTGGGCTGCCATGTCGACTGCACGCTGCCAGCGGGCATAGCCATCAGGATGAGCAAAGGTGTTGATGGCAATATGCAGCTTACGGCGATGCTGATGCACAAAGCTGACGGCTTCCTGCAGTTTCTTTTCGGTGAAATTAAGGCCGGCAAAGTGGCGAGCGTTGGTGTCATCTTTCAGCCCGATATAGACGGCATCGGCGCCGTTTTCGATGGCCGCCTTAAGCGCCGGAAGGTTACCGGCTGGGCAGAGCAGCTCCATAATTTTTCCTGAAAAACGCGGCCCGTCAGGGACGCTGGATGGTTAATGAGCAGGGATTTTAGTTAACCTTCTGGTGACAATTTTTGATTTGAGGCAGTTAAAAGCGTATTGGCGGAATCAATACCAGGTACCCGACATTGTGATTTTGTTGATTTACGCCGCTATGTCGTTTATTTGATATGGCACAATAGAGGAACTATTGCATTCATGGAGTAAAGCTTGTGTTGGATAAACTGCGTTCCAAACTGGTTCACTTTGGCCCGTCAATGATGAGCGTGCCGGTTAAGCTGGCGCCTTTTGCCCTCAAGCGCCAGGTGCTGGAACAAGTATTAAGCTGGCAGTTTCGTCAGGCGCTGGCGGATGGGGAACTGGATTTTCTCGAGGGGCGCTGGTTAAGTATTAATGTGCGTGATATCGGCCTGCTGTGGTATACCTCGGTTGTTGACGGTCGTCTGGTGGTGAGTCCTACGGCTGAAGCTGACGTCAGCTTTAGCGCCGATGCCAGCGATCTGCTGATGATTGCTGCGCGTAAGCAGGATCCGGATACACTGTTCTTCCAGCGTCGGCTGGTTATCGAAGGCGATACCGAGCTGGGACTGTATGTAAAAAACCTGATGGATGCCATTGAGCTGGAGCAGATGCCAAAAGCGCTGCGCGTGATGCTGCTACAGTTGGCGGATTTTGTTGAAGCTGGCCTGAAAGGCCCGCGGAAACCTGAACAGACATCGGTAGGTGAGGCATGCTGATTCGAGTAGAGATTGGGATTGATGCACCGGGAATCGACGCGTTATTGCGCCGCACCTTCGGCAGCGATGCGGAAGCCGATCTGGTGCACAGTCTGCGTGAAGATGGCTTGATCACGCTGGGCGTGGTGGCGACGGATGACGAAGGTCAGGTCGTGGGCTATGTGGCCTTTAGCCCGGTCGCCGTTGAAGGCGAAGAGCTACAGTGGGTTGGTCTTGCACCGTTGGCGGTGGATGAAAGCTACCGTGGTCAGGGCATTGGGCGTCAGCTGGTTTACGAAGGGCTGGATTCACTCAATGAGTTTGGCTATGCCGCCGTGGTAACGCTTGGCGACCCGGCGCTGTATGGTCGCCTGGGCTTTGAAGCCGCCGCTAATTTTGACCTGCGCTGCCGCTGGCCGGATACCGCCGAGGCTTTCCAGGTCCATCGCCTGGCCGATGACGCGCTGGAAGGCGTGCACGGACTGGTTGAGTATAGCGATCACTTTAACCGCTTCTGAGACCCTCCAGCAGAGTCTCAAACGAACCATCTCCAGCAACGAGGCGTTCTTTCTGGCGCTTCGTTAGCTGCTTGATTCGATACTCCAGCCGCAGCGCTAGTGAGTGTTCACCAACCTCCTGGCTAAAAGCCAGCTGAAGCTCTCCTTTTCCCCGCAACGCTTTCGCTCCCTTGCCATCCTGGTGCTGGCAAAAGCGGCGCGAAACATCGGTGGTAATTCCGGTATAGAGCCGATTATCGGCAGTACGAATCAGATAGAGAAACCAGCACACGGTACCAAGGTCGCTATGTTAAGGTGTGAGCACCATAACATACTGGAGAGTAAAGATGGATACGCTCGCCGCTATCAGCCGCTGGCTGGGCAAGCAGCATGTCGTGACCTGGTGCGTCACCCGCGATGACGAGCTGTGGTGCGCCAATGCCTTTTACGTTTATGACCCGGAAACGGTCGCTTTTTATCTGCTCAGCGATGAAAATACGCGCCATGGTCAAATGACCGGAGTGCGTGCCAAAGTGGCCGGGACGGTCAATGGTCAGCCGAAAACCGTCGCGCTGATCCGCGGCGTGCAGTTTAAAGGTGAAATCCGCCTGCTGGCAGGTGAAGAAGCCGTGGCGATGCGCAAGCGCTACGTCAGCCGCTTCCCGGTAGCCCGCATGCTATCGGCCCCGGTGTGGGAGATTCGTCCCGATGAGCTTAAGTTTACCGATAACACGCTCGGCTTTGGTAAGAAGCTCCATTGGCTGCGTGATTCTCCAGCTCAGTAACCTCCGTTTTGGCGTGCAGATCCCTCCGTTTACGACATACTTTTGCTAAGCCGTCCGCTGTTGAATGACGGGTTAGCTGAAGGAGCAATGATGACTCAGGTACTGATAACCGGGGCTACCGGACTGGTTGGTGGGCACTTACTTCGAATGTTGGTTCAGGAGCCGCGAATCGCCGCGATAACTGCGCCAACTCGTCGTCCGCTAGCTGATGCACAAGGAATTCTCAATCCGCACGATCCGCAATTAAGCGACGCGCTGGCGCAGGTTGTCGATCCGGTGGATATCGTTTTTTGCTGCCTGGGAACGACGCTGCGGGAGGCGGGCAGTAAAGAGGCATTTATTCATGCTGATTATACGCTGGTGGTCGATACTGCGCTGACAGGGCTTCGACTGGGCGCGAAGCATATGTTGGTGGTTAGCGCGATGGGGGCCGATCCGCATTCAATGTTTTTCTACAATCGCGTCAAGGGCGAGATGGAACAGGCCCTGCGTGCCCAGGCATGGCCGCAGCTAACCTTTGCCCGTCCCTCCATGCTGCTTGGGGATCGTCAGAAGAAGCGGGGCAATGAAGTGGTGTTGGCACCGCTTTTTCGTCTGCTGCCGGGCAACTGGAAGTCAATCGATGCTCGTGACGTCGCGCGAGCAATGCTCGCTGAAGCCCTTAATCCCTCAGCAGAAGGCGTCACCATTCTGCCATCAGCAAAACTGCGTGAAATCGCTGCCCGCGAGGCGTAGTATTCAGCGCTTCAATTTATAAGCTCACTCTTTGCTGGGGAATGCTATGGCTGGTCAGTCTTCATCTCAGGCGGCATCATCGTTTCAATGGTGGAAACCCGCGCTCTTTTTTCTCGTCGTTATCATCGGCCTGTGGTTCGTCAAATGGCAGCCCTATTACGGTAAAGCATTTACCGCGGCCGAGACGCACAGCATCGGCAAATCCATTCTTGCCAATAGCGATGCCAATCCCTTACATGCGGCCTGGGACTACGCGCTAGTTTATTTCCTTGCAGTATGGAAAGCGGCGGTATTAGGTGTACTGCTGGGGTCGTTAATTCAGGTGCTGATTCCCCGCAACTGGCTGCTGCGCACGCTAGGACAATCACGTTTTCTCGGTACGCTGCTTGGGGCGGTCTTTTCGCTGCCTGGTATGATGTGCACCTGCTGCGCCGCGCCGGTGGCGGCGGGAATGCGTAAGCAGCAGGTCTCGATGGGCGGCGCGCTGGCATTCTGGATGGGTAACCCGTTGCTCAATCCCGCGACCCTGGTGTTTATGGCTTTTGTGCTGGGCTGGCAGTTTGCATTGATTCGGTTAGTCGCCGGGTTGGCGACCGTGCTGGTGGTGGCAACGCTGGTGCAGAAATGGGTAAAAGAGGCGGCGACGCAGCCCTCTAAGGTACCTGAGTTGCCGATGGAAACGACGCAGGATGGTTTCTTCAGCCGCTGGCTGCGTGCACTGTGGACGCTGTTCTGGAATACGATCCCGCTCTATATCCTGGCGGTGCTGGTGCTGGGAGCCGCACGGGTGTGGCTATTCCCGCATGCCGATGGCGTCGTTGATAATACGCTGTTCTGGGTGATAGCGATGGCGATTGCGGGCTGCCTGTTTGTTATCCCGACGGCGGCGGAGATCCCTATCGTTCAGACCATGATGCTGGCGGGAATGGACGTCGCGCCCGCGCTGGCGCTGCTCATCACGTTGCCTGCGGTTAGCGTGCCGTCGTTGGTTATGCTGCGTAAAGCGTTTCCGGCGAAGGCGCTGTGGTTGACCGGTGGATTGGTGGCGCTATGCGGCGCGGTGGTCGGCGGGCTGGCATTAATCTGATGGTTTCCCGGAGGCTGCGCGTAGCGCCAGCCGGGCTACGTGACAGCAGACGATGATGAACTTGTAGCCCCGGTAAGGCGTTAGCCGACACCGGGGAGATAATCAGAAGCCACATTGGATGTGGTTTCCCGGAGGCGGTGCGTAGCGCCAGCCGGGATGCATTAGGGCTTATTTGATATAGGTAAAGGCGGTTGTCACGCGAGATACGCCGCTCACCCGGCTGGCGATATCCGCCGCCGCGCGTCCTTCACGATCGGTCACCAGACCCATCAGGAACACTTCACCGTTTTCGGTCGTCACTTTCACGTTGGATGATTTCACCTGGTCGGTCGTCAGCAGCTGGGAGCGGACCTTGGTGGTAATCCAGGTATCCGAAGAGGCGGTACCTAAGCCGATCGGCTGGCCCGAACGCACTTCGTTAAACACTTCCGTTGTCCCTTCAACACCCATAGCAATTTGCTTGGCACGGGCAGAGAGGTCGGCGACCGGAGTTTGCCCGGTTAACAGAACTTTCCCCTGGTACGCGGTAACGTTAATACGAGCTTGTTTTTTGATTTGTTCATCTTTCGACAAGGCGCTGTTGACGCGCAGCTCAAGCGTACTGTCATCAACCTGAGTCCCCACTGAACGCGGGTCCGTCGCGGCTTTTGTGCCAACGGCTGCCGTTCCGACTACCGCTGCAGCAACGCATCCCTGAAGCAGTAGCGCAGAAAGCAGAATGGCGAGGGGCGAGAGAGCCTTCATGTGTTCTCCTTAATCGTCCTGGTGTGGAAAAAGCGTGTTATCAATCAAATCACACAAACAATTGACGGTGAGCATGTGCATTTCCTGAATTCGCGCGCTGCGATGCGAGGGAATACGGATTTCGACATCCTGCTGACCCAGCAGGCCGGCCAGTTCACCGCCGTCATAACCGGTAAACGCCACGATAGTCATATCGCGGGTGACCGCCGCTTCCACGGCTTTCACGATATCCCGGCTGTTGCCGCGCGTAGAAATCGCCAGCAGTACGTCGCCAGCGTGTCCCAACGCGCGCACCTGCTTGGCGTAGATTTCGTCGTGCAGGCGATCGTTGGCAATCGCGGTTAAGACCACATTATCGGCATTTAGTGCAATGGCAGGTAAACCAGGGCGCTCGGTTTCAAAACGATTAATCATGCTGGCAGCAAAATGCTGTGCGTTGGCGGCGGAAGTACCATTACCACAACAGAGGATTTTGTTGCCGTTCAACAGCGACTGGACGAGCGTCATAGCCGCACGGGAGATGGCGTCCGGGAGTGCTTCCGCTGCTGCAATTTGGGTTTGAATGCTTTCGGTGAAGCAGGCTTTAATTCTATCGAGCACGGGATCCCTTAATTCATATACGCTATTCGCCAAAGGCGTTTTTTAGCCATTGGATGTCGTTTCCGGTGAAGGCTACCACATCGAAACGGCAATCCACAGTCTCAAAACTCCCATTATGTCGGGAGAGCCACAGACGCGCGGCTTTGAGCAGTTTTTGTTGCTTTTGCGGCGTGACGCTGGCGGCGGCATCGCCGTAGTTTGCGCTGCGACGATAGCGCACTTCCACAAACACGGTGACGCTGCCGTCACGCATGATGAGGTCAATCTCGCCGCCGCGTTCATGAACGTTAGCGGCGATAAAACGCAGACCCTGGCTCTCCAGCCAGCGGCGAGCCTGGATTTCCCAGGCATCGCCGGTCTGCTTACTTAGTTGGCTGCGACGATTTGTCCACCCTGGTACTTGAGCCATGACAGTTTCCTGTTGATCACGCAATCCTGCGTGGCCGTGAGATCGCCGGTGTTGCCATTCAATTCAAAGCCGGAAACCTGGCGCATTTGCGAGAAATGGTTGGCCAGCGACCAGGCGTCGGCACCCATGGCATACAGGCGCGCCAGCGAGTAGTCGTTGCGAACGGCGGCTAACGCTTGTTGTTGCAGCGCCGGGTTGCTGCCTGCCAGCATCGGGATCTCGCTATATTGTAAGCCTTCCATCTCCAGACGGAAATCAGGACCTGAAGTGCCCTGAGAGCTGCGGGAGCTGGCATACAGCGTTACGCCGCTTTGGCTACCGTTACGCAGGGCAATCATGGGTTTGATATAGCCAATCTGTTCCGGCGTTGCCAGGATATACGCGGCGTCGACGCTGCCGCCACTGCTGACAGGCACGTCGCTCGGGCTACCCAGGGTGCTATCTTGCGCTGATGGCAGGGTTGATACCGGAGAGCCGCTCAACGAGATACCGCTGTTGACGCTGCCGCGCAGTTCGGCGGTTGAACCTAAACGCTGTTGCAGTACCGTACCGCCGCCCAGCTTCAGCCACTCGTTGGCAAAGGCGCTAACCACCCGATCGCCTAATGCGCCGCGCGGCACCAGAAGCAGCGGAGTCTGCTTGCCCTGATCGTGAATGTGGTGCGCCGCATCGCGGGCTTCATCTTCCGGGGAGAGCGCGAAATAGCAGATATTAGCCCGGCTTTCGACTTTCTCCGGCTGGTTCAGCGCCAGCACGTTCAGTGAAGTATTGCTCTTAATAACATCTTCGACGTTCTCTTTCAGCAGCGGACCAACAACGATGGTTGCGCCGTCCTGCTGCACCTGGGCCAGCAGTTGACTCATCGGCTGGGTGGTGGTGTCGTAAATTTTCAGCTCGGCGGAAGGGTTCGCCGGAGTGGCTGCCACTGTCTGAGTTTGCGGAGCTGTCGTTGCCGGTTGGCTGGTGGTTTCTGCGGTCGCGTCGGTAGTCTGAGGCGTCGAGGACTGGACCGCCGCCGGTGCGGTGACCGGAGCCGCAGTTTGTACCTGGTCGGCTGCCGGGGCCTGTACCGGGGTTTGTGCATTATTGGAGGTGGTGAGATCGGTCACTTCCGCCTGTGACGGACTGACTACTGCGCTATCAGCAACGTTTGCCGCCTGAGCGACCTGAGCAGGCACCGCGCTTCCGGTAACGGCTGGTGCGCCGTTTTTCGCCGCTTCAAAACCCTGCTGGATTGTGCGGCCAAATATCGCCGCCTGACCGTTTAGCGGCAGCAGCAGGGCGATTTTATTGGTCGATGCGGCCTGGTAATTTTGCATATTACCTAACTGCGTGGGCAGCATTTTTGCGCCAGGATTTTGCGGATAGCGGGTCTGCCAGTCTTTAACGCCCGCTTTCAGCATTGTCGGGTCGCTGCGGTTATCAAACCACATGCGCTGCAGATCCAGCCAGCCCTGTAAAACGTTCTCATCGGCGTTAATGACCAGCGCGTTGGCTTGATCCTGGGTCATCGCGGTGAGCGCTGCCCAGGTCGCGTCGATATTCTTCTGCTTTTGCGCAGCCAGGCTCAGCAGCGGCTGTTGGGCAATCAGGGCCCGCAGCAGGTTCAGAGAGGGCTGCCCCTGGCTGGCGTCGATTTGCGCCTGCCAGTAGCGCGGCAGTTGATTTTGCTCAAGGCCTGCTGGGTTGAGTTTGCTCAGCAGCGCCTGCGCGCCCTGGAAATCGTTCTGCGCCAGCTTTACTTCAACCGCCAGCAGCGATTGTTCGCGGCTTTGCGTACTGTTGAGGTTAGACGGTAGCTGATTGAACAGGTCGATGGCCTGCGGTTTCTTACCTTCCTTCAGCAGTGCACGAATGGCGAGTAATTGCCAGTTGGTCTTGCTATCATTCGCGCTTTGCTGCATTTGTTGCAGGTAGTAACTGGAGTCTGCTTGTGCCGTACCCTGCAAATACGCCGTGCTTTGGTCCGGAGTATGGGTGCCGCAGCCAGCAAAGATCAGAGCGGCCAGCAGTACGGGCAGACAACGCACGGGTTTAGAACGAAGAAATGTTGACGGTACCATATGTATCCAGTGATATTTTTTTGGCTCAATGCTCAATATTAAATCGGCAATACGGACGAGACAATGAAACAACACGAATCAGCGGATAATTCTCAGGGACAGCTCTATATTGTACCCACTCCGATAGGAAATCTGTCTGATATCACGCAACGCGCACTGGAAGTGTTGCAAGCCGTTGATTTAGTTGCAGCGGAGGACACTCGCCATACCGGTTTGCTGTTGCAGCATTTCGCGATTAACGCCCGTTTATTTGCGCTTCACGACCATAATGAGCAGCAAAAGGCTGAAACACTTCTGGCGAAATTAAAACAAGGGCAAAACATCGCGCTGGTTTCGGACGCCGGAACGCCATTGATCAACGATCCTGGCTACCATCTGGTGCGCGTTTGCCGTGAAGCCAATATCCGCGTGGTGCCGCTGCCCGGCCCCTGCGCGGCGATCGCGGCGCTGAGTGCTGCCGGGCTGCCTTCGGATCGTTTCTGCTATGAAGGTTTTCTGCCCGCTAAGTCAAAAGGGCGTCGCGATACGCTCAAGGCGCTGGAAGAAGAGCCGCGCACGATTATCTTTTATGAGTCCACTCACCGCTTGCTGGAAAGTCTGGAAGATATCTGCACCGTGTTGGGCGAATCCCGCTACGTGGTGCTGGCGCGCGAGCTGACCAAAACCTGGGAATCGATCCACGGCGCGCCAATCGGCGAGCTGCTGGCGTGGGTGAAAGAGGACGAGAACCGCCGTAAAGGCGAGATGGTGCTGATCGTTGAAGGCTTTAAAGCGCAGGAAGAGGCGCTGCCAGCGGTCGCGCTGCGTACGCTGGCCCTGCTGCAGGCCGAGCTGCCGCTGAAAAAAGCCGCCGCTCTGGCCGCAGAAATTCACGGTGTGAAGAAAAACGCGCTGTATAAGTATGCCCTGGAGCAGCAGGGGTAATATCAGCGACCAGCCGCCTTTTCCTGGCGGGGGCCGGGAAAGGCGGGTTTAGCTACCTTACCGTCGCGGTGAGCGTCACAGAGGCACTAAATGGTCCCGGTTGTAGGACCCCGCCGACCAGGTTAATTGGCCATGCCCTCATTTGAACAGCGCCTGAGGCCGATTTGCCTAACATGAGAGTACCGCCATCAACAGGTTGCATACTGTGTCCCAACTCATCCATCTGGATACCAACGTCTGCGACATTATCTGATTCCCGGCGGCGGGCAGCGACCACGTACTGACTGACGACATCATCACCCTGAGTAATCAGACTGAGCATGTCATCTTTTCCAAACAATGACGTATCTCCGCAATCGTAGGTAATATCAAACTCCACTGGGGTATATCCATCCGGCATTTGGCCTTTGGTAGTGAACTTTGAGGCGCTGATTTGCCCAAGGTCGACCCGAATCACATCGCCTTCGTTGATTTTACAGCTTTGCGGAACGGTAATGCTGCCCTGGAGATACAGACTGGCGACATCTTCGGTTAAACCTCTGGGGTAGGAGGTAGTACTGCTCCAGGCTGCCTTAAGCGTTGCGATATGAGTACTCGGAATCTCCATCCGACCTAAAAAAGCCTTAGAGACGCGAAACGTAATGCTAACGTTACTACCAACGGAGAATGCATCTGCGCGAACATCATCAGGGTCCGCGCTGCACACGCTATTGTTAGTGGAAGCACCAAAAAGACCAGTTCCCTTAACGACTGATATCAGGTCTGTTGGTACCGGGAGCTCCGGTACGCCGGGGACATCGGTGATAACCGTTTTAATATCCAGGTTATCATTTAATTGTTGGTATCCGCTATAGCTGCTCACAGCTAGCGGGGTGGTTGTGGAATAAAAGAGGTTAACCTTGGTAGCAGCAGGGCAGTTACAAGCTATCTTATAGCTGTCGCCTGATGTGGTGCCGGAGGTCAGATCGATAAACGCTCCCTCCACATTTTGCTCTTTCGTCCAGTCATTGGAGAAGCTAGTGGTAAAACTGCCGGGGCTACCTTCGGCTTCGCAGCCGCCCGTCGCCGCACGTGCTGGCATGGTGGCAAAAAGAGCGAGGGCGATGCCGCCGGTGATAATATAAATCGAATTTTTCATGGTTTTATTCCTTAGCGGCATGGTGTCGTGGCGCGAATAACGGAGGCCGCGCGCTGGCTGTTAGCGGGCAGGCTAAACGTAAACCGGCACTGCTGGTTTTCTTCATTGCCCCAGCGAACGCTCCATGTCTGCGGTTGTTCGTTCACGCCGGTGAGATAGAGCACGCCGCCTTCATCAACAATGCTTTGCTGCTGTTGGCTTTCGCTACTGGCCATCGCGCCAAACGGTAGCGGTTTGCCGTTCCTGTCGGTTAACGCCAGCAGGACTCGTTGACCTACCCTGGCGCTAAATTGTGCGGTAACGGCGGCTCCCTGATTCGGGACCACCAGCTTCATGGTCTGGGTAACGTCAACATCGTCCGGCATCATGGTGGTATCCAGATAGATACGGTTCTCCTGGTAAGAAGTCAGGTACGGGATCACGGCATAACCGAAGTAGTCGGTAGCGATCCCTGGATAGTTTTTGACGCGAATGCCTGAAGCTCCATCCGCATCAATAAGCGCAAAGGCATTACCCAACGGCTGCGACAGGGTGACGCCATGACTGTGAGCCACAATGCCGCCGGACAGGCCATAGCTCATCTGGCGGTTATCGGAGCTGTAATCGTAACCGGCGTTGAACGTGCCGTAGGCGGAACGATAGCTGCCGTAAAGGCTGCTGCCGTTGTTGTCGTTATTCTCGCTCTGACGCTGTTTCAGGGTGTAGCTCAGACGACGATCCTCAAGTAAAGAACCGTTGATCCCCACCTCATGCTGGGTCGATTGATCCTTCTGGCTGGTGATGCGCCAGTTGGCGGTTGCGTGCGGCAGCCAGCGGTCCAGCGGCACGCTGAGGCTGATGGACAGCGAACGGTCGCTATCGCGATCTGCGTAATCAGTAAACTGGCCGCTGACGTTATAACTGACTCCCCACAGATTGCCGTTGAGGCCAATGGACAGGTTTTTGTCTTTTTGCCCTTTATCCCAGTACTCCTGCTGTGAACCGGAAGCGTAAAAGCTGACGCCGGTAAACAGGTTCTGGTTAATGCTGAACTGGATTTCGCTACTCTGGCGATCGCCGGCGTCAATATCCTGCTGGTTAGCATCTGAAAAGGTGAAGTAGCCGCTGCTGGTATAGCGGTAATAGCCCAGCGTTAAATTGGTGCCGGTCTCGGGGATATCTTTAATGTACTGGGTGCGCCAGCTATAGCCGGAATCGCTGTCGCCATCATCAAAGCGGGTATCCGCCCGCCCGATATCCATCGACAGAGCGCCCAATTCTCCCAGCGTTCCGCCGATTCCCACCGTCAGCGCCTGGTAATCCTCAGACCCCGTTACGCCGCCGTATAGTGTAAAAGTGTTGCTCAGGCCGTAAATCGCCGTCGTTTCAATAAACTCCGGCTCTTTGCTGTCCTCAGAGCTTGCCGCCCGAAAGCGCCCGGCGGTGACGCTATATTTGAGATGCCCCGGGCGCTGCATCATCGGCAGTGAGGAAAATGGCTGCACAAAGTGGCGCGTGGTGCCGTCGGCCTCTTCAATCGTAACGTCTAAATCGCCGCTAAATGATGAAGGATAGAGATCGTTAATCTCAAATGCGCCTGCGGGTACGGTGCTCTGGTAAATGGTGTAGCCGTTCTGGCGCACCGTGACGATAGCGCTGGAGTTGGCGATCCCGCGGATCGTTGGCGCAAAGCCGCGCTGGCTATTGGGCAGCATGTTGTCATCGGAATAGAGTCGCGCGCCGGTAAATTGGTAGCTGGAAAACACGCTGCCGTCGGTCGCGCTTTCGCCCATCACCAGCTGTGACTTCAGGCTTTTGATATCCCGCTGCATCCAGGTGTTGATGCTATCCCACTGCGAAGTATCGCTATTGTGCGTCCAGGTGGAGTAGTTACGCAGTCGCCATGGACCAAGGTTAGCGCCGTTTTGCATATTGAGATACTGGCGTTTGTTACGATCGCCACCGTCATAGCGGCTGTCTGAACCGGTAAAGTTATAGTTAGTGAACAGCACCGGCACCCCATTATCCCAGCGGGAAGGGTCAACATAGCCCCTGGCATCGCGGTAAAGCATAATTTGCGGCACGCTCATATTCAGCTTGCCGTGGTTGATATCCAGCTCGCTGCTGCTGTTTGGCACCGTTTGCGCGAGGTCCTTGACGATTGCGGTATCGTCCTGGTTAGCCAGCGTTGGAATTTCATCGACTTTAAAGCCCAGCTCACGCAGTTGTCCGACGGTAAACTGGGGGACAAGCTGATGGTTTTCTCCGGCGACAAAAGGGATTTTGCGCTGTGCTAGTTTCTTATTATTAATAACTATATCAACAATATACTCTCCGGGAAGCTGGGCGTTGTCCTGAGAGAAGGTCGATAGATCTACCGCCTGCTGGCCGCTTTTGCTGGTTTCCAGCAGCGAAGGGTCAAAATAAAAGTCATCCGCCTGTGCGGAATAACATACCAGGCTGCTGCCAGCAAGCATCATCGGCAAAGCGCACTTGACCCTGTAAGAAAGGCGCTTAAGCGCCAGAAAATCTTTTTTCCCTGTCGTGTTGCTCTGCATTCCCTGATTGCCCGTATCCGTTATTTATTGTTATTTACGTCATGCCAGCGTAAGTATTATTGCAATACCCGAGTTTCCTTTTCCGTGGTACCGCCGTAATCATTGATTGCGGCCCACTGAATAGAGTTACCTGATGCGGCAGGTAGCGGAATTTTTTTGTGCTCGCCTGGGGCGATATAGTCAACTTTATCGGTCAAATCTGTTTTACCCAACGCAATACCAGCAAAAACAACGTAATAGGCTGATGGATTATAGACATCTAATGCATTATTCGTACGCTTATACTCTATAGATTTCCATGCATCCTGTGCGTTACCTTTCAGATGTGCCGGGCGATAAAAAAGTTTAATTCTGGTTTTAAATACCAACGTTAAAGCATTGGTTTTACCTGCCTCACTTTTAGATTGTGCTGGAATTGCCCGCACGTTAACGTAAAACAGCGATTCTTTATCTTCCGGTAAATTACCGTCGGTTTTAATAATGCGCAGTGAGGAGTCATCTCCGGCATTCAGGCGAAACAGCGGCGGGGTCATAATAAATGGCCCGCGAACAGTCCCTTGCGGATTATCAATCCACGATTGCAATAAGTAGGGCATTTTACTGCTGTGGTTGGCAACGGGTAGGGCCGCCTCTTTTTTACTGGCGTTGTAAATCACGCGCGTGGTTTGCAGAACGATCCCTCCGGCCAGGCTTTGGCTGGCCCATCCTCCAAGTAACAATGCCAATGCTGCCAGGGTTTTTACTTTCATTCTGCTGCTCCGATAAAAAGGTTTTACCCACCGACAGGTGGGTAAAAGTACAACGAGAGAATTAACGATAATCGATGGTAACGTCGACGGAAGCGTTAGCTTCCCCGGCGGTAATCGCCGATGCTTCTGCGGTAGAGACGTAGTAAGCCTGAAGGTTCACATCTGTTGTTTCGCCTGTAATGTCAAAATAAACAGGAGTGTCATTCAGTTTATTCAGCGCTAACTGGGTACCGTCCGAAGCGCGGTCGATGCGAATACCGACACCGGTTGCTGGCGTGCCTGAGCCCGTCACTGCAACCAGATCGTTATCAGTTCCGGTAGTACCGCTGCTACGTGTTTCCAGCCATAGCTGGAAGGATGCGCTGGTGGTACCGTCAACGTGTTTCCAGGCTTCTGTCGGACAGTTGGTCAAAGGAATGGTGAACTGTGTTGTCGGTGACTTGTCTCCTACGTTTTTAAACTGAGTATTAGAATAATGGCCCAACTCAACGTTCACCGTATCGCCGTTAGCGAATTCACAGGTATTCGTTGTTATTTCACCAGTGAATTCAATGGTACCATCGCTTGCCCAGGCGCTTCCTGCCGATATTGCCAGTAAACCAACTGCAACAGATTTTGCAATTATGTTCATTTTTAACCTCATCCATGTATTATTTTTGCTGATCGTTTTTATGGTGATTTAATTTCACATAAATCACCATGAATAAGATTATATGTGGGTTTTGTTTTTTTTATGAGGAAAAAAAGCTTTTTTAGGATTGTGTTTATAGTTGTTTTGTGTAAAGTTAATTATTCTTAATTTACATTTAAATAAATTATATTTTAAATTTCGTGATGAATTGATTAGTGCCTAATTTTTCTATGAAAAATATTTTTATAAATCGAATTATAATTATATAATATAATCAAGTGACAAAAAGGCAGATGTTTTAATATCTGCCTCTTTTCTTATACGATTTGTAATTCAATTGGAATGTTTTTTAACTCAGAGAGATATTCACTGCTAATACCATCATCGGTAATGACACAGTTGATTTTATCCATCGGCAGGACCTGATTAAACCCGCGACGGTTAAATTTGCTGGCATCCAGCACGGCAACCACCTTATGGGCAGCCGCAGCCATAACGCCGCTGATGGAGTAACCTTCATTAAAGGTGGTGATGCCGTTGGTGGTGTCGATACCGTCGGCACCGACAAACATCAGGTCGGCGCTGATACCCTGTAGCGAGCGTTCGGCGATAGTCCCATGCATGGAGTGGGTTTTATGGCGAACGGTGCCGCCGCAAACCACCAGGGTAATATCTTTATTTTCCGATAACGTAAAGGCCGCAGGCAGACTGTTAGTAATCACCGTGATATTGGTCATACGTACCAGTTCCTCGGCAATCAGCAGGGTGGTGCTGCCGCTATCAAGGATCACCGTCATCCCTTCGCTAATCATCGTCGCTGCGGCCTGGGCAATCCGTTTTTTAGGGTCGCTGGCCAGCTGATAGCGGTCCTCAAGTACAACTTCCTGGCTATCCCCTTCGGTCAAATTGCTGCCTGGCCTGGCTGCGCCGCCGTGAAAGCGGGTGAGTAAACCCTTCTCTTCCAGCAAGCGTAGATCGGCCCGGATGGTGACTTCGGAGATGCCAAAGAGATTCGAAAGGTCCAGTACCAATACGCTACCCTGCGCATTGACCATTTCGACGATTTTATTCCTTCGCTCAAATGAGTTCATATTAATTTGCCTGATAATTAACTGATCTTAGTGTAATCGAAGGGTAACGAAAGTTGAACGATAATTTTCGAAAGGTTGTGTGAGCCAGCTCTGATTGCTGGCTCAGGCGGTCAGGAGAGTTTAAGCAGGATTTTTCCCTGCATTGGCGCGCCGTTGAGCGCCTGGACTTCGCGGGCAAAGCTCTCTGCATCGCCGATGTGGGCGATAAGCGGGGCAAGCTGAATACGTTTTTCCGTCAGCAGGCGCACTGCCGTTTGCCACTCTTCCCCTGGCCACGGGCCGGAGTAGTTCATCCAACTGCCGACGATAGTTAGCTCTTTACGTAAAATCTGACCAAAGGTGGCGGAAGGCAAGGTCAAATCATGGTGCAGCGTGCCGACCAGCGCCAGCTGCGCGCGCGGCCCGGCGACGTCAATGCCCAGCGCCACGGTTTGTGGCGTACCGGCGGTTTCAAGCACCAACTGATCGAACTGAATCTCTTCCAGCGCCGCCTGAATCTCTTTACCGCTCATCTCTCTGCTGTTGAAGACGCGGGTTGCGCCGAGCGTTTTTGCCAGCTCCAGCTTCTGCGGGTTGATATCAATTGCCGTAATGCTTTTGGCGCCCAGTTCGCGGGCGCACTGCAGCGCTAGCAGACCGATGGTGCCTGCGCCAATAATAATGACGTTTTTCCCTTCGCAGCCCTGTGCCAGATGGAAGGCGTGCAGGCCAACGGTGATTGGCTCGATAAACGCGCCGTCGTCAATCGGCATCTGATCCGGCAGGCGGAACAGGTTGGCGCGTTTGACTACTACGTATTGCGCATTCCCGCCTTCGCTACGCGAACCAACGAACTGGTACTGTTTGCACAGCGAGAAATATTCGCGCTGACACTGCGGGCAGTTAAAGCAGGGGAGCAGGGGCACGCAGGCCACCGCATCGCCCGGCTGCAGATCGGTCACTGCGGCGCCGTAAGATTCAACATAGCCGCTGAACTCGTGGCCCAGCGTGATGGGGTAGTAGTGTGCGCCTTTGGCGAAAATGCGCGGAATATCAGAACCGCACAACCCGGAGCTGACGACTTTTACCAGGACATCGTTTTCCGTTTGCAGAGTCGGTATTGGGCGTTCTTCAACGCACACTGTCCCCTCAGCATGGATTACCACTGATTGCATAAAAAATTCTCCAGAAATGTCCGGGGGAGCGAATGCTCCCCCCTGAGATTAAGAAACGGTTGGGCTTTGTTGGGCTGTGGCAGCTTTCTCTGCGGCTGCAAAATTGCGCGCTCGACGCCACGTCAGCAGCACGCCGGCAACATAGATGACGCCGATAACCGCAAAACCGACCACGTTTTGCCAGGTGAAGAGCTGGATGAGCAGCCAGGTAATCGGCGAACCGCCCTGGTCCATGGAGGCCACCAGACCACCCGCTTTCAGAGCCCCGGCGTTAGCCGCCAGCTGGGTATGCAGGCCGATGGTCTGCGTCGCTATCCATAGCGTGATCCCCATCAGGATGATTCCGGAAATTAGCGTACGGAACAGGTTCCCCTGATGCACCGCAACCGCCATTGCCACGAAGAAACCGATGGTTGCGAGGTCACCGAACGGCAGGACCTGGTTGCCCGGCACCACGACCGCGATAAGAATACTCAGCGGGATAAAGATCAGGCTGGCAGAGACGACCGAGGTATGGCCAAGCAGCAGCGCCGGGTCGAGACCAATCAGGAAGTCCTGGCCACCGAATTTTGCCTGCAGACGTTTACGCGCCTGTTTGGCAATCGGGTTCAGGCCGTCCATGATCGGTTTGATAACGCGCGGCATCAGCAGCATCACAGCACCGGTTTTCACCGCCAGCTGCAGAATACCTTTCAGGTCGTAGCCTGCCAGTGCGCCAATGACCAGCCCCATCACAAAGCCGACGGTGACCGGCTCGCCGAACGGGCCGAAGCGTTTCTGGATATCGTCAGCGCTGAAGTGAATACGATTCAAGCCGGGAATTTTTTCAATAATCGTATCGACCAGCACCGCTATCGGCCCTAAATATGCTGAGCTACCGTGCGGAATGGCGATACCGTCGAGACCGAAAAAGTCGCGAGTATCCTTGGCAAACCAATCTCCGAGTTTGTAGACGAAAGCCGCGTGTACTACAACGCCGAAAATACCAATCCAGTAGGAACCGGTGGCGATATGCAGCATCGCGCCGGTAAAGGTCATGTGCCAGATATTCCAGATATCGACGTTCACGACGCGGGTCATTCGGGTGACCAGCATGATGATATTGACCGCAATAGCGATGGGAATAGCGACCAGTGCGATTTGTGACGCCCAGGTCATCGGTGCTGAACCTGGCCATCCAACGTCAATCACGTGCAGGTTAATCTGGAACTGTTCGGCCATTGCTTTTGCTGCCGGGCCGATAGAATCGAGCATCAGACCGATGACCAGGCCAATGCCGACGAACCCAATCCCGATATGCAGGCCTGATTTAAAGCAATCCCCGAGCTTCATCCCCAGTAGTTTGGAGAAGATAATGATCACAATTGGCAGCATCACCGTCGGACCAAGATCGAGGATATAACGCATAATTTCGCTAAACATGGACGTTACTCCGCAAGGATGTTCAGGATTTTTTGCTGCAGTTCTTCAATGCCGACGCCGGAGATGAAAGGCATGCCGTGAACAACCGGAATGTCGCCGAAAGTTCTGTCGACCCGGGCGGTAGTGCAAATCAGATGCGCACCGTCCATATAGGTTTCGATTTCATTGACGCGACACTGCACCAGGTCCAGCTCAATGTTGTGGTCTGCGCACAGGTCTTTGATCTCTTCTGCGGCCATGGTAGAGGTGGCGACAGCGCCGCCACAAGCTACGATTACTTTACGTTTCATAGGGTACCCCTTTTATTATCAGTCTGTTATATAGCCTGAGCGCTGGGCTCTGACTCAAGGATAGAGTGCCGAAACAGCTCGGGCAGCTGCTCTTCTGAGGCAGCCAGTAATGCTTCAAGCGTGGTCGGGTTCTGTAGCTCACTAAATAACCGACGCAGCAGTTTTAGCTGTGCAGTCGGATTTTCAACAATCAGCGCGATGATTAACGAAACGTTAATTTCGCCGTCGTCATCAGCGCGCTGAAAAGGGACCGGATTATCCGGGCGAATCAGATAGATAGCTGGAGACTTCGCATGCACCGCCTCACAGTGAGGGATCGCGACCGCATGCTGCTCCAGCGCAATGCCGGTTGGGAAAGTCGCTTCTCGTTCGAGCAGCGCCAGCGGATAGCTGTCATGCACGACGCCGCGTGCCAGCATCTCTTCGCCAATGTGCTCCAGCGCCTGCTGGCTGGTGCTAAAATGAATGCCGGTACGAACAAATAGTTGACTCATAAATCCTCTTTACTTCAGGCGATTTCAGATGAACAGCCGTAACGGTAAGCACGCAGCACATCCTGAATTTTGTCGAGGATGAGGTCGTGCGGTACGGCGGCGAGTTCGTTTAACGACAGTCGTTCAAACTGCACAGGCATATATTGGCTGATAAGGCCCAGCGGCAGTTTGGTTTCAGTCAGGTTTGCAATTAACTTTTCGACGCTCTGGCGAATACGTGGGTGCGGCCAGTAGTAGCGAATGCGGTCGGACAGGCTGAAGTGGATATCCACCATTGCCTGGCTCCAGGTCGGACGATAGTACTTCTTCCAGTATCCCGGTTCGTTAAGCATCACTTCATCAATGACTTCCATCACGCGGCTGCGGGATTCCGGAGCAACCAGCTCATTTTCCATTTGCGCGAGGGCGAAAATAGCTTCGCGCAGCGCGAAGGTCAGCGCCGGGCCAACTTTCAGGATGGCGTAGTGGTCACGGACCAGCGCACGATAAGCCTGGCGGGACTGGTAGTCGGTTGAGTGCGCTTCGTAAACCATCGGCGTGCCTTCAATCCATGCGGACAGCGCTTTAGCGGCTTCCGGCTGATAATGGATAATTTGCGTATGGTCGAACTCAACGCCAGGCTGCACCACGATAGCAATGACGCGCTCCAGCGCAGCATCCAGCCCCAGCTTGCGAAAGGCGGCTTCGTGAGTTTCCAGCGTTGCCGCCGCATCCTGCGCGCGGGTCACATGGACGCTGCCGATGGTGCTGGCTTCGCCGCCCGGTACCGGAACTTCGGTGCCAATCACGTAGGTCAGATGGCGCTTAAGCTCATCGCTTGCTGTCTCTTCTGCGGCCTGGCACAGGCGGGCGGCGCGTTCAGCGACGACGGCCGGGTCCAGAGGCACCGGGTCGTCAGCGCAGGACATCGAGGCATCGAGATGGATTTTGCTGAAGCCCGCGGCGACGTAGGCCTTAATCAGGTCGACAGATTTTTCCATCGCTTCGGCAGCGGGTTCGCCCTGCCAGCAGTTTGGGCCAAGGTGGTCGCCGCCGAGGATGATGCGTTCTGACGGAAAACCAACGTCCTGGGCGATTTTATTCACGAAATTGCGGAAGTCCGCAGGCTGCATCCCGGTGTAGCCGCCAAACTGGTTCACCTGGTTGGATGTCGCTTCGATAAGGACCTTATTGTTGGTATGCAGATCGAAACGCAATGCCGCTTCGATAACCAACGGATGTGCGGAACAAACTGAACAGATGCCGATGTGTTCGCCAGCTTTGTGGCGGGAAATAATATCTTTCATTTCAATCCTCCGTTTTCTTTCGAATATATTCGTTATGTTTTGTTTTGCTCGCAAATCACTTTGTTTTGATTTGTGATCCACCTCGAAAAAAAGAAAGATAAAACGTAATATTTCGAAAGTTACAGATAAAAAAACGCTCTGGCGATGACGGCAGAGCGTTTTTAATTCATTGAAATTTAACTAAATATACGGGATAGCCAGCTCCGTTTGGGCTTTTCTGCAGGCTGAACGACCTGCTGCGGCTGGGCGGCAATTTCGCCTAATCCGGCATTAAAGGCCGCGCCGATAGCATCCAGCGCCTGATGGGCATCTTCCCCGCTGGCCATAAAGTGCAGACGATGCCCCTGTTTTGCGCCGAGAGAAACTACACGCATCAGGTTTTTGGCATCGACAATAGCGGATCGCGTATCGAGATTTTCCACCCGAATTTGCGATTGCCACTGTTTCACCGCCTTCACCAGCACCGCGCTTGGCCGCGCATGCAAGCCATGGGGGTTGCGTAAGGTAAACGTCGCCTCTTCGTCGAACACCGGAGGGGCTTCAATTTCTTCCCCTTCAGCGGGCAAAATATTACCCGCCAGAATTTCCAGCACCGCCTGCGGGTTTTCGGCGCGCGATAGCGCTTCAGGCACGCGATCGTCGCTCAGAGCATGGGTGAGTTGGCGCAAAATATCGAGGTGCTCGTTATCCTGAGCTGCGATACCCACAATCAGATAAGCCGTTTGTTCTTCACCCCAGTCCACCCCCTGCGGGCAGGCCAGCACTTTCACTCCGGTTTGTAGCACGGCGTCACGACTCTGCGGTGTGCCGTGGGGAATGGCGATACCGTTGCCGAGGTAGGTGCTGATTTGCCCTTCGCGCTCGCGCATGCCGTTCAGATAAGCGGGCGTGGTATGACCGGCCTCGGTTAAGCTCCCAACGACGCGTTGCAGCGCTTCATCTTTCGTTTTGACCTCGCGGTCGAAATGGATATCTGCGCAAGTCAGTTGCATAAAAAGCTCCTTATTTAATGGCACCGGCAAGCGCCGTCGCTTCCTGGGTGCGTTTCTGCCAAAGCCTCCAGCATCCCAGCATGACCGCGCCGCAGGCGGAACCGGCGAGAATACACAGTACCCACATCAGGGGTTTACTCACCAGCGGCAGGATCAGGAAGCCGCCGTGCGGAGCAGGGACCTGAATATGCAAGCTATAGCTGAGAACTGCAGAGATAGATGAGGCGATCATCATCATCGGGATGACACGCAAAGGGTCTTTGGCGGCGAAGGGAATAGCGCCTTCGGTAATGTGGGTGCAGCCGAGGATATAGTTGACCATCCCGGCGGCGCGCTCTTCTTCGCTGAAGCCTTTCGGGAAGAAGGTTGTCGCCAGAGCGATAACTAGCGGCGGCGTGATACAGGCGGCGGAAACCCCGGCCATAAAGAAGTAGTTGCCCTGTCCAAGCAGCAGCGTCCCGGTGACGTAGGCCGCTTTATTTACCGGACCGCCAAAGTCGAAGGAGCACATCGCGCCGACCACAATACCCAGCAGAATCGGGTTTGCTTCCTGTAATGAGCTTAGCCAGTTCATCATCGCGTTATTGATAGCGGCGACAGGTTGCCCCAGCAGCACCATCATCACGCCAATCACTAGCACGCCGACCAGCGGCATAATAAAGATCGACTTCAGCCCCTCATACTGGCGCGGCAGGCCGTTGAGCATATTGCGGATGAGCAGCATAAAGTAACCGGCGGCGAAACCAGCGATGATCCCGCCGAGAAAGCCTGCGCCGGTCGCGTTGGCCAGCAGTCCGCCGACGAAGCCAGCCACCATCCCGGGACGTCCGGAAATAGACCAGGCGATATACGCGGTGAAAATTGGCACCATGATCGAGAAGGCCTGCTGGCCTACTTTCATCAGCGTGGCGGCGATAACGTTGTATTGCGGTGAATTCGGGTCTGCGGAGTAGATGCCCCACAGGAAGGAGATAGCAATCAGGATCCCCCCGGCGACAACAAACGGCAGCATGTTAGAAACGCCGCTCATCAGGTGCTTATATACCTGGCGACCGAATGATTCCTGCTCGTATTTCTCCGTTGATTCTTGTGTGGAGGAAATACCCTGACGACGCGTCGCCTGGCCGCTGATAACTTTGTTAATTAAATCGGCCGGATGATGAATGGCTTCTTTAACCGGAACTTCAATTACTGGTAGCCCATTAAATCTCTCGGCATTAACATCTTTATCAGCAGCAATAATAACACCATAAATATCTTTTAGATCTTCTGGCGTAATGACATTTTCAACGCCGGAAGCGCCGTTTGTTTCTACTTTAATTTCGACATTTAATTTCTTTGCTGCAGTTTTTAAGGCTTCTTCAGCCATAAAAGTATGCGCAATACCGGTAGGGCAGCCGGTAACTGCAATAATTTTTTTCATAATCGGACCTTTATAATTGGACGACTTGAATCTGCTGTAATAATTCTTCTGTGCGTTGTAATTTTCCTAATCCGGCGGAACCAGCAACGTCAGCGCCGGTGGCGCTGGCTAATGCCAGGGCGTGAGTGACGTCTTCTTCGTTAAGCCATTTACTGAGAAAAGCGCCTAGTGCGGCATCACCGGCACAGGCGGAGCTGACCAGGTCTATTTTGGGTGCGGAGCAGAACCACACGCTTTCACCATCAGAAAAGTAGAGACCCTCGGCGCCCATCGTTAACAGCACGTTGCGAGCGCCGAGCTGGTGCAGCGTATGCATTGCCTCAAGCACCTGCTGGTGGTTACTGACATCGAGACTGAATATTTCCCGCAGCTCGTCATCGTTAGGCTTGATCAGCAACGGCCGTAATTCCAGCAACTGGCGCAGGACCGGATGGCTGATATCGAGAATAATTTCGCAGCCTTTCTGCTGGCATAATTCAATAATCTCGCCATAAAACCGGCTTTCAATTCCTGGAGGCAGGCTGCCGCTAATGACTAAATAATCCCCAGCGGAAACGCATTCCAGGTGATGAATAACCTGCTGCTTACAATCATCATCAATTTTTGCCCCAGGATTCACCAGCTTATACTCATCGGTGCCATCATTAATGAAAATATTAATTCTGGTTGGCTCAGAGACCCATGCTGGCGTGACTTTAATTTTCTGCTGACGTAACTCTTCCACAATATAACGGCCAGTGAAACCACCGAATATGCCCATAACGTGAGTGGGTTGCTGATAGTGATTTAATATCAGCGAGACGTTAACTCCTTTACCGTTTGGGCAATATTCAGTATGCCGGGTTCGGTTCACTGCCGAAGGCTTCAGCGGATCGCAAAAGATATTCATATCGATCGCAGTGTTGAGTGTCAGGGTATGGATCACGACATTGCTCCTTCGATCCGGAAATTACAGTTGCCCTTCACAGCCGCAAACGTGAATGACTTTGCGTACCACATCTTTCATCGCTGCTTTTGCAGGTTTCATGTAATGGCGCGGATCGTTAGCGTCTGGATTTTCATCGAAGTACTGTTTCAGAGCGTCGGAGAAGGCGATTTTCAGCTCGGTGGCGACGTTGACTTTGCATACGCCCAGAGAAATTGCCCGGCGGATGTCACTATCCGGAAGACCTGATGCGCCATGCAGTACCAGCGGCACGTCAACGCGATCGCGAATGGCGGCGAGACGGTCAAAATCAAGCTTCGGTTCCGCGGCATACATGCCGTGCGCCGTACCAATGGCTACAGCCAGCGAGTCGATGCCGGTGCGAGTGACAAATTCGCGAGCCTGCTCCGGGTTGGTATACAGTGCATCTTTTGCATCGACGACCAGATCGTCTTCCACACCACCAAGACGACCCAGTTCGGCTTCAACGCTGGCATCATAACGATGGCTCAGTTCAACCACGCTCTTGACTAATGCGACGTTTTCTTCAAAAGGAGAGTGCGAACCGTCAATCATGACCGAACGGATACCGGCCTGTACCTTACGCGTGATATCGGTCAGGTCTTCATGGTGATCGAGGTGTACCGCTAGCGGGAGATCCCAAATCTTAGCCAGATCGCGAGCGATCGCCACCACGTTACCGGTTCCTGCATAGCTGTAAGTTCCCGGGGTACCTGCAAGGATCAGCGGAGAGCGCAGTTCGGCTGCAGTTTCTACTACGACCTGCATCGTTTCCAGATTGTGGATATTAAAGGCAGGAACGGCGTAACCGAGACGCTGGGCTTTCAACAGCATATTTTTACTAGAGATAATGTACATTCGTACTCCTCATTTTTTAAATCGTAAGTTTGTGGTGATCTTTATCCTTCATTTTGAAAGTAATGTAACGATCGTCTTCCACTCATGTTGTGATCCATCGCACACAAACGCTATTTTGTTTTAAAAATGAAAGTTAATCATTGTTGTGTGGTTTCTTTTTTAAAGGTATTTTATGAACTAAACTTAACGTTAATCGTATGAATCTATTGTTTTTAGTGAATTTTATGTTTTTTGTCAGTGGCATGAAGTTTGACAATGTGGCGGGGAAATTTAAAAATGAAAGTTATTCTGGGAGATAATAAGAAGGCGCAATACCGTGGCAAAACCGTCAACCAGCCTGCTAAAAAGGCGCTTGGACATCGCGGAGATCGTACGCAAAAACGGGGAGATTAAAGTCGATGATTTGGCTGAAATGCTGGCCGTTTCCGGAGTGACGATTCGCAATGACCTGAATTACCTGGAGCAGCAGGGCTATCTTAAGCGCTCTTTTGGTGGTGCAATTTACACCGCCCAGTCGGGGGCCCCGGTGGCATTGGTTCGGGAGTCTTCGGTTGCGATAGACAAAGCGCTGGAAACCGAAATGGCTCGCCAGGTTGCAGCGCAAATAGAGAATAGTGAAACGTTATTTTTGGGACAGGGCTCGATTTTGCGTAAAGTGATCCCTTTCCTTGCTGGTTACGATGAGCTTTGTCTGCTACTTAACGATTTGTCGCATGTCCCGCTAGCTCAAGAATTCCTTAATGGTGAAACCGTATTACTCGGCGGTGTACTGGGGAATAACGGAAAAATTGTTGAGGGTGATTTGGCGCTTAACGCTCTGGGACATTATCGCCCTTCGCGAGCGCTTATCGCTGTTGATCAGATTGCCGAGGATGGCATCTTGAGCGTCAGGCAAGAGGCCAGCGCCCGACTGTTGAATGAGGCGATTACCCAAAGTGATCGAGTGATTGCAGTAATCGCTAATCGCCCAGTATACGGCGACAAGCGGTATGAGATTGGTCATTTGCAGCAGATGAGTTGCGTGGTGACGCCGCAGGTTGTTGCTGCGGAATATCATGCTCGTCTACTCGCCGCAGGGCTGACTAACAGCTATACCAATAATGAGTGCCTGACATGGCTCAACCCTGCTTTGCAAAAAGCAAAGTAAAGGAGCGATGATGAACGTGACCATTTGCACCATCGGCGAACTACTGGTGGAGTTTCTGGCAAAAGAAGAGAACCAGGGCTTTTCTCGCCCGGGAGAGTTTTGGGGGCCATATCCCAGCGGTGCACCGGCAATTTTTGCCGATCAGGTGGCAAAGTTGGGTTTTGGTTCGGTGCTTTTTAGCTGCGTCGGCAATGATGCGTTTGGGGAAATGAATATCGCGCGACTGGATGCCGATGGCGTTAATGTCAACGGTATCGCCATACTGCAAAAAGCGACTACTGGCAGTGCTTTTGTAAGCTATCGGAGTCAGGCACAGCGCGATTTTATTTTTAATATGCCGAACAGTGCCTGCGGTCTGTTGACTGCCGATCATATTGACGAAAGCCTGCTTAATCAGTGCAATCATTTTCACATTATGGGCTCCTCGCTGTTTTCGTTTCGCATGATCGATGCGATGCGTAAGGCGATTGAAAATATCAAAGCGCGCAACGGCACGGTTTCGTTCGATCCGAATATTCGTAAAGAGATGCTCAATATTCCTGAAATGTCGCAGGCCTTTGAATATATTCTCGATTACACGGATATTTTCCTGCCAAGCGATGGTGAGTTGAATTACTTTGGCCTTAATCCGGGGCGTGATGAGCAAGTACTGGTTGATAAGTTGCTCAAACGCGGTGTTAAGCATGTTGTCATTAAACGTGGGCCTCGGGGAGCCAGCTATTTCAGTGCTCAGGAAACGCATCATGTTACCGGTTTTAATGTGCCAGTTGTGGATCCTACGGGAGCGGGTGACTGTTTCGGTGCAACCTTTGTCAGTCTGTTTCTGTCAGGCGCATCGCCGCAGGAAGCGTTGAGATGGGCTAATGCCAGCGGTTCTCTGGCGATTACCCAGCGTGGGCCGATGGAAGGGACTTCGACGAAGGCGCAGATAGAGGCGTTTCTTAACGAACAGAGATGAGAATGAGTTATCCCGCTCGAGGCAATAACGAGCGGGATAAATGATGTTAACGGATCACGTCACCGGCGCTGGGTTAAACACCGCCAGCTGATTATGTAATCCCCACTGATCCGAGAAGGTTTTCTTGCGGCCGCTGGCGACATCAAGAATAAACTCGAACAGCTTCAGCCCCACCTCTTCGATGGTCTCTTCACCGGTCGCAATCGTTCCGGCGTTGATATCCATTAAGTCAAACCAACGATTCGCCAGTTCGGTACGCGTTGCCATCTTAATGACCGGCACCGCTACCAGGCCATACGGCGTCCCGCGACCGGTGGTAAACACCTGCACGGTGATCCCAGAGGCCACCTGCTGGGTACCGCAGACAAAATCACTGGCTGGCGTTGCGGCGTAAATCAGGCCGCGTTTGGTTGGACGCTGTCCCGGGGAAAGTACTTCGGCAATCGCGCTCTTACCGGATTTAGCGATAGAACCGAGCGCCTTTTCCACCACGTTTGCCAGGCCGCCTTTCTTGTTGCCTGGGGAAGGGTTGGCGCTGCGGTCGGTTTTGCCCATATCGAGATAGTTATCGTACCAGGCCATCTCTTCCAGCAGACGTTTACCCACTTCTTCGTTGATGGCGCGTGGCGTCAGCAGATGGATTGCATCGCGCACTTCGGTCACTTCGGAGAACATCACGGTTGCGCCGCAGCGCACCAGCAGGTCGGACGCATAGCCCACTGCCGGGTTGGCGGTCACGCCAGAAAACGCATCGCTGCCGCCGCACTGCATACCGACCACCAGCTCGGAGGCCGGGCAGGTTTCACGTTGGCGCTGGTTCAGTTTCTCCAGATGACGCTCGGCAACTTGCAGAATATCGTCGACCATCGATTTAAAACCGACGTGCTTTTCGTCTTGCAGGCTAACGATACTGGCGCTATCCACCGGGATGCTTTTCACATCATCGGTACCTTCCAGCAGACGCTCTGGCTGAAGTTTTTCACAGCCGAGGCCAATTACCATCACTTCGCCGCCGAAATTCGGGTTAAGCGCAAGGTTGTGAATGGTACGGATAGGCACGACCGCCGCCGGGGCGTTAATCGCCACGCCGCAGCCGTAAAGGTGATTCAGGCCGACTACGCCATCAACGTTGGGATATTTCGGCAGCAGATCGCGTTCGATAATTTTAACCACGTAATCTACAACGCCCGCCACGCAGTGCACGCTGGTGCTAATGCCGAGCAGGTTTTTGCTCCCCACGCTACCGTCTGCGTTGCGATACCCTTCGAAGGTGTAGCCTTCCAGCGGCGGCAGCGGCTCGGGAACTTTGGTCGCCAGCGGCAGGGTGTTGAGCGGTGGCGCTTCCGGCAGCTCGACCAGCGATTCATCAATCCAGCTACCCTGCGCGATATCACGTACCGCGTAGCCAATCACTTCGCCATAGCGGATGATTTCACCGTGTGCGGGAATATCGACCAACGCGACCTTATGGCCTTGCGGGATATGTTCAACGAGCGTGAGTCCATCAGGGAAACGCGTTCCGGCCGTTAAACCTCGATCGTTAACAATAATCGCCACATTATCCGTTTCGTGTACTTTTATATAAAACGCCGTCGGCGATTCTTGTCTAATTTCAATGTCAGCCATTGTCCAGTATTCTCCAGCAAGGTGCGAATAATAAAATAAAACGGTTATTCAATTTCTGATGCTCAGATTTGTGGAATTAAGAATGTCAGGTGTTTAGATTTAAAAATGTGATCTAAATCACTCATTTTTGCGTGAGGGAGTCAGGTATAGAAGGAAATCACTGGAACTGTGCATTAGCGCCCACTGATTGTTGCATTTGCACAATTATAATGGTTTTTGTTATCTCTTTGTGGGGTTTATGCACAGTGATCAAATACCGTGAGCTGATTATACTGAGTCATGCTTGCAATGCGTCGGATAAGTAAATCGACAGTGTCTAAGATCGATTTATAAATAACTAAAATCACACCAGTAATAAATGATGGAAGGTGTGTCGTACCTGAGGAATATAAAATGAGTGTGGATGCTGCAATAGAGCAGAAAAAGGGTATGCCAACCCGATATTTAATTCTGTTGATAATATTTATTGTTACTGCCATTAACTATGCAGACCGTGCGACGCTATCTATTGCCGGTACCGAAGTGGCGAAAGAGTTGCACCTGAGTGCAATCTCAATGGGTTATATTTTCTCCGCTTTCGGTTGGGCCTATTTGCTGATGCAAATTCCTGGCGGCTGGCTGCTGGACAAATTTGGCTCGAAGAAGGTCTACACCTACAGCCTGTTCTTCTGGTCGCTGTTTACCTTCCTGCAAGGCTTTGTGGATGTATTCCCGCTAGCCTGGGCTGGTGTCTCAATGTTTATCATGCGTTTTATGCTGGGCTTCTCGGAAGCACCTTCTTTCCCGGCAAACGCCCGTATCGTTGCGGCCTGGTTCCCGACCAAAGAGCGCGGTACCGCATCCGCTATCTTTAACTCCGCGCAATATTTTTCTCTGGCGCTGTTCTCTCCGTTGCTGGGCTGGCTGACTTTTGCCTGGGGCTGGGAACATGTGTTTACCGTCATGGGTGTGATTGGTTTTGTCCTGACCGGTCTGTGGGTTAAGTTCGTTCACAACCCAACCGACCATCCGCGGATGACGAAAGAAGAACTGAAATTTATTGCGGATAACGGTGCCGTGGTCGATATGGACCATAAAAAGCCGGGTGACTCTGCTGCAAAAGGTCCAAAACTGGATTACATCAAGCAGTTGCTCAGCAGCCGAATGATGCTAGGTATCTTTTTTGGTCAGTACTTCTTAAACACTATTACCTGGTTCTTCCTCACCTGGTTCCCTATTTACCTGGTGCAAGATAAGGGGATGTCGATTCTGAAAGTGGGGATGGTGGCTTCCATTCCGGCACTGTGCGGTTTTGCCGGTGGCGTGCTGGGTGGGCTGTTCTCTGACTACTTGATTCGCCGCGGTTGCACGCTGACCTTTGCACGTAAGCTACCTATTGTTCTGGGTATGCTGCTGGCATCGACGATTATTCTGTGTAACTACACCGATAGCACGGTGCTGGTGGTGGCGCTGATGGCGCTGGCATTCTTCGGTAAAGGTTTTGGTGCTCTGGGTTGGCCGGTTATCTCCGACGTGGCACCGAAAGAAATTGTTGGGCTGTGCGGCGGGTTGTTTAACGTCTTCGGTAACGTAGCCTCTATCGTCACCCCGCTGGTGATCGGCTATATCGTAAGTGAGCTGCACTCCTTTAATGGCGCACTGATTTTTGTAGGCTGTTCCGCGCTGATGATGATGATTTGCTACCTGTTCGTGGTCGGTGACATCAAACGTCTGGAACTGCAGAAATAATTAACGGTTAAGTGACAAGGTATAAGCGATGAATAACGATATCTTCCCGAACAAATTTAAGGCGGCCCTGGCGGCGCATCAAGTTCAGATCGGCTGCTGGTCCGCGCTCGCAAGCCCTATCAGCACTGAAGTTTTAGGTTTGGCTGGCTTTGACTGGCTGGTGCTGGACGGCGAACATGCGCCGAACGATATCTCAACCTTTATCCCACAGCTGATGGCGCTGAAAGGCAGCACTAGTGCGCCAGTTGTGCGCGTACCGACCAATGAGCCGGTGGTTATTAAGCGCCTGTTGGACATTGGTTTCTATAACTTCCTGATTCCGTTTGTAGAGACGGAAGAAGAAGCAGTCAATGCCGTAGCTTCTACGCGTTATCCGCCAGAAGGCATTCGCGGCGTCTCCGTATCACACCGCGCCAATATGTTTGGCACCGTGCCGGATTACTTCGCGCAGTCGAACAAAAACATCACCATCCTGGTGCAGATCGAAAGTCAGCAAGGCGTGGATAACGTCGATGCGATCGCTGCAACCCCAGGCGTCGACGGTATTTTTGTCGGCCCAAGCGATTTGGCCGCCGCGTTAGGCCATCTGGGCAATGCTTCCCACCCGGAAGTACAAAAAGCTATCCAGCACATCTTTGCGGTCGCGAAAAAGCACGGTAAGCCAAGCGGCATTCTGGCGCCGGTTGAAGCGGATGCGCGTCGTTATCTGGAATGGGGAGCAACCTTTGTCGCCGTCGGCAGCGACCTGGGCGTATTCCGTTCGGGCACGCAGAAATTAGCTGATTCCTTTAAGAAATAACCACCACCGAAACTAGAGAGATAAAGACATGACAATGAAAGTTGGTTTTATTGGCCTTGGTATCATGGGTAAACCAATGAGTAAAAACCTCCTCAAGGCAGGTTACTCGTTGGTGGTTGCTGACCGTAACCCGGATGCGATTGCAGAAGTGATTGCCGCAGGCGCGGAAACCGCCACGTCGGCGAAAGCCATTGCTGAACAGTGTGATGTGATCATCACCATGCTGCCGAACTCTCCGCATGTGAAAGAGGTGGCGTTGGGCGAAGGCGGCATCATTGAAGGCGCGAAGCCGGGTACCGTTCTGATCGATATGAGCTCCATCGCGCCTCTGGCAAGCCGCGAAATCAGCGAAGCGCTGAAAGCGAAAGGCGTGGATATGCTGGATGCGCCGGTCAGCGGCGGTGAACCGAAGGCCATCGACGGCACCCTGTCGGTGATGGTTGGCGGCGATAAAGCGATTTTCGACAAATATTACGATCTGCTGAAAGCGATGGCCGGCTCCGTAGTACATACCGGTGATATCGGCGCAGGTAACGTAACCAAACTGGCTAACCAGGTCATTGTGGCGCTGAACATTGCCGCTATGTCTGAAGCGCTGACTCTGGCGACCAAAGCGGGCGTGAACCCGGATCTGGTGTATCAGGCCATCCGCGGTGGACTGGCCGGTAGCACCGTGCTGGATGCGAAAGCGCCAATGGTGATGGACCGTAACTTCAAGCCGGGCTTCCGTATCGATCTGCATATCAAAGATCTGGCGAACGCGCTGGATACCTCTCACGGCGTCGGCGCACAGCTGCCGCTGACCGCTGCGGTGATGGAGATGATGCAGGCGCTGCGTGCCGACGGTCTGGGTACCGCCGACCATAGCGCTAT
Source organism: Klebsiella sp. MISC125 (assembly GCF_051131775.1). Classification (NCBI taxonomy): domain Bacteria; kingdom Pseudomonadati; phylum Pseudomonadota; class Gammaproteobacteria; order Enterobacterales; family Enterobacteriaceae; genus Klebsiella; species Klebsiella sp. MISC125. Next base: position 745,300 of record NZ_CP180448.1, read on the forward strand.
CGCATGCTACTACGAAAAACTGGCGAAAGTGGAAGTCACTCGCTAACAAGAAGGGCGCGGATGCGCGCCCTGTAATTCTTGCCTTGCGCGGCACTGTCAGGCTACATAACTATGAAAATCGTAATCGCCCCAGACTCTTATAAAGAAAGCCTCTCGGCCACTGAGGTGGCACAGGCTATAGAAAAAGGTTTTCGGGAAATTTTCCCCGATGCGCTCTACGTGAAGGTTCCTCTCGCCGATGGTGGAGAAGGTACCGTTGAGGCGATGATTGCCGCGACGCAGGGAACCGAGATGAGTGCCTGTGTGACGGGGCCGCTGGGTGTTCCGGTTGATGCCTGCTGGGGACTTTCCGGCGATGGCAAAACCGCATTTATCGAAATGGCGGCGGCCAGTGGGCTAGGGCTGGTACCTCCCGCCCAGCGCAATCCGTTATTAACTACGTCGCGTGGTACCGGTGAGCTGATTTTGCAGGCGCTGGAAAGCGGGGCGAAAAATATCATTATTGGTATCGGCGGCAGCGCCACCAATGATGGTGGCGCGGGGATGGTACAGGCGCTGGGCGCACGTCTTTGCGACGCAAATGGCGTGGAGATCGGCAACGGTGGCGGTAGCCTGTGTAGCCTGAATTCGATTGATATCTCTGGTCTTGATGCGCGATTGCGCGATTGTGTTATCCGCGTTGCTTGCGACGTGACCAACCCGCTGATCGGCGATACTGGCGCTTCACGGATTTTTGGCCCGCAAAAGGGGGCCACCGAAGCCATGATCCGCACGCTGGATAGCAATCTTGAGCATTACGCCGATATTATTCTGGCCGACCTGCATGTTGATGTTAAGCAGGTTGCTGGTGCGGGAGCGGCAGGCGGCATGGGCGCAGCGTTGATGGCGTTTCTCAATGCTGAATTGCGCAGCGGAATCGAAATTGTAACCCAGGCGCTGAATCTGGAAGAGCATATCCTCGATTGCTCGCTGGTGGTAACCGGTGAAGGTCGGCTGGATAGTCAAAGCATTAACGGTAAAGTGCCAGTGGGCGTGGCTAGCGTGGCGAAAAAGTATCATAAGCCGGTGATCGGTATTGCCGGTAGCTTGACCCGCGACGTGGGTGTGGTTCATCAGTATGGTATTGATGCGGTGTTTAGCGTACTGACCAGCGTGACCACTCTGGAAGAGGCGTTTCGCGGCGCAGCAGACAATATTTATCATGCGTCGCGGAATATTGCGGCGACATTGCAGGTCGGGATGGCGACGGAAGGATGACAACCGGCGGTAAACCCTCTATACTTCGCGCCGAAGCTGACCAGACAGTCGCCGCTTCGTCGTCGTCCTCTTCGGGGGAGACGGGCGGAGGGGAGGAAAGTCCGGGCTCCATAGGGCAGGGTGCCAGGTAACGCCTGGGAGGCGCAAGCCTACGACCAGTGCAACAGAGAGCAAACCGCCGATGGCCCACGCAAGTGGGATCAGGTAAGGGTGAAAGGGTGCGGTAAGAGCGCACCGCGCGGCTGGTAACAGTTCGTGGCACGGTAAACTCCACCCGGAGCAAGGCCAAATAGGGGTTCACAAGGTACGGCCCGTACTGAACCCGGGTAGGCTGCTTGAGCCAGTGAGCGATTGCTGGCCTAGATGAATGACTGTCCACGACAGAACCCGGCTTAACGGTCAGCTTCCTCATTCAACAAAACCCCGTCAGAAATGGCGGGGTTTTTGCTTTCTGGCGCAGGTGGATCAAAAGGGCAGATGAATGACTGTCCACGACGCTATACCGATAAAGAAAGCGGCTTAACGCTCAGCTTCAACTTTTCAGAAAACCCTCGTCAGAAATGGCGGGGTTTTTGCTTTCTGGTTCTGCTGGAATCGCCCGATGGTTTTGTAGGTCAGGTAAGGCGCCAGCCGCCACCTGACAAGAATGCGGGCACAATGCGCAAGGCAGGTTTGTCATTAACACCAACCTTCTCTCATAAGGTCAGGTATTTTATATGCATTAAATTAATTATTTAATTTAATGCATTTCTATTAATTATATTTCCTGATCTTTAACTACATCTCTACGTACTATTTCTTACATTTCCACATCTGCTTCTGAAAAATAATAAGCCGCCCTTTCTGGCAATTACCCTTCAGGATAAAGCAATGAAATTAATGACCCGTATCGTGTTCACCGCTGTTCTGGCTAGCGGATTCTCTATAGCGGCTCAGGCTGCTGATGTTAAGGCTGCCCCAGCCCCAGCACAGGATCCGATTGTTCAACATTTAAAGCTGACCAACGATCAGGTAACGAAAATTAAGAGTCTGCATCAGCAATTGGAAAAAAATGTTCAGCAGATTTCCCAGAAAGATATTAAAGACGGCGTACTGTTTGATGTGATCGATTCCGGCAAATGGAATGAAAAAGCGGTTAAAGATCAGTTGGCGGCATTTAGCAAAGTAGAACAGCAGGTTCGCTACTATCGTGTGAAATACTATTTTGGTGTGAACCAGGTATTAACGCCAGAGCAGCGCAAGCAGGTGCAAAAAGATTTAGCCCAGGAACTGAGCGAGTAAATCAATCGGCCCCGTTCTGGGGCCGATGTTTTTACGTCAGGCGAGGCTCTCTTCGTCTTGAATCCGTATCTCCGCTTCCGCGACGATAGCTTCCAGTTCACTTAACATCTCTTCATAGCCAAAACTGACTGCGACCATAACTTCCGGTTGCGGCTGTTGCACTAATATCGCTGCTTTTTTTGCTTTCTTCTTGCTCACAGGCAAACTCCCTTACTGCCGTTGTTACACAGGTAAATCTATCAGCAAAGCGCGTAACGGCGTATCGGCGACGAGGGTAATGTTAGCTTCGTCACGAATAAACGCGCCGTCACCGCAGGTCAGGGCCTGTTTTTCTTCTTCTTGCACAAGAGCATGCACCGTCCCGTGAATCGACTGCAGATAGGCGCGTGGGCCGTGAAGCTGGACGCTGAGCTGCTCGCCTTTTGCCAGTTCGATATGGTGAATCCATACCTGCTGGCGCAACTGGAGACTATTTTGGCTTCCGTCCGGCGAGGCCAGCAGTTGTTGCGGCCCGGCGGCGATCGCTATTTTCTGGACTAGTGGATTTTCATGCTGCGGACAAGCATCCAGCCACAGCTGCATTCGCGTCAACGAACCCTCTTTACTCAGGTTGTGCTCGCTATAGCTGACGCCGGGTTGAGTCGAAATCAGCAGTGCCTCTCCCGCTTTCGCCTGGATATGGTTGCCGTCACTGTCGCGGTACTCCGCTTCCCCTTCCAGTATCAGGTTCAGAATATCGACCTTCGGGTAGGTACGCGGCTGGAACGAGGCTCCGGGCGCCAGCACTTCCTGGTTGAGCACGCGCAGAGACGCGTAGCCTAGCAGTTTCGGGTCGAAGTAGTGGCCAAAGGAAAAGGTGTAGCGGGCCTGCAGCCAGCCGAAGTCAGCTTGACCGCATTGTTTGGCTGTTCGGGTAGTAATCATTTTCTTGACCTCTCTTTACACTAAATCAATGGTAAAGGTATGGACGCTGTATTGTTAGCCAGATATTCTGCCCGGTATGTTCAAATTTCCTGAATGAGAGAATGATGGCCAAAGAGAGAGCACTAACGCTGGAAGCGTTGCGCGTTATGGATGCGATTGACCGACGCGGAAGCTTTGCCGCTGCGGCTGATGAGCTCGGTCGTGTTCCTTCGGCGCTGAGCTATACCATGCAAAAGCTGGAGGAGGAGCTTGATGTCGTGCTGTTTGACCGCTCAGGACATCGAACAAAATTCACCAACGTTGGGCGAATGCTGCTGGAGCGTGGACGGGTTCTGCTGGAAGCGGCGGATAAGTTGACGACCGACGCTGAAGCCCTGTCGCGCGGTTGGGAAACGCATCTGACTCTTGTTACCGAAGCGCTGGTGCCAACCACCAATCTATTCCCACTGATTGAAAAGCTGGCGACCAAATCTAATACTCAGCTGTCGATCATTACTGAAGTGCTGGCCGGTGCGTGGGAGCGCCTCGAGCAGGGTCGGGCGGATATTGTCGTTGCGCCGGATATGCATTTTCGCTCATCGTCAGAAATTAATTCCCGCAAGCTTTACTCGGTGACAAGCGTCTATGTTGCCGCGCCGGATCATCCGATTCATCAAGAGCCAGAGCCGCTTTCTGAAGTTACGCGCGTGAAGTATCGCGGCGTAGCGGTGGCCGATACCGCTCGCGAACGCCCGGTATTGACGGTGCAGCTGCTCGACAAACAGCCGCGATTAACCGTCAGTACGATTGAAGATAAACGTCAGGCGCTATTGGCAGGACTGGGCGTGGCGACAATGCCTTATCCGCTCGTTGAGCAGGATATTGCCGAAGGTCGTTTACGGGTGGTCAGCCCGGAATACAGTAATGAGGTTGATATCATTATGGCCTGGCGCCGCGATAGCATGGGGGAAGCGAAGTCATGGTGTCTGCGCGAGATCCCGAAGCTGTTTATGAATAGATAGAGCAACGTGCGCCCCTTTTTGGCAAGGGGCGCATTGTTTAGTATGAGGTTAGTTTTGGGTCCGGCCCGAAGCGGTTATTGCCAGGAGTACCGTTCTGGCAATTAAAGATAATGATCACCAGCCAGCCGATAACAGGAATCAGCAGTAATAACAGCCACCATGCTGAACGGTCGGTGTCGTGCAAACGACGAAACTGCACCGCCCACCACGGTAAAAATACCAGTATGGCATAGATAGTTGTCAGGATGCCTTCTCCTCCCGCGCGCTGCCAACCGAGCATCTTATCAATGATGCTGAGTACGCCAGTCAGGATGATGTTGACCAGAATAAACATCCAGTACTCTTTGCGCCGGGCACGGCCGCCAAATCCAAGATAGTTTTGTAATACTTTAAGATACCAGTCCATTTCTACGCCTCAATTAACCGTCAATCACTTGTTTTTAAAGCGATCGAAATAAGAATAGACGCGAATGAAATGTTGGCAAATATTTGCCGAGTGAATTATTGGGCGCTGTAAATAGCGCCCAATATCTTAGCGGAAGCGAAGATCGCGGCCGTGCGGCTCGCTGAGATCTTGCTGTGGCCCAATGGAGATAATCCCGGTTGGGTTGATCGTTTTATGGCTACGGTAGTAGTGGTTGCGAATATGGGCAAAATCTACCGTTTCGGCAATGCCTGGCATCTGGTAGATATCGCGCAGGAAGCCATAAAGATTGAGATAATCGCTGATGCGGTGTTTATCGCATTTAAAATGGGTCACATACACCGGGTCGAAGCGAACTAGTGTAGTCCACAGGCGAATATCTGCCTCGGTTAACTGGTTACCCGTCAGGAAGCGGTGCTGTCCCAGGATTTGCTCAAGGCGCTCCAGCGAGGTAAATACCGCATCGACCGCTTCGTCGTAGGCCTGCTGGCTGGTGGCGAATCCGGCTTTATAAACGCCGTTGTTAACGTTGTCGTAGATCCAGCCGTTCAGCTCATCAATTTGTTCACGCAGCTCAGGTGGATAGTAATCTCCGGCACGAGCACCGAGCCCATCGAAAGCGGAGTTGAACATGCGGATGATTTCAGCCGACTCGTTACTGACGATGGTGTGCTGTTTTTTATCCCACAACACCGGCACCGTAACGCGCCCGCTGTATTGCGGATCGGCATGCAGGTAAAGCTGATAAAGAAATTCGTGCTGATAGAGGGTATCGCCAGTGGCCGCCGGAAAGCTATTGTCGAACGTCCAGCCGTTCTCGAACATTAAAGGGTTGACCACTGAGACGGAAATAAACGGCTCTAACCCTTTCAGCTTGCGCAGAATTAAGGTGCGATGTGCCCATGGACAGGCAAGAGAAACGTACAGATGATAGCGGTCTTTTTCCGCCGGAAATCCCGGTTCACCACCCGGACCTGGTGCGCCGTCGGCGGTTAGCCAGTTGCGAAAGGCAGAAACAGAACGCTTGAACCGCCCTCCGGTGGATTGGGTGTCATACCAGGTATCGTGCCAGACGCCGTCAATTAATTGTCCCATCATTTCCTCCCTCAGATAGCAAAAGCGAGGAGATGTCCCCTCGCTTTTTTTAATCAGTATAGTGCGCTTACCACTTTTTATTCAGCACGCGGTCGATACTGAATGCGCCCGGACCGGTGATACCCAGCAGCAGGAAACCGCCAGCGATGGTCAGGTTTTTCATGAACATCAGCGAGTTCACGCCTTCAGCAAAGTTGCTGTGGAACAGGAACGCGGTCAGTACGGTGAAGCCTGCGGTGAACAGCGCGGTAGTGCGAGTCAGGAAACCGAACAGGATTGCCAGACCGCCGCCAAATTCAAGCAGAATAACCAGCGGCAGCATAAACCCAGGGACGCCCATCGCTTCCATATATTGTTGGGTACCCGCATAACCAGTGATTTTTCCCCAACCTGCGGTGATAAACAGAATTGGCATCAGAATGCGTGCTACCAGTACACCAACATCTTCTAATTTTTTCATTTCTTACTCCATAAAACCCAAAGGGCGGCGATTTTGTTTTTTGGTGCAATCCTGCGTATGACGCGGGGTTGCTGTCGATGGAGTGAATATTAGCGAGGCTGTGACGTAATTGTTAGCAAGGAAAACTGTAGATCTACTTCAAAGATTCTGAGTAACCATTGATAAAGCAAATGAATAGAAGGGCCAACTGAGCGGTCTGGATAATGGTGTTCGGTGGGGGACGTTAAATAAGAAGAGGCACAGATGTGCCTCAGCGTGTTGATTGCTGACGCAGCAGGCTACGCGCCATGCGCCAGGTGCTCCAGAGGCCAAAACTGCGTTTCGTCCAACGGAGTAAAAAGCGCGGGTGGCGGACAGACCACACCGCGACGAGTCCACTGCCGACCATCGCCCATGAACGCAAGTTAAGTAGGGTATGCCAGCCGCGATCTATTGGCGCGGTTGCTTCCAGCCAGTCGCGACGGCTGGCGTTGAGATCCAGCCGTTGCTGTTGGATTAGACGCAGCAGACGTGCTTTTTGTCGTTCACGTTCCTGTTGGTCGCGGCTCATGGCTTATCGTCCTCCAGTAAGGACCTGTCGTTAGCCAGTTCCTGACGCGTAAGGCGCAGAAACGTCGAACGTCGGGCCTTACTAAGCGTCCAGATACCGCCAATAAGCGCCGCCAGCAGCAGGGTCACGGTGGTGGCTATCATCACGTTCAGGCGATATTGCGCATCGACGGCCCAGATAATGAGGACCAACAGGCTCATCAACCCGAATGCAGCAAATAGCAACGTCAGCCCTAGCATCAGAAACAGCTGAAAGAGATTCGCTTTCTCCTCTTCCAGCTCCACGACCACCAGGCGCAGGCGCGTTTCCACCATTTCGACCAGCAGGGTAACTATCCGCTGACCAATGCCGAAAACGCTTTGCCCCGGCCCCTGCGTGTGTTGAGAGTTTGCCATAATCAGCGGCGCGTCAGCAGAACACCCAGCACCAATCCGACTGCTGCGCCAATTCCGACGCCGGTCCACGGATTTTCGCGGACGTATTCATCGGCGCGAGCAGCGGTTTCGCGCGTTTGCTTCACAATGGCGTCGCTGGTTTCTCCCAGACGAACGCGGCTCTCTTTCAGCGCGCTTTCGGCTTTGCTACGCAGCTTACCAATCTCTTCTTTCGATTTATCCGTGGAGGAGTTCAGCACTTCTTCCAGGGTATCAGCCAGCGTTTTCAGTTCCGCACGCAGGTCTTCTGCAACGTTATCTTTAGCCATGTTTATCTCCTGTTAAAGTGGTCCATATTGGTCTTACTTAAACCGATTAATACTCGCGAGATTGCAGCGTTTTCAGCTCTTGCTGCGCTTCATCAAGTTTATGCTGGCGTTTGCTGATTTTGTCAGCATCGCCTTTCTGTTCGGCTTCGCGCAGATCGTTCTGCCGTTCGGCTATCTCTGCTTGCTGTTTGGCGATTTTTTGCTGGTGTTCAGCTTTGAGCTTACTGTCGCTGCAGTTTGCTCTGACTTCACTAAGCGCCCGATTCAAACCATCAATACGGTTCTGATTATGATGTTTTTCTGCGTAGCTAATCTCCCGCTGGATGTCCTGCTCTTTTTCCTGACAAGGGGAGATGGCAAAGGCGCTGGTGCTAAGTGAAGTCAGTACCAGGATCAAAGCGATGCGGTGTTTCATGGATGCTACCTTCCATTGTGTGAGGGCATATCTAACGACTATACCCGATCCAGTTGATTAACGTGGGTCTGGTCACCCCCGCGAACTTAAGCATAGTAAGTAAAACGGAGAATCACCAAACCGGGTGAAAATATTCGGAATTTTCGTTGCTTATCCGAATCTATGCGGGGTATCGCGCAGGCGTGAAATCCAGGCCGTCGGCGAATTATCATCGTCCAGCAAGGCAATAATATAGCCATGCGGCAGAGCGCGGCCCAGCACTTCTTTGGCCGCTATGCCCTGGGCGTTGGAGTCAAACTTGATTAACAGGCCATCATTTTGCGGCGTAATGCTTTTAAAACGGATGCCGTTGGCGTCGAGATGATGCCAGACGGAAAAACCATCCGGCATACTGATTCCCTGACTGACCGGGCGGATTGCCAGCGTGGATTCCTGCTGTTGCACGGTCAGCCAGAGCCAGAACAGACCGCACAGGAGTAACGAGCCGCCCAGCACCCAGCTTATGTGACGCAGTGAAGGACGTTTAATCACCATCATCAGCTCCGGCTTCTGTGTTTTTTCTTCCACAGGACAACCAGCGAGCCAATCAAACCAAACACCAGCAGCGCGACGGGCAGCAGCATCAGGCAGGACATCAGCTGATCTTCATACTTCAGGAATACCGGCGTTTTCCCCAGCAGATATCCCAGCGAGGTGAGAATCAAAACCCACAGCAGACCGCTCATCCAGTTAAAGAACTGGAAGCGTGCGCTGCTCAGGCCCGATAGCCCGGCAATGGTTGGCAGCAGCGTGCGAACGAAGGCGATAAAACGGCCTATCAGCAACGCAGAAAGCCCGTGTTTATGGAACAGGTGATGCGCGCGCTGGTGGTAGTGTGAGGGCAGGTGCGAAAGCCAGTTTTGTACGATTCGCGTATTGCCCAACCAGCGACCCTGAATGTAGCTTAGCCAGCAGCCGAGACTTGCCGCAGCGGTGAGGAGCAACAGCGTTTCAGGAAAGCCCATCGCGCCCTTAGCAATCAACACGCCGACCAGCACGAGCAGGCTGTCTCCCGGTAAAAAGGCGGCAGGTAGCAAACCGTTCTCAAGGAACAAAATCATAAATAAGACGAAATACAGCATGCCAATCATGGACGGATTAGCGAGTGTTTCGTAATCCTGAGCCCACAATGCATTCAACAATTGGGTTAATAGTTCCATTCACGATTCCTGGTACATCGGTTAACGGCACGTCTGAACGCGGTGTATGCATGGCGACATGGCTTCTTATTGGATTATGGTCGCTGCTGCGCTCTGAACGGATCCCTGTTTAAAAGTGAAGTAAGCAAAAGCTAACTCTCAGAACGACAAAATGCATCTAATTGTAACAAACCAGCTGACTTTACGTCATAGAAATTGCTGTTTGTTGCATATTGATTTTGCTGATTGCGAAGGAGGGAGGCGAGAGTATTTACACAGGCTGACACTATATATGTTTTGCTTACCCTGTGGGGTTTGCGGGCAGCGGCGCAATGGCTGCCCGGGAAGAAGATAATGGCCTATTTTACGCCGTTGGTGGCGGTATCGAGATGAACGACCGGATTATCAGCAAACAGATAGCGGTCCGCATTGAATTCGAAGTCATCGCTGGTTTCGTTAAACAGCATGAGCTTGGTGTTTTCCAGATGCTGCCACATGGCCAGTTTTGCCGCGTGTGGATCCTTGCGGATAAGCGCTTTGAGGATTTGGTCATGATCGTCGCACCAGTTATCGACGGTGCGCAGGTCGATGTGGTCGTGCAGCTTTTTCCAGTACGGGTTATGCACACGCTGGGTCCACATCTTTTCAACGATAGCGGCTAAGGCGGTGTTTTGCGTCGCCAGAGCCACCTGAACGTGAAACTGAAGATCCCACTCGGAGTCGCGGAAGCATTTTTCTTTACGCGCTTTCTCCTGGATTTCCATCAGTTTCATGATGTCTTGCTTGGTCACCTGAGTGGCAGCGAACTCGGCGATATTACTTTCAATGAGCTGACGGGCTTGCAGCAGCTCAAACGGGCCGTAGCTGGCGAACTCCAGCGACTCATCAGGAATTTGCTGATGCTTCGGTTGGTTAGCAATAACGTGAATGCCTGACCCCTTACGGACTTCAACGTAGCCTTCCACTTCCAGCATAATAATGGCTTCGCGAACCACGGTGCGGCTAACGCTTTTTTCATCAGCAATAAACCGCTCTGCGGGCAGTTTATCGCCCACAAGGTAGACACCTTGTTCAATACGCGTCTTCAACTCGGCGGCAAGCTGCTGATACAAACGACGCGGTTCAGTGATTTCCATATTCGCTCCCGGGAGATGGCGACAATATTGGATTTGTTATACCACTTTTACGCGCTTCTCACCACCAGAAGAGACGAAAAAGCCGCCTTTATACCGGCGGCTTTCATGTCCTAATTAACCTGGCTGACTCTAGCTTTGCGTTGCCGGTTTACTGGTGTTTAACGGTGTGGGATCGTCATCGGCTGATTTATTTTTCAAGACCGTCCAGATAACCACGGCACCCAGCAGATCGAATATCGCCAGCACGGCGAACAGGGGGCTGAAGCCGATAGTATCGGCCAGTGCACCGACGACCAGGGCAAACATAGTACTGGCCAGCCATGCGGCCATACCGGTCAGGCCGTTTGCTGTTGCCACTTCGTTACGACCAAATACGTCGGAAGAGAGCGTGATCAGCGCACCGGACAGCGCCTGGTGAGCAAAACCGCCAACGCACAGTAGGGCGATAGCCACGAATGGGCTGGTGAACAGACCGATCATCCCTGGGCCAATCATCAGCAGCGCACCCATGGTGACCACCATTTTACGCGAAACGATCAGGTTAACGCCAAACCAGCGCTGGAACAGCGGCGGCAGGTAACCCCCAATGATGCACCCGAGGTCGGCAAACAGCATCGGCATCCACGCAAACATGGCGATCTCTTTCAGGTTAAAGCCGTAAACTTTAAACATGAACAGCGGGATCCACGCGTTGAAGGTCCCCCATGCAGGTTCTGCAAGGAAGCGCGGCAGGGCGATACCCCAGAACTGACGGTTGCGCAGAATCTGCCACGGGGACATTTTCTTGCCGTTATTGGTCTGATGCTGAGACTCCTGGCCACCAATAATATATTCGCGTTCTTCTTCGGTTAATTTTTTCTGATCGCGCGGGTGTTTGTAGAAAACCAGCCAGGCCATTGCCCAGGCAAAGCTCAGGACGCCGGAGATAATAAACGCCATCTGCCAACTGTGCATTACGATAGCCCATACCACCAGCGGCGGCGCGATCATTGCACCGATAGAAGAGCCAACGTTGAAGTAGCCGACGGCGATTGAACGCTCTTTTGCCGGGAACCATTCAGAGCTGGCCTTCAGACCTGCGGGGATCATCGCGGCTTCAGCGGCACCTACTGCGCCACGCGCCAGCGCCAGGCCGCCCCAGCTTCCCGCCAGCGCCGTGGAGCCGCAGAAGACTGCCCAGGCAACAGCAAAGAAGGCATAGCCGATTTTGGTACCCAAAACGTCCAGCACGTAGCCGGCAACCGGCTGCATGACGGTATAAGCAGCGGAATAGGCCGCGATGATATAGGAATACTGTTGGGTGGAGATGTGTAACTCTTCCATCAGAGTTGGCGCAGCTGCCGCCACAGTGTTACGCGTCAGGTACCCGAGCACGGTGCCTAACGTCACCAGCGCGATCATGTACCAACGTAACCCTTTAATTTTACGCATGTAAACCTCATCGTTTGTTATATATCCGCAGCGGGTGCGGCTATCTTCCAGCCCTGTAACTGCGGCGAAGAAGGTGAAACGGAGGGTTCAGGAGAGGAAACCTCGTATGGCCCGAACCTTGCCATTAACTGTTATGTCTAATTCGGTGTCCATACCGGTAAATCCGACGTGATAATTCGTCGGTAATGCATTCCGTCGGTTTATATGTTTCGACGGCAGCAAGATAACTTGTCATACAACTTCAAAAGGTGAGTGACATCACAAAAGTGGGAAAGTTTGTGTGGGCATTTATTTCTGTGAGAGAGGCCAGATCTGGCGCGCCCTGGCGGGCTGTTTACTCCTTTGATGGTAATTTATTTATTGACGTTTATTGATCTAACTCACGAAAAATACTTCGGCCTGTAGAAATTGGTGTGATAACTTTGTCAGCATTATAGTCAATCATCTGATGGGCTCCCCTGGGGCTGAAGAGGACACGAAAATGACACCGTTTATGACCGAAGATTTTCTGCTTGATACCGAGTTTTCCCGCCGCCTGTACCATGATTACGCTAAAGATCAGCCGATTTTCGACTATCACTGCCATTTACCGCCGCAGCAGATCGCCGAAAATTATCGCTTCAAAAATCTGTATGACATCTGGCTGAAAGGCGATCACTACAAATGGCGTGCGATGCGTACCAACGGCGTTGCAGAGCGCCTGTGTACTGGAGATGCTTCCGATCGCGAGAAATTTGACGCCTGGGCGGCCACCGTACCGCATACCATTGGCAACCCGTTATACCACTGGACCCATCTTGAACTACGTCGTCCTTTTGGTATTACAGGTAAGGTTCTTTCCCCAGCTACTGCGGGTGAAATCTGGGATCAGTGCAACGACCTGCTGGCTCAGGATAGCTTCTCTGCTCGCGGCATCATGCAGCAGATGAACGTGAAAATGGTTGGCACCACCGACGACCCAATCGATTCGCTGGAACATCATGCCTCTGTCGCTAAAGACAGCACCTTCTCCGTGAAAGTGCTGCCGAGCTGGCGCCCGGATAAAGCGTTCAACATCGAACAGGCGACCTTCAACGATTACATGGCGAAGCTGGGCGAAGTATCCGATACCGACATTCGTCGCTTTGCCGACCTGCAGTCCGCGCTGACGAAACGCCTGGATCACTTCGCCGCCCACGGTTGTAAGGTTTCTGACCACGCGCTGGATGTGGTGCTGTTCGCCGAAGCTAACGAAAGCGAACTGGATAGCATCCTGGCGCGTCGTCTGGCAGGTGAAGCCCTCAGCGAGCATGAAGTGGCGCAGTTCAAAACTGCCGTGTTGGTGTTCCTCGGCGCGGAATACGCCCGTCGCGGCTGGGTGCAGCAGTATCACATTGGCGCGCTGCGTAACAACAACCAGCGTCAGTTCAAACTGTTAGGGCCGGACGTTGGTTTCGACTCCATCAATGACCGTCCGATGGCGGAAGAGTTGTCCAAACTGCTCAGCAAACAGAACGAAGAAAACCTGCTGCCAAAAACCATCCTCTACTGCCTGAACCCGCGTGACAACGAAGTGCTGGGCACCATGACAGGCAACTTCCAGGGGGAAGGCATGCCGGGCAAGATGCAGTTCGGTTCCGGCTGGTGGTTCAACGATCAGAAAGACGGCATGGAACGTCAGATGACCCAACTGGCGCAGCTTGGCTTGCTGAGTCGCTTTGTCGGCATGCTGACCGATAGCCGCAGTTTCCTCTCCTACACCCGTCATGAATATTTCCGCCGCATCCTGTGCCAGATGATTGGCCGCTGGGTGGAAGCGGGCGAAGCTCCGGCAGATATTCAACTGCTGGGTGAGATGGTGAAAAATATTTGCTTTAACAATGCGCGTGACTACTTCGCCATTGAGCTGAACTAAGACCAGAGGCCGGTTGATATGCAATACATTAAAATCCATTCGCAAGATAACGTCGCGGTAGCGTTGGCGGATATGGCGGCAGGCACGGTGGTCACCATTGACGGCGATACGGTCACGTTGGCTCAGGATGTTGCGCGCGGGCATAAGTTCACGCTGCGTAGCATTGCGAAGGGAGACAACGTCGTTAAGTACGGTCTGCCGATAGGACATGCGCTGGCGGATATTGCGCCGGGGGAACATATCCACTCCCACAATACGCGCACTAACTTAAGCGATCTCGACGCGTATAGCTATCAACCGGAACTTATCGAGCCCGTCGCGCAGCCTGCGGATCGCGATATCCAGATTTATCGTCGCGCCAACGGCGATGTTGGCGTGCGTAACGAGCTGTGGATCCTGCCGACCGTTGGCTGCGTCAACGCCATGGCCCGTCAGATGCAGAATCGTTTTCTCAAAGAGACAAACGATGCCGAAGGTATCGACGGCGTTCATCTCTTCAGCCACACCTACGGCTGTTCGCAGCTCGGCGACGATCACATTAACACCCGTACCATGCTGCAAAATATGGTGCGTCACCCAAATGCGGGCGCGGTGCTGGTAGTTGGTCTGGGTTGCGAAAACAACCAGGTTGATGCGTTCCGCGAAACCTTAGGTGAGTTCGATCCTGAACGCGTTCACTTTATGATTTGCCAACACCAGGATGACGAAGTGGAAGCGGGGATCGAGCATCTCCATCAGCTTTACGACGTGATGCGTAACGACAAGCGTGAGCCGGGTAAACTGAGCGAGCTGAAGTTTGGTCTCGAATGCGGCGGTTCCGATGGTCTGTCCGGCATCACCGCGAACCCAATGCTGGGCCGTTTCTCGGATTACCTGATTGCCAACGGCGGCACCACCGTGCTGACCGAAGTACCGGAAATGTTCGGTGCCGAACAACTGCTGATGAGCCACTGTCGCGACGAAGAGACCTTCGGCAAGCTGGTGACGATGGTTAACGACTTTAAACAGTACTTTATCGCCCATGATCAGCCGATTTACGAGAACCCATCGCCGGGCAACAAAGCGGGCGGCATCACTACGCTGGAAGATAAATCTTTGGGCTGTACGCAAAAAGCGGGCTCCAGCCAGGTGGTTGACGTGCTGCGCTACGGTGAACGCCTGAAAGTTCACGGCCTTAATCTGCTGAGCGCGCCGGGCAACGATGCGGTAGCGACCAGCGCGCTGGCCGGTGCGGGCTGCCACATGGTGCTGTTCAGTACCGGTCGTGGGACGCCATACGGCGGTTTCGTTCCGACGGTCAAAATTGCCACTAACAGTGAACTGGCGGCGAAGAAAAAACACTGGATCGACTTCGATGCCGGTCAGTTGATTCACGGTAAAGCGATGCCGCAGCTGCTGGATGAGTTCGTTGATATCATTGTGGACTTTGCTAACGGTAAGCAGACCTGCAACGAACGTAATGATTTCCGCGAACTGGCGATATTCAAAAGCGGCGTCACCCTTTAATGACTCGTCATCTTTCACGCCGTGATTGCGGCGTGAAACCTTATTGAGTAATAAAGGGAGGCGTTTCAAAAGCGGCGTTTCAGCGTATGATGCGCCGCTTTGTCTTATACCCTAAATAATTCGAGTTGCAGGAAGGCGGCAAGTGAGCGAATCCCCGGGAGCTTACTGAAGTAAGTGACCGGGGTGAACGAACGCGGCTAACGCACATGCAACTTGAAGTATGACGGGTATATAAGGATTTCCCATGACCGCGTATTGGCTTGCCCAGGGCGTTGGTGTCATCGCCTTTCTGATCGGTATTACGACCTTTTTCAACCGGGATGAGCGCCGCTTTAAGCTGCAGCTTGCCGTCTATAGCGCCACCATTGGCGTACATTTCTTTTTGATGGGCGCGTATCCGGCGGGCATGAGCGCCGAGCTCAATACCGTCCGAACCCTTATCTCTATGCGCACCCGTAAGCTGTGGGTGATGACCGTGTTTATTGTGCTCACCCTGGTATTGGGGCTCGCAAAGCTGCAACACGCGATGGAGCTGCTGCCGATTGTTGGCACGCTCGCTAGCACCTGGGCGCTCTTTCGCTGTACCGGCTTAACCGTTCGCTGCGTGATGTGGTGTGCGACCGCTTGCTGGGTTATCCATAACTTCTGGCTGGGCTCGATTGGCGGCACGATGATTGAAGGCAGTTTTCTGGTCATGAACGGTCTGAACATCGTTCGCTTCCGGCGGATGCAAAAACGCGGTATTGACCCGTTTAGAGTGGAAAAGGTAGTGCAGGAAGAGAGCCCCTCCGCGCGTTAGCGGAGGGGAAGGGGATTAACTACGCAGAGCGTTTTTCGCTATCTGTTCGTCTTCGGCGATACAGGCAGCGGCGGTAAACAGAACGTCGGTTGAGGAGTTCAGCGCAGTTTCGCAAGAGTCCTGCAACACGCCGATGATAAAGCCGACGGCCACGACCTGCATGGCGACATCGTTCGGGATACCGAACATATTACAGGCCAGCGGAATTAACAGCAGCGAACCACCCGCCACGCCGGATGCGCCGCAAGCACACAGTGAGGCGACGACGCTAAGCAGCAGCGCAGTCGGCAGATCGACCGGCACGCCCAGCGTATGCACAGCGGCGAGGGTCAATACGGTGATGGTAATCGCCGCCCCGGCCATATTGATGGTCGCGCCCAGTGGAATAGAAACCGAGTAGGTATCGCGGTCCAGATTCAGCTTTTCACTCAGCGCCATATTCACTGGAATATTCGCAGCGGAGCTACGGGTGAAGAAGGCATAAACGCCGCTCTCGCGCAGGCAGAGCAGAACCAACGGATACGGGTTGCGGCGAATTTTCCAGAATACCAGAATCGGGTTAACCACCAGCGCCACCAGCAACATACAGCCGACCAGCACCAGCAGCAGCTGGGCGTAACCCCACAGGGTTTCAAAACCGGTGGTTGCCAGCGTTGAGGCCACCAGACCGAAGATACCCAGCGGTGCGAAACGAATCACTACCTTCACGATAAAAGTTACCGCGTGGGACATGTCGTTAATCAGATTTTTGGTGGTCTCGTTACCGTGGCGCAGCGCAAATCCCAGACCGACAGCCCATACCAGAATCCCGATATAGTTAGCGTTCAGCAGAGCGTCAATCGGGTTAGAAACCATGCTCATCAGCAGCCCGCGCAGAACTTCAACGATACCTGACGGCGGAGTGATACTGTCTGCTGCTGCGTTCAGATGCAGCGTTGAAGGAAAGACAAAGCTAAACAGCACCGCGGTTAACGCGGCGGCAAAGGTTCCCAGCAGGTAGAGGAACAGAATCGGGCGGATACTGGTTTTTTGCCCCTGTTGATGGTTGGCGATGGAGGCCATCACCAGCATCAGTACCAGCACCGGCGCGACGGCTTTTAGCGCGCCGACGAACAGTGTGCCAAGGAGCCCTACTGCCTCTGCTGCAGGCTTTGAAACCGTTGCCAGCAGTACGCCGAGCACCAGTCCGATTAAAATTTGTTTGACCAGACTGCCCTGAGCCAGTCGCCGTAGCAGGGTCGATCGGGGTGATTGAGTTGCCATGATTCATTCCTTCCTGTGATGTTGCTGTCCGTCCCGGCTACGCATTATTTGTAACGTTTATATCCGGATGTAAATAGATGTTTGCCTAGTTGAGTATACGGAAAGAACGCTATTGGGGAAGGGTAAAATTCTGTCTCTGGCTCTGAGAATTCATTTTTTAACTACATATTAACGATTTTGTGACATGAGTAAGAATAATACGCGGCGAAAGTTGCAGACCGGGTGAAAGAGGTCTTCACCCGGTTTTTGATGGTTTATTGCAGCTGTTTTTTCTTATCGTGCTGCTTATTGACCCAGGCATTGATGATCAGCGTCAATACCAGAATGCCACCCACCACGCCAAGCGAGATACCGATTGGAATGTGGAAGAAATCGACAATCAGCATCTTGATACCGATAAACACCAGGATCACCGACAGGCCATATTTCAGCATGGAGAAGCGCTCTGCGACGCCCGCCAGCAGGAAGTACATCGCACGCAGGCCGAGAATCGCGAACAGGTTTGAGGTCAGCACGATAAACGGATCGGTGGTGACGGCGAAGATGGCCGGAATACTGTCAACGGCAAAGATAACGTCGCTGAGTTCGACCAGAATCAGCACCAGCAGCAGCGGCGTAGCGTATAGCACGCCGTTTTTGCGGAGAAAGAAATGTTCGCCGTCAATCTTATCGGTCATGCGCAGATGACTGCGTATCCAGCGCACCAGCGGCTTATCGCCGATACCTGAATCATCCTCTTTCGCCAGCGCCATTTTCACACCAGTAAACAGCAGGAATGCGCCGAAGACGTACAACAGCCACTCGAACTGGGAGATCAGCCAGCTACCGGCAAAGATCATGATCGTACGCAGCACGATCGCGCCAAGTACGCCATAGACCAGCACCCGACGCTGAAGCGCAGGCGGAACGGCGAAGTAGCTAAACAGCATCAGCCAGACGAAAACGTTATCCACGGCCAGCGCTTTTTCGATCAGATAACCGGTGAGGAACGCCAGCGCTTGCGGGTCGGCCACGGCGCGACCTTCGGTCTGCACCAGATACCACCAGAAAGCGGCGTTAAACAGAAGTGAGAGGGTAACCCAGAGGATTGACCAGCCAGCGGCTTGCTTCATGGTCATGCTATGTGCACCACGCCGTCCTTGCAGCAATAGGTCGATAGCCAACATGATGACCACGACCACTGCGAATCCGCCCCATAACAACGGTGTGCCGACAGTATTCATTACGATATTCCTTACATAAAAACAAAACGGCTGACGTCGGAAGACGGCAGCCGCTGCGCTTTTATGCATAGACCTCGCCTTCCGGCAAGGTCTCACTTACAACAAGAATCGAATCTTGTTGCCCGGCGACCGGATGCGGTTTTTCACGCATCGTAATGACGATCGGCCGGCAAGGAAGTTACTCCCCTTTGCGCGTAACAAAGTATTACAAGTTATAAATGGCGTCAATGGAGTCCGACGGACCATTTACACTCCTTTACGCCACGGGTTGGGAATCCGCAGGGAAGACCACGCCGGTCTGGCGACGAATCTCGCTTAGCAGCTTCGCCGTGATGCGGCTCACTTCCAGACCCGGATGAGCAACCTCGTTGGCTTCCACCAGGCGAGCGAACTCTTCCGCTTCATACAGCATAGTATTGATGTGCTGTGGCTGCGTCAGATCCTGGGGTTTGCCGCCGCGCGGTATAAAACAGACTTTCTGGCATTCCGAAATTTTCTCGATAACCAGCGCGCCTGCTTCACCCTGAATTTCGCTCGGGATTGCGGAATCGCTCACTTTGGAGTGATGCAGAGTGACATCAAAATCACCGTAGCTTAAAACTACCGTGCCCTGGCCATCAACGCCGCTGTCCAGCAGGCTGGCGCTGGCGTGCACCGCGCGCGGCTCGCCCCACAGCGCGACCGCTGAGGCCAGACAGTAAAAGCCGATATCCATAATCGAGCCGTTAGAGAAGGCCGGGTTAAAGGTATTGGGGTTCTCGCCGTCGAGATAACGCTGATAGCGAGAAGAGTACTGGCAGTAGTTAATAAAGGCTTTGCGCAGCTTGCCGATCTTGTCGAACGACTGCTTCAGCAGCAGGAAGTTTGGCAGGCTGGCGGTTTTGAACGCTTCGAACAGCACCACGTTATTTTCCCGCGCGACCTTAATCGCGGCTTCCACTTCTTGCAGATTCGAGGCCAGTGGTTTTTCGCAAATCACATGCTTTTTATGGCTCAGAAACAGGCGGGTTTGCGGAAAATGCAGCGAGTTAGGGCTGGCGATATAAACCGCGTCCACATCAGCGCATTGCGCCAGTTCTTCCAGTGAAGTGAAGAGGTGTTCGACGGGATAATCGCTGGCGAAGGCCTGGGCTTGTTCAAGGCTACGAGAGTAGATGGCGGTAAGCTTATATTTGCCGGTTTCATGGGCGGCATCGACAAACTGCTTGGTTATCCAGTTTGTGCCAACAACTGCGAAACGTATCATAAACGTTGACGAACTCCGTAAAAAGGGACCTTTCGTCACTCTAACACGCCATCATGACAAAACCAGTGCGCTATGGCGCAGAACGCTCTAACGAAAGCTGCGTCAGCCACAGGCGGGTATCAAACTCCAGCTGATGGTACTGCGGCTCCATATGACAGCACAGCTGATAGAACGCTTTGTTGTGGTCTTTTTCCTTCAGGTGCGCCAGTTCGTGTACCACGATCATCCTTAGAAAATCCTCCGGCGCATCGCGAAAAACGGTGGCGACGCGAATTTCGGCCTTCGCCTTCAGCTTGCCGCCCTGTACGCGTGAGATAGCGGTATGCAGGCCGAGCGCGTTGTTCAGTACGTGGATTTTGTTGTCGTACATCACCTTATTAATAGGGGCCGCGCCGCGCAGATAGCGAGACTTCAGATCCTGGGTGTATTGGTACAGCGCTTTATCGTTGTTGATATCATGGCCCTGCGGATAGCGCTTTTTCAGCACCTCGCCGAGGCGATTCTGTTCGATTAAGGTGGTGACCTGCGCCAGCAGGGATTCAGGGTAACCCTGGAGATAGGTTAATGTGCTCATGGGGCCTGTTTGCGTAATTAAGCGACAACTGGCGCGAATTCTAGCACCCCGCGTGGGCAGGATGCCAGAAGGTCCGGTTTACTCAATTATCGCGTCTTCAACCGCCCGATAGCCGAAGAAATCAAATAGCGCCTCTTTGCGATGCAGCATGCTATCCACACAGGCCAGGCCGACAAATGAGCCGGTAAACTCGCCGTAGCGGCTATATTCATCGGAAAAACGCGATGTGTCGTAGATCGCGCCGATTTTTTGATATTTTTCGCCATCGACAGACCATGAGCACTGGATCTCCCGGCCGTTAATGGCCATCGCCAGATAGATTTCTCCTTCCGCGAGGCGAATTTTCTGTGGGTCGTCATGACGTTCGCCGTTATCCATATAAATAATGGCCAGTTGCGCTGAGCCAGAGGCTTGATCCCAGGTTTTATGCAGGAACAGATAGTTCATGTTGTCGTAATAGAGCACCAGACCCGCGCTGTGCTGATAAATCTCGGGGCTGAAATCCATTTTCGTGGTGATGTTTGCATATACCGAGGTGAGTTTTTTCGCCAGCAGGCTGACCTTATTCAGCGAGCTCAGCGACTCCTGCCCGCGCACGGCAAGGTAGCCCGCTTTACGGCTCAGGCTGGTAAAACGCTGGAAGCGAATCCTCGGGGCATAAAACGCGTTATCCAGCGTTTGCCCATCAAAATTATCAATATCAGCTTTGGCCGGAAATGGGTGTGCAGGCAGATTGGATTCTTCCACCTGGTGCTGGGCGAGATTCCCCCCGGATGCCATTCGCAGCCAGCCTTCGTCGGTCCATTCCATCTTTTGAATCGCCGTTTCCCGACCTAGCGGGCAGCGTAATTCCTGGCGGAACGGGCGACTGCACAGATGGGTTAACCAGACTTCGCCCGTGGGGGTTTCGACATAGCTGCCGTGCCCGGCCTTTTGCAGATAGGTTTCCGGATTGAAGTAGTGCGGCTTCAGATGCCCTGCGTCTTTACGCTCGTTAAAATTCTGCGGCCAGGAGGTGACGATTGGGTTCATCGGATCGCCTTCATAGGGGCCGGTGACTTCCGTTGCGCGGGCCATGGTGACCGCATGCCCGTATCCGGTACCGCCTTCGGCAACCATCAGGTAGTAATAGTCGCCGCGCCGGGTCAGATGTGGTGCTTCAATACAGCCGCGGTTGGTACCGCCATGCCAGATTCGCTGCGGGTAGCCGATGATACTTTGTGTTTGTGGCGAGTACTCCACCAGGCAAATGGCCCCCGGTTTTTCGTAGCCTTCACGGGTTTCCCACTCCAGAGAGACGATCCATTTTTTACCGTCGTTGTCGTGAAGGATTGAGGCATCGAACCCGGCGGAGTGGAGATATATTGGCTCGCTCCACGGGCCGGTTATTTCACTGGCGGTGATAAGATAATTATCCACGTCGAAATAGCGTGAGCTCATGGAGTTCATCACGCCATAAATAACGTAAAACAGTTGCTCTTCTTCGCACCAGGTCAGACTTGGTGCCCAAATTCCTTTGGCTGAGGGCAGTTTTTTTAAATCTGGGTTGTTATCGTCGGTAAGAACGTGAGTGAGTAATTGCCAATGTTTAAGATCCCTGGAGTGATAAACCGGTAAGCCGGGAAACCATTCAAATGATGATACCGCCACATAATAATCATCGCCGCGCCGACATATACTGGGGTCAGGATTAAAACCTTTAAAAACAGGATTCTGAATCATCGTATTTACCCTTGATGCAAAAAATATAACGATGATTGTAAATAGTCGATCGGTCGGGGGATATATAGACTGTTTTTATTTATATAATAAACGTCCACTCACCCCGTGATATCGCTCACAAAAAGCGATTTATTTATCTGCGCGGCTCCCTACCGCATCGGTGCTTCTGACCTTGTGGCGAAAGGCCAGCGGAGTATCGTTCATCATCTCTTTGAACTTTAGGCAAAAGTAGGCGCTGTCGGTGAAACCGGCGCTTTGCGAGATGTCGCTGATCTTCAGGTCGGTATTGGTCAGGAGATTGATGGCAATATTGAGTTTGCGCAGCAGCATGAATTTTTTGAAGCTGATTCCAAAGGCCGATTTAAAGGTCTTTGAAAACCAGGATTTTGACCACTGGCAGCGGCGAGCGGCCTCTTCGGTGGTCATCTCAAAATTCTCGCTGGCATCGATGGACTGTAGCAGTTCGATAAGTTCGCTGAGGTAGCGATGGCTGGTGCGTTCGGTAATCTGGACCGAGTCTTTCAGGCTATTAAACGCGTGGAGCAGTACGCTTTGCATAAGCGATCGGAATAGCGAATCGGAGAAGTCGCTGAACTCCCCGCACCAGCTTAGCAGCAGCTCCAGGCGTTCGGCCTCTTCACCAGAAAGATACACCACCGCGCCGCAGTGGGCGGCGGGCAATGACAGGTCGTATCCCTCCAGCCACTCTTTCTCAAATTGCATAAGATAGCGCTTGTGGCTGGCGGCGGGTGGGAGCGTCATTTCATGGATCAGTAAGGCGGGAACGAATACCAGGGTATTGTTTTTAATGGTGAATTTTTCGTCACCGATCGAATAACTTCCCCCTGATTCCCGGAACCACATCAGCTCATCCATCATATGATAATGAGGGACTACGTTTATCCCATTGAAATCATTTATGTTATCTACACGCAGCGTAAACAGCTCGCCGGTGCCCACGGGGATCTTTTCGAAAACGGGAGATTCATCACTCATCGAGTACACTCTTCTTATATTTCACAGGATGATTTATACATAATCAGCAGGCCCTTCGCAATAACGTACAGAGGACAAATCTTAACGTTCTTTTAGGCGGAGACGCGATGAATACTGCCCGTATAAGTATCAAAGAAAAATTTAGTTATGGGTTAGGCGATACCGGCTGTAATTTAGTCTGGCAGACGGTAATGCTGTTTATGGCCTGGTTTTATACCGACGTATTCGGTTTAAGCCCAGCACATATGGGGACTATGTTTCTCGCGGTAAGGGTATTAGATGCAGTGACTGATGTATTAATGGGCGCTGTCGCGGACCGTACCCGTACTAAATATGGGCAGTTCCGGCCCTATATTTTGTGGTTCGCTATTCCCTTTGGCGTACTTTGCTGCTTAACGTTTTATACGCCAGATTTTGGCTATACCGGTAAGCTTATTTATGCTTATGTTTCTTATACCTTATTATCTTTAGTCTATACGGCCATTAACGTACCGTATTGCGCGATGATCAATAATATCTCTAACGATTCCAGAGAGCGCGTCTCTCTCCAGTCCTGGCGCTTTGCGCTCAGTACCCTCGGCGGCCTGATTGTCTCGCTCACAGCGCTGCCGCTGGTGGCTTTTCTTGGCCAGGGGAACGTGCAGAACGGCTATTTTTACACCATGATTGTGATGGGATGCCTGAGCATTATTCTGTTCTTTATCTGTTTTGGCCTGACCAAAGAGCGCTTTTCCACGGATATTGCGGTGAACAACCAAAGCAGCATTCTTGATGACCTGAAAACGCTACTTGCCAATAAAGACTGGCGCATTCTGTTCGCCCTCAACGTCGTCAACCTGATTGCGGTGCTATTCAAAGGCGGAACGACGCTGTACTACGTTAACAATATCATGGGGCGAGCGGATTTGGGCAGCCTGCTATTGACCACCACCCTGGCGTCCGGCGTACTGGGGGCGATGCTCTCACCGTTTATCTTTAAAAATATTGATAAGGTCAAAGGGTTTAAAATCTCGATGGCCCTGGAGGCGGTGCTGCTGATTGGGATGTACTTTGTCCCGGCGGGCAACGTAGCCGCTATCTTTGCGCTGGTGATTATCATCAACATTATTCAACTTGCCGCCACGCCGCTACAGTGGAGCATGCTGTCCGATATTATTGATGCGGAAGAAAAACGCAGCGGTAAAAAGCTCAGCGGCATCGTTTTTTCAACTAATCTTTTTGCTATTAAGCTGGGTATCGCCATCGGCGGCGCGCTGGTGGGCTATATGCTGGCATGGGGTGACTACGTCGGCGGCGCAGCGCAGCAAACCGAGTCCGCGCTGGAGATGATCAAGCTGCTGTTCACCGTCTTCCCCGGCGTTCTGGTGGCGCTGCTGATTGTTATCATGGGCAAATACAGTCTGAATGATAAGCGCTTGTCTCGCCTGTCGCAGGATGACCTCCCGGCGTAATACGCAATCGCCCGCGAGGAGGAGATAATCGGCGTATCTCTATTCAACTGGGCGAAGTTTGCGTATAAACTCGCGGGTTTTAGTATTCCGGAGGCACAGAGGCGATGAGCCAGGTAGAGTTAAACGGTGAGTTATTCACATTAGAGCGGTTCCCACCAAATGCTGAAGAGGAAGCGCTTCAGGCATGGGAAGCAGCGGATGAATATCTGCTGCAACAGGTGAATGACGTCGACGGCCTGACGCTCATTTTCAATGATAGCTTCGGTGCGCTGGGCTGTGCGCTGGCGGAACGCAACCCGGTGAGCATTAACGACTCCTACGTTGCTGAGCTGGCGACCCGCTATAACCTGCGGATGAACGGCATCGATGAAGAGAGCGTGCGCTTTCAGGATTCCCTGAGCGAGCTGCCCGCAGCACCGGCGCTGGTATTAATTAAGGTGCCGAAACAGCTGGCGCTGTTAGAGCAGCAGCTGCGTGCGCTGCGTGATGTGGTGACGCCGGAAACCCGCATCATCGCCGCCGCGAAAGCGCGCGATGTGCATAACTCCACCCTGGCGCTGTTCGAAAAGATCCTAGGAACCACCACCACTTCGCTGGCATGGAAAAAGGCGCGGTTGATTTTTTGTACCTTTACCGCCCCCGAAGTCACCGACGCGCCGCAGACCTATAGCTGGCAGCTGGACGGTACTCCGTGGACGATTCACAACCATGCCAACGTGTTTGCCCGCAGCGGTCTCGATGTCGGCGCGCGTTTCTTCCTCGACTATCTGCCGGAAGGCATCGAAGGTGAAATTGCCGACCTCGGTTGCGGCAACGGTGTGATTGGTCTCCAGGCGCTGGCCTTAAACCCTAATGCCCGGGTGATGTTTACCGATGAATCGTACATGGCGGTAGCCTCCAGTCAGCTGAACGTCGAAACCAACATGCCGGACGATATTGAGCGCTGCGAGTTTGTGGTCAATAACGCCCTGACTGATATTGAACCGGACCGCTTTGATGCCATTCTCTGTAACCCGCCGTTCCATCAGTTGCATGCGATCACCGACCATATTGCGTGGCAGATGTTCAACGACGCCCGCCGCAGCCTGAAGTACGGCGGCGAGCTGTACGTGGTCGGCAACCGCCACCTCGATTATTTCCGCAAGCTGAAGCGCGCGTTCGGCAACTGCACCACTATCGCCACGAATAATAAATTTGTGATTTTAAAAGCAGTGAAATTGCGTAAGCAGCGTTAAAGGATAATAATCCACTGAGTTGACGGGCAGGCCGGGAATGGCCTGCCCATTTGTATTAACTGAGTGGAGATTATTAACGTGAATCATCAGGATGATGAATGTACTAAGCCCAACATTATTCCGCGAAAAATTCGCCTTGCCAGAAATCCTGCCATTTTTATCTGCCTGATACAATGCGCTGTATATATATTCATTACGGGGGCTGGTTGGTTCGGTTCTGGTGAAGATAACACCTTGTGGGTTAATCTTTTTTTTATTATTTTATGGGGGGCGTTGGCATTCGGGATTTATAAATACAGCCGCGCCTGCGCGGTTACCGCATTGCTGTTATACGTTATCGAAAAACTTTCTGTTGAACTTATTCCACCAGGGCAGAGTTTTAGTTTTATCTGGCTTATTGCCACTTTTTTGTGGTTGCTGTGCCTTTCCAGCGGAATTATCGCCTGCTGGAAACAGCATAAATATAAGAAGAAAAATAGAGATGATAGTGAGCGTGTTTATAAGCAAACAATAATACTTGTCGTGATTGTGTTAGCACTGTTCCATTCTGCTTACTTTGGTATGAAAGAGGTGCAGAAGCACACCAGAAATATTCTCTGGCAGGCGTTCTATCAATCGGTGATGGAAGATAAGAGTAAGATCCCGCTGCCGATAAAAATTAATAATAACATCACTATTACCGATATCTATTTTGAACAGCGCACCCTGATTGTTGAGCATCAGGTGAGCCATGAAAAGTTAGCTGATTTATCGATAGCCAATTTCTACGCGCATGCCAGAAAACTCTACTCCCGCTACTGTGCCAATGATGTTGCAACCTCGCTTGATTTAACGATGATAGTCCGCTTTGCGCAAGGATACGAGACGCGTGACCTGACGTTTACGCCGAAAGACTGTCAATTTAAAAAGGGATAAGAATCGATGAGTGAAGCCATCGTTGCCAAAAATATCAATATCGCCGTTCGTATCGGTCTGGGACTATGCCTACTGAGCTGTGCGACCATAATTGTGGTTATAGTTATTTTTCCATCCGGTTTAAGTGGTGCGATTCGCGCCATCACTTTTTTCCTGCTCTGGCTAGGGCTGGGTATTGGCATTTATAAAAAGAGCCGGATTTGCGCCGCTATGGCGATAGTTTGCTATATGTTCGATCAGCTGTTTATAGTTTCTGGCCAGGGCTATACGCGTTTTAACGTATTATGGGTTGTTGTTATCTCTGGCTTCACTTTCGCACTAGTGGCATGTTGGCAATACCATCAAATGGTAAAAGAAGGGACCGTCGTCAGTAAAAAATTACGCAGGCCCGCATTGATAACATCAGTTCTGATGCTGGTTATTTTCTTTGGCGCGGGTTTGCCGCTGGCGAATAAAATCCACAATCACAAGGCCCAGAAACAATGGGCACAATATGTGCAGATAACCACTGAGGAAATTAAAACGCTTAAACTTCCTCAACAGGTGGAGAAAAACGTCTTGTTAACCCAGGTGGGTTTTGAGGATAAAACGCTGGTCTTTACCTACGATGCACAAGATTTAAAAAATATCGGCTCGCAGGGGTGGGACAAAAAAACGCGTGAGGACTTTACCCGCTTTTGTCGCCACGCCGCTCCCCAGTCTCTGGGATTACGGGTGCTGTACCGCCTCACGCAGGGGGATGACAAACGCGAGTTTGAATACGGCGCTCGCGATTGTCAGAGTATGAATTTTTAAATCGACAGCGCCAGCCGGGTGCCCTGGGCGATTGCCCGCCGGGCATCCAGCTCCATCGCCACATCGCAGCCGCCAATCAGATGCAGCGTTTTTCCCGCAGCCTGCAGTGGGTCAACTAACTCACGGCGAGGATCCTGACCGGCGCAGATGATGACCTGATCGACGTTGAGGACCTGCAATTCGCCGCCGATCGTCGCATGTAAGCCTTGATCATCAATTCGTTGATAGCTGACGCCGGGGATCATTTTAACGCCGCGGGCCAGCAGGGTAGTGCGGTGGATCCAGCCGGTGGTTTTCCCTAAGCCGTCGCCGGGTTTGCTGGTTTTACGCTGGAGCATCACTATCTGGCGTGGGCTTTTCGCCAATTGAATCCCCTCCGCGCGCAGCCCTCCGGCGGTCTGCAGGCTGGTATCAATCCCCCATTCGAGGCAAAACTCGCCGATATTCTGGCTGGTAGCAGCACCGGACTGGCTGAGATACATGGCGCTATCAAAACCGATCCCGCCGCAGCCGATAATTGCTACTTTCTCGCCAACCGGCGCTTTGTCACGCAGGACGTCAAGATAACTCAGCACCTTGGGATGATCGATGCCCGCGATATCCGGCATCCGCGGGGCGATCCCGGTGGCGAGGATAATTTCATCAAACGCCAGCAGATCGTCTGCTGTGACCTGGGTCTCCAGACGCAGAACGACGCCGGTCAGATCCAGCATTCGCTGGTAATAGCGCAGGGTTTCGTAGAACTCCTCTTTGCCGGGGATCTGCTTGGCGATATTAAACTGACCGCCAATCTCTTTGTGCCCGTCAAATAACGTCACCTGATGCCCGCGCGAGGCGGCGTTAACGGCAAAGGCCAGGCCGGCAGGGCCTGCGCCAACCACCGCCAGTCGCTTCGATGTGACCGCCGGGACAATTGGCATCTGGGTTTCATGGCAGGCGCGCGGGTTGACCAGACACGAGGTGACTTTTCCAGCGAAAATCTGATCCAGGCAGGCCTGATTACAGCCGATGCAGGTATTGATCTCATCCGCGCGCCCGCTCTGCGCTTTGGAGAGAAATTCGCTGTCGGCGAGGAAAGGGCGAGCCATCGACACCATGTCGGCATCTTCACGGGCAAGGATCGCCTCCGCCACTTCGGGATCGTTAATCCGGTTAGTGGTAATCAGCGGGATCGACACCGCGCCCTTCAGCTTGCGGGTGACCCAGCTAAACGCGCCGCGCGGCACCGGGGTGGCAATGGTCGGAATACGCGCTTCGTGCCAGCCGATACCGGTATTGATAATGGTTGCCCCGGCCGCCTCAATGGCTTTTGCCAGCTCGGTGACTTCTGCCAGGGTACTGCCGCCGCTCACCAGGTCGAGCATCGACAGGCGGTAGATGATAATAAAATCGCTGCCCGCGCGTTCGCGAACGGCTTTGACGACCTCTACAGCAAAACGCATACGTTGGGCATAATCGCCGCCCCACTGGTCATCGCGCAGGTTGGTGCGCGCGGCGAGAAACTCGTTAATCAGATAACCCTCCGAGCCCATCACCTCGACGCCATCGTACCCGGCTTCCCGCGCCAGCTGGGCGCAGTGGGCAAAATCATCGATCAGCTGTAAGATCTCATCGTGGCTCAGTTCATGCGGCGTGAAGGGGTTGATCGGCGCCTGAAGCGCGGAAGGGGCAACCAGTTTAGGTTGGTAGCTATAGCGCCCGGTATGCAGAATTTGCAGGGCGATTTTACCGCCCTCCTGATGTACCGCGTCGGTAATATGGCGATGGTGGGCCAGATGGCTGGCGTCGTTAAGCACCGCGCCGCCCGCCATGGTAACGCCGGAAGGCGCGGGGGCAATGCCGCCAGTGACAATCAGCGCTACCCCGTGGCGAGCGCGCTCGGCGTAAAAGGCCGCCAGCCGCTGTGCGCCGTCCGGGAGCTCTTCCAGGCCGGTATGCATCGAGCCCATCAACACGCGGTTTTTGAGCGTTGTGAACCCCAGCTCAAGCGGGGCGAAAAGCGACGGGTAGCGGCTCATAATGGCTTCCAATGTAAAATTATTGTTATGTGGTCGGATGAGTTACTAATTTAGCCGTCACGGGCAAAAAGGGAAAAGGGGAGTGCGACGATTGTGATGGGATTCAAAGAACGGCGCAGGAAGACTCCCTTCACCCCGACCCTCTCCCGATGGGAGAGGGAGAAGGACGGGATTGTGCCTCTTCTGAGGTGAGAAGGAGAAAGGCGGAATTGTGCGGCGAACTAAAAAAGCGGTGCCGAACGGTCCCCTCTCCCCTGCGGGGAGAGGGTTAGGGTGAGGGGGCAGCAGGCGCACGGCGCGCCAGCCCCGGGAGTGTTAGAAATTCTGTGTCATTCCAGTAATATACAATCAAAAAGGAATGACACATGTCCCAGCCCTTCGATTTCGACAAAGCGCTTAAAGCACTCCAGTCCGGTCAGGCATTAACCGGCAAAGATGGGATCTTAACGCCTTTAATCAAACAGTTAACCGAAGCTGCTCTTTCTGCAGAGCTTGACTCCCATCTGGCTCAGGATGTTGAAGCCAACCGTAAAAACGGCACAGGCAAAAAGACCATTAAAGCCCCGACCGGCCCCTTCGAGCTGACGACTCCGCGTGATCGTAATGGCACTTTTGAGCCTCAGCTAGTGAAAAAGCATCAGACCACGCTGTCTGATGAGATAGAGCGTAAGATCATTCGCCTGTTCGCGCTGGGGATGAGCTACCAGGACATCAGCCGGGAGATTGAAGATCTTTATGCTTTCAGTGTTTCCAGCGCAACTATCAGCGCCGTCACCGATAAAATCATTCCTGAGCTAAAACAATGGCAGCAGCGCCCGCTGGAGAAGGTTTATCCCTTCGTCTGGCTGGACGCCATTCACTATAAAATCCGGGAGGATGGTCGTTATCAGAGCAAAGCGGTTTATACCGTGCTGGCGCTTAATCTGGAAGGCAAAAAAGAAGTTCTGGGTCTGTATCTGTCAGAAAGTGAGGGCGCGAACTTCTGGCTGTCGGTTTTAAGCGACCTGCAAAATCGTGGGGTTGAAGATATTCTGATTGCCTGCGTGGATGGATTGACCGGTTTTCCGGAAGCGATAAACAGTATTTATCCGCAGACGGAAGTTCAGCTATGTATTATTCATCAGATACGTAACTCGATTAAATATGTGGCGTCAAAACATCATAGAGCGTTCATGGCTGACCTGAAGCCAGTCTATCGCGCGGTATCGAAAGAAGCGGCAGAAACGGCGCTGGATGAGCTGGAAGCAAAATGGGGCCAGCAATATCCGGTGGTGCTCCAGTCGTGGCGGCGCAAGTGGGAAAACTTGTCAGCGTACTTCCGCTATCCGGCAAATATCCGCAAGGTCATTTACACCACGAATGCGATTGAATCGGTACATCGCCAGTTCAGAAAGCTGACCAAAACCAAAGGCGCTTTCCCGAATGAAAACAGCCTGTTGAAGCTGCTTTATCTGGGTCTGATGAATGCCCAGGAAAAATGGACAATGCCCATCCAAAGCTGGAATTTGACATTGTCGCAGTTAGCCATTTATTTTGATGGGCGACTGAATGAAGTGATGACGCTGTAGAATTTTTAACGTGACACAGAATTCTGAACGCTCTCCCAGCCCCGGCGCCTGCCACATTGACGTCGTCAATCCGCTATCCACCAGACCGAGCTGCTCGGCGTACACCGACTGCCATTTCACCATCATCTCCTGATACAGCTCGCGATGCGCCGGGTTTGGCGTGAATACCCGATGCCAGCTCACCAGCTTTTCTCCCGCCGCAGCCATATCGCTGTACAACCCGGCACCGGCCCCGGCGGCAATCGCGCAGCCCAGTGCGGTCGCTTCACGAACCTCGGGCACCCGCACCGGCAGCCCGGTCACGTCGCTAAGTATCTGGCTCCACAGCGCCCCTTTTGAACCGCCGCCAGCGAACACCAGGCTGTCAAACTTCACGCCGGAAAACTGCGAAATCTGCGCCAGATTGCAGGCGGAAACAATCGCCGCGTTCTCTTCCAGCGCCCGGAATAGCGTCGCTTTATTACATTTTTCCGGGTCGATGGAGAGGTTAATAAACGACGGCGCGGCGTGGTACCACTGCTTAAAATGCATCGCATCGGAGAAAATGGGCATCACCCCGTGGGAGCCCGCTGGAACGCGGCTGGCCATCTCTTCCAGCAACGAATAAGCATCCACCCCGAGCCGTTCGGCAACCAGCTTCTCTTCCGCACAGAAGGCATCGCGGAACCAGCGCATGGTCAGTCCGGTAAAGAAGCTGATGGATTCCGCCTGCGCCATACCGGGTATGACGTGCGGGTTAACACGGATATTCATCTCCGGGTCGGTGCGTACTTCCGGCAGATTGACCACCTGCTGCCAGAAGGTTCCGCCGAGCACCGCAGTTTGCCCGGCGCGCACCACCCCCAGCCCGAGACAGCCGAGCTGGACGTCGCCGCCGCCCATCACCACCGGCGTACCTGCGCGCAGTCCGCTTTGTTGGGCCGCCGCATCGGTCACCGCGCCGAGCACGGTACCGGTCTCTTTCACCGGCGAGAGAATATCGGCCCGCAACCCGGCCATATCCAGCAGTGCCGGACGCCAGTCACGGCTGAACAGATCGAGCATACCGGTGGTCCCGGCATTTGAAGGATCGACCGCCAGCTCACCGGAGAGCTTCGCCGCCAGCCAGTCGCTGATCATGGTGATGGTTGCCGCTTTGCGGTAGATATCCGGGCGATGATGGGCCAGCCACAGCAGGCGCGGCATGGCGCTCAGCGCCAGAGTCTGCCCGGAAACGCCGTATACCTCGGATTCGAAACGATAGTCGTGGATCTCTTTGAGCTCCGCCACCTCGCGGCTGGCGCGAGCGTCAACGTTGGCGCAGGCCCAGATGGCCTCGCCGTTACGGTCATAAAGCACGATGCCTTCGCGCATTGAACAGCAGGCCACGGACTGAATATCCGCCGGGGAGAGATGAGCGGCGGCCAGCGCATGGCGGATGCACTGGCAGGCCAGCTGCCAGTTGAGGGTAAGATCGAACTCCATCGAGCCGGGAACGTTGTCGATGCTCAGGTGTTTCCATTCGGCCTGGCCGACCGCAATCTGGCGACCGTTGAGATCGAAAATCACCGCCCGAACGCTGCCGGTTCCGGCATCTAACGCTAACAGGTAACTCATGACATGCGCCTCGCTATTGTTGCGCGGCGCAGGACCGTTATGAGGCCAGCGTGAGCACCGCGCGTGCTGTTGTCTCTTCCGTTACCAGGCCATTAATCCGCTTGCCAATAAGGGCCGCGTAAATCGCCTGCGCTTTTTCTGTGCCCCCGGCAACGCCGACGATAGTCGGCAGCTGCGCCAGTTCATCGAGGGTGACGCCAAGCAGTTCCCGATGGATCTCCAGCCCTTCGACCGGTTTGCCATCGGCCTGCAGGAAATAACCTAAAATGTCGCCCACCGCTCCTTTACGGGCGTACATCAGCTGTTCGCCTTCGCTGATATAACCGGAACGCAGAATGGTCGCGTCGCGGCGCTGATCGATCGCGCCAATGCCGACCACTGCCACATCTGCCGCCGTGGCCGCGAGGATCACGTCGCGGACGCTGGATTCCCGGCGCAGGATCTCCGCCACATCGGCTGATGACACCCTGAGCGGCGCGGGGATCATGCTGATGCTACAGGCCGCATCCAGCTGGCCGATGCCGGTCATATAGGGGCCGACGCCGCCGGAAAGCGTCACCAGCCGTACCTGCTGCGAGCCGATAAACCCGCTCAGATGCTGTAGGCAGCTCATGGTCGCTTCGCCAAAGCCCACTGCCAGCAGCTGTCCAGGCTCGAGCACGCCCATTAACGATTGCGCCGCGCCAATCCCCAGCCGGGTGTTCATCGGCGGGGTATTCAGCGCGGGCAGTACGCGGGCGATTTTCAGGCCGAAGCGCTGCTGGAGTTCGGTCTCCAGCGCTAGACAGCCTTCATAGCGCGAGTTAATTTGTACCCGGATCACCCCGGACTGACGGCCTTTCTCCAGCAGGCGGGAGATCTTTAACCGCGGCAGTCCTAAACGCTCACCGATGTCGTTCTGCGTTAAGCCATCGTGGTAGTAACACCAGGCTACCCGCGCCACCAGTTCTTCCTCGGCTAACGCCAGCCCGGCGTAGCGGCTCTCTTCCGTAATGCGTTTTTCGCTCATAAAGTGAACTCTTATAAAAATTTAGATCATATGTTCGTTATTGCGTGGTCGGAAAATGTGAGCCGACTGGCAAAACCGATCTTTCGTTGTTCTCTGGTTTTATCCAAACGATCTAAAGCATAAAACTGTGATCTTTGCACGGTTGTAAATATAGTTCACCGTCTACGCTTTTGAACATTATTAAATTAAAAAATCTTTTGTTCAAATCGGGGCGTGATAATGAAGCCACTGCTCGAAGCTCGCCAAATCTGCAAACAGTTCTCCGGCATTACTGTACTCAAGCGCATTGATTTCACGGTGTTTTCCGGCCAGGTTCACGCGCTGATGGGCGGTAACGGAGCGGGGAAATCGACGCTGATGAAGATTATCGCCGGGGTGGAAACGCCCGACAGCGGTGAGTTAATCCTCGGCGGACGCACTTTTGCGCGCCTCAACCCTGCGCAGGCCCATCAGCAGGGCGTGTATCTGGTGCCGCAGGAACCGATGCTCTTTCCCAACCTGACGGTGCGGGAAAACATTCTCTTTCGTCTGCCGAAGCGGGCTGATAACGAGGCTCGCTTGCAGGAGAAGCTCCAGCAGCTCAACTGCCAGCTTCAGCTTGATGCGGCGGCCAGCACTCTGGAAGTTGCCGATCAACAGATGGTGGAGATCCTGCGTGGGTTAATGCGCGATGCGCAGATCCTGATCCTCGATGAACCGACTGCCTCATTAACGCCGGGGGAAACCGAGCGGCTGTTTCGCCAGATCCGCGCTTTGCAGGATCTCGGCGTTGGGATCGTGTTTATCTCGCACAAACTCCCCGAGATCCGCCAGGTCGCCAGCCACGTATCGGTTATGCGCGATGGTGCGGTGGTGCTGAGTGGGGAAACCGCGCAATACGGCGACAACCAGCTGATCGGCGCGATGACGCCCGTTGGGCGCGATCATACTCTGAGCGACACGCAAAAGCTGTGGCTGGCGCTGCCGGGCAATCGCCGCACTCAGGCGCAGGATTTTCCGGTGCTGCGGGTCGAGGATCTGACCGGGGAAGGTTTTATCGATCTCAACCTTGAGATCCATGCCGGGGAGATCGTCGGCCTTGCCGGACTGGTCGGATCCGGACGCACCGAATTTGCCGAAACGCTGTATGGCCTGCGTCCGGTACGCGCCGGTCGGGTGTGGCTGGAAAACCGTGATATCAGCCGTGACAGCACCCGCAACCGGCTGGCCAGCGGGCTGGTTTATCTGCCGGAAGACCGTCAGGTCTCCGGGCTGTTTCTTGATGCGCCGGTGCGCTGGAACACGGTGATGTTTAACCAACCGTCGCTGTGGCAGCAGAACAAGCGCGAAGCAGCGGTGGTTGAGCGCTATCACCGGGCGCTGGGGATCAAAATGACCGATGGCGATCGTCCGGTGCGCACGCTCTCCGGCGGCAACCAGCAGAAGGTGCTGCTGGCGCGCTGCCTGGAGGCCAACCCATTGCTGCTGATCGTCGATGAGCCAACGCGCGGGGTGGACGTTTCCGCCCGCGCCGACATCTATCAACTGCTGAAAAGCGTGGCCGCCCAGAACGTGGCGGTGCTGATGATCTCCAGCGATCTTGATGAGTTTGTTGGTCTGGCGGATCGGGTGCTGGTGATGCATCAGGGCAGGCAGAGCGGCGAGCTTTCGCAGCAGGCGGTCACCGTCGACCGGATGATGACCCTGGCCTTCGGAGGACAGCCATGAAAACGTTACTCAAGAATCGCGAACTGAGCGCTTTTCTCGCCATCGTGGTGCTGTTTGCCGGGCTGGTGGCGCTCAACCCGGCCTATTTCAGCTTGCAAACCCTGGCAATGATCTTCGCCAGCTCGCAAATCCTCTGCCTGTTGGCGCTGGGGGCTACGCTGGTGATGCTGACCCGCAATATCGATGTTTCCGTTGGCTCCACCGTCGGCCTGAGCGCTATCGCGGTGGGCGTGGCGCTGAATAGCGGATATGGGCTGATGACGGCCATCGCCTTTGCGCTGGCGATCGGCGCGCTGGCCGGGGCGTTTAACGGCCTGCTGGTGGTGGGGCTGCGCATCCCGGCGATAGTCGCGACGCTCGGCACCCTCGGGCTTTATCGTGGGGTGATGCTGCTGTGGACCGGCGGCAAGTGGATTGAAGGCCTGCCGAACAGCCTGAAGGCGCTATCGGAACCGGCGTTTATCGGCATCTCGCCGCTGGGGTGGCTGGTGCTGGCGCTGCTGCTGGTGGGCGGCTGGGTACTTTCACGTACCGCCTTTGGCCGCGATTTTTACGCCGTCGGCGATAACCTTGCCGCTGCTCGCCAGCTAGGGGTAGCGGTAAACCGCACGCGGATGCTGGCTTTTACCCTTAACGGCATGCTGGCGGCCTGCGCCGGGATTGTTTTCGCCGCGCAGATTGGCTTCGTGCCGAATCAGACCGGCAGTGGGCTGGAGATGAAAGCCATCGCGGCCTGCGTTCTCGGCGGAATTTCTCTGCTTGGCGGCACCGGCACGCTGCTCGGCGCTTTCCTCGGCGCGTTTTTCCTCACCCAAATTGACACCGTGCTGGTGCTGTTTCGCCTCCCGGCGTGGTGGAACGACTTTATCGCCGGTCTGGTGCTGCTCGGCGTGCTGGTGCTTGACGGACGACTGCGCCAGGCGCTGGCTCGTCATCAGCGGGCGCTGAAGTACAGCCGCTTTCAGCCCGGCAATAAAGGGGGCAAGCGCGTAGCTCCCTTTCCCGAACGTAAAAACAAAGAGGTGGCGTAAATGAAGCTCAATTGGGAAAGCGCGCTGCTGGCGTTACTGGTGCTGGAGATCCTGCTGTTCGGTACGCTGAATCCGCGCATGCTGGATCTCAATATGCTGCTGTTCAGCACCAGCGATTTTATCTGCATTGGTATTGTGGCTCTGCCGCTGACGTTGGTGATTATCAGCGGCGGGATTGATATTTCTCTCGGTTCGACCATCGGCCTGTGCGCCATCGCGCTGGGGGTGATGATGCAGGCGGGCTGGCCGATGAGTCTGGCAATTCCGCTGACGCTTCTGCTCGGTCTGTTGTGCGGGTTGCTGAACGCGGCGCTAATCCACTACACCGGCATTAGCCCGCTGGTGATTACGCTTGGCACTCTGTACCTCTACGGCGGCGGCGCGCTGCTGCTCTCCGGCATGGCGGGAGCGACCGGCTACGAAGGTATCGGCGGATTCCCGGATAGCTTTACCGCCTTCGCCAACCTGACGCTGTTCGGCCTGCCGATACCGCTAGTGCTGTTCGCCGTGATTACTTTTTTCTTCTGGCTGCTGGCCCATCGCGGGCGCTTTGGCCGCCATCTCTTTCTGCTCGGACAAAACCCGCGCGCCGCGCGCTATGCGGCGCTGTCCGTAAACGGCATGCCGTACGTGCTGTATGGTCTGGTCGGCGTGGCCTCGGCGATTGCCGCACTGGTAATGGTTTCCTACTTCGGCTCGGCGCGCTCGGATTTAGGCCGCGACCTGCTGATGCCCGCGCTAACCGCCGCGGTGCTCGGTGGAGCCAATATCTACGGCGGTTCCGGCTCTATCATCGGCACCGCGCTGGCGGCGCTGCTGGTGGGCTATTTACAACAAGGTTTGCAAATGGTCGGCATCCCCAACCAGGTGTCGAGCGCGCTGTCAGGGGCGCTGTTGGTTGTGGTGGTGATGGGGCGCTCGATGAGTCTGCATCGTGAATGGGTGCGGATGACCTGGCGGCGTCTTTTCTCGCGTAAAACAATCGGAGCATAAAATGAAATTAAAACTGATGGTGCTGGCAGTGGCGTTAAGCGTGGCAACCGCTCAGGCGGCAGACCGCATCGCCTTTATTCCTAAGCTGGTCGGCGTCGGCTTCTTTACCAGCGGCGGTAACGGTGCGAAAGAGGCGGGTAAAGCGCTTGGCGTGGACGTTACCTACGACGGCCCGACCGAACCGAGCGTTTCCGGCCAGGTGCAACTGATCAACAACTTCGTCAACCAGGGCTATAACGCGATCATCGTCTCTGCGGTATCGCCGGACGGCCTGTGCCCGGCGCTGAAGCGGGCGATGCAGCGTGGGGTCAAGGTCCTGACTTGGGACTCCGATACTAAACCGGAGTGCCGCAGCATCTACATCAACCAGGGCACGCCGCAGCAGCTCGGCGGCTTGCTGGTGGAGATGGCTGAAAAACAGGTGACGAAACCCACCGCCAAAGTGGCGTTTTTCTACTCCAGCCCAACGGTCACCGACCAGAACCAGTGGGTAAAAGAGGCGAAAGCCAAAATCGAAAAAGAGCATCCGCAGTGGGAAGTGGTGACTACCCAGTTTGGCTATAACGATGCCACGAAATCACTGCAAACCGCCGAGGGGATCTTAAAAGCGTATCCGGATCTCGACGCCATTATCGCCCCGGATGCCAACGCGCTCCCGGCGGCGGCGCAGGCGGCGGAGAACCTTAAGCGCCAGGGCGTGGCGATCGTCGGTTTTAGTACTCCGAATGTGATGCGCCCCTATGTGGAACGCGGCACGGTCAAAGCTTTTGGCCTGTGGGACGTGGTGCAGCAGGGCAAGATCGCGGTTAACGTCGCCGATCGTCTGCTGAAAAAGAGCGATCTTAACGTTGGCGACAGCGTTGATGTGAAAGATCTCGGCACCCTGAAAGTCGAGCCAAACAGCGTGCAGGGCTACCAGTATGAAGCGAAAGGCAACGGCATCGTGCTGCTGCCGGAGCGGGTGGTGTTCACCAAAGAGAATATCAATAACTACGATTTCTGATGGAGGATGAGATGGCTGATTTAGACGATATTAAAGAGGGAAAAAACTTCGGCTTAGACCGTCCGCAACAGAACACGCTCTATACGCTGAAGGGCTGTGGTTCGCTGGAGTGGGGGATGCAGTCGCGTCTGGCGCGCATTTTTAACCCGCAGAGCAACCGCACGGTGATGCTGGCGTTCGATCACGGCTATTTTCAGGGGCCGACCACCGGGCTGGAGCGTATCGACCTCTCTAT
Source organism: Klebsiella sp. MISC125 (assembly GCF_051131775.1). Classification (NCBI taxonomy): domain Bacteria; kingdom Pseudomonadati; phylum Pseudomonadota; class Gammaproteobacteria; order Enterobacterales; family Enterobacteriaceae; genus Klebsiella; species Klebsiella sp. MISC125. The sequence goes on from NZ_CP180448.1 coordinate 783,934, forward strand.
CGCGCCGCTGTTTGAAGAAACCGATGTGCTGATGTGTACCCGCGGCGTACTGCGCAGTCAGGTGCCTGCGGCGACGAATAAGCCGGTGGTGCTGCGCGCCTCAGGCGGTAACTCGATTTTGAGCGAACTCTCTAACGAATGCGTGGCGGTGGCGATGGAGGACGCGCTGCGCCTCAACGTCTGTGCGGTGGCGGCGCAGGTCTATATCGGCAGCGAGCACGAGCATCAGTCGATCAGCAATATCATCAAGCTGGTGGATGCCGGGAACCGCTACGGGATGCCGGTGCTGGCGGTGACCGGCGTGGGTAAAGAGATGACCCGCGACGCCCGATACTTCTCGCTGGCCAGCCGTATTGCCGCCGAGATGGGCGCGCAGTTTGTGAAAACCTATTTTGTTGAGGAAGGCTTTGAAAAAGTAACCGCCAGCTGCCCGGTGCCCATTGTGATCGCCGGGGGCAAAAAGCTGCCGGAGCTGGAAGCGCTGGAGATGTGCTGGCGGGCGATAGATCAGGGCGCTTCCGGCGTGGATATGGGGCGCAATATCTTCCAGTCCAGCGCGCCGCGCGCGATGCTCAAAGCAGTGAAAAAAGTGGTGCACGAGAATCTGAGCGCCCGAGAGGCGTATCAGTTCTGGCAGGAGGAAAAACAGGGAGAGCTGAAATGAACGTGACGCTGGTGGAAATTAATATCAAACCGGAACGGGTCGACGAGTTTCTTGAGGTGTTCCGCGCTAACCACGAGGGAGCGTTGCTGGAGCCGGGTAATCTGCGCTTTGACGTATTGCAGGACCCGGAGGTGAAGACGCGCTTTTTTATCTATGAAGCCTATAAAGACGATGAGGCGGTGCTGGCGCACAAGAAAACTCCGCACTATCTGGCCTGCGTGGCGAAGCTGGAAGAGCTGATGTCGCAGCCGCGGCAGAAACGCAGCTTTATCGGCCTGCTGCCGGCGGTGTGAGGGCTGGGAAATGTCCCCTCACCCCGACCCTCTCCCCACAGGGGAGAGGGAGAAAAACGGAGCCGTCGGTTGAATAGGGTGCGGAGAGGGGGAAAAACGGAGCCGTCGGTTGAATAGGGTGCGGAGAGGGGGAAAAACGGAGCCGTCGGTTGAATAGGGTGCGGAGAGGGGGAAAAACGGAGCCGTCGGTTAAATAGGGTGCGGGGAGAGAGGGTAAAGCAGAGCAGTGGATAAAAAGCGGCGCCGAACGGTTCCCTCTCCCCTGAGGGGAGAGGGTTAGGGTGAGGGGAAAATACTACGGCTGGCGGAAAAACTCGTTATACAACATATACAAATGTGCAGCGCTCCAGGAGAAGTTCGGTGCGCCCTGCTGCGCGCCGGTCAGCGGATTGTAGTTCTCCTGAATCGGGCCGTCGGAGGTTAACCCTTTGGCGTGCCTGAAGAAGGCGTCCGCCAGGTTCAGCGCCTCTTCTCGATGGCCGTAGCGTTCCATCCCTTTCAGGCCGAACCAGAACTGATCCACCCACACGCGACCGCGCCAGTAAATATCTGCGCCAAACGCCGGATTGGTTAATGCGGCGGTGCCCAGCGGTACAAAGGTGTTGAACTCTTTATTATCCAGCATCACCGAAATCACCTCGTCGGCATGCGCCTGAGTCGCCGCGCCGTTAAACAGCGGCGACCAGCCCTCCGGGCCTTTGCCGCGCTCGACGATCGGCTTACCGGCGCAGCCGTTCGCCAGCGGCTGCTCCTCAATACGAATGTCGTAATAGAATTTTGTCTGCGGGTCGAACATGCAGGTGTTGATGTAATCGGCGAGCTTTTTCGCCAGCGCCTGGTAGCGTTTCGCCTCTTCCGGCTTGCCGAGGAGGGCCGCCATCTCAGCCAGGTAGTGGTTATCGCTGTACATATAGCTGGCCTGATCGACCGACTCCTGCAACAGCGAATAGCCGAGCAGGTTACCGCTCTGATCCCGGTTTTCAGCGAATTTCACCGTCCAGTCGCTGCGTTTCCCGCCGTTGGCGATGTATTTATCCAACTGCTCTTTATCGATAAAGCCGAACACCGCCGCGTCATCGCGCCCGGACTCCCAGGAGGCGGCCACCTGCGCCGGGATCTCCAGGCTGTCGTAATCGCCCTTCGCCGTCACTTGCTCGTAGGTTTTGAGGCCAGAGAGCACCTCTTCTTTATCGCCCTTTTTCACGGTAAACAGCATCTCGCCGCTGGCGGTATTGTGCGCTTTATCGCGGGTCGCACCGTACTCCGGCACGCCGTTGCCGTTGTGGTCGCGGTTGCGCAGCCACCAGTCATGATAGGCCACCAGCTTTGGATACATCTCCTCCAGCCAGGCTTTATCTTTGGTGACGTTATAGACCTCCATCACCGACCAGGCGGCCAGGCTCGGCTTGGTATTGCGTTCGTTCCAGTTGCTGCCGTCGCCGCCGCGCTCCGGGCTCAGGTTCCAGGCGATCAGATCCGGAACGAACCCGGCATCCTGCGGGCGCACTTTGTCATTGGCGGCGATCTGCCAGGAGAAGACGGCGCGAATATTCTCTTTGGCGATCTCCGGGTTGAAGTGGGCCATGGCGTAGGCCTGTTTCCAGGTATCCCACGGCCAGGTCTGGTTACCGGAGAACCAGCGTCCGGTTACCGACGGCGTGACGGTATTGTGCTGCACCGCACCGCCGGGGGCGCGCCAGTTGCCGTTCAGGGTTTCGATGGCTTTCACCGCCACCCGGGTTTGTTCTGCGGTGGCGTCAGGGTTGGTCAGCCCCTTTTGCAGATAGCCGTTCCAGCGCTGTTCGGAGGCGCTCAGGTAGTGGGCCGGGCGCGCCAGAATATCGCGGATTTGCGCCTTCTCCAGACGCACCTGTTCGGCGGTCAGCAGGTGCGAGTAGGTGGTGTAGATTGTCGTGGAGCCATTTATCTGTGCGCTGCTGGTGAAACGATGCCCGTCGATTTTGGTTACCGTCGGCAGGGAGCGATGTACCTGATACTGCGATTCGCCGGAGGTCATTAAATCGGAGGCGGAACGGACTTTGCCAAAGCTCACCGTCAGACCATCGTGAGTTGCGCTCAGGCGGCGCTGATAATCCGGGAAGGCTTCATCAATGGTTTTACCCGCTAGCGGTTTACCCTCCTTGGCGGAGAGTTTTTCCAGCAGTTCGCCGTCCCAGACTAGCTTAAGCGGCGTGTTGCTGGTTATTTTAGTTTCCAGCAAAGAGGTGTGCGCGCTGGCGAAGCGCAGCGTCATTTCAACCTGCACACCGGGGGCTGAGAGCTTTTGTACCAGCGCGCCGGGCAGGCTCCAGGCCTGCATCGTGAAGGCGACCTTTTTATCGTTCTGGTACACCGCCAGGCGATCGAAATTAGTCGCCATAAAGTTGATGTACTCCTCGGTCAGTAGCGCAGGTCCAGGAAAGCCGCCCATAGTGGCAGGGCCGTCCGGCAGCAGGTGTCCATGCCATGCGCCAAGATCGAAAAACGGGTTGAAGCGCTGGTGGTCATCGTAATCAAAATCCTGCATAGACTGCGGTGCGCCGCTACGGTTGATGACGTTTTTAAACTCATCAGCGGTCAGCGCATGGGCGGAAAAACTGAGCAGCAGCGCGCAGGCCAGCGGCGTGAGAGTGGTGATTTTTTTCATGGTATGTCTGTCCCTTGTTACCAATAGAAATATTGCATCAGGAAAACCTGGTCGCTCGGATCGCCAGAGGCGTTTTTCATGTAGAACCGGCTGTCTGCGGCGGTAGCAAAACGCCCGCCGCCGTATTCGTACCAGATACCGAACTGCATAAATGAGGTGGTTTCCTCGGCGGCGTTATCCGGGCGATGTTTGGCGTAGCTGTAGGCGGTGGAGAGATAAACGCCTTTGAGCGCTTCGTACATGGCGCTGGCCATAAAGCCGGTTTCGGTACCCGAAACGTTTTTCCCGCTAGCGCGTCCGGTGTGGTGCCAGGCGCGGGCGGCGAGATTGGGGGAGAGAATACCGGTTAAAAACAGTTGTCCGGTGCCGTCGGTCACTTCCAGACCATTCATCCAGGTGACATCTTTGGCGATATCGTACTGAATGTAGCCGTTGACCATCGCCGGATAGGTGTATTTATCGTCGTAGCGGTCGTATTTGCCGAAATGTAGCCAGGCTTTGCCTTCATCGTGGTGCCCGGCGGGCGTGGCGGTCACGCTATAGCGAAAGTCGCCCGCCAGGTTTTGCACCTTGAGCGCGTACATAATGTCGCGCGTGTTGGGGATCACGTAGCCGAGGTCAGGGGTGAAATCGCCCCACCATTGCAGGTCATCGAGCGATGAGTCCTGGCGCAGGCTGAGCATGATTTCGGTACTGTTATCGGTTTTATATCCACCATAGAAGCGGTTAATACCGCCTTCAAATCCGCCCCAGCTGTGGTCCGGTACCCAGGCGTTCCCCTGGTTATCGGCCTGCACCGTCCAGCCTTCGCCATAAATTAAGCCGAACCAGTTGCCGTGCTTTATTTCCAGCCCGCCTTCAATATAGGTGCCATCGCTATATTTGTGTTTATCCTCGCCTTCTAAATCCATATATCCGCCGACGCCCAGCTCGCCGTAAAACCGATATGACGTGGTGCTGATGTCTGGCGTCTTCATATCATCATGTTCTGCCGGATGAGCAACGTCAGCAGCCATTGTCGGGGCGCAAAAAACCAGGGCGGCAAGCGCCCCGTAAAAGTGGTTATTATTTTTCATAGAGTTATTAAGAAGTAGTGTAGTTAATACCCTAAATAATTCGAGTTGTAGGAAGGCAGCAAGAGAGCGAATCCCCAAGAGCGTACATAAGTACGTGACTGGGGTGAGCGAGCGCAGCTAACGCACCTACAACTTGAAGTATGACGGGTATATTATTTTAAGAAGCATCAGAGGCCGGTGCCGCTTCAATTCTTTTTTCTTCCTGAGTTAATCCCTTCACGTATTTGCTGTATTTCCACCATGCAAATCCGAGGAAGATAACGATCCCGCCGACGTTATAGAAAATAATCGTCAGAATATTGCCGCCGGTTGGGAACGTTGAAGCAACGAAGCCGATGGCGAAAATAACAATCAACATGGAAACCACCACGATGCCGGTGGTGCGCGAACCCATTTTAAAATCACGCGGCAAATGGTCGAGCTTGCGGCGCAGGTTAAGGTAGGCCAGCATAATAAACAGCGGCGGCAGCATTGAGGCGGCAGCGGTCATGTTGATGATGGTGTTCATTAAATCCTGCACCGTATTGGAGCCCATCATCGGGATAATCATCAGCGGAATAACAATCAGAAACTGAATCCACGCTGCGCGCGCCGGTACGCCATTCTGATTGAGCTCGACGGTCTTTTTGCCAAATATCCCGGCCGGGATTTCGGAGAAAAAGATTTTTACCGGCGTCGCGGTCCACATTAATAATGAACCGAACATCGCGGTGAAGGAGACCAGGCCGACAAAACGGTTAACCAGCAGTTCCGGTAGGCCAAAATATACCGCCATGCCATGGAATACCTGTACCGAGCCGCCGGTGAATTTCAGCTCTTTGCTGCTGATAAACACGTTAATCAGCACCGAGGAAATCGAGTACAGCACGCCAATCACTATTCCCGCCATAATGATGACTTTAACGAATGACTTTGATCCGCCTTTGACGTCGTTAACATACACCGCGACGGATTCCGCGCCGCCAGCCGCCATAAAAATCCAGGTGGTGATGCCAAGAAACGCCCAGTTGAAGTTGGGGATCATCGCATCCACGGTAATAGGATCCGCAGGTTGAATACCGCCCACCAGCGCGCTGCCTGAGAGCAGGATGTAGGAGAGGGTCAGGAGCAGCATCAATGATGACGTGACCGAGGTAATCGGCCCCAGCATTTTTGCGCCGTTGGTGGAAACCCAGGTGGATAAAGCGAACAGCGCCATGCTCAGCACCGTGGTGGCGACAGGAGTCAGAATGTACTCGTAGCCGAGAAAGGCGTAAGAGGCGTAAGCAATTACGCGCGGCAGCAGCGAGGTGAAAAAGAACAGGTTCACAAACCAGTAGGTGTAGGCGGTAATAAACGCCCAGCGCCCGCCCAGAGAGCTTTTGACCCATGCGTAAACGCCCGCCTCGGAGTTTTTATTCAGCGAAACGAATTCGGCAATAATCAGGCAGAAAGGGATGAAGTAGAACAGGGTGGCGAGGAAAAACATCGGTGCCGACGCCAGCCCCAGCTCAATATTGTTATTGATAACGTTGTTAAAACTGAAGACGGCGGCGAAGGTCAGCGACAGCAGACCGAACTTGCCGATGGTATTACGTTTGGTATCAGACATAACACATCTCCACACATTATCCCTCAGAGAGTGGCCGAAGGGGATTGTGTTGTTTGTAGGGTAGAGGCAGTTAAGTATTATGGTTAATTTTAGTAAAAATTTTAGTAAATAAAAGCGGTAAAACTGAATTGCTTTAACTCGATCACGAAAATGGTTGGCGGGACGTCATCTCAACAGGTAAAAAAAATCCCGCCTGCTGATAGGGTGCAGGCGGGAAGTCGGGTGCCTATTTCGCCGGATTTACTGCGCCTTTCAGCGCCGTCTGTTGGCTTTTCTGCTGTTTTTTCTCAAAGCGGGTTATCCACCACCACGCGAGACCGGAGAAGACTGCGGTCATAAAGACGTTAATGAAGAAGGCGTTTACCAGGTCGACGCCCGGCGGGAAGGCGGAGGCAGTCATGCTGACCAGGAAAATCACCATCAGCATCGACACCACGCCCATCCCGACCTTTCTTGACCCCATGCGGAAGTCGCGCGGCGTGTCGTCGTGTTTCAAGCGGAAAACAAAGTAGGCAGCCATAATGAACAGCGGCGGCAGCATGGCGGTGCCCGCGGTCAGGTTGATGGCGGTATTCATCATCTGCTGGACGCTGGCGGAGCCGAAGCCGTTGACGATAAGCATCAGCAGGACGAAGACAAACTGCCACCAGGCGGCGCGTACCGGCACGCCGTGAGCGTTCAGCTCGGTGGTTTTTTTGCCATAGATGCCCGCAGGAATTTCAGAGAAGTGAATTTTTACCGGTGCGGCGGTCCACATCATCATGCTGCCGAAGATGGCGATAAACAGAATGATGCCGACGAAACGGCCCATCAGCGCTTCAGAAATATGGAAGTAAGCGCCAAGGCCGGTGAAGATTTCCACCATCCCCGCCGCGTAGGTCAGATCTTCGCGCGCCACAAAGACGTTTACCAGCAGTGAACCCAGCGCATACATACCGCCAATCAGCACTCCGGCGGTGATGATCACTTTAATAAACGATTTCTGCCCGCCTTTGGTGTCGTTCAGGTAGGCGGCAACGGTTTCAGCACCGCCCGCGGCCTGGAAAATCCAGCACATGATGCCCAGCGTTGCCCAGTTAATGGTAGGGGCCATGGCGTGCAGCGTAATCGGCTGCGCTGGCACGTGACCCGAACCCAGTGCGGTGAAGGCGCCGACGACGTAAATCGCAAACAGCGCGAAGACGCCATATGCCACGCATTCGGAAATTTTCCCCAGCCACGTCGCGCCTTTGGTGGAGATATGGGTCGCCATGGCGAACAGGACGATGGAGATCAGTGAAGTGACCATCGGCGAGAAGGGAATGGCGTAACCCATAATCGCGTACGACGCGTAGGCCACCACGTTCGGCAGCAGCGACAGGAAAAAGAACAGGTTCACAAACCAGTACAGGAACGAACCCAGATAGGCCGCGCGGGTGCCTAAAGGCTGTTTCAGCCAGGCGTACATGCCTGACTCGGAATTTTTATTCGCTGAGACGAACTCGGCGATGATAAACACAAACGGGATAAAGTAAACCACCGTAGCGAACAAGAAGATAGGAGCGGAACTTAATCCTAACTCTATGTTGTTATTAACGATATTACGCACGTTAAACACGGCGGTAAACGCCATCGACAGCAAGGCGAATTTACCTATTTTGGCACGTATTGATTCGGACATAAGTCCTCCGAAAATTTAGCTGGCCCGGATTTGGGGCTGGAACCGGGACGGCCAGCGGGCGTACCCGCTGGCCTCTTGTTGCTTAACGCAGGCTTACTTATTCAGGAAGTAGCCATCTTCAATCGTTACTTTGAGCACCACTTTTTTGACCGGTGAATCGCAGATAAAACGGTAAGCTTCGTCGGTGTCGCAAATCACCATTTGTCCTTCATGGACCTGGACGGTTTCACCAAGGCCTTTCAGATATTCGCGGTCGGTTTCATCACGGTAGCAGGCGACGGTCTGGAGCTGCTCTTTGGCGGCAAACTCTATTTTTTGCTGACCTTGCAGATAATAGTGCACTTCAAAATAGCGGCGATTACCGACAAAAAGCGCATCGGTGGTGCTATTGCTTTCCACACGATAGGAGAGCGAATCGCCGATGGAGTGAGCGACGCCGGGCCGAATATTGTCGATGTTATTGATGGCTTCCACGCAGCGCTGCCATTTACGTCCGCTGTGATAGACCTGCTTAAACTGTTCTAAATTATCGAGAATTCTCATTTTTCAGCCTCGCTGTGTGAATCGGAGGAAAAGAAACCGGCGTCAAAGCTATGATTCGCCAGCCTCTGCGAGGAAGCGCATCCGCCTTCCAGCGGCAGCAGCGTGAAGCCGTAGTTGAACGGTTTGAGCCAGACGCGCCAGCTATCCAGCACCTCGCTGCCCCAGGAGTTAGAGCCCAGTCCGAGCAGTTGGGCGTCGATATTCAGGGTGATGTCATCGCTGCGGCGTAGTTCGTTGCAGTGCTGCGCAGCATGCAAATTCTCAGCCGTATAGTGCCAGGCGCTGACGTTGAGCGGGTTACGCGGCACCACTATCAGGCCGCTGCCGTGGCGGTCGGTAAAAGAGGCCCAGCGCACATGCTGGCGGTTGCCATTGTTCTGCGGGAACGGGTAGTTCACGAACATGTCGTCGACGGTGGTGCGCCAGACGTCAATGATGTTGCTTTGCTGGCTGTCGGCGTAGTTTTCGCCCGGCCCGCGACCATAATAATTGACCTGCTCAAACTGACCGTTAATGCCGAGCATAAAGCCGATGCACGGTACGATATGCGGGTAATCACCGTAGCGTTCGCCTTCAAGCTCAACGTTGATATGGCCCTGCGGAGTGACCTGCCAGCGATAGGTACAGCGCATGCCGAAATCGAAAACCGGCGGGGCGATGATGCTGCGGGTGGTGATAATCACCGTTTCACCGCGCTGCTCGGCGCTGAATTCACGCAGATGCTCCTGCATAATTTGCAGATGATTTGGCTGCCACAGCCCTTCGTATTCCTGCTTATGGTTATCAATCATCGGCTTGAAGAAGTTAATCTTCGGCTCGCGGGTCACCTGGTCGATGCCGTTCACCTGCCATTCGCTGAGCTTGCCGCTGACTTTCGAGAACACCACGCGGAAGTTGTGCCCGGTGATGCTGTAGCTCAGGCGTTCATCGGCAATGTGCAGCGGGGTGGCGCTGGCGTTAATCAGCGGTGTTTTTGCTGCGGTCTGCTCTTTAAGCTGGAACTGGTAGACGGCGATTGGGTGGTTGGCTTCGCTGTACGGCGTACGGGAATCTTTGGTCACCATGATGTTGACGAAGGTTTCGCGATCGTCGAGCGCCGGCAGGTCGATTTTGATATCGCGACTGCTGTTTGCCGCAAGCCCCGGAACCTTAAGCTGCTGGGTCGCCAGCGTTGACCCTTCGGCACGCACTTCAACGCGAAGAGTGTAGTCATCCAGCGTGGAGAACCAGAGCTTATTATCGACGCGCAGCTCGCCCCGGGTGATGTCGGTCGCCTGGACTTTTACCGGTGCGATAACCTGTTTGTACTCTCTGAGCCCCGGCCCTGGGGTCTGATCGGAGAAAATCAGCCCGTCGAGACAGAAGTTGTAGTTATTAGGATAGTCGCCGTAGTCGCCGCCAAATTTGTACCACACCGCGCCGTTGTCATCAGTGGCCTGGATACCGTGATCGCACCACTCCCACACGTAGTGGCCCTGAATGCTGTCGTGCTGATAGAACACGTTCTGATATTCGCTCAGTCCGCCGGGGCCGTTGCCCATCGCATGGGCGTATTCGCAGATAATGCGTGGTTTTTCATGCGGATGCTCGCCAAATTCGTTCATCAGCGGCACGCGGGTATACATGGTGGAGATGATATCCACCACTTCGGCGTCGCGATCCTCTTCGTAATGCACCAGACGCGTATCATCCAGCGCTTTGGTGGCGTGGTACATCGCGCGGATGTTGCAGCCATAGCCGGACTCGTTGCCCAGCGACCAGATGATGATGGACGGATGGTTTTTCTGCGCGTGAACGTGGCGCACGATCCGCTCGACGTAAACGTGCTCCCATGCCGGGTCGTCGGTGATGGCGCTCAGGTTGCCGACGTTGGCGAAACCGTGGGATTCGACATCGGTTTCCGCCATCACGAACAGGCCGTAAATGTCGCACATCTCATAGAAACGCGGGTCGTTCGGGTAGTGGGCGGTACGCACCGAGTTAATATTGTGCTGCTTCATCAGCAGCAGATCTTTCTCCACGCGGTCCATTCCCACGGCGCGGCCTTTAAGATGGTCGTTATCGTGGCGGTTAACACCGTGCAGCATCACGTAGCGGTTGTTGATATAGAACAGGCCATCGCGCACTTTGATATCGCGAAAACCAACGCGCTGCGGGATAACTTCGATAATCTCCCCGGCGGCGTTTTTCAACGTCATCACCAGGTGATAGAGGTACGGGTTTTCTGCTGACCACTGCTGCGGCGCTTTCACATCGATAGCAAAATCGACGTTCAGCTGTTGGTTGACGGTCAGGCGCTGGGTTGCGCCTTCATACAGCGCTTTTTCACCGTCGAACAGCGCATATTCCAGCGTGACTTCACCCGCCTGGGCGGCGAGGTTTTCCAGTACCAGCTGGCAGGAGAGGGTAGCGTCAATATAGTCGTCGTTAAAGTCGGTACGCAGGGTGAAATCCTGCACATGCAGCGGATTTTTCCCTACAAGATAGACGTCGCGGAAAATACCCGCCGACCACCACATATCCTGGTCTTCGATATAAGTGGAGTCGGCCCACTGCATCACCCGCACGCACAGCAGGTTGTCGCCGGTTGTCACCGCGTGACTGATATCGAACTCTGCCGTCAGGCGGCTGCCTTTACTAAAACCAATGTACTGACCGTTAACGTAGACTTCGAAATAGGTTTCGACGCCATCAAATTTAATAATGGTCTGCTGATCCTGCCAGCCGTCGCTGAGGGTAAAGATACGCTGATAGGCGCCGGTCGGGTTATCGGTCGGAACGTACGGTACGTCAATCGGGAAGGGAAAACCTTCATCGGTATATTGCAGCTGGCCGTGGCCTTCCATCTGCCACATTCCCGGCACGGTAATCGGCCCCCAGTCGCTAATATATTGCGAGGTGAACGCTTCCGGTACCAGCAGCGGGTTGGTGAAGAAGCGGAAGTTCCATTGTCCGCTGAGGGACAAAAAGCGGCTGCTGGCTTCACGGGCGAAGGTGCGCGCCTGGGCCTGCGAATCGTAAGAGAAGAAATAGGCCCGCGGCGGCAGCCTGTTTTCATGAGTGAGTTGAAGATTTTCCCAGCGATTCATATCGCCTCCCTGAACGGACTAAATGGATATGGTTTATTTTAGTAAAACTTTTACTAAATAAAACCACCGGAGGCGATTTACTTTAACTCGATCACAAAATGAGCGTTACCGGGCGCCTGGGGTGGGCATCGGGAAGGGGACATTCCCGGAGGCGATGCTGCGCATCTGTCCGGGCTACCGTTTTGCAGACGGTGGTGAACCTGAAGCCCGGCTAAGCGCAGCGCGAGCCGGGGTGATATACGGGAGCCGAGCGCAGAGGATTTAGCGTCAGAAACGGGATTAACGGGTGGTGCCGCGTAGCTTAAGCACGCTGGGAACGAATACGTTTAGCGGTAGCGCACGACCATCGCGGGCTTTTTCAACCAATAGGTTAACACCCTGGCTACCCATCATTTCAGAGTGAATGCGCACCGTGGAGAGCGGCGGGAAGGTAAAGCGCGCGGTGGGGATATCGTTAACGCTGATAAGCGAAATATCTTGCGGAATAGACAGTCCACGCTCATGAATAGCGCGCAGTACGCCGATGGCGATGGAGTCCGAGGCGACGAACAGCGCGGCGGGGAAATCCGCTTTCGCCAGCATCATTTTCGCCAGTTCATAGCCGGAGGAGCTGGAAAAGCCGCCGCGCCAGATATCATCTTCCGACACTACGCCCTTCAGGCGACCGTACTCGACGAATGCCACTTCGCGGATATCAGCCTTGCCGGGCTCATCCTGACCGCCAATAAACCCAATGCGCGATGCGCCCTGAGCGATAAAAAAGTCGATCACCTCTTTGGCAATACGCACCAGATCGATATCCACGGCATCATAGCTGCTGCCTGGCTCATGGAAATCGATAAAGCAGATATTGTCAGTTAACGCGGTGGCGGCGTCACGAATAGCGCGTGAAGGCTGGCCGACAATCAATACACCGGTCACTTTTTTTAGCTCGGGCAGAGCGTTATTGAAGTAGCAGTTAGTCAGCTCAATACCAAGCTTTTCGCATTGTGTTTCAATACCATGGCGAATTGCCAGATAGTAAGGATCGTTAATTTCCAGATCCTGCTGATAGCTGTAGATCGCCAGGATATGGTGGTGCCCCACGGTATGAGTCTGAGTCTTACGCGAACTGGTACTTTTATATTCCAGCTTCTCCGCAATCTCCAGGATGCGGTGCTTGGTCTCTTCTTTTACGTTCAGGGTGGGGTCGTCGTTTAATACCCGTGAAACCGTCGCCAGCGAGACGCCCGCTTCGGTCGCGATATCTTTTAGTGTAGCCATTTTTTCCCTTATCTGACGTTGCCCCATCGACGCAAACCATTGTAAAGCAAGCGCGGGCTCCTGCATCTCTTTTCAGTAAATTTCCGCCGTATTATTCATCATCAGCACAGCGTTTTCTCTGATGTAAATCGTGATAGATCTAACACTCCTGTCAATATTATGCGGAAGCGTTGACGATATTTGTTATCTTTTACTAAAATTTTACTTGGGAGGTAAAAGATGGAAACGGTGGTTTATGATGATTTTGCCAAACTGGAAATGCGTACCGGCAAGATAGTGGCAGTCCAACGCCATGCGAATGCCGACAAGCTGTACATTGCCCAGATTGATGTCGGTGAGCGCACGTTGCAGACGGTGACCAGCCTGGTGCCGTACTACAGCGAAGAAGAGCTGCTGGGGAAAACTGTGGTGGTGCTGTGTAATCTGGCGAAAGCGAAAATGCGTGGGGAAACATCGGAGTGCATGCTGCTGTGCGCGGAAACTGATGATGGCAGCGAAAGCGTGTTGCTCACACCTGAGAGGCTGATGCCTGCTGGCGTGCGGGTGGTATAGCAATCTTTCTGGGATTGCCCGGCGGCGTTTCGCTTGCACGGGCCGACGACGGCCTCGAGCATTGTAGGCCGGGTAAGGCGTTAGCCGCCACCCGGCAAAAACGCCAGCACAATAGCGAAATCAGATTTGTTATCAGCCTTCCCCTCTCCCTGAACGGGAGAGGGGAAGTCGCTAAGCCTCTTCCACGGAAACCCGCAATGCTGCCAGCGCCAGACGGGCCGCTTTCAGCACCTGCTCACACTGTTCCAGCGTCAGCGTCAGCGGCGGCTCGATGCGAATCGTCCTCGCGTTATTTAGCGTTCCGGCCACCAGCACCCGCTGGCGGAACATCTCGCTGGCAAAGTCATAACCGATTTCGTTATCAACAAACTCAATTGCCATCAGCATGCCTTTACCACGTACTTCATTCACCAGATCCGGATACTCGCGGGCCAGTTGACGGAAGCCGTCCAGCAGGATGTCGCCTTTCTGCTCCGCCTGCGCGGGCAGGTTTTGCGTCAGCAGCACGTTGATGGTCGCCAGAGCCGCCGCGCAGGCCAGCGGATTACCGCCAAAGGTGGTGGTGTGCAGGAACGGATTGTCGAACAGCACCGAGAACACCTCCTCGGTGGCGATTGTTGCGCCAATTGGCATCACGCCGCCGCCCAGCGCTTTGGCAAGGCACAGAATATCCGGCTGGACGTTTTCATGTTCGCAGGCAAACATCTTGCCGGTGCGGCCCATCCCGGTCTGCACTTCATCGAGGATCAGCAGTGCGCCAAACTCGTCGCACAGCTTGCGAACCGCAGGCAGATAGCCCGGAGGCGGCAGAATGACCCCACCTTCGCCCTGAATCGGCTCAAGGATCACCGCCGCAACGTCATCGCCGGTTTTCTTACACTCGCTAAGCAGCGTACGCATGGCGTTAATATCGCCAAACGGCACATGGCGAAACCCTGGCAACAGCGGCATAAACGGCTTACGGAAGGTGGATTTGGCGGTGGCCGAGAGCGCGCCCAGTGATTTACCGTGAAACGCGCCGCTGGTGGCGACGAAGGTAAACTTGCCCCGCGGAGACTGGTAAGCTTTCGCTAGCTTTAGCGCCGCTTCGACTGATTCGGTACCGCTATTGCTAAAAAAGCTGTATTTCAGTTTGCCGGGCGTTAAGGCCGCCAGCGTTTTTGCCAGCATGGCCCGCAGCGGGTCCAGCAGTTCCTGACTATGAAGAGGTTGTTTAGCGAGCTGATTCTCGACGGCGGAAACGACAACTGGATTACGGTGCCCTACATTAAAAATCCCAAATCCACCCAGGCAGTCAATAAACTCCTGTCCTTGAGTGTCGACAAGCGTATTCAACCCTCCCGCTTGCCACTCTACGGCCCCGTAATCCCCGCCAGCAGTGACTGATTTTCGATACGCTAAAAACCCTGGATTCACATGCTCTTTAAAGTATTCCCTGACCTCCTGATTAAGTGATTTCATCTCCTCATGATCGAGCGTTCGCTTTTCAATGAGATTCAGTGCGTGTGCGCTGCAGGCCAGAGCCGATGCGCTGGAAGGTAACCTGTTCAAAATGAGCTCCTGGACGGGGCGTATCACATGATACTGAATTAAGTATTGCAGGGATTACGCCACTTCGGCTCGGGCCAGGAAAATCGGGATAAACGCAACGTGAAATCGTGATTGTGCAAAATTTAATCTCACGGCGATATTATTGGCATGTTTTACTCCTGAAGGCGCAAAACGATGCAGGAAAGGGCTTCCGCCGCATGCTTTGCGGCGGTGCAGGCTGCCCTGCGGTGGGGCAGAAGGTTAGTCGAGCTGGGAAATCTCCATTGCCGCGCGGTCAATCACGCCGATAATTTGCTTCAATTGCGCTTCGGTAATTTCCTGCTGATTGACTCTTAAATCCAGTACCGCTTTGAAGTTTTCCAGCGCGCGCTTCATCTGCGGGTTTTTACGCAGTTCACAGCCCACCATGCGGGCCTGTAGCCTGGCCTGGATATGCTCCAGATGTTCCTGGTTTTCAGCATGCAGCTGGCTGCCCTCGGCGGTAATAGCGATTTTTTTGCGCCCGTTCTCGTCGGCAACGCTGATCAAACCCTGGTCCTGAAGGAGGTCGAGCGTCGGGTAGATAACGCCGGGACTCGGGCTGTAGTTACCCTGGGTCAGGGTTTCAATCTCTTTGATTAGCTCGTAACCGTGGCTGGCGTTGCGGGTGAGGATATCCAGAATAACCAGACGCAGCTCGCCGTGACCAAAGAAGCGCTGACGGCGTCCGCCACCTCCGCCTCTGCGGCCATGTTCGCTATGTTCGCTATGTTCACCGTGGCGTCCACGTGGCCCACGTCCTTCTTCGTGATGATGTCTCATGTTTTGTTCCTGTGTTGTTTTGATATATCTAATTTATATCTAAAAAATATTTCATGGCAACTCTGTAATCAATTTATTTTTTATAATGTTGATATTTAAAGGTTTATTTTGGTTTTTTGACTTTTGTGGCGTTTTGTTATGCTTATATCAAAAAATGCTTGCATTCTTTTTTAATGGCAATCATTATCATTTGCAAGATTTTTAGATATATCTATTTACTGTTCACGAAGGCGACTGAAAATGACAACGACAAATCAACCTAAATATCCGCAACGCGTGCGTAACGAGCTGCGTTTTCGTGAGTTAACCGTGCTGCGCATCGAGCGTATCGGTCGCGCTTTCCAGCGCATCGTGCTGGGTGGAGAGGCGCTGAATGGCTTTGTTTCCCAGGGGTTTGACGACCATACCAAGCTCTTTTTCCCCGAAGCAGGATCTGCGTTTACCCCGCCAGAGGTGACGGATGAAGGCATTAACTGGGGCGAGGGCGTGCGTCCGGCGACCCGCGACTATACGCCGTTGTACGATGCTGAACGTCATGAGCTGGCGTACGACTTCTTTATTCACGATGGCGGTATCGCCAGCAGCTGGGCGCTGGCGGCGAAAGTCGGTGATAAGCTGGTGATCGGCGGTCCGCGTGGTTCGCTGGTGGTGCCGGAGGATTACGCCTGGCAATTGTACGTCACCGATGAGTCCGGAATGCCCGCGCTGCGCCGCCGTCTGTTAGGGTTACAGCTGCTCCCGACGCGCCCGCAGGTGACGGCGATTGTGACCATTGGCGATGAGTCTTACAAAGATTATCTGGCGGATCTCAACGGCTTTAATATTGAGTGGGTGGTGGGGCATAACTCATCTGCCGTGGCTGAGCGCCTGGCGCAGGTGGTGGTTCCGGCGGAAGACTATTTTATCTGGGTGACCGGGGAAGGGGCGGTGGTGAAATCGCTGCTGGCGCGCTTTGAAGGTGAAGAGATTGACCCGCAGCTGGTGCGTTCTCAGGCCTATTGGCACAGTAAGTAAGCGCGGAGAAAACCCGGGTTGCGGCTGACGCCTTACCCGGGCTACGAAAGAGAATTGCGCGGTGGTTTTCCCGGAGGCGATGCTGCGCATCTGTCCGGGCCACCGTCCCGCAGGGCGTTCTGTTAGCTGCGTTATTTCTGCGCCAGCGCTTTAAATACCATTGCCACCGCGTGGGCGCCGGGGTCCATATTGCCGCGCAGGCTATCGCTGTTCAGATACGACGCGCGCCCGGCGTTGGCTTTGCTGGCGTGAAGGGTACGATCTGCGCCCGCCTGCGCCGCCGTGAAAGCAGCTTGCAGGTTTGCCGGTTCCACCAGCAGCGCTGCCAATGCCGGTTGCAGGGCGTCGATCATGGTACGGTCGCCTTCATCTGCGCCGCCGTAAAATTTCATCTGCGCCAGACCTGCGTTCAGCGCTTCGGCGACGTTCGCTCCCTGCTCCAGCTTCTGCCCGGCGGCGGTGAAGAAAATCGACATCAGCACGCCGCTGGAGCCACCCATCACGACGGTCAGGCGCTCGCCAATTAAGGCAAATAGCGTGGCGAGGTTATCCAGTGGCAGCTGCTGGCGCTGTAATAAATCGGCGATGTCGCGCGCCCCGGCAGCGAAAGTGGAGCCGGTATCGCCGTCGCCGACTTTGGCATCTAGCGCGTTGAGGTCTGCTTCCAGATCGGACAGCGTGCTGGTCACCTGCTCAACATAGCCCGCCACCACGCTATTCTGTGAAGGCTCAAACTCTACGCGAGTGCTGCGCAGCGATGACGGCATCACGTTGATTTCACGCGGCTGCACCGGCGTCTGCCAGCCTGCGGTTTCTACCGCAGAAAGCAGCGCTTTCTCGATGCTTTCCTCTAGCACGATGGCGGTGAGGGAGAAGCCTTTCATATCCAGCGCGGTCACCAGCGAGGCCGGGCCAATCAGCCAGTCGATACGCTGGCGCAGCGGAGTATTCGCCAGCTCACGGGTCAGAATCGCCATTTCGGCAATCGACACGCCGCCGAGGTTGTTGATCATCACCGCCAGGCGGCCGGTTTCCGGCAGGGCGGCGGTGAGTTTCTCAACCATCAGGCCTACGATTTCCGCGCTGTTCTGGGTAGCGATAACCGAAGCGCCCGGTTCGCCGTGGATCCCCATCCCCAGTTCGGCCTGGTCGGGATGATGGCGCGGTGTCGATTCCGCATCCTGCGGCAGATGGCAGCTGGAGAGCGCCAGGCCAAGGCTGACGGTATGGTTGGCGGCATACTGCGCCTCACGCAGCACGGTTGCCAGATTATGACCGCGTTCGGCAAAGTAGCCCGCCACTTTATGCACCAGGATCGTCCCGGCGATGCCGCGCGGATGTTTGTTATCCGGCAGCGAAATATCATCACCGACGATCAGCATTTCAACGTTATAGCCCAGGCGACGCGCTTTCTCCGCCGCAAGGCCGAAGTTCAGGCGATCGCCGGTATAGTTCTTCACGATCAGCAGGCAGCCCGCTTCGCCGGTCACCGCCTGAATGGCGGTCAGTACCGCATCGACGCTCGGCGAAGCAAATAGATCGCCGCAGACGGCGGCGGTCAGCATCCCTTTACCGACAAACCCCGCGTGCGCCGGTTCGTGACCGGAACCGCCGCCGGAGATCACCGCCACGTTATTTTTGTCGAGATCGCGGCGCACCACCACGCGAATGGCGGGATCGCTCTCCAGCCGGGCCAGATTGTTCCACGGGCTGGCGATAATGGTCCCTTCAATCACTTCGTTGACGAGGTTGGCGCGCTGATTAAAAAAGAATTGAGACATAACGGATCCTGGATATTGAGCAAAAAGCCGGAGGACTGGCCCCCGGCAGCGAAAAGGTGGGTGGCAAGCTACCCGCGAATAATGCGTTTGCCGGGAATATCGAGCGTGACGGTATCGCCGTTTTGCAACGTGTTCAGCGCTTCACCCTGCTGGCAAAGCATGGCGATGCCGGCCTGACGGGCGATAATCGCGCCATGAGAAAGTTCGCTGCCCGCCTGGAGGCAGATGCCCTTGACCTGCCGGGCGTCGAGTTGCAGCACGGTAGAGGGGAAGATATCGTCGGCAACGAGAATTGTTGGCCCGCTAAATTGTGGCAACGGCTCACTGCGGTCTTGAAGGTGGCGCAGCGTTCGATGCAAAATATCTTCAATATCAATATAGCGCGCTTGCAGGTAGGCATCGTCGAGATAGCGATACTGCTGGCTTAAATCGACCAGCACCTGATACCACGCCCACTCAGCGCAACACTGTTCATCGCGCACGATATCGCAGGCGGCTTCGAATAAATCAGGGTCGTCGAGCAGGGTATGATGCCCGGAGAAGATTGCCGCGATATCGGCGCAATACTTCTCTTCCGCCTGCGTGGTCAACGCGCTAAGGTCTTCCAGCGTCTGGTCGATGGCTCGTTTCAGGCGTAGTTGCTGCTGGCCAGTATCGCCGCAATTTTCCCGCTCTACCGCAGCATGCGGCTGCGGATACCGCGCTACGCGGCCCTGTACGCTAGCGGCGGTAGTGGGTTGAACCGCAGGCGATGCGCCCGTTTGCTCGCCGAAGTTGTCTGCCGCCAGAGCCTGAAATGCCGCCAGCGCGGCGTCGGCGTCCGGGCCTCGGGCCAGTAGCCGTAAGGTATCGTTGCAGCGAACCTGGAGCAGGGCGATTTGGTTGAGGCTATCCGGGGTCGCGCATTTCCCCTCTTTTTCCAGCACCAGCTCGGCATTGAACCCGGTTAGCGCGGCGACCAGCTTTGATGCCGGGCGAACGTGCAGGCCGTTGTGGTTTTTAATGACCACCGAAACGGAGCGCGCATCGGTCAGCGCGGCGACGGTAGAAGAGGATTGCGGTTGCGATGGTAATCCCAGCTGTACGCGCTTTGCCTCCAGCGCATTCATGGCGTCTTCGATCACCTTATCGATATTGGCTCCGGCAGCGGCGCTGACCGTCGCTGCCAGGGTGCCTTCGACCAGCGGTGCGGCACACAGCCGAACCTTCGCGGCAATCGCCGGATCGAGCAGATCCAGTGCGGTTTCGGCGCTGAGCAGGGCGCTGCCGATATCCATCATCACCAGCACATGATCGGTGTCGGCAACGGATTCAATCGCTTCCATGACCTTAATTGGATCGGTGCCGATCGGGCTTGTAGGATCGTCAATCCCGGCGGCGATCGCCAGCTTACAGCCGTCGTTCATTAACATCTGCCGGGCCAGTTCTCCGACACCTTCGCCCAACTGGGCGCTATGAGAAACAATAACCAGGTTTACCATCGCGTTTTCCTTACTCTTTTGCTGCCGCTGCCAGCATCTGAACCATAAACATCACCGAGGTTGCTCCCGGATCCTGATGTCCAATGCTGCGCTCGCCGAGGTAGCTGGCGCGGCCTTTGCGGGCCTGCATGGTGATCGTGGCGTGGACGGCGGCTTGTGCCTGTTCGCAGGCGGCATCCAGCGCGCTTTGTATCGACAGGTGCTGCTCGCTCGACTGACGCAATGATTCCGCCACTGGCAGCCAGACGTCGCACATGGTTTTATCCCCCGGCTCCGCTTTGCCGCGATTGACCACGCCGTCCGCACCTTCGCGGATCGTTTGATAAAGCTCATCCAGGGTCAGGCTTTGATGGGCCTGGGTCACCTGGGCGGCGCGAATAAAGAAGGTACCGAATAGCGGGCCGCTGGCTCCACCGACGTTGGAGAGCAGCGTCATGCCGGTGTTCTTCAGAATGAAGCCAATGTCTTTATCGGCAATGGACGGCAGCTTTTCTACCACCTTGCTAAAACCGCGATGCATATTCAGGCCGTGGTCGGCGTCGCCAATTTCTCTGTCCAGACCGGTTAAAAAATCACTCTCTTTGGTGAATATTTCACCGCAGCGATAGAGCCAGTCTACGATTTGTGTTCTGCTTAATGACATGTCGTGCTCCTTATTTTCCCCAGTTTAGCGCCGGGGTGTGAACCGGGGCGTCCCATAATGCCAGCGTCTCGTCATCGGCTTTGAGCAGGGTGATGGAAAAACCCACCATGTCCAGAGAGGTACAGTAGCTGCCGATAAGATTGCGTTCGATAACGATGCCGGTTTCCTCGCAGCGCTGCGCCAGGCGGCTGTAGACGCCGTACAGTTCTGATAGCGGCGTCGCGCCGAGGTTGTTGACCAGGGCGATGACGCGATCACCTTTTTGCAATGCTTTTTTCGCCTGCGGTACGTCCTGCCATGCGCCTTTGACGTTATCCCACTGGCGCAGCGTGCGGCTGTAGGTGCCGTTCTCCAGTAGGGTTTCGAACATTTCATCGACGGTGCGATCGAGGGAAGTGAAGCGGCGGCGATCGATGCCCGGTTCGCCGTGAATACCCACGCCGAACTCCATTTCGTCATCCTGTAATTCGAATGAGGGCTGCCCGGCGGCCGGGACGGTACAGGCGCCGAGCGCGATACCTATAGAGTGACCGAGGTTGTTGAGACTACGCCCCAGTTCGGCGCAGTCTTGCAAAGAGTCGCCGCGTTCAGCCGCCGCGCCAACCAGCTTCTCAATCAGCACGGTATTGGCAACCCCGCGACGCCCGGCGGTGTACAGGCTGTCTTTTACCGCCACGTCGTCATCGATCACGACGGTGGTAACCTTCACACCGCTTTCATGCAGTAGTTCGGTGGCGGTTTCGAAGTTAAGAATGTCGCCAGTATAGTTTTTGATAATCAGCAGTACGCCTTCGCCGCCGTCGATGTTCATGGCGCATTCGAACATTTTATCCGGCGTAGGGGAGGTGAAAATCTCACCCGGGCAGGCACCGGAGAGCATCCCCTTGCCGATATAGCCGCAATGCATCGGCTCATGACCGCTGCCGCCGCCGGAGAGTAGCGCCACTTTTCCCGCGACCGGGGCATCGGCACGGGTCACGTAGACCGGGTCCTGGTGAAGCGTGAGTTCAGGGTGCGCTTTCGCCAGGCCAGCTAATTGTTCACTCAGTACATCTTCGACACGGTTAATCAGTTTTTTCATTGCTTATTCTCCGTCGGAGGTTGCCGATGCGGCCTCTCTGCTGACGGAGGCGGTCATCGTGTAGGGGTACCGCCTGACGATATGCGATATCCGGCGATGTATTGATTCTGGCTGAGTTAGCGGAAAAAAAAATCGTCATAAAACGGGTTTCATTACGGAACGCGATTGTTATTTTATGTTCCTTAATGAAACATTTTTAATCAGGGAAATGGAAAAATGCGACGCAAAGCTATTTTTCTACCTCGCTTTACATACCCGGAAGGCGCTGGCAAAGAAATAGTTTTTGCTGCTAATGCTGCCTGTACTGGTGGAAAACACGACCAGTCATTCGGTTTCAGACCTGTTTTTATGCCAAACGAGCGGATCGGGATCGCAATCCCAGCGTTTGATGTGAATTTACGTTCCAATATGAAACGATAATTTTTGTTATCTGTTTCATATCGGGACAAAAATGCGAAACATTTTTTTGCCCGCCGCTCGCCCTACAGTGATGACATCGCTCAGGTAGCGCTTTCATTCCCGCTCTTAATACGAGGCTGGAAGAAGAGATGCCGGGGCTCATCATGTAAAACATGCACTTATTTGAGGGTGAACGGAATGCTAAAAGTTATTCAATCTCCAGCCAAATATCTCCAGGGTCCAGATGCCTCCACTCTGTTTGGTCAGTACGCTAAAAACCTGGCGGACAGCTTTTTCGTGATTGCCGATGACTTCGTGATGAAGCTGGCGGGAGATAAAGTGTTGAATGGCCTGAACAGCCACAATATCAGCTGCCATGCTGAGCGCTTTAACGGTGAGTGCAGCCATGTTGAAATCAATCGCCTGATTGCCATTCTGAAACAGCACGGCTGTCGCGGCGTAGTGGGTATTGGCGGCGGGAAAACGCTCGATACGGCGAAAGCGATTGGTTATTACCAGAAGCTACCGGTGGTGGTGATCCCAACGATTGCCTCCACCGATGCGCCAACCAGCGCGCTGTCGGTTATCTACACCGAAGCCGGTGAGTTTGAAGAGTACCTGATTTACCCGAAAAACCCGGATATGGTGGTGATGGATACGGAAATTATCGCTAAAGCGCCGGTACGTCTGCTGGTGGCCGGGATGGGTGATGCGCTTTCAACCTGGTTTGAAGCGAAGGCCTGCTATGACTCCAGAGCCACCAGTATGGCGGGCGGTCAGTCTACGGCGGCGGCCTTGAGCCTGGCGCGCCTGTGCTATGATACGCTGCTGGCGGAAGGGGAAAAAGCCCGTCTCGCCGCTCAGGCCGGGGTCGTCACCGATGCGCTGGAGCGCATTGTTGAAGCGAATACCTACCTCAGCGGTATCGGCTTTGAAAGCAGCGGTCTGGCCGCGGCGCACGCCATTCACAACGGTTTCACCATCCTCGAAGAGTGCCATCATTTGTACCACGGCGAAAAAGTTGCTTTTGGCACCCTGGCGCAGCTGGTGCTGCAAAACAGCCCAATGGAAGAGATCGAAACCGTGCTGAACTTCTGCCAGAAAGTTGGCCTGCCGGTGACTTTGGCGCAGATGGGCGTGAAAGAGGGTATCGATGAGAAAATTCAGGCGGTAGCGAAAGCGACCTGCGCTGAAGGCGAAACCATCCACAATATGCCGTTCCCGGTCAGCGCCCAGAGCGTGCATGCGGCGATTCTGACCGCTGACCTGCTTGGGCAGCAGTGGCTGGCGCGTTAATTTAGCGTCGGCCTGCCCGGCCTGGCTAAAATATCCCTTCGGCGGTTTCCGTCGAAGGGTTTGTCGTTTTTAACACAGCGGAAATGGATATGACGGCGCAGACTCAACGCTTTCCTTCGGTGATAACTCAGTCATGGCATCGTTGCAGCAAGTTTATGCAGCGGGAAACCTGGCAGGCGCCGCATCAGGCGCAGGGACTGACCTTTGAATCGATTTGCCGGCGCAAGACCGCGCTGCTGACGATTGGTCAGGCGGCGCTGGAAGATGCCTGGGAGTTTATGGATAGCCGTCCCTGCGCGTTATTTATTCTCGATGAGTCCGCCTGTATTCTCAGCCGCTGCGGCGATCCGCAGACTATCGCCCAACTGGCGGAACTGGGGTTTCTCGACGGCAGCTACTGTGCAGAAAGCATTATCGGCAGCTGCGCGCTCTCGCTGGCCTCAATGCTCGGACAGCCGGTAAAAACCTCTGGCGATCAGCATTTTAAGCAGGTTCTGCATGGTTGGTCGTTCAGCTCCACGCCGGTGTTTGATAACCACGGACGCCTGTTTGGCTCCATTTCGCTGTGTTGCCAGATTGAAGAGCAGGCCACGTCGGATTTGTCCCTGACCCTCGCCATCGCGCGGGAAGTCGGTAACTCTCTGCTCACCGATAGCCTGCTGGCCGAGTCGAACCGCCATCTTAACCAGATGTATGGTCTGCTGGAGAGCATGGATGATGGGGTGATGGCCTGGAACGAGCAGGGCGTTTTGCAGTTTCTTAACGTGCAGGCCGCAACGCTGTTGCACCTCGATGCGCAGGCCAGCCAGGGGAAAAATATCAATGACCTGGTGACGCTTCCGGCTCTGCTGCGTCGGGCAATTAAGCACGCGCGCGGGCTGAATCACGTTGAAGTCACCTTTGAGAGTCAGCATCAGTTTATTGATGCGGTAATCACCCTCAAACCGATTGTTGAAGAGCAGGGCAACAGCTTTATTTTGCTGCTGCATCCTGTTGAGCAGATGCGCCAGCTGATGACCAGCCAGCTTGGCAAAGTGAGCCATACCTTTGAACAGATGTCGGCGGACGATCCGGAAACACGACGGCTGATTCACTTTGGCCGCCAGGCGGCGCGCGGCGCTTTTCCGGTACTGCTGTGTGGTGAAGAAGGTGTGGGTAAAGAACTGCTCAGCCAGGCGATTCATAATGAGAGCGAGCGGGGCGGTGGACCGTATATCGCGGTCAACTGCCAGCTGTATGCCGACAGCGTATTGGGTCAGGATTTTATGGGGAGCGCGCCGACGGACGATGAAAACGGGCGTCTTAGCCGTCTTGAGCTGGCCAACGGCGGGACGCTGTTTCTGGAAAAAATCGAGTATCTGGCACCGGAGCTGCAATCCGCGCTGTTGCAGGTTATCAAGCAGGGTGTGTTAACCCGCCTGGATGCCCGTCGGCTGATCCCGGTGGACGTTAAAGTCATTGCCACCACCACCGTTGACCTTGCCAATCTGGTAGAGCAAAACCGCTTTAGCCGCCAGCTTTACTACGCGCTGCATTCGTTTGAGATCGTCATTCCGCCGCTGCGGGCACGGCGCAACAGTATTCCATCGTTAGTGCATAATCGCCTGAAGAGCCTGGAAAAACGGTTTTCATCGCGTCTGAAGGTGGACGACGATGCCCTGGCGCAGTTGGTAGCCTACTCCTGGCCGGGCAATGATTTTGAACTGAACAGCATTATCGAGAACATTGCTATCAGCAGCGAAAACGGCCATATCCGCCTGAGCAATCTGCCGGAGTATCTGTTTGCCGAGCGCCACGGCACCGATGTCAGTTCGTCGCTACTACCCGCTAGCCTGACCTTTAGCGCTATCGAGAAAGAGGCGATTATCCATGCCGCTCGCGTAACCAGCGGACGGGTGCAGGAGATGTCGCAGCTACTGAATATTGGCCGCACCACGCTATGGCGCAAGATGAAACAGTACGATATTGATGCCAGCCAGTTTAAGCGCAGGCATCTGGAATAGTTTCTTCGATTCTGGCCATCGAGAAGAGCGCATCGGATAAGCGGTTGATGTAGCGCTTGAGATCATCGCGCACGGCAAGCGTTCTGCCCGCCGCCGTTAGAATACGCTCCAGCCGACGCGCCAGCGTTCGCGCGACGTGCAGCTGCGCGGACGCCAGGTTTTTCCCCGGGATGACAAACTCTTTGAGCGGGCCGCTTTGCGCCATATTGCGGTCAATTATCTTCTCAAGAGACTGAATATCCTCGGTATTAATCGTCTGCGTTAAGCGAACGAGACCTTTCTCATCGCTGGCGAGTTCCGCGCCCAGCACAAACAGCATCTTCTGCATGGCGTGCAGATCCTGGCGTAATTCTACCTGGCGAGTGCTGGCATAGCAGACGCCAAGCTGTGAAATCAGTTCATCCACCGTGCCGTAGGCGTTAACGCGAATGTCGTCTTTGTCGATACGGCTGCCACCAAACAGCGCGGTAGTACCTTTATCGCCGGTTCGGGTATAGATGCGGTACATTTATTTTATCTCGCTGAAGGGAAGCACTTTGACCAGTTGACCGGCATTGACGCCGAGCGTGCGGATTTGCCCGATTCCGCCGGCAATATGTCCGCGGACCAGCGCCCGTACCTCGGGCAACTGGGCATGCGTTAAGGCAATATCACCCGTAGAGTTGAGGCCGAGACCAACGCGCAGCGTCGAACTTTTGGCCGCCAGTTTACTTAACGCCAGCGCGCAATCATTCCCGTCGTAACAGATAGCCAGGCACGGGACGCCTTGTTCCTCCAGCCCCCAGCATAGTTCATCAAGCTCACGGGTATCCTGCCAGCATGAGTGATAAAACAGATGTACGCTCGGTGATGAAAGTGACATTGCGTCCCCCTTTTATTTATCAGAAAGCCTGGCGGAAGATTTCGGCGATCTCTTTCTCATTACCCTTGCGCGGGTTCGAGAACGCATTGCCGTCTTTCAGCGCCATTTCCGCCATGTAAGGGAAATCGGCCTCTTTCACACCCAGTTCTTTCAGATGCTGCGGAATACCGATATCGGCAGAGAGGCGGGCGATGGCGCGAATGGCCTGCTCGGCAGCGTCCATCGTTGACAGTCCGTCAGTGTTTTCCCCCATAAATCCGGCGATATCCGCAAATTTTTCCGGGTTGGCAATCAGGTTATAGCGCGCAACGTGGGGTAGCAGAACGGCGTTCGCTACCCCATGTGGCATGTCGTACAGGCCGCCGAGCTGGTGTGCCATGGCGTGAACATAGCCGAGGTTGGCGTTGTTGAAGGCCATACCCGCCAGTAGAGAGGCGTAGGCCATGTTCTCGCGGGCTTTCAGATTGCTGCCCAGCGCCACCGCCTGGCGTAAGTTACGGGCGATTAGGCGAATCGCCTGGATTGCTGCGGCATCGGTCACCGGGTTGGCATCTTTGGAAATATAGGCCTCCACAGCATGGGTCAGGGCATCCATTCCGGTAGCGGCAGTCAGCGGTGCTGGTTTGCCGAGCATTAGCAGCGGGTCATTAATGGAGACCGACGGCAGGTTACGCCAGCTGACAATGACGAATTTCACTTTTGTTTTGGTATTGGTCAACACGCAGTGGCGGGTGACTTCGCTGGCGGTACCAGCGGTGGTATTCACCGCCACGATCGGCGGCAGCGGGTTGGTCAGGGTTTCAATACCTGCGTAGTTGTAAAGCTCGCCTTCGTGAGTAGCCGCGATGCCAATCCCTTTACCACAGTCATGCGGACTGCCGCCGCCGACGGTGACGATAATATCGCACTGCTCTCTACGAAAAACCTCCAGACCGTCGCGCACGTTGGTATCTTTTGGATTTGGCTCGACGCCATCAAAAATAACCACCTCAATACCCGCTTCACGCAGATGTTCGAGCGTTTTATCTACCGCACCGTCTTTAATTGACCGCAGGCCTTTATCGGTCACCAGCAACGCTTTTTTCCCGCCCAGCAGTTTGCAGCGCTCGCCAACCACGGAAACGGCATTGGGGCCAAAAAAATTCACGTTTGGCACCAGGTAATCAAACATACGATAGCTCATAATATACCTTCTTAGATTTGAATTATAATTCAGAGAAACAATTCAGTGCAGTTTCAGCTAATAACATGTCCTGTTCAACGGTACCACCGCTTACGCCAATGGCACCGATTAATTTACCGTTAAATATGACAGGCAAGCCGCCGCCAAAAATAACGATTCGCTGTTGGTTAGTTAGCTGTAAACCATAGAGTGAAGCACCTGGCTGTACCGCATCAGTAATTTCATGAGTGCCCTGTCGCAGGCAGCAGGCGGTATAAGCTTTATTAAGTGAAATATCACAGCTGGTGACAAACGCGTCGTCCATGCGTTGCATCAGCAGCGTGTTTCCGCCGTGATCCACCACGGAAAAGACCACCGGGACGTTGATTTCAAGCGCTTTAGCCTCGACGGTTAGCGCCATTTTCTTTGCTGCCGCTAGCGTGATAGTGGCGATTTGTTGACTCTTATTCACAATATCTCCTGTCAAGGTATAGGGCTGAGGTCGCGAAAAATATCACGCTTCAGACATTATTTTATCGTTGGTTTTTCTTTATTCTCGCGCTGTAGGTTATTAAGTCAATAGTGCGAAAAAAGTGTCAGGAGCCAGTTTATTCTTGGTGTCAGATGTTTATTGATAATGATCATTTAACCTGGTCACATTTCGTTGTGACTGCTCTAAATTTTCGTTTCATAATGAAACTCTCAAGTTTTATTTTGTATCAGATTGGAACGTAATTAATTTTATTTTTTTATTATTCTGCTCATTTAAAGTTCCGCTATTGCTGATTCACACTATCTCAGGAGAGTTTAATACCTCCTGCGGTATTGCCCGGCGTTCCTATTATTTATCTTTTGAGTCAACGAGCTATGAGAAGATCAAAACGATTCGAAGTCCTTGCCCAGCGAGCAGTCAATCAGGATGGGCTTATTGGTGAATGGCCGGAAGAGGGGCTGATCGCCATGGAAAGTCCATACGATCCGGCGTCGTCGGTGAAGGTAAAAAACGGTCGGATTGTTGAGCTGGACGGCAAGAGCCGCGAACAGTTTGACATGATTGACCGCTTTATTGCCGACTACGCGATTAACGTTGCGGAAACCGAACGCGCCATGCAGCTCGACGCGCTGGAAATCGCCCGAATGCTGGTGGATATCCACGTTAGCCGTGAAGAGATTATTGCCATTACCACCGCCATCACCCCGGCGAAAGCGGTGGAGGTGATGGCGAAAATGAACGTGGTGGAAATGATGATGGCGCTGCAAAAAATGCGCGCCAGACGCACTCCTTCCAACCAGTGTCACGTCACTAATCTGAAAGATAACCCGGTGCAGATTGCTGCGGATGCCGCCGAAGCCGGGATCCGCGGATTTTCTGAGCAGGAAACCACTGTCGGTATCGCCCGCTATGCGCCGTTTAACGCTCTGGCGCTGCTGGTCGGCTCCCAGTGCGGTCGCCCAGGTGTGCTCACGCAATGTTCCGTCGAAGAAGCCACCGAGCTGGAACTGGGAATGCGTGGATTAACCAGCTATGCCGAAACGGTGTCGGTATACGGTACGGAGTCGGTGTTTACCGATGGCGATGACACGCCGTGGTCGAAAGCCTTTCTCGCCTCGGCCTATGCTTCCCGCGGGCTGAAAATGCGCTACACCTCTGGTACTGGCTCGGAGGCGCTGATGGGCTATTCAGAAAGTAAATCGATGCTGTACCTGGAGTCACGCTGCATCTTTATCACCAAAGGCGCGGGGGTGCAGGGGCTGCAAAACGGTGCGGTCAGCTGTATCGGGATGACCGGCGCGGTGCCGTCGGGGATCCGTGCGGTACTGGCGGAAAACCTGATAGCCTCGATGCTCGACCTCGAAGTGGCCTCAGCCAATGATCAAACCTTCTCACATTCCGATATTCGCCGCACCGCCCGCACGCTGATGCAGATGCTGCCCGGCACCGACTTTATCTTCTCCGGCTATAGCGCCGTGCCGAACTACGACAACATGTTTGCCGGGTCGAACTTCGATGCCGAAGACTTCGATGATTACAACATTTTGCAACGCGATCTGATGGTCGACGGTGGTCTGCGTCCGGTAACTGAAGAGGAAACCATCGCTATCCGCAATAAGGCTGCGCGCGCCATTCAGGCGGTGTTCCGCGAACTGGGCCTGCCGCTGATTAGCGATGAGGAAGTAGACGCCGCCACCTATGCCCACGGCAGCAAAGATATGCCCGCGCGCAACGTAGTGGAGGATCTGGCCGCCGTGGAAGAGATGATGAAGCGCAATATCACCGGGCTGGATATCGTCAGCGCATTAAGTAGTAACGGCTTCGAAGATATCGCCAGCAACATTCTTAACATGCTAAGGCAGCGTGTGACCGGCGATTACCTGCAAACCTCCGCCATTCTGGATCGCCAGTTTGAAGTGGTCAGCGCCGTCAATGATATCAATGATTATCAGGGACCTGGCACCGGCTATCGCATCTCTGCCGAACGTTGGGAGGAAATTAAAAATATCGCGAGCGTGGTACAACCAGGCTCGATTGAATAAGGCGGTACACAGTGGAATGTACAACTGAACGTAAACCTGTTTTCACTTTGCAGGTTAGCGAAGGAGAGGCGGCAAAAGCCGACGATCGCGCGGATGAAGTGGTGATCGGCGTCGGTCCGGCTTTTGATAAGTATCAGCATAAAACGCTGATTGATATGCCGCATGAAGCGATCCTGAAAGAACTGGTCGCCGGGATTGAAGAGGAGGGGCTGCATGCGCGAGTAGTGAGAATTCTGCGCACCTCGGATGTCTCCTTTATGGCCTGGGATGCGGCGAACCTTAGCGGTTCCGGTATTGGCATTGGTATTCAGTCGAAAGGAACTACGGTTATTCATCAGCGTGATTTACTGCCGCTGAGCAACCTTGAGTTGTTCTCTCAGGCCCCGCTGCTGACGCTGGAAATCTATCGGCAGATTGGTAAGAACGCTGCGCGCTACGCACGTAAAGAGTCGCCCTCGCCGGTACCGGTGGTGAATGACCAGATGGTGCGGCCGAAATTTATGGCTAAGGCTGCGCTGTTTCATATTAAAGAAACCAAACACGTGGTGCAGGATGCCGCGCCCGTCACGCTGCACATTGCATTAGTAAGGGAATAAGGATGAACGACAACATTATGACCGCTCAGGATTATCCGTTAGCGACCCGCTGCCCGGAGAATATCCAGACCCCAACCGGGAAGCCGTTAACCGATATTACCCTTGAAAATGTGCTAGCGGGACGCGTAGGACCGCAGGATGTACGTATTTCTCAGCAAACGCTGGAGTATCAGGCGCAGATAGCTGAGCAGATGCAGCGCCATGCTGTGGCACGTAATTTCCGGCGCGCGGCGGAGCTGATTGCTATTCCGGATGCCCGCATTCTGGAGATCTACAACGCGTTGCGTCCGTTCCGTTCTTCTGTTGCCGAACTACTGGCCATTGCTGATGAGCTGGAGCACACCTGGCACGCCATGGTGAATGCCGGGTTTGTTCGCGAGTCGGCAGAGGTGTATCAGCAGAGAAATAAGCTGCGTAAAGGCAGCCAGTGACGGAGGGGGTATGCCGTTAATTGCAGGGATTGATATCGGCAACGCCACCACGGAAGTGGCGTTGGCGCAGCATGGCCGGTTTATCGCCAGCGGGATTGTCGCCACCACAGGCATGAAAGGCACGCGGGACAATATTGCCGGGGTGATAGCCTCCCTGCAGCAGGCGCTGGATAAAACGACCTGGTCGCTTAAGGACGTGGTGAAAATCTGCATCAATGAAGCTGCGCCAGTGATTGGCGATGTTGCCATGGAAACAATCACCGAAACCATCATTACTGAATCGACAATGATTGGTCATAACCCGCAAACGCCAGGTGGTATTGGCGTCGGAGTGGGAACCACGATCGGCATAGATAAACTGGCGTCGTTGAGCAGCGATCGGTTTACGCAGGGCTGGATCCCGCTGATTGGCGAAGAGATGGATTTTCTTGAAGCGGTCTGGTTGTTGAATGAGGCGCTGGATCGCGGCGTCAACGTGGTAGCGGCGATCCTGAAAAATGACGATGGCGTGCTGGTCAATAATCGTCTGCGCAGAACGTTGCCGGTGATCGATGAAGTGACGTTGCTGGAGAAGGTTCCGGAGGGCGTACAGGCGGCGGTGGAAGTTGCGGCCCCGGGGCAGGTTGTTCGGGTGCTGTCGAATCCCTATGGCATCGCCACCTTCTTTGCCCTGACGCCGGAGGAAACCCAGACGATCGTCCCGATCGCAAGAGCGCTGATCGGCAACCGCTCTGCCGTGGTACTGAAAACCCCGCAGGGCGATGTGCAATCGAGAACGATCCCAGCGGGAAGGATCTTTATCAGCGGAGAAAAGCGCAGTGGTGAAGCCGATGTGGCGAAAGGGGCGCAGGCCATTATGCAGGCGATGAACACCTGTGCGCCTGTTCGCGATATTCGCGGTGAAGCCGGTACCCACGCGGGCGGTATGCTGGAGCGCGTACGTAAGGTGATGGCCTCACTGAGTGGACACAACATGAGCACGATACATATCCAGGATCTGCTAGCTGTCGATACCTTTATTCCTCGCAAAGTGCTGGGCGGTATCGCCGGGGAATATTCGATGGAAAACGCCGTCGGTATTGCGGCGATGGTGAAATCCGATCGACTACAGATGCAAACGATCGCCAGTGAACTGAGCATGCGGCTGAATACAGCTGTTGAAGTGGGGGGGGTGGAAGCCAACATGGCAGTGGCTGGGGCGCTGACGACGCCAGGTTGCGCTGCACCGCTGGCGATCCTTGATTTAGGCGCAGGTTCTACCGATGCCGCCATTATCAATAGTGAAGGAACGGTGAAAGCTATTCATCTGGCCGGGGCGGGGAATATGGTCAGCCTGCTGATTAAAACGGAGCTAGGTCTGAGCGATCCGTTTCTGGCAGAAGAGATTAAAAAATATCCGCTGGCAAAAGTGGAGAGCCTGTTCAGTATTCGTCATGAAAACGGTGCGGTGGAGTTCTTTCGCGAACCGCTGAGCCCGTCGGTATTTGCCAAAGTTGTGTATCTCAAAGATGGCGAACCGATCCCTATCGATAACCAGACTTCGCTGGAGAAAATTCGCCTGGTGCGTCGGCAGGCAAAGGAGAAGGTCTTTGTGACGAACTGCCTGCGTGCGTTGCGTCAGGTCTCGCCTGGTGGTTCCATTCGCGATATTACCTTTGTGGTGCTGGTCGGTGGTTCATCGCTGGATTTTGAAATTCCACAGATGATCACTGAAGCGTTGGCGCATTACGGCGTTGTTGCCGGGCAGGGCAATATTCGTGGGACGGAAGGGCCGCGAAATGCCGTAGCGACCGGGCTGGTGTTATCCGGGGAAGCGGGTTAGTTATTCAAAATAGCAGATAACATACTCATTATTTTATCTTTTTTATTCAGGATCCGACTATGAGCCAGACATCAACCTTACGCGGGCAGTGCATTGCGGAGTTTCTCGGTACCGGTTTACTTGTCTTCTTTGGCGCAGGCTGCGTTGCCGGGCTGAGAGTGGCGGGGGCCAGTTTCGGTCAGTGGGAGATCAGTATTATCTGGGGACTTGGCGTGGCGATGGCTATCTATCTGACCGCAGGCGTTTCCGGGGCGCATCTGAATCCGGCGGTTACCATTGCGCTGTGGCTGTTCGCCTGTTTTGAACGGCGTAAGGTTGTACCGTTTATTATGGCGCAGATGGCTGGGGCGTTCTGTGCGGCAGCGTTGGTCTACGGATTGTATCAAAACCTCTTTCTTGATACTGAGCTGGCGCAGCATGTTGTACGCGGTAGTGTGGAGAGCCTTAATCTGGCAGGCGTATTTTCAACCTACCCGAATCCACATATTACCTTCGCGCAGGCTTTTGCCATTGAAACCACTATTGCTGCGATCCTGATGGCGATGATTATGGCATTAACGGATGACGGTAACGGCATCCCGCGAGGCCCACTGGCACCGCTGCTGATTGGCTTGTTGATTGCGGTAATTGGCGCGTCGATGGGGCCACTGACCGGCTTCGCCCTTAATCCAGCTCGTGATTTTGGCCCGAAGATTTTTGCCTGCTTGGCAGGTTGGGGTGAGATTGCGTTTACTGGTGGGCGAACGATACCTTATTTTCTGGTGCCGCTGTTGACGCCGGTGGTAGGAGCCAACATCGGGGCTTTTTTATACCGTAAGCTGATTGGTCGTCACTTGCCGTGTGAATGTAACTTGTAACCTGAGGATGAATTCCACATCGTTATTAGTGCATAAAAGCACCACGCAAGCGTTTGACTGAGGTCTGAATCAAATAAAGGCAACGTTCCCTTTGATATCCCGGCTGACTTGGGGTCATATTAGAAAGGTGTCTTTTACGCGGTTAATTTTAAGGATAAGAGCATGCCAACAGTCATTGATAAAGCATTAGATTTCATTGGTGGTATGAACACATCGGCATCAGTGCCGCATTCAATGGATGAAAGTACGGCGAAGGGAATTTTAAAGTATTTGAATGAGTTGGGGACTCCGGCGAGCGCAGCTGACGTGATGGCGCGCGGCGAGAAGGAGGGGTGGAATCCCGAGTTTACGAATAAAGTGGCCGGATGGGCGGAAAAAATCGCATCTGGTAACCGTATCGTTATCAAAAATCCTGAGTACTTCTCTTCTTATATGCGCGAGCAGCTCCAGGAACTTGTGTGAGCTAGCCGGTCAAAAAATTCTAACCCGACGCTTTCACCCTTGAGGTGAAGGCGTTAATCAGCGTTGCCATTTTTTCCATTCACGATCCAATCTCTCCTGAATACTGGCGCATACCGGGTGACGACATCCTGGATGTTACCCATAAAAAAAGGACTCACGATTTCTCGCAAGTCCTTGATATTTGGTGGCCCCTGCTGGACTTGAACCAGCGACCAAGCGATTATGAGTCGCCTGCTCTAACCACTGAGCTAAGGGGCCGTGGCGAGGGATTATAAAGTAACTGATGCCTGCAATCCAGCCTAAAACGCACGGCTGCTGTTTTTATAAACAATGCATTTTCAATCCTTTATAATTAGCTTTTAGTTATTGAGCTGGGGAAAACATGATTAACGATATTTTGGCGCCGGACCTACGGGTGGTCTTTTGCGGTATCAATCCCGGGAAGTCTTCTGCCCATACCGGTTTCCACTTTGCTCATCCAGGCAATCGCTTCTGGAAGGTGATTCACCAGGCCGGGTTTACTGACCGCCTTCTGAAGCCTGAGGAGGAGCTACAGCTGCTGGATACCCGCTGCGGGATCACCATGTTAGTTGAGCGCCCGACGGTGCAGGCCAGTGAGGTTGAACTGCTGGAGCTGCGCAGCGGTGGGCGAGAGCTGGTCAGAAAGATGGAAGAGTATCAGCCGCGCGCGCTGGCGATTCTCGGCAAACAGGCCTTTGAGAAAGCGTTTCAGGTCCGCGGCGCACGCTGGGGCAAGCAGCAGGTGACTATCGGCGCGACGGAGGTATGGGTGTTGCCAAATCCCAGCGGCCTCAACCGCGCTACGCTGGATAAACTGGTCGAAGCCTACCGGGAGCTTGATGATGCGCTGGCGACGCGAGGGCTTTAATGTACTTCCGGTAGTGATTCCAGATGAGTTTCGGATTCGCGTTTATCGGGGGTGATGTGAGGAAAGAGTCAATTATCAGAATATGCAGAGATAACTACGATGCATATCAGTAGGCCGGGCAAAATTTTCTTTATCATTTACTCGCTCCTTTTTTCTATCATCAGTAGTAAAGATTCAAAAGCAAAGTTCAGAAAAGCCACCCGGTCTTTCTCAAGGTGACGAACAAGATACTCTTCTTTACTGGATGATTTCTCCACCAGCCCGGTAAGACAAAGCCAGAACAGCATGATCACATCCGTGATGGGGGCGTTTAACGTAAGTTCTTTTTGTTCAACTGCTCTGGAGATTTGTGCGGCGATAATCTGATTCATCTCTTCCCCGATCAGATAAATATCCATCAGCACTTTTCTATCGTCGGTTTCTTTTACGGAACAGCCAATTTTTCCTGTCATGCCCTGGAAATAGACAACACCGTCATCATGGATATCAATTAGCGCCTGACAAAACTCACGATAAAATTCGCGGAATGGATTTTGTCGGCTAGCTATGAGTTTTATTTGTTGGTGAAAACACACCATACCATCGAGAATAAGATGATCCAGAATGTCTTGCTTACTCTCGAAATAGGTATAAAGCGTTGTCTTACTAAATCCTGCACCCTCTGCAATTTCGTCCATCCTTGTGCTTTCTACTCCACGGCTCAGAAAGAGCGTGTTCGCCGCCGTTAAGATAGCCATGCGATTAAAATCAGCCAGCTGAATCTTACGATGATTTCTCATTACTTTTCCTTGTAATATTTTTCTGTACTGAGCATTAAATGCTATATATGAACTGATAGTACAAAAGAAAAACTTTGAGTCCAGTTGTTTGCTTTTATTTGACTATTAATAGGAATATGACTCATATATATATTGAAATATTTATTTATTGTATTTTTATATTTTTCGGGGGAATGGTTTTGATTAAGTAATAAAAAAGCCAGTCATTTGACTGGCTTTTTGACGAGCGTGGCGATAATTAATCGTCGAGGAAGCTACGCAGTACTTCAGAGCGGCTTGGATGACGCAGTTTACGCAGCGCCTTCGCTTCGATCTGACGGATACGTTCGCGGGTAACGTCGAACTGTTTACCCACTTCTTCCAGCGTGTGGTCGGTATTCATATCAATACCAAAACGCATACGCAGGACTTTCGCTTCGCGGGCGGTGAGGCCTGCCAGAACGTCGTGAGTGGCGGCTCGCAGGCTCTCAGTGGTGGCAGAGTCCAGCGGCAGCTCGAGGGTGTTATCCTCGATGAAATCGCCCAGATGCGAATCTTCATCGTCGCCAATCGGCGTTTCCATGGAGATAGGCTCTTTGGCAATTTTGAGCACTTTACGAATTTTATCTTCCGGCATCAGCATGCGCTCGGCCAGCTCTTCTGGCGTCGGCTCGCGACCCATCTCTTGCAGCATCTGGCGTGAAATACGGTTGAGTTTGTTGATAGTCTCAATCATATGCACCGGAATACGGATGGTGCGCGCCTGGTCCGCGATAGAGCGGGTGATTGCCTGACGGATCCACCAGGTTGCGTAGGTGGAGAACTTGTAACCGCGACGGTATTCAAACTTATCTACCGCTTTCATCAGGCCGATGTTGCCTTCCTGAATCAGATCGAGGAACTGCAGACCACGGTTGGTGTATTTCTTGGCGATAGAGATAACCAGACGCAAGTTCGCTTCAACCATCTCTTTCTTCGCACGGCGGGCTTTCGCTTCACCGATAGACATACGACGGTTGATGTCTTTGACCTGCTCAATGGTCAGGCCAGTTTCTTGTTCGATCTGCTGCAGTTTCATCAGGCTGCGCTGAACGTCATCTTTAACGTCAAGCAGCTTCTCTGACCACGGTTTATTCATGGCGATGGCCGCATTGAACCAGGTTTCGCTGGTTTCGTTGCCAGTGAACAGAGTGATGAAGTTTTTCTTCGGCATTTTGCACTGTTCAACGCACAGTTTCATGATGATGCGCTCTTGTGTACGAACGCGGTCCATCATGCTACGCATGCTGCCGACCAGATAATCAAATTGCTTCGGTACCAGACGGAACTGCTTGAAGACTTCTGACAGTTTGAGAATTTCTTCCTGCGCTGCGGCGTGGCTACGACCTTTCGCTTTGATGGTATCGCGGGTCAGTTCGTACTGTGTACGCAGCTCACCGAATTTCGCGCGTGCCAACTCAGGGTCGATGCTGTTGTCGTCATCGCTGCTGTCGTCGTCTTCTTCTTCATCTTCGTCTTCGTCGTCATCCCTTTCTTCTTGAGAGAGTTCAGAACCGACGTGCGTCGCCGTTGGCGCCATCTCTTCTTCGGCGTTCGGATCGACGAATCCGGTGATGAGATCGGACAGACGCGCTTCTTCTGCTTCAACGCGATCGTACTGTTCCAGCAGATAGGTAATTGCTTCCGGGTATTCAGCAACGGAGCACTGAACCTGGTTAATCCCATCTTCGATACGTTTGGCGATGTCGATTTCGCCTTCACGCGTCAGCAGTTCGACGGTACCCATCTCGCGCATGTACATGCGCACCGGGTCAGTTGTACGGCCGATTTCAGATTCAACGCTGGAGAGAACCTGTGCAGCAGCCTCTTCCGCATCTTCGTCGGTATTGTTGCTATTTTCAGCAAGCAGCAGATCATCGGCATCCGGTGCTTCTTCCATCACCTGAATGCCCATATCGTTGATCATTTGGATGATGTCTTCGATCTGGTCGGAGTCGACGATATCTTCCGGCAGATGGTCATTGACCTCGGCATAGGTCAGATAGCCTTGCTCCTTACCACGTTGGACAAGAAGCTTCAGCTGTGACTGCGGGTTTTGCTCCATAAGACGGTATCCACACTTAATTCGTTTGATTGGTGTAAGCAGACGAGCTGCCAACATTTAAAGCGAGGGCGTACTTATATTATTGCCGCTGCGCCTCGAGCGGCTGTCGGGGTCTTCCCGAACGGTATTCGGCAGTTAAGCCGTTAAATTCATTTTTTTGCCAGTTCCTGACTGATAGTCCAGAGTTCCCGGCGTTCCTCACTGCTTAAACCGTGCGTGCGATCGCGAGCTATCAGCTCTTCCTGTCGCAGCTCAAGCAGTGAATCAAACATATGGTTGAGCGAGTCGGTGAAGGTTTTTTCAGCGATATCTTTATCTGCTATATCGTCCCACATCGACAGTTTTTCAAGGGTCACGGCTTCATTTTTGCCGCGATACTGCTCTAAAAGTTGCCCGGTGGTCAGTCCTGGCTGAGATAAACACGTTTTGACCAGTTCGTTAAATAAACCAAGTCCGGGCATTTTACTTGGGTCCAGCCCTTCTAAAGGCGGTACTCGCGGGGCCAGATCCGGGTTTTGCACCAGCAATCCTATAAGTATACGCATGGTCGTGCGTTTTAGCTGCGGAGCAGGGCGTTGCGGGCCATTTTCGGACTGTTTTGGCATTAAACGTTCAAGCTGCGCATCATCTAAAATCCCCAGCTTGTTACCTAACTCCTGGCGCAGATAAATGCGCAGCGTTTCACCCGGCACCTGGGTTATCAGCGGCAGCGCTAAAGTGCTTAGCTGTGCGCGCCCGTCCGGAGTGCTCAAGTCTACCTGCGGCAGCAGGCTGTTGAACAAAAACGTGGAGAGCGGCTGAGCCTGCTCCATCCGCGCTTCAAATGCGGCTTTTCCCTCTTTACGCACTAGCGTATCCGGGTCTTCGCCATCCGGCAGAAACATGAAACGCAGCTGGCGTCCGTCGGTCATATACGGCAGCGCCGTTTCCAGCGCTCGCCAGGCGGCATCGCGGCCTGCCCGGTCGCCGTCGTAACAGCAAACGACCTGATTGGTAACCCTGAACAACAGCTGAATATGGTCAGCGGTCGTCGACGTACCTAACGACGCGACAGCGTAGTTAATATCGAACTGCGCCAGCGCAACCACGTCCATATAACCTTCGACCACCAGCAGACGCGGCGGTTCAGCGTTATCCTGCTGCGCTTCATAAAGGCCGTACAGCTGGCGGCCTTTATGGAAAATATCGGTTTCCGGGGAGTTCAGGTACTTCGGCAAGGCATCGCCTAGCACGCGACCACCAAAACCAATCACCCGGCCTCGCTTATCGCGGATGGGGAACATCACCCGTTCGCGGAAGCGGTCGTAGCTGCGTCCCTTATCGTTGGTGACCAGCATGCCTGCATCAATGAGCGACTGGCGATTTTCTTGATTGCCGCCAAAACGTTTTAAAACGTTGTCCCAACCGGGAGGGGCATAACCAATCGCAAAGCGCGTAATCACCTCGCTGCTTAAACCACGTTGTGCCAGATACTGGCGCGCGGGGTCAGCGGCGGGTTGCATCAGAGACTGTTGATAAAACGTGTTCAGACCATCCATCAACTGATAAAGATTCTGCCGCTGATGGCGCTCAATTTGGCTGGGTCCATTACCTGCTTCATACGGCACTTCGAGATTGTGCATGGCGGCAAGCTCTTCGACCGTTTCCACGAACTCGAGCTTGTCGTAGTTCATCAGGAAGTCGACAGCGTTGCCGTGCGCACCGCAGCCAAAGCAGTGATAAAACTGTTTTTCACCGTTGACGGTGAAAGAGGGGGTTTTTTCGTTATGGAACGGACAGCACGCGTGATAATTCTTGCCCTGCTTTTTCAGCTTTACCCGTGCATCGATCAGATCGACGATATCGGTACGCGCCAGCAGGTCATTAATAAAAACGCGAGGAATTCGTCCAGCCATAAGCCCCTGTTTTTTTGATGACTATAAACGAAAATAAGCCGCGCATTCCTTTCGGAAGCACGGCCTTACAACTACAACTCGGTCTGAATTGAGAGCTGAGCCCTCAATAGATTAGTACAGACGAGTGCGGCGTGCGTTTTCGCGAGCCAGTTTCTTCGCGTGACGTTTCACAGCAGAAGCTTTAGCGCGTTTACGTTCGGTAGTCGGTTTTTCATAGAACTCACGACGACGAACTTCCGCCAGAACACCTGCTTTTTCGCATGAACGTTTGAAGCGACGCAGTGCTACGTCGAACGGCTCGTTTTCACGTACTTTAATTACCGGCATGTAACTCTCACCTTTAATAAATTCGGTTTGCCGCTGGCATCAACGCCAGCTTATTTCAAAATGGTGCGGAATTTTACTGCAATTGCTGCTGCTTTGTAAAGCACCGATGCGATTTTGAAAGGGACTTTTATAAGGACAGGGAGTATACACGAAGTGAACGCCAGGGGTGAGGAAAGTTTTACATCAACCAGCATTGGTCCTACACTGCGCGGTATTGAAATGAGGTAAAACAAGTCATGCGTGTACTGGGTATTGAAACATCCTGCGATGAAACCGGCATCGCCATTTACGACGACGAAAAAGGTCTGCTAGCCAATCAACTGTATAGTCAGGTGAAATTACACGCTGATTACGGTGGCGTTGTGCCCGAACTGGCTTCCCGCGATCACGTGCGTAAAACCGTGCCGCTGATCCAGGCGGCGCTAAAAGAAGCGAGTCTGACGGCAAAAGATATTGATGCCGTCGCGTATACCGCAGGCCCGGGTCTGGTTGGCGCACTGCTGGTAGGCGCAACCGTCGGACGTTCGCTGGCGTTTGCATGGAACGTCCCAGCGATCCCGGTGCATCATATGGAAGGGCATCTGCTGGCGCCGATGCTGGAAGACAATCCGCCGCAATATCCGTTTGTTGCGCTGCTGGTCTCCGGCGGCCACACACAGCTGATTAGCGTTACCGGCATCGGTCAATATGAACTGCTGGGCGAGTCGATTGACGATGCGGCGGGTGAAGCTTTCGATAAGACCGCTAAACTGCTGGGGCTTGATTATCCTGGCGGCCCGATGCTGTCGAAGATGGCCTCGCAGGGTACCGAAGGACGTTTTGTCTTTCCTCGCCCCATGACCGACCGTCCGGGGCTGGATTTTAGCTTCTCTGGCCTGAAAACCTTTGCCGCGAACACCATTCGCAGCAACGACAATGATGATCAAACCCGCGCTGACATTGCCCGTGCTTTTGAAGATGCAGTGGTGGATACATTGATGATCAAATGCCGTCGTGCGTTGGATCAAACCGGTTTTAAGCGTCTGGTGATGGCGGGGGGCGTCAGCGCTAACCGTACGCTGCGCGCGAAGCTGGCGGAGATGATGAAAAAACGCGGGGGGGAAGTGTTCTATGCTCGCCCTGAGTTCTGCACCGATAACGGTGCGATGATTGCCTACGCGGGCATGGTTCGCCTGCACTCCGGCGCGAAAGCCGAGCTCGGCGTGACCGTTCGCCCTCGCTGGCCGCTGGCGGAGTTACCGGCAGCGTAATTTTGCCGGGCCTACGGTTTTGTAGGCCCGGCAAACGAAGTGCCAGCGGGCAATAAACTACACCCGCAACATCCCTTTCTCTTCCAGAAAAGCAATGATCTTCGCCAGGCCGTCACCAGCTTTTAAATTGGTAAACGTCCACGGACGCTCGCCGCGCATGCGCATGGTATCGCGCTCCATCACTTCCAGAGACGCGCCCACATAAGGTGCGAGATCGGTTTTATTGATCACCAGAAAGTCAGATTTGGTGATCCCCGGCCCGCCTTTGCGCGGGATCTTCTCTCCTTCCGCCACGTCGATCACGTAGAGGGTAAGGTCCGCTAGCTCCGGGCTGAAGGTGGCGCTCAGGTTATCGCCGCCACTTTCCACGAAGATAAGATCGAGGTTGCCGAATTTTTCGCTCAGGGCTTCCACTGCGGCGAGGTTCATCGATGCATCTTCACGAATAGCAGTGTGCGGGCAGCCGCCGGTTTCAACGCCGACAATCCGCTCGGGCTCCAGGGCTCCGGCTTCGGTGAGGATCCGTTGATCCTCTTTGGTATAGATGTCGTTGGTCACCACCGCTAACTGATAAGTGTCGCGCATCGCTTTGCAAAGCGCTTCCAGCAGCGCGGTTTTACCGGAGCCGACCGGGCCGCCGACGCCGACGCGCAGCGGTTGCTTAATCGTGTTCATACCTTCTCCTAAGAACGGAATAGTCGGGAATATTGGGTTTCATGCCGGGCGGAGGCGATGGCGGCAAGCGGCGTGGCCGAGCCGATAGCGCTGTCTGGCGCGGCCAGGGCACTGTCCATATCCGCCGCGTAGCGGTCGCATAGGCGCAGAATCAGCTGCTGGGCGGCTTGTTGGCCAAAAGGCACTAACTTGACGCCTGCCATCACCGCGCTCTCAATCCAGCTGTAGCCGAGGCTAAGAGCCAGGTCGGGGATGGCGATTTGCCAGCGCACGCCGAGCCATGCCATGCCGGTAAGTTGGCTTTGTTGACACAGTTTGCGCCATTCGGGCGGGCAGTCCGGTTGCCAGTCGGCGAGCAGGCGGGTGAAGGCTGCACCGCGATTGCGCTCTTCATCACGCAGCTCACGAGTTTCCCGGCAGGCGAGCAGATAAGCCGTCAAGCGCTGCGCTACGGTCAGATCGCTCGCTTCGCAGGCATGATAAAGCCGGGCGAACAGCGGCAGGTCGACGGTAAAAAAGCTCTGTTCCATCTGCCGCAGCTGCCAGCGCTCAAAGGCGGCACTATCCGGCACCCAGCCTGCTTCCACCGCCCACTCCAGCCCTTGAGACCAGCTATAGCCGCCGACCGGCAGACTGCTGCTGGCAAGCTGCATTAGCCGCAGACGTTTTTCCGGCGTCGGCATGTTAGTGGCTGTGCCCATGATCGTGGTGGTGGTGATGGCCGTGCGACTCGCTGGCGTAAGCTCCGGCTTCCGGTTCAAACGGCAGGTGAGCGAAATCAACGGCCAGACCAAACTGGCGCAGCATATCGTCCAGCACGTGATCATGATGGTAGCGTAGCTCGCCGGGCATGATTTGCAGCGGCACATGGCGGTTTCCTAGGTGATAGCAGGCTTTTGCCAGCACAAAGGGGTCATCACAACGCACCACTGAAACGGCTTCATCGGCGGCGATCACCTTGATAAATTCGCTGCCGTTTTCGTTGCTAAGAATATCGCCGCCGCGCAGCAGCAGGCCGCGCGGCAACAGCAGGCCCGCCTGGCGGCCATCATTAAGCGTGACTTTAATGCGGCTTTTCACCCGCACATCAATCGGCAGCGTGACGCTGGCAGTGGCCTGTGCCGGAGCGTCCACGCGTTGGGTCAAATAAAGCATTTTCACTCCTTAAAACAGGAAATAACGTTGCGCCATTGGTAGTACGTCCGCCGGTTCGCTGGTGATCAGTTCGCCGTCGATACGCACCTCGTAGGTTTGCGAATCAACGGTAATATTGGGCAGCAGTCCGTTGTGGCGCATATCGGTTTTTTGTACTGTGCGGCAGCCTTTCGCTACTGCCGTCATGCTGTGCAGGTTCAGCTTTTCAGCGACGCCGTTTTCCGCCGCCGCCTGCGACAGGAAGGTCAAGCGGCAGTGGTGACGAGCGCTACCCAGCGCGCCGAACATTGGGCGATAGTGCACGGGCTGTGGCGTCGGGATGGAAGCGTTGATATCGCCCATCGGCGCGATGGCGATCATGCCGCCTTTGACCACTGTCGCCGGTTTCACGCCGAAGAACGCCGGGGACCACAGCACCAGATCTGCCAGTTTACCCGCTTCAATCGAACCAACTTCATGGGCGATGCCGTGGGTCAGCGCCGGGTTAATGGTGTACTTGGCGATATAGCGCTTCACGCGGTAGTTATCGTTATCCCCGTTCTCTTCCGCTAACGGGCCGCGCTGGACTTTCATGCGGTGCGCCACCTGCCAGGTACGCAAAATCACTTCACCGACGCGGCCCATGGCCTGCGAATCGGACGAGGTGAGGGAGAACGCGCCTAGGTCGTGCAGGACGTCTTCTGCGGCGATGGTTTCCCGACGAATACGCGATTCGGCAAACGCCACGTCCTCGGCGATATCCGGGTCGAGGTGATGGCAAACCATCAGCATGTCCAGATGCTCGTCAATGGTGTTGACGGTATAGGGCAGCGTTGGATTGGTCGATGACGGCAGAATATTGGGGTGTGCGCAGGCGGTAATAATATCCGGCGCATGGCCGCCGCCCGCGCCTTCGGTATGGAAAGTATGGATAGTGCGCCCGCCAATAGCCGCCAGGGTATCTTCCACGAAGCCGGATTCATTGAGAGTGTCGCTGTGCAACGCGACCTGAACATCCATCTCGTCGGCTACGGTCAGCGCGCAGTTGATTGCCGCCGGCGTCGCGCCCCAGTCTTCGTGAATTTTCAGGCCAATAACCCCCGCAGTAACCTGCTCACGCAGCGCATCCGGATTCGAGCCGTTGCCTTTGCCCAGCAGGCCGATATTGACCGGCAGACTGTCTGCCGCCTGTAGCATTCGCGAGATGTACCACGGCCCCGGCGTACAGGTTGTGGCGTTAGTTCCCGCCGCCGGACCGGTACCGCCGCCGATCATCGTGGTGACGCCGGAGACCAGCGCCTCTTCCGCCTGCTGCGGGCAGATCCAGTGAATATGGGTGTCGACGCCGCCTGCGGTGACGATCTTACCTTCCGCAGCAATAATTTCCGTCGCCGCGCCGATAGGGATCGTGACGTTGGGTTGAATGTCCGGATTTCCCGCTTTACCGACAGCGAAGATCCGTCCGTCTTTGACGCCGATATCGGCTTTGATGATCCCCCAGTGATCGATAATCAGCGCGTTGGTCAGCACCAGATCCACGCATTCGGCGGCAAGCATCTGCCCCTGGCCCATACCGTCGCGGATCACTTTGCCACCGCCAAATTTGACCTCTTCGCCGTAGGT
The DNA here is from genome assembly GCF_051131775.1 of Klebsiella sp. MISC125. Lineage (NCBI taxonomy): Bacteria > Pseudomonadati > Pseudomonadota > Gammaproteobacteria > Enterobacterales > Enterobacteriaceae > Klebsiella > Klebsiella sp. MISC125. The sequence goes on from NZ_CP180448.1 coordinate 828,744, forward strand.
AGTGAGATCGTCTTCAACCTCGATCCACAGCTCGGTGTCCGCCAGGCGCACTTTGTCGCCGATGGTGGGGCCGAACATATCGGCCCAGGCCTGACGCGAAATCTCACTCATCGCTAGCCTCCAGATTGCCCATGACCTCGCCGCGAAAACCATACACCGCGCGGGTTCCGGCAAGCGCCACCAGCTCCACCTCGCGTTTTTGCCCCGGTTCGAAGCGCACCGCGGTTCCGGCGGCGATATTCAGACGATAACCGGTGGCCTGTTGACGATCGAACTTCAGCGCTGGGTTAACTTCGGCGAAGTGGTAATGCGATCCCACCTGAATCGGTCGGTCGCCATGATTCTCAACGGTAATGCGGCAGGTCGCGCGGCCAACGTTAATGGCTATCTGACCGGGCTTTACCTGATACTCTCCTGGGATCATCGTGGCTGCCTCAGATTATCGGGTTATGGACGGTGACCAGCTTCGAGCCGTCCGGAAAGGTGGCCTCAACCTGGATGTCGGGGATCATTTCCGGCACGCCTTCCATGACCTGATCGCGGCTCAGGACGTGACGTCCGTCTTCCATTAGCGCCGCGACGCTTTGACCATCGCGCGCGCCTTCCATAATAAAGGCGCTGATCAGGGCCACGGATTCGGGGTAGTTGAGCTTCAGACCGCGGGCCAGACGGCGCTCTGCCACCAGCGCGGCGGTAAACAGCAACAGCTTGTCTTTTTCTCTGGGGGTTAGTTCCATAGCATTCTCTTAGGTCAGCCAGATTCGGGGAAGTAGCGGAGATTTACCGGTCAGATGCGGGCGCATAAATTGCCAGATATCGCGCATTGCCCGCTGGCAAAGCAGATTATCGTCACTTAAAAAGCGGACTGTCATCAGGCCATCGATAAGCGTGGCTCCGGCGTAATTAGCCAGTGGAATAAGCTTTTCACGCACGCCGTCCAGCAGCGTTTCGTTCGCCGGGTAGAACAGCAGAGTTCCGACCCACGGCTGCTCAGCGACGCTTGCCAGCTGTCCGTCGGCCAGACTCAGGCGCTCAATCAATTGCGGGGAGCCGTCGATCCACACTTCCAGCCGATTGGTTATCGCGCCGTGGCTAAAGGCTTCACCAATCACCGGGCGGCCAAGACACAGTAGGTCCCAGGCCAGCAGCGTGCTGGAGGTGGTGAGGTGAAACGCGGTATGCAAAGAGGCGTTAGCGCCGGGAAAGAAGATCGCGTCCTGCGGCAGCCATTCGAGCGTTGCGTTTTCGGCCAGCGCCAGGGTTTGCTCAAGCCGTGCCTGAGCGCCGCTGCTGCGATAAAACTTACTGGCGCCGGGCATGGTGATCAACGTATGGCAACCGGGCTCAATGGTGACGCTAATGGTCAGTTCATCGCCGCCGACGATGCCGCCGGGGGGATGGAGTAAATAGAGGTGGCAGGTCTCTTCTTCAGGATAAAAAGGGCGTTGAACGGTGAGGGGACCGACATGACGACGGGAGGCGAGCGTTGTTTTCCCGCCAAGAAATTGAAACTGCAGGTCCAGCGTGGCCTGCCAGCCTTTTTTGGTCTGTGGTAACACGGTGCCGTGCAATGTCGCGCCCCTGCAAAATCAAGATAAAACAGCAGGGTTGAGTATTGATCGGGGGCTAAGCATCACGGTCATATGAAAAGCTTATGCCCGTCATACTTCGAGCCGCAGCCACCCGACAAGAATACAGCACCATATCTAAATCAAGTTTGTCATCAGTCTCATAACCGCCATACTTCGAGCTGCGGCCGTTGGATACGTGATGCAAAGGTTACTTCTGCTCTGGCTTTTTTTTCTTCTTTTTTAACCGCGTCCAGATTCGGGTCTCCTGGCGACGCCACAGGCGCTGAATGTTGTCATGATGGCGTAGCAGGATCAGGCACGAAAGCATCGACACCGGGAAGGTGTATTGCGGTTTAAACCACCATACGTAGAACGGCGCGATAAGCGCGCTGACGATGGCGCCGAGAGAAGAGTAGCCGCTGAGCAGAATGGTGAGCAGCCAGGTCCCCGCCATCACGCCGGTGAGATCCCAGCCGATAGGGGCAATAGCGCCAAAAGCAGTAGCCACGCCTTTGCCGCCGCGAAAATTAAAGAATACCGGCCAGATGTGACCCACGCAGGCGGCAATCGCTACCAGGCCAAGCCAGAACGGGGTCAGGCCCAATGCCCACGCGCCCCAGACCGGCAGCATGCCTTTCAGCACGTCAAAAATAAGCACCGCTACGGCTGCTCTCTTGCCGCCTATTCGCAGGACGTTGGTCGCCCCGGGATTGCCGGAGCCGTTATCGCGAGGATCGGGCAGGCCAGCGAGGCGGCACACCAGAATGGCGCTGGAGATTGAGCCGCAGAGGTAGGCGAGGATAACCAGTCCAGGCGCGATTGCACTCATCAGCTGTTCCATTTTGAAAGTGTCGATTTATCCCCGTCACCTTTCGCGCAGTCGGCGCGTCGGTTTGCCTGGACGCATAGTGGCGCTATGTTCCCGAAGGCTCGCTGCGTCGCTGCTTTCCCGCAACGCAAATTATTTAGGGGATGTCTTTGCATCTGTGGATAATACGCATAATTCGCCGGAAGTGGTATCCGGTTTAGCCAAAAAGCAGGCAGGTCGTGATGGATATTGTATTTATAGAGCAACTTTCGGTAATCACCACTATTGGTGTTTATGACTGGGAACAAACCATCGAACAGAAGCTGGTGTTCGATATCGAAATGGCGTGGGATAACCGCAAAGCGGCGGCCAGTGATGATGTCAGCGATTGTCTCAGCTATGCTGACATCAGCGAGCTGGTGATTAATCACGTTGAGGGCGCGAGTTTTGCGCTTGTCGAACGCGTGGCGGAAGAAATTGCCGACCTGCTGCTGGAAAAGTTCCAATCTCCATGGGTACGTATTAAAGTCAGCAAGCCTGGCGCAGTGGCCCGGGCAACGAACGTTGGTGTCATTATTGAGCGTGGCCTTAATCTGAAACAAAACTTTTCAGGTCATACTTGTTAAACAAATTGCGTTTATACCGGTCATAGTTCCTGGTTTTTTTCATTTTACTTTTTAAAGGGTTTAATTGGATGAGCGATATACACTCGCTGCTGGTGGCGGCAATATTGGGTGTGGTTGAGGGTTTGACAGAATTTTTACCTGTTTCCAGTACGGGTCATATGATTATTGTCGGTCATCTTCTTGGTTTTGAAGGCGATACCGCAAATACTTTTGAGGTGGTGATTCAGCTAGGTTCTATTCTTGCGGTTGTTGTGATGTTCTGGCGTCGTCTGTTTGGTCTTATCGGTATTCATTTTGGCAGACCTCCAGAGCATGAAGGCCAGGGCAGTGGTCGTTTATCGCTTATTCATATTCTTCTTGGGATGATCCCGGCGGTGGTGCTGGGGCTGATTTTCCATGATTCCATTAAGTCTCTTTTCAATCCGGTTAACGTGATGTATGCGCTGATTGTTGGCGGCGTGCTGCTGATCGCGGCGGAAGTGCTGAAACCAAAACAGCCGCGCGCAGTAGGCATTGACGATATGACCTATCGTCAGGCGTTCGTGATCGGTTGCTTCCAGTGTCTGGCTCTGTGGCCGGGTTTCTCGCGTTCCGGGGCGACCATTTCTGGCGGGATGCTGATGGGCGTAAGCCGCTATGCGGCTTCTGAGTTCTCGTTCCTGCTGGCGGTGCCGATGATGATGGGCGCAACCGTGCTGGATATGTACAAGAGCATCGGTTTTCTGAGCGTTAGCGATATTCCGATGTTTGCCGTTGGCTTCATCACCGCGTTTATCGTCGCGCTGATTGCGATTAAAACCTTCCTGCAGCTGATTAAACGTATCTCGTTTATTCCGTTCGCTATCTACCGTTTTGTCGTCGCGGCAGCGGTCTACGTGGTCTTCTTCTGATAAGACCTGGCCCTCAGTCTTGCGGCTGAGGGCAACGTTTTTCTTTCCATTGTGCTACGGCTTTAATCCGCCGACGCGTCAGCTCTTCGCGAATCTCAATCCCCTGAAAACCTTCAGCCACTACCTGTTTCGTCGACACCGATTTGGCCACTTCCCAGGCTTCAAGCAGCAGGCGACCCTGAGGGTAATCGCAAGCCTCAAAACCGGCGCGCCCGCGCACGTCGGCTTCGCTGGTTAAGGCAATTTGCCTGACTCGATGCGGTTTGCGCCAGGCGTCAATGTTATCGAACAGTTTGACCAGCGTTTTAGGCTGTAGCATTGGCAGGGTATGAATCAGATCGTGAAATTCGGCGACCAGTTTTGCCAGATCGCGGATTTCATTGGGTACCCGCAGGCGAACGCAAAGCTGTTCGACCAGCTTAACGCCAGCCGGGCCGTGACCATGATGGCGTGGCCAGAGCTCTTTCGGCGTCAGCCCTTTCCCGAGATCGTGACACAGGGTGGCGAAACGCACGTCCACTTCAGGAGAGAGCATTGCCGCCATCGTGATGGTCATCAGGGTATGCAGACCCGTGTCGATTTCCGGATGCCATTTAGCAGGTGCTGGTACGCCGTAGAGGGCGTCGACTTCCGGGAACAACACCTTGAGCGCACGACAGTCGCGTAAGGTCTGAAAGAAAACCTGGGGATTACGGGTGGTGAGGGCGCTCTCCGTCTCTTTCCACACCCGCTCGGGCGTGAGGTGCGCAAGTTCACCGGCATCGGCCATCGTGCGCATCAGCGCCATAGTTTCATCAGCGATGCGAAAGCCCAGATGCGCATAGCGCGCGGCAAAACGCGCCACCCGCAGAACTCGCAGCGGATCTTCGCTAAAGGCGGGCGAGACGTGACGCAGCAGGCGCAGACGCAAATCATCCTGGCCGCCGTAGGGATCGATAATCAGACCGTCAGCATCCTGGGCCAGTGCATTAATTGTTAGATCGCGGCGCTGCAGGTCTTGCTCGAGGGTGACGTCAGCGGCGGCATAGCAGGTAAAGCCGGTGTAACCGGAACCGGATTTCCGCTCGGTACGCGCCAGGGCATACTCTTCACGGCTTTGCGGATGAAGGAACACGGGAAAATCGCGGCCTACCTGCTGGTAGCCCGCGTCGAGTAATTGCTGAGGCGTAGCGCCAACTACGACCCAATCTCTGTCTTTGACCGGTAGCCTTAATAACGCATCCCGAACCGCACCACCGACCAGATAAACCTTCACGCCTTACTCTCCCGTATTCGTTTTCTCACGATGATACGTAAGTCTGGCAGAGAAGACGAATTAGTTCATCCAGCGGTCTTTGCGTTTGCGGCTCGGCACCAGGTGTGGCAATACCAGACCGAGGAGCAGGCCGACGCCGAGCACGCCGCCGCCATACATAAACCACTGCATGATAATGGTGCGCTGTTTGTCATCTAATTGCAGATTGGCGGCGCTCACCTTCTTCTGCGCGACAACCAGCTCGTTTTTCAGCTTTTGGTTCTCTTCTTTCAGGCCGTTGATAACGGCATCGCTACCGGCGACTTTCTTTTGCATGTCCGCCGTACGCTGGTTCCAGGTGGTATCGATGTTGTTCAGCTTATCGGTCAGGGTTTTGACCTGGTTTTCCAGGTCCGGCACGCGGATGCGGATACTGGGCTCATTGCTCAGCTCTTTCAGTGGGATCCAGGCGGTACGACCGCTGCTGTCGCGCACTTGTGCATAACTGGTGCTGTCATTAGTTTGCAGCACCGCGACTTCTTCCCCGGCGTTGATGGTGCCTACGAGACGATAGTTATCGCCCGGACCGCTGCGAACCCAGGTATTCAGTTCATCAGAAACGTAACGCTTTTCTTCCGCGTGAACCGCCGTGGCGGCGCTAAGCGCCAGCAAAGTAAATGTAATAAGGCGTAATTTTGGCATCAGGTCATCGTTTGGTCATAAAAAGTTGAACGATAGTAGTGGCATCACCGTAGTGACGCAAAGTTTTCCGCCACAATCGGAATCATCCAACAGGTGGCCCGGCAAAATGCGCATTGCATGGCGATTCGCCGCAAAATACTATTTACTGACAAGAAATATCGTCGTTAGTTCGCCGCATTTTCCCGGCACAGCACATAAGCGGAAGAATTCAGTCATGGCTCAAGAAATCGAATTAAAGTTTATCGTCGCCCACAATGGTGTAGACGTACTGCGTCAGCACCTTAGCGCGTTAGAAGCTAAACACACGCCCGCAGCTCAACTGCTGAATATTTACTACGAAACGGCGGACAATTGGCTGCGTCGCCACGATATGGGGTTGCGCATTCGCGGTGACCAGGGGCGTTATGAAATGACGCTGAAAATCGCCGGTCGCGTGGTGGGCGGGCTACATCAGCGCCCGGAGTACAATATTGCGCTGGAAAAACCAGAACTGGCGCTGGAGAGGCTTCCTGCCGAAGTCTGGCCACAGGGCGAGCTGCCGGTCGAGCTTGCGCAGAACGTACAGCCGCTTTTTAGTACCGATTTCGAACGTGAAAGATGGGTAGTGAAAGAAGGCGGTAGCGAGATTGAAATTGCCCTCGATCGGGGGGAAGTCAAAGCTGGTGAGCATCAGGAGCCTATCTGCGAGCTGGAACTGGAGCTGCTGTCTGGCGATCCGCAGGATATTCTGACCCTTGCCCATCGCCTGCTGGATATCGGCGTGCTGCGTCAGGGAAGTCTGAGCAAAGCGGCTCGCGGCTATCATCTGGCGCAGGGCAATGAAGAGCGTCCGCTAACCGCATTATCTGTTTTGCGTGTGACGCCGAAGGCCAGCGTGGAGCAGGCGCTGGAGGCGGCGCTGGAAAACGCGCTGGCGCACTGGCTCTATCATGATGAAGTCCTCAATCGTGGCAATTCAAAAGCGAAAGCCGAGATTTTGCAGGCGGTTGCCCGCGTTCGGCATACGCTGGTGTTGTTTGGCGGTATTGTCCCTCGTAAGGCAACGACCCAACTTCGTGAGCGCTTGAACGAAGCTGAAGCTGCGTTGTTGGAGGAAAAGAACGCCCAGGCGGCGCTGTTTAATGTTGCCTGCGTAGGCGCTAAGCTGGCGCTTACCGAGTGGCTGGTGAATCGCGGCTGGCGTCCCTTTATGAACGCAGCCGGTGAACAGAAAATCAGTGGTTCTTTCAAACGTTTTGCTGATATTCAGCTCTCCCGCGCGGCGGCTGAGCTGAAAAATTCGATTGCGCAGCCGTCAGCCGATGAGTATGTCGGTCAGCTTCCGCGCCTGGCGCGCGAAATCGACAGCGTTCAGCTTCTGGCTGGTGCGTATGCAGATGTTGCCGCACCGTGGTTGGAAAGCTGGCAAGAAATCCACCGGGCGATTGAGCATAACGACAGCAGCGTCCTCGAATATTTCCGTCGCCAGGCGCTGGCAGCAGAGCCGTTCTGGCTGCATAGTGGAAAACGATAATTTCAGGCCAGGGAGCCCCTAAGATGCCGCTTTCTTCGCAATTACAGCAGCACTGGCAGACGGTCATAGACCGGCTACCGGCGGATTTTCCAGTATCCACATTAAGTGAGCAGGCGCAGTCGGTGATGGCATTCAGCGATTTCGTCGAGCACAGTCTGGTCGCCCAACCGCAATGGCTGGCGGAGCTTGAAAGCTCGCCGCCTGAGGCGCAGGAGTGGCGTCATTACGCCGACTGGCTACAGACGCGTCTTGCAGAGGTGAATGATGAAGCCACGTTGATGCGCGAACTGCGCCAGTTTCGCCGCTGGATAATGGTGCGTATTGCTTGGGCCCAGTCGTTATCGCTGGTCAGCGAAGAGAGCAGTTTGCAGCAGCTAAGCGTGCTGGCGGAGACGCTGATTGTCGCCGCTCGCGACTGGCTTTACGTTGCCTGTTGCCGCGAATGGGGGACTCCGTGCAATGCTGAAGGTTCGCCGCAGCCGCTGTTGATTTTGGGGATGGGCAAACTTGGCGGCGGCGAGCTTAACTTCTCCTCCGACATCGACCTGATTTTTGCCTGGCCGGAGCACGGCTCCACGCAAGGTGGGCGTCGGGAGTTGGATAACGCGCAGTTTTTTACCCGTCTTGGACAACGTTTAATCAAGGTCCTGGATCAGCCCACTCAGGATGGTTTCGTTTATCGCGTCGACATGCGCCTGCGCCCGTTTGGCGATAGCGGCCCGCTGGTATTGAGCTTCGCCGCGCTGGAGGATTATTACCAGGAGCAGGGGCGCGACTGGGAGCGATACGCGATGGTGAAAGCGCGGATTATGGGTGATAACGATGGCATTTATGCCAGCGAACTGCGCGCCATGCTGCGACCGTTCGTCTTCCGTCGCTACATCGATTTCAGCGTCATTCAGTCCCTGCGCAACATGAAAGGGATGATTGCCCGTGAAGTGCGCCGCCGGGGGCTGAAGGACAATATCAAGCTCGGCGCGGGCGGCATCCGTGAGATTGAATTTATCGTCCAGGTCTTCCAGCTGATTCGCGGCGGGCGCGAGCCGATGCTGCAACAGCGTGCTTTGTTGCCGACGCTGGCCGCTATCGAAGAGCTTCATTTGTTACCTGAAGGCGATGCGCCTGGGCTGCGAGAGGCCTATCTGTTTTTACGTCGCCTGGAAAACTTGCTGCAAAGCATCAACGACGAGCAGACGCAAACCCTGCCGCAGGATGAGCTTAATCGCGCCCGGCTGGCGTGGGGGATGGGCGCTGCCGACTGGGAGGCCCTTAGCGCGCGGCTGGCCGAGCAGATGGCCAACGTGCGGCGCGTCTTTAATGAATTGATCGGTGATGATGAAGCACAATCGCCAGATGAACAGCTCGCAGAGTACTGGCGCGAACTGTGGCAGGACGCGCTGGAAGAGGACGATACCAGCCCGGCGCTGGCGCATCTTGCCGATAACGATCGCCGCAGCGTGCTGACGCTGATCGCCGATTTCCGTAAAGAGCTGGACCGACGCACGATTGGCCCGCGCGGTCGTCAGGTGCTTGATCAGCTCATGCCGCATCTGCTGAGCGAAATTTGTTCACGTGCGGATGCTCCGGTACCTTTGGCGCGCATTACGCCGCTACTGACCGGGATCGTCACTCGTACCACTTATCTTGAGCTGCTGAGCGAATTCCCTGGCGCGTTGAAGCATCTGATTAGCCTGTGCGCCGCTTCGCCGATGGTTGCCAGCCAGCTGGCTCGGCATCCGCTGCTGCTGGATGAGCTGCTGGACCCGAATACCCTCTATCAACCAACGGCCACTGACGCTTATCGTGATGAGCTGCGCCAGTATCTGCTGCGCGTGCCGGAAGAGGATGAAGAGCAGCAACTGGAAGCGTTACGCCAGTTTAAGCAAGCTCAGTTGTTACACATTGCCGCTGCCGACATCGCCGGGACGCTGCCGGTGATGAAAGTGAGCGATCACTTAACCTGGCTGGCTGAGGCGATGATCGATGCGGTGGTTCAGCAGGCATGGCTGCAAATGGTCGCCCGCTATGGTCAGCCAACGCATCTGCACGATCGTCAGGGGCGCGGCTTTGCGGTGGTTGGCTACGGCAAGCTGGGGGGATGGGAGCTGGGCTACAGTTCTGACCTCGATCTGGTGTTTCTGCATGACTGTCCGATGGAAGTGATGACCGACGGCGAGCGCGAAATTGATGGTCGCCAATTTTATCTGCGCCTGGCGCAGCGCATTATGCATCTTTTCAGCACCCGAACGCCTTCGGGCATTCTGTACGAAGTAGACGCTCGCTTACGTCCTTCAGGCGCGGCGGGTATGCTGGTCACCACCACCGATTCCTTTGCTGATTATCAGCAAAACGAAGCCTGGACCTGGGAACATCAGGCGCTGGTTCGAGCTCGCGTTGTCTATGGCGACCCTGAGCTACAGGCGCGTTTTGACGTGATTCGTCGGGATATTCTTACCACTGCGCGCGAAGGCGAAAAACTGCAAACTGAAGTGCGGGAAATGCGTGAAAAAATGCGCGCTCACCTCGGCAATAAGCACCATGATCGCTTTGATATTAAAGCTGATGCTGGCGGGATCACGGATATTGAATTTATTACCCAGTATCTGGTCCTACGCTATGCCAGTGATAAGCCGAAGCTCACGCGTTGGTCTGATAACGTGCGCATTCTGGAACTGCTGGCGCAGAACGATATTATGGAGGATGCAGAGGCGAGGGCATTGACCCATGCCTACACCACGTTACGCGATGCGTTGCATCACCTGGCCCTGCAGGAGCTGCCGGGGAACGTGGCGCCTGACGCGTTTAGTCAGGAACGTGAACAGGTCAGCGCCAGCTGGCAGAAGTGGTTGATGGCTTAACTAAAAAAACGGGTGTGCTATTATCGCGCGCAAAGTTTGCGTCTCGCAGGAGAAAGTAATGAAAGTAACGCTGCCAGAGTTTGAACGTGCAGAAGTGTTGGTGGTTGGCGATGTGATGCTGGACCGCTACTGGTATGGCCCTACTAGCCGAATTTCGCCGGAAGCGCCGGTGCCGGTGGTGAAAGTAGAAAATATCGAAGAACGTCCTGGCGGTGCGGCAAACGTAGCGATGAACATTGCGTCGCTCGGTGCGACTTCTCGCCTGGTTGGCCTGACCGGGATTGACGATGCTGCCCGTGCGTTAAGCAAGGCGCTGGCCGACGTCAATGTGAAGTGCGACTTTGTTTCCCTGCCGACACATCCAACAATCACCAAGCTACGCGTGCTTTCGCGCAACCAGCAGCTGATTCGTCTTGATTTCGAAGAAGGTTTCTCTGGCGTCGATCCGCAGCCGATGCACGAGCGTATTCAGCAGGCGCTGAGCTCTATTGGTGCGCTGGTGCTGTCTGACTACGCCAAAGGCGCGCTGACCAGCGTGCAGACCATGATTAAGCTCGCTCGTGACGCGGACGTTCCGGTGTTGATCGACCCGAAAGGCACTGATTTTGAACGCTATCGTGGTGCTACGCTGCTGACGCCGAACCTCTCCGAGTTTGAAGCGGTAGCGGGGAAATGTCAGAACGAAGCGGAAATCGTTGAGCGTGGGATGAAAATCATCACTGATTTCGAGCTGTCTGCGCTGCTGGTCACTCGCTCCGAGCAGGGTATGACGCTGCTGCAACCGGGCCGACCAGCTCTGCATATGCCGACTCAGGCGCAGGAGGTTTATGACGTTACCGGCGCGGGCGATACGGTGATTGGCGTGCTGGCCGCGACGCTGGCTTCCGGTAATTCGCTGGAAGAGGCCTGCTACTTCGCCAACGCGGCGGCAGGCGTGGTGGTGGGCAAACTCGGTACCTCTACCGTTTCGCCTATCGAGCTGGAAAATGCGGTTCGCGGGCGTTCAGAAACGGGCTTTGGCGTGATGAACGAAGAAGAGCTGAAGCTGGCAGTGGCTGCGGCGCGTAAACGCGGCGAGAAAGTCGTGATGACCAACGGCGTGTTCGACATTCTGCACGCGGGCCACGTCTCCTATCTGGCGAATGCGCGCAAGCTGGGCGACCGCCTGATTGTTGCTGTTAACAGCGACGCATCGACCAAACGTCTGAAAGGTGAGTCTCGCCCGGTGAACCCGCTGGATCAACGAATGATCGTGCTGGGCGCGCTGGAAGCTGTCGACTGGGTGGTCTCTTTTGAAGAAGATACGCCACAGCGGCTGATTGCAGGCATTCTGCCGGATCTGTTGGTGAAAGGCGGCGACTACAAGCCGGAGCAGATTGCCGGTAGTGAAGAGGTGTGGGCAAACGGCGGCGAGGTGCTGGTGCTCAACTTTGAAGATGGCTGTTCGACAACCAATATCATTAAGAAGATCCAGAAAGATAGCGATAAATCATGAATGTTGGAGGCGCATTGAGCATTTCGCTTTGGTGCGCTCCTCGCTGTTGACGCTGCTGTTTTTTCGACCTAAAGTAAAGGAATAAGGGTGAGAGGGGATTTCTCCCCCCTCTGATTGACTGTTAGAAAGTCGGGAAACTTATCAGTAACAGCACAACCAGTATGATGACCAGTTTCATCATAACCCTTTCCTTATTAAGGCCCCTTCCTCGGGAGGGGCTTTCCCGTTTCAGCCCCTTGCTGACACAGCGATTGTTAGTGAGCGCCCTCACAGGCACAAGTGCTTCCCCTCTCCGATTTTTTATTACTGGAGCGTCCACGCAAAAACAGCATTCCTGGCGCTGAAAGGTCATGTTTGGGATAAAAAAATCCCCGGCTTTTGGGGCCAGGGATGAGGTGTTTAGCGCTTTTGCTGGGAAGCGATTATGCTTCTTTTCCTACTGATTCCTCACCTGGCTCGATCGCTGTTGGTGAATTTAGTGGCGAGGTCAGAGCATTAAGCGAACCACCGGAGAGGCCAATTTCATTTAACAGCGAATCAATCAGCGGTGCCTGGGTACGATAGGAAAGGGCCGCGGACAACGCCTGCTCCGCCAGATTGCTGCCGCCTGCGCTGACGGTGGCGTTTTCCGCGCCGCCAGAGCCGCCGCCCCGGTTAAGGCCGTCAACCTGAATAATCTTGATGCCTTCAATGGACTTCATCGGCTCAACGGATTTCTCGATAACCGCCGGTAGCGATTGCAGTAGCGCCAGTTTGAATTTCAGACTGGTCTGCTGATCGGAAAGTACGTTGATAGCATCGTTGAGTGCGCGCTGGGCTTCCGCTTCCGCGAGGCCCTTTTTCTTCGTGGCTTCTGCCAGTTCAACGATTGCCGCTGCCTGAAGCTCAGCGGCTTCTTTTTCTGCTTTTGCCCGAACCGTCAGCTCGACCGCTTGGGTTTCTGCATCCTGAGAGGCGGCGATTAACGCAACCTGTTTAGCACGATCGGCTTCCGCCGTTTGGCGCGTGGTTTCAACGTTTTGCTGTGCGCGGACGGATTCGGCCAGCGCGTCGTTTGCACGAGCTTCTGCCTGAGACTGCTGTTCGGATTTTGCGGCGATGGCGATAGATTTTGTCTGATTCGCAATTTCCGTCGCCTGCTGTTGCTCGATCTCTTTAATGCGAATTTCCCGTTCCGCTTCGACCTTTTTAGTCCGCACAATCTGCTCGCGTTCGATTTCGCTTTCCTGAATCTGTCGTTCAGCCTGGATGCGTGTTTGTTCCGCTTCGCGATGGCGTTCCGCTTCAAAAGCGGCGATTTTCGCGTTTTGCTCGGCGGTGCGGGTTTTCACCTGCTGCTCCTGCTCAAGCGTCATAAAGGCTTCTTGCTGTGCGATTTCGAGCTTGCGCGACAGGGCATCGCGGTTTTTTTCCCGCACGGCAACTTCAACGTCCTGCTCGACTTCATTACGCTCGCGACGACGACGCTCCGTCTCCTGGGTGAGCTTAGTCAGACCTTCGGCGTCAAAGGCGTTGTTGGGGTTGAAGTGCTCTTTCGAAGTCTGGTTGAAGTTGGTCAACGAGACGCTTTCCAGCTCCAGGCCGTTTTTGGATAAGTCTTCAGCAACGGTATTTTGTACGCCCTGCACGAAGTTTTCACGCGTATCCTGCAGCTCATGCATGGTCATCTGCGCCGCGGTGGCGCGCAGAGCATCCACGAACTTATCCTCGACCAGCATGCGTAAATCTTCCGGCGACAATGTGCGTTGACCGAGGGTTTGCGCTGCGGTGGCAATACCTTCAATAGACGGTTTGACCCTGACGAAGAAGGCCACAACGACGTCGACGCGCATACGATCTTTGGTGATCAGGCTGTCGGCGGTAGAGCGGCTAACTTCAAGCTTCAGGGTATTCATGTTGATCGGAATGATTTCGTGGAAAATGGGCATGGAGATAGCACCGCCGCTCATAACCACTTTTTGTCCGCCAAGACCTGTACGGACAAAAGCCTGTTCTGCGGAAGCCCGGCGATAGAGCCTGGCGAAAATAATACCGATAACCAATAGAACAATGACGACGACACCCGCCGTAAACATCCATGAGGGGAATAAGCCAGTAATGCCATCCATTATGTAACCTCCTTATTTATGAGAAACAAAACTATAAAACGTGTGGCCAGGGATTTAGCTCAGCTAAATAACGTGTTGAGGTAAGTCTGAGGATAATTAGAACCCGATCCCCTCTTTTAAACTCTTTACCCTCTTCCGGCTCAAGTAATAAATAATGTGTTTGACCGAATTTATCCGTGAACTTTCCTTCGCACGGACGGCCTGACTCGGCAAAATGACCGGTAATAAGGGCCATGCTGCCAATAAAATCGTCTTCGGTAATTGCCGTGGTTTCATCCAGCGGCAACCATGGCGCAATGGCTTTTCCCGTGTAGTGTACCGCGATGCCAGAGACCACCAGGCAGACCGGCGCTAACAGGAAGTTGTTTAACGGCGATGACATAAGGCTTACCCAGGCATGCTGAATGATGATACCGAGGAAACCAAAATAGCCTCCCAGCAGACAGAGTACGATAAGTGCAGGGATTCGCCCGATATTCAGATAATGAAGAACCTGGCCGATGTTACCGGAAGTTAAAGAGTCAAAATGATTTAAATGCGCGTCAATAATGCCGGAAAGCAGATGTCCGAAAATAAGCGCAATAACTTCCAGAAGACCAATAAGGAGTACGAATGATAGGGCAAAAAGATAAGGGTTGTTGTATTCGGAAAATAGATGCATGAATCTCCTTATTCGTGAAAGATCTTATAAAGATTTTACCCGGATACTGGTGGTTAGTTTAACAATAATACGCGCAATAGAATAGGTAATATCGCTATTCCTTTTGTTTTTTAATGCGCTCAGATGGAACTTAAACCGTGCAGTATCCAGGGGGGCCTGGAGACAAAGGGGAGAGAGGTTCAGCGATGTGAGATCACACTTTAAAACCTAATGATGAGAATTATGATTCAGCGCAATAAATAGCCACTTTGAGCGCATTTTTCGCCCAAAAAAGGTTAAGGTAAGGGTAAATACTGAAGCGAGTAAAAAGCATATGACCAATCAGAATACCAACGGCTGAAGGAGTATGCGGATGAATAATAAAGACATGTATTTGATGAAGAATTTTGATTTTCTGGCTCAGAGTTTCGCCAGAATGTACGCACAAGGTCAGCCCGTCGATCTTCAGGCCATTGTCGGTAACATGGATGAAGCGCATCGCGAATGGTTTTGCCAACGATATGAGTTTTACCGCCAGCAGGTGAGTAAGGCCATGAGCCCAGAAGCGGAGCTGGAGCACTGAGACTACAACGGGCCGAAAAGGCCCGTTGCTTGTTTTTACGGCTTCTCTTCTGCGTCCGGAGTCACCGAGACGCTTACCGAACGGCTTTCCAGTTCGCTCAGGCGTTGTTCCAGCAAAGCCAGTTTTTCACGTGTACGCAGTAGCACCTGCGTCTGCACATCAAACTCTTCGCGGCTTACCAGATCCAGACGAGTTAACTGCGACTGGAGCACCTGACGAATTTTTTTCTCCACATCTTCTCCAAGGTCACGAAGGCCTTTCGGCATTGACTCATGGACCTGACGGGCGATCTGTTCAATTTTTTTCGGGTCAATCATGGTGGTTTCCTGATCTGGTCGGTTTGCCGCTCATTGTAGTGCGATCGTCGGTACCGATAAACCATAAATGTTTGAAGCTTATGCATTGCCGACGATAGTCAATAGCGTTATAGTTGCTGTGCTTATTCTCAGGGCGGGGCGAAATTCCCCACCGGCGGTAAATCAACCATAGCGTTGAAAGCCCGCGAGCGCTTTCTGCGAAAGCAGAAAGGTCAGCAGATCCGGTGTGATTCCGGGGCCGACGGTTAGAGTCCGGATGGGAGAGAGTAACGGCTCAGTCGGGTTTCGATCCGCTTGCGTTGACTTTTGCCGCTAAACCGGCGCTCCTAAGACTGCCCTGATTCTGGTAACCATAATTTTAATGAGGTTTTTTTACCATGAATCAGACGCTCCTTTCTTCTTTTGGTACCGCTTTTGAACGCGTGGAACACGCTTTAAATGCACTGCGCGAAGGCCGCGGTGTGATGGTGCTTGACGATGAAGACCGTGAAAACGAAGGCGATATGATTTTCGCCGCCGAAACCATGACCGTTGAGCAGATGGCGCTGACCATTCGTCACGGTAGTGGCATTGTCTGCCTGTGCCTGACAGAAGATCGTCGTAAACAGCTCGACCTGCCAATGATGGTTGAAAACAACACCAGCGCCTACGGCACCGGTTTTACCGTGACCATTGAAGCTGCTGAAGGCGTCACCACCGGCGTTTCTGCCGCTGACCGTGTGACTACCGTGCGTGCGGCGATTGCCGATGGCGCAAAACCGTCAGACCTGAACCGTCCTGGTCACGTTTTCCCGCTGCGCGCGCAGCCGGGTGGCGTACTGACTCGCGGCGGTCATACCGAAGCGACTATCGACCTGGTGACTCTGGCGGGTTTCAAACCAGCTGGCGTACTGTGCGAACTGACTAACGACGATGGCTCCATGGCCCGTGCGCCGCAGTGCATCGAGTTTGCTCAGCAGCATAATATGGCCGTAGTGACTATCGAAGATCTGGCGGCTTACCGCCGTGAGCACGAGCGTAAAGCCAGCTGATCGCTGACGTTACGCCAAAAAACAAAGCCGGGTTATCCCGGCTTTGTCGTTTCTAGTTGTAGTTAATTTTAAACAACACGACGGATTCGAAATGCCCGGTTTTAACATTTTCACCGGAGACTTTAGATAGCTCGGCCTGATAATCCTGTTTAACGGTGAGCAACGAGCCGGTGAAGTCAGCGTATTCAGCATACTGGTTAAAGGTGTAGAGGCTGTTTTCTGTCGGGTTGCGAATTTTCAGCTGTAGTCCATTACCTATTAGCAGCGCGGTATCATCATTGGCCAACGTTTCCGTAGTATAGAACGATGAGGCAACCTTAAAGCCATCGGTACAGGTGCCGTCCTGGCTTTTGGTGGTGGTGATTGAAAATGACTGCGTCATTGGGCCGCGAGCGATTTCATAAGGGTTGAATGAGCCGAAGTCGATAATCTGATTTGCCGGTTCAATATTGAAGTTCACGTTACAGTCAAGAACGCGGATGTTCTCCAGGCCCGTGACGTGGTATTTGAGGTTTTGGGCGTCAGGACTCTGGTTCCAACCATCTGCACCATCAAATTGAACAAGCGTGAAATCACCCAACGTGCTTTGATAATCATGCGGCGGCATGGATTTGATTTTTACATACAGCCGCATACGGGCAATGAACGTCCGTGAGTAGTGCGTATCTTCAGCATTTTTAGAACAGAGGCGATCCTCCCAGTTGGAGGCAATAATCTGTGCTGGCGTAAATTTCTGATAGTAGATGTTATCAATACAAGTATTGGTATCAATGCCAACAGCGCCCTGGGTTGCATCATAATCCACTCCTGAGTAGGTCACGCCTAGCTGGTAATAAGGATCATCAGCAGATGAATAAGGGTTAACCCATGCGTAGACATTCTCGCTGGTTTTACCATTAGCATCGCTTTTATCACCGTTATCGCAATAAACCGGAACTTTAATATCACTGCTTTCCCAGATTTTATCGCCAGGTTTAGCGTTATCAGGGATCGCAAACTCATCTAAAGCTTCAAATTTTTCGGTAGGACCGCCCGAAGTGCCAAGATAACAGTGGACTGCCCAGGCCGCCTGAAACGGGCAGGCCAGGAACAGCAGTAATAATAACGAACGCAGCACGCGGATCATTTTTTCGCCTCTGGCACCGTGGCGGTACAGGCGCCGTGACAGTTCAGCAGCAGCATCCGTAAGGCACCATAGGTCGGGTAAGGACACGGTGTTACCACCGCATCCTCCCCTAAGAACCGTGCTTGCGAGTTTCCCCGCACACGGCTCAAGCCTTTCAAAGCCCCACTGGAGGAGCCGGTTTCACCACTTTGAATCGGCGTGCGCGGGCTATCTGGTAGCAGTCTGGATGTAACATTATCAGATTACTGTTGGTATCTCGCCCACCGTCGATCGTTCGTTTCACGTGGAAGAGACGCCACCCAGTAGATTCTCCGATCATCTGTTGGCAGACAGGGCAATGTCGTTCCTGAGCCAACCATATTCGAATCAGCCGGGTTCGTCCCTTGATTGACCTCTGCATTGCAAGGGCCAATCGCTCTTCGAAGTAGATTTCCCATTTAGGATCAAATGGATTGGCATCAGAACGGATTTTCCTGTGCCGCCTGATCGGCGTACTGTCAATGTTGTAAAGCTCCAGAAGCTCGGGGACTCCAGTTTGGAGTATCCTGCCGGTTTCCGTGGCAAAGACCCAGTGCCGGGATCCAATGATTCGGAAGTACTTCCTCCTAATCCACCCAGTTCCCTTGTGGGGATGCCGACGTTTTACCCAGCGCCACAGGCTATGCCATATCGCGCAACTGACCTTACTTAATGTTTGTTTCGCCACAACATGCCGATAGTAATTTGCCCATCCACGTAACATCGGGTTGAGTTTCTTTATCAGTGTATCGTGTCGCACCATTGCATTACCCTTAATCACTCCCCTTACTTTGCGCAGGAAACGTTGGACACTTACAGGAGCTGGCTTGATTAACAGTTTGCCCCCATATTTGCGTACGTTCATGCCGAGGAAGTCGAATCCATCGCTGATATGTGTGATCCTGGTCTTTTCTGGTGACATCGAGAGACCTCGCTCCGCCAAAAACTGCTCGACCATAGGGATAACTTCTTCTGCCAGCATTTCACGTGTCACACCGGTTATGATGAAGTCGTCTGCATATCGAACAATATTGACCTTTGACGGATTGCGGGTACTCCTGCGATATTTAAGTCGCAGCAAGTGTTCTAATCCATCAAGAGTCATATTCATCAACGTTGGCGATATGATCCCCCTTGGGGTGTGCCCGCCGCTGTTGGATAAAGGACACTATGGTGAAAGTAGCCAGCTTTCAGCCACATTCGCAAGATCGCCTTGTCCATCGGGATATTGGTGACCAGCCAGTCGTGCGATATTTCGTCAAAGCAGCTACGGATGTCAGCTTCAAGGATCCATTCCGCACAATCGGTGTGTGAAAGAGCCTTGAAGCACTGTTCAATTGCATCAGCCGTTGATCGGGCAGACCTGAACCCATATGAGTTCGGGTCTGCGGTTGTTTCGGCTATCGGTTCCAAAGCGAGCAAATGCAATGCCTGCTGCGCCCGGTCGATCATGCAGGGAATGCCCAGTGCCCGCTGCTTCCCGTTGGCTTTTGGGATGTAAATCCGCCTCAGTGGCTGAGGACGATAGCCCCTTCGCCTGAGTGATAATACTGCTTTGAGCTTGATCTTCGGCGTAGACCACGTAATCCCATCCACGCCAGAAGTTCGTTTGCCGCGATTCTCTGTCACTCGCTTAACGGCGAGAGCTTTGCCGCTGAACGAGTGGGTGAGCAGCCATTGCAGGGCTTTCACTCTGCCATGTCTGCCTTCCTGCGTTGCCTTCACGATACGTGCCTGAAGCCTTCTGACCTCGCGGTGGCATCTTGCCCAGTCAATACTGTGCCAGTGCGTCGCCTGATCGGAGAGTGCACCAGAGCTATTTAGCTGCGCCGTCATTTGCTTTCCCTCCTTTAAAGGTTCGCCAGACTCTCTCGTGATGAAAGACCAGACTGAAGTTTGCCCGCTTTCGCGTGAGGTAATGTTGCCTATCGACGCAACCTCTATCCATTCCATTACAGAATGGCCTTCGCTTTCTCAGTCCTCCTCTATCCGCACCGCCAACGGTTTCCCTTACGAGGCCCCTGCCCAACCGGGCGGCAATACGGATTTACCATGTTCCGTTCGAAGAACACGATGGGTTAGGTTCTGCTTCTCCGCCGGTAGCTCTGTTGTCCGCGTATCCCCAGTATAAAAAGGAATATCCAGCTACTGTGCCTTTTGGCTACAGCCTTTCAGTACCTTTAGCTGCTTAATGTTGACGACGTTTATCAGCAGTTCACTTGTGTTAACCGTACCATCAAGCCTAGCGCCTGAGCCGCATTGGTACTTGCAGCCCCTGCTACATTGTCCCGATCGCTTCAGACCCAACAGTTACCCATCGAGCCTGGATCAGTAGGCTACCGCTGACGGAACAGCGGGCTTTATCACCGCGATACTTGCGGGTAAAGCAATTCTTCGAACGACTTCATGTCGCACTCATCCATATATCCCAGGTAAAAAATTTGACCACTAACGTTCAAATTGGCTGAGCCAAACGGCGCAAGCATGGTGGTTTTGAATCCCGGGAAAATGCCTTTAAGATCTTTACCTAAATAAGCCAGCGTAATGTAGTAAGGCGTTGGATTTTTAACCTCCAGGTTCTTACCTGTCAGGCTGAATTTCATATTGTGTTCGCTTTTATCACCTGGTTTTTTCTTCAGCGCGGCCGGACGCCAGAACATTTTGATTCGGGATTGCATGGCGACCTGCACGATTGCGTGATTATCCGCTGCATCAGGAGTCGGAGGAATTTCGCGCACGTTGTAGTAAAACAGAGATTCACGATCTTTCGGTAGCGTACTGCCGCTGCCCTGTTTGACGATGCGAACCTGAGTAACGGCTCCCGGTTCGAGGCGCTGCATTGGGGGGAGCGCGGCAAAAAACGTATCGCTCTTGTTCCCTTTTTCATCCTCAATCCATGAGTAGGCGAGGTAGGGAAGGTCTTTGCTGGCGTTCTCCAGTTTCAGGCTGGCCGCTTTGCTGCTGTCATTAAAAATGACCCGCGTACGGTCGGGGGCAATTGCTGCCTGAGTGGTGAGAGATACGCTTAGCAGCAGCCATAATAATCCTTTCATTCGCGTCATTTTCTTCATCCTTAATTAATGACAAGGCAGCATCAGTCGCTGCGGTAAGTTTGTGAGGGAGTCAGGCAAGCTAATGCGACAGAAGCTGGCTCCCCATTGAACGTTGAACTCCTGCCCACCGTTAACGCCGCTTAGCCAGGCGTGTCCTTCTTCGCTGACCATGCCTATTTCGGTTTTCCCATCACCGTCCTGAATAACGGCACCCAGTGGTGGATATTTACCATCTGCGGTGCGGATCAGTACGTTGACATCTTGCCCGGCACGAGATGCTAACGTTTTGTAGCCGATAGCGCCCTCAGTCCAGGTTTCTCGCAGCGTATTTTCAGCGACGGTAACGCCATCAGGTAACGAATCGAGGTTCACGGCGATGGTGGTCGGCTGATAGCTGGAGATCATCGGTACGACGGCATAACCAAATATGTTCGTTTTGTTTGCATCCCCTTGTACCGGAATGTCGGCAATACCATCGGTACTGACCATCAGGCGCGGCTCGTTACTGACGCTGTGGCGATGGAATGCGGCACCGTGACGAGTCGCAGTGAAAGAGCCGTTCCAGCTGGCGCTGGCAGAGGTATAGTCGCTGGCGACGTAGCTACCAGAAAGCTGGAGATCGCCAACGGAGGACTGGTGCTGATAGTTGGTGCGGAACTGTGCGCCGTTATCCGGCCTCTCGCTGGCGGCTCCAGCGGATACTCCCCAGGTATTACGCGGGTCGGATGAGTCGTACCAGGATACGGTATGCGAAGTATTATCGCTGTTGCGCATATCGTAGTTTAAGCGCTGGCTATAGCCAAAAGGTATGGAGACTGAGACATAGACCTGGTTGTCGTTATCGCTCTCTTCGTAATGCGTGGTGCTAAACGTGGTGGTCAGCGAAATATTTTTCCAGTCGCCGATATCCATATTGAAGCCCGCGGTGACGCTGCCTGAGGTAGATGAATCGCCATCCCACCACATCTGGCGCAGGGCGCTGACATATAAATTCATATTGAGCGGTTCGATCGGCTGGCTGACTGAGAGGCTAATGGTCTGTTTTTCGTCCTGAGTGTCACTATCGTGATACTGATGGTCGATAAAATTGGCGTAGCTATGAAATGTCTTCTCAGAAAAGCGGTAAGCTGCCAGCGATACCTGGCTATCAGTGGTATCAAAACGTTTACTGTAGTTCAGGCGATAGCTGGAGCCTTGATCCTCTTGCCCGTTGTCAAAGCGGCTGGCTGCGTGGGTGATATCAAATGAGAGCGCCCCAAGCCATAGCATATTTTGCCCAATGCCCACTGCAGCCGAGCGATAGTCGTTCCCTGCCGCCAGCACGCCGCCATAAAGCGAGGTATTCGATAGTGCGCCCCATGACGCCTCGCTGCTGATAAACGTATCGTTAACCACCCCGTGTGAGAGATCCGGGCGCATACGTCCTGAGGTGATCTTATAACGAACCTGGCCTTTACGGGTCAGAAAGGGGGTTGACGCGGCCGAAACCTGGAATGTGTTCACTCGACCATCTTCTTCGGTGACTTCAACATCCAGCGTTCCCTGAACGGACTGGTTAAGGTCGGTAATAATGAACGGTCCCGGGGCGACTTTGGCTTGATAAATGATCCTGCCCGAGTGTTTTACCGTGACGGTGGCGTTAGTTTGCGCCACGCCGCTGATTTGCGGAGCGTAACCGCGTAGTTCCCAGGGAAGCATACGATCGTCGCTGATAAGCGAGACTCCGGTGTAGGAAAATCCATCAAAAATGTTAGAGCTGAGGTCGGTCTCCCCAAGCGTTAGCTTGGCGCCGATCGAGCTTAGGGGGCGAAATAAGTAGGTTCGCGAAATGTTACGTGAGTTTTCGGTCGACGTTTCACTGCTCGTCTGGCTGAGCTGGTAATCGCTGCGCAAACGCCATGCGCCCAGGTTGAATCCGCTGGTGCCGTAGGCGTTGATATTTTCTGTATGGCCACCGTCATCAGGCCGCCAGGTGCTGGCAAAAAGGTTGTAGTCCAACAGGAAACCCGCCACGCCGTCGTTCCATGTTGATGGTGGCATCCAGCCGTTGGCTTTCCACGCGACCCATGCTTGAGGAATCGCAATATTGAGCTGCTGTTTCGCTAAATCGAGCGTAAAAGTAATCTCAGGGTGAGCGTGAAAGTTCACGCAGCCGTTCTCTACTGGCAGCGAATGATAAAACTCATCTTTAAGGCCCAGGATTTCAGCGAGGTCGACGGGAATACAGGGTTCAACAAGTTCTCCTTGCTTTGCCCAGGTAATCAAGCGGCCAGACGATATTTGGGTTTTATTGATGGCTATTGAGACAAAATAATCACCGGGTAATACAGATGGCTTATTTTTAAGCAGAGACACGTCAACGCTATTACGCATGGATTTATCCAGTACGTTAAGGTTAAATTCTGTTGCGCTGGCAGAGTAGGCTAATAACAAGCCACAGCCAGATGCTGCGAGTTTACAGATATTCACGGCATCCCTACCCGGTTATCTGAAAAACAAGGGTGACCAGATTGGTCACCCGTAGAGATTACTTATAGGACAGCACGTAGGTTGCGTTTGCGTTGACTGCGCCCGGTGTGGCTGGATTTGCACCACTGCCGTCAACCAGTTCCATATAGGCCTGGAATGGGAGGGTTTGTTCCGAAGAGGCTTCGACCAGCGTGACTTCTTTCGCGGTACCCAGCGTAATGTTTTGTCCGTCTCCATCAAGCAGGCGCACGCCTACGCCCGTTGCGCCATCGGCCATGGTGTTTGACAGCAGGTCAGCGCCTTCAGTGGTGACGGCTGAACTGGTGAAGGTGACATCAACCTTGGTGATACTATCTCCGCTGCCATTGTCAGAATTCGGCAGGTCGCAATCAACCAGGTGGATGCTGGAATCGACAGCATCAGAGTGACCGCGTGAGTTGATGTAGCTGGCCGGTACTTCACCCAGATCAACTTGTTTATCAACATCTTCAGCTTTGATAGCACAAGGTGCGCTGATGACATCACCAGTGAAGGTAATTTTACCCGAACCACCATCAACGTCAGCGAAAGCAGATGTTGAAGTTAATGCTGCCACGACAATAGCTAAAAATGCTTTTTTTCCCATAAACATATAAGTTTCCTTTCTTATTTGGGAGAGGAGGTTTTATCTTCGCGGAGTTTTTTCCGGAATCAAAATTATATGTTCGTGGTAACAATGGCAGTAATTAGAATATCTACAATGTAACAAAAAATAATTTTAGTTGCCTTGGCGATTTTTATGAAAAACAAACACTTGAGATTTTTTATTAGAATGAGTTGGTGTTATCTAATGATAAGGTATTATATTTATAATATTAATTATAGTGAAAATAAGAATAAATTCATATCGATAGAATTATAATGTATTGTTGAGCATCGCTTTGTGATATAAATACGCCTGTAAATTGTACAGGCGTATTTTAAGGTTATATATTGACTAGTGATAGTTTAGCTTAATGACAACATCTTTGCTAAATGGACCATCAACCAATTTTTTATTAGGATTGGCAGTCAACTCTGCAATATAGTCATGGGTGGCCGTCGACGGATCGTCGGGAATGTAGGTTATAAAATTCATATACTGGTTAAACAAGACATCCGTATTGAGGTCTTTGTCGAAGACGCTTAATAACAAACCGTTTCCTAAATCCAGATGCGTATCGTCATAAGGCGCATCGCTGGTGTAGAAACTGGTAGTCACATCAAACTGCTCCGTACACCCCGCCGTTTGATCCCTGACGGTAGAAATGCTAAACGTTTGCTGGGTACCTGTGCGGTTAGCCAGGTCGATATTGGTGATGGTTTTAAAGTCCACAACCTGAGTTTCAGGTTGAACCTTAATTGATGACACACAGGTTAAGTAGTGGACATTGTTTAATCCGTCAACAGATATGCGTAAATTTTTGGCCGTTGGCATAACGTTTGCCCCACCTTCGCCATCAAACTGCAGCACGTTAATTTTTCCGAAATTATAAGTATCCCCTGTGCTAGGCGGGATCGCTTTTACTTTCATATACACGCGGAAACGAGAAGTAAATGTCGCATTTTTCTGAAGAGTACTGCCGTTACAAACCGGATCGTAATACTTCATTGGAATATAGTAAACGTCACCCTTATCTAAACAATATCCTAGATTAATGCCCTCATTGGTTCCTTCATAATCAACACCATTATAGGTTACACCAAAAGTAAAATAGGGATTGTTCAACACATCGGAACTGTTAAATGCTGAGAGCTTAATCCAGGCGTACAGATCTTCTGTTGGGTTTGATTTACTCCAACCGCTTGCGTTATCACAGTAGACGGTTATAGTAATATCCGAGCTTTCCCATACCTTCTGGTTAAGTGTGATATCGCTTGGGATGGTAAATGAGGGGAGCTCGATCGCGGGTGGTTGAGTCGGGCCCCCTTTGCTATTCTGATAGCAGTCAACCGCCCAGGAGGGCAACGAAAACAGGCAGGTTAATAATGCCATAAACCCTAATAGTCTTTTCATTATTAGCCCTTTTTCACCGGTTCAGATTGACATACCGTCTGCACTGAGTTGCAGCTAATTTTAAACATATTCAGGCCACCGTAGTCGCCAATAAAGCCAATCTGGAAATTTGCGGGCAAGTTTTTAATTTCTTGCGATGCTTGGCCAAAGGGGTCGGCCATCATGCTTGCCGTTTTTGGCAACAGCGTTTTGCCATTGGTGCCAATATAGCCAACGGTAACAAAATAGGGGGATTTGTTTTTTAACACTAATCCGCTGCCAGTGCGGCTAATATCGAATTTTCCGATCAGGTTCGACTGCCCATCTTTAACTTCTACGGCCTTAGGTCGCCAGAAAACTTTAATACGGCTCTGCATAGCGATTTGCATGACGTTTTTCTGTTCTGAACGCGGCGGGATTTCACGAATATTGTAGTAAAACAGCGATTCTCTATCTGCCGGAAGCTGTGCCAGCGTTGGCTGAGGCATCAGACGGACCTGGACCTGCTCACCGGCTTCCAGACGTACCATCGGTGGGACGGCGGTTATATAGTTGCGGGATTTTTTATTATCTTTGTCCTCAATCCATGATTGGGCAAGGAAGGGGGCCGTTGTGCTTTGGTTGGTCAAGCGCACGGAAACGCTTTTATCCGACTGGTTAAAAATGATGCGGGTTCTGTCGGGCGACACTGCGGCATTGACCACAAAGCTGGTGCCCAGCAGGCATAATAATCCTTTCGCAAGCGTGTTAATTTTCATTATCTTCATCCTGAATTAATGTGCGGGTTTACACGGTAAAATAACGGCCTGACCATCGGTGTTACTATGGTTAGGCGGTGTAATATCACACACTTTGTCGTTCCATTTTAGCGTCAGCATGCTATTTTCCTGGACGCCGCTCAGGTACACAAAGCCGTCATCGGCGACTAAACCCATATCGCGACCGGTTGCTTTATCCGTGACGGTCACGCCCAGCGGTGGGAAGTGTCCATTTTCCAGGCGGATGACGCCGATAATCTGATAGCCTTTGGTGGCGCTGAGCGGCATATAACCAATGGCCCCTTCGGTCAGCGTGGTGCGGATAACCGAGTTGGTCACATCCACGCCATCAGGCAGGTTATTGTTGTTCACCATCACCGTGGCAGTTGTGTAGTTACCCACTGAAGGAACCACGGAAATGCCGAACATATTGGTCATGCTACGGTTATTGTTCACTTCAACGCCGGATATGCCATCCGCATCAACCATCACGCGAGAGCTGTTGCCCGCGTTATAGTCATGAAGCGCCGCGCCGTGGCGAGTCGCAGTAAATGAGCCGTTCCAGCCAGCGCTGAACGAGCGGTAATTGCTGGGCTGCACGGTGCCGTTCACGTTCAGGCGGCCATACGGTGAATAGTGCTGGTAGTAGCCACGCATGGCCGCTTCGCCATCACCAAACTGTTTGTCAGTACCGGAAACGGACATATTCCACGGGTTGTTGCGGTCAGAACCATCGTACCAGGTCGCCGTTTGCGTCGCCGAGTCATCGCCATAGCGCTGCATGCTGTACATAATATTGCGGTTATTTTCCAGCGGCAGGGTGATTGAGAAATAATACTGATTCTCTTCTTCGTCATCCCAGCTCACGCGGCTCATCGCCAGAGAGGCGGAAATATTTTTAAAGTCACCAATATCAAAGTTACGGCTGATGGAGAATGAATAGTTGGTGTTTGTTTCATTGTTCCAGTAGGTATTACGCGTGATGCTCATATACGTATTGAGCTCCAGTGGTGCGACGTACTGGTTAAAGGAGAGGACATAGCTCTCTTTTTCATTGGAGTCGGAGTCGTCACCGTTACGTGAGTTAATATATTCATTCATCGTCACGTACTCTTTGTCCGAGAAACGATATCCAGCGAAGGTTATCTGGCTACCGGTTTCCTCAAAACGTTTGGCGTAGTTGGCACGATAGCTGAACCCGCGCTGCTTGCCCTCATTATCATCACGTAAATTGGCTTCTGCCCGGGTGACGTCGAAGGAGAGCGAACCAAAGCTGTTGAGGTTAAAGCCGACCCCTCCGGTTGCCGCCTGATAATCATCGGCGGTGACAATAGCGCCGCCGTACAAGGACACATCATTCAACCAGCCCCATGAGGCTTCACCGGTCCAGAAAAGCGGGTTGTTCACATCGTTGTGAGTCGTTGATGTGGGTTTGCCCATCGAACTTTTATAACGTACCTGTCCTTTACGCGTCAGATAAGGGATAGAGGCGGAGCCCACCTGAAACGTACTCTTACGCCCATCTTCCTCTTCGATAGTGACATCCAGCTGTCCCTGCAGGGTAGTACCCAAATCAGTGATCGTAAACGGGCCCGGAGAGACGGTCGTTTGATACAGGGTACGGTTGTTCTGTGATACGGTCACTTTGGCGTTAGTCTGGGCGATGCCGCTGATCTGCGGAGCATAGCCGCGTAAATCTGGTGGCAGCATTTGTTCATCACTTTCCAGCGAAGCACCAGTAAAGTGGAACGTATCATAGAGATTTGAACTCAGATCGTACTGCCCCATGGTGAACTTGGACGCCAGAGACGGGATCGGCCGAAACAGATAAGTGCGCGGTAAGCTGCTGTTGGTGCCAATGGATTTACGTTCAACAAATGACTGATCGTATTGGTAATCGCTGCGCAAGCGCCATGCACCAAGGTTGAACCCCAGGGTACCATATGAGTTGAAGCTCTGGTTACTGTCGCCATGGCTGGGCGTGTACTGGCTGGCGTAAAGGTTATAGTCCAGCATAAGACCAGCAATACCATCGTCCCAGTACTCCGGCGGCGTCCAGTTTTTAGCCTGATATTTCATCCATGCCTGGGGCACGGTTAACGTCAGTACCATGCTTGCTTTGTCCAGACGAATAATCAGCTCTGGTTTATGGCTGAGATCGAGGCAGCCTTGTTGATCTAAAGCTTGCAAAGGTTCAATAAATGAACTGGCAAAGCCAAACTCTGTCAGACGGTCTTTAGTCAAGCAAAGCTGAGAACCACTTTCGTTATCAGCTTTAATCCACTCCAGGCTATAGGCTTTGGGTAGCGTATTTTTGTTGATTTTTACGCGTACCAAATAGCTGCCAACTGGAATGTACCCCTTTTTTTCAAATTGTGAGAGGTCGATATTCTGCCGGTCCTCGGCATCGATCATATCGGTATTGAATTCAATAGCATAAAGCGGCGCGGATAGCGATGCGGTAACACATGCTGAATAGAGGGTGTGCTTTATTAAAAGGGATAGTTTTTTTGGCGTTAAAGCGGAGTGAATGATAGTACGCATAAAATCCGTTTCTTTTAATAAAATAGACCAGGAAAGCCGGTGAATCCCCACCGGCTTGAATCGATAAAATTAATCGATGATGTGATTATTTGTAAGTCAGGACGTAGTTTGCCTGAGCGTAAACATCACCCTCGGTAGCATTTTTGCCCAGAGATTCCATGCGAGCGTGGAAATCCAGGTTCTGAGTCGGGTTGTTGACGTCGGTAAATGTTACCTCCAGTGGGTTGCCCAGGTCGAAGGTGTTATAGCCAGCATCCAGGATACGTACGCCAACGCCAAACGCGCCGCCGTAGTTGTTTTCTTTGGTGTTAGCCATCAGGCTTGCGTCACTAGCATCTACGTTAGCAGAGGTAAAAGTAACGTTAACTTTATCAGTAACTGTAGTTGTTTCACCCTCTGTTACGCTCAGAACACAGTCCTGTAATTTAATAGAGAAGTCTGCGGGTTGAGAGTACTGACCACCGTTCAGTACAGTGTCAGCAACCTGACCCAGATCTACGTCAATCTGAGAGCTTTCCGGTGCAACAGAGCAAGGAGCAGTAATTACAGTACCGGAGAAAGTGACAATACCGTGGCCCTGATCGTCAGCGCTTGCATTAAAAGCAGTAGCAGAAAAAAGAGCGGTAGTAACAACAGCAAGCAGCGTTTTTTTAAACATGGAATATAATCCTTTATAAAGAACTCATTTAGAACAGATATAAATAATTTTTCTGGAGTTAAATATTAGAGTTTCATGAACCAATATTAACTCACGATGCAGAAATTACCATGTAACCATCTGTTACACTTGTTCTTTATAGTTAATTTTAATTTAAGATGTGCTTAAAAAATGCTCTAAAACGTATGTATTTTAAGATTTTTCTCGATTTTATAGTGAATTTTTGTGTGAATTATCAAAAATCAATCCATTTTATGAATTCAAAGAGGTTTTTTTGACAGTAGGAACTATCCTGGATTAATATTCAAAAAGGTAAGCAGAAATATTATTAAATAATATATATAATTAAGTTCAATTCACTTAAGGTAAAATAGGATACTGTTTTTTTATTTATCATTCACAATGAATTCATATGGTGAATTGACAAGCGAAATATAATGCCCCAGATATTTGGAGCATTAATTTAGCCAATCCCCATTGTTTGCAGTATAACCAGACTTAATCCCATCACTGACATTCCGCACAATACCCCATAGCTGGGATTACTCTGAGGATCTATCTCTTTTGCCAGCGGCATGAGTTCATCAACCGAGAGCGCGATCATTATTCCGGCGACAGCGGCCATAATTGCCCCCATAATTACCGGTGAGACCAGACTGCCGAGGATAAGCCAGGCCAGCAGGCCACCGAGGATTTCCGCCATACCGGAAATTCCAGCCCAGAACACGGCTTTACTTCTGGAACCGGTGGCGGCGTATACCGGACCGGCGACCGCCAGTCCTTCAGGAATATTGTGTAGCGCGACTGCTAATGCGACCCCCATACCTAACTCAAGGTTATTGCTGGCCGTCACGAAGGTGGCGATTCCCTCCGGAAAGTTATGCAGGCTGATGCCTAACGTCAGGAGCATTGCCGTACGCCGCAAATTACGCGGGCGGGAAATACCAGGGATCATCAGGTCCTGCGGGTGAGCGTGCGGTAGCAGGCGGTCAAGAGCAAAGTAGCCCAGCAGGCCGGTAATAAACATACCGTAGCCGAGCAATGGTGACATGCCTTCGGTTCTCAGCGCGGCGGGCAACATCTCCATCAGTGAGATCAGCAGCATAATCCCGGCAGCGAACCCTAAGGAAAATCCCAATACGCGATTGGACGGCTTCTGCCCAATAACGCCGAAAATGGCGCCGATAAAGGTGGCACTACCTGCTAACAGGGTCAATATAACTGGTGATGACATTATTCATCTCCTTATGATAATGATTATCATTAATGATATCTGTATTAACTGACGATCGCGAGAGGAAGAATTAACTCTTTACCGCCTCTTACATTCAAATTTTCTGACGATCATCATCATGCTTATCAGAGTTTATCCTGCAGCAAAAGCGCGTAATGTGAATACATCAAATTCATCTGAATTAAGGATATCATCATGTCCCGTACCCGTATGCCCGCGCTGTTTTTAGGCCATGGTAGCCCGATGAACGTGCTGGAAGATAACATCTACACTCGCGCCTGGCGCCATCTGGGCGAAACGCTACCGCGGCCAAAAGCAATTGTGGTGATCTCTGCCCACTGGTTTACGCGCGGTACGGGAGTGACTGCGATGGAAGCGCCGAAAACCATTCATGATTTTGGCGGCTTCCCGCAGGCGCTATACGATACGCATTACCCGGCACCGGGTTCTCCTCACCTGGCACAGCGCCTGGTTGAGTTACTGGCGCCAGTACCGGTGACGCTGGATAAAGAGGCCTGGGGGTTCGACCACGGTTCGTGGGGCGTGCTGATTAAGATGTATCCCGATGCTGATATTCCGATGGTGCAGTTGAGCATTGATAGCACTAAACCTGCGGCCTGGCATCTTGAAATGGGGCGCAAGCTGGCACAACTTCGTGATGAGGGCATTATGCTGATAGCAAGTGGTAACGTGGTGCATAACCTGCGTACCGCGCGTTGGCATGGTGAAAGCACGCCATATCCCTGGGCTGAGTCGTTTAATGATTACGTGAAAGCGAACCTGAACTGGAGAGGACCGATTGCGGAACATCCGTTGGTGAACTATCTGGCGCATGAAGGCGGATCGCTATCCAACCCGACCGCAGACCACTTCCTGCCGCTGCTTTATGTCCTGGGGGCATGGGATGGTGAAGAACCCATTACTATTCCTGTCGAAGGGATCGAGATGGGGTCGCTCAGCATGCTTTCAGTGGTGATTGGTGCTTAAAGAAGTGATAACCCCGACAGAGTCATGCTGTCGGGGTTAGGTGCTACTCAGTGAAAACGTGCGGATAGAAACGCGACAGATCTTGGGTAATCAATGCCCGGTCTTCGCGAATACCGATCCCCGCGGGTTGATCGTTAATCAGCCAGCTACCGATGAGCGTGTAGCTATCGCCGAACTTTGGCAGCGTGTAGAACTCCTGCACGATGGTGCCTTCTTCACCGTACGGACCTTCTACTGCTTCTACGACTTTGCCGTTTTCTACGATAGAGACGTTAGCTCCTTCGCGGGAGAAGATCGGCTTAATGACGTACTTCTCCATCTCCGGGTGAGCATCTTCGCTGAAGTAAGCCGCCAGCAGATTGGGATGATTCGGGAACATCTCCCACAGCAACGGCAGCAATGCTTTGTTGGAAATGATGCTCTTCCATGCAGGTTCCAGCCAGCGAACGCCAGCATCTTCCAGTTTGGTAGAGAACACTTCGCGCAGCATATACTCCCACGGGTAGAGTTTGAACAGGTTGCCTATTACCTGGTCCTGTTGGTCGGTAAACTGACCTTTTTCACCCAAACCAATTTCTTCGATATAGAGGAATTCGGTCGCTACACCCGCTTCTGCGGCACAGTCCTGTAGATACTGCACGGTGCCGCGATCTTCAATGGTATCGCGACAACAGGCCATATGCAGATACTGGAAACCGAACTGTTCGCGCAGCTCGCTGAATCGCTCGATGAGCTTCTCCTGCAGACTGTTGAACTGGTCGCTGCCTGGTGGCAGCAAGCCTGCATTCTGCTGGTCTTCCATCCAGATCCACTGGAAGAAAGCGGCTTCGTATAGAGACGTTGGCGTATCGGCGTTATTCTCCAGCAGCTTCGGTTCACCTACGCCATCCCAGGCCAGATCGAGACGCGAGTACAGAGAAGGCTGATTGGTTTTCCACGACTGGCGCACGAATCCCCAAGTATGTTTGGGGATGCGAAATTTGGTCATGAGGTCATCGCTGGCGATGACCTTCTCCACCGCCTGCAAGCACATCTGATGTAGCTCAGCGGTAACGTCTTCGAGCTTGTCAACCTGCGCCAGCGTCAGTTTGTAATAGGCCTCTTCGCTCCAGTACGGCTCACCGTACATGGTGTGAAAGTTAAAGCCATATTCTGTCGCCTTTTCACGCCAGTCCGGGCGCTCGGTAATGCTGATTCTTTCCATGTTGCTTAGCCGCCCATTGAGCGCGAAGAAGAAGAGCTTGCTGAGCTGCGCTGCATTGTTGATTGCTTAGCGACTGAGTCGCCGAAGCCGCCGCGCGTCACGGTGTTGGTGGTTGCCGGTTTCGGTGCCATCGCAGTTTTGGGTACGTTCATGGTACGGCCCGGCTGTGCTGCGCCGTAGCTCTTACCGCCTGCATCGGTATATTTACCGTAGGCTGGGCTGGCCGGGTTTTTCGAGCTAAATAGAGGCTGCTGTGCGCCCATTCCGCCGCCCATCATTCGGCCCATCATGTAACCTGCCATCAGCGGCATCCAGAAGCTGCCGCTGCTTTGCGCCTGCGCCTGGTTTTCCGGAGCCATTCCCGCCTGAGCTGGCGTCTGCTGGCACTGGCCTTCGCCGAATTCGGCTACGCAATCTTCACGAGTTGCGTATTTTGGTGCGGTACGTTCAGCTTCCTTGACCGCATTCGTGTAAGCGGTGGTGCACTCGGCTGCTTTGCTCGGGTTGGCGGCAGAGCAGTCGTCGGCGTTCTGATACAGAGAAACCGTCTCATCGCTTTGTTCACAACCGGCGAGCATAAATACGGCCGTAACGGCAAGGGCGACCGGCGTTAAATGGCGTGCGCTCCAGCTTTTGCGGAAGGAGGCGTGATTAATATTTTTTGTCCGTTTCATGTTTGTCTTCCTGGACCCAGTGGTATGCGTTTTGTTAACGCTCAGGATAGAGGATGAGTGGTGGAAAATGAAGCGAAGAGGGGCGGAAAGCAGGAGATCTTTACGTTGCCTTACGTTTAACGCTTCGCTTACCCGGCTGGATAAGCGAAGCGCGTACTACGCAAGACCGATTACTGGCGGAACGGATTGCTGCCGCTGGTACTGGTGGTGCGTGCTGATGCAGGTTTTGCTGCGGCGGTATTGCTATAGCCGTCAGCGCTGGCATCCTGCTGCGGGTTTTCCGGCGCGACGCTATCCGGTGAAGTAGGAATAGCTTTGCCGAGCGTATTGTTGAGCGCAACCAGGTCCTGCTCGTTCAGCGTACCGAGTGCAGATTTGATGTTCAGTTCGTTAATCAGATAGTTATAACGCGCGCTGGAGAGCTGTTGTTTGGCGTTGTACAGCGTAGTGGTCGCATCCAACACATCAACGATGGTACGGGTACCAACCGAATAACCGGCTTCCATCGCATCCAATGAGCTCTGAGCGGAAACCACGGCCTGTTTGTAAGCGTTGATGCTACTGATCGATGCATTCACGTTGTTAAACGAGGAACGAACGGTCTGCACGACGCTACGGTGGGCGCTTTCCAACTGTTCGCTGGCACCAACGAAGTTGTATTGTGCTTGTTTAACCTGGGAGTTCACCATCCCGCCCTGATACAGCGGCAGATTGAAGCTCAGGCCGATTGTGTTCTGCCCGGCATCTTTATCTGGCGATATATTCTTAGAACCGCTGTACCGGTTATTAGATACCCCGCTGGAAGCGTTCAAATTCAGGGTTGGCATATGACCATCCTGCGCCTGGCGAATCTGTTCACGTGCCAGATCCTGATTCAGGCGAGCCTGCAGCAGCGACAGGTTGCGGTTTTCCGCTTCCTTCAGCAGCGCGTTGACCGCAGACGGCTTGTTGGTTTTAAAACCGTCGACGTTCAGCGAGGCCAGTTCCGGATAGTAGTTACCGGTGACCTGGCGCAGCTCTTCCACTGCGTTATCGAGGTCGTTGCGCGCGGTGACTTCATTCGCCAGCACAGAGTCATACTGTGAACGGGCGTTCTGTACATCAGTGATGGCAACCAGGCCCACGTTAAAACGCTGAGTAGTCTGATCCAACTGGCGGTAAATGGCCTGTTTCTGCGCTTCGGTATAGGAGAGCGTATCAATAGCGGCCAGAACTTTAAAATAGGCCGTTGCGGTGTTCAGGATTAGCGTTTGCTGATCGGTCTGAAAAGTAACGTCCTGAATACCGGCTGATTTTTCCTGCAGCGTCAGCGCATGCCATTTCGACATATCGAACAGGACCTGCGTTAACTGCAACGAGCCGCTGGTGACGTTGGAATTCTGGTCTTTAGAATCACGAAAGCCACTGCTATAGGTATAATCCGCACCCAGACCGAGCTGTGGTAGTAATGGGCTACGCGCTTCGTTGATCTTTTCGAATGCGGCATCACGATCGGCTGCTGATTTACGCAGATCAGGGTTACTGATACGCGCCTGCTGATAAACCTGCATCAGGTTTTCTGCCTGGCTCATGGCACTGAAGCCAGTCAGGCCCAGGCCGATAAGGATGGGAAAGAGTTTCTTCATTTGCATTCCTTGTTGTGAAGCATTTAGCGCTAAGCAAATTCTAAAAATAATCGCTGATTGTATAGAGTCTGTTACCGTAAAAAGTTGGCGTTATGTGCCATGGGGCGGTAATTTGCACCAATCTAACATACGGGCCATAAAACGGTAGCCACATGCCCTATAAATTCATAACTTCATATTCTACAGGATATCGAAATGCGTGACGTCAATCAGCAGGGGATTACCTTCTCTAAAAACGATGTAGAAATTATTGCACGCGAAACGCTTTATCGCGGTTTTTTTTCGCTCGATTTATACCGTTTTCGCCATCGCTTGTTTAATGGTGGCATGAGCGGTGAAGTGACCCGCGAAATTTTTGAGCGCGGGCACGCCGCAGTCTTGCTACCCTTTGACCCGGTGCGTGATGAAGTCGTGCTCGTCGAGCAGATCCGCATTGCCGCGTATGATACTAGCGAGAGCCCGTGGTTGCTCGAGATGGTCGCCGGTATGATAGAAGAAGGAGAGTCTGCTGAAGATGTCGCCCGCCGTGAAGCGGTTGAAGAGGCGGGACTTGATGTTGGGCGAGTAAAACCGGTCCTGAGCTATCTGGCGAGCCCCGGCGGCACCAGCGAAAGGCTATCCATCCTGGTCGGTGAAGTGGATGCGACGACGGCAAAAGGAATTCATGGACTGGCCGACGAAAATGAGGATATTCGGGTGCATGTGGTGAGCCGGGAGCAGGCTTACCAGTGGGTGGAAGAGGGGAAGATCGACAACGCGGCCTCTGTCATCGCGCTGCAATGGCTGCAATTGCATTATCACAATTTACGAAATGAGTGGACAAAATGAAGCGTTATACACCTGACTTCCCTGAAATGATGCGCCTGTGTGAAACCAATTTTGCCCAGTTGCGCCGCTTGCTGCCTCGAACGGATGCGGTGGGTGAGATGGCGAGTTATCAGGTGGGCAATGCGCAATACCGATTAACGATCGTCGAGTCGACCCGCTACACTACATTAGTGGCGATTGAGCAGACGGCGCCGTCGGTGAGCTACTGGAGCCTGCCGTCAATGACGGTACGACTCTATCACGACGCGATGGTCGCTGAAGTGTGTTCAAGTCAGCAGATCTTTCGCTTCAAAGCGCGGTATGATTATCCTAATAAAAAGTTGCATCAACGCGACGAAAAGCATCAAATTAATCAGTTTCTGGCCGACTGGCTGCGTTACTGTTTAGCACATGGAGCGATGGCGATTCCGGTTTGTTAGCGTCGTGAAACCTAAGGACACCATTTGGAAAGCCTGTTAAACCTACCTTTGGCTGGTGAGGCCAGAGTCAGGATCTTACAAATTACTGATACTCACCTGTTTGCTGAAAAACACGAAACGCTGTTAGGCATCAATACCTGGGAAAGCTACCAGGCTGTGCTGGATGCCATCCACGCCTCACAGCGTGAATGCGACCTGATTGTTGCAACGGGCGATCTGGCGCAAGATCACTCTTCCGCGGCTTATCAGCATTTTGCTGAAGGCATCGCGAGTTTTGCTGCACCCTGCGTCTGGCTGCCGGGTAATCATGACTTTCAGCCAGCGATGTATAGCACGCTACAGGAATCCGGAATCTCCCCGGCTAAACGCGTATTACTGGGCGACCATTGGCAAATATTGCTGATGGACAGCCAGGTTTTCGGTGTCCCGCATGGTGAGCTGAGTGATTTTCAACTGGAGTGGCTTGAGCACAAGTTAGCCGAGGTGCCTGAGCGGTACACTTTACTACTGTTACACCACCATCCTGTGCCGTCGGGTTGTGGCTGGCTGGATCAACATAGTCTACGTAATGCCGGGGCGCTTGACTGCGCGTTGGCCGCTTTTCCTCGTGTTAAGCATCTACTGTGCGGTCATATTCATCAGGAACTGGATCTTGACTGGAACGGGCGGCGAATGATGGCAACGCCATCGACCTGTGTGCAGTTTAAGCCGCATAGCGCTAACTTCATGCTGGATATCGTCTCTCCAGGCTGGCGCTGGCTGGAATTACATCCTGACGGCACGTTGACCACTGAAGTTTGTCGCCTTGAGGGCGTTAAATTTCACCCGGATATCGCTTCAGAAGGATACTGATGTCTACGCTTCTCTATTTGCACGGTTTTAATAGTTCACCGCGGTCGGCAAAAGCGACGGCGTTGAAGAATTGGCTGATGCAGACTTATCCTGATATCTCCATGGTGATACCGGAATTGCCCGTTTACCCCGCACAGGCTGCGGAGCATCTGGAAGCTCTGGTGCTGGAACATGGGGGAGAGCCGCTGGGCGTTGTCGGATCATCTTTGGGTGGATATTACGCAACCTGGCTATCGCAGTGTTTTATGCTGCCAGCGGTGGTGGTGAACCCTGCGATACGACCGTTTGAGCTACTGAACAATTTCCTCGGCCCCAATGAGAATCCGTACACAGGGCAGCAATATGTGCTAGAGTCTCGCCATATTTACGATCTTAAAGTCATGCAAATCGACCCGCTGGAAGCACCGGATTTAATCTGGTTACTACAGCAAACGGGTGATGAAGTGCTTGATTACCGCCAGGCCGTTGATTATTTCGCCTCCTGCCGTCAAACGGTGGAGGAGGGCGGTAATCACGCATTTGTTGGCTTTGAAGATCATTTCACTCAGATTATCGATTTTCTGGGCCTGCGTTAAGCGGTTCAGAGCGACCTACGAATACACACCATGACGCAATCTTCTTATAACGCTGATGCCATTGAGGTACTCACCGGGCTAGAGCCGGTTCGCCGCCGCCCTGGGATGTACACCGACACGACACGCCCTAACCATATGGGTCAGGAAGTTATTGATAACAGTGTGGATGAAGCACTGGCTGGTCACGCGAAACGCGTGGAGGTCATTCTTCATGCCGATCAATCGCTGGAGGTTATCGATGACGGACGCGGAATGCCGGTGGATATCCACCCTGAAGAAGGGGTTCCGGCTGTTGAGCTGATTCTTTGCCGTCTGCACGCGGGCGGTAAATTTTCTAATAAGAATTACCAGTTCTCCGGTGGTTTACACGGGGTCGGTATTTCGGTCGTCAACGCCTTGTCGAAACGCGTTGAGGTTAACGTGCGCCGTGACGGCCAAATCTACAGCATCGCCTTTGAAAACGGCGATAAAGTGGAAGACTTACACGTTTCCGGCACCGTCGGCAAACGCAACACCGGGACCAGCGTGCACTTCTGGCCGGACGAAAGCTTTTTTGATAGCCCGCGTTTTTCCGTCTCGCGTCTATCACATTTGTTAAAGGCCAAAGCGGTTTTGTGTCCCGGGGTCGAGATTGTCTTTCGTGACAAGGTCAATGATAGCGAGCAGCGTTGGTGCTATGCCGACGGCCTGACTGACTATCTTTGTGAAGCCGTGAACGGCCTGCCGTTGCTGCCGGAAAAACCGTTCGTCGGCAATTTCTCTGGCGATACTGAAGCGGTAGACTGGGCGCTGTTGTGGCTGCCGGAAGGCGGTGAGCTGCTAACCGAAAGCTACGTCAACCTGATCCCGACCATGCAGGGCGGAACCCACGTTAACGGCCTGCGTCAGGGGCTGCTGGACGCGATGCGCGAGTTTTGCGAATACCGCAATATTCTGCCACGTGGCGTAAAGCTGTCGGCGGAAGATATCTGGGAGCGCTGCGCTTACGTCCTCTCTGTGAAGATGCAGGACCCGCAGTTTGCCGGGCAGACCAAAGAGCGTCTTTCTTCACGTCAGTGTGCGGCGTTTGTTTCTGGGGTGGTTAAAGATGCTTTCAGCCTGTGGCTAAACCAGAACGTACAGTCGGCGGAGCTGCTGGCGGAGATGGCTATCTCCAGTGCCCAGCGTCGTCTGCGTGCGGCGAAAAAAGTGGTACGTAAAAAGCTGACCAGCGGCCCGGCGCTACCCGGCAAGCTGGCGGACTGCACCGCGCAGGATCTGAATCGAACTGAGCTGTTCCTTGTGGAAGGTGACTCCGCAGGCGGTTCCGCCAAGCAAGCACGCGATCGCGAGTATCAGGCGATCATGCCGCTGAAAGGTAAAATCCTGAATACCTGGGAAGTCTCTTCTGATGAAGTTCTGGCGTCTCAGGAAGTGCATGATATTTCGGTCGCCATCGGTATCGATCCGGACAGCGATGACTTAAGCCAACTGCGCTACGGCAAGATTTGTATTCTGGCGGATGCGGACTCCGATGGTTTACACATCGCGACGCTGCTTTGCGCGCTGTTTGTCAGGCACTTCCGCACGCTGGTGAAACACGGTCACGTCTACGTGGCGCTGCCGCCTCTATACCGTATCGACCTGGGTAAAGAGGTTTACTACGCGCTGACAGAAGAAGAGAAAGCGGGCGTGCTGGAGCAACTTAAGCGCAAGAAAGGTAAACCGAACGTACAGCGCTTTAAAGGGCTGGGCGAGATGAACCCGTTACAGTTGCGCGAGACCACGCTGGATCCCAACACCCGTCGCCTGGTGCAGTTGATTGTCAGCGATGAGGACGAGCAGCAGACTACCGCTATGATGGATATGCTGTTGGCCAAGAAGCGTTCAGAGGATCGGCGTAACTGGCTACAAGAAAAAGGCGATCTGGCCGAGTTGGATGGGTAATAAATAGTAAAATGGCCGGTATAACCGGCCGATTTTTTGATGGCTTAAATGCCTGATTCCAGAATACGAATATTCATTTCCAGAACGTCGCCTTTAACGGCTTCACCGTAAGCTTTCATGTGCGGGGTTTGCAGGTGCGCTTCAAGATGTGCGACGCTTTCCCACTGCTCAACCATCACGATGGAATCCGGTGATGTGGTTTGAAAACTGACGCCTGCGGCATGATCCACCAGCGGCGCATAGCCGTGGCAGCCTTCTTCCTGCAGAACAACCGGGGTAATCTTCGCAAACTGATCCAGTACCGCCTGACGATGGTGTTGGCCCGGACGAGTGCGAATTTCAGCGATTACTGTCAACATGGTTAACTCAACTCCTTCTGTGTGTATTCTCATCATACTTCGGGTCGCCGATTTTTGACTGCTCAGCAAGCCGAATGACTTAGAACGTAAGCGTCTAGTTAACCAAAAATTTCTGCCAGATGCTTGCGATATTCTGCGGTATAACGCGGAACATCAGGCATTTTGATCACATCGTTGGCGATGAAGGTCGGCAGGGCGCTCATCCCAAGGAACTGGTTAGCTTTGTGGAACGGCAGATAAACGCCGTCGACGCCGACGCCGTGGAAGAACTGATCTTCATCGGTGAAGGCGTCCATTGGCGCGTTCCAGGTCAGGGATAACATGTACTTTTTGCCCTGAATCAGGCCGCCGGAACCGTATTTCTTGCTGGCATCGGAGCGGGTACGACCATCGCTGGCGTACAGGGCGCCATGGCCTTCGGTAAACACGTCGTCGATGTACTTTTTCACCGTCCACGGCGCGCCCATCCACCAGCCAGGCATCTGCCAGATAACCACATCGGCCCAGAGAAAATTCTGCACTTCTTCTTTAATATCGTATTCGCTCTCGGCGCGGACGACCTTAACATCATGCCCGGCGTCGCGCAGAAAACCATCCGCGACCTCGGTCAGGGTGTCATTCAGTTGGCCGTTAGAGTGGGCGAATTTTTTCGCGCCGTTGATAATCAGAATGTTGCTCATTTTTTATCCTCAAGATTGCAATTTTGTCGCTGATTTTACCCCGCAGGGCGGAGCGGTAAAATGAGCAAAATGTGCAAAGTCTTTTGCTTTTTTAGCAATAATACCGCTACCAGCTAACGCGTGCCTCGAAGCCGCCGCCTCGGGCGTTAGCAAAACTGGCCGTCATGCTGTGCAGCGCGGCGATGCGTTGGACAATAGACAACCCCAGACCGCTACCGGGTTGGTCCTGACCGGGAGGGCGATAAAAGCGCTCGCCAATACGCGCCAGCGCTTCGGCGCTGATGCCGGGGCCGTTGTCGCGTACGCAAAATTCACGTGCATTCAGCGTGATATCGACCTGGCTGCCAGCGGGGCTATAGCGCACGGCGTTGTCCAGAAGATTACGCACCAGCAGGCTCAGTAACAGCGGCTGGCCGGTTCGCATGATGTTGGTGGCGTTCAGATGCAGACGCAACTCAATACCGGCCTGCTGCGCGCTGTGGTACATCTCCATAACCGCCGATTGAAGCAGTTCATCAATAGCGAGCGTCTGGACATCATCAAGCTGCGCCAGCGAATCCAGGCGTGATAAGGTCAGGAGCTGATCGACCAGCCGGGTTGCGCGGTCAATACCCTGATGAAGCTGCGTCAGCGCTTTATCCATACCCTGAGCATCGTCCATAGAGAGCTGAGCGACTTCGGTCTGGACCTTCAGCGCCGCCAGCGGGCTGCGCAGTTCGTGGGCGGCATCGGAGGTGAAGCGCCGCTCACGAGTCAGGGTGTCATGCGTGCGGATAAAGAGCTGATTCAGCGCGTCGACCAGTGGGCGAACTTCACTGGGAACATGATCGGTATTGAGCGTTTCGGCGGAGTCCGGCGCGCGGGCACGTAGCGTGTTGGCCAATTTTTTTAGCGGGGCCAGCTCGCGGCTCAGCAGCGCAATCAGCAGCAGGAACATCAGCGGTAGCGCAACCAGCCAGGGCGTAAGCTGAGAGGTAACGATATCCAGCGCCATCTCACGGCGATAATCCCACTCCTGGCCGACGACGATGCGATGGCGACCGTCGCGGGTGGTGAGCCACAGGAAGCGCCACTCATCGTCATCGTTACGTAAATAGCCGTCGCTGAATCCCTCACGATTCATGCCCCAGGGGATATCC
This sequence comes from Klebsiella sp. MISC125, assembly GCF_051131775.1. NCBI lineage: Bacteria > Pseudomonadati > Pseudomonadota > Gammaproteobacteria > Enterobacterales > Enterobacteriaceae > Klebsiella > Klebsiella sp. MISC125. The sequence continues at coordinate 870,262 of NZ_CP180448.1, forward strand.
TGGCCGTTTTCACCATCGTTGAGCACCATCTTGCCGTCGGTAGTAAAGATAGCGAAAGCCAGCGCATCGTCGTCGAGATGCCCATGCTTAACTTTCTTTTTTGCCCGCACCTGAGGAGTGAGAGTATGGAGCTCGTCGAAATTCATCGCGCTAAGACGGCGGGCGAACAGGAGCTGCTGGGTATCGAACAGCTTATCCAGCTTATCGGTGGTTTGTTGCCAGGCGATAAAACTGGCAATTCCCCATGCGGCGCTGGTCAGCAGTAGAAAAAGGAGCGTCAGACGGACGCGCAAACTCAATCGGCCCAGTCGTTTCATACATCACCCAGGGTATAGCCGATACCGTGGACGGTGCGGATAAATTCGCTGCCGAGCTTGCGGCGTAGATGATGAACGTGCACTTCTACCGCATTGCTTGAGACGTCGTCATCCCAGTTATAGAGTTTTTCCTCGATAAGTTTGCGTGGTAGGACGCGCCCGGTGTTACGCATTAACAGTTCCAGTAAAGCGAACTCTTTCGGCTTGAGCGGTAGATTTTCGCCATTCAGCGTGGTGGTGAGTCGGGTTGGGTCGAGGACGACGTTGCCATGTCGCAGTTCGCTGCTGCTTTGGCCGTGGGCGCGGCGTATCAGCGCTTCGAGACGCGCAGCGACTTCAATTAACGCAAAAGGTTTGCAAAGATAGTCATCGGCACCGAGCCGTAAGCCTTCGACCCGCTGGCTGAGCGCGTCGCGGGCGGTGAGGATCAGTACCGGTTCATGGCGGCCTTTGTCGCGCCATTCGCGCAGGATATCCAGGCCGTCGATGCCGGGAAGCGTCAGGTCCAGAATAATGGCGTCATAAGGGGCGTTGTACAGCGCGGCTTTCCCCTCTTCACCGCGGGTAAACCAGTCAATGCTGAAGCCCATTTTTGTCAGCCCGACTTTAATGCCGTCGCCAATCAGTTTGTCGTCTTCCACCACTAAAATGCGCATTAGCCTGCTCCTGTGGCCCACTGAGATGAAAGCAGTAAAGCGCGTTGTCACGCGCGCTGTACAGCAATAAAATTTCTTTTTTCCGCTTAAGAAGTTGTTAAGTTTTGCCTTGTGTAATAGTGACGGTATAAACACAAAGGGAGAAAACATGATGAAAAAGTTCGCCGCAATGACCGCTATTATCGCCTTAGTTTCTATGCCAGTTCTGGCTGCTGAACAGGGGGGCTTTTCCGGCCCAGGCTCCACGCAAACCAGCCAGACGACCACGCAAAACGGTGGGTTTATCGGCCCGAACGGTAGCGTAACGACGGTGGCTAATGCCAAATCTCTGCGTGATGACACCTGGGTGACCCTGCGCGGTAAAATCGTCGAGCGTATTTCCGACGACCTGTATAAATTTCAGGACAGCTCCGGCACCGTCAATGTGGATATCGACCATAAACGCTGGAATGGCGTGACCGTGACTCCGCAGGATACGGTAGAGATTCAGGGCGAAGTCGATAAAGACTGGAACTCGGTAGAAATCGACGTGAAGCAGATTCGTAAAGTCACGCCGTAAAGCCCGTTCCCTGAGCCAATCGTATCAGATGGCTCAGGGCTATAATCAGGCATGAGAGAAGGGCAGAATAATTTGTGCCACAGTGAGCATTATCGCATTCGATGTGTATGAGCATCGCAGGGGTAAGCGTATTGTGTTTGCGCTAATTATTGGTCTGGTAAGGAATACCATGAAATCTCATGCATTATTATGGCTGGTCAGCCTGGTAGGCGTTTCTCCTCTGTACGCCGCAGACGTTCCCGCCAATACATCTCTCGCCGCAAAGCAGGTTTTTCGTTACAACAATCATAGCGATCCCGGCACGCTTGACCCGCAAAAAGTTGAAGAGAATACAGCAGCGCAGATTGTGATCGATCTGTTCGAGGGGCTGGTGTGGATGGATAGCGATGGCCGCGTCCAGCCCGGGCAGGCGCAAAGCTGGCAAGTGTCTGATGACGGTAAACGCTATGTGTTTCACCTACGCAAAGATCTCAAATGGTCCGATGGGCAGCCGTTGACCGCTGGCGATTTTGTCGCCGGGTGGCAGCGCGCCGTGGCACCGCAAACCGCCAGCCCTTTTGCCGGATATTTAGCACAAGCGCATATTGAAAATGCGACGCAAATCATGGCAGGTAAAGCTGATGTCAGTGCGTTAGGCGTTCGGGCGATTGACGACACCACGCTGGAGGTGACCCTCACGCAGCCGGTGCCCTGGTTTACGACGATGCTGGCCTGGCCGACGCTATTTCCCGTTCCACAACACGTGATTAAAAAATATGGTGATGCCTGGAGTAAGCCAGAGCACATGGTTTATAACGGCGCGTTTGTGCTGGATAAATGGGTAGTAAATGAAAAAATTGTGGCCCGTAAAAATCCGCATTATTGGGATGCGCAGCATACCGTATTGCAGCAGGTAGATTATCTGGCCCTGGATAACGCCGTCACCGGCTACAACCGTTATCGCGCTGGAGAAGTCGATTTAACCTGGGTTCCCGCCCAGCAGATCCCGGCCATTCAGAAGGAGCGGCCCGGCGAGCTGCAAATCATTCCACGGCTCAATAGCGAGTACTACAACTTCAATACTCGCAAAGCGCCGTTTGACGATGTACGCGTGCGTCGGGCGCTCTATCTGACGGTCGATCGTGCGCTAATTGCGCAAAAAGTCCTGGGATTACGCACGCCAGCAACCACCTTAACGCCACCACAGGTCGATGGGTTTAATGCGCCGGTTCTGGCAGAGCTGCAGCAGCCGATGAACGAACGAGCCGTAACGGCCCAGGCGCTGCTCAAGCAAGCGGGTTATGACGCTGCGCACCCGCTGCGTTTTGAGCTGTTTTATAACAAATACGATTTACACGAAAAAACCGCCATTGCGCTCTCTTCAGAATGGAAAAAGTGGCTGGGCGCGGATGTGAAGCTGCGTTCGATGGAGTGGAAAACCTACCTCGATGCCCGCCGCGCAGGAGACTTTATGCTGTCGCGCCAGTCGTGGGATGCGACCTGGAATGAAGCGTCGACGTTTCTCAATACCTTAACCAGCACCAGCGAGGACAACGTCGGACACTGGCAGAATGCGCAGTACGACGCGCTACTGGAGCAGGCGGCGAAGACTGCTGATGCACAAAAACGCAATGCGCTTTATCAGCAAGCGGAAATGATCATCAACCAGCAGGCACCGTTGATCCCTATCTACTATCAGCCGATGATTAAACTGCTAAAACCATATGTTGGTGGTTTCCCATTACATAATCCGCAGGATTACGTTTACAGCAAAGAGCTGTACATCAAAGCGTACTGATTTTACCGCCGTCAGGTGTTTTTCGGCGGCGGTAAACTATCGAACTCTTGTGACTCGACGCGCCAGATAAGGTACTATCTGCGGCAATATTGCCCCTTAGATGGTTGGCTTTTAGTTGAGGAATTACGATTAATGAGCGATATGGCAGAGCGCCTTGCGCTACATGAATTTACGGAAAACGCCTACCTGAACTATTCCATGTACGTCATCATGGACAGGGCGCTGCCGTTTATTGGCGATGGCCTGAAGCCGGTCCAGCGTCGCATCGTCTATGCGATGTCTGAACTGGGGCTGAACGCTAGCGCGAAGTTCAAAAAGTCCGCCCGTACCGTCGGCGACGTGTTGGGTAAATATCACCCGCACGGCGATAGCGCATGCTATGAAGCGATGGTGCTGATGGCTCAGCCGTTCTCTTACCGCTACCCGCTGGTAGACGGTCAAGGGAACTGGGGCGCGCCGGACGATCCGAAATCCTTCGCCGCGATGCGTTATACCGAGTCCCGTTTGTCGAAGTATGCTGAGCTGCTGCTGAGCGAACTGGGGCAGGGCACCGTCGACTGGGTTCCAAACTTCGACGGCACCATGCAGGAGCCGAAAATGCTGCCTGCGCGTCTGCCAAACATTCTACTGAACGGCACTACCGGCATTGCCGTCGGGATGGCGACGGATATTCCGCCGCATAACCTGCGCGAAGTGGCCAGGGCGGCGATCACCCTGATTGAAAAACCACAGACTTCGCTGGATGAGCTGCTGGATATCGTGCAGGGGCCGGATTACCCGACGGAAGCGGAAATCATTACTCCGCGTGCCGAGATCCGCAAAATCTACCAGAACGGCCGTGGCTCCGTGCGCATGCGTGCGGTGTGGACCAAAGAGGACGGCGCGGTGGTGATTAACGCCCTGCCGCACCAGGTCTCTGGCGCAAAAGTGCTGGAGCAAATCGCCGCCCAGATGCGTAATAAGAAGCTGCCGATGGTCGATGACCTGCGCGACGAATCGGATCACGAAAACCCGACCCGTCTGGTGATCGTCCCGCGTTCCAACCGCGTTGATATGGAGCAGGTGATGAACCACCTGTTCGCGACGACCGATCTGGAAAAGAGCTATCGTATCAACCTGAATATGATAGGTCTGGATAACCGCCCGGCGGTGAAAAACCTGCTGGAAATCCTCTCTGAATGGCTGACCTTCCGTCGCGATACCGTACGTCGTCGTCTGAGCTACCGTCTGGAGAAAGTCCTCAAGCGCCTGCATATCCTTGAAGGTTTGCTGGTAGCGTTCCTCAATATCGATGAAGTTATCGAAATTATCCGCCACGAAGATGAACCGAAGCCGGCCCTGATGTCGCGTTTCGGCATTAGCGAAACCCAGGCGGAAGCGATTCTGGAGTTAAAACTGCGCCATCTCGCCAAGCTGGAAGAGATGAAGATTCGCGGTGAGCAGAACGAGCTGGAAAAAGAACGCGACCACTTGCAGTCTATTCTGGCCTCTGAACGTAAGATGAATAACCTGCTGAAGAAAGAGCTGCAGGCTGATGCCGACGCCTTTGGTGACGAGCGTCGCTCGCCGCTGCGCGAGCGTGAAGAAGCGAAGGCGATGAGCGAGCACGACATGCTGCCGTCAGAGCCTGTGACTATCGTGCTGTCGCAGAGCGGTTGGGTGCGTAGCGCCAAAGGTCATGATATCGACGCGCCGGGGCTGAACTATAAAGCCGGTGATAGCTTCAAATCGGCCGTGAAAGGCAAAAGTAATCAACCAGTGGTGTTTATTGATACTACCGGGCGTAGCTATGCGGTTGACCCGATCACCTTGCCGTCCGCCCGTGGTCAGGGCGAGCCGCTCACCGGCAAGCTGACGCTGCCGCCGGGCGCGACGGTTGAACATATGCTGATGGAGTCCGACGAGCAGAAGCTGCTGATGGCTTCCGATGCAGGCTACGGCTTCATTTGTACCTTTAACGACCTGGTTGCTCGCAACCGCGCCGGTAAGACGTTGATTAGCCTTCCGGATAACGCGCACGTGATGCCGCCGCTGGTTATTGAGGATGAATCCGATATGCTGCTGGCCATCACTGCTGCCGGGCGTATGCTGATGTTCCCGGTCAGCGATTTGCCGCAGTTGTCGAAAGGTAAAGGTAACAAGATTATCAATATTCCGTCGGCAGAAGCGGCTTCCGGTCAGGATAGCCTGGCGCATCTGTTTGTTCTGCCGCCGCAAAGTACGCTGACTATTCATGTCGGTAAGCGGAAAATTAAACTGCGTCCGGAAGAACTGCAGAAAGTTACCGGCGAGCGCGGTCGTCGCGGTTCTCTGATGCGCGGACTGCAGAAAATTGACCGGGTGGACATCGATTCACCGCGTCGCCCTTCAACAGGCGACAGTGAAGAGTAGAGTAAAGTGAGCCTTCCTCGCGGTTAAGTGAGGAAGGCGAATATTTGCCGCAAAATCGTTGTTTATTCAGGCATTGCGATTAACAATATCCACAAAATCATTCAAGATGCTCAATGCGCTTTGCCATGATTTCCGGTGCCTGCAATCTGCGAAACAGCGAGTCATACACAAAATCATTCAGGATGCATCGAGGCGGCAAGTGAGGAAATCCCTGGAGCATAGACAGCTATGTGACTGGGGTTTCCGAGCGTCGCCAACAAAGAGGCAGTTTGAAGGATGATGTGTATAATTCTAAGCGGTTTGGGTTTTAGAGGTAGCTATGCTATTTATTTTTCGACTAATTATCGTTGTCATCTATTGTCTTCTGGTCTCCATATTCGGCTGTATTTACTGTCTGTTCAGTCCGCGTAATCCTAAACATGTTGCGACCTTCGGCCATCTGTTTGGCAAGCTATCGCCGGTGTTCGGCCTGAAGGTAGAGCTGCGCAAGCCTGCGGATGCGGAAAGCTACGGCAAGGCCATCTATATCGCTAACCACCAGAACAATTATGATATGGTGACGGCATCGAAAATCGTGCAGCCGCCGACGGTAACCGTGGGTAAAAAGAGCCTGGCGTGGATCCCGTTTTTCGGTCAGCTCTACTGGTTGACGGGGAATCTGCTGATTGACCGTAACAACCGGGCAAAAGCGCACGGCACCATTGCGGAAGTCGTGAACGCGTTTAAAGAACGTAACGTCTCTTTCTGGATGTTCCCGGAAGGGACGCGCAGCCGTGGTCGTGGCCTGCTGCCTTTTAAAACCGGTGCCTTTCATGCGGCGATTGCCGCTGGCGTGCCGATTATTCCAGTGTGCGTGTCCAATACATCGAATAAGATTAACCTCAATCGCCTGAACAATGGTCTGGTGATTGTAGAAATGCTGCCGCCGGTTGATACCAGCCAGTATGGGAAAGATGGCGTTCGCGCGCTGGCGACGCATTGTCGCGAGCTGATGGCCGCCAAAATTGCCGAGCTGGACAAAGAAGTTGCTGAGCGCGAAGCAGCAGGAAAGAAATAACACAGGAAACGCCGCAAATAGCAGGCGTATTGCTGGCGGGAAACGAATTCCCTTATTGATTAGTCAGTATCTCACGGAGTTAATATGTCACTCAGTCGGCGTCAGTTTATTAAGGCTTCAGGCGTTGCGCTGTGCGCAGGCGCTGCGCCACTGAAGGCACAGGCCGCTGGCCAGCAGCCTGCGTTGCCGATCCCTCCGCTGCTGGAGTCCCGGCGCGGTCAGCCGCTGTTTTTGACTCTCCAACGTGCGCACTGGTCGTTCACACCCGGCACCCGTGCGTCGGTATGGGGCATCAACGGTCGCTATATGGGGCCGACCATTCGCGTCTGGAATGGCGACGACGTGAAGCTGATTTACAGCAACCGGTTAACGGAAAACGTCGCGATGACGATCCGTGGCCTGCAGGTTCCTGGGCCGCTAATCGGTGGCGCGGCGCGCATGATGTCAGCCAACGCTGACTGGGCTCCGGTGCTGCCAATTCGTCAAAGCGCGGCGACGTTGTGGTATCAAGCCAACACACCAAATCATATGGCGAAACAGGTCTACAACGGCCTCGCCGGGATGTGGCTGGTGGAAGATGACGTCAGTAAAAACCTGCCGATCCCTAATCACTATGGCGTTGATGATTTCCCGGTGATTATCCAGGACAAGCGTCTGGATAACTTTGGTACGCCGGAATACAGCGAACCCGGCAGCGGCGGCTTTGTCGGCGATACGCTGTTGGTAAACGGCGTGCAAGGTCCATTCGTTGAGGTATCGCGCGGCTGGGTACGACTGCGCTTGCTGAATGCTTCCAACTCTCGCCGTTATCAGCTACAGATGAGCGACGGCCGTTTGCTGCACGTTATCTCTGGCGATCAGGGGCTGCTCCCCGCACCGGTTTCGCTCAAGCAGCTGTCGCTGGCTCCCGGCGAGCGGCGAGAAATTCTGGTCGATATGACCAACGGCGATGAAGTGTCGATTACCTGTGGTGAAGCGGCAAGCATCGTCGATCGTATTCGCGGCTTCTTCGAGCCGTCGAGTATCCTGATTTCTACACTTATCCTGACCCTGCGCCCGACAGGTCTGCTGCCGCTGGTGACCGATAGTTTGCCGGTGCGTTTGCTACCGACGGAAATCCTGACCGGTGCGCCGATTCGCAGCCGGGACATTAGCCTGGGCGACGATCCGGGCATTAACGGCCAGCTGTGGGATCCGCAGCGTATCGACATTACTGCTCAGCAGGGAACCTGGGAGCGCTGGACGGTGCGTGCCGACCGACCGCAATCCTTCCATATTGAAGGGGTGATGTTCCAGGTGCGTAACGTCAACGGCTCCGCGCCTTTCCCGGAAGACCGTGGCTGGAAAGATACCGTCTGGGTCGATGGACAAGTGGAGCTGCTGGTGTACTACGCCCAGCCTTCCTGGCCGCATTTCCCGTTCCAGTACTTAAGCCAGACGCTGGAGCTTGCTGACCGTGGCTCAATTGGCCAGATGCTGGTGAATCCAGCACCGTAATTTACATTGTCCCGGCAGGATCCCTGCTGGGACCAGAAAAACCTCCTTCATTTCTCCCATCGTTCCGGCTTATAATCGCCGCCCTTTTGATTATTTTTTTATCATTTTCCCCGGAAGCAATATGAGCGCAATATCCCTGATCCAACCGGATCGTGACCTTTTCTCCTGGCCGCAGTACTGGGCCGCCTGCTTTGGCCCTGCGCCGTTTCTGCCGATGTCGCGAGAAGAGATGGACCAACTTGGCTGGGATAGCTGCGACATCATCCTCGTGACCGGCGATGCTTATGTCGATCACCCGAGCTTCGGGATGGCGATTTGTGGCCGTATGCTGGAAGCACAGGGTTTCCGCGTGGGGATTATTTCCCAGCCGGAGTGGAACAATAAAGATGACTTTATGCGTCTGGGCAAACCGAACCTGTTCTTTGGCGTAACCGCTGGCAACATGGACTCGATGATTAACCGTTATACCGCAGACCGCAAGCTGCGTCATGACGATGCCTACACGGCGGGTAACGTGGCGGGCAAACGCCCGGACCGCGCCACGCTGGTCTACACCCAGCGCTGCAAAGAGGCTTGGAAAGATGTGCCGGTGATCCTTGGCGGCATCGAAGCCAGCCTGCGCCGTACCGCGCATTACGATTACTGGTCTGATACCGTGCGCCGCTCGGTGCTGGTCGATTCTAAAGCCGACATGCTGATGTTCGGCAACGGCGAACGTCCGCTGGTGGAAGTGGCGCACCGTCTGGCTGCTGGTGAGCCTATCGGACATATCCGCGACGTGCGTAATACCGCCATCATGGTGAAAGAAGCGCTGCCGGGCTGGAGCGGGGTGGATTCCACCCGTCTGGATACGCCGGGCAAAATCGACCCGATCCCGCATCCGTATGGTGAAGACCTGCCGTGCGCGGATAACAAAACCGTTGCGCCGCCGAAGCAAGAAGCCAAACGCGTCACCGTACAGCCGCCGCGTCCTAAGCCGTGGGAAAAAACCTACGTGCTGCTCCCGTCCTTTGAGAAAGTCAAAGGCGACAAAATTCTCTATGCCCACGCCTCGCGTATTCTGCACCATGAAACCAACCCTGGCTGCGCCCGCGCGCTGATGCAAAAACACGGTGAGCGCTACATTTGGGTTAACCCACCGGCTATTCCGCTGTCTACCGAAGAGATGGATAGCGTGTTTGCGCTGCCGTACAAACGTATTCCGCACCCGGCCTACGGCGATGCGCGCATCCCGGCCTACGAGATGATCCGCTTCTCGATTAACATTATGCGCGGCTGCTTTGGCGGCTGTTCATTCTGCTCCATTACCGAGCACGAAGGGCGCATTATTCAGAGCCGTTCTGAAGATTCGATCATTAATGAAATCGAAGCTATTCGCGACACGGTTCCCGGTTTTACCGGTATTATCTCCGATCTTGGCGGCCCGACGGCCAACATGTATATGCTGCGCTGTAAGTCACCGCGCGCGGAGCAGACCTGTCGCCGCCTGTCCTGTGTGTATCCGGATATCTGTCCGCATATGGACACCAACCATGAGCCGACAATCAATCTTTATCGCCGCGCTCGTGACCTTAAGGGCATCAAAAAGATCCTTATCGCTTCCGGCGTGCGTTATGACATCGCCGTTGAAGACCCGCGTTATATCAAAGAGCTGGCGACCCACCACGTTGGCGGCTATCTGAAGATTGCTCCGGAACACACTGAAGAAGGGCCGCTGTCGAAGATGATGAAGCCGGGTATGGGTAGCTACGACCGCTTTAAAGAGCTGTTTGATACCTATTCGAAGCAGGCCGGCAAAGAGCAGTATCTGATTCCGTACTTTATCTCTGCACACCCTGGTACGCGTGATGAAGATATGGTGAACTTGGCGCTGTGGCTGAAGCAGCATCGTTTTCGTCTGGATCAGGTGCAGAACTTCTATCCGTCGCCGTTGGCAAACTCCACCACCATGTATTACACCGGCAAGAACCCGCTGGGCAAGATTGGCTATAAGAGTGAAGACGTGGTGGTACCGAAGGGTGACAAACAGCGTCGTCTGCATAAGGCCCTGCTGCGCTACCACGATCCTGCTAACTGGCCGCTGATCCGCCAGGCGCTGGAAACCATGGGTAAAAAGCACCTGATTGGCAGTCGTCGTGATTGTCTGGTTCCGGCACCGACGCTGGATGAAATGCGTGAAGCGCGCCGCCAGAACCGCAACACCCGTCCGGCGCTGACCAAGCATACGCCAATTGTGCATCAGCGTTCGAATGGCGGGGCGACGGCGAAGAAACCAGCCAAACGCGGTAAGGTCGTCAGTCGTTAATTCTGTATTATGCCCGGTATGATTTGCTTACCGGGCCTGATGGTCCTGGAGTACGGACGGCTTTGCTAAACAGCAAAGCCAATTCTGTGTTTACGCTTTTCTGATTCTGGCCGCCAGCGCCGCCAGCTTCTCATCGTCCGCTCGTTCATGATCATGTGAAGAGAGATAGCCTTCATACTGGTCAAAAAACTTCGCCAGGCGGGATTCGATCGGCTGCCAGTGGGCCATATCGCCGGTGCCGTGCATCGGGCTGAGCTTACTGTGGACATGATCCACGCCGAAGCCTTCAAAAAACATTCCGCTACGGCTCACGTCATCGAAGGTCTTATCCAGAAGCTTTGCCACTTTCTGGGTTGCCAGTACTAAATCGGCCAGTGCCTGCGGCGGCATATCAAAAGCGTAGCTGGGGTAATGCTTCTTCGGGATCACGACCGTAAAACCGTCGGTATTAGGGAAAATAGAGAGAAAGGCGAGGTGGTGTTCATCTTCCCACACCTTATGGCACGGGGCCTTACCTTCGACAATTTGGCAGAAAATACAGCTCATGGTTGGACTCCTGGTTTATTTGGTTTTTATTGAGGTGCTGTCAGCCATCATTGTTTATTCCGGCGAATAGCCTCTCGCATCCGCTGAAGTAAACTGCCGTGTTCTGACGAAATAAAATCATCAATAACCCATTGGTCGTGGTAAAGGTGGAGAAGAAAGTCCTGCACTTTTCCTGGACCTTTGGTGAACGACAAATGGGCGCGTATTCGGGCGGTGTCGCCTTTGTTTTCTATCGCCGTGATGCTGTCGATTTTTTTGAATTGAGTGATTTCACAATCACATATTGGCTCGGCTTCAAGCAAAGCGAGATAGTCATCATCGGCAAAAGAGAAACGGGTCAGTTGATATTCCGTTACGGTTTGCCTGAATTCTGCCGAAACTACGCCGGTCCACGACCATGTTGATTCTCCCATGCGGGAAAGCAGTTCATGGATAAATTCCTGGGGCTGTTTTTTTTGTAGCGATTTTAGTACGGCAAGGGTTTTTAGATTATTACCCTCCAGCCCCTGATAGAGGCTACCGGATTCGTTAATCACATCATCAATCAGCCAGCGCTTGTTTTCTGCTATCAGTTTTAGCTTCAGCGTGACTATCTCTTCGCTTTCCTGAAATGGGCGAAAGCGCACGACAGCATCGGCGTGGGTCGCATCTGACTGGCCAATGGTGACATCTTCCAGCACCAGGTTTTCGTAATCCTGACAGTCGCAGACAGGATCGGCATTCAACCAGCCGCTGTCGCCGGGAAGAGTAAAACGATTATCCAGTGCGAGAGCCTGTTTCATCCGCGCAGAGATAATCGATTTGTCGCTTAAATCGTCGAAAATGATGGGATTAGAGCCGTTGCTGTAGCGTTGATAAATTTGCCTGACGGTCTCTTCCGGTGTCTCTTCAGCGAATGCCTCAGGACTGCATAAACACCACAGTACGCTGAACAATAGCCATTTGGGGTGGAATTTCACGTTAATGTTCCTGAGGTAAAAGGCTATCAGAGAGGTTAACAATGGCGCTGGAGATGGGGAATGAATAATTTCTGAAAAGCCCGGAAGAAACCGGGCTTGAGGGAAGGATTAACCGCCGAACTGATCCGGGTCTGGACCCAGACGTTTATTCTGATCCAGTTTGGTGATTTCACTTAATTCATCTTTGTCGAGACGGAAGTCCCAGACGTTAAAGTTCTCGGCGATGCGCGATGGTGTCACGGATTTCGGGATCACTACCAGGCCACTATCCAGGTGCCAGCGAATAACGATTTGTGCCGGTGTCTTGCCGTATTTATCCGCCAGTTGATGGATGATTTTCTGATTGAATACGCCTTCGCCCCCCTGGGCCAGTGGGCTCCAGGACTCGGTCTGGATTTTATGCGTGGCGTTCCAGGCGTGAAGCTGGCGCTGTTGCAACAAAGGGTGAAGTTCAATCTGGTTAATTACCGGGGCGACGCCAGTTTCATCAATTAGCTTTTGTAGATGATGAATCTGGAAATTACAGACGCCGATGCTTTTCGCCAGCCCCTGCTGCTGAAGCTCAATTAAGCTTTTCCAGGCGTCCACGTAATGGTTGGTTGCCGGAACCGGCCAGTGAATTAAATATAAATCGACGTAGTCGAGCTGGAGTTTTTTAAGACTTTCCTGGAGCGCTTCATGGGGCTGTTTTTGATCGTCATTCCATAACTTTGTGGTGACAAACAGCTCATCACGGGCGACGCCTGCGCTGCTCAGCGCATTACCGACGCCGGTTTCATTCTGGTACACGGCGGCGGTGTCAAACGAGCGATAACCGACTTCCAGCGCCTTGTGAATGGCGGAGACGACTTCCTCGTTGCCTGCTTTCCACACGCCGAGCCCCAGCTGGGGCATCAGGTTGCCGTCGTGTAGTTTTATAACGGTTGGATGTGTCATGCCTTCCTCCTGTTAATGAACTCGGCGGAATAAATTCCGCCGAGGGGTAGCATTAAGTCTGGACGAAATAGCTAAAAACGGTAGTTAAACTCCTCTCCTTTGCGTGAGTTTACGCGTCAGAGAGGATGTTTATTAGCGTGCGGCCTCGTAAATACGGCGGCTGACGTCCAGAGTAATATCCTGGTTTTCACCCAGTTGAGTCATACCGTGCTCTTCGAGTTTCGCCAGCAGCGCCGGGATAGAACTGCCATCCAGACCGTAGGCAGAAAGGCGAGTCGGAACGCCCATTTGTTCGAAGAAATCACGCGTCGCAGCAATAGCGGCATCGATACGCTGGTCTTCTGAACCTTCGGTGATGTTCCAGACGCGCGAGGCGTACTGCAGCAGTTTGGCGCGTTTAGCGTCGCGTTTTTCATTCCACAGGGCGGGCAGGACGATAGCCAGCGTCTGTGCATGATCAAGCCCGTGCATTGCGGTCAGTTCATGGCCCAGCATATGGGTTGCCCAGTCCTGCGGCACACCTGCGCCAATCAGGCCGTTCAGCGCCTGGGTTGCGGCCCACATAATATTGGCGCGAACGTCGTAGTTTTCCGGCTCTTTCAGTGCTTTCGGGCCATCTTCCACCAGCGTCAGCAGAATGCCTTCGGCGAAACGGTCCTGAATTTTGCCATCAACCGGGTAAGTCACGTACTGCTCAACGGTATGGACAAATGCGTCAACCACGCCGTTAGCAACCTGGCGCGGCGGCAGAGTGTAGGTGTAAACCGGGTCAAGGATGGCGAATACCGGCTGAACGTGAGAAGACATAAACGCGCGTTTGTCACCAGTGGTTTTACGTGAAATCACCGCGCCTTTATTGGATTCGGAACCGGTCGCTGGCAGCGTCAGCACAGAGCCCATCGGGATGGCGCTGGCAACTTTGCTACCGTAGGTTTCGAGGATTTCCCACGGATCGATACTGGTATCATAGTGCGCCGCCGCGGCGATGAATTTGGTACCGTCGAGAACGGAACCGCCGCCGACCGCCAGCAGGAAAGTGATCTTTTCATCACGTGCGATTTTCACCGCGTTCATCAGCGTTTCGTAGGATGGGTTTGGCTCGATGCCGCCAAATTCCAGGACGTCAATGCCGCTTAGCGCGCTCAGAACCTGATCAAGCACGCCGGTTTTCTTCACGCTACCGCCGCCGTAGGTGACAAGCACGCGTGCATCCGCCGGGATTTGATCGCGCAGGTTTTCAATCGCGCCTTTGCCGAACAGAATGCGGGTTGGGGTATGTAGGTCGAAATTATTCATGGCTGGTGCCCTCAAATAGATAAATCCGCCAACAGAGACAATACCTCTGCCAGATGACGAACATTGTGGTCCTGTCGCCCGTTTCCCTCAATGCACATTCCTGCCGTTGTCTTGCCCATTTCTCTTAAGGGCTGGAGAAATCCCCAAAAAACACTCACAATGCTGAGGTAAAAAAACGTTCGGAGAAGCACGATAAATGAAGCGCGCCGAGATATGCCAGCTATTAACAAATAAAGTTAATCAGCTGAAAGATAAAGAAGAAATACTCACTAGTCTGCTGCCGGATATTCGCCTGTTGTATGGCACGCAGCCGGGTACCCGTACGCCGGTCATGTACCAGCCGGGGATCGTTTTTCTCTTTTCCGGGCATAAAATTGGCTACATCAACGAGCGGACCTTTCGCTATGACACCAATGAATATCTGCTGCTGACGGTGCCGCTGCCGTTCGAGTGCGAAACCTTCGCCACTCCGGAAGTGCCGCTGGCGGGGATTAGGCTAAATGTCGATATTCTTCAGTTGCAAGAACTGCTGATGGATATTGGTGAAGATGAGCAGTTTCAGCCATCAATGGCATCAAGTGGGATCAACTCGGCGGTGCTGTCCGAAGAGATTTTGTGCGCGGCGGAACGCCTGCTGGATGTGATGGAGCGTCCACTGGACGCGCGTATTCTTGGCAAGCAGATTGTCCGCGAAATCCTCTATCACGTCTTGATCGGGCCGTGCGGCGGGGCGCTGCTGGCGCTGGTGAGTCGGCAGACCCATTTCAGCCTGATTAGCCGCGTGTTGAAGCATATTGAAAGTCAGTACACCGAGAACCTGAGCGTTGATCAGCTGGCGGCGGAAGCCAATATGAGCGTCTCAGCATTCCACCATAACTTTAAATCGGTCACCAGCACCTCCCCGCTGCAATACCTGAAAACCTATCGTCTGCACAAAGCGCGCATGCTAATGATCCACGACGGCATGAAGGCCAGCGCGGCGGCGATGCGGGTAGGATATGAAAGCGCGTCGCAGTTTAGCCGTGAGTTTAAGCGTTACTTCGGTATTACGCCGGGGGAAGATGCGGCGCGAATCAGGACGATTCAGGGGATGTAATGAGGGGCTACAGGGCGGCAAAAAGGCCGCCCTGAATTGGGCATCAGGCGCTGCAGTATTTCTTTTTGATAACCACGATAACCGTTCCGAGCAGACCGGCAATCAGCAGCACAATAGGCAGGATCATCAGGCAGGTCATCACCTGATCTTCATGACGCTTAACGAAAGGAATCATGCTCAGCGCGTAGCCCAGACCGGTAACCACGCCAACCCACAGCAGCGCGCTCAGCCAGTTAAAGAACTGGAAGCGGCGGCTTGGTAGCCCGGAAATCCCCGCCATGGTGGGCAGCAGAGTCCGTACGAATGCTAGGAAACGACCAGCCAGCAGCGCCAGCAGACCGTGTTTATCAAACATGCAGGTTGCCCGCTGATGATATTTATCCGGCAGATGCCCGAGCCAGCGTTTAACCGTTACGGTATTACCCAGCCAGCGACCCTGAATATAGCTCAGCCAGCAGCCAAGGCTGGCTGCCGTTGTCAAAATGGCAAGAGTCGGCACAAAGCCCATCACGCCTTTGGCAATCAGCGCCCCGGCGAGCAGCAGCAGGCTATCGCCCGGTAAAAAAGAGGCGGGTAGCAGGCCGTTTTCTAAAAATAGGGTTGCGAACATGACCAGATATACAACGCCCACAACGTGGGGGTTTGCCAATGCGGCAAAATCATGTTGCCACAGCGCGGCGACAATTTCTTGAATGACAACCATGGACTTTCCTAAGTGGTACCGTATTTTTTGACTAGTGTACTCCTGAAGAGGCCCGAGCACCTTGATCCCGGGCGCAACTCAAGCGGCTGCTTCTCTTAAAAACGTCCGCTAATGTTGCCACTCACTGTCACTCTACACGATACGCGCAAAGCCCGCCGCTAAATCATCCAGCAGATCGGTAACATTTTCTAACCCGATGTGAACGCGAATCAGGGTGCCGCTGAAATCGACTTCAGCATCCGGGCGGATCGCGGCGATTTGCTCCGGCTGGTTGGCTAAAATCAGTGATTCAAACCCGCCCCAGGAGTAGGCCATGCTGAACAAGCTGAAGTGATCCAGATAGGCGGAAAGCTCGGCGTCGGTCAGGCGTTTATTGAGCACAAAAGAGAACAGGCCGCTGCTGCCGGTGAAGTCGCGTTTCCAGAACTCATGCCCTTTGCTGCCGGGCAACGCCGGGTGATTGACGTGCGCCACCTGCGGGTGTTGCGCCAGCCATTCGGCGATGTGCAGGCTGCTTTCATGGTGCTGACGCAGGCGTACGCCTAAAGTGCGCAGGCCGCGGCTGGTCATATAGGCGGTATCGGCGTCCAGCATTTGCCCCATCAGGTAGGCATTTTCGCGCAGTTGCGCCCAACAGCGCTCATTGGATACCGCAGTGCCGACCATCCCGTCGGAATGGCCAATCAGGTATTTGGTTCCGGCCTGAATGGAAATATCGATGCCGAAATCCAGCGCTTTAAACAGTATGCCCGCCGCCCAGGTGTTGTCGATCATGATGATGGCTTCGGGGGAGACGCTGCGAACCGCCGCAACGATTGCCGGAACATCATGAACTTCCATGGTGATGGAGCCGGGGGATTCCAGAAATACCACTCGGGTGTTGGGCTGCACCAGGCGAGCGATATCGCTACCGATTAATGGGTCAAACCAACTGGTGCTTACGCCAAGTTTGGCGAGGATTTTAGTGCAAAAATCTTGGGTCGGTTCGTAGGCAGTATTGGTCATCAGAACATGGTCGCCCTGCTCGACAAAGGCCAGGATGCTATTGGCGACCGCCGCTGCGCCGCAGGGGAAAAGGGCGCAGCCTGCACCGCCCTCCAGCTCGCACATCGCTTCTTGCAGGGAAAAGTGGGTCAGGGTGCCGCGACGACCGTAAAACAGCTCGCCTTTGGCCCTGTTACGGGTGGCCTGTTTTTTGGCTTCGACGGTGTCGAAAACCAGCGATGACGCGCGCTGAATCACGCTGTTTACCGAGCCCTGAGTATACTTTTGACGGCGGCCAGCGTGGACCAGCGCAGTATCAAGATGTTTATCAGTCATGTTCAGATAACCTGTTTTTATACGTCTGGACGTCTAAACTAACATGAATACTTATTTGTGTACCGGGCATCGACGGATACAGGTAAAAATTTTCCTAAAGCCGGAGCCAGCAACTTTTTTACTGCGTAAGCGCAAGGAAAATAAACGTGATTTGCTGCACAGTGTAAATACTAATGAGAACCACTATCAATTCGATGTCGTTTTGATATTATTGTGCGCAGATTTTGTGATTTACGTCCTGGAGATACAGTGTGGGTAATAATTTGATGCAGGCGGATCTCTCCGTTTGGGGTATGTATCATCATGCCGATATTGTCGTTAAGGTAGTGATGATTGGCCTGATTCTGGCGTCGGTCGTCACATGGGCTATCTTTTTCGGCAAAGGCGCAGAGATCCTGGCCAGCAAACGCCGCCTCAAGCGCGAACAGCAGCAGGTTGCTGAAGCACGCTCTCTCGACCAGGCCAACGACATCGCTAGCGCTTTCCATGCGAAAAGCCTGACTTCACAGCTGCTCAATGAAGCGCAGAACGAGCTGGAGCTTTCCGCAGGCGTGGAAGATAACGAAGGCATTAAAGAACGTACCGGTTTCCGCCTTGAGCGTCGCGTGGCGCAGGTCGGTCGCTATATGGGTCGTGGTAATGGCTATCTGGCGACTATCGGTGCAATCTCCCCGTTTGTCGGCCTGTTTGGTACCGTCTGGGGCATCATGAACAGCTTTATCGGTATTGCCCAGACGCAAACCACTAACCTGGCGGTTGTTGCTCCAGGCATCGCGGAAGCGCTCCTGGCGACGGCGATAGGCCTCTTTGCCGCGATCCCGGCTGTTGTCATCTACAACATCTTCGCCCGTATGATTGCCAGCTACAAAGCTTCCCTTGGCGATGTTGCGGCCCAGGTATTGTTGCTGCAAAGCCGTGACCTCGACCTGAGCGCCAGCGGCGTTAAGTCGGTCCGTACCGCACAGAAATTACGCGTAGGTTGATGCTTTATGGCAATGCATTTTAACGAAAACCTCGATGATAACGGCGAAATGCATGACATCAACGTGACGCCGTTTATCGACGTCATGCTGGTGCTGCTGATCATCTTTATGGTGGCGGCTCCGCTCGCTACCGTAGACGTGAAGGTGAATCTCCCGGCGTCTTCCAGCCAGCCGCAGCCGCGCCCTGAAAAGCCTATTTATCTGTCGGTGAAAGCGGATAAAACCATGTTCCTCGGTAATGACCCGATCACTGAAGAGAGCATGATTACGTCGCTGGATGTTCTGACTGAAGGCAAGAAAGACACGACGGTCTTCTTCCGCGCGGATAAAACCGTGGATTACGAGACGATGATGAAAGTTATGGATACTTTGCATCAGGCGGGCTATCTGAAGATTGGTCTGGTGGGCGAAGAAACCGTAAAAGCAAAATAACCCCCTCTCCAGTGCATCTCCCCCAGGCTGGCCTTGTGCCAGCCTTTTTTACGCCCATCTGATAGTTGTTCTGTTGGTAAGCTGTTGCTATAACGTTGCTCTGTTGCGATATAATACCGTTCGTTTTTGCTAACTTACGGGATCTTATGGAACGCTTTCTGGAAAACGCTATGTATGCCTCGCGCTGGCTGCTGGCACCGGTTTATTTTGGCCTTTCGCTTGGGCTGATTGCGCTGACGATCAAATTTTTTCAGGAGATCTTCCACATACTGCCGCATATTTTCAGCGTCAGTGAGTCGGATATGATTCTGACCCTGCTGTCGCTGGTGGATATGACCCTGGTGGGCGGTCTGCTGGTGATGGTCATGTTCTCCGGTTATGAAAATTTTGTCTCGCAACTGGATATCAACGAGGGCAAAGAAAAGCTCAGTTGGCTGGGTAAAATGGATGCTACCTCACTGAAAAATAAGGTTGCTGCCTCCATTGTGGCTATCTCTTCCATTCACCTGCTGCGGGTGTTTATGGATGCAAAAAACGTCCCCGATAATAAGCTAATGTGGTACGTCATTATCCACCTGACGTTCGTGCTGTCGGCCTTTGTAATGGGCTATCTCGATCGTCTGACGAAAGTTAAACACTGAAGCTGATGGCATACCTGTTTTAGGCATTGTGCTTGTATTTCTGCCGGGTGGCGGCTTGCGCCTTACCCGGCCTACAAATCTAGTGTCCCTGTAGGCCCGCTCACTGGGCTCTTTTCTCCTGTTTCTACTCTTCTCCGCTGGCGCATACCCGAGCTTCTGCTTTGCTTAAAGGGCGCTTAATAACGGAGGAAGGATGATGACGCGACTGACGGCCAAAGATTTCCCACAGCAGTTGCTGGAGTACTATGACTACTATGCTCACGGCAAAATCAGCAAACGCGAGTTTCTGCAGATGGCGGGAAAATATGCCGTCGGCGGGATGACCGCGTTAGCGTTGTTTAATCTGCTGAAGCCTAACTATGCTCTGGCGGAGCAGGTGGCGTTTACCGACCCGGATATCCGTCCGGAATATATTCACTATCCCTCGCCCGATGGCCATGGCGAAGTACGGGCGTACATGGTGACGCCGACGAAAATCACTGACAAAGCGCCTGCCGTGGTGGTGGTGCATGAGAACCGAGGTCTGAATCCCTACATTGAAGACGTTACCCGACGGGTGGCGAAAGCGGGCTATATTGCGCTGGCGCCGGATGGTCTGAGCTCCGTCGGCGGCTATCCCGGCAATGATGATGAAGGACGGGAGTTACAGCAGAAGGTCGATCCGGTGAAGCTGATGAACGATTTTCTTGCAGCGGTTGCGTTTATGGAGAAGCATCCTCAGGCAACGGGAAAGGTTGGGATTACCGGTTTTTGCTACGGCGGCGGCGTCAGCAATGCGGCAGCGGTGGCGATCCCCGAGCTGGCCTGTGCGGTGCCGTTTTACGGTCGTCAGCCGCCGCTGAACGAAGTCGACAAAATTAAGGCCCCGCTGCTGCTGCACTATGCCGGACTGGATAGTGGCATCAATGAAGGCTGGCCCGCCTATGAAAAAGCGCTAAAGGAACACAATAAGGTCTATGAGGCTTATATTTATCAGGGCGTTAACCACGGTTTTCATAATGACTCCACGCCGCGCTACGATCGGGCTGCCGCCGAGCTGGCCTGGCAGCGCACGCTGGCATGGTTCGAGAAGTATCTGCGCTAGCGAAATTGGCTGAAATAGCACTACCACTCGCTCAAAAAATCGCTATATAATTTTTTATATAACGATTGGGGGGAGTTCGATGGAAAACCATTTTGGTAAAGGCCTAATGGCGGGGCTACAGGCGTCCCATGCTGACACCGCCACGCATGCGGCAAATTTTTGCTCCGACTATAAACGTGGGTTCGTGCTCGGCTATTCACACCGCATGTTTGAAAAAACCGGCGACCGCCAGCTTAGCGCCTGGGAAGCGGGGATTCTCACCCGTCGCTATGGACTGGACAGGGATATGGTGATGGACTTCTTCAAAGAGGGAAGTTCGTGCACGTCAATGCGCTATTTTATGGCGGGATATCGGCTGGAAAGCTAAAAACCGGAGGCTGAAGCCTCCGGTGGGTAAGTGCATTAGGCCTGGCGCTTATCTTCGGTTTGCGTCTCGAAATCGCTGGCGGCATGGCGCTCGTGGAGCTGCTCATTGAGCGGGCCGAAGGTACGGTTAACCATGCGTCCACGCTGCACGGCCGGACGGTCTCCGACCTCCTGCGCCCAGCGCAGCACGTTTTTATAGCTGCCTGCATCAAGGAATTCGGCGGCGTTGTAAACATTCCCCAACACCACGTTGCCGTACCACGGCCAGATAGCCATATCGGCAATGGTGTACTCTTCTCCTGCCACAAAACGACCGCGGGCAAGCTGCTTATCCAGCACGTCAAGCTGGCGCTTGGCTTCCATCGTAAAGCGATCGATCGCGTATTCGATTTTCACCGGGGCATAGTTGAAGAAGTGGCCAAAGCCGCCGCCGAGGAACGGAGCCGCACCCTGCAGCCAGAACAGCCAGTTAAGGGTTTCGGTGCGGCCTGCCGGATCTTTTGGCAGGAAGAAACCGAACTTCTCCGCTAGATAGAGCAGGATGCTGCCGGATTCAAAAATGCGCGTCGGCGGCGTGGTGGAGTGGTCGCTGAGCGCGGGGATTTTCGAGTTCGGGTTAACCTCGACAAAGCCGCTAGAGAACTGATCGCCTTCGCCGATGCGAATCAGCCAGGCGTCATACTCCGCGCCGCTAACGCCCAGCGCCAGCAGCTCTTCCAGCATAATGGTCACCTTCTGACCGTTGGGCGTCCCCAGCGAATAGAGCTGAAGCGGGTGTTCACCCACCGGCAGCTCCTGGTCATGGGTTGCGCCGGAGACGGGACGGTTGATATTGGCGAATGCGCCGCCGTTGTTTTGCTTCCATTCCCACACTTTTGGTGGTTGGTAGTTATTCTCTGACATGCTGGCCTGCCTTTTTCATGAGGTGTTGAAATAGTGTAGTTGGCGCTATAGCGCCGGAGCCGTACTAAGCCAGAATTCGCGCGGCCCACACGCTGATATCATCGCCGCTGCCGAGATCCGCCTGGACCAGGCCGTTAACCATAAAGGTCGGCGACACGTGAATGCCGTTCTGGCGGGCATATTTGCTATGCCATTTGATCTCGCTTTGCAGCTCAGGACGGGCAAAGGCCGCAGCCAGCGAGACGTGGCTATAGCGTTCGATTCGCTCAATAATCTGCTGCGGCGTGACGTTCATGTTTGGCCCGCTACAGTGGTCGGTAAACTCGAACTCCTCGCGGTGGTCAGCGACGGCTTTCAGCACCTTGTGCGCCTGCTCGCGACCGTGCGGCAGAGTGGATGCGGCGAGAATGCAGCGCACGATGACGCCGGAGAACAGATGCCACGGCTGAGACTGAAGACGAATTTTGATGGTGACGTTATCCGCGCCAACTTCATCCAGCAGGTCATCAAGCTTATTGAAGGCGCGCACCGAGTAAGGGCAGGTCGGTTCGAGGAACACCTCAAAGGTGCGTGGGCCATGCCCCCAGACCAGCGGTTGGGCAGTCAGATGCGAAGGTGTGCTCATTGTCGACTCCTGATTGTTTTTTTATCTCAAATAACGATATCACTTTTGCCTGGCGGCGCAGGCTTATTTTCCTTAAGGGCACGATTAGCGAATCGAATGAGTGGTATCATCATTTCACCTCTGTCTGGTAAGTGCCTGCGGCAGGATAAGAAGAGGGAGTTTTGTTTCGCCAACTGCCCGGGCTGCATTAATTTGAGGTCAGGCTAAATGAGCAAAGGTTCGACAAACAGTGACGCCCCGTTTGGTACACTTTTAGGCTACGCGCCGGGCGGCGTAGCGATTTATTCTTCGAATTACAGTAGCTTAAATCCACAAGATTATCCGGATGACGCCACGTTCCGCAGTTATATCGGTAATGAGTATATGGGGCACAAATGGCAGTGCGTAGAGTTTGCGCGCCGCTTTCTGTTCCTCACCTACGGCTTTGTGTTTACCGACGTCGGCATGGCCTACGAAATCTTCTCTCTGCGTTTTCTGCGCGAAGTGGTCAACGACAATATTCTACCGCTGCAGGCTTTCGCTAACGGTTCCCGCCGTCCGCCGATTGCTGGTTCTCTACTGATTTGGCAGAAGGGCGGCGAGTTTAAACACACCGGACACGTGGCGGTGATCACTCAGTTGGTCGGGAATAAAGTGCGGATCGCCGAGCAGAACGTGATTCACGCGCCGCTGCCGCAGGGCCAGCAGTGGACCCGCGAGCTGACGCTGGAAGTGAAAAACGGCATCTACACGATTAAAGACACCTTTGCCGATACCGAAATCCTTGGCTGGATGATCCAAACCGCTGATACCGAGCACAGCCTGCCGCAGCCGGTTCTGCCGGGTGACGCGATGGCTATCAAAGGCGCGCGGTTGCCGAATAAAGGCCAGTTCCGCGGCAACTGGCTCAACGAGAAAGATTCGCTGCAAAAAGCCTACGTTGAAGCCAACGGCCACGTTATCAATAAAGACCCTTACCAGTATTTCACCATTAGCGAAAGCGCCGAGCAGGAGCTTATCAAGGCGACCAACGAGCTGCATTTGATGTACCTGCACGCCACCGATAAGGTGATGAAGGATGACAGCCTGCTGGCGCTGTTCGATATTCCGAAAATCCTCTGGCCGCGCCTGCGCCTCTCGTGGCAACGCCGTCGGCATCATATGATTACCGGTCGTATGGATTTCTGTATGGATGAGCGCGGGCTGAAGGTTTATGAGTACAACGCCGACTCCGCGTCTTGCCATACCGAAGGTGGTTTGATCCTCGAACAGTGGCTGAAACAGGGTTACTACGGTACCGGACACAACCCGGCGGAAAACCTGCTGGATGAGCTGGCCGGGGCGTGGAAGCACAGCCGGGCGCGCCCTTTCGTGCATATCATGCAGGACAAGGATCTGGAGGAGAACTATCACGCGCAGTTTATCCAGCGTTCGCTGACTCAGGCCGGTTTCGACAGCAAAATCCTGTACGGCCTTGATGAGCTGCGCTGGGATGCTGCCGGGCAGCTTATTGACGCCGAAGGTCGGCTGGTCAACTGCGTCTGGAAAACCTGGGCATGGGAAACCGCCATTGAGCAGGTGCGTGAAGTCAGCGCCGACGAGTATGCCGCCGTGCCGATTCGCACCGGGCACCCCAATAATGAAGTGCGTCTGATTGACGTTCTGCTGCGTCCTGAAGTCTTAGTGTTTGAACCGCTGTGGACGGTCATCCCTGGTAACAAGGCGATTCTGCCGGTGCTGTGGTCGCTGTTCCCGAACCATCGTTACCTGCTGGATACCGATTTTGTGGTCAACGAGCAGCTAGCGGAAACTGGCTATGCGGTTAAGCCAATCTCAGGCCGCTGCGGTAACAACATTGACCTGATTGGCCCGCAGGACGAAGTGCTGGATAAAACCAGCGGTCAGTTTTTCGACCGCAAGAATATTTACCAACAGCTGTGGTGCCTGCCGAAGGTGGATGGAAAATACATCCAGGTTTGCACCTTTACCGTTGGCGGTAACTATGGCGGCACCTGCCTGCGCGGCGATGATTCGCTGGTGGTGAAAAAAGAGAGCGATATTGAGCCGTTAATCGTGCTAAAAGACAAAGATAGCCGTTAAGTTTACCCCGGGTTGCGGCGATTCTCGCCACCTGCGGCATTTGTAGCCCGGGCAAGGCGCATCGCGCCGCCCCCGGGTAAGTCCGCAGGGGCGGCAGAATTTCCCGGAGGCGATGTTGCGCATCTGTCCGGGCTACCAGGGTATGAACACTAAGCCCTCGGTAAACATAGCGCGGCCAGGGAATTATCGGTAAAAAAATAGATAAAACATCACAACAAGACAGAAAAGGAAAATAGTATGCACGATCGGCGACTCGCCGCCCGCGCGGGTGAGCTTAAGCCCTCCGCCGTCCGCGAACTTCTCAAGCACAGTAAACTGCCCGGTGTTATCTCTCTGGGCGGCGGCATTCCGGCCCCAGAGCTTTTCGATACCGAAGGCCTGAACCTGGCGGTGCAGCAGGTGATGAGCGGGCGCTTTAACGATGCGTTTCAGTACGGTTTGACCGAAGGTTATCCGCCATTGCGTCAAGCGGTGAGCGAACTGTGCCATGCGCGCGGCGTAGCCTGTCCGGCAAGCCATGTCTATATCACCTCCGGCTCACAGCAGTCGCTGGATATGGTGGCTCGTACGCTGCTCGATCCGGGCGATGCCATTGTCGTTGAGCGTCCAACCTATCTGGCGGCGCTGCAGGTATTCCAACTGGCGCAGGCCAATATTCTCAGCGTCGATACCGACGATGATGGCATGCTGGTTGAACAACTGGCTGACCTGCTGGAAACCACCCGCGTCAAAGCCGTTTACCTGGTGCCGACCTTCGGAAACCCCGGCGGGAAAACCCTGAGCGAAGCGCGCCGCCGCCGTGTGGTGGAACTGGCAAAGCAGCATGATTTCGTGATTATCGAAGACGATCCGTATGGTGAAATCAGCTTCACAGATGAAGTGTATCGTCCTCTGTATCAGTACGCGG
The DNA here is from genome assembly GCF_051131775.1 of Klebsiella sp. MISC125. NCBI lineage: Bacteria > Pseudomonadati > Pseudomonadota > Gammaproteobacteria > Enterobacterales > Enterobacteriaceae > Klebsiella > Klebsiella sp. MISC125. Next base: position 895,697 of record NZ_CP180448.1, read on the forward strand.
TTGAGCTAGGCTGCGAAGATCAGGTGGTGTACACCTCCACGTTCTCCAAGATCCTCGCACCGGGAATGCGCATTGGCTGGATCGTGATGCCGGACTGGCTGGCGCAGCAGACGGTGATCGTCAAGCAAGCGGCGGATCTGCACACCAATATGCTGTCGCAGGTGATCACCACGGAATACCTGGGTATGAATCGTCTGGAAAATCAGATAGCCCTGATCCGCGAAGATTACCGCAAGAAGTGCGTGGCGCTGGCCGATGCGCTGGAATCCCGCCTTGGTGAGCATCTTGAGTTCAGCCGACCAAAAGGCGGTATGTTCCTGTGGGCCCGCTTCCGCTATCCGTTCGATACCATGGAATGGATGAAGAAAACGCTGGAAAACGGCGTGGTCTACGTGCCTGGTGAAGCGTTCTATAACGACAACCCGGATACCCGCACGCTGCGTCTGTCCTACTCTACGGTATCGGCAGACGGCCTGATGACCGCCGTTGAGCGTCTGGCTAAGTCACTGTAATCACCCAGCTTCGCGCCGCCTGGCGGCGCGGAGTTTCCTGCCTGATATTCCTCTTTTAAAGAACCGAGAGTAACTCAATGAATCGCGAAACATTACCCATAGTGTTGGTTCCTGGGTTTATGCTGGATGAAACCCTGTGGGATGATTTTGTGGCTGCTTTTCCACAGGAGCGAACTTTTATTCGCGCCGGACTTAATCACGGCGACAACATCAGTGCGATAGCGCGATACATCGTTGATGATCTACCCCCGCGTTTTATCCTCATTGGATTTTCGCTGGGTGGCTATGTCGCCCGCGCGATCGTCGAACAGTATCCGCAGGCGGTAGCCGGTCTGGTGCTGATAGCTACCTCGTTGCGTGAAGACAGCGCTGAACAGCAAAAAATAAAACAGGCAGCCATTGCAGCTGTGTCGGCATCATCGTCGTTTAATGGAATCAGTCCTTCGGCGATAGCTGGAACCCTGTATCCGCAGCGGGCAGGAGATAAAACGCTGGTAGCAAAAATCAGGGCGATGGGTGCGAGACTTGGTGCGGAAGCTTTTCGCCATCAGGCCAGCCTGGTTCGCGACCATCTCACCACGCAGCCCATTACCTGTCCAACGCTGGTCATTGCTGCCGCTCAGGATCCCTCTCGTTCGTTGGATGAATTACAGGAATTACAGGCGAGTATTACAGGCGCGGAGCTTCAGATAATCGATGATTGTGGTCATATGCTGCCGCTGGAACAGCCTGCACAACTGGCGAAAGCGGTCAGTGAGTGGATAGAAAAGTGGGATTAACGAAACTGTATTGAATCGCCCGCAACAGATGGCTGCGGGCAAGAGAAACTCAGAGGAGGGTGCTCTGGCGGCTTATCGCCAGCCCTGGTTGTTAATCCTGCTCAGCAATGCGATCGTCAAGCCAAATAAGCATCAATGAGGAGAGAAAAGCGACTGCAATGGTACTAATAACTAACAGCATAAGAAGAGCCTCAGGGGTTTTATTATTTTTGTACTTTTACCGATGAGTGATTATTTCTGTCCGTGATGGTGACTTTAGTATCTTGTTGGGAGGTGGCGAGGGTGAAAAAATCATCAGCGTCAATGTCGAAATTTAGAACGATTTCCTTATATTTCCCACAGTTAATTAACTCTTTTGCTTCTTTCATACTACAGGCTGTAATTGTCGGCATCAGTTTCATCTCGTTTAAAAACTGAGAAGCAAAATAAGAGCTTGTTGATACCAGATCAACTACTTTTTATGGTAATGGCAATCATAAGTTGGATTGATGATTGCGGCTGCCGATAGCCAATTGAAACATAATTTCTGTTTTACCTTTCCTGCCAGCGTTTCATTTTGCGGACGGCGTTCCAGCATGAGCCAATCTTCGGCGTCAAAAATTGACCCCTTTACAATTTTGTGGGGAATAGCAAGCCGCCAGCGATGACGGCCTGCTGTGGTTTTTTAAAAGGTGTAGGCCACGCTTAAATTGCCGCTATAGCCGTGGCTGTCGCCGCCGCTGGCGATTTCCGCCTGGCCGCCCAGGTTCAAGCTCAGCGCACCGCGCGTCACGCTAATGTTGGCACCTGCATTGAACATATCGCGGCTATTGAAGGCTGAGTCTTGTACGACCTCATATTGATAAACTTGTCCACGAGTGCGCACCGAGGGGCCGCTGAAGCTATGTTCATAGCCGACATTCACCGCCGGGGAAATCGTCCAGTTACCGCTGTTTTGCGGATTAAAGGCGAAATTAATATTGGCAACGCCGCTGGCATTATTTTCGCTAACGCGATCGACATTGAGCGCCAGTTCGCTGCCGTTCTCATGGAAGGCATCCATGCGCAGATGGGTTAATCGGGTGCCGACAGAATACTCGACGCTGGCGAAATCGAGCGGGCTCACGTAGCCGAGGCGTAGCGTACCGCCGAACAGTTGTCCGTGGGTATCGCCAGTGGCGGTACCCAGTCCGCCGCCCATCTTGCGGGTGCTGCTGTAGTCAATCCAACCGGCGTTAAGATCGGCTGCGGCAAAGAGACCGTGATTAAGATCCTCGAATGCATAGCGGCCACCGAAACCTAACAGCGTAGTATTAGCATCCGCGTCGGCGTTGGCGCTACCCAGTGAACCCCAGCTATATCCCAGCGTGCCGTAGCCGCTAAACTGCGAGTTCACCCTCTGGGTATAACCCAGCAGCGTACCGGTGGTGTGCTCATTGCTGCTGGCGGCGCGGGCGGAACCGTCGGTACCCAGATAACCGTTAAGCCCGGTTAGCCACAGTTTTCCTTCGCCATCGCGCAGCTGGCGGCTGTCGATATTCGGTGCCAGCGCACGATCCAGACGTGAGCCGCTACGCAGCAGATAACTCGCGGCATCCGCATGAATTTGTCCGCCAACCTGAGACTCCACTCCGCCAAGCGTTCCGGCATCAATAGCCGATTGCAGATAGTTGTTATAAGCGGTGTAACGGCCGGAAAGCTCACTGTTTTGTAACGCGTTAAGCAGCGCCGCGCCCTGTGCTGCATTCCCCCGTAGCCCGCTCTGCCCCGGAAGCTGGCCATAATGGACCATTTTTCCGCGCAGCACGTAGAGAGTCTCCTGCGATAGCCCCAGCCCTTGCTTCAGATAGTTATCGACGGAGCCGTACTCGCGGGTGATCTCATCCAGTCCTGCCTGCAGATAGCTGGCATCGACGCCAAGCAGCGGCTCGTAAATCGCCGCCATAGCTGGCGGCATCATCGCCAGGGTCGCCTCAATACGCTGACGAGTGTAATCGTTGGTGGCGAGGTAGTTTTCCATAATGGTCGTGTTGTCGACTCCGGCGATACTCAGCAGCATGGCGGCGGTCCAGCCGGTTCGGTCTTTGCCTGCGGTGCAGTGGAACAGGGCGGCACCGTCGGCGCTGGCCAGATCGTTAAACAGAGTGCTGAACTGCGCGCGCATCCCGGCATCGCTGACGAAGGAGACGTTGGTCTGCTGCATCATCGCTTTGGCTTCAGCGGCGCTGCTAAAAGTTATCGAGGTAATGTTACTGCCTGAAGCGGCGTTGCCGATGATATCAATGTTGGTATAGGTTGCCCCGTCGGGCATCACGTCCGGGCTGCTGGCGATTTCGCTGGTGGTACGTAAATCATAAACATCGCTGATGCCAAGCGTGCTGAGCGTTGCCTGGTCTGCGGTGGATAACGCCAGGGCATTAGAGCGATAAAATACCCCGGTGCGCATGGTGCCATCATGGCTGGTGGTATAAATCGAGGTAGTGCCAGCAATATCACGAAAATTATCCATGCTAGCGAGCGTGGGCGTATTTATTGGCGCAGCGTATAGCGCACCAGAGACGGCAATGGTGACCAGAGAGACTGTAACAGGAATATAGCGAATCAAAATAAGCCTCGATATTTATGGATTGTAATGTGTTGTTTATTAAGGCTTGAGAATATAGGGTGGGATTGTGACAGAATTATTTCCAGATGGATTTTTTGTGAAATAAACAAGGTGAAATTAGATTAGGTTTATTTATGGAATATATTTTTTCTCTCACGTTAAGTCATATTAATCATTCGCCATATTAATCTTTAACATCCCGCTCGCGGCAGCAGGATGTTATTTTATTTTTTGATCCGGCAGTCATTTTGCTCAGTTCAGTAGCCGACCTTATAGATTCGTCCGTTCTGAATGCCTTCCACGCTGCGGCGGTAGGCCTGGGCCACGCTGGCGGCGGGGACGCTCTCAAAACCGGGGAAGAAACCATCGTAGGCTGCCGCCGATTCGGTCAATACGGTGGGGCTAATCAGGTTAATACGCATACCGCGCGGCAGTTCGCAGGCGGCGGCGCGAACGAACCCTTCCAGCCCGGCGTTCACGGTGGTGGCATTGACTCCCTGCGCGATGGGCTCATGGGCAACTATCCCGCTAATCAGCGTAATAGAACCGCCGTCGTTAAGATAATGCTGCCCGGTCAGCGCCAGACGAACCTGCCCCAATAGCTTATCCTGCAAGCCCTGGTTGAAATCGTTATCGGTCATGGTTTCCAGAGGACCAAAGAACAGGTTGCCGGTGGCGGAAACAATTGCGTCTATCCGGCCAATGTTTTCAAACAAACCCTGCACGCTCTCTTGCGAGGTGATATCAACCTGATAGTCGCCCTGAGTGCGGCCGACGCGAATAACTTCATGGCGCTGACTTAATTCTTGCGCAACGGCGCGGCCAACGGTACCGCTGGCACCAATAATGATGATTTTCATAGCAGACTCCTTAGAACCTATCTCATTAGGCTATTTTATTTGCTGGTTTGGCCCTGGGCAGTGCTCAAAATCCTCACGTACTACGTGTACGCTCCGGTTTTTCCGCTCTGTCCGTGTCCAAACCATCGGCAACAATTACGCCTACTGGGATAGGCTCTTTAATGTGGTGAGCCTCTATTCTTTAATAAAACAGATATCGGATAAACTGGCGAAAAGTTCGATGATTACTAACCAGGAGTTTGTAATATGGATAAGCTGCGGGCGATGGAGGTCTTTATTACGGTGGTGGAGTGCGGAAGCTTTACTGAAGCCGCATCGCGCCTTGAGATGTCGGCGGTCATGGTGGGTAAATACATCGCGCTGACTGAGCGCCAGCTAAATACCCGTCTGCTGGAGCGCAACACTCGTCGTCAGAGCCTGACCGATGCCGGGCGAGTCTATTTTGAAGAGGCGAAACGCGTCCTTGAGCAGGTTTCGATTGCCGAAAGCTCGGTGGAGCGACTACGGGTAGCGCCAGCGGGCACGCTGCGGGTGAGCGCGCCGACGTCGTTTGGTGCCTGCGTCATTGCCCCACTGATCGCGACTTTTCTGCAAGCCTGGCCCGATGTGCGGGTCGAGCTGGATCTGACTAATCGAATGGTCGATCTGGTGGATGAAGGCATTGATCTGGCGATCCGCATCGGTGAGATCCATACCGACGATCTGGTGGCAAAATATCTCGCGCCTTACCGGATGACGATCTGCGCCGCGCCCGACTATTTAGCCCGCCACGGTACGCCGAATACGCCTGCCGATCTGGCCGATCATCTCTGTTTATCGCATACGGTGTGGACCGCGCGCAACGAGTGGAAATTACCGGGAGCTGAGGAGGGGATCCGCTGGAAGCGTGACGCAATTCTGCGCTGCAATGATGGTTATGCCCTGCGAATGGTGGCGATTGCTGGAGCCGGGTTGCTGCTCCAGCCGGAAGTGCTGCTGGCCGACGCGCTGGAGTGCGGCAAGCTGGTTCGTGTGCTAGAGGATTATACGCCGCAGCCAAGACCGGTTCATTTACTCTGGCGGCAAGATTTGCGCCCGCTGCCGAAGCTAACGCGTTTTGTTGAGCATCTTCTGCAGGGGCAGCAGTAGAACAGCGGCCCGCCTTTGCGGCGGGCAATCTGTTTAATCGCGTAGCGCATGACGCCAGTCGGCGATCAGATCCTGTGGATCTTCAATCCCTACCGACAGACGAATCAACTGCGGAGTAATGCCGTTAGCTAAACGCTGCTCCAGCGGAATAGATGCGTGGGTCATGCTAAACGGCTGGCTCACCAGGCTTTCCACGCCGCCGAGGCTCTCCGCGAGGGTAAACAGCTTCAGCTTGCGGATGATCCGTTCGGCATAGCCGTCGTCGCCTTTGACCACCACGGAGATCATCCCGCCGGGGAGCGCCATCTGCTTGCGCGCCAGCTGATGATGCGGATGCGAGGCCAGCCACGGGAACCACACCTTTTCGACCTGCGGCTGCTGCTCCAGCCACTCGGCGAGCAATAATGCATTACTACTGTGGCGCTCCATACGCAGGGCCAGGGTACGAATGCCCCGCAGCGTCAGGAAACTGCTGAACGGATCAAGCACTCCGCCCACCGCGTTTTGTAGATAGCCTAGCTTTTCCGCTAGCGTTGGGTTATCTCCGACGACCGCCAGCCCGGCAACCACATCAGAGTGGCCGTTAAGATATTTGGTCGCCGAGTGCACCACGATATCGAAGCCCAGTTCCAGCGGACGATGGATAACCGGCGAAGCAAAGGTGTTGTCGGTGACGCTGATAATATTGTGTCGCCGCGCAATGGCGGCAATGGCGCGGAGGTCAGCCAGCTTAAGCAGCGGGTTAGTCGGCGTTTCGACCCAAATCATCCGCGTTTCGGGCTGAATGGCCGCTTCAATGGCCGCCAGATCGTCCGGCTTCACCCAGCTCACCCGCAGACCGGCGCTGCGGCGGCGAACGTTTTCTATCAGCCGATACGTGCCGCCGTAGACATCGTCGACGGCGACCAGGTGGCTGTCTTTATCGAGCAGTTCAAGTACGGTAGAGATTGCCGCCAGACCGGACGCAAAGGCGAAGCCGCGCGTACCGCTTTCCAGGTCAGCAATGGCCGTCTCCAGCGCGTGGCGGGTCGGGTTACCGCTGCGCGAATATTCGTAACCAGTATGCTGGCCCGGCGCGGGCTGGGCAAAGGTGGAGGTCGCGTAGATGGGCGGCATCACCGCGCCGTGTTCGTCGGTAAAGGTGCCGCTATGTACGCTCAGGGTATGCAAATTGGTCATTGTTAAATCCTTAATGTTCGAGTCGGTTACGCCAGGTGGTCAGCACATCGCTGCGGGTAATAAGGCCAAGAAAACGATCGTTGTCGGCGATGATGGCCACCAGGCCGCGATCGAAAATGGCTTTCAGCGAGCTTTCTGGTGCATGTTTATCCAGGGTTTCTACGTTGCGGGTCATCGCTTCTCTCACGGGTAGAGAAAAGCGCCGGCTGTCGCCCTGGACATGGCTAATCAGATCCCATTCGTCTACGATGCCGACCACGCGGCCCTTTTCTAGCACCGGCAACTGCGAGATGTCGTAAAGGCGCATACGGGCGAGGATCGCGGCCAGCGTGTCGTCCGGCGCGGCGGTGACGGTGGCCCCTTCATCGTGGCGCAGGGCGATAAAGTCACTGAGATCGCCGCGCGAAGGGCGACTCAAAAAGCCCTGCTGGCGCATCCAGTCATCGTTAAACATTTTTGATAGATATTTGTTGCCGCTGTCGCAGGCGAAGGTCACCACACGTTTGGCGGAGGTCTGTGCCCGGCAGAAGCGCAGGGCGGCATTAAGCAGAGTGCCGGTTGAAGAGCCCGCCAGAATGCCTTCAACCTGCAACAGTTCGCGGGCAGTGGCGAACGCCTCGCTATCGGTGACGCGGTAAGCATTTTTGACTTCTTCAAGGTGGGCCAGCGGCGGAATAAAGTCTTCGCCGATCCCCTCAACCAGCCAGGATCCCGTTTCGCCGTAGCGCCCGGTTTCGACCTGGTCCGCCAGAATGGAACCCGCCGGATCCGCCAGGATAAATTCCGTTTTAGGCGAATGCTCAGCAAACCAGGCCTGTAGCCCACCGAGAGTCCCGCCGGAGCCGACGCCAACGACGATAGCGTCAATATTACCCTCCAGTTGCTGAAAGATTTCCGGGGCGGTGGTAGTGGTATGGGCCAGCGGATTGGCCTCGTTATTAAATTGGTCGATATAAAAAGCGCCTGGCGTTTCGTCGGCAAGGCGGCGGGCGTAGTCCTGATAGTAGGCTGGATGGCCTTTATTGACGTCCGAGCGGGTAAGCAATACTTGCGCCCCCAGCGCACGCAGATGGAATATTTTCTCGCGGCTCATTTTGTCCGGCACGACCAGAATCAGGCGGTAATTTTTCTGCGCTGCAATCAGCGCCAGACCCAGGCCGGTATTCCCGGCGGTGGCTTCAATAATCGTGCCGCCGGGTTTTAATTTCCCCTGTCGTTCGGCTTCATTAATCATCGACAGCGCCACGCGGTCTTTTATCGAACCGCCGGGGTTTTGATTTTCCAGTTTTAAAAACAGGCTACAGGGGCCGCTATCCAATTTATGCAGCTGGAGCAGGGGAGTGTGGCCAATAAGGTCGCTAACGGAATGAAAAACTGACATGACATTTTACCCATTCGTACCAAGATGATTTGAATGGTAGGGCTGAAAAATTGACATTTTAAAGAACTTTTGTCTGCGTCTAAGCGCAAAAAGGAATATAAGATGCTATTTAGACGTCCGGAGGGAAAGGTTGTTAGCCGCCTGGGCGTGTCGATTTCCAGAATAGGGCCTTTTTGGTGTATTTTTCACCAAATTATGGTTTTTTTCCGCTGCTTTATGTTTGTTTCAGGAAAGGATTGCCAAAAATAATCGATGGTAGTCTGAGCCGAATCCTTAGACGTTGGTGTAAATATCAAACCCGGATATATTGGATTGATATCTGTCGACAGCAATTCAGGTAAGAAAAAATTGCACAGTAAAGTATGCTCACTTGCTTCAATAAACAGCCTGTATCAGGAAACTATATTCCAGAAATATTATCCCGGAAAAGCGACGTAGGAGAAAGTAGCCTGGAACGATCCAGTTAACAAAATAAGAACATAATTCATACCCGAAGGATATATACATGTAATGATTCAATAGTAACCAGTTACAAGGAAGCTAATATGAATAAAAACGACATGAGTCCTTTACCCACCAATACCCATGAGTGGTTTTTTAACCGTAACAGCATCATCATCTTGCTCGATATTATTCTGTTTATCGTTCTCTACAACACGCTACCCTATGAGCCGAAAGTGGTCATGGGGCTGAGTATGCTCGCTTTTATCGCCGTGTTATGGCTGACAGAAGCGCTACACGTTACCGTTACGGCGGTGATAGTTCCCGTCATGGCAGTGTTGCTTGGGGTATTCAATACTCAGGCAGCGCTAAATAGTTTTGCAAACTCAACGATATTCCTTTTCCTCGGTGGCTTTGCTCTGGCTGCAGCGATGCATGTGCAGGGGCTGGATAAAGTCATTGCCGATAAGGTATTAGCTATGGCGCGGGGTAAAATGAGCCTCGCTGTCTTTATGCTGTTTGGCGTGACGGCCTTACTGTCAATGTGGATCAGTAATACCGCGACGGCGGCAATGATGATGCCGTTAGTATTGGGTATATTGAGCAAAGTAAATGGCAAAAGCAGCCATTCGACCTATGTGTTTGTGCTCCTCGGTATTGCATACAGCGCAAGTATTGGGGGGATGGCGACAATCGTCGGTAGTCCGCCAAACGCGATAGCTGCAGCGGAGGTTGGACTCTCCTTCTTTGATTGGATGAAGTTCGGTTTCCCGGCAATGATCATATTACTTCCTGTCGCTATTGCGATTCTTTACCTCGTGTTCAGGCCCGAACTTAAGGGAACCTTCGAAACGAACACTGAACAGGTCGATTGGGATAAAGGCAAAGTTGTCACCCTGGCTATTTTTGCGCTTACCGTATTCTTCTGGATTTTCAGCGGACCCATTAACGACCTGCTGGGCGGTTTTAAATCCTTCGATACCATTGTGGCTTTAGGCGCCATTATATTAGTCAATTTCGCCCGGGTGGTTCACTGGAAGGATATAGAGAAAACGGCTGACTGGGGCGTGCTGTTATTATTCGGCGGCGGTATCTGCTTAAGTAATGTGTTGAAAGAGACGGGCACCAGCTTGTTCCTGGCAAACCAGATTAGCGGGATGGTTGCTCATATGGGGATATTTATCATTATCCTGGTGATTGCAACATTCGTGGTGTTTTTAACGGAGTTTGCCAGTAATACGGCCAGCGCCGCTTTGCTCATTCCTGTGTTTGCCTCAGTTGCCGAAGCTTTCGGTATGTCTCCTGTCATTCTGTCGGTATTGATTGCCATTGCGGCCTCATGCGCTTTTATGTTGCCCGTAGCGACACCACCAAACGCTATTGTTTTCGCCACTGGCCATATCAAACAGCAGGAGATGATGCGTGCCGGTCTGTTTTTGAATATCGCTTGTATTATCGTTCTGACTGGATTTAGCATGTTATTTTGGGTGTAATTTAAAGCCAGCACAGCGGTTATTGTTGACCGCTGTGTTTTTAATCCAGTCAGTTATTACTCTGTGCTCATAAAAATCATGAATATTAAAATTTTATTTTTTAATTATATTCAGGATGGAAGGTCTGATTATGTTACGGGTGGCTTTTTTTGATGTTATAGAGTACGAAACGAAAAAACCTTTAGAAATTCGATTTCTCTTTGACCCGAAAAACCACGAAGACCCAGCGGCGATACATCGTTTCCTAACCGGGGCGATACCAGCACGCCATCACTGAGCCTCAGCGGCAAATGGCTCAAAGAAGCCGGGTTTGATGCCGGGCGCGGCGTAACTGTCAGCATTGCTGGTGACTGTATTGTGCCGATCCCGGATAACGATGAAGTATATGAACTACGTACGCAGATTAAACAAGTGAAGAGGATATATACCCTAAATAATTCGAGTTGCAGGAAGGCGGCAAGTGAGCAAATCCCCAGGAGCTTACTCAGGTAAGTGACTGGGGTGAACGAAAGCAGCCAACGCACATGCAGCTTGAAGTATGACGGGTATAAAGGTGATGACGGTGGGGGAACTCAATTTGCTTTGATAGGTATTTAATATTATTTCCAAAAAGCAAAAATGGGGCTGATGACTTCTTATTGACAGGCAATGACACAATTTTAGTTACAGTCTTGTCTCATCAGCTCCGGTGACTGAACGATGGCTGGCTTAACCATACTGGTTAAGCCGTTCTCTTTTCTTTAATGCGTGTTTATTGATTGAATAAGCCCAGACCGGGCTTCCCTCAACTCATCTTTTGCCTCTTGTAGCTTCCTTTCTTTTTTTCTGATCTTATCCGGTTTGCCGGATGCTTGAGCACGACGAAGTTCTGCCATTCTCTCACTGACTTTTTCTTCTTTCTCCGCTACTTTTTCCTGCCATCCGGAAGTGATTTTATTATCTGTACAGTAGAGTCGAGTTTTTTTTAGCGCTCTCTCCAGTCCCTCGACTCTATGTATATTTCCGTACGTTCTGGCATATTCTAGCTGTTTTTGGATTCGGTACTCTTTTTCTGCGCAGCCATGTAGAGTATTAGATGCAGTGGCTATGCCTGAAAACATAGCGTTGAGTAAGAAAAAACAGGCTAATGGTTTTATTATATACTTCACGATAAATCCTTCATCGATAGGGTAAAAACAATATCTGATTTGTAAATATATAACTTAAAATGATGTCATGAGTGTGAAAGATATTCAACGTCCATGTGATTAAGAATGTTCCTAAATGGTTTTTTTATGTTATTTATTTTTTTAGGTGTGATTTTTTTATAATATCCGGCTTTTCAGCTTTATAAGTGTGCAGTTAGATAATCTCTGTTTATACCTGTAATACTTCAAGCTGCACCTTTGTTGGCTACCTGCGCTTATCCCGGTCTACATTCCCAGGGATGCACTTAGTTGCCGTCGCGATGCAATCAGAACTATTTAGGGTATATGTCGCCCGTATCTTGCAAGTGCATGCTTTATTTTCATCTATATTGAACTTAATGGTTTGTATTGATTAGTATCATATAAATTAAAATATGAAAGTTGAGCGATTTATAATGACTTATTCTTGATACGGGGCAGTAAGGGGATTTTTGTTAGCGATAAAACGGATTGTACCCGTTTTATCGCTCTTTACGAACTGATTACAGATTGCTGGCAGCATATTGTTCTGGTCTGCGAATCCTGGCTTCGGTCTCTAATATAATGGCATCTATTTCAGCCATAAGTCGTTCGTGAGCCACATCTGGGCGGCATTCCCCGAAAGCAAAAATGGGGGTCTTTAAAATAGTGGTACCCAGACTCGGACTACTGCCGGAGGCGTTGAACAGCGCGTTTGCCGTGCTGGCCCCGAAGGGGTAAGCCGCTGTGTGGCAAATAATCGAATGTAGTTAGATGAAGAGTCTGTTTTTCCAAAAGCAAAAACCCGCCTTTTGGGCGGGTTCTTTAAATAGTGGTGCCCGGACTCGGAATCGAACCAAGGACACGGGGATTTTCAATCCCCTGCTCTACCGACTGAGCTATCCGGGCAACGGGGCGCATTAAACCTGATTCGCCGCACCTCGTCAACGAAATTTATCTGTTTCGCAGCAGACTGAACAATCTATCACCACATTGAATCAAAAGCACGCATCTTCATGCGAAAAACGTCACCCAGGCTACGGAAATCGGCATTGCCAGCACCAGGGCAGGTAGCATGTTCACTACGGCGAACATTTTAATTCCACAGATGCGCAGTCCGGTTGCGACCAGCAGCATTCCTCCTACGGCGCTGAAATCCGCCATCATCATCGGCGTGGTCAGAGGCATAATCAGCGATGCGCCGGCTACCAGGGCGAGCTGAATTGCCAGCATCGGCACGCAAATGGCCGAAACGGCCAGCCCCAGGGTGCAGGCAAAAATGGTGGCAGTAAAGAAGTCGAGAAACGCTTTGGCGATAAGAATGCTGTTGTCGCCGGTCATCCCTTCGCGCATTGCGCCGAAAATCCCGGTTCCGCTGGCGCAGAACAGCACGATAATCGCGACGTAGCTTTGAATATAGGACTCGTGCGCTGAGGCCTTTTTCTGTCCTTTTTTTGGGGAGAGTAGCTGCTGGAGCTTACTGACCAGCATATTGATACCCTTTTCCATATTGCACACTTCGCCGAGCAGCGCGCCCACCAGCGTTGAAAGCACCATCACCGGCAGGTTGGCGCATTTGATTACCAGCAAAATGCCGATGCCCAAAGATGCGAGACCAAAAATAGAGGTCATCGATGTACGGATCCGTTCCGGTAATCGCTGACTTAAGAGTGAGCCGAGCACGCCGCCCAAAAGGACCGCGCTGGCGTTAATAAATGGCCCTGTAACCAAAGCAAAACTCCTGTTAATTATCCCTAATGACTGCATTATTATGACGTGAAACTGGCTAAAAGGCTTGTGTATCCGTGAGGTGACTGCATACGTATTTCATCTTGCGCACCCTATATAAAGGTGACATGATTGCGCGAATTTTCTCCTCTCCAGACATGAGGCTGCCGGGATGACAACATTGCCACGACATCACCGTTGCGTACAGATGCGCAGACAGCCTCGTCTTGCTACCCTTACTCTGAACCCTCTGCCCACCATGCGGTGAGCGTAACGTATGCTCACTGCAGGACAACAGTAAGAGCGGACGCGGTCTGCTTTTACTGATGTCTGGCGGTCGGAGCTGGGATCCAGTCAGACCCTGACAGTTCGTTGGCCAGAGCGTACTTGCCCTGGCTGAAGCCTTTTACTCTCCGGAAACGGGTATTCGCGCTCATGAAATCAATGCACATTGCCGCCAGCCACGAGCTGGTATCCCGCCTGTCAACCCACCGTCGCGTGGTGACCCTCGACAGTACTGATTTTACCGATGTGGCGGCAGTCGTCATTACCGCAGCGGAAAGCCGCAGCGGCATCCTTTCGTTGTTGAAACGCACGGGCTTTAACCTGCCGGTCTTTCTTTTCAGTGAAGTTGACCATGAAAAACCGCAAGGCGTGATGGCGATTGTTAGCGGTAAAGAACAGGAGTGGCTGGAGCTGGAAGCCGCCGCCTGCGGCTATGAAGAAAACCTGCTGCCGCCGTTCTTCGATACCCTGACCCAGTACGTGGAGATGGATAACAGCACCTTTGCCTGTCCCGGTCATCAGCACGGCGCGTTCTTTAAGAAGCATCCGGCAGGACGGCAGTTTTTCGATTTCTTTGGTGAGAACGTCTTTCGCGCCGACATGTGCAACGCCGACGTTAAGCTCGGCGATCTGCTGATTCATGAAGGTTCGGCCAAACACGCGCAGAAGTTCGCCGCGAAGGTCTTTAACGCTGATAAAACCTATTTTGTCCTTAACGGCACCTCGGCGGCGAATAAGGTGGTGACCAATGCGCTACTGACCCGTGGCGATCTGGTGTTGTTCGACCGTAATAACCATAAATCAAACCATCACGGCGCGCTGATTCAGGCGGGAGCGACGCCGGTTTATCTTGAGGCGTCGCGCAATCCGTTTGGTTTTATTGGCGGGATTGATGAGCACTGCTTTGATGATGGTTACCTGCGCGAGCTTATCCGCGAAGTGGCTCCGCAGAAGGCGGATGCCGCGCGTCCGTTCCGCCTGGCGATTATCCAGTTGGGCACCTACGACGGCACCATCTACAACGCTCGTCAGGTGGTGGATAAAATCGGCCATCTGTGCGACTACATCCTGTTTGACTCCGCATGGGTCGGCTACGAACAGTTTATCGACATGATGGCCGACACCTCGCCGCTGCTGCTGGATCTTAACGAAAACGATCCGGGCATTTTTGTCACCCAGTCGGTGCATAAACAGCAGGCCGGGTTCTCGCAAACCTCGCAGATCCACAAAAAAGACAACCATATTCGCGGCCAGGCCCGTTTTTGCCCGCATAAACGATTGAACAACGCCTTTATGCTGCATGCTTCAACCAGCCCGTTTTACCCGCTTTTCGCGGCGCTGGATATCAACGCCAAAATCCACGAAGGGGAGAGCGGACGCCGCCTGTGGGCCGAATGCGTGGCGCTGGGCATCGACGCGCGCAAGGCGATTATCGCCAACTGCAAAATGATCCAGCCGTTTATTCCGCCGGTGGTGGCAGGGCGTCCGTGGCAGGATTATCCAACTGAAGCCATCGCCAGCGAGCGCCGTTTCTTCAGCTTTGAGCCGGGAGCGCGCTGGCACGGCTTTGAAGGCTACGCCAGCGATCAGTATTTCGTTGACCCCTGCAAGCTGCTGCTGACCACGCCAGGCATTGATGCTGAAAGCGGCGAATATACCGATTTCGGCATTCCGGCAACTATCCTGGCGCATTATCTGCGTGAGAACGGTATTGTGCCCGAGAAGTGCGACCTGAACTCAATTCTGTTCCTGCTGACGCCCGCCGAAAGCGCGGAGAAGCTGGCGCAGCTGGTGGCGATGCTGGTGCAATTTGAACAGCATATCGAATCCGATACGCCGTTGGCCGACGTGCTGCCGACCATCTTTAACAAGTACCCGGTGCGCTATCGGGATTATACCCTCCGTGAGCTGTGTCAGGAGATGCATGACCTGTACGTTAGCTTTGACGTGAAGGATCTGCAAAAAGAGATGTTCCGCAAGCGGAGCTTCCCGCGCGTGGTGATGAACCCGCAGGATGCCAACCGCGAGTTTATCCGCGGTAACGTTGAACTGGTGCGCTTAAGCGAAGCCGAAGGGCGGGTGGCCGCGGAAGGTGCGCTGCCGTATCCGCCGGGCGTGCTGTGCGTGGTGCCTGGCGAAATCTGGGGCGGCGCGGTGTTGCGTTATTTCCTGGCGCTGGAAGAGGGCGTCAATATGCTGCCTGGCTTCTCACCGGAGCTGCAGGGGGTTTATAGCGAAACGGACCCTGATGGTATTAAGCGGTTGTACGGATATGTGCTGAAAGCATAAACCGGGACCAGGCATTGTGCGCGTATTTTTGCCGGATGGCGGCTAGCGCCTTATCCGGCCTACAAATTCTGTAGGTCCGGTAAGGCGCCAGCCGCCACGGGCAATGACTATCAGGCGTTCTGCTGTGCGGCAGCAGGCTGCCTGACGTGTTTGTACTTAAACAGCGCAACGAATGCGAAGGCCAGCACCAGCGAGTAGCCAGCGAAAATTAGCCATACGCTCTGCCAGTCGGTAATCCCTTCGACGGTGAAGTGCTCTACGACTTTGCCGCTCACCATCCCGCCAAGTATGCAGCCAAAACCGTTGGTCATCATCAGGAACATCCCCTGAGCGCTGGCGCGGATTTCCGGGCGAACCTCTTTTTCCACAAATACCGAACCAGAGATGTTGAAGAAGTCGAAGGCGCAACCATAAACGATCATCGACAGCACCAGCAGCACGGTGCCGAACGGGGTTGGGTCGCCGTAGGCGAACAGGCCGAAGCGCAGCATCCACGCCACGATACTAATGAGCATCACGTTCTTGATGCCATAGCGGCTGAGGAAGAACGGAATAGTCAGGATAAACAGGGTTTCCGAGATCTGCGAAATCGACATCATCACCGAGGCGTGCTGCACGATAAAGCTGCTGGCGAACAGCGGATCTTTATCAAAGCTGTGCAGGAAGGTATTGCCGAACATATTGGTAATTTGCAGCTCGGCACCCAGCATCATTGAGAAAATGAAGAAGATTGCCATACGCTTGTTTTTAAACAGCGCGAAGGCATCGAGGCCCAGCATTGAGGTCCAGCTCTGATTCTTCTGCTGATTAGCCACCGGAATATGCGGCAGGGTGAAGGTGAACAGCACCAGCACGACGGAGAGCGCCGCGCCGATATACAGCTGCATATGGCTCAGTTCGAAGCCAGAGAAGCTTACGCCCCACATCGCAAAGATAAAACCGATGGTGCCCCAGATACGAATCGGCGGGAAATCGGTCACGATATCCATGTCCGCAGACTGCAGGCGGTAGTACGAAATGGTGTTAATCAGGCCCAACGTCGGCATATAGGCCAGCGAGTTGAGCAAGATGACCAGGAACATTTCGCCCGGCGTGGTGACCTGAGCGGCAAGCCACAGCGTCAGCGCGCCGACCAGATGGCAAATGGCATAAACCCATTTGGCGCTGATCCATTTATCGGCAACGATACCGAGCAGCGTCGGCATAAACACCGCCGCGATACCGAGCGAACTATAAACCGCGCCAATGGCCGCACCGTCGAACTTGAGGGTGACGAACATATATGAGCCGAGCGTGGTCAGCCAGCTTCCCCAGAGACAGAACTGCAGGAACGACAGTATTTTGAGCTGCAGCTTAAGATTCATGTGTTGATCCTCACGGATATAGAATTGTTATGTGTTTTAAATAACATTTATGGCGTTATTTTGGTTGGATTCTATCATTTATGCGATGGATGCTTTTGTTAACTGCCGCAGAAAATCGCAAAAGAGTTGCGCAGCAATATTGGGTATAGCAGAAGAGAAACGCCCTTGAAGAAACAAGGGCGTTGGTGAGGATTACTTGCGGCGGTAGCCTTTTTGCGCGGTGTTAACTTTGTACAGATAACGGCGCGACTCGGCGGATGGATGACGACTGGTGATGGTCTGATAGACATCGCCCGGCGTCATGTTGTTGATGATATTTGCAGCCTGAATTTTATCGCTGGAGAACACCCGCAGTACGCTGCCTGCACCGCCGTTATAGGCGGTAATCACCGCATAGCGACGTGATGTTGGGTTCTGGATGCCCGACAGATAGACGTTGTTCAGCATCGCCAGGTAGGCGGTGCCGGTATCGATATTATTCGCCGGTTCGAACAGATAGCTACGGCTTGGCAAGCCAGATTTCCCCTGCGAACGGAATACGTCTTTCCCGGCGCTGTGCTGCACCACCTGCATCAGCCCCAGTGCGTCGGCGTGGCTGACCGCGTAGGGGTTGAAGGAGGACTCGGTTTGCATAATTGCCAGAATCAGCGACTCATCAACGCCATACTTGCGTGAGGCCTGGCGAACCATGCCAATGTATTTATGCGCACGCTTGTCGAGGTGGTTCGGCACAAGGTTAATGGTGATGCTGTAGATCATCCGCGGGCCGTTGCTGCGGCTTTTCATGCGCGTTTGCAGCAGGTAGTCGGCGAAGCGCGCGGCGCGCCACTCCCAGCGAATAGATTCACCGGTATTATCGACGACCTGGCCGTACAGGAACGGCTCTTTCGAAATCTGGATGTCATCGACGTCGGAATAGAGATCGATGGAGTTAGGGTCGTCGCCCATCAGCAGGGTTTTAATAATAGCCTGGCGCAAGCGCCCGGCAGGGTCGGTCCCGGCAATAGTCTCGACAGTAATCGTACCTTCATCAAAGTTGATGTGGCTGCGGGTCTGATACTGATCGGTATATTTAACGTAGTCTTTCGGCCCGGCGAGCAGGACTTCGTTATAACCCCAAATGTTCTCGATATTATGGGCGAACTGGCCCATCAGAATGTCAAAGCCGTTAGTGTCCTTCACCCACGCCTCGTTATACTCGGCGCCTTTTTTGGTAGAGCTGGAACACGAAACGAGCAAAGGCGCAATCAGCGCTAGCGCTAAGTATTTTTTCATCATTCCGGGAGTGCGTGTTGTGTTTGTTGTGGTAAAGGGCCCGTCAGGCCCTTACTGTTTTTCTGGCGGCGTATAGCCTTCGATATGGACGTCTTTACCTTCAAACAGGAACTGGACCATCTCCTGCTCCAGCAGTTTGCGGTGCTCTGGGTTCATCATGCTGAGTTTTTTCTCGTTAATCAGCATCGTCTGTTTATGCTGCCACTGGGCCCAGGCGTCTTTGGAAATTTCGTTATAGATACGTTTGCCCAGCTCGCCAGGATACAGCTGGAAATCCTGGCCATCTGCTTCACGCTGCAGGAAAGTACAAAAAATCGTTCTGCTCATTCTTAATCCTCTTTAATCGCCTGAAAGTTAAACCGGTGCTCCGGCCTTCAGCTGTTGCAACAAGCGCTCCACGGGGGCCGCCAGGCCAACGGACGGCGGCTGCGCTAAGTTATACCAGAGTGCGCCGCCTTCATCCATGCATGCGCCGGATGAGTGCACTGTAAGCCACATCGGCACAATATCCAGATGGAAATGGCTGAAAGTGTGGCGGAACGCGGTTAATTGCGTCAGATTATCTGCCTTAATCTGGCGCTGCGCCAGCCACTCACGTAGCGCAGTTTCATCCTCAAACTGCGGGAAGCAGAACAATCCTCCCCACAGACCCACCGGTGGACGCTGGGAAAGAAACACCTCGTCGCCATGCTGCATCAGCAGGAAGTAGCCGGTTCGCTCGGGGATCGTCTGCTTCGGTTTTTTGCCCGGATATTGAGTCCATGAATGATTGGCGTAAGCCACGCAGCCGTTATTCAACGGACAAAGCTCGCATTTTGGCTTTGAGCGCGTACACACTATCGCCCCGAGGTCCATCATCGCCTGGTTGAAACGCTCCACACCTTTTGCTGGCGTGACGTCCTCGCTGATATCCCACAGGCGTTTCTCAACCTCTTTTTTTCCCGGCCAACCGCTGACAGCATAGCAGCGTGCGAGTACGCGTTTTACGTTGCCGTCGAGAATCGGATAATGCTGACCGAGAGAAAGGGACAAAATCGCCCCCGCCGTGGAGCGACCCACGCCCGGCAGTGCGGCAACCTCATCAAAGGTTTGCGGGAATTTGCCGCCATGCAGGGAGGCGACCTGCTGCGCTGCTTTATGTAAATTGCGCGCGCGGGCGTAATAACCTAGTCCGGTCCACAGATGCAGCACTTCATCAAGAGGGGCGTTCGCCAGGTCGGTAACCGTTGGGAAGCGCGCCATAAAACGTTCAAAATAGGGGATGACCGTCGCCACTTGCGTTTGTTGCAACATCACTTCGGAGAGCCATACTTTGTAGGGCGTCTTAGCGATTTGCCAGGGCAGGGTTTTACGTCCGTATTTGTCGTACCAGTCCAGTACCTGGGCTGAAAATTGCGCGGCGAGAAAAGTCAAAGCGACGGCTCCGGGATAGTTATTATAAGGTGGCAGATTGCAGCACAAGGGCGAGAGGCTGTAAACCCTTGCATCCGCCGGGTAACTTTGGATAATGCCCGTTTTCCGAACACTCTCACAAGCAGACTTAACTTTTATGAAAAACGACGTCATATCTCCGGAATTCGATGAAAACGGTCGCCCGCTGCGCCGTATTCGTAGCTTCGTCCGTCGTCAGGGCCGCCTGACTAAAGGGCAGCAGCACGCGCTGGATAATATTTGGCCGGTGATGGGCGTTGAGTTCAACGATGCGCCGCTTGATTTCGCCGCGCTGTTTGGCCGTGAAGCGCCGGTCACGCTGGAGATCGGTTTTGGTATGGGCGCTTCGCTGGTGGCGATGGCGAAAGAGAAACCGGAGCAGAATTTCCTCGGTATTGAAGTGCACTCTCCCGGCGTCGGCGCTTGCCTGGCTTCTGCTGAAGAAGAGGGTGTGCAAAATCTGCGCGTGATGTGTCACGATGCGGTCGAAGTGCTGCACACCATGATCCCGGATAACTCCCTTAATATGGTGCAGCTATTTTTCCCTGACCCATGGCATAAAGCACGGCATAATAAACGCCGTATCGTTCAGGCGCCTTTTGCCGAGCTGGTGAAAAGCAAGCTGAAGCTGGGCGGCGTCTTCCATATGGCGACCGACTGGGAGCAATATGCGGAGCATATGCTGGAAGTGATGTCTTCCCTTGAAGGGTATCGCAACCGCTCTGAGAGCAACGACTATGTACCGCGCCCGGAATCGCGCCCGGTAACCAAATTTGAACAGCGTGGTCATCGTCTTGGCCACGGCGTATGGGACTTAATGTTCGAGAGGGTGAAATAATGGCAACGAATCGTAGCCGTCGTCTGCGTAAAAAAATGCATATCGACGAATTTCAGGAAGTCGGTTTTTCCGTCGCGTGGCGTTTTGCGGAAGGAACCAGCGAAGAGCAGATTGACCAGACCGTCAACGATCTGATTAATGAAGTGATTGAGCCGAATAAGCTGGCGTTTGACGGCAGTGGTTATCTCTCCTGGGAAGGTCTGATCTGCTTGCAGGAAATCGGCAAATGTACCGAGGAGCACCAGGCCATCGTGCGTAAATGGCTGGAAGAGCGTGGGCTTACCGATGTGCGCACCAGCGAACTTTTTGATATCTGGTGGGACTAAGTTTGACAAGGGTCGGCAACTGCCGGCCCGTTTTGTCTTAAGGGAGTTAAATGATGCGCAAAACGCTGTTAGCAGTGGCGCTTTCCGTCACCGCTTTGTCTGCACATGCAGATTACCAGTGTAGCGTCACGCCGCGTGACGATGTCATCCTCAGCCCGCAGCAGGTGCAGGTGCAGGGCGAAAACGGCGATCTGGTGATTCAGCCGGATGGCAGCCTGACTTACAACGGAAAAGCGTATTCCCTGAGCGCTGCACAGCGCGAGCAGGCCCAGGATTACCAGGCCGGTCTGCGCAGTAGCCTGCCGTGGATTGATGAAGGCGCACGTACGCGGGTAGAAAAAGGCCGCGCCGCGCTGGATAAAATTATTACCGAACAGGTGGGTGCCAGCAGCAGCATGCATAGCCGCCTGACTAAGCTTGATGCACAACTGAAAACGCAGATGGCCCGCATTATCGAGCATCGCAACGATGGGCTGACTTTCCACTATAAAGCCATCGATCAGGTACGGGCCGACGGTCAGCAGCTGGTGAATCAGGCGATGGGCGGGATCCTGCAGGACAGCATCAATGAGATGGGGGCGAAAGCGGTCCTCAAAGGTGGCGGTAACCCGCTGGAAGGGATCCTCGGCAGCCTCGGTGGCCTGCAAACGGCCATTCAGAATGAATGGAAAAATCAGGAAGCAGACTTCCAGAAGTTTGGTAAAGATGTCTGTAGCCGCGTGGTTTCCCTTGAGGATAGCCGCAAAGCGTTGGTGGGTTCGTTAAAATAAGTTTTATACCCGTCATACTTCAAGTTGCTTGTGCGTTGGCCACGCTCGTTCACCCCAGTCACTTACTCCTGTAAGCTCCTGGGGATTAATGAGAGGCTCCTGCCTCTCACCGGAGGCCAGCCTTCGGCTGGTCAAATTCGTTCCCGACGAATTTGTCTCTCGCTTGCCGCCTTCCTGCAACTCGAATTATTTAGGGTATATTCCGCTACCTGCGCCCGCAGGTAGCAAAATCAGATTCTGTTTATCCTTCCTGCTGTCGGCAACTCCTTATGATGCATCCTGTGCCCATAAAAAAGGAATTTGCTGATGAAACATGCCTGGAAAACGATCGCCCTCTTGCTTATTGCTTCCCCTTTTCACGTGCTGGCCGATGCTAATACGCCAACGGATGAGGTGGTTAAACAACAGTTTGCCAAACAATCAGGTGGAATCATGCGCCTGACAAGCGTGACTCTGAAGCAGCTTGACGCTGTGGGCAATCAGGCGACGTATATGCTGGAAGGGGATATGGCCGCCACGGACGATCTCTATATTCGGGTTGGCATTGCCGGGGATTACTTTTTTTATGAAAGAGCCTGGGCCAAAGGGCGTCCGGTAAAGTTTTCCGCCATGATGACCGCCGTAGGAACGAAAGATTCCGGTTGGAAAACCGAATTCTTCTCGATGCAGATGGCGGCGAAAAATGGCGGAAGGCCATTCCGGGAGACAGAAGATCTGAGCAAATCGTTGATCGTCAATGACAGCAGCTTTATGGCGCAATTTGCAAAAATTGACGCCAGCTTCGCCGCAAGCAAAGTCACGATGCAGAAATTGCAAAAGCAACAAGACGCGCTGAAAACCGAGATGACGGCGTTAGATGAGCGAATTAACCATTCCTGGGGAACGGATGCCAATGGCAAGCCGCTTGACCGCAGCGCCGTACAGCAGGCGATGCTGGAAAAAATGTACGTGGTCGACCGGCAGAACGATCCGCTTAAGTTCGAGAATAACTACTACAAAACCGTATATGAGCCCGCGCTTGCAGCCTGTCAGAAAAAAGCGGTTTGCGACGCTGCACCACTGCGCGCCGAGCGCGATGCTGTGCTCAATGAGCAGAAGGCGAGTTATTATCGCCAGCACAAAGAGATGAGTGAAAATATTAAAACCGAGATGGCTGCGCGGGACAAAAAGGTTGAGCCTTTGCAGAAGAAAAAAGGAGAACTCAACGTTCAGTCAATGGACCTGAGGACTCGCTACCGGGAACTGGAGCGCGACTATAAATTCTGGCAAGAGGGGCTTGAGAGAATGCGTCGTGAAGGGGTTATCAATTAGCAAAGTAAAAGCCCCCTTCAGAAGCCGCCGATATTTAAAGCCGATTTGTCATCAGGGAGGCGAACCTCCCTTTAACAGTATGTTACATCAGCCCCAGCATCTGCGGAACAAACAGCGAGATCTGCGGGATATAGACAATCATCATCAGTGCGATCAGCAGTGCGGCATAGAACGGCAGCAGCGGTTTGATTAGCTGCTGAATCTTAACGCCGGAGATGGAGCAACCGACGAACAGCGCGCTGCCCACAGGCGGCGTCAACAGCCCGATACACAGGTTGGCGACCATCATGATACCGAAGTGCACCGGATCCATACCCAAGTCCTCGGCGATCGGCAGGAAGATAGGGGTGAAGATCAGCACCGCAGGGGTCATATCCATAAAGATCCCGACGATCAGCAGCACGATATTAATCAGCAGCAGAATCACTACCGGGTTCTCGGAAATTCCCATCAGCGTATCGCTAATCATGTAAGGAATATCGGCGTTGGTCATCGCCCACGACATGCCAACAGAGAAGCCAATCAACAACAGCACGATAGAGGTCATCACCACCGATTCAAGAATTAGCTTCGGCAGGTCCCGCCATTTCACTTCGCGATAAATCAGTACTGAGAGAATAAAGGTGTAGACCACGGCAATAGCAGAGGCTTCGGTGGCGGTGAAGATGCCGCCGAGGATCCCGCCCATGACGATGATGACCAGCAGCAGGCTGGGCAGCGCGTCGAAGAAGGCTTTTGCCGCCTGAGCGCAGGTCGGACGTTCAGAAACCGGGTAGCCGCGTCGTTTAGCGATGATGGCGCAAACTATCATGATGGACAGGCCCATCAGGATACCCGGCAGGTAGCCGGCCATAAACAGTGATGCTACCGAGACGCCACCTGCGGTTAAAGAAAAGACAATCAGCACGTTTGATGGCGGAATTAACAGGCCCGTGATACAGGAGGAGACGTTAACCGCCGTGGAGAAAGCCGGATCGTAGCCTTTCTGCGTCTGGATAGGGTGTAAGGTTCCGCCTACCGCCGCGGCAGCGGCGACCGCGGAACCAGAAATGGAACCGAACATCATGTTCGCCAGCACGTTAACGTGGCCCATCGAGCCCGGTACCCGGCCGACCATGACCTGCGCCAGGTTTATTAAGCGTATGGCAATCCCGCCGCTGTTCATCAGCGTACCGGCAAAAATAAAGAACGGAATAGCCAACAGGGCGAAGTTATCCAGGCCGTTCGCCAGGCGTTGAGAAACGGTAATCACTGCGATATCCCAGGGGAACATCAGCAGCATCGAACCCACGGTAGCGATACCAATGGAAAAAGAGATCGGTACGCCAATAAAAACCAGAATAAAGAAAGAGCCGAATAGCGTCAGTGCGATATAGCCTTCCATTAGTTTGCTCCTGCTTCAGAGTGCTTCATGTTTTTCAAACCGTTGCTGATAAAGCACAGCGCGTAAAACATCATAATGACGCCGGTAAGCGGCAGGATGAGGTACACATAGCCCATTGGGATCTGCATCGCTGCGGAGACCTGAGCGGTCGACAGCGTTTTTTCAATCAGCTTCACGCCGCCGGTAACAATGACTGAGCCAGCAAAAATAAAGATCAGCAGGTTAATGATGACGCTGAGAAGCGCCTGTTTGTTTGGCTTCAGCGTCATTGCGAGTAAATCGATAGCCAGATGACGTTGAGCGCCGACCGTGTAAGCCGCACCCAACAGGCCAACCCAGATCATCAAAAAGCGCGCCAGTTCGTCGGTCAGAGTACTTGGCTGGTTTAACACGTAGCGGCTGAACACCTGCCAGACGACGCAGACAACCAGCGCCACCATCACGGCGACGGAGAATGCGGCGATCACGCGGTCCACCGCCAGTTTTATGCGGTTAAGTATCATCATTAATTTCCTGGTAAAAACGGGCCAGAAGCTGGCCCGCTAGAGATTTATTCAGCAGCGGCTTCGAATTTGGCCAGCAGAGCGGCCTGTTTAGGATCTTTTTTGAAGTCATCAAACAGCGGCTGTACAGCGGCGCGGAACGGAGCTTTATCGACTTTAACGATTTCGCCACCCATGGCTTTGGCCTGGGCGCGGGTGTCGGCGTCGATCTTCTCCCACAGCTTCTGCTGATAAACTTCGGACGCTTTAGCGGCCTTGATCAGGATTTGCTGCTGTTCCGGCGTGAGCTTGTCCCAGGTTTTGCTGGAGATAACGAGGAAGTCCGGGATTGAAGCATGTTCATCTTCAGAGAAAACCTTAGCGATTTCGATATGACGGGTCTGTACCCAGGAAGGGACGTTATTCTCCGCGCCGTCCACGACGCCCTGCTGCATGGCGGTATAAACTTCGCCAAAGGAAATCGGCGTTGGCGAACCACCCATTAATTCAATCATTTTAAGCGTGGTCGGGCTGGCCTGGACGCGGATCTTCAGCCCTTTTAAATCTTCCGGCTTAGTGATGGGTTTCTTGGCATAAAAGCTGCGGGTACCGGCAACATAAGCAGAAAGCGCAAAGAATCCTTTATCTTTAGTGGATTCCATTATTTCTTTGCCCACTTCACCAAAGACGACTTTATTGAAATGATTCTGATCGTTAAATAAGAACGGCAAATTATATATTGCGTAGACGTTATCGAATGACTCCAAATCGCTGGCGGAGCCCTTAGTCATATCGAGGGCGCCGTTTTGCAATAACTCCATGGTTTCACGCGCGCTGCCCATCTGGCTGCTGGGGTAAATACGAATCTTCATATTACCGCCGGAAAGTTGGTTAACCTCTTTCGACATCTCCTCAAATGCCTGGTGAACAACGTGGCTACGTTCGAGGTTATGTGCCAGTTTTAACGTAACTTTTTCAGCTGCGCTAGCGCCTGAAGAGAGCAGGGCAAGCAGTGATACACACACCAGAGAACGAGAAAAAGAGAATTTTTTCATGAGTCGGCTCCATGCACTTGGGTTAATTGGTCAATATCTAGAGAGTGATTCTGTATTTCTGTATGACATATTATCCTGGTTGTCCGACATCTTTAAGCCGTCTGACTCACATTTTTTCTCAATGACATAATGAAATGAGGGATTTTGTGCGCTGGGTTATGTTTATTTTTAATAAATGAAGATGAGTTTATTTTTATTTTGAATGTGGTCAATGGATTGCTCGGAAATAACCTTGCAAACATTTCGGTAAAAGCGAGCTATGAATTATCCCGTTATCTTTTAATAACGGGATATGAATTGAGATGCTTATTCGCTAAGGAATAACTCGAGAAGGGAATTTAAAAACAGCTTACCGTGCTCGGTAATTTGCCAGTCATGCTCATCTTCCGTCAGATAACCCTGGGCAATCGCCGCCTCGATTTGCGGGCGGATCGAGCGCTCCTCAAGGCCTGTGTAGCGGCTGAATTCATCACGTGGCGCCGCTTCCAGCAGGCGGAAACGGTTCATAAAGAACTCGAACGGTTTATCGGCGGTTTCCACATCATGCTGACGTTCGAGGTAGCGGCCTTCCATATAGCCGCGCGGATGGCGGGTTTTCGCCGTTCGCAGAATGCGCCCATCCGGGAACGTCACTTTGCCGTGCGCACCGCAGCCAACGCCAAGGTAGTCACCAAAGCGCCAGTAGTTCAGGTTGTGCTGACACTGATAGCCAGGTTTAGCGTAGGCGGAGGTTTCATATTGCTGATAGCCCGCAGCGCTAAGTAAACGGTGCCCCTGCTCGTAAATATCCCACAGCGCGTCATCATCCGGCAGCACCGGAGGACGTGAACCGAATAGGGTGTTAGGTTCGATGGTCAACTGATACCACGAGAGATGCGGCGGGTTGAGCGCAATCGCCTGACGTAGATCGTCCAGCGCCTCTTCCAGAGATTGATCCGGCAGGCCGTGCATTAAATCGAGATTAAAACTGCGCAGCCCCAGTCCGCTTGCCAGGTTCGCCGCGCGCTTCGCCTCTTGTGGGCCATGAATGCGTCCAAGGCGCTGGAGCTTCTGTTCGCTAAAGCTCTGCACGCCGATGGAGATGCGGTTGATACCCGCACGCTGATACTCGACGAAACGATCCGCTTCCACGGTGCCAGGGTTGGCTTCCATGGTAATCTCTGCATCTGCCGCCAGCGGCAGACACTTGCGCACGCCATCGAGCAGAGTTTGCATCGCCGGGCCTGAAAGCAGACTCGGCGTACCGCCACCGATGAAAATAGTCACAATCTCACGTCCCTGTGCATAGGGGGCGTCGGCCCGCAAATCGTTCAGCAGATGTTGAACGTAGTCGTCGTGCGGTACCTCCCCCTTCAGCGCATGCGAGTTAAAATCGCAGTACGGGCATTTTTGCACGCACCATGGAATGTGAATATAGAGGCTCAGGGGTGGCAAATTAGCCATTACGTAAGGCTTCCAGTAACAGTTTCAGCGCGCGTCCACGGTGGGAGATAGCACTTTTTTCTTCGCGAGTCAGCTCTGCTGCTGTTTTTCCCTCTGTCGGAACAAAGAAAATCGGGTCGTAGCCAAAACCGCCGTTACCTGCGGATTCGCGGGCGATCAGGCCTGGCCAACTGCCGTGGCAGACCAACGGTGTCGGATCTTCTGCATGGCGCAGATAAACCAGTACGCAGTGGAATTGTGCCTGACGTTTATCGTCTGGAACGTCCTTCAGGGTTTCGAGCAGCTTTTCCAGATTGCGCTGGTCGGTAGCGCCTTCGCCGGAATAGCGGGCGGAATAGATACCCGGTGCGCCGACTAACGCATCGACTGCCAGGCCGGAGTCATCGGCAATGGCCGGTAACCCGGTGACCTGCGCGGCATGGCGCGCTTTTAGAATGGCGTTTTCAATAAACGTCAGACCGGTTTCCTCGGCTGAATCCACACCCAGTTCGGTTTGAGCGACAATATCGAGGCCGAAATCAGCCAGCAGCGAGGCCAGCTCGCGCACTTTACCTGGGTTGCCGGTGGCGAGAACAACTTTTTGCATTATGAGTCCTGTTTATTCTGTCAGCGCAGCGACCCCGGTCGGGATCTGCTGCGGATGAATGATTTTTACCTGCTTGTGGCGGCCCAGTTCACCTTTTTCAATAAGGACCTGGCTTTTCGCTACGCGGAACTGTTTGGCGAGGAATTTAACCAGATGGGCGTTGGCCTGACCATCAACGGGCGGGGCGGTAATGGCGACTTTAAGTTCGTCGCCATGTAAACCAACGATGCTGTCGCGGCTGGCCTTGGGCTGAATATACAGCCGCAAGACTAACCCGTCAGCGCAGGCTTCGACGGCACTCATAGCGCCATCCACAGCCCCGGAAGCAGAACGTTGCCTGTTGCCTGTAAGAGCTCGGCAATGCCCATATTGATAACGTACAACAGCAGCACCAGCACCATCGGCGAGAAATCAATCCCGCCCATTGATGGCAGCATTTTGCGAATCGGACGCAGCAGCGGGTCAGCCAGCTGCATCAGGACGTATTCTACCGGGCTACGGCCCTGGCTAACCCAGCTCATAATCGCCATCAACAGCAGAACCCAGAAAATCAATGAGCCCATGGTTTTGATGAGGATCAGGAACGCGGAGATCCAGATAATTGGCTGGAAAGTGACGACCATAAACAGGACGATGGCTTTCACAACGCAAAGAATAAAGGCGACCAGCAGGGAGGCGCTATCGAGCGGCCCCATTGCCGGGATAATGCGGCGTAGCGGCCCAACGACAGGCTGCGTCGCTTTCACGACGAACTGCGAAAACGGGTTATAAAAGTCGCAGCGCGCACACTGCATCCAGACGCGTAATAACACGACCATTGTGTAGAGCTCAATGACCGTTGAGAGCAGGAAAGTCAACGTCTTCATGGCGTTCCTCAGATTCCTTATTTTTTGCTGTAGTCGCGCGCGCCGAAAATTGCGGTTCCGATGCGCACCATAGTGCTTCCCGCCGCGATGGCGGCTTCCATATCATCCGACATTCCCAGCGACAACGTATCGACCGTAGGATAGCGTGTTTTTAATCGCGCAAATGCTACCGCCATTTGTTGGGCGACGGCAAACTGCCTTACATATTCTGACTCTGGCGCGGGAATCGCCATCAAGCCGCGTAGCTGTAGGTTAGGCAGCTCGGCGATGTCTGCCGCCAGCGCGTCCAGGGCTTCAAGCGGAATACCTGATTTGCTGTGCTCATCGCTGATATTGATTTGAATCAGTACGTTGAGCGGTGGCAAATGGGCTGGTCGTTGCTCGCTAAGGCGGGCGGCGATTTTGAGCCGATCGACGGTATGGCACCAGTCAAAATGCTCGGCCACCAGGCGGCTTTTGTTGGACTGCAGTGGACCAATAAAGTGCCACTGTAGACCGGTTGCGCCCACTTCCTGAAAGTGGCGAATTTTTTCCACCCCTTCCTGAACGTAGTTTTCGCCAAAAGCCACCTGGCCTGCAGCCACCGCTTCTTCGATAGCGCTCGCAGGTTTCGTTTTACTCACTGCAAGCAACGTAACTTCTTCTGGAGCACGGCCGCAGCGTGCGGCAGCGGCTGAGATTTTGTCCCGGACCTGTGCCAGGTTATGCGCAATATCGTTCATATTCCGAGGATGAGTTATGGAGCTGGAAGAAATAGTGGCCCTTAGTGTAAAGCATAATGTCTCCGATCTACACCTGTGCAATGCGTCAGCGCCGCGCTGGCGTCGCCAGGGAAAGCTGGAACCTGCGCCTTTTACCTCGCCGGATATCGGTAAAATTCTCAATGACTGGCTCAACGAAGAGCAGTTAGCGCAGTGGCAGGCCTGCGGGCAGGTTGATTTTGCCCTTGCGCCGGCAGGCGGGCCGCGCCTTCGTGCCAGCGCGTTTGCCCATACTCGTGGCCTGTCGCTGGCATTACGCCTGCTGGCAGAAACTTGTCCTTTACTGGAGGAACTGGGTGCTCCTGCCGCCTTACCGGAACTGCTCAATGAAGAGAGTGGGCTTATTCTGGTCACGGGGGCGACCGGAAGCGGCAAATCAACCACCCTGGCGGCGATGGTTGGTTATCTTAACCAGCGTCTCGATGGTCATATTCTGACGCTGGAAGACCCGGTTGAGTTTATCCATCACAGCGAGCGTTGCCTGATTCAACAGCGGGAAGTTGGCCGCCACTGTCCCTCCTTTGCATCGGCATTGCGCGTCGCGCTGCGTCAGGACCCTGACGTCATTTTGTTAGGGGAACTGCGTGATAGTGAAACGATCCGCCTTGCATTAACCGCGGCGGAGACCGGACATCTGGTGATGGCGACGTTGCATACGCGTGGCGCGGCGCAGGCGGTCGAGAGGCTGGTAGATGTTTTTCCGGCGCAGGAGAAAGAGCAGGTCCGCAGTCAGCTGGCAGGGAGTTTGTGCGCTGTGCTGGCACAAAAATTGTTTCCGGATACTGCTGGTGGAAGAGTTGCGCTATACGAGCTTTTAGTTAATACCCCAGCGGTGGCGAATTTGATCCGAGAGGGAAAAACGCATCAGCTGCCCGGCGTGATGCAAACCGGGCAGCAATCGGGCATGCAAACATTTACGCAAAGCTTTCAGCAACGTACGGCGGCGGGTCGTTTATAGCTGTATTTTTTATATTCAGACATCTTACCAATGGCTTGTTATGACAATGTTTTATTAATGTTCGGTATCATAATTTTATATTACAGATAAGTACGTGAAATTAAGACGAATAATGTACGCTATGAAAAACGAATTGACATAAACTTCCCATAACCAGGAAAAAAGTTTGATAA
Organism: Klebsiella sp. MISC125; assembly: GCF_051131775.1. Taxonomy (NCBI): domain Bacteria; kingdom Pseudomonadati; phylum Pseudomonadota; class Gammaproteobacteria; order Enterobacterales; family Enterobacteriaceae; genus Klebsiella; species Klebsiella sp. MISC125. Next base: position 926,524 of record NZ_CP180448.1, read on the forward strand.
TCTTTTGACTCTCTTAAGGCATTCGATTTATGCTGTTTGCAGGGATAGGAAAATTCCCATGGAATATTGTTTCAATGTGTAAATATGGTTTGGACTTATAAATACACTCGCGATCGTATTCTTTTTAATTCATTTAACCGCTATGAAGGCGGGTATCAACTAAGGAGAGTTTTAAGTGATTAATTTTTCTGAGGATTTCATTCGTTCTCGCCAGGTTACTTTTATTACTCACCCATCGATTCAAAGCAAAGCATTTGCAACGTATCTGGCTGATACGTTATCTGTTTCTGTCATTTTGCAAAATATTAATAAGCCCCTTGTACAACGTCTTTTGAAAGATTCTGTAATATTATTTGATATTGCTGTTTCAAATAAAAAGTTGAACAGCGTATGGCGTGACATTATTCGCTTACAAGCAGACAATCCTCGTCTGCTGATTATCAATAGCGCACAAAAGTATGAACTCTACGAAATGGCACAGTGGCCTGCGCTTTATGGTGTCTTTCGCCATGACGATGATGAATCGCGCTTAATTGAGGGCGTTAAAGCCGTATTGAACGGTGAACAGACGGCTGAATTGAGCGTGATGCACCCGGCGATGTATGCTGCGGATCATGCATCGGCACCTGCGGAAAGTTCTCCGTTGACTGAACGCGAATGTGAAATTCTTAATGAACTGCGCTGTGGTGCGACCAATATGGATATAGCTCGCGCGCTATTTATCAGCGAAAATACGGTCCGCACTCACCTGTATAACGTGTTTCGTAAGCTGAGCGTGAAGAATCGTACCCAGGCGGTAAGCTGGGCGAACGAACATCTGCGTCACTAACGGGTTGAGTCAGGGAAGTGGCGCCAGCTACAGGCTATGGCGCCATTTGTCAGGCTTAGAAGCCTTGTTCGAAATAGCTTTCCAGAATAATAACCGCTGAAGCGGAATCGATGCTGCCTTTATTTAGCGCGCGAAATCCGCCGTGTTCAAATAATCCGGCTCTGGCTTCAACGGTGCTTAGACGTTCGTCATGCAACGTTATTTGCACCCCAAAGCGGCCATGTATTTTATTGGCGAAGTTGCGTGCACGTGCGGTAAGAGGCTGTTCAGTACCGTCCATATTAAGCGGCAGACCGACAATAACGGCCTCAGGTTGCCACTCTTTCAGTAATTTTTCGATAATGTTCCAGTCCGGCTTGCCGTCCTGTGCTTTAAGTGCGGGAAGAGGGCGAGCAGTCCCGGTGATGCGCTGCCCGACTGCGACGCCAATACTTTTGGTGCCAAAATCAAAACCCAGTAAGGTTCCGCTCATTATGCATGTCCCGCTTCGGCTGGCATTGTCACGATATCGATACCAATAAGCTTCGCTGCATCGCGCCAGCGGTCAGCTATCGGCGTTTTAAACAAAATATTCTGATCGGCCGGAGCGGTTAACCAGGCGTTATCCAGTATCTCTTGTTCCAGTTGGCCTTTCTCCCAGGAAGCATATCCCAGCGCGACCAGCACATTACCTGGCTGCTTGTCCGTACCCAGTGTTTCCAGCACGTCGCGGGAGGTGGTTATCACCGTATTATCAGAGATACGGATGCTGGATGAGAAATCGGACGGTGGTGAATGCAGGATAAAGCCCCGGTCTTCAGCCAGAGGCCCACCGAGCATAACCGGTTTATCCAGGCGGATATCAGGGTTACGCGGATCGGGCGCGATTTTTAACTTCTCCAGGATCCCTTCAACCAGCAGATTTTCCATCGGTTTATTGATAATAATGCCCATGGCACCGTCATCGTTATACTCGCAGATATAGACTACGGAGCGACGGAAAATCGGGTCCTGGAGAGCAGGCATGGCAATTAGAAAGTGATGCTGTAAATTCATTGTCAGAGGTTCTGTTCCTGGTTCAAAAAAGCAGCACCCAGTATGCGGGTAACGTGCAAGGCTGTCGATTCAACTTTATCTTTCAGGTTACAGGGGCGTTGAATCAACTTGAGTGGTCTTTCAGGCTACAGGCGCGGGCCCGTAGCCTGAAGCAGCGCTTATTTATTGATGCGCTTCTCGATGGCGTCCATCAGCATGCCGGTAATGGAAATCGGGAATGCGGCTTCGATTTCACGTACGCAGGTCGGGCTGGTGACGTTAATTTCCGTCAGGCGATCGCCAATGATATCTAGACCCACAAAAATTAACCCTTTAGCTTTTAGCGTTGGGCCGACGCGGCGGGCGATAGCCCAGTCGCTTTCAGTCAGCGGGCGCGCTTCACCGCGACCACCTGCTGCAAGGTTACCACGAGTTTCGCCACCCTGCGGTATACGGGCCAGGCAGTAAGGAACGGGTTCGCCATCAACCACCAGCACGCGCTTATCGCCATCTTTAATGGCTGGCAGATAGTTCTGCGCCATGCAGTAACGGCTGCCGAGTTCGGTTAATGTCTCGGTGATCACGCCAAGGTTAGGGTCGCCTTCTTTAACGCGGAAAATCGATGCGCCACCCATGCCGTCCAGCGGCTTGAGGATGATATCGCCATGTTTTTCCCAGAAGGCTTTTAACTGAGCTTTATTACGGGTGACCAGCGTTTCCGGGGTTAATTCGGAGAACCAGGCGGTAAATAGCTTTTCGTTACAGTCGCGCAGGCTTTGCGGCTTGTTGACGATAAGCGTTCCTTTTTCTTCAGCACGCTCAAGAATATAGGTCGCGTAGATAAACTCAGTATCGAACGGCGGATCCTTACGCATCAGAATTACGTCGAGATCCGCGAGCGGCAGATCCTGCTCGCTGTTGAATTCATACCATTTATCGTAGTTTTGCTCGACGCTCAGCGTGCGCGTACGGGCGCGGGCTTCACCGTTGATTAAGTACAGATCGTTCATCTCCATATAATGGAGTTCATAGCCGCGACGCTGCGCTTCCAGCAACATGGCGAAGCTGGTGTCTTTCTTGATGTTGATGGTTGCGATGGGGTCCATCACGATGCCGAGCTTAATCATTATTCTTCTCCGTTAACGCCTCAACCTAAGTCGCCAAAACGCACCTGCAGGGCGGTGATGGCAGTGAGCGCAGTTGTCTCTGTACGCAGAACGCGCGGTCCCAACAGGATATCAGTAAACTGGTAGCGAGCGGTCATCGCTATTTCTTCCGCCGACAGGCCGCCTTCCGGGCCAATCAGCAGGCGAACACGCTCGACCGGCAACGGCAGCGTGTTAATGCTGGCGCTGGCCCGGGGATGCAGATTGAGCTTCAGGCCCTCGTCCTGTTCCGCGCACCAGGCTTCAAGCTGCATTGCCGGGCGGATCTCCGGCACCACGTTGCGACCGCTCTGCTCGCAGGCGGCAATGGCGATTTTTTGCCACTGCTGGATCTTCTTCTGCAAACGTTCGGCATCCAGTTTAACGCCACAGCGCTCGGAAAACAGTGGCGTTATGAGGCTTACACCAAGTTCGATCGATTTCTGGATGGTGAATTCCATTTTTTCGCCACGGGACATTACCTGACCCAAATGGATATGCAGTGGGGATTCGCGGTCATCGATTTTGCTGCTCTGCACTTCAACCAGAACATTTTTCTTACCGGCCTCGACAATTACCGCTTCGAAGACCTGATTGCTACCGTCAAAAAGCTCGATTGCCTGACCTTTACCCATGCGTAAAACGCGGCCGACATGGTTGGCCGCGTCGTCGGAGAGGGCAATCTGGGTGCCCGTGGTGATGGATTCCGGGTGATGGATGCGAGGAGTGCGCATGCTTGATATTCCGTTCTGTGTGCAGATATCCTCTTCCCTCGTAAAGAAGAGAAGAGTGACGCTGCAAATTAACAATTGCCGCTAGTGTAGGTTAGCTCTTTTGCGCCTGGCAAGCCTGCAGGACGTAAGGATTATGGTTACCCTGGACTTTCGCAATGCGCTCGTCGCGCTGACACTCCCAGGTCGTCACCGGATACTGCTTGTCCCAGGCGGTAAATAGCTGAGTTTGCTGGCGGGAAAGATTTAGTTGATAGCGGTCGCGCATATAGAAGTAGGTGCGGGCGATAGAACCGCGGGCACGAGCCGGTGGCTCGGCGACTTTGTCTTTGAAATCGACCTTTATGTCGCACTGACCATATTGGCCTTCGCCGCCGTTCCACTGGCTGTACATAAAGTTGGCGCGATCGCCATTGACCTCACCGACCGCTGGCTGCAGGTTATGCATGTCGCTTTCCATCTTGCGATATTCCGGGTCTTTGGCACAGTTTTTCCGTCCGCCATCCTGCCAGCATTGACGCTGGTGGCCGAACTGCCAGGCCGGAACCACATGCTCCCACTCAACCCGGCTGGCGCGGTTTTCATTTTTACGCACTTTATAGCCACAAGATTCCAGGTCGATAACGCCTTTTTTCCCCTGCCAGTTGATTTTACAACCGCAGTAAAAATCGCCTGGGACATCGGCGTTGACTTTCACGCCTGCAGCCTTGGCTTGAGAAAAACTGTTGATTCCTTCGGCCGCAAGCGGGCCACACGCCGTCACGCTGAGAAACGCGACAGTAAAAATATGAATGCGGGACATCGTGAACTCCGTGTCAAAACGAGCCCGCAACGTAACGAATGCGATTGCCGGATGCAATCAGCCAGATCAGAAAACTTCCAATTATTTCCGGAGATTACTTTTCCGCTACCAGAACGTCGCCGCAGCGAACGCAGCGATAAGTGGCTTCCCCGCGCACCACGCGATTGTGACGGCGGACGGTTAACTGGTGCTGCTGACACTGGCAGCGGTAGGAGAAGGTGTTTTTGCGCACCGAGTCGAGTTCAAAACGATGGGTGCGCAGGGCCGGAACGCCGAGTACGTTTTCCATCATCCATTTCCACTCTCTGCCGTGCGGTGCGACGCGACCAAAGTGCTTCCACACCAGCAGATGAGCCAGCTCATGCGGTACGACCTCGTCGATAAATGCTTGTTGGTTTTCCAGCAGCAGCACCGGGTTGAGGCGGATTTCGTTTTTTTCCAGCCAGGCGGTGCCGGCGGAAGTGCCACGTTGCTGATAGACCAGTATCGGTTCAGGGTAATGTTGTCCCAGTTTGGCGTTAGCTTTGGCCAGATTCTCGCGCAGGCTGCGCATGACGGCCTGTTGAAGGGCAATGGGAATTCGGGGTGTTTTCATAGCGCCAGAGGATAGTGCGGCAGAGAGGGGAGAGCAAGAAGAAGCTTCCTCCCGGGCGGGAGGAAGCCTGTCGGGTTAATCGCGAGCGCCGATTTCGCGCAGTTTACGACCTTTCATCAGGTTACGTTCGATGTGTTCCAGCGAGACGTTTTTCGTTTCCGGAATTAACCACAGCGTCAGGAAGATGAACAACACGTTCAGACCGCCATAGACCCAGAAGGTGTTGGCGCTGCCCAGCGAGTTCAGCATGGTCAGGAAGGTGGCGCCGACGATCATGTTGGCAATCCAGTTGGTTGCTGTTGAGCAGGTGATACCAAAATCACGTCCTTTCAGCGGCTGGATTTCTGAACACAGTACCCAAATCAGCGGACCGGCGCTCATCGCAAAGCCGACGATAAACATCAGCAGCATCAGCACGGCAAAGTACTGCGCGGTGGCTGAATGGATGCCAATATGCATCATGCTGCCCAGTACGCCCATGCCGACGGCCATCACGATAAAGCCAAGGATCAGCGTCGGTTTACGACCCCAGCGGTCAACCAGGCCGATAGCAATAAAGGTTGCCAGAACGTTAGTCAGACCGACGATGACTGTCCCCCACATTTGTTCAGTGGTATTGGCATAGCCTGCCAGTTCAAAAATCTTCGGTGCGTAGTACATGATGACGTTCATGCCGGTGAACTGCTGCATCACCTGCAGTAGAACGCCAAGGAACACCGCGCGACGGAAGTTGCTGTTTTCTTTAAATAGCGACCAGCCGGACTGTTTTACCTTCAGGCTTTCGCGGATTTCATCCAGCTCGCGTTTTGCTTCTGCGCTGGTATCGCGCAGGCGCAGCAGAACGCGTTCTGCATCAACAAAGCGGCGCTTAGCGGCAAACCAGCGCGGGCTGTCCGGCAGGAAGATAACGCCAATCAACAACAGGATCGCCGGGATGATAATAACGCCGAGCATCCAGCGCCACGCGCCGCTATAGCTAAACGCCGTATCGGAAAGATAAGCGCCGAGAATACCAATGGTGATCATCAGCTGATACATCGAAATCATGCTGCCGCGAATTTTTTCCGGGGCGATTTCCGACAAATAAAGCGGGGCAGTATAGGAGGCGACGCCTACGGCCAGACCGAGCAGCACGCGGGAAATCAGCAGCACTTCAACGTTCGGAGCAGCAGCAGAGCACAGCGAACCGGCAACGAACAGGATGGCGCCAATCATCAGGCTTTTTTTGCGTCCGAGTTTGAAAGAGAGCCAGCCGCTGCCCACTGCGCCAACGGCGGCGCCGAACATCATGGAGCTCACCACCCATTCCTGGGTATGAGCGCTTATCTGAAACTCGTTGGCAATAAAGGGTAAGGCACCCGCAATAACACCGATATCAAGGCCGAACAGCAGGCCAGCCAGTGCGGCGAGGAAGCAGACAAAGAACGTCATCGTCTTGTTCGAGCGCCCATGTTTTTTGTTGTCAGGCATAACGCCCTCCAGTTGAGTTATTGATTCTATCGATGGTTAGGGTAGGGAAGTACGTAGTAAAAAAATGTGATGTCAATCACGACTGTGTAATCGGTTACACTAAAGTAAAGAAACGTAATTGAATTAAAATTATTTAAATCAACATATTAATTGATTCTAGCTTAAGAAATTAAAAGCACTAATCAGAGAAAACTGAAATATTGTGTAACACTGTGATGTTTTAGTGCATTAAGAGCGTGAGTTAATTAATGATTTGCTCTGTGCCTAATGTAATCGCTTTCATTTTTTGCGATAGGGGTCGATACGTGTCTGCGGGAAATCGCTAACGGGGAGTATTAGAAACGAAAAGGCCAGCGCGAGGCTGGCCTTAAAAGCAGAAGGGCATGGTTTACTTGAGGCCAGCGGCTTCGCGCAGTTGAGCGGCTTTGTCGGTTTTTTCCCAAGGGAAATGTTCGCGGCCAAAGTGTCCGTATGCTGCGGTTTCTTTGTAGATCGGGTGCAGCAGATCCAGCATCTGAATCAGTCCGTACGGACGGAGATCGAAGAACTCGCGAACCAGCAGAGTCAGTTGTTCAGAAGCGATTTTCTCAGTGCCGAAGGTTTCAACCATGATGGAAGTCGGTTCTGCAACGCCGATAGCGTAGGAAACCTGAATTTCGCAACGGTCAGCCAGACCAGCCGCCACGATGTTTTTCGCAACATAGCGTGCAGCGTAGGCTGCAGAACGGTCCACTTTTGATGGATCTTTACCGGAGAATGCGCCGCCGCCGTGACGAGCCATGCCGCCGTAGGTATCAACGATGATTTTACGCCCGGTCAGGCCACAGTCGCCCATCGGGCCGCCGATGACAAAACGACCTGTTGGGTTGATAAAGAATTTTGTTGCGCTGCTCAGCCATTCGGTCGGCAGGACCGGCTTGATGATCTCTTCCATCACCGCTTCTTGCAGTGATTTCTGGTCAATATTTTCCGCATGCTGAGTCGACAGAACCACGGCATCGATGCCGACGATTTTGCCGTCGTCATACTGGAAGGTGACCTGGCTTTTCGCATCCGGGCGCAGCCACGGCAGGGTGCCATTTTTACGCACTTCGGCCTGACGCTGCACCAGGCGGTGAGCATAGGTGATCGGCGCTGGCATCAGCACGTCAGTTTCGTTAGTCGCGTAGCCAAACATCAGGCCCTGGTCGCCCGCGCCTTGTTCCAGCGGATCGGCACGGTCAACACCCTGGTTGATGTCCGGAGACTGTTTGCCGATAGCGCTCAGTACCGCGCAGGAGTTGGCATCAAAGCCCATATCGGAATGCACGTAGCCAATTTCACGGACCGTGTTACGGGTGATCTCTTCGATATCAACCCATGCGCTGGTGGTGATTTCACCGCCAACCAGAACCATGCCGGTCTTGACGTAGGTTTCACATGCTACGCGTGCTTTCGGATCCTGCTCGAGGATCGCGTCCAGTACGGCGTCGGAGATTTGGTCAGCAATTTTGTCTGGATGCCCTTCTGATACGGACTCGGACGTAAAGAGGTGTTTTGCCATGTTTTATTTCACCTGTGGACGATTCGGGTAGCTCATACTGTTGTGTAGAGAGGCTTTGACGGATGACCCTACCAAAGCTTGCAGGTAGTGACACGAGCAGTCTGAGTGTTAATCAGTATAGATGGATTAACTTCTGGATGGCTATTTTAGGGCAGTTGTTGACCCCATTTCCAGCCTTTTTTGATATTCGTCGCATTTATGGGAAAACAGTGGTGGCAATTTTTCCTGACAAACCCCGGCAACGCACATATTTTTATTTTGCTTTTTACCCCGCTTCTCGGTATAAAACGCCGCGCGCGGCTCATTAAAAAGCGCACGAGCACTCTTCTCGTGACGCCACTTCCAGCCGGGTTAAGCAGTCTGTGTTTACAGAGTCCCGCAGCAGCGTTTGCGCTGGCTGTTCGGAATGTCTAGCTTTGGCTTGTCGCTGGCCCATGTCGGGGCAGTGTGGAGGTGATCCTTAATAATGAACCCACGTTTTTTGCCTGATTCGTCGCGTCGTTCCGTCGCGCGTCACTATCCCGCAAGCTGCATCTCTCTCATGCAAACCAGCCGATGCTCTACCCATCTCGGCGCTTCTCAGGATTCCAGGGCCGGTAGGCGATTGGAAAACTGAACAAGGGCGCTCTTGCTATCGCAAGGGTTTTCTCGTGGTTTCTCCGAACTGTCATACTCCGTTCGGGTACGTGTTTTACGATGATATGAATAAGAAACCGGTCGCGCAGTCGCGAGACCAGCACTATCTGCTGGGATTTAGGACTGTTCATGGGTTGTTATCGCTTCTTCGGATTGCGATAGTAGTCAACTGTTTTACACTTGTTACTAAATTTGAGGTTCGCTATGTCTGACGACATGTCTTTGTTTTCGCCTTCGTCAGCAGGCGAACACGGTGTACTACGTTCCATGCAGGAGGTTGCGATGAGCTCCCAGGAAGCCAGCAAGATGCTACGTACTTATAATATTGCCTGGTGGGGTAATAACTACTACGACGTTAACGAACTGGGCCATATTAGCGTCTGCCCGGATCCCGACGTCCCGGAAGCGCGCGTTGACCTCGCCGAGCTGGTGAAAGCGCGTGAAGCACAGGGCCAGCGCCTGCCTGCGCTGTTCTGCTTTCCGCAGATTCTGCAGCACCGCCTGCGTTCGATTAATGCCGCATTTAAACGCGCGCGTGAATCCTATGGCTATAACGGTGACTACTTCCTGGTTTATCCGATCAAGGTTAACCAGCATCGCCGGGTTATTGAGTCGCTGATCCACTCCGGTGAACCACTGGGTCTGGAAGCGGGCTCAAAAGCGGAACTGATGGCGGTCCTGGCGCACGCGGGCATGACCCGTAGCGTGATTGTGTGTAACGGTTATAAAGACCGTGAATATATCCGCCTGGCGCTGGTGGGTGAAAAGATGGGTCACAAGGTCTATCTGGTCATCGAAAAAATGTCGGAAATCGCTATCGTGCTGGAAGAAGCCGAGCGTCTGAACGTGGTGCCGCGCCTTGGCGTGCGTGCGCGTCTGGCATCGCAGGGTTCCGGTAAATGGCAGTCATCCGGCGGCGAAAAATCGAAATTTGGCCTTGCGGCAACGCAGGTTCTGCAACTGGTTGAGATCCTGCGTACGGCAGGGCATCTGGACAGCCTGCAACTGTTGCACTTCCATCTCGGTTCGCAGATGGCCAATATTCGTGATATTGCCACCGGCGTGCGTGAGTCGTCGCGCTTCTACGTTGAGCTGCATAAGCTGGGTGTCAACATTCAGTGCTTCGACGTTGGCGGCGGTCTGGGCGTGGACTATGAAGGTACCCGTTCGCAGTCCGATTGTTCGGTGAACTACGGCCTGAACGAGTATGCCAACAACATAATCTGGGCGATTGGCGATGCCTGTGAAGAGAACGGCCTGCCGCATCCGACGGTGATTACCGAGTCGGGTCGTGCGGTGACTGCGCATCATACCGTGCTGGTCTCTAACATTATCGGCGTTGAGCGTAACGAATACACCGAAGCGACTCCGCCTGCACAAGACGCTGCGCGTCCACTGCAAAGTATGTGGGAAACCTGGCTGGAAATGCACGAGACCGGCAACCGCCGCTCGCTGCGCGAATGGCTGCATGATAGCCAGATGGACCTGCATGATATCCACATTGGCTACTCCTCCGGCACCTTTAATCTTCAGGAGCGCGCCTGGGCCGAGCAGCTGTATCTGAATATGTGTCATGAAGTGCAGAAGCAGCTCGACCCGAGCAACCGTGCGCATCGTCCGATTATTGACGAGCTGCAGGAGCGGATGGCGGATAAAATCTACGTCAACTTCTCACTGTTCCAGTCGATGCCGGATGCCTGGGGTATCGATCAGCTGTTCCCGGTGATGCCGCTGGAAGGGCTGAATATGGTGCCGGAACGCCGTGCGGTGCTGCTTGATATCACCTGTGACTCCGATGGTGCAATTGACCATTATGTCGATGGTGATGGTATCGCAACCACGATGCCAATGCCGGAGTACGATCCGGATAACCCACCGATGCTGGGTTTCTTTATGGTCGGTGCCTATCAGGAAATTCTCGGCAATATGCACAACCTGTTCGGTGATACGGAAGCCGTCGACGTGTTTGTGTTCCCTGACGGTAGCGTGGAAGTTGAGCTGTCCGATGAAGGGGATACTGTGGCGGACATGCTGCAATACGTGCAGCTAGACCCGAGCACGTTGCTGACTCAGTTCCGCGATCAGGTGAAAAACTCAGGCCTCGACGAAGCGCTGCAGCAGCAGTTCCTTGAAGAGTTCGAAGCGGGATTATATGGATATACTTATCTCGAAGATGAGTAATTAAGAGTATTCCGCTTGATGACCGATTTATTGTTATAAATCGGTCATCTCATTCTGAAAAGAATCTTAATCGTTAATTATCCTCTTTTTTTATTTTTAAATATCCCTACTATTGCTGGGTAATTTATTCATGACAGCAAAGGATGTGGATATGAAGGGATTTAAAATTAAGAGTTTACTGGTCAGCATGTTTTTGCTTTTAGGCGGGTGCGCTGGACAGATGCAGTCCAACCAATCCATGCATTCCGAAGTGGGCACCACGTGGGGGGGAGACGTAAATTCAACGGTGACGGGCGTCTCAGCTGAGCGGGCAGAGCGTGAGCCCAGTGAAATCATTCTGATAAATTACTCTGCTAAATACCAGCCGGGGTACGATCGTGTTTATAGCATTCGTATCAGTAATCTTGAATATGCTGTTCGTGATGCAAATTTTAATTCTATTCCAATCACTCGTCGTTATGACTCCTACACTGGGCAGTGGCAATATATTATCCCGGCGACCGTGGGGATGAACTATCAGCTGTACGTGCGTAATTTCAGTCGTGATACGAATTATGAGATTGTCGCGACGGTTGATGGCCTGGATGTGCTGAGCGGTAAACCTGGCTCTCTGAATAATAGCGGTTATATTGTTAATGCTGGTGATTCACTGGCGATTAAAGGGTTCAGAAAAGATAAGCATACTGAGGCAGCGTTCCAGTTCTCCGATGCCTCTGATTCCTATGCGGCTAACTCCGCGCAGGGTGATGTGCGTAATACCGGGGTTATTGGTTTTGCGGCATTTGCGCTACAGAGTAAATCAACCTCGGCGCTGCCCCCGTGCTCGGCTCAGGCTTTCCCGGCAGACAGCAACGGTTATGCACCACCGCCGTGCCGTAAATAAACGCTTTGCTTGAAGCTGGGTAGTTTTAAGGCGATAATTACGCCCAATACATGATATGCAAATCAAACCCTTTCTCGTCGGGCCTAACGACGCGGAAGGGTTTTTTTATATCTTTTTCAAATTACCAAGACGGCAAAAAAGAGGTCATACCCATGAGCACCTTAGGTCATCAATACGATAACTCCCTGGTATCCAACGCATTTGGTTTTCTGCGTCTGCCGCTGAACTTCCAGCCGTACGACAGCGATGCTGACTGGGTGATTACCGGCGTCCCGTTTGATATGGCGACTTCCGGGCGCGCGGGCGGCCGTCACGGTCCGGCGGCGATCCGTCAGGTGTCGACTAACCTCGCGTGGGAGCACAACCGCTTCCCGTGGAACTTTGATATGCGTGAGCGTCTCAACGTGGTTGACTGTGGCGATCTGGTTTATGCCTTCGGCGATGCGCGTGAGATGAGCGAAAAGCTGCAGGCCCACGCGGAAAGATTGCTGGCTGCGGGTAAACGCATGCTCTCCTTCGGCGGTGACCATTTCGTGACGCTGCCGCTGCTGCGCGCGCACGCTAAGCACTTCGGCAAAATGGCGCTGGTGCACTTCGATGCTCACACCGATACCTATGCAAACGGCTGCGAATTCGACCACGGCACCATGTTTTATACTGCGCCGAACGAAGGTCTGATCGACCCGAATCATGCGGTGCAGATCGGCATTCGTACCGAGTTTGATAAAGATAACGGCTTCACGGTGCTGGATGCGGGTCAGGTTAATGATCGGACCGCTGACGATGTGATTGCCCAGGTTAAGCAGATCGTCGGCGATATGCCGGTCTATCTGACCTTTGATATCGACTGCCTGGATCCGGCATTCGCACCGGGTACCGGTACGCCAGTGATCGGTGGCCTGACTTCAGATCGCGCGATCAAACTGGTGCGCGGCCTGAAGGACCTGAATATTGTCGGCATGGACGTGGTGGAAGTGGCTCCGGCTTACGATCAGTCCGAAATCACTGCGCTGGCGGCGGCGACTCTGGCGCTGGAGATGCTGTATATCCAGGCGGCGAAGAAAGGCGAATAATCACAGGAATCGCCCGGCGGCGCTGCGCTTGCACGGGCCTACAGATAATCGCGGATCTTGTAGGCTGGGTAAGGCGTTAGCCGCCACCCGGCATGAATCCGGGCGCAATGTCTAAAACGGGTTTGTCATCACCAGGTATGCCGGATAGCGCTAATGCTATCCGGCTTGCATGATGAGCTTTGCCAAAAATATCTGATATGGCTTGCTGATGGGGCGGCGGTTACTTAATGCCGTCCGCAGCCATTCGATCGCGAATATGCTGAGCACGCGCTTCTGATGCCGGGTGATCGTCAAACATTGAGCTTTGGCGACCGGCTTCCAGCTTGGCTAATTTTTCGAAGCTGGTGGCCAGGCCCGCTGGGTTAATCCCGCGTTTACGCAGCAGATCGTAAGAGTAGTCGTCTGCTTCAGATTCCTGGCGCTGGGAGAATTGTGAATTCACCAGTTTTTCACCCAGATCGCCCAGTTGCGACTGCGAGAGACTGCCGACAATGCCGCCAGCTGAGGCCGCCGCTGCGCGCACCGCGTTGGTACCCAGCGCGACCTGCATCCCTTTCTTCACATGACCGAGCGCCACGTGACCCATTTCATGGCCGATGACTGCTTCAACTTCATTATCATTCATCAAATCCATTAGCCCGCTATAGACGCGAATACAGCCGTTGGCCATGGCAAATGCGTTGACGTCTTTGGTTTGGTATACCTTGTAGTTCACCGGCTGGCCGTTGATGTTGTCGCCCAGCGCGGCGGCGATTTTGCTGAGGCGCTTACTGTATTCGCTGCTGGCAGGCGCGATGGTGGCTTTGGCGTCCATCTCCTGGCAGGCCTTGTCGCTTAAGGTTTTAACCTGCTCGTCGCTGAGGGAGTAAGCCTGCCAGGCTTCTGCGCCAGAGCCGAGCAGGGCGTTAGAGTCCATGTTCTGGCATCCGGTAAGCGTTGCTGCGATCCCAAGGGCAAGAATAGCTGAACGAATTTTCATTTTTATCTTCCACAATCTTATGGTTATTTATCCGAAAAAACGGCGATAGCAGACCTGCCGTATCCTATACAAATTATAAATACTATCTCAGGATGCGGGCGAGAGGATTACGGTGTAGCACAACATGTTCCAGAGATTTCTTAAGCGGCAAAAGGATGCTCCATGTACATGTTTTGCCGCTTAGGTTACATTGTTCACACTTTTTTCCGGCGTAGCCCAAAACGCGCTGTCGTCAAGTCGTTGCGGGCATGGCCTTCATTATCCGATCTGGAGTCAAAATGTCCTCACGTAAAGAGCTTGCCAACGCTATTCGTGCGCTGAGCATGGACGCAGTACAGAAAGCCAAATCCGGTCACCCGGGTGCCCCGATGGGTATGGCTGACATTGCTGAAGTCCTGTGGCGTGATTTCCTGAACCATAACCCGCAGAACCCATTATGGGCTGACCGCGACCGCTTTGTGCTGTCCAACGGTCACGGCTCTATGCTGATCTATAGCCTGCTGCACCTCACCGGTTATGATCTGCCGATTGAAGAGCTGAAAAACTTCCGCCAGCTGCACTCTAAAACTCCGGGTCACCCGGAAGTGGGTTACACCGCGGGTGTTGAAACCACTACCGGTCCGCTGGGTCAGGGTATTGCCAATGCGGTGGGTATGGCGATTGCGGAGAAAACGCTGGCGGCGCAGTTTAACCGTCCGGGCCACGACATTGTTGACCACTTCACTTACGCCTTCATGGGCGACGGCTGCATGATGGAAGGTATCTCTCACGAGGTATGCTCCCTGGCCGGTACCCTGAAACTGGGCAAGCTGGTCGCTTTCTATGACGATAACGGCATCTCTATCGACGGTCACGTTGAAGGCTGGTTTACCGACGACACCGCGAAGCGTTTTGAAGCCTACGGCTGGCACGTTGTTCGTGGCGTGGACGGTCACGATGCTGACTCGATTAAACGCGCAGTGGAAGAAGCACGTGCAGTTACCGACAAACCGTCCCTGCTGATGTGCAAAACCATCATCGGTTTTGGTTCGCCGAACAAACAGGGCACTCACGACTCCCACGGCGCGCCGCTGGGCGACGCGGAAATCGCGCTGACCCGCGAAGCTTTGGGCTGGAAACACCCGGCCTTTGAAATCCCGTCTGATATCTATGCTCAGTGGGATGCGAAAGAAGCCGGTCAGGCGAAAGAAGCCTCCTGGAACGAGAAGTTCGCGGCCTACGCCAAAGCCTTCCCGCAGGAAGCGGCAGAATTCACCCGTCGTATGAAAGGCGATATGCCGTCTGACTTCGATGCGAAAGCGAATGAGTTCATCGCTAAGCTGCAGGCGAATCCGGCGAAAATCGCCAGCCGTAAAGCATCCCAGAATGCGATCGAAGCTTTCGGCCCGCTGCTGCCGGAATTCCTCGGCGGCTCCGCTGACCTGGCACCGTCTAACCTGACCATCTGGTCCGGCTCTAAAGCGATTAACGAAGACACCGCCGGTAACTACATCCACTACGGTGTGCGCGAGTTCGGCATGACCGCGATTGCCAACGGTATCTCGCTGCACGGCGGCTTCCTGCCGTACACCTCTACCTTCCTGATGTTCGTGGAATACGCCCGTAACGCGGTGCGTATGGCGGCTCTCATGAAGCAGCGTCAGGTGATGGTCTATACCCACGACTCCATCGGTCTGGGCGAAGATGGCCCGACTCACCAGCCGGTTGAGCAGGTTGCTTCCCTGCGCGTCACGCCAAACATGTCCACATGGCGTCCGTGTGACCAGGTTGAATCTGCTATCGCGTGGAAATACGGCGTTGAGCGTCAGGACGGCCCGACCGCGCTGATCCTCTCCCGTCAGAACCTGGCGCAGCAGGAACGTACCGAAGAGCAGCTGGCGAACGTCGCCCGCGGTGGTTACGTGCTGAAAGATTGCGCTGGCCAGCCAGAGCTGATTTTTATCGCCACCGGTTCAGAAGTTGAGCTGGCGGTAGCTGCTTACGAAAAACTGACTGCCGAAGGCGTGAAGGCGCGCGTGGTTTCCATGCCGTCCACTGACGCATTCGACAAGCAGGATGCTGCTTACCGTGAAGCGGTGCTGCCGAAAGCAGTCTCTGCTCGCGTAGCCGTTGAAGCGGGTATTGCTGACTACTGGTTCAAATACGTGGGCCTGAACGGCGCTATCGTCGGCATGACTACCTTCGGTGAATCTGCTCCGGCTGAGCTGCTGTTTGAAGAGTTTGGCTTCACCGTTGACAACGTAGTCGCCAAAGCGAAAGCGCTGCTGTAATCATTTTTATGATAATAAACGGGTCGCTCAGGCGGCCCGTTTCTTTTGATTGAGACAGTGCTAGCTTTTTTTGTTAGTTGTCATCAAGTCATTAATAGTGACATGCTTCACAAAACGTTAATTTAGTGATTTTTCATATTTGCAATTTAAATCACAAACATAGAGTTGATTTTATTTTTTTAATTATCAACTTATTGTTTTTGTTCATTTCGTAAAAACCTTCAGCCAGTTCGCCTCTCTTTTGTCGCTTATTGATTTCACTGTGCCTCCCGAGTATTTTGTTTTTAACGATAAGCTGTACCCTAGAAATAAAATAAAAGGATGACCTATGCGACTGATTGATTATTTTCCAGAAGCATCAATATCGATAAAGAATTCAGCATCAAGCTGGCAAGAAGCGGTTGATTTTTCAATGTCAGCTTTATTGTCTAATCATTATGTTAGCCCGCAATATGTTCAGGCAATTAAAGACTCTACGTTAACTAACGGGCCTTATTATATTCTGGCTCCCGAAGTGGCAATGCCCCATGCGCGTCCTGAATACGGCGCGTTAAAAACAGGGATGTCATTAACGCTATTGCGAAACCATGTCAGCTTTGGTGAGGACAATGAGCCGATTAAATTATTAATTGGGCTGTCTGCTGCCGATTCAGATTCGCATATTGGTGCGATTCAGGCATTAAGTGAATTATTGTGTGAAGAGGAAAACCTGGCTGCATTGTTGGCGGCTAAATCTGAGAAACAATTAGCGGATATTATCTCCCGCGCATAATCTACTCCCTCCTTTCAGGATATTAATATGGAAAACAAGTCTGCTCGTGCAAAGGTCCAGGCTTTTGGTGGGTTTTTGACTGCCATGGTC
This sequence comes from Klebsiella sp. MISC125, assembly GCF_051131775.1. Lineage (NCBI taxonomy): Bacteria > Pseudomonadati > Pseudomonadota > Gammaproteobacteria > Enterobacterales > Enterobacteriaceae > Klebsiella > Klebsiella sp. MISC125. The sequence goes on from NZ_CP180448.1 coordinate 943,537, forward strand.
ATCCCCAATATCGGCGCATTTATTGCCTGGGGGTTTATTACCGCATTATTTATTCCTACTGGCTGGATGCCCAATGAGCATTTTGCCAAAATTGTCGGTCCGATGATCACCTATTTATTACCGGTAATGATTGGCTCAACCGGTGGTCACCTGGTTGGCGGCAAGCGCGGAGCGGTAATGGGCGGCATTGGTTCCATTGGCGTGATTGTTGGCGCTGATATTCCTATGTTCCTTGGTTCCATGATCATGGGCCCGCTCGGTGGCCTGGTGATTAAGCATATTGACCGCCTGCTGGAAAAACGTATTCCTGCCGGTTTCGAAATGGTCATAAATAACTTCTCTCTCGGTATCGCTGGCATGATCTTGTGCCTGCTGGGATTTGAGGTTATCGGCCCGGCAGTTCTTGTCGCCAACAATTTTGTGAAGGAATGCATTGAAGCACTGGTACATGCAGGATATCTGCCGCTGTTATCGGTTATCAACGAACCCGCAAAAATCCTCTTTCTGAACAATGCTATCGATCAGGGTGTCTATTATCCGCTGGGTATGCAACAGGCTGCTGAGACCGGAAAATCGATCTTCTTTATGGTGGCCTCTAACCCCGGCCCAGGGCTGGGCCTGCTGCTCGGGTTTGCCATCTTTGGTAAAGGCATGAGTAAGAAGTCCGCTCCGGGCGCCATGATTATCCATTTCCTTGGCGGTATCCATGAGCTCTATTTCCCTTATGTGTTGATGAAGCCGCTAACGCTGATTGCCATGATCGGCGGTGGAATGACCGGTACCTGGGTCTTTAATTTATTAGGTGGCGGCCTGGTTGCCGGACCGAGTCCTGGCTCAATCTTCGCCTACCTGGCATTAACACCGAAAGGGTCGTTTATCGCCACCATCGCGGGCGTAACGGCGGGGGCTCTGGTGACCTTTATCATGACTTCTTTTATTCTGAAGATGGATAAAAGCATCGAAGTCGAAAAAGAAGATACATTTAGCGAATCTGCTAAAGCGGTAAAAGCGATGAAACGCGAAGGTTCGTTTTCTTACAAGCAAGTTAAACGCGTCGCTTTCGTTTGCGATGCGGGTATGGGCTCCAGCGCGATGGGCGCAACAACTTTCCGTAAACGTCTGGAAAAAGCGGGGCTGGCTATTACCGTTACCCACTATGCCATCGAAAATGTACCGGATGATGCGGATATTATCGTCACTCATGCCAGCCTGGAAGGCCGTGTTAAACGCGTCAGTGATAAACCTTTAATCCTGATTAAAAACTATATCGGCGATCCGCACCTGGACGAGTTGTTTAAAAACCTCAGCGCCTGATTGCTCATTAATTTACGGAGTTAATATGAAAACCAAAGTTGCCGCTATTTATGGCAAGCAGGATGTCCGTATTCGTGAATTCGAACTTCCGCAAATTACCGATAATGAACTGTTGGTGAGCGTAATCTCCGATAGCGTGTGCTTATCCACCTGGAAGGCCGCCACTTTAGGTAGCGAACATAAGCGCGTTCCCGATGATTTAGAAAATCATCCGGTTATTACCGGTCATGAATGTGCAGGAATTATTGTCGAAGTGGGTAAAAATCTCACTGGCAAATATAAAAAAGGACAGCGATTTGTTTTGCAACCGGCAATGGGACTACCCAGCGGATATTCAGCAGGTTATAGCTATGAATACTTCGGCGGTAACGCGACCTATATGATTATCCCTGAGGTGGCTATTAATCTGGGATGTGTACTGCCATATCACGGTTCTTATTTTGCCGCCGCGTCGCTGGCTGAACCTATGTGTTGCATTATTGGTGCATATAACGCCAATTTCCATACCACGCCTTATGTCTATGAGCATCGGATGGGAATTAAGCCTGGCGGCAATCTGGCGCTGCTGGCATGTGCCGGGCCGATGGGCATTGGCGCGATAGATTATGCTATCAACGGCAACATTGCCCCGGCGCGGGTGGTAGTGGTTGATATTGATGAAAAGCGCCTGGCGCAGGCGCAAAAACTCCTGCCGGTAGAACTGGCTGCCAGTAAAGGAATTGAACTGGTTTACGTCAATACGCGGGATGTTGCGGATCCGGTACAGGCGCTGCGGGCGCTGACGAATGACGAAGGATTTGACGATGTCTTCGTCTATGCTGCCGTTCCCGCTATCGTGGAAATGGCGGACGATCTGCTGGCAGAAGATGGATGCCTGAACTTCTTTGCCGGTCCTACGGATAAAAACTTTAAAGTCCCGTTTAACTTCTACAACGTGCATTACAACAGCACCCATGTCGTGGGGACCTCCGGCGGCTCAACGGATGACATGCTTGAAGCGATCGCCCTGAGCGCAACTGGACAACTACAGCCTTCATTTATGGTGACGCATATTGGCGGCCTGGATGCGGTGCCGGACACGGTGCTTAATCTGCCCAACATACCTGGCGGCAAAAAGCTGATTTATAACGGCGTGACGATGCCGCTAACGGCGATTACTGATTTTGCTGAGAAAGGTAAAACCGACCCGCTGTTTAAGCAGCTGGCGAAACTGGTAGAAGAGACGCACGGGATCTGGAATGAGCGGGCCGAGAAGTATCTTCTGGCGCACTTTGGCGTTGATATTGGCGAGGTGACGGAATGATGTCACTGGCGTGGCCGCTGCTACGCACTACGGAACAGGCAGCGCTTGCTGCCTGGCCCGAAACGGGGTGCGGGGATAAAAACAAAATTGATGGCCTGGCGGTAAGCGCAATGCGGCAGGCGCTCAATGAGCTTAATTTTCAGGGGCGGATCGTCATCGGAGAGGGGGAAATCGACCATGCTCCCATGTTGTGGATTGGCGAGCAGGTTGGACGTGGCGAGGGGTTGGCTACTGATATTGCCGTCGATCCAATAGAAGGAACCCGAATGGTTGCGATGGGGCAAAGTAATGCGCTGGCGGTCATGGCTTTTGCGCCAGCGGGTTCGCTGCTGCATGCACCTGATATGTATATGAAAAAGATGGTTGTGGGCCGCCGGGCGAAAGGGGCGATTAATCTGCGGCATTCGTTAAGCGAGAACTTATATAGCGTGGCAAAGGCGCTGGACAAGCCGCTGACGGCGTTGCGCATGGTCACTTTGGATAAACCGCGATTACGGCCCGCTATTGATGAAGCAAGAAGCCTTGGGGTGAAAGTTTTTGCTTTGCCGGATGGTGATGTCGCCGCCAGCGTGCAGACCTGCATGGCGGACAATGCTTACGATGTGATGTTCACCATTGGCGGCGCGCCGGAAGGGGTGATATCTGCATGCGCGGTGACCGCTCTGGGTGGGGATATGCAGGCGGAACTTATCGACTTTTGTGAGGCGAAAGGCGACTCGCCTGAGCACCAGCAGATAGCGCTGAAAGAGCGCAGCCGTTGCGATGAGATGGGCGTTAAGGTCAACCATGTGTACCGGCTTGATGATATCGTGAGCCACCGCGATGTTCTGTTCGCTGCAACCGGCGTCACGGGTGGAGACCTGCTGCGTGGAATTCAACGCAGCGCGGGCGGAATTCGCACACAAACAATCCTAATCAGTGGCATAGACCAAACGTGTAATATAGTAGACTCTCTGCATTCCTGGTGATTTATCGAGAAACGAATGACGACGCTAACAGAAGATGACGTGCTGGAGCAATTGGACGCTCAGCAAGATTTACTCTCCTTTATGGCGACTGCAAATACCCTCTTGTTGCAGGCCATCAAGCGTTTTCTGCCCTCGTTGTTCGTTAATAATGATGAAGAGATCGTGGAATATGCAGTGAAGCCGTTACTCGCGCAAAGCGGCCCGCTTGACGATATTGATGTGGCGTTACGACTGATATATGCGCTGGGGAAAATGGACAAATGGCTCTATGCCGATATCACCCACTTTTCGCAGTTTTATCAGTATCTGACTGAACAATGCGATCTTCCCGGATTTGCGGACGAGTTGACCTGGGATTTTATTTGTAATGTAAATAGCATTACGAATAACACCGCATTATATGGCGCGTTGAAATCAATGAAGTTTGCTGATTTCTCTTCGTGGTCAGAAATTCGCTTCATTAATATGGTGAAAACCGCGCTGGCGTTGGCGATAACGACGATATTAAAGGAATTAACGCCGTGAATATAACGCTGAGTATTAATGGGCTGAATGTTGATGCCCGGTACAGTGATGACGAAATTGAGAACGTCCATAAACCTTTACTGCACCGTTTTACCCGATTACATGCTTTAACGCCGAACCGGCGGACCATTATTTTCCTCAGTGCGCCGCCAGGGACAGGGAAATCGACGCTTACGACGTTTTGGGAGTTTTTAGCGCGTCAGGACTCGCATTTGACACCCATCCAGACGCTACCGATGGACGGTTTTCACCGCTATAACACTTGGCTTGAAGAGCATGGGTTACGTAGCTCGAAAGGCGCACCGGAAACGTTCGATGTGACCAAGCTGGCGAAAAATCTTCGCCAGATTCGCGAGGGTGAGGGCGACTGGCCGCAATACGATCGGCAAAAACACGACCCGGTAGAAGCTGCCATTAATGTAAATGCCCCCGTTGTTATCGTTGAGGGCAACTGGCTGCTGCTGGATGATGAGCAGTGGCGTGTACTCGCGGAGTTTTGCGATTTTTCACTGTTTATTAAAGCGCCAGCCAACGCTTTGCGGGATAGGCTGGTTGGACGCAAGCTGGCCGGAGGCCTGTCGCAAGCTGAAGCCGAGGCGTTTTACGAGCGTACCGATGGTCCGAACGTTCGCCGTGTGCTCGAAAACAGCCGGGCTGCAAACCTGACGTTAGAGATGACGGCTGACGGTGCATATAAGATTGCCTGCCCTTGACTCAGGCGAGTGTTGCAAAAAGGGCCGCGATAACGGCCCTGTTTGTATTTAGTTGAGATAAAGGGAACAGTGCCGCCAGGAATCATGGTCTCCGGCAATTTACCATCCCAACGCTCCGCTGTGGTCAGAGCGACAAGACAAGAAGTCTGCTCGCATCGTCTTTGCTATTCGTTACTCGCGTTGCAACTATTCCTTTTAAAATGTGACGTAAGTCAGATAAATGGCTTCTTCAACTGGACAGTCATTCCTTTTATTCCTTGTTTCGCTTATTCTAGCTGAAGCGTTTCAGTCGTCTAAATGTTCGACAATTAATCAATCAGTCGCAGTTTGCGACAGGTAAGGTTTCCCTTAGAGCGTAGCTGCATTACTCTGTCAGCCACCTCATTTCATGGACAGCCTTGCAGGAGACCTATGACCATACGCATTGCGATTAATGGCTTCGGTCGCATCGGGCGTAACGTGGTTCGTGCTTTGTATGAATCCGGGCGTCGTGCGGAAATCACCGTGGTGGCAATCAATGAACTGGCGGATGCTGCCGGCATCGCTCATTTGTTGAAATATGACACCAGCCATGGGCGCTTTGCCTGGGATGTACGCCAGGAGAGAGAGCAACTGTTTGTCGGCGATGATGCTATTCGCCTGCTGCATGAATCTTCCCTTGAGGCGTTGCCCTGGCGTGAGCTGGCGGTGGATGTGGTGCTTGATTGTACGGGCGTTTACGGCAGCCGTGAACATGGCGAAGCCCATCTTCAGGCTGGCGCGAAGAAAGTGCTCTTTTCACATCCTGGCGGCAACGATCTCGACGCGACGGTTGTTTTTGGCGTCAATCATGATGAACTGCGAGCCGAGCACCGTATCGTCTCCAACGCCTCCTGCACGACCAACTGCATTATTCCGGTCATTAAACTGTTAGATGATGCCTACGGCATAGAGTCAGGAACGGTAACGACGATCCACTCATCAATGAACGATCAGCAGGTCATTGATTCCTGGCATCCGGATTTGCGTCGTACTCGAGCAGCCAGTCAGTCGATTATCCCGGTTGATACTAAGCTTGCTGCGGGGATTACGCGTTTTTTCCCCCAGTTTAACGATCGTTTCGAAGCGATTGCGGTGCGTGTGCCGACCATTAATGTGACGGCTATCGACCTCAGCGTGACGGTGAAGAAACCAGTAAAAGCAAGTGAAGTCAACCAGTTGCTGCAAAAAGCAGCACAGGGTACATTTCATGGTATAGTTGACTATACGGAATTACCGTTAGTCTCGATAGATTTCAACCACGATCCGCATAGCGCCATTGTTGATGGTACGCAAACGCGGGTAAGCGGCGCGCATTTGATCAAAACGCTGGTCTGGTGCGATAACGAATGGGGCTTTGCTAACCGGATGCTCGACACCACGTTAGCGATGGCCGCACAAGGTTTCAGGTAAGGCGCGTAAGCGCTTGCAAAACTTTATCAAGAATCAACGAGAGGATTCACCATGTCTGTAATTAAGATGACCGATCTGGATCTTGCTGGTAAACGCGTTTTTATCCGTGCGGATCTGAACGTACCAGTTAAAGAAGGGAAAGTAACCAGCGATGCGCGTATCCGTGCCTCTCTGCCGACCATCGAACTGGCCCTGAAACAGGGTGCGAAAGTGATGGTAACTTCCCACCTGGGTCGTCCTACCGAAGGCGAGTACAACGAAGAATTCTCTCTGCTGCCGGTTGTTAACTACCTGAAAGACAAACTGTCTAACCCGGTACGTCTGGTTAAAGATTACCTGGACGGCGTTGAAGTGGCCGCTGGTGAACTGGTTGTTCTGGAAAACGTTCGCTTCAACAAAGGCGAAAAGAAAGACGACGAAGCGCTGTCTAAAAAATACGCTGCGCTGTGTGACGTATTCGTAATGGATGCATTCGGTACCGCTCACCGTGCACAGGCTTCTACTCACGGCATCGGTAAATTTGCTGACGTGGCTTGCGCAGGTCCGCTGCTGGCTGAAGAGCTGGACGCATTGGGCAAAGCGCTGAAAGAACCAGCTCGCCCGATGGTCGCTATCGTTGGTGGTTCTAAAGTTTCCACTAAACTGACCGTTCTGGATTCCCTGTCAAAAATCGCTGACCAGTTGATCGTGGGTGGCGGTATCGCTAACACCTTCGTTGCCGCTCAAGGCCACAATGTCGGTAAATCCCTGTACGAAGCAGACCTGGTTGACGAAGCTAAGCGCCTGCTGACAACCTGCGACATCCCGGTCCCGACTGATGTGCGCGTGGCAACCGAGTTCTCAGAAACCGCAGCAGCAACCCTGAAATCTGTTAACGACATCAAAGATGACGAACAGATTCTGGACCTGGGCGACGCTTCTGCACAGCAGCTGGCTGAAATCCTGAAAAATGCCAAAACTATTCTGTGGAATGGTCCGGTTGGCGTGTTTGAATTCCCGAACTTCCGCAAAGGTACTGAAATCGTTGCGAACGCTATCGCTGATAGCGAAGCCTTCTCCATCGCAGGCGGCGGCGATACCCTGGCAGCAATCGACCTGTTTGGCATTGCTGACAAAATCTCCTACATCTCCACTGGCGGCGGCGCATTCCTCGAATTCGTGGAAGGCAAAGTCCTGCCAGCAGTAGCTATGCTCGAAGAGCGCGCTAAGAAGTAATTCAGTTCAGGCGGGGTGACCCGCCTGTTTTTCAGCGCGCTTAAACGCTCGCGAACCTTCTTCAACGGTCGAAGATACAGATACAGGACTACGTAACATGTCTAAAATTTTTGATTTCGTAAAACCGGGCGTCATCACTGGCGACGACGTTCAGAAAGTGTTCCAGGTAGCTAAAGAAAACAACTTTGCTCTGCCAGCAGTAAACTGCGTGGGTACTGATTCCATCAACGCCGTTCTGGAAGCTGCTGCAAAAGTTCGTTCTCCGGTTATCGTTCAGTTCTCTAACGGCGGCGCAGCGTTCATCGCGGGCAAAGGCGTGAAAACTGACGTTCCTCAGGGCGCAGCAATCCTGGGTGCTATCTCTGGTGCGCATCACGTACATCAGATGGCAGAGCACTACGGTGTTCCAGTTATCCTGCACACTGACCACTGCGCTAAGAAACTGCTGCCGTGGATCGACGGTCTGCTGGACGCGGGTGAAAAACACTTCGCAGCTACAGGCAAACCGCTGTTCTCTTCTCACATGATTGACCTGTCTGAAGAAACTCTGCACGAAAACATTGAGATCTGTTCTAAATACCTGGCTCGTATGGCCAAAATGGACATGACTCTGGAAATCGAACTGGGTTGCACCGGTGGCGAAGAAGACGGTGTGGATAACAGCCACATGGACGCTTCTGCACTGTACACCCAGCCGGAAGACGTTGATTACGCTTACACCGAGCTGAGCAAAATCAGCCCGCGTTTCACCATCGCGGCTTCCTTCGGTAACGTACACGGCGTTTATAAGCCGGGTAACGTGGTACTGACCCCGACTATCCTGCGCGATTCTCAGGACTATGTTTCTAAGAAACATAACCTGCCGCACAACAGCCTGAACTTCGTCTTCCACGGCGGTTCCGGTTCTTCTGCTCAGGAAATCAAAGACTCCGTAAGCTACGGCGTAGTGAAAATGAACATCGATACCGACACCCAATGGGCGACCTGGGAAGGTATTCTGGGCTACTACAAAACGAACGAAGCTTATCTGCAGGGCCAGCTGGGTAACCCGAAAGGCGAAGACCAGCCGAACAAAAAATACTACGATCCGCGCGCATGGCTGCGTGCTGCTCAGGTGACCATGGTGGCACGTCTGGAGCAGGCATTTAAAGAACTGAACGCGATCGACGTTCTGTAAGAAAACGCTGTTTCTTACTCTGAAGCCCGCAGAAATGCGGGCTTTTTTATTATCTGAACGACATGAAATGTTGCTAAATAAATGTGATCAGTTTGGCAAAACGTACACTTTTTGTTTACCCTTAACCTACCTGTTATTTCAGGTTTGGTTTTTTATTTCCCGTACGGGTATCCATAAGGAATGTTAAATGGAAGATTTGAACGTTGTCGATAGCATAAATAACGCCAGTTCGTGGCTGGTGCGCAATCAGGAATTACTGCTGAGCTATGCCGTCAACATCGTAGCGGCTATCGCGATTATCATTGTTGGTATGATCGTGGCGCGGATTGTGTCCAATACGGTGAATCGCCTGATGCGGGCGCGACATATTGACGCCACCGTTGCCGATTTTCTTTCTGCGCTGGTACGTTACGCCGTTATTGCCTTTACGCTGATTGCTGCTTTGGGTCGCGTCGGCGTGCAAACTGCCTCAGTCATCGCAGTTCTCGGTGCTGCCGGTTTGGCCGTCGGCCTGGCGCTACAAGGCTCTCTGTCTAACCTTGCTGCTGGTGTTCTGCTGGTCGTATTCCGCCCATTCCGTGCGGGTGAATACGTTGACCTTGGCGGTATCGCGGGTACCGTGCTGAACGTGCAGATTTTCTCCACAACACTTCGTAGCGCGGATGGCAAGATTGTGGTGGTTCCGAACGGTAAAATCATTGCCGGGAATATCATTAACTTCTCCCGCGAGCCAGTACGTCGCAACGAGTTTATTATTGGCGTGGCTTACGATGCCGATATCGATAAAGTGAAGCAACTGATTACGGCTATCATTGAATCAGATGAGCGTATCCTTAAAGATCGCGAAATGACCGTGCGCCTGAATGAACTGGGCGCTTCATCGGTAAACTATGTGATTCGTGTATGGAGTAAAAGCAGCGATCTGCAAAACGTGTATTGGGATGTTCTGGAGCGTATTAAGCGTGACTTCGACGCTAACGGTATCAGCTTTCCGTATCCGCAGATGGATGTGAATTTGAAGCAGGTAAAAGACCCGGCGGAGTAATTTTCACGCCAGGTTTAGCGATTAAGGCTCGCCGTCCCTGATGGTGAGCCTTTTTAGTTTGTAGAGTAAAATCCTGGAAAATCCCTGATCATTAGCCTTTCTAATTAATGATTAATAATATCAATTTCCGCTAATAATGATATCGCGCTATAGTCAGCCGCATTAACGACCTCAGCGGAAAAATTCAACATGTTATCTTATTACTTTCAGGGGCTTGCCCTGGGGGCGGCAATGATTTTGCCTCTCGGACCCCAAAATGCGTTTGTGATGAATCAGGGCATTCGCCGCCAGTACCATCTGATGATTGCGCTGCTATGCGCTATCAGCGATCTGCTGCTAATCTGTGCCGGTATATTTGGTGGTAGCGCGCTGTTGATGCAGTCTCCGTGGCTGTTAGCGTTGGTAACCTGGGGCGGTGTGGCCTTTTTATTGTGGTACGGTTTCGGTGCGTTGAAAACGGCTTTTAGCAGCAATCTGGAACTGGCCAGTGCGGAAGTCATGAAGCAGGGGCGCTGGAAAATCATCGTCACAATGCTGGCGGTGACCTGGCTCAACCCGCACGTTTATCTTGATACTTTCGTGGTGCTCGGCAGCCTGGGCGGACAGTTAGCGATGGAGCCAAAGCGCTGGTTCGCGTTAGGCACTATCAGTGCTTCATTCTTATGGTTTTTTGGTCTGGCTCTGCTGGCTGCCTGGCTGGCCCCGCGTCTGCGCACGGCAAAGGCACAGCGCATTATTAACGTGCTGGTTGGTCTGGTGATGTGGGTGATTGCGCTACAGCTGGCGAAAGACGGCCTGGCGCATGTGCAGATGCTGCTTAACTAAGTCTTGTCCGATGGACTTTCCGCGCGTACGCGCTAAGCTTGCAGGCATGCGTCTGTGTATGGACGACCAATGTAAGATGGAGAAACGACAGTGAAGTTAAAAGTCATGGCCCTGGCGGCGGCACTCGGATTTAGCGCAATGGCAGTTCAGGCAAATGAATTGCCAAACGGCCCACATATTGTTACTTCAGGCACCGCCAGCGTCGCTGCGGTTCCTGATATCGCAACCCTGGCGATTGAAGTCAACGTTTCCGCGAAAGACGCGGCATCGGCAAAGAAACAGGCCGATGAGCGCGTGGCTCAGTATCTTTCCTTCCTGGAAAAGAGCGGCATTGGAAAAAAAGATATTAACTCGGCCAACCTGCGCACCCAGCCTGATTATGATTATCAGAATGGCAAAAGCATTCTCAAGGGCTATCGCGCAGTGCGTACCGTTGAGGTCACGCTGCGTCAGTTAGATAAGCTAAACGGCCTGTTGGATGGGGCGTTAAAAGCCGGTCTGAATGAAATTCGCTCCGTGTCGTTGGGCGTTGCGCAGCCGGATGCTTACAAAGACAAAGCGCGTAAAGCGGCGATTGATGATGCCATTCATCAGGCGCAAGAGTTGGCGACAGGCTTCCACGGTAAACTGGGGCCAGTCTATAGCGTGCGTTATCATGTCTCTAACTATCAGCCAAGCCCGATGGTGCGGATGATGAAGGCCGATGCAGCACCGGTTTCTGCCCAGGAAACCTATGAGCAGGCGACGATTCAGTTTGATGACCAGGTTGATGTGGTGTTTGAACTGCAACCGACCCAGCCTACGCCAGCATCCGCTGCGCTAGCGAAACCTGCTGAAGAGCCAAAAGCGGCACAGTAATTCCGTTACCCGGCATTCGTGCCGGGTTTTTTCTGTGACCATCTGTAAAAATGGGAGCACGACAAAAGTCTTTCCCCTGATGAAGTGAGGATATATCCCTGTCCCTTGATGAGGTAAACATGGATATCTTTATTTCGAAAAAAATGCGCAATTTTATTCTGTTGGCGCAGACCAATAACATCGCCAGAGCGGCGGAAAAAATACATATGACCGCTTCCCCCTTTGGCAAAAGCATCGCCGCGCTGGAGGATCAAATTGGCTATACGTTGTTTACCCGTAAAGATAACAGCATCAGCCTGAATAAGGCAGGGCAGGAGCTTTATCAGAAGCTGTTTCCGATTTATCAGCGCTTATCAGCAATTGATAACGAAATCCATCACTCGACGCACCGTTCGCGCAATATTGTCATCGGTATCGACAACACGTATCCCACCATTATTTTTGATCAGTTGATAAGCCTCGGCGACAAATACGATGGCGTCACCGCACAGGCGGTGGAGTTCAGCGAAAATGGGGTGATTGATAATCTGTTTGACCATCAGCTCGATTTTATTATCTCGCCACAGCACGTTTCTGCTCGCGTTCAGGAGCTGGAAAATCTGACCATCACCGAGCTTGCACCTTTGCGGCTAGGGTTTCTTGTTTCCCGTCGTTACGAAGATAAGCCACCGCAAGAGCTTTTGCGTGAGCTACCCTGGTTGCAAATGCGCTTCCAGAACCGGGCGAATTTTGAGGCGATGCTGGATGCTTATATGCGCCCATGCGGAATTAATCCCACGGTCATCTATCGGCCTTACAGCTTTATGGCCAAGATCAGCGCCGTGGAGCGCGGACAGTTTCTGACGGTGATCCCGCATTTTGCCTGGCGTCTGGTGAACCCGGCGAAGCTGAAGTACTTCGACGCGCCCGGTAGCCCAATGTATATGCAGGAGTATCTCTACTCGCTGAAAAACCATCGCTATACCGCCACGATGCTTCAACACATTACTGAAGATCGTGACGGCACGGCGAATTAACCGAGCATTGAGCCGTATTCGATTAAGTTATGGTGCAGATCGAACGCGTGACGGAGGTCGTGATGGATATGCCCGCCCGGTGCATTTTCCAGATAGCGATGCAGATAGTTTCGATAGAGTGGATGCGCGCAATTTTCGATAATCGTGTGCGCCCGCTGTAGCGGCGATAGCCCGCGCAGATCGGCGATCCCTTGCTCGGTGATGATGACTTTCACACTGTGCTCGCTGTGATCGACATGGCTGCACATCGGTACAATCGTCGAGATCTTCCCGTCTCTGGCAATTGACGGCGCCATGAAAATGGAGAGATACGCGTTGCGCTCGAAATCGCCGCTGCCGCCGATGCCGTTCATCAGATTCACCCCGGCCACGTGGGTGGAGTTGGCGTGGCCGTAGATATCAAATTCCAGCCCAACGTTCAGCGCGATAACCCCCAAACGGCGGATGATCTCCGGATTATTGGAGATCTCCTGCGGGCGCAGTACGATGCGGCTGGAGAAGAAGTCCATATTGTCGTAAATCTTACGTAGCGAATCGGCGGAGACCGTCAGGCTTGAGGCGCTGGCCCCGGTGATTTTTCCGCTTTCCAGCAGATGTACCACCGACTCCTGCAAAACCTCTGAATACATCGTAAACGGCGGAATATCCGGGTTTTCGCCAAGCCGCGCCATCACCGCGTTGTTGATATTGCCAACCCCGCTTTGTAGCGGCAGAAACTCAGGCGGGATCCGTCCCTGCGCCATCTCATTGAGCAAAAATGTCACTACATTATCGGCGATTTGCTGGCAGAAAGGGTTGTTCTTCTCTAGTGCGTTACCTGCATCGGGCAACTCGGTCTCCACCACCGCAACAATCTTTTTCGGATCGATCTGTACGTACTGGCTGCCTACGCGATCCATGGTGTGAAAAATAGAGACGCTATTGCGACGCGGCGGCGCGCCGGGGATCACGATATCAGCCAACTCAGCAACTCGCGGGCTGTGGTAGTGATTTAGCTCAATGATCACTTTTTTCGCCCGCAGCAGCCAGGTTGGCGCGTTGCCGATCCCGCTGGAGAGCCAGACTCGTCCATCCGGCGCAATGGCTGAAGCCTCGATCACCGCAACGTCAATATCGCCAAAGAAGCCGTAGTTGACCATCTGCGCCACTTCGCTCAGGTGCAGGTCGACAAATTTCACTCTCCCCTGATTGATTTTTTGCCGCAGGCCGGAGGCGGTCTGATACGGAGCGCGCCACGAGACGGCGTCGGCTTCTGATAAGGCATCATCCGCCGCTGCACTAATTGACGCCCCGGTTAGCAAACGAATCTGAAAAGGCTGTTGCGCCTGATGCAGTTCGCTGGCGCGGCGGGCAATGGCAGCAGGCAGGGCCTTGGGCGAACCGGCGGGCGTGAACCCGCTGAACGCAACCATCTGGTCGTGCTGGATAATCTCCGCTGCTTCATCGGCGCTCATCCGTTTCATTTTGCTCTCCTTAATGGCCGATGAAATTAGGTTTACGTTTTTCCATAAACGCGCTCATGCCTTCCTGATAATCCTCACTGTCGTAAACGGCGCGGCGCATCCCCTGAATACGCTCAAACTCATCGGAATTCATGGTGTGCGCTTCGCCAAGCACGCGCAGCTCTTCCTTTATTACCGCAATGGCCAGCGGCGCTTTTTCCGAGATGTGGTGCGCCATCTGGAGGGTGAAATCTTCCAGGTCTTCAACCTCTACGACGTGGTTGAGAATGCCGACCGCCAGCGCGCGCTGGGCGGTAATCGGCAGGGCGGTGAAAATAAGCTCTTTAACGATATGGAAACCTGCGTCGCGGGTAAGGTTGTGGATGCCGACCAGGTTGTACGGTACGCCGAGGTTGACCGGGGTCATTGAGAAGGTTGAGGTGCTGGCAGAAATAATCAGATCGGAACTCATGATCATCTCAAACGCACCGCCCCAGACGCTGCCTTCAACCATTGAGATCACTGGCTTCGGGTATTTTTGGATCATGCGGGTGATTTGGCGTAGCGGATCGTCATACGAAAGCGGATCGCGCCGACCGGCGGGCAACTCATGGATATCATGGCCTGCGGAGAATACCTTTGCTCCGCTCGGGGCACGTAAAATAACGCAGCGAATTTCCGGCTTGTTGAGATCGCTTAGCGCCTGCATCAGATCGTCGATAAACACCTTGCTCAGGGCATTGAGCTTGCGCGTATAGTTGAACTCAATGACCGCAACTTTCTGGATGATTTCCACATTAACATATTGGTAAGACATAAATATCCTTGCATTAAAAGTAATGATTCTGGAGAAATTCGCTGATCTGCCGCAGTCCGGTGCGCGGCGAGAGGCTGTTATTTTTGACGGCCTGTAGCGTCTGCTGGAAGTAGTGCTCGAAGTCGGTACGGGCAAAGAGCTGGTGCAGCGCTTCCGTTTCCGTCTGCTTTTGCAGCCACTCCACCGCCTGTTGTTGACGCAGTTTTTCCAGACTGCCGTTGGCGGTCAGTGCCGTTCTGAAGTCGAGGATGGCGAGCCAGATTTCTTCTATACCGCGTTTTTCCAGCGCGCTACAGCTCAGAACGCGCGGCTGCCACTCAGCGTATTTGCGGCGCAATATATGTAGCGCGGATTCGTACATATGGCGGGCGATGGCGACGCTGGCGCGGTTATCACCGTCGTCTTTGTTAATGACCACCAGATCCGCCATCTCCATGATCCCTTTTTTGATGCCCTGGAGGTCGTCGCCGCCACCGGCGATTTGCAGCGAGATAAAGCAGTCCACCAGGCGGGCGACCTCCGTCTCTGACTGCCCGACGCCGACGGTTTCGACGATCACCACGTCGTAACCCGCCGCTTCGCACAACAGCATTAGTTCTCGAGCGCGCTGGCTTGTGCCGCCAAGGTGCCCGCTTGAGGGAACCGGCCGAATAAACGCGCTGTCTGAGCGCGATAGCTCGACCATTCGGGTTTTATCGCCGAGAATGCTGCCGCCGCTAACCGGACTGCTGGGGTCAACGGCAATTACC
Organism: Klebsiella sp. MISC125; assembly: GCF_051131775.1. NCBI lineage: Bacteria > Pseudomonadati > Pseudomonadota > Gammaproteobacteria > Enterobacterales > Enterobacteriaceae > Klebsiella > Klebsiella sp. MISC125. The sequence continues at coordinate 958,935 of NZ_CP180448.1, forward strand.
GCCACCTTTAACCCCTCACGGATTAGCAACATGCCAAAGGTTTCCAGAAAGGTGCTTTTTCCGGCTCCCGGCGTACCGGTGATGCCCAAACGCAGGGCGTTACCGGTGAACGGCATAATGGCGTCCAGCAATTGCGTACTCAGCGCCTGATGACGGGGATGCTGGCTCTCTACCAGCGTCATGGCCTGGGCGAGCGTGGTGCGCTCCCCCAGCCGCAGCCGACGGATGGCATCAGCAAGGGTGGATTCGTTAATCATGATGCTGGCTAATCCGCGTCAACACGTCGCGCACGCTCTCCAGCATCGGCGTGCCGGGGCCGTAAATTGCTGCCACACCATGCTCGTGCAAGAAGGCGTAATCCTGCGGCGGGATCACGCCGCCGGCGATGACGCAGATATCATCACGACCCCATTTTTTCAGTGCCGTAACCAGTTCAGGAATCAACGTTTTGTGGCCCGCCGCCAGCGACGACGCGCCAACCACGTGCACATCGTTTTCCACCGCCAGACGGGCGATCTCATCGGGCGTGGAGAACATCGGGCTGAGATCGACATCGAAGCCAAGATCGGAATAGGCGCTGGCGATCACTTTGGCTCCGCGATCGTGGCCATCCTGGCCCATCTTGGCGATCAGAATACGCGGACGGCGGCCGTTCTCTGCCAGGAACTGGTCAGTTTGCGCAACAATGGCGTCAAACTCGCCAGCGGATTTGTCGGACTGATGGTAGCTTTGCGCAATGACTCCGGTGACGCACTGGCTGGGCACCAGATAACGGTCAAATGCGGCTTCCAGCGCGTCGGAAATCTCACCGAGCGTGGCGCGAACGCGGGCGGCGTTAACGGCGGCGGCGAGCAGGTTTTCATTATGCTGGGCGGCGTGGGTGAGGGCGCTCAGCGCGGATTTTACTGCCGTATCGTCACGGGTGGCGCGGATACGTTCCAGCGAGGCGATTTGCTCGTTGCGCACTTTAACGTTGTCGATTTCCAGTACCGCCGTTTCGTCCTCTTTCTCCAGCTTGTACTTGTTGACGCCGACGATAACGCGCTTGCCCTGGTCGATCAGCGACTGCTCGCGGGCGGACGCTTCTTCGATCATCCGCTTCGGCAGGCCCGCTTCGATGGCCTTTGCCATTCCGCCTGCTTCGTCGATCTTTTCGATGATGGCCCGCGCCTGCTTGACGATGTGATCGGTCAGCGACTCCACGTAGTAAGAACCGGCCAGCGGATCGACGGTGCGGCAGATCTCCGACTCCTCCTGAATGATGATCTGCGTATTGCGTGCGATGCGGGCGGAAAAGTCGGTGGGCAAACCGAGCGCCTCGTCGAAGGCGTTGGTGTGCAGCGACTGAGTGCCGCCGAGCGTAGCGCCGAGCGCTTCGATGGTGGTGCGGATCACGTTGTTGTACGGATCCTGCTCGGTCAGGCTCCAGCCGGAGGTCTGGCAGTGGGTGCGCAGCGCCAGCGACTTTGGATTGGTCGCGCCAAAACCGCTGACCGCCTCGCTCCACAGATAGCGTGCGGCGCGCAGCATGGCGACGTTCATAAACAGATCCATGCCGATGCCGAAGAAGAACGACAGGCGCGGGGCGAAATCGTCGATTTTCAGCCCGGCGGAGAGTGCGGCCCTGATGTACTCGATGCCGTCGGCGAGGGTGAACGCCACCTGCTGCACGCAGTTAGCGCCAGCTTCGCCCATGTGATAGCCGCTGATGCTGATGGTGTTAAAGCGCGGCATGTTGTCTGAACACCAGGCGATAATGTCGGCGATAATGCGCATCGACGGCTTCGGCGGGTAAATATAGGTGTTGCGGCACAGGTACTCTTTCAGAATATCGTTCTGGATCGTCCCGGTAAGCAGTTCCGGCGCCACGCCCTGCTCCTGCGCCGCCACGATGTAAAACGCCAGCACCGGCAGCACCGCGCCGTTCATGGTCATCGATACCGACATTTTATCCAGCGGGATCTGGTCGAACAGCACCTTCATATCTTCGACGGTATCAATGGCGACGCCCGCTTTACCGACGTCGCCTGCCACGCGCGGGTTGTCGGAGTCATAGCCGCGATGGGTGGCGAGATCGAAAGCGACGGAAAGCCCTTTTTGCCCGGCGGCGAGGTTGCGGCGGTAAAAGGCGTTGGACTCTTTGGCGGTGGAGAAACCGGCGTACTGACGGATGGTCCACGGCTGGGCGGTATACATGGTAGCTCGCGGGCCGCGAACGTAAGGTGCCAGGCCGGGAAGCGTGCCAGTGACCTCCAGATTATCGAGGTCGGCTTCGGTATACAGTGGTTTGATGGCAATCCCTTCTGCCGTCTGTTTTACCAAAGACTCAACGGTTTTTTCCCGTCGACTCAGTTCCTTATTGGCGAGTGTCCGCCACTCCTGCAAGTCTGACATTTTGTGCTCCGTATTCCACAATTAAAATAAGGTATTGCGAATACGGTGAGCTTTTTAACGATCCTTGTCGCCAGCAAAAAATAGCCATCAATGCGTCGTTTTTTGCCGCATGGAATATTTTATTTTGTGATGTATTTCAAAGACGTGATGTGGAGATGGTGGGTCATGCAGGCCGGATGGATCCGGCCTGCTGGCGAGGCTTAATCTTGTCTTAACACTTTGTGGCCGTAAGCGATCAGCGCATCGGTGACCCGGCGCATCATGCGGCTTTCTGGCGCGAAACGGTGCCAGTAGAGCATCCGGCGCTGGAACAGGCCAGGGGTGAGGTTAATAAGTTCGCCGCTGTTCAGCTCTTTCTCAATCTGCAAGTGCGGGATCATACAGCAGGTTGTCCCCTGACGGGCCAGTTGCACAAAGGCCTCAGAGGAGTTAACGATATGGCAGGGTACGCTACCCGGTGGTAAGTCGAAGTTCTGTTGCAAAAAGGCCTGATGCATATCATCAAGATGATCGAATGCGACTACCGGGGCTTTGAGCAGCGCCGAGCGGGTCACGCCGTTCGGGAAATAGCGTTGTGCAAATTCTTTGGAGGCGACGAACAGGTAGTCCAGAGCCCCGAGCTGATCGACCAGACAGCTTGGCAGCGCCTGCGGCTGGATACTGACTGCACCAACCACTTCGCCACGGCGCAGGCGTTCCTGGGTCCGGGTTTCATCTTCGACCTGCAGGTTCAGACGAATAGGCGAGTCGGAAAGTACGCTGGAAAGCGCGGGCAGCAGCCAGGTCGCCAGGCTGTCGGCGTTGACCGCTAATGACAGCAGCAGCGGCGTAGCACCGGTCTGCTCATCGCCCAACCACTCTTCTTCCAGCAGCTCAACCTGGCGCAGCAGGGCCAATAGCTTTTGCCCTTGTTCGGTCGGACGCGGCGGGACGGTACGCACCAGCAGCGGCTGCCCAAACATATTTTCCAGCTGTTTGATACGCTGAGAGACGGCGGACTGTGTAATACAAAGCTTCTGCGCGGCGCGCTCAAACCCTCGTTCCCTGATTACCGCGTCCAGCGCTTGTAGTGTTCTGTAGTCCGGTCGTTTCATTGATCTGGCGTACCCCTAGTACTTTTCGTTAACTTGCACTATGACATAAATTTGTTTTTGATGAAGACGAAAAATGATCTACTCAGTTGTGTGATCCCCGTCGCAGGGACAATGGCACCCTTGATGTTCTATAATGCGCCACAGGAATTCACATCTCGGACCATAATCATGACGCAAGATGAACTGAAAAAAGCGGTAGGCTGGGCGGCATTGCAGTATGTACAACCTGGCACCATTGTTGGAGTCGGCACTGGCTCCACGGCGGCGCATTTTATTGATGCGCTGGGCACCATGAAAGGGCAGATTGAAGGCGCGGTTTCCAGCTCTGATGCTTCGACTGAAAAACTGAAAGGCCTCGGCATCCATGTGTTTGATCTCAACGAAGTGGATAGTCTTGGCGTTTACGTTGACGGTGCTGATGAAATCAACGGCCATATGCAGATGATCAAAGGCGGTGGCGCAGCGCTGACGCGTGAGAAGATTATCGCCTCGGTCGCGGATAAGTTTATTTGTATCGCTGATGCGTCTAAACAGGTCGATATTTTGGGCAAATTCCCGCTGCCGGTTGAAGTGATTCCGATGGCGCGTAGTGCCGTCGCGCGTGAACTGGTTAAGCTTGGTGGTCGTCCGGAATATCGTCAGGGCGTGGTGACCGATAACGGCAACGTGATCCTCGATGTATTTGGCCTGGAGATTCTGGATGCTATCGCGCTGGAAAATGCGATTAACGGCATTCCAGGCGTCGTTACCGTTGGTTTGTTCGCCAATCGTGGCGCTGACGTGGCGTTGATCGGAACCGCCGATGGTGTAAAAACTATCACTAAATAGTCTGATCAGGGGGAGTGAATGGCTCCCTCGTAAATATTTTTTTGTCAGGACGATTTTGGTGACTTCTGTCACATTTATGCGGCTGGTGTCATTAACAATCTACCTTTCTTTTACTTTCTGGTGTTTTGTCCTGTCATTTCCCTCTGTGTGATATTTCTTCAGGTCGTCGACGCAAACGTTCATATTGCCGCAATAGTTTTTTTTGATATGTTGCTGAGAAGAACTTTCGTTCCGCACGACATCAGATAAGACAAAAACAGGACGGGGAAATGGCTAAGGTATCACTGGAAAAAGACAAGATTAAATTTCTACTGGTTGAAGGTGTGCATCAAAAAGCGGTGGATAACCTCCGCGCAGCAGGCTACACCAACATCGAATTTCACAAAGGCGCGCTGGACAGCGAAGAGCTGAAAGCGTCGATCCGTGATGCCCATTTCATCGGCCTGCGTTCCCGTACTCACCTGACTGAAGAGATCTTCGCGGCGGCGGAAAAGCTGGTTGCGGTCGGTTGTTTCTGTATCGGTACCAATCAGGTTGATTTGAATGCGGCGGCAAAACGCGGTATTCCGGTGTTTAACGCGCCGTTCTCAAATACTCGCTCTGTTGCTGAACTGGTGATCGGCGAACTGCTGCTGATGCTGCGTGGCGTACCGGCGGCAAACGCCAAAGCGCACCGTGGTGTCTGGAACAAGTTGGCTGTCGGCAGCTTTGAAGCGCGCGGCAAAAAACTGGGTATTATCGGCTATGGTCATATCGGTACCCAGCTGGGTATTCTGGCAGAATCGCTGGGAATGCACGTTTATTTCTATGATATTGAAAGCAAACTGCCATTAGGTAATGCCACTCAGGTTCAGCATCTCTCTGATCTATTGAATATGAGCGATGTGGTGAGCCTGCACGTGCCGGAAAACGCCTCCACCAAGAACATGATTGGCGCAGAAGAACTGGCGCTGATGAAACCGGGCGCACTGCTGATTAACGCCTCTCGCGGTACCGTGGTTGATATCCCGGCGCTGTGCGATGTACTGGCAAGCAAACACCTGGCGGGCGCAGCGATTGACGTATTCCCGACTGAACCGGCGACCAATACCGACCCGTTCAATTCGCCGCTGTGCGAATTCGACAACGTGATCCTGACTCCGCACATTGGCGGATCAACCCAGGAAGCACAGGAAAATATCGGCCTGGAAGTGGCTGGCAAGCTGGCGAAGTACTCCGATAACGGTTCAACGCTTTCTGCGGTTAACTTCCCGGAAGTGTCGCTGCCGCTGCACGGCGGTCGCCGTCTGCTGCACATCCATGAAAACCGTCCGGGCGTACTGACTGCTCTCAACCAGATTTTTGCTGCTCAGAGCATTAACATCGCGGCCCAGTATCTGCAAACCACCCCGCAGATGGGCTATGTGGTTATTGATATTGAAGCGGAAGAAGATGTCGCGCAGCAGGCGCTGCAGGCAATGAAAGCTATTCCAGGTACGATTCGCGCACGTCTGTTGTTCTAATCATTTTTGTCAGCGGGCAGGTTTTGACCTGCCCCTTTTCCTTTCCGAACTCCTCATTTCTGAAATTTCCCGCGCTCCTACAAACTCTTTGCGAGGCTTGCCGTAAACGGCGATTAAAGCCGATAGATGTCGTTGTGCCTGAAAGAAAGGGAATTACGATAAGGGCGCAGCATGAGGCTGAAACGGGAAAGCCCCTACCGAAGCAGGGGCTCTAAAAGGAAAGGGACGATGATGAGACTATTCATCATGTTGCTTATCTTGTTAATCATTGCCTGGCCGGTATATTAACAGAGAGGAAGCAGGAGGGAGGTTCGCCTCCCTCACCCTTTACCCGAGAATTTAGGTTAAAAAAAAAGCAATGTCAATGGGACCGACGCTCTACCAGAGCCAGGTTTTTGCTGGCGTAACCACTGCGGGCAGCGGGATATCCCACTGCTCCGTTGGTAACGCTTCGACCTGCTGGCAGTCGTGGGCGTAGCCGACCGGCTGTAGATGATGCTGCCGCCAGTTTTGCAGCGTCCGGTCATAAAATCCACCGCCCATACCCAGTCGCTGTCCGACGGCATCAAACGCCACCAGCGGCGTAATCAGCACATCCAGTTGGCTAAGGGGGAGGACGTCGCGCACATCAAGCTTTGGCTCGCGGATTTTCAAGCGATTCACTACCAGGTTGCTGCTCGGATGGTAGTGCAGAAACAGAAGATTACCCGGGCTGAAAGGGTGGAGCACCGGAAGATAAACCCGTTTACCCGCCCGCCACAGCTGATCAATCAGCGGTTGTGTATCCAGTTCTCCATCAAATGAGAGAAACACTGCCACGGTATGCGCCAGTAAAACCGGTGGATAGGCCATCATTCGGTCAGCGGCCTGAAGCGCAAACTGCGTTTGCTGCTCTGGCGTTAATGCACGTCGGCGCAGGCGAGTCTGCTGGCGAATTTGTTGTCGGCTTAGTGGGATATCTGAAATTTGAGTCATACCGGGCAGCCTGAAAAGCGTTACGAGAACAAAGGAGACGAACGAAGCAAGTGTAATACACCAGGCGGCAAAAGCCGAAAATGAAACTGGGGGGATGGAACGATAAAGAAGGGAATCTCCGAGATGCCGCCGCAGGCTGTAACCCTTGAACCCTTGGTTCAAGGTGAATGTGTCGTCACAGTCTTAAGGCTTCTCGGACGAACCGAGCATGCTCACCAACCGTGGAGCGCCACATTCTTGTGGTATGAAATATCGGCTCAGGGGACTGGCCCGCTTGCAAACATCTCAGAGAAATTTTGTTCTTGCGATTACTCTAACACAGTTAAATGCAAAGTGTTATTCAAACTTCTGCCCGGGTCTTTCGCTTATGCGACCTTGCTCAAGCAACGCTTGTTCGATGGTCTGCTGAAGCATCCGAATACGCTGTTCCATGCTGGCGGCGTAGTCGCGGGTTTTCGCTTTTTCCTGAGCCAATTCGTAGCTGATGTTCAACGCGGCGATGAAAACCAGCTGCTCAGTATTTGTGACTCTAGTGCGTTCTTTTAAATCTTGCAACCGCTGATTCAGGTCGTCAGCTGCCTGGTTTAAGGCATCCCTTTGTTCAGGCGGGCAATTCACTCGTAGTGAACGGCCAAAAATTTGGAGATCTACGGGTTGTGCAGACATGCCACCTTCCTGCTGATTGACTGCGCTGCCTTCACGCCCTGCCCGGGTCTGCGAAGGGGCGACACTATAGCTACCCTGGAATGAAGATACAAGCCCCATTCTGGTTCACCAGGGTCCAAAGTGGTAGCATATCATGAATTCCTCCCAACGATGACGAATGCGCATGTCTATACAGAACGAAATGCCTGGTTACAACGACGTAGACCAGTTACTGAACCAACAAGGGGTGGGATTAACCCCTGCCGAAATGCACGGTTTGATCAGCGGGATCCTGTGCGGTGGCAATAAAGACAGCAGTTGGCAGCCGTTGGTACATGACTTGACCAACGAAGGTCTTGCTTTTGGTCATGAGCTGGCACAGGCGCTGCGTAACATGCATTCCGCCACCAGCGATGCGCTGGAAGATGACGGCTTTCTGTTCCAGCTCTATTTGCCGGATGGAGACGCGGTGAGCGTTTTCGATCGCGCCGATGCGCTGGCGGGTTGGGTGAACCATTTTCTGCTCGGGTTGGGCGTGACGCAGCCTAAGTTAGATAAGGTCAAAGATGAAACCGGCGAAGCCATCGACGATCTGCGCAACATTGCCCAGTTAGGCTACGACGAGGATGAAGACCAGGAAGAACTGGAAATGTCCCTCGAAGAGATTATCGAGTACGTACGCGTTGCCGCGCTGCTGTGCCACGATACCTTCTCTACGCAAAAGCCTACTGCGCCGGAAGTTCAAAAGCCGACATTACACTAATCATTGATTAAATCGTTCAGGGGGCGTCATGACTCAGCAGGAATTTCTCTCTCGTCGCCAGGCTCTGCTGGCACAGATGCAGCCAGGCAGCGCAGCGCTAATTTTCGCAGCACCGGAAGCGGTACGCAGCGCAGATTCGGAATATCCCTACCGGCAAAGCAGCGACTTTTGGTACTTCACCGGCTTTAACGAGCCAGAAGCGCTCCTTATCTTGATTAAAAGCGACGAAACGCATAATCACAGCGTATTGTTTAACCGTGTCCGCGATCTGACGGCGGAAATTTGGTTTGGTCGTCGTCTTGGTCAGGACGCTGCGCCGGAAAAACTCGGCGTCGATCGCGCCCTGGCATTTAGTGAAATCAATCAGCAACTATTCCAGATACTTAACGGCCTTGATGCTATTTATTTTGCACAGGGTGAATACGCTTACGCAGACGAAATCGTGTTCAACGCGCTGGAAAAACTGCGCAAAGGCGTGCGTCAGAATCTGCAAGCGCCGAACTCGGTGATTGACTGGCGGCCGATGGTGCATGAAATGCGCCTGTTTAAGTCGGCGGAAGAGCTTGAGGTGATGCGGCGAGCTGGTGAGATTTCCGCGCTGGCCCACACCCGCGCCATGGAAAAATGTCGCCCGGGCATGTTTGAGTATCACCTTGAAGGCGAAATCCTTCACGAATTCAACCGCCACGGCGCGCGCTTCCCTTCCTACAACACCATCGTTGGTGGCGGCGAAAATGGCTGCATCCTGCACTACACTGAAAACGAATGTGAACTGCACGACGGCGATCTGGTATTGATCGATGCAGGCTGTGAATATCGTGGCTACGCGGGCGACATCACCCGAACTTTCCCGGTTAACGGCAAGTTCAGCCCGGCGCAGCGCGAGATTTACGATATCGTCCTCGAATCGCTGGAAACCTCGCTGAAGCTCTATCGTCCCGGCACCTCAATTCACGAGGTTAATCAGCAGGTCGTGCGGATTATGATTACTGGCCTGGCGCGTCTGGGGATCCTCAAAGGGGATATCGACGAGCTGATTGCCAACAACGCCCATCGTCCTTTCTTTATGCATGGTCTGAGCCACTGGCTTGGCCTCGACGTGCATGATGTCGGCAACTATGACGTAGACCGTTCGCGCATCCTCGAACCGGGGATGGTGCTGACCATCGAACCGGGACTCTATATTGCGATGGATGCCGATGTGCCGGCTCAGTATCGCGGTATCGGCATTCGTATCGAAGATGACATTGTTATCACCGAAGACGGCAATGAAAATCTCACCGCAGGCGTCGTGAAAAAAGCCGATGATATTGAGGCGCTGATGGCGGCGGCGCGCGAGCTATGAGCGTGCTGATCGTTGGCGGCGGAATGACCGGCGCGACGCTGGCGTTAGCCATTTCTCGCTTCACCAGCGGCACGTTGCCGGTGCATTTGGTGGAAGCGACAGCGCCGGAATCCGCGCAGCATTCGGGCTTTGATGCCCGCGCAATCGCCCTGGCCGCCGGCACCTGCCAACAACTGGCTCGGGTGGGTATCTGGCAAGAGATTGCCGACTGCGCTACGCCTATTCAGCGTGTCCACGTCAGCGATCGCGGTCATGCGGGCTTTGTGACGCTCGATGCTCAGGAGTATGGCCTGGCGGCATTAGGCCAGGTGGTTGAGCTGCACGATGTGGGCCAGCGCTTGTTTGCGCAACTGCGCAAAGCGCCGGGCATTACGTTGCACTGCCCGGCAAAAGTTGAAGACGTCAGCCGCTGCGAGGAGGGCGTAAGCCTGACCCAGGACAGCGGCGAGGTTCTCCACGGTAAACTGCTGGTGGCGGCCGACGGCTCTCGCTCCACTCTGGGGGCTCGTTGTGGCATTAGCTGGCAGCAGCAACCCTATGAACAGTTGGCAATTATTGCCAACGTTAGCACCGCCCTGCCTCACAACGGCCGCGCCTTCGAACGCTTTACCCAACACGGCCCGCTGGCGATGCTGCCGATGTCGCAGGGGCGCTGCTCGCTGGTGTGGTGTCATCCGCAGTCGCGGCAAGAAGAGGTACTGAGCTGGTCTGACGAACGTTTTTGCCATGAGCTTCAGCAAGCGTTTGGCTGGCGACTCGGTCAAATTACCCATGCCGGAAAGCGCAGCGTTTATCCGCTATCGCTGACTTCGGCCACCCGCACGGTTGCGCATCGTCTGGCGCTGGTCGGCAATGCGGCACAAACGTTACATCCTATTGCCGGACAGGGTTTTAATCTCGGTCTGCGCGATGTGATGAGCCTGGCGGAAATGCTGGCGCAGGCGCAGGCCGCTGGTCAGGACTCGGGTGATTATTCACTTCTGAGTCGCTATCAGGCGCGGCGTGCCGATGATAAAGCTGCCACCATTGGTGTGACTGACGGGCTGGTGCATCTGTTCGCCAATCGCTGGGCGCCGCTGGTCGCGGGGCGTAACCTGGGCCTGATGGCGATGGAATTATTTACCCCGGCGCGAGATGCGCTGGCGCAGCGTACCCTCGGTTGGGTCCCCCGTTAAGGAGTTAAACGTGCAAAGTGTTGATGTCGCCATTGTTGGCGGTGGGATGGTGGGCCTGGCGGTTGCCTGCGGTTTGCAGGGGAGCGGGCTGCGCGTGGCGGTGCTGGAACAGGCAACTCCTCAGCCGCTGGATATGGATGCGCCGCCGGCGTTGCGGGTATCGGCGATTAACGCCGCCAGCGAGAAGCTGCTGAGCAAACTGGATGTCTGGCAGGATATTGTCGCCCAGCGCGCCAGCCGCTACCACGGTATGGAAGTGTGGGACAAAGACAGTTTTGGTCGCATCAGCTTTGATGACCAGAGCATGGGATTCAGCCACCTCGGGCATATTATCGAAAACGCTGTGGTGCACCATGCCCTGTGGCAGAAAGCTCAGCGCTGTTCCGATGTCACCCTGCTGGCCCCGGCTCAACTGCAGCAGGTCGCATGGGGCGAGAACGAGGCTTTTCTGAGCCTGCAGGACGGCAGCATGTTAACCGCCCGGCTGGTGGTTGGCGCTGACGGTGCCAATTCATGGTTGCGCAACAAAGCCGATATTCCTCTGACTTACTGGGATTATCATCATCATGCGCTGGTTGCCACTATTCGTACCGCAGAGCCGCACGAAGCGATTGCGCGTCAGGCGTTTCACGGCGAAGGAATTCTGGCGTTCTTGCCGCTCAGCGATCCGCATCTCTGCTCTATTGTCTGGTCGCTATCTCCTGAAGACGCGAAGCGGATGCAGCAGGCGGACAAAGCCGCTTTCAACCAGGCGCTGAATATTGCTTTCGATAACCGCCTTGGCCTGTGCTCGGTGGAAAGCGAACGCCAGGTTTTCCCGCTGACGGGCCGCTATGCGCGTCAGTTCGCCGCCCATCGTCTGGCGCTGGTTGGCGATGCTGCTCACACCATTCATCCGTTAGCGGGGCAGGGTGTCAATCTTGGCTTTATGGATGCCGCCGAGCTGATTGACGAGCTCAAACGCCTGCATGCGCAGGGAAAAGATATTGGTCAGCATTTGTATCTGCGTCGCTATGAGCGCAGCCGCAAGCATAGCGCCGCAGTGATGCTGGCAGGAATGCAGGGTTTTCGCGAGATGTTCTCCGGCAGCAATCCGGCGAAGAAGCTGCTGCGCGATATCGGCCTTAAGCTGGCGGACACGCTGCCCGGTGTGAAGCCGCAGCTTATCCGTCAGGCAATGGGACTAAACGACCTTCCTGCCTGGTTACGTTAAGCCCATCACACTTCTCTCTCCCGGCCATCGCGCCGGGTCTCCCCACTCATTTGAAATAATCTAATCTCACCTCTTTTTTCGCATTAGTTTTATTAATGTTACCTTTTTTTTGTTATAGAAATTAGGTACGTAATTTCGCATAAAATATCATTACCATCTGCCTATAAGGTTCATGACATTGTTTTTATGTGGCATCTATCGCTTTAATTCAGTTGATAACTCTGTAGGCTCATCGACGGATTTTAGTCATAAGCTAATGTGATGTCCTGATTCAGCTTATGGTTTACTCCCGGTATCGGTGGTAAGTTCTGGCCAAAGAGAACGTTTGCGTCGACGTCCGTCAGCGATGTCGACGGCGGATTTCGTGGCGCAAAATCGCCAAAAATAGTGGCTGGTTCCGTTTTATTCGATGAGGAAAAGATGGCTCAACAGACTCCGTTGTTTGAACAACACACGCTATGCGGCGCGCGCATGGTGGATTTCCATGGCTGGATGATGCCGCTGCATTACGGATCCCAGATTGATGAGCATCACGCGGTGCGCGGCGATGCCGGAATGTTCGATGTGTCGCACATGACCATCGTTGATTTCCACGGCAGCCGCATCCGTGAATTCCTGCGTTATTTGCTGGCTAACGACGTGAGTAAGCTCACCACGCCGGGCAAAGCGCTCTACAGTGGGATGCTAACCGCTTCTGGCGGCGTCATCGATGACTTGATTGTCTATTTCCTTTCTGAAGATTATTTCCGCCTCGTTGTTAACTCCGCCACCCGTGAAAAGGACCTTGCCTGGATAACTCAGCAATCTGAATCTTATGGCCTTGAAATGACCGTGCGTGACGATCTTTCACTGATTGCCGTACAGGGTTCGAAAGCGAAAGAAAAAGCAGCGACGCTGTTTACCGATGAGCAGCGCCAGGCGGTTGCAGGCATGAAGCCGTTCTTTGGCGTGCAGACGGGCGACCTGTTTATCGCCACCACCGGCTATACCGGCGAAGCGGGTTATGAAATTGCGCTGCCGAACGAACAGGCGGTGGATTTCTGGCGCGGTCTTCTGGATGCAGGCGTTAAGCCATGCGGTTTGGGCGCGCGCGACACGCTGCGTCTGGAAGCGGGGATGAACCTGTACGGCCAGGAGATGGACGAAGGCGTTTCTCCGCTGGCGGCGAACATGGGCTGGACCATTGCATGGGAGCCCGCAGAGCGTAATTTTATCGGCCGCGAAGCGCTGGAGTTACAGCGTGAAAAAGGCACTGAGCAGCTTGTTGGCCTGGTGATGACCGAGAAAGGCGTCCTGCGCGGTGGCTTGCCGGTGCGCTTTAGCGATGCCGAGGGTAATCAGAAAGAAGGCATTATCACCAGCGGCACCTTCTCCCCAACGCTGGGCTACAGTATTGCGCTGGCACGCGTACCGGAAGGCATCGGCGAAACCGCCGTGGTGCAGATTCGTAACCGTGAAATGCCGGTAAAAGTGACTAAACCTGTTTTTGTACGCAACGGCAAAGCCGTGGTGTGATTTCCCCTTTTGGAGATGAATTGATGAGCAACGTACCAGCAGAACTGAAATACAGCAAAGAACACGAATGGCTGCGTAAAGAAGCTGACGGCACCTATACCGTCGGGATCACCGAACACGCACAGGAGCTGCTTGGCGATATGGTCTTCGTTGACCTTCCGGAAGTGGGCGCCATCGTCGAAGCAGGTGCTGACTGCGCGGTTGCCGAGTCTGTGAAAGCGGCTTCCGATATCTATGCACCTATTAGCGGTGAAATCGTTGCCGTTAACGAAGAGCTGAATGACTCTCCTGAGCTAGTGAACAGCGAGCCGTACACCGACGGCTGGATCTTCAAAATCAAAGCCAGCGACGAAGCTCAGGTTGCCGCTCTGCTGGATGCCACTGCATACGAAGCCCTGTTAGAAGACGAATAAATACGCTTCATTCTTCACGTTGCAGGTGTGTTGGCTGCGCTCGCTCACCCCAGTCACGTACTTATGTACGCTCCTGGGGATTCACTGACTTGCCGCCTGCCTGCAACGCGAATTATTTTGCGTATTCAGATAAGTAGAGACACCTACGATTCACCGCACGTTTCAGGAACCATCGCTCATGACCCAGACTTTAGGCCAGCTTGAAAACCGTGACGCCTTTATTGAACGTCACATCGGCCCGGATGCCCAGCAACAGCAGGAGATGCTGAAAACCGTTGGCGCCGACTCGCTTAACGCCCTGATTGGCCAGATTGTGCCGCAGGATATCCAGCTGGCGACGCCGCCGCAGGTGGGCGAAGCAACGACTGAATTCGCCGCGCTGGCGGAGCTGAAGGCGATTGCCGGTCGTAACAAGCGCTTCAAGTCGTACATTGGCATGGGCTACAGCGCCGTGCAGCTGCCGCCGGTTATTCAGCGCAACATGCTGGAAAATCCGGGCTGGTATACCGCCTATACGCCTTATCAGCCGGAAGTTTCCCAGGGGCGTCTGGAGTCACTGCTGAACTTCCAGCAGGTGACGCTCGACCTGACCGGTCTGGATATCGCTTCGGCCTCGCTGCTGGACGAAGCTACCGCCGCGGCAGAAGCGATGGCGATGGCTAAACGCGTCAGCAAACTGAAAAACGCCAACCGTTTCTTCGTTGCCGCCGATGTTCATCCGCAAACGCTGGACGTGGTGCGTACTCGTGCGGAAACCTTTGGCTTTGACGTGATTGTCGATGATGCTGATAAAGTCCTCGACCACCAGGATGTCTTCGGCGTACTGCTGCAACAGGTCGGAACCACGGGTGAAGTGCATGATTACAGCAAGCTGATCGCGGAACTGAAAGCGCGCAAAGTGATTGTCAGCGTCGCCGCCGATTTTATGACGCTGGTTCTGCTGACCGCTCCGGGCAAGCAGGGCGCGGACATTGTCTTCGGCTCCGCTCAGCGCTTCGGCGTACCGATGGGCTACGGCGGCCCGCACGCGGCCTTCTTTGCCGCAAAAGATGAATTCAAACGCTCCATGCCGGGCCGTATTATCGGCGTATCGAAAGATGCGGCGGGCAATATTGCGTTGCGCATGGCGATGCAGACTCGTGAGCAGCATATTCGCCGCGAGAAAGCGAACTCCAATATCTGTACTTCCCAGGTGCTACTGGCTAACATCGCCAGCCTGTACGCCGTATTCCACGGCCCGGTAGGCCTGAAGCGTATTGCCAGCCGTATTCATCGCCTGACCGATATTCTGGCCGATGGTCTGCAGAAAAAAGGCCTCAAGCTGCGTCACGCGCATTACTTCGATACCCTGTGCGTGGAAGTTGCTGATAAAGCTGCGGTACTGGCGCGGGCGCAAGCGCTGCAGATCAACCTGCGCAGCGATATTCACAACGCCGTCGGCATCACGCTGGATGAAGCCACCACCCGCGAAGATGTGCAGAACCTGTTCCGTGCCATCGTTGGCGATGATCATGGTCTGGATATCGACACCCTGGATAAAGACGTGGCGCTTGATAGCCGCTCGATCCCGGCCAGCATGCTGCGTGACGATGCGATCCTGACCCATCCGGTATTTAATCGCTATCACAGCGAAACCGAAATGATGCGCTATATGCACTCGCTGGAACGCAAGGATCTGGCGCTGAATCAGGCGATGATCCCGCTGGGCTCCTGCACCATGAAGCTCAACGCCGCCGCTGAAATGATCCCGATCACCTGGCCGGAATTTGCCGAGCTGCACCCGTTCTGCCCGATCGATCAGGCGGAAGGTTATCATCAAATGATCGCCCAGCTTGCCGACTGGCTGGTGACCTTGACCGGTTACGACAGCGTCTGTATGCAGCCGAACTCTGGCGCACAGGGCGAGTACGCGGGCCTGCTGGCGATCCGTCATTACCATGAGAGCCGTCACGAAGGGCATCGCGATATCTGCCTGATCCCGGCCTCTGCCCACGGCACCAACCCGGCTTCCGCGCAGATGGCGGGGATGCAGGTGGTCGTGGTGGCCTGTGATAAAAATGGCAACATCGATCTGGCAGATCTGCGGGCAAAAGCGGAGCAGCACGCTGACAACCTCTCCTGCATTATGGTCACCTATCCGTCCACCCACGGCGTCTACGAAGAGACGATCCGCGAAGTGTGTGAAATCGTGCATCAGTTCGGCGGCCAGGTTTACCTCGACGGTGCGAACATGAACGCGCAGGTCGGCATTACCTCTCCAGGCTTTATCGGCGCAGACGTATCGCATCTCAATCTGCATAAAACCTTCTGCATTCCGCACGGCGGCGGCGGCCCGGGTATGGGACCGATTGGCGTGAAATCACATCTGGCGCCGTTTGTTCCGGGCCATAGCGTGGTGCAAATCGAAGGTATGCTGACCCGTCAGGGCGCAGTTTCCGCCGCCCCGTTCGGCAGCGCCTCGATTCTGCCGATCAGCTGGATGTATATCCGCATGATGGGCTCAGAAGGGCTGAAACAGGCGAGCCAGATGGCGATTTTGAATGCCAACTACATCGCCACCCGCCTGAAAGACGCGTTCCCGGTGCTGTATACCGGACGCGACGGTCGCGTGGCGCACGAATGCATTCTTGATATTCGTCCGCTGAAAGAAGAGACCGGCATCAGTGAACTGGACATCGCTAAGCGCCTGATTGACTTTGGTTTCCACGCGCCGACGATGTCCTTCCCGGTAGCGGGTACGCTGATGGTTGAGCCGACCGAATCGGAAGGCAAAGCCGAGCTGGACCGTTTTATCGATGCGATGCTGGCGATTCGCGGCGAGATTGACCGTGTGAAAGCCGGTGAGTGGCCGCTGGAAGACAACCCGCTGGTTAACGCTCCGCATACCCAGGGCGAACTGGTGAGCGAGTGGAACCACCCGTACACTCGTGAGCTGGCGGTATTCCCGGCAGGGCTGAACAATAAATACTGGCCGACCGTGAAGCGTCTGGACGATGTTTACGGCGACCGTAATCTCTTCTGCTCTTGCGTCCCGATGAGCGAATACCAGTAATCTGCTGATTAGACTATCTTTTAAAGGCGCTGCGGCGCCTTTATTTTTTGGGGGAATGGCATGACGATAGCATTAGTGACCGGCGGCAGCCGCGGAATAGGTAAAGCGACGGCGCTGCTGTTGGCGCAGGAAGGTTATACCGTGGTGGTGAATTATCACCAGAACAGTGAAGCTGCGACCGGCGTGGTGAACGAAATTATCGCCTGCGGCGGAAAGGCCGTTGCGCTGCAAGCGGACGTCAGTGATGAAAGGCAGGTGGTGGCGATGTTTGAGGCTATCGATCGCCTTGGCGAACCGCTCTCGGCGCTGGTCAATAACGCTGGCATTTTGTTTACCCAAGGGACGATTGAAAGCCTTTGCGCCGAGCGGATTAACCGGGTGCTGGCGACCAACGTCACTGGCTATTTTCTTTGCTGCCGGGAAGCGGTAAAGCGGATGTCACACAAGCACGGCGGTAAGGGTGGGGCGATTGTTAACGTTTCATCAGCGGCCTCGCGCCTGGGCGCGCCGGGGGAATATGTGGACTATGCCGCGTCAAAAGGCGCGGTAGATACCCTGACCACTGGCCTGTCGCTAGAGGTTGCGGCGCAGGGAATTCGGGTCAACGGGGTTCGTCCTGGCCTAATTTATACTGAAATGCACGCCAGCGGCGGTGAACCGGGGCGCGTGGATCGCGTGAAGTCGATGTTGCCGATGCAGCGCGGCGGTCAGCCGGAAGAGGTCGCCCAGGCCATCGTCTGGCTGCTGAGCGACAAAGCCTCCTACGTGACCGGCAGCTTTCTGGAGCTGGCGGGCGGGAGGTAATCCGTAAATCTTTCCCGGAGGCGGCGCTGCGCACCTGTCCGGGCTACCAGCCCGCAGACAACTGTGAACTTGTAGCCCGGTCAGCGCAGCGCCACCGGGAGTTTTGTGATCCATTACACTGTGGATTTCCGGGTTGCCAGACCTTCAGACCGCATCGACCCGTAGCTCAGCGAGCGGGGGAGATGCGCTACGACGCCATCCACAGCCGCAGGCGCATCCCCCAACCGCTGGTCCAGCCGCTGGTGACCGACTTCACCTCGCCGCGCGAAATCACGACCAGAGTTGGCGTCACCTGCACATCCCACTGCCGTGAGAGCTGACCGCTGGCGTCGTTGATCGTCGGTAACGCCATCTTTTTATGCGCCAGCCATTTCTCCAGGGCGGCGTTATCGCCGGAGCGCAGCGCCACGGTTATAACGTTACCGCCATCGTCAGCCAACGCGGCCACCGATGGCGTGGTGTAACGACATATGCCGCACCATGTGGCCCAGACGTACAGCAGCAGCGGACGTTCGTGGCTCATTGCCGCCAGATCGACCGTCCGGCCATCAAGGGTTTGCAGCGGCGTGCTGGTGAAATTTTGCGGCAATGCGGGTTTACGTACGTAATCCACCGCCAGGCTTATCGCCACCCCAATCAATAGCAAGACGATCCCCTCGCGCAGCCAGCGCGTTAATTTACTGCGCATCCGCTTTCGCCAGCTGTTCTTTCACCAGCCCCTCCAGATCTGCTTCGGGGATTGCGCCCGCTACCATCTCGTCGCCGATAATGGTGGCCGGCGTGCCCTGAATATTCAGCACCTGCGACAAAATCAGGTTCATCTTTAGCGATTCCATGGTTTTCTCATCGATCTTCACCCCGTCAGTGGCG
The DNA here is from genome assembly GCF_051131775.1 of Klebsiella sp. MISC125. NCBI lineage: Bacteria > Pseudomonadati > Pseudomonadota > Gammaproteobacteria > Enterobacterales > Enterobacteriaceae > Klebsiella > Klebsiella sp. MISC125. Next base: position 977,523 of record NZ_CP180448.1, read on the forward strand.
GTCTTCTGCTGCGCGGCGTGAATGCTGGCATCATCGTGATAGCCCTTTTTCGCCATCAGCCGCTGATGCAGCGCCCAAAACTTATCTGGCTGCTGCTGCCAGGTTGAGAGCGCGGCTTTGGCGGCGTTGACCGAACTTTGCCCCTTAAACGGCAGTAGCTTCACAATCAGTAAAACGTCAGGATTATCATGGACGATTTTCTCCAGCATTGGGTCGAACTGCTTGCAGTAAGGGCAGTTGTAATCCGTGAATGAGACGATGGTCAGTTTCGGCTCTTTGGCTCCCATACGCGGGCTTAAGGGATCGTTAAACAGCAGCCTGGCGAGCTGGTCATCGGTGGAAGATTCCGGCGCGGCCATGCTAAATGTTGCTATGCACAGCAGCAGTAATGCGGTGATGATTCTCATGATTATTTTCCTTTCGCAGCGGATAGGGTGGCGAGAAGCTCTTCTCGATTTAATAGCGCAGGCAGCGTCTGGCCCTGCGGTAACGCCGGTCCATAAATCTGATTGAACGGTACGGCGGCGCTGCCGCGAGCGGTCAGAAACTGGCTAATGGTGTCCGACGGTCGACTCCAGTCGCCGCGCAGCGCCACCACATCCGGGGCTGAGAGCGCCTCCTGTACCTCATCACGAAGCAATACGTTGTATTTATTGGCTTTACAGGTCACGCACCAGTCGGCGGTTACATCGACAAACACTCGCTGATGATTGGCCAGTGCGTCGGCAATCGCCTGTTCACTGAGCGGTTGCCAGTTGACGCGATCGTGGCGCGAACCCTGGCTTTCCGGTGGTGAAATCAAAGCCACCGCGACCGCAATCACCAGGGCCAGCGCTGCGGCCTGTAGCGCCGTACGCCAGCGGTAGCGCCAGGCCGTCGCCAGCAGCAGAACGAGAGTCAGAATCACCAACAGTGCGAGCACCGGCAGGCGACCTATGTGCACCGTCAGCAGACTTACCAGCCACAGCGACGAGGCGAGCATCATCAGCCCGAGAATGACCCGAACGCGGTTCATCCAGCGGCCTGGGCGAGGAAGATGTCGGGCGAAACCGGGCCAGGCGACAATCAGCAACCACGGCAGGCTCATTCCCAGACCCATCGCGAAGAAGATCCCCCACAGCAGCGGCAGTGGCGCAACGAGCGCCACCGATACGGCAGTGCCGAGAAACGGCGCGGTACACGGTGTGGCGAGAAGCGTGGCGAATGCCCCTTGCCAGAAGTGGCCCAATAAACCGCTTCCGCCGCGGGTGGCCAGAAACGTGCTGGTGTTAGAGGAGAGGCGAAACTCAAACAGCCCCATCAGGCTGGCGCTGAAAAGCACCATCACCAGCGCTATCGCACCGATAAACCACGGATTCTGGAACTGAATGCCCCAGCCCAGCGCCTGATTGCCCAGCCTTAACAGGGTCATCATCAGCGCCAGAGCGAGGAAAGAGGCGATAATCCCGCCAACGGATGCCAGGAACTGACGTCTTATTACCCCGCGCTGCTGGTTAGCGCTTTGCACCAGCGTGCCCAGCTTCATGGCCAGTACCGGCAGCACGCAGGGCATCACGTTGAGGATCAGGCCCCCGGCCAGCGCCATCAGCAGCACCCACCACAGAGACAGCTCCGGTGCGGCAGTCCCCTGAACAATGGCAACCCGGCTCTCCTCGGCCTGACCGCCCTCGGTAAGCACCAGCGACAAAGTCTTACCGCTGAGGTTTGGCGCAGCATCGCCCCAGCTATCGGTGACCGGCAGCGTGGCGATAAGCGTATTCCCCTTGATGGCGAAGGCGGGCTTGCCGAAATCCACGTCATCCATACTGTCGATAAATAGCGAGGGCTGCTGCCAGCCCGCTTCGCGAACGGCGGTGACCGTTAACTTACCGCTGATATAGCTGGCGCTACGCTGCGAGGTCAGGCCGTCCGTCAGCGGTAGAGTGCCCATCGCCCGCGTGAAGTCGTAGCGAAAATCGCTTCCTGCGGGGGAGGTCATATCCAGCGAGAAGGGATAGTCGGTGAGAATACAGACGTTGCTACAGGTTGATAGCGTCAGCACGCCGTGCAGGGTTTCCGGCAGTGGGCCGCGAATCTCCAGTGGGAAGCTGACGTTGCCGTGATAGCCCTGAGTAGAAATCCCGGCGACGTCAAAGCGCTGCGGCGTTGGCCAGTACCAACTGACATCAAGCGGTTTTGACCAGGTTATTGCCGGAGCAATTCCCCCTTCACCCGGTGAGCGCCAGTAGGTTTTCCAGCCCTTTTCCAGAGCGACGTCCAGCAGCAAGCGCGTTTCGCCGCTGCTCTCATTTTGCGCGCGCAGCCTGACGCTGGCGTGTTGATTATCGGCGGCGCGTAACCAGCCGCTGTCGGCGGCCTGGCTGACGGGCAGCCATAGCCAAAGCAGGCAGACCAGCAGTCGCCTGAATACCATAAACATAAATTTTCTCCGTAAATGAATGATTAACCTGAACCGTCAGGCCAGTGCTCATTCACGGAAAACGCATAATCGGAGATGCACCCGTAACCGGGGAGGAGAAATTTCGCGGGGAGGCCAGAGGCGCTCAATACGCGCAGGGTTTGCCGCCAGTACCGCCAGCAGCAGGGTGATGGCAAATAGCGCGCCTTCGAATAGTATCGGCGGAACGGCCATCAGCGATTTGGCGCTCAGCTCGCAGGGCGTCACAGGCTCATCGCTATTACTCTGACCCTGCTGTACCAATTGAGTGGCGGCAGTCGCATTTATGACAAGCGCATACATCCCGGCCATACGCTGCGCGGTGCATATCAGCACCACCAGACAGGCAAGGGCTACAAGAAGGATGGCTTTGCGTTGTCGCTTGATCATGATCGCCTCAATTATTCACGTGGCCTATCTTATCGGGCGAAAGCGTTTTGGCAATGTTAATGCTGTAAAGAAGTGTCTGTACCCGTCGTACTTCAAGTTGCAGGTGTGTTGACTGCGTTCGTTCACCCGAATCACTTACCAAAGTAAGCTCATCGGGATTCACTCTCTTGCCGCGTTACTCGGCCTACGGCCTCGCCCCTTCGGGGCCAGCGCAAGCGCTGTTCAAGGTACAAGTGCCTTGTCCTGCAACTCGAATTACTTAGGGTATATATCGAGGGGCTTTTTGCCCCCTCCCGGCCGGGAGAGGGCGAAAGCATTACAGTTTTTCACCGTTGCTGGCGATAACCTCTTTGTACCAGTTGAAACTTTTCTTACGCGAGCGCGACATATCGCCGGTGCCGTCGTCGTGTTTATTGACGTAGATAAAGCCGTAACGTTTGCTGTACTGGCCGGTGGTGAAGGAGACGCAGTCGATGCAGCCCCACGGGGTGTAGCCCATCAGCTCAACGCCGTCGTAAGTGACCGCTTTGATCATCTCTTCGACGTGTGCGCGCAGGTAGTCGATACGGTAGTCGTCGTTGATGCTGCCGTCTTCTTCGACTTTGTCATAAGCGCCAAAACCGTTTTCCACAATGAACAGCGGTTTTTGATAGCGTTCATACAGTTCGCACAGCGCATAGCGCAGGCCTACCGGGTCGATTTGCCAGCCCCAGTCGGAGGCTTTGACGTGCGGGTTCGGTACGCTGCCTTCAAAGCCAGAAATCGCGTCGCCGGTGCCGCCTTCCGCTTTCACCGCGTTGGTCATGTAGTAGCTGAAGCCGAGGTAAGCACAGGTCCCTTCACGCAGGATCTGCGCATCGCCGTCTTCCATTTTGATGTTAAAGCCGCGACGTTCCCATTCGTTCAGGACGTAGCTTGGGTAGTAACCGCGTAGCTGGACATCGGTAAAGACATAGCGCTCGCGCATTGACTCCTGAGCGAACATGATGTCTTCCGGCTTACAGGAGAACGGATAGAGGGGAACCATCGCCAGCATGCAGCCAACCTGCATATCCGGGTTGATTTGACGCGCCGCTTTTACCGCCAGCGCGCTGGCCACGAACTGGTGGTGTAGCACCTGGTACATGGTCTCTTCCGGGTTTTCATGATCGGTATAGACCACGCCCGAGCAGCAGTAGCCAAACAGCGGCGCACGCCAGTTGCGCTGGTTGTTGATCTCGTTAAAGGTCATCCAGTATTTCACTTTGTGCTTATAGCGCTCGAAGACCACTTCGGCGAAGCGCGCAAAGAAATCGACCACTTTACGGTTGGTCCAGCCACCATATTGCTGAACCAGATGCAGCGGCATCTCAAAGTGGGAGAGGGTGATAACCGGCTCGATGTTGTACTTCAACAGTTCATCGAACATGTCATCGTAAAACTTCAGGCCTTCTTCATTCGGCTGGGTTTCGTCGCCTAACGGGAAGATGCGGGTCCAGGCGATAGAGGTACGGAAACACTTAAAGCCCATCTCGGCAAACAGCTTGATGTCTTCTTTATAGTGGCCGTGGAAGTCGATGGCTTCGTGGTTCGGGTAGTATTTACCCGGCTCAACCTGCTGGGTTATCTCGCGTGGTACGCCGTGCGCGCCACCGGTCAGCACATCACAGATGCTTGGGCCTTTGCCGCCTTTATTCCAGCCGCCTTCAACCTGGTGCGCAGCTACCGCGCCACCCCATAAAAAGTCTTTCGGTAAAGGTATTTTTTTCATCTTTGCTGATCTCGTCATAATTACTTGTTGGTTTCGAGTCTAGCAAAGGGGATATAAATGTCACGATATAACAATTTGCCAGTTGTGGAATTTGTTACATCGAAAAAACAGGGTGTTATTTTTAGCTGAGTTTACGCGCTAATTTACGCCCGAGACTTTCAAGAATATAAATAACCGGGATCTGCGTCGTAATATCGTAGACGCCGCCGATACGCGTTTGCGGGACGTGCCACGAGAGATTAAAGTCCGCAAGCTTTGCCAGTCGCGAGTGTTCGTGGCTGGTGATGGACATCACTTTGCAGCGGTGCAGGCTGAACTGGCTAGCGAAACGCAGGATCTCTTCGGTTTCGCCGGAGACCGACAGCACGATCGCCAGCGCATTGCGCGCCATATCATTGGTGACCGGGAAATAAGGGTCATCGATATGATTGCTGAATTTCCCAACGTTAGAAAAGAAGCGGGCACCATATTTCGCCAGTGCGCCGGAAGTCCCCGCGCCAACGAAAATAATACGCTCAGAAGAGAGGATAATATCGACGGCCTGTTCCAGTAAGCCATCAAATTCATCGTTATTGACGCTTTTGAAAAAGCTCATTATTTCACTGGCACCGATATTTGCCTGTTGAGGCTCATTCTGCTCCAGATATAATTTAAAGCGTACGCGAAACTCTGAGTAGCCTTCGCACTGCAGCTTACGGCAGAAGCGCAGGACGGTTGTCGTAGAGACTCCGACGGCTTCCGCCAGTTCGCGGATGGTCATATACATCACTTTGTCACGATTCTTAATAACGTAGTGATAGACCATCATCTCAAGATTGTTGAGACTGGCGATAGCAGCGTGGGAGAAGATACTCACAGTGGCAAACTCACAATTCATAATGACCAGGACGGAATTATATCATGCAGCAGAATGACATTACCTTTTTTCAGCGCTTTCAGGACGACATCCTTGCCGGGCGTAAAACCATTACTATCCGCAATGCAGCCGAATCGCACTTTAAAGTGGGCGATATCCTGCGCGTTGGACGTTACGAAGATAACGGCTATTTTTGCACCATCCGCGTAGTGGCGACCTCAACGGTAACCCTGGAGACGCTGACCGATCTCCATGCGCAGCAGGAGAATATGACGCTGACGCAACTACGAGACGTGATTGCGGAGATCTATCCGGGTGAACAGCAGTTTTATGTCATTGAATTCGAAACGCTTTAATAAAATAGTGAACGACTGTTAGTTGAAATTTAACTGTAACACTATGATTTTATAGTGTTCATAAATATTCATCTTTTTATTTTAGCTAACAGGTGTTCACTGGAATCATTCTCAGTTAACCTAAGTGAGCACAAAAAGCGTACTTGTTTTCGGAGTCAAATATGGTTCGCAAACCATTAATCACTCAGGGATATTCTCTGGCAGAGGAAATTGCCAACAGCATCAGCCACGGGATCGGGCTGGTGTTTGGTATCGTCGGTCTGGTGTTGTTGTTGGTGCAGGCGGTAGATAGCAACGCTGGCGCAACGGCTATCACCAGCTACAGCCTGTACGGCGGCAGCATGATTTTGCTGTTCCTCGCCTCCACTCTCTATCACGCGATTCCGCATCAGCGGGCTAAGCTGTGGCTGAAAAAGTTTGACCACTGCGCCATCTATCTGCTGATTGCCGGGACCTACACGCCGTTCCTGCTGGTGGGGCTAAATTCACCGCTATCGCGCGGGCTGATGATTGTTATCTGGAGCCTGGCGCTGCTGGGGATCCTGTTCAAGCTGACCATCGCGCATCGCTTTAAGATCCTCTCACTGGTGACCTACCTGACGATGGGCTGGCTGTCGCTTATCGTGGTTTATCAGCTGGCGATTAAGCTGGCGGTGGGCGGCGTCACGCTGCTGGCGGTCGGCGGAGTGGTCTATTCGCTGGGGGTAATTTTCTACGTCTGCAAGCGCATTCCGTACAATCATGCAATCTGGCATGGGTTTGTGCTTGGCGGCAGCGTGTGCCACTTCCTGGCGATTTATCTGTACGTCGGACAGGTTTAAATTTCGAGAAATCTCCCGGCGCCTGTCCGGTAGCCCAGACAGGCGCGCCAGCGCCGCCTCCGGGAATTTCCACGGTTCCCAATCTCCTGCGGCCATCTTCCCGGTGGCGCTGCGCTGACTGGGCTACAAGTTCACAGACGTCTGCTGTCCGGTAGCCCGGACAGGCGCGCCAGCGCCGCCTCCGGGACATTCTCCGTTGGTGATAGCTTGCTTGCCAGGGCTACGGATTGTTTTTTTATTTAGACTACGGCTTTCACGATATCCATTAATCTGCGGATATCTTCTGGTCGTGTATTGCCGGTTTTCGGGTCGATTATCGAGCTGTAAACATGAGGCATCACGCGAGGTACGCCTGCTTCCAGACAGCTTTGCAAAATAATGCCAAAGTTATCGAGATCGATTCCGCCGGTTGGTTCTATCAGCGTCATCCCGTTGCGCGCAGCGGTGGTCGCCAGCACATACAGCTCCGGTAGCGACTTCTCACCGCCCATTGGGAAAAACTTCGCCGCATGCGCCCCTGAATCCTGCATCATACGTACCGCCGCATCGCAGGAAACGCGGGCGGGCGTTCCCTGACTACTGCTGACTCCTGTTGAAATCAGCACCTCGCCCGGCGTTCCCGTCGGGCTGACCAGCGCGTTAATGTGCGTCTGTTCGCCGCCCGTCGCCGCCAGCGCCCCTGCCGCGAAACCGCAGCCGGTAAAGGTCTGGTTGACGTGCGCCGGATGAACCGCTGACGCAATCATCGCTGCCTTGTAATACTGTGCCGGATCCCCGGCCCCCAGCCCTACCGAAATGGACGGTACCTCCACCATCCAGCGTTTGACCTCCTGAACGCCGTCTTCCACTGAGGCAAACTGCGCGGAGAGCACGCCGATTACCGCATGGCCCTCTGCGGCATCATAGATTTCCCTGGCATTGGCAATATCTTTCGCCAGCACGTTGATCGCCACTCGTTGGCGATAAAAATTAATCTGCTGCATGGTCTGCAATCTCCTTGAGTCGCGCCACGATTAACGCCATTTCCCCTTCTGCGACCGTCCGCGGATCGAGGCTAAATACGCCCTGATGAAGGTTATAGCGTCGGGCATAAATGGCGATATCGCCGCCGCGCAGTTGCGCTTCCACTTCACAGGCGTCAATGCCTAACGCCTGCGCATTCACCCGGATACGAATACGCCAGATGGCGCGCCCTGCTTCATCCTGCTCAATATCGGCGCTCAGCCCGCGAATCGCGGAAATTGCCTCCGCCACTGGCTTCAGTTGTTCGGCAGTCACTACCGCCTGCTCCTGATGATAATTTTCCAGCGCGTACACCAGCCCAACCATATTCTCCTTACCGATTTTCATCGCCCTGGCGATGCCGTGGTGCTGTGCTTTACAGGCAGCGATCCACGGTTTCTTACCGGTGATAAACCCGGAGGTGGGCGCGTTAAAGGCTTTTGCCCCGCTGTAGACAACCATATCCGCTCCGCTCGCCACCCAGGCGTGCAAATCCTCCTCGGCGGCGGCATCAACAATCAGCGGCAGGTTGCGAACCTGTGCGACCTGCACAAAGTCTTCAATGCTCAACATCCCTTTCTGCACGCAGTGGTGTGATTTCACATACAGCAGCGCGGCGGTGTTGTCAGTAATCGCGCTCTCCAGTTGCCAGCGGGCCGCCAGGTTGCTCGAACCCACCTCTACCACACGCCCGCCGCCGAGGCGAATGGCGCTGGTAATCGGCGCACCGTAGTCGACGTTATGCCCGCGCAGCATCACTACTTCGTTGGCCATACCGGAGCTGTCCGGCATCAGCGTGACCCTGGCCTGGTCACCACGAGTAATGGCGGCGGCGACGGCAATGGCGATGCCCGCCGAAGCGCAGGAAGTGACGTAACTGTCCTCAGCGCCGGTAAAGCGGGAAACCAGCTCGCCAGTACGGTCCACCAGTCTGTCGATTTCCACAAAGGCTGAAGCCGCCCGAGCCGTGGCCTGCATCACCTGTGGCGCGACGCTGGAGACGCCCAGAATCGTCATCTTGCCGCAGGCGTTAATAACTTGCTTTAGCCCCAGCTGTTGATAGATGTTCTGCGTCATGGCTTACAGTACTCCCAACAGCGAACAGACCACGCTCAGCGCGACAATCGACAGCAAAATAGTGGTGTAACGCGGCCCTTTCTTCAGCAGATAGAAGTAGACCGCGAATACCGCCGCTAGCGGCAGCAGGCCCGGTGCGATGGAGTCGAGGATCTGCTGGACGACCACCTCAGAACCTTTCAGGGCGCTGATTTTTAACGGCGTGGTAATTTTGACGTAGCTCGCCGAAAGCGCGCCCATCATGATCAAACCGAGCACGTTCGCGCCGTAGATCAGTTCTTTGATTCGCCCCCCTTGCAGCAGGCCGATTATTGAGTCGCGCCCCAGCGTGTAGCCTTTGTGCACCATGCCGTAGCTAATCGCCAGCGTAATCGCCGGGTAGAGAATTAAGGGCACAATACCGCCCATTGCGCTGCCGTTGGCGGCGAACGGAATAAAAATAGCAATCAGCAGCGGCATCACGGCGGCCCAGATAATGGAGTCGCCCATCCCGGCCAGCGGCCCCATCAGGCCGGTTTTAATCCCGGTGATTGAAGCATCGCTAATCGGCTCGCCGCGGGTTTTTTGCTCCTCCATCGCAATGGAGATCCCCTGAATCACCGCACCAAAGGTCTGTTCCGAGTTGAAGAAGTTCAGATGACGTTTTAGCGCCTCTACCTGCTCCTCTTTTTGCGGGTAAAGCTTTTTGATGATCGGCGTCATCGAGGCGCAGAAAATCAGGCTTTGCAAACGCTCATAGGAGCTGGAAACTTCCGCACCCAACCAGTAGATAAACCAGGCTTTAGTGATATCGGCTTTGGTCAGTGTGCCGCTTACTCGTGCGCGTTCGACCAGTTCATTCTGCATTACGTCGCTGCTCATCATGCTGCTCCTTCATTTTTCGCCAGGCCTTTAATCAGGAAGGCCACGCAGGTACCGAAGATGGCCATCGCCATGATGTCTACCTTCAGATAGAGCACCGCGAAGAATCCACCAATGAACCACGGCAGCAGGCTCTTTTTACCGATCACCATAATGGTGATGGCGAAACCCAGAGCCGGGAGGATCCCGCCCATGATTTCAAAGGAGTGGGTCAGCCAGTGCGGCATCAGCTTGAGGAAACTTTCCACAACGTTCTGGCCGAAATAGTTGGCGGCAAATACCACCGGGAAGCGCAGTACCAGCCCAAGCAGTGCCGGGTAGAGGAAGGCGCAGCGCATAATGCCCGCCATATTCGCCGTTTCCGCATGTTTATCCGCCATATGCACCCAGGCGGCGTTCAGCGTACGACGCAACTGGTCGAGGAACACGCCGATCACGCCAAACGGAATCGCCAGCGCTATCGCCAGGTTCGGATCCATCCCGGCCTTCACGGCAATGGGAATAGCAATACAGGCGGCCAGCGCCGGGTCCGACGGTACGTTACCGCCCGGCGTCGAAGTTACGCCGAGATAAACGAGCTGCATGCCCGCACCAATAATCATTGCCGTTTGCATATTGCCGAGCAGCAAGCCGACGAAGACGGCGATAACCACCGGCTGAAGCAGCATGGCGGAGAAGGTGTAGCCAAGGCGTAATCGGGCAAACCAGTAATACAATCCCATCAGGCTTGCAAAGACTAAAGTATCCATAATATTTTCCTATACACTTCATCCTTCAGGCTGCCTCTTTGTTGTCTACCTTCGCTCACCCCAGTCACTTACTTTAGTAAGCTCCAGGGGATTCACTCAGTTGCCGCCTCGATGCATCCAGAATGATTTTGTGTATGTTAAATGGTTAGAATTTTTTCAGGATATCGTCCAGAGACTGCGGCTTATCTTCCGGAATGGTCTGGAATACTGCCTTAATCCCGCGACTTTTCAGGTCGTTAAGAATGCCAACGTCTTTTTCATCCAGCGTGATGTTCTGGAAAACGACTTTGCGGTTTGGTCCGCCGCCTAAACCACCCACCTGAATGGCGGAGACATCAACCCCCAGCTGTACGGCTTCCTGAATCGCCGCCAGAGAAGGGAACAGCACCAGCACATTGCCATCGCCAAGCTGATTTTCTTTCCACGATGCCGCAAAGCTCTGATTGCTGTAGCAATCCACTTTAATGTTTGGCGGCGCGGCCATCAGATAGATGTTTTTCATAAACGGATCGGCGTCCAGCTCATCACTGACTACCGCAATCCGGTTGGCCTGAGATTGTCCGACCCACTTTGTCACCACCTGTCCATGAATCAGGCGGCTGTCGATGCGACATAACACGATGTTAGCCATAATATTTTTCCCTTATTGTGGTTGTTGTAATTGACGAACGTGGGCGACAACGTCCAGACAGCTGCTGCGTGCGGCTTCCACCAGCTCGGCCACGCAGGCAGAGAGCGGCCCCTCTTCACGCCTGTCCAGCGCCTCCAGCAACAGCGAGGCATTTAGCCCGGAAACCACCGCCACCGGATAATCTGCACTCAGTCGCGCCGCCACGTTTGAGGTGGTACCGCCAACAAAATCGGTCAGAATGAGTGAGCCTTCCGGCATGGTTTTCACAACGGCTTCGACACGCTGGTAAAATTCGCCCAGCGTATCGACGGGCATCAGCGCAATTTCCGTCACGCCTTTGATTTCGCCCGTCACCATGCACAGGCTGTTGCAAAGCTGTTGCCCCCAGCCGCCATGCGTCAGCAGCAGGATTTGGGACAAGGGTTCAGTGGTAGTCAAAATGGCCTCCTGGCTCTATTACGTTTACACACGTAGTAAGAGCAAAGGCTGTGCCAGAATTTGTGTCACGTGGGGGAGAAGAGAGGGCTGGCGAGGCGCAGAGCCACGCCAGATAAGGGGTTAGCGATACAACAGTTCGTAGATATAAAAATATTCCGCGTCGGATAAACGGATGGCATAAGCCTCTTCGATCGGCAGGAAGGCGGATTTAATGACACTAAACGCCCGGGCATCCAGATCGGGCTTGTTCTCCAGCGACATCTGTAACGGTTTGCGGTTAATCACGATACGCTCGACCATACAGCAGCAGTGGATCAGGAAGCGCAGTGTCACCTGGCGGCTCGGTTTCAGCGAAAGCGAGGTGGTCAGATGGTTGAGCACGCCTTCCATCTCTTTGAGAATGCGCTGAGGATTGAGCACCGAAATATGGTTGATGATGCTTTCCATGGTTAGCGCGCTGATAAAACGCATCGCGCTGCGCTCCATCTCCAGGCGGCGTTCGCTGCTTGAGAGATCCGGTGTCAGCAGGCTTAGCACCAGCTCCGGCCCCTGTTCGGAGAACAATTCTTCCAGCGAGATAAACGGAATATCCGGCAGACCGGGCTGGAAGGTGCCGACAATTCCCGCCAGCCGTTCGCTGGGGTTAATCGCCTGCTGGACCCGCTCCAGACTGCGCACCTCGTTGTAGTCGAGGATCACCATCCGCGTGTCCTCTGACATCAGTTCGCCAAAGCTTTCCTCCAGCACCTTTTTGATTTTCTCCGCCGTGCCCATGCCGGTAATGCAGGAGATTACCAGTACTTTACCGCCGTTCTCCTGCTGCGGCGTGCAGAGCTGGCAGGGGATATCTTTACTCTGCATTAACGCCGCCAACTGTGGTAACTCGCTGGTTTCATAGCTTAAATCCAGCCCTAACTCCAGCAGGCTGGTCAGCGTGATATTGGGCATCAGCAGTACATCAATCTGAAATAGCTTGCTGATAGTACTGCCAAAATGCACCAGTGAACCGATATCTACCATCAATATCAGCCGCTGCCAGCGTCGGGCCTGGATCATCTGGATTAACGTTTCGAGGGTGTCATGCACCGACTGCTCAAACGGCATGTCAATGGCGCTAAACAGCTCGCGCTCCAGCACCCGGTTCACGTACTGCGCCTGGCTGGTGGCCGTCGTCGAACCATGGGCAATCAAAATCACCCCGCAGTCCGGGCTGGCGTCGATGCGCTGGCGGTAATGTCGACACTCCTTCAGGAACAGGCATAGCCAGACCACTTCCGTCGCCGGGCACTGGATATGCAGTAGCTCGTTGATTTTTCGACACAGCAGCGTGGCGTTGTCGTATTCATCTTTACAGCGGTCGAGGATCAGGCTGGAGGAGTAAAGCTGCGGGATAAGACCACGCTGCACGTAGCCAATCAGCGCCAGAAAGTGCTTACGCAGCGGATTCACCAGGTTTTCAGGCAGCGTAAAACCCAGTACCTGCTCTACGCAGCCAATCAGCAGCGTCACGCGCTCCTCAATCTGATCGCCATAGCGCGGCGGATGGGCAATATTGTCGCGGCTGTAGAGACCATATTCAAAAATTGAACTGAGCTTGTTTTTCAGGATTGCCAGCGTTTCAGCTGGCGGAACGTTGCTGTTGCGCAGATTGACATATTCGCGAGTCAGGAAGCTGTAAAAGAGATCGCTCTCTTCAATCTCCGCTCCCGTCGCCAGCGAGGTTTTCAACGCCGGCAGCGTGCGCGCATCAACACTTAGCCGCTCTTTACCGTCAAATAGCGTATCGACCAGCAGACGCTGCTCCGGCGTGGCGTTAAACGGCATCTCCGCCAGCCGTTTATCCAACTGTAGCGTATCGCTATGCTCCGTCATCCCTGATGCCCACGCCTGGGCACACAGGAACTGAATATCACTTTTGAGCTGGCCAATATTGCCTTCCAGCGGTTTATTTAACAGCCAGAGCAGCAGCGTTTTGTCGATGCTTATTGTGCGCTCGATTTTACGGCTCTCACGCTGTAAGAAACCGACAATCAATTCAACCTGCTCTTCCACCGAGCGCTGGCGAATACCGGGCAGATCGATGCAGACCTGAATACGCCGCTGGAAGGTGCGCAACAGCGCCGAGCTGACCGGTTCAGTCGTTGCACAAATCAGGCGTACCGAAATTGAGCGCGCAGTGGCGCTTGAGCCGAGAGGGCGATACTGGCCTTTGTCGAGAATGGAGAATAGCTTTTCCTGCCCTTCATACGGCAGACGGTGGACCTCATCAAGCAGTAGATAGCCACCATCGGCCTGTTCAACCAAACCGGGTTTATTCTCGTTTGCTCCGGTAAATGCGCCCTGACGGTGACCAAACAGGTGCGAGGAGAGCAGTTCCGGGTTATGGGCATATTCTGCACAGTTAAAGTAGACCAGCGGCGGCGCAGTTCCCGTTGCATGTTCGCAGGCAAAGCGATGCATCAGTTCGGCAAAGAAGGTTTTGCCAACGCCGGAAGGGCCGGTCAACAGCACATGCAACCCGTGGGGATAAAGTACCGCAGCGCGGCCTTTTTCCACCGCGTCACGCAGACTACGGTCATAACCAATCAGGCCGCTAAAAGGGTCATCAGTCGAGTGGTCTTCCTGATGGGGGAGCAGATCGGCAACCGTGCGCACTTCACGCTCGGACTCCTCCAGCGTGCGTCCTAGCAGCGTTTCTACCGCTTGACGGTGCAGGAAGAATACCGGACGGCCACGGCTCTTAATGACCAAACCGTCGCTCCACAACTGATTGAGATCTTTACTCACTGAGTTACGCGCCAGCCCAAGGTTAAAGCCGATGGCTTCTGCCGTAAACGCCGTCTCCTGCGCTAAATCTGCAAGACTCAAGCCGCTCGTCAGCCGCGCCAGCTCTCCCTGTATTACCTCAATCCGTCTCATTCTCTTTACCGCTTAAGAAATAAATGATTGTTCAGAACATACACTATTCTGCTATGCATGAAAGTGGCCTGGGGCCAGAGATGGTGCATTAGCTCAAAGACGGATATGGCCGTTGAGAGACTGCAGGGAGGCGGTATCGTTTTCGGGAGATTCCCCGGTGGAGCTACTATTATGGCCGGCTACAAGTTCACAGCTGTCTGCTGTCCGGTAGCCCGGACAGGCGCATTGCGCCGCCTCCGGGGAGACGGCTTAATTGAGGCTTAACCTTCTTCCAGCGAATACGGCAGCGGTTCGATGCTCAGGCTACCGGCATCATCGCGCACACGGAATACGCTGTCCGGCTCCATATCGTTATTCATCACCACCTGCACCAGCAGGCGACCATCGTCTAACTGCACGGCGGCTAAAACGGTGCCGGTACGACGCCAGTTTTCACCCATTTTCAGCTCAAGATCCTCCCCGGCTTCCGGCACGCGGCTGGCTTTCCCCGCCAGGGACCACAGAGCACGCTTGTTGGCACCGCGGAATTTTGCGCGGGCAACCATTTCCTGACCGGTGTAGCAGCCTTTCTTAAAGCTGATGCCGCCCAATGCCTGAAGGTTAGTCGCTTGCGGAATAAACTGTGCGCTGTTGGCGCTGTCGATAACCGGCAGTCCGGCTTCAATATTCAGCGCCAGCCACTGCTGGCTGTTGTTAAGCTGCGCTTCACCGCGTAGGGCCTCGGTGACGCGGGTGGCGGTTGCCTCATCGGTCACCAGCAGGAAACGCTCGGCCGGATGCTCAAACCACAGCAGGCTGGTGGATCCTTCACTGACAACCTGTTTATCGGCATTCGGCAGTTCGCTAAACAGCGGTGCCAGCGCGGCACGGGCCTGGAAACCGGCGACGCCCAGCAGCACCAGTTCATCATCGGCGGCGATCGTCACTTTAGAGAACACCGCGTATTTTTTCAGTTCAGTCAATTGCGCGTCGCGCAGGCTGCGGCGTTCAATCCACGCAAACCCCTCGTTACGGCGGAAAACGCGCAGATTGCTCCACATCTTGCCTTTAGCATCGCAATGCGCGGCAAGCAGGTGCTGCTCGTTGGTTAGTTGACTGATATCAGCGGTAATCTGCCCTTGCAGATATTTTTCGCCATCCGCACCGGTAATCGTCGCCAGCGCCCAGTCATCCAGCGTCATCAGCGTTAACGGAAGACGCGCGCAAGAGGAAGGCTGACGCGGAGGAAAAGGTGTAAAAGCCATAGTCATATCCCGAATAGCTTAACGCAGAGTGTGTGACTAATGGTAAAAGAGCTAGAGTGCAATGCAAGCGCTTTCGGCAAGCCATTTGTGCCCTCAATGGTGGGAAGCTATACCGCAGGAAATAATGAAAGACCTGATAATTTTAGGGTTTTCATGGAGGCGCGCTCGCGAATCTTGATATTCCTGTGAAGTCAGTGGCGAAAACGGGTTAAACTAAGAAATATTTATAAGTAGGAAGTAAAACATGGATATTAACAATAAAGCTCGTATCCACTGGGCGTGTCGCCGGGGGATGCGTGAACTCGATATCTCCATCATGCCGTTTTTTGAGTACGAGTACGATACGCTCAGCGATGGCGACAAGCTGTTGTTCATCCGCCTGCTGGAAAACGACGATCCGGACCTGTTCAACTGGTTAATGAACCATGGTGAACCGGCTGATGCGGAACTGCAACGGATGGTAAAATTAATTCAGATACGGAATCGGGAACGTGGTCCTGTGGCAATCTGATTTACGCATCTCATGGCGAGCGCAGTGGTTCTCACTGCTGCTGCATGGTGTTGTGGCGGCACTCGTGCTGCTGATGCCCTGGCCGCTCAGCTACACCCCGTTATGGCTGATACTGCTGTCGCTGGTGGTGTTTGACTGCGTGCGCAGCCAGAGGCGGATTCACGCCCGTCAGGGCGAAATAAAACTGCTGATGGACTCCCGACTGCGCTGGCAAAAAGCGGAGTGGGAAATCGTCGGTACCCCATGGGTGATCAATAGCGGAATGCTGCTGCGTCTGCGGGATATAAAAAACCACCGTACCCAGCATCTGTGGGTCGCAGCAGATAGTATGGACGCGGGAGAGTGGCGCGACCTGCGCCGACTGGTGTTACAGAAATCGGCGCAAGATTAAGTCAAGCCTCAGGCGAACTGCTCAGCCATTTCGCCGAGGATTTGCTCGCACCAACTCTGGATGCGTTCATCGCTCAGGTCGTACTGGTTAGTTTCATCCAGCGCCAGCCCAACAAACAGCTGCCCGTCGGCGATAACCGGTTTCGGACTGGTAAACTCATAGCCTTCAGTTGGCCAATAGCCGATGAACTTCACGCCTTTGGTTGCCAGCTTGTCGTGCAGCATACCCAGTGCATCAAGGAACCATTCGCCGTAGCCTAATTGGTCGCCCATACCGTATAGCGCGACGATCTTATCTTGCAGATCCAGCGTATCGAGCTGTTGCCAGACGGCCTCCCAATCTTCCTGGATTTCACCGAAATCCCAGGTTGGAATGCCGAGGATCAGCACGTCATATTGCGTCATCAGGGCAGGGGAATCATCTTTCAGGTTGTGCAGCGTCACCAGTTCAGGGCCGATGATATCGCGGATTTTTTCCGCCGCCATTTCGGTGTAGCAGGTGCTGGAACCGTAAAAAAGACCTATGTTCATCGCAAAAATGTCTCAATTCTTGTTGTGACTTTGTGCTTAGTCTACCAGAAAGGCTGCGCCAGCCTGCAACTCGAATTATTTAGGGTATAATGACGCCGTTTTGATAAGCAAAGAGGCCGATGTGAAACAGGATCTCGCACAAATCGAGCAGTTTCTCGATGCTTTATGGCTGGAGCGTAATCTGGCGGAGAACACGCTAAGCGCCTACCGCCGGGATCTGACGATGGTGGTCGAATGGCTGCATCATCGCGAGCTGTCGCTTGCCAGCGTTAGCGGCGAGGATCTCCAGTCGCTGTTGGCGGAGCGCCAGACCGGCGGCTATAAAGCCACCAGTACTGCGCGCTTACTGAGCGCCGTACGTCGTTTCTTTCAGCATCTTTATCGGGAAAAAATCCGCCCGGATGATCCAAGCGCGCTGCTGGCATCGCCAAAGCTGCCGCAGCGTTTGCCCAAGGATCTGAGCGAAGCCCAGGTTGAACGCCTGCTGCAGGCACCGCTGGTGGAGCAACCGCTGGAGCTGCGCGATAAAGCGATGCTGGAAGTACTGTACGCGACGGGTCTGCGCGTCTCAGAACTGGTGGGTCTGACCATGAGCGACATCAGCCTGCGCCAGGGTGTTGTGCGCGTGATTGGTAAAGGCAATAAAGAACGACTGGTACCGTTAGGCGAAGAGGCGGTACTGTGGGTTGAGAATTACCTTGAGTACGGGCGTCCCTGGCTGCTGAACGGCGTGGCGTCCGATGTGCTTTTTCCCAGCCAGCGCGCGCAGCAGATGACGCGCCAGACGTTCTGGCATCGGATTAAACACTATTCCGTACTGGCGGGGATTGACAGCGCAAAGCTCTCCCCGCACGTGTTACGCCATGCGTTCGCCACGCATTTACTTAACCATGGCGCGGACTTACGCGTGGTGCAGATGCTGTTAGGACACAGCGATCTCTCCACAACGCAGATCTACACCCACGTGGCGACCGAGCGTCTGCGACAACTTCATCAACAGCATCACCCGCGTGCGTGAGCGCTGAATAAAAAGGATTGAGTATGAAAAAAGGTTTACTGATGTTCACCCTGCTGGCGACCACCTTATCCGGTGCAGCACATGCCGATAGCGCGGCGATTAAGCAGCTGCTGGCAAAGCTGGGTGTGCAGAGCACGGACGTGCAACCTTCTCCGGTCAAGGGCATCAGCACCGTGTTGACGGATAGCGGCGTTCTGTACGTCACCGATGATGGTAAGCACATCATCCAGGGGCCGATGTACGATGTCAGCGGCGCGCAGCCGGTAAACGTTACCAACACGTTGCTGGCCGGTAAGCTCAACGCGCTGGAAAAAGAGATGATTGTCTACAAAGCGCCGCAGGAAAAACACGTCATCACCGTCTTCACCGACATTACCTGTGGCTATTGTCACAAGCTGCATGAGCAGATGAGCGACTACAACGCGCTGGGTATCACCGTGCGCTACCTGGCCTTCCCGCGCCAGGGACTGCAAAGCGAAGCCGAGCAGAATATGAAGGCTATCTGGTGCGCCAAAGATCCTAACAAAGCGCTGGATAACGCCATGAGCGGCAAAGCCGTAGAGGCTGCCAGCTGCGATGTTGATATCGCTAAACACTACACGCTTGGCGTGCAGCTTGGTGTTAACGGCACCCCTGCGATGGTGTTGAGCGACGGGACCCTTATGCCGGGCTATCGCGATCCTAAAGACCTGAAAGCGCTCCTCGATGAGCATCAAAAACAGACAAGCGGTAACTGATTCGCGTGAAACAACAGATACAACTACGCCGCCGAGAGGCGGCTGACGACGTCGACTTACCTCCAGACCTTCCTCCGCTCCTGCAACGGCTGTACGCCAGCCGGGGCGTGCGCAGTGCGCAGGAGCTGGAACGCGGCGTGAAAGGCATGCTGCCGTGGGCGCAACTGACCGGCGTCGAAAAAGCGGTAGAAATGCTCTACGGCGCATTTAAGCAACAACTGCACATCGTGGTAGTTGGCGATTTTGACGCCGATGGCGCCACCAGTACGGCGTTGAGCGTGCTCGCCTTGCGCGCGCTGGGTTACGGCAACGTTTCCTATCTGGTGCCTAACCGCTTTGAAGACGGTTACGGCCTGAGCCCGGAAGTGGTCGATCAGGCTCATGCCCGCGGCGCGCAGATGATTATGACCGTTGATAACGGTATCTCATCACATGCTGGCGTCGATCATGCCCATGCTCTGGGCATTCCGGTGCTGGTGACCGATCACCACCTGCCTGGCGACACGCTGCCAGCAGCGGAAGCAATCATTAACCCAAACCTGCGTGACTGTGAGTTCCCATCGAAATCGCTGGCCGGGGTTGGCGTAGCTTTTTATCTGATGCTGGCGCTGCGCACTTTCCTGCGTGATAAAGGCTGGTTTGAGGAACGCGGCATCGCGCCGCCGAATCTGGCTGACTTACTCGACCTGGTGGCGCTTGGCACCGTGGCGGATGTGGTGCCGCTGGATGCCAACAACCGTATTTTGACCTGGCAGGGGTTGAGCCGCATTCGGGCGGGTAAATGCCGTCCGGGTATTAAGGCGCTGCTGGAAATCTCTAATCGCGACCCGCAAAAGCTGGCGGCCAGCGATCTCGGTTTTGCTCTCGGTCCACGCCTTAATGCGGCCGGACGGCTGGATGATATGTCCGTCGGCGTCGCATTGCTGCTGTGCGAGAGTACCGGCGAAGCGCGGGTGCTGGCGAATGAACTGGATGCGCTAAACCAGACGCGCAAAGAGATTGAACAGGGGATGCAGGCGGAAGCGCTGACCTTATGTGAAAAGCTGGAGCGCAGCAGCGAGACGCTGCCCGGCGGGCTGGCGATGTACCACCCGCAGTGGCACCAGGGCGTGGTCGGCATCCTGGCTTCACGTATTAAAGAGCGTTTTCACCGCCCGGTCATCGCTTTTGCGCCCACCGGAGACGGACTGCTAAAAGGCTCCGGTCGGTCGATTCAGGGGCTACATATGCGCGATGCGCTGGAGCGCCTGGATACGCTCTATCCTGGCATGATTTTGAAGTTCGGCGGTCACGCCATGGCGGCAGGACTGTCGCTGGAAGAGGCGCGCTTTGATGAGTTTCAGCAGCGCTTTGGCGAACTGGTGACCGAGTGGCTCGACCCCGCGCTATTGCAAGGGGAAGTGGTTTCCGACGGCCCGTTAGCAGCGGCTGAAATGAGCATGGAAGTCGCTCAAATGCTGCGCGATGCGGGCCCCTGGGGGCAAATGTTCCCCGAACCGCTGTTTGATGGTCATTTTCGCATTTTGCAGCAGCGCCTGGTCGGCGAACGTCACCTGAAAGTGATGGTTGAACCGGTTGGCGGCGGCCCGCTGCTGGATGGTATCGCGTTTAATGTCGATACTTCCATTTGGCCAGATAACGGCGTGCGCGAAGTCCAGCTTGCCTACAAGCTTGATATCAATGAGTTCCGCGGCAACCGCAGCCTGCAGCTGATCATTGACCACCTCTGGCCAAATTGACAACAGTATATTAATGGGAGCGCGAATCCGGTAGAATTCCGCTCTTATCACCGCATTTTGACGAATCCATTAAAAGAAACCGACCATGTTTGAAATAAATCCGGTAAATAACCGCATTCAGGACCTCACAGAGCGCTCGAACGTTCTTAGGGGGTATCTTTGACTACGATGCTAAGAAAGAGCGTCTCGAAGAAGTAAACGCCGAGCTGGAACAGCCGGACGTGTGGAACGAGCCAGAGCGCGCACAGGCGCTGGGCAAAGAACGTTCCTCGCTGGAAGCCATCGTGGATACGCTGGATCAGATGTCCCAGGGTCTGGAAGACGTTTCCGGTCTGCTGGAGCTGGCCGTTGAAGCCGACGACGAAGAGACCTTCAACGAAGCCGTTGCTGAACTCGACGTGCTGGAAGAGAAACTCGCGCAGTTGGAATTCCGCCGCATGTTCTCCGGTGAATACGACAGCGCCGATTGCTATCTGGATATCCAGGCCGGTTCCGGCGGTACAGAAGCGCAGGACTGGGCCAGCATGCTGACGCGTATGTATCTGCGCTGGGCCGAAGCGCGCGGCTTTAAAACCGAGATTATCGAAGAGTCTGAAGGCGAAGTGGCGGGCATTAAGTCCGTCACCATTAAGATTATCGGCGATTACGCCTACGGCTGGTTGCGTACCGAAACCGGCGTCCATCGCCTGGTGCGTAAGAGCCCGTTCGATTCCGGCGGCCGCCGCCACACCTCTTTCAGCTCTGCGTTCGTTTACCCGGAAGTGGATGACGATATTGATATCGAAATCAACCCGGCGGATCTGCGTATCGACGTTTACCGCGCATCCGGTGCGGGCGGTCAGCACGTTAACCGTACGGAATCTGCGGTGCGTATCACCCATATTCCAACCAATACGGTCACCCAATGCCAGAACGACCGTTCACAGCACAAGAACAAAGACCAGGCCATGAAGCAGATGAAAGCCAAGCTTTATGAACTGGAAATGCAGAAGAAAAATGCCGAGAAGCAGGCGATGGAAGATACCAAATCCGACATCGGCTGGGGCAGCCAGATCCGTTCTTACGTGCTGGACGATTCCCGCATTAAAGATCTGCGCACCGGGGTGGAAACCCGCAACACTCAGGCAGTGCTGGACGGCAGCCTGGATCAATTTATCGAAGCAAGTTTGAAAGCAGGGTTATGAGGAACCAACATGTCTGAACAACAAGCACAGGGCGCTGACGCGGCAATTGACCTTAATAATGAACTGAAAGCCCGTCGTGAGAAGCTGGCCGCACTGCGTGAGCAGGGTCTCCCGTTCCCGAATGATTTCCGTCGTGACCACACCTCTGATCAACTGCACGCTGACTTCGATGCGAAAGAAAACGAAGAGCTGGAAGCGCTGAACGTTGAAGTCGCCGTTGCTGGCCGCATGATGACCCGTCGTATCATGGGTAAAGCCTCTTTCGTTACGCTGCAGGACGTTGGTGGCCGCATTCAGCTGTACGTTGCGCGTGACGATCTGGCGGAAGGCGTCTACAACGAGCAGTTCAAGAAATGGGACCTCGGGGACATCATCGCTGCACGCGGTAAGCTGTTCAAAACCAAAACCGGTGAACTCTCTATCCATTGCACCGAGTTGCGTTTGCTGACCAAAGCCCTGCGCCCGCTGCCGGACAAATTCCACGGCCTGCAGGATCAGGAAGCGCGCTATCGTCAGCGCTACCTGGACCTGATCTCCAACGATGAATCCCGCAACACGTTTAAAGTTCGTTCGCAGATCCTGGCTGGCATCCGTCAGTTCATGGTTGGCCGCAACTTTATGGAAGTGGAAACCCCGATGATGCAGGTGATCCCTGGCGGCGCATCTGCCCGTCCGTTTGTCACTCATCACAATGCCCTGGATATGGACATGTACCTGCGTATCGCGCCGGAACTGTACCTGAAGCGTCTGGTGGTCGGCGGCTTCGAGCGCGTATTCGAAATCAACCGTAACTTCCGTAACGAAGGCATCTCCGTTCGTCATAACCCAGAGTTCACCATGATGGAACTCTATATGGCTTATGCGGACTATAAAGATCTGATCGAGCTGACCGAATCCCTGTTCCGCACCCTGGCGCAGAATATCCTCGGCAACACTGCGGTGCCTTATGGCGATCAGACCTTCGATTTCGGCAAGCCGTTTGAAAAACTGACCATGCGCGAAGCGATTAAGAAATATCGCCCGGAAACCGAGATGGCGGACCTGGATAACTTCGACTCTGCGAAAGCCATTGCTGAATCTATCGGCGTTCACGTTGAGAAGAGCTGGGGCCTGGGCCGTATCGTGACCGAAATCTTCGAAGAAGTAGCGGAAGCGCACCTGATTCAGCCGACTTTCATTACTGAATACCCGGCAGAAGTCTCTCCGCTGGCGCGTCGTAACGACGAGAACCCGGAAATCACCGACCGCTTTGAATTCTTTATCGGCGGGCGTGAAATCGGTAACGGCTTCAGCGAACTGAACGACGCAGAAGACCAGGCGCAGCGCTTCCTGGATCAGGTAAACGCGAAAGCCGCTGGTGATGACGAAGCGATGTTCTACGACGAAGACTACGTGACCGCGCTGGAGCACGGCCTGCCGCCGACTGCGGGTCTGGGTATTGGTATCGACCGTATGGTCATGCTGTTTACCAACAGCCACACCATCCGCGACGTGATCCTGTTCCCGGCGATGCGTCCGGTAAAATAAGCATTACCGTAATAAACGAAACCCCAGCAGAGCTGGGGTTTTTTATGCCTGACGGCTAAAATTTATCAATGCGTTACGCGCATTATCATCCGCAGCCTGCATCACCATCCACGGGCTGAAAGCCCACGGCGTGGCGCGGATCCCGCTGAAAACATCTTCAAGATTGCACCACTGGAAATCCATCACTTCATCAGGATTTATCTGTAGCGGGCTGGCTCTTCGGGCGGCATACACCGGGCAGACTTCATTTTCGACAATACCGTTTGGCGCCACGGCCCGATAGCGAAATTCAGGATAAACAGGCGTTATGCTGTGGATATCGACGCCCAGCTCAAAGCGGCAGCGGCGCGCAACGGCCTGCTCAAACGTTTCGCCCGTTTGCGGGTGCCCGCAAACCGAGTTAGTCCACACGCCGGGCCAGGCTTTTTTAGCCAGCGAACGTCGGGTGACCAGCAGCTGACTATGTTCATTAAACAACCAGCAGGAAAACGCGAGGTGTAGCGGGGTGTCGAGGGTGTGAGCGGTATACTTCTCCAGCATACCTGAAGGCTTATCTTGCTCATCCAGCAAGATGACATGTTCCTGTCGCATAGTGTCCACCAAGAATCTTAAGCACTCGCTATTATAAGCCTTAATGCGACGGAATAATTAACACTTCGGACTATTTAACCGATAGGGGGAAGCAGTCCCGTAACAGAAACGGAACTGCTTGAAGTGAGATGCTTAAAAAAGCAGCAGAAAGTGAAATCGGCTTTCAATGCCTAACGCAATACCGTCAGAAACGGCAGGGATCGCCATCAGCATCAGTAAGAAAAGGCTAATCATACAGCGCAGTAAGATATTCATATCACTCCTCCCGCTGGCTCTTTTTTAGCTTTCGCAGCAGCAACCACATGCGTACCGTACGGACTTTTCCACCCGAGGATGCCGTTTCTTGCGCCAGTTCCGTATGGTGGCGATAACCATTGAAGAAGAGGTTAAGCACCACGGCGCTAACGGTGGCCAGCATAATACCGCTATGCAGCAGCGGCTGGAGTACGGCAGGTAGTTTAGAAAAGAAATCGTGTGACAA
This sequence comes from Klebsiella sp. MISC125, assembly GCF_051131775.1. Classification (NCBI taxonomy): domain Bacteria; kingdom Pseudomonadati; phylum Pseudomonadota; class Gammaproteobacteria; order Enterobacterales; family Enterobacteriaceae; genus Klebsiella; species Klebsiella sp. MISC125. The sequence goes on from NZ_CP180448.1 coordinate 1,001,763, forward strand.
TGTTGGCGTCATGCCCACGCCGAGGCTGATCGCCACAATATAGAGGTTGTAGCGATTGGTGGTGTAGTTACAGCGCGACAGAATGCGAATCCCCGTCGCCAGCACCATGCCAAACATCACCAGACCGGCTCCGCCCAGAACAAACTGCGGGATCGATGCCACCAGCACAGCCATTTTGGGCACCATGCCAAACAGAATCAAAATCACCCCAGAGGCAATACACACCCAGCGGCTGTATACCCGGGTCACGCTGACCAGTCCGACGTTTTGTGAAAATGACGTATGGGGAAAGCTATTAAATAAGCCGCCAATCAGCGAGCCCACGCCATCAACGCGCAGTCCGCGGATAATATCCTGCGAAGACAGTTTGCGACCGACAATCTCCCCGAGGGCGAGGAACATGCCCATCGATTCGATAAAGACGATGATTAACACCGCCGTCATGGTCAGAATCGATACCGGATCAAACACCGGCATACCGAAGGCCATAGGCGTGACGATGGCAAACCACGAGGCGTCCTGCAGACCGGAGAGGTTAACCTCATTCATCATCCACGACAGCGCAAAGCCGAAAATAATGCCTAACAATACGGCGACGTTGGACAGAAAACCTTTGGCAAAGCGGGTGATTAATAAGATAAAAACGAGCACGGCAAATGAAATACCCAAATAAACCGGATCGCCGTACTGCGGATTCCCTTTTCCCCCTGCGGCCCAGTCGATGCCGACCTGGATAATGCTCAGGCCGATAGAGGTAATCACCACACCGGTAACCAGCGGAGGAAACAGCGGGATTAAGCGCCCGATAAGCGGTGCCAGTAAGGTGGTGATGATGCCTGCAGCAATGGTTGCGCCAAAAATCCCCAGCAGGCCAATGTCCGGATTCATCCCTATGGCGATCATCGGCGTTACGGCGGCAAACGTCACCGACATAATCACTGGCAGACGAATGCCCATAAAGCGACCAATCCCAATGCATTGCAGCAGCGTAACCACGCCGCAGCAAAACAGATCGGAGCTAATCAGCAGCGCGACGGCCTCTTTATTCAACCCGAGCCGGTCGCCGATCATCAGCGGCACTGCCACTGCGCCCGCATACATCACCAGTACATGCTGTAGCCCGAGGACGACCAGCTTTCCCGGCGATAAGATGCGGTCAACCTCGTCGATGGTGCCGCCGGGTTCGGCGGGAGGTGGAAGTTGAGAATCTATGGCGCTCATGTGTATTTCTCCTTGAACCCGGCACGCGCCAAAATCGGTTACCGGGCGGTAAAATGGTGAACCTTTCGACCCATCACATCTGGCACTTAAATCGCCCACCCTCCGGCATAGAATGCCACCAGGGCGAGGGTGATAATCACGGTGCCGATATTCAGTTTTTGCCACTCGCGAGCGAAGACGCGCCCGACAACCAGGGTGACAAAACCCAGCATAATGCCGGTGACGATATTGCAGGTCAGGACGATAAATACCGCGCAGACCAGCCCGGACATCGCATCAATAAAGTCATCAAAATCGAGCTTCGAGACGTTACTTAGCATCAATAACCCCACGTACATCAGCGCGGGCGCGGTGGCGTAGCCGGGGATCAAATACGACAGCGGCGATAAAAACAGAATTAACAGGAACAGGAGGCCGACGATGGTCGCCGTCAGGCCGGTTTTCCCTCCGGCGGCGGTTCCTGCGGCGGATTCAATATAGACCGCGGCAGGGGCGGCACCGACCAGGCCGGAGAATACGGAGCTAATGGAGTCGCTGGTCAGCGCTTTGCCGCCGTTGATAATCTGGTTGTCTTTATCCAGCAGATTTGCCTGCCCGGCCACGGCGCGGATAGTGCCAGTGGCGTCGAATACGGCGGTCATTACCAGAGCCAGAACGCTGGGAAGTACGGTGGGCTGTAGCGCCCCCATGATATCGAGACTAAAAATCAGTGACTTACCATCTTCACCGCTCAGGCTGGGCATCGCGACCAGGCCGTGATACTGAACGGCGGGATCGAAAATCAGGCCGATAATTGAAATGGCAATAATGACCAGTAGGATCCCCCCGGGGACGCGATTTTTTTCCAGACCAAAAATTACCGCCAGACCCAACAGGCTCATGATCACCGGAAAGGAAGTAAACGATCCGAGCGCCACCGGCAGCCCTTCCAGTGGGTTTTTTATCACCATGCCGACACCGTTCGCTGCAATGAGCAGCAGAAACAGCCCAATACCGATGCCGGTACCGTGAGCGATACCCATCGGCAGGTTACGCAAGATCCAGGTGCGCACCCCGGTGACCGAAATGGCGGTGAAAATTACCCCCATCAGAAAAACCGCGCCCAATGCGACGGGAATGCTGATGTGCTGCCCCAGCACCAGGCTAAAGGCGGTAAAGGCGGTCAGGGAAATGGCGCAGCCGATGGCCATTGGCAGGTTTGCCCACAGCCCCATCAGCAGTGAACCGAAGCCTGCGACCAGGCAAGTGGCGACAAACACGGCGGCAGGCGGGAAACCCGCTTTTCCCAACATGCCGGGCACCACGATGACCGAATAGACCATCGCCAGAAAGGTGGTGAGTCCCGCCAGCACTTCCTGGCGAACCGTACTGCCGCGAGCCGAAATTTTGAACCAGGTATCCAGCGCACCGCGGGGCTGCGATGCATCCGGGGTAGGCAGAGTATCTCCAGACATAGTCATGTCCTCAGCAGAATAGAAGGGTTTCGTCAGGTGCGCTCATACACCAGGCGGCCATCAATATAGGTACGATAAATAGAACGATCGTCGCCCAGCGTCATCATCACGAACAGCTTGTCGACCAGGGACACCGAGTTGTCGTAGCGTAGCTGCTGCAACGGCGTCGCCGTCGGCTCCAGCACCACAAAGTCGGCCTCTTTGCCCGGTGTGAAATTACCAATCAGGTGGTCAAGCCCCAGCGCTTTCGCGCCGCCGAGAGTCGCCAGGTAGAACGCCTCATAGGCCGAGAGCCGATATCCCTGTAACTGCACCACTTTGTAGGCTTCGTTTAGCGTTTGTAGCATGTTGAAGGTGGTGCCTGCGCCGATGTCGGTGCCCAGCCCGACCTTGATTTTCTTACGCCAGGCTTTTTGCAAATTGAACAGCCCGCTGCCGAGGTACAGATTTGAGGTGGGGCAAAAAGCGATGCTGGAGTCGGTTTCGCTCAGGCGATCCCACTCTTTCTCTTCCAGATGTACGCAGTGGGCGAAAACGCAGTTTTTACCGGTCAAACCATACTGGTGATAGACGTCAAGGTAGCCATCATGATCGGGATAGAGCTCTTTAACCCAGGCAATTTCATCTTTGTTTTCACACAGATGCGTATGTACCCAGGTGTCGGGATACTCCTGGCGCAGACGTTGCGCCATCGCCAGCTGTTGCGGCGTTGAGGTTGGGGCGAAGCGCGGGGTGATGGCATACAGCAGGCGACCATTTTTGTGCCAGCGTTCAATCAGCGCTTTGCTTTGCTGGTAGCTGCTTTCGGCATCATCCAGCAGATACTCTGGCGCGTTGCGGTCCATCATCACTTTGCCGGCAATCATGCGCATGTTGATATGGCTGGCGGCTTCAAACAGGGCGTCTACCGACTGCGGATGCACGGTGCCGAAGACCAGCGCGGTGGTGGTGCCGTTACGCAGTAGCTGCTTGAGGAAAAAAGAGGACATTTCGCGCGCATATTCCAGGTCCTGATAGCGCCGTTCGGTGGGGAAGGTGTGCTTGTTCAGCCACTCCAACAGCTGTTCGCCATAGGCACCAACCATCTCGCTCTGCGGGTAGTGAATATGGGTATCGACAAATCCCGGAATCACCAGCTTGCCGCGATAATCGCGGACCCGGATGGCCTCAGGAACCCGATGTTTTCCCTTTTCCCATTCGCCAAACCATTCGACTTTGCCCTCGCGAATCAACAGCAATCCATCCTCGATAAACCGCAGCGCCGATTCGAGCTCCTCGGGATGTTCGATGGTGCGCGTGATATCGATAAAGCTACCACGCACGGCTTTTAGCGTGTGTTCTCCTGACATGTGAACTCCTTACAGTTAATCCGCTTCTTCCAATGAATCGGCTGCGGGCAAGACGTCCTCTTGCCGATAGCCGCCCGGAAGAATGATATTCAACAGGATTGCGGTCAGTCCGCCTGCGCAGATGGGGTTTTCCACCAGCACATAAATTGAGGCGGGTAAGATTTTGAAGATTTCCGGATCGTAAGAGACGCCAAGCCCCAGCCCGAGAGAGGTGGCGACGATCAGCGTTTCACGGCGCTTCAGGCCATTGGAAATAATGATGCGGATCCCGGCGATAGCGATCATCGAGAACATCAGCGTCATCGCACCGCCCAGTACCGCCGAGGGGATGGTGGTGAAGAAGCCGCCAATGGTCGGGAACAGGCCGAGGATCACCAGCATGACGGCGATAGTGCGCCCGATATAGCGCGAGGCGACGCCGGTCATCTGGATAACCCCGTTGTTTTGCGCGAAGGTGGTGAGCGGCAGGGAGCCAAGCGCGGAGGCGATGACCGAGACCAGCCCGTCCGCCAGCACGCCGCCTTTCAGGCGCGACTGGTACTCATCACCCTGGATGGGGCGTCTCGACACCATCGCCGTAGCGGTGATATCGCCAACCGCTTCCAGCACGCTCAGCAGGTAAATGGTGCCGACGACCAGAAAGTGATGCAGGCTGAAATGAAAACCGTATTTAAAGGGGATTGGGATAGTCACCAGCGGCAGGTTTTTCATGCCGCTGAAATCGACCATTCCCAGGCACAGCGACACCACGTAGCCCACGCCCAGGCCGATGGCGATCCCCCCCATGCGCAGTAGCGGGCTACGGCAGCAGTTGAAGCCAATCACCACCATCAGGACCAGTAAACCCACACCGAGATTTTCGTAATTACCGTAGGTGCCGCTGCTCTTTGCCGCGAAGCCGCCGCCGAAATCAATAATGCCGACTTTAATCAGGCTCAGGCCAATCATCAGCACCACAATACCGCTGACGGTAGGTGTAATGACCCGGCGCAGATAGGGGAGGATAAAAGAGGAGCCGACCACCAGAAACGCGCCGACAAACGACACGCCGAGCAGCGAGGACATAATCAGCTCTTCATGAAAACCGTCACTTTTCATCCCGCTGCCAAGCGCGATCATCACGGTGACAAACGAGAAGTTCACCGACTGTATCGACAGTAATCCGGAGCCGACGATGCCGTAGCGGTTCACCTGTAGCCAGGTGCCGATCCCGGAGGCGATCATCGCCATCGAAACCAGATAGGCGGTGGTTTCCGCAGAGAGTTGTAGCGTTGCCCCTACGATCAGAGCGGGGGTGACCATGGGAACGAAAATGGCCAACAGATGGGTAATCGCTCCCACAATCGTCTGGTGAAAAGGGGGGCGATCCTCCAGTTCATAAATCAGATCGGAACCTGTGCGGTTTATATCAGACATCCCTTTACTCCCTCTATTTGGGTATAAGCAAATTTGATCATCTGAATCAGTGAAATTAAATTCTGCGAATTTTGGGCGCAGGAGGCCCTGAGAAAGGCGGTTCTCAATCCACAGACGGCATTTAATATTGATTGAATCACTTAAGTCGTCTGAGATCCCGTAGCCCGGGCAAGGCGCTTTGCGCCGCCCCCGGGAGGAAGACCGCAGAATCTTCCCGGAGGCGATGCTGCGCATCTGTCCGGGCTACGAGCTTTCAGTCGTCTGCGATCCCGTAGCCCGGATAAGGCGTTAGCCGCAATCCGGGAATGTTCATGGTTACAGTTTTCCTAACGCGCTCAGTATTTTCTCCGGCGTGAAATGCCATTCGCGTAGCCAGACGCCGCAGGCATCGTGAATGGCGGTGGCAATCGCCGGAGCCGCGCCGTTGACGCCGATTTCGGAGATTGATTTCGCGCCAAACGGGCCGACCTTGTCATCGCTTGGCACCAGCACCGCGCGGAAATCATGCGGAATATCGCAGATTTTCGGCGCGCCATAGCTGCGCAGATCGCGGGTAAGCGGATGGCCCTGTGCGTCGTAAAGAATCTCTTCCGTCAGGCTATGACCAATGGCGCGCATCGACGCCCCGTAAATTTGCCCCAGCGCCAGCTCCGGGTTAACCGGCGTGCCGCAGTCCAGCAGCGCATAGAACTTGTCGAGGCGGATTTCACCGGTACGGGTATTCACCGCCACTTCGGCGAAGTTGGCTCCATACGGGAAGGCGAAATCAGCGGTGATATAGCTGGCGGTGGCGACTAACGTACCGAAGCCGGTGCCGGTCTCGGCCTTGTGGGCGATATCGGCATAGCTCACTTCCCCCTGCTTACCGCGCACCACGCCAGGGGCTACCAGCTCAACGTCGCTTAGCGGTTCCCCGAGCATCTCTGCGCCGTGGAAGCGTATTTTTTCCCGCAGATTTTCTGCCGCCTTACGCGCCGCATTACCAGAGAAACAGGTGCCGGACGAGGCATAAGCGCCTTTGTCGAACAACGCATGATCGGTATCACCGGAAATGACATGCACCTCCTGCGGTGGGCAGTGCAGCACTTCCGCCGCCAGCTTGGTGACCACCGTATCCAGTCCGGTGCCGATATCCGCGCCGCCGGAGTGGACGATAAAGGTGCCATCGGATTCGAGCTTGATCATGCAGTTAGCCTGGTCGATGTCCGGGATCCCCGACTTCTGCATAATGATTGCCACGCCGCGACCTGTCCGCCAGTCGCCCGCGTGCGGTTTCGGTGACGACCATTGGATCATCTCGCGGCCCTGACGCAGGATTTCCTCCAGCGCACAGCTGGCAGCGGTTGGCACCGACGTTGGCGCTTTACCTTCGCCAATCGCGCCAAGGATCTTCAGCTCCTGCCCTTCATGCACGCGGTTGCGCTCGATAATCTCCAGTTGATCGATCTGCAACTGCTCCGCCAGTTCCGCTAGCGCCATGGTGATGGCGAAGTTGCCCTTCGGCGCGCCATAGCCCTGATATGCGCCGGTTGGGCAGATATTGCTGTAGTAGGTGGTCACTTTGAAATCGACGTTATCGCAGGGATACAGCGGCAGCGACAGCGCCGGTCCGTTGGATGGCACGGTCAGCGAATGGTTGCCGTAGGGGCCGGTGTTGGCGCGGAAATCCATCTTCACCGCCGTCAGGCGACCATCTTTCTTCGCCCCCAGCTTCACCGTCACCTTGGCGACGTGGCGAGAGGTATTGGCGATAAACTCCTCTTCACGGGTATAGCGGAAATAGACCGGGCGTCCGGTGACGCAGGTGGCCCAGGCGCAGACCTCTTCCAACAGGATGTCCTGCTTGGAGCCGAAACCGCCGCCCACGCGCTCTTTAATCACGTGAACCTTGTGCTGCTTCATGCCGACCAGACGCGCCACCTGGCGGCGAAGGTGCCACGGAACCTGGGTCGAGGCGTGAATAACCAGACGATCGCCATCCATGCGGGTAAAACAAAGATGCGGTTCCGTCGGGCACTGCTGAGCCTGAGTGGAGGAGTAGGTGCGCTCGATAACCACATCGGCTTCAGCGAAACCTTTCTCCATATCGCCAATATGGCCGTGAATGCTGGCGGCGATATTCTTGCGCGGGCGCGAGCCAATGGGGAAATTGATAATCATATGTTCGCCGCGCTGGGTGGCGTGGCTGTTATCTTCTTCCAGCGTATCCGGCGCGCCAGCGACGTACACCACCGGTTCATCGTGAACCACCGGCGCGTCATCGGCCATCGCCTCATCAATCGACATCACCGGCTTAAGCACTTCATATTTGACGTCGATAAGCTTCAGCGCGGCCAATGCAATATCTTCACTTTCAGCGACAACCGCCGCGACGCGATCGCCGACGTGGCGCAGCTTCTTACCGAACATCCGCCGGTCGAGCGGTGATGGCTCCGGTGCGCTCTGCCCGCCGGGGGTGTAATAGATATCAGGGCAGTTAAGATGGGTGATCACGTGAACTACGCCGGGCAGCGCCTCGGCCTTGCTAACGTCGAGATGGGTGATCAGCGCATGGGGATGCGGGCTGCGCAGCATTTTAATAATGCAGGCGTCCGGCGTGACGCGGTCCTCCACGTAGCAGGGCTTGGCCTGCACCATGGTTGCCGCATCGGTTTTTGGATATAGCTTGCCGACGACCGCCAGATCGTCGCGGAAGGTCGGGGCGCTATCGATAGCGATCTGCGGGTCGCCTTTACGCGCCACCGCCAGTTCGATCACTTGATAATATTGCTGCCAGCCCGCGTCACGGCTAAATAATCCGGAGAGCGCGTCATCGATCTCATCGCGCGTCGGGGCGGCGATGCGATCCAGCAGATCGCTGATAATCAGCGCGGCGGCGGGATCGTTATAGCCCGATTGCACCACGCCGACATCGACCATCGCCTGCTGCACCAGACTGAGCTGATTCCATTTGCCCAGCGATTCGCTGGTGCGGATCTCCGCCTGTTCCAACTGAGCGGCGATAAGCAGGGAGGCGTTAACGATGCGGCCGTTAAACAGAATCGCGTCGGATCCCGCGAAGCCGAACCCATCGTCGCTGTTGCGCACCGAGTGCATCCCGAGGCCGAAAAGCAGCGCCTGTACGTTAGTGCCGGGATTGACCTTCATCTCGCGCGCAGCGCCGTTCAAGGTAAAGTGAATCATCATACGACCTCCTCGCCCATCTGCTGGCAGTCGGCATACAGGTCTGCGACAACCACGCCGGTGATATAGCGTTTATAGGCCACGCTGCCCCGAACATCCTGCTGAGGGAAAATTGCGGCGGCGACGGCCTGCTCCAGCGCGCTGCCTTCCAGTTGCTGCGACTCCACGTCCCGCAGGCGCAGGGGGCCATCGGCCACGCCGTCCAGCGCGATATGTACGCCGTCGTGCTCTGAGATGGCAACCGCCGCGGTGACGACGGTTAACCCCGCCTGTGAGCGGCTGATTTTGCGCGTGGCGCAGGGGCGGAAGGGGTCTTTAATGACAATTTCCGTGATCAGCCGTGCGCCGGGATCGGCGAGATAGCTCTCCAGCGACAGGCACTTGCCGTCGCCAAATACCAGATGCGCGTCCAGCGCCAGCAGAACGGGCAGCAGCACCGACTCTTCCTGGCGGGCGGCGATTTCGCCGCCGAGGGTTGACTGGTTGCGCAGGTGGCGGGAGTAGACGAAGCCCAGCGCATCGTGTAGTGCGGTGGGAATGAAGTGTGCATCACGCAGGGTTTGCAGACGCGTCATCGCGCCAACGCGCAGCGCGCCGTTATCCCAATCCACCCATTCCAGCTCAAGGTCCTGTAACGAAATGGCGATTCGCTTATCCGGTCGCGTCGGGGTGGCATTGATCTTACTGCCCCCGGCAAACCAGACGGCATCATCCTGGTAGCGCGATTTGAGCTCCAGCGCCTGCTCTACAGAGTCTGGTTTGAAAAATTGCTCGATCATAATCTTTCCTCATCAATCCCCCTTTCAGCACGAAAGAGGGCGTGGGCTATGCCAGCGAGTCCATACGCCGCCACATATCTGCGGCGACTTTTCGGGCCTGGGCGTAAATCGAATCGCAATCAAAGGTGAACTGCCGGTCTTCGTAGACCATTACGCCGTTGACCATCACGCTATGAACGCTGGCGGAACCGAGGCCAAAGGCGATATGTCCGGCAATATTGTCTGCCAGCAGCGGCGTCGGCGCGGCATAATCGCAAATGGTCAGGTCGGCTTTATAACCAGCCTCTAGCTGCCCAAAGCGGGCGCTAAAGTTGCGGCTCAGCAGTTCGTTACCGCTGGTCAGCGCGCGGGCGAAGCTGTCCGGCCACAGCGGGCCACCAGCATCGCGATGCTTAAAGAAGGCAAACTTCATCTCTTCCAGCATGTCGGAGCCGATACCGTCGGTACCCAGCGCCAGGTTGCGGATATCGGTGAGGTGATGGTTGTAGCCCACATGGTTGTTCATGTTGGAACGGGCGTTGTGCACCAGAAAAGCATCCTGTTCGTTGAGTAGGGCGATATCGTCTGTCGACAAATACAGCCCGTGCGCCACCAGCGTTTTGCTGTTGATAAGGTCGTATTCCGCCAGCCTGACCAGCAGGTCTTTGCCATAAAGATGGTGGCTGTGGGAGACATCATAGAGGTCTTCCGCCGCGTGGATATGCAGCCCGCGCCCGGTAACCTTGAGGGCCTCGCTGAGCATGGATAGCCCGGCATCCGGCACGGTAAAGGGGGCATGAGCGCCGATATGCGCTTCCACCAGATAGGGCTCCGTGCCCGTCGCCCGCGCATGGTCTATCTGGCGGGCGAAGCGGATATTTTCCTCTACGCCTGCCTGCAATTCATCGACTCCACCGTTGCGGTCGGTGGTTTCAAAGCAGGTCATCCCGCGCAGGCCAATCTTCAAAAAGGCATTGCGCAGCGTAGAGAGCGAGCCATCGATATACGCCGGAGAAGCGTGATGGTCGATGACCGCAGAGCATCCGCTCTTAATGGCTTCCATTGAGCAAATCAGCCCGCTGTAGTAGAGCGACTCTTCGTCCAGCGCGCGGTCCAGCCGCCACCACAGATTTTTCAGCGTCGAAATAAAATCCGGGCTGGGGGCGATGTTGGCCATAATGCCGCGCGACAATCCGGAGTAGAAATGGTTGTGCGCGCACACCAGTCCGGGCATCACGATACGCCCGTGCATCTCCTTCCAGTCAGCCTGTGGATAGCGGCGGGTCAGCGCATCTCCAACCTCAACAATAACGTCATTTTCGATAGCGATATCAACGCCTTCCTGCACTTTTGCCGGATAGAGCTGTACGGCGGTCACATTCTTTAGAATTAACATCGTTATACCTCCACCCGGCCCAGCAGATAGTGATGCTGCTGGTGGACATGGCTGATGATGCGACACATCTCATCCAGCCCCGGAGGGATGCTGGCGAACTGGCCGTCGTTGTCGATATTCAGTACCCAGCTTTGGCTATCGAGACGCACGCGCACGCGGTCATCTTCCACCAGGAAGCCGGGGTTGCTGCTGGAGTCAAAATCCTGTGCCAGGCTGAAGACGGTGATTTTGTCTTTGTAGGGTTTGCCCAACCACGGGCAGAACTGGGCGCAGTTGCCGCATTCGTTGCAGTAAGCATCCAGATGCAGCGTCTGGAAGCGATTCTGGAAGCCAGGGACCGCAATAGAGATGTTGGCGCGGTTCGGACAGACGTCCACGCACTTGCTGCACACATAGTTGCATTCAAGGCAGCGTTCGGCTTCCTGAGCGACGAAGGCATCGCGGTCGTCTTTATCGACTATCGCGACCGATATTTCCCCCTTGCGCTGGTAAATTTCGGCTGGGTTGACGTTGTTCCAGCGTTTATCCGCGTGGTGGGAGCGGATATTTTCCCGATAGAGGATGGTATCGCTTGCTCGACGGGCTGAGCCGATAGCGGCGACGATGGAAGAGGGGCCGCGCTGAACATCGCCAATCATAAAGACGTTGGCAAGGCGGGTTTCGCCGCTGGCATTGACCTCCGGCCAGCCTTTTTCATCCAGCGGAATACCCATGGCGCTTAGGGCGTCGGTATCCTGTTGCTCGCCGATGGCGGTGATCAGGCTGTCGGCATGGAGCGTCACGGTTTCATCGGTTTCAACAGGGCGGCGGCGGCCTTTGGCGTCCGGTTCACCCAGCGACATCACCCGCAGGGTCAATGTGCCATCGGCATCAAAGCGCTGCGGATTATTGAGGAAGCGGAACTCAACGCCGTCGTGCAGCGCCTCTTCGTACTCTTCACGCCAGGCGGGCATTTCCTGAAGCGAACGGCGATATACAATGGTGGCTTTCTCCACGCCGGGTACGCGTAACGCTGCGCGGGCGCAGTCCATCGCGGTATTCCCCGCACCAACCACCACCACGTGTTTACCCAGATTGAGCGTGGAACCCAGGTTGTATTCCCGCAGGAAAGGCAGTGATTTCCAGACGTGCGGGTTATCGCCGTGCAGCGTGACGCCGCTGTTTTTATCGGTACCGGTAGCGATCAGCACATACTGATAGCCCTGATTTTTTAGCTGTTCGACCGTCAGATGCGCATCGCAGCCGTACTCAAATTTCACGCCGTGGTCGGCGACAAAATCAATATCGTGCTGGATGAGCTCCGCCGGAATGCGGAACTGCGGAATGATGTTTTTGACGACGCCGCCGGCGTTGGCTTCTCGCTCAAACACGGTAACCGGATGCCCCGCGCGCGCCAGAAAATAGCCTGCGGCAAGCCCCGCCGGGCCTGCGCCAATGACCGCAACCGGATGGCGTGAGCCGGATCCTGCCGGTTTATGCCAGCGCTGCTTGTACTCGTCCCAGCCTTTTTCCAGGGCGATTTTTTTGAGTTCACGGATGTTCAGCGCGCTGTCGTAGTCCAGGCGCGTACAGTTGTACTGGCACTGATGATCGCAGATATGCCCGGTAATAGCGGGCAGGGCGTTGCGCTGATAGATAAGCTCCAGCGCGTCGGCGTAGCGCTGCTCGCCCATCAGGCGAATGTATTCCGGAATATCCTGTTTGATCGCGCAGGCCGTAATACAAGGTGCGACGTAGCAGTCGGTCAGCGGCAGGTCTTCAGCAACCTCGATGCGCTCTTCTGGCTTCCAGTGTTTCTGCGTGTAGGCCATGGTGACGGCGTCTTCTGCCAGCCGGTTTAGCCGCTCGACGTCGACGTGGGTCATGCCCCACGCATCCGATGATTCCAGTTCGCGCATGCAGGCGCTAAGGCGCAGGTAGCCGCCGGGCTTGAGCAGATCGGTTGCCATCGTAATAGGGCGGATACCGGTGTCGAAAATGTCGCGAATGGTCAGCTGGCTGGCGCCGCCGGAATAAGAAATGGGTAATTTGCCGTCAAAAGCGCGGGACAGCACCGCCGCCACGTTGATGGCGAGTGGGAACAGCGCGCGGCCAGACATATACATCTCATCGCCGGGAAGCGCGCCTTTATTATTGATGGTGCCAAGGGTGTTGGTCAGCTTCACGCCGAAACCGAGCGATTTCTGTTTTGCCAGCGCCATCAGGCGTTGCAGCATTTCCAGCGCCTGGGCCAGTTTGAGATCGTGCTCGAACGACTCCTCTTTCAGGCCGATATACGCAAAGCCGCAGCTATCCAGAATCTCGCGAACGCGCGCATAGCCCAGCAGCGTCGGGTTCAGCTTCACGAAGGTGTTCAACGCTTTTTCTTCCAGCATGTACTGGCAGATAGCTTCGATTTCGTGCGGCGGGCAGCCGTGCATGGTGGAGAGCGTGACGCCGTGAACCAGGGTGGCAGGAATGCGCGCGGGTAGCGCGCGCAGGTTTTCCCGCTGCCCGCTCAGGCCGTGGCGCTCAAGGAAGGCGTCGTCGTGCAGCCAACGGCTAAGCGTGTCGCGATATTGCGCAAATTTCGGCTGCGTGGAGGCGTCTGTCATTGAGTCAATAAATTGCTGCATCGGCGGCTGCTTGATGCCGTCCAGGTTGTAGCCGACGCTCATATTGAAGATAAAAGACTTTTCCGCGCCCGAGGGCTGGAAAACCTGCTCTAACAGATGCAGAACGAACCACGCTTTCAGGTACTCATCCCACGCTTTTTGCAGGGTAAATTCGGTGGACCATTCGGTATTGAAGCACTCATCTTCGGCATCGATACAGGGTTTTTCCAGCTCCAGCCGGTCAAGGATTTGTACCGTTTTCAGCTCGATAAAGCGGCCGCCGGTGAGCCAGGAGGTGACAATATTTTGCGCCAGCTGGGTGTGTGGGCCAGCAGCGGGGCCAACGGGGGTAGCGCAGGTTTCACCAAAGACGCTGACCGATTTATCTTTGGCAGGTGAGTAAAATTGTTGCTCGGGAATACCAAAGATGGAGCGCTGCTGTTGGTATTCATCAAATATGCGCGTCAAGAGTTCCTCGAACGGAACGGGACGCATAATATCCCCCATAACCCTCTCCTTTATCATTAATTAGCCGGTACAAATAAACCGGTGGTATAGGAGAGATAGAGCAACATTCGCACCACTCTTGCTGGCGAGCGGCATAAATATAATTTTTTGTGAAGCGCTTCTAAAGTTATGTCTGCTTTGTGAAAGATCTCACATTGCGTAAATGAGAATTAAAATCAGTCCTGGTTGTTGATGAAGTCAGCGTTTCTCGAAAGTATCTTATTTTCTCAAAAAGGGTGAGTTTGTATCATTATGATAAGTGCGGAAGACGCCTGGTTTGATTATTTGAACGCAATCGTTTAACTCGGCAGATAAGCTATTTTATTGACGATGATGCAGGTTAATAAAATCTTCTGGTGTATCGATATCTAAAGTGATTTCGCGATTGTTTATTTCTACTCTATTATGCGCGCCCGCCAGCAGTGCCTGACGCATATTTTTATGTGGCCGGGAGATAGCTTGCTGCAGGCACTCTCTGGTGAGCAAAATAGGGTGTCCAGGGACGCCGTGATAGTAAGGTATGAGCGCGCCAGTGTTACGTAACGACCACATTTTATTGAATATTTCAACGGTGAGGCAGGGCATGTCACCGTGGGTGATGAAGCAGTATTCGCTCTCAACGGCGGCGGCGGCAGCCTTCACGGAAGAGTATAAACCGTCAGCATAATCTGAGTTGTGGATAATAATAATATTACGCATATTGGCATAACGTTGATGCAGTTCATTGCCACGATACCCCGTGACTAAAATAATCCGACTGCAAAATTGCAGGGCGTTTTTGATACTTGCATCAAGAATTGTCCCTCCTTGCCAGGGTAACATCATTTTCCATTCTCCCATCCGTGATGAAAGCCCTGCGGCGGTAATAATACAGTCGATAGCTGGCATTGCGCGTCCATTATTTAAGGTGATTGATGGTTACCAAGGAAAATATAAAGGATAACGCCGAATTGTTCTTTGACTTAGGTGCGCAGAGTCGTCCCTCGGTTATTTCAGTCGTGGGGGCCGGAGGCAAAACCAGCACCATTTTCTGGCTGGCTCAGTTATTCCATGCCAGCGGACGGCGCGTCGTGGTGACGACGACGACTCAAATGTTCCTGCCTGATGCTGCTTATCCGGTGATCTTTTGTCGGGAGGCTGCCGCTCTGCCTTCCCACTATCTCAATCTGCCCATTTTAACCTGTTTTCACTCTTGGAAAGCGCAGGAGGGCAAAGCGCGAGGTTTTTCGGCGAGCGCCATTGATGCGCTGGCGGCGCGTGAGGAATGCGACGTTATATTAGTGGAAGCTGACGGCGCTCACGGATTGCCGCTGAAAGCGCCGGATGAGCATGAACCTTGCATACCTGAAAGCAGTTGCTGCGTGATTGCCGTAACGGGCGGGCATATGTTGGGGGAGAAAACGGGAGCGGAAAATGTCCATCGCTGGCCGTTGTTTGCTGATATCACTGGCCTGACAGCGGATGAGCCGCTGACGTTCGGGCACCTTCTCCGGCTCATTCGCCATCCGCAGGGCGCGTTTAAAAACGTACCGCCGGACAGCCGACGGATCTGGTTTCTCAACCAGTTTTCTCAATCTGAGAATCGCCTGGCTGAAGACGAACTGAACTCGCTCTTGCGCAATGGGGATATGGATGCCATCTGGCTGGGCGCGATACTGGAACGCCCGCCGATTATGCGCAGATTTGTGAGATAGCGACGCCGGGAGACCGGATCTACCGAACGGATATCCATTGAGGTTTTTATGAATATTTTCACAGAAGCTGCAAGACTCGAAGAACAAAACAGTCCATTTGCGCTGGCGCAAATTGTGGATAGCCGTGGCTCAACGCCGCGACATTCAGCAGAAATGCTTGTCCATCAGGATGGAACTATCGTCGGCACCATTGGCGGCGGCATGGTGGAGCGTAAGGTGATCGACGAGGCGCTACAGGCATTAGAGGAGCGAAAGCCGCGCCTGTTTCATGGGCGAATGGCGCGCAACGGCACCGATGCCGTGGGTTCAGATTGCGGCGGCGCGATGACGGTATTTATTAGCGTCCACGGTCTGCGGCCCCGGCTGGTGTTGATTGGCGCGGGGCATGTGAATCGGGCTATTGCCCAGAGCGCGGCGCTATTGGGTTTTGATATTGCCGTGGCGGATATCCATCGTGAAAGCTTAAATCCGGCCTCTTTTCCTCCTTCGGTACAGCTACTTTGTGCCGACTCGTTTGCCGCAGCGGTGGATGCGCTGGAGATCCGCCCCGATAACTTTGTGCTGATCGCCACCAATAATCAGGATCGCGAGGCGCTGGATAAGCTGGTGGAGCGCCCGGTGGCATGGCTGGGGTTGCTGGCGAGCCGCCGCAAGGTTCAGCTTTTCATGCGCCAGCTGCGGGAGAAGGGGGTTGATGAAGAGCATCTCGCGCGCCTGCATGCGCCGGTGGGCTATAACATTGGTGCCGAAACGCCGCAGGAGATTGCGGTGAGCGTGCTGGCTGAAATCTTACAGGTTAAAAACAATGCTCCCGGCGGCTTGATGATGCGAGCGGCGCACCCGTCCGGACACCAGCGCGTGGTGGTTCGCGGCGCGGGGGATATCGCCAGCGGCGTGGCGCTGCGTCTGTTTCATGCCGGATTCAAAGTGTTCATGCTGGAGGTTGAGAAACCGACGGTTATCCGCCGCAGCGTGGCTTTTGCCCAGGCCGCGTTTGACGGCGAAATGGTGGTCGAAGGCGTAACCGCCCGGCTGGCGAGCACGACGACAGAGGCGATTGCGCTGGCTGAGCGCGGTATTATCCCGATACTGGTCGACCCTTTCTGTTCATCGCTTGAGGCGCTGAAGCCCGTCTGCGTGGTCGATGCGATTCTGGCGAAACAGAATCTGGGCACTCATATTGAAATGGCGCCGGTGACTATCGCGCTGGGGCCAGGGTTCCGTGCGGGTGAGGATTGCCGTGCGGTGATTGAGACCAATCGCGGTCACTGGCTGGGGCAGGTGATTTACTCGGGCTGCGCGCAGGAAAATACCGGCGTACCCGGCAATATTATGGGCCACACAGCGCGTCGGGTGATTCGCGCGCCCGCCGCAGGCATCATGCGTGCCAACGTGAAGCTAGGCGATCTGGTAGAAGAGGGTGATGTCGTGGCCTGGATTGGCGAAAGCGAAATTAAAGCGCCGCTATCGGGCATGGTGCGCGGCTTGTTAAGCGATGGTCTGGCGGTGGTCGGCGGTTTTAAGATTGGCGATATCGACCCGCGCGGCGAGACCGCTGATTTTACCAGCGTTTCTGATAAAGCGAGGGCGATTGGCGGCGGCGTGCTGGAAGCGCTGATGATGCTGATGCATCAGGGCGTGAAATCGACTAACGAGGTGCTGGAAGTCGCATAGAGTGGGCTACCGGGCTACTTACCTGCATACGACTGTGAACTTGTAGCCCGGCTAAGCGTAGCGTGAGCCGGGAAGTAACTGCGCCGAACCATCAGGTCCGGCGCATTTCCCGGAGGCGGCGCCAGAAGCGCCTTGTCCGGGCTACCGGCCCGCAGACGGTTGTGAACCCGTAGCCCGGACAGATGCGTAGCATCGCCTCCGGGGAAAATACCCGCCCTCCCGACTAAGCGGCCAACGCCTTATCCGGCTACTGGCAAATCACGGTGCCGGTTTTACCTTCTATTCCTTCTTTCGCTTTGCTCAACACGGTAATCAGAGATTCGCGTCCTGGGCGGGAACGGGCGAACGAGGCGGCGGCTTCGACTTTCGGCAGCATGGAACCTTTGGCGAAATGCCCTTCGTTGATAAAGCGCTCCGCATCGCTTAATGACAAGCGATCCAGCCACTGTTCGTTAGGTTTACCGAAGTTGATAGCCACTTTTTCCACCGCCGTCAGGATGATCAGCATATCCGCATCGATCATTTCGGCGAGCCGGGCGCTGGCCCAGTCCTTATCGATCACCGCGCTGGCGCCGCGCAGATGGTTGCCTTCGCGGATCACCGGAATGCCGCCGCCGCCAACGGTAATCACTACCTGCCCGGCATCCAGCAGAGTTTTGACCGTCTCTTTCTCAATGATGTCTACCGGTTTAGGCGACGCGACGACGCGACGATAGCCGCGACCAGCATCTTCTTTCAGCGTATAGCCCTGTTTCTCCAGCTGTTCAGCCTCCTGCTGAGTGAAGAATGAACCGATAGGTTTGGTCGGATTAAGGAACGCGGGATCTAGGGCATCAACTTCCACCTGGGTCACCAGCGTCACTACCGGCTTATGCATCCCGCGCGACAGTAGCTCTTCGCGCAGCGCGTTTTGCAGATCGTAACCGATATAGCCCTGGCTCAACGCCACGCATACCGACATCGGCAGCATCGGCGTGTGAGCTTCGGTTTTCGCCGCCGCCTCAAAGGCCAGGTTGATCATCCCGACTTGCGGCCCGTTGCCGTGGGTGACCACTACCTGATGGCCCTGGGCGATTAAATCGACGATCGCCTGAGAGGTCATTTTGACGGCCTGCATCTGCCCGGCCAGATCCTCTCCCAGCGCATTCCCGCCGAGGGCGAGAACAATTTTCTTACTCATTTTTCCTCACTTATTCAGTATGCCAGGGATGGCTAAACGGTTTGCGTCTCAGGAAGCGGCCCCGGCCCGCTCTGGCGTTAAATTCCCCTTTGCAAAAGAGGGTTTCACCGCGCGAAAGGGTTCTGACGATCGCCCCGGTACAGCGAAAGCCCTCCCACGGGGAGTAGTCGGCGTTGTCATGCAGCTCGGCGTGACGAATTTCCGTCGTTTGATTCGGGTCGATAATCACCACATCGCCATCGGAACCCGGGGCCAGCCGACCTTTCTGCGGCCACAGGCCGAACAGCCTGGACGGCATGGCGCTGGTCATATCGACAAAGCGTTCTGGCGTGATGCGCCCGCTCATCACAGCGCTGGAAAAGAGCAGCAGCAGGCGGTTTTCCACGCCGGGCAGACCGTTCGGGCAGCGGTTGAAATCGCCGCCAGAGAGCTGCTGGCGCTGGGCTATAGAAAAGTTGCAGTGGTCGGTGGCGACCACGTCGATTGCGCCGTCGCTGATGCCGCACCAGAGTTTGTCCTGCTCGCGGACGTTGCGCAGAGGCGGGCTGAGAATAAAATTCAGCCCGTCAGGTGCGTCATAACGGCGCTCATCCAGCAATAGATATTGCGGGCAGGTCTCTACCCACACCGGCTGGTGGTTAGCTCTTGCCAGGCGTAAATAATCCAGCCCCAGACCGTTGGAGAGATGGACGATATACAGCGGCGCATTCCCGGCGAGCTGCGCCAGATTGATCATCCGGGCAATGGCCTCGGCCTCGCACTCCAGCGGGCGGCTCAGGGCGTGATAGCGCGGCGCGGTCAGCCCGGCGGCAAGAAACTCGGCGCGCTTGCAGGCAATGGCGGCATCATTCTCCGGATGGACTGTCGTCAGCGCGCCGGAGATGTGCAGGCGGCGCAGCGCTTGCAGCACATCATCGTCGTTGAGCTTGTACTGATAGGTCAGGTAGAGCTTAAAGCTGCTGATCCCCTCTTCAACCATCATCGGAATTTCATCAAGGATGGCGTGATTGATATGCTGGATGACCCCGTGGAAGCTGTAATCGACCACCGCCTTATGCGCGGCGTAACCGTGGTAAACCTCCAACTGATGGCGTAACCGGCAGCCTGTCGGGCCAAACCCCATATGGTCGATAATGGTTGTTGTACCGCCACACGCCGCCGCGCGGGTGCCGGTAAAAAAATCATCACAGCTACGGGCAATGCCGACGTCAATGTTGAAATGGGTGTGCACGTCCACGCCGCCGGGCATGACGTAGCAGCCGGCCGCATCGACGATCTCGCAAGGTAACTGTGGCGTAATATTGTCGCCGAGCTGACGAACAATACCGTTTTCTATCAGCAAATCCTGTTTTGCCTGTCCGTCAGCGTTAACGACGATTCCGTTTTTAATCAGTACGCGCATAGCAGACTCCAGAAATCCCCCGGTAAGCCGGGGGATGCAGAGGGATGATTATTTTGTTGCCAGCCAGCTCAGCGGGATGGCGGCGTACATGGCGGCGCAGGTGACCAGATGCGATTTCCAGGTTTTCTCGTTTGGCGCATGCGCTTCCGGCTCTTTACCCGGACCAAAGCCGATCACTGGAATGCCGTGACGTCCCATAATCGAGACGCCGTTGGTGGAGAAGGTCCACTTATCGACCACCGGCGCTTTGCCGAACAGCCCTTCATAAGCATTGACCAGCGCTTTGACGGTGAAGTGATCCTCTTCGACTTTCCAGGTCGGGAAGTAGCATTCGGTCGGATAAACTAATCCGGTCCAGGATGGGCGGTCATAGTTGTACATCGACACCACCGCATTGGCTTTTTGCACGGCGGGCAGGGCGCGGATTTCGTCCAGCGCACCTTCCCAGGTTTCGCCCCAGGTCAGACGGCGGTCGATAGAGACGGCGCAGCTATCCGCCACCGCGCAGCGGCTCGGCGAGGTGAAGAAGATCTCGGAAACCGTCAACGTGCCCTTGCCGAGGAATTCGTCGTAAGCCAGATGCTGCGACAAATCCTGCAATTCATTGAGAATCGGCCCCATCTTGAAGATCGCGTTATCGCCGCGCTCTGGTGCAGAGCCGTGACAGCTGACGCCCTGTACATCAATACGGATTTCCATACGCCCGCGCTGTCCGCGATACACCTGACAATCGGTCGGCTCGGTGCTGACGACAAATTCCGGGCGAATGCCGGACTGTTCGATAATGTACTGCCAGCACAGGCCGTCGCAGTCCTCTTCCTGCACGGTACCGGTCACCAGCAGGGTGTACTCATCTTCCAGGCCGAGGTCTTTGATGATCTTCCCGGCATACACCATCGATGCCATGCCGCCTTCCTGATCGGAAGTGCCGCGTCCGCCGATCAGCTCATCGGTTTCCATGCCTTCATACGGATCAAATTCCCAGTTCTTAATATTGCCGACGCCTACGGTATCGATATGGGCGTCCATCGCCACCAGCCGCGGGCCATGACCGATATAACCGAGAATGTTGCCCATCGGGTCGATCTCGACTTTATCGAAGCCGACTTTTTCCATCTCCTGTTTGATGCGGTGAACCACGCGTTTTTCATCGCAGCTCTCGCTGGGGATGGCGACCATATCGCGCAGGAAGCGCGTCATGTCGGCCTGGTAGTCGTGTGCTTTTTCCAGAATCAGTTTAAAGGGAATGTGCTTAGCCATTATTGTTCTCCAGTTTTCACTCCCGTATCTCCTTGGGAGCCTGTTCTCATTAGGGGATTACGGGGTGACCGGATGTTTGCCTTCCCAGACCACTTCGCGATAGTGCTTCACGTCGGTGTCGCCTTCGGTGCTGATAACCAGCACGATGGCGTCTTTATCCAGCGCCAGTTTTTCCATCAGGGCCTGACGTTGCGGGTGATGGTGTACTGCCGCCAGTACGCCCAGACCTACGGCACCGGACTCGCCGGAGATCACTCGCGGATCGTCGCCGTATGGGTTACCCAGCACGCGCATGCCCAGCGCAGCGGCGCTGTCCTGGCAGGAGATAAACTGCGTGGCGCAGTTGCGCAGAATTTCCCAGCCGAGCGGGTTAGGTTCGCCACAGGCCAGACCGGCCATGATGGTTGCCATATCGCCGCCGACGTTGACGATGTCGCCCTTGACGCCCGAGCGATAAATGCAGTCGGCCTTATCCGGCTCAACGATAATGCTGCGCAGGTTTTGCGGGCCATAAACATCCACCAGGTAGCCCAGCACGCCGCCCGCCATCGCGCCGACACCCGCCTGCAACAGTACGTGAGTTGGCGTGACGCCCATTTCGCGCATCTGCTCTACGGCTTCATCGGCAAGCGTCGCGTAGCCCTGCATAATCCAGGTCGGAATTTTGGTGTAACCTTCCCAGGCGGTATCCTGCACCACCTCCCAGCCGTTTTGCTGCGCATGTTGCATGGTCAGACGAACGGTGTCGTCATAGTTCATATCGGTAACGATGCATTCAGCGCCGAGGTTGAGAATGGCGTCGACGCGCTCCTGAGCGGAGCCTTTCGGCATATAAATCACCGCATGTTGCCCGAGCTGCTGCGCGGCCCAGGCGATGCCGCGACCGTGGTTGCCATCGGTGGTGGTGGCAAAGGTCATCTTTTCGCCGATGGCGTTTTTCAGCTGCGCGAACGAGAGCGTCTCGATATCAAGGTGATATTTCTCGCACAGCAGGCGGGCGATGGCATAGGCACCGCCGAGCATTTTGAAGGCGTTCAGCCCAAAGCGTTTTGATTCATCTTTGACGAGAATTTTTTTCACGCCAAACAAGCTGGCCAGACTGTCCAGCGCGCAGAGCGGCGTTGGGCGATAGCCCGCGATTTTTTGATGGAACTGGCGCGCCACTTTGGCCTGTTTTTGTGAAAAGAGGGGCGACGTTTCACCGTTATAAAAATGGTTGTCGGCAATATCGATCTTCAGTGTGAAAACGGACATATCCTATCCTTATTGGCCTCCGGAAGGGAAAGCCGACCGGCGGGTCGGCTCGGGGGTTATTTCATGCGCTGTTGCGCTTCTTTCAACAGTTGTTCCAGCAGGACGCCGGGCTTCGGATATTTGCGGGCGAGGATCATCGCGGCGATGATGTAAGGCTTCCAGCTGGCCTCTTTATAAGTGGCGATGCGGTATTTTTCGAACACACCTTCGGTGACTTCCCCTTCTTTACAGGAGACGCCGCTGATATCGGCGGGCAGGCAGTGCATATACAGCGCTTCGCCGTCGCGGGTTAGCTCCATCATCTCTTCGGTGCAGTGCCAGTCTTTATGCTTCGCGTTCTGCTCCAGACACTGTCTTTCCAGTTCTTTCAGCGCCGCGTGGTCGTTAGCGCGCAGTAACTCGGTACGCTCTTCCATCACTTTGTAAGGGGCCCATGACTTCGGATAGACGATGTCGGCATCCTTAAAGGCCTCTTCCATGCTGGTCACCTGGCGGAAGCTGCCGCCGGAGGCGTTGGCGTTGCTTTTTGCCACTTCGATAACATCGGGAATCAGGTCATAGCCTTCCGGATGCGCCAGCGTGACGTCCATACCGAAGCGGGTCATCAGGCCGATAATCCCCTGCGGCACGGAGAGCGGTTTACCGTAGCTCGGGGAATACGCCCAGGTCATGGCGATTTTTTTGCCTTTGAGGTTTTCCAGCGAGCCAAAGTGCTCGCGTAGCCAGGCCAGATCTGCCATCGCCTGCGTCGGGTGGTCGATATCACATTGCAGGTTAACTAACGCTGGACGCTGCGGCAGGACGCCCTGCTTGTAACCGTCGTCAAGCGCTGCGCCGACTTCACGCATATAGGCGTTGCCCGCGCCGAGATACATGTCGTCGCGAATGCCGATCGCATCGGCGCAAAACGAGATCATGTTGGCCGTTTCGCGGACGGTTTCGCCGTGGGCGATTTGCGATTTGCCTTCATCGAGATCCTGCTGGGCGAGGCCGAGCAGGTTGAGGGCCGAGGCATAAGAGAAGCGGGTACGGGTGGAGTTATCGCGGAAAACAGAAATCCCTAATCCGCTGTTGAAGACTTTGGTCGCGATATTCTCAGCGCGTAGCATCTTCAGCGCGGCGGCGACGTCGAGGACTTGCTTCAGTTCATCCGGCGTCTGCTCCCATGTTAATAAAAAATCCTTCTCGTGAAGGTGCGAGGTCAGCGAATTGATATCCTTTATCAGCTCATTAACAGTTTTCATTATAAGGTCCCGGTAGTGGAATGACGGCAAGGTGGCTTAACGGCTGTGACTGCGCGATATCACAGCGATACCATCAACTAACAATAAGTGTGCCAGGATTAATTCAAGGCGGCGTTAGTCCTATTTTAGGGCGGTTATTTGTGGCTGCGATCACAAATTAACAATGTTATTGGCGGGAATTAATCGACGTAAACGTTTGGCTTTTTAAATATCATTTTTCATCTTTATAAAGAAAATGGGAATAATATTAAGGGACGGGGAGTAAATCGTCATATTGATAAATAAGCTGGGGTAATTCTCATATTGATATAGAAATGTGACACCTCTTGCATAATTATCATGACAAAATGATAAACAACCCGCTTTTTATCAAAGCCGTTTTTTTCTGAGTTAGTATCATATCCTCTTGCAGTCATCGATATCCTCAACGATCTACCGCTTAAGTGATGCCGGAAGGTAAGTCTATGGTCCTCGCAACAACGCAATCCGTTTTGATGCAGATTCAACCGACTATTCAGCGCTTTGCCAGAATGCTGGCCAGCGTTTTGCAACTTGAGGTAGAGATTGTCGACGAACACCTGTGCCGCGTGGCGGGTACCGGCGCCTACGGCAAGTTTCTGGGGCGTCCGCTAAGCAGCAATTCAAGGCTATTGCGCTTTGTTCTGGAAACCCAGCAGGAAAAGGTGGTCACCCATTCTCGCCACGATCCGCTCTGTGAAGGATGTGACAGTAAAGACAACTGCCGTGAGAAAGCCTTTTTGGGCACGCCGGTTATTTTACAAGACCGCTGCGTGGGGGTGATAAGTTTGATTGCCGTTACCCATGAACAGCAGGAGCATATTAACGATAATCTGCGCGAATTCTCCGATTACGTTCGCCATATATCGACCATTTTTGTTTCGAAACTTCTGCAAGATCAGGGAGGCAATGACAGCATCAGTAAAATATTCGCGACGATGATCGAGAATATGGATCAAGGGGTGCTGGTTATTGATGAAGATAATCGAGTGCAGTTTGCTAATCAAACGGCACTAAAAATACTCGGGGTGATGCAAAACACCATGACGGGTAAATCCGTGCGCTTCAGACCGCTCACCTTTGAAAGTAATTTTACGCACGGGCATATGCAACATATTGTTTCGTGGGATGATAAAAGCGAACTCATTATTGGTCAGCTGCATAATGTTCAGGGGCGGCAATTATTCCTGATGGCCTTTCATCAGTCGCATACCAGTACCGTCGTGGCGTTAGCCGATAATGAACCGCATATTGAGCAACTGGTCGGTGAGTGTCGGGTGATGCGCCAGCTTAAGCAGTTGATTGGTCGTATTGCCCCGAGCCCTTCCAGCGTGATGATTGTCGGCGAAAGCGGTACCGGGAAAGAGGTGGTCGCCCGGGCAATTCATAAGCTCAGCGATCGCAAAAATAAACCTTTTATCGCTATCAACTGCGCCGCTATTCCGGAGCAGTTGCTGGAAAGCGAACTGTTTGGCTATGTGAAAGGCGCATTTACCGGGGCGTCCGCCAACGGTAAAACCGGTCTGATTCAGGCAGCCAATAGCGGGACGCTATTTCTTGATGAGATTGGCGATATGCCGTTGGTGCTCCAGGCGAAGCTGCTGCGGGCTATTGAGGCTCGGGAAATTCTGCCTCTCGGTGCCAGTAGTCCGGTGCAAGTGGATATCCGCATAATCTCCGCCACCAATCAGAACCTCGGGCTGTTTATTGCCGAGGGTAAATTCCGCGAAGATCTTTTCTACAGGCTTAACGTCATCCCGTTAACCCTGCCGCCACTGCGTGAACGTCAGGATGATATCGAGTTGCTGGTGCACTACTTTCTGCATCTGCATACCCGTCGGCTTGGCCTGGTTTACCCCGGCATCGCCCCGGATGTGGTGACGTTGCTGAAGTATCATCGCTGGCCGGGCAATCTGCGAGAATTGAGCAACCTGATGGAGTATCTGGTTAACGTTGTCCCCTCGGGAGAGGTGATTGATAGCACGCTGCTGCCGCCGAATCTGCTCAATAACGGCAAAGCGCCCGAGCGTGATATCGCGCCCGCTGAGGTGCTGCACGTGCTGGCCGACGACGCCGGAGGCACCGCGCTTGAGGAGATGGAGAAACAGATGATCCGCGAAGCGCTGTCCCGGCATCACAATAAAAAACAAGCGGCGGACGAGCTGGGCATCGGTATTGCCACGCTCTATCGCAAGATTAAGAAATATGAATTGCTGAACGTCTGAACGGCACATTTCCCGGAGGCGATGCTGCGCATCTGTCCGGGCTTGTATGATGACTCCATCAGAAAGAACCGGCCAGTTCTCTCTGATGGCGGTCCGGATGCCGTGTCCGGGCTTAGGCTTTCGCGCCTGTTCCGTAGATCTTTGCACCGGACTGCCGTTCTTTCTCATGTGATAAACCGGACAGTATCATGGACCGGCTTTCACCGGTAACCCGTATTCGCAAGGTTGGTTTCACTATGGAAAATGAACTGTACTTCATCGGCATTGATGTTGCCAAAGCTAAGCTCGATGTTGATATCCTGCGCCCTGATGGTCGACATCGCGGTAAAAAATTCGAAAATACGCCCTCCGGACATGAAGCGCTTGTCCGCTGGCTTCGCAGCCATGATGTGAACCATGCCCATGTCTGCATGGAGTCCACCAGTACCTACATGGAAGAGGCTGCCGCGTATCTGAGTGATGCCGGTTATACCGTCTCCATTATCAACCCCGCCCTGAGTGCCGCCTTCGCCCGTAGTGAAGGGTTGCGCAGTAAAACCGACAAAGTCGATGCCCGTATGCTGGCGCACTTCTGCCGGGAGAAACGTCCGTCAGCATGGGAGGCACCGCACCCGACAGAGCGGGCCCTGAAAGCGCTGGTGTTACGGCATCAGGCGCTGACAGAGATGCAGACGCAGGAGAAAAACCGTCAGGAAACAGCCCCGGAGGTCCAGTTAGCGAGCATCGATGTGCTCCTGGAGTGCCTGAGTGCTGAACTGAAACGTATCGAAAAACAGATAAAAGACCTGACGGACAACGACCCGGATATGAAGCAACGGCGGAAGCTGCTGAACAGCATCCCGGGTATCGGCGAGAAAACGGCGGCGGTCCTGCTGGCGTATACGGGACTGAAGCTGAGGTTTGCCACAGCGCGGCAGTTCGCCGCGTATGCAGGGCTGACGCCGGTGCAGCATGAGTCAGGCAGTAGCGTGATGCGGGCGAGCCGGATGAGTAAAGCGGGTCCGGTTCAGTTGCGCAGAGCATTATATATGCCAGCAATATCAGCGCTGTATCACACGGCGTGGGGAAAAGCGTTCAGAAAGAGACTGGAAGGGAATGGCAAACGCGCGAAAGTTATCATAGGGGCGATGATGCGCAAGCTGGCGCAGGTGGCGTACGGAGTGCTGAAGTCAGGGGAGCCGTTCGATGCGTCACAACATGGAATAGCGGTAGCGTAGGGACGAAAAGACTGCGGGAATAGAAAAACAGCACCCAGAGGGTGCTGTCGCTGGTGTGTCTGTCATCCAGAAACCGGAGAGAGCCCCGCAACTAAAAATGGTTGCCGATGCTCACAGTATCTACCAAACCCGCAGAACGCACAGACCCGTAGCCCGGGCAAGGCGCGTCGAGCGCCGCCCCCGGGATGAAGCCACGCAGAGGCATCAGATCTGGCACATTTCCCGGAGGCGATGCTGCGCATCTGTCCGGGCTACCAAACTCGCAGAGCGCACAGACCCGTAGCCCGGGCAAGGCGCGTCGAGCGCCGCCCCCGGGATGAAGCCACGCAGAGGCATCAGATCTGGCACATTTCCTGGAGGCGATGCTGCGCATCTGTCCGGGCTACCAAACCCGCAGAACGCACAGACCCGTAGCCCGGGCAAGGCGCGTTGAGCGCCGCCCCCGGGATGAAGCCACGCAGAGGCATCAGATCTGGCACATTTCCCGGAGGCGATGCTGCGCATCTGTCCGGGCTACCAAACTCGCAGAGCGCACGAACCTGTATTTCCCGGAGGCGATATCCGACGCGCGTTATTCCTGTTTCTCGCAGGCCTGTACGGCCTGGAGGATCATCTGATAGCCGGTGCAGCGGCACAGGTTTCCCGCCAGCCCCCGGCGGATCTCCAGCACGGTTAGCGGTTGACTGCGCGGCTTGGCGAGCATGGCGGTGGTCGCCATAATCAATCCCGGCGTGCAGAACCCACACTGAACGGCCCCCGATTCTGCATAGGCTTTTTGCACCGGTGACAGCTGCCCGGCCTGCTGCTCTCCCTCCAGCGTGCGAATCTCCTTGCCTGCGGCCCAGACGGCGAGATACAGGCAGCTGTCTATCGCCGTTCCATCAATCAAAACGGTGCACGCGCCGCACTCCCCGACGCAGCAGCCGTGTTTCACGCTCAATAACCCCTGTTCGCGCAGCAGCTCGGAGAGCGGCATACCCGGCGAGACGCTTAGCTGAAAGGCCATTCCGTTGATTCGACATTCGATGGTGATTCCGTCGCTGTGATTCATTGCCATTCTCCTCCCGCCGCGATCACGGCTTCGCTGACCACTTTTTTTGTCATCGTCTGGATAAGGTGCAGACGAAATTCTTTGCTGGCGCGCCAGGAGGAGCGCGGGGTGACGTCCTGCAATACCGCTTCGCCGAGTGTCTCGAGGGTTTGCCGGGTTAACGGGGCGTTTTGCGCGCTCTGTTCAGCGTGTTGGCAGCGGATGGGCGTGGGGGCGGCGACTCCGAAGGCCAGCCGCAGCTCGCGAATGCGACCCTCTTCCAGACAACAGCGTGCGGCACAGCCGATGGTGGAAATATCCATGGCATCGCGCATGGCATATTTATAGTGTGCGCTGCCGGTAAACTCGGCGGGCTGGGCAGGAAAGTGAAACGCCACCACCAGCTCGTCGTGCTCAAGGGATACCTTGCCGGGGCCGGTGTGGAAGCCGTTGATCGGCGTAAAGCGCACGCCTTTCGACGAATGGATCTCCAGCGAGGCCTCGTAAATCAGCGTCGGGGTGGCAGAGTCGGCGCTGGTCGCTCCGTTGCAAATATTGCCGCCGTAGGTGGCGACGTTACGAATTTGCGGTCCGGCGATTGACGCGGAAGCCGCGCTGAGAGCGGGAAGATGGCGCTGGACTAAGGGATTGTCGATAAGCTCGCTAAAGGTGGTGGCGGAGCCGATGCGAATCCCGCCGTGCTCAGTGAGGGTAATGCCGCGCAGCTCCACTAAGGCGTTGATGTCCACAATATGGCGATAACGAGCGTTGTGATGGTGAAGCTGAATTAAAACGTCAGTGCCGCCCGCGAGCAGTTTCGCCTGCGGATTGTTTGCCAGCAGCGCGATGGCCCCGGCGATATCCGGGGCGCGATGGTAGGTCGCGATATCAAACATAGTCTTATCCTTTAATCAAACCCGCTTCGTGAAACGCCTCGAACAGCCGTTTTGGCGTCAGCGGCAGCGTATCGACAGCGACGCCCGTCGCCATTTTGACCGCGTTACGAATGGCGGCGGCAATGGGAATAATCGGCGGCTCGCCGAGCGATTTATGCCCGTAGGCGGATTGCGGCTCCAGCGTTTCAACGAACGCGCTCTCCAGTTCCGGGAGATCGAGCATGGTCGGCATTTTGTAATCCAGCAGGTTGGGATTACGCACCACGCCGCTGTCGGCATCGATAATCATCTCTTCAAACAGCGACCAGCCGATGCCCATCCCCATTCCGCCGTGCACCTGGCCTTCCGCCAGCTGTGGATTCAAAATATGACCAGAGTCGTGGACGTTAAGGATCCGGTTAATCGTGACTTTACACAGGGCAAGATCGACGCTCAGGTCAACAAACGTGCAGCCGAAGGCTGGGGGATTGGTGGTGGTTTTCACCGAGCTTTCCGCCGACAGCTGACCGCCGCGTTCCGGATGATAAAACGCGTCCATGGCCAGGTCTTTCAACGACAGCAGCGGGCGTGTGGGGCGATCGATAAGGACGATATTGCCGCCGATAAGCGTCAGGCTCATGGCCGACTGATGCAGCATGACGGCAGCGTGAGTGAGGATTTTTTCTTTCAATTCCAGCGCCGCTTTGCGCAGGGCGGGCGCGGTGGTATAGCTTTGCCGCGAAGCAAACGCGCCGGGATCGAACGGGGTGACATCGGTATCCTGGGTCGAAATCACGTGGACATTGCTCACCGGGACGCCGACGGTTTCCGCCACCATCTGCGCAAACACGGTATCGGCTCCCTGACCAATTTCCGTCGCGCCGCTCTGGACGTTGATCGTCCCGTCCTGATTCATCAGCAGGCGAACCCCGGCAATTTCAACGCCGACCGGCCAGGTGTTGGAGGTATAGCTAAAGCAGGCGACGCCGACGCCGCGACGGATATCGCCCTGCTGATTCTGATATTCAGCGCGGCGTTTATCCCATTCAAACAGCTCGCGGCCTTTTTGCAGGCACTCCGGCAGCCCGGCGCTGTAGATAATTTTGCCGGTGAGCGGGTTGGCGTCCCCTTCGCGGGCGACGTTGAGTAAGCGGACATCTATCGGGTCCAGCCCCAACGCGGTAGCGGCATCATCGATCATTGCTTCCACCGCAAAGACGACCTGCGGCGCGCCGTATCCGCGCATCGCGCCCGCCGAGGGCAGGTTGGTATAGCAGGTGGTGGAGCGGTACCCGTAGGCGCTGCGTGGATAGAGATACGCCACTTTGTTGCCGCCCGCCGAGGCGATGGAGTGGCCGTGCGAAGCATACGCCCCGGTGTTAGACAGCACGTCGAGACTGTAGCCTTTTAAGATGCCGTCGCGATTGATGCCCATCCGTCCGTCGATGGTAAACGCATGTCGCGTGCGGGAGGCGAGAAAGCACTCTTCGCGGCTGAGCGAGACCTTCACCGGAATGCCGCCGAGCTTGCTGGTCAGGAAGGCCGCCATAGGCTCTTCTAACACATCCTGTTTATTGCCAAAACCACCGCCGACATAGGGCTTAATAACCCGCACGCAGGACCACGGAATGCCGAGCGCCTGACCGACGACTCGGCGCACGATGTGGGGGATCTGGGTGCTGGTGACGATGGAGATGCGGGAATCCTCTTCCATCCAGGCAAATGAGGTGACGGTCTCCATATGACAATGCTGGATGACCGGCGTTTGATAGTGCCCCTGAATCTGCAGGTCTGCGGTTTCAATCGCCCCGGCAACGTCTCCGGCGGCCATTTCACTCTGTTTGAGCAGATTGCCGCCGGGATGGATTTCGACGGCTCCTTCAGCCAGCGCGGCCTCCGGGGTGGTTATCACCGGCAATGGCTGCCAGTCGACCTTAACCAGCAGCGCCGCTTTCTCGGCGGTCAGTTCGTCCCTGGCCACCACAATTGCCACCGCGTCACCGTGATGACGGACGTGACGGGTCAGCAGATAGCGGTCGGCGGCGTCGCGTTTACCCGCCTCCAGCGTCCAGGCGTGGCCTGCGGTGGCAAACGCAATATCCGGTACATCTTCCCAGGTAAATACCGCCAGCACGCCGGGCACATTTTTGGCATCGTCGCAATTGATGCTGTTGGCAAAGCCATGCGCGATGGGGCTGCGAACATATTTGGCATAACACATGCCTGCCATCACGTAATCATCGGTGTATCTGGCCCGCCCGGTCACCTTGGCAATGGCATCCACGCGCATACATGACTCACCGGTAACGGTCGCTTCTCGCGATTCCATAGTCGTCCCCCTGAAATGAAGATTTGGCTCGCAAGCCAATACCTAAAACAGGCAAGAATTACGCCAGAAGCGGAAATTACGGTGGGTAAGTCAAGGAACTGTGATGACGTTAAAAGTTGTGGCCGGTATGGGGAGGGGAGGGAGAAAAAAAGCCGCGCGCCGCGTATCATTATGAGCTTAATCAAATCATTATGATACGCGACGATAGATTCTATCAGGCAACCAGCGTCGCCCATAAATGGGAGAATGGCATCACCAGAACCAGTCCGGGCAGCATATTGGCGACCGGGAACAGCTTGATGTTACAGATACGCAATCCTGTCGCTACCATCAGCAGCCCGCCTGCGCAGGAGAAATCCGCCATCATTTCAGGCGAGATCATCGGCAGGATAACCACCGCCAGCATCGCTAACGCCACCTGAATAATGACCTGCGGGATAGCGATAGTCATCACCGCGTAACCCAGCAGCGTGGCGAAGATCCCGGCGGTGAACAGATCGAGAATCGTTTTGATGTACAAGATTGACGGGTCGCCGCTCATCCCTTCCGTCATCGCCCCGAAAATGCCGGTGCCGCTGGCGCAAAACAGTACCAGGATAGCGACAAATTTCTCAGTGAACTCTTCGTGGCTCAGGCCCTGCACCGGGGGAAGCACTTTATTGATAAAGCCACGCGTTGAGCCTGCCGCTTTACCGATGCCCTTTTCCAGATGCAGCAGTTCGCCGAGAATTGCGCCGATCACCATCGCCAGCACCACGGCGGGCATATATTTCACTTTCAAAACCAACGTAATGCCAAGACCGACGGAGCACAGGCCGAAGGTCATCGGCAGCGCCGTTTTTACGCGATCGGGGAGCTTACCGCCCGCCGCTGCGCCAATAAGTCCGCCAATAATCACGGCGGCTCCATTTACATATGGGCCGATTAACATTGAATAATTTCCTGTTAATTAAAACTTAGCTCGCCCTCGCCCCAGCGAGGGATGTTGTTGACCTCAAGGTCAAACAGGTCGAGCGCGCGATTAACGCTATGGGTGATGATGTCGTCTGCCGTTTGCGGGCGTTGATAAAGCGCCGGAACCGGTGGGAACACAATCCCGCCCATTTCCGTCACCGCCAGCATATTGCGAATATGACCGAGGTTGAGCGGCGTTTCGCGGGCCAGCAGCACCAGACGGCGGCGCTCTTTTAGCACCACGTCCGCCGCCCGGGTGAGCAGGTTGTCGGTTAGACAGTGGGCAATGGCACCCAAAGAGCGCATTGAGCAAGGGGCGACCAGCATCCCCAGCGTTTTGAATGAACCGCTGGAGATGGATGCCCCCAGATTGCCAATGGGATGCACCACGTCAGCCAGCGCCATCACCTCGTCCAGCCGATAATCCGTCTCCAGTTCGCAGGTTTTCTCCGCGCCTTTTGAGACCACCAGATGGACTTCAACGGGAAGAGGGCGAAGTAACTCCAGCGCCTTCACACCGTACTGAAATCCTGATGCTCCGCTGATACCAATGATGATGCGTGCCGTCATGGGGGTCTCCTTTATTCGAAATCCGGCAGGAAGCGCTTCACGTCCACGTCTTTAAATTTGGAGCGCTGGAAGTTGTGCTTCAGGTGGAACGGTACCGTACAGTCGAAAATGGTTTTGCAGGACATCCCCTGTTGCAGGATGCTCGGGCTGTACTCCGGCACCTGGGATGGGTCGAGCGGGTGGCAGCGCACGCCGGGGATGGTAATGGTGTCGACATCGCCCTGATAGCGGGTTTGCATCGCCCACAGTACGTCGTCGCTATCGAAAATATCCACGTCTTCATCTACCAGAATCACGTGCTTCAGTTCCGGGAAGGCGGAGAAGGCCAGCAGGGCCGCCTGGCGCTGACGCCCTTCATCGGCTGGGGAGAATTTTTTAAATTGCAGCACTGCCAGTAGTTTGCCGCCGCCAGCGGTGTGGGCGAAAACGTTCAGCAGTTTGCCCGGCATCGCGCGTTCCACCATATCCAGAATGCTGGCTTCCGTCGGAATACCTGCCATATTCACATGTTCTTCGCCCGGCCCGACGGTGGTGCGCCAGATAGGGTTGATGCGATGGGTGACCGCTTTCACTTTAATCACCGGGATAGCCTCTTTGGCTTCGCCGGTATAGCCCGGGAATTCCGGCATCGCGCGGCCGGTATTGGTGTTCTGATCTTCACGTACGCGCACGTTTGGCAGCAGTTCGCCTTCAATGACGATCTCGGCGTGGGCGATGGCTTTTTCGTTGATGGTTTTACACTGCACCATTTCAACCGCTTTGCCGCGCAGCGCGCCCGCAATGCTCAGTTCGTTGAAGCCCAGCGGCGTGGTCGGCGGCTCGAAGCAGGCGGCAATCTCAATGGCCGGATCGACACCGATGCTGATCGAAATCGGCAACGGTTGGCCAGCGGCCTCTGCCTTCATGCGGAAGGCGTCGATATGGCGGCCCGGCGTCAGCCACATGGAGAGTTCGTCGCGGCTCTGTACGCACAGGCGGTGGATGGTGATGTCGGACTCGTGGGTTTCCGGGTCGGAGGCGTAGCACAGGCCCATGGTGATATACGGTCCGGCGTCCTCTTCGGTGTTGGTTGGCGCGGGCAGCAGCTTGCGCAGATCGAAATCGGCATCGCTTGCCAGATGTACCACTTCCTGACATACCGCTGGACCTTGAGCCATCACCGGCGCTATTGCGTTTTCTACCGAATCTTTAAGCAGATGCCCCAGCTTTGCTGATTCGCACTGGAGAAAATGGCTGACGCGCTGGCGGGAGCCGTTGAGGCCAATCGCCACGCTGATATCGTGAAATCCTTTGATTTTGTTAAACACCATCACCGGGCCGTTTTTGCGAGTCGGACGCTGGCAGGTGCCGCCTGCGCCAACGTAGCGATAAACCCCGGAGAGCTCCGCGTGCGGGTCAACTTCAGTATCGGTTTCGACGTATTCGCCGGGAAGGGTTTTCAGGAGTTCGAGCGCTGAGCGTAAATCATGTACTGTTTTGTTATCAGTATTTGCCATGGGATGTTCCTTCAGAAAAGCAGTTTTGCTACCGGCACAATATTTTTCATCGCCCTTTTAAACAAATACCGTTTAGCGGAGGCTCAGTAGATCAAAAAAGTTTATTTTAAGAATGTGTTAACGGATGATTAATCAATATGAGGTGAAGCGGCGCTGGCTTTTTATTTAGCTGCGTAAGTGTGATACTGATAAGAAGATAAATCATGGGTGGCAATGATGGATTTAAAGCGCTTACGTTACTTTTGTCGGGTGGTGGAGCACGGTTCCTTCAGCCAGGCGGCGAAATCACTGAATATGGCTCAGCCGCCGCTCAGCAAGCGGATTCAGGAGCTGGAAGAGGAGCTTCAGGTATCGCTTTTTGTGCGTCGTGGTAACCGCATTGAACCGACTGAAGCCGGCTTTTTTCTTTATCGTAAAGGCTGCGAAATACTGCGCCAGGTAGAAGATACCGCCCGTGAAACAACGGATATCGCACAGAAAAACAGAACTGAATTGCGAATTGGCTTAACGCATCTTTATCAGAATTATTTTAAACCGCTCTTAATGGAGCTATATCGGCGTAACCCTGAAACATCGATAAATATCTCCGTTACCGACTCCAGCCATCTTGAGACATTATTAACAGAAGGCGCAATCGACCTGGCGTTAATACAGCGGCCCTATCGCAGCGAAGGCTTTGATTATGTCTCTTTTGACCCGATCAAGCTGGTGGCGGTGATTAATAAAAAATGCCTGTCTGGGCCGCCGTCAAATCCGTACAGTTACACTTCACTGGCGGCGTTGCCGCTGGTGTTGCTGCATCGGGCAAAGGATTCAGGGACTTACGAGATGCTGATGGATCTGTTTCGTAAGTCCGGGGTAAATGCGAAGGTGATTATGCATATTACCCAGCCGGGGGTGATCCTCGACTGGCTCGAATCTGGCCTTGAGGCTGCAACGCTGCTGCCGTCTTCCGAAGTTGATGCTGACAAACTTAGCCAGTGCTACGTGGTGGAGGTATTCCCCTCGCCGCAAATATTCTATCCGTCGCTGGTGAAATTGCCATCTATGTCTTATCTGCCCGCACTAATGGATATTATCGCCCAGGGATATCCATTTAATACTTCTGGATGAAGGGTTGAGATTGGGGATCGTCCTACGGGCTGGTATGATAATCGCCCCTGGTTTCGAGGTGAGAGTTCGTGTTGAGCGCAGGACGCCTGATGAGAAAACGTTTTTTTATCACCATAATGTTGGTGAGCAGCCTGATCGTCGCAGGGTGCTCCAGTTCATCTGATTCCGGTTCCACGTATACCGTGAAGCGCGGCGACACGCTATACGCCATTTCGCGCACCACCGGTACCAGCGTCAGGGATCTGGCCCGACTCAACAATATTTCACCGCCCTATACCATTGAAGTAGGGCAGAAGCTGAAGCTGAACAGCAGTTCAGGAACCACTGCGAAATCGGGATCATCCAGCAAAAAATCATCAGCCAGCCGCACCGCTGCCGTGACGCCATCCTCGGCGGTACCGCAATCATCCTGGCCTCCGGTCGGACAACGCTGCTGGCGCTGGCCAACCAGCGGCAAAGTGGTGTTGCCGTATTCATTAAGCGATGGCGGTAATAAAGGTATTGATATCGCCGGGAAGCGCGGCCAGCCGGTTTATGCGTCTGGTGCGGGCAAAGTGGTGTACGTGGGCAATCAACTGCGCGGCTACGGTAACCTGATTATGATTAAACATAATGAGGACTACATCAGCGCCTATGCGCACAACGATAAGCTGATGGTGAATAACGGTCAGAGCGTGAAGATTGGCCAGCAGATCGCCACTATGGGCAGTACGGATGCTGATTCCGTACGCCTGCATTTCCAGATTCGCTATCGCGCAACGGCTATCGACCCGCTGCGCTATTTGCCGCCGCAGGGCAGTAAGCCTAAGTGCTAAAAGGTTATTTTATCGGCAGTTAGCGCAGTTTGGGCTTGTCAGCGAGTGCGTAAGGTCTATAATGGCCCTCGCACTTCTTTGCGGGCGTAGTTCAATGGTAGAACGAGAGCTTCCCAAGCTCTATACGAGGGTTCGATTCCCTTCGCCCGCTCCAAACTCAACTCCCCTGAAGTCTACCAAACTCAATTTCTCCTTGATAAATCAGCAGTTATAGCATTCTATTAGTCTATTGAACTCAATAGTACTCCCCCTGGGTCAAGCTCAATGTGGGGGTATGGGTGGGGGTATAATTGTACCCCCTGCTGAGAGGTACCCCCAATGAAGCTGACTGCTCGTCAGGTTGAAACTGCAAAACCTAAAGATAAGCCCTACAAACTGGCTGATGGTGGTGGTCTTTACCTGCTGGTTAATCCCAACGGTAAAAGATACTGGCGTCTCAAATACCGTTCCCTAGGTAAAGAGAAGCTGCTCGCTATTGGCGTTTACCCCGATGTTTCTTTAGCTGAAGCCAGAAATAAGCGTGAGGATGCAAAAAGGACATTAGCGGCTGGCAACGATCCTTCTCTTGAACGGAAAATTGAGAAACTTAGTCGTCAACAAGACGCTGAAAATTCGTTTGAGGCTATCACTCGCGAGTGGTATCAGCGTCGCTATGATCGCTGGTCTGTCTCCTATCGTGAAGAGATGATGAGAACCTTTGAGAAGGATGTATTTCCTTATATCGGCCACCGACCAATCAAAGATATCAAACCGATGGAGTTGCTTGCTGTTCTTTCAAAGATAGAAGCTCGAGGAGCAACTGAGAAGGTCCGTAAGGTTCGCCAGCGTTGTGGAGAGGTCTGGAAGTATGCCGTTGTGACTGGCAGGGCCGAGTACAATCCAGCACCTGATCTAGCCAGCGCCGTAACTCCTCATGAGAAAGAGCACTATGCTTTTTTAACCCAGGATGAATTGCCAGAGTTTCTTCGGACTCTGAACACCTATGCCGGTAGTGTGCTTGTTAAGATTGCGATGCAATTACTTATTCTGACAGGAGTAAGGCCTGGGGAGTTGAGGCAAGCGGAGTGGCAGGAATTTGATTTTGAGCGGAAGGTTTGGAACGTGCCAGCAGAGCGAATGAAAATGCGCCGACCTCATCTGGTTCCGTTATCAAGCCAGGCAATTGACCTGCTTAATCAGCTTAAACCCATGACTGGAGCAGGAACGTTGCTGTTCCCAGGACGTAATGATCCTAAGAAACCGATGAGTGATATGGCATTAACTGTGTTGGTAAGGCGTATCGGCTATGCCGGGCGCGTTACAGGGCATGGATTCCGCCACACGATGAGTACTATTTTGCATGAGCAGGGATTCAACTCGGCCTGGATTGAGATACAACTGGCTCATGTCGATAAGAACTCGATCCGTGGAACGTATAATCATGCTCAATATTTGGAAGGTCGGCGGGAGATGATGCAGTGGTATGCGGATTACATTGGTAGTATTGGATTATCTGGATTCATAATTGCTTCTTTCAATACAACTGGTTAAGCGGAAAGAAAGGATCACAATCTTAAGTTTGGTACCTCCAAAATGGAGGTACTGACAGTGATTTTTTTTGATATTAGCTCGCGTTAAGCTTTTGGAGAGATCATCTTCTTTGTATAACACTTTAATTCACTAGATTTTAGTGTGTTAGCCGTAATTATTGATCGTTAGCAAAAAAATCCTTCTAAATAACACATGTGTTTTTTCGAATGTGAATATTGATTTTGCTCCTTTTGGGAGTATCCTAACTTCAATAGAACAGGAGGCCAGATGTCACTAACATCCTTAAAACTCTTCAAAAACCTCTCCGATGAAACCCGCTTGGGTATCGTGTTGCTGTTGAGAGAGATGGGAGAGCTGTGCGTGTGCGATCTCTGTACGGCGCTGGAACAGTCACAGCCCAAAATCTCTCGCCATCTTGCAATGCTTCGGGAAAGTGGTTTATTGCTGGATCGCAAACAGGGCAAGTGGGTTCACTACCGCTTATCCCCGCATATTCCTTCCTGGGCTGCTCAGGTGATTGAGCAGGCCTGGTTAAGCCAACAGGACGACGTACAGGCCATCGCCCGTAAGCTGGCATCGGCAAACTGCTCTGGTAGCGGTAAGGCTGTTTGTATCTAAAAAATTTGCCTTAACATATATGATTTTTCGAATGCGAGGTGTTTGGAATGAAAACGTTAACGGTGTTTGACCCGGCAATGTGCTGCAGTACCGGCGTATGTGGCTCAGATGTCGATCAGGTTCTGGTTGATTTCTCTGCAGATGTGCAGTGGCTGAAAGGACGTGGCGTACAGGTTGAACGTTACAATCTGGCACAGCAGCCTATGAGCTTTGTTCAGAACGAGAAAGCGAAAGCATTCCTAGAAGCATCTGGGGCAGAAGGTCTTCCGCTACTGCTGTTGGATGGCGAAACGGTGATGGCAGGGCGATACCCAAAACGTGCTGAGATAGCTCGCTGGTTTGGTATACCGCTAGAGAGGGTAGGGTTAGCTCCCACCAGCTGCTGTGGTGGTAATACTTCCTGTTGCTGATATGTCAGGAGGACATATGAAATTCTTACAGAACATCCCGCCTTATCTGTTTTTTACCGGTAAGGGAGGCGTAGGAAAAACGTCTATTTCCTGTGCGACGGCTATCCGTCTTGCTGAACAGGGTAAGCGGGTTTTGCTAGTCAGTACC
Organism: Klebsiella sp. MISC125; assembly: GCF_051131775.1. Classification (NCBI taxonomy): domain Bacteria; kingdom Pseudomonadati; phylum Pseudomonadota; class Gammaproteobacteria; order Enterobacterales; family Enterobacteriaceae; genus Klebsiella; species Klebsiella sp. MISC125. The sequence goes on from NZ_CP180448.1 coordinate 1,040,697, forward strand.
GATCCTGCCTCGAATATCGGCCAGGTATTTGACCAGGCTATCGGTAACACCATTCGCCCTGTGACAGCAGTTCCTGGGCTTTCTGCTCTGGAGATTGACCCGCAGGAAGCCGCCCAACAATACCGCTCCAGAATCGTTGATCCTATCAAAGGTCTTCTGCCTAATGACGTTGTTAACAGTATCAGCGAACAGCTTTCAGGAGCCTGTACCACTGAGATTGCGGCGTTCGATGAGTTTACTGGCTTACTGACCGACGCTTCTCTGCTGACCCGCTTTGATCACATCATTTTTGATACAGCGCCGACGGGCCACACGATTCGCCTTCTCCAACTTCCCGGTGCCTGGAGTAGCTTCATTGAAAGCAATCCAGATGGTGCTTCCTGTCTTGGCCCAATGGCCGGGCTGGAAAAGCAGCGTGAGCAGTATGCTCATGCAGTAGAGGTGTTATCCGATCCTGATCGTACCCGACTGGTTCTGGTTGCACGACTGCAAAAATCTACGCTGCAGGAAGTTGCCCGCACCCATGAAGAACTGGCTGCAATTGGCCTGAAAAACCAGTACCTGGTGATTAATGGTGTGCTGCCTAAAGTCGAAGCTGAATATGACGCCCTGGCCGCTGCGATATGGCAACGTGAGCAGGAGGCGCTGGCAAATCTTCCTGCCGGTTTATCCGGGCTACCGACAGATACCTTATTACTCCAACCCGTCAATATGGTTGGCGTGTCTGCATTGAAGGGACTGCTTGATACCCGCTCTGAGGCATTACCGCTCCCGGTAACGAACATCCAGTACACGCCTGAAAACTTATCGCTCTCTGGCCTGGTCGAGGATATCGCTCGCAGTGAGCACGGCCTGATTATGCTGATGGGCAAAGGTGGCGTAGGTAAAACCACGATGGCTGCTGCTATCGCCGTCAGGCTGACGGATATGGGATTTGACGTGCATCTCACGACCTCTGATCCTGCTGCGCACCTGAGTACAACGCTGAATGGCAGCCTCAAAAACCTGCAGGTCAGCCGCATCAACCCACGCGATGAAACCGAACGTTATCGCCAGCATGTCCTGGAGACGAAGGGGAGAGATCTGGACGAAGCACGAAAACGGCTACTGGAAGAGGATTTACGTTCTCCCTGTACTGAAGAAATTGCCGTGTTTCAGGCCTTTTCCCGGGTGATTCGTGAAGCGGGTAAACGGTTTGTTATTATGGATACCGCCCCTACGGGACACACGCTGTTGCTGCTGGATGCGACCGGGGCTTACCACCGAGAGATTGGCAAAAAAATGGGGAGCAAAGGTCATTTTACTACCCCAATGATGCAGCTTCAGGATCCGGATAGAACCAAAGTCCTGCTTGTTACGCTTCCTGAAACCACACCTGTACTGGAAGCGGCAAACCTGCAGGCTGACCTTGAAAGAGCGGGGATTCATCCGTGGGGCTGGATTATCAATAACAGCCTTTCCATTGCGGATACGCGTTCTCCGTTGCTTTGCCAGCGCGCTCATCAAGAACTGCCTCAGATTGAGGCTGTTAAGAATCAGCACGCTGACCGTATAGCGCTTGTTCCGGTGCTGGCGTCAGAGCCCGCCGGTATTGAAAAGCTCAGAGAGTTGATGAGTTAATTTTTTGGCATATACAGGGCGGCAAAGTCGCCCTGTCGGGAGGTTTTATGTTACTGGCAGGCGCTATTTTTGTCCTGACCATTGTTTTGGTTATCTGGCAACCGAAGGGATTAGGGATCGGCTGGAGTGCAATGCTGGGCGCGGGACTGGCTCTGATATCTGGCGTTGTGCATGTGGGGGATATTCCGGTGGTGTGGAATATCGTCTGGAACGCGACGGCGACCTTTATTGCCGTAATTATTATCAGCCTGCTGCTCGATGAATCCGGTTTTTTCGAATGGGCAGCGCTGCACGTTTCCCGCTGGGGTAACGGTCGTGGACGTTTGCTCTTTACGTATATCGTTCTGCTCGGTGCGGCGGTGGCGGCACTGTTTGCCAACGATGGTGCGGCACTGATTCTGACGCCGATAGTCATCGCCATGCTGCTGGCATTAGGGTTCAGCAAAGGCACCACGCTGGCATTCGTCATGGCTGCCGGTTTTATTGCCGATACGGCCAGCCTGCCGCTTATCGTGTCGAACCTGGTGAATATCGTCTCGGCGGACTTCTTTGGTCTGGGCTTCACCGAATATGCGTCGGTAATGGTGCCGGTGGATATTGCAGCCATTGCTGCCACTCTTGTTATGCTGCATCTTTTCTTCCGCAAAGATATTCCGCCGACTTACGACCTGGCTCTCCTGAAAGCACCGGCAAAGGCGATTAAAGATCTGGCAACCTTCAGAACCGGCTGGATAGTTTTAATTCTTCTGCTGGTTGGGTTCTTTGTCCTTGAGCCGCTGGGTATTCCCGTTAGCGCGATTGCGGCTGTTGGCGCTGTGATCCTGTTTGCAGTGGCTAAACGAGGTCATGCCATTAACACCGGTAAAGTGCTGCGTGGGGCACCCTGGCAGATCGTTATTTTCTCGCTGGGGATGTATCTGGTGGTCTACGGTCTGCGCAACGCCGGGCTAACCGAATACCTTTCTGGTGTGCTGAATGTACTGGCGGATAAAGGACTCTGGGCCGCGACGCTGGGTACTGGTTTCCTGACGGCTTTCCTGTCTTCCATCATGAACAACATGCCTACCGTGCTGGTTGGCGCTCTCTCTATCGATGGAAGCGCCGCAACTGGCGTTATTAAAGAGGCGATGATCTACGCCAACGTGATTGGCTGCGATCTGGGGCCGAAAATTACACCTATTGGTAGCCTGGCAACGCTGCTCTGGCTACATGTACTTTCACAGAAGAACATGACCATCACATGGGGATATTATTTCCGTACCGGGATCGTCATGACTCTGCCTGTGCTGTTTGTAACGCTGGCAGCGCTGGCGCTACGTCTCTCTTTCACTTTGTAATGAGATACTGATATGAGCAACATCACCATATATCACAACCCGGCCTGCGGTACGTCGCGTAACACGCTTGAGATGATCCGCAACAGTGGTAATGAGCCGACCGTTATTCATTACCTTGAAAATCCACCGTCTCGCGATGAACTGGTCAAACTTATTGCGGATATGGGGATTACAGTACGGGCGCTGCTGCGTAAAAATGTCGAGCCTTATGAAGAACTGGGACTTGCCGAAGATAAATTTACTGACGACCAGCTAATCGACTTTATGCTGCAGCATCCGATCCTGATTAATCGCCCGATAGTGATGACACCGCTGGGAACGCGTCTGTGCCGGCCTTCCGAAGAGGTACTGGATATTCTTCCGGAAAGTCAGAAAGGAGCGTTTACCAAAGAGGATGGTGAGAAGGTCATTGACGAAACGGGGAAGCGTGTTAAGTAATTTTCCCACTTCAAAATTTCGGACGCCTGTTAACGCTATGTGGGTGCCTGCCTTTCGCTCATAGCAGGCCTCGCAATACTTCAGGAGGTCTGCTTTGTGCCAGGAGCGGACGTTGTTAAGCTCATGCAGTATGGATTAACGAAGAACAGAAGTTATATTTTGCCCTGATTGACACGGGATGAAAGCTCCTGATGGTTCTCTTTTTGCTCGCTGTAACGATCTGCAAGATAACCGGTTTGTCCCTTAAGCAGCACTGTGATTTTAAACAGCTCCTCGGCTACATCGACGGAACTAAATGTTTCTCGACTATTCTCTAAGGCAACTTGCGGCCTATACAAAAAAGAGCCGGGTTATACCCGGCTCTTTTTAGCTGATTTCAAAATCTCTTAATTCCCCACCTTCAGCAATCAGATTTGAGATCCGCTTCGGCATTCGCCCCTGACCTGACCATGTTTTTGACTCTCCAGTTTCGTCAGTATATCGATACTTCGCGGGGCGGGGGGAGCGCGTCCTTTTAGCCTTACCCGGAGAGCCAATAGCAGCTAAAAGTTCGGAGGGGTCGATACCCTCATCAAGCATCATCTGACGAAGTGTTTCCAGTTTATCGCGGCGCTGACTTTCATTTGCAAGACGTAATGTCTCTTCTTCTCGTCGTTCTATAAGAATAATTTTAAACTTTTCCAGAACATCTTCCAGTACATCTAATGACATTTCACGAGTCTGAGAACGTAAGGTACGGATATTGTTTAACTGTGTAAGAGCATCTGACATAAAGAGACCTTTTAAAGTTTTTTCGTTGTTCAGCAAATACCAATGTCGACGGTTGCTCATCAACCCGATTTTTCTTACTGAGCATTTTAATCCGATTGGTACATATTGTTATTAACGAGGTTTAGACTACTTATATAAATCTCTTATCGCAAGACAAAACTAAGAAGAATGTGCAAGAACTAAATTCTAACTCCTACGAAATGCCCCTGCATTTTTAAAGGTACTTAAAACTATGATGCCAGGAGCCATCCGGAGAGCCTTTTTATACCCTCATAACTTATTGCTTCAGTCATACCTGATGAGCTTTAAATCAGGAGAGACATATAGTGAATTAGCGCCGCCACTTAGCAAGGTTTTTCACAAATGGCAAGATGGCACGCAGGGGAGAGACACCTGCATTTTGTCAGAGGGTAGCGAATTACTCTCTCTTTACAGAGGTGTTTCTAAAAAAGTATAATGTAAAAAAAGCCTGCTGTTAGCAGGCCATAAATATTTTTAACTCATTTTTTGTTCGATTCTGATAAATAGGGTAAGCATGCAATTAAACGTGGAGCAGAGAGCATGACAAAAATGCTATAAATATTTCCTGGCCGCATCAAGTATCTCCTGTGACGTTAACTCCCTGTCAGTAGCCACGTAAACAATACCATGATCGCCAGTTAAGGAAGGAAAACCTGCAGACATAATCCGAAGATGTGTTTCTTCACCGTTTGGATATTCCTGCCTGACAGAGGATATACCTTCCAGAACGGTCATGACTTTACAGGATTCAGCATTAAAGAAAACAAGGACTTTAATCATATTCTATTACCCTGTTCTCTCGTGGGTGTTAACTGGCAGATGCCATTAAGGTCAAAGCCATTACGTGGTGCTTTCGGAGATAGCCTCGCTCATTACGCACTTCTTATTTAACAAGCAGTTAGTTTGTGCTTTTAAAATTTTTATGCAGTAGTCCTGCACTTCATTACATCGGTCAGTGCACTCATAATTGTGAAAAATATGCTGATTAGATATTAAGAATAAACGATTTTTCACTGATTTAAGTTATGGGTCTGTCTACTCAGGGATAATTCTTCATCGTTATCGCAGATCCACATTGATTTATTTATCGCAAAGTATTACGTATGCAGCAGCAGGACCTTTGTCTCCGATCTGAATGGCGAATTCAACTTTCTGTCCTTCAAATAAAGTTTTAAAGTTGTCGCCATTAAGCGCAGAAAAATGGACAACGATATCTTTGCTGCCATCAAGAGGAGAGATGAAGCCAAAACCTTTGTCTTCGTTAAACCATTTTACCAGGCCTGTAATTCTAGAGGTCATACTGACTCCTGTTATACATCATTGTATTGATAGTAAACGTATGGACTCAAAAAGAGGGGATATCAACGATAGCGCCTGGTAATGAGAACTGCCCGGAAAATTTCTAACTTTCATTAGTACATCGAACTGATGGGATTCATTAAGGCACAGGGAATCGATATAAGCAAATTATCTTTTAGCCGTCCAGAGGTCCTGCAGGGAAAATAAAAGTGGCTGAATGCCATTTTCAATGTATAGTCTTTGCGTGTTTTCAATAAGGAATTGACTTGTCCCGTAAAATGACAGGAATTGTCAAAAGCTTTGATATTCTTAGTGGTAAAGGCCTCATCATCCCATCTGATGGACGAAAAGACGTTCTGCTTCACATTTCAGCCGTTAACTCCCGCGAATCAGAATTACTCATCCCTGGAAGGCGCATAGAGTTTTGCCGGATAAACGGTCTCAGGGGGCCTGTGGCTGCGAACATTTATCTTTCCTGATTTTTATTGTGTCAAAATAAATAGATTAAAAATTGACCACATGTGGTACGGTGAAGCTCATTCATTGAAAGGTTAATGGTTATGTCTGTTATCAATTACGCAATGAAATTCTTCAGCAGTGCGTCTACTGCCACTGCTGCCTGTCCTGTTTGTGGCTTAAAATCAGCACAACCGTTGTCAAAAATCCGGCGCAATCAGACCATGCTTTGCCCCGGATGTAAGGCTCTGTTTATTTCCCGACGCTAGCTCGACCAAAACCGCAGAACAGAGCTCATGTCCTATACTTATGTTAGATTCCGGCAGCTGTTAAATCCCTGATGCCTGACGCCCATCCTGAGAGAACGTTTCTGAACTGATTTCGCAACTGCTCCTGCGCGCTAACGTCGCATCAGAGCAATGCTATGAAAATGAACCCCAGAGCGTGGTTTAACCGCTCCCGTATTCTGATGAATGCTGCCGAAAACATAACGTTTTCGGCGAACGATCCTGCCGGTGAAAGCTCGCTGCGGTCAGAACTCTTTTCGACCGTACAGATGGAACGCTACGGCCAGAAGCTGGCGCGGACTCATAAAGTATCACCGGATAAGCATCCTTATCATCTTCTGAAACGGCTTGGCGACAATGAGGCCGTCATTACCCAAAACTGCTATGAGCTTAACGCGGGTAAAAAGACCAGTATCATGCCCGCCGGTGAATGGCTGCTGGACAATTATTATCTGATTGAGGAACAAATCCGCACTGTCCGCCAGCATCTGCCGAAAAGTTTTGGAAAAGGTCTCCCGTCGCTGGTATCGCCGCTGAATTGTCCACGAATTTATCATATTGCATCAGAGGCCATTGCTCACGGCGATGGCCGCTGGGATGCCGCCAGCCTGACCAGCTATCTCACTGCCTATCAACAGGTGACACCGCTGACGCTGGGTGAAGTCTGGGCGTTACCGGGAATGCTGCGCCTGGCGCTGATTGAAAATCTTCGTCGTATCAGTATGGAAGTGATAAAAGCGCAGCAGGACAGAAACCTTGCCGATACGTGGATAACAAGGATTGTCGAATGCGCAGAGAGTGCGCCTGGTGATTTAATCATGGTGGTTGCCGATATGGCGCGCTCCCGACCTCCGTTAACCAGTGCGTTTGTCGCAGAGCTGGTGCGGCGCCTGCAGGGGCATGGCAACGCGCTGTCGTTACCTCTGACCTGGGTTGATCAGTGCCTTCGGGAACAGGGGATCACCACTGACGTTCTCATACATAGTTTCAATCAGCAGCTTGCCGCCAGCCAGCTGTCCGTCAGTAACAGCATCGCGGGCCTGCGTTTATTGAGTGAAACGGACTGGGCTGATTTCGCCGAAACGATAAGCGTTGTCGAACAGGCATTACGCAATGATCCTGCCGGCATCTATCCCCGGATGCACTTTAATACCCGGGATCATTACCGGCACGTAGTTGAGGTTCTGGCCAGAGACAGCGGTCTCAGCGAGCCTGAGGTTGCTGAGAAGGCGCTGGCGTTTTCAGAGGAAAAAGCGCCCGATACACCGGAACATCATGTTGGTTATTATCTTGCGGGCGAAGGTCGACAGGCGCTGGATATTCATCTCCTGGCAGACACTTCAGGGCTCATACGCTTGCGGCACAGTTTCAACAGAATAACCCTGCTGTCATGGCTTGGAAGCCTGGCGTTGCTGACAACCGCAGCGACCGCAGCAATATTGCACGAAACCGCCATGCAGGGCGCAGACTGGCTATTGATCGCGATGATATTACCTCTGATTATCGCTTTAACTCAGTTAATGAGCGATTTGCTCAGTGATGCAACCACCCGTTTTCGCGTTCCTCGACCCTTGCCGGGGATGGATTTTTCAGCCGGTATTCCCGCTGACAGTGCCACCATGTTAGTCATTCCCTGCATGTTGACCAGCCACGAAAGTTTCAGTCAGCTCCTCACCAGTCTTGAAGTTTGCTGGTTGGGGAATGAAAACGAAAATCTCAGGTTCGCGCTGCTCACAGACTTCGCTGATTCTGAAAATGAACCCTCGCCGGAAAGTCACGCGCTGCTCAGAAAGGCTATCGCCGATACGCAGGCGCTTAATCGCCGCTACCCCTCCGGCCGACCACGTTTTTATCTGTTACATCGTCAGCCTGAATGGAACCCCTCGGAAGGAGCGTGGATGGGCTATGAACGCAAGCGGGGAAAACTGGCGTTACTGAACAGCTGGTTGCGCCATCCCGGAACGCAATTCGTCAGCGTTGCAGACATGCCTGCCCATCTTTTACCGGGCCACATAAAATACGTCATTACCCTGGACAGCGATACGGTGCTCCCGCGCGATACGGCACACAAACTCGTCGCGACGATGGCGCATCCGCTGAATACGCCTGTGTATGATCCGGTACGCCAGAGGGTTGTCAAAGGATTCGGTATTTTACAGCCCGGTCTTGCGGAGGAGATACCACGCAACGGTCAGGGGCGTTACGCAGCCCTGCGCAGCAGCGTACCGGGCAATAACCCTTATTCGATGATGTCTTCGGATATCTATCAGGATCTCTTTGGGGAAGGCTCGTTTGTGGGCAAAGGGATTTACGATGTTGATATTTTTATGCAGGCCACTACGAACATCTGCCCGGAAAATCTGGTACTCAGCCACGATCTGCTTGAAGGATGCTATGCACGTTCGGGTCTGCTGAGCGAGGTGTTACTGTACGAACAGTACCCTAATAATTATCTGTCGGATGTTGCACGACGTTCACGCTGGATCCGGGGTGACTGGCAACTGCTTAACTGGCTAAAACCACGCGTCAGAAAAGCCGATGGAACCCGGGGCAGGAATCCGCTGACCGCGCTTTCTTACTGGAAATTACTCGATAATCTACGTCGCAGTCTGGTCGCCCCCTCCTTACTGATATTGCTGTTCTTCACTCTGCTTTGGGTACCCAATCCGGTTTACTGGCTGGGCATACTGTTGCTGATATGGTTGTTGCCAGCCATCCTCTGCATTAGCCACGACCTTCTGCATAAACCTCTGCGTCGCCGCGTGAAGTCGCATCTGTTACTGGTGGGGGCGGGCGCGCTAAAGCGTCTGTCAGGTATCAGCCTTAATTTTGCGATACTGCCGCACGAAGCCGGATATTCGCTGAAAGCGATCGCCGTGACGCTATGGCGACTGGGGATAAGCAGGCGTCACCTCAGCCAGTGGGTCAGCCACAGCCAGGACAGCAGTCAGGCCAGACCCACTGTTGCACGTTTTTATCAGGCGATGTGGCTGAACGCTGCCGGTGGCGTGGCGCTGACAATACTGACCGGACAATTTGCCCCACAGCTGCTGGGGATTGCGTTACCGATCGGTTTGGTATGGTGTGTGGCACCGCTGCTGATGAGCTGGCTGAGTCGCCAGCCCGTGCGAAAGGTTTTTTCGCCTAATCAGGAACAAAAACAGCTGTTACGCCAGACAAGCCGTGAAATCTGGGCTTTTTTTGAAACATTTGCCACAGCAAAAGAGAACTGGCTTCCGCCTGATAATTATCAGGAAATACCACAACCGACGGTGGCACACCGAACTTCTCCTACCAATATTGGTCTTTCACTTATGGCTAACCTGACGGCATGGGACTTTGGCTACCTGCCTGGCGGAGAGGTGCTCCGGCGCGTGTCGCTCACGCTCGACACGATGGATAAAATGGAGCACTACCGGGGCCATCTCTACAACTGGTATGACACCCGTACGCTGGTCCCCCTCAGTCCACGCTATATCTCCAGCGTCGACAGCGGCAATATGGCCGGGCATTTATTGACCCTGCGTGCAGGCCTGTCCGCCATGCGTCATCAGCCTGTTTTAAGCAACCAACAGATACTGGCAGGACTGAACGATACGCTGGATATTCTGGAAAAACAGTGGGGTAAGAACCCACCTGACAGCCTGAGACTGCTGCGCAAGCATTGCCTGAACGCGGTGTCGCTCTCTCCGCAGGCGCTTTTCAGCGAACTGAAAAGCATGCGCACCCAGTGCAACCATCTGACCAGCGCATGTCATCAGGGATCTCCTCTTCAGATGCGCTGGGCTGGACATCTGGAGCATCAACTGGTTCAGCTTTGCCATGAGTGGTCTCTGTTGCTTGGCTGGTTGCCTGCATCCTGGAATGAACAGACGCTGCCGACGCTGAGCGAGCTTGCCCGTCCGACATTAACCGGTACAGGAACGCCTCCGGCGTCAGTGGCGGAGCAGGCCCGAATGCGACTCAATATTATCACCGAGCTGGAACAGCGGCTGGATGAGCATGCCCGGATGGATTTCGCCTTTCTGTACAGTGAAGCGACCAGTCTGCTCAGCGTCGGTTATAACTGTGACACCAATATGCCTGACAAGAGCCACTACGATCTCCTGCCGTCTGAAATCCGCCTGACCAGTTTTCTTGCCATTGCGACTAATCAGCTGCCTCTTAAAAGCTGGTACGCGCTGGGTCGATTGTTTACCACGATTGATAATGAAACTGCCCTGATGTCATGGAGCGGATCCATGTTTGAATATCTGATGCCGAATCTGGTGATGCCCACCTGGCCCGGCAGCCTGCTCGATGAAATGAGTCAGTCGGCGGTTATGCGCCAGATTCACTGGGGGAAAGAACGCGGGGTACCATGGGGTGTTTCAGAGTCTGGCTATCATGCTTTTGATGTTCAGCATAATTATCAGTATCAGGCATTTGGCGTACCGGGGCTCGGTCTACGCAGGGGACTTGCCGATGACATGGTTGTCGCTCCTTACGCCACGCTGCTGGCGCTGATGGTTTCCCCGCAGAAAGCTTGTGAGAATCTGTTCAGGCTGCAAAAAAATGGTGCATGCGGAGAATACGGTTTTTATGAAGCGCTGGACTATACCCCCTCACGTCTTGCAACCGGTCAGCTCTATGCGGTGGTACAGTCCTGGATGGCGCATCACCAGGGTATGGCATTTCAGGCGCTGGCTCATGTGCTGCTTGATGCCCCCATGACTGAACGCTTTATGTCCAGTACGGTATTCCGGTCAGCGAGTCTGCTGTTACAGGAGCGCGTGCCGGATGCGGTCGATCTGTACAGTCCGCGCCGTCATTTTGAATCTCATGAGGGCATGGTCAAACCCGTTCGCTATGAACCCCGTATTTTCTATAGCGTGGATACCCCCGCCCCGGATATTCAACTCCTGTCCAACGGCCATTATCATCTGATGTTGACCGCGGGCGGCGGCGGTTACAGTCGCTGGAATGATATTGCACTAACGCGCTGGCGCAGTGATACCACCCGTGATAACTGGGGAGCATTCTGCTACATCCGCGATACCCAGACGGGAGATGTGTGGAGCAATACCTGGCAACCAACAGGCTACACCAGCGGACAAGACGAGGAAGTGTTGTTCACCGATGCGGGGGCAGAATTCAGACGCAGCTTAGGGGGACTCAGCGTCAAAACTCAGGTGGTGATCTCTCCGGAGGATGATGTTGAATTGCGACGGCTCACACTGATTCATCGTGGTCGCAAGCCTCGCTCTCTGGAGCTGACAACCTATGCTGAAGTGGTACTGGCACCTGATGCCAGCGATCTGGCACACCCGGCATTCAGCAATTTGTTTATTCAGACTGAGCTGGCTCCTGAGCGTGACGCTATTCTTTGCCACCGGCGCCCGCGCTCACCGGATGAACCGGGCCCTTGCCTGTTTCACATGATGGTGGTGCACGGCGATAACCGACATAACGTGTCGTTTGAAACGGACAGGGCAAGGTTTATTGGACGTGGCAGAAACCCTGCGAATGCACAGGCAATAGAGACGGGAGGGATGCTAGGCAACACGTCGGGCTCGGTGCTGGATCCGATACTGGCAATTCGCAACGCCATTATTCTGCAGCCGGGGCAGCCGGTTACGATTGATATCATTTATGGCATCAGCGAGACCCGTCAGCAGAGCCTGGCGTTGCTGGAGAAATATCGCGATTACCCTATCGCCGATCGCGTCTTTGAACTGGCCTGGTCTCACAGTCTGGTGGTATTGCGCCAGATGAACGCCAGTGAAGATGATGCCACGTTGTTCAATAGTCTCGCCAGCGCTGTGCTTTACCCTGTCCAGGAGCTGCGCGCCGAAGGCCAGGCGATCGGCCGCAACCGGCGTGGCCAGTCCGGACTGTGGGGCTGGGCAATTTCAGGGGATCTGCCGATAGTGCTGCTGAGTATAACCAGCGAGGAAAGTATCACCTCAGTGACCACACTGATTCAGGCACACCGTTACTGGAGACAGAAAGGGCTGGATGTTGATTTAGTTATCCTGAATAACAGCCCCGGCGGCTACCAGCAGGGATTACAAAATCAGATTATGGAGTTAATTTATGCCGGGTCTGAAGCCAGTCTGCTGGATAAAAAGGGCGGGCTTTTTGTCCGCAACGGTGAGCATCTCTCCGCTGAGGATAAGTTGCTTTTGATGAGCGTGGCCTGTCTTTATCTTGATGACCGCGCAGGGGGGATTAATGAGCAGCTTAACCAGCGTATTCATACCCTGAAATCGCCGGCAAGGGCATTCATTCCGCGTGCTGTGCGCGAGCGTAATCAACATACGGACTGGAGCCCTGATACCAGTCAGTTATGCCATTTCAATGGGTACGGTGGATTTTCTCAGGATGGGCGGGAGTATCAGATCGTCCTTCGGGAAAATGCGCTTACACCGGCTCCCTGGTCGAACATACTGGCAAATTCTCGTTTTGGCAGTGTGATCTCAGAGGCAGGGCAGGCCTATACCTGGTATGAGAATGCCCATGAATACCGGTTGACGCCGTGGGAGAACGATCCGGTGAGCGATCGCAGCGGCGAGGCATTTTACCTGCGCGATGAAGAGAGCGGGGAGTGCTGGTCGCCGACGGCTTTACCTGTTCGCGGACACGGTGATTACCTGACCCGCCATGGTTTTGGCTACAGCGTTTTTGCCCATCGTGAGAGTGGTATAGACAGCGAGTTGACGGTCCTGGTTGCTGAAGAAGATCCGGTTAAACTGGTGCTCCTGACGCTCAGTAACTCTTCGGGACGGACACGTCAACTTTCCGTCACAGGCTATGTAGAGTGGACGCTCGGAGAAACACTAACGCGCTCAGCCCCTCACATTGTGACACATGTGGCCAGAACGCCCGGCGGCTGCGGGATACTTGCGAATAACTTTTATGGTGATAATGGTGGCGGCCGAACTACATTTTTTGCCGTCAGCGGTAATGACTGTTCTCTGACAGGGGACCGCCGGGAGTTTATTGGCCGTAATGGTTCCCTTCACGCCCCTTCGGCTATGAAACTGCAAAAGCTTTCTGGTAAGACGGGGGCCGGTCTGGATCCCTGCGGAGCGGTGCAATCGGCGGTTACATTAATTGACGGGGACCAGAGGACGTTTATTTTTATCCTCGGCGCAGAGGAGAATGATGTTTGTGCTCAGGAGACGCTGGCCCGCTACATGAACGAGGATACGGTCCGCCAGGAGCTGAACCGGATTCATAATCACTGGCACAATGTTCTCGATAAAATCGTAGTTAACACCCCCGACACGTCCGTAAATTTACTGGTTAATGGCTGGCTGTTGTATCAGACGGTCGCCTGCCGTCTTATGGCCCGGAGTGGCTACTATCAGTCTGGCGGTGCATTTGGTTTTCGCGATCAGCTGCAGGATACGCTGGCTCTGAGCCACGCTGCTCCGGACCGGATGCGTGAACAGATAATACTCTGTGCATCACGGCAGTTTATCGAGGGGGATGTGCAGCACTGGTGGCACCCGCCACACGGCAACGGTGTGCGTACCCGCTGTTCCGATGACTATCTTTGGCTGCCGCTTGCTGTTTGCCACTATGTTGAAACGACGGGGGATATGGATGCACTGGAAATACGCATTCCTTATCTGGAGGGACGCTCGCTTCAGCCTGGTGAAGAGTCTGTCTATGACACGCCGGTCATCAGCGGCACCGAAGAGACACTCTGGTTACACTGCGTCAAAGCTATTCACTATGGACTTCGCTTCGGGGAGCATGGCCTGCCGCTGATGGGGGCTGGTGACTGGAATGACGGGATGAACCGGGTGGGTATCGAAGGCAAAGGTGAAAGCGTCTGGCTGGGCTTCTTCCTGTACGACATTTTGCAGCGGTTTGCAGCGCTGGCGGAGCGCAGGCTGGATGAAAGCGTCGCCGCGATGTGCCGTTCACAGGCTCTGCGCCTGCAAAGTAATCTCGAAGCCCACGCCTGGGATGGGGAATGGTACCGGCGCGGGTATTTTGACGATGGTACTCCCCTGGGATCGAAAACCTCACAGGACTGCCGGATTGATGCGATTGCGCAGAGCTGGTCTGTATTGTCCGGCGCCGCGAGCCTGGGACGGTGCGCAAAGGCCATGCAGGCGCTGGATAAGCACCTTGTGGATAACGAAGGAGGGCTGATCAAACTGTTAACGCCTCCTTTCGACGGACACGGTCCAAATCCGGGCTACATACAGGGGTACCTGCCCGGCGTGCGGGAAAACGGAGGGCAGTATACGCATGGCGCCATCTGGGCAGTGATGGCCTTTGCCCGAATGGGGAATGCCGGACGAGCCTGGCAACTCTGGTCAATGCTCAACCCTGTAAATCATACCCTGAATGCGGACTCTGTCGGGATTTATAAAGCTGAGCCTTATGTCATGAGTGCTGATGTCTACAGCGTCGCTCCCCATACCGGACGTGCAGGGTGGAGCTGGTATACCGGTTCCGCAGGCTGGGCCTGGCGTTTACTTACCGAGGAATTACTGGGGATAAAACGTTCCGGCACTGACTTTAGTGTTCATGCCAGGTTACCGGATGAGTGGTCGTCTTTTTCTATGGCATATCAATATGGTGAAAGCCATTATCAGATTAGTGTTTCACGCGGCGATGCAGAATATTGCGTGACGCTGGATGGTGTTCTCCTCCCTGATGACAGAATACCGCTGAAGGATGATGGACAAAACCATACGGTTGAGATCATTCAGAACTGACACTGATCCCGGAGGTGCATTAACGTCTGCCGTTAATGCGCTGATTATCCCTGAGAACATCAATCGCAGTCTGCATGGCGATTTTGTCATCCCGCCTTTTTTGTTTGTCCTGCATGACCTGAAGGTATTCCAGCAAGGTGCGGGTATTAATCGGTCGGCCCTGTTTACCCACAGCCAGCACGGCTTCGCCAAGAATAATTTTCACAGGCGGTAGTTGTGCCGGATACCAGTCAAGGGTGTCTTCTGATTTCATCTTAAATTTCTCACGGAAGGGTAGTGTATCATAAATAAGACGTTCAATTTTCAATATCTGATATCCTGATTCAGACACAACTTAACATAACTTATGCCAGTTATTTTTATATTAAAGCGTATAATAATTACTGTATTCCTCAGAGAATTATTTATGTCTTATACAAATGGGCTCAGGTATTTTAAAGAAAGACCGGTTCATGTTGCCTGCCCGGTATGTGCACACAGAGCCGATCAGAAAGCAGGTAAACTAAGAAAAGATGCGGTTCTTGAGTGCCCTGCCTGCGGACTGTTGTTCAGACCTTCAGAATGCTGGTGTATCGGCGGCTGATCACTTAACGTCAGTGATGTCGGAAAATGACAACATTCCTCCTGTACTGCTGTTGTCGAGGGTATGATAATGAAATCTAAAAAATCTGTTTTTATTGAAGGGCATATCATGTCGAACAGCTGTCACGGACAGCCTGGCCAACCTTTCTGTATTCACCGGGTCAGGTTTAGTAATGGTAAATATGCGATTATTCGGGTGGAATCCGGGATATGTTTCAAACCAGGCGAAATTATTCAACGAAACGATTGTGAGTGGTTTTATAAACTTACCAAAATTCGGCTTCTTTCTTTTGAGTACCTTGATGATGATGAATCAAGAAGACAATTCCTTGAGTATCAATGATAAAACCATGGATTTATAACAGAATAAATTTGCTGGCTTACAATTCACCCTTGGCTCTTTAAATTATTCACCAGTCATTGAAAAATATTTTTTCCTGAATTTAGATGAATTTAAATTATCTAAAACAAAATGTATCGCTAAAGACGAATTGCCTCATTGTTTTCCTTTTGCGTTATAACCTTCATTAGCATTAAGGAAATTTATGGCACAGACTTTTACTCATAATTTACTTCATCCTCGCCACTGGCTTACCTGGTCTGGTTTGGGTCTGCTGTGGCTTCTCGTTCAACTTCCTTACCCGGTTTTACATATTCTGGGCTCTGGCCTTGGAAAAATATCCAGACCCTTTCTGAAACGCCGGGAACGGATTGCGATTAGAAATATCGAACTGTGCTTTCCCGAGATGACACCGTTTGCCCGGAGCCAGATGGTCAATAAAAACTTTGTTTCTCTCGGGCTGGGACTGATGGAAACAGGAATGGCCTGGTTCTGGAGCGATGCGAGAGTCAAAAAATGGTTTGATGTCGAAGGGCTTGAAAACCTGACCGGTGCGACAAGAGGAGTAATGGTTGTCGGGATTCATTTTATGTCCCTTGAGTTGTGTGGAAGAGTAATGGGGTTATGCCATCCTATGATGGCAACGTATCGCCCACACAATGATCCATTAATGGAATGGGTACAGACAAAAGGGCGTATGCGTTCAAATAAAGCTATGATTAATCGACGTAATTTATCTGGTTTTGTTCATGCGCTAAAAGCAGGTGAAGCCGTTTGGTTTGCACCAGACCAGGATTATGGGTCTAAGGGAAGCGTTTTTGCACCTTTTTTCTCGGTAAAAAAAGCAGCCACGACGAACGGAACGTATGCTCTGTCAAAACTCGCTGGTGCACACTTGATCACACTTAGCATGATTAGACGTAGCGATAAAAAAGGTTATCACATGTATATCAGCAATCCGTTGGCAGGCTATCCAGGGGAAGACAAGGTCGCCGCAGCGGCTTATATGAACAAGGTCATCGAGCGTGAAATTCTCCGTGCCCCTGAGCAATACCTGTGGATGCATCGCAGGTTTAAAACGCGTCCTGAAGGCGAAGTCTCTTTATACAAATGAACAACTCTACTTGTCATGAGCCAGAATCTATCTTTCTTGCCACTGCGTATTTGTAAAAATGCGATAAGGAATTTTCGATCGGATTCATGTTAACGATGGCTTGACTGACAGCCAAGGTTAATCAATTGAACCGGTTCGCATTTGAAGGTCCGTTTTTCGCTCACAGCGGACCTTTAGCTCTGTTAGCTTTTCCGCTCAGTGCCATGAATCGACTGCAAGGGTAAATAAGATATCTAAATGTTAATGGTTTTCCACGATGGATATATGGTTGAGATATCCATCTGGTTCTGGTCGATATTTTGGCTGATGTGTAATGGCTGAAGGTCATGGTCTAGACATTGTATGTTAAAAACTAGGCAGAGCTTTGTTCCGAACAAGACGCTTCTAGACCAAATGACCGTCAACTTTTGATGCTGGAATAAATTATTATTTTGGTTATGTTACGTAAGGTTGATAACTTTAAACTGTTAATATTTTTTTCTCTTTTCGGTATTTCTATATCTTAATGGTGGTAATTTATATTTTTTAGAGAAAACCCGAGTAAAAGTCTGTTGAGAATCGAATCCATATTTTAAGGCAATAACCATTACGGCCTCATTAGTCCCGATAAGATCTTTTGCTGCAAGTCTAAGTTTCGTATCTCTTATGTACTTCCCAAGGCTAACTTCCTTTACCTGCAAAAAAATCCGCTGAAGATGCCACTTGGAGTATCCTGCCCGCGCAGCAACATCCTCTATCTTCAGCGGTTTGTTTAAATTTGAATCAATCCATTTTGTTATCTCATCGATGATGTCTTTGTAGTGGTCAACTAAAACTGGCCACGGCTTTAGAGTTTTTCCAGTATCGGTTTTCCGACTCGTTTGGAGGTAACCCACCGTTATAGTCATGCGGCCTTAGCGAGCTGTAATACCCGACGATATAGTTTGTGATCGCATGAGCTGCTTGGCTAAAGTTTATATAGCCTGTCACTGGCACCCACTCGTTTTTCAGACTTCTGAAGAAGCGTTCCATCGAGCTGTTATCCCAGCAGTTTCCGCGTCGGCTCATACTTTGCCTGATCCGGTAACGCCACAATAACTGCCGGAACGGCCTGCTTGTGTAGTGGCTACCCTGGTCACTATGGAACATCACTCCCGCTGGTTTGCCTCGGGTTTCCCACGCCATTTCCAGCGCTTTCATGGTTAGCTTGCTGTCCGGTGAGAATGACATTGCCCAGCCTACCGGTTTCCTGGCGAACAAATCGAGAACGACGGCAAGGTAAGCCCAGCGCCTGCCTGTCCAGATATACGTCACATCGCCGCACCATACCTGATTAGGCTCTGTCACTGCGAACTGTCGCTCAAGGTGATTCGGGATAGCGATGTGTTCATGGCCACCACGTTTATACCGGTGGGTTGCTGACAACTCACCAGTCCCAGTTCTTTCATGAGCCTGCCGGCAAGCCAGCGTCCCATTCTGAAGCCTCTCAGGGTTGCCATGATGGCGATACTTCTCGCGCCAGCAGAGCCATGGCTAATGTTATGCAGCTCCAGAACCTGACTACGTAATACAGCCCGCTTGCCGTCTGGCTTTTCGGGGCTTTTTACCCAGTATTTGTAGCTGCTGCGATGAACCCCGAACACGTGGCAGAGTGTGACCACAGGATACTGCGCTCTGAGTTTCTCGATTAACGAGAACTGTTCAGGGAGTCTGACATCAAGAGCGCGGTAGCCTTTTTTAATATGTCGTTTTCCATTTCAATGCGTTGTAGCTTTTTCTTTAGCTCACGTATTTCAATCTGTTCCGGGGTTAAAGGAGAGGCTTTAGGTATTTTGCCCTGTCGTTCCTCCCGTAACTGCTTTACCCGTCGCGTCATGGTAGAAAGCCCCACGTCCATAGCACTGGCCGCAGCTGCAACGGTGTAGTTCTGATCAAGGACCAGTTGAGCGGATTCGCGTTTAAACTCTGCGCTGAAATTTCTTTTTTTCATTGGGACACCTGTATTGTTCTGAGATGAGCATATCACCTCTGTTCAGGTGGCCAAATTCAGTAAACCACTACAATTCAAGGGCTGATACCGGAATAACGGTCATAGATAAAGCTCTCCATTGCGGTTACCGGGAGCTACAGGGGAAAATATGCTCCCTGTTTTCTCAGACAGTGAAGCTGATTTCTACAGAGCGGGCACTGCGATCGCCCTCACCATGGTAAACAGCTTCGATGTTGTTACCGTCCGGATCCAGAACAAAAGCGGCATAGTATCCGGGATGATAGGTTCGTTCGGCAGGTGCGCCGTTATCACGTCCGCCATGATTTAGTGCTGCGTGGTAAAACGCGTTCACCGATTCACGGTCTGCGGCCTGAAAGGCCAGATGGTGCCGTCCTGTAGACACCCCTCCAGACTCCGAACTTTTTACGGACGAAATGACCAGTTCGTCAGCCCAGATATAATCGTCATCGGTGATAACCAGGGGGATCTTAAGTTCCGCCAGAACAGCTGTGTAAAACGCTTTGCTTGCGGCAAAGTCGTTTACCACGAGCTGGATATGGTCGATAAGTCTGCCACGATGCAGCGTATAGTTATCCATGGTTCATTTCCTTATTCAGATTCTGTCAGTCAGGTCTTTACCTATGAAACTCAACAGAGGCACAACTCTACGTAATGATTGTGTTGTTGGAAAAAAAATACATTAAGTTTTGTGCTCTGAACCCGACAGATATCAGAAAATCATTCCAGATTTGGTCTTTGTACAGGAATTGCTATTCCGTTATTCGCTTATGACCAGGCTCTCAATTGCCAGTTGTAATATAACGA
The DNA here is from genome assembly GCF_051131775.1 of Klebsiella sp. MISC125. NCBI lineage: Bacteria > Pseudomonadati > Pseudomonadota > Gammaproteobacteria > Enterobacterales > Enterobacteriaceae > Klebsiella > Klebsiella sp. MISC125. Next base: position 1,060,476 of record NZ_CP180448.1, read on the forward strand.
GCAGGGATGAGATAAGAGCAAGCCATTTTAAGGGGCGTAGTTTACGTTCAGGTATAGAGAGCGTGTGGAGTATGGCATGACGCTTCATTTTATTGAGTGGCATGCTGCCTCCTGAAAAAGAGCCGCCTGCACAGGCTGCTACACAATGAAAAAAGAATCATTCCACAAGCAAGGCACTTATGAGCAAGGTTAGTTGCTCTGGAGCTAACGTAACGGTTAAGGCGGTAAGAACAAGCCACAAGCGGCTAAACGTTTTCCTTCCGAGTTGACAGTTTCCTGCTGGGGAGCTGTTCGTTTGTTAGCCAGAACAGGTTAACGAATAAAATTAGTATATCCATACTAAGTAAATGGTTGTTTAGCGTTTATTTAAATAATGCCATTCAAATAATACGCACTCAAATAATAAACAAGACGGGACTATCCAGTCTTGCTAATTGACAGGCGCTCATGAGAACTGGAGAGATAATTCTTTCTGGTGAGCCACAATGGAATCACACCCCGGTCAGGGTATTCCCGGGTTTAAGTAGCGTGATTAATCGGCACTGTATCGCAAGTGAAAATGGTCGCCGACCATTCGAGTTTCACGTTAGATTTTCTAGTACAGCCATTTAAAAGTAGCTCGAATTAACATTTCTGACTACGTTTGCATATTCCGAAAAGATGTTCTTATTTATGCTATTCCGGATAGTACCTTTTTTGATTTTAATCGTTCCAGCACTGGTCATAAAATGGACGATTAAAATGAAAATCAGAACGCTATCTCTTACCTTAGCCTTTACCTCTTCTCTTGCTTTTTCTTGCCAGCTTTTTGCCGCCGAAGGGCTGACGCCGTTACAGCCCGGTGCGACCACCGGTACCCATACTGGCGCATTTCCGCCCGATGGGCTGTATATGTCAATGACATCCACCTATGAAACCGGCGTCGTGCGAAACGGTAGCGGCGACACGGCGAAAATCGCCGGAGGGAAAAATAAGCTCTCAAACGTCGGGCTGGTGATGGCCGCCACCTGGGTTCCCGGCTGGGAATTTCTCGGTGCCCGCTATGCGGCGATGGTCGTACAGCCCTATAAGTTTATTCAGGTAAAAAATACCGGCCAGCACACCACCGACCATACCAGCGGCCTGCTGGGGACCAGTATTACCCCCCTCGCTCTTTCCTGGGATTTACACAACAATTTCCACGTTGGCGCCGGGTTAGCCGTCTATTTACCGGATGGCAAAACGGCCTATACCCGCAATGCGGCAACCGGGCGTAAAGAGACCTCCGGGGATAACGTCTCATGGGAATATTGGTCGTTTGAACCCAATATCGCCATCAGCTATCTGACCGACGATTGGGGGATTACGCTTAATAATATTTTTGACTTCAATACGAAAAATAACGAAACCGACTACCGCTCTGGTAGCACCTGGTATCTGGATGTTACTGCCACCCATCGTATCAACAATAGCCTCACCGCCGGGCTTATCGGTAACTGGACTAAGCAGGTGACTGACGACAAGATTAACGGTAGAACGGTACAGGGGGTAGAGGGTATTTATTCTGCCGGCAAACGCGTCGAACATATCAAAGCTGGTCCGATGATGAGCTATAGCGTCAGCGGTGTCACCGTTACCGGCCGACTATTGTTTAATTTGCACAGCGAAAATGATGCCGGAATGACCTTTTTCCATATCGGGGTTTCGATGCCGCTTTAGTCATGCAATATCTCCCCCTTTATTATCCGGGCGTAATACGTCAGGTTGTCAGGAGCAGGAAGAGACCACGTTTTCTGCTCCTGACGGTTCTCTTTGATAGTTATCACATCTTGTGCATTCCCGGCTTAAAAACTACATCCTGTTTGCTGACAATAACGCCTCCCCCTCACGGACAGGAGCGTTTATGTTCGCCGAAGAAGCCATCATGATGATTCCCGGCTGGAACGCATTTCCACAGGCACTCCAGCAGGCTTTACTGCGTCAGTCGCGCGTTCGCAGCGAAAAAGCCGGCAGTATTGTCTTTCATCAGGGAGCCGAAGTAGAGGCAATTGCCTGGACGCTGAAAGGTCATCTCTTTGCTAATGTTCATCATGCAAACGGCAACCAGACGCTGCTCACCCACGTGCCTGTAGGACGTATGATCTTGTTTAACTTTGTCTGGAAGCACACCCCCTTAGACCGCAACTTCATCGCCATGACCGATGTCGAATTACTTATTCTCCCCCGGGCCAGCGCGACGCAGTTGCTAGCTCAATTTGATGAATTCAAAATGCAAGTAATAGATTCACTCACCGAGAGGCTTAACGATCTGGATCGGGTGCTGTACACCCATAAAGTGGCCTCAAGGGAAGCCTGCGTGGCGGCTTTTCTGGTGGATTGTGAAGAAGGCCAAAAGGGACCGCGTCGCGAGCGTCACATTCCCTTTACGATGCAGTTTATGGCCGAATGCCTGCGCCTCTCTCGTCCTTTTGTTGCCAAAACGCTCAGGCATTTCGCTGACCGCCAGATGGTGGCGCTCAACTACGGCAATATCGAAGTGCTCGATCTTGATGGACTGAGGCAGGTCGCCAGCCGTGAGATTATGTGAATTGTGAACTACGGCGCGCGGCAAATGTTAATTCTTTCCATTTGCTTATCAGGTTACCTGCCAGGATAAATCCAGGCAAATCTGAAGCGAGACACCGACCATGTACTGTGACGATTATCGTTATGATGAGTCACCCCCCACCTTGTCGCAGGATGTCGCTCTTTCCGATCCGCATATCATGACCAGAATGATGTTCTTCGTAAACCTGGTCACTACTGGTTCCATTTCATCTGCGGCAGAGCGTATGGGAATATCCATTTCTTCTGGCTCACGATGGCTGTCTGACCTGGAAAAAGAGATCGGCTGTCCTCTTTATCGGCGCAACAACAAAGCCATGCCGCTGACCGATGCCGGTGATTATTTATATCGGAATTTCTGTCTGATCGGCGAGAAGGTCGGCCAGCTAAAAAATGAGCTGACTCATTTTTCCACCCAGCGTCGGGGAACGATTCGCATCTGCTGTACACCGGTGTATGCCGAACAATATCTGATGCCCATCGTCGCCAACTATCTGGCCGGAAACCGTCAGGTAAATATCGCCGTCCATGTCTCCGCCTTCGGCATTCAGAGCTGGAAAGATCACGATATCATCATCGGCGCCGTCAATGCCTTAAGCCACCAGCAGGACCAGGAACTCCCTCTGGTGAAACGTAATCTGATCGCTGAACCTTTCGTGACCGTTGCCTCACCGCAGTATTTGCTGATGAACGGCATGCCACAGCACCCATCCGAGCTGGTGCACCATCGCTGCCTGTTCGCCAGCTCGCTGACCGGCAGCAACGACTGGGCCTATGAGATCAATAACGAACGTCACTTTTTCAAAATTCCCAAATCTCTTGAGGTGTGTGACAGCACCCTGTTACGAAAATCGGTGCTTTCAGGGGCCGGAATAGCCTACCTGCCGGAATATGTTGTGCAGCGAGATATTCGCAATGGCAAACTGACCTGCTTGTTTAAAGAGATGAAAACATCACAATGGTTGTTAAACCTCTATTATCCAGCCCGTAGTCAGATAACCGAATGCGTATCCTCTTTTAAACATTTTTTGATTGAGCAACACACTGTTACCTTTGAGCAAATACGGGCGGCGAATCATTAAAAATACGCCGGTGAACCTTTTCATATTTGCAAACACACTTTTTATTTTTAGTCTTCAATCTCTATAGTCGTATTGTTAATCTTATTTCAGTTAGTTTGTTTTCACAATAATTACATTACCCGTCGCAGATGTTTTATGAAGCATCGCCCCTTATTACATAAATCGGTTGATAAGGGGGTAATTAAATTTATTAACTGGGTGAGAATTATGCAAAATACCAATAACATTGCCGATAAAACGGCTAATCATTCCAGCACCCGGAGTAATTTCGGCGGCTGGGGCTGGAGCATGGTCGGCTTCAGTATGTTGATGTACTACAACTTCGCCGCCTGGACCGCTGACGGCCTGAACGTTATCGTCCAAAGCTTTGTCGATCTCCACGGCTGGGACTTCGCCACGCTTCTCTCTTTCTCAACGCCCGCCGGATGGATTGGCGTTATCGGCGCGCTGGTGATCGCTGAAATGATCAAGCGCAAAGGGGCAAAAATCGTCGCTATTCTTGGCCTGCTGGCGCTGGGATTGACGATGATCTGGTTTGGCCGCGTCACCTCTTACGCCGAATACGCTATTGGCCTGGCGCTGATGAATCTGCTGGCTACTGGCTGCTGTTTCAACGTCCCCGCCACTTTACTGAATAGCTGGTTTCCAAGGAAAAAAGGCCTCGCGCTCGGCTGGGCGACCATGGGAATGTCGTTCTGTACCGCGACGCTGATCCCCATTATGTTTTTCCTCTTTGACCGCTTCGGCGTACCCGGCGCTTATGCCGTCGTCGGCGGGACGTTAATCACCCTTGGCATCATCTCCATATTCTGGATCCGCAATACCCCGGAAGAAATGGGTTTGTACCCGGACAATGAACCGATTTCTCGTGAACAGCAGGCGGCAAACCTTGCGGCCCAGACCGACTATCAGAGCCCCTTTACCTACCGCGTACTGTTCCGCGACCGCGAAATGTGGCTGATTTCCGTCGGCTTCGGCCTGCTGTGGCTGGTGGATATTGGCGTCGTCAGCCAGTTGATCCCGCGACTGATTTCTGTTGGCTATGATAAAGAAACCGCCGTCTGGATGTTCACCTCCGCCGCGCTGATTTGCGCTATTTTCAGCTACTTCTGGGGTTGGGTAGATGTGAAAGTTGGCACCCGAAAAGCCAGTATCGCTTACGCCTTTTTCTTTGCTGTGACCCACGCTTGTCTGCTGGTACGCGGTAACGACTACTTCACCTACTTCACACTATTAATGGTTGGCGCCAGTATCGCTGGTATCAAAGAGCTATGTACATCGATGGTTGGGACAGTGTATGGCCGCTACGACTTTTCCGCCGCTAACCGTCTGGTTTCAACTATTGCCTGTTTATTCCGGGTTAGCTGTTTTGCAGTTGTTGCCGTCAGTCTGAAATATACCGGTGATTATGATGGAGCTTATATCTCTTTTATCGCCCTGGATATTATTGCGGCCCTGTTAATTTTCATGATTAACGATAAATGCAAAGGCAAAACAGATTCTGTTGTCACCGTGTAAATATTTTACAGTTCCGCACCAGGGAATAACGTCTTCGTAAACCGCCGGTTCACGAGTATTAACGTCACTTATTCAGGAAGTCATGCCATGCTGGAAAAAGAGATTATTTCGCCGCAACGCGTTGCCGCCATGGTGGAAGAAGGAATGACCATTATGATTGGCGGATTTATGGCGGTAGGAACGCCAGAAAAAATTATCGATGCGCTGGTGGAAAAAGGCGTGGGTAATTTAACAATTATCGCTAATGACACTGGTTTTATCGATCGAGGGATCGGCAAATTGGTAGTCAATAAACAGGTACACAAGATTATTTCCTCCCATATTGGCCTGAACCCGGAAACCGGACGCCAGATGTCCTGTGGTGAGCTTGAAGCGGAACTGGTTCCCCAGGGAACGCTGGTTGAGCGTATCCGCGCTGGAGGCGCCGGACTAGGCGGTGTACTCACCCGCACCGGGCTTGGCACGGTCGTGGAGGATAGCAAACAGCAGATCATTATTGACGGTCAGCCCTGGTTGCTGGAACACCCCCTGCAGGCAGATATCGCTCTGATTCACTGCTCCATTGCCGATACCGCCGGTAATGCGATGTTCAATAAAACCACCAAAAACTTTAACCCAGTGATGGCTACTGCCGCGCGCCTGGTCATCGCCGAGTGCGAATCCATCGTACCAATGGATTGCGCCGCCGCCGACCGTTACAACACGCCCGGCATTTTTATCGACTACCTGGTTAAGGGGGAAGATCACCATGGATAAAAACGCCATGAGAGAACGCATTGCGCGCCGGGTTGCAAAAGAGCTTCACAAAGGGGACCTGGTGAATCTGGGGATTGGCCTGCCGACGCAGGTCGCCAACTACGTCGCCGACGATCTTGGCGTCATCTTCCAGTCTGAAAATGGCCTGGTGGGGCTCGGCCCCACGCCGGATAGCGACAGTATCGACGCCGATTTAACTAACGCCGGCGGTCAACCGGTCACCGCTGTACCCGGCGCGGCGTTTTTCGATAGCGCCCTGTCATTCGCCATCATCCGCGGCGGCCACGTTGACGTTACCGTGCTGGGGGCGCTGGAAGTGGATCAGGAGGGCAATCTCGCCAACTGGATCATCCCCGGCAAGATGGTGCCCGGAATGGGCGGGGCGATGGACCTCGTGAACGGCGCCCGACGGGTGATTATCGCCATGGAGCACTGCGATAAAAGAGGCCAGTCTAAAATTTTGCCCCGCTGCCAGCTTCCGCTGACAGCAGTCGGCCAGGTCAATCTGATCGTGACGGAAAAAGCGGTCATTGAAGTCAATAACGGCCTGATGTTGCGCGAAATCGCCGCGGATACCAGCGTGGAGGAAGTGGTTGCGCAAACCGCCGCACCGCTACGCATCTCTGAAACATTAATCCAGTTTTCCTAAAAAGGACACCATCAATGAAAGTGATACCGATTAGTGAAGCTAGCCCTTACAACCCACCACTGCATCACGCCATGGTGGCGCTGAAGCTTTGCGACGGCGCGTTATGCAACGCACAACAGTTCTGGTGCGGACTGTCGCATTTTTTACCCGGAGGCGGCGCCGAGTGGGCTTATGACGATTCGCCGACGGAAAAACTCTACGTGGTACTGGACGGCGCTATCACCATTCGTACCAGAGAGGAAACGCGTGTTGTCAGCAAAGGGGAAGCCGTTTTCCTCGCGCCGTTTGAGGGGCGAGAAGTGGTTAACCACACCAATTATCCGACCAGTATGCTGGTCATCGCCAGCAATACGTAACCAGTAAGGGATCATTATGGACACAACATGGGATAAAAAAGTCAAAGCGCTGTTCAACCTTGAAGGCAAAGTTGCGGTTATCACCGGCGGTGCGGGCGCGCTCGGTGAAGGTGTAGCCCGTGGCCTGGCGAATTACGGCGTTAAAGTCGCGGTAACCGGCCGTACCATTGCCACCCTGGAAAAAACCGTTCAGCAGGTGCAGGAAGCGGGCGGCGAGGCCCTTGCTATCGCTGGTGACATGACCGACGAAGTGGCGGTTAAAAACCTGGCGGATAAAGTGGTCGCGGCCTGGGGGAAAGTTGACTTTCTGATCAATATTGCCGGCATCGCCATTCGTCACCCCGCTGAAGAGTTCGACATTAATGATTTCCGCAAAGTGATGGATATCAACATTACCGGCACCTTCATTCCCTGCAAAGTGTTTGGCGAGCTGTTTATCCGCCAGGGCTTCGGGAAAATCGTCAATACCTCATCGGTGCGCGCCTTTGCCGGTCATCCCGGCGGCTACGCGGCTTACGGTACATCGAAAGGGGCCATCAACTTATTAACCAAACAGCTGGCTACCGAGTGGGCGAAATACAATATCAACGTTAACGCCGTCGCGCCGACTATCTTCTGGACGCCGCTGACCCAGGAAGTACTGGAAGACGAAAAGCTGAAAAAGATCTTCCTCGATCGCATTCCGATGGGTCGGGCTGCCGTAGTGGAAGATATGGTTGGTAGCGTCGTTTACCTCTGCTCCCCAGCCGCTAACTTTATCACCGGCCAGGTTATTTACATCGACGGCGGCTGCACCGCGGGTTAAGGAGATGGCTATGAACAATCCACTCACACGGGTCACCGTGCTCGGCGGCGGCCTGATGGGCAGCGGTATCGCGCAGATCTTTGCCGCCCGCGGTGTGGAGGTGACGATTTATGATATCGACGCTGGCGCCTGGACCGCGCCGGACACCATCCGCAGCAACCTGCAGCGGATGCAGGCGGAAGACGCCACCATCGAAGAGGTTATTAGCCGCGTCGTTTTTTGCGACCGCCTGGCGGAGAGCGTTAAGGGGGCGCAAATCGTCTTCGAATGCGTGCCTGAACAGCTGGCGCTTAAGCAGCGGCTGTTTTGCGAGCTGGACTCACTTTGTCCACCGGAAACGATTCTCGCCTCCAATACGTCGGTCATCAGCATCAGCGAGATCGCCCGCGATGTGACCCACAAACAGCGCGTACTGGGCACCCATTTCTGGAATCCGGCCTTTCTGATCCCGCTGGTGGAGGTCATTCGCACACGCTGGACCGACGATGCGCTATTCGAACGCACATTTGACATCCTCGCCTGGGCAGGAAAACGCCCGGTACGGGTTAATAAAGATGTGCCGGGGTTCCTGGTAAACCGGCTACAGCACGCCCTATGGCGCGAAGCGATTTACCTTGTGGAGCAGGGCATCGCCGACGCGCGCACCGTAGACGAAGGCATCCGATATGGCTTTGGTATCCGACTGCCGGCCCTCGGCCCTCTGGAAAACGCCGATATGGTAGGGACGGACCTGACTCTGGCGATTCATGAATATATTTTTCCGCATCTGAATAACGCGACAACTCCCTCGCCTCTGCTACGCCGACTGGTGAGCGAAGGCAAGCTGGGCTTCAAATCCGGTGGCGGATTTCAGACCTGGGACGACGCATCAATTAACGAAAGCCGTGAGCGACTGCTGAGCTATCTGCAGCGCGTCACTCAGCAACCTGAGGAGTAACACTATGGGTAAGAAAGTTTTTGTCGATTTAACGCATCCATTTAGCGCCGACACTCCGCGCTGGCCTTACTTCGATAAGCCGCTGATCGACAGTGCGCATACTATGGCAAAAGGCGGCGTGTTAACCCAGCGTATTTCCTGCACCATGCACACCGGTACCCACTGCGATGCCCCGCGTCATGTGATGGAAATAGAATTCGACGGTAAAAGAGCGCGCTATACGCATGAAATGCCGGTCGATGCTTATACTGGTGAGGCGGTATGCCTGGAAATTAACGTCGGGCGCTGGGAATTAATTCAGCCACATCATCTGGAAGATGCCTGTCTCCGTGCAAATATCAAACCGGAAGAGTTAGCCGGAATGGTGGTATGCCTGAATACCGGTATGCATCGTAAATTTGATGACTCAAAAGAGTATTATCACTACTCCTGCGGTACTGGCGTGGAAGCCGGAAAATGGTTTGTTAAAAATAAAGTTAAATGCGTCGCGATGGATATGCAGGCATTAGATCACCCGCTACATACTGCGATGGGGAATAACGGCGCCACGCGTATGAATTTACTTGGCGCATCCGGACGCCCGCTTACCGAAGAATATACTGAACAGTTCGGTGAAGAAGCCTATGCAGAATTTGATAAAGAGCTGTATATCAAACTCCACGGCCAAGCCGCCTATGATGAAAAGTTCGGCGATCTGGAGGCTATTGGCTGCTGGGGCACCTGGGAACCCTGCCATAAGCAGATGCTCGGCCACGGTATTGTCGGCGTTGAAAACCTCGGCGGCAATCTGGATAAAGTTTCCGGCAAGCGCTTCCGTTTCTTCTGTTTCCCACTGCGCTGGTATTTAGGCGATGGCTCGATGGTGCGCTGCGTGGCGGAAATTGATGAAGATGATATGAATAATGTCCCGGAAAGAACCTATAGCTACGGAGGCTGCATTTAATTAAATTCCTCCTGAATTATTTTTATAAGTAACGTAGCTGACTAATTTGCTATTTAGCGAAAGGTAATCTGTGCCCGAAATAATATTTTCATTCATTCCGGGCGCATCACACTTTTACGCCAAAATAATCTTATAGCGATATTTTTACATTATTAAATATCAATGCCGCTCTGCATCGGAGGAGCAACCACATGAGTACAAAAGATGTTGTCATTGTCAGCGCCGCCCGTACGCCCATCGGCTGCTTTGGCGGCGCGCTAAAGGATCTCTCGGCTATCCAACTGGGCGAGCATGCAATCACCGCCGCTATCGCTCGCGCCGCTATCAAACCGGACGATGTTGACGAAGTGATTATGGGCAACGTACTGGGGGCAGGGCTAGGTCAGAACGTCGCTCGTCAGGTCGCTATCGCCGCCGGGATCCCGGTAGAAAAAAGCGCCTTTAACGTCAGCAAAGTATGCGGTTCCGGGCTCAAGGCGACCATTCTAGGCGCACAGGCCATCGCGCTGGGCGATGCGGAAATCGTGGTGGCTGGTGGGACGGAAAGTATGAGCAACGCCATGTACTTATCCGCCGCGGCCCGCTGGGGACAGCGCATGGGCGACAGTGCGCTGATTGACAGCCTGATTAGCGACGGTCTGACCGATGCCTTTTCCGGTGAGCATATGGGGATCACCGCCGAAAACCTGGCGCAAAAATACCAGCTCACCCGGGAAGAGCTGGACGCCTATGCGGCGGAAAGCCAGCAACGCACTGAATGGGCGCAGAAAAACGGTCGTTTCGACAACGAAATCGTGCCGATCAAAATCGTCACGCGCAAAGAAGAGCGTTACGTCAAAGCCGATGAATTCCCCCGCCACGGAACCACGCGAGAAACCCTCGCCCGGCTACGCCCGGCGTTTCGGCCAGACGGCGTGGTGACCGCAGGCAACGCTTCCGGCATTAACGACGGCGCCGCCGCGCTGGTCCTGATGAGCCGTGAAAAAGCCGCCGCCCTCCAGCTTCAGCCGCTGGCGACGATCCGCGCCTGGGGCAGCGGCGGCGTCGATCCCAATATCATGGGCTACGGGCCGGTACCCGCAACCCGTCGGGCCTTATCCCGCGCGGGCTTACAGGTGGATGACCTCGACGTCATTGAGGCCAACGAAGCCTTCGCCTCCCAGTGCCTGAGCGTGATGAAAGGGCTGGGGCTGGATCCGCAGAAAACCAACGTCAACGGCGGCGCAATTGCCCTCGGTCACCCTATCGGCGCTTCCGGCGCACGCATTCTGGTCTCGCTGGTTCATGAAATGCAGCGCCGCCACGCTCGTTATGGTCTCGCTACGCTCTGTATCGGCGGCGGGATGGGACTGGCCATGGTGGTTGAAAAAGAATAAGGATCAAGGAGTTAATTATGTCTGTAGAAAACCGCGTTATTCTGACCGTCGCCTGCACCGGGGCCTGGCCACAGAAGAGCGACACCCCGTATATTCCGCTCACACCGCAGGAGCAGGCCGATGAAATCGTCCGCTGCTGCGAGGCCGGAGCCTCCATTGCTCACATTCATGTGCGTGATGAGGAAAGTCAGGCTTCGATGGATTTCGATCAATTCGCCGAGACCGTGCGCCTGGTACGTGCGCGTTGCGATATCGTCATTAATCTGACGACCTCCGGCGGACTTGGACTGAGCGACGAAATTCGCATGAAGCCATTCCAGTTATTGCGGCCCGAAATGGGCTCTTTCGATGCCGGAACTATGAACTGGGCCCACTCAACAATATTCGAAAATAGCCCGCGCTTTCTGGAGAAACTCGCTGTCAGCATGAACGAGTGCCAGGTGAAGCCGGAGTTTGAAATCTTCGATGCCGGGATGATTTACAACGTCCTGTACTACATGAAGAAAGGGCTGATCGAGGGGAATCCACACTTTCAGTTTGTCCTCGGTGCACCGGGAGGAATGACGGCGGAAGTGCGTAACCTGATGTTCTTGCTCGATACCTGCAAACAGCATTTAGGAGATAATTTCACCTGGTCGGCGTTGGGCATTGGTCGCGGTCACCTGCCGATTGTCCTCGCCGCGCTGGCGCTGGGGGGTAACGTTCGGGTTGGCATGGAAGACAACATTCTCTATCGCAAAGGTGAACTGGCGCAATCCAATACCTGGTTCGTTGAGCGCGTTAAGCGGCTGGCGGCGGAAGTGGATAAAACCATCGCCACGCCGGATGAGACCCGCGCCATGCTTGGCCTGATACGACAGCAGCTAGTTAGCGCCTGATTACGCAGCTTCTTACAGAATGTCGATCGCCTCTCTTTATGTGCAGGCGATCGCTTTCGATCGATATCTGAACGAGAACCCTTATATGAATATTTCGATTCCCCGGGAACAGCTGGCGGGTGAGACGCGGGTCGCCGCCACACCCGCTACCGTTGAACAGATGCTGAAGCTGGGCTTTACGATCTCCATCGCCCGCGGCGCGGGTGCAGCGGCAAATATTACTGATGATGCATGGCAGACCGCAGGTGCAACGCTGTGTTCGCAGGATGAGGTCTGGCAGAGCGATATTATCCTGAAAGTTAATGCGCCTCTTGCGGATGAAATTCCTCTTTTGCGCCCAGGCTGCACGTTAATCAGTTTCATCTGGCCTGCACAGAACCCCGAGCTAATGGCGAAACTCGCCGCCCGCGGGGTGACGGTGATGGCAATGGATGCCGTACCGCGCATTTCTCGTGCCCAGTCGCTGGACGCCTTAAGCTCAATGGCTAATATTGCCGGATACAGGGCAGTAGTGGAAGCTGCTCACCAGTTTGGTCGTTTCTTTACTGGACAGATCACTGCTGCCGGTAAAGTTCCACCGGCGAAAGTGCTGGTCATTGGCGCAGGCGTTGCCGGGCTGTCGGCAATTGGCGCCGCCAGCAGCCTCGGCGCCATTGTACGCGCCTTCGATACCCGCCCGGAAGTCAAAGAACAGATCCAAAGCATGGGCGCGGAGTTTCTGGAACTTAATTTTGAAGAACAGAGCGGCAGCGGGGATGGTTATGCCCGTCAGATGTCTGCCGAGTTTATTGAGGCAGAAATGGCCCTGTTCGCCGCTCAGGCCAGAGAGGTCGATATTATTATCACTACCGCACTCATTCCCGGGAAACCTGCGCCGCGGCTTATCACCCGCGAGATGGTCGCCAGCATGAAACCCGGCAGCGTTATCGTCGACCTTGCCGCTCAGACCGGCGGCAACTGTGAGCTGACGGTACAGGGCAAATGTATCACCAGCGATGATGGCGTAAAGATCATCGGCTATACCGACCTGCCAGCACGGCTGGCGGCCCAGTCATCCCAGCTTTACGGCACCAATTTGGTCAATCTGCTGAAGCTTTTGTGTAAAGAAAAAGACGGCAATATCGTCATCGATTTTAATGATGTCGTTATCCGCGGCGTAACTGTGGTTCGGGAGGGGGAAATCACCTGGCCTGCGCCGCCAATTCAGGTTTCGGCCCAGCCGCAGCAGCCTAAGACCGTACCAACCGAGACGGTAAAAAACGCACCCGCTTCACCGTGGCGTCCATACCTTTTTCTGGCGCTGGTTATTGCACTATTTGGCTGGCTTGCGCATCGCGCACCGGCGGACTTCCTTGCCCATTTTACCGTCTTTGCCCTCTCGTGCGTGGTGGGCTATTACGTGGTGTGGAACGTCAATCACTCCCTGCATACGCCGTTGATGTCGGTCACCAATGCGGTATCGGGGATCATTATCGTCGGCGCGGTCCTGCAAATTGGCCTTGGAGGCTGGATCTCCGTACTGGCTTTTATCGCCGTTTTTATCGCCAGCATTAATATCTTCGGCGGTTTTTACGTTACCCGTCGCATGCTGAAAATGTTCCGCAGAAACTAAGGAGTTGTTATGTCTGGAGGTCTTGTTACTGCGGCTTACATTATTGCCGCGCTGTTGTTTATTTTTAGCCTTGCAGGCTTATCGAAGCATGAGACGTCGCGAGCAGGGATCGTTTTCGGCATCGCCGGGATGGCAATTGCGCTGGCGGCGACTATCCTCGGTCCCCAGGCAGCCAATCTTGCATGGATCCTGGTAGCGATGATGGCAGGTGGTGGCATCGGTATCTTTCTCGCGCAGCGGGTGGAAATGACCGAAATGCCGGAGCTGGTGGCGATTCTGCACAGCTTTGTCGGCCTCGCGGCTGTGCTGGTGGGTATTAATAGCTACCTTGACCACGCGCCGCTCGATGACACGGCCATGAAGGTTATCCATCTTGTGGAGGTCTTTTTGGGGATCTTCATTGGAGCCATAACCTTTACCGGTTCGGTAGTGGCGTTCGGTAAGCTGCGCGGGATCTTTGCGTCAAAACCGCTAATGTTGCCAGGCCGACACGGTATGAATCTCGCGGCTCTGCTGGTCTCTTTTACCTTAATGATCGTATTCGTGTGCAGCAATAACCTGCTGTGGCAGAGTCTGGCATTAAGTGTTATGACGCTAATTGCACTGGCGTTTGGCTGGCATCTTGTTGCTTCAATCGGCGGCGCAGATATGCCGGTGGTTGTCTCAATGCTCAACTCCTATTCCGGCTGGGCAGCGGCGGCGGCAGGTTTTATGCTCAGTAACGACCTGCTAATCGTGACCGGTGCGCTGGTTGGCTCTTCAGGGGCCATCCTTTCTTACATTATGTGTAAGGCCATGAATCGCGCGTTTATCAGCGTCATCGCCGGCGGCTTTGGCAGCGAGGGTGCGGCATCTGACGGTAGTGCCCCACAGGGCGAACATCGTGAATGCAGCGCTGCGGAGGTAGCGGAAGCGCTGAAAAACGCCCGTTCAGTCATTATTACCCCCGGCTACGGGCTGGCAGTAGCCCAGGCGCAATATCCTGTACAGGAATTGACCAGTCGGCTGATTGCGCTAGGCGTAAAGGTACGATTCGGTATCCATCCAGTAGCCGGGCGTTTACCGGGACATATGAACGTGCTGCTGGCGGAAGCAAAAGTCTCCTACGATATAGTGCTGGAGATGGAAGAGATTAATGACGACTTCAGTGCTACCGACGTGGTGCTGGTCATCGGCGCCAATGACACCGTTAACCCTGCTGCACAGGAAGATCCCGGAAGCCCCATCGCAGGCATGCCGGTACTGGAAGTGTGGAAAGCACAGCAGGTGGTGGTGTTCAAACGTTCGATGAATACTGGCTACGCAGGCGTACAGAACCCCCTGTTCTTTAAAGAAAACACCACCATGCTGTTTGGTGATGCAAAAGCGAGCGTAGAGGCGATACTTGCGCAGCTCTAATTAATTGATTAGACGTACCGGATGAATTGCAGAGGGTGATGGAAGAGTACATCACCTCCTGAAATTTTGCTCGAGTCAGAATCAGAGTATTACATTGAGTATCAACACTGTTCGCTCAGCGCAGGATAGTTCTGGCACATTGTTAAAAAATAAGAAGCTCACCCCGAGGTAATATATGTCGGTATGACAGATCTTTAACATAGTAATGGATAGGCCAGGGATAAGGTGGGCTCCTGCTTTTCAGATTCTGAACTGAGAGCCGTCGCGATTATGTTATTATAAATAATATCGCGTGAATTATTTTAGGACTGAACTCTACTTTAAACGATGGGGATATTGGGAAAGGAGTAGCTCAGAAAGAGTAGGCTATATCAGTGGCCACGTGAATCGGCAATGCGTTGCTGTAACCATAATTCGACTTCACTTTTCTTCCAGCGGGAACTGCGACCTAGTTTAATGGGCTTTGGGAATTGGCCATCTTTTATAAGCTTGTAGAACCACTTATCTGTCAGCCCCGTTAGCTTCGTGATGAAGCGCATATCCACCAGTTGGTCATCAAGCAAAGAAATTTGTTCTGTCATGATGCTGTCTTCCATTATGGGATTATCCTGAGCTGGTGGGTGATTGCTCGTTACCACCAGCCCTTCCACATCAATGGATTGATACGTAAAAAAGTGCAGAACGTGAGTTACAGCGTGCGAGGACGCCCCAGTCCGCTGGGCGGCGGTACCTCACTGGCTCCGTAGTGATAGTGACCGTACTTTTGCTCTTCTTTGGCAAGGTAGCTGATGATGTAGCGCAGGTTATCGATGGCTTCGGTATCACCGTAGTTCACCGGCTTATCAATACTGACGTCATAAGTAGGTTTGTATTCGCAGCGGTTGTAATAGCCTTCTCGTTGCGTTATTTCCCGCCATATTGTTCCTGCTCGCTCTGCTATTGGGTAGGTAGCCTGGTTAAGGTGCCTGTCGAGATAGAACACGATATGGGCATGGCATCCGTGGTCTGCAGAACTCTCCAGCACCCAGAAATACCCTGACAGATTTGTGTGCTGCAGGGTGCGTTCAACCAGCATGCGCACCTCTCGCTCGGTTTCATTCCATGAATGACGTTTATAGCGCTCTGTACCTTTCTGATAGAACAGATCGAGTCTGAGTGCCTGTATTCGGGAGTACCGGTTCAGTAGCTGATTCAGGTGGTCATTGATCAGAGACAGTAGAAACCAGTTCATTGTGTATCTGGAATTAAAAGGGTAAGGTGTGTGCATTGATTTATCCTTTGTCAGGTGGAGTACAAAGGATTGGGATGAGATGTAATTTTTAAGAGAAGCAGGGATACGGCAGATACAGGTAATGGTGTGTCTGGGGGAATACAGGCAGGATTGTTTGTTGGGGGGAAGGAGCTATGAACAGGGTGGTATAGAAACAGGGAGTGCCCCTTAATTATACTAAAAACCCAAATGTTCATATCTGCTGGTGAACGATTCTAATGAGGTGAACAGAGGAGGATCCTAGAGTAAAAATCACAGGAATAACGCAGTAAAACGTCAGAGTATTATCACAATAAAATCAGTAATATATCAGTTAAAAATCAGTCATCCTTCAGGTCTGTGACCCGACTCCACCAACCAAAAAGGTACTCATGCTAATCTGTTTTTGGGAGTCAGAAACAGAGGGAAAGGCGATGTTGCATTACGATATGATCCGCTGCGAGATAATGTACCTAAAAATGTTGGATAGCTTTTTCAATACAGATCACTCGTTACTGTGCAGTACTTATGATACGCCGGATCAGTTTCGACATTTGATCTCTCAGATCCTTGAACGACATTTCCTAGGCGATCAGGACAGGATCAAAGTTGGCCGGAAAACGCTTAAAGAATGGGCTGAGCTGCTACTAATTGATAAAGATTATTTTGATTGTTTCAAAGGTACACCAAGAGCATCGTGGTTTGCTCACCATTATATTTTTGAATATCCAGTATTACCTGTAGGGTTGACACTTGGTGGGCTGGGGAATGGCTTCGATTGTTCAGCTGGTTTTAATTCTCTTTTAATGGACGATAATATCTTCACAAATCTTGATTTCTCTAATTTGAATATTGATTTGGACGATATTGATTGGGATCTGATAACTAATCCACAGGCTACTGCTTCGAAAAAATCGAAACGTGTTTTCTCCCGATTTTATCTGAACGCGGGAGCAAGTACCTATCTGTACAACCCCACTCCGGTAACTGAGCGTGAACTGATCAACGGTATAATGAGGTACATTGATGAAGCTCCATGCTCACTTGGAGATAAGATCTCTTATTTCAAAAAACTGCATGAGCGCTGGCTTGAGCAATACAATTTTTTTCTGACAGATTTTGATTGGATGTCGCGTGATGATGAAACTCAGTTAGTATATCTCTGGGACTATCTGAAAGGAAAAGGACGAATAGCGGGCTATCTTCGCCCTTATAATACGTCTATGCGTTATGACATGATTATTGCGGCTATAGATGTGTGGAACGTCCAGCCTGAAGAGAAGCTGGAGTTTATTGAGAAAATGAAACATGCCTGGCAGTCATCAAAATCTTATCGGCGATCTGCTAAATAGCGTTGTGATCCCAGTGGTTTCTTCGTCTGATTTCTCAGTATTGTTATGAATCTTAATCGACCAAGGTTCTATAGCTAGCTGTCTCTCTTTTGTCCCGTTACGTACAGATCACCATAGCCGAGGCATGGAAGTTAGAACTTTTACTTCTGGCTCGAAGCGTACAAGCTGACTGAGCTGAAGGTCCGCTGTGAGCGAAAAGCAGTCATTTGGAACGCAAAGGTTCGCAGGTTGAATACCGGGCTTAACTAACCTGCCCGGAATGCTTTAACATGAAGCCAGACAGGTTTTTTGAAGTCTGATTATCAAAGCGATTTGCAATTATTCATAATATATTCACATAAAGATTATGCGCGATAACCGGACGCCAAAATCAGCATCAGGATTGGTCTTGCTGTCACCGACGCGCTCCTGGATCACTGCAACAGAAAGGTCCCTTCTCACTGGTAAACGTGAGGCCTGTGCTGATGCCAGCGCAGCCGACATCTCGTCATGGTGCAGGTCTGTGCAGTAAACGGGTGCGCCCGGCTGCTGTCGCCAGGACAGGGCCAGCGTGCCGGCGTCATATCCATCAAAGCCGGTATCAGAGACCAGTTGCATTATCAATTTACGATCTGCCTCATTATCCCCGGCTACCGGTATGGCGATCCGGTCGGGGGCCCCGGGCTGCCTGTCTTTGGAGGCAAACGATCCGGAACCAATCGCATTCCAGGCCTTTATCACACCCCGGCCCAGCAGATCAGACACCCAGAGGCTTTCTGGCTGGCCAGCTTCGATTTCATCAATTTTCCCGTCCCGGTGGGGATAGTAGTTTGAGGTGTCTGCCACAATAACGCTGTCAGGAAGGTGCCGGATTACCGGGGCAATCTGAGGCAGGCGACTGAGCGGCATGGAAAGAATAATCACATCAACATCGCTGACCGCGTCTACCGCCTTTACAGGTGTTGCGCCTGTTGCCAGCGTTTCGGGAGCGATTGTCTCCGGGCCACGTGAGTTAGCTACTTTTACCTGATGTCCGGCTGCAGAGAGCCTGCGGGTCAGCGTTTTTCCTATATGGCCCGTGCCGAGAATGCCTATTTTGAGTGGGGAAGGATAAGTCATATTTTTCTCCTGAGTCATTGCATACCTGAGATGACCTCTGCCCAGCCATTAAATGGGCGTACCTGCCATTAATGAGACGGCTGCGCTCACGCTGCGTTTTTAATCAGCCCTGCTTTGACGTGACCGCCCGGTTACGGGCCACAATATGTTCATGGCTCAGGGGGGCACTGGCAGACATAAACTCCTGCATGAGGGCGTCGCGATTTAATTGAGCCTGTTTTTTATCTGCAGCCGTCAGGGCAAGCTTCAGTTCCGCAACGCTGAGTTCAGTGCAGTAGGCAGGCGAACCAGGCTGCTGACGCCATGATTCACTCAGGGAACCAGCATCAACAGCATCAAACCCTGTTTCGCTGACCAGTACCATGGCAACCCGTTTGGCTCTTTCGTCATCGCCTGCAACAGGGATCGCTATCCGGTCCGGGGCATTTTCCGGAAGACCCTTATCAGAGAGTGTCTTAGCCAGCAGGGCATTCCACGCCTTGATGACGGGATGGCCGAGGCGCGCGCTGGCCCAGACACTTTCAGGCATCCCGTTTTCAACCTCTGCAATAGACCCATCGCGGAACGGATAATAGTTGGATGTATCGATAACCGGCACGGTATCAGGCAGCGAGCTCAGTAGTCCGGCAAGGCTGTTGTGTGCGGTGAACGGGATGGCAAGAATAACAAGTTCAGCGTCCCTGAGGGCATCTTCACTCGTAACAGCGGTCGCGCCGGCCTTACGTGCGATATCAGCAATGGTTTCTGGGCCTTTGGAGTTAGCCAGTTTTACCGTGTAACCTGCTGCTGAAAGCTTTGTGGCCAGGGTGGCACCAATATTTCCTGCACCGATAATGCTAATGTTCATCTCTTTATTCCTCGTTGTACTGATAACTGATGGTTTATTCTGTCGCCGGGTGGGCAAAATCGTTAAGCGTGTCGCGTAGCTGAGCAAGCTCATCCTTACTGAGTCGGCAGGCCGAGCGGATTTTGTCTGTCACAGCCCAGAGTTCTTCGCGCAGCGCTTCTCCGCTTTCGGTAAGCGTCACCAGAACCCTGCGTTCGTCGCCCGGATCACGCTGACGGAATACCTTTCCCGAGGCTTCAAGCCGCTTCAGCAGAGGAGTGATTGTGCCAGTATCCATTCCAAGTCTACTGCCCAGCTCTCCCACCGACCGGGGCGTGCCGGCAAACAGCTCAAGCATGACCAGATACTGCGGAAAGGTCAGCCCAAGTGGGTCGAGAAAGGGCTTGTGCATACGGTTCATCCTGCCCGCGGCACCGTAAAGTGCGAATGACAGTTCAGTACCGATCTCACGTCGTTCTTTGTTAGTGGCCATATGTAATATATGTTGGTTGATAATCTAGTGTGCTAGATAAATTATGACATTTATTATTGCCCGGCAAAGAAAATTCACTTGGTAATTTGTGCGTTAACCCTTACCTGTATTGTTGCCCCTGTGTAACGCTTTGCAGCCCTGTGTGTATGGACATACGTCTGCTTCTGGCACAGGGCAGCCAGCAACAACGCTTTCTGACTGCTATGAGCGAGAAAAGCACATTTTATTTTCAGGTAGTGGAAATCGAAGCCAGTACCTGCCGCAGCCATAGTATCGAAACCACGAACAATAAAAAGCCTGGAAAATATCCAGGCTGCACCAGGCTCATTTATAAAATGCTGCGGTAAGGATTACTCAACGGTCACGACTATTTTGCCGACCTGGCCATTAGCCTCCATATAACGCTGGGCGTCTGCAATCTCTGCGAACGGGAACGTCTTATCGATGACTGGTTTCAGTTTGCCGGCTCGTAAACCCTCAGTGATGAACGATTTTGCGCGCGCCATTTTTTCAGAGTCCGTCGTGATTTCAAACAGCTCATATCCACGCAGAGTGAGATGCTTACCGAGAATATCAAATACAGGCACAAGCATGTCACGGCTGTCGAGTGCGCCATACTGGAAAAACATACCCTGTGGCACCATCGCCTGCGTCAGTTTTGCCACGTCCGGGCCCCCGACGGGATCAAAAACAATATGGGCACCTGCGCCATCTGTTGCACGATTGATTTCAGCAACCATATCCTGTTCCGCAGTAGCAATGACGGCGGCAGCACCGGCTTTCAGGAGCATTTCGCTTTTTTCAGAGGTCCGTGTGAGTGCAATTGGATTTGCACCCAGCATGTTAGCTATCTGTATGGCAGCCAGACCCACGCTGCTTGATGCTGCGCGGATCACGACATTCTGACCAGCCTGAAGGTTGCCATATTCAACCAGCGCACCATAGGCGGTGACATACATCATCCAGCTTGCAGCGGCCTCCTCAAAGGAAAGGTTTTCAGGATGCTTCACGACAGCGTGAACCGGTGCGTTGACCACTTCGCCGTACATGCCGTATTCATTAAACATAAATGAAGGGATCACGCTGACCAGATCTCCAGTGGTAAACTCATCAACATTCTCACCTACGGCCTGCACAACGCCGGCCGCTTCATAACCAAGACGTGCCGGAAATTCCGGCTCAATAACATACTGGCCGTTGCGGTACATGATTTCTGCACGGTTAATACCTATCGCATGTACGCGAATCTGCACTTCACCCGCTGTCGGCGCAGGCACCTGCACATCAACAACTTCCAGCACTTCCGGGCCACCGGTGCGGTTAAAGGTAATAACTTTAGACATATTCAGCTCTCTTCAGTTAACGGCACACCTTCAGAATAATGCCGAAGGGATACCCGAATCATTCGTGAACAATCTACGTTGTTACAAACACACCAGAAATAGCTGAGAGGGAACTTCTGTATTAATTATCCATTAATAATCTGCCTGGTTTACTGGATCTGCGTGGCCAGCAAATCACTGAACCAGTCGATAAAGACACGCACTTTTGGAGAAAGATAGCGCCTGTCCGGATACATCACTGACACGGGCTTTGACACCGACGGGTATTGCGGCAGAATTACTTCAAGAGCGCCGGAAGCAATATGCGGAGCAACGGCATCACAGGTGGCCTGGATAATGCCCAGACCAGCCAGAGCACAGGAAAGCAGAATATCGGAATTATCAACCAGCAGGCTGCCCGCAGGACGTAGCGAAACAATGCTCCCGTCTTCGATAAACTTCCATTCCATGACGTCACGACTGTGGTCGCTAAAAAAGTTAATAGCCTGATGTTTATCCAGATCGGCAAGTGTTTCTGGCCGCTCATGCCGCTGCAGGTAAGACGGGGCTGCACAGGTTATCATCCGGATGTCACCAAGACGTCTGGATATAAAACTTGAATCCTGAAGAGCGCCCAGGCGGACAAGGCAATCTACGCCTTCCGTAATCAAATCCGTTTTTTTATCCGATGAAACCAGCACAACTTCAATATCCGGATAAAGTGCCTGAAAATGCCTGAGATTAGGGATCAATATTGAATGCGCCAGCGCCAGGGGCACATCAAGTCTCAGGCGACCTCGCGGTGGAAGAGTCGGTGAAAAACTGGCCATCATGTCATTAACTTCGGCCAGAACATGCCTGGCATGATGATAGAACTCATCCCCTTCAGCAGTAACACTCAGCTTTCTGGTTGTGCGGTGAATGAGTTTTACACCCAGATCATGCTCTATCTGCTGTATCGCTTTGCTCACGGTGGGGCGATGGATCTGCAGTACATCTGCAGCCTTTGTGAAGCTCCCCTGCTCAACAACCTGTATGAAAATATTTAGGTATTCAATCATGTTGGTATGCACGCGATCACCTGTTTTGTAGGCTGTTTAAAACTGGCATTGTAAAGTAAACCATCCCATCGACATTATTTCTTTTCTTTCAGATAAGGGCTTCCAGGCTGCCACAATGTTCGCTTCTGGCTGTGAGTTCAATGGGGCGATGCAACGCTATCCTTAATCAAGGAGGGATTGCCATGAAACGAAGAACGCGTATTAATTACACGCCAGATCAGAAAGCGATTATCTGGGACAGATATAAGCAAGGTGATTCCCTGCAAGATATCGCCAGAATGTTCGACAGATATCATTCTTCTATTATGCCCACTATCCACCAGACTGGTGGATATCACCCCCTTGTCCGTAAGCGACATCCGTTAGCTCTTTCACTCGATGAAAGAGAGGAAATATCCAGAGCGCTGGTAGAAAAAATCACCCCAGAGCGTTTTAACCAATGTGTTGCATCCATCGGTTAAACTCACAGCGAAAAGTGGACGTTATACTTGAAAACTCATGACGATCGGTATTTCGCTATTCCTGGCGCAACAGTACTTTGCCAATCAGATAAGTTGCTGCTTGTCCGCTGATTAAAACGCGATCGCCCTCTAGCTGACAGCGTAAATCCCCGCCACGCTCCGCTCCCTGATGCGCCAGCATTTGTGTTTTCTTCAATTTTTCAGACCAATAAGGAATGAGCATACTATGCGTTGAACCTGTAACAGGGTCTTCTGCTACAGCATCCCCAGGGCAGAAAAAACGGCTGACAAAATCATATTCCCCTTCGCCCGCAGCGGTAATACACACCATTTTTCCCAGGGGGAGCATTGCATTGATATTCGGGCGTACAGCTTCTACCTGCTGTTGATTCTCCATCACGACCATGTAGTCGCGTGCCATACGCACTTCTTTGCACTCTGTGATGCCAAGCGCTTCCAGCAATAAGGCGGGTGGTATGACTGGCTCAGTTTCCCAGGAGGGAAAATCAAGCGTCATCCATTCACCGCTGCGTGTCACCATTAATGGGCAGACAAATCGAGTAGCAAAATGGATTGTTGTGCCTGAGTAGTCAAGATGTTCAAATATGACGTGTGCAGCAGCAAGCGTGGCATGCCCGCATAAGTTAATTTCCCCCAGAGTGGTAAACCAACGCAACTCAAAGCCATTATCATTTGCGACAAAAAATGCTGTTTCAGACTGGTTATGTTGCTGCGACATTTTAATAATGTCTCATCAGGCAACCATTCGGTAAGTGGACATACCGCAGCCGCATTGCCATCAAACGTGGTGGTGGTAAAGGCATCAATCATGTAAAAATCAATTTGTTGCATAGCGGTAACCTTTATTCGCTCTGGGGGACCCGCACTCTACCATGCCATTATGTAATCCGAATTTTTATTTACCCGACCCGCCTGCATGATAAGAGTCGTGACTAACTCAAAACAGTTGCGGCGCCACAGTCATCTCGGCGGCGTCAGTCCGGAGGCCTTTGAACAGCCCTCATCGTGAGGACAGAATTTGTCTGATGTCGTGGGGTCAGTCCATTGATCAGCCCATACAGTGAAGAAAGGGTATGTCTACTGAGGTGAGGTTAGTGCATTCCCGAAGTATGTTAATGTCCGCTGCTGACACCAAGCGGATATTGTACAATCCAATACTGCACAAGATCCTTTACGTGTTAATCTAAAATCCCAAATTATTTCAGACAGATATTATCTCAGTGAACCCCCGCCCTCCTGACTGGATCGCGGGGTTTTTAATTTTTCACGCTGAGACTACTGTATGAATAAACCTGATGGCCTTCATGCCCTTGAACAACCGCTCGCGTCGCTTCCGTACATGCTTCGCCAGCTTATTCTTGAACGTATCCAGAACCTGACCCACTACGAGCCGGTGATTGGCATCATGGGCAAAAGTGGTGCAGGTAAATCCTCTCTCTGCAACGAACTTTTCCGGGGCGAGGTGTCCCCGGTGAGTGACGTGAACGCCTGTACTCGCGACGTACTGCGTTTCCGGTTGCGCAGCGGTCGTCACAGTCTGGTGATTGTTGATTTACCGGGGGTAGGTGAAAACGGGCGACGGGATCATGAATACCGGGCCCTGTACCGTCGTATGCTGCCGGAGCTGGACCTGGTGCTGTGGGTCATTAAGGCCGATGATCGGGCACTGATCGTGGACGAGCAGTTCTGGCACGAAGTGATGCAATCTTACAGGCAAAAGGTGCTGTTTGTGATTAACCAGGCCGACAAAATCGAACCCTGTCATGAATGGGATACCCTCACCAGCAAACCTTCGCCGCACCAACAGGGAAATCTTAAAGCGAAGCAGGCTGCGATTATGGCGATGTTCAAACCGCATCATCCGGTCTGTGTGGTGTTCGCCAGCACTGGATGGGGCATTGAGGAGATGGTGGCAGCCATGATGCGCTGTCTGCCTGACCGCGCCACCAGCCCGGTAGTGACACAACTGCACGGGAGACTCTGCACAGAGCCGGTAAAGTCGCAGGCCCGTGACAGTTTCGGTGAAGCTGTGTGCCGGGTTTTCGATTCCGCAGAATCATCTTCGTTCCTGTCTGCATCGCTGAAAACGGTGATTCGTAGCGTGCGTGATGCGGTGGTATCGGTCGCACGGGCCGTCTGGGACTGGATATTCTTCTGATATCGAAATTTTCTCTGCGAATGATGAACTGGTTGTTAATGATTTGTTGATTGTGGACACGTCCTTTCCATTGCGTTTTATCATCAACTAAATCAGGCGAAGCATCATTATCTGTCAGACGAGCGCTCACAAGGCCGGGCTGCTCATAAAAAATAGTTCCGATGTTGTCCATACCCTGTCCACCCCTTCCTTTAAAGTAATCATTATTAATTCAGAGAGTTAACTTCTCAGGAGAAATCTTTCATGACGCTTCAGGAGCGGCGACATGACCGGCTTGCCGTCAGGTTGTCGTTGATTATCAGCCGCCTGGTGTCCGGTGAAACTCTGTTCATTCGCAAACTGGCAACTGAATTCGGGGTGTCAGAGCGCACGCTGCGTCGTGACTTTCGGGAACGTCTGATGTATCTCGACCTGGATTACTACCAGGGACAATGCAGTCTGCGTTCAGATATTCACAGTACGCGGCAGGAAATAGATATTCTGACCTTTGCTCACCGCACGGGGCTGGCCGGGGTTTTCCCGGGCTTTGACCGGCGACTGGTCAGCAGCCTGCTGGACTGTGATGATCGACCCTGTCTGGTATGGCATCAGGACAGACCTCATCCCCCGGCAGGAAAACTCTGCTTCTACAGGCTGGTCAGAGCTATTTCGGGATGTCAGCGCATCACCATTCTGACTGAAGGGGATCGTCATGAGGCCGTTGCACCTTACCGGCTAATCGCTCTGGACGGTTACTGGTATCTGGTCGCTGAACATAACAGGCAATTACGTGTCTTCCGGCTGGATGAGATTCATCTGGTAAGGCCATCCCGGGAAACATTTATTCGCAGTGAGCTTCTCTATCAGCTGTCGGAAGATAAACATTTTATCTCTGCCTTACCTCATTTCCGTTTTATTCAGCAGTCGCTGAATTCATTTTCTCCATCAGAAAGTCGGGGGCAATCCGGACACACTGATAAGAGATAGTCTCCATAATTAAATGTAAGGTTAATCTAATGAAAAAATTGAAATTGTTTTCTTTACTGCCAGTCATGTTGTTCCCCCTGCTTATCGCAGGTAATTCTCACGCAGCACGTCCTTATAGCGGGTTCCTGCCTGCGGCAGTGAATAATAAGAGTGGGAATATATTCTGGTGTGATGCCCACCGACAGGTCAGAAAACTGTGCACAGCGACGGAAGTGGATTCAATGGGATGGTTTATTGTTGTTCGCTCGAAACCTTCCAGAGATTGTCCGGGTGGCATATGGGGGTGGATCACTCCCAGTAAAGACGATGTGGCAACAGGCTATACCATTACGCCTGGTAAAGAATTCAATCTCACCATGAAGGATATGTGCAGTCCGGATATGAAAGTAACGTTCCGCACGAATAAAAAGGACCCTCGTTATGACGATCTCGTCGGGATTTATGCCGGAAAAGAAGCGTTTCGCTACAAACAAATAAAATAATCCAACTGTTTTTTCATTACTTTATTGTTTTGAACAACAAAAGCTTTATTACATGATTTGAGGACAACATTATGCGACTGCCTTACGTAATATTTACATTAGCTATGCTGGCTTCTGTATCAACAGCACAGGCTATTCCCAATATGTGGACGAGTGGTTTTGGGATGGGCGTGACCGAATATATCATTACCAGCCCGGAGAAGGTGGTGTTTAATCTGAACTGTACTGGCAATCCGGATGCGCAGAATATTCTGCAACACGGTGTTGATCTCACCCTGCCTGATGGAACATCAGTAAGTTCTCATGACGACGGGACGGAAATAACGGTCGTCATGGATAACAGTCAGTATCCGTTACCTTCTTCCCTCGGCTGGCGAAACGGTGACAATGCCTGGGTGTCATTTATTGACGCGCTGGGTCAGTCGTCTAATTTCGATGTTTACGTCAACAATAACAAAGTCGGCTCCTTTAGTCCGGGTCTGAAGAATACGCAAAAAGAGCTGTCTGACCTCAGTGAGTGCCGGACCACACACTACAGCGATTAGTTACTTACATTTCAGTCCTCTCCACCTCGCAACACACCAGCACCAGATAGCAACAGGCCATGCTCCTTCGGGAACATGGCCTTTTTGTTTTTATTTCATTATCAGATAAGGAGTTAGCTATGCGATTAGCCAGCCGCTTTGGTCGTATAAACCAGATACGCCGTGACCGGCCTCTGACCCACGAAGAGCTGATGAGTCATGTCCCCAGTGTGTTCGGGAGTGACAAGCATGAATCTCGTTCAGACAGGTCGGGTAAGGACACGGTGTTACCACCGCATCCTCCCCTAAGAACCGTGCTTGCGAGTTTCCCCGCACACGGCTCAAGCCTTTCAAAGCCCCACTGGAGGAGCCGGTTTCACCACTTTGAATCGGCGTGCGCGGGCTATCTGGTAGCAGTCTGGATGTAACATTATCAGATTACTGTTGGTATCTCGCCCACCGTCGATCGTTCGTTTCACGTGGAAGAGACGCCACCCAGTAGATTCTCCGATCATCTGTTGGCAGACAGGGCAATGTCGTTCCTGAGCCAACCATATTCGAATCAGCCGGGTTCGTCCCTTGATTGACCTCTGCATTGCAAGGGCCAATCGCTCTTCGAAGTAGATTTCCCATTTAGGATCAAATGGATTGGCATCAGAACGGATTTTCCTGTGCCGCCTGATCGGCGTACTGTCAATGTTGTAAAGCTCCAGAAGCTCGGGGACTCCAGTTTGGAGTATCCTGCCGGTTTCCGTGGCAAAGACCCAGTGCCGGGATCCAATGATTCGGAAGTACTTCCTCCTAATCCACCCAGTTCCCTTGTGGGGATGCCGACGTTTTACCCAGCGCCACAGGCTATGCCATATCGCGCAACTGACCTTACTTAATGTTTGTTTCGCCACAACATGCCGATAGTAATTTGCCCATCCACGTAACATCGGGTTGAGTTTCTTTATCAGTGTATCGTGTCGCACCATTGCATTACCCTTAATCACTCCCCTTACTTTGCGCAGGAAACGTTGGACACTTACAGGAGCTGGCTTGATTAACAGTTTGCCCCCATATTTGCGTACGTTCATGCCGAGGAAGTCGAATCCATCGCTGATATGTGTGATCCTGGTCTTTTCTGGTGACATCGAGAGACCTCGCTCCGCCAAAAACTGCTCGACCATAGGGATAACTTCTTCTGCCAGCATTTCACGTGTCACACCGGTTATGATGAAGTCGTCTGCATATCGAACAATATTGACCTTTGACGGATTGCGGGTACTCCTGCGATATTTAAGTCGCAGCAAGTGTTCTAATCCATCAAGAGTCATATTCATCAACGTTGGCGATATGATCCCCCCTTGGGGTGTGCCCGCCGCTGTTGGATAAAGGACACTATGGTGAAAGTAGCCAGCTTTCAGCCACATTCGCAAGATCGCCTTGTCCATCGGGATATTGGTGACCAGCCAGTCGTGCGATATTTCGTCAAAGCAGCTACGGATGTCAGCTTCAAGGATCCATTCCGCACAATCGGTGTGTGAAAGAGCCTTGAAGCACTGTTCAATTGCATCAGCCGTTGATCGGGCAGACCTGAACCCATATGAGTTCGGGTCTGCGGTTGTTTCGGCTATCGGTTCCAAAGCGAGCAAATGCAATGCCTGCTGCGCCCGGTCGATCATGCAGGGAATGCCCAGTGCCCGCTGCTTCCCGTTGGCTTTTGGGATGTAAATCCGCCTCAGTGGCTGAGGACGATAGCCCCTTCGCCTGAGTGATAATACTGCTTTGAGCTTGATCTTCGGCGTAGACCACGTAATCCCATCCACGCCAGAAGTTCGTTTGCCGCGATTCTCTGTCACTCGCTTAACGGCGAGAGCTTTGCCGCTGAACGAGTGGGTGAGCAGCCATTGCAGGGCTTTCACTCTGCCATGTCTGCCTTCCTGCGTTGCCTTCACGATACGTGCCTGAAGCCTTCTGACCTCGCGGTGGCATCTTGCCCAGTCAATACTGTGCCAGTGCGTCGCCTGATCGGAGAGTGCACCAGAGCTATTTAGCTGCGCCGTCATTTGCTTTCCCTCCTTTAAAGGTTCGCCAGACTCTCTCGTGATGAAAGACCAGACTGAAGTTTGCCCGCTTTCGCGTGAGGTAATGTTGCCTATCGACGCAACCTCTATCCATTCCATTACAGAATGGCCTTCGCTTTCTCAGTCCTCCTCTATCCGCACCGCCAACGGTTTCCCTTACGAGGCCCCTGCCCAACCGGGCGGCAATACGGATTTACCATGTTCCGTTCGAAGAACACGATGGGTTAGGTTCTGCTTCTCCGCCGGTAGCTCTGTTGTCCGCGTATCCCCAGTATAAAAAGGAATATCCAGCTACTGTGCCTTTTGGCTACAGCCTTTCAGTACCTTTAGCTGCTTAATGTTGACGACGTTTATCAGCAGTTCACTTGTGTTAACCGTACCATCAAGCCTAGCGCCTGAGCCGCATTGGTACTTGCAGCCCCTGCTACATTGTCCCGATCGCTTCAGACCCAACAGTTACCCATCGAGCCTGGATCAGTAGGCTACCGCTGACGGAACAGCGGGCTTTATCACCGCGATACTTGCGGGTAAAGCAATTCTTCGAACGACTTCATGTCGCACGTACACCTACATCCCGACCATTACCATCCTCGAAAGCCTGCAGCGCGAAGGTTTTGAGCCGTTCTTTGCCTGCCAGACAAAGGTTCGCGACCAGAGCAAGCGGGAACACACCAAACACATGCTTCGCCTGCGTCGTGCCGGTCAACTGACCGGACATCAGGTGCCGGAAATCATTTTGCTCAACAGCCATGACGGCTCATCAAGCTACCAGATGCTGCCGGGGCTGTTTCGAGGCGTCTGTACCAACGGTCTGGTCTGCGGACAGTCATTTGGCGAAGTGCGGGTACCACATAAAGGGAATGTTGTTGAGAAGGTGATTGAAGGGGCTTACGAAGTGCTCGGTGTGTTTGACCGGGTGGAGGAGAAGCGCGATGCAATGCAGTCACTGGCACTGCCAGAACCAGCCCGGAACGCCCTGGCGAATGCCGCGCTGAAGTATCGCTTTGGTGAAGACCACCAGCCGGTCACGGTATCGCAGTTGCTGACCCCACGTCGCCGGGAGGACTACAGCGATGACCTGTGGACCGTATACCAGCGCGTGCAGGAGAACCTGATGAAAGGAGGTCTGTCAGGGCGAACCGCTCAGGGGAAAAGCAGCCGCACCCGTGCTGTTACCGGTATTGATGGCGATGTGAAACTCAATCGCGCCCTGTGGGTTATGGCAGAAAACATGCTCGAATTTTTCGGGCGTTAAACAACCGTTCCGGCATAAGGAGATAGTTTAATGGATACCCACAACCCTGAGTTTGCTGAGCAGGCAGCAATTACTGCCTCGGTAGTCGCTGACGAGTTACGTATTGGCTTCTGGCCAAAGCGCTTTGGATCTATCCCACAATGGATAACCCTTGAGCCCCAAATATTTGGCTGGATGGATCGTCTGTGCGCTGATTACAGCGGCGGCGTCTGGAGCTTTTACACACTCAGCAACGGCGGCGCATTTATGGCTCCGGAGCCCGACGGTGAGAAGTGGACGTTGTTCAACCCGATGAATGGAAACGATGCGGAGATGAGCGGAGAGGCTGCCGGTATAGCGGCCTGCCTGATGGCTTACAACCACCACGCCTGTCGCACCGAGTGTGACGCGATGACTGAACACTATTATCTCTTACGCGACTACGCGCTAATCCATCCGGAATGCAGCGCCATTATGAATCTCATCGACTGAGGAATACCTGACATGAATACCGCATTATCCCCGGTGTCAACGCAGCCTGAACTCTTTCCACTGATTATGGCCCCGCATGGTTATTTGCTCCCTGCGACCGCCGGATTAACCCCCTATGCCCAACGCACCATTCGCCGCGCTATCAATCTACTGGATAAATATCTGCGTCAGCCCGGCAAATCCTTTACCTCCAGTACTGCTGCTCGTGACTGGCTTCGGCTACAGCTGGCCGGACAGGAGCGGGAAGTGTTTATGGTGCTCTATCTCGATAACCAGCACCGTTTACTGGAGAGTGAAACACTATTTGCCGGTTCGATTAACCATGTCCAGGTCCATCCTCGAGAGGTAGTGAAGTCAGCGCTTCGCTTCAATGCTGCAGCTGTCGTGCTGGCGCACAACCATCCCTCCGGCGATCCGGAGCCCAGTCAATGTGACCGCAACATTACTGGTAGGCTTAAAGAAGCGTTAGCACTGGTTGATGTGAACACGCTCGATCATCTGGTTATCGGATCAGATGGCATAGTGTCGTTTGCAGAGCGAGGCTGGATATGAAAATCATCAGCAAACGCCAGGCAATGACCCTGTACCGGCAACATCCTGGCTCCCGACTGTTTCGCTTCAGTACGGGCAAATATAAATGGTCAGGCAGTATCTGCCATTATGCTGGCCGCGAGATGGAGGACATACGCGGCGTTCTGGCCGTGTTTGCTGAACGTCGTCAGGACCGCAATGGTCCCTATGTCATTCTTCGAAGCGTCACTCTCAATTAATCCTTCACTTTAATCAGGAACAATAATGAACTATCACTCAGAATCCGGTGCCATACCGGAGAATCCCCCCTGCCAGCATTGGGGGCTAAAGAGTACGATCACACCCTGTTTTGGAGCTCGGCTGGTGCAAGAAGGAGACCGCCTGCATTTTCTTGCTGATCGGGCCGGATTTAACGGTGCTTTCTGCGACGATGACGCGCTATACCTGGATCAGGCCTTTCCGTTGATTCTCAAACAACTGGAGCTGACACTCACCAGCGGAGAACTCTCCCCCCGCCATCAGCACTGTGTCACCCTCTATCACAACGGACTCACCTGCGAAGCCGATACGCTTGGTAGTTGTGGCTACGTATACATCGCCATTTATCCCACTCAACGTTAATTACTTTCACGAGAGAAAAAATGAAATTTCTACCTACAACAAATATGCGGGCGGCGAAGCCATGCCTGTCGCCCGTGACTATCTGGCAAATGCTACTTAGTCGTCTGCTGGAACAGCATTATGGCCTGACACTAAACGATACACCTTTCTGTGATGAAACCGTCATACAGGAACATATCGATGCCGGTATCACTCTCGCTAATGCCATTAACTTTCTAGTGGAAAAGTACGAACTGGTTCGTATCGATCGCAGAGGGTTTAGCTGGCAAGAACAAACGCCATATCTCACGATTATTGATATCATGAGGGCCCGTCGCGATCTGGGTTTAATGAATCGTAATTAGTCTGATGCTAACGGTATCGCTGCTTTCGAGTATGCCTGCCATTTGCTATCATCTCGCTTCCTGCTGATTTATCGACAAAGGTAATTACTTGAATTCAAAGCCTCTGTGCTTTGGGGGTATCTTTGGGGGTATAAGTTAAGATATAACTTGAAAATTATATATTTTTCAAGTTATTGAGCAGCTTGTTCTAATCCCTTCGCCCGCTCCATCTATTTTATCTTATAAATCCATCGGTTACACTCAAATCTTATACCCATACGCACGAGATCCGATTTCGTAAATCTTCTACAAAAAACCTCGTGTTCACGATAGCGGCTGCTAGCATCCAGGCGTATTTTTATCTACACGTTCATTGTGTAATTCGCTAGTCTGGTTAGTACAGAAATTGCCCTTACCTTTACTTTGATACATTCCACTACAAATCTGCGCATGGCTAAGAAGTCAGCCATATCGACAACACTCTGCCCATTTATCAGGACGAGATAATCATGACGCGACAAAACGTTCAGGAACTGCTCAACAAACTGGAAACACCGCAGGACGATGACGCCCTGCGCTGGGTGGCGGAGCAGAATAGCCGCACCGTCGCAAAATTCGCCCAGGGTGAGCGTTTTCACCGTACGCAGAAGGCCGTTTTGCAATCGCTGGACGATCAATCGAATATTCCCTGGGTTAGCCACTATCGCGAAACGGTTTATAACTTTTGGCAGGATGACCAGCATCCGCGCGGTATCTGGCGGCGAACGTCTGAAACGTCATATCTGACGGAAAATCCTGAGTGGGAAACGGTACTGGATATCGATCGGCTGAACGCAGAAGAGGGCGCAAGCTGGAGCTATCATGGGGCGGACCTGCTCTATCCGGATTACACGCGGGCGCTGATTTACCTGTCGAGCGGTGGTGATGCATGTGAAATCCGCGAGTTTGATCTGGTTAACAAGACTTTTATTGCCGGCGGGTTTTATCTTCCCGAAAGCAAAAGCACCGCTCGCTGGCTTGATGAAAATACGCTTCTTTTAGCGCTTGATGCGGGGGGCGATACGCTGACCCAATCGGGCTATCCTCGCTGCGTGAGCCGCTGGCAGTGTGGCACACCTGCGCAGGATGCCGCGCTCATTTATGCTGGAACTGAGTCGGATATGCGCGTATTTGCCTGGCACGATCCGACCCCAGGTTTTGAGAAAACGCTGGTGCAGCGCGCTGAGGATTTTTATCGCCGCCGCACCTGGCTGTTGACCGCGCAAAATGAGCTGGAACCCATTGCTATTCCTGAAGATGCATCATGCGGTTTTCTGCAAAACTGGCTTCTGGTTATGCTGACCTCGGCCTGGGAGATTGCCGACAAAACCTATCCCGCAGGCTCGTTGATCGCGACCGATTTTACGGCTTTTCAGCAGGGCCAGCGCGATTTTACCGTTCTGTTCACGCCGGATGCCCACACTACGCTGCAAGGCTACGATACGACTCGTGACTACCTGATACTCAATCTGACTCAGGATGTGGTCGAGAAAGTGACATTTTGCCGCCCTGAACACGGTCAGTGGCGCAACGTTAACACGCTGGAATTGCCCGATTTCACCTGTATTTCAGCATATGGCATTGATATAGAGAGCAACCGCTATCGAGTCGTTAGCTATGGATTCTTGCAATCCTGCCGCCTGAGCCTTGGCGATCTGGACAGCGGGAATCTTATTGCCGTGAAACAGGACCCATCCTGTTTTGATGCCTCGGGTATCGAGGTGACTCAGCATTTTGTTATTTCTCTGGACGGTACGCGCATCCCGTATTTCCAGATTTCCGCTAAAGGACTGGCATTAGCCGGCGATAACCCGACTTTGCTTTATGGTTACGGCGGTTTCGAGGTTTCTTTGTCTCCGTACTATTTGGGCGCGATGGGGGAAACCTGGCTGCAAAAGGGAGGCGTTTTCGTCATCGCGAATATTCGCGGCGGAGGAGAATACGGACCACTGTGGCATCAGGCGGCGCTGAAGCAGCATCGTCACCGTGCCTATGAAGATTTTGCTGCGGTCGCGAAAGACCTGATCGCGCGTCGTGTAACCTGCCCGAAACGGCTTGCGGCGCAAGGAGGGAGTAACGGCGGCTTACTGATCGGCAATATGCTAACGGATTACCCGGAGCTTTTTGGCGCGCTGGTTTGCCAGGTGCCGCTTCTGGATATGCGTAACTATCATCGCTGGCTGGCAGGGGCATCCTGGATAGCGGAATACGGCGACCCGGAGAACGCAGAAGAGTGGCAATGGCTGCAAAACTACTCGCCCTTCGACAAGGTTCGTGCAGATAAGCATTATCCGCCGACATTGTTTACTACCGGCACGCAAGACGATCGCGTTAGCCCAGCCCATGCGCGCAAAATGGTCGCGCGTATGCAGCAGCAGGGCCATGATAATGTCTGGCTGTATGAAGAAACTGAAGCCGGTCACGGCAGTTCACCGGAAAATAGCCAAAGAGCATTTCAGCGGGCGATGAAAGAAGAGTTTCTGTGGCAGATGCTGACTGAGCAACTATCGTGAAAATGGCTGCGGATGTCGGTGCTGGGCTGTCTGAGTTAGGAAATAAATCCCCCGACTTTTAGGTCGGGGTTAGATATTTTGCGTATTGCACCTATGGTGAAATTTTTATCTCTGCTTAAACCATTACTATTCTTGCTGATATGAAATATAACCTTCAGCTTGATATATTATGCTGTAATCTATCGCGTAACCTGTGGATATGATTCATTAATTTATCTCCCATAAGGCGGCAGGAATCTACAGAACCCGCATCAGTTCAAGTATGATTGTTCTCCCCGGACGGGCTGCACCTGCTATTTCGCAGGCCATAACCTGGACGGTTTATCAATGACGATAATTATTTGGGCGATGAATTTGATTCGGTGCCTGACGGAAATAACGATCCCGACCATCTTTCAGACCGCTGAATTATTGTAGGGGCATCACAGGGAGCATTAACATGAAAGGTACTTATCTCGCTATTGCGCTCGGTTTATTTTCTTGTTCGGCGCTGGCGGCTGAACGGGTGATTCACTTTGGTACCAGCGCAACCTATCCGCCGTTTGAGTTTGTCGATGGTAATAACCAGGTGGCTGGTTTTGATATCGATATCGCCAGAGCAGTGTGTAAGGAGCTGCAGGCGACCTGCAACTTCACCAATCAGAGTTTTGATAGCCTGATCCCGGCGCTGCGTTTTAAGAAAATGGATGCGGTGATTGCCGGTATGGATATCACACCGCTGCGTGAAAAGCAGGTTGATTTCTCGACTCCGTACTTCAACGAACTGTCGGCGGTTGCGGTGGTGCGCAAAGATACCTTCCATACTTTTGCCGATTTGAAAGGTAAAAAGCTTGGCCTGGAAAACGGGACTTCGCATCAACGCTACCTCCAGGATCGCCATGGCGAGATTGAATCTCAAGCCTATGATAGCTATATGAACGCGCTAATCGACCTGCGAAACGGACGTCTGGACGGGGTATTTGGCGATGTGGCGGCGATGAAAAACTGGCTGAAGGAGAACCCGGACTTCGTCATTATGGATGAGCACGCCACCGACCCTGAATATTATGGTAAAGGCCTGGGCATTGCGCTGCGTAAAGGGAACCCGCTGCTGGCGGAGATAAACCAGGCGCTGGAGAAGGTGATGGCTTCTCCTGAATATAGCGAAATTAAAGATCGCTGGATTAAATAATCGTCCACAACGGCACTGGGGTGGGTGAATTTTTAAAACGATAAAATGTTTGGGGCTGGCTGAACAGCCCCATGCCGCATATCAGTATTGAATAGATGACAGGGATTCCAGACCTGCACTGCCATACTTATCTTTGAGTTCAGTGGTCGTATTGAACGTTGCAATCATCAACTTACCATCCACAGATGCGAACTGCATGATGTTATAAATCCCACCATTAGGGTTTGCTGCGTCCGGCGTTGTCACTTGAATTCGCTGCATTCTTTTTCCATTGATAGCTACGGAAATCACTTCAGGAGAGAAGGTTACCAGATTATTCTTCATGACATCCGCAAACTCAGGGAGCTGAGACTCTTTAATGGGGTTTTTGGTCATATTAAAGGCTATTGTTACCTTTCCATTTTCCTTTTCGACGTACCAGGCCTCTTTAGGTCTATTAGCATCAGGATATTTCTGCGCCAGCAACTCGTCAGACATTTTAATATAGCCTTCAGGCAGCACGATTGACGCTTTACCATCAGCAATTTGGGTTCTGTTCGCCTCTGATGATGTTTCATTTTTGCCATCACAGGCAGTCAGTGGCAGGGTACAGCAAACGATTAAGGCACTCAGTAACATACGGCATTTCATGGTGAAGCTCCTTGTTGATAACAACATAATTAATGTGAACAGTTGCCATTTCTCTTTGGGGTGATTTAATATCCAATCCATTGATATTTGGATCTTGATTACCCAAAGGTAAAAGATTGAGTTCTTTCAAAATATTATAAAAATTCAGAGTGCATTATTTACTAATATCTCAGTAGAGGTTCATTTGACACGATCATGGCTCTTTCTGTAGATTTGGCTGCTGATGGAT
Source organism: Klebsiella sp. MISC125 (assembly GCF_051131775.1). Classification (NCBI taxonomy): domain Bacteria; kingdom Pseudomonadati; phylum Pseudomonadota; class Gammaproteobacteria; order Enterobacterales; family Enterobacteriaceae; genus Klebsiella; species Klebsiella sp. MISC125. The sequence continues at coordinate 1,097,234 of NZ_CP180448.1, forward strand.
AAAAGCATGAAATAAACGGCCAGAAAAAATTCCAGCAGCGTAAAAGAGAAAAGAATAACGGAATGTTTTCGATGCCCATTTTGGTTAAAGCCCCTCGCTTCAGCGAACTGACTCTTTTCGAACTCATGCCATAGTGCTCTGCAATATCATTCATACTCAACCCTGCATAGAGAGCACGCAAAACGGACTCCTCCATACGCGTCATATCCATTTTCTTATCGCGCTTACCCAATGGTATAGCGCCAGTTGAGATACAATTCTGCAATTGAACAATATCTGCATTCCTCGGCAAGGCAATATATTGACTATTGATGAGCGCAGAAAATGAATCCTGATGCAGGATGCCAGACAACATCTTCACTTCAAAAATATATAAATCTTTCATCCCTGAATCGACAAGGATTAGATCTTTCGTTTCTTTATTTTTAAATTCACTCAGTATCTCATTCATTGCAAGAGAAAAATACTGGTCAGATGAATATATAAGCATGAGTTCTCCTACATTTTTCAATGAGTAAAAATGAATGATATACAGCAAAGTGCAAAAACTGGTATGGCCAGAACTATCCACAATAAAATTTAGCGATGACCGTCATCTTTTTACTGATTACCCGTTCCGAGCGGGAACAAAGATGTCTATTTCTTAACTAGTTTAAAAGAGGCTGTGTTTTGACTCTCAAGTACAAATCTGTCTAACATAACCCATGCAGCTCTTATATAGATTGATTCAAAATATGTGGTGTTGATAAGGTACCCGCGGCCCTCTACGCGCATAATAAAATTGTCATCGATGCCAACTCTATCGAGCTTGTTTTTAAGGTCGTTAACAACTTGCCACAGCCGAGGTCCAGAAGCTTTCAATCCATGAATTTCCCATACGTTTTTCATTATGTGTTCATCACGAATTAAACCTATCTTTCCTTTTTCCAGCAAAAATAAAAGTAACCGTGACATAGTACTTCTCAACCTTACAGGGCTGTACCGACTATTTAGTGGTAATAGCATATGCTTTTCCTTGAAAAAAAGAACGCCATCTGCCTCGTTTCCAAGAAGGTAACCAAATATCTTCATAATTAACCCCTGCATCTATAAATGCTTAATGAGATAATTCTAATATGATCGAATTCTCATAAAGGTAGGAATAGTACCTTCACATGAAACACATAATCAACAATAGCTATTTGTGAAGAGTTTTAGTTTGTCTTTTTGTTTTTTTTAAGCATTTAATACTGCCTTTTGTCAGTGGTCTGGTTTTTTTAATCAATTTAAATGATTATCATTGATAAAAAAGGTTGTTTTTTTTATTAAAACAATGAAGTGGTAAGATTCTATTTTCACCTTTTTTTAGAATAAAGTTTTATTGACCTCGGTTTTTTTCATGTCTTTGTCTCCGTTGGCAACAAGATTACCATCATCATGCTGATTGGGAAGGGATCAACATTTCAATTAAGAACTTAAGACGTCAATTCATACTTGACTTTTTATCCTGTTGATTTTTAAGTGTTTTTATTTTATTAAGTTAGAGCATAAGATCAATTTAAGAAACTTGCATCGCACTCTACTATAGGTTGCGCTATCATTTTTAATATTGATTAAGGTGCAGAGGGGCACATGAGCAAGGTATTTTTGATAAATGAGTTGGTTGCTTTTTATCCTGAACAAAATCTGCTGGTGAATACTAGCTATGTTGAAAAAAGACAGATTCTGGGGAGACCGAGCTCACGTTGTCTGGAAATTATACTTGAGGATCCTGGTGCAATCGTTAGTCACCAGCAGTTATACGATGCTGCATGGGAGAATAGCGTGATTGAAACATCGCCTAACACGCTGTATCAGACCATCCTGTTGGTTAGGAAGGCGCTCAAAGCTGTTTCGGAAAGCACCGACGATTTCATTATAACGGTCCCACGCAAAGGTTTCGTGTTTAATGAAAAAATGCAGGTGAAAGCTGAGGATGTGGTGTCTACCCCTGATAGTGAACACCGATTAGCTGAAAGTGTTACGTCATCTTCTGACAGTAAAGAGATATGGCAAAAACGTTTGCTATTGCGTCTAAAGATAAAACCAATCTTGATGTTCTCTATAATGATGATAGTCGGTGTGATTTCATTATCAATCGCGGGATATAAGTACATCATATTTAAACAGGACGATTTTACTCGTGATTACACTTATTATCAGCAGCTGGAGCGCTGTGACTTATATTTACGTCAACCTGTTACTCTCTATAAAAAAGAAATAGATATTTTCATAGCAAAACATAAGGAAATTATTTCGGGGTGTAGCTTATATCCTTTCAGATACATTAGTATAGTGTCAAAACCAGTTAGTTTTTTCGTTACTGCATGTGATAAATCTAAAGGCTCAGCCAGAAATTGCACATCATTATTTATAAGGGGTGAGCAATGAAACGTTTGGTTTATTTCTCGGCTATCTTTATGGTGATCTCTATCGCCATTTTATTGTTTACGTTTGAACACTATAACAAATTGGATATCAAATGCAGAGGGGGTTTTGAAAGTCACATTAATGCCAATAAACTTATTGCAAATGTGGGTGTGCATTTTGAACAAGGTAAAGGCATTTTAACGATCGCCGGGAGCTTTCAGGAAAGTGCCGATGCTGTGAAAAATATTAAACTTGCTTCTGTGTTTGATTATAATGTCTATGGCAGGTTAATGTACCTCAAGCTGGTTCAGCAGTATTCCTCTATCTCTTCTGCAGATGTAAATAAAAAAATACAGTATCTTTTACCTATGGTTTTCAGTAGTCGGGATATTGAATATGCCTATGAGATTCAAGTGCAACCTGGCGGCGATTATCTAATAAAACAACATGGGTTGCCGATCCTTTATTGTAAGAAAAACTAGTTGTTGAAATTTCTGGGCATGGATAAGAAATGAGTATGTATGTTGACTAAGATTGACGACTAACTCATTGCGAAACAGCGCGCCAGTGTGACCGTGTGTCAGACACTGTCGCGCTAACAGTGAATGCTGATGTGAATAAAGTAGCGGGCGTAATGCTGGCCGCGTTGGACATTGCCGTTGCCGCAGGCGGCAAACGAGCGTAGCCAATACGTCAGCAGCTTGAAGATGGTAATCAATTGCAGGTTGTTAAGAGTAGCCATAATTTTATGTTCGGCGCGAATAGGACAGGTATTGATGCTGTCGCTAATATAGAAGGCAAAATGATCGTTAACGATTCCTGTGCTGTCAGCATCCGTATTGAGGATCTGGCTCCGGTGAGATGGCTTCCCCCCTGTTATTGTCTGTCGATAAACGAATTGCCTACTAGCATGGATTTCAGGTGAGCAGACAGCATCGCCTGACCGGTGGCTTTGAAGTGGTGCTCAGTTTTCGGCCCTGAGTAAGGTAGAGCATTTGCTCAAAGTACTTCGTTCTGCGTTCTTGGCAGGTTATTGGTGACTTTGGGAAACAGCATTTCAAAATGAGCATTGTGCTCATGGAAAAGATGGGTGGAGAATTATCTTATTAATTACAGTGCTTTTTACTGCTAAAAACATCTTTTATTTAACAATAAAGAAACAAATTTTAACGGGATTTATCCTTAACTGTATGATGGGATAGGTATTTTATTTTTAAGTCTTTTTTTAAGGTTTTAGGAATATTCCCTCAATAAGGAGCCAACTCTGATTTATCGCTAGGGTGCTTTTACAATAATTTCCTTGTGTGATTTTTGTTTTCATTTATATGGTTGTTTTTAAAGGGATTACTCTTTGTTTTTTGCTTTTTTATATATAGATCATCGCTTTGCATTCATTTTTTTTATGCATATCAATTAACTGATTGAAAAATATCAATAAAAAATTATTGCACCGTGTTAAATTTTTGTTATTTGATAGTTTTTATCTATTGGTGATTGGTGTTTTTGATGGTGAAAGCAATTATCAATTCTTCCTGTGCGATGCCTAAAATATATTCATCTAAATAACCGGAGTAGACGTCTTTCAGAAAAGAGAATTTCTAAATACAGCTGAGTTGAACTGGCTAATGAATGGATGTTCATCGAAAAGGATGTTTTAAATGACAAGCTATTTTATTTCCGATGATACTTTTTTACTTTATGGAATTCCCGTTGCTACAGGGGGGGAGGCAGCATCTTCAGTTTTTATTAACCTGAATGAAAGGGGAAGTTTGAAGGCATTTAAGCCTGTACCTGGTGACATGGTAGTTATGGCCATCAACCATCATCAGACCAGAAAGAAAATTCTGCAGAAATCGGTCATGCCTTTTTGCAGGGTGGTGATGATGCTGGATATGCCAATAAAACGTAGCGGTGTGATTGAGTTCCCTTGCCTGATATCAAAAACGATATCCTCACAGGAGTTCCTTCGTTTTTTGCGTCTTGCGAAAAATGTTCCCGTTACGCAAGGGACAGTATCAAAACGGGTACTGGATATCTTTAACCGGCTGAGCACTGAGTGTTCAACTCAAGCGCTGGTTGCAGATTCCAGCATATCGATGAGGATTATTTACCGCATTAAACGCAATATCTTTCAGAAATATGGACTACTCAACTGTAACTCTCAGGGCATTCTTGTTTGCCAGGATATGCTGAGAATGAAAGTCCCGGTCTGATTATTACATCAGTCCTCAATAGCAGGTGATCTTTCGTTCTTTTAATGATTAAAAGAAAAGTCGCTGACGTTTACGTGACGGCGCATTCCAGGGTGGAACTCATTATGTCCAGGTTAACCTATATTCACTCAGTGAAAAAAATGCTGAGCATTCTGTTTTTATTTTTATTCAGCCACGGTATTTACGCGTCGGTAGAAAATATTTCGCTGAATTCATCTCACTCTCCCTCTTCTGTCGAAAAAACACCGATGGCGACCTTTCAGCAGGCGATTAATGACGACCTGGCAGGCCACTACCGCGAAGCCCGGCAGAAATATGATGCCCTGAACGGCGGCATGCTGGCGGGTATGATTGTTTTACCTTCTGCGGTTAACCTGGCGGCGCTGGAGCGCTACGACGAGGCCCGTCGGGCATTCACTGTATTGCGACAAAACGGTAACGGACGCGAGCGGGATTATGGCCTGCTCTGGGATTTATGGTTAACCGCCAGGACATGGCAGGGAGGTTCGACAACACTGCAAAAAGCTCTCACCGATAAAGCCGCTAATTATAAGTGGTTTTCGGCATATGAATCGGCCATTGCTGATATTTACACCGGGAAAGGTAATGAGAAGACCGTGTTTCAGCTAATCGATAGTATTGCTTTCAGCCATGCAGAGGAAAAGGCGGATGCCGTCACTCAGGCGGTATTTTTTGTCGGCGGATATTATCAGTACGTAATAAATCAGCCGCAGAAAGCGCAAAAATTATATCGCGACTATGCATCGCATCTGAATAAAAGCTCTCTGGAGCGAAATCTGGTTCTGAAAGAGCAGGAATCTCTGCGCATATCTCAATAACAATTAAAGGAATAAACCTGTCTTTTATTTAAGAGACCAGGGGGGAAATAATGAATACAGTATATCGTTTAGTCTGGAACGCGAGCCTGGGTATATGGGTCGCGGTGAGTGAACTGGCGAAGGCCAGAGGTAAAGGTAAGTCCGGGTTAAGAAGGGCGCGCCGGGCGCTGCCCGTTGCCCTGCTGAGCGTCACCCTGGTGGGAGTACCGGGGACGGCGGATGCGTGGGTGATAAACGTGATAAATGTAAATAACCAAGGTGTTGTTTCGATCGCTAATCCTGGTGAAGCGGCGATAAATGCTAGTGACGAAGCTACTAATACAGTTATAGGGAGTGGGGCATCAGTACCTGAAAAGACTGTCCAACTTGACGGTCAGACAGTTAAGACTGGTAGTAGTACTGTCATTGGATCATTTGCAAAGGGAACTAATTCCTCAACAGCAGTTGGTGGAAGCGCCGCAGCCACAGGGCTTTATTCTGTTGCAACAGGTTTTGAGGCTGTTGGCAGTGGTCGAGGTTCTATCGCTGTTGGTACATCGGCTAACTCTTCAGGTAAACGAGCGATAGCCCTGGGTAATCAAGCGTCAGCGACGGGCCAATGGGGATTGAGTGCGGGCCTTCAGGCTAAGTCTTCCGGTCGTTCAGCGATTGCCATTGGCGCGAGAACCCTTAGCTCTGGTATGGGCTCAATAGCCATTGGTGGTGTCACTAATCTTGGAGATAATCCTGAGAATGAGACAGTGGCGACAGGTGTTACACCGACTTCAGCAACTGAAGAGCATACCATTGCGATTGGTATTGAGGCTCAGGCTACAAAAGCAAATGCCGTCGCGATTGGAACCAGAGCACTATCTGACGGTCTCTCCACAATTGCCATTGGTCAGGATTCCAAATCTAAAGGCACATACTCTGCAGCCATTGGTAATTTAGCCTCCACTGAGGGCCACAGCAGTGTGGCTTTTGGCTATCTGGCCACGGCTAACACAGATGCAGCTACAAAAGAAGCAACTAACGGAGTGAGTCAAAACAGTACCGCTCTTGGTGCCCAGTCTAAGTCAGCGACAAGATCGGTGGCTGTAGGCACGCTGGCAAGCGCAATAACAGACTCTTCAGTAGCCATTGGTAATAGTTCCAGAACCCTCGACGAGGGAAGTATCGCTATTGGCCGCCAGAGCTATGCGGGTACCGGCACGTTGAAGGACGGGCAGGTGTTGTTGGATTCAGAAGGTAAGCCTATAGCGAATACAACGCTGCTCGAAGTGGATGAGGAGCGTGGGCAAAGTGTGGCTGTGGGTAACTACTCTAGAGCCACAAATTTGGCAACGGCGATTGGCACTGAGGCTGCGGCTACGGGCCTGAAATCCACGGCTTTAGGGTATCAGAGCGCTGCAGAGGATCATGCTACGGCTATAGGAAATAACGCCAGCGCTGGCGTTGATTCTGTCGCTATTGGTCGTGAGGTTGTGGCCGACGGCTATCAGGCTGTGGCTATAGGCTCTAGCACTCCTGTGTATGATGGTGCGGGTGTAGAAATATCAAGAACTCAAACAATCGCAAAGGGTAATGGTGCTATTGCTCTGGGTGCCGCTGTCACTGCCGAAGGGAGTAACAGCGTGGTAATCGGAACGCATTCCAACGCCACAGGTAAGTCGTCGTTAGCTATTGGTCAAATGGCCAGTAGTACTGGTCAAACCGCAGTAGCTATTGGTGGCGTTGCTGCCAAAGCAGAAGGGCATGAAAGCATCGCGCTGGGCTCTTATGTGGAAGCGAAAGAGGAAGGATCGACCGCATTAGGGCAGTCTGTAGTGCTGAGCAAGGCCGACGGCAAGACGCGCCTGACAACCACAAAAGAAAACGGTGTTGAAGTTGGTGATAGAACCGCAACAGCGGCCTCTGGTAAATACTCTGTTGCTGTAGGTAGCGGGGTGACGGCTCAGGCGCTGGATAGTATCGCGATGGGTACGTTGGCTGTTGCGAGCAAAGATGCGATAGGCGGTATCGCAATCGGGCTTGAATCTATAGTAGATGCTGTGAACGCCACGGCAATTGGTACAGAAGCTGAAGCCCTGGGTGAATCTGCATTTGCAGCTGGCGCAGGTGCGAAAGCTGAAGGTACCTCCTCAACGGCTGTCGGTACGTCCAGCTTTGCTAAGGGTGCTTCTTCAACGGCGCTGGGTGATACGGCCAAGGCGGAGGCAGAGAATAGCCTTGCGTTAGGTCATGGTGCCACCGCCCGTCATGAAAATTCAGTCGCTCTGGGTGCGAACTCGGAGACCGGTGAGGTGCAGGGGCAGAAGACCCTGACGCTCGACGGTGAAGAGTATACGTTTGCCGGGGCCGGTGAAGGCGTCACCAGCACGGTGAGCGTGGGCAGTAAAGATAACGAACGCACCATCTCTAACGTGGCGGCGGGTCTGCTGTCGAAGGACAGCACTGACGCGGTGAACGGTTCGCAGCTGTTTGTGACCAACACGGCGGTGGACCGTCTGGGCGACCAGGCGGTGCGGTATGACGTGGAGAAAGCGGAAGACGGGACGGAGACCGTCAACTACAACCGTATCACCCTTGGTGGCGACACCTATAACCCGGATGACCAGACCGGCGGAACCACCATCGCGAACGTGGCGGACGGCAAAGTGAGTGCGGACAGCTCTGAGGCGGTGAACGGCTCGCAACTGTACAACCGGACCAAGTACTTCAAGGCCAACTCTACCGGCGATGAAGCTAACGCTGCGGGTCTGGATTCGGTCGCCATCGGGATGGGTGCGAAAGCGCACAATACCAACGACGTGGCGCTGGGTGCGAACTCGGAGACGGCGGCCGTTGGCGGGCAGGATAAAGTTCTGCTCGACGGTGAAGAGTATGCGTTTGCCGGGGCCGGGGAAGGCGTTACCAGCACGGTGAGCGTGGGCAGTAAAGACAACGAACGCACCATCTCTAACGTGGCGGCGGGTCTGCTGTCGAAGGACAGCACTGACGCGGTGAACGGCTCGCAGCTGTTTGTGACCAACACGGCGGTGGACCGTCTGGGCGACCAGGCGGTGCGGTATGACGTGGAAAAAGCGGAAGACGGGACGGAGACCGTCAACTACAACCGTATCACCCTTGGCGGCGACACCTATAACCCGGATGACCAGACTGGCGGGACCACCATCGCGAACGTGGCGGACGGCAAAGTGAGTGCGGACAGCTCTGAGGCGGTGAACGGCTCCCAGCTGTATAACCGTACCAAGTACTTCAAGGCCAACTCTACCGGGGATGAAGCTAACGCTGCGGGTCTGGATTCGGTCGCCATCGGTATGGGCGCGATTGCGCACAATATCAACGATGTGGCGCTGGGTGCGAACTCGGTGACCGGGGACGTGAAGGGGCAGGCCAGCGTTGAGATTGACGGTGAAACCTACACCTTTGCCGGGGCCGGGGAAGGCGTTACCAGCACGGTGAGCGTGGGCAGTAAAGACAACGAACGCACCATCTCTAACGTGGCGGCGGGTCTGCTGTCGAAGGACAGCACTGACGCGGTGAACGGCTCGCAGCTGTTTGCGACCAACACGGCAATCGATACGCTGGCGGACACGTCGCTGAAGTTTGCGGCCAACCAGGGTAAAGATGCTGAGCGTAAGCTGGGTGACACGATGAGTATCCTCGGCGGCGGGGCAACGGAGAACGGCGAGACCTACTCGGCGGGCAACGTCCTGACGGCGCTGGATGATAAGGGCGACCTGACCATCAAGCTGGCGGATAACGCAACGTTTGAATCACTGACCACCGGCAACACGGTGATGAACAACGACGGGCTGACCATCAAGGACGGGCCGAAGTTCACCAAAGACAAGGTGGATGTGGCAGGCAACACCATCACTGGTGTGGCGGACGGTGACGTGAGTGCGGAGAGCAAGGAAGCGGTGAACGGCTCCCAGCTGTATAACCGTACCAAGTACTTCAAGGCCAACTCTACCGGGGATGAAGCTAACGCTGCGGGTCTGGATTCGGTCGCCATCGGTATGGGCGCGATTGCGCACAATATCAACGATGTGGCGCTGGGTGCGAACTCGGTGACCGGGGACGTGAAGGGGCAGGCCAGCGTTGAGATTGACGGTGAAACCTACACCTTTGCCGGGGCCGGGGAAGGCGTTACCAGCACGGTGAGCGTGGGCAGTAAAGACAACGAACGCACCATCTCTAACGTGGCGGCGGGTCTGCTGTCGAAGGACAGCACCGAGGCGGTGAACGGCTCGCAGCTGTTTGCGACCAACACGGCAATCGATACGCTGGCGGACACGTCGCTGAAGTTTGCGGCCAACCAGGGTAAAGATGCTGAGCGTAAGCTGGGTGACACGATGAGTATCCTCGGCGGCGGGGCAACGGAGAACGGCGAGACCTACTCGGCGGGCAACGTCCTGACGGCGCTGGATGATAAGGGCGACCTGACCATCAAGCTGGCGGATAACGCAACGTTTGAATCACTGACCACCGGCAACACGGTGATGAACAACGACGGGCTGACCATCAAGGACGGGCCGAAGTTCACCAAAGACAAGGTGGATGTGGCAGGCAACACCATCACTGGTGTGGCGGACGGTGACGTGAGTGCGGAGAGCAAGGAAGCGGTGAACGGCTCCCAGCTGTATAACCGTACCAAGTACTTCAAGGCCAACTCTACCGGGGATGAAGCTAACGCTGCGGGTCTGGATTCGGTCGCCATCGGTATGGGCGCGATTGCGCACAATATCAACGATGTGGCGCTGGGTGCGAACTCGGTGACCGGGGACGTGAAGGGGCAGAACGACGTTGAAATCAACGGTGAAACCTATGAGTTTGCTGGCAAAAATGCGACCAGTACGGTCAGCGTGGGGGATGTGGGCAGTGAACGCACCATCTCTAACGTGGCAGCGGGTGAGCTGAGTAAAACCAGCACCGACGCGGTGAACGGTTCGCAGCTGTTCGCCACGAACTCGGCGGTGGAGGATCTGAACACCAGCGTCGGCGAGCTGACGGACTCTCCGCTGACCTTTGCGGCCAACCAGGGTGACGATGTCAAACGCAAGCTGGGCCAGACGATGCGTATCCTCGGCGGCGGGGCAACGGAGAACGGCGAGACCTACTCGGCGGGCAACGTGCTGACGGCGCTGGATGATAAGGGCGACCTGACCATCAAGCTGGCAGATAACGCAACGTTTGAATCACTGACCACTGGCAACACGGTGATGAACAACGACGGGCTGACCATTAAGGACGGGCCGAAGTTCACTAAGGGCGAGATTGATGTCGCGAACAACACCATCGGTAATGTCGCCGACGGGGTGGATGCCAAGGATGCGGTGAACGTCAGCCAGTTAAATAACAAGGTCAAGTACTTCAAGGCCAACTCTGAGGGGACAGAAGCTCACGCAGCGGGTCTGGATTCGGTCGCTATCGGTATGGGCGCTATCGCCAACAACGCTAACGATGTGGCGCTGGGTGCCGGGTCGGTGACCGGGGATGTGAAGGGGCAGGCCAGCGTTGAGATCAACGGTAAGCCTTATGATTTCGCCGGGGCGAACCCGACCAGCACGGTCAGCGTGGGGGATGTGGGCAGTGAACGCACCATCTCTAACGTGGCAGCGGGTGAGCTGAGTAAAACCAGCACCGACGCGGTGAACGGTTCGCAGCTGTTCGCCACGAACTCGGCGGTGGAGGATCTGAACACCAGCGTCGGCGAGCTGACGGACTCTCCGCTGACCTTTGCGGCCAACCAGGGTGACGATGTCAAACGTACGCTGGGCCAGACGATGCGTATCCTCGGCGGCGGGGCAACGGAGAACGGCGAGACCTACTCGGCGGGCAACGTCCTGACGGAGCTGGATGAGAAGGGCGACCTGACCATCAAGCTGGCAGATAACGCAACGTTTGAATCACTGACCACTGGCAACACGGTGATGAACAACGACGGGCTGACCATTAAGGACGGGCCGAAGTTCACTAAGGGCGAGATTGATGTCGCGAACAACACCATAGGTAATGTCGCCGACGGGGTGAAAGACTCGGATGCGGTGAACCTGAGCCAGCTGAAGGCGGGTACCAAATACTTCAATGCTAACTCTAAGGGAGATGACTCCGACGCAGCGGGTCTGGATTCGGTCGCCATCGGTATGGGCGCTATCGCGCACAACGCTAACGATGTGGCGCTGGGTGCCGGGTCAGTGACCGGGGATGTGAAGGGGCAGGCCAGCGTTGAGATCAACGGTGAAACCTACGCCTTCGCCGGGGCGAACCCGACCAGCACCGTGAGCGTGGGAGATGTGGGCAGTGAACGCACCATCTCTAACGTGGCAGCGGGTGAGCTGAGTAAAACCAGCACCGACGCGGTGAACGGTTCGCAGCTGTTTGCGACCAATACCGCACTGGAGAACCTGGACAACAGCGTCGGCGGGCTGCAGGACGATGCCCTGCTGTGGGATAAGAGTAAAGGGGCCTTCTCGGCGAGCCACGGCGATACAACGGTGAACAAGATCACCAACGTGGCGGCGGGCGAGCTGGGTGAGAAGAGTACGGATGCGGTGAACGGTTCGCAGCTGTACACCACTAACCAGAAGGTGGAGACGAACACCACTAATATCGCGAAGAACACGCAGAACATCAGCAATCTGGGCGATTCAGTGGAGAACATCTATAACACCGGTACCAAGTACTTCCATGCGAACTCGACGGGTGCAGACTCGCAGGCGCTGGGCGATGACTCTGTGGCTATCGGTATGGGTGCGATTGCCAACAACGCCAACGATGTGGCGCTGGGTGCCGGGTCCGTGACCGGGGATGTGAAGGGGCAGGCCAGCGTTGAGATCAACGGTGAAACCTACGCCTTCGCCGGGGCGAACCCGACCAGTACGGTGAGCGTGGGCAGTGAAGGCCAGGAGCGCACCATCTCTAACGTGGCTGCGGGTGAACTGAGTAAAACCAGCACCGACGCGGTGAACGGCTCGCAGCTGTTTGCGACCAATACCGCACTGGAGAACCTGGACAACAGCGTCGGCGGGCTGCAGGACGATGCCCTGCTGTGGGATAAGAGTAAAGGGGCCTTCTCGGCGAGCCACGGCGATACAACGGTGAACAAGATCACCAACGTGGCGGCGGGCGAGCTGGGTGAGAAGAGTACGGATGCGGTGAACGGTTCGCAGCTGTACACCACTAACCAGAAGGTGGAGACGAACACCACTAATATCGCGAAGAACACGCAGAACATCAGCAATCTGGGCGATTCGGTGGAGAACATCTACAACACCGGTACCAAGTACTTCCACGCCAACTCGACGGGTGCAGACTCCGACGCAGCGGGTCTGGATTCGGTGGCCATCGGGATGGGCGCTGTTGCCAACAACGCCAACGATGTGGCACTGGGTGCCGGGTCCGTGACCGGGGATGTGAAGGGGCAGGCCAGCGTTGAGATCAACGGTGAAACCTACGCCTTCGCCGGGGCGAACGCGACCAGCACGGTGAGTGTGGGCAGTGAAGGCCAGGAGCGCACGATCAGCAACGTGGCAGCGGGTGAGCTGAGTAAAACCAGCACCGACGCGGTGAACGGCTCGCAGCTGTTTGCGACCAATACCGCGCTGGAGAACCTGGACAACAGCGTGGGCGGACTGCAGAACGATGCCCTGCTGTGGGATGCGGATAAAGGGGCCTTCTCGGCGAGTCATGGCGATACGACGGTGAACAAGATCACCAACGTGGATGCGGGTGAGCTGAGTGCCAAGAGTACTGATGCGGTGAACGGTTCGCAGCTGTTTGCGACCAATCAGCAGGTGGAGACGAACACCACTAATATCAGCAACCTGGGCGATTCGGTGGAGAATATCTACAACACCGGTATCAAGTACTTCCACGCCAACTCAACGGGTGCAGACTCGCAGGCGCTGGGGCTGGATTCGGTGGCCATCGGGATGGGCGCTATCGCCAATAACGCCAACGATGTGGCGCTGGGGGCAAACTCGGTAACGGACGCGGTAGTGGGCACGGCAGGGGTAACGCTGCGCGGTACCGACTACGCGTTTGCCGGGGCGAACCCGACCAGCACCGTGAGCGTGGGGGATGTGGGCAGTGAACGCACCATCACTAACGTCGCAGCGGGTCGTCTGTCTGAGACCAGCACCGATGCGGTGAACGGCTCGCAGCTGTACGCCACGAACTCGGCGGTAGAGAACCTGCATACCAGCGTCGGCGGCCTGGAGCAGGATGCGCTGCAGTGGGATGAGGATAAAGGGGCCTTCTCGGCGAGTCACGGCAACACGACGGTGAACAAGATCACCAACGTGGCGGCGGGCGAGCTGGGTGAGAAGAGTACCGATGCGGTGAACGGTTCGCAGCTGTACACCACTAACCAGAACGTGGAGACGAACACCACCAATATTGCGCAGAACACGCAGAACATCAGCAACCTGGGCGATACGGTGGAGAACATCTACACCACCGGCACCAAGTACTTCCATGCGAACTCGACGGGTGCAGACTCGCAGGCGCTGGGGCTGGATTCGGTGGCCATTGGTATGGGTGCCGTGGCGAACAACGCCGGGGATATCGCGCTGGGCGCGGGCTCTCTGACGGAAGCGGCAGTGGGTACAGCAGGGGTGACTCTGCGCGGCACCGACTACGCCTTCGCCGGAGCGAATCCGACCAGCACCGTGAGCGTGGGCAGTGAAGGGGCGGAACGCACCATCACTAACGTCGCGGCGGGTCGTCTGTCAGAGACCAGCACCGATGCGGTGAACGGTTCGCAACTGTATGCCACCAATACGGCGATGGAGAACCTGAACATCGATGTTGACGGGCTGCAGAAGGATGCCCTGCTGTGGGACGAGTATGTCGGTTCGTTCTCGGCCAGTCATGGCGACACTACGGTGAACAAGATCACCAATGTGGCAGCGGGCGAGTTGAGTGAGAAGAGTACCGATGCGGTGAACGGTTCGCAGCTGTTTGCGACCAATCAGCAGGTGTCGACAAACACCACTAACATCAGCAACCTGGGCGATACGGTGGAGAACATCTACAACACCGGTATCAAGTACTTCCATGCGAACTCGACGGGTGCAGACTCGCAGGCGCTGGGGCTGGATTCAGTGGCGATTGGTATGGGTGCGGTGGCAAATAATGCCGGTGATATCGCACTCGGGGCTGACTCCCTCACGGAAGCGGCAGTGGGTACAGCAGGGGTGACTCTGCGCGGCACCGACTACGCCTTCGCCGGGGCGAACCCGACCAGCACGCTGAGCGTGGGCAGTGAAGGGGCAGAGCGCACCATCACCAATGTAGCGGCAGGTCGTCTGTCGTCGACCAGTACCGACGCGGTGAACGGCTCGCAGCTGTTTGCGACCAATACAGCGCTGGAGAACATCGTTGTCAATGTTGATGACCTGAAGGGTGATGCCCTGCTGTGGGATGAAAATCTGGGCGCGTTCTCGGCAAGTCATGGTTCCACAACGGTGAACAAGATCACCAACGTGGCGGCAGGCGAGCTGAGCGATAAGAGCACCGATGCGGTGAACGGTAGCCAGCTGTATGCCACCAACAAGAAGGTCGATAACCTCGATTACCGGGTGACCAATATTGAGGAGAACTACACCAATACGGTACTGCCGACCATGCGTTACCTGAAGGTGAACTCTACCGGACCGGACGCGGTAGCAAGCGGTACAGATGCCATCGCGCTTGGTCAGGGTACGGTTGCCAGCGGTGATAACAGTATTGCGACGGGTAATGGTGCGCAGGCCTCCGGGAATGGCGCTATCGCCACCGGTAACAATGCCAGCGCATCGGGCACCGGCAGCGTGGCCATCGGTGATAACGCTTCGGTGACCGCCAGCAACTCTGTGGCACTGGGTAGTGGCTCCGTTGCTGACCGCGATAACACGGTTTCCGTGGGCTCCGCCGGTAACGAGCGTCAGGTCACTAACGTGGCAGCGGGTACTGAAGATACGGATGCGGTGAACGTGGGGCAGCTGAAAGATGCCACCGGCAATATCACCAACAACGTGACCAATATCAGTGACGGTAAGGACGGTATGTTCCAGGTGAATAACACCAGTAACTACGCTAAACCAACCGTGACCGGTAGCGATTCACTCGCGGGTGGTGCCGGATCGTCAGCCAGCGGCAGCAACAGCATGGCAGTCGGTACGAAGTCGTCGGCGTCGGGGGAAAACTCTGTCGCACTGGGTAATGGTTCATCGGCGACGGCCAAAAACTCGGTGGCGCTGGGGACTAACTCCGTGGCTAACCGTGAGAATAGCGTCTCGATGGGCTACTCCGGTGGTGAACGTCAGGTAACCAACGTGGCAGCGGGTACGGAAACCACCGATGCGGTGAACGTCGGTCAGCTGAAACAGGGTGTCTCTGAATCGGTTAACTACACCAACAAACAGTTTAACCAGTTGAAAAACATGGTTAACGACCAGAAGGACAAGCTGAGCGCCGGTATTGCGGGTGCGATGGCGATGTCCAGCCTGCCGCAGCCGTATGCCCCAGGGGCAAGCATGGTGGGTCTGGGGGGGGGGGACCTATCAGGGCCAGTCGGCCGTCGCGTTTGGCGTGTCGACCATCTCCGACAACGGTAAGTGGGTGACGAAGGTGTCCGGTACGACGAACAGTCAGGGCGACTTCGGTGCTTCAATCGGTGTGGGCTATCAGTGGTAACAGGCAGCAGGAGGCCCCGCCGGTAACGGCGGGGCACTGTCCCGGACTTTAAAGGAAGAAATGATGATGAAACAGATGAAGTTAGGCCTGCTGGCCTCTGCCTGTGCGGTATTGCTGCTGACAGGATGTACCCGGAGCCTGAGTAACCCGGATGCGCAAGGGAAGACGACACAACCGATATTCCCTGACAAAGCCTCGGCGGTCAGAGGTGAGGGGAGCTACCCGGATGTGGGTGCGCTGGCCAAAATCAAGCCAGGAATGACCAAAGCCCAGGTGTATGAGCTGCTGGGTGTCCCGCACTTTAAGGAAGGCGTGATGCGGGTTAAGGAGTGGGATTATATCTTCCACTTCCCGGTGGCCGGTGGGGCCGAAATTACCTGCCAGTATAAGGTGCTGTACGACAGCAATCTGAAGGTGGGTGACACGCACTTCCTGCCGGAAAACTGCCTGTCACAGCAGGCTCCGGCGAAGCCCGCTGTCATGCAACGGGAACTGAATGCTGAAGCGCTGTTTGCCTTTGCCAGCGCGCAGTTAAGCGCTCAGGGGGAAGCGCAGATCCGCCAGATGGCGATGGATATTCGCCAGTCCGGCATGGACGTTCGCCATATCACGATTACCGGTCATACCGACCGCTTCGGCTCAGCGGAAAGCAACCTGCGCCTGTCGCAGGCCCGGGCGGAGTCGGTGAAGCGGGTGCTGGTCACCAGCGGCTTGTCGGCTAATGCCATCTCTTCTGTAGGGATGGGGGCGTCAATGCCGCGGGTGCAGTGTGAAGGCGGTAAGTCAGCCGCAACGATTGCCTGCCTGGCGCCGAACCGGCGCATCACGGTAGACGTGCAGTAATCGGTCTGAGTGTCATTTAAAGAGGATAAAGGAATGAAAGGAAAGCTTAAGCGTAGTGCACTGATGGTGATGCTGGCTTCCCTGTCAGCGTCAGGGATGGCGGCGGCAGAAAGCCCGGCAGCAACGACAACCACGGTTGCGGTGATGTCGATACCGGCATACACATTGATCACCGATTCACTGGACAGCCTGGTGCCTAAGGTTAACGGCAAAGTGAACGAGCCGGTGATGCGACTGGTGTGCGACATGGCGCGCGGTGACCGCGTGCGTTCGGATATCATCCGGGCGCTGGAGAACAGCAAGGTGAACGTGGCGGCCGTACCGGTACAGGGAAGTCCGTTATCCGTTTTAGTACACGGCAATATCCGTCAGCAGCAGAGCGTATGCGCTTCGTACCTGGCAACGTCGCTATTCAGTGCGCCAGATAACTTGCGCTACCGTAACGTGACCACAGAAAAGGTTAGCGAAGAGAAGCTGCTGCCGGCACCGGCAAAATGGAAAGTGTGGGAAGAGCAGAAAAGCGAAACGGTGACCACCGAACGTCAAAGCACCAGCTGGGATACGACCAAATTTTCTCAGGACGTGAAGGTGCAGGTAGCGCTGGCGAAAGCGACGGCCCAGCTGTATGCGCTGCTGGCGACGAATCTGGGTAATCAGCCACAGACGGCGGCGATGGTCGATGCGCGGGTGAAGCAGTCGCTGGCGGATCTGGCCGGTGATTATCTGAACTCCGTACAACAGATGTATCGCGATACGCAGGCGCAGACCATGACCGTGAACTTGCTCAATGAAACGGGATATGCGGTGTCTGACGGGACCGGTAATATCCTGCGGCGCAGCGATGCCGGGCTAAGGTTGACCTATCGGGGTATCGAGTGGCTGGGTAACGGCAAGATCCTCGGCAAGGATCATTTTGTTAATCTGAGCCTGCGGGATATTCCCGTAGCGGTAGCTGAGCCGGTTGTTGAAGAAAAACCGCCGGTGAAAGGGAGGAGGAAATAACGGAGAGTATTTTCATTTGGGATATAACGTTATTTGAATGACCTCTGCTTTCTGGCAGTACGGCTTTGTACTGCCATTCATAAGTGTTGACTTAAACGTGTGATTTAAGTAGTCGCAAAGGGATTTAATTATGCATGAATTTAAAAAAGTGATGTTTGAAAATTATTTCAACATGAAAGGGCGAGCTTCTCGACGTGAATATTGGATGTTTGTACTTATTGTTGGTGTTGTATCGCTGATCATTGATATTGCATCAGCGATAGTTTTTACTCGCGATAGTACAGCCCATTTATCAATTAGCGCTATCGTGAGCTTAATATTCCTGTGCCCAGGGATCTGTGTGATGGTTAGAAGATTACATGATATAGGGAAGAGAGGGGTATGGGCATTTATTCTTCTTATACCTTTGGTAGGCCCCATTATCCTGATAGTCTTTATGATTAAGAAAAGCCATGCAGGAAATAATGAATTTGGTCCTTCTTCGCTGGAGTTTAAAAGTTAAAGCGGGATAGGTTTCTTGTTAATAGGTTGAATATAGTAATTTTTTGGTTGAACTTCCTCTGCTGGGTGCGGTGAATCAGTTTATGAATATTCCTTTGGCAGGGAAGGACTCTATCTGATGTAAAAACCATGCCGATTTAATGTTTCTTTAATTAGTTATTTATGGAGTATGTAGTCATGAAATTTGGAACTCTTTTTAGTGCCCTGTTAATCAGTTCTGCCGGATTGGCTTTTTCAGCTGCGGCGCAGGCAGCGGATAAAACCCAGGTTGTTAAAATTTTGGGCGGTAAGGCGACGATAGAGCTGCCGGTTGAATTTGTCAAAATGCCGCAGAACCTGCTTGCTGAGAAATATACTGAGGAGAGAAACCGCCCTCAGGAAGCCTGGTATGTGGAAAATGTGGACAGTAAAGTGACGCTTGCCTTCAGTATTAACCCGAATGCGATTAAAGAATCTGAACTTTCAAAAGTTTCTGCGGTTCTAAAAAATCAGTTAAGTGTATTATCACCAACAGTCTCACAGGTGAAAGTCAATGGTCATAAAATGGAACGCGTTGAATTTAACATGCCGATTGATGAGGAAGGAAACTACCTCTACAACCTGATGCAGCTCTCCTCTTTTAAAGGAACGATGATGTACTCGACGTTTAACGTGACAAACGATCTGGAGAGTAAATATAAAACAGTAGGTGAAGCAGCACTCTCATCGCTGAAGTATTAATTGGGATAATTCTCCGCTGGTGCTAAAAGGCTAATGATTAATGTTGAACTTAATTATGGAGTGATTATTGATGAAATACGCTTCTCTTTTTAGCTCTCTGGTAATTAGTACTGCTGGATTTATTTTTTCAGTTGCGGCACCGGCGGCAGATAAAACTCATGTTTAACGTGACAAATTCTCTGGAGAGTAAATACAAACCCGCAGGTGAGGTTGCCCTCTCTTCGCTGAAATATTAACTAGGGAGCCAACAATGAAATGGTTTCACTGTGCGTTCTTTCATCATTATTTGGATCTCAATGAGCGGGCCAGTCGGCGTGAGTTCTGGTGGTATCAATTTGTTGTAATGGTTATTTTGATCGGAAGTGGACTCCTGTCATTCATATTGTCCGATACTCCGCAGGATGTGATGCCAGTGATATACGCGACCATCATTTTAGTTCTGCTGTGTCCCTCTTATTCCGTGCTGGTTCGCCGCCTACATGATACGGGGCGTTCCGGATGGTGGGGAATATTGATACTCCTGCCGGTGATTGGCTGGTTGGTTCTGTTCGTTTTCATGGTGAGAAAAAGCCAGGAGTGTGAGAACCGATTTGGTCCGCCGCCGGTTTATTTTTTTGAATAACAAAATTTACTGCTCCTGTTTGGCTTGTCTGAACAAGACGTACAACAGCGTCAGAATGCTTTGACCAGAACCCCGGGCATATCACTCCTTCTACATCACCGCTACTGCTGTCGGCATCGATTAACCTTCGCCGACAGCGATGGCTGGCATATATCCCCTAAATCAAGAGTGTGATTTATGCTGCTTACCTTGCGGAAGGTCGGTTAACTTCACATTTTCCCTGATTTTAGTCGGGTTTTCGTTCCGGTCTTTTATTTGCTTTTATCCGTAATAGGAATATTTAACTTTTTGTTTATTAAAATAAAAAATTCATTTTGATGATGAATGATTATGTCAATCACATTTCCCCTCTCGCCAACTTTAAATCCAGAAAAGTAGACGTTTGTCGAATTTTCATCTAAAAAGTTGGGGGAAGGGACTAGACAGGACCATTTTTAGGTTATCAAATGGTTAAATATCATCACATTAAATGTGAATAATTGACCTTGTGTATAAAAGGTCAACACGCTTCCCGTGGTTTTAAATCGCTGCGGGTATCTTTTGGGAGAAGTTATGCATTCCTCTGTGAATAAAAATGAAAGTCGGACCTTTTTTGGTCATCCATATCCGCTTGGTTCGCTGTTTTTCACCGAAATGTGGGAGCGATTTTCGTTCTACGGCATTCGTCCATTACTGATCCTGTTTATGGCGGCCACCGTTTATGACGGCGGCATGGGGCTGGCGCGTGAGAACGCCTCGGCGATCGTGGGTATCTTTGCCGGTGCGATGTATCTTGCCGCGCTGCCGGGCGGCTGGCTGGCGGATAACTGGCTTGGCCAACAAAAGGCGGTCTGGTACGGTTCGATTCTGATTGCCCTGGGCCATCTGTCTATCGCGCTGTCGGCGGTGATGGGCGACACGCTGTTCTTTATCGGCCTGATGTTTATCGTGCTCGGTTCCGGCCTGTTCAAAACCTGTATTTCGGTGATGGTTGGGACGCTCTACAAGAAGGGCGATGCGCGCCGCGACGGTGGATTTTCGCTGTTCTATATGGGCATCAACATGGGGTCGTTCATTGCGCCGCTAATCTCCGGTTGGCTGATTAAGTCTCACGGTTGGCACTGGGGCTTTGGTATCGGCGGTATCGGGATGCTGGTCGCGCTGGTTATCTTCCGCGTCTTTGCCGTTCCGGCGATGAAACGCTACGACAGCGAAGTCGGCCTCGACTCAACCTGGAATAGCCCGGTCGTGAAAAGAAACGGCGTGGGCGGATGGCTGCTGGCGCTGACGGTCGGCGTGGCGATTGTCATTACGCTGATTGCCCAGGGTGTTATCGTGATTAACCCTGTCGCGGTTGCCAGCATGCTGGTCTACGTCATTGCCGCCTCGGTGGTGCTGTACTTCATCTATCTGTTTGCCTTCGCAGGCTTAAGCCGCAAAGAGCGCGCTCGCTTGCTGGTCTGCTTTATCCTGTTGGTTTCGGCGGCCTTCTTCTGGTCGGCGTTCGAGCAGAAGCCAACCTCATTCAACCTGTTCGCTAACGACTACACCAACCGTATGATCGGCTCTTTTGAAATCCCGGCGGTATGGTTCCAGTCGATCAATGCTCTGTTCATCATTTTGCTGGCACCGGTATTTAGCTGGGCGTGGCCTGCGCTGGCGCGTAAAAACGTGCGTCTGAGCAGCATCACCAAGTTTGTTATCGGCATTCTGTGCGCCGCCGCGGGCTTTGGCCTGATGATGCTGGCGGCACAAAACGTGCTGAGCAACGAAGGGGCTGGCGTCTCGCCGATGTGGCTGGTCGGTAGTATCCTGATGCTGACGCTGGGCGAGCTGTGCCTGAGCCCGATTGGTCTGGCGACCATGACGCTGCTGGCACCGGAAAGAATGCGTGGTCAGATGATGGGGCTGTGGTTCTGCGCCAGCGCGCTGGGGAACCTGGCGGCAGGCCTGATTGGCGGTCATGTGAAGGCCGATCAGCTGGATATGCTGCCTGACCTGTTCGCCCGCTGTTCCATTGCGCTGCTGATCTGTGCCGCGGTGTTGTGTGTGCTGATTGTGCCGGTTCGCCGGATGCTGGAAAACACCCAGAGCAAGAAGCCGCAGGAACCGACGGCTAACGCGTAATACCTCTGAAACCCGGCGCGTGCTGTGCCGGGTTTCAGACTGATGATAGTGTGCTCACATGTCTGCCGGGCGGCGGCTAGCGCCTGGCCCGGCCTACAAAAGCCACAACATCAGCACGTGACGAATTTTTCGCAGATCCGTGCTGCGCCGGGTTTACTTTTAACGGTAAACAATACCGCCATCAATCAGGATCGATTGACCGGTAACATAGTCGGAATCCGGGCCTGCCAGATACGAAACCAGGCTTGCCACATCGTCCGGCGTTTCAGCGCGACCCAACGCGATGCCTTCCACATACTTTTTATAGGTTTCGCCAACCGGTGCGCCGGTTATCTCTGCGAAGCGTTTATCGATTTCAGTCCACATACCGGTACCCACAATCCCCGGGCAGTAAGCGTTAACCGTAATGCCGCGGCTGGCGTACTCTTTTGCCGCCGCCTGGGTCAGGGCGCGCACGGCAAATTTGGTCGCGGAATAGATCCCCAGCAGCGCGAAGCCATCATGCCCGGCGATAGAGCAGGCGTTGATGATTTTCCCTTTTTGCTGACGGTCGATGAATTTTTTCGCCGCCGCCTGAATGCCCCACAAGGTGCCCTGAACGTTGATACGCATAATCCGATCAACCTCTTCAGGAGTCACGTCGGCCAGCGCCTGTACCTGCGCGATCCCGGCGTTGTTGACGATAATATCAAAGCCGCCTAACGCCTTTTCCGCCGCGTCAATGGCGGCATAAACCTGATCGCGGTCGGCGATATTGGCGACGAAGGTGGCTGCTTTACGGCCCAGCGCCTCGACTTCGGCGGCGACGGCGGCAATCCCTTCAGGATTCACGTCCACCAACATCAGCGACGCGCCATCTTTGGCCAGACGCAACGCAATACCGCGGCCAATACCCTGACCCGCGCCGGTTACCAGCGCAACTTTATTTTCGATAGCCATATTCTGTACTCACCTTGTACTGATTAATAAACCTGGGATCTCTGCGACTGACGTCATATCAACGTAGTGAATTGAATTACTCTATCTGGCACGATAAGCATGGCCTACCCCCCTGATGGGGGGGATAATGACCAACGGACTGGATTAAGAGGTAATCGCGGTATGGCTTTTTTATCCTCACAGGATGATTCACTGGCGGCCTTTGTTGAGCAGGAACCTTTCCGCTTCACGCGCGCGCTGCCGCTAATCGCCACCCGCTTTACGCCGCCCCGCTCGCCGGAAACGCTATTGGCCCGGGAGCGCCTGCTCCAGCGCCTCGATGACGCGACATCCCGCCGCTTGACGCTGGTTTGCGCCCCCGCCGGATTTGGCAAAACGACCCTGCTGGCGCAGTGGTATCGGCATCGCCATCGACAAGGTGATGCGCTGGCCTGGCTGAGCCTTGATGAGGATGACAGCGCGCCGCTGCTGTTTATGCGCTATTTGCAGGAGGCGCTACGACCGCTGTGGCAAGGCTGGAGCTCGCCTTTTCTACATGCTCTGGAGGGGGAACTTCCAGCCGATATCACTCTGTTCCTTGCCGAACTCGTCAATCAGCTCAATCAGTGCCCGCACCCGCTTTATCTTATTCTCGACGACTATCAGTGCATTACCGACCCGGCGATTCAGCGGGGAATGAGCTGGCTGCTAAACCATGCGCCGTCTTCTTTGCATCTGATTATCGGCAGCCGTCACCAGCCGCCTTTAGCGCTAAGTCGCCTGCAAATGCAGGACCAGCTACTGGAGGTGTATGACCCGGAGCTGCGTTTTAATCCCAGCGAAGCCAGTGCCTATTTCGCTGCATCGTCAGCGCTTAATGCGCAGGATATTCCCCGGCTGATTGCGCTGACGGAAGGTTGGGTGGCGGGGATGAAAATGGCCGCGCTATCCCATGATGCCGCCGGTTCTTCATCTGCGGCGATGGGGCTTAGCGCCAGCTCGCGGTCAATCTCCCGCTATCTCGAAGAGGTTATCTTTGCGCCGCTTCCAACTGAGGTATTTGATTTTCTTCTGCACACTTCACTGCTTAACCGCCTGCACCCGGCGTTATGCGATGCGGTTAGCGGCAAAGATAACGCCAGGGAGATGCTGGCGTGGATTGGGCAGCACAACCTGTTTCTGTCGGCGCTGGATGAGGGCGGCCTCTGGTTTCGCTATCATCCGCTGATGCGCGATGCCTTACTGCACCGCCTGCAGCACAGTAGCGAGATTGATATTCGCCAGTTGCACGACCGCGCCAGCGGCTGGTTTGCCTCACAACAGCTTTGGGCTGAGGCGATTCGCCACGCGCTGGCTGCTGGTAAATCGGCGACGAAGGATGCCGAGGCCGGGGCGCAGTCGCTGGCGGAAGAGGGGGATATTGATACCCTCGTGCGCTGGATCCGCTATCTACCCGACAACCTTGATCCGTCGCGCATTGAACTTCAGCTCAATCTGGCCTGGGCGCTAGCGCACCGTTTCCGCTTTAGTGATGCCCGCCAACTGCTCGATGCCATTGAGATGCAGGCGGCTGCCAGGCCTGATGTTCTGGCCCACAGTTCGCGGGTAAAGTTGCAGGTTGTGCGGGCGATTTGCGAAGCCTTTGCTGACAACATTTCGCGCAGCATTGCCATTGTCGAGCCGCTGCTGTGCGAGGTGCCGTGCGGCGATGTTTGGGTCGATGGCCTGGTATGCAACATCCTCAGCTACTGCCACCTCGCGGATTCACGGCCACAGCAGGCGCTGGATGTTCAGCAGCGGGTGGCGGGAGCGAGCGTCGCCAACCGTAACCTTTTTGTTGAAGTCTACCGGGCGTTCGTAATGGCGCAGGGTTATCTGCGCCAGGGGAATCTCGCCGAGGCGGAGCGGCAGGCCACGCGTGCGCTGCGTTATGCGCAACAGCATACCGGTGCTAACTCCAGCAGCGGGGCGACTCTGGCCCCCATACTGGCGGAGATTGCCTGGGAAAAAGGCGACATTGAGCAGGTCCAGAGCCTGCTCGCCCCACGCCTGGAGATGATTGATAACTTTTGCCCGCCGGACGGCCTTAGCCGCTGCTACATCGTGCTGGCCCGTCAGGCTCGCGCGGCAGGCGAGCGGGAAAAGGCGGAGTCGTTATTGCTTCATGCCGAGGGGTTGGCCGCCCAGCGCGGCTGGCTGCGGGCGCAGGCTCCACTGCTGGCGGAACGGCTCGCCATGTCGCTCCACGCGGGTGACAGATCAACTGCCGAAGCGCTGCTGTGCCGCCTACAGGGGCTTAATCAGGCGCAACAGCAGGATGCGGTTGGCGGATATGTCGCGTTAAGCCAGAGTCGTTTACTTTATGCTTCCGGCGATCCGCTGGCCGCCGCGCGGCAGCTGGATAAACTGGCAAGCGTCCGGGAACACAACGGCGAGTGGCTGTTTGCCGTGCGTTTACGGCTGATGCAGGCGCTCGCCCTTTGGCGCGCGGGGGCTCTGGAGCAGGCTGTGTTTGTTTGCCGCCCGGCCCTTTCGCGCGCATTGCACCAGGGACTGTTGCGCAGCCTGCTGGAGGGCGGGGTGGAGATGGCTTCGCTACTGAGTGAGATACTTAAACGTGGTGGGCCGGACGACAACCTGGCCGCTGATATCCCATCTCTGTTATCGCATTTCGCGACCGCCGGGATTGCCACGGATGAGAATCGCCCGCAGCCGCCCGCGTTGCGTCTTACCGAACGGGAGCAGCAAACGCTGCGTTTGATCGCCGAGGGGTATTCCAATAAAGGCGTTGCGCGCGAGCTGGGCATTTCGGCGGAAACCGTCAAATGGCATCTCAAGCAGCTTTACGAGAAGCTACAGGTGAAGGGACGTATTCAGGCGGTAAATCAGGCGCGAGAGTGGCGTTTGTTAAATTAACGCGACCTTATCCCCCATAGCCAGCGTTAGCGTCCGGGACTATGCTTACAACCATACCAATAAAAACAGCTGAGGCAATGTCATGGATAAGGAACTACTGGAAGCGGGCTATCGCGCCTATACCGGGGAGCAGATTGATGTCTACTTCAATACCGCTCTCTGCCAGCACTCGGGAAACTGCGTGCGCGGTAGCGCAAAGCTCTTCAACCTGAAACGTAAACCGTGGATCGTTCCCGATGAGGTGGATGTCACCACGGTCATGAAGGTTATCGATACCTGCCCAAGCGGCGCATTGAAGTATCGCCACAAATAAGCGAGGAAATGATGGAAATACTGGAAGGCCACAACAAGTTTTACGTCAATGACGCCGAAGGGAATCAGGTGGCGGAAATCGTTTTTGTACCGACAGGCGAGCATCTCAGTATTATTGAACACACTGACGTGGACCCCAGCCTGAAAGGTCAGGGCGTGGGGAAAAAGCTGGTGGCGAAAGTGGTCGAAAAAATGCGTGGCGAGCAGCGGAAAATTATTCCGTTGTGCCCGTTTGCTAAACATGAATTTGATAATACCCGCGAGTACGACGATATTCGCGCCTGAAATCAGATTGCTGACAAAGAGCACCTGTCTGGAATTGCCCGGTGGCGGCTAGCGCCTTACCGGGCCTACGAAAAATGTATAATTTATTGATATTGTGGATTTTGTAGGCCGGGCAAGGCGTCAGCCGCCGCCCGGCAGAAACGCGAGCACAATCTTTAAACCTTGTTTGTCATCCGTCTCAAATAAATGCGCCAGTACGCTGGCGCATTTATTTTTAAGCTCTGATAGCCGGCTTACCCGGTGATTAGGGTAAGCGCACGGTCAGACAAGCGCTGGTGAATAAGATCGCCGACGTTTTCTCGCTCCACCGGCGCTGAGATGAAGTATCCCTGAAACCGATCGATCCCCAGCGCTTTCAATTTATTGAATTTATCCAGACTGTCCACCCCTTCAGCAATACAGCGGCTGCCGGTCAGCTGACAATAGTAGATCAGGCTTTTTATCAGCGCGAGCGCGTGTAGATCTCCCTGCATATCATTCACAATACTCATATCCAGCTTATATGCGCTGAATTTGACGGAGCGCACCGGAAACATGACGCTGCTTTGTGAAAAGCAGTCATCCAGCATAATGGTGAAGCCCTGCTTGCGTAATCGGGCGATGTTTTCAGCCACTTTGCTCTGGCGATTGATGTCGATGGTTTCAGCAAATTCCAGTACCAGCCGACAAGATACATGTGGCTGATGCAGTTGCTGACGCGCCGTTTCCAGCATACTGACCAGATTTTCATGGCTGGCGATGGCGGCGGGGATATTGACCGAGAAATAAAACTCTCCCGGATGCTGATTGATATTCTGCACGGCCTCCCGTAGTACAAAGGCCGTCAAAACCAGCCATGCGTACTCTGAGCGCAACTGCGGTAAAAAATCGCCCGGAAGAATAACGTGACCGTTTTGCCGCCAGCGAGAGAGGAGCTCCAGACCTTTAAGCTGCATCCGACCATCAGTAATGGGCTGGAAAACCGGGAAAATTTGCCGACAGTGGACAGCATGGACAAATTCACGCTCGAAGGCGGAAAGTGCAGCGTTAGGTTGTATTTTCTGTCTCTTTGTCTGGTTGCCGGGGAAACGGGTTGCCAACTGAGGATGATGCTCGACGATTTTTTTCAGTCCTGCGGTTCGCTGGGTATAAAGCGTTTTGTGGCTAATACCGCGGTGTTTTGCCTGGGCGTTAACACTGTCTCCGCTAAGTAAACCGAGAATAGCATTCAGCTCCTGTCTGGTGAGTCCGCCAGCTTTTCTTCCGCCGATCCGCATCTCTTCGTCCGCCAGCTGTTTAAGCGAAGGATATCTTTCCAGAGTATAGTCCTGGAGTAGTGTGGTCAGACTCGGGACGGGCAGGTCGGAGGCGGCGGCACTCACTTCAGAAAGCAGATGGTGGTCGATAACCTGATGCAGCAGGGTATGCCACAGCCAGCTGGCCGGGCTACGGCTGAGGATCAGCATCGGTAGCGGCGTGGCCGCCAGCTCCAGCATCGAGGCGACTTGCTGCAGAGTGATAAGCAGCCTGGCCGGAGCTTCGGGCAGAAATACCACGATGCGGCGAATATCAGCTCCGGCAGGTAATGTCGTCGCGTCCAGCGGCAGCACCACGGGCCGCATCCCACAGGCCGTCATGACTTTTACCAGCCCGTCGGCCACCAACGAGCAGGGCGAGAGGATATAATCTATCCCCGCTCTGCCGTGCGCGACAGGCGCGCTACTGGTAAACAAAGGTCACCCCGATAATTGACTGGACGTTGCCCGCGGTGACCTGCCCGCTGGTGCGTGCATAGGTCGCGGTGAGGCCGAGGTCGACAGAGGAGGTGCTCACGACTCCTAAGGATATCGTGCTGTTGGCAGGGACGACGGTACCATTACGCGTCAACTGGACGCCAACCCCTTGCGCCGGAGAAGCCGAAGCGGTATTGGCGAAGATCGAGTTGGCGGTATCTGTCGTGGTGCCGGATAGGTAGTAGCCCAGCTTCTGGTTTTGTCCGCAGTGAACCGTCAACGGGATCGCCGTTGAAGCGGGATATTCCGGGAGGTTCACCGTCACATCACGAGCAGAAACATCACACCCACCCGTCGGGATGACAACATCATTCAGTGCATACAGGTTCCAGGTAAATTCATCAGGATATCCAGTTCCACCAGACGGCGCTCCAGAGCCATCAAGAAGTAATTTATACAGTTTAAGCGATGCAAAGTATTCTCCGGCTTTTAATACTTTCCCGCCTGCAACACTAATTGGCGTAAGAAAAACAGCGGCCCTCCAGGGTTGATAAACATTATAATCCCCAGGTTTGATATAGCTGGTCGGGCTGGTTAATGGGAAGGGGTATGAGCTGCCATAATACGTGAATGTTCCCGTGAATCCGTTAAGAACGTCGATAAATCCTGAACCGTTTTCAGCCCTGATGACGTCGTAAGATGGAAGTACAGCCTGATTTGCACATGATATATAATTTGCCAGATCAATAACTAAGGTACTGTTAGCTGTAATGGTTGGTGCAAGGGAAACACCAACATTAGCGCTTTGAACCATTCCTCCTGACTGGTCCGCCCCTAATTTTTGGCCAGATGCCGTAATGCATGTGAATGCGTTTGCGTTAAATGAGAACGAAATAAAAAGTGCAGCGATAAAAAATGTAATTTTAAAAAAGGCGCCAGTTATTAAGACTGATTTCTGCAACATAGTATTCTCCCTTTCAGGCGTAGGTGTAGGTGACGTTAATTACCGCCTGAATCGTTCCCTGGGTGGCTCCACCGTTGACCGTCAGCGCTCTGACCCGTAGCGGGAAGCGGGCTGTCTGGGTTGTGTCGTCCACCTTTATCTCTTTCGCGGTGCCGGTATTCAACCTGGCGCCACCATCATCCTGCAGTTCCAACTGGATATTTCCGGCGGTACCCTGATTTTTGTAGTAGCCAGTAGCATCCGCCGGGCCGCTGAAGCTGGCGGTGACTCGTGACGTGCCAATCGGGCAGTTGCTGAGATCGAGCGTGACGTTATGCCAGCCCGATGCCGCTCCGGGTGAAAGCATATTGAAGGTGTATAAATCACCCAAATCGACGGTAGCCTTCGGCGTAGATATGGTGCAGGGCCTGGCCACCACTTTGCCGTTAACGGTAATGGTCACATCGGCGGCATGGGAGGTGCTGGCGAAGGCCAGTAAACCGGCCAGCAGCCAGCGTGCATGAGTCCATTTCATATCAGCCTCCGGTTACTGAAATTCAAGAGTGAACGTCGCGGTAGCACTAACGTGTCCTGCGCTTATCGGGACGCGCGCGGTCATCAATCGGGCATAAAAGCTCAGCGTATTGGTTTGACCGGGCTTGAGTGTTGTCCATGTAATATTTGACGAGGGGGAGTTGAGAACCAGAGGTACCCGGCTGCCGCTGAGGATCTGCACGCCGATGCCGGAAGCCGCCGATACTCCGCTATCGAGCTTAAGCAAACTGGTGTTGTCGCTGTCCGCTACGCCGGTAAAACCGACTTTGACCGCGGTAACGGAACCGCCGCAGGGCGACAGCACGATGCGAAAAGGCACCAGCGGCGTGGTCGTGCCGATGGCATTAAACTGCTTTGCGGCGTTATTCATCAGGTCGACGGTAAAATCCTTTGATTCCCCCGCAACGGCGCAGGTGTTATCTCGCACATATCCACTAATCGTGATGGTGCTATCGGCGGCAGGCGTGCTGAAGGAGACCAGAGAGAGTATGGTGCCCAGCAGATACAGGTTTTTTCTCATCATCATTGCTTCCTTAGCGGCATACTGCCGACAGCTGACTTAGCGCCTGGTTCTGGCTTTCCGGCGGCAGACGATAGTCGGCTTCGCAACTGGCATCCGGCCCTTCTCCCCACTTCGCACGCACCTTGCCCGTCAGCGGCATCCCGCTCAGATAGACCAGGCCATCATCGGCAACGATGCTGCTATTCTGGCTGCCCACAGAGGCGACCATTGCGCCAAAGGGAACCGGTTTACCGTTGTGAGTCAGCTTCATCAGTAGCTTCATACCGACGCTGGCTTTAAATTCGGCACGCGCTATCGCTCCGTGGGTCGGCACAATACTGACCACGGCATCATCAAGGTCGACATTGTTGGCGAGCGTATTGGTATTCAGCGCCACCCGGTTTTCCCGGTATTCGGTGGCGTAGGGCAGCACGGCGTAGCCGCGCCAGTCGGTACGAACACCGGTCTGGTTTTCCACCTTCACCCCGTCTGCTCCAGGAGCTTTGATCAGCACCACGGTATCGTTCATTGGCTGGCTGAGAGTGACGCCATCGGCGTGGGCCAGTACGCCGCCGCTCAGGCCGTAGTAAAGCTGCTTAATGCCGTCGCTACGGCTGTAGCCGACGTTGGCGTTACCGTAGCCGCCGCGGTAGTTCAGCGCCGCGTAGCCAGTACTGCCGCTGTTACCTTCCCCGCCGCCCGCGTAGCCGGTTTGTACGCTGTAGCTCAGGTTGTTGTCCTCCAGCAACGTGCCGTACAGGCCTGCGAGGCTGGTGGTTCGACCATTCAGGTCGTTAGACATGCTGTAGCTGGCGTTACCATTTTTCCAGGCCGAGGTACTGTCGGAGCGCATCCAGTGGCTGAACGGGATACTAAAATTAAGCGCCAGCATCTGGTCACGGCCCTGCTGCCAGGCGTTTTTGGTCAGGCTGTAGCTCAGCGTCCAGTTGATATCATCAATGGCGGCGTTCAGTCCGGCCTGTAGCTGTTGGTCGGCGCTGCTGGTTCCCCAGTAGGTTTGATGACTGCCGCTGAGGTAGAGGGTGGCGGTGCGTCCTAACTGCTGGGTAACGCTGAGCTGCACTTTGCCGCGCTTGTTATATGCGAGGTTGTAGTAGTCGGTGAACTTCGGCTTTACTTCAATCACGCCATCCTGAGTGTCGACGTTGTAGCCGCTCATTCGGTTATAGGTGGTGTCAGCTAAGCTGAAATAGCCGCGCGTAGAGTAGCGGTAGCCCACCAGTTGAATATTTGTTCCGGTATCCGTCAGCGACTTGTTATAGAGGAAACGCACCGACTGTCCCTGATGCTTGCTGTCATCGGGCAGGGTCGCGTTGGCCTGAGTCACATCCAGCGACAAGGCACCTAACTGCCCGAGGTTTTTCCCCACGCCGAGATTAAAGGCGCGATAGCGGTCTGCCAGCTGGGTACCGCCGTACAGCGTCCAGCCAGCCGGTAAACCGTGCAAAAGAGTGCTCTGGAAAAACTTCGGTTTGTCCTGCTGATCGTTGCCGCTGCGAAACTCCCCAGCGGTGGCGGCATAGCGGGTATGGCCCTCGCGCTGGAGCACCGGGACGGATGAGTAGGGAACGGTGAAAACCTGGCTGCTGCCGTCGGCCTCTTTGATGGTCACCTGCAGATCGCCGCCGTTGCCTGCGGAGTAGAGATCGTTAATGGTGAACGGGCCGGGCGGCACCGTGCTCTGGTAGATCTCATAGCCGTTCTGCTTCACCGAAACCTGCGCCGTGCCGCGGGCAATACCGTGGATCACCGGAGCAAATCCCTTCTGGCTGTCCGGCAGCATATTGTCGTCGGAGGCTAACTGCGCCCCGCGGAAGTTAATGCCATCGAAGACATCGCCGTTGGTGTAGCTGTCGCCAAGCGTCAGGCGTGAGCGTAGTGGGGTGATGTCGCGCTCAAGCCAGGTATTGACGTGCTGCCACTTGTTTTCATTGGTTGAAGAACTGCCGCTGCTGCTGTAGCTCCAGGTGGTGTTGTCACGCAGACGCCACGCACCGAGGTTCAGCCCGCTTTGCAGATTCAGATAGGCGTAGTGACTACTGCCGCCGATGTCGTTGTGGACGTTATTACCGGTGAAGTTATAGTTCAGCAGCCCGGCGTTAATCCCGTGGTCCCAGAGCTCAGGCGGGATATAGCCACGGGCGCGATTGCCCATGAACGCCTGGGGAATGGTCAGATAGAGCCGCTGTAAGCCAACATCAAAGCGGGTGGTGGCATCTTTGATAATCTCGGTTATCGGCACGCAGGCATCGGACGCCAGGGTGTTGATCCCCTCAACGGATGAGGTATTCACGCCCATTCCTGAAAGCTGCCCGCGGGTCAGGCAGGGGAGCAGCGCATGGCCGCTCTTTCCTGCATTAAAAGTGACATCGCGAGTGGCCATAAAACCATCGTTAAGATAAATATCGACGCGATAGGTTCCCGGAGGCACCTCCTGGCCGCTGGCAAATCCTGATAAGTCTGCCACGGCGGCAGGGTCGTCCGCTAAAAAACGCGGATTAAAATAGAGCTCTGCCTGCACTGAAAAGATCGGTGAGGAGAGTAAAAGGGCCAGCGTGACTGGGGCGAAAGCGCGCACATTTATCGGCCCATGGCTGTTTATACGCCCGGAGCCCAGGTAGTCGAGTCCATATTTCAGATGTGACATAGTCCCTCCGGTCCAAAGTCGCCCGGCTGTCAGTTCTTATTTTTATTTCCGGGAGAATGCGTTCTCCCGTCAGTTATTGCATTGCGCCTTTCGTTTTCGGGGTCAGTGCGCCGTAGTCGTTAATGGTCCGGTACGTAATCTCGCTACCTGCATCGGAAGGCAGTTTGACGCTGGTTTCTCCCATTGGCGGAACCAGGGCATTCTCCAGTATCCGGGTTCCGGCATTGAGTTCGGTGACCGTCAGGTAATATGGGGTGGGGTTGATCAGCGTGAGCGAGCCTGCGCCGCGGCGAAACTTCAGCTTTTCCGGCGCCTGATCCGGCGGCAGCGCCAGTTTTGCCGGGCGATAGTAAAGCTTGATGCGGCTGATAATCGCCAGCTGCAGGGTGTTATCGCTAAGTTTCGACTTGTCCATCGACGGAATGGCTTTGACGTTCATCCAGAACAGGGTTTCCCGGTCCTGCGGCAGCTGGTTGTTGGTGGCATCAATGATGCGCAGGGTGTTCTCTTTTTTTCCCTGCATGGCAAACAGTGGCGGGGTGATAACAAAACGCCCGTCTTTTGCACCATCGGTATTTTCCACCCATGATTGAATCAACCATGTGCTCTTTTCGTCGTTATTGGTGACCGCCAGCTGAACCTGCTTCTGCCCGGAAGGGTAAATAACGCGGGTCGCGCCCAGCGCCACGCCTGCCTGGGCCTGAGCGGTAAATCCGATAGCGGCTATCATCAGCACTCCTGCCAGTAAACCGCGCGTCATCGCCAGTGTTTTTCTCACGCTTATTCCTTTTATACTCACCGTCGTTTCCTGTTTTGGTACGTCTGCTGGTTAATTACTGGTAGGTCAGGGAGAACCAGGCCTGAGCGTTAGCCGCTCCCCCGGTAACCTGATGCCCTGTTGCCCGATATTTCGCCACAAAGTGCAATGTAGTTGGCCCGGTATACAATCTTGTCCAGGCTGCGGGAGGACTGTTCAGTGGGATCAGATGGTCTTCTTTATCAAACAGAGCAACGCCAATACCGGTAGCGATCCCCGGGCCCTCGCCGACCGAGAGTACGTCCGGGTTTTTACCATCGGCGACGCCGTGAAACGTCACGCCAACGCGTTGGCTGACGGCGGTGCTGCACTCCTGCAGATGAATATCGAAAGGGATCGGATTGGTATCTTCCCCGGCCGAATGAAACCGATTACTGCTGATCTGTCCCATGTTGACTGTCATCTGCTGGTCACCCGCTTCAACACGGCAGGACTCGGCAATGATGACGCCCTGAAAACGCATATTTCCCCCGGGCAAAGTGACGTTCCACTGATTGCCGGCCATCGCCAGCGGGGGGAGCAAAAAAATCAACAGACCTGACTTCATCCTTTGCATCGTTATCACCCGAGTTCCGTTATGGATAACGGGCCTTCCTGGCCCGACATGCTTCCCTGCTTGATGAATGAATTACTGGTATTGCACTTTGAAGGTCGCGTCAGCGTTAGCGGTACCGGCAGTGGCTGCGGCGGTCGCGTAGTAGCGAGCCTGGAACGGGATGATATTGGTGCCATCGTTCAGAGTGGACGCCGCGCCGAAGGTCGCGCCATCCAGCGCCAGCGGAGTACCTGTACGATCAAGGATCTGTACGCCAACGTTAGTCGCGCTACCTGCCGCTGAGCTTTGCAGCGCCAGTACGGTGGTGTTGGTACTGTCAATTGCGGTACCTGTGAACGCGACGGATGCTTTGGTGGCCACGGTAGTATCACAATCGTTCAACTGGATATTGAAGCCGACAGCCGTACTGGTGCTGCCTGGAGTGGCGAGTTTTGCCGAACGAACCTGGCCCATTGGAACGGTCTGATCGATTGAACCTGCGTCAATTGCGCATGCTGCGTTGACGACTTCCCCTTTAAAATGCACCGTGCCGCCATTTACCGTGGTATCGGCCAGAGCCGCTGCGGAGCTCAGAGACAGAGCTGACAGTACAACGATTGCCAGTGTTTTGATTTTCATGTTGTTTTCCTTTGTACAATATCGGGATTACGAACCGATCTGGCCGTCATCATGACCTCCAGGTATTCCATGATTCAGTCGGGATTTTCGACTGCGGTTCTGCATGTTTTTCACCCAAAATATGAGACATTTGGGGCCATTTTGACTCGTTAGAATAATTAACTGAATAATCTGGTTTTGTTGTTTTTATTTGGAGTTTTAATCTTAATTATTGTTTGTTGTTAATGTAATCTATTGATGATGTTGGGGGGATGAGCCACGGAAGGCTATCTGGAACAACGTGGTGTGGAGCCTATGCGGTGAAAAGAAGGGGATTATTTGAAAATAACGAAAATAAAAAATGCCTAATAATCAATGTGATATTGCTATCTTTGCCGTATGGGATGCATTCTATGGTTGCAAAAGGTTACTGAATATTTTTATGATGCACACAGTTTGGCCCCAATTGACCTGTTCACTCTTTTATTTTTTCTTATTTATCAATTCCTTACTCTGTATCCTTTGATTTTGTAAATTCACTTCCATGAGATTGTTTCGTTCCCATAATCCCGCGAATCGAGCAGCGTTGCTGGCGGTATATCGCACGGTATGGCGAATGTTTCTATGGCCAAGATAGTCCTGAATAAGACGAGTATCCGCTCCTCTTTCCGCCAGCTCGTAACCACAGGCATGACGTAGCATGTGCGGGTGAGTGTGCGTTGCCGTGCCTGCATCGACGCCAGCAGTGCGGATAATGCGGTAGGCCTGCTGACGGGAAAGCGGAGTACCACGTCGCGATATAAACAACGCATCGGTTTTTTTTGCACCTTTCCAGGCGGTGCGTACTTGGCTCCAGCGTTTGATTGCCTCACATTCATCCACCATCAAGGGGTGTATCGTTGAAAATCCATTTTTCAGGCGACGGATATTAATGCGACCTTCAGCAAGATCGAGATCGCGATAGTGAAGATCGAGTAATTCGCTAATACGCATACCATGACGGAAAGCGAGCAGGATAAGGCAATAATCTCTCTCTCCTGTCTGCCCATGCCGGGCGGCCAGCATCATTGCCTGCACTTCTCTACCGGTAAGAAAACGACGTCGGTTCACAATAAATGACTCCTGATATGATCTTGATAAATAACACGACCCTGCTCAAAAACAGGGGGAGCTCACAAATAATCCGCAATGTTAATGGCGTATTATATGAAGGGGATTAATCACGGTTAAATGATGACATTATAGTCGTGCCTGACAAGTATATTGATGCGTGATAAATCTTATTCTTACGGATTTTATTCGTTACTACAACATAACCTGGTTGTCTCTTTAGCAGGTATATAAAGTTAAAAGGGAAAAATCACTGCTGGTGATATTTTAATCTGATGAAAAATAGTGCATTTATATCCATGGTAACGGATGGATATGATAATAAGACAGCAGATGTTTGAAATATGAACTTGCAGGAACAATAATCATAATCAAAGCATGGTTAATATTTCTTAATGTTTGGCGAGGGATATCTACAATTCTGACGCCGTCCATGGCATCGCGTATTACGGTAAAACAGGGCTCCGCTGCCTGTCTTTCGTTTCGTCCCAGATGCCATAAAAACGGCCAGCGTTACTGGCCGTATACCATACGGTATGGCGGATGTTACGGTGACCGAGGTAGTCCTGTATGAGGCGGGTATCAATGCCCATATTGGCTAAGGCGAATCCGCATGAGTGGCGGAGCATATGCGGATGAATCTCAAGCGATAGCCCTGCACAATCGCCTGATGTGGAAATGATTTGATAAAACTGTTGGCGAGAAAGGGGATTACCTTTTCGCGATAAAAATAACCACTCGCTGTCAGACTGAGGGTAGGACTTGCGGATATTCAGCCAGTTTTTTAACGCGCGGATCTCTTTATTCAGCAAAGGATGAGTTGTGGAAAATCCATTTTTAAGACGGTGTATATAGATACATTTAGATCCCAGATCGATATCGGAAATTTGCAGGCGGCATATTTCACTAGCTCGTAATCCGTGAATGAAACACAATAATGTCAGGCAATAGTTACGCGTAGCGTGAGGTCCACTATTCGCTGCTTTGAGCAATGACTCAATTTCATTGTGAGTCAGGAAGTTCCTTTTTCTTAAAATTACATTATTTTTCATTATGTTCCCTTTAGCATGCAGACGTATAGTACATTTTATTTAGCATCGTCGGGTAAATGATGAAGCTCGGCTGCATTTAAATTAATTATCTTTGATGCTGGTTCTAATAATAGTTTTAAGATGTCATTTTTATTAGTTGAGGGGTGCTTATTTTTATATTTATGATGAGTTTTAGTTTTTTCGATGGAAATAGTGTCCTGCTCATTCTTTTCTCCTTGGCTATGTTTTCAGAGATACATAAATCATAAGGTTGTTAACCATACTGCAAAAACCTTGTTATGAATAGCAGTAATAAGAAAGTGAATATTTCTGATGGTCGCCAGGAATAATTTGAATACGACTAAGATGAGTCTTTCTTGTCGATAAGATGCTTATTGCGGAGGAACGATTAAAATTGATAAGTGCACCAGAGCATAGAGCCTGATTATTTTAAATGCGGGAATCATTTTGTAAAAACAGTCCTGTGCTGGTTTCTACATGCTGTGGCGTGAGAGTTAGCCCACGCCTTATACCCAACGCTATTTCAACTGTTCATAGAACAGCAGGGCGGCTATTGCCACCATAATCATGCCGGAAGCAATACTGACTTTTTGCGCCATCTGGGGCCGGGTCGCCAATAGCGTTTTTGCGCCGTAGCCGACCAGTAAATAGACCAGCGTGCAGGTCACCAGATGAATGCCGCCAAGGGTCGACATTTGCTGCGCTACCGACCAGCTTCCTTTAGGATCGGTAAACTGCGGCAGCAGGGCCAGAAACAGGAGGAAAACCTTTGGGTTCAGCCCGCTGATGCATAGCCCCTTAACTGCCCAGCGATTCCAGGTGCCCATTGTTTGTTCTTCGGCATTTGGCGTTGGCGGGTGGCGCAGAATAGCGATGCCCAGCCACATCAGGTAGCCCGCGCCCAGCAGGGTAATCGTCGATAGCGCCAGCGGATGGCTGGCAATTAAGACCCCGATACCAGCAACCACGACAAGCGTTGCCAACAGGTGACCGGACATGAGTCCAGCGACCGCCGGTATCACGCGACGTCCGTTAATCCCCGCGCTGATAGCATAGGCCCAATCGGCACCGGGGGTGATGATCAGTAGAAAAGAGACCAGCCAGAAACTGGCGATAAAGCTCATCTCCATGGACAGCCCACCTCTGTGCGGTAATGGCGATTTCCCATTGTCGTTTCCCTCATTAATTATGGCTATTTGAGGGAAAGAATATCGGCTTTATTGCGCAATGAGCTTTCAATGTTATGCTCTTAAACGTTCTTTTAAGAGAGAATCTTCCAAATGGATAGTATCGATCGAAAAATTCTTGCTGAGCTTCAGGCCGACGGGCGACTGTCGATAACTGAGCTTGCCGAACGAGTGAATTTAAGCCTCTCCCCTTGCCATCGACGGCTGCGCGCGCTGGAACAAGAAGGGGTGATCACCGGCTATCGGGTGAATCTTGATCCCGCCAAAATGGGTTTCAATTTTTTGGCGATTGTCTTCGCGACGTTAAAAGAGGGCGATAAGAAAGCAGTGAGCGCTTTCGAAGAGGCGGTGGAAGAGATCCCGCAAATCGTATTGGCTCAGCGCCTGTTCGGTGACCCGGATTATCTGATGCACGTGGTCACACGCGATCTCCCGGCGTTCCAGAAACTTTATGATGACAAGCTTTCCGCGATGCCCGGCGTGCAGCACTTACGCTCGACGCTGGTGATGAAGACGGTCGTGCAGGATCGCCCGTTTCCGCTGGGTAATGGTTAATCAGGCCGTTAGCCCGAATAGATGCTGTAGTCCGGCTAAGTGCAGCGCGAGCCGGGAGAAAAGCGGAAGTTGCGTTGGCATAGCTTTCCCGGGGGCGGCGCTCGACGCGCCTTGCCCGGGCTACGGGGGCACCGTCGTCTGCGAGCCGGTAGCCCGGACAGATGCGCAGCATCGCCTCCGGGAAAATAACGGCGACAGGTTCTATCAACTCTTTTCCAGCAGGCGCATAAAAACCTTTAGCACCTCATCCAGGTGTTGGCGCTGTGCCGCTGAAAGTTCTTCCAACAGCTGATGCTCATTCTCCACGTGGCTCTCCACCGCTTTATCAATCAACGTTCTCCCTTCGGGCGTAAGCGCGACCAGCAGGCTGCGTGCATCCTCCGGGTTTGGCTGGCGGCTGATAAAACCCCGTTTTTCCAGCGCCTTAAGGCGGTGCGTCATGGTGCCGGAAGTGATCATCAACGTTGAAAACAGTTGCGTTGGCGACAGCACAAACGGCTCTCCTGCTCGCCGCAGGGTCGCGAGCATATCAAACTCCCAACGCACCAGGTCGTGACGAATAAAGGCCGCTTCAATACGTGGCTCCAGCAGCATCGCGCAGCGTTTCAGCCGGCCGATTGGCCCCATTGGGCTGCAATCGAGATCGGGGCGTTCCCGTTGCCACTGTTCAAGAATGCGATCCACGGCGTCGGTCTGTGGTGATTTGTCCATTAATGCCCACCTGTCTTGATATCAAGATAATTATCGATACATACTTACACCACAATTTACCTTGATGTGAAGATAAAATCATGGCCTTTGTTTCGCGTAATCTCGTTGTTGATTTGCTGCTGACCGCGCTGGCCCCCGCCATCTGGGGCAGCACTTATATTGTGACCTCGCAGTTTCTACCGCCGGACAGGCCGTTTATCGCCGCGCTGCTGCGGGTTCTGCCTGCCGGGATCGCTCTGCTTCTCTGGAGCCGCCGCTTTCCGCTGCGCAGCGAATGGTGGAAGCTGATCATCACCGGGATCCTCAACATCGGTGCGTTCCAGGCCTTGCTATTCATTGCCGCTTATCGTTTACCCGGTGGGCTGGCGGCGGTGATTGGCGCTATTCAGCCGCTACTGGTGATGCTATTGGCCTGGTGCGTCGATCGCCAACGATCGCCCTGGGTGGCGGTGTTGTCGGCCTGCGCTGGGATCGTGGGGATGGCGATGTTGCTGCTGTCGCCGCAAACGGCGCTCGATCCGCTGGGGATCGCGGCTGCGTTCCTCGGGGCGATCAGTATGGCGCTGGGGACCTGGCTGTCGCGGCGCTGGGCGATCTCTTTGCCCGTCATTGCGCTGACCGGCTGGCAGCTGCTGATCGGCGGCATTGTTCTGGCACCGATTGCGTTGCTGGTCGATCCGCCGCTGCATCAGGTGACGCTGACTCAGGCTGCGGGTTATTTGTGGCTGTGTCTTGCCGGGGCAATGCTGGCGTATGGCCTGTGGTTTCGCGGAATCGGTCGTCTTTCTCCGGTGGCGGTATC
The DNA here is from genome assembly GCF_051131775.1 of Klebsiella sp. MISC125. Taxonomy (NCBI): domain Bacteria; kingdom Pseudomonadati; phylum Pseudomonadota; class Gammaproteobacteria; order Enterobacterales; family Enterobacteriaceae; genus Klebsiella; species Klebsiella sp. MISC125. The sequence continues at coordinate 1,137,331 of NZ_CP180448.1, forward strand.
GGCGATGAGTTTGTTGAGTCCGGTAACGTCGGTGATATTGGGCTGGATTTTCCTCGGACAGAAAATAGAGGGAATGGCGCTGGTGGGGTTGGTGATTGTGTTGTTAAGCGTGTTGTCGATTCAAAGGGCGTTATCGAATAAGAGAACGGTTGTTGGTCGGTAACCTCCTCGGAGGCGGCGCGTCGCGCCTGTCCGGGCTACCGTCCTGCAGACGGCTGGGCACTTGTAGCCCGGTCAGCGCAGCGCCACCGGGAGCTTTTCCAGATCGACAAAAACAAAAAAGCCCCATCAGGGGCTCGACATTGCTCTGTGCTTATTATGTGGCGGGAGCCAGACTTAGCCGCCTTCAGGCGACCTGTCCGGCAGCTCCCTCTGCAACCATTTGGTTATTTAGACAGCTCAGCGGTCATATGAACCTGGTTACCAGTATAAGCTTCGGTAATGTGGTAGGACGCGCCCTGGTCTTTAGCGATGGTCGCGATTTTAGCTTCTGCGTTATCCAGCGTATCTGAAGTCACGCTAACCGGCTGAGCGAAGCTAGCGAAAGAGACCAGAGACAGCATACCGGCAGCGGCAAGTAATTTTACGTTTTTCATGGTGTTTATCCTTTTAACTTTTATGGTGGAAAGCGTTGTTGCTTTCGATGGATGTATAATAAGTCTGCTAACTATAACGTGCGTTGCAAAAAGTGCGATTTAGATCACACTTTCATGACCATAAGATGACAGTGTAATTCGCCATTTGGTTTTTATTCTCAATAAAAACAACGTGATAAATAATTTTCATGCAGTTTTTTCAGTGAGTGAAAATTTGCGTTAACGGCGAGGTTTTTCTCGATTTAGGTTATTGATTATTGTTTTTGTGAATGCATTGGCTGTTTTTTGCGCGCAACAAGGAGCCATACTTCGCCCGCCGACGAAGCATTAACCTCTGGTGCAAGCTACAGTGCGGTTCACACTGATCAAGCGAGGATGACACCATGATCGCAGTACTCTTTGAAGCCGAAGTCACGCCTGCAAAGCAGGAACGCTACTTAGCGCTGGCGGCTGAACTGAAGCCTCTGCTTTGCACCATCGACGGCTTCATCGCTATTGAACGTTTTCAAAGCCTGACGACGACGGGGAAAATTCTGTCGCTCTCCTGGTGGCGGGATGAAGAAGCGGTGCTGGCCTGGAAACGCAACCTTTGCCATCAGGCTGCGCAGAAAGAGGGGCGGGAGAATATCTTCTCTGGCTATCAGATTCGGGTGGCTCAGGTGCTGCGCGAGTACCGCTCAGAGAATCCCGATCTTCTATAATAAAGTTGCGGTTTACCGTTGGGGAAACCAGATGAGGCGATATGTTAAAACCGGTTGAGGTAATTGAAGACGATGAGTCGCTCGCTATTGCCATGGCGGCACTGGCCTCGGCGATGGCGGATGCTTCGCGGCTGAAAATGCTCTGTGCCTTAATGGATGGTCGGGCGTGGACGGCGACCGAACTCTCCAGCGTTGCTGACATTTCCCCCTCAACCGCCAGCGCCCATCTTAGCCGTCTGGTCAGTAGCCGCTTGTTGGTATGCCTTGCTCAGGGTCGCCACCGCTACTATCGCCTCGCCGGGAGCGATGTCGCCGGACTGCTGGAGAATATGATGACTATGGCTGGCAAGCAGGCCGTGATGTTGTCCACCCGCACGCCGGTCAGTTTACGTGTCGCACGCACCTGTTACGATCATCTGGCCGGGGAGGTGGCGGTATCGCTGTATGATTTTCTCCTGCGCGAAGGTTGGATAACGCCTGATGGAACGGCCTTGACGTCCATTGGGGAAGCGCACTTTGCGCGCCTGGGGATTGTGGTGACGTTGGGATCGCGGCGCAAAGCATGCTGCGGCTGCCTGGACTGGAGCGAACGACGCTTTCACCTCGGCGGTGCGGCTGGGGCGGCGCTGCTACTGCATGGTCAGCAAAAAGGATGGTTTACCACCACGGCAGGATTTCGCGAAGTGACGATAACACCAGAAGGATGGCGTGCCTTGCACCTGCATTTTCAACTGGTGGGAAGACCGTAGCGGCAGATTTATTCAGATTGTTCTCTATGTAGATAAATAGCCTTTTATGACAAGATAAATAGCTATTTTGTTAATTCCATATCGCTTTCTCCCCTTCGATGTAAATAACAATGACTTTGTTTTTTACTATCAATTCTCGTTCATTAATAGTTGCAATCTATCTGTTACATTGATTAACACCTCATGAACAAATGTATATTTATCAGCGAAAAATAGCATTCTTTGACGCCGACAGCATCGACGAATTCTTTATAGAATCCGTTCCTGACGCCTTAAATATTGCGGCTTCCGGTCAGTCGAAGTTTCTATTAACAGTTGCACAAGTGAGCATCGCATATCGCTTCTGACTTTTGTGCGAATTAACTGTTTGCTCATTGATACTTAATTCACTCTGACAAGGAAATGGCAATGAAAAAGGTTCTTCTCTCTGCTGCAATGGCGACTGCGTTTTTTGGTATGGCTGCGGCAAATGCTGCTGATACCAATGTAGGCGGCGGTCAGGTTAATTTCTTCGGTAAAGTTACCGACGTCTCTTGTACTGTTTCCGTAAACGGCCAGGGCAGCGATGCTAACGTTTATCTGTCTCCGGTGACTTTAACGGAAGTTAAAGCAGCTGCCGCAGATACCTACCTGAAACCAAAATCGTTCACTATCGACGTTTCTGACTGCCAGGCTGCTGATAAAACTGCACTGGATGACGTGAGCAAACTGGGCGTGAACTGGACCGGTGGTAACCTGCTGGCTGGCGCAACCGCCAAACAACAGGGCTACCTGGCGAACACCGAAGCGGCTGGCGCGCAGGATATCCAGCTGGTTCTGTCTACCGACAACGCCACCGCACTGACCAACAAAATCATCCCGGGCAGCGGTGATCAGCAACCGAAAGCTGTTGGCGATGCTGCTGCCGTAGCGGATGGCGCACGTTTCACTTACTACGTTGGTTACGCCACCAGTACTCCGGATACTGTCACTACCGGCGTGGTTAACAGCTATGCGACTTACGAAATTACCTACCAGTAATATCGACTGAAAAATAAGACCGCCTCGCGCCGGGGCGGTATATACCCGTCATACTTCAAATTGCATATGCGTTGGCTACTTTCGCTCACCCCAGTCACTTACTGGAGTAAGCTCCCGGGGATTCACTCTCTTGCCGCCTTTCTGCAATTCGAATTACTTAGGGTATACAACAAATTATAAAGCGGCCACTGCTGCCGCTTATTTTTTATTCTGAGGTCAGCATGAAGCGTATTGCCCTTTTTTTCTGTTTCATTTTTAGTTTTGCGGCCCATGCCAATAATATTATTGTTAACGGCACCCGCTTTATTTATCCAGGAAATGAAAAAGAAATAACGGTGCAGCTCTCCAACACCGCCGACCGTCCGGCGCTGGCGCAAGCCTGGCTGGATAACGGTAATGCCGACGCGACGCCGGATACTATTACGACGCCATTTATTATCACCCCACCTATTTCCCGCGTTGACGCGAAAAGCGGCCAGACCCTGCGTATTAAGCTCGGCAGCAACGCGGGACTCGCTAAAGATAAAGAAATGCTGTGGTGGCTAAACCTTCTGGAAATACCGCCGGTCGAGGCGAGCCAGAAAAATGAAGGGCAAAATATTCTGCAACTGGCGATTCGTTCGCGCTTTAAATTTATTTATCGTCCCAACGGATTAGGCAACCGCGACGCGGCAGCAGAGAAATTAGTTCTTTCCGCAAATGGCAACAATTTATCCGTCAGTAATCCGACGCCTTTTTATGTCACCGTAAGCCGTATTTCCCGCGACGGCGGCAAAGCGCTAAACAGCAAAACGGTGATGTTTGCCCCGCAGTCTAGCCAGACCATCGCCCTCTCTTCCGCGGTGAACAGAGGCGAGACCCTGACCGTTAACAACATTAATGACTATGGCGCAGATGTCGCAGTGAAAGTTGCCGTCAAATAAGGGAAACGATCATGAAGCAGAGGTCAATCTGCCCGGGAAGATTAAGCACGGCCATTGCGGTTGCGCTGTGCTGCTTTCCGCCATTTTCCAGCGGAGAGGAAAACCCGGGAACGGTCTATCAGTTTAACGATGGTTTTATCGTCGGCAGCCGCGAAAAGGTCGATCTGTCGCGCTTCTCGACCAGCGCCATCTCCGAGGGCGTCTATTCACTGGACGTGTACACCAACGGCGAGTGGAAAGGTCGCTACGACCTGAAAGTCACCGCGGGTAAAGACGGCAAAATGGGCGTCTGTTACACCAAAGCGATGCTGATGCAATACGGTATCTCGCCGGAGAAGTTCAACCCGCAACTGAGCGAAAAAGAGGGCTTCTGCGGCCGTCTGCAAGAGTGGCGTAACGAAGAAAACGTCAAGGATAGCCTGATTCAGTCCTCCCTGAGACTGGATATTTCCGTACCACAAATTTACGAAGATCAGCGCCTTAAAAACTTTGTCAGCCCGGAGTTCTGGGATAAAGGCGTTGCGGCGCTGAATTTAGGCTGGATGGCCAACGCCTGGAACAGCCACAGCTCATCGGCAAACAGCTCGGATAACAACAGCGCGTATCTTGGCGTCAACGCGGGTTTTTCCTGGGATGGGTGGCTGCTTAAGCACATCGGTAACCTGAACTGGCAGCAGCAGCAGGGAAAAGCACACTGGAACAGTAACCAGACCTACCTGCAAAGGCCGATTCCACAGATTAACTCGATTGTCAGCGGCGGGCAGATTTTCACCAACGGCGAGTTCTTCGACACCATCGGCCTGCGTGGGGTAAACCTGGCGACCGATGACAATATGTTCCCGGACGGCATGCGTTCCTACGCGCCAGAAATCCGCGGCGTGGCGCAAAGTAACGCCCTGGTGACGGTACGCCAGGGCAGCAATATTATCTATCAGACCACCGTGCCGCCGGGGCCGTTTACTCTGCAGGACGTTTATCCCTCTGGTTACGGTAGCGACCTGGAAGTTTCGGTTAAAGAGGCCGATGGTTCAGTCGAGGTGTTTAGCGTGCCTTACGCTTCGGTGGCGCAATTGCTGCGTCCCGGGATGACCCGCTATGCGCTCTCCGCCGGTAAGGTCGATGATAGTTCGCTGCGCAATAAACCGATGCTCTACCAGGGAACCTGGCAGCACGGTTTAAATAACCTGTTTACCGGCTATACCGGCGTGACCGGCTTTGATGACTATCAGGCGTTCCTGCTGGGTACCGGGATGAACACCGGCATCGGCGCGCTGTCATTCGACGTTACTCATTCACGCCTGAAGAGCGACACCCTCGACGAGCAGGGGCAAAGCTATCGCGCCACTTTTAACCGCATGTTTACCGAAACCCAGACCAGCATCGTGCTGGCGGCTTATCGCTACTCCACCAAAGGCTATTACAACCTGAACGACGCGCTGTATGCGGTCGATCAGGAAAAGAACCGTAACAGCAACTACACCGTGTGGCGGCAGAAAAACGGTATGACCTTCACGGTTAACCAGAACCTGCCGGACGGCTGGGGCGGTTTTTATCTGAGCGGCCGGGTGGCAGATTACTGGAACCGTTCCGGAACCGAGAAGCAGTACCAGTTTAGTTACAACAACATGTACGGTCGTCTCTCGTGGTCGGTCAGCGCGCAGCGCGTCTATACCCCGGATAGCTCCGGTCATCGCCGCGACGATCGCGTTTCGCTCAACTTTAGCTATCCGTTATGGTTTGGTGAAAATCGCACCGCCAACCTGACGTCAAATACCTCGTTTAATAATTCGCGCTTCGCCAGCTCGCAGATTGGCGTCAACGGTTCGCTGGATAGCGAAAACAACCTCAACTACGGCGTGTCGACAACCACGGCGACCGGCGGTCAGCATGATGTGGCGCTGAACGGCAGCTATCGTACCCCGTGGACCACGTTGAACGGCAGCTATAGCCAGGGCGAGGGTTATCGCCAGAGCGGTCTGGGCGCTAGCGGGACGCTGATTGCTCACCAACATGGCGTGGTGTTCTCGCCGGAAAGCGGCACCACCATGGCGCTGATCGAAGCGAAGGATGCCGCAGGCGCGATGTTGCCGGGTTCGCCGGGGACCCGCATTGACAGCAACGGCTACGCCATTCTGCCGTATCTGCGACCTTACCGGATTAACTCCGTTGAAATTGACCCGAAAGGCAGCAACGACGATGTCGCCTTTGACCGTACCGTGGCGCAGGTGGTGCCGTGGGAAGGCAGCGTGGTCAAGGTCTCTTTCGATACCACGGTGCAAAACAACATTACGTTGCAGGTGCGTCAGGCGAATGGTCAGCCTCTACCGTTCGGCGCCACGATATTTGACGCTACCGGGAAGGAAATCGGCGTGGTAGGACAGGGCAGCATGATGTTTATCAGCGACGCCAGCGCACCGAAGGCCACGGTTAAGTGGAGTGGTGGACAATGTTCGGTGGATTTGAGTCAGGAAAAAACAAAGGAAACGCTATGTCGCTAAGTAAAAAACTGACGCTTTTTATTGGCTTAATGGCGCTGGGGACGACGTCGGCATGGGCATCCTGCTCGCGCCTTTCGCAGCCGACGGTGAGCCTGGATATGGTCGTCGGGCGAGTCGTTGTTCCACCGGATTTACCGGTGGGGTCAGTTATCGTTTCCCGCGACTGGACGATGTCGGCGCCGGGTGGGGCAAGCTATAGCTGTACCACCGGCAATAACCGCTTTGTGGCAAAAATCGTTGCGACCGGGGCGACCGATCTGGGGAATAAAATCTATTCCACCAACGTGCCGGGCATTGGCCTGCGTTTTAGCCGCGGCGGCGCGACGGTGAATATTATCTACCCTGATGTCTTCTCCAACTACGCCAGCAGGACCACCAGTTATTCACTGGAAGGCTCTCGCTTTACCCTTGAAGTGATTAAAACCGCCGCCGTCACCGGCAGCGGTACTCTGGCGGCGGGTAAATATACCTCTTACGACTGGGAGAGCGGCAACAACCCAATCCTGGAAACGCGCCTCAGCGCCAACGCCATCACCGTGGTTTCGCCCTCGTGTACCATTCTGAGCGGCAAAAACATGAACGTTGATGTCGGCACCATCAAGCGCAGCGATCTCAACGGCGTGGGCACTACCGCCGGGGGCAAAGATTTTAATATTGAGCTGCAGTGCAGCGGTGGCTTAAGCGAGTCGGGATACGCCAATATCCAGACTTCGTTCTCCGGCTCCCTGGCGACCGGCACGAGCTTAACCCGTGGGGCGCTGCTGAATGAAAAAGCCGGTACATCGCTTGCGAAAGGGATTGGGATTCAGGTCCTGAAGGATGGCGCGCCGCTGGAATTCAATAAGAAATACAGTACCGGGTCGCTGCGCACGCAGGAGACACGCTATATCACCCTGCCTCTCCATGCGCGGTTCTATCAATATGGGCCGACCACCAGTACCGGTGAGGTGGAGTCGCACATGATCTTTAACCTGACGTACGATTAATTCGGGAGGCGGGAATGAGTGATTCAGCACAGTATAAAAATAGCAAAAGACTCATCCAACTGACTCTGATGGGCGGGGCGCTTGTGGCCTCTTCGGCGTGGGGATTTGAGACGAATTATGAACAAGGGCGGGTAGATTTTGCCGGTCGGGTGACCGATATCTCCTGTAGCGTGGCGCTCAACGGCGGCAACAATGCGGGCAGCGGTAGCGTCTGGCTGGCGCCGGTCAGCCTTGCGGAAGTGCACGATCGCGGCGCGGGGGCATTTATGAAGCCGCAGCCCTTCACCCTGGAGTTATCGAACTGCCAGTTACGCCATGATGGCGGCGCGGCGGATGAAAATGAAATTCGCATGGTGAACGTGCGCTGGATTGACGGATTTATGGTCAATTCCGTCAGCAATGAAAATGCCGGTTATCTGGCTAATACGCGGGCGGATGGGGCCAGTCATATTTTTCTGGCGCTGGCGACCAACGATAATAATACGCTGGATAAGAGCAATAAAATTGTCCCGGCCGATCCACAGCAAAACCGGGTGCCGCTGGTGGAGAAAGCAGTCAATGGCGGCGTGTTTACGTATTACATCGGCTACGTGACGCCCGCACCCGAAAAAGCGACCAGTGGTTTGCTAACCAGTTGGGCGACCTGGGAGCTGGTTTATAATTAATTCTGCAAGTAAAAGTCGGACTGGTTTTCTCCCTCTCCCTGTGGGAGAGGGCCGGAGTGAGGGAAATACGTCTGTGCATTTTTTATAGCGTAATATCTTCTTTAACCAGTTGTTCAATGCTGACTTCTTTCCAGTAATGCCCCTGAATAGCAAACCACTCCATCCCTTGTAGCCATTTTTTATGAGCCTCAGTTTCGACACCTTCAATAATGACATTATGGTGATTACGCGAAAGAAAGGTCACCAGCGCATCCATTAAAGGCCGACCAGAATCTTTTTGCATTAAATGCCAGAAAAAGTTTTTATCAATTTTGACATAATCAAAATGATAACCGCGGATAGCGTTAATGCCGGCATAGCCAGAGCCGAAGTCATCAAGCCATAGCGAGGTGCTTTGTGGATCGCTCCAGGAGGCGAGAGCATTATTCAACAGTTTGTTGGAGTTTTCCGTGACTTCGAAATGAACGCAGCCGAGTTGTTCGACAATTTCTTTAATCTCCGGTCTTAGTAAAACGTTGAGAATATGATCATCGACATTAATTGTGGCTGAAATACCATTTTTGAGAAACCACTGCTTATGTTTTTCGATTAGTGCCAGTTGCTCCATAAATATGCTTTCTCGTAATCCCGAATTGGCATAGCGAAAGAAATTTTCAGGAGAAATAGGGATATGATCAAAACGGCTCAGACACTCAACGGCGACAAGTACGCCTTGTGGGGAGAACATTTTCTGAAAGACATAACGAACTGCTATATCGCTACGTGATAAATTATGGTCGGAAAACAGAGTTGCGTTCATTATCTCTCGTTAGAAATCAGGTCAGAGGTAAAGAGAGGATCAGATTATTATAGGTGACCTTTCTACCGATGGGAATGATTATTAAAGGCTGATTGCCAATGAATTATCGGATTTTGATTGGTCACCTGCATATTTTGTTCTCAACAATGATACATGTTGACTATTCTGGCATGCATTATCCGTGAGCTATTCATTCCGAGTTTTTTCATAATGTGAACCTTATGGCTATGCACCGTTTTATGGTCAATATTGAGAAGTACGGCGATTCTTTTATTGTTGTTGCAGGCAATAATTAACTCCAGAACCTGAAGTTCCCTGGCTGTCAGCTTTCGCTGAGTGCATAAACCCTGGCTGTCGCTGGCAGTTACAGGACGATTGATGATGGCTGAGAAATCCGATAAAGATGATTTTTCCGTCAAAATCAATAAGTTTTCCAGGTCAATAAGCTCACGACATAAGCTGGCGAGTTCGTTTTTTACAATCAGAACCCGCATTGCGCAGTGTGCAAGGTGCACGCGTAGCGTGTTGAGTAATGCGACCGTCGTGGCCACAGAGATATCCTTATGGATGAGGTTAACAATAACAGTACCCGCCAGAGGGAGATGGGCACCCGTAACAATATCCTGGAGGCTTAGGGGGGTGACATATTTCTCATTATCAACCAGGTAATCCTGGATTGATCGCCCGATAATATTGTCATCGGTGTAAAGTAATATACTTTCCAATGTCTTTAGACTCTCTTTTTTCTCTTGGCTTCCATAATCAAGTCGAGCAGCATTTTCTCTATTCTCTTCTTGTTATCAAGATGGCGAAATGTAAATTGGCAAGAAATCTGGTAGTAGCTTTCCCGCTCCTCGTTATCATCTAAAGTCACCATAACGACATTCTTTATAACCAAATCTACGGTAATCTCACCATATTCGGCGAGTGCCAGAATGGCGTTCTTGAGAACGGCATTGTGGCTGAGGAATTTCAGATTGGGGTTTTTAGTCATTAATGCGCAACCGCCGTCTGAAATGTCTTTGATCTCGAAAAGATAGTTTTCGCCATTCTTATGTCGGCCATGGCAGAAAAACTCATGTTCGTGGCGAAGACGGAACCGGGGATCGCGGCGTCGTTGCACCACCTGGATACATTCGGGTAAGGTAAATGCGACCTTATTGCATTTTCCCTCGCTATACGCATAATTTTTCTTTAACACCGCGCTGAATTCGATTTTTCCTGAATCACTATGCAAAATAAATTTAACTTTATGCCCTGGAGGGATTTTGCTGGTGGTTGAGATATGGAATTCGGCAAAATCCACGCGCGTTAGCTGAGTAATAGTACTTTTGTTATTAACAAATACTTCTATCTCTGCTTGCTTTCGGAGTTCTTCCCTGAAAATAGCAATAATTTCATACTTACTGGTCTTTATCGTTCCCTCTATCATGTGAAATCCTTGTGAAAGTTATTGTGTCTGGTTGATTTTTTTATATGGCAATACAAACATTCTGATTGTGTTAATCAGATGTTTTTATGAGCATTTGATGTTATTAGCTATCTTTATCGCTAAATTGATTTGTATAAACTTTGAATGAGATGTTGTTTTTCCTGTAATCAAGAGTTCGAAAAATTTGATGAGACAAAAACGACAGAAGCCTCCAATAAGGAGGCTTGTCAAAAAAGTATGAAACTATGCTGTATATAGGGTTATCCGTCAGAGAATAACGCTAATTTGTAGGATGTATAGTGCCTGTGGCTTTAAGGTAATTCCAGGCAAATATTAAGGAGCAGGCATCGGCAAATTTTCATTTGCCGATGCCTGAAAATCAGGATTGCGGTTGGAGGTTATCCAGAGTGGCCAGGGCATCGGCCGGCAGGATTAATTCAGCAGCGGCAAGGTTTTCCCGCAGATGTTGTAGCGAAGAAGTACCGGGGATGAGCAGGATATTCGGTGAACGTTGTAGCAGCCAGGCCAGCGCAACCTGCATTGGCGTGGCGTCCAGAGCGGCGGCGACGTCATTAAGCTCTTGCGCCTGCAGCGGCGTGAAACCGCCGAGCGGGAAGAACGGCACCCAGGCGATATTCTGCGCTGCAAGCGCATCGATAAGCGGGTCATCCTGACGATTTGCGACATTATATTGGTTCTGCACGCAGACGATGGGCGTGAGTTTTTGGGCATCCGCCACCTGTTTGGCGGTGACGTTACTTAGCCCGATATGGCGAATTAACCCGCGCTCTTTAAGCTCCAGCAGCGTGGTTAATGGCCCTTCCAGCGAACCTTCAACCGGGCCATGAGCGCTGAGCATACTGCGCAGATTCACCACCTCCAGAACGTCAAGGCCCAGATTGCGCAGGTTATCTTCCACCGCCTGGGTCAGTTCTGCGGGGGACATCGCAGGCAACCAATTGCCTTTTTCATCACGGCGAGCGCTGACTTTGGTGACGATGCATAGCTCGTCAGAATAGGGATGTAGCGCTTTGCGAATCAGTTGATTAGTGACATGCGGGCCGTAAAAATCGGAGGTATCGATGTGATTAACCCCCGAGGCGACGGCTTCTTGCAGCACGCGGATAGCCGTCTCAGGATCTTTTGGCGGACCAAAGACGCCCGGTCCTGCAAGCTGCATTGCCCCGTATCCCAGGCGATAAACCTGACGATCGCCTAAGGTGCCGGTTCCGGATAATTTTACGCTGGACATAGAAACTCCCCCTGATGGTGTGCAGGCTCTAAGTGTATGCCCGTCAGGAGGATTGGGGAGATAAGAATATTGGCAGAAAGTGCGGCGAAAGAGAGCCTTCGCCGCACGGAGGATCAACTGAAGAACATCACCGAAACGCACAGCAAACCGATGACCAGGGTAATAAAGTTACCCACTGAGCGGTAAGACTTTAGCGCTGGAATAAGATAGGTCGACAGGGTCGGCATGATAAACAGAATCATCGCAATGAGCGGACCGCTGATGGCATAAATCATCGAGATAGCGTTGGGATTGATAAAGCAGACGACAAAGGTCAGCGTCGAAACCAGCAGGATCGACATCGCCCGATTAAACGCGCGGCTTTTACGAATGCCAATCTGGCCGAGCGACGTCTTGACGATTTCACTGGCCCCTTCAATCACCCCAAAATAAGTGCCGAGGAACGACTTCGACATTGCCACTACCGCCACGATAATCCCGGTGACCGCCAGCCATGCCGGGGAGCCCGGCATCATCGATAACGCGGAGAGAATGGTTACCCCTTCGTTACGAGCGGTTTCAATATAGGTTGTCGGTATCGACAGCAGGCAGCTAAAAACGAAAAACAGTACGCTGGCGCAGATGAGGGTGTAGGCCACCTTCATGATTTTTTTGCATTTACCCATGGCCTGCTCGCCATATTTCTCCTGCTGGTCGATAGCAAAAGTTGAAATAATTGGCGTATGGCTAAAAGCGAAAACCATCACGGGAATGGAGATCCAGATTTGGTGGAACGTGTGCGAGGTCAGTTGCATTTGACTGGTCAGATACTCCGGCTGCCAGCTGCCAATCAGATAGATGGAGAGGAACAGGAAGCAGGCGATCAGCGGGAACACTAAAAAACCCATCACTTTGATAGTGATATGGCGGCCCATCAAAAAGATCAGATTGAGCACCAGCACCACGCTCAGGCTGAGCAGCGCGCGCACGCCTGGCGTAATGGGCACATGCCTGGCTAACTGCTCGGCCAGCGAGTTAGTGATGGCGACGGCATAGATCAGGATGACCACGAAAAAGGCGAGGAAATAGAGCCCGGTAATCAGGTTACCGATCTTTTTTCCGTAATAGTGATTAACGGCCCCGGTAATGCCAGCGCCTGGCGCGATTTTGGCGGAGAGAATGAACTGGCTCAGTGCTTTATGCGGCCAGTAAGTTAGCGGCCAGGCGACCAGTGCGGTGATGAACAGAACGATAGCGCCAGCGGATCCCAGTTGGATCGGCAAGAATAACGTGCCAGCGCCTACAGCAGTGCCATATAAGGCAAAACTCCAAAGAGTTTCTTCTTTAGACCAAATTTTAGACATTATGCGACTTTATCAACCAGAAAACGAACAAAAAGGAGTGCAATTTATCACATTTATGATTCGTCTGCGGCGATAGTTTCTGGTGGATAAATGAAGCGGCGGATCGTCGGTTAAGGTACCGGCGATCCGCCAAAAGGTTAGCTACGGGCGATAATGCGTTGCTGGCGATGCTTGAAGACGCGCTCGCGCAGCGTATCCCAGGCCCAGTTAAACGCCATGGTGTAGGGCAGGAAGAACAGCATAAAGCCGATTTCCAGCATAAATGCCTGCAACAGCGAGACGCCGAGCACCAGCGCGACGAGGGTTACGCCGATGATGATAAAACCCGACTCAAAGCCGATAGCGTGTAGTGCACGGACGCGCAGGTTACGCACCACGCGCGACACCGGCCACAGGCGGTCGAAAATGGCGTTATAGATGATGTTCCAGATCATCGCGACGGTCGCCAGCAGAATACTCAGTCCGCCCATCTCAACGACCGAACGCTGCATCAGCCATGCGGCAGTAGGGGCGAGAATCAGGGTCGCGAGACCTTCAAAGCTGATCGCGTGGATGACGCGTTCCGTCAGCGTTTTACGCTGTACGTTATGTTGTTGCATGGCTTGTTACCTCTGGCCTTAATAAGAATTTACCCGGCATTTTATGGAAAAATATGATAAACAAAAGATAGTATCCATCGATAAAGTAGATAGTTCATGCGCTATTCTCCCGAAGCCTTAACCGCTTTTGTCGAAACCGTCGCCTGCGGTTCGTTTTCTGCTGCGGCGCGGCGGCTGCGGAAAAGTCAGTCCACCATCAGTACGGCGATTGCCAACCTGGAAGCCGATCTTGGCGTGACGCTCTTCGATCGCAGCTCCCGGCAACCGACGCTCACGCCGCAGGGTGAACAGGTACTGAGCTATGTCAAAGCCATTCTGGCGGCCAGCGACAGGCTGGATGAGCTGGCGATTTCGCTCTCCGGTAAAACGGAGGCACGGCTGACTTTTGTGCTTTCCGATACGCTGCATCCCGATGTGCTTGAAGATCTGCTGGCGCAGTTTGACCGCCGTTTTCCACATACCGAATTTGAGTGCCTGATTGGTGAAGATGAGGATGTTGTCGACCTGCTGCAAAAAGAGCGGGCGCAGGTGGGACTGATTGAGGCCAGGGATAGCTATCCGACGGAGATCGGCAGTATCCGCCTGCCGATGCGAACCGAGATGGCTATTTATGTCGCTCCCGATCACGGGCTGGCGGCCCGGGGCAGAGTGAGCTGGGATGAACTGCATAGCTGGCGGGAGCTGCGCTTAAGTACCTATCTGGAAAGTACTCCGGAACCGGCGCGGGGGCAGGTCTGGTCGGCCCCGAACTATCTGCTGCTGTTCAGCATGGCGGCGCAGGGGCTGGGATGGTGCATTTTGCCCTGTGCGCTGGTGGAGGAGTTTGCCGGCAGCGGCACCCTGGTGACGCTGGACATTGCCGGCTGGCCGCGAGCGATTTCTATTGATTTACTGTGGAACAAGAAAGCTCCGCCGGGAGAAGCGGGAAGCTGGCTGCGTCAGCATCTGCAGGGGCACGGGCGCGCATAGAAAGCCTCCTTCGTAATTGCCCGGTGGCGGATTAACGTATTGTCGGTCGGGTAGGAGGCCGGGCTGGGTTTTCGTAGGTCAGGTAAGGCGCTAGCCGCCACCTGACAGAAAAGCGGGCACGATGCGTAAAACAGGTTTGTCAGCGACCCCTGGCGCTAAAATCGCCCATAATCTTTGTGATTCCCCTCACTTTTTTTAAACAATTACGAAATTTTTTGATAACAATTCACTACTATGATGCTGTTTCTTTGCGCAGGGGCGGAGCAGAGGTAGAGGATGAAAGATGTCGTAATCGTCGGCGCGTTGCGAACGCCAATAGGCTGTTTTCAGGGCACATTATCGCGCCACTCGGCGGTGGAACTGGGCAGCGTGGTGGTGAAAGCGTTAGTCGAGCGCAGCGGTGTCGATCCCCAAAGTATTGATGAGGTGATCCTCGGTCAGGTCCTGACTGCGGGCACCGGGCAAAACCCGGCGCGTCAGTCGGCCATTCGCGGTGGGCTGCCGAATACCGTTTCTGCTATTACCATCAATGACGTCTGCGGCTCCGGACTGAAGGCGTTGCACCTCGCAACTCAGGCGATTCAGTGCGGTGAAGCGGATGTGGTGATTGCTGGCGGCCAGGAGAATATGAGCCGCGCCCCGCATGTATTGACCGACAGCCGGACCGGTGCGCAGTTAGGCAATAGCCAGCTTATTGACAGCCTGGTCCACGACGGCCTGTGGGATGCGTTTAACGATTATCATATGGGCGTCACGGCAGAGAATCTGGCGCGAGAGTACGGCATCAGCCGTGAGTTGCAGGATGCCTGGGCGCTCAGCTCACAGCATAAAGCGCGGCGGGCGATTGATTCTGGCCGCTTTCGTGATGAAATTGTGCCGATAGCGACCGAGCTCAACGGCACCCCGCGGCTGGTGGATACCGATGAACAGCCACGGGTTGATGCCAGCGCCGAAGGGCTGGCCAGCCTGCTCCCGACCTTCGATCGACTGGGATCGGTCACCGCAGGCAATGCGTCGAGTATTAATGATGGCGCGGCGGCGGTGATGATGATGAGCGAAGCCAAAGCTGAGGAGCTTGGGCTGCCGATTCTGGCGCGGATCCGCGCCTTTGCCAGCGTCGGCGTCGATCCGGCGCTGATGGGGATAGCTCCGGTACATGCGACCCGCCGCTGTCTGGAGCGTGCGGGCTGGAGGCTCGATGAGGTCGATCTTATCGAAGCCAATGAAGCTTTTGCCGCCCAGGCCATTTCGGTAGGTAGGGTGCTGGAGTGGGATGAACGACGGGTAAACGTGAACGGCGGCGCGATTGCTCTCGGCCACCCGATTGGCGCATCTGGTTGTCGCATCCTGGTTTCCCTGGTACACGAGATGATTAAACGCGATGCCCGCAAAGGGCTTGCCACGCTGTGTATTGGCGGCGGTCAGGGCGTAGCGTTGGCAGTTGAACGCTAATATACCCGTCATACTTCAAGTTGCTTATGTGTTGGCTACGTGCGCTCACCCCAGTCACATAGTTATCTATGCTCCTGGGGACTTACGCCCTTGCCGCCTTTAAGCAACTCGAATTATTTAGGGTATAAGCCCATTCTGATGTGATTTTTCTAAGCCTCCCCGCGGAGGCTTTTTTGTTTTTATTATCGAGCACTTTTCCCCGCAAATTCCCTCGTAACCCTCTATTTTGTTGAGCTCGGTCACGTCTTGCTGTGCCATCTTTTTTGAAACAAATAATTACGATCTCGATCACTAAAACATTATTACTTAAAAAATAAAATACAGTTTCATAAAAAAGAAACGATATTTTAAATTATAAGGGGTACCTCATGTTTGCAAAATCTCTGGCCCTTGCTGCACTCTGTGGCATGTCTTTCGCGGCTTCAGCTGTCACCGTCGATTTACGTCATGAATTTATCGATGGGGGGAAGTCGGACAAGAGCAACGCTGACCGCGTTTCCGTCTCCCATCGTTTCGCTAATGGTTTTGGCTTCTCCGTCGAGGCGAAGTGGAAATCAGGTGGTGATAGCGCCAGCCAGCCTTATTCTGATGTCATTGGTAATGGTCATGAAGAGACTATTAGCTGGCAGTGGAAGGCGGATAAAAACTTCTCAGTAACGCCCGGGTTTGCGATTGAAAGTAACGATAGCCGCTCAATCTATAAACCGAACCTGCGCGTACAGTACAGCTTCGATAACGGCTTCTATGTTGCTGCCCGCTACCGTTATGACTACACCCGTTATCCGGCGAATGCAGGTAAAGACGATGATAAGGTAAACCGTGGCGATGCATGGGCCGGTTACGTCCTGGGCGACTGGCGCGCTGAGCTGAACTACGTTTATGCGCGCAGTACGGAAGGTGTGAAACGTAACGACAATAAACCGTACTCTCAGGAATACAACCTCAAGGTTGCCTATAAGCTGGATAAAAACTGGGCGCCGTACGGCGAACTCGGCAACGTCGGTGTCAACGACCGCAGCGACCGCCAGACCCGTTTCCGCGTCGGTGTTGCCTACTCGTTCTAAATTAAAAAAACCTCCTCATCGTTTTCCCCGGAGCAGTCAGCCGGGGTTTTCTGTTTGTATTAACCTATCTTCCCGGAGGCGGTACTGCGCATCTGTCCGGGCTACCCCATTGGCACATAATGTAGATACTGTGAGCATCGGCAACCATTTTTAGTTGCGGGGCTCTCTCCGGTTTCTGGATGACAGACACACCAGCGACAGCACCCTCTGGGTGCTGTTTTTCTATTCCCGCAGTCTTTTCGTCCCTACGCTACCGCTATTCCATGTTGTGACGCATCGAACGGCTCCCCTGACTTCAGCACTCCGTACGCCACCTGCGCCAGCTTGCGCATCATCGCCCCTATGATAACTTTCGCGCGTTTGCCATTCCCTTCCAGTCTCTTTCTGAACGCTTTTCCCCACGCCGTGTGATACAGCGCTGATATTGCTGGCATATATAATGCTCTGCGCAACTGAACCGGACCCGCTTTACTCATCCGGCTCGCCCGCATCACGCTACTGCCTGACTCATGCTGCACCGGCGTCAGCCCTGCATACGCGGCGAACTGCCGCGCTGTGGCAAACCTCAGCTTCAGTCCCGTATACGCCAGCAGGACCGCCGCCGTTTTTCTCGCCGATACCCGGGATGCTGTTCAGCAGCTTCCGCCGTTGCTTCATATCCGGGTCGTTGTCCGTCAGGTCTTTTATCTGTTTTTCGATACGTTTCAGTTCAGCACTCAGGCACTCCAGGAGCACATCGATGCTCGCTAACTGGACCTCCGGGGCTGTTTCCTGACGGTTTTTCTCCTGCGTCTGCATCTCTGTCAGCGCCTGATGCCGTAACACCAGCGCTTTCAGGGCCCGCTCTGTCGGGTGCGGTGCCTCCCATGCTGACGGACGTTTCTCCCGGCAGAAGTGCGCCAGCATACGGGCATCGACTTTGTCGGTTTTACTGCGCAACCCTTCACTACGGGCGAAGGCGGCACTCAGGGCGGGGTTGATAATGGAGACGGTATAACCGGCATCACTCAGATACGCGGCAGCCTCTTCCATGTAGGTACTGGTGGACTCCATGCAGACATGGGCATGGTTCACATCATGGCTGCGAAGCCAGCGGACAAGCGCTTCATGTCCGGAGGGCGTATTTTCGAATTTTTTACCGCGATGCCGACCATCAGGGCGCAGGATATCAACATCGAGCTTAGCTTTGGCTACATCAATGCCGATGAAGTACAGTTTATTTTCCATAGTGAAACCAACCTTGCGAATACGGGTTACCGGTGAAAGCCGGTCCATGATACTGTCCGGTTTATCACATGAGAAAGAACGGCAGTCCGGTGCAAAGATCTACGGAACAGGCGCGAAAGCCTAAGCCCGGACACGGCATCCGGACCGCCATCAGAGAGAACTGGCCGGTTCTTTCTGATGGAGTCATCATACAAGCCCGGACAGGCGCATTGCGCCGCCTCCGGGAAGACCGCGTCTGGAAGGACCCGGGGAAAACTCCGGACATAAAAAAGCCCTCCAAAAGGAGGGCAAGGCCAGTTACAGAAACACTAACTCAAACTAAACAGTGGCTAATTCTATGCTTTCAGCATCTCAGGCTGCGACGATAGCTTCGCGATATAAACAGCAGGCTTGCCGTCTTTATCGGAACTAAACAGAATTGCGCTATCGTCCGGCGTAAAGGATGGATGCGGATGAGTAACCTGGCGGCTATTCGCCACCGTTGCCCAGGAGGTGTCGTGGCGTGCGACGCGGAAATATGCCTGCTTCGCGACATCAAACGCGTACAGATAGGGGTCGTTATCGATAGTGTAGCCGCTGGTATCTTTCACATCGACCGGCGTACCGGAACCATCGCCCACCAGCATCGTGCCATCGAAGTTACTCATCAGATGCGAACATGCTGGCATCTGCATCACCGCTTCATTGACGCCGGTATCCGGGTTGAAGCTATAAATTGTCCGGCCCTGCTGGCCCTTCAGATAAGAAACATACATCAGCGAAGAACCGTTCGGTACCCAGAATTCATGAGTGCAGCTTTCACCTTGTGCATGCTCTTTGACTTTGCGCACGTTGCTGCCGTCTTCATTAACCATCCACATCCGCGCATCGACCAGGTCGTGCGGGCCTTCGTGGCAGAAGGCGACCGTGTTGTCATCGAAAGGACGATAAATCGGGTGACCCAGCCATTTTTTCTCTTCGTGAATCACACTGCTTTCGCCGGTTTGTAGGTCGACGCGCAGCAGGCGGCAATGGGGGCCTTTATGGAAGAAGTCGTGGAAAATCTGCCAGTCGTTGAGCGGCGTCCAGTCGCTTTTGGCAATCTCGATCCCAACCAGTTTGGTGCAATCGCTGTTTGCCACCCAGGTACCGTAGCCAACCCAATCATCGGCGACGCGATAAACTTCGCGCTCTTGCAGCGTGGTGAGGTTGACTTCCAGCAGCGTGCGGTCGTTCTTCACATAATAGAGGGATTTATCATCCGGAGAGAGGAAACCACCAAAGGTGTTATCACCGGCACCTTCCGTTAACTGTACCGCCTCGGCTTTCGCCAGATTCAGCAGATAGTAGTTCCAGTGGCCATCGAACTCACCAGCAAACAGCAAATGGCTGCCATCATTGAAAAAACACTTCTGATAGAAATAGTTACGATGACAGGTTACTTCCGGTGGGGTTAAGCGGGTGATTTCCGCGCCGGTGTCCGGATCGCGGCTGACTTCATAATTCAATTTAACCCGCATGCCTTTAGCCATGATGTACTCCTTTTCCTTCCTGAGATGTCGCCAGCCTGCGTGAGCTGGTCAGTGGAAGTTGATTTAAAAGATAGGTGTCAATTTATCAAAACATCGTTTCATTATTTGTGATGGTGGACGCAATTCGCAACAACTTCCCGTGGTGGATCGCACTTTTTTGTCGCCTGTCCAGCAGATGCCGGGATCATCTTTGTTTTATGGTCGTTTTTTTATGATCTACCGTCATTTTTCAAAGGTGTTGTAACTTATTGTATTTTATCGATTTAAATTGATTTTATTTTGCCGGTGGCGCAACGCTTCGTGATCTGTTTTGCATTTTCATGATTTACTTATCTTAAAATTGAAACAACGTTTTAATAATAATTGAAAATGACTTTAGCCAGGGCTAAGATGTGCTCACTGTAAAACGGAACTCTGTTTTATTTTTATGAGTAAATCCCTATAGAGTTCTTAAAACCATAAGGGTCTGTGCAAGCAGCAGGCTGGACCAATAGAACCTTGCCTGTGCCTACAGGCTCTGAAAGATTAAGGAACAAAGTATGATTCTCGATGCATTCTCCCTACAGGGCAAAGTGGCTGTTGTCAGCGGTTGTGATACAGGTCTGGGCCAGGGCATGGCGGTCGGCCTGGCGGAAGCCGGCTGCGATATCGTGGGTATCAATATTGTTGAACCGACGGAAACCATTGAACGCGTTACCGCGCTGGGCCGTCGTTTTCTTAGCCTGACCGCAGACCTGCGCCAGATTGACGGCATCCCGCAGCTGCTGGAGCGTGCGGTAGCTGAGTTTGGTCATATCGATATTCTGGTGAACAACGCCGGTCTGATTCGTCGTGAAGACGCTATCGAGTTTAGCGAGAAAAACTGGGACGACGTGATGAACCTGAACATTAAGAGCGTGTTCTTTATGTCTCAGGCGGCGGCGAAGCACTTTATCGCTCAGGGTAACGGCGGCAAGATCATTAACATCGCGTCCATGCTCTCTTTCCAGGGCGGGATACGCGTGCCGTCTTACACCGCGTCCAAAAGTGCGGTAATGGGCGTGACCCGTCTGCTGGCCAACGAGTGGGCGAAGCACGGTATTAACGTGAACGCGCTTGCGCCGGGCTATATGGCGACCAACAATACCCAGCAGCTGCGTGCTGATGAACAGCGCAGCAGCGAAATCCTTGACCGCATCCCGGCAGGACGTTGGGGACTGCCGAGCGACCTGATGGGTCCGGTGGTATTTCTGGCTTCCAGCGCGTCTGATTACATCAACGGCTACACCGTGGCGGTTGATGGCGGCTGGCTGGCGCGCTAATTTTCGCCGCGTTATCAAAGAGCATGGACGATCCCCTCTCCCCTGTGGGGAGAGGGTTAGGGTGAGGGGAGAATGTGCAAAAAGCCCTCACCCCGGCCCTCTCCCGGAGGGAGAAGGAGAAAACCAATCCTCTTCACTTTCAAGCGCATTTGTCAGCAATCTCACCCTGCTTCGGCAGGGTTTTTTTATGTATTAACAATAATTGTCCATATCATGAAATTAGAATAGTCCATATGGTTTATTTGTTTTTTAGCTGATTATCTATGTGTAATGGGGTTTTTCGATAGTGAGATGATTTTTTTCTGTTCTTTTGAAAGTTGAATGTCCATCACAAAACGGCTACTGGTAGCTTATTAATCCATATCTTTGGCTCGTCCTGCCTGACACCTTAGTCCGCCGATATCGTACTTTCATCACATGTCTTACTCCGTCTGGCAGGAAAAAATGGCTTCAATTAATAACGACTCTACGTTAATGCCGCGTACGCAGCGCGATACCCGGCGCATGAATCAGTTTGTTTCGATTGCCGCCGCAGTGGCGGGATTGTTGTTTGGCCTCGACATCGGGGTGATTGCCGGGGCGCTGCCCTTTATTACCGATCATTTTGTCTTATCCAGCCGCATGCAGGAGTGGGTGGTGAGCAGCATGATGCTGGGTGCCGCGATCGGCGCGTTATTTAACGGCTGGCTCTCGTTCCGTCTCGGGCGTAAATACAGTCTGATGGTTGGCGCCGTGCTGTTTGTCGCAGGCTCTATTGGCTCTGCTTTTGCGACCAGCGTCGAAATGCTGTTGGCGGCGAGGGTCATTCTCGGCGTTGCCGTAGGTATCGCCTCCTATACCGCACCGCTGTATCTGTCTGAAATGGCCAGCGAAAACGTGCGCGGCAAGATGATCAGTATGTACCAGCTGATGGTAACGCTGGGGATCGTGATGGCATTTCTCTCTGACACCGCGTTTAGCTACAGCGGTAACTGGCGGGCGATGCTTGGGGTGCTGGCCTTACCGGCGGTTGTGCTGATCATTCTGGTCGTCTTCTTGCCCAACAGCCCGCGCTGGCTGGCGGAAAAAGGGCGTCACGTCGAGGCGGAAGAGGTGCTGCGGATGCTGCGCGATACCTCGGAAAAAGCCCGCGATGAGCTGAACGAAATTCGTGAAAGCCTGAAGCTAAAACAGGGCGGTTGGGCGTTGTTTAAAATCAACCGCAACGTGCGCCGCGCGGTATTTCTCGGCATGTTGTTGCAGGCCATGCAACAGTTTACCGGTATGAATATCATCATGTACTACGCGCCGCGTATCTTCAAAATGGCCGGTTTCACCACCACCGAGCAGCAGATGGTGGCGACGCTGGTGGTTGGCCTGACCTTTATGTTCGCCACCTTTATCGCGGTCTTCACCGTCGATAAGGCCGGACGTAAACCGGCGCTGAAAATCGGTTTTAGCGTTATGGCTGTCGGCACGTTGGTGCTGGGCTACTGCCTGATGCAGTTTGATAACGGCACTGCCTCCAGCGGCCTTTCCTGGCTGTCGGTCGGCATGACCATGATGTGCATCGCGGGCTATGCGATGAGCGCCGCGCCGGTAGTGTGGATTTTGTGTTCGGAAATTCAGCCGCTGAAATGCCGCGACTTCGGTATCACCTGTTCAACCACGACCAACTGGGTGTCGAACATGATTATCGGCGCGACATTCCTGACCTTGCTTGATTCAATCGGCGCGGCGGGAACCTTCTGGCTTTACACTGCGCTGAACATCGCTTTTATCGGTGTGACTTTCTGGCTGATTCCGGAAACCAAAAACGTCACCCTGGAGCATATCGAACGTAAGCTGATGTCCGGCGAGAAGCTGCGCAACATCGGCAATTAATTACAGCGACTCGCGCGGCAGCCACGGGCTGGCAACCCGTACCGTTTCCCGATGGCTGTCGCCGTTAATGATATGCAGGGCGCTCAGGCGCCCGATGTCATAATGCGGGAGCTGTACCGTCGACAGCGGCGGTAAGAACAGATCGCCGATCCCCACCATATTATCGTAACCCACGACTGCTACATCCTGCGGAATGTGCAACCCCTGCGCCAACAGCGTCTGATAAACCATAAATGCAATACGGTCGTTGCCGCAAATCACCGAGTCGAACTGCGGCTTTTGCTGTTGGATATGCGCTAACACGATGGCGGGAATATCGCGATAGTGTTCATCGCCGTAGGCCATATAGCAGTGATCGAGCGCGTCCGGGTCAATCCCCGCTTCCCGGCAGGCGCGTTCCAGCCCCTGACGGCGGCGGACGGTTGCGAGATGGTTAGCCGGTAGATGCAGACACAGCGGACGACGGTAGCCCGCAGCCAGCAAGGCCTGCACCGCGGTGTATTGCCCTTGTTCATCATCCGGAATATAGCTGGCGACCGGATCGTGCAGGCTTTCGCAGTTCGCCAGCACGCAGGGGAGAGTCAACAGCTTGGCCGGAAGCGGCACCTGTCGCAGCCCCATAGTGGTGTAAATGATCCCGTCCGGACGGTGAGAGAGCAGCAGATCGACAATGGTTTCCGGGCTATCGTCGGAGAACATATTAACCACAAAACTGTTCCAGCCGTGGGCACGCGCAGTTTCCTCGATAGAAAGCGTAATCTCCACCGAGAACGGCGTAGTCACGGTATCCAGCGCCAGTACCCCGATGGTGTTTGGCGTAGCGTGAGCGCCGCGGATTTTTTTCGCTGACAGATCGGGGACATAGTTGGTCTGTTCGATAGCCGCCTGTACGCGGGCCAGGGTCTCTGGTTTCAACCTTTCCGGGCTATTCAGCGCGCGGGAAACCGTCATCAGCGACACATTCGCCAGCTTTGCCACATCTTTCAGGGATGCCATATTGAGTGCTCCACCCTCGCCGTCGCAACGGGGTTTAACTAAGTTACTGATGTAAAAGGATCATACGATATTCTATCGTACACGTAGCGCGTGCGCAGGCGAGGAATATTTGATCGCGATCGCACTCTTATTATGTTAACGTTAACTTTTGTGATTAACATCATGAATCTCAGCAAAACGACATGAGTTTCGCTTTTTGTTAACGTTACCATATCAGCATTACTCCAACATGAGAATGTCATGATGAAAGCGCATCGCTCCCAAAGCTACCCGTTACTCAGTGCGTTACTGTTCTTCTTTTTTGTCACCTGGTCCTCTTCAGGCTCTCTGCTCTCTATCTGGTTGCATCAGGAAGTGGGTCTGAAACCGGGAGACACCGGTTTTATTTACGCGGTGCTCTCCGTCTCTGCGCTGTTTGCGCAGGTTTGCTACGGCTTTATTCAGGACAAGCTCGGCCTGCGTAAGAATCTGCTCTGGTACATCACCGTTCTGCTGATCCTCTCAGGCCCGGCCTATATGCTTTTTGGCTACCTGCTGAAAATTAACGTGTTACTCGGCAGTATTTTTGGCGGGATTTATATCGGCCTGACCTTTAACGGCGGCATCGGCGTGCTGGAATCTTATACCGAACGTGTAGCGCGCCAGAGCCAGTTTGAATTCGGCAAGGCGCGGATGTGGGGTTCGCTGGGCTGGGCGGTGGCGACGTTCTTTGCCGGTTTACTGTTCAACATCAACCCGCATTTAAACTTTGCGGTAGCCAGCTGCTCCGGCCTGGTGTTCTTTATTTTACTGGCGCGGCTGCGGGTTTTCTCTGCGTCACAGGCGATGGATGAAGCGGTGGCTGGCGGTAAAGTGACGCTGGAGGATGCGCTGCGCCTGCTGACCCTGCCGCGTTTCTGGGCGCTGGTATTCTTTGTGATCGGTACCTGCATCTACGGCGTTTACGACCAGCAGTTTCCGGTCTATTTCTCCTCACAGTTCCCGACGCTGCAGGAAGGGAACGCGATGTATGGCTATCTGAATTCGTTCCAGGTCTTTCTTGAAGCGGCGGGGATGTTCTGCGCTCCGTGGTTGGTTAACCGCATTGGCGCGAAAAACGGCCTGATCTTCGCCGGAATGGTGATGGCGATGCGCATGGTGGCTTCCGGGCTGGTTGAAGGGCCGCTGCTTATCTCCATTACCAAACTGCTGCACGCGGTCGAGCTGCCGATACTGCTGGTCTCTATCTTTAAATACAACAGCTTAAACTTCGATAAACGCCTCTCTTCCACGCTGTATCTGGTGGGCTTCGCCTGCACCAGTTCGGTTATCGCCACGATACTGTCGCCGCTGGCGGGCTATAGCTACGAGAAATACGGCTTTGCCCAGTCCTATCTGATTATGGGACTGCTGGTGTTCTGCACCACCTTTATCTCCATCTTCTTGTTGCGTTCCACGAAGTCCTCTTCGGACCCGCTGGTCTCGCAGCCCACCGCTATCTGAATCAAAAGAGTGAAGACTATGACGTACACAATTGCCAACGCTGAACAGGAATTACAGGCTAAACGCGAGGCGCTGAACTTGCGCTGGTATCCGCGCTACCACCTGGCCGCCCGCGCGGGCTGGATCAACGACCCGAATGGTCTGGTGTGGTTCGACGGCTGGTATCACGCTTTTTATCAGCATCACCCGTACTCGACCCAGTGGGGGCCGATGCACTGGGGGCATGCGCGCAGTAAAGATCTGGTTCACTGGGAGCATCTGCCGGTGGCGCTGGCCCCGGAAGGCCCGGAGGATAAAGACGGCTGTTTCTCCGGATCGGCGGTCGTTGATGGCGATACGCTGGCGCTGATTTATACCGGGCATAAATTCCACGGTGACGCCAGCGATGAGGCTAATCTCTATCAGGTGCAGTGTCTGGCGACCAGCCGCGACGGTATTCACTTTGAGCGCCAGGGGATCGTGGTCGATACCCCGCCGGACATGCACCATTTCCGCGACCCGAAAGTGTGGCGGGAAGGGGAGTGCTGGTACATGATCGTCGGCGCTCGCGATGGCGACACAGGGCAGGTGCGGCTGTATCGTTCTGCCGATCTGCGCCAGTGGCACGACGCGGGCGTTCTCGACGAGGCAGAGAAAGAGATGGGTTATATGTGGGAGTGCCCGGACTTTTTCACTCTCAATGGTAAACACATATTGATGTTTTCCCCGCAGGGGATTGCGGCAAAAGGCTATCAGAACCGTAACCTTTTCCAGAGCGGCTATCTGCTCGGCGACTGGCGGCCGGGGCAGGCGTTTGTTCGCGAGGGGGAATTTGCTGAGATGGATCATGGGCACGATTTTTATGCCCCGCAGAGCTTTCTCACCCCCGATGGCCGCCGTATCGTGATTGGCTGGCTGGATATGTGGGAATCGCCGCAGCCGGAGCAGCAGGATGGCTGGTCGGGTATGCTTTCGCTACCGCGCGAGCTGAGCCTGAGCGCGGATAACCGTCTGCAAATGCGCCCGGCTAAAGAGGTCGAGAGCATGCGCGGAGCCTGGTTCCCGTGGCCGGTCACAACGCTGAAAAACCAGCAGACGATGATGGTGGAAAACTGTGAAGCCATGGAGGTCATCCTGAACTGGGATTGCGCCAACAGCAGCGCTGAGCAGTATGGTCTGAGCTTCGGTGATGGTCTGCGTATTTACGTGGACGCGCAGATGCAGCGCCTGGTGCTGGAGCGTCATTATCCGCAGTATGGTCTGTGCGGGGTACGTAGCGTGCCGTTGACCGCAGGGGCAGAGCTGAAGTTAAGGATATTCTTCGATAGCTCTTCCGTCGAAGTGTTTGTTAATGATGGTGAGGCTTGTCTCAGTAGTCGTATATATCCGGATGCAGACAATCGCGAATTGGCTTTATTTGCCTGGAGCGGTTCGGCGTTTTTAACTGAAGCGGGAGCCTGGCAACTCGAATAATCATTATTTCATTATCGTTAATAACCCGTCTTCGAGGATGGGCGGGTTATTATTGTCGTGTTTTACCTATAAATAAAAACTTAATTTAATAAAAGGGTTTGCCGATGAATAAAATCTGGGTCGGGTGTTTTCTGACGTCTTTATTTACCCCTCTGGCTAATGCGCAGGAGCCATTAACACTCGAAGAACGGCTGGCGCAAATGGAGCAACGGCTGAAAGCGACGGAACAGCGGGCATCCAGCGCGGAGGCGGAGATCCGAGCGCTAAAACGTCAGGAGACGCCAACGGCGGTGGCCAGTACCGCACCCGCTAAGCCCACTTTGCAGCTTAATGATTATGGTGAATTAAAATTCTATGGCGACGTTGAATTTAATATGGACGGCGCCAGCCGCACCGGTAGTTTAACGTCGGTGAAAACCAGCGCTAATAAAAACTGGGCACCGGGAGATAAAGAACGTTGGGATATTAACGGACGTATTCTTCTGGGCTTTGATGGATTACGCAAAGGCGCTAACGGGAAATATGCTGGATTCAGCGTCCAGCCGCTGGCGGATATGAATGGTAAAATGAATCTTGATGACGCGGCATTTTTCTTTGGTCAGGAGAGTGACTGGAAAATAAAAATTGGTCGCTTCGAAGCTTACGATATGTTCCCGCTGAATCAGGATACCTTTATTGAATATTCCGGCAATACGGCGAACGATCTGTATAGCGATGGTTATGGCTATATTTACATGATGAAAGAGGGGCGTGGGCGTAGTAGTAGCGGCGGTAACTTCCTGCTGAGTAAAAACCTTGATAATTGGTACTTTGAGGTTAATACGCTGGTGGAAGACGGCAGCTCTCTGTTTGTCGATCAGAACTATCACGGCAACGCGCTGGATAACCGTAAAAACGTGGTTTACGTGCGCCCGGTGGCCGCGTGGCAGTCGGGTGCGTGGTCGGTAGCGGCGGCGCTGGAGAGTAACCTCGTCAATAACGCCTATGGTTATCAGAATCAAAACGGTCGCTGGGTCGATCAGTCCAGCCGCACCGGCTACGGCATGACGCTGAGCTGGAATACGCTGAAAACCGATGCCGAGGATGGGGCGGTGGTAAATCTGAGCACCGCGTATCTGGATGCGGCGGATGAAAAGGATTTCAGCGCCGGTATCAATGCGTTATGGCACCGCGTGGAGCTGGGCTATATCTATGCGCATAATAAAATCGACAGGTTTAATATGTCCGGTGTCAGCGCGGAATGTGACGGCGATTGCGCGATCCTGACGCCGGGGCGCTACGACATCCATACTATTCACACTTCATGGCTGCTGCCGAATATTATGGATATGCCGAACTTTAATATTTACCTCGGAGCCTATGCGTCGTGGCTGGATTCGTCGGCGGCGAAAAGCGGCAATACCGATGAACGCTACGGCGCTCGGGTGCGGTTTAAGTATTTCTTCTGACCGGTTTTCCCGGGTTGCGGCGTAAACGCCTTACCCGGGCTACCCCATCGCAAGCTTGCGGCGGACCCGTAGCCCGGGCAAGGCGCTTTGCGCCGCCCCCGGGATCAGAATGCAGAGTAGCTGAATGTCCCGGAGGCGATGCTGCGCATCTGTCCGGGCTACAAGTTTTCAGCCGTCTGCGATCCCGTAGCCCGGGCAGGCGCTTTGCGCCGCCCCCGGGATCAGGATGCTGAGTGGCTGAATGTCCCGGAGGCGATGCTGCGCATCAGTCTGGGCTACCCGTTTTTAGCCGTCTGCGGCCCCGTAGCCCGGGCAAGGCGCTTTGCGCCGCCCCGGGATCAGAATGCAGAGTAGCTGAATGTCCCGGAGGCGATGCTGCGCATCAGTCCGGGCTACCGGCCCACAGCCGGGGACGTTGCCGAGCGACTACACCTCAGCCAGATACAGCGCGGGCATGCCTTCTTTATCGGAAGTAAACAGCACCCAGCGGTTATCTGGTGAAAATGACGGATGCGGATGCGTTGCCTGACGCTCGCCTTCGATGACTTTCCAGGTCGAATCATGACGGCAAATCGCTTTTTGCTCACCGCTACGAATATCAAATACCCAGATAAACGGATCGTTCAGGCTAATATCACCGGTGCTGTGCGGCGCGCCGTCGCCGGTCACCAGAGAACCATCATGATTGCTCATCAGATGTGAACAAGGGGGGATCGCCATCAGCTGTTGGTTTTCCAGCGTTACCGGATCGGCACGATACAGATAACGATGCGGATCGTTTTCCTGATGGGCGACGTAGTAAAGCGCGGAACCATCCGGCACCCAGAACTCATGGGTAAAACTCTCTCCCGGTTGGTGTTGGCGAACTTTATGCATATTGCTGCCGTCAGCGTCGATAAGCCACATTCTGGCATCGATCGCATCGCGCGGGCCTTCGTGGCAGAAGGCGATGGTGTTGTCATCAAACGGACGATAAATCGGGTGGCCGAGCCAGCGTTTTTCCTGCAATACCACACGCTGTTCACCGCTGTGTAGATCGATATTAATCAGACGACATTCCGGTTCGGTAAAGTAAAAGTCGCGGAACTTGCTCCAGTCGGTCAGCGGCTGCCAGTCGCTTTTTTTGATTTCAATTCCCACCAGTTGGCTGCAATCGCTATTAGCAACCCAGGTGCCGTAAGCGACCCACTCGTCGTCCACCTGATAAACGACCTGTTCCTCCAGCGTCGCCAGGCTCACGCGGCGCAGCTGTTGGTTGTTTTTGACATACCACAGCGCCTGGTCATCCGCAGAAAGAAAACCGCCGAAGGTATTATCGCCCGGCCCGTCGGTAATCTGAGTGGCCTGCTGGGCGGCGATATCGAGTAAATAGTAGTTCCAGTGGCCTTCAAACGCGCCGCCGAAAATCAGCTTGCTACCGTCCTGGGTAAAGCATTTTTGATAGAAGTAATTACGGTGACAGATAACATGCGATGGCGTCATCCGGATCACCTGGTGACCGGTTTCGCTGTCCTGCGTGGTCCGAAAGTTCAGCGGGATGATTTTGCCTTTCATGATTGACTCCTTGCTAAAAAAATACCCCGCAGCCAGGGCTGCGGGGTAGGTACTGATAACGAGCCGTTAGCGCATCGCGCGGCGCAGGATACGGTCAGACTGACGCTGGAAATCCGCAGCCGTTTCTTCGACCGTTTTCTGTCCGTAATCGATGTACTGCAGAGAGGTACCGAACTGGGCAACGATCTGCGGGTCATCGAAGTATGGCGACACGGAAAGCTTGGTTGGCAGAGACTGCGCCAGCTTCAGGCCGGATACCGCCGGGTCATCGGCTTTAATGGTGCCGTCTTCGGTCAGGTATTGCACCGCCACTTTACTCAGCGGTACGCCGCGCTCCAGGCCCAGGGTATCAACCCCTTCCTTGCTGTTCAGCAGGAAGTTAATGACTTTCGCCGCTGCTTCCGGGTTTTTGGTCGATTTACCGATGGAGAGCATCTGTGCTGGTTTAAAGAACAGACCCGCGTCGGTAGCGCCCGGCAGCATTGGATAGTTACCCAGATCCAGCTTCGCTGGCGGCTTCAGGTTGTCGGAGTATTTGTTGATGGTGGAGTTCCACATATAGGTCCCCGCCCACTCGCCCTGAATCCACGGCTTCATTTCATACATATTGCTCTTGCCGAACGAGGCGTAGTACTTGGTGTCCGGCATCACGTGGCTGTCGATAAGCTTTTTATACATCTGGAAGAATTCAACCCACTGCTCTTTGCTGTAGGAGAACTTCTTGGTTTTTTCGTCGATAGCCGGCTGGTTATATTTCTGAATCATATATGAATTCAGCAACGCCAGGGTGTCCTGATGCTCCAGCACCACCGGGTAATACTGTTTACCCAGCTTGCTTTCGAAGGTTTTGCCCGCCGCCATCAGTTCGTCCCAGGTTTTCGGGTACTCGACGCCAGCTTTTTTCCAGGTCTCATCGTTGAAGTAGAACACGCGGGCGGTGACGGAAATGGGAATACCGTTAAGCTTGCCGTCCACCGTGGTGGTTTGCAGCTCTTTGGCATCGAACTGGCTCAGGTCGATAACGTCCTTCATCTTATTCAGATCGTAGAAGCCTTCGCCGTTTTTCGAGAAGATCGGCAGCCAGTTCCAGTTGGTCTGCATCACGTCAGGCTCGGTGCCGCCCGCGATCTGCGTGGTCAGGCGCGAAAGGTGACCGTCCCAGCCGGTATATTCCGCTTTGACGTTGATGTCTGGATTCTGTTTGTGGAACTCCTCCAGCGCCTTCAGGGTGACCTGATGGCGGCCGTTGCCGCCCCACCATGACATACGCAGGTCGACATCCTTCGCCATTGACGGTAACGCGGTAAGGCCCAGAGTTGCGGAGATTACGGCGCTTAAAAGCACTTTTTTCATTTTAATACTCCAGTGTTCACAGAGAGATGTTCTGTTCGGTTTTAGCGTCAAAGATATGGCACTTATTCATATCAAACTTAAAGTACACCTTACGATGAAGTCCTTTGGTGATCATGGGCTTAGCTTCATCAGAAGGAATTCGTGCAGTCAGTTCATACTCGCCAACTTTCAGGTAAATGAAGAATTCATGTCCCATGTTTTCGGCGCGAACCATTTCACCAATACAACCGCCTTCAGCGAACGGCTCATCGGAGAGCGAGACAAAATCAGGGCGAATACCATAGAACATATCCTGACCGGCGTAGCTGGCGACTTTCTCTTTTAGCGCGGCGCTTAACGGCATGGTCTGATTGCCAATAGTCAGGGATAGCTGGCCATTATCTTCTGTCAGTTTGCTGGCGCGGATGTTCATTTCCGGCGAGCCGATAAAGCCGGCCACAAACATGTTCTTCGGTTTGTGGTAGAGGTTGTCCGGGGTATCCACCTGCATGATATGACCCAGCTTCATTACGCAAATGCGGTCGCCCATGGTCATCGCTTCGGTCTGATCGTGGGTCACGTAAACCGTGGTCGCCGGTTTACCGGATGCCTTCAACTGCTTATGCAGGTCAGAGATACGAATACGCATCGAAGCACGCAGCTTGGCATCCAGGTTAGATAACGGTTCATCAAACAGGAACACGTCTGGCTTTTTCACAATCGCACGGCCTACGGCCACACGCTGAGCCTGACCACCGGAGAGCTGGCGCGGTAGTCTGTCCAGCAAATCGTCCAGCTCGAGGATTTTTGCCGCTTCGTTAACCTGGGCTTCGATCTGCGCTTTTGGCAGCTTGCTTAACTTCAGGCCAAAGGCCAGGTTTTCACGCACGGTCATGTGTGGGTAGAGCGCATAGTTCTGGAACACCATCGCAATCCCGCGCTCTTTTGGCGCGAGGTTGTTAACGATTTTTTCACCGATGCGTACTTCGCCGCCGCTGATGGTTTCCAGGCCAGCCAGCATGCGCAGGGTGGTTGACTTGGCGCAGCCGGATGGTCCGACGATCACCATGAATTCACCTTCAGCGATTTTCAGGTCGATAGCATGTACCGCTTTGAAGCCGTTGGAGTAGACCTTTTCCAGTTTGTTGAAAATAACTTCAGCCATGATATTTCCCTCTTAACCTTTAATTCCGCTGCTGGTAACGCCTTGAACAAAGTAGCGTTGTGCCAGGAAGAACACGATGATGGACGGCAGAATGGAGATGCTCGCCATTGCCAGAATTTCGTTCCACGGAGCGCCTTCCGTGACGTCGATGGACATTTTTAGCGCCAGTGCGATTGGATACTTGTCGACGCTGTAGACGTAAATCAGCGGGCCGATAAAGTCGTTCATTGACCACATGAACTGGAACAGTGCCACTGAGATAATCGCCGGTTTCAGAATCGGTACCACCACGTACCACAGCACCTGAATGGAGTTACAGCCGTCAATTTGCGCTGCTTCTTCCATGTCGCGCGGAACGCCGCGCAGGAACTGAATTAGCATGAACACGAAGAACCCTTGGGTGGCGAACGCCAGCGGCAGGTACAGCGGCAGATAGCTGTTCAGCATGCCCATTTCACGGAACATCAGGTACTGAGGAATCAACAGCACGGTGCTTGGCAGCAGCATGGTGGTGATAAGCGTTGCGAACCAGAACTTCTTCCATGGGATCTCGAAGCGGGCAAAGCCGTACGCCACGATGGTGGAGGAGATAATGGTCAGCAGTACTTTCGGGATCACATACTTGAAGGTGTTCAGCATGTAGTGGCCGAAGTTGTACTCGGTGCCGGTTTTCCAACCGTTGATAAAACCATCCCAGGTCGCGTGGGCAGGCCACAGGCTCAGGGTGGTGAAGATCTCGTGGTTCGGTTTGAACGACGCCGAGAACATCCATACCAGCGGGTAGAGCATCAGCAGGCCAACGAACAGCAGGATCACATAGCGGATACTGGCGTTGATTTTCTCACGACGCAGAGTCCGTGCGACTTCACGTTCGGCAATGTCCCTTGCTTGCGAGATTTGTTGGATATCAGCCATTTTTGCCTCCCTTATCGGCGGAGTAGAACACCCAATATTTCGAAGACTTAAACGCAATGGCGGCAAAGACCGCGACGACCAGGAACAGCACCCATGCCAGCGCCGCGCCGTAACCCATATCGAAGTACTTAAATGCGGTGTCGTAGATGTAGAGCGAGAACAGATAGGTGGAGTAGGTTGGGCCGCCGCCGGTTATGACGTACGGGCCGGTAAACTCCTGGAACGCCTGAGTGGTCTGCATGATGAAGTTGAAGAAAATAACCGGTGTGATCAGCGGCACCGTGACCTTCATAAACATCTGCCATTTTGAAGCGCCATCGATCATCGCCGCTTCATATTGAGATTGTGGAACGTTCTGCAAGGCGGCAAGGAAGATAACCATCGCTGAACCGAACTGCCAGACGCGCAGCAGGGTGACGGACATCAGCGCCAGAGACGGTTCGCCGAGCCAGTTAACCGGGTCGAAGCCGAGCACACCGATAAAGCTGTTCAGCAGGCCGTCGATGGCAAACAGCGCACGCCACAGAACGGCAATGGCGACTGAGCTGCCGAGAATCGACGGAATGTAGTAGGCGGTACGGAAAAAACCGATGCCGCGCAGTTTAAAGTTGAGGACGAAAGCAATCCCCAGCGCGAAAGCCAGTTTTAAAGGGATGGTTAAAAAGACATACGCAAACGTCACGCCCATGGATTTCCAGAAGAGGCCATCTTCGGTAAGCATGTAGCGATAGTTTTCGATGCCGTTAAACACCGGTGGACTCATCAAATCGTACTCAGTGAAACTGAGAAAGAAAGATGAAACAAAGGGAAAGGCGGTGAAGATTATCAACCCTATGATATAGGGCGATATCCATGCCAATCCCAGCATTCTGTTTTCATTCATACATACCTACCTGGCTTACGAGTTTGTAATACGGATTCGGGTTTAGTGCCTTTCCCGCGAGGAGTGTCGCCGGAAAGTTAATGCGTTCCTGGTATGTCAGCGATGAGTCATCCCTTGTTAGCTTTGAGTTTCTGAGCTCTTTTCACTCTAAAAAATCCCTACAGAGCATGTGTTTTTTGATTTTGCCTTACCTGGTGTCCTGATTTTGTAAAACACCGTTTTAAATTTATTTTATTGCGATTTATTACAGAGTCATTCAGTTCATCTCGGAAATGTGATCAAAGTCGAAACGATGTTTCAAAAAATGCGAGCGCGCGCATTTTGCAGAGATAGCGGGGAATTGAGAAGGGGGGTGAAAATGAGAGCTGAGGCTGGTCTGGCGGGGTTAATTGCTTTGCTAATGATTGTTATTGAACATACTTTATGACAATTATTTTTGGCGGAAAAGTTCAAAAAATGGTGGGCATGCGAGGCATGCCCTGGTGAGGGGAAACTATTTTTGCAGAAAATCCTGGCGGACGGGGGTAAACGTATCGAGCAGCGTCCCCGGCTTCAGGCAGATACAGCCGTGCATGATTTCCGGTTTCTTGTAGAGCGTATCGCCCGCGCTAACCACGTGCTTTTCATCACCAATGGTGAATTCAAACTCACCGGAGAGCACATAGGTGAGCTGCTCGTGAGGGTGGTTATGCATTGGCCCAATGGCACCCGCTTCGAAGTTCACCTCGACCGCCATCATCTTGCCATCATGCGCAAGAATGCGACGGGTGACGCCATTGCCCAGATCTTCAAGGGTGGTCTCTTTATGAAAAATAAACATCCGGTCATCCTGTGTTTAAGTGAAACAGTGTTTTATTTAATTTATCCCACATTCCTATAAAAGGAAACGATCGTCAGGAGAAGGTGGAAAGTTGATCACAAGTTTGGTTCACTGAAGGACTTCACATAAGGAGCGAATGATGAAAACGATTGGCCTGTTGGGTGGGATGAGCTGGGAATCGACGATTCCCTACTATCGCCTGATTAATGAAGGTATCAAAGCGCGCCTGGGCGGTCTGCACTCCGCCAGCCTGCTGCTGCACAGCGTGGATTTTCATGAAATCGAGGCCTGCCAGTCCTCGGGCGATTGGGACCGTGCGGGTGAGATCCTGGCACAGGCGGCTTTCGGGCTACAGCAAGCGGGGGCCGAAGGCATCGTGCTGTGTACTAACACCATGCATAAGGTCGCCGAAGCCATTGAAACGCGCTGCGACGTGCCGTTCCTGCATATTGCCGATGCCACCGGGCGGGCGATTACTGCCAAAGGCCAGAGCCGCGTTGCCCTGCTGGGGACGCGCTATACCATGGAGCAGGATTTTTATCGCGGCCGCTTACAGCAGCAGTTCGCCATCGACACGCTGATTCCTGAAGCTGAAGACCGTGAACGTATCAACCAGATCATCTTTGATGAACTGTGCCTGGGCACCTTTAGCGCAGAATCACGTGACTACTATCTGCAGGTCATTGACGCCCTGGCGGAGCAGGGGGCTGAAGGGGTGATTTTCGGTTGTACTGAAATCGGTCTGCTGGTACCCGCAGAAAGCAGTCCTCTGCCGGTGTTTGATACCGCGGCGATTCATGCTGCGGATGCGGTGGAGTTTATGCTTTCGTAAGCACCGCTTCGAGCGGGGTCAGGATGCGCGGCAGGCTATTTTGCAGATGCAGAGCGAAAGCATCGACCAGCGCAGAGCCAGGGCGGTGCAGCGGGCGAACCAGGCTGACGGTAAACGGCACTTCAATACTAAAGCGGCGCACCACTACGCCGTTCCCGGCGTAATCCAGCGCGGTGAGTGGGTTGACCACCGAGATCCCCACCCCCGCGCGTACCATTGCGCAAATTGAGGCCGCGCTGTGCGTTTCGACGACCATTCGCCGTTTGACTTGATGATCGAGGAATAAAGCATCCAGTAATTGACGGTAGCTATCCGTTCGCGACAGGCTGATATAGTTTTCGCCGTGAAAATCCGCAGGCGTCAGCTCTTGTTTAGCGGCAAGCGGGTGGCCTTGCGGCAGTACGCACACTTCATTTAGCGTTAGTAGCGGCGTGCGCTCGGTTCCGGCGGGGGTATGCAGGGTTTCGGTCAGACCAAGATCGTGACGCTGAGCTGAAAGCCACTCTTCCAGCAGCGGCGACTCCTGGGGGACGATTTGCAGGCTGACGTCCGGGTAGCGCGCCAGAAAAGGTTGTAGCAACAGGGGTAAAAACGACTGGGAAAAAACCGGTAAACATACTACCGACAGCTCGCCCTGGCGGAACTCGCGCAGGCTTTCTGCCGCGCTGACGATTCTGTCGAGGCCATACCACGAGCGCTGCACTTCTTCAAACAGGCGTAACCCCTGAACCGTTGGCTGCAGGCGACCGCGGGCGCGGGCAAACAGCTTCAGGCCCAATACCTTTTCAAAGCGCGCCAGCTCGCGGCTGACGGTCGGCTGCGAGGTATGCAGCATCCGCGCGGCTTCCGTCAGATTGCCGGTGGTCATTACCGCATGGAAAATTTCAATATGGCGCAGGTTTACGGCGGGCATGGGGGTTCCTCAAGTGACGTGAGCTATATCATTTTTGCATAGACTGGCAATAAAACGATATTTTTTATTCCTTACAGGCTGTGGCGTAATCGTAAAAAAACACAAACAACGCACACACAGCACCGGAGTTCCTTATGCCACGCTCGCTTTACGCTACTGATACCGATCTGACCGCAGAGAACCTGCTGCGGTTGCCTGCCGAATTTGGCTGCCCGGTCTGGGTCTACGACGCGCAGATTATTCGCCGTCAGATTACCCAACTGAGTCAGTTCGACGTCGTGCGTTTTGCGCAGAAGGCCTGCTCAAATATTCATATTCTGCGTCTGATGCGTGAACTGGGCGTTAAAGTGGACTCGGTGTCGCTGGGCGAGATCGAGCGCGCGCTGGCGGCGGGATATGATCCGCACCAGCATCCGGAAGATATCGTTTTTACCGCTGACCTGATTGACGATGCAACGCTGGCGCGGGTGAAAGAGTTGCAGATCCCGGTCAACGCCGGGTCTATCGACATGCTAAGCCAACTGGGTGAAGTCTCTCCGGGCCACCGCGTCTGGCTGCGCGTGAATCCAGGCTTCGGCCACGGTCACAGTCAAAAAACCAATACCGGCGGCGAAAACAGTAAACACGGGATCTGGTACAGCCATTTACCGGCGGCGCTGGAAGTGATGCGCCGCTACCAGCTACAGCTGGTGGGTATTCATATGCATATCGGTTCCGGCGTCGATTACGGCCACCTGGAACAGGTATGCGGCGCGATGGTGCGTCAGGTTATCGAGTTCGGCCAGGATCTGCAGGCGATCTCTGCCGGCGGTGGATTGTCGATCCCCTACCATGAAGATGAAGAGGCGATCGATACCGATCACTACTTCGGATTGTGGAATGCGGCGCGCGAGCAGGTGGCGAAGCATTTGGGTCATCCGGTGAAACTGGAAATCGAGCCGGGTCGCTTCCTGGTGGCGGAATCCGGGGTGCTGGTTTCTCAGGTTCGCAGCGTGAAAGAGATGGGCAGTCGCCACTTCGTGCTAATTGACGCCGGTTTCAACGATCTGATGCGTCCGTCAATGTACGGCAGCTATCACCACATCACCGCTCTGGCTGCTGATGGCCGCGACCTTAGCGCTGCTGGGGAGATTAAAACCGTGGTTGCCGGGCCGCTATGCGAATCGGGCGACGTCTTTACCCAGCAGGAAGGGGGAAAGGTAGAAACGCGGTTGCTGCCAGCGGTAGTACCGGGCGATTACCTGGTGCTGCACGACACCGGCGCTTACGGCGCATCGATGTCTTCTAACTACAATAGCCGTCCGCTGTTACCTGAAGTGCTGTTCGACAACGGCAAAGCGAGGCTGATCCGTCGTCGTCAGACGATTGAAGAGCTGTTGGCGCTTGAGCTGCTGTGAGTTGATGTGAAGGCGTTTTGCCCATAGTGCCCGCGTTTCTGTCGGGTGGCGGCTGACGCCTTACCCGACGGGGATTGTGAATTTTGTAGGCCCGGTAAGGCGTTAGCCGCCACCGGGCAATTGCAACTTCAGCTAATTACTTGTAATACGGCCCGGTCGTCACCGATTCGCGCAGCACCAGCGTACCGGTAAACGGTGGGATCGTCTCAATCGGCTGATCGTTCGCCAGCTTGATCGCCTGATCGATAGCGGTGGTTATCATGTTATCGATCGGCAGATAGACCGTGGACAGCCCCGGTTCCAGCCATTTTGCGCTCGGCGCGTCATCGAAACCGAACAGCGAAATATCCTGCGGGATCCGCAGCCCCGCCTGATACAGCGCCTTCGAAGCGCCCAGCGCCATATCATCGTTACAGGAAAACAGCGCGCTAAACGGCGTCTTCTCTTCTAACAGTTCACGGCACAGCTCATAACCGCGGGTCATGGTGGAATCGCCGTACTTCACTTTGGCCGGATCCCACTCGATACCGTGTTTTTTCAGCGCATTACGATAACCTTCCAGACGGGCTTTACCCGTCGGCGTGTGCATCGGCACGGTAATACAGGCGATATCGCGATGACCCTGGGTAATCAGGTACTCAACGGCCTGAAACGCCGCGTCCTGTTGTTCGAAGAACACGCAGATCTCTCGCGCCTGGCTGACGTCGCGGTTAATGACCACCAGCGGCATGTCGATGGACTCAATCAGCGACATGATTTTCTTTTCGCTCATATGGCGGGTGTAGAGCACGATGGCGTCGCACTGACGATCGGCCAGCATCTGCACCGCTTCTTCTTCACGCTCCGGCGCATCGTGGCCGTCGGTGACGATCAGCTGTTTGCCCCAGGCCTCCGTTTGTCGGGATGCCTGCTGTAGCAAGCGTCCGAAATAGAAGCCATCGAAGGTGGAGACCACCAGACCGATGCTGTTGCTCGTGCGGTTCGCCAGCGAGCGGGCGAGAAAGTTAGGCCGATAGCCCAGCTCTTCCATCGCTTTAAAAACCTGTTGGCGGGTGCTCTCTTTCACCTGACCTGTGCCGTTCAACACGCGGGAAACCGTCGCTTTAGAGACGCCTGCGCGAATTGAGACATCCAGCATTGTTGCCATTGTTACGATTCCTGATATCACGTGGTAACGCGCAGTTTATCACAGACATTCAGGGGGATATGGCCTCAAGGCAGCGTAAAAAACTATCGCGATCACGCTTTTACAGGAATTGATCGTCTGAAAAAATCAAATGGCAAATGCGGTATGCCAATTTTGCGTTATTTGGAATACCAGTAGAGAGGTTGCGAGCTTAGTCACAGAACTTTTTCTCACCAGTGATTATTTTTGGTATGCCAATAGGTGTTTGGCTGTACACCTGGTGCGCTAAAAGCCCTTAAACCTGAGGTATCCTCTATGGCATTGCAGGACAAATTGATCGACTCTCTGGGGAGTTTCGCCACGAAATTCAACAGCTATCGCTACATCATGGCAATAAAGTCCGCCTTTATTACCCTGATGCCAGTGATCATTGTCGGTGCCTTTTCGGTGCTGATCTCCAACATGGTGCTGGATCCTAAAAACGGACTGGCCAGTTTTCAGTCGCTCTCTTTTCTGGCGGCGCTAAAACCGATCACCAGCGCGATTAACTACGCGACGCTTAACTTTCTCAACATCGGCGCGGTCTTTCTTATCGGTATCGAGCTCGGGCGGATTAACGGCATCAAGAGCCTGTTTCCTGGGCTGCTGGCGGTAATCTGTTTTATCTGCGTCACGCCGACCACCGTTGAAATGATGGTCGACGGGCAAATGCATGAAGTGAAAGATGTGCTGCTGCGCCAGTTCTCCGATACCCGCAGCCTGTTCCTCGGCATGTTTATCGCCATTCTGTCGGTGGAGATCTACTGCTGGCTGGAAGGGCGTAAGGGGCTGAAGATCAAGATGCCGGATACCGTACCGCCCAACGTATCGGCGTCGTTTTCCGCTCTGATCCCATCAATTATCACCACTACGCTGATTGCCACCTTTGGCTTTATTTTTCATCAGACCACCGGCATGTATCTCTATGACGCGGTTTATCAAGTGGTGCAGCAGCCGCTGGAGCGGGTGGTGCAAAGCCTGCCGGGGATCCTGTTGCTGATGTTCGTTGCGCAGCTGTTCTGGGTTATCGGCATCCACGGTAACCAGATGATCAAACCGATCCGCGAGCCGCTGCTGCTGGGGGCGATCACCGTCAATATGAGCGCCTTTGAGCAGGGCAAAGAGGTGCCGAATATCATTACCATGCCGTTCTGGGATGTTTATATGAGCATCGGCGGTTCAGGGCTGACGATTGGCCTGCTGATTGCGGTGATGATCGGCACGAAACGCAAAGAGATGAAGGAGATCGCCAAACTGTCGATTGGTCCAGGACTGTTCAATATCAACGAGCCGGTGATTTTCGGTATGCCGATTATGCTCAACCCGATCCTCGCGATCCCCTTTATTATCACTCCGCTGGTGACCGGTAGCATCGGCTACTTTGCGACTGCCGCCGGTTTTGCTGGTAAAGCGGTGGTGATGGTGCCGTGGACCACGCCGCCGCTGATTAATGCCTGGCTCTCTACGGCGGGCTCGATGGGCGCGGTGGTCACGCAGCTTATCTGCATCGTAACCGCGGTGCTTATCTACCTGCCGTTCGTCAAAATTGCCTCCCGCCGTGCGGACACCGCTCAGCGCCAGGCGGAAAACGCGCAGGTCAGCCAAAACGCATGAGGACACTATGAGTACAGTAAGGATGGCGATCCCCCACGACTTTATCCTCGGCGCTGCCGCTTCGGCGTGGCAAACCGAGGGCTGGAGCGGCAAGCAAGAGGGCCAGGATTCCTGGCCGGATCTCTGGTACAAGAACGACCGCTACGTCTGGCATAACGGCTATGGTCCGGCGGTGGCGACCGATTTTATCAACCGCTTTCGCGAAGATGTACAGTTGATGAAGCTGGCGGGCCTGACTCATTACCGGACCTCAATCAACTGGTCGCGCTTTCTCACCGACTATGAAAACGTCACTGTCGATGAAGCGTATGCGACGTATTACGACCAGTTGTTTGATGAGCTGCTGGCGAACGGCATTGAGCCGATGATCTGCCTTGAGCACTATGAACTCCCGGGCTATTTGCTGGAGCAGTACGGCGGCTGGGCATCGAAAAAAGTGGTGGAGCTGTTTGTGCAGTACGCAGAGAAGGTTTTTGCCCGTTATCACCACAAGGTGACGCGCTGGTTTACCTTCAATGAGCCGATTGTGGTGCAGACTCGGGTTTACCTGGATGCGCTGCGCTGGCCCTACGAACAGAACACCGGTACCTGGATGCAGTGGAATCACCACAAAGTGCTGGCGACGGCGAAAGTGGTCAGGCTGTTTCGCGAGAAGGGTTATCGCGGCACGGTAGGTTGTATTCTCAACCCGGAGGTCACTTATCCGCGTTCCAGAGCGCTCCATGACGTGCGCGCCGCCGAAATCTACGATCTGTTTTATAACCGGGTATTCCTCGATCCGCTGGTTCATGGCGAATACCCGCCGGAGCTGCTTACCCTGCTCGAACAGCATGATGTTGCCTGGGATTATTGCGCGGAAGAATTAGCGATTATCCGTGAAAACACCGTCGATGAGTTGGGGATTAATCTCTACTACCCACATCGCGTTAAGGCCCCGTCGCGCGCCTGGCACCCGCAAACGCCGTTCCATCCGGCTTACTATTATGAGCCTTTTGAACTTCCGGGACGGAAGATGAACA
The DNA here is from genome assembly GCF_051131775.1 of Klebsiella sp. MISC125. Classification (NCBI taxonomy): domain Bacteria; kingdom Pseudomonadati; phylum Pseudomonadota; class Gammaproteobacteria; order Enterobacterales; family Enterobacteriaceae; genus Klebsiella; species Klebsiella sp. MISC125. The sequence goes on from NZ_CP180448.1 coordinate 1,179,268, forward strand.
GCTCCCGCGGTTGGGAAATCTATCCGCAAATCGTTTTTGATATGGCGATGCGCATCAAACAGGATTATCGCAATATCCCGTGGTTTGTGGCGGAAAGCGGTATGGGCGTTGAGAACGAAGGGCAGTTTCGTAACAGCGAAGGCACCATCGCTGACGACTACCGCATTCGATTTATCAGCGAGCATCTGTGGCAAACCCTGCGCGCGCGCGAAGCGGGGGCCAACTGTCACGGCTATATGCTGTGGGCGTTTACTGACAACGTTTCGCCGATGAACGCCTTTAAGAATCGCTACGGGCTGATTGAAATCGATCTGCAAAATAACCGGGCGCGACGACCGAAGGCTTCCGCCAGCTGGTTCCGTCAGCTACGGGAGAGTCGTGAGTTAACGCTGGATATTGACGATGAGTGGCGCTAGCCGAGCTTAAATTTTGCTAAGATAGCGCCGATATTGACTCGCAGGCTCAAAACGCACAGGTGATATTGTGGAGAAGGCTATCATTCCGCCGGAAAAGAAACCCTACCAGGAAATTGGTGATGATTTACGCGCACAGATTGCGCAGGGGCGCTATCCCATCGGGTCGCGCCTGCCGCCGGAACGCAATATTGCCGAAACCTACGGTGTGAGTCGGACGATCGTGCGTGAAGCGCTGCTGATGCTGGAGCTGCAGGGGACTGTCGATATTCGCCAGGGCTCTGGGGTGTACGTTATGCGCATCCCGCATGAGGACGATAGCGAGGAAGAACAGATGCTGAGCAGCGACGTCGGGCCGTTTGAAATCCTGCAGGCCCGTCAGCTGCTGGAGAGCAATATCGCCGCTTTTGCCGCCAAAATGGCCACCCGCGCCGATATCGATAACCTGAAAAGGATTATCGAACAGGAGCAGCGGGCTATCGCCGCCAATGATACCACCCAGGATAACGCTCGACTGTTTCACCTGGTGCTGGCCGGGGCGACGCAAAATCAGATGCTGCTGGCGACGGTTGAGCGCATCTGGCTGCAAATGGACAGCAGCCCGCTGTGGCAGCAGTTCAATGTGCATATCGCCAGCCGCGCTTATCGCCTGAAGTGGCTTGGCGAGCGGCAAACGCTCCTCGCCGCCCTGCGCCGTCGCGACGTGATGGGGGCCTGGCAGGCGATGTGGCAGCATCTTGAAAATGTGAAAAATAGCCTGCTGGAGCTCTCTGATGAAGACGCGCCGGACTTTGACGGCTATCTGTTTGAGTCGGTGCCGATTTTTCAGGGAAAGCTGGTGTGATTATTCAGCCTCTTTACGCCGGAGCGCAGCACGCCGAGCAGGTGACGGAGTGGCTATGGCAGGCGTTTGGCGGCGATACGCTGCCGCAGGCCTTTTTCGCCAGCATTGTTGAATACAGCCAGATGCCCAACGCGCTGCCGATCACCTTTATTGCCGTCGAAGATGGGAAATTGCTGGGAACCGTTGGCCTGTGGCGTTGCGACTTGATCAGCCGTCAGGACCTGTATCCGTGGATGGCGGCGCTGTACGTTGCGCCAGAGGCGCGGGGGAAGGGGTTGGCAGGAAAACTACAGCAGCACGTTATTGAGTATGCCCGGACGCTGGGTTATTCCGAGCTGTTTCTCTATTCCGCTTGTCGCGATTTTTATGAGCGTTTTGGCTGGCAATATATCGGCGAGGGCCTGGATTATCCGGCCACCGCCGTCAGTTTATACCGCTACGATTTGTCGCCATCAAGCGGCGCGATCACCGAATGACGGCGGACCAGCGTCGGGCTGAAAAGGTGGGTAATTTCCGGTGCTGGACGATGTTCCGCCAGCGCTAGCGCCAGTTCGGCAGCCTGAGTCGCCATGGTCACTATCGGGTAGCGCACGGTGGTCAGACGCGGGCGCACGTAGCGTGAAATCAGCACATCATCAAAGCCAATCAGCGAAATCTCACGCGGTACATCAATACCGTTATCGTTTAACACGCCCATCGCACCGGCGGCCATTGAGTCGTTATAGCAGGCCACGGCGCTAAAGTTTCGCCCGCGGCCCATCAGCTCGGTCATCGCCTGCTCGCCGCCGCTCTCGTCAGGCTCAGCGAACGTCACCAGCCGATCGTTGCACGGCAGACCGCTCTCTTTTAAGGCATCGTAATACCCTTGCAGACGATCTTCGGCATCAGAAATGGCGTGGTTGGAACACAGGTAGCCAATGCGAGTGTGCCCTTGTTGAATCAGATGGCGGGTCGCCAGCCATGCGCCGTAGCGGTCGTCCAACGCCACGCAGCGCTGCTCGAAGCCGGGTAAAATACGGTTGATTAATACCATGCCGGGAATTTGTTTCATCAGCGAGGCCAGTTCGTCATCAGGGATGATTTTGGCGTGAACGACCAGCGCGGCACAGCGATGGCGAATCAGTTGTTCAATCGCCTGGCGCTCTTTATGGACGCTGTGATAGCCGTTACCGATCAGCAAAAAATTGCCGGTATTGTAGGCCACCTGTTCGACGGCCTTGACCATCGCGCCGAAAAAGGGGTCGGAAACATCGCCCACCACCAGACCGACGGTTTCCGTTGACTGCTGCGCCAGCGCGCGGGCATTGGCGTTTGGATGATAATTTAACGTTTCCATTGCCGCGCCTACCGACTGGCGAGAGGCTTCGCTGGCTTTTGGTGAGTTGTTGATAACGCGGGAGACGGTAGCGACAGAAACTCCTGCGAGTCGGGCTACATCCTTTATAGTCGCCATACCAGGCCTTTTAGGGTAAACGCTTACATATCGGTTATGTTACGGGAAAGTGCGGCAGATTCAAGGCTCGGTACTATTGGGTTAGCGCAATTGTGATGCAGATTAGCCTTGCTGGTGAAAAAGTTACCCACAGGCATTCTGAAGAATGATACAGGAAGGGATAATTCACACCTTTGCTTACACTTTGCGGTTAGCTGTTGCGAATGTTCGCTGGTTTACCCATTCAGGGCATTGATATTCTGGTTATCCCAGAGGTATTGATAGGTGGAGTCGACTTCAGGTTGACTACTCTAATTACACCAGCCTGCGCAGATGCGCAGGTTTTTTTTTGCCCACCGTTAGCCATTGTTACAGTTACCGAAAATAGCAATAACTGGTTGCACTTAGGCTCATTCCCTTGCGTTTTATAACTGGTATCGGCGGGTGAAAAAACGAGACAATCAGGATCCCAGAGGTATTGATAGGTGAGTTTTTTAAGTACGCTTTTCGTACTGATTATCTTGCACCGACCTGCGCAGATGCGCAGGTTTTTTTTGCTCTGAATTCCGCTACCTATACTGCATTTTCCATGCCTTCTCGTGTAACCTGCTTTGACTGATTAACCGGTCAAACGGAGTTGTTATGCTTTTAGGATTTTTTAGACTGCTATTCAAAGGATTGTACCGGGTAAAGCTAACCGGTGACACGCAGGCGCTGTACCAGCAAAAGGTACTGATTACGCCAAACCACGTCTCATTTCTTGATGGCGTACTGCTGGCTCTCTTCTTGCCAGTGCGCCCCGTCTTCGCGGTGTACTCCTCGATTACCGATCGCTGGTTTATGCGTGCGCTAAAGCCGATTATTGATTTCGTCCCGCTGGACCCGACCAAACCGATGTCAATCAAGCATCTGGTGCGCCTGATTGAACAGGGGCGTCCGGTGGTGATTTTCCCGGAAGGGCGGATCTCGGTGAGCGGCTCGTTGATGAAAATTTATGACGGCGCAGCCTTTGTGGCGGCGAAGTCGCAGGCGACGATTGTGCCGCTGCGAATTGAAGGTGCTGAACTCACGCCCTTTAGTCGCCTGAAGGGGCTGGTTAAGCGCCGCCTGTTCCCGCGTATTCAACTGCATGTGCTGCCGCCGACGCATCTGGTGATGCCGGATGCGCCGCGCGCCCGCGACCGGCGTAAAATCGCCGGTGAAATGCTGCATCAAATCATGATGGAAGCGCGGATGGCGGTGCGCCCGCGCGAAACGCTGTACGAGGCGCTGCTGGCGGCTCAGGACCGTTACGGTGCGCGCAAAAACTGCGTGGAAGATATTAATTTTCAGCCGGACACTTACCGTAAGCTGCTGACCAAAACGCTGTTTGTGGCGCGTATTCTGGAAAAATACAGCGCGCAGGGCGAAAAAATCGGCCTGATGTTACCGAATGCCGGGATTAGCGCGGCGGTGATTTTTGGCGCTGTCGCCCGTGGGCGCATTCCGGCGATGATGAACTACACCGCCGGGATCAAAGGCCTGAGCAGTGCGATTACCGCTGCGGAAATCAAAACCATCTTTACTTCCCGTACCTTCCTCGACAAAGGCAAACTCTGGCATCTGCCGGAGCAACTGACTCAGGTGCGCTGGGTATTCCTCGAAGATTTAAAAGGTGACGTCACCGCTGCCGATAAACTGTGGATTTTCAGTCGTTTGCTGATGCCGAAGCTGGCGCAGGTTAAGCAGCAGCCGGAAGACGCGGCGATGGTCCTGTTTACCTCTGGCTCGGAAGGTCACCCGAAAGGTGTGGTGCATAGCCACAAGAGCCTGCTGGCCAACGTTGAGCAAATTAAAACCATCGCTGACTTTACCGCCAACGACCGTTTTATGTCGGCATTGCCGCTGTTCCACTCATTTGGTCTGACGGTAGGCTTGCTGACGCCGTTGTTTACCGGCGCAGAAGTCTTTCTCTATCCCAGCCCGCTGCATTATCGCGTGGTGCCGGAGCTGGTGTACGACCGCAACTGTACGGTGCTGTTCGGTACCTCGACATTCCTCGCCAACTACGCCCGCTTTGCCAATCCGTATGATTTTTATCGCCTGCGTTACGTTGTCGCGGGGGCAGAGAAGCTGCAGGAAAGCACGAAGCAGATCTGGCAGGACAAGTTCGGCCTGCGCATTCTTGAAGGCTACGGTGTCACCGAATGCGCGCCGGTCGTATCGATTAACGTGCCAATGGCGGCGAAAGTGGGCACCGTTGGCCGTATTCTGCCTGGCATGGACGCCCGTCTGCTGGCGATGCCTGGTATTGAAGAGGGGGGCCGTTTACAGCTCAAAGGCCCGAATATCATGAAAGGCTATCTGCGGGTAGAAAACCCTGGCGTGCTGGAAGCACCGACGGCGGAAAATCAGCACGGCGAAGTGGAAACCGGCTGGTATGACACCGGGGATATCGTTGGCTTTGATGAGCAAGGCTATGTGCGAATTCAGGGCCGTGCCAAGCGCTTTGCCAAAATCGCCGGTGAGATGGTGTCGCTGGAGATGGTCGAGCAGCTGGCGCTGGCGATTTCGCCGGACAAAATGCACGGCACGGCGATTAAACAAGATGCCAGCAAGGGCGAGGCGCTGGTGCTGTTTACCACCGATAATGAACTGAATCGTGAAAAACTGCTGCGCTATGCCCGTGAACACGGCGTGCCGGAGCTGGCGGTACCGCGCGACATTCGCTGGCTTAAGCAGCTCCCGTTATTGGGCAGCGGCAAGCCGGACTTTGTCACCCTCAAAGGTATGGTAGAACAGACGGAACATCCTCATGAGTGAGTCAGTACACACTAACAATTCGCTGTACTCGAAAGGGATGGTGGCGGTTATCTGCGCCCAGTTTCTCTCGGCATTTGGCGATAACGCGCTGCTGTTCGCTACCCTGGCGCTGATGAAGCAGCTGTTCTACCCGGAGTGGAGTCAGCCGGTATTGCAGATGCTGTTTGTGGGCGCTTACATTCTTTTTGCGCCATTTGTCGGGCAGTTTGCCGATAGCTTCGCTAAAGGGCGGGTGATGATGGTCGCTAACGGGCTGAAGCTTGTCGGCGCAGGCTGCATCTGCTTCGGCGTGAACCCGTTTATTGGCTACACGTTAGTGGGCATTGGCGCAGCCGCCTATTCTCCAGCCAAATACGGTATCCTCGGCGAGCTGACGACCGGTGATAAGTTAGTGAAAGCTAACGGCTTGATGGAGTCCTCAACCATTGCGGCGATACTGCTTGGCTCAATGGCCGGTGGTGTTCTGGCGGACTGGCATGTTGTTGCGGCGCTCAGCGTCTGCGCGGTGGTGTATGCCGGAGCGGTGGTGGCCAACCTGTGGATCCCGAAGCTGCCCGCGGCGCGTCCGGGGCAGTCATGGCGCTTTAAGCCGATGACTCACAGTTTCTTTAGCGCCTGTACCACGCTATGGCGCAACAGCGAAACCCGCTTTTCGCTGGTGGGTACCAGCTTATTTTGGGGCGCGGGCGTTACGCTGCGCTTCCTGCTGGTGTTGTGGGTACCGGTGGCGCTGGGGATCACCAGCAACGCGATGCCGACTTATCTCAACGCGATGGTGGCAGTAGGGATTGTGCTGGGTGCCGGTGCGGCGGCGAAGCTGGTGACGCTGGAAACGGTATCCCGCTGTCTGCCTGCCGGTTTCTTAATTGGCATTGTCGTGGTTTTCTTTGCCATTCAACAAGCCTTGTTACCGGCGTTTGGCTTGCTGTTGCTGCTCGGCGCGTTCGGTGGTTTCTTTATCGTACCGTTGAATGCGCTGCTCCAGGAGCGCGGGAAGCATACGGTTGGCGCAGGTAACGCGATCGCGGTGCAGAACCTCGGCGAAAACGTGGCGATGCTGCTGATGCTGGGCCTCTATTCCCTGGCGGTGAGCATCGGTATTCCGGTTGTCGGCGTAGGGATTGGCTTTGGTACGGTGTTTGCTCTGGCTATCGCCGCCCTGTGGATTTGGGGACGGCGTAAATAATCTCCCGGAGGCGGCGCGTTGCGCCTGTCCGGGCTACAAAACCGCACGAACGTGTAGCCCGGACAGATGCGTAGCATCGCCTCCGGGAAAAAAGCCTGCGCGGTTCTGGAATTTTGTAGCCCGGGTAAGGCGTTTACGCCGCGACCCGGGGCTTTCCTGTCTTACGGTGCCGGATAGGTATAAACCTGATGCACCGCTTCAATCTCCGCTAAAACCTCTGCGCTGAGCTCCAGATGGAGGCTCTCGACGTTAGTCTTAAGCTGCTCCATGGTCGTCGCCCCAAGCAGAGTGCTGGCGACAAACGGTTGGCGACGCACGAAGGCCAGCGCCATCTGAGCCGGGTCAATATTGTGACGCTTAGCGATATCGACATAGGCTGCCACCGCTTTCTGCGTCTGCTCTCCGCTATAGCGCGTAAAGCGGCTGAACAGCGTATTGCGCGCTCCGGCCGGTTTCGCGCCATTAAGGTATTTCCCGGTCAGCGTACCGAACGCCAGACAGGAATAAGCCAGCAGCTCGACACCTTCATATTGACTCACTTCCGCCAGGCCCACTTCATAGCTGCGGTTCACCAGACTGTACGGATTCTGGATGGTTACAATGCGCGGCAGGTCGTGTTTGTCAGCCAGGTGCAGATAACGCATCACGCCAAACGCCGTTTCGTTAGAAACGCCGATATAGCGAATCTTCCCGGCGCGCTGGAACTCAGCGAGCGCCTCCAGCGTATCCAATAGAGTGACGACCGGAGCGGAGTCGGCCCAGGTATAGCCCAGCTTGCCAAAACAGTTGGTTGGGCGCTGTGGCCAGTGGACTTGGTAGAGGTCGAGGTAATCGGTTTGCAGGCGCTTCAGGCTGTCGTGTAGCGCCTCGCGGATGTTTTTACGATCCAGCTTATGGTCAGGACGAATGCTGCTGTCGTTGTTGCGAGAAGGGCCGCTAACTTTAGAGGCGATAACCAGCTTCTCGCGATTGCCGCGCTTAGCCAGCCAGTTACCGACGTAGGTTTCCGTCAGGCCCTGGGTTTCCGGGCGAGGCGGGACGGGATACATTTCAGCGACATCAATCAGATTGATACCCTGACTGACGGCGTAATCGAGCTGCTCGTGTGCGTCGGCCTCGCTATTCTGCTCACCAAACGTCATTGTGCCCAGCCCCAGCGTGCTGATTTCAAGAGAACTGTGTGGGATACGGTGATACTGCATAGCCAGCTTCCTTTTTTATCTACAAGGTCAGGCGTTCCCCGACAAAGGAATATAAAAATGGCAGAGGGGGAGAAAAAGAGGAAGTAAAAAGATCAAAAAAGCCGGGCTTGCGAAACGTAGCCTGATTTATCCCTGTGGATGCATCAGATTTTCCCGACTCTTTTTTGAAAACTGAAGGATGTTGAAGAGGCAGCGCAGCCACGCGATGAATGACAAGCTGCTGGTCAACTAAATACCTTAACGTTTAATAATCTGGGAAACGTCATCACGATTGATCTGCATTTTGTTACCTTGCTGATCTTCGTAACTGATTAGACCGGTATCATCATCTACTGCGGGTTTACCATCAGTCAGAATCATACGACCATCTTTGGTCGCCATCACGTAATCGCTGCTGCAACCGGAAACCGAGAACGCTAGTCCTACGGCGGAAATCAATACTGCCCATTTTTTCATTGTTGTTACCTCTATTATTTATGGCCGCACCTCGTACCAGTATATTAATAGCCTGATTTGTGAGACATAAAAAGCAGTTAAGTCTTAAAAAAGGATTGCAGCCCGTTTCAGGGCTGCATTTTAGCGGGTTACAGCGGGTTTTTTTTATTTCGCAGCAGGTTGAGGCTTTCAACCGCAATGGAAAAGAACATCGCGAAATAGATGTAACCTTTCGGCACGTGCACGTCGAAACTTTCGAGCATCAGCGTGAAGCCGACGAGAATCAAAAACGACAGCGCCAGCATTTTGACTGAAGGGTGGCGGTCAACAAAATCGCCTATCGAACGAGCGGCAAACATCATCACCAGCACCGAGATAATGACCGCAGCCATCATAATAAACAGATGATCCGACAGCCCAACGGCGGTGATCACCGAATCGAGGCTGAAAATAATATCCAGCAGCATAATCTGCACAATCGCGCCCATAAATGAATGGACGTTGGTTTTCAGCCCTTCCTCTTCCCCTTCGATCGATTCGTGAATCTCTTTACTTGCCTTCCAGATAAGGAACAGCCCGCCGAGCAGCAGAATCAGATCGCGAAAAGAGACCTCCTGGCTGAACACAGTAAACAATGGATTGGTGAGCTTGACGACCCATGCGATTGACGCCAACAGCGCCAGACGCATGATCATCGCCCCCATTAACCCGATGCGGCGGGCATGAGCCCGTTGCGCGGTGGGGAGTTTTGCGACAACCAGAGAGAGGAAAATAATATTATCGATCCCAAGCACTATCTCCAGCAGCGTCAGCGTACCAAGCGCCAGCCAGGCGTTAGGATCGGTTACCCATGCAAATAACATCGTTCAAAGTCCTGCAAAATAGAAAGATGCAATTATATGCAACCATTGCGGCAGAACAAAAAATTAATCATCTTCTGGTCGTTATTTAGAGGAGAGAAGGAAATGGCGGGCCAGCAGGGCGGCGGTGAAATTTTTCTTTAGATAAAACCCGCGCGGTAGAGTAAGGATGGGCTCGCCGTGAGTACCGATGGCTTCGGTTAGCGCTTTACTGTTCGCGGCTTTTGGACGCAACTGCAGTACTTCGCCATGGCGAGCGGTGATACGCTCAACCTGCCCCAGAACGATCAGGTCCATTAACTCTTCCCAGTCCATGCGCAGCTGGCGATCTTCCTCTTCGCTCGGGCTCCACAGCAGCGGCGCTCCGACGCGGCGCTCGGCAAGTGGGATCGTGCGCGCGCCTTCAACGGGTACCCACAATACGCGCTTAAGCTTATGGCGCACGTGGCTACTCTCCCAGGTGACGCCGCTATTGCCGGTAAGCGGTGCAACGCAGACGAAGGTGGTCTCCAGCGGACGGCCCTGAAAGTCGACCGGTATCGTTTTAAGCTCAACGCCCAGCGCGGCAAAATCCTGCTCGGGTTTACTGCCCGCGCTGGCTCCTAGCCAAATCTCCAGCAGAATGCCGATCCACCCTTTATCACGTTTTAAATCGCGTGGGATCGGAATGCCCGCCAGTGCGGCCAATTCACCTAACGAATAACCTGCTAACTGCTGCGCCTGGGCCAGCAGTTGCTCCTGGCTTTGCGGTGGTGATGGGAGCGGCGCAATGGTTGGCATAACATGAAACCTCTGTCTAAAAAATGAGCGGTAATTTCATCCGTTGTGGATAGAGTTTACCTTTTCTGGGGTAAGTATGACAATGTGATGATTCGTATGACTTTTTTTTCTATTTTTTACCGCTTTAAAAATTGTTAAAACGAGTTTTCCAGAACTGGTCACTGGCAATGAACAGGATCTTACACCATGTTATCCACAGAAAACTGGGATAACTGGGGAAAAGCCCCACTACTGTTTCCATTTACAGCCTTGACGTGCGGGTAAAATCGAGTTTTTAGACGAAATATGCTCAGTTGGCTTGCTTAAGCTGTGGATAAAACCAACATTGCTCGATCTTTCATCAGTTCCAGGATCTCATATGTGATGATCATCACGTTATGCTATGGTTTATGAAAGTTTTTCATTATAACTTAATGAAAAACATGTCATTATTTATTTGTGTTATCACTACGCCGTTCGGATTACTCCGGGTTTTCCCTGGTTAATTCCATACTTCTTCACAACTCTATCCACAGAAAAAGTGAATAAAATCGCCCGATGATGGCTGTCGCTGTTTATAACTCGGGGTATTACTGTGAGTTATTCAAATGTTATTCGATCTCATCGTGCTAACAGAGTGGTTTACCGTTTCCAGCGAGTGTGAAACAATCATTCACATTGAAGCTTATTTTGAGGTAGTCCGGTGATTGATGACGATGGCTACCGCCCAAATGTCGGCATTGTAATCTGTAATCGCCAGGGCCAGGTCATGTGGGCCAGGCGCTATGGTCAGCACTCGTGGCAGTTCCCGCAAGGGGGCATTAATCCAGGAGAATCAGCAGAGCAAGCGATGTATCGGGAATTGTTCGAAGAAGTTGGGTTAAGCCGCAAAGATGTGCGGATCCTGGCTTCAACCCGTAACTGGTTGCGTTACAAATTACCTAAGCGTTTGGTGCGTTGGGACACAAAGCCGGTATGTATCGGCCAGAAACAAAAGTGGTTTCTCCTGCAATTGATCGGCAGTGATGCGGATGTCAATATGCAAACCAGCAGTACACCTGAGTTTGATGGCTGGCGATGGGTAAGTTACTGGTACCCGGTACGCCAAGTGGTGTCGTTTAAGCGCGACGTTTACCGCCGGGTGATGAAAGAGTTTGCCAGCGTCACTATGGCGCTAGCGGAGAGCGCGCCTAAGCCGCAAAGCGCGCCTGCATATCGACGTAAAAGAGGTTAAGCCACGCACATTATGCTCACTCGGTTGCGAGAAATAGTCGAGAAGGTCGCGAGTGCGCCGCGTTTAAACGAGGCGCTGGATATCCTGGTAACCGATATCTGCGCCGCGATGGAGACGGAAGTCTGTTCGGTTTATCTGGCTGACAACGACCGACGCTGCTATTACCTGATGGCGACTCGCGGGTTGAAAAAGCCCCGCGGGCGCATTGTTGCGCTCGCTTTTGATGAAGGCCTGGTCGGTTTGGTTGGTCGCCTGGCGGAACCTATTAACCTTGCCGACGCGCAAAAGCACCCCAGCTTTAAATATATTCCTGCGGTAAAAGAGGGCCGTTTTCGCGCCTTCCTTGGTGTACCGATCATCCAGCGGCGTCAACTGCTGGGGGTACTGGTAGTACAGCAGCGCGAGCTGCGTCAGTTCGATGAAAGCGAAGAGTCTTTTCTTGTCACTCTGGCCACGCAAATCGCCGGCATTCTCTCTCAATCTCAACTGACCGCGTTGTTCGGTCAATATCGTCAGACCCGCATCCGCGCGCTGCCCGCTTCATCGGGCGTCGCGATTGCCGAAGGCTGGATGGACGTCAGCCTGCCGTTGATGGAGCAGGTCTACGAAGCCTCGACGCTCGATACGGCTTCCGAGCGCGAACGGCTGACCGGCGCGCTGGAAGAGGCGGCCAATGAATTTCGCCGCTATAGCAAGCGCTATTCTGCCGGGGCGCAGAAAGAGACAGCGGCAATCTTTGATCTCTATTCACACCTGCTTTCCGATGCGCGCCTGCGCCGTGAGCTGTTCGCCGAAGTCGATCAAGGCGCGGTGGCTGAGTGGGCGGTGAAGAAGATTATCGAGAAGTTCGCCGAACAGTTTGCCGCGCTCAGCGATGGTTATCTGAAAGAGCGCGCGGGCGATCTGCGTACGCTAGGCCAGCGGCTGCTTTTCCATCTTGATGACAGTATTCAAGGTCCGAATACCTGGCCAGAGCGCATTGTGCTGGTGGCCGATGAGCTGTCGGCGGCGACTCTGGCGGAAGTTCCCCAGGAGCGTTTAGCGGGCGTGGTCGTTCGCGACGGCGCGGCGAACTCACATGCTGCGATTATGGTCCGTGCGCTGGGCATTCCGACGGTGATGGGGGCGGATATTCAGCCTTCGCTGCTGCACGGACATACCCTGATCGTCGACGGCTATCGCGGCGAGCTGCTGGTTGACCCAGAGCCGGTGCTGCTGCAAGAGTATCAGCGCCTGATCAGCGAAGAAAACGAGCTCAGTCGCCTGGCTGAAGACGATCTCGAGCGCGCATCCGAACTGAAAAGCGGTGAGCGGGTAAAAGTGATGCTCAACGCGGGCCTGAGCCCTGAGCACGAAGAAAAACTTGGCAATTTTGTCGACGGCATTGGTCTGTATCGCACTGAAATCCCCTTTATGCTGCAAAGCGGTTTCCCCTCTGAAGAGGAGCAGGTTGCGCAGTATCAGGGTATGTTGCAGATGTTCAACGAGAAATCGGTGACCCTGCGCACGCTGGATATCGGGGCGGATAAACAGCTGCCATATATGCCGATTAGCGAAGAAAATCCGTGCCTTGGCTGGCGTGGCATTCGGATCACGCTCGATCAGCCGGAGATCTTTCTGGTTCAGGTGCGCGCGATGCTGCGTGCCAACGCGGCGACCGGCAATCTCAGCATTTTGCTACCGATGGTCACCAGCCTGGATGAAGTGGATGAGGCCCGCCGTCTTATCGATCGTGCCAGCCGTGAAGTGGAAGAGATGATCGGTTATGCCATTCCACGTCCGCGTCTTGGCGTGATGCTGGAAGTGCCCTCGATGGTCTTTATGCTGCCGCAACTGGCCAGCCGCGTCGATTTTATCTCCGTTGGCACTAATGACCTGACGCAGTATCTTCTCGCCGTGGATCGTAACAATACCCGAGTCGCCAGTATGTACGATAGCCTGCACCCGGCGGTACTGCGGGCGCTGGCGATGATTGCCCGTGATGCCGAGCGTTTTGGTATCGACCTGCGTCTTTGCGGGGAAATGGCGGGTGATCCGATGTGCGTGACGATCCTGATTGGTCTTGGTTATCGCCATCTGTCGATGAACGGTCGTTCGGTGGCGAGGGTGAAATACCTGCTGCGCCGCATTGATATCAACGAGGCTCAGGAGCTTTCTCACCGCAGTCTGGAAGCGCAAATGACTGCGGAAGTTCGCCACCAGGTTGCCGCCTTTATGGAGAGACGCGGTTTGGGCGGCCTGATTCGCGGTGGCCGCTAGCGGGGGCTACAGTTTGCGGGTTGGGTAGCCCGGACAGGTGCAGCGCGCCGCCTCTGGGAATGTTCAGCTACGTATTCGCATTCGTATACATATCTTTTACATGTCCGGCGCGGATCGTCCTTAACGCTTATGCTATCATTCGCAGCCTTTGGAGCGCCCGTTTTTGGCGGGCGCGAACGATAACCGCTGTCCACTTTCGGCGGAATAACAAGTGTTTATGGTGACAGATGAATAGTGGCTACCTGCATTTTCCGGAGTTTGATCCGGTAATATTTTCCATTGGACCGCTCGCCCTCCACTGGTACGGCATGATGTACCTGGTCGGGTTTATTTTTGCGATGTGGTTGGCCACCCGTCGGGCCAATCGTCCGGGCAGTGGTTGGACGAAAAACGAAGTTGAAAACCTGCTGTATGCCGGGTTCCTCGGGGTCTTCCTCGGTGGTCGTATTGGCTATGTATTTTTCTATAACCTGCCGGTATTCCTCGACGATCCGCTCTATCTGTTCCGCGTCTGGGACGGCGGGATGTCCTTCCATGGCGGCCTCATCGGCGTGATTCTGGTGATGATCATCTTCGCCAAACGCACGAAGCGCACTTTCTTCCAGGTCTCTGATTTTATTGCGCCGCTGATTCCATTTGGCCTGGGTGCCGGGCGTCTGGGCAACTTTATCAACGGTGAACTGTGGGGACGCGTCGATCCGAGTTTTCACTATTCGATGATTTTCCCCGGCTCCCGTGCAGAAGATCTGGCGCTGCTGCCGTCGCATCCTGAGTGGCAATCGCTGTTCGACACTTACGGCGCGCTGCCGCGTCACGCTTCGCAGCTCTATGAAATGGCGCTGGAAGGTGTGGTGTTGTTCCTGATCCTGAACCTGTTTATCCGCAAACCGCGCCCAACCGGTTCGGTCTCTGGCCTGTTCCTGATTGGCTACGGCCTGTTCCGCATCATCGTGGAATTCTTCCGTCAGCCCGACGCGCAGTTCACTGGCGGCTGGGTACAGTACATTAGCATGGGGCAGATTCTTTCCATCCCGATGGTGCTTGCGGGTATCATAATGATGGTCTGGGCGTACCGTTGTCGTCCGCAGCAACAAAACTCTTGAGGAACCATGAAACAGTATCTTGATTTGATGCAGAAAGTGCTCGCTGAGGGCACGCAAAAAAATGACCGCACCGGAACTGGCACAGTCTCTATCTTCGGCCATCAGATGCGTTTTAACCTGCAGGAAGGATTCCCGTTGGTGACGACCAAGCGCTGTCATTTACGCTCCATCATCCATGAACTGCTGTGGTTCCTGCAAGGTGATACAAACGTTGCGTATTTGCGCGAAAACAACGTCACCATCTGGGACGAGTGGGCGGATGAGAATGGCGATCTGGGACCGGTCTACGGCAAACAGTGGCGTTCATGGCCTGCGCCGGATGGCCGTCATATCGATCAGATCAGCACCGTAATGGAACAGCTGAAAAACGACCCGGATTCGCGCCGCATCATCGTTTCGGCATGGAACGTCGGCGAGCTGAACAAAATGGCGCTGGCACCGTGCCACGCGTTCTTCCAGTTCTATGTGGCGGACGGCAAGCTCTCTTGCCAGTTGTATCAGCGCTCTTGCGACGTGTTCCTCGGCCTGCCGTTCAATATCGCCAGCTACGCGCTGCTGGTGCATATGGTCGCACAGCAATGCGACCTCGAAGTAGGCGATTTTGTCTGGACTGGCGGCGACACTCACCTGTACAGCAACCATATGGAGCAGACGCATCTGCAGCTGAGCCGCGAACCGCGCGCGCTGCCGAAGCTGGTCATCAAACGCAAACCGGCGTCGATTTTCGACTACCGTTTTGAAGACTTCGAAATTGAAGGCTATGACCCGCATCCGGGGATTAAAGCGCCTGTGGCGATTTGATCTGGAAGTGACGACGAAAAACCGCTGATACTTGAAGTGAACCCCGAAAGTTGGATATCCAGCAAGTAGGGGTTTGTTGTTTATGGGACACAAAAACTATTCAGTCAGATTCAAGCAATCTGTTGCCCTTTATTTCCTCTCTGGAAAGGATGATACCGGAGGGACATCAAAGCTATTTGGCGCTGGCAACGGCACCGCTCCCCAAAGCTGACTACCCTTTTTTCTCTGCGTCAGGCGGCTGGAAAGACCACACCACGCTGTGAGAGGCCGCTGAGGTGTACCATTCGTTAATGGTGGCGTTTGCCTCGTTGGTCTGTGCGGTCGTGGCAAATTTCTCTTTTGGCTGATGTGTTTTTTTCCGAATACGGATACGGGAAGGTGTCGTGGTATTGATTTGCGCGTTAAAGGTACGAATGTGTGAGTCGAATAAAACAGACTCCAACTGATGCAGACGATCCAGACCGCGTAAAATACCAATAAGCGTACTGAGAGTAACAGACTCGCCTAATTCAACGCGTTTGATGGTTGCAGCGCCGACCTGTGCGCGCTCGGCCAGCTCAATCTGTGACAGCCCAAGCTGTATACGCGTTTCTTTAATTCTGCGGCACAATTCAGAAATAATTTCACTGTCGGGCATCGTACTGAAACGCATTTCAATTCCTCTACTGCGTAATAAATCCTGACAGATTATTTAGCATATTAAATTATAAATAAAGCAGATAATTTCTCTTTTGCGATAGTCACAACATTGTTTTTTTGGTAGCGCCTTTAAATAGTTGGATGTTGTTATATTCTTCAGTTATTTAAGGTACTTCTGCGGCGACGGTTACTGTCCATTGCCCTCGTGGCGATGTTGATGCTGTTTACCGGACTGGCAGAGGCTCAAATTAGGATATTTCCTCAGAAACCTGGCTCGATAACGGCTCATCGGGACGCCGTTGTGGTGTCGCCCGGTGTGGAAACCTGCCACGATTGCTCAGTTTGGCAGCCATCAGCAATCTGACATATTTAAATTGGAGATAATGTTTTTTGATTCTCATGAATTGTATGACAAATATCGTTTGTTATCTCTGGAATTAAAATATATAAATATATGGCTAATTGAAGTGGGTGTCGAAATAATAACGTATTAAAAATGATACTTTAAAAAATATTAAATTTTTGGTGCTATTTTTGATGCGTTAAAAGTCCTCTCTATAAATCAGGTTATGTGATCGCGGTTAGTGAATCAGCTTAGTTGTATTTAATAAAATAGCCAAATAAACACAGCACATTTATTACCTGAATCAGAGTCAAATAAATCTGACACTACTCTATATTACTGAGGCAATACTATGGAAACCGTTCAAAATACCCTCGTTGCTCGCGAGAGCAGCGGCTGGAGAAAAAGTGATACCGTCTGGATGCTGGGTCTGTACGGTACTGCGATTGGCGCGGGGGTACTTTTCCTGCCGATTAACGCCGGGGTAGGGGGCTTAGTGCCGCTGATAATCATGGCCATTATCGCATTCCCTATGACGTTTTTTGCCCACCGTGGTTTAACCCGTTTTGTTCTCTCGGGAAAAAATCCGGGTGAAGATATTACCGAAGTGGTTGAAGAGCATTTCGGCACTGGTGCGGGTAAGCTTATTACGCTGCTCTACTTCTTCGCTATTTATCCTATTCTGCTGGTCTATAGCGTCGCAATTACCAACACGGTTGATAGCTTTATTACTCACCAGCTTGGCCTGGCGTCTCCGCCGCGCGCTATTTTGTCGCTGATTTTGATTATCGGCATGATGGGCATTGTCCGCTTTGGCGAAAAAATGATTGTTAAGGCCATGAGCGTGCTGGTGTTTCCGTTCGTGTTTGCGTTGATGCTGCTGGCGCTGTATTTGATCCCGCAATGGAATGGTGCGGTACTGGATACCCTGTCGCTGAGCAGCGCTTCCGCAACGGGTAATGGTCTGTGGATGACCCTGTGGCTGGCTATCCCGGTAATGGTTTTCTCCTTCAACCATTCGCCGATCATCTCCTCTTTTGCGGTGGCAAAACGTGAAGAATACGGTCAGGACGCTGAGCGTAAGTGTTCCCGTATCCTGGGCTTTGCCCACATCATGATGGTGCTGACCGTTATGTTCTTCGTGTTCAGCTGTGTGCTGAGCCTCTCTCCGGAAAACCTGGCGGAAGCGAAAGCACAGAACATCTCCATCCTCTCTTACCTGGCGAACCATTTTAATGCGCCGGTGATTGCCTGGATGGCACCTGTCATCGCGATGATTGCGATTACCAAATCCTTCCTCGGCCACTACCTCGGTGCGCGTGAAGGTTTCAATGGCATGGTGATTAAGTCCCTGCGCGGTAAAGGGAAATCAATAGAAATCAACAAACTGAACAAGATCACTGCGCTGTTCATGTTGGTGACCACCTGGATTGTAGCGACACTGAACCCGAGTATCCTGGGCATGATTGAAACGCTGGGCGGCCCGGTTATCGCGATGATTCTGTTCCTGATGCCGATGTATGCCATCAATAAAGTGCCGGCCATGCGCAAATACAGCGGTCACATCAGCAACGTGTTTGTGGTTGTGATGGGGTTGATTGCCATCTCCGCCATCTTCTTCTCACTGTTCAGCTAAGTTTTCAGCGCCGCCTGTCGCAGGCGGCACATCCGTTTTGCTTTGTAACCGCATGGGTGCCACATGATTAGCGTTTTCGATATTTTCAAAATCAGCATCGGGCCGTCCAGCTCACATACTGTTGGGCCGATGAAAGCAGGAAAACATTTTGTTGATACCCTGCAGGAAAAAGGCCTGCTGCATAAAGTGACTCGTCTGGTGGTGGATGTGTATGGCTCTCTGTCATTAACGGGTAAAGGCCACCATACCGATATTGCAATTATTCTTGGGCTGTCCGGGTATTTACCGGATACCGTTGATATCGACGCCATTCCCGGCATTATTTGCGATGTAAACACCATGCATCGTCTGTTTATTGAAGAAGGCCAGAGAGAAATTCAGTTCCCGGTGGCAGAATGCATGCGTTTTCACAATGAGTTTCTGCCGCTGCATGAAAATGGCATGAGTATTACCGCGTTTTGCGACGGAAAAATCGTCCATTTTCAGACTTACTATTCCATTGGTGGCGGTTTTATCGTCACGGAGGAAAACTTTGGCAAGAATCAGGACGCGGAGGTCGATATTCCGTTCCCGTTCTATTCTGCCCGCAACCTGCTGGCACACTGCCAGGACAACTGCCTGTCAATTTCTGCGGTGATGATGAAAAACGAGATCGCCCGCCACGGCAGGGATAGCGTTGAGCAAAATATGGCGAAAATCTGGGAGACCATGAGAAATGCTATTAACCGGGGTATGAACACGGAAGGCATTTTGCCTGGACCACTAAAAGTGCCACGTCGTGCTTCTGCGCTGCACCGCGTGCTGGCACCGCAGAGCCAGTCGATTACACCACTGAGTGCGATGGATTGGGTCAATATGTTCGCGATGGCGGTAGGGGAAGAGAACGCGGCGGGCGGGCGAGTCGTTACCGCACCGACCAACGGTGCCTGCGGCATTATCCCGGCGGTACTGGCCTATTACGATCGCTTTATCAAGGCGGTGACGCCGGAAATCTATATGCGCTACTATCTGACCGCGGGTGCGATTGGCATTCTGTACAAGATGAATGCGTCTATTTCCGGGGCAGAGGTTGGTTGCCAGGGGGAAGTGGGGGTGGCCTGCTCGATGGCGTCTGCCGGACTGGCAGAGCTGCTGGGTGGCAGTCCGGATAAGGTATGCATTGCCGCGGAAATCGGCATGGAACATAACCTCGGTCTGACCTGCGATCCGGTGGCCGGACAGGTTCAGGTACCGTGCATTGAGCGTAACGCGATTGCGGCAGTGAAGGCCATTAATTCGGCCAGCATGGCTATGTATCGTACCAGCGATCCAAAAGTCTCACTGGATAAAGTCATCGAAACGATGTTTGAGACAGGCAAAGATATGAATGCCAAATATCGTGAAACAGCACGAGGCGGTCTGGCGATTAAAGTCGCGGTGTGCGAATCCTGAGACCTGGAAAACCGCCTGCAGAATGGAGTTCACTTCATTCTGCAGGCGGTTTTTTTATGCGCCAACCCAGCTAAACGACGGCTATAAACCGTGATCAGAACCCGCTTTTTGCGAGCTGGTTTCCCGCAACTTTGCAACCCATTGCAACGCTTTAAATACTCTCCGACGCGCGACGCAAACCCTCACTTTGCCGTTCGTATCAGTCATCAATGATACGCATACTCGGCCCATGAACAGAGAACATGGCTATACCCTGATTGAAACCCTGATAACGATGATGCTGGTTGTCATTCTTAGCGCCAGTGGGCTATACGGATGGCAGAGCTGGCGACAGCAGCAGCGCCTGTGGCAAACCGCTTGCCAGGTCCGGGACTATCTTGTGCTGTTGCGCGACGACGCCAACTGGCACAACCGCGACCGGATATTAAACGTCGGGCAAAGCGTGGAGGGTTGGTGCCTGAGTGCCACCGGCGCGGCGGCCAACTGTAGCGTAAAGAGCGCTTTCACGTTGCAACCGCTGTGGCCGGACGTTTCGCTCAGTGCGATCACACCAGGTCTTGGGTTTTACGGCCTGCGCAATACCGCCTGGGCCGGGCATATAAGGCTGCAAAGCGCAGCGGGCGGCTGGAATATTATTGTTTCCAACTGGGGGAGAATCCGCCTGTGTCGCGGCGAGGAGACGACATCATGTCAGTAATTCATCGTGGCTTTTCTCTCCCCGAAACGCTGATAGCGATGGCAATTAGCTCCGTTTTATTACTCGGAAGCGCCCGCTTTTTGCCCTCTTTGCAGCGAGCGGTTCTGAACCAGACCCAGCAGCAGTCTCTGGAAAATGAACTCTGGCAGCGTCTCTATACCGTGGCGAAGCATTTGCAACGCGCCGGTTATTGCCGTGGTCTCTGTAGCGGGGAAGCGCTACACATTACAGGCAGCGGCGATTGTGTGCTCCTGCGCTGGGATGGCAACAGCGACGGGGTCTGGAATGCCTATCCGTCGTCGGAATCTGATACGACAGGCTTTCGGCTACGCGACGGAGCGCTGGAAACCTTGCGCGGGGCGAGTGACTGTAGCGGAAAAGGCTGGGAGAGAATGACCAACCCGGCGGCGATTAAAGTCACCACGTTTCAGATTACCCGGCAGGGCAGGACGGATTATCCCCCTGAGCTATCGATAACGCTGGCGGCGCAATCCGTTGCTGACTCGCGAATTCACGCGCAGGCGGAATACAGCGTAACGGGATATAACCTGTGAATCGCCAGCGCGGTCTCTCTTCACTGCTGATGGTGCTCCTGCTGTTAGCGCTTGGTAGTCTGCTGCTTCAGGGGTTAAACCAGCAGCAGCGTTCTTTGTTGGCGCAAACGGCCAGCGAAACGCAGGCGCTTCGCGATACTGCTGGTGCGCATTCCGCACTACAGTGGGGAAAGGGGCTCTCCTGGTCGTTGCAGGATGCAGCGAACTGCCAGCAGAATGGCGAATTTGGTTGGCGCGCTTGTATGCGCATTTTCAGCGACGCATCGGTATTGCTGATAGGCGGTAGCGGCACCATGCTGTTGTGGCAATCCGGTGTTGTTGAACAAAACCAGCTGCGCTTTTCACCCCACGGCTGGAGTGATTTTTGCCCGCTAAAGGAGGCGAGCTTATGTCAGATGCCTTGAGGCGACAACGCGGTTTTAGCCTGCCGGAAACGCTGCTAGCTTTAGTGTTGCTGATCATGACCGTTACCGCGTTGGCGGGATATCAACGTGGGCTGGCTAATGGTTTTATGCAGCTCAATCAGTATCGCCAGCTGTGGCGTGACGCATGGCGATTCGGGCAGCTTAGCCCTGCCGAGATTCCGGCAAACCGACAGGTATCCCGTATGCAGACATCGGTGCAAAGATG
This sequence comes from Klebsiella sp. MISC125, assembly GCF_051131775.1. Classification (NCBI taxonomy): domain Bacteria; kingdom Pseudomonadati; phylum Pseudomonadota; class Gammaproteobacteria; order Enterobacterales; family Enterobacteriaceae; genus Klebsiella; species Klebsiella sp. MISC125. The sequence continues at coordinate 1,200,528 of NZ_CP180448.1, forward strand.
TGTCAGCATCACGGTAACGATCACGATGCCCACCGCAAGGCGGGCGCAGATGACCCGGCTGCATTGCCCGGTCAGTCAGTAGCCAGGAGCGAATATGTTAAGGGTGTACCACTCAAACCGTCTGGATGTGCTTGAAGCGTTGATGGAATTTATCGTCGAACGCCAGCGGCTGGATGACCCTTTCATTCCTGAAATGGTGCTGGTGCAGAGTACCGGGATGGCGCAATGGCTACAGATGACGCTGGCGAAGCGATTCGGGATCGCGGCCAATATTGAATTCCCTCTGCCAGCCAGTTTTATCTGGGACATGTTCGTACGGGTGCTGAAAGATATCCCCGGGGAAAGCGCGTTCAGCAAACAGAGCATGAGCTGGAAGCTGATGACCTTGCTGCCTCAGCGTCTTGACGATGAAGCCTTCACGCTGCTGCGCCACTATCTGAGCGACGACAGTGACAAGCGCAAACTGTTTCAACTGGCGACAAGGGTGGCGGATCTCTATGACCAGTATCTGGTTTATCGCCCTGAATGGCTAATGCGCTGGGAGGCTGACGGGCGCGTGGACGGCCTTGGCGAGGCACAGGATTGGCAAGCGCCGTTGTGGAAAGCGCTGGTGGAGTACACTGCGGAACTGGGTCAGCCGCTGTGGCATCGCGCCAACTTGTATCAACGCTTTATCAGCGCGCTTGAATCCGCTGAAGAGCCTCCTGCCGGGCTGCCGTCGCGGGTATTTATTTGTGGGATTTCGGCGCTGCCGCCGGTGTACCTGCAGGCGCTACAGGCGCTGGGTAAGCATGTTGATGTTTACGTCCTCTTCACCAACCCTTGCCGCTACTACTGGGGTGACATCAAAGATCCAGCATTTTTGGCCAGACTGATGTCCCGCCAGCGTCGCCATCATCGTGAAACGACCCGAGAGCTGCCGCTGTTCCGTGATACTGAACAGGCACCCGGATTATTTAATGATTCCGGGGAGCAGGATGTCGGTAACCCAATGCTGGCCTCCTGGGGCAAGCTGGGGCGTGACTATATCTACTTACTGGCAGGTCTGGAACGCTATGAAGAGTTGGATGCTTTTGTTGATATCGTACCTGACAACCTGCTGCATAATCTTCAGGCTGACATCCTCGATCTGCGCAATGCCGCGGTGGCCGGGCGCAGCGCCGAGGAGTTCGCCAACAGCCGCAGCAAGCGCCCTTTAGCGCTGGACGATCGCAGCCTGATGATTCATGTCTGCCACAGCCCGCAGCGCGAGGTCGAGGTGCTGCACGACAGGCTGCTGGCGATGCTCGAAGAGAATCCCGAACTGACGCCGCGCGATATTATCGTCATGGTCGCGGATATCGATAGCTACAGTCCCTATATCCAGGCCGTCTTCGGCAGCGCCAGCGGCGAACGCTGGCTACCATGGGCGATTTCCGACCGTCGCGCCCGTGAATCGCATCCTGCGCTACAGGCATTTATTACCCTCCTTTCGCTGCCCGATAGCCGCTTTGCCAGCGAAGACGTGCTGGCGCTGCTGGACGTTCCTGTGCTGGCGGCGCGGTTTAATATTGACGAAGAGGGGCTACGCTACCTACGCCAGTGGGTTAACGAATCCGGTGTGCGTTGGGGGATGGATGACGACAACGTTCGTGAGTTGGATCTCCCGGCAACCGGCCAGCACACCTGGCGCTTTGGCCTGACGCGGATGCTGCTGGGCTACGCAATGGACAGCAGCGAGGGGGAGTGGCGCGCGGTTCTGCCATACGATGAGTCGAGCGGGCTTATCGCCGAACTGGTGGGTAACCTGGCATCCTTGCTAATGCAGCTTAATCTCTGGCGTCGCGGGCTGGCTCAGGAGCGGCCTCTGGCGGAGTGGCTGCCGGTATGCCGCGACGTGCTGAACGACTTTTTCCTGCCAGATAGCGAAACAGAGGCGGCTCTGGCGCTCATTGAACAACAGTGGCAGGCGGTGATTGATGGCGGCGTTGAGGCCCAGTACGGCGAAGCGGTGCCGCTGTCGCTGCTTCGCGATGAACTCTCCCAGCGCCTCGATCAGCAGCGCATCAGCCAGCGCTTCCTTGCCGGGCCGGTGAACATCTGTACCCTGATGCCCATGCGCTCGATTCCTTTTAAAGTAGTCTGCCTGCTGGGAATGAACGACGGCGTTTATCCGCGTACTCTGGCACCGCTGGGCTTTGACTTAATGAGCCAGAAACCGCAGCGTGGCGACCGTAGCCGTCGTGATGATGACCGTTATCTGTTCCTCGAAGCGCTGATGTCGGCCGAGCAGAAGCTGTATATCAGCTATATTGGTCGCTCTATTCAGGATAATAGCGAGCGCTATCCTTCCGTTCTGGTCCAGGAGCTGGCGGACTATATCGGTCAAAGCCACTGTCTGGCGGGCGATGAGTCGTTGGATTGCGACGCCAGCGAGCGTCGTGTCAAAGAGCACATCACTCATCTGCATACGCGCATGCCTTTTGATGCCGCCAACTTTCAAGACAACGAAGATCAAAGCTATGCCCGGGAATGGCTGGCAGCCGCCAGCCAGCAGGGGGAGGCGCACGGTGATTTTATCCAGCCGCTACCCGCCCCGGAAATTGACCACCTCCCTTTCGAACAGTTGCTGCGTTTCTGGCAGCATCCGGTTCGCGCCTTCTTCCAGCAGCGGCTGCGGGTTAATTTCCGCTCGGAAGAGAGCGAAATCCCCGACGATGAACCTTTCACCCTTGAAGGGCTGAGCCGCTATCAGCTGAACCAGCAACTGCTGAATACGCTGATTGAGCAGCAGGACGCCTCGGTGATGTATCGCCGTTTTCGTGCCGCCGGAGAGTTACCCTATGGCGCTTTCGGCGAACTGGCCTGGGAGACTCAGCGTCAGGAGATGCAAAACCTGGCGGAGCGGGTCATTGCCAGCCGCAAACCGGGGCAGAGTCTGGAAATCGATCTGCAATGTAACGGAGTCAACATTACTGGGTGGTTGCAGCAGGTACAATCCGACGGTTTGCTGCGCTGGCGGCCATCGCTGCTGAGCGTGGCGCAGGGAATGCAACTTTGGCTGGAGCATCTTGTCTATTGTGCAAGTGGCGGTATCGGCGAAAGTCGACTGTTTGTGCGCAAAGACGGGGAGTGGCATTTTCCTCCGCTGGCGCAAGAGCAGGCTCAAGGATATCTGAATGAACTGGTCGACGGTTATCTGCAAGGGATGTCTAAACCGCTACTGCTGCTGCCAGAAAGCGGAGGTGCATGGCTAAAAGTCTGTTACGACGCCGAAAAGGATGTCATGTTAATGGATGAAGAGACGCAGCAGAAAGCGCGCAGTAAATTTCTTCAGGCCTATGAAGGAAACATGGTGGTCAGCGGTGAGGGTACCGACGTTTGGTATCAGCGCCTGTGGCGCACCCTGGAGCCGGAATACTATGAAGAGATTATCGCGCAAACGCAGCGCTATTTGCTGCCGGTATTTCGTTTCCATCAGTCCGAATAAAATTTTAATAGTATAAAAATTGCGCAATATATGGCTGTTCATTTATGATGCGCAACGAATCACGGACTGATGTTTTATTAAGGCTGCATACCGTGCAGCGCCAGGTTTGTTAATGATGAGGTCCGTGAATGCCCCGCAGTTTATGGTTCAAGGTTATTGTAGTTCTGGCCGCCCTTTGGGCACCGTTAAGTCAGGCAGACACCGGATGGCAACCGATTCAGGAAACCATTCGTAAAAGCGAAAAAGATACCCGTCAATATCAGGCGATTCGCCTGGATAATGGCATGGTGGTTCTGCTGGTTTCCGATCCGCAAGCGGTGAAATCGCTGTCGGCGCTGGTCGTCCCTGTGGGTTCGCTACAGGATCCCGTGGAGCATCAGGGACTGGCTCACTTCCTGGAACATATGACGCTGATGGGCTCGCAGAAATATCCTCAGCCTGACAGCCTCGCCGAGTTCCTCAAAATGCACGGCGGCAGCCACAACGCCAGTACCGCGCCGTATCGCACCGCGTTCTATCTTGAAGTGGAAAACGATGCGCTGGACGGCGCTGTTGACCGTCTGGCTGACGCTATTGCCGCGCCGCTGCTGGATAAAAAATATGCCGACCGCGAGCGTAATGCAGTTAACGCCGAGCTAACGATGGCGCGAACCCGTGACGGGATGCGGATGGCGCAGGTTAGCGCTGAAACCATCAACCCGGCACACCCGGGCTCGCATTTTTCCGGCGGTAACCTCGAAACGCTGAGCGACAAGCCCGGCAAGCCGGTGCTCGATGCGCTGCATACCTTCCGCGATAGCTGGTATTCCGCCAACCTGATGAAAGCGGTGATCTACAGCAACAAACCTCTGCCGGAGCTGGCGAGCATCGCCGCAGCTACCTATGGTCGCGTGCCGAACCATAATATTAGCAAGCCGGAAATTACCGTGCCGGTGGTGACCGATGCGCAAAAGGGCATCATCATTCACTATGTCCCGGCGATGCCGCGTAAAGTGCTGCGCGTTGAGTTCCGCATCGATAACAATAGCGACCAGTTCCGCAGTAAAACCGACGAACTGGTGACCTATATGATCGGCAACCGTAGCCCGGGCACGCTTTCTGACTGGCTGCAAAAGCAAGGACTGGTCGAAAGCATCCGTGCCGATTCCGACCCGGTGGTTAACGGCAACAGCGGGGTGCTGGCTATTTCCGCAACCCTGACGGATAAAGGCCTGGCGCATCGTGATGAAGTCACGGCTGCCATTTTCAGCTACCTCAATCTGCTGCGTAGCCAGGGAATTGATAAGCGCTATTTCGATGAACTGGCCCATGTGCTGGCGCTCGATTTCCGCTACCCATCAATTAATCGCGATATGGATTACGTCGAATGGCTGGCTGACACCATGATCCGCGTGCCGGTTGAGCATACTCTGGACGTCGTCAACATTGCCGACCGTTACAACCCACAGGCGATTAAAGACCGTCTGGCGATGATGACGCCGCAAAACGCCCGCATCTGGTATATCAGTCCGAAGGAACCGCATAACAAGACGGCCTACTTCGTTAACGCGCCTTATCAGGTGGATAAAATCAGCGCGCAGACCTTTGCCGACTGGCAGCAGAAATCCAGCACCATCGACCTCAAGCTACCGGTGCTGAACCCCTATATTCCTGATGATTTCACCTTAATCAAAAGCGACAAGGCTTATCCGCATCCACAGCTGATCGTTGATGAGCCGACGCTACGTGTGATTTACGCGCCGAGCCAGTACTTCGCCAGTGAACCGAAGGCGGATATTTCGCTGGTCCTGCGTAACCCGCAAGGCATGGACAGCGCCCGTCGTCAGGTGATGTTTGCCCTTAATGATTATCTGGCGGGTATCGCGCTTGACCAGCTTAGCAACCAGGCGGCGGTCGGCGGCATCAGCTTCTCCACCGGTGCTAACAATGGGCTGATGGTTAACGCCAACGGCTACACGCAGCATCTTCCGGAACTCTTTAACGCGCTGCTGGATGGTTACTTCAGCTATACGCCGACCGAAGAACAACTGGAGCAGGCTAAATCCTGGTACGCCCAGATGATGGACTCGGCGGATAAAGGCAAAGCCTACGATCAGGCGATCATGCCGGTTCAGATGGTTTCACAGGTGCCGTATTTCCAGCGCGAAGATCGCCGGGCGCTGCTGCCCTCGATTACGCTTAAAGAGGTGCTGGAGTACCGTGATAATCTCAAAGCCAAAGGGCGTCCGGAGCTGTTGGTGATTGGTAATCTCACCGCCGATCAATCAACCGCTATGGCGCGGCAGATTCAAAAACAGCTGGGGGCAGACGGCAACGAATGGTGCCGTAATAAAGACGTGCTGGTAAACAGCAAACAGCTGGCTATTTTTGAAAAAGCGGGCAACAGCACCGATTCCGCGCTGGCTGCAGTCTTCGCGCCGCCGAACGTGGATGAATACACCAGCTCTGCTGCGAGTTCTCTTCTCGGGCAAATCGTGCAGCCGTGGTTTTACAACCAACTGCGCACGGAAGAACAATTGGGCTATGCGGTTTTTGCCTTCTCAATGAATGTTGGCCGCCAGTGGGGAATGGGCTTCCTGCTGCAAAGTAACGACAAGCAGCCTGAATTCCTGTGGCAGCGTTTCCAGGCCTTCTTCCCGACGGCGGAAGCCAAATTGCGGGCGATGAAGCCGGAAGAGTTTGCGCAGATCCAGCAGGCGGTTATCAGCCAGATGCAGCAGGCACCGCAGACCCTGGGCGATGAGGCATCAAAGCTGAGCAAAGATTTCGATCGCGGTAATATGCGTTTTGATTCACGTGATAAAGTAGTGGCTCAGATTAAACTGCTGACGCCGCAAAAACTTGCTGACTTCTTCCATCAGACGGTAGTGGATCCGCAAGGCATGGCGATACTTTCCCAGGTTTCCGGGAGCCAGAACGGCAAGACGGAATATGCACATCCGCAGGATGGCAAAGTCTGGGAAAACGTCAGCGCATTGCAGAAATCCTTACCCCTGATGCGAGAGAATGAATGACCGAAACCGCCGAGTCTCTTGACCCCCTGCGCTTGCCCCTGACGGGCGAGCGCCTGATAGAAGCCTCTGCGGGCACCGGAAAAACCTTTACCATTGCCGCGCTCTATTTGCGGCTGCTGCTGGGGCTGGGCGGTGAATCCGCCTTTCCCCGGCAGGTCAGCGTTGAAGAACTGCTGGTGGTGACCTTTACCGAAGCGGCGACCGAAGAGCTGCGCGGGCGTATTCGTAGCAACATCCACGAGTTGCGCATCGCCTGCCTTCGTGACAGTACCGATAACCCTCTCTACGCCGGACTGCTGGCGGAAATACCTGACAAAAACCTCGCCGCGCAAACGCTGCTGCTGGCGGAACGCCAAATGGACGAAGCGGCGGTATTTACCATTCACGGCTTCTGTCAGCGGATGTTGAGCCTCAACGCTTTTGAATCCGGCATGCTGTTTGAACAGCAGCTTATTGAAGATGAATCCCGCCTGCGCTATCAGGCCTGCGCCGACTTCTGGCGTCGCCACTGCTATCCGCTGCCGCGCGATATCGCCGCGGTTATTCATGAAGCGTGGAAAGGCCCCCGTGACCTGCTGAAATCAATCGACCGCTGGCTGCAGGGCGAAGCGCCGCAGCTAAAATCTCCACCACCTGCCGAAGAAACGCTGGCCGAACGCCATCAGCAAATCATCGGGCGCATTAATGCGCTTAAGCAGCAGTGGCTGGAACAGGCAGGCGAAATTGAGGCGGTGCTGGAAAATTCAGGCCTCGACCGGCGCAAGTTCAACCGCGGAAATCAGGGAAAGTGGCTGGAGAAAGTGAATGCCTGGGCACAGGAAGAGACCCTGAGCTATCAGCTTCCGGACGCGCTGGAAAAGTTCTCTCAGGCTTTCTTGCTTGAACGCACCAAAGCGGGCGGTGAATCGCCTGTACACCCGCTGTTTAGCGCGGTAGAGAAGCTGTTGGCTTCACCGTTAACGTTGACCGATCTGGTTATCGCCAGGGCTTTGGTCGAAATCCGTGAAGCAGTGGCCCGGGAGAAACGTCGCCGCGGCGAGCTGGGCTTTGACGATATGCTCAGTCGCCTTGATGATGCTCTTCGTAGTGATAGCGGAGAAGCGTTGGCCTGCGCGATTCGTCAGCGTTTTCCGGTAGCGATGATCGATGAATTCCAGGATACCGACCCGCAGCAGTATCGTATTTTTCGTCGTATCTGGCGACAGCAGACAGACACCGCGCTGCTGTTGATTGGCGACCCGAAGCAGGCGATTTATGCCTTCCGCGGCGCGGACATTTTTACCTACATGAGAGCGCGTGGCGATGTGAGCGCCCACTATACGCTGGATACTAACTGGCGCTCCGCGCCGGGAATGGTTGAAAGCGTCAATCGCCTGTTTAGCCTCAGCGATAACCCCTTTATGTTTCGCGAAATCCCGTTCCTGCCGGTCAAATCGGCGGATAAAAACCAGGGGCTGCGCTTTACTGTTGATGATGCCGTGATCCCCGCAATGAACGTCTGGCTGATGCCGGGCGAGGCCGTTGGCTCGGGGGATTATCAAACATTTATGGCGCAGATTTGCGCCGGGCAAATTCGCGACTGGCTCAGCGCGGGTCAGCAGGGCAAAGCGCTGCTATGGCGTGGTGAAAAATCCTCTCCGGTTCAGGCCTCGGATATCACGGTGCTGGTGCGTAACCGCCAGGAGGCCTCGCTGATCCGCGACGCCCTCCAGCTGTTGTCGATACCTTCCGTCTACCTTTCCAACCGCGATAGCGTGTTTGAAACGCCGGAAGCGCAGGAGTTGCTATGGTTGCTGCAGGCGGTGCTGGCGCCCGAACGCGAGAATACCCTGCGCAGCGCGCTGGCAACCTCAATGTTCGGCCTGAACGCTCGGGATATCGAAAACCTCAATCAGGATGAACGGGCGTGGGATGAACTGGTTGAGGAGTTTAGCGGCTACCGGCAAATCTGGCGTCAGCGTGGGGTCATGCCGATGCTACGCGCGCTGATGACCGCGCGACGTATCGCCGAAAATCTGCTCGCTACAAACGGTGGCGAACGACGCCTGACCGATATTCTGCATATCAGCGAGCTACTTCAGGAAGCGGCCAACCAGCTTGAAAGTGAACATGCGCTGGTACGCTGGCTGGCGCAGCATATCGCCGAGCCGGATAGCAATGCCTCCAGCCAGCAGATGCGCCTGGAAAGCGACAAGCACCTGGTGCAGATTGTCACCATTCACAAATCAAAAGGTCTGGAATATCCGCTGGTCTGGTTGCCGTTTATCGCGCGTTTTCGTAAACAAGATCAGGCGTTTTATCACGACAGAAGTTCCTTTGCGGCGGTCCTCGACCTCGGGCAGGATGACGGCAGTATGGAGCTGGCGGAGGCCGAGCGTCTGGCTGAAGATTTGCGCCTGCTGTACGTGGCGCTGACCCGTGCGGTCTGGCACTGTAGCCTTGGCGTTGCGCCGCTCAGTACCCGGCGTAGCGATAAACCTGGTACCAGCGATTTTCACCACAGTGCGTTGGGCCGCCTGCTCCAGGGCGGGGAGGCGATGGATGCCGCAGGGCTAACGGCTCGTTTACAGACTTTCTGCTGCGATGATATTGCTCTGCAACGTCCTGTGCTTACGGATCCGACGCCCTGGCAGGCTCCGCAGACGGAACTGCCGCCGCTTTGCGCGCGTATGCTTGGGCGCACGGTGGTCGACGACTGGCGAGTCACCAGCTATTCCGGTTTACAGCAGCACGGTCACAGCGCGGCGCAGGATCTTCTGCCGCGCCTGGATGTCGATGCCGCAGGCGTTGGCGAAGTAATGGAAGAGCCGCAGCTCACGCCGCACCAGTTCCCGCGCGGCGCATCTCCGGGGACGTTTCTGCATAGCCTGTTTGAAGATATTGATTTCACCCAGCCGGTGCCCGCCGACTGGATGGCAGAGAAACTACAGCTGAGCGGGTTCGAGGAGAAATGGACGCCAGTGCTGACCGAATGGCTCGACGGCGTGCTGCGCACCCGCTTGCCGGGGGCGGAGATCGCCCTGAATCAGCTTAGCGAAACCGATAAACAGGTAGAGATGGCCTTTTATCTACCCATCGAACAGCCTCTGGATCCGCTGCGTCTGGACGCGCTAATCCGTCAGTACGATCCGCTCTCCGTTGATACCCCAACCCTCGATTTCCGTCAGGTACGCGGCATGTTGAAAGGCTTTATCGACCTGGTATTTCGCCATAATGACCGCTATTACCTGCTGGATTACAAATCGAACTGGCTGGGGCAAGATCGCGAGGCCTATACCCAGGACGCCATGATGCAGGCAATGCGCACGCATCGTTATGATTTGCAATATCAGCTCTACAGCCTGGCGCTGCACCGTTATTTACGCCATCGTATTGCGGACTACGACTATGAACACCATTTTGGCGGCGTGATTTATCTCTTTTTACGCGGTATGGACGGACAGGCCGGCGGTCAGGGGATCTTTACCACCCGCCCGGCGCTGCCGTTGATTGACGGCCTTGATGCGCTGTTTGCCGGGGAAACGCAGGAGGTGGCGCTATGACTATAGACGAACTGTTGCTGGAGGCCGCTGAGCAGCGCCTGCTGCGCCCGCTGGATGTCCAGTTTGCGCTGATGGTGGCGCAAGAAGCGCATCCGGCGGTGAAACTGGCCGCCGCGATCCTGAGCCGCGATGCGGGTGAAGGGCACGTCTGCTTGCCGATCTCTCGTCTCGAAGATGATGAGCTGTTGAGCGGAAAAGCGGCGGGCCTGCGCGAGCAAATCCTTGAGCTGACAGGTACCCCGGACGACTGGTCAACGCTGCTGCTTGGCTCTGAGGCGGTCAGCCACGGCGAGCGGCCGACGCCCATCATTCTCTGCGGCGAACGGCTTTACCTCAACCGTATGTGGCGCAATGAACTGACCGTCGCGCGCTTTTTCAACGAAGCCAATCAGGTACTGGATGTTGATGAAGCCCGGTTGGCTTCAACGCTGGACGCGTTGTTTCCGCCAGGGGATGATATTGACTGGCAAAAAGTGGCCGCAGCGGTTGCTCTGACCCGACGGATTTCGGTGATCTCCGGCGGCCCCGGTACCGGAAAAACCACCACCGTCGCCAAACTGTTGGCGGCGCTGATTCAGACGCACGCCAGCCCGCGCTGTCGCATCCGCCTGGCGGCACCAACCGGCAAAGCCGCGGCGCGCCTGACCGAATCCCTTGGCGCTGCGCTGCGCCGTCTGCCGTTAACGGACGAGCAAAAGGCGCTGGTGCCGACCGAAGCCAGCACTCTCCATCGCCTGCTCGGCGCTCAGCCGGGGAGTCAGCGGCTGCGCTATCACGCCGGAAACCCGTTGCATCTTGACGTGCTGGTGGTCGATGAAGCCTCAATGATCGACCTGCCGATGATGTCGCGTCTGATTGACGCTCTACCTGAACATGGGCGGGTCATTTTCCTTGGCGACCGCGATCAGCTGGCCTCGGTAGAAGCCGGAGCGGTACTCGGTGATATTTGTGCCTGGGTTAATGCGGGATATACCCCCGAACGCGCGGCCCAGTTGGGGCGATTAACGGGTCAGCCGGTGCCTGCGGGCGAGAGCGAAGCGGCGGGCGCGCTGCGCGACAGCCTGTGCCTGCTGCAAAAAAGCTACCGTTTTGGTCGCCATTCCGGCATTGGAAATCTGGCTTATGCGGTGAACAGCGGCGAACGTAGCGCAGTACGCGCGACGCTGCGCCAACCATTCGACGACATCACTCTGTATCCGCTGAGTACCACCGAAGAGTACGAGGCGATGCTCATCCAGGCGCAGGCGGGCTACGGTCGTTTCCTGCAGTTGCTGCGCGAACGAGCCGAACCCGAAGAGATGATTGCCGCATTCGGTGAGTTCCAGTTGCTGTGCGCGCTGCGCGATGGTCCCTACGGCGTTAGCGGCGTGAATGAACAGCTGGAGCAGATGCTAAACCGCAAGCGGGCAATTGCCCTGCCGCGCCATTCGCGCTGGTATGAAGGGCGTCCGGTGATGATCTCCCGCAACGATAGCGCGCTGGGGCTGTTTAATGGCGATATTGGCATTGCGCTGGAAAGAGGTGACGGCCTGCGCGTCTGGTTCCCGATGCCCGATGGCAGCATCAAGTCGGTACAACCGAGCCGCTTGCCGGAGCACGATACCGCCTGGGCGATGACGGTGCACAAATCGCAAGGGTCGGAGTTCGATCACGCGGCGCTGATCCTGCCTTCCCGCAGCGTGCCGCTGTTGACACGTGAACTGGTTTACACCGCCATTACGCGCGCCAAACAGCAACTGTCGATTTATGCCGATGAGCAAGTGCTGACTCAGGCGGTTGTCGCACGTACCGAACGCCGCAGCGGGCTGACGGAGATCTTTGCGGGGCAGGGGCATCTCTGAGTCTGCCGGGCGCTAATAAGGGGCGACTAAAGGCATTATCCACAGCAGCGATATGGAGTTCATGGCGAAGAAATACTTCGCCGAACCCTTTGCAAGCGGTGGGGTCGAGACGTTGGCCACCACGAGGACAATGGCGGAAATCACCAGGTTAATAACGGAGAGGATCATAAAGATAAAGAAAATAAACAGCCCGGCACCGTAAGCGCTTCCTGACGAGCCTCCGCTCCCCATCATCATCAGCAGAATGAGCAGCCAGGGGTAGAGTGAAATAACGGTGACGATTATTTTTATATTTTTCACAAACCCGTTTTCTGAGTTATTCACCATTAATCTATATTCCTTAATTTGAATTCATAGACAGGATAAACCATAGCTATGTCGTTATCCCTGTGAAACAAGAAGTGAAAGTAACAATATCCAGACGACAGAAATGGAGTTGATAGCAAAGAAACGCCCTGCGGAGTTTTTTGCTGCTGAGGGGGTAACTATATGAGTACAGACAATAAAAATGATTGAAATAATCAGATTAATGACAGACAGCGCGAAGGAATAAATAGCTATTCCGGCACCTGCTCTCAGTAACCAGCTTGCTTTACTTGCGCCATTCAGGCTTGCAATTAATAGCAGCAGCCAGGGATATAAAGAGAGCACGATAACAATAATGCTGATATTGCGGGTAAACCAGTTGCCAGAATTATCCATAAATAGCCTGCTTTCCTTTGTAGTCAGGCTAAATTATACATTTAGATTAACGCTGTGTAATTATTTATCAGATATGCCGGAAGCCAGGCTTGGCGCATCGTATTGCCGCCGGGAATATTCCCGGCGTTGGAGCTATAAATCTGGTGCGGAGGCTGTTTTACACCGTGAACCGGGGAAGGACATTAACTCAAGTCCGCCATCAGCACTTTTGAACGGCGCTGATAGTTGTACATCTCTTTCTTGCTCTCCGGCAGCAGGTCGACGTCTACTGGGGTAAAGCCGCGCTCCTGGAACCAGTGAATGCTTCGGGTCGTCAGCACGAACAGCTTACTCAGGCCCATTTGCCTCGCCTGAGCGGCAATACGCTCGAGCAGCACTTCTCCGCGCGATGAGCTACGGTAATCCGGATGCACCGCCACGCAGGCCATTTCACCGATTTTCTCTTCCGGGAACGGATAGAGGGCGGCGCAGGCGATCGTGGTGTTGTCACGCTGAATGATGGTGAATTTATCGATTTCCATCTCCAGCTGTTCGCGCGAACGCCGTACCAGGATGCCCTGTTGCTCCAGTGGGCTAATCAGTTCAAGGATCCCGCCGATATCGTTGATGGTGGCGCGACGGATCTGTTCGGCGCTCTCCATCACAATCTGGGTACCGATACCGTCGCGTGAGAACAGTTCCTGCAACAGCGTGCCGTCTTCCTGATAGCTGATCAGATGACAGCGACGCACGCCGCTACGGCAGGCTTTGACCGCCCCGCGCAGGAAGCGCACCGTGCCGGAATTATAATCTTCGTCTGCTTCCAGCTCCTCAACCCGCGCCTGAGCTTCGTTGGGGAACAGTTCGGGAACGATATCGCCATTCTGGTCGTAGACCCCTTGCGACGAGCAGAAGCCGATCATTTTTTCGGCTTTCAGCTTAATCGCCAGTTGAGTGGCAATCTCTTCGGAAGTGAGGTTAAAGCTTTCGCCAGTGACCGACACCGCAACTGGGCCCATCAACACAATCGCGCCGTTATCCAACTGGCGGTGAATGGCTTCTTCATCAATGCGCCGAATGCGTCCGCTGTGGCAATAATCCACGCCGTCATCTACCCCTAACGGCTGCGCGATCAGGAAGTTGCCGCTGACCACGTTGATATGGGCACCCTGCAACGGTGTGTTGTTCAGGCTCATCGACAGGCGAGCGGTAATTTCCAGCTGCAGCATGCCCGCCGCTTGCTTAACCAGCTCAAGCGTTTTGGCGTCAGTCACTCGGGTCTGTTTGTGATAAACCGGCTCGTGACGATGCTCCGCCAGGTTGGCGTCAATCTGCGGGCGTGCGCCATAGACCACCACCAGGCGAATACCCAGGCTGTGAAGAAGGCCAATGTCATTGACTATACTAGAAAAATTATCATGCTCGATGGCTTCTCCGCCCAGCATGATGACAAACGTTTTACCCCGATGGGCGTTAATATAGGGAACAGAATGGCGGAATCCCTCTACCAGTTCGGTGCGACGTTCCTTCACCATGACACAACCTCAATGCATGATTATTCGTAATTAGTGTATTTTTATTCTGTTTTGCCGGTAAACGCAAGCGCCAATTTGTTGCTGAGTTGAGAAAGCAGTGTGAGCTAAATCAGGGTGTCAAAGATTGTTTACCCTTTTATAGATGACAGGTTATACGCCTTTCGTTAAAGTTTCTGGTCAATCTGTTTGTTTTAAATACCAATGATTTCTTACTGCTTGGGAGTGGCATGTCGGGATACAAGTCAGAATTAAGCCGCCGCCGTTTTTTACAAGGGGCGGGCGCCATGTGGTTAATGAGTGTGAGTCCGGTTGGGTTGGCTGCCGCGGCGCAGGTTGTTGCCGTGCGAGTCTGGCCATCATCGACCTACACCCGCGTCACCGTGGAGTCCAATCATATTCTGAAGTATCGGCAGTTTGCGCTCAGTAATCCTGAACGACTGGTCGTGGATCTGGAAGGCGTTAACCTCAACTCGGTGTTAAAAGGAATGGGCGGGCAGATTCGCGGCGACGATCCTTATATTCAGTCTGCTCGCGTGGGTCAGTTCGATCCGCAAACCGTGCGTATGGTCTTTGAGCTGAAACAGAACGTGAAACCTCAGCTCTTTGCGCTGGCCCCGGTTGCTGGTTTTAAAGAACGTCTGGTGATGGATCTCTACCCCTCCAATGCCACCGATGTGCAGGATCCGCTGCTGGCGCTGCTTGAGGATTACAATAAAGGTGATCTTCAGCGTCAGGTTCCCCCTGCGGAAAGCGGGCCGAAACCGGGTAAAGCCGGGCGCGATCGGCCGATCGTGATTATGCTCGACCCCGGCCACGGTGGTGAAGACTCTGGCGCGGTGGGGAAATATCGCACTCGCGAAAAAGACGTGGTGCTACAAATTGCCCGACGGCTGCGCGCGCTGATCGAGAAAGAGGGCAATATGAAGGTCTATATGACTCGCAACGAGGATGTCTTTATCCCGCTGAAGGTGCGCGTTGCCAAGGCGCAGAAGCAGCGTGCCGACCTGTTTGTCTCTATTCACGCCGATGCATTTACCAGCCGACAGCCCAGCGGCTCTTCGGTCTTTGCGCTGTCGACCAAGGGGGCCACCAGTACCGCGGCGAAGTTTCTGGCCCAGACCCAGAACGCCTCGGATCTGATTGGCGGCGTAAGCAAAAGCGGCGATCGCTACGTCGATCACACCATGTTCGACATGGTGCAGTCGCTGACCATCGCCGATAGCCTGAAGTTTGGCAAGGCGGTGTTGGAAAAGATGGGCAATATTAATAACCTGCACAAGAATCGCGTTGAGCAGGCGGGCTTCGCGGTGCTGAAAGCGCCGGATATTCCATCGATTCTGGTGGAAACCGCGTTTATCAGTAACGTCGAAGAAGAGCGTAAATTGAAAACGGCGAAATTCCAGCAGCAGGTTGCAGAGTCGATTCTGGCAGGGATTAAAGCCTACTTCGCTGACGGCGCGACGCTGGCAAGGCGAGGGTAACGCAACGGGAATGTAAATGGCTCTATTGAAGAGCGCGCACGGCGGAAATATCCGCGAGGCCGCCGCGCTATTGGGAATCTCTGCGGAACAACTGCTGGATTTTAGCGCCAATATTAATCCACTGGGGATGCCGGAAAGTGTAAAGCGCGCCATCATCGATAATATGGCCTGCGCTGAACGCTATCCGGACGTTGAGTATCAGCAACTGCACCTCGCGCTGGCGGAACATCACCAGGTTCCCGCTTCGTGGATCCTCGCTGGAAATGGCGAAACGGAAGCGATCTTCACCCTCGTTCAGGGTTTGAAGCCGCGTCAGGCGATGATCGTCACGCCGGGTTTTGCCGAGTATCGCCGGGCGCTGCAATCGGTCGACTGCGCGGTGCGGGAGTTTCTTCTGCATGAAGAGGATGGTTGGCAGCTGACTGGCGCTATCCTTGATGCCCTGACGCCGGATCTGGACTGCTTATTCCTCTGTACACCAAATAATCCGACCGGACTGCTACCCGAACGTCGTCTGCTCGAATTAATTGCGCAGCGTTGTCAATCGTTGGGAATCGCGCTGATCCTTGATGAAGCGTTTATCGATTTTATTCCCGATGAGCCGGGATTTATTCCGCTTTTGCGCGATAATCCACACGTATGGGTATTGCGTTCGCTCACCAAGTTTTATGCCATCCCCGGCCTGCGCCTGGGGTATCTGGTCAATGGTGATGAACGGGCGGTGGCGCGAATGCGCGAGCGACAGATGCCGTGGTCGATTAACGCCTTTGCTGCGCTGGCGGGTGAAATCATTCTTCAGGATAGCGACTATCAGCAGAAAACCTGGCTGTGGCTGGAGGAAGAGGGGCAGCGTTTTTACCATCAACTGCGCCACATTCCCGGCCTGACGGTCTATCCTGGCCGGGCTAACTATTTGTTTTTGCGTTGCGACGTGCCGGACCTTGATCTGCAATATGCCATGTTGCAACAGCATATCCTGATCCGCAGCTGCGCCAACTATCCCGGGCTGGACGGGCGCTACTTCCGCGTCGCGATCCGCAGCCAGCAGGAAAACACCCAGTTGCTAACGGCTTTCAGGCAGGTATTTACCGGGTAGATGTTCCTGGCGTCTGCGGGCGGTAGCCGGGCTACGAGTTTACAGTCGTCTGCGGGCCGGTAGCCCGGACAAGGCGCATCGAGCGCCGCCTCCGGGAAATATGATTGTCGGCGCTAGCGCAATTCGACGCCGCCCTGCACCATGCGCAGCAGGTGTTGCTCTGGCCAGTATTCACTGAGCCGTGTTTCCACCAGTTGCCGCTGCAAATACTCAATATCGTGACGTTCACGGTCGAGCATCAGGCCAACAACGCTACCGCTGTGCGCCACGTTCAGGCCGTATAAATCACACTCTTCTACCAGCGCAAGCAGCGTATCAAACCCCGGTTTAGGCAGCAGGTGCTGGCTGGCGATAGCGCTGAGCGTTGCTGCTTCTCCCATGCAACGGGGGTCATCCGTCTGACAGGCCTGCTGGATTTTCTCCCAAGCCTGTTGCAGGGCGGCAGAATGAGCTTGCAGCTTTTCAAGTCTGGGAAGGCGGTGATAATCAGTGGTCAGCAGCGTGGCGGGGCTTTCAAGTACCAGTAGATCAAGCTGAGGCTGAGAATGGCAGGCTATTTGCGTTTCGGCGGTGTTGTGATCGAATAGCGTCAGTTGTCGAAACAGGGTGCTGTCGGTCGGTTCCAGAGAAACGCACAGTTGGGCGAGGGTGGTTTCATCCAGCGGGTGGCCGAGATGATGCGCGGTAGCTACCGCCGTTGCGGCGATATCCGCAGTGCTGCTGGCCATACCTTTGGCGACCGGAATGGTGGAGCAAATGTCGATACGAATCTCTTTGCTGAGGTCAGCCGGATAGCGCCAGTAGTTCAGTAGCCTGTCGACCATTGCCCGTGAAAGCGGACGCTCATCCGTGCGAGGTGAACCGTAGTCCACCTCGACGGTGCTGTACCAGTCAACGGGGCAGGAGACCAGCTTCTCGCTGCCGAGGATCCAGCCCTGGATGAGTTCGCCACAGGAGGCGGGGCATTGCGCAACAGCCACGTTTTTCTACCCTTTGCTCAGATTGCCAGGGCGCATAGTGTCATGCCGATCCCGCTATTTCCATGATTCACCGCAACTTGCCGGGCGGCGAACTCAGGCTGAAACGGTTAACGTCTGCGCTTCGGGAAGCGCGAGACGCATAACGTCGCGGGCAATCATCAACTCTTCATTAGTATTAATGACTGCCACTTTGACGACCGCGTTTTCGCTCTGAATAAAGGTGGCGTTATGCTGGTTTTTCTCTTCATCGACCGACAGCCCGAGAAAATTCAGGTTGTGGCAGATAGCACTTCTGGCGCGGGCCGAGTTTTCGCCGATGCCGCCGGTAAAGATCAGTGCGTCCAGGCCGCCCATCTGCATGATATAGCTGCCGATGGTGGCGCGAATGCGCTCGGCAAACAGCGTCAGCGCCAGGGCTGCTCGCTGATTGCCACCGTCAGCAGCCTGTTCGACATCGCGATAGTCATGGGAGACGCCGGAGACGCCAAGCAGGCCCGATTCATTGTTTAACAACAGGTTGAGCTGCTCCGGCGTTTTGCCCTCATGCAGCGCCAGCCACGGTAAAATCGACGGGTCGATATCGCCGCTGCGGGTGCCCATCATCACGCCGGACTGCGGCGTAAAGCCCATCGAAGTGTTCACGGAACGCCCGCCTTTGATGGCGCAAACGCTGCTACCGTTACCAAGATGGCAGCACACTACGCGCAGCGCGCTCAGCGGCACGCCCAGCTTTTCTGCCAGCGTCGCGCTGACGTACTTATGGCTGGTGCCGTGGAATCCATAGCGACGAATGCCCAGTTCACTGTAGTAGCGCCAGGGCAGCGGATAAATAAACGCGCGCTCGTCCAGCGTCTGGTGAAAAGCGGTATCAAATACCGCGACCGACGGCGTATCGGGCAGCAGTTGGCGGAACACTTTGATCCCCAACGCATTAACCGGGTTATGCAGCGGGGCCAGTTCAGCCAGACGCTCAATTTCCGCTAAGGTTTCATCGGTGACCGGTGTCGAATCTTTAAAACGTTCCCCGCCGTGCGCCACGCGGTGACCGACGCCGTCGATATCCTGCAGGCTCTGAATAATCTGGTAGCCAAGAAGCTTTTCCAGCAGCAGGGTGACAGCCTCGCGATGATCGGCGATCGGCGCCGACTCCTGCCATTTTTGCGCAGGGGTTTTTATTGTTACCTGGGCGTTGGCCATGCCGATACGTTCAATCAGTCCCTGACAGAGCGTCTCGCCCTGCGGCATTTCCAGCAACTGGAATTTTAATGATGAGCTGCCGGCGTTAATGGCCATTATTTTGTAAGACATAAAGGTTCCTTCGAATTCAGAAAATCCAGCACGGCGTCGAGACCCGAGTTATTCAACGCGCTGGTAATAAAAATCTGCTCTGCGCCAGCCTGCGTAAGCCACTCCGCAACCAGCGAAATACGCTGCGGGTCGGCCAGATCGGCCTTGGTGACCAGGCCAATCGTCGGTCGGTTCATCGGTGCGGTAAAACCCGGAGAAAAGGGCGACCACTGGGCGTCGGCATTCAGCACCAGCGCGATGACGTCGGCCTCGCAGGCGCTGGTCAGTAGGGCGCTATATAGGCAGCGGTTCTCCAGATATTCGCCCGGCGTGTCGATGGCCATCGGCGACCATTCAATGGCCTGAGTTTTCTTATAATGGAGCGCTTCGCCGTGCAGGCTTTGGGTCAGCGAAGTTTTTCCGCACTGGCTGGGGCCGATAAACATCAAACGCTTCATTGGCTTACGTCCGGGTGATCGAACAGGTGGTGAACTGCATCATTTCGCCCAGCGTGCGCGTCACCTGCTTGAGGGCATATTCGACGGCGGAAACATCGCCGGTCAACACCACCGCGCCGGTAAAGCGATCGAGAAAACCAATCTCCACCGCGCCGGATTTGGTGGCGATATCGCAGGCGATAATCGACGCTTCGCTTGGCGTGATGGTAAGGATGCCAATGGCGGAAACCGCATCCGGCAGGCCCAGCTTCTTAAAGAGATCTTTGCCTGGATTGGCAATCAGGTGCGCGAGGGTGACCTGTTTCCCCGGCACGTATTCCTGAATCATGCGATCCGTTGTCGGTTGTCTTTCCATTATCCCTCCACCATCTGTCGCCACATGGCTTCATGCGGGCGCGGAATAACCGAACGGTAAACCAGCAGCCCTTTTTCGCCCGCGCTTTCGCTGGCAACCGTCACGGCGTTATTGACGTCAGAAACGTCGCCCGCCACCACCATGTAGCACTTACCGCCGATGCCGAAGGCCATATGCACTCTTACCAGGGTGACGTTTGAGGCTTTCACCGCCCGGTCCGCGGCGCTGATGCAGGCCGCTACGCTCCAGGTTTCGACGATGCCGACCGCCTGGCGTTTTTCGACGCTGTTCAGGCCGCTGATAGCCGGGAGAATGCTGGGATGGATGTTCGCCAGCACCATGCTGTCGACGAGCATCTCGCCCGCCAGCGACGTGCCGGTTTCAATGGCCTGCTGGAGCGCGCCGATATCGCCGCCCAGCATCAGTAAAAACTTACCTGGGCAGATGGTCTTGCTGACCAGTAGATCGACGTTGGCGCTTTTCAGCATGGCATCACCAAGTTCCATGCCTTTGGCGATGCTGGTGAGTTCTAAAATTCCTATAGCCTGAGACATGGTTAACCTCTTACAACCGTGATGGCCTGTTCGCTGATGGCCGATACAACGCCGTCGATGCTGGCGTGAATCGGCGCGCCTAATGCACCTGCCGGAACGTCGGCAATGCACTGTCCGCGCGTGACGCGTTCCCCTTGCACGACATTCGGCACTGCGCTGGCACCAATATGCTGGCGCAGCTGCAAGGTCACTTTTTCCACTGACGGCTCGTCAGCGCAGAGTGGTGCTTCCTGATACCAGAGGCTGAGCCCGAGTTTGGCGATCAGCCTCTTCACCGGCACCAGGCGATATTTCGCCATCTCATCGGCCGGATACAGCGGCCCTTCATAGCGCTGGTTTTGCGCCCGCAGCTCGCGTTTCAGCATCCGGTTGATGCGCATCGGCGAGATCCCCACCGGGCAGGCCACGCTTTCACAAACGTTGCATTCCGAGCAGGTGAGGGCGCTCAGCAGCAGCTGCGGCGTGGCGGCCTGGTGAAAGTTCACTGCCCGAACCAGCAGGTGCGGGGAGAGTTCGTGGCCAATCAGATGCCGCGGGCAGAGATCGGTGCACAGACGGCACTGCTCGCAGACGGTACGCGCGACGGAAAGCACCGTGCGCTCGTCCTGCATTCGCCGCTGGATAAGCGGATGGCTTTTCGGTAGCACCAGCAGACCACCGGTGGTTTTGGTCACCGGGTTATCCAGCGAGGTAATCAGGCCGCCCATCATCGGGCCGCCGTTAATAAAACCGGGGTCGTCAACCGTTGCGCCGCCCGCCAGCGCTAATACTTCGCGCAGCGACATGCCGATGGGGACGGTAACGGTCAACGGTCTGGCGACCGCGCCGTTCACGGTCAACGTGCGACGAGTAACCGGAAACTGCTGCTCGACCGCCCGGGCAACGTTAAGGACGGTTTGCACGTTATTGACGACTACGCCGACGCTGGCTGGTAGCGCCGCCGGAGCGACCCGGCGGCCGGTTGCCATCCAGATGGTCAGCACCTCATCACCCGCCGGATAAACATCCGGCAGGATATGCAGACGGATACCGGCAGGCAGCAGCGGGGTTAATGCTTCAATAGCCCGGTGATACTTCTCTTTAAGGGCAATGACCCCTTCGCGAGCGCCGGTTGCCGTCATCGCATATTGCACACCGCGTACCAGACGCGCGGCCTGCTGCCACATCAGCTGCTGGTCAACTTTGAGCATCGGTTCACACTCGGCGGCGTTAACCAGGAAAATTTCCACCTGCGCCTGCAGCTTTACGTGAGCGGGAAAGCCTGCGCCACCTGCGCCGACGACGCCCGCTGCGCGAACGCGCTCGCGAATTTCATCAGCGCTATGAGACATTTCAACGGCGTTGACGGCGGTACTCATAGCAGTTCCTCCAGCAGTTCCCGAATGGCTTCGGCATTAGCCGGACGCGGGTTGGTGCGTAGGGTGACGTCAGCCAGCGCAGCCTGCACCATCGCTGGAATGCGCGTGGAAAAGTTGGATTTTCCTTCTTTAAGCGCAGCGGCCAGTGAGGGAAGGGCGCAGCGTTGCTTAAGCAGTTCGATTTGCTGAATCAGCGCATTGATCGCCGCGATATCATTAGCTTCTGCCGGGCAAAAACCACAGGTCTTCGCCATCCGCGCGTAGCGTTTGGCGGCGCGCGGGTCACCCGCGTTAAAGCGGATCACCGTCGTGAGCAGCAGCGCATTGGCCAGCCCGTGCGGCAGATGAAACTGTCCGCCGAGCTGGTGAGCTATCGCGTGATTAAGCCCCAAACCCGCCTGACTGAATGCCATCCCCGCCAGCGTTGAAGCGTTGTGCATTTTCCCGCGCGTCGCTACGCAGTCACCTTTTTCCACCGCCGTGGGCAGATACTGGAACACCAGTTTGGCGGCTTTTTCCGCCAGCGCGTCGGTAAAGTCGCTGGCGTGCGGTGACACCCAGGCCTCCAGGGCGTGGGTCAGCACGTCCATACCGGTGTTGGCGGTAATCTGCGGCGGAACGCTGACCACCAGCTCCGGGTCGAGGATCGCCATATCCGGATACAGCGCATTGTTGAATAGCGGGTACTTGATACCTTTATCAGGATCGCTGATCACGCAGGCGCTGGTGACTTCCGAACCGGTGCCGCTGGTGGTCGGGATCGCCACGCAGGTTTCGATGTTGATCCCGTTCTGCTGGCTAAACCAGACGATGGCCTTCGCCGCGTCCATTGCCGAGCCGCCGCCAAAACCGATCACCACCTGCGGTTGCAGAGCCTGCATTTGCGCAATGCCCTGCACCACGGTGTGGATGGTGGGGTCCGGCGTTATCTCGCTAAAGACGCTGATGCGGTTATCTGCGGGCAGCGCGTTGCGCAGGGTATCCAGCAGCGGCGAGCGCGCCAGAAACCCATCGCAGATTATCCAGATGTGCTTGTTGGTAAAGCGCTTAAGCACCGCCAGACTGCCCTGGCCGCTGTACAACCGCGTTTGTAGTGAGAAAGTATTCATCGCGACCTCGGTTAGCGGATGGAGAAGCCGTTGGTCAGCACGCAGCGCCGTGAGCGAGCAAAGGTTCGCGCCGACGTGGTCCCTTCACCGGTTGGCGTGGCGATAGTGAAGGTGGTAAACCCTTCACCGCCGACGCCAATCCCGGCATAGGATGGGCCATTTTTAACGAATATTGAGGTTTGCAGGGTGCGCGCTGCGAGGTTCAGGCGCGACACGTTCTGCGAGTGCATGATCGCGGTGTGATGCAGCCCCTCTTCAACCTTCAGCGCCAGCGTCAGCGCGCTATCGAAATCGCTGACTTTTACCACCGGCAGCATCGGCATCAGCTGTTCGCTGGTCACCCACGGATCGTCGGCGTTGACGATGCCAATCAGCAGACGAGGCGCTTTGGCAGGAACGGCGATCCCGGCGGCTTCCAGCATGGCTGATGGGCTCTTGCCGACCAGTTTTTTATTCGCCTGGCCTTCTGGTAGACAGGCGGCGCGGAGTTTGTCGGTATCGGCAGGACTTAGCAGCAGCGCACCGAAGGTTTGCATTTGCTGTACCAGCCGGTCGGCGACGCTCTCCACTACGATCAGGCTCTTCTCGGCAATACAGGGCAGGTTGTAATCGAACGAAGCGCCGTTGATGATATCTTCTGCTGCTTTCACCAGATCGGCTGTTTCATCGACGATACAAGGCGGGTTGCCCGCACCTGCGCCAATCACCTTCTTACCGCTCTTCATACCCATCGCCACAATGCCCGGTCCGCCGGTAATCGCCAGTACCGCAATGCGCGGGTGGGCCATCATCTGCTGGGTGGCTTCGAAAGTTGGCTCTGCGACGGTAACCACCAGGTTGCGGATGCCGCAGCAGCGGAAAGCAATCTCTTCAATCAGGCTGATAAGCTTGAGAGAGACCTTTTTCGCTCCCGGATGCGGGCTAAAGTAGACGCTGTTGCCCGCCGCCAGCATGCTGATGCTGTTGTTGATGATGGTTTCCGTCGGGTTGGTACTTGGGGCGACTGAGCCGATGACGCCAAACGGTGAGTATTCAAATAACACCATGCCGCCGTCGCCGGTTAGCGCGGTGGTGGTGAGATCTTCTACGCCCGGCGTGTTGTCCAGAGCGGCCTTGTTTTTCAGAAATTTATCTTCTTTATTGCCCATGCCCGTTTCATTGGCGCTCTCTTCCGCCAGCGAGGCGAGAAGCGGCGTCAGCTCCTGACGCATTGCGCTGATGATGGCGCTGCGCGTTTTCAGCGGGCACTGCTGGTAACGTAAGAACGCCTGGTGCGCGACGTCGATTGCCTCGCTGACGGACTGGAAGATCCCTTTGCCCTGAGGCTGGCTCGGCGTTTGCTCCGGGGTCAGTTGCTCGCTGAGAATGGTGCGAATGAGGGTTTCGAGTTCAGAAGTATTCATTGATGAGTTCCCACGTTAATGGCCGCAATAGCAGCCAGTGCTATATCCATGTCCTGCTCAACGCTGCCGCCGCTGATGCCCAGACCCCCAATCAACAGACCGTCACGCCACAGAGCGTAACCGCCGCCAAAGGTAACGACTTTTCCCTGTAAATGACTTTCCAGGCCATAAAGCGCGGCGCCCGGCTGAACGACATCGCTCAGTTCATGGGTTGCCGTTTTCATAGCGACTGCAGTCCAGGCTTTTTTCGGTGCCAGTTCGCTGCTGACCAGCAGGGCGTCCGGCATCCGCCAGGTGACGGTTTCCGTACCATGCGCGTCAACAATGCTGACCACCACCGGCACCTGTAGCTGCTGGGCGCGCTCTACGGCGGAGCGAGTCAACTGGTGGAGGTCGTGAAACGAGAGAGCCATAGGCGTCGTCTCCTTGAGGCGGGGGGGCTGGCTGGCGGCCAGATAGCGTTTGCTGATTTCACGGATGATATCGTTCTGGTGCGCATCGCTATCTTCGGCGCGAGCCAGGGCGTACAGGCAGTCTGATAAGCGGTTGATGTAACGCATCAGCACCTGGCGCACGTTGATTTCTGCGGCCAGCTCAACTAGGCGGCGTTCGGCCCGGCGAGCCAGCGTACGGGCAAAATGTAGGCGGCTCGCGGCTTCGCAGCGACCGGGTAAAATAAAACTGTGCAGCGGCTCGACGCGGGCCATCGCCCGATCGATAGCGGCTTCCAGAGCCGAAATCTCTTCGCTGCTGATGTAGCGCTGTTTGGGCGACGGCTGCTCGCTGTCGCTGGCCAATTCGGCGCTAAACCAGAAAATTTGCTGCTGGATGGCCTCGAGTAAGATGCGATGGCTTTCATCCGCAGCGGCGCAGGCGCACAGGCTCAGCGCGGCGTTCAGCTCATCCAGCGTGCCGTAGGCTTCGACGCGCGGGTGGGTTTTGCTCACCCGCTGGCCGGTAAATAACGATGTGGTGCCGGCGTCACCTGTTCGGGTATAAATCGCCATAATCGCCCCTTAACGCGAAAGCGTATCTACAATGCCGACAACGGCGAGGTCAATGGCCTCATTGGGCCCGGAAAAGACATGTCTGGCGCTGGAGCCGCCGCTAAGCAGCACCAGTTCGCCGACGCCTGCGCCGACGGAGTCAACGGCAACTTCATCGCCTGACGTTGGTGATGCGGGAAGTTCGCCATCGGCGCTGACCCGACGTACCAGCAGCAGCTTTTTCCCTACCAGGGAGGGCGATTTTTGCGTGGAGACAACCGCGCCCGTGACTCGTGCCAGATGCATGATTTACTCCTGCTTAATTAATTGAATATTCCGCGCGCTTGCCGCTTCATGCGCCAGTGCGGTCACGATGCATTTGCGATGGAGAACCAGGCGTCCTTTGCCCAGGCTTGCGACATCGCGATAGCTCAGCAGCGAACCGGCGTGCAGAGTCAGCGCCAGCCCGTGCTCGTCGGTGAACATCACCGGTAGACGAGCCAGTTTTTTTACCGGGATAACCGGCAGTAGCTGGCTATGCACGCAGAGCTGTACGCGGATGCCGAAAGCCAGGGCGTCGTGAATTTTCCCGGCGACGGGGTCATCGGTTTCCGCTTCAGCAAGCTGGCCCAGCAGCGGCAGGTCGATGAGCAGAATGCGCAACGACGCGTGCTGACAGAACAGGCTTCGGCTGTCTGCTTCACGCAACTGCGCAACGCTCAGCGTCGCCGTGCTGTGGGCGCGACGCTGCAGCCGGGAGACAATCTCCTCAACAATGCGCTGCAGAATTTCGCCGTTCATCGTGGGGCCACCAGCCGGGCAAAGGCCTGCGGGTTATCGGCACCAGCAGCGTTGGCTTCATCGGTATCGATATGCATTTCGAGGCGCATATCCGGTGAAACGCGAATCGCCACGTTGTTGAAAATCAGCCCGCGATCGTCGCCTTCGATTGCCACGGAGACCTTATCGCCGTGGGAGACCCGCAGGATCAGGGCATCCAACGGCGACATATGAATATGCCGCTGGGCGACAATCACCCCAGAAGATAATTCCAGTTCGGCAAAGGGGCTGACCAGACGGATGCCCGGCGTCCCTTTCAGGTTGCCGGACATTCTCAGCGGTGCTGCCACTCCCAGCGTCCTTGCGTCGGTGCGCGATATTTCCACCTGGCTTGTTGAGCGCAGTGGACCAAGCAGGCGTACGTTTTTGAGCTGCCCTTTTGGCCCCACCAGGGTGACAGTTTGTTCCGCAGCATATTGCCCCGGCTGCAGCAGCGCTTTTTTCTCGCTGATGGGATGGCCGGGAAAAAGCTGCGCGTAATCCTGCGCAGACAGATGGATATGACGATTCGAGACGCCCAGCGGAATCGGGCGCTCGCGCATCTCATCAAGAACTTTGCTGACCGTTGATTCCAGAAGCTGTTTATCCATTACGCTTCACCTCGCTTGCCTGAATGAAGGCAAAGAGAACGAGGATCGCCTTTCTGGCGCTGGCATTTCGGGTCCAGGCACAGGTTGCAGCTGACCAGTCCGGCTTCCTGTGGTACTTCATCTGCTGGCTCTTCAGAAACGACATCGGCCATGATTGGCTCTTCAGGTTCAGGTGCCATGACGGAGGGCGGGGGAGTTTCTGCGGGCATTATCCCTTCTCCGGGCCTGGCGATGACCTTGTGGGCCACCAGGCCATTTCGCTGTTCGGCAAAATGTGCGCCGGTGGTGATCGCCGCCTGCACGGAGGCGACATCACCGGTCACTTTAATAACCGTCCAGCCTGAACCATTGGTCTTTTCGAGGGCGACCAGCGTGATAGAAGCGGATTTCGCCATGATATCGGCGCAGCTGATAGCCAGTGCCAGACCACAAACTTCAAGTAATCCAAGAGATTGCTTCACGCGGTGCTCCTTATTCGCCATCGATCAAGCTTTCGGTAAAATGGCCTCAACGTCGCTGTGCGGACGCGGGATAACGTGGCAGGATTTCACTTCACCCACTACGCTTGCCGCCGCGCTGCCTGCGTCTACGGCCGCTTTAACCGCGCCAACATCGCCGCGAACCATCACGGTAATCAGACCAGAGCCAATTTTTTCGTAGCCCACCAGCTGCACGTTGGCGGATTTCACCATCGCATCGGCGGCTTCAATGGCGCCGACCAGCCCTTTTGTTTCAACCAGTCCCAGTGCGTTATTCATACTGCCGTTCTCCTGTGTTTAAGCATGGAGATCCCGAAAAGGGATCCCTTTGACGAGCCGTGCCGCGTTGTTACCTGTATTGCGTTGGGCTTGACTGTCCTGATGATGCATCAGCGTAAAAAGCGGCGCGGATGCGGGTAAATTTTTGTAGTGCACGACCAGCGTGCGCCGATCGCAGGCAATGCCGACCAGCAGCGGCGAACTGCGCGCCGCCTGCCAGGCGCTGTCTACGACTTCTCCAACTGGGTGATGTTGAATCAGGAAAGGGATGCCTTCCTCTTCGATACCCAGCAACACTTCGCCCCAGAGGCTGGCGCAGTCGTCGATAGCGGTAATGACAATTGCCGGAGTGGTGTGGTTACTGTCCATGAGCAAACTCCTTATACCAGGAGAGAATCAGGCCAGTTGCCACCGCGTTTCTTGGGCCTTCGCTGCCGCGAATATTTCCTCGCCCGGCAACAAGGCGGTAGTGCGCCAGCGCATCGGTGACCAGCTGCGGAACTTCGAAATCCAGCGACGAGCCGCCGACCAGCACCACGAACGGAATATCGCGAATGTTGCCGGTCGGGCTGACCTGACGCAGCGCGCGCAGGGCGTTGGTGACGAAGACGCGTTCTTTAGCGCTGCGGCGAATGGCGCGCACCTTCTCCAGCGCTAAATCGCCGGGAAGCGGCACCAGTCCATCGGGTTTCACCACGCAGACGCGGGCGAATACGGCGGGAGGCAGCGGCGTCGGAAAGAACTGGACGCTGCCGTCCTCGTGGCGTAAATGGAACAGGCTTTCGACCTTGGCCAGCGGGTATTTCTTGATCTCTTCCGCCAGATAGCGGTCTTCCAGCCCCAGCTCGCGGGCAATGATCATCGTGACCATATCGCCTGCGCCGGCGAGGTGGGTGGCGATAATTTCGCCTTTGGGGTTGATAATCGACGCATCTGTAGAACCTGCGCCGAGATCGAGGATCGCCAGCGGTCGAGTAGTGCCCGGTGTGGTCAATGCGCCTAAAATGGCGGCTTCAGCCTCAGCGCCGCCGATTTGCACGTCGATATTGAGCTTTTGCTCGATTTCACGGGCAATCATCGCCATTTGCAGACGGTCTGATTTCACCATCGAAGCGATGCCGACGGCCTGCTCCAGCGAGAACTCCCCGGCAAGACCACCGGTGACGCTGACGGGTACAGAAGTATCAACGGCCAGCAGATCCTGAATAAAAATCTCGCTGCTGGGCTTGTTGGTCAGTTCGGCCATGGTCTGGCGCACGTGTTCCAGCATGCCGCCGATGTTGGTCCCGGCCTCGCCGGTCACGTTATCGAGTTTGTTGCAACCATCGACCGCTTTCATGATGGCTTCGGCACCGGCGGCAACATCGACGCGCACGGTACGTCCTTGAGCCAGCAGTTCCAGATTACCGGCCGGTATGGCGCGCGCTTTGACGTCGCCAGAGGGCGTTTTGACCACCACCGCAGAGCGGTTGCCGATCAGCGCACGCGCCATCGGCACGATATTTTTCGTCTCATCGGCGGTGAGGTTAAATACGGTGGCGATGCCGTAAGGGTTGGAGAGGGTTTCGATAACCTTCCCCGGAACGGCGACTTCAATCGCCGCCAGCATCCCCAGCGGAATGCGGTCGATGTATAGAACTTCATCAACAATCGGCAGCGGTTTTTCCAGCCGATTGCTGACCAGTACGCCATCATCGCGCTGCAAAATGACGCCGGTAATCTGGTATCCGGCGCGCATAGAGGCGTTGATGACGTTGGCGATGTCGGCAAAATCGAATGCCGATGACACCACCAGAATATAGGACGAGTCCGCCGGGCGGGTTAACAGCTCCTCCGGCGTAATCGTGATACCCACACCAAGGCCTACTCCGCCCGGCGTTTTCGGGTTATGGCCGATCATTGTCGATTCGGTGATGATGGTTTCGGTAATCGTCTCCATCGCCACATCGCCAATGACCGGCGTGGCTTCGTTAATGCGAATGAGCGAAATATCGCTGACATTGATCCCCGCGCGTTTTGCAACGAGGGAAAGTGCTTCCTGAATCCCGAACACGTTACGTAACGTGCCTTTGATTCCTGTGGTTTCCGCCAGCGCACTGTGCGTAATCGTCAGTGCGTCTGCCCCATCAAGCGTCGCCAGCGCGATTTCCGTTGATGAGTTGCCGATGTCAATGCCAGCTATATATCGCATACGCAATCCTTAATCGTCGCCTTTGAGTTTTTTGCGCTCGACGTACAGCGTTGCCGCTTCACGAACAAAAGCTGCGCAAATTTTTGCCTGATAGCGGCTTTCGAGATCGTCAGCCATTGCTATCAGCTCTTCTTTGGTGGAACGATACGGGCGAAGAGCGTTGTAGATTTCAAGAATGCGATCGTCCGGTACTGCGGTCAGTTCGGCGGCGCGTTCAAAGTTCATCGCCAGCCTGTCGCGACCCGCATCTTTGGCGATAGATGCCTGTAAACGCAGGGTTTCCGGGGTAATACGCATATCCTGAGCGGTGACTTTATTGCTCAGCACGTTTTCCAGCGTGAAGTCATCCAGCGTTTTATTGGTGGCGGTTTTCACCCACTCCGGATGTTTGTTCGCCAGCGGATAATCGCTAACTTTTGCGCTACGGGTCGCGTCACTAGCGGCAGGAGCCGCCGCTGGCGCATCGCCCTGCAGGCTGTTCATGCGGCTCAATACGTCCCGAACCATCGATTCAATTGCGTCGGTATTCATGGAGTTATCCTTTATCAAAGCGCCACGCGCAGTTCCTGCGGGTTTTTGCCCGTCACGACGTATTTGGTCTCTTTAATGTGCAAAATGGCCGACTTCGCCTGGTATTTCGGGCGTGCCATCTGGTCATTAAGCGTAGGGACCGGCTGCGGTGATTCGCGCTTCGCATAGCGGGCGGCGTTTTTACCAATCTGCCGATAGGTTTCCAGCGTCAGCAGCGGGGCCTGCGGGAACAGCTCCAGGTTGGAGAGCGGCGGCAGTCCCTGTTGATGGATAACTGTGGTGCCTTTCGACTGGATGCCGATGGATATACCCGAGCCGCTCAGACGGTTGCCTTCAACGGCGACAAACGCCACGTCAGAGGATTTAAAGCAGCGAATCACGCGCGCTTTGACGCCTTCTTCTTCAATACCGGCAATGACTTCGCGCAAAATGCTCTTATGCGGTAAGCCGACGATATTGACGGTCTGCGCCAGGCCAAATGCCGGGCCGACGGCGATAATCACTTCGTCCTGCTGAGTGCCCTGGCGAGCTTCGCCCACTTCGGTCAGAAAGCCGTCGCCCGCAGGCGCAGCGGTCTGTGGTGCAGTGGATGCCGCAGGCGCATTAAACGAGACGGGTTTATCGCTGCCCTTCATATCGCGGAGCACGTCTTCAATTATCTGGCGCAGCAATTTTTCATTAATTTCCATTTCTCACCCCTTAATCAATCTCGTTGGGATCAAGAGCGCCAGGGATGTTTTTAATCTCTTCCCAGCGTTCTCCCTGCAGGCGATAACCCGTTGCCGGACCGGCATAGTCATTGACGTCATTAACCGCAGAGAGCACCTGTCCGTCGCCGACGATAATGGCGGAGGTGTGCAAATAGTCCCCGGTCAGCTTGGCTTTCTGGATGTTGAGCATGTCTTGCGCAACATCGGTAAACCCGCCCTGAGCCAGCGCTTTCACCACTTCCAGGCCGTTACGGTTTTTGCTGATGATTTCCTGTGCGAACTTGATATCTTCAACGATGTTACGTTCCGGCATATCTTTCGAACCATGGGCGTAGGTCGCGGCTTCGACTTCTTCGTCGGTAATTGGCGGCAGACCCATTCCGGCAAACACGGCCTGCAGGGCGCGAGCAGCTTTGTTACGAATAGCGATAACGTCTTCTTCGCGAACCGGACGCAGACCGCCGTCCACTTTCAGGTCGCGCTGGATAACGTTGTAATCGTCAAAGTCTTCCGCATCTTCGTTGGAGCCGGCGAACATGTTGTCGTAGTTCGGCACCGCGGAATAACCGGAGGAGATAAAGTCGGTACCCGGCAGGAACTGCATCAGCAGGCGTGCGGTACGACGCATATCGGAGTGGGTGAAGGTCTGGTCATTGCTGGAGGCGCATTCCAGATCCAGCGATGAGCAAATCAGGTTTTCCGCCAGCACCGCACGAATGCCAGATGGCACGGCAGACGGCACGCCGATACAGCTTACGGAGCCATTTTGCAGACCCTGAACGCCAGCGGCTTTAGTGATATAGATGCAGCGCGCTTCCAGATAAAGCATCGATTTACCTTCGGCGTAGCCCATCTGTACTTCAGAGCCAGAACCGGAGGTGAAGCGCATTTTCAGGCCGCGAGAGGCGTAGGACGAGGCCAGGAAGCCCTTCGACCACGGAGTATCGTCACCGTCGGTAAACACCGGCTCAGTACCGTATACGGAAATAGTTTCCGCATAGCAGGTGTGGCCTAACATACCGAGCTTCAGCTCGGTGGCTTCTTCCAGGGAGCACTGAGTCAGCACGCC
This sequence comes from Klebsiella sp. MISC125, assembly GCF_051131775.1. Taxonomy (NCBI): domain Bacteria; kingdom Pseudomonadati; phylum Pseudomonadota; class Gammaproteobacteria; order Enterobacterales; family Enterobacteriaceae; genus Klebsiella; species Klebsiella sp. MISC125. The sequence continues at coordinate 1,232,366 of NZ_CP180448.1, forward strand.
CGGACGGCCTACCTGCGAACCTACCAGCAGCGCGATGGCGTTGAACGGGGCATAACGCGCTACCGCAACCGTCGTCTCTTGCTCATCAAACCCGCGCCATGCGCCTTCGGCGGCGTCGGCGGCAATTTGCACCGGGTTATCTTTGACGTTGGTGACGTGCGCCTGTTGAGAAGGGGTGCGGCGTGCGCGCATTTTCTGCATCGACATCATCATCTCGACGACGTTCATATGCGAAACCACTTCGACAATTTTCGCCGGGGTCATGGCGGTGGTCAGGGGGACGATGTCGCTGCGTTTTACGTTAGGATCGCACAGCATGTTCGCCAGCTTGACCGAATCCATCGCCATGACTTCTTCTGCACGATTCAGGTTAATACCGTAGCGGGCAATAAAGTGGTCGATCAGGTCGAATTCGCTAACCGGTTTCCCGTCCAGCTCGGTCACCGTGCCGTTGACGATTTTAATCGACGGTTTCGGGTCGTTCGGGCTTTCCATCGCGATAAAGCCTTCTTCGATCCACTCTTTAACGAAGCCGTCCTGATTCACAGGGCGTTTCGCGAGTGCTTCAAATCTTTTCGATCTCATGAATCAGCCTCGTGGGGTTTAGATGTAGGACGGGCGATCGTTTTTCGGTTCAGAACCGAGGGTCGCAAGGACGGTTTTGCCAATTTCGCGGGCGGAGGTGACCGCCTGACGGACTGCGCCGGAGTCGCCAGAAATCACCAAAATGGCTTCGTTACTGAAGCTAGTGCCGTGCGCCGGAGAGCTGTAAGCAACCACTTCAACGTTGGCTGATTTCAGAGCGGTATCGGCCATTAACACACCGACGGAAGCCGGAGCGCCGACGATGATGCCGCAGGCACGACCAATTGGCGCACCGAACGCTTTTTCAAGGGCGTAGCTGGCGCGGGCGGTGTATTGCAGCTCGATATGCCCGGCTTCGTTGCCGTAAACATCGCCGAAGGTGCGATCGAGCTCTTTCAGCGCGACTTCGATACCGCGCTTGACGTCAGAAACGTCGTTGCCGCCTAAAATAATCAGCGAACCGTGACCTGCTCCGCCTTTGGTATCGCGGGGAAGTTCGATGCTGACCACTTCGGTGTTAGTGGCTTTCACCGCTTCGTCCGCCGCCATAATGTGCGGACCTGCGCCGGTACGTGCGCCAAGAATGCCGATGGAGCGATAGCGCTTTTCAAGCTTCATCGCGTCCAGCAGGGCGGTATCAACGTTAGCGATAACCAGACCCAGGGTGTCGCCAATGGCGGTCCCGACAAATTCCGTTAAACTGCAGCTTTTTTCTGCCATAGCCGTCTCTCGTATAGGGTGGGGGTGAGTAGGGGTGGCCTGCTGTTCCGGCGTTGCCACTCGGGCAATCACCTGCGCCATGATCTGTTCAACCAGCTCATTGCTGCTCATTGGCTAATTCCCTTCGGTAAGATTTTTTCTACATCGGAGTGAGGACGTGGGATGACGTGTACGGCTTTCACTTCACCTACGTTGCGTGCGGCGGCGGAACCTGCATCGGTTGCCGCTTTAACCGCACCGACATCACCGCGGACGATGACGGTTACCAGCCCGGAGCCAATCTTTTCATAGCCCACTAACATCACATTGGCCGATTTAACCATTGCATCAGCGGCCTCTATGGCTGCGGTTAAGCCTTTGGTTTCTACCATTCCTAGTGCTTCTTGTTGCATAAAGACCTCGCATGGAGTGTTCCGATAGTTGGGACTATAAGAAGATGCGAGGAAAAAGAATGGCTGACTTGAATTTGATGATAAAAAAATAGTGAGCTATCAATAATATAAAATTGCCATTTAATAATTTAATTTATTGATTTTTATGGTTTTGTTTATTTATTGTGATGTGATTATTTTGTTTTGTGTATTCCATATTTACAAATTTGTTTATGACGATTTTAATTTTATCTGCTATGCGAAAAAAACGATTTGTGATGCTTGTTGGAAAACAGCGAGTTGGTTATAGCAATATTTTTGCATGCCTGGTGGGGTGATTAATTGCGAAAGCCGCGCGTGTGCTATGCCGCCAGCAATTATTTAATGGCAATAATTTGTTATCCATGCCCGAATTTTCCGGGGTGGCCGTCAGCAGGTTGCCAACAATTTGCAGACAGGAATTCATATAGTGGTGCCCGCTGTACTCTACTGCCAGCAGGATGTTGGCTGGTCAGGACACGAACTCTGCTAAGAAGGTGTCACAATGAATGATTCGCTAAAAGCGCAATGTACCGCCGAGTTTTTGGGCACCGGGCTGTTTTTGTTTTTCGGCATCGGTTGCCTGAGCGCGGTGAAGGTGGCGGGAGCAAGCCTCGGGTTGTGGGAGATTTGCATCATATGGGGATTGGGGATCTCTCTCGCTGTCTATCTGACCTCAGGAATATCTGGTGGCCATCTCAATCCTGCTGTTACCGTCGCGTTGTGGTTATTTGCTTGTTTTCCGGGACGAAAAGTTTTTCCTTACATCATTGCACAGGTCGCAGGCGCCTTTGGCGGAGCTGTGCTGGCCTACGTGCTTTACAGCACAATGTTTACCGAGTTTGAAGCCACACACCATATCGTGCGCGGTAGCGTAGAGAGCCTGCAGCTGGCAAGCATCTTTAGTACCTATCCGGCGGCATCGCTGAGCATCTGGCATGCGGCGCTGGTCGAAGTGGTGATTACCTCCATGCTGATGGGGATGATTATGGCACTGACTGACGACGGTAACGGTGTGCCAAAAGGGCCGCTGGCTCCGCTGCTGATTGGTTTACTGGTCGCGGTTATTGGCGCATCCACCGGGCCGCTTACCGGGTTTGCGATGAATCCGGCGCGTGATTTTGGACCGAAGCTGTTTACGTGGATGGCGGGCTGGGGTGATATCGCGATGACTGGCGGACGGGATATTCCGTACTTTATTGTGCCGATTGTTGCACCGTTAATCGGGGCCTGTCTGGGGGCGGCTATCTATCGTTATCTGATTGGTAATAACTTACCCTGTAATACCTGTAAATTAGAGGATTGATGTATCCGCTGAAATAACTAAAAATTTTCATGAACCGGTATCACGAAGTCGCCCAAAATGTCTCCCACGGATGGGAGACTTTTGCTATCGTACTATTCTTTTATCGTTGCAGGTGAATGATGATGAAAGGACGTAAATATTAATAAAATGTTTTATTTATAACAAAAAATTAACTGAGAGGTTTTATCATGATTTCTGCGAGTACACTGAACTCGGAACTCATCAATAAAATCGCACAGGATTTTGCGCAGGCCACCAGTCTGGCCGTTGTGGTAGTCAATATTCACGGTGATGAAATTTCTGAGCTGTTTAATTTCACTCCTTTCTGCCAGCTTATGCGTCAACACCCCCAGCACAGCACCCGCTGTCGGATGAGCGACCGCTGCGGTGGCCTGGAAGCTTCAAAAACCGATCAGCTCTGTATCTACCGCTGCCACGCCGGGTTAACCGATTTTTCCATCCCTTTAGTTATTGCCGGGCACCTGGTGGGCTTTGTGCTATGCGGGCAGGTGCGCTTAAGTAACGATGTTGAACTCGTCGACATTTTGAACATCGATGACCGTTGGCAGACCGATCCTGAGCTGGTCAAAGCGTTCCGCGACGTACCGGAGATGGACTACTCGCGCGTCATTGCTTCCGCCGATTTACTCAAGCTAATAGTAGAAAATTGCCTTAAAAAACAGCTCAATTTTGTCGTGATTAAAGACAATCCGCAGCAGCCTGAACCCGCGCGCGCCAGCCGGGCCGTCAGCCCCCATGACAGTAAAATGAAGAAGGCGCTGCGCTATATCGATGCCCATTTGTCTGATGAGCTTCGCCTGGAAGACGTTGCCGCCCATGTTTATCTCAGCCCGTACTACTTCAGTAAGCTGTTCAAGAAATATCAGGGGATTGGCTTTAACGCGTGGGTTAACCATCAGCGTATGGTGAGCGCCAAAGAGCTGCTGTGTCACAGCGACTGGAGTATCGCCAGCATTGCGCGGAATTTAGGATTTTCTCAAACCAGCTATTTTTGCAAAGTTTTTCGCCAGGCCTATCAGGTGACTCCGCAGGCTTATCGCCAACAAATTAATGCCAGATCACAAACTGAACCATTTTAAATGACAATATTTTGTTATTGCCGATTTTTGATATGCCCCCGTATCTGCCTCATTATAAAATGAAAAACTCTCATCCAGAGCAATAAATTGTCATAGCGCAACAAATTAATAATGAGAGAGCGCTAAGCTGCACCAGTTTTTATTTATTTGATGGGATAGAGTGTTATCAGAAATTGCTTTCAGGTCGCCGCAGGCGTAATGAAAAGATTTTGCAATTAGATATTAGAGACGACGGAAGCCATCCAGCCTCCGTAAGATGTTCCAGAAATTATTCGAGTGAGGACTCATCCCGCTCGAGAAAACCGACAGGTGCCAGGGAAGGGGGTGTAAATCCCCCGCAGCCCCCGCTGCTGTGATGCTGACGAACCCATATTTGACCACTGATCGCGAGATTGGGAAGGATGGGAGAGGACGACGCTAAGCCAGAAGACCTGCCTGTCGGTGACTACCAACAACTTCGGTGGGAAGTGGGTTGCTCAGATGCGTACAGTCGAAAGACTGGGTTTACGCGCACCTCTACAGCCCTACCACCCTGAACAGGATCAGGGTATGGCAGCCAGGCAGCATGCATTTATTCTCGCAGGGACCGGCAGCGGTTGTGGCAAAACCACCGTTACGCTCGGTCTGCTCAGCCTGCTGAAACAGCGCGGCATGCGGGTTCAGCCCTGTAAAGTCGGCCCGGATTATCTCGATACCGGCTGGCATACCGCCGTCAGCGGCGTTGCTTCCCGTAACCTCGACAGCTTCATGCTCCCGGAACCGGTTCTCAATGCGCTGTTTTGTGAACAGATGCAGCAGGCAGACATCGCGGTTATTGAAGGCGTCATGGGTCTTTATGACGGCTACGGCACCGACCCGAATTATTGCAGCACCGCCGCGATGGCCAAACAGCTCGGCTGCCCGGTGATTTTACTGGTCGATGGCAAAGCGGTATCTACCTCCATTGCCGCTACGGTGATGGGATTTCAGCACTTCGATCCCAGTCTGAATATCGCTGGCGTTATCGTCAATCGCGTTAACAGCGAATCCCACTATCAGCTACTGAAAAGCGCGATTGAACGCTACTGCGCGCTGCCGGTTCTCGGCTACGTGCCGCGAGTGGAAGGCGTGGCCTTGCCCGAACGCCATCTGGGGCTGGTGACCGCCCGCGAATCGCTGGTCAACCAGCAGCCGTGGCGTGATTTTGCCCACACGCTGGCGCAAACTCTGGATATTGAACAACTTCTTACCCTCAGTCAGCTTACTGCTTTACCCACCGGGGAGTGGCCTGCGCTACCGTCGCCTGATGCCGGAGCAGGTTTGACTCTGGCGCTGGCAGACGACGAAGCCTTCAACTTTTACTACCCGGATAACCTCACCCTGCTTGAACGTTGCGGAGTGAATATTGTGCGCTTCAGCCCGCTGCATGATAGCGAACTCCCGCCGTGCCAGATGATCTGGCTTGGCGGTGGTTATCCGGAAATTCATGCCGCCGCGCTGGCAGCCAATACCGCCATGCTGGCGCAGTTGCGGGATGCGCATCGGCGCGGAGTGGCTATCTATGCCGAATGCGGCGGGCTGATGTATCTCGGCAGCACCCTTGAAGACGCCGGCGGTGAAATTTACCCGATGGCCAATCTTATTCCCGGCCACAGCAAGATGGGCAAACGGCTCACCCGCTTTGGCTACTGCGAAGCGAGGGCGATGCGGCAAACGCTGCTGGCAGCACCCGGCGAAACCCTACGCGGGCACGAGTTTCACTACTCAGATTTTATCCCGGAAAACCCGGCGGTGCTGGCCTGCCGTAAAGTGCGCGACGGCCTGACGCTTCAGCAGTGGTCGGGGGGCTGGCAGGTAGGCAACACTTTTGCCAGCTACCTGCATCTGCATTTTGCCCAGCGTCCGGCGATGCTCAACCACTGGCTGGCTGCCGCAAGGAGCGCCCAATGACGCTGCTGGCCTGGGGCGTGGCCTGGATCCTCGATTTTATCATTGGCGACCCGCAGAGCTGGCCGCATCCGGTGCGCTGGATAGGCAACCTGATCTCCGCCGTTCAGCGCAGCGTGCGCCGCTACTGCCACAGCGACTTTGCTTTACGCGTCGGCGGCGGGGTGATGTGGGTCATCGTGGTCGGCCTCACGTGGGGTATCTCCTGGGGCGTGCTGACGCTGGCGCAGATGATTCATCCGTGGCTTGGCTGGGTGGTTGAGGTGTGGATGATCTTCACCGTGCTGGCCGGGCGCTGTCTGGCGCAGTCGGCGCGGGACGTTGAGCGTCCGCTACGCGCGGGCGATCTGGCGGAAAGCCGCGTCAAGCTGTCGTGGATTGTCGGGCGCGACACCTCGCAACTTGAGCCGCAGCAGATTAACCGTGCGGTGGTGGAAACGGTGGCGGAAAACGCCGTTGACGGCATTATCGCGCCGCTCTTCTTTCTGCTGCTGGGCGGTGCGCCGCTGGCGATGGCTTATAAAGCGGTCAACACCCTCGACTCGATGGTTGGCTACAAACATGAAAAATACCGCGCCATCGGTATGGTCAGCGCCCGCCATGATGATGTCGCCAATTTTATTCCTGCTCGTCTGAGCTGGCTGCTTATCAGTCTGGCCGCTTTCCTCTGCCGTGAAGCGGGCGACCGCGCGCTGCGTATTGGCTGGCGCGATCGCTACAACCACAGCAGCCCGAACTGCGCCTGGTCAGAGGCGGCGGTTGCCGGGGCGCTCGGCATTCAGCTTGGCGGCCCCAATGATTACTTTGGTCAGCGCGTGGAGAAGCCGTGGATTGGCGACGCGACGCGCGACATTGCCGTAGACGATATTTCCCGAACGATTCGACTGATGTGGGTAGCCTCGACCCTGGCACTGGCGCTGTTTATGGCGACGCGGTACTGGCTGGTTGGCGTGGCCTGAGGACAAATAAATGCACTATATCCAGCAACCACAGGCGATTGAGGCGAAAAGCTTCGACATTATTGGCGACATTATTGCAGAAACTCGCCCGGACTACCGCTTTGCCAGCCCGCTGCATGAAGCCATTATCAAGCGGGTGATCCACACCACCGCCGATTTTGACTGGCTGGATATTCTGTGGTTTTCACCCGATGTTCTTGAGCGCCTCAGCGCAGCCCTGAGCCAGCCCTGCACCCTGTATACCGATACCACCATGGCGCTCTCCGGGATTAATAAAACCCTGCTGGCTAAATCCGGTGGCGAGTGCCGCTGCTATATCAGCGATCCGCGCGTAGTGGCTGAGGCGAAAGCGCAGGGGATGACCCGCTCGATGGCGGCGGTTGACATCGCGGTGGCCGAAGAGGGCGAGAAGGTGTTTGTTTTCGGCAATGCCCCCACCGCGCTGTTTCGTTTGCTTGAGCATGATGTCGCGGTGAACGGCGTGATTGGCGTGCCGGTTGGTTTCGTCGGCGCGGCGGAATCGAAAGAGGCCCTGACGCAAAGCAACCTGCCAGCCATTGCAGCCCTGGGTCGCAAAGGCGGTAGCAACGTCGCCGCGGCTATCGTCAACGCCATTCTGTATCACCAGCAGGGGGCGCGATGAGCGAGCAATCCTTCGACTCCCCGGTGTGGCACAACGGCAAGGCATTGCGTAAAGGCTATACCACCGGCTCCTGCGCGACGGCGGCGGCAAAAGTCGCGGCGCTGATGGTGATGCGCCAGCATCTGATTCATCAGGTCTCGATTATTACCCCGTCCGGCGTGACGCTGTGTCTTAACGTCGAGTCGCCGCACGTCGAAGGACAGCAGGCGATTGCCGCGATTCGTAAAGACGGCGGCGACGATGTTGATGCCACCCACGGGATGATGATTTTTGCTCGTGTGACTCTTGATGACTCCGGCGACATCACCCTGCGCGGCGGTGAAGGCGTCGGCACCGTGACGCGCAAAGGGATTGGCCTGCCCATCGGCAGTCCGGCAATTAACCGTACTCCGCGCCACACCATTGAGTCAGCGGTGCGCGAAGCGATTGGCCCATCGCGCGGGGCGGCGGTAGAAATTTTCGCACCGGAGGGCGAGGAGCGGGCGCAGAAAACCTACAACTCACGGCTCGGTATTTTAGGTGGCATCTCAATTATCGGCACCACCGGGATCGTCACGCCGATGTCGGAGGAGAGCTGGAAGCGTTCGCTGTCGCTAGAGCTGGAGATCAAACGCGCGGCGGGGTTGGATCGCGTGGTGCTGGTGCCGGGTAACCACGGCGAGCGCTTTGTTCGCGAGCAGATGGGGATTGATTCTCAGGTGGTGGTCACCATGAGCAACTTTGTCGGCTACATGATTGAAGAGGCCGTGCGCCTTGGTTTCCGCCAGATTGTGCTGATCGGCCATCCCGGCAAGCTGATTAAAATTGCCGCAGGTATTTTCCACACCCACAGCCATATTGCCGATGCGCGGATGGAAACGCTCGTCGCGCACATGGCGCTGCTCGGCGCGCCGCTGGAGCTGCTGCGGCTGGTCAGCGAATGCGATACCACCGAAGCAGCGATGGAACATATTGACGCGTACGGTTTTCAGCATATCTACGACCATCTTGCCGAGCGCATCTGCCTGCGGGTGATGCAGATGCTGCGCTTTACCAAAGCGCCGCCCACCTGCGACGCCATCATGTTCTCCTTTGATAACAAGGTTCTCGGCAGCAATCGCCCGGTCGAAGAGATTGCTCGGGAGATGTCATGTTAACGGTTGTCGGCATGGGGCCGTCGGGTCTGCATCTGATGACGCCCGCGGCGCGTGAGGCGGTGGCGACGGCAGACGCTTTGGTCGGCGGCAAGCGGCATCTATTGCAGTTCCCTGAATTTCACGGCGAGCAGTTTGCGCTGGGCGCCAATATTGCCGAGCTGCTGGAATGGCTCGAAGAGCGTGAAGCGCAGCAAGTGGTGGTGCTGGCCTCCGGCGACCCGCTGTTTTACGGCATCGGCACGCGGCTGATTGCCCACTTTGGCATCGAACGCGTGCGCATTATCCCCGGTATTAGTGCGGTGCAATACCTGTGCGCCCGCGCCGGAATCGACATGAACGATATCTGGCTGACCAGCAGCCACGGGCGAGAGGTCTCTTTCGATGAGCTGGCTCGCCACAGCAAAGTGGCGATGGTGACCGACGGACGCTGCGGGCCGCGTGAAATCGCCGCCCAGCTGGCAGCGCGAGGAAAAGGGTATCGCTGGATGGTGATTGGCGAAAATCTGGCGATGGAAAATGAGCGCATTCACTGGCTGCCGGTTAGTGAGGTCGACGCTGAATATGAAATGAACGCGGTGGTGATCCTCGATGAAAGATGAGCTTTTTCTGCGCGGCGAGAAAGTGCCGATGACCAAAGAAGCGGTTCGCGCGCTGGCGCTGGCCAAACTTGAACTGTACCGGGCAAGCCACCTGATTGATATCGGCGCCGGTACCGGCAGCGTGTCGATTGAGGCGGCGTTGCAATACCCCTCGCTACAGGTGACGGCGGTCGAACGCAACCCGGCGGCTCTGCAACTGCTGGACGAAAATCGCCAGCACTTCGCCTGCGGCAACATTGAGATCTTGCCCGGCGAAGCGCCGATGGTGATAACTGAACGGGCAGACGCCATTTTTATGGGCGGCAGCGGCGGCCATCTTGGGGAACTGATTGACTGGTCCTGGCAGCAGCTCTATCCCGGCGGCCGTCTGGTGATGACCTTTATTCTGCAAGAGAACCTGAACTCCGCCCTCGACTACCTGCAACAACGGGGGATCGAACAGGTCGATTGCCTCCAGCTTAACGTTTCGTCGCTGACCCGGCTTGGCAGCGGCCACTATTTCAAACCGAATAATCCCGTTTTTGTTATCGCCTGTCAGAAGGAAGAAAACCATGGCTGAGACATTTGACCCCCGTAGTGTGTGGTTCGTTGGCGCAGGGCCGGGCGACCGTGAGCTGATTACCCTCAAGGGTTACCGCTTGTTGCAGCAGGCCCAGGTGGTGATCTACGCCGGTTCGCTGATAAATACCGAATTACTGGAGTATTGCCCGGCAGGAGCTGAGTGCCACGACAGCGCCGAACTGCATCTGGAGCAAATTCTCGACCTGATGGAAGCGGGTGTAAAAGCCGGGAAAACGGTGGTGCGTTTACAGACCGGAGACGTCTCGCTGTACGGTTCGGTACGCGAGCAGGGTGAAGAGCTGACTAAACGCGGTATCGACTGGCAGGTGGTGCCGGGCGTCAGCGCATTTTTGGGCGCGGCGGCGGAGTTGGGCGTCGAGTACACCGTGCCGGAAGTCTCTCAGAGTCTGATTATTACCCGTCTTGAAGGGCGCACGCCGGTGCCGGAACGCGAGCAGCTTGAATCCTTTGCCAGCCACCAGACCTCGATGGCGATTTATCTCTCGGTGCAGCGCATTCATAGGGTGGCGGAACGCCTGATAGAAGGCGGCTATCCGGCCACCACGCCGGTAGCGGTTATCTATAAAGCGACCTGGCCGGAAAGCCAGACCGTGCGCGGCACGTTGGCCGATATTGGCGACAAGGTCCGCGATGCAGGGATCCGTAAAACGGCGCTCATTCTGGTCGGGAATTTCCTTGGGGACGAGTATCACTACTCAAAACTCTACGCGGCGGACTTTAGCCATGAATACCGTAAAGCCTGAATCTATCGCTCTTTTCTGCCTGACCCCAGGCGGTGTCTTGCTGGCGAAAAGGTTGGCGGCAATGCTGCCGTTAACCTGCTTTACCAGCGAGAAGCTGCTGGAGGAGGGGTTTCTACCCTTTGAAAACGGCTTCGCCAACGCCGCGCGCGAGGCCTTCAGCAGCTACTCGGCGCTGATTTTCATCGGCGCGACCGGTATCGCGGTGCGCGTGCTGGCGCCGCTGGTTAATGACAAGTTCAGCGATCCAGCGGTGGTGGTGATCGATGAACGCGGGCAGCACGTCATCAGCCTGCTCTCCGGTCACGCGGGCGGGGCTAATGCTCTGAGCCGCTATCTGGCGGGAATGCTGGGTGCAGACCCGGTGATCACCACCGCCACCGACGTTAACGATATGGCGGCCCTCGATACCCTGGCATTCCAGCTTAACGCGCGGATGACCGACTTCCGCGCGGCGGTGAAAATCATCAACCAGATGCTGGTTAGCCATCAGCGCGTCGGCCTGTGGTGGGATGAAGAGCTGGATGAAGACGTCAATCACTGCGACCGGCGTGGGTTTATTACCGTTTCTGACCTGAATCAGCTTCCCGAACTGGATGCGCTTATTTGCATCTCTCTGCGCAACGAGCTGCCGGAGATCGCCGTGCCGCACTGGAAGCTGGTGCCGCAGCGCGTCGTTGCGGGCATCGGCTGCCGTCGCGATACGCCGTTTCCGCTGTTAGCGGCGCTGCTGGCGCGCCAGCTTGAAGCGCAGCGCCTCGATCCTCTGGCGCTGAAAGCCATCGGCAGCGTCACGCTGAAGAAACACGAGCAGGGGCTTATCCAACTGGCCTCCTGCTGTCGCGTGCCGTTTGAAACCTTTACCGCTGACGCGCTGCGTGAGCATGAACATCATTTCCCTGCGTCCTCGTTTGTTCGCCAAACGGTGGGGGTTGGGAGCGTATCGGGTCCGGCGGCGTGGCTGCTGAGCCATGGGCAACTGTTGGGCGAAACCCTGCGTGAACAGGGCGTCACAATTACTTTGGGAGTTTCACACTGATGTTAAGCGTAATCGGGATTGGCCCTGGCTCACAGTCAATGATGACTATGGAAGCGATTGAGGCGTTACAGGCGGCGGAAATCGTCGTGGGTTATAAAACCTACACCCACTTGGTGAAAGCCTTTACCGGCGATAAGCAGGTGATTAAAACCGGGATGTGCAAAGAGATTGAACGCTGCCAGGCGGCGATTGAGCTGGCGCAGGCCGGGCATAACGTGGCGCTGATTAGCAGCGGCGACGCCGGTATTTACGGCATGGCGGGACTGGTGCTGGAGCTGGTGAGCAAACAGAAGCTCGACGTAGAAGTCCGCCTTATTCCAGGGATGACCGCCAGCATCGCCGCCGCCTCGCTACTGGGCGCGCCGCTGATGCACGACTTCTGTCATATCAGCCTCAGCGACTTGCTGACGCCGTGGCCGGTGATTGAAAAACGCATCGTTGCCGCAGGCGAAGCCGATTTTGTTATCTGTTTTTACAACCCACGCAGCCGCGGTCGCGAAGGGCATCTGGCCCGAGCCTTCGAACTACTCTCTGCCAGCAAAAGCGCACAAACGCCGGTGGGCATCGTGAAGTCCGCCGGACGTAAGAAACAGGAAAAATGGCTGACCACCCTGGGGGAGATGGATTTTGAACCGGTCGATATGACCAGCCTGGTGATCGTTGGCAACAAAGCGACCTATATACAGGATGGCCTGATGATCACTCCGCGAGGCTACGTGCTGTGAACTATGGCGAAGTGCTGGTGATGGGCGGAACCAGCGACGCGCGCGCGCTATGCCAGCAGTTGGACGCGGCGCAGGTGAAATACACCCTGTCGGTGGCGACGCCGACCGGCCAGCAGCTGGCAGGCGATATTCAGGGACAGGTTCGCTGCGGGCGGCTTGAGCTGGAGGAGATGATTGCCTGGCTAAAGGCCAACCGTACCCGCTGGGTCATTGACGCTTCGCATCCCTACGCCGAAGTGGTGAGCCGTAACATCATCCGCGCCTGTGAAACCGCTGGCGTGTTGCTCAGCCGCTATCAGCGCCCGGAACAGCTTAGCGACCTGACGCATCCACAGCTTTATACCGTGCAGAGCATCGAAGAAGCCTGCGATGTGGCGCGGGGCTTTGGTCAGCGCGTGCTGCTCACCACGGGAAGCAAAGATCTGGCGCGCTGGCGGGCAGGATTAGGTGAAAAAACGCTGCTGGCTCGCGTACTGCCCGTACCCGATGTTATCGCGCAGTGCGCTGAGCTTGGCTTTGGCGTCGGCGAGATCTTCGCGCTATGCGGGCCGTTCAGCGCCGAGTTTAACGCCGCTTTTTACCGCCAGTGCCGCGCCGATGTGGTGATCACCAAGGCCTCCGGCGCGGAAGGTGGTTATCAGGAAAAAGTACAACCCTGTCTCGATGCCGGTATCCCCTGCATCGTGATTACGCGCCCGGCACCGCTGGTGACGGGTGAAGAGTTACTGGAAAGTCAGGCTGCCTTTGCCCAACGCTTAGCGCGCTGGCTGGCCGCTGCTTAAGGAGTCAGAAATGAAAAAAGCGCTTCTGGTGATCAGTTTTGGCACCAGCTATCCCGACACCTGTGAAAAGAACATTGTCGCCTGCGAGCGTGAGCTGGCGGCCAGCTGTCCTGACCGCGACACGTTTCGCGCCTTTACCTCCGGGATGATTATTCGCAAGCTCAAGCAGCGTGATGGTATCGAGATTGATACGCCGTTGCAGGCTTTGCAGAAGCTCGCCGAACAGGGCTATCAGGATGTGGCGATTCAATCGCTGCATATCATTAACGGCGATGAGTACGAAAAAATCGTTCGCGAAGTGCAAAGCATGCGCCCGCTATTCGCCCGCTTGACGCTGGGCGCGCCGCTGCTGAGCAGCCATGACGATTATGTTCAACTGATGCACGCACTGCGTCAGCAGATGCCGCCGCTTGCTGAGAAAGAAACGGTGGTCTTTATGGGGCACGGTGCCAGTCATCACGCCTTCGCCGCCTACGCCTGTCTGGACCATATGATGACCGCCCAGCGCTTTCCGGCGCGGGTTGGGGCAGTCGAAAGTTATCCAGAAGTCGACATTCTTATCGACAGCCTGCGCCAGCAGGAGGTTACCGGCGTTCACCTGATGCCGTTGATGCTGGTGGCGGGCGATCATGCCATCAACGATATGGCCTCCGATGAAGAGGACTCCTGGAAAACGTTGTTCAACGCCGCCGGTATTCCGGCGACGCCGTGGCTTAGCGGGCTGGGAGAGAACCCGGCGGTGCGCGCGATGTTCGTCGCCCATCTACAGCAGGCGCTGAATCTGGCAATGGAGGAGGCGGCATGAGCGGCAAACTGTATGCCCTGAGCACCGGGCCGGGCGCGTCTGACCTGATTACCGTTCGCGCGGCGCGCATTCTTGGCAAACTGGATATTCTCTACGCCCCCGCTGGACGTAAAGGCGGCGACAGCCTGGCGCTCTCCATCGTGCGCGAATATATCGGCGAACAGACCGAAGTACGCTGCTGCCATTTTCCGATGAGCGCCGACAGTGCGGAAAAAGAGGCGGTCTGGGACGAAGTTGCCGCCGCGCTGGTGCATGAAGTAGAGGCGGGTAAACAGGTCGGGTTTATTACCCTCGGCGACGCCATGCTGTTCAGCACCTGGGTGTTCTTACTCCAGCGTATCGGCTGTGCGGACTGGCTGGAAATTGTTCCTGGCGTCACCTCTTTCGCCGCCATCGCCGCGCGTTCGAAAACGCCGCTGGCCATGGAGCAACAGTCGCTGGCGGTGGTCTCATGCACCGCGCCGGAAGAAGAAATTGAACAGGCACTACGCCAGCATGAAAGCCTGGTGCTGATGAAGGTCTACGGCCGCTTTGCGCGTATCAAAGCCCTGCTGGCCAAAAACGGCCTGCTCGATGCCGCGCTGATGATGTCCGAGGCCACGCTGCCCGGCGAACAGTGCTGGCGTCATCTGAATGATGTCAGCGACGAACAGCCGCTGCCCTATTTTTCGACCATCCTGGTGAATAAACAGTGGGAGTATGCAGAATGAAACTTGAACAACAGCTAAAACAGCTGTCTTTCAGCGGGTTAGCTGCGGCGCTATTGCTGATAGTGGTTCCCGAAAAGGCCTTCGCGATGCACATCATGGAGGGATTTTTACCCCCGATGTGGGCCCTGGCATGGTGGCTGCTGTTTCTGCCTTGCCTGTGGTACGGGCTGGTGCGCCTGCGCCGTATTGTGCAGGAAGATAACAATCAGAAGGTACTGCTGGCGCTGTGCGGAGCGTTTATTTTTGTGCTCTCGGCGCTGAAAATTCCTTCCGTTACCGGCAGCTGTTCGCACCCGACCGGCGTCGGCCTGGCGGTCATCCTGTTCGGGCCGGGCGTAGTGGCGATCCTTGGCGCTATCGTGCTGCTGTTCCAGGCGCTGCTGCTGGCGCACGGCGGGCTGACAACGCTCGGCGCTAACGGCATGTCGATGGCGGTGATTGGGCCGGTGGTCGGCTATATGGTGTGGAAAATGGCCTGCCGCGCGGGGATTCGCCGCGACGTCGGGGTATTTCTCTGCGCGATGCTGGCGGATCTGGTGACCTACTTTGTCACCTCCGTGCAGCTTGGCGTGGCCTTCCCGGATCCGACGGCGGGCGCAACCGGCTCGATCGTCAAATTCATGGGGATCTTCTGCCTGACGCAGATCCCGATCGCCATCGCTGAAGGGTTGTTAACCGTCATGATCTACGACCAGTTGACCAAACGTCAACTGATCACCGCACAGACCGCACAGGGGCATTAACATGAAAAAGACGCTGATATTGTTAGCCATGGTAGTGGCGCTGGTGATCCTGCCGTTCTTTATCGATCACGGCGGTGAATTTGGCGGTTCGGATGGTGAAGCGGAGAGCCAGATTCAGGTGGTTGCACCGCACTATGAGCCATGGTTCCAGCCGCTGTACGAACCGGCAAGCGGGGAGATTGAAAGTCTGCTGTTTACCCTCCAGGGCTCCCTTGGCGCGGCGGTGATTTTCTATATTCTGGGCTACAGCAAAGGCAGACAACGCCGTGATGACCGGGTTTGACAGACTAAGCTATCAAAGCCGCTGGTTCCACGTCGCGCCAGAGCGCAAGTTTCTGTTCTGGCTGCTGCTGATGGTACTGGCCTTTACCCTGCCTCCGCTGGGGCAGGGTATTGAAATGGTGCTGATTGCCGCCTTAACTTGTTGGCTGCTGCGGGTTTCGTTATGGCGCTGGTGCCGCTGGATGGCGCTGCCGTTCGGCTTCCTGTTGATCGGCGTGCTGACCATTCTGTTTAGCATCAGCCGCGATCCGCATGCTCTGCTGGTGAGCGTTCCGC
Source organism: Klebsiella sp. MISC125 (assembly GCF_051131775.1). Lineage (NCBI taxonomy): Bacteria > Pseudomonadati > Pseudomonadota > Gammaproteobacteria > Enterobacterales > Enterobacteriaceae > Klebsiella > Klebsiella sp. MISC125. Next base: position 1,248,434 of record NZ_CP180448.1, read on the forward strand.
TGGGAAGCTACTGGCTGGGCATCACGTCAGCGGGGCTGAATACCGCTAATGAGACCTTCTGGCGCAGCCTGGCGGCGCTGGCGTCAACCTTCTGGCTAGTGCTGAACCTGCCGTTCCCGCAGCTGATTTTGCTGCTTAAGCGCGGTCGGGTACCAAGACTGTTGACCGAGCAAATCCTGCTGACCTGGCGCTTTATTTTTATTCTGTTGGACGAAGCGCTGGCGATTCACCGTGCGCAAACTTTGCGTTTTGGCTACCGTAGCGTGCCGAAAGGTTATCGCTCGCTGGCGATGCTGGTGGGGTTGCTGTTTACCCGGGTGATGATCCGCTACCAACAAATGAGCACCACGCTGGATATCAAACTGTACCAGGGTGATTTTCACCTCTAAGGATAAGTATGCTTGCCACGACCGATCTCTGGTTTCGCTATCAGGATGAGCCGGTGCTGAAGGGGCTGACGCTGGATTTTTCTCACCACTCCGTGACCGGGTTGGTGGGGGCAAACGGCTGCGGAAAATCCACGCTTTTTATGAACCTGAGCGGCCTGCTGCGCCCGCAAAAAGGGGCGGTGTTGTGGCAAGGGAAGCCGCTGGATTACGGCAAGCGCGGCCTGCTGGCGCTGCGTCAACAGGTGGCGACCGTATTTCAGGATCCGGATCAGCAGATCTTTTATACCGATATCGACAGTGATATCGCCTTTAGCCTGCGTAACCTGGGCGTCGCGGAAGATGAAATCGCTCGTCGGGTGGACGATGCGCTGACCCTGGTTGATGCGCAGTCTTTTCGCCAGCAGCCGATTCAGTGCCTGAGCCACGGGCAGAAAAAGCGCGTGGCGATTGCCGGAGCGCTGGTGCTGCAGGCACGCTATTTACTGCTTGATGAACCCACGGCGGGCCTCGATCCCTCCGGGCGCGCGCAGATGATCGACATCATTAAGCGCATTGTCGATCAAGGCAACCACGTGGTGATCTCCAGCCACGATATCGATCTGATTTATGAAGTCAGCGATGCGGTTTACGTTTTGCGCCGTGGCGAAGTGCTGGCGCACGGTGAACCCGGCGAGGTATTTTCCCGCAGCGAGTTAATGACGCAAGCTGGACTCGCCCAACCGTGGCTGGTGAAGCTGCATGCGCAGCTCGGGCTGCCGTTGTGCAAAACCGAAGACGAGTTTTTTGAGCGGATGCGAAATCATGCAATGAAGGAGGCGTCATGACGCTGGCAATTATGTTACAGGGTACCGCTTCTGACGTCGGTAAAAGCGTGCTGGTGGCGGGGCTGTGCCGTATTTTTTATCAGGACGGGCAGCGTACCGCGCCGTTTAAATCGCAGAATATGGCACTCAATTCCGGTATCACGCCGGATGGCAAAGAGATGGGGCGTGCGCAGATTTTCCAGGCTGAAGCAGCGGGCATTGCCCCGGATGTGCGTATGAACCCGGTGCTGCTCAAGCCGACCAGCGACCGCAAAGCCCAGGTGGTGGTGATGGGCAAGGTGGCGACCGATATGGACGCGGTGAGCTATCACGAATACAAGCCGCGACTGCGCGAGCAGATCCTTTCGGTCTATAACAGCCTGGCAGCCGAGCATGATGTGCTGGTGCTGGAAGGGGCGGGCAGCCCGGCGGAGATCAATCTGCGCGACCGCGACATCGTCAATATGGGCATGGCCGAAATGGCGCAGTGCCCGGTGATCCTCGTGGCGGATATCGACCGCGGTGGCGTCTTCGCCTCCATTTACGGCACCCTCGCACTGCTGCACGACCACGAACGCGCGCGGGTCAAAGGGGTGATCATTAACAAATTTCGCGGCGACGTGACGCTGCTTTACTCGGGTATCGAGCAGATAGAAGCGCTGACCAACGTCCCGGTGATCGGCGTGATGCCGTGGCTGGATGTTGATCTCGAAGACGAAGACGGCGTGGCGCTGCAAAAAGGCAAATACCTGCGCACCGACAAGCGTGATATTGAGATTGCCGTGGTCCAGGTACCGCATATTTCCAACTTTACCGACTTCAACGCGCTGGCGGCGCAGCCGGACGTTCGCGTGCGCTATGTTCGCCAGCCGCAGGAGCTGGCGGGGGTTGATATGGTGATCCTGCCGGGCAGCAAAAATACGCTCGGCGATCTGGCCTGGCTGCGCGAAAGCGGGATGGCGCACGCGGTGCTGCAGGCCCGGCGTCAGGGCGTGCCGGTGCTGGGGATTTGCGGCGGCTACCAGATGCTCGGCGAAACCATTATTGATGAGGTGGAATCGGGACTTGGCACCCAGCCCGGGCTAGGGTTGCTCAATACCGTGACCCACTTCGCACAGCGCAAAACCACCACTCAGGTCACGGCGACACTGGCTCCAGCGCTGCCGGAGTGGCTGGCGGCAACGGCAGGGCTTGCCGTACGCGGCTATGAAATTCATATGGGCGAGACCGAGCTGCACGACGGCTGCCGTTCACTGATGCAATTACATAAAAACGGGCTGAGCGTGGCGGACGGCGCGGTGAGCGACGATGGTCTGGCGTTTGGTACCTATCTTCACGGCTTGTTTGATAGCGATGAATTCACCCGCGCGCTGGTCAACGGCCTGCGCCAGCGTAAAGGTCTGGCGGCGCTCGATAGTGACTTCCAGTATGCGCAGTACAAATCCCAGCAGTTCGATCTACTGGCCGACGCGATGCGCCAGAATATTGATATCGAAAAAATCTACGCCATCATGCGCCAGCATCAGGAGCCCGTATGCTGACTTTAGTCACCGGCGGGGCGCGCAGCGGTAAAAGTCGTCACGCCGAAGCGCTGATCGCCAACTCGCCGCAGGTGCTGTACATCGCCACTTCGCAGATTTTTGATGATGAGATGGCGGCGCGGATCCAGCACCACCGCGACGGCAGGCCCGCGCACTGGCGCACGGCTGAGCGCTGGCAGCAGCTTGATGAGCTGATAACGCCGGATAACCATCCCGAAGAAGCGATCTTGTTGGAATGTATTACCACCATGGTCACCAATTTGCTGTTTGCGCTGGGCGGCGACAGTTCGCCGGACGGCTGGGATTACGCGGCGATGGAGCGGGCTATTGACGCCGAAATCGTCGTGCTGATTGCCGCCTGTCAGCGCTGTCCGGCTCACGTGGTGCTGGTAACCAACGAGGTGGGGATGGGGATCGTGCCGGAAAACCGTCTGGCCCGCCATTTCCGCGATATCGCCGGGCGGGTGAATCAGCGCCTTGCGGCGGCGGCGGACGAAGTCTGGCTGGTGGTGTCGGGCATCGGCGTAAAAATCAAATAAATCAGGCGCTCCGTACCGGGAGTTATTCTTCCTGCTGGCTCTGCCATGAGCCAGCCAACATGACGAGAATTTCAATGCAAAGCTTAACCTCTCTACTGGGCGCGATCCCTGCGCTTGATGAAAATGCGATGGCGCGCGCGCAACTCCATATTGATGGCCTACTTAAGCCGCCGGGAAGCCTTGGACGCCTTGAAGACCTGGCCGTTCAGCTCGCGGGAATGCCCGGTCTTGAAGGTGTGCCGCAGGTGAAAAAAAAGGCGCTGCTGGTGATGTGTGCCGACCACGGCGTTTGGGATGAAGGGGTGGCGATTTCGCCCAAAGTGGTGACTGCGATTCAGGCGGCGAATATGACGCTGGGCAAGACCGGCGTTTGCGTGCTGGCGGCGCAAGCAGGGGCGGAAATGCATGTGATTGACGTCGGGATTGATGCCGAGCTGATTCCTGGCGTTATCAATATGCGCGTGGCGCGTGGTTGCGGAAATATCGCCGTCGGCCCGGCAATGAGCCGTGGTCAGGCCGAAGAGCTGCTGTTGGAGGTGATTCGCTATACCCGTGGGCTGGCGGAAGATGGCGTCACGCTGTTTGGCGTTGGTGAGTTGGGGATGGCGAATACTACCCCGGCGGCGGCGATTGTCAGCGTTCTGACCGGTAGCGATGCGCAAGAGGTGGTGGGGATTGGCGCGAATTTACCGCTGACCAAAGTCGGTAACAAAGTGGAAGTGGTGCGTCGAGCTATCGCCGTTAACCAGCCTGACGCGAATGATGGTCTGGACGTGCTGGCGAAAGTAGGCGGTTTTGATTTATTGGGGATGGCGGGCGTGATGCTGGGCGCGGCTTCCTGTGGGTTGCCGGTACTGCTCGATGGCTTCCTGTCTTACGCGGCGGCGCTGGCAGCGTGTCGGATTGCGCCGGAAGTGAAACCCTACCTGATACCGTCGCACTATTCGGCAGAGAAGGGCGCACGCACGGCGCTGATGCACCTGGAGCTGGATCCGTATCTCAATATGGGTATGCGCCTGGGAGAAGGCAGCGGCGCGGCGCTGGCCATGCCAATTGTCGAAGCGGCCTGTGCGATGTACCACGATATGGGCATGCTGGCGGCGAGCAATATTGTGTTGCCAAAAGGCTGAGGAGATTTGCGGGGGACGGTGCTAAGCCGTTCCCGTGAAAGGTCTGGGATTTGCGGAACGCAGAAACAAAAAAACACCCTTGAGGGTGTTTATGATGTTGGTTGCGGGGGCCGGATTTGAACCGACGACCTTCGGGTTATGAGCCCGACGAGCTACCAGGCTGCTCCACCCCGCGTCCGTCTTTACTCTTCATCGAGTAAACTTGCATCAGATTTTAATTGGTTGCGGGGGCCGGATTTGAACCGACGACCTTCGGGTTATGAGCCCGACGAGCTACCAGGCTGCTCCACCCCGCGTCCGTCATTACTCTTCCATCGAGTAACGTTACTTCTCTGATTTTAATTGGTTGCGGGGGCCAGATTTGAACTGACGACCTTCGGGTTATGAGCCCGACGAGCTACCAGGCTGCTCCACCCCGCGTCCGTGGAAGCGCACTATACTCTGCTAACGTTTTGATGCAACCCTTTTTGATAGAAATCGTCAATTTTGTAAGAATTGATGCATATGGAAGCATTGTTAGTCTGTTTTTTGCGCAAAACTGTCTTTGCCGTGCCTAAGCGCATTTCATTAGCCCTGGGGGTTTGTTATCTTCATCACGCACCCGGGCTTAGTTGCATAAAGAAGAGATACCATGAAAGGACGTTGGGCAAAATACGCAGTAACAGGGGCAATGCTGGCAATGCTGGCCGCCTGTTCCTCAAAACCGACCGATCGCGGTCAGCAGTATAATGAAGGCAAACTCACCCAGCCGTTTTCATTGGTTAACCAACCTGATGCGGTCGGCTCACCGATTAACGCTGGTGACTTCTCCGAGCAGGTGAGCAAAATCCGTAGCGCCTCGCCGCGCCTCTATAATAGTCAGAGCAACGTCTACAACGCGTTGCAGGATTGGCTGCGCTCCGGCGGTGATACCCGCACGCTGAGCCAGTTTGGTATCGATGCCTGGCAGATGCAGGGGACGGACAACTACGGTAACGTCCAGTTTACTGGCTACTACACGCCGGTGGTGCAGGCGCGCCATACTCGCCAGGGCGAGTTCCAGTATCCGATTTACCGTATGCCGCCCAAGCGCGGTAAGCTGCCGTCCCGCGCCAGCATTTACGCGGGCGCTCTGAGCGACAACTACATCCTCGCCTACAGCAACTCGCTTATGGACAACTTTATAATGGACGTGCAGGGCAGCGGCTATATTGATTTTGGCGACGGCTCGCCGCTGAACTTCTTTAGCTATGCCGGGAAAAACGGCTGGTCCTATTACAGCATCGGGAAGGTGCTTATCGATCGCGGCGAAGTGAAGCGTGAAGATATGTCGATGCAGGCGATCCGCGAATGGGGTGAAAAGCACAGCGAGGCGGAAGTTCGTGAACTGCTGGAGCAGAACCCGTCGTTCGTCTTCTTTAAGCCGCAGTCTTTCGCACCGGTGAAAGGCGCCAGCGCGGTGCCGTTGATTGGTCGTGCATCGGTGGCCTCCGACCGTTCGATTATTCCTGCGGGAACCACGCTGCTGGCGGAAGTGCCGCTACTGGATAATAACGGTAAGTTTAACGGCCAGTACGAGCTACGCTTAATGGTTGCTCTGGACGTTGGCGGTGCGATTAAGGGTCAGCACTTTGATATTTACCAGGGCATTGGCGCAGATGCCGGGCATCGTGCCGGTTGGTATAACCACTATGGTCGCGTATGGGTGCTGAAAAACGCGCCGGGCGCTGGCAACGTCTTTAGCGGTTAACGCGCACCTGGTCGATATTTTGTAGCCCGGGTAAGGCGCTTGCGCCGCGACCCGGGAATGCCCACTAATTCTGAGGTTTTATGTCTGTTGTAATCAGCGATGCCTGGCGTCAGCGTTTTGGCGGTACGGCGCGTTTATATGGTGAAAAAGCGCTGCAGTGTTTTGCCGATGCGCATGTCTGTGTGGTCGGCATCGGCGGTGTGGGTTCCTGGGCGGCGGAAGCGCTGGCGAGAACCGGGATTGGCGCGATTACCCTTATCGATATGGATGATGTCTGCGTGACCAACACTAACCGCCAGGTTCATGCGCTCGACGGTAACGTCGGTCTGGCGAAAGCGGAAGTGATGGCGGAACGCATTCGTCTGATCAACCCCGAGTGTCGGGTGACGGTGGTGGACGATTTTGTCACCCCGGAAAACGTCGCGGAGTATCTCGGCGTCGGCTTTAGCTACGTGATTGACGCCATCGACAGCGTGCGCCCGAAAGCGGCGTTGATCGCTTACTGCCGCCGCAATAAGGTGCCGCTGGTGACTACCGGTGGCGCGGGAGGGCAAATCGACCCAACGCAAATTCAGGTCGCCGATCTGGCTAAAACCATCCAGGACCCGCTTGCAGCCAAGCTGCGCGAGCGGCTAAAAAGCCAGTTTGGGGTGGTGAAGAACAGTAAAGGTAAACTGGGCATTGATTGCGTCTTTTCCACCGAAGCGCTGGTGTATCCGCAGGCAGACGGCAGCGTGTGCGCGATGAAAAGCACCGCCGAGGGTCCAAAACGGATGGATTGCGCATCCGGATTTGGCGCGGCAACGATGGTGACCGCGACCTTTGGTTTTGTCGCCGTGTCCCATGCATTGAAGAAAATGCTGGCGAAGGCGGCGCGGCTGACGGCGTAAATTCCCGGAGGCGGTGCTGCGCACCTGTCCGGGCTACAAAACCATAAGGGAGATTAACTCTCGCGGGCGGCGGTGAGAACCGCCTCGCTCAGCGCATTCAGCCCCTGGCTGCGCGAGGCGCTGAGCTGACCGCGTAGTCCCAGCTCATCAAACAGCGTCAGCGGGTCCCGTGCCAGCAGTTCCCCGGCGTTTTTCCCCTCAATGGCGGTTAATAACACCGCCAGCATGCCGCGCACAATGCGGCCTTCGCTATCGCCGTAGAAATGCAGTTTGCCCTCGGCATCAATGAAATAGCCCAGCCAGACGCGGTTTTCACACCCGGCAATCTCTTTGGCACGGGCTTTCAGATCGTCCGGCAGCGCCGGAAGCTGCTTACCGAGTAAAATCAGCTGGCGGTATTTATCCTCCCACTGGGTGAGTGGAGCGAAGGTCTGGCGCAAGACCTCTTCAGTAATGCGGGTACCAAAAGGGTGAGAAGTCGTCATCAATCCACCAGTATTTGCAGGGCGCGGTCAACGGCGTGCACCAGCGCATAAACATCGTCTTGCGTATTATAAGGCGCGAACGAGGCCCGCAGGGTACCGCTGACGCCGAGCGCCGCCAGCAGCGGCTGAGCACAGTGTTGACCGGCGCGCAGCGCGATGCCGGACTCCGCCAGTAGCGTGACCATGTCGCTATGGTGCACGCCGTCAAAATCAAACGCCAGCAGGCTGGAGTCCTGGCAGCGGAAGGAACGGAAGCCCGGACGCTTTGCCAGCTCCTCTTCCGCCAGCGTTGCCAGGCTGCGGCTCCAGTTTTCCGCCTGGGCAATATCGGTTTCTTCCAGCCATTCCAGCGCCGCGCTCAGGCCAATTACTCCGGCGATATTTGGCGTTCCTGCTTCGAAGCGGTAAGGCGCAGGCTGGGTTTTGAAGCCGTCGAAGGTGACTTCAGTAATCATTTTCCCGCCGCCGAGCCAGGGCGACATCTCAGCCAGCAGTTCGCTTTTGCCATACAGCGCGCCGACACCGGTTGGCCCGTAAAGCTTATGACCCGAGAAGGCATAAAAGTCGATATCTAGCGCCTGCACGTCCGCCGGGAAATGCACCGCGCCCTGTGCGCCATCCACCATCACTACCATATCGGCAGCATGGGCCAGACCAATCGCCAACGCCAGATCCGGACAGCCGCCGGTGACGTTGGACATCTGGCCGATAGCCAGCACCCGGCTGCGCGGCGTAATCAGGGAACTCAGTTGAGCCACATCCGGCAGGCGATTGGCCGCAAGCGGAAGCTTCACCACCCGGGCTCCGGTCTGCTCTGCGGCCATCAGCCACGGAACCAGATTGGCGTGATGCTCAGCTTCGCTGACGATAATTTCATCGCCCGGCTTCAGACGCGGACGGACGTAGCTCTGCGCCACCATATTGATGGCCTCAGTGGTGCCGCGCGTCCAGACAATATCTTTGCCGGAAGGGGCGTTAAGCAGCGCTGCCACGCGTTCGCGCGCGTCTTCATAGCGTTTGGTTAAGCGTTGGGCAGCGGCGAACTGGCTGCGATGGACGTTACCCGCGCTGAGCCGATAAAACTGGTCGCTGGCCTCGATCACCGCCAGCGGCTTAAGCGCCGTTGCTGCGCTATCAAGATAGACGCCAGCATCGGCCAGCGCCGGAAACTGGGCGCGAAATTGGACGGGGTTGAATGCGTTCATGAGCTCCTCATTTTGATTCGGCGATCGTCGCGCAAATCGGCTGGCGATACAAGGTTTCTGCTAACGAGTGGAATTTTCTGAATGTGACTTCGGTGGTGTAAAAGATGGTTATGCTAAATAGTGTTGGGTTTGCGTTTTAACCTGGTGATGAATGAATCATAAACAGTATAAATAGTCGTAAGGAGAGAAAGATGAAAATGAATAAGACTGCCGCCATTATTTCTGCCTGTGTGCTGACCTTCGGTCTGAGCGCCTGTTCTTCCAACTACGTGATGCACACTAATGACGGGCGCACCATTGTGACGGACGGGAAACCGCAAACGGACAATGATACCGGGATGATTTCCTACAAAGATGCCTGGGGCAATAAGCAGCAGATTAATCGCTCAGATGTAAAACAGTTGGGCGAACTGGATAAGTGATTGACATTTAGCAGGCAAAAAAAAGCACCGCGCATTGCGGTGCTACATTAAATCACTATGGACAGACAGGGTAAATGTACAGGAAGTGAAAAAGGGGTAGCTTAGCTACCATGGTCCGCACACACAGACCAATTGCAAACACAACAACACAACATCACAACCGTAAGCCAAAAGCTTGTTGGAACACGCATTCCAAAAAAAGCTCTTCGTTCCGGCTCAGGAAGTGCCGCCACTATAGGTATTTGCTGGTAGAACCTCAACGGACAAATTATAATGGCTCAGATAAAAAAAACTAATAGGTTAACTGTTGTTTCCTGTTTGTTAAATTGCCTTAACATCTAAGCCAGAATAACTATGTCAAAGCGTTTGCCACCTCTGAATGCATTACGTGTTTTTGATGCAGCCGCACGTCATCTTAGCTTCACTCGCGCCGCCGATGAGCTTTTTGTGACCCAGGCCGCAGTCAGCCACCAAATCAAGTCCCTGGAGGATTTCCTCGGCCTCAAGCTGTTCCGTCGACGCAATCGTTCTCTTCTTTTGACGGAAGAGGGACAGAGCTATTTTCAGGATATTAAAGATATTTTTTCCCAGCTCACCGAGGCGACTCGCAAGCTTCAGGCACGAAGTGCAAAAGGGGCGTTGACCGTCAGTATGCTGCCCAGTTTTGCCATACAGTGGCTGGTGCCGAGACTCACAAGCTTTAACTCAGCTTATCCGGGAATCGATGTCAGAATCCAGGCGGTAGACCGTCAGGAAGACAAGCTGGCGGATGATGTCGATGTGGCGATTTTTTATGGCCGCGGCAACTGGCCGGGGCTGCGCGTTGAAAAATTATACGCCGAATATCTGCTCCCGGTTTGCTCGCCATTGTTGCTTACCGGTGACAAAGCGTTGAAAACACCTGCCGATCTGGCGCAACATACGCTGTTACACGATGCTTCCCGTCGCGACTGGCAAACTTATACCCGCCAGTTGGGTCTAAACCATATTAATGTGCAACAGGGACCGATTTTTAGCCACAGCGCAATGGTGCTGCAGGCCGCAATCCATGGACAAGGTGTCGCTCTGGCCAACAACGTGATGGCGCAGTCCGAGATTGAGGCAGGCCGTTTGGTCTGCCCGTTTAATGATGTTCTGGTCAGCAAGAATGCGTTTTATCTCGTTTGTCATGACAGTCAGGCTGAACTGGGTAAAATAGCTGCCTTCCGCCAGTGGATTCTGGCAAAAGCGGCTAATGAACAAGAAAAATTTCGCTTTCGTTACGAACAATAAATCATTGTAGGGTAATCACATGACCAGCCGTTTTATGCTGATATTCGCCGCGATAAGCGGTTTTATCTTTGTGGCTCTGGGCGCTTTTGGTGCGCATGTTTTAAGTAAAACGATGGGCGTTGTGGAAATGGGCTGGATCCATACCGGCCTGCAATATCAGGCTTTCCACACGCTGGCAATTTTTGGTCTGGCGGTGGCGATGCAGCGCCGTATCAGCATCTGGTTTTACTGGAGCAGCGTGTTTATGGCGCTCGGTACCGTTCTTTTTAGCGGCAGCCTGTACTGTCTGGCGCTATCGCATTTACGCCTGTGGGCGTTCGTTACGCCGGTGGGAGGCGTCTGCTTCCTTGCCGGTTGGGTATTAATGTTAATTGGTGCAATTCGTCTGAAACGTAAGGGCGTTGTTCATGAATAAAGTTGTCCTCTATTGTCGCCCTGGGTTTGAGAAAGAGTGCGCAGCAGAAATTACCGATAAGGCTGGCCGCCTTGAGGTATTTGGTTTTGCCCGAGTCAAAGACGACTCCGGCTATGTAATTTTTGAGTGCTATCAGGCTGAAGACGGCGAAAAGCTGGTGCGTGAACTGCCGTTCAGTTCGCTGGTGTTTGCTCGTCAGATGTTTGTTGTCAGCGAGCTGCTGCGCGACCTGCCGCCGGAAGACAGGATCACTCCGATTGTCGGGATGCTGCAGGGCGTGGTCGAAAAAGGCGGCGATCTGCGCGTTGAGGTCGCTGATACCAACGAAAGCAAAGAGCTGATGAAGTTCTGCCGTAAGTTTACAGTACCGCTGCGTGCGGCGCTGCGCGAGGCGGGGGTGTTGACCAACTATGAAACGCCGAAACGCCCGGTGGTGCATGTGTTCTTTATCGCCCCCGGCTGCTGCTATACCGGCTATTCGTTGTCCAATAACAACTCGCCGTTCTATATGGGTATTCCGCGCCTTAAATTCCCGTCTGACGCGCCGAGCCGTTCAACCCTCAAGCTGGAAGAGGCGTTTCATACCTTTATTCCGGCAGATGAGTGGGATGAGCGTCTGGCGAACGGCATGTACGCGGTAGATCTCGGGGCTTGTCCCGGCGGCTGGACCTATCAGCTGGTGCAGCGCAACATGTGGGTCTCCTCGGTGGATAACGGCCCGATGGCGCAAAGCCTGATGGATACCGGGCAGGTGACCTGGCTGCGTGAAGATGGCTTCAAATATCGTCCGACGCGCAACAACATCTCATGGATGGTGTGCGATATGGTGGAAAAACCGGCGAAAGTGTCGGCGCTAATGGCGCAGTGGCTGGTGAATGGCTGGTGTCGTGAAACTATCTTTAACCTTAAGCTGCCGATGAAAAAACGCTATGAAGAGCTATCGCGCAACCTGGCTTATATTCAGGAGCAACTGGACGAGCACGGCATTAACGCGCAAATCCAGGCACGCCAGCTGTATCACGATCGCGAAGAAGTGACCGTTCACGTGCGCCGCCTGTGGGCTGCCGTCGGTGGTCGTCGCGACGAACGCTAGTTTTGTCGATTTTGCACGCCGGATAAAGCGTTAAGTCGCCATCCGGCGCTGCAAATAGCCGTTATGACTGCGATACATCAGAAACAATATGCGTCACATCATTCAGATGGCCGATCCGCGCCTCCCCCGAACGATTAAATTTGCTCTTATCAATCAGCAGTAACGATTGCGAAGCCCGCTTCAGCAGCAGCGATTTAAAATCGGCATTGACCGTATTCGAGTCCCAAAGCGCGCCGTCGCTATCGATGCCTTCACACGAAAAAATAAACAGGTCGATTTCCAGCGATTTGAGCTGCGAGATAAGCGACGAGCTGACGTAACAGCCATATTTGCGCTGGAGCGTACCGCCGGAGCAGGTGAGCTGAATATTTTCGCGCTTGCTCAATTCCTGGCAAATCGGCTGGCTATTGGTAAACACATGAAGGTCGATATCCGGCAGTTGACGGGCTAGATACCAGCAGGTTGAGCTGGCATCAAGGGCGATAACCATCCCTTCTTCTATCCACGCAAGGGCTTCACGCGCGATATCTGCCTTGTGGGCGTAATGGCTTTTAAGACGGATGTGAAAAGGGTCGCCGCTGTCCTGGTTTTCCCGATGAATCACTTTTGCCCGACCATGGTTGCGCAGCACTTTCCCCTGGGACTGGAGTTCGCTGAGGTCGCGACGAATGGTTTCCCGGCTGACGTTAAGCTGTAGCGATAAGACTTCGGTGGTCAGGCTGGTATGGTTCATGAGCAGGTCTAGAATCGCTTGCTGTCGTGCCGCTTTCATTTTTCTCACCCTGGCGTTCGATGAGCGCCCGCATTGGTCGGGCGCTGCGGCATGAGATTACGGCGTTACCCCTTTTTTTAAAAGAATATTCCCGTACTTGGCTCGCTCACCTGTGATAACGATCGCAAAGGCTTTTTGCGCCCGCTCGTAGAAGGCAAAGCGGTCGATGCGGGTGATATCCGGGCAGGGTGCAGAGCCTGAAAGCGCATCGCGATAGCGCGTTTCAACCTGCGGGTCGAGCGTATCGCCTTCTACCGCAGCCATCATCACCAGCGGCGGGGCGTAGCTGTCGAGTTCAAATAACGGAATAATGGCTTTCAACAGATCGCTAACTAACAGCCCGTCGGCGCGAATCACCTGCGGCCCCATGCTGTGCGCCGGGAAGTGGGCATCGGAAAAAATAATCTCATCCCCATGCCCCATTTCCGCCAGCACTTTCAGCAGTTCTGGGGAGATTAACGGTGAAATAGTCTTTAGCATCTCAAATTCCCTCAATCAGTTCGGGTTCGGTTTGCGGATAAAAATAACGGTATTCGTAGCTCACCTGCGCTCTGGCCCGTTCCGGGCTGGTAAATTCACCGACGCCGTACCAGCCGAACATTGCCGCTCCGGCCACGGTGGTTTCGGCATCATCCAGCACCTTAATCGGAATATCGAGCATATTGGCTTTGATCTGATTCCACAGCGCGTTACGGCTGCCGCCGCCGACCAGCAGCAGTTCGGTCGCTTTAAAGTGGCCAATTTTTTGTAGCGTTTGCAGGTTGCGCGCAAGCTGTTCCGTTAACCCTTCCAGCGCAGCGCGATAGAAATGACCGCGAGTGGTGTTGAGCGTCACGCCCTGCCACCCCGCGTTTTGGCAGGCGAGCAGGTCGCATTGCATCTTCACGCCTTCAGCACCCTCAGGAATAACTCGCGCCTCTTCAATCAGCGTCTGCCACGGCGTTTCCGACGTCCACAGCAGCTTGCGCACCCATTCGAGCACGCCGGAAGCCAGCCATTGCATGCCTGGATTATAGAGATCTACCTGGCTATCCAGCTCGCAGGTGGAGCCGGCGTAGTGGCTAAGCAGCGGCGTGTTGACCTGGGCGCTGCGCACCATCAGAATTTCCCAGGTGCCGGATGAGAGTACCGGTTCATCCTGCTCTGCGCCCGCGCCAAACAGCGCAAACTGCGTGTCGTGTCCGGCGGAGATAACCGGAATACCGGCGGGTAAGCCCAGTAAGTTCGCGGCATCAGATTGCAACGTGCCTATTTTCTCGCCCGCTTCGACCAGGCGGGGGAAGAGGCGGCGCGGCAGGCCGGTGGCTTGTAAGATTTCCGTGCTGAAATCCCGCTGGTGGATGTCCAGCATCTGGCTGGTGCCCGCCATCGTGATATCGGTGGTGAATTCCCCGGTCAGCCGGTGGTTGATGAGCGAGGAAATAAACAGCCAGGCGTGGGCCTGCTCCAGCAACTGCGGGTGGTTCTCTTTCAGCCATATCAGCTTGTACAAGGTGTTGAAGCTAAACGCGCCGACGCCGGAGATTTGCTGGAGCTGCTGCGGGGGCATAAAACGGCTGATACTTTCCATAACGGCCGCGGTGCGCGGGCATTTCCAGCTGATCACCGGATAGAGCAGCTCGCCGTGTTCATCAACCAGCGCGCCATCGACGCCGAAGGTGGTGACCGTGATGCCGCGAACCCGACAGGAGGACAGTTCGCTGCGAATCTGCCGACAGCACTGTGCGAAGCGTTGCACAATGGCCTCCAGCGACCACTGGTGCCAGGCGCTGTTCTCCACGGCAATATCGCTGGCGTTTGCGGTGGCGGCACGGGCAATAATTTTCCCTTGTCGGTCAACGGCAATCGCCCGTACGTTGGTGGCGCCGCAGTCGAGGACCAGGATGACGTCTTGTTTCATATATAACTCCATAAACGTCGCCGGATGGCGCTGCGCTTATCCGGCCTACGGTTCACGCGCCCGTAGGCCCGGTAAGCTTGCGCCACCGGGCAAAGCCGCATTAACGTTTATACAGCGGGCCATAGTTCTGGCAGGCGCGGTAATCCTGGCCTTCTGTGTCCATGCCGTGCGCAGACCAGGTGGAAGGGCGATAAATTTTCGCCTCTTCGACGTTATGCATGCACACCGGAATACGCAGCATAGACGCCAGGGTGATAAAGTCGGCGCCAACGTGGCCGATGGTCAGCACGCCGTGGTTAGCGCCCCAGTTCGCCATCACTGAATAGACGTCGGAGAACGGGCCTTTACCGGTCAGGCGCGGTGCAAACCACGTGGTAGGCCAGGTGGAGTTGGTGCGGGCATCAAGCTGGTCGTGCATCTCTTTCGGCAGCTCAACGCTCCAGCCTTCGGCGATTTGCAGTACCGGACCAATGCCTTTGATGATATTCACGCGGGTCATAGTGAACGGCACGCCGCCTTCGGTCAGGAAGCGGGAAGAGAAGCCGCCGCCGCGGAAATATTCATGAATCGCCGGGCACCACTCGGTGGCTGCCAGGCAGGCATCGGCCTCCTGTTGGCTGATTTCCCAGTGTGGTTTCATGGTCGGTTTGCCGTTGTCATCTCGCTGTTTACAAGATCCATCCAGCGCCGCCGAGCCGGAGTTGATCAGGTGGATGATGCCGTGCTCAGCCAGCCCGGTCAGCGGTTTTCCGGTGACGCGTTCTACCGCTTCCGGCGACCAGTAGGTGCGGACGTCGGCAAACACTTGAGCGGTACCGGTTAGCTGATGTCCCATCAGCATCGCCACGCCGTTGAGGCTGTCATTCTCGGTGGCGA
The DNA here is from genome assembly GCF_051131775.1 of Klebsiella sp. MISC125. Lineage (NCBI taxonomy): Bacteria > Pseudomonadati > Pseudomonadota > Gammaproteobacteria > Enterobacterales > Enterobacteriaceae > Klebsiella > Klebsiella sp. MISC125. The sequence goes on from NZ_CP180448.1 coordinate 1,263,895, forward strand.
CGACAAACGGCTCACGTACGCCGTTCCAGTCGAATGAACTATTGAGCAGCGCTTCGGCGGTATCGCCGTTGGGGTATTGATCGGTCCAGTGACGCTGGCCCTGGAAGCCGGCGGCGATGGCGTTATAGCCCAGCGACTCTTCCACCAGCCCTTTTTCCGCCAGCTTCTTGTTGCCCTGCATCATGTCGCGGATGCACATCGCCATCAGCAGGCTCTCTTTGAGCACCGCGCGGCTCTGCTCTTCATTACGCTTATACTGCTGCGCGTTCTGGTCTTCGCCATAGCGGAAGTTTTTATCCGCCCACGCCAGCGCCATTTCCAGCTCGGCTTCGTCATAGATTTTCTGATCGATACGGCGGCGCAGTTCGGTCATATCCACCGCTTGCACCTTCATGCCCAGCCAGGATTCGAAGAAGTTGTGATCGACAATGGAACCGGCGATCCCCATCGACACGCCGCCGACGGAAAGATAGCTTTTGCCTTTCATGCTGGCGACCGCTAAACCGGCGCGGGCAAAGCGCAGCAGTTTTTCTTCGACATCTGCCGGAATGGAGGTGTCATCGGCATCCTGCACGTCATGGCCGTAAATGGAGAATGCCGGAATGCCTTTCTGGCTGTGCGCCGCCAGCGCTGCCGCAAGATACACCGCGCCAGGGCGCTCGGTGCCGTTAAAGCCCCAGATGGCTTTCGGGCGCAGCGGGTCCATGTCGATCGTCTCGCTGCCGTAGCACCAGCATGGAGTGACGGTAATGGTGACGCCGACGTTTTGGCTGCTGAATTTCTCTTCACAGGCGGCGGATTCGGCCATTCCCGCGATACAGCTATCGGCGATCACGCATTCAATTTGTGCGCCGCAGGCGTGGCGGAGTTTCTCGGTGATAAGCGCGGCGGTGGCTTTCGCCATATTCATGGTTTGCTCTTCCAGCGACTCGCGCACTCCCATGCGACGTCCATCAATCACCGGGCGAATACCAATTTTCGGTAAGCTGATTTTTTTCATTACAGATTCCTCACGTTATTCGGATAAATGTTTAGTTAGCTGCCGTTTGTGAACGGAAACGGGCAAAGATGAAGATGATGGCAAAGCACAGCGCCGGGATGAGCTCTGCGGTCGTAATACTGCCAGCGGCGTCGCTGACAAAACCCATGACCGGGGTAACGATGCCGCCGCCAATGATGGTCATGACGATGAAAGAGGAGCCGTATTTGGTGTCCTGTCCCAGATTTTTGATACCCAGCGAGAAGATGGTCGGATACTGAATCGACATAAATGCGCTGCACAGCGTCAGGGCCAACAGGCCGATTTGGCCGCCCGTGAAGGCTGAAATCAGGCACAGGATCATGGCAAGCAGGGCGTAGGCTGCCAGGACTTTATGCGGCGCGAAGCGGCTGACAAGCCAGGTGCCGGTGAAGCGACCGATAAAGAAGCACACCATGGTGCCGGTCAGATAGTTGGCGGCAAAGCCTGGGGTCATACCGGGGATCTCTTCGATAGCGTAGCGAATCAGATAGCTCCAGCAGGCGGTTTGCGCGCCGACGTAGCAGAACTGCGCCAGTACCGCCCAGCGCCAGTGGCGAATGTGCACCAGGCGGGAAAACGATGCTGAAAATGAACTCTGTCCGACATCACTATGATCATCACTTTGCAGGGCTGGGAATTTGGTCAACATAATCAGCAGAGCGACCAGTAAGACGACCGCGACGATGATCATATAAGGGGTTTGTACCGATAACACCAGGCTGTGCTTATAGGCGCTGAGCTGTTCGGGCGCCATTTTATCGAGCACTTCCTGAGATTGATGCGGCACGTTAGACAAAATAAGACTTTGCCCAAAGACGACGGCAATAATGGCACCAAAAGAGTTAAAAGTTTGCGCCAGATTAAGTCGGAAGTGTCCACCACTTTCAGGCCCTAAAACGGTAACAAAAGGATTCGCCGCCGTTTCCAGACAACCTAAACCTGCAGCGATAATAAATAATCCAATCAGGAATAAGGTGTAGTTCATCACTTCGGCGGCTGGCCAGAATAATGCTGCGCCTAAAGCATATAAGAATAATCCGGTAATAATTCCTGCTTTGTAACTTAATTTTTTCATCAAAATCCCCGCAGGGATAGGAATGACGAAGTAGCCAAAATAAAAAGCGGATTGGATTAGTCCGGCCTGAAAATTAGTTAGCGTAAAAGCTTGTTGAAATTGGGGTAATAAGATGTCATTCAGGTTATTGGCGACCGCCCAAAGGAAAAATAGCGAGCACAGTAAGGCGAAGGGAATAATGTAGCGCTTGCTTTGCCCTGTATCTACCGCACGAAAACTCTGCGTTTGTATTGTTGTGTTTCCCATAGCATCCTCATTGGTTCAGAAGCGTGTTCAGCAGCATTAAAGTGTGGTTGGTTATACCCACCAGACCGCAAAAATCAGGGGAGTTCCGGTGACGGTGTAAACAGTGAAATAAACATCACGGAATGAACTCATGAATGCATTTTCAAATAAAAAACGTCTTTTAATATGATGGTGGTCACACTTAGCATCTATTGAGTGATTTTATGTGATTATCATCACTTTAATAATCAGGAAAACATGACCGTTTGAGAATGTTAATTCTAAAACCCACAAAGAGAATGACCGATTAAATTTATAATGTGGAAAACGGGCAGTTGTTACAATTATCGCTAAAATGCCCGTTTTTTAATGTATCAGTAATAACGGGCATTTTTGAGAAATTTAAAATGAGTTATCTGTTTTTTTTAGCTTTAAATAAGTGAGGGGTATCACAGAACGTGGTGATGTAAATTCCTTTCTCATTATTCAGGATGATGATGGTGAACAATTATTCGCATTATTCAACAGCGCCAGGGCGTCATGCCAGGTGAGTCGTCTGTTGTCGTATTGAGCATCATAAAGAGAGGTAAGAAATGGAACGAAATAGACTGGCCCGGCAGATTATTGATACCTGCCTGGAAATGACCCGCCTGGGATTAAACCAGGGAACCGCAGGTAATGTGAGCGTGCGTTATCAAGGGGGAATGCTCATAACGCCTACGGGCATCGCTTATGAAAAACTGACCGAAGCGCACATTGTTTATATTGATGCCGACGGTCAGCATGAACAGGGCAAACTGCCGTCCAGCGAGTGGCGTTTTCATATGGCGGCTTATCAGACGCGTTCTGACGCTAACGCGGTGGTGCATAACCATGCGGTTCACTGCACGGCGGTTTCGATCCTCAACCGTCCTATTCCGGCTATTCACTACATGATTGCGGCGGCGGGCGGTAATTCTATCCCCTGCGCGCCATACGCCACTTTTGGGACCCGCGAGCTGTCTGAATATGTGGCCGTAGCCCTTAAAAACCGTAAAGCGACGTTGTTGCAGCACCATGGCCTGATCGCCTGCGAAGCGAATCTGGAAAAAGCACTGTGGCTGGCGCATGAGGTGGAAGTGCTGGCGCAGCTCTACCTCAGCACGCTGGCTATTGTCGATCCGGTTCCGGTGCTTGATGACGAGGCGATCGCTATCGTGCTGGAAAAATTCAAAACCTACGGATTACGTATCGAAGAATAAAGCTGTAAGAGAACGTGTTCTCCCCGGGGGCGGCTGGCGGCGTATCGCCTTATCCAGCCTGTGTTTGATGCCGCTTTGTGGGCAGGATGCAACAGGTTTACCGCCGTCTGCGGGATGGTAGCCCGGACAGATGCGCAGCATCGCCTCCGGGAAATTCTGCCCCTCTGCACTCTGCTCCCGGGGGCGGCGCAAAGCGCCTGCCCGGGCTACGGGGTAGCCGCCGTCTGTGGGCAGGATGCGCCATCCGGGCAACGGGTTTACCATCGTCTGCGGGCCGGATAGCGCTACCGTGCCAGACGCAGCTGTTGCAGGTTGCCATCCAGCTGCAAATCGGTTTGCAGGCGTGCAATCTCACGGCAGGTAAACGCCATCTCTTTATGTTCTTCCAGCTTCTTACGCCACTTATCCGGCACTTCCGCCAGTCGCGCGTAGATCCCTTCAAGATCCTGAAAATCGGTTAACAGTTGGGCGGCGCTTTTCGGCCCAATCCCCGCCACGCCGGGAACCTTTGAGCTGCTGATGCCCGCCAGCCCCCAGTAATCAGGCAGTTGCTCGGGCGTGACGCCGAACTCTTTGGCGATAAACGGCGCATCCAGCCAGCGTTTCTGGAAATAATCGCGAATGCGGATAGTTGGCGACAGCAGCTGGCAGTAGCCTTTATCGGTGGAAACAATGGTGGCCTGATGCCCGGCCTGCGCCACTTTCACCGCCAGAGTGGCGGCAAGGTCGTCGGCCTCGCTGCCGGAGATCGCCCAGCAGCGGAACCCACGCTGCTCGAACGCCGCTCGCAGTGCTGGCATCTCCGCTTCGAGGGTTTCCGGCATCGGTGCGCGTCCGGCTTTATAGTCCGGCAGGCGCTGATGTCGCCAGCCGTGAGCGCGGTCTTCATCATCAAACACCGCCACGACGTGAGTCGGCTGGCTATGGACAACCAGTTGTTCAAGCGCGTGCAGGCAGGTATCGGCGCAGGGCGACCCCTGCACCGCGTGGATGCGGCGAATGAGATTAAGTGCGTCGACGATGAGTAGATGAACGGCCACGGATGTCCCCATAGATAGGCTCCTGTTCTTAATGCCTTTTAGGGTAACATCGCCGCGCGGGTGAGGCTATTGGCACCAGGAGAATCAGGAAGATGACTCGCAGTTTCGACCTAATCGACGTGCATCAGCAGGCTGGGTTCGCTATTAGTGGCGTCGACGTACCAGACCGCTTCGCGCACCGAAATCGGTTTGTTGATAAGCCCCAAGGCGTAAAAACGATCGGCGATACTTTGCTGGGCGCGAATCACGTTGAGTTCCATCGGGCGTGTACGATGGCTGCGGCGGCCTAATGCTCGGGTCAGCGAAGCGGCGTTAATCCCCAGCTCCGCAGAGAGCAGGTTTGCAGCTTCATCACGGTGCCGGTCGATAAACTGCCCGGTCTGCGTTAATTCGGCTACCAGGCGCTGCATAATATCGTTATTGCGGATGGCGTAGTCGCGGCGCGAGAGGTAGAAATGGTGGTTGTTGACGCGCCCCTCGCCGCTGGTGACGACCCGTAATTCACCGCTATATTCCGCATCGCTGAGTAGCGGATCCCACATCATCCACGCATCAACTGTTAGATAATCGCTGGCGGTTAGCGGGTATTTCGGTGGAATGTAGACCACTTTGACGTCATTCAACTCTAGCCCGGCCTCTTCCAGAATATGCAGCAGCAGCCAGTGAACGTTAGAGCCTTTATTCAGCGCGATGCGCTTGCCGCGCAGGTCGGCAATGGTGTGGATATCGCTGTGCTGCGGGACGACCATCGCCACGCTTTGCGGTGCGGGCGGCTCCCAGGCGACGTAGACCAGATCGCTGTTGTTGGCCTGAGCGAAGACCGGAGGCGCTTCGCCAGTGGTACCGAAATCTATCTCATCGCAGGCCAGCGCGTGCAGCAACTGTGGCCCGGCGGGGAACTCGCTCCACAGCACGCTGACGCCGTGGCTGGCAAAGGCTTTCTCCAGACTTTGCCGCGCTTTCAGGATACCGAGGTTGCCGAAACGCTGAAAACCGATGCGCAGTTCCCGGTCATGACTGTCACTATTTACCGCCGGACGATAAGTCGGCTCCAGCCTGCGGCGGCCTTTAATCATGCCAAAATTCGCCAGCTGCGTGCGCAGCGTGTGGCGACTAATGCCCAGCAACGCCGCGGCCTGGCTTTGGTTATCGTCGCAGTGGGCCATCGCGCCGCGAATCAACGCCCCGGTGACCCGCTCCCACAGCGGCTCGCCCGGGAGGGAGAGCTGGTGGTGAATAAAGTCGTCCAGTTCATTATCGCTGGCTGCCGGTAGCGCACTGCTTAGGGTCGTCAACCGTAGCTGGGCAGGGCTAATGACCTCTTCTTTACTGAGTAGCACCGCGTTATGCAGGGTGTTCTCCAGCTCGCGGATATTGCCCGGCCAGGGGTAATCCATCAGCCTTGCAAGGGTTTCCGGGGCCAGACGGCAAACCGGGCGACCCAGACGATGGGCGTAGAGCGAGAGGAAATGGTCCGCCAGCACGGGAATATCCTGACGGCGCTGGCGCAATGGTGGCAGCGGCACGATGGCGATATTCAACCGGTAGTAGAGGTCTTCGCGGAAACGACGTTCGCGGATGGCCTGCATCAGATCAACGTGGGTGGCGGCGATCACCCGCACATCGACCTTGATCGCTTTGCGTGAGCCGACGCGGGTGATTTCGCGCTCCTGCAGGACGCGCAGCAGCTTGACCTGTAGCGACAGGCTCAGCTCGCCGATTTCATCGAGCAGCAGCGTGCCGCCTTGCGCTGCCTCGAACCAGCCAGGATGGCTTTGTATCGCGCCGGTAAAGGCCCCTTTTTCATGACCAAACAGCTCCGCTTCCGCCAGGCTTTCGCTGAGCGCGCCGCAGTTGACCGCCAGAAACGGCCGGTGACGGCGCGGGCTGTGGTGATGCAGGTAGCGGGCGACAACCTCTTTACCGGTGCCGGTTTCGCCGATGATCAGCACCGTCGCTTCGGTGGGGGCCAGTTTATCCAGCAGACTCTGAAACGCTTTTGACGCCGGGTCGATTAGTACGGGCGTAGCGGATGGGAATTCAGGGTTCAGCATGGCGGATCTCCGGTAGTTGATGCCCTGAACTTATCCTGTGCCGACGGCGGAAACCAGAGGGTAAACTCGCCGGACTGTTGCAAAAGCGACAGTCTGGTCGCATTGGCTGGCGCATTTGCAACAGCAAGGTGAAATTTAATCTCTGCCAACACACTGAATTTGTTTGGTTAATTTTTTATTTACCATTGGCATGATTATCGCTAACACTCATATAACTAAATTAAAACAACACTTCGATAAATATCGAATATGGTTATATAGGAAAGAGATAATGACGCAAAAAGCCGACGAGAAAATCAATGTGTTCTGGTTCCTGCCTACCCACGGTGATGGCCGCTACCTGGGCACCGCAGAGGGGGGACGCCCGGTTGATTTGCCTTACCTGCAGCAGGTGGCGCTGGCGGCCGATAGCCTTGGCTACTACGGCGTGCTGATCCCCACCGGGAAAAGCTGTGAAGATTCCTGGCTGGTGGCCTCGGCGCTGGCGCCGCTGACCCGCCGTCTGCGCTACCTGGTCGCCGTCCGTCCAGGCCTGCAACCGCCGACGCTGGCGGCGAGAATGGCGGCGACGCTCGATCGCCTGTCTGGCGGTCGGCTGCTGATTAACGTCGTCACCGGCGGCGATCCGGTGGAGAACAAAGGCGACGGCATTTTCCTTAGCCACGGCGAACGCTATCAGGTGACCCGCGAATTTCTCGACGTTTACTCGCGCCTACTGAAAGGTGAAAAGGTGGACTATCACGGCGAGCATATCCATGTTGAGGGCGCGGAAGTACTGTTTCCCCCGGTGCAGGAAAATGGCCCGCCGCTCTATTTTGGCGGTTCTTCTGAAGATGCCATCGAAGTTGCCGCTGGCCAAATCGATACTTACCTGACCTGGGGTGAGCCGCCCGCGCTGGTGGCCGAAAAGCTGACCGTAGTGCGCGAGCGCGCAGCCGCCCGTGGACGCACGTTGCAATACGGTATTCGTCTGCACGTGATTGTTCGTGAAACCGAAGAGGAAGCGTGGGCAGCTGCCGATCGCCTGATTTCTCATCTTGATGACGAGACTATCGCCCAGGCGCAGAAAATTTTTGCCCGCATGGACTCCACCGGACAGTCGCGGATGAGCGCGCTGCACAAAGGTTCGCGCGACAATCTGCGCATTGCGCCAAACCTGTGGGCGGGCGTAGGGCTGGTACGAGGCGGGGCAGGGACGGCGCTGGTTGGCAACCCACAACAGGTGGCGGAACGCATTCGTGAATATCAGGCGCTCGGTATCACCAACTTTATCTTCTCCGGCTATCCGCATCTGGAAGAGGCGCATCGCTTCGCAGACCTGGTAATGCCGCTACTGCCGCTGGCTGGCCATGATCAGCCGAAAGCGCGTAGCGTGAATACCGGTCCGTTTGGCGAAACCATCGGCGGCGATAAGCGCCCGGTAAAACAGGTCAGCGCAAGCTGAGAGGAGGCCAAATGTTGAAGGCGCTGGACTATGCAAACTGAACCCCATGTGGTGATTGTCGGCGGCGGATTTAGCGGCGCGGCGGTGGCTATTCATCTACTGCGACTGGCCCCGGTTGGCGTGCGGGTGACGCTACTGGAACCGCGCGAGATCCCCGGCGCGGGCGTGGCCTATTCCACGACGGAGCCGAGCCATCGGATCAACGTTCCTGCCGCGCGGATGCAGCTTGAGGGTGAAGAGGAGGGCGCGTTCGATAGCTGGTACCGCCGCCAGCCAGCGTGTACTGACGACCCGCAGGCCCAGCTTGCGGACGGCACGGTTTATCCGCAGCGCGGGCAGTTTGGCCGTTACGTTGCTGAGCGTTTTGCCGGGGCGGCGCGTGCCAGCGAAGGACGGCTGGTACATCTGCGCGAACAGGCGCTGAGCTTTAATGATGGCGAGGTGGTCACCGACGGTGGTCGTCGGTTATCAGCCGATCTGCTGGTACTGGCGATAAGCCATCCGCCGCCTTCTTTACCGCTGCTGGCTAAACCGTTTGAGAAACATCCGGCGTTAATCGCTAACCCCTGGCGAGCGGGCGCTCTGGAAAATATCGCACCAGAGGCGAGCGTGGCGGTTATGGGGACTGGCCTGACGATGGCGGACACCGTTGCCACCCTAACGCGCCTGGGTCATCGGGGGCCGATTACCGCGTTTTCACGCCGTGGGCTGTTATCCCGCAGCAACCTGAGCGGCAACAGCGCGAGCTGGCCCGCTGAATACGGCGAGGGTTCGCTGCGCCAGCGGCTGCGGAAGATCCGCAAGGATATCGACTGCGCAGCGGAGCAGGGATTGGCCTGGCAGGTGGTACTGGACGCGGTGCGCAACCAGGGGCAACGCATTTGGCGGGGACTGACGGTTGCCGATCGTCAGCGCTTTCTGCGCCATTTGCGCAGCTACTGGGATGTTCACCGCTACCGTATCGCCCCGCAGGTGGCTGAGGTGCTTGAACAGCGCCAGCGTGATGGCAACCTGAGCGTACAGGCCGCGAGATTGACGGCGCTGGAAGCCGACGCGCAAAAGCTGACGCTAACCCTGTCGCCTCGGCGCGGTGAACCGCAACGAGTGAGCGTTGATCATTTCATTTTAACCACCGGCCCGGCGCACGGCGCGTTGACCGACAGCCAGCCGCTGCTGCGCCAACTGAGCCAGCGCGGGCTGATTTGTGCCGATGCCCTTGGGCTGGGGCTGGATGTTGATGAGCGCTCCCGCGCCGTTGATCGGGAGGGCCGTGCCGTGCCCAACTTGCTGATCTCCGGGCCTGCCGCACGGGGGTTCTTTGGTGAACTGATGGGACTGCCGCAGGTGGCTGACCATGCCGCCGACGTCGCCGCCGAAGCTCTGCTAATCCTGGGCATCAAACAAGCCACCCGATGTCCGGCGTTCTGAACGTCCTTTATCCCTGATTCCCTTAATGATTATGCGCGCGTCCCGCTGCCGGGGCGCGCCGTGGAGAAGTGCTATGTCATCACAACGTGAAATCCGCCTGAATGCTTTTGATATGAACTGCGTCGGCCACCAGTCGCCGGGGCTATGGGCCCATCCGCGCGACCGCTCCTGGCAGTATAAAGACCTTGAGTATTGGGTCGATCTGGCGCGACTGCTGGAGCGCGGTAAGTTTGATGGCCTGTTTATTGCCGATGTGCTCGGCGTTTACGATGTGCTGAACGGTAATAGCGATGCGGCGCTTCGCCAGGCGGCACAGGTGCCGGTTAACGATCCGCTGGCCCTGATTACGCCGATGGCGCTGGTGACGGAGCATCTGGGATTCGGCCTGACCGCTTCGCTCTCCTTTGAACATCCGTATCCGTTTGCCCGTCGTCTGTCGACTCTCGACCATCTGACCAAAGGGCGGGTCGGCTGGAATATTGTGACTTCATACCTTGAGAGCGGTGCGCGCAATATTGGCCAGAAAGCGCAGACCGATCACGACGCCCGCTACGACTATGCCGATGAGTATCTGGAGGTGGTCTATAAGCTGCTGGAGGGGAGCTGGGAAGATGGTGCGGTGCTGCGCGACAGGGAGCGTAAGATCTTCAGCGATCCGCGAAAAATTCACCCGATCAACCATCAGGGCAACTTTTTTTCGGTACCGGGGATCCATCTATGTGAACCGTCGCCGCAGCGCACGCCGGTGCTCTATCAGGCGGGTGCTTCCAGCCGCGGTAAGCAGTTTGCCGCCGGGCATGCGGAGTGCGTGTTCGTTGGCGCGCCGTCAAAAGTGTTGCTGAAAAAGACGGTGGCGGATATTCGCCGTCGTGCCGAAGAGGCCGGACGCGATCCGCGCAGCATCCTGATCTTCAATATGCAGACGGTCATCGTCGGTGAGACCGACAGCGAAGCGCAGGCGAAATGGCAGGAGTATAAACCGTACGTCAGCTACGAAGGGGCGCTGGCGCTGCTCTCGGGCTGGACCGGAATCGACCTCGGTCAGTATCAGCCAGATCAGGTTCTGGAGTATCTGCATACCAATGCGATTCAGTCAATGGTGGAGGCGTTTTCTACCGCTGACCCGAATAGCCAGTGGACGGTGCAGAAGTTGGCGGACTGGGCGGGGATCGGCGGCTTCGGCCCGCTGGTGGTCGGTAGCCCGCAGACGGTTGCCGATGAATTGCAGTCCTGGGTGGAGGAGACCGATGTCGATGGCTTCAACCTCGCCTATGCGGTGACGCACGAAACCTTCCGCGACGTGGTCGACCTGCTGATCCCTGAACTGCAAAAGCGCGGTGTGTTCAAGCAGGAGTATCGCGAAGGAACCCTGCGTGAAAAGCTGTTTGGCGCAGGTCCACGGCTGACAGCGCCGCATCCGGGGGCCAGCTATCGCCACGGCGCACCGGTCGCGGTCGGGAGCGAAGAGAAGGTGGGTTGAGTTTTACCAGGCCAGTACAGATGGTGCAGTTGGTTCCCCTCACCCTAACCCTCTCCCCAAAGGGGCGGGGGACTGGCTCGTGCGGTTTGTGGGGCCGGAGCGCTTTCCCGGAGGTGGCGCTTGACGCGCCTGTCCGGGCTACCGATCCGTGCAGTCTGCGGTTTCGTAGCCCGGGTAAGGCGCTTGCGCCGCCACCCGGGGATGGGAGGCTAAGTTACTGTTTATCCAGCGACCAGGTGGCGCTGCGAACATCGACTTTCACCGGCAGCAGGCCGATGCGGGTGAAGGTGTCCGCCAGCGCCTGCTGTTCGTTGTAGACCGCTGGCGTCATGCGCTCGGCACCGTAGGGCAGGCGGGCCAGCGTCTTCAGCCAGATGGCCTTATCCAGCCCGGTTGAGGTGGAAAGGATCCCGGCGGCATCATCCTGATGGCTATTGGCCCATTCGCTGAGTTTATCCAGTTCATCAACCACTTGCTTCGCAGTATCCGGATAAGTATCGGCAAATTTACGGCTTGCCAGATAGAAGGTGTAGTGCGGCACCAGCCCTTCGGCGTTGCGGATCTGTCGGGCTTTAGCATTGGTTTCCACTTCCGCCAGGAACGGATCCCAGATAACCCACGCGTCAATGGCACCACGCTGGAAGGCGGCGCGGGCGTCGGCAGGCGGTAGGTAGACCGGGGTGATATCTTTATAGCTCAGTCCGGCTTTTTCTAGTGCGGCCACCAGCAGGTAGTTCACGTCGGAGCCTTTGTTTAACCCCACGCGCTTGCCTTTAAGATCGGCGACAGTCTTAATCGCTGAGTTTTCCGCCACCACAATGGCTTCTGTTTTCGGGTTCGCCGGTGAATGGGCCAGATAGACCAGATCTGCCTGTGCGGCCTGGGCGAAGGCCGGTGGCGCATCACCGGTCGCGGCGAGGTCGATGCTGCCGACGTTCAGCCCTTCGAGCATTTGTGGCCCAGCCGGGAACTCTATCCAGCGCACGGCGATCCCCTGCTTTTTAAAGTTCTCATCAAGAGTGCCGCGGTATTTCAGCAGGGCGAAGATATTGGCTTTCTGGTAGCCGATATTGACGGTTTCCGGCGTTTTCGCCAGCGTGGAAGTGGATAAGCCAGCAAGCAGTAGCAGCAGGGCCGGGCGAGATAGTTTGAGCATGATTCGTTCTCCTTAAGCGGTTTTGCGTAAGGTAACAAATCGTCTTTATAACCAATAAATAACTAAATTTTCATTTATATAACGTAAATGAAGGAGAGAGGCCCGGTATGCTGCAGCATACCGGGCGTGAGCGTTAATCGCAGGCGACAATCTTCATCGCCAGGCCGCCGCGAGAGGTTTCGCGGTATTTGGCATTCATATCTTTGCCGGTTTCGTACATGGTTTCGATGACTTTATCGAGGCACACGCGCGGCTCGCTGGTGCGGCGCAGGGCCATACGCGCGGCGTTGACGGCTTTAACCGCAGCGATAGCGTTACGCTCGATGCACGGCACCTGCACCTGCCCGGCCACCGGGTCGCAGGTCAGGCCGAGGTTGTGTTCCATGCCGATTTCTGCGGCGATGCACACCTGACCGGGGCTGCCGCCCAGCAGTTCGGTCAGACCGGCCGCAGCCATTGAGCAGGCCACGCCGACTTCACCCTGGCAGCCTACTTCAGCGCCGGAGATCGATGCGTTCATTTTATACAGTGAGCCAATGGCGCTGGTAACCAGTAGATAGCGCGCCAGCGAGTTGGCATTCACTTTGCGGATAAACTTGTCGTAGTAGGCCAGCACCGCAGGCACGATGCCGCAGGCACCGTTGGTCGGCGCGGTCACCACGCGGCCACCGGCGGCGTTCTCTTCGTTGACCGCCAGGGCGAACATGTTGATCCAGTCCACCACCGCCATTGGGTCGCTATTGGTGTTGTCCTGACTTACCAGCATCCGGCGCAGCGCGGCGGCACGACGCGGTACGCGCAGCTTGCCCGGCAGGACGCCTTCGGTGGTGATTCCGCGTTCAATCCCGCCGCTCATCACTTCCCAGACCGCAGTGAAGTGCTGTTCCAGCTCTTCTTTACTGTGCAGCGCCAGCTCGTTTTGCATCATCAGTCCAGAAAGCGACAGCCCGCTTTCCTGGCAATGGCGCTGTAAATCGGCGGCGTTTTTGTAGGGATAAGGGACGGCGACCGACGCGTCGTTGGTCAGGCCGAAATGGTCTTCGTCGACGATAAAGCCGCCGCCGATAGAGTAGTAAGTCTGGCTGTAGAGAACCTGGTCGCCGCCCAGGGCGGTAATCCGCATGCCGTTCTCATGCAGCGACAGGTTGTCGGCATGGAAATTCATGCATTGATCGACCGGAAACGCGACTTCCTGCTGGCCGTTTGCCAGCATCAGACGGCCATGGGTGTTGACGTCCTGGATAAAGCCAGGGATAGCGTCGATGTCGACGGTATCCGGCAGGTTGCCCGCCAGGCCCATAATAATCGCGATGTCGGTGTGGTGGCCTTTACCGGTCAGGGAAAGGGAGCCGTAGACGTCGACGATGACTTTGGTTACCTCGGGAAGTAGCCCGCGCTCAATAAGATCGTCCGTGAATTGTTTGCCCGCTTTCATCGGTCCAACGGTGTGGGAGCTGGAAGGGCCAATGCCGATTTTAAAAATATCGAATACGCTGATCATGATGCATCCAGTGCTGTCTGCGCCGCCGTTAGGCGGCGCGAGGGGATATTAGCTAAACAGGGAGTAGAAAATCGCGGAGATAGCAATCAGGCCCATCAGCACTACGAAGACGTTACTGATGTGGCCGCTGTATTTGCGCATTGCCGGGACTTTCTGGATGGCGTACATCGGCATCAGGAACAGAATCATCGCAATAATCGGGCCGCCAAGGGTTTCGATCATCCCGAGGATGCTCGGGTTCAGGGTCGCCACAATCCAGGTGGTAACCAGCATGAACAGAGCAGTGATCTTGTTCAGTTTGGTGATTTCGATGGATTTTCCTTTACCGCGCAGGGATTTAATCACCATGCCGTTAAAGCCTTCACGAGCGCCCAGATAGTGGCCGAGGAAGGATTTGGTGATAGCAATCATCGCAATGATCGGGGCCATCCAGGCGATAACCGGCGCGTTAAAGTGGTTTGCCAGGTAAGAGAGGATGGAGATGTTCTGATCTTTCGCTGCCGCCAGGTCTGCCGGAGAGAGGCTCAGTACGCAGCTGAAGACGAAGAACATCACGGTCAGCACCATCATGATGTGCGCGCGCGCCAGAATGCTTGAACATTTTTTCTCTGCGCCCTGGCCGTACTCTTCGCGTTTTGCCACGGCGAAGGAGGAGATGATCGGCGAGTGGTTAAAGGAGAACACCATCACCGGAATCGCCAGCCACAAGGTCATCCACAGACCGTTGCCGGTAGAGGCTGCACTACTCAAGGACAAAGTTTCCAGCGCAGAGCCGTTCCACTGAGGGATCAGGTACAGAGCCAGAATCATCAGCGCCACCACGAACGGGAACACCAGCACGCTCATCGCTTTGACGATCATATGTTCGCCGAAGCGCACAATGGTCATCATGCCGACAATCAGAATCAGGGAAAGAATGGCGCGCGGCGGCGGCGTTATGTGCAGCTGGTGCAGCATAAAGCTCTCGACGGTATTGGTGATCGCCACGCTATACACCAGCAGAATCGGGTAGATAGCGAAGAAGTAGAGCAGGGTAATCAGCTTGCCTGCGCCGACGCCGAAGTGCTCTTCGACCACTTCGGTGATGTCTTCACCCGGATTTTTACCGGACAGCACAAAACGAGTCATACCGCGGTGGGCGAAGAAGGTCATCGGAAAGGCCAGAATCGCCATAATGATCAGCGGGATCAAACCGCCTACGCCCGCGTTGATCGGCAGGAAAAGTACGCCCGCGCCGATAGCCGTGCCGTACAGGCCCAGCATCCACATGGTGTCCGTTTTACGCCAACCGCTACGGGTAGCATCCGAAACGATGGTGCTGGTTTGAGTGGTTTCCATCTGTATCTCCTGGAGGAAGCAACAAAATCTAATGAAGAAAAACGACTGAATAATATGAAATTCGTTTGTTTACGGTTTTTTAGGCATTTTCTCCGTAACAATTGGTGCGGGAAGATACATTTATATGGTGAATTCATCAGTGATCGCGATCCCAAATGCAATAATCCACTTTTAATGTGCGTATTTTTAGTTCAACAGCCTGTTTGTGGTTGTCAGCTAGTTATTTGTGGCGCGGAGGCTATCATTTTCAGCATATGAGATAATAGTAGGCTTGCGTAATAACGAGGTTTTTACTGTGGAAACACGATGTTCTCGACGTTTTTGCGTTAAAAAGTATTTTTTATAGTGATATTTATTGCTTTTTTTGGAAACGCAAACGATTGGCTATGCAAAAATGTTTTAAAAGATTCATAAAGAAATAGAATTTATTGGAAAGCATGCGGACTGATTAATGGACGAGAGAACAGGGCTTTTGTGCAGAGTGAGGCTTTACCGGTTTGTGAGGAAGGGTAGCCCGGATACCTTCGGGAAACTCAGCCCCTCTGCGCTCTGCTCCCGGGGGCGGCGCGATGCGCCTGCCCAGGCTACAGGTGCTACGGGTCTACCGGCGTCTGCGGACTGGTAGCCCGGACAGATGCGCAGCATCGCCTCCGGGAAATGTGCCGGACCTGAGACATCACCGCGGCTTCTTCCCGGCTCGCGCTGCGCTTAGCCGGACTACAGGTTTACAGCCATCTACTGGAAGCTAGCCCGGACAAGGCGTTAGCCGCTGTCCGGGATAAAAGAACTCAGGAGCAGATTTCGTAGCAGGGGATGTAGGCGGTACCGCCAGGCAGTTTCATACGATGCTGAGCAACAAAGCCCTGCAGCAGGTCATCCATGCGGCGCATCATCGCCTGATCGCCATGAATTTTATACGGACCGAACTTCTCGATAGCCTGAATGCCCACTTCTTTTACGTTACCGGCGACGATACCGGAGAAGGCACGACGGAGATCGGCGGCCAGCACTTCCACCGGCTGATCCGGGTAGAGCTTGAGATTGGCCATGTTTTCATGCGTCGGTTCGAACGGCATTTGCAGATCCGGGGCGATGCGGATAGACCAGTTGAAGCTGTAGGCATCGCCGGTTTCGCGGCGATTCTCTTTCACCATTGGCATCGCTTTTTTCATCTGCCGCGCCACTTCTGCGGCGTCGTCAATGATAATGCGATAGTGACGGCGCGCGGATTCGCCCAGCGTATGCACGATAAACTCATCCAGCACGCGGAAATAATCGGCGCTCTCTTTTGGTCCAGTAAGGATCAACGGTAGCACCTGCGACTTGTTCGACGGATGCATCAAAATGCCGAGTAGATAGAGCAGCTCTTCCGCCGTCCCCACACCGCCCGGGAAGATGATGATGCCGTGGGCGATACGCACGAACGCCTCAAGGCGTTTTTCGATATCCGGCATGATGATCAGCTCGTTGACCAGCGGGTTCGGCGGCTCGGCGGCGATAATAGACGGCTCGGTCATGCCGATAAAGCGGCTGTCTCTGTAACGTTGCTGTGCGTGGCCGACGGCGGCGCCTTTCATTGGCGCTTCCATCGCGCCCGGCCCGCAGCCGGTGCAGATGTTCAGCTCGCGCAGACCCAGCTGTGTGCCGACGCGGCGGGCGTACAGATACTCATTTTCGTTAATCGAGTGGCCGCCCCAGCAGACAATCATATTTGGCGCTTCGCCGACGTGCAGGGCACGGGCGTTACGCAGAATAGAAAAGACCAGGTTGGTGATATGCACCGAGCTTTCCAGATCAAGATTTGGGAAGCGCACGGTGTTGTGGATTTGGCCGTAGACGAACAGGATATCGCGCAGTACGGCAAACAGGTTGGCCTGCAGGGAACGAATAATACGTCCGTCAACGAAAGCGTCTTCCGGCGGGTTGATCAGTTCCAGCTTCACGCCGCGTTCGCGACGCAGCACGTTAATATCGAAGTTTTCAAAACGAGACAGGAGCTCTTTGCTGTTATCGGTCAGGCTCCCCGAGTTGAGCACAGCAAGCGAGCAGTTGCGAAAGAGTTGATACAGGTCACTGCTGGCGGTGCGTTTAAGCATATCCACTTCCAGCTGCGACAGCATATCCATTGAACCAAGCGGGCTAACATGTGTAATCAAGTGAACTCCTTACAGGACGATTATCGTCTTCCTGTGATTACAATAGCCCTGCTGACGGCGTTTTCACAACCTTGCGCGCGCGTTAACGCACGCAAATTGTGAAAATGTTTACTATTGACGGGCGAGGCGAGCGATGGCCGGGACAAATTCGCTATTGCTGCGCCACGGGTTGATATCCAGACCACCACGTCGCGTGTAGCGAGCATAAACGGAAAGGGATTCCGGCTGGCAGAAACGCTGAATATCGTTGAAAATGCGCTCAACGCACTGCTCGTGGAACTCGTTGTGGTGGCGGAATGACACCAGGTAGCGCAGCAGCTTTTCGCGATCGATTTTCGCCCCACGATACTGAATCTGCACCGAGCCCCAATCCGGCTGGTGAGTAATCAGGCAGTTGGACTTCAGCAGATGGCTAACCAGCGTCTCTTCGACCACTTTTCCGGAAGCCGCGCCCTGTAGATAGTCGGCGTTAAACTGGTAGTTGTCGATTTCAATATCCTGACTGTCGATGCAGGTGCCGTGCAGATGCGCCACCGGCTGGCCTTCGAGTTCATCAAGGCGATACAGCGACACCTTTACTTCGCCCTGTGCGCAGGCACTAAGATCGCGCGCCAGCGTCGCCTGTACTTCCTGCCAGTCGGCGAAGCGGGTCTGGTTAAAGCTGTTGAGATAAAGCTTAAAACTCTTTGATTCCACCAGATTCACGGTGGTGTCGTTCAGCTCAACGTGGCCCACGGCGACCTGCGGCAGACCTTTGGCGTTCAGCCAGGAGAGTTCATACAGCGTCCAGATATCGGCACCGTGAAACGGCAGGTTATCGGCGTGCAGATCCAGTGGATCGCGGTTCAGGCTGCGCGGGACGCCCTGAAGCAGGCTGGCGTCGTAGGTATCGCGGTAATCAGTTGATTTACCGAGCGTCAGGCCAGCCAGCGCCTGATGATTATCGTAAGAAGACATGTTTCACCATAGTTAAAGCGGTTACACTATATGCCAAGTGTATCCTGTCTAACGTGAAGAGAGAAACCGGTGGACTATCAAACCGCAGAAGCGCTGCAAGCATTTACTCAACGTTATTGCGATGCGTGGCAGCAGCAATATTCCAGCCTGCCGCGTAGCGAGGAGCTTTACGGCATCCCGTCGCCGTGCATTAGCGCGACGGATGATGACGGCGTTTTCTGGCAGCCGCAGCCGTTTTCTTTAGAGCCTAACATTAGCGCAGTTGAACGGGCGCTGGATATTATGGTACAACAGCCGCTTCATGCTTATTATACCACTCAGTTTGCGGGTGATATGACGGCGCGCTTTGCCGATGAGGCCATGACGCTGCTGCAAACCTGGAGCCCGGATGACTTCCAGCGGGTGCAGGAGAATTTAATTGGTCATCTGCTGGTGCAAAAGCGTTTGAAGCTGTCGCCCACATTGTTTATCGCCACGCTGGACAGCGAACTGGATGTGATTTCGGTTTGTAATATGAGCGGTGAAGTGATCAAAGAAACGCTCGGAACCCGTAAACGGACCACCCTTTCTCCCTCGCTTGCGAGTTTCCTTAATTCCCTTAAGCCTGGTCTGTAATCCAAACTACCCAAAACTTTGTGAGAGATCTCTTACAAGACCTGTAAGAGATCGTCATCATTTAAGCCGATCCGTTACCACCCTTGTTTTGATAAAAGCAATATTATTCAAGTGATTATAGATTTTTTGATTCTTGCTAATAGCGATAAATCTTAAGATATTGTCTCAAGAAGGGTTGTAAGACGAGGCGGAATCAGGGATTCTATACACATCGACAGGGAGTCGAGAGATGAAGTGAACATCAGGATGATGACACTTCTACAGGACCCGCCGGGATGGCGTAGCAAGGACAGGCTTCAGGATGAAGCACAGGATAACGCAGGATAGCGTAAAGGGACACCTCCAGGATGGAGAACGAGAGCCGGTCGGGATGTTCGGTGGATCAGGAAGATCAGGATAGACTTACGGATGAGTTATTTCACATCGGGGTGGTGTGAAAGCAGGATGCAACAGTTTACGGATGAACATGGTCAGGAGACCTCAGGAAAAGTTTTCAAGGACGAGCAGGGAGCACCAATGTAGCTGGATTGCTGCAAAACGAACCGGGAGCACTGTTTATACAGTGCTCCCTTTTTTTATTTCTCTTCTGAATTTGCTATTCTGCGCCGGTTTACAACTCACTGAGGTTCCCCATGACTCTTCACCATCGCGTGCGTGAGCGCCTGCTCGCCATTGAAGCGCTGCTGCGCGAAACGGAACACTGGCAGGAAAATGCGCCAGAGAGCCGTGCGTTCGCCAGCGATCAACCATTCTGCCTTGATACCATGGAACCGCTGGAGTGGTTGCAGTGGGTATTAATCCCGCGTATGCATCAGCTTCTGGAAAGCGAGATGCCGCTACCGCAGAATTTCGCCGTCGCCCCCTATTATGAGATGGCTCTGGATAATGCCCATCCGGTACGTGAGCAGGTACTGGCGGAACTGGTCCAGCTGGATATGCTGTTTGCGGGCGGTGAGGCCTGATGCTGGAGATCGTCTATCAGGACCAGTGGCTGGTGGCTGTGAACAAACCTTCAGGCTGGCTGGTGCATCGTAGCTGGCTGGATCGCGATGAAAAAGTGGTGGTGATGCAAACCGTGCGCGATCAGATAGGCCAGCACGTGTTTACCGCACACCGCCTCGACCGACCCACCTCCGGCGTGCTGCTGATGGGGCTATCGAGCGAAGCGGGAAGATTGTTGTCGCAGCAATTCGAGCAGCATCAAATGCAGAAACGCTATCATGCGATAGTTCGCGGCTGGCTGAGTGAAGAAGCGGTGCTTGATTACCCGCTGGTCGAGGAACTGGATAAAATTGCCGACAAATTCGCCCGCGAAAATAAAGACCCGCAGCCAGCGGTGACACATTATCGTGGCCTGGCGACGGTAGAAATGCCGGTGGCAACCGGGCGCTATCCCACGACTCGCTATAGTCTGGTAGAGCTTGAACCGAAAACCGGGCGTAAACACCAGTTACGCCGCCACCTCTCCCATCTTCGCCATCCGATTATCGGCGATAGTAAACATGGCGATCTGCGGCAAAATCGCAGCGCGGCGGAGCATTTTGGCTGCGAACGGCTGATGCTGCACGCCAGCCAGCTATCGTTAACGCATCCCTTTACCGGCGAGCCGCTGGTGATTCGCGCTGGTCTGGACGACGTCTGGATGCGCGCGCTGTCGCAGTTTGGCTGGCGCGGCCTTCTCCCGCTAAATGAAAGGGTTGAGTTTGCCGACGACAGCGGTCAGGATGAGAGTGTTGAGGATAATCCAGGGAGATAGTCATGGCGGAAGTCGGAATTTTTGTCGGCACGATGTATGGAAATTCACTCCTGGTCGCTGAAGAGGCGCAGGCCATTCTGAGCGGACTGGGGCATCAAGCAAAAGTGTTTGAAGATCCAGAGGTCAAAGACTGGGAATCATATACCGGGAAATACGCGCTGGTTGTGACATCGACCACTGGGCAGGGTGATTTACCGGATAATATTGTGCAATTGTACGAAGGCATCAAAGACATGTATCAGCCGCATTTGCGCTATGGAATTATCGCGTTGGGCGATAGCACCTACGCCAACTTTTGCGGCGGCGGTATGAAGTTTGATGCGTTATTACAGGAGCAGGGCGGTAAGCGAATTGGCGAGATGCTAATGATTGATGCCAGTGAAGATCCTGAGCCCGAAAGCGTCTCTAACCCTTGGGTAGAGCAGTGGGCGACGCTGCTGGATTGAAAAGTTTCGCCCTCTCCCTACGCAGAGGGCGTCCCTTTTTACTTATTTTCAATGCCAGTGCCGGATTAACGGCCAAAAAGATCGTAACAATTCTCTGCCGTTCCGGCTTCGGGCATTTGCCTTAAAACCTCTACCATACCAGGGTCTTTACCGGGCTATTTCACGGGGTCAAGAGAGTTGATTCACACTCCTGTCTTTTGTGCCGCTATTTCCCCTTCAGAACAGGCTTTGCTTTTCATTTCCGTGAACTATCCCCCATCCCGTTAGGCATAAGCCACAAATCAGATTTACTACTGCGATGAAAGCTGTGTATTTGCACGGTGAGCCCGTCACCCCCTCTTTTTATACTTTTCCTGCCAGTTACAAATGCAGTGCCAGATATAACGACAATTATGAAAAAACACTAACACGTCATTCTGAGTACCCTACAGGTTGTGCTGTTCAGAATGAACGTAGCTAACGCTATGATTCAGGAGTGCAACAATGAGTTCATTAAGTCAGGCGGCGAGCGGCGCTGAAAAGCGCACCAATGCTCGCTACTGGATAGTGGTGATGCTGTTTATCGTCACATCCTTCAACTACGGTGACCGCGCCACCTTATCTATTGCCGGTTCGGAGATGGCCAAAGATATTGGCCTTGATGCTGTCGGTATGGGGTACGTTTTCTCTGCGTTCTCATGGGCTTATGTTATCGGCCAGATCCCCGGCGGCTGGTTGCTCGACCGCTTTGGTTCAAAACGCGTCTACTTCTGGTCCATCTTTATTTGGTCCATGTTTACCCTGCTGCAAGGCTTCGTCGATATCTTTAGCGGCTTTGGCATTATCATCGCGCTGTTTACGTTGCGATTCCTTGTCGGTTTAGCTGAAGCACCTTCCTTCCCCGGCAACAGTCGCATAGTCGCGGCGTGGTTCCCGGCACAGGAGAGGGGCACGGCGGTATCGATTTTTAACTCTGCTCAGTACTTTGCCACCGTTATCTTTGCGCCAATCATGGGTTGGCTGACTCACGAAGTGGGCTGGTCGCACGTGTTCTTCTTTATGGGTGGCCTCGGGATCATTATCAGCTTTGTCTGGCTGAAGGTGATTCATGAACCGAACCAGCATCCAGGCGTAAACCAAAAAGAGCTGGATTACATCGCTGCAGGCGGCGCGCTGATCAACATGGATCAGGCTGCAGCCAAAGCCAAAGTACCGTTTAGCGTGAAGTGGGGACAAATCAAACAACTGCTGGGTTCACGCATGATGATTGGCGTGTATATCGGCCAGTACTGTATTAACGCTCTGACCTACTTCTTTATCACCTGGTTCCCGGTCTACCTGGTGCAGGCGCGCGGGATGTCGATTTTGAAAGCGGGTTTTGTCGCTTCGGTGCCGGCTATCTGTGGCTTCGTCGGCGGCGTGCTTGGCGGAATTATTTCCGACTGGCTGATGCGTCGTACCGGCTCGCTGAATATTGCGCGTAAAACGCCAATCGTCATGGGGATGCTGTTGTCGATGGTGATGGTGTTCTGTAACTACGTCAACGTGGAGTGGATGATCATCGGTTTTATGGCACTGGCCTTCTTTGGTAAAGGCATTGGTGCGCTGGGCTGGGCAGTCATGGCGGATACCGCGCCGAAAGAGATCAGCGGCCTCAGCGGCGGTCTGTTCAATATGTTCGGTAACATTTCCGGTATCGTCACGCCGATTGCCATCGGCTACATCGTTGGCACCACCGGTTCGTTCAACGGCGCGCTGATCTACGTCGGTGTCCATGCGCTGGTTGCGGTGCTGAGCTATCTGGTGCTGGTGGGCGATATTAAGCGTATCGAACTGAAACCTGTCGCAGGACAATCATCATGACAACACAATCGAGCCCCGTTATCACCGACATGAAGGTTATCCCGGTGGCCGGGCATGACAGCATGTTGCTCAACATCGGCGGCGCGCATAACGCGTACTTTACCCGCAATATCGTGGTACTTACCGATAATTCCGGGAATACCGGCGTCGGTGAAGCGCCGGGCGGTGAAGTGATTTATCAGACGCTAGTTGATGCTATCCCGATGGTATTAGGCCAGGAAGTCGCCCGCCTGAATAAGGTGGTACAGCAGGTGCATAAAGGTAATCAGGCCGCTGACTTTGATACCTTTGGCAAAGGTGCCTGGACCTTTGAGCTTCGGGTGAACGCGGTAGCCGCTTTGGAAGCGGCGCTGCTCGACCTGCTGGGCAAAGCGCTCAACGTGCCAGTTTGCGAACTGCTAGGGCCGGGCAAGCAGCGCGATGCGGTCACCGTGCTGGGCTATCTGTTCTACGTAGGCGATCGCACGAAGACTGATTTGCCTTATCTGGAGACGACGCCGGGCAACCATGACTGGTATCACCTGCGCCATCAGCAAGCGATGAACAGCGAGGCGGTAGTGCGTCTGGCGGAAGCCTCGCAGGATCGCTATGGCTTTAAAGACTTCAAACTCAAGGGCGGCGTGCTGCCCGGCGAGCAGGAAATTGAAACCGCCCGTGCGCTGAAAAAACGCTTCCCGGACGCGCGTATTACGGTTGACCCCAACGGCGCCTGGCTGCTGGATGAAGCTATCGCACTGTGTAAAGGGCTAAACGATGTGCTGACCTACGCCGAAGATCCTTGCGGTGCCGAACAAGGTTTCTCTGGTCGCGAAGTGATGGCGGAGTTCCGCCGTGCGACCGGTTTGCCCGTGGCGACCAACATGATTGCCACAAACTGGCGCGAAATGGGTCATGCGGTGATGCTTAACTCGGTGGATATTCCGCTGGCCGATCCGCACTTCTGGACGCTTTCCGGCGCAGTGCGCGTGGCGCAGTTGTGCGATGACTGGGGCCTGACCTGGGGCTGCCACTCGAACAACCACTTTGATATTTCGCTGGCGATGTTTACCCATGTTGGTGCAGCAGCGCCCGGTAAGCCTACGGCTATCGATACCCACTGGATCTGGCAGGAGGGCGATTGCCGCCTGACCAAAAATCCGCTGGAGATTAAGAACGGGAAAATTGCTGTTCCGGATGCGCCTGGACTGGGCGTGGAGCTGGACTGGGATCAGATTAACAAGGCTCATGAAGCCTACAAGAGACTGCCCGGCGGCGCGCGTAATGACGCGGGCCCGATGCAGTATCTGATCCCTGGATGGACTTTTGACCGTAAACGCCCTGTTTTCGGCCGTCACTGATTACGCAATAAGGATTGAATTATGAGCACTCAATTTACGACTCCAGTTGTTACCGCGATGCAGGTGATCCCCGTTGCGGGCCACGACAGTATGCTGATGAACCTGAGCGGCGCACATGCCCCGTTCTTCACGCGTAATATTGTGATTATCAAAGATAACTCCGGGCACACCGGCGTCGGCGAAATCCCCGGGGGCGAGAAAATTCGCCAGACCCTGGAAGATGCGATTCCGCTGGTAGTGGGTAAAACGCTTGGTGAATATAAAAATGTGCTGAACGCGGTACGTAACCAGTTTGCCGATCGCGATGCCGGTGGGCGCGGTTTGCAGACCTTCGATCTGCGTACCACTATTCATGTGGTCACTGGCATTGAAGCCGCAATGCTTGACCTGCTCGGCCAGCATCTGGGCGTAAACGTCGCTTCTCTGTTGGGCGATGGTCAGCAGCGTAACGAAGTCGAAATGCTCGGTTATCTGTTCTTCGTCGGCAACCGCAAAGCGACGCCGCTACCGTATCAGAGCCAGCCGGATGAGAAATGTGACTGGTATCGCCTGCGTCATGATGAAGCGATGACCCCGGATTCGGTGGTGCGCCTGGCGGAAGCGGCGTATGAGAAATATGGTTTCAACGACTTTAAACTGAAAGGCGGTGTGTTGGCTGGGGAAGAAGAGGCGGAATCCATTGTTGCGCTGGCGAAACGCTTCCCACAGGCGCGTGTGACGCTGGATCCAAACGGCGCGTGGTCGCTCAATGAAGCGATCAAAATTGGTAAGTACCTGAAAGGCTCTCTGGCTTACGCAGAAGATCCGTGTGGTGCAGAGCAGGGCTTCTCCGGACGTGAAGTGATGGCGGAATTCCGTCGTGCTACCGGCCTGCCGACCGCGACCAATATGATCGCCACCGACTGGCGTCAGATGGGGCATACCCTGTCGCTGCAATCGGTTGATATCCCGCTGGCGGACCCGCACTTCTGGACCATGCAGGGCTCAGTTCGCGTGGCGCAGATGTGCCATGAGTTCGGCTTGACCTGGGGCTCGCATTCTAACAACCACTTTGATATTTCGCTGGCGATGTTCACCCATGTCGCGGCTGCGGCACCGGGTAAGATCACCGCCATTGATACCCACTGGATTTGGCAGGAAGGCAACCAACGCCTGACCAAAGAGCCGTTTGAAATCAAAGGCGGCATGGTGCAGGTACCGGCGAAACCGGGTCTGGGCGTAGAGCTCGATATGGATCAGGTGATGAAAGCCCACGAGCTGTATCAGAAACACGGTCTGGGCGCGCGCGATGACGCCATGGGGATGCAGTATCTGATCCCAAACTGGACGTTTGACAACAAGCGTCCGTGCATGGTGCGCTAAGAAAACGCCGGTTCCTGCGGGGACCGGCTTATTTCGCGTTACCGGGTAAATGCTCATTTTAAGGACAGCTTATGAAGATAGTGATCGCACCGGATTCATACAAGGAGAGCCTGAGTGCGCTGGATGTTGCAACCGCGATAGAGCAGGGTTTTCGGGAAATTTATCCGGACGCGGAGTATGTCAAACTGCCGGTTGCGGACGGTGGTGAAGGAACCGTCGAAGCGATGGTTGCAGCGACTCAGGGGTATCAGGTTGAGGTCACCGTCACCGGGCCGCTTGGTGAACCTGTCGCGGCTTTTTACGGACTTTCAGGCGACAAGCAGTGCGCTTTTATCGAAATGGCGGCGGCGAGCGGTCTGGAGAGCGTGCCGTCGGCGCGACGTAACCCCCTGTTGACTACGTCATGGGGGACGGGAGAGCTTATTCGTCATGCGCTGGACGCAGGCGTGAAGCAGATTATTATCGGCATCGGCGGCAGCGCCACTAACGATGGCGGAGCCGGAATGGTACAGGCGCTGGGGGCGAAGCTTCTGACCCACGACAACCAGCAGATTGCGCTCGGCGGCGGTGCGCTGGATAGCCTGGCGCGTATTGACATCAGCGAGCTTGATGAACGTCTGGCTAAATGCCGTATTGATGTCGCCTGCGATGTGACTAATCCGCTGACTGGCCCGCAAGGGGCAACGGCGGTATTTGGTCCGCAGAAAGGGGCGACGGCGGAAATGATTGTCAGCCTGGATAAGGCGCTGGCCCATTTTGCCGGGATTATTCACCGCGATTTAGATCTCGACGTGCTGAACCTTGAAGGTGGCGGCGCGGCGGGCGGTATGGGCGCAGGCTTGTACGCCTTTTGCGGTGCGAAGCTGCGACCAGGAATTGAGATTGTCACCGATGCGTTGCATCTTGCCGATATCGTAGCGGATGCGGACCTGGTGATTACCGGTGAAGGGCGTATCGACAGCCAGACGATTCACGGTAAAGTGCCGGTTGGCGTGGCGAGGGTGGCTAAACGTTACAATCTTCCGGTGATTGGCATTGCTGGCAGCCTGACGGCGGACGTTGGCGTGGTGCACGATCATGGTCTGGATGCGGTATTCAGCGTGATTTATTCCATTTGCACGCTTGATGAGGCACTTGAAAATGCCGCTGAAAACGTGCGCATGACGGCGAGAAACGTCGCCGCGGTGCTGAAAATGGGGCAAGTGATATAAGTTATCCCCGGTCGTGCAGCGCAGACCGGGGATAACGTTTTAAATGCCCATCAGCTTGCACGCTTCGCGTGCGACGTTATCCATTTCATCCAGCAGTTCCAGAAACTCCGGCTCCAGCTCCTCGGCGACGGTGCCCGCCCGTAGCTGGCTTTCGATGGTCTGACACAATTTCTTCAAGCGAGGAACGCCGCTGTAGCTACAGCTGCCGTGGAGTTTATGAATCAAATCCAGCAACCCTTCCGGCTGCTCGCCGACCAGTTGCTCTTCCACTCTATTACGAACTTCCGGCATAAAGGCGATCAGCATTTGCAGCATTTCCTGCGCCAGATCTGGCTTCATTGCCGCCTGGCGTAGCGCTAACTGCCAGTTCAGGGTGACGTTATGATCGATCGGCAGTTCGTCAGGCTCTTTTACCGCGAGCGGTGCAACATGCTTGCCCGGCTGATAGCGCAGCAGCAGGCTATAGAGCTTGTCTTCTTCAATCGGTTTCGCCAGATAATCATTCATTCCTGCGCTCAGGAGCTTTTCGCGTTGGCCTTCCAGCGCGTGCGCGGTCACGGCAATGACTGGAGTTTGCTGTTGATGAGGAAGCTGGCGAATCAGTTCGCAGGCGCGAATACCGTCCATTTCTGGCATCTGAATATCCATCAGAATCAGATCCTGCTGCTTTTCTTTAGCCTCTTCGACGGCATGCTGGCCGCTGTCGCAAAGGATGACGTGCTGAACCAGGTCTTCCAGTAGCGCGCCGATGAGCTTCAGGTTTGCCGGGTTATCATCGACCGCCATCACCGTCATCGGCAGTTTTTTACTGTCTGAATACGCCGGTAACATAGTGGGTTGCGCCTGACAGGTGGCCGTCAGCGCGGGGAGCAAGCGCGTTGAGGTTAGCGGCTTGAGTAGGCAGGCCGTAATGCCATCTTGTTTCAGCGCTTCGGCGCTGACCTGGGCGTGGCACGGCAGCGCCAGCAGCAGGTGATCCGCAAGTTTGCAGGCCCTTGCAAGTTTATCTCGATGTAGTCCCAGGTCACGCACCGACACTGGGGTTCCGACCAACAGGATATCGTAATGTGCATCAGGCAGAGCGGACATGGTTGGGCTATAGACCACCTCTAACGGCGTTGTTGCCAGCAGTTCCATGGTGCACTGCGACGCCGTGGCGTTAGCTTCAATATAGGCCAGCTTTTTGCCTGTCAGACAGTCGGTTGACACGCTATCGGGGACGGCGTTGGGGTTAAGATCGAGGCTGATATGGAACCAGAACGTTGAGCCGCGATTCGGCTGGCTGTGGAATGAAATATCGCCGCCCATCTCCTTCACCAGGCGCTGGGTGATGACAAGTCCCAACCCGGTGCCGCCGTGGCGGCGTGAAATACTGGCGTCGGCCTGACGGAAAGCCTGGAACAAGCGTGATTGATCGCGCTCAGGAATACCAATACCGGTATCGTGAATTTGTACCTCAATCTGCACTCTGGAGTTGCTGATTGCGCGCTGTTCCACCAGGACGTCGATATTGCCGTGCTCGGTGAATTTAATGGCGTTACCCATCAGATTAGTCACAATTTGCTGCAGGCGCAGCGGGTCGCCAATCACGTTATCCGGAACATCATTTTTGATGTTCAGCGTCAGCTCCAGGCCTTTATCATGCGCCGAATGGGCCAATAATGTGACCACTTCATCCAACGAGTTGCGCAGCAGGAATGGGATACTTTCCAGAATCAGCTTGCCCGCTTCGAGCTTAGAGAAGTCCAGAACATCGTTAATGATCGCCAGCAGATTGTTGGCTGAACGCTCAATAGTGGTCAGGTGATCGCGCTGGGTAGTATTTAAGTTGGTTTTCAGCGTCAGGCGCGTGAAGCCGATTACGCCGTTGAGCGGGGTGCGCAGCTCGTGGGACATATTGGCCAAAAACTCGGATTTAATTCGCGCGGCTTCTTGAGCACGCTTTTTCGCCAGGTCCAGTTCGACGTTCTGAATCTCCATCTGCTCAAGCGTTTCACGTAGGTCGGACGTGGCCTGATCGACGTTATGCTGCATCTCTTCATGATAGGCCGCCAGCGACATGGCCATCGAGTTAATGCCATTTTTGAGCATATCCAGTTCGCCGAGCATAAAGCCCTCGACGCGGCTATCAAGCTGACCGCGGCGAATGCGGTCGACGGTGTTCACCATATTGCGAATCGGGCCGGTGACATCGCGCATCAGACGCCAGCCGAAAATTAACGCAATACCAATACAGAACAGCATCATCACGCTGGAGATGAAAATCTCTTTGTACTGCTGCAATCGCACCGATTTGAGATCCAGCTCAAGGGCCACGTAGCCCAGCATGTTGTCCGGCATTTTGGCGTCAGTTCCCGGTGATTCATCTGGTGAATAGCTTTCCGAGACGATCGGGGTGCGCAAAATCATCAAGTCACCATTGCGAATCACGCTTAAGCGCCGAGGGAAAGGAGCCCCTTTGGGAAGCTGAAGTTCGCCGGGATCAAGCTGAAAGTTGGAGGTGACAAACAGCTTGTTATGCGAGTCGTAGATAGAAATTGCGCGCACGATATCGGAATGGCGGCGGTGCAAAACGCTAATAAGCTGCCTGATTGACTCGCGGTTTTGCAGATTCATGCCATATTCACTGGAAACCGCCAGCGGCTCAATAATACTGGCTCCAGCATCTTCCAGCTGGCGCTGAAGGTCGTTATAGCGGTGTGCGACGAAGAAAATGCTGAGCAACAAACCGATCAGAACGGTGGGCGCCAGAATTAGAATCATCATGCGAGCACGAAGGCTGTAGTTGGTCATGCGGTTCCATTATGGGAGAATATATAAATTATCCTTCAGGCTGCTTTCATGTCGGCTGCACTTGCTTGCCGCCGACGCATCTCTGAACGATCTCGTTATATTTAATTGAGACAAATCTCTACGATGGCGCAATTCTACTCTGCAAAACGGCGTGTGACGACGCGCCAGATCATAACCGTTACAGTCAATGACCTTGACCCTTTTGGTCAAGGCGTTGCGCGTCATCAGGGTAAAGCGCTGTTTGTCAGCGGCTTATTACCGCAAGAGCAGGCGGAAGTTGTCCTGGTCGAAGATAAAAAACAGTATGCCCGCGCGCAGGTTAAACGCCGTCTTAGCGACAGCCCGCAACGACAAACACCGCGCTGCCCGCATTTTGGCGTCTGCGGAGGATGCCAGCAACAGCACGCCAGCATCGACCTGCAGCAGCAGAGTAAACGTGCTGCACTTGCCAGGCTAATGAAACGCGATGTCGATGACATTATAGCCGCTTCACCCTGGGGCTACCGTCGCCGGGCGCGGCTGAGCTTGAATTATCAGCCAAAGACCCAACAATTACAGATAGGCTTCCGGAAGGCTAATTCTAACGAAATTGTCGATGTGGTGCAGTGCCCTGTTTTGGTGCCCGATCTTGGTGCGTTATTGCCTGCCGTCCGTGAGTGTTTGTCGGGGCTGAAGGCGGCTCGTCAGCTTGGTCATGTCGAACTGGTGCTGGCGGATAACGGCCCGCTGATGGTATTGCGCCACACCGCCGCCTTTTCTGCGGCAGATAAAGAAAAACTGGAACGCTTTTCGCAATCTCACGGTCTTTCCCTGTATCTGGCACCGCAAAGCGAGATACTGGAGCATATTAGCGGGGAATCTCCCTGGTACACATCTGACGGTCTACGCTTAGTGTTCAGTCCGCGCGATTTCATCCAGGTGAACGACGGTGTGAACCAGTTAATGGTGCGCACGGCGCTGGAGTGGCTGGATCTTCAGCCAGAGGACCGGGTGCTGGACCTGTTTTGCGGAATGGGCAACTTTACTCTGCCGCTGGCGAAACGCGCGGCGCAGGTCGTCGGCGTTGAGGGGGTTCCTGCGCTGGTGGAAAAGGGCCGTGAAAACGCAGCGCTTAACGGGTTGCACAACGTGACGTTCTTTCATGAAAACCTGGAAGAGGATGTCACCCGCCAGGACTGGGCGAAACACGGTTTTGATAAAATTTTGCTCGACCCGGCGCGAGCCGGTGCTGCGGGTGTAATGTTACATATTATAAAGTTAGCCCCGCGCCGGGTGGTGTATGTTTCTTGTAACCCGGCGACGCTGGCGCGCGATAGCGACGTTTTATTACAGGCGGGATATACCATTCAACGCCTGGCGATGCTGGATATGTTCCCCCATACCGGGCATCTGGAATCAATGGTGTTGTTTGAGCATAAAGATTAGTTGAGGCTTGCCGACTTCGGCAGGCCGGTCCCTTAAGGAGAGGACAATGGTTGCGGTAAGAAGTGCACATCTAAATAAAGCTGGTGAATTTGACCCGAAGAAATGGATCGCGAGTCTGGGAATTTCCAGCCAGCAGTCGTGTGAACGCTTAGCCGAAACCTGGGATTACTGTCGAGAGAAAACGCAGGGACACCCGCAGGCGGATCTGCTGCTGTGGCGCGGTGTGGAGATGGTGGAGATTCTCTCCATGCTCAGCATGGATATCGACACGCTGCGGGCTGCGTTGCTTTTCCCGCTGGCGGACGGCAACGTCGTCAGCGAAGAAGTCATGCAGGAGAGCGTAGGTAAATCCGTCGTTACCCTCATTCACGGCGTGCGGGATATGGCCGCCATACGCCAGCTTAAAGCCACCCATACCGACTCGGTCTCTTCTGAACAGGTGGACAACATTCGCCGCATGCTGCTGGCGATGGTCGATGATTTCCGCTGCGTGGTTATCAAACTTGCCGAGCGGATTGCCCATCTGCGCGAAGTGAAAGATGCGCCGGAAGATGAGCGCGTGCTGGCGGCGAAAGAGTGTACCAATATCTACGCGCCGCTGGCTAACCGCCTGGGGATCGGTCAGCTCAAGTGGGAGCTGGAAGATTACTGCTTCCGCTATCTGCATCCGGCGGAATACAAACGCATTGCTAAGTTGCTGCATGAACGGCGTATCGATCGTGAACATTACATCGACGAGTTTGTGGGCCATTTACGCTCGGAAATGAAAACCGAGGGCGTCAAAGCCGAAGTGTACGGGCGACCAAAACATATCTATAGCATCTGGCGCAAAATGCAGAAAAAGCACCTCGCATTTGACGAGCTGTTTGATGTGCGCGCGGTGCGCATTGTCGCCGAGCGTTTGCAGGATTGTTATGCCGCGCTGGGCATTGTACATACTCACTACCGTCATCTGCCGGATGAGTTTGACGACTATGTTGCCAATCCTAAGCCCAATGGCTATCAGTCGATTCACACTGTGGTGCTGGGTCCCGGCGGCAAAACGATAGAAATTCAAATTCGTACTAAACAGATGCATGAAGATGCTGAGCTGGGCGTGGCTGCGCACTGGAAGTATAAAGAGGGCGCCAGCGCGGGGGCCAGCGCGGGGGCCAGCGGCGCGCGCGGTTACGAAGATCGCATTGCCTGGCTGCGTAAGCTGATCGCCTGGCAAGAAGAGATGGCGGATTCCGGCGAAATGCTGGATGAGGTTCGCAGCCAGGTCTTTGATGACCGGGTTTACGTCTTTACGCCAAAGGGCGACGTTGTGGATTTACCTGCTGGCTCAACGCCGCTTGATTTTGCCTACCATATTCACAGCGATGTCGGACACCGCTGCATTGGGGCGAAAATCAGCGGGCGCATCGTACCTTTTACCTATCAGCTGCAAATGGGCGACCAGATTGAAATCATCACCCAGAAACAGCCGAACCCGAGCCGCGACTGGCTGAACCCGAACCTTGGCTACGTCACGACCAGCCGTGGGCGTTCCAAAATTCATGCCTGGTTCCGCAAGCAGGATCGCGATAAGAATATTCTTGCCGGGCGGCAGATCCTCGACGACGAGCTCGAGCATCTGGGTATCAGCCTGAAGGATGCGGAAAAACATCTGTTGCCGCGCTATAACTTTAATGAGCAGGACGAACTGCTGGCAGCGATTGGCGGCGGTGATATTCGTCTTAACCAAATGGTCAACTTCCTGCAAGCGCAGTTCAATAAACCGAGCGCCGAGGAGCAGGATGCCGCCGCGCTGAAACAGCTGCAGCAGAAAACCTATACGCCACAGAATAACCGCAGCAAAGATAACGGCCGGGTGGTGGTTGAGGGCGTTGGTAACCTGATGCACCATATTGCGCGCTGCTGTCAGCCGATTCCTGGCGATGAGATTGTCGGTTTTATTACTCAGGGACGTGGGATCTCGGTGCATCGTGCGGATTGCGATCAGCTTGCGGAATTACAATCACATGCCCCGGAGCGCATTGTGGACGCGGTGTGGGGCGAAAGCTACTCGGCGGGCTACTCGTTGGTCGTGCGTGTTCAGGCTAACGATCGTAGCGGCCTGCTGCGCGATATCACCACCATTCTTGCCAACGAGAAGGTCAACGTGCTGGGCGTTGCCAGCCGCAGTGATACCAAACAGCAGCTTGCCACAATCGATATGACCATTGAGATCTACAACCTGCAGGTGCTGGGCCGTGTGCTTGGCCGGTTGAATCAGGTACCGGATGTGATTGACGCCCGTCGTCTTCACGGCGGGTAAATTCCCCTTCCTGTAGCCGTAAACCGCTGCGTTGGATTCCAACGCAGCGGTTTTTTTTGCCTTGCCGACGGTAACGATATGTTCACTGCAATAATTAATCTACTTTTTACATTCAGGTATTTTTGTATTTATTCTTAATTTCGATCATTTGCCTATAAATATATTCATGTTGAATGTTTGTGGTCGAATTAAAATCATTATTGATCTATCAGGTGAATGTATTTCAATTGAAAGATCTACTGATGCTATGTTAATTATTTTAAATTGAGTTAAATCAATAAAACCATTTTATTACATTGTGGCAACGTTTTTGTTGATGTATTTTCATTTTCACGAAATGACTAACACCAGTACACAATTAGAATTATTTAATAAAGGAATATCTTATGAAAAAGTCAATGATTGCAGCCGTCGTCCTGTCTTCACTGTTTACTGCGCAATATGCTTTAGCTGCTGATACTGAAGAAGGAACATTACAAATTAACGGCGTTGTTTTGCCGACAACCTGTAAATTTGTTGATGGGAATTCTTAGGCAACAATTACTATGGCCCCTGTAGGTAAAGCACAGTTTGCGGGATTAACGGCCGGGCAGTCCTATGTCGGGTATTCAAATGATGCGAACCAGGAATTAAAGCTGAAGTGTGAAGGCGATAAAGTTCCTCATATTTCATTTGTCACTACCGGATTTGATGATACCCACCCAACAATTACTGCGGCAACCGGCGGGGCAAGCGGTGTTGGTTATACGTTGAAGCTGAATGGTAATTCGGTTAATCCAAGAGAGGGTGTAAAATTAACGGCTAATACGGCCGGGGAGTATGATCTTAATTTCTCCGCACAATATGCAATTACTACCGCGCCGGGTAATATACAGGCTGGTAACGTGAATTCTACCGTTGTTATGCAGGTTAACACCGATTAAATAATTGAGCCGACGGCCTGGCCGTCGGCTCATTTCCCCCGCAGGAATCTCACCATGAAACGTCTAATCGCATTATTACTGGCAAGTATGATTATGCCTGCCTGGGGCGGCATTATTATTTACGGCACACGGGTGATTTATCCCGCACAGAAAAAGGATATTACGGTTCAGATACTAAATGATGATTCACGCAGTTCGCTGGTACAGGCATGGATTGATGATGGCGATGTCAGCATTCCGCCTGAAAAAATCAAGGTTCCATTTATGCTCACGCCTCCGGTTGTCCGCGTAGCTGGGGGGGCCGGACAACAGCTGAAAATTAAGAGTCTGGTTAATCATCTGGCGACCGATCGTGAAAGCCTGTTCTATCTTAACGTCCTTGATATACCGCCGAACTCTGCAGAGGGTGAGGGTAAAAATCGTATTAAATTTGCGATGCAAAATCGGATTAAACTCATTTATCGGCCGCAGGGTATTAGCGGGGTAGACAAAAAATCTTTTTCACGACTTAAGCTGAATTCGACAGCTGGCGGTATAAAGGTGAAAAATGAATCAGCCAACTGGATAGTTATCCCCACTATCGAAGGTGGCGGAAAGATAAACAATCAAACCTTATTATTGGCACCGCGCTCAGAGCAATTGATTGCCGTGAAAACATTCGTCAGCCGCTATACCGTGACGCTGATTGACGACCATGGGAATTATTTGAGTGAGAAGGTTGACGTAAGAAAATAGCTCAAGGACTGATTATGTTAAAGATAAATATCCTCGCGATGGCTATTCTTTTTGCGCTTGCTGCCGGGCCAGCATATTCTGAAAAAGAAAGCTTTGATACCCATTTTATGATTGGTGGGTTTAATGGTGAAAAGGTTGATGAATACTGGTTTGATGAAACCAAACCTTTGCCTGGCGATTATGAGTTGGATGTTTACTTAAACGATCAGTTTCGCGGGCGTTATGAGATTCATATAAAAGATGATGTTGATGCGACCTGTTTGTCCCTGGCGCAAATAGAGGTGATGGGGATTATTACTAAAAATATTTCGGCAGCAAAAAAACAGGATTGTCTGCCATTAACGATAGCGGTACAGGGTGGCTCAGTACATTATGATATTGGCCAGTTTAATCTTTTTCTGAGCGTGCCGCAGATCTATGTCCGGGAATATGAAGCAGGCTATATGCCGCCGGAAAGTTGGGATCGGGGCGTTAATGCATTGTTTACATCTTATTATGCCAGCCAGTACTACAGCGATTATAAAAACGGCGGTTACAGTAAAAATAGTTATCTCAACTTTAATAGCGGGCTGAATCTATTGGACTGGCAGCTACGGGCAACGACCAATTTTACCCAGGCTAACGATGGTGCAGGGCAGTGGCATAGCAACACAGTCTATCTGGAGCGCGGTATCGCGGAAGTTCTTGGCACATTTCGCGCGGGAGATATGTATACCTCTTCCGATATGTTCGATTCTTTACGTTTTCGCGGCGTGCGCTGGTTTCGTGATATGCAAATGTTGCCGGATTCACAGCAAAATTTTACGCCAGTGGTGCGCGGTATTGCGCAGAGTAACGCCCTGGTCACCATCGAGCAAAATGGGTTTGTCGTTTATCAAAAAGAGGTGCCTCCCGGTCCTTTTGCGATTCAGGATCTGCATCTGTCCGGCGGCGGAGCCGATCTCGACGTCACGGTAAAAGAAGCGGATGGCTCGACCAGTCATTATTTGGTCCCCTATTCTTCGGTGCCGAATATGTTGCAGCCAGGGGTCACGAAGTACGATTTTGTTGCTGGGCGTAGCCATGTAGAAGGCGCCAGTAATCAGGCTGATTTTTTACAGACCAGCTATCAGTATGGTCTGAATAACGTTCTGACCTTATATGGCGGGGTGATGGCGGCGGATCGTTATCATTCTGAAGTTATTGGCACCGGCTGGAATACGCCGATTGGCGCAGTGTCATTTGACGCCACATTTTCCCATAGCAAACAGGATAATGGTGATGTCTTTGATGGGCAGAGCTATCAAATCGCCTGGAATAAATATATGCAGGCTACTGGCACCCATTTTGCACTGGCGGCCTGGCGCTACTCTTCGCGTGGGTTTCGTACCTTTAATGATTATATCTGGGCGAATAACAAGCAGGAATACCAGCGGGATATCAATGATGTCTACGATATTGGTGATTATTACGCTGAGGATTTTGGCCGTAAAAACAGTTTCTCAGTCAATGTGAGTCAAACGCTGCCGGATACCTGGGGATCTTTGGCGCTGAGCGGCTTGTGGCGCGATTACTGGCAACGCAGCGGCACTGGAAAAGACTATCAGTTTAGCTACAGCAATAGCTGGCGGCAAATAAGCTATACCCTTTCGGCCAGCCGTACGCAGAATGATGATGGCAATCATGACAATCGCCTCAACCTGTTTTTCTCTATCCCTTTCAACTGGGGAGACGGAATTACCACGCCACGTCGACATTTATCGCTAACTAACTCAACGACCTTTGAAGATAAATATCAATCGAATAACACCAGTCTTAGCGGGATTGTCGGCAACCGGGATCAGTTCAGCTATGGCGTTAATTTTAGCCAGCAACAACAGGGACATGAAACTGCTGTTGGCGGCAATCTGGGCTGGCGCACGCCATTTACCACCCTGAACGGCAGCCTCAGTCAGTCGAATAAATATAACCAGGCCAGCGCCAGTATGCAGGGGGGAATCGTTGCCTGGTCCGGCGGGATTGAACTGAGCAATCAGCTTTCCGATACCTTTGCCATTGTACGTGCTCCGGGGTTAAAAGGCGCAGCGGTGCAGGGCCATCGTTATCTGACGACCGATAACCAGGGCAAAGCGATTTACAGCGGCTTAACGCCTTACCGGGAAAACTCGCTGACCCTTGATCTTTCGCATACTGATAGCGATGTGTCGCTATTAGGCAATCGGCGGTCGCTGGCACCGTATCGTGGGGCGGTTGTGCTGACGGAATTTGAAACCGATAGCCGTAAGCCGTGGTATTTGCGCGCCGAGCAGGCTAACGGCGATCCGTTGCCTTTTGGTCACGAAGTGATGAATGAGGCCGGGGAGTATATTGGCCTGGTGGGGCAGGGAAGCCTTTTATTTATGCGTGCGAACGAAATTCCACCGCAGATTCGCGTTGAGCTGGATAAGGCGCTGCAGCAGTTTTGCACCATCGCTCTTGAGAAGCATCTGGAAGATGGACGTGTTTACGTCTGCCGATAAGAGGATAGGGACATGATCAGAGTTTTAAATATATTTGGCGGCGTGCTGCTTCTCTTTTCAGGAATGTCTTTTGCAACCTGCAACTCGCCTGCTTCGCAAACTAGCCATTTCACGATCAACGTGGATGGCTCAACGACGCAATCGGCGATTCAGGTCAATTTTTCCGGGCTGTCATGTACCAACAATACCACCGTCAACTACCCCAGTTTTAGCGATGTGGTCATTGGTTTTAATGGTGGTGAGGATAAATTTAAACTGAAATTCGCCTGGCAAAGTGGCAACCCCGGTTCGCTGCAATCAAGCAATAACAGCATTAACATCGGCTTTACCGTGTCGGCGACTCGAGATACTGGAACCGCGACCTATACAAGTAGTGGT
Organism: Klebsiella sp. MISC125; assembly: GCF_051131775.1. Lineage (NCBI taxonomy): Bacteria > Pseudomonadati > Pseudomonadota > Gammaproteobacteria > Enterobacterales > Enterobacteriaceae > Klebsiella > Klebsiella sp. MISC125. Next base: position 1,301,631 of record NZ_CP180448.1, read on the forward strand.
AATACCGTGACGATTCCGGGGGCGATGTTGGCCTCGACGGCCTCGAACAGCGATTACAATAGCGCCTGGACTGCCTTTTTCTTGTGTATATTTAACCCCTCGCAGTGGGGAACATGTCGGGAACGGTTTAGTCAGGCTCTGTATAAAGCAGGCGGCGCGTTTTCTTCCGATTTGGTGGTGACCTACAACCGTATCGCTACGACCTGTAAACCAGAAAACCTACAGCTGGATCTCACGGCGATTCCTGTTGGCAAAGTTCGCACTTACGGCGTGGTCGGCGAGGGCAGCGCTGCGGGTAATATCACCCTGAACTGCAACGCCAGCCAGACCAATCAGAAAGCGAACCGCACGGCGACGGTGTATCTGAAAAGCAGCACTTTACTGGACAGCGATCCTTCGATACTGCAGGCCAACGCGAATAACGGTGTTGGGTTTATCCTTGAAAACGGCTCCGGGCAGCGCATTGTTCTCGCTCGTGCTGGCGATGCCATCAATGAAGCGGTCACTAAGCTGGCTATTATCCCGAAGAGTACAACCGCCACGCTTTCGGCAACGCTGCAAATCCCTGTTCGTGCGAAGTACTTTGTCTTCGACCCAAATAAGAGTCGCTCGGGGACGTTATCCGCCACGGCGACGATTGTTGTGGAGCATCAATGACGTCGCTATGTTGTCGTTGGTATAGCAGGTAAAAAAAGCGCGGGTGCAATTTGACCCGTGTTTTTTTATCATTGTGCGCAGACATCGCTACCTTAATATTGCGCACTGGCGGGATGCCCGTGTACGGGACGTTCATTGATGAACCTGAGCTTCAGTTTTTTCGTGCTTTATCTCCTCTCCTCCCTCACGCTGATCGCCGTGCAAATCTGGCTATTTTTTGTTGTTTATTCACCTGCCGGGTCGTTGGTTTCTCATCTGATTTGTCGTGCTGGAAATGCCTTCGCAGTATTTTTTCAGTTTTTCGTGGCAGTCTCTGGAGAGTTTCCTTTTGGCATCCTCGTGTCGCAAACCCGCTACATTGATGACGTGGTACGCATGCTGGCGCTGATGTTTGTACTGTTACATGGCATAGTTTATGTTTTCGTAATACACGGCGGCTTGCCGAAACCCAGACGCGAATGGCGCGACTGATAATGTAAAGAGTTCAGAATGATGAATACGATAGTTAACAATGAGATGACCCGGCTGCTTGGCATAATGCAGCGCCTGCGCGACCCGGAAAGCGGCTGCCCGTGGGACAAAGAGCAGACTTTTGCCACCATCGCCCCCTATACCCTCGAAGAAACCTATGAAGTACTTGATGCTATTGCCCGGGAAGATTTCGACGATCTGCGCGGCGAGCTGGGCGATCTGCTATTCCAGGTCGTGTTCTATGCTCAGATGGCACAGGAAGAGGGGCGTTTTGATTTTAATGATGTTTGCGCCGCCATCAGCGACAAGCTGGAGCGCCGTCACCCGCATATTTTCGGCGATGCTTCAGCGGGTAACAGCAGCGAAGTACTGGCGCGTTGGGAACAAATTAAAAGCGCAGAGAGAGCCGAAAAGTCCCAGCACTCTGCACTGGACGATATTCCGCATAGCCTGCCCGCGCTGATGCGCGCGCATAAAATCCAGCGACGCTGCTCGGCAGTAGGTTTTGACTGGACTTCGCTTGGCCCGGTTTTGGACAAAGTGCACGAAGAGATTGATGAAGTCATGCACGAGGCGCAGCAGGCGGTGATTGATGAAGCTAAACTGGAGGAGGAAGTCGGCGACCTGCTGTTCGCGACGGTCAACTTATCCCGCCATTTAGGGGTGAAAGCCGAAGTTGCGCTGCAAAAAGCGAACCTCAAGTTTGAGCGCCGTTTCCGTGAAGTTGAGCGGATTGTCGCCGCGCGGGGCCTGGAAATGACCGGTGTTGACCTCGATACCATGGAAGATGTGTGGCAAGAGGTAAAACGCCAGGAAACTGATCTCTAAAGGGTTTTCGTGATCAAGCGCTATTTGTGTGATTTTTTAAATAACAAGCGCTTGATTTACGTCAAAAACATTTCGCCGAAAGCGGCTATTTTCTCACTCCCTGCGTTGTGTGGGCCTGATGAAAAGGAGGGATAATGAAAGTTTGTGGCGTTAGTCATGATCGGGTATACTGCTTTCCCGTCTTGGTTATTCCATCGTCTTTTAAACCTAACTTCTCAGGTTCAGCATGACAACGAACTATATTTTTGTGACCGGCGGGGTCGTATCCTCTCTGGGTAAAGGCATTGCCGCAGCTTCCCTGGCAGCCATTCTTGAAGCCCGTGGGCTTAACGTGACCATGATGAAACTGGATCCGTACATCAACGTCGATCCGGGCACCATGAGCCCAATCCAACACGGGGAAGTGTTCGTTACTGAAGACGGCGCTGAAACCGATCTGGACCTTGGCCACTATGAGCGTTTCATTCGCACCAAAATGAGCCGCCGTAACAACTTCACTACGGGTCGTATCTACTCCGACGTTCTGCGTAAAGAGCGCCGTGGCGATTATCTGGGCGCAACCGTACAGGTTATTCCGCATATCACCAACGCTATCAAAGAGCGCGTGCTGGCGGGCGGCGAAGGCCATGATGTGGTGCTGGTTGAAATTGGTGGTACCGTCGGCGATATCGAGTCGCTGCCGTTCCTCGAAGCGATTCGCCAGCTGGCGGTGGATATCGGTCGTGAAAACGCACTGTTTATGCATTTGACTCTGGTGCCGTACCTGGCCGCTGCGGGTGAAGTCAAAACCAAGCCGACCCAGCACTCCGTTAAAGAACTGCTCTCCATCGGTATTCAGCCTGATATTCTGGTCTGCCGTTCCGATCGCGCCATTCCGGCGAACGAACGTGCCAAAATTGCATTGTTCTGCAATGTGCCAGAAAAAGCCGTTATTTCGATGAAAGACGTCGATTCTATTTATAAAATTCCAGGCCTGTTGAAATCTCAGGGGCTGGACGATTATATTTGTAAACGATTCAGCTTAAGCTGTCCGGAAGCGAACCTGGCCGAATGGGAACAGGTTATTTACGAAGAAGCCAATCCGGCAGGTGAAGTCACCATTGGTATGGTCGGCAAGTACATTGAACTGCCGGATGCCTACAAATCGGTGATTGAAGCGCTGAAGCACGGTGGTCTGAAAAACCGCGTTACCGTCAACATCAAGCTGATCGATTCGCAAGATGTAGAAACGCGCGGCGTCGAAATTCTGAAAAATTTAGATGCTATCCTGATTCCTGGTGGCTTCGGCTATCGCGGGGTTGAAGGTAAGATTGCCACTGCGCGCTATGCACGTGAAAACAATATTCCATATCTGGGAATTTGCCTGGGTATGCAGGTTGCGCTGATTGAGTTCGCGCGCAACGTAGCGGGGATGGAAAACGCCAACTCCACGGAATTTGTGCCAGACTGTAAGTACCCGGTTGTGGCCCTTATTACCGAATGGCGTGATGAAGAAGGTAATGTCGAAGTCCGTTCTGATAAGAGCGACCTCGGCGGCACGATGCGCCTTGGAGCGCAGCAGTGCCAACTGGGTGACGATAGTCTGGTGCGCCAGCTGTACGGCGAACCAACCATTACCGAACGCCATCGCCACCGCTATGAAGTCAACAACATGCTGTTGAAACCGATTGAAAATGCGGGCCTGCGTATTGCGGGACGTTCCGGGGATGATCAGTTGGTCGAGATCATCGAGGTGCCGAATCATCCGTGGTTTGTTGCCTGTCAGTTCCATCCGGAGTTTACTTCGACGCCGCGTGATGGTCACCCACTGTTTGCTGGCTTTGTGAAAGCCGCAGCCGAGTACCAGAAGCGTCAGGCGAAGTAAAAGAGTTAGAACGGCAATGCACCCATCCGGGTGCATTGTTTGTCTGGAGTTTTAGTTTAACTTGTACTGAGGAAAACCTAATGTCCAAAATCGTTAAAGTCATCGGTCGTGAAATCATCGACTCCCGTGGTAACCCGACTGTTGAAGCTGAAGTACACCTGGAAGGTGGTTTCGTCGGTATGGCAGCTGCTCCGTCAGGTGCTTCTACTGGTTCCCGCGAAGCGCTGGAACTGCGTGATGGCGACAAATCCCGTTTCATGGGTAAAGGCGTACTGAAAGCTGTTGGCGCGGTTAACGGCCCGATCGCTCAGGCAATCCTTGGCAAAGACGCCAAAGATCAGGCTGGCATCGACAAAATCATGATCGACCTGGACGGTACTGAAAACAAATCTAACTTCGGTGCGAACGCAATCCTGGCCGTATCTCTGGCTAACGCCAAAGCCGCTGCTGCTTCTAAAGGTCAGCCGCTGTATGAGCACATCGCTGAACTGAACGGCACCCCGGGCAAATACTCCATGCCGGTTCCGATGATGAACATCATCAACGGTGGCGAGCACGCAGACAACAACGTCGACATCCAGGAATTTATGATTCAGCCAGTTGGTGCTAAATCCCTGAAAGAAGCCGTACGTATGGGTTCTGAAGTGTTCCACAACCTGGCTAAAGTTCTGAAAGCTAAAGGTATGAACACTGCAGTTGGTGACGAAGGCGGCTACGCGCCGAACCTGGGTTCCAACGCTGAAGCACTGGCTGTTATCGCTGAAGCTGTTAAAGCTGCTGGCTACGAGCTGGGCACCGACATCACCCTGGCGATGGACTGTGCAGCTTCCGAATTCTACAAAGACGGTAAATACGTTCTGGCTGGCGAAGGTAACAAAGCGTTCACCTCTGAAGAATTCACTCACTTCCTGGAAGACCTGACCAAACAGTATCCGATCGTGTCTATCGAAGACGGTCTGGACGAATCTGATTGGGATGGTTTCGCATACCAGACTAAAGTACTGGGCGACAAAATCCAGCTGGTTGGTGACGATCTGTTCGTAACCAACACCAAGATCCTGAAAGAAGGTATCGACAAAGGCATCGTTAACTCCATCCTGATCAAATTCAACCAGATCGGTTCTCTGACCGAAACTCTGGCTGCGATCAAAATGGCGAAAGACGCTGGCTACACTGCCGTTATCTCTCACCGTTCAGGCGAAACTGAAGACGCTACCATTGCTGACCTGGCTGTTGGTACCGCTGCAGGCCAGATCAAAACCGGTTCTATGAGCCGTTCTGACCGCGTTGCTAAATACAACCAGCTGATTCGTATCGAAGAAGCTCTGGGCGAAAAAGCACCGTACAATGGTCGTAAAGAGATCAAAGGCCAGGCATAAGCCTGTCTTTATCTGATATGAAAATGCCAGCCTTCGGGCTGGCATTTTTTTGCCTTTACAAAAGCAGCTACTTAAAATCTACCGCCATTTGCTGCGGAATAGAAAGCCCGCGCGTGGTCTGCACGCAGCGGTCGATATAATCGGTAAAGCGCGGCGGTTTTGGCATCCCCATACTCAGCAGCTTGTCGTTACTGAATCGCACGTTAAGCGTGGCGAACGCACCATACAGGCGCATAGCTTTTAGCATCAGACGCTCGTTGCAGGGGCCAAAGATATCCTTCAGCTCGCGGCGCATTTTAACCAGCGTCTCATAGCTGACCTGGGCGTATTTATTGCCAACCGGAGCCTGTTCCAACGCCGATGCCATAGCGCTGTCGATATCCGCAAATCTCACGCTATTTTCTTCACCTGCCGAAATGTGCACTATCTCTCCGCGAGCAAGCGGGCTGTTGAGAAGCATCAGCAGCGCATCGGCGCAGTAATCGACGGGGATAACGTCAATGCGGTCTTCCATCGAACACATAAATTTTTGTAGCATCAGACCCATGCTGAATACCCAGAAGATGCTGCTGGAAGGCTGACAGCCGTGATGAGTGTGACCAACCACAATCGAGGGGCGGGCAATAACCAGTGGCAGCGTTGGGCACTCCTGCTGCATCAGGCGTTCTATGGTTGATTTAGAGTGGGTGTACTCGACCAGATGCTCGGCGCGTTCACGGAACTCTACGTTTTCCGACACCAGTGAATCCTGTTCAGGTGAACACGACATTGCCGTGCCTACATGCAGGAAGCGCTGAAGGCTGATGACCTGCGCCATTCTCCGGACAAACTTAAGCGTTCCCTCGACATTCACTTTCCAGATGAGCGGGTTGTTGCCAAAGGAGGCGACGGCGGCGCAGTTGATAACGTGAGTGACCTGATCCAGGCGAGGGTCGGTAAGAAATACTTCCGGATCCGCCAAATCACCCAGCAGAATGCTCCGTGAATTCAGTGCTGCCAGCTTCTCTTCTGCAATATTGAATTTACGCAGGTTTTCCTTTACCCGTTCAAGTGCGGCTGCATCATCATTGGCGCGAACAAGCAGTAGCAGATTAAATCTATTTTCCTGATTAAGAATATTTTCTAAAACTGCCCCGCCCAGAAATCCGGTCACGCCTGTGATTAACAATGTATTCATGAGTTCAATCTCGTCATGGTTGGTTTACGGATTCTAGGTGCAGGGGATTAAACGGAAGGTAAATGAAAAATTAGATGTTTTTCAGTTTGTTAAGGTTATCTTAAGCTTGCGTGATTCAGTGGATCAAGTTGGACTTCGGGTAATGACAATAAATTCATAATTTCATGTATCAATTTGTATAATAGTGATATGTAAGCTTTTTTATTTTTGAGGTATTTATTTCTATTTCTGTTTTTTTTAATATTTTGTTACATCAAAAATAAAACTATATTAAATTTGTTGTCAGAATAACTATTACTCAGCTAATTAGGGTCTGGATTAACCATGCAATGCATTTAACATGTTTCTACTGCCTTTCCTTAAATGTATGAGTAATGTATGACAACGTTTCTTCTGGAAGGCGCACACCGATATCGTGGAAATCCTCCCTGGTGGTTCGGCGTATTTTTTGTATCTTTTGTTGTTATCCGATGATATGCAGAAATTTCAACTTTGGTACAGAAAGTACACTATTTTGGTAAACTTCACGAGAATATGAGTGTCTGATTTTTTATCATTTAAAATAATGTGGTTAGATGCTATTCAATAATGCATGTTTGTAATGATTACGTTGGTAGAGTGTTGTCTTGTAAAAATAGTATTATAAAAAAGGGTATATATTTAGGTGTTCCCCGCGCCAGCGGGGTGTCATATTTAGTGGGGTAGCAGCATACCCGGGTATTAAAAGGACTGTTTCATCAGGTCGCGTAGTACCACGATATTCATTACCACCATTCCCACAATAATCATTATCCTGATGAATTTTCTACCGTTTGTAACATATGAGACAAAGTCGTCGAGAGATACATTGCGAAAGCTCATACGTTTTCGCTGCCAGACCTTATAATCCCATCGGAGATCCTTTCTCTCGGGAGTGGGGTTGATTAAGCTATAAATACAAAAGTAAATAAGTACATCAAAAGCGATAAGCGATATCAGCATCGCCAGAACAGGCGTTCCCCAATGATTCGCGCCCATATCCTTGATCAGAAAAATACTGGCAGCAAAATAGAGTGTACCGAAAATAAACTTACATAGCCTGGGGTGCTGGGCTAAAAAATGATTAATATGCATTTGTTGCTCCTGAATAAGACATGACTACCAGCGCCCGGATGCACCGCCTCCCCCTGAAGAGCCGCCGCCACCGCGAAAACTACCGCCGGACGATGAGCCTCCGCCCCCTCCGGATTTAAAGCCACCGCCGAGAACAATGACGACAATCGCCAGGACTGCGATGATAAATTCTACGAACCGACTCGCGGCATTTGCTAACCATTCGGTATCCAGGTAGAGGGCAAGGATAATTAATGCGACTACGATGAATAGCACGACGCCCGCTATTTTTTTTCTGCTTTTGGACTTTTCAATTAAATCGGAAGTGGGTGACGATGCATGAGATTTTTTTCCTGCCCTGGAGGGGTTCTTCTTTTTTTTGCCCTTCACGACATCGCTTATTGACGCGATTATTATGCGGCCGTTAACGAAAATATTATGTAGACGCGATAACAATGGCATAAATATCAACAGGCTGAAACTAATGTTCCCAATCTGTCGCATGATAGCGTCTTCTCGAAGAACGAAGGACCACATACACATTGTGACCAGTGAAACCACGGCAATAATCGTTTTGCTACAGCCGAATCGGTACAAGGCGACGATGATAACCATCATCAGCAGCGTGAAGGTGAAGCAGGGGAGGGTCAGCTTCGGCTTAGCGAGCAAATGATCTGCTAATGCTTCAAAGATGTCGCCCCCGATCTCAGTCTGGCGAGTGGGCATTTGTTCTGCCGCCGCCAACGTACTGGTGAGATCGGAAATTGGCGGCGTTTGGTCAGCAAACGCAGGCAATCCGCACAGCGCCAGCAATAAAAGAAGAATACGCATTATGATTCCCTTGCGTGGAGTAATGTTACCAGCGCCCGGACGCGCCACCGCCGCCTGAAGACCCGCCGCCGCCGCGAAAATTATCACGCGATGAGCGGCCGGTACGAACGCCGCTACGGCCTGAAGATCTACCGTTCTTTTGTTCTTTCGCGGTGTTTGATGCCCGTACTATTTTCCTGAAGGCTTTTCCGGCGGTGGTCGGCGTCAGCATAAGAATCAAAAACACGATAAACGGCGTGGCGAAGCTAAGCAGGGCGAACAGTTTTCCCCAGCCAGCGGTATGACCTGAAATGGGCAGCGCAAACGCCAGAATAATGGCAACCGTACAAATGACCCCCAGCGTTTTGAGCCCGCCTCTGATGGCAATGAATAACAGCACTACCGCCCAAATTAGTAGCGCCCAGCCCCCGCTGAACGGCATTGGCGCACTTGTTGATACCGGCGGCTGTTCGCCGTTGGCGAGACGTTCCCCAATAGCGGCAACCCCTTGCTGCAGCCCCACCATCAGGTCGCCGTTTTTAAACGCCGGAATAATCTTCTGACGGATGATTTGCCCAGCCTGCGCATCGGTCAGGGTGCCTTCCAACCCGTATCCCACTTCGATACGGACCGTATGATCCTGCCATGCGACCAGCAGTAAAATACCGTCATCGCGCTTTTGGTCGCCCAGTTTCCAGGCGTCAAAAACCCGCGTGGTATATTGCTCAATCGTTTCTTCGCCGCTGGTCGGTACCACCAGAATGGCCACCTGGCCGGGTATCGCGTGGACCTCTTGTGTCAGAGCGTTGGTCTGCGCCTCGCTGAGCGTGTGGGTTAAATCCGTCACCTGATAGCGCAGCTCCGGAACAGGAACAGCGAGTGATTGAAAGCTAAAGAAAATCAATAAAAATACGATGACGCGCACGGCTTAACCTCCTGTTAATGCTGGCTGAAATCAACAGTCGGCGCTTTGCTGATGGTCACAACGTCATCCGGCAGATAATTCTTCTTCGGCTGGTAATCCATAACCTTCGCCGTCATGACGGCAGGGAATTGGCGGATGGTGACGTTATATTTTTCAATCGCTTTAATATAACGACCGCGGGCGACAACAATGCGGTTTTCGCTGCCTTCCAGTTGAGTCATCAGATCCTTATATAACTCTTGTGCTTTTAATTCAGGATAACGTTCGCTGATAATGGTTAATTGCCCAAGCGAGCGGGTTAATTGTCTTTGCGCCTGCTGCCAGTCTGCTAATTTTTGTGCGTCGTCGGGGGCCTGCTGTAATTTTCCGCTGGCGAGATTGGCCTGAGCGCGAGCCAGCGTAACCGCCTCCAGTACCTCACTTTCATGGCTGGCGTAACCCTTAACGCTGGCAACAAGGTTGGGGATAAGGTCTGCGCGGCGCTGATACTGGTTAAGAACCTCCGACCAGGCTGAGTTGGTTTGTTCATCATAGGCCTGGATGTCGTTATAGCCGCAGCCGGATAAGTTCACTATAAATATAAAAACAACGAATATTCTGAGCATGTCATATCCTTTTGAGTTATTGCTCCGTAAAACTATATTAAGCGCGGTGGTTATAATTTTATCTAATTATTTTCTGAATTTTAGCGAGTAATTGTCCAAATAAATGTATCTGTAAAGATACTGAGCGTATCAGAGGCAAAGCAAAGCAGTTTTGCCTGACTATCCGCGATCTGCGATAATGCGCGCTCATAACCCCAGACAGAGACGATTATGCAGTACCCGATTAACGAGATGTTCCAGACCTTGCAAGGCGAGGGTTACTTCACCGGCGTTCCCGCCATTTTTATTCGTCTACAGGGATGTCCGGTAGGTTGCGCCTGGTGCGATACCAAACATACCTGGGATAAGCTTGCCGATCGGGAAGTGTCGCTGTTCAGCATTCTGGCAAAAACCAAAGAGAGCGATAAGTGGGGTCCGGCAAGCGGCGAGGATCTGCTGGCGATCATCGGGCGTCAGGGCTGGACTGCCCGCCACGTGGTGATTACGGGCGGTGAGCCCTGCATTCATGATTTAACGCCATTAACCTTGCTGCTGGAGCAAAACGGGTTTAGCTGTCAGATAGAAACCAGCGGCACGCACGAGGTGCGCTGTACGCCCCATACCTGGGTGACGGTATCGCCAAAGGTGAATATGCGCGGTGGCTATGATGTGCTGTCTCAGGCGCTACAGCGAGCGGATGAAATTAAACATCCGGTTGGGCGCGTACGCGATATCGAAGCGCTGGATGAACTGCTGGAAACGCTGGCTGACGACAAACCGCGGATTATTGCGCTACAGCCCATCAGCCAAAAAGACGATGCGACGCGGTTGTGCATTGAGACCTGTATCGCCCGCAACTGGCGTCTCTCCATGCAGACGCATAAGTATTTGAATATTGCTTAGATATTTCGCCGGGTAGATATCATCCGCCCGGCGTACTCATTACGCGTTCGACCAGCTTTGAATCGCGTCGACGTTATCCAGATTGCCATGGGTAACTTCGTATGATTTTTTCAAAATCACATCGGTGTGTTGAGTTAAATCCCTGAAGATCCCCTTATTCAATGCCTCGTACCGGCTGGCATTGTTCTCAATCGGCATAAACACATCTTTTACCCGGACCATGTTTTCAATCGCCTTCTCATAAGAGGGATATAAGCCCAGTGCAACCGCCGTGTTGATTGCCGCCCCCAGGCTCGCGCAGCCGTTAATGGCGTTGCGTCTGGCCGGCAGGTTGAACACATCGGCAAAGATTTGCATAAACAGGTCGCTGTTCGAACCACCGCCGGTAATGATGATATGTTTGGCGAAGTGGTTCATTTCATTGCACATATTGTCGTAGTTATTTTTCAACGTCAGAGCAACGCTCTCCAGAATAGAGCGGTAAATCCACGCGTAATCCATGCTGGAGTCAAAGCCGATCATGATGCCGCGTTTGTAGGGCTCCCAGGGATTGGTCAGCCAGTCCAGCACGGTCATCAGACCGTTGCAGCCCGGAGGCACGACGGAGGCTTTTTTATTGAGCAAGTCTTCCGGCGACAGACCCTGCGCTTGAGCATCCTGGATTAAGGACTCACCCAGCATGTCCCGTAGCCAGCTAACCGTCCACATCCCCTTGCGAATGCCATATCCTTCGTACAGCAGAGTCTCTGGGATGGAGGACATAATTGGCCAATAGGCGACGGGGTCTTTCGGCAACGCTTTGCCGTTCATCATTAGGGCGATATAGGTACCCAATGAGATCACCGCCGTTTCGTCATCCAGTAACCCTGCACCGAGCGCTTCAACCGGTTTGTCGCTGGTAGTGCAGATAACCGGCAGCCCAGCCGGGAAGCCGGTGGAGAGAGCAGCCTGCTCGGTAAGATGGCCTAAGATGGTGCCCGGCATCTGCACATCGAACAGCATCTTGCGCGGAATATTAAACTTCTTCACCACCTCGTCGTCGTCGCTCCACGCCCAGGTTTTATAATCCACCGGCCATTGACCAAAGTAGTTAGCGATGTTGTCTTTGAACTCGCCGGTTAAGCGGTGCGACAAATAGCCTGAAAACGAAGTAACCCAGGCAACATCGGGATTGGTATGCTCATAGGGCCGGGTGACGCGGGCGTCCTGCCAGCTAATAAGCGGCTCGGCGGGCGTGCCGTCGGCTTTCAGTAACGCGCGGCAGCAGCGAATAGAACCCAGGCCGATGCCGACAATATCTTCTTTATGACCGGCGAACTGACTCATCAATTCCTTTCCGGCGAAACATAAAGAGGTCCATAAATCGTCGTCAGGGTGCTCAGCCGTATCGGCATCCGGGGTGTGCATCGGCTGCAACAAGCCTTTTCCCTCGCAGACCACGTTTCCCTGCAGATCGTACATCACGACCTTGGTACTCTGGCTTCCGCCATCAATTCCAATGATGTATTTCTTTGACATTATTATTCTCCTTTAAATTTTCACCATCACTCGCCAGTAGCGTTAGCGGCCAGCGATGTTTCGTTTTCTGGTGTGGCATCGGCGCTACGTATTTTTCTGAACAACAGGAAGGTAAAGAGGATCACCATGCATAGTGCGACTAAGCCCATCAACCACATATTGCGGTAGGCTTCTGTCGGGGGCAGGGTGTCCTGCCAGTGGCCGATAATCGGATAGACAAAAACATCGGGCAGGAAGCCAATGACCGAGCAGATACCGACGGTGGTTCCCATGATGTAATTTGGCGTTCTCGCTTCGCCAGGGCAGGCCCAATAGAGTCCGCGTGAGGCATAGCAGGTGAAGCCCAGCAGCAGAATCAGGCCGATACCCATGGCAACGGATTGTGGGTTTGAGTTGGTTGCCAACAGCGCGATCAGCGCTACGACTCCAACAATTGACAGTAATTGAATGACCCGGGTCGGCGATTTTACTTTGCTATAAGTCGTGATAATGCCGCCCAGCGGGCCGCAGAAGGCGCGGAAGATCTTGTTGATCACAATTCCCATATAGCTCGCGGCCACCAGCGACATACCGTACATTTCCGTCAGATAGTTGGTGGAGTAGCTGAGAATGGCGTAGATAGTAAAGACGCCAAAAATCACCATGCTGCAGTACCAGGTGGTGCTAATACGCAGAACGGCGAGAATATCGCTGAGCTGGAACGCTTTTTTCTCTTCTTTTTCCGCATTGCTGTGCTGAGGAGCGTCACTAACGAAGAACCAGCACAATATTCCCAACAGGATATAGACCACGCTGTAGATGATGATGACCGTCTTCAGGCTGTTGCTGTCATCAGGCTCGAAGCGGGAAAATGCCCACATGGTAAATACCGCCAGCGACATCACGCCGACGCCGCGCAGCCCCTCCATCCAGCCCATGATTTTCCCCTGCTCGCTATGATCGCCAAGCAGAGAGGCCGCTTTAATTGACACTGACCACAGCATCAGAATAGTGGTTATAGCAAAGGCGACCTGAATACAAAGCATGACCCACAGCGGCGGATAAGTCGCCATTAATAAACCCAGTAGTCCGGTAACAATCATCGCTGAAGTAATCATTTTGCGATGGGAGAATTTATCGGCAATAACCCCGCTGGGCGCGTAAAGAATAATGGCGGCAATACCGAATGTGCTCATTATTAAGCCGATCTCGGTATTGCTAAATCCCATAAACTTAGCCATTGGAATTTGATAGATATAGCGTAAATAGGCAAGGTCGAAACTGACGCCACCGCTGAAACTAATAATGGCAAGCGTTATCCAACGGCGATATGAGGTTTGTTGCATATCGTAATCTCATTTTGTATAGACGAAAAAAAGAGAAAAGTAAACCCGCCTTGTTCAGGTGGATTACTTTTCTCAGGTCTCTAGTAATTGTGACTAGAAATAGCATGTCAGCGTGACATTTAGTGTGAGAATAATCACGATTCGTAGTTTTACGCTCGATTGTGAAGTGAAAGATTTATCTGTGATTACGATCACATTAGATGCTTAAGCGTTGTGTTAAAAATTTACCCCAGTTACCAGAGATAATGAGAAAGGTGACTTCCCTCTTGCGGGGGAAGTTGCCTTTCTTTTTTTTTGCCTAAAGGAATTTGGAGCTTAACTATGTCGATCGAATCTCTTAATGCATTCTCAATGGATTTCTTCTCACTGAAAGGTAAAACGGCGATTGTCACTGGCGGCAATAGCGGGCTGGGTCAGGCCTTTGCCATGGCGCTGGCGAAAGCCGGAGCAAATCTGTTTATCCCAAGCTTTGTGAAGGATAACGGTGAAACAAAAGAAATGATTGAAAAACAGGGTGTTGAGGTTGAATTCATGCAAGTGGATATCACCGCTAAAGGTGCCCCGCAGCAGATCATCGCCGCCTGTTGCGAGCGCTTTGGCACGGTAGATATCCTGGTCAACAACGCCGGGATTTGTAAGCTGAACAAGGTCCTGGACTTCGGTCGTGCGGATTGGGATCCGATGATTGACGTTAACCTGACGGCGCCATTTGAGCTGAGCTATGAAGCGGCAAAAATTATGATTCCGCAAAACAGCGGAAAAATAATCAATATTTGTTCTTTATTCTCTTACCTTGGCGGACAGTGGTCTCCGGCTTATTCAGCAACTAAACATGCGCTTGCCGGTTTCACAAAAGCATATTGTGATGAATTAGGGCAGTATAATATTCAGGTTAATGGTATCGCTCCGGGTTATTACGCTACCGATATTACTCTGGCTACCCGTAGCAATCCTGAAACTAATCAACGGGTGCTCGATCATATCCCGGCAAATCGCTGGGGTGATACTCAGGACTTAATGGGGGCTGCCGTATTTTTAGCCAGTCAGGCATCAAATTATGTTAACGGTCATCTGTTGGTCGTCGATGGTGGTTATCTGGTGCGTTAATTTGTAACCGGTGGTTTCTGTTTCCATTTATTATATTACACAAAATCATTCAAGATGCATCGAGGCGGCAAGGGAATTAAATCCCCAGGAGCATAGATGACTATGTGACTGGGGTTTATGAGCGCAGCCAACAAAGAGGCAGTTTGAAGGATGACGTGTATATTCCGAATTAATTATCAGGAAGGAATTACTATGTCTCTATCCCGTGAAGCGATTGTTGACCAATTAAAAGAAATTGTTGGCTCCGATCGCGTTATTACTGATGAAACCGTTTTAAAGCGAAATAGTATTGACCGTTTTCGTAAATATGCGGACATCCATGGCGTTTTTACACTGCCGCTGCCTGCCGCAGTGGTTAAGTTAGGCTCGACCGAACAGGTTTCCAACGTGCTGGCGTTTATGAACCAGCATAAAATCAACGGCGTTCCGCGTACCGGTGCATCCGCGACCGAAGGCGGCCTGGAAACCGTGGTGGAAAATTCCGTGGTGCTGGACGGCGCTGGAATGAACCAAATCCTCAATATTGATATTGAGAATATGCAGGCGACCGCGCAGTGTGGCGTACCGCTCGAAATTCTGGAAAACGCGCTGCGGGCTAAAGGCTATACCACCGGACACTCACCGCAGTCTAAACCGCTGGCACAGATGGGCGGCCTGGTGGCAACCCGCAGTATCGGCCAGTTTTCCACGCTGTACGGGGCGATTGAAGATATGGTGGTCGGGCTGGAAGCCGTGCTGCCGGACGGCACCGTCACCCGCATCAAAAACGTCCCGCGTCGTGCTGCCGGCCCGGACATTCGCCACATCATTATCGGCAACGAAGGTGCGCTGTGCTATATCACTGAAGTCACAGTGAAAATCTTCAAGTTTACCCCGGAAAATAACCTGTTCTATGGCTATATCCTGGATGACATGAAGGTTGGGTTCAATATCCTGCGCGAAGTGATGGTGGAAGGGTATCGCCCGTCAATTGCTCGCCTTTACGATGCAGAAGATGGCACCCAACACTTTACCCATTTTGCCGACGGCAAATGCGTTCTGATCTTTATGGCGGAAGGCAACCCGCTGATGGCGAAAGCGACCGGTGAAGGGATTGCGGAAGTGGTTGCGCGCTATCCACAGTGCCAGCGCGTGGACAGCAAGCTGATCGAAGCCTGGTTTAATCACCTGAACTGGGGCCCGGAAAAAGTGGCTGCTGAACGTGTGCAGATCCTCAAAACCGGCAATATGGGCTTCACTACCGAGGTTTCCGGCTGCTGGAGCTGCATCCATGAAATCTATGAAAGCGTGATCAACCGCATCCGCACCGAATTTCCTCACGCGGACGATATCACCATGCTGGGCGGCCACTCTTCACATAGCTACATGAACGGCACCAACATGTACTTCGTCTACGACTACAACGTGGTGGACTGCAAGCCGGAAGAGGAAATCGATAAGTACCACAACCCGCTGAACAAGATTATCTGCGAAGAGACGATTCGTCTCGGCGGTTCGATGGTGCATCACCACGGGATTGGTAAACATCGCGTTCACTGGAGCAAGCTGGAACACGGTAGCGCCTGGCCGCTGCTGGAAGGGCTGAAGAAGCAGTTTGATCCAAACGGTATCATGAATACCGGAACGATTTATCCGATTGAAAAATAAGAGTGACACGGCTTCTCAACCGGGAAGCCGTTTTTATCGGACCATGAAGGGATAGAAATGAATACTTCACCGGTGCGAATGGACGATTTACCGCTTAACGGTTTTCACTGCCGCATTGCCGCGCTGACCTTCGGCGCACATCTGGTTGACGGCTATGTCCTGGGCGTTATCGGTTACGCCATTATTCAACTGACCCCTGCTATGCATCTGACGCCTTTTATGGCCGGGATGATTGGCGGGGCGGCGCTGCTTGGGCTTTTTATCGGCAGCCTGGTTCTGGGATGGGTTTCGGATCATATTGGCCGCCAAAAAATTTTCAACTTCAGCTTTGTGCTGATTACCGTCGCTTCATTTCTGCAATTTTTTGCTACCACGCCCGAACAGCTGATTGGTTTGCGAGTCCTGATAGGGATCGGCCTCGGCGGAGATTACTCCGTGGGCCACACGTTGCTGGCCGAGTTCTCGCCGCGCAAACACCGAGGGATTTTGCTCGGTTCGTTTAGCGTGGTATGGACCGTCGGTTACGTCCTGGCAAGCCTTGCCGGGCATCATTTTATTAGTGAAAACCCGGATGCATGGCGCTGGCTGCTGGCATCGTCAGCCCTGCCAGCGCTGCTCATCACACTGTTGCGCTGGGGAACGCCGGAATCCCCACGCTGGTTGATGCGTCAGGGGCGGTTCGCTGAAGCCCATGCCGTGGTGCATCGCTGTTTTGGTATGCACGTACAACTGGGCGATGAGGTAACGAAAGAGACGAATAAACATATCCTAACCCTGTTCTCATCCCGCTACTGGCGGCGCACGGCTTTTAATAGCATCTTTTTTGTCTGTCTGGTGATCCCATGGTTCGTTATCTACACCTGGCTTCCCACCATTGCTGAAACCATCGGCCTTGAAGATGCATTGACCGCCAGCCTGATGCTAAATGCGCTGCTGATCGTTGGCGCGCTGCTGGGCCTGGTATTGACCCATCTGCTGGCCCATCGCCATTTCCTGCTCGGCAGCTTTCTGCTGCTTGCGGCGACATTAATCGTGATGGCCTGCTTACCTCAAGGCAGCCACTGGACGTTGCTGCTTTTTGTCTTATTCAGCACCACGATTTCGGCGGTGAGTAACCTGGTAGGGATTTTACCCGCAGAAAGTTTTCCGACGGATATTCGCTCGCTGGGCGTTGGATTCGCCACCGCTATGAGCCGACTTGGCGCCGCAATCAGCACCGGCCTGCTGCCCTGGACCCTGGCGCAATGGGGGATGACGGTGACGCTGCTGCTATTGGCCGGGGTATTGCTGGTTGGCTTCGTGGTGACCTGGCTGTGGGCGCCTGAAACCAAAGCGCTGCCGCTGGTGGCGGCCGGAAGCGGCGACCAAAGACAAGGAGGTAAAAATGAACATTCTATTGGCGTTTAAGCCGGAACCTGATGCCAGCATGCTGGCTGAAAAGGACTGGCAGGCCGCCGGGCGGGATACCTGCGGCCCTGATGTCTCGCTATTGCGTTGCACTATCGGTGCCGATGAACAGGCCGCGGCTGCGCTGTTGTTGGCCCAGCGCAATGCAGGCTGCGAGATGAACCTGACCGCCTTAAGCATTGGCGATGAACGCGCGCTGCACTGGCTGCGCTACTTCGCAGCGCTGGGATTTGATCAGCGGGTGCTGCTGGAGGTGGCTGCGGATTTACGCTTTGCGCCATCGTTTATTGCCGGGCAAATTGCCGACTGGCAGCGCAGCCACGGTGCTGAGCTGATCGTCACCGGCTGTCAGAGCAGCGAAGGGCAGAATGGCCAGACGCCGTTTCTGCTGGCGGAAATGCTGGACTGGCCCTGTTTCACCCAGGTCGAGCGCTTTACCCTTGAGCCGCCTTTTATCGTTATCGAGCAGCGAACAACCCACGGTATCCGCCGTTGCAAGGTGCGGCTACCGGTGGTCATTGCCGTCAGGCAGTGCGGTGAGGTAGCGCTTGCGGTGCCCGGTATGCGCCAACGTCTGGCGGCGGCAAAGGCGGATATCGTGCGTCAGGCGGTCAGCGCTGAGGTGATGCCCGCCGTTCAGTGCTTGCGTCTGACTCGCCCGGAACCGCGGCGCAGCGCGGTTATTGTCGACGGGGCAACGGCGCAGGAGAAAGCCAGGATGCTATGGGAGAGTTATCTACGTCAGAGGATACAGCCATGAAGATAGCGATGGTGATGACAGCGGGTGATCGCGCCGCGATGGGACACTGGCTGGCGACAAATGAGCCTGGTCAGGCGGAGGTGGAACGCTGGATTATTGATGCCGAACCGGAAGTTGCTGAGCAGCTTCTTGATGCGCTGGTCGTCCAGTGGCGGCAGACGCCGGTCGATATGTTGATATTTCCAGCCGGGATTTTGGGCGATGAGCTGGCAACAAGGCTGGCCTGGCGTTTACAAGGCGGCAGCGTATGTCAGGTGCTGTCAGTCAATGCGCAAGAGGGTAGAGTGACCAAATCTCATTGGGGCAATGCATTGACGGCTACCCTGGGGTTTAGCGCCCGACCGCTGTGCCTGTCTCTGGCGCGGCAAGCCGGCGGTAGCGTGACTGGTGATTTTCCCGCCGATCTGACGACACGCCATATTGCGCCGACGGTTTTACCCAACTGGTTAATCAGTGTTGAAAGCGTGGAGCGCTCGGGAGATCATCCCTTGCAGGAGGCGAATCAGGTGCTGGTTGTCGGGCAGGGCGGTGAGGTCGTTGATGCCGAAAAAATAGCGGCTATCGCGCAACGTCTGGGGGCGGAAGCGGGATACAGCCGTGCGCGGGTGATGAACGGCGGCTATGATGCCGATCGCCTGATTGGCATCTCCGGTCATCTGCTGGCGGCGGATGTCTGCATTGTGGCGGGCGCATCGGGCGCGGCGGCGCTGATGGCAGGCGTTCGGGATAGCCGGTTTATTGTGGCGATCAATCATGATGCCAGCGCGCCGGTATTCTCTCAGGCGGATGTTGGTATTGTTGACGATTGGCTACCGGTGCTTGAGGAACTGGTCGCCTGCGTAGAAGCATAGTGGCCGCCCGGCAAAGACGCGAGCACAATATCTAAAACAGGTCCGGTAGCCCGGGTAAGGCGTTTACGCCGCGACCCGGGAACAAAGCCGATAAATTAATTAAGCTGTTTTGCTAATTTCCAGACGTTGGTATTGGTGGTTGAAAGAGCCGCGACGCCCGCTTTCATCGCATTGCGCGCATCTTCCTCATCGCAAACCAATCCCCCGGCGATCAGCGGCTGGCGAATTTTCTCCGTTACCCATCCCAGGACTTTCGGCATACAGCCCGGCAGGATTTCAATGCAATCCGGATTAGACTGCGCCACCTGCTTATCAATATTGTGAAAGGAAATAGAGTCGACGATAAACAGACGATGAATGCAGAAGAAGCCTTCCGCTCTGGCCGCTTTGAGCATCGGCGCTTTGGTGCTGATGATGCCGTCCGCCTCGGTAACCAACTTCAAAAACTGAATCACCACCTCTTTATTAGACGCTCCCTCCAGCAGGTCGACATGAATAAACGCATATTTACCGGCGTTTTTGATCTTCTTGACGATGTTGCTGATGGTGCAGATATTGCCGTACAGCACGGAGATAAACTGGCATTCGGAATCGATGGCTAATTGCAGGCTGGCGTTATCTTTGACGGCCGCAATAACCGGATTTTGTCGGAGCAGGTGTAGCAGGGGCATGGTGTGTCCTTTGTATTTTATTCGTCATACTTCAAGCTGCTGGTACGGTTTTCTCCCTCTCCCCGAAGGGGAGAGGGGACCGTTCTGCTGGCGTTTTTTATTACATAACAATGTATTAGCCTTTCAGCTTTATTACCCAAAACGGAATGTAATACCAAAACCAGAGTCAGGATAGCGCCATTCTTTCAGCGTTGCCTCATCGCATAACAACCGGCAGGTGCCGCATTCCAGACAGCCGCGATAGTCGACCCGCAGCTCACCTTCCGCCGTGCGTGAGAAAATCCCGGCGGGGCAGGATTGAATCAGCAACTCGGCGATTTCCGGAGTCGGTGAAGCGGATGGAACAATATGTGGGCTGTCGGCGGGACGCCAGACGTTGCGGGCTACAGACATCGTAAACTCCTGACAAGATCGCCTGCCAGATGGCGCAGGCCGTGACGGCGAAGCTGACGCCAGACTATCTGGCGCAGCGGCGGAACCGGGCTCGCGCCCTGCAGCCAAAGTTCGCGGGAAATGTCTTCCATTAACGCAGGCCACTGGCGATACCAGCCGGGGCGTTGCAGCAGTGTGGGCATATGCTGATAGCGCTGAAGAATCTCCCACAGCAGGCTGCGTTCAACGTCCTGGTGATATTGTGCAAACAGGTTTTGCGGCGCGCTTTGCTGACAGGCTCGAATCAACGTTTGCGCTGCCGCCTGAGCACCGATGAGCGCCATATCCATCCCGCGCACGGTAAAGCCGGTATTGATACAGGTGCGTAGCGCATCGCCAACCAGTAGCCAGCCGTCTCCGCCGTACTGCACGGGCATGCTATGCAGACCGCCTTCGGGCACCAGATGCGCACCATACTCCAGCGTTTCACTCCCTCGTAGCAAAGGGCGCAGGGCCGGATGTGATTTGAGATTATCCAGCAGTTCAGAGGCCGGAGCCGCGCCTTTTCCCAGCGAGGAGAGCGGGCAAACAATGCCGAATGAGAGGGTATCCTGATTGGTATAAAGAAACGCGCCGCCGGGCAAATCCCCGCAGACGCCGCCGGTGAAGAGCATCGCCGCCCCCTCGTTACCTTCCAGGCGAAAGCGATCTTCCAGCGTTTTTTGCTCCAGCGCCAGCACCGCTTTAATCCCTAACGCCATTGACGATGGGGAAGGGCGAGGCACTAAACCATGCCGCTCCGCCAGCTCGCTGTTAGCCCCTTCAGCCAGTACGACATAGCGAGCGCGCAGGGTTTCATTATCGCAAATAACGCCGCAGACCCGACCATTTTCGCGATACAGCGCCTCGACCGTCGCCCCGGTAATACACTGGACGCCTTCATCTTCGGCCTGGCCGACAAACCACGGATCGAAGCGGGCGCGCAGGAGACTCCAGGAGTCGCCGTTGGGTTGCAGGCTGGAATATGTCGTTGCGCCGTTTGCGGTCATCAGGGCCAGACTTTCCTGGGTAATGCGGCGTTCAAGCGGAGCGGATTGCTGAAAATGAGGAAGGAGTTCGGCAAGCGCATGGCAATACAGCCGCCCGCCGGAAAGATTTTTACTGCCGGGAAGTTCGCCGCGTTCAAGCAACAGAACGGAAAGTCCTGCCCGCGCACAGCGTAAAGCACAAGCGGTGCCAGCTATCCCTGCACCAATGATAATAATATCAAAATCGTCAGCCATATTGCGCCCCAGATATCCAGAGCGCATAAGCTAACATGACGTTATTTAAGGAATATTGACCGTCGACACAAACGCTTTAATCACTCGCCGCGATAGACGCAGCCCGCCGTGCAGGTCTCTTTAATCATCACCGCGCTCAGTAGCGGAACCAGAGGTTTCATCTGATCCCAAATCCATTTTGCCAGCACTTCGCTGGTAGGATTTTCTAGTCCCGGAATATCGTTCAGATAGTAGTGATCCAGCCTGTCGTAAGTCGGCTTAAATGCGGCCTTAAGCTCGGCAAAATCCATGATCCACCCGGTATGGGGATCGACTTCACCGGTAATCTCCAGGCGCACCATAAAAGAGTGACCGTGCAGGCGACCGCACTTATGCCCTTGCGGTACATGCGGCAGGTGGTGAGCGGCTTCGAAGGTGAAATCTTTAAACAGCGTGGTGGACATCTTTTATTCTCAATATGGCAAAAAAACCGCCGTAGGGTACCGGAAAGCACCTTTTTTCGCATTAACTAAAACGGCCCTGAACAGAAAATGGACATATTCATCTGGTTTATTGGGATTAAATTATTATATATCATGGGGTTATTTAATCGATTTTGTTGTTAATAACTATAACTAAAACAGGTTAGTCCATTTGGTTATTTGTTATTTCCATCCCTTCTTTAATTGTTACTATCTGCACCGTTACCCTTATCACTCGTCATACTTCGAGCCGCATGTGCGTTGGCTTTACTCGCTCACCCCAGTCACTTACTTATGTAAGCTCCCGGGGATTCGCTGCGTCGCCGCCTGCCTGCAACTCGAATTATTTAGAGTGAACACATTCTCTTTTGTTTTATCGCGCTGACAGGCTGCGACTAACAGCTTTGCTTACTGGAACATAACGACGCATGACGACACAGGCCCCACCTTCTAATTTGCTACCGCTTAACCCGGAGCAAATGGCGCGCCTTCAGGCGGCCACGACTGACTTCACGCCAACCCAGCTGGCCTGGGTTTCCGGCTATTTCTGGGGCGTGCTGAACCAGCAGCCCGGCGCGGCGGTTGTCGCTCCAGCCCAGGCAGTTGAAGTCCCTTCCATTACCCTTATTTCGGCATCGCAAACCGGCAACGCCCGCCGCGTCGCTGAAGCGCTGCGTGACGATTTGCAGGCCGCGCAACTGAACGTGAAGCTGGTTAACGCAGGCGACTATAAATTCAAACAAATTGCCTCCGAGAAACTGCTGGTTGTCGTGACGTCAACGCAAGGCGAAGGTGAGCCGCCGGAAGAAGCCGTCGCGCTGCATAAGTTCCTGTTTTCGAAAAAAGCGCCGAAGCTGACCGATACTGCGTTTGCCGTATTTGGCCTTGGCGATACCTCCTATGAATTCTTCTGCCAGTCCGGTAAAGATTTTGATAACAAACTGGCCGAACTGGGCGGTGAACGCCTGCTCGACCGGGTTGACTCTGATGTGGAATACCAGGGTGCCGCCGCTGAATGGCGTGCCCGCGTGGTTGAGGCGCTGAAAGCCCGCGCGCCTGCTGCCGCGCCGTCCCAACTGGTGACCAGCGGTGCGGTGAATGAGATTCACACCAGCCCGTATACCAAAGAAGCGCCGCTGACCGCGACGCTCGCCGCGAATCAAAAAATCACCGGTCGTGATTCAGAAAAAGATGTGCGCCATATTGAAATTGACCTCGGCGACTCTGGCCTGCGCTATCAGCCGGGCGATGCGCTGGGCGTTTGGTACCAGAACGACCCTGCTCTGGTCAAAGAACTGGTGGAGCTGCTGTGGCTGCAGGGCACGGAACCGGTGACGGTTGACGGTAAAACCCTGCCGCTTGCTGAAGCGCTGGAGTGGCACTTCGAGCTGACGGTTAACACCGGCAATATCGTTGAGAACTACGCCACCTTAACCCGCAGCGAATCTCTGCTGCCGATGGTGGGCGATAAGGCACAGCTCCAGCATTACGCCGCGACCACGCCGATCGTCGACATGGTGCGTTTCTCTCCGGCGCAACTGGATGCTCAGGTAGTGATTGACCTGCTGCGCCCGCTGACGCCGCGCCTGTACTCTATCGCTTCGTCACAGGCGGAAACCGAAAACGAAGTGCACGTCACCGTCGGCGTTGTCCGCTATGACATCGAAGGCCGCGCCCGCACCGGCGGCGCTTCCAGCTTCCTTGCCGACCGCGTCGAAGAAGATGGCGAAGTTCGCGTCTTTATCGAGCATAACGATAACTTCCGTCTGCCTGCTAACCCAGAGACGCCAGTTATCATGATTGGCCCGGGTACCGGCATCGCGCCGTTCCGCGCCTTTATGCAGCAGCGCGCGGCAGAAGGCGCAGAAGGCAAGAACTGGCTGTTCTTCGGCAACCCGCACTTTACCGAAGATTTCCTCTACCAGGTGGAGTGGCAGAGCTACGTCAAAGAGGGCGTACTGAGCCGCATCGACCTGGCCTGGTCTCGCGACCAAAAAGAAAAAGTATACGTACAAGACAAACTGCGCGAACAGGGCGCAGAGCTGTGGCGCTGGATTAACGACGGTGCCCATATTTATGTCTGCGGCGATGCCAATCGTATGGCAAAAGACGTTGAGCAGACGTTGCTGGAAGTGATTGCCGAATTTGGCGCGATGGACGCCGAAGCGGCGGACGAATTTTTAAGTGAGCTGCGCGTTGAGCGCCGTTATCAGCGAGATGTCTACTAATGAGCGAAAAACATCCAGGCCCGCTGGTGGTCGAAGGTAAACTGGTCGATGCCGAGCGCATGAAGATCGAAAGTAACTACCTGCGCGGCACCATTGCGGAAGATCTGAACGACGGTCTGACCGGCGGTTTTAAAGGCGATAACTTCCTGCTGATCCGCTTTCACGGCATGTATCAGCAGGATGATCGCGATATTCGCGCCGAGCGTGCGGCACAGAAGCTGGAACCGCGCCATGCGATGCTGCTGCGCTGCCGTCTGCCGGGCGGGGTGATCACCACTAAACAGTGGCAGGCGATTGACAAATTCGCCGCCGATAACACTATTTATGGCAGCATCCGTCTGACCAACCGTCAGACCTTCCAGTTCCACGGCATTCTGAAGAAGAACGTCAAGCCGGTGCACCAGATGCTGCATTCGGTCGGGCTGGATGCGCTGGCGACCGCCAACGATATGAACCGTAACGTGCTGTGTACCTCTAACCCGAACGAGTCTCAGCTTCATGCTGAAGCCTATGAATGGGCGAAGAAGATCTCCGAGCACCTGCTGCCGCGTACTCGCGCTTATGCAGAGATCTGGTTGGATCAGAAGAAGGTCGCCACCACCGATGAAGAGCCGATCCTCGGTCAGACCTATCTGCCGCGTAAGTTCAAAACGACCGTGGTGATCCCGCCGCAGAACGATATCGATCTGCACGCTAACGATATGAACTTCGTAGCGATTGCCGAAAACGGCAAGCTGGTGGGCTTTAATCTGCTGGTTGGCGGCGGTTTATCCATCGAGCACGGCAACAAGAAAACCTACGCCCGCACGGCGAGCGAATTCGGCTATCTGCCGATTGAGCACACTCTGGCGGTGGCGGAAGCGGTGGTGACCACCCAGCGCGATTGGGGCAACCGTACCGACCGTAAAAATGCGAAAACCAAATATACTCTGGAACGCGTTGGCGTTGAGACCTTTAAGGCGGAAGTTGAACGCCGGGCGGGTATCAAGTTTGAGCCGATTCGCCCGTACGAGTTTACCGGCCGCGGCGATCGCATCGGTTGGGTAAAAGGTATCGACAATAACTGGCACCTGACGCTGTTTATTGAAAACGGTCGTATCCTTGATTACCCGGGGCGTCCGTTGAAAACCGGCCTGTTGAAGATTGCGAAGATCCATAAAGGTGAATTCCGCATTACGGCCAACCAGAACCTGATCATTGCCGGTGTTCCTGACGATCAGAAGGCGAAGATCGAGAAGCTGGCCCGCGATCACGGTCTGATGAATGCCGTCACGCCGCAGCGTGAAAACTCCATGGCCTGCGTGTCGTTTCCGACCTGTCCGCTGGCGATGGCCGAAGCCGAACGCTTCTTGCCATCGTTCACCGATAAAGTTGAGGGAGTGATGAGCAAGCATGGCGTCGCTGATGAGCATATCGTCACCCGCGTGACCGGCTGCCCGAACGGCTGCGGCCGCGCGATGCTGGCGGAGGTGGGTCTGGTGGGTAAAGCGCCGGGCCGCTACAACCTGCATCTTGGCGGCAACCGCAGCGGGACGCGTATTCCGCGCATGTATCGGGAAAATATTACCGAGTCGGAAATTCTCGACTCCCTTGACGAACTGGTAGGGCGCTGGGCGAAAGAGCGCGAAGCGGGTGAAGGCTTCGGCGACTTTACGGTGCGTGCGGGCATCATTCGCCCGGTGCTCGACCCAGCCCGGGATTTCTGGGAATAACACCGTCACCCCTCACCCCAACCCTCTCTCCGTGGGGGAGAGGGGATAGTTCGGTGCCGTCTTTTCTCTCCCCGTTCCTACGGGGCTAGTAGGCCACCGGAGCCGTCTTTTCTCCCTCGCCCCTTTGGGGAGAGGGCCGGGGTGAGGGGAACAAACAAATGAGGTCTTTATGTCCGTACTCGATCTAAACGTGCTTAACGAATTACCGAAGGTCGATCGCGTTTTGCAACTGGCGGAAACCAACAGCCAGCTGGAAAAGCTGAGCGCGGAAGAGCGTGTTGCGTGGGCGCTGGAAAACCTGCCGGGCGAATACGTGCTCTCTTCGAGCTTTGGTATTCAGGCGGCGGTAAGCCTGCATCTGGTCAATCAGGTTCGCCCGGATATTCCGGTCATTCTGACCGACACTGGCTACCTGTTCCCGGAAACCTACCAGTTTATCGACGAGTTAACGGACAAACTCAATCTGAACCTGAAGGTCTACCGGGCAAAGGAGAGCGCCGCCTGGCAGGAAGCGCGCTACGGCAAGCTGTGGGAGCAGGGCGTTGAAGGCATTGAGAAATACAATGACATCAACAAGGTTGAGCCGATGAACCGGGCGTTGGAAGAGCTGAACGCGCAAACCTGGTTTGCGGGCCTGCGCCGCGAGCAGTCCGGTAGCCGCGCACATTTACCAGTGCTGGCAATCCAACGCGGCGTATTTAAGATTCTGCCGATCATCGACTGGGACAACCGCACCGTCTATCAGTATCTGCAAAAACACGGCCTGAAATACCACCCGCTGTGGGATCAGGGTTATTTGTCGGTGGGAGATACCCATACCACCCGCAAATGGGAACCGGGAATGGCGGAAGAAGAAACGCGGTTCTTTGGGTTGAA
This sequence comes from Klebsiella sp. MISC125, assembly GCF_051131775.1. NCBI lineage: Bacteria > Pseudomonadati > Pseudomonadota > Gammaproteobacteria > Enterobacterales > Enterobacteriaceae > Klebsiella > Klebsiella sp. MISC125. The sequence continues at coordinate 1,328,539 of NZ_CP180448.1, forward strand.
AAGAGAGTGCGGGTTGCACGAAGGTTGAAAGATTAATATGAATCCCGGCGCTGCCGGGATTTTTTTACGTAAACGATTAATGAGTTATTCGGTGCCTTTCTAAATTTTTTCGTTATTGTTGAGTGCGGTAAAATCCGGCTTCGGGCAATTCTGACCAAAATTTTCTGCCCACGGGAACGGTGCGCCGTTTTTCACGTAGTGCTTGTACAGACGTCGTGCTGATTGGGGGTCCTGAGCCCATATCCAGCCTGTCGCATTGCACAGTACGGCGGCATAGGCCTGTGATTTGCGCGGCAATAAATCGGCGGCTTTCTCTGCAAGCTTCACCGCCTGCCAGCGATAGTGCATAAAATGATTATCCTGTTTGGGCTGCGAGAGCTGAACGCGATAGCGCTCACCAGCGCTAATCCACGATTTGGTCGCCGGATTTTCTTCCGGGCCCCAGTCGTAATATGGCCAGGAATACCCGCCGTCGAAGAGTGCAAAATCCGGGGCCATCTCATAGCCAGTCAGCCACATTCCTTGATTGCGTAGAACTAGCGCGGCCTGCCACCAGGCCTGCGCTGTCGCTATTTCTTGCCCTTTTTTTGGCACGGTATTAATAAATGAGAGAGCCCTTTCTCGATCCTCGGGAATGGCAAAATAAGTCAGCGCTTTTTGATACTGACCTTCACGCATCAGACGGCGGGCGAGCAGGGCGCGCAGCCTGACGTCAGCGCTATAGCGCACGGTATTTTCCGGCTGATTGAGTAAAGGAGGATTCGGCGCGGGGACATATTTATCCACAAACGCGATAAGCTCCTTTACCGTCAGCACCTGTTCGGCAATCTGCGCTAAGTCCGGCCAGTAGCTGTCTTTGGCTTTGTACATTAAGCGCATCGCCTCCAGATAGTCGTTGCGGTTTAACGCCAGGATCGCCTGCTCGGCATTGATACGACAGGACGGAATAACAAACTCATCGCCAACAATCTCACTATTATCAGGCTGGGGACCCCATACTTCGTTTACCGGAAACGATGCGGCGGCTTTTGCATACCATGCGGTCGCGGCTTTTACATCTCCCTCTCGCAGCGCCATTTTGGCTTGCACCCATGCGGTTAGCCCATTTTCTTTAGCATTTTTCAGCAGCAGGGTCACCAGAGGATACTGACCATTGCGGTAGGCAAGGGCGATCAGACGATCGCTGCCGGGCATGTCGTATTTTATTTTCTGCGCCAGCTTCGCTATCACCTCATTATGGTAATTTTTGATCTCTTTCTCGTTATTGGGCCTGGGTTCTGGCTCGAACAAGGAATTGGAAGAGCGCGTGAAAAAACTCACAATAAGCAGTTGCTGAATAACCGGATCGTCAATGCCCGGTTGCAGGAAGTTCTCGTTTTCCGGATGGCTCAGAATATCGGCGGTATAGCGTAAGGAGAGGCTGCCGGTGGGCGAACCCTGAGCCGCTTGCTGGGCGTAGAGGTGGGCCGCGGCAAGCGGTTCGCTCTGCCAGTGTTTGATGCGTCCCTGCTGACCGAGGCTTGCCAGCGAGAGCAGCTCCGGGTCTTCTTGTCCATTGCGCACAGCGTCGATAATTTGCTGATAAAGCTCGAAAGCTTCACGCAGCTCCTGCTCGTTACCATGAGAATTATCTTTGCTGGAAAGCGGATATCCGCTCTCAGAGCGAGGCGCAGGATAGTCACCCATTAAATCGCGGGCCAGCGAGTAGCGCGCTTTTAGCCCCCATTCACCCTGCTGATCTACAGGAAGCGCTATCACCTGGCGAAAGTAGTCGCGCGCCCGATTATCGTAAGTGGCAAAGGCTACCGCCCCGAGCACATACAGACGTGCTGCTGTCGGCAGGCTGACTGCCAACTTTTCTGCCGCGTCTACTGAGCCACTGGCGCGGATCTCTTTGATTAAAACGTCCTGCGCGGAAGGCGGTGCGGGTTTATCGCCAGACGTATCACGCCATTGCGGCAGACGCGGATCGGCAGGCACCAGGCGGCTACTCTCTAAATCAAAGCTCCCCTCCGGGAGATAAAGCAGATTGGCGTTACGGTTTTGCAGTAAATAGTTGGGGAAGTACGGCCCACAGGCATGGCTATTGATGGCGGCCAGCGCGGTGGTCAGGAGCACGGCCAGAGGTAATTTACGGGTTAACATGAAACTCTCCTTGTGGTGGCGATGGGCATCTTGCCCAGCCGATGGCCCGCGTCTGCCCGGCGCGCAGCAGTGCCGGGGAGGTCAGGTAAAATGTCTGCTCGTCAAAGCGGTAGCTGCCCACACCGTCCGCGGCGAGGCAATCTTCAGTCTGTAACGTAATGCTTGCCGGGAGCTGCGCATCAATATCGCCCGCATTTTTTATCGCCAGTTCGTAGAGCGTGGAGTCTGCGCTGGCGCTCGTTTTGTCAGGAACCGCCAGCCACTGCCAGCGGGAGCTTAATGGCCGGTGGTGGATAACCGCTTCCAGGGTGGAAAGCGACCAGGCGCGGCTGTCGCTCTCCAGCGGCAGGCGGAACCAGGCGATGCCCGCAAAGTTTTTGGGCGGATGCTGTTCGAGTTCGCGGGTAAAGGCGTCGATTTGGGGCGGCGATACGCTAAGTTCTTGTTTCTCGCCCGCGATGCCCAGCGGCGACTCGCTTTCTACCCGAGCGGGCTGTCCGGGCGTGGAAACCAGCGCAGAACCATAGGCCGGGAGCGCCAGGTAGTACGGATGTGGGGAGATCAGTGCATATTGTCCGCTCCAGCGCAGCGCTTGCACCGGGTCAAACAAACCCTGCTGCGGCGACAGCACGCTGTGCAGTTGCAGCACGGAACAGTCGACCGTTGCCAGTAGCGCAGGAAGTTGTGGCGAAGAGAGCCATGTCGGCAGCGCGGTCACGCTGAGCGCCATCTCTGGAGGCAGCGCCTGGCGTAATGCAGCAAGTAGACGCTGGTATTCGACGAGGCGCGAGGTGGGCGCATCGTAATCTATTTCTATCGCGGTGAGGTTCACGCTAGCGCTGCGCCAGCGGGTGATGATGCTTTGAATCTGCGGCAAAATCGCCACCGCATCCAACTGCGTCAGGCTACCGTCGAGGCGAACCACCAGCCACACTGGGCGGCCATCCTGCTGTAATAATGGTGTGTCGACCCGGGCAATGCGCGAACCTTCCTGGGGATGGATTTGCAGCCCCAGTACGCGCAAAGTGGAAAAAAGATCGTGGCTTTGGCGCAACGCCGTTTCATGCCCGACGTTCCAGACCCGCTGCCAGATATAGACCTGGCTGTCGGCAACAGAATGCCCGCTGACAGCCAGTAAAAGAAACAACAGCATGAAAAAACGAGCGTGCATCATGGCGACAATCCTTGTGGCCTGGCTTTAATAACAGCCTATTTTGATTGAAGTTTCTTCTCCGCCTTCGCCAGCTCTTTAACCAGCGGCAGCATAATCTTCATCACATCGCGACTGCGCTGCGCAATCCGGCCCGGCAGGGCTTTATCAATATATTGCTGGTTATCCAGTTGCACGTTGTGCCAACTGGTGCCGTCGGGGAACGAACGGGATTTCGCGCGCTGCTGGTAGCCATCTTTGCGCCCAAGAGACCAGTTGGTGGCTTCCACGGATAGCACCGGGATCCCCGCCTCATCAAACACGCTGGCATCATTACAGCAGCCGGTTCCCTGCGGATAGTCCGGATTCTTACCGGGATTGCTGGATGCGGTAATCCCTTTGCTACGGGCGATGGTCAATGCCCGGTCGCGGGTTAGTTTACGTACCGAGGCTGGCGTGCTGCGACCGCTATTAAAATAGAGTTTGTCGCCGACGACCAGGTTATCAAGATTAATCACCAGCAGAGTATTTTTCTTTTCGGCTTCGCTCATGCGTTTGAGCATATTCTGCGCCCCGAGACGACCTTCTTCTTCGCCGCTGGTCGCAACGAAGCGGATCCCATAACGGGTAGGGACGTTCTTTAACTGCTCGGCAAGTTCCAGCATGATGCCCAGCCCCAGCGCGTTATCATCGATACCCTGCAACGTCAGGCCGCCAAGGTTATTTTCGACGTCGGCATCGGTCTGCGGTGCGTAGGTATCAAGGTGCGCCATGATAATAATCTGTTGGCGATCTTTACCTTCATGCGCGGCAATAACCGTGCTGCCGGTAACGTTTTGCCAGTTTTTGCGCTGATCGTTGTTGGTGTAAATGTACCGGGTGTTAAAGCTGCGAATATCGCTTTTATAGCCCATTTGTGTGAACTGCTGGCGCAGATAATCTGCCGACAGCATTTCGGCGGGCGAGCCGGTCATTCTTCCGGGAAAAACGGTAGCGATGTGACGAGCCTGCGCATTGGCGGTGTCGCCCAGGGCGCTCAATGCCGGGGCGGCGGAGAAGACAAAACCTGCGCCCAACGCCAGAGGAAGCAGGCGACGGCACAATGCGGAAAACATAGGGGGTCCTTACACGATCAAAACAATTTTACCCGCGTAGTATGAAACTGTGACCGAGGTTAAACAATTTCAATCGCTCTTAAATCCCGGAAAAACCGCGTGTTAAGCACTTTTTGATATTTGCTTTTCCAGGGCGTTATTCCTTTGAGTAACAACTCATTCCATTTCGTAATTTCATTTGCTCTAACCCGCACCCTATAGTCGCTCTATGACTGATTGTAAGAGAGTTGTTGCGCTGTGGACTACTTGCCGATATTTGCCGAATTGAAAGACAGACCCGTACTGGTTATCGGCGGTGGCGAGATTGCCGCACGCAAGATTACTTTCCTGCTGCGCGCCGCAGCGAAGGTGCAGATTGTCGCCGAAGCGCTGATACCGGAACTTGCCGGGAAGGTTGAGCACCAGGAAATCCAGTGGCGGGCAACCGAATTTGCAGAGCAGCAGCTTGATGATGTTTTCCTGGTGATTGCCGCAACCGAAGACGACGAGCTGAACCAGCGCGTTTTTGCGGCGGCTAACGCACGCTATCGGCTGGTCAACGTGGTGGATAATCAGGCGCTGTGCTCGTTTGTATTCCCATCAATCGTCGACCGCTCCCCGCTGATGGTGGCTATCTCTTCGAGCGGGAAAGCGCCGGTGCTGTCGCGCATTTTGCGCGAAAAAATTGAGGCGCTGCTGCCGACTAACCTGGGGCGGATGGCGGAAGCGGCAAGCTACTGGCGTCACCATATCAAAACTCACCTTAAAACCACCGCCGAACGCCGCCGTTTTTGGGAGCGCGTGTTTACCGGCCGTTTTGCCAGCCTGATGCTGGCAGGCAACAAAGCCGAAGCGGAAAAGGCGCTGGAAGAAGAACTTAAACAGCCGGAAAAGCGCACTGGAGAAATTATTCTTGTTGGGGCAGGGCCGGGCGATGCCGGACTGTTAACCCTGCGTGGTTTGCAGGCGATTCAGCAGGCTGATGTGGTGTTTTACGACAACCTGGTTACTCCGGAAGTGCGCGAGCTGGTGCGACGCGATGCGGAGCTAATTTGCGTTGGCAAAAGCGCTGCTGGCAATTCTGTGCTCCAGCCGGAAATTAACCGCATGCTGGTGGACGCGGCAAAAGAGGGCAAAACGGTGATTCGCCTGAAGGGCGGCGACCCGTTTATTTTTGGCCGCGGCGGCGAAGAGCTGCAGGCCGCGACCGAAGCTGGCATTCCGTTTCAGGTCGTTCCTGGCGTCACGGCGGCAGCGGGCGCAACGGCCTATGCCGGTATCCCGCTGACTCATCGGGATTATGCCCAGAGCGTGACCTTCGTCACCGGACACTTCAACGCGGAAAACTCTCCGCTCGACTGGGCGCAGTTAGCGCAAAGCGGTCAGACTCTGGCGATTTATATGGGCAGCCTGAAGGCGGCGGAAATTAGCGCTCAGTTGATCGCCCATGGTCGCGACCACGACACTCCGGTAGCGGTCATCTCTCGCGGGACTCGCGCCGATCAGCAAGTGAAGACCGGCACATTACAACAACTCGAAAACCTGGCGAAAGACGCCCCGATGCCCGCGCTGTTGGTGGTGGGTGAAGTGGTGCAATTACATCAACAGCTCGCCTGGTTTCAACACACAACGACAGCAGAGGGGTTTAACTCTTCTGTGGTAAATCTGGCTTAAGGAACGGTTATGGACCAAAAACGACTCACTCACCTGCGGCAACTGGAGGCGGAAAGCATCCATATCATTCGTGAGGTGGCCGCCGAATTCTCTAACCCGGTGATGATGTACTCCATCGGCAAAGACTCCAGCGTGATGCTGCATCTGGCGCGTAAAGCGTTTTATCCCGGCACTCTGCCGTTCCCGCTGCTGCACGTCGATACCGGCTGGAAATTCCGTGAGATGTACGAATTCCGCGATCGTACGGCTAAAGCCTACGGCTGTGAGCTGCTGGTACATAAAAACCCGGAAGGGGTAGCAATGGGCATTAGCCCATTCGTGCACGGCAGCGCTAAGCACACCGACATTATGAAAACCGAAGGTCTTAAGCAGGCGCTGAACAAATACGGCTTTGATGCCGCATTCGGCGGCGCGCGTCGTGATGAAGAGAAATCCCGCGCTAAAGAGCGTATCTACTCTTTCCGCGATCGTTTCCACCGCTGGGACCCGAAAAACCAGCGTCCGGAGCTGTGGCATAACTATAACGGCCAGATTAACAAAGGCGAAAGCATCCGCGTGTTCCCGCTCTCCAACTGGACCGAGCTGGATATCTGGCAGTACATCTATCTGGAAAATATTGAAATCGTTCCGCTGTACCTGGCGGCAGAGCGTCCGGTGCTGGAACGTGACGGCATGCTGATGATGATCGACGACGATCGTATTAATTTACAGCCCGGCGAGATGATCAAAAAACAGATGGTGCGCTTTCGTACCCTCGGCTGCTGGCCGCTGACCGGCGCGGTGGAATCCAACGCGCAAACGCTGCCGGAGATCATCGAAGAGATGCTGGTCTCCACCACCAGCGAACGACAAGGGCGCGTGATTGACCGCGACCAGTCAGGCTCCATGGAGCTGAAGAAACGTCAGGGTTATTTCTAAGGAGCCGCCATGAATACCACTATTGCACAACAAATTGCCGATGAAGGCGGAGTCGAAGCCTACCTGCATGCCCAGCAGCACAAAAGCCTGCTGCGTTTTCTGACCTGCGGCAGCGTCGATGACGGTAAAAGTACGCTGATTGGCCGGCTGCTGCACGATACCCGACAAATTTACGAAGATCAGCTCTCTTCGCTGCACAATGACAGCAAACGTCACGGTACTCAGGGCGAGAAGCTCGATCTGGCGTTGCTGGTAGATGGCTTACAAGCCGAGCGCGAGCAGGGCATTACTATTGACGTGGCCTACCGCTATTTCTCCACCGAGAAGCGCAAATTTATTATCGCCGACACCCCGGGGCATGAGCAGTACACCCGTAATATGGCGACCGGCGCATCGACTTGCGACCTGGCGATCTTGCTGATCGACGCGCGTAAAGGCGTGCTGGATCAGACCCGTCGCCACAGTTTTATCTCTACGCTGCTGGGGATCAAGCACCTGGTGGTGGCGGTGAACAAAATGGATCTCGTCGATTTTAGCGAAGAGACCTTTAACCGCATTCGCGAAGAGTATCTGACTTTCGCCGAACAGCTGCCGGGCAATCTGGATATTCGCTTTGTGCCGCTGTCAGCCCTGGATGGGGACAATGTTGCCAACCAGAGCGACAAAATGCGCTGGTACAGCGGCCCGACGCTGCTGGAGGTGCTGGAAACCGTTGAAATTCAGCGTGCGGTCGAAAATCAGCCGCTGCGCTTCCCGGTACAGTATGTTAACCGTCCGAACCTCGATTTCCGCGGCTTTTCTGGTACCGTGGCGTCCGGCACCGTGACGCTCGGTCAGCGCCTGAAGGTGCTGCCGTCGGGCGTGGAATCCAGCGTCGCGCGTATCGTCACCTTTGACGGTGACCTGCCGCAAGCGGGTGCCGGGGAAGCGATCACGATTGTGCTGAAAGACGAAATCGATATTAGTCGTGGCGATCTGCTGGTTGATGCAGCGGTCTCTCTGCCTGCGGTGCAGAGTGCCAGCATCGACGTGGTTTGGATGGCGGAACAAGCGTTGACCCCAGGCCAGAGCTACGACATTAAAATCGCCGGTAAGAAAACCCGCGCGCGTATCGATGGCGTTCGCTATCAGGCGGATATCAATAACCTGACCCAGCGAGAAGTGGAATCGCTGCCGCTGAACGGTATTGGCCTGGTGGATTTGACCTTTGACGAACCGCTGGTGCTGGATAAATACCAGGATAACCCGGTGACCGGAGGGCTTATCTTTATCGACCGTCTGACTAACGTCACCGTTGGCGCGGGCATGGTACGCGAACCGAACGAGCAGGCGCAAACGGGCGCTTCGCAGTACAGCGCGTTTGAGCTTGAGCTGAACCAGCTTGTTCGCAAGCACTTCCCGCACTGGGACGCTCGCGACCTGCTGGGAGGCAAATAATGGCCCAGCATGACGAAAACGTCGTCTGGCATGCGCATCCGGTGACCCAGGAGCAGCGCGAGCAGCATCACGGCCATCGCGGCGTGGTGCTGTGGTTCACCGGGCTTTCGGGCTCGGGGAAATCCACCGTTGCCGGTGCGCTGGAAGAGGCGCTGCATCAGCTTGGTGTGAGCACTTATTTGCTGGATGGCGATAACGTGCGTCATGGCCTGTGTAGCGACCTTGGATTCAGCGATGATGACCGCAAAGAAAACATTCGTCGCGTGGGTGAAGTGGCGAAGCTGATGGTCGATGCCGGGCTGGTTGTATTGACGGCATTTATATCTCCGCATCGTGCGGAGCGGCAAATGGTGCGAGAGCGGCTAGGCGAAGGGCGCTTTATCGAGATTTTTGTCGATACGCCGCTGGCTATCTGCGAAGCGCGGGACCCGAAAGGCTTATACAAGAAGGCGCGGGCGGGGGAATTGCGTAATTTTACCGGGATTGATTCAGTATATGAATCCCCGGAGAGAGCGGAAATCCATCTCGACGGTGAACAATTGGTAACAAATTTGGTGCACCAACTATTAGACCTGCTCCGACAGAGCGATATTATCAGATCCTGAAACGGCGACGGCATCGATGGGTGCCGGTCGCCCGGTCAACAGGATTCGATATGCGTAATACCCAGAACATTACTATTTTTCGTTCAGAACCGCCCCCCGTGGCTAATGACGAGACCACCTGGTCTCTGTCAGGTGCTGCCGTGGGCTTTATTTCATGGCTGCTGGCGCTGGGTATTCCCTTCCTTATCTATGGCGGTAACACGCTATTTTTCCTCCTCTATACCTGGCCCTTCTTCCTGGCAATCATGCCGGTTGCCGTGGTGGTCGGGATCGCGCTGCATTCCCTATTGGACGGTAAACTTCGCTACAGCGTTGGTGCGACGATTTTGACCGTCGGACTGATGTTCGGTCTGCTGTTCCTCTGGCTGCTGGGATAGTCCTTTTTACGAATGAATCTAGCCTGGGTATCAACGGTAAAAATGTGGTACAGTCCCCGCGTTACGCGGCGTCGTCCGCGCGCCAGAGTAGAGTACTCGGGCGAGTTATGGGATGATGATGCCGTTTTTCAGGGGGCAGGATGGGTAAATTAACGCTGCTATTATTGGCTTTGCTGGTCTGGCTGCAGTACTCGCTTTGGTTCGGCAAAAATGGTCTGCACGACTATAGCCGGGTTAATGACGATGTCTCCGCTCAGCAGGCAACCAATGCCAAATTAAAAGCACGCAACGATCAGCTGTTCGCCGAAATTGACGACCTCAATGGCGGCCAGGAAGCTATCGAAGAACGTGCGCGCAATGAACTCAGTATGACCCGCCCGGGCGAAACGTTTTATCGTCTGGTGCCGGATGCGTCAAAACGCAACCAGGCGGCGGGACAACAGCAGAATAATCGATAGACAGGCCCAGGATTACGACATGGCAGCCACTTTTCCGGGCGTTTGCGCCGTGGTGCCGGCAGCCGGTTTTGGCCGCCGCATGCAAACGGAATGCCCGAAACAATATCTCTCAATCGGTAACAAAACGATTCTCGAACACGCGGTTGCTGCGCTGTTGGCGAACCCGCGCGTGCAGCGGGTGGTCATCGCCGTCAGCCCCGGCGATGTGCGTTTTAGCCAACTTCCGTTAGCGAATCACCCACAAATTACCGTCGTTGATGGCGGCACCGAGCGCGCGGACTCCGTCCTCGCGGGCCTGAAGGCGCTGGATGAGGCCGATTGGGTGCTGGTGCACGATGCCGCGCGCCCCTGTCTGCATCAGGACGACCTCAGCCGCCTGCTTCAGCTGTGTGAAACCAGCCGAGTGGGTGGCATTCTGGCCGCTCCGGTTCGCGATACCATGAAGCGCGCGGAGCCGGGCAAAGTCGCTATCGCCCATACCGTCGAGCGCAACGATTTATGGCATGCGCTGACGCCGCAATTTTTCCCTCGTGAGCTGCTTGTTGATTGCCTGACGCGCGCGCTCAATGAAGGGGCGACCATTACTGATGAAGCCTCGGCGCTGGAGTACTGCGGCTTCCATCCTGAACTGGTTGCCGGACGAGCTGATAATATTAAAGTGACGCGCCCGGAAGACCTGGCGCTGGCCGAATTTTACCTTACCCGTTCCCGACACCAGGAGAAGGCTTAATGCGAATTGGACATGGTTTTGACGTACACGCTTTTGGCGGTGAAGGCCCAATCATTATCGGTGGCGTGCGCGTGCCTTATGAAAAAGGGCTGCTGGCACATTCCGATGGCGATGTGGCGCTGCATGCGCTGACCGACGCGCTACTGGGCGCGGCTGCGCTAGGCGATATTGGCAAGCTCTTCCCGGACACTGACCCGGCTTTTAAAGGGGCCGATAGCCGCGAGCTGCTGCGCGAAGCGTGGCGGCGGATTCAGGCGAAGGGCTATAGCCTTGGCAACGTCGACGTCACCATCATCGCCCAGGCACCGAAAATGCTGCCGCATATCCCGCAGATGCGCGTCTTTATCGCAGAAGATCTGGGTTGCCATATGGACGATGTTAACGTCAAAGCCACGACGACCGAAAAGCTGGGCTTTACCGGGCGCGGCGAAGGCATCGCTTGTGAAGCGGTGGCGCTATTGCGTAAGGCTGACAAATGATTGCGTTTGACGAACTCACTTATCTGCATGGAAAACCGCTGGCTCAGGGGCTGCTAAAAGCGAACCCGGAAGACTTTGTGGTGGTTGAGGATCTCGGCTTTGAGCCTGACGGTGAAGGCGAGCACGTGTTGGTGCGGATTCTGAAAAATGGCTGCAATACGCGTTTTGTTGCTGAAGCTCTGGCAAAATTCCTTAAAATTCATGCGCGTGAAGTGAGCTTTGCCGGACAGAAGGACAAACACGCGGTCACCGAGCAGTGGCTGTGTGCCCGAGTGCCGGGTAAAGAGATGCCTGACCTGAGCAAATTTCAGCTCGAAGGCTGCCAGGTTCTCGAATACGCGCGCCACAAGCGCAAGCTGCGTCTGGGGGCACTGAAAGGCAACCAGTTCACTCTGGTGCTGCGTGAAGTTAGCGCTCGTGATGATGTCGAAAAGCGCCTGCAGGCGATTGCTGATCAGGGCGTTCCGAACTATTTTGGCGCTCAGCGCTTTGGTATCGGCGGTAGCAATTTGCAAGGCGCCCTGCGCTGGGCAGAGAGCGGTGCGCCGGTGCGCGATCGCAATAAACGCAGTTTTTGGTTGTCGGCGGCCCGCAGTGCATTGTTTAATCAACAGGTTGGTATTAGATTAAAAAAACCGGAATTTAATCAGGTTGTTGATGGCGATGCGCTACAATTAGCGGGGCGCGGAAGCTGGTTCGTTGCGACCTCTGAAGAATTCGCGGAACTCCAGGTACGGGTTGATAACCGTGAACTGATGATCACTGCTGCGCTTGTGGGTAGCGGCGATTGGGGAAGCCAACGGGATGCGCTGGCCGCCGAGCAGGCGGCAGTAGCCGAAGAGACGCAGTTACAGGCGCTTCTGGTGCGTGAAAAAGTGGAAGCGGCTCGCCGGGCGATGCTGCTCTACCCGCAGCAGATGAGCTGGAACTGGTGGGATGACGTCACCGTGGAACTGCGTTTCTGGCTGCCAGCAGGCAGCTTCGCTACCAGCGTGGTAAGGGAGCTTATCAATACAACGGGTGATTATGCGAATATTGCTGAGTAACGATGACGGGATTCATGCGCCAGGGATTCAGACCCTGGCGAAGGCCTTACGGGAATTCGCTGAGGTTCAGATAGTTGCACCCGATCGTAACCGCAGCGGAGCATCGAACTCCCTGACGCTGGAATCCTCACTACGCACCTTCACTTTCGATAATGGCGATATCGCCGTGCAAATGGGCACGCCGACGGACTGCGTTTATCTCGGCGTTAACGCCCTGATGCGCCCGCGTCCGGATATCGTCGTTTCCGGTATTAACGCCGGGCCTAACCTCGGCGACGACGTTATTTACTCCGGTACCGTAGCCGCTGCAATGGAAGGCCGCCATCTGGGCTTTCCGGCGCTGGCCGTGTCGCTAAACGGCTATCAGCATTATGACACCGCCGCCGCGGTCACCTGCTCTATTCTGCGTGCATTAAGCCGCGAGCCGTTGCGCACCGGGCGCATTCTCAATATCAACGTACCGGATCTGCCTCTTGAGCAGATTAAAGGTATCCGCGTGACCCGCTGCGGCAGTCGTCATCCTTCCGATCAGGTGATTCCGCAGAAAGATCCGCGCGGCAATACGTTGTATTGGATTGGTCCGCCAGGCGAAAAGTACGATGCCGGGCCGGATACCGACTTTGCGGCCGTGGATGAAGGCTACGTTTCCGTTACTCCGCTGCATGTTGATTTAACCGCCCATAGCGCACATGAAGTGGTTAGCGGCTGGTTGGAACGCGTCGGGGTTGATACGCAATGGTAAGTAAACGTGTTGAAAGTCTTCTCAATCAGCTTCGCACTCAGGGCATTGTCGACGAGCGCGTACTGGACGCTATCGCTCAGGTGCCGCGAGAAAAGTTTGTTGATGAAGCCTTTGAACATAAAGCGTGGGAAAACACGGCATTGCCGATTGGTCAGGGGCAAACTATCTCGCAACCCTATATGGTAGCGCGGATGACCGAGCTTCTGACGCTAACGCCGGACTCAAGGGTGCTGGAGATTGGCACTGGTTCAGGCTATCAAACGGCAATACTGGCGCATTTGGTGCACCATGTCTGCTCGGTTGAGCGGATTAAGAGTTTACAGTGGCATGCGCGCCGCCGCCTGAAACAACTTGATTTACATAATGTTTCAACCCGTCACGGCGATGGGTGGCAGGGTTGGCACGCGCGTGCGCCGTTCGACGCGATTATCGTTACCGCTGCGCCGCCGGAAATTCCGGCCGCACTGCTGGCGCAACTGGATGATGGCGGCGTGCTGGTTTTGCCAGTGGGCGAAGAGCATCAGTTCCTGAAGCGGATCCGTCGACGCGGCAACGAGTTTGTGATTGATACTGTCGAAGCCGTGCGCTTTGTTCCTCTTGTCAAAGGGGAGTTGGCCTGAACCCGGATTATTCCAGGTTTTTTTGCTTAAGTTTAGGCATAGGGTGGACGCATTTTTCGTGTCCTGGCCGGGCGCTGCCCGGTGAGCAAGATATTGGCAGTTAACATATTCCTGGGGGATAAATGAGCGCGGGAAGCCCAAAATTTACCTTAAGTCGCATTGCGGCTTTATCACTGGTGTCACTCTGGCTAGCAGGCTGTAGCAGCTCCAATAATGCGCCAGCGCCGGTTAGTTCGGCTGGCGGTGCTTCATCTTCCAGTACCAATTCCGGAATGCTGATCACGCCGCCGTCAAATACTGGCTCTTCCACCGTTCCACAGGCGCGCCCGGTACAAACTCAACCGGTACAGACGCAGCCTACCCAGATTCAGCCGATGGCCCAGCAGCCGGTACAAACGGTTGATGGCAAGATTGTCTACAACCGAAAATATGGCGATATTCCTAAAGGTAGCTACACCGGAGGCAGTACCTATACGGTTAAACGCGGCGATACGCTGTTCTATATTGCATGGGTCACCGGGAACGACTTCCGCGACCTGGCTCAGCGTAATAATATCCCGGCACCGTACGGTTTGAACGTCGGTCAGACGCTTCAGGTTGGCAACGCGTCAGGCCAGCCGATCACCGGCGATAACGCTGTTGCCCAGGCTAGCGCGCAGGCCAGCAGCGGTGGGATGCTGACCGCAAATTCTGCACAAAAATCGACCGCGGTGGTTGCGTCACAACCAACTATTACGTATTCTGAATCTTCAGGTGAACAGAGTGCTAATAAGATGTTGCCGAACAACAAGCCTGCGACGACGACTACAACCGTCGCGCCAGTTACGGCTCCAGCTGTCAGCACAACCCAATCGACTGCAAGCAGTACGTCAACCAGTTCGCCGATCTCTTCATGGCGCTGGCCGACTGATGGCAAAGTTATCGAGAACTTTAGTGGCTCCGAAGGAGGCAACAAAGGTATCGATATTGCAGGCAGTAAAGGACAGGCTATTGTCGCGACCGCAGATGGGCGCGTCGTCTATGCCGGTAACGCACTGCGCGGTTACGGTAATCTTATTATCATCAAACACAACGATGATTACCTGAGCGCCTACGCTCATAACGATACGATGCTGGTAAAAGAGCAACAAGATATCAAAGCGGGGCAGAAAATCGCTACCATGGGTAGCACAGGTACAAGTTCGACACGTTTGCATTTTGAAATTCGTTACAAGGGGAAATCCGTCAACCCGCTGCAGTATTTACCGCAGCGATAATTTGGCGAAGTACGCATAAGCGTAGCATCAGTGAAAAGGCGTCAGGGCGGGAGATATAAAGATTACCGTCCGGGCGTCGTTTGAATGATGTTTAGCGAAGGTGCTTTGCTCAGGGATCACGGGTAGGAGCCATCTTTATGAGTCAGAATACGCTGAAAGTTCATGATTTAAATGAAGACGCGGAATTTGATGAGAACGGAGTCGAGGTTTTTGACGAGAAAGCCTTAGTTGAAGAGGAACCCAGTGATAGCGATCTGGCTGAAGAAGAGCTTCTTTCGCAGGGAGCAACCCAACGGGTGCTTGATGCGACGCAACTCTACCTTGGTGAGATTGGTTATTCCCCACTGCTGACCGCCGAAGAAGAGGTTTATTTTGCTCGTCGCGCGCTGCGTGGTGACGTTGCGTCACGCCGCCGGATGATTGAAAGTAACCTGCGTCTGGTCGTCAAGATAGCCCGTCGTTACGGCAATCGTGGTTTAGCTCTGCTGGATCTGATTGAAGAAGGTAACCTGGGGCTGATTCGCGCAGTTGAGAAGTTTGACCCGGAACGTGGGTTCCGTTTTTCGACTTATGCGACCTGGTGGATTCGTCAAACGATTGAACGGGCGATAATGAACCAAACCCGTACCATTCGCTTGCCTATCCATATTGTTAAAGAGCTGAACGTCTATCTGCGTACCGCACGCGAGTTGTCCCATAAGCTGGACCACGAGCCAAGCGCGGAAGAGATTGCCGAACAGCTGGATAAGCCGGTTGATGACGTGAGCAGGATGCTGCGTCTGAACGAGCGCATTACCTCGGTGGATACGCCGCTGGGTGGTGACTCGGAGAAAGCGCTGCTGGATATCCTGGCCGATGAAAAAGACAACGGCCCGGAAGACACCACGCAGGACGATGACATGAAACAATCCATCGTCAAATGGCTGTTCGAACTGAACGCCAAGCAGCGTGAAGTGCTGGCTCGTCGCTTTGGTCTGCTGGGTTATGAAGCCGCAACGCTTGAGGATGTGGGCCGTGAAATTGGTCTGACCCGCGAACGCGTGCGTCAAATCCAGGTTGAGGGTCTGCGCCGTCTGCGGGAAATTCTGCAAGGCCAGGGGCTGAACATCGAAGCGCTATTCCGCGAGTAAGATACCTTTCCTAAAAAAGGCTCAATCATCTGATTGAGCCTTTTTCTTTTTAGCGGCCCGCTACCCCTGAGCCGTTTCGTGCAGACGCAGCCAGATAACCTTCTCCTCTTGCAGGCGCAAGATAACCGTCGACCAGCGCACAGCCTTCTCTTTACCCGGTAGATATTGGGTTTCACGATACTCAACCGCTGCGCCATCGTGCCATTCGGCGAGCAGGGCGGCACTATCAACGACAATCTTTAAACCCGGTCGTCTGGCGCGAGCACTCTTGAAAAAGGCGCTAACTTCCTGACGGTTCATCCGAATTCCGCTTGTTGGGATCATCGTAAAATCGGCGCTAAAACGGAGCATTAACGCCTCTATGCTCCCTTCGCCCTGACTTAGCCAGTTTTCGATGACTACGTGCGCGTCGAGTACTTCCTGGATATAGCGATTCATTGGTTCTCCATTTTGCTCTGTAGGTGCATGACTATCGCCCGGTTATTAAACCTCAGGCAGCTCAGTAGCGGCACGAGGGTAACCATGGCGGCGGTGATAAATACGCCGCGCCAGGCCAGCGCCGTTGGGTAGTAACGCAGAAGGGCGCTAAGCAACGCAGCCAGTACTGCTGAGCCAATCAGAAAGCTAAGCTGGCGATTGATATTCCACAGCGCGCTGGCGTCCGGCATATCAGGGTTCGCCACGTTAAGAAACGCGCTGCTCTGCGCCGAACTGCTGCACAGGCTGCCGCCTGCGCCCATTAAGGTAAATGCCAGTATTAGCGTACTGCCGGCGGTATGTGAATCCACGCCGACCAATATGAAGATCCCTGCGGCCTGTAGCAGGCAGCCCGTAGCAATTAACGGGCTCGGTCCTAGACGATTAAAATAACGACCGGTTACCGAGATAGCTGCAAACGAGGCAAGCGACCACGGCAGCATCAGAGAGCCGATGGCGGAAGGTGACAATCCGGTGACGTTTTGCAAATAAAACATCCCGACGACGTTAATGCCAATAAACGTCCCCGGTACGCAGAGATACACCAGCATTGAAAAACGCAGCAGCGGATCGCGCAATAAAGGGAGATGCAGGAAACGACGCGTTCGCGGGGTGTTGTTCTCATCCTTCAGCCACAGTGCGGCCAGGCCAAGCGTGATGAATGCGAGCGGCAGGCTGACAAAGAAAACCCACCGCCAGCTAAGTGATTGGACTAATACTCCGCCCAGGGCCGGAGAACATGCCGGAGCCAACAAGCCGACCATCATCACCGCGGCGGAGAGTTTAGCCCGCTCGTGAGGCTTAAACTGCTGCCATGTTAGCGCCTGACCTATTGGAATCAACAGCCCGCCGCCCATCCCCTGCAACGCGCGCCACAAAATGAGGCTTGTTAGTGAATCAGCCTGTCCTGAGGCCAGCGCCCCGACGCTGAACAGGCCCAGTGAAAGCAAAAAGATGCGCCGGGCACCAAATCGCTGGCTGAGCCAGGCGCTGAAAGGCAGTACCAGGGTGAGTCCGGCGATATAGCCATTGCTCACCCACGCCAGTTCGCCCAGCGATGCGTGCAGCGCCTGACTCATCGCTGGAAAGGCGACGCTGGCGATAAACATATTGATTAAGTCGAGAAAGAAGCCAAGCAGAAAAACGGTTGCGACCTTGCTGCGATACGTCATTTTAAATCCCCCCTGAAGGCCGCTACTCTAAACCTCGTCGGTGGGGCGGATAAACGCGACATTCGGGGATATACTGTCTAAAATTTTTTGACAATAAGTGATGGCATGCTGAATCTACAGCGAATGACCATGTTTGTGGCGGTGGTGGATAGCGGCAGTTTTACCGCTGCGGCAGCGGCGCTTGGGCAAACCAAAGCGGTGATCAGCTTTAACGTCCGACAGCTGGAGAGCGAACTTGGCGTCACGCTGTTGTTGCGATCCACGCGCAGGCTGACGCTGACTGAGGCCGGTTCGCTGTTTTATCATCGCGGCGTTGCGTTACTGAAAACGGCTGAAAACCTGCAAGATGAGGTGCGGGCCAGCCACTCGGGGTTGAGCGGCGAACTGCGGATGACCACGACGCCAGAATATGGTGCGCAGGTGATTATTCCTGCGCTGGCGGAGTTCAGTGCGCGGCACCCGGCGCTGCGCGTGCGCCACGTTTCCTCTTCGCATCACGCGGATTTAATCTCCGGACGTTTTGATGTGGCGATTCGTCTCGGAACGCTGGCGGATTCACGTTACCGGGCGGCGTTGATATCCCGCTTTGCCATTATCCCGGTAGCTGCCCCGGCATGGCTGGCTGAGCATCCTTTGAAAACCCTTGAGGCGCTGGCTCAGGCGGATTGGATTATTCATGAGCGCCTGTCCGCACCGCTACGCTGGCAGCTCACTGGGCCGCGCAATGAGAGCATCGCTTTTGACATTAAAAAGGTACCGCGTCTGTCGGCAGACAGCGCCAGTGCGCTGATGGCATTTGCGCTGGCGGGTAGCGGTGTTGCATTGTTACCCGAGTGGCTGGTGGCGACTGCGCTAAGAGAGCAAAAACTGGTTCAGGTGGTGCCGGAATTTACTTTTCCGCATCAGGGTGTGTTCGCGGTCTACCCGGATGCGCAGCATGTACCCACTAAGGTCCGGGCGTTTATTGATTTTTTACGCGAACGCCAGGGTTAATCTTTTTATTCTTGCGCGATCAGCTTATGGATAATATGTGAAAACTGCTGGCGCTCTTCGTCGCTCAGACGACCCAAAAACTCTTCATCAACAGCGTTTCCCAGCGGCATGGAGTTTGCCAACAACGCCTGGCCTTCCTCGGTTAAATAGACAAAACGGCGGCGTTTGTCGGCTGGATCGTGCTCACGACGCACCAGTCCCCGGCTCTCCATGCGGCTCAGCATTTCCGCCAGAGTCGCTTTGGTGCTGACCGCTGCCTCCGTTAGCGTCACCTGTTCAATGCCCGGATGCTCCGCAATCGAGCGCATCACCGCATACTGTGGTTTGGTGAGATCCGGCAGTTCGTGCTGCCAGCGGGCGGTGTGCCGTTGAAAAAGCTGGCGCAATAGATGGAACGCCTCGTTTCTTAACTCCATGACAACTCCGTAATAAAACAGTCGACTCTATGATAGCCGTTCGCAGCGCTTTTGCGCATTTTTCCTGTTTTGATTAAAAATGCGGACGTATATAAACAACCTTGCGTAGATGGCCTTGCAAGCGTAGGGTTAATAAAAATGTTCGTGTACGAACAATATGTGAGGTGATGATGAAGTTAATTGTTGGGATGACCGGGGCGACGGGCGCTCCGCTGGGCGTGGCGCTGCTTAAGGCGCTTCGTGAGATGCCGGAAGTGGAAACCCATTTGGTGATGTCGAAATGGGCCAAAACCACGATAGAACTGGAGACGCCGTACAGTGCGCGCGAAGTGTCTGAACTGGCTGATTTCTCGCATAGCCCTGCCGACCAGGCCGCCATCATCTCATCTGGTTCATTTCGTACCGACGGCATGATTGTCATCCCTTGCAGTATGAAGACGCTGGCCGGTATTCGTGCTGGATATGCCGAAGGGTTAGTTGGTCGAGCGGCTGACGTAGTGCTGAAAGAGGGCCGCAAGCTGGTGCTGGTCGCGCGCGAAATGCCGCTGAGCACCATCCATCTGGAAAACATGCTGGCTCTGTCCCGCATGGGCGTTGCGATGGTGCCGCCCATGCCCGCTTATTACAACCACCCTGAAACCATTGAAGACGTCACTGACCATGTTGTCGCGCGGGTGCTGGATCAGTTTGGTCTGGATTATCACAAAGCACGTCGCTGGAATGGGTTACGGACGGAAGAGAATTTTTCACAGGAGAATGAATAATGGCTTTTGATGATTTGCGCAGCTTCTTGCAGGCGCTGGACGACCAGGGGCAACTGCTGAAAATTAGCGAAGAAGTTAACGCGGAGCCGGATCTTGCTGCCGCCGCTAACGCCACCGGACGTATTGGCGATGGTGCACCGGCGCTGTGGTTCGACAATATTCGTGGTTTTATCGATGCCCGTGTGACGATGAATACTATCGGTTCGTGGCAGAACCACGCTATTTCGATGGGTTTGCCGCCGAACACGCCGGTGAGAAAACAGATTGATGAGTTTATTCGTCGCTGGGATAAATTCCCGGTAACGCCGGAGCGTCGGGCAAACCCGGCGTGGGCAGAAAATACCGTCGACGGTGAAGACATTAATCTGTTTGATATTCTGCCGCTGTTTCGTCTGAACGATGGCGATGGCGGTTTTTATCTCGACAAAGCCTGCGTGGTTTCTCGCGATCCGCTGGACCCGGACAATTTTGGCAAGCAGAACGTTGGTATCTATCGCATGGAAGTGAAGGGCAAGCGTAAGCTGGGCCTGCAACCTATCCCCATGCATGACATCGCACTGCATCTGCACAAAGCCGAAGAGCGCGGCGAAGACCTGCCGATCGCTATCACCCTCGGTAATGACCCGGTTATCACCCTGATGGGCGCCACGCCGCTGAAGTACGATCAGTCGGAATATGAGATGGCGGGCGCGCTGCGCGAAAGTCCGTACCCGATTGCCACCGCACCGCTGACCGGATTTGACGTGCCGTGGGGCTCGGAAGTGATTCTTGAGGGCGTTATTGAGAGCCGCAAGCGCGAGATCGAAGGGCCGTTTGGTGAATTCACCGGTCACTACTCCGGTGGGCGCAATATGACGGTGGTGCGGATCGATAAAGTCTCTTATCGCACTAAACCGATTTTTGAATCTCTCTACCTCGGTATGCCGTGGACAGAAATCGACTACCTGATGGGGCCGGCGACCTGCGTGCCGCTGTACCAGCAGTTGAAAGCGGAATTCCCAGAAGTGCAGGCCGTCAACGCCATGTACACTCACGGCCTGCTGGCGATTATCTCCACTAAAAAACGCTACGGCGGATTTGCCCGTGCGGTTGGCCTGCGGGCGATGACCACGCCACACGGTCTGGGCTATGTGAAGATGGTGATTATGGTTGATGAGGACGTTGATCCGTTCAACCTGCCACAGGTGATGTGGGCGCTGTCTTCGAAAGTGAACCCGGCGGGGGATTTGGTCCAGTTGCCGAATATGTCCGTGCTGGAACTTGACCCAGGCTCAAGCCCGGCGGGGATCACTGACAAATTGGTTATCGACGCGACTACGCCGGTTGCGCCGGATCTTCGTGGTCACTACAGCCAGCCGGTACAGGACCTCCCTGAAACCAAAGCCTGGGTTGAAAAACTGACCGCCATGCTGGCCAACCGTTAATAAGGAGATAAAGATGATTTGTCCACGTTGCGTCGATGAACATATTGAAGTGCTGGCGAAGTCGCCGGTAAAAGATGTCTGGACGGTATTTCAGTGCCAACACTGTTTCTACACCTGGCGTGATACCGAGCCGCTACGCCGCACCAGCCGCGAGCACTATCCGGAAGCGTTTCGCATGACGCAGAAGGATATTGATGAATCGCCAATGGTGCCGAGTATTCCGCCGCTGCTGGCGGAAGATAAGCGCTAAAAGAAACGGGCCCGCTAAGTCGGGCCCGTTTTATATTTGATTTATAAATTAAAGCTGGGACTAATAGATATAAATTCTTGCGAGCATTATCGCAACCTGCAATAAAAAGATGGAATTCAACTTACTCAAGGTAATTTTCGTCATCAGCGGGTATAGAATAAACGCGGGTGCTTGAGGCTATCTGGCTTTGAGCATTTTTGAGGTTCCAGATAGACGAAAGCCCCAGGAGATATTTCTATCAACTGAGGCTAACGGATGAACCTAGACAATTCAGATGTTAGTCTCTTCTTTGCAGGGAGGCAAGACATGCTGACAAAATATGCCCTTGTGGCAATCATTGTGCTGTGCATCACAGCGCTGGGATTTACGCTGATGGTACGTAACTCGCTATGCGAGCTAAGTATCAAAGAGCGTAGTATGGAGTTTAAAGCTGTTCTCGCTTACGAATCGAAGAAGTAGCAACAACGCGGGGGCGACCCCGCGTACTGGTTGTCAGGACGTATCCTCTAGCACCCATTTTATATCTACCTCGGCGGATTATCATGTGCGAAATAACGAAAAAAGCTCTTTTAGTCGATGATTGAGAAAAGAATAACAGCCATGAATATCTCCAGCCATCCATATATGATTGTAACGGTGAGATTCTATTTTTAATAGCGCGTTGTCGTCATTTTCACTCCGGATAAGTGAGTGTGTGTTTACTATTTTAAAATGCAATTATCTCTGTAAGGTAATATGCGTTCTACGAGCGTGCTCGCAAGTTATAATAAATATCTGTAAAACTCTTTTTTCATTTGCAAACATCACGCCAGCCGGGTATAGAATAAGCGCGGGTGCTTGAGGCTATCTGGCTTTGAGCATTTGTGAGATTTCAGATAGACGAAAGCCCCAGGAGATATTTCTATCAACTGAGGCTAGCGTATGAACATCGACAATTCAGATGTTAGTCTCTTCTTTGCAGGGAGGCAAGACATGCTGACAAAATATGCCCTTGTGGCAATCATTGTGCTGTGTATCACAGCGCTGGGATTTACGCTGATGGTACGTAACTCGCTATGCGAGCTAAGTATCAAAGAGCGTAGTATGGAGTTTAAAGCTGTTCTCGCTTACGAATCGAAGAAGTAGCAACAACGCGGGGGTAACCCCGCGTACTGGTTGTCAGGTTTCATTCTCATGCACCCATTCTTTCAGCCGCGCTATTTCTCCAGCGCTTTTTTGGCTTGCTGGTGACCATTATTGGCAGCGAGCTGATACCAATATACGGCCTGTTTTTTATCTACCGGAACGCCATCTCCTTCGTCGTATATTTCTCCGACAATATATTGTGACTCGGAATCATTTTGTTCGGCGGCTTTGCGAAACCAGGATAAGGCCTGCGCTTTGCTTTTTGTTACGCCGTTACCATCGTTGTACATTACGCCTAAATTAAACAGGGCGTTAACATCGTTCTGTTTTGCCGCCTTCATAAACCACTCCCAGGCTAAAGCATAATTTTGCGGAACGTATTGACCGAAGTAATAGAGCTGGCCGAGGGCGAACTGCGCGGAAGCAGAGTTTTGCGCCGCCGATTTTTTATACCAATAGATAGCTCGCTCAATATCAGGGGCGATACCGATGCCTCTTTCATAACTGCGGCCTAAATTTTGCTGACCTGCTGCATCTCCCTGCGCCGCAGATTTCTTATACCAACTGACCGCCTGTTGTACGTCTTGCTTGACGCCATCTCCGGTCATATACAAGACGCCAAGATTGCTTTGCGCGGTGGAGTTGCCGTTGTTTGCCGCTTTCAGATACCAGAGAGCTGCCTCCCGGGTATTTTTCGCTACGCTATAGCCCAGATGGTACATATTGCCTAACCAGAGCTGGGCTGGAGCGTAGTTTTGCCCGGCGGCCAGCCGCATCCATTTTTCCCCTGTTTGCGGGTCATAAATATTTCCCGCTTTCTTTTCCAGATAATATGCGCCGAGCTTATATTGGGACTTTGGATCATCGCGAATCGCGGAAATTTCCAAAAACATGCCTGGCGTGTTTATACCTTTATCAACGGAGGGGGATTTAATTAATCTAACGAAATAATTTAACGTGGCTTTATCATGACGAGTGGTTTCTGCTGGTTGGAGTATATACATAACTAATGTCGCAATGCATATTAATAATATATATAAATATTTCTTTTTCATTGTCAGGATGTTGTTCACCATATCAATATATATGGCGTTAATCGTTTTTGTTTATGGAGGTTGTCATTATACGGGCAACCGAAGCTACCCGTATAGACGACTACATCAACTACACCAGATTTTTCAGCCGATAAATCCACTCCAGCGCCTGACGTGGGGTCAGTGAGTCCGGGTCGAGATTTTCCAGCGCCTCAACCGCAGGCGACGTTTCTTCCGGAGCGGAAAGCAGCGACATCTGCGTACCATCTACTTG
Source organism: Klebsiella sp. MISC125 (assembly GCF_051131775.1). Taxonomy (NCBI): domain Bacteria; kingdom Pseudomonadati; phylum Pseudomonadota; class Gammaproteobacteria; order Enterobacterales; family Enterobacteriaceae; genus Klebsiella; species Klebsiella sp. MISC125. The sequence continues at coordinate 1,352,329 of NZ_CP180448.1, forward strand.
AGTGGCGGCGGTACTCGGGGCAATGCTTTCCAGCTCGCGCAGTTTCTGTCGCGCGCGCTTAATCACCTCTTTCGGTACTCCGGCCAGTGCTGCGACGGCCAGACCGTAGCTCTTGCTGGCCGCGCCATCCTGCACGCTGTGCATAAAGGCGATGGTATCGCCATGCTCCAGCGCATCAAGATGGACGTTGGCGACGCCTTCCATTTTTTCCGGCAGTTGGGTCAGCTCGAAGTAGTGGGTAGCGAACAGGGTCAATGCTTTAATTTTGTTCGCCAGATTTTCCGCACAGGCCCACGCCAGCGATAGGCCATCGTAGGTTGAAGTACCGCGGCCAATTTCATCCATCAGCACCAGGCTGTGCTCGGTGGCGTTATGCAAAATATTGGCGGTTTCGGTCATTTCTACCATAAAGGTCGAGCGACCGCTGGCAAGGTCATCCGCCGCGCCAACGCGGGTGAAGATACGGTCGATAGGGCCAATTTCGACCTTTTGTGCCGGGACGTAGCTGCCAATATAGGCCAGCAGCGCAATCAGCGCAGTCTGGCGCATATAGGTACTTTTACCGCCCATGTTCGGACCGGTGATAATTAACATTCGGCGCTGTGGCGTCAGGTTTAGCGGGTTAGCGATAAACGGCTCTTTCAGCACTTGTTCAACCACCGGGTGGCGGCCTTCACTGATACGAATACCCGGTTTATCGCTAAAGGTTGGGCGACAGTAGTTGAGGGTTTCCGCGCGCTCGGCAAGGTTAACCAGCACATCAAGCTCCGCCAGCGCGCTGGCGCTCTGTTGCAGGTCGCCAAGATGCGGCAGCAGCATATCGAATAATTGATCGTACAGCTGTTTTTCCAGTGCCAGGGCTTTCCCTTTCGACGTCAGTACCTTGTCTTCATACTCCTTCAGCTCAGGAATAATGTAGCGCTCGGCGTTCTTGAGGGTTTGACGACGGACGTAGTGAATCGGCGCATGCTGGCTCTGACCGCGACTAATCTGGATGTAATAGCCGTGAATGGCGTTGTAGCCTACTTTCAGCGTATCCAGCCCCAGGCGCTCGCGTTCGCGGATCTCCAGCTTGTCGAGGTAGTCCGTCGCGCCATCAGCCAGCGCCCGCCACTCGTCGAGTTCTTCATGGTAGCCGGGAGCGATAACGCCGCCGTCGCGAACCAGCACCGGCGGCGCATCGATAATCGCCCGCTCCAGCAGTTCGCGCAGTTCGGTAAACTCGCCCATCTTCTCACGTAGCTGTTGCACCGGTGCGCAGTCAACATCGGCCAGCATAGCGCGTAGTTCCGGCAGTTGTTGGAACGCGTGGCGCATACGTGCTAAGTCGCGCGGACGGGCGGTGCGCAGGGCCAGACGCGCCAGAATACGTTCGAGATCGCCAACCTGGCGCAGTATCGGCTGCAGTTCAGTGTAACGTTCCTGCAGCGCGCCGATGGTCTGTTGGCGTTCTACCAGCACATCGGTATCACGCGCTGGCATATGCAGCCAGCGCTTAAGCATACGGCTGCCCATTGGGGTGACGGTGCAGTCGAGCACCGCGGCTAGCGTGTTATCAATGCCGCCAGCCAGGTTCTGGGTGATCTCCAGATTACGGCGAGTGGCGGCATCCATAATGATGCTGTCCTGCTGGCGCTCCATGGTGATGGAGCGGATATGCGGCAGCGAGGTACGTTGGGTATCTTTGACATATTGCAGTAAACAGCCAGCAGCACACAGTCCGCGTGGCGCATTTTCTACACCAAAGCCGATGAGATCGCGGGTGCCGAATTGCATATTGAGCTGCTGGCGCGCAGTGTCGATTTCAAACTCCCACAGCGGGCGGCGGCGTAGTCCGCGGCGACCTTCGATCAGTGAGGATTCGGCGAAGTCTTCAGCGTACAGCAGTTCGGCGGGATTGGTGCGCTGAAGTTCTGCCGCCATGGTTTCCCGGTCAGCCGGTTCGCTCAGGCGAAAACGCCCGGAGCTGATATCCAGCGTGGCATAGCCAAAGCCTTTGCTGTCCTGCCAGATGGCGGCCAGCAGGTTATCCTGACGCTCCTGCAATAGCGCTTCATCGCTGATGGTGCCGGGCGTAACAATGCGCACCACTTTACGCTCGACCGGCCCTTTGGTGGTGGCCGGGTCGCCAATCTGTTCGCAAATGGCGACCGATTCACCCTGATTAACCAGCTTGGCGAGATAGTTTTCCACCGCGTGGTGCGGGATCCCGGCCATCGGGATCGGCTCGCCCGCCGACGCTCCGCGTTTGGTCAGCGAGATATCAAGCAGTTGTGATGCGCGTTTAGCATCATCATAGAACAGCTCGTAAAAGTCCCCCATCCGGTAAAACAGCAGGATCTCCGGGTGCTGGGCTTTCAGCTTGAGATACTGCTGCATCATAGGGGTATGGGCGTCAAGATTCTCTAGTGTACTCATCAGTTTATGATGTCCATTTTCTTAAGTTTTAATGAGTTAGCGGAGCTTATTGTTCTCATTACGTCGCACTCCGCCTCATTGGTTCCTGTGAAACTCTGCATTTCTTTTCATCTGCACATAGGCAGCATGATAACGGAGTCTGAATGTCAGGAAAACAAGAAGGAAGAGGTGGGGCCAGAGTGGGTGGCATGGTGAAGTTAAAGATGAGGAATAGCGTGCTTATGGCAGCGTAGCGGCGAGCTTTGTTCGATGTCTGCTATCTGTCTCAGAAACGCCATGAAACATATTGTTTCTTCAATATGTTTTGCGATTTTCTATCATGACATGGATTGGATTTATTTTAATGTTAATTAAATGTAATATAATTTACAATTATTCAACGATGGCTTTTTATAGTTTTTAATCTATTAATAACCTTTCGTAATTTGTTTTTAGGATGTATCTCAATGCTCTGCGAGTTAATTTCCTGGGCTAACAATGTTCGCGAGGTTAAATGTTTTTTTAATTACCTGTTCAATGTATTACTTTTTACATGGAAAATGATTTGATAATATTTTTGTCGACCAGGGGATCTGGCTGTAATTAAATCTTATTGTGGCGGTTTAATTATTAAAACGGATTTTTCGGTAATGCGGAGGGCAGCAGGTCGTTGGGCAAATATAATACCACGACTTTATCGCTCTTTACTTTTTAGGATAAAAATTTATAACGCAGGAATTTTCTATGAAACTGAATAAAGTTGCTATGGCTGTGGCATTAACTGCTGCTCTCGGTTCTATGTCTGCTCTGGCTGATACAACTAACGGTCAGATTGAACTTCAGGGTGAGCTGGTCAACACCGCTTGCGGTTTAGCCCCGTCGTCCAGCCCGGTAACCGTTGATTTTGGTCAGGTTCCTGTTTCCCTGCTGCAAGGCGGTGGTCAGGCAACTGAAACCAAAAACATCGAACTGCAGTACTGCGATACCACCATTGCCAGCAGTGCCGTTGTTTCCTACACTCCGACTTCGGTTAACCCGAACGATCCTACTCTGGCAGCATTCACTTCTGGTTCCGCATCTGGTGCGGGTATCGGCCTGAAAGACAGTGCTAGCCAGACTGTTACCTGGGGCGCGCAGACTACTCCGGTAACTCTGGTTGATGGAACTAACACCATTCCTTTCGTGGCCTTCCTGAAAGCAGAAGCAGCAGCAACCGGTTCTACAACTACCGTGACCGCTGGTGCATTCCAGTCAACGATCAATTTCACTATCGATTATCAATAATCGATTTTGAGTTATCGTTCGCGGGGAGATTTCTCCCCGCGATATTTGGCTATATACCAGATAATATGGAATTCTGAGTATGGTAAAGGATACAGAGAAAAAGAGACTGGTAGGGTTATTCGTATCTGTATTGCTCTTTTCCGGACATGCTTTGAGTACTAATTTTACCCCAGGAAAGTTAGAGCTTTCTGGCGAGCTGGTTGCCGCCGCATGTGATATTGATCCTGACTCGCGAGAGCTATGGGTGGATTTTGGCAATATATCCGCTCGCGATATTAATATGGATCAAGAGGGCAAGCTTACCCGGCCTTTTCTGGTGCGCTTAATCGGCTGCGAGTCTTTCGGCAGTGATAATCAGTCAAGTCCAGGCGCTTTTGCCACGATTACCTTTACAGGAAACGCCTCTTCGCAAGATTCAACGGTATTAATACCTGATGGCGAAGGAAAAGGGTTTGGTATACAGATCCGCGATCGCCATGGAGAGGTTTTAACCTTTGGGGAACCCTCTTCGGGATATCTTTTGAGTGATGAGAATAATACGCTGAAATTCACCGCTTCACTGGTTCCGGTTCAGCAACATATTAAGGCAGGGGATTTCTACGCCGTCACTCGTTTCTTTATGGATTATAACTAGAAACAAGCCAGTTATTCTTGTTTTAGCTTGTTTGTCGCGCACGATATTTTACTGAATGATTCGGGATGAATAGTCATGTCAGCAGAACAAAAAATAAAAATAAACGTAATCCTCTCTCAGATACTTTTCTTCTGCTGCACTTCTATGGCTTGCGCTTCCTCGGATGTAGAATTCAATACCGACGTACTGGATGCCGCCGACCGCGGCAATATTGATTTAACCCGTTTTGCTACCGATAACTATGTTCCGCCAAGCGAATATCTCTTAGACATTAAAATTAATGGCCAGGCAGTGGGGCAGCAAAAAGTTCGTTATCTGGCCTCCAAAGACGAGAAACATACCCAGGCCTGTATTAACGGCGAAATTCTCTCAAGATTAGCGTTGAAAGAGGAAGCGCAACAGAAGGTTGCACAGCCGTTTGCGGATTGCTATGACCTGCTGAGTCTTCCCGGCGCCACGCTGAGTAACTATGCCGGGGTGCTGGACATCACCGTCCCGCAGGCATGGATGAAATACAATGATCCAAACTGGGTGCCACCAGAGCGTTGGGACCAGGGAATTGGTGGGTTTCTACTCGACTACAGCCTGACCGGGCAATATACCCGCCAGCTTGATATGCACGAAGATTACAGCACCTTAAGCGGCTATGGTCAGACTGGGGTCAACCTCGGTGGCTGGCGTTTGCGTGGTGAATACCAGACCAGCTATTACAGCTCGACGCACCAGTTCGATTTCGACATGAATCAGGTCTACGCCTATCGTCCGCTGCCAATGCTGGCGGCAAAATTGACGGCAGGGGAGATCTACCTCGATTCTCAGGTCTTCGACACCGTACGTTTTACCGGGCTTAATCTCGCCAGCGATGAGCGCCAATTGCCGCCGAACTTGCAAGGTTATGCGCCAGAAATTCGCGGTCTGGCCAAGACTAACGCCAAAGTGACGGTGAAGCAGAGCGGGCGCATTATTTATGAAACCACGGTCCCTGCCGGGCCATTTAATATCCAGGACTTACGTAGTTCTGTGCGCGGTACGCTGGATGTACAGGTGGAAGAGCAGGATGGTTCAATCTCCACTTTCCAGGTCAACACCGCCAATATTCCTTATCTCACGCGTCCGGGCTATGTGCGCTACAACGTGGCGATCGGTGCGCCATCCCGCTACAGCCATAAAATTCAGGGACCGGGATTCGCTTCTGGCGACTTCTCCTGGGGGATAAGCAACGCCTGGTCGCTATATGGTGGGCTGCAAAGCGCGGGGGCTGAATATACTGCGGTTTCCGCTGGTATTGGTCGTGATTTAAGCGTTCTTGGCGCGCTCTCGCTGGATGCCACAGAATCTTATAGTCAGCAGTCGAATAAGAAACGACTTAAAGGCACCTCATTTAAGCTGAGCTATGCGAAAACCTTCGACGAATATAACAGTTCAATTACCTTCGCCGGATATCGCTTTTCTCAGGAAGATTTCCGCTCTTTCTCGCAATATCTCAACGAGCGTTATGAGGGATATGACAGCCTTGGGCGCGAAAAAGAAGTTTATACCATTACCGGGAATAAAACGTTCTGGGCCGATGAGCCGGGCAAGGCGACCACCGTATTCCTGACCTATACCCACCAGAATTACTGGAATCGCAGCAGTCAGGATCGCTACGGCATCTCTTTAGGGCGCTCGTTTAACGTCGGTAATATTCGCGGGATCACCACCAATATTTCAGCATATCGTTCTGATTATGAAGGACGTAAAGACGACTCGATCGCTATTTCGCTTTCTGTTCCGGTTGGCGATAGCAAATGGAGTGGTCTGGACGTGCAGACCAATAACGGCAAAACCAGCCCGATGCTCTCATATACCGATAGCAGCGACTACAACAACCTGTGGCGACTGCGTGCAGGGGCGAGCCAGAGCGGTTATGCCAACGTCGACGGCTATTATCAGCGCCGCTCGCAGTATGCCGAAATCAACAGCAACGCCAGCTATCAGCAGGATCACTATATCTCTCTGAGCAGCACTCTGCGCGGCGGCTTTACCGCCACCCGACATGGCGCGGCGATCCACAACAGCGGCGCGACGCTCAACACCGCTCGCGTGATGGTGAATACCAACGGCATCGGCGACGTCCCGCTAAATGACGGGAAATCAAGAACTAACAATTTCGGCATCGCCGTGATTCCGGACATCGTGAGCTACAACAGCTTTGATACCCGGGTTGATGTCGATGCGATGTCGGAATCGATTGAACCGGCAAAAGCCATCAGCACCGCCACGCTCACCGAAGGCGCTATCGGCTATCAGACCTTCGGCATGGCGAAGGGCGAGAAGATGATGGGCATTATTCGCCTGGCTGACGGTACCTATCCTCCGTTTGGCGCCGAGGTTATTAACGGCGATGGCGTTAGCGTGTCGATGATTATGGAAGGCGGACAGGGATGGCTGGCGGGGGTGAACCCACAAGAGGCGCTAAGCGTGATGTGGAGCGGGAAAAAGCAGTGTCAGATAACCATTCCGCCATCTATAGAGCGTCGTTCGACAGCCGCGCTATTGCCGTGTAAATGACAGTGACAGTAATAAAAGGCCAAAAATGAGCATGACAAGTAACAAACTCTGCTGGATGGGCGCCCTGATGCTGACAGCGGTAAGCAGTACCGCTCAGGCGGGCGTTTCACTGGATCGCACTCGCTTGATTATCACCGGTAAAGATAGCTCGGCAAGCGCGAATTTGACCAACACCAGCCCGGATATTCCGTTTCTGGCGCAGTCCTGGGTCGAGGACAGCAAAGGCAATAAAATCACCTCTCCGCTGGTGGTGCTGCCGCCTTTGCAGCGAATTAACGGCGGGCAAAAAGGCGTCGCGCGCGTGACCAAGACTGATGGCATCAATCAGCTGCCGCAGGATCGTGAAAGCCTGTTTTATTTAAGCGTGCGTGAAATTCCGCCTAAGCCGGATAAAGCGAATGTCCTGCAATTAGCGATGCAGTCGCGGATTAAATTATTTTTCCGCCCAACCGCCATTATCCCAAAAAGCAAAAGCGAGATTTGGCAGGATCAGGTCGTCTTTCAAAAAAGCGGCAATAAAATGAGCGCGCAAAACCCGACGCCTTATTACATCACCATTATTAGCCTGTCGCGGACGAAGGGTGAAAAAATAACGAAATTTCCGGGAATTATGATTGCACCGAAATCCAGTCTGGAGTTCAGCGTAACAGATGGCGGAATTAGTGATTTTTCCATGATGTACGTGAATGACTATGGCGGCCATCCGGAACTGAAATATCGCTGTGCGGGAAATACCTGTAAAGCTCTGCCGCCGTCGCAGCAAGGGTAATTGAGAGGAACCTGATGATGAAAACGCGTTTATCGCTATTCGCACTGTTTGTATTCGGTCTCAGCATGCCAGCGCTGGCCGACGCTGATATTCCGCTACAGCCGCAGCACTATAACCAGGATCATCAGGGGGAAGATGGCGGTAACGTGATATTTCAGGGCTCCGTTTACGCCTCGCCGTGCGTCCTTGCCCCGCAGAGCCGTCTGCAAATCATCGAACTGGGTGAAATTAGCGCCCGCCGTTTTCATCAGGCGGGCGATCGTAGCCAACCGGTACTGGTTCGCGTTGAACTGCGAGATTGCCTGAAAGGGGCGTCACAGGCGCGAGACAGCATTGCATCAAGGACTACGGGAAATAGCAAGCACCTCTATACCACTGGCGAGCAGGCGGTGCAGATGACGTTTATCGGCGAGTCGGACGAGAATAATCGTCAACTGTTACGCCTGACTGGCAGCACCTCCGGAGCCGGTATTCGTCTGCTGGATATCAAAGAGCGCGCGCTGGATATCAATCAAACCCAGCCGCCGTTTATTGTGAAAACCGGCGACAGCAGCCTGACGTTTATTGCGGTACTGGAGTCTACCGGCCGAAACGTGACCGCCGGTAATTTTAGCGGACTGCTGCGTTTAAAAATGGAGTATCTGTAATGGCTGCTATGGTTATCTGGCGTAAAACCCGCGTCGCTATTTTGCTATGCGGTGGCCTGCTGTCCTGGGAAACCGCAGCGGCAGTTGAAGGGGAAATTACGCCGGTTGGCGGACCTAAAATGTATAATATTGACGTCGCCAACCAGGATATTACCAACAACAGTATCGGGGCGACCATTCCTTATACTTTTGCATTAGGCGGCCAATACTCTGGTGTAGCCAGCTGTACTATCACCATGGAAAATCAGGCCATCTATTATTCTGCTACTGCCTCGTTACTTCAGCAGGGTAGTTCGGCAGGGTATTTAAAACTCAATGACTATATGGATGTGAAAATTGAAATTTACATTCGCGGTCAGCGCATGGCCTATCTTCCGGTCCCTTTTAATAATGAGTCAAACGAGGCTTTTCAGAACAAATGCGTACCACCAACCACTCAGTTTAATAACTTTGAGTCCGGCGCTCAGGGGAGGGTGACGTTCATGATCACCAAGCCGATTGTTAACGGCGTAAACCTGTTGGGTACCGAAATAGCTAAACTTTACGGTCGCCTGGGCAATTACAGCGCCGGGATGGGGACCACGCCAATGTCTATTGTCTCTATTAACTCTGGAGTTATTACCGTTCCGGACAAATGTATCGTCAACTCCGGCTCGCCGATCACTGTTGATTTTAACACTATCCCCAGCTCTGGATCACTGCTTAACGGCAACAACTACAGCCAGTCTGTGCCGATTCAGGTGAAGTGTGAAGGGGGAAGTTTTGCGACCGGTAACTTGAATATACGCCTGGGAATTCAGCAGGCTAATACCGCCAGTTTCAATAGCGATTATTTAGGTACCACCGGGGCCGTCGACCGCTCCAACCTTGGCATTATCTTGAAGGATTCCGGCGGCAATTTAGTGGCCGCGAATAAGTTTTATGACGTCCCGGGTTTTAATAATAACCAGGGAACCTGGAATCTGACCGCCGCACCGATTGCCAATGCCGGGACCAACGTACTTGAAGGGGATTTCCAGGCATCGGCCACCGTGGTCGCTGAGTTTCAGTAAGGGGACAGCATGCGTCAATTAATCGCATCAATGATACTCATATGTTCGCTACCGGCAGTCACCCCGGCGTATGCCATCGGGGAGCTGATCGGCGGCGATTTAAACTTCAAAGGAACCGTTGTTGCCCAGGGCTGCAGTATCGTCCCTTCGTCAAAAAACATCGCCGTGGATTTTGGCCAGATTTCAACCCGCTCGCTGTATGCCGAAGGGAAATCGCAGCCCAAAGCGTTTGTTATTGAGTTAAAGGATTGCAGTACCGATGTCTTTAATTCCGTCACTGTGACCTTTAGCGGGACGGAAAATGCCAATATGAGCGATCGCCTGGCGATTACGCCGGTAGCGCCCAATTCCGCCAGCGGGATTGGTATTGGCTTTGAAGAGAGTAACGGTACGGCTATTTCACTGAATACGCCGACGACCGCGGTTGCCATTTCCGATGTCACCATGCAGTTAAATTTTAAAGCTTTTGTGGAAGGGGAACCGGATGCCTTGAGTAACGAAACCTTGCAAACCGGTGCCTTTCAGGCCACGGCAAATTACACCCTAAACTACCAGTAGAACCGATCAAGGATGATTAAAAATGAGCCGCCATTTCTTTCTCTACGATAAAAATATTTTTTTCTCTGAAGGTGTGCGTTCCGCAGTTGCCGATCTTACTGCCCGCGAGCCGGACTGCTCTTTCTCAAAGATCGAACATTTTTCGCAGCTGATTAGCACGCTGCGTTCACCAAAAAAGAGAAATGAGCTGCATTGGATCCTCTGTGATGTCGACAGCTTACCGGATGAACGCTTTAATGCGTTGTATACCATTAAAGAACATTATTGCCGGGAAAATCAGCAACTGGTTATTTTGTTAGATAGCAATAATCTCGCTCTTTTTTTTGCACTGCATTCGCTTCTCCCGGAAGCCAGTTGGTTATTAAAGAATGAATCACTGAGCAACTTTTCTAGCTTTATCGAAGATTCTCAGGCATTAGTAGCAAAAAAAATATTCTTTAGCCGTTCGTTGATTAACTACACACGGCAAAAATGGTTGGCAAGAGATTTTAATAACAGCATCTCCAGTGATGACTGGTGGTTAATGGAAGAAATATTCAAAGGAAAGTCGCTTTCGCAAATTTCCTCTGAGCAACAAATTGATGTTCGTCGCTTAAGCCGCAGTAAACGAGGGCTGATGAAAAAATTAAATGCCAAAAATAACGTTGAGCTTTTTAATATTTTCAAGTGTATCGTCGCCACGCCTTGCATATAGCAGCGTGCAACGTATGACATCGACAAAATTACTGGCAGGTATCTAAGCCAGTAGGTAAGTGTAAGAAAATACATTTCAATATAAATAGTTAAGGAACTAACAAATGCAAAAATTAAGCATGATTGAAGCAGCGGGTATTATTGGCGGGACCTGTAAGGAAACTTGCACCAGCTCTTACGAAACTGTGGTTGTTGGCGGTGTTTCTTCTTGTAAAGAAGTAACCACCTGCACAGATAAGCATGGCAACTCAACCGTTAGCATGAAAGATGCTGCTGATGGTATGTGCGTAGTACCGAACCGCATTCGCCAGTAATTTCTGCAGTGGTATATGGAGGGGAAACCCTCCATATATTTTTACGCCTTTTTCGCGAGCCTGGTATCGAAATGAAAATAAAACCTATTACCGCTGTTGGCTACACGTTTCTGGTGGCGTTAATTTCGTCGCTGATAACTGTTCTGTGTTATCACATCTTTGTATTTAATACTTTTTCATTAGATAGCAGTAAGCCTTCGGCGCTACGGAAAATTGATGAGGCAATTGTTGCCAGTAGCCCAATAAAACATGAGAGCAGTATTATTGAAGTGCTGTCCTATGGCTGCCACTACTGCGCGTCGAATGAGGAAGATATCGAAAAATTTGCCGCCACCTTACCGGTAGATAGCACCTTCGAAGTTATCCATATCACCGCTGAAAGAAATGGTCTGGCGGTTTATGCACCGGTTTTTGCGACGCTTGAAGTGATGGGCCTTGAGCGTCAGACGCGCGACTCGGCATTTAACGCGGTAATGGTTCGCGGTATTAATTTAGCTGATGATGAAGCGCTGAATGCCTGGCTGAAAAAGAACGATATTGATGTGGCGAAATATCATCAGGTACGCCAAAGCAAAGCCGTTGCCGAACGGCTGGAATATATGGCGAAAATCACCGAGCTCTATGACATTAACGCGACGCCGTTGTTTATTGTTAATAAAAAATACGTCGTGGCGAAGGATCGTCAATTTCCTGAATTTGCCGACTATATGCGTCAGCTGTTAGCTCAGGACAAGGAGTAAGCGTGACGCGCTTTCTGATCGTCTGGGGCGTTTTTAGCGTAAGAAAATGGTCCGCGCAGCTTGCCTGGCGACACCGTCCTTTTACCGGCCATGGGCAAAAGGCGGTGCGGGCAGCGATGCGTTATACCCCTATGTCGCTGCTGTTGCTAACCGTTCGCGCGCTGTGCACGCTGCGGCTGTTGGGCAGACAATATCGCGGGCGTACCGCCGTGGCGACGCAGAACTATCGCTGCCTGACTGGTGGCGATGGACGAGTTGACGCCGCGTGGATCGCCATGCGCCGCCAGCTGCTGGAGATGGGCGCGACCTGGGGTCAGCACCCAGCAACGTTGCGCCAAATGCAGGTGTGCACGCAAGAGCTTGATGCGGTGGTTGCGCCACTGGTGGCGCAAAAGACGCCGGTGGTCCTCGCGCCGCTGCACTGCGTTTCCGATATTTTAGCCGCGATGGTCGGGGCCGGCGTGACGCCGGGCAAAGCCAGCGTGGTGGTCTCATCCAGCGCGGAAAGCTACACCGTAGCCAGTCGCGCAATGGGCGGCGTCGCGCTCTCCTACTGCTCCATCCACCAGGATAATACGTCGCTGGCCAGCGAGCTGATGGCGCTAATGACTAACGTCTCTGAAGGGCGGGAAAATATGATTATTTTCCCCGATATTCCAGCCGATTACACCGTTCAGACCCATGAAGCACAGTCCGGAAAAATAAGCTGTCGGCTATTTGGCCGTCCGGCAAAACTACACAACGGCGTACAGCGGTTTTCGCGCATCGTGTCGGCGCAGGTGGTTTTTTATCACCTCTATTATCAGCAAGGGATAAAAATAAAAATCTATTCCCCGCTGTCGCCAAAAGAGATCGCGGCAACGTTGCCGACGATTATTGAAAACACCCTGCGTGATTATCCGCAGGATTGGCTTTTGTGGCACAGCCATTCGCTCTATTTTATTAATCACTGATGCATCAATATGAAAAATATTATCCCTGATATGGTTTTTCAGGAAGAGACCAATGAGTGCGGCCTCTCCTGTATTGCGATGCTGGCGCAAACCCAGAATATTCAGTGCTCTCTTCCGGCATTGCGGGAGATTTTCCCGGCGTCCGATCATGGGACATCGTTGAGCGATTTATCCGTCATCCTGCAACAGGTTGGCATTGCCACTGCTCCAGTGCTCTTCGATCACGACGAGCTACATGGGCTGCCGTTCCCCTCCATTTTGCACTACGGTGCCAGTCACTATGTCCTGCTGGCGTGGCGCAAGGGGGACTACGTCTGCGTGATGAACCCGGCAATTGGTCAGCAGTGGTTGCCGTTCTCAGCGTTAAAAAAAGAGATCAGCGGCTATGCGCTGATCCTTGAAGAATCCCCCTCATCAGGAGTCATCCCCAACCCTGTTATCGCCGAAGCGCAGCAGGAGATGCCGCGGGCTATGAGCCTGAAGGAGACGGCGGCGGTTCCGGGCATTTACAAGCTGATGCTATTAACATTCCTGGTGGCGTTAACGCTGTTTTTAATGCCGACGATGGTCAGCCGCGCGATTAATCAGGCGTTCTCAGATGCGCAGAATACGGATTTTCCATATCTGTGGTTCATCCTCGCCTTTGTGGTCTCCACGCTGTTAGCGCTGGGCGTCCGGGTGATTAGCGAGCGTTTCATCCGCCGCTTTGTGTTGCTTAATAGCGATATTGGTTTTTCGCGATTACTGAATAATCCCCTGCGCTTTTTTGAAAAACGCGCGCCGGGGGATGTTTTCAGCCGCTTTATTGCCTGGCAGAGCGGCATGCTGCAAAAAATTGAGCTGGATAACGGCCTGCGCTCGGACTGGATTATTTGCGTTATCGCCATCGGCATCATGTTCTGGATCTCCCCGGTGCTGGCGCTGATTTCCGCCGTGGGCATTGTGGTGATGGGGTTAATTAGCGTCTGGGCGATATTTCGCGACCGCTGGTATACGCAGCAGCTTCAGCTCAAGAGCGCGGTGCTAAATGACTTTTTTATGGAGACCCTTCAGGGGGTATTAACCATTAAAACCGCCGGGCTGGAAACCCAGCGCAAAGCGCAGTTTGCCCGCCTGTCGCATGACCTTTTTACCTGCCTGCAACGGCAGAAAGTGTATCAGCAGGTGAAAGAAGGGCTGTATCAACTGACCGGCAGCCTCGAAATGGTGGTTTTTATGCTGGTAGTGCTGCCGCTGGTACATGCAAAACAGATCTCCCTGGGCGACTTCTTTGCCTACAGCTTTTTGCGGCAAATTTTTACCTCCTACGTCACGCGGATGTTCTATGCCGTTATCCGTAAATCGCAACTGCATGTCATTGATACCCGCGCGCAGGGATTGTTTACGAAGCATGAGCTTGCTTCTCCCCTGATTTCTCCGCTCAGCGGAACAGCGGTTCCGCGACTGGCGTTCGAGCGGGTGAGTTTTCATTACAACCCGCAAAGGCCAGTATTAAACGCGGTGGATCTCGTACTTGAGCCTGGCGATCAGATAGCCATTGTCGGCGATTCCGGAGCCGGAAAGAGCACCTTGCTGCGGCTGATGACCGGACTTTTTTCCGCGCAGGATGGGCGAATTTTGCTGAACAATGCTGAAGCGAGTGCTCAACAACTGACCTCGCAGGTGTGGTTGCAAAGTCAGGAAGACATCCTGTTTAACGCCTCGGTGCTGCAAAACATCACCCTGTTTGACCCGTGGTACAGCGACAGCGACCGTGGGCGAGTGGAAGCGCTGATCGATAAAATGGCGCTGGGGCCGGTGGTACAGGCGCTGCCTGGGGGAATGGAAGCGCTAATTCGCGAAAGCCACTCCGCGCTCTCTTTAGGCCAGCGCCAGCGGCTGATGCTGGCGAGGGCGCTCTACAGTACCCGGCCGATTTTACTGTTCGATGAGCCAACCGCCAATCTTGATGATGAAACCGCAGAGACGGTGATCGCCGCGCTGTGTCAGCACTGTCGTGAACAGGGCAAGACGCTGATTGTCGTGACCCACAGTGAGCTGATTGTGAACCACTTTGCGCGAGTATATCGCCTGAACGAAGGCGAGCTGCGCGATATCGGGCAGGGAGCGCCGGACTCATGATGCGAGGATTATTACGCCAGCGCAAAACGTGGTTGTTTGCGCTGATCGCGATCGTGGCCATCATCGTCGCCGTTTTTTATCAGCGCGCGCTGCCGGCACAGGCCGAATCGCTCTATACCGTCGCCCTGGAGCGTGGAGATATCGAAAAAGTGGTGCTGGCGAGCGGTATCATCAAACCAGCTGTCCAGGTGAGCGTTGGCGCTCAGGTCAGCGGGCAGTTGCGCAAGCTGTTTGTTCGTCAAGGGGAGCGGGTGCAAAAAGGGCAACTGCTGGCCGAAATCGACCCGACTTTACAGCTTTCAGACTTACGTAACGCCACCGCGCAGTTGGCCAGCGCCAGAGCGCAGAAGTTAGCCTCTGAAGCGACGCTGGTGCAGTACCGCAAAGCGCTGACCCGCGAGCAGGCCATGAATCGCGACGGCTCTGGTGTGAACAGCGACCTTGAACAGGCGCAGGCGCAATATGCCGCGCAGGTTCAGCAGATTGCAGTCAATGAGGCGCAGATTGTACAAGCGGAAATGAGCGTGCAAACTGCCAACGCCAACCTCGGCTATACGCGCATTCTCGCCCCTATGGACGGCGAAGTGCTGGGTATTGTCACCCGTGAAGGGCAAACCATCGTCTCCTCACAAATCGCGCCGACTATTCTGGTGCTTGCTGATCTCGATAAAATGCAGGTGCAAACGCGCATTTCCGAAGCCGATATCCAGAAAATCCATCCCGGACAGCCGCTGTGGTTTTACGTGATTGCCGACCCGCAGACGCGTTATGAGGGGGAGCTTGGCTATGTCCAGCCCGCGCCGCAGGAGGCGCTGGAAGAGCAAAACTCCGGGGCTTCCGCCAGCAATCAGCAAAGCACAGCCATTTACTACAACGGCACCTTTGAGGTGGATAACCGCCAGCGACTGCTGAAAACCTCGATGACCGCGCAGGTGTTTATCCGCATTGCGCAGGCCAAAGACGCGCTGCGGGTTCCAGTTGCTGCGCTGGGGCGTTCGCTGGGCAATGAACGCTATCGGGTGGTGGTGCAGAAGGCGAACGGCAGCGAGGAGCGCACCGTTCGTATCGGCATTAACGACCGCCAGTACGCACAGGTCCTTGAAGGCTTGCAGCCCGGCGAGCGGGTGGTGATCCCGCAAGATGCAGGGTCAATCTGATGGCGAAGCCGTTAATCCAGCTTAATAACGTCACCCGCTCTTTTATCGCCGGAACGCAGACGATACCGGTGCTGAAATCGGTGTCCCTGACCATTATGCCCGGCGAAATGGTGGCGATAATGGGCGCTTCCGGCTCGGGTAAATCGACGTTGATGAACATTATCGGCTGCCTGGACAAACCCAGCAGCGGCGAGGTTTATATCAACGGCATTGCTACCCATCTGGCCGATAGCGCGGCGCTTGCCGAACTGCGTAGCCGCTGGTTAGGGTTTATTTTTCAGCGCTATCACCTGATGCCTTATTTAACGGCGGAAGAGAACATCGCCATTCCCGCCTTATATACCGCGATGCCTGCAATTGAACGTCAGGCGCGAATCGCGCTGTTGGCGGGAAAGTTGGGCATTGATACGCGTTTAGGGCATAAACCCGCGCAGCTCTCCGGCGGGCAGCAGCAGCGGGTCAGCGTGTGCCGGGCGCTGATCAACGGCGCGCAGATTATTCTTGCTGATGAACCCACCGGGGCGCTGGATAGCGCCAGCGGCAGGGCGCTGATGGATGTTCTGCACCAGTTGAACGCTGATGGCCACACGGTGATTATCGTGACCCATGACCGCGAGGTGGCGCAGCAGGCGCAGCGGATCGTCGAGATCAGCGATGGGCAGATTGTTGCCGATCGCACGAATTGTGCTCAGGACAAACGTGATATTCAGCGGCTGCCGACGGTACAGGATAACGGTCGGGCTTCGCTGTCGCGCAGCGTAGGCGAGTCGGTACGAATGGCATGGCGTGCGCTGCTGGGCCATCGGATGCGCGCCTTTCTGTCGATGCTGGGGATTATCATCGGTATCTCATCGGTGGTTTCTTCGATGGCGGTAGGCGAAGGCGCCCGGCAGACCATCATGAACGAGATTGGTAAACTGGGTAATACCACGCTCGAAATTCGCCCCGGTACCGGTTGGGGTAGCAAGCGCCCGGATATGGAGCGCGCGCTGTCGCTGGAGGATATCACCAGCCTTAGCAAGCAGCCCTGGGTGCTGGGGGTGTCGCCGATTGTCTCCAGTATGACCACCGCAGTGCGCCAGGGCCTGGATTCCTCGATGATCCTCTCCGGCGTTTCCGCCGACTATTTCTCGTTGCAGGGGATTCGCTTTATTCAGGGCAACGGCTTTACCCTGCGCGACGTCAACGACCGGGAGCCGGTACTGGTGCTGGATGAAACCAGTAAAGAGACGTTGTTTCCCGGTAATGAAGATCCGCTGGATAAAATCGTGCAAATCGCCGGTGCACCGTGGCGGGTGATCGGCGTTGCCAGCAAGCCGGGGCCGAAAGTGGTCAGCGGGTTTATGTCGGCGTGGATCCCCTATACCTCGCTATTACAGCGGATTTCCGGCGATAAGCCGCTGGAGGCGCTAACGCTGCGCTTTCAGGAGACGCTGTCGCCGAGAGAGGCCGCGCAGCGTGCGGAAAGGCATCTTATTCGCGAGCACGGCAAAAAAGATTTCTTTGTCCAGACCGATGAACAGCTCGCCAAAGCGCTGCAAAAAACCTCCGATTCAATGTCGCTGCTGATCACCGCGATTGCCGCTATTTCACTACTGGTCGGCGGCGTTGGGGTGATGAATATCATGCTGGTTTCCGTTACCGAGCGAACCCATGAGATCGGTATCCGACTCTCGGTCGGCGCGCGTCCATCCGACATCATGCATCAGTTTTTGATTGAGGCGGTGATGATCTGCGCGCTCGGCGGGCTGACGGGGGTCATTGGCTCCTGGGCCGCCGGGAACCTGTTTGCTCTGCTGACGCAGGAGTTCTCGATGGTCTTTACGTGGCTCCCGGTGGCGATGGCCTGCGGCTTTTCCGCTCTGATTGGCCTGACGTTCGGCTATTTCCCGGCGCGGCGAGCGGCGCGACTCAACCCGACGGAGGCGCTGGCCCGCGAATGAAATTAGGTACTTTTATACCGCTGATCCTGCTGCTCACGGGCTGCGGTAACCTGACCCGCAGCGATTATCAGCGGCCGCTGTTGTCGGTGCCGGAAAACTGGCAGCGAACAGAAGGGCAGAATATCGCCCCTTCGCAGGTGGAAAGCGGCCGCTGGTGGGATCGCTTCGGCGACGAGCGTTTGTCGCGCGTGATAGGTCAGGTGCTGGAAAGCAATAACGATCTGGCCGCTGCCGCATTAACTCTCAAGCAGGCACGCATTTCTGCCGGGCTAACCCAGACCAATATCAGTCCCGACGCGACGCTCAACGGCTCCGGCAGCAATTCGAAGCCGTTAAACAGCGGGCGTTCGCAGGAGAGCTACAGCACCTCGTTGTCGCTGAGCTATGAACTGGATCTCTGGGGCAAGCTGGCGCGTATTCGCGAACAAAGTGAGTGGGAAGCGGTTGCCAGCGAGCAGGATTATCACGCGACGATCCTGTCGACGATTGATACCACCGCGCAGCTCTACTGGAACATCGCCCTGCTAAATCAGCAAATGGCTTATCAAGAGGTGAGTTTCGATATTGCCAGGCAGACGCTAGCGCAGATTGAGTCCTGGCAGCGGGCGGGGAAAGTTGGACTACTTGATGTTCTACAGGCCCGGCAGACGGTTATCAGCCGCCAGAATCAGCTGCTCGCCCTGAAGCAGCAGCGAGCGATTTCGCGCAACGCGCTGGCGCTGCTGCTCAACCGCCCACCGTCGCAGCATACCGATGAGGCCCATGTGCTGGATGTTCGCCAGCACGTCGCCATTGCCAACGCCACGCCGCTGGCCGCGCTCGCCAGCCGTCCGGATCTTCAGGCCGCGGAATCACGCCTGCGTGCGGCGCTGGCGGGCTCAGATGCTGCGCGGCTGAGCTTCTATCCCACGCTTTCGTTGCAGGGAACGCTTAGCGCCGGAAGCCAGATTTTTCACCAATGGTTTAACGATCCGCTCCGGACCGTCGGCGGCAGCGTGAGTGCGCCCTTTATCCAGTGGAATACGGTGCAGCTCACCGTGGAACAGGCCAGCGTAAAGGTGCAGCAGGAGGCGGTGAACTTCCGCCGCACGGCCTATACCGCGCTGTCGGAAGTGGACAACGCCATGGAGAAGCGGCTAAACGCCGACGAGCAGCGCGATCGCTTGCTGCAATCTCTGCAACTGGGCCAGCAGCGCCTGACGCTCACCGGAAGCCGCTATCGTGCAGGCGCGGTGGATTATCAGACCCTGCTGAACGCCCAGGATGCGCTGCTTGATGTGCAGAACAGTCTTGCGCAAAACCAGTACGACTATCTTTATGCCACTTTGCAGCTCTGGCTGGCGCAGGGTGGCAGTAACCCGCAACAGAGGACATCCCAAAATGAGTCACAGTAAACCCCCTTATCGCGTGGTAATTACCGGCTATGGCGCGGTGACTCCCCTTGGCGACAGCGCCGCCGAAAGCTGGCAGGCGATCATGGATTATCGACACGGCTACCGCTATGTCGATCTCTCGGCTAACGGTATCCACACCCATTTTATTGGCCAGGTGGAGAATGAACCCAGCCTTAAGGGCGTTCCTGCCGCTATCCGTCGGCGTCTGCCGCGCCATGCGCGCCTGGCGCTGGCCGCCGCGCGTGAAGCCATGGCGATGGCCTTTGCCGGCGAATCGCCTGCCGCGTTCTACGATCCGCTGATGTGCGGTGCGATTATTGGCACCGGCTGGGCGGGGCTGGATGAGAGTTACCTGGCGGTGCCGGAGTTTGAGAAAAAAGGCGTCTCTTCACCTTTTAGCTGCTTCTTTTCGATGCCGAACGTGACTACCGCAGCCTGTAGCCAGCTGTGGAATTTACGTGGATATCAAAATACCCCTGTTGCCGCCTGCGCTACTGGCACTATTGCTATCGGCGAGGCCTATGATGCGATTCGCTTTGGCCGCGCCAGTATGATGCTTGCCGGCGCCGGGGAGGCGTTAAATAGCGTCTGCGCTATCTGGAATATCGATGTGCTCGGGGCGCTGAGCCGGGAAACGGAATCGCCGGAGCGGGCCAGCTGCCCGTTCAGCCAGCAGCGCAGCGGGTTTGTGCTTTCGGAAGGGGGCGCGGTGCTGTGCCTGGAAGAGCGCGAGCATGCCATCGCACGTGGGGCGACGATCCTCGCGGAAGTCACCGGTTATGCCAATTTCTCCGACGCGGTGGACTTTACCTCCCCGGCGGAGGATTGCGTGGCCCGCGAGCAGACTATCCGCTGGGCGCTGCGCAGCGCGGAGCTCCAGCCCGCCGATCTCGACTATATCAATGCCCACGGCACCTCCACGCCGCTTAATGATATTAACGAAACGCAGTCGCTGAAAAAGGCGCTGGGTGACGAGGCGTATCGAATCCCGGTTTCCAGCACCAAAGCCTACTCCGGGCATCTGATCGCGGCGGCGGGAAGCTTCGAGACCATTGTCTGCCTGCAGGCGATGGCGGCCGGGATTATGCCCGCCACGGCGCATTTAACCCAACCCGACCCGCTGTGCGATCTCGACTATATCGCCGAAGGGCATCGTCAGGGAGAGATTCGCCGGGCGTTGAATCTGAGCTTTGGTTTTGGCGGCGCGAACGCCGCGCTGGTGCTGGAGAAACACGCGTGACGCGGCTGCGCTATACCCTTGCCGATGCTCATCAGTGGGCAGCATTTTCTGGCGATGACAACCCCATTCACTTCGATCTTTCGGCTGCGCGTGCGATGGGGGGGAGCCAGTTGAGCGTCCACGGGATGCGCGCGCTGCTGGATGTTAAACGTGATGTTCAGTCGCGGCTGGTGTATCCGTCATCCCGCGCTGAAGGTTATCTGAAATGTCAGGTACGCCTGCGCAGGCCGCTGTGGTGCGAAGCCGACTGGCTGTTAACGCCGGGACCGGCAAAAAACCGCGTGTTATCCGCCGCGTCGGTCATGCATCCACAGAGTGATGAAGTCTGCCTGTCATGCCAGATGAGCCTGGCGACTGAAGCTGAATCGCTAGTGGGGAAACAGCCCAGCGAACTTGATTCTAAGACGCTGCTTGCTTTGCAATCCTACTTCAACAGCGCCTGGCCCGACCTGGCGCAGTGGCAATTTCTTGATGCACTGCTCTTTCGTCAGCTGATTAGCGATAAAGCGCTGCTGAATCAGGAGAACATTGCGGCCCTGCTCGACCAGGGGGAAACCTCGTTACAGCAAATTTTTACCCGCTATCCGGTATTGCAAACTCATCAGGAGGTGATTTTCGATGCCCGATTTGCGGATAAAGGAGCACCGATCTGGCCTGAATCCCTGTCGCTCTGGCTGCTACCTTCGCTGGTGGTCGGACAGGTTGAACAGGGTGCGCTGGTGCGTATCGCGGCAGCGGCACAGCTCAATGACCAGATTATGACCAATGTGATTACGCTGAAAGTTGGCCCAATTAATAATTGATAATTAAGGATAATTTTATGATTCAGTATGATGAGGTTCTGCAAAAAGTCTGTGAAATGATCTGTGATGCCAAAGACCTGGAGCCCGATGAGGTCGATGAGAATACGCCCCTTGTGCAGCTGAAATTAGATAGCCTCGACTACGTCGAGCTGATGGTACTGGCAAAACGTGAATTCAACATCACGCTGGAGGCGGACTGGTTTATTCACAATCCGGGGATCACTCTCGGCGAGCTGTGCCAGCACATCAGCAAAGAGTCAGGTAACTGATATGGCGCAGAAATGGATACTGGTTACCGGCGGTAGTCGCGGCATCGGTCGGGCGCTGGTGATGGGCCTGGCGCAAAGCTGGAATGTGGTGTTTACCGGTCGCAACGAAGCGGCGATCAACGACATCCAGGCGCAGGCGAGCGGAGACGATTCATCCCATTGGGTGCGAGGTTACGCCTGCGATGGCAACGACGAAGCGCGGGTTGAACAGCTTGCGCAGTCGCTGCTGGCTGAGTGGGGGGCACCGGAGGCGATTATCCACAATGCCGGGATGGCCCGTGATGGCCTGCATATTCATCAGAATGCGGCAATCTGGCGCGAGGTGCTGGAGACCAACGTTATCGCAATGATGAACTGGAACCGGGTTCTGCTGCCGGCGATGCTGATGCAACGATGTGGTTCTATCGTGATGATGTCTTCAGTCAGTGCGCTCAAGGGCAACGTCGGTCAGACGGCCTATGCTGCCAGCAAAGCGGCGATGGGCGGTATGGCGCGTTCACTGGCGCTGGAGGTCGGGCGTTTTGGTATCCGGGTGAACTGCCTGGCGCCGGGCTTGATTCGTACTGAAATGCTTGAAGAGATCCCGGCACAAAAATTAAAAGAGATGCGCCAGTCGATACCGCTGCGCAGATTGGGTGAAACGGATGATGTGCTTCAGGCGGTGGCGTTTTTAATCGGTGAGGGGAGTCAATATATCACCGGGCAGACCCTGGTGCTGGACGGCGGACTGAGTGCCTGAATATGATCGGGCCGGACGATCGGCTGGCCTGATCTTAAGTGCGGGGCGTGAGTTGTTCGATACGCGTCACTAGCTCTTTTATCTCTGTTGCGGTCGCGCGATAAATTTGAATAATCTGCGAAGAGTTTTGTGCGACCAGAGATACAACCAACTGATGTATTTCATCCCCCTGGTTATGTTTAATTAAGCGAGCCAGCGATTTCTCTTCTGCCCGTGAGTTGGTTAGCGCATGGACCACCTGACGACTGACTGCGATAAGTGCCGCATACGGATTGGGGCTATCTTGCAGGATACCCCACTCAGCAATATCATCAATTTCTTCAATTGGATCGCGTGAATGCAGCGCTTTATCTGGTGAAGCCGAACCCTCATGCGGCGGGCTATGATCAAGACACGCAATATTATGCAATAACCCACCAATCTCAACTTTTAGGCTTTGCATCGCGCTCATGTCCATTTTTGTCGCCAGATAACCGGCAATATGTCCGACAGCAGAGGAGTGCCATGGTGTCTGCTGGCTGAACTGATCGATAATAAACGAGAGCAATTCGGCAATATCACGTAGGTTGTGTAAAGAAATAGTATCGTTATGAATTCTTGGGATTTCTTGAATGTAATCCCGATAGTCAGAGGAGGCCATCACCGACCAAAAGTGTTCATTGCTGGAGAGGGTTCTGAAGGCCTGAATGTACTCTTCTTTATAGAGAATATTTGCCCCGGCAGTCACGATTTCGAGGAGTTTCTTGCCTAAGAAGGGCACATGACTGGTGCGGTGCTGGCAATAAAGGACATCCAGTCGATCGGCAAAGAATAGCAGATGGCTTTCTTCGGGGACCAGCTCCCCTTCGATGTAATGCCCCAGGCCTTTTCGCCAATGGGTGTGGTGATAGCGAACAATCCTGTTCAATGGGCGAAATAGAGGAATTCTGCTGAGTAATTCGCTGCCAATAAGTGCGTGGTTGTTATGTTCATCATCAATGTAACTAAGCGGTTCAAGACGCGATTTTTCATTCAATCCGCCGATATCATGGATGAGGGCCGCAAGAACGGTTTTACGACGCTGAGCCGAAGAGAAATGAACTAAATTAGCCAGGTGCGATACGATAAAAGCAGTTCTGACATGATGCAGATTCAGCTTAGGATTAATCATATCAATGGTATTTGCGATGCTGGCTAATGTAGGAAGTAAATGTATCTTCATGATATCGTTATAATATGCAATTTATGAGACAAATCTCGGTCGATTATTATTTGCGCTCGCAGCCATATTGCGGGAACGTTTGGTTGCCGAATAAAATAGTATCATCATTGACTCGATTTATATAGATGATTCTATCATTAGTTTGGCCGCCAAAGAGAGTCTGTTGTGCAATGTTTTCCGGTGTATTATCGGCGCTGTGACGAATTATCCTGGCATCAGCAATATGAAAAAGAGAGCTGCTGGCAGAATGTTTTTTTAATGTGTAGGTGATGCTGCGTGAGATGATATATTTATCCCCATCACTGGTGAGTAATCCTTCAACGCTGATTAAAAACCGACCGTTTGAATATTCTACAGATAGCAAGCCTTGTGAGCGTAGAATACTCTCATTGGTGTTCTCCGTCAGATCGTATTGTGACTCACAGGAAAAAGGCGGATGACTGTTGAGGCGAATATAAAAAATTAATAATGCTATCAGTGCTGGTATACAGATCGAAAATATTAAGACATATTTACGCATTTTTTATTTCCTTATAGTAGTAACTATGGCATTTTTGGTACTTAAGATCGCATTCCAGTATGAATATATCCATATAAATGCCTAAGTCCTGTTCTTCGCTCATCTGCCGATTGAAAAAGTATATTTTCTTTGGCGTAGAACAATCGAGCCCGGAGGGGAGCAGTTTTTGATTCCTGAGTATTTCTGTTGCAGGTATGCTGCCTGTGCCGTAAATGGTACATTTATCTTGAGTGAGGAGAATGCCAGGTGATTGTTTTTTATGGATAAAAAAGTAAGAGAGGAGCATGAGGCCGGCAGCAATCAGGATAAATAAAATGATCGCTTTGCGATGTTGCCCAATCGTCATAGGCTTAGGGGTTTCAGGGGAAAGAGTCGGGAGAGAGAAAGATGTGTGATAATCACTATCGGTGGTAATAATAATTTCATTAGAAATCTTAAAGCCGATTCGCGGCACCGTAATAATCACATTTTTCTCAATGCCAAGGTCAGACAAGCTACGACGCAGTGTGGATATATATTGATTCAGATTACTATTAGAAGGTCTGGCACCATATTTTTCAAATACCGTCTGAAAAATATCAACACGCGAGATAATATCTCCCCGATATTGCAGCAGACAGCTAAGAAGGCGAGTGGATGTGGCTGATAGTTCAATACAATCGCCAGTCAACAAGTTGACCAGAGAGGCCTCCTCAGTGTCAAAAGTAATAAATCCCTCTATATCGAACCGCATTTTTATCTCCACACGGAATTAAAAATTCACTCTTTATATCAGGAGTTTTATCATAAAAAAAAGTGAATTTCAGATAAATGTACTGTTTAAATTGAAATTTAAAGCTAATGTTGCCGTTTTAGTGTGGTCAATCCATACTGCTAGTTCATTGAATGACAGAAGGAACTGACTCATGAAGATTGTAACTTCATCCCGTATCCCTGATTTACATCATGGTTCTGGCGCTGCTGTTGAAAGCTTAAGGTCATTGATGACCGCCATGGGTATCAATAAATTCTCTGGAGTGAACGTTCCAGAGCAGGAGTATATTCTTTTTGTATTAAAAGAACATGAGCCTGAGGGGCTACTTACTCGTGAATTAGCTGACAGATGTGAAATGTCAATATATAAAGTCAGACATTTGTTGCTGCCTTTGGAGAAGTATGGTCAGGTGAACAGAATAAAAATCAAAAAACATCATAAGTGGTATATTTATAATAAACATATTGATTGAGAGTCATACTAACAAGAGGCCTGTAAATTTGCAATAAACACAGGCCTTTTAGATGCCTTTTTCAATCTTTTAATGTTTTTTTAGAATTAATATCTCGCAAATAATGGAGAATATTCTTAACGAAGTGATATACCACTTCTTAAATAGAGCGTTTTGCATTTCATATGTTGATAAGTATTTATCACTAATGTTGGGTAATTCTCATTCGTTAATTTTATCCGGCAAGCGGTGGCAGGCGAGCGCTCGATCGTTTTGTTGATGAAATGATGCTTTTGTTTCTAAGTTGTTGCTTTTGTGGCGTGGCAATCTGATTCAATCAACGTCGAGGGGTAATTTGGCTAAGAAGTCGCATAAGAAAAAGAATGCAATATTATCTAAGGCCATTGTTATTCCGTACCCACTTCAGTTCACTGACGCTATCATGTTCGCTTTAGCACTCCCTGCCTGGAGTTTTCCATAAAAGAGAAAATAGTGTGATCCAGTTCAATAATATCTTATGTGAGATAAATATTTCCCGACTGCTTATATTGGATACCGTTGCGTATGAGCATGCGTAAAGCACGGTGATGACTGGTGTCCAGTATACTGGACTAAATTCCCATATTATGGGAGGTACGTTAGTTAACTGAGCCAGAGTGCAGGGCAATTGAGGTGTTATTTGATATGAAATAATAAAAAGTCCGTATCAGTCACGTTACTGTGGGGCCAAATATTATGGTTATCAAACACTCAGCTTGAAGGGAGCACAAAATGGCTTACAGAATGATTTTAAACGAAACCTCTTATTTTGGTGCGGGATCGATTAGCTGCATTGTCGATGAAGTCAAAAAGCGCGGCTTTAAAAAAGCGCTGGTGGTTACTGATAAAGATCTGATCCGCTTTAAGGTCGCGACAAAGGTATTCGATATCCTCGACAGCGCTGGCCTGGCCTACAGCGTCTTTGATAGCGTGATTCCTAACCCGACCATTGAAGTTGTACAGCAGGGCGTTGAAGCGTTTAAACAATCGGGTGCAGATTATCTGATCGCCATCGGCGGCGGTTCCCCGCAGGATACCTGCAAGGCAGTAGGGATTATCATTAATAACCCTGAATTCGCCGATGTTCGTAGCCTGGAGGGAGGAGCCGACACCAAAAATGCCGCAGTGCCGATGATTGCGATCCCAACCACCGCCGGTACGGCTGCTGAAGTGACCATCAACTACGTCATCACTGACGTACAAAATCGCCGCAAGTTTGTTTGCTATGACCCGCACGATATCCCGGTTGTGGCGATTATCGATGCCGAAATGATGGCCAGCATGCCTGCCAGCCTGAAGGCGGCGACCGGCGTCGATGCGCTGACTCACGCGATCGAAGGTTATATCACTAAAGGCGCATGGGAATTAACCGACATGCTGCATCTGAAGGCTATCGAAGTGATTGGCCGCTCGCTGCGCGCCTCAGTGCAGGGCGATGCTCAGGGCGCGGAAGGAATGGCGCTGGGGCAATATATTGCCGGAATGGGCTTCTCTAACGTCGGACTGGGGCTGGTTCACGGCATGGCGCACCCGTTGGGCGCTTTCTACGGTACACCGCATGGTGTCGCCAACGCAGTGCTGTTGCCACATCTTATGGCTTACAACGCTGAATTTACCGGTGAGAAGTATCGCGACATTGCGGTGGCTCTGGGAAATAAACAGGCGGCGACCCTACCGATTGCCGAAGCGCGTAAGGCAGCCGTTGAGGCCGTGGCGCAGCTTAACCGCGACGTTAATATCCCGGCGCGTCTGCGCGATGTGGGGATGAAAGAGGAGGATATCGATGCCCTCGCCGCCGCCGCGCTGGCGGATGTGTGCACTGGCGGTAACCCGCGCGATACGAATCTGGAAGAGATTAAAGCGCTGTATCGGGCGATTTTCTAAGGTAGCAATCTCAACCGTAGCCGGTAGAACTCTCTATAGGCTACGGTGTTATTTAGGCTGGGCGTGTGCGCTATATCCGCACTCGTTTACACCCAGACATCAATCTCTATCTGTTTTAGCTTTAATCTTGTCAATGGCGGTGACGTTTTCCGACATCGCTTCATTAAGGACCTTCACCGCCGTGCTGGCATCGCGATTTTTAATCGACATATAGACTTTGATATGGGCTTCCACGCTCTCAAGGGTAATACCCAGCGCGCGGTTAAGTTCTTCAAGGTAGTAGTAATAAATATCTTTGATGGAATTCATTACGTTATAAAAGACGCTATTGTGCGATGCCCTGACAATCGCCAAATGGAACGCGTAATCCGCTTCAGAATATTTTTTGTAGTCACCCTTGTTGATGAGCATATTGTTGAGCGCTTGCTCAAGCTGGAGGATATCTTCATCGGTGGCATGAGTGACGGCCAACTCCACGCATTTGAACTCCACGGTCTGGCGGAAGATCATCATATCGTGAAATTCTTCGCGGCTAAGATGCATGATAGGGCGAGGATCGTTGCTCAGCATCTGCGGTGTGAAGTGATCGCTAACGTAGCTGCCGCTCCCCTGGCGGGTGACGACAATGCCGAGATCGCGAAAGCGCTGGACCGCACTGCGCACGCTGACCCGGCTAACGTTAAAGGACGTGCTCAGCTCCGCTTCAGATGGCAGGCGGCTACCCGGCGGCCAGCTACCATCCAGCAGCTTTGCGCTAATCTGATCATAAATTTCATTTACAACATTCTGTTTTTGAATGGATTTTATGCTCAAGATCGCTGTCCGTGTGAGTTATAAAGCGTCAGCCAATATACCATTTTTAAAAACAAAGCGCCCGTTCGGGCGCCTAATATTAACAGGTCTGAACTTTTGTGCTGCTGGACTCTTTACTGGTGAAAGCCGTGACTGATGTCAGTAAAACTGCCAGGACAAGCGAGCTGCCCATAAAAATGTAAGAGGCGCCTGGACCACCGGTCAAACCATTGAGGTAGCCGACAATCCATGAACCAACGAACGAGCCAAGCGCACCGAAACTGACGATAAACGCCATCGCTCCAGCCATCACATTCCTTGGGATCATGTCAGGTATTGCTGCAAAAAATGGACCGTATGGCGTATACATCGCCCCACCCGCAATCATCAGTAGCACATAGGATAACCAGAAGTTGGAGGTACCGATGGTAAAGGAACCGATAAAGCAGATCGCGCCAAGCCCTAAGAAGAGAAGAACAATGATTTTACGATTCAGAAATTTATCTGAATACCAGGAAGCACCCAACATTAGTGGAACGGCGAGCAGATAAGGTGCTGCGGATAACCAACCTGTTGCGACAATACTTAGCCCTGATGCTGATTTTAAAATAGACGGAAGCCACATAATGAAACCATACATTCCGATATTCCAGAAAAAATGGATAAAGGAAAGGGAAAGTACTTTACCTGAACGAAAAGCCTCACTGTAGTTTTTAATTTCTTTTATATTAGTTTGCTCAGCGGCAAGTGCAGCTTCAATATCGATTTTTTCTTGTGGCGTTAACCATTTTGCATCAGCAGGGCGATCAACAAAAACAAACCACCATATTGCCGCCCAAATAATTGCGGGTACGCCTTCAATGATGAACATTCCACGCCAGCCGAACGCATCAACAAGATAACCTGACAGAACGGACATCCACAATACGGTAATAGGGTTACCAAGGAACAGAAATGTATTGGCTTTTGAACGTTCTTTCTTAGTAAACCAGTGACTTAGGAAGACAAGCATTGCGGGCATAACGACACTTTCGGCGACACCAAGAAGAAAACGTATCACCGCCAGCGTTTTTACATCATGTACCATGCCAGTCGCTGTTGCTAAAATACCCCACAGGATAAGACTCCAGAATATCAATTTCTTCGCACTACGTTTTTCAGCGTAAATACCTCCTGGAACTTGAAAGAAAAAGTAACCCAGGAAGAATAAAGCGCCAAGTAACGATGATATTCCTGGGGTAATATTGAGGTCTTCTGCCAAACCCGATGCGGCACCAAATCCATAGTTAGCACGATCCAGATAGGCCAAGCTGTAAGTGATAAATGCCAGGGGAATAAGTTTTTTCCAGCGTAAAGGGGCCAGTTTTCTTTGTATTTTATCAATCATAATCTCTATTCCAGAGTAGGTTTTTTATGCATCTTCTGACGGTTATTGAATTGAATCACAGCACTGCCAGCCAACCACCATCGACGTAAATAATCTGTCCGTTGATATAGTCAGAGGCTTTTGATGACAGAAAGACCGCGGTGCCAATTAATTCATCCGGACGGCCCCAGCGCTGTGATGGATTGCTGCTTTTTACCCAGTTGTCGAACTGCTTATCTTCAATCAGCGCAGTATTCATATCGGTCAGAATGTAGCCAGGCCCAATGGCGTTGCTCTGGATATTAAATTGCGCCCATTCGGCTGCCATGGAGCAGGTGAGCATTTTGATCCCGCCTTTTGCCGCCGTGTAGGGGGCCACGGTTGGTCGGGCTGCCTGACTGGTCAGCGAACCGATATTGATAATTTTGCCCCCGGAGTTGCGTGCAATCATCCGTTTTGCGGCGGCACGAGAAACGAGGAAAGCGCTGGTGAGGTTGGTATCAATCACCTTTTGCCACTTTTCCAGCTCCAGATCCACCATCGGCTTACGGTACTGAATACCGGCGTTGTTTATCAAAATGTCGACGTAGATACCCTGTGCATCAAGCTCTGCAAAGGCTTTTTCAATCGCCTCCTCGTTTGTCACGTCAAATGCCACGCCGTGTGCGCGATACCCTTTACTTGCCAACGCATTTACGGACTCGGCCAGCAGCGTGTCGCGAATGTCGTTCAGAACGACCCTGGCACCCGCAGCGGCGAGCCCTTCGGCATAGGCAAATCCCAACCCACGTGCCGATCCGGTGACCAGTGCCGTTTTCCCCGTTAAATCGAATAATGCGCTCATTTCATTTCCTCAGTGGTTTAATTTGTATGACGACTGTCTTATTTAAGGTTGATTTTTTGAATGATAAAAAGCAACATCCTAAAAATAAATTTGCAATACGGATCACAAATACAAGGAGTTGATCATATTGTTATGTTTATATGTGATTGTATTTATTTGTTTTTATTGTGTTTGGCTTCGCTGGCTTGATCGCGATCACAGAATGTAATATTCCAGAGACGCTCACGGATTAAGCGTGATATAACATCGCAAAGTTGTAGGACAACCTACAAATTATGAATCGTCATTCGCTTGCAGCATGGCAGGCAGTTAGTTCGCAAAACTGAGGAGTTAAAGTGAGTAACCTGAAAATCACTAATGTGAAAACGATTCTGACGGCACCGGGTGGCATTGATCTGGCCGTGGTGAAGGTCGAAACCAATGAGCCAGGGCTGTACGGTCTGGGCTGTGCGACATTTACACAGCGTATCTTCGCGGTTAAAAGCGCCATTGATGAGTACATGGCACCTTTTCTCATTGGCAAAGACCCGACGCGTATTGAAGATATTTGGCAGTCTGGCGCGGTCAGCGGCTACTGGCGTAATGGGCCGATTATGAACAACGCGCTATCGGGCGTTGATATGGCGCTGTGGGATATCAAAGGTAAGCTGGCGGGGATGCCGGTTTATGATTTACTGGGCGGTAAATGCCGCGACGGTATTCCTTTGTATTGCCATACCGATGGTGGCGACGAAGTGGAAGTTGAGGACAATATCCGCGCCCGAATGGAGGAGGGATACCAGTACGTACGCTGTCAGATGGGGATGTACGGCGGTGCAGGTACTGATGATCTCAAACTGATTGCGACCCAACTGGCGCGGGCGAAGAATATCCAGCCCAAACGTTCTCCACGGAGCAAAACGCCGGGGATCTATTTTGACCCCGACGCCTATGCGAAAAGCGTTCCCCGCCTGTTTGATCATCTTCGCAACAAGCTGGGATTTGGCATTGAGTTCATTCATGACGTGCATGAACGCGTAACCCCGGTCACCGCGATTAACCTGGCCAAAACGCTTGAGCAATATCAGCTCTTTTATCTTGAAGATCCGGTGGCACCGGAAAATATCGACTGGCTTAAAATGCTTCGCCAACAATCCTCCACGCCGATCTCCATGGGGGAACTGTTTGTGAATGTAAATGAGTGGAAACCGCTGATCGACAACAAGCTTATCGATTACATTCGCTGCCACGTCAGTACCATCGGCGGTATTACGCCAGCGAAGAAACTGGCGGTTTACAGCGAGCTGAACGGCGTGCGTACCGCATGGCACGGGCCTGGCGATATCTCACCGGTCGGCGTCTGCGCGAATATGCATCTTGACCTGAGTTCGCCAAACTTCGGTATTCAGGAGTACACGCCGATGAATGACGCACTGCGCGACGTCTTCCCGGGTTGCCCGGAAATAGACCACGGTTATGCGTATCTGAACGATAAGCCAGGGTTGGGTATTGATATCGATGAAGCCAAAGCGGCGAAGTATCCGTGCGAAGGTGGGATCCCATCCTGGACAATGGCGCGGACACCGGATGGCACCGCTTCAAGACCGTAAGTGGCTAGTACCCACTAAAAGGGCGTAAACGTCTTGCTGACTACGAGCGCCCGCTTGTAATCCCCGGGTCGCGGCTAACGCCTTACCCGGGCTACCTGAGCAGATGAATCAGTAGCCCGGACAGATGCGCAACATCGCCTCCGGGGAAATCGTCAGACCGTACGAATTATGGCACCAAATACACCTGCGGGGCGGCGGTATCCGGGTGCTCGCCCATTCTTACTTCCGCGCCGTACCAGCGGCTAATAATTGGCTGCTGAACCACCTCCTGCGGCGTGCCCTGCGCCACCAGCTTTCCCTGATGCAACAGCAGAATGCGATCGGCCCACAGCGCTGCGAGGTTCAGGTCATGCAGCACCACGCAGACGTGCAGCTGGCTGCTGCGGGTCAGGCGCTTGAGCAGGCGCAGAAGGTGCTGCTGGTAGTACAAATCCAGCGCCGACGTAGGCTCGTCGAGAAACAGCCAGCCCTCAGGCGCGCCATCGCGCCACAGCTGCGCCAGACAGCGTGCCAATTGAACCCGCTGCTGTTCGCCGCCGGAGAGGGAAGGGTAGCGTCTCCCGGCCAGATGATCGCAGCCGGTCTCCTCCATGACCTGACGGATCATCTCCGCGTTCGGCGTGCTGCCCCACGGCGAACGGCCCATGGCGATCACCGTTTCAATCGGCCAGTCGGCATGAAGCTGGGTGCGTTGCAGCATCACCGCCCGGCGGCGGGAGAGTGCGTCTGCTGACCAGGCTTCCAGCGGACGGCCTTCCACCAACCGTTCGCCGCTGTCCGGCGTTAAAAAACCGGTTAACAGGCGCAACAGGGTCGATTTACCCGCGCCGTTGGGGCCAATCAGCGCCGTCATCTCGCCGCCGCGCAACTGGAGAGAGACATCATTAATAATCTGGCGCTTGCCCATGCGCAGCGAAAGCGAACGCGCGCTATAGCGGTTATCCATGCGTTTCTCTCTCCCGGCGGAAAATTAGCCACAGGAACCACGGCGCGCCGAGGACGCTGGTCAACAGACCAACCGGCATCTCGGCGGGTGCGGCGACGGTGCGTGCCAGCGTATCGGCCAGCAGCAGCAAAATTGCGCCACACAGCAGCGAACCGGGGATCAGACCGCGATGGTCCGGCCCCAGCCACATTCGCATCAGATGTGGTACCACCAGGCCAATAAAACCAATAATGCCGCTGATCGCCACAGCCGACGCCACCAGTAGGGCGCTGCACAGCAGCAATAGCCGCTGCAGCGCACGAACGTTAACGCCGAGGTAATGCGCCTCTTCATCACCCAATTGCAGCAGATTAAGGCGTGAAGCCATCGCCCATATCAAGATAGAAGCCGGGATTATCAGCGTGGCCGCCACCAGCAGGGTGGACCACTCCGCCTGGCCGAGGCTGCCCATGCCCCACAAGGAAAGCTGGCGCAATTGGGCATCGTTGCTTATCCACGCCAGCACCCCGACCAGCGCGCTGCAAAGGGCGTTAATCGCGATGCCGACCAGCAGCAGGCGCGAGAGCGAAGCGTCTCCCGCCCGGCTGAGGATAAAAATCACCACCATCACCGCCATACTACCGATAAACGCTGCCAGCATCGGGGCGTACAGCGCCACAAGAACCGGTACCGACAGCGGCAGCACCAGCCAGCAGGCTACCGCCAGCGCCGCACCGCTACTGATACCTAAAAGCCCTGGGTCAGCGAGCGGATTGCGAAACAGCCCCTGCATCACGCAGCCGGAGAGCGCCAGAGCAGCGCCGACCAGCAGCGCCAGCAGCACCCGCGGCAGGCGAATGGTCAGCCAGATGTTTCTCAGGATCTCATCGCCGGAAGGCAGCAGGCTGGCCAGCGGCAGGCGCATCGCCCCAAGGGTAGTAGCAAGTAGCGTCAGGATGACCAACAGCAGCGTCATTAACCACAGATGACGAGTAAGGTGGCAACGCATCAGGGCAGTAACTCCGCTTTTTGCCGTAGCGCGAGTACCGCCTGCGGCGTGCGCGGGCCAAAGCCGAGCAGAGCCATATCATCAATAACCTGCACCTGCTTATTGCGCCCTGCGGGCGTCTGCGCCAGTCCCGGTAGCTTCCACAGTCCGGCTTCACCACCCATACCTTTCAGGCCATCGGCGGAGATCACCACCAGGTCCGGTCGGCTTGCGATAACGCCTTCCTGGGACATGCTGCGATAATGGTCGAAGTCCTGCATCGCATTCTGCAATCCGGCGGCTCGGATGGCTCCATCCGCCGCCGTTTGCTTACCGGCCACCATGGTGTTCATACCGCCGTGGCTGAGGATAAACAGTACTCGCTTGTTAATGGGTTGCGAAGGGATTTGCGCGATCTGCTGGTGGACCTTCTGGCGCAGGGCTTCACCTTCACTCTGTTTACCGAGGGCAGCGGCAATCACGCCAATCTTTTTCTCGATTGCCGGAAAGTCGTAGCCGCCCGGTACGTTGACCACCTTAACCTTGTTCTCTTCGACCTTTTTCAGCACCAGCGAAGGCTGCGCCTGGGCGCTGGCCAGCACCAGCGTCGGGCGTAGAGAAAGGATCCCTTCAGCGTTTAGCTGGCGGATATAGCCGACATCCGGCAGGTTCTGCGCGGCGGCAGGCCAGGTACTGGTGCTGTCTTTCGCCACCAGTTGCTGCTGGGCATCAAGCGCATAAACCACTTCCGTGACGTCGCCGCCGAGAGAGACAATCCGCTCGGCGGCGGCGCTGGCAAACAGCGGAAACGCCATGAGTAACATCAGCCAACGTTTCATGCGATCAGCCCTTCGGTGGTCAAACGGTCGACCTGCGCGCGCCACTGCGCCTGCTCCGGGTGGCCTTCGGTACGTTGACCGTACAGCTGGGCAATCTGCGTGCCGTCTTTGGCAAACAGCTCGACGCTGGTGACGTGACCGTCTGAGGTCGGTTTACGGGTGACCCAAATCTCATCCACGCTGTCCTCGCGCAGATGCAGGGTAAAGGCGGTGTTGAAGATATTCAGCCAGCCGCGCATCGGCGCAACTTTTTCCAGCGCGCCGGTGAAGATCTGCACGCAGCCGCGGTTGCCGACGAAAATCATGATCTCGTTGCCATCCTGATGAATAGTATCCAGCAGGCCCGGCAGCGCCTCTTTCTCGATACGGCAGGCGAGGTCGTCGCTGACCAGACGGAACGCCTGCTGGCGCGACAGGTTATGTTTTCTCAACAGGCCAAAGAACTGGTGGACGTCGGTCATGGCGCGCCATTCGTTTTCCAGCGTCGCGCCGTCGGCAGAATCGGCATATTTCACCGGATCGGCCGGGCGAACGGTCAGCGGAGCGGGGGAATCTTGCGTATGTTCGGCGATCAGCGTATCCCAGACTGCCATGTCCGTGTTCCCGGTGGTGTAAACCTTGAGCAGCGCATCGCCGTGCGGGTCGAAGAACTGAATGCTCTGGCGGCCGTTATCGGTCAGGCGGAAGGCGCTGGCCCACTGGCTGAGGAACAGGCGCAGGTCGAGGGCGCGCGGGTTGAGTACCAGCCCGGCGTGGCCGCTCAGATGCTGGTGGGTAAATTCGCCGACCTGTTCATGCACCGCGTATTCGTTGCGGCAGATACATTTGGTTTCGCCCACGGCTTCCAGCGCCGCCAGAATGGCGCGCGCATCGTCAATCAGACGTACGGCATCGTGGCCGAGGCGAGCTTCGGTCAGCTCAGCTTCGCTAATCCCCATTTCGGCGGCGATATCGCGGGCGTATTTTGCGGAAGATTGCGCTTTTGTGGTCAGATAGCGTTGCCACAGCGGAGCATGTTGCGGTTGGGTGTTTTGCATAATTCACATCCTTCTCGACGATGAGTATCCCCGGCGTGCGGCCGGGGAGCAGGTTTCTTATTATTTGGCCTATCAGAAATCGACGTTAACGCCTAATTGCCAGGTACGCCCAGGCATCACTGACAGCGCTTTATCGTTGGCATCCTGATTGGTTGCCGTTTCGATATTACGGCTGCTCAGATAATCCCAGTATTTACGGTCGGTGATGTTGTACACGCCGCCGTTCACGCGCACGTTCTTCGCCACCTGCCAGTAAGCGGTCCAGTCCAGCATGCCGTAGCCCGGAACGCGCATATATTCGCTGGTCGAATCGGTAATCGCCGAGCCGGTGTTGGTGTAGCTTTCGCGGTTGGTGGTGGTCGCACGTTTGCCCTTAACAAAGGTGGCGGTCAGCGCGGTACCGTACACTTTGGCCGGATCGTCCCATGCCACGCCGACGATAGCCTTCATTGGCGCGACGCTATCGAGGTCGACGTACTTGTCGCCGCTGTAGCTGGATTTCGATTGCCCTTCGCTATAGCCGTAGGCGAGGGTGGCACTCAGGCCGTTAACCTCTTCAAACCAGGTGCCAAAGTTGAATTTGGCGCTGATTTCGCCGCCGTAGATATAGGCTTTATCGCGGTTCTCCGCTTGGTAAATGGTATAGATGTTCGACGGTACGTTAGCGAACTGAACCGGATTATTGGCGCGAGTGTAGCGGGTATAGGCGATAAAATTCTTGTAGCTGTTGTAGAACAGGGCGGTGCGCATAGTGATGCCTTCCGTCACTTCGCCCTTCATCCCCCACTCGAAGTTATCGCTGGTTTCGGTTTTCAGATCGGTGTTGCCGATCAGCGCGTACTGTTGGCGTCCGGCATAGCTTGAACCGAGGTTCCAGGATCCATACAGCTGGCTGGCGTTCGGGAACTGCGCCCCGCGCTGGTACTGCAGGTAAGTCATCAGGCGCGGAGTGATGTCGTACTGGAAGGCCAGCGACGGCAGCGCCTGGGTATCGGAGTTCTTACCGTACAGATTAGAGACGGCAGAGCCGGTCAGCACGCTGCTGTTGTTGGCCAGGTCGGAGACGCTCTCCGGCTTGGTCGACTGATGCACCACGCGAATGCCCGGGATCACCGCGAAGTTATGGCTGTCGAGGTCAAAGTTAATCTTGTCCTGCATGAAGCCTGCAACGATATAGCCTCGGCTGTCGGCGTCCGGCTGCATGATTTCGCTAAAGGCACTCGGGGTTGGCGACTGGGTTAATGGCCGCTGGGTTTTGGTGGTGCTGGCGTTAAAGCCGGCGCTCAGGTCGTGGCGGCCAATGGATTTCGCCAGCGTACTCTGAATACCCCAGGTATCGGTATCGTAGTCGGAGCTTACCGTTTGCATCGCGCGGGTGATGCTGTCCGGCATATAAGTCCAGTCATGGGACTCAGTGTGCTGGTAGTAGACTTTGGTCGACACGCTGTCGATATAGTCGTTCATCGGTGTCCAGTCATCTTTCAGGCTCAGGCCCCAGCGGCGGGTCTGGCTGGTCTGGTTAGAGGTGCCGATAACGCTGTTGCCGCTGGTGTCCCAGGCGTCGTAATGGGTGTGATTAGTTTTATGGTAATAATCGAAGGTGCTGGTCAGCTTATGTTCGTCATTCGGCTGCCAGATCCCGGAGGCCAAAAAGGCGTCGGAGTGCCAGTTGGCCGGGTATGAATCGACGGTCCCGCTGTTATTTTCCGTTTCCTGGCCGTCACGGCGGCTGTAGACGAAGATCCCGCGCAGGGTTTCGTCGCCGCCGGCGACGGTGACGCCGTTGTGCCAGCTGCGGTTCGAGGAATCATAGCCGCTGCGGTAGCCGAAGGCGCTGGTTTTGCCCGGGTGCAGATAGTCATCTGCGGATTTAGGACGGAAGGAGACGTTACCGCCGATGGAGCTGTTGGCGGTTTCGGTCGAGGTGGCCCCGGACTGAATATCGATGCTGCCGTACATGTACGGGTCAATATAGTCGCGGCCCATACCGAAAGTATTGAGTCCCGCGCGGCTGGCGTAGCTGCGCCCGGTGGCGTTCGGCTGAGCGATGCCGTCGACGTCGATACCGACGCGGTTGCTCTCCATGCCGCGAATGTTGTAGCCGGTATAGCCGCCCCGGTCGAAGCCGCTTTTGCCGTTGCCGGAACCGCCGCTGGCGCCAGTCGCGCCAATCAACGGTTCGTAGCGCATGATGGAGCCAAAGTCGTTGGCCCCTTTATCCTGTAGTTCCTGAGCGCTGATGGAATGCTCGCTGCCCGCTTTCAGCACGGGGGCTGGCGCGGTCACGGTCATCTGTTCTGAACTATCGTCGGATGATGAATTGTTGGTGGTATCAGCCGCCCCGG
Source organism: Klebsiella sp. MISC125 (assembly GCF_051131775.1). NCBI lineage: Bacteria > Pseudomonadati > Pseudomonadota > Gammaproteobacteria > Enterobacterales > Enterobacteriaceae > Klebsiella > Klebsiella sp. MISC125. The sequence continues at coordinate 1,390,160 of NZ_CP180448.1, forward strand.
CGGAGGTCTGATAGATTGCTGCAAGCAAAGAAGTCACCAGCAGGCTTTTCTTGAACCATGCTGTTGATTGAGTGGAGTTATACATAGTAGCCACGCCTTGATAATTATTAGTATCGGCTCACGCGTTACTTCCAGAGTGCAGGTGTGTCCCGTTATTCCGTTACTGGACGTTTTTTACTCCATGCTTATTGATTGCGAATGGTAATGATAGGTATTATCGTTTGCAACAAAATAATCATTTATTCCTCAATTAATCTGCAAGTTGTTTACAATTCATCCTTTTATTGACAGTGAGAAACCGATGAGTCACAAAGCCGCTATTACCATTACCTACTGTTCGCAGTGCAACTGGATGCTGCGCGCCAGCTGGATGGCCCAGGAACTACTGCATAGTTTCAGCACCGATATTGGCTCAGTGACCCTGGTGCCGGGAACCGGGGGGATCTTCGTGGTGACCGTTGACGATGTGCAAATTTGGGAGCGCAAGCAGGATGGTGGTTTCCCCGATGCGGCGGAGCTGAAGCGTCGGGTTCGCGACGTTTGCTTCCCGGAGAAACCTCTGGGGCACGTGGACAAGCCGGCATAATCCTCAGGAGGTAACCGGCTGCGCCGCACTCTTTAAAGGTGTATTATTAACGCATCTTTATCGATGAGGAACAGGCGATGGCGGGCAAACGTATTGCGCGGGAAAAAAAGACCATTAGCAGCATGATTACGCTCTACCAGCGCCGCTGCCCGGATGCTCATGAAGATGCGGAACATTATCAGGCGCTTAACGCCTACGCCGATAAGCGCCTGGATAAGTGCGTATTTGGTGAAGAAAAGCCCGCCTGCAAGCAGTGTCCGGTGCACTGCTACCAGGCAGCCAAACGCGAAGAGATGAAGCAGATTATGCGCTGGGCGGGGCCACGGATGCTCTGGCGGCACCCGATTTTGACCATTCGCCATTTGATTGATGACAGGCGCCCGGTGCCGGAGTTACCGGAAAAATACCGACCCAAAAAATAGCGACTTTTCCCCGGAGGCGATGCTGCGCATCTGTCCGGGCTACGTCCTGGGGTAGAGGTAGCCCGGACAGGCGCAACGCGCCGCCTCCGGGAAGAATGCCAGCCAGGTAGCCCGAGTAAGGCGCTAGCCGCGACCCGGGGCCTCGTCGGAATCGGCTTGGGTTTGACTATCGCGAACCGATGTACAGACAAACGCGATAATAAACAACAGGGTAAACAACACTACGATGGTCGGTGCCGGGGCGCTGTCGAGATAAAACGACAACCACACGCCGCCCAGCGAACAGCTCACCGCAATCGCCACCGCCAGCAGCAGGGCGCTGACAAACCGCCGCGTCAGCAGCAGCGCGATCGCCCCCGGGGCTATTAGCAGCGAAATCGACAAAATAATCCCCACAGCTTTTAGCGTCGCCACAATGGTCAGCGCAATCATGCACAGCAGCCCGTAATGCAGCAGCCCGCAGCGCAAACCGCTGGCTTTCGCCTGGTTCGGGTCGAAGGCGTGCAGCAGAAAATCGCGCCACTTCAGGCCGATAATCAGCGCGATCGCCAGCGCAATCAGCGACGTTTGCACAATGTCGCTGGCGGAAATACCCAGCATGTCGCCAAACAGAATATGGTCGAGATGCACCTCCGACTGAATCGACACGTACAGCACCAGCCCTGCGCCAAACATCCCGGAAAACACAATCCCCATAATCGTATCGCGCTTGATGCGGCTGTTATCGTCGAGATAACCGGTGGCGATGGCGCAGAATAGCCCGGCGATAAACGCGCCGATAGCGAACGGGATGCCGATGATATACGCCACCACCACGCCCGGAAAAACCGCGTGACTCATGGCGTCGCCCATCAGCGCCCAGCCTTTTAACACCAAAAATACCGACAGCAGCGCGCAGGGAATGGCAACGATAATCGCCACCAGCATGGCGTTAATCATAAAAGAGAACTGGAACGGTTCGAGCAGAGCGGTCAGCATGTGGCCTCCCTGGCGCGGCGACGGCTGGCGAGCAGGCCGTGCTTCGGCGCGAAAACGAAAGCGACTAAAAACAGCAGCGTCTGGGCCACAACGATAATCCCGCCGGTTGCCCCGTCCAGATAGTAACTCAGCCACGCGCCGAAAAAGCTGGTCAGGCTGCCGATAGCCACGGCGATCGCCAGCAGGCGCGGAAAGCGGTCGGTCAGCAGCCAGGCAGTGGCGCCGGGCGTGACGACCAGGCAAATCACCAGAAATGCGCCGACGGTTTGCAATGCCGCGACGGTACAGGCCGCCAGCAGGGTGAAAAACAGCAGCTTCAGCCCGGTGGTGTTCAGGCCAATCGAGCGGGCGTGGTTCTCATCGAAAAAGGTCACCATCAGGTCTTTCCACTTCAGCAGCAGAATCGCCATCGAAATAAAGCCAATTGCTGCCAGCTGAATAATATCCTCCGGGGCAATGGCCAAAATATTGCCAAGAATAATGGTCTGGATATTCACCGAGGTCGGGTTAAGCGACACCATAAACAGGCCGATACCGAAAAATGAAGAGAAGATCAGGCCGATAATCGCGTCTTCCTTCAGCTTCGAGCGCTGGTTAAGAAACAGCATGCTGCCTGCCGCCAGCCCGCCGGAAAGAAACGCCCCCAGCGCGAAGGGCAGGCCGAGCATATAAGCGCCCGCCACGCCGGGTACGATGGAGTGGGAGAGGGCATCGCCAATCAGCGACCAGCCCTTGAGCATCAGATAGCAGGAGAGAAATGCGCACACCCCGCCCACCAGCGCCGAAACCCACATCGCATTGAGCATGTATTGATAACCAAACGGCTCCAGCAGCCAGCTCATCTTTCGCCTCCCGCCGCCCGGCGGCTGATAAACGGGCGCTCATCGTCGGTAATGATCCTCTCTTCCGCCCCGCTCAGCACCACGTGGCGCAGCACGCCGCTAAAGGCGAGTTCGAGGTTTTCGGCGGTAAAGGTGGTTTCCGTCGGGCCGCTAGCCAGCACGGTGCCTTTTACCATCACCGTGTAGTCGCAGAACTCGCTTACCGAACCGAGGTTATGCGTTGAAACCAGCATGGTGCAACCTTCGTCGCGTAGCTCCCGCAGCAAGGTGATAATGCGCGCTTCGGTCTGTACATCGACGCCGGTAAAGGGCTCATCCAGCAGAATGACTTTCCCCTGTTGGGCGATAGCGCGGGCGAGAAACACGCGCTTTTTCTGTCCTCCGGAGAGTTCGCCTATCTGCCGATGGCGATACTCGCTCATGCCGACCCGCTCCAGCGCGGCATCGACAATCTCATGGTCGCGTGGTTTGGCCCGCCGCAGCCAGCCCATATGGCCGTAGCGGCCCATCATCACCACATCTTCCACCAGCACCGGGAAGGACCAGTCCACCTCTTCTGACTGCGGAACATAGGCCACGAGGTTCTGGCGCAGGGCGCGGTTAACCGGTTGACCAAGAATGGCGATATCGCCACGGCCCACGCGCACGAAGCCCATCAGCGCTTTAAACAGCGTCGATTTTCCCGAACCGTTCACCCCGACCAGCGCGGCAATTGAGCTGCGCGGGACGCTAAATGAAGCATCGCGCAGGGCGGTATGCCCGTTGCGATAGGTTACGCTGACGTTATTGACCGCGAGGCCCGGCAGCTCGTGACTCATGCCTGTTTCCTTAGTCCGTCATTGATACCCTGGACGATGGTTTCTGTGGTGACGCGCAGCAGGTCGAGGTAGGTTGGAACCGGACCGTCGGCGGCGCTCAGGGAGTCGACGTACAGGACGCCGCCATAGTGGGCACCCGCTTCCCGTGCCACCTGACGTGCGGGTTTATCGGAGATGGTGCTTTCGCTAAAGATAGTCGGGATACGCTCTTTCTTCATGGTGTCGATGGTTTTGCGCACCTGCTGCGGCGTGCCCTGCTGGTCGGCGTTGATCGGCCACAGATAGAGTTCCTGCAGGCCGTTATCGCGGGCCAGATAGGAGAACGCACCTTCGCTAGTCACCAGCCAGCGCTTATCCTGCGGCAGCTTCGCCAGTTCCGCCTTCAGCGGCGCCATGGTCTGGCGGATCTTCTGTTTGTAGGCTTCGGCGTTCTGGCGATAGGTATCGGCATTGACAGGATCGTATTTCACCAGCGCGTCGCGAATATTATCAACATAGATCAGCGCGTTATCCGCCGACATCCAGGCGTGCGGGTTAGGCTTGCCGTTATACGGGCCATCACTGATGCCCATCGGCTGAATCCCGCTGCTGACCACCACTTCCGGCACACCGTTCAGGTGTTGATAAAAACGGGCAAACCACAGCTCAAGGTTCAGGCCGTTGGTGAGGATCAACTGAGCGCCCTGTGCGCGTTTAATATCGCCGGGAGTAGGCTGATATTCATGAATTTCGGCTCCCGGTTTGGTAATTGAGCTGACGTCGGCGGCGTCACCCGCGATGTTCTGCGCCATATCGGCGATCACGGTGAAGGTGGTGATGACTTTGAATTTGTCTTTCGCCTGCGCCGGGGCGATGGCAAGCAGAGCCAGAGTCGCGGCAAACATCAGGTGCTTCAGAGGTGGCAGATGCAGCATAAGGTCCCTCATAATGTTGTGGTTAATTAATCATCATTTATAGCCATTGCTATGTTATATAGCACAAGCTATTTATAAATGAAAATAATTCTTATTTAGATGTGAGGGAAATGATTAGCATGGGAATAAAGCGATATGGGAGGAAGACCCGGTCAGAAGAGAGACCGGGGCAAAGATTAAGATAAATCAGCCACCGACTGGCGTGGGATCAGGCGACCCGTCAGCGTGCGTCCTTCGAAGGAGAAGGTAGGCCGCTCATCGATCAGGCTGCGGATGCGCTGAATGCAGTTTTCCATCAACTGCTCCAGCGGCCAGGAAATGCACGTCAGCGGCGGGTTCAGCAGCGAGGCGAGGGGAGAATCCTCAAGGCTTAGCAGCGAGACCTCCTGCGGCACGGCGACGTTAAATTCGCGCAGCAGACGCATCGCTTCCGCAGCGTAGCGGTCGCGTTTAACGATAATCACCGAATATTTGCTGAAGCTATTAATCAGCGTCAGCAGCGCCTGCTCGACGTTATCGTTGGCCGCCAGCATCAGCTGTCGGTTAAACGGGATAGAGTAGTTTTGCAGAACGTTGCGATAGCCTTCGAGCATCTGGCGGCTGGCGTCATCGCCGTCGTTATCGGTCAGCAGGGCGATATTGCGGTGGCCTTTGCCAATCACGTAGCGGCAGGCGCTCTCGGTGGCAAATGCGTAGTCGTAGCCCTGATTATTCACCCCGGCGACGCTAAACCTGTCGAAGGAGATAACGTTGCGTGGGGTATCGGCAGCGACGGCGCCGAGCACCACTACCGCGACGCACTGACGCTGTAAATCATCAACCACCGCCGCCTGTTCAGCCGCATCCGTCACGTACTGCACGATCAGGTTTTTGTTCAGCCCCTTCAGCGCTAATGACAGCATCGGCAGCAGGCGTGCGCCGCTGCTTTCGTCGTTCGCCGGAATCACCAGCCCCACGTGATTGGATGTCTGACTGGCGAGGTTTTGCGCGGCAAAGCTCGGGCGGTAGTTGAGTTCTTCTACTGCCCGTAAAACGGCCTCGCGGCTCTCTTCGCGCACGCCACGTGTGCCGGTCAGCACGCGGGATACCGTCGCTCGGGAGACATTCGCTAATCTTGAAACATCATCAATGGTTGGCATGGCATTTTCTGTCTGAATATTTTCGCCTAGCTTAGCATATCTGCTGAAAAAAGTGTCTATCGCCAGCGGCCTTCAGCGCTTGCCAGAACTGGCAATCAGCCCGCGCCACCGCCTGCTTTTCTCCCTCTCCCTTTTGGGGAGAGGGCCGGGGTGAGGGGGTAGCTCTACACGTGCAGCGGTCGCCTGCTTTTCTCCCTCTCCCTTTTGGGGAGAGGGCCGGGGTGAGGGGGCAGCTCTACACGTGCAGCGGTCGCGAGCGGTAAATCGCAATCAGCTCGCCGATCAGCTCTTTCGCCAGAATCGAAGTCATCAAATGATCCTGGGCGTGAACCATCACCAGCGTCATTTTGGTCTTTCCCTCGCCCTCGTCGGCTTCAATCAGCTGCGTCTGCACCAGATGCGCCTCGCGGGCAAAATGCGCCGCTTCTTTCATCTTCTCGTCGGCGGCGGCGAAATCGCCCTCTTTCGCGCAGCTCAGCGCTTCGTAGCACAGGCTACGTGACTGCCCGGCGTTGATGATGATACCCATCACCTGGTCTTCTAATTCCATGACAAACCTCTGAATAGTATGAATTATGCGGATTGCGGCGCGCCTTCGGCCTGCGCAACGGCGTTAGCGTGTTCTTGCTCCAGCAGCTGTTTTTCGTAGGCTTTGAGGAACGGCAGATACATCACCATCGCAGTCGCCATACAAATCAGGCACATGATCACCGGGCTAAAGCTCCAGTTCGCCGCCCAGGAGGCACCAATAGGGGCCGGAGTCGTCCACGGCGTCATCGACACCACGCGGCTCACCAGATCCAGCTTCAGCGCGAAGTACGCCAGCGTTGCGTTGATCATCGGTACCAGTACAAACGGCAGGAAGAACAGCGGGTTCATAATGATTGGCGCGCCGAACAGAATCGGTTCGTTGATGTTAAATACGCCTGGTACCACGCCCATACGGCCAATAGTGCGCAGGTGAATAGCCTTGCTGCGCATCAGCATTAGCGCCAGCGGCAGCGTGGAGCCAACGCCGCCAATCAGCAGATAGTGATCCCAGAAACCCTGCACGTAGATATGCGGGATCGCCGTCCCTGCGGCCATCGCCGCCTGGTTGATCGACAGGTTAGCCATCCAGAACGGGTTCATAATCCCGGTGACGATCAGCGCTCCGTGGATCCCGGCAAACCACAACACCTGGCACACCAGTACCGACAGCAGGATCGCTGGTAAGGTATCGGAGGCCGCCACCAGCGGTTTCACCAGCGACATGATCGCTTCCGGAATGATCATCCCCAGTTGCGCTTCAATAAACAGGTTCAACGGGTGCAGCGTCAGCACGATCGCCAACACCGGAATCAGGATTTCAAACGAGCGCGCCACGCCAGCCGGCACTTCCGGCGGCAGACGAATGGTAATGTTGTGACGCTTGAGAAAGGCGTACAGTTCGGTGGAGTAAATCGCCACCAGAATGGCGGTGAAGATCCCCTGACCGGAGAAATAGGCAGTGGAGATCTGCCCATCTTTCAGCGGCGCGGCCACCAGCAGAAACGACATCAGCGACAGCATCCCGGCGGTTAGCGGGTCCAGATTGTGGTGCTTCGCCAGGCTCGCGGCGATTCCGACGGCGATAAACAGCGTCATCACCCCCATGCTGAAATTAAACGGCAGCATCAGCGCGTCGCGATGATCGAGAGAAAATTGCAGCCAGGCGCGGGCAAAGCCCCAGGTGGTATCCGGGGAAAACGGCGGGAAGATGAATACCAGTAAAAACGAGCCGACGATCATAAAGGGCAGGGCGGTAATAAAGCCGTCGCGGATCGAGGTGACATATTTTTGCTGGCCGATCGCCCCCGCCATGGGGGTGATCTTCTGTTCAATTACGGTGATCAACTTAGCGTACAGAGAGCTCATGATCTTTCCTTAGTTTTTGTTATCAATAAGGGAAAGCGCGAAATCCAGTACGGCACCGCCTTTTTGCATGCCGTAATCCATCATGTTGATGGGTTCCACGCGGATCCCGTATTTATCGGCCTGTTTTTGCAGGTCTTTCTGCATGTATTTCACCTGCGGTCCCAGCAGTACCACCTGGTAATGACCGACCTGCTGATCGAATTCCGCGACGCCAAAGGCGTTGATCTCTACCGGCAGCCCGCGCTGCTCGGCTTCGGCGACCATTTTTTTCACCAGCAGGCTGGTGGACATGCCCGCAGAACAACACAACATTATCTTTTTCATAAACCGCTCCTGATGAGTTGGATGTGCCGACTATAGTCATAGTGGATATAAAACGGAAAGCGCTTTCCGTTTGTGGATTTATTTATTGTGACCACGATCACCTATGGCGGGCTTTTACTTTACTCAGGAGTGCGCGATCATCCCGGCGATAAAACTATTCCTATAAGGCAGGACTATGAACATTCAGTTGATGAATGTTGTCGTCGATATCATCGAACAGCGGCTGGCGCCGCTGGCCAACGTTCTGACGCGCAATAACCACATTACGGCGATGCGCGACAGCTTTGCGCTGGCGATGCCGTTTGTGATTGTCGGAAGTTTGCTGGTGCCAATTTTGTTTCCGCCCGTTTCCATTGACGGCGCATCGGCTTTCGGCCAGTTCTATCTCCAGCTGCGGCCCATTCTGCTGCCGACCTTCGAACTCACCATCGGGCTGGTGGCGCTGATTGTGGCCTTCGGTGCCAGCGCCAGCCTTGCCAAGCAGTACCGGCTGCCGGAGCGGCTCTGCGGGTTAACCGGCTGTCTGGCTTTTTTGCTGTTTATCGGCTTTCGTGATAACGGGGCGACTAATATTTTTCTCGGCGGGATGGGGATTTTTACCGCGCTGATTTCAAGCACCTACTCGATTGAAATTATCCGTTTTTTCTACAAGAAAGGCTGGTGTATCCGTCTGCCGGAAGAGGTGCCGGTGATGACCCGCAACGGTTTCCAACTGCTGATCCCGCTGCTGGTGGTAATGCTCTCTATCAGCGTTATCAATGCGTTACTGTTGCAAAGCACCGGGCGCATTTTACCGGAACTGATTAGCGAAGCGGTACGCCCGCTGGTGGTGGCCTCCGATACGCTAACAGCGGTATTAATCTCGTTATTTATCTGTAATTTACTTTGGTTTGTTGGTATTCACGGCGCGCTGATTATCACCGGGATTATGAACCCGTTCTGGATGACCTATCTGTTTGAAAACCAGCAGGCGCTGGCCACCGGTTCCGCCACTCTGCCGCATATCTACCTCCAGGGATTCTGGGATTTTTACTTGCTGATTGGCGGTATCGGCTCCACCCTGCCGCTGGTCTTTATGGCGATGCGCAGCCGTTCGCGGCAGCTAAAAAGCGTGGGAAAAATTGGCCTGTTGCCTTCGCTTTTTAATATCAACGAGCCGATATTATTTGGCTTCCCCATCATCATGAACCCGGTTTTTCTGCTGCCGTTTATTTTTGTTCCGCTGATAAATGCCTGTATCGCCTGGTATTTAACTCAGCTTGGGATTCTCGACCGGGCGGTGGCGATGCTGCCGTGGTCGATGCCGTCGCCGCTCGGCGCGGCCTGGTCAGCCAACGGTAGCTGGAAAAATTTATGTATGTGCCTGTTCGCTATTTTTAACGCGTGGATGCTCTATCGCCCGTTCTTCAAAGTCTACGAACGCCAGCTCGCCGACGCCGAACGCTAAGCTTTTCCCCTGCCTGAATCGGCCCGCCGCGTGCGGGCTTTTTTATTTCCGCCTGGTTATGTGAACTTCATCACGAATATTTGCCCTCTATCGTCAAATTTGTGAACTCATCCGGCAATTACGGAAAGCGCTTTCCGTTAATGGATGTACATTTCCGTTTTTGATCCGTAAATTTCCTTCCGTTCTCAGGCAGTGTTAATAAAAAAATAACCAAGGAAAAAAAATGATCAGGCTAAATCATTCAATACCTCTGTCTTTACTCGCCCTCATGGTGATGAGCGACTGCGCCAGCGCCGAGCAGAAATACGATTTCATGCTCCATGGCTATATCCGTTCGGGGATCCTCGCTAACTCCGATGGCAACCGCGCCGACTCCGTTGGCCTGATGCCGGACGGCAAATGGCGTCTGGGCAACGAAGAGGACACCAAGATCGAACTGATCCCGACGGTGACGTTAACCTCAGACAGCGGCGTAGTGGCGAAAGTCCAGGCCAACATCACCCACCAGTCAAAATGTACCTCTGACTGGAACTGTCAGGATGATGACGGGCATGATGTTCAGTTCCGCGAAGGCTTTGCCGAGCTGTCGAATCTCGACTTCGCCCCGGAAATGACCTTCTGGGCCGGTAAGCGCTACAGCAGCTCTAACACCTCCAGCCACCAGTTTGACTGGGAGTACATTCAGTACAACGGTACCGGCGGCGGCTTCGATAACATGGATCTCGGCTTCGCCCGCTTCGACGCCGGGGTTTACGCCTTCTCGCCGACGGACGAAACCAAAGCCTACCCGGTCGATAAAGGCGATCAGGGTTATCCGGATGACTACTCGCTCAACCTGTGGTTGAAAAAGATCGGCGGCACCGGCTTCGATCTGGAGCTGATTGGTCACCACATGAACCGCAACGAGAATCACCCGACCTCGGCGGAAAAGGGCTACGGCGTGACCGGGGTCTACAACTTTGACGGTTTTTACGGCCTGACCGGCGGCTACTCTCGCGTGGTCTTCCAGTACGGGCGCGGCCTGGCGGCAGGGGACTCGCTGGGTAAAAACGGCTGGGGTTGGGCTAACCTCGAAGACACCCAATCCTGGCGCGTGGTGCTGGACAACATGGCTTCCCTGGGCGACTGGGAAATATCGACTTTCGCTTATTACCAGAAAGACAAAAACTACCGCTGGTGGACGGAAGATGCCGACGGCTGGGGACGCTCCAGCTGGGTGGCCGGGATCCGTCCGTACCAGCAGATCACCAAAAACTTCGCCATGCAGTATGAACTGGGCTACGAATATCTCGACGATAAAAACTACAAAGGCGTAGACGGCAAAGGCAAAGGCGGTCTGACCAAAATCACCGTTGCGCCGACCCTGACCTTTGACTCCGGCTTCTGGACTCGCCCACAGCTGCGCTTCTTCGTTACCTACGCCAAGTGGGACAAAGGTGTCTCCGATGCGCTGGATGGCAACTACGACTGGAGCACCAATACCATTTCCGCAGGCGGCTACTCGCGTAGCGGTGACACCGACACGCTGAACTTTGGCGTGCAGGCCGAAGTCTGGTTCTAAGGAGAGATAACAATGATCAAGCCGGTAAAAAAACTGATGCTCGTGGCGCTGCTTTCGGCGCTGGGAAGCGCAGGGGCGATGGCCGCAGAGCAGTCGCACTTTGAACACTTTATTACCCGCGACGGCGCAATGCTAAAAGACGGCGACAAGGTCTTCCGCTTTGCGGGCATCCACGCGCCGGAGCTGCACCGTATTGAAGACGATGCGCGCGGCACCTGCAAAGCCGACTCGCGCGGTTGGGGGCAATACTTCCGCTGGCCGACGGCGGACGAACAGGAAAACTGGATTAAGGCGCAGGTGCAAACCGGAGCCAAAGCGCAGCGAGTGTATGTGCTCTCGGTGCAGCAGGAGTTTGACCAGGCCTGCGGTCGCGAAACCCATATTCTGGCCCCGGAAAGCGCCGACGGCATGCCGCGCCTCAACGAAAAGGCGATGCGGGTTTACGACAATATGATCGCCGAGGCGGACAAACAGGGACTGCGCCTGATCCTGCCGTTTATCGATCACTGGTGGTGGTGGGGCGGCCGCGAGCAGTTGGCGGCGTTCTATCATGAAAAGCCGGAGGATTTTTATCGGACCGGCAGCAAAACCTTCAAGGCCTATCTCGACGTGATTCGCCAGGTGATCACCCGCACCAACAGCGTGACCGGTCGCCCGTATTATGACGAAAAAGCGATTATGGCCTGGGAGACCGGCAACGAGCTGGAGGATACCAATGCCGCATTCCTTCAGCAGACCGCCGCGTGGATCAAAAAGTGGGCGCCGCATCAGCTGGTGATTGACGGCACCTATAAGAAAATCAATGCGTTTGCACTCAACGATCCGAACGTCGATATCGTCAGCAACCACTACTACACCAATGCCGATAACAACCATCCCGATCAGGTAAAAAAAGATCTGACGGCGGCTGCGGGCAAGAAAGTGTACATGGTGGGCGAATTCGGTCTGCTGGACGCGAAGCAGCTCAACGCCATTATGCAGTCGATTGTGCATAGCGAGGTCAAAGGCGCGCAGGCGGCGGGCGGGCTGATTTGGGGCTTCCGTGGCCATCGTCACGAGGGTGGTTTCTACTGGCATAAAGAGTCCACTGGCCACTACAGCTACCACTTGCCGGGCTTTCCGGTAGAGGGTAAAGCCAACCAGGAAATAGACGTGGTTGACCTGGTGCGGACCGCGGCGGCGCAGATGAACGGCCAGGAGAAAGCGCCGCCGCTGCCGAAGCCGGACGCGCCGAAGCTGCGGGAAACGGATTCGCCGTTTGCCATCAACTGGCTGGGGGCGGCGGTAGGACGCACTTATGACGTGGAGCGCGCTGATTCGGCAAAAGGGCCGTGGAAAGTGGTGGGGCGCGATATCTCCGACGGCGTTAACGAGTGGAACCCGCAGACGATGGATCTGTTCCGCGATGACTATCGCAGTCTGCAGCTGGGGAATACGTATTATTACCGCGCCATCGCCAAAAACGAGAGCGGTAGTTCGGTGCCTTCGAACGTGATTAGCGTCAAGCATATCCAGCAGAATCAGGCTCCGGTGGTAACGCTGGTCGATAAGCTCACCACGACTCAGGATCAGGGCGTGCAATTAACCGCGAGCTGGCGCGATGATGCGTTACCGGACCGTAACGTGAAGGTGGGCTGGAGCAATGGCGGCAACGCGCAGGCCCATTTTTGTGCCACGGATAAAGCCGAAACCCGCGCCTGGTTTAGCGCGCCCGGTGAATATGACCTGACCTTTACAGCCGATGACGGCCTGCTCAAAAGCAGCAAAACCGTCAAGGTGACGGTGACGCAAGCTGTTGGTAAAGCGCCTGCCGATTACTGCCGTTTTGGCGGTGGGGTGTTTAACGTTAGCCAGGGCAAGATTGAGGCGGCTAAAAGCGAGAAAGATGCGCTGACGTTGGGCGACGATGGCTTCCTCGGACCGTTCGCCAACGATGGCGATAAGGTGAGCTGGCAGGTTGCCGCGCCGTGGGCCGGAAAGTATCAGCTGCGGGTGACGTTCAACGGCAAATGGGGCGGTAAGAAAAACTCGTTTATCGTTAACGGCGGCGCGCCAATCGCGGTGGAATTCCCGCAGACCGATGAGCAGGGCCAGCAGCTGCTGGTGCCCGTTGAGCTGAAGGCCGGTGATAACCGCGTCGACTTCGGTAAATTCGCCGGTGACTGGGGCTATATGTTTATCAAGTCAATTGAAGTGGTTGCAGAGTAGTGCTTATTGGCTGCGCTCGTTGGGTGCAGCCTTTTTTAACTTACAGGAGGCGTTATGACCCGGTATCAGTTTCCGGAAGGCTTTTTTTGGGGCGCGGCGGCATCAGGCCCGCAAACGGAGGGCATAAGCAACAAGCCGCACCGTTCAATTTGGGATAGCTGGTTTGCCGAACAGCCGGAGCGTTTTTATCAGCAGATTGGGCCGCAAACCGTCTGCGACACTTATCATCAATATCCGCAGGATGTGGCGTTGATGAAGCAGACCGGCTTCAACTCCTTTCGGACATCGATTCAATGGTCGCGGCTCATTGACGACTTCGAAACCGGCGCGCCCAATGCGGACGCGGTGCGTTTCTATAACGATTACCTGGATGAAATGATTGAAAACGGCATTGAGCCGATGATCAACCTCTATCATTTCGACATGCCGGAAGCCCTGCAAAAGCAGTACGGCGGCTTTGAGTCGGCGCATGTGACGGATCTTTTCGCTCGTTTCGCCCGCACCGCTTTTGAGCTATTTGGCCACAAGGTGAAATACTGGATTACCTTCAACGAGCCGATTGTGCCGGTAGAGGGGGGCTATCTGTATGACTTCCACTATCCGTGTAAAAAAGACGGCAAGCTGGCGGCGCAGGTGGCGTTCAACATTATGTTGGCCCACGCCAAAGCGGTCCGCGAGTTTCGTGCGTTGGCGCTGAAAAGCGAGATTGGCGTGGTGCTGAACCTGACGCCGTCCTATACCCGCAACGACAGCGCGGAGGACAAAAAGGCGGCGTGGTATGCGGATCTGTTTTTTAACCGCAGCTTCCTCGACCCGCTGGTGAAACATCAGTTCCCGAAAGAGCTGTGCGAAATTCTGGCCGTTCACGATTGCCTGCCGGTGGTGACGAAAGCCGATGTTGAGCTCATTACCGGCTCGCACGTCGACTTTCTTGGCGTCAACTACTACGTGCCGCGGCGGGTGAAGGCGCGCGAAAGCGACTATACGCTGGACTATTTCACGCCAGAGTTTTACTTCGAAAACTACGTGAATCCAGAAGGGCGCTTTAACCCGTATCGCGATAACAATGAAATTCTGCCGCAGGCGATTTACGACATTGCCGCCAATATTCGCGATAACTACGGCAATATAAAGTGGTTCCTCGCCGAGATTGGTATCGCGATGGATATTGAGTCGGAAGGCGAGCCGGGTGAAGATGGAGTGATTGATGATTCGTTCCGTATCAGCCTGATGGAAGAGCATCTAGTGCAGCTGCATCGCGCCATTGCCGACGGTGCCAACTGCTTTGGCGTGCACCAGTGGACCTTTATCGATAACTGGTCGTGGATTAACTCGTTCAAGCGGCGCTATGGTTTCTGGCGGCTCAACCTGCAAACCGGCGAGCGGCAGATAAAACGCAACGCGCTGTGGTTTGCCGAACTGGCGACCAGCAACGGCTTCAGTTCTGATAAATAGCTTCGCAAAATCCCCCGGAGGCGGCGCTTGACGCGCCTGTCCGGGCTACCAAACCGCACGAATTTGTAGCCCGGACAGATGCGCAGCATCGCCTCCGGGAAGTCACATCCCACGCGAGCTGCGTGGCCCATCGCTTAAGCGCGGGTGGCGATAAGAATGGCGGAAGCCTTAACGAGCGCAATCACGCGGCTGCCCTGTGCCAGCTTCATCTCTTCCTGGCTTTCATTGGTGACGACGGCAATGATTTCAAAGCCCGCGTCGGCCTGAATATGTACGGTGGCGTTTACCGCGCCTTCAGTCACCCGGCTTACGCTACCGGCAAACTGGTTGCGGGCGGAGAACTTCAGACCGCAATCTTCCGTCGCCAGAGTGACCCACGGTGCTTTAATCAGCGCAATGGCTTCTTTATCGGTCGCCAGCCCCAGAGCTTCCTTACTGCTGTGAGTAACGATTGCTACCAGCTTTGCGCCGCCCGCTAACGTCAGTTCGATTTCATCGTTGACCGCGCCGGTTGCGACTGCGCTGACCGTGCCGATGAGTTGGTTACGTGCTGATACCGCCATAATGCCTCCATTCAATGTGTTATTAATGACTCCAATGGTTATAGCAGATCGTCTTTGTTAATACCCAGCCGTTTCATTCTTGAAAGCAATGTTGTGCGCTTTAGCCCCAGCCGCTGGGCCGCGCCTTTCGGTCCGGCGACCACGCCATTGCTCTCTTTCAGTACCCGGATAATCAGCTGGTATTCATCTTCGCCGTCTTCCGGCAGCACTTCTGCGGCCAGCGGTTCCTGCTCGATACTCATTTCCGGCAGTGATAGTTGCAGCACGTTGCCGCGGGTCAGCAGCACCGCACGCTCAATGACGTTCTCCAGTTCGCGTACGTTACCTGGCCACTCCATGCGGCTGAGGGTGCGCAGGGTTTCTGCCGGAATGCTGTCAATATTACGTCCCAGACGACGGGCGATTTTAAAGGTGAAGGCTTTTACCAGCAGCGGAATATCGTCCGGGCGCTCGCGCAGCGGCGGCAAGTGGATCGGGAAGACGTTCAGGCGGTAGTAGAGATCGCTACGGAATTCGCGATCGGCGACCATCTGCTTAAGATCGCGGTTGGTCGCGGCGATCAGGCGTACGTCGGTGTGAATCAACTTATTGCTGCCGAGGCGCTCGAACTCCTGCTCCTGCAACACGCGCAGCAGCTTCGGCTGCAGCTCTACCGGCATGTCGCCCACTTCATCAAGGAACAGCGAACTTTTGTCCGCCAGTTCGAAGCGGCCGATACGCTGGGCGCTGGCACCGGTGAAGGCACCGCGTTCGTGACCAAAGAGGTCGCTTTCCAGCAGCCCGGCGGGCATTGCCGCGCAGTTCATTTTGACCATCCGACGGCTATTGCGCCCGCTGAGGTTATGAATGGCGCGGGCAATTAGTTCTTTACCGGTGCCGGTTTCGCCGAGGATCAGCACGGTGCTGTCGCTGTGCGCCACCATTTCGACCTGCTTGAGCACGCTGTTCATCGCTTCGCTGCGTCCGATGATTTCACCAAACTCGCTTTCAACGTTATTGAGCTGTTCGGTCAGGGCGAGGTTTTCATCGACCAGACGCTCCTTCAGACGCTGGATTTCGCGATAAGCGAGGGCGTTATCGACGGCAATCGATACGCGCTCGGCGATTTGCCGCAGCAGCTTAAGGTTGGTGGTGGTAAACACTTTTTCATCGCACTGCGCCAGCTTCAGCACGCCAAGCAGGGTATTGCCGGACATCAACGGCAGCAGGCACAGGGTCTGAATTTTGTTATCCCACATCTCGAAGAGCATTTTTTCGTACGGCGCCAGCGGGTCATGTTCGTGCAGGTTAAGCAGCAGCATCTCTTTGCTTTTGAACACCCGCTCGGTCAGGGTGCCGGCCTCGTCCACTTCGCTCTGGTCGTGCACCGGATGGCTGGCGTCGAGATAGTGGGTGGAATAGATGTTGAGCTTGCCCTTGCGGTTGCTGCGCAGCACCACGCTGATAGCGTCAATGCGGAAGTAGCGGTGGATCTCTTTTGCCACTTCGCTGACCAGCTCGTCGATATCCAGCCGCGAGAGTACTGCGTTGGTGATGGCCACCAGAATACGGAAATTATCGCGCTCGTGGCACAGCAGGTCGTAGTCAACGTTATTGCTGACCCGGCTTTGGATCTGCTCGGTCACTACGGCAACGATTTGCGTGAAGGTATGCAGCCGTTGGTACTCTTTTTCCGTCCACGGACGGTTGTCATCGCGAATAAACTCGCAGCCGCCGAAGATGCGGCCTTCTGCCGCCAGCGGCAGCAGGCAGTAGTAGCCAAAAGCGGGATAGAGCCCGCTTTTGGCGAGCTGCGGCCAGGTTTCGGCGAAGGTGGTGCTATCGCAATGCAGCGCGTCCGGGCGCGACAGCAGGCGTCGTACCGGGCCGTTAGCGAGGACGGTTTCATCTTCGTAACTGACCGGATGGCCTGTGTCATCGCAGGCGTGGCGGACTGCGCGATGGTTACCCGCTTGCCACAGAATAATTGCTGCCCGGTCGGCGAGCGCGGATTGCTGCACCAGGCGGGTCAGCGTTTCGCTCAGCGCGGCCAGGTCCGGCTGCTGTAATAAAATACGGGTGATATCGAACAGACCCTGCTGCCCAAGATCGCCCATCGGTGTATACGACATTGCTTAAGTCCAAAAAGCACCACAACGCGGCGCAGAAGAAAGTGATGACACAAATAATAGTATGTTAATAAAGCGGTTGTTGCCGCTGTTAGCCATCCGTAGTGGCCCGATGTTTTCCCCGGAGGCGATGCTGCGCATCTGTCCGGGCTACCGGTCTGGGTTTTGTAGCCCGGACAGGCGCAACGCGCCGCCTCCGGGAACTCTCCCGTACTCCGTTAACAAATGCGCGGCAGCGGCTCGGCGTGGGGAAGGTCGAGCGTGCGCTTCACGCCGTACAGGCCAATGGATCGCACTCCCCGGCGCTCAACAACGTCGCCAATTATCGCCGCATCTCGCCCTAACGGGTGAGACCGTAAATGCGCAAGTACGCTTTCCGCCGCCTCGCGGGTGACGGCAATGACCAGCTTACCTTCATTGGCAAAATTTAGCGCGTCCAGCCCGAGCAGCTCGCACACCCCGCGCACGGTATCGTTAACCGGCAGCTTCTGTTCGTGCAGCTCAATCCCGCAGCCGCTGGCGGCGGCGAACTCATGGGCCACCGCGTTTACTCCGCCGCGGGTCGCATCGCGCAACGCTTTGACGCCAGGCACATCGCGTAGGGCCTGAATTAATGGCGTCAACACCGCGCAGTCGCTGGACAGCGCGCCGTCCAGCCCCATCTGCTCGCGCAGGTTGAGAATCGTCGCGCCATGATCGCCAAGCGTGCCGCTGACCAGCAGGACATCGCCGGCGCTAATCTGTTGCGCCCCCCAGCGAATACCGGTGGGGATGACGCCGATCCCGGCGGTGTTAATAAACAGCTTATCCGCCGCCCCGCGCGGTACCACTTTGGTATCGCCGGTGACAATAGCGATACCCGCTTCCCGCGCGGTCTGCGCCATGCTACTCACCACCGCTTCGAGAGTGGCCATCTCCAGCCCCTCTTCAAGAATAAATCCGCAGGAGAGATAGCGTGGGATCGCGCCGCTCACCGCCACATCGTTGGCGGTGCCGCAGACCGCCAGCTTGCCGATATTGCCGCCGGGGAAAAATAGCGGATCGATGACGTAGCTGTCGGTGGAGAAGGCGAGCCTGTCGCCCTGAGCGGTAAGTTGAGCGAGATCGAGACGCGCCTGATCCTCCTGCTCCGCCAGCCAGGGATTGGCGAAAGCCTGCATAAACAGGGAGCCGATCAACTGTTGCATCGCCTGACCGCCGCTACCGTGGGCTAACTGGACGCTTTTCATGCTTCGATTTCCTGACTGCGATATTGATACCAGGCGGCGCAAGCGCCTTCCGATGAGACCATCAGCGCGCCGAACGCGCTTTGCGGGTTGCAGGTATTGCCGAACAGCGGGCACTGATGAGGTTTACAACGACCGGTCAGCACCTCGCCGCAGCGGGCGCGCGGATCGTCGCAAACGCGCTGCGGTGCCGGGCGGAAATGTGCCTCGGCGTCAAAGCGTTGATAAGCGGGCGTCAGATGCACGCCGGAATCGCTAATCACCCCCAGACCGCGCCACTCGCTGTCGCCGCTGAGGCAGAAAACGTCGGCGATGGCTGACTGCGCCAGCGGGTTGCCTTCATCGGGCACCACCCGGCGGTACTGATTCTCCACCTCGCTGTGCCGCGCTATTGTCTGCTCAACCAGCATCACCGCGCCTTGCAGTAGATCAAGCGGTTCGAATCCTGCCACCACTAATGGACGATGATAGTCGCTGGCGATAAATCCGTAGGCTTCGGTACCGATGACCATGCTGACGTGACCGGGGGCGAGAAAGGCGTCGATCCCGTTATTCGGTTGATCGAGCAGGCTGCGCAGGGTCGGCAGCAGGGTGATGTGCTGGCAGAAAAAGTAGAAGTTGGATACGCCGCGCTCGCGGGCCTGACGCAGGGTCAGGGCGGTGGCGGGCATGGTGGTTTCGAAGCCGAGACCAAAGAACACCACTTCACGCTCAGGGTTCTGCTGCGCCAGCTTCAGGGCGTCCATTGGTGAATAGACAATCCGCACGTCGGCCCCGCGCGATTTTGCCTGCAGCAGCGAACCGTTTTTCCCCGGCACGCGCATGGCGTCGCCGAAGGTACAGAAAATCACCCCCGGGCGGCTGGCGATATCGATGCAGGCGTCGATGCGTCCCATCGGCAAGACGCACACCGGGCAACCGGGGCCGTGAATAAACTCGATATTTTCCGGCAGCAGCTGGTCGAGGCCAAACTTAAAAATGGCGTGAGTATGGCCACCGCACACTTCCATTATGCGCAGGGGACGCTCGGCGGTATGCGGCAACAGGTGCGCCCGCTGCTGGAGGTGCTCCACCAGCTGCATCACCTGTTCCGGGGCGCGGTATTCATCAACAAAACGCATTACCGCTCCTCGCCGTACAGCAGCGCACCGACGTCCGGCTCGACTTCAAACATATTTTGTAGCGCCTCCAGGGTGTCGCGGGCCTCGGCTTCATTAATGATGCTCATGGCGAAGCCGACGTGCACCAGCACCCACTGGCCCAGGCGCGGCTGGCCCTGGTCGTCGACCGCGCCGACTAAGGTGAGATCGACTTCGCGCTGAATGCCGCACACTTCGACCTTCGCCAGATTGCCGTCAATGGCGCAGATTTGTCCTGGAATGCCTATGCACATTGCTGCGCCTCCAGCCAGTTAAGCCACTGGTCCATGCCTTCGCCGCTGGTGGCGGAAAGCAGGATGATTTCAATATTCGGGTTCACCTCGCGGGCGCAGGCGAGGCACTGTTCAACGTCAAAGTTGAGATACGGCAGCAGGTCAACTTTGTTGAGCAGCATCAGGCTGGCGGCGGCGAACATGTGCGGGTACTTCAGTGGTTTGTCTTCGCCTTCGGTCACCGACAGCACCGCCACTTTATGGCGCTCGCCGAGGTCGAAGCTCGCCGGGCACACCAGGTTGCCGACATTTTCAATAAACAGAATGCCGTTGTCGGCAAGCGGCAGGCGCGGGGCGGCGTCGGCAATCATCTGCGCGTCGAGGTGGCAACCCTTACCGGTGTTGACCTGAATCGCCGGGGTACCGGTGGCGCGAATGCGCGCGGCATCGTTCACCGTCTGCTGATCGCCTTCGATCACCGCGCAGGCAGTTTTCTCTTTCAGCCGCACCAGGGTTTCGGTTAACAGGGTGGTTTTGCCGGAGCCGGGGCTGGAGACCAGGTTGAGCACCAGCTGGCCTTTGGCGGCGAAGCGCGCGCGGTTGCGGGCGGCCAGACGGTTGTTTTTATCCAGCACGTCGATTTCGACTTCTAACATCCGCCGCTGGCTCTGGCCCGGCGCATGGGTTCCCGCTTCGCCGTGACCGTAGTGCAGGTCGCCAGCCTCCGAGCGGGTTGGGGCGAAGTTATCGGTTTTGACGCCGGTAATGTTCATCATCGGGCGCGGGGCTGGCGCGAAGGGGGCGCTGCGAAACGCCGAATGCGGGTTATGTTCGTCGCCTTCTATATAAAGGTTGCCTTCGCCGCAGCCGCAGGTTGTACACATAATTTACTCCTGATCTACTTCTATTCGCTGAATCTGTAAGCCATCGTCCGCCACGATCTGTAGCTGGTCGCTCTGACACTGCGGGCAGCGGCGCACGTGCTGTGAGATAAGATGCACGTACTGCTGGCAGGTTTCACACCAGCATTCAGCCTGTTGTTCGGCGATATGCAGTTCGCAGCCTTCCGCCAGCGTGCCGCGGCACACCAGTTCAAAGCAGAAGGTCAACGCGCTGGCTTCCACGCAGGAGAACGCCCCGACCTTCAACCACACGCCGGTGACCCGACGCGCGCCGGCCTGCTGCGCCTGCTGTTCGATAATTTCCAGCGCCCGCTGGCTAAGAGTGATTTCGTGCATGGTGCCTCCGTATCGCGATGGCCCATTAATGCAATAACGATGCCAGGTCATAGCTAATGTCGGATAAATGACGATGACAGCCGTCTGACATCGTCATCGACATGTCATTTTAACGGTTTGTTTATATTAAATTCGTTAAATATCAATTAATTAAAGTTTGGCACGGAAAATGCTTAAACGGTGCATCTCATACAACGGGGGAGCCGGGATGACTATTTGGGAATTAAGTGAAAAGGCGGACTACATCGCCGATCGTCACCGCCAGCATCAGGAGCAGTGGCACACCTACTGCAACTCGCTGGTTCAGGGGATAACGCTGTCGAAAGCGCGTCTGCATCACGCCATGAGCTGTGCGCCGGACAAAGAGTTGTGCTTCGTCCTGTTTGGCCATTTTCAGGTCTACGTCGCGCTGGCAGAAGGCTTTAACAGCCATACCATTGAATATTACGTCGAAACCAAAACGGGTGACGATAAGCGCTTGATTGCGCAGGCAACGCTGGGTTCAGACGGCACCATTGATGGCCGTATTAGCAACCGCGACCGCGAGCAGGTTCTCGAGCACTATCTGGCGGCCATCGCCACCGTGTATGACCGCCTGTATGAAGCTATGGAACAAGGCCTGCCGGTGGATTTAAACCACCTGACGCAGGCCCGTTAATCGTCAGGTGTCGACAAGTGTCGAAGCTGACACCTGCGCAACCTGTTTTCGTCAAAAATGACTTTCACCCGAGGATGACCCGGTGAACCGTTTTGTAATTGCTGACTCCACCGTCTGTATCGGCTGTCGCACCTGCGAAGCCGCCTGCGCTGAGACTCACCGCCAGCAGGGCCTGCAATCTATGCCCCGGCTGCAATTAATGCGCAATGAAAAAGAATCCGCGCCGCAAATGTGCCACCACTGCGAAGACGCCCCCTGCGCCGCCGTCTGCCCGGTTAATGCGATTAATCGCGTCGATGGCGCAGTGCAGCTCAACGAGAGCCTGTGCGTAAGCTGCAAATTGTGCGGCATCGCCTGTCCGTTCGGCGCGATTGAGTTTTCCGGCAGCCGTCCACTGGATATTCCGGCCAACGCCAATACGCCGCTGGCACCCGCTGCGCCACCGGCCCCGGCCCGCGTCAGCTCGCTGCTCGACTGGGTACCCGGCGTGCGCGCTATCGCCGTCAAATGCGACCTGTGTTACTTCGACGAACAGGGGCCGGCGTGCGTGCGTACCTGTCCGACCAAAGCGCTGCTGCTGGTGGATATCCGCGACATCGCCCAGGCCAGCAAGCGTAAGCGACAGCTGACTTTTAATACCGACCTCGGCGATCTGTCGCTGTTTCAGGCGCAACAAGGGGACGTGAAATGAGTGTGATTTCATTAGTGAATCAGGCGGTGGTCTGGTACGCCGCCAGCGCGGTGCTGGCATTTCTGTTCACCATGCGTAAACCGCTGAGCGGGGCGATTGCCGGGATTGGCGGCGCAGTCGCCAGCGTAATGCTGGTGCTGGCGGGCGGAACGGCGCTACTGATGCCGGAACGCATCAGCGGCGGCATGTTGCAGATGCTGCATTTGACCATGCGGGTTGGCGGCGTTAACGCGCTGTGGCTGCTGGCGATTGGCTTGTCGGCGCTGCCGATTTCACTGTTCAATATTTCCTGGCATCGCCATCCGCAGGTCAAAGCGAACGGCCTGCTGGTGAACCTGTTGCTGGCCGCTGCGACCTGCGCGGTGGTGGTGACGAACTTCGGCGCGCTGGTGGTGATGGCGGAGATTATGGCGCTCTGCGCCGCCTTTCTTACCGGCTGCGCGCAGTCCGGCAAGCTGTGGTTTGCGCTGGGACGTCTCGGCACGCTGCTGATGGCATGGAGCTGCTGGCTGGTGTGGTCGTTCTACGGCACCCTTGAGCTGGCGCAGATTACCCAACTGGCGATGGAAGCGCCGCAAAACGCGCTGCTGTGGTTGCCGGGTCTGGTGGGTTTTGCGCTGCTGGCCGGGGTTATCCCGCTGCACGGCTGGGCACCGCAGGCTCACGCGGGCGCGGGCGCTCCGGCTGCCGCGCTGTTCTCGACGGTGGTGATGAAGGTCGGTCTCTACGGCATCCTGACGGTGTCGCTGGCCGGAAGCGTACCGCCGCTGTGGTGGGGCGTAATGCTGCTGGTGCTGGGGATGATCACCGCGTTTATCGGCGGATTGTACGCGCTGATGGAGCACAATATTCAGCGCCTGCTGGCGTACCACACCCTGGAAAACATCGGCATTATTCTGCTCGGTCTCGGGGCGTTCGTCACCGGCGTCGCTACCCATAACCCGACCCTGATGGTGCTGGGATTTATCGGCGGCATGTATCACCTGATCAACCATAGTTTGTTTAAAACTACGCTGTTTCTCGGCGCGGGGGCGGTGTGGTTCCGCACCGGTCATCGTGATATCGAGAAACTCGGCGGAATTGGCAAAAAAATGCCGCTGATTTCGCTCTCTATGCTGGTGGGGCTGATGGCGATGGCCGCGCTGCCGCCGCTGAACGGTTTTGCTGGGGAGTGGGTTATCTATCAATCCTTCTTCAAGCTAAGTACTGGCGATGCCTTTATTGGTCGTCTGCTGGGGCCACTGCTGGCGGTGGGGCTGGCGATTACCGGCGCGCTGGCGGTGATGTGCATGGCGAAAGTCTACGGCGTCACCTTCCTTGGCGCACCGCGCAGCAAAGAGGCGGAAAATGCCACCTGCGCGCCGTGGCTGATGACCTTTAGCGTGGTGCTGGCTGCGGTCTGCTGCGTGATTGGCGGGATTGCCGCGCCGTGGTTGCTGCCGCTGGTGAGCGGGGCGTTCCCGGTTCAGGCGGAAGTTTCCAGCGTTGTCTCCCAGCCGCTGATCGCCATTCTGCTGATTGCCTGCCCGCTGCTGCCGCTGCTGCTGATGATCTTCTTCAAAGGCGACCGCCTGCCAGCGCGCTCTCGCGGCGCGGCCTGGGTCTGCGGCTACGACCATGAAAAATCAATGGTCATCACCGCCCACGGTTTCGCCATGCCGGTGAAAGAAGCCTTTGCGCCGATGCTGAAGCTGCGCCACTGGCTGAATCCGGTGCGCCTGGTCCCCGGCTGGCAGAGCGCTTCTGCACCCGCGCTGTTTCGCGGCGTGGCGCTGGTTGAGCTGGCGGTGCTGGTGGTGATTGTGATTTCGCGAGGAGCCTGAGAATGAGCGTATTAATTGCATTGTTGCAGGCGCTGGTGTTGTTTGCCGCCGCGCCGCTGTTGTCCGGGATCACTCGCGTTGCGCGCGCGCGTCTGCATAACCGCCGTGGTCCCGGCGTGTTGCAGGAGTATCGCGACATCATCAAACTGCTGGGCCGTCAGAGCATTGGCCCTGATGCCTCCGGCTGGGTGTTCCGCCTGACGCCGTACGTGATGGTCGGCGTGATGCTGACCATCGCCACCGCGCTGCCGGTGGTGACCGTTGACTCGCCAATGACGGGGTTGGGTGACCTGATTACCCTGATCTACCTGTTCGCCATCGCCCGCTTCTTCTTTGCCATTTCCGGCCTGGATACCGGCAGCCCGTTTACCGCTATCGGAGCCAGCCGCGAGGCGATGCTCGGCGTGCTGGTGGAGCCGATTCTGCTGCTCGGCCTGTGGGTTGCGGCGCAGGTCGCGGGTTCTACCCATATCAGCAGCATCACCGACACCATTTACCACTGGCCTGCCGCGCGCAGCATTCCGCTGATTCTGGCGCTGTGCGCCTGCGCCTTCGCCACCTTTATCGAAATGGGCAAGTTGCCGTTCGACCTGGCAGAAGCGGAGCAGGAGCTTCAGGAAGGCCCGCTCTCAGAATACAGCGGAAGCGGCTTCGGCGTGCTGAAGTGGGGCATCAGCCTTAAACAGCTGGTGGTGTTGCAGATGTTTGTCGGCGTGTTTATCCCGTGGGGGCAGATGACCAGTTTTAGCGTCGGCGGTCTGCTGCTGGCGTTAGTGGTTGCCGTCGTCAAGCTGGTGGCTGGCGTACTGATTATCGCCCTGTTCGAAAACAGCATGGCGCGTCTGCGCCTGGATATCACCGGGCGCATTACCTGGGCCGGGTTCGGTTTAGCCTTTTTAGCCTTCGTCTCCTTGCTGGTGGCGTGATTTAAGAGAGTTTGAGCATGTCTGAAGAAAAAATCGGTCAACACTATCTCGCCGCACTGCATCAGGCCTTTCCGGGCGTGGTGCTGGATGAAGCCTGGCAGACCAAAGACCAGCTTACCGTGACGGTGAAGGTCAACTATTTACCGGAAGTGGTCGAGTTCCTTTACTACAAGCAGGGCGGCTGGCTGTCGGTGCTGTTTGGCAACGACGAACGCAAGCTGAACGGCCACTACGCCGTCTACTACGTGCTGTCGATGGAGCAGGGGACGAAGTGCTGGATCACCGTGCGCGTGGAAGTGGATGCCAATAAGCCGGAATATCCGTCCGTCACGCCGCGCGTGCCCGCCGCCGTTTGGGGCGAGCGCGAAGTGCGCGATATGTACGGCCTGGTGCCGGTGGGGCTGCCGGACGAACGTCGCCTGGTGCTGCCGGACGATTGGCCGGATGAGCTGTATCCGCTGCGTAAAGACAGCATGGATTACCGTCAGCGCCCGGCACCGACCACCGATGCTGAAACCTATGAATTCATTAATGAACTGGGTACGAAAAAGAACAACGTGGTGCCGATTGGCCCGCTGCACGTGACTTCCGATGAACCGGGCCACTTCCGCCTGTTCGTTGACGGCGAAAATATTATCGACGCCGACTATCGCCTGTTCTACGTCCATCGCGGTATGGAAAAGCTGGCGGAAACCCGCATGGGCTACAACGAAGTCACCTTCCTGTCGGATCGCGTGTGCGGCATCTGCGGCTTTGCCCACAGTACCGCCTACACCACCTCCGTCGAGAACGCGATGGGCATCGTGGTGCCGGAACGTGCGCAGATGATCCGCGCCATTCTGCTGGAAGTTGAGCGTCTGCACTCGCACCTGCTCAACCTCGGCCTGGCCTGCCACTTCACCGGCTTCGACTCCGGGTTTATGCAGTTCTTCCGCGTTCGCGAAACGTCGATGAAGATGGCGGAAATTCTCACCGGGGCGCGCAAAACCTACGGCCTGAACCTGATTGGCGGCATCCGTCGCGACCTGCTGAAAGAGGACATGATCCAGACCCGTCAGCTGGCGCAGCAGATGCGCCGCGACGTGCAGGAGCTGGTGGATATGCTGCTCAGCACGCCGAATATGGAACAGCGCACTGTGGGCATTGGTCGTCTCGACCCACAGATCGCCCGCGATTTCAGCAACGTCGGCCCGATGGTGCGTGCCAGCGGTCATGCCCGCGACACCCGCGCCGATCACCCGTTTGTCGGTTACGGCCTGCTGCCGATGGAAGTGCACAGCGAGCAGGGCTGCGACGTGATTTCGCGCCTGAAGGTGCGCATCAACGAAGTCTATACCGCGCTAAACATGATCGACTTCGGCCTCGATAACTTGCCGGGCGGCCCACTAGCGGTAGAAGGTTTCACCTATATTCCGCACCGCTTCGCGCTGGGTTTCTCGGAAGCGCCGCGCGGGGATGATATCCACTGGAGCATGACCGGCGACAACCAGAAGCTATACCGCTGGCGCTGCCGGGCGGCGACCTACGCCAACTGGCCGACTCTGCGCTATATGCTGCGCGGCAACACCGTGTCCGATGCGCCGCTGATTATCGGTAGCCTCGACCCTTGCTACTCCTGTACTGACCGCATGACCGTGGTCGATGTGCGCAAGAAGAAGAGCAAAGTGGTGCCGTACAAAGAGCTGGAGCGCTACAGCATCGAGCGTAAGAACTCGCCGCTGAAATAATTGAGCCATTGCGTGGGGTTTTCCGACCCTCACCCTCTCCCTGGGAGGATGAGGGGACAGATTGGCGCTGTGGGCAAGTCCGAACGCCGTCTGTACTTCTCCCTCTCCCTTTGGGAAGAGGGCCGGGGTGAGGGTAAAAACACCGCACGTAAGCTGGGAGCAACTAATTAATGTTTACCTTTATTAAAAAAGTTATTAAGACCGGCACCGCGACGCATTCATACCCGCTGGAGCCGATGCCGGTGGATAAAAATTTCCGCGGCAAGCCGGAGCACAATCCGCAGCAGTGCATTGGTTGTGCGGCCTGCGTTAACGCCTGCCCATCGAACGCCTTGACGGTCGAGACCGATCTGAGCACCAACCAGCTGGCGTGGCAGTTCAACCTTGGGCGCTGCATTTTCTGCGGACGCTGTGAAGAAGTTTGCCCGACGGCGGCAATCAAGCTCTCTCAGGAGTACGAGCTGGCGGTGTGGAAGAAAGAGGATTTTCTCCAGCAATCGCGTTTCGACATCTGCCACTGCCGGGTGTGCGAACGCCCGTTCGCCGTGCAAAAAGAGATCGACTACGCCATCGCGCTGCTTAAGCACAACGGCGACACCCGTGCCGAGCTGCATCGCGAAAGCTTTGAGACCTGCCCGGAGTGCAAACGCCAGAAATGTCTGGTGCCGTCCGATCGTATTGAACTGACTCGCCATATGAGAGAGGCCAGCTGATGAGCAATTTATTAGGCCCGCGCGACGACAACGGCATCCCGGTGCCGATGACGGTGGATGAATCCATCGCCAGCATGAAAACCGCGTTGCTGAAGAAAATTAAGCGCTCCGCCTATGTCTACCGCGTGGACTGCGGCGGTTGTAACGGCTGCGAAATCGAGATTTTCGCCACCCTGTCGCCGCTGTTTGATGCCGAGCGTTTTGGGATCAAAGTGGTCCCTTCGCCGCGACATGCCGATATTCTGCTGTTTACCGGGGCGGTGACCCGCGCGATGCGTTCGCCTGCATTACGCGCCTGGCAGTCTGCGCCGGACCCGAAAATTTGTATCTCCTACGGCGCATGCGGCAACAGCGGCGGCATCTTCCATGACCTCTACTGCGTGTGGGGCGGGACCGACAAAATCGTGCCGGTAGATGTTTATATTCCCGGCTGCCCGCCGACGCCAGCCGCGACGCTGTACGGCTTCGCCATGGCGCTGGGCCTGCTGGAGCAGAAAATCCACGCTCGCCTGCCTGGCGAACAGGACGAACAAGCGGCTGAGATTCTTCACCCGGACATGGTGCAGCCGCTGCGCGTACGTATCGACCGCGAAGCGCGCCGCCTGGCGGGCTATCGCTACGGTCGCCAGATTGCCGACGACTATATGCGCCTGCTCGGACAGGGCGATAATCAGGTGGTTCGCTGGCTGGAGGCGGAGAAAGATCCGCGTCTGACCGAGATCGTCACCCATCTTAACCAGGTGGTAGAGGGAGCGCGTATCCGATGAGCGAAACGGTGGTGTTCAGTCAGCTGAGCCGTAAATTTATTGATGAGAACGATGCCACGCCCGATCAGGCGCAGCAGGTGGTCTATTACAGCCTGGCGATTGGCCACCACCTCGGCGTGATCGACTGCCTGGAGGCGGCGCTGAGCTGTCCGTGGGAGGCGTATCTGGCGTGGATTGCCACCCTCGAAGAGGGCAGTACCGCGCGGCGCAAAATGGAAGGCGTGCCGAAATACGGCGAGATTGTCATCGACAGCAATCACGTGGCCATGCTCGCCAACGCCTTCGATAAAGCGCAGGCCGGGCAAACCCCTGAGCAGCAGGCGTGGAGCAAAATTATGCTCAGCATGCTGCATGATATTCACCAGGAAAGCGCCATCTACCTGATGGTAAGGAGACTCCGTGACTGACGTTTTACTCTGTGTTGGCAACAGCATGATGGGTGACGACGGCGCAGGCCCGCTGCTGGCGGAGATGTGCACCGCTAATCCGGTTGGCGATTGGGTAGTGATTGACGGCGGCAGCGCCCCGGAAAACGACATCGTCGCTATTCGTGAACTGCGCCCCGACCGGCTGCTGATCGTCGATGCCACCGATATGGGGCTCAATCCAGGCGAAATCCGCATCGTCGACCCGGACGATATCGCCGAGATGTTTATGATGACCACCCACAATATGCCGCTTAACTATCTTATCGATCAGCTGAAAGAGGATATCGGCGAGGTGATCTTCTTAGGCATTCAGCCGGATATCGTCGGCTTCTACTATCCAATGACCCAGCCGATTAAGGATGCGGTCGAGGTGGTATATCAAAAGCTGAACGGCTGGCAGGGGAGCGGTGGGTTTTCGCAGTTGGAGGCGGTGGAAGAGTAAGATTAATGTCGGAGAGCCGATACTCTCCGGCAAGATTCGCTTCAAAAAGCCAGGCTGGAATAACGTTATCGACGCTTCTGTCTGGTTTGTGCTTCGGCCAGCATACTGGCTGGCACAACCCTGCCTTCATACATCACATATTCCCCGGTAGCGAGTTTGCGTTCTGCGGTATTTTTGGCGGCTTGTTTTAACTTACGATCCAGTACGGCTGATATCTGATCGCCGGTTAGAATATGAATAGTATTGCGTGATGATGGCATAGCCCCTCCCTGTATCGCCCGAGCGATTATAATTAGTTGTTAATGGAATAACTTTTTGTTTAAGTTCTACATCAACGGTAAAGCCTAATGCCCTGTCATACAAACCCAGTAATCTGGGGCGGGCAGCATACCAACAATATATACCTGCTTTAGAAATATTGTAATGGTCGTATATTGCACTGGAAACAGCGGCGCATAATTCTCTGCTTGCTCGATGATTGAGCCTGACATGCTCAAACTCATTTCGATCCTCGGAAAGGTCAAAGCTCACTATCCATCCTCCACTATCAGGAAGCGTAACTGGATTTCCATCGTGCACCAAAGTACCGACCATACCTTCCAGAGTTGATTGACCAGTCATGCGTAGAAAACCGATGGTATAGCGGTAACCATTCCTGAGCGATCCTGCCCAAAAATCTCTGGTTATATATTCGAAATTTTTATTTCCTGTAGAGAAATCATAAGGGTCATCCTCACTAGTGTTATTCGCTTCTGTTTGATCTTCAAAATCATGCCAGGTCCAGTGATACAAATTCACCTCCAATCCTTGAGTTTTATTACTTGGGGAGCTAAATCTTCTTTTCTGATGAGTAAATTGCCAGAATAAAATAAAAAATGCCAACCGAAAACTGGAATGATGCTCCACAAAATAAAATGCAAACAATGAAAATGGAAAAATAAAATAATAATTAGGATAGAGTAAATAAATTCGCACTATACTCTGGTGAGGCATTGTTACACTTATCGGAGAATATATGCCATTCACTAAACTTTGACAGCAGGGGGAGGGGCGGTAGTCGTGACTATACCTGGAAAGATTGCATCAATGATGGGCTGGAGAGTGGGACCACCGCTGAGCGTTAAAGCAGACGGCGATACGGTATGTATGACCCTGATAAAACACCGCGCACGGGGTTGCCGTTCGGTATCTGAAATACTGGACGGAATAGATGAAAATGAGATAGCAGACTGGTGTACTGAGCTTCACTGAAGGATTTGTCAGCAGTGCGCCCGGCCTCAGCAAAGCCAGAGCGCCGCAATTATTCAATTCAACCTTCAGCCTGGATAATTAACTTCCCTTGCATCACCAATACCTTTACCGTCGTACCTATAGGAAATCCCGCCGCTTCCAGCCAGTCGCCATTGAGATTCAACGATGAATGCTGCTGACCGCGTTGACTTTGCCGGGTTTTGCGCCTGATATAACCCACTTTTAAATGACGAAAGGGCCTGGTAATAAGCGACTCCGTTTTATTGTTTTCTTCTGTCATGGTTTTCTCCACATTTTATTTATTTGTCACTGGGCAAGCGATATGTTGTGAAACTCTATTTTGCGTTTAAAAACTACTGAATAAAATGCCAGTAAAAAAACAGAATGGCAAACCTGAAACTGGAGGCAAGCTCGACAAAATAAAATGCAAAAAATGAAACTGGAAATATTAGGTTATGACTAACTCGAATAAGATTTTTTAGGTTGTTTTATTCAGGGTAATAATAGTGACGTGAAATGGGTCGTGTAAAATATTCTGTATGGAATATTGGGGCTGCCGGGTGCCATTCCCGGAGGCGATGCTGTGCATCTGTTCGGGCTACCGGCCCGCAGACGTTGATGAACAAGCGCAGCGCGAGCCGGGAAAATTTCCGTGTTGCAGGTGTTTGTGAGGCTGAGGATCCCTCAGCCTGTGGGGCAAACTACGCCAAATCTTCTCCGTTGCTGGCTATTACCTTTTTATACCACCAGAACGATTTTTTGCGTTTGCGCGCCAGCGTGCCGTGGCCTGCGTCGTCGCGGTCAACGTAGACAAAGCCGTAGCGCTTACTCATCTCGCCGGTAGAAGCAGAAACCAGATCGATACAGCCCCAACTGGTGTAACCCATCACCGGAATGCCGTCTTCGATGGCGTCGCCCATCGCTTTAATATGCTCGCGCAGATAGCTAATACGATAGTCGTCGTTAATCTCGCCGTTGGCGTCAATCTCATCGCGCGCGCCGAGGCCGTTCTCCACCAGGAACAGCGGCTTCTGATAGCGGTCATACATCATATTCATGGTGATGCGCAGGCCGAGCGGGTCGATACCCCAGCCCCATTCGCTGGCCTGAATATGCGGATTCTTCAGCGACTTAACGATATTGGCGGCATTGGTGTTATTGGCGTTCATCTCCGCCGAGGCGCAACGCGAGGCGTAGTAGCTAAAAGAGACGAAATCGACGGTATTTTGCAGGATTTCATCATCACCCGCTTCTTTCACAACCGTCACGCCTTTCTCGCGAAATACCCGTGCGGCCCATACCGGATACGCACCGCGCGCCTGCACATCGATAAAGAACAGATTCTCGCGGTCTTTCTCTAACGCCATCCACACGTCTTGCGGCTTACAGGAGTAAGGATAGAAATTGCCGCCCGCCAGCATACAGCCGACCTGATTTTGCGGGTTTACCTCATGGGCGATTTTGGTGGCTAAGGCGCTGGCTATCAGTTCATGATGCGCGGCCTGGTATTTCACCTGATCCTGATTCTCGCCCTCTTCAAACACCAGCCCGGCTCCGGAGAACGGGCTATGCAGCATAATATTGATTTCATTGAAGGTGAGCCAGTATTTCACTAAACCATCAAAAGCTTCAAAGCAGGTGCGGGCATAGCGGGTGAAAAATTCCACCATTTTACGATTGCGCCAGGAGCCATATTCCGTCACCAGATGCATCGGCACGTCGAAATGGCACAGCGTCACCAGCGGCTCGATATGGTGCTTTTTGCACTCCTCGAACAGCGAACGGTAGAAGGCGATCCCTTCTTGATTCGGCTCTTGTTCATCACCTTTCGGAAACAGGCGGCTCCAGGCGATAGAGGTGCGAAATACGCTAAAACCCATCTCCGCCATCAGGGCGATATCTTCTTTATAACGATGATAAAAATCGATGGCCTCGTGGCTCGGGTAAAATTCATCGTCGCGCAGCTCAAAACGCTTTTCCAGCCCCAGCTTGACCGGCAGGCGGTGAGCGCCGTGGGGAATGGTATCGACGGTGGTCAGCCCTTTACCGCCCTCCAGATATGCCCCTTCGGACTGGTTGGCGGCCAGTGCGCCGCCCCATAAAAATCCCTGTGGAAAAGTCGCCATGCGTTACCTCATTATCAAAATTGTGTTCAGGCGTGTGATGTTTGAGCCGTGGCCTGGCGCTGTCTGGCGTCAGCAGCGGCCTCTTCAACTGGAATATCTTCAAAGCCGAGCAGCAGGGTCAGGACAAACGACAGCACTACCGCCAGCGCCATGACGCCAAAGACCCAGACGATAGTCATCGGATTAGCCGGGTCGAAGAACTGGACGCTGGTAAACAGGCCCGGCGCCGCCATTGAGTGGCTGGCGAGCCCGGCAATCCCGGCCACCGCGCCGCAGATAAAGCCGCTGATCAGGCTGGCAATCAGCGGTCGCTTCAGGCGCACCGCCACGCCGTACAGCGCGGGTTCGGAAATCCCCGCCAGAATGGCAGAAGCCGCGGCCGCCAGCGCCGTCTGGCGCAATTCCGGGTTTTTGGTTTTCCACGCCACCGCCAGCGATGAGCCACCCAGCGACAGGTTCGCGCCGATTTCAGACGGCATGACCATGCCCTCTTTGCCGGTTTCGGCAATGGTTTGAATGATGGTCGGGGTAAAGACGCGGTGCATTCCGGTCATCACCAGCAGTGGCCACAGTGCGCCCATAATCGCCACCGACAGCCAGCCCAGGTAGCTATGAATGGTATAAACCAGCGCGGAAATGGCGCTACCAATCCAGATGCCGAGCGGGCCAATCAGCAGAATCGACAACGGGGCGGCAATCAGCACGATGAGCATGGGTTTAAGGAAGTTTTTGGTGACCGCCGGGGTGATACGGTCGACCCAGCGTTCGATATAAGAGAGACACCAGGTCATCACCAGCGCCGGGATCACGGTATAGGTGTATTTCACCGCCGTCACCGGAATAAAAGCGAACTCAACGTGCTCGCCCTGAGCGGCTTTCGCCATCAGCTCGATAAAGCTCGGGTGCACCAGCACCCCGGCAATTGCAATCGCCAGCGACATATTGGTTTTGAATTTCACCGCCGCGGAAGCTGCCACCATTAGTGGCAGGAAGAAGAACGCGCCGTCGCCGATTACCGTCAAAATGGTCAGCGTTGGCGCCCCTTTGGGCAGCACGCCGGTCATCTCGAGGATCATCGCCAGCAGCTTAACCATCGATCCGCCGATAATCGCCGGGATCAGCGGCGACATGGTGCCGATCAGCGCATCAAGGATCCCTGCTCCGATGCGTTTTAAGGTGATAGGCGGTTTCCCTTGCGGTTCGGCAGGGCGCAGATCCCCCGGCAGCAGGGCTACCACCTCGCGATACGCCTGGGAGACGGTATTACCGATGATCACCTGACACTGGTTGTCGCTACGCACCACGCCGAGTACGCCTTTTAGCCCTTTCAAAGTGGCGCTATCAACCTGCTCGCTGTCTTTGACCACGAAACGCAGGCGTGTCATACAGTGAGTAATGGCGGCGACGTTATCTACGCCACCTATCGCCGTGATGATCTGCTGCGCCAGGGCTGCATAGTTTTTAGACATCGGATTTTATCCTGTTTATCAATGGGGTACTGGCTTGTCATCGCGCCGTAAACGGAGCGGTATCATGCATACATAGGAAACCGGTTCCACATAATCATCAATAGTTTCATTTGTAGTTACAAGATATAAAAAATTAAGATCTGAATTTTGTGATTTTGATCGCTTTGTCAGCAAAGGGAGAGATGTGTGCAAATGCTGAAAAAGCGCCGCGCGTGCAGTACACTGCGGGCAACATTGGCAACAGGAATAACCACATGGCAACAATGCTGGAGGTCGCGAAGCGCGCGGGGGTGTCGAAAGCCACCGTTTCGCGGGTGCTGTCGGGGAACGGCTATGTCAGTCAGGAGACCAAAGACCGCGTGTTCCAGGCGGTGGCTGAAAGCGGCTATCGGCCTAATCTGCTGGCGCGTAACCTGGCGACCAAAAAGACGCAGACCCTTGGGCTGGTGGTGACCAATACCCTCTATCACGGCGTCTACTTCAGCGAGTTGCTCTATCACGTGGCGCGGATGACCGAAGACAAAGGGCGGCAGCTGATCCTCGCCGACGGCAAACACAGCGCGGAGGAAGAGCGCGAGGCGATTCAGTATCTGCTCGACCTGCGCTGCGACGCGATTATTATCTATCCGCGCTTTCTTAGCGTTGATGAGATGGATGAGATTATCGAGAGCCATGAGCAGCCGATTATGGTGCTCAACCGCCGCCTGCGCCGCAACGCCAGCCATTGCGTCTGGTCCGATCAAAAGGCCTCAGCGATGATGACGGTGGAAAAGCTCATTGAACTGGGTCATCGCGACATCGCCTTTATTACCGGTTCGCTGGATTCGCCAACCGGCGTTGAGCGTCTCTCGGGCTATAAAGATGCGTTGTCTCGCCACGGCATCGACCTGAACAACGATTTGATTGTTGAAGGAAGGTGGACGCCGGAAACCGGTGCCGCCGGGGTGGAGACGCTGCGCCAGCGTAACGCCCGCTACAGCGCGCTGGTGGCGAGCAACGACGATATGGCGATCGGTGCGATGAAGCAGCTGCATCTGCACGGTGTTAAGGTGCCGGAGCAGGTATCGGTAGTCGGTTTTGATGATATTGTGCTGGCACCCTATATGGTGCCATCGCTCTCCAGCGTGAAAGTACCGGTCACGGAGATGATCAAAGAGAGCATTAACCGGCTGATTTTTATGCTCGACGGCGGTGATTTAAAATATCAGCAAACCTTCCCCGGCGAGCTGATTGAACGCGACTCGATGGTTCCCGGCCCGCATGCCTGACGTCGTCATCTGTCATCGTCAGTTGTGACGATGACATTGTTCCTGTTATTTATTCCCTTTATTATCAATGCAATAAAAATTGGAACGTATTATGCATACTCCGGCGCATAACCTTCTTACAGCTGGAGAAATGGATGAACCGTTTCATTATCGCCGACGCGAGCAAATGCATCGGCTGCCGCACCTGTGAAGTGGCCTGCGTGGTCTCTCATCAGGAACATCAGGACTGCGCCGCGCTGACGCCAAAAAACTTTTTACCGCGTATTCACGTGATTAAAGGCGTCAATGTGTCGACGGCCACCGCCTGTCGTCAGTGCGAAGACGCGCCGTGCGCTAACGTCTGCCCGAACGGCGCAATCAGCCGCGAAAAGGGTTTTGTCCACGTGATGCAAGAACGCTGTATTGGCTGTAAAACCTGCGTGGTGGCCTGCCCGTATGGCGCGATGGAAGTGGTAGTGCGCCCGGTTATCCGCAACAGCGGCGCGGGTCTGAACGTGCTGGCGGAAAAAGCCGAAGCTAATAAGTGCGACCTGTGCTATCACCGTGAGGAAGGCCCGGCCTGTATGGATGCCTGCCCAACTCACGCGCTGATTTGCGTCGACCGTAACAAGCTCGAACAGATGAATATCGAAAAACGCCGCCGCACGGCGCTGGCCTGGTAATTTGGCCGCGCGATGAACGGGGTGCAAATTCGCATTCGCGGTAAAGTGCAGGGGGTGGGATTCCGCCCCTTTGTCTGGCAGCTGGCGCAGGAGCTGGGGCTATGTGGCGACGTATGCAACGACGGCGATGGCGTACTGGTGCGGCTTGGTGGCGGTGATGCGGCGTTCCTCGCCGCTTTAACCCAGCGCTGCCCGCCGCTGGCGCGGATCGACAGCACGCA
Source organism: Klebsiella sp. MISC125 (assembly GCF_051131775.1). Lineage (NCBI taxonomy): Bacteria > Pseudomonadati > Pseudomonadota > Gammaproteobacteria > Enterobacterales > Enterobacteriaceae > Klebsiella > Klebsiella sp. MISC125. The sequence goes on from NZ_CP180448.1 coordinate 1,426,429, forward strand.
AGGTCAGCCGTTTGCCTGGGCCATCGCGCCGTCGGGTTTCACCATCCGACAAAGCGGAGCCGGGAGCATGCGTACGCAGATTGTGCCCGATGCCGCCACCTGCCCGGCGTGCCTTGCGGAGATGAATAACCCGCAGGAGCGCCGCTACCGCTACCCGTTTATCAACTGCACCCACTGCGGGCCGCGCTTTACTATTATTCGCGCCATGCCCTATGACCGCCCGCTGACCTCCATGTCTCCGTTTCCTCTTTGTTCGTCCTGTGCGGCGGAGTACGGTAATCCTGCCGATCGCCGTTTTCATGCTCAGCCGGTGGCCTGCGCCGAGTGCGGGCCGCAGCTGGAATGGCGTGGCGCGGCGGAGAACCTGCTTGGCGATGCCGCTTTAGAAACGGCAATTGCCCGTCTGATGGCGGGGGACATCGTGGCGGTGAAAGGGCTGGGCGGTTTTCATCTGGTATGCGATGCCGGAAATCGTGATGCGGTGGCGACGCTGCGGGCGCGCAAGCATCGTCCGGCAAAACCGCTGGCGGTGATGCTGGCGACAACGACGGGACTGCCCGAACAGGCGCTTAAGCTGCTGACATCCCCCGCCGCGCCGATCGTGCTGCTGAATAAAGCGCAGGTTGCTGGCCTGTGCGACCAAATTGCGCCAGGGCTTGCGGAAGTAGGGGGGATGTTGCCGTCTAATCCATTGCAGCATTTACTTTCGCAGGCGCTGGCGCGTCCTTTAGTGATGACCTCTGGTAACCTTAGCGGTCGCCCGCCCGCGTTGACCAACGACCAGGCGCTGGCGGATCTCGCCGGGATTGCCGACGGTTTTCTGCTGCATAATCGCGAGATTGTGCAGCGGATGGATGATTCCGTGGTGCGGCAAAGCGGCGAGATGCTGCGCCGCGCTCGCGGCTATGTGCCGGACGCGCTGCCGCTTCCGCCGGGATTCCACGATGTACCGCCGCTGCTGGCCCTCGGCGCGGATATGAAAAATACCTTTTGCCTGCTGCGCGGCGATGAAGCGGTGCTCAGTCAGCATTTTGGCGACCTCGGTGAGGAAGGCGTAGAAGGGCAGTGGCGACAGGCGCTGCATTTGATGCAGGAGATCTACGCTTTTACGCCGCAGCGGGTGGTGGCTGATGCCCATCCCGGCTATCGCGCCTCGCAGTGGGCGGCGTCGCTTATGCTGCCGGTTGAGCGGGTGTTGCATCATCATGCCCACGCTGCCGCGTGCCTGGCCGAGCATCGCTGGCCGCTGGACGGCGGCGACGTGATTGCCCTGACGCTCGACGGCATCGGGATGGGGGAGAATGGCGAACTGTGGGGCGGCGAGTGCCTGCGGGTTAATTATCGCGAGTGCGAACGGCTTGGCGGTTTGCCCGCGGTGGCGCTGCCCGGCGGTGACTTCGCCGCCCGTCAGCCGTGGCGCAATCTGCTCGCTCAGTGCCTGGCGTTTGTGTCTGACTGGCAGAGCTATGTCGAAACCGCCGTGCTGCGTCAGCAAAACTGGCCACTGCTGGCGCGGGCCATTGAGCGCGGCATTAATGTGCCTAAAGCGTCGTCGTGCGGACGTCTGTTTGACGCCGTCGCCTGCGCGTTGGGCTGCGCGCCGCAAACCCTGAGCTATGAGGGCGAGGCGGCCTGTCGACTGGAGGCGCTGGCGGCAACCTGCGAGAGCGTTGATCACCCGGTGATGTTACCGTGGCGCGACGGCGCGCTGGACCTGGCGATGTTCTGGCAGCAGTGGCTCGGCTGGCAGGCCAATCCGGCGCAAAAAGCCTGGGCTTTTCACGATGCTCTGGCCTGCGGGCTGGCGGCGATGATGCGTGATTGTGCGAACGCGCGGGACATTCACACCCTGGCTTTTGGTGGCGGAGTACTGCATAACCGGCTGCTGGCGGCGCGATTAGCCTTTTATCTTCATGATTTTACTCTGTTGTTTCCGCAGCAACTACCCGCAGGCGATGGGGCGCTCGCCCTCGGCCAGGCGGTTATCGCTGCGGCCCGTCTTCAGGCTTAAAGGACACCAATATGATAATGATGATTTTGCGCCAGCAGCCGCGCGCAGCGGCGCTGGTGCTGGCATTAATTGCGGCCAATTTGCTGGCCTGGGGCTGGGCGTTTGTCGCGTTCGGCGGCAGCGGCGCGCTAATGGCTGCCAGCCTGCTGGCCTGGGGTTACGGCCTGCGCCATGCGGTGGATGCCGATCATATCGCAGCAATTGATAACGTGACCCGCAAAATGATGCAGCAGGGGCGACGGCCTTTCGGTGTTGGCGCGTGGTTTTCGCTGGGCCACTCGTCAATTGTGGTGCTCGCTTCGGCGGCGATTGCCGCGACCGCCACCGCGTTTGGTCAACAGATGAGTTGGTTTCACGATACCGGCAGCGTGATCGGCACCGCCGTGTCGGCGCTATTTTTGCTGGCGATGGCGTTTATCAACCTGGTGATTTTGCGCAGCGTCTGGCGCAGCTTTCAGGCGTGGAAGCAGGGTGAAAAGGTGAGTGATGAGATGGCGACCGGCGGCGGCATGATGAGCTGGCTGTTTGGTAAGACCTTCCGCCTGATTAGCCGTAGCTGGCAGATGTACCTGGTGGGCTTTCTGTTTGGTCTCGGCTTTGATACGGCGACGGAGATTGGCGTATTGGGGATCTCCGCTGCCAGCGCATCGAGCGGGATGTCAATCTGGTCGATTATGGTTTTTCCGGCGCTGTTTGCCAGCGGCATGGCGCTGGTGGATACGCTCGATAACGTGCTGATGGTCGGCGCTTACGGTTGGGCGTTCAGCAAGCCGCAGCGCAAGCTCTATTACAATATGACCATTACCGAGACGTCGGTGGTGGTGGCGCTGTTTATCGGCGGGCTGGAAGCGCTGGGGCTGTTGATGGATAAGTTTTCTCTGAGCGGTGGGGTCTGGCGCTGGGTTGGCGCGTTGAACGACAATCTTGGCAACGCTGGTTTTGTGGTGGTCGGGCTGTTTGTTGCCTGCTGGGTGCTGTCGGTGCTCAACTACCGCTGGCGCGGGTACGATAATCTGGCGCGGTAGGTTGGCGTTTTTCCCGGCTCGCGCTGCGCTTAGCCGGGCTACCAGGGCAGCATTGCGGAATATTGTCCCGGAGGCGATGCTGCGCATCTGTCCGGGCTACCAAACCCCAACGGCTACCAGGCAGAGGAATCGTGCGGTTGAGTAGCCCGGGTAAGGCGTTTACGCCGCGACCCGGGATGAAGCATCAGCCGGATATATCAGGTTAACGACCTGAAACTCCGTTTTAAAAGCATTCCTGATATAACGACTCCATACCCTGCGCAGGCGGAGATAGACATCAATATGACTCTTAGTGGGTTGCCACTGTACCAGGTGATAAACATATAGCCAAATATTGCCGCCATCATAATTAATGACCATTTCATTCTAATAAATACAGATATGAAAACTGCCGGAATGATTATTCCCAGGATATAAAACCTGACAAAAACTAAACCAACACCTCTACTGCGGGGATGGAAGTGTGCGATATACCATTCATATCCTGCATTGTGGATTAAAATAATAACGGCGCAACTGAGCAAAGCGAGCAATAGATTGAAAATTATGACTTTATTTTTTTTAAATTCCATATTGATTTAGCTGTCCTTTTATTTGACATCACCCAACATATGGATAATAGCATCCCACAAGGTTAACGTAAGATGTCTTTTCTGGGATCCCCGGCTTGCGCTGCGCTTAGCTGGGCTACCAGGGCAGCGGTGCGGAATATTGTCCCGGAGGCGATGCTGCGCATCTGTCCGGGCTTGTATGATGACTCCATCAGAAAGAACCGGCCAGTTCTCTCTGATGGCGGTCCGGATGCCGTGTCCGGGCTTAGGCTTTCGCGCCTGTTCCGTAGATCTTTGCACCGGACTGCCGTTCTTTCTCATGTGATAAACCGGACAGTATCATGGACCGGCTTTCACCGGTAACCCGTATTCGCAAGGTTGGTTTCACTATGGAAAATAAACTGTACTTCATCGGCATTGATGTAGCCAAAGCTAAGCTCGATGTTGATATCCTGCGCCCTGATGGTCGGCATCGCGGTAAAAAATTCGAAAATACGCCCTCCGGACATGAAGCGCTTGTCCGCTGGCTTCGCAGCCATGATGTGAACCATGCCCATGTCTGCATGGAGTCCACCAGTACCTACATGGAAGAGGCTGCCGCGTATCTGAGTGATGCCGGTTATACCGTCTCCATTATCAACCCCGCCCTGAGTGCCGCCTTCGCCCGTAGTGAAGGGTTGCGCAGTAAAACCGACAAAGTCGATGCCCGTATGCTGGCGCACTTCTGCCGGGAGAAACGTCCGTCAGCATGGGAGGCACCGCACCCGACAGAGCGAGCCCTGAAAGCGCTGGTGTTACGGCATCAGGCGCTGACAGAGATGCAGACGCAGGAGAAAAACCGTCAGGAAACAGCCCCGGAGGTCCAGTTAGCGAGCATCGATGTGCTCCTGGAGTGCCTGAGTGCTGAACTGAAACGTATCGAAAAACAGATAAAAGACCTGACGGACAACGACCCGGATATGAAGCAACGGCGGAAGCTGCTGAACAGCATCCCGGGTATCGGCGAGAAAACGGCGGCGGTCCTGCTGGCGTATACGGGACTGAAGCTGAGGTTTGCCACAGCGCGGCAGTTCGCCGCGTATGCAGGGCTGACGCCGGTGCAGCATGAGTCAGGCAGTAGCGTGATGCGGGCGAGCCGGATGAGTAAAGCGGGTCCGGTTCAGTTGCGCAGAGCATTATATATGCCAGCAATATCAGCGCTGTATCACACGGCGTGGGGAAAAGCGTTCAGAAAGAGACTGGAAGGGAATGGCAAACGCGCGAAAGTTATCATAGGGGCGATGATGCGCAAGCTGGCGCAGGTGGCGTACGGAGTGCTGAAGTCAGGGGAGCCGTTCGATGCGTCACAACATGGAATAGCGGTAGCGTAGGGACGAAAAGACTGCGGGAATAGAAAAACAGCACCCAGAGGGTGCTGTCGGTGGTGTGTCTGTCATCCAGAAACCGGAGAGAGCCCCGCAACTAAAAATGGTTGCCGATGCTCACAGTATCTACCAAATCCCAACGGCTACCGGAGCAGAGGAATCGTACGGTGGGGTAGCCCGGACAGGCGCAACGCGCCGCCTCCGGGGATAACGTCAGTCCATACAGGCTAACTCACCAACTGCTTGAGCAGCGCAAAGGCGTCTTTCATGCGATCCTCGCTAACCACAAAGGCGCGTAGCTGGTTTTCGGCATCCACGCCTTTTGCGACCAGACCGTCTTTGGCGGCAACGATATTCCACGTCAGATCCTCGCGTCGGGTATCGCCCGCCAGATGCAGCGGTAAATCCGGCGTTTTGACCTTCACCAGCATCGGCGGCAGCTTCAGCTCGCCCTGCTGGGTCAGCAGATTTTTACCCAGGCACATGGCGCTCAGCAGAATCGGTTGCAGGAACGGCAACACCATGCCGTTGATTTCCGCGCAGTCGCCGAGAGCGTAAATCGCCGGATGGCTGGTTTGCAGCTGGCTGTTTACCACCACGCCGCGATTAATCTCCAGACCCGCATGCCGCGCCAGCGCTGTTTCCGGGCGCAGGCCGGCGGCAGCGACCACCACATCAACGGTCACTGTGCGCTGACGGTCAAGGGTGACGCGAATGCCGTCGGCGTTTTGCTCCAGGCTTTCCAGCTGGGATTTCAGCATCAAGTGCACGCCCATATCGGTCAGACGATGCTGCAGGCGGCTGCTGGCCTCCGGCGGCATCAGCGCCGACAGCACGCTGGCGGAGTTATCCACCACCGTCACCGCTTTCCCGGCGCGGCAGAAATCCATCGCCAGCTCGCAGCCAATCAACCCGCCGCCGACGATCAGCACGCGTCTGGCGTCATGCAGCTGACTCTGCGCTGCGCCGTACTCACGCTGGCTGTTGAGGGTCAGCATCAGCTCGCGTCCCGGCACCGGCGGAATAAACGGCGTCGCGCCGGTGGCCAGCACCAGTTTGTCATAGCGCCACTCGCGGTCCTGGCTTTTCACTACCTGATTCCCGGCGTCGATATCGCTCACCCAGGTATGCGGGAACAGGCGCAAATTGTACTGCTCGGCAAACTCTCCCGCCGTTTGCAGGGTCAGGTCGTCGGCTTTCTGACCACGGCTGACTACATGGCTGAGGTCCGGTTTGTTGTACTCATCCATGCTGTCGGCGGCGATCAGGGTCAGCGGGATTTGCGGGTCCTGCTTGCGGATATTTTTCACCAGCTGACGGGCCGCGAAGCCCGAGCCGATGATGACGATGCCATCACTCATTTTGCCTCCGATGCCAGAACATCAAACACATCTTTACCCAGCGAGCATTCCGGGCAGAGGAAGTTATCCGGGACTTCGCTCCACGGCGTACCCGGCTGGACGTCCTGGTTCGGCTCGCCTTTTTCTGGATCGTAAATCCACTGACACACACTGCACTGCATCATCGGTCCGAGGTCGGCTGCCGCTGCGGCGGCACAGGCGCAGGCTTCTTGTGCCTGGTCTGGTTTGGCAGCGGCTTCCGGCAGCGGAGCCAGCGCCCACTGACGAGCAATTTCGCGACCATGCTGACGGCAAATTTCCAGCGCGTCGAGATCCGGACGCCATTTGGCCTTCAGGCTCAGGGACATTTCAAAACCGGCATCCTGTAAACGGGTAGAGAGACGGTCAACCGCGCCGCCGCTCCAGCCGTGGGAACCAAAGGCGCTGGCGTGCTTGTTGCGAAAACGCAGGCCGGTCATCTCTTCCACCAGCCCGGCGATTTTCGGCATCATTACGTTGTTCATGGTGGAGGTGCCGACCAGCACGCCTTTGGAGCGGAACACGTTGGTCAGAATTTCGTTTTTATCGCTGCGGGCGACGTTAAAGATTTTCACCGCCACGTTCGGGTCAACTTCGTTGATGCCCTGGCCAATCGCATCCGCCATCATGCGGGTGTTATTGGACATGGTGTCGTAGAAAATGGTGATACGGTCTTCCTGATAGTCCGCCGCCCATTTCAGGTACAGCTCAACGATCTGGGTTGGATTTTCACGCCATACCACGCCGTGGGAGGTGGCAATCATGTCGACCGGCAGATTGAAGCCGAGGATTTCGGTGATTTTCGGCGTCACCAGGCGGCTGAACGGGGTCAGGATGTTGGCGTAGTAGCGCTGGCACTGCTCGAATAGTTCGGTCTGGTCAACTTCGTCGTTGAACAGGCGTTCGTCGCAGTAGTGCTGGCCGAAAGCGTCGTTACTGAACAGTACCGCATCGCCGGTCATATAGGTCATCATGCTGTCCGGCCAGTGCAGCATCGGGGTTTCCACAAAAATCAGCTGTTTGCCGTTACCGATATCCAGGCTGTCGCCGGTTTTCACTACGTTAAAATTCCACTCCGGATGGTGATGGTGACCGGTGATGGAGTCGATGGCGTTGTTGGTGCAGTAGATCGGGGTGTCCGGAATGCAGGACATCAGTTCGGTTAGCGCGCCAGCATGATCCTCTTCGGCGTGGTTAATAATGATGTAGTCGATATCGGCGAGGTCGATTTCGCTGCGCAGATTCTGCACGAATTCACGGCTGAATTTATGATCGACGGTATCGATCAGCACATTTTTTTCTTCGCGGATGAGATAGCTGTTGTAGCTGCTGCCGCGCAGCGTTTTGTATTCTGTTCCGTGGAAATCACGCACTTCCCAGTCACGTTGGCCAACCCAATGAATGTTATTTTTAACCAGAATAGACATAGCAACCTCAATTAATTCAGCATTGTTCAAATAAGATGTTTTGCTTATATCAAGTTGCGTGCCAACTTTTTAATTAATTGAATTTAAAGGTTTTAATGTTTTTATCTAAATTTGTTGATGTCAAAATGACAATGGTTAAAATAGTCGTTATGACTATCTTTACTGTCAGAATGACTATGAGGCGACAATGAGTTTCTCCGTCGAGGCCCTGGCGAAAATCGCCATTGATTTGCAAAGCGATATCGGTCATGCCGACCGTTTCTCGCGCCTGATTACCACCCTGCGGCAGATTCTCGGCTGCGATGCTTCGGCGCTGCTGCGCTACGAAGCGCATCAGTTTGTGCCGCTGGCGATTGATGGCCTGGCGCAGGATGTACTTGGGCGACGCTTCGCCCTTGAAGGTCACCCGCGGCTGGAGGCGATTGCTCGCGCCGGGGATGTGGTGCGGTTCCCGGCAGACAGCGACCTGCCGGACCCTTACGACGGATTAATTCCCGGACAGGAGAGCCTGAAGGTACATGCCTGCGTCGGGCTGCCGCTATTTGCCGGACAAACCCTGATTGGTGCGCTGACTCTCGACGGCATGGATGCAGATCGCTTCGACAGCTTTAGCGATGAGGAGCTGCGCCTGATTGCCGCTCTGGTAGCCGGGGCGCTGAATAACGCGCTGCTGATTGCCCGGCTGGAGAATCAAAACGTGCTACCGGAGCAGGCTATCGCTTACCCGGCGTCCGAGCGTCAGGAGATAATTGGCCTGTCGGCACCGATTTTACAGCTGAAAAAAGAGATCGATATCGTCGCAGCTTCCGATCTGAACGTCCTGATTAGCGGTGAAACCGGCACCGGCAAGGAGCTGGTGGCGAAGGCGGTGCATCAGGGGTCGCCGCGTGCAGCCAACCCGCTGGTGTATCTCAACTGCGCAGCGCTACCGGAGAGCGTGGCGGAAAGCGAGCTGTTTGGTCACGTTAAAGGGGCGTTTACCGGGGCGATAAGTAACCGCAGCGGCAAGTTTGAAATGGCGGACAACGGGACCCTGTTCCTCGATGAAATTGGCGAGCTGTCGCTGGCGCTACAGGCCAAGCTACTGCGGGTGCTGCAGTATGGCGACATTCAGCGCGTCGGCGATGACCGCAGCCTGCGGGTTGATGTGCGGGTGCTGGCGGCGACCAACCGCGACCTGCGTCAGGAGGTGGTGGAAGGGCGTTTTCGTGCCGACCTTTATCATCGTCTGAGCGTGTTCCCGCTGTCGGTTCCGGCGCTGCGCGAGCGGGAAAACGACGTGGTGCTGTTGGCGGGGTATTTCTGCGAGCAGTGCCGTTTGCGCATGGGGCTGTCGCAGGTGATTTTAAGCGACACGACGCGGGCGAGGCTGCGCGCCTGGCTGTGGCCGGGGAACGTGCGTGAGCTGGAACATGCGATCCATCGCGCGGTGGTGCTGGCGCGGGCGACGCAGGCGGGTAATGAGGTGGTGCTGGAGCCGCAGCATTTTCAGTTCGCCGTGGAAACGCCGGTCCTGCCGAGCGCAAGCCCGCAGCCGGTGACGGAGGTGGTGAATTTACGCGAGGCGACGGAAGCCTTCCAGCGCGAAGCGATTGCCAGAGCGCTGGCGGATAACAGCCGGAACTGGGCCGCCGCCGCCCGCGCGCTGGATCTCGACGTCGCCAACCTGCATCGGCTGGCGAAGCGTCTGGGACTTAAAGGATCCCGGCCTGATAAAAGTTCTGCAGGTTAATCGCGCCGACCAGCTGTCCGTTGTCATCGACCACCGGAGCGGCGCTGATTTTGTGCTTCATCAGGCGCTCTTTAGCTTCTACTGCGCGGCTTTCTGATTGCAGGGTTACGCCGTTGCGGGTCATCGCCAGGCTGACGACATCTTGCAAACTGCCGCCGCCTACCAGCCAGCGGCGCAGGTCGCCGTCGGTAAACACGCCCTGGACGTGATTGTGCTCATCGCAGACCGCCACCAGTCCCAGGCCAGTGCGGCTGAGTTCGAGCATCGCGTCCATCACGCTGGTATCAACATCCACGCGCGGCACGTCGCCATCGCGGCGCATGAGATGGTGAACTTTGTTCAGCAGTCGTGCGCCCAGCGCGCCAGCCGGGTGCGAGCGGGCAAAATCTTCTTCATTAAAGCCGCGAGCCTGCATCACCGCCATCGCCAGCGCGTCGCCGAGCATCAGTGTGTTGACGGTACTGGAGGTCGGGGCGAGGTGCATCGGGCAGGCTTCGCGTTCCACGGCGATATCAAGAACGGCTTTGGCGGCCAGCGCCAGCGGAGAGGTGGATTTACCGGTCATCGCCAGCAGTGGTATGGACCGTTCTTCCAGCCGTGGGACGATAAGATCCAGTTCTTTAGCGCCGCCGGAGTAGGAAATAAACAGCATCACGTCGCGGCTATCGAGCATTCCGAGGTCGCCGTGTAACGCTTCCGCCGGATGGACGAAAAATGCCGGGGTGCCGGTGCTGGCGAATGTAGCGGCCAGCTTTTTGCCGATGTGGCCCGATTTACCGATCCCGGAGACCACCAGTTTGCCCTCGCAGTGGATGATGATTTCCGCTGCGCGGATGAAGTCGTCGCCCAGGCGTTCAGGCAGGCGGCTCGCCTCCTGAAGCTCCAGCAGTAGGGTCTGGCGTCCGGCTTCTAACAGAAAGTTACTCATGATGTTCTCCAGTAATAATGACTTCGATGCCTTTTTCTTCCAGCGCCCGCTGGAATTCAGGGTCGATGTTGGCATCGGTAATCAGTTTGTCCACGCTCTCCAGGCCGCAGACGATATTGGGACTTTTGCGGCCAAACTTCGATGAGTCGGCCATCAGGATAACCTCGCGGGCGGCATTGCACATCGCTTTGCTGACCGTATAAACCTCATTAAAGGTGGTGACGCCGGCGATTAAATCAATCCCGTCGGTGCCCATAAATAGTCGGTCAAAGCTGAAGTGCTCGAAGGCGTTTTCCGCCAGCTGGCCGTGAAAGGAGGCCGATTTTTTACGGAAGGTGCCGCCTGGCATCAGGATAGTTTGTTCGTTATCCAGCTCGGAGAGGGCGTTGACGATATGCAGGCTGTTGGTCATCACCGTGATGTTATTGAAGCGGCTGAGCATTGGTACCATTTGCAGGACCGTGCTGCCGGCGTCAAGAATGATCGAGTCGCCATCGTGAATAAAGCGAACGGCGGCTTCGGCAATCCGCTCTTTTTTATGAGTGTTGATGAGCGTTTTGTGGTCGATGGGCGGGTCGGCCTCGTCTTTATTTAACACCACGCCGCCGTAGGTGCGGATAACGGTACCGGCATTCTCAAGGATGACCAGATCCTTGCGGATGGTGGTACCGGTGGTGTCGAAGTGTTGCGCCAGCTCTTCAACCGAGCATTTGCCCTGCGCTTGCAGGTGCTCGAGAATGGCTGCCTGGCGCTGACGTGGTTTCATAGGCGTTGTATCCTGCGTTTAAAGTTTCGAAATGATAATTTCGCAAGATATTAACTTTCACAACGAAATTATCCATGTTTCGGATTAAGCGCTAATAATAGTGCATTCTGACAGAGCGGATCATTGGGAAAGATCACATCAGGCTGCAATTCCTTGAGATGTTTGCCGTTGAGAGCGGGAATTTTTTGTGGTCTGGCAAAGACGGTGAGACCTTTCATTAACAGCGTATCGCGAATGCGATCGTGTTCGTCGACGGCGATGGCGACGACGGCGCGCGGCTTGAAGCGGCCCGAGGAGCGACCCACGCCGACCCGGCCCTGTTGGCATAGCTGGTCAAAGGCGCGGTTGAACTGGCGGATTTGCCAGCCGCCAAAGGCGAGTTGGGTTATCCAGGCGATGGCGGCGACGGTGATGAGTGCGGTAACCATAAAATCTCCTTAAGGTGCGTGCGATATTCCCCCGGAGGCGGCGCGTTGCGCCTGTCCGGGCTACCAGACAGCTGCATAATCGGTAGCCCGGACAGATGCGCAGCATCGCCTCCGGGAAAACAGCGCGCAACGTTTTAAAACATCACCTGCCCGCCGGTGACGTTGATGGACTGCCCGGTGCAGTAAGAAGCCTGCGGGCTGGCGTAAAACATCAGCACATTGAGCACGTCCTGATAATCGCAACCGCGCTTGAGCGGAACTTTATCGACGTAATACTGTTCAACTTCGTTCTCGGCAATCCCCAATTTGGTGGCGTACTGCGGCAGTAGCGACTGGAACATCGGCGACTTCAGCAGGTTACCCAGCATCAGCGAATGGACGGTAATACCGTATTCTGCGAGGTCCAGCGCCAGAGACTGCGTCAGCCCCACGCCGCCAAACTTCGCCGCGCTGTAGCCAGAGTTATGCTTACTGCCCACTTTGCCGGATTTCGAGTTGATCTGGATGATGCGTCCTTTTATACCGTCGCGGATCATCAGCCGCGAAAACTCGCGGGCGCAGAGGAAGTAGCCCACCAGATTAACCTGCAGCGAGCGATCGAAATCGCCCAACGCGAAGTCGCTGATAAAGGCCGCTTTGGCGATCCCGGCGCTGTAGACCAGCAGATCGACACGGGAAAATATTTCGTCTACGCCGCGGGCGAGGGCGACGACGCTGGCTTCGCTGGTGGCGTCGGCACCAAAGCCGTACGCCGTTCCTTCGCCATATTCGGCGTTAATGGCCTGCGCGACGCGGGTCGCTTTATCGCTCTGAATATCGACAACCGCCACGCGATAGCCCTCTGCGGCAAGGCCGCGACACAGAAACTCCCCTAAGGTTTGTCCCCCACCAATGACAACAGCAACCTGATTCATAATTTTCTCCTTACAACTTAAGCAACAAATTTCAGTACGCAGCCGGTGGCGATCTCTTCCGGCACCGGGCCCGCCACGTGGACGGTTCCGGGGAATTCCGCTTCGCGGTGACCATCGAAACGCAGCGTGATATGGCCAAGCTCGCGCAGATTCTGCTCGGCAACGTCGCCGACGGCGGTCACCGGATAGCGCTGTTCGCCAAGCTGAAGCTCCGCGCCCGGAACCAGCGAGCCGGATAGCTCGCCGTGGTTGTGAATAAAGCAATACTCTTCGATATCGGCTGGGGCTCCTTCGCGAAAGGTGATCAGCATCTGGTCTTCCAGTGCCATCGTCGCACTGGCGCCGATACGCGTAATGGTGGTCTGGTAAATCACGGTCATCTTCAGGAACCTCTTATTGGTAAATAAACCCGGAAACGAACCAGGCGATCAGCACCGTTGGGGCGCCGGTCAGGAAGCGGCTCACCAGCACCGACGGGACGCCGACGCGCACGGTGTCCTGTCGCGCTTCCGCCAGCGACAGACCAACCGGGATAAAGTCGCAGGCGGCCTGGGCGTTAATGGCAAACAGTGCGGGCAGGGCGAGGTGTGGCGGAATATTGCCAAGACCAATCTGCACGCCAATCAGTACGCCGATAACCTGGGCGATGACCGCGCCTGGGCCGAGGAACGGTGACAGCAGCGGGAAGGAGCAGATCAGCGCCAAAGTGACGAGACCCAGAGGATGGCTGGCGAGCGGTGCCAGACCGTGGGCAATCCAGTCGCCGACGCCGGAGGCCATGATGATGCCGATCAGCGCCGAGACGAAGGCCATAAACGGCAGGATGGTTTTCAGCACCGTATCGATGGTATCGCGACCGGCCTGGAACAGCACTGCGACCACGGAACCCATGCCCATGCCGACCTTCGCCAGCAGGCCGTCGCTCTGCTCGGTTATCTTCTTGCTGGTGTCATAGTCGCGGACCGCCGGTTGAGCTGGCGTGTCCTGTGGCGCAGGGGAGTCGTTATCTGTTAAGACGTGAATGTTCTCGCTTTTAACTCCGGAAACGTAAATATCCTCGACGATGTACTGCGCCAGCGGCCCGGATTTGCCGGTAGCGTGGATATTAATGGTCGGGATACGACGCTTTGGGTAGATGCCGCAGCGCAGGGTGCCGCCGCAGTCGATAATCGCCACGCCGATTTCCGCTTCCGGCGGTTCGCCCTCTTTGAAGCCATCGACCGCCTGCCAGCCGGTGAGGCTCGCAATTTTATCGACGATCGCCGGACGGGTGCCTGCGGTGATATAGACAATCTTTTTACCGGCAACTACGTCCAGTTCGAGCGGGCCGCCCCAGCCACCGGTGCCTTTTTCAATACGAATACGCGTCATGATGTTGCTCCTGACAGATGGACTTTCTGCTCAAGTTGGATGGCCATTTTCTTCTCAAAAATCGACGTGGTCAGGTCGGTCACCCAGCCACGGAAGAAGTTTGTCACCAGGCCCACCAGCAGATAGCTCACCGCCAGCGGCCCTAACGGCAGGCCGAGAGTGGTCAGCCCGTTGGCGATCCCGAGATAGACGAACAGCTCGCCGGGGTTGATATGGGGAAACAGACCGTTCATCGAATGGCAGCTGTAGGAGGCCGCCGCGTAGTAGCTGGGTTTATATTTCTCGGGCATAAAGCGCCCGAGGCTCAGGGTCATGGGGTTACAGAAAACGAAGGTACCGATGCAGGGCAGCAGCAGGTAGCGGGAGATCGGATTACCGGCGCAGCGTTGCGCCAGCTTTTCGATCCGCTGCTGACCAATAAAGTTGATCAAGGCGTTCATGATCACCAGCAGACTGATCAGCAAAGGCAGGATCCCGGTGACCATACCGGTAAACACCTCACCTCCCTTCTGAAACAGGCCGATAAACCATTCGGCACCGTGGGTAATGACTTCAATCATTGTTCTCTCCTTCAGCGTGTTATTTTTCTTGCTAACTGGCGGCTAATTTTAATCACTTTGAAAGATTTAAAAGTGTTAGTTTGATCGCAAAATGAAAGATAAACATTTTATTTTGAAAGATTGTGACTGAGGAAGAGAAAAGAATGTGACGAGCAATGAGGTAAAAATGGCAATAAAAAAGAATTTCAGTCGCTGCCGCTTCCTTGTGAGCGGGCGCATGCTTTACCATAATTACCTCTTGCCGATTTGTTAAATGGATGTCCCATGTTGAAGCGTCGCTATCTGGTTTTACTCCCGCTGTGTGCTCTTTTCGCTGCCTGTAGCAGCAAACCTCAAACCCCTGCGGAAACGGAAATGGCGGGCAGTACCGGCGGTTTTTTGCTGGAGCCGCAGCATAATGTGATGCAGATGGGCGGTGATTTCGCCAACAACCCGGCGGCGGAACAGTTCATCGACAAAATGGTGAGCAAGCATGGATTTGACCGTCAGCAGCTGCACGAAATTCTCTCGCAGGCTAAACGTCTGGATTACGTTCTGCGCCTGATGGACCGTCAGGCTCCGACCGGGCTGCCGCCGTCAGGGCCGAACGGCGCCTGGCTGCGTTACAAAAAACAGTTTATTACTCCGGATAACGTGCAGAACGGCGTGGTGTTCTGGAACCAGTATCAGGACGCGCTCAACCGTGCTTATCAGGTTTACGGCGTGCCGCCGGAAATTATCGTCGGGATTATTGGCGTGGAAACTCGCTGGGGCCGGGTGATGGGCAAAACCCGCATCCTTGATGCGCTGGCAACTCTTTCGTTTAACTATCCGCGTCGTGCGGAGTACTTCTCCGGCGAGCTGGAAACCTTCCTGCTGATGGCACGCAGTGAAAAAGATGATCCGCTGGACCTGAAAGGGTCGTTTGCTGGAGCGATGGGCTACGGCCAATTTATGCCATCCTCCTATCGCCAGTACGCGGTGGATTTCAACGGCGACGGGCATATCAACCTGTGGGATCCAGTTGATGCTATCGGCAGCGTGGCTAACTACTTTAAGCAGCACGGCTGGGTGAGCGGCGATCAGGTAGCCGTGCAGGCGATGGGCCAGGCGCCGGGGCTGGCGAACGGCTTCAAAACCAAATACAGCGTTTCGCAGCTGACGGCGGCGGGATTAACCCCGACTCAGTCGCTGGGTAACCATCAGCAGGCGAGCCTGCTGCGTCTGGATGTGGGCACGGGATATCAGTACTGGTACGGTCTGCCGAACTTCTACACTATTACTCGCTACAACCACAGCACCCATTACGCGATGGCCGTCTGGCAGTTGGGGCTGGCGGTTTCTCAAGCTCGTATGCAGTAATCTCGCCCTCTGTGCTCCTCTCCATTCGGGGAGGAGCCTGTTACATTTTGCAGCATTTCCTTTCGTTGACACCAATTTACATTTTGCACATCTTTCAATATTGTTATGTTATAACGTTTTATTGAGGTGTGAGAATTGACTTCCATATTGATGGCTTCCGGCGCAACGAGGCTGATTATCGCCTGTTCCTTGCTGGCCGTGCTGTGGCTGGCGACCTGGTGGGCTGTGTCGCTGCCATGATTGAACTTGATCATCTGGTGGCAGGCTATGAGGGCCTGGCAATAACGCCGTCGCTGAACGGCAGGATTTCGGCGGGCAGCATGACGGCTATCGTCGGCCTGAACGGCTGCGGTAAATCGACGCTGCTAAAGACGCTGGCCGGGTTTATTCCACCGGTGAGCGGCCGTCTGAACTGGCGTGACGGACGACCGATTATCGGTTGGCTGGCTCAGCGCCACTCTCTGGAGTCGCAGTTTCCCCTCACCGTGCAGGACGTCGTCAGCCAGGGCGCCTGGCCGCACGTGTCGTTGCTGCGCGGGTTACGGGGAGAAATTCGTCAGCGTATTAGCACGGCGCTGGAGCGGGTGGGGCTATTAGCGATGGCGAAAACGCCGATTGAGGAGCTCTCCGGCGGCCAGTTTCAGCGGATGTTGTTCGCCAGGGTGATGATACAGCGCGCGCCGCTGGTGATGCTCGATGAGCCGTTTACCGGCATTGATGAAGCCACAAGTCGCGATCTGATGACGCTGATCCTGGAAATGCATCAGCAGGGGCAGACGATTCTGGCGGTGCTGCACGATAACCAGCGGGTCGCCGAGCATTTCCCGGATACGCTGTTGCTGACGTCGCAGCATGCCCGCTGGGGCGAAACTCCCGGTGTGCTGTCTGCATTTAACTCCGCGAGGCTGGCATGATCTGGCACACCTTCTTTCAACCCTTTATCGAATTTGGCTTTATGCGTCGCGCACTGGTGGTATGCCTGGCGCTCTCCCTCAGCACCACCATACTCGGCGTTTTCTTGCTCCTGCGGCGTATGAGCCTGATGGGCGATGCGCTGTCACACGCTATTTTACCCGGCGTGGCGGCGGGTTACTTGCTTAACGGTATGTCGCTGTTGGCGATGACCGTTGGTGGATTTATTGCCGGTATTGCGGTCGCGCTGGTGGCGGGGTGGGTCAGCCGCCGTACGCCCTTAAAAGAGGACGCCAGCTTCGCCGGATTCTACCTCGGTTCCCTGGCGCTGGGCGTCACGCTGGTATCGCTGCGCGGTTCTAACGTCGACCTGCTGCATCTGCTGTTTGGTTCGATTCTGGCGGTAGACAGCGATTCGGCGTTGTTCGTTTCGGGCGTCGCCAGCCTGACGCTGATCTGTATTGCTCTTTTTTATCGCGGCCTGGTCAGCGAAGCCTTCGACAGCGTTTGGCTACAGGTGAACTCGCGAAGATTGCCTGCTCTGCTGCACGGCCTGTTTCTCGCGCTGCTGGTGCTTAATTTGGTCGCTGGATTTCAGGTGCTTGGCACGCTGATGGCGGTGGGCGTCATGATGCTGCCTGCGGTAGCCGCTCGCTGCTGGGCGCGGACGCTGCCGGGCATTCTGCTGTTGGCTGCGCTTATTGGTGGCGTCTGCGCGTGGATGGGGCTGAGCCTCTCCTGGGCGGCGAATCTACCAGCCGGTCCGGCTATCGTCTTAACCGCCAGCGGCATCTTTTTTGTTTCGGTGTTTTTTGGCACGCGCAGTCGGTTGGTTGTCGGCTGGCGTAAATTAATGGGGTGAGGAAAATGATGAAACGTACCGGGATACTGCTGGCGCTGGCGTTGGGCATGGCGTCGCAAGGGGTGATGGCAAAAACGCTGAACGTGGTGAGTAGTTTTTCTGTTTTAGGCGACATGGTGCAGCAGGTTGGTGGTGAGCATGTGCACGTGGATACCCTGGTGGGGCCTGACGGCGACCCGCATACCTTTGAACCGTCACCGAAAGACAGCGCGCTGCTTAGCAAAGCCGATGTCGTGGTGGTGAACGGCCTGGGGCTGGAGGGTTGGCTGGACAGGCTGATTAAAGCATCCGGCTTTAAAGGTGAGCTGGTCGTGGCGTCCAATGGCGTAAAAACCCATACCCTTGATGAAGATGGTCAAACGGTTACCGACCCGCACGCGTGGAACAGCGCTGCAAACGGTGCACTGTATGCGCAAAATATCCTTAACGGTCTGGTAAAAGCAGACCCGGAAGATGAATTGGCGCTGGAGGCCTCGGGTAAGCGCTATATCAGCCAGCTCAACGAGATGGATAGCTGGGCGAAAGATCAGTTCAGCACTATCCCACAGGCCAGGCGCAAGGTGTTAACCAGCCACGATGCATTCGGCTACTTTGGCCGCGCCTATGGCGTGACGTTCCTTGCGCCGCAAGGATTGTCTTCGGAAAGTGAAGCCAGCGCGGCGCAGGTGGCGGCATTAATTAAACAAATTAAAGCTGACGATGTGCATACCTGGTTCATGGAAAACCAGCTTGACCCCAGATTGGTTAAACAGATTGCCAGCGCAACGGGTGCGCAGCCGGGCGGTGAACTCTATCCTGAGGCGCTTTCCGCGCCGGGTGGCGTAGCGGACAGCTACGTGAAAATGCTGCGCCACAACGTAGAGCTGATTGCTGCCAGTATGAAATAAATGAATCCGGCCCGCGATGGGCCGGCTATTTAACTTTATTGTTCTTCTTGTATCTGATTGATTTTTTTAGTCAACGTGAATCCATAGACCACGCAGCCCACGCCCAACAAGATCTGTACGCCTTCATACAGTGGGTTGAATGAACGGGTGAAAATATGCAGCAGTACGGTGAGTAGCGTAAATACGCCACAAACAAATAAACAAAGTCGCATTTGTCTGATTTTTTTCAAATTCTGCTCTGGGGTAAGCGGTGCTTTAGCCATTCCTGGTAACCTCTAATTTAACTCTTCCTTATGTACGGTGAATTGTGGCACTGGTGGCACCTGGCAGCTATCCGAAAATGCTGCGCCGGCGCGGACAATGTTTTTCGGAAGCCTCCTCGTAAATTCGCCACCTCATCCCCATATCTCTGCTGAAAGTGCTATCTTTGATGACCTCTTTATACGGCTTACATGGGGCGACGAATGACAGATTCGGAATTAATGCAGCTGAGCGAACAGGTGGGGTTGGCGCTGAAAACGCGCGGCGCGACGGTAACCACGGCGGAATCCTGTACTGGCGGTTGGGTCGCCAAAACGCTTACCGATATCGCGGGCAGCTCGGCATGGTTTGAGCGCGGTTTCGTCACCTACAGCAACGAAGCAAAATCGCAGATGATTGGCGTCAGCGAGGTGACTTTGCTTGATCATGGCGCGGTGAGTGAACCGGTGGTGGTGGAGATGGCGATTGGCGCTCTTCGCGCGGCGCGAGCGGATTATGCTATTTCGGTCAGCGGCGTTGCCGGGCCGGACGGCGGCAGCGCGGAAAAGCCGGTTGGAACCGTATGGTTTGGCGTGGCCAGCGCCAATGGGCAAGGCGTGACTCAGCGCGAATGCTTTGCTGGAGATCGGGAATCGGTACGTCGTCAGGCGACGGCGTATGCCTTAAAACTCCTCTGGCAACAATTTCTACAAAACACTTGATACTGTATGACTATACAGTATAATTGCCTCAACAGAACAGAATTCACTACCCGGTTACACCCGGCATGAGAGGAGTAATAATGGCTATCGACGAAAACAAACAGAAAGCGTTGGCGGCAGCACTGGGCCAGATCGAAAAGCAATTCGGCAAAGGCTCCATCATGCGCCTGGGTGAAGACCGTTCCATGGATGTGGAAACTATCTCCACCGGTTCGCTTTCACTGGATGTCGCCCTGGGCGCTGGCGGTCTGCCTATGGGCCGTATCGTCGAGATCTACGGGCCAGAATCTTCCGGTAAAACCACGTTGACGCTGCAGGTTATCGCTGCCGCTCAGCGTGAAGGTAAAACCTGTGCGTTTATCGATGCAGAACACGCGCTGGACCCTGTTTATGCTCGCAAACTGGGTGTCGATATCGACAACCTGCTGTGCTCTCAGCCGGATACCGGCGAACAGGCTCTGGAAATCTGTGACGCGTTGGCGCGTTCTGGTGCAGTAGACGTTATCGTTGTCGACTCCGTTGCGGCCTTGACGCCGAAAGCGGAAATCGAAGGCGAAATCGGCGATTCTCATATGGGCCTCGCGGCACGTATGATGAGCCAGGCGATGCGTAAGCTCGCTGGTAACCTGAAGCAGTCCAATACCCTGCTTATCTTCATCAACCAGATTCGTATGAAAATTGGCGTGATGTTTGGTAACCCGGAAACGACTACCGGCGGTAACGCACTGAAATTCTACGCCTCTGTTCGTCTGGATATCCGTCGCATCGGTGCGGTGAAAGATGGCGATAACGTCATCGGTAGCGAAACCCGCGTTAAAGTGGTGAAAAACAAAATCGCCGCGCCGTTCAAGCAGGCTGAGTTCCAGATCCTCTACGGTGAAGGTATTAACTTCTTCGGTGAACTCGTTGACCTTGGCGTGAAAGAGAAGCTGATTGAGAAAGCTGGTGCCTGGTACAGCTATAATGGCGACAAGATTGGTCAGGGTAAAGCGAACGCGATCTCCTGGCTGAAAGAGAATCCGGCTGCAGCGAAAGAGATCGAGAAGAAAGTTCGTGAACTGCTGCTGAGCAATCAGGACTCCACTCCGGACTTCGCAGTTGACGGAAACAGCGCAGAAGAAACTGAACAAGATTTCTGATATCGTCAGAAAGTCTAACAAGGGGCCGCTTATGCGGCCCTTTTGCTTTTTGATTAGCGAGGTTGCCCGTGACTGAAACTTCATCCCGCCGTTCCGGCTATGCACGCCTGCTGGATCGCGCTATCCGTATTCTGGCAATGCGCGATCACAGCGAACAGGAACTGCGCCGCAAACTTGCTGCTCCCGTAATGAGTAAAAACGGCCCGGAAGCGCTCGATGTGACGCCGGAAGAGGTCGATAAAGTCGTCGAGTGGTGCATTGATAACCGCTATCTGGACGACGATCGCTTTGTTCGCCAGTTTATTGCCAGCCGCAGTCGGAAGGGATACGGTCCGGCGCGCGTTCGTCAGGAACTAAAGCAGAAGGGGATTTCCCGTGAAGCGATAGAGTCCTCTATGCGTGAGTGCGAAATCGACTGGGCGCTGCTTGCAAGGGAGCAGGCGCAACGAAAATATGGCGAACCCTTACCCACTGCATTTTCAGAAAAGGTGAAAATACAGCGCTTTTTGCTCTATCGCGGCTATCTAATGGAAGATATCCAGGAAATCTGGCGAAATTTTGCAGATTGACCCATCGGGGATTTTACTTCCCCGTAAAGAAAACTTATCTTATTCCCACTTTATTTTCGTGAGTAGCCTGCCGGTCGATACTGAGTAGTGGCTGCCAGCGACATTTCGTTAGCTTGATTTCAGGATAATTATGAGCAAGAGCACCGCTGAGATCCGTCAGGCGTTTCTCGACTTTTTCCATAGTAAGGGACATCAGGTAGTTGCGAGCAGCTCCCTGGTGCCGCATAACGACCCGACCCTGCTGTTTACCAACGCCGGGATGAACCAGTTCAAGGATGTCTTCCTTGGTCTCGACAAACGTAATTATTCGCGCGCAACTACCGCGCAGCGTTGCGTTCGTGCGGGTGGTAAACACAACGATCTGGAAAACGTCGGTTACACCGCGCGTCACCACACCTTCTTTGAAATGCTGGGTAACTTCAGCTTCGGCGATTATTTCAAGCAGGACGCCATCAAATACGCATGGGAACTGCTGACTGGTGAAAACTGGTTTGCGCTGCCGAAAGAAAAACTGTGGGTGACCATCTACGAAACTGATGACGAAGCATTCGACATCTGGGCGAATGAAGTCGGTGTTCCGCGCGAGCGTATCATCCGTATCGGCGACAACAAAGGCGCAGCTTTTGCTTCCGATAACTTCTGGCAGATGGGCGATACCGGTCCGTGCGGTCCGTGCACCGAAATCTTTTTCGACCATGGCGATCACATCTGGGGCGGTCCTCCGGGAACCCCTGAAGAAGACGGCGATCGTTATATCGAGATCTGGAACATCGTCTTTATGCAGTTCAACCGTCAGGCCGACGGGACCATGGAACCGCTGCCGAAGCCGTCCGTTGATACCGGTATGGGCCTGGAGCGTATCGCGGCCGTTCTGCAACACGTGAACTCCAACTACGATATTGACCTGTTCCGCGAGCTGATTAAGAACGTGGCTAACGTAACTGGTGCGACCGATCTCTCTAACAAGTCCCTGCGCGTTATTGCTGACCATATTCGCTCTTGTGCATTCCTGATTGCTGATGGCGTTATTCCATCGAATGAAAACCGTGGCTATGTACTGCGCCGTATCATTCGTCGTGCAATTCGTCATGGCAACATGCTGGGCGCGAAGGACTCTTTCTTCTGGAAACTGGTTGCCCCGCTGATTGAAGTGATGGGTTCAGCCGGTGAAGAGTTAAAACAGCAGCAGGCTCAGGTAGAGCAGGTGCTGAAAACTGAAGAAGAGCAGTTTGCCCGTACTCTGGAGCGCGGCCTGGCGCTGCTGGACGAAGAGCTGGCTAAGCTGAAAGGTGACACGCTGGATGGCGAAACAGCCTTCCGTCTGTACGATACTTACGGCTTCCCGGTCGACCTGACCGCGGATGTCTGCCGCGAGCGCAACATTAAAGTTGACGAAGCGGGCTTTGAAGCCGCAATGGAAGAGCAACGCCGCCGTGCGCGTGAATCCAGTGGTTTTGGCGCGGACTACAATGCGATGATTCGCGTCGAGGGCGCATCTGAGTTTAAAGGCTATGATAGCCTGGAGCTGAATGGCAAAGTCACTGCATTGTTTATCGACGGTAAAGCAGTCGATGCGGTGGCTGCGGGTCAGGAAGCGGTTGTTATTCTGGATCAAACGCCGTTTTATGCTGAATCCGGCGGTCAGGTGGGTGATAAAGGCGAACTGAAAGGCGCAGGCTTCTCCTTCCTGGTGAACGATGCGCAGAAATATGGTCAGGCCATCGGCCACATCGGTAAACTGACCAGCGGTTCTCTGAAAGTGGGTGACGCGGTTCAGGCTGATGTTGACCAGGCTCGCCGTCAGCGTATTCGTCTGAACCACTCCGCCACGCACTTGATGCATGCGGCGCTGCGTCAGGTTCTCGGTACGCACGTGGCGCAGAAAGGTTCTCTGGTTAATGACAAAGCATTGCGCTTTGACTTCTCGCATTTTGAAGCGATGAAGCCGGAAGAGATCCGTGCGGTAGAAGATCTGGTGAATGCGCAAATTCGTCGCAACTTGCCTGTCGAAACCAATATCATGGACATTGATGCGGCTCGTGAATCTGGCGCGATGGCGCTGTTTGGCGAGAAGTATGACGATCGCGTTCGTGTACTGAGCATGGGTGATTTCTCCACTGAACTGTGCGGCGGCACTCACGCCTCACGTACTGGTGACATTGGTCTGTTCCGTATTACGTCTGAATCCGGCACCGCCGCAGGCGTTCGTCGTATTGAAGCTGTTACCGGCGAAGGTGCCATTATGTGGCTGCATGCGCAAAGCGATCAGCTCGGTGAGATCGCACAACTGCTGAAGAGTGATACTCACAGCCTCGGCGATAAAGTGCGTGCTGCATTAGAACGTAGTCGCCAACTGGAAAAAGAGCTGCAGCAGCTGAAAGAGCAGGCTGCGGCGCAGGAGAGTGCAAACCTCTCCAGTAAAGCGGAAGAGATTAACGGCGTTAAGCTGCTGGTCAGCGAGCTGGCTGGCGTTGAGCCGAAAATGCTGCGTACCATGGTTGATGATCTGAAGAACCAACTGGGTTCAACGGTTGTCGTATTAGCCACGGTCGCAGAAGGTAAGGTTTCTCTGATTGCAGGTGTGTCTAAGGATGTGACAGACCGCGTGAAAGCAGGGGAGCTGGTTGGTATGGTCGCCCAGCAGGTGGGCGGTAAAGGGGGCGGTCGTCCGGATATGGCGCAAGCTGGCGGTACCGATGCGTCTGCCCTCCCTGC
The DNA here is from genome assembly GCF_051131775.1 of Klebsiella sp. MISC125. Lineage (NCBI taxonomy): Bacteria > Pseudomonadati > Pseudomonadota > Gammaproteobacteria > Enterobacterales > Enterobacteriaceae > Klebsiella > Klebsiella sp. MISC125. The sequence goes on from NZ_CP180448.1 coordinate 1,450,272, forward strand.
TGCGTTGGCCAGTGTGAAAGGCTGGGTGAGCGCAAAACTGTAATAACTATAATCGCATAGATGCTGTGATTCTCGGATTATAGCATCTTGCGCGAGAAGCACTGATAACGATAAAGTCGGGTTGAAGTTGTGTATATCGGCTAAACTTAGGTTTAACAGAATGTGATGCCGTGACTGCTTACACCGTAGGGTGTTTGTCATCGCTTACTTTTTGGCGTTATATGATGGATAATGCCGGGATACGAGAGACCCGACTCTTTTAATCTTTCAAGGAGCAAAGAATGCTGATTCTGACTCGTCGAGTTGGTGAGACCCTCATGATTGGAGATGAGGTCACTGTGACAGTTTTAGGGGTTAAGGGTAACCAGGTACGTATTGGCGTAAACGCCCCTAAAGAAGTCTCCGTGCATCGTGAAGAGATCTACCAGCGTATCCAGGCTGAAAAATCCCAGCAGTCCAGTTACTAAGGTTTTCGCGCCTCGCTTTTTGTGAGGCGCATCCCTCTACCCGCTTTTTTCCTCACTTTTCTTCTCTTGTGACCTCTCTTTTTTGTCTATTGCCCATCATCCGCTACAGTTATCTTTCGCTTTCACAACGACGTAATAGCCAATTTCTTGTTGATAAAATACTCTTTTTGCCGTTTTCACAGGCTAATTGCGCGGGAAGTGTGCAAACGAAAAAAAGGTCTCGAAAAAAGGTTTGACTTATAAGTACCAGAAAGTAATATGTGCGCCATCGCAGCGACGAAGAGCAGAAACAAGTTCTTCGAAGCACTCGAAAGAGGCGTGTGGTGAGGTGGCCGAGAGGCTGAAGGCGCTCCCCTGCTAAGGGAGTATGCGGTCAAAAGCTGCATCCGGGGTTCGAATCCCCGCCTCACCGCCATTTTGCATCCGTAGCTCAGCTGGATAGAGTACTCGGCTACGAACCGAGCGGTCGGAGGTTCGAATCCTCCCGGATGCACCATATTCTCCCCAGTAACAGCAATATTGTTGTTGCATGGTCTGCGAAATTATCGCCAGCACTAGGGAGGATAACGTTGCTTTAGCAACGACCCGAAGGGTGAGGCGCAGCCGAGTAATCCTCCCGGATGCACCATCTTTTACTTGATACGGTTTTAGCAACGGTATCAAAATCTGCAGTAAAGTAAGTTTCCCGATGCATCCGTAGCTCAGCTGGATAGAGTACTCGGCTACGAACCGAGCGGTCGGAGGTTCGAATCCTCCCGGATGCACCATCTCTTACTTGATATGGCTTAGTGGCCGTATCAACATCGGCAGTAAAGCAAGTTTCCCGATGCATCCGTAGCTCAGCTGGATAGAGTACTCGGCTACGAACCGAGCGGTCGGAGGTTCGAATCCTCCCGGATGCACCATATTCTTCTTAGTAACAGCGATATCGTTGTTGCACGGTCTGCGAGATAGTCGCCAGTACCAGGGAGGATAACGTTGCTTTAGCAACGGCCTGAAGGGCGAGGCGCAGCCGAGTAATCCTCCCGGATGCACCATCTTGCCTTAGTATTTCACTTTAATGTGATACTAAATCTTAGAAGTAAACGCCATTCCCAATGCATCCGTAGCTCAGCTGGATAGAGTACTCGGCTACGAACCGAGCGGTCGGAGGTTCGAATCCTCCCGGATGCACCATATTCTTCTTAGTAACAGCGATATCGTTGTTGAATGGTCTGCGCGATAGTCGTCAGCACCAGGGAGGATAACGTTGCTTTAGCAACGGCCCGAAGGGCGAGGCGCAGCCGAGTAATCCATCCCGGATGGACCATATTCTCCGAGATAGCAGCAACACTCCCCTCAAGTCATCTCCAGCGCAATAATTCACAATCTTCTTCAGCACTTTTTTCATTGGCAAGTCGCTCTTTCCACTATAATTTATCCCTGTATACCAGCCTGATTTTGGGTGATATAAGTGCAAGGAGAGAAATCCATGAAATGGTTCAAAGCGACATCTGCGTTTTGCGCGACGCTTCTGGTAGCCGCCACGCTTGCGGGCTGTGCCGGATCGTCCACCAAAGAAAGTACCGGTGGATACATTGACGATACCGTCGTCACAACCAAAGTGAAATCCGCGTTATTCAATGATAAAGAGATCAAATCCTCAGAAATTAGCGTGCAGACCTTTAAAGGTCGTGTACAACTGAGCGGCTTTGTCTCATCCGCCGATAGTGCTAAACGCGCGGTAGAAGTGACGCGCAAAGTGCAGGGTGTTCGTGTGGTTGAGAATGATTTAAGAATCAAATAAACCCATTAAACTGTACCCGCATAGATAAAGGCGCCATCGGGCGCCTTTGTTGCATCTACCGCTAGCAGCGACAAAACCAGCCTTTTGCGATACAGTAACCACTCCTGAACCGGCTGGTGAGAACACGATGTACGAACGTTACGCAGGACTGATTTTTGACATGGATGGCACGATCCTCGATACCGAGCCGACGCATCGTAAGGCATGGAACGAGGTTCTGGGACGTTATGGTATGCGTTTCGATATGCAGGCCATGGTTGCGCTTAACGGTTCTCCAACCTGGCGTATTGCTCAGGCCGTTATCGAATTAAATCACGCGGATTTAGACCCCCATCATCTGGCACAAGAAAAAACGGACGCCGTGAAAGCGATGCTTCTGGATAGCGTCCGTCCTTTGCCGTTGATTGAGGTGGTTAAGGAGTGGCACGGTCGTCGCCCAATGTCAGTCGGTACTGGCAGCGAGAGCGCCGTTGCTGAAGCGCTGCTGGCTCATCTGGGCCTTCGCCACTACTTCTCTGCGGTTGTTGCCGCCGATCATGTTGTAAACCATAAACCCGCACCCGACACCTTCTTACTGTGTGCGGATCTTATGGGCGTTGCGGCAGATAAATGCGTGGTCTTCGAAGATGCGGACTTCGGTCTGCAGGCGGCGAAGCGCGCCGGAATGGATGCCGTCGACGTGCGATTGCTGTGAGCGACGCGCTGTCGCTGATATCGCTGTTTGCCAGTAGCTTTTTGAGCGCAACGCTGCTCCCAGGCAACTCGGAAGTGGTATTGGTTGCCATGCTGCTGGCGGGAGTTAGCAAACCGTGGTTACTGGTTTTAATAGCAATAATCGGTAATAGCCTTGGAGGGGTAACTAACGTTATTCTGGGGCGCCTGTTTCCGCTACGCAAAACATCGCGCTGGCAGGAGAAGGCGTCCGGCTGGTTAAGCCGTTATGGCGCGGTCACGCTATTATTAAGTTGGGCGCCTGTTATAGGTGATTTGCTGTGTTTACTGGCGGGATGGATGCGCATTTCCTGGGGACCAGTACTCTTTTTCTTATGCCTTGGCAAAGCATTACGCTATATCGTCATTGCGGCGATAACGCTTCAGGGCATGACGTGGTGGCACTAATTGGACTGATTGTTCAACCATTACAATTATGCTAATTCAAACGATTTCGACAGGCGGGAGGTCAAATTGATCCCGGACGTATCACAGGCGCTGGCCTGGCTGGAAAAAAATCCTCAGGCTTTACAGGGTATTCAACGCGGTCTTGAGCGCGAAACGCTGCGCGTCAACGCTGACGGCACGCTGGCCACTACCGGTCATCCGCAAGCCTTAGGCTCAGCGCTGACGCATAAATGGATTACCACCGATTTTGCCGAAGCCTTGCTGGAATTTATAACGCCGGTTGATGGCGATATCCAGCATATGCTCACCTTAATGCGCGATGTTCATCGCTATACCGCCCGCCATATTGGCGAAGAGCGGATGTGGCCGCTGAGTATGCCTTGCTACATCGCACCCGGTCAGGATATTGAACTGGCGCAGTACGGCACATCAAATATTGGTCGCCTGAAAACACTGTATCGCGAAGGGTTGAAGAACCGTTATGGTGCGCTCATGCAAACCATTTCCGGTGTGCACTATAACTTCTCTCTGCCAATGGCGTTCTGGCAGGCTAAATGTGGCGTTGAGGATGTTGAAAGCGGTAAAGAGGCCATTTCAGCGGGTTATTTCCGTTCCATTCGTAACTACTACCGTTTTGGTTGGGTGATTCCGTACCTGTTTGGCGCGTCCCCGGCAATTTGTTCTTCGTTCCTGCAAGGGAAACCGACGACATTGCCGTTTGAGGAAGCCAGCAACGGCATGTATTACCTGCCTTACGCTACCTCTCTGCGTCTGAGCGATCTGGGCTATACCAATAAGTCGCAAAGTAATCTCGGAATTACGTTTAACGATCTGTATGAGTATGTGGCAGGATTGAAGCGGGCGATTAAAACGCCTTCCGAAGAGTACGCGCAGATTGGGCTGGAGAAAGACGGAAAGCGTCTGCAAATCAACAGCAATGTATTGCAGATCGAAAATGAACTGTACGCGCCGATTCGCCCTAAACGCGTCACCCGCAGCGGTGAAACGCCTTCCGACGCGCTGCTGCGCGGTGGTATTGAATACATCGAAGTGCGCTCTCTGGATATTAACCCGTTCTCACCGATTGGCGTTGACGAGCAGCAGGTACGCTTCCTGGATCTGTTTATGGTCTGGTGTGTACTGGCCGATGCGCCAGAGATGAGCAGCGATGAACTGTTGTGCACGCGCACCAACTGGAATCGCGTTATTCTGGAAGGCCGCAAGCCGGGTCTGACGTTGGGTATTGGTTGCGAAACCGCTCAATTCCCGCTGGCTAAAGTGGGTAAAGATCTGTTCCGTGATTTACGCCGCGTAGCGCAAACGCTAGATAGCATCCATGGATGTCAGGCGTATCAGCAGGTTTGTGATGATCTGGTTGCCTGCTTTGACAACCCGGAGTTAACCTTCTCGGCGCGCATTCTGCGTTCTATGCTTGAAGAAGGGATTGGTGGCACCGGTAGGGAGCTTGCCGATCAATATCGTACGATGCTGCGCGAAGAGCCGTTGGAAATTTTACGCGAAGAGGATTTTATTACCGAGCGTGAAGCGTCAATACAGCGTCAGCAGAAGGTTGAAGCGGAAGATAACGAGCCGTTTGAAGCGCTGTTGGCAAGGCACCTGTAGTTTTACAGGCCGTAGAAAAGAAAACGGCCACAATCAATGTGGCCAAACTCTCATCTCTGATTCAGGGATGATGATGATAATAAATGCGCGTCTTTCATATACTCAGACTCGCCGTCTCAAAAAGAGTTCATTTTATTTTTTAAAAAATCACTATCGGAGGTGAAGAATGCCGTTGTTAGATAGTTTCACAGTCGACCATACCCGAATGGAAGCGCCTGCGGTGCGTGTTGCGAAGAAAATGAACACGCCTCACGGCGATGAAATTACCGTTTTTGATCTGCGATTCTGCATCCCAAACCAGGAAGTGATGCCGGAAAGGGGTATTCACACCCTTGAGCATCTGTTTGCCGGTTTCATGCGCGATCACCTGAACGGTAACGGTGTGGAAATTATCGATATCTCTCCGATGGGATGCCGCACCGGGTTCTATATGAGCCTGATCGGTACGCCAGACGAGCAGCGCGTTGCGGATGCCTGGAAAGCGGCGATGGCCGACGTGCTGAAAGTGAAAGAACAGAACCAGATCCCGGAGCTGAACGTTTACCAGTGCGGAACCTACACTATGCACTCGCTGGAAGAAGCCCAGGATATCGCTCGTCATATCATTGAGCGCGACGTACGCGTTAACAGCAACGATGAGCTGGCGCTGCCGAAAGAAAAACTGCAAGAACTGCACATTTAGTGCGTCTTCTACGGTCCGGCAAGTACTGCCGGGCCGCTATCCCCTAACGCCGTGATGTCGACAACCTTAAACTTTAGCTTTCAACACCGTTCACTGGTGCCTTTTGCCCATGATTACGCCCATGGCGATAGCGAGCCCTGGCATCAGCATAATTGCGCTCAGCTACTACATATCCTCAGCGGCGTGGTGCGGGTTGAAACCGCGCAAGGTTATTGGGTTGTGCCGCCTGGCCGGGGTGTCTGGCTGCCTGCAGGTACGTGGCATACGCTATGGGTTACGGGGACAGCGGCTGCGCGAACCCTGTTTATCGACCCCCTTGCGCGCGCGGACCTTCCTTCATCCTGCCAGATAGTGCAGGTGACTCCGTTGCTGCGTGAACTAATTGTCGCTTCTTTGACGCTGGCAGAATCTTACGCGCCGGGCAGTCGCGATGAGCGAATCTACGAATTGATCCTCGATGAGATTCGCGGTATGGCGGTGCTGCCGTTTGGTCTGCCTGAGCCACAAAGCGAAGCGCTGCGCCGTTTATGCCAGAAGGTAAGGGAAGCGCCTGGCGAGCCGTGGAGCAGCGCCCAGGCAGCGAAAGAAGTCAGCATGAGCGATCGCACGCTAAATCGCCATTTTCAGCAACAGACCACGTTAACCTGGAGCGAGTGGGTGCGGCGGGCGAAGCTCATGGAAGCGCTGGTCCGCCTGGCGCATGGCCACTCCGTTTTGCGGGTGGCCCTGGATCTTGGTTACGGCAGCCATAGCGCTTTTAGCGCCATGTTCCGCCGGATTATCGGCGTTGCTCCCAGCGACTATTTCCGTTCACCGGAGTGATGGTTTTCGCTAATGGCATTACACAGAGCCTGAAGTGAAGCGCGCGCTACATCGTTATCAATCCCTACTCCCCAACGACTGTCTCCATTTGGGAAGATGCAGCGAATATAGGCCACTGAACGACTGTCGCTACGTTCGCCGAGGGTATGCTCGTGATAATCTTTGATAATGAAGTTTTGCTTTAATAAGCCACTCAGCCCGCTGGCGGCAGCAGACAGTAGCCCGTTGCCGCGGCTTTGCAATCGTCGCGCTTCCCCGGCGATTCGCAGGGTTGCCTGTAGGGTAAGCTGCCCGTCCTGCTGGCTATCGCTTTTGTAATCCAGCAGCGCGAGGGTCGGCTGGGCCACCAGGCCGTATCGAGCACGGAACAGCTGCCACAGCGCGTTCTGGGTCATCTCTTTACCATGAGTATCGGTTTCTTGCTGTACGTGCAGGCTAAAATCCTGTTGCAATGCACGCGGCAGTTTGAGGCCATGATTCTGTTCAATCAACCATGCGCTACCGCTTTTTCCAGACTGGCTGTTAACGCGAATCACTGCCTCATAGCTACAACCGATATCCTGCGGGTCGATAGGCAGGTAGGGCATTTCCCAGAGATCGCCGGGCTGGCGGGCATCGAATCCCTTTTTGATGGCATCCTGATGAGAGCCAGAAAAGGCGGTGTAGGCCAGGCTACCCGCCCAGGGATGACGCGGATGCACCGGGATCTGGTTGCAGCTTTCGACAATTTCGACCACCCGGTTCATTTCTGAGAATTTGAGCTGTGGGTCAATGCCCTGGCTGTAGAGATTCATCGCCAGCGTCACCAGGCAGACGTTGCCAGTGCGCTCGCCGTTGCCGAACAGGCAGCCTTCGACGCGGTCGGCTCCGGCCATCACTGCCAGCTCTGCGCTGGCGACGCCAGTTCCCCGGTCGTTATGTGGATGGATGCTTATGCACACATCGGCGCGACGTGAAAAGTGGCGGCAGAAATACTCAATTTGATCGGCGTAAACGTTGGGGGTGTTAACTTCTACCGTCGCAGGCAGGTTGATAATCATCGGCCGTTCGGCGCAAGGCTGCCAGAGCTCCGCCACCGCCTCGCAAATTTCCAGCGCAAATTCAGGCTCGGTAAAGCAAAAGGTTTCCGGTGAGTACTCGTATTGCCAGCGGGTCTGCGGCTGCTGTTCACACTGCTGGCGGATAAGCCGGGTGGCACGAGTCGCCAGCTCGACAACCTGCGTTTTGTTCATCCCGAAAACCAGTTCGCGGAACAGCGGCGCTGTAGCGTTATAGAGATGAACGGTGGCGTTGTGTACACCGCGAAGCGATTCGAAGGTCTTCAGGATTAAATCTTCCCGCGCCTGGGTCAGCACCTGAATTGTCACATCCTGTGGGATGCGCTGCTCTTCAATCAATTGACGCACGAAGTTAAAATCGGTTTGTGAAGCCGAAGGAAAAGCCACTTCAATCTCTTTAAATCCGCATTCCAGCAGTAAGTCCCAGAACTGGAGCTTGCGTGCGCTATCCATCGGCTCGGCCAGCGCCTGGTTGCCATCGCGTAGGTCGGTGGAAAGCCAGCGGGGGGCTCGGGTGATTTGTTGATCCGGCCAGCGGCGGTCGGGCAGGGCGATTGGCGGGTAGGGGCGATATTTTTCGCCGGGATGAGTCAGCATGATTTTCTCCTCTTGTTGGATATTTATCGTGCATGACATGGCAAGAAGGCAGCTTTAGCAAACTAGACAGAAACTAGTGCAAATTGGACAACCTGCATTTTCCGGCAATAAAAAAGGGATCCGCAGATCCCTTTTATCAAACCTTAGTGGGCACCGCCTCCGCCTCCACCGGCGCTAAACGGTGGCTTGGCGAACCACACCAGGCTGAGCAGAAGGATAAATATTGCCGCCGAGAACCAGAAGATTTCGTTGGCCGATATAATCAATCCCTGGTTGGTTATCTGCTGTGCTATCCAGCCGGACGCCTGCTGCTGAGTCATCCCCAGGCCTTGCAGCTGATCGTACATCTGCTGGGCATTGGGGTTGTACGGCGTGACCGATTCGGTGAGCTGCGCATGGTGCAGCGCCTCACGGTTGGTCCACATGGTGGTGGTAATTGAAGTACCAATTGACCCTGCCAGCGTACGGGTAAAGTTCGACAGGCTCGATGCTGCCGCCAGCCGCTCCGGCGGCAGGCCGGAAAGGGTGATGGTGGTCAGCGGCATAAAGAAGCAGGCCACCGCGAAGCCCTGGATAAACTGCGGCCAGGCCGAAGCGCCGAAATCCATACCGGGTTCGAAGGTGTATGCGCGCCAGTAGAAGCAGACCGCGTACATAATAAAGCTGAAGGTGACCAGCCGACGCATATCGAGCTTATGCGCGAAGCGGCCGATAATCGGCGACAGGATAACCGGGATCACCCCAACCGGCGCTGAGGCTAAACCGGCCCAGGTCGCGGTGTAGCCGTATACCTCCTGCAATAGCTGTGGCAACAACACGATCGCGCCGAAGTAGAGCATGTAGGCGAGGCTGATACACAGGCAGCCGATAGTGAAGTTTCGCGACTTAAACAGCGACAGGTCGACTATCGGGTTATCGTCGGTTAGTTCCCAGACAATCAGGAAGCTTATCGCCACCACCGCAACAATCGTCAGGATGATTATCTCGTTAGAGGCGAACCAGTCCAGCTCTTTACCGCGGTCGAGCATCACCTGCAGACTGCCGATACCGATCACCAGCAGCGCCAGGCCAACGCCGTCGATTCGCCGCTGCTCGGTGCGGGTTTCACGACTGCGCAGGGTTTGCAGCGTCATCACCACCACGGCAATGCCAATGGGAACGTTGATAAAAAATATCCAGCCCCAGTGGTAGTTGTCGCTAATGTAGCCGCCAAGAATGGGGCCGCAAATGGGCGCGACGATCACCGTCATTGACCACAGCGCCAGCGCAATAGAGCGCTTAGCTGGCGGATAGTTACTGAGCAGCAGACTTTGCGACAGTGGGATCAGCGGACCGGCGACGATCCCCTGAATCACGCGGAAGAAAATCAGCATCGTCAGGCTGTTTGACATGCCGCAGGCCCAGGAGGCGATAGCGAACGCCACCGTCGACCAGAGGAACAGCTTCACTTCACCGACGCGCTTTGCCAGCCAGCCGGTAATCGGAATGGAGATAGCGTTCGCCACCCCAAACGAGGTAATAACCCAGGTCCCCTGGCTCAACGATGAGCCAAGGTTACCGGCGATGGTGGGGATGGCCACGTTGGCGATAGTGGAGTCCAGCACCTGCATAAAGGTCGCGAGCGACAGCGCAATGGTCATAATGACCAACTGCGCGCCTTCCAGCGGTTTTAGCGGTTTTTGCTGTTGCATTACGCTCACCCCGAATTATCCGGCGTTAGCCTGGATGATACCGTCGATCAGTTTATTGACCGGCTCAAGGCCGATTTCGCGGGCGTTGCTTTCATAGACCGGAGAGCTACGGACCTGGCTTGCCAGCATCTCGCCGCCGCGCTCGGTGGTGTTAACTTCAACCAGCGTGGAAAGACCGATGCGCAGCGGGTGCTCCGCCAGCTGTTTTTCATCCAGCTCAATACGCACCGGCAGGCGCTGAACCACTTTGATCCAGTTACCGGTGGCGTTCTGTGCAGGCAGCAGCGAGAAGGCGCTACCGGTACCCATATCCAGACCAACGACTTTGCCGGTGTATTTCACATCGTCACCGTAAATATCGCTGATAACGGTTGCTGGTTGGCCGATACGCATATGCGCCAGCTGGGTTTCTTTAAAGTTGGCATCAATCCACAGGTTGGTCGCCGGAACCACGGCCATCAGCGGAGTGGTGGGGCTAATTTGTGCGCCAGGTTGTACGGAACGGCGGGAAACATAACCGCTAATCGGGCTGACGATTTTGGTTCGTTGCAGAGCTAACCAGGCGTTGCGGACTTCGGTTGCAGATTGCAGCACCGCCGGCTGTTGCTCCAGCTTCGTTCCCAGAACGATCGCCTGATTGGCATTATATTGCTGAATGGCCACGTCCAGTTCCGCCTGTGCGCTGGCAACCGTGTCGCGCGCATGTTGCAGCTCTTCACGGCCAATCAAGTTGGCGGCCCCCAGAGGAATACGACGGTTAAGGTCGGTCTGCGCCTGGGAAAGGGCGGTTTTTTTGACTTCGATACTGGCCTGCAGTTGCTTGCTGTTGATCATTTGCTGGCGCGTTTGGCGCACGCTGGCAGCTAACTGGGTCTGCGCTTTTTCAAACGCCTGCTGAGCATCGGTCTGGTCGAGGGTGACCAGCGGATCGCCTTTTTGCACATAGTCGGTGTTGTCGGCCCAGACTTTCGTCACGCTACCGGACACCTGCGCCATGATTTGTACCTGGTTCCCTGCCACGTAGGCGTCGTCCGTCTCTTCGAAGTGACGCAGTACCAAAAACCAATAAATCCCATATGCCACGGCAACAATAATAAAGAGCAAGGTCAGCAGCAGAAGGGCGCCTTTACGCTTGCCTTTCTTGCTGCCCGGTTGCTGCGGGACTTGGCTCTCCGCATTTGCGCTCATGTTATTCTCCACGATCTTATTATTTCACATCGGCTGAGCCGACCTGTTTATCAGAAAGGCCAGCAGAAGATCTGCTGGCCTGGCTGTTTTCCTTGCAACTCAAAAATGGGGCGAGCGATGCTGCGCTTAGCGCAGAGACTCCGCGACCACGCCATCCTCTTCCATTTGGTCGAGACGACCAAGCAGCTTGCGGGTGATGTGTTCGAGCTGATCTTTTTCGCCAGTGCTTAAAGAAGACCAGAGTTGATGCAGGCAGTTATGCTGCGGTGGTAAGACTTCACGCAGGAACTGATGACCTTTGTCGGTAAGTTGCAAATGTAGGCAGCGACGATCGTTATCGCTTTCACGGCGCTCAATCCAGCCGCGTTTTTCCAGCTCATCGGCAATACGCGTGGCGTTGGTGCGCGAAGAGCCCAGCGCGCAGCTCAGTTCTGAAGGCTGAATGCTGTGGTTTTCCTGAGACTCAAGCGTGATCAGCGCCATAAATAATGTCTCGTTAATCCCTTGCGCTTTCAGCATCTTGTTACGGTTTTCCAGCAGCTTACCTTGCATATGCATGCAAAGACGAGTGAGCAGAATTTCCTGAAAGGGGAAGTCTTCGTGACGGCTGGCGCGGAACTTGAGCATTTGCTCAATGGGAGTAAACGAACTATCCATTTTGGTTATGACCTCATTAATTACAGCCGATATAATAACTATTGTGACAAATAAATCAAATGAATTATTGATTGATATTGATACTTTAAGCTTATAGCCATGTGCCGATTTTCCACACTACGCCATAGGTTAATGCGCTTAAAAGCGTAGGAATAATAATGCTGCGCGTTTTCCAGAAGGCCAGACCCAGCACCGTAAAACCCGCTAATGTGGGGAACAGACGGTGGGCGTCATGGAGGATTTCCGGCACGCTGGAAACCACCAGTAAGGCGCAAATGGAGGCGATGCCGATAGTATCGAGCAGGACGCTGACCGGGCCGCGACGCGTAGGGCGGGCGTTTCCCGCTCGTAGGCGTAGTGGAAGATAGCGGAACAGGTAATTCACGCAGCCGACTACGGCCCCAATAAGAAGAACGTTACTGTTCATCGGGCATCCCCTGAATGCTGGCCTGCACCAGAGCGGTCAGGCAACCGCAGACAATCCCGGCAAGGATCGCTGCGGGAATAGAAAAGAGGATAATCCCCCCAAGCGCGCCCGCCAGCGCGGCGGTAACGCTGAGTGATTGTTTGCGCTGGAACGATGCCAGTAGGAAACTCATAAACAGCGCGGGCAGCATAAAGCTTAGCGCTGCTTCTACTGCCGGAAAGTCGGTCAACAGGCCGCTGCCTGAGTAAGCTCCTACCAGCGTGCCGAAGACCCACGAAGCCCAGGACATAAAAGCGATACCGATCATCCAGTTTTCACTCCAGCGGCGGTTATCGCGTACCAGTTTAGCGGTGGCGGCGGCAAAAACTTCGTCGGTCAGGCCGAAAGCCCAGAGTGCGGTTTTTTTCTTGCTCAGCAAGCGCTGAATGCGGCTGCGCAGGGAAGGGCCGTACAGCACGTGGCGAACGTCCATTGCCATGACGGTAAGCGCCGCGACCCACAGCGAGCTGCCAGCGGCGAGCATCGCGGTGATCACGAACTGGCTGGCACCCGCGTAGATGATGCAGGAGAAGAACAGACTTTCCAGCGGAGTAAAACCGAGTTTGGTGGCGTTCAGGCCAAAGGCGAAGGCCACGGGAATGTAGCTAATCACAATCGGCAGGCTATCTTTTATGCCTTCGGCCAGCGTGGCTTCGCACGCAGGGGCCGTTTGCGTCATTGCGGCAGGGTTTTCCATAGGGATTACTTATTAATAACGCACGTGAAAATCACATGATTGCATAGGTGGATTAACCTTAGCAGAGAGCGGCGTAGCTTAACAGTATCTAACAGGTTGATGGCTAAAGTTATGCAGTTTATTTGCATATCAACCCATCATTTAGAACAGAAAATGTCGTGTTGTGCAGGATGCAGTCTTTCCCGGGGGCGGCGCAGAGCGCCTTGCCCGGGCTACGGGTTCGTGCGGTCTGCGGGTTTTGTAGCCCGGACAGATGCGCGGCATCGCCTCCGGGAAATTCTGCAATACTCTGCGGTTTTCCCCCGGGGGCGGCGCAGAGCGCCTTGCTCGGGCTACGGGTTCGTGCGGTCTGCGGGTTTTGTAGCCCGGACAGATGCGCGGCATCGCCTCCGGGAAATTCTGCAATACTCTGCGGTTTTCCCCCGGGGGCGGCGCAGAGCGCCTTGCCCGGGCTACGGGTTCGTGCGGTCTGTGGGTTTTGTAGCCCGGACAGATGCGCAGCATCGCCTCCGGGAATACCCTAAAAGAGGGGGGATTATTTCTGCGCAGCCAGCGCTTCATTCACCCAGCCGTCAAACTGTTGCTGGTGGGCTTTAATCCAGCCGTCGACGTGGCCCTGAATATCCGCTTCTGAACCGTGACCGGCATGCATCATCGCATTCTCGGCGTTGATGTCGGCAATCGGCAGCTTCATGGTGCTAAACAGCTTCGCCGCCGCCGGGTTTTTCTCAGCCCAGACTTTGTTTGCCACGATGTGCATGGTGTTAACCGGGAAGCCGTAGTTCATACCGTTCGGCAGCTTGGTGTCGATATCCTTCTGCTCGCCCGGCAGGGAGGAGAACGGTACCTGTAACCAGACGACATCTTTACCCGGTTTCAGCACGTCGCTAACCCAGTAAGGCGTCCAGGTGTAATAAAGCACCGGTTTGCCTTCTTTATAACGCGCAATAGTATCGGCCATCATCGCCGCATAGTTGCCCTGGTTATGCACGACCGTGTTGCTCAGACCGTAAGCATCAATCTGGTGATTAATGACCGCTTCACAGCCCCAGCCCGGCGTACAGCCGGTCATATCGGCTTTGCCATCACCGTTGGTATCAAACAGTTTGGCAATTTTCGGATCTTTTAGCTGGTCGATAGATTTAATGTTGTACTGCTCGGCGGTTTTCTTGTCGATCAGATAACCCTGTGCGGCACCGGTAACAAATACCCCTTCACGATAAAATTTCTTATCGCCACCGGCGGCTGCGTACATATCATCGTGCAGTGGTTTCCAGTTGGTGGCGATGTAGGTGGTATCACCTGCGGCGATAGAGGTGTAGGCGACGTTATAGTCGACTTCGCTCGGCTTCTCGACGGTATAGCCCAGCTTTTCCAGCGCGCGGCTGACCAGCAGGGTCTGGAAGGTCTCTTCCGAAATGGTGCTCTGTGCCGGTTTCACGGTAATGCCTTTACCTGGCAGGTCCACGGCGAAGGCGGTGGTGGAAATGAGGGCGGTAAACGCTGTGGCAAGAATCGCGGTATGTCGCATCGTTGTTCCTTTTATTTATCAGAAGGGAAGTCCATCCCCCCGACTGCCGGGGGGATGTGCTCTTATTTACAGAAAGGGCGAGTGATAAACCCCAGTGGGCCGGTGGTGTACCAGCGGCGGTTGCCGCGACTGCGCGAGTCGCGCCCGAAGGCCTGAGTCAGGCGGTCGAGAATGATGGCGAGGATAACAATGCCGACGCCGCCAACGGTCGCCAGACCCATATCCAGGCGACCAATGCCGCGTAGTACCATTTGGCCAAGGCCGCCAACGGCGATCATCGAAGCAATAACCACCATCGACAAGGCCAGCATCAGCGTCTGGTTGACCCCGGCCATAATGGTCGGCATAGCCAGAGGTAGCTGAACCTTGAACAGAAGCTGACGCGGGCTGGCGCCGAAGGAGCGAGAAGCTTCAATCAGATCCGCAGGCACCTGGTTAATCCCCAGAATCGTCAGACGAACAATCGGCGGCAGGGCGAAGATAATGGTCACCACCACGCCCGGAACGTTACCGATACCGAACAGCATCACGATCGGCACCAGATAGACAAATGCCGGAGTGGTTTGCATCGCATCGAGCAGCGGGCGAATAATTTTTGCCGCCCGCGGGCTACGGGCCAGCCAAATCCCCAGCGGCAGGCCGATTAACATACAAAACAGCAGTGCGGTCAGCACCAGCGCCAGAGTCACCATAGCCTGCGACCAGGCGCCGATGGCCCCGATAGCAATAAGCGAAATCAGCGTTGCGGCACCCATACCGACGCTGGAGATCTGCCAGGCAATCAGCGAGAAAATAATAATCGCGACCGGCGCAGGCATCCCCAGCAAGAGCTGCTGAAAAGCGCTCAGGATGTAATCCACCGGTACGCGGATCCCCTGAAACAGCGGGCGAAAGTGCATCACTATCCAGTCGATACCGTGCGTGACCCAGCTATCAAGCGGAATAAGCGTTTTATGGAACGGATCCATAATATTGAAGTGTTCCGGCTGCGGCGCGGGTGCGCTGCTCAGCCAGTCGGCACCGCCGCTATCGGCCGGGGCGGGTGTTGATGTGCCCCAGGCATCAGCGGATTGCGACGCGCTATCCGCCGCCGGTGCGGTGTCCCACGGGTTAGATTGATCAGCCATTATTGTTTGCCCCCTCGCGATCTAAAGCCTGCAGCAGCATACGTTTGGAAATGATGCCGATGTACTGTTGCCCTTCGTCCACAACCGGCACCGCGCAAGGTGCATGGCCGACGTGGGAGAGCAGGTCGCTGAGCGGCGTTTGTGCATCCACCGCTTGCGGGGAGTCAATTAACGCCGCATCGATTCCCTGACCTTCGCTCAGCGCGGCCTTCAGTGAATCAATGGAGACAATGCCAACAAACTTATTACCGCGTTCTATGACATAGCCATATTCGCAGTCTTCATCTTGCAATAATTTCAACGCCGAACGCGGGCCGAAACCTGGCGTTTTACGAATCAGACCAACCGGACGACGGCGGGCAATATCCTTGGCGCTAAATACCTGGCTAATATCGACGCCGCGGAAGAAGGTGCGGACATAATCATTGGCCGGGTTATTCAGTATTTCATCTGGTGTACCGACCTGGACCACTTCGCCATTTTGCATAATGGCAATGCGATCGCCAATGCGCATTGCTTCATCGAGATCGTGGGAAATAAATACCACGGTGCGCTGATGCTTTGCCTGTAATTTGGTTAGCTCATCCTGCATTTCGGTGCGAATTAATGGGTCGAGGGCTGAGAAGGCCTCATCCATTAACAGGATATCGGGGTTAATGGCCAGCGCGCGGGCCAGACCAACGCGCTGACGCATCCCGCCGGAGAGTTCATCCGGGTAAGAGTGAGCATAGTTTTCCAGGCCCACCTGACGCAGCGCATCCAGCGCTTTCTCCTGGCGTTCTTGAGGCGAAACGCCGGCCAGCTCCATGCCGAAAGCGGCGTTGTCGAGCACGGTCATATGCGGCATCAGGGCAAACGATTGAAATACCATTGCAATCTTTTTTCTGCGCACCTCGCGGAGCTCGGCCTCTGAGATTTTGGCGATATCAACGCCATCGATCAGCACCTGTCCACGGGTGGGTTCAATCAGGCGATTGAGAAGGCGAACCATGGTAGATTTCCCCGAGCCGGAGAGCCCCATGATGACGAATATCTCGCCTTCTTCAATGGTCAGATTGGCGTCTTTTACGCCAAGCGAAAGTCCCGTTTTTTCCAGTATTTGCTCTTTCGATAATCCTTTTTCGATATATTTGAAAGCCCGCTGTGGGTGCTCGCCAAATATTTTATAGAGATTCTTGATTTCTAATTTAATTGCCATGCAATAGAAAGTTTCCTGTAATTTATTTATATCGATATAGTACCTGGTGGAGATAATTGCTTTTTTACACCCTAACATACTGAGAATCTGAGACAACCCTTTATGTTGATTTACGGCGGAAATTCAAACGAGAGGATTCCAGCGCATCCCCCGTGATATAAGGGCTGAGCGTGAATTGCTGACAACTAATATTTTTTGGTTATGTTGCGATAATTTCGCCTGAAATCGACAAGATTCTGTTGAATATGACGCGGTGATGACTGAAAGATATTGAGTGAGGTGAAAACGAATAATGTGAAATAAATCACCAGGAAATATGTTGATATATTCCTGGTGAAAGTAAGGTTAAAAGTCCCAATCGTCGTCGACGGTTTCTTCTGCTTTTCCCATCACATACGACGATCCGGAACCGGAGAAAAAGTCGTGATTTTCGTCGGCATTCGGCGAAAGGGCTGCGAGGATGGTCGGGTTGACGGCGGCCATTTCTGCCGGGAACAGCGCTTCGTAACCGAGGTTCATCAGCGCCTTATTGGCGTTGTAGCACAGGAAGGCGTTAACCTCCTCAATCCAGTCGCTGTCGGCGTACAGTTCGCGGGTATAGGCCAGCTCGTTATCGTAGAGATCCATTAGCAGGTCGAGGGCGAAATTTTTGAGCTCTTCGCGCTTTTCGGCACTGACAATCTCCAACCCTTTCTGGAATTTGTAGCCGATATAGTAACCATGTACCGCTTCATCGCGGATAATCAGGCGAATAAGATCGGCGGTGTTGGTCATTTTTCCCCGGCTGGAGAAATACATCGGCAGCCAGAAGCCAGAATAGAAGAGGAAGGATTCAAGAAATACGCTGGCGATTTTCTTCTTCAGCGGTTCATTGTCCTGATAGAACTCCAGCATCAACTGCGCTTTGCGCTGCAATGGCGCGTTTTGTTCGCTCCACGCGTACGCGGCATCCACGTCTTTGGTCTGGCAAAGGGTGGAAAAAATCGAACTGTAGGAGCGAGCGTGCACCGCCTCCATAAAGCTAACGTTCGACAGCACCGCTTCTTCGTGCGGGGTGAGGGCATCGGCCATCAGCGCCGGAGCGCCGACGGTGTTTTGAATGGTATCCAGCAGCGTTAGTCCGGTGAATACGCGAATCGTCAGCTGCTGTTCTACCGGGGTAAGCGTTTGCCAGGCCGGAATATCGTTGGATAGCGGCACCTTCTCCGGCAGCCAGAAGTTGCTGGTCAACCGGTTCCAGACCTCCAGATCCTTGTCGTCCTCAATCTTGTTCCAGTTGATGGCGCTAATGCGCGATAAATGGGTCATCCTGTTCTCCTTACAGCGCGCAGGACACGCAGCCTTCGATTTCGGTACCTTCCAGCGCCAGCTGGCGCAGACGGATGTAATACAGCGTTTTGATGCCTTTCTTCCACGCGTAGATTTGCGCTTTATTGATATCGCGGGTGGTGGCGGTATCGGGGAAGAACAGGGTCAGCGACAGCCCCTGATCGACATGACGCGTCGCCTCGGCGTAGGTATCGATGATTTTCTGCGGCCCAATTTCATAGGCATCCTGATACAGCGCCAGATTGTCGTTGGTCATAAACGGAGCAGGGTAGTAAACGCGTCCGGTTTTCCCCTCTTTGCGGATCTCTATCTTCGACACGATCGGGTGGATGCTGGAGGTCGCGTGGTTAATGTATGAAATGGACCCCGTCGGCGGCACCGCCTGCAGGTTGCGATTGTAGATACCGTAGCGCATCACGTCATCGCGCAGCTGCCGCCACATATCGCGGTCGGGCAGGCGAATACCCGAACGGACGAACAGCTCGCGAACTTTCGCCGTTTTCGGCTGCCAGTCACCCTCAAGATATTGCTGGAAATAGTCGCCGCTGGCGTAACGCGACTGCTCGAACCCGGCAAAATGCTCACCCCGTTCGCGGGCCATCAGCATCGAGGTGCGCAGCGCGTGCCAGGTGATGGTATAGAAATAGAGGTTGGTAAAATCCAATCCCTCTTCGCTGCCGTAGGCAATGCCTTCCCGCGCCAGATAACCGTGCAGATTCATCTGCCCCAGACCGATGGCATGAGACGCGGCATTGCCCGCCGCTACCGACGGCACAGAGCGGATATCGCTCATGTCGGACACCGCCGTCAGACCGCGCACTGCCACCTCTACCGTGCGGGCGAAGTCAGGGGAGTCCATGGTGTGGGCGATATTCAGCGAACCGAGGTTGCACGAGATATCCCGGCCGATGCTGGCGTAATCCAGATTTTCATCAAACGTAGAGGGGGTATTGACCTGCAATATCTCCGAGCACAGGTTGCTCATATTAATGCGCCCGGCAATCGGGTTCGCGCGATTGACCGTATCTTCAAACATGATGTACGGATAGCCTGACTCAAACTGAATTTCCGCCAGCCGCTGGAACAGCTCGCGGGCGCGGATCCAGCGCTTGCTTACCCGCTCGTCGGCAACCAACTGCTCG
The DNA here is from genome assembly GCF_051131775.1 of Klebsiella sp. MISC125. NCBI lineage: Bacteria > Pseudomonadati > Pseudomonadota > Gammaproteobacteria > Enterobacterales > Enterobacteriaceae > Klebsiella > Klebsiella sp. MISC125. The sequence continues at coordinate 1,469,452 of NZ_CP180448.1, forward strand.
TACATCTCGCTCACCGCAATATCGCCAAACGGTTTACCGTACAGACGCTCGACGTCATAGGGCGAGAACAGCGCCATCTGCGCATCTTCTTTCGCGAGCTGGAAGGTGATATCCGCGATGACGACTCCGAGGGAGAGCGTTTTAATGCGGATTTTCTCATCGGCATTTTCGCGTTTGGTATCAAGAAAACGCAGGATATCCGGATGATGGGCATGCAGATAGACCGCTCCGGCCCCCTGACGCGCGCCAAGCTGGTTGGCATAGGAGAAGGCATCTTCCAGCATTTTCATTACCGGCACCACGCCGGAGCACTGGTTCTCGATACGCTTGATCGGTGCACCAGCTTCGCGCAGGTTAGAGAGCAGAAATGCCACACCGCCGCCGCGTTTTGACAGCTGTAGCGCTGAGTTGACCGCGCGACCAATGGATTCCATGTTGTCTTCAATACGCAGCAGGAAGCAGGAGACCAGCTCGCCGCGCTGCTGTTTACCGGCGTTAAGAAACGTCGGCGTAGCGGGCTGAAAGCGCCCGGAAAGGATCTCATCGGTCAATTGATGCGCCAGCGCCTCGTTGCCCTGCGCCAGACTCAGGGCCACCATGCAGGTACGGTCGGCAAAGTCTTCAAGGTAGCGCTTGCCATCGAAGGTTTTCAGCGTGTAGCTGGTATAGAACTTCCATGCGCCGAGAAACGTCTGGAAGCGAAAACCGTAGCTCTGCGCATGGGCGAACAGCTCAAGAATAAACTGCCTGTCGTAGCGGGCCAGCACTTTTGCATCGTAATAGCCTTCGGCGACCAGCCACGTCAGCTTGTCACCCTGGCTGGCGAAAGGCACGGTATTTGGCTCAACGTGGCTGGCCATAAACGCCTCTACCGCCTGATGGTCCTTTTCAAACGGGATGCGACCGTTGCTGTCGTACAAATTCAGCATCGCGTTGAGGGCGTGGAAGTCAGGTGCCCCGGTGGTTACACGTTCTGCGGTTGTCGTTGCCAAAATTCGCTTACTCCTTTACGCACGTTGTCGACGTCTTGTGGGGTGCCCATCAGCTCAAAGCGATAGAGGTACGGTACGCCGCATTTTTGCTTGATAACGTCGCCAGCGCGGCCATAGGCGTCGCCGAAGTTACGGTTACCCGCGGCAATCACGCCGCGAATCAACTGGCGATTATGCGGATCGTTAAGAAAACGGATCGCCTGTCGCGGAACCGCGCCCGCCGTGCCGCCGCCACCGTAGCTGGGGACGATGAGAATATAGGGTTCGTCTACCTGGATGCGCTCCCGCTCGTTAAGCGGAATACGCACCGCGGGCAGCCCCAGACGCTGGACGAACCGATGCGTGTTTTCGGAACTGCTGGAAAAGTAGACGATCAGGCTCATACGCTGGCCGCTGAGGTTGCCGGGCGCAGGCGGTTAATCATGTCCGGGCGGAAGCCGGACCAGCGGGTTTCCCCGGCAATCACTACCGGCAGCTGGCGGAAGCCCTGCTCGCGCAGCATATCGACGGCTTCAGGATGGTGGTCGATGTTGACCATGTCGAATTCAAACCCGCGGGTTTCCATGGCCCGTTTAGTGGCATGGCATTGCACGCAGTCGTTTTTAGTGTAAATAGTAATGCGCATGATTCGTATTTCCATTTAAGATAACAACACGGCGCAAAAAATGACGTCGTGCGTTATGGGTTATCGTTGAGGGAAATACTAGATGTAGTTATTTAAAAGTTCAACAACTCAATATATATGGTTTTTGCAAAAAGTAACCCCCACTAAAGGTATCAGCGGGGGGCAGATTTTTTTGTCGTGAAATTACAGGCGCATGCTCACTGCAAGGCGGTTAAAGGCGTTCATCAGGCTGATGGCGAAAGTCAAATCGCTAATCTGTCGGGCGCTAAAATGCTCCAGCAGCGGCAGATAAACATCATCTTCGGCATGGCTTTCGGCGATATGGGTGACCGATTCAGCCCACGCCAGCGCCGCGCGTTCGGCATCGCTGAAGTGAGCGCTGACTCGCCAGCCTGCCAGGGCGTCTAATTTGTTCTGCGCCACGCCGGACTTGCGCAGCGCTTTGCTATGCATCTCCAGACAGAAGGCGCAGCCGTTTATTTGCGACACCCGCAAATAAACCAGTTCTATCAACGTGTTGCCCAGTTCGCTTTTTTCCAGCGCAATGCTCGCCTGCACCAGTGCGTTATAGACTTCCGGGCTCAGTTCATTGTACGGCTGACGTAGTGTGGTCATTTTACTCTCCTCATTAAGACGTCAGCAAAATAGCACTATAATGGACTGCATAAGATAGCCATATTGTGATGAAAAAAGCAGACCATAATGAATACCAAAAAACTCCCGCACTATCAGCGTATTGCCCGACAGCTTAAATCGGCCATTGAGAGTGGCGAACTGATGCCAGGCAGCAGGCTGCCGGCGAGTCGGGTCTATGCGCAGGAGCTCGGTGTGTCGAGGGCGACGATAGAAAACGCCTGGGGTGAGTTGGTGGCGCAGGGCTGGCTGGAGCGGCGCGGGCAGGCGGGGACCTTTGTCAGCGAGCGTCTCAGCCCGCAGCAAAGCGCTCCTGTACAGCCTGGTGCGGGCGACGAACCGACGGCACCGCTGCCGTTTCAACTTGGGCTCCCGGCGCTCGATCTGTTTCCTCGCGGGCTGTGGGCGAGGGTGATGGGCCGACGGCTGCGCACGCAAACGCGCTTTGATCTTGCTCCCGGTGATCCAAGCGGCGAGATGATCCTGCGCCGGGCCATCGTTGATTATTTACGTCTATCGCGCAGTATTGAGTGTCGGCCTGAGCAGGTGTTGGTAACCGGTAGCTATGCTGCATCAATGCGCCTTATCCTGCGCACCCTGGCCCGACCGGGCCAGAACATGTGGATGGAGGACCCTGGGTTTCCGCTGATCCGACCCATCGTGAGTGGGGAAGGGGTAAAGATAAATCCCGTCCCGGTTGACGATGAGGGGATGGATATCGCCTGGGCGCAGCAGCACTATCCGGATGCGCATTTTGCTCTGCTGACTCCCGCTCACCAAAGTCCGCTCGGTGTTGCGCTATCGTTGGCCAGGCGCAGGCAGCTATTGCAATGGGCGGCGCAGAACGACGCGTGGATTATCGAGGATGACTACGATAGTGAGTTTCGCTATCACGGTAAGCCGCTACCGCCGCTAAAAAGCCTCGACGCCCCGCAACGGGTCATCTACGCCGGGGCGTTCAGTAAATCATTTTTTCCGGCACTGCGCGCCGCCTGGCTGGTGGTACCGGAACCGCTCGTGGTGCAGTTTCGTGAACAGGCCGCGCTGATGAGCTGTAGCGTGCCGACGCTATGGCAGCAGGCGCTGGCCGATTTTATCCGCGAGGGCCATTTCTGGCGTCATCTGAAGAAAATGCGCGCCAGCTATGCGCAGCGCCGCCAGTGGCTGGAGTCGGCGCTGCGGGAGCAGGGATTTTCGGCGGTTCCCCAACTGGGCGGGATTCAGATGGTGGTTAACGTTGAGGGGGACGATCGTCAGTTGGCCCTGCGCGGCAGGCAAGCCGGTCTGGCGGTGCAGGCGCTGAGCGACTGGCGAATTGATAGCCAGGGGGAGAAGGGGCTGCTGATGAGTTTTACCAATCTGACGTCGGCAGAGAGGGCTATCGATGTGGTCCGTCAGCTCAGGTTAGCGCTGTTTTCTTAGGGTAATAAAATTCTTAGGGTAATAAAAACCCCTGCATACCGGGGTATGCAGGGGTAGACGCGTATTTGTTATCTTCATTGGTCTGGCGATTAGATTATCGGCGCAAATTCAGCAATACGCCAATAAATACCCCAACGGCGGCTGCGGCACCGACGCTTTGCCACGGTTTGTCTCTCACGTAGCTGTCAGCGCTTCCGGCCACATCGCGGGCGCAGCCCACAGCATCACGCGCGGCCTGCTGTACGCGATTATTACCGTTAAGGCGGGCGCGAGTCTCTTTCAGAAGCGCCTGGGCTTTTTTACGCGCGGTCTCGGCTTCGTCCTTCGCATCGCTGCCCCACGATTTCAGCACCTCTTCCAGCGTATCCGCTAATTGGCTGACATCGTTATGAATATCTTCAGCGCTGTCTTCTACGTTGTTGCGGTTTGCTCGATTGGCCATGAGTTTCTCCCTTAGTTCCATTGAGTCTTAAAGTGTAGGACACGATTTCGAATTATGCTGTAGGAGGTGGTTTATGGAATTATCCGAAAGCGTTGTCTTTAATGAATAAGGTAAGGTTGACGTGCGGTGAAAGATAACGAGGAATCAGTATGTATTTAAGACCCGATGAGGTGGCGCGTGTTCTTGAAAAATCCGGCTTCACCATGGATGTTGTGACGCAAAAGGCGTATGGATATCGTCGTGGCGATGATTATGTTTATGTGAACCGTGAAGCTCGTATGGGGCGTACCGCGTTAATTATTCATCCTGCGTTAAAAGAACGTAGTACGACGCTGTCGGATCCTGCATCGGATATTAAAACCTGCGATCATTACGAGCAGTTTCCGTTGTATTTAGCGGGCGATGTCCAGCAGCATTATGGTATTCCACACGGTTTTAGTTCGCGCATGGCGCTTGAGCGTTTCCTGAATGGCCTATTTGGCGAGGCGCAATATAGTTGAAAAAAAGCGGCTGGCGTAACCAGTCGCTTTTTTGAATGACTCAGGCTTTAGCCTGCTGGTAAGGACTCACGCGGAACAGGCGGCGGCAGTAATCAAGGAAATAGCCGTACGCCGCACCCATCAGCATTGATACCACGATATTTGAACTGACCGCCGCGGCAATTTGCTGCCATTCAGCACCAACAACCAACAGAATCGCCACGTATACCGGTGACTGAAATGTCACATAGGCAATCACGTCAGCAATATTCTTCATCCACCCAGATGGGCTGATGCGACGCGCCTGGCGCATGGCGAAATCACGGTAAAAACCGTAAGGTACCGCAATAATAATGTTTACCGGAATCGCGACCAGTCGCGACGATAATGACTGCTGGAAGGACATGCCGGAGAGAAAAATTTCGATCATCATGTTTACAACGGTGCAGTAAACCACCATCGCAAAGGTGTCTGCTACCGCGTGACGCAAGCGGGACTGCGCAGAGAACATCGGTATGCTCCTCGAAATTAAAGTCAATAAAGCCAAAATATTCGCAGTTAATTAGCGTTTTTGGGCTGTCTGTTTTGATGTGCGTAGATTATATCTCTGCATTAAAAGTGGCAACTAGCTATAAATTTTTATTTAATGGCTTTTTGTCGATAAAATACTCTGCATCAGGCTGTTTTTTGTCCGTTACGCTACTTTTGTTCTCTTTGGTGTTTTTTGTTTTATTTATCAATTAGATAATTAATGTTTACGTAATAAGAGTGAGATCGGTAACGTTTAGTAATGGCCGACTTTGCGACGGGATCGCGTCCTGATGTGATTTGTGTCACTTTCGGAGTTTTTTATGCGTGATTTGGTTTTAATGTAGCATGACGTGCTGTTTAGGCCGTTGGGTGACTATTCGTATTTCGTGCATGACTATTCTTTGCGAGCATCGGCAGCGTTTTGATTCTCTACTGGCGATATTTCCTGAATTATCTAAACGCTGGAAATGTAATATTGAAAACGGTGGGGAACCCCACCGTGGTCTTTACGGATTTGATTAGCACACGCCAAAATCACCATCTTCTTTATAAGCCGTAACGTCGACCGACTTCAGCGTGTATTTCTCACCTTGCTCATTACTCGCCTGAACGGCAACAATTTGATCGTCATGGACTTCCACAACCTTCAATTTTGGCCCGCCTGAACGCGGTTGTACCAGATCGCCAACTGAAAACATGGTTCTTCTCCTTTGTGCTGATAAAAGTTATTGCTGCTAATAACCATAGCTCAGCAAAAGAGCCGCAAACAACTGGCCGAAAGAGGTAGACGTTAACGACGGTTCCACGGCATCACCGCCAGCAGACGCGCCATACCGCAAAAACCAGTCACTCCGGCGAAGGTTAAACCGGCCCCGACGAATGCGCTGAGCAGAAAAAAGCCGCTGCCGAGGGAATAGCCCAACGCCACGCCGAGTAAAATCAGCACGCCCGCGGCGATTTGCACCTGACGCATCAGCGGCAGCGGCTGCGACTTGTCCTCTTGCACCGGCAGCCCCGCTGCTTTCCATGCCTGAATTCCTCCCGCCAGCAGTTTTACCTGCGCCGGAGCGGCAGCTTGCGCCAGACGAGCGGCATTATTCTGGGTACGCGAGCCCGCCTGGCAGTGAAATACGATCGTCTCGTCAGCGCTTGCGTGCAGCGAAGCTCCGTTGTTCAGCGTACTCAGCGGCACCAGTTCAGCTTCAGGGATATGCTCGCGGGCGTACTCATCAGCATCGCGGATGTCGACCAGCCGTGCACCCTGGGCGATGAGCATCTGAGCTTCTGTAGGGGAAAGAGTGGCGATTGTCATGAACGTTCCTTAAGGACAATAGATGGATTTTAGCGTAGCGACGATTTGCTGAACCGCAGGCTGGGTGATGAAGTAGTGAATTCGCTGCGCCTGGCGTTCGCTGCCGATAAGCCCTTCGTCGCGCATACGGGTGAGATGTTGTGAGGTTGCCGAGGGGCTCAGGCCGGTGATCCGCGCAAGCTCACCAGCACTGGTGTGCGGGGTTTCGCAAAGCATGCACAGAATCAATAGCCTGCTGGGGTGACTCATGGCTTTCAACAGGGCGGCGGCTTCCCCGGCGCTGGTCTGTAGCTGTTCGGGTGTATTCATTTATTTTAGTCTTTTCTAAATTTAGATAATTCTAAAATAAAAGGAAACTATGCGCCAGCCCCATAACGGGGAAAGTCTCGAAAGGTTAATTGCCACGACGGGCGGCGCGACGATACAAGGTACTGCGCGCCACGCCTAACGCCTGTGCGGCTTTGCTGATGTTGCCGTTATAGCTTGCCAGGGTGTCGGCAATCAACTGGGCATCATGCTGTTGAAGCCCGCGCGGTACGTGGGCGACGGAGTGGGTACGATATTCATTGGGCAGGGCATTGATCCCCAACCTCTCACCATCTTCGGCCAGCGCCAGCAGTACCCTCATCAGGCTTTGCAACTGACGAATGTTTCCCGGCCACGGCAGCGCCGCCAGGTGTTCGCATAGTTCAGGTGTTAGGGTGACCCGTCGTTTTTCTCCGCCCAGATCCCGCCACAGCTGCTGTATAAATGCAGGTAGTTCAGTCCAGGCGCGCAGCGGCGGCAGCGTCAGGGCATATTCGCGCAGTCGATAGAGCAGGTCTTCGCGGAAGGTGCCTTCGTCGACGCGTTGGGCCAGGTTGCGGTGAGTGGCGCAAATTACCGCGAAGTTGACCGGTGAACTCTGGCTGGCGCCAAGCGGTGTCACTTCTTTCTCCTGAAGGATCCGCAGCAGCCGGGTCTGTAGGGCTAATGGCATATCGCCAATCTCATCGAGAAACAGCACGCCGCCGTCGGCCTCGCGAATCTTGCCGATATAACCGTTCTTGTTGGCACCCGTAAAAGCACCAGGCTGATAGCCAAACAGCTCGGATTCAATCAGTGATTCGGGAATAGCGGCGCAGTTGATGGCGACGAATTTACCGCTGTGCCAGCGACTGTGCTGGTGAATCATACGGCTGACGTACTCTTTGCCGCAGCCGGTCTCTCCTTCAATACACAAGCCAATTCCGGCGTTAAGCAGGCGGACCAGCTTTTCGCCTTCATGCTGAATGGAGAAGGGGTAGTTGATAGTTGGCCGCTCTGGCATTGCCACGCTGGTGCGATTTGGCGCGCGTAAGCGGTAGTAGTAGTTCTGACGTCCAGTGGTGAACGGTAGCGGTACGCTGACGGCGGTTTGCTGAAGTTGGGGGAAAAGCTGCTGGAAGGTGATGTGCCCAAACTGCGCCGCGTTGAGGCGGAGTTCGCGCATCGCCAGCCGGTTACCTGCGGTCAGCACATTATCGGTAAAAATCAGCAGCAACTCCTCTACGCTGTCGAGTTTTTCGACCCGGGAATGCAGACTCATCAGCCACTGCTGCGGATGCAGGCTCTGTTTGACCCACAGATATTCTATCTGTTTCGCCGCGCCTTTTACCCAGACCATGGTCTGGGTATGCGGATAGTGGGCCGGGCCGGAGATATCCAGCACGCCTGCAATTTGTCCGTCGGGGCTTTGCAGCGGCACGGCGGCGCAATAAAGCCCCTGATTGCTGGTCAGGAAATGCTGACGACCATCGATTTCGCAGCAGTCGTCAATCGCCAGCGCGGTGCCTATGGCATTGGTGCCGCGCCCGCTCTCGCTCCACAGATTTCCCGGGGCCAAGGCAAAGCGCTGTGCCTTCTGCATGGCATCCAGGTTGCCGAAGGTTTGTAGGACCAGGCCGCTGGCATCGGAGAGAATCACCACCGATTGCAGGTCGCTAACCTTGCCTGATAGTCCATTGACCACCGGCTGCGTCAGCCTTTGTATGCGGTGATGGCTGGCAAGTCTGTCGGCCAGTTCGCTAGCGTGCAAGCGAGGAAAGTCATCCGTGGTGGGGTCGAGGCCATAGCGTTGGCTGCGACACCAGGAATCGCTCAGCAGCGGGCTCGCTTTGACCTCCGACGTCAGGGAAAACGGATTTCCTCGCACGTGACACCTCATGGCGGTTTAGTTGTGTTGCAATATTGTAGCTATGTGGTTTATTTGATGTTGCGATTTGCGACACATAAGAAAAAATCGGCGCAACAGAAAAATGGAGTGAGTATTTAATCTATTGAATATAAATAAGTTTTAAGAAACAGGAAAAGTGGCATAACCCCTGCAATAGCCTTCAGGTGCAGTGAGCGATCGTACAAAACTAATATGCCGCTGCGCCTCAACCCTACATGAAGGAGATTCGCGATGCGTTATGCACATCCTGGCACGCCGGGCGCTTTGGTTTCACTGAAGTCTGCTTACGGTAACTTTATTGACGGTAAATTTATTGAACCGATCGGCGGCGAATTCTTTATGAATACCTCCCCGGTCGATGGTAGCGATATTGGGCAGTTCCCGCGTTCTGATGCCAAAGATATCGACCTGGCCCTTGATGCGGCGCACCGGGCCGCCGATGCCTGGGGCAAAACCTCGGCTCAGCATCGCGCTAATTTGCTGCTGCAGGTCGCCGATCGTATCGAGGCTAACCTGGAATATCTGGCGGTGGCGGAGAGTTGGGATAACGGCAAACCAATCCGCGAGACCCTTAACGCCGACCTGCCGCTGGCGGTCGATCACTTCCGCTATTTTGCCGGCTGCCTGCGCGCGCAGGAGGGGAGTACGGCGGAGATCGACGAGACTACCGTGGCCTACCACTTCCATGAACCACTAGGCGTGGTCGGGCAAATTATTCCGTGGAACTTTCCGCTGCTGATGGCCGCCTGGAAGCTGGCTCCGGCGCTCGCGGCCGGTAACTGCGTAGTGCTGAAACCCGCTGAGCAGACGCCGCTGGGTATTACTCTGCTGCTGGAGATCATTGGCGATCTGTTCCCGGCGGGGGTACTCAACGTGGTGCAGGGCTTTGGTAAAGAGGCGGGTGAAGCGCTGGCGACCAGCAAACGTATTGCTAAGATTGCGTTCACCGGTTCAACGCCGGTTGGCCGCCATATCATGGCCTGCGCCGCTGAGAACATCATACCTTGTACCGTCGAGCTTGGCGGTAAGTCGCCGAATATCTATTTTGCCGACGTGATGGAAGGCGAAGAGGAGTTTATCGAGAAGGCGGTTGAAGGCCTGGTGCTGGGCTTCTTTAACCAGGGTGAGGTCTGTACCTGTCCGTCCCGCGCGCTGATTCAGGAGTCTATTTACGAACCCTTTATGCAACGGGTAATGGCGAAAGTGGCGCAGATTCGCCGCGGCGATCCGTTTGATACTGACACCATGATTGGTGCTCAGGCATCGCGTCAGCAGTTCGATAAGATCCTTTCTTATATCAAGATCGCCCGCGACGAAGGCGGCAAGATCCTGACCGGGGGCGAACGCGCCAGTATCTCCGCCGAACTGGATAACGGTTTCTATATTCAGCCGACGCTGATTCAGGGCCGTAACGATATGCGCAGCTTCCAGGAGGAGATCTTTGGCCCGGTTATCGGCGTCACCACCTTTAAAGATGAAGCGGAGGCGCTGTCTATTGCCAACCAGACCCAGTTTGGTCTCGGCGCTGGCGTCTGGACGCGGGATACCAATCTGGCGTATCGCATGGGGCGCGGCATTAAAGCCGGTCGCGTGTGGACTAACTGCTACCATATCTACCCGGCGCACGCGGCCTTCGGCGGTTACAAACAGTCTGGCGTTGGGCGCGAAACGCATAAAATGGCCCTTAATGCCTACCAGCAGACGAAGAACCTGCTGGTGAGCTACGGTACCGCACCGTTGGGTCTGTTCTGACCGAATAGCCCTTAATTAAGGTAACCCGTAATCTTAATAAGAGATTACGGGTTTTTATTCCCTGAAGTAAATGTGGTTAATTATATTTCATTTCACTGATGGGCTTCATTCGAAATAACCATCCCCTCCATATTAAAGATTATTATTGATTAGCGTGATTATTGTTATTTCGGTGATGAAAATAAGATGAAAATTCACTCTAAGATTTATCCTAATATTTGATGAGTTCTATTCCTGTTTAGCTAAATGATAACTATATGCTGAGGTTAAACCGCCTTCTGGTGTTAATTTATGTGTGTTATTGTTGCTTTTTTCTGTTGCTGTATTGGGATTCTTGGTTGCATTAATTAACAATTATCGGGATGTGTTTAATATTCTTTTATTATGTAAAATAAAACACCATTTCATTAACATAACAAAATATTGCGAATTGTTTTTGGGCGGGATAATATTTATTTGTACTCTAAATGCATCTTTTAGTCGTTTCGCTCAATAATTCTTTGCGCATGAATAATGTCATAGAAATAAGCGGAGCAGGATGCCTGTACGCCCAATATCCTGCGGATGGAACGCGAATATCATTAACATGGAGGATCTGTAAGCAGATTCGCTCAGGCTATACTGGCTCAATGCGTAATCGGCAAAAATATAAGTTAGAGATGAGATAAATAATGAAAACGCAATTTCGTGTTATGGCAATGATTGTCGGTGCTCTGGTGTCTGGCTCAGCATTATCAAGTATTTCCCAACCGGCCAGTTCTGCTATGACCGTTAATCCCGGCAGCAGCGCGGGAACCCAGGGGACGGGCGGTCAGGTTGAATTTACCGGCTCTATTACCGACTCCTCCTGTAATGTTGATAGCACCAGCGCAAATCAAAGCGTTGATCTGGGGAAATGGGCAAGCAGCTATTTTACCGGCACAGGCTCAGAAACCACCAAAACCTCCTTCCATATCAAAGTGAAAGATTGTCCTTCAACCGTCACCACCGTTTCCGTGCTGTTTGACGGCACCCGCGATACCACCAATAGCGACCTGCTGGCGATTAACGGTACCGCGAAAGGGGTGGCGATTAAGCTGTATGAAAATGATAAATCAACGCCGGTTGGTCTGGGAGCTGTTTCACGTGGTCATAACGTTACCGCTGGTGCTACCGGCACCACGACCGGTACCGCCGATCTGGAGTTCTTCGCTGACTACGTCTCTACCAGCGCGGTTTCTGCCGGTTCTGCCGACGGTACAGCTAACTTCAATATGGTTTACAACTAATAAAAAAGAGCAGGTCAGACGCCGAAACAGCGGGGCTCTTATCGCCTGTTGATATTGAAGATTTCGTAGATACTGTGGATGTCTGCCTTCCCGGTGGCGCTGCGCTGTCCGGGCTACGGGGGTCAGTAGCCCGGACAGATGCGTAGCATCGCCTCCGGGAAAGCGCGCGCAACGCAGTTTCTGTTTTTTGCCCCTGTCGGGCTGGCGCTAGCCGCCGCCCGGCAGAAATGCGAACACAATATTTAATAGCGGTTTGTTACCCGTCTCAGGTATTCATCCCTGCTCTTTATTATTTCCTGATGGTAGTTATTATGAAAAGAACGATTGCCGCGATAGCCTTTTTACTGCTATCCACTGCGGCACAGGCCGGTATTGTCATGGGCGGGACCCGTGTTGTTTATCAGGAAGGGAAGCGCGAAGCTGCAATTTCAGTGACCAATGCTGATACCCATTCGCCTTATCTGGTGCAGTCATGGGTAGAAAACTATGTGCCGGAAAATAAAAGTCGGGTGCCCTTTATTGTCACGCCGCCGCTATTTCGTCTCGACCCTGAACAACAGAACGTATTGCGTATTAATTACATTGGCGGAAATATGCCAGCGGATCGGGAATCCGTTTTTTGGCTGAATGTGAAAAGTATTGCGCCAACGCAAAAAGATGAAATCAATAAATTACAAGTCAATATTAAATCGAAATTTAAGATTTTCTATCGCCCGGAGGGGCTCGCCGGTGAACCCGCCGATGCGTGGCGTAAGCTGACATTTAAAATTGAGGGTAATCGCCTGATTGCGCAAAACTCAACGCCTTATTTTGTCTCCTTTTTTGTTATTTCGGTTGGTGGTAAAGAGATTAGTGAACCCGGAATGATTGGGCCATTAACCCATAAAGAGTGGCCGGTGAACGGTTCCGGAGTGGTCAAATGGCGCGCCATTAATGATTTTGGCGGTATTACGGATTACGCACAGCAGTAATTTTTTGCTTCGCCTGGGCAGAACATTGTGAAAAATAACACCCCTGGTATCACACCCGGTTATTCAGCGATCGTCGCGCCAACCGGGGGATTTTTATTATTAGCGACGGTGCCGACGGCGCTATTTCTTCTTTGCCAAAGTAGTCCGGCAAGGGCAGACGACTACTTTGACCCGGCTGCGCTGGAGTTCGCCAATCCGCAGCAAAAGACCGCTGATTTACACTATTTTGCTAAATCAGGCGGCCAACAACCGGGGACGTATCCGGTCAGCATTTGGGTGAATAACCAGGAGATAGCCCAAAGTGAAGTGACTTTTGTCGACAGCAACGGCGCGCTGCAACCGCAATTAACTCCGGCACAGCTGGCGGAATATGGCGTTAACGTCAGCGCTTTCCCGGCCTTTAATACGCTGCATGACGGCGAAAGGTTTACCCGCATTGAGCGCTATATCCCTGATGCCAGCAGCCGTTTTGATTTCGCTACCCAGCGCCTGAACCTGAGCATTCCGCAGGCCGCGATGAACGTCCAGAGCCGTGGCTATGTCGATCCCGCGCGCTGGGATGACGGCATCCCGGCCGCGTTCGTCAACTACAGCCTGACCGGGTCGCAGAGCCAGCAGGCTGAGGATAATCAGCGTTCGAGCTATCTGAATTTGCGCAGCGGAATTAACCTCGGGGCCTGGCGTCTGCGTAACGTCTCGTCGATGCAATATGACCAGCAGACCCGGCGCTGGAATTCACAAAGCACCTGGCTGCAGCGCGATGTGAAATCACTGAAAAGCCTGCTGCGCATGGGGGACACCTTTACCTCCGGTGAAGTCTTTGACAGCGTGCAGTTTCGCGGCGTGCAGCTGATGTCCGATGATGAAATGCTGCCGGACAGCCAGCGCGGTTTTGCGCCGACGATCCGTGGTATGGCGCACAGCAACGCCAAAGTGACCATCTCCCAGCATGGTTACGTTATCTATGAAACTTTTGTCTCGCCGGGGGCGTTTGCGATTAACGACCTCTACCCGACGGCGCAAAGCGGCGACCTCGAAGTGCAGGTCAAAGAGAGCGATGGCTCGGTTCGCACCTTTACGCAGCCCTTTTCGGCAGTACCTTTTATGCTGCGCGAAGGGCGAGTTAAATTCAGCCTGAACGCCGGACGCTACCATTCCGGGCAGAGCGAGACCCGATCGCCGACGTTTTTGCAGGGTACGCTGTTTTATGGCTTGCCTTCGGAGTTCACCCTCTACGGCGGTAGCCAGCTGGCGCAGGATTATCAGTCATGGGCGCTCGGCGTCGGGCGCGGTTTTGGCGAACTGGGTTCGCTTGGGGGAGACGCGACCTGGGCCAGCACGACGACGCCTTCTGGAAAGCGCTCGGCGGGCCACTCCGTTCGCGTACAGTATCAGAAGGATTTCGCCGGAACCGGTACTTCATTTAGTCTTGCCAGCTACCGCTACTCTTCCAGCGGCTACTATGACTTTAGCGAAGCGAATACCCTTGAAAGCCGCAGCGGGCTGCTGGATAACAAGCGTAGCCGCGAAGAGGTGTCCATTTCTCAGGCGTTCGGCGGCATGAGCAGCCTGGCGATTTCCGCTTATTCACAAGATTACTGGCACCGTCAAAGCCGCGATGAAACGCTCCATCTCGGATTTTACAGCGCCTGGCGGGGCGTCTCGTGGGGCGTCGGCTATTACTACACTCAGTCCTCGGATCGCGATAAAGCCGATCGCTCTTGGTCGTTTAACCTGAGTATTCCGCTTGGCGGCCCGTTCTCCGGGAGCGCGGTGAGCTACAGCACCACTTCCGACAATAACGGACGAACTTCGCAGCAGGCCTCGTTATATGGTTCGGTTCCTCACAATCCGAATCTCTATTATTCCCTACAGCAGGGCTATGTTAACGGCGGTCAGGGCAGCAACAGCAGCGCATCGCTGGACTACCACGGCGGTTACGGCAGCGCGCAGCTCGGCTATCGCCATGACAGCGCAAGCAGCCAGCTTACCTGGGGCGCATCGGGTTCTATCGTCGCCCATCAGCATGGCGTGACGCTGGGGCAGACCGTAGGTGAGAGCTTTGCCATCGTGCGCGCGCCGGGGGCTGCCGATGTGGCGATTCAGAACGGCAGCAACGTGCATACCGACTGGCGGGGCTATGCGGTGGTGCCCTCGCTGACGGCATATCGCAAAAACACCATTACCCTCGATACCGAATCGCTGGCCGACGATGCCGATGTCGATCTTGAAGGGCAGACGGTGATCCCCGGTGGCGGGGCGGTGGTGCAGGCTAATTATCAGACGCATATCGGCAGCCGCGTGCTGTTTACGCTCAGCGATAGCCACGGCCTGCTGCCGTTTGGTGCCAGCGTTCATTTGCGCAAGACTGAAGATGACGAAGGGGCGACTCCGGGCGGCATGGTTGCGGACATGGGGCAAGTTTATCTGAGCGGCGTTCTGCAAGAGGGAACCCTGGACGTGGAGTGGAACGCCGACAACATTTCGCGGAAATGCGCGCTGCATTTCCATCTTACCGATAACGCACAGCATGAACAGAGTCCGCTAAAAACCGTCTCTGGCGTCTGTCTGTAACGAGGTTATTTTGCGCATAGTATCGTTTTTATTGCTGCTGGTGGTGGGGATTTATAGCCACAGTGGATGGGCGGAAACCTGCAAAGGGGATATCGGTCAGATGACCATTAACGTCCAGAATATCAAGTATCTACCCACTCTACCGCTCAACACGCAGATGACCAGTATGATGGCGGATAACGGCGGCGGCATTCATTTCTCCTGTGATCTTCAGGTGCCGAAAGCCGTGGCTAAGCGTCTGGTTTATCGGCAGCTAAAAACCGCCTCATCACCGCTGTCGATTAACGGTCAGCACGTATTTCCCTCGGCGCTGAACGGCATGGGATATTCGCTGGGCTTTCAGTGCAACGGTGGGGTGATTCGTTTTATTGATGGCAGCCATACCGCCGGAAGCGCGGAGTCAGTGACGGTTTGCGACAGCAATGAGATTGCTAACCTGCTGACACAGCAGCAGACGGTGGTGAAAGTATTTGTGACGTTTTACAAGACCGGGCAGGTCGCGCTGGTTAGCGGCAACCACGCTAACGTTTGGGCACAGCCGCAGATCGGTGAACTGACCATTCAGCAGCAGGCCGACAGCAGCGCCGGATTTGTCGCCAGCTCGCCGGTCACGCTCGATATGGCCGCGCTGAACGTGGATATTGGCAGCAGCGGCAGCTGTCAGGTCTCGACCTCGAACATTCACGTTAGCCTCGGCACGGTGAATAAGGCGGAGTTCAAAGGTAAAAGCACTACCGGCGGTAGCGCAAAGAGCTTCTCCATCCCGGTTTTTTGCTCGACGCCAACCGATATTCGCATTGGCTTTTTTGGCGTGACAGCGCAGGCCGGAGTGACGGATACCCTGGCGCTCAGTAAACAGAACGCCTCCGCCAGCGGCGTGGGCATCAAGCTCACCTACGGCAATAATAGCGCCCCGGCACCCGCCGCCGGGACCAGCGTAAAAATTAATGAAGCCAGCAACTTACCGGTGCTCAAACGAATCACCGCCAGCAGCGCGGGCGCTGCGGAAAATATCAACTTCAGCGCCCAATATGTGCAGATCGATGACGCGGTAACCGCCGGAACGGCAAACAGCATGGTGACTTTCGCACTGGAATATAACTAACGGTTCCTGCGATAAAAGAGCCACCGCTTTCGCGCTGTAGCTCACAAAAAAGAGATGTCATTACGATTTTTTGCACGGTGAGCAGATCGGTACGCTATCAATGATCGAGAGATTAAGCGGCTGACCTGGAATACTTTTGTGCGGGAAAATCGAAGATGAAAATCGCTTTTGGTGAGCTAAAACCTTTATTGCAGGCGCATCGCGTTTTTGTCGGCGGGCAGAAGCTTACCTGCGCCCATGCCTTTTACCGTGACGACCTGCTAATTGATATACCGGAAAATCTAGTCACCGAACCATATACCACCTATTGGGGGCGCTGCGGTGAACGGCTGGCCTCCATGGGCGCTTTTAGCTATACGCGAACCCTGCTTCCGGCGCTGATTCAGGTAGGGCGTTATACCTCGATTGCCGATCGCTTGCAGGTGCTTGGCGACCGACACCCTCTGGAGTGGGCCAGCGCCAGCCCGGTGTTTTATGCCCATCTCTCCGGCGTCATGTCGACTCTTGCAGCCGACAGCGGTAAACCCAATCAATTTTATCCCTTTGAGAAAACGCCCCGGCCAATAACCATCGGTAACGATGTGTGGATTGGTCAGAATGTTACCCTGGCGCAGGGCATTACTATTGGCGATGGGGCCGTTATTGCCGCCAACGCGCTGGTGGTCAAAGACGTCGCGCCGTACACCATCGTCGGCGGCAACCCGGCAAAACCGATCCGTATGCGCTTTAACGACGCGATTATTGAACAACTGCTGGCGCTACGATGGTGGCGTTTCTCCGCCCAGGATATTGCTGCGTTTCCGGTGAATCAGGTTGAGCGCTTTTGTGAATTGTTCACCGAGCGCGTTGCTGAAGGGACGATGCTGACTTTCTCGCCGCCGGTATTGACGGCATCCATGATTAAAGCTGTTATGGCTAATAAGCAAAATCCGCAGCGTAGCGCGGTTTAATCAGAAGCGGTTCACATTTGGACAAGGATAAAAAGATGAAGTTGAAGTCAGGTATTGCTTTCGTCATTGCTGCCGTCGCCTTTGGCGCTGAGGCGCGCGATATGAACAGCATTCAACAAAGCGGCGAGCTGAAAGTAGGTGTGCCGGGAGACTACGCGCCGCTGGCGTTTCACAATAAAGCCGGGGAGCTGCTGGGCTACGACGTTGATATGGCGAAAGATCTTGGCAAGCGGCTGGGCCTGAAGGTGAGCTTCGTGCAGACCAGCTGGCCGACGCTCTCCGCTGACCTGAAGGCCGATAAGTTTGATATCGCTATGGGTGGGGTGACACAAACCCCGGCGCGGGCAAAAGAGTTTGCCCTAAGCCAGCCGGTGGTACCGAATGGTAAAATTGCGCTGGCTAACTGCGCGGCGGCCCCCGCGCTTGGCAGCCTGGAGAAAATTGACCAGCCGAATGTGAAGGTTGTTGTGAATCCGGGCGGCACCAACCAGAGCTTTGTCGATGAACATATCAAGCATGCGCAGATTATTCGGGTGAAAAACAATATCGATAACCTTGAAGCGCTGCGGCAGAAAACGGCGGATATGATGGTGACCGACCTGATCGAAGGGGTCTATTACCAAAGCAATGAGCCGGGCGTTTTTTGCGTAGCCAACGAGACGCCGTTCGCCGGAACCGCCAGTTTCAAAGTCTATATGATGAACAAAGACAACCCGCAGCTGCTGGAGAAGGTTAACCAGTGGCTGGAGAGCCAGGACAAAAATGTGCTCAAACAGAAATGGCGGATTCATGATCAGGTGAAATCCTGATTCACTAAAGGTTTTCTATGTGGTGTCCGAGGCAGAAATCAGCGGTTCTGATTTTCTGCCCGTACGTCGGCGAGCAGCCATTCATAAAATACCTTCACTTCCGGGCGCATCACCGCATGCTGCGGCGTGACGATATAATAAGACCACGTTAGCGGCCAGCGGTTATCAGGATGTAGTTGAACCAGTTGGCCGGTGGCGAGCAGTTGCTTAACCAGCGCATGGCGCACAATAGCGACGCCGCGCCCGCTAAGGGCGGCGAGAATGACTGCCGAGGTTGAATTAATATGTAGACCGCTATCGCGAGGGGCCGGGGCCTGAGTTGCCGTCAGCACATCCTCCCACGAAGGGAAGCTGGAGCTGGGATGCGGCGTATCATCATGAATCAGCTTTTGCTCCGCCAGCCAGACGCCGCAGGCGATTTTCCCCGGCGGAACAATTAGCGGGCTGCACACCAGTACCGCCTCTTCATCCATCAGCCAGGTTTTATCGACGCCAGACCAGTTGCCGCGTCCGCAGCGAACCCCCAAATCCGCTTCGCCGTGGGAAACATCCATCAGCTTTTCCGTGACGTTGAGGCGCAGGTCGATATTTTCATAAGCCTCAGAGAAGCGGTTTAAGCGCTCCATCAGCCAGTTCATCATCAACACCTGCGAAGCGGTGATCACCACCACGGAGCGCGCCCGGCGGCCGCGGAGCTTATTCAGCCCGCTCTCGAGCTTATCCAGCCCGAGGGTAATATCCTGCAGCGCTTCCTGCGCATCGCTCACCAGGGTCAGACGTTCCTTGCCTGCCCGGGTGCGGTGCAGCAGCGGGTGGCCGACCCAATCCTCCAGCGCCCTGACTAACTGCCCGACGGCGGCGGGCGTCACGCCCAGTTCCCGGGCCGCGCCGGTAAAGCTGCCGTGGCGGGCGGCGGCTTCAAAAGCATGTAGCCATTTCAGTCGATTAAGCGAGCGCATGGTGAATATTCCTCGGTCATTTTTCGCTTCAGTATACCCCATCGAGATAGATTTTCTTTGTTGTGGCGCTATTTCTTCTCATTCGTCAGCGTAACTCAAGACAGGCATGCTTAGGCCACACAAATCAAGCGTGAAGAGGTTAATGATGAATACAGAATTTACTGGGAAAAAGCTGTTAGTGGTCGGTGGGACCAGCGGCATGGGGCTGGCGACGGCCAAACGGGTGATTGAGAACGGCGGCAGCGTGGTGCTGGTGGGCAATCGCCAGGAGAAGGCGGAGCAGGCGCGTCAGGCGCTGGCGGCTTACGGCAAGGTGGATATTATCGTTGCCGATCTGATGACCGAAGCGGGTATGCAGCAGGTAATGACGACTATCAACGCCGAGCATCGGGATATCAGCCTGCTGGTTAACGCCGCTGGCGTCTTCTTCCCGAAACCGTTTATTGAACATGAAATGGCCGATTATGATTTGTATATGAATCTCAATCGGGCGACCTTCTTTATCACCCGCGAAGTGGTGCGCAACATGCTGGCCGCCGGTATCAAAGGCGCGATTGTGAATATTGGCTCAATGTGGGCGCAGCAGGCTATCGGCGCGACGCCGTCATCGGCCTACTCAATGGCGAAGGCCGGACTGCATGCGCTAACCAAAAATCTGGCGATTGAGCTAGGTAGCAGCGGTATTCGCGTTAATGCGGTATCCCCGGCGGTGGTACATACGCCGATTTATGAAGGCTTTATTGCGAAAGAGGAGGTGAAGACGGTGATGAATAGCTTTGACAGCTTTCACCCGATTGGCCGCGTTGGCACGCCTGAGGATATCGCGCAAACCGTGGCATTCCTGCTCAGCGATAGTACCGGTTGGGTGACTGGTGCGGTATGGGATATTGACGGCGGCGTGATGGCTGGTCGAAATGCCTGATTACGTTCATTATGTCACCAGAGCTATTGGCATAAATAAAACGCATCCAGGATAACGAAAATCAATGAGCGCTGAGATAACGCTGCCGGTCGCGCAGCAAAACCGGAATATCGTCCGTCTGGCCACGGCGCAGGCGCTGGCGGGAGCGAACTCGGTGGTGTTTTACGCCACCGGGGCGATCGTGGGGAACGCCATTGCGCCGAATCCCACGCTGGCGACGCTGCCGATCACCATTTTTGTGCTGGGCATGGCGGCCTGTATTTTGCCGTTTGGTGCGCTGGCCAGAAGGCGCGGGCGCAAAACCGTCTTTATGACCGGCACCGGGGCCGGTGTTTTGACCGGGCTACTGGCGGCGCTGGCGGTGGTTATTGGCTCATTCTGGCTATTCTGTATCGCGGCCTTTTTCGGCGGAGCCTACGCCGCAGTGGCGGTGTCGTTCCGCTTTGCCGCCACCGATGGCGTCAGCGGCGAGCGCCGCGCGCGGGCGCTCTCCCTGGTCATGGGCGGCGGGGTGGCCGCCGGGGTCATCGGGCCGATGTTGGTCACCGGCACCATGAACCTGTGGCCGCCGCATACCTTCGCGATCACCTTTATCGCGCAGGGGCTGGTGGCAGCGATATCAGCACTGGTATTGCTGGGGGTAAAAACCGCCGAGCCGGTGGCGCAGGCAAAATCCGGCGGCCGTCCGCTGGGCGAAATTGTGCGCCAGCCGGGATTTGCCCGCACGGTGTTCAGTGGCGCAATCTCCTATATGGTGATGAACTTCCTGATGACCGCCGCGCCGCTTTCTATGCATATGCACGGTATCTCGCAGCAGGCGTCAAACCTCGGGATTCAGTGGCACGTTATCGCCATGTACGGGCCCGGATTTTTCACCGGTAAATTAATCAATCGATTCGGAGCCCGGTGTATTAACGCGGCTGGGTTAATTCTGCTGGTGCTGTCGGTGATGGTCGGCCTGGCCGGTATCGACGTAATGCACTACTGGCTGTCGCTGATCCTGTTGGGTATTGGCTGGAACTTTGGCTTTACCGGCGCGTCGGCGCAGATTATGGATTTCCATCGTCCGGAAGAGAAAACCCAGGTGCAGTCGCTGAATGATTTTATTGTTTTCGGCGTCATGATGATTGGCTCGTTTTCCTCGGGTGCGCTGATGAACCTCTTTGGCTGGAATGCCGTGCTGTGGGGATCGCTGGTGCCGATTGTCATCGCGCTGCTTGCGTTGCTGGTCGGCGGACGAGCAGCGAAACGGGCCTAATTCTTGCGTGATTTAACGCCAGCACGCACGGCGTCTCGCATTGAGCGAATTAAGGTTTCTTTGCTGCGACCCCGGCGGAAAATCAGCGAGAAGGGAGCCTGGTAGCCATATTCTGTTGGTAGCAGGGCGCGCAGCTTTTGCGATTGCACCCAGGGCAAAGCGTAGTGTTCCGGCAGATAGCCGACGTATTTGCCGGACAGAATCAGCATCAGCTGCGCTTCCATACTTTCTGCACTCGCGACGCTCTGCTTAAAGCCTTTGCGCCCTAAATCGCTGCTGCTCCAGTAGCTGCGGGTGACCATTCGCATCTCGGAAATAAGCGCTTCCGTCGGGTGCTTAACGGTAAACAGAGAGTGTTTGTCACCGCAATAGAGCCAGTTTTGTTCGCGATAAAGTGGGTGAGACACCACGCTATTGGCCTGTAAAGAGAAGGTGCCCACGGCGAGATCCAGTTCATTATTCAGTACGCCCTGCAAAAGCGCGTTCGGGCTTCTGACCTGTAAATTAATATGCACCAGCGGGAAGCGCTCGCTAAACGTGGCGATGATTTCGCTCATCGGCAGCATCGGGTCGGTAATCGTCGAGTCAATTACGCCAAGATTAAAAATCCCGGTCTGCTCGCCGCGCAGCGTCGCCGTATTGCGCTCAAAATCCTCCATCGAATTCAGCAGGTCGATGCTTTGCTGGAGGACGGTTTCCCCTTTTTCGGTCAGAGAAAAACCGCCTCTACCGCGACGACATAGGGTGATGCCGAGCTTCTCTTCCAGTTCACTCATATAGTTGCTGATAGCCGAAACCGTCAGGTTAAGTTCCTGCTGCGCATTGGCAAAGCCCTGATATTTCGCCACGGTAATAAAAACGTGTAACAGCCGCAGATTCGGAAATTTTCCAACTGACATAGAGGGGATGCTCCGCTGTAAGCCCCGGGTTTTGTTTTTATTTTTCTAAACTAATTTTTTGCTTTTGACTATTTTTTCTCTCATCCGTGTTCAGCAGTATGTCTTCATCGCCCCGAAAAGCCCTGGAGACACAGCAATGACATCCTTAATTGAACATGAATACCCGCAGCCGCAGGATGGCGAAATTCCACGTTTTAGTGGATTACCGACCTTTTTCCGTCTCCCTTTTGCGCCACAGGCCGCCGACCTGGATATCGGCGTGGTAGGCGTGCCGTGGGACGGCGGAACCACAAACCGTGCGGGGACTCGCCACGGGCCACGCGAGCTACGCAATGCTTCAAGCCTGGTGCGTCGAGTCCACCAGACCACCCGCCGTTCTCCCTATGATTATGCCCGCGTTGGCGATCTGGGAGATGTGCGTATCAATCCGGTAGATATGCAGGATAGCCTGGCGCGCATTGAAGCCTGGTATCGCGCCCTTGATGAGCAGCAGGTGATGCCTCTAACCGCGGGTGGTGATCATCTCACTACGCTGCCGATTTTACGGGCGCTCGGGCGGAATAAGGCGTTGGGGATGATCCATTTTGATGCCCACTCGGATACTAACGACAGCTACTTTGGCGGCGAGCGCTTTACCCACGGTACTCCGTTTCGTCGTGCGGTAGAAGAAGGCGTTCTCGACCCGCAACGCACGGTGCAAATCGGCATCCGCGGAGCGCTGTTTTCCGCCGATGAGCACCGCTGGGCGGAGGAGAACGGTATCACCATCATCCGTATGGAGCAGGTGGACGAGCTGGGTATCGACAAGGTGATGCGGAGGGCGCGTGAGATTGTTGGCGAGCAGCCTACCTATATCAGCTTCGATATCGATGTGTTGGATCCGGTCTATGCGCCTGGTACCGGAACGCCGGAAATTGGCGGTATGACCACGCTGCAGGCCCAGCGCTGCGTTCGTCAGCTTGCTGGATTGAATCTGATTGGTGCCGACGTGGTGGAAGTCTCGCCTCCCTTTGACCAGGGCAATCTGACCAGCCTGACCGGCGCGACCATGATGTTTGAACTCCTGTGCCAGCTTGCCGACGCCCATCATCGGCGTATTTCTCAATAACAGCGGAGAATTATGATGAAAAGAAATCTCTCATTGCGCTATCTCGCTACCGCGTTGGTTCTGGCATCAGGCCTTGTTACGGCGGCCAATGCGGCGGATGCGACTCTGTCGCCGGGAAAACTGAAAATAGCGATGGAAGTCGCCTACCCGCCTTTTGAATCCTGGCAGGATGACAAAATCGTCGGTTTTGATGCTGAACTGGCGGCGTTATTAAGCCAAAAAGCGGGCCTGACGCTACAACTGGTGGATACCAAATTTAGCAGCTTGATCCTCGGCCTGAGCGGGGGACGCCAGGATGCGGTGATCTCTGCACTCTATATTACGCCGGAGCGTACCCAGCAGGCGGATGCGATCCCTTATGCTAAAACCGGGGCCTATATCATGGTGCGCAGCGATAGCAAAGTTGCGCCGCAAACGGAAAACGAACTTTGTGGCTTAACCATTGGGCTGCAGCAGGGTACATCGTGGGTGAAAAAGCTGCATGAGCTTTCGGCGAGCTATTGCCAGGCGCAGGGTAAAGGGGCGATTGAGATTAAAGAGTTCCCGACCGCGCCGGAGACGCTGCAGGCACTGCTCTCCGGCAATATTCAGGCTCAGGTGGATATTGCTGGCGTAGTCAGCCTGTTTACCCAGCGCAGCAAAGGCCGACTGAAGGTCAGTTCCCCGCAGACGATATATCCGCAAACGCTGGGTATTTACATCAAGAAGGGTAACCAGGCGCTGGCGCAACAGTTGACCTCCGCACTGAAAACCCTGCGTGAAAATGGTGAGTACAGCGCCTTGCTGAAAAAATATGCGGTATACGGCATCACCGATGACACGGTGCAGTAGTGTGTAAAAAATATAAAATATACAGATGAACGGACACTGTAATGAGATGTTCATCACATTTTTAGCGTGATTACACATTTGAGTATGATTTAAAATCACTACTTATCAATGTCTTACTTTTAACTCTACAATTCATTGTGTACTCAGTGTGTAAAATTACACACTGATCACAATTCATATTTTTCCTGCATGCTTTAATTCCTCTCACCAAAACAGAGAGGATTGCTCATGAAACACATGATGATTTGCTGCGGCGCCGGTGTGGCGACCAGTACCGTTGCGTTAAATAAGCTCCAGGACTTCCTGAAAAAAGAGAATATTCTCGATAAAGTCCGTATTTCCCAGGGAACCGTGGCTGAAGCCAAAACCCGCGACGATGTAGATTTTATTGTTTCTACTTCGCCGGTTGCGCTTTCTATTCCCGTTGTTAACGCTCTGCCGCTATTAACCGGTATGGGTACTGATAAAGTTTTCAGCAGCGTGAAAGAATTAATTCTCGCCGAGGGTTAAGCCATGTTTATTGTTGATTACATTGTAGGTTTAGGGGCATCGGTCATGATGCCGCTAATATTTATGCTCCTCGGTTTGATATTACGCCTGTCGCTGAGCAAAGCATTAAAAGCCGGTTTAATGGTTGGTATTGGTTTTATCGGCTTAAGCATTACCGTTAATCTGATGATCGATTCCCTGACCCCGGTAAGCCATGCGCTGGTGGAGCGTTTTGGTCTGAATCTCAACGTGCTGGACGTAGGCTGGCCTGCTGCTGCAGCGGTAGCGATGGGGACCCGGGTCGGCGCGCTGGTGATTCCGGTGTGCGTCGCGATTAACGTGTTGATGCTGTATACCAAAACCACGCGGGTGCTGAACGTGGATATCTGGAACCTGTGGCATCATGCCTTTACCGGTTCTCTGGTGACGATTATTACCGATAGCCTGTGGCTGGGGATATTTGCTGCTGGTATCAACTGTATTATTACGATGGTGATTGCCGACCGTACTAGTGGTGATGTTGAGAAATACCTGAACCTACCATCTATTTCGGTACCGCACGGTTTTTCCGCATCATTTGTCCCGGCTGCGTGGTTGGTGAATGCCATTGTTGACCGCATCCCGGTTATTCGCGATATCAAAATTGATACCGAAGTTATCCAGAAACGGTTATCTATTCTCGGCGATCCGGCCTCTCTGGGGGCAATTATCGGCGCGCTGTTGGGTATTATCGCGGGTATCGAAGTGAAAGCTATTCTGCAAACCGCAATTACCATGGCGGCGGTGATGACCATTATTCCGCGGATGGCGAAAATGCTGATGGAAGGGGTTTATCCGATTAGCGAACGTATTCAGGAGATAGCTCAGTCGCGTGCCGGTTCATTCGGCAAAATCGCTATCGGCCTGGATTCAGCCGTGAGCGTTGGGCACCCGGTGACGTTGTCCGTGTCGATGCTGATGATCCCGGTGATGCTGGTACTGGCGGCGATTATTCCGGGCAACCAGTTCCTGCCGTTCGCTTCCTTGACCGGCCTACCGTTCGCCTTCGTGTTGGTGACGGCGGTTTGTCGCGGTGATATGTTCCGCACGCTGCTGACCGGGCTGTTAACCTTAAGTCTGGCGTTGTTGATTGGTACCAACCTGGCGCCGATTGTCACCAGCACCGCGGTGAGCACCGGCTTCTCGCTGCCGCAGGGGACCACCAGTATTAGCAGCGTGGATTATGCCGGGGCGATGCTGCCGTGGGCGATTATCCAGAGTTTCCATCTGAAAGAGATTGGCGTAGGTATCCTGACGCTGTGCACCATCGCGCTGGTGCTGTGGAATCGCCGTAAGCTGGCGCAGGAAAATGAACAGATGGCCGAAGCGAGCGTGGAGGGCGGGAAATGATGTTTAGCGCACAGCGGGTGGTGAAGTTTACCGGGTCCGTCAGTCGGACGGCTTTACTGACCCGCCTGGCAGATAGCCTGCAGGCCGACGGGCTGGTTAAACCGAGTTTTGCCGACGGAGTACTTGAACGGGAAAAAGTCTATCCAACCGGGATATTTATGGAGACCCATAGCGTCGCCATTCCGCATACCGAGTTTGAGCATGTTAACCAGACCGGTTTTGCAATCGGCATTAACCTGGCGGGGGTTGAATTTCAGCGTACCGACGAGCCTGAAGAGAGCGTTGTCCCGCAGATAGTCGTGATGATGGCGATTGATAAAACTTGCGAAAAAGTGGCAATTATTCAATCCTTGTTCGCATTATTGGCCGATCATGATCGAGTTAACGATATCGTGAAAATGACGCCAGAGGAGATTGCAAAAGTGTTCACCGATGCCGTCGTCACGCAGTAAGATAAAATGATGAGCTCAATACGGTGAAGCCGCAACCGACGAGGGACAAGATGTTACGAATCAGCGACGTCATAGAGTTAGCGATGGTTAGTCGTAAAACTATCTATAACGCAATCAACAGTGGCCGGCTGAAATATCAGTTGGTGAATGTTGATAATCGTCAGGTTCGTATGTTCCTCGAAGAAGATGTCTTCGAAGCTTTTCCGAAAACCAACCGTGCGGTGACTCAGGAGCAAGAAGTGCAGGCGCTACGTGAAGAGGTCGCTTCGCTTAAGTTTGCTCTGGCGGAGCTGCAAAAAGCGGTGAACGCCATGGATCCGGAAGGCAAGTACGAAATGACCAGCGTTAAAGAGCCATCTAAAACGCCCGACCGCTAACCTGCGGGCGGGCACGTCTTATCAGACGATGTCATCCACCACGCCGCCATCCACGCGCAGCGCCGCGCCTGACGTTGCTGAAGCCTGAGTCGAGCAGACGTAAACCACCATATTGGCGACTTCTTCCACCGTGGCCGCACGTTGAATCACCGAGCTTGGGCGGTTCGCCATCACGAATTCTTTTGCCAGCTGTTCCAGCGATTTCCCGGTTTTCGCGACTTCATCTTTCATCATCTCAGCAAAGCCATCAGAGATAGTCGGCCCCGGCAGCACGCTGTTGACGGTGACGCCGCTACCGGCGACAAACTTCGCCAGCCCGCGGGCCAGCGACAGCTGAGCGGTTTTCGTCACGCCGTAATGAATCATATCCGCCGGAATGTTACGCGCCGATTCCGAAGAGATAAACACAACCCGACCCCAGCCGTTCTGTACCATCGCCGGTAGCAGGGCGCGAGAAAGACGCACTCCTGACATCACGTTGGTTTGCCAGTAGTTCTCCCAGGTTGCATCATCGGTTTCATAGAAATCCTGCGGGCCGTAAATACCGGCGTTATTGACCAGAATGTCGACTCCGTTAACAGCCTGCACCAGCTGATTGACGCCTTCAGCGCTGCTTAAGTCGGCAATTGCCAGGCGCAGTTTCGCGCCGGGAACCTCATTCTGTAAACGGGCGATGGCCGAGCTCACGCTACGCTCGCTGCGACCATTAATCATCACTTCCGCGCCGCTGGCCGCCAGACCTTTGGCGATGGCGTAACCAATACCGCCGGTGGAGGCGGTGACCAGTGCGACTTTCCCCGATAAATCAATATTCATGCTGATAGCCTTATTTTTTGTCGGACAGACCATTAAGCGTAGCAGCGGATATGAGGCTATTGACGTTTTCGGGATTAATAACCGCTCTGTTTGTTAACAAGATTTTTCAGCGGCAGCGCCTGGTGCAGCCGTTGGATGTTGTCCAGCAGCTGACGGGCAACCACCACCGTTTGCGCGATAGAGGCCATATGCGGGGTGATAACCACTTGCGGATGCTGCCAGAGTGGGTCCTCCTGCGGCAGCGGTTCGACGGGGAACACGTCGAGCACCGCGCCGGACAACTTGCCGTTCTCCAGTGCTTCAAGTACGTCCTGATTCACCATATGCTCGCCGCGTCCGCAGTTAATCAGCGCTGCACCGTCAGGTAGCTGCTCCAGCAAAGGGTGGGCAAGGATGCCTCGCGTCTGCTCCGTTAACGGCAGGACGTTGATCAGCGCATCCAGTTGGCCGAGAAATTCGCCAGCCTGAGCATCTCCGTGATAACAACGCACGCCAGCAAGGGATTTTTCACTGCGCGCCCAGCCGGAAACCTTATATCCCAATCCGGCAAGCTGCGCGGCGATATAGCCGCCAATTTCGCCGAGGCCCATGACCCCAACGTGATAATCGGACGCCGCTCGCTGCGGATAAATCTTCCATGTTCTTTCGCGCTGGTGGGCCAGCGCCCGGTCAAAACTGCGCTGAAACCAAAGTACGCCCCACAGAGCGTATTCAAACATGCCGTGGCGAAAATCTTCGTCAACCACCCGGCAGAGCGGAACGTCGCTGGCAAAAACGCTGGCGGGTAAATGATCGACGCCAGCAGACGCGGCCTGGATTAGTTTCAGCTCAGGCGAGCGGGCCAGCAGCTGCGGGTCAGGAAACCAGCAGCTCGCATATTGCGCCTCGCGGGCGGCGGGGTCCTCTGGCAGAACCGCTTTTACTTCCGGGAATAGCGCGAATGCGCTACAAATTTCCTGTGCATACAGGGGGTCGTTACAATCCACGACGATGGTTAATTGAGTCATCAGCATTATCTTTTATAAGAAGTATCAAGACGATCGAGGCGACGTAGCCACGCCTGCCACACCAGCTGGCGTTCATGTTCAACCCCCATCAGCTGCTCACAGGCATGCTGGCTTAAATGCTCAGGGATCGTATGAATGGGACTGAGCGGCGCCAGCTGTGCAGTGGCCATCTGGATCTCGCAGGCGCGGTTGAGGTAGTACATGATGTAAAACGCATCGGCGACGGTCCGACCGACCGACAGCAGGCCGTGGCTTTGCAGGATCATGGCGATGTTAACGCCGAGCGACTGCTGGATCCGTACGCGTTCATCGAGATCGAACGCTACGCCTTCATAAGGGTGGTAGCCGACGCGCCGATAAAACTCGGTGCTGATCTGGTTAAGCTGCAGCAGCCCATCTTCACAGGCGGCGACCGCCATTCCCGGCAGGGTGTGGGTGTGGATCACGCAGTGGGCGTCTTCGCGCGCCATATGCACCGCGCTGTGAATGGTAAAGCCTGCCGAGTTTGCCTGGGCGCTGCCCTCAACAACTTTGCCCTGCATGTCGACCACGATTAAGTTGCTGGCGGTCACTTCATCAAACATCATCCCGAAGGGGTTAATCAAAAAACGCGGCTCGCCGTCGCCGGGCAGGCGCACGGAGAAGTGGGTATACAGCGTATCTTCCCAGCCGAACAGCGCCGCCAGACGATAGGCGGCAGCCAACTGCTGGCGTAATTCCAGTTCAGTTGCCATTTATTGCACTCCCATAAATTCACGAATACGAGTCAGGGACGGATCGGCGACATCGTTGCGAATGCGCTGCGGCGGCATATCGCTCTGCACCACGCCGTTTTCCATCATCACTACCCGGTCAGAAATCGATAAGGCAAAGTCCATTTCGTGGGTCACGATAATCATCGTCATCCCTTCACGGGCTAGGGACTGAATGACTTTCAGCACTTCGCCAACCAGTTCAGGATCCAACGCAGATGTGGGTTCATCAAACAGCATGATGTCCGGTTTAAGCGCCAGAGCGCGGGCAATGGCGACGCGCTGCTGCTGGCCACCGGAGAGCTGGTACGGGTATTTTTCGGCGTGAGCCAGCAGACCGACGCGGTCCAGCAACCACAGCGCCTGCTCCCGGGCGACGGGACGGTCGAGCAATTTGTGGTAGAGCGGGGCGAGCATCACGTTATCCAGCACCGTACGATGGGGAAACAGGTTGAAGCCCTGGAACACCATGCCGATGCGGCGCACGCCTGCGCGCATTTGCTGTTTATCAACTATGGACGCGCCTTTCAGATAGTCCTCGCCGTAAAGAATGATTTCTCCGGCATCGATGCTTTCAAGGGCGTTAATGGTGCGAATGAGTGTGGTTTTACCGGATCCGGATGGGCCGATGATGCTGATCACCTCGCCGTTTTCGACCTTCAGGTCGATGCCTTTCAGCACGTGATGCTGGCCCCAGGATTTTTCGATGGCACGTAAATCCAGGGCCGGTGGGTTACCGCTGGTGGGCTGCATTTTCTGCGCCTGCACTGGCGGTTTCAGATTCTGGCGCAGGGTTTCGCATTCATCGTCATTGAGCGTTTGCGGGCGCTTGCGCTGAATATCGAGCAGGTTTTCCAGCGCCCGGAACAGCCAGGTAAAGACCGTGACCACCATGACGTAATAGACGGCGACTGCCAGCAGCGTCTCCATGACGAGGAAGTTCTGCGCGTACAGGCGCTGGCCAGTCAACAGCAGCTCCGGCAGTGAAATCACCGACAGAATCGAGCTGAGTTTAATAATGGTGATATATTCGTTTATCAGCGTAGGCAGCGAAATGCGAAACGCCTGCGGGATAATAATTAAGCGCTGAATACCAATAAAGCTAAAGCTTAATGCGTGCCCGGCTTCGCTTTGCCCTTTGGCGACGGAAAGCAGGCCGCCGCGATGGATCTCTGCCATATAGGCCGCTTCGGTTACCGTCATCGACACCAGCCCGGCAATAAACGGAATGCCGAGTAGCGGTTGGGTCATGGGAAATAGCTGTGGCAGGTTATAGACAAAGACCAGTAATACCATCAGCGGTACGCTGCGGAAAAACCAAATATAGAGTTCGACGGGAACCTTTAGCCAGCGCGGGCCGGAGAGCTTGGCGCAGGCTAAAAGAAAACCCAATATCAGGCCAATAAACCAGGACAATGAACTGACAACAACAACGGTGACGCAGGCTTGCCAGAATGCCCCAACGCTAAATAATGAGAAAAAGTATCCCCAATCGAACTCCATACCGACTCCCGTTTCTTTATTGTATTAATCAATGCGTTCTAAATTGTATTTCTTGATGATGGCGTCATATTTGCCGTTAGCTTTTAAGGTGGCTAACGTTGATTTAATGGCCTCGGCCAGTTCGGTGTTGCCTTTGGCCACATAAATCCCCAGCGGTAACGGATAAACCAGACGGCTGGAGCTGATTGCCAGGCGACCGCGGCTTTTCTCAACGATAATTTGCGCCGCCGGGGCGATTTCTAACTGAGCGTTGATATTTTTCGACATCAGCGCCTGGGAGGCTTCTGGCGCGGTCGGGAATTCCTGAATGCTAATCGCCGGTTTGCCGTTTTTCAGACAATACTCGTCGGAGTGGGTTTTCAAACTGGAAACCCAGGCAGTACCTGCTTGTAACCCCACCTTCACGCCGCATAATTCATCTTCTGTTTTCGGCTGAATAGCGCTGTTTTTCAGCGCAATAATTGACGCGCCGGACAACGCGTAAGGGATGGCATCCGCCTGTTTCTGCCGCTCAGGGGTCACGTACATGCCGGAAATCACCGCATCGTATTTTTTACCAATGCCTAAAATCAGGCTGGTGAACTTCGTGTCGATAAGCTGCGGTTTAGCCTTTAGCTGCTCGGCGATTAGCGCTGCAAATTCCGGGTCGATCCCCACGATATTGTTATTACTGTCGTAAGACTCAAAAGGTGGATAGGTCACCTCCATCCCGACTTTAAATACGCCATCGGTCAGCAGCTCTGCGGCCTGGGTCAGCGGGGAAAAACAAGCGGCGACGGCGATGGATAAAGCCACACGGCGCGAGAGTTTTT
This sequence comes from Klebsiella sp. MISC125, assembly GCF_051131775.1. NCBI lineage: Bacteria > Pseudomonadati > Pseudomonadota > Gammaproteobacteria > Enterobacterales > Enterobacteriaceae > Klebsiella > Klebsiella sp. MISC125. Next base: position 1,501,085 of record NZ_CP180448.1, read on the forward strand.
TTAGCGTTTTTTTCATCATTTATCCTCACGGGTTATTAACGGATTTTTGCTGTGCTTGTTTTTTCAGATGACCAAAGGTGTTGGTGCCGCGTGCGCGTTCAGGGAGCTGAAGCTCTCCGCGGGTGACTTTCTCGCGCAGGTAGCGATAGGTCTGTAACGCCTGGCTCCACATATGCTCGCCAATGCTCAGCTCCTGATATTCGCTGCCTTCTCCTGCTTCCAGGAAGCTGGGTAATGGGCGAATCAGCGTGTGATAATCGCAGGCGAAAAACAGCGGGAACGAGTAGCGTTCCTGCGGTACCTTGCGTACGCGGTGTGCTGTTGCAACAAATGTGCCAGCGCTCAGCACTTCCAGCATGTCGCCGATATTAATCACGAAAGCCTCTTCCCCGGTCGCGTTCTTCAGTGGTGGAGCGTCGATCCAGTCGCTATCTTCATTCAGCACTTCGAGGCCCGGCTGGTCGGCGAGCAGCAGGGTGAAGCACTCATAGTCGGTATGTGCACCAATACCGGGAACATCTTCGGCGCTGGCGTCAAAGGGGTAGTGGATCAGGCGCAGCTTCGAGGGCGGGCAGGTGACCATCGACTGGAAATAGCCTTCCGGCAAACCAAGGGCGAGGGCAAAGGCGTCAAACAGACGGTGGCCGAGGGCGAAAACCGCTTCATAGTAGGCCAGCACCCGGGATTTAAATTCTGGTACTTCCGGCCATTCGTTGGCTCCAATCAGCGGCGTTTTGGCGATAACGAAGGGATGGTCGGCGGCGGCCTGGAAGCCGATATCAAACGCCTCTTTATGATCCGGCTTGCCGGAACCGTAAATCTCCTCGCCTTCAGGAACATAGCCCTTATGGCTTTTGGACTGACCGATGTAGTAGGCCATCTTGCGCTCCATCGGCAAGGCGAAAAGCTGTTTTGCCGCGGCGCGGACTCCGGCGATCAGTTCTGGCGCAATGCCGTGGCCGGTGATGTAGAAAAAACCGACTTCACGGGCGGCCTGACCAATGATGTTAGCCACCGCCTGGCGCTTAGCGAGATCGTCGCAGGTCAGGTCGCTGATATCGATAGTCGGTAATTCAGTGAAAGAGCTTTTTGCGGCGGTCATTTCTACCGTTCCTTATTGAGTGAGCGAAGTGAATTCAACAAAATGCTGCTGTTCATGCTGCGCCATCCACGCGTTCAGCGACCATAAGTGGGCCACCGGAACGTTGGTAAACGGCAGATGATGCAGGTAGCCATCGGGGCCAAATTCCGGCGTCAGTGTGGTTTGCTGGTAGCCGCGCTGGCGTTGTGATTGCCAGATCTGCTGCCAGAAATTTTGTTGAAATTGCAGGGCCGACTGATATTCAGGTGCTGCCGGATGCGGCACCTGCGGGCCCTGGTCATATCCGGCGCGGGCCTGAATATGGTGGACCCGGTCGATGAACGTGCTGAAGTCATCGCAGGGGTCATCCAGCAGGCGCTCGCTCACCACAATCCAGTGGCTGATATCGGCGGTAAAGCGCAGTTGCGGTAGCTGCTGAATAATCTCCAGCGTTAGCCACGGGCTATATAGCGACGTGGCGCGATGGGTTTCGAAGCTGCAGGTCAGTTCATAATCGGCAGCCAGTTCGTGAACTTTGCCGAGAAATTCCACCTGCTGCGCCAATGGCCAGCGGTCGTTACCGGCCAGCAGGTTGACGAAGCGCGGATTAAGCGCTTTTGCTGCTGCAAAGCGTTCTTTTAACCGTTCCAGATGCTGGGTTGGCGTTTCGGCCTGGGCCGGAATGACGCCGCCGCCGCTAAACACGATGGCGATATACTGCAACGCCGACTCTTCGATGCGCCGGGCCAGCGTCTGCTGATCTTCTACTGTGAGCGGCACCCGGGCTTCAATGCCGCAGCAGCCGACGCTTTTGAGTTCGCTAACCGTTTGCTGCCATGGGGAGGTGACGCCCCATAGCGTGCGAAAGACGTTGAGCTGCATGGTTTATCCTCTATTCGTATTTCACGCCGGGGAGAACGCAGAGCATCTCGTACAGCAGGTTGGCAGCCAGCTGCGAGGTGTTACCGCTGACGTCATAAGGTGGGGAGACCTCGACCAGGTCGCAGCCAATCAAGTTCAGGCCGCGGCAGCCGCGGACAATCTCCAGCGCCTGAATTGACGTCAGACCGCCAACTTCCGGGGTGCCGGTTCCTGGCGCCCAGATCGGGTCAAGACTATCGATATCAAAACTGAGATAGACCGGGCCATCGCCCATTTGCTGACGGACTTCGGCCATCAGCGGCGTCAGGGATTTGTGCCAGCACTTCTCCGCCTGGACCAGACGAAAGCCCTGATCGACGCCCCATTGGAAGTCACCGGCGGCGTAGCCCTGAGCGCGCTGGCCAATCTGTACTACGCGCTTGAGGTCCAGCAGTCCCTCTTCGACGGCGCGTCGAAAGGTGGTGCCATGGGCGATTTTCTCGCCGAACATTTCATCGTTGGTATCGGTATGGGCATCGACATGAATCAGCCCCACTGGACCATGTTTTTTGGTCAGAGCGCGCAGAATTGGCAGCGTAATGGTGTGGTCGCCCCCCAGGGTCAGGGGAATCAGCGGGAAACTATTTAAACCGGTGTAGTAATCTTCGATGATCTGCACTGATTTAAGCAGGCTATAGGTGTTAATCGGTACGTCGCCGATATCCGCGACCGACAGCGACTCAAAAGGTGCCGCGCCGGTTGCCATGTTATAGGGACGAATCATGACCGACTCGGTGCGAATATAGCGCGGCCCGTAGCGTGTCCCGGAACGTTGGGAAGTCCCGATATCCAGTGGGATACCGACAAATGCCGCATCAAGTCCCTGTAAATCTTCGATAAATGGCAGGCGCATCATCGTTGCGCGGCCGCCAAAGCGCGGCATTTCGTTGCCACCTTGTGGTTGATGAAAGACGTTATCCATTTCAGCTCCTGAATCTGACAGACAAAACTCAACAGGAGGGATAGTGCGAAAGATGTGCTGGACTTTAAATCGTCTGCCGCAAATACTTAGTTCATTTATTCGTGAACTAAATACAATGCCTAACGACGCTACGCTTAATATTCGTCAGCTACAGGTTTTTGAGGCGGTGGCCCGTCTTGAGAGCTATAACCGCGCCCAGCAGGAGTTGGGGATTTCTGTTTCCGCGATCAGCAATGCGATGTCGCAGCTGGAGGGGCAACTTGGTTTTAGCCTGTGCCAGCGCGGGCGCGGTGGCTTTGCTCTGACCGAAAAAGGGCAGCATTTTTTACAGCAAGCGATCCGCGTGCTGAGCGAACTGAACGAGCTGGAGCGCCAGTCGGCGCTGCTGAAGGGTGAGCACAGCGGGACGATTTGTATCTCAACCCTCGACTCCATCGAAACCGAAACCGCACTATCGCTGCCGGTGGTGCTGCGCAGCTTTAGCGATAAGTTTCCTCATGTGCATATCAAACTGATTATCCGTACCCCGGCGGAACAGCTTAATGGCGTACTGAATAACCATATCGATCTCGCCATCGGTAGCTATAACTCGCGGGTGCATAACATCATCAGCGAACCGCTCTATCGCGAGCAGCACTGGCTTTACTGTAGCGACCTGCATCCGATGTTCTTTAGTCGCCAACTCGATAAAAATCTGATCAGCCAGTGTCCGCTGGTGACGCGTAGTTACTGGAACACCAGCGACCTGCGGCGGCGCGGATTCAGCAAGGGGAGCGCCACCGTTGAGACCGTTGATGCGCAGCTGCTGCTGATTTTGTCCGGAAAATATATCGGCTATCTTCCTGAGCACTACGCTTGGCCATGGATTAAAGAGAACCGTCTGCGGGTGCTGTTGCCCAATGAGTTTGGCTTTCAATCACCTTTCTCGGCGATATGCAAACGTGGGCGCAGCAATGAACCCTGGTTGAAGGAGTTCCGTAATCTCCTGAAGAAGAATACGGTGGCCAGACCGAAGTGGCGTGAGTAATGCATGGGGCTCTTTAGAAAGAGCCTGGTCTGATTTGTTTTGCGAAAAAGCCGATTTATATCAGGAATAAAAAAGACAATCCGCTATTTCGTCTTTGTCTTTAAGAAAGGTATTGGATGTAAATATCGCATTGCACCAGGATTATTCCCATCTCTTTTGTGGTTAAAAAACAATCAAATTGTGTGTTTTATCCGAATTGGTATTAAATTCGACTAACAGCATTGTCTATTGGAATTTTTTCTGCTGGAATCGATTGATATATTTTGAATTATTTTATCTAACGGATTATGAAAATGATAAGAAATAGCTTATTGATGGTGGTTTGCATTTCGGTTGGCCTGTTGCAGGGGTGCGCTAATATTAAGAAAGTGGATAGTGCACTAATAAAAAAAGATAATAGTCAAAGCGAGCAGCCCGCTCAGGTTCCTGCTTTACAGCAGTGTATCCAGGATGCGGATGCTCTGGTTAAGCTAGATAGTAAGTTTCAGAAGGACTCCAGCGAGCTGTATGGTTTGATCAGCGATGCTAAGTTTTATGCTTCTGTTTCAGGCCAAACGTCGGCCAGCGTAAAATCAACAATTACTCCGCTTTTTGAATACAAGATAAACGATAAGTGTAATAGTATTTCTCAGAAATTAATTAAAGAATTTGAAGCCCGGGCAAGAAAAGCTGAACTTAGCAATGGGCTGGCCAGATGACATACTGCAAGGGGAAACTGAATATATACGATCTTAGCACTCTGGCGATTGTATTGGCTCTCTTTACCCTTTTTTTTTCCCTCCCTGCTCATTCTGAGGGGGGAGATTTCCTTGATAGTATATCGAAACTCGAAATAAAAAATCCGTCGGCCTCAGAAGAATCAAATCCGGTTAATCAAGAGAAAGATAATCGCAGTAAAAAAGTGCCTCTGAAGCAGGAAACAGCCAGAAAGAAAATAAATCAGAATAATAAAACTGAAGCTACGATAAATGCCCTTAAGAAACAGAATGCGGAACTGAGCGCTGCGGCGAAAGCGGCTGAGAAAAAAAGGGATGAAACGACGCGTGAGCTGTCGGCACAGATCGCAGCGCTGAAAGCACAGATTACTCCACAAGACAGCGCCCATAAAACCACCCTTGACGCTTTGACGAAAAAGAATACCGAGCTGACCGCTGCCGTCGAGGCCGCGCAGAAAAAGCTGGATGACACTACCCGCACGCTGTCGGTGCAGATTGCTGCGCTAAAAACGCAGAGTGCTCTAAGAGCACAGAATGCGCAAAGTGAAAATGGACAGAAAAATACCATCAGCGCGTTGACGAAAAAGAATGCTGAGTTGAGTGTGGCCGCCGATGCGGCGCAGAAAAAGCTGGATGAGACTACCCGCACGCTGTCGGCGCAGATTGCCGCGCTGAAAACGCAGAATTCCCAGGGTGAAAGTCAGCAGAAAGTCGCTCTTGAGGCGCTGACGAAAAAGAACGCCGAGCTGACCGCCGCCGCCGAGGCTGCGCAGAAAAAGCTGGATGAGACTACCCGCACGCTGTCGGCACAGATTGCCGCGCTGAAAACGCAGAATTCACAGGGTGAAGGTCAGCAGAAAGTCGCCCTTGAGGCGCTGACGAAGAAGAACGCCGAGCTGACTGCCGCCGCCGAGGCCGCGCAGAAAAAGCTGGATGAGACTACCCGCACGCTGTCGGCACAGATTGCCGCGCTGAAAACGCAGAATTCCCAGGGTGAAAGTCAGCAGAAAGTCGCTCTTGAGGCGCTGACGAAAAAGAACGCCGAGCTGACCGCCGCCGCCGAGGCTGCGCAGAAAACGCGCGATAACACCACCCACTTGCTGTCGGCACAGATTACTGCTGCAGATACGGCGCAGAAAAAATATGATGCTTCGATACTTGCTTTAAACGAAAAAAATCAAAAATTACAGTCAACGCTTGATAGCTTATCTATAAAAGAAAAGGTTATAAATTTTGCTGATAAAAGTAATAAAAATGCCTATGCACTGGGCGTTTTCTACCTCACCCAGGCGCTATCAGATGTGAATAAAATGGCCGACAATGATGTGAAGCTGACACCCTCAGCGTTGGTTTCAGGGTTTAACGATGCTTACAATAAAAAACTTAAAATTAAAGAAGATGAAATAGAGAGTATCGTTAATACTCTTAACGGTCAAATGTCATCAAGATATGTTGATATCGAAAAAAGAATCATGGCCAAAATTAAAGGTAAGAAATATGAAATCTTACCTAATGGTGTTTATTTCGTTGTTGAGAAGAAAGGGAAGGTCCAGTACAAAGCTAACGAGTCTTTGTCTATGAATATACTGGAGAAAAAACTTGATGGTACGCCTATATTGAATACTATGAATTCAACGTTTGTGAACAACAAAGATATTGATCCTCTTATAGGCAAAGTCTTGTTATCAGGTCTCAAAGGTGGGATTGTCACGCTCTATGGTCAGGCAGGATCGCTATATAGTACTCCCCCTACCGAGATTAACCCAGACACGCTAATATCAATTACTTTTGAGTTAATTCCGTAGGTTGTTTTATAATATTCAATCTTGAAGTTGGTTTTTTCTGCAGGGCAGAGGGGCTGACCGCTATTTGGGGTCGTAGCGAAGAAAATCCTTCACCGCACCGGGTGAAGGACGATTTCATTAAAAAATGTTTACCGTGTAACCCACAATAAACTTCACATCGTTGCGATCGGTTTTATAGTTGCTATCTGTAGAGCGTAATAATGCTGGAAGGAGAGTCAAAGACAAACCCTTTGCGGGCCCTTCAGCGACCAGGTAGCGGGCGGAGAAATCTACAGACGTCATTTTCCCATGATACTGGCGTTCTCCTCGGGTTTTACTGACATCGGTGACGACATGCCAACCATAGGTGACAGCACTTGCCAGCGTTAATTCCGGTATCCGAAAGTCTGCCAGGTTGTAACTTAAGCCCATTCGGACCGCTCTGGCCCCTGAAACGTTGAAGTCCTCAAGCTGAGAAAGCGTAGGCTGATAGTCACGCTTGTCAGAGTTTGCCCACGGCGTTAAGCGGAAGTTGTAATCTCCGGTATGGGGGGCATAGTTCTGGCTGTAACCAAGAGACCACACCGTATTGTTGTGGCTCAGGTTGAAGCCGACGCCGACATAATATTCAGTGGCAGGATCGCTGATTCCGGACAGTTTCTCGTTATAACGTGCCCCCTGGTAAAACAGCTTGCTGCGCAGGGAGAAATCATTAGACAGGCTATCGTTACGCTCAAGCTGTGCCTGCCAGTTCCGCCGGTAATCTTTACCTTCGCCATAACCGACATCCAGTATCGTGTTACCCAGGTTATACACTGCGCCCACCGTGTGAATGTAATCGATGGTTTTGCCCGCTTTGATTGTCGTACCGTTGTTATCAAGTCCGGCGGCATTGTTCTGATGCCATGTGGTGGTCATCGGTTTAAAGTCGCGGCTCCAGTCGTTTTTAAAGCGATCGGCCCATGCGTAGGTGAGTTTGAAGTTATCGAGCTTCAACGCGCTGTCGAAACCGCGGAAGGCGTGCGGATTCAGTCCCCAGCTGCTCTTAATCGTCCCGGAGTTAATGGGGGTATAGCCAGCAGCGAGCTTAAAGTTTATATCCTCTTCACCCAGATTCAATTTGAGAGCAGCGACAGACACGGACATGTATGATTTCTCACACGGGCTGAACTGACCTGCCTGACCACATTGGTAGTCGTAATAAAGAATTTCTGATTGGCCAACGGTATTACCCAATTTAATATTTGCATTCCCCCAGAAATCGAACCCGATAACGTCTTTGTAGTAGCCGGAAATGTAGCTAAGAGCAACATTTCCGGTTTGGTTTTTAATACCAGCAGGCCCAAGGCCATACTTACCCGTAGTGGGATCTTTAACGGCACGGTGCCGAATATACAATGAAGTATTAATATCTAACTTACCATCATCGTAAAAAGCCTTCTCAAATAAGGAAGGTGGATCATAATCCATCTCCTCAGCAGAAAAAACATCAGGAGAAATTAAAAATAAAAACGGTGCGCACAGAGAGGCTCTGAGTTTCATTGTACTCATTATCTTTACCTTGTAAATTCTTGGTAGTAGGGAGAGGTAACTAACTTTTTATTATTTACGGTTTTTTATTAATTCAGGAATCCTTTCTCCGTATTGTTCTAGTAGACCTTCATTATGCTGGGTAGCGTTATCGATATTGCCGCTTAAAAATATCGGTAATTGGTGAGTGTCATGGCTCAAATTGGCGATGGTCTCGGCGAAAAGAGCATGAATAATAAATATTCCGGTCATCGATGAAACTGGCGCGAATGGGGTGGTATGACCAGAAAGTGAAAGCACGGCATCACCAACGGGCACATGATTATCAATGGCCAGATCTGCACAATCCCGCAGGTAGAGGCCTTCCTTATGCTTTGAGCGCTGGGTATCAGCATAAATAAAGCTAGTTATCACCAGAGTAAAAGCACCCTGTCGCTTACCCCATAATACCGCGTCAATGGGGGCCGGATTAACTCCCGATGTGGAAATAACAATTAATGCATCCTTTTCTGTTAGATCGTATTTATCAAGGAATGTTTTAACATAGTCATTCTGTTTTTCATAATATGATGAGGCAGCGGCTCCCTCATGTAGCATCAGTGGCTCGATAAATATCGGTCTGACAGGTGCAATTCCTCCTGCACGATAAAAAACATCTTCTGCAAAAATGTGGGAGTGGCCACAGCCAAAAATATAAACAATGCCACCCTGATTAATAACTTCGACTATTTTACTGGCGGCAGTAGCGATTTTTTCATTTTGTTCAAGAGCGATAGTGCTAAGTTTTTCTTGTACAACATTCAAATATTGTTGGGTTATTGTCATATCCAGTATCCTGACCATTGTGGATGATAGAGTCGGTGCAACGCTTCCATATAGAAATAGTCACCCCAGAGATTACATTCATTAATACCTTTACCTAAGGCGTAAGCGTAGACACCATGTTTCAGCAGCCCTTCACAGGTACTGTCGTTACTGGCAGATGCTCGAGTCATTAAAGCCTGCAAGAGTTGACGGGCTATCTGGTCGTAATGTCCATCAGGGAGATGCTTGTGCGCTTCTAGTAAGCCACAAATGGCGATGGCTAATGCTGAACTGTCTTTCGGCGCATCGTCCCGTCCGACAAGGATAAGATCCCAGGTTGGGACGCCATCGGCAGGGAGATGATGGAAAAAGTAATCACAGGCTTTCTGCCATAGGGCATAGTGTTGAATTTTTCCGGTTGCAGACCAGTTCAGCGGGATCCCCAGAATCGCCCAGGCTTGCCCGCGCGCCCAGCATGACTGGTCGCTGTAGCCCTGGAATGTTTTGCCATATGCGGGTTGCCCGTTGGCGGGATCAAAGTAAAACGTGTGGAACGTGGAACCGTCGGCCCGGAAAATATTGTTGATGACGGCCAGATAGTGGCGCTCTGCCACCTCACGGTAATGCTGCTTGCCGCTGATACTGGTTGCCACATGCAGTAACGGAAGATTGATCAGTGAATCAATGATCAGGCGATGTTCTTCCGGGTTTGTTAATTCGCCCCATGCCTGAATAAAACCGGCATTGTCATGAAAACGTCTAATCAGCAGGTCAGCAGCCGCAGTAATCAGCGGTTTTATCGCGTCATTAGCTGTGAGTTTCCAGTACGCGACAGCCGACAGGCTGTAGAGAAAGCCGATATCGTGATGATCGAGTACATGGTGTGCAGCCAGGCGAGCCTTGAAACTGACCATATTGCGTTCAATAACGTCGAGGTACGCCGATTTGCCGCTGAACTCCCAGGCTATCGCCTGCATCCCGGTCCAGAAACCGTTGGTCCAGTCGTTATTCTCTTTCAGCACATAGCGGTTATCCGAGGTGCAGGCAGAAGGAAACTTATCACCAAATCGTTCTGCATTTCGTGTGAGCTGATTGCCTATTGCGCTCAGCTCATCCCGGCACTGCTCGGGCGTGATCGCCGGAAAGGGTAGTAAATGCCTTTTCATAGTTGCTCTCCTAAAGCGTAAATACGCGCTCTCTATACTGTTTCATGAGAGCGTCGTTGTATTCTTTGCCACCGGGCAGATTGATGCTGCGCATCACCGGAGGCTCGATGCCTTGCTCGAGTAATATCTCAATACAGCGAATAACGACGTTATTGATAATGAATGCTGCAGAAAGCGAGGATACCGGTCCGGTCATAATCTTGCCGTTATCCAGATCCAGCGTGCAGTCACCGGCAGGGCAGCCGTTATCCAGAATGACGTCCGCATAGTCGCGAATACTTTCCGCTGTTGCTTGAGATTCAGCGTCGTGGCGGGTAATAACGATAAGCTTCAGGCCCTGCTGTTTAATTTTCCGCGCCAGCTCAACGTGTAAAGGTTTGGTCCCGGAGTTGGAAATAATGATAAAACAGTCAGCTTCGCGCAGGTCGAGTAAGTCAGCGAAGATATCGCCAATCCCTTTCAGCGAGTCAAACCAGCCCGTTGGCCCGTAGAACTGGTCGATGGCTTTGGTGTTGACCAGCCCGCCAGCACGTCCAGCCAGCTCAACCGCTGCAGCAAATGAGTGACCCGAGCCAAAACCATGGATGATACCGTTGGTTTTCACGCACTCGGCAAACAGGGCGGCTGCCTGCTCTATTTCCGCATTTTGGGTGAGCAGTACGCTATCCAGAGTGGCTAAAACATGCTGATAATATTGTTGCTGATGTGGAGACATTCCCTATCCCTTATCGTTTTTCAAAAAGGCGGTGATGCAGGTATCCGGCTCTTCCGGCGTCATTTGCGCTGTGACGGTGACGCCTTTTGTCAGGAGAGCATCGATCGCCTGGGCTTCAACTTCACTGACGCTTACCGAGCGTTTGATCTGACTGCGTCCCTCTTTGTTCGACATGTTACCGATGTTCAACTGGGTCAGCGCGATACCGCTATTCACCATTTGTAGGGCAATTTCCGGTGTTTTCAGCAGTATCAGAACGCGCTGGCCGTCGTAATTACCAGCGAGAATATTGGCGCTGGCTTTGTCAAATGACAGGATAGAGGTATTACAGCCTTCGGGAGCTGCGCTGCGAAGCAGCATTTTCTCTACATCGTTTGCTGCGACCGCATCGTCAATGATCATAATACGGTTAGCATTAAAGTGGCTCACCCAGCGGGTAGCGACCTGGCCATGGATCAGTCGATCGTCGACACGAATATGTACGATACCTTTCATGGTTATCTCCTAAGATAATTACGTTTATTTAACCGAGAATATTCAGGTTATATCCGACGATGCCGAGGGCAATCAGGATGAAAATCACCCGCGTTGAATTCATTTTTTTCAGACCCAGCAGCCAGTAGGTGAACGCCACTACCAACAAGGGAATAAGCCCCGGCATTATCTGATCGGCAATGGCCTGAAGCTTCAGAGAGACCTCTCCGTAACTGAACTCAAAGTTTAGCTTTGCCTTAACCACCGAGGGGATGAGCGCCCCGATGACGGTGAGTCCGAGAATGTTGGCCGCTCGGGTGATTCTATTCAGGCTGTTGGTCAATGAACTCAACAGATTGACACCTTCCTGATAGCCCTTATTGATGCTAAAACGCATAAACAGAAGACGAACCAGGGCAAACAGCAGCCAGAGGATCAGCCCCACCGGGTTACCCTGCAATGCAAGATAGGAGGCGACCGAGCCGATAATCGTGGTCGGAATAACAAAGAACAAAGTGTCGCCAATACCTGCCAGAGGTCCCATCAGGCCAGTCTTAATTCCGGTAATGGCATCTTTTCCCGCCAGACCCGTTTGTTCTTCGAGGGCAATATTTACCCCCAGTATTCCTGGCGCCATGGTGTTGTTGGTGTTAAAGAATTGGCTGTGAACTTTTGCCGCTTCTTTCAGCTCAGTCGGCTGCTGATACTTTTTTTCCAGGAATGGGTAGATGCTGTACAGATAGCCCAGACCCTGCATTTTTTCGTAGTTCCATCCAGACTGACCAAACAGGAACCAGCGCCAGAACACCCGTTTTAAGACTTTATTCATCACCCATTGCTCCATTTGTTGAAGGGACGGTAGATTGCGTTTCCTGTTTCTCAGCATTAAAGACGTAGATGGCAATCGCCAGACCCATCAATGCCGCGCCGAGTACCGGTATGTTGAGATACGCGGCGAGAAAGAAACCCAGGATCAGGAACGTGACATTCTTTTTGATGGGTAAATAGCGCAGAAGAATAGCGATACCCAATGCCGGCAGTACGCCGCCAGCCACTTTCAGGCCGTTCATGATGGCGTCCGGGATCCATGTCACCACGTCGTTGACAAAGGTGGCTCCGAGAATCAACGCCAGCAGGACGGGGAGCATGCGTGAGAGAGATATCGGTACCTGACCAAGCAAGTTGAGTCTTGCCGCAGCTTTTACCTGACCTGTCTCGATTAGCGCATCCGCTTTATGGTGAATAAAGGTGTTGGTGAAGCGGGCCAGAATATCCAACTGGACCATCAGCAAGCCTATCGGTACCCCAATGGTTGCCCCAAAGGCGGCGCCTTGACCGCTGATGATAGCAAACGCTGTCCCCAGTACAGCCCCGGTCATATAATCGGGAATGGAAGCGCCGCCAAAATTACCCACGCCTAATACCAGCAGGTTTAACGTGCCGCCGACAATGAGTCCCGTTGTCATGTCGCCCATAATCACCCCGGCAAAAAAACCAGCCATGCCGGGTTTCACTAAACCCAACGTGGTGTTATTACCGTCATAAATTGCTAATCCTGAATAGAGTGTCAATAATACTATCTGCCAGACCGCTATATGCTCCATATTTATTCATCTCCATCATCAAGATTTGTGAACAGCGATGAACGCTGTAAATGATGAATACCATCACATGCAGTTTTCATTATTTCATCCAGTATGCTAGGGGTGATCTCGTCATCGATCACCATAACCATTTCGAGTATTAAATTTAAATTCATTCCTGACAGTAGGATGATATTATCCCAGAGGCTTTCTTTAGCAATGATTTCCATTGCGATGTTGTAGGGAGAGCCATTTTTCAAATCTGCGAGGATAATTATTTTTTCTTTTTGGGTATTTAACGTAATGATTTTTTCTGTAAGTTCTTCTCTAAATTTTTCAATTCCCTTTTGACCATCTAGTTCGAATGTGTGGAGGTTTGGTTGCGGTCCCAGAATTAATTCTGTGGCCTGTCTGGCACCGCTGGCATATCCTTCATGAGATATTAATAATAGTTGATTCATCCTGCTCCCTTATCTGGTGTTCTGATTTCGATGTAAAATGATTCTAATCGTTTATAGGTTTCAATATATTCAATTACTCGCGACTGTTCATCGTAGGTATAGCGCTTCATGACTATCACCGGTTGGGATGAAGAAAGCTCAAGGTGTTTTTGCATATGCGTATCAATATCGGTGATTGCACATATTGTCTGGCGATAGGGCATTGCGTACATATCCAGACCGTGATTAACTTTAAAGGCCTCATAAATTGAATTAAGCGCTGAGTTCTTGACCATCAATTTGCTGTCAAAATAACGTACCGGGATATGTGATATTTGAAAGGCATAAGGTTTTCCACTATCTAATTTTAGTCGGGAAATTCGATAATAACTTTCATCAGAATTAAGCCCGAGTTTTTCCTGGATAGAGGAATCGTTCTCAGTCGTACAGTCAATGATTTTTACCGACTGCATTCCCTTCATATCGCGGTCTGATTCAGAAAAAATGATACTTTCATTGCGTTTTGCTTTAGACACGAAGGTGCCTTTACCCTGATAGCGAATTAGATAGCCTTCATTCACCATTTCGTGAATTGCCCGAATCACCGTGGCTGAACTGACGGCGTAGCGTTCTTTTAATTCAGACTCGCTGTAAAATTTTTCTCCTGGTTTAAATGTGCCATTTCTTATTTCATCTACCAGGGCCGCTTTTATCACCAGGTATTTCGTTGATTGTACAGTTGCTTTCATTATTTCGCCGGTATCTGTTGTATTTAATTTTGTAGACTTACGATACCTGCATGGATTTGTACAATCAACATCCCAAATCAACTTAACCGGTTAACCTGTTAAGTTATTTCCTGGAATGTGATGTGCTTCGCATAAGGCGGTGTGTTAATCAACGGGGGCAGATCGCTTCATTATCTACTCTTTAATAAAATCACCCCACCACTGCATCATCGGGCGACGTTGCTCAAGATAATCACTTCGGTTAAAGACGCGTCGTACCTCGTTTTTATCGACATGCGCAAATACGGCTTCAATGACATCAGGCGGGGGGCTTTATGTGTTAAGGATGTTACTGGCGATTAAGGGCAATCCATGTGAGATGAGCACGCTACTAAATCAGGCCTGTATTTTGCGCATAAATTATAACTTCACTGATGTGCTGGAAAAGGCAACGGACAGTTTCTAACACACCTCTGCCTTGCACCGGTTGCACCACCTGAACCAATTTATGGGTTTTGATATCGGTGACATCTATATTGCCAATTGCAGGAAAACATCGCTTTCTGCTTTGCGGCTTTGATTTCCGAATCCGTTAGCGGCTTGGTTTGTCTTGCCATGAGTCGTCTCTGGGCTTTTAGGCCCAACGAAAACAATAGTTCTTTACGTTGGACCTACCAATGGGCCTACAAGGTTCGGATTTAATCAGTTCTCTTCGGACTTCGCGGGACAAATTGCAGACACAAAAAAGCCCGCAGGGCTTGCGCCGTGCGGGCTTTTAGGACTTCATCGGATGACTCTGGTAATCACCGATGGAGAATTTTGGTGCTGGCGTCCCTGTGCTTTATTTATCAACTATATGATTTATATCATTATTTTTTTATAGATGTTCATTAAGGGTTCAATAAAGGGTCCAAAAAAAGGCGTCATCACTGATTTTACTTATTCCAGAGCTAAAATCTTAGATACTGCTAGCGTTGAGGAGTTGAACTCACGAAACAGAGCCTTTCTGATCCAGAGGCTATTTCCCGTATGCAAGATCTTACCTCCAACTAAGTCTTCTCAATGTGCTAAACAAGAATTATAAAGGGGGATAGTACGGAATTAAATCGCAAACCAATTAACTCATTGATAAATAACTTTTTATTAAAAAACTTGCATAGGTCGGAAAAATAGCACTTTTTGCAAAAGTCCCACTAAGCCTATGCTGGCTTGCTTTCAAAGCTCTTCTTACAAATCTGCATAAAAAAACACCACTCATTGATCAATTCGTGCTTTTTGAGAGTTGATCGCCATAAGCGATCTGAAGATACTGCATCCATCAAAACAACAATGGAGAAATGTATGACAGAAAGAAAAAGATTTATCCGTTTGCCTGAAGTGCTGGAAAGAACCGGATTTTCTAAAGCTTGGATTTATCGATTAATCAGTCGTGGTCAATTCCCCGCACCTATAAAACTAGGTGATCGAGCAATCAGGTTCGTAGAAAGTGAAGTTGATGAATGGATTGACCAAATGATTTACTCGTCTCGTAATAAAGCAGCGTGATTTGGTTTGTAGAGCGTTTAGGGCCAAGTATGAATAACAAACCCATATTAAACTAAAGGTCAGATGTATATCTGACCTTCATTTATTTCAGCATTAATAATGATGCTGTGAAATATTTCTTTATTTCTATTGACTATTAAAATATAAGATCTATAAAAAGTAAAGATACAAAAAAAGCCAGATTTTAAATCTGACTTTTTAAGGACTAAAAAAGTTTTCGCTGACTTTTTTAAGTCTTGTAATCAGTTAGAGGATTAACGTGATTACAAATATAATAAAGTATTAAATAATCTTTTCATATTTGTCAAATCTAAATCTGAGCTTTTTACAAGTCTTTTAAATACCACTTCCAGAATCTTTAATGTCCTCGAAAGCAATCAAATTATAAACCTTTGTATCAGGTCTACATATGTGGAGCAATTGAGCGCGAGTCGCTAATAAGAGATGTCCGTATGTTTTGTTGGTTGTAGGTATAGAAGGGGAAGCGACGTAATACCAACCCGAAGCGAAGTTCTAAACAGATAAGTGAAGTTGTATATGGAATAGCTATGAGAAAGCCCTACCTTTGTTTACAGCATAAATAGGGGATAACAATACATTAATCTGCATGAACGAATCTGGGGGTGTCGTAGGGTGTCCTACATTGGAAACGATGTAGAGCTTTAAGCCAGATCAACTTGGGTGAAGTCATATTTTTCATCTTGGTTTTCGCCAATCTTGATATATTTTCAACAAAATAAGTTGAAAATTTCAGGAGGCGAAGCCTTGGATGAAGTCCCCTTTTCGGGGGCGAACACAAGGCAGTATATAACTCTCAGTAAGGCTGTTTTTGTTTATAGCAAAGGTGCCTTGTTTTATGGCACCAATAAAATATAAAGTAGAACTAGATCTAAAAAATATATAGGGCGAAGCCTAATAAAGTAAAAAGAAAACCATATATAAAAGATATAAAAAAAAGTCTCGCGCCAGATATCCCATCATAGAAATTTTCCCGCTGTTGCCCGTTCTAGATCCAAATCCTTAACAGGAATAGATCGGTATAAAAGATCGATAATTAGATATTGATAGCTTTTGACAATCAAATGATGCCAGATCGATCGGTTTTTAATTGATATAAACGATCGATTATTTGTTTGCGATAGTTTTAACCTATCATGGTGTGATTTTCGATCGGTACAAACGATATGACGAACCATCAAAATAATTGAATTCTAAGACGTTTACAGGCCAAGCGTTGGCCTGTGTCTTACCAATGAAGGAAAAGGTATGCGGAAATTTATGTTAGTGGCAGGTCTTGCCGTCCTGTTAGCAGGGTGTGGCGATGATGGCATCTATGGCAACTATGTTAATCAACAGTTTGGCGTCAGGCTTGATATTCAGAAAGATGTGATCAAGTTTCGCGATGGTGTTTTTACCGTTAAAAGCTGGGATGAAAGCAAGAAACCCATCTATATCGCCAAAACGCAAAACAAAAATCTCGGATCTTGGACTTTTAAAATCGAAAAAGTCAAAGATGGAGTTGTTTACCAAGGTGCGGTTTTTAAGAAAGATTAGAGGAGTAGGAAATGGAAAATAATACCATTCAATGCCCATACTGTCTAAAAGAAAGTCAGAAAGGGGTTCACGTATGCACTGGATGTCAAGCAACTGTATTATACGGTGCTCCGCCGGGTTGGTGCGTATTTTTAATAGTATTCAGCACCTTAATATTATCAGTTTTGATTGGTATGAGTTCAGGAATAATGGCTGGTAATATTAGTTTATTTGTTATTGCGATTGTTGGGTTTATTATTAGCAAGTTGGCTTTTTCTGACAGGATTTCTTTCAGAAGGAGAATGTAAAATACGTCTTCCAAGGTGATGGCTCGAAGTGTCGAACCATCACCCATATAAATTTTATTTCCTCCTCTATATCATCAAGCACTAAATCGGAACCCGCAAGCGGGACCCCACGATTTAGCCCTTGACGATTTCCCCCCAAAGTTGCCATAAAGACAATATATTGTTTACTCTATCTTTTATTTGCATTTTATTTATCGTGCAGTGTATTTATTTATGTAGCCGCTATTGACTAGTTTTTTAGATCGGTTATTTATTTAAATATAAGTTGAGTTCAGCTTTTATTTTTTAGCTTTCGGAAACTGAGGCAAGGTGTAATAGCGTATCCGCTATTTACCCAATCCTTCGGATTGCCCTATCTCGCTTTGCTCGTAGGGTTGAAAAAGATCTACCCTTCCGCCTAATCCCCTTGTCAAAGGGGAGGCGGTAAACCATACAGTTTAATATTATAGGAGTATTTAAAATGAATGATGATTTAGGTTTTATAAATAACATAGATGGGAAAATTTTAATTGAGCATTATCAATATTTAACTAATGCCATACTGGGTGATGATGACACAAAAAAAGAATTTGTGAAATATGAACATTATGACTTGGATTATTTAAGGTATTATCTTGAAGCGAGTATCTATTTTTTAGGTGAGGCAAGAGATGAAGCAAATAGAGATGTTGAAATAAAAGATTTAAACGAAGCAGTGGAGATAATAAATAAATTATCAAATAGGGCTAAGGTTGCTTTAGCTGAACATATTATATTGTGGTTTGAAGATATTTCATTGGTAGGTTCTTATAATACACTATTTAGGTTTTTAGGCAGGGAGAAAAGAATATTATGATGATTATGTCTGTAGCAATGGTAATACTTTGTATTATGTTGGGAGGTTTTATGATCCGTAGCTGTACTGGAAAAACAAACTCTTCAAGCGAAGCAAAGCAAGCAATATCAGAAGTTAGAAAAATGATAGATAAGAAAGCACTGATTAAATACAAAAGGAATAATAGAACATGAATGTAGAAAACTTAATGAATAGTATGACTATAGAATATAAGCTCGAAATACTGGCAAGGTTTTTTTATTACATAGAACAAAACAAAGATATACCATTTAATGAAATCAATAGTGATGAGCGAGATTTGTGTTATTTTGTAGCCAATAGATACATTACAGAGAATAAAGCTGATGAGCTTATTGAAGCATTAATTATTGAAAATGATAACGACTACATAAGAGCAACAGATGATTACATTATCCAGAGGAATAAAGAATGCGAACAGACAGAAAAAGAGGGCGTATAGAATTAAATCACGAAGAACGCAGAGATATATCTATACAGTTTAGAGTAAACAAAGCAGAGTTTGAATATTTAAAAGAACTTGTTGAGGCATCCGGTCTTGAAAGAGGCCATTACATTAGGAAAGAGATTTTAAACTCTGAACCTATTGTTAAAAGAAAAATGCCTGAAATAAATCAAAAAACATACATGCAGCTTTCAGCAGTTGCCAATAATATAAACCAAGCAACAAAGAAACTAAATGGTAATGAGTATTTTGATAAAAATGAGGTTGATAAACTCAACTTTAATATAAAACAGGTTGGTAGAAGGATAATAGAAATAAATAAAAACTTGGGGTATATATGAAAGGGAATGTAGCTAAAACAGGGAGATCATTTAAAAATAGGGTAGATTATATATTAAAAGATGATCACAGTTTTATTTGTAGCAATATGTCAGCAGATAAAAATAACGTTAGTGAGTTAACTGATGAGTTTAAAACTGTAAGCGGCTTTAGACAAGATATAAAAAAACCAGTCTTTCATGCATTTTTATCTCTTCCAAAAGATGAAAAATTAACAGATGAAAAATGGCAGGAGATAGCAAAAGACTATTTGAAAGAAATGAATATTGATATAGAAAAATATCAATATATTTGTGTGCGTCATAAAGATACAGATCAAGACCATATTCATATTGTAGCAAACAGGATCGGCCTTGATGGTTCTGTATGGCATGGTCAGCACTCAGCATTTAAAACAATAGCAGCTTGTGAACGTTTAGAAGTAAAGCACAGCTTAACCATTACTAAAGGCTTACAGGAGCAAAAATCAGACGTATCAGCACCAACCAAGAACGAGATCGAGCAAGCCCTACGTACAGGTGAGAAACCAGCTCGTATAGTGCTTCAGAACGCGCTACAAGCGGCTATGTTGGGTAAACCAGACCTGCAGACTTTTATAGACAGAATACAGGCCGTAGGCATTGAACCGAGGTTCAATGTTGCCAGCACTGGCAACGTGGCGGGGGTTTCATTCAGTTTGAATGATATAGCATTTAAGGGATCTTCATTAGGTAAAAAATTTAGCTGGAACACTATTAAAGGTAAGGTGAAATATGACAAAAATAGAGATGATGAACTCATTAGAAGATTCGCAGCAAGAAAAACAGATGACGAAAATAGTATTGGACGATCACCTATTGAACCAAATATCAATGACGATAGAACCATTATCAGAATCGATGATGATACTATCAGAGTCTGTCAGCACAGCATTAAATCAGACACAACAGACACTAACAAGAGTGAACAACTCATTAGAAGCAACAACAACAGCTTTAAACTCAGCGAAAAATATAATAGATCAGCAAGCCATAAAGTTAGAAGAACAACACAAAAAGCTGCACAAATACTCAACAGAGTTAAAAGACAATACAATAAAGAACCAATCAAAACTTATAATAAAAATGGCCTCAATAGTTGGCGTGATAAATCTGATAGCGGTTCTATCAGTAGGATACTTGATCATGCAGAAACAGCCACAACAGCCACGAATAACTTTAGACTCAAAGGCCGTAGCACTTTCAATAGTAGAGCAGCTAAGATCGAAGAAGTAAGGGAGAGATTAGGTATCATAAAACCCCTTATTCAGCCCAGAAATAAAGAGAAGCTGATTAAAGAATCTTTAAAGAAAAAAACTGATTACTTAGTTCAATATGAAAATAGATTTAAAAAGAGATTAAAAGAAAATTTTAAAGAAAGCACTGAAGAAAGAAATGTTATTTCAAAAGAAAAAAAGATGTATTTTAAAAAGCCTTGATTTAACTATATATGAAACTGTAGGCACTTTTGGAGTGCCTACAGTTAAAAATTATATTTCTTTTAATCTGTTTAGTATCTGTTCCCGTTCCTTGATTAAGGCTTTATCTGTTATATCTATAGCAGGTTGAAAAATATTCATATCCATTTCAAAATGATTAAACTCATTCAAAAGAGTTTTTTTAGACATGAAAAATACGCGATGTTGAATTTTTTCAGGCTCACTACCTTTAAATGAATTAAAAATTATACTGGATAACATATCATGTTTACTTGTATTGATATTATATTTATCAACTAAGTGATGTTCAACGCTCAGACGTAAATAAAGATATGTTAGAGTATGCCTTAATGTTTTAGATAATAATGGGTAAACTCCATTCTTTAGTGGATTAAAGTTTTTATAATCCCACGAAATCACATCCTTTGCTGATAATTCATGATCTCTAGTTAATACGTTATTAGAAAATAATTTTTCATAAATGTCTTTTACATTCACTTTTTCGTCACAATATCCATGCATTAACTGCGTTAATTTGTTCTTTTCTTCGGGTAATCCTATTATTTGGCAAAGTCCACGCATGAATGGGACTAGAGATATTAGAAATTGTTTTTCATCTTCAATCTCAGATTTTATATCTTCTCGTAAAACCCTCAAAAACTCATGGATATAAAGTAGAATGGACATTTCATTTTGATTTATAGGTATAAATCCGTTTTGTTCACCAGCAACATTATTAAAGTAATAAAGGTTTAAACATTGTTTTTCTTGGTGTTCGAGCAGTTTAATTAAATCTGTATTGTGTGTAAGAATCAATGTTTTCTTAGATGATAAGAAACTTAATATTGCATATGCTAATTTATTTTTGTAAATTGAATCGAAGCTGGAAATAGGATCGTCAAGAACTATTAATTTACACGTGGAATTTTTTGCTTTTAACAGTTCAAATGCTAGTGAAAGAAAATTTTGTTCTCCATTACTTAATTCTAGATCTTTACGATTTTTGTTTAAAAAATCTCTTCCCCCCAAAGTGAGTCTAATATTATTTTCCGCATCTCGAACTAATGAAATTTCTCGTTCAAGAGATTCATTTAAAAACTGCTCAATAAATAAAATGTCTTCACTGCCAAATGTTGGTTTGTTTTTTAGTAACTCTTTGTAGGCTGAGAAATCCTCCTTTAGTCCTTTGTTGGTTGAAATATTGAGAAAATCATATTTAAGTAATTGCCAGTATATTTCTCTATATTTATTGAAATCTGTTATTAATTCCAATATGAACGACTTGTCGGATTTTTTTATCGCATTTCTAACTTTATCTTTGATAATGAATGGATCGGTTTGTGATAGGTTTTTTACAATCTTTTCTGCAATTTCTTTTTCATGGTCATCCATTCCGTTTGATGTCTTTTCATATTGCTCATTTTTTTCAGCCAATTTATCATTGACATTAATTGGATGATCGCAAACTAAACATTCATCTATGTAATTAAACTTTTTCAATATCGATAATGCTTCACCTTGTTCTTCAAGTTTAACTATGCAATTTTCTTTTCCATTAAATTTGAAGTTATAACTTGATAATGCTCTTATAATCGAATCATCTCTGGAAAAATCGTCAATGAAAAACTTTAACTTACCTTCATCATAATCTGGTTTATCATTTAAATCGAATTCGTGGATTGTTTTGATAAAATCCTCCCGATCAATTTTTTTGCCCCTTGAGCGACTGTTTGCAATATCTGATATATATCCAAGTATCTTTTTGTCTTGAATAAGACTATCAAAATTAGTCTTAATCTTCGATATTTGATAATCTTTTTTTAATATGTCAACAAGATCTTTCTCGAATATGCTAATGAAGCTATTATTGATTTTTTCTTTAAGCTCATATTCTTTTTTTATGTCCTCGCCAAGAATAAAGTCCTGTGTCTCACCTTGAATAATATTTCTGTCATTTTGATCAGAAATGATATGAGCTATAGCATCATTTTTCTCTGTGAATTGCACACCATCTATATTCATTGAGTATTCGGCATCTTGCTCTCTATTCAATACCTTTGATAAACTTGTCTTACCCGTGCCATTGGGTCCATAAAGAACGCAGGTTTTCCTTTTCCCAAAATCTAATTCATTATTTTGAGTCAGGTTTAAGTATTCGTCAGTAAATATTTTTCCTTTCTTAACTTTTGATATGATAATCTTCATGATAATTTCCTAATCAACGATTATTCTTCAAGTTTATTGAAGTGCCTACAAACTCAAACACATTGAAATTTCTAACAGAGATTGAATGTAAAATGATAGAGCTAAGTCATACTTTTTGCTATCTACCAGATTTTGTATAGTGTGAGCGCCGAAGAAAACAGCTTTTATAAGAAATTGGGTTGCAGTTTAGGGCACATGACCAAGAAGCTTTACCCTAACAAACACAATTAATGCAGTATAAGGAAAGTGGGCGAAGGCAATGAGGTCATTGAGCTGACAATATATACTTCACAATTAGATTAATAATATATCATTAATCGTTCCTGTTATAGCATTTAATATCAGGCTGTAATTTTATATGGTATTATGAAGTGAACTCAGTATTCATACTATAAATTAGATGCGTGATGCATTCTAATCCATAATTTGAATCAGAGTTGTTTAGTTAAACCTTCTACGCAGCAATTGCCTTATATTTCTGAGCTTGAATGTAATCTCCCCACCACTGCATCAGCTCTGTTCTTTCAGCAAGATACTCAGCACGATTGTAAGCGGCTATGATTTCGTTGTTCTTAGTATGAGCTAAGGCTGATTCAAGCACCTCTGTTCTAAATTTACTACTTTCTTCAGCAGCCGTTCTTGCTATAGAGCGCATTCCGTGAGCAACAAGTTCTCCACCGAATCCCATACGGATAATTGCAGCATTGGCTGTTTGTTCATGCATGTGATTAAGGGGAGCCTTAATACTTGGGAAAACCCACTCTCTATGACCACTGATTGGTCTGATTAACTCAAGTATACGCATAGCCTCTTTACTCAGCGGAATCTTGTGAGGGCGCTTCATCTTCATAAACTCACCGGGGATGTTCCAGAATCGATTATCTTCGTCTATATCACTCCACCGAGCACGGACTGCTTCTCCCGGACGAACCCACGTAAGGAGTTGCCATTCAATTAGAAGACGTGTTTCGAGCCGTATAGAAGCGTTAGATAGAGCAATCAAGAATCGGGGTAAATCATCTGGTGGTAAAGCTGGCATATTTTGCTTCTTGGGTTTGCTGAATCTCTGGCCGAGATTGTCAGCAGGATTAAACTCAATAAGTTCTTCTGTTGCAGCCCAACGGAAAATTTCATTTAGACGTGAAATGATACGGCGTAGAGTTTCCAATACGCCTCGTTGTTCTATGGGGTCAAGGTGTTGTTTTAAGAGCTTGGGACGGATCTCTTTGATAGGAATGTTGCCTAAACCGGGGAAAATATTTCGTTCAAGGCTTCGCCAGATGTCTTCTGCGTGGTCTGGAGAGATACCAGAGGTCTTAACCTTTTCATCTAACCATTTCCTAGCAACCGCTTGTAGCGTGTGCTCAGTGGCATCCTTAAGGGCATTAGCTTTATCGTTGTTGTGAATCTGCGGATCGATACCATTTGCAAGCAACGATAAGTATTCATCACGTGTAGCCCGAGCCTTAGCAAGTGTGAGATGAGGATAGGTTCCTAAGCTCATCTTTGTTCGCTTCTTACTTACTGGCACTGCATACCTGAAATACCAATTTTTCTTACCACCCTTTGATAGGGGAGCGATTCGTAGCATCAGGCCATCACCGTCAAAAAGGTTGATTTCCTTTTCTGCTGGCTTGGTATTTTTGATTTCAGTGTCAGTGAGCTTCTTAGCGATCTTTGCCATTTTAGGACCCTCGTTTTTTGGACCCTTTGCACTGGGTCCCAAAAAGGGTGCCATAACGAGTAGCTTCTAGCAAATCTCAGTAGACTTCTGTAGACGTAAAAAAGCCCGCAAGGCTGGTTCCATGCGGGCTTAGTAGACTTCAGTATACTTCAAACAACTAAAAAGTGGTGGAGCTGGCGGGAGTTGAACCCGCGTCCGAAATTCCTACATCCTCGGTACTACATGCTTAGTCAGTCTTTACATTCGCACGCCAGCTGCGGACAGACACGCCACTAACGAACTAGCCTGATTAGATTTAGCACTTCAGCCCCAGGCAGGACATCCATGCGATCTCTTTTGGGTTTGACCTCTCTTGATCCCCGTCTTAAGAGCGGAAGCTAGGGAGAGAGGGCTCTTAGCAGGTTATTAAGCTGCTAAAGCGTAGTTTTCGTCGTTTGCGACTATTTTTTTGCGGCTTTTTACGAGGCCAACCGCCCCTCGGCATGCACCTTGGGTTTCGCAAATCCCGTCGAATCCAGAATCAGCCCCAATGTGTACGTTGAGTATAACAGATTTATGAATGTGCTTACCAGCCCTCGTTTCGAGGATTCTAGCGGCGGGTTGGGTGAAAAATCAGCATCAACAACGATATAGCGTGAGGGCCAGAGAACTGACCCTCATTAAGAAGGGGAATTAACGGCCAGCGTGTTTCATGATCCTGGCTTTATCCACCGCCCACTCACGATCTTTTATATCGGTACGCTTGTCGTGCTGTTTCTTACCTTTCGCTACGCCGATTTTTACTTTACACCAGGCGTTTTTCCAGTAAAGAGAAAGCGCAACTACGGTGTAACCTTCACGGTTAATGCGTCCATAGAGGTTGTCCAGCTCACGCTGATTTAGCAGTAGCTTGCGGGTTCGCGTCGGATCGCAGACGTAGTGGGTGGAAGCCACAGCCATTGGGGTAAAGTTGGCGCCGAACAGATAAGCCTCGCCATCTTTCAGGATGACGTAGCTATCGCCGATGTTGGCTTTGCCTGCACGCAGAGATTTTACTTCCCAACCCTGCAGGGCGAGACCAGCCTCGTATTCATCTTCGATAAAGTATTCATGACGGGCGCGTTTATTCAGCGCAATGGTGGCTGATCCAGGTTTGTGGGCTTTTTTCTTAGTCATAGTATCCTGAAGTCATCGTCTTAAAACAGTCGTACCTCAATCCATCCTGCGAGGTGTAATGGGCTATCTTAGCACGAGTTGCAGTACAGCGTTTTTTTTAGCAGCAGATAAATGATATTATTTGCGCCGTGTTTATATGTGGAACCTGCTATGCCTCAGATTAGCCGTACCGCGCTGGTGCCCTTCAGCGCGGAACAGATGTATCAACTCGTAAACGATGTGAAGTCCTACCCTGATTTTTTGCCTGGCTGCACCGGTAGCCGTGTGCTGGAACTTGGGCCGACGCAAATGACTGCGGCGGTTGATGTGTCCAAAGCTGGCATCAGCAAGACATTCACTACCCGCAATACGTTAACTAGCAACCAGAGCATTTTGATGAGTCTGGTCGATGGGCCGTTCAAAAAACTGATTGGCGGCTGGACGTTTATTCCGTTAAGTCCGGAGGCGTGCAAAATTGAGTTTCATCTCGATTTTGAATTCACCAATAAGCTGATTGAAATGGCTTTTGGCCGCATCTTTAAAGAACTGGCCATGAACATGGTGCAGGCGTTTACGGTCCGCGCTAAAGAGGTCTACAGTGTCGGCTAACATCGTTGTTGAAGTGGCCTATGCGTTGCCGGAAAAGCAGTATCTGCAGAGCGTCAGGTTGGAGGCGGGGGCGACGGTTGAGCAGGCGATTGTCGCCAGCGGTCTCTTGACGTTACGCGATGATATTAATCTGGCAAAGAACAAAGTGGGCATCTATAGCCGCCCGGCAAAACTACATGATGAAGTGCATGATGGAGATCGTGTGGAAATTTATCGCCCGCTTATTGCTGACCCGAAAGAGCTGCGTCGCCAGCGGGCCGAGAAAAGCGCTGGAAAGTAATCATTTTTCAGACATTAAAAAAGCGCTCATTGAGCGCTTTTTTGCATTTTACGGCCTTACTCGGTAGTCAGAGCAGGTTTGTTATCTATATTAGTCAACACTCCACTGCTGTCGAAAGTCAGGGTAAGAGTCTGCTGGGTGACTTTTTCATGCCCAGGCTGCTGACGGAAAACATAGAACCAAGTGTTAGTACCAAACGGATCCGACATCATTGGAGTACCCAGTGCATAGGCGACCTGTTGTTGTGTCATGCCGACCCGAATTTTTGCTACATCGGTCGGTGCCAGATAGTTACCCTGGTTGATGTCAGGACGGTAAACCACTCGTTCCAGAGTGGAACAGCCTGCGGTCAACATAAGAAGAACCGCTGCGGCAGCAGTCAGCGTTTTACAGCGCATAGTGATTTGATTCCTTTTTGGGCCCGAGCAGTACGTGGCTCATCTGTAATATGCCGATGATAATAGACCTTTGCCCGGTTGGGAACCTTCGGCTGCAGGTCTATCGGCAATTTGCTGTTCACTATGACTCTGCGAAAATCAAAAAGTTTACGCAGCGAGCAACTCTTTCGCGTTTGCCAGGGTGTTGCGGGTGACCTCGCTACCGCCTAGCAGACGGGCTAATTCCTGCAAACGAGCACGTTTATCCAGAGGGTACATATGCGTTTCCGTCATCTCCCCATCGGTTTCCTTACAGACGAAGAAATGATGATGACCGCAGCCCGCCACCTGAGGTAGATGGGTTACACACATCACCTGGGTTGATTCACCTAACTGGCGCAGCAGTTTGCCAACTACCGCTGCCGTCGGACCGCTAATACCGACATCCACCTCATCGAAAATCAATGCCGGCGTTTCCATTTTCCGTGCGGTGATAACCTGAATCGCCAGCGCGATACGAGAGAGCTCGCCTCCGGAAGCGACTTTGGCTATCGACTGTAGCGGTTGCCCGGGGTTTGTGGTCACTCGGAATTCTATATGGTCTGCACCTTCGGCGGTAAGGTGACGTTCATCAAACGAGACATCAATGGCGAACACACCGTGCGGCATGGAAAGTAAGTGCATACTCTCCGTAATCAGCTGGGTCAGCTCATCGGCACTGCTCTGGCGCAGGGCGTGCAGCTGCTTTGCTGTATCCAGCGCTAACTGATGGTGCTCTACTACCATTTGACCGAGGGATTCCAGAGAACCTGCACTATCGTCCAGAAGACGCTGCTCTTCCAGCAAAGCCTGATGGAATTCCGGAAGTTCCTCAGGCGTAATCTGATACTTACGTGCCAGGGCAATTTGTCGGGAGATACGCTGTTCCAACTCAAACAGACGGTTCGGATCGAGATCGAGACGGTCGTTATAATGGCGTAGCTCATCGGTGGCTTCGATGAGCTGGATAGACGCCTCTTCCAGCATATCCAGCACTCCTGAAAGTTTGCTATCCATACTAACCAACTCATTTACCAGCTGTTTAGTGGTATAAAGCTGGCTTTGCAGATTGGCTTCCTCACCATCTGCCAGCACCGTTAGCGCATGTTGGCAGACGGTCAAGAGTTGACCACTATTCGCCAGACGCTTGTACTCTTCATCAATTTGCTCAAATTCACCCGGCAGCGGACTGAATTCGTTTAACTCTTTCAATTGATATTGCAGCAGATCCGCACGAGCTGCGCGTTCCTGACTTTGCTGCTGATGCTTAGCCAATTCGCGGCAGCTTTGATGCCACTGGCAATAGTGTTCAGCCATACGCTGAGTAAGTACATACTCACCGGTATAGCTATCAAGCAGTGTTTTCTGATGTTCGGATTTAGTCAGTAACTGGTGTGCATGCTGGCCGTGGATCTGGATAAGATGCTGACCCAGCTCGCGAAGCTGGGAGAGAGGGACTGCGGTACCGTTGATAAAGCCGCGGGAGCGACCGTCTGCGCTAATAACGCGGCGAAGTAAACACTCACGTCCGCTTTCCAGTTGGTTCAGTTCCAGCCAACGTTGAGCTGCGGGTGTGTCTTTCAGGGAGAAGCGTGCGCATAAATCAGCACGGCTGGCGCCTCTGCGCACCATATCGGCTTCAGCCCGACCACCGAGGCACAGCCCCAGCGCGTCGATAGCGATCGATTTACCAGCGCCGGTTTCACCGGTGATGGCGGTCATACCGTTGTGAAAATCGATTTCCAGCTCACGAACGATAGCAAAATTACTGATAGTGAGTTGTGCCAACATAGCTGCCTTCCTGTATGAAAAACCATTACTGTGTTTTCGTACAGTATAGACTGGTTTTTTATCCAGTAAAGAGGCAGGCTACAAAATCAGAACAATTTTTTCGACCAGCCAAGCTTGGTGCTTAATGTATTGAAATAGCTATAGTCTTTGGGATGGATGAGATTGAGATGATAATCGCAGCGGCGGATTAACACATCTTCACCATCCTGAATGGGGAGTGCTATCTGGCTGTCGCAGCTAATTTCAAGGTCGCTGCAGCGCTGAGAAAAGCGCAGGCGGATGGTGCTGTCGCCGTTAATCACTAGCGGGCGGGCGGAAAGCGTATGCGGGAACATGGGCACCAGGGTAATAGCGTCCAGCGATGGTGTGAGGATTGGGCCGCCAGCGGAGAGTGAATAGGCGGTGGAGCCGGTCGGTGTGGAGATAATCAGGCCGTCGGAACGTTGAGAGAAGGCAAAAACCTCATCGATATAGACTTCGAACTCAATCATGTGCGCGACTTTACCTGGATGCAGGACGACTTCGTTAATTGCTGTGCTGATGCGTTTCTGGCAATCCTGCTGGCACACCTGTGCTTCTAATAAGAAGCGTTTTTCGGCGATATAGTGGCCTTCGAGAACATCGGCAAGTTGCTGTAGCGCATTATCCGGGTCGAGGTCAGTGAGAAATCCGAGATTACCGCGGTTAATCCCAATAACGTTAATGTCGTAGCGCGCCAGGGTGCGCGCCGCGCCGAGCATATTGCCGTCGCCGCCAACGACAACGGCGAGATCGGCCTGCTGGCCTATTTCCGCCAGTGTCCCGGTCTTAACGTTGCTAAGCTGTAGTTCATGAGCAATTTGCTGCTCAACCAGCACTTCATAACCTTTGCTGGACAACCAGCGCCAGAGCATTTCATGTGTGGTCAGCGCGGTTGGGTGACGAGGGTGTCCCACAATGCCTATACACTTGAAGTGGTTCTTCATGATCTGGATGTCCTTGCGTTAAATGAATAGTGTCAATCTGGCCGTGTTCACTTGAAACCCGGAAACTGATCCCCATAATAAGCGAAGTTAGCGAGATGAATGCGAAAAAAACGCGGAGAAATTCATGAGTAGTAAAGAACAGAAAACGCCTGAGGGGCAAGCCCCGGAAGAAATTATCACGGAGCAGCACGACGACGTTGAGGCGCTAGAGCCTGAAGTTTCGGCTGAGCAGGTGGATCCGCGCGATGAAACCATTGCGAATCTGGAAGCACAGCTTGTTGAAGCACAGAAGCGTGAACGTGAAGTGATGCTGCGTGCGAAAGCAGATGAAGACAACTTGCGCCGTCGTACCGAGTTGGATATTGAAAAAGCGCATAAATTCGCGCTGGAGAAGTTCGTCAATGAATTGCTGCCGGTAATCGATAGCCTGGATCGTGCACTGGAAGTGGCTGATAAAGCGAATCCGGATATGGCTCCGATGGTTGAAGGTATTGAGCTCACGTTGAAGTCAATGCTCGATGTTGTACGTAAGTTCGGCGTGGAAGTGGTTGCTGATACCGACGTGCCTTTGGATCCGAACGTACATCAGGCCATTGCGATGGTTGAGTCTGAAGATGTTGCGGCTGGCAAGGTGCTGGGTGTGATGCAGAAGGGCTATACCCTGAATGGTCGTACTATTCGCGCTGCGATGGTGACCGTGGCGAAAGCCAAGTAAATGACTTTAAACGGCTACCTCCGGTAGCCGTTTTGCTATAAATGGTGAACCAAAGTTTGCTGTGCTCTTCTGGATTAGCCATTACTCCGCAACGCTCTCGCGAATGGGCTTCACCGGCATTACCTTCACCTGTTTAATCATATTCTCCTGAACATCAAGAATATCGATATCATACTGTTCGATGCGTACGCGCGTGCCTGGCGCCGGGATCTCTTCAAGAGCTTCGAGGATAATTCCGTTAATCGTCCTGGCTTCATCTTCCGGCAGATGCCAGTTAAACGCTTTGTTAATTTCACGTACGTTGGCGGTGCCGTCAATAATCACTGAGCCATCGTTAAGCGGCGTGACTTCTTCTGCAAGCGTTGGCGACATTGATGTTGTGAAATCACCTACGATCTCTTCGAGGATATCTTCAACCGTCACCAGGCCCTGAATATCGCCATACTCATCAACCACCAGGCCAACTTTCTTCTTATTACGCTGGAATTTCACCAGTTGGGTGCTGAGCGGCGTGCCTTCTGGTACGAAGTAAATTTCATCGGCGGCACGCAGCATCACCTCTTTAGTGAATTCTTTTTTCTCCGTCATCAGGCGATAGGCTTCGCGTACGCGTAGCATACTCATCGCGTCGTCCAGGGTATCGCGGTACAGCACAATGCGTCCGTGTGGAGAATGGGTCAGTTGACGAACAATTGATTTCCAGTCGTCGTTAATATCAATGCCGACGATTTCGTTGCGGGGAACCATGATGTCGTCAACGCTGACTTTCTCCAGGTCCAGCACGGATAGCAGCATGTCCTGGTTACGGCGGGAGATTTGCGATCGCGATTCATTAACGATGGTACGTAATTCATCTTTACTTAATGCGCCACTGATAACGATGTCGGTTTTGATGCCCATCATGCGCATCAGAACTCGGGTGATGGTGTTGAGCAGCCACACCAGCGGCATCATCAGTATTTGCAGAGGGGCTAGCAGGAAACTGCTTGGATAAGCGACCTTCTCCGGATAAAGCGCAGCAATTGTTTTTGGTAGCACCTCGGCAAACACCAGCACCACAAAGGTCAGGACACCAGTGGCAATCGCGACGCCGACGTCACCATACAGGCGCATACCAACAATGGTGCCCAGCGCCGAGGCGAGGATATTGACGAGGTTATTGCCAATAAGCACCAGGCTGATTAAACGATCGGGTTTGCGTAGCAGCTTTTCGACGCGTTTTGCCTGGCGGTTGCCTTGCTTTGCCATATGGCGCAGACGATAGCGGTTTAGCGTCATCATGCCGGTTTCTGAACCGGAGAAATAGGCTGAGATAATCACCATGATGATCAGAGTAACGATCAGCGTGGTGGTGGAGATATGTTCCACTTAGGGTTCCTTAAAGACTTAACTCATGAACTGTTGTAATACGCGGCTACCGAAGTAAGCCAGCGTCAGCAGCCCTGCACCAGTCACGTTGAACCAGACGACCCGGCGTCCGCGCCACCCTTCATGATAGTGGCCCCAAAGCAGGACGATATAGACGAACCATGCCACGATTGACAACACGGCTTTATCAATGTTTTCCGCGCTGAACAGGTTATGCATGTAGAACAGCCCGGTACACAGCGTCAGAGTTAACAGAACTACGCCGATCTGGGTGATATGAAACATTTTACGCTCAATGCTCATGAGTGGCGGCATTTCGCTGCTAAAGGCCAGTCGTTTATTTTTTAATTGATAGTCAATCCACGCCAGCTGTAGTGCGTAAAGGGCTGCGATAATTAGCGTAGCATAGGAGAAAAGCGACAGGCCGATATGCACCAGCATACCCGGCGTGGTTTCCAGATGCGTGATGTACTCGTTAGGCATAAAGGTGGCGAAAGCGAGGTTGATCAACGCGAAAGTGTAGACGATGGGCAGCAATAACCAACCGCGATTACGTGACGCAACGATGGTCATTACCGTGCAAATCATCAGGCTAACCAGCGATCCCACGTTTAATAAACTGAGGTTTTGCCCGCTTTCGCCGCCAGGGAAAATGCGTGACTCCAACGCAAAGGCGTGACAAATCAACGCAATAGTTGCGGAAAGAATCGCCATCCGCCGCCAACTGCTATTTTTTTGCAGCAGGCCAGGGACGATCAGCGCGAGGCTGATGGAATAGGCGACAAGGGCGAGTAGAGCAAAAACAGGCATATGGGCGTCGACTGTTGACTAAATAGTAAAGAGAAGCAGTATAACGTCACGTGACTCAGGCTCCAACCGTTGCAGCACATTCGCGTTTATGTCGTGTTATACTGCGGCAATTCCATTTTTTTGTGTCGCTGCGGCGACCGACCGTTTCCACCTCAGGCGAGAGACAATGTTTGATAATTTAACCGATCGTTTGTCGCGTACGCTGCGCAACATTAGCGGCCGCGGACGCCTTACCGAAGACAATATTAAAGATACCCTGCGCGAAGTGCGTATGGCGCTGCTGGAGGCGGACGTCGCTCTGCCTGTAGTCCGTGACTTTATCAGCCGTGTAAAAGAAAGCGCGGTAGGCCATGAAGTTAACAAAAGCCTGACCCCAGGCCAGGAGTTCGTCAAAATTGTGCGCAACGAGCTGGTTGCGGCGATGGGCGAAGAGAACCAGGCGTTGGATTTAGCCGCACAGCCCCCAGCCGTTGTGCTGATGGCGGGCCTGCAAGGTGCAGGTAAAACGACCAGCGTGGCTAAGCTGGGTAAATTCCTGCGTGAAAAGCACAAGAAGAAAGTGCTGGTTGTCTCTGCGGACGTTTATCGTCCGGCGGCGATCAAACAGCTGGAAACGCTGGCTGAGCAGGTTAGCGTCGATTTCTTCCCGTCTGACGTCGGCCAGAAACCGGTTGATATCGTTAACGCCGCGCTGAAAGAAGCGAAGCTGAAGTTCTACGACGTGCTGCTGGTGGATACCGCCGGCCGTCTGCACGTCGATGAAGCGATGATGGATGAGATCAAACAGGTCCAGGCCTCGCTTAACCCGGTAGAAACCCTGTTCGTTGTTGATGCGATGACTGGTCAGGATGCGGCGAATACGGCGAAGGCGTTTAACGAAGCGCTGCCGTTGACTGGGGTCGTGCTGACCAAAGTGGACGGCGACGCCCGCGGTGGTGCAGCGCTGTCGATTCGTCATATCACCGGCAAGCCGATTAAATTCCTCGGCGTCGGTGAGAAAACCGAAGCGCTGGAGCCGTTCCATCCGGACCGTATTGCTTCGCGTATCCTGGGTATGGGCGACGTGCTGTCGCTGATCGAAGATATCGAAAGTAAAGTCGACCGCGCGCAGGCTGAGAAGCTGGCCTCCAAGCTGAAAAAAGGTGACGGTTTTGACCTGACTGACTTCCTTGAACAGCTGCGTCAGATGAAAAACATGGGCGGTATGGCCAGCCTGATGGGCAAACTGCCGGGCATGGGGCAGATCCCAGATAACGTCAAATCACAGATGGATGACAAGGTGCTGGTGCGTATGGAAGCGATCATCAATTCGATGACGCTGAAAGAGCGTGCTAAACCAGAAATTATCAAGGGCTCGCGCAAGCGCCGTATCGCCGCAGGTTGCGGAATGCAGGTGCAGGATGTGAACCGTTTGCTCAAACAGTTTGACGATATGCAGCGCATGATGAAGAAGATGAAGTCGAAAGGCGGCATGATGAAGATGATGCGGGGCATGAAGGGGATGATGCCTCCGGGATTTCCTGGCCGCTAAAACAAGGGTATAAGGCTATCTTGTTTGCCATTTTAGCTCCGGGGTGTGCTCGAAATGCTCACGTACTACGTGTACGCTCCGCTTTCTGCGCGCACGCCGGAACTAAACTAGCTGCACCGATATATGCCTTCTATCCCTTGTTTAATGCTCAGTACCAAGATGCTGATTGCAATTTCCCCAGAAATCAGTAAAATTTTCGGGCTTTTAATATGACACCGGGCTCCGTTCCTCGATGGGGCCCGGTGTTTTATTCACACAAGAGGATGTTATGGTTACTATTCGTTTAGCACGTCACGGCGCAAAAAAGCGTCCGTTCTACCAGGTTGTTGTTACCGACAGCCGTAATGCACGCAACGGTCGCTTCATTGAGCGCGTTGGTTTCTTCAACCCGATCGCTTCTGCGAACGAAGAAGAAACGCGTCTGGATCTGGATCGTATCGCTCACTGGGTTGGCCTGGGCGCTACTGTTTCCGATCGCGTTGCAACGCTTATCAAAGCAGCAAACAAAGCAGCTTAATCTGTCACGGTGGTCATGATGAGCAAGCAACACACCGCGCAAGCACCTGTTGATCCGATTGTATTGGGCAAGATGGGTTCTTCCTACGGTATCCGTGGTTGGCTCAGAGTGTTTTCCTCCACCGAAGACGCCGAAAGCATTTTTGACTATCAGCCCTGGTTAATCCAGAGAGCGGGTCAGTGGCAGGTCGTTGAGCTGGAAAGCTGGCGCCACCATAATCAGGATATCGTCATCAAGCTGAAAGGCATTGACGATCGCGATACTGCGAATCTATTGACCAATTGCGAAATTGTTGTGGATTCTTCGCAGTTGCCTGCGCTTGAAGAGGGTGATTATTACTGGAAAGACCTTATGGGTTGCCAGGTAGTAACCACTGAAGGCTATGGTCTCGGTAAAGTCATCGACATGATGGAAACCGGGTCTAATGACGTTCTCGTCATCAAGGCAAACCTGAAAGATGCATTTGGTATCAAGGAGCGGTTGGTTCCGTTCCTCGATGGGCAGGTTATCAAGAAAGTCGATCTCACTACTCGTACAATCGAAGTAGATTGGGATCCTGGTTTTTAAATTCTCCGGATAAACGGTAAATAAACGGCACTATGGGGATTGGCTTGTGTTTATAGGTATCGTTAGCCTGTTTCCTGAAATGTTCCGCGCAATTACCGATTACGGGGTGACTGGCCGGGCAGTAAAAAATGGCCTGCTGAACATCCAGAGCTGGAGTCCTCGTGACTTCGCGCATGACCGGCACCGTACCGTGGACGATCGTCCTTACGGCGGCGGACCGGGGATGTTAATGATGGTGCAACCTTTACGGGATGCCATTCATGCAGCAAAAGCCGCGGCAGGTGAAGGCGCAAAGGTGATTTATCTGTCACCTCAGGGACGCAAGCTTGATCAAGCTGGCGTCAGCGAACTGGCAACGAATCAGAAACTGATTTTGGTGTGTGGTCGCTATGAAGGCGTAGATGAGCGCGTAATCCAAACCGAAATTGACGAAGAATGGTCAATCGGCGATTACGTTCTTAGCGGTGGTGAGCTACCAGCAATGACGCTGATTGACTCTGTTTCCCGGTTTATTCCGGGAGTTCTGGGTCATGAGGCTTCGGCAACGGAAGATTCCTTTGCTGATGGATTACTGGATTGCCCACACTATACTCGTCCTGAAGTGTTAGAAGAGATGGAAGTACCGTCAGTATTGCTGTCGGGAAACCATGCTGAGATACGTCGCTGGCGTCTGAAGCAGTCGCTGGGCCGGACCTGGCTTAGAAGACCTGAACTTTTGGAAAACCTGGCTCTGACTGAAGAGCAAGCAAGGTTGCTGGCGGAGTTCAAAAAGGAACTCGCACAACAGCAACATAAACATGATGGGCAGGCGTAAGCCCCCAATATCAGTTTACCCAGGATAAGAGATTAAATTATGAGCAACATTATTAAGCAACTTGAACAAGAACAGATGAAGCAGGACGTACCTTCCTTCCGCCCGGGTGATACCGTGGAAGTGAAAGTATGGGTTGTTGAAGGTTCCAAAAAACGTCTGCAGGCATTCGAGGGCGTGGTTATCGCTATTCGTAACCGCGGTCTGCACTCTGCATTCACTGTTCGTAAAATTTCCAACGGCGAAGGCGTTGAGCGTGTTTTCCAGACTCACTCTCCGGTAGTTGACAGCATTTCTGTCAAACGTCGTGGTGCTGTACGTAAAGCTAAACTGTACTACCTGCGTGAGCGTACCGGTAAGTCTGCTCGTATCAAAGAGCGTCTTAACTAAGATTCGCTTTCGCGACATCCTGAATGAAAGGGCTGGCCTGATGGGCTGGCCCTTTTTTTATCTTCATTTTAACCATTTTGTTGTGAATCATTTACAATGTCGCCCTCATCTGGAGGGGCGGTGGTCAGCAATATTTTTCATCAATCAGCATCTCAAGGGCGGGCTACATGGCTGGCGCTGTTTGCGATCCTGCTGATCGTGGTGGCTCCGCTGATTTCAATCTCCCTGAAAAAAGATCCGATGAGCGGTATGCATCATACGATGATGGAGATGCCGCATGACATGTCATCATCTGAAATGACCATGATACAGAGTGATGCGACTGTCATACAGACGTCACACCACATGCCAGCCGATCATGCGGAGGCCTGCGGTTACTGTGTGCTGTTGGCTCATGTTCCGGGCTTAATCTTCGCGCTGATGCTGCTGGTCAGCTTGATGCTTCGGCGTCAGCGAGTTCCTGTAGCCCGAAGGGTACTGAAATACTGTTATGACTTTCACTGGCTTTATCCTCACACTCGCGCACCTCCCCGCCAGTCTGCTTCTCCCTTTGCATAAAAAATAAAGTGCGCACTGCGCAACGTTCTTTTTTGCTTTCGAAAAGGAAAAGTATGACTACCTGCACCTCGCGCGCGGCATGGCTAAACCTGCTGCGTCGTCTTCATTTCTATATCGGATTGTTTATCGGGCCGTTTATTTTTGTCGCTGCCCTGACCGGTACGCTGTATGTCGCTACTCCGCAACTGGAAAACTGGCTTTATCAGGATGCGCTTTGTGGCACTTTCGATGGGGAAAAACAGCCACTTAGTGCGCAAATTATGGTAGCGAAAGAGGCTACCCAGGGAAATCTCCGTCTACAGGCTGTTCGTCCTGCGATAAGCGCGGGAGAGACAACCCGAGTGATGTTCGCCGATCCTAATCTTGGCGAGTCTGAAACGCGGGCAATTTTTGTTGATCCGGTAACCTTGCGGGTGAGAGGCGATATGGCGGTTTACGGTACCAGCGGTATATTACCCCTGCGTCAGTGGATTGATTATGCCCATCGCTCACTGCTCTTGGGTAACGCTGGGCGACTGTACAGCGAACTGGCGGCTTCCTGGATGTGGGTTGCCGCTCTCGGAGGGATTGCGCTGTGGTCGATGACCCGCCCGCGTCGTCGGATTAACAATAAGCTGCAGAATAGCCGACGCCTGCATGTATCCCTTGGATGGGCGCTGCTGATTGGCATGCTGCTGTTCTCTGCGACTGGTTTAACCTGGTCGCAATGGGCCGGTGGTAATGTTGATAAGATACGCTCCGCTTTTGGTTGGCTGACGCCGCAGGTGAATACGCAGTTGCAAAGTGCAGCTCAAGCAGTTCACGATCCGCATGCAGAACACCATATGGAGGATATGGCTATGGGGGGGATGGCATCGTCCCCGGACGTAGAGGATTTTGACAAGGTTCTGCTGGTTGCTCGCGCGGCGGGTCTGGATGCCAGCAAGCTGGAGATTCGCCCGCCGTCGGGTTCCGGGCGTGCGTGGACGGTAAATGAAATCGACAGGAGCTGGCCTACACAGGTTGATGCTGTAGCGATCGACGGTTCAAATATGCAGATCGTAGATCGTACTCATTTTTCTGACTTTCCATTAATGGCGAAGCTAACCCGCTGGGGCGTTGATTTTCATATGGGGATTCTGTTTGGTCTCGTAAATCAGCTGCTACTTATCGCCTTCGGTACTGCACTCTGCGTGATGATAGTGGTGGGGTACCGTTTGTGGTGGATCCGCCGTCCGGTCCATGCGGCGTTTAACCCGGCCGATACGCTAATACAGGCGTGGTTTGGTTTAGCATGGCCCGCTCGTATGGTTACTACCATTATTGCGGCGTTGTTAGGGTTGGCACTGCCGCTAATGGGGATCAGCCTCGCTGTATGTCTCGCCGTTGATTACCTGCGCTGGCGCGTAGCAACGGCGATGATAAGGGCTAAATCAGTCGAGTAGATTGTTTAAGGCGTGCTGATGACGACCGTGACGCGGCGGTTTTCAGCACGTCCTTTTGCAGTATCGTTACTGGCTATCGGGTATTTTTTACCTAATCCGCGGGTTATTAAATTAGTGCGCGGGATATTGGCACCTTCGGCCCATGCATCTGCCACGCTGTTAGCGCGCTTAAGCGATAACATTTCGTTGTAGCTGTCTTCGCCATAATTATCGGTGTGACCTTCCAGGCGACTGTGCGTAATACCGGTCGTAGCCAGACGTGAAGCCATAGTATGGATTTGCTGTTTACTATCTGCGCGCAGATGGTAGTCGTTTTTGTCAAATAAGATGGTGTCAGATAATCCTAATGACCAGTCGCCGTTAGTTTCAGTGAAGCCATATGATTTCATTGCTGTAATTTGTTCCGCAGAAAATTTCCCTTGTGGGGCCTGGCAGCCGGTGAGAAAAAGCGCGGCCAGTAAAGCAGGAGCAAAATATTTTCCGATCATCGTGATTCCTTTTATTTTTGCGTGTGCTGTAAGCGCCGGTGTTTCATCCGATACATATTTTGATCGGCAAGCTCTTGCAGATTTTCCGCTGAGGCATGTTCCCAGGTTAAAGCATAACCCATACTCAGTGACAGCCTGGCGGTGTGGCCGTTATGTAGATTAAACGGCTGGAGAAACTGTTCGGATAACGAATGGCAGAGCGCCTGGACTTCAGCCTCTGTACGAACATTACGCAGCAAAATGGCAAATTCATCGCCGCCCAGACGCCATGCCTGGTGCTGTTTACCAACAAAAGTCATAAGGCGGCTGGCGACTTCGATTAATACTTTGTCGCCTGCGGCATGACCCCAATTATCGTTAATGTATTTGAAGTTATCGCCATCGAGAAACAGCAATGCAGAACTACTGCGTACGGTTTCGTCTTTCATTAACTCATTAATGACATTGCGAAAAGCGGCTCTGTTAGCGAGTCCGGTCAACGGATCGTGCAGTGAACTGCGCAGGAGCTGGGCATTTTTGGCCTGAAGCTGCTGCTGCCAGTCCTCCATTTCTCCCAGTAGACTGTTAAAGTCCTGGGCAAACAGGTGAAACTCTTCGATATGTTCTTCGGGAACCCGGCGAGAAAAATGACGGTTTTCCCGAATGTCGTGTACCACGTCGGTAATGCTCTGTAGCGCGGTCACAATCCCGCGGTGTAGAGAGTGAGTAAGGAGTAAAGCAATGCATGAGGCCAGAAAAATACTCCCGGTCAGCACAATAATCGAGACGCCGAGAAAGTGGCTTATTAGTTTGTCCAGAGCTGTCAGACGAAGCTCGCCTATTATTTTCCCCTGGTGCCAGATAGGTTGCACCGTTGGTTCCGGGAACAGCCATTTACTAATAACGCCGCTGATTTTTTCCTGGTTGACCAGATGATTGTTATGCCATGCCGCAAAGTGTTTTTGTTGGTTATCCAGCACGACTGCTTTGGAAAATTGCCCCTGCCTTCCTAGCGTTGCGAGCGTATCTTCGGCTGCTGAGCTATCACCAAAAACAAGCGCGGCTTCCAGGCTACGTCCCATGGTGGCGGCGGTAAGTTCCAGATTTTTTTGCGCATATTGCTTTAGCGTAAATATGGAGGCTGTGCTGAGCAACAGCCAGACTAAGGTCATGGAGATAACCACGCTTATCATGCTGATACGGCGTAGTGCTTTTTTAAATGTGGGGCGCGGAGCCTGAGAAAGATCCTTATTCATGTGATTTCTTCCGGGCAAGCATCAGTACGTCTGGATTGACCCGCACGCCGCTATGCGTCAGGACATCCAGATTTACGGAAAATCTTACTCTCTCGTCATTTATAAGCAGACAAAAAGCGCTACCAATAGAACAATCAGGATTCTGTTCTGCGATAAGTAATAAGGGGCGGGATCTATATTTGGTTGTAAATTCAGACTGCTCGGTGGGTGATTCACTACCAAAATAAAAACCATCGCAGGTCGTTTGTAAGGCTTCCTCTATATTACGCACAACAATTGGCTGATAGGGCAAAGATTCCGGAGTTTCTTCAGCCAGGCTGCGGATATAACGTGATGTCGAAAAAATGCATAACTTGGGTGGGCCAGATAACTTAGGCCAACGTGTATAAGTCACAATTCCTGAAACGATTGCGCGAACATTTTCAGGAGGTCCGGAGGCAACAGCGGAGATACCCACGATCGATAATACTAAAGTCAAAAAGAGACGGTGAAGAACTGTCATTGCGGATCCGTCTGGTTGTCATTGCGTAGGGATGCAGATCGCTGATACCCGGGCGAAGAATAGCATTATTGGTCAAAATCGTCATTAGCCAGCCCTATGGCTTTAAGATAATTCTCACCAGGATTTTTCGTAAAGGAAAAGGATGAACCGAGACGGCAAGTTTGATTTTTCAGGGTTGTAAATTTAAATGTACATTAATGATGAATTTTAGCGCCTTTTAATTTGCATGTGTAAAGTAAAATTTACGGAATATGGATTGAAATCTTTACTTTCTATGGTATCGTTACGTCATCCTCGTTGAGGAAATAACTATCGCAAACGAGCTATACAGGATCGCAATCATGCAAAAAGACGCGCTGAACAACGTACACATTACCGACGAACATGTTTTGATCACCCCGGATCAGTTGAAGGCTGAATTCCCGCTGAGCGTTGAGCAGGAAGCGCAAATTGCGCAGTCTCGTCAGACTATTTCCGACATTATTGCCGGACGCGATCCGCGTCTGTTAGTGGTGTGTGGTCCTTGCTCAATTCATGATCCAGAAGCTGCGATTGAATATGCTCACCGTTTTAAAGCCCTTGCCGCAGAGGTCAGCGATAGCCTCTATCTGGTAATGCGCGTCTATTTTGAAAAACCTCGTACCACCGTCGGCTGGAAAGGGTTGATTAACGATCCGCATATGGATGGTTCGTTTGATGTTGAAGGTGGTCTGAAGATTGCGCGCCATTTGCTGGTTGATCTGGTGAATATGGGGCTGCCGTTAGCAACGGAAGCGCTGGATCCAAATAGTCCTCAGTACCTCGGCGATCTGTTTAGCTGGTCTGCTATTGGTGCGCGTACCACCGAGTCTCAGACTCACCGCGAGATGGCCTCTGGCTTGTCTATGCCGGTGGGTTTTAAAAATGGCACCGACGGGAGCCTGGCGACGGCAATTAACGCCATGCGCGCTGCAGCTATGCCGCACCGTTTTGTCGGTATCAACCAGGCGGGGCAGGTTTGCCTGTTGCAAACTCAGGGCAACCCGAATGGTCATGTGATTCTGCGCGGTGGCAAAGCATCGAACTACGGTCCGGAAGATGTTGAGAAATGTGAAAAAGAGATGACTCAGGCGGGACTGAAACCGTCGCTGATGGTAGATTGCAGTCATGGGAATTCCAATAAAGACTTCCGTCGCCAGCCTGCGGTTGCAGAATCCGTTGTTGCGCAAATCAAAGATGGCAATCGTTCCATAATTGGCCTGATGATTGAGAGTAATATTCATGAAGGTAACCAGTCATCTGAGCAGCCGCGTTGCAATATGAAATACGGTGTATCTGTGACCGATGCCTGCATCAGTTGGGAAACCACCGACGCGTTGCTCCGCGAGCTTGATAGGGATCTGCGCAGCCATCTGGCGGCCCGTGTAGTGTAAGAGGATTGTATGGTTGCTGAACTGACCGCGTTACGCGATCAAATTGATGAAGTCGATAAGGCGTTGCTGGAGCTTCTGGCACGCCGTCTGGAATTGGTTGCTGAAGTCGGTGAAGTTAAAAGCCAATATGGGCTGCCGATTTATGTTCCTGAGCGTGAGTCGGCAATGCTGGCCTCCCGGCGTGAAGAGGCCGCAGCGCTTGGTGTTCCTCCAGACCTTATCGAAGATGTACTGCGTCGCGTGATGCGCGAGTCTTACTCCAGCGAGAACGACAAAGGTTTTAAAACGCTGTATCCGAACCTGCGTCCGGTTGTTATTGTCGGTGGCGGTGGGCAGATGGGACGTCTGTTTGAGAAGATGCTGACGCTCTCCGGCTATCAGGTTCGTATCCTGGAGAAAGATGACTGGTCACGGGCGGAGGAGATGGTTGCTGACGCGGGTATGGTCATCGTCAGCGTGCCGATTCACACGACTGTGGCAACGATTGCACAGCTGCCGCCGCTGCCAGCGGACTGCATCCTGGTCGATCTG
Organism: Klebsiella sp. MISC125; assembly: GCF_051131775.1. NCBI lineage: Bacteria > Pseudomonadati > Pseudomonadota > Gammaproteobacteria > Enterobacterales > Enterobacteriaceae > Klebsiella > Klebsiella sp. MISC125. The sequence goes on from NZ_CP180448.1 coordinate 1,543,398, forward strand.
GCATCAATCAAAGCCGAACCTTTACAGGCGATGTTAGCCGCACATAAAGGGCCAGTGTTGGGTCTGCATCCAATGTTCGGTCCGGATAGCGGTAGCCTGGCGAAACAGGTCGTGGTGTACTGCGATGGTCGCCAGCCAGAAGCCTACCAGTGGTTCCTGGAGCAAATTCAGGTCTGGGGTGCGCGACTGCACCGCATTAGCGCTGTCGAACATGACCAGAATATGGCCTTTATTCAGGCGCTGCGCCACTTTGCAACTTTCGCTTATGGGCTGCACCTGGCCGAAGAGAATGTACGCCTTGAGCAGTTGCTGGCACTATCGTCACCTATCTATCGCCTGGAGTTGGCGATGGTTGGTCGACTGTTTGCTCAGGATCCGCAGCTCTATGCTGATATTATTATGTCCTCAGAAAACAATCTGGCGCTGATTAAACGCTATTACCAGCGTTTTGGTGAAGCGATTAACCTGCTGGAGCAGGGGGATAAGCAGGCGTTTATCGATAGCTTCCGTAAGATTGAGCACTGGTTTGGTGACTACGCTCAGCGCTTCCAGAGCGAAAGCCGGACGTTGCTGCGGCAGGCCAATGATAATCGGCAGTAGGTCGTAAAACACGTATACAATAAAAGCCAGAGGGGTTATCCACTGGCTTTTTTTATAGGGATGAGAACGATGGCTGAACTACAACTGCTGTTTGATTACGCAGGACATTTGCCGGAATGTCCGACCTGGAGCGAGGCCGAACAGGCATTGTATTGGGCCGATATTATGGAGTGTGAGATTCACCGCTACGATGTGCAGACCGGTGAACATCAGGTTCTGCAATTTCCCGAAGAGGTGGGTTGTTTTTCGTTGCGGGAGAAGGGCGGTTTCATTGTCGCTTTACGTAGCGCCATCTGGCTTACTGATGCTCACGGCCTACTGCAGCGAAAAGTGTGCGATAACCCTGGTAATCCGCAGTTAGCTCGTTTTAATGATGGTGGAACCGATCGCGATGGTCGCTTTTACGCGGGGACCTTTTGGGGGCCGGGTGACTTTAACGGTGCGCTTTTGATGCGTATTGATAACGATCTCTCTGCGCAGGTTATTCAGTGCGATATCCACGGCGCCAACGGTCTGGCATTTAGCGAAGATAAGTGCTGGATGTATACTTCGGATACGCCAAATGCAGTTATTTATCGTACGCCGCTGGATGAACAGGGTGAGCCGGGTAAGCGCGAGGTCTTTCGTCGCTTTCAATCGGGGGAAGGGATCCCGGATGGTGCTGCTGTCGATATTGAAGGATGCTACTGGAGTGCGATGTTTGACGGCTGGCGTATTGCACGCTTTTCACCAGCGGGTGAGCAGTTGGAAGAATATTGTTTACCAGTACGTTGCCCGACGATGGTCTGTTTTGGCGGTGCGGATATGAAGACTCTCTACATCACTACCACGCGGGAGAATATGGATGCCGATGAAGTGGCGAAGTATCCGCTCTCCGGTGCGATCTTCACCCTGCCGGTAGCGGTGGCAGGGATGAAGAAATTGCCATTTATCGAGTGTTAAACTGGATCGACCGGCACCACGTTTTCGCTGGGGTAGCAGCCCAGCACTTTCATCGAACGGGTAATCTCGGCCAGTTCTTTCAGTGCCTTACGCATGGACAGCGATTCCAGATTGGCCTGGATATCCAGATAAAACATCTCTTCCCACGGATTGCCGTGAATTGGGCGCGATTCCAGCTTAGTCATGATCAGATTGTGGTTGCGCAGTACCAGTAGCGCCTCTACCAGAGCACCTGCTTGTTGACCGGTGGCCATCAGCAAGGTTGTTTTCGCCGGAACCTGATCGGAAACGTCTACCGCTTTGCGGGCCAAAATCAGGAAACGGGTGATGTTTTGCGTCTGGTTAGCCAGGCAGTGTTCCAGAACCTGTAAACCATGCAGCGCGCCGCCAGCTTCGCTACCCAATGCGGCAACAGTCGGTGAGTTAGCCTGCGCCACTTTTTCCATTGCTGAGGACGTGCTGTCAGTATATTCAATGTTCCAGTGCGGATAGCGGCTAAGATACTGACTGCACTGCTGGAACGGCTGCGGGTGACTGTAGACGGTTGTAATTTGCTGCGCATCGGTTGATGTCGACACCAGCACGCAGTGATCGATAGGCAGAGTCAGCTCGCCAACGATAGACAAGCTGGTGTGTTGCAGAAGGTCGTAAACATCATTGATACCGCCGGAGCTGGTATTTTCAATCGGGACGACGGCATAGTCAGCCTGACCGGTTTCCACCTGCTCAAAAATATCGGCGAATTTAGCACAGCCGCTTTCGATAAACTGTTCGAAGTGGCGGGCGGCATACTGACGAGAAGCAAGGTGCGAGTATGAGCCTTTAGGCCCGAGAAACGCCACGCGCGCGGAGTGCGGGTTAATTTTATTCAGGTGCTGCTGCAATAGCGTTTGCTGAGTGAGGACCGAGTCTTCAATGATCAACTGGAACAGGCGCGTAATGTAATGAGCATCAAGATGGTGGTTCTTCCCTATTGTCATCAGGCGTTCCAGCAGGTCGCGCTCACGGTCGATATCGCGTACCGGGCGGTGTGAGGCTAGCTTAGCTTTCCCAACCTCAACGGCCAGGCCGCGGCGCTCCGCCAGCAGCGCAAGCAGTTTCTCATCCAGAGCGCTTATCTTATCGCGTAGGGCCAGTAATGGGTTTTCCTCGGTCATATGTGTTGCCTTTCTTGTTATTGATTATCAATAAAAAAGGCCTCCCGTTTGGGAGGCCTTGTAGTTCGTCTTCGCATTCTTTATCACACGACGAATTGCCTCCCATTCAGGGGAAGGTAAAAAAGAATGCGAAGAAGAACGGGATCAGTTTCACGATGAATTCCTTGAGTTAGTGGGGATTACAGTACCTGTACTGTTTTCATTCTGTCAATAAAAAACGCGCCCGAAGGCGCGTGGCATGACACAAGCTTAAGTTAAGGATTACTCTTCTTCTTCCACAAAGCCTGCCTCTTTCACCGATGTTGCGGCGCGGCGGGCTTCCCCTTTGTGTTGCACTTTGTTCAGCTGCCGTTCCAGCTTGTTGATCAATTCGTTGATTGCGGCATACATATCTTCGTGCCGTGCGCTGGCAACTAAGTGGCCGTTTGGCGTATTGATAGTTGCATCAGCGACAAAACCCTGCGGCTCCTTAGAGAGGATGATGTGCGGGTTAATTAAGTGAGTTTGCCATTTTTCCAATTTGGCGAGACGGTCTGCGACGTGCTGGCGAATTGCCGGAGTAATTTCCATTTGTTTACTGGTAATGTTCATTGTCATAAATTTTACCTCTTGTCTTTCCCGTCTTGGTGAATTCAGCATACCTCGCCCAATGTCAAAATACGTGATTTAAATCACATTTTATTGTCACTTTTTGTCAACAAATTCATTTTGTGAGGCAGGACAGGAACAGATGAGATTTTACTTGTCGAATGGAAGAAAGAGAGCCATATTTGATGAGTTAACCCGGCGCTAAACCGCTTCAGCTAAGGGTCTTCAATGAATAAAAAAACGGCAGCCATTTTGACTGCCGTTTTGCTTATCTAAAGGCGATCAGGTGTTTTTGCTGTTTGCCGCAATGATTTTCGCGACTTTGTCAGCCTGAGCACTCATCTGCATTTGGCGGTAAGCGTTTTCCATCTTCGGCAGTGCATCGCGAGTGGCCTGGGTATCTGGATAGTTACGCAGCATGCCATCTACGCGGTTTACAACTGCAACCCACGCACCGCGATCGGTGTAATAATCAACAACCGACAGTTCATACTTCGCCAGACGATCCTTCAAGAACACCATACGTTTGTAGGCATCGGTCGAGTACTGGCTGTTCGGATAACCACGAACCAGTTTGGAGAAGTCATTAAAGGCATCGCGCGCGTGTTGCGGATCGCGATCAGAGCGATCAACACCGAAGAAACCTTGCAGCGCACTGTCGTCCAACGCCATATTTGTCAGACCACGCATATAAATGACGTAATCAATGTTAGGATGCGTAGGGTTCAGGCGCACAAAGCGATCGATGGCTGCTTGAGCCAGCGGAAGGTCCGCGTTTTTGTAGTACGCATAAATTAGATCCAACTGTACCTGTTGGGAATAGGGGCCGAAGGGATAACGGTTATCCAACGCTTCCAGTTGCGTTATTGCCTGTTTCCAGTTACCGTCCTGCAGCTTTTGCTGAGCGGTTGCGTAGATCTCATTCGGCGGGTTATCGGGCACCTCTTCCTTTGAGCCAGAGCAACCCACCAAAGCCAGGCTCAGTGTGGCTGCTGCCACCAGGTATTTCATGCGCGTCATGACGTTTTGACTTCCTCAAAATGTTTATGCGGGAGAATCTCTGTTCCTGCTCCCGATTAAGACCAGCTACAATAGCACACTATATTAAACGGCAAAGCCGTAAAACCCAACGTTAAACGAAGAAGCTGTATATGGCACAACGAGTACAACTCAACGCAACGGTGACCGAAAAACAACTCGGTCAACGCTTAGATCAGGCTTTGGCCGAATTGTTCCCGGATTATTCGCGTTCACGCATAAAAGAATGGATCCTCAACCAGAGAGTGCTGGTAAACGGCAATGTCAGCGATAAGCCGAAAGAGAAGGTGCTGGGGGGAGAGACGATTTCTGTCGATGTTGAAATCGAAGAAGAAGTCCGTTTTCAACCGCAGGATATTCCGCTCAATATCGTTTATGAAGATGATGACATCCTCGTAATTAACAAACCGCGCGGTTTAGTTGTACACCCCGGCGCGGGCAATCCTGACGGTACTGTGCTGAATGCGCTGCTGCATCACTATCCGCTCATCGCCAATGTACCGCGTGCGGGTATCGTGCACCGTCTGGATAAAGACACCACCGGTTTGATGGTGGTGGCGAAAACTATCCCGGCTCAAACCCGACTAGTGGAATCTCTGCAACTGCGTGAAATCACTCGTGAGTATGAAGCGGTAGCGATTGGTCACATGACGGCTGGGGGAATGGTTGAAGAACCGATCAGTCGCCATCCTACCAAACGTACGCATATGGCGGTGCACCCAATGGGGAAACCGGCGGTGACGCATTATCGCATAATGGAGCATTTCCGCATTCATACTCGTCTGCGTTTGCGCCTGGAAACCGGCCGTACGCACCAGATTCGTGTGCATATGGCGCATATCACCCATCCGTTGGTGGGCGATCAGGTTTACGGTGGTCGCCCGCGTCCGCCGAAAGGGGCTTCGGAAGAGTTCATTTCAGCGCTGCGTAAGTTTGATCGCCAGGCTCTGCATGCCACTATGCTGCGTTTATACCATCCGGTTAGCGGGATTGAGATGGAATGGCATGCGCCGATTCCACAAGATATGGTTGATTTGATTGATGCCATGCGTGCTGATTTTGAAGACCACAAGGACGATATCGACTGGTTATGACTAAATTGATTGTTCCGCAATGGGCTGCACCAGAAGGCGTGGCTGCCTGTAGTTCAACTCGTATTGGTGGGGTGAGTCAGTTTCCTTATGATTCACTCAACCTTGGTGCTCATTGTGGCGACAATCTACAGCACGTAGAAGAGAATCGTCGGCGGATGTTTGCCGCAGGCGGCCTGCCGTCATATCCGGTGTGGCTGGAGCAAGTTCACGGCACGGCGGTACTGAAACTTGACGGCGGGCCGTATGAATCAAAACGCGCGGATGCTTCGTACTGCAATGTGCCGGGTACGGTATGTGCGGTAATGACAGCTGACTGCCTGCCGGTGCTTTTTTGTAACCGCGCAGGCACTGAGATCGCGGCAGCTCATGCCGGCTGGCGTGGGCTATGCGAAGGCGTACTGGAAGAAACGGTCTCCTGTTTTGCCGATCAACCAGAAAATATCATGGCCTGGCTTGGCCCGGCTATTGGGCCGGAAGCATTTGAGGTTGGTGCGGAAGTACGTGAAGCCTTTATGCAAAAGGATGCCCAAGCGGAGAGCGCATTTCGTCCTACGGGCGAGAAATATCTTGCTAACATCTATCAACTGGCTCGTCAGCGCCTGGCGAATGCCGGCGTGGGGCTGGTTTTCGGTGGCGACCGCTGTACTCTAAGTGAAAAGGATGATTTTTTCTCTTATCGTCGCGACAAGACGACAGGGCGTATGGCAAGTTTCATCTGGCTGATATAACCTGCCGGACTAAGACGATCCAGAAGGCAGACTTATTTTTTGCATAGTTCAGGTCTTTAACCTTGAATAATTGAGGGATGACCTCATTTAATCTCCAGTAGCAAATTTGACCTGTTATGGGAGGAGTTATGCGTCTGGATCGTCTTACCAATAAATTCCAGCTTGCTCTTGCCGATGCCCAGTCGCTTGCACTTGGGCACGACAACCAATTCATCGAACCTCTTCATTTAATGAGCGCCTTGCTGAATCAGGAAGGGGGATCGGTACGTCCTTTATTAACTTCAGCCGGCATCAACGCCGGAGAGTTACGCACCAATATTGAACAAGCACTGAGCCGTTTACCCCAGGTGGAAGGTACCGGTGGTGATGTTCAACCATCTCAGGATTTGGTGCGTATTCTGAACCTTTGCGACAAGCTGGCGCAAAAGAGAAAGGACAACTTTATTTCGTCGGAACTGTTCGTTCTGGCGGCGCTTGAATCACGCGGTACGCTGACCGACCTTTTGAGATCCGCCGGAGCAACAACCGCCAACGTGAGTCAGGCGATTGAACAAATGCGTGGAGGTGAAAGCGTGAACGATCAGGGTGCCGAAGACCAACGTCAGGCATTGAAAAAATTTACCGTCGATCTGACCGAGCGAGCCGAGCAGGGCAAGCTTGACCCGGTGATCGGCCGTGATGAAGAGATCCGCCGTACTATTCAGGTACTGCAGCGTCGTACCAAAAACAACCCTGTGCTCATTGGTGAGCCTGGCGTCGGTAAAACGGCCATTGTTGAAGGACTGGCGCAGCGAATTGTGAATGGTGAGGTTCCGGAAGGCCTGAAAGGCCGTCGGGTACTGTCACTGGACATGGGCTCGCTGGTGGCTGGGGCTAAATATCGTGGCGAGTTTGAAGAGCGTCTAAAAGGTGTGCTTAGCGATCTAGCGAAACAGGAAGGTAACGTTATCCTGTTTATCGACGAGCTGCACACTATGGTGGGGGCTGGTAAGGCTGATGGCGCCATGGATGCCGGGAACATGCTGAAACCGGCACTGGCTCGTGGTGAACTGCACTGCGTAGGCGCCACGACGCTGGACGAATATCGTCAGTACATCGAAAAAGATGCGGCGCTGGAACGTCGTTTCCAGAAGGTGTTCGTTGCTGAACCGACGGTAGAAGATACCATCGCAATTTTGCGAGGCCTTAAAGAACGTTATGAACTGCACCACCACGTTCAGATAACCGATCCGGCGATTGTTGCAGCGGCTACTTTATCGCATCGCTACATCGCTGATCGGCAGTTGCCGGATAAAGCCATCGACCTGATTGATGAAGCCGCATCCAGCATCCGTATGCAGATTGACTCGAAGCCGGAAGAGCTCGATCGCCTCGACCGCCGTATTATCCAGCTCAAGCTGGAGCAGCAGGCGTTAAAGAAAGAGTCGGATGAAGCCAGTATCAAGCGGCTGGATATGCTGAATGAAGAGCTGGCGGATAAAGAGCGTCAATATTCAGTATTAGAAGAAGAGTGGAAGGCTGAAAAAGCGTCACTCTCTGGAACCCAGACGATTAAGGCTGAGCTGGAGCAGGCAAAAATAGCCATTGAACAGGCGCGTCGCGTCGGTGATCTGGCGCGGATGTCTGAACTGCAATATGGCAAAATTCCTGAGCTGGAAAAACAGCTGGCGGCTGCAACTCAGTCTGAAGGCAAGACCATGCGCCTGTTGCGTAATAAAGTAACGGATGCAGAAATTGCGGAAGTGCTGGCTCGCTGGACCGGCATCCCTGTCGCCAGAATGCTGGAAGGTGAGCGCGAAAAGCTGTTGCGTATGGAACAGGACCTGCACCATCGCGTGATTGGTCAGAATGAGGCAGTTGAAGCGGTATCGAATGCGATTCGTCGTAGCCGTGCTGGCCTGTCCGATCCGAACCGACCGATTGGCTCATTCCTGTTTCTTGGGCCAACCGGTGTTGGTAAAACGGAACTTTGTAAAGCTCTGGCTAACTTCATGTTTGATAGCGACGATGCGATGGTTCGTATCGATATGTCCGAGTTTATGGAGAAACATTCCGTTTCGCGTTTGGTGGGGGCGCCTCCGGGATATGTCGGTTATGAAGAAGGTGGCTATCTGACTGAAGCGGTTCGCCGTCGTCCTTATTCCGTCATCCTGTTGGATGAAGTGGAAAAAGCGCATCCAGATGTCTTTAACATTCTGTTGCAGGTTCTGGACGATGGACGTTTGACTGACGGGCAGGGGAGAACGGTCGACTTCCGTAATACGGTCGTCATTATGACTTCTAACCTCGGTTCGGATCTTATTCAGGAACGTTTCGGGGCGTTGGATTATGGCCATATGAAAGACATTGTTCTGGGAGTTGTTAGCCAAAGTTTCCGCCCGGAATTTATCAACCGTATTGATGAAGTCGTTGTATTCCACCCGCTGGGTGAAAAACACATTGCTTCAATTGCGCAGATTCAACTGCAGCGGTTGTACAAACGTCTGGAGGAGCGTGGTTATGAAGTCCGCATATCTGATGATGCGCTGAAGTTACTGAGCGAAAATGGTTATGATCCTGTTTATGGTGCACGTCCACTGAAACGGGCTATCCAGCAACAGATCGAAAACCCGCTGGCACAGCAGATTCTTTCTGGTGAGCTGATTCCAGGGAAAGAAGTGCAATTAATCGTGAAAGACGATCGGATTGTGGCAGTGCAGTAAATCACAAAACAACAAAAACGAGCCCATCGGGCTCGTTTTTGTTTAAAAACCAGGCGATAATTTAGACCGGACAAGATTTTTGCTCGAAAAGTAATCGGGTGGATCTTTTTTTTGAAATTCCCCTTGTCACTTCGGAATTACTCCCTATAATGCGCTCCCACTGACACGGCAGATGTGAATCACTTCACACAAACAGCCGGGTCGGTTGAAGAGAAAAGCCTGAAAATAAGGTTGACTCTGAAAGAGGAAAGCGTATTATACGCCACCTCGCAACGGTGAGCGAAAGCCGCGTTGCATTGCTCTTTAACAATTTATCAGACAATCTGTGTGGGCACTCAAAGTGACATGGATTCTTAACGTCGCAAGACGAAAAATGAATACCAAGTCTCTGAGTGAACATACGTAATTCATTACGAAGTTTAATTCACGAGCATCAAACTTAAATTGAAGAGTTTGATCATGGCTCAGATTGAACGCTGGCGGCAGGCCTAACACATGCAAGTCGAACGGTAGCACAGAGAGCTTGCTCTCGGGTGACGAGTGGCGGACGGGTGAGTAATGTCTGGGAAACTGCCTGATGGAGGGGGATAACTACTGGAAACGGTAGCTAATACCGCATAACGTCGTAAGACCAAAGTGGGGGACCTTCGGGCCTCATGCCATCAGATGTGCCCAGATGGGATTAGCTTGTTGGTGAGGTAACGGCTCACCAAGGCGACGATCCCTAGCTGGTCTGAGAGGATGACCAGCCACACTGGAACTGAGACACGGTCCAGACTCCTACGGGAGGCAGCAGTGGGGAATATTGCACAATGGGCGCAAGCCTGATGCAGCCATGCCGCGTGTATGAAGAAGGCCTTCGGGTTGTAAAGTACTTTCAGCGAGGAGGAAGGGGATGTGGTTAATAACCGCATTCATTGACGTTACTCGCAGAAGAAGCACCGGCTAACTCCGTGCCAGCAGCCGCGGTAATACGGAGGGTGCAAGCGTTAATCGGAATTACTGGGCGTAAAGCGCACGCAGGCGGTCTGTCAAGTCGGATGTGAAATCCCCGGGCTCAACCTGGGAACTGCATTCGAAACTGGCAGGCTAGAGTCTTGTAGAGGGGGGTAGAATTCCAGGTGTAGCGGTGAAATGCGTAGAGATCTGGAGGAATACCGGTGGCGAAGGCGGCCCCCTGGACAAAGACTGACGCTCAGGTGCGAAAGCGTGGGGAGCAAACAGGATTAGATACCCTGGTAGTCCACGCTGTAAACGATGTCGACTTGGAGGTTGTTCCCTTGAGGAGTGGCTTCCGGAGCTAACGCGTTAAGTCGACCGCCTGGGGAGTACGGCCGCAAGGTTAAAACTCAAATGAATTGACGGGGGCCCGCACAAGCGGTGGAGCATGTGGTTTAATTCGATGCAACGCGAAGAACCTTACCTACTCTTGACATCCAGAGAACTTAGCAGAGATGCTTTGGTGCCTTCGGGAACTCTGAGACAGGTGCTGCATGGCTGTCGTCAGCTCGTGTTGTGAAATGTTGGGTTAAGTCCCGCAACGAGCGCAACCCTTATCCTTTGTTGCCAGCGGTTCGGCCGGGAACTCAAAGGAGACTGCCAGTGATAAACTGGAGGAAGGTGGGGATGACGTCAAGTCATCATGGCCCTTACGAGTAGGGCTACACACGTGCTACAATGGCATATACAAAGAGAAGCGATCTCGCGAGAGCAAGCGGACCTCATAAAGTATGTCGTAGTCCGGATCGGAGTCTGCAACTCGACTCCGTGAAGTCGGAATCGCTAGTAATCGTGGATCAGAATGCCACGGTGAATACGTTCCCGGGCCTTGTACACACCGCCCGTCACACCATGGGAGTGGGTTGCAAAAGAAGTAGGTAGCTTAACCTTCGGGAGGGCGCTTACCACTTTGTGATTCATGACTGGGGTGAAGTCGTAACAAGGTAACCGTAGGGGAACCTGCGGTTGGATCACCTCCTTACCTTAAAGAACCTGCCTTTGTAGTGTCCACACAGATTGTCTGATGAATAGTAAATAGCAAGGCGTCTTGCGATTGAGACTTCAGTGTCCCCTTCGTCTAGAGGCCCAGGACACCGCCCTTTCACGGCGGTAACAGGGGTTCGAATCCCCTAGGGGACGCCACTTGCTGGTTTGTGAGTGAAAGTCGCCGACCTCTATATCTCAAAACTAACTCAGTGAGTTACGTTTGAGATATTTGCTCTTTAAAAATCTGGATCAAGCTGAAAATTGAAACGACACGCTGCGTCTGTTCTCCGTAATAAGAACAGCATGACGGTGTGTTCGAGTCTCTCAAATTTTCGCAATCATGAAGTGTTTTACGAAACATCTTCGGGTTGTGAGGTTAAGCGACTAAGCGTACACGGTGGATGCCCTGGCAGTCAGAGGCGATGAAGGACGTGCTAATCTGCGATAAGCGTCGGTAAGGTGATATGAACCGTTATAACCGACGATTTCCGAATGGGGAAACCCAGTGTGATTCGTCACACTATCGTTAAGTGAATACATAGCTTAACGAAGCGAACCGGGGGAACTGAAACATCTAAGTACCCCGAGGAAAAGAAATCAACCGAGATTCCCCCAGTAGCGGCGAGCGAACGGGGAGGAGCCCAGAGTCTGAATCAGTTTGTGTGTTAGTGGAAGCGTCTGGAAAGTCGCAGGGTACAGGGTGATACTCCCGTACACAAAAGCACACAGGCTGTGAACTCGAAGAGTAGGGCGGGACACGTGGTATCCTGTCTGAATATGGGGGGACCATCCTCCAAGGCTAAATACTCCTGACTGACCGATAGTGAACCAGTACCGTGAGGGAAAGGCGAAAAGAACCCCGGCGAGGGGAGTGAAACAGAACCTGAAACCGTGTACGTACAAGCAGTAGGAGCCCACTTGTTGGGTGACTGCGTACCTTTTGTATAATGGGTCAGCGACTTATATTCTGTAGCAAGGTTAACCGTATAGGGGAGCCGCAGGGAAACCGAGTCTTAACTGGGCGTTAAGTTGCAGGGTATAGACCCGAAACCCGGTGATCTAGCCATGGGCAGGTTGAAGGTTGGGTAACACTAACTGGAGGACCGAACCGACTAATGTTGAAAAATTAGCGGATGACTTGTGGCTGGGGGTGAAAGGCCAATCAAACCGGGAGATAGCTGGTTCTCCCCGAAAGCTATTTAGGTAGCGCCTCGTGAACTCATCTTCGGGGGTAGAGCACTGTTTCGGCTAGGGGGTCATCCCGACTTACCAACCCGATGCAAACTACGAATACCGAAGAATGTTATCACGGGAGACACACGGCGGGTGCTAACGTCCGTCGTGAAGAGGGAAACAACCCAGACCGCCAGCTAAGGTCCCAAAGTCATGGTTAAGTGGGAAACGATGTGGGAAGGCACAGACAGCCAGGATGTTGGCTTAGAAGCAGCCATCATTTAAAGAAAGCGTAATAGCTCACTGGTCGAGTCGGCCTGCGCGGAAGATGTAACGGGGCTAAACCATGCACCGAAGCTGCGGCAGCGACACTATGTGTTGTTGGGTAGGGGAGCGTTCTGTAAGCCGTTGAAGGTGGCCTGTGAGGGTTGCTGGAGGTATCAGAAGTGCGAATGCTGACATAAGTAACGATAAAGCGGGTGAAAAGCCCGCTCGCCGGAAGACCAAGGGTTCCTGTCCAACGTTAATCGGGGCAGGGTGAGTCGACCCCTAAGGCGAGGCCGAAAGGCGTAGTCGATGGGAAACAGGTTAATATTCCTGTACTCGGTGTTACTGCGAAGGGGGGACGGAGAAGGCTATGTTAGCCGGGCGACGGTTGTCCCGGTTTAAGCATGTAGGCGGATGTTCCAGGTAAATCCGGAACGTTATTCAACGCTGAGGTGTGATGACGAGGCACTACGGTGCTGAAGTAACAAATGCCCTGCTTCCAGGAAAAGCCTCTAAGCATCAGGTAACATCAAATCGTACCCCAAACCGACACAGGTGGTCAGGTAGAGAATACCAAGGCGCTTGAGAGAACTCGGGTGAAGGAACTAGGCAAAATGGTGCCGTAACTTCGGGAGAAGGCACGCTGATGGTAGGTGAAGTGACTTGCTCACGGAGCTGAAATCAGTCGAAGATACCAGCTGGCTGCAACTGTTTATTAAAAACACAGCACTGTGCAAACACGAAAGTGGACGTATACGGTGTGACGCCTGCCCGGTGCCGGAAGGTTAATTGATGGGGTTATCCTCGCGGAGAAGCTCTTGATCGAAGCCCCGGTAAACGGCGGCCGTAACTATAACGGTCCTAAGGTAGCGAAATTCCTTGTCGGGTAAGTTCCGACCTGCACGAATGGCGTAATGATGGCCAGGCTGTCTCCACCCGAGACTCAGTGAAATTGAACTCGCTGTGAAGATGCAGTGTACCCGCGGCAAGACGGAAAGACCCCGTGAACCTTTACTATAGCTTGACACTGAACACTGGTCCTTGATGTGTAGGATAGGTGGGAGGCTTTGAAGTGTGGACGCCAGTCTGCATGGAGCCATCCTTGAAATACCACCCTTTAATGGCTGGTGTTCTAACGTGGACCCGTAATCCGGGTTGCGGACAGTGTCTGGTGGGTAGTTTGACTGGGGCGGTCTCCTCCTAAAGAGTAACGGAGGAGCACGAAGGTTAGCTAATCCTGGTCGGACATCAGGAGGTTAGTGCAATGGCATAAGCTAGCTTGACTGCGAGCGTGACGGCGCGAGCAGGTGCGAAAGCAGGTCATAGTGATCCGGTGGTTCTGAATGGAAGGGCCATCGCTCAACGGATAAAAGGTACTCCGGGGATAACAGGCTGATACCGCCCAAGAGTTCATATCGACGGCGGTGTTTGGCACCTCGATGTCGGCTCATCACATCCTGGGGCTGAAGTAGGTCCCAAGGGTATGGCTGTTCGCCATTTAAAGTGGTACGCGAGCTGGGTTTAGAACGTCGTGAGACAGTTCGGTCCCTATCTGCCGTGGGCGCTGGAGAATTGAGGGGGCTGCTCCTAGTACGAGAGGACCGGAGTGGACGCATCACTGGTGTTCGGGTTGTCATGCCAATGGCATTGCCCGGTAGCTAAATGCGGAAGAGATAAGTGCTGAAAGCATCTAAGCACGAAACTTGCCCCGAGATGAGTTCTCCCTGACTCCTTGAGAGTCCTGAAGGAACGTTGAAGACGACGACGTTGATAGGCCGGGTGTGTAAGCGTAGCGATACGTTGAGCTAACCGGTACTAATGAACCGTGAGGCTTAACCTTACAACGCCGAAGATGTTTTGGCGGATTTGAGAGAATTTCAGCTTGATACAGATTAAACAGAATTTGCCTGGCGGCGACAGCGCGGTGGTCCCACCTGACCCCATGCCGAACTCAGAAGTGAAACGCCGTAGCGCCGATGGTAGTGTGGGGTCTCCCCATGTGAGAGTAGGGAACTGCCAGGCATTAATTAAGTGAAGAGCCCATCCTGACGGATGGGCTTTTTGCGTTTTTGCTGTATAAGAAATCGATCTCAACGGCAGTATTTACATTCCTCTTTTGCAACATTAAAACCTGCTCAGCTTTACTCGCCGCCATATTTCACTTTTTCCTTGCCTACGTTCTGGCGTTAATTTTGAAAAAATACTTCACCGGAAAAGTGTGACTATAATCACATATAAAATAATAACAATTATATAACATTTTATTCACTAATTGATTTGCCGGAGTGCTGTGACACGCTCGACAAGGCAGATTGCCGTCTTTGCTGGAGCAGAATTATAATGACAGAAGGTAGCATTAATGCACGTGGTTCACTTGAACAAGGGGATACACGGCGTCGTATATGGGCAATAGTAGGTGCATCTTCAGGGAACCTGGTCGAATGGTTTGATTTTTATGTCTACTCATTCTGCTCACTTTATTTTGCGCACATCTTCTTCCCCTCTGGAAACACAACAACTCAATTGTTACAAACGGCAGGTGTGTTTGCTGCCGGTTTTCTGATGCGTCCGATAGGAGGATGGTTGTTTGGCCGCATTGCCGATCGCCGTGGACGTAAAACCTCCATGCTTATTTCAGTTTGTATGATGTGTTTTGGTTCACTGGTGATCGCCTGTTTGCCTGGCTATGCAACGATAGGCACATGGGCACCGGCGTTGCTGTTGCTGGCTCGTTTATTCCAGGGGCTTTCTGTTGGGGGGGAATATGGCACTAGTGCAACTTATATGAGTGAGGTCGCTATTGAGGGAAAGAAAGGCTTCTATGCCTCATTTCAATATGTCACTCTGATTGGTGGCCAACTACTGGCAGTACTTGTCGTTGTTGCTTTGCAGCAGATACTGAGTGATGAGGACCTTCATGCCTGGGGATGGCGTATACCTTTTGCCCTCGGTGCGGTGCTGGCCATCGTGGCCCTGTGGCTTCGTCGTCAACTGGATGAAACCTCAAAGCAGGAAAATCGTGCGTTAAAAGAGGCGGGATCGTTTAAAGGGTTATGGCGTAACCGCAAGGCTTTTATGATGGTGCTGGGTTTCACCGCTGCCGGCTCGCTGAGTTTTTATACCTTTACAACCTATATGCAGAAGTATCTAGTGAATACGGCGGGCATGACGGCCAACACTGCCAGTATGATTATGACCGCTGCGTTATTCGTATATATGCTGGTTCAGCCCCTTTTTGGTGCACTTTCAGATAAAATTGGCCGCCGTAGTTCGATGCTTTGTTTTGGTGTGCTGGTAACAATCTTCACTGTACCTATTTTGAATGCACTGCAAAATGTGAGTTCGCCGTATGCGGCATTTGCCCTGGTAATATGTGCACTGCTCATCATTAGTTTCTATACCTCAATCAGCGGGATTCTGAAGGCAGAAATGTTTCCGGCTCAGGTGCGCGCGTTAGGGGTAGGGTTATCTTATGCAGTTGCCAACGCGCTGTTTGGCGGCTCGGCGGAATATGTCGCCCTGTCACTAAAGTCGGCCGGGATCGAGCACGCTTTTTACTGGTATGTCACTGTGATGGGGGTTATTGCTCTCTTGGTTTCTCTGGCATTACACCGTAAAGGTAAGGGCCTGCGTTTATAGGCTATTGGTGTGCTAACTGCCATACGGCGAAGCCCGTAGTCGCACCAGCCACATCCCAGGCGAAATCTTTCCAACTCCAGCCGCTTCCTGCGGGACGGCTGTCCCACAACTCTTTAGATGCACCTAAACTCACGGAAAACATAAAACCGATAGCGGCACTACGATCGCGGCTATAGCCCTGGTGCTGGGCATATTCATTACCTGCTGCAGAGAGCATTGCTGAGGCGAGGAAATGCTGTGCTTTATCCTGGCCTTTCCAGGAGTCATTAGCCATATGACTACAACCGGTTAGCAATAATAGCAGAGCGATAATCACGATAATGCGCATATAAAATCCACAAAAAGCCCCACATATAGTGGGGCGGAAATTCAAAGGATACGGCTAATAAGACGGTCGATTCGGATACGTCTCAAGCGTCGAATTAGCTTGCGAACTTTTACCGGGTAATCAGCAATGCTTTGCAAATCACGATAGTGTTGGACGATTGTCGTATGCTTGCGAATGAGATTAAGCTCTTTTTCACGCATTGCGCCAAGTTGATGTTTCGGATCGTGGATAAGAATGGCATTTTCCAGATCAAGTCGCCATGCGCGAGGGTTCAGGTTATTTCCCGTCAGCAACATCCATTCGTCATCAACCCACATGCCTTTCAGGTGGTAGCTGTTATCGTCATCTTTCCATAAACGGACAATCAGTTGGTCAGTGTTGACATAATACTGCAGCCGACTCAGGAAGCGACGCAGATTAATTTCATAGAGATAGGGAAGTGCGCCGATGATTTTAAACGGCTGATCTTCTGGGATATAGAAATCGTTGGCCGTTTTATCGCCGACAATAATTTCAACTTTCTTTCCGCTACGTAGTAGCTGAATGATATTACGCACTAGTAGAGCGGGTAGGTTGAAATAAGGTGTGCAGATGGTCAACTTGTGCTCTGCACAGGGCATCAAATGGAAGATAGTTTTATTCAGCAGGCTTGATTTGCCTAAGCCAACCAGTGGTGTTACTGATAACTGATCTTCATCGGCGTCGCCGAGAAAATGGTAGCTGCTATCGCGAAGTTCCTGGCGATACTGACGGATATCATTTTTGATTTCCGGACTTTTCGGTCGATCGGCTTTGTCCAGGCGATTAACCCCACGACCTTGCACCAGGTTATTCTCAACCCAATCGAACATAACATCGGCCATTTTACCGTTGCGAATGCACTGGTAGCGGTCATAGCGATACTTATCGTGTTGATGCAGGTAAACATCATTCAGACTCGCGCCGCTGTAGAGAACGCAATCATCAACGATAAAACCTTTGAAATGGAGAACGCCGAGTGCCTCCCGGGTATTTACCGGAACGCCATAAACCGGAATATCGACGCCGGGATTTTCCTGCGCCATACGGCAATACCAATCGGCATTGGTGTTTGAGGCAGCGGCACCTATACGACCACGCTGGGCTCGATGCCAGTCGACCAGTACCCGAACATCTAATTCTGGACGCTGACGTTTAGCGTCATACAGTGCCTGCAAAATTCCTTTGCCGCCATCATCCTGTTCCAGATAGAGCGCAATAATGCAAATACGCTGAGTGGCTTGAGCTATCTTTGCCAGTAACGCTTGCCGAAAATCTGCGGGAGCGTAAAAGAACTCGATATCATCAACTGACTGAGAAAGCTTAGGGAGTTGGGCAAGGTGTTGTTGATGTTTATTACGTTTAAATTTTGACAACATCACAGTGCGTTTCTTCTCTGTTTATTGAAGGGTCTTCTGTACCATGCAGACGACGTAAGCGGGCAATAATACCATTACTACCCGTTAAAGTAGTCAACAATTGCGCTCACCCGTTTATGATTGCGCTGGTGCAAGTTGTAGAGACAAACTGACAATTCCATCTTCCAACTGGATATCAACCGTGAATCCCAGCTTTCTGGCGAGGCCGATCATGCCTTTATTGTTAGGCATTGTGATGCCGTTAAGTCGTTGCAGACCGTGGCTTTGCGTATAAACAATTAATTTTTCTAGTAGCCTACGGCCTAAACCCAGACCTTTCAGGTCAGAGCGTACCAGCACGGCAAACTCGGCATCGATATTATCCGGGTCGGAGATCGCGCGAGTTACCCCGAGGATCTCATTTCCCTCTGCCGTTGCACGCACGGCAACAAAAGCCATTTCTCGATCGTAGTCGATCTGCGTCATATTGGCTAAATCGTCATGCGTAAATTCATTGATTTCGCTGAAGTAACGATAGTAAAGATCTTCCTTAGTAACCTGCCCGATAAAGGCCAGCAACTGCGGCTCATCTTCTGGAAGAATGGGGCGAAACAGGCAACGTTCGCCATTTTTCATTACCACCCACTCTTCCTGCTGTTGCGGATAGGGACGCACAGCCAGGCGACTTTCGCTATCGCCGGTAAAAGGGGCAAGACTTAACGTGACATCAAGCGCAGTAAACTCGTGACCGGAAGCGAGTAAAGGATGGATGTCCAGGCGCTGAATCTCCGGGCAGTCGACAATTAAATTAGATACCTGTACCAGCAATTGACTCAGGCCAGGAATGTCTAATGGTCGTAGCGCGCTGCGACCGCGCATTTTTTTACTCTTGATTGCCTGAATGACCAGATAGCGCGCCAGGTTCATATTCAACGGCGGTAGCGCGACGGCAGCCTGATCTTCTGCACGCCACTCGACGCCGCCTTCACCCAGCATGATCAGTGGCCCGAAGACCGGATCGTGCTCTACTACCACTCGAAGCTCCTGTGCCCCGGCGCGGTTGGCCATACTTTGTACCAGCAGTCCGTGAATACGCGCCTGCGGCCAGGTCATTTTCACGCGATCGATAATGGCATCCGCCGCCTGCTGTACTTCGATGGCAGTACGTAGATAAAGCATAACCCCCTGAACTTCTGACTTATGGGGGATATCCGGCGAGCGTAGCTTCAGCGCCACCGGATAACCAATCTGCTCGGCGATATGTACTGCTTCGGCACTATCTGCAGCAATCCATGTCGGCAGAGTATGGATGCCATAAGCGCGCAGAACGGGGCTTACTTCATGGGTATCCAGCGATGTAGCGCCTTCATTGATTGCGCGCTGCAGCAAGTCTCGGGCTTCAGCTGTGTTGGTGGTTAACGAGTCTGAGAGGACCGGTGTTTCACGGAGCTGTTTTTGGTTACGTCTGTATTCCACCATGTGCATAAAGGCGGTAATAGTGCCCTCGGGAGTCCGATAAGTCGGTAGACCCGCATCGCTAAACAGACGCCGTGCTTCTTGAGAAGAGAATTCACCACACCAGTTGGTGAGAACGGTAACGTACTTACCGCGTGGGTGGCGTTTCAGGGCATCAATTAGCGCCAGTGCGCTTTCCGTTCCCGGTGCGGCGGCGCTTGGGGCATGAATCACCAACAGAGCGTCGTAGTCATGACTATCCAACAGTACGTTCAAGGCTTTGAGGTAATGCTCGCTACTGGCGTCATCGCGGAGGTCCAGCGGGTTGGCGATACCGATGCCAGCAGGTAATGCCTGGCGCAGTTTGTCGCTGGTCTCTTCGCTGAGAGCAGCAAGTTTGCCATTTCGCAGCCAGAGCTCATCCAGCGCCAACGCAGCAGGAGCTGCTCCGTTGCTGATAATCATCAGTTTCTCGCCGCGCAGTGGACGCATATGGCTGAGGGTTTCGACAGCGGAGAACAGCTCATGAGTGTCCTGTACCCGCAATAAACCCGCACGCTGAATGGCAGCATCCCACGCAGGATCCATTCCTGAATTAACGTGCAGCAGTTTCTGCGCCGCCGGACTACGCCCGCTTTTAATCACCAGGATAGGTTTATTACGCGAGGCGCTACGCGCCGCTGAAACAAAACGGCGGGCATCACTAATATGCTCAAGATAGAGCAGAATGGCGCTAGTCTTGCTATCGCGAGCAAGAAAGTCGAGTAAATCATCGACGTCGATATCCAGGCTGTCACCCAGTGCTATAAAGTAAGAAAAACCCATCTCTCGCTGCTGCGCCCAGTCGAGGATAGTGTTAGAGACCGCTGCTGACTGGGAAATAAACGCCAGTTTACCGCGATGAATTGGAACCGGAGAAAAGCTGGCATTAAGCCCCTGCCATGGCGCAAGCAGGCCGAGACTGTTTGGCCCGAGCAGGCGCATTTGATAGCGGGCGGCACACTTAAGCAGCGCAGGGTATTGGTCGGGTATTGAAGACAGAATGATGCAGGTTTTACACCCTTTTTGCCCCAAAGCTTCCAGCAACTCAAGGTTTCTCCGGGCATTAGTGCACAGTACAGCAAGATCGGGCGTAAAGGGCAGACTGTCGATAGTCGGCCAGGCCAGCACGCCCTGAACCGCTTTCCACGCTGGCGTCACAGGAAGAACGGGGCCATTAAACCCGCCAGCCAGCAGGTTGCGCATCATCAGATAACCGGCGCGCTGCGGTTTCATTGATGCGCCAATAACGGCGATCGATTTTGGCCGCAGTAATGCTTCCAGGCCTCGTTGGCTCATACCGGTCTCCTTAAATCTCCAGTGACCGAATGATTTTAAACGTTTTCTGTCGGGTGTGCTGTGATGCTGCCCTTATGCTGCGTTTTTCCTGCCAGATAGCGTGCTTTGAACAAGCTAAAGTGATCGCCAAGCGCCGCAGCCGCGGGTTTATCTCCCGCGAGATCCAGCAACGCAATCGCCACTTCGGCAGTGCAGTATTGCCCTTGCGCATGGGCTTCCCGCAGGTGGTAAGCAGAGATGCGGGACAGGTCGACGGAAATAACCGGCAGTGCATCAAGCCAGGGGCTTTTACGGAACATTTTTCGCGCTTCGGGCCAGGTTCCATCGAGCATAATAAATAGCGGCGGTTTGCCCACAGGCGGTGCATCAAGTACCTGACGTTCGGTGCCGGCATAAGACGCAGGAAAAACCACCATTGGCTGATAATGAGGGTCGGCAACTAAATCGAGCAATGCCTGTGGTGGTTCAGTACGGGACCACTGGAACGCTTCGGTATCCGGGAGGGTATCGGCAATAAGGCGCCCGGTATTGCTGGGCTTCATCGGCTCGGTATCGAACATTACCAGACAAAAACGACTGGAAGCGGCAACCGGGTTGAGGGTCTCGCAAAGGCACTGTTTCAACGGTAGCAGGCAACGCTGGCAGCGGTGAATACGGTTGCCGCGAGCAAGGAAAGGCCGGGTGGCGCGAGCGAGGCGTTCGGCGCGAAGGCGAAGGACGGCGTTATCAGTCATGGAGATCGCTAAGAAAAAACGCCATTGTCGCAGAGGTGAAAACGGGGCACAAGCGGTGCCCCGTCAGGTTTACTGCTGGCCGGCTTCGTTTAGCCAGCTATCGAAAGGCGCTTTAGGGACGGCACCGTTCAGCATGTCGATGACTTCGCCATTTTTAAACATCATAATGGTCGGGATGCTACGAATGCGAAAGCGGGCGCTGAGTTCCCGTTCCATTTCGGTATTCACTTTCACGAAACGCATTTCGCCACTGCGTTCTTCAGCCACATCTTCAAAGATCGGCGCGAAGTTCCGGCAGGGGCCGCACCACGGCGCCCAGAAATCGACAACGACGGGGAGATCGTCCTTCAGTAGTTTATCCAGCGTTGCCCCGGTCGCGTTGATTACGTCGCCGTCAAAAAGATCGTGACCGCAGCGTCCGCATTTCGCGCCATCGGCGCTACGATCGTCGGGGATGCGGTTCAGAGCCTGACAACTGGCACAAACGGTATTCATAACTAACCTCTGGTTATGGGTTGCAGCGCGGCACGTGGCCGATTTGTTTCTGTAATGTTACATATTATCGATGAGTAGCTATTAAAGGACAATGTGTTTTGTTCGATGAATACGATAGACCCAGGCTTTTAAATGAAATAATGGCTAAGTGGTGACACATCGGGTAATCTGCGCGCTTCGCGCAGCGCAGGTGGAGAAAATTGATGAGCGACGAACTGAAAAATAAAAGCGGCAAGGTCAAAGTGATGTATGTCCGCAGTGATGATGATTCTGAGAAACGCACCCAAAACCCGCGTACCGGGAAAGGGGGAGGTCGTCCAGGAAAATCACGCGTTGACGGCCGCAACCGCCCTGCGCGCGATGAAAGAAGTAACCGCGGTGGTGACCGTAAACGTGACGATCGCAAGCGTGATGATTTCGGTGGTGAAGGCTCCTCTCCGTGGCGTACCGTGTCTCGTGCGCCTGGAGAAGAAACTCCGGTAAAAGCCGATCACGGTGGGATCAGCGGTAAAAGCTTTATCGATCCGGAAGTGCTGCGTCGTCAGCGTGCGGAAGAGACCCGCGTTTATGGTGAAAATGCCTGCCAGGCCTTATTCCAGAGCCGTCCGGATGCCATTGTGCGTGCCTGGTTTATCCAGAGCGTAACGCCTCGCTTTAAAGAAGCTCTTCGCTGGATGGCGGCAAATCGCAAAGCCTATCACGTTGTTGATGAAGCTGAACTGGCTAAAGCTTCAGGTACTGACCATCATGGCGGCGTTTGCTTCCTGATTAAAAAGCGTCATGGCACATCGGTTGAACAGTGGGTTGCTAAAGCGGATGCTGAAGATTGTGTTCTGGCGCTGGAAGATGTGGGTAATCCCCATAACCTCGGCGCGATCATGCGTAGCTGCGCGCATTTCGGCGTTAAAGGCGTTGTTGTGCAGGATGCCGGAGTACTGGAGTCAGGTGCCGCAATCCGTACAGCAGAAGGTGGCGCAGAGCACGTTGAGCCGATCACTGGCGACAGCTTCATTGATACGCTCGAGAGATTCCGTAGCGCGGGTTACGCTATTGTTTCTACTTCCAGCCATAATGGTACTCCACTGTTTAAAGCCGAGCTGCCGAAGAAAATGGTGCTGGTGTTAGGGCAAGAGAGTGATGGTCTGTCCGATGCGGCGATCTCCAGTGCCGATCTGAATGTGGCTATCGAAGGGACAGGTAATGTGGAGAGCCTGAACGTTTCCGTTGCTACCGGCGTATTGCTGGCAGAGTGGTGGCGTCAGAATAAGGCTTGATACCTTAATTCAAAGTAAAAAATGCCAGCATAGCTGTAATGCTAATGCTGGCATTTTTTTGTCCTGATTCTGAGTGATGACTAGTCCGTAGATTCATACGGACGGTCATTTACTCGCTTTCAGTCGGTAGCACCGGTACCCAGTCAATCGGTGCTTCACCGCGTTCGGCCAGCCACTGATTGGCCTGGACAAAATGGTTGCTGCCAAAGAACCCGCGATGGGCGGAAAGCGGTGATGGATGCGGCGCTTTCAGTACACAATGGCGCTGACGATCGATAATCGCCCCTTTCTTTTGCGCATGAGACCCCCACAGCAGGAACACCACACCTTCCCGATGCTGGTTGATCAATGAAATCACTTTATCGGTAAAGGTTTCCCATCCGAGGCTGGCGTGAGAGTGTGCTTGCCCCGCACGTACCGTTAATACGGTATTGAGCAGCAGCACGCCCTGACGCGCCCAGCTTTCGAGATAACCGTGAGTCGGGCGCTGAAATCCAGGTATCGTCCCTTCCAGTTCCTTGTACATATTAAGCAGTGATGGTGGTGTCGCAATTCCTGGTAGAACAGAGAAGGCAAGGCCGTGAGCCTGCCCGGGTCCGTGGTAGGGATCCTGGCCCAGGATCACCACTTTGACATCGCTTAATTCGGTGTAACGAAACGCATTAAAGACATCTTTTTGCGGTGGGTAGATGGTGATGCCAGATTGGCGTTCTTCAGCAACGGTTTTCAGGGTGTTAACAAACCAGGGTTGCTGCTTCTCTTCTGCCAGTACATCGTGCCAGGTTAATGGGGTGGTCATTTTGCTCTCCTGCAAAGTGTCATCGCCATAGCTTAACTGCATCTTTCTACAACACAAAATTTGCGCCACGCGATTGACGTTCTTCATGCAAAAAAAATTGAAATTTTACAAATTTATTTAGTGTTGGATGTGGCGTAACTTGATGTAAAACAATAATATCCACTCATACCCACTTTCACTGAGTGGTTTTTGTTGATTTAAATCAATGAATGCCGGGTGCCCGGCTGTTATATATACACTCATACAACAATGGTTTTACCAATTGGCCGCGAAGGCCAATAATCGAATAAACACTGCCTGGGAGGCATCAAATGATTACTGGTATCCAAATTACTAAAGCTGCAAACGACGACCTGCTGAACTCTTTCTGGCTGCTGGATAGCGAAAAAGGCGAAGCACGCTGCCTGTGCGCCAAAGCCGGTTATGCTGAAGATGACGTGGTTGCGGTAAGCAAACTGGGCGAGATCGAATACCGTGAAATTCCGGTAGACGTGAAACCGGAAGTTCGCGTTGAGGGTGGTCAGCACCTGAACGTAAACGTACTGCGTCGCGAAACGTTGATGGATGCGGTTGAACATCCGGAAAAATATCCGCAGCTGACTATTCGCGTATCTGGTTACGCGGTACGTTTTAACTCTCTGACTCCGGAACAGCAGCGCGATGTTATCGCCCGTACTTTTACCGAAAGCCTGTAAGATTAAGTTTTGATGTGAAAACGCCGGGATATCCCGGCGTTTTTTTTACTTTTCGTTTGGCTGCTGTGGCGTATCGCTCCCGCTTGCCTTGCGACGCTTACCAATGTTCTTGGTATCACGGTGACGTTTCTTCACGCGCGGCTTCTCTTTATCTTTCTCTTTTTTCTCTGCACGCTTCGCTAATACTTTCTTAGACGGCTTACCAGTCTGCTTCTCGCTCGGTGCGCGAGTCGTTGGGCGCAACTCATCGATGACTCGGGCTTTTAACGGCTCTTCAATATAACGGCCAATTTTGCCCAACAGCAGGTGGTCATGAGCCTCAACCAGAGAAATGGCGACGCCTTTTTTCCCTGCGCGACCCGTTCGACCAATGCGGTGTAGATAGGTGTCGGCGGTACGCGGCATGTCGAAGTTGATTACGTGACTCACATCCGGAATATCGATACCACGTGCAGCGACGTCAGTCGCAATCAGCACATTCATACGACCGTCTGTCATTCGTTTAATTGCTTCGTTGCGCTTCGCCTGAACCATCTCACCTTCAAGCCAGCAGGTATTGATACCCGCTTCACGCAGCCAACCCGCCAGTTCATGAACACGCTCGCGTTTACGCACAAAGACGATAGAACGTGTGGCATCTGGTTGCTTCAGTAAATTGACGAGCAGCGCGGTTTTGTGTTTGATGTCATCAGCACGGTAGTACCACTGATGAATTTTCTTACGCTCGCGAGTGGAAGGGGTGGCTGAGACTTCAACCGGATCTTCCAGCAGACGTTCAGCAAAGTCCTTAATCGCGTCGCCTTCAAGAGTTGCGGAAAACAGCATGGTCTGCTTACGCCAGCGAGTTTCACCAGCTATGTGTTCAATATCCTGGGCGAAGCCCATGTCGACCATGCGATCTGCTTCATCAAGAATCAGAGTTTCAACGGCGCGGCAGTCGAAGTTTTCTTCTTTAATGTATTGCAGCAGGCGTCCGGTGGTCGCAACCACGATATCCTGGTTTTCACTGAACACTTCCGCGTGGTTCATATACGCTACGCCGCCGGTGATAGTGGCGATATCCAGATGAGTATGTTTTGCCAGTTCACGCGCATGGTCAGCAACCTGCATCGCCAGCTCGCGAGTCGGCGTCAAGATGAGAATGCGCGGTGGACCGGACTTCTTGCGTGGAAAATCGAGCAGGTGCTGCAACGCTGGCAGCAAATACGCCGCTGTTTTACCGGTGCCGGTCGGGGCTGAACCGAGAATGTCACGGCCATCAAGCGCAGGCGGAATAGCGGCGGCCTGAATGGCTGTCGGGCGTGTGAAACCTTTATCCTGGAGCGCTTCCAGTAGGTTTTCGTCGAGTTCAAGTTCGGAAAAAGTCGTTACAGTCATGATCTACCTCTGAGTGGACCGCCGATTATAGACGTTACGGACGCAATGTTCATCTGTTTGTAAGGCTATCTGTTCTCCGGTATTGTGCATAGCCTTAAGCCCAGGAGTTTTTTGCCCGCAAGGTTATCGAGGATGTCTCAGTCGAAGTTTGCGCTGCCGCGCAATGGTTTTACATTTAAACAATTTTTTATCGCCCACGATCGCTGTGCGATGAAGGTGGGCACTGACGGCATTTTACTTGGCGCATGGGCTCCGATAGCGCAGGTTAAGCACGTACTGGATATCGGTACTGGCAGCGGCCTGCTTGCGCTAATGATAGCGCAGCGAACCGTGGAAGCGGTCACTGTTGACGCTGTTGAACTGGACGAAGATGCGGCAGAACAGGCGCGGGAAAACGCTGAAGAATCCCCGTGGTCCGGACGTATCCAGATCCACCAGGCTGATATTCAGCAATGGCAGTCGCCGCAAACCCGACGCTACGAACTGATTGTCAGCAATCCGCCTTTTTTTGCTGAAGGTGTCCCCTGCGCGACCTCGCAGCGTGAGCAGGCCCGCTATACCACCACGCTCGATCATACAACGCTGTTAACCTGTGCCGCTGAATCCATTACGGAAGAGGGATTTTTTTGCGTTGTGTTGCCGGTTGATATCGGCAATGCATTTGTTCAGCGGGCGCAGAACATGGGTTGGCATCTACGTTTACGTACCGACGTGGCGGAAACGGAAATGCGTCCACCGCATCGGGTTCTGTTGGCTTTTTCGCCGACAGCGGGTGAGTGCTTTAGCGACAGGTTGGTTATCCGCGGGCCAGAGCAGCAGTATTCCGAAGGATTTACCGCTCTGACCGAGGATTTCTATCTTTTTATGTGAACCAGTGGCGACAGCACTGACGGCCCGCTAGTCGGCAACTGTTCCGGATAGTCCAGCGTATAGTGCAGACCACGGCTCTCTTTACGTAGCATGGCGCAGCGCACAATCAACTCGGCAACCAGGACCAGGTTGCGCAGCTCCAGCAAATTATTGGAGACGCGGAAGCGGGTGTAATATTCGTCCAGTTCCTGCTGCAGCATAGTAATGCGTCTCAGGGCGCGCTCAAGTCGGCGGGTGGTGCGCACAATGCCAACATAATCCCACATTAATAAGCGCAGTTCATGCCAGTTATGTTGGATAACAACAAGTTCGTCGGGGATTTCGACCTGGCTTTCGTCCCATAAAGGAAGTTCATTGACTCTCTGCGCGAAAGGCATGCGCTTAACGATATCTTCGGCTGCGGACCAACCGTAAACAAGACACTCCAGCAGCGAGTTTGAAGCCATGCGGTTAGCGCCATGTAATCCGGTATAGCTGACTTCGCCGATGGCATACAGGCCGTCGACATCAGTACGTCCGTTATCGTCAACCATCACACCGCCGCAGGTATAGTGAGCAGCCGGAACAATAGGCACCGGCTCTTTTGTCAGATCGATTCCCAGACCCAGTAACTTCTCGTAAATCATCGGGAAATGGTGGCGAATAAATTCTGCGGGTTTATGGCTGATGTCGAGATACATGCAGTC
Organism: Klebsiella sp. MISC125; assembly: GCF_051131775.1. Lineage (NCBI taxonomy): Bacteria > Pseudomonadati > Pseudomonadota > Gammaproteobacteria > Enterobacterales > Enterobacteriaceae > Klebsiella > Klebsiella sp. MISC125. The sequence goes on from NZ_CP180448.1 coordinate 1,570,739, forward strand.
GACGCCAAGGCGCTTCATTTCATGGTCGATGGCTCGGGCAACCACATCGCGGGGGGCCAGTTCACCGCGTTCGTCAAAGTCCGGCATAAATCGTGTGCCGTCCGGGCGCTTCAACAGTGCGCCTTCACCGCGCAAGGCTTCTGTCAGCAGGAAATTGCGTGCTTGCGGATGGTATAAGGCGGTGGGGTGAAACTGATTGAACTCAAGGTTGGCGACACGGCAACCTGCACGCCAGGCCATGGCGATCCCATCACCAGAAGAGACGTCTGGATTTGTCGTATATTGGTATACCTTAGCCGCGCCTCCGGTAGCCAGTACCACCGCTTTTGCGCTACAAGTTTCAACCGTTTCTTTATTTCGATTCCAGACCCAGGCTCCTACTACGCGACGCGTTCCCGGCAGGCCGATTTTATCTGAGATAATCAGGTCAACGGCGTTGCTGCGTTCCAGCACGCGGATGTTGGGATGAGAAAGCGCTTTGCTGACCAGCGTTGTCTCTACGGCTTTACCCGTCGCGTCGGCTGAGTGGAGAATTCGGCGGTGGCTATGCCCCCCTTCTCGGGTCAAGTGATAGCTTTCAGCCCCGTTAGCCTGAACCTGAGTATCAAACAGGACGCCCTGATCAATAAGCCACTGAACGCAGGGTTTAGCGTTGCTGGCGACAAAAGAAACGGCATGGCGATCGCAAAGGCCGGCTCCGGCAACCAACGTATCTTCTACATGGGATTCAATGCTGTCGGTTTCATCGAAGACGGCGGCGATCCCGCCTTGAGCATAGAAAGTTGACCCTTCACTGATAGGGCCTTTGCTCAGTACCGTGACTGTGCAGTGTTCCGCCAGCCGCAAAGCAAGGGACAATCCGGCAGCACCGCTGCCAACAATCAGTACATCACAAGAGGAATCAGAAGTTGTTTTCATGAGCTTTGTTTAATTTACTAAACAGGATTGCAGCACAATAGCACCAGCCTGCGCTGAATCGTACATTTTTTTTACTCAATGTTGTGGCGGCTAAACATAACGCTTTGATGGGGTGGGCTGTAAATGTAAGAAAAGTTTTGCGAAGCAACTCGTTAGCTTCAGATTTTATAGTGAAATAAAAGTCGGGTTACGTTACCCTTCTGGCGGGCTTTGCGCTTTTTCTTATTATCTTACATATCGTTTAGCTACCGGGGCATATAATGAGAGATAACGACCCGTCAGCCGGTGCCAGACGAAAAAAAAAGGCGTAACGGAACTTTATTGTTTTCAGACACTCGAACCCTCAGCTTGCTCATTTATGCAGTCATTGGGTGGTGTTTTGAATACGCATGGGAATTGGGTTTGGGGAGACATTACCTCGGATGAGCGAGCAGTTAACGGATCAGGTCCTTGTTGAACGGGTCCAGAAAGGAGATCAGAAAGCATTTAACCTGCTGGTGGTACGCTATCAGCATAAGGTTGCAAGCCTGGTCTCCCGCTACGTGCCACCGGGCGATATCGCTGACGTTGTTCAGGAGTCGTTCGTAAAAGCATGGCGTGCGCTGGATTCTTTCCGGGGGGATAGTGCTTTTTACACCTGGTTATATCGTATCGCCGTCAATACGGCGAAGAATTATCTGGTTGCTCAGGGGCGCCGTCCGCCATCCAGCGATGTTGATGCCAATGAGGCAGAAAATTTCGAAAGTGGCGGGGCATTGAAAGAAATTTCGAACCCTGAGAACTTAATGTTGTCAGAAGAGCTGAGACAAATAGTTTTTCGTACCATCGAATCGCTTCCGGAAGATTTACGCATGGCAATTACCTTGCGGGAGTTGGATGGCATGAGCTATGAAGAAATAGCCGCCATCATGGATTGTCCGGTGGGCACAGTGCGTTCGCGTATCTTCCGGGCACGAGAAGCTATTGATAATAAAGTTCAACCGCTAATCCGGCGTTGACGATAGCGGAATACTGGAAAAGGGTATCAGGCATGCAGAAAGAAAAACTTTCGGCCTTAATGGATGGTGAAACGCTGGATAACGAACTGCTCAATGAGCTAGGTCGTTCATCTGAAATGCAAAAAACCTGGGAGAGCTATCATCTCATCCGCGATACGCTGCGAGGCGATACCAGTGAGATGCTCCATTTTGATATCTCTGCTCGCGTCATGGCCGCCATTGAAAATGAGCCCGTTCGTCAGACGGTTCCTCTAATTCCTGAATCTCAGCCTGCCCCGCATCAGTGGCGCCAGATGCCTTTCTGGCAAAAATTGCGCCCATGGGCAAGTTCATTAACCCAAATGGGGGTTGCTGCGTGCGTTTCCCTTGCTGTTATCGTCGGCGTCCAGCAGTATAATGGGCAGTCTGATGCATCTCAGCAGCCTGAAGCGCCGGTGTTTAACACCATGCCGATGATGGGGAAAGCCAGCCCGGTTAGTCTGGGCGTGCCAGCGGATGCTTCAGCAGGCAGCGGTCAGCAGGCGCAAGTGCAGGAACAGCGCCGCAGAATTAATGCTATGCTGCAGGATTATGAATTGCAGCGTCGCCTGCATGCTGAACAGCTTCAGTTTGGTCAGGCCCAGACTCAGCAAGCCGCTGTTCAGGTGCCGGGCTATCAAACTTTAGGAACGCAATCGCAGTAATGAAGCAACTTTTGTGTGCCATGTCGCTCATGGCAGGCAGCTTGTTCTTCTCCGCCAACGCCTCGGCTGATACATCGTCCGGGGCGTTGTTGCAGCAGATGAACCTGGCTAGCCAGTCCCTCAATTACGAGCTGTCTTTCGTCAGCATCAACAAGCAGGGCGTTGAGTCGCTGCGCTATCGTCACGCGAAACTGAATAACCGCCCCCTCGCTCAGCTATTACAGCTCGACGGCCCTCGCAGGGAAGTCGTACTGCGCGGCACTGAAATTAGCTATTTTGAACCTGGCCTCGATCCGTTCACGTTGAATGGTGACTATATCGTCGATTCGCTGCCTTCATTGGTGTACAGCGACTTCAAACGGCTGGCGTCGTATTATGATTTCATCTCTGTTGGGCGTACGCGTATTGCCGATCGTTTATGCGATGTGGTGCGAGTCGTGGCCCGTGACGGTACGCGCTATAGCTACATCGCCTGGCTAGATGCTGAAACAAAGCTGCCGCTGCGTGTTGATTTACTCGATCGCGATGGGGAAACCCTTGAGCAGTTCCGGGTCGTTTCTTTCAGCGTTGGCGACAATGTTAGCGCCAGTATGGAAACTCTGGCAAAGGCGAGCCTGCCGCCGCAGCTTTCCGTACCGGAAGGCGGTGATAAGGCTAATTTCAACTGGGCGCCAACCTGGCTGCCGCAGGGGGTTGCGGAAGTCTCCAGCAGCCAGCGTCGTCTACCAACGTTTGATGGTCCGGTAGAGTCCCGTCTCTACTCTGATGGGCTATTTAGTTTCTCCATCAATATTAATCGCGCCGCAGCAAATAGCAGCGATCAGTTGTTGCGTACCGGGCGTCGCACCGTGGCTACCATTGTGCGCGATAATGCAGAGATAACCATTGTTGGCGAACTGCCCCCGCAAACCGCGAAGCGTATTTCTGACAGCATTAAATTCAAGGCCGTACAATGATCAAAGAGTGGGCAACGGTCGTTTCCTGGAATAACGGAATTGCGCAGGTGCATTGCGATGTTAAAGCATCCTGTAGTAGTTGCGCTTCCCGTGCCGGTTGCGGTAGTCGGGTGTTGAATAAGCTCGGGCCGCAAACCAGCCATACAATTAGCGTGCCTTGTGAACAGCCGCTGGCTGCCGGGCAAAAAGTAGAATTGGGGATTGCCGAAAGCAGTTTGCTTGGCTCTGCCGTATTGGTCTATATGGCACCGTTAGTTGGATTGTTTTTAATGGCGTCTATCTTCCAGGTTCTGTTCGCGAATGATTTTGCTTCGCTGTGTGGGGCAATACTTGGCGGCGTTGGCGGGTTTTTGGTGGCTCGTGGTCTTTCTCCTGGTTTAGCGGCTCGTCAGTCGTGGCAACCGGTGATTATTAGCGTCGGTTTACCGCCAGATTTAGTTCGCATCGAGACGCCTTCCGCACCATTGGGTCAGTGATTTCACTGGCCCTAATCTTTATTTACAACTCCCGCAAGATCTCGTCATTTACTCCGACTATGCTAGCCGTAAGAGCATTTCCTGGTTTCGTGGATGTAGTGTAGAATGCGGCGTTTTCGGATCAAAAAAACGTCAGGCACAGAATAGCGGCCTCATGATACGCGTAAGGCATAACTAACTCTAAATATGAAGAATATACGTAACTTTTCAATCATCGCTCACATTGACCACGGTAAGTCGACGCTGTCTGACCGAATTATCCAGATTTGCGGTGGCCTTTCCGATCGTGAAATGGAAGCCCAGGTCCTGGATTCCATGGATCTTGAACGCGAGCGCGGGATTACCATCAAGGCACAGAGCGTCACGCTGGATTACAAAGCGACCAATGGCGAAATCTATCAGCTGAACTTTATCGACACCCCGGGGCATGTGGACTTCTCCTATGAAGTTTCTCGTTCACTGGCGGCGTGTGAAGGGGCCCTGCTGGTGGTTGATGCGGGTCAGGGCGTAGAAGCTCAGACGCTGGCTAACTGCTATACGGCGATGGAGATGGACCTGGAAGTAGTGCCGGTCCTGAATAAAATCGACCTGCCTGCGGCCGATCCTGAACGCGTAGCGGAAGAAATTGAAGACATCGTCGGTATTGATGCTACCGATGCAGTGCGCTGTTCGGCGAAAACCGGCGTTGGTGTGCCCGATGTCCTGGAGCGTCTGGTACGCGATATTCCGCCGCCGGAAGGCGACCCGGAAGCGCCGTTACAGGCACTGATCATCGACTCATGGTTTGATAACTACCTTGGTGTTGTCTCGCTGGTGCGTATTAAAAACGGCACCATGCGCAAAGGCGACAAAATCAAGGTAATGAGCACCGGTCAGGTCTACAACGCCGATCGTCTCGGTATTTTCACGCCTAAACAGGTTGATCGCACCGAGCTGAAATGCGGCGAAGTTGGCTGGTTGGTTTGCGCGATTAAAGACATCCTCGGCGCACCGGTTGGCGATACGCTGACTCTGTCCCGTAACCCAGCAGATAAAGCTCTGCCAGGTTTTAAAAAGGTCAAACCGCAGGTTTATGCTGGCTTGTTCCCGGTAAGTTCTGATGATTATGAGAACTTCCGCGATGCGCTGGGCAAACTGAGCCTCAACGATGCCTCTTTGTTCTATGAGCCGGAAAGCTCTACTGCGCTGGGCTTTGGTTTCCGCTGCGGCTTCCTGGGTCTTCTGCACATGGAGATCATTCAGGAACGTCTGGAGCGCGAATACGATCTGGATCTGATCACCACGGCGCCGACGGTAGTCTATGAAGTAGAGACGACTTCGAAAGAAGTTATCTACGTCGACAGCCCGTCTAAACTCCCGCCGCTGAACAATATTCAGGAACTTCGTGAGCCGATCGCTGAGTGCCATATGCTGCTGCCGCAGGAATTTTTGGGCAACGTCATTACCCTGTGCATAGAAAAACGTGGTGTTCAGACCAATATGGTCTACCACGGTAATCAGGTTGCGCTGACCTATGAAATTCCGATGGCGGAAGTGGTGCTCGATTTCTTTGACCGCCTGAAATCTACTTCCCGTGGTTATGCATCGCTGGACTATAACTTCAAACGTTTCCAGGCTTCCAACATGGTACGCGTGGATGTGTTGATCAACAGCGAGCGAGTGGATGCGCTGGCGCTGATTACGCACAATGATAATGCGCCATACCGCGGTCGCGAACTGGTAGAGAAGATGAAAGAGCTGATCCCACGTCAGCAATTCGACATCGCTATTCAGGCCGCTATCGGCAACCACATTATTGCCCGTTCAACGGTGAAACAGCTGCGTAAAAACGTCCTGGCGAAATGCTATGGCGGCGACGTCAGTCGTAAGAAAAAGCTGCTGCAGAAGCAGAAAGACGGTAAGAAACGCATGAAGCAGGTCGGTAACGTTGAGCTGCCGCAGGAAGCGTTCCTCGCCATTCTGCACGTTGGTAAAGACGGCAAATAACCCTAAGGAGTTGGCATGGCGAACATGTTTGCCCTGATCCTGGTCATCGCTACCCTGGTGACGGGTCTATTGTGGTGCCTGGATAAATTTATTTTCGCGCCAAAACGTCGTGAACGTCAGGCCGCCGCTCAGGCAGCGACCGGCGACCAGTTGGACAAAAAAACACTGAAGAAAGTCAGCCCTAAACCGGGCTGGCTGGAAACCGGTGCTTCGGTATTCCCGGTCCTGGCGATTGTTCTGGTAGTGCGTTCGTTTATTTACGAACCTTTCCAGATCCCTTCGGGTTCGATGATGCCTACGTTGTTGATCGGCGATTTTATTCTGGTTGAGAAGTTTGCTTATGGGATTAAAGACCCTATCTACCAGAAAACGCTAATTGAAACGGGTCATCCGAAACGGGGTGATGTCGTGGTTTTCAAATATCCTGAAGATCCGCGCCTGGACTACATCAAACGTGCAGTTGGTTTACCGGGTGATAAAGTTACATACGATCCGATTAGCAAGCAGGTCACCATCCTGCCGGGCTGCAGTTCAGGCCAGGCGTGCGGCAATGCCCTGCCGGTAACTTACTCCAACGTCGAGCCGAGCGATTTCGTGCAAACCTTCTCCCGTAGTAACGGTGGTGAAGCAAGCAGCGGTTTCTGGCAGTTGCCGAAAGGTGAAACCAAAGCTGACGGCATTCGTCTGACCGAGCGCAAAGAGACGCTGGGTGAGGTAACGCATCGTATTCTGACCGTGCCGATTGCTCAGGATCAGGTGGGGATGTATTACCAGCAGTCTGGTCTGCCATTGGCGACCTGGATTGTGCCGCCGGGGCAGTATTTCATGATGGGTGACAACCGCGATAACAGCGCCGACAGCCGTTATTGGGGTTTTGTACCGGAAGCAAATCTGGTTGGTAAAGCAACCGCAATCTGGATGAGTTTTGAAAAACAGGAAGGCGAGTGGCCTACCGGAGTACGTTTATCACGTATCGGTGGTATTCAGTAATTTTCCTGCCTTCATTCACGCTGCCGTTACAATAACGGCAGCGTGAATTATTTAAGATTTAAATCTATTCAAACTAACGACATCCCTTGTCGTTGCGTATAGAATATCCCCCCGAAGTTTTAGGTTGTCTCTCGTAAGATTGACACAGCACACGAAACCGCGTTGGCTTTTACTCAGGTCGGTTTCGTGTGCTGCATTTTTGACGCATTCATTTATTGGTAACGCATGAATCCCATCGTAATTAATCGGCTTCAACGGAAGCTGGGCTACACTTTTCATCATCAGGAGCTGTTGCAACAGGCATTAACTCACCGCAGTGCCAGCAGCAAACACAATGAGCGCCTGGAGTTTTTAGGTGACTCTATATTGAGTTTCGTCATCGCAAATGCGCTCTACCATCGCTTCCCACGGGTCGACGAAGGTGATATGAGCCGCATGCGCGCGACGTTGGTGCGGGGCAACACGCTGGCAGAAATGGCCCGCGAGTTTGAGTTGGGTGAATGTTTGCGTCTTGGGCCGGGTGAATTGAAAAGTGGAGGTTTTCGCCGTGAATCCATTCTGGCGGATACCGTTGAAGCATTAATCGGCGGGATTTTCCTCGACAGTGATATTCAGAACATCGAGCGCCTGATTCTCTCCTGGTACCAAAGTCGCCTGGACGAAATTAGCCCTGGCGATAAGCAAAAAGATCCTAAGACCCGTTTGCAGGAGTATCTGCAGGGGCGTCACCTGCCGCTTCCATCCTACCTGGTGGTTCAGGTTCGCGGTGAAGCGCATGACCAGGAATTTACTATCCACTGCCAGGTTAGCGGCCTGAGTGAACCGGTGGTTGGCACAGGTTCTAGCCGTCGCAAGGCGGAACAGGCTGCCGCCGAACAGGCGTTGAAAAAGCTGGAGCTGGAATGAGCGAAGAAAAAAATTATTGTGGGTTTGTTGCCATCGTTGGTCGTCCTAACGTCGGTAAATCAACGCTGTTGAACAAGCTGCTTGGGCAGAAGATTTCTATTACTTCACGTAAAGCGCAGACCACACGTCACCGTATCGTCGGTATTCATACTGAAGGTCCGTATCAGGCAATTTATGTTGATACCCCGGGCCTGCATATGGAAGAGAAGCGCGCTATTAACCGTCTGATGAACAAAGCGGCCAGTAGCTCGATTGGCGACGTTGAACTGGTGATTTTTGTCGTTGAAGGTACCCGCTGGACGGCAGATGATGAAATGGTTCTGGGTAAGCTGCGTGACGCCAGAGCACCGGTTATCCTTGCGGTGAACAAAGTTGATAACGTGCAGGAAAAGGGCGATCTGCTGCCGCACCTGCAGTTCCTCGGCAGCCAGATGAATTTCCTCGATATCGTGCCGATTTCCGCGGAAACCGGGCTGAACGTGGATACCATCGCCGGTATCGTGCGTAAGCATCTGCCGGAAGCAATTCATCACTTCCCGGAAGATTATATTACCGATCGTTCTCAGCGTTTTATGGCTTCTGAGATCATCCGCGAAAAACTGATGCGTTTCCTGGGCGCTGAGCTGCCGTATTCCGTGACCGTCGAAATCGAACGTTTCCAGACTAACGAACGCGGTGGCTACGATATCAATGGTCTGATTCTGGTTGAGCGTGAAGGGCAGAAGAAGATGGTGATTGGCAACAAAGGGGCCAAAATCAAAACCATCGGCATTGAAGCGCGTAAAGACATGCAGGATATGTTTGAAGCGCCGGTTCACCTGGAGCTGTGGGTGAAAGTGAAATCCGGCTGGGCCGATGACGAACGTGCGTTGCGCAGTCTCGGTTACGGCGAAGACCAGTAGTTTTCATACTCTATGGCTTTCGAGGTGCAGGAAGGCGGCAAGACCGCGAATCCCCGGGAGCTTACTCAGGTAAGTGACTGGGGTGAACGGGCGCAGCCAACGCACCTGCAACTTGAAAGACGACGAGTATGATGGAAGGCTGGCAGCGCGCTTTTGTCCTGCATAGTCGTCCCTGGAGCGAAACCAGCCTGATGCTGGACGTCTTCACGGAAGAGTCAGGCCGCGTGCGCCTTGTTGCAAAAGGCGCACGTTCCAAACGTTCTAATCTCAAAGGCGCTCTTCAGCCCTTTACCCCCTTGCTGCTTCGCTTTGGCGGGCGTGGCGAAGTCAAAACGCTACGCAGCGCGGAAGCCGTCTCGTTGGCGCTCCCTCTCAGCGGTATCACGCTCTATAGCGGTCTTTACGTTAACGAACTACTTGCCCGCGTGCTTGAGCATGAAACGCGCTTCTCCGAACTTTTCTTCGATTATTTGCACTGCATCCAGTCTCTGGCTGGCGCAAGCGGTTCTCCTGAACCGGCACTGCGTCGCTTTGAACTGGCGCTGCTGGGGCATCTTGGTTACGGCGTCGATTTCCTCCACTGTGCCGGGAGTGGTGACGCGGTTGACGACGCCATGACCTATCGCTACCGTGAAGAAAAAGGCTTTATCGCCAGCGTGGTTATTGATAACAGCACCTTTACCGGGCACCATCTTAAGGCGTTGGCGAACCGCGAATTTCCGGACAGCGATGCGCTGCGTGCGGCAAAACGTTTCACTCGTATCGCCCTGAAGCCGTATCTTGGTGGGAAACCGCTGAAAAGCCGGGAGCTTTTTCGCCAGTTTATGCCCGCGCGGGCGGCGCGGGCCAATAAAACCAATAACGATTAACGAGGATTGTCATGGCTGAATTACTGTTAGGGGTCAATATTGACCACATTGCGACATTACGCAACGCTCGCGGCACCGCTTATCCTGACCCGGTGCAGGCGGCCTTTATCGCCGAGCAGGCCGGTGCTGACGGTATTACCGTCCATCTGCGCGAAGACCGCCGACACATCACCGATCGCGATGTGCATATCCTGCGCCAGACTCTCGATACTCGCATGAATCTTGAGATGGCGGTGACGGAAGAGATGCTGAATATCGCCTGCGAGACTAAACCCCATTTCTGCTGCCTGGTGCCGGAAAAACGTCAGGAAGTGACCACCGAGGGTGGTCTGGACGTTGCGGGCCAGCTCGACAAAATGCGCGATGCCTGTAAGCGCCTTGCCGATGCCGGTATTCTGGTTTCCCTGTTTATCGATGCTGATAATGCGCAAATTAAGGCCGCGGCGGACGTGGGAGCACCCTATATCGAAATTCACACCGGTTGCTACGCCGATGCTGCAACTGATGCAGAGCAGGCAAAAGAGCTGGAGCGTATTGCTAAAGCGGCAACTTACGCCGCCAGCCTTGGGCTGAAGGTCAATGCCGGTCACGGTCTAACCTACCATAACGTTAAAGCCATTGCGGCACTGCCGGAAATGCACGAGCTGAATATCGGTCATGCGATTATTGGTCGTGCGGTAATGAGCGGCTTGAAAGAGGCGGTTGCGGAAATGAAGCGTCTGATGCAGGAAGCTCGCGCGTAATGGCTATCCTGGGACTGGGCACTGATATTGTTGAAATTGCCCGTATTGAAGCGGTGATCGCCCGCAGCGGCGATCGCCTGGCCCGCCGCGTACTTAGCGACCATGAGTGGGCGATATGGGAACAGCATCAGCAACCGGTCCGTTTTTTGGCTAAGCGTTTCGCGGTAAAAGAAGCCGCTGCCAAGGCGCTTGGGACCGGCATTCGCAACGGTCTGGCCTTTAATCAGTTTGAGGTTTACAACGACGAGCTGGGTAAGCCAAAGCTGCGTTTGTGGGGAGAGGCGAAAAATCTGGCGGCACGTTTAGGAGTCAGCAGCATTCATGTGACGCTGGCCGATGAGCGCCACTATGCCTGCGCTACGGTCATCGTCGAAAGCTAGATTTTTTCGGCGTGGTGCAGCAGGACGAATTTATCCCACAACTGCTCTTCGTTTTCACTATGCGCCGGATCTTTCAGAATAGTGTTCGGGATTGGACACACTTTCTGGCAGGTCGGCGTTTCATAATGACCCACGCACTCGGTGCAGCGGTCGCTGTTAATTTCATAAATGCTATCACCCATTGATATCGCCTCATTCGGGCATTCTGGCTCGCACATATCGCAGTTGATGCATTTTTTGGTGATTAACAGCGCCATCAGGAAATTCTCAGAAACAATACAAATAGGGCGGGCATTATACGCCCATTTTCTGCTCAGGCCAGCTCTTTTCTGGCGTCAATTCGTTATCCGTAGTGTAAAAATTTTTGATCTGCTTGAGCAGGCAGATAGTTGCGTTGTCCAGCGAAAGGTCATTGCTATGTACGAGCATCACTGGGATGAAAAAAGCCGGAATACCAAGCGAAACCAGACGGACATTTTTGGGCGTGGATAAACGCGTTAGTGAGCGGGTAATAAATGCGATGCCAATTTGTGCTTCAGCATACTCAAGGCATGAGTAGTGGTTATCCAGCTCGCAGATGATATTCGGCGCTATCTTACGGTTATTGAATTCTGTCGCGATAATTCCTCTTAATAATAGAGAGTCATTAAGCACGATAATGGGTTGGTCGTTCAGATCTTCAGGGCGTAGGCGCTCATGCTTCGCCAGGGGATGTGAAAGCGGGATAGCGGCGATAATCTCATCTTCAAACAACATGGTAGAGCTAAGCTGAGCGGGCAGCGTGGTCCGGTAAACGATACCAATATCGACGGTACTATCGGTGAGTTTTTTGATGGTTTGTTCCGTGGAAAATTCCTTAACATTCAAGGAAATTTCAGGATGATGCGTCATAAAGCTGCGAAAGGCTGGCAAGACCAGATAGCTGCCTGAGACGCCAATCGATATCGTATCGCGTTGCTGATATTTATAGGGAAGGAGATCGTTTTCCGCATTTTTCAAATCCAACATTATTTTGTTAGCATGCTGTTGCAAAATAATGCCGGGTTTTGTTAATTCAATACCTCTGCCTCTTCGTTTAAATAATATTGTCTTAAGTGATGACTTAAGTTGTTTGATTTGCTGACTTAATGATGGTTGGGTGATAAAAAGTCGACTGGCTGCCCGACCATAATGTAGTTCATCACACAAAATCAGGAAAGAATGCAGTTGTTTGATATTCATTGAAATGGAACGCCAATCGATTGGGTTTTGTTATAACGATTATAAAAAATACCAAATTGTTTGCCTATTTTGCTTTTTTTAAACTGTGATCAGTGCATTTTAAAAAAGGAAAAATTATGTCGGTATCAATCAACCGCTGGGGAATGCTTGCCGCCCACGTGTGCATAAATTTTGTACTCGGGGGCGTCTATGCATTTAGCTATTTTAAAACACCATTAATGGAGCAATATCACTGGGACCCTGCGACCCTGGCGTTGGCATTTTCTATCAATATGGGGATCATTCCTTTACCGATGATTTGGGGCGGGAGAATGATCGATAACGGCAAAGGAAAACAGGCGATTGTCATCGGTGGCATCCTGTTTTCTTTAGGTTTTATCTTGTCCGGGTTCGTGGATAATTTGCCGATGTTGTTCTTAACCTATGGGGTCATCGCTGGGCTGGGATCGGGATTGGCCTTTACGGGGAATCTTAATAATATTCTCAAGTTTTTCCCTGACCGTCGAGGGCTTGCCAGCGGCATCGTCCTGGCCGGCGTTGGAGTAGGGACGCTACTTTGCACCCGCCTGGCTGAATATTTTATGGCGCAAACCCACGATGTCAGTCGGGCGCTATTATATCTTGGTATCGTATATTTGGTTGTCATTTTTATTGTGCAATTCTTTATTCGAAGTGCGCCCGCAAAAGATAGTGGTGGAATTAAAGCATCGCCAATGGATAAAGACTATCGACGTATGCTTAAGGACCTGCGTTTTTGGCTACTCTTTATGATTCTGGCGCTGGGTGTATTCTCCGGAATGGTGATCAGTTCGAGTTCTGCACAAATTGGTATGACGCAATATGGTTTAATCTCCGGGGCCTTGATTGTCAGTCTGGTATCGATATTTAACTCTATTGGTCGCTTGTTCTGGGGCGGTTTGACCGATAAGTTAGGCGGGTATAATACGCTGGTGATTGTTTATCTCTTTACCTGCCTTTGTATGCTGCTGTTGCTCTTTTTTAATGGTAATACTTCGGTGTTCTATTTCAGCGCGCTGGGCGTTGGCTTTGCTTATGCCGGGATATTAGTTATCTTCCCCGGACTGACCAGTCAGAACTTTGGCATGCGTAATCAGGGATTAAACTATGGATTTATGTATTTTGGTTTTGCCGTTGGTGCGGTTATTGCACCGTATGTTACATCAGCTATAGCAAAATATACGGGGAGCTACAATACGGTATTTATTCTCACCACAGTCTTATTGCTTATTGGGGTTGTGCTCACGCTGGTGACGAAACGTTATGTTGGAACGGTTTTAGCCAAAATACATTGATCAAATCATAAGGAAATAAAGATGAAAATTGCAATCGCAGGTGCAGGGGCTATGGGGTGTCGTTTTGGCTATATGCTACTGGCTGCCGGACATGACGTGACGCTTATCGATAGCTGGCAGGAACATGTTGATGCTATTTGCAGTAAGGGATTGTTTGTCGAAACGGAAACGACTCAACAGTATTATCCGATACCCGCAGTTATGGCCGATAAGGCGCAGGGGGAATTTGAACTGGTTATTCTGTTTACCAAAGCCATGCAACTGGACAGCATGCTACAGAGGATTAAGCCGCTGCTACCCACTGCGAAAGTCGTGATGATTTTATCTAATGGTCTGGGAAATATTGAAACGCTGGCAAACTATGTTGATCGGGAAAAAATTTATGCTGGTGTCACGTTATGGTCGAGCGAACTGGAAGGTGCCGGACATATTATGGCCACCGGCACGGGGACGATTGAGCTGCAGCCTATTGCCAGCCAGGATGCTGACCAGGAATCCAGAGTCATTGCCGCCCTCAATAGCGCCGGGCTGAATGCGGAAATTAGCCCTGACGTATTATTATCAATCTGGAAGAAAGCGGCTTTTAATAGCGTAATGAATACCTATTGCGCACTGCTGGATTGTAATGTTGGTGGTTTTGGCAGTCGACCTGGAGCATTAGATTTAGCGCAGGCAGTGGTGGATGAGTTTGTACTGGTAGCAGCCAGTCAGAATATTCCGTTGACTCAGGAAATGGTGATGAATACGGTCAAAAAAGTATTCGACCCGCGCGAAAGCGGCCATCATTATCCTTCTATGTATCAGGATTTACATAAAGGGCGGCTCACTGAAATTGACTATTTAAATGGGGCGATTGCGCGTATTGGGATGCAGAACAATATTGCCGTACCGGTTAACAAGCTTCTGACTCAGCTGATTCACGCCAAAGAAGCGCAATAAATCCAGGGGCTCTTTTGCGAAATGCAGAAGAGCCCGCTTTCAGACCAGTTTTTTCACCAGCGCTTCACTGTGACGAATGCGATCCGGGGCGCGCTCGAGATCCTGCTGGACCAGCCCCATAAACAGCAGGTCGGCCAGCATCATTTGCGCGCTGGTGGAGGAGATCGCGGCGCTGCGCGTAGCCTGCTCTTCAGCGATGGTATACAGGCACAGAGTTGCCTGCTGTTGAAGGGCGTTGGGGTTAAAACCGGTGATCGCCAGGATCTGGCTCCCCACTCGCAATGCTTCACCTGCCGCCATATTAATTTCGCGTCGCTCACCAGAGTAGGAGATGGCCAGCAGCAGATCGTCTGCCGCCATCGCCTGTACTGTTGCCAGAAGGGCGTGCATATCCTGCTCAGAAACGGCGTTAATACCGATTTTCATCAGCTTCCAGCTAAAGTTCCTCGCCACCAGGCCCGATGCGCCAATACCGGTAATAATGACCCGCCGGGCATTACGCAGTAGCGCAACGGCTTCCAGTAGCTTTTCTTCGCTGTTGACGTCCAGAGAGGCATGCATTGCTGCAATATTATCTTTAATCAGCTTTTCGCCCACCAGTCGGAGAGGATCATCTCCGCGAATCTGGTTATGCACCGGTACGGATTGCGGAGAGGGGGCGCTAGCCAATGCTTCGCTTAATGCCAGTTTCAACGCCGGGAAACCTTTAAAACCCATCTTCTGCGCGAATTTTACCACGCTCGACTGGCTGACTCCGGCTTCGCCCGCCAGCTGCTGAGAGCTGAGGTGGCGGGTTTGATCCGGTTGGGCCAGAATAAAATCGGCCAGTTTTTTATCACTTGCGGCCAGCGTGGGGTAGCGTTGGCGGATTCGGGTCAAACAGTTCATAGCGGCTCCGGAGGACAGCTTTCACCCTCGGCTGAAAGAATTTTGTATTCAATTATAAGGGGAATAGTGCGAATTAAAAATTCAACCGTTCAGATTTCTCTGCAAGCAGGTTTTACCTTAATCCCGGCTCAACGATGGCGGATGTTTTCGCTATTCAATGCGTAAGGCTGTTAAGCTATTGGTTATCGAGGTGTTAATCCAGAGGAGTCGGTTTTGAATAGTAGCATGCGGCGAGTGGTTTTCTTTGATCTGGATGGCACCTTGCATCAGCAGGATATGTTCGGCAGTTTCTTGCGCTATGTGTTACGTCATCAGCCGTTGAATACGCTGCTGGTTCTTCCTCTGTTGCCCGTTATTCTTGCCGGACTGTTGCTAAACGGTCGGGCCGCACGCTGGCCGATGAGCCTGCTGCTGTGGGCTACGACTTTCGGGCGCAGTGAGAGGCATCTGAAACGTCTTGAGGCGAGTTTTGTTCACTGGTTCCGGCAGCATGTCACGGCTTTTCCCGTCGTTCAGTCACGGTTGACGGATTATCTGACCAGTACCGATGCGGACGTTTGGTTGATTACCGGGTCGCCGCAGTCGCTGGTGGAGCAGGTCTATTTTGATACTGCATGGTTGCCACGGGTGAATCTGATTGCCAGTCGGATGGAGCGCCGTTGCGGCGGCTGGGTTTTAACGCTGCGCTGTCTGGGTAACGAAAAAGTCGCGCAACTGGAGCAAAAAATCGGTGCTCCGCTGCGCTTGTATAGTGGTTATAGCGACAGCGAACAGGACAATCCGCTGCTCTATTTTTGCCAGCACCGCTGGCGAGTAACCCCACAGGGCGATCTTCAGCAGTTAGAATAGTGTGTAATACATAGCGCCCATGTATAATGCGCCCCGCTTTTTCCGCAGGAGTGCCCGCTTTGTCTGACCATGAATTAAATGATGAATACTGGATGCGTCATGCTTTGACGCTGGCGAAACGCGCCTGGGAAGAGGGCGAGGTGCCGGTCGGCGCGGTGCTGGTGCACAATCATCAGGTCATCGGTGAAGGCTGGAACCGGCCAATTGGCCGTCACGATCCTACTGCGCATGCTGAGATTATGGCGTTGCGCCAGGGTGGGATGGTGCTGCAAAACTACCGTCTGGTTGACGCGACGCTGTACGTCACCCTGGAGCCTTGTGTAATGTGCGCCGGGGCGATGGTACATAGCCGCATTTCACGGCTGGTATTCGGTGCCAGGGATGCGAAAACCGGCGCTGCCGGATCGCTTATCGACGTGCTGCATCATCCGGGGATGAATCATCGGGTAGAGATAACCGAAGGACTCCTGGCAGAACAGTGCTCTGGTATGCTGAGCGATTTTTTCCGCTGGCGGCGCGAAGAGAAAAAAATGCTTAAAAAGGCGCGTCAGCAAACGGAAGATTAATGGCCCAGTCCTGGGATTTTAAATTTTGCGTTATCGACCAGCGTTTCGGCGCGAAAGCTGAAAAAGGACATGGCGTACTGTTCTTCTTTATTTAACTCATCCGGCATGACCGCCGGATAGTGTTCGCCAAGCGCCGCAATCTGCGCCTCTTTTCTCTCTTTCTCAGAGAGGTAGCCCACAAGGCTGATATGGTATTTGCGGATATTCTCGACGTAGGCGTAGGCCTCATGACCGCGCGCAAAGCCGTACTTCAGCCGACTGTAATAGTTTTTCTGGCTCAGCAGCGGCAGACGCTGCTTCACATCGGCCCAGCTATTGGGATTACCTTTCTGCTTTTTGGTTAGCGCCATCGCGTCAAGCATATGCGCGTAGCCCATATTGTAAGCCGCCAGCGCAAACCAGATACGTTCGTCTTTGGGAACGGAGTCGGGCACCTTACTCATCATATCCTGTAGATAACGCATGCCGCCGTCGAGGCTTTGGTCTGCGTCGGTACGGTCGGTCAGTCCCAGGCTCTGGGCGGTATTGCGGGTGAGCATCATTATTCCGCGTACGCCGGTCGGAGAGGTAGCCTGAGGGTCCCAATGCGACTCCTGCCATGAGATGGCCGCCAGCAGGCGCCAGTCTATCTGCCGGGCATATTTTTCAAACATCGGCTGTAGGTCAGGGAGGACGTTCTCCACGGCGCGCAGGAAGGTGCGCGTATCAACATAGTCAAAATCGTTACCGTGGCCGAGGTATTTCTCTTCCAGTCGTGCAAGGATGCCGTCTTCATTAATGTTATTGAAGAAATCGAGCATCGCTGCCGACAGCGAGTTGTCTTCGCCTTTTTCACTAAACCAGGTCACCGGCTGCTCATCGCTGATATCCAGCGCGACGGCCAGTTCCGGGTGGACGCGCTGGAACAGACTGACGGCGACCGAATCCGCGATGGTGTAATCGAGCTTACCGTCGATCACCGCCTGCATCAGCGCCGTGGTGCCGCGTTTATCATCCACGCGCCAGTCGAGGTCCGGATATTTTTGTTCTTTTAATGCCTGCAGGTCATTAATCGCCACGTGCCCGGGGGCGATAGCCAACTGCTCAGCGGTAAGATTAGCGAGGCTGCGCGGGCGCAGGCTGCCTTTGCGATACACCAGTTGTTGCGAAACGGAATAGTAGGTTGGCCCGGCCTGATAGTTCTTTATCCGTTCAGAGTTGTAGACCAGACCCGCCGCCAGCATGTCGGCTTTTCCCTCATCAAGATCGTCGAATAACTGGCTGATATTTTGTCGGACGGTCACCTTCAGCTCGACCCCAAGGTAGTTGGCAAACTGCTGTGCCAGCTCATAATCGAAACCGTAGGTTTTGTCATTGATGGTCGCGAAGGTCATTGGCGAATTAATGGTGCTGATGCGCAGTTCTCCGCGCGCCATAATCCCCGCCACACGGTTCTCTGGTTTCCCCATCCACGGGAGAGACGGCCACAGGGCAGCCGCCAGCAAGAGGGTTACAATGCCGATGAGCAGATAATTAATCTTTAGTTTTTTCAGATAGTTAATCTTCTGCAGCTTTGCGTTCCTCAGCAGACTATGACCAGAAAAAGTAAAAGGTTGTCGTCGAATGAGCGGCATTTTGCTTAAGAATGCGCCAGTTGGCAACTTATTCGCGAGTCGGGTCACATTTATTGATAAACCCTGGCAACCATTTTATTTCTACGCAAACGGTTTCGTCGGGACGCAGGATTCACTATAATGGCGCCCGTTTCCCCCGGCTCACCCTGAAAGCTTCGAAGACGAGAGACTTATGATGGAAATTTTGCGTGGTTCACCTGCACTGTCGGCATTCCGTATCAATAAACTGCTGGCACGTTTCCAGGCGGCCAACCTTCCGGTAAGCACTATATATGCCGAGTATGTTCATTTTGCCGATCTCAGCGCCCCGCTAAGCGGCGACGATCGTGAGAATCTGGCGAGGTTGCTAAAATATGGCCCGAACTTAAGCAGCCATACCCCAACCGGCAAGCTACTGCTCGTTACCCCCCGTCCTGGCACTATCTCTCCCTGGTCTTCAAAAGCTACCGACATCGCCCATAACTGCGGCCTGTCTCAGGTTGTACGCCTGGAGCGCGGCGTTGTGTACTACGTTGAAGCGAGCAGCCTGACTGAAGAGCAGTGGGCGCTGGTGGCGGCTGAACTGCACGATCGAATGATGGAAAGCGTATTTGATGCGCTGGAAGAGGGCGAAAAGCTGTTTGCTCACCATCAGCCGACCCCGGTAACCAGCGTTGACCTGCTGGGACAGGGTCGTCAGGCGCTGATTGACGCCAACCTCCGTCTGGGGCTGGCGCTGGCGGATGACGAAATCGACTATCTGCAGGATGCCTTCCATAAGCTGGGCCGTAACCCGAACGATATCGAACTCTATATGTTCGCGCAGGCCAACTCCGAGCACTGCCGACACAAGATTTTTAACGCCGATTGGGTCATTGATGGCGAGCAGCAGCCGAAGTCGCTGTTCAAGATGATCAAAAACACCTTTGAGAAAACTCCGGACTACGTGCTGTCGGCCTATAAAGATAACGCCGCGGTAATGGAAGGTTCGGCGGTGGGACGTTACTTTGCTGACCACGAAACGGGTCGCTACGACTTCCACCAGGAAGACGCGCATATTTTGATGAAGGTCGAAACCCACAACCACCCGACGGCGATCTCTCCGTGGCCGGGCGCGGCGACCGGTTCCGGCGGTGAAATCCGTGACGAAGGCGCGACCGGTCGTGGCGCTAAGCCGAAAGCGGGGCTGGTGGGTTTCTCCGTCTCTAACCTGCGTATTCCGGGCTTTGAGCAGCCGTGGGAAGAAGATTTCGGCAAGCCGGATCGTATTGTGACCGCGCTGGATATCATGACCGATGGCCCTCTGGGCGGTGCGGCGTTTAACAACGAATTTGGTCGCCCGGCGCTGAACGGTTATTTCCGCACCTATGAAGAGAAAGTGACCAGCCACAACGGCGAAGAGCTGCGCGGTTATCACAAGCCCATCATGCTGGCGGGCGGTATCGGCAACATTCGCGGCGAACACGTGCAGAAGGGGGAGATTGTTGTTGGCGCGAAGCTGATTGTTCTTGGCGGCCCGGCGATGAACATTGGCCTCGGCGGCGGCGCTGCTTCTTCAATGGCGTCGGGACAGTCTGACGCAGACCTGGATTTTGCCTCCGTACAGCGCGACAACCCGGAAATGGAACGTCGCTGCCAGGAAGTTATCGACCGCTGTTGGCAGTTGGGTGATGCCAACCCGATTCTGTTTATCCATGATGTCGGCGCTGGCGGTTTGTCCAATGCCATGCCGGAGCTGGTGAGCGATGGTGGCCGCGGCGGTAAATTCCAGCTGCGCGACATCCTCAGCGACGAGCCGGGCATGAGCCCGCTGGAAATCTGGTGTAACGAATCGCAGGAACGTTACGTCATGGCCGTTGCACCGGAGCAGTTGCCGCTGTTTGATGAACTATGCCGACGTGAGCGTGCGCCGTACGCGGTTATTGGCGAAGCGACTGAAGCGATGCACCTGAGCCTTGACGATACCCATTTTGACGATCGACCGATTGATCTGCCGCTCGACGTGCTGCTGGGTAAAACGCCGAAAATGACCCGCGATGTGCAGACGCTGAAAGCGCAGGGTCAGAGTCTGGATCGCCAGGGCATAACTATTGCCGACGCGGTGAACCGCGTGCTGCATCTGCCGACCGTGGCGGAGAAAACCTTCCTTGTCACCATCGGTGACCGCACCGTGACCGGCATGGTCGCCCGCGATCAGATGGTCGGCCCGTGGCAGATCCCGGTCGCTAACTGCGCGGTAACCACCGCCAGCCTCGATAGCTATTACGGTGAAGCCATGTCAATTGGTGAACGTGCTCCGGTTGCGCTGCTGGACTTTGCCGCTTCTGCCCGCCTGGCGGTTGGCGAAGCGCTAACGAATATTGCCGCGACGCAGATTGGCGCGCTCAATCGCGTGAAGCTGTCGGCAAACTGGATGGCCGCGGCCGGTCACCCGGGTGAAGACGCTGGTTTATATGAAGCCGTTAAAGCAGTTGGTGAAGAGCTGTGCCCGGCTCTGGGACTGACGATTCCAGTGGGTAAAGACTCTATGTCGATGAAAACCCGCTGGCAGGAAGGCAACGAGCAGCGCGAAATGACCTCCCCGCTGTCGCTGGTGATTTCTGCCTTTGCTCGCGTGGAAGATGTGCGCCGCACCGTGACCCCGCAGCTCGCGACCGTTGATAACGCCCTGCTGCTGATTGATTTGGGCAAAGGCAAAAATGCGCTGGGCGCCACCGCGCTGGCGCAGGTTTACCGTCAGCTAGGCGATGTTACCGCGGACGTGCGCGATGTTGCTCAGTTGAAAGGTTTCTGGGAGTCGATGCAGACGCTGGTGGCTGAAGATAAGCTGCTGGCCTGGCATGACCGTTCCGATGGCGGCCTACTGGTGACCCTGGCTGAAATGGCCTTTGCTGGTCACTGTGGCGTCAATGTGGATATCGCCGCGCTCGGCAATGACCATCTGGCTGCGCTGTTTAACGAAGAGCTGGGGGGCGTGATTCAGGTTCGTGCCGCCGATCGTCAGGCGGTCGAAGCGCTGCTGGCGGCGAATGGCCTGGCAGATTGCGTTCACTACCTCGGACAGGCGACGGCGGGCGACCGCTTTGTTATCGCCGCCGATAGTCATCCGGTATTTAGCGAAAGCCGCACCACGCTGCGTATGTGGTGGGCTGAGACGACCTGGCAAATGCAGCGTCTGCGCGATAACCCGGAATGTGCCGACCAGGAACATGACGCGAAGGCTAACGACAACGATCCAGGCCTCAACGTGAAGCTTTCCTTCGATATCAACGAGGACATCGCGGCACCTTATATCGCTAGCGGCGCGCGTCCGAAGGTCGCTGTGCTGCGCGAGCAGGGCGTGAACTCCCATGTAGAAATGGCGGCAGCGTTCCATCGTGCGGGCTTTGATGCTATCGACGTGCATATGAGCGACCTGCTGGCGGGCCGTACCGGTCTTGCTGATTTCCAGGCGCTGGTCGCCTGCGGCGGTTTCTCCTACGGTGATGTTTTAGGCGCGGGTGAAGGCTGGGCGAAATCTATTCTGTTCAATGACCGCGTACGCGACGAGTTTGCCACTTTCTTCCATCGCCCACAGACATTGGCGCTGGGTGTGTGCAACGGCTGTCAGATGATGTCAAACCTGCGTGAGCTCATCCCCGGCAGCGACCTGTGGCCGCGCTTTGTGCGCAACCACTCTGACCGTTTTGAAGCTCGTTTCAGCCTGGTTGAAGTGACCCAAAGCCCGTCGCTGCTGTTGCAGGGGATGGTCGGTTCAATGATGCCAATTGCCGTATCTCACGGTGAAGGGCAGGTTGAAGTCCGCGATGGCGCGCATCTGGCGCAGCTGGAGAGCAAAGGCCTGGTAGCGCTGCGCTTCGTTGATAACTTCGGTAAGGTGACGGAAAACTATCCGGCCAACCCGAACGGCTCGGCGAACGGCATCACCGCCGTAACCAGCGAAAGTGGACGCGCGACTATCATGATGCCGCACCCGGAGCGCGTATTCCGTACCGTGTCGAACTCCTGGCATCCGGAAAACTGGGGCGAGGACAGCCCGTGGATGCGTATTTTCCGCAACGCGCGTAAACAGCTGGGCTAAGTCTTCTTCGCACACCTCATTAAGCCTCCTGTAATCGCAGGGGGCTTTTTTGTTTGTGATGAGCGTGGGAAAAAGGTGTCGGGGATCGCCGACAAACGTGTAATAGCCGTGTCGTCAAAAGGTGACACTTAACTCATTGATTTAAAATGGTGTTAATAAATCACTTATTCGGTGTTGCTAATTAGCGACACTTTGCACAAATAGCAACCATCATCATTACAGTGATAAAGTAGTAAAAAGACATTATTTTTCATTGTGTTAATAAAATGTTTTGTGATGTGGCATAGTTCGTGCATAATTATAACCAGTGGCTCATTCACCTTCTTATGTCAGCCCCCTCGGGAAGCGCTACATAAACCTCGAATGACGCACAAACAGGTGCCTGCCGTCCAACTCCTGATAACAGCTCTGCTTTATCAGTCATCGGGCGAAACGTCGAGTAAGGCACCGCCTCATTGCTTAATAAAGCCAGGCTCTTGTAGCCTGGCTTTATTATTTCTGGCGTAGATGTTTATTGCGTCCTCAGTTAGCATCGTAGTGAGCTAATGATTGAGACGATATCCTTGAAGCGACTCTCCCTGTTCCCCCGTTCACTGCGCCAACTGGTCACGCTCTCCTTTGTGCTGATCCTGCTCCCGCTATTGGTTCTGGCCTGGCAGGCGTGGCAAAGCCTTAACGCGCTGAGCGCGCAGGCGGCGCATATCAATCGCACTACTCTTATCGACGCCCGGCGCAGCGAGGCGATGATCAATGCTGCGCTGGAGATGGAGCGCAGCTACCGGCAGTATTGCGTGCTGGATGATCCAACCCTGGCGCGGGTCTATCAAAATCAGCGTAAGCGCTACAATGAAATGCTTGATGCTCACGCGGGTGTCCTGCCGGATGAAAAAATCTGGCAGGCGCTACGTCAGGAGCTCGACGATCTGGCGGAGCTCCAGTGCAAAAATAGCGGTCCGACGGCGAAATCTGCCGCCAGCCTGGAAGCTTTTGCCGCTGCCAACAGCGATATGGTCCAGGCGACCCGAACGGTGATCTACTCTCGCGGGCAGCAGCTACAACAGGAGATTGCCGAACGCGGCCAGTTTTTCGGCTGGCAGGCGCTGGTTCTGTTTCTGCTCAGCCTGGCCCTGGTGCTGCTTTTCACCCGCATGATTATCGGCCCGGTGAAAGGTATTCAGAGAATGATTAATCGGCTGGGTGAAGGAAAATCGCTGGATGATGCCGCGATGTTTACCGGCCCGCGAGAGCTGAGATCCGTCGGCAAACGCATTATTTGGCTGAGCGAACGTCTTGCCTGGCTGGAATCCCAGCGTCATCAGTTTTTGCGCCATCTTTCCCATGAGCTGAAAACGCCGCTGGCCAGCATGCGTGAAGGGACGGAACTGCTCGCTGACCGCGTGGCCGGGCCGCTCACGCCCGAACAGCAGGAGATCGTGGAGATTCTGGATAGTAGCAGCCGCAATCTACAAAAGCTGATCGAACAACTGCTGGATTACAACCGGCAGCAGGCCGATGGCCCGGTTGCACGTGAGACGGTCAATCTCGCTGAGCTGGTGGACAATGTGGTTTCCGCCCATAGCCTGCCGGCAAGAGCTAAAATGATGCAAACCGAATTGACGCTCACCGAGCGCTTCTGCCTGGCGGAGCCCGAACTTCTGGTGAGCGTACTGGATAATCTCTATTCCAATGCGGTGCACTATGGTGCTGAATCCGGTAACATCCGTATTCATAGCTACCGGCACGGCGAGCAAGTGCGCATTGACGTTATCAATAATGGCGAGCCGATCCCGCCTGCGGAAAAACAGATGATTTTCGAGCCTTTTTATCAGGGAAGCCACCAGCGTAAAGGGGCGGTAAAAGGCAGCGGTCTGGGGCTAAGCATCGCTCGTGACTGTGTACGGCAAATGCAGGGCGAGCTGAGCCTGGTGGATGATAAATCCGGGCTTATCTGTTTTCGTATCACGCTGCCCGCCGCTGAGCCTGGAAAAAACAACGCATAAATTAATATTGGGTGAATATGTCCCACTTCTTCGCATTTGTCCGTCCTCTTAGGGGATGGCTGCTGTCAGGTATTTCTTGCCTGGCGCTGGCGGGATGTTCCGCCTCCACATCACCACAGGCCGCGGATGGTAAAACGCTCTCCGCGCTGCCGCAGCATCAGGTCGCCGATTTTCTCTCGGTAGAGTGCGCCGACATCTGGAATCTGAAAAATGAGGCCAGCGATAAAAACCCGCTCTACTGGTTGCGGGGGATCGATTGCGCAGATCGTCTGGCCCCGGCGCAGGCGCGTGCGGAAGCTAAGCTGCATAATGATGACAGCTGGCAGGATGCTTTTAAGCGCGGTATTTTGCTGGCGGATGCCAAAATTACGCCAGATGAACGCCGGGCGCTGGTGAATCGTCTGGATACTTTCAGCCCGCAAATCGCCGCGCAGGTACGCCCGCTTTACCAGCTCTGGCGCGAAGGGCAGGGCCGACAACTTCAATTGGTTGATGAGCGTTCGCGCTACGCCAAATTGCAGCAATCCAGCGATGCCGAGCTTGAGGCGCTGCGCCAGCAGGAGCTGGAGTTACGCAGCCAGCTTGAGCTCACCACCCGTAAGCTGGAAAACCTCACCGATATTGAGCGCCAGCTCTCCAGCCGTAAGCCTGGAGGCAATTTCAGTTCTGATGCCGGGCACGGCAGCGAGAAAGTCCCGGAGGTGATTCATGACGATCCGTAAACCCGCCCATCTGCTGCTCGTAGACGACGATCCGGGCTTGTTGAAGCTGCTGGGGATGCGTCTTATCAGCGAAGGATATCGTGTGGTCACTGCCGAAAGCGGCCCGGAGGCGTTGCGTATTTTGGGTCGCGAGAAAGTGGATCTGGTCGTCAGCGACCTGCGGATGGACGAGATGGACGGCCTACAGCTGTTCAGTGAAATTCAGAAGGTCCAGCCGGGGATGCCGGTGATTATCCTGACCGCGCACGGTTCCATTCCTGATGCCGTCGCAGCGACTCAGCAGGGAGTATTCAGTTTCCTGACCAAGCCGGTGGACAAAGACGCGCTGTATAAAGCTATCGACGATGCGCTGGAGCAGAGCGCGCCGACCACCGACGAGCGCTGGCGTCAGGCGATTGTCACCCGCAGCCCGCTGATGCAGCGCTTGCTTGAGCAGGCCGGGATGGTGGCGCAATCGGACGTGAGCGTGCTGATTAACGGCCAAAGCGGCACCGGCAAAGAGATTGTCGCCCAGGCCATTCATAACGCCAGCCCGCGCCACGATAAACCTTTTATCGCTATTAACTGTGGAGCGCTACCCGAACAACTGCTGGAATCGGAACTATTTGGTCACGCGCGCGGTGCTTTTACCGGCGCGGTCAGCAGCCGTGAAGGATTGTTTCAGGCAGCCGAAGGCGGCACGCTGTTTCTTGATGAGATAGGCGATATGCCGGTGGCGCTACAGGTGAAACTGTTGCGCGTCCTGCAGGAGCGCAAAGTACGCCCGCTGGGCAGCAATCGCGATATTGATATTGACGTGCGGATTATCTCCGCTACCCACCGCGATCTGCCGAAAGCGATGGCCCGCGGTGAGTTTCGTGAAGATCTGTTTTATCGCCTGAACGTGGTGAATCTGAAAATTCCCCCGCTGGCCGATCGCACAGAAGATATCCCGCTACTGGCTAACCATCTGCTGCGCCAGTCCGCCGATCGCCATAAACCGTTTGTTCGCGCTTTCTCCACGGATGCAATGAAGCGGCTGATGGCCGCCAAATGGCCGGGGAACGTACGCCAACTGGTGAACGTGATTGAGCAGTGCGTGGCGCTGACTTCCTCGCCGGTGATCAGCGATGCGCTGGTGGAGCAGGCGCTGGAGGGGGAAAATACCGCTCTGCCGACGTTTGTTGAGGCGCGTAATCAGTTTGAGCTGAATTACCTGCGTAAGCTGCTGCAAATTACCAAGGGTAATGTCACGCATGCGGCGCGGATGGCAGGGCGTAACCGCACGGAGTTTTATAAGCTGCTGTCGCGCCACGAGCTTGAAGCCAACGACTTTAAAGAGTAGCTCCGCAAGATGACGCAAGTTATGATACGGTTAGCAACCGGTTACGCGACTAAGACAGGAACACCATGAAAAAGATTGATGCGATTATTAAACCATTCAAACTGGATGACGTGCGTGAAGCGCTGGCCGAAGTCGGCATCACCGGGATGACGGTAACGGAAGTGAAAGGCTTTGGCCGTCAGAAGGGGCACACCGAGCTGTATCGCGGCGCGGAGTACATGGTGGATTTTCTGCCGAAAGTGAAAATCGAAATTGTCGTTACTGATGACATCGTCGATACCTGCGTCGATACTATTATCCGCACGGCACAGACGGGCAAAATTGGCGATGGCAAAATCTTTGTCTTCGACGTTGCGCGCGTGATTCGTATTCGTACCGGTGAAGAAGACGACGAAGCGATTTGAGTTTTCAAACTAAGTTATCAAACAGCCCCGGTCGTATCATGCGACCGGGGCTGTTTGTCTCTGTCAATGGCGTTCAGTTATGCTTTTGCTTTGATAAACGCAGATCCATAGCTGTCAGCGGCGAGCAGGGCCGCATAAACGCTATCCTCAGTGATTTTAAACGGCATATTGTGAATCGTCTCTCCTTTCACGCAGGCCAGCTCGGCAACTTTACGCATCTTATTTTCGACATCTTCAGTGACGTTCAACTGCCTGAGCGTTACCGGCAGACCGACATCAATGCACAGCTGTAGAACGGTATTGAGTTCTTCAGTCGGCGCATTTTCCAGGATCAGCTGGGTTAACGTGCCGAACGCCACTTTTTCACCGTGATACATCGCATGCGTTTCTTCTAATACGGTAAAACCATTGTGGATAGCGTGGGCTGCCGCCAGGCCGCCGCTCTCAAAACCTACGCCGCTTAAATAAGTATTCGCTTCGACAATGTGCTCTACGGCTTCGGTTACCACGTTGCGCTCGACGGCGAGC
The DNA here is from genome assembly GCF_051131775.1 of Klebsiella sp. MISC125. Taxonomy (NCBI): domain Bacteria; kingdom Pseudomonadati; phylum Pseudomonadota; class Gammaproteobacteria; order Enterobacterales; family Enterobacteriaceae; genus Klebsiella; species Klebsiella sp. MISC125. Next base: position 1,597,973 of record NZ_CP180448.1, read on the forward strand.
AAGGCTTTTTTGGCATCAGCAAGCAGCGTCTCATAACACTGTCTGGCAATACCCGTTGCGGCGACGGTGGGGTGTCCGCCAGCCATCGTTGTGGCCGAGCTTTGCAAACAGGCGCGGGCTTCGAACCAGGTCGCCAGCGCATCCCCGATACCTGCTGCCAGTAGCCGTGCAGGCGCATTGGCGACTACCTGCGTATCCACCAGTACCAGCGTTGGGTTGAAAGGCAGGTCGAGGTAAGCGTCGAATTCACCATCATCGGTATAGAGCACGGACCAGGAACTGCACGGCGCATCGGTAGAAGCAATCGTCGGGATAATGACCAGCGGCAAATTCAGGTAGTACGCTACTGCTTTTGCCGCATCGATCGTTTTCCCACCGCCAATACCGATAATCGCCGTGCACTGATTTTCTTCGGCTTCAGACTGAATGGCTGTGATGGCATTGCGCGAACACTCACCGTTAAACGTCGAAAATTGGCAGGCGATCTTTGCCTCTTCAAAACTGGTGCTAAGCCGGTCTTGCGTTAATCCCAATACGAAAGCATCGCCAAGAATTAAAAATTTAGCGTTAAGGTGTTTTACATAAGTTGCAACCGAACTTAAAAGCCCGGCCCCCTGAATATATTTACCCGGCGACTGAATGATTTTTGCGCTCATGATCTTCTCCTTGATTGAAACGCTGACTATTTAATGGCAAGGCTTCCGTAAGCGGATTGCCAGTCATGCTGAAACTGGGCGACGGCAGCATCGACAGCCGGGTTTTGCAGGAGATTTTTTGCAAGATCAGTGGGCAGCGTGATGCACTCGCAGCCTGCCAGCAGGCAATCAAGGAACTGTTGATTGTTTTTGTAGCTGGCACCGAACACTTTGCAGTGCGGGGCATGTAAGGCAAGCGCCTTAACCAGAGCGCTGACAATTTCAATGCCGTTGCCAGATAGCGCTTCAATGCGGTTGAAATAGGGTGCGACATATTCTGCACCAGCCAGCGCGGCTAACAATCCCTGGGTGGTGGTATAGACGGCGGTTCCCAGCGTTCTGACCTGATGGGCTTTCAGTTTTTTTATCGCTTTCAAACCTTCAGATGTGACGGGAATTTTGATGACAATATTCTCATCCATTGCGCTCAGGCGGCGAGCTTCTTCCACCATACCTGCGCAATCGGAGGCAATAACCTGGGCGAATATCATTCTGTCCTTACCCAGTACGGCGCGAATTTGCGGAATAAGCACCGATAGCGCAATACCTGATTTCGCCGTGATGCTGGGATTCATGGTTACGCCAGCCAGCGGTAAATTCTCCTCAAGCAGCTTTATTTCATTAAGATCGGCAGTATCAATATAGATTTTCATAGAGTTATTCCTGATTAATTAAAATGAATTTTATTTTACTAATTAGTGAGTGGTCGCGATTTCAACATGTTGTCCACGATATAACCTGGTCCAGGTTAAGGCATAAAATAAAATGAACACAAAGCAGATTAGCGGCATAATAAATCCGGTAGCCATATCGTAATGGTCGGCAATAGCCCCCATGATCATCGGCATAACGGCACCACCTACGATAGACATAACAATAATTGAAGAGGCTTTTTTGGTTTGTCCGCCAAGGCCCGCAATGCCGAGTGAGAAAATAGCCGGGAACATGATCGACATAAAATAAAAACTAAGTACTAAAGAAATGGTCGCCAGATAACCATCTGAGTAAATGATAATGACCATCAGCACGGAGTTGATTAGGGCAAACGTTGAAAGAACAACCTGAGTTTTAATTTTACTCAGCAGCATTCCTCCGGTCAGGCGACCAATCATAAAGAGCCCGAATCCGCCGAAGGCCAGGATCTGCGACGCGCCGCGTTCGGTTATTTGGTAGAAACTTCCCGCGTTCCAGGTCCATGTCGAAGGCAGCATGCTAGCGAGACTCAGCGTCATGGCCGGTGAGTGTTCGACAACGTAGTTGATAAAGAAACTGAAGATGCCCGTCTGCCCCGCGACATATAAGAACTGGGCGATGACGGCGAAAATAAAATGCGGTAGCTGCCAAAAGGGTTTCTCGCTCGCGTTGATTCGCTCATCTGCTTCAGGTACAACTTCGGGGACTTTGGTTCTGAAGAAGACCAATAGAATCAGGGTCACCGCGAGGAAAATCCCCAGATAGGGTATGAATAACCCGTCGTTAGTCTTAGAAACTTCCCCGGTCGCGGAAAGGACAAAATGGCCGCCAATCAGTGGGCCAAAGATTAGGCCCAGACCGGCGATGGATTGCGATATGTTCAGCCTTGCCGCTCCGCCGTCTTTATTCCCGAGGACAATGACGTAAGGGTTGGCAATGGTTTCGATAAAGGTCAGCCCAGCCGCGAGGATGAAAATACCGGTAAGAAAGAACATATACTCACCATGCACTGTCGCCAGCATAAACGTACTGGTACCGCACATAATCAGCACGAGTCCGATAATAATGCCGGATTTATACCCATAGCGCTGTGCCAGGATCCCCGCAGGAATAGCGACGAAGAAATAGCTAATATAGTTCGCGAACTGAATAAGCGCCGACTTCGCTTTGGTGATCTCTAGCGTGTTTTGAAAGTGTTTATTAAGGATATCGATCATGCCGGTGCTGAATCCAAGAACAAGAAACAGCATAGAGATGATGCAAAATATCTTGAATTGGTTATTACCATCTGGAGAAACGAACAATCCTGTTTTTTTCATCACAGCACCGCCTGGTCGTTAAAAAGTTTTTCTATAATGTCGTTATCATATTCCGGCTGCGCGCCTTCTTTAGTGGCAACCCATGATCCCAATGCTGATGCCTTATATAGCGCCGCGATGGGTTCAAATTGCGGATTAATTAAGGCATTGATCATCGCTGCGAAGAATGCGTCGCCGGCACCGATAGTGTTTTTAACGTTTACCCGGATAGCTTGTCCTGAATAAATATGTCCTTCCCGGTAGAGAACTGGGTGTTTATCCCCTCGGGTGATACAGATAATTTTGTCGCCAATAATGTCCACCAGCGCGTATATCAGCTCTTCGATTTTTTCAGCCACAATATTGAAATGGCGGGCAATCTTGTCCAGTTCACTTTCGTTTAACTTAATGAAATCCGCTCGCTGTAAAAACTCACCGACAATCTGAATATCGTTTTGTCCTTCGCGTAAGTTAACGTCAAAACACTTTAGTCCCTGATATATTTGCAGAAAATCAGCAAAGGATTTCTGGTTGAACGTGCTACGCAAAGCGACAGACCCGTAAACAAAGGCGCTGCTGGCGAGGTTTTCCGCATTGTGGCTGATGCTAATGTAGTCCCAGGCGGCGGGAGTATGAATGTCATAGGAGGCATCGCCTGCTGCATCAATTTTGACATCCACAATCCCCGTTCCCACATCCTTAAGGACCTTGATTTCGCTGACGTCGCAGCGCCAGTCATTTTTAATGATGCTGAGCGACTGGTTGCCGAGCTTGTCGCTACCCACGCTGGATACAGGGACCGTTCTGCAGCCTAATTTTTGCAGATGATAAGCCACGTTAAGGGTTGCTCCACCCTGTTGAGGAGGGTGGCCTTCAACGCAGTCCCAGAGGATTTCACAGGCTAACAGGCATGAAGGTTTAGCATGGAGCATTGGTGTACTCCCCCTTTTTCACCTCGGGCACAATCACCGTCTCAATATCCAGCACTTCGATATCGTCAGGCGTGTGGCGGCCGGACAGCAGCATATAAGTAGCGTTTTCTCCATGTAGGGGATACGGGGCAAAGTGCCAGGCGTTGCGGCGCATGATAATGCCGTAAGAGCCATCAAGGTGGATGGCGACCAGTTTGTTGATATCAAATTCACCCACTGGCCCGAGGACGATTACGCTCTCGCCGGTCAAGGGGATAACGGCCTCTTCGGTCTGCATATGGCGTTCAATATTGGCAAGCGTGAAGGGATGCGGTTTCGCTTTCAGGAAGCTGGCGACCGGTATTTCGGTGAAGTCATTGGCATCGCAGACATCGTGAAAGTAAGTGATGTCGGTACGGTCAACAGAGGGGGTTCTGTTTGCCGGTAAACCGATGAGTTTGGCGTAAGGGGCCAGGTTTTCTGCTGTGGCTTCGATCAATGGGATGGTTAGCATTTTCAATACTCCTGATTAATGAAAACGTTGTCTTTTAACGTTTTTAAATTGTCATTTCTACTGTGTTATCTAATTGTTTTTACGTAATTGATTCTTTGTTTTTGGCTTTTATTTTAAAATGACAACGTTGTCATTTGTGGGCATTCTAGCCTGGCGAGAGAAGATCAAAAAGAGAGAACGATCACAGATTGCGATCGTCATCCAGGTGAGAGCTTTCTCCGTTCAGGGCGACAGGAATTGCCAGAAAACAGGTATGTGAAGTAACCTGTTGAATAGCTAAAGGGTTTAATTGGATGTCAGGACTCAAGGGGCGTGCCAGAATACGTGAATGGCCTGGCGTAGGCTCCAGGGTCAATGGGTGAAAAGAACGACGGATCGTCTTAAGAGAGAAATATGGCAAGCATTGCAGATATCGCTAAAAAACTTAATTTATCTAACTCTACTGTTTCAAGAGCATTGCGCGATTCGGGGCTGGTGACCAAAGAGACCCGAGAAAAAGTGTTACTCGCCGCGCAGGAAGTAGGGTATGAGGTTAACGTTATAGCCAGAAAACTGCGCAGCGGTGAGTCGAAAACGATTGGCGTGATCGTTTCCGATATTACTAACTTATTTCACGGTGAAATCATCACTGCTATCCAGAAAGTGGCAATTGATAATGGCTATACCGTGATTTTTGGCACTTCCTCAGAAGATGAAAATACCGAGCGGGAACTTATCGATTTGCTAAAAAGCAATATGCTTCAGGGGCTTATCATTGTCCCGACGCATCAATCGATAAATAACATCAGACCCCTGGCGCATCTGCCGATTGTTGAAGTTGACCGCCTGTCCGGCCTCGATTCAAGCGACCAGGTGTTGATTAGCAACCATGAAAGCATGAAGCTCGCAACCAACTATCTCATCAGCCAGGGGCACAGAAACATACTCTACTGTACCGGTGATTTAGCGATTACTACATTTGATGAGCGCTTGAGTGGGTTTAAAAGCGCAATAGCTGAAGCCGATTCAAATATTACCCACGACGTTTTGTTGGTTAAAGACACGGATAAGTTACAGTCCAGAACCAGCAGTGAGGTCATCAATTTTCTGACGGGTAAAAACAGACCTTCCGCCATTATTGCGGCTAACGATTTTATTGGTGAAGGGGTTATTTCTGCTATTTACAAATGTGGTCTGGCGGTTCCGGAAGATATCTCTTTTCTGATGTTTGATGACCCCAGGTGGGCAAGCTTTTTCCCGACTCCGTTGACGGTCATTAAGCAGCCTGCATATCAACTGGGTCTGACCGCAGCCAAATTGTTGATTTCTAAAATTGAAAACAAAGAAAAGAGAACCAAGAGCGTTAAGCGCCTGACTGCAGACCTGATCGTCAGACAGTCGGTAGCGAAAGTAGGGTAGCGACGTTGACAGGCCGGTTTCCCGGCCCGTCATCTAAAGTGGCTTACAGCACCTTATGCGGGCCGAAGCACTCGTAATGAATGTTCTCGCTGTTTACGCCCAGCTCAACCAACTGCTTCGCGGCAAACTGCATAAACGCCACCGGGCCGCACAGATAAAACTGCATCTGCGGGTCGCTGAGCTTGTCGGCGAGCGCCGATAAATCCATCAAACCTTCGCTATTAAACTGTGCCGCCTGGCGGTCTGCTTCGCTCGGGCTGCGGTACCAGACGTGAGAAGCAAACTTCGGCAGGCTTGCCCCCAGCGCTTTTACCTCGTCAGCAAAGGCGTGAACGTCACCGTTTTCTGCGGCATGGAACCAGTTAACCTGGGCCGGATGCTGCGCTTTCGCCAGAACATCCAGCATCGCCAGCATCGGCGTTTGGCCGACGCCGCCGGAGATCAGCGTGACTGGCGTTTGCGGGGCGACGTTGAGGAAGAAATCACCTGCTGGTGCCGCCAGATAAATCACATCCCCTTCTTTGGCTGAGTTATGCAGCCAGCTCGACACCTGACCGCTATCTTCACGTTTCACCGCAATGCGGTAACCCTTGCCATCAGGCTTGCGGGTCAGGGAGTACTGACGGATTTCCTGATGCGGAAAACCTTCCGGCTTCAGCCAGACCGCCAGATACTGACCTGGATGATATTCAGCCACCGCACCGCCGTCGACAGGTTCAAATTCAAAGCTGGTGATGAGTGCGCTGCGCGGGGTTTTCTTCACGATGCGGAACGCACGAGTCCCTTCCCAGCCGCCGGCTTTGCTGGCGCTTTCACTGTAGATTTCCGCTTCACGATTGATAAAGACGTTGGCCAACACGCCGTAAGCTTTGCCCCAGGCGTCCAGCACTTCCTGGCCTGGATTGAACATTTCGTCCAGGGTGGCCAGCAGATGGGTACCGACAATGTTGTACTGCTCTGGTTGGATCTGGAAGCTGGTATGCTTTTGAGCAATTTTCTCGACCGCCGGCAGCAGGGCGGGCAGGTTCTCAAGATTACTGGCATAGGCGGCAATCGCGTTAAACAGTGCTTCACGCTGATCGCCATTGCGCTGGTTACTCATGTTAAAAATTTCTTTGAGTTCAGGGTTATGCGTAAACATGCGATCGTAAAAATGGGCGGTCAGCTTTGGACCGGTTTCAACCAGCAGGGGAATGGTGGCTTTCACCGTTGCGATGGTTTGGGCGTCGAGCATAGCAGCTTCCTTATATGAGTCATTTTAATAATGTATTTTAAATGCATCTTATAAAAATAACCCTGCTTTGTAAATGGTTCTTTAACACTTTGCCGTAAGGTGGTTACAACATGAATTATTTGCATCACAAACCTGAAAAGAAATCCGTTGATAATCTCAGGAGCGTTATTGCTCAAAGCCTTGTGTAATGCGGAGCCAATCGTTTGCGTAAAATCATTTGTCAAGACCTGTTATCACAGAATGATTCAGTTATACTGTGGGCCGTTGTCCGATTGGACCGCCTTTTTAGGCCGAAATTTTATCGTTAGCTGAGTCAGGAGATGCGGATGTTAAAGCGTGAAATGAACATTGCCGATTATGATGCCGAACTGTGGCAGGCTATGGAGCAGGAAAAAGTACGTCAGGAAGAGCACATCGAACTGATCGCCTCCGAGAACTACACCAGCCCGCGTGTTATGCAGGCGCAGGGTTCTCAGCTGACCAACAAATACGCTGAAGGATATCCGGGCAAGCGCTACTACGGCGGCTGCGAATACGTTGATATCGTTGAACAACTGGCTATCGACCGCGCAAAAGAGCTGTTCGGCGCCGACTACGCTAACGTTCAGCCGCACTCCGGTTCCCAGGCTAACTTCGCGGTCTACACCGCGCTGCTGCAACCGGGCGATACCGTTCTGGGTATGAACCTGGCGCAGGGTGGTCACCTGACTCACGGCTCCCCGGTTAACTTCTCCGGTAAACTGTACAACATCATCCCTTACGGCATCGATGAGTCCGGTAAAATTGACTATGAGGACATGGCGAAGCAGGCGCAGACCCACAAACCGAAGATGATTATCGGCGGCTTCTCCGCATACTCTGGTGTGGTTGACTGGGCAAAAATGCGTGAAATCGCAGACAGCATTGGCGCATACCTGTTCGTTGATATGGCCCACGTTGCCGGTCTTATTGCTGCTGACGTTTACCCGAACCCGGTTCCGCACGCTCACGTTGTCACCACGACTACCCACAAAACCCTGGCGGGTCCGCGCGGCGGCCTGATCCTGGCGAAAGGCGGTAGCGAAGAGCTGTACAAAAAACTGAACTCAGCCGTATTCCCAAGCGCTCAGGGCGGCCCGCTGATGCACGTCATCGCGGCGAAAGCCGTAGCGCTGAAAGAAGCGATGGAACCAGAGTTCAAAGTCTACCAGCAGCAGGTTGCGAAAAACGCCAAAGCGATGGTGGAAGTGTTCCTGAACCGCGGCTACAAAGTGGTGTCTGGCGGCACTGAAAACCACCTGTTCCTGCTGGATCTGGTCGACAAAAACCTGACCGGTAAAGAAGCTGACGCGGCGCTGGGTCGTGCCAACATCACCGTCAACAAAAACAGCGTACCGAACGATCCGAAGAGCCCGTTCGTGACGTCCGGTATCCGTATCGGTTCTCCGGCAGTCACTCGTCGCGGCTTTAAAGAAGCGGAAGTGAAAGAGCTGGCTGGCTGGATGTGCGACGTGCTGGACAACATCAATGACGAAGCGGTCATTGAGCGCGTGAAGGGTAAAGTGCTGGATATCTGCGCACGCTTCCCGGTTTACGCATAACGCTGAGTTGTTTAAAGCGAAAAAAAGGCCGCGATTGCGGCCTTTTTTGCGTCTGGGGGATTAACGCCGGTCGAGTGAAATAGCGCCAGGCCCGGTTATCGCCAGTAGCAGGAAGGCTCCGGCAATACTGACGTTTTTCCAGAAGTTAATCATATTCGGCAGTACCGCATCGCCGGACATATCCCAATAGTGATGACCAATAACCGCCGTGCCCAGGGTATAAAAAATAAACAGCACCGCCAGCGGGCGGGTGAAAAACCCAAGGACAATCAAAATGGCCGCCGGAACTTCCATAATGATGGCAATAATCGCCGCCAGCGTCGGCATCGGCGCGCCGGATGAAGCCATATATTGCACCGTACCGCTAAAGCCCAGCAGTTTTGGGTAGCCAAAAAGAATAAACAGAACCACCACCGCGATACGGGCAATCAACAGCAGCAGGGAGCGGGAAGAGCCAAAATCAAAATAGCGTAGTGTGTTCATAATCAGCTCGTTATGAGAGACGTGTGATTTAAACGTAATACACAATTTTGCGCTCCGCCACGCGCCGCTCGCGATTAACGCAGCGTTTGTAACTGCTCCTCAACGTACAGATAACCGATCCCCATTAGCTGCTGTGCGCGGCTCAGCTTGCCAAAGCCGATTTGAGTAGCGCGGGTTCGCGGGGCATCACGGTGATCAAACGGATTGAAACCAGTTTGTTTGATGATGGTATTTAGCCATTCCTCGCCAAAGCCGCAGCTACGACCGTACAATAAGATATTGTTTATATTTAATATATTGAGGAAGTTGTAGAGGCTAAGCCCGATGGCATTTGCCGAGTCCTCAACCCATGTATGCAACCGGGAATCACCCTGCTGCCATTTTTCAATTAAGGCATCGATGGTGAGCGCTTCTGGATTATCCGCGAGGTCGGGCTGCGTTTTAAGCCACATCCTTGCCTGTTTTTTTAAGGCGCTGAGGGAGGCTACGGTCTCCAGGCAGCCGTATCGCCCGCAGTCGCAGGCCACACCATCAGGATTGATAATCGTGTGGCCGATTTGTCCACTGCCGTAAAGGCTACCGCGCCAGACCTGGTCGTTGATAACGAATGAGGAGCCAATACCGTAATCAACGTTGATCACGCAAAAATCCCGGTACTGCCCGTCGTTTTGCCATTTTTCCGCCAGCGCCAGCATCACGCAGTCGTTATCGACCATGACGCGCACATTGAGCTTTTCCTCCAGCAGATATTTCATCTCCACGGGCTGCTTCCAGGGAGCCTGCGGCATGGTTTGTGAGACTCCCGTTCCCGCATCAACCTGTCCATGAACCGCCAGCGCCAGATTGATTTTGCGATTTGGCCAATGCTTACGGAACTGATGCCAGCATTTCTCAATGGCAGCCAACAATGCCTGAGGGGTAGGGGCATCAATGGCATGGTATTCCACATCACCTTTCGCGCTCAGGCAGGCGTTACCAAGCTGACACTCGATGCTGGTTGGCGTGATGTTCATGCACAAGGTCCAGTCGCCATCGGGTGCGATAAGCCAGGCTCCGCTGCTATGCCCGCGCGACAGACGATCGTCCTGTACGTTAACGACGCGTCCTTCCTCCTCCAGCTCCTGGAGAATATTACTGACCGCAGGGATAGAGATTTGCGCCAGCCGTGCGAGTGTCGATTTACTAGCCCGTTTCTTGCGATACAGGTATTCCAGTAGTACGCCTTTGTTGTAATGACGAATCTGCTGATTGTTAATACAGGCTTTCATAAACTAAACCTTGTTAACTGAATTGCGTGATTATTGTGCGTAAAAGCCGTGATTCTGTCTATTAAACTGCTCTCATTATTTCACTTCAGTATGTCTTGTTAACTTTGAGGGCATTATGAGTTCAGTAAACGTTTGGCAGGAAACGGTACAGATTCCAACCTATGAAACGGGGGCACAGGATACTCACCCCATGTTTCTGGAGAATCGGGTTTATCAAGGGTCTTCCGGGGCAGTGTATCCCTATGGTGTGACGGATACGCTGAGCGAGGATAAAACGCTGAAGGCCTGGCAGGCCGTATGGCTGGAAAACGACTATATCAAGGTTATGATCCTGCCCCAATTAGGGGGCCGCGTACATCGTGCCTGGGATAAGGTCAGACAGCGCGATTTCGTTTATCACAATGATGTCATCAAACCTGCTCTGGTGGGACTGCTTGGTCCATGGATCTCAGGGGGAATAGAGTTCAACTGGCCGCAGCACCATCGTCCGACGACCTATATGCCGGTGGACTTTACCATTAGCGAAAATGATGATGGTTCAAAAACCGTTTGGGTTGGCGAGACAGAGCCGATGCATGGGCTGCAGGTCATGACCGGATTTACGCTGCGCCCGGAGCGTGCGGCGCTGGAAATTGGCAGCCGGGTCTACAACAGCAATGCTACCCCGCGCCATTTCTTATGGTGGGCGAATCCGGCTGTGAAAGGCGGCGACGGGCATCAAAGCGTATTCCCGCCGGATGTGACTGCAGTATTCGATCACGGCAAACGTGCGGTTTCAGCCTTCCCGATCGCCACCGGCACTTATTACAAGGTGGACTACTCGGCTGGCGTCGATATCTCACGCTATAAGAACGTCCCGGTCCCGACCTCCTACATGGCTGAAAAATCAGAGTACGATTTTGTCGGCGCCTGGTGCCATGATGAAAATGGCGGGCTACTGCACGTCGCGGATCATCACATTGCGCCGGGGAAAAAGCAGTGGAGCTGGGGCTATAGCGAATTCGGCCAGGCATGGGATAAAAATCTGACCGATGAGAACGGGCCATATATCGAACTGATGACCGGTATTTTTGCCGACAACCAGCCTGACTTTACCTGGCTCGATCCGTTTGAAGAAAAACGCTTCGAGCAATATTTCCTGCCTTACCATTCACTGGGCATGGTGCAGAACGCTTCACGTGATGCGGTGATTAAGCTGCAACGCGAAGACGGCGGCATTGCATGGGGGGTCTACGCCATTTCTCCCCTTACCGCACATCGCCTGACCCTTCGTGAAGAGGGCAATCCGCAGCCGCTGCTGGATGAAATGATTGAGCTGACGCCATGCACCGCCGTTCAGGGCGCGCTAGCCGGTATCGATCCTGCTCGCCTGACGATGGAATTGCTCGATAGTCATGGCAAGTGCGTTTTGCGTTATCAGGAGCATCAACCGCAGGAATTACCGTTGCCAGAAGTGGCGATAACGCCGTTAAGCGCGGGCGAGATAAACAGCGTCGATGAGGCGTGGTTTATTGGTCAGCACCTGGAGCAGTATCACCACGCCAGCCGTTCACCTTTCGACTATTACCTTCGCGGCATTGAACTGGATCCACAGGATTACCGCTGCAACCTGGCGCTGGCGATGCTGGAATATAATCGCGCAGACTACCCACGAACTATCGATTATGCGACTCGGGCGCTGACGCGTGCCCATCAATTGAATAAAAACCCCCAGTGCGGCCAGGCCAGCATGATCCGCGCCAGTGCCAGAGAGCGTCTACAGCAATGGCACGATGCACAAGAGGATTTTTGGCGTGCGGTGTGGAGCGGCAACAGCAAAGCGGGTGGATATTATGGGCTTGCCAGGCTGGCTACGCGAAACGAGCGTTATGACGATGCGTTGAGTTTCTGTCGGCAAAGCCTGCTGGCGTGCCCGACTAACCAGGACGTGCTGTCTCTGGAAACCTTGTTACTGCATCTCACTGGGCGTCGCCGCGAGGCACAGCAGCAAGTCGAGGAACTGCTGCGCGATTATCCTCTGAATCCCACGCTCTGGTGGATAAAGGCGACGCTATCAGAAGCGGAGCCGGATTACGCGCAATGGGTTGGCGTCTGCCAGTCGCGGGATATTAACGCCCTGCAAACTGCCGGATTATTGCTGAGCTGGGGAATGGCCAACCGGGCGAAGGCCGTTCTGGCCAGGCTTAACTGTCAGAAAACTTTGCCGCTCTATTTACAAGCCAGCCTGAGCGAGGGGAATGAGCGCACTGCGCTGATAAATCGCGCTCGCGAGGTATTTCCTGACTTTGTGCGTTTCCCCAATTTGCTGGTGGAAGTGGCGGCGCTGGAGAATATCACCGAGTGCTATTTTGCTCAGCACCTGCTCGCCTGCTTCCACTATAGTCGCCGTAACTACGAGAAAGCGACTCATCTATGGCATCGCTGCGTTGAAATGGCCCCTGATTTTGCCGATGCATGGCGAGGGCTGGCAATTCATGCATGGAATAAGCAAGGTGATGCTGAACTGGCGGCAGAGTATCTGGATAAAGCCTGTACTCATCAGCCAGAAGACGCTCGTTTGCTTTTTGAACGCGATCTGCTGGATAAGTTGACCGCTGCGGAGCCGGACAAACGTCTTTCCCGGCTGGAAGCCCATCTCGTGACGGCGTTGAAGCGTGACGATTTAACCGCGGAGTTGCTGCATCTTTGGCATCTTACCGGGAAAACTGAGCAGGCGGCCAGCGTGCTCTCCTCGCGTAAATTTCACCCCTGGGAAGGCGGTGAAGGAAAAGTGACCAGCCAGTTTGTTATCAACCAACTCTTGCGTGCCTGGCAGCATATTCATCAGCAGCAACCGCAGCAGGCAGAAGCGCTGCTGTTATCGGCACTGCACTATCCGGATAACCTTAGCGAAGGGCGACTGCCGGGACAGACCGATAACGATATTTGGTTTTGGCTGGGAGTCTGCGCCAGACAGCAGGGGATGGAAGAGCGCGCAGTCGAATGTTTCCACAAGGCGGCGTTGGGTGACCGGACGATCAATATTCATAGCTATTACAACGATCAGCCGGTGGACTATCTCTTCTGGCAAGGCGTAGCTCTGCGGATGCTCGGCGATCGCCTGGCCAGTGAAAAGCTTTTCACTGAAATGTTGCAGTGGGCTCAGCATATGGAAACTGCGCAAATCGAGGCCGATTTCTTCGCGGTGTCCCAGCCGGACCTGCTGGCGTTATATGCCGATATCCAAAAACAACATCAGGAGAAATGTTTGTTTGTGCGCACTCTGGCAACGGCAGGATTAGGGGGCGGATCGCAATACGAACAGGCGCTTTCCGAACTAGAAATGCTGAATCCAGCCTGGGCAAAAGCAGCGTTGTTCCGAAAGGCAATGCCGTTTGTACTGCACCTCATTAACTAAAGAGTGTTTACTGTAATCTTTGAGCGGCCTGACCCGCCGCTTTTCCTGAGATGTTTAGAATATGTGAAATCGTTCGGCGGCATGCCCATCTGCCGCCGGAATTAAACAACAATAAATGCCTGACCCTACAGGAGGCACGTATGTCTAAAAACAAAGTAGTCTCATTTTTTTCATGTTTACTGTTAACGTTGTTGAGTATTTCATTCCCAGGTTTTAGCGCAGAAAAAGAGATCACCGTTGGGGCCATCTACCTTGATACGCAGGGCTATTATGCAGGCGTCCGGCAGGGCGTTCAGGATTCAGCAAAAAGCACCGAGTCGAAAATCCAACTGATTGAAACCAACGCCCAGGGCGATATCTCTAAAGAGAGTTCATTTATCGATACGCTGGTTGCGCGTAATGTAGATGCCATCATTCTTTCCGCTGTCTCAGAAAACGGCAGTAGCCGTGCAGTTCGCCGGGCCAGTGAAGCCGGTATTCCGGTGATTTGTTACAACACCTGCATCAATGAGAAAGGCGTAGATAAATATGTCTCTGCCTATCTGGTCGGCGACCCGCTAGAGTTCGGTAAAAAACTTGGTGATGCCGCAGCCGATTATTTCATTGCCAATAAAATCAGCGCGCCGAAAATTGCGGTCATCAACTGTGAAGCATTTGAAGTATGCGTACAGCGTCGGAAAGGTTTTGAAGCGGCGCTGAAGGCTCGCGTTCCGGATATGCAAATCGTCGCGAATCAGGAGGGTACCGTTCTTGATAAAGCCATCTCAGTTGGCGAGAAATTGATTATCTCCACCTCTGACCTCGACGCCATTATGGGTGAGTCTGGCGGTGCGACGCTGGGGGCCGTCAAAGCGGTTCGTAATCAGGGGAAAGTGGGTAAGATCGCCGTGTTTGGCTCTGATATGACGACGGAGATTGCTCAGGAGCTGCAAAGCTATCAGGTGCTGAAAGCCGTCGTGGATATTTCCGGCAAGAAAATGGGCAATGCCGTTTTCGCGCAAACCATGAATGTCATTAACAAAACCCCGCAAGCCAACAAAATTATTCCAGTAGATATCGATACCTACGTTAAATCTGAAGACGGTAAGCAGTGGCTGGCTACGCACGTCGACGGTCTGCCTTGATAACCCCTGTCAGTTAACTGAGGTAGAGATGTCATGACGGTAATAGAAAAAACGTCGACGCCGGTTGCGAAGATCGTCGGGGGGAATAAGCGTTACCCTGGGGTTGTGGCGCTGGATAACGTTGATTTTACGCTCTCAAAAGGTGAGGTTCGGGCGCTATTGGGAAAGAATGGCGCAGGAAAATCCACTTTAATCCGCATGTTAACCGGCAGTGAAAGCCCGGATAGCGGCGAAATTTGGTTGAACGGAACCCGGCTTGAGGGTAACGATGCAACGCTGACGCGGCGCGCAGCAGAGTTAGGGGTCAGAGCCGTATATCAGGAGCTGAGCCTGGTTGAAGGATTAACGGTTGCGGAGAATCTCTGCCTTGGCCAGTGGCCACGCCGTAATGGCATGATTGACCAGGGCATCATGGCCCGCCAGGCCAGGGAAGCGTTGGCGGCGCTCGGTGTTGACGTCCCAGCGGATGCGCTGGTCGACACGCTTAGCCCGGCGCAAAAGCAGCTTGTTGAAATTGCTCGCGTGATGAAAGGTCAGCCGCAGGTCGTCATTCTTGATGAGCCGACCAGTTCACTGGCGAATGCGGAGGTCGAACTGGTGATCAACGCGGTGAAGCAAATGTCTGCGCTGGGCGTTGCCGTGGTTTATGTCAGCCATCGCATGGAGGAGATCCGCCGCATTGCTTCATGCGCCACGATTATGCGCGATGGTCAGGTTGCTGGCGATGTCACGCTGGAGAGTACGACCACGCAGGAAATCGTATCGCTGATGCTGGGAAGGGAACATATTGATCTTCCGCTGGTGAAGTCTAAGGAACCGCTGACAACCCCGGTCCTACAGGTAGCTCAGTTGCGTCATCCGCCCAAGCTTCACAATATCACTTTTACATTGCACCGTGGTGAAGTGCTGGGTATTGCCGGACTGCTGGGCTCGGGCCGTAGTGAGTTACTCAAGGCTATCATTGGCTTAGAAACGTTTGCTGATGGAAAAATCACGCTGAATGGTGCCAACATTTCACATCCGCAATATACCGCGATGCTCAAGAGCGGCGTGGGTTATACCCCGGAAAACCGTAAGGAGGCGGGAATTATTCCGCTGCTGGGCGTGGATGAAAATACGGTGATGACCAACCGGCACAAAGTTAGCCGACGTGGCGTATTGAACTGGCAGCGGATTCAGGAGTTGACCGCGGCAGTCATGGGTCGCATGACGGTCAAAGCCGCAAATACCGAGACCGCAATTGGGACATTATCGGGCGGTAATCAGCAAAAAGTGGTGATTGGTCGCTGGGTTTACGCTGAAAGCGAAATTTTGCTACTTGACGAGCCGACGCGCGGAGTCGATATCGAAGCCAAGCAGCAGATATACCGTATCGTGCGGGAACTGGCCGCCGAAGGTAAAAGCGTCATATTCATTTCCAGTGAAATAGAAGAGCTGCCTTTAGTCTGCGATCGTATTTTGCTGCTGCAAAACGGCGAGTTTACCCGCGAGCTTTTAGCCCCTGTAAATGTCGATGAATTAATGTCGGCAATTTTATCCACGCATTAGTCATTACGTTTATTGAGGAATTAAAAGATGTCTGCCTCATCACTAACGCTGCCGCAAGGCAAAAATGCCACACCCAAGCAGTTCATCAGCCGCCATATTAATGAAATTGGTCTGCTGGTGGTGATTGCTATCTTATATCTGGTCTTTTCTTTTAACGCACCAGGATTTATTTCTTTAAACAATCAAATGAACGTGCTGCGCGATGCTGCGACGATTGGTATTGCTGCATGGGCCATGACGCTGATTATTATCTCCGGCGAGATTGATGTCAGCGTGGGTCCAATGGTGGCGTTTATCTCTGTCTGCCTGGCCTTCCTGTTGCAGTTTCAGGTACCGCTTAGCATTGCCTGCCTGCTGGTGTTAATACTGGGCGCTGCGTTGGGCACGCTCGCCGGGGTTTTGCGCGGCGTATTCAGCGTTCCTAGCTTTGTCGCGACGTTAGGTTTATGGAGCGCATTGCGTGGTATGGGATTATTCATGACCAACGCGCTGCCGGTCCCCATCGATGAAAATGAAGTACTGGACTGGCTTGGTGGGCAGCTCTTTGGCATCCCAATATCGGCATTAATTATGCTGATTCTGTTTGTTCTCTTTGTCTTTATCAGTCGTAAGACCGCTTTTGGCCGCTCTGTTTTTGCCACTGGCGGCAACGCTACTGCAGCGCAACTTTGCGGGATTAACGTCAAGCGAGTGCGTATTTTGATTTTTACGCTTTCAGGCTTGCTGGCTGCGATTACCGGTATTCTCCTGGCGGCGCGGCTTGGCTCGGGTAATGCGGGTGCTGCAAACGGTCTGGAGTTTGACGTTATTGCCGCCGTGGTGGTCGGCGGAACCGCACTGTCCGGTGGGCGAGGTTCGCTATTCGGCACTTTATTAGGCGTACTGGTTATCACCCTTATTGGTAATGGATTAGTGCTTCTGGGAATTAACTCATTCTTCCAGCAGGTCGTTCGTGGATTAATTATTGTGGTGGCTGTCCTGGCAAATATATTGCTGACCCAACGCAACAGTAAACTTAAACATTAATTTGTATAGAGGGAATTATGAAAACAATGTTGGCTGCTTATTTACCAGGAAACTCAACCGTTGAACTTCGGGAAGTTCCTGTACCCACGCCGGGGATTAACCAGGTCCTGATTAAAATGAAGTCTTCAGGAATTTGCGGTAGCGATGTCCATTATATTTATCATCAACATCGCGGCACCGCTGCAGCACCGGACAAACCACTGTATCAGGGTTTTATTAATGGTCATGAGCCTTGCGGGCAAATTGTTGAGACGGGCGTAGGGTGTCGCCACTTTAAAGCGGGTGACCGGGTGCTGGTTTACCATATTTCCGGCTGTGGTTTCTGCTCCAACTGTCGCCGTGGTTTTCCTATCTCCTGTACCGGAGAGGGCAAGGCGGCCTATGGTTGGCAGCGCGATGGTGGACACGCGGAGTATTTGTTGGCGGAAGAAAAAGACCTGATTCATCTGCCGGATGCGTTGAGCTATGAAGACGGCGCGTTTATTAGCTGCGGCGTGGGGACGGCGTACGAAGGTATTCTGCGCGGTGAAGTTTCCGGAAGCGACAACGTGCTGGTTGTCGGGTTAGGGCCTGTTGGCATGATGGCTATGATGCTGGCAAAAGGCCGCGGTGCGAAACGCGTTATTGGCGTGGATATGCTGCCGGATCGCCTGGCGACGGCAAAGCAGCTGGGTGTGATGGATAATGGTTTCCTGGCGACAACGGAGAATCTTCCGGCGCTGATTGCCGAACTGACTCACGGAGGGGCAGATGTGGCGCTGGATTGTTCCGGTAATGCGGCAGGTCGTTTGTTGGCATTGCAGTCTACAGCGGATTGGGGAAGGGTGGTTTACATCGGGGAAACCGGAAAAGTTGAGTTTGAAGTCAGCGCCGATCTGATGCACCACCAGCGACGCATTATCGGTTCCTGGGTGACCAGCCTGTTCCATATGGAAAAATGCGCCCGCGACCTGACCGACTGGAAGCTGTGGCCACATAGCGCCATTACCCATCGTTTTTCTCTTGATCAAGTAGGGGAGGCTTACGCGCTGATGGCGAGCGGTAAGTGTGGCAAAGTGGTCGTTAACTTTCCCGATTAAGGAGGCCTGATGACGCTTTATACGCTGGAAAATGAAGATCTGCGGCTTCAGGTTACGGATCAGGGCGGCGCGATTGAGGGGCTATGGTGGCAGCATCAGGGGAAAATGATCCCTGTGCTGCGCCCGGGCCTGAACAGCGGGGTGGCGGTGGAGTCTTCATGCTTCCCGCTGGTACCGTTTGGTAATCGGGTGAGCGGTAATCGGTTTCAATCGCCAGCAGGAGAGCATCAGCTACAGCCCAACGTTGAATGGGACAGTCATTACCTTCATGGTGACGGCTGGCTGAATCTCTGGCGCTGCGTTGAGCAATCGCCCGCACAGCTTAAGTTAGAGTATGTCCACCGCCAGGGCATCTATCATTATACCGTGCAGCAGATCTTTACCTTAAGCGAAAGCGGGGTTGAGGTGGAGTTGGTCGTGACTAATGATGGCGATGCGTTGCCGTTTGGTCTCGGCTGGCACCCTTATTTTCCGCTGTCGCCGGAAACTCGGGTACAGGCGCATACCACCGGCTACTGGCTTGAGAGAGAAGGCTGGCTAACCGGGGAGTATCAGGAGCGTTTGCCGCAGGCGCTGGACTTCAATCAGTCCGCGCCGTTACCTGAGCATTGGGTGAATAATGGCTTCTCCGGTTGGGATGGTGTAGCGACGATCCAACAGCCAGGGCTTGGCTATCAGCTCTCTATGACGACGGAGCCTCCTGCACCCTGTTATTTTGTTTTCGTTTCCGATCCGGCATTTGATAAGGGCTATGAGTTTGATTTCTTCTGTTTCGAGCCAATGAGCCATGCGCCGGACGATCATCATCGCCCGGCCTTTGGTCAGTTGACCATGCTGTCATGTGGTGAAAGCATACGGCAAAAAATGGTGCTGAAAATCCGTTCTGTTTAAACCTGACCTGCCCGGAGACGGGCAGGGATAACTTCATCTTGCACCCGCCCCGCTTTATCGCCAGACTGTCGCCTCCATTCGGGAGGAAATCATGGTCTTGCACTCCACGCGCTGGCTGGCGCTTAGTTATTTCACCTATTTTTTTAGCTACGGCATCTTCCTGCCATTCTGGAGCGTCTGGCTCTCCGGGCAGGGTCTGACGCCGGAAACGATCGGCATGCTGCTTGGCGCCGGACTGGTGGCGCGTTTTCTTGGCAGCTTGCTGATTGCGCCACGGGTCAGCGACCCCTCCCGGCTGATTTCGGCGCTGCGTATTCTGGCGCTGCTGACGCTTCTCTTCGCTATCGCCTTTTGGGCCGGAAACCGCGTGGCCTGGCTGATGGTGGTGATGGTCGGTTTTAACCTCTTTTTCTCACCGCTGGTACCGCTGACCGACGCGCTGGCGAATACCTGGCAAAAACAGATAACGATGGACTACGGGCGCGTGCGCTTGTGGGGGTCGATAGCCTTTGTGATTGGCTCGGCGCTGACCGGCAAACTGGTCAGCCTGTATGACTCGCGGATGATTCTGGTGATGCTCAGCCTTGGTATTGCTTCAATGCTGCTCGGCATGCTGATTAAACCCTCGGTGCAGCCGCAGGGGGAATCCCGCCAGCAGGAAGCGGCGGGGCTGTCGGCCTGGCTCGCGCTGGTGCGGCAGAGCTGGCGCTTCCTCGCCTGCGTCTGTTTGTTGCAGGGGGCGCACGCCGCCTACTATGGCTTTAGCGCTATCTACTGGCAGGAGGCGGGGTATTCGGCCTCTGCCGTGGGCTATTTATGGTCGCTGGGCGTGGTGGCGGAAGTGGTGATTTTCGCATTGAGTAAAAAGGTGTTCCGTCGCTTCAGCGCCCGCGATTTGCTGCTGCTTTCTGCGGTGTGCGGGCTGATCCGCTGGACGCTCATGGGCTGGACCACGGCGCTGCCGTGGCTGATTGTCGCGCAAATCCTGCATTGTGGGACCTTTACAGTGTGCCACCTGGCGGCGATGCGCTATATCGCCGCTCGTCAGGGTAGCGAGGTGATCCGTCTCCAGGCGGTTTACTCCGCCGTGGCGATGGGCGGCAGCATTGCGGTCATGACGGTATTTTCCGGTTTTCTCTATCAGCACCTGCACCAGGGCGTTTTCTGGGTCATGGCGCTGGTGGCTTTACCGGCGCTGGTGCTGCGGCCAAAAGCAGTGTCTTAACCCTCCAGCATTTTGCAAATCTGCTGCCGCTGATGATCGCTGAACGTCTCTTCAGCATGAAACAGCGGTGGCGAAAACAGCGGCAGCGCCGTGGTATAGGGCGTGACGATAAGTGTTATCCCCTTCGGCGCGCCCTCCTTCTGAAAAGTCCTTACGCTCAAATATTTAATATTGAGCGGTAGCAGGGTCAGCTCGCGCAGCTGTTGTTCCAGCGACTGTTCAAGACCTGGATCATCATCGGTAAGCAGGACCACCTGTTTCTCCTGCAAGTCGCCTTTTTGCATCAGCCATGCACCGAAAATTACCGCGATTAATCCGACTTCATCCTGACTAAAATGCACCTGCCAGGCAGCTTCAAAATCTTCCAGCGCAGTCTGAGTCGTGCGCATTAATCGTGGATAAAGACGGCCGATCTCCTCCGGTAGCGCGTTATCGATGCCGATAGCAAACACGCTGCGGTGCAATGCCTGAGATAGGTGGATATAGAGCTGATCGCTCAGCCCCTGCTCGTCGCTAAACGGGCGGCCCGCCAGGTTCTGGAAGCGATGAATTAATCCCGAGATCGCCAGATGCAGGCGACGGTCCTGCTGATGACCATCGCGGATCGGGTCGGGCGTTTTCAGCAGCATAAACAGCAGGGCCAGAAACAGCTGTTCCCCCGCATGCGGTGAGGCGGCAACCCGCCGCTGCCAGTGGCGGACAATCTCTTCGGCGAGAGAGAACTCGGCGGCGGTTTGCGCCCAGCGCTGTTGCTCAAGGGTAAAAGAGGGAGTCTGTCCAAGATGGTGTTGCAGCAGGCAATACTGTAAATAGAGACGCAGAAAATGCACATCGCGGCAATCAAACTGGCGGTTCATGGTCCGTGCGCAGCGGTTAACCAGCGCCTGAAGGTTGGTGTCGTCGTACAGCGTGCGTGCGATACCCTGCTGTTTAAGCTGCGTTTTTAATGCCGGGGTAAAATGATGGCTAATAAAATGCGGGCACAAGCGCAGCCCGCGGCGTAAGCCTTGCAGCAGACACAGGCGTTGATCGAGCGCGGCACCTTCCATCCGATAGCTGCCGTCCGCCTGTGACGCAAGGGTCAAGCGGTGATAACGCTGAATTTCGCGTCCTGTCTCCGCGATGTCCTGCCTGGCGGTATCCTCATCAACCTGAGTGAGGCTACCCAGCCATTCGGGCGTCACGCTTTGCCCTGGCAGATAAAACATCAGGAGCACCTGGCTACGGCGCTGTGGACTGGAAAGCACAGATGGTGGTTCAATCACTGTCATCATCCGGTTAGTCCCAGTTAGGGTTTTCGTTAAGAGTAGTTAATGTATTTAGGGTGAGCAGGGCAGTCCCGCGTCTTTACATCAGGATTGCTGGCGAGGTTCACAGAATTTTTCACGTGAGGAACAGATGAAGAGAGTGAAACAATGCGTCAGCGCGGCGTTTTTCATGTTTTTATCGCTATCAGCGGCGGCGCATCCGCACAGTTTCATCAGTTTGCAAACGGAGGCCGTGGCGGAAAACGGTCTGCTCACCGGATTTAAAATGCGCTGGACGATGGATGAAATCACCTCCGCTGACCTGCTTTACGATGCCGGTAACGCCAAACCCGGTAGTGAAATCTGGAAAAAGCTGGCGGCGGAAGTGATGGCGAACGTGCTGGGTCAGCACTATTTTAGCGAGTTGTGGCATAACGGTCAGCGGGTCAAGTTTGATAATCGCCCGGACGGCTATGGGCTTGAGCGTAGCGGTCTTCAGGCGGTGCTAACCTTCACTCTGCCGTTGGCGAAGCCGCAGCCTCTGGCTGGGCAAACCTTCACCTTCTCGACATACGATCCCACTTATTATGTTGATATGTATTACGACAAAGATTCTGACTTCGCCCTGCCAGTTGCGATAAAGGCGACGTGCGCGGCGAAAGTCATGACGCCGAAGCCCAACGAAAAAATGCTGTCCTACGCCCAGTCGCTGGATAAAGCGGATGCGCCGCCGGAAGATATGGAACTGGGGAACTACTTCGCGCAAAAGGTCACGCTGCAATGTCACTAATTTTCGCTCGAACAGGCCGTTCCTCGCGGTGGCGTCAGCTGTGGCCGCTGGCGCTTTTTATCCTGCTGGCCGCAGGCATGGGCCTCTGGCTATGGCGGGCCTGGCCTGAGGTGCTGCTGCAAAGCACTGTCTGGCAGCGGGCATTAAATCTTGAGCTGAGCCGCCTGCTGCAGGCGGTGGCGGAGAACCCGTCAGCCGCGGGACTCTCGCTGCTGGGGTTTAGCTTTGCTTACGGTATTCTGCACGCACTGGGGCCAGGGCACGGCAAGGTGGTGATTACCACCTGGCTGGCGACACATCCCTCGAAGCTGAAATCGAGTATTGGCCTGACCCTGGCGGCTTCACTGTTGCAGGGGATGGTCGCTATCGCTCTGGTAGTGGTGGTGCTCACGTTGCTACAGCTTCCGGCAAGGCAGCTGCATCAGAGTAGCTTCTGGCTGGAGAAGGGGAGCTACCTGCTGGTCGGTGCGTTGGGATTGCTGCTGTGCTGGCGGGCGCTGAAAAAGCTGCGGGCGCTGCTGCGACGGCCGAAATTTACCGCGTTTACCCCGCACCATGTACATGATGCTAACTGCGGCTGCGGGCATCAACATATGCCGGGGCCGGAGCAGATGCAAAGCGGCGACGACTGGCGCGCGCGGCTGGTGATTGTACTGTCGATGGGGATGCGACCCTGCTCAGGGGCGATTATGGTGCTGCTGTTCAGTAAGGTCATCGGCGTATTTAGCTGGGGGATGGCGGCGGCGCTGGCGATGGCGGCGGGAACCTCGCTGACGATTAGCGCTCTGGCGCTGCTGGTCCACGGTTTTCGTCAACTGGCGGTCAGGTTGAGCGCCAGGCAGGCTCCGGCGCAGTGGAAGCAGGTTGGCTGGGCAACGCTGGCGCTCGCTGGCGGCGTGATATTACTGACGGCGGCGGTAGTGATGTGGAGCAGCGCGGTGCCGGTGGGGCGGGGGTTAAGGCCATTTTAATCGGCTTTACCGGGCTGAAACCTGAAAATATCGGTGGGTGATTGTGTCATCCTTGCTTAATTCTTAGCATCCTGCAGCGCGTTTTGCATAAAGCTCACCATCGCATCCCGGTAGCGCTCGCCGTGGCGTTCGGAGAATGCATCAATATGCTCGCCATCCGGAATAAGGATTTCTTGTTTCGGCTGAGCGGCCAACTGGTAGAGTTTTTCACTGTGTTCCCAGGGAATAACGTGGTCCGCTTTACCATGAATAATCAGCACCGGGACAGGGCTGATAGAGGCGATATTACGGTCTGCGCTATAGCTATCATTGAGCAAAAAACCGCTGCCGGGGATCATTTTATTGGCGATAGCCGAATAGGAGGAAAAGGTTGAGTCGAGAATAACGGCGCGGATACCTGAGCGATCCGCTGTACGTTCGTTGACGCAATCCATGCAGGAGCCAATCGCGGCAAGGATGTTATTGCCTCCCAAGCTTTGCCCCAGCAGCACCACCAGACGTTGCGGGTTCACATCGCTGCGGTGGCGCACATAGTTGATGGCGCTTTTCGTATCGTCATATAAGCCCTGCTGCGAAGGCGTGCCTTGCGATTCACCAAATCCGCGATAGTCGAACATGAAAAGATTGTAATTGCGTTCTGGTAGCCAGCCGACTAACGGCCAGTGTGCCGACATATTTCCCGCGTTGCCATGGGCATGTATCACCGTAGCTACCGCGTTCTCTGCGGGGCCGGTGGTTGAGGGAATAAACCAGCCGTGCAGGCGGGTGCCATCTTTAGTGGTAAAAGTAACGGATTCGGCAGGCCAGGGATCCGGGCCATAGACTTTGTTATCCGGATAGTAAAAAGCATTGATGGCGACGCGAGGCAGCAGATAAACGCATACCACCGCAATACACAGGATGAAAACGTATTTGGCGCCGTGCTTGCCGCCGGGAAAAGTCATGAGTGTTTCCTTACCGCTTCCCGCTAACAGCCGTGTGGGAAAGTCGCAGTTCAATCCGTTGATAAAAGAGGAACAATCGTGTGAGAGGGAGATGCGAAAGTAAAGCGTCTGGGATCAATTTCAGAAAAGGACAGGGAAAATAACGGGTAAGCGTGCGCCTACCCGTTGAGAGGAATTAACGCTTCAGCGCTTCGCTCAGTTGTTCGCGCATATTCGCCAGCATGGCTTTTACGACGCGCGGGTTGCCTGCAACGATGTTGCCGGACATCAGATAATTATGGCCGCCGGTAAAGTCGCAAACGATCGCGCCTGCTTCACGAGCGATCAGCTCGCCTGCCGCGAAATCCCACGGTTTCAGCGCGATTTCAAAGTAGCCATCAACGCGCCCTGCGGCAACGTAGGCCAGATCCAGAGCCGCGGAACCGGTACGGCGGAAGTCCGCACATTCGGTAAACATGTTGCCGAGGATATTCATGTAAGAGGCTGCGTGCTGCTTCGCTTTGAACGGGAAGCCGGTGGCGATGATGGTGCCATCCAGATCGCGAGCGCTGCTGCCGCGCAGACGGTAGCCGTTCAGCTGTGCGCCCTGACCGCGGGTTGCGGTGAACAGTTCGTTACGCATTGGATCGTAAACCACAGCCACTTCAGTACGGCCTTTAATGCGTACGGCGATGGATACGGAGAAGTGTGGCAGACGTTTTACGAAGTTGGTGGTGCCATCCAGTGGATCGATAACCCATTGAACATCCTTATCTTCACCCTCGTGTTCACCGCTTTCTTCGGTGATGATGGTGTGCTGCGGGTAAGATTTGCGAATGGTTTCGATAATAATCGCTTCAGCGGCTTTATCGACGTTAGTCACAAAATCATTGCTGCCTTTCTGGCTGGTTTCTACGGAGTCAGGGGTTTCGTAGTGTTTGGCAATTAAATTACCCGCCTTGCGCGCTGCGCGCACGGCGATGGTCAGCATCGGATGCATCGGTCTCTCTCACTGGATGTTAAAGAACGGGAAAAAACGGCGCATATAGTAACAGTGAAATCTGCCTATGTCTCCGTTTTATGATAGCATGCATGAATAATCTTTAGCCGAAGAACCATAATGCTGCAAAATATTCGAATCGTACTGGTAGAAACCTCACACACCGGCAATATGGGCTCCGTCGCCCGCGCAATGAAAACCATGGGGTTAACCAACCTCTGGCTGGTCAACCCGCTTGTTAAACCCGATTCCCAGGCCATCGCCCTGGCGGCCGGTGCCAGCGACGTGATTGGCAACGCAAACATCGTTGATACCCTTGATGAAGCGCTGGCGGGCTGTAGCCTGGTGGTCGGTACCAGCGCGCGCTCCCGCACGCTGCCGTGGCCGATGCTCGACCCGCGTGAATGTGGCCTGAAAAGCGTCTCTGAGGCACAGCATGCGCCAGTCGCGCTGGTATTTGGTCGCGAGCGCGTTGGCCTGACTAACGACGAGTTACAGAAATGCCACTACCACGTAGCGATTGCGGCGAACCCGGAATACAGCTCGCTGAACCTGGCGATGGCGGTGCAGGTTATCTCCTACGAAGTGCGTATGGCCTGGCTGGCGGCGCAGGAACAAGACGAACCCGTCGTTGAGCACGAAGAGACCCCGTACCCGCTGGTGGATGATTTAGAGCGCTTCTACGGCCACCTCGAGCAGACGCTGCTGGCGACCGGTTTTATCCGCGCCAATCATCCGGGACAGGTGATGAACAAGCTGCGTCGTTTGTTTACCCGTGCGCGCCCGGAAAGCCAGGAGCTGAACATCCTGCGCGGGATGCTGGCGTCGATTGAGCAGCAGCAAAAGAATAAAGAGTGATCTCCCTCCTTCTCCCTGTGGGAGAGGGCCGGGGTGAGGGCATCAGGCCGCGCTGAGGTATAACGGCACTGAAAGCCAAATACTTGACTAAAACAGTCAAGTAAATAGTTGACCAATTTACTCGGGAATGTCAGACTTGCCCTTGCTATGCAATACCCATATTAATAAAAAGCCCGGGCAGGGGCGAGTTTGAGGTTAAGTAAGACATGAGACTGACATCTAAAGGGCGTTATGCCGTGACCGCGATGCTTGACGTTGCGCTCAACTCTGAATCGGGTCCGGTTCCGTTGGCTGATATTTCAGAGCGTCAGGGAATTTCGCTCTCCTATCTGGAACAGCTGTTCTCTCGCCTGCGCAAAAACGGCCTGGTATCCAGCGTCCGTGGCCCAGGCGGCGGTTATCTGTTAGGTAAAGAAGCGGGTAGCATCGCGGTTGGCGAAGTTATCAGCGCAGTAGACGAATCCGTTGACGCCACCCGTTGTCAGGGTAAAGGCGGCTGCCAGGGTGGCGATAAGTGCCTCACTCACGCGCTGTGGCGCGATCTGAGCGAGCGGCTGACCAGTTTTCTGAATAACATCACGCTGGGCGAACTGGTGAATAACCAGGAAATCCTTGATGTTTCCGGTCGTCAGCATAGTCATGAATCCCAGCGTAATACCCGTGTTCAGGACGCTATCGACGTTAAACTGCGCGCGTAGTCCTCACTTCGTTTCATCTTGCGGCTACCTGGCTGCAAGCTGAAACAGGCAGGGGAAAAGATTATAAAAAAGATTTTCGAATCAGGCCGGGATGTTTCGATATCCCGTCTACTCGGTCGTACATCCAACCGGTAGCCTGGTTCATTGCATTGAAGCGATGTACGGAGTTTATAGAGCAATGAAATTACCGATCTATCTCGATTACTCCGCAACCACGCCGGTGGACCCGCGTGTTGCCGAGAAAATGATGCAGTGTTTAACCCTGGACGGAAACTTTGGTAACCCGGCCTCCCGTTCACACCGTTTTGGCTGGCATGCTGAAGAGGCGGTAGATATCGCCCGTAATCAGATTGCCGATCTGGTCGGTGCTGACCCGCGTGAAATCGTCTTTACCTCCGGTGCGACTGAGTCCGACAACCTGGCGATTAAAGGTGCAGCCAACTTTTATCAGAAAAAAGGCAAGCACATCATCACCAGCAAAACCGAACACAAAGCCGTGCTGGACACCTGTCGTCAGCTCGAGCGCGAAGGGTTTGAAGTGACTTACCTCGCTCCGCAGCCTAACGGCATTATCGATCTGAAAGAACTCGAAGCGGCGATGCGTGATGACACCATCCTGGTCTCCATCATGCACGTTAACAACGAAATCGGCGTAGTGCAGGATATTGCGACCATCGGCGAACTGTGCCGTGCCCGCGGTATCATCTATCACGTTGATGCGACTCAGAGCGTGGGCAAACTGCCTATCGATCTGAGCCAGCTGAAAGTTGACCTGATGTCCTTCTCTGGTCACAAAATTTATGGTCCGAAAGGCATCGGCGCGCTGTACGTGCGTCGCAAACCGCGTATCCGTATCGAAGCTCAGATGCACGGCGGCGGTCACGAGCGCGGCATGCGTTCCGGTACTCTGCCTGTCCACCAGATCGTCGGTATGGGTGAAGCTTACCGTATCGCGAAAGAAGAGATGGAAACCGAGATGGCGCGTCTGCGCGGTCTGCGTAACCGTCTGTGGGAAGGCGTGAAAGATATGGAAGAGGTGTATCTGAACGGTGACCTCGAGCAGGGCGCGCCGAACATTCTCAACGTCAGCTTTAACTACGTTGAAGGCGAGTCGCTGATTATGGCGCTGAAAGACCTGGCGGTTTCCTCCGGTTCTGCCTGTACGTCTGCAAGCCTTGAGCCATCCTACGTGCTGCGCGCGCTGGGCATGACTGATGAGCTGGCGCACAGCTCCATTCGTTTCTCTTTAGGTCGTTTCACTACCGAAGAAGAGATTGACTACACCATCAAGCTGGTTCGTAACTCCATCGGCCGTCTGCGCGATCTTTCTCCGTTGTGGGAAATGTTCAAACAGGGCGTGGATATCAACAGCATTGAATGGTCACATCACTAATTCGGCACCAATAAGGAGAATTCATCATGGCTTACAGCGAAAAAGTAATCGATCATTACGAAAATCCACGTAACGTGGGTTCTTTCGATAACAGCGACGAAAGCGTCGGTAGTGGCATGGTCGGTGCACCGGCATGCGGCGACGTGATGAAGTTGCAGATTAAAGTCAACAATGAAGGTATCATTGAAGACGCGCGTTTCAAGACCTACGGCTGCGGTTCCGCCATTGCCTCCAGCTCCCTGGTCACCGAGTGGGTGAAAGGGAAATCACTGGACGAAGCACAGGCGATTAAAAACACCGATATTGCAGACGAGCTTGAACTGCCACCGGTGAAAATTCACTGCTCTATCCTGGCGGAAGACGCGATTAAAGCCGCGATTGCGGATTACAAAAGCAAACGTGAAGCGAAATAATTAAGAGGTTATTGTATGTCGATTACTCTTAGCGACAGCGCAGCGTCG
Source organism: Klebsiella sp. MISC125 (assembly GCF_051131775.1). Classification (NCBI taxonomy): domain Bacteria; kingdom Pseudomonadati; phylum Pseudomonadota; class Gammaproteobacteria; order Enterobacterales; family Enterobacteriaceae; genus Klebsiella; species Klebsiella sp. MISC125. Next base: position 1,626,678 of record NZ_CP180448.1, read on the forward strand.
CGAGTTAATACCTTCCTGGCCAACCGTGGCAAAGGCTTTGGCCTGCGTTTAGGTGTTCGCACCTCGGGCTGTTCAGGCATGGCCTACGTGCTGGAATTTGTTGACGAGCCGGCGGCAGAAGACACCGTGTTTGAAGATAAAGGTGTCAAGGTAGTGATCGACGGCAAAAGCCTGCAGTTCCTTGACGGCACTCAGCTGGACTTCGTCAAAGAAGGTCTGAACGAAGGGTTTAAGTTCACCAACCCTAATGTGAAAGACGAGTGCGGCTGCGGCGAAAGCTTTAACGTGTAATCGGTTATCCCTGACCCCACCGTAGCCTTGCTATGCGTGGGGTTTGCTTTATCTCGTTAACCCTGAGGTTGCTATGGACTATTTTACCCTCTTCGGGTTACCGGCCAGCTATACCCTTTCATTAGAACCCCTGGCTGCCCGGTATCAGGATTTACAGCGCCAGTACCACCCCGATAAATTCGCCAACGGCAGCGCAGCTGAACAGCTTGCCGCGGTGCAGCAATCTGCGACTATCAACCAGGCATGGCAAACCCTTCGCCATCCGTTGACCCGCGCCGAATATCTCCTTTCGCTTCACGGTTTTGATCTCGCCAGCGAGCAGCACACCGTGCGTGATACCGCGTTCCTGATGGAACAACTGGAACTTCGCGAAGAGCTCGATGAGATAGGCAAGGCGCAAGATGAAGCGCGTCTGGAAAGTTTTATCAAGCGGGTAAAAGCGCTGTTTGATACCCGCCATCAGCTGATGGTTGAACAACTGAATAACGAGGCGTGGGATGCGGCAGCGGATACTGTACGCAAGCTACGTTTTCTCGATAAACTGCGAAGCAGTGCGGAACAACTCGAAGAAAAACTGCTCGATTTTTAATTTTCGGAAGCAATTATGGCCTTATTACAAATTAGTGAGCCTGGTCTGAGTGCCGCGCCGCACCAGCGTCGTCTGGCGGCGGGTATTGACCTTGGCACCACCAATTCACTGGTTGCTACCGTGCGTAGCGGCCAGGCTGAAACGTTGGCCGATAATCAAGGGCGCTATCTTCTGCCGTCGGTTGTTAACTATCAGGCCTCAGGTTTGACGGTAGGCTATGACGCGCGACAAAACGCGGCCCAGGACCCGGTCAACACCGTCAGCTCCGTCAAACGCATGATGGGGCGTTCTCTTAGCGATATTCAGGCGCGCTACCCACATCTGCCTTATCAGCTGCAGGCAAGTGAAAACGGCCTGCCGATGATTCAGACCGCTGGCGGCCTGCTCAACCCGATTCGCGTTTCAGCCGATATCCTGAAGGCACTTGCCGAACGCGCTACCGAAGCGCTGGCGGGCGAGCTTGACGGGGTGGTGATTACCGTTCCGGCCTACTTCGACGATGCCCAGCGTCAGGGGACTAAAGACGCGGCGCGTCTGGCGGGCCTGCACGTGTTGCGTCTGCTGAACGAACCGACCGCGGCGGCGATTGCCTACGGCCTGGACTCCGGTCAGGAAGGGGTGATTGCGGTTTACGACCTCGGCGGCGGCACTTTTGATATCTCCGTGCTGCGCTTAAGCCGCGGCGTGTTTGAAGTGCTGGCGACCGGCGGCGATTCCGCGCTCGGCGGCGACGATTTTGATCACCTGTTGGCCGATCATATCCGCGAACAGGCGGGTATTGCCGATCGTAGCGACAACCGCCTGCAGCGTGAACTGCTCGATGCGGCTATCGCTGCGAAGATTGCCCTAAGCGATGCCGATGTGGCGCGCGTGGACGTTGGCGGCTGGCAGGGCGAAATTACCCGCAACCAGTTTAACGATCTCATCTCCGCTCTGGTGAAACGCACTTTGCTGGCCTGCCGTCGCGCATTGAAAGATGCGGGCGTTGAGGCGCAAGAGGTGCTGGAAGTGGTGATGGTTGGCGGTTCAACCCGCGTACCGCTGGTCCGTGAACGCGTGGGCGAGTTCTTTGGCCGCACGCCGCTGACCTCTATTGACCCGGACAAAGTCGTTGCCATCGGCGCGGCGATTCAGGCGGATATCCTGGTCGGCAATAAGCCGGACAGTGAACTGCTGCTGCTTGACGTTATCCCGCTCTCTCTTGGGCTGGAAACTATGGGCGGCCTGGTGGAGAAAGTCATCCCGCGCAATACCACCATTCCGGTGGCGCGCGCGCAGGAGTTCACCACCTTCAAAGATGGCCAGACGGCGATGTCTATCCACGTGATGCAGGGGGAGCGCGAGCTGGTGCAGGACTGCCGCTCCCTGGCGCGCTTTGCGCTACGTGGGATCCCGGCGCTACCGGCGGGCGGGGCGCATATTCGCGTCACCTTCCAGGTGGATGCTGACGGCCTGCTGAGCGTGACGGCGATGGAAAAATCGACCGGCGTTGAGGCCTCCATCCAGGTGAAACCGTCCTACGGTCTGACCGATGGCGAGATCGCCAACATGATTAAAGATTCGATGAGCTACGCCGAGCAGGACGTTCAGGCGCGTATGCTGGCTGAGCAAAAAGTCGAAGCCGCGCGCGTTCTGGAAAGTCTGGTAAGCGCGCTGGCCGTCGACGCCGCGCTGTTAAGCGCCGCAGAGCGTCAGGCTATCGATGACGCCGCGGAGCAGGTTCGTTCCGCAGCGGTAGGCGATGACGCCGATGCTATTAAAGAAGCGATTAAAAATATCGACACACAAACCCAGGAATTTGCCGCTCGCCGTATGGACCAATCGGTCCGTACCGCGCTGAAAGGCCAATCCGTGGACGAGGTTTAAAATGCCAAAAATTGTTTTTCTGCCCCACCAGGACCTGTGTCCGGATGGCGTAGTTGTGGAAGCTAAGATCGGTGAGACTATCCTTGATGCTGCCCTGCGTAGCGGTATCGAGATTGAACACGCCTGCGAAAAATCCTGTGCCTGCACCACCTGCCACTGTATCGTGCGTGAAGGCTTTGACTCGCTGGCTGAAAGTACCGAAGATGAAGACGACATGCTGGATAAGGCCTGGGGGCTTGAGCCCGACAGCCGTCTGAGCTGCCAGGCGCGCGTGACTGATGACGATTTGGTCGTCGAAATTCCGCGCTACACCATCAACCACGCACGCGAGCATTAATATGGGACTGAAATGGACCGATAGTCGTGAAATCGGCGAAGCGCTGTACGACGCTTTCCCGGATCTCGACCCGAAAACCGTTCGCTTCACCGATCTGCATCAGTGGATTTGCGAGCTGGAAGAGTTTAATGACGATCCAAACTCATCCAATGAAAAAATTCTGGAGGCGATTCTGCTAGTCTGGTTAGACGAAGCAGAATAATTTTCGCGTCATGATTTATGCGGCTTTAAGTCGGATGAATCAATGAGCGAAAGAACTTTACGGGCTGCCATACGGTGGCCCGTTTGCTAAGAAGGATAATGATAATGACCGAAGCTATGAAGATTACGCTGACCGCTCAGCCAGCCGATGCGCGCTGGGGAGAAAAAGCGTCTTACAGCATTAATAACGACGGCATCACCCTGCACCTGAACGGCAAAGACGACCTGGGTTTGATCCAGCGCGCGGCGCGTAAAATTGACGGCATGGGCATCAAACACGTCGCGCTCGATGGCGAAGGCTGGAATACAGACCGCGCGTGGGCGTTCTGGGCGGGTTATAAAGGTCCGAAAGGCAGCCGTAAAGTTGAGTGGCCAACTCTGGACGACGCGCAGAAAAGCGAGCTGGATAGCCGCCTGAGCATTATCGACTGGGTGCGCGACACCATTAATGCCCCGGCTGAAGAGTTAGGGCCGGAGCAACTGGCGCAGCGCGCGGTTGACCTGCTGTGCAGCGTCGGTTGCGACAACGTTTCTTATCGCATCACCAAAGGCGAAGACCTGCGCGAGCAGAACTACCTCGGTCTGCACACCGTTGGTCGCGGCTCCGAGCGTCCGCCAGTCCTGCTGGCGCTGGACTATAACCCAACCGGTGATAAAGCCGCTCCGGTTTACGCCTGCCTGGTGGGCAAAGGCATCACTTTCGATTCCGGCGGCTACAGCATCAAGCAAAGCGCCTTTATGGACTCAATGAAGTCCGATATGGGGGGGGCGGCGACGGTAACCGGCGCGCTGGCGTTTGCTATTACTCGCGGCCTGAACAAACGCGTGAAGCTGTACCTGTGCTGTGCTGATAACCTGATTAGCGGCAACGCCTTCAAGCTTGGCGACATTATTCGCTATCGCAACGGCAAAACCGTTGAAATCATGAATACTGATGCCGAAGGTCGTCTGGTGCTGGCGGATGGCCTGATTGATGCTTGTGCACAGAAACCTGAGCTGATTATCGACGCTGCTACCCTCACTGGTGCCGCAAAAACCGCGCTGGGCAATGATTATCATGCGCTATTCAGCTTTGATGACAATCTGGCGAATCGTCTGCTGGCAAGCGCTCAGGCCGAGAACGAAGCGTTCTGGCGTCTACCGCTGGCAGAGTTCCACCGTGGCCAGCTGCCGTCGAACTTTGCGGAACTGAACAATACTGGCAGCGCGGCCTATCCGGCGGGTGCCAGCACGGCGGCAGGCTTCCTGTCCCACTTTGTCGAGAACTATCATGAAGGCTGGCTGCATATCGACTGCTCAGCGACCTACCGCAAATCTGCCGTTGAGCAGTGGTCGGCGGGCGCGACAGGCCTTGGCGTGCGCACCATTGCGAATTTGCTGACTGCGGAATAACCTTTTCCCCTCACCCTAACCCTCTCCCCAAGGGGAGAGGGGACTGTCCGGTTTTCTCCCCCATATCGCGGATTGGGGGACTGTCCGGTTTTATCCCTCGCCCCTTGGGGAAAGGGCCGGGGTGAGGGGGGATCCACCGATCTGGAACCACTATGTCTGAAATCAAAAACGAACTCGAAACTCTGCTGGAGAAGGCGGCCACCGAGCCAGGCCATCGTCCGGCGTTTTTCCGCACGCTGCTGGAAGCCACCGTCTGGGTGCCTGGCGCAGGCGCGCCGGGCGAGCAGGTCGTCGAAGACAGCGTGCTGGATTTGCAGCACTGGGAAAAAGATGACGGCACGTCGGTTATTCCTTTTTTCACCTCGCTGGAAGCGCTGCAACAGGCCGTGGAAGACGAGCAGTCTTTTGTGGTGATGCCGGTGCGCACGCTGTTCGCTATGACCCTCGGCGAGACGCTGTATCTCAATGCCAAACTGCCGACCGGCAAAGAGTTTGCGCCGCGTGAGATTAGCCACCTGCTGGGCGAAGAAGGTAGCCCGTTGAGTACCCAGACCGTGCTCGAAGGCGGCGCGCCGCTGCTGTTGTCCGAAGTTGCTGAACCGCCTGCGCAGATGGTTGATTCGCTGACTACGCTGTTCAAGACGCTGAAAACGGTGAAACGCGCGTTTTTATGCTCGATTAAAGACAGCGCCGATGCGCCAGCTAACCTGCTGATTGGTATTGAAGCGGAAGGCGACATCGAGGAGATCATTCAGGCAACCGGCAGCGTAGCGACCGATACGCTTCCCGGCGACGAACCAATTGATATCTGCCAGGTGGTGGAGGGCGAAAAGGGCATCAGCCACTTTATGATTGCCCACATCACGCCGTTCTATGAAAAGCGCTGGGGCAGCTTCCTGCGCGACTTTAAGCAGAATCGTATTATCTGAACTGCACGGGGCTTGCGCCCCGTTTTCGAACCAACAGCGCTAATTCTTCATATAGGGAGCCATGCTCTCAACCATATATTGCGATGCGCCATCGCCTTGCGCCGCCGAACGTTTATACAGTTCGTAAGCTTCTTGATAATCAGGTTTCATGCCCTTACCTTTTTCATACATAAAGGCCAGCGCGCGGATAGCAACGGTATAATCCTGATCTGCTGCCTTTTCGTACCAGAATTTCGCTTTAACATAATCGATATGTTTATCGCCACCATCATCATAAGAAGCGGCTAACTCGTATTGCTCACCGGCGTCCACAGGATTAGCGAGATCTGGCGCAGGGGCCAGGGCGCGTTTTGCTTCCGGGGTTTGCAGCGCGCTCTGGCAGGTGGGATCGTTTTGGATTTCTTCCACTCCCCGTAGAGCTTTCGATGTCGCGGATTTTTGATACAACTTGATTGCCTTCAGGCAGTCTTTATCGACCCCTGTACCGGTGTGGTACATACTAGCCAGCTTGTCTTCGGCAGAGTCATAACCTTGGGTGGCAGCCTTTTTAAGCCAGCTTAAAGCATTCTGATTATCGTTTTTGTTAAGATATCGCAAGGCGAGGATGTATTGTGATTTCGGATAATTATGCCGCGCCGATTTTTCAATCCAGCGTTCTGATTCCTGAGTATCTTTTGCAACGCCAATACCTTCGGCGTAAAACCCGGAGATTTCATATTCTAACTGCGCATTTCCTTCCTGGTAATGCGACATAATAAAACTGAACGCTTCCTTCGCTTCCGGTCCGTCATATTTCAGATTGTCACCGCTGGTGCTGATAATCGCACGATAGCGCCAGGCTAAATCATTTAAAGCATCAATATCACCCTGACTGGCCTTCTCTTTGAGTGGTTCAATTTTTGTTTTAAAAAGTGTTTCATAATCATTGGCATAACAGTGGGAGGTGCTAAATATACTGAGCACAGAGAAAAGCGATGCGCAGATTAAACTGCGCATTGTTAAATATTTCATATAATTTCCTTATAATAAAAATCCATTGTTTAAATACAAAGAAGGCTGCCATTAATGGCAGCCTTCTATTGAGAAACTGTCTGAACGAAACGAATAATTATCTACTGCGCCGGTTCAATCGGCAAATCCGTCCGTGCGCCCCATTCGCTCCATGAGCCGTCATACAGGCAAACGCCGTTGACGCCCAGGGTCGTTAGTGCCAGTACAACTACGGATGCCGTCACGCCGGAGCCGCAGCTGGCAATGATGGGGCGTTCAAAATCCACGCCCTGACGCGCAAAGATCTCATTTAGCTCATCGACGGTTTTCAGCTCGCCGTTTATTACCAATTCTGTCCACGGCACGTTTAATGCACCGGGGATATGCCCGCTGCGCAAACCAGCGCGGGGTTCAGCCACGAGACCATTAAAGCGCCCTGCCGGGCGAGCATCAACGATCTGCGCCGATCCTTCATGGCTTACCAGCAGCACATCGGTCAGACGCTTGATCACCAGCGGATCGAAGCGGCCGTCAAAATCACCTTCCGGCAATTCAGGAAGACTTTGCTCCAGCGGTAGCTCATCGCGACGCCAGCCTTCGAGGCCACCCGCAAGTATCGAAACTTTTTCGACACCGAAAGTACGCAACATCCACCATGCGCGCGGTGCGGAGAAGAGATTACCTTCATCGTATACCACCAGATGCCTATCACTGTTGACGCCAAGTTCACGCATTGCAACGGCAAAAGCCTCCGGGCGCGGCATCATGTGCGGTAGCGGGCTGGTGTGGTCTGACAGGGCTTCAATATCGAAAAAAACGGCGCCAGGAACATGGCCTGCCAGGTACTCAGCGTTAAGGTCCCGATCGTCCTGCCCCGGTGGCGCCATGCGCGCATCGATAATTTGGATTTCCGGGTCATCAATATGTTCCGCCAGCCAATCGGCAGCGACAAAAAACGAGGTAGACATAGGTGCCTCCGTGTCATCAACAATAGAGTGATTGTTGTTGTTTTTAACGATATCGACAAGGCATTTTCAAGAGGATACGGCGGGAATGTGATATTCCCCCGAACGGCGTCGGGGGAGTAGCCTGTTAAAACTGGCTTTGCTGCAGGTAGCGCCAGGCGTACTGTGCATACAGCTCAGCGCCGTTTTTCATCACCTGCTCATCAATATTAAAGCAGCCATGATGGTGCGCATAATCGCTGCCTTTCTCTTTGTTACCTGAGCCGAGCAGCGCGAAAGCACCGGGGATATTCTCCATATAAAAACTGAAATCTTCTCCGCCGGTGGTGGGCTTTTCGTTGAAAAGAACCTTGTCGCCAAACGCATCGCGGATAACCGACTGCGCCAGCAGCGCGCTGCGCTCCTCGTTGATCACCGGCAGCGTACCGTAGCAGTAGTCAACCTGAGCGGTCGCGCCGTACACGGCGGCGGTATGCTCTGCATAGCGGGTAATTGCCGCTTCCAGACGCTGACGCGCTTCAATGCTGAAGCAGCGCACAGTGCCATCAAGAACGGCGTTTTCGGCGATGACGTTAAAGCGCGTGCCGACGTCCATTCTGCCGATGGTTACCACGGCGGACTCCAGCGGCGAGGTCTCGCGCGCCACGATAGCCTGGAGGTTCATCACGAAAGCGGAAGCGACAACCGCCGCATCGACGCACGCTTCCGGCATCGAGCCGTGGCCACCACGGCCGCGAAACGTCACCTTGAGTAAATCCGCGGAGGCAAATGACGAACCGACGTTGCAGGAAACCTTACCGGATGGCGTGCCCGACCAGATATGCATCCCAAAAACGTTGTCCACGTTGTCGATGGCTCCCTGCTGGATCATCGCTTTGGCCCCTTCCGCAATCTCTTCCGCAGGCTGAAAAATCAAGCGTACGTTGCCCGTAAGCTGCTCGCGGATTTCATACAGCGCGTGGGCAGCGGTCAGCAGCATGGCGGTATGGGCGTCATGGCCGCAAGCGTGCATTTTACCTGTGGTTTGTGATTTGTAGCTGAGCTGGTCGTTGAGTTCCAGCACCGGCAAGGCGTCCATGTCGGCGCGCAGGGCCACGGTTTTACCCGGCTGACCGCCAATAATATCGGCGATAATTCCGGTGGGTTGGGTGCGACGAAAGGGGATGCCGATGGCTTCCAGTTCAGCGGCGACGCGATCGGTGGTGCGCTTCTCCTCCCACGGCAGTTCCGGATGGGCGTGCAGGTCGCGACGAAAAGCGATCATTGCCGGTTCTTCTCTGGCAATAATCTCGGTAATGGCAGGGTTAATCATCAATGACTCCATAAATAGCTAAAAATTCAACGCGCTCAACCGGCAACCGGCGTCAGGTAGCCGACCAATATTCCGGCTAATACCACCGAAACCATGGTGACGGAGACGAACCCACCGACCAGCATTGGGCCCAGCATATGGTGAGTTAGCATCTGGCGCTCTTTTTCATCATGGGTGAGGGCGTTGATGGCCTCGTTGGTAATAATGTAGTCCGCAGGAAAACCATAAAGCGCGGTCAGGGAGATGGCGAATGACATCGGGCCGCTGACGCCAAGCAGTTTCCCAACCAGCCAGGAGACGATAAACATGCCAATAACCGCCGTGGCGATGAGCACTACCATCGGGAAAAGCAGGCGCAGCAGCATCTCCGGAGTCGCTTTATTCAGCGTATCAAAAATAAATAGCATCAATGCCATGATCGCGAAACCAAAACCGTTAGCTTTATGCAGGGTGTGCTTTTCGAGGAAGCCTAAGGAGGTAAAGACCACGCCAAAAAACAAGCACAGTACAAACGGGCTGATATTGACGATGGGTTTGGCAAGGTCAGCAACAAACCAAGCCAGACAGCCGACCAGCGCCAGACGCAGGAATTTAAAGTAGTTGCTGTTATAGCTGCCGGGGATTTTGCTGAACAGGCGCGGCATTTTCTCTTCCCCGACCGCCAGCATCGCGTGTTCATCCGGGATGTCATCAGCGCGGTGCTCTCCGCTGCGGTAGCGGGCCAGCAGCGTTTTGCCTTCGCGCTGCAGCATAATGGCGGTCAGCGGATACCCGGCAAACCCTTGCATCACGTAGATCAAAATGGCAAACACCGACAGATCGACCAGACCGGCGTTGCTTGCGCCTTGCGACATAATCAGCGAGGAAACAATGCCGCCAACCAGCGGAGGAATGGTAACCAGCGCGGTATTGCGGTCAAACATCACCATGCATACCGCAAAAACGGCGGTCGTGATTCCGGCAATACCGGCGAGGGAGATAACCACGGTTTTCCACTGTTGGGCCAGCTCTTTAAGCGACAGCAGAGTACCCATATTGGTGATTAACAGATACATCAGCATTATGGCAACCGGCGTACCGATTCCGGCCCGGCTGATAATATCCGCAGGAAAAAATGTCCAGTAGCCAACCAGAAACAGAACTGCGCAGACAAATACCGAGGGAATCCAGGCTTTTGTGCGGGTAGAAACAACGTCGCCGATATAAAGAATAAAAACAATAATCGACAGTGCGACCATTTGTGACATAAATAACTTCCATATTATTTATCCCATATATGTTTATGGGACGGGTGGATGTTGTGTTATCAGGTAACTGCGGAACGTGCAGATAATATCTTCGCCATGAGGTCATTTATGCTTTAGAGGCGTTGATATATATCAAATAATTGAAAATGCGAGAGTTGTCAATTTATATAGGTTTGCTTTTGATGGATGCTCAAAATAACAAGACAGCAATAAATTCCTTTTTCAGAGGAAGTGAGAAAAATCCCGGTTAATGCTATTTGATTAATTTATAAGTTCTGATACTCAATCCTGAGGTCTCTTTTGCCGGACATTGTTAACGAGCGCGCTGTTGGTAATTCTGCCGTTCACGCATAATAATGTGTTCACTGAATGTATCTGGCTCTTGGGCCGAGGGGTTAGAAGGATGAAACCATTTCGTTTGGCGGCGCTATCTCTGGCGCTACTTACTGCGTTATCGTTGACCGGCTGCGATGACAGCGGCAAACCACAGGCGGCTGCCCCAGCGGCCTCCACGGCGGCGGATAAAGACAATGCGAAACCGGACAGCGCCCAGTTGGCGGCGCTGGCGGAAAAAAGCAAAGGCAAGGCGCTAACGCTGCTGGATGCCTCGGAAGTGCAGCTTGACGGCGCGGCGACGCTGGTGCTGACTTTTTCTATCCCTTTACAGCCGGATCAGGATTTCTCCCGCAGCGTACATCTGGTCGACAAAAAGAGCGGCAAAGTGGACGGTGCCTGGGAGCTGGCGCCAAATCTTAAAGAGCTACGGTTGCGCCATCTGGAGCCAAAACGTGAGCTGATTGTTTCGGTGGACCCAACCCTGGCGGCGTTGAATAAAGCGACTTTTGACAGCAGCTTCGAAAAAACCATTACCACCCGCGATATTGCCCCAAGCATTGGTTTTGCCAGCCGCGGCTCGCTGCTGCCGGGGAAAGTCGTTGCCGGGCTACCGGTGATGGCACTGAATGTTGATAACGTCGACGTGAACTTTTTCCGCATCAAGCCGGAATCACTCTCCGCTTTTGTCAGCCAGTGGGAATACCGCAATTCGCTGAGCAACTGGGAGTCGGATGAGCTGCTGAAGATGGCCGATCTGGTCTATACCGGCCGTTTCGACCTCAACCCGGCGCGCAATACTCGCGAAAAATTGCTGCTGCCGCTGGCGGATATCAAGCCTCTGCAAGAGCCGGGCGTCTATATTGCGGTGATGAATCAGGCGGGCCACTATAACTACAGCAACGCCGCGACGCTGTTCACCCTCAGCGATATCGGCGTATCCGCACACCGTTACCACAACCGGCTGGATGTCTTTACCCAGAGCCTCGAAAACGGTGCTGCGCAGTCCGACATTGACGTTCAGCTGCTGAATGCCAAAGGGCAAACCCTGGCGCAAGCGAAGAGCGATGCTCAGGGACACGTCACGCTGCAAACTGATAAAGACGCGGCGCTGCTGCTAGCGCGCAAGGACGGACAAACTACCCTGTTGGACCTCAAACTCCCGGCGCTGGATCTGGCGGAGTTTTCGATTGCCGGAGCGCCGGGCTTCACTAAGCAACTGTTTATGTTCGGCCCGCGCGATCTCTATCGACCGGGCGAAACGGTGGTTCTCAACGCGTTATTGCGCGATAGAGACGGCAAACCGCTGGCCGAGCAGCCGGTGAAGCTGGAAGTGGTGCAGCCGGACGGCCAGGTGATTCGTTCGACGGTAAGCAAGCCCGTTAACGGGCTGTACCAGTTTACGTATCCGCTCGATAGCGGCGCGGCAACCGGGATGTGGCATATCCGCGCCAGCACTGGCGACAACCAGCCGCGCGAGTGGGATTTCCACGTTGAAGATTTTATGCCCGAGCGCATGGCGCTGAACCTGACGCCGCAAAATGCGCCGATTGCTCCCGCTACTGATGTCAGTTTTGCCGTGACCGGCGCTTATCTGTACGGCGCGCCGGCCAGCGGCAACCAGCTACAGGGCAAGCTGTTCCTGCGCCCGCTGCGCGATGCGGTGCCAGCGCTGCCGGGCTTCCAGTTTGGCGATATTGCCGAAGAGAACCTTTCCCGCAGCCTGGATGAAGTACAGGCCACGCTCGATGAGCAAGGTCATGCGCAAGTGACCACCGCCAGCCAGTGGCAGGAGAGCCACTCGCCGCTGCAGGTAATTTTGCAGGCCAGCCTGCTGGAATCTGGTGGCCGCCCGGTAACCCGCACTGTCCGGCAGCCAATCTGGCCTGCCGACGCGCTGCCGGGCATTCGTCCGGAATTTGCCCTGAAAGAGATATACGACTATCGCACCGACAGCACCATCAAGCAGCCGGTGGTGGATGAAAACGGCAGCGCCGCGTTTGAGATCGTCTATGCCGATGCCAAAGGCGAGAAAAGGGCGGTCTCCGGGCTACAGGTCAGGTTGATCCGCGAGCGCCGCGACTACTATTGGAACTGGTCTGATAGCGAAGGCTGGCAGTCGCAGTTCGATCAAAAAGATCTTCAGGAAGGAGAGGAGTCGCTGGATCTGCCCGCTGGGCAGACGGCGAAAGTGAGCTTCCCGGTTGAGTGGGGCTCTTATCGACTGGAGGTCAAAGGGCCGGACGATGTTGTCAGCAGCGTGCGCTTCTGGGCCGGATACAGCTGGCAGGATAACAGCGATGGCCAGGGAGCCGCACGCCCGGACCGCGTCACCATGAAGCTGGATAAACCAGCCTATAAACCGGGTGACACTATCAAGCTGCACATTGCCGCGCCGGCAGCCGGTAAAGGCTATGCGCTGGTGGAATCAAGCGAAGGGCCGCTGTGGTGGCAGGAAATTGACGTTCCGGCGGAAGGCATGGATTTGTCGATTCCGGTGGATAAAGCCTGGAATCGCCACGACCTGTATCTCAGCACCCTGGTGATTCGTCCGGGGGATAAATCACGCTCCGCGACGCCAAAACGGGCAGTGGGTCTGTTGCATCTGCCGCTTGGTGATGAAAATCGCCGTCTGAATCTGGCGCTGGAAGCGCCGGATAAAATGCGCCCGAACCAGCCGCTGACGGTTAAGGTTAAAGCCAGCGTCAAAGAAGGCGAGACGCCAAAGCAGGTTAACGTCCTGCTCTCCGCCGTGGATAGTGGTGTACTCAATATTACCGACTATGCGACGCCGGATCCGTGGAATGCTTTCTTTGGCCAGAAGCGCTACGGCGCAGATATTTACGATATCTACGGTCAGGTCATTGAAGGACAGGGGAGGCTCGCCAGCCTGCGCTTCGGCGGCGATGGTGATGAACTCAAGCGCGGCGGTAAACCGCCGGTCAATCATGTGACGATTATCGCCCAGCAGGCGCAGCCGGTGGTGCTGGATGAGAAAGGCGAAGGCACGGTAACGTTGCCGATTGGCGATTTTAACGGCGAACTGCGGGTGATGGCCCAGGCGTGGAGCGCTGATGATTTCGGCAGTAGTGAAGATAAAGTGATCGTTGCAGCGCCGGTAATTGCCGAGCTGAACATGCCGCGCTTCCTCGCCAGCGGAGATACTACTCGCCTGGCGCTGGATCTCAGCAATCTGACCGACAAGCCGCAAACGCTCAACGTTGCGCTGAACGCCAGCGGTCTGCTCCAGCTTGAAGGCGGGGAAGTACCGCCGGTACAGCTGGCTCCTGGCGCGCGCAGCACTTTGTTTGTGTCCGTTCGCGCGCAGGACGGTTTTGGCGACGGCCAGGTGAACGCCACTATCAGCGGTCTGAACCTGCCTGGCGAAACCTTCACCCCGATGCAAAAACAGTGGACGCTGGGCGTGCGTCCGGCGTTTCCGGCACAAACCGTGAATTCCGGCGCGGTATTACAGCCCGGTGAAAGCTGGCAGGCTCCGGTGACGCAAAGCCAGGGCTTCTCGCCCGCCACGCTGCAAGGGCAACTGGTATTCAGCGGTAAGCCGCCGCTGAATCTGGCGCGCTATATTCGTGACCTCAAAGCTTATCCCTACGGCTGCCTGGAGCAGACCACCAGCGGGCTGTTCCCGTCGCTCTATACCAACGCCGTCCAGCTAAAAGCGTTGGGGATCAGCGGAGACAGCGATGAAAAACGGCGCGCGGCGGTGGATATCGGCATTTCGCGCCTGCTGCAAATGCAGCGCGATGATGGCGGTTTCGCCCTGTGGGATAAACAAGGACCGGAAGAGTACTGGCTGACCGCTTACGCGATGGACTTCCTCGTGCGAGCGGGAGAGCAGGGCTATAGCGTGCCGACGAATGCTATTAACAACGGCAACCAGCGCCTGCTGCGTTATTTACAGGAACCGGGGCTGATGACCGTTCGCTATAGCGATGATGCCCAGGCCAGCCGCTTTGCTGCTCAGGCCTATGCTGCGTTGGTGCTGGCGCGGCAGCAAAAAGCACCGCTCGGCGCGCTGCGCGAAATCTGGAATCGCCACGAGCAGGCGCGTTCTGGTCTGCCGTTGTTGCAGTTAGGCGTTGCGCTGAAAGCGATGGGCGATGCGCCTCGCGGTGACGAAGCTTTGAAGCTGGCAATGTCTACGCCGCGTCAGGACGCAAATCGCTGGCTTGGCGACTACGGTAGCGAGCTGCGCGACGATGCGCTGAAGCTGGCGTTGCTGGAAGAGAACAAGCTGCTGCCGGAGGCGCAAAACAGGCTACTAAGCAACCTGGCGGAAGAGGCTTATGGTCAGCGCTGGCTCTCAACGCAGGAGACCAACGCGCTATTCCTTGCCGGGCGCTCGTTGCAGGACGTTCCTGGCAACTGGCAGGTACAAACCTCGCTGCAGGCCGAACCGCTCTCCGGTGACAAAGTGCAAACTCGCAACCTGATCGGCGACCAGTTGGCGGCGCTGGAGGTGACCAACACCGGTCAACAGCCGCTGTGGCTACGTCTCGACAGCAGCGGGTATCCGCAGAGCGCTCCACAGCCTGGCGGTAACGTGCTGGGTATTGAACGGCAAATTTTCGATACTCAGGGTCAGCAGAAATCGCTCTCTTCACTGCGCAGCGGCGAGCTGGTACTGGTGAAGCTGGAAGTCACAGCCAAACGCAACGTACCGGACGCGCTGGTGGTCGATTTACTTCCGGCAGGGCTGGAGCTGGAAAACCAGAATCTGGCCAACAGCAGCGCTAGCCTGCAGGAGAATGGCGAGGTGGTGCAGAATCTGCTCAACCAGATGCAGCAGGCGGATATCCAGCACATTGAATTTCGCGACGATCGTTTTGTCGCTGCGGTGGCTATCAACGAAGGACAGCCTGTGACCCTGGTTTATCTGGCGCGGGCGGTGACGCCGGGGACTTATCAGGTTCCGCAGCCGCAGGTGGAGTCGATGTATGTGCCGCAATGGCGGGCAACCGGCGTGGCCAGCGGCCCGCTAACCGTCACCCCGTAAATGCGCGGATTGAGTGGTATAAAACGCCGCTGGCGCTGGCTGGCGGCGTTCTTTTTTCTGCTGTGGCTTGCGGTGCTGGCGGCTGACAGACTATGGCCGCTGCCGCTGCATGAGGTTACGCCCGCAAGGGTTGTGGTGGCGGAAGACGGGACGCCGTTGTGGCGCTTTGCCGATGCGCAGGGCGTCTGGCGCTATCCGGTGACGCTCGATGACGTCTCAGCGCGCTATTTGCAGGCGCTGATCCAGTACGAAGATCGCTGGTTCTGGGATCATCCCGGCGTCAATCCCTTTTCTATCGCGCGTGCCGCCTGGCAGGATCTGACCTCCGGTCGGGTGATCTCCGGAGGCAGTACGCTGACCATGCAGGTGGCGCGTCTACTCGATCCTCATCCGCGTACTTTCGGCGGCAAGCTGCGCCAGTTATGGCGGGCGCTACAGCTGGAGTGGCATCTGTCGAAAAGCGATATTCTCACGCTATACCTCAACCGGGCGCCGTTTGGCGGCACGTTACAGGGCATTGGTGCGGCGAGCTGGGCCTACCTGGGTAAACCGCCCGCGCAGTTGAGTTACGGCGAAGCGGCGCTGCTGGCGGTACTGCCGCAGGCACCAAGCCGTCTGCGTCCCGATCGTTGGCCCGAGCGGGCTCAGGCAGCGCGCGATAAAGTGCTGCTGCGGATGCAGAGCCAGGGCGTGTGGCCTGAAAAACCGGTGCGTGAAGCTATCGAAGAGCCAGTGTGGCTCTTTCCACGCCAGATGCCGCAGCTGGCGCCGCTTTTTTCCCGCCGCGCGCTGGCGAGCAGCCGTGAAGATAAGGTAGTGACGACGCTGGATGCCGGGCTACAGCGGCAACTGGAAGATCTGGCGTTAAACTGGAAATCGCGCCTGCCGCCGCGCAGCTCGCTGGCGATAGTCGTGGTCGATCATACTAATATGAAGGTGCGCGGCTGGGTGGGATCGGCGGATATTACAGATGATAGTCGCTTTGGTCACATTGATATGGTGGCGGCGATTCGCTCACCTGGTTCAGTACTTAAACCATTTGTTTATGGCATGGCGCTGGATGAGGGGCTGATTCATCCGGCTTCTTTACTGCAGGACGTGCCGCGTCGTTTTAGCGACTACCGGCCGGGCAATTTTGACAGCGGTTTTCATGGGCCGGTGAGCGCCAGCGAAGCGCTGGTTCGTTCGCTGAACCTTCCGGCGGTGCAGGTACTGGAGGCCTACGGGCCGAAGCGGTTTGCCGCTAACCTGCGCAACGCTGGTCTGCCGCTGATGCTGCCAGCGGGCGCGGAGCCGAATCTGTCGCTGATCCTCGGCGGCGCCGGGGCGAGGCTGGAGGATATCGTGGCGGCGTATAGCGCATTTGCCCGTCACGGCAAGGCCGCGCGCTTACGCATCACACCGAACGCCCCGCTAGTGGAAAGACCGCTACTGTCGCCGGGCTCAGCCTGGATTGTGCGGCGTATTCTTGCTGGTGAAGCGCAGCCTGTTCCTGATGCATCGCTGGTGCAGGTGGTACCGCTGGCGTGGAAAACCGGCACCAGCTACGGCTATCGCGATGCCTGGGCGATCGGCGTTAATGCCCGCTACCTGATCGGCATCTGGACCGGGCGACCCGATGGCACGCCGGTGGTCGGGCAGTTTGGCTTCGCCAGCGCGGTGCCGTTGCTTAATCAGGTGAATAATATGCTGCTGGCGCGACCCGCGATGGGCCGCGGCGGATTGCCGACCGACCCGCGTCCACCGTCGGTCAGCGCCGGGAACATTTGCTGGCCCGGCGGGCAGCATCTAGCGTCAGGAGATGCGAACTGTCGCCGACGGTTGGCAACCTGGCTGCTGGATGAGAGCCAGCCGCCGACGCTGCTGCTGCCCGGTCAGGAAGGGATTCGCGGTATTCGTTTCCCGGTATGGTTGAATGACAAAGGGCTGCGGGTGACGGCAGATTGCCCCGGCGCGGTGGCAAAAAATATCGACGTCTGGCCGCTGCCGCTCGAACCCTGGCTCCCTGTTGGAGAACGGCGTCGCGCCAGACTGCCTGCAGTATCGGCTGATTGTCCGCCAGTACAAACCGCGGACCCCGCGCCGCTGGTGCTATCCGGCATTCGCGAGGGATCGGTGATTAAACGCCTGCCCGGTGAGCAGAAGGTTATGCTACCGCTGCAAACGACCGGCGGGGAAGGGCGGCGCTGGTGGTTTCTGAACGGCGAACCGCTGGCGGTGGAAGGCGTTAACGCAACCCTCAGCCTGGAACGCCTCGAAAATTATCAACTGGTGGTGATGGATGAGGCCGGGCAAATTGTTGCCGCGAATTTCACCGTACAATAAGCGGAGCTGTCATAGATTGGTCGGATTTGTTGTTTAAGGTCGCTTTTTTTTAAAAAAATGTTACCTAAACACATAGGCAACCGCTGTAGATGATGATTATAATTCGCGCCGTATTTATCTGCTCATCTGCAAAACAGAACAACACATATAAGAGGTTATCATGGCTATTGAACGTACTTTTTCCATCATCAAACCAAACGCGGTGGCAAAAAACGTTATTGGCGGCATCTTTTCTCGCTTTGAAGCTGCAGGGTTCAAAATTGTCGGCACCAAAATGCTGCACCTGACCGTTGAGCAGGCTCGCGGTTTTTATGCTGAGCACGAAGGTCGCCCATTCTTCGACGGCCTGGTTGAATTTATGACTTCCGGCCCGATTGTCGTATCCGTGCTGGAAGGCGAAAATGCGGTTCAGCGTCACCGTGATCTGCTGGGCGCAACCAACCCGGCGAACGCGCTGGCAGGTACCCTGCGCGCTGACTACGCTGATAGCTTCACCGAGAACGGCACCCACGGTTCTGATTCTGTTGAATCTGCTGCGCGCGAAATCGCGTTCTTCTTTGCGGAAGGCGAGGTTTGCCCGCGCACCCGCTAATCCTCGTCGTCTTTTCGACCGTCGCGGTGTTGGCTGCGCGCGTTCACCCCGGTCACATAGTTATCTATGCTCCCGGGGCTTAACTAGCTTGCCGCCTTGCGACAATCGAAAAGCCATAGAGGATTAAGTATGTGGTTACGATTTTTTTATCATTGACTGCGTGCAAGCGTGGTATTGATGCGCCAGACTTTGTAGAATACAGCGCCCCGGACGAGCAGTTGCTCCCGGGGCGTTTCTTTTTCAACCCTCCAGGGGCCATAACGTGTAATAACGAGGCCGGGATCAATTATGTCTGAACAAATAGTCACACCTGATAGCGCCGCTCTGACGGTGCCGAACAAAGATGCCAAAATCAACCTGCTGGATCTGAACCGTCAGCAGATGCGCGAGTTTTTCAAAGATATGGGCGAAAAGCCTTTCCGCGCCGATCAGGTGATGAAATGGATGTATCACTACTGCTGCGATAACTTTGATGAGATGACCGACATCAACAAAGTCCTGCGCGGCAAACTGAAGGAAATCGCGGAGATCCGCGCACCCGAAGTTGTTGAAGAGCAGCGCTCTAGCGATGGCACTATCAAATGGGCGATTGCCGTTGGCGATCAGCGCGTTGAAACCGTGTATATCCCGGAAGACGATCGCGCCACCCTGTGCGTCTCTTCCCAGGTTGGTTGTGCGCTGGAGTGCAAATTTTGCTCTACGGCGCAGCAGGGCTTTAACCGTAATCTGCGGGTATCGGAAATTATCGGCCAGGTCTGGCGCGCGGCGAAAATTGTCGGCGCGGTGAAGGCAACGGGCGTGCGTCCGATCACCAACGTGGTAATGATGGGGATGGGCGAACCGCTGCTGAACCTGACCAACGTGGTTCCGGCGATGGAAATCATGCTCGACGACTTCGGCTTTGGCCTGTCCAAACGTCGCGTGACCCTGTCGACTTCAGGTGTGGTACCGGCGCTGGATAAGCTTGGCGATATGATTGACGTTGCGCTGGCGATCTCCTTGCACGCGCCGAACGACACCATTCGTGACGAAATCGTACCGATCAACAAGAAATACAATATCGAGACCTTTCTGAACTCGGTGCGTGGCTACATTTCGAAGTCCAACGCCAACCAGGGCCGCGTGACTATCGAATACGTTATGCTGGATCACGTCAATGATGGTACCGAGCATGCGCATGAGCTGGCCGAGCTGTTGAAAGATACACCATGTAAGATCAACCTGATCCCATGGAACCCCTTCCCGGGGGCGCCGTATGGCCGTAGCTCCAACAGCCGTATCGACCGTTTCTCCAAAGTGTTGATGGAGTACGGTTTTACCACGATTGTGCGTAAAACCCGTGGCGATGACATTGATGCCGCCTGCGGCCAGCTGGCGGGTGATGTCATCGACCGCACCAAGCGCACGCTGCGTAAGCGTATGCAGGGTGAAGCGATCGACGTTAAGGCAATCTGATAAATGATGCAGCGCGCAACCCGGGTCGTGCGTTGCATATTTATGTTGAATAGCCGGGCGAAATACACTGGTTTGGTTAATAATTACGGTGCGTTTTTGTCGACTTTGAGGCAGTATGTAGCGGTACAACAACCGCTTAGCATTCAATATTGATAAGTCTCTGTGATAGTACGTCATACGGCCTTATACTGTTTGTCTGACGTTGAGCAGATGTCTCGCGGCGCGGGGTTACCGGCGCTGAACTTTAAATTTCACGTACCAGTAATTGTAGCGAATGAATACTGAAGCCACTCAAGACCATCAAGAAGCAAACACCACGGGCGCGCGTCTGCGTACGGCCCGCGAACAACTCGGACTCAGCCAGCAAGCGGTGGCAGAGCGCTTATGCCTGAAGGTTTCCACGGTTCGTGATATTGAAGACGATAAGGCCCCAGCCGATCTAGCTTCAACCTTCCTGCGCGGCTATATCCGTTCTTATGCTCGCCTTGTGCACATTCCCGAAGAAGAACTGCTGCCAATGATGGCGAAACAGGCTCCCATTCGCGCGGCAAAAGTTGCGCCGATGCAGAGTTTCTCGCTGGGCAAACGTCGTAAAAAGCGTGATGGCTGGCTGATGAGCTTTACCTGGCTGGTCCTGTTTGTGGTGATCGGACTCAGCGGCGCCTGGTGGTGGCAAGACCACAAAGCGCAGCAGGACGAGATCTCCACCATGGCCGATCAATCTACCGCTGAGCTGAATTCTGGCGATAATAATAGCCAAAACATTCCTCTGGATAATGATTCGGCGAATTCTGCACCGGACGCTGTTGCTAACAGCGCGCCGGTAGAGACTTCTACTGCGCCAGCGGCGTCAACCCCGGCTCCGGCCCCGGTAGATAACAACGCCGTTGTTGCGCCTTCTCAGGCGAATGTCGACACTGCGGCAACTCCAGCGCCTGCAGCGGTAAATCCAACCTCTCCACTACCTACCGATCAGGCAAACGTGGCCGCTACGGCGGCTTCAGCTCAGGATCTGGTGCTGAACTTCTCCGCTGATTGCTGGTTGGAAGTGAGTGATGCTACCGGTAAAAAGCTGTTCAGCGGTTTGCAACGTAAAGGTGGTAACCTGAATCTGAGCGGTCAAGCACCTTATAAGCTGAAAATTGGTGCACCGGCTGCAGTACAGATTCAGTATCTGGGTAAACCCGTCGATTTGAGTCGTTTTATCAGAACTAACCAGGTTGCGCGTCTGACCCTTAATGCCGAACAATCACCGGCGCAGTAACAGACGGGTAACGCGGGAGATTTTTCATGCATAACCAGGCTCCGATTCAACGTAGAAAATCTAAACGAATTTACGTTGGGAATGTGCCGATTGGCGATGGTGCACCTATCGCCGTACAGTCGATGACCAATACTCGCACCACTGACGTGGCGGCGACAGTCAATCAAATTAAAGCGTTAGAACGCGTTGGCGCAGACATTGTCCGTGTTTCCGTGCCGACAATGGACGCGGCTGAAGCATTCAAGCTTATCAAACAGCAGGTTAATGTCCCGCTGGTTGCCGATATCCACTTTGATTACCGTATTGCGCTGAAGGTTGCGGAATACGGCGTCGATTGCCTGCGTATTAACCCAGGTAATATCGGTAATGAAGAGCGTATTCGCATGGTAGTGGACTGTGCTCGCGATAAAAATATTCCCATTCGTATCGGGGTGAACGCCGGTTCTCTGGAAAAAGATCTCCAGGAAAAATATGGTGAACCGACGCCGCAGGCGCTGCTGGAATCTGCCATGCGTCATGTCGATCATCTCGATCGTTTGAACTTTGATCAGTTCAAAGTCAGCGTAAAAGCTTCCGATGTATTCCTGGCTGTTGAATCCTATCGTCTGCTGGCGAAGCAGATCGATCAGCCTCTGCACCTGGGGATCACCGAAGCCGGTGGCGCCCGCAGCGGTGCGGTGAAATCGGCTATTGGCCTCGGTTTGCTGCTTAATGAAGGCATTGGCGACACCCTGCGTGTTTCGCTGGCGGCGGATCCGGTTGAAGAGATCAAAGTCGGATTCGACATTCTGAAGTCTCTGCGCATTCGCGCGCGCGGCATTAACTTTATTGCTTGCCCAACCTGCTCGCGTCAGGAGTTTGACGTTATCGGCACCGTTAATGCGCTGGAGCAGCGTCTGGAAGATATCATTACGCCGATGGATATTTCGATCATTGGCTGCGTGGTAAACGGTCCTGGTGAGGCGCTGGTATCTACGCTCGGCGTAACCGGCGGCAATAAGAAAAGTGGCCTGTACGAAGATGGCGTACGTAAAGACAGGCTGGATAACGACGATATGATCGATCAGTTAGAAGCGCGTATCCGTGCCAAAGCATCGATGCTTGATGAAGCGCGTCGTATCGATATTCAACAGGTTGAAGCAAAATAACGTGTTGGGAAGCGATACGCTTCCCGTGTATGATTGAACCTGCGGGCGCGAGGCGCCGGGGTTCATTTTTGTATATATAAAGAGAATAAACGTGGCAAAGAACATTCAAGCCATCCGCGGCATGAACGATTATCTGCCGGGCGAAACCGCTCTCTGGCAGCGCATTGAAGGCACACTGAAGCAGGTGCTCGGTAGCTACGGTTACAGCGAAATCCGTATGCCGATTGTAGAGCAGACCCCGTTATTCAAACGCGCGATCGGTGAAGTCACCGACGTGGTTGAAAAAGAGATGTACACCTTTGAGGACCGCAATGGCGATAGCCTGACGCTGCGTCCGGAAGGTACGGCTGGCTGCGTACGCGCCGGTATCGAACATGGTCTCCTGTACAATCAAGAACAGCGCCTGTGGTACATAGGGCCGATGTTCCGCCATGAGCGTCCGCAAAAAGGGCGCTATCGCCAGTTCCACCAGATTGGCGCGGAAGCGTTCGGTCTGCAGGGGCCGGATATTGATGCTGAACTGATTATGCTGACCGCTCGCTGGTGGCGTGAGCTCGGTATCTCCAGCCATGTTGCGCTGGAGCTGAACTCCATCGGTTCGCTGGAGGCTCGCGCCAACTATCGCGATGCGCTGGTGGCTTACCTTGAGCAGTTTAAAGATAAGCTTGATGAAGACTGTAAACGCCGCATGTACACCAACCCGCTGCGCGTACTGGATTCCAAAAACCCGGACGTACAGGCGCTGCTGAACGACGCGCCAGCGCTTGGCGACTATCTTGACGAAGAGTCTAAAGAGCACTTCGCCGGGTTGTGCGCTCTGCTGGATGCCGCCGGTATCAGCTATACCGTGAACCAGCGCCTGGTGCGTGGTCTCGACTATTACAACCGCACTGTGTTTGAGTGGGTAACGACCAGCCTTGGTTCACAGGGCACTGTTTGTGCCGGGGGCCGTTATGATGGTCTGGTTGAGCAACTTGGTGGTCGCGCAACCCCTGGCGTGGGTTTTGCTATGGGGCTGGAACGTCTGGTTTTACTGGTCCAGGCAGTAAATCCGGAATTTAAAGCAGATCCTGTTGTCGATATATACCTGGTAGCCTCCGGAACCGATACCCAGTTTGCTGCTATGCGTCTGGCTGAACAGGTTCGCGATGCGTTACCCGGCGTTAAGCTGATGACCAACCACGGCGGCGGCAACTTCAAGAAGCAGTTTGCCCGTGCGGATAAATGGGGCGCTCGTATTGCTCTGGTGGTGGGTGAGTCAGAAGTCGCTGACGGAAACGTGGTAGTGAAAGATTTACGCTCAGGTGAGCAAACTACCGTAACGCAGGATAGCGTTGCCGCGCATTTGCGCACACTTCTGGGTTAATCTCCCGGGAATCATTAGTCAGGAGAAGGACTGCGTGGAAACTTACGATAACGAAAACGATCAGGTCGATGCGCTGAAGCGTTTCTTTGCCGAAAATGGCAAAGCGCTGGCCGTCGGAGTGGTTTTGGGCGTTGGCGCACTGGTTGGCTGGCGCTACTGGACATCCCATCAGTTGGACACTGCCAGAGGTTCGTCTCTGGCCTATGAGAATGCGATTTCCGCGCTTAAATCGGATAAGCCAGAAGCACTGAACGCGGCGCAGAAATTTGCCGCTGACAGTAAAAACACCTATGGTGCGTTTGCGTCTCTTGAGCTGGCGCAGCAGTTTGTCGATAAGAACGACCTGCAGAACGCTGAAAAGCAGCTTCAGCAGGGGCTGACAGCCGCTTCTGATGATAACCTGAAATCGGTTATCAATATGCGTCTTGCTCGCGTTCAGCTGCAGCTAAAGCAGCCTGATGCCGCGTTAAAAACCCTTGATGCCGTTAAAGGCGAAGGTTGGACCTCAATTGTCGCTGATTTGCGCGGTGAGATCCTGCTGAGTAAAGGCGATAAGCAAGGGGCTAAAGCGGCCTGGGAAGCGGGCGAGAAAAGTGATGCTTCACCGGCGCTCAGCGAAATGATGCGTATGAAAATAAATAATTTGTCCATCTGAGAGGGACTCGATGCAATTGCGTAAATTACTTTTGCCAGGGCTGCTTTCCGTTACTTTATTGAGCGGTTGTTCGCTGTTTAATAGCGAAGAAGATGTGGTGAAAATGTCACCATTGCCGACGGTGGAAAACCAGTTTACGCCGTCCACGTCCTGGAGCACCTCAGTTGGCGGCGGTATCGGCGAATTTTACTCTAATCTTCACCCGGCGTTTGCCGATGGCGTTGTCTATGCCGCCGATCGGAAAGGCACCGTTAAAGCTCTGAATTCAGGTGACGGTAAAGAAGTATGGTCGGTTAACCTGGCAGAGAAAGACGGCTGGTTCTCCCGCGCGCCTGCACTGCTTTCCGGCGGCGTGACCGTTTCCGGCGGTCATGTTTATATCGGTAGTGAAAAAGCCAAAGTCTTTGCGCTGAATACCAGCGATGGCACCGTCGCGTGGGAAGCGAGCGTGGCAGGTGAAGCCATTTCTCGTCCGGTGGTGAGCGACGGCATGGTTCTGATTCATACGACCAACGGTCAGTTGCAGGCTCTGAACGAGGCTGATGGTACAGTAAAATGGACCGTCAACCTTGATATGCCAGCGCTCTCCCTGCGTGGTGAATCCGCTCCCGCTACCGCCTATGGTGCTGCCGTTGTTGGTGGTGACAACGGTCGCGTAAGCGCGGTGCTGATGCAGCAGGGCCAGATGATTTGGCAGCAGCGTATCTCTACCGCGACCGGCCCGACTGAAATCGACCGCCTTAACGACGTCGATACCACTCCGGTTATCGTTAATGGCGTCATTTATGCGCTGGCCTATAACGGCAACCTGACGGCGCTGGATCTGCGTAGCGGCCAGATTATGTGGAAACGCGAGCTGGGTTCAGTGAACGATTTCATTGTTGATGGCAACCGTATTTACCTGGTTGACCAGAATGACCGTGTGCTGGCGCTAACCACTGACGGTGGTGTGACGCTGTGGACGCAAAGCGATCTACTGCATCGCCTGTTAACTGCGCCGGTGTTGTATAATGGAAATCTGGTCGTCGGCGATAGCGAAGGCTATATGCACTGGCTCAACCCGGAAGATGGTCACTTTGTGGCCCAGCAGAAAATGGATAGCTCCGGCTTCCTGACCGACCCGGTAGTTGCCGACGGTAAACTGCTGATTCAGGCCAAAGACGGCACGCTGTACGCAGTTACGCGTTAAGTACAGCAGTAGTTTGTTTTTGAGAAACGGCCCCTGGCAGACAGGGGCCGTTTTGACTTTTTTAGAAACGTCGTGAAAAGCGACGTTGTATCGATTTTTGTAAGAGGCATTTAACATGATACCTGTGGTCGCGCTTGTCGGGCGCCCTAATGTTGGAAAATCCACGCTTTTCAACCGTTTAACGCGCACTCGTGATGCGTTGGTCGCGGATTTTCCGGGGCTGACTCGTGACCGTAAGTACGGTCGTGCTGAAGTAGAAGGTCGCGAATTTATCTGCATTGATACCGGCGGGATCGACGGTAACGAAGAGGGTGTAGAAACGCGGATGGCAGAACAATCGCTGCTGGCGATTGAAGAAGCGGACGTGGTGCTGTTTATGGTCGATGCGCGCGCGGGCTTGATGCCTGCGGATTCAGCAATCGCCAAGCATCTGCGCTCTCGTGAAAAACCGACCTTCCTGGTGGCGAACAAAACTGACGGTATCGATGCCGATCAGGCAGTTGCTGATTTCTGGTCATTGGGTTTGGGTGAAATTTATCCGATTGCTGCTTCGCATGGTCGCGGTGTGACCAGTTTGCTGGAGCACGTCCTGTTGCCGTGGGTTGACGAAGTAAACCCGCCAGAAGAAGTGGACGAAGACGCAGAATATTGGGCAAAGTTTGAAGCTGAGCAGAACGGCGAAGAAATTGAAGAGCCGGAAGATGATTTTAACCCGCAGGATCTGCCGATCAAACTGGCAATTGTCGGTCGCCCGAACGTCGGTAAGTCAACACTCACCAACCGCATTCTGGGTGAAGACCGCGTGGTGGTCTACGATATGCCCGGCACGACTCGCGACAGCATTTATATCCCGATGCAGCGCGATGAGCGTGAATACGTACTCATCGATACCGCGGGCGTGCGTAAGCGCGGCAAAATCACTGATGTCGTAGAGAAATTCTCAGTTATCAAAACCCTCCAGGCGATTGAAGACGCCAACGTGGTGATGTTGGTGATTGATGCCCGCGAAGGTATTTCCGATCAGGATCTGTCCCTGCTGGGCTTTATTCTCAACAGCGGCCGTTCGCTGGTGATTGTCGTCAACAAATGGGATGGTCTGAGCCAGGAAGTCAGAGAGCAGGTTAAAGAAACTCTGGACTTCCGTCTGGGCTTTATCGACTTTGCTCGCGTGCATTTTATCTCCGCACTGCACGGTAGCGGCGTAGGCAACCTGTTTGAATCCGTACGCGAAGCGTATGACAGCGCAACCCGTCGTGTGGGTACCGCGATGCTGACCCGTATTATGACCATGGCGGCAGAGGATCATCAGCCGCCGCTGGTACGCGGTCGTCGTGTGAAGCTGAAATATGCTCATGCCGGTGGTTATAATCCGCCAATCGTCGTTATCCACGGTAACCAGGTTAAAGACCTGCCGGATTCTTACAAACGCTATCTGATGAACTACTTCCGCAAATCGCTGGAAGTGATGGGTACGCCGATTCGTATCCAGTTCAAAGAAGGGGAAAACCCGTTTGCTAATAAACGTAATACCCTGACGCCGAACCAGATGCGTAAACGTAAGCGCTTGATTAAGCACATCAGGAAAAGCAAATAAGCTATTCGCCTGAATGAAGACCCCAAAGCCCGCATCTGTCGGGCTTTTTTATTTCTCGGGATCGCCAACTCGCTGATTAACAATAAACCTACTTGAGGCCGGCGTATAAATGTGCGAAAAATTAATCAGGATTAATACTTCTATGACATGAGGTCAAAATGAAAAGATTTTTAGCTCTCCTGATATTGTTTATTATCCCCATAACGTATGCCGCTGAATCACAACCCATAGAGCCTCGTATTAAGCCTGTTTATCCAGCTAAAGCTGAGAAAAAAGGGATCTCAGGTCAGGTTAAGGCGCAATTTGATGTAGACGATAATGGCCTTGTCACTAACGTTCAATTGTTAAGCGCCGACCCTTCCGGAATGTTTGATAACGAGGTCAGGGCTGCCATGAAAAAATGGCGATATGTTAAAGGGAAGCCCTCCAGGAATAATATTATTACCATTAACTTCAGGCCGGGGCCGTCTTCCATAGAAGTACCAGCGCCAAACCAGCTGGGTAGCATTCAAAGCCGAGGAGTCCCCTTTAGATAAAAATAATGTACCCGAAATAATGTCTGGAGAATCATTTAAAGGAAGGAATCAGGAACAGGGATATGAAAAAGATAATAATAGGTATTTTGGTCATCTTTACCAGCGGCTGTGCGCCGCTTCATCCTGCGGATTGCCATAAAACAACAGCGCTTGGGGACTGCAGTTCTGGGCGTTTCACTGACAAAGATGAGTATGGCAGGCAGGCGAGGGCGATTAAAGAGTCTATAGAGTCCCAGCTACCCGATCGCTACGGATGGTCGGGCAAAAAATGCAGGATACACGTGAGTTTTAGCTACGATGGACAACTGAATAGCATCACAACAAGTGAAGGTAACAAACAATATTGTGCCGCGCTGGTTGATGCCGCTAAACGGGCTACCTTTGCGCCGTTTACCAATGAGAAAATCTATGATGCGTTTTCTCAGTCGCGATTCAGCATGCAGGGTGAATAAAACGAAACTCGGTAGCTCGGCGGTGGACGGATAGCCTGTTTGTTATTAATGCTCCTCCAGTTGCAACAACAGCTGCTCGGTCCCCACTCGCTGCAAACGTGATAAAATGATGGAATATAAACGTCGTCAGGAGTCACCATGGAATTTAATTGCCCCGTCTGCCACGCGCAGCTTGATATTCAGGCTAATAGCGCCCACTGCGATCGTTGTGCAAAAGATTATGTTGTGGAAGCTCGCTGCCCAGACTGCCACAAGCCGCTGGAAGTTTTAAAAGCTTGTGGCGCGGTAGATTATTTTTGCCAGAACGGACACGGGCTGATTTCGAAAAAACGCGTGGAGTGGGTGGCTGTAGAGTAATCGATGTTACTTTTTCTTCGCCCGGGTTTTCTTCACGGATGTCACCGTTTTTACCTCGCTCTCTACCCAGCCGTCGTTGAGGCGGGTAGTGAGTAAATCCCCCTCTTGTACCTGTTTGGTTTGCTTCAGGACTTTGCCGTCGCTGGAGGACGTTACGCTATAGCCGCGAGCAAGAGTGGCCAGTGGGCTGACGGCTTCCAGGTGAGTCACCATATTACCGAAGCGCTCGCGCTGATCGCTTAAACGGGCGCGGATGTTTTCCGCCAGCCGGTATTCCAGTTGCTGAATACGGCTCTGGGCGCGATGAATACGCGGCTGTGGGTTTTGTTGATTCAGTCGTTGCGTGGCGCGCTGCTGGCGCTGGTCGGCGCGTTTTATCTGCGTCTCAAGAGCGAAACGCATGCGCTGACGCAATCTTTCCAGCTCTGTTTGCTGACGGGCCAGGCGTAGCTGGGGATGCTGTTGCTGCAGGCGATGAAAAATCTGGGTAAAGCGACGATGCCGGTTGGCAAGGAAGTAGTCCATCGCCATCTCCAGACGTTGCTGTCCTGATTGTAGCTGGCGCAATAGCTCCTGCTGATTACGGCTGACAATCTCTGCGGCTGCGGAAGGCGTTGGCGCGCGCAGGTCGGCGACAAAATCAGCAATAGTCACATCGGTTTCATGACCCACAGCGCTGACTACTGGAAGACGACTGGCAAAAATAGCCCGGGCTACCCGCTCGTCGTTAAAGCTCCACAAATCTTCCAGTGAACCGCCTCCGCGCCCAACAATTAACACATCGCATTCATTACGTGCGTTGGCAAGCTCAATGGCGCGAACGATTTGTCCTGGCGCATCATCGCCCTGAACGGCGGTCGGGTAGATAATCACCGGCAGGGAAGGGTCGCGACGTTTGAGCACGTGTAAAATATCGTGCAGCGCGGCCCCGGTTTTCGACGTAATGACGCCGACACAGTGTGCTGGAGCGGGGAGTGCTTGTTTATGCTGTTGATCGAACAGTCCTTCCGCAGCCAATGCTGCCTTAAGCTGTTCATATTTCTGCTGAAGCAGGCCTTCACCCGCAGGCTGCATGCTTTCGACGATGATTTGATAATCACCGCGCGGTTCATACAACGTAATGTTGGCGCGAACCAACACCTGTTGCCCATGCTGCGGACGAAACGTCACGCGGCGGTTGCTGTTGCGGAACATCGCGCAGCGAACCTGGGCGTTATCGTCTTTTAAAGTGAAGTACCAGTGACCTGAAGAGGGCTGGCTGAAATTCGAGATCTCGCCGCTAATCCACACCTGACCCATTTCACGTTCCAGCACCAAACGAACCGACTGGTTTAGGCGGCTAACCGTGTAAATTGAGGGGGATTGAGATGGCAACATGTGAGCAAGATCAAATTCTAAATCAGCAGGTTATTCAGTCGATAGTAACCTGCTGAGAGGGGAGCGCAAGTATTATTTGCAAAAAAGGGTAGATGCAATCGGTTACGCTCTGTATAATGCCACGGCAATATTTATCCACCCAGGTCGAGATATTGCCCATGCTACGTATCGCTAAAGAAGCCCTGACGTTTGACGACGTCCTCCTCGTTCCAGCACATTCAACCGTTTTGCCAAATACCGCCGATCTCAGCACTCAACTGACGAAAACCATTCGTCTGAACATTCCTATGCTTTCCGCTGCAATGGATACCGTGACTGAAGCGCGTCTGGCGATTGCCCTGGCACAGGAAGGCGGCATCGGCTTTATTCATAAAAACATGTCCATTGAGCGCCAGGCTGAAGAAGTTAAGCGCGTGAAAAAACATGAATCCGGCGTGGTTTCCGACCCGCAGACTGTCCTGCCGACGACCACTCTGCGTGAAGTCAAAGAGCTGACCGAACGCAACGGTTTTGCCGGTTATCCGGTAGTAACTGAAGACAATGAATTGGTTGGTATCATCACCGGTCGTGACGTGCGTTTCGTTACTGACATGAACCAGCCAGTCAGCGTTTATATGACGCCGAAAGAGCGCCTGGTCACCGTGCGTGAAGGTGAAACCCGCGAAGTAGTGCTTGCCAAAATGCACGAAAAGCGTGTTGAGAAAGCGCTGGTTGTGGACGATAGCTTCCATCTGCGCGGCATGATCACCGTTAAAGACTTCCAGAAAGCAGAACGTAAGCCAAACTCCTGTAAAGATGAGCATGGTCGCCTGCGCGTAGGCGCGGCGGTTGGTGCGGGTGCAGGCAACGAAGAGCGTGTTGATGCGCTGGTTGCCGCGGGCGTTGACATTCTGCTGATCGACTCTTCCCATGGTCATTCTGAAGGCGTGCTGCAGCGTATCCGTGATACGCGTGCCAAATATCCTGACCTGCAAATCATCGGCGGTAACGTGGCTACCGGCGCAGGCGCACGTGCCCTGGCGGAAGCGGGCTGCAGCGCGGTCAAAGTGGGTATCGGCCCAGGTTCCATCTGTACGACTCGTATCGTGACCGGCGTGGGCGTTCCGCAGATTACCGCCGTTTCTGACGCGGTTGAAGCGCTGGAAGGCACCGGTATTCCGGTTATTGCTGACGGCGGAATCCGTTTCTCTGGCGATATCGCCAAAGCGATTGCCGCAGGCGCTGCTGCCGTGATGGTTGGCTCCATGTTGGCCGGTACCGAAGAGTCTCCGGGCGAAATCGAACTCTATCAGGGTCGTTCCTACAAATCTTACCGCGGTATGGGTTCCCTTGGCGCGATGTCCAAAGGGTCTTCCGACCGCTACTTCCAGACCGATAACGCCGCCGACAAACTGGTACCGGAAGGTATCGAAGGTCGCGTCGCTTATAAAGGTCGCCTGAAAGAGATCATTCACCAGCAGATGGGCGGCTTGCGCTCCTGTATGGGTCTGACCGGTTGTGGTACCATCGACACCCTACGGACCAAAGCGGAATTCGTGCGCATCAGCGGCGCGGGTATCCAGGAGAGCCACGTTCACGACGTGACGATCACCAAGGAATCGCCTAACTACCGCATGGGCTCCTGATTTTCTTCGCCCGGCCATGCGCCGGGCGATTTATTTAACCTGTATCACTTGCCTCGGAATTATCGTCAATGACGGATAACATTCATAAACATCGTATTCTTATTCTGGACTTCGGTTCTCAGTACACCCAACTGGTGGCGCGTCGCGTTCGTGAATTAGGTGTCTATTGCGAACTGTGGGCATGGGACGTCACTGAAGCTCAAATTCGTGAGTTCAACCCTAACGGCATTATTCTTTCCGGCGGCCCGGAAAGTACCACTGAAAATAACAGTCCGCGCGCGCCGCAGTATGTGTTTGAAGCTGGCGTACCGGTATTTGGCGTGTGCTACGGCATGCAGACCATGGCGATGCAGCTGGGCGGCCACGTTGAAGCCTCTAATGAGCGCGAATTTGGCTATGCGCAGGTTGAAGTTCAGACCGATAGCGCGCTGATCCACGGCATTGAAGATGCGCTGAGCGCAGATGGCAAGGCTATGCTGGACGTCTGGATGAGCCACGGCGATAAAGTGACCGCCATCCCGTCTGATTTCGTCACCGTAGCCAGCACCGAAACCTGCCCGTTTGCCATTATGGCTAACGAAGAGAAGCGTTTCTACGGCGTGCAGTTCCACCCGGAAGTGACTCACACCCGTCAGGGTTTGCGTATGCTTGAGCGCTTTGTGCTTGAGATCTGCCAGTGTGAAGCGCTGTGGACGTCGGCAAAAATTATCGAAGATGCCATCGAGCGCATCCGTCAGCAGGTTGGCGACGATAAAGTGATCCTCGGTCTGTCCGGCGGCGTTGACTCTTCTGTCACCGCGATGCTGTTACACCGCGCTATTGGTAAAAACCTGACCTGCGTATTCGTTGATAACGGCCTGCTGCGCCTGAACGAAGCTCAGCAGGTGATGGACATGTTCGGCGATCGTTTCGGCCTGAACATCGTTCATGTTGAAGGCGAAGAACGTTTCCTGAGCGCGCTGAAAGGCGAAAATGACCCGGAAGCAAAACGTAAAATCATCGGTCGCGTGTTCGTTGAAGTGTTCGACGAAGAAGCGCTGAAGCTGGAAGATGTTAAATGGCTGGCGCAAGGGACTATCTACCCTGACGTCATCGAGTCTGCCGCATCAGCAACCGGTAAAGCACACGTCATTAAATCTCACCACAATGTGGGCGGCCTGCCGAAAGAGATGAAAATGGGCCTCGTTGAACCGCTGCGTGAGCTGTTCAAAGATGAAGTACGTAAGATTGGTCTCGAACTGGGCCTGCCGTACGACATGCTGTATCGCCACCCGTTCCCGGGGCCGGGCCTCGGCGTGCGCGTGCTGGGCGAAGTGAAGAAAGAGTACTGCGACCTGCTGCGTCGCGCTGATGCCATCTTCATCGAAGAGCTGCACAAAGCTGACCTGTACAACAAAGTAAGCCAGGCATTCACCGTGTTCCTGCCGGTTCGCTCCGTTGGCGTGATGGGCGATGGCCGTAAGTACGACTGGGTGGTTTCCCTGCGTGCTGTCGAAACTATCGACTTTATGACCGCGCACTGGGCGCATCTGCCGTACGACTTCTTAGGCCGCGTGTCTAACCGTATCATCAATGAAGTCAACGGTATTTCCCGCGTGGTGTATGACATCAGCGGTAAGCCGCCAGCGACCATTGAGTGGGAATAAATTTTATTTAACACATTGATTTAATTGAATGAAATAATGCCATTAATGATTTTTACGTCATTGATGGCATTTTTTATGGAGTTGGAAAGGGATGTACTCGTGAAGCTAGAAGATAAGCGTGCATTTTTGCTGGTCACTGGTGAGCCATAACAGGCCTTAATATTAGGGGATGACCTGCTGTGCTAAGGAATTAATAGCTCCTTCATCACTAATATAGGATGGATAAATCGTCTCAAGGTGCTTCTTCATGGGAAAAACGCTCTTTTCTCCTGGAGCAATCATGCCTCCATTGGCCACGACAATTTTCCCATCTTTATCCTCAGTGATATTAGCCAATGAGACAAAGTATGGCGTGGGATTAGATCCTTCAACTCCACCGTTGACCTTTTTCCAGATGATTGATTTTCCAGCCTGGTTAGCGCTGCCGGTTAATCCCTGAGGACGGTAAAAAATTTTAATTCTTGAACGAACCGCCATTTTCAGCTGGTTTTTATTGTCTTTTTTCGTCGCCGGAATTTCCAGCACGTTTAGCCAGAATAAAGACTCTTTATTAGCGGGCAATGATTCTCCGGTATAAATCATGCGCAGCGTCTGGC
Source organism: Klebsiella sp. MISC125 (assembly GCF_051131775.1). Lineage (NCBI taxonomy): Bacteria > Pseudomonadati > Pseudomonadota > Gammaproteobacteria > Enterobacterales > Enterobacteriaceae > Klebsiella > Klebsiella sp. MISC125. The sequence goes on from NZ_CP180448.1 coordinate 1,660,324, forward strand.
CTTTCCCTCCGTTGATGCGGTTAATCGGAGGGGTGATCGTAAAGGGCGCTTTGGCCGTCTCCGGCGTGGCATTGGGATCGCCCGCATCTATCCATACCTGTGCCAGTGCGGGTTTCTCGCCGACATTATCAATTTTTACCGTCACTTCGCGTTCTTTTTCCTGATAGACGAAGCGCGTACCGGTGATGACGATATCCGCGAAAGCCGAGGACACCATAGAAAATGCAACTATCGCTACGGCAATATGGCTGTAAAATATGCTTCGGGGCATCGTATATTTCTCCCTTTTCAGCCCGCCGGTCAGACAGGCCGGATGTTTAATAAGCCAGTCAATCAATTCATTGACATATAAAATGACGGTATTCTATAAACCCGCAGTCACAGATAGGTGATCGTAAAAACGACAGAGCCGTTTGCGGGCCCTGCTGTGACGTTTGTATCAGACTGCACATAGCGAGCTTTGAGCGGAATGATATAGGTGGCGTTATCTTCCTGCAAAAGATTGGGTAGATTAAACCCACCGGAACCATCCAGCGGTATACTGCCAGATATATTTCTTTGCGATAATTCAATGCCGACCCCGGTGGCCGCATTGATACCGCCATCCAGTTTGGCCAGTGAAGGGTTGCCTTCAATAACGCCGTTGGCGCTTTGAAATCCGATGGAGATAACGTTTTCGGCATTGGAGCCGGTAAGTCTGCCCGTGTTTTCGTTATAGTTATAGTTACCATAACCATAAAAAGGTGGGCAGCCTTGCAGGATGATATCAAAATCTTTCCATTCGGTAACCGTTCCCGGGCTGGTAAAATCGCCGACCGCATGGTTGCCAAGATTCACGTCAATATTTGACGTTGCCAACTGACAGGTTTTTGTATGCACCGTTGTGGAGCCCACGAAATTAAGATTGACAAAAACATTGCTCATGGGAATAGGGGAGTTTGAGCCAGAGGTAAACTGAAATGAAGGTAATGATGCCCCCTGGACTTGCTGTGTCCCTGCTTGGATAGGCCCTGTTTTTATAAGTTCTATCTTGACAATACTTAATTGGCCTAAACCTTGTGACGTCGTACCATAATTTATCGAAAATGTACGTTCCCAGGTATCAGGAAAAGTGCTGACCTCTATATTTGAACCTGATGTATAAATAATTGCGCCAATCCCGGGAACGTTAGTCGGAAATACATCTTTTCCATCAACACGATTTGCTGGGCCTGAAGGCGTGCTAACAACCGCTACCGTTGCGTAGGCGTTCATTGTATATGGTGTATTACCTAAGTCCTCTGTACCAACTGTGCATTCTAAAGATGTCGTTTTAGGAGAAATAAAATATCGTTGACTATATAGTACCTTCCCTACTGGCACGTCTTCACCAGCGGTGGATATTCCGAGACCAACGACAGGAATTGAAACGTTATCGGTAAAAAGTTTCGAAAATTCACAATTAAGCGCCTGAGCCTGTGACGAGAACAAGCAGGCTAGACCGATAAACAAATAGTGTATCGTGCCTTTTTTTGTTTTAGTGAATTGGGTCAGATTGCGTGACAGTTTCATGTGAAAACCTCGGTGTTATCAGTACATTTTATTTTCAACAGCATGTGCGAATAACGGCAGTGTCTGGTTTTTAACCACGTATGCACTGTCTCCTGTTGCACGGGTGCTTTCCTTGAATGTGTAGTATTCAATAAATTCACAAAATTTCAGCATCATATGCAAATCCTTTTTGTTGCCCAACTTCATTTTCTTCATCAGGCTGGTTCTTGACTGATATATTGTTTTCCTACTCTTACCAAGACATAAGAAAATATCATTGATGCTGTACCCGGAGATTAAAAAGAAAAAAATCTCCTTTTCAGAATAACTCAGGGATGATAACGGGTTGTTTCTTGTTAAGTCGTGTTTCTTCTGCAGGGAGTTTCTAACAAGCTGTAGCAGACTTTTCTTTATTTTACTGACAGGCCCCCGAACGGACAGGGACGGGAGTCGGAAAAAGTTTAGATCGGTTAACGAAATAAACGCATAATAATCCGCACTGATGATGGATTTGTATATTTTATACCAGGCATCCCTTTGGGTGTAAATGTATTCGACGTCAATTAATGCGATCTTGAATACGGACGCATCTTTCACAAAAGATTCTTCTTGGAGGGGCGGGTGAATATCATTATCAGGCCCTGAGTACTCCGCAACTAACGAAGTTAAGGCGTGTTCAAGATAGACGTTTAGGGTCAGAATAGTGACGTCAGTATGCTGAGAGAAAGTGCTTTTTTGCATAGTATTATCTATTTCCGGAAATTAAAATGACGAACATTCATGGCGAACGAAAGAATCAGACGCCCTGAAAATAAAACGTAAAAAGTCGTGCTAGTTTTTAATTTCTTTTATTTGCATATTTCGGCCAACTTTCTGAAACCTGACTGCGCCTCATCCTTAACCCGATAAGTCATTTTACACTGCTCACCAGGCTGGCTGCCCCACTTCACAGTCAGTTGGCCGGAGGCGGCTTCCGTCAACGCATATATCTGCCCCATCTGCCCGACGCTGCCGACATTAGCGCCTGTGGCATCAAACACCTCTGCACCGAACGGTAACGGTTCGCCTTTCGCATTCTGCGCGTTAATCAGCAGCGGTATCCCTTTACGGGTATTAAAGACAACCTTACTGACCGCTCCCCAGTGCGGAGCGACTTTCTCGGTGGTATTGCTGAGTTCAATATCCTGTGATAGCCCTTTCGGATCGATACTGACTTCGTTCATTTCATACGGCGTCAGATACGGAATCGCGGCGTGCCCGAAGCCGTCAATTTTCAGCCCCGGATAGCCACCAACTTTGGCTCCCTTCGCATCCTTCGCCTCGACAACGGCAAAGGTATCACCCGTATAAGGCGTGGCCACCACGCCATTCTGCCAGGCGATCACCGTCCCGCTGGCCGCCAGGCTGGTGTTCTGGTAATGCTGACCGGTGCCATAGCTGGCCGTCAGATGGCTGTAAGGCGTCCGCCAGCCGCCGCTTGCGGTCATGCTGCTGCCGGTGCCCTGGTTATAATTGGCGGCCGTCAGACCGTAGTTATACTGGTTGTCCTCCCCGTAGGTGCCGGAAAGGCCCAGCTGTTCACCCATGCGGCCGTTGCCGCTTTTGTTCAGACTGGCGGTCAGCATTGGCACATGCTTCTTATCGTATCCGCCCAGCGGGGTGGAAATGTTCAGCAGAAAGTTATTTTCCATTTTCCCGCTGTAGTTTCTGACGCGCCCGGCGCTGAGGTTATAGTTCACCCGGCCGAGGTTATTGCTGTACCCCATCTGGTACTGGATATCGGATTTGTTATTGTTCCAGTAATCCTGCGTATAACCGGTGACATACACCTGTCCCCATCCGGGGCCCAGCCCCTGGTTCATGGTAATATTCAGCCGGTTTTTAGGGCGCCATATGCCGGAAGCCAGGCCGCCGCGTTTCTCTTCATCAATCGCGCGCATTGCGGTCTGGAAATCGTAATAACCCGACGTCGAGAACCGGTACGCAGCGATAGTCAGGTTACTGTCCGTATCCGGCAGATACTTGCTGTAGCTGATCTGGTAGCTCTGGCCGCTGTTCGCCGTTTCCTCAGTGGTATTCAGGTGCACGCGCGCCTGGGTGACATCGACAGAGAACGCACCTATCGCCGTACTGATAGCCATGCCTAACTGCACCGCATAATACGCAGCGCCGCTTCCCTGAATACCGGCGTAGCCGGTCAGGATATTCGACAGTCCACGCTGATAGGTCGCCTGATACAGCGTCGGGTCAAAGGAAAGACTGGGGTCGTTCAGCCGTCCAGCCACCACGTCATAGCGGTGAGCCCCGGGACGCAAAAGCTGGGTCACCGAAGCGTAAGGCACCTGGAAGCTCTGCACGCTGCCATCGGCTTCCGTCACCTTGACGTCCAGGTTGCCGCCATAACCGGTGGGGTACAAATCTTCAATCACGAAGGCCCCGGGCGGCACGGTGGTTTCATAGATAATGCGGTCGTTCTGGCGTACGGTGACTCTGGCGTTGGTACGCGCGATACCCCGGATATCCGGCGCATATCCCCGGCGGGACTGCGGCAACATCCTGTCGTCGCTGACCAGCTCAACGCCGCGAAAGGGCAGCGTGTCAAAAAGCTGTCCACCTGTGGAGGTTTCGCCCAGCAGAACACGGCCAAGGATGGACGAGATATCTCTCTGGACATAATTATTGATGGACTGATACTGGCCGCCATTGCCCTGCTGCCGGCTGTAGTTACCATCGTGCCTGAAGTACCAGCCGCCAATGTTCAGCCCGCCATTAAGGCCAATATAGGATGAGGTGTAATCTCTTCCGTGTGAGCGGGTGGTATAAGTGCTGGCGTTATAGCCCAGTAAGGCGGCCGGAATGCCGGTATCCCATAACGCCGGACTAACATACCCCCGGGCAGTATTACGCAGCAACGCCTGCGGGATTTCAAAATCCAGCCGCTGGGTGGAGGAGTCATAGATGATGCTGACTCCGGGTAATAATTCTTCAAGACTGTAGCACTGACGGTTTTCCCTGAGCGCTGCGCTAAATGACGCCGGGACTTTATCGAAATTTAAATTCAGATTTTTAATCAAATCAGCAGTAATACAGGGACGCACTTTTTTGTCCGCCTGCTCGGCAAATAAAACCGGTCCTTGGGTGACGGATTCACCGTTCACAAAAATATCCGTTGACCAGGTTCCCGGCGTGGCAGAACCGCCATTCTCAAAGCGTGATAAGTCAATCTTTTCCTCACCGGAGGTGTTCAGAAAAACAGGGTCAAAAGTAAGATTGTCTTCATTCACGGGAGACTGAGACAGCGGTGTTGCAACGACCTGCTGCGGGGCCATAATGGCCGCCATCACCGCGATGGCAATCAATGAATATCCAAAATGAAGACGCATAATTTTATTCCCTCAAAACTGAAGCGGTAAAAAATATATAAATGGCTTATAACGTGTATTCGACTTTCCTGAGTGCACCCCAGTCATTCACATATTCATACGTTAATAATGAGCCCGCACCGGCGCGTACTGATGCTGGCAAATTAAAGGTATAGCTGCCCATCGGCGGGACCATTTCCCCTTCAATGGAGCCACTGCTGCCCGCATTTTTAAAGGACACCGAGACCAGCGAAATAAAATAGGGCGATGAATTGGTGGCCGTCAGTTTTCCGCCGGAGATGGACCACCTGATTTTTTCCGCTGCTTCGGTCACTTTCGCTTTATCGGCGAGACCGGCGGGCCGGTAAAAAAGCTTTATGCGCGTACGGAAAGCAACATTCAGTTTATTGACGCTGTCATCTTTTTTGGCTGCCGGTACTTCCAGCAGATTCAGCCAGTACACAGATTCCTTATTTTGTGGCAGGGCTGGTGAACCGGTATAATTGAGCCTGAGGGTCTGGCTTTTATCCGCATTAATACGGTTAATTGGTGGCGTCAGGGTAAAAGGCGCACGGATACGATCGGGCTTTGCATTCATATCACCATCATCGATCCAGCTCTGAACCAGAACCGGAAGCGTGCCGGTATTGGTGAGCCGGACAGACACTTCCTTTTCCTGTCCGTTGTATATCACACGCGTCCCGTTAACAATAACGCTGGCGTGGGATTGCCATACCACAGCTGCCGCCGCGATACAGGCTAATTTTGAGAGTTTCCGGATAATGGTTGATGGTATCATTGAGGTGCTCCTGAGTGACAGGGGGAGTGACTCCCCCTGAAATTCCTTATTACTTGTACTGCAGGTTATAAACGACGCTGCTGGTGACGGTGCCCGGCGTGGTCTGGGCATTGGCGAAGTACTCAACGGCATACGGCAGCAGTGCGGTACCATCGGCATTGATATCGACATAAGCCATGCCGTTAACCTGGTCGGTGTTACCGACGTTAATCGGTGCATAGCTGTTGGACGCATCCAGCAGGCGCAGGTCAACGTTAGTGGCGCTGCCGCCAACGTTTTTCAGATGACCGGTGCTCAGGTCAACGGTGTTACCCGGCTGGAAGAACGCCGCAACTTTAGAGTGACCGCCTTCGGTGCCGATGACGCAGTCGGAGATATTCATGTTGAAGGAAGTACGGCCGGTGGTGTCGCCGCTGGCGGTCAGCTGGTTCACGCCGACGGTCGGCAGGATGACGGTGGCGTCAGAGCCCTGTCCGTTGATGTCCACTTCGCAGGTTGTGTCGGTCAGTTCACCGTTAAAAGTAATGGTTCCCGTCGAAGCAGCCTGAGTAGAAAATGCAGCAAGGGCGAACACAGCAAAAATTGAGGTACTAACAACTGACTTTTTCATTACATTATCCTTAATTGATTACTTTTGGTTTTACATGATTTCGACGAAATACATCGTCCCAGCATCATGAGTACTGTGTTTCTCTTAGAGAAAATAGCTAAGCGAAAATCCGGCCTTCAATAGATCCTATTGTGGCAATTCTCGTTGAGTTTTTTGTGTCTATTTCTGGATACTAAAAATCATTCTCATGTTTTTTTTTAGTTTCAGACTTCTCTATATGATTACTGTTTAGTGAGTAGCATAACAACATACCAATTCTGACGTTAGAAACTAAAAAGCCATTGTTATTTACGCGGTATATAATAAAACGGCTAAACCCACATTTTACTAAGGTTTTTTTTAAGGAGTTAATTGCCTGCCATAGTCGCTGCTTATTACATTTCAACCCATAGTTCTCAAAAACATCACGCATAATTTTTTCATCTTCGATCATTTTTTCATTTGAGTGATTTAAGATGTAAGAAAGCAGTCGGGCCATGGTTGGTCGCAGCCGAATACTAATGCCTGTCAGTGTATTTACTAATAAGGCAGGTGAAATCCGAAACTCAAGATTGTCCCCAATGCAATACCCATAAAGGTGATGATCTAATCTTCTTGGGTTCTGCGTCATCGAAAATGATCTCCTTTGGCATTTGCCTTATCAATGCTGTGGCATTTTATATACTAAAATTGTTTAATCAATCAGACATATATATGATGATTAACGACTTCATAACCTTTAACTTACAGATTTAAAGCCTGGTTTTCTTGTGTTTTCTGGTTTTTATATCTACAAAATGATTTTTACTTCATTAGCTAAACCCTTCTTTAGATACTGAGTAGTTAATACCCAGGTAAGATATTTTTATACCTCATTTTTGGCGTGAATCAATTATAGGTGCCTTGATGGGAAAATTAAGCCTATTTAATCTAACAATCTGACTCATAAATAAAAAAAATGAATGATTTTTTAAATTTTATTGTGCCTTCAAAAAATCATTTTAAATCAATATGTTGTGCCTATATGTGAAAAGTGCGATTTTGTCTTATATAATCTTAGTGAAGGTTTTATATGTATAATGTAAGCTTTGTTGCGAATATTGTAATTATATTGTTTAAATATTGATTTATTGATGTTGGTGGTTTGTATGCAAAATATATATGTGTTAAATGACTCAGTCGTCTTCTGGCCAGAAAAAAAACTTTTATCTGATATGTCTGATGACAGTAAAAGAGTGCAATTAACAGGACCTGCAGCCCGATGTCTGGAATTGCTGATCTTAAGGAAGACTTTGGTATTGCAAAGCGAGCTGTATGAATATGCCTGGCAAGGTAGTGGGGTTATTCCCTCCCCTAATACTTTGTATCAGAGCATATCTGTCATTCGCCGTGCATTAAGAGAGATATGTGCAAATGAAACTGATTACATTCTTACTGAAACTCGGAAAGGTTTCAGGTTTAACCCTGCAGTATCTGTTTTAGCAAAAATGCAAGATTTTCCAGATGTTCATCCAGAGAAGGAAATGAGCAAGGCAAGCGAGGATAGACACACTAGCGAGTTACTGAATAATATAAAAGGAAAGCTTGTTCGTCTAAAGCTGATGACCTTTATAATTATTGCTGTTATTTTTTCTGGGATTTTAACTTTCGAAATCTATACAGTGAAAACAAGAGGGTACGCTTTCTTTGAAGGATATAGAGGTCCTATTTTAATCCCTGGGAGTACGTGTAATTTTTTCCTATCCCCACAAAATGATAAATCTCGATTATCTGACTTGAATTTTTCGTTTTTGAAATGTCATTACCGATCGTATATTTATGTTACGATACTGCCGTATTCTCCAAATATCTCGGTTATTTTATGTGATAGAGCCATTAATTCGGCACCTGTAAAATGTGAGGCTATGACCTTGAGAGGCGGAAATGTATTTAAAAAATAGTAAAAATTTAATTATTATTGCGCTTATTGCAGTACTAATCATTCCTGTGCTGGTGCTTTTTTATATTAACTATAGTGACAAGCATTTTAGATGTGATGCTGAATATTCAGCAACCAGCGATGGGTATTTTTTGGTTTCTAAAGGTAGTCTTGTTATTAATGGCGAGCATGGTATGCTGATGATTGATGGTCGTATTTCTGACAGTCAGGATAAAGTATCTTTTTTTAAATTGAGAACTTACTTTGAAGTTGAAAAGAATAATTTTTCATATGATTTTAATTCACTCAACGTCTCAATTTCATCTAAACAGTTAAATAACTCAGACATACTTGGTAAATTTTTTTCAGATGTACTCATCAAAGAAGGAGTAAGTTCGTTTTTTTATATTTATTCATTAAAAGAGAATTATATTATCGCCAGTGGGAATATGCCATTGCTATTTTGTTTGAAACACTAGTGTAAAATATATTGACGTGAAAGTGTATTAATGCAATGACTGAGGAGCGTTAGCGGAAAATATTTAGGCTTAGTACCAATTAGTTTAACTATAGTTAATAAATACTGGTGCGAAAATATCATTGACGATGAAAATTTAAAACGGCTGGTCAGGGATAGTAGATAAACTTGCCCAGCCGTTTATATCATTAACTAATAAAAATTATTTCTTATGGTCTTGTGGCCTATCAAAGATTACTTTACACATCAGATGTGTCTACTTTAATATAAAGCTTATAGAGATTAGACTATCCTCTGGGATATTTTCTGGGATATTTTTATATAAAATATCTGCTTTTCCATAAAGAGTCATGATACCTCCCTTGCCGCCATCCGAGATAACCTTTCTGAGTAATGGATCAGTAATTTGGTTAAAGTTAACCTTGGTATTCATTGTGTTAAGTATAGGTTTGCCATTTAGGGTTTTCTCTAACATATCGAATTTTACGATCTCATTTTCATTGTATTTTTTTGAGCTTAACTTGTCAGTCACTAAAAATGAGCCATTCGACAGTACCTCATATTTCTTTTTACTGATTACTTTAAGTATTTTTTTTGCATAGTCGCTATTAACGCTTTGAACGATTCGATCTATTTTTATAACATTTTCCATTATGTTATCTTTCTTCATTTTGAGTGATTTGCTGAATGCATCATTTACACCAGCAATCATCATAGAAGGAGTCAGTTCAATGTTGTTTTTAATGATTTTTTCAAATTCGGCATTAATTTTATCATAATAAAAAACACCTAAAGAGTAAGAATTTTTCCCTTTGGTTGTCTTCAATAAATCATTTTTTGAAATTTCAGACTGTTTCGCGTTTTGCTCAAGTTTTGTCATCTTAGCGGTGGTATCGCTAAGTTGTATCCGCGCAGTCTCGGATTCTCTGACCAGGCGGGTATTTTCCTGAGTGAGAGTCTCCAGATCTTTTTTCTGACTGGCGATGGAGAGTTCACTCTGTTTGCGGAGGTCTGCTAGCTGTGAGATGGCATCGGCAAGTTGTTTACGCGTCGTTTCTGATTCGCTGGCCAGGCGGGTATTTTCCTGAGTTAGGATGCTCAGCTCTTTTTTCTGACTGGCGACGGAGAGTTCACTCTGTTTACGCAGATCTGCCAGCTGCGAGTCGGCCTCGGCAAGTTGTTTACGCGTCGTTTCTGATTCGCTGGCCAGACGGGTATTTTCCTGAGTTAGAGTGCCCAGCTCTTTTTTCTGACTGGCGACGGAGAACTCACTCTGTTTGCGCAGGTCTGCCAGCTGTGAGGTCGCTTCGGCGAGCTGTTTGCGGGTGACTTCAGCTTCAGCAACCAGACGAGCGTTTTCCTGGCCGAGGGTGCTTAACTCATTCTTCTGAGTGGCGATGGACTGTTCTTTGTGCTTACGTAAAGAAGCAAGTTCTGAGGAAACATCGGCAAGCTGTTTACGCAGAGCCGTCGCTTCGGAGTTTAGCTTATCCCTTTCAGTAGTGAGAGTGGAGATCATTTTTTTCGGCGCTTCTGCACTTTCAGACTCACCTTTCAATATCATCTCATTGTACGAGCCTAATAATTTTTCATATTTTAATTGAAGTTTTTTATTTTTTTGTTCTAACTTATTATTTTCAATATCTTCATTTTTATTTTTTTGCGATAGATTACCCGCTGATTCTACGGGGTCGTTCATATCAACGCTTTGTAAGTTGAGGTTTTTAATCGCATTAATGAATTCACTATCTTCAGCTGATGCTGTTTTGTTTAGTGCAATGCAGATCAATAATGAAGCTATTGTTAGTTTTTTCAATCTTATCATGTGAAATTAAAAATCCTTTCTCAGGGCCTGGCTTTGCTAATGGCTGTGATAGTATTTTTTTGAAACTCTTCAATTAACATGATAGATAAACCATTACAGATCTCGTTTAATTTATAGTCAAAAAATGGAGTTATGGTTGAGCTCACGTTTGTAGAAGACTCATCTGCTATCGATGCATAAAATTTCGCATTATTGACTAAGGCATACAGTTCTTTGGTGTCTTTTTCATATTTATTATCTAACTGGGATAAAGTTTTAGCATCAGTAATACAACGCTGAAATTTCAACATTTTTGGCGGTTGTTCACTCAACTTTTCAGGGCTTTTTTTAATTGACTTTGTACACCCTTGTAAGAAGAGTGTTGAGAGTAAAATTATAGTAATAGAAAGCTTTTTCAATGTGTCCTCCAGGACTTAATCACCAATTGGCGTAAAGTATCAAAAAAGAAATATATGTACTATAGGTTTAAAGATGACGGTGGTGAGTAATAAAAAACAGAAATAATGATTGTGATTTTAAATGGTTGTTATAAAAGGATTTATTTTCTTTTCCTATCAGAGTGGAGACTAACGGTTGGGAAAAAATCAGATTATTTTACTTTATGTAACATTGCCTGTTGATTATTTTTAGCTATTTAATATTTTTTATTCTCTAATGAGATGCTATGATTCAGAATTGTTTTTTAATATAATTAAAAACTCCTGCGTAATGGGGGTGGAAATTAATAATATATTCACCCGCATTAAATAGTGCTTTTTTATATATTTATTTTGTTATGTGGAGTATCGATATGGCAAGACTGTTGATTGAATAGACACTCCGATATCATGTACATACCAGCCAGAATAACTCCCCATAGCCGACGCTTTGCTCAACTATTTTCGGTCATTCCAGTGTTGATTAAGCACAATCAGTATTGCCAACCCTGCCACCATCAGCGCCAGCGCAGCGGAAACCGTTAAGCTTCCCTGAATTCCAAGATGATGATTAAGCCACGCATAGGCAAACGGCGATATGGCTGCCAGCACCTGGGCGGGAATCAACAGAATGCCAGTGCGATGGGCATAATCCTCGGCGGAAAAAAGCTGTAACGGCAGCGTTGCTTTAAATACGGTTGTCAAACCGTTGATTGCGCCATAGCCCAGAACAAATCCTCCGGCCGCCCAGGCCAGATAAGGCCCACTCAGGCCAAGCGCAAAACAGAGCGGCATCAGTGAGGTTGTCAGCAGCGTTAGCCTTAATGGTGTTAATGCTGAACCGGATGCCACTTCAAGAAAGCGAGCACCGGTTTGCCCAATCCCCCACAGCATTCCCACAGCAACAGGAAGTCCGTAGCTGGCAATAAACTCCGGTAAGTGTGTTGAAGTGCCGTTGGAGACAAAGGTGACCAGCGCAATGAGAGATGCATACAGCAGAGCCGGGCGCCGATCGTGGCGGGAAATCGGATTGTGTGGTTTTTTCCGTATTGGCGAGGGGAGTTTATGATTCGGCATAGTCCACAACAGCACGGCACTAACCAGACCAAAAAGGGCGTAGATCTGCAGAGCATGCCGCCAGTCCATCTGCGTCAGTAGCCATGTTCCGAATGGCCAGAAAAGAGCCGAGGCCAATCCTCCGGCCAGAGTCACGCGTGAGATAGTTAGCCTGGCACGCTGTCCGTAAAGATTCACCAGCGCAGCGAACATCGTGTCGTACAGCGCCAGTCGCATGCCGATACCTGTCAATATCCAGGCGGCGAACCAGCTCGTCAGGCCGTGAATTTTTGCCATGATGAGGCAACCCGTTGAGATCATCAACGTGCCGGAGATAACCACCCGTTGGCCGCCAAAGCGGGCCAGTAGTCGGGCGATAAACGGAGAGGTTAGCGCCATCATCAACATCGCAATAGTCAGGCCCAGGTAGATTTGCGTTGCGGCCCAGTTGGTGTCCAGGGCAATAGCTCTGGCGAAAGTCCCGGGCATATAAAACGATATCCCCCAGTTGATCAGTTGATTGCATCCGGCGGCAAGGGTGACAAAGCCTGGCGCGGAGAGTGATTTTTCAGGTGTTTTCATCATCTTCCATTCTGTTACGCTGTTGTCGGCAGCATACCCTGCAAGCCATTGTGCAGGCAGGCCACTTCGTTTATGACCTCTATAAGAGAAACTTTGTGATGATGATGCTCAATCTGGGAAATCTGGCGACGTTTCGCCTGGTGGTACAGCGTGGGAGCTTCTCCGGCGCTGCTGACGTGCTGGGATTATCGCAGCCCGCGGTAAGCCTGCAGGTGCGTCAGCTGGAGCAGTTTCTACAGACGCGATTGATTGAACGAACCGGGCGCGGCATTAAAGCGACGGCGGCCGGAATTGCCTTGCTGGCGCACAGCGAGAAGATTGAGCTGGCGGTGAGCGCGGCGGTGCAATCGGTGAGCGAGTTCAATCGTGAAGTTAGCGGCTCGATAACGCTGGGTACCGGAGCAACTGCCTGTATTCATCTTTTACCTTCGCTGTTGCTAACGCTACGCGAGCGACATCCTCTGCTGAGCGTCGGCGTGACCACCGGTAATACGCTGGATATTGTGCGGGCCGTCGAAGAAAATCGGCTTGATTTAGGGTTGGTTACGCTCCCGGCAACCGGGCGTAACCTGGCGGTGACGCCAGTTATGGATGAAGAATTTGTCTGTATCTTTGCCAGTAATCAGGAGGCGTTACCGCCAGCAGTTACGCCGGAGGTTCTGCAAACTCTGCCGTTAATTGCATTTGAATCGGGCAGCGGAACCCGGGATTTGATTAACGGTTGGTTCCTGGCTGATGGTCGGGCAATCGCGCCAGTGATGCAGTTAGGCAGTATTGAGGCGATTAAGCGCATGGTGCGTGCAGGGCTAGGGTTCAGCATTGTTCCGCGAATGGCGGTGGAACATCCGCAGGATCGTATTGGCTTAAATGTTCAATCACTGTCTCCGCTGCTGTATCGTCAGTTAGGCATAATCATGCGGCAGGATAAAATTATCAGCAAAGGTATTGCTGAGATCCTGCGTTTACTGCAGAAGTTGGAGGCGGCTTAAGCGTAGCGCGTTTTCAACAAAGCAATGGTCGAATCAACCAGCGGGTGGTGTCGCTTGCTGTTCCACGCCGCCGCAGCGGTAACAACCATCTGCTTCTCTTCCAGCGTTTTTATCACCACATTAGCCGGTGCCAGTTTGCGGGTGGAAGCGGGAACCAGCGCGATACCCTGGCCGCAGCTGACAAACGCAATCTGCGAACTGACCGAGCGAACTTCATGCAGGATGCGGGGAGTGAAACCGTGGGTTCGGCATAGCGAGGTGAGTAGATCAAACCAGGCCGGGCTGACCTGGCGTGCTGACATTATCATCGGTTCCTTTGCCAATGCACGCAGGCTGACGCGATGCTGTGAGGCCAGCGGATGATCGGTCGGTAGTGCGACGGCCAGGCGTGACTCTTCCAGCGGCAAAGTAATGATATGGCCTCCCACCTCACTTTCCAGACGCACGAAAGCCAAGTCCAGTTCACCATTCTCCAGCGCGGGGATCGCATCAACGCTATCGATTTCCCGAATAAATATCGTTAGCCCAGGCGTGGCGCGCTTAAGTTCCTCCAGCAACGGGGGCAAGGTCTCCAGCATGGCCGAGGTTATTGCCCCGATATTCAATACCGCCGAGTGGCCTGCGGCTATTTCATCGATGGTTCTGTCCAACTGGCTGAGCTGGTCGGCGAACTGGCGTACCGCGGGCAGTAGTGCGGATCCGGCCGGGCTCAGGCGGGTCCCGCGCCGTGAACGCTCGAACAGCTGGAGTTTCAGCCCGTGCTCCAGGAGCTTGATTTGTTCCGTTAGTGGCGGTTGCGACATCCCCAGACGCAGCGCCGCGCGGCCAAAGTGTTCCTCTTCCGCGACAGCGAGAAACATCCATAGTTGCTTGATACGACGAAAATCAATATTGCTCATAGGCGATATTCTGTTAATAAATTCGTATCACAGAGTTTATTTTATAAGAATTTACATATCAATATGGCTAGTTATTATCTCTGCCCGGAAATGATGAGCAATGAGGTTATGATGAGCATGCAGTCGGAGTTTACCCAGCAGCGTTTGCCTATGACGGTACAGGGCGTTGAGCTTGATATCGCGTCCATTAGCCGCGAAGGAGCAGGGGAGCCGGTGGTTTTTCTTCACGGTTTTGGCTCCAGCAAGGAAGATTACGTTGATTTCGTGCGCCATCAAGCCTTTGAGGGTCAGCCGTTTATTGCCTGGGATGCACCCGGCTGTGGTGAGAGTCAATGCGCCGATTACAGCAAGATGGGGTTACCCTTTCTGCTTGAGACGGCGTTGAAGGTGATTTCCCATACGGGGTTTACGCATTTTCACTTGGTCGGGCATTCAATGGGAGGATTAACGTCGCTTCTGCTGGCGCACGCTTTTCCCGAGCGAGTGCTAAGTTTTGTGAATATTGAGGGCAATATCGCGCCGGAAGACTGCTTTTTGAGCCGACAAATTGTGCAATATGCTGAGTTGGACGCGGAACGTTTCTTCGCGCGTTTTATTGAACGCACTCGCCACTCGCCAGCCTGGGCCAGCGCGCTCTACGCCAGCAACCTGCGGCAGAAGGTTCGCACTGAGGCGGTGCCGGGGATTTTCTCTTCGATGGTGGATTATTCTGACCACGGTGAGCTAATGGCGAAATTCCTCAATTTACCGTGTCCAAAAATGTTTATGTACGGCGACCAGAATGCCAGCCTGAGCTATTTATCTTCTATTGCCCGCCGTGGTGTAACGCTGGCAGAAATTCCGCATTGCGGACATTTCCCAATGTATTCAAACTCGCTGGAGATGTGGCGACAGATAGCTTTATTGCAACAGGTCGCACGGTATCAGGATGAATAAAACGCCATCTTCACAACTGGTCGGCGTGCTATTTTCCGTGTGCGCGGCTTTTGGTTTCTCGTTTAAGGCAATATTTGTCAAGCTTGCCTATGAGCAGGCAACGGTCGATGCCATCACTTTGCTCATGCTGCGGATGACCCTATCGTTACCTTTCGTTATCCTGATTGCTCTACGGGGGCTGCGTAGCGGCAGTCCTCTACAGCGTCGTGATTATCTGCTGCTACTGTTGCTGGGAATAGTGGGATATTACGGTTCGGCGATCCTGGATTTTATGGGGCTGCGCTATATTACTGCCGGGCTTGAACGTCTGATCTTATTTACCTACCCGGCGCTCACTATTCTGATGGGCGTCCTGTTTTTGGGTAAGCGTTTTGAAAAAAAGGTACTCCTGGCCTTAGCGCTTTCCTGGTCGGGAATTCTGCTGGCGTTTGTCCACGATCTGCAGATTAGTGGCGATATGCATAGCCTGGCTCTCGGTGGCGGTCTGGTTGCCGCCGCGGCCCTACTGTATGCCATTTATAATGCCGGGTCAGAGGTGGCAATCAGGCGTATGGGGTCGATGAAATTCTCTGTTCTTGCCTTGCTGGTTTCATCCCTTGCCACGCAAACCCATTTTTATATTGCGCAACCGTTATCCGTGCTTAACCTACCGTGGCAGGTATACCTATGGTGTGGCGCGATGGCGCTCTTCTCAACCGTATTACCGATCTTCTGGCAGTCGGCGGCCGTGCAACGCATTGGTGCCGAGCGCGCCGTCCTGATCGGTCTTCTGGGACCGATGCTGACAATATTCTTTAGCTGGTGGTTACTGGGGGAACCCATTTCGCTGGCGCAAATAGCGGGCACGCTGTTGGTGATGGCGGGTGTACTGGTCGTGATTCGTCACTAAGGATGTTGAGTGTTTACTTCTGCTCAGGCGCTTTTGCTGAACCTGAAGGCTCAACGGTGATGGTCGATTGCTGCGATTGTTTCTTGTCCTGATGATGATGCCAGGCGCCGATAGAGGAGTAGACAAAACGTCCAAAAAAGAAGATAAAGCTGATTAGCAGTACGATACGGGTCATGCGACGGTTAAATCGATGTCGTTTACGCATACTGGGTGCCTGACTCACAAAAGGTTCCTTGAAGTATACCCGCAGGGCGGGCGATATGCGTATTAAGGCACAGGAAAGCGGTGGGGTCAATTGATGCGGATGTAAAAATCCGACGGTCAAAACATTAATTAATGTTATATAAGATGATTGTCGTATTTACATGCTTTCTGTTTATGGCGTTTGAGTGCTAAAAAATAAGCTTTATTAATATTTGCTGCGTGATTTTTTGATTTATATCAATCGCCTGTTCTCACTGATAACTAAAATCTCCAGCCAGTTCCGCGTTATTATTTTGGCGCGATTATGATGGTTGGTCGGATGCCTGCCTGAATATACCCTGCAGGATTTAGGGTTATCTGTTGAGCATCTATGAGCTTAATTAAACTTTACAGGCAATATCGGGATAAATGGTGGGCGCTACCGCTCGTCCTACCCACGTTTTTGCTTCCTATATCAAGATGGGCCAATACCGTTGCTGTGCTGAATGGTAATGATGTCTCTCTCTACTATTTACCCCTGGGATTAGTCCTTAGCCTGATGCTTTTTTTTGGTTGGGCTGCGTTGCCGGGGATCGTGCTTGGTCTGCTACTTTCCATTACGTATGGTATGACGCCGGAAGATTCCATTGGCGTCATTTTCCACTTCCTCATTCCGACCGTGCTGTGCTGGGGCGGTTATCGTATTTTTGTGCCCCGCAGGCAGCAAATCTCTCACGGTAACGTCGGACTGATGCCCCACCGATTGTTCTGGCAGATGCTGCTACCATCGCTGATTTTTCTGGTTCTCTCTCAACTTGCCGAATACCTCGGTATTCATCCTCGTGCCACGGGGCTGTTGGGCGTAAATCCCTTTAGTTTACGTACGTTAATCACTTTTCAGGCATTGATGGTGGGGTGTTTGACCGGTATACCGTTGTGCTATTTTTTGATTAGAATTATCCGAAATCCACTCTATATCCGTGGATTTATTTCTCAGGTTCGCCTGCAAATTGACCCGAAAATAAAATGCCTTGAGATCATTTTATGGGCAGCAGCATTGTTAGTGTTATTAGTTTTACTATTAATGCCATTGAACAGTTCTAGTACTATTTTTAGCACAAACTATACGTTGTCATTACTTATGCCGGTGATGTTATGGGGGGCGATGCGCTTTGGTTATCGGTTCATTTCATTGATTTGGTCGCCGGTTTTGATTGTTATAATTCACTTCCATTATCAATACTTGCCGCTTTCTCCGATTTATAACAATCAGCTGGCTATTACCTCCTCTAGTTATCTGGTTTTCTCTTTTATTATCGCCTACATGGCGATGTTGGCGACTCAGCAGAGGGCTATCTACGCTCGCGTGCGCCGAATGGCCTTTCTTGACCCGGTTGTTCACTTGCCCAATTTGCGCGCGTTGAGCCGCGCGTTGAATCATTCATCCTGGTCAGTGCTGTGCCTCTTACGTATTCCTGAGCTGGAAATATTAGGCCGCCATTATGGCGTTCTGTTGCGTATTCAATACAAGCAGCAACTGGCAGAGTCACTTGGCGGGTTTTTGATGCCGGGGGAGGATGTCTATCAGATGGCCGGGCATGAGCTGGTGGTCCGCCTCAACAGTGAAGACCACCAGCAGCGAATTCCCCTGTTGTATGAGCATCTCAAAAAGTTTCGTTTTGTCTGGAATGGTATGCCGCTGCAGCCCCCGGTGGGGTTTAGCTATTGCAACGTTCGCTCCCCGGTGGTTCATCTGCATTTACTGCTTGGCGAGCTCAATAGCGTTGCCGACCTTTCGCTGGCGACCGGGAGTCCGGAAAACTTGCAGCGCCGCGGTGCTATCAATTTACAGCAAGAGTTGAAAGACAAAGTTGCGATAATGAACCAGCTGGTGAAGGCGTTGGAACAGGATAGATTCCTTCTGATGGCGCAACCGATCGTTGGCATTCGTGGTGATAGTTATCATGAAGTCTTACTCCGAATGCTGGATGACAGCGATAAGATAATCATGCCGGACGTTTTTTTACCGGTAGCGCATGAGTTTGGCCTCTCTGCGCGCATTGATAGCTGGGTTCTGGAGCATACGCTCATCTTTATGGACAAGCAGCGCAAGAAGCTGCCGGGGATGCGCCTGGCGATTAATATCTCACCTTTTTCAGTGAGTAATAGCCATTTTCATCATCAGGTAAAAGCGCTGCTGGAACGTTATGACATCGAACCCTGGCAGATTATTTTTGAGTTGACCGAGAACCATTCGCTGACCAATCCTGAGCAGGCGCGACAAACCCTGGCGCACTTGCAGGATATGGGCTGTCGCGTGGCTATTGATGACTTTGGTACCGGTTATGCCAGCTATGCGCGGCTAAAAACAATGAATGCTGATCTGCTGAAAATAGACGGTAGCTTTATTCGTAATCTGCTGACCAGCAGCCTGGACTATCAGGCTGTCGCATCCATTTGTCTTCTGGCACGAATGAAAAATATGCAGGTGGTGGCGGAATATGTTGAAACGGCGGAGATTCGTCAGGCGGTGATTTCTCTGGGAATCGATTATATGCAGGGCTACGATATCGGTAAACCCGCACCGCTTGAGCGACTTGCCGACGGTTGAACATTATTGAATGGGCCGGTCAGTCCGGCCCATATGATGTGGATTAAGGCACTATATCAGGCTGTTCTTCTTCGCTAATCTTCAGCCACCAGTCCGGAACGCCTTCCCAGTACTCCTGCTCTTTTTCCAGATCGAGCAGCACCAGCGCATTTTGACTAAACCAGTCATGGGGGAAAACCAGCGTCCAGTGGTTAGCTTCGGTCTTCAGCGTTAAGGTCGGCGGCGTTGTCGTCGCCTGACGCTGATTATTCAGCAGCACGCCAAGGCGCAGGAGCTGGATCAGCGGCAGAAACTGCTTTTTCTTAAACAGCGTAAAACGCGGCAAATCATCCAGCTTGATCGCTTTACGGTGATAGCGAACTAACGTCGCCATCAGCATTTGCTGTTCCTGATTAAAGCCCGGCAGGTCGCTGTTTTGCAGGATATAAGCCGAGTGACGATGCATACCGCTGTGGTTAATATTCAGGCCGACTTCGTGCAGCATGGTTGCCCACTTCAGTAGCGCCGCGAGATGTGGATTGGCAAGCTTAGGGTTCTGCTCCTGCCACTGCTCAAACATATGCGTGGTTGTCTCCAGCACCCGACGCGCCTGTTCGCGGTCGATGTTGTACTGGTTAGCCAGACTTTGCGCGGTGCGGCTACGAATATCCTGATGGCGGAAACGTCCCTCCATTTCGTACAGGACGCCTTCGCGCAGCGCACCGTCGGACAGGCGCAGTTCCTTAATCGCCAGCGCATCGAACACGCCGCAGAGAATAGCCAGGCCTGGCGCGAAAACGGCTTTTCGGTCTTCAGAAAGCCCCGGCAGGCTAAGAGAGTCGAAATTTTTATATTTCAGCAGCTCTTCGACCAGCATTTCGAGGCGTTCAGGGGTAATAAAGCCATCTTTCTCGCCCATAGCGACCAGCACTTCATGAGCAGCTTTAATGGTGCCAGAGGCTCCGAGGGCGACGTTCCAACCCTGAATGCGGAACTGCCAGGCCAGCGTTTCCAGTTTCTGTACCGCCGACAGGCGCGCGCGCTGGAAATTCTCTTTGCTGATAATACCGCCAGGGAAATAGACCTGGGAAAAGCTTACACAGCCCATGCGACGGCTTTCCACCAGGCGAGGTTCGAAATCCTCGCCAATAACCAGCTCGGTAGAGCCGCCGCCGATATCGATAACCAGTTTACGGCCTCGTTCTGGCTGCGTGTGCTCAACACCCATAAAAATCAGGCGCGCTTCTTCGTTACCAGGGATTATCTCTATCGGATAGGGGATAACCTTTTCTGCGCGCTTGAGGAACTCAGCTGCGTTTACTGCCTGGCGTAACGTGTGCGTCCCGACGATGCAGACGCTGGAGGGGGAAAAACCCTGCAGGCGTTCAGCAAATAGCGACAGGCAGTTCAGCCCGCGCGTAATGGCTTCTTCGCTCAGCACAGAGTTTTCATCCAGACCATCGGCCAGATGCACCCGCTGTTTAAGGCGACCGATGATCTGCATTGCCCCGTCAACGACGCGGGCGATCACCATATGAAAACTGTTCGAACCAAGGTCGACCGCAGCAAACTCCTGTGGCCGAGGGGTTTTTTCGTTTATTGGCATAGGTTAGTCGGGCTGTTCGAGTGATTTGAGATAGTCGTAAATCGCCGTTTGCGCGCGTACTTTACGGCGATTGCCGCGCGGCACGTAGCGATTACTCAGTTCTTTATCAAGATAGCGTGCTTTGACCGTATCGTTGAACAAGAGATCGAAAATATCCAGCACGCGCTGTTTTAGTCTTGGATCCAGCAGCGGCGCGGCGACCTCAATACGATAATCGATATTACGCGTCATCCAGTCCGCAGACGATAACCAAACCTGCTTATCGCCGCCATTTTCAAAGAAATAGACGCGGTCATGCTCAAGGAAGCGGTCAACGATACTGGTTACGCGAATATTGTCGCTGATACCTTCTAGTCCAGGGATCAGAGAACACATGCCGCGAATCAGCAGATTAACCGGCACGCCGGAGCTTGACGCAGCGTACAGGCGATCGACCAGGCCTTTATCGACCAGGTTGTTCAGCTTCAGGGAGATTCCGCAAGGTAGACCATTCTGCGCGTTAGCGATTTCACGGTCGATCATTTCATACAGCAGGCGGCGGGAGTTCTGCGGTGAAACCAACAGATAATCGAAGCTGACCGGACGGTATGGGTTTTCGATAAAGTTAAATACCCGACGAACTTCATTAGTGATGCGCGCATCGGCGGTCAGTAACGAATAGTCGGTGTAAAGACGCGCAGTTTTTTCGTTGAAGTTGCCGGTACCGATATGCGCATAGCGCACAACTTCATCACCCTCTTTACGGGAAACGAGGAACAGTTTGGCGTGAATTTTCAGCCCAGGCGCCGAGAAGATAACGTGCACGCCGGCTTCGGTCAGACGTTTGGCCCAATGAATATTGGCCGCTTCGTCGAAACGTGCCTGCAGTTCTACCACCACGGTGACTTTCTTGCCGTTGTGAGCGGCATGGATCATGGAATCAATAATCCGCGAATCTTTAGCCACGCGGTAAATGTTGATTTTGATAGCCAATACGTTCGGGTCGAAAGAGGCCTGACGCAGCAGTTCGAGCACGTGTTCAAAGGTGTGGTACGGATAATAGAGCAGCACGTCGCGTTCGCGAATCGCGTCAAATCCGTTGCGGAACTTATCGAACCACAAATGACGCAGGCGCGGCATCGGCTTGTTGACCAGATTGGCTTTGCCAACATTTGGGAAGCCGATAAAGTCTTTAAAGTTGTGGTAGCGTCCACCCGGCAGCATGGAGTCGTAGTTGGAGATAGAGAGCTTATCGCGCAGCATTTCGACCATTGCGTCAGGCATATCGCGCTGATAGACAAAACGTACCGGTTCTGCGGTCAGGCGCTGCTTCAGACTGGAGGACATCAGTTCCATTAGGCTCGATTCCATCTCGTGCACCAAATCATATTCGGCATCACGGGTCATTTTCATCGAGTAGGCATTCAGCGCGTCGTAATCGAAGAAGCCTTTAAAGATATCATCCAGGCAGTAGCGCAGAATGTTATCCAGCAGGATCATTGGCTTACGGCGGCGAGGCGCTTCTGGCGGCAGGTTCACAAAACGGGGAACCTTATCTGACGGAATTTCTAACAGCGCGTAATTGATAGTATCCCCGCGGATGATCTCTACCGCCAGATAGGTGTAATCATCTTTCAGAAATTGCACCAAATCCGTTTCACGATTAATCAGGATCGGCGAAATGTGCTGGCGAAGATAGAGTTTGAAGTAATTTCGCAGCCAGGACTGCTGGTTGACGGAGAGTTGACGCTCGTTAATCAGAAAAATTTGGTTACGCGCCATTTCCAGCAGCAGCTCGTTATACAGACCATCAAATTCCTGATCGGCCTTAAGTACGCGCGCCTGGATTTTGCCTAGCAGGTGACGAGAGTGGGCGGTGCTGCCTTGCTCTTCGCTGATGATGATGCGGCGCTTTAGCTCGGCGAACCGCACTTTATAAAATTCATCGAGGTTGTTGGAGTAGATTCCCAAAAAACGCATGCGCTCAATCAGCGGGTTGCTTTTGTCCGCCGCTTCCTGAAGTACGCGCTCGTTAAAGGACAACCAGCTGAGTTCTTTTTCGATGTATAGCTTTTCCTGGCCCATTACAACTCACACTCCGTTTTACTCACAGGACATAGACTATTATGACGAAATTTTCCGCATAGCGATTCACTGTGTCACAACAATATGACAGTAAGAAGAACTATTTCTTCGACATGATTGATTGTTATACGATTTTAATCAAAAAAAAGCCCCGCATGGATAAAACGCAGGGCGATGGGTTATTCTTCAGCGGCGTAGCCCTGGGGCGGTAGCTTTATTTCGTCGAGCCAGGCTTCGTTCCCCTCTGAGCGCAGGCGGCCTTCGATAAACCAGCTGATAGCGAGCGGATAGATATCATGCTCCTGAGCCTGTACGCGAGCGGTGATGTCGTCCTCGGTATCTTCGGCGAAAACCGGCACCTTAGCCTGTAAAACGACCGGCCCGCCGTCCAGTTCGTCGGTAACGAAATGCACCGATGTCCCATGTTCCTCGTCGCCATTTTCCAGCGCCTGGCGATGAGTGTGCAGGCCCGGATATTTTGGCAGCAGGGAAGGGTGGATATTCAGCAGGCGCCCATGATAGTGAGCGACAAACGCCGGGCTGAGAATGCGCATATAGCCGGCCAGTACCACCAGATCCGGCGCATAAGCGTCAATCTCGTGCATCAGTTCGCGATCGAAAGCTTCACGATTAGCGAACTCGCTGGCGGTGAGCGCATGAGCCGGAATATTGGCCTCACGTGCGCGCTCAAGGCCGAACGCATCGGCCTTGTTGCTGAAGACTGCTCGCAGGGTGCCGTTGATTTTTTTCCGGGCGCAGGCGTCAATAATGGCCTGTAGATTACTGCCGTTGCCGGAAATCAGCACCACGATGTTTTTCATTCAATGACCACACGCTGTTCGGAATCAGAGGCTTTGATATAACCCATTTTCCACGCCTTTTCACCTTTCTCATTCAGGAAGGCGATGGCTTTGTCCGCAGCTTCAGCAGGGAGGGCGATAACCATGCCCACGCCGCAGTTAAAGGTACGATACATCTCATGGCTGCTGACGTTACCGGCAGTTTGCAGCCAGTTGAACACTTCAGGCCACTGCCATGAAGACTCATCGATGACTGCCTGAGTGTTGTCCGGCAGAACGCGCGGGATATTTTCCCAGAAACCGCCGCCAGTCAGGTGGGCGATGGCGTGAACGTCAACGTTAGCAATCAGGTCGAGAATGGATTTCACATAGATGCGGGTCGGGGCCAGCAGGTGATCCGCCAGTGACTTACCGTTGAGATCGGTAGTTTGCGGGTCAACGCCGCTCACTTCGATAATTTTACGCACCAGAGAGTAACCGTTAGAGTGCGGGCCACTGGAGGCCAGAGCCACCAGCACATCGCCATCGGCCACTTTGCTGCCGTCGATAATTTCTGATTTTTCTACCACGCCGACGCAGAAACCCGCCACGTCGTAATCTTCGCCATGGTACATACCTGGCATTTCCGCCGTTTCGCCACCAACCAGCGCGCAACCGGACTGTAAGCAACCTTCGGCGATACCGCTGATCACGCTGGCTGCGGTATCCACATCCAATTTCCCGGTCGCGTAGTAATCCAGGAAGAACAGCGGCTCAGCGCCCTGAACGACCAGGTCATTTACGCACATGGCGACCAGATCGATACCGATCGTGTCGTGACGCTTCAGATCCATCGCCAGACGCAGCTTGGTACCGACGCCGTCAGTACCAGAAACCAGCACCGGCTCGCGGTACTTCTGCGGCAATGCGCACAGTGCGCCGAATCCGCCCAGTCCACCCATCACTTCCGGGCGACGGGTTTTCTTCACCACGCCCTTAATACGGTCGACGAGAGCGTTGCCTGCATCAATATCTACGCCGGCATCTTTATAGCTGAGAGAGGTTTTATCGGTCACTGCGAAGTCTCCACGCGTTTGCGGTAGCAATAAAAAACGGCGCAATTCTAACAGGGAAAGCAAACGTTTGCGAGCCTGCTTTGCAGTCGACGTAAAACAGTCGCTATGTGCGCAAATTTGATACTGTTCACGAAAATGAAACCGGGTACATTCTTCTGCTTGCCACTGGGCCAGGGAATCACCATCATGCCAATGAAACCGGTTTCTTTTTTATCAATAACAGATAAACCGTGAGTTGGGTGGGATTTAGTGAGGGAGTTGAGGATGAAAATTGCCGCATTTGATATTGGTGGCACGGCGTTAAAAATGGGCGTAATGACCCGAGAAGGCGCGCTGTTGGATAAAGGTAAACAGTCAATAAGCGACAGCGATGGCGACCAGATTCTGCAGGCGATGCTGGCGTGGATTGCTGCTCATCCAGAATGTGAAGGGGTGGCTATCAGCGCTCCCGGTTATGTGAATCCGCACACTGGCTTTATCGAAATGGGCGGCGCCATCCGTAAATTTGATAATTTCGCCATTAAAACCTGGCTCGAAGAGCAAGTGCGTTTGCCGGTCGCCATTGAAAATGACGCTAACTGTGTGCTGCTGGCCGAGCGCTGGCAGGGCAAAGCCGCAGAAATGGCTAATTTCCTGGTTCTGACCATTGGCACCGGTATCGGCGGAGCGATTTTCTGTAATAACCAACTGGTGCATGGCGCGCGTTTTCGCGCCGGTGAATTTGGCTATATGCAAACGGCGCGTCCCGGTACCCGAGATGTGCGGCGCTACTCGATGAATGAAAACTGCACACTGCGCGTTCTGCGCCATCGCTATGCTGAACATATCGGTAAAGCGCTGGATGAAGTGACCGGTGAAGAAATTTTTGACCGCTACGATGCCGGCGACGCCACCTGTCGGCGTCTGGTTTCCGAATTTTTTAACGGTCTCGGCACCGGGCTTTATAACCTCGTCAACGTGTTCGACCCGCAAACGATTTTAATCGGCGGTGGGATCGTTGAACGACCGGGCCTTCTGGCGCTGCTGCGCGAACATCTGGCCTGGTTTGGCATTGCGGACTATATCGACACCGTCAGCCACGGCAACGACGCCGGGCTGGTCGGCGCTGTTTACCATTTCAATCAGCAATATCGGTCGCATAGCGGCGACTGCGCATAGATAGGGAGAGAACATGTCTGGATTCAAAGAAGGTTTTCTGTGGGGCGGTGCGGTCGCAGCGCATCAGCTGGAAGGCGGCTGGAAAGAGGGCGGTAAAGGTGCCAGCGTCGCCGATGTGATGACCGCAGGCGCGCACGGCGTGCCGCGCGAAATCACCGATGGCGTGCAGCCGGGGAAAAACTACCCCAATCATGAGGCGATTGATTTTTACCATCGCTATAAAGATGACATTCAGCTGTTTGCCGAAATGGGCTTTAAATGCTTCCGTACCTCAATTGCCTGGACGCGTATCTTCCCGCTGGGCGATGAGCTGGAACCGAACGAAGCTGGACTGCAGTTTTACGACGATCTCTTTGATGAGTGCCTAAAGCACGGCATCGAACCGGTGATTACGCTCTCCCACTTCGAAATGCCGTACCACCTGGTGACGGAATATGGCGGCTGGCGTAACCGTAAGCTGATTGATTTCTTCGTTCGCTTTGCGCAGGTCGTGTTTACCCGCTATCAGCATAAAGTGAAGTACTGGATGACCTTTAACGAGATCAACAATCAGGCGAACTTCCACGAAGATTTTGCGCCATTTACTAACTCCGGACTGAAATATCTGCCGGGTGAAGACCGCGAGCCGGTCATGTATCAGGCGGCGCACTATGAGCTGGTTGCCAGCGCCCTGGCGGTTAAAGTGGCTCGCGAAATTAATCCGACATTGCAGATTGGCTGCATGATCGCCATGTGCCCGATTTACCCGCTTAGCTGTGCGCCCAACGATATGATGATGGCGATGAACGCCATGCATCGTCGCTACTGGTTCACTGATGTTCACGTGCGCGGCAAATATCCTCAGCACCTGCTGAACTACTTCGAGCGTCGTGGTTTTGCGCTGGATATTACCGAAGAAGATCGCGTGGCGCTGACTCAGGGCTGTGTCGACTATATCGGCTTTAGTTACTATATGTCGTTCGCCACCAAAGCGACCGAGGATAATCCGCAGCTGGATTATGATGAAACCACCAGCCTGGTTTCCAATCCGTACGTGCAGAAGTCGGACTGGGGCTGGCAGATTGACCCGGTCGGGCTGCGCTACTCCCTGAACTGGTTCTGGGATCACTACCAGCTGCCGCTGTTTATCGTCGAGAATGGTTTTGGCGCTATCGACGTGCGCGAGGCTGATGGCTCGGTGGATGACCAATATCGTATCGACTACCTCTCTGCGCATATTGCCGAGATGAAAAAAGCAGTTGTTGAAGACGGCGTTGACCTGATGGGTTACACCCCGTGGGGCTGTATCGACCTTGTCTCGGCGGGCACTGGCGAGATGAAAAAACGCTACGGCTTTATCTATGTTGATAAAGATAATGAAGGCAACGGTACGCTTGAGCGTAGCCGCAAGAAATCTTTTGCCTGGTATCAGCAAGTTATCGGCAGCAACGGCGAAAAGCTGTAAATTGCCGCAAAGCCCCATCCAGCCCCGCGTTCGCGGGGTTTTTTTATTTTGTCTTATACTGGCTCAGGCAGCGTAAAGCATTTTGGTTGATCCCGGTCAAACATATCGGCTATGGCGTAAAAGGTAAAAGGCGGTATAATCCGGCGATTTTTTTTGTGGCTGCCCCTCAGAGGAGAAAGAGAATGAAGATCGTGGAAGTGAAACACCCACTCGTCAAACACAAGCTGGGCCTGATGCGCGAGCACGACATCAGCACCAAACGCTTCCGTGAACTCGCCTCAGAAGTGGGCAGCTTACTGACTTATGAAGCCACTGCCGATCTGGCGACCGAGAAAGTCACGATCGAAGGCTGGAACGGTCCGGTAGAAGTCGAGCAAATCAAAGGTAAGAAAATTACCGTTGTGCCGATCCTGCGCGCAGGTCTGGGA
Source organism: Klebsiella sp. MISC125 (assembly GCF_051131775.1). Taxonomy (NCBI): domain Bacteria; kingdom Pseudomonadati; phylum Pseudomonadota; class Gammaproteobacteria; order Enterobacterales; family Enterobacteriaceae; genus Klebsiella; species Klebsiella sp. MISC125. Next base: position 1,687,920 of record NZ_CP180448.1, read on the forward strand.
ATGATGGAAGGCGTGCTTGAGCATGTGCCGAGCGCGCGTATCAGCGTCGTGGGCATCTACCGTGACGAAGAAACCCTCGAGCCGGTTCCTTACTTCCAGAAGCTGGTGTCCAATATTGACGAACGTATGGCGCTGGTAGTTGACCCGATGCTGGCAACCGGCGGTTCAATGATCGCGACTATCGACCTGTTGAAAAAAGCGGGCTGCACCAGCATTAAGGTGCTGGTTCTGGTGGCCGCGCCGGAAGGTATCGCCGCGCTGGAGAAAGCGCATCCGGATGTGGAAATGTACACCGCGTCAATTGACCAGGGGCTTAACGAGCACGGATACATTATTCCGGGGCTCGGCGATGCCGGCGATAAGATTTTTGGTACGAAATAAATGATGAAGTAGAAAAAGCCGACTTTGATAGTCGGCTTTTTTTTGAATAAAACACACCAACAACAACCAACAAACGACTCTCAGAGGAAAATGCCATGACGCGCCGTGCTATCGGGGTGAGTGAAAGACCGCCGCTTTTACAGACAATCCCGCTTAGTTTGCAACATCTGTTCGCCATGTTTGGCGCAACGGTACTGGTGCCCGTTCTGTTTCATATCAACCCGGCCACGGTACTGCTGTTTAACGGCATCGGAACGCTGTTATATCTTTTCATCTGCAAAGGCAAAATCCCGGCTTACCTTGGATCGAGCTTTGCCTTTATTTCCCCGGTACTGCTGTTGTTGCCGCTGGGCTACGAAGTTGCCCTCGGCGGCTTTATCATGTGCGGCGTGCTGTTTTGCATCGTCTCTTTTATTGTCAAAAAAGCCGGTACCGGCTGGCTGGATGTGATGTTCCCCCCGGCGGCGATGGGCGCGATTGTTGCGGTTATCGGGCTGGAGCTGGCGGGCGTTGCGGCGAACATGGCCGGACTGCTGCCTGCGGACGGGCAAGCTCCAGATACCAGGACTATTATCATTTCGATGGTGACGCTGGGCGTGACGGTATTCGGTTCGGTGCTGTTTCGCGGTTTCATGGCGATTATCCCGATTTTGATCGGCGTACTGGTGGGCTACGCGCTCTCTTTTGTAATGGGCGCTGTCGATACCACGCCTATCGCCGAGGCTCACTGGTTCGCGCTGCCGACCTTCTACACGCCGCGCTTTGAATGGTTTGCGATTTTCACCATTCTGCCTGCCGCGCTGGTCGTCATCGCCGAGCACGTTGGGCACTTAGTCGTGACGGCGAATATCGTCAAAAAAGATCTGCTCCGCGATCCGGGCCTGCATCGTTCGATGTTTGCTAATGGGTTTTCGACCGTTATCTCGGGCTTTTTTGGCTCGACGCCAAACACCACCTACGGTGAGAATATCGGCGTGATGGCGATTACCCGCGTTTACAGTACCTGGGTTATCGGCGGGGCGGCGATTATTGCGATTCTGCTCTCCTGCGTTGGCAAGCTGGCGGCAGCAATCCAGATCATTCCGCTACCGGTCATGGGCGGCGTGTCTCTGCTGCTGTACGGCGTGATCGGCGCGTCGGGTATTCGCGTGCTGATTGAATCAAAAGTGGATTACAACAAAGCGCAGAACCTGATTCTGACCTCCGTTATCCTGATCATCGGCGTTAGCGGTGCGAAGGTGCATATTGGTGCCGCAGAATTGAAAGGTATGGCGCTGGCGACCATCGTGGGTATCTGCCTGAGCCTGATCTTCAAACTGATCAGCGTTCTGCGCCCGGAAGAGGTTGTTCTCGACGCGGCGGACAGCGAAGAAGCAAAACATTGATCCTTATACCGGGCGGCGATCCCGCCCGGTTCTCTCCTTACCTATTTGTGTGCTAAACTCTTCGCGTTTTTCTGAAAGCCTATGTTGAGGTCCATCTGAACGCACCGGCACAGCTCTCTTTGCCACTGTATCTTCCCGATGATGAAACTTTCGCGAGTTTCTGGCCGGGCGATAATCCTTCTCTTCTTGCTGCCCTTCAGAACGTGCTGCGGCAGGAACATAGCGGATACATCTATATCTGGTCACGCGAAGGGGCGGGGCGCAGCCATTTATTGCACGCCGCCTGCGCGGAACTCTCCCAGCGTGGCGACGCGGTGGGCTACGTTCCTTTGGATAAACGGACGTGGTTTGTGCCAGAAGTGCTGGACGGAATGGAGCAGCTATCGCTGGTTTGCATCGATAATATTGAATGCGTGGCGGGCGATGAACTGTGGGAAATGGCGATCTTCGATCTCTATAACCGGATCCTTGAATCGGGCAAAACCCGGTTGCTGATTACCGGCGATCGGCCTCCGCGCCAACTCAAACTGGGGCTGGCGGATTTGGCATCGCGCCTCGATTGGGGGCAAATCTACAAGCTGCAGCCGCTATCAGATGAAGATAAGCTTCAGGCACTGCAGCTGCGTGCCAGATTGCGCGGTTTCGAGATGCCGGAAGATGTGTGTCGTTTTCTACTTAAGCGGCTGGATCGCGAAATGCGCTCGCTGTTTATGACTCTCGATCAGCTCGATCACGCCTCGATTACCGCTCAGCGCAAATTGACGATCCCGTTCGTGAAAGAAATCCTGAAGCTTTAGGCTGCGCCGCAACGTTCAAATCCGTTACGGCGTTGCTTTTAGCTGACAATTTCCAGAACTTGCTCAGGTGGGCGGCCGATTCTTGCTTCGCCGTGGCTCACTACGATAGGCCGTTCAATCAGCTTTGGATTGTCGATCATCGCCTGGATTAGCGCATCTTCGCTAAGCTGTGGGTTAGCGAGATCCAGCGATTTATACAGATCTTCTTTCTGGCGCATCAATTCACGAGCGCTGGCCATCCCCAACATCTTCAGCAGCTGACGCAGCGTAGCGGCGTCCGGCGGCGTCTCCAGATAGAGCACTACTTCAGGATCGATGCCGTTAGCTTTCAGCAGGCTTAATGTGTCGCGACTCTTGGAGCAGCGAGGGTTGTGATAGATTTTGACCGTATCGGACATGAGATCTCCTTACATTTTCTGGTACGGTTTGAAGCGTTCTTGCAGCTGGCGCAGCTGATCGATGCGCGCATCGTAGCGAGCCTGTTGCAAACTGCCTAATTTCACCTGCGAGCTGGCGCTGCTGAGCAGCGTAATGGCCTGATCGAGTCGGCCAACCAGCGCCATGCCTTCAGCCCGTGCCGCCAGCTCCTGATCGCGATTGCCCAGCTTGGCTTCCGCTTGCGCCAGTAAATCCCAGCCGTTGATGTCATCTTTATAATTAAAAGTGTAGCGATTAAGGATATTCGCCGCTTCTGCCGGTTGCCCGCCTTCCAGCAAGGCGTTGGCAAGGTTTAATTGCAGCACCGGATTGGTTCGCAGCTCACGGGCACTTTTCAGGCGATTAATCGCCTCCGTCGCTTTCTTCTGCCCAAGGTCAATATCGGTTGCCAGGTCAAGATACCAGGCATTTTGCGAATCGGCACTCAGCAGCGGTTGCAGCGTTTTGCGCGCCAGATCGTAATTGTTATTACCCATCGCCAACAGGGCGCGACCGTATTGTGCAGCATGCTGTTCGCGGATATTACCTTTCTCCCAGCTGCTTAGCAGATCATTGCCCAGCTTGTTGTCGCCGGAGGTGTACATGCCAAGCGTACGGGCTTTCGCCAGATAGAAGTCAGCCGAGGACTGGACGACGACCGGGCGCATTTGGTTTGCGCGGTTGCGGGCGTCGGACAGACGGCTTTCCGGCAGGGGGTGCGTCAGCAGCATTTCCGGCGGACGAGTAGAGTAGCGCGATTCATCAAGCAGCTTGCCCATAAATGCCGGCATCGCCTGCGGATCGAAACCAGAACGCTGAAGAACCTGAATACCAATGCGGTCGGCCTCTTCTTCGTTTTGCCGGGTAAAGCTGATCATTCCCTGTTGGGTTCCCGCCAGGGTCCCGGTGAGCGCCGCCATCCCGGCCTGCGGACTTGCCATCGCAAGCAGAATCGATCCCAGCGCGCCGACCCAGGTCAGCGGAGCGTTACGCTTTTGGTCTTCCATCGCGCGGGCAAGGTGGCGCTGGGTGACGTGAGAAATTTCGTGCGCCATGACCGACGCCAGCTCGCTTTCGTTATCGGAATAGCGGAAAAGAGCCGAGTGCAGCACAACGTTACCGCCGAAGAATGCAAAGGCGTTAATTTGATCGTTATTGATCAGATAAAAGTGGAACGGCGTTCGCACTGAATTGGCGTGCGAAACCAGACGCATACCTAAGCCGTTAATGTATTGCACCAGCAGCGGGTCATTGATTAGCGGTGCGCTGCCGCGCAGCTGGCGTACGTAGTAATCCCCCATCTGCATTTCCTGGCCAATGGAGAGCGTGCTTCCTGCGGAGGTGCCCATGTCCGGCAGGGTGTCTGCGGAGTCGGCAAAAGCAGGTAATATCGAACCCAGCGTCAGCGACGCTATGACGGTTGCCACCAGCGTTTTCTTCAACTGCCTGAACATAACCTCAATCCTGTAATGTAGGTGTGCCAGTTTGACCGATTGTGCGGCGTAATGTTCCCTGACCGCAAGCAAGTTCAGCGAGTTTAGCCGTCGTTAGCGGCGTTGCAAATATCATATTCACCCGGTCATTAATGTTTGTGGTTTTACCCATAAAAAGCGAAGTCTTTTTTGTGACATTTCGATACAATTCCCGAGATTGTTACAGCTTTGCTCTTCAGGGAAGGGTTTTATGCTTCAGATGTTAATGCAGTGGTACCGCCGTCGGTTCAGCGATCCGGAGGCGATAGCGCTGCTGGTCATTTTGCTGGCCGGTTTCGGCATTATGTTTTTCTTCAGCGGCCTGCTGGCACCTCTATTAGTGTCCATCGTGCTGGCCTATCTGCTTGAATGGCCAACGGTCAGGCTGGAGCGTATCGGTTTTTCTCGTACCTGGGCCACCTCGGTGGTCCTGATTCTGTTCGTCGGCATTCTGCTATTGATGGCGTTTGTGGTGATGCCGGTTGCCTGGCAGCAGGGCATTTATCTGATTCGTGATATGCCGGGGATGCTGAACAAACTTTCTGATTTTGCCGCGACGGTGCCGCGCCGCTATCCGGCCTTAATGGATGCCGGAATTATCGACGCCATGGCGGAGAATATGCGCGGGCGGATGTTAACCGTCGGTGATTCGGTAGTGAAATATTCGCTTGCCTCGCTGGTCGGGCTGCTGACTTTGGCTGTCTATCTGGTATTGGTGCCGCTGATGGTTTTCTTTCTGCTGAAAGACAAAGAGCAGATGCTTAACGCCGTGCGCCGTGTGCTGCCGCGCAATCGCGGACTGGCAGGGCAGGTGTGGAAAGAGATGAACCAGCAAATTACCAACTATATTCGCGGTAAGGTGCTGGAGATGATCGTCGTCGGCGTGGCGACGTGGATCGGTTTTATCCTTTTCGGGCTTAACTATTCATTGTTGTTGGCGGTGCTGGTTGGGTTTTCAGTACTGATTCCCTACATTGGCGCTTTTGTGGTTACCATTCCAGTGGTCGGCGTGGCGCTGTTTCAGTTTGGCGCGGGCACCGAATTCTGGAGCCTGTTCGCGGTTTACCTGATTATTCAGGGGCTGGATGGCAACCTGCTGGTGCCGGTGCTGTTCTCCGAAGCCGTTAACCTGCACCCGCTGGTGATTATTCTGTCGGTGGTTATCTTCGGCGGCCTGTGGGGATTCTGGGGCGTGTTCTTCGCGATTCCACTGGCGACGCTAATCAAAGCGGTGGTGCATGCCTGGCCGGATGGCCTGATAGTGGAAGATACAGAAGAAGAGAATTAGCGCAACGCTTACTGATGAGCGGCAAAAAAAGACGCCGGGCGGTTTGAAACCGACCCGGCGTCTTGCGTTTGTCTGCGCGTCAGGCGTTTTCTTTCAGCCAGTTCAGCACCACGTCGTGGTGATTGCTGGTTTTGAAATCATCAAACACATGTTCGATTTTGCCGTCGGCATCGATGAGGAAGCTCGTACGGTGAATACCGTCGTAGGTTTTCCCCATAAACGTTTTTTCACCCCAGATGCCAAACTGTTCGCATACCTGATGATTCTCGTCAGACAGCAAAGTAAAGTTCAGCAGCTCCTTTTCGGCGAAGCGGGAGAGTTTTTCTGGTTTATCAGTACTGATACCCAGTACTTCAACGCCTGCTTTTTTCAGGTCGTCCATATTATCGCGTAAACCGCACGCTTGTACGGTGCAGCCCGGGGTCATGGCTTTCGGGTAAAAATAAACCAGAACACGCTGTCCCTGGAAGTCGGTCAAATTTACTTCCTCGCCGTCCTGGTCTGGTAAGCTAAATTTCGGTGCAATGTCACCGGCTTTCAGTGGGTTCATTACTCAAACTCCATCCTGTTCATCATGCTGTGAATAATTAACGATGTTAATACTGCCTTGTGCATTCAGTTCTGTACATAGGGCTTTGAACGCTTGTTCGATATTTGATGCATTTTGCGTAGTCGGGCTATGGGCGGTGATTTGGATAAAAAGCTGCGCTGAATCGTCGTTCGCTCCCGGTTGGGTGCGGGAAACCAGCTCGGCAATGTTCATTTTCCACGTATCGCACAGGGCAGTAAATCGCTCAATAATATGCGGCGAATCCGGCACCTCAACCTGAACCCAGACGGTGTTTTGCATCGCCTGATGCGGCCTTGCGGTTGTACGCTTCATTACGATCAGCAGATCAAGCTCGGCACCTTTCAGCGGCAGAGTCGATTCAATCAGGTTAATCGCATTCCACGAGCCGGAGAGCAGCATGATAAACGTAAACTCGTCACCAAGCATGGCCAGCCGGCTGTCTTCGATATTACAGCCGCAGCTGCTGACGTGGCGAGTGATTGTATTCACGATGCCAGGGCGATCAGCACCCAACGCGGTAATAACCAGATAGTGTTGTAATGAGGCTGTCAAACCTGTTCTTCCTTTAAAAAGGTGAGGTAACATTAGGAAAGCATAAAAAAAACCGGCATACAACATCCCTGATGGCATCGGGTCTCTTGCTTTTATTGCAGCACCAAACGTAACATTGAGAATCTTGTCCCACTTCTGCTCTGAGGATGGCCCATGTTTACGGGAAGTATTGTAGCGCTTATCACGCCGATGGATGAAAACGGTAACGTCTGCCGGTCAAGCCTGAAAAAACTGATTGATTACCATGTCGCCAGCGGTACCTCGGCGATCGTTTCGGTAGGCACTACCGGAGAGTCCGCAACATTGAGCCATGAAGAGCATGGTGACGTAGTTATGCAGACGCTGGAGCTGGCTGACGGACGCATCCCGGTTATCGCGGGTACCGGTGCAAATGCAACCGCAGAGGCGATTAGCCTGACCAAGCGGTTTAACAATAGCGGTGTGGTTGGCTGCCTGACGGTTACGCCTTATTACAACCGTCCGACCCAGGAAGGTCTGTTCCAACACTTTAAAGCTATTGCAGAACATACTGACCTGCCGCAAATCCTGTATAATGTGCCGTCCCGTACCGGCTGCGATATGTTGCCGGAAACCGTCGGTCGTCTGGCGGAAGTTAAAAATATTATCGGTATTAAGGAAGCGACGGGGAACTTAAGTCGCGTTCATCAGATCAAAGAGCTGGTTTCAGATGACTTTATTCTGCTGAGCGGCGATGACGCGACCGGAATGGACTTTATGCAGCTTGGCGGTCACGGCGTGATTTCCGTAACCACAAACGTTGCGGCGCGCGAAATGGCTGAAATGTGCCGACTGGCTCTGGCTGGTCAATTCGCCGAAGCTCGGGCGATTAATCAGCGTCTGATGCCGTTGCATACAAAATTATTTGTCGAACCCAACCCTATCCCGGTCAAATGGGCATGTAAGGCGTTGGGTCTTGTGGCGACCGATACGCTACGCCTGCCGATGACCCCGATTACCGAAAACGGTACTAAGGTTGTCACCGCAGCGTTGAAGCATGCCGGTTTGCTGTAAAGTTTAGGGAGATTTGATGGCTTACTCAGTACAGAAGTCGCGCCTGGCGAAGGTTGCGGGTGTTTCGCTGGTTCTACTCCTCGCGGCCTGTAGTTCTGACTCGCGCTATAAGCGTCAGGTGAGCGGCGACGAGGCCTATTTGCAGGCAACGCCGCTTAGTGAACTTCACGCGCCAGCAGGGATGATCCTGCCGGTTCAGGTGGGTGATTATAATATTCCGGTTGCGACCAGCACTGGTAACACAGGTAAAGGCCTGGACATTCGTCCACCGGCTCAGCCTCTGGCGCTGGTTAGCGGCGCGCGCACTCAGTTTAACGGTGATACCGCGACGCTGATGGTGGAGAACGGTCGCAGCGGTTCGCTGTGGGCGCAGGTGGCAAGCATCGTGCAGTCGAAAAACTACACTATCGCGAAACGCGACGATGCCAGCCAGACGCTGAATACCGACTGGGTCGAATGGAATCGCCTCGATGAAGACCTGCAGTACCGTGGTCGCTATCAAATCTCAGTTAAACAGCAGGGCTATCAGCAAGCAGTGGTCGTGAAGCTGGTGAATCTGGAGCAGGCGGGTAAACCGGTTGCCGATCCGGCTTCGCTGCAGCGCTACAGTACTGCCATGCTGAACGTCATTTCCGAAGGTCTGGATCTGAACGCTACCAGCGCTCAGAATGCCGCGCAGAAAAATGCCGGGGCGACCTTCGACGTGCAGAGCGGTGCGGATGATACCGGCCTGCCGATGCTGGTCGTTCGCGCACCGTTTAACCTGGTGTGGCAACGCCTGCCGGGCGCGCTGGAAAAAGTGGGTATGAAGGTAACCGATAGCTCCCGTTCTCAGGGTAGCTTCTCCGTGACCTACAAACCGCTATCCGACAGCGGCTGGACCGATCTGGGCGCTCGCGACCCGCAGTTGGTATCCGGCGATTATAAACTGCAGGTCGGGGACCTCGATAACCGCAGCAGTCTGCAGTTCATCGACCCGAAAGGACATACCCTGACGCAGTCGCAAAATGACGCCCTGGTTGCCGTATTCCAGGCCGCATTAAGTAAGTAATAAACAGGGCTGGAGTAATCCGGCCCTTTTTAATGTATAGTGACGCAAACGTGTGCGTCAGCAGAAAAGCACAAATTTTTATCGTTAATCATCACTGGAGTGACAAAGATGCAAAAGCTAGCTGAGTTGTATCGTGGTAAAGCGAAGACCGTTTACAGCACCGAAAACCCGGATCTGCTGGTACTCGAATTCCGTAACGATACGTCAGCAGGTGACGGTGCTCGCATTGAGCAGTTCGATCGTAAAGGCATGGTGAACAACAAGTTCAACTATTTCATTATGAGCAAACTGGCGCAAGCGGGTATCCCGACCCAGATGGAAGCGCTGTTGTCCGATACCGAATGTCTGGTGAAAAAGCTGGATATGGTGCCGGTGGAGTGCGTTGTGCGTAACCGCGCTGCCGGTTCGCTGGTGAAACGTTTAGGGATTGAAGAGGGCATCGAGCTGAACCCGCCGCTATTTGATCTGTTCCTGAAAAACGACGCCATGCATGACCCGATGGTCAACGAATCCTACTGCGAAACTTTCGGCTGGGTGAGTAAAGAGAACCTGGCGCGTATGCAGGAACTGACCTACAAAGCTAACGACGTGCTGAAAAAGCTGTTTGACGATGCAGGCCTGATCCTCGTGGACTTCAAGCTGGAGTTTGGTTTGTTTAAAGGCGAAGTGGTTCTGGGCGACGAGTTCTCTCCGGACGGCAGCCGTCTGTGGGACAAAAAGACCATGGATAAAATGGACAAAGACCGTTTCCGCCAGAGCCTCGGCGGCCTGATTGAAGCCTATGAAGAAGTTGCCCGTCGTCTGGGCGTAGAACTGGACTAATCCCCCCGACGCCAGAGGAAGCCCTCTTCTTCTGGCGCTCTTCTTGCTGTTTCCTGTGGTAATCCTCCGCTGAACCGCCTACGATCTCATACATTGGTTTTATGATGAATTGAGGTGCTTATGCGCTGGCAAGGGCGTCGCGAAAGCGACAATGTTGAAGATCGACGTGGTCAATCCGGTTCACCGATGGGCGGAGGTGGCGGTTTTCGTCTCCCCAGCGGGAAAGGCGGTATCGTGCTGCTGATTATCATTGTGGTGGCGGGATATTACGGCGTTGATTTAACCGGCATGTTAACCGGTGAACCGGTGTCACAACAGCAAACCACCACTCAACGCTCGATTAGTCCACAGGATGAAGAAGCCGCGAAGTTCACTAAAGTGGTTCTGGCGGATACGGAAGATACCTGGGGCACGATTTTTAAAGACATGGGTCGTCAGTATCCGCAGCCTAAGCTGGTGATGTATCGTGGCGCGACGCGAACGGCCTGTGGTACCGGCCAGTCGGTGATGGGGCCGTTCTACTGTCCGGCGGATAGCACAGTGTACATTGACCTGTCATTTTACGATGAGATGAAAACTAATCTCGGCGCGGGCGGCGACTTCGCTCAAGGTTACGTTATCGCCCATGAAGTCGGCCATCATGTACAAAAGCTGCTGGGTATTGAGTCGAAAGTGCGCCAGCTACAGCAGAATGCTTCACCAGCGGAAGCGAACCGCCTGTCAGTGAAAATGGAGCTACAGGCGGACTGCTTCGCGGGCGTCTGGGGCTACAATATGCAGAAGCAGGACGTGATGGAGGTTGGCGATCTGCAGGAAGCCCTGAACGCCGCAGAGGCGATTGGTGATGACCGCTTGCAGCAGCAGAGCCAGGGACGCGTGGTGCCGGACAGCTTTACTCACGGTACATCGCAGCAGCGCTATACCTGGTTTAAACGCGGCTTCGATAGCGGCGACCCGGCGCAGTGCAACACCTTTGGCAACGCGCTGTAATTGCCGTCTGTCATGGATGAACTGCTTCACCTGACGGCGCAAATGGCGCGTGAGGGCATCCGTCGTCTGCTGGTGCTCAGCGGCGATGATGCCTGGACTTTCAACCAGGCACAAAATCTGCGTACTCTGTTGGCTGGAGATGGGCTGTGGGTTGGCCCGCAGCCGGTGCCGGAGCCGTATATGCCTCCCGGTGCACTGAAGATCCTGCTGGGCCGGGAATTCCAGCATGCTTTTTTCGATGCGCGTGAGGGGTTCGACGTCGCGGCATTTGCTGCGTTAGCCGGTACGCTGCGCGCAGGAAGCTGGCTGATCTTGCTGATCCCCGATTTTTCCCAATGGCCGACCCGCCCTGACGCAGACTCTCTGCGCTGGAGCGACACTCCCGAGCCGGTCCCCACGCCAAATTTTGTCTATCGTTTCTGCCAGCAAATTATTGCCGATAATGATTCTGTCCTCTGGCGGCAGGGGAATGAGCTGACATTACCCGCTTTCCCGCTTCGTGAATCCTGGCATCCCGCTGATGGTCAGCCGCAGGCGGAGCAGGCCGCCGTTCTTGCCGAATTGGCTGACTTCCCTCCCGGTATCGCCGCCTTAACCGCCGAGCGCGGACGAGGTAAATCCGCTCTGGCGGGAATGCTTATTCGCCAGCTGGCAGGCGATGCTATCGTTACGGCACCGGCGCGTGGAGCCACAGATGTGATGGTGGCTTTTGCAGGTGAAGGCTTTCGCTTTATGGCTCCCGATGCGTTACTGGCATCAGAGCGCAACGCTTCGTGGCTGATTGTTGATGAGGCCGCCGCCATTCCGGGGCCGCTGTTGCGCCAGCTGGTTGAGCGTTTTCCGCGTACTCTGCTCACGACTACTGTTCAGGGCTACGAAGGCACCGGGCGCGGTTTTCTGCTTAAGTTTTGCGCCGGTTTTGCCCATTTGCGGCAGTTTAGTTTGACGACGCCCATCCGCTGGGCATTGGGCTGCCCGCTGGAGGCGGCTATCGCGCAGTTGCTGTTGTTTAGCGATGAGACCTTCCAGCATGCGCCTGCTGGCGACACGGTACTGGAAAACATCAGTCAGACCAGTTGGCAGCAGCAGCCCGCTTTACCGGAGGCGATGTATCAACTGCTCTCCGGGGCACACTATCGCACTTCTCCTCTCGATTTACGCCGCATGATGGATGCGCCGGGGCAGCACTTTACCTGCGCCCGCAGCGGTGAGCACATCGCTGGTGCGCTGTGGCTGGTGGAAGAGGGCGGTCTTGAGCCATCGCTCAGCCAGGCTGTGTGGGCTGGATATCGCCGCCCGCGTGGTAATCTGGTGGCGCAATCCCTCGCGGCGCACGGCGGAAGCCCGCTGGCGGCGACGCTCATGGGGCTACGTATCAGTCGTATTGCCGTACACCCGGTGCGCCAGCGCGAGGGGCTTGGGCAACGGCTGGTCGATTGGGCGGCGTCTCAGGCGTCGGAGCGGGACTATCTCTCGGTCAGTTTTGGCTACACACCCGAACTGTGGCGTTTCTGGGATAGCTGCGGTTTTATGCTGGTGCGCCTGGGGACTCATCGGGAAGCCAGCAGCGGCTGTTATACCGCGATGGCGCTCTATCCCATCAGCGCGGCTGGTCGACATCTGGCTCAGCAGGAAATCCGCCGGTTACTGCGCGATGAACACTGGCTTTGCGACTGGCGAAATGAGTCGTTGCCGCTGACTAGACTGGAAGAAGCGGCTATCTTTACTGAAGAGGATTGGCTGGAGGCTGCGGGCTTTGCGTTTGCCCATCGCCCGCTGCTGGCGGCGGTTGGTAGCCTCAATCGGCTGCTCATGCAGGTGAATTTACCGCTACCCGCTTTGCGTGCACGCCTGCAACGCCAGGATGAAGCGGAACTTTGCCGCACGTTACAACTCTGCGGGCGAAAAGCGCTGCTGGTCAGGCTGCGCGAAGAGGCGGCGCTGGCATTATCTACTCTCAATGCAACCCGCGCTGATGCTCTGCGCCAGCAGGTCAAAATGCTGCAATTTTTTTAACTAACTCCTTCAGTTAAATGGCATGGTCATATTTCACATGCGGCGTAAACTTCCTTGCAGACATTAAGGAGACAGCCATGAAACACGATCATTTTGTTGTTCAAAGCCCCGCGACCCCTGCACAGCAACTGCTGCTGCTGTTTCATGGCGTCGGCGATAACCCGGTTGCCATGGGGCAAATCGGCAGCTGGTTTGCGCCGCTCTTTCCCGATGCGCTGATTGTCAGCATCGGCGGCGCGGAGCCGTGCGGACCGCCTCCGGGACGCCAGTGGTTCTCCGTGCAAGGTGTTACCGAAGAAAACCGCCAGCAGCGCGTGGATGCCATTATGCCGACCTTTATCGAAGCCGTTCGCTACTGGCAGCAGCAGAGCGGCGTTAGTCCGCAGGCGACGGCGCTGATCGGCTTCTCGCAGGGGGCGATTATGTCGCTGGAGAGCATTAAGGCGCAGCCGGGGCTGGCATCGCGGGTGATTGCGTTTAACGGCCGCTATGCAACTCTGCCGGAGAAGGCGACCACGGCGACAACAGTCCATCTGATTCACGGCGGTGAGGATCGTGTTATCGATCTGGCGTGGGCAGTCGCCGGGCAAGAAGCGCTCCAGCAGGCCGGTGGGGATGTGACGCTGGATATCGTTGAAGACTTGGGACACGCGATTGACGATCGCAGCATGCAGTTTGCCCTCGATCATTTGCGTTTTACCGTGCCGAAACACTATTTTGATGAAGCGCTCAGCGGCAGCACGCCGAAAGATGACGATCTAATCGAACTGCTGTAAATAGAAAACCCGGAGGCGATGCTACGCATCTGTCCGGGCTACCAGACCCACATACGGCAGTGAACCCGTAGCCCGGACAAGGCGCGTCAAGCGCTGCCCCCGGGAAAATAGCGGCATACTGTGTTAATTCGCCGGAGGCGATGCTGCGCATCTGTCCGGGCTACCAGACCCACAGACGGCAGTGAACCCGTAGCCCGGGCAAGGCGCGTCAAGCGCCGCCCTCGGGAAAATAGCGGCATACTGTGTTAATTTCCCGAAGGCGATGCTGTGCATCTGTTCGGACTACCGGATCTGCAGGACCCGTAGACATAACTGAAGTAAGACGCTTACTTTTTCTTCGACTGGCCGTTCTTAGGCCAGTCATCCTCATCGTCCCACTTATCGTTGCAATCGCGATGCGGAGGCAGCTCCGGCTTATTGTTGAGAAATTTTTTGTGGTCAACGCGACTCAGATCCTTAATCACGTTAATCATCACGCCCACTAAAAATACCAACACCAGAATCCACCAGTATTTCGTTAGCCAATCCATGCGCGCTACCTCTTATCTATGATGCCGTCAGGCGACCAGCTGTTCCATGATGCGTTGGTACATCCGCGCCAGTAGCTGGAGATCGGCGGCATTAACACATTCGTTGATTTTATGAATAGTGGCATTCACTGGCCCCAGTTCAACCACCTGCGCACCCATGCGTGCGATAAAACGCCCGTCGGAGGTACCGCCATTGGTCAGGAGCTGCGGTTTAATTTCATTATAGTGCTCAATGGCGTTCACCACCGCATCAACCAGTTTACCGCGGCCGGTCAGGAACGGCTGGCCTGAAAGCCACCAGTCAACGCTGTAGCGCAGTTCGTATTTTTCCAGCAGAGCTACAACGCGCACTTTGATCATTTCGTCAGTCAATTCTGTGCTAAAGCGGAAGTTGAACTGTACGAACATATCGCCGGGAATCACGTTGTTGCTGCCGGTTCCGGCCTGCACGTTAGCGATTTGCATGCTGGTTGGCGGGAAGAAATCGTTACCTTTATCCCATTCAATATTCACCAGCTCTGCCAGCATCGGCGCGGCGCGGTGGACCGGGTTATCCGCGAGGTGGGGATAGGCCACGTGCCCCTGCACGCCGTGAATGGTCAGGTTGCAGGTCAGGGAGCCGCGACGGCCATTTTTGACGACGTCGCCGACAACTTCGGTGCTGGAGGGTTCTCCGACCAGACAGTAATCCAGGCGCTCATTACGCGCCATTAGCGCTTCCACGACTTTAACGGTGCCGTTTTTGGCGCTGGCTTCTTCATCTGAGGTGATCAGAAATGCCAGGCGACCTTGATGGTTCGGATACTGGGCGACAAAGCGTTCAGCGGCAACCACCATCGCAGCGAGAGAGCCTTTCATGTCTGCCGCGCCGCGGCCAAACAGCATTCCGTCGCGAATAGTAGGCTCGAAAGGCGGGTTAATCCAGCGGTCGGCATCGCCAGAAGGGACAACATCAGTATGACCGGCGAAAGCCAGCGTTTCCCCGTGCCCGCGCCAGGCCCAGAAGTTTTGGGTATCGCCGAAATCCATCGGTTCAACGGTAAAGCCAATCGCACGCAGACGTTCAATCATTAACGCCTGGCATCCCGCATCATCGGGGCTGAGGGAAGGGCGGCGAATAAGCTGCTGAGCCAGCTCAATGACCGGGCAAGACATAGACTACACCTCGTTAAACTGCTGATAACTAGATTCACTGAAACCCAGCAGCATAGGCTGACCGGGCGCGCAGAGCAATGGGCGTTTGATGATTGCCGGCATTTCCAGCATCAGTTTTGCCGCAGCATCGGCGTTATCGATACCTGCGCGGACCGTTTCGTCTAGCTTGCGCCAGGTGGTGCCGCGGGTATTGAGCAGCGCTTCCCAGCCGAGTTCATCTATAAAGGTATCTAATAATTCGCGGTCCAGACCATCAACCCGATAATCATGAAAACGATATTCTATCTGCTGGGCTTCCAGCCAGCGGCGGGCCTTTTTTATGGTATCGCAATTTTTTATCCCGTACATGGTGAGCATGATTAAACCTTTTCCATTGAATTAAACGTTTGACCAGGAATGTTCCGAATATATAAGTCGTTAATAAATAATACGTGAATTACGTTAATAAATATCGTTTTTTACCCGTGATATATCCTGAACGTTATCTATTGGTTGCTTTTTGACCTGCTTTTGCGCTGTGACTTGTCACAAGCCGAGTGAGGGCGGATTGTGCTGATGAACAAATGTTGCTGAATGTTGCTGTTGGTCACATTAAACGGGTTAAATTCGGCTCATAGTACTTACGAATGAAAGGGCTTTTTCTGGAGGCGGTAATTAAAGTAATCAGAGCGATAGCGTAAACACACTTTTCACCATCAACGAATTTGCATAAAATCACCCATAATAATAAGAGAGGCTATTATGATTGAGCATGAACTAGGGAACTGGAAAGATTTTATTGAAGGTATGCTTCGTAAATAAATTTCCATAATGTAAGCAGGGCGATTCCACGGGCAGAATAATAATGCAGTCGAAACGACCAATTATGAAAAAGGCGACACTTTCGGTCGCCTTTTCTGTTATTAATCCCGGTAAAATAAAGCAGACTTATCTCTTTGTTATTGCGGCCGTTCCTTAAGCGGGAAGCGACGGCGCACCAGCACGAAGAACAGCGGTACGAAGAAGATTGCCAGCACGGTAGCGGAGATCATACCGCCCATCACGCCAGTCCCCACCGCATGCTGGCTGCCGGAACCAGCCCCGGTGCTGGTCGCCATCGGCAGCACGCCGAAGATAAATGCCAGCGAAGTCATCAGGATTGGCCGCAGTCGCTGGCGACAAGCCGATAGCGTCGCGATAAGCAGGTCTTCACCTTTCTGGTTTAACTCATTGGCAAACTCGACGATAAGAATGGCGTTTTTCGCCGACAAACCGATAACCGTTAACAGACCCACCTGGAAATAAACGTCGTTTTCCAGACCGCGCATCCAGGTCGCCAGCAGCGCGCCGATAACCCCCAGTGGTACCACCAGCATCACTGAGAACGGCACCGACCAGCTTTCATACAGAGCCGCCAGACACAAGAACACAACCAGCAGCGAAATGGCGTACAGCGCCGGGGCCTGCGCGCCGGAGAGGCGTTCCTGATAAGACATCGCCGTCCACTCTACGCCAAATCCATTCGGTAGCTGCTGGGCCAGTTCTTCCATGATTCTCATGGCGGTACCGGTACTGACGCCCGGGGCGGCTTCACCGACGATCTCCACCGCCGAGTAGCCGTTGTAGCGCTCCAAACGCGGCGAGCCGGTCTCCCAGCGCGAGGTGGCGAAGGCGGAGAAGGGCACCATCGTGCCGCTGTTGTTGCGTACATACCAAAGATTGATATCGTCCGGCAGCATGCGATATGGCGCTGCGGCCTGAACATAAACCTTCTTCACGCGACCCCGGTCCATAAAGTCATTGACGTAGCTCGAGCCCCAGGCGGTTTGCAGCGTATCGTTGATATCGTCGATGGACACGCCCAGCGCCTGCGCTTTACGCTGATCGATGTCGACCTGCAACTGCGGGCTATCGTCGAGGCCGTTATGGCGAACACGGGTCAATTGGTCATTTTTGGCAGCCAGCTCCAGCAGGGTATCACGGGCGGCCATCAGCGCTTCGTGTCCGTTACCGGCGTGGTCCTCCAGCTCCATATCGAAACCGGCGGAGCTGCCCAGCCCGCTAATAGCCGGTGGGCTGCTGGCGAACACGCGCGCTTCTTTAATTTTGTTAAACGCCCTGGTTGCGCGTTCGATGATGGCAAAGGATGAACCGGTTGTCGGATCGCGCTCGTCCCAATCCTTCAGACGCACGAACATGCGCGCTACGTTCTGCCCGTTGCCGCCGGGGCCGGAGCCGATGGTGGCGAATACCGATTCGACGTTCTGTTTCTCCTGTTTCAGGAAGTAATCTTCCGCCTGCTGTACCACTTTCAGCGTCTGCTGCTGGGTCGCACCGCTGGGCAATTGCACCGACGTGGTAAACATACCGCGGTCTTCCAGCGGCAGGAATGACGTAGGAAGATGCAGGAACAGAAATACCATCCCGCCCAGCAGGAGGACGTAGAGCATTATCCAGCGCAGCGAACGGTGAAGAATTTTGGCGACGACGGATTCGTAGCGGTCGGCATTACGGTTAAACATGCGGTTAAACCAGCCGAAGAAGCCCCGTTGTCCGTGGGATTCTCCTTTATGAATCGGTTTGAGCAAGGTGGCGCACAGCGCTGGCGTCAGGATCATCGCCACCAGGACGGATAGCACCATCGCTGAGACAATTGTTATTGAGAACTGACGATAGATAGCGCCGGTGGTGCCGCCGAAGAAGGCCATCGGCACAAATACCGCCGAGAGCACCATGGCAATGCCGACCAGCGCCCCCTGGATCTGCCCCATAGATTTTCGCGTCGCCTCTCGCGGCGAAAGACCTTCCTCGCTCATGATGCGCTCGACGTTTTCCACCACCACGATGGCATCATCCACCAGCAGGCCGATTGCCAGCACCACGGCGAACATGGTTAAGGTGTTGATGCTGTAGCCACAGATGTAGAGGACGGCGAAGGTTCCCATCAGTACCACCGGAACGGCGATGGTGGGGATCAGCGTGGCACGGAAGTTCTGCAAGAACAGGTACATCACGAGGAACACCAGCGCGATGGCTTCCAGCAGCGTTTTCGCTACGTCGGTAATTGATGCTTTCACGAAAGAGGTGGTTTCGTAGGCAACTTTGTATTCAAGACCGTGCGGGAAGTATTGTGATAGCTCGTTCAGGCGGTCGATAACGCGTTCGGCGGTCGCCATTTCGTTGGCGCCGGATGCCAGTTTTATCCCCAGACCGGAAGCGGCCTGACGGTTGTAGCGGCTAAGATAATCGTATTTTTCCGCCCCCATCTCGACGGTGGCGACGTCGCCGAGAGTGACCTCGGAACCATCCTGATTAACCCGCAGGGTGATATCGCGGAACTGCTCTGGGGTTTGTAACAGCGACTGTGAATTAATGGTGGCGTTCAATGCCTGTTTATCCACCGACGGCGTGCCGCCCAGTTGGCCGACAGCAATCTGGGCGTTCTGTGACGAAATCGCATCGGTGACGTCTTTCGCCGTCATCTGAAAACTATTGAGCTTGGCCGGGTCGAGCCAGATGCGCATTGAGTACTGGGAGCCGTACGCGTCGATGTCGCCGACGCCGTTTACGCGGCTCAGCGGGTCCTGAATATTACTGGCGACGTAGTCGGAGATATCCTGTTTATCCATGCTGCCATCGGTAGAGACAAAGGCGATGGTCAGGATATTGGTATCCCCGGTTTTACGCACCGTCACACCCTGGTTTTGTACGGCCTGCGGGAGTTTACGCATTGCTGATTGCAGCTGGTTCTGCACCTGCTGAACGGCTTCGTCCGGGTCGGTCCCGGCGGTAAAGCTCAGCGTCACGCTTGCCTGACCTGTGCCGCTACTCTGTGATGACATGTACATCAGGTTGTCGAGTCCGGTCATGTTTTGTTCGATGACCTGGGTAACGGTATTCTCCAGCGTTTGTGCAGAGGCTCCGGGATAGTTCGCTGTGATTCGCACGTTGGGCGGTGCTAATTCGGGGTATTGCTCCACGGGAAGCGACAAAATCGCGAGCGTTCCGGTCAGGCATAAAAGGATTGCCAGAACCCACGCAAAAATGGGGCGATCGATAAAGAAATTCGCCATCAGAATTGGGACCTCATTTTGCTCATCTTTTTGTTATTGCATAGCCTGTGACACTTTAGCGGCAAGCCCTCAGGCAATCGTGGAGAAATTAAGGAGATAGTGTAATTTATCATGTGCCTTTTATGGCAGCGTAAAGAACTGTCCTGCTATCTCCACCAATCTTCTGCTTTTCTGCGCATCGTCGCCTGACCTCTAACGTAACCAATTATTACTTAGCTAAATAAAACGTAATTTCATTTAAGTCAAAAAAATTGATCCACCTCGGGTTATCACCAAAAAATCGGCAACCTGTGCAAATGCACATTGTCCCTGCACCGTTTTGTCGGGTAATAGATAAGCATGCGAATTGAGGGGTTATTCACCAATAAGACTGAAGGATGTCATGAACCACTTTATTTTAAGCGATAGTCATAAGTGCATCGGATGCCAGGCTTGTGAAGTTGCCTGCGTCATGGCGCACAACGATGAGCAGCATGTATTGACCCCGCAGCGTTTCTTGCCGCGTATTACGGTTATCAAAAGCGAGCAAAAACGTAACGCAGTAACATGTCACCATTGTGAAGGAGCTCCTTGCGCCCGGAGCTGTCCAAATGGCGCAATCAGTCAGCTTAACGGCAGCGTGCAGGTTAATCAGGAGAAATGCATCGGTTGCAAATCCTGCATGGTTGCCTGCCCGTTTGGCGTGATGCAAATTGTTCTCACCCCAGTACAGGAGGGAAAATTTAAAGCGACGGCGCACAAATGCGATTTGTGTAATGGTCGTGAAGAGGGGCCCGCCTGCGTGCAAAACTGCCCGGCACAAGCATTACAGCTGGCAACGGACAACACGCTGTTAAATCTGGCAAGACAGCGGCGTCAGCGCGCAGCGCGTCTGGAAGCGCAGCCGTGGCATAGCCACCCGGGCGCAGTAGCATCGCCGTGTTCGGGCGGAAAGGTTGCCCAGATGGCCGCCACGCCATCGCGTGGTGAGCCTGACAAGCTGTCCGCTGAAGCGCGCAAAGCCAACTTTTCTGAGATCTATCTGCCGTTCAGCGCCGACCAGGCCAACCGCGAGGCGGAACGCTGCCTGAAGTGCGGAGAAAACAGTATTTGCGAATGGACCTGTCCGCTGCATAACCATATTCCGCAGTGGATTGAGCGAGTGAAAAAGGGCGATATCTCAGCAGCCGTGGAGCTTTCTCATCAAACCAACTGCCTGCCGGAAATCACTGGCCGCGTTTGTCCGCAAGATCGCCTGTGCGAAGGGGCCTGTACGCTGCGCGATGAGCACGGTTCGGTCACTATCGGCAATATTGAGCGCTATATTTCCGATCAGGCGCTAGCCAGCGGCTGGCGACCCGATCTCTCGCAGGTCGTCGAAAGCGGCAAGCGGGTGGCGATTATTGGTGCCGGTCCTGCGGGGCTTGCTTGTGCCGACCGCCTGGTGCGCAATGGCGTGCAGCCGGTAGTGTTTGACCGCCATCCGGAAATCGGCGGCCTGCTAACCTTTGGTATTCCTGCATTTAAGCTGGATAAATCACTCCTTGCCCGGCGGCGCGAAATCTTTACCCAGATGGGCGTACGCTTTGAGCTGAACTGCGAGATAGGCAAGGATATCCCGCTGACCACGCTGCTTGAGGACTATGATGCGGTGTTTATTGGTGCCGGAACCTACCGTTCAATGAAGGCGGATCTGCCCAATGAAGACGCCCCCGGCGTGTACGATGCGCTGCCGTTCCTGATCGCCAACACCAAGCAGGTGATGGGGCTTCTGGAGCTGCCGGAAGAGCCTTACGTCAACACAGAAGGCCTGAACGTGGTCGTGCTGGGTGGTGGCGATACGGCGATGGACTGCGTGCGTACCGCACTACGTCACGGTGCGAAACAGGTGACCTGCGCCTATCGTCGCGATGAAGCCAACATGCCTGGCTCGAAAAAAGAGGTCAAAAACGCGCGCGAAGAGGGTGCGATGTTTGAGTTCAACGTTCAGCCGGTGACGCTGGAACTGGATGCTGAGGGTAACGTCAACGGCGTGCGCTTCCTGCGTACCCAGCTTGGCGCACCGGATGCCCAGGGGCGCCGTAGCCCGTCGCCGATCCCAGGGAGTGAATTCGTCATGCCCGCTGATGCGGTAATTATGGCTTTTGGTTTCCATCCGCACGGCATGCCGTGGCTGGAGTCGGTCGGCGTACAGCTCGACAGTCGCGGACGAATCAAAGCTAATGTCGAAAGCCGCTATCGTTACCAGACCACCCATCGCAAGGTGTTTGCTGGCGGTGATGCGGTGCGCGGTGCCGACCTGGTGGTGACCGCGATGGCCGAAGGCCGCCACGCGGCGCAGGGGATCATGGATTTCCTCGACGTTAAATCGATACCTCTTCACTAACGACAAAGCAGGTCCCACGGCGTAGTATGGCGACGTTATTTCATGCCGTGGGGCCCGTATGTCACTCAATATCAACGTTATCAAAGATAAAATTCTCTCCGAAAACTGGTTCGTGTTACGCAATATGACCTACGAGCTGACGCGTAGCGACGGCAGCGTGGTTCGCCATAAGCGTGAGGTCTATGACCGCGGCAACGGTGCTACCATCATGCTCTATAACCGCCGCAAGCAGAGCGTGGTCCTGGTGCGCCAGTTTCGCGTCGCGACCTGGGTAAACGGCAACGAAGACGGCATGTTGATTGAGACCTGCGCTGGGCTGTTGGATAACGACGAGCCAGAAGTGTGCGTGCGCAAAGAAGCTATCGAAGAGACCGGCTTTGAGGTCGGCGAAGTTCGTAAACTGTTCGAGCTGTATATGTCCCCCGGTGGCGTCACCGAGCTTATCCACTTCTTTATCGCTGAATACAGCGATGCCCAGCGGGCTACCGATGGCGGCGGGGTTGATGATGAAGAGATTGACGTGCTTGAGCTGCCTTTCAGCCAGGCGCTGGAGATGGTGGCGAATGGGGAAATACGTGATGGCAAAGCGGTGATCCTCCTGCAATATTTGCAAACTTCCGGGCTGATGACGCGGGATATCTGATAAATCCGATTGAGTAAAAGCTCGCCTCTGGTGAACATAACCGCTGTTAATCGTGTTCTCACCGGGGTCGTGCCGCTCATGTTGTATCGGGTTATTTTGTTCCTGCTTTTCGGTTTGCTACCGACTTCGTTGGCGTGGGCGGCGCCGGCGCAACAGCTCTTTAGCGACTGGATGGTAACCTGCAATAATCAAAACTTCTGCGTCGCCCGCAACGTTGGGTTACATCATGGGCTGGTAATGACCCTCACTCGCAGCGCCGGAGCGGCCACCAACGCCAGCCTGCGCATCGAACTTGGCGGCGTGGGCAACCCGGTTGCTACCCTGGCGCCGATTGCGCCTCGTCTTCTCCTCGACGGTCAGTCCCTGACGTTGGGCGATGAACATTGGCAGATTACCGATAAGCTCCTTAAAACCGACGATAGCGTCACCATTGATGCCTTCCTGCAACAAGTGCAGGAAGCGCAGGCGATTACCCTCGAAAATGGCCTGCAGAAGATTTCTCTGCAGGGGCTGAAGGCCGCTTTGTTGTTTATTGATAACCGACAAAAGCGGGTGGGTAGCGAAACGGCGTGGATTGGTAAGGGAGAAGAGCCACCGCTCAGCGTTCCGCCAGCGCCTGCGCTGCGGACGGTAGCGAAAGTGGATATGACGCAATCGCCCCTCAGCCGTGATGAGCTTAACGATCTGATGGATTACGGTAACGAACGAATGAATAACAGCGCCTGTTCACTGGACCCGTTTCGCCGCGAGGTACGGGTTGCCGCGCTGACCGACGATAAAGTTCTGCTGATGACCAGCTGTGAAGCGGGCGCTTACAACACCATCTGGTTGGCCTGGCTGGTGTCGCGCCAGCGTCCATTTATTGCCCGCCCGCTACGCCTGACGCTGCCTTTCCAGCCCCCCGGCGATGCGCCCCGCGCGATTGAGCTGGTTAACGCCAGCTATGACGATCGGCACCAGGAACTGGTGACGCTGGATAAAGGGCGTGCGCCCGGCGACTGCGGGACGCAAACGCGCTGGCGCTATGACGGCCAGCGGTTTAGCCTTGTGCGCTACGCCCGGCAGCCGCAATGCGATAACTGGCAGGGGCCAGACGCCTGGCCCACTTTATGGGTTACCCGTTCAGTTGCGCAGCCGCCACGCTGACGATATGATCAACGGTAAAGCCGAAGAACGGGAAGAGGTCATCCGCCGGAGCCGATTCGCCAAAGCCGGTCATACCGACAACCTTGCCTTTTAAGCCAACGTATTTATACCAGTAGTCGGCGATCCCGGCCTCGACGGCGACGCGAGCTTCTACGCCCGATGGCAGGACCGATTCCCGATATGCTTCGTCCTGGGCATCAAACACATCGGTTGACGGCAGGGAGACGACACGAACGTTCACCCCGCTGGCGAGCAGCTTCTCCGCTGCCAGTACGGTAATCTCCACTTCCGAACCGGTAGCTATCAGGATTAGATCCGGCTTGCCGCCGGCGTCCTTCAGTATGTATCCGCCGCGCGCAATATTCTGTACCTGTTCCGGGGTACGCGCCATCTGCGCCAGATTTTGTCGTGAGAGAATGAGCGCAGTCGGTCCGTTATGACGCTCTACCGCCAATTTCCACGCTACTGCGGCTTCCACCTGATCGCACGGTCGCCAGGTGCTGAAATTCGGCGTCAGGCGCAGACTGGCAAGCTGTTCCACCGCCTGGTGAGTTGGGCCATCCTCACCAAGTCCAATAGAATCGTGGGTATAAACCATGATTTGCCGCGCTTTCATCAACGCCGCCATCCGCGCCGCGTTGCGGGCATATTCGACAAACATCAGGAAGGTAGCGGTATAGGGGACAAACCCCCCATGATGCGCGATGCCGTTGGCAATGGCGGTCATACCGAATTCGCGCACCCCGTAGTGAATGTAGTTGCCCGCCAGATCTTCTTTTAGCGAGGTAGAACCTTTCCAGATGGTCAGGTTACTTGGCGCGAGATCCGCCGAACCACCGAGCAGTTCCGGCAGCAGCGGACCGTAAATATTAAGGGTGTTTTGTGATGCTTTACGGGTGGCGATTTTTGCCGGATTGGCCTGTAGGTCGGCAATATATTTCTGCGTAGTTTCATCCCAGGAGTCAGGCAGACCGCCGCTCATGCGACGCGTAAACTCGGCCGCCAGGTCCGGCCAGGATTTTTGGTATGCGGCAAACTTCTCTTGCCAGTTTTTCTGCGCCTTTTCGCCTTTTTCGCGGGCATCCCAGGCACGGTAAATTTCTTTGGGGATTTCAAAAGCGGGATGGTGCCAACCCAGCTTCTGCCGCGCCAGCGCCACTTCCTGTTCGCCCAGCGCCGCGCCGTGGGCCTCTTCTTTGCCGGCTTTATTTGGCGAACCAAAGCCAATCACCGTCCGGCAGATAATCAGCGACGGTTTATCTTTCACGCTCTGGGCTTCCAGAATAGCTTTTTTCACCGCTTCCGGATCGTGGCCGTCGATTTCATGCACCACATGCCAGTGGTAGGCTTCGAAGCGTTTTGCTGTGTCATCGGTAAACCAGCCTTTAACTTCGCCATCAATGGAGATGCCGTTGTGATCGTAGAAGCCGATCAGTTTGCCTAACCCCAGCGTGCCTGCCAGCGAGCACACCTCGTGGGAGATCCCCTCCATCAGGCAACCATCTCCCATAAAAACATAAGTGAAGTGATCGACAATCTCGTGTCCTGGCTGATTAAACTGGGCGGCCAGCGTGCGCTCGGCGATCGCCAGACCAACGGCATTCGCCAGCCCCTGACCCAGCGGCCCGGTGGTGGTTTCAACGCCTGGGGTATAGCCAATTTCCGGATGGCCTGGGGTTTTTGAGTGCAGTTGACGGAAGTTTTTCAACTCCGCAATGGGTAAGTCATAGCCCGTCAGATGCAACAGGCTGTAGAGCAGCATCGAAGCGTGACCGTTGGAGAGGATAAAGCGATCGCGATCGTACCAGTGGGGGTTCTCAGGGTTGTGCTTAAGAAAATCGTTCCACAGCACCTCTGCGATATCGGCCATGCCCATCGGCGCGCCGGGGTGGCCGGAGTTGGCTTTCTGGACAGCATCCATACTCAGGGCGCGGATGGCGTTGGCAAGTTCTCTACGGGACATAATGTGCTCCTGAAACAATACGTTGCATGAGTTTTTATTGGCTTAGGATAGAGAGGTTGATGAGTTGCATAACTAAAAAGCATAGCAGATGGGGCTATCATTGCTTCCGAATCTAAGTTACATAAACATTATAAATCGATAACAAATATAACTTTGTTTTGGCGAGAGTTTGGCGGTGTTCAAAGTTTACGAAGCCGTCAGGCGAGATACTAGGTGGCCCTTTAGGGTGAACATCCGATACGCCATTACGCTTCACCCCTACGATCGATATGTGAAAGGAAAGATAAAATGGATGAGCAGTTAAAACAAAGCGCCCTCGACTTCCATGAATTCCCTGTTCCCGGAAAAATCCAGGTTTCCCCAACTAAACCGCTCGCGACTCAGCGTGACCTGGCTCTGGCCTACTCGCCGGGCGTTGCCGCCCCGTGTCTGGAAATCGAAAAAGATCCGCTGGCGGCCTACAAATATACCGCGCGTGGCAACCTTGTTGCGGTGGTCTCTAACGGCACGGCGGTTCTGGGACTTGGCAATATCGGTGCACTGGCCGGCAAGCCGGTGATGGAAGGCAAAGGCGTTCTGTTTAAAAAATTCGCCGGTATCGATGTTTTCGATATTGAGGTCGATGAACTGGACCCGGACAAATTTATCAACGTCGTTGCGGCTCTGGAGCCGACCTTTGGCGGCATTAACCTGGAAGATATCAAAGCGCCGGAGTGCTTCTACATCGAGCAAAAACTGCGCGAGCGCATGAATATTCCCGTCTTCCATGACGATCAGCACGGCACGGCGATTATCAGTACCGCCGCAATCCTTAACGGCCTGCGAGTGGTAGAGAAAAACATCTCCGATGTGCGCATGGTGGTTTCCGGCGCAGGCGCGGCGGCGATTGCCTGTATGAACCTGCTGGTGGCGCTGGGGATGCAGAAGCACAACATTGTGGTGTGCGACTCGAAAGGGGTTATCTACAAAGGCCGCGAGCCGAACATGGCGGAAACCAAAGCGGCTTACGCGGTGGAAGACAGCGGCAAACGCACGCTGGATGACGTGATTGAGGAGGCGGATATTTTCCTTGGCTGTTCGGGTCCGAAAGTGCTGACTCAGGAGATGGTCAAGAAGATGGCCCGCGCGCCGATGATTCTGGCGCTGGCTAATCCGGAACCGGAAATTCTGCCGCCGCTGGCGAAAGAGGTGCGCTCCGACGCCATTATCTGCACCGGTCGCTCCGACTATCCGAACCAGGTTAACAACGTATTGTGCTTCCCGTTCATCTTCCGCGGGGCGTTGGACGTCGGTGCGACGGCAATTAACGAAGAGATGAAGCTGGCGGCGGTGAACGCGATTGCCGAGCTGGCTCATGCCGAACAGAGCGAAGTTGTCGCTTCAGCCTACGGCGATCAGGATTTGAGCTTCGGTGCGGAATACATCATTCCGAAACCGTTCGACCCGCGCCTGATCGTCAAGATCGCGCCAGCGGTGGCGAAAGCAGCGATGGACTCCGGCGTTGCCACGCGTCCGATTGCCGATTTTGATGCCTACGTCGAGAAGCTGAGCGAGTTCGTCTACAAAACCAACCTGTTTATGAAGCCGATTTTCTCGCAGGCGCGTAAAGAGCCGAAGCGTATCGTGCTGGCGGAAGGGGAAGATAACCGCGTGCTGCATGCGACGCAGGAGCTGGTGACGCTGGGGCTGGCAAAGCCAATTCTGATTGGTCGTCCGAGCGTCATTGAGATGCGCGTTCAGAAGCTGGGCCTGCAGATTAAACCGGGCGTCGATTTTGAAATCGTCAACAACGAGTCCGATCCGCGTTTTAAAGAGTACTGGCAGGAATACTACGGCCTGATGAAACGCAACGGTATTACGCAAGAGCAGGCGCAGCGTGAGATGATCAGCAACACCACCGCCATCGGCGCAATTATGGTACAGCGTGGAGAAGCGGACGGAATGATTTGTGGCACCATTGGTGATTACCACGAGCATTTCCACGTCATTAAGCCGTTGTTTGGCTACCGTGATGGTGTCCATACCGCCGGAGCGATGAACGCGCTGCTGTTGCCGAGCGGCAACACTTTTATCGCCGATACCTATGTTAACCACGACCCGTCGCCAGAGCAGATTGCTGAAATTGCGCTGATGGCGGCAGAGAGCGTACGTCGTTTTGGTATCGAACCGCGGGTGGCGCTGCTGTCGCACTCGAACTTCGGCTCGTCGGATTGCCCATCCGCCAGCAAAATGCGCCAGGCGCTGGAGCTGGTGAAAGCGCGTGCGCCGGATTTGATGATCGATGGTGAAATGCACGGTGATGCTGCGCTGGTGGAAAGCATTCGTAACGACCGGATGCCGGACAGCCCGCTGAAAGGCTCGGCGAATATCCTGGTCATGCCGAATATGGAAGCGGCGCGTATTAGTTACAACCTACTTCGCGTCTCCAGCTCCGAAGGCGTCACAGTCGGTCCGGTGTTAATGGGCGTGGCGAAGCCGGTGCATATTCTGACACCTATTGCCTCGGTACGCCGCATTGTGAATATGGTCGCGCTGGCGGTTGTCGAAGCACAAACTCAGCCGCTGTAATATATACAGGTGCGGGAACTCTCCCGCACCTTTACTTCACTTCTCGTTTCCTTTGATTTTATCATTATTCAAATCTTGATTTTATCAATGCGCGATATTAATCATCCCGTCTTTTATTCATTAGATAACACGAAATTCATCTCTTTAATTTATTTTTCATTTTTTGTGAAATGGTCTTTTATCGGATTATTTGTAAGGAAATTTTAATAATATATTCATCGATTATATTATTTTTGTATTTTATATGAAATGCGTAGGTTATGGTTGGTGATGGAATTCATTTAAATACAATTAATTATATGGCGATTGTTAAAATTCGGCAGATCGGTTCTGTAGAGGGTGAAATGATTTTATTCACAGCGTTGATGCTTGTATTGATGGCCAGAAGGAATTGCTAACTTAATAGCATTTACAAAGGTGGTATCGGGGTAGTATTGAAATGGTGTAACTGAAATCATGATGATTTCCAACGTTTTGCCAGTAATTTTAAATGTAACTGGTACCGTTACATTGAATTCAAAAATAACCAGCGAGTCATGACGTAGGTATGGCTAAAGTTACTATTTAGCATGGCTATTGTCTCATCCCCATTGGGGAATAAAAAATTAGGGAGCTTATCTTTATGGAATTAGCATTTTCTCCGAGGCTGCTTGCAATAGCTATTGCCGCAGCGATCCCATTTACCGCCAGCGCGGCAGATACCCCCGCCGTTGCGACTTCCCAGGAAGGGCATGCAGGTTACGACCACCCCAATCAATATCTTGTTACACCAGCGACAAAAATTGCTGACAACTTGATGCCGGTCATGTCCCACCCTGCGCAGGATAAAGATACGCGGCAGAAGCTGGCCGAGTTAGAAAAGAAAACGGGCAAAAAGCCTAATATTGTGGTGTTCATTCTTGATGATGTCGGCTGGATGGATGTCGGTTTTAACGGAGGAGGGGAGGCCGTGGGTAACCCGACGCCGGATATCGATGCCGTCGCGAATCAGGGATTAGTCCTGACGTCGGCCTATTCGCAGCCGAGTTCCTCTCCAACTCGTGCGACGATCATGACCGGGCAATACTCCGTTCACCACGGAATTCTAATGCCGCCAATGTACGGTATGCCTGGCGGTCTTGAAGGATTGACCACGCTGCCGCAACTGTTGCACGATCAAGGCTATATCACTCAAGCCATCGGTAAATGGCACATGGGCGAGAATACCGGTTCGCAGCCGCAAAACGTCGGTTTTGACGATTTTCGCGGTTTTAACTCCGTTTCCGATATGTACACCGAATGGCGCGATCCGAATGTGAACCCGGAAGTGGCGCTAAGTCCTGCCCGTAGCCAGTATATTCAGAATCTGCCGTTCGATAAAAATGATGTCCATGCGGTACGCGGAGGCAAGCAGGAAGCTGTCGCCGAAATCACGCCGAAGTATATGGAAGATCTGGACCAGCGTTGGATGAAGTACGGCGTTGAGTTTATCAACAGCATGGCGAAAAAAGATAAGCCGTTCTTCTTGTATTACGGAACGCGCGGCTGCCATTTTGATAACTATCCGAATGCCCATTATGCCGGGCGCTCGCCAGCACGCACTTCCTACAGCGATTGTATGGTGGAGATGAATGACGTCTTTGCCAACCTGTACAAAGCGCTGGAGACCAGCGGGCAACTGGATAATACGCTGATCGTCTTCACCTCTGATAACGGCCCGGAAGCGGAAGTACCGCCACATGGCCGCACGCCGTTCCGTGGCGCGAAAGGCTCAACGTGGGAAGGCGGGGTGCGCGTGCCGACGTTTGTTTACTGGAAGGGAATGATCCAACCGCGTAGATCCGACGGGATTGTGGATTTGGCGGATTTGTTCCCGACCAGCCTTTCACTGGCAGGCCATCCGGGCGCGGAGCTGGCGAAACTGGTGCCTGAAAAAACCTTTATTGATGGTGTTGACCAGGCATCTTTCTTTATAGGTAAAGACGGACAGTCAAACCGTAAAGCAGAACACTACTTCCTCAATGGCGAGCTTTCGGCGGTTCGTATCGATGAATTTAAATATCATCTGCTTATCCAGCAGCCTTTCGCCTTCACGCAAACCGGCTATCAGGGCGGGTTTACCGGCGCAATTATGAAAACGGCGGGGACCATGATATTTAACCTCTATACCAATCCGCAGGAAGATGAAAGCGTCGGCGTACGCCATATTCCGATGGGGGTACCTTTGCAGGATGAAGTCCATAACTACATGGAAATTCTGAAAAAATACCCACCTAAAGTGCAGATTAAACTCTAAGTTGTATTCAGTGGATAACCGGCTTCTTATGAAGCCGGTTATTTTATTTCTCTTTTCTGCGATGGTGTAAATGGGCATGCATAATATCGCTGGCCGGGCGGCCCATCGCCATCAGATCGGCCATCGCCTTCAGATATGGCGGTAAGTGCTGGAAATAGCGGCGAAACCCGGCACACAAATAATTCAATCCCGGTTTGCCCTCTTCCGTTAACGCAAAACGATGCTTTGGACATCCGCCCCAGCAGGCTTTTAGCACCGAACACTGACGGCACTGATTGGGCAGAGTGGCGTATTTATCTTTACCGAAATCAACCTGTTTTGCTGAGTCCAGCATCGCGGCAAAGGTTTGCTCGCAGATATTGCCTAAATGATATTGCGGGTAGACGTAATGATCGCAGGCATAAACGTCGCCATTATGCTCGACAACCACGGAACGACCGCAGGTTGGCTGGTGATGGCAGACCGCGCCGGGCGCGCCAACGAAGCTGGCGAATGCCCACTCAATGTTCATGACGTAAACTTTACCTACGTCGCGCTTAACCCAGCGGTCAAAAACGTGGCAAAGAAATGCACCATAGTCTTCAGGTTGTACCGACCATGATGTTAACGTCCCGCAGGTTTCGCCGGGCGAGCGTAGCGTCAGGCCAGACTGCTGCGCTGATGCATCGGCCAGACGCTCGACGACGGGGATGAACTGAATAAACTCGATGCCGCTGGCGACGAGAAATTCGTACACTTTCTCCGGCTGCCGGGCGCTGTGGTGATTCACGCAGGCCAGCACGTTATACTGCACTCCATGCTGCTGAAGCCGCGCTAAAGCACGCATCACTAGCTTGTGCGTCGGACGGCCACCCTTCGTCAGGCGGTATTCGTTATGAATATCCTCAGGCCCGTCCAGCGATAAGCCAATCAGGAAATTATGGCGTACAAAAAACTCGCACCACTCATCATCTAACAGCACGCCGTTGGTTTGAAAACTATTGCTGATCTGCCGTCCGGCACCATATTGGACCTGAAGGGCGACAGCACGACGGTAAAAATCCAGTCCCAGCAGCGTCGGCTCGCCACCTTGCCAGGTGAATGCCACCTCTGATTTTGGATCGCATGAGGCAATATAATCGCGGACATAATGCTCCAGCATCGCATCATTCATGCGAGGTTGTGGAACATCGTCATATAACGCGTGTTTTTCGAGATAGAAACAGTAAGCGCAGTTCAGGTTGCAGTCTGACCCGCTGGGTTTCGCCATAGCATGAAAGGCTCGAGTTGGTATATTTTGAGGCATATTGCGCTAACCCTTAAAAACTATTTTTCGATGTCCTGTGACACCTCGCTAAGAAGTGGCGGCAGGCAATGCTTGTATTGATGATAATAACATTCAACCATGTCACCTGAGAATTTATTGAGGTCGAAGCGTAAATTCAGAATAATACATCCCGATATCGTCCATTATGGCACTATAGGGCGGTAATATCATGGAGAGAGAAGTTGGCTGTGAGCTGTTTAAAATATTTAATCATTTGATTTTTGAATGCATTTGGTTAAATGATAGATGAAAAATATAAGTTATGAATGCGGTGAGTTGATAAAAGTGTTTACTATCAGTAATGGATAGCGATACTTTTACCTTCTTAAGATACTTTACATTCACTCAGGATATTGTTCGCAATAAACAGGATGTATTTCATTATGCAAACATTTAAATCCCGTATTGTGACGCAAATAGAAAGATTTTTCTGGCTTACACCAGCGATATTATTAACAGGATGTACCCTGTCGCCTGCTATTCCCGTTATCGGCGCCTATTATCCTGGTTGGCTATTTTGCATTATTATGGGCGTTCTTCTGACATTGCTCACCCGGCGATTGATTACTTACAGAAATATACGGCCGGGATTCCCCGCTATTGTGTATACCAGCCTTTTTGTCCTCTACTCCATGCTGTTCTGGCTGGTATTTTTTTAATTCATGTTGAGATGCCCTCATGGAAAGTTCACTGAAAAAATCGCCGGGTAAAAAAATACCGGCCTTGATTCTGGTACTACTGACGTTGGTCGTGTTGGTGTTTGTGATTTGGCGAGTGGACAGTTCGCCGTCAACAAATGATGCCTATGCCGCTGCGGATACCATTGACGTTGTACCCGAAGTCAGTGGGCGCATTGTCGAGCTAGCGGTAAAAGATAACCAGCCGGTCAAGCAGGGGGATCTGCTTTTCCGCATCGATCCGCGCCAGTATCAAGCCAATCTGGCGAAGGCTGAAGCCGCGCTTGCCGCGCTTGATAAGCAGATTATGCTGACCCAGCGCAGCGTAGATGCACAAAAATACGGTGCTGATTCCGTTCAGGCGGCAGTTGCAAAAGCGCGCGCCGCGGCAAAACAGGCGGGCGATACATTGCGCCGCACCGAGCCTTTGTTATCGGAAGGCTTTGTCTCGGCGGAAGATGTTGACCGCGCCAGAACGGCG
Organism: Klebsiella sp. MISC125; assembly: GCF_051131775.1. Taxonomy (NCBI): domain Bacteria; kingdom Pseudomonadati; phylum Pseudomonadota; class Gammaproteobacteria; order Enterobacterales; family Enterobacteriaceae; genus Klebsiella; species Klebsiella sp. MISC125. Next base: position 1,720,631 of record NZ_CP180448.1, read on the forward strand.
CAGCGGGCCGCCGCGGCCGATCTCAATGCTATTTTACTCCAGGCACAGCAGGCGGCCAGCGCCGTGAGCGGAGTTGACGCACTGGTAGCCCAGCGTGAGGTTGTACAGGCTGATATCGCCCTGACTAAGCTCTATCTGGATATGACGATTGTTCGCGCACCTTTTGATGGACGGATAGTTTCTCTGAAAACGTCCGTAGGCCAGTTTGCTTCAGCAATGAAGCCCGTATTTACCCTGATCGACACACGCCAGTGGTATGTCATCGCTAATTTTCGCGAGACGGACTTAAAAAATATTCGTCCGGGCGTTCCCGCAACTATTCATTTGATGAGCGATTCTGGCAGAACCTTCCAGGGGAAAGTAGATTCGATTGGCTACGGGGTGCTGCCCGATGATGGCGGCATTGTGCTGGGCGGATTACCGCACGTATCCCGCTCAATTAACTGGGTCCGCGTGGCACAGCGTTTTCCGGTGAAAATTATGGTGGATAAACCGGACGCAGAGATGTTTCGTATTGGCGCTTCGGCTGTCGCAACGCTCGAGCCGCAATAATGCGCGCCCTCAATTATTTACCGATGTCATGGGTCCGGTTGCTGGCATTCTTTCATGAGGAGCTAAGCGAGCGGCGTCCGGGGCGGACCCATCAGACGATGCTGCTATGGGTGAATTGCCTGGTGGTGGTGCTGGTTTCAATGACCTTTGAAATCCCATTCCTGGCAATATCGCTGGCGGTGCTGTTTTACGGTATTCAGTCCAACGCCTTTTATACCAAATTTGTGGCGATTCTGTTTGTGGTCGCCACCGTGCTTGAAATTTGCAGCCTGCTGCTGATCTACAAATGGACCTACAGCTATCCGTTACTACGCATGGGCATTGCCAGCCTGATTGTGTTGGGAAGCATGTTTATGATGCGCACCCATCGCCTGGGCCTGGTCTTTTTCGCCGTTGCCATTGTGGCGGTATATGGCCAAACCTTTCCGGGGATGCTCGATTATCCGGATATCGTACTGCGTTTAACGCTGTGGTGTATCGTGGTTGGCCTCTATCCCACCTTGCTGATGGTGCTGACCGGCGTTTTGTGGTTTCCCAGCCGGGCAGTTCAGCAGATGCGCACGGTGCTTTGTGAGAGGCTGGATGACGCGGTTAGCCATTTGACGTCCTCCGTTCCGCCTCTGGCAGAAAAAAACATTGAGAAAGAAGCGCTGGCTCTGCAAAAGCTTAACGTCTTTTACATGGCTGATGATGCTGACTGGCGCGCAAGAAGCGCCTGGTGGCAGACATGTGTCACAACGGTGACCTGGATATATGCCACGCTTAACCGCTTTGATATTTCGGCCATACCCGGCGACAAGGCAACTGGCGAGTTAATCAGTAAGCTGCGCGGTGAAATTGCCGGGCTGCAAAATGCGATTGCTCAGGGTGAACCCTGGCGTAGTGAATGGCATCTCAGCGCTGACGAGAGTGCCGTCGCGCAGGCGTGTGGTCTGCAAACGCTCTGCCAGATGTTGCTACAGCTGGGACATATGGATCCCGACACGCCGCCAACCCCGCCAGCGAAGCAGCCGTCAATGGCTGCCGATGCGTTTACCAACCCGGTCTATATCCGCTATGCCTTGAAAACGCTGCTGGCATGCATGATTTGCTATGTCTTTTATTCCGGCGTCGATTGGGAAGGCATCCACACCTGTATGCTGACCTGCATTATTGTGGCGAACGCCAGTATTGCTTCGTCGTATCAGAAAATGGTGTTGCGCTTTGGCGGTGCGCTATGTGGCGCAATGTTAGCGCTGCTGGTGACGATTTTTATCATGCCCTGGCTAGACGGTATTGTTGAATTATTGTGTGTTCTGACACCGATATTTCTGCTTGGCGCGTGGATTGCCACCGGCTCGGAACGCTCGTCCTACATCGGTACGCAGATGGTCGTCACTTTCGCACTGGCAACGCTTGAGAACGCATTCGGGCCGATCTACGACCTGGTTGAAGTACGCGATCGTGCCATTGGGATCCTGATTGGTACTGCGGTTTCAGCCGTTGTCTACACCTTCATCTGGCCAGAAAGCGAAGCGGGCGTGCTGCCGAAAAAGCTGGCGGGCGCGCTGGGGATACTCAGCAAGCTTATGCGTATTCCGCGCCAGCAGGATGCGGTGGCTCAGCGCAACTATTTGCAACTGCGCATCGGTTTTCTGGCAACCATCAGCGGCTGCGAGGAAATCTGCGAGCGGGTGGCATTAGAGCGTCATCTGGATGCCGATGAGCGCATCAGGCTGGTTAATTACGGCCAGCAGGTTATTCACCAGGGGCGAGAAATTCTTTATGCCTGGGAAACGACCTGGGAGCATGCCGGAATGCTGGACGATGAAGCGCAGCAGGCGAGAGCGGCCCGTTTTGCCGATGCGTTAGAAAAATACGCGCAGGGCCTGACGAGCGGCACGAGTTCACCTCCTGATATCGCGCTCTCATCCTCCTCTTTGGAAAAATTATCCGGGTTAGACAAACAGGAGCAATGCGTCATGCAGCAGATGATCCGTTTACCCGACTGGACCCACACGGATCACTCGCCAGCCAGAGAGCCGGTGCAAGGAGTCTCTCAACTATGACCAGTAACCTTCCGCGATTACTACTTTGCGGCATTCTTGCCAGCACCACAGCGCTCACCGGTTGCGCGCTGATACGCAAAGATTCTGCCCAGCATCAGTCTATTCAGCCCGATCAAATCAAACTGGCTGATGACATTCATCTCGCCAGCCAGGGGTGGCCGCAGGCGCAATGGTGGCGTCAGTTTAACGACCCGCAGCTGGACAATCTTATTCAGCGCACGCTTTCCGGCTCGCATACGCTGGCTGAGGCGAAACTGCGCGAAGAGCAGTCACAATCGCAGGCCGATCTGTTAGAGGCCGGATCGCGGCTCCAGGTTGCCGCATTAGGGATGGTCAACCGGCAACGGGTTTCGGCCAACGGCTTCCTTAGCCCTTATGCGATGGATGCGCCAAAGCTCGGTATGGATGGCCCTTACTACACTGAAGCGACGGTGGGGTTGTTTGCCGGTCTGGATCTTGATCTGTGGGGCGTGCATCGTTCAGCGGTGGCGGCGGCCATCGGCGCGCAAAACGCCGCGCTTGCTGAGACGGCGGCGGTTGAGCTGTCTCTCAGCGCTGGCGTAGCGCAGCTTTATTACAGCATGCAGGCCAGCTATCAGATGCTTGATCTGCTGCAACAAACTCGTGACGTTATTGATTTCGCGGTGAAAGCTCACCAGAGCAAAGTCGCCCACGGGCTGGAAGCGAAGGTGCCGTACCACGGCGCCAGAGCGCAGATGCTGGCGGTGGACAAACAGATCGCGGCGGTAAAAGGGCAAATCAAAGAAACGCGTGAGTCGCTGCGGGCGCTGATCGGTGCCGGTGCCAGCGATTTACCTGACATTAAGCCGATTGCTTTGCCGCAGATACAAACCGGTCTTCCATCAACGCTCTCGTATGAATTGCTCGCCAGGCGTCCTGATTTACAGGCAATGCGCTGGTACGTGCAGGCATCGCTAAGCCAGGTGGATGCCGCTCGCGCGTTGTTCTATCCGAGTTTCGATATCAAAGCGTTCTTTGGCCTGGATGCAATTCATCTCGACCAGCTGTTTAAAAGTACCAGCAAGCAGATTAACTTCATTCCTGGCTTGCGCCTGCCGCTGTTCGATGGCGGGCGTCTCAATGCCAACCTGCAGCACACCCGGGCCGCCAGTAACATGATGATTGAACGCTATAATCAACAGGTGCTCGACGCCGTGCGCGATGTTGCGATTAACGGTACGCGTTTGCAGACGCTGAATGAAGAACGTGGGATGCAACTGGACCGGGTTGAGGCGATGCGCTATACGCAGGCTGCCGCTGAGGCCGCCTTTAAACGTGGTCTGGGAAGCCGCTTACAGGCAACCGAAGCCCGACTTCCCGTTCTGGCGGAAGAGATATCGCTGCTCATCCTGGACACCCAGCGGGTTATCCAGAATATTCAGCTAATGAAATCACTGGGGGGCGGCTACCAGGCTCCTGCGGTGACAAAAGAATAGTTTGAAAAATAATGATGATGCCGCGTGAAATCCTTCATGCGGCATTTTTTATACGCACACTCTCCCCGCATTAATTAATCACCTCACCCTGATTTTTAGCCCTTATTTTTATTTTATTTTCTTAGTGATCTACCTCACCTTTTAAATCAGCTTGCCGAATTTTGTTATTTACTCCAGCAAAATCTTGTCACCATGAGCCCAGATTTTAGCGGAGCAGTGAGCCATGGATAAAGAACGCATCATTCAGGAATTTGTACCAGGAAAGCAGGTTACGCTGGCGCATCTGATTGCGCACCCTGGCGAGGAACTGGCGAAAAAGATCGGCGTTCCCGAATCCGGCGCTATCGGCATTATGACCTTGACCCCTGGAGAAACCGCCATGATCGCTGGTGATTTGGCGATGAAGGCCGCCGATGTGCATATCGGTTTTCTCGACAGATTTAGCGGCGCGCTGGTTATCTATGGTTCGGTTGGCGCGGTAGAAGAGGCGCTACTGCAAACGGTTAGCGGACTGGGCAGATTATTAAATTATACCCTCTGCGAGTTAACAAAAAGCTAATTAGAGGCGGCGATGAAACGTATTGCATTTGTCGGTACGGTGGGCGCGGGGAAAACAACGCTATTTAACGCGTTGCAGGGGAATTATTCCCTCGCCAGGAAAACGCAGGCCGTGGAATTTAATGAAAGTGGCGATATCGACACGCCAGGGGAATATTTCAGTCATCCGCGCTGGTATCACGCGTTAATTACCACGCTACAGGATGTGGACACGCTGATTTATGTCCATGCAGCCAATGACAAAGAGAGTCGCTTACCTGCCGGGCTGTTGGATATCGGCACCAGTAAACGACAAATCGCCGCAATCAGCAAAACGGATATGCCGGATGCCGACGTTGCCGCAACGCGGCGGTTACTTCACGCAATGGGGTTTCAGGAGCCGATTTTTGAACTCAACGGCCACGACCCGCAAAGCGTACAGCACCTGGTGGATTATCTGACAGAGCTCAGCCAAAAGGAGGAAGGGGCAGGTGAAGAAACTCATCACAGCTAACGATATTCGTGCGGCCCACGCACGTGGTGAACAGAAGATATCGATTGTTCTGCGCGCCAGCATCATCACCCCGGAGGCCCGCGAAGTTGCGGATCTGCTGGGCGTCGCCATTACCGAATGCGATGAATCCACACCTGCGGTGGCGGCACCGGTGGCAGAGGAGAAAACCGAAAGCCAGCGCATTCGTGAAACCATCATCGCGCAGCTGCCGGAAGGACAGTTTACCGAAAGTCTGGTCGCGCAGTTGATGGACAAGGTGATGAAGGAGAAACAGTCGCTGGCGCAGGGCGATATGCAGCCCAGCTTTAAATCGGTCACTGGCAAAGGTGGCGTAAAAGTCATTGACGGCAGCAGCGTCAAGTTTGGCCGCTTCGACGGTGCTGAACCGCACTGCGTCGGCTTAACGGACTTAGTCACCGACCAGGACGGCAGCAGCATGGCCGCCGGGTTTATGCAGTGGGAAAACGCTTTTTTCCCGTGGACGCTGAATTACGACGAGGTTGATATGGTGCTGGAGGGCGAGCTGCACGTGCGCCATGAAGGCGAAACCATGATTGCCAAAGCTGGTGACGTGATGTTTATTCCGAAAGGTTCGAGCATCGAGTTCGGCACTCCGTCGAGCGTGCGCTTCCTGTACGTTGCCTGGCCTGCGAACTGGCAATCGCTATGAAAGATTTCATCACCGAAGCTTGGCTCAGAGCAAACCACACGCTCAGCGAAGGAGCAGAGATTCATCTGCCCGCCGATGCTCGCCTGACGCCATCAGCTCGGGAACTGCTGGAAAGCCGCCGTCTGCGCATCAAGTTTATCGACGAGCAGGGAAGCCTGTTTGTTGATGATGAGCAACAGCAGCCGCAGCCGGTACATGGCTTAACCAGCAGCGAAACGCACCCGCAGGCGTGCTGCGAGCTGTGTCGCCAGCCGGTGGTGAAAAAGCCCGATACGCTGACCCATCTGACGGCAGACAAGATGGTCGCCAAAAGCGACCCGCGTTTGGGCTTTCGCGCGGTGCTCGACAGCACTATCGCACTGGCGGTGTGGCTGCAAATCGAACTGGCGGAACCGTGGCAGCCGTGGCTGGCGGATATTCGTTCGCGTCTGGGCAACATTATGCGTGCCGACGCCATGGATGAACCGCTGGCGGCGCAGTCCATCGTCGGCTTGAACGAAGATGAGCTGCACCGGCTTTCCCATCAGCCGCTGCGCTATCTCGACCACGATCATCTGGTGCCGGAAGCCAGCCACGGGCGGGATGCCGCGCTGCTGAATCTGTTGCGTACCAAGGTGCGTGAGGCTGAAACGGTTGCCGCCCAGGTCTTTATTAGCCGCAGTTTTGAGGTATTGCGCCCGGACATTCTGCAAGCGCTAAACCGCCTCTCCAGTACCGTCTACGTGATGATGATTCTGTGCGTCACGAAGCATCCGCTCACCGTTAGCCAAATACAACAACGCCTGGGAGGGGAGCAATGATTATTGAACGCGCTCGCCAACTTGCATTGCGTTCACCCGCTCGGGTGGTCTTTCCGGACGCGCTGGATGTTCGCGTGCTGAAGGCCGCGCACTACCTGCAACAGCAGGGGCTGGCAAGGCCGATTCTGGTCGCCAGTCCGTTTGCTCTGCGCCAGTTTGCGCTCAGCCACCGCGTGCCGATGGACGGTATTCAGGTCATCGACCCGCACAGCAATCTGTCCATGCGCGAAGCGTTTGCCGAGCGCTGGCTGGCCCGTGCCGGAGAGAAAACGCCGCCGGATGCGCTGGAAAAACTCAATGACCCGCTGATGTTCGCCGCCGCGATGGTCAGCGCGGGTAAGGCCGATGTGTGCATTGCTGGCAATCTTTCGTCAACGGCGAATGTGCTGCGCGCTGGATTGCGGATTATTGGCCTGCTGCCGGGTTGCAAAACGCTGTCGTCGATTTTCCTGATGCTGCCGCAGTACATCGGACCGGCATTAGGCTTCGCCGATTGCAGCGTGGTGCCGCAACCGACGGCGGCGCAGCTGGCGGATATCGCTATCGCCAGCGCCGACACCTGGCGAGCCATTACCGGCGAGGAGCCGCGCGTCGCGATGCTGTCTTTCTCAAGCAACGGCAGCGCCCGCCACCCCAATGTTGCCAACGTACAGCAGGCGACCGAGATCGTCCGCCAGCGTGCGCCGCAGCTGATGGTGGACGGCGAACTGCAGTTTGATGCCGCTTTCGTGCCGGATGTCGCCGCGCAAAAAGCGCCCGCCAGCCCGCTTGAAGGCAATGCGAACGTGATGGTCTTCCCATCGCTGGAGGCGGGCAATATTGGTTACAAAATCGCCCAGCGGTTGGGCGGCTATCGCGCCGTTGGGCCGCTCATTCAGGGACTTGCCGCGCCGCTTCACGACCTCTCCCGAGGTTGTAGCGTGCAGGAAATTATCGAACTGGCGTTAGTGGCAGCCGTGCCGCGCCAGACTGACGCGAATCGGGTAAACGACTCGCAAACACTCGTTGTATAGGTCCCGTTCTGGACCCCCTTTGATTAAGAGGAAAACACAATGGAAGCATTAGGAATGATTGAAACCCGGGGCCTGGTTGCGCTTATTGAGGCTTCTGACGCAATGGTTAAAGCCGCACGCGTGAAGCTGGTTGGCGTGAAGCAGATCGGTGGCGGCCTGTGTACTGCCATGGTGCGTGGCGATGTGGCGGCGTGTAAAGCCGCGACGGATGCCGGTGCCGCAGCGGCACAGCGCATTGGCGAGCTGGTCTCGGTACACGTTATTCCGCGTCCGCATGGTGATCTGGAAGAAGTGTTCCCGATCAGCTTTAAAGGCGATAGCAGCAACCTGTAACCGTTCTTTGTGACGTCACCTGCTGGCGTCACGTTCTCCCTTTTGCAAATGGCTCTCTACGGAGGGCAGGGAACTGCTTTACCTGAAATAAGCCACGGAGGCGGATATGAAGCTGGCAATCGTCACAGGACAAATTGTTTGTACCGTCCGCCATCAGGGACTGGCGCACGACAAATTGCTGATGGTGGAAATGATTGACGCCCAGGGTAATCCCGACGGGCAGAGCGCCGTCGCTATCGACAATATTGGCGCGGGGCCCGGTGAGTGGGTGCTGTTGGTTAGCGGTAGCTCAGCCCGCCAGGCGCATGCGCGTGAATCCTCTCCCGTCGACCTGTGCGTGATTGGCATCGTCGATGAAGCGGTGGCTGGTGGTCAGGTGATCTTTCACAAATAGGGCATAAGAAAATGAATCAACAGGATATTGAACAGGTCATCAAAGCGGTACTGCTGAAGATGAAAGACAGCAGTCAGCCTGCTGGCGCCGTTCATGAAATGGGCGTCTTTGCCTCCCTGGATGACGCCGTTGCGGCAGCGAAAGTTGCCCAACAGGGGCTGAAGAGCGTGGCGATGCGCCAGCTTGCCATTCATGCCATTCGTGAAGCGGGCGAAAAACACGCCCAGGAATTAGCAGAACTTGCCGTGACTGAAACCGGCATGGGACGCGTTGACGATAAATTTGCCAAAAACGTCGCTCAGGCGCGCGGTACGCCGGGCGTGGAGTGTCTCTCCCCGCAGGTGTTGACCGGCGATAACGGCCTGACGCTGATTGAAAACGCGCCGTGGGGCGTGGTGGCTTCGGTAACACCGTCCACCAACCCGGCCGCGACCGTCATTAACAACGCCATCAGCCTGATTGCCGCTGGCAACAGCGTAGTCTTTGCGCCGCATCCGGCAGCGAAAGGTGTTTCTCAGCGCGCGATCGGCCTGCTTAATCAGGCGGTGGTTGCGGCGGGCGGCCCGGCAAACCTGCTGGTCACCGTGGCGAACCCGGATATCGAAACTGCCCAGCGGCTGTTTAAGTACCCCGGCATCGGCCTGCTGGTCGTCACCGGCGGCGAAGCGGTAGTGGAATCCGCGCGCAAGCATACCAACAAACGCCTGATTGCTGCCGGAGCCGGTAACCCACCGGTGGTGGTTGATGAGACCGCCGACCTGGCGCGCGCCGCGCAGTCCATCGTCAAAGGCGCGTCGTTTGATAACAACATCATCTGCGCCGATGAAAAAGTGCTGATTGTGGTTGATAGCGTCGCCGATGAGCTGATGCGCCTGATGGAAGGCCAACATGCGGTGAAACTGACTCCCGCTCAGGCCGAGCAGCTCCAGCCGGTGCTGCTGAAAAATGTCGATGAGCGCGGCAAAGGCACCGTCAGCCGTGATTGGGTCGGGCGCGATGCGGGCAAGATTGCCGCGGCCATCGGTCTGAACGTCCCGGAGCAAACGCGCCTGCTGTTCGTTGAAACCTCAGCCAGCCATCCGTTTGCGGTGACCGAACTGATGATGCCGGTGCTGCCTGTGGTGCGGGTCGCCAACGTCGAAGAGGCCATCGCCCTGGCGGTCCAGCTTGAAGGCGGTTGCCATCACACGGCGGCGATGCACTCGCGCAATATCGACAACATGAACCAAATGGCCAACGCCATCGACACCAGCATTTTCGTTAAAAACGGACCGTGCATTGCCGGGCTTGGACTGGGCGGTGAAGGCTGGACCACCATGACCATCACCACGCCAACCGGGGAAGGGGTGACCAGTGCGCGCACCTTTGTTCGCCTGCGGCGCTGTGTGCTGGTGGATGCGTTCCGCATCGTATAAGGAGTGAAAGAGATGGCGCACGACGAACAACTTTGGCTCACCTCCAGACTGCAAAAAGCGGCAGCCCTGTGTAATCAGACGCCTGCCGCCAGTGAATCACCGCTGTGGCTGGGCGTGGATTTAGGCACCTGCGACGTGGTGTCGATGGTTGTCGACAGCGAAGGGCAGCCGGTGGCGGTGTGCCTGGACTGGGCTGACGTCGTGCGTGACGGCATCGTCTGGGATTTCTTCGGTGCCGTCACCATCGTGCGCCGCCATCTCGACACCCTCGAACAGCAGCTTGGCTGCCGCTTTACCCACGCGGCGACCTCGTTTCCGCCGGGCACCGATCCGCGTATTTCGATCAATGTGCTGGAGTCCGCCGGGCTGGAAGTCAGCCATGTGCTGGATGAACCGACCGCGGTGGCGGATCTGCTGCAACTGGATAACGCGGGCGTGGTGGATATCGGCGGCGGTACCACCGGCATCGCTATCGTCAAACGAGGCGAGGTGACGTACTCCGCCGACGAAGCCACCGGTGGTCATCACATCTCCCTGACGCTTGCCGGAAACCGCCGTATTCAACTGGAAGAAGCGGAGCAGTACAAGCGCAGCAACGCTCAGGAGATCTGGCCGGTGGTGAAGCCGGTATACGAAAAGATGGCTGAGATTGTTGCTCACCATATTGAAGGGCAGGGAATTGCTGATTTATGGCTGGCGGGCGGCTCCTGTATGCAGCCGGGCGTGGATGCGCTTTTTCGCAAGCGCTTCCCGGAATTGCAGGTGCATTTGCCTCAGCACAGCCTGTTTATGACCCCGCTGGCAATTGCCAGCAGCGGGAGAGAGAAAGCGGAGGGAATCTATGCAAGCTGAATTGCAGACGGCGCTCTTTCAGGCATTCGATACCCTGAATCTGCAACGCGTAAAAACCTTTAGCGTACCGCCGGTCACGCTGTGCGGCCTCGGCGCGCTCAGCACCTGCGGGCAGGAAGCGCAAACTCGCGGTTTGAGCCATCTGTTCGTGATGGTTGATAGTTTTTTGCATCAAGCGGGAATGACCGCCGGGCTTGAACGCAGTCTGGCGATGAAAGGCGTGGCGATGACCGTCTGGCCGTGTCCGTTGGGTGAGCCGTGCATTACCGACGTTTGTGCGGCGGTGGCGCAACTGCGCGAATCGCAGTGCGACGGCGTAGTGGCTTTTGGCGGCGGTTCAGTGCTGGATGCGGCAAAAGCGGTCGCGCTGCTGGCGACCAACCCTGATCAGACGCTGAGCGCCATGACCGAAACCAGCGCATTGCGCCCGCGCCTGGCGCTGATTGCGGTGCCGACAACGGCCGGAACCGGCTCCGAAACCACCAACGTGACGGTGATTATCGATGCGGTAAGCGGACGTAAGCAGGTGCTGGCGCATGCTTCTCTGATGCCGGACGTGGCGATTCTTGACGCTGCGCTGACTGAAGGTGTTCCTCCTCACGTGACGGCGATGACCGGTATCGATGCGCTGACTCATGCCATAGAAGCTTACAGCGCGCTCAACGCGACGCCGTTCACCGACAGCCTGGCGATTGGCGCGATTGCGATGATTGCCCAGTCGCTGCCGAAAGCGGTGGGCTACGGCCACGATCTCGCTGCGCGCGAAAGCATGTTGCTTGCCTCGTGCATGGCCGGGATGGCTTTTTCCAGCGCCGGTCTGGGCTTATGCCACGCGATGGCGCACCAGCCTGGCGCGGCGCTGCACATTCCGCACGGCCAGGCCAACGCCATGCTGCTGCCGACGGTGATGGAATTTAACCGCATGGTGTGCCGCGAACGCTTTAGCCATATCGGCCGGGCGCTAACCGGCAAGAAAACCGATCACCACGACGCAATTGCTGCCGTACGCGAGCTGATTGCCGAGGTGGGCCTGACCAAACGGCTTTCGGATGCCGGAGCGTTACCTGAACACTTCAGTGCATGGGCGCAGGCGGCGCTGGGGGATATTTGTTTGCGTACTAACCCGCGAACCGCCAACCAGGAGCAGATTATCCAGCTGTATACGGCGGCGCAATGATGCGATTTCCCGGAGTACAGGATTGCGGTGACCCCGTAGCCCGGTCAGCGAAGCGCCACCGGGAATGATGCGAGCTGGAGGGTTATCCCGGAGGCGGCGCGTAGCGCCTGTCCGGGCTACAACACCGGCATATCACTCAAGAGTTCCAGGTGTTCACAGTATCTACAAATCATAAATGACAGGGAGTAAGGGCTATGGGAATTAACGAAATCATCATGTACATCATGATGTTCTTTATGCTGATTGCCGCCGTGGACAGGATCCTGTCGCAGTTCGGCGGCTCGGCGCGCTTCCTCGGTAAGATAGGTAAAAGTATCGAGGGATCCGGCAGTCAGTTCGAAGAAGGCTTTATGGCGATGGGCGCGCTGGGCCTGGCGATGGTCGGTATGACCGCGCTGGCTCCGGTACTGGCGCATCTGCTCGGGCCGGTGATTATTCCGCTGTATGAAATGCTCGGTGCAAACCCATCGATGTTCGCCGGGACGCTGCTGGCCTGTGATATGGGTGGCTTCTTCCTCGCCAAAGAGCTGGCGGGCGGCGACATTGCGGCATGGATGTACTCCGGCCTGATTCTGGGTTCCATGATGGGGCCAACCATTGTGTTCTCCATACCGGTCGCGCTCGGCATTATCGAGCCCTCCGATCGTCGTTATCTGGCGCTGGGCGTACTGGCTGGGATTGTCACCATTCCGATCGGCTGTATTGCGGGTGGCCTGATTGCGATGTACTCCGGTGTTGAGGTTAACGGCCAGCCGGTTGAGTTCACCTTCGCGCTGATCCTGATGAACATGATCCCGGTGCTGATTGTCGCTGCGCTGGTGGCGCTGGGGCTGAAGTTTATTCCGGAAAAAATGATCAACGGCTTCCAGATCTTCGCCAAGTTCCTCGTGGCGCTGATCACCATCGGACTTGCCGCTGCGGTGATCAAATTCCTGCTTGGCTGGGATCTGATCCCTGGTCTTGACCCTATCTTTATGGCGGCCGACGACAAGCCCGGCGAAGTGATGCGCGCCATTGAAGTTATCGGATCCATCTCCTGCGTACTGCTCGGTGCCTATCCGATGGTATTGCTGCTGACCCGCTGGTTTGAAAAACCGCTGATGCGCGTCGGCAATCTGCTGAAAGTTAACAATATCGCTGCTGCTGGTATGGTCGCGACGCTGGCCAACAACATCCCGATGTTCGGCATGATGAAGCTCATGGATACTCGCGGCAAAGTCATCAACTGCGCGTTTTCGGTCTCTGCCGCTTTTGCGCTGGGCGACCACTTAGGCTTCGCCGCCGCCAATATGAACGCCATGATCTTCCCGATGATTGTCGGCAAGCTGATCGGCGGCGTGACGGCAATTGGCGTGGCGATGATGCTGGTACCGAAAGATGAAAACGTTTCTGCACCAGTAGAAACCGAAGCGGAGGCGCAATCGTGAACACGCGCCAGCTGCTGAGCGTCGGTATCGATATCGGCACCACCACCACCCAGGTGATCTTTTCGCGCCTTGAGCTGGTGAACCGTGCGGCGGTGTCGCAGGTGCCGCGCTACGAATTCATCAAACGCGAAATTAGCTGGCAAAGCCCGGTCTTCTTTACCCCCGTCGATAAGCAGGGCGGTCTGAAGGAGGCTGAACTTAAGGCGCTGATTCTGGCCCAGTATCAGGCCGCAGGCATTGCGCCTGAATCGGTGGACTCCGGGGCAATCATTATCACCGGGGAAAGCGCGAAAACCCGCAACGCGCGCCCGGCGGTGATGACGCTGTCGCAGTCGCTGGGGGACTTTGTGGTTGCCAGCGCCGGTCCGCATCTGGAGTCGGTGATTGCCGGTCACGGCGCCGGGGCGCAAACCCTGTCGGAGCAGCGCCTGTGTCGGGTGCTGAACATCGACATCGGTGGCGGTACCTCGAACTACGCCCTGTTTGATGCCGGAAAAGTCAGCGGTACAGCCTGCCTGAACGTCGGTGGTCGTCTGCTGGAGACCGATGGGCAAGGGCGCGTGGTTCACGCTCATCAGCCGGGGCAGAGGATTGTCGATGAGGTTTTCGGCGCTGGCACCGATGCCCGTTCGCTTAATGCAACCCAGCTGATTCAGGTGGCGCGACGGATGGCGGCGCTTATCGTCGAGGTTATCGACGGCACGCTCTCTCCACTGGCGCAAAAGCTGATGCAGACCGGATTGCTGCCCGCCGATAAGAAGCCAGATGTGATTACCCTTTCCGGCGGGGTGGGAGAGTGCTACCGCAACCAGCCCGCCGATCCGTTCTGTTTTTCTGATATTGGGCCGCTGTTGGCGATGGCGCTGCATGAGCATCCGCGCCTGCGCGAAATGAATGTGCAGTTTCCAGCGCAAACCGTGCGCGCCACGGTGATTGGCGCGGGAGCGCACACGCTGTCGCTCTCCGGCAGCACCATCTGGCTGGACGATGTCGCTTTGCCGATTCGTAACCTGCCGGTGGCGATCCCGCTTGAGTCTGCTGACCTCGTGACGGCCTGGCAGCAGGCGCTGGTACAGCTCGATCTGGATCCTCAAACCGATGCTTACGTGCTGGCGCTTCCCGCATCGCTTCCGGTGCGCTACGCCGCATTGCTCACGGTTATTGACGCGCTTGTCGCCTTTATCGCGCGTTTTCCCAATCCGCATCCCCTGCTGGTGGTAGCCGAGCAGGATTTTGGCAAGGCGCTGGGCATGCTGCTGCGCCCGCAGTTACAACAACTCCCGCTGGCGGTCATCGATGAGGTGAGCGTCCGGGCGGGGGACTATATCGACATTGGTACGCCTCTTTTTGGCGGATCGGTTGTGCCGGTGACGGTGAAATCACTCGCATTTCCTTCCTGAGGGAACGACTTATGAAACTAAAGACCACATTGTTCGGCAATGTTTATCAGTTTAAGGATGTAAAAGAGGTGCTGGCTAAAGCCAACGAACTGCGTTCGGGGGATGTGCTGGCGGGCGTGGCGGCGGAGAGTTCGCAGCAGCGTGTGGCGGCGAAGCAGGTGCTGTCCGATATGACGGTTGCCGATATTCGTAATAACCCGGTGATCCCTTACGAGGAAGACTGCGTGACGCGCCTGATTCAGGACGACGTCAATGAAACCGCCTATAACCGTATTAAGAACTGGACCATCAGCGACCTGCGCGAATACGTGCTGAACGACGAAGTGACCAGCGACGATATCGCGTTTGTGCGCAAAGGGCTGACCTCCGAAGTGGTGGCGGCGGTGGCGAAGATCAGTTCCAACGCTGACCTGATCTACGGCGCGAAGAAAATGCCGGTGATCAAAAAAGCCAACACTACCATCGGCCTGCCGGGCACCTTTAGCTGCCGTCTGCAGCCGAACGATACCCGTGACGATGTGCAAAGTATTGCCGCGCAAATCTACGAAGGGCTCTCCTTCGGCGCGGGCGATGCGGTGATTGGCGTTAACCCGGTCACCGACGACGTGGAGAACCTGACCCGCGTGCTCGATACCGTTTACGGCGTTATCGACAAATTCAATATCCCGACCCAGGGCTGCGTACTGGCGCACGTCACCACCCAGATCGAAGCGATTCGTCGCGGCGCGCCGGGCGGGTTGATTTTCCAGAGTATCTGCGGCAGTGAGAAGGGCTTAAAAGAGTTCGGCGTGGAGCTGGCGATGCTCGATGAAGCGCGCGCGGTTGGCGCGGAGTTCAACCGTATCGCCGGGGAAAACTGCCTGTACTTTGAAACCGGGCAGGGCTCGGCGCTGTCGGCTGGCGCGAATTTCGGTGCCGATCAGGTGACGATGGAAGCACGTAACTACGGTCTGGCGCGGCACTACGATCCGTTCCTCGTTAACACCGTGGTGGGCTTTATCGGGCCAGAGTATCTCTACAACGACCGGCAGATTATCCGCGCGGGTCTGGAAGATCACTTTATGGGCAAGCTGAGCGGCATCTCGATGGGCTGCGACTGCTGCTACACCAACCACGCTGACGCCGACCAGAACCTCAACGAAAATCTGATGATTCTGCTCGCCACCGCCGGTTGCAACTACATCATGGGCATGCCGCTCGGCGACGACATCATGCTCAACTATCAGACCACCGCGTTTCACGATACCGCCACCGTCCGTCAGTTGCTGAATTTACGGCCGTCGCCGGAGTTCGAACGCTGGCTGGAAACCATGGGCATTATGGCAAACGGTCGCCTGACCAAACGGGCGGGCGATCCGTCACTGTTCTTTTGATGACGCGGGGATGACACATGATGGATCAAAAGCAGATTGAAGAAATTGTACGTAGCGTGATGGCGTCAATGGGACAACCGCAAACCACGGCGGCAGCGCCGCAGGCTGCGGTGACGAAGTGCGCCAGCCAGTGTGAAGTTGCCGCGGAGAGTTGCGAACTGGATTTAGGTTCGCCTGAAGCCAAGGCCTGGATTGGCGTGCAGCAGCCGCATCGTGCGGAAGTGCTGGCCGAGCTCAAGCGCAGCACCGTGGCGCGCGTTTGTACCGGTCGTGCCGGTCCACGCCCGCGCACCCTCGCGCTGTTGCGCTTTCTTGCCGACCATTCGCGTTCCAAAGATACGGTATTGAAAGAGGTGCCGGAAGAGTGGGTGAAAACCCAGGGCTTGCTGGAGGTGCGTTCAGAAATTAGCGACAAAAACCTCTACCTGACGCGCCCGGATATGGGTCGTCGCCTGAGTGCTGAAGCGATTGAAGCGCTTAAAACGCAGTGCGTCATGAGCCCGGATGTGCAGGTGGTGGTTTCCGATGGCCTCTCGACCGACGCGATCACCGTCAACTATGAAGAGATCCTGCCGCCGCTGTTGTCGGGCCTGAAACAAGCTGGATTGAAGGTCGGCACGCCGTTCTTTGTGCGCTACGGGCGCGTCAAAATCGAAGATCAAATTGGCGAAATTCTCGGTGCGAAAGTCGTTGTCCTGTTGGTGGGTGAGCGTCCGGGGCTAGGGCAGTCGGAAAGCCTCTCCTGCTACGCCGTTTACTCTCCGCGCGTGGCGACTACCGTCGAAGCGGATCGTACCTGCATTTCGAATATTCACCAGGGCGGTACGCCGCCGGTAGAAGCGGCCGCGGTGATTGTCGATTTGGCCAAACGCATGCTGGAGCAGAAGGCTTCCGGCATCAACATGACTCGTTAAGGAGGCATCATGCCTGCATTAGATTTAATTCGCCCCTCTGTGACGGCCATGCGCGTGATTGCTTCGGTGAATGACGGTTTCGCGCGCGAACTTAAATTACCGCCACATATACGTAGCCTCGGACTCATCACGGCAGATTCTGATGACGTGACTTATATTGCCGCTGACGAAGCGACAAAACAGGCAATGGTTGAAGTGGTTTATGGCCGTTCTCTGTACGCTGGCGCGGCTCACGGTCCTTCGCCGACAGCGGGGGAAGTGCTGATTATGCTGGGCGGCCCTAACCCGGCGGAGGTTCGCGCCGGTCTGGATGCGATGGTCGCGCATATTGAAGGCGGTGCGGCGTTTCAGTGGGCGAACGACGCTGAAGATACCGCATTCCTCGCACATGTAGTTTCGCGCACCGGCTCGTATCTCTCGTCGACTTCAGGCATCGCGCTGGGCGACCCATTGGCTTATCTGGTCGCGCCGCCTTTGGAAGCGACGTTTGGTATCGATGCGGCGTTGAAATCAGCGGACGTTCAGTTGGTGACCTACGTGCCACCGCCGTCAGAAACCAACTATTCGGCGGCGTTTCTGACCGGGAGCCAGGCTGCCTGTAAAGCCGCCTGCAACGCCTTTACCGATGCCGTTCTGGATATAGCCCGCCATCCAATCCAGCGCGCGTAAGGGGGCTGTGATGATCAACGCGCTGGGATTACTGGAAGTGGATGGCATGGTTGCCGCCGTTGACGCAGCGGATGCCATGCTGAAAGCGGCCAACGTGCGTCTACTCAGCCATGAAGTTCTCGACCCCGGGAGGCTGACGCTGGTGATTGAAGGCGATCTGGCGGCGTGCCGTGCGGCGCTGGATGCCGGAAGTGCTGCTGCACAGCGCACGGGTCGTGTTATTAGCCGCCGGGAAATTGGCCGACCGGAAGAGGATACCCAGCGGCTGATTAGCGGCTTTCAACGCCAGCAGGAAACGCCGGAGGCACCTGCAACGACAGAGTCATCAGAAGCTCTGGTGGCGCTGCTGACATCGGTGCGTCAGGGAATGACTGCAGGGGAGGTGGCCGCGCATTTCGGCTGGTCGCTTGAAGAAGCCAGAAAGGCGCTGGAGCAGCTCTTTTCTGCCGGGGCGTTGCGTAAACGCAGTAGTCGCTATCGCTTAAAAAATTAACCAGTCGGAGGTGCCGGGAGCGCGACAGGGTTCCCGGCTCAAAAGATCATGAAAAAGAAAAAACCGGCAAACCTGCACCATCTTTATCATGAAGCATTACCCGAAGACGTTAAACTTACGCCGATGGTGGAAGTGGATAATATTCACCAGCGGCGAACTACCGATGTTTATGAGCACGCTCTGACGATTACCGCCTGGCAGCAGATTTACGATCAGCTGCATCCGGGGCAATTCCACGGTGAGTTCACTGAGATTCTTCTCGATGATATTCAGGTGTTCCGTGAGTATACCGGTCTGGCGCTGCGCCAATCCTGCCTGGTGTGGCCGAATTCCTTCTGGTTCGGAATTCCGGCGACGCGCGGTGAGCAGGGCTTTATTGGTTCGCAGTGTATTGGTAGCGCTGAAATCGCCACCCGGCCCGGCGGAACGGAATTCGAATTAAGTACGCCGGATGACTACACCATTCTGGGGGTGGTTATCTCCGAGGATGTCATTTCCCGTCAGGCCAGCTTCCTGCATCACCCGGAAAGAGTGCTGCATATGCTGCGAAACCAGTCGGCGCTGGAGGTGAAAGAGCAGCATAAAGCCGCGCTGTGGGGCTTTGTGCAGCAGGCGCTGGCGACATTTAGCGAGAGTCCGGACAATCTTCATCAGCCTGCGGTGCGCAAAGTTCTGGGCGATAATCTGCTGTTGGCGATGGGGGCGATGCTGGAAGAGGCGCAGCCGATGGTCACCGCCGAGAGCATCAGCCATCAAAGCTATCGACGGCTACTATCCCGGGCGCGAGAGTATGTGCTGGAGAATATGTCGGAGCCGCTGACCGTTCTCGACTTATGTAATCAGCTGCATGTTAGCCGCCGCACGCTGCAAAATGCTTTTCACGCCATTCTGGGGATTGGCCCGAACGCGTGGCTGAAGCGCATTCGTTTAAACGCGGTACGTCGGGAGCTTATTAGCCCGTGGTCGCAAAGCGCGACAGTCAAAGATGCCGCGATGCAGTGGGGATTCTGGCATTTGGGACAGTTCGCCACCGATTATCAACAGCTATTTGCCGAGAAACCGTCGCTGACGCTGCATCAAAGGATGCGCCAGTGCGTTTGATGTTGGTGGGCAGGCTCTCCGGTTGCTGACAACGTGCGCGTTTCGGCAATTGCCCGGTGGCGGCTAGCGCCTTACCGGGCCTACGAGATCCGCGTATGACATCAAGCCCGTAGCTAGTAAGGGCAATATACCGTGAACGTTTGTCTATTTTTAGTCAGCAACCCGCAGGCGGCTATTGGCTTGCAGACGGCTGTGAATCCGTAGGCCGGGCAAGGCGTTAGCCGCCGCCCGGCAGAAACGCGGGCACAATATTCAAAACAGTTTTGTCATCAGGTTATGAGGTTGAGCGTTTATGTTTGCTGATAAGATGTCGCCGTTGTACGGCAAGTGGGGCAGATAAACCCGTAAAGCATCCCTTCGGCGTATTCCTCAATATCTTCATAACTTATCTGCGCGAGGAACATCATCGTTTGCGCGCATGTTGGACATTTTGGATATTCCGCATCCTGAACCCAGGCCGGATGACCGCCGAGCTGTGAAAAGGTCGTGGGTAAATTGGGATCGGCGGCGAACAGCGGCAAGCGCGTTTCGCCAGGATGCAGTATATCAAGCGGGAGCGTTATCCAGTCGGCGGAGTTCTTCACCGCCAGCGCCGAGATCGCATTTTTTTCGAACCATCGCGGCTGACCCTGGGGATCCAGTGTCGCGAAAACGGTGTCATATACCGTACAGCACTGGCAGATCAGAATACGAATTTTCTCTGGCCAGCAATCCGCGCTGAGACCGACGGCGCCCGGCGCAACCTCAAACAGATTGATCAGCGGCAGGGAGCAGTGCGGGCAGTTCTCACCATATTCTGTGACGGCGCGAAAAACGGCAGGTTGTTTAGGCGCCTGTTTTACCAGATGGGTACATTGCGAGAAGTAAAGATCGCGCCTGCTACCATTTTCAGCGAGCTCCCATCCTGCCTGGTGAGCATAGTGATGAGGGAGGACATAAAGTGAAGCACTCCACGAAGGTGGTTCCTGACGCCATCGGTTAAAACGCTCAACGACAACCTCATCGCCAATCCAGGCCAGTGCGCAAAGAATGCCGTCACGGTTTTCGGCATCGGTTTCAACCTTCTGCAAAAGCGCATCGCGTACGTCAGGCGGCGCGCGGTGAAAAGGCAGGGGGGAAGCTAGCTCCAGTTCCTCTTCATTTATTACCAGGCGTAAGAAATTATCCAGATTTGCCCGGGTAAATGCCGCCAGGCACAGAGCAATTTCCTGTGCATCATCCTCGTAACCAGAATCAAATAAATCTTCTGCATAATCGGCCATGTAGCGGCATTCATCAGCGGAGAGCTTTTTGTAAAGCTCATCGGTTGGAATGGGGCAGGGGACCCATTCGATTAACGGATCGTGTTCCCGGGGCTCATGAACGAGTTTAAGCATTTCAACAGGGTCGCTAATACCGCTGAACGCATCGATCGTTTTTCTGTTTTTCCGGATATATTCTTCCTGCTCTTGCCGATAGCGCGCATTGACGCAGGGCATGCAATAACCCTCCGTGCGGGCAGCCGTCGCTGGCAGAATGTGATGTGAGCATTGCGGGTTTTTGCAGGGAATTCGCTCGTCCATGCGGTAAATATTCCATATCAGATATGTCGAACGCCTACTGTACCGCGGTGAAAGCTTAACAGCAGCAGGCTGTTATCCGATTTTTTCCGTGTAAGTGGTCACGATAAATATCGTCAACTTTTCCACTTGGCTATTTTTTCGGGGAAGGAGGCTTTTAATAAACAGATCGGTAAATTAAACCCAATCTCTTACCTGAATAAATTCGCTGAGCGCCGCCTCCGGGCTGCCCGCTTCCGGCTGATAATCATATTCCCAGCGGACTAGCGGAGGCATCGACATCAGGATGGATTCGGTGCGTCCGCCGGTTTGCAGGCCGAACAGGGTGCCGCGATCCCACACCAGATTGAACTCCACGTAGCGCCCGCGACGGTAGAGTTGAAAATCGCGCTCGCGCTCGCCCCAGAGCATCTCTTTACGTCGCTCGACAATCGGTAAATATGCGTCGGTATAGCCGTTGCCAACCGCCTGCATAAAGTCGAAACCATGGTCGAAATTCGGGGTATTCAAATCATCGAAAAACAGCCCGCCGATACCGCGCTGCTCATTACGATGTTTGAGGAAGAAATAATCGTCACACCATTTTTTGTAGCGCGGATAAACCTCTTCGCCGAATGGGCGGCATAAATCACGGGCGGTACGATGCCAGTGAACGGCATCTTCTTCAAAACCGTAATAGGGGGTTAAATCGAAGCCGCCACCGAACCACCACACTGGGTCCGCGCCCGGTTTTTGCGCAATAAAGAAGCGCACGTTGGCATGGCTGGTGGGAATGTACGGACTGCGCGGATGCACCACCAGCGACACGCCCATGGCTTCGAAGCTGCGGCCCGCCAGCTCAGGGCGATGAGCGGTAGCAGAAGCTGGCATCGCATCGCCGTGTACATGCGAGAAGTTCACGCCTGCCTGCTCAAAGATACCGCCGTCGCGCAGCACCCGGCTGCGCCCGCCGCCGCCGGCTTCCCGCTGCCAGCTATCTTCAACGAAATCGCTGCCGTCAACGGCGCTCAGCTTTTGGCAGATAGTGTCCTGCAACTGAAGAAGGAATGCTTTTACCTGCTGCGCGTCGGGTTTCATTAACGTCTCGTCGAATGGGCTTTCTGGTTATCGAACCAGTGGAAATAACTAATAATGCCGTTAGCAATCGCCGTGGCGATTTTCTGCCGGAACGCGGTAGTGCCCAGCAGCTTTTCTTCATTCGGATTGGTAATAAATGAAGTTTCTACCAGTACCGACGGAATCGATGGCGATTTCAGCACCACGAACGCCGCCTGTTCAGTATTGCGGCTGTGCAGCTTATGCACCGGCTTTATCTTTTTCAGGATATGCGAGCCGAGCGTCAGGCTGTTTTTGATGGTATCAGTTTGTACCAGGTCGAAGAGCACTTGCTGCAATAGGTGGTCTTTATCCGTCGCTTTCTTGCCAGCGACTTCATCCGCACGGTTTTCACGATCGGAGAGGTATTTTGCCATGGCGCTACTGGCGCCGCGGTTGGAAAGGGCGAACACGGAGGCCCCGGCCGCGCTCGGATTGGTGAAACCGTCGGCGTGAATCGACATGAAGAGGTCGGCACCGTGCTGATGGGCTATCTCTACGCGGTCGTATAGCGGAATAAAGGTATCGCCGCTGCGCGTCAGTCGCGCATCGATGCCGTTGTTGCGCAGAATGCTGCGCACGTTTTTAGCGATCGCCAGGACAACGTGTTTCTCTTTTGAGCCGTTATGGCCAATTGCGCCGGTATCAATGCCGCCATGGCCCGGGTCGAGCATGACGACGCGTTTAGCGCCTTTTTTCTTCGCGGCGGGTTTGCTGTGACCGTTAGATGTTTTTAACGGTTGTTCTTTCGCGCTGGCCTGTGAGGCGATCCCTGAAAGGGTGATTGCTGCCAGCCCGGCTTTCAGCACCTGGCGGCGCGAAGAAAGTATTTTTAAGGGTTTAAAAGTGCTCATTCGGCCTGAATTGCAAACAAGTGGTAACCAATGTTATATCGTATCGTGTTTTCTGATACGACCATTCAAAATAAGAATTGTTTTACTTTTCATTTCAATACATGACAAAGTCATATTATGCCATTTTTTGCGGCTCATTGCGCCTGATATTGGCTATCGCGCGCAATCGCGCCATAATCACTGTTTTTAACCGTTAATGGTGGGGAATACCATGGAGATACGCGTTTTTCGCCAACAAGATTTCGAAGAGGTGATTACCCTGTGGGAGCGTTGCGATCTCCTGCGGCCATGGAACGATCCGGAAATGGATATTGAACGTAAGCTGAACCACGATGCCAGCTTGTTCCTGGTTGCCGAGGTTAATGGTGAAGTCGTCGGCACGGTAATGGGTGGTTATGACGGCCATCGCGGGTCGGCTTATTACCTTGGCGTGCACCCTGAATATCGTGGTCGCGGCATTGCGAATGCGTTGCTTAACCGGCTGGAGAAAAAGCTGATTGCCCGCGGCTGTCCAAAAATCAACATTATGATACGTGAAGATAACGACGTGGTTCAGGGGATGTACGAGCGGCTCGGCTATGAGCATTCGGACGTGCTGTGCCTCGGTAAACGCTTAATTGAAGATGAAGAATACTGAATTTATCCCCTCCGATTTTGATAGCCATGGTCGCCTGCGTTTGCCGTTCCTTTTTTGGTGCGTGCTGCTGTTGCAGGCGCGGACGTGGGTGTTGTTTCTGATGGCAGGCGCGTCGCGTCAACAAGGCGATGCGCTGCTGAATCTGTTTTATCCGAATTATGATAATTTTTGGCTGGGGTTGCTGCCCGGTATTCCGGCAGTGCTGGCGTTTGTCGTCAGCGGACACCGTCAAAAATTTCCTCGGCTTTGGCCGCTGATGCGCTGGCTGCTGGTCTTCTCGCAAATATTGCTGCTGGTCTGGCAGCCGTTACTGTGGCTGAGCGGTGAATCACCTTCGGCGGTGACCATTGCCCTGTTGGCGGCGGATCTTTACGCGCTCTGGTGGCTATTGAGCAGTCGTCGGCTGAAAGCCTGTTTTCGTGACGAACAGCTTTAAGGGCACTTTTTGCCGATCGCGTACTCCAACATGCGTTGAATTAATAAGAAAGGACTGAGTCATGAAATCGCGACGTTTACTTCTCTGCGCATTACCGCTGGTCTTAACCGGTTGCTCAACAATGAGCGCGGTCAACTGGTCAGCGGCCTATCCGTGGAACTGGTTTGGTTCCTCAACGGAGGTTACCGAGCAGGGCGTGGGCAACCTGACCGCCGCGACGCCGATGAGCGAGCAGGCCATTAGCGATGCGCTTGGCAGCAGCTATCGCCTGCGCAGCGGCATGAAAACCGCCAATGGCAACATCGTGCGCTATTTCGAAGCGTTAAAAGATGACAAGGTCGCGCTGACCATCAACGGTGAGAGCGGCACCATCAGCCGTATCAACGTGCGCGATAGCAATATCGAAGCCGCCAGCGGCGTGAAAATAGGCACACCGTTTAGCGACATCTACAGTAAAGCTTTCGGCAACTGCCAGAAAGGCCATCATGACAGCGGCACGGTTGTGGAATGTAAAGCCAAAGGCAGCCAGCACATCAGCTATGTATTCACTGGTAACTGGAGCGGGCCTGAAGAGCTGATGCCTTCTGACGACACGCTGAAGAACTGGCCGGTGAGCGAGATTATCTGGCGTCGCTAATTTGATCTGAAGTGATTCGACGTCCTGAAAAAGCGAGTACAATAGCACCTTAAAAAGGCCACAGCGTTGTGGCTGTATAATTTCAGGAGGAGCGATGTCTCAGGTTCAGAGCGGCATTTTGCCGGAACATTGCCGTGCGGCGATTTGGATTGAAGCGAATGTTAAAGGCGACGTTGATGCACTGCGTGAAGCCAGCAAGGTTTTTGCCGATAAGTTAGCTACTTTTGAGGCGAAATATCCGGATGCTAAGCTGGGGGCGGTGGTTGCTTTTGGCCATAACGTCTGGCGTCAGCTGAGCGGCGGCGTGGGCGCGGAAGAGTTAAAAGACTTCCCGGTCTATGGTAAAGGTCTGGCGCCGTCAACTCAGTATGATGTGCTAATTCATATTCTGTCCGCACAGCATGAGGTGAATTTCTCTGTCGCTCAGGCGGCAATGGCTGCGTTTGGCGCTGTTATTGATATCAAAGAAGAGGTTCACGGCTTCCGCTGGATTGAAGAGCGCGACCTGAGCGGCTTTGTTGATGGCACCGAAAACCCGGCGGGTGAAGAGACGCGCCGTGAAGTCGCCGTTATCAAAGATGGCGTTGATGCAGGCGGCAGCTACGTTTTCGTTCAGCGCTGGGAACATAACCTCAAACAGCTTAACCGCATGAGTGTTCCAGACCAGGAAATGATGATTGGTCGGACCAAAGAAGCCAACGAAGAGATTGACGGCGACGATCGTCCGGAAACCTCCCACCTGAGCCGCGTTGATCTGAAGGAAGATGGTAAAGGCCTGAAGATTGTGCGCCAGAGCCTGCCGTACGGTACCGCCAGCGGCGTTCATGGTCTCTACTTCTGTGCCTACTGCGCGCGCCTGTACAACATTGAGCAGCAGTTGCTGAGTATGTTCGGCGATACCGATGGTAAGCGCGATGCGATGCTGCGCTTTACTAAACCGGTGACCGGCGGGTACTACTTCGCGCCGTCGCTGGAGAGGTTGCAGGCACTGTAAACTTTTCCCCTCACCCTAACCCTCTCCCCACCGGGGAGAGGGGATCGATCGGCGTTGTGGGTGAGTACAGTTTTTCCTCAGCGCGGCAGACGGAACGATCGGCGTTGTTGGTGAGCTCGAGCGCCGACTGCCTTTCTCCCTCACCCTCAGGGAGAGGGCCGGGGTGGGAGTATCGGCGACTCAAGTGCTTCAAGTATCCTCCCCATCACCGCCTCCTCATGATGTTCAAACTCATTATTCCAGAAACGTAAAACCTGCCATCCCTGACCCTGCAACCAACGGGTGCGACGGGCATCGTAAACACTCCTCTCATCGTGTTGCCCGCCATCCAGCTCAATCGCCAGCCGTACTGAGCAGCAGGCAAAATCGAGAATATAGGGGCCTACGGGATGCTGGTGGCGAAACTTATAGCGAGCAAAGCGACGGTCGCGGAGTGAATACCACAGTCGACGTTCCGCAGGCGTTAAGCTACGTCTGAGCTACCGAGCTAATATCTGTGCATTTTTCATGTCAGCACAGTGCCCGCTTACCCACGGTTTGTCATAATGACACTTCGATTCTGGAAGCCGAATTCAGAAATGCTTTCCCATGTCCTTATTCTCTTTTCGACTTCCAAATCGCCAAACGGTATATAAAACCGTTACTCCTTTCATCACCGTTATAAATATGATGATCACCAGAAAGTCATCAAATTGATAAGGGTGCGCAATGGCCGTTAAATCACTGAAAAAAGGATATCTGGCGCTGGCAGCTTCTGTGCTGTTGGTTGCGCAGGCGCAGGCGACGGAACTGCTGAACAGTTCCTACGATGTTTCCCGCGAGCTGTTTGCCGCCCTTAACCCGCCGTTTGAACAGCAGTGGGCGAAAGATAACGCTGGCGATAAGCTGACGATTAAACAATCTCATGCCGGGTCATCAAAACAGGCGCTGGCGATTCTGCAAGGCCTGAAGGCCGACGTGGTGACCTATAACCAGGTGACCGACGTGCAGATCCTGCACGACAAAGGCAAGCTGATTCCGGCCGACTGGCAAAGCCGTTTGCCGAATAACAGCTCGCCGTTTTACTCCACCATGGGATTCCTGGTGCGCAAAGGTAATCCGAAAAATATTCACGACTGGAATGACCTGGTGCGCTCCGATGTGAAACTGATTTTCCCGAACCCGAAAACCTCAGGCAACGCGCGTTATACCTATTTAGCCGCGTGGGGCGCCGCGGACAAAGCTGACGGTGGCGATAAAGCCAAAACCGAGCAGTTTATGACCCAATTTCTGAAGAACGTCGAAGTGTTTGATACCGGTGGTCGCGGTGCTACTACCACCTTTGCGGAACGCGGGTTGGGCGATGTACTGATTAGTTTTGAATCGGAAGTGAATAACATCCGCAAACAGTACGAAGATCAGGGATTCGAGGTGGTTATTCCTAAAACCAATATCCTGGCTGAATTCCCTGTGGCCTGGGTGGATAAAAACGTCAAAGCCAACGGTACGGAAAAGGCGGCGAAGGCCTACCTGACCTGGCTCTATAGCCCACAAGCGCAGACAATTATTACCGACTATTACTATCGCGTGAACAACCCGAAAGTGATGGATGGATTGAAAGATAAATTCCCGCAAACTGAACTGTTCCGCGTAGATGACCAGTTTGGATCATGGCCGGAAGTGATGAAAACCCACTTTGTCAGCGGCGGTGAGCTGGACAAACTGCTGGCGGCGGGGCGTAAGTAATGTTTGCTGTTGCATCAAAGCGCGTGCTGCCGGGCTTTACCCTGAGCCTCGGCACCAGCCTGCTGTTTGTTTGCTTGATTCTGCTGCTGCCGTTGAGCGCGCTGGTGATGCAGCTCTCTGAGATGACCTGGGCTCAGTACTGGGATGTGGTCACTAATCCCCAGGTGGTGGCGGCCTATAAAGTCACCCTGCTGTCGGCCTTCGTAGCGTCGATTTTCAACGGCATATTTGGTCTCCTGATGGCGTGGATCCTTACGCGCTACCGTTTTCCGGGCCGTACTCTGCTGGATGCGTTGATGGATCTGCCGTTTGCCCTGCCGACGGCAGTAGCGGGTCTGACGCTGGCGTCGCTATTCTCGGTCAACGGTTTTTACGGCGAGTGGCTGGCGAAGTTTGATATCAAAGTGACCTATACCTGGCTGGGTATCGCAGTAGCCATGGCCTTTACCAGCATCCCGTTTGTGGTTCGTACGGTGCAGCCGGTGCTCGAAGAGCTGGGTCCGGAGTATGAAGAAGCTGCGGAAACGCTGGGCGCGACGCGTCTGCAGAGCTTTCGCAAAGTGGTGTTGCCGGAGCTGTCTCCGGCGCTGCTGGCTGGGATTGCGTTGTCGTTTACCCGTAGCCTCGGCGAGTTCGGTGCGGTGATTTTTATCGCCGGTAACATCGCGTGGAAAACGGAAGTGACCTCGCTGATGATTTTCGTTCGTTTGCAGGAGTTTGATTACCCTGCCGCCAGCGCGATTGCTTCGGTGATCCTCGCGGCATCGTTACTGCTACTGTTCTCAATTAACACCCTGCAAAGTCGCTTTGGTCGACGTGTGGTAGGTCATTAATGGCGATCGTTGCTCAATTGAAGCGTTATGACGCGCCCCGTATTAACTGGGGAAAATGGTTTCTGATTGGTACCGGGATGCTGGTTTCCGCCTTCATTCTGATTGTGCCGATGGTCTATATCTTCGTGCAGGCGTTTAGCAAAGGCCTGATGCCGGTGCTGCAAAACCTTGCCGATCCGGACATGCTGCATGCTATCTGGCTGACGGTGATGATTGCTTTGATTACCGTGCCGGTAAACCTGGTGTTCGGTGTGCTGCTTGCCTGGCTGGTGACGCGCTTTACTTTTCCGGGCCGCCAGCTGCTGCTGACGCTGCTGGATATTCCGTTTGCCGTCTCGCCGGTGGTGGCGGGGCTGGTCTATTTGCTGTTTTACGGTTCTAACGGCCCGCTGGGCGGTTGGCTCGATGAGCACAACCTGCAGATCATGTTCGCCTGGCCGGGTATGGTGCTGGCGACCATCTTTGTGACCTGCCCGTTTGTGGTTCGCGAGCTGGTGCCGGTGATGATGAGCCAGGGTAGCCATGAAGATGAGGCGGCGATTTTACTCGGCGCTTCGGGCTGGCAGATGTTCCGTCGCGTTACCTTGCCAAACATCCGCTGGGCGCTGCTCTACGGCGTGGTGCTGACCAACGCCCGCGCCATCGGTGAATTCGGCGCCGTGTCGGTAGTTTCCGGCTCGATTCGCGGCGAAACTTTATCGCTGCCGCTGCAAATTGAATTACTGGAGCAGGACTACAATACCGTCGGCTCGTTTACCGCTGCGGCTTTGCTGACGTTAATGGCTATTTTGACCTTGTTTTTGAAGAGTATGGTGCAATGGCGTTTGGCCAATCAGGAAAAACGCGCGCAACTGGAGGGAAATCATGAGCATTGAGATTGCCAATATTAAGAAGTCTTTTGGTCGCACCCAGGTGCTGAATGATATCTCACTGGATATCCCCTCCGGACAGATGGTTGCGCTGCTGGGGCCGTCCGGCTCCGGGAAAACTACGCTGCTGCGTATTATTGCCGGGCTGGAGAATCAGTCCAGCGGGCATATCCGTTTTCACGGCACCGACGTGAGCCGCGTGCATGCGCGCGATCGCAAAGTTGGATTCGTGTTCCAGCACTACGCGCTGTTTCGCCATATGACGGTGTTCGACAACATTGCTTTTGGCCTGACGGTGCTGCCTAGGCGCGAACGGCCAAATGCGGCCGGTATTAAAGCAAAAGTGACCAAACTGCTGGAAATGGTGCAGCTGGCGCATCTGGCCGATCGCTATCCGGCCCAGCTCTCCGGCGGGCAAAAGCAGCGCGTGGCTTTGGCTCGTGCGCTGGCGGTTGAACCGCAAATCCTGCTGCTGGATGAGCCTTTCGGCGCGCTGGATGCCCAGGTGCGTAAAGAGCTGCGGCGCTGGCTGCGTCAGCTGCATGAAGAGCTGAAATTCACCAGCGTATTTGTGACGCATGATCAGGAAGAAGCCACCGAAGTGGCGGATCGCGTGGTGGTGATGAGCCAGGGCAATATCGAACAGGCCGATGCGCCTGACCTAGTGTGGCGTGAGCCTGCCACCCGCTTTGTGCTGGAGTTTATGGGCGAAGTTAACCGCCTGAAAGGCACCATTCGCGGCGGTCAGTTCCACGTCGGCGCGCATCGCTGGCCGTTAGGCTATACCCCGGCATACCAGGGGCCGGTCGATCTGTTCCTGCGTCCGTGGGAAGTGGATATCAGCCGTCGCACCAGCCTTGATTCGCCGCTGCCGGTACAGGTACTGGAAGCCAGCCCCAAAGGCCACTACACCCAATTAGTTGTTCAGCCTCTTGGGTGGTATGACGAACCGTTGACCGTGGTACTGCAGGGAGAAGACGCGCCGTATCGCGGTGAGCGCCTGTTTGTCGGCTTACAAAATGCACGCCTGTACAACGGCAATGAACGTATCGAGCCACGCGGGGAGCTTGCTCTGGCTGAATCGGCCTGATAGCTTGATCCGCAAGTTTATCGCCGTTTTCGCAACGGCAGGATTTGGTAGCCCGGGTTAGACGCAATGCGTCGCCATTCGGGAACGTTTGCAGGCCGGGTAAACTCTCACCCGGCCTTTTTATTGGGCAAAAACCGTGAATACATTAGAACAAACAATTGGCAATACGCCTCTGGTGAAATTACAACGCCTTGCGCCTGACAACGGCAGCGAAATCTGGGTCAAGCTGGAAGGGAACAACCCTGCGGGGTCGGTGAAAGATCGCGCTGCGCTGTCGATGATTGTTGAAGCCGAAAAGCGCGGTGAGATTAAGCCCGGCGATGTGCTGATTGAGGCGACCAGCGGCAATACCGGCATCGCGCTGGCAATGATTGCTGCGCTCAAAGGCTATCAGATGAAGCTGCTGATGCCGGATAACATGAGTCAGGAGCGTCGTGCCGCTATGCGCGCCTACGGTGCCGAACTGATTCTGGTCACCAAAGAGCAGGGGATGGAAGGCGCGCGCGATCTGGCGCTGGAGATGGCCCAACGCGGCGAAGGTAAGCTTTTGGATCAGTTCAATAATCCGGATAACCCTTACGCGCACTACAACACCACCGGGCCGGAGATCTGGCAGCAGACTGACGGACGAATCACCCATTTTGTCTCCAGTATGGGCACGACCGGGACCATTACCGGTGTCTCACGCTTTCTGCGCGAGCAAGATAAAGCGGTGAGCATTGTTGGGCTGCAGCCAGAAGAGGGGAGCAGTATTCCGGGGATTCGCCGCTGGCCAGCCGAATATATGCCGGGAATTTTTAACGCACAGCTGGTGGATGAGGTGCTGGATATTCATCAGCAGGATGCGGAAAACATCATGCGAATGTTGGCGGTGCGGGAAGGTATTTTCTGCGGCGTCAGTTCCGGCGGCGCGGTGGCGGGCGCATTACGTATTGCCCGTGAAAACCCTGGCTCGGTGGTGGTGGCGATCGTCTGCGATCGTGGCGATCGCTACCTCTCTACCGGGGTCTTTGGCGAAGAGCACTTCGCCCAGGGCGCGGGGATTTAAACCTCGGGAACGTCAAGCAGGTCAGTACCGTAGGAGTTATCTACGGTACATAGCCAGCGCTCACCCTGCTGGCGAAAGACATAGGTTGCGCGCCGTGTGACCTGTGTCGTGCCGCCTTCCGCCGTTGGGATATCCAGTCGGGTTTCCATAATCACCAGCGCATTGCCGCCGCCTTCAATAATCTCCATCTTCCCCTGCGTCACCACCAGCCGGTGCTGAAAATAATCGGCGATGGCGATAAACGCTTTGCGGATATTCTCTTTGCCCCTGACTACCATTCCTGGCTTAACCACCAGCGCGGCGTCTTCAGCGTAATACTCCATCAGGCTGGCGTAATCCTCCTGCGAGATGGCGCGATCGCAGGCTTCAATGGCGGCTTTTAACTGCGGGTTGGGATTGTGCATCTCTGATGGCCCTTTTTGTGAGCTATTGATTTTCCACCGTGACCGTTTTATCTGTCTCAGCGATCAGGGTGTGCAGGTACGGCTGCGCGTTTTCGTCGCTTTTTCCAGGGATCCTGACGATATAGGGCTTCCCAGTAATAGACGACGATGATGCTACCTTATCAATAAATTGCTCGGCGGTATCGATGCGGTTACGGGTATTACCAAGTTTTAACCGCAGATGTGATACTGCTTCCTCGCAGGTATGGGCATCGCCATTGCGTACGAAGATCAGATCCTTTTTTTGCCCCAGGGCGTCGAGCATCGCGTTAATGCGCGCTTCTTGATAAGCGTTGAGTTTGGCAAAGGCGGGAAGTGTAAGAAATAATGCCATTACCGCGCAGAGAATGTTCTTCATCTTGAGTCCCTTCCATAGTGGTTTGTTCGCGATAAAGTTTACTCTTTCCGCAGTGAGGGGATTTAGCTTTAAGAAAAACGATCGCTTTTGGTTAATTCATCGTCAGTTTGTCGAGAAACGTCCACAGTTTCTGATTCATCTCACGGTAGTCCCAGCCGCGCATTTCTTGTTCGCTGCGGATGAAACGTCTGCCTCTGGCGGCGCTGAGCTCTGGCTGCGAATGAGCAATCAGCAGCTCAATGACCTCAGCATCAAATTCCATATGGCATTGGAAACCATATACCCGGTCGCTATATTTCACTATCTGCCGCGGGCAGCCTTCGCTGGAGGCCATCACTTCCGCTTCCGGGGTCAGTCCCGGCATGTCGTTATGCCAATGGCCAACCTCCAATGAAGGGCCAAAGTGGGAGAGTTTGCTATCCTGCAGGCCCGCAGTGGTTAGCGTTATCGGATAATGACCAACCTCTTTTTCCGGGCTTTGCATCACCGGCGCGCCCAGCGCTTCGCCAATCAGCTGCGAGCCGAGGCAAATGCCAATGACCGTTCGCCCGGCAGCAATCGCCCGGGCGATTAAGCGCTGCTCGGCATGGGTATCAAAATAAGGGCATTCAGATAGCGTCGTGCGCGGCGATTGCGGGCCGCCCAGCACAACCAGCATATCAAAGTCATCCGCATTTTCTAGCAGTGCATCGCCTGCGTAAACGCGTGACCAACTGGTAGCGTAGCCGCGCGCCTGCGCCCAATGCAGATACGCTCCCGGCGCTTCAAAGACTTCATGGACAATAAAGTGGATCTGCATAGCGTTAACTCCTGTCAATGTTGTTGTAATACCTGGCATAAATCATCGGCGAGCTTATTGATTTCATCATCGTTCAGCGTGGCGAGCGAAAGGCGAAGTCCGTGCGACGGTGTGCCAACACCGAACGTTTCTCCTTCACGAACCAGCCAACCCGCGTGCGCCAGACGTAGGGCAATCGGCTGACTGGGTTTCTCCAGGGGAAGCCAAAAGTTAAGACCGTCTCCAGGTGTAAAATGGGTGAGTCCACGCAAAGAGAGCGCGGTGACCAGTTTTTCATGTTGTTGGCGATAGTGGTGTTGGCTCTGCGTTAAAGATGCCATAAAGGCGCTATCATTCAGGCAGGCCAGCACCAGATCCTGCAGCAGATGGCTGACCCATTGGCTGCCGGAGTTCAGGCGCAGGCGCAGCGCCGCCGATGTGTCTGGATCGCTGGCGACAATGGCCAGGCGCATATCCGGTCCCAGCGTTTTTGACAGCGACCGTACCAGCGCCCAGCGCTGAGTTTCCGTGGGAAGTGGGGAGTACCAGGGCGTCGCAGACAGCAACGCAAAATGGTCATCGACAATCACCAGCACCTGCGGGTAGCGGGCAAGTATTTCACGTATCGCCCGGGCGCGTGTTTCGCTGAGGCTACAGCCAGTAGGGTTGTGCGCGCGGGGGGTAATAATGACCGCCCGCGCGCCGTTGCGTAGCGCTTCTTCAAGCGCTGCGGGCTGCATCCCTTCACTATCCACCGGCACTGGCGAAGGGTTAAAACCGGCATAGCGCAGCATGTTGATACTGCTGAGAAAGCAGGGGTCTTCGATAGCTACGCTATCGCCGGGCAACAGCAGGGCGCAGAGCAGACGCTCAAGCGCATCGATAGCGCCGCTGGCCAGGTTAATCTCGGCGTCTATGCCCAAGTCTTTATTCACCCAGGTGCGGGCCCAGGCGGCAAGCTGCGGTTCAACTGCCGCATCGCCGTAGAGACGTGGGGTGGCTGCGATAGCGCTGAAGTAGCGTTTAATGTCGGCCAGACGATTAGGGTCAGGATTGCCGCTGGAAATATCTTTCAACAGCGAAGAGGGATCGCCCCCTTCAAGCTCGGGGAGAGTATTGTGTGTCTTGATGACCGTACCATTACGCCCCTGGCTGATGGCTAATCCAGAGGTGACTAACCGCTTATAGGCTGAAGCGACGGTGTTGCGGTTAACCGAGAGATTGGTAGCCAGCTCGCGAACCGGCGGCAGAACATCGCCTGGTTTTAATACGCCGCTTTGTACCAGATGACGGACGTTATCGAAGATCTCACTAGCGGTTTTTCCGACAAACATTATTGACC
The DNA here is from genome assembly GCF_051131775.1 of Klebsiella sp. MISC125. Taxonomy (NCBI): domain Bacteria; kingdom Pseudomonadati; phylum Pseudomonadota; class Gammaproteobacteria; order Enterobacterales; family Enterobacteriaceae; genus Klebsiella; species Klebsiella sp. MISC125. Next base: position 1,754,468 of record NZ_CP180448.1, read on the forward strand.
TATGACAAAATGAATTTTAGCATAGGACGAATGATAATCAGAGTATGACCCGCTGTCCAGCGGGAGGAGAAAGGATGGGCCAGCAAGACGAAATACAATCGGTGCTCTTCAACGATAAAAGCCGGGCGCTACAGGTCGATATTGTGGCCGTGCAATCGCAAGTGGTCTACGGCAGCGTCGGAAATAGCATTGCGATACCGGCGATAAAGCAGCACGGCCTGCGGGTGATGGCAGTGCCGACGGTGCTGTTCAGCAATACCCCGCATTATGATACGTACTATGGCGGCGTCATTCCGGAAGAGTGGTTTGTCGGGTATTTAAAGGCGCTGGAGGAGCGTGACGCACTCCGTGAACTGCGAGCAGTAACCACCGGTTATATGGGCAGCGCAGTGCAGATTGAACGGTTAGCGCAATGGTTGTGCCGCATCCGCGAGCATCATCCAGATCTTTGCATTCTGGTCGACCCGGTCATTGGCGATGTGGATAGCGGCATCTACGTCAAGGCGGAGATTCCCGAAGCATATCGCATCCATCTGCTGCCCCTGGCGCAGGTTATCACGCCTAACCTGTTTGAGCTGGAGACGCTAAGCGGCCTACCTTGCCACAATCAGCAGGAGGCGATTATCGCTGCACGCAGCCTGTTATCTGATTCGCTGAAATGGGTAGTGATTACCAGCGCGCCGGGAATAGATAACTCCTCGATCAACGTGTTGGTGGTTAGCGCAGAGTCAGTTGAGATGGTGGAACATCCGCGTGTTGAAACGGACCTGAAGGGCACGGGAGACCTTTTTTGCGCCGAGCTGGTTAGCGGTTTAGTTTGCGGGATGCCGCTGAGCGATGCCGCGCGTGCCGCTGCGCAGCGGGTACTGACGGTGATGACCTGGACTGATGAGCAGGGTTGTGATGAGTTAATTCTTCCACCGCCAGAGGAGGGAGTATGAAGAGCTACCGTTTAGTGGTTCGTCAGCTGGGAAGAGTTGTTGGGCATTTTGATACCTCAGGCAGTGAGGCGCTGGAAGATGCCTGCGAAGTCAGCTCGCTGTTTGGGGCGGTTGGCGGATATCAGTGTGATTTGCTGGTCTCTGACAGCGAGAAGCGGATTCTGGAAAGCTCCCCGGAGGGCATGAGGGTGTTGTCGAGAGAGAAATGCTATCGACCGCTTAAAGCGACGATATAAAAAAATGGCGCCCTTAGAGGCGCCATTCTTCTGCGGCAAGAATTACTTCTTGATGCGGATAACCGGGGTTTCACCCACGGTTACGCTACCGGACAGTTTGATCAGCTCTTTGATCTCGTCCATGTTGGAGATAACAACCGGAGTCAGGGTAGACTTGGCTTTTTCTTCCAGCAGCGGCAGATCGAATTCGATAACCGGGTCGCCGACTTTCACACGTTGGCCTTCTTCAGCGATACGTTTGAAACCTTCACCTTTCAGTTCAACGGTATCAATACCGAAGTGAACGAACAGCTCAATGCCGCTATCAGATTCGATAGAGAACGCATGATTGGTTTCAAAAATTTTACCGATGGTACCATCTACCGGCGCAACCATTTTGTTGCCAGTAGGTTTGATGGCAATGCCATCACCCACAATTTTCTCCGCAAAAACGACATCCGGCACGTCTTCGATGTTGACGATCTCGCCAGAGAGCGGGGCAACAATCTCAATAGTTCCGGTGTCTTTTTTGTCATCAGAAACCAGAGATTTCAATTTATCGAACAAACCCATGATCTTCTCCTAAGCAGTAATTTGGGCCGCGCATCTCGTGGATTAGCAGATTGTTTTTTCTTCAATGAACTTGTTAACCAGCGTCATTAACTCGTCCGTTGTCGGTTGAGCAAGAGCCTGCTCTGCTAATACTTTCGCATCTTCGAAGTTCGTGTTACGAATAATCTTCTTGATGCGCGGGATGGAAATGGCGCTCATAGAGAATTCGTCCAGCCCCATACCCAGCAACAGAAGTGTAGCACGTTCATCGCCCGCAAGCTCACCACACATGCCAGTCCATTTACCTTCAGCATGAGAAGCATCAATAACTTGCTTAATCAGCGTCAGGACGGACGGTGACATTGGCTGGTAAAGATGTGAAATCATATCATTACCACGGTCAACTGCCAGAGTATACTGCGTTAAATCATTGGTACCGATACTAAAGAAATCAACTTCTTTGGCTAAGTGACGAGCGATTGTCGCGGCGGCAGGGGTTTCTACCATTACGCCAATTTCAATGGCTTCATCAAAAGCTTTACCTTCGTCACGCAGTTCCTGTTTGTAGATCTCGATCTCTTTGCGCAGCGCGCGAACTTCTTCAACAGAGATGATCATCGGGAACATAATGCGCAGTTTACCGAAAGCAGAAGCACGCAGGATGGCGCGTACCTGGTCACGCAGGATCTCTTTACGATCCATTGCGATACGGATAGCACGCCAGCCGAGGAACGGGTTCTCTTCTTTCGGGAAGTTCATGTACGGCAGCTCTTTGTCGCCGCCAATATCCATGGTACGAACGATAACGGCCTGAGAGCCGCACGCTTCGGCAACCGCTTTGTAAGCTGCAAACTGTTCTTCTTCAGTCGGCAGCGAGTCGCGGTCCATGAACAAGAATTCAGTACGATACAAACCTACGCCTTCCGCGCCGTTGCGCTCAGCGCCTTCGACGTCACGGACGGTGCCGATGTTAGCGCAGACTTCAACCTGATGGCCGTCCAGCGTAATTGCCGGCAGGTCTTTCAGTTTAGCCAGTTCCGCTTTCTCTTCAGCAACCTGAGCCTGCAGATTACGCAGTTCTTCGATTTGTTCGTTTGTTGGGTTAACCAGAACCTGGTTATTCACCGCGTCGAGGACCAGATAATCGCCGTTTTTCACCTGAGCGGTAACGCTACCGGTGCCCACGATGGCAGGCAGTTCAAGGGAACGCGCCATGATAGAGGTGTGGGAAGTACGACCACCAGCATCAGTAATAAAGCCCAGTACTTTGTCCAGGTTCAACTGTGCCGTTTCAGACGGGGTGAGGTCAGCAGCAACCAGGATAACTTCATCCTGAATCGCGCCCAGATCAATGATGGCCAGGCCGAGGATGTTGCGCAGTAGACGTTTACCGATATCGCGTACGTCAGCCGCACGCTCTTTCAGGTATTCATCATCCAGCTCTTCCAGTGCAATAGCCTGACCTTCGATAACTTCATTGGCTGCCGCGTCGGCAGTCATGTGCTTATCTTTAATCAGGGCTATGATTTCCTGCTCAAGCTCCTCATCTTCCAGCAGCATGATGTGCCCTTCGAAGATGGCTTCTTTTTCTTCACCGAAAGTTTCACCAGCTTTGGTTTTGATGACCTCCAGCTGGGCGGAGGCCTTGGTGCGGCCGCTCAGAAAACGTTCAACTTCCTGATCAACCTTATCGGCAGAAATTTTCTTCCGGTCGATGACTACTTCATCTTCTTTCAGCAGGAGTGCCTTGCCAAAAGCGATACCCGGGGATGCTAAAATGCCTGAAATCATAACCCTACCTTACTTGTGACTGATATTAAAAAGAACCCGTGAACTTACTCGAGTTCAGCCATCAGTTTAACCAGATGCTCAACTGCTTTTTGCTCATCTTCGCCTTCGGCAGAAAGAGTCACAACGGTACCCTGAGTCAGACCCAGAGTTTGCAGTTTGAACAGGCTTTTGGCGCTGGCGCTTTTGCCGTTGGAGGTAACAGTGATCTCAGAAGTGAAGCCTTTCGCTTCTTTAACAAACTGAGCAGCAGGGCGGGTGTGCAGACCGTTCGGAGCGGTAATAGTAACTTCTTGCTGGAACATTATATTTCCCCAACTTATAGGTTTAGTGTTGTGGACCTAAAGTTTAGCCTAACGGCCAAACTTTAGCCTGTATCGTTAGCGCCGGCATTACGTGTCCGGCTCCGGCACCAGCAGCAGTGAATCGCCGCGTGAACCTTCAGGCCGTTGACGTCTACCACGTCATTAAACATTATGCCGCGAAAGGAAGACTTGAACCAAATCATAAAATCGATTCAGCTTATGGAAATCCAAATCCGAATAATTTCGCGCATCAAAATAAATGTGCTGGTTAAATACCAGACCCAACGAAGTGAATCAATGCCAGGAGGGGTAAAAATTTGAACTGTGCCACAAAAAAGCACCTGAAAAGGTGCTTTTTTACACGATGTTAACAGGCTGGCACTACTGTTGCAGTTCTTTCTCTGTGAAGAGATCGGCAAACAAAGCAGTGCTTAAATAGCGTTCACCTGAAGAGGGTAGGATAACCACAATATTCTTATTGGTAAAGGCTTCATCTTCCTGAAGCTTCAGCGCAGCAGCAACGGCTGCACCGGAAGAGATACCGGCCAGAATACCTTCCTCTTCCATCAGGCGACGTGCGGTTGAAATGGCTTCTTCGTTGGTGATAGCAACGACTTTATCAACCAGCTTCAAATCCAGGTTGCCCGGAATAAAGCCAGCGCCGATGCCTTGAATTTTGTGCGGGCCGGGTTTTAGCTCCTCACCTGCCAGCGCCTGGGCGATAACCGGGGAGTCGGTGGGTTCAACCGCGACGGTAATCAGATCTTTTTTACCTTTGGTGCCTTTGATGTAACGACTTACGCCGGTTAGCGTACCGCCGGTACCGACTCCGGAGATGAAGACATCAACCTGACCGTCAGTATCTTCCCAGATTTCTGGGCCGGTGGTTTTTTCATGAATTTCCGGGTTGGCCGGGTTGCTGAACTGCTGGAGCAGTAAGAATTTCTCTGGGTTGCCCGCGACGATTTCTTCGGCTTTCTGGATTGCACCCTTCATGCCTTTCGCACCTTCGGTTAATACCAGATTAGCACCTAACGCTTTTAGCAGTTTGCGGCGCTCAATACTCATAGTTTCTGGCATTGTCAGCGTCAGCTTATAGCCACGTGCCGCTGCGACGTAGGCAAGTGCAATACCGGTGTTACCGCTGGTCGGTTCTACCAACTCAACGCCTGGTTTTAGTACACCGCGTTTTTCGGCATCCCAAATCATATTGGCACCGATACGGCATTTCACGCTAAAGCTCGGGTTACGCGATTCTACCTTTGCCAGGATGCGCCCGTTACCGATTCGGTTCAGTCGTACTAGCGGCGTATGACCGATAGTCAGGGAGTTGTCTTCAAAAATCTTACTCATGGCCCGTCCTTAACTGTATGAAATTTGGGAGTACGGCTTCAGCATACCCGCTTAAAGAATATGCGGAAGTAAGGATTTAGCATATCTATATTCGCAAGAGAAATAATGGCAAGCCAGAAGTAATAAGGAGCGGCATAAGCCGCTCCGCAAGAAGAGAGGAGGGGATTACTTCCACATGGCGTGTTTGTCGCGATAGCAATCGACCCACATCGCCGTTGCACCGCAAATGGCCACTGGCAGAATGACCAGATTCAGCACCGGAATCATGGTAAACAGGCTGGTCAGGGCACCAAATTGCATATTGGTTACTTTGCGGGTACGCAGCGCCTCACGCATGGTTTTAAACGGCACTTTATGGTTATCAAAAGGGTAATCGCAGTACTGAATTGCCAGCATCCAGGCACTGAACAGGAACCACAGCACGGGAGCAACGGTCTGGCCGATGCCGGGGATGAAATAGAGAATCAAAAGCACGATTGCCCGCGGGAGATACCAGGCAAACTTCTGCCATTCACGCTTCATAATGCGCGGCACATCTTTCATTATGCCGAAAACCCCGACATCCGGAGGCGTTGCGCCGGTGAGGCGCGCTTCAAGCTGCTCAGCCAGTAGTCCGCTAAAAGGAGCGGCAATCCAGTTGGCAATCGTCGAGAAGAAGTAGCCGAAGACCAGTAGAATGGAGATAACCACTATCGGCCACAGCAAATAGTTAAGCCACTGCAGCCATTCCGGTACATGACTCATCAGCGAGGGGAGCCAGCTACCCAGGCGAGTGAATAACCACCAGAAGGCTCCACCCATCAAAATGATGTTGACGAGTAAAGGGAGGAATACGTATCGACGGATCCCCGGTAGCCCGATCAGTTTCCAGCCCTGCGAAAAATAATAGACGCCACTACGCGGGGTCGTTGCGGATGATGAAACCATAGTCAGGCAATGCTCCTTTTTTGACATCCAGACTGAATGCCGGGATATTTTATCGGGTTAGCAGACAATAACCAGTTAGGAAATGTTCGAAAAAACAGCAAAAAGCACGATTTAGTTCATCTTTATGTAGTGAAAGCCCCAGACGCACTTGCACTTGATGTAATCGACAAATACTCTTAGTGAGTAAATGTTTGCCGTGGTGGCAAGGTGTTAGAACAACAGAGAATATAATGATGCAGGATTTGCGTCTGATATTAATCATTGTTGGCGCGATCGCCATAATCGCTTTACTGGTGCACGGTTTTTGGACCAGCCGTAAAGAACGTTCTTCGATGTTTCGCGATCGCCCACTAAAACGTATGAAGTCTCGCGACGATGAAGAGTCGGAAGGCGATGACTTTGATGGCGATGTTGAAGGCGTTGGTGAAGTCCGGGTTCATCGGGTTAATCACGCGCCGAATGGGGCTCATGGGGAGCATGAAGCACCTCATCAGGCACCGCAACACCAGTATCAGCCGCCTTATGAGCGTCAGGCGCAACAGCCTGTGCATCAGGAGGAGCCTGCTCGTGCGCCGCAGCCATCTCATCAGCCGCAGCCACATCAGCAGCCGGTTCATACACAGGCTCCGGTTCAGCAACCGCATCACGTTGCGCCGACACAGCAGCCCGTGCCGCCGCAGCCCCAGCAACCTGTTCAACATGTGCAGCAGCCAGTTCAGCATGCGCCGCAATCGGTTCAACAACCTGCAGTCGCTCCGCAGCCGGTACCTGAACCTCAGGCCGCTCCTGAACCGCAGCCGGCACCGCAGCCTAAAGAGCGTAAAGAAACGGTCATTGTGATGAACGTTGCCGCGCACCATGGTTCGCAGCTTAATGGTGAGCTATTAATCAATAGCATCCAGCAAGCGGGCTTCAAATTCGGCGATATGAATATTTTCCATCGCCACCTCAGTCCTGACGGTAGCGGCCAGGTCTTGTTCAGCCTGGCGAATATGGTAAAACCAGGCACATTCAATCCGGATAGCATGGCGGATATGATGACGCCAGGGATCACTATCTTTATGCAGGTTCCGTCCTTTGGCGATGAGCTGCAAAACTTTAAGTTGATGCTGCAATCCGCGCAGTACATTGCCGATGAAGTTGGTGGTGTCGTGCTGGACGATCAGCGTCGTATGATGACGCCGCAAAAATTGCGTGAATACCAGGACCGCATTCGCGAAGTGAAAGAGGCCAACGCCTGATTCATCTTCCTGAGTTTCGTCTACTTATCCTGAACCCCCGCCCGTCGGGGGTTTTTTATCATTGATGGTGTGATATGGAATCGAACGAACAAAAACTGACTGAACTGCGAACCACGCTTCGCCATCATGAATATCTGTACCATGTCATGGATACACCGGAAATTCCTGATGCGGAATACGATCGGTTGATGCGTGAATTACGTGAACTGGAAGCCCAACATCCTGAACTGATTACGCCTGATTCACCCACTCAGCGCGTTGGCGCTGCGCCTCTGGCCTCATTTAGCCAGATTCGCCATGAAGTGCCAATGCTGTCGTTGGATAACGTTTTTGATGAAGAGAGCTTCCTTGCGTTTAATAAGCGCGTTCAGGACCGTCTGAAAAATACTGATGATCTGACTTACTGTTGTGAACTGAAGCTGGATGGCCTGGCGGTTAGCATCCTGTATGAAAACGGCGTTCTGGTGCAGGCGGCGACCCGAGGCGATGGGACCACCGGAGAAGATATTACCTCCAACGTACGCACCATTCGCGCCATTCCCCTGAAGCTGCGTGGTGACGATATTCCGCAGCGGCTGGAAGTTCGCGGCGAGGTATTTCTCCCGCAGGCCGGGTTTGAAAAAATTAATGATGAGGCGCGTCGCACCGGTGGGAAAGTGTTTGCTAACCCGCGTAACGCGGCCGCCGGTTCTTTGCGCCAGCTCGATCCGCGAATTACGGCGAAGCGACCGCTTACTTTCTTTTGCTACGGCGTGGGTGTGCTGGAAGGCGGTGAGCTGCCGGAGAGCCACTCTGCGCGTTTACAGCAGTTTAAGGCCTGGGGGCTGCCGGTCAGCGAGCGCGTAAAACTCTGCCATACGCCAGAGGAAGTGCTTACTTACTATCGCAAAGTTGAGGAAGATCGTCCGAACCTGGGCTTTGATATCGACGGCGTGGTCATCAAAGTTGATTCTCTGGCGTTACAAGAGCAACTAGGCTTCGTGGCCCGCGCTCCGCGTTGGGCGGTGGCGTTTAAGTTTCCGGCGCAAGAGCAGATGACCTTTGTACGCGATGTCGAGTTTCAGGTCGGGCGTACCGGTGCCATCACGCCAGTTGCCCGTCTGGAGCCGGTCCATGTTGCAGGAGTGCTGGTCAGCAACGCGACGCTGCACAATGCGGATGAAATCGACCGCCTGGGGTTGCGTATCGGCGATAAGGTGGTCATTCGCCGTGCTGGAGATGTTATTCCCCAAGTGGTGAACGTGGTCCTTTCAGAGCGTCCGGAAGAGACCCGTGAAATCGTGTTCCCCACGCATTGCCCGGTCTGCCATTCCGATGTAGAACGCGTGGAAGGTGAAGTTGTCACGCGCTGTACTGGCGGCCTGATTTGCGGCGCTCAGCGTAAAGAAGCGCTCAAACATTTCGTTTCTCGTCGCGCGTTAGATGTCGAGGGAATGGGCGATAAAATCATCGACCAGCTGGTTGAGAAAGAGTACGTCCATACGCCAGCCGATCTTTTCCAGTTGACGCCGGGTAAACTCACTGGACTGGACCGCATGGGGCCAAAATCAGCGCAGAACGTGGTGGATGCTCTGGAAAAATCGAAAGAAACGACCTTTGCTCGTTTCCTTTATGCGTTAGGGATCCGCGAAGTCGGTGAGGCTACTGCGGCAGGTTTAGCCGCTCACTTTGGCACCATTGAGGCACTGGAGCAGGCATCGATTGAAGATCTGCAAAAAGTGCCGGATGTTGGGATTGTCGTCGCGACGCATGTGCGTAATTTCTTTGCTGAAGAGAGTAATCGCGAAGTGATCGCTCAGCTTCGCAAGGAAGGCGTTCGCTGGCCCGCGCCGGTAGTGGTCAATGCCGAAGAGATTGATAGCCCATTTGCCGGGAAAACGGTGGTTCTGACCGGTAGCCTGAGCCAGCTCTCGCGCGATGACGCTAAAGCGCAGCTGGTCGCGCTGGGCGCGAAGGTTGCGGGCAGCGTATCGAAGAAAACCGATCTGGTGATTGCCGGAGAAGCGGCAGGTTCCAAACTGGCTAAAGCGCAGGAACTGGGCATTGCGGTGATAGATGAAGCTGAAATGGTGCGTCTGCTCGGAGAATCCCGTGGATAAAGACCAGCTTATAGAAATTGCCAATACGGAAATGCCGTTTGGCAAATATAAAGGGCGTCGTTTGATCGATGTGCCGGAAGAGTATTTGCTGTGGTTTGCCCGTAAAGATCAATTTCCTGCCGGGCATCTTGGTGAGCTGATGGCGCTAACCTTGTTGATTAAAACCGAGGGGCTAACCGATCTGGTTCAGCCCCTTAAGCGCCCGCGTTAAGCTTCAGAGGCGCGGGTCTTTTCCTGCGCCTGTAATGCTTCGGCCTGGCGCTTATAACGACGCGCCAGCACGGCGCACACCATCAGCTGAATCTGATGGAAGATCATTAGCGGTAGCACCATTATCCCCAGTATTGAGGTCGGGAAGAGAATGTTGGCCATCGGGATTCCGTTGGCCAGGCTCTTTTTCGATCCGCAGAAGACAATCGTAATCTCATCCGCTTTATTGAAGCCGCACTTGCGCGCCACAAAGACGTTAATAGCAATCACAATCGCCAGCAGAACAATGCTAACTACGACGATAAACAGTAGCGATCCGACGCCCACTTTGTGCCAGATGCCGTTCACAACCGCCTCACTGAACGCGGAGTAAACGACCAGCAAGATTGAAGTCTGATCGGTTTTTGAGATCCACTTTTTATGTTTTGCCACCCAATTGCCAATCCATGGGCGAGAAAGATGCCCCAGTACAAACGGCAGCAGCAGTTGCAGCATGATCTTGCCAACTTGCTCAAGGCTTCCGCCCGCGCCATGCAAATTCATCAGCAGGCCAACCAGCAGCGGTGAAATAAAAATCCCCAGAAGACTTGAGGCTGATGCCGAGCACACTGCCGCAGCGACGTTGCCGCCCGCCAGCGAGGTAAACGCGATGGCGGACTGTACGGTGGCTGGCAGAATGCAGAGATAAATAAAGCCGGTGTACAGCGCTGGATCGACGTTTATTGGCGCCCACCATGCGAACAGTACGCCGAGGACGGGGAAGACGATAAAGGTGCTGCACATCACCCAGAGGTGTAAACGCCAGTGGCTACCTCCGGCAACGATCGCTTCGCGGGAGAGTTTCGCCCCGTGCATAAAGAACAGCAGGGCGATGGCGGCGGTGGTTAAATGTTCAAAGAATGGGACAAACCCACCGCGTGCCGGAAAAAAGGAGGCCAGCAGGACGACGGTGACTAAGGTGAGAGTAAATGGATCAAGAATGCGGAAAAATTTCATAAACGCTCCTGAAAATCGATGCGGCTATTGTGCTTTCTTTAGTTTGAGAAATAAAATCGATTTATTGCATCTATTCATGAAAAAAAGAGATGAATTACTCGCTACGTCAGTTAAAGGTGTTTGTGACAGTCGCTCGTGCCAGGAGCTTTAGCCGGGCAGGGGAGAATATCGGGCTAAGCCAGTCGGCGGTGAGCCATAGCGTCAAAGAGCTGGAACATCAAACCGGTGTGCGTCTGCTCGATCGAACTACCCGGGAAGTGGTGCTCACGGAGGCGGGCCAACAGTTGGCAGCCAGGTTGGAGCGTCTGCTGGATGAATTGAATAGCACGCTGCGTGAGGCCGGACGCGTCGGGCAGCAGCTTACTGGAACTGTCAGAGTTGCCGCCAGTCAGACCATTTCTGCCCACCTGATCCCGCAGTGCATTGCATACGCTAATCGACGCTATCCTGAGATTGATTTTGTTCTCCACGACCGCCCTCAGCAATGGGTGCTGGAGAGTATCCGCCAGGGAGAAGTGGATTTTGGCATCGTTATCGATCCTGGAGCCGCCACCGATTTAGAGTGCGAGACGGTACTGGCGGAGCCGTTTTTGTTGCTTTGCCGCCATGATCACTCTTTTGCCCAACGAGATTCAGTGGGCTGGCTGGAACTACAGCAGCAGCGGCTGGTGTTACAGGATTATGCGTCCGGTAGCCGTCCGCTTATCGATGCGGCGCTCGCTGGATTTTCCGTTGAAGCGAAGATTGTGCAGGAGATTGGCCATCCGGCGACACTATTTCCGATGGTTGAAGCGGGAATTGGCATCAGTATATTACCGGCGTTAGCCCTGCCGCTTCCTCAGGGAAGCCATTTGCAGGTGAAGCGGTTAACGCCGGTAGTTGAACGGCAACTGATGTTGGCGCGGCGCAAAAACCGGTCGTTATCAACTGCTGCAGAGGCGTTGTGGGAGGTCGTCAGGTCTCAGGCCAGCGAGTTGACCGCATGCCGTGCGGCAGATCCTCTCTATCAAATATAGTCGGCCTGCCGCTTCAGGCAGGCGCAAAAGATTAAAATTGATATTTGAGGGAGTAAATAATGCCGTCCTGAAGAAAAGTTTCCCCAAGCTTATTCTTCGCGTAGCGATACTGAACGCCTGCTGTCAGATGAGGTGTCGCATTCCACCACAGCGCCACAGCGCCGTTAAGACCATCTTTACCACCGTTGCCCGCAGCATAGGTTGCAGCGCGGTCAAATTCATATTCATTCCAGTTGGTCAGGGTGAATTTTTCACTACCCAGCATAAAGCTATATCCGGCTACCCAGCCCAACACATAACCGTTGTCGCCGCTGTAATATGTTTGATCGGTATAGCGTTTGGCGATGAAGGGCTTAAACCAGTAGCCATTGCCGGTGAAATTATATCCGAGACCATAGAGAAACATATCATCATGGAAATTCACTCGATCGGGCGAACCGTAAGTGCCGTATGCGTGTAAATAGAGGTTTAATCCGGTGTCGCCCAAATAAATACGGTTGGTATTTTTAAACGTATAGCGCTGTTCGCTACCGGGTTTGTCATGACGGCCATTGTAGAAATTTTCCCAATCAAAAAATCCATACATTTCCCCCCAGCTAAAGTTTGCACCGCCTTCAAGTTCCAGATAGCCGAAATCATCTTTGTGGGATTTGTTGCCAGACTTCTCTGTCGTGCGTGATGTCCAGTCAAGGTAATGCAGACCAAGATTGGCGAAGCCACCTTTAAATTCAGCCTGTACGGTATGAGGTAAAACCAATGCGGCGGCAAAACTTAAATTTATAAGCGTTTTATTCATGGGGTGTTCCATCTACCAGAAATATACAAATGTAGGTGTTTATTTTATTTTGCTGTGGGCCACAGCAGACGACATCTTATTCAAAAAGGAGATGGTGAAACCAATATTTAATTATTGATAATCGATAGGTAAACGATCTGAATGAGGTTTATGCCATCAATATAGAAAGGATATCAATCATTACGGGAAAGTGTATTGGTAAACGATTGTCTTCTCTCGTTATAAACAAGAGGTACGCAACACTTTTCCGATTATTCAGCCTTAAGGATCTATCATGAGCCACTCCCTTTTGTCACAGAATCCCTGGTATAGCGCAGATATCATTCGTGGTTATAAGCCTGATTTTACGCCGCGCGTGGCGTTTATTCTTGGTTCAGGTTTAGGTGCCCTGGCGGAACAAATTGAAGATGCAGTGGCTATTTCTTACGAGAAACTGCCGGGTTTCCCGGTCAGCACCGTTCATGGACATGCCGGAGAGCTGGTGCTTGGTCATCTGGCTGGCGTTCCGGTCGCCTGCATGAAAGGTCGGGGACATTTTTATGAAGGCCGTGGCATGACCATCATGACCGATGCCATTCGAACCTTAAAGCTGTTGGGCTGTGAACTGCTGTTTTGCACCAATGCGGCGGGTTCTCTGCGTCCTGAAGTGGGGCCAGGCAGCCTGGTGGCGCTAAACGACCACATTAACACCATGCCGGGCACGCCGATGGTCGGGTTGAATGATGAACGCTTTGGCGACCGTTTTTTCTCTCTGGCTAATGCCTATGATGCGGATTACCGCGCCGTACTGCAGACCGTTGCGAAAGAAGAGGGCTTTCCGCTTACTGAGGGCGTGTTTGTTTCCTATCCTGGGCCGAACTTTGAAACGGCGGCAGAAATTCGCATGATGCAGATTATCGGCGGTGATGTAGTGGGAATGTCGGTGGTGCCGGAAGTGATTACTGCACGCCATTGCGGCCTGAAAGTGGTCGCGGTCTCTGCTATCACCAACCTGGCTGAAGGCCTGGGCGATGTGAAATTATCCCACGCGCAAACCCTGGCTGCGGCTGAACTTTCTCGTCAGAATTTTATCAACCTTATCTGCGGTTTCTTACGTAAGCTGGCCTGAAATTCATAATAAAAATGACCCCGTACACGGGGTCTTTCTCTTACCCTATCTCTACGGCAAGGAACGAAAAATGGGTATTGCGTCCCGATTAAAGGTCATGTCGTTTTTGCAATATTTTATCTGGGGAAGCTGGCTGGTGACCCTGGGTTCTTACATGATAAACACTCTCGACTTTACTGGTGCAAACGTCGGGATGGTTTATAGCTCCAAAGGGTTGGCAGCCATTATTATGCCCGGCATTATGGGGATTATTGCCGATAAATGGTTACGCGCCGAACGCGCTTATATGCTTTGTCATCTGGTCTGCGCCGGGGTGCTGCTGTATGCCACCACCGTCACCGACCCGGATACGATGTTCTGGGTGATGCTGATTAACGCAATGGCCTATATGCCGACGATAGCGTTGTCTAACAGCGTCTCTTATTCCTGCCTTGCGCAATCTGGACAGGATCCAGTTACCGCCTTCCCGCCGATTCGCGTGTTTGGCACCATTGGCTTTATTGTCGCCATGTGGACGGTGAGTCTCATGGGGTTGGAATTGAGCAGTGCGCAGCTGTATATCGCATCAGGCGCTTCGCTGGCGCTGGCGATGTATGCGTTCACGCTACCGAAGATTCCGGTGGCTGAGAAGAAGGAGGCAACAACGCTTGCCAGTAAACTAGGATTGGATGCATTTGTCCTGTTTAAAAATCCGCGCATGGCGATCTTCTTTCTGTTTGCGATGATGCTCGGGGCCGTGCTGCAAATTACCAACGTCTTTGGTAACCCGTTCCTGCACGATTTTGCCCGTAACCCGGAATTTGCCAACAGCTTTGTCGTCAGGTATCCCTCCATTTTGCTTTCTGTGTCGCAAATGGCGGAAGTCGGTTTTATCCTTACCATACCGTTCTTCCTTAAACGCTTTGGCATCAAAACGGTGATGCTGATGAGCATGCTGGCGTGGACGCTGCGCTTTGGTTTCTTTGCCTTTGGCGATCCGTCTCCGTTTGGTTTTGTACTGTTGCTGATGTCGATGATTGTTTACGGCTGCGCATTCGATTTCTTCAATATTTCAGGGTCGGTATTCGTTGAGCAGGAGGTGAGCTCCAACATTCGCGCCAGTGCGCAAGGGCTGTTTATGACGATGGTGAACGGTGTTGGCGCATGGGTTGGATCGATCTTAAGCGGTATGGCGGTGGATTACTTCTCTGTTGACGGAGTGAAAGACTGGCAAACCATCTGGCTACTGTTCGCGGCTTATTCGTTGGTACTAGCGGTTATTTTTGCGCTGTTCTTCAGGTACAAACATGAGCCTGAAAAGCTGGCGCAGAGATCGCTGGCCCACTAACCCTCTACAACGGCGGGAACTCTGTGCCCGCCGTTTCATTTTCTGCGATACAGTGTGGTAACTTTGCGTACTATCCTTCGCTTCAGGAGCGCATTATTGATGGAACGCACATATCGTACCGATCTGAAGTTACTGCGTTATTTTCTTGCCGTCGCAGAAGAACTGCACTTTGGACGCGCTGCTGCTCGCCTGAATATGTCGCAACCTCCGCTGAGTATTCACATTAAAGAACTGGAACAGCAGCTTGGTACGTTACTGTTTGTTCGTCACTCCCGCAGCGTAGTGTTAACACATGCAGGTAAGATCCTGATGGAAGAGTCTCGCCGCCTGCTGGCTAGTGCCAATCAGGCGCTGGCAAGGGTTGAGCAAATTGGACGCGGTGGAGCAGGGCGTATTGAGCTTGGCGTAGTGGGGACGGCAATGTGGGGGAAAATGCGCCCCGTGATGCACCGTTTTTTAAAGGATAATCCGAATGTCGAGGTGCTGTTTCGCGAAAAAATGCCTGCGATGCAGATGGCGCTACTAGAACGGCGAGAGCTGGATGCGGGAATCTGGCGGATGGCCACCGAGCCAACGGAAGGGTTTACCAGTTTACGTTTGCATGAATCGTCTTTTCTGGTCGCTATGCCGGAAGAACACCACCTGACTACCTATGATGTGGTTCCCCTGGAGGCATTGCGAAATGAATATTTTGTCACCATGCCCTCGATCCATACCGACTGGGCATTTTTGCAACGCGTTTGCCAGACTGCTGGATTTTCGCCGATGATTGTTCGTGAAGTGATGGAACCACAAACGGTTCTGGCAATGATCAGCATGGGGATTGGTATTACGCTAATCGCGGATAGCTATGCGCAGATGAATTGGCCTGGCGTTGTATTTCGTCCGCTGGAGGAGCGTATTCCCGCTGATTTATATATCGTCTATGAAGAGTCTCAGGCGACGCTTGCGCTGACGAAGCTAGTGGAAGCGTTGACGGGGTAATTAAGTCGTCGATGGTGGTGCGAACGTGTTATCGGGTCTACAACTTACTGGAGGCCTGATAAGCGTAGCACCATCATATAGGTTCAAATCTTGTATATTGCAGATAGCAAAAAAGCGCCTTTAGGGCGCTTTTTTGCATTGGTGGGTCGTGCAGGATGACTCGCTTCGCTCGCCCTTCGGGCCGTCGCCGCAGGCGGCTCCGTTGTCTCTCTTCGTTCGACTCGAACCTGCAGCAGGTTCGAATCTTGTATATTGCAGATAGCAAAAAAGCGCCTTTAGGGCGCTTTTTTGCATTGGTGGGTCGTGCAGGATTCGAACCTGCGACCAATTGATTAAAAGTCAACTGCTCTACCAACTGAGCTAACGACCCGAAGTGGTGGGTGATGACGGGATCGAACCGCCGACCCCCTCCTTGTAAGGGAGGTGCTCTCCCAGCTGAGCTAATCACCCACTTCGGTACTTCATTTTATTGCAATAAATCCAGCTGGCGAGAAAGTGGTGGGTGATGACGGGATCGAACCGCCGACCCCCTCCTTGTAAGGGAGGTGCTCTCCCAGCTGAGCTAATCACCCACTTCTCAATTTCTTGCTACACGGCGGAGACTACGTTAAGTAGTGGTGGGTGATGACGGGTTCGAACCGCCGACCCCCTCCTTGTAAGGGAGGTGCTCTCCCAGCTGAGCTAATCACCCCCGCTGTGTGGAGTCGCATTATAGGGAGAGTTGAAAATGAGTCAACGCCTTTTCTAAATAATTTGTTTGTTCGTCGTAAAATTAAACAAAACGATCGCGAACTCATCTATGGCGCATGATTTATAAACAAAAAGAGCAAAGCGTGACGTTGAAACACCAACAACATTGAGGAATCAGCCCACAGTGTTAGAATATTGCCCTATAAAATCCAACGAACACTGCCGCCTGTCGGCATCTTTATCAAACGTAAGGCCAATTCATGAAAATCAAAACTCGCTTCGCGCCAAGCCCAACAGGCTATCTGCACGTTGGCGGTGCGCGTACTGCTCTCTATTCCTGGCTTTTTGCACGTAACCACGGCGGTGAGTTTGTGCTGCGTATTGAAGACACCGATCTTGAACGCTCCACGCCGGAAGCTATTGAAGCCATCATGGATGGCATGAACTGGCTGAGCCTGGAGTGGGACGAGGGTCCGTACTTCCAGACCAAACGTTTTGATCGCTATAACGCCGTGATTGATGAAATGCTGGAAGCGGGCACGGCCTATAAATGCTATTGCTCTAAAGAGCGTCTGGAAGCCCTGCGTGAAGAGCAGATGGCAAAAGGCGATAAGCCGCGTTACGACGGCCGCTGCCGCCATGGTCACGAACATCACGCAGATGACGAGCCTTGCGTAGTGCGTTTTGCCAACCCGGAGGAAGGTTCTGTTGTTTTTGATGACCAGATCCGCGGTCCTATCGAATTCAGCAACCTGGAGTTGGACGATCTGATAATCCGCCGTACCGATGGTTCTCCGACCTACAATTTCTGTGTAGTTGTTGATGACTGGGATATGGAAATCACCCACGTGATTCGCGGTGAAGACCATATCAACAATACCCCGCGCCAGATTAACATTCTGAAAGCGCTGAACGCGCCGGTGCCGATTTATGCGCACGTCTCTATGATCAATGGTGATGATGGCAAGAAACTCTCCAAGCGTCACGGTGCGGTCAGCGTTATGCAGTATCGCGACGATGGCTATCTGCCGGAAGCGCTGCTGAATTACCTGGTGCGCCTCGGCTGGTCCAGCGGCGACCAGGAGATTTTCTCTCGTGAAGAGATGATCAAGCTGTTTAGTCTGGGGGCGGTGAGCAAATCTGCCAGCGCGTTTAACACCGAAAAGCTGCAGTGGCTGAACCATCACTATATCAACTCACTGGCTCCGGAATATGTCGCGACGCATTTACAGTGGCACATTGAGCAAGAAAATATCGACACCCGTAACGGCCCGCAGCTGTCTGAGCTGGTGAAACTGCTGGGCGAGCGTTGTAAGACTTTGAAAGAGATGGCGGCGAGCTGTCGTTACTTCTATGAAGACTTTGCTGAGTTTGATGCTGATGCTGCGAAAAAACATCTGCGCCCGGTTGCCCGTCAACCGCTTGAAGTGGTGCGCGATAAGTTAACGGCCATCAGCGACTGGACGGCAGAAAACGTTCACCACGCAATTCAGGCAACGGCTGATGAACTGGAAGTTGGCATGGGTAAAGTGGGGATGCCGCTGCGCGTCGCTGTGACCGGTGCAGGGCAGTCGCCAGCACTGGATGTCACCGTACATGCAATCGGTAAATTACGCAGTGTAGAACGCATTAATAAAGCGCTGGCCTTTATTGCCGAGCGTGAAAGCCAACAATCCTGATTTTGATTGCAGGATGAGTAAAACGGCAGGTGATTAACTCTGCCGTTTTTTTTGCTTATTTCTCAGCGTCAGTGATGCCTAACCGGGATAAAAATCCACTAATCCCTTCACGTGCGAGAAGATCCCTCAGATGTAACTGCTCCGCCGGAGTCATAAGATGGAGCGTTTCGACGATTTGACGCCAGATAGCGTCAGCGTCATTAACGAAGTAGTTGCCTGGTTGTTCCGCTAGCTGATATTCCATGGTCAGATGCCGCAGCGCGGGGATATTCACCAGGAAATCGATAACCGGTTTGTCGATAACGATAAGGCGAGCACGCCCACCTTTGACGCCGGGTATAACTTCTGTCCGCCACTTTTGTTCTCGGGCCCAGCGATTAATCGTCTGTCTGGCGAGGTTTAGGCACTCAGCGAGCTCCGCTGGGGTCATTTTGTCTTTGAGTTTCATCATGATTTTACTGGTCGCGGATGCCCAGACGATTGAGTAGTCCGATGATCCCTTCACGTAACAGCAGTGACATAAACTGCTTTTGTTCGCCCGTTGTCATCTCTTTGCTCAGCGTGAGCAGTAGAGATTCCAGATCGTTATCGGTTGCGGAATAGGGGACTGGATTTTCAGCCACACGCTGTGCGCTGCGAATAAACTCGCGAACTTGCTCGTTAACATGTACGAGACGCGCTTTACCGCCCTGTACACCAGGACGCGGGGACGTCTGCCATCCTTCTTTACGTACCCATTTGTTGATCGTTTGCCGACTGAAGCCAGTCAGATGTGCTATTTCTTCAGGTGTCATTCGTTCCTTGAGCATACTATTTCCTGAGTAAATATGGGGGAATTAGTTGTCCATGTTATAGCATCCTTTTAAGCGAAAGGGTGACATGTTTAGCTTCTCGCTGCGATAAGGCTCGCAATGTCAGCCGTTTGTCTGCTTTTTCAGCGATCAAATGGAGGGGATTCATTTTGCCGTTGACACCTGACGAAGGAATTCATATTATGCCGCCCGTCAACACGACAGCTTTACGTTGGGGCTATAGCTCAGCTGGGAGAGCGCCTGCATGGCATGCAGGAGGTCAGCGGTTCGATCCCGCTTAGCTCCACCAAATCCTGTTCCCATCAGGTTTTGGAACGTAAAACACTGTGGGGCTATAGCTCAGCTGGGAGAGCGCTTGCATGGCATGCAAGAGGTCAGCGGTTCGATCCCGCTTAGCTCCACCAAATTCAGAACCCTCGCTACGGCGGGGGTTTTTGTTTTTCATCGCGCTAACGTAAAGTAGCTTCTGAATAAGTCAGTAAGTATCCAGCAATCTTAGCGAAGAGTAATTTCAGAATTTTTCACGATTTAAAATCTTGCCTGTCATTATTAAGCGACATAACATTTACGCCTTAAATGTATTTAGCGCGGTGGGAGTTTTAATTAACAATAATGATTGATCATCTTAACATTAAGATCAAAAAAACTCTGCTGGCTATATTGATCTGTTTTATCGCGATTCCTCTATCCAGATTTATTTCTCCGCAAACGCTCATTGATGGAAATCAAATTTATCTGGCGTGGTTGCCGATGAGTGTAATGTATTCGGTACTTTTTATTTTTGGCCGATATGCCGTTGCGCCATTGATTATTACGTTTGCGGTGACTAATACCTGGATTATCGACCTGACGCTACCGCAGGCGGCAATCCTGCTGTTTTGTCAGCTTTTCTCGGTCTTTGCTGCGTGTGCTATTGTCCGCCTTCAGCTTGGAAAACGCTGGCGTGCAGGGTTGACGGCAAAGCATATGGGGGTGAGGGTGTTTTGGGGCGGTTTTTTTGCTCCCATTCTGCTGAAGATCTCCATGTACATGGCAGGACATTTTTTTTCATTTCCGTTGGCCATCTCCAGCTATTTCGGCACTATGTCGGTTATCTACACGATTATTGATATCCAAAGCCTAATTAGTGCAGCATTAATTTTTACAACATTCTTTTATTATCCGTTGCGGATGATTATCAGTCCGCAGTATGCGCGTGCATTCTGGCGTAATCTTTCTCAATCCTGGCGCTCGCGCGAGCAGCGAATATTTACGCTATATTGGCTTGTAGCGTTGGCGGCTATATTACTTATACTCTGTTCACCTTATGATTCTGATTTCATTGCAGGTTATTTAGTCCCCCTTATATTCATCCTGCATTTCATTGGGATTAGCCGCCTGGATCATATGCTAATTCGCATCTCATGGTCTGTTTCGGCATTTTTACTCGTGGCGTACAACCAGAATTTTTTACATGGTGTGCAGACTGAATATTCACTCTCGTTTGTTCTCTCCGTGCTGATCTCTTTCACCATCTGTTTGTTTTATATGGTAGATATTTATGCTCGTAGCGAGAGGATAAAGCTAAGATGGCGAGACCAGGCTGAGGAAGACCCGCTAACCGGTTTACCGAATTTGCGAGCCCTGGAGAGCTATCTGCACCGTAATCCGACGGTCGTTATCAGCAGCTTACGGATTCAAAATCTGGATTTCCTCAGTCGTCATTACGGCATGATGATGAGAGTCGATAGCAAACGACAAATTGTCCGTAAAATGCAGCCGTTACTCAGTCAGGGTGAGAAGATTTTTCAGCTACCCGGCAGCGAGCTGTTACTCGTACTGAATGGTCCGGAGCCTGCGGCACGCCTCAGTCATATTGTCTCAACACTTAATCACAAAAAATACAGCTGGCATAATCAGACGTTGGATCTTGAATTTGGCGCGTCCTGGGGTCGCTATAACGGCATAGAATCGGAACTTCATCCAATGTTGGGTCAGCTAAGCTGGCTGTCGGAGCAAGCGGGAGCGGCTCGTCGAGTATTGGCGTTAGATATAGCTCAAGAGCAAATGTCCGATCAAACTACTGACCAGGTACGGTTGTTAGCCCAGGTTAAACAGGCGCTTAACAATCGCGAGATTGTATTGTATGCCCAGCCTATTCAGGATGCTTCAGGAAACGGTTATTACGAAATACTTAGCCGTATGCGTTGTGGTAACAGCATCATTACCCCCGATCGGTTTATTCCTCTGATTGCGAAGTTCAACCTGAGTCAGCGTTTTGATATGCAGGTTCTGGAAACGCTATTCAGTACGGCGCATCAATATCCAGGGATGCATTTCTCCGTCAATTTAATGCCTTACACGTTGATGCAAAACGATAGCGCAGCACAAATTATCTCACTGTTTAAGCGCTATAACTTGTCACCAGAGGTCATAACCATCGAAGTGACTGAAGAGCAGGCATTTTCTGATGTTGAAACCAGTCTGCATAATATTCACCTGCTACGAAATTTTGGGTGTAGTATCGCCATTGATGACTTTGGTACCGGCTACGCTAACTATGAACGCCTGAAAAGTTTACAGGCTGATATCGTTAAAATAGACGGTTGCTTTGTGCGCGATATTGAGACCGATCCGCTAGATACCATCATGATCAAATCGATTATTGAAATGGCGAAGGTAAAGAATATGAAGGTAGTTGCAGAGTATGTTGAAACTCAGGAACAGAGGGAAAAGCTTCTACAGCTAGGGGTCGACTATTTACAGGGCTATTTGATTGGCAAGCCGCAGCCACTGAGCGAGCTGCAGGCATGAAAAAGCCGGGACGCGCCCGGCTTTTGCAATACAAGTTACAGATTACAATACCAGTGCAGCGATAGATGCAGAAAGCACACTCACCAGAGTAGAACCGTAAAGCAGCTTCAGGCCGAAGCGGGAAACCACGTTACCTTGCTCTTCATTCAGCCCTTTAATCGCGCCGGCGATGATACCGATTGAGGAGAAGTTGGCAAAGGATACCAGGAAGATGGAGATGATGCCTTCCGCACGTGGAGATAGGGTTGAGGCCACTTTCTGCAGATCCATCATGGCGACGAATTCGTTAGAAACCAGTTTGGTGGCCATAATGCTTCCCACTTGCAACGCTTCGCCCGCCGGTACGCCCATTATCCATGCGACCGGATAGAAGATGTAGCCGAGGATCCCCTGGAAGGAAATGCTATAGCCGAACCAGCCGGTAACGGTGGCAAACAGGGCATTCAGCGCAGAAATCAGTGCGATAAAACCGATCAGCATCGCGGCAACGATAATCGCTACCTTAAAGCCCGCAAGGATGTATTCCCCCAGCATTTCGAAGAAGCTTTGTCCTTCATGCAGGTTAGACATCTGCAGATTTTCTTCACTTTCATCAACGCGATACGGGTTAATTAATGACAGCACAATAAAGGTGCTGAACATGTTAAGTACCAGTGCCGCAACAACGTATTTCGGCTGCAGCATGGTCATGTATGCGCCCACGATAGACATGGATACGGTAGACATCGCCGTTGCCGCCATAGTGTACATGCGGTTGCGGGACATTTTGCCGAGGATATCTTTATAGGCGATGAAGTTTTCGGACTGGCCCAGAATCAGCGAGCTGACTGCGTTAAAGGATTCCAGCTTGCCCATGCCGTTAATTTTGGACAGCACGGTACCGATGGCGCGAATGACGATAGGCAGAATACGGATATGCTGCAAAATACCGATCAGCGCAGAGATGAAGACGATTGGGCACAACACTTTCAGGAAGAAGAAAGCCAGGCCTTTGTCGTTCATGCTGCCGAAGACGAAGTCTGTCCCTTCATTGGCGAACCCGAGGAGTTTTTCGAACATCTCGGAGAATCCTTTCACAAAACCCAGACCAATGTCAGA
Source organism: Klebsiella sp. MISC125 (assembly GCF_051131775.1). Taxonomy (NCBI): domain Bacteria; kingdom Pseudomonadati; phylum Pseudomonadota; class Gammaproteobacteria; order Enterobacterales; family Enterobacteriaceae; genus Klebsiella; species Klebsiella sp. MISC125. Next base: position 1,777,398 of record NZ_CP180448.1, read on the forward strand.
GTTCAGGAAGAACCAGGCCAGCAGAACTTCAATGACAAGCAGTTGAATGACATAACGAATACGAATCTGCTTACGGTTGTGGCTAGCCAACAGGGCCAGAATAGCAACCACTACGATCGCGAGAATAAAGTGCAAGACGCGGTCCATATTTGCTCCAAATATGAGGCAGGTTAAATTTCTTTGCACATTCTATGTAACGAGAGCAAAGAAAACGAGAGCTAGCACACACTATTGCAAGCATATGTGACTAATGGCAAAAATAGTGATCAACCATGCATTTTTGTTATGTTGCGTAAAGGTTTTAAAAGTTGCATCGTTGTACTATTCTGAAGGTCGTATAAATGCAATTTATCAGCTGCAGTTTTCAGTTGCCGACCCGCTATCGTTCCCTTCTATCACAGCAATTATCATCACCTTTTTAAATGAGCTTGATAATCATTCGCATTTTGATAGCATAAAACATAGCAAAGGCTATATTTCCAGAGGCAGAAAATGACAAGCAGTCGCGTTGAGAATAGCAGCGGTCGCGCAGCGCGCAAGATTAAGCTCGCTTTGATGGGGCCTGCGTTCATTGCTGCCATTGGCTATATCGACCCGGGTAATTTCGCCACCAACATTCAGGCCGGGGCCAGCTTTGGCTACCAATTGCTGTGGGTTGTGGTCTGGGCGAACCTGATGGCGATGCTGATTCAGGTGATGTCGGCGAAGCTGGGCATTGCTACTGGCAAAAATTTGGCGGAACAGATTCGCGACCATTATCCGCGTCCGGTGGTGTGGTTTTATTGGGTACAGGCTGAGATCATCGCTATGGCGACCGATCTTGCTGAATTCATCGGCGCGGCCATCGGCTTTAAGTTGATTCTTGGCGTCTCCTTACTGCAAGGGGCGGTACTGACCGGTGTGGCAACCTTCTTGATTTTGATGCTTCAGAGTCGTGGACAAAAACCGCTGGAGAAAGTGATTGGTGGCTTGCTGCTGTTTGTCGCCGTGGCGTACGTTGTTGAGTTGATATTCTCCCAGCCGGCGTTGGCACCGCTGGCAAAAGGGATGCTCATTCCATCGTTACCCACCAGCGAAGCGGTATTTCTTGCCGCCGGTGTGCTGGGGGCGACCATTATGCCCCACGTCATCTACTTACATTCTTCACTAACTCAGCATCTACACGGTGGGACACGTAAAGAGCGCTATAACGCGACGCGCTGGGATGTGGCGATTGCCATGACTATTGCAGGCTTTGTGAACCTGGCGATGATGGCGACCGCCGCCGCAGCTTTTCATTTTAATGGTCATACGGGGATTGCTGACCTGGATCAGGCTTACCTGACGTTGGAACCGTTGTTGAGCCATGCGGCGGCGACTATTTTTGGCCTTAGTCTGGTGGCTGCGGGATTGTCATCTACGGTTGTGGGTACGCTGGCGGGGCAGGTGGTAATGCAAGGTTTTATCCGCTTTCATATTCCACTTTGGGTTCGCCGGACGATTACCATGTTACCGTCATTCATTGTTATTTTGATGGGGCTGGATCCCACTCGCATTTTGGTCATGAGTCAGGTCTTGCTGAGCTTTGGTATTGCACTGGCGCTGGTGCCGCTGCTGATCTTCACCAGTAATCCGCAGCTGATGGGTGATTTAGTTAATGCCCGATGGGTGAAATTGCTGGGATGGGCGATAGTCGCGATTGTGGTAGTTCTGAACGGTTGGCTGATCGTCGGGACGATATTTGGCTAATCCTTAAATAAAATGGGGAGCCATCTGGCTCCCCATGCTGTTAGTGATGCCCGTGGCCATGCCCGCGGCCACCGCCTGGCCCACGTCCCCGGCCGCCGTGTCGGTCATCGCGATCGTTCCAGCCTTCGCGATAGCCGCGCTCGTAAGCCTTACGTTTATCCCAGCCGCGATGCCAGCCGTTATCGTGACGATGCCAGCGGTTATCGCGCCATTCATAGTTTTTGCGCCAGTAGTCACGGTTGCGCCAGCCGCCACCGTCCCAGTAGTTACCGTAATTGTCGCGATCGCCAATTTGTAATTTTATTGATGGCAACAGGGTGATTTCACCAGCATTAGCGACCAATGGCGCTGTAGCCAGTAGTACTGCAGCCAGAATCAGTGACCTGAACATACTCTTCTCCTTCACGATCGGGGCCGTTGTCGGCCTGTTAACCTGATATTACGGGGCGGTAAAGCCCCATCGCATCGGCTGAACTCCTAAATCGCAAGGGAGAGCACTTTTTGCTAAAGTAAAAATGAGTTTACACCGCAAGGATCGCGTTAATGGCTGCATTTTCTTCGGTGCTGAAATGGCGATTTCCCAGCATGCCAACCGCGTCATCCAATTGGGAGGTTTTGCTTGCGCCAATCAGCACTGAGGTCACTTTCTCCTCACGCAGTACCCAAGCCAGCGCCATCTGCGAGAGCTTCTGCCCACGAGATTCGGCCAGCGCATTCAGTTGACGAACTTTCTCCAGTTTGTCATCAGTGAGCTGATCCGGTTGTAGAAAACGGCTGCCGCTGGCGGCGCGCGAGTCCGCTGGGATCCCATGTAGATAACGGTTGGTCAACTGACCGCCCGCCAGCGGTGAAAACGCTATGCTTCCCACCCCCGAGGTTTGCAGGAAATCCAGAAGCCCATCTTCAACCCAGCGTTCAAACATCGAATATTTGGGTTGATGAATCAGACACGGCGTGCCGAGATCGTTGAGGATGCTGACGGCTTCCCGGGCTTGTTCGAGCGGGTAGTTAGATAACCCGATGTACAGGGCTTTACCCTGGCGAACGATATGATCCAGCGCGCGCATCGTTTCCTGAAGTGGTGTCTCGGGATCCGGGCGATGATGGTAGAAAATATCGACATATTCCAGCCCCATTCGCTTCAGACTTTGATCGAGGCTGGCAACCAGATACTTGCGTGAGCCCCAATCGCCATAGGGCCCGTCCCACATGGTGTAGCCGGCTTTACTGGAGATGATCAGTTCGTCACGATAAGGCAAGAAATCTTCCCTCAGGATCCGACCGAAATTGCTCTCCGCCGAACCCGGAGGCGGCCCGTAGTTGTTCGCTAAATCGAAATGAGTAATGCCGAGATCGAATGCATGGCGCAGAAGCTGACGGCTGTTTTCCACCAAAGTTTCATCGCCAAAATTGTGCCAAAGTCCAAGAGATATAGCCGGTAGCTTCAATCCGCTATGGCCGCAACGGCGGTATTCCATCGTCTGATATCGCGTCGCATTTGCCTGGTAAACCATACTTCCTCCGCAGATAAAACAGGGTGTGTATACGTTTACACTAAAGAATGTTTGCCGCTGAGTACACTCCCCAAACACGTAAATTTTGCTTTCCACCACATTTGTGGTGCGGAATCTGGACAGCGCATCAGCGTATTCAATACTCAACTTACCTGCACGAGAGGAGAGTATGGATATGCAACCGACTTACACTATTGGCGATTACCTACTGGATCGTCTCGTAGATTGCGGCATTGACCGCTTGTTTGGCGTCCCTGGAGATTACAATTTACAGTTCCTCGACAGCGTGATTGCGCATCAGGACTTAGGGTGGGTAGGTTGTGCTAATGAGTTAAACGCGGCCTATGCCGCCGATGGCTATGCGCGTATCAAAGGCGCCGGCGCGCTACTGACTACTTTTGGCGTCGGTGAACTGAGCGCACTTAACGGTATTGCCGGGAGCTATGCAGAGCATATTCCAGTCCTGCATATCGTGGGAGCCCCCTGTACCGGCGCGCAGCAGCGAGGTGAATTGCTGCACCATACGCTCGGTGATGGTGACTTTAGCCATTTCTCGCGTATGAGTGAGCACATTACCTGCTCTCAAGCTGTGCTGGCGACGGGAAATGCCTGCCATGAGATCGATCGCGTATTGAGCGAGATGCTAACTCACCATCGTCCTGGCTATCTGATGCTACCCGCCGATGTTGCAAGAGCAAAGGCTACGCCGCCAGCCAGCCGTTTGCTTATAGAAAGCTTGCCCGCTGATGAGAACCAACTGATCGGCTTTCGTGAGCATGCGGAGTTGATGCTAAGAAGCAGCCGTCGCGTATCGCTGCTGGCTGATTTCCTCGCCCAGCGTTATGGGTTGCAAAACACGCTCAGAGAGTGGGTGGCGAAAACGCCGATTTCTTATGCCACGATGCTGATGGGGAAAGGGCTTTTTGATGAACAGCAGCCGGGTTTTGTCGGAACCTACAGCGGGATCGCCAGCGCTGATAAAACTCGTGAAGCGATTGAAAATGCCGATACGATAATCTGCGTGGGGACGCGATTTACCGATACCATCACCTCTGGTTTCACTCAGCATCTTCCTCAGGAAAAAACAATTGAAATCCAGCCGTTTGCCGTCCGAGTCGGCGACCATTGGTTTAGCCGGGTTCCGATGGTTAAGGCGCTTGATATCCTTATTAATCTTGCCGCAAACCTGGCTGCAGAGTGGCTGCCCCCACAGGTTTCGGCTTTCGGTGTGGATAATGCAGCGGGCGATAGTCTGACGCAAAAAAACTTCTGGAGCGCGGTACAGAAACAACTACGTACTGGAGATATTATTCTTGCCGATCAGGGGACCGCAGCTTTTGGTGCCGCCGCACTCAAGCTTCCCGCCAACACAACGCTGATTGTCCAGCCGCTATGGGGATCGATTGGCTTTACCCTCCCGGCGGCCTACGGGGCGCAAATAGCGGCGGCGGACAGAAGAGTGGTGCTGATTATTGGCGATGGCGCCGCGCAGCTTACTATTCAGGAGATGGGATCGATGCTGCGTGATAAGCAACGTCCGCTGATTTTACTGCTTAATAATGAGGGATATACGGTTGAGCGTGCGATTCACGGCCCCGAGCAACGGTATAACGATATTGCGCTTTGGGACTGGAATCGCCTGCCGGAAGCTTTCGCCCCTGATGTTCCTTCCCGCTGTTGGCGAGTCGCGCGTATGCAGGAACTGGAGGAGGCGATGGCCAGCAGCGTTACCTCAGACCGGCTGACGCTGGTGGAGGTGATGCTGCCAAAAATGGATATCCCTGATTTTCTGCGTGCGGTTACTCAAGCTCTGGAGGAGCGAAACAGCCGCGTTTAATCGCCGCGCTTCCTGGCGATCATTAGCGGTTTTCCGGCTAACATTAGCCAGGCCGGTAGCATAACGATACACAGCAGCGGCAACAAGGTAGAGTCCGGGACCACAACCGCGGCCATAAACAGGCTCAGCCAGCCATCCCGTGTTACGACCAGCGTTAGCCCGAGAATGGCGCAGGAGATGGTTATGGCTGCCGGGACGGCGGGAACGTGTGCATGCAGCATCAGCCCAAGCGCTACGCCGACGAATACTGCCGGGAAAATTCTCCCGCCGCGAAAGCCGCTGGCGGCGGCCAGCACCAGCGCCGCCAGCTTCACCAGTGCAATAAGCATGTAATCATTAGCGGTGAGGGTGAGGCTAAGCGCCAGTTGTTGCATCTCATCCAGACCTTTAAACAGCGTAACATGCCCGCCGATGATGCCCAGCACCCCTAATAAAAAGCCGCCAATCCCCAGGGTTAATACCGGGCTTTTCAGGCTTTGCATCAGCGTATGCAGGCGCGGCAGGCACCAAACGGCAACCATACCGACGGCAATCGCGATAAGTGACACGATGGCACCGCTAATAATATCCACAAAGCGCAATTCAGGAAGATACGGAAGCGGTAGCGAAAATTGGGGATGAAAAAACAGGCTGGTGGTCAGTGAACCGGCAGCTGCCGCAAGCAGCGGTGCGAATAGCCGATCCCACAATGGGACATCGTTGCTGCTATTGAGCGTTTGCGAAAAGATGAGCGCAGCCGCAACCGGAGTACCGAATAGCGCGCCAATGGTGCCTGAGGCGGCAAGAATCGTCCAGTCCAGGGCACTGACTCGCGGGAATAATCGGGTACCAAGCGCGGCTGCCAGGGCAATGTTCATTACCATAATGGGATACTCAGGCCCAAGACTAACGCCGCCAGCCAGACCTAAGATCAGTGCGGTGAGCAGGCCCGGCAGCGCGCTGATGCTGACAGGTGCGCCAATTAATGACTCTGTCGCAGGATCTGGCCCGGCGTGACCCGGGCTAAAGCGTACCACCAGTCCGACGGCGATACCGGTGCAGGTAAGAAGAGCGATAGTCCAGACCGGGCCGCTGGCATTAATGCCAAAACTCGCTGGCAGGCGAGTCCAAAGGATATTTTGCAAAATAGCTGCAACTTTCATCGCCACAATCAATACGAGGCTGGATGCGATACCAATGATGATCGCGGGTATCGATAATAACAGCATCGTTCTGGCGCGTGGGTGCAGCATGAATAGTATCCTTTTAAGTATCCTGGAGCGCTCATTGCCTTGGCGTTTTATGGGCGTCGATGCAAATGATGCTGAAACGATCAAGTAAAGATGCAGCCTGACAATTGTAAGATATTCGATTCACAATTTTTCATGAATTACAGTGCAACTGTGACGCAGATCGCTAAACCAGGGGTGCTTATGCGTTGGTCGTTGTTGTTAAGGCGCCATGAATTTACAGTGTGCCAAAAGAATCATTTTGACTTTAGCGGAGCCGTAACGGAATGACAAAATTTGCTTTAGTAGGGGACGTTGGCGGAACGAATGCTCGTCTGGCGTTATGTGATATTGCAAGCGGGGAAATCTCCCGTGCCAAGACCTATTCCGGGCTCGATTATCCAAGTCTTGAGGCCGTTGTTCAGGTCTATCTGGAGGAGCATGACGTCAAGGTGGAAGACGGCTGTATTGCCATTGCTTGCCCAATTACCGGCGACTGGGTGGCGATGACTAACCATACCTGGGCTTTTTCTATTGCCGAGATGAAAAAGAATCTGGGCTTCTCTCATCTGGAAATCATTAATGATTTCACAGCCGTATCGATGGCGATTCCGATGCTGAAAGCTGAGCATCTGATTCAGTTCGGCGGTGCGCAACCGGTGGAAGGCAAACCCATTGCCGTCTATGGCGCAGGTACCGGTCTGGGCGTTGCTCACCTGGTGCATGTTGATAAGCGTTGGGTGAGCCTACCAGGCGAGGGCGGCCATGTTGACTTCGCACCGAACAGCGAAGAAGAGGGCATTATTCTGGAAGAACTGCGTACCGAGCTGGGGCATGTCTCCGCCGAGCGTGTGCTGTCAGGGCCGGGGCTGGTGAATCTTTACCGGGCGATTGTGAAGTCCGATGGGCGTCTGCCGGAAAACCTACAGCCTAAAGACGTAACTGAACGTGCGTTGGCCGATACTTGCATTGATTGTCGCCGCGCGCTGTCGCTATTTTGCGTCATCATGGGCCGCTTTGGCGGTAACCTGGCGCTAACTTTGGGGACTTTTGGCGGCGTGTATATCGCCGGTGGCATTGTTCCGCGCTTCCTCGACTTCTTTAAAGCCTCCGGTTTTCGCGGTGGATTTGAAGATAAAGGCCGTTTTAAAGCCTTTGTGCAGGATATCCCGGTATATCTGATTGTCCATGACAACCCTGGGCTGCTGGGTTCCGGTGCGCACCTGCGTCAGACTCTCGGTCAGGTTCTCTAAACACGCCTTTTACCCGGATAAATCGTTTATCCGGGTCATCTCTACAGATGCATTAGCTGGCGAAACTCTTTGACCTTGCTGCGGCTTACCGGGACCTGAAACTCCAGGTCGCGAAGCCGCAGAATATAGGTATTGTTGAACCAGGGTTCAATTTCGCGAATTTTATTCAGATTCACGCAATATGAACGATGGCAGCGGAAGAAGTGTGCTGGCGGCAGCTTGTTACAGAACTCCGTGATATTCATCGGCATCACGAACGACTCCCGACGGGTATAAACGAACGTCATCTTTTCATGCGCTTCGGCGTAGTAGATATCATGGATGCTGGTCACGATGATGCGTTCATCTTTGATTAAATTGATCGTGTCGTTTTCCCGCGTTGGGTTGGATACCGCCCCCGTACCGGTGCTGACTTGCTGCTGTTGCCAGGCGCTGGTCAGCTTTTGCAGCATGTTAATAATGCGCGATTCCTGGTACGGTTTCAGGATATAATCAAATGCCTCTAGCTCAAAAGCTTCTACTGCATGTTCTTTCCACGCAGTGATAAAGACAATAAAGGGTTTGTGCACAAACTGGCTGATATTTTGCGCCAGCAGAACGCCATCCAGAGAGGGGATGTTGATATCAAGAAAAATGGCGTCAACTTTGTTGTGTTGTAAAAACTTCAGCACGTCCAGCCCATCATCAAAGGTACCGACAATCTCCATCTGACTGTGGGTGTTAATCAGCCAGGTGAGCTCTTGTTGCGCCAGGAATTCATCTTCAACAATGATGACTTTCATCTTATTTCCACTCATGATAACAGCGACTCCGTCGCCGCCTGGGGCGTATGCTGGGTCGGTATGTAGAAGGCAATTTCGGTGCCCGGCGTCAGGCGTCTAATGTGCAGGCCTTCGCCATACAGTAGCTTCACCCGATGATGAACATTCAGTAAACCGATTTTATTTCCCGGCATTTCATCGGCTTCCACTCTGGCGACTACCGCAGGGTCGATACCATTACCTGTATCCCGAACGCTAATTCGTACCCGATTTCCGCACTCATTAATACCGATGGTGACCACGCCTTTTCCTTTGCACGGTTGGATCCCATGGACGATGGCATTCTCTACCAGCGGTTGGATCAACAGGCTGGGGATCATGAAGCTCACTTCATCATCAATATCATAAATCACCGTTAGCTTATCGCCGAAGCGCGCCTGTTCAATGGCGATGTAATCCTTGATTTGGTAGAGCTCTTTTTTGATATCAATCTGCTCGTCATCTTTTAATTCAATGTTATAGCGTAAATAGCGCGACAAATTAAAAATCAGTTGCCGCGCAGTGTCCGGATTCATGCGAATTGATGATGAAATGGCGTTCAGGGCGTTAAAGAGAAAGTGAGGATTGATTTTGCTTTGTAGCGCACGAAGCTCGGCTTTGTTTGCCATCTCGCGAAGCTGTTCGGCGCGGGAAACCTCCAACTGGGTGGAGATAATCTGCGACAAGCCAATCGCCATTTCCTGCAGCGAAGAGGTGATTCGGTGCGCGTGGCAGTAATAGATTTTTAGCGTGCCGGTAACCACACCTTTCTCCCATAGCGGGATCACCAGCATGGAGTGAATTTCCGGCGTTCGATGAGCTTCATCATTATTTTTAATGATGATTTTTCCATAGCGGATCGCCTGTTGCGTCGTTGGGCTAATAAAGTCGTCGTTATCACGGTAGTTGATTTCTCCCACGCCGACATAAGCCATCACGTGCTGGGTATTGGTAATCGCGACGGCATCGGCATTGATATCGCGGCGGATGATATCGCATACCTGGCGCAGAGATTCACTGTTTACATGGCGAAACAGAGGTAGCGTTTTGTTGGCGATATCGAGCGCCAGTTTTGCCTGACGAGCGGCGCTGGCTTCTTTCTCACCCTCAACGCTTTGCACCAACAGGACGATAAAACCGATGCAGACGCTGCCGAGGATCATCGGGATCCCAATTTTGGAGACAATGTCCATTCCTAGCGAGAGAGAAGGGGCCCACACCACGACGAGGATCATGGTCAGCGTTTCGCACAGCATCCCGGCAAGAATCCCTGCTTTCCAGCGTTGCGTTTTAGGGATTTTTCGACTGATAAAACCGGACAGCAGGCCGGCGACAATGCTGGTGATGAAACAGGGGATGGCGGTGACACCATCGATATCGATGAGATAGCGATGCACGCCGGCAATCACGCCCACGATCGCTCCGACCCAAGGGCCAAATAAGATACCGCCGGACATGACTGCGATGATACGCACGTTGACCAGCGATCCCTCTACCGGCACGCCGGACCAGGTACTGAACAAGGCAAACAGGGAAAAAATCGCGGTAACGGCCAGCAGTTCTTTTGGTGTATGCGCGGATTTATGCAGAAGTTCGCGAAACAGGCGCAGACGGATAAGGAAAAAAAGGCAAATCAACATTAATGCCGCACGGTCAAAAACTGCCAGCAGCATCGTGAATATTTCGTGCATGTGTACGCCGTGTTAATCGCGAGAAAGGAATATGATAGAAAACCTTGCAGCAGAAGGCTAGCCAAAGGCAAGAATAGGGAAAAGTCACACAAATAAAAGGGGATTGATGGCGAATCCTGGAGATTCAATCATCTCCACTCATTGTAGATAAATGAAGTAAATTAAAAGATATCAGTCTGTTAATTTTTATTAGTGAACTCACGTAGTCAGACATGATTTGTGCCGTGTTTAGTGGCGCTGATGCCCGTTTTATTCACCAGCAATTATTTTTTATCTTCCCTCTCGACAACATGAATTTTTTCGGGTTATTTTCTAAGCGTGCCGCAACTGCGGCAGCGTCGCTCGGACGGTCCGGGCGCTAACGTTAATCTGAGGAATCTATGGCTGAATTCAGTCCTGAACGCCGTTTCACGCGTATCGATCGTCTCCCCCCGTATGTTTTTAATATTACTGCTGAACTGAAGATGGCTGCGCGCCGCCGTGGTGAAGACATTATTGATTTCAGCATGGGTAACCCCGATGGTGCGACCCCGCCGCATATCGTTGAGAAATTATGCACCGTTGCCCAGCGCCCTGATACGCATGGTTATTCCACTTCTCGTGGGATTCCTCGTCTTCGCCGTGCTATTTCACGTTGGTATCAGGAGCGTTATAACGTTGATATCGATCCTGAATCGGAAGCGATTGTCACTATTGGGTCGAAAGAGGGGCTGGCACATTTGATGCTGGCGACACTTGATCATGGCGATACCGTACTGGTACCGAATCCCAGCTACCCAATTCACATTTATGGCGCGGTGATTGCCGGAGCCCAGGTACGTTCAGTGCCGCTAGTGGAAGGTGTGGATTTCTTCAACGAGCTTGAGCGTGCCATTCGGGAAAGCTATCCGAAGCCGAAAATGATGGTCCTTGGCTTTCCGTCTAATCCGACTGCGCAGTGCGTCGAGTTGGAGTTTTTTGAGAAAGTGGTCGCGCTGGCGAAGCGCTATGATGTTTTGGTCGTGCACGATTTGGCCTACGCCGACATTGTTTACGATGGCTGGAAAGCGCCATCTATCATGCAGGTTCCCGGTGCGCGCGATGTTGCCGTTGAATTCTTTACGCTGTCCAAGAGCTACAATATGGCAGGCTGGCGCATTGGTTTTATGGTGGGCAATAAAACGCTGGTCAATGCGTTGGCGCGTATTAAAAGCTATCACGATTACGGGACGTTCACCCCTCTGCAGGTGGCGGCTATTGCTGCACTGGAGGGCGATCAGCAATGTGTACGTGATATTGCCGAGCAGTATAAGCGCCGTCGCGATGTGCTGGTGAAAGGGTTGCATGAGGCGGGTTGGATGGTGGAGTGTCCGAAGGCGTCGATGTATGTGTGGGCTAAAATCCCAGAGCAGTACGCGGCGATGGGCTCGCTGGAGTTCGCCAAAAAAATGCTACAGGATGCCAAAGTCTGCGTTTCGCCGGGTATTGGCTTTGGTGATTATGGTGATACGCATGTACGGTTTGCTTTAATTGAAAACCGCGATCGCATTCGCCAGGCCATACGCGGCATCAAATCGATGTTCCGTGCGGACGGCTTACTCCCTGCCTCGACGAAGCTAACGAGCGAAAACCATGAGTAAAAAAGCGGGAGCCAACTGGCTCCCGCTTTTTTAACACCGTTATGGCTAGATCATCAGGGCGAAAGTACCGGCCCAAACGATGACCATAAAAGAAATGCCCATCAAAAAGTATTTCACGACTCATCACTCCGTGCGCTCTGCGAGACGCCTAAATGAATTTAATTTTCATGGCCTGCTTTAACTATCGCCAACAGATGCTGGCGTTAGTTGTCAATTCTGTGCTCTAACTGCTCCAGATGGCGCTAATGTACGCCTAAAAAAAGAGAGAGACAAGAGTCATTTTTTTATTAATTTTTAGTTACTTACGACTGTCGTGATTCGGCGACACATTAATTTCACTTGGTATTAAATTCTATTCTGGCGACGGCTGCTAATGACCAATTCCGTACCAGCGTAGCTGCTTGATTTTGAGATTCTTTCAGTTCCAGGTAACTTTGGAGACTCGCCCCCCGTTTTAGATAAACGGGGTTTTTTAAAGGATTGCTTAAGGCGTTAAAGTACCTGCTGCCCTATGGCAAAAAGTGAAAGAACGGTGAGCTGGTGAAACTTATGGTGACCTGCTTGAGTAGTCATGTTGAATGTTGCAAAGCTCATTAGAAGGTGTGCACTCGTCACCATGTTGGATGTTTGCAACATGGTGACGACAGCGTTTCATACAGCAGCCAGGTTTTACAAAGAAAGAATCAAATTATCGAATGCTAATGTCCATTAAAAGATGATTTCATAATCACACTGATGAGTGTCGCTCAGGTTGATGTAAAATCAGTTATAACTGATTTTAATAATATTTTTAGGGTTCAGTTATGAAGTGAAGTTTGAGTACATGATTTATTTTATGCTTATCTTAAGCATCGCTTCATCGAGCAGGTTTTGCGATGCTGTTTTTATTTTAATATACAGACAAAATGATTTTGTTATCATTTAAAAAGAGTGCCTGAAGTTGGGCTGTCAGTATCTATGTAGTTTGAGATCATCCCTTCTGCACTGAGTTTCTCCATTACCATACTGAATGTTTTACTTTTGACGTTCTCCGTGGCATTCAGAATGTTAGTACTGAATGCTGGGTTGGAACGAATGATGTAATTGATGAATTCAAGTAAAAGCTTGTTCTGTGGGATAAATGAGTTATCGTGAATTATCTTATCCTCAAAAATATTTAATGGTTTTTCTGAAAATTCCAGGGGGCGACTACTGATTGTATGCTCGTAAATTTTTTCAATGGCCTGATTGGTGATGTACAGCTTATTCAACGAGATTGTCGGCTTCTCATCCTCATCAGGAGTAAAGTGGCAAAAGACGACATTCCTTGCTGGAGAGATAATGCTTATTCTTTGTTCTAAAAGGGTGTTTTCTGGATTCTCCAGTATTTCCATTAAATTTCTGGAATGGCTGTACCACAGGCCTGAAACAGAAACTTTGAGTTTGAACTGTGTTACAGGAGAGCCGTATTGGGTCTCCAGATTGGGCTCACTTTCATTGAGCGTCAGGATAGTATTTATTTTTGAATGCTGCGACCAGGATCTCTCGCTTCTGCTGACTTCATCAATATTTGAGGAATTATAAAAATAGGGCTTATTACCGCCCATGTCATGTCTAATTGCACTTTTTAATGTCCCATGTGTTTTACCTAACTTAAGACAAAGATTGATGGCTCCAATATCATGCCAGTGAAGCAAATCTTCTAGTTCACAGTTTAATAATTTTTGTGCGCGCGAAATTGAACAGTATTCCAGCGGCGGAAGATTGTTTAACTTCCATATGTTTCTTTCTTTTTTATTCATGATGGTATTGTTTTGTGAGAATAATGTTGAATTAACTTAAAATGTGTTTTGATGAACCTTTCTCATCTTTTGTGATGTTAACTTCATATTAACGAATTCATTAAAGGCTAACGTTAATCTTGTTTCCCATTGAGTCTGACATGAATGTTATTTAAGACGCGCATTCTACCAGCTATTTTATAGCGGTTAAATATGTCTATGATAAAAAACTTCGCTGATATGATAAGTTTAAATTATTATTTGTTATGTGAATTTATTTGGATTTAATTATCTACTCCGTGTATTTAATCCAGTCGTCATAGGCAGCAAGGATTTCAGTATGGTGCATTGTCAGGCGTGAAGATGGAGTAATTGGGGCGGGTAAAATGCTAACTTTGCTTGATAAGCACGAGCAACCGTTCAATGGTAAATCAGGCGATACGAGTGAATATATTGAAACGAAAGGGAGGAGGTGCTGGAAAGTGTCCCCTGCAGGAATCGAACCTGCAACTAGCCCTTAGGAGGGGCTCGTTATATCCATTTAACTAAGGGGACGAAGCGCGTGGATTATAGCGTTTTTTTCCTTGCAGGTTAAGCAGGTATGGTCTGACTGCTCAAACTGTCGCCACTTAATGCCCTTTTTTTGCATTGGCTCGGGCTTTTTTCTCGTGGGCCATGTCGTTACGGATCTGCGCATGGCTAAGTAAGGCAAAAATAAAGGTCCCGCCGCAAATGTTGCCGGCAAGAGTCGGTAAAGCAAAGGGCCAGATGAATTCTTGCCACGGTAGCGTCCCGTTGAACACCAGATAGAAGATTTCGACGCTGCCGACGACAATGTGAGTCGTATCCGCGAGTGCAATGAGCCAGGTCATCAGGATAATGACCACAATCTTTGCAGAGCCTGCCGCAGGAAACATCCACACCATGGTAGCGACCAACCAGCCGGAAATAATCGCATTAGCGAACATCTCCGTGGGTGTGTTGCTCATTACTTTTAAACTGATGCTCTGGAAGGCCTCAAGCGTGGGTTTATCAAAAACCGGCATGATATCAAACGCCCATGCCGCAATCGCGGTGCCAATTAAATTACCTATCAGCACCACTCCCCAAAGACGCAACAGAAGGCCAACATTGCTCAGCGTGGGCCTATGCATTATGGGCAATACAGCGGTAACGGTGTTTTCGGTAAATAGCTGTTGGCGCGCGAGGATGACAATAACAAAACCAAAAGTATAGCCCAGATTTTCCAGCAAAAAACCACCGGGAATTTCATCAAGATGCACATGAAAGATGCCTTTCGCTACCAGCGAAGCTCCCATTGAAAGGCCAGCGGCAATGGCTGACCACAGCAGCGCCATGGCATCGCGCTCAAGTTCTTTCTCCCCTTCCTGACGAATCTCTTCATGGGTCGCCATCGCTTGTGAAGGCAATCTCTCTTCATCAATCTCAATTTTCTCACCTTGTTGTTTTTCATCACTTTCTACTTCGATCTCTTCACTTTCATGGTGAGTTTGCGGATTCATGAATTTTCCCCTGCTATTGACCTTAATTATAAGCGTAGAGATGTTTCAGCTATCCGTGTCTGGATAACCTCCTAAATTCTTCACAATGACAAGATTAGCAATACGGACATTGCAAAATATGTATAGAATCGTGGAGCAACAATTATGCCAAAGAAGGCTATGCTGAAAGCAGGCACATGCTTATGGGCGATATCTTAATGGAGGCAGCTGTCCCCGGATAACCCCCAGCGATAGCTAAAATTAACAGGGAGACACCTATGAATTTTCGCCTGTCGGCGCTTGCGCTTGGCGCCACATTGCTGGTCGGATGTGCCAGTTCTAGTTCTGGCGATCAACCGCAGGGGCGTTCAGATCCGCTTGAAGGTTTTAACCGCACGATGTTCAACTTCAACTTCAATGTCGTTGATCCTTATGTTCTTCGTCCTGTTGCAGTAGCGTGGCGTGATTATGTTCCGCAGCCTGCGCGCAATGGGTTGAGTAACTTTACCAGCAACCTTGAAGAACCGGCGATTATGGTGAACTCCTTCTTGAAAGGCGATCCCTATAAAGGAATGGTGCACTTTACGCGTTTCTTCCTGAACACCCTCCTCGGGATGGGCGGTCTGGTTGATGTGGCTGGAATGGCGAACCCGAAACTGCAGCGTGTTGAAGCGAGTCGCTTCGGCAGCACCCTTGGTCACTATGGCGTTGGCTATGGCCCGTATGTGCAATTGCCTTTCTATGGCAGCTTTACGATTCGTGACGAAGGCGGTGATATGGCGGACGGACTCTATCCGGTCCTCTCCTGGCTGACATGGCCGATGTCTATCGGTAAATGGATGGTTGAAGGGGTTGAGACTCGTGCACAGCTGCTGGATTCCGACGGTCTGCTCCGTCAGTCTTCCGATCCATACATCTTAATGCGTGAAGCCTATTTCCAGCGTCATGACTTTATCGCCAACGGCGGTAAACTCACTCCGAATGAGAACCCGAACGCGCAGGCGATTGAGGGCGATCTTAAGGATATCGATTCACAGTAATCTATTTCTGGAAATAAAAAGGGTGAACATGATGTTCACCCTTTTTTGTCCCTTCAGATTATCAGAAACGGTAGTTGAAGTTCGCGCCGTACAGCCAGGCTTTGCCCTCGGACTTAAAGGTATACGGGCCTTCTTTAAATTCGACGTGCTGACCGTGCATATAGGAAACGCCTACATCCACTGATGCATCTTTATTAAAGGCGTAGGTCGTACCGGCGCTGAGCCACAGACGATCCTGGTCCGGAATAGAGATAGAACGATTGGAAGCCGGGACCGGGCTATCATCAAAGGCGATACCGGTACGGAAAGTCCAGTTATCGTCATAGTAATAGGTGGTGCCCAGAGCGATACGATAGGAATCCTTAAAACCTTCATCTTTATAGAACAGCGTTTCGCCACCGCTAGTTTTGGTTGCTTTCAACTCCTGGAACTGGCTCCAACTTGTATAAGCCAGGCTGTAGTGAACGGCCCATTTTGGCGCCACGCGGTTATAGCCTGAGATTTCCCACATTTCTGGCAGGTTCAATGTCAAAGAGCCGCCAATAGTGGAACCACCGGTGCCGTACGGCAGGCCGAGACCCAGTGCTGAATTGATAGGATTAAGTGATGACGGCAAGCTGCTCTTATAATCGCCGTCAAAATCAATTTTGATTTCAGAGCGATAGGTAAAGCCGTAGCGGTTGTTTTTATCGACTTCATATAAAATACCGGCATTCCAGCCGAAGCCCCATTCATCCCCCTTCAGGCGAGCGATTTGAGTATCACGACTGATACCGCCAGCCTGCTGACCAATCGCGGCTGCCTGCGCCGGGGAGAGTTTGCCTTCCTGCACCATGCCGGGCAGCTGCGCACCAATAATTTCCGGTAAATCACCTGCATAGCGCTCCAGCTTGGCTCGGGCATATACGGCGTCGAAGCCCAGGCCAAAACTCCAGTGATCGTTAAGACGATATGCACCGCTCAAATTGAGGTTTAAGGTTTCAAGGTCAGTAGTACCGCCCATTGAGCCTGCAGCAAAATCGTTGTTGAACTCTGTGGCTAAACCATAGTTAGAAGTGAGGGAGGCACCCCAACCAAACTGCTCATTAATCGGCGCGACAAAGTGCAGGTTGGGCACCCATGCGGTTGGTGCAATATTGTCCTGGCTGGCATCGTTACCGATAACTGAACTACCGCTCACGTTGACATCAGGATCGACAAAAATAGCGCCGCCAGAGAAGGTTGGACGATCAAACATCATAATTAACGCCGGGTTACGGCTGGCGTTTCCCGCATCATCAGCAATAGCACCTTCACCAGAATAGGCGCGACCAAGGCCGGATGAAGAGAATTCATTTAACTGAAAGCCTGCTGACCAGGCCTGTGTTGAAACAATTGCTACAGCCACTGCAAGGGCAGATTGGGTAAAGCGGGTTTTCTGGCTCATGCCCATAACCTCATTGAGTTATTTTTATTTAAACAATGTTACATGCCGTAACAGAAGCGCGAAGTGTAGGGTCTGCTTTACGACAGAGAAATCAGACCAGTGCGCTGAGTATAGGTCTGACCAGATGATATGTTGCAAGTTTGTTTATAAGTTTTTTCAATTGTGATACGAAAAACGCGATCCAGCTGGCAAATTTGCTGTTGTACCTCATGTTCGAAATGGGGGATTTTTGTTTTGGATCATTTTTAAGTGTGATTTCGCTCACTTATCTCATTTGCCACAATTAACGGCTGGAGGCAGTTATTCGCCGGGCGTAAAATAAACAGATTATTTATCTGGCACCTTGAGTGCATATACAGAGGAAATCTACGATGAGTAAATGCAGTGCTGATGAAACCCCGGTTTGCTGCTGTATGGATGTTGGCACCATAATGGACAACTCCGATTGCACCGCCTCTTACAGCCGCGTGTTCGCTAACCGTGCCGAAGCAGAGCAAACGCTCGCCGCATTGAGCGAAAGAGCGCGTAACGTTGAATCCGAGCCGTGCAAAATCAACCCGACCTTTACTGATGTTGATGGTGGCGTACAGCTGGATATCGACTTCATATTCTGCTGTGAAGCTGAAACCCTGATTTTCCAGCTCGGCTTGCGTTAGTCTTTCCCCAAACGCCCCTTTCCGCAGGGGCGTTATCTTTTCTATCCAATGTGTTTTGGCTCCCACTTTTTCTGTTCCCCGATTGGCTTAATGTAAAATATTAGTTAAAACTGTTATCAGGTCAGACCACTTTGTTTTACCGGTTAACAGGGGAGTGTTATGAGTCAGGCATTACCGCTAGTCACCCGCCAGGGCGATCGCATTGCTATCATCAGCGGTTTACGTACTCCGTTTGCCCGACAGGCGACGGCGTTTCACGGCATTCCTGCCGTTGATCTCGGTAAGCTGGTGGTTGGCGAAATGCTGGCCCGCAGCGATATCCCTGTGGAAATAATCGAGCAGCTGGTATTTGGCCAGGTAGTGCAGATGCCGGAAGCGCCAAATATCGCTCGGGAAATTGTTCTGGGAACCGGCATGAGCGTACATACCGATGCATATAGCGTCAGTCGCGCCTGTGCGACCAGTTTTCAGGCGGTGGCCAACGTCGCAGAAAGCCTGATGGCAGGAACTATCCGGGCGGGCATCGCGGGTGGGGCTGACTCCTCGTCCGTGTTGCCCATCGGTGTTAGCAAAAAACTCGCCCGCGTCCTGGTTGACGTGAATAAAGCACGTACCCTGAGTCAGCGCCTCAAGCTCTTTTCCCGCCTACGCTTTCGCGATCTTCTTCCTGTGCCGCCAGCGGTCGCCGAATATTCCACCGGCCTGCGGATGGGGGACACCGCCGAACAGATGGCGAAAACCTGGGGTATTACCCGTGAACAGCAGGATCAGCTAGCGCTTCGCTCGCACCAGCTTGCTGCGAAGGCCTGGGAAGAGGGCAAACTATCAGCAGAAGTGATGACGGCATATGCCCCGCCTTTCCGTGAACCGCTGGTTCAGGATAATAATATTCGTAAAAATTCAACGCTTGCTGATTACCAAAAGTTACGCCCGGCTTTTGATCGTAAACACGGGACCGTGACCGCCGCTAACAGCACGCCGTTAACCGATGGCGCGGCTGCGGTGATTATGATGACAGAATCCCGGGCTAAAGAGCTGGGGCTTGTCCCGCTGGGCTATCTGCGCAGCTACGCTTTCAGCGCCATTGCTGTTCAGCAGGATATGCTGTTGGGACCAGCATGGTCGACGCCGCTGGCGCTGGAAAGGGCAGGACTTACGCTGGCTGATTTAACCCTGATTGATATGCACGAAGCCTTTGCCGCGCAGACGCTGGCCAATTTGCAATGTCTGGCGAGTGACCGCTTTGCTCGTGAAGTGCTTGGGCGTTCACAGGCAACAGGAGAGGTTGATGAGAGCAAATTCAATGTGCTCGGCGGATCCATAGCCTATGGTCATCCTTTTGCCGCCACGGGCGCGAGAATGATCACCCAAACGTTACACGAGCTGCGGCGTCGTGGAGGCGGGTTTGGTCTGGTCACTGCCTGCGCAGCGGGTGGTTTAGGTGCAGCTATGATTCTGGAGGCCGAATAATGGAAACCCTGTCGGCATTTACGCTTGAGATTCGCCCTGACAACATTGCCGTGATTACGATTGATGCTCCCGGCGAAAAAATGAATACTTTGAAAGCCGAGTTTGCCAGCGAAGTACGGGCAATCATCCGTCAGCTTCGCGACAATAAAGACCTGCGCGGTGCGGTGTTCATTTCGGCAAAGCCAGATAATTTTATTGCCGGGGCCGACATCAACATGATTGCCCGCTGCGTTTCTGCCCTGGAGGCTGAAACATTGGCCCGTCAAGGGCAGCAGATTATGGCGGAGATCCACGGGTTGTCGATTCCGGTTATTGCTGCTATCCACGGCGCATGTCTGGGTGGCGGCCTTGAGCTGGCGCTGGCTTGTCACGGGCGGGTGTGCAGCGGTGATGATAAAACCCGACTTGGTTTGCCTGAAGTTCAATTGGGCCTGCTGCCAGGTTCCGGTGGTACCCAGCGTTTACCAAGATTAATCGGCGTCAGCAGCGCGCTGGATATGATCCTGACCGGCAAGCAGCTTCGCCCGCGTCAGGCCCTGAAAGTGGGACTGGTTGATGAAGTGGTGCCGCAGGCCATTTTGTTGCAAACCGCAGTAGAGTTGGCGTTGAAAGGACGCCCGGTAAGCCGCACTGTTCCGGTACGCGATCGCATCCTCGCCGGACCATTAGGTCGTAGTCTGCTATTTCGCCTGGTGGCGAAAAAGACACATCAAAAAACGCAGGGTAATTATCCAGCGACCAAACGTATTCTACAGGTGATTGAAACCGGGCTGGCGCAGGGTTGCAGTAGTGGTTATGCCGAAGAAGCGCGGGCCTTTGGTGAGCTAGCGATGACGCCGCAATCGCAAGCGTTGCGAGCCATTTTCTTCGCCAGTATCGACCTTAAGAAAGATCGTGGTGCGGATGCTGAACCCGGCGCGTTGCGCAGTGTAGGTATTCTTGGCGGCGGGCTGATGGGAGGGGGAATTGCTTACGTCACCGCCTGTAAAGGAGGATTGCCGGTACGCATTAAGGATATCCAACCGCGCGGGATCAACCACGCCATGAAGTACAGCTGGGATCTGCTCGACAAACAGGTTCGCCGCCGCTATCTACGGGCTAGCGAGCGCGATCGTCAACTGGCGTTGATCTCGGGTTCTACGGATTACCAGGGATTCGCGCATCGTGATGTGGTTATCGAAGCGGTGTTTGAAGACCTTGCCCTCAAGCAAAAAATGGTCAACGAGGTTGAGCAACACTGTAGCGCTGAGACGATCTTTGCCTCTAATACCTCATCATTACCGATCGGTGAGATCGCAGCACAAGCAAGCAGGCCGCAGCAGGTTATCGGCCTGCACTTCTTCAGTCCGGTAGAGAAAATGCCGCTGGTAGAGGTGATTCCGCATGCGAGCACAAGCCAGCAAACTATCGCGACGGTGGTAAAACTGGCGAAGCAGCAGGGGAAAACGCCCATCGTGGTGGCCGACAAAGCGGGCTTTTATGTTAACCGTATTCTGGCCCCATACATTAATGAAGCGATGCGCCTGTTGATAGAAGGAGAACCGATAGAACATATCGATAACTCATTGGTAAAATTCGGTTTTCCGGTCGGACCTATTCAGCTACTTGATGAAGTCGGTATCGATACCGGGACCAAAATTATCCCGGTGCTGGAGGCTGCATGGGGAGAACGTTTTAGTCCGCCTGCAAACATCATTAACGCGATTCTGAATGACGATCGCAAAGGTAGAAAAAATAATCGGGGTTTCTATCTTTATGAGGCGAAAGGGCGTAAAAGCAAAAAACGGCCCGACGCTGCGATTTACTCTTTACTGGGCGTTTCTTCTGCGCGGGAGCAATTGTCCGCGCAGCAGGTGGCGGAAAGGTGTGTGATGATGATGCTTAATGAGGCAGCGCGCTGCTTCGATGAGCAAATTATCCGCAGTGCGCGCGATGGTGACATCGGTGCCGTGTTTGGTATTGGTTTCCCGCCGTTTCTTGGTGGCCCGTTCCGCTATATAGACAAGCTGGGTGCGGGGGAAGTCGCGGCAATTTTGCAGCGCCTGGCCGCACAGTATGGCCCGCGTTTTACACCATGTGACACTTTATTACACATGGCTGAGCAGGGGGCGACCTTTTGGCCCACTGATGAACGGACGACCTAAGTTGTGGTCAAAGAAGGTAAATCCGGCAATGAATGATGCTGACCATTGGCTGTTTTGTAAGCAATAGTTGACTATACTTACGCCATTGAGGTAAAAAACAGCGTTTCATTCGTTGAATGGATCAGGCACAATGCCCGGCCACCGGGTCACCTGCGTATTGTTTACGTCGGTAAGACTACGGTGCTTCTGGTTAACAAAAGCGGTGCAATATGCAAGTTTTTATTATGCGTCACGGCGACGCTGCCCTCGATGCAGCCAGTGACTCGGTTCGTCCACTAACCGTCTGCGGTTGTGATGAGTCTCGTCAGATGGCAACCTGGCTGAAAGGTCAAAAAGTGGATATTGAGCGGGTTCTTGTGAGTCCCTACCTGCGTGCTGAACAGACGCTGGAGATTGTTGGGGAGTGCATGAATCTGCCGAAAGATGTCGACGTGATGCCGGAACTCACGCCGTGTGGCGATGTTGGTCTGGTCAGCGCTTATCTTCAGGCGCTGGCAAATGAAGGTGTGGCGACGGCATTGGTCGTGTCGCATCTGCCTTTAGTGGGGTACCTCGTCTCAGAGCTGTGCCCGGGGGAAACTCCCCCGATGTTCACCACATCTGCTATTGCCTGCGTCACGCTTGATGCTGAAGGCAAAGGTGAATTCACCTGGCAAATGAGCCCCTGCAATTTGAAGATGGCGAAAGCGATTTAATCTCCTCCGGGGCTGACGAACTACGGAAGCTCCGGTGGTTGCCACTCTTCAACTTCAATCAGTACCAGCAGTGCGGCGTCACCGCCGTACTCTTTTGGTGCCTGATGAAATGCCATGATCTGCGGATGCTGCGCCAGCCATAGCGGCGTTTGCTGCTTAAGAATGTGTTTCCCATGCCCGTGCATCACGCAGGCGCAGAACACATGCTCGCGACGACAGGCGGCAATCAACGCGCCCAGTTCCTGTTTAGCCTGCTGTTGGGTTAAGCCGTGCAGATCAAGGAATAGCTCTGGCGAATAGTCACCTCGCCGCAATTTTTTTAGCTCAAAATGGCTGACGTCCGAACGGACATACTTAACCGAGCCTTCGGTATTTAGCAGCGGCTGAAATTCATCGGAAAAGAAGTGGCTGTTGTCTGCCTGTTCCTGAAGTAACCGTTTTGGCGGCACCTCAGAGATTTTTTTGCGCAGCGGGCGGTGAACGATAGTGTCCTGTTTAATCTGACGCGTGCCGGTCATCAGTTGCCGGAACAATGCCTGATCCTCCTCACTTAGCGATGTTTTCTTTTTCATTACCTGGTCTCATTTTTTCTTTGTCGCTAGTTTACCCGACTCGTCATACATCCAGGCAAGGAAAACGTATATTTCCCCCTTAGCCTGACGTAAGAATGCTGATTTATCCCCGTCTTCGTGGCAAACTAGCCGCCGAATTTATAGCAGAGCGTGTCCTGGAGGATAGCGTGGATAAAATTTTTGTTGATGAGGCTGTTAATGAGCTTCATACCATTCAGGACATGTTGCGTTGGGCGGTAAGCCGCTTTAGCGCTGCAAATATCTGGTACGGACACGGTACTGATAACCCGTGGGATGAAGCGGTGCAACTGGTGATGCCGTCGCTGTATTTGCCGCTGGATATTCCGGAAGATATGCGCACCGCGCGCCTGACTTCCAGTGAAAAACATCGCATCGTTGAGCGCGTGATTCGCCGCATTAATGAGCGTATTCCGGTGGCTTATTTGACCAATAAAGCCTGGTTCTGCGGCCATGAGTTTTACGTTGATGAGCGCGTGCTGGTGCCGCGTTCACCGATTGGCGAGCTTATCAATAATCAGTTTGCTGGCCTGATTGACCATCAACCGCAGCACATCCTCGACATGTGCACCGGTAGCGGCTGCATCGCTATCGCCTGTGCTTATGCCTTCCCGGAAGCGGAAGTTGACGCGGTAGATATCTCCCCGGATGCGCTGGCTGTTACCGAGCAAAACATCGAAGATCACGGTTTAATTCACAACGTAACGCCGATTCGCTCCGATCTGTTCCGCGATCTGTTGAAGGTGCAATACGATCTGATCGTGACTAATCCACCTTATGTGGATGAAGAGGATATGTCCGACCTGCCGGGCGAATATCGCCATGAGCCGGTTCTGGGACTGGCTTCAGGTAGCGATGGTCTGAAGCTGACCCGCCGTATTCTGGCCTGCGCGCCAGATTATCTTAACGATGACGGTATCCTGATTTGTGAAGTCGGCAACAGCATGGTACATCTGATGGAACAGTATCCAGACGTTCCATTTACCTGGCTGGAGTTTGACAACGGCGGTGATGGCGTCTTTATGCTGACCAAATCGCAACTGATTGACGCCCGCGCGCATTTCAGCATCTATAAAGACTAAAACAATAAACACGCAAACATAACGACAATAACGGAGCCGTGATGGCAGGAAACACAATTGGACAACTCTTTCGCGTTACTACCTTCGGCGAGTCGCACGGCCTGGCGCTGGGCTGCATCGTTGATGGCGTGCCGCCAGGTATTCCGCTGACCGAAGCTGACCTGCAGCACGACCTCGATCGTCGTCGGCCGGGAACGTCGCGTTATACCACCCAGCGTCGTGAACCGGATCAGGTGAAAATTCTTTCCGGCGTCTTTGAAGGTGTGACCACTGGTACCAGCATTGGTTTGCTGATTGAGAACACCGATCAACGTTCCCAGGACTACGGCGCTATCAAAGATGTGTTCCGTCCGGGACACGCGGATTACACCTACGAGCAGAAATACGGCCTGCGCGACTATCGCGGCGGCGGTCGTTCTTCCGCGCGTGAAACCGCGATGCGCGTGGCTGCCGGGGCGATTGCCAAAAAATTTCTCGCCGCTAAATTCGGTATTGTCATTCGCGGCTGTTTGACCCAGATGGGCGATATTCCACTAGCGATAAAAGACTGGGATCAGGTTGAACAAAACCCGTTCTTCTGTCCGGACCCGGATAAAATCGAGGCGCTTGATGAACTGATGCGTGGCCTGAAAAAAGAGGGCGACTCCATCGGGGCCAAAGTGACCGTGGTAGCGGATGGCGTGCCTCCGGGACTGGGTGAGCCGGTATTTGACCGTCTGGATGCGGATATTGCGCACGCGCTGATGAGCATCAACGCGGTAAAAGGTGTGGAAATTGGCGATGGTTTTGAAGTGGTGAAACTTCGCGGTAGCGAAAATCGCGATGAGATTACCAAAGCGGGTTTCCAGAGCAATCATGCCGGCGGCGTGCTGGGCGGTATCAGCAGCGGTCAGCAAATTGTGGCGAATATCGCCCTTAAGCCAACCTCCAGCATTACCGTTCCAGGGCACACGATTAACCGCTTTGGCGAAGAAGTCGAGATGATCACCAAAGGGCGTCACGATCCTTGCGTCGGCATTCGTGCGGTTCCGATCGCCGAAGCGATGCTGGCGATCGTATTAATGGATCACTTTATGCGTCAGCGCGCGCAGAACGGCGACGTGACGACATCAATCCCACGCTGGTAATAGATGAAAAAAACCGTTATCGCACTGCTGGCACTCCTTGCCAGCAGTACCAGCCTGGCGGCAACGCCGTGGCAGAAAATATCGCAACCCATTAGCGGCAGTGCGCAGTCCATCGGCGCGTTTGCTAATGGCTGTATCGTTGGTGCGCAGCCGCTGCCGTTGAGCGCCACCGGCTATCAGGTGATGCGCACCGATCAGCGCCGCTATTTCGGCCATCCGGATCTCGTTCAGTTTATTCAGCGCCTGAGCAATCAGGCGCACAACAAAGGAATGGGGACGGTGCTGATTGGTGACATGGGTATGCCGGCTGGTGGTCGATTCAACGGCGGCCACGCTAGTCATCAGTCCGGGCTGGATGTGGATATTTTTCTCCAGCTCCCGCAGGCGCGCTGGAGTTCAGCGCAGCTCATGAAGCCACAGGCTCTGGATCTGGTTGCGCGTGACGGCAAACGCGTAGTGCCGTCACTGTGGAGTCCGCAAATCAGTCATCTGATTAAGATGGCGGCGGAAGATAGCGAAGTCACGCGCATTTTCGTTAACCCGGCGATCAAGCAGCAGTTGTGCCTGGATGCGGGTAACGATCGCGACTGGTTGCGTAAAGTTCGACCATGGTTCCAACATCGAGCGCATATGCATGTGCGCCTGCGCTGTCCTGTGGGGAGTCTTGAGTGTGAAGATCAGGCTCCGCCTCCGGCAGGCGATGGTTGCGGCGCGGAATTACAAAGCTGGTTTGAACCACCGAAACCAGGATCAACCTCTCCTGCGAAGAAGACGCCGCCTCCATTGCCGCCTTCCTGCCAGGCGCTACTGGATGAGCATGTTCTTTAATGGATAGTTTTATCGATCTGTTTATGGTGTCACCGACGGTACTGGTTGTGCTGTTTTTCGTGGCCATTCTGGCGGGATTTATTGATTCCCTGGCGGGTGGCGGTGGGTTGCTAACCGTACCGGCATTGATGGCTGCTGGTCTCCCCCCTGCGCAGGCGCTGGCGACCAACAAACTGCAGGCTTGCGGCGGCTCGCTTTCCGCATCCCTCTATTTCATCCGCCGCAAGGTGGTGAATCTCGCCGATCAGAAGCTGAATATTCTGATGACGTTTGTTGGTTCAACTGGCGGCGCGCTGCTGGTGCAGCACGTCCAGTCCGATATTCTCAAGCAGATTCTGCCAATACTGATTATCGGCATTGGCCTCTATTTTCTGTTGATGCCAAAGCTCGGCGAAGAGGACCGTCAGCGTCGTCTTTACGGTCTGCCGTTTGCTCTGGTGGCTGGCGGCTGCGTGGGTTTTTATGATGGCTTTTTTGGCCCGGGTGCAGGTTCTTTTTATGCGCTGGCTTTTGTGACTCTGGCCGGGTTCAATCTCGCTAAATCGACCGCCCATGCCAAAGTACTGAATGCTACCTCTAACGTTGGCGGCCTGTTGCTGTTTATCATTGGCGGTAAAGTTATCTGGGCCACCGGCTTCGTAATGATGGTAGGACAATTTATTGGTGCCCGCGCCGGTTCGCGACTGGTGCTGAGCAAAGGACAATCACTAATTCGACCGATGATTGTTGTGGTGTCGGCGGTGATGAGTGCAAAACTTCTTTATGACAGCCATGGACAGGAGATCCTCCACTGGTTGGGGATGAACTAATGAACAGTACGCATAATTACGAACAGCTGATTGAAATCTTCGACGGTTGCTTTGCCGACGATTTTAATACCCGTCTGATTAAAGGCGATGACGAACCGATCTATCTTCCGGCTGATGGCGACGCGCCGTACAACCGCATCGTTTTTGCCCACGGCTTTTACGCCAGCGGATTACATGAGATTTCGCACTGGTGCATCGCTGGTAAAGCGCGTCGCGAGCTGGTTGACTTCGGTTACTGGTACTGCCCTGATGGCCGTGATGCGATGACCCAGTCTAAATTTGAAGACGTCGAGGTGAAACCGCAGGCGTTTGACTGGCTGTTTTGCGTGGCGGCAGGCTATCCGTTTAACGTCAGTTGCGACAACCTGGAAGGCGATTTCGAACCTGATCGTATCGTTTTTCAACGGCGAGTACATGCTCAGGTGATGGTCTATCTGGAGCAGGGGATCCCTAAGCGTCCGGCGCGTTTTATCAAAGCATTACAAGAATATTATCAAACGCCGCCTTTGACGGCTGAGCAATTCCCGTGGCCGGAAGACCTGCACTAAGGCCACATTTTACATAATATGAGGAAAGAAGATGATCGCGGAGTTTGAATCACGCATTCTGGCGTTGATAGACGGTATGGTAGACCACGCCAGTGATGATGAACTATTTGCCGGCGGTTATCTGCGCGGCCATCTGACGCTGGCGGTGGCTGAGCTGGAAGGTGAGGACGAGCATACCGCGCAAGCGGTGAATGATAAGGTTACCCAAAGCCTGACGAAAGCGATCAGCGCTGGCGAACTGTCGCCACCCGATCAGATTCTGGTGCAGGGCATGTGGGATAATTTGTATCAGCAGGCGCTGCAGAAATAACGTTTTTGCCTGATTAGTGGCCCGGTTTTCACACTATCGGGCCAGTTTCTTCGACTATTTCACCGCCTTCCCTTTCAGTAACTTTCTTACCCACAAACGATTCGGATTCAGCGCTGCCAGAGTTTCTCTGTCCATCGGTAACGGCTCATTGCTCATTTGTGCCGCCAGAATTTCGGCCATCAGCGGAGCGGAGCATAATCCGCGCGAACCGAGTGCGCCAAGCAAATACAGATTGCGATAAATTGGGGCTTCTATGGCCCGTTCCTGACGTTCGGCCAGCGAGGCGTATTCGCTTAATGTGCGATCATAGTTGGGCACATTGCCTGCCATCGGCAAATGATCGCGTGTTGCACAGCGCACGCCGCTGCGCGCTTTATCGGCGCTGACATCCACCTCCTGCACCCACTTAATCTGCGGCAAGCAGTTAATCAGGCGTTGGCGATTTTGCTGCTGATCTACAGCGCTAAACGCGGTATCCGTTTGCCCACGATGATAGCTGGCACCAATACAGTGCTGTTGATTGTTTGGGTTTTGCGGGGTCAAATAACCGTCATAACACAGCACCTGGCGTAGCTGTGATAGTCCTGGCGTGGTGGGAATATGGCTGACCTGACCAGCAACTGGATACATGGGAAGATGTATGGTCTGACTGAAGTCAGTGACCTGATAACCATTAGCCAGTACCGCGACCTCATGGTACTGCCGCTGGTTTAATTGCCAGCCGTCATTATCAGTACTGATAGTCTCAACAGGATAATCGTAGTGAACATGTAACCCGCGAGTAGCCGCGAGGGCGAACAGTTCGGCAGTTAGCTGCTGTGGACAGAGCCAGCCGCCGGCAGGGTAGGTTATTCCCCCGCAGTCGGTGTCGACGCCGCAGGTTTGTGCAACGGTTTGGGCGTTAACGGCAACAGCGATTTCCGGCGGCAGATTGAGTTCAAGCATCTGGGCGATTTTCTGCGCGCTTTTTTCATCCCAGGCTAGCTGCGTAACGCCGCACCAATCGTGGTCAAACTGCACTGGAAGAGTGTCGTAGAGGCGACGTGCAAAGGTAAATGCCGCCGGGAAAAAGCGGGCGAGGGCCGGATCGTGTTGACTCAATAGAGGGTAAAGAGCTCCCTGACGATTACCGGATGCGCCTTCTGCGGGGGCGCTGTCGGCGCAATATAACGTCACCTGCCAGCCACGGCGCAGCAGCGCCAGAGAGAGCAGGGCGCTGGCGATACCGCCGCCGATAATCGCCACATCGCGCTGCTCCGTTCCGCTACGGGCAAACCACGGAGTGCGCGAGGCGAAGTCGAGCGTTTGCTTCATTTCGCCGATAAGCATTTCGCGTTTGCGGCCAAAACCTTTGCGTTTCTGCATGCTGAAACCAGCTTCTTGCAGCCCGCGACGAACAAAACCGGCTGAGGTGAAGGTAGCCAGGGTTCCGCCGGGTCTTGCCAGTCGGGCCATCGCTGAAAAGAGTTCTGGCGTCCACATATCCGGGTTTTTTGCAGGCGCAAAGCCATCGAGAAACCAGGCATCCACCTGCTGATTAAGCGAATCATCAAGCTCGTTGGTGAGTTCATTGATATCGCCAAACCACAAATCCAGCGTTACACGTCCGTCATCCAGTAGCAGACGATGGCAGCCTGCCAACGGTTGCGGCCACTGCGCCTGTAGCTGTTCAGCCCATGGCGTAAGCTCCGGCCATTGCTGGTGCGCCAGAGAAAGATCGTCGGCCTTCAGCGGAAATTTTTCGAAACTGATGAAATGTAATCTTTGCAGGGTAGCTTCTGGATTATCGCGGTGAAAAACGTCAAACGCCTGCCATAGCGTGAGAAAGTTTAGCCCGGTGCCGAACCCACTTTCAGCAACAATAAATAATGGGCGCGGATGAATGGGGAAACGTTCGTTAAGCTGATTACCGCCGAGGAAAACGTAGCGAGTCTCTTCCAGGCCATTATCATTGGAAAAGTAGACATCGTCGAAATCTCGGGAAACAGGTGTACCCTCAGCATTGAATTCCAGGTTGGCGGGTTGTATGGCGTTTTGTTTCACGTAAGTTACTCGAATCACAAGGCGTAGAACGATCTTAACGATGTGTGCCTGAGGGCGCAAATTTATACACAATTTGGCTGATCGGACTTGTTCGGCGTACAAGTGTACGCTATTGTGCGACTCGAAACTTAAAATAGTGCGACTTACAGAGGTATTGAATGAAACGTGCAGTGATTACTGGCTTGGGCATCGTTTCCAGCATCGGTAACAACCAGCAGGAAGTCCTGGCATCTCTGCGTGAAGGACGCTCCGGGATCACTTTCTCTGAAGAGTTTAAAGATTCGGGAATGCGTAGCCACGTATGGGGTAATGTCAAACTGGACACAACCGGTTTGATTGACCGTAAAGTGGTTCGTTTCATGAACGATGCCTCTATCTATTCCTATCTCTCCATGCAGCAGGCGATTGAAGATGCTGGCCTGAAAGAAGAGGTTTATCAGAACAACCCACGCGTGGGCCTGATTGCCGGTTCTGGCGGTTCTTCTCGTTCTCAGGTTTTTGGCGCTGATGCAATGCGTAGCCCGCGTGGTCTGAAAGCCGTAGGGCCTTATGTGGTAACCAAAGCGATGGCATCTGCGGTGTCCGCTTGCCTCGCCACGCCGTTCAAAATTCACGGTGTAAACTACTCCATCAGCTCCGCATGTGCGACTTCTTCGCACTGCATCGGTAACGCTGTTGAACAAATTCAGTTGGGTAAACAAGACATTGTGTTTGCTGGTGGCGGCGAAGAGCTGTGCTGGGAAATGTCCTGTGAGTTCGACGCGATGGGCGCACTGTCCACCAAATACAACGAAACGCCAGAAAAAGCATCCCGTACCTATGATGCCCATCGTGACGGTTTTGTTATTGCTGGCGGCGGCGGCATGGTTGTGGTTGAGGAGCTGGAACATGCTCTGGCCCGTGGTGCACACATCTATGCAGAAATCGTCGGTTACGGCGCAACGTCCGACGGCGCAGACATGGTTGCTCCATCTGGTGAAGGCGCAGTGCGCTGCATGAAGATGGCGATGCACGGCGTTGATACCCCGATTGACTACCTGAACTCCCATGGTACCTCGACGCCGGTTGGCGATGTGAAGGAACTGGGCGCGATCCGCGAAGTCTTCGGTGATAACAGCCCGGCTATCTCTGCCACTAAAGCGATGACCGGCCACTCCCTGGGCGCGGCTGGCGTGCAGGAAGCTATCTACTCTCTGCTGATGCTGGAGCATGGCTTTATTGCGCCGAGCATCAATATTGAAGAGATGGACGAGCAGGCTGTGGGTCTGAACATCGTGACTGAGACGACAGAACGTGAGCTGACGACGGTTATGTCCAACAGCTTCGGCTTTGGCGGGACTAACGCCACGCTGGTGATGCGCAAATACAGCGCATAACGTGCGAGCTTTGAAAAGGGGAGCCTGACGGCTCCCTTTTTGTATTCTTGACAGGGCCCGGCGTGAGCAGGCACACTGCGGGCGAAAACATTATTCTCCCCAATAATGCGTAAGCGTTTAACGTCATCCAACGCGCCTTAACCCTGATAATCAGGTGGAGAGGGCGTGGTTATCACCTCGCCTTACTCTGCGAACTGGAGTAAAGCATGTCCGCAGTGACTGAAACAAAAAACACCTCTTCAGCGAATGGATCGCTGTTTCGGATTACTTTCGCCGTTTTTCTTACCTACATGACCGTGGGTCTGCCGCTGCCGGTGATCCCGCTGTTCGTTCATCAGGAACTGGGTTTTGGTAACACCATGGTTGGCGTTGCCGTTGGTATCCAGTTCCTTGCTACCGTGTTAACACGCGGCTATGCCGGTCGCCTGGCGGATCAGTATGGTGCAAAGCGCTCTGTACTTCAGGGCATGCTGGCCTGCGCGCTGGCAGGCGGTGCCTGGCTATGCGCTGCGCTGCTGCCGGTATCCGTTCTGGCGAAGTTTGGCCTGCTAGTACTTGGGCGTTTGATCCTCGGCTTTGGTGAAAGCCAACTGCTTACCGGTAATCTGAGCTGGGGGATGGGGCTGGTTGGCCCTGCACGTTCAGGAAAAGTGATGTCATGGAACGGCATGGCGATATACGGCTCGCTGGCGGCCGGGGCTCCGCTGGGGCTGCTGATCTACAGTCATTATGGCGTAGCGGTGCTGGCCTGCGTCACCATGGCGCTGCCGTTAGTCGCCTGGGCGATTAATGGCACGGTACGTAAAATACCTGCTCACGGCGGTGAGCGCCCGTCGCTATGGAGCGTTGTAGGGATGATCTGGCGCCCCGGTATCGGCCTTGGATTACAGGGCGTCGGCTTCGCGGTGATTGGCACGTTCGTCTCCTTGTATTTCGCCAGCCACGGCTGGGCAATGGCTGGTTTTACGCTGACCGCATTCGGCGGCGCTTTCGTATTGATGCGCATTTTGTTCGGCTGGATGCCGGATCGTTTTGGCGGCGTGAAGGTCGCTATCGTCTCGCTATTGATTGAGGCAATAGGCCTGGCTCTGCTTTGGCAGGCGCCAAATGCCTGGGTAGCCCTGGCGGGAGCGGCGCTGACCGGCTGCGGATGTTCGCTTATCTTCCCGGCCTTGGGTGTGGAGGTGGTGAAACGCGTGCCGCCGCAGGTGAGAGGAACGGCGCTGGGCGGCTATGCCGCATTTCAGGATATCTCTTACGGCGTCACTGGCCCGCTTACTGGACTATTGGCAACGTCTCTGGGCTACTCTTCTGTTTTCCTCGCCGCAGCGATATGCGCAGTGCTGGGGATCGTGGTCACTCTGATTTCATTGCGTAAATAGATTCATGCTTCGGCCCTCGGTGTGCGAGGGTCGATTCTGTTCTTTCCTAAATCATCAACCACAGCAAGCCAAACACCACAATTAGCGTCAGCGTGATGACCCACGGTTTTTTGCACGCCAGCCTGAGTGAAGAGGGGGGAGCCTGAACCGGTGGGATGACAAGCGTCTCCTGGGCTCTGGCGACCCGCAGTACAAAAATTTTATTGAGCAGCGTTAGCAACTGCGCAGCGCTCAGAGGCGTTTGCGCATTCGCGTGCCAGTTGGTTTGCGCAAAATTGATCACTCTCTGCCACTCCTGAGCCTCAAGCGGTTGTTTCAACGCAGCTTTTAGCGATGTGAGCGTCGGTGCTGCCTGCGAGCTAAGCGTTTGCCGCGCATGGAGCCAATATGAGAGCGGGGTAAAGTGGGTGGCCGGGATTAGTTCACCGGTTTTCACGCCGCTAAGTTCCAGCATGGATTGCCAGATAAGCTTGCTGGATTCGCCGGTGGCAGCGGCAAGTTTTGTCACCTGTTGATTCAGCGTATTGTGCTCTGCTGGCAGCAGTGGACGCCGCGTTGGCGGACGCTGCTGTGGCTGAGGGATCGACAACTGACCGCTTTGCAGTAATTGAAGGACATTTTCCAACTGCAGGAGGGTCAATGCTTGCAGTGCCGTCTGTCCATCATGCTGGCGGATGTAATTGCTGACCGCCTGGCGATTATTTCCCTGATTCAAAAGCTCGGTTAACTGCGCCAGAATTTGCCGACGGTGATGATTTTGTTGTGCGAGGATTAAGCGCTCGCTCAGGCTGTGCTCGGCGGCCTCAAAATGGCTCGCCAGCAGCGGCGCGTCGTTTTTCAGGCTCAGATCGTGTTTGACGCAGGCCCACACCTCGGCATTCTGCTGCGATGTTAACGCCACCAGACGTGTAATCAGCCGCTCAAGTACGGTACGCTGCTGCGTGGTGAGCGGAGGTTCGCCTGTCCCCGGAGGGCGATCGGACATACCTGAAACGGGTTGTGTCATGACTAATCCTTCTACATAAGGCCGGGGGATGATGTTCCTGGCGGCGAGATTATGGCACACTTCCCCGGTTTACTCTCGCTCTCAGACAGGTACTGAATCGTGAAAATCCTCGTTGATGAAAATATGCCCTATGCGCGTGAGCTTTTTAGTCGCCTGGGGGAAGTGAAGGCCGTTGCTGGTCGTCCTGTTCCGACCCAAGCGCTGAATGACGCCGATGCGCTGATGGTTCGCTCGGTCACCAAAGTTAACGAAACGCTGCTCTCCGGCAAGGCTATCAAATTTGTCGGCACCGCGACTGCGGGTACCGATCATGTCGATCAGGCGTGGCTCCAGCAGGCGGGGATTGGTTTTTCCGCAGCACCAGGCTGCAATGCCATCGCTGTAGTCGAATATGTATTTTCGGCGCTGTTAATGCTGGCTGAACGTGATGGTTTTGCGCTGACCGATCGCACGGTTGGGATCGTGGGGGTAGGCAACGTCGGCGGGCGTCTGCAAAAACGCCTTGAGGCGCTGGGGATCAAAACCCTGCTCTGCGATCCGCCGCGCGCCGATCGCGGTGATGAAGGCGATTTCCGCACTCTTGATGAACTGGTGCAGGAAGCTGATGTTCTGACTTTCCATACGCCGCTCTATAAAGAAGGGCCGTATAAAACGCTGCACCTGGCGGATGAGACGCTGATTAGTCGCCTTAAGCCGGGGGCGATTTTAATTAACGCCTGCCGTGGGCCGGTGGTTGATAACGCCGCGCTGCTCGGGCGTTTGCAGGACAATCAGGCGCTAAGCGTGGTGCTTGATGTCTGGGAGCCTGAGCCCGATCTCAATACCGAATTGCTTAAGCGGGTTGATATTGGCACCGCGCATATTGCGGGCTATACCCTTGAAGGCAAAGCGCGCGGTACGACGCAGGTTTTTGAGGCTTACAGTGCATTTATCGGTCATCCGCAGCAGGTGGCACTCGACACTTTGTTGCCCGCGCCTGAGTTTGGTCGCATCACTTTACATGGGCCGCTCGATCAGGCAACGCTAAAACGACTGGCGCATTTGGTGTATGATGTGCGCCGCGATGATGCGCCGCTGCGAAAAGTCGCAGGGGTTGCTGGTGAGTTCGACAAGCTGCGCAAAAATTATCAGGAACGCCGTGAATGGTCTTCGTTGTATGTTCAGTGCAGCGACGAACCGGCGGCGACGCTGTTGCGTCAGTTAGGCTTTAATGCCATGCATCATTCCATCCGTTAATATCTTCTTAATGCTCCTGCTGGATAATCCGGCAGGGCCGCTTTTTTCTGGAGTACACCACCATGTCTGAAGGCTGGAATATTGCCGTACTGGGCGCAACGGGCGCCGTAGGCGAAGCCCTGTTCGAAACCCTTGCCGATCGTCAGTTCCCGGTGGGGGATATTTATGCGCTGGCGCGTAATGAAAGCGCCGGTGAGCATCTGCGTTTTTCGGGTAAGTCGGTTATCGTTCAGGATGCTGCTGAATTCGACTGGACTCAGGCTCAGCTGGCCTTTTTTGCCGCTGGTGCAGAAGCGAGCGCCGCGTATATCGAAGACGCCACTAACGCAGGTTGTCTGGTGATTGATTTAAGCGGTCTGTTTGCGCTTGAACCGGATGTGCCGCTGGTGGTGCCGGATGTGAACCCGTTCGTACTGGCGGATTACCGTAATCGCAACGTTATTGCGGTACCGAATAGCCTGACCAGCCAGCTGCTTGCGGCGTTAAAACCGCTGATCGATCAGGGTGGCCTGTCGCGTATTAGCGTGACCAACCTGCTGTCTGCTTCCGCTCACGGTAAAAAAGCCGTCGATGCGCTGGCGGGGCAGAGCGCCAAACTGCTTAACGGCATTCCGGTTGATGAGGACGATTTCTTTGGCCGCCAGCTGGCGTTCAACATGCTGCCGCTATTGCCCGATCGTGAAGGTAGCGTGCGCGAAGAGCGTCGTATCGTCGATGAAGTCCGCAAGATTTTACAAGATGACGGCCTGATGATCTCCGCAAGCGTGGTGCAGTCCCCGGTATTCTACGGTCATGCGCAAATGGTCGGCTTTGAAGCGCAGCGCCCGCTGTCGGCGGAAGAAGCGCGTGATGCCTTTTCCCGTGGTGAAGATATCGAGCTGTCCGAAGAGGGAGAGTTCCCGACTCAGGTCGGCGACGCTTCCGGCACCGCGCGCCTTTCCATCGGCTGCGTGCATAATGATTATGGTATGCCGGAGCAGGTGCAGTTCTGGTCAGTGGCCGATAACGTCCGTTTTGGCGGCGCGCTGATGGCGGTGAAAATCGCTGAGAAACTGGTCCAGGAGTATTTGTACTAATGTCTGAGATGGAGCAGCCGCCGGTCTATAGAATTGCGCTGGGCATTGAGTATGACGGTAGCAAATACTACGGTTGGCAGCGGCAGAATGAAGTTCGCAGCGTGCAGGAAAAACTGGAAAAGGCGCTTTCGCAGGTTGCTAATGAACCGGTGAGCGTTTTATGTGCTGGTCGTACCGACGCCGGAGTTCATGGTACCGGTCAGGTGGTGCATTTTGAAACCCGTGCGTTGCGTAAAGACGTGGCATGGACGCTGGGCGTTAATGCGAATTTACCAGGCGATATTGCAGTACGTTGGGTGAAGCAAGTTCCACCGGACTTTCATGCCCGGTTCAGCGCCACGGCGCGACGCTATCGCTACGTCATCTATAATCATCGCCTGCGACCGGCGGTACTAGGTCGGGGCGTGACTCACTATTACCATCCCCTGGATGCTGAGCGGATGCAGCGCGCGGCCCAGTGTCTGCTGGGGGAAAATGATTTCACCTCGTTTCGTGCGGTACAGTGCCAGTCGCGCACCCCGTGGCGTAACGTGATGCATATTAACGTCACCCGTTATGGTGCATATGTGGTGGTGGATATCAAAGCGAATGCCTTTGTACATCATATGGTAAGGAATATTGTAGGCAGTCTGATGGAAGTAGGTGCCGGTAACCAGCCAGAGAGCTGGATTGCAGAACTTCTGGCGGCAAAAGACAGGACTCTGGCCGCCGCAACGGCAAAAGCGGAAGGATTGTATCTGGTGTCGGTGGATTATCCGGCCCGTTACGACCTGCCGGTAATGCCGATGGGCCCGCTGTTTCTGGCGGACTAACCTGGTTATTAAGGGCTAACGCAAATTATGGATCTGATTCGTTTTTTAATTGATTTTATTTTACACATTGATGTGCACCTGGCTGAGCTGGTCGCGCAATACGGCATCTGGGTATACGCGATTCTGTTTTTGATTCTGTTCTGTGAAACCGGCCTGGTGGTCACGCCGTTCCTGCCAGGTGACTCTCTGCTGTTTGTTGCGGGCGCTTTGTCGGCGCTGCCGACTAACGATCTCAATGTGCACTTGATGGTGGCGCTGATGGTGGTTGCCGCGATTATCGGCGATGCGCTGAACTACACCATCGGGCGGCTGTTTGGTGAAAAGTTATTCAGTAATCCTAATTCAAAAATTTTCCGCCGCAGCTACCTGGATAAAACCCATGGCTTCTACGCTCGCCACGGCGGCAAGACCATAATCCTTGCGCGTTTTGTCCCGATCGTCAGAACCTTTGCGCCGTTTGTGGCGGGAATGGGACATATGTCCTATCGTCATTTTGCGATGTATAACGTGGTTGGCGCGCTGCTGTGGGTACTGCTGTTCACCTACGCGGGTTATCTGTTTGGCGATTTGCCGATCGTGCAGGAAAATCTTAAGCTGCTGATCGTGGCGATTATCGTGCTTTCCGTACTGCCTGGGGTGATTGAAATCATTCGCCACAAGCGTGCTGCGGCGAAACAGGCGAAATAACGTTGCAGTTATCTTCGGGCGGTATGCCGCCGTCCGAAGAGTGAAGTGTGAGCGGTTCGACCACTTTTTTATCCCATGTTACGGGATGTTATGATTTAATGTGCAACATTCATGGTCTGTAAGGGGCAAAAATGGCATTATGCGCCCCTTGCGACAAAACTGGCATCGACCAGGTTCAGGTAGAAAGGTTATCAATGAGCTGGATTGAACGAATTAAAAGCAATATAACCCCCACCCGTAAGGCGAGTATTCCTGAAGGTGTATGGACCAAGTGCGACAGCTGCGGGCAGGTACTGTACCGCGCAGAGCTGGAGCGCAACCTGGAGGTTTGCCCTAAGTGCGATCACCACATGCGTATGTCGGCGCGTAACCGCCTGCATAGCCTGCTGGACGAAGGTTCCCTCGTGGAGCTGGGAAGCGAGCTCGAGCCAAAAGATGTGCTGAAGTTCCGCGATTCGAAAAAGTATAAAGACCGTCTGGCATCAGCCCAGAAAGAGACTGGCGAAAAAG
Organism: Klebsiella sp. MISC125; assembly: GCF_051131775.1. Lineage (NCBI taxonomy): Bacteria > Pseudomonadati > Pseudomonadota > Gammaproteobacteria > Enterobacterales > Enterobacteriaceae > Klebsiella > Klebsiella sp. MISC125. The sequence continues at coordinate 1,815,163 of NZ_CP180448.1, forward strand.
ACGCGCTGGTGGTCATGAAAGGCACCCTGCATGAAATGCCGGTTGTTGCCGCCGCTTTCGAATTCTCCTTTATGGGCGGTTCGATGGGCTCCGTCGTCGGCGCGCGCTTTGTCCGTGCGGTTGAACAGGCACTGGAAGATAACTGCCCGCTGATTTGTTTCTCCGCATCCGGCGGCGCGCGTATGCAAGAAGCGCTGATGTCGCTGATGCAGATGGCGAAAACCTCCGCTGCGCTGGCGAAAATGCAGGAGCGCGGCTTGCCGTATATCTCCGTGCTGACCGACCCAACCATGGGCGGCGTCTCGGCGAGCTTTGCTATGTTGGGCGATTTAAACATCGCTGAGCCCAAAGCGTTGATCGGTTTTGCCGGTCCCCGCGTTATTGAACAGACTGTTCGTGAGAAGCTGCCGCCGGGATTCCAGCGCAGTGAGTTCCTGATTGAAAAAGGGGCGATCGATATGATCGTACGTCGCCCGGAAATGCGTCTGAAGCTGGCCAGTATTCTGGCGAAGCTGATGAATCTTCCGGCGCCAAATCCGGAACCCGTTCACGAAGGCGAGGTGGTGCCACCGGAGCCGGATCAGGAACCAGAGGCCTGATAATACAGAGGGCAGGCCTGACGGTGCTGCCCTTTTTTATACGCGTAGTTATCTTAACTCTTGCCGGACATCATGGAAAAACAACCAATTCCTCAGGCCGCGTCGCCCCTGGCTACGTGGCTTTCTTATCTGGAACATCTGCACAGCAAAACAATCGACCTGGGGCTGGCGCGCGTCAGCGAGGTGGCTGCGCGGATGGCGGTATTAAAACCTGCGTCGTTTGTGTTCACGGTGGCGGGAACCAACGGCAAAGGAACGACCTGCCGTACCCTGGAATCGGTACTGATGGCGGCGGGCTTCAAAGTGGGTGTTTATAGTTCGCCGCATCTGGTGCGCTATACCGAGCGGGTGCGCGTGCAGGGCGAAGAGCTGTCGGAACTTGCGCATACCACTTCCTTTGCTGAAATCGAAGCGGCGCGCGGCGAGATTTCTCTGAGCTATTTTGAATTCGGTACGCTGTCCGCGCTGTGGCTATTTCAGCAGGCGCAACTGGATGTCGTTATCCTTGAAGTGGGGCTCGGCGGTCGCCTGGATGCGACTAATATTGTTGATGCCGACGTGGCGGTAGTCACCAGTATTGCGCTTGACCATACGGACTGGCTGGGATCGGATCGCGAAAGCATTGGCCGCGAGAAGGCCGGTATTTTTCGCGGTGGTAAACCGGCTATCGTCGGTGAACCCGATATGCCACAGACTATCGCCGAGGTTGCGAGCGAAAAGGGCGCACAACTCCTGCGCCGCGACGTTGACTGGGGCTATGAGGCCGGTGAGCAGAGCTGGTCTTTCAGTGATGAAAACGGCGCACTCACCGACCTGCCGCTGCCACAGGTACCCATGCCGAATGCCGCAACTGCGCTCGCTGCCCTGCGTGCCAGCAAGCTCAAGGTTGACGAGCAGGCGATTCGCGACGGTATTCAAAAGGCGATGCTGCCGGGGCGTTTTCAGATAATTAGCGACACCCCGCGAGTCATCCTTGATGTTGCTCATAATCCGCATGCGGCGGCGTATCTCGCCGGGCGTCTCAAAACCTTACCGAAAACGGGGCGCGTGCTGGCGGTTATTGGTATGCTGCATGATAAGGACATCGCCGGTACGCTGGAAAACCTGAAGGCGGAAGTTGACGATTGGTACTGTGCGCCGCTGGAAGGGCCGCGCGGCGCGACGGCAGAGCAACTGCTGGAACATTTACGCGCAGGCAAAGTCTATACCAGCGTTGCGCAGGCCTGGTACGCTGCGACGGCAGATGCCAGACCACAGGATACGGTGCTGGTGTGTGGTTCATTCCACACGGTGGCGCATGTAATGGAAGAGATAGACGCGGGGAGAATCGGTGGCGAGTAAGTTTCAGAACCGTTTAGTCGGGACGATCGTACTGGTGGCACTGGGGGTTATTATCCTGCCAGGGCTGCTTGATGGTCAGAAAAAACATTATCAGGATGAGTTTGCCGCAATCCCACTGGTACCAAAACCAGGCGATCGTGATGAGCCAGATATGCTGCCAGCAGCGACTCAGACGCTGCCTTCGCAGCCTCCGGAAGGGGCCGCCGAAGAGGTGAGAGCTGGGGATGCCGCGGCACCGTCGCTCGATCCTTCGCGGATCCCGGTGAACAATAACAGTTTTGATGTGGTGCAGGAGCCGGTTGTCGCGCCAAAACCACAGCCGCAGCCTAAACCTCAACCGAAGCCGGTAGAGAAGCCGCAACCTCAGCCACCGCAGCAGGTCGCGGTGCAGACACCCGCGCCTAAACCGCAACAGCAGGCTGAAATTCCGGCTCCGACCGGTAAAGCCTATGTTGTGCAGTTAGGCGCGCTGAAGAACGCCGATAAGGTCAACGAGATCGTCGGTAAGCTGCGCGCCGCTGGCTTCAAAGTTTATACGTCGCCTTCGACGCCGGTGCAGGGTAAAATCACCCGTATTCTGGTCGGCCCGGATGCTTCGAAAGATAAGCTGAAGGGGCAACTTGGCGAGCTGAACAAGCTGTCCGGACTTAGCGGTGTAGTCATGGGCTTTAGCCCGAACTAACCTTCTCTTTTTTAATAAAGAAAGCCAGGGCCAGAGCACGGAAACCCCTGTCGGACGCGCCCTGAAGAGGCGAAAGGCAGTATGGCGTTGAATGTTTTTTCAGCGCCATTTTTATTTCTGTAGGGCACGGAAATCCCTACGCAAACGTTTTCTTTTTCTGTTAGAATGCGCCCCGAACCGGACGACAGGGCGTAAAATCGTGGGACGTATATGGTCTGGATTGATTACGCCATAATTGCGGTGATTGGTTTTTCCTCTTTGGTCAGCCTGATCCGCGGCTTTGTTCGTGAAGCTTTATCGCTGGTAACCTGGGGATGCGCTTTCTTTGTTGCCAGTCATTACTACACTTACCTGGCTGTCTGGTTCACGGGCTTTGAAGACGAACTGGTCCGAAATGGGATTGCTATCGCGATACTGTTTATCGCGACGCTTATCGTCGGCGCTATCGTTAACTTTGTGATAGGTCAGCTGGTGGAGAAAACCGGCCTGTCGGGTACCGACAGGGTGTTGGGGATCTGTTTTGGCGCCCTGCGCGGTGTGCTAATCGTCTCTGCGATTCTGTTTTTTCTCGATAGTTTTACCAGTATGGCGAAAAGCGATGACTGGCAAAAGTCTGAGCTTATCCCACAGTTCAGTTTCGTTATCAGATGGTTCTTTGACTATCTGCAGAGCTCGTCAAGTTTCTTGCCCAAAGCATAAGCGTTGGGATGTAGCTTAACGAGGAAAAGACGTATGTGCGGTATTGTCGGTATCGCCGGTGTTATGCCGGTAAACCAGTCGATTTATGACGCGTTAACGGTGCTTCAGCATCGTGGCCAGGATGCCGCAGGCATCATCACCATCGATGCGAACAACTGTTTCCGTTTGCGTAAAGCGAACGGGCTGGTGAGCGATGTGTTTGAAGCTCGCCATATGCAGCGTATGCAAGGCAATATGGGGATCGGTCACGTTCGTTACCCGACGGCTGGCAGCTCCAGCGCCTCCGAGGCTCAGCCTTTCTACGTCAACTCTCCATATGGCATTACGTTGGCGCACAACGGCAATCTGACTAATGCTCACGAGCTGCGTCAAAAGCTGTTTGAAGAAAAACGCCGCCACATCAACACCACCTCCGACTCCGAAATCCTGCTCAACATTTTTGCCAGCGAGCTGGATAATTTCCGCCATTATCCGCTGGAAGCAGATAACGTTTTTGCGGCGATTGCTGCCACTAACCGCCAGATTCGCGGGGCTTATGCCTGCGTGGCGATGATTATCGGCCACGGTATGGTCGCCTTCCGCGACCCGAACGGCATCCGTCCGCTGGTGCTGGGCAAGCGTGATATTGGCGATGGCCGCACTGAGTATATGGTGGCCTCGGAAAGCGTTGCTCTGGATACCCTGGGCTTTGAGTTCTTACGTGACGTTGCACCTGGCGAAGCGGTGTATATCACCGAAAAAGGCCAGCTGTTCACTCGCCAGTGCGCCGAGAACCCGGTCAGCAATCCGTGCCTGTTCGAATACGTTTACTTCGCGCGTCCGGATTCATTCATCGACAAAATTTCCGTCTACAGCGCCCGTGTGAATATGGGGACTAAGCTGGGGGCGAAAATTGCCCGCGAGTGGGAAGATCTTGATATTGACGTAGTGATTCCGATTCCGGAAACCTCCTGCGATATCGCGCTGGAAATTGCCCGTATCCTCGACAAGCCGTATCGCCAGGGCTTCGTGAAAAACCGCTATGTTGGTCGCACCTTTATCATGCCGGGCCAGCAGCTGCGTCGTAAGTCCGTGCGTCGTAAACTCAACGCCAACCGCGCCGAGTTCCGCGATAAGAACGTGCTACTGGTCGACGACTCCATCGTTCGTGGCACTACTTCGGAACAGATTATCGAGATGGCGCGCGAAGCTGGGGCGAAGAAAGTGTATCTGGCGTCAGCAGCGCCGGAAATTCGCTTCCCGAACGTGTATGGCATTGATATGCCAACCGCGACTGAGCTGATTGCTCACGGGCGTGAAGTTGACGAGATTCGTCAGATCATCGGTGCAGACGGTTTGATTTTCCAGGATCTGGACGATCTGATTGACGCAGTCCGTGCGGAGAACCCGGATATTCAGCAGTTCGAATGCTCGGTTTTCAACGGTATCTACGTTACCAAAGACGTCGATCAGCAGTATCTGGATTATCTCGATTCCCTGCGTAACGACGATGCGAAAGCGGTTCAGCTGCAAAACGAAGTGGAAAATTTAGAGATGCATAACGAAGGGTAATCTCTTCGCCTGGAAAAGCCCGCGATCGTGAGATCGCGGGCTTTTTGCTTTTAAGCCTCGTCGACCCAAATCCGCATTTCGCCTTCGCCGCGGTTGGCCCAGCTAAACCACGGAATAAACGTCAAAGTTTGCTTTTCAACGTTCGCCTGTGGGCTGTCGAAGCTGTACAGCGGAGTGTCCTCTGGCGCTGTCTGCATGCGCAAACCCTCCGCCGTAATCAAGACTTTTCCTTTCAAAACGCCAGTTCCTGCCATCTCATGAAACTGACTATCGCGCGGGAGCGAGAGATTATGCAGCTCTGTGCCGTTATCCGCCTCTTCCAGACAATACACGAGCGGCCCGCGCTGAATCGCCACTTTGCCCGCATTATGGCGCACCAGCGGATTTGCATAGACGCGACGGATAGTCATCGGCAGATGCAGGGTAATGACGTCGCCCTGTTGCCACTGGCGAGTGATATGCAGATAGCCTTTGAGTCGTTCTCCTTGCGCGGTTTCGCCATTAACCAGTACCTGCGGAGCTTCGCACCATTCCGGCAAGCGCAGCGCCAGAGTGTGGGCGACGGGCTGTGAATGGGTGAAGGTGATGTTGACCTCTTCATCCCACGGATAGTTACCGCTGATTTTTAGCGCCAGTGGCCGACCGTTAATGGTGAACTGTGCTTCGTTTCCGGCATAGAAATTGATAAACAGCGCATCCTGGCGCGGCGTGAAAAGGTAGTGACCAATAGCCACCAGCGTGCGCGCGATGTTCGGCGGGCAGCAGGCGCAACCGAACCAGCGCTGGCGAACCGGCTTAATATGGTCGTAAATATGGTTATGCGGGATGCTCTTCGGATGCGTTTCCAGCGGGTTAACGTAAAAGAAGTGCTTACCGTCCAGCGCCATTCCGCCGAGCACCGTGTTGTAGAACGCACGCTCCATGACATCGGCGTAATGCGCGTCGCCTTCCATTTCCAGCATTCGACGGGCGAACATCATCAGGCCGATAGAGGCGCAGCTTTCGCCGTAAGCGGTATCGTTAGGCAGATCGTAGTCACTGGTAAAGGCTTCGCCGATCCCCTGCGAGCCAATGCCGCCGGTAATATACATCCGTCGCTGGACCGTATTGTTCCAGATTCGCAGGCAGGTCTGGCGTTTCTCTTCGTCATGAGTCATGCGGGCGATATGCGCCAGGCCGGTCATCAGGTAGACGGAACGAACGGCGTGGCCGACCGCTTCGCTCTGTTCGGAGAGTGGTTTGTGCGCATGAGTGTAAGTTTTGTCTTTTATCATTCCCGGCCAGGCGTCGCCCCAGCCGATCCAGTGCCGGGTGCCGCCGCGTTTTTCGAACTCAATGTCGTAATAGTAAGGCTGCTTACCGCGTTCTTCGACAAAGAAACAGGCCAACGCCTGATAGCGGGGTTCCCGGGTGACTTCGTAAAGGCGCATCAGCGCCAGCTCAATTTCAGGATGCCCCGGATAGCCGCGAAGCTGGCCGGGTTTTGGGCCGAAAACGGTATCAATGTAATCGGCAAATCTGCAGGAGATTTCCAACAGGCGGCGCTTCCCCGTAGCATTGTAAAAAGCGACAGCCGCTTCAAACAGGTGTCCCGCACAGTAAAGTTCGTGGCATTCCGCGAGGTTCGTCCAGCGCTGCCCCGGTTCTTTAACGGTGTACCAGGTATTCAGATAGCCGTCTGCACACTGGGCTTTCGCCAGAAGCTCGATCACTTCATCAGCGGTTTGTTCAAGGGTTGCGTCAGGCTTCTGGCTCAATGACCAGGCGACAGCTTCCAGCCATTTGGTGACATCGCTATCCTGAAAAACCATACCGTAAAACTGACCATCCTCTAATCCTGCGGCGATGCGGTAGTTAGCCAACGCGTGGCTTGGTTCCGCATCGGGAATGTTGTCATTGAGCGCTTCCCACTGATAAGGAATGACGACATCGCGAATCAGACGCTGGTACTCCCCCAGGAAAGGGTCGGTAACGGTAATTCGGTTCAGGTCGGCTTCAATTACATCGGACTGCTTCATCAAATAGCCCTCCGGAGACCTTGCCCAATTCGGGCGGGGAGGACAGAGGAAACTAACCACATTTTGGGTTTACCTGTATACATTTACAGCCTCACTAATTTATGTATATGATGTGAAATATGAAACGCGCCTACAAATACAGATTCTATCCAACAGCCGAACAGGCTGAGCTTCTGGCCCGGACGTTCGGTTGTGTGCGTTTCGTCTACAATTCAATCCTTCGCTGGCGCACTGATGCGTATTACGAACGCCAGGAGAAAATTGGCTACGTTCAGGCCAGTACCCAATTAACGGCCCTGAAAAAAGAGCCTGAATTTGCCTGGCTCAATGACGTTTCCTGTGTGCCGCTCCAGCAGTCGCTGCGCCACCAACAGGCCGCCTTTGCGAACTTCTTCGCCGGGCGTGCTGCATACCCGGTATTTAAAAGTAAGCGCCATAAACAAGCCGCGGAATTAACCGCCAGCGCATTCAAATACCGCGACGGCAAGCTGTATATGGCAAAGAGTAAAGCGCCGTTAGATGTACGCTGGAACCGCCCGTTGCCGTCGACTCCGTCTACCGTCACCCTTTCCAGAGACGCAGCCGGACGATACTTCGTCTCCTGTCTCTGCGAGTTTGAACCTGTATCACTGCCGGTCACCGCAAAAATGGTCGGCATTGATGTGGGTTTAAAAGATTTGTTCGTCACCGATACCGGATTTAAATCCGGCAATCCCCGCCATACCGCCAAATACGCGTCCCGCCTGGCGTTGCTCCAGCGTCGTTTAAGCAAAAAGGCTAAAGGCTCAAAGAACCGCGCCAAAGCCCGCTTAAAGGTGGCCCGACTCCACGCGAAAATAGCTGATTGCCGTCTGGATGCCCTGCACAAGGCATCCCGCAAACTGATAAACGAGAACCAGGTTGTTTGCGTCGAATCCCTCAAAGTGAAGAACATGCTCCGTAACCCGTCTCTGTCCAGAGCGATAGCAGACGCAGGCTGGGGTGAATTTACGCGCCAGCTCCGGTACAAAGGCGAATGGGCCGGGCGTTCGGTGGTCGCAATCGACCCGTTTTTCCCGTCTTCAAAACGCTGTAGCTGTTGCGGTTTCACCATGAAAAAGATGCCTCTGGATGTTCGTAAATGGTCCTGCCTGGAATGCGGCGCGGACCATGATCGCGACATTAACGCGGCGCGTAATATCAAAGCTGCCGGGCTGGCAGTGTTAGCCTATGGAGAGCGGGTAAATCCTGAATCGTGTCACGCGGCTTAGGTTCGGCTCTGTGAAGTGGGAATTCTCGCTGTTCACGGTGGGGAGCAGTCAAGTTTACCTCAGGAAATTTGGGAATGTCTTTGGTGAAGATCGGTGGAAATACGGTTCATCATTGGGCCGTTCAGACGACACTTAAGCAGGCATAAGGCCAGCACCAGATGGAAGATTGCCGGTACAACGCTTTGCAGCAGGGTGATGCCCTGAATAGAAGCGGCGGTCTGGTTTTCCAGTCCCGGCTGGTAGGCCACCATAATCAGCAGAATGCTGATTATTCCGCCGGATGAGGCCCATGAGAGTTTGATAAAAAAGAGGTTGAAGGCGAAGTTCATCCCTGAAGAGCGCACGCCGTTTTTCCATTCGCCGTAATCATCGGCAAACGCCATGATCGAGAAGTGCAACGGTAGGGTGAAGCCGAGCACGATGTTGTTAATCAGGATACAGACCAGCCATAGCGTCTGGTGCTGCGGTCCGGTCGGCAGGAACCACATCGCCAGGCCGAAAACAACCAGCACCAGGTTGGTATAGAAGTACAGCTTGACCATATCGACACGGCGGGAAAGCGGATTGACGATCACTGCACCGATGATCGCGGCCAGAGTGACGATGGCAAAAAACAGCGACATAAAGCCAGTGCTGCCCTGTAGCGCATAGGAGATGAAGTACATGTAGCCGCCGCCGCGAATACACAGAATATTCACCAACAAGAAAGACATCACCAGCATCATGAGTAATTGGTCGTTCTTGCGCAGTCCTTGCAGATGCTGGCGCAAAGTGAATTTCCCGGCCAGCGATAGAGGAACTCGCTCTTTGACCCAGAAAAAGCACAGTAAAAACATGACTGCACCAATCCCACACAGCACGGTCACGCCATACTGGTAGCCTTTAGCCAGATTGCCCTGACCAAAGAATTCGACCATCCACGGTAGTCCGACAGAGACCAGGAATCCGGCGATACCGCTTAAGACAAAGCGCCATGACTGGCAGGACATCACCTGATCGTGACGGTTGGTCATGGCGTTAATCAGCGCGCAGTAGGGGACGTTGTTGGCGGTATAGCCCACTGAGAGCAGGAAGTAGGTACCGAAGGCCCAGGCGACTTTCATGTTCGGGCTCATGTCCGGCACGGTGAATGTCAGGATCCCGATAACCGCAAGCGGAACGGCAGTCCATAGCTGCCACGGACGAAAACGACCCCAGCGGCTGCGGGTTCTGTCGGCGATAACGCCCATAACCGGGTCGGATACCGCATCGACAATTCTCAAGGTAAAAAACATTGCGCCGACGATGGCTGGGCTCAGGCCAAACACGTCGGTGTAGAAAAAAAGCAGGAAGCCGCTGATCAAATCCGAGATGCAGTGTCCACCGGCATCTCCCAGTCCATAGCCTATTTTTTCGCGGGTTGAGAGCGTTTCTCCCGCATCAACTATCTGCACATCGGTATCCAGATTATCGGCAGTAGCCATAACCAATCCTTATTTGCCTTAGCAATGGTGATGATTCAACAAGTCATTACGACGTATCTCTGGTTATTTTTAGTAAATTTAAAACGATGGAGAGCATAGATCTGATCATGGTTATGCGTACATTCCTGACGTTTCGTCCTGTGATTTTGATCTTTATTTTTACTAGAAATAAATTTTTAATGTAGATCTTTATCACGTTTTAAAGAGTGCAAAGTATGTGGTTTATCTGTGAAACATCTTGAAAGGATGCCGCCCGGTAAGAAGCTCCAACCTTATTTGTAGTACTGTGATACGCATAAGCAGGCAGAGCGATGTCCGCCTGATGACTTGTGCGGTGGGATGACAAACCTGAATTTTTGTTTAGTAAAAAATAAAAACATTCAGGTTGTTAATCGTCATCCGCTGCGTGATATCCTTAGTGACTGCTTCATACATTCGCCCGACGAGATACAAGGGCGTTGATGGAGATGGCAAAGTACGTACACGACGAGGCTGAGCTGGAGAGCAGGCGCTATACCCGTCATACTTCAAGTTGCATGTGCGTTGGCTTTCCTCGCTCACCCCAGTCACTTACTTCAGTAAGTTCCCGGGGATTCACTGCGTCGCCGCCTTCCTGCAACTCGAATTATTTAGGGTATAAAAGGACAATCAGCATAAATCCCGCATGACAGGTGAAAACGAACGGAATGGCAAAAAAAACCAGAATTAAAGATATTGCGACCGCCTGCGGTGTGTCTATTGCCGCGGTCTCCAGGGCGTTGAAAGGGCAGCCGGGGCTCAGTGAAGAGACACGCCAGCGGATTTTGTCGATAGCGGAAGCAGAAGGCTATGATTTTAGCCGCTTGCGCAGCGGGCGTATCAAGCGCCTGCTTTTTCTGCTGCACCGGGAACACAATATCGCCAGCGCGCTGCCGTTCTATTCGACCGTGATGCTCGGCGTCGCTGATGCCTGTCGAGAAAATGAAATTGCCATGAGTTTCCAGCCCATTGGCCCCGGAGACTCGGTAAGCGAGCTGATTAATCTGCACCAGCCTGATGCACTGATTTGTGCGGGTTATCTGGAAGCTGAGGTGTTAGCTGAACTGCGTAAAACCGCGTTACCCGTTGCCCTTGTCGATCTGTGGGCGGCAGATTTTCCTTGTGTGAATCCGGATAACTATCATGGTGGTTTTGTCGCCACCCGCCACCTGCTTGAGCAGGGAAGAAAACGTATTGCTTTTCTCGGTCATTCGCAGCGCCATTACAGTATTCGCCAGCGTGTTGAAGGCTATCAGCAAGCGCTGTTTGACGCCGGAATTTCACTGCCTGCTGATTATAAGGTCGAGGTACCGCCAGTTAAGGAGATTGAGCAGGCGTTGGTGGAGGGGATGGAGAGCCTGCTGGCGTTGCCGCAGCCGCCGGATGCTATCTTTGCTTATAACGATATGGCGGCGCTGGTGGCCATGCGGGTCTGCGCGCGCAAAGGCATCAACGTACCGCAAGAGGTGGCGATTGTCGGTTTTGATGATATCGACGCCGCGGCCTGGGCATATCCGCCATTAACCACGGTAGCCATTGATAAGCGCGAGCTTGGCCGCGATGCGTTCCGTCTTTTGCTGAGCGATGAAGGTGAGAGAAACCTGTTGTTACCGGTGCGGCTGGTGGTTCGCGAAAGTTCGTTGCGGTTGCGTCCGGAGCTATAATCCGGCAAAGTCTGCGCCATTGAGCGGAAGGGGCAAATATCGTGAAGCGACTGATTATTGGTATTTCTGGCGCCAGCGGCGCAATTTACGGCGTGCGGCTGCTCCAGATTTTACGTGATGTTCCAGATGTAGAAACGCACCTGATTTTGAGTCAGGCCGCGCGCCAGACGCTGGCGCTGGAGACGGACTTCTCTTTGCGCGAGGTGCAGGCGTTAGCTGACGTGGTTCACGATGCCCGTGATATCGCCGCCAGCATCTCTTCCGGCTCTTTTAAAACCGCCGGGATGGTGATTCTGCCGTGCTCAATGAAAACCCTTTCCGGCATTGTTCATAGCTATACCGATGGTCTGTTGACCAGAGCCGCGGACGTGGTGCTTAAAGAACGGCGCCCGCTGGTGCTGTGCGTGCGGGAAACGCCATTCCATCTGGGCCATTTGCGTTTACTGGTTCAGGCGGCGGAAATGGGCGCGGTGATTATGCCGCCGGTGCCGGCGTTCTATCATCGTCCGCAAACCCTCGATGATGTGATTAACCAAACGGTCAATCGCGTTATTGATCAGTTCGATATTACCCTTCCTGAAGACCTCTTTACCCGCTGGCAGGGCGCATAGCTCGCACTAACATAGTGCGCTTTATTCACAATTGCGCTCCTGCAGTGCAATTTTGTCGCCTCGATCAAATCCTCAACATTTAATTTGTTTTTTTGCGCTCCGGCACTGCGGTTTATCCGTTATTGCTGGTATCTTCGCTTTTAAGACAAACTTGCAACGTTTATTTAACAAATTTAACGCCATTTCCAGCACGCACTGAGAAAATGGCATAAAACGTGCACTATAAAACGTGCAAGAGCTGTTGGCAGTATTCATAACAAGATAACGCATCGCATAACAACATCACGACACTTAAGGGTAACCTATGAAGAAGACGGTCCTGGCTCTCTCTTTAATGATGGGAATTTGCAGCGCTTCCAGCGCATTCGCCGCGCTGCCGCAAAGTATTCGTATTGGCACCGATGCCACCTACGCGCCTTTCTCATCGAAGGATGCGAAAGGGGATTTCGTCGGCTTTGACATCGATTTGGGCAATGAGCTTTGTTCACGTATCAACGTGAAATGTACCTGGGTAGGCAGCGATTTCGACGCTCTGATCCCTTCGCTGAAGGCGAAGAAGATCGACGCCATTATCTCTTCTTTGTCGATTACCGAAAAACGTCAGCAGGAGATAGCCTTCTCTGACAAGCTCTACGCGGCGGATTCCCGTTTGATCGCCGCTAAGGGTTCACCGATTCAACCAACGCTGGAATCTCTCAAAGGCAAGCATGTCGGCGTATTACAGGGCTCCACTCAGGAAGGCTATGGTAATGAGCGCTGGCGCAGCCATGGCGTAGATGTTGTTGCTTATCAGAACCAGGATTTGATTTACTCCGACCTTGCAGCAGGCCGTCTGGACGCCGCATTACAGGATGAAGTGGCCGCCAGCGAAGGCTTCCTCAAACAACCTGCCGGTAAAGATTTTGCTTTTGCTGGCCCTTCCGTTAAAGACAAAAAATTCTTTGGTGATGGTACCGGTATCGGCCTGCGTAAGGACGATAGCGAGCTGAAAGCCGCGTTTGATAAAGCGCTGGCTGAAGTTCGTAAAGATGGTACCTACGATAAGATGGCGAAAAAATACTTCGACTTTAACGTATACGGCGACTAAGACCACTGTTGGCCCGGGGCTCCGGGCCATGCACATCTATTGCTGCCCCTTATTGGTGCAATCACACTTTTGGTGGATCAATCTGGTGCAGTAAAGCGCCCGCATTGCGATAGGAAGTGCATAGTTAAGCGTTTCTGATGCGAAAAAATTTGCTTTCCGGCGCAGAATGTTTTGCCTTACCGGGGCGAATAATGGCACGATAACTGCCGTAAGTATTTCTAATAAACCCGTTAGAATGACAGTCTGTTGAGGATAGTTATGAAAAAACTGGCGTTGTCTCTTTCTTTAGCGCTGGCCCTTTCCAGCGTTTCCACGGTATTCGCAGCAATTCCGCAAAAAGTCCGTATCGGTACCGACCCTACTTATGCCCCGTTCGAATCGAAGAATGCACAGGGTGAATTGATTGGTTTTGACATTGATCTGGCAAAAGAGCTGTGTAAGCGCATCAATACGCAATGTACCTTCATTGAGAACCCGCTGGACGCGCTGATCCCATCTTTAAAAGCGAAGAAGATTGATGCCATTATGTCCTCGCTTTCGATCACCGAAAAACGTCAGCAGGAAATCGCTTTCACCGACAAACTTTATGCCGCCGATTCTCGCCTGGTGGTGAAAAAAGGCAGCGATGTTACGCCTGACCTCGCGAAGCTGAAAGGCAAACGCGTCGGTGTTCTGCAAGGAACTACGCAAGAAACCTACGGTAATGAACACTGGGCGCCGAAAGGAATTGAAATTGTCTCCTATCAGGGCCAGGACAATATCTATTCTGACCTGACTGCTGGACGTATTGATGCCGCGTTCCAGGATGAAGTTGCCGCTAGCGAAGGTTTCCTCAAACAGCCTATTGGCAAAGATTATCAGTTTGGCGGTCCGTCGATTAAAGACGAGAAGCTGTTTGGCGTCGGCACCGGCATGGGGCTGCGTAAAGATGATAACGAACTGCGTGAAGCGCTGAATAAAGCCTTTGCCGAGATGCGCAAAGACGGCACCTACGACAAGCTGGCGAAGAAATATTTTGATTTTAACGTGTACGGCGATTAACCATTTCGCGTACCCCATCGCGCGTAATTTGGCGCGCGATGGTTGATGACAGACAGGGCAGACAGCATGCTGTACGGGTTTTCACAGGTTATTTTTCAGGGCGCGCTGGTCACCCTCGAGCTGGCATTAAGCTCCGTTGTTCTGGCGGTGCTTATCGGTCTGGCCGGAGCCGGAGCCAAGCTTTCCAGCAATCGTCCGCTGGCGCTGATTTTTGAAGGCTATACCACTTTAATCCGCGGTGTGCCCGATCTGGTGCTTATGCTGCTGATTTTCTATGGATTGCAGATAGCGCTCAATAGCGTGACTGATGCACTTGGTCTGGCGCAGTTTGATATCGACCCAATGGTGGCGGGGATTATCACGCTGGGATTTATCTATGGTGCCTATTTCACCGAAACCTTTCGCGGCGCTTTTCTGGCCGTACCGAAAGGGCATATCGAAGCGGCCACCGCTTTCGGATTCAGCAGCGGGCAGACTTTTCGCCGGATCCTGTTCCCGGCGATGATGCGCTATGCGCTGCCTGGAATAGGCAACAACTGGCAGGTTATCCTCAAAGCGACCGCGCTGGTCTCGCTACTGGGACTGGAAGATGTGGTCAAGGCAACCCAGTTGGCAGGCAAAAGCACCTGGGAACCCTTTTACTTTGCCATCGTCTGCGGCCTGATTTATCTCGTATTTACAACGGTTTCCAATGGTGTACTGCTGATGCTTGAACGCCGTTATTCTGTAGGCGTGAAGAGGGCTGACCTGTGATTGAAATTATTCAGGAGTACTGGAAATCCCTGCTGTGGACTGACGGCTACCGCTTTACCGGGGTAGCGATTACGCTCTGGCTGCTGATCTCGTCAGTGGTGATGGGGGGCATTCTGGCGGTTTTTCTCGCCATTGGTCGCGTCTCAAGCAATAAATATATCCAGTTCCCCATCTGGCTGTTTACCTACATTTTTCGCGGTACGCCGCTGTACGTCCAACTGCTGGTGTTCTATTCCGGGATGTATACGCTGGAAGTTGTCAAAGGTACCGAACTGCTAAATGCTTTCTTCCGTAGCGGCCTGAACTGTACGGTGCTGGCGCTGACGCTAAATACCTGTGCCTATACCACGGAGATTTTCGCTGGCGCGATTCGTTCGGTTCCTGCCGGGGAGATTGAAGCGGCGCGAGCGTACGGTTTTTCATCGGTCAAAATGTATCGCTGCATTATTTTGCCTTCCGCGCTGCGTATTGCTCTGCCTGCTTACAGCAACGAAGTGATTTTGATGTTGCACTCCACCGCGCTGGCTTTTACCGCGACGGTGCCGGACCTGCTGAAAATCGCCCGTGATATTAACTCGGCGACCTACCAGCCGTTTACTGCTTTTGGCATTGCCGCAGTACTGTATCTCATTATCTCGTATGTGCTGATTAGCTTGTTCCGCAGGGCGGAAAAGCGCTGGCTGCAGCATATCAAACCTTCTTCAACGCACTGAGAACGCCATGTCCGACAATAAATTAAACGTTATCGATCTCCATAAACGTTACGGCGAACACGAGGTGCTGAAAGGCGTCTCGCTGCGGGCGAAAGCCGGAGACGTTATCAGCATCATCGGTTCATCAGGTTCCGGCAAAAGTACCTTTTTGCGCTGCATTAACTTCCTTGAAAAGCCCAGTG
The DNA here is from genome assembly GCF_051131775.1 of Klebsiella sp. MISC125. Taxonomy (NCBI): domain Bacteria; kingdom Pseudomonadati; phylum Pseudomonadota; class Gammaproteobacteria; order Enterobacterales; family Enterobacteriaceae; genus Klebsiella; species Klebsiella sp. MISC125. Next base: position 1,830,835 of record NZ_CP180448.1, read on the forward strand.
AAGGCACGATTGTTGTTAACGGGCAGAATATTGGCCTGGTTCGTGATAAAGACGGCCAGCTCAAGGTCTCTGATAAAAATCAACTCCGCCTGCTGCGTACTCGCCTGACCATGGTGTTTCAGCACTTCAACCTGTGGAGTCATATGACGGTACTGGAAAACGTCATGGAAGCGCCGATTCAGGTTCTGGGGCTGAGCAAACAGGAAGCGCGCGATCGGGCAGTGAAATACCTGGCGAAAGTGGGTATTGATGAGCGCCAGCAGATTAAATACCCGGTCCACCTATCCGGCGGTCAGCAGCAGCGTGTATCCATCGCCCGCGCGCTGGCAATGGAGCCTGATGTGTTGCTGTTTGATGAACCAACGTCGGCGCTTGACCCGGAACTGGTGGGCGAAGTGCTGCGTATCATGCAGCAACTGGCGGAAGAGGGGAAAACCATGGTTGTGGTGACGCATGAGATGGGCTTTGCCCGCCATGTTTCCTCGCACGTGATCTTCCTCCATCAGGGTAAAATTGAAGAAGAAGGGCACCCTGACGAAGTCTTCGGTAATCCGAAAAGCCAGCGCCTGCAGCAGTTCCTTAAAGGTTCCTTGAAGTAGTTTTCCGTTTTGTTCCGGCGGGATATTTTCCGCCGGGATGACTAACGCTCCAGCCGATATATCCAGTCATCGTAATCCACTCCGTTCAGGTGGTAGACTTTTTCGAGAACCTGAATGCGGATAAACCCCTGATTTTCCAGCAGGCGGGAAGATCCCGCGTTAGTGCCCAACACCCACGCATTAATCGCCTGAACGCCGAGTTGGTTAAATCCGTAATCGCAAATTGCTTGTAGCGCTTCGCGGGCGTACCCCTGTCCCTGTGCTTCGGGGAGGAGGGCATAACCCACGTCTGCTTCGTGCGGATTTTTACTGCTGATACGCAGGCCGATATCACCCATCGCCGTGCCGCTGGCATCGCGCAGCACGAAGACGCCAGTATCTGCGCAGCGAGCCTCAAACAGCGTACGTAGCGCCGGTTCTTCAAGGATCTCACCCATAAAACGCATCACTTCCGGGTCTTGCCGCAGACGCAGGAAAAAGGGCCAGTCGGATGAGTTAAATGGAGAAAGAAGTAAGCGCGGAGTGGTGAGCGTTATCATAAAACAGGCCATAGCGGTGGAGAGTCTATTCACCTTAACACCACAACGTACTGAATTATATGGCGGTGTTATCCGATGCTTAACGAATCAACCCGGTGTTTTTCAAGCCCTCGAAGGTAGTGAAGGACGGTTTCGCTCTCCCGCGTAGCTCGCAATTGCAGCGCCAGATTCAGGTTATCCAGAACCTCGGCGTGGGCAACCAGCGGAGAGTCTTCGGGGATTCTGTTTTCCGTTACCAGCCAACCAACAATGGTTTTCCAGCGCCACAAAGGGGAATTGCCCTTAACGCGCTGCACCGGTCCAGGAAACTGACCTGAACCTCTCGCGCCATCTTTCAGCAAGGCGATGGCCTGCCGCGTCAGGCCGGTGAGTTCGGCAATATCGCTTAAACCTACCAGTGCGGAATCAACGGATTCAACCCGGGCGTTAAGGGAGGGCGCGGATTCGATATCTGCAATGGCTGACAGGATAGCCTGTTCAAGAGAGTCGCTTTCGCGATCGAAATCCAGATAGACTGCGGTACCGTAAAAGCAGACCAGGGCATCAGCGCAGCCCGCCGCATGCAGCGCATCTTCCAGACCCACGGTATGCGCGGTAACGCCAGAAAGCGTGAGGGTAAAATTATACAGCGCCATAATTTAGTCCTTCTTGTGGTTAATCTGAGCTGATAAAGGCACCTGACAGCGGTCGACCATTCTAATAATCTGCCGGGCGTGGTTAATGGGGACTGCCGGCGTTGACCAGATACTCACCATATGTTCCCGATGCCGGGCCGTCCCGCACATTAGCCGTCCAAAACAGTGGGCACTTTTACCGCCAGCGATAAAAATCCAACCCCTTGTGAGCGCATAGTCGATGGCTGCTCTGATATGTTTATCTGGATGTTCCTTCATCACTATGTCCTGGTTATTTTGAATAAGATGTTGACGGATGTCAACGTGTAATGATGCAAAATTGCACACCAGGGGGTTATGACAGAGTGGAAAGATAATCACTGGAAGCAGATTCACAATTAAGCGGGTATTGAGCGAGCGGGTTTTGATTGTTGCGAGGAGGGTTCCATGGCGCGCTGGGGATTTATTTAAGTCAGGGAGACCGGCAAGGTCTCCCGGCGGCATAATAGCCCTGAGCTATCCCAGTACATCGGCCAGGGCTTCTTCCAGGTCGTACCAACGAAAACCAAATCCGGCGGCTTCCAGGCGCTTCGGCAGCGCGCGCTGGCCGCCGAGTACCAGCACCGATGATTCGCCCATCAGCAGGCGAATAGCCGCCGCCGGAACGCGGAAAATCGCCGGGCGGTTCAGGGCGTGACCCAGCGCGTGGGCAAACTGTTCGTTACGCACCGGGTAAGGGGAAACCATATTAAACGGGCCGCGCAGGTCGTTATCCAGTAGCCACAGAATACCGTTGACCATATCGTCGATATGAATCCACGCCAGGTACTGTCTACCGCTGCCAATAGGGCCGCCGAGGCCGAGCTTAAATGCGGGGGTCATTTTGGCCAGAATACCGCCTCGTGGTGCCAGCACCACGCCGGTGCGTAGCAGGCAGACGCGGGTATGTTCGCTTTGCGCCTCGCAAGCGATCTGCTCCCAGCGGGCGCAAAGTTTGTGGGTGAATTCGTTATGCGGCGGCTCTTCTTCGGTGACTACTACTTCGCCAAGGTCACCGTAGTAACCGGCTGCGGAACCGCTAATCAGCGCTGACGGTGGAGCGTCGCTGGCGTTGATCAGCGTGACCAGCTTTTGGGTGATATCCCATCGGCTGTGGCAGAGGCGCTGTTTCTGCTCTGCCGTCCAGCGTTTATCGGCGATGGGCTCGCCGGCCAGATTAATCACGGCATCAAAGCCGTTAAGGTTGGTCTGACCCTCGAAATCGCGCCACAGGGTGACGCGAGAATCGAGTCGGGATTTGGCCTTTTCCGGGCTGCGTGTTGAAACCGTTACGCTATGCCCAAGCTCCAGCAGCCGGGGTATCAGATGTCGGCCAATCAGACCGGTGCCACCAGTAAGCAGAATCTTCATACAGCCCCCTTATCTGCGTTTACCGCCGCCAGCTCATGGTCATGGATACCGAATCGGCGTAGCGCAGCGCATGCAGTTTATCGATCTCTACTTCAGCATATGTGACCCAGTGATGTTCGCGTGCGATGTCGAGCACATCCTGAGTTAATTTTTCCAGCAGAGAGAAACGGTTATTCTCGATATGACTAATGATGCGCTTGGTGATAGTGCGGTAGTTCAGCGCATCGTTAATATCTTCACTGTTACGTGATTGATCCGCCGGGTAGTGGATAGCGACGTTAACCACCACATCCTGGCGGTTGGCGATCTCTTCCTCTTTAATGCCAATAAAAGTACGCAGGCGCAGGTTCTTAATTCGAATAATGGCGTCTGGTTGAGACATTGCAGGTTTCCTCCGTATAGTAATTTCCGCAATCATACATCAAAGCATCCCGGGCGAGCAGGGGGTTAATTCGCTTGTATTTTTCGTAATGCCTCAACGGTGGCAGGGCGCTGGTGAATACGCTCAAACCAGTTACATACCGCGGGGAAATTGGCAAGATCCACGCGCTGACGCTGATGGGCATTAACCCATGGCCAGCAGGCGATGTCGGCGATGCTGTAGTGGTTTCCACCCAGCCAGGGACTCTGCTCAAGACGTCGGTTCAATACGCCATACAAACGTTGCGTTTCTACCTGATAGCGCTCAATAGCGTAGGGAACAGCCTGTGGGGCGAAATGGTTAAAATGATGATTTTGCCCGAGCATCGGGCCTAAACCGCCGACCTGCCAGAACAGCCACTGTAGCGTAACGTGGCGTTCGCGCAGTTCCCCACTAAGCAATTTGCCTGTTTTTTCCGCCAGATAAAGCAGGATCTCGCCGGATTCAAACAGGCTCAACGGCGAGCCGCCGTCTACGGGATTGTGGTCGACGATCGCCGGGATCTTGTTATTCGGGGAGATGGTGAGAAATTGTGGATGAAACTGTTCACCTTTGCCAATATCGACCCGCATCATGCGCCAGGCCAGCCCTGCTTCTTCGAGGAAGATCGTAATTTTGTGGCCATTGGGGGTGGGTGCATAGTAAAGATCGATCATGAAGTCTCCCGCCGTCACAGGTCGCGCACTTTTTTCGAGTATAGGTGAACTGACGCGATTCGGTATAAGTATGCAAAATCCTCATGGCGGCGCTCAGTGACATCCCTTGAAAGACAAGATATGTTGGCTTATCGCCCCATTACATTAGCCATTGAGGATGCCATGAGCCAGCCTGCTATTACCCTGTGGTCCGATTCTGATTTTTTCTCGCCGTATGTGATGTCCGTGTATGTTGCTCTGCAGGAAAAGAGCCTGCCTTTTACCCTTAAAACCGTCAATCTCGACAGCGGCGAGCATCTGCAAAGCAGCTGGAAAGGCTATTCTGCTACCCGCCGCGTGCCGCTTCTGGAGGTCGATGATTTCTCCCTGAGCGAATCATCGGCGATTACCGAATATCTGGACGAACGCTTTGCGCCGCCGGAGTGGGAGCGTCTCTATCCCCATGATCTGCAAAAGCGCGCGCGGGCGCGTCAGGTGCAGGCCTGGCTGCGCAGCGATTTGATGCCGATTCGCGAAGAGCGTTCGACGATCGTAGTGTTTGCCGGAGCAAAGAAACCGCCGCTCAGCGAAGCCGGGCAGCAAAGCGCCGCGAAACTGTTTGAAACCGCCGGGGCGCTACTGGCGCAGGGCGGCCAGAATCTGTTTGGTGAGTGGTCCATTGCCGATACCGATCTCGCGTTGATGCTCAATCGACTGGTACTCAATGGCGATGAGGTGCCAGCGGCGCTGGTGGAGTACGCCACCTTCCAGTGGCAGCGGGCGTCGGTTCAGCGCTACGTCGCACTGTCGGCTAAACGCGCGGGCTGATAAGCCTCAGCGGTTCCGTTATCATAGGCGCATCGTAATGCGTGGAGATGGAATAGTATGAAGCTGATGTTTGCATCGGATATCCACGGCTCTCTGCCCGCAACTGATCGCGTACTTGAACTGTTCGCGCAAAGTGGGGCACAGTGGCTGGTGATCCTTGGTGATGTGCTCAATCACGGGCCGCGTAACGCGCTACCCGAAGGTTATGCCCCTGCTCAGGTTGCGGATAAGCTGAATAGCGTGGCGGAACGGGTGATTGCCGTGCGCGGCAATTGCGACAGCGAAGTCGACCAGATGCTGCTTCATTTCCCCATTACCGCTCCCTGGCAGCAGGTTTTAAGCGATCGCTTGCGCCTGTTTCTGACCCACGGACATCTGTATAGCCCCGATAATTTACCGCCGCTCGCCGCTGGCGATGTGCTGGCTTATGGTCATACTCATATTCCGGTTGCTGAGAAACGCGGTGAGATTTTTCTCTTCAACCCCGGCTCGGTCAGCATTCCCAAAGGGGGATTTTCCCCCAGCTACGGCCTTCTGGATGAGGGGCGATTGCAGGTTTTAGCACTCGATGATCATCAGGTTATTGCAGAGGTCGCAATTTACCCGTAATTTACCCCACAACCGTATAGACGCGCCGCGAGAGCGCTTTAAAAAGTAAGGTTTCCTGATGGCGGAACAGAACGATTTGGCAAGCACAGAATGGGTCGATATTGTTAATGAAAACAATGAGGTGATAGCACAATCCAGCCGCGAACAAATGCGTGCGGAGTGTCTGCGTCATCGGGCGACCTACATTGTTGTTCATGATGGGATGGGCAAAATCCTCGTGCAGCGCCGTACCGAAACTAAGGATTTCCATCCGGGAATGCTGGATGCCACCGCGGGTGGCGTGGTGCAGGCGGATGAGCAAATGTTGGAGTCCGCGCGCCGCGAAGCGGAAGAAGAGCTCGGCATCGCCGGTGTCCCCTTTGCCGACCACGGACAGTTCTACTACGAAGATAAACACTGCCGCGTCTGGGGTGGCCTGTTTAGCTGCGTATCGCACGGACCTTTCGCCCTGCAAGAAGAGGAAGTGAGTGAAGTGTGCTGGCTGACGCCAGTGGAGATCACCGCACGCTGCGACGAGTTCACGCCGGATTCATTGAAAGCGCTGGCTCTATGGATGACCCGTAATGCTAATAATGAGTCATCAAAAGCTGAAAAACAGGAAGAGGCGGAGTAGCCGCCTAACAGCTATCCCGCAGGCATAAGCTGGAGGTGATGGGTTTTCTGTCGCTCCAGCTCCCCTCATTCAGGCGCTCCAGCAGCGCACGCCCGGCCTCAATGCCAATCTTGTGGTGCGGCACCGCCATTGTTGTTAACGGCGGTTGGCAAACCCGACTGACATCGCTATCTCCAAAGCCAACGACGGCTAAATCGTCAGGAACTTTAATACGCCGACGCTGGCATTCATACAGTGCGCCACATGCCAGTTCATCGGAAACGCAAACCAGCGCATCCAGCTCCGGCCAGGCCAGTAAAAACTCAGGCAGTTGTGAAGCGCCGGTGGAAAAATTGGGTGGCAGGGCGGCGTTAATCACCCGATTGGGCGACATATGGTGGCGCAGCATCGCTTTATACCAGCCTTGCAAATGCTGCTGAAAAATCCACTGCTCCTGATTGGCACACAGTAGACCAATATTCTGGTAGCCGCGGTGGATGAGCATCTCCGTGAGTTCGAACATAGCTGCGACGTTATCAATACCGATATTCATGTCGAGGGGGTCGGCGCGCATCGCACCCATTTCCATCACCGGAATTGAGGCGTTCTTCAGCCAATGGCGTACAGTATCGCTATGCTCAACGCTAAGCAGGATGGCGGCGGCGATATTGGAGGCCAACAGAGTTTCCAGCAGTTTCTCTTCCTGCTCCAACCGGTGCTGTGACTCCGCCAGCATGATTTGATAGCCCGCAGGCTGTAAGACTTGCTGAAGTCCGGCAAACATTGCTGAACATCCCGACTCAGCAAGATTTGGCACCACCATCGCTATTGTTCTTGAAGAGGCTGAAGCCAGCGCGCTGGCGGCAAGGTTGGGCATATATCCCAGTTCCTGCACTGCCGCTTCAATTTTTTCACGCAGTTTATCGGAAACCTGCTCCGGCGTGCGCAGAGCACGGGAAACGGTCATCGTGCCCACACCAGCAAGCTGAGCAACATCGGCGATCGTCACTTTGCCGGTACTACGCCGTTTTCGGGTTAGAGACATACACATTCCTGTTGAACAGACGCTTTTTATCATCATCCATCACTTCACGTGTTTGGCAGTATACGCCTTAAATGCCTACTTTTTTTGCGTTTTCACATGATGATGATGAATTGATAGCGCTATCACAAATCTGAATGTTATCTGTTGGTAGCGCTATCTTTGTGATCGTTCTCGCAGTTAACTGTTGGTAGCTTGAATAAAGTTTGCTCATCTTTTGCTGATAACGAGGGACAAGATGCTTAAAACATGGATCTCTGATGCAACCATTACGCTCCAGCAGGAAGTAGAAACCTGGCCGCAGGCGCTGGATATCTGCGCCAGGCCGTTGCTTGAATCCGGCGTCATCGCGCCTGAGTATGTGACGGCGATCGTTGAGCAACACCATAAACTGGGGCCGTATTATGTGCTGGCTCCGGGGTTGGCAATGCCGCATGCGCGGCCGGAAGAGGGGGCGAAAGGCTTAGGTTTATCGCTACTGAAGCTGGAACAGGGCGTGTCATTTGGTTCTGAAGAGTTCGACCCGGTTGATATTATTATTATGCTTGCGGCACCAGATAAGCACAGCCACATCGAAATGATCTCCGCGCTAGCGGAATTATTTTCCAGTGATGAAGATATGGAAAAATTACATCAGGCGAAAACCCTGGAGGAGATAAAAACAATAATTGCACGATTCTGAGTTAATTCGATAATCCGATTTATAACCCATTACGCGCTAGCGTGATGCGGACGAACTCTACCCAAAAAAGGTGATAATAATGAAAATCATGGCAATTTGTGGTTCAGGCCTGGGCAGTAGTTTTATGGTTGAGATGAATATTAAAAAAGTGCTTAAAAAACTTGAAATAGAAGCTGAAGTGGAGCACTCCGATCTCTCATCGGCAACGCCGGGCGCGGCAGATTTATTTGTGATGGCAAAAGATATTGCCGCCAGCGCCAGCGTGCCGGAAAGCCAGCTGGTGGTGATCACCAACATCATCGACATTAATGAACTCGAAGCGCAGCTGCGCGCGTGGTTCGCCAAACAATAACTCTTTATAGCGAGGCGGATATGTTTATCCTTGAAACGCTGAATTTTGTTGTTGATATTCTCAAGGTACCCTCCGTTCTGGTCGGGTTAATTGCGCTAATTGGTCTGGTTGCGCAAAAAAAATCTTTTTCCGATGTCGTGAAAGGAACGATAAAAACTATTCTGGGTTTTATCGTTCTGGGTGGTGGCGCGACGGTATTAGTCGGCTCTCTTAATCCGCTAGGGGGAATGTTTGAGCATGCCTTTAATATTCAGGGGATTATTCCTAATAACGAGGCGATTGTTTCTATTGCTCTGGAAAAATATGGTGCTTCAACCGCGCTGATTATGGCATTTGGGATGGTGGCAAATATTCTGGTCGCGCGCTTTACGCGTCTGAAATACATCTTCCTGACCGGGCATCACACCTTCTATATGGCCTGTATGATCGGCGTGATCCTCACCGTGGCGGGCTTCGAAGGCGTCGGACTCGTGTTTACCGGCTCGCTGATTCTCGGACTGGTGATGGCGTTCTTCCCGGCGCTGGCGCAGCGCTATATGAAGCGGATTACCGGTACCGATGATATCGCTTTCGGCCACTTCGGTACGCTGGGCTATGTGCTCTCAGGCTGGATTGGCAGCGTCTGCGGCAAAGGCTCTCGCTCGACCGAAGAGATGAATCTGCCGAAGAACCTGAGCTTCCTGCGTGACAGCTCCATCTCCATTTCGCTGACCATGATGATTATCTATTTGATTATGGCGGTGAGTGCAGGGCGTGAGTATGTTGAAAGCACCTACAGCGGCGGCCAGAACTATCTGGTGTACGCCATTATTATGGCGATTACCTTCGCCGCCGGGGTGTTCATCATCCTGCAAGGGGTTCGTCTGATTCTGGCGGAGATTGTACCGGCTTTTACCGGCTTCTCGGAAAAGCTGGTGCCAAATGCGCGCCCTGCGCTGGACTGTCCGGTTGTTTACCCCTACGCCCCCAATGCCGTGCTGATTGGTTTCCTGTTTAGCTTCCTCGGTGGTCTGGTCGGGTTATTCCTCTGCGGGCAGTTTAAGTGGGTATTGATTTTGCCGGGCGTGGTGCCGCACTTCTTTACCGGTGCGACTGCCGGGGTGTTCGGCAATGCTACCGGTGGTCGTCGTGGGGCAATGATCGGTGCTTTTGCCAACGGTCTGCTGATCACCTTCCTGCCTGTGCTGCTGCTACCGGTGCTGGGGGCGATTGGTTTTGCCAACACCACCTTCTCTGATGCGGACTTCGGCGCGGTAGGGATTGTGCTCGGTAATCTGGCGCGCTACCTGTCACCGATGGCGATTACGGGTCTTGTCGTGGCGTTGTTCGCACTGCTGGTGGTCTACAACATTTTTGCGAAAAAGAAATCTGCGGGCGGTAGCGCGCAGGAGAACAGCGGAGCCAAATCATGAATATGAAAGAAGTGATCCAACTGGCGCGTGACATTCGCGTCGCCACCTTAAAATCGCTGACGAATCTGGGTTTTGGTCACTATGGCGGCAGTATGTCGGTGGTGGAAACGCTGGCGGTGTTATATGGCGCGGTAATGAAAATCGACCCCGCCGATCCGGACTGGTCGGAGCGCGATTACTTTGTACTGTCGAAAGGTCATGCGGGCCCGGCGTTATACAGCACGTTAGCCATCAAGGGCTATTTCCCATTGGAAGAGCTAAGCACGCTCAACCATAACGGTACGCGCCTGCCCAGCCATCCGGACAGGCTGAAAACGCGCGGCGTCGATGCCACAACCGGATCGCTGGGGCAGGGGATTTCTATCGCTGGCGGTATGGCGTTGTCGCATAAGTTGGCGGGGCGCGCGAATCGCGTATTCTGCATCGTCGGCGACGGCGAGCTGAATGAAGGCCAGTGCTGGGAAGCGTTCCAGTTTATCGCCCACCATCGGCTGAATAACCTGACGGTGTTTGTTGACTGGAATAAGCTCCAGCTTGACGGCTCGCTGGATGACATTATTTGCGCTTTCAATCTGGAAGATAAATTCCGTGCCTTTGGTTTTGATGTTGTCACGGTGAAAGGTGATGACATTTCCGGACTGCTGGCGGCGGTTCAGCCGATACCGTCTACAGATGCACGTCCGCGCGTGGTGATCCTTGATAGCATTAAAGGGCAGGGCGTGCCGTATCTTGAGCAGCTCAGTAATAACCATCACCTGCGTCTGACGGATGAGATGAAAGAGGCGCTGAACGAGACGATTCGCCAACTGGAGGCCGCACATGATTAAGGTTGCACCCGCAGGACAAAAAGATAGCGTAGAGATGCGCAAGGTGTACGCCAGATTCATCACGCAAGAGATTGAAGCGGGCGGCCCGATTATTGCCCTGGAAGCGGACTTGATGAGCTCAATGGCGATGGATGGCGTGGCGCGGGAGTATCCGCAGCATGTGATCAACTGCGGCATTATGGAAGCCAACGTGATTGGCACCGCCGCCGGGATGGCGTTGACCGGACGCAAGCCATTTGTTCATACCTTTACCGCCTTCGCCAGCCGTCGCTGCTTTGACCAGCTATTTATGTCGCTGGATTATCAGCGTAATAACGTCAAAGTGATCGCCTCGGATGCGGGTATTACCGCCTGCCATAATGGCGGAACCCATATGTCGTTTGAGGATATGGGCATTGTGCGCGGCCTGGCGCACTCGGTGGTGTTGGAAGTGACTGATGCCGTGATGTTTGACGATATCCTGCGCCAGCTTATCAATCTTGACGGTTTCTACTGGGTGCGCACGATCCGTAAACAGGCGCCGAGCGTGTATGCGGCGGGCTCAACGTTTACCATCGGCAAGGGTAACGTGCTGCGTGAAGGTGAAGATATCACACTGATCGCCAACGGCATTATGGTGGTAGAAGCGCTGGAAGCGGCGCGTCAGCTCGAACAGGAAGGGGTCAGCGCGGCAGTGATTGATATGTTTACCTTGAAGCCTATCGATCGCATGCTGGTGAAAAACTATGCTGAAAAAACCGGGCGTATCGTCACCTGTGAAAACCATAGTATTCATAATGGCCTGGGATCGGCGGTGGCGGAAGTGTTGGTGGAAACCTGTCCGGTACCGATGCGTCGCGTGGGAGTGAAAGAACGCTATGGTCAGGTGGGAACGCAGGACTTTTTGCAGAAGGAGTATGGCCTGACGGCGCATGATATTGTCTCGGCGGCGCGCGAGCTGCTGTAAATAAAAAGGCGACCAAACGGTCGCCTTTTTTCATGCCGGGGGCAGATTATGCTTGCTGCTGAGACGACTGAATCGCGGTCAGAGCGATGGTGTAGACGATATCGTCTACCAGCGCGCCACGGGACAGGTCGTTCACCGGCTTACGCATACCTTGCAGCATTGGCCCGATGGAGATCAGGTCGGCAGAACGCTGTACGGCTTTATAAGTGGTGTTACCGGTGTTCAGGTCCGGGAAGATGAACACGGTAGCGCGACCGGCAACCGGAGAATTCGGCGCTTTGGATTTCGCAACGTCAGCCATTACCGCGGCGTCGTACTGCAGCGGGCCGTCGATCATCAGGTCAGGACGTTTTTCCTGCGCCAGACGAGTCGCTTCGCGTACTTTCTCTACATCGCTGCCTGCGCCAGAGGTGCCGGTGGAGTAGGAGAGCATCGCAACGCGCGGTTCGATACCGAAAGCAGTTGCAGAGTCTGCAGACTGAATGGCGATTTCAGCCAGCTGTTCTGCCGTTGGGTCCGGGTTAATCGCGCAGTCGCCGTAAACGTAAACCTGTTCCGGCAGCAGCATGAAGAACACGGAAGAAACCAGCGAGCTGCCCGGTGCAGTTTTGATCAACTGCAGCGGCGGACGGATGGTGTTCGCAGTGGTATGAACCGCACCGGAAACCAGACCGTCAACATCGTCTTGTTCCAGCATCAGGGTACCGAGAACCACGTTATCTTCCAGCTGTTCGCGGGCGACGGTTTCGGTCATACCTTTGTTTTTACGCAGTTCGACCAGACGAGCAACGTAGCTTTCGCGAACCACTTCTGGATCAACGATTTCAACACCTGCGCCCAGCTCAACGCCCTGCGATGCCGCAACGCGGATGATCTCATCCGGGTTACCCAGCAGCACGCAGGTGGCGATACCGCGTTCAGCACAGATCGCGGCAGCTTTAACGGTACGCGGTTCGTCACCTTCCGGCAGAACAACGCGTTTGCCGGCTTTACGCGCCAGCTCGGTGAGCTGATAGCGGAAGGCTGGCGGAGAGAGGCGACGGCTGCGCTCGGAAGTTGCGGTCAGGGATTCAATCCAGTCAGCGTTGATGTAGTTAGCAACGTATTCCTGAACTTTCTCGATGCGCGCGTGATCGTCAGCCGGGACTTCGAGGTTAAAGCTCTGCAGGCTGAGAGAGGTCTGCCAGGTGTTGGTGTTAACCATGAATACCGGCAGGCCGGTCGCAAATGCACGTTCGCACAGCTTGCTTACACGAGGGTCCATTTCATAGGCCCCGGTCAGCAGGATAGCGCCGATTTCTACGCCGTTCATCGCTGCCAGACAGGCTGCAACCAGCACGTCAGGACGGTCTGCAGAGGTCACCAGCAGAGAACCGGCACGGAAGTGTTCCAACATATGCGGGATGCTACGTGCACAGAAGGTTACAGACTTCACGCGGCGAGTATTGATGTCGCCTTCGTTAATGATGGTGGCGTTCAGGTGATGCGCCATATCAATCGCACGAGTGGCAATCAGATCGAAGCTCCACGGTACTGCGCCAAGAACCGGTAGCGGGCTACCGTTTTGCAGCAGAGCCGGGTCAATTTTCACGACTTTCGCTTTGGAAGAGTCATCGAAAATTTCGGACAGGTCCGGGCGGGTGCGACCCTGCTCATCAACCGGAGCGTTCAGCTTGTTGACGATAACGCCGGTAATGCTGGTGTTTTTCGCGCCGCCGAAGCTGCTGCGAGTCAGTTCCATGCGTTCTTTCAGCTGTTCCGGAGTATCGGTGCCCTGAGACATCACGAAGACGATTTCCGCGTTCAGCGTTTTAGCAATTTCGTAGTTCAGCGACTGGGCAAACTGATGCTTGCGGGTCGGCACCAGGCCTTCAACCAGCACGACTTCAGCATCCTGAGCATTAGCATGGTAGTTGGCGATGATCTCTTCCATCAGCACGTCTTTCTGGTTGCTGGAAAGCAGCGACTCAACGTGGCTCATTTTTAACGGTTCTGCGGCCGGAAGGTCGGAGTTCGCGCGAATGATGGTAGTGGTCTGGTCTGGTGCATCGCCACCAGCACGCGGCTGGGCGATAGGTTTAAAGACGCTCAGACGAACGCCTTTACGTTCCATAGCACGGATAACGCCGAGGCTGACGCTGGTCAGGCCTACGCTGGTTCCGGTAGGGATCAACATGATTGTACGGGACACGATATATCCTCTTTCGTTACCGCCAGTATCGGGCGGGATACAAAACTGCACCACCAGCTTCCCGTCATACTTCAAGTTGCATGTGCGTTGGCTTTCCTCGCTCACCCCAGTTACGTACTACTCGTACGCTCCTGGGGATTCGCTGCGTCGCCGCCTTCCTGTAACTCGAATTATTTAGGGTTATCGCTGGCGGTGTGGAATCAAGCGGTCAGACGGTTGGCGTCTTGCGCGATGACCAGCTCTTCGTTGGTCGGAATGACGACAGCCGGGCGGGTGCCTTCTTTGTTGATGAAGCCAGACTTGCCGAAGCGGGCAGCCAGGTTGCGTTCGTGATCAACTTCGAAGCCCAGAACGCCCAGTTTGCCCAGGGATAGTTCGCGAACCATAGCCGCGTTCTCACCGATACCACCGGTAAACACAACTGCGTCCAGACGACCGTCCATCAGCGCGGTATAGGAACCGATGTATTTTGCCAGGCGATGGCAGTAAACGTCCATTGCACGTTTAGCATCTGCTTTTTCTTTGTAGTTGTCTTCAACATAGCGGCAGTCGCTGGTCACTTCGGTCAGACCGAGCAGACCGGACTCTTTGGTCAGCATTTTGTTGATAGCGTCTACGCTCATGCCAAGGGCATCGTGCAGATGGAAAATGATTGCTGGATCGATGTCACCAGAACGGGTGCCCATGACCAGACCTTCCAGCGGGGTCAGACCCATAGAAGTATCAACGCATTTACCGTTGCGGATAGCAGAAACGGAACCACCATTGCCCAGGTGGCAGGTGATGATGTTCAGTTCTTCAACCGGTTTGTTCAGAACCTTAGCGGCTTCCTGAGTCACATAGAAGTGGCTGGTGCCGTGCGCGCCGTAGCGACGTACGCCGTGCTCTTTGTACAGGCTGTACGGCAGGGCATAAAGGTAAGACTCTTCCGGCATGGTCTGATGGAACGCGGTGTCAAACACGGCAACGTTCTTGTCTTTCAGATGCGGGAAGGATTTCAGTGCTTCTGCGATACCGATCAGGTGCGCTGGGTTGTGCAGTGGAGCGAAAGATGCGGAATCTTTGATACCCTGGATGACGGAGTCATCAATCACTACGGAGCTGGTGTATTTCTCGCCGCCGTGAACGATACGATGGCCAATAGAGGTTATCTGAGCGGACAGTTCTGGTTTTTGTGCCAGAATAGTGTTAACGATAAAGTTAAGTGCTTCACTGTGAGCAGCGCCCGCGCCTAATTCGGCTTCTTGCTTGCTGCCGTCCATTTTCCATTTGATACGGGCTTCCGGAAGATGGAAACATTCAGCTAAACCGGACAGGTATTCGTCACCGTTTAGGGCATCAAGGATAGCGAATTTCAGAGAGGAGCTACCGCAGTTCAGAACCAGTACTAACTTACTCGACATGGAAGTACCTTTTATGATACGTGGCTAAAAAAACGTCAGTGTGTCACAAAGCGTAGCGCAGGATGACATCGACATTTATGATTAACATCATGCCTTGAACGTTTTTGGGCATGATGGGAGAAGTACATTTGATTTTATGCCATTTTGCCTAATTTTCAGCTAATGGCAGAATATGCGATAATTTGACTAATCTGGTAAAAGGGTCTAACTGCCCTTCAGGTCGGCACAGAATACCTGATTGCGTAACCATTGCCAAAATCTTTTGAACGTTGTCATGCACAGTTGGTGTTTTGCACGAATTTTTTAAGTTTTATATGTAAAGTTGAGGTGAAGCCATGTCCAGTCCCGAGAATCGCCCCGTTAGCTTTTTTGGCTTGTTTCGCCATGGGCAGCACTACGCAAAGACCTGGCCTCTGGATAAACGTCTCGCTCCGGTATTTATCGAAAACCGCATTATTCGCGCCACCCGCTATGCGATTCGCATTATGCCGCCAGTCGCTATCTTCACACTGTGCTGGCAAATCGCCCTTGGTGGGCAATTAGGTCCAGCTGTTGCCACGGCGCTGTTTGCGCTAAGCCTGCCGATGCAAGGTTTATGGTGGCTGGGGAAACGTTCAGTCACGCCGCTGCCGCCATCGGTGCTGAATTGGTTTTATGAAGTTCGCGGTAAACTGCAGGAGGCGGGGCAGGCGCTGGCGCCGGTTGACGGCAAGCCCGATTACCAGGCTTTAGCTGACACGCTTAAGCGCGCCTTCAAACAACTGGATAAAACTTTCCTGGATGATTTGTAATTGCATCAGGAAAACGCATATAAAAGAAGGCGCATGATTCATGCGCCTTCTTTTTTCACGCCAAAAAGTGCTACAGGAGTCAAAAAATGGAAATGACCAATGCGCAGCGTCTGATTTTATCTAATCAGTACAAGATGATGACGATGCTCGACCCGGACAACGCTGAACGTTACCGTCGTCTACAGACCATCATTGAGCGTGGATATGGGTTGCAGATGCGCGAGCTGGACCGCGAATTTGGCCAGCTGACAGAGGAAACCTGCCGTACCGTCATTGATATCATGGAGATGTATCACGCATTGCATGTCTCCTGGACTAACCTGAAGGATTCCAGCGGAATCGACGAGCGTCGGGTAACTTTCCTTGGCTTTGACGTGGCGACCGAAGCCCGCTACCTCGGATATGTTCGCTTTATCGTTAACATTGAAGGGCGTTACAGCCATTTCGACGCCGGGACTCACGGCTTCAATTCGCAAACCCCGATGTGGGAAAAATACCAGCGTATGCTTAACGCCTGGCACTCTTGCCCGCGTCAGTATCATTTAAGCAGCAACGAAATTAATCAAATTATCAATGCCTGATGGAGGTTCCCGTGCAGTGTAAAGGTTTCCTGTTTGATCTTGACGGGACATTGGTCGATTCGTTACCGGTAGTGGAACGTTCGTGGTGCAAATGGGCGGATCGGTTCGGTATCCCGCACGATGAAGTCTTGAACTTCATTCATGGCAAGCAGGCGATAACCTCGTTGCGTCATTTTCTACCCGGCCGCAGCGAAGAAGAGATTCAGGCCGAGTTCACCCGGCTGGAAACGGTAGAGGCGACGGATACGGATGGCATAACGGCGCTGCCTGGGGCGATTGCGTTACTTAATACTCTCGACCAGGCCGGTATTCCCTGGGCGATCGTAACGTCGGGTTCGATACCTGTCGCCCATGCACGTCACCGTGCGGCGGGGTTGCCTGACACCAATGTTTTCGTCACCGCCGAGCGCGTGAAACACGGAAAGCCCGCTCCGGACGCTTATCTGCTGGGGGCTGAACTGTTGGGTCTGGAGCCGAAAGATTGCGCTGTCGTGGAGGATGCCCCTGCCGGGCTGCTCTCCGGACTGACTGCTGGCTGCCGGACTATCGCAGTAAATGTGCCTGCGGATGCGCCGCGGCTTGATGAAGCAGATTTTGTGTTAACGACGCTTGAAAACCTGAAGGTTGAGCGTCTGGCCGACGGCAATGTGAATGTTAGCCTTAAAGACTAATCTCATGATTTAGCCCCGCACTGGCGGGGCTTTTTTATGCCAAACTTCCAACTCCATCTTCTGACAAGGATAAGTTGTGAACGGTGAATTGATTTGGGTGTTATCTCTTCTTGCCGTAGCCGTAGTGCTCTTTGCCACCGGAAAAGTGCGCATGGACGCTATCGCACTGTTAGTTATTGTTGCTTTTGTCCTTAGCGATACGCTGACCCTCAGCGAAGCTTTCTCAGGTTTTAGCGATCCCAACGTCATTCTTATCGCCGCGCTATTTATTATTGGCGATGGTCTGGTGCGTACCGGGGTCGCTACCAAAATGGGGTCGTGGCTGGTGAAGGTTGCCGGTAACAGCGAAACCAAAATGCTGGTGTTTCTCATGCTTACCGTTGCCGGACTGGGCGCTTTTATGAGCTCAACGGGCGTGGTGGCTATTTTTATTCCAGTGGTGCTTAGCGTCTCAATGCGCATGAATACGTCGCCCTCGCGCCTGATGATGCCGCTCAGTTTCGCCGGACTGATCAGTGGGATGATGACCCTGGTCGCCACGCCTCCCAACCTGGTGGTCAACAGCGAGCTTTTACGTGAAGGGTTACAGGGATTTAGCTTTTTTAGCGTCACGCCAATAGGCCTGGTGGTACTGGTACTGGGTGTTTTCTATATGCTGGTGATGCGCTTCATGCTCAGAGGGGAAGAGAGCGAGCAAGCGCGTGATGGCCGTAAAAGAAGCACTTTCCGCGATTTAATCAAAGATTACCATTTGACGGGGAGAGCGCGCCGTCTGGCAATTCGTCCCGGATCGCCAATGATTGGCCAGCGCCTGGATGATCTGAAACTGCGCGAACGCTACGGTGCGAACGTTATCGGGGTTGAGCGCTGGAGACGTTTTCGGCGAGTTATCGTTAACGTAAATGGAGTATCGGAATTTCGCGCTCGCGATGTACTGCTGATCGATATGTCCGCCTCGGATGTGGATTTACGCCAGTTCTGCGGCGAGCAAATGCTCGAACCTATGATCCTGCGCGGCGAGTATTTTTCCGACCAGGCTCTGGACGTAGGGATGGCGGAGGTCTCGCTGATCCCCGATTCCGAGCTGATAGGCAAAACGGTGCGCGAAATCGCTTTCCGTACTCGTTTCGATCTAAACATCGTGGGGCTAAAGCGTGATGGTAAAGCCCTTGATGGCGCGGTGACCGATGAGTCTTTGCAACTTGGCGATATCATGCTGGTGGTTGGTAACTGGCGGCAAATTGCCCTGTTGGCTAAGCGGGGCCGCGACTTTGTGGTGCTGAATATGCCAATTGAAGTCAACGATGCCTCACCTGCGCACAGTCAGGCACCGCACGCCATTTTCTGCCTGGTGCTGATGGTGGCGCTGATGCTGACTGACGAAATTCCCAACCCGATAGCGGCGATTATCGCCTGCCTGCTGATGGGCAAATTCCGTTGTATTAACGCCGAGAGCGCATACAAAGCGATTCACTGGCCGAGTATTATTTTGATTGTCGGGATGATGCCTTTTGCCCTGGCATTGCAAAAAACCGGCGGTGTGGATCTGGTGGTTAAAGGGTTAATGGATGTGGCGGGAAGCAGAGGGCCCTATCTGATGTTGGGTTGTTTGTTTGTAATGTGCGCGACAATCGGGCTGTTTATTTCTAACACCGCCACCGCGGTGCTGATGGCGCCCATTGCGCTGGCGGCGGCGAAGTCGATGGGGGTATCGCCTTATCCCTTCGCGATGGTGGTGGCAATGGCGGCTTCAGCGGCGTTTATGACGCCTGTATCGTCGCCGGTGAATACGCTGGTGCTTGGGCCGGGTAAGTATTCATTCAGCGATTTCGTAAAGATTGGCGTACCGTTTACCGTGATGGTCATGGTGGTGTGCGTACTGCTGATCCCGGTGCTGTTTCCGTTCTGATTCCGCAGAGAAATCGCCCCGGTCATGCATCTGCTGACCGGGGATAAGCCTGTTTATAAAGGTGAGTCCTGGCTAATTTCATCCAGCGAAAGGTGGAAGCTCGGCACAAATACCTGCATAAAATAGTCCATCTCCTCGCTGCGGCGTGATTCCAGCGTTTTCTCAAGACGACCTTTGGCCAGCAGAAACTCATTGTTGCCCGCCGACAGTTCTTCCAGGCACTTAAGATAGGCGCAAAGCGCATCAGCCTGTTTAACGAGGGATTTCTCCTCATCGCTATAGTGGTGCTCGTCAATCAGCGGCTCAAAAATATCGCGTAATTCATCAGGAACCATCTCGATCAGCTTCTGCTGAGCTATTTTCTCGATGGCTTTGTATTCTTGCGCAATCTGCGAGTTGAAATACTTCACTGGAGTGGGAAGATCGCCGGTCAGGACTTCCGAAGCATCGTGGTACATCGCTAACAATGCAATCCGTTCGGCATTAACCTGGCCGCCAAATTTACGATTTTTAATGGCTGCCAGCGCATGGGCAACCATCGCCACCTGCAAACTGTGTTCGGAGACGTTTTCGGTGCGCACATTGCGCATCAGCGGCCAGCGATTGATCAGTTTCAGGCGGGAGAGGTGGGCAAAGAAATGACTCTGACTCATAGGAACCCTTAATCAGTAACAACGTCGGGGGTCATTGTGCGCAGGGATTGCCGCCGGATGCAAATTCCGGCGGCGGGTCTGACAAAATCAGAGCTGATGGTAACCGGAAAGGAAACGACCGAAGCGGGTGATTGCCAGTTCCAGATCGTCTTCACGTGGGAGGGTGACAATACGCACGTGATCCGGCCACGGCCAGTTGAATGCCGTACCCTGAACCAATAGCACTTTTTCCTGTAGCAGGAAATCCAGCACCATCTTCTGGTCATCGTGGATATTAAAGCGTTTGGCGTCGATTTTCGGGAACATATACAGCGCGCCTTTCGGCTTGGTGCAGGATACGCCAGGAATTTCGTTAATGAGCTCCCACGCGCGATTACGCTGTTCGTATAAACGCCCACCGGGAACGATAAATTCGCTGATGCTCTGGTATCCGCCAAGCGCCGTTTGAATCGCGTGCTGAGCCGGGACGTTGGCGCACAGGCGCATAGAGGCCAGCATCTCCAGGCCTTCAATATAGCCCTTCGCGTGCTTCTTCGGCCCGTTAAGCACCATCCAGCCCTGACGGAAGCCTGCAACGCGGTATGTTTTTGACAGGCCGTTAAAGGTGATGGTGAGCAGGTCCGGCGCCAGCGGCGCGATAGAGTGGTGCTGAGCGTGATCGTAGAGGATCTTGTCGTAGATCTCATCGGCGAAAATAATCAGATTATGCTGACGGGCGATCTCGACGATCTCCATCAGCAGCTCTTTTGAATACACTGCACCCGTTGGGTTATTCGGGTTGATAATCACAATGCCGCGGGTACGTGGAGTGATTTTAGCGCGGATATCATCGAGGTCCGGGAACCAGTCGGAAGACTCATCACAAAGGTAGTGCACCGCTTTTCCGCTGGAAAGAGACACTGCGGCGGTCCATAAAGGATAATCGGGCGCGGGTACCAGCATCTCATCGCCGCTATTAAGCAGCGCCTGCATGGCCTGCACGATAAGCTCAGAAACCCCGTTACCGATATAGATATCTTCGACCGTGACATCGCGCATGCCGCGGGCCTGGTAGTGCTGCATAATGGCTTTGCGGGCGGAATAAAGGCCCTTAGAGTCGCAGTAGCCCTGAGCTGTCGGGAGATTGCGGATGACGTCGACGAGAATTTCATCAGGTGCGTCAAAGCCAAACGGCGCCGGGTTGCCGATGTTCAGCTTCAGGACTTTATTGCCTTCTTCTTCAAGGCGTTTAGCCTCTTTCAGAACCGGGCCGCGGATATCGTAACAGACGTTATCTAACTTGCTGGATTTTTCGATGGGGGACATGAACCTTTGACCTTTTAGCTGTTATCGCCACTCCCTGCCGTGGAAGTCAGCACGGAATAATGTACTCCGCATCCCCGCTGTTTTGAAGGGTTAACAGGAGAAGATTTTGCCATTAATCTTTTTTTAGTGTAATCAATTTGTCTGTGGAATTGTCGGTCAGTATATACAATATACCTAATATGCTTAATGTCGTGGTTTTATGTTGTGCATGTATGATTTTTTATGAAGCTTTATCTGGTTTGTACTTAAGGAAGGCGACGGGCGCTGGTTTTTTGCGCATAAAACACGTTATCCATTTTTGATAAACTTTAACTCACAATACGCTGAAATTTGTAACAAACGTGGCAGTCATTTTTTAATGGAAAACATTTAATAAATTAATGAATCTTATTTTTTGAAAGGAATATTCTTAGATTTGTTCATTTAATTAAAGTGCTGAAAAATGTTTAAAATTATCTGAGATAATACTGAATAACACTTATAAATATTGCGGTTTTCGGTTAGAATATCGCCGTTAATAGTGATATGCCGCTATGTCAGGCAGCGTTTTTTATTAATACATTGTTATTGCAGGTTTTTTTGTTTGTCTTCCCGATTGCTGCAACAAACTTTACTTGCTTGTGGAGCGCGGTTAATGGTCGTTGATAGCTATTTTTTTGCGTTACATCACATAAAGCGGGAATGTCCTAATTAAAAGTGCTTAGGTCTACGAACAAAATATTACTCAAAAATTTCGCACATTTGCTGCGGACGAGTGCTTTCAAATGCAATAACGTTCTTCCAGTTGTTCATCCATTGCGGATAACACGAGGCTTAAGGAATAGCCGGAAGCTGGACACAGCATCAACAAGGCAAGAATCAGTCGCCTGTAAGTGAAGCAACTATGATAAATGAAAATCGCCCGATACTAAATTTAGACCTCGATTTACTGAGAACCTTTGTTGCCGTCGCCGATCTCAATACGTTTGCCGCTGCCGCCGTGGCGGTGTGTCGCACACAGTCGGCGGTAAGCCAGCAGATGCAACGACTGGAGCAGCTGGTTGGAAAAGAACTCTTTGCTCGCCACGGGCGCAATAAATTACTCACGGAACAGGGTATTCAGCTACTGGGGTATGCGCGGAAAATTCTGCGCTTCAATGACGAAGCCTGCATGTCGTTAATGTTCGGCAGCCTACAGGGAACGCTAACCATCGGTGCATCCGATGAGACGGCAGATACAATTTTACCGTTCTTATTGAATCGAATCGGAAGCTTTTATCCTAAATTGACGCTGGAAATTAAAGTTCTCAGCCATGTTGATGTAGTAGAGATGCTAAAGAATGGGGTGATTGATCTCGCGCTGACAACCCGTCAAACGGACAACTTCGAGACGTTGACGTTACGTCGCTCGCCGACGCTGTGGTACTGCGCAGCAGATTATGACCTTCCACAAGGCGAATCTATACCGCTTATCTTACTGGATGCGCCGGGTCCGTTCCGGGAGGATATCATTTCGGTACTCAATACGGCCCAGTTGCCCTGGCATCTGGCCCATGCGGCATCCTCACTGGCGGGCGTTAAGGCTGCGGTGAAGGCTGGGCTTGGTGTGACCGCACAACCCGTTGAAATGATGAACCCGGCGCTCCGGGTACCAGGCAGGAGCGATGGCTTACCTGTTTTGCCGGATACACACTATGTGTTGCTCTGCGATCCACAGAAGGCCAGTGAGTTAGCTCGCACCATTTTCCAGTCTCTAAGTGCGGATCGCGAACTGTTGTCGACAGAGCATGTTTATACCCCTGAAGGGGGAGATAATTCCCTGGTTTCCTGAAGGGCAAAAAGCTAACAAACGTCACAAAAACTGGTAACAAAATGTAAGTGTAAAAAAGAACCACAGAAAGCTGAAATGGGCACTGTGGTTCTTTTTTTTCAAATTTTATTGAAGAATTGAATATATTATTGATTTGTTTTTATTAAAATCAGTGAGTTAGTTTTGCGCTTCATCCCACTTCTGTACTTTTCTCGGCACTTTCAATACTTCCTGCTAATGTTAAAAAACCGGATGGTTTGTTGCTGTTTTTGGGGTTCAATTAACAAAAGCGTGTCACAGATCAAGAAAATACCCCTCCTTAGGGGGAGGAATCGTGGCTAAATCCTGTCAAAATAGCCGGGTAATTTTGATTTACGATGGAAACGGACACGATTCAACAGCATTAAATCCGAATGGTATGCAAGGTTATTCCGCATCAAAGGGCATTTAATGTTAATGAAAAAAATCCAATGTAAATTAATGTTGTTAAAACTTTTGTTGAAGTTGACAAAAGGTTAATGAAAGGAGTAAAAAGCCACCGCAACTGGCCTTCCGCATCAACCAGGGACGCTTTTTTGCACGGCTATTTTTTTTATTCCTCCCCGTGAAACGCTGTGGCGTTCATCTGCCAGTAAGAGCAGAGGGTTTTAGCGCTACACTTTTTTGGTAAAGCTTTGCGTATGTCAACATCCACTGAAGTCATCGCTCATCATTGGGCATTCGCTATATTTCTCATCATCGCTATCGGTCTGTGCTGCCTGATGCTTGTCGGCGGCTGGTACCTCGGCGGACGCGCACGCGCGCGTAGCAAGAACACGCCATTTGAATCCGGGATCGACTCCGTTGGTTCAGCTCGCTTACGCCTTTCTGCGAAGTTTTATCTGGTTGCCATGTTCTTCGTTATCTTCGACGTGGAAGCCCTGTATCTCTACGCATGGTCGACTTCTATCCGCGAAAGCGGCTGGGTCGGCTTTGTGGAAGCCGCAATTTTCATTTTAGTGTTACTGGCTGGTCTGGTTTACCTCGTTCGTATCGGCGCACTGGACTGGACGCCTGCGCGCTCCCGTCGCACGCTGGTTAACCCGGAAACAGACAGTCCCACTAACCGTCATACGCAGTAAAAGCGAGGCAATAAGATGGATTATACGCTCACCCGCATCGATCCTAACGGTGAGAACGACCGTTACCCCCTGCAAAAACAGGAGATCGTAACTGACCCCCTTGAGCAAGAAGTCAACAAAAGCGTGTATATGGGGAAACTCGAACACGCGTTGCATGACATGGTGAACTGGGGCCGTAAGAACTCAATCTGGCCTTATAACTTCGGCCTTTCTTGCTGCTATGTGGAAATGGTGACGTCCTTTACCGCGGTGCACGATGTTGCGCGTTTTGGCGCCGAAGTGCTGCGTGCTTCCCCGCGTCAGGCGGACCTGATGGTAGTGGCGGGCACCTGCTTCACCAAAATGGCCCCGGTTATTCAGCGTCTTTATGACCAGATGCTGGAGCCAAAGTGGGTTATCTCCATGGGTGCATGCGCTAACTCCGGCGGTATGTACGATATTTACTCTGTCGTACAGGGTGTGGATAAGTTCATTCCGGTTGATGTTTACATCCCGGGATGCCCGCCGCGTCCGGAAGCTTATATGCAGGCGCTGATGCTGCTGCAGGAATCCATTGGTAAAGAGCGCCGTCCTCTCTCGTGGGTGGTTGGCGATCAGGGCGTGTATCGCGCCAACATGCAGTCGGAACGCGAGCGTAAACGCGGCGAACGTATTGCAGTGACCAATCTGCGGACTCCGGACGAGATTTAACTTGCGCCTGCGGGCGGGAAAAAGACTTCGCAAATCAATCTACTAAAGCAGCGAAGCCTCGCCCGGCAGTCACCACGGACCTTTTGCAATGGTGAACAATATGACCGATTTAACTGCGCATGATGCCGCACCAGCCTGGCAAACCCGCGATCACCTTGATGACCCGGTGATCGGCGAACTGCGCAACCGTTTTGGGCCGGATGCCTTTACCGTTCAGCCAACCCGCACCGGCGTTCCGGTGGTTTGGGTGAAGCGCGAACAGCTGCTTGAGGTGGGTGATTTCCTGAAGAGATTACCAAAGCCTTACGTAATGCTGTTTGACCTGCACGGCATGGACGAACGTCTGCGCACGCACCGCGACGGTTTACCCGCCGCGGATTTTTCTGTTTTCTATCACCTGATTTCAGTCGATCGCAATCGCGACATCATGCTCAAGGTTGCGCTGTCGGAAAACGATCTGCACTTGCCGACCTTTACCAAACTGTACCCCAATGCCAACTGGTATGAGCGTGAAACCTGGGAGATGTTTGGCGTCACCTTCGATGGTCACCCGAATCTGCGTCGCATCATGATGCCGCCGACCTGGGAAGGCCATCCGCTGCGTAAGGATTATCCGGCCCGCGCCACCGAATTCGATCCGTTTGAGCTGACCAAAGCTAAGCAGGATCTGGAAATGGAAGCGTTGACCTTCAAACCGGAAGAGTGGGGCATGAAGCGCGGCACCGAAAACGAGGACTTCATGTTCCTCAACCTCGGCCCGAACCACCCGTCTGCCCACGGTGCATTCCGTATTATTCTGCAGTTGGATGGCGAAGAGATTGTCGACTGCGTGCCGGATATCGGTTACCACCATCGTGGTGCCGAGAAAATGGGCGAACGCCAGTCCTGGCACAGCTACATCCCGTACACCGACCGTATCGAATACCTCGGCGGCTGCGTTAACGAGATGCCGTACGTGCTGGCAGTAGAGAAACTGGCGGGGATAACCGTGCCGGATCGCGTCAACGTGATTCGCGTGATGCTCTCCGAGCTGTTCCGCATTAACAGCCACCTGCTCTATATCTCAACCTTTATCCAGGACGTCGGTGCGATGACGCCGGTGTTCTTCGCCTTTACCGACCGTCAGAAAATCTACGATCTGGTGGAAGCGATTACCGGCTTCCGTATGCACCCGGCCTGGTTCCGCATCGGCGGCGTCGCCCACGACCTGCCGCGCGGTTGGGATCGTCTGCTGCGTGAATTCCTTGAGTGGATGCCAAAGCGTCTGGACTCCTACGAGAAAGCCGCGCTGCGTAACACCATCCTGATTGGCCGTTCAAAAGGGGTGGCTGCTTATGGCGCGAAAGAGGCACTGGAGTGGGGTACCACCGGGGCTGGCCTGCGTGCCACCGGTATTGGTTTCGACGTTCGTAAATGGCGTCCCTATTCTGGTTATGAAAACTTCGACTTTGAAATCCCGACCGGCGGCGGTGTTTCCGACTGCTACACCCGCGTGATGCTAAAAGTGGAAGAGCTGCGCCAGAGCCTGCGCATTCTTCAGCAGTGCCTCGATAACATGCCGGAAGGCCCGTTCAAAGCGGATCACCCGCTGACCACGCCGCCGCCGAAAGAGCGCACGCTGCAGCATATCGAAACCCTGATTACGCACTTCCTGCAGGTTTCCTGGGGCCCGGTCATGCCGGCCAATGAATCCTTCCAGATGGTTGAAGCGACGAAGGGTATTAACAGTTACTACCTGACCAGCGACGGCAGCACCATGAGCTACCGCACCCGTATCCGCACGCCGAGCTATGCGCACCTGCAGCAGATCCCGGCGGCGATTCGCGGCAGCCTGGTATCAGACCTGATCGTCTATCTGGGTAGTATCGATTTTGTTATGTCAGACGTGGACCGCTAATTATGCACGAGAATCAACAACCACAAACCGAGGCTTTTGAGCTGAGTGCGGCAGAGCGTGAGGCGATTGAGCACGAAAAGCACCACTACGAAGACCCGCGTGCGGCGTCCATTGAAGCGCTGAAGATCGTTCAGAAGCAGCGCGGCTGGGTGCCGGACGGCGCAATCTACGCTATCGCCGATGTGCTGGGGATCCCGGCCAGCGACGTAGAAGGCGTGGCAACGTTCTACAGTCAGATTTTCCGCCAGCCAGTAGGCCGTCACGTGATTCGCTACTGCGACAGCGTAGTGTGCCATATCACTGGTTTCCAGGGCATTCAGTCGGCTATCGAGAAGAAGCTGGACATCAAACCGGGTCAAACCACTTTTGATGGTCGTTTCACTCTGCTGCCGACCTGTTGCCTGGGCAACTGCGACAAGGGGCCGACGATGATGATTGATGAGGACACTCACAGTTATCTGACGCCGGAAGCGATTCCTGACCTCCTGGAGCGGTATAAATGAAAACCATTATTCGTACTGCCGAAACCCATCCGTTAACCTGGCGTCTGCGTGACGACAAACAGCCGGTCTGGCTGGATGAATACCAGAGTAAAAACGGTTATGCCGGGGCGCGTAAAGCGCTCTGTGGGATGGCTCCGGACGAAATCGTTAATCAGGTAAAAGACGCTGGCCTGAAAGGGCGCGGCGGTGCAGGCTTTTCCACGGGTCTGAAGTGGAGTCTGATGCCGAAAGACGAATCCATGAACATCCGTTACCTGCTGTGTAATGCCGATGAAATGGAGCCGGGCACCTATAAAGACCGCCTGTTGATGGAACAACTGCCGCACCTGTTGGTGGAAGGCATGCTGATCTCCGCGTTTGCGCTGAAAGCGTATCGCGGCTACATCTTCCTGCGTGGCGAATATATTGAAGCGGCTCAGCATCTGCGCCGGGCGATTGCCGAAGCGAACGAAGCGGGTCTGCTGGGAAAAAACATTCTTGGTAGCGGTTTTGACTTCGAACTGATTGTTCACACCGGGGCAGGGCGCTACATCTGCGGCGAAGAAACCGCGTTGATTAACTCTCTCGAAGGCCGCCGCGCGAACCCACGCTCCAAGCCGCCGTTCCCGGCGAGCTCCGGCGTGTGGGGTAAACCAACCTGCGTTAACAACGTCGAAACCCTGTGCAACGTCCCGGCGATTCTGGCCAACGGCGTCGAGTGGTATCAGAACATCTCCACCAGTAAAGATGCGGGAACCAAACTGATGGGCTTCTCCGGTCGGGTGAAAAATCCGGGCGTCTGGGAGCTGCCGTTCGGCACCACTGCGCGCGAGATCCTTGAGGATTACGCGGGCGGTATGCGCGATGGCCTGAAGTTCAAAGCCTGGCAGCCGGGCGGCGCGGGAACTGATTTCCTGACAGAAGCGCATCTTGACCTGCCGATGGAGTTCGAAAGCATTGGTAAAGCGGGGAGTCGTCTCGGCACTTCGCTGGCGATGGCCGTTGACCACGAAATCAACATGGTATCGCTGGTGCGCAACCTGGAAGAGTTTTTCGCCCGTGAGTCCTGTGGCTGGTGTACACCTTGCCGCGACGGCCTGCCGTGGAGTGTGAAAATTCTGCGCGCCCTTGAGCGCGGCGAAGGCCAGCCGGGGGATATCGAGACACTTGAGCAACTGTGTCGATTCCTCGGGCCGGGTAAAACCTTCTGCGCCCACGCGCCAGGTGCGGTTGAACCGCTGCAGAGCGCGATTAAATATTTCCGCGAAGAATTCGAAGCTGGCATTAAGCAGCAGTTCAGCAATACCCATGCAATCAATGGGATTCAGCCGAACTTGCTAAAAGCGCGCTGGTAAACGTTTTACGCGAAAGCATTCAAGATGCGTCAAGGCGGCAACCGAGAGAACCCATGAGCTTACTAAAGTAAGTGACTGGGGTGAACGAGGGAAGCCAACGCCGAGGCAGCTTGAAGGATAAAGCGGAAAAGAAATTCGATTAACGCTTGGTCACTGACTGAGCCAACTGGAAGCATGCTGACTATGGCTACGATTCATGTAGACGGCAAAGAATACGAGGTCGATGGAGCGGACAACCTGCTAGAGGCTTGTCTCTCTCTGGGTCTTGATATTCCCTATTTTTGCTGGCATCCGGCGCTGGGAAGCGTTGGTGCTTGCCGCCAGTGTGCGGTGAAGCAATATCAAAACGCGGAAGACACGCGTGGCCGCCTGGTGATGTCCTGTATGACACCGGCATCCGACGGCACTTTTATTTCTATCGACGACGCAGAAGCGAAGCAGTTCCGCGAGAGCGTAGTTGAGTGGCTGATGACCAACCACCCGCACGACTGTCCGGTCTGCGAAGAGGGGGGTAACTGTCACTTACAGGATATGACCGTAATGACCGGTCATAGCTTCCGTCGCTATCGTTTCACCAAGCGTACCCACCGTAATCAGGATCTGGGGCCGTTCATCTCGCATGAAATGAACCGCTGCATCGCCTGCTACCGCTGCGTTCGCTACTACAAAGATTATGCTGACGGCACCGATCTGGGCGTTTATGGCGCTCACGACAACGTCTACTTCGGTCGTCCGGAAGATGGCGTGCTCGAGAGCGAATTCTCCGGCAACCTGGTAGAAGTCTGCCCGACCGGCGTGTTTACCGATAAAACGCACTCCGAGCGCTATAACCGTAAATGGGACATGCAGTTTGCGCCAAGCATCTGCCAGCAGTGTTCCATTGGCTGCAATATCAGCCCCGGTGAGCGCTACGGTGAACTGCGCCGTATCGAAAACCGTTACAACGGTACCGTTAACCGTTACTTCCTCTGCGACCGCGGTCGTTTCGGCTATGGCTATGTGAACCTGAAAGACCGTCCGCGTCAGCCGGTTCAGCGCCGTGGCGACGACTTCATCACCCTCAACGCCGAACAGGCGATGCAGGGCGCGGCGGATATTCTGCGCCAGTCGAAGAAAGTCATTGGTATCGGCTCCCCGCGCGCCAGCATCGAAAGCAACTTCGCGCTGCGCGATCTGGTCGGCGCCGATAACTTCTATACCGGCATTGCTAAAGGTGAACAAGAACGCCTGCAGATGATGCTGAAAGTGCTGCGCGATGGCGGTATTCATACCCCGGCGCTGCGCGAAATCGAATCCTACGATGCGGTGCTGATCCTCGGTGAGGACATCACCCAGACCGGCGCGCGTATTGCGCTGGCTGTGCGTCAGGCAGTGAAAGGCAAAGCACGTGAAATGGCGGCGGCGCAGAAAGTCGCCGACTGGCAGATTGCCGCGATCCTTAACATTGGCCAGCGCGCGAAGCATCCGCTGTTCGTCACTAATATTGATGACACTCGTCTTGATGATATCGCCGCCTGGACCTACCGCGCACCGGTAGAAGATCAAGCGCGCCTCGGCTTTGCTATTGCCCATGCGCTGGATGACAGCGCCCCGGCGGTGGAAGGGCTGAGCAGCGATCTGAAAGGTAAAGTCGATGTGATCGTTCAGGCATTGGCCGGAGCGAAAAAACCGTTGATTGTCTCCGGAACCAACGCCGGGAGCATTGAGGTTATTCAGGCGGCGGCAAACGTCGCGAAAGCCTTGAAAGGACGCGGTGCTGACGTCGGCGTGACCATGGTTGCGCGCGCGGTGAACAGCGTTGGCCTCGGGATGATCGGCGGCGGCTCGCTTGAAGAAGCGCTGAGCGAACTGGAAAGCGGTGCTGCCGACGCGGTTATTGTGCTGGAAAACGACCTGCACCGTCATGCTTCCGCCGCCCGCGTTGATGCAGCGCTGGCGAAAGCGCCGCTGGTAATGGTGGTTGACCATCAGCGTACGGCGATTATGGATAAAGCGCATCTGGTGCTCTCCGCGGCAAGCTTTGCGGAAAGCGATGGCACGGTGGTGAATAACGAAGGTCGCGCCCAGCGCTTCTTCCAGGTTTACGATCCGGCCTACTACGATGCGAAAACCGTGATGCTGGAAAGCTGGCGTTGGCTGCACTCGTTGCACAGCACCGTCAACAACCGTCAGGTCGACTGGACGCAGCTGGATCACGTTATTGACGCTGCGATTGCCGCACTGCCGCAGCTGGCCGGTATCAAAGACGCCGCACCGGATGCGACCTTCCGCATTCGCGGCCAGAAACTGGCCCGTGAACCGCATCGCTACAGCGGCCGTACGGCGATGCGCGCTAACATTAGCGTGCATGAACCGCGTCAGCCGCAGGATAAAGACACCATGTTCGCCTTCTCCATGGAAGGGAACAACCAGCCATCCGCGCCGCGTTCGCAGATTCCGTTCGCCTGGGCGCCGGGCTGGAACTCCCCGCAGGCGTGGAACAAGTTCCAGGATGAAGTGGGCGGGAAACTGCGCCATGGCGATCCAGGCGTGCGTCTGATTGAAGCCTCCGCCAGCGGTCTGGAGTACTTTACCGTGGTACCGGCAAGCTTCGAAGCTGAAGAAGGGAAATGGCGTATCGCGCCTTACTACCATCTGTTCGGCAGCGACGAAATGTCTCAGCGTTCTCCTGTGTTCCAGAGCCGTATGCCGCAGCCGTACATCAAGCTTAACCCGGCGGATGCCGCGAAGCTGGGCGTAAATAACGGCGCGATGGTCTCCTTCAGCGTTGAAGGTCAGACCCTTAGTCTGCCGCTGGTGATTTCGGCGGGGCTGACGGCAGGGCAGGTTGGTTTACCGATGGGCATGCCGGGCATCGCACCGGTACTGACCGGCGCGCGTATTGATACTTTGCAGGAGGCGAAAGCATGAGTTGGTTAACTCCCGATCTCATCGACATTCTGTTAGGCATCCTCAAGGCGGTGGTGATTCTGCTGGTGGTGGTGACCTGCGGTGCGTTCATGAGCTTTGGCGAACGCCGTCTGCTCGGCCTGTTCCAGAACCGCTATGGACCTAACCGCGTGGGCTGGGGCGGCTCGCTACAGCTCGTTGCCGACATGATCAAAATGTTCTTTAAAGAGGACTGGGTACCGAAATTCTCGGACCGCATGATCTTTACCCTGGCACCGGTTATCGCCTTCACCTCGCTGCTGCTGGCCTTCGCCATTGTGCCGGTCAGCCCAAGCTGGGTGGTTGCCGACCTTAATATCGGGATCCTGTTCTTTCTGATGATGGCAGGCCTCGCGGTGTACGCGGTGCTGTTCGCCGGTTGGTCGAGCAACAACAAATACTCGCTGCTGGGTGCGATGCGTGCTTCTGCGCAAACCCTGAGCTACGAAGTATTCCTCGGGCTTTCCCTGATGGGCGTGGTGGCGCAGGCCGGTTCATTCAATATGACCGACATCGTCAATAATCAGGAACATCTGTGGAACGTTATTCCGCAGTTCTTTGGCTTTGTGACCTTTGCGATTGCGGGCGTGGCGGTGTGTCACCGTCACCCGTTTGACCAACCGGAAGCGGAACAGGAACTGGCAGATGGTTACCACATTGAATATTCCGGCATGAAGTTCGGTCTGTTCTTCGTCGGCGAATATATCGGGATTGTTACCGTATCAGCGCTGATCGTGACGCTGTTCTTCGGTGGCTGGCAAGGTCCGTTCTTACCACCATTCATCTGGTTTGCGCTGAAAACCGCGTTCTTCATGATGATGTTCATTTTGATTCGTGCGTCCTTACCGCGTCCGCGTTATGACCAGGTAATGTCCTTCGGCTGGAAAGTGTGCCTGCCGCTGACGCTCGTCAACTTGTTGGTAACGGCGGCTGTCATTCTCTGGCAGCAGCCATAAGGGGCTTTAGACCATGACCTTAAAAGAATTATTGGTAGGGTTTGGCACCCAGGTCCGCAGTATCTGCATGATCGGGATGCACGCCTTTGCCAAACGTGAAACTCAGATGTACCCGGAAGAGCCGGTATATCTGCCGCCGCGCTACCGTGGGCGTATCGTGCTGACCCGCGATCCGGACGGCGAGGAGCGCTGCGTTGCCTGTAACCTGTGTGCGGTAGCGTGTCCGGTGGGCTGTATCTCTCTGCAAAAAGCGGAGACCAAAGACGGTCGCTGGTACCCAGAGTTTTTCCGCATCAACTTCTCACGTTGCATTTTCTGCGGCCTGTGCGAAGAAGCGTGCCCGACCACGGCGATTCAGTTGACCCCGGACTTTGAACTGGGCGAATACAAACGTCAGGATCTGGTGTACGAAAAAGAGGATCTGCTGATTTCCGGTCCGGGCAAATACCCGGAATATAACTTCTACCGGATGGCGGGTATGGCAATCGACGGCAAAGATAAGGGCGAAGCAGAGAACGAAGCCAAGCCTATCGACGTCAAGAGCCTGTTACCGTAAGGAGAGGGCAATGGAATTCGCTTTTTATATCTGTGGCCTGATAGCCATCCTCGCCACCCTGCGGGTGATCACCCACACCAATCCGGTGCATGCGCTGCTGTACCTGATTATTTCGCTGTTGGCGATTGCCGGGGTGTTCTTCTCGCTGGGCGCTTACTTCGCCGGTGCGCTGGAAATTATCGTTTACGCCGGGGCCATTATGGTGCTGTTCGTCTTCGTGGTGATGATGCTCAACCTGGGCGGCAGCGAAATCGAGCAGGAACGTCAATGGCTGAAGCCGGGGATCTGGATTGGCCCGGCCATCCTTTCCGCGGTGCTGCTGGTGGTTATCGTCTACGCCATGCTCGGTCTTAACGACCAGGGGATCGACGGTACGGCGATTAACGCCAAAGAAGTGGGTATTGCGCTGTTTGGTCCGTACGTACTGGCGGTGGAACTGGCTTCCATGCTGCTGCTGGCGGGCCTGGTTGTTGCCTTCCATATCGGTCGCGAAGAGCGTGCCGGTGAAGTGCTGAGCAACCGTCAGAACGACAGCGACAAAAGAAAAACGGAGGAACACGCATGATCCCCTTAACACATGGACTGATCCTCGCCGCCGTCCTGTTTGTCCTTGGCCTGACGGGGCTGATTATCCGTCGTAATCTGCTGTTTATGCTGATTAGCCTGGAGATCATGATCAACGCCTCCGCGCTGGCTTTCGTGGTTGCCGGGAGCTATTGGGGCCAGGCTGATGGCCAGATAATGTATATCCTCGCCATTACCCTCGCCGCCGCAGAAGCGAGTATCGGCCTGGCGCTGCTGCTGCAGCTCCATCGTCGTCGCCAGAACCTGAACATCGATTCAGTAAGTGAGTTGCGCGGATGAACATGCTTGCCTTAACCATTCTTTTGCCATTGATTGGCTTTGTTCTGCTGGCCTTCTCTCGTGGTCGCTGGTCTGAGAATCTGTCCGCCACCATCGGGATGGGCTCGGTTGGCCTGGCAGCGCTGGTGACGGCGTTTGTTGGCGTCGACTTCTTTGCTAATGGCAAACAGGCGGTCAGCGTTCCGCTGTGGACCTGGATGTCGGTGGGCGACTTCAATATCGGTTTCAACCTGGTACTGGACGGCCTGTCGCTGACCATGCTTTCGGTGGTCACCGGCGTTGGCTTCCTGATCCACATGTTCGCCTCCTGGTATATGCGCGGTGAAGAGGGCTACTCCCGTTTCTTCGCCTATACCAACCTGTTTATCGCCAGCATGGTGGTTCTGGTTCTTGCTGATAACCTGCTGCTGATGTACCTCGGCTGGGAAGGCGTGGGCCTGTGCTCCTATCTGCTGATCGGTTTCTACTATACCGATCCGAAGAACGGCGCTGCGGCAATGAAAGCGTTTGTGGTGACCCGCGTCGGCGATGTGTTCCTCGCGTTTGCGCTGTTCATTCTCTACAACGAACTGGGCACCCTGAACTTCCGCGAAATGGTTGAACTGGCGCCTGCGCATTTTGAAGCCGGCAACAATATGCTGACGTGGGCAACCCTGATGCTGCTGGGCGGCGCGGTGGGTAAATCCGCGCAGCTGCCGTTGCAGACCTGGCTTGCCGACGCGATGGCGGGCCCGACGCCTGTCTCCGCGCTGATCCACGCCGCGACCATGGTGACTGCAGGTGTCTACCTGATTGCCCGCACGCATGGCCTGTTCCTGATGACCCCGGAAGTGCTGCATCTGGTGGGGATCGTTGGTGCGGTGACGCTGGTGCTGGCGGGTTTCGCCGCGCTGGTGCAGACCGACATCAAACGCGTACTCGCTTATTCCACCATGAGCCAGATTGGCTACATGTTCCTCGCGCTCGGCGTGCAGGCGTGGGATGCGGCGATTTTCCACCTGATGACGCATGCCTTCTTTAAAGCGCTGCTGTTCCTGTCGTCCGGCTCGGTGATTCTGGCCTGCCATCACGAACAGAACATCTTCAAGATGGGCGGCCTGCGTAAGTCTATTCCGCTGGTGTATGTCTGCTTCCTGGTGGGGGGCGCGGCGCTGTCCGCACTGCCGCTGATTACCGCAGGCTTCTTCAGTAAGGATGAGATTCTGGCTGGCGCGATGGCTAACGGTCATCTCAATCTGATGGTTGCCGGTCTGGTCGGGGCGTTTATGACCTCCCTGTATACCTTCCGTATGATTTTCATCGTGTTCCACGGCAAAGAGCAAATTCACGCGCACGCAGGGAAGGGGATTACCCATCATCTGCCGCTGATTGTGCTGATGGTGCTGTCCACCTTCGTTGGCGCGCTGATTGTGCCACCGCTGCATGGTGTACTGCCGTCAACCACTGAGCTTGAGCATGGTCGCGTCATGACCCTGGAGATTACCTCTGGCGTTGTGGCGATAGCCGGCATTCTGATTGCTGCATGGCTGTGGCTGGGTAAACGCACGCTTGTGACCTCGATTGCCAACAGCGCGCCGGGCCGTCTGCTCGGTACCTGGTGGTATAACGCCTGGGGCTTTGACTGGCTGTACGACAAAGTGTTCGTGAAGCCGTTCCTCGGCGTGGCGTGGCTGCTGAAAAGCGATCCGCTGAATGCGCTGATGAACATCCCGGCGATCCTTTCCCGCTTCGCAGGCAAAGGCCTGGTGGTGAGCGAGAACGGGTATCTGCGCTGGTATGTGGCTTCGATGGGCATTGGTGCGGTGGTGGTGCTGGCGCTGCTGATGGTATTGCGTTGATTTGAGCGCGCGGTTTTGCCCGGTGGCGCTTCGCTTACCGGGCCTACGAGACCGTAGGTCGGGTAAGCGAAGCGCCACCCGACACAACAAACCGCACTCAAACGTGAATGTAGTCGAATTCGTTGAAAATCGGTCCTGAACGGGACTTTAACAAGGAATAAAAATCGCCATGTTATTACCCTGGCTAATATTAATTCCCTTCATCGGCGGCTTCCTGTGCTGGCAGACTGAACGCTTTGGCGTGAAGATGCCGCGCTGGATCGCGCTGATCACCATGGGATTGACGTTTCTGCTTGGCCTGCAGTTGTGGATGCAGGGCGGCTATTCTCTCACGCAATCTACCGGTATTCCGCAGTGGCAGTCAGAATTCGTGATGCCGTGGATCCCGCGCTTCGGCATTAGCATTCATCTGGCGATCGACGGTTTATCGCTGCTGATGGTGGTGCTGACCGGGCTGCTCGGGGTGCTGGCGGTGCTCTGTTCATGGCGCGAAATCGAGAAGTATCAGGGCTTTTTCCATCTTAACCTGATGTGGATCCTGGGCGGCGTTATCGGCGTGTTCCTCGCCATCGACCTGTTCCTGTTCTTCTTCTTCTGGGAAATGATGCTGGTGCCGATGTATTTCCTGATAGCACTCTGGGGCCATAAGGCTTCCGACGGGAAAACGCGTATCACGGCGGCAACCAAGTTCTTCATTTATACCCAGGCGAGCGGTCTGGTGATGCTGATTGCCATTCTGGCGCTGGCGTTTGTTCACTTCAACGCCACCGGCGTATGGACCTTCAATTACGAAGAGCTGCTGAAGACACCGATGTCGCACGGTGTGGAATACATGCTGATGCTGGGCTTCTTTATCGCTTTTGCGGTGAAAATGCCGGTGGTTCCACTGCACGGTTGGTTACCGGACGCGCACTCTCAGGCACCGACCGCGGGTTCCGTTGACCTCGCCGGGATCTTGTTGAAAACCGCGGCCTACGGTCTGCTGCGTTTTGCGCTGCCGCTGTTCCCGAACGCTTCTGCTGAATTTGCACCTATTGCCATGTGGCTGGGCGTTATCGGCATTTTCTACGGCGCGTGGATGGCTTTCAGCCAGTACGACATCAAACGTCTGATTGCTTACACTTCTGTTTCCCATATGGGCTTTGTGCTGATTGCTATCTACACCGGCAGCCAGCTGGCTTATCAGGGCGCGGTGATTCAGATGATTGCGCACGGTCTGTCCGCAGCCGGTCTGTTTATCCTTTGCGGCCAGCTGTACGAGCGTCTGCATACCCGTGATATGCGTCAGATGGGGGGCTTGTGGAGCAAAATTAAGTGGCTGCCGGCGCTGTCGATGTTCTTTGCCGTAGCAACGCTCGGCATGCCGGGCACCGGTAACTTTGTTGGCGAATTTATGATTCTGTTCGGTAGCTACCATACCGTGCCGGTGATTACGATTATCTCCACTTTCGGTCTGGTGTTCGCTTCCGTTTATTCGCTGTCGATGCTGCATCGCGCGTACTTTGGTAAAGCCAAAAGCGAAATTGCTGCAAAAGAATTGCCGGGAATGTCCCTGCGTGAATTGTCTATCGTTCTGCTGTTGGTTGTTCTGCTGGTGCTGCTGGGCTTCTTCCCACAGCCGATTCTGGACACCTCGCACTCTGCGATGAGTAATATTCAGCAGTGGTTTGTTAATTCTGTTTCTACTACAAGGCCGTAATTCGCCATGACAATAACTCCACAACAACTGATCGCACTGCTACCGCTGCTGATCGTCGGCTTGACGGTGGTGGTTGTGATGCTCTCCATTGCGTGGCGACGCAATCATTTCCTCAATGCCACGCTATCGGTTCTCGGCCTCAACGTCGCGCTAGTCTCACTTTGGTTCGTGGGGCAAAACGGGGCGATGGACGTGACGCCGCTGATTCGCGTTGACGGCTATTCCATGCTCTATACCGGGCTGGTGCTGCTGGCGAGTCTGGCGACCTGTACCTTTGCTTATCCGTGGCTTGAGGGTTACAAGGACAATAAAGAAGAGTTCTACCTGCTGGTGCTGATCGCCGCGTTGGGGGGTATTCTGCTGGCGGGCGCTAACCATCTGGCGGCGTTGTTCCTCGGTATTGAGCTTATCTCTCTGCCGCTGTTCGGTCTGGTTGGCTACGCCTTCCGTCAGAAACGCTCGCTGGAAGCCAGTATCAAATACACCATTCTGTCTGCCGTCGCTTCTTCTTTCCTGCTGTTCGGTATCGCGCTGGTGTATGCGAACTCCGGTAACCTGTCCTTCCTCGCCCTTGGTAAGAACCTGGCTGACAGCACGCTGCATGAACCGTTGCTGCTGGCGGGCGTGGGCTTGATGATTGTGGGTCTGGGCTTCAAGCTGTCGCTGGTGCCGTTTCACCTGTGGACGCCGGACGTCTACCAGGGCGCGCCTGCGCCGGTATCAACCTTCCTGGCGACCGCCAGCAAGATTGCTATCTTTGGCGTGGTGATGCGTCTGTTTCTGTATGTGCCAGTCGGCAACAGCGAGGCGGTACGCGTGGTGCTGGGCCTTATCGCCTTCGCGTCGATTATCTTCGGTAACCTGATGGCGCTGAGCCAGACCAATATCAAACGTCTGCTCGGCTACTCTTCTATCTCCCATCTTGGCTATCTGCTGGTGGCGCTGATTGCCCTGCAGAGCGGCGAGATGTCGATGGAAGCGGTAGGCGTCTATCTGGCCGGTTATCTCTTCAGCAGCCTCGGCGCGTTTGGCGTGGTGAGCCTGATGTCCAGCCCGTATCGTGGGCCGGATGCGGATTCGCTCTATTCCTATCGCGGCTTGTTCTGGCATCGTCCGATTCTGTCGGCGGTGATGACGGTGATGATGCTGTCCCTCGCTGGTATCCCGATGACGCTGGGCTTTATCGGTAAGTTCTACGTGCTGGCGGTCGGTGTGCATGCGCACCTGTGGTGGCTGGTAGGGGCGGTGGTTGTCGGTTCGGCAATCGGTCTCTACTACTACCTGCGCGTTGCGGTAAGCCTGTATTTAAGCGCGCCGGAAAAACTCAATCGCGATGCGCCGTCTAACTGGCAGTACAGCGCCGGGGGCATCGTAGTGCTGATCTCCGCGCTGCTGGTGCTGGTGCTTGGCGTATGGCCGCAGCCGCTGATTAGCATCGTGCAGCTGGCAATGCCGTTGATGTAATCTGGCCGTTATCTGAGAAAAAGGATCGCTTCGGCGGTCCTTTTTTTATCGGTGAAAAATGTATGGGTATTTTCTTTAATATTCGTATTTGTCATGCGGTTTGTCATATTAACCTCACTTTACGTTTCCCCTCATACTCTTATTTTCCGTACTATTATTACTACGCACGCTACTGTGTTTTGTAGATGGAGAAAGTGAATGAAAACAAGGCGTAAGCATTTAACCATCGGGGAAGTCGAGCGTCTGGTTGATGCGGCAAGGCGAGGGGCAAACCCGGAGCGCGATGTCTGTTTATTGTGGATGTGTTTTAATCATGGGTGCCGGGTGAGTGAAATTCGTCACTGGAAGCTATCTGATATCGATATTCAAAGTGGGGTTATTTATATTCGGCGGCTGAAAAATGGCTTTTCGACCACGCATCCTATTTATAAGCAAGAGGTGAAGGTTCTCAACGAATGGTTGCGTGTGCGTAAGAATTACCCTGGAAATAATTCGGGTTGGCTTTTCTTATCACGTAATGGTCAGCCTTTATCGCGGCAGAGAATATATCAGATGATGAAGAATCTCAGTCTTGAAGCTCAACTTGAAATCAACGCCCATCCGCATATGTTGCGCCATGCGTGCGGCTTTGCGCTGGCGAATAACGGTGTGGATACGCGGTTAATCCAGGATTTTCTCGGGCATCGGAATATTCAGCATACGGTTATTTATACAGCAAGTAATGATGCGAGGTTTAGGGAGGTTTGGTAAATGAAATAGTCATTTTGTATCAAACTGACTCCTATGCTATCCATGGTTATTAACAATGTCAATTTGTGTCTAACAATTTTTTTTATTATATTTTTCATGTCATTACATTATCTATATGATGTGTCTATTTGTTAATTGAGATAAATTTGTGATGTGTATGAATTGTGTCTCACTCCAGTTGTTAGTTTTTTATCATGTTTATTATGGTTTATCCTGGTAAATATAAAATCAAAAATGCCTTCCCTGGCAATTTATATTCCAATTAATTGAAGTGGTCAAATTGATACAAAATGACCACTTCAAAATATTATATCCATTTCACGGGTCAATGTTTTGTGGCGTTATTAATATCAAGCGTAAATAAAAGGATGCGCACGGTATTGCGCTTTTAAGTTAATGCATTGACTGCATTGAAAAGGATTAATCATGAAAAAAACATTACTTGTTGCTGTTGTTGCTGCTTGCGCGACGTTCTCTGGTGCTGCGCTGGCAGATGACGGTCAGGTGAAGTTTCTTGGCAGCATCATTGACGCTGGCTGCGACGTGGTCAACGACCTGTCTAATCCACTGGAAGTCCAGATGGGACAGATCGCTAAAACGGCGTTTACCGGTACCGGTTCTACTGCGGCTGAGCAAGGTTTCGATATCCAACTGAAAAACTGCCCGACTACTGTTACCAAAGCATCGGTACTGTTCTCCGGCACTAACGTTGGCGGCGACAATAACAAACTGCAACTGACTGCAGAATCTAACGTCGCTACAGGCGTGGCTCTGCAGCTGGTTGATGGTAGCACTAACAGTACTCTGCCGCTGTTCACCCGTTCTACCAGCCTGACCATCCCATCTACCGGCAATATCGATCTGCCGTTCCGCGTGCGTTATATCCAGACCGACACGACTGTTGTTGCTGGTAAAGCTAACGGTAGCGCCAACTTCACTATCAGCTACAACTGATTCTCCGTCTATTAGACCGTGCTAGCGAGCCGAAATCGGCTCGCTTTTCCAGGGAGCTGGAGATGAAACGATACCTGAAAGTGCTGATGGCTGGATGGCTGTTGGTGGGCGCTGCGGCACATGCGGGCGTCGTCACCGGCGGTACTCGCCTGATTTATCCCGGCGGCAAAAAAGAGGCCTCGCTGAGCGTAACCAATAATGATGCTACGCCCTATCTTATCCAAAGCTGGGTGGAGACCGATAAAGGGGCCGCCCCCTTTCTGTTAACGCCGCCTTTATTTCGCCTGGATGGTGAACAGCAAACCCGACTGCGGGTGATTTATAGCGGTGGATTGCCGGAAAACAAAGAAAGTATGTTCTGGATGAATATCAAAGCGATTCCATCCTCACAGGCTAAAGCTGGCACCAACACATTACAGATCGCCATTAAAACCCGTATCAAATTAATTTACCGGCCGAAATCCGTTGCGGGAACGCCGGAAACAGTGACGGAGCAGCTTCGCTGGACGCGCAGCGGCAATACGCTACAGGTCACTAATCCCACCGCGTTTTATATGAATTTCGCCGAGGTGAAAATCGGTGGCGCAGAAGTCAAAGAAGCCAACTGGGTCGCGCCTGGCGCGACGGCGCGTTTTGATCTGCCACGCGGCAGCACAGGCTCTTTGCAGTGGAAACTGATTAATGATTACGGCGGTATTGGCGCGCAGCATAGCGCTAATTTGTAAAGGCTATCAGGCCAGGGAGTTCCAGAGAG
Source organism: Klebsiella sp. MISC125 (assembly GCF_051131775.1). Taxonomy (NCBI): domain Bacteria; kingdom Pseudomonadati; phylum Pseudomonadota; class Gammaproteobacteria; order Enterobacterales; family Enterobacteriaceae; genus Klebsiella; species Klebsiella sp. MISC125. The sequence goes on from NZ_CP180448.1 coordinate 1,871,944, forward strand.
AATGAAAAATAATCATAACAAATGGCGGCTTAACCGGATAGCCGGAGCTCTGGCCGTTGCCTTGATACCGTGGTGTGATGATGCGCTGGCGCGGGATGTGTTTAACCCGGCATTATTGGAAATGGATGGCCCACAGACGGGCGTCAGGGATTTATCAGCTTACGAACACGCTGGAGGGCAGCAGCCGGGGACCTATCGGGTCGATATTTACCTCAACAATATCTTTATGGAGACCCGGGATGTCACTTTTCAACAAAGCCGGGTCCCGGGGGAAACTTCACTGCAGCCCTGCCTGAAAGTTGAAGAGCTTGCCGAATGGGGCGTGCGCGTTAAGCAATTCCCTGAATTAGGCCGTAAATCGGCGGACTGCGCGGATCTGGAAGTTATACCCCAGGCAAAGGCAGACTTTCGCTTTAGTCAGCAGCGTTTGTTATTAAGTTTTCCTCAGGCGGCGGTTTCCAGCGCGGCGCGGGGCTGGGTTGACCCGAAGCAGTGGGATGACGGTATTAGCGCACTTCTGCTGAACTACTCATTCAGCGGGGCAAACAACTGGTCGCGCAAGAACGACATGCCGGACAGCGATAATCAATACGTTAACCTGCGTCCCGGTATCAACATCGGACCGTGGCGTTTGCGCAACTACACGACCTGGAACCGCAACAGCAGCGGAGGGGACTCCAATAACAGCTGGGATACGGTTTATACCTATGCGCAGCGCAATATCAATGCCCTGCAAGGGGTGATGACGCTGGGTGATAGCAGCACCGACGCCGACGTTTTTGAAGGCATTCCCTTCCGCGGGGCGATGCTGGCTTCTGATGACGATATGCTGCCGGAAAGCCTGCGCGGCTATGCGCCGGTAGTGCGCGGGATTGCGCGTACCAATGCTCAGGTCATTATTCGTCAGAACGGCTATGAGATTTACCAGACCTACGTCTCCCCCGGCGCGTTCGAAATCACCGATATGTATCCGACCGGTGGCTCGGGCGATTTATCGGTCACCATTAAAGAATCCGATGGCAGCGAGCAAAATCTGATTGTTCCTTATGCTTCACTGCCTGTCCTGCAGCGCGAAGGCCGCCTCAAATATAGTGTGACTTCCGGCGTATACCGGGCCTACGACAATAGTATTGATGAAACGCCGCTCACTCAGGCGACGGCTATTTACGGCCTGCCGTCGGGGGTAACCCTTTACGGCGGCGGCCAATTTAGCAGCAAATATCAGTCGCTGGCGTTGGGGGTGGGGAAAAACCTCGGCGAGCTTGGCGCTGTATCGACCGACGTTACCCAGGCCTGGTCGAACCGCCAGGATCAAGACAAAGAGAGCGGTCAGTCGGTACGTATCCGTTACAGCAAAGATCTCCCGGGCTTAGGCACCAACGTCTCCCTGGCAGGATATCGCTATGCGACCAGCGGTTACTGGGATATGCAGGAGGTGCTGGATACCTATCGGGACGATAATTATACCCCTTCAATCGAACGGCGGCGCAACCGGGGAGAAGTGACGCTCAGCCAGAGCCTTGGCGACGAAATGGGCTCGATGTCGCTAAGCTATATCCGCGAAGATTACTGGAATACCGGGCGTACCATGGAGTCGGTGGGCGTGGGATACAACAATAGCTGGTACGGTGTCAGCTATAGCATTAACTACAGTTACAACCGTAATACCACCGATCAGGATACCGGAAAACGCAACGATGAAGACCACCTGTTCGCGCTGAGCATCAGCGTGCCTCTGGGGGAGTGGCTACCGAAACCGGTTTATGCCAACTACTCCCTGAACAGCAGCAAAAATGGTTCAACCAGCAATAATCTGGGCCTTTCCGGCACCTTGCTGGAGCGAAATAACCTGAGCTGGAGCGTACAGGAAGGATACACCAGCCAGGGAAGAGGAGAGAGCGGCAGCGTTAATGCGGACTGGCGCGCGACCTATGGTGAGCTTACCGGCGGCTACAGCCATGATAAATACAGCCATCGTCTGAACTACGCCCTGCGTGGCGGAGTCCTGGCGCATGAAAATGGCCTGACGCTGGGGCAGCCTTTTGGTGAAACCCTCGCTTTAGTTAAAGCGCCAGGCGCCTCGGGTGTTGGCGTGAATAACCAGACCGGCGTCAGGACCGACTGGCGGGGCTATGCCGTGGTGCCTTATACCTCGCCGTATCGTAAGAATATATTGACCCTTGATACCAGCACCATGCCGGACGATGTCGATCTTGAGCTAACCACGCAGACGGTGGTGCCAACCCGTGGGGCGGTGGTTCGCGCAAGTTATGACACCAGCGTCGGTAGCCGGGTGCTGATGACGGTGCGGCGGGCTAATGGTCAGCCGGTACCTTTCGGCGCCATGGTCAGCGTACCCGGAGCCGCGGTGTCAGAGCAGGCATTTATCGTTGGCGAAGGCGGACAGGTCTACCTGACCGGGCTGGAGTCTAACGGGGCACTTAATGTGAAATGGGGATCGGGTGCACAAGAACGCTGTCGGATTCAGTATGCGCTGCCGTCAGGTAAAACCCTCACCGGCATTATTGTAGCCCAGGGGCTATGCCGTTAATCGAAAGGATGCAGAGACAATGAAACGATTTTCATGGGGTATATTAGCGGGTCTGATGGCGCTGGCGATATCACCGCAGGCGATGGCGGCAACCGGGTGGTGCCAGAATAATAGCGGCGCTCCTTTTCAGGACAGCTTTTCATTTATTGAAACCTTTACTAACCCATCGCAAAACCAGGCCGGGATGGAGTTCAACCGCCTTTATAATTGGAGTACCGGAGGAACCTACCAGGCAAAATGTGATTGTGATAGTACTAGCGGGGCTACGCTTTACAAAGCGACAATTCCGGGATTGGTCGCGACGCAAACCCGCAGTGGATTAAATTTTTACAGTCTGAATAAATACCTGGAAATTGCCAGTGAGTTATATATTGCGGGCTTTCTGAATCAGTATGTTCCGACTCCCCTTCAGGACAAAAGTAACCTGTATAATACAGCAGCACCTTGCAATTCAGGTGGGGCTGCTTTTGATACTGGTTCGAAAGGATATATTTCACTCTACTTTACCCGGCCATTTGTCGGTCAGGTGACCATTCCGCCAACGATAATTCTCAGTGTCTACGGAACGAGAAAAGCGGGTAGCTACAGTTCTATCCCGATGACGCAGATCTCAATGAGCGGCTCGGTCACGGTACCGCAATCTTGCGAAATAAATACCGGCCAGCCGATTAATATTGACTTTGGTGATATTGCTGCTAACAATTTTAAAACAGCAAGCCAGATGCCAACCGGATTTACGCCGCATATAGTGAATATGACGGTGGCCTGTACCAATATTTCTGCTGGGGTAAAAATTGCTCTCTCATTTCAGGGGACAAAAGATACTAATGATGGAACGGCGTTGGCGACCACCAACAGCGACATTGCTGTACGGATCGAGAATATTACCGGAACCAAAATTCCGGTGATTTCAGGACTGCTGCCGGTCAATCTGAATTACTCAACCCAGACCGGGGATACCACTATGAAAATCTATCCGATTAATACCACTGGTAATTTACCCGATGGCGGTGGGTTTACCGCTACGGCCACCATTCAGGCAGAAATTGAATAGCAGGAGTTAATAATGAAAAAGGCGCTATGGCTGGCATTGTTGCTGCCTGTTTTTTCATCCTGGGGCGGAATACCTTTAAATGTAACAGGTAATATTTATTATTTTCCCTGCGATGTAAGTACTGATACAAAATATCAGGAAGTGAATTTTGGTACGCTTTCGAGAATTGACTTTCAATCGGCCGGAGACACTTCGGAATGGAAGACTTTTAACTTAAACATAGAAAATTGCCCGGCAGGGACCACTAAAGCAACGGTAAGATTCGATGGTGTGGTGGATGGTGATGATGCCACGCATTTTGCCAATATGGCGGCCAGCAATGCGTCGCAGAATATTGCGTTGCAAATAACCAATGACAGTCACACTACGACCTACAAGAATCAAGACAAGATGACTATTACAATTAATAGTAGTACCGGGAAAGGCGAGTTTCCCTTAGCTGCCCGGTTATATTCAACCCTGGGGGGAGCAACTATTGGTCAATTTGAATCGGTGGTGCAACTGACATTTACCTACCAATAACTTTATTCGTTAAATGGAAGAAAGGAATGAAGTATGCAAGAAGATATGGAATATCTGAGCGTAAAAGATGTTGAGCGTCTGGTTCTTGCCGCACAATATTGCGCTCATCCGGAAAGAAATAGCTGCATGATTCAAATGTGTTTTTTGCATGGTTTTAGAATTAATGAAATTACAGCATTAACATTGAGTGATGTCGACTTGCCCGGGAAGCGAATCTATATTCACCGGGCTCGTCACGGTGTTTCAGGTTATCACCCTTTGCAGCCGAAAGAGGTTATTTCTTTGCAGCGTTGGTTGCTCGCTCGGGAATGTTATCCGGCCCGTAGCGATCTTCTTTTTCTCTCCTCAAGGGGAAATAAGATGACGCGCCAGCGTTTCTATCAAATTATTCGTGAATGCTGTGAACTGGCGAAGCTAAAACAGAATGTTCACCCACGGATGCTGCGTCATGCCTGTGGCTATGAACTGGGTAAGAAAGGCATTGATGACGATTCTATTCAGGATTACCTTGGCTATCGGAATTTAAAATCTATCCTGCGTTATAACGGTTATGTTGAAGAGTAATTTACTGGCGTAAACGCGGCGGCCGTTATTCACCGCGCTACGCCTGCTTTTAGTCCACGGTATAGGCCAGAAAATCTTCCGCTAACACCGTTGACGGAAAAACCTCCTGACATTCCGCAAGAAGGCGCTGACAGCCCTCAACATCATAGCGTGAGCTAAAATGAGTGGCGATAAGCGTACCGACGCCCGCATTGCGCGCCAGCGCGGCCGTCTGTTGACTGACTGAATGCCCGCGGCTATTGGCTTTTTCCGCCATTGCCTGCTCCAGAGTGACCTCATGGACCATGACATCCACGCCGCGTGCCAGTTCCAGTGCCTCAGCGCAGGGGGCCGTGTCGCCGAAAATCGCCAGCGTTTTTCCCGGTGTCGCCGGACCAAGATAGTGGCTACCGTCAATTATCCGCCCATCTTCCAGCTCAACCGTTAATCCTTGCTTTAAACGGTGGAACAACGGGCCGGAGGGGACGCCATCAGCGATAAGCCGGGCGGCATCAAGAGCACCTGGTTTATCGTGCTGCTCGATTCGATAGCCATAACACTCGACTGGATGATTTAACGGATATGCACTAACCCGATAGCCCTGTTCATCAAACACCAAACCAGGCCCGACCTCGACGATGGTTAGCGGATAATCGGTCCAGGAACCGCTAAGGCGCAGCGCGGTTTCTACGAACTCCTTAAGCCCTTTTGGTCCATACAGCGTCAGTGGTAGTGAGTTACCCTGCATCGAACGGCTGCACAGCAGACCGGGAAGGCCGAACAGATGGTCGCCATGGAGATGAGTGATGAAAATTTTATTCAGTTTGCCAGGATGATAAGGGGTATGTAGAAACTGATGCTGTGTTCCCTCCCCGCAGTCGAACAGCCACATCTCAGCCATTGTTGGCTGTTGCAAATTCAGCACTATCGACGTCATATTACGCGTACGGGTGGGCACGCCAGCGGATGTCCCCAAAAAGAGTAATTCCATCGTCCTGTGTCCTTAGGGCGTGAGTCAAAAAACAGAGTATACCAATTAAGGAACCGCAGATGATGACATGGCAGGATCTTCACCACGCCGAACTGACCGTCCCACAGCTTTATGCCCTGCTGAAATTACGCTGTGCGGTGTTCGTTGTCGAACAAACCTGCGCCTATCTGGACGTCGATGGCGACGACCTGGTCGGAGAGAATCGCCATATTCTAGGCTGGCGCGGTGAGGAGCTGGTGGCCTACGCGCGCATTCTTAAGAGTGAAGATGAGTTTGAGCCGGTAGTGATTGGTCGGGTGATTGTCAGCCCGACGGTGCGTGGCGAAAAGCTAGGCTATCAGCTGATGGAGCAGGCGCTGGCCAGCTGTCGCCAGAACTGGCCGCAAAAGGCCATTTATCTCGGGGCCCAGGCGCACCTGCAAAAATTCTACGAGAGCTTCGGTTTTGTGCCGGTTACCGAGGTTTACGATGAGGACGGTATCGACCACATCGGCATGGCGCGCGAAATTGCCACCCACTAACGTCGGACATGCGGACTAAAAGCCGCTCCCTCATCGGGGGTACTGCTATTTCAGCGTGGTACCCCGTATAATATGGGGTTTTTACTCCGTGGAGGTTTGCGTGCTGTCTGTTTCCACCGCGCTGGAAAGCCTGTCCGGCTGCCTGGCTGACGATTTCCCGCCATCGCCCGGCACGCGAATTTTCGATATCCCCTTTGCGCTGAATGACGCTTTTGACCCATTATTGTGGTGCAGTCATCAGCCGGTGTGGCCGCAATTCTATTGGCAGCAGCGTAACGGTGATGAAGAACTCGCCGCGCTGGGAGCGGTAAAAACCTTTCCTTCTTTAGTTCAGGCGAATGCTTTTTTACAGCAACAGGGGCGCGACGATCTGCGGATTTGCGGCCTTAACGCGTTTGACCCGCAGCGGGGAATGTTGATACTGCCGAGGCTGGAGTGGCGTCGCCTGGGCGGTAAAGCCACCCTGCGGCTGACGCTGTGCAGCGACACTTCGCTTTATGACGATGCCCATGCGGCGCGTGAATTCCTCCATTTTTTAATAGCAGAGCAATCGCTACACGCGGCGATGCCCTCCCTGTTAAGTGAACAGCACTTTCCAGCCTGGCCGCAGTGGCGGGCGCTGGTTGAACAAGCAACACAGACGATAGCTGGCGGGCAAATGGACAAAGTGGTACTGGCCCGTGCCACCGATTTACATTTTTCTGCCCCGTTAAATGCGGGCGCGATCGTCGCCGCCAGCCGCCGTATTAACCTCAACTGCTTCCATTTCCTGATGGCTTTTAATTCACAGCAGTCCTTCTTCGGCGCAACCCCGGAGCGGCTGTGGCGTCGGCGCGGCGCGTTGTTGCGGACCGAGGCGTTGGCGGGGACCGCTGCCAGCCATGAGAACGATCGTCAGGCACAAAAGCTGGCAGACTGGCTGATGAACGATGATAAAAACCAGCGCGAAAATATGCTGGTGGTGGAAGATATCTGTCAGCGTATGCAGGGGGAGACTCGCGTGCTGGACGTGCTGCCGCCGCAGGTCGTGCGTCTGCGTAAAGTGCAGCATCTACGGCGCTGTATTTGGGCCGAGCTGGATAAACCTGATGACGCCCGCTGCCTGCACCGGCTCCAGCCCACGGCGGCGGTTGCCGGTTTACCACGACAGACGGCGCTGGATTTTATCACCCGCCACGAACCTTTTGCCCGCGACTGGTATGCCGGTTCCGCTGGCTATCTGTCGCTGGCGCAAAGTGAATTCTGCGTCTCTCTGCGTTCGGCAAAAGTAGAACACGATACGCTTAGATTGTACGCCGGGGCAGGAATTGTCAGCGGTTCAGACCCCGAACAAGAGTGGCTGGAAATTGAAAATAAAGCCGCAGGATTACGTTCGTTACTGCTGACAAAACCTGGATAAAACGATGCATATCAAAGCTCGATCACTTTGTATTATCTATACTTAGCCTCAATATTTGATACCGGACAAATTCATGTCAGTAAGCGCATTTAACCGACGCTGGGCGGCGGTGATCCTTGAAGCTTTAACGCGCCACGGCGTGCAGCATATCTGCATTGCGCCCGGCTCGCGCTCAACGCCCTTAACCCTGGCGGCGGCGGAAAACCGCGCTTTTATTCATCACACTCATTTTGACGAACGCGGCCTCGGCCATCTGGCATTGGGCCTGGCGAAAGCCAGCGGCCAGCCGGTGGCGGTAATTGTTACGTCTGGTACCGCCACGGCTAACCTCTATCCAGCGCTGATAGAGGCCGGATTGACCGGCGAGAAACTCATTTTGCTTACCGCTGACCGGCCACCGGAGTTGATCGATTGCGGTGCCAATCAGGCCATTCGCCAGCCGGGTATGTTTGCCTCGCATCCATCGCAGACGATATCGCTGCCGCGACCGTCGCAGGATATTCCTGCCCGCTGGCTGGTCTCGACCCTCGATCAGGCGCTTGGCGCGCTGCACTCCGGCGGCGTGCATATCAACTGCCCGTTTGCCGAACCGCTGTACGGCGACATGGACGATACCGGCATCCAGTGGCAGCAGCAGCTAGGTGACTGGTGGCAGAGCGACAAACCGTGGCTGCGCCAGTCCCTGCATCTTGAAAGTGATAAGCAGCGCGACTGGTTTTTCTGGCGACAAAAACGCGGCGTGATCGTTGCCGGGCGCATGAGCGCCGAAGAGGGCAAGAAAGTGGCCGAATGGGCGAAAATGCTCGGCTGGCCGCTGATTGGCGACGTGCTCTCGCAAACCGGACAGCCGCTACCGTGCGCTGACCTGTGGCTCGGTAACGCAAAGGCGGTTAGCGAGCTGGCGCAGGCGCAAATCATTGTCCAGTTGGGCAGCAGCCTGACCGGCAAACGCGTTTTGCAGTGGCAGGCGACCTGTGAGCCAGAAGAGTACTGGCTGGTGGATAACCTGCCGGGGCGGCTTGACCCGGCACAGCATCGCGGTCGTCGTCTCGTCTGTTCCATCGATCGTTGGCTGGATCTACACCCGGCGGAAAAACGCCAGCCGTGGGCCAGCGCCATCCCTGAACTGGCACGCCAGGCATGGCAGGCGGCGGTCGACAACAGCGAGTCCTTCGGCGAGGCCCAACTGGCGCAAAGAATCCGTCGCTATCTGCCGGATCAGGGCCAGCTGTTTGTCGGCAACAGCCTGGTAGTACGCTTAATTGATGCGCTATCGCAGCTCCCGGCGGGCTACCCGGTTTATAGCAATCGTGGGGCCAGCGGAATTGATGGCCTGCTGGCGACGGCGGCTGGCGTGCAGCGTGCCAGCGCGCGTCCAACGCTAGTTATCGTCGGTGACCTGTCGGCGCTCTACGATCTTAACTCGCTGGCGCTGCTACGTCAGGCATCTGCGCCGCTGGTGCTGATTGTCGTCAACAACAACGGTGGGCAAATTTTTTCTCTGCTGCCAACGCCGCAGGACCAGCGAAGCCAGTTCTATCTGATGCCGCAAAACGTCAATTTTGACCATGCGGCGGCGATGTTCAACTTACCTTATCATCGCCCCACGGGGTGGAGTGAACTCGAAAGTGCGCTGGATGGCGCCTGGCGTACTCCCGGCGCCACTCTGATTGAACTGGTGGTGAATGAAACCGACGGTGCGCAAACCTTACAACATCTGCTGGCGCAGGTGAGCCAGCTATGACGCTGCACGCGGTGGCTGAACAGGGCCTGCCGGGATATCCGTGGCTGGTTTTTTTGCACGGATTTTCCGGCGATAGCCACGAGTGGCGTACCGTGGGCCACGCGTTCAGCGCGTATCCGCGTTTGTATCTTGACCTTCCGGGCCACGGAGGTTCGGCAGATATCGAAGTGAGCGACTTTGCCGATGTCTGCCAGCTCCTTAAGAATACGCTGAATAGTTACAACATACTAAAGTACTGGCTGGTGGGTTACTCCCTTGGCGGACGGGTAGCGATGGCCTATGCCAGCCAGCCGCGTAAAGGTCTCTGCGGGCTGGTCGTTGAAGGCGGGCATCCGGGCTTGCAGGATGACAACCAGCGTCTGCTGCGCCTACGTAGCGATGCAGCATGGGCTGAACGCTTTCGCTGTGAGCCATTGGCGCAGGTTTTCGCCGACTGGTATCAGCAGCCGGTCTTTGCCTCCCTTGATGAGCCCCAGCGCGCGGCGCTGGTTGCGCTGCGCAGCCGTAACAACGGTACGATTTTAGCGGCGATGCTGCTGGCGACCTCACTGGGTCAACAGCCCGATCTCCGTGGGGCATTACGCACTCGTGATTTCCCATTTCATTACCTTTGCGGCGAACGCGATGACAAGTTTCGCGCCATCGCGGATGAGCTATCCGCAACCACACACGTAATTAATCATGCCGGACACAACGCGCATCGGGAAAACCCTGCCGCGGTAGTTGCTTGTCTGGCGCAGTTTTTAGCGAGTTAACTGAAGGACACTCTATGATCTCTCTTGATGAAGCAATGCTTTACGCCCCGGTTGAATGGCAGGACTGTTCCGAAGGCTACACCGACATTCGTTATCAAAAGTCGGCGGATGGGATTGCTAAAATCACCATTAACCGCCCGCAGGTCCGCAACGCCTTTCGCCCGCTGACCGTCAAAGAGATGATTCAGGCGCTGGCGGATGCCCGCTATGACGACAATATCGGCGTTATCGTCCTGACCGGCGAAGGCGACAAGGCGTTCTGTGCCGGTGGCGATCAGAAAGTTCGCGGCGACTACGGCGGATACCAGGATGACTCCGGCGTTCACCACCTCAACGTGCTCGATTTCCAGCGTCAAATTCGCACCTGCCCGAAACCCGTCGTAGCGATGGTCGCGGGTTACTCCATCGGCGGGGGGCACGTACTGCATATGATGTGTGACCTGACCATTGCTGCGGAAAACGCCATCTTCGGCCAGACCGGCCCGAAAGTCGGTTCCTTCGACGGCGGCTGGGGCGCGGCCTATATGGCGCGCATCGTTGGGCAGAAAAAAGCTCGCGAAATCTGGTTTCTGTGCCGTCAATACGACGCGAAAGCCGCGCTGGATATGGGCCTGGTCAACACCGTGGTTCCGCTGGCGGACCTGGAAAAAGAGACCGTGCGCTGGTGTCGTGAAATGCTGCAAAACAGCCCGATGGCGCTGCGCTGCCTGAAGGCGGCGCTGAACGCTGACTGCGACGGTCAGGCGGGGCTGCAGGAGCTGGCGGGCAATGCCACTATGCTGTTCTATATGACCGAAGAGGGTCAGGAAGGGCGCAACGCGTTCAACCAGAAGCGCCAGCCGGACTTCAGCAAATTTAAACGGAATCCATAATGCGACAGGCGCAGGTTTACCGCTGGCAGCTACCGATGGACGCGGGGGTGGTGCTGCGTGAACGGCGGTTAAAAACCCGCGATGGCTTGCTTCTGCGCTTGCGTGACGGCGAGCGCGAAGGCTGGGGGGAGATTTCTCCCCTGCCGGGATTCAGCCTTGAAACGCTGGACGAAGCGCAGGCGGCGCTGCTTACCTGGGCGCAAGCCTGGCGTGATGGCGAAGACGCTGCGCAGCCAGTGCCGCCTTCAGCGGCTTTCGGCGTGAGCTGCGCGCTGGCGGAACTGTGCGGTGAGTTGCCGCAGGCGGCGGATTATCGCGCCGCGCCGCTGTGTTCCGGCGACCCGGACGAGCTGTTTGCGAAGCTTTCGCTGATGCCTGGCGAGAAGGTGGCGAAGGTCAAAGTTGGCCTGTATGAGGCGGTGCGCGACGGCATGGTAGTGAACCTGCTGCTGGAAGCGATCCCTGATTTGACGTTGCGTCTTGACGCCAACCGTGCCTGGACGCCGCTGAAAGCCCAGCAGTTCGCCAAATACGTCGATCCGCAATATCGTGAGCGTATCGCTTTCCTTGAAGAACCCTGCAAAACTCGAGACGACTCGCGTGCTTTTGCCCAGGAAACGGGTATCGCAATTGCCTGGGATGAGAGCCTGCGCGAGGCGGATTTTGAGTTTGCCGCCGAGCCGGGGTTGCGGGCCGTGGTGATTAAACCGACGTTGACCGGCAGCCTGCAAAAAGTCCAGCAGCAGGTGGCAACCGCTCATGCTCTGGGGCTGACGGCGGTTATCAGCTCATCCATTGAGTCGAGCCTGGGCCTGACGCAGTTGGCGCGGATTGCCGCCTGGCTGACGCCGCACACTATTCCCGGTCTGGATACGCTGAGCCTGATGCGCGGTCAGCTGGTTCGTCGCTGGCCGGAAAGCGACCTGCCGTGCCTGACCGTTGATGAGCTGGAGCCGTTGCTGTGACATTTAGCGACTGGCCCTGGCGTCACTGGCGTCAGCTGCGGGGAGAGGCGCAGGCGCTGCGTCTGAACGAGCAGCGCCTGAGTTGGCGAGAACTGTGCGCGCAAATTGATGCGCTGGCGGCGGGATTTCACGCCCAGGGCGTCAGCGAAGGCGATGGCGTGCTGCTTCGTGCTTACAATCAGCCGGAGGCCTTACTGGCGTGGCTGGCACTATTGCAGTGCGGTGCGCGCGTCCTGCCGCTGAACCCGCAATTGCCATCCGCTTTGTTAGCGGAACTGCTACCGTCGCTAAGCCTGCGCCATGCGCTGGTGCTAAACGGCGACGCTCTTGCGCTGATGTACAACCCACTGGCCCTGCAATTTGCGTCAGGCGAGCACGCGGTTATCTGGCGCGAAGATCGCCTGGCCTCAATGACGCTGACTTCGGGGTCGACAGGTTTACCGAAAGCGGCGGTACATACTTTTCGCGCCCATCTCGCCAGCGCCGAAGGCGTGCTGGCGATGATCCCGCTTGCGCCGGAAGATGACTGGCTGCTGTCGCTGCCACTGTTTCACGTTTCCGGCCAGGGCATTCTCTGGCGCTGGCTGCATGCGGGCGCTGTCCTGACGGTGCGTGACAAACAGCCGCTGGAGCAGGCATTGCAGGGCTGTACTCATGCCTCGCTGGTGCCGACTCAGCTCTGGCGTCTGCTCAACGATGATGGCGACATTTCGTTAAAAGCAGTGTTGCTGGGCGGCGCGGCGATCCCGGTGGCGCTGACCGAGCAGGCGAAGGCGCGCGGTATCCGCTGCTGGTGTGGCTACGGACTGACCGAGTTTGCTTCCACAGTGTGCGCCAAAGAGGCCGATGGTCTGGCGGACGTCGGGCAGCCGCTGCCGGGACGCGAACTGCGGATTGTCGACGGTGAAGTCTGGCTGCGGGCCGACAGTATGGCTGAAGGCTACTGGCGCGATGAGAAAATAGTTCCACTGGTGAATGAACATGGCTGGTTTGCTACCCGCGATCGCGGCAGGCTTGATAACGGTAATCTGACCATTCTCGGAAGAATGGATAATCTCTTTTTCAGCGGCGGAGAGGGCATTCAGCCGGAAGAGGTGGAACGGGTCATTGGCGCTCATCCGCAGATTCAGCAGGTCTTTATTGTACCGCTGGATGACGCCGAATTTGGCCAGCGGCCGGTGGCGGTGGTGGAGTGCAGCGAGCATTGCGCCCCGGCAACCTTAGCAAGCTGGTGCGCCGATAAGCTGGCGCGTTTCCAGCAGCCGGTACGCTGGTTGCCACTGCCCGAAACGCTAAAAACTGGCGGCATTAAAATTTCCCGCCGGGCGCTACGTGAGTGGGTTAACCAGCAGGTAATGCCGTAGTTCAGGACTGCTGGATGCTCAGTAGCTGCTTCGTGTGCCAGCGGCCCAGAACTAAAACGGTGGTCAGCGCGCCGAGCAGGGCGCAGAACATATCCGACTGGGTATCCCAGGGATCGCCCTGAGTGCCAAGAAACTCATCCGCGCCTTGTCCCAGACCCAGCGCTGCCCACCATTCAATCAGCTCATAGACGGCGCTGATCGCCAGCGCAATACAGCAAACCACGAACGCGAGCATTTTGCGTCCGTGAACGTAGCCGCCGCGCAGCAAAATTTCCCGCGCCGCCAGCGCCGGGACCAGTCCCTGGAAAAAGTGTCCCAGCTTGTCGTAGGGATTGCGGCTCAAATCAAGCCAGGCCTGAACATCAAAGCCGATGGGCACTTTGGCGTAGGTGTACATTCCGCCAACCATTAAAATAATGGCATGGAAGAAGATCAGTATGTAGAGCAGCGGCGTTAGCGGATAGCGTGAGTGCGTCGCCAGCAGCAAAGGAACGAGGATGATGACTGGCGTAACTTCCATCAGCCAGGTGAGCTTATCTCCCGCGCTGATGCCGGTATAAACAAGGATAAGTAGAAGCGCCAGGGCCGCGAATTTGATTAACGAGCCGGAAACCGTGGTGGTCATAATATATCGCCAGAAGTTTAAAGACGTTACTATCAGATGGATACCGGGAAAATACAATATTGAACGTTAGCGGCACGGTTCTCCTGAGTTGTCTTCCGGGAAGGGACGCAGCTTTTAGCCCCGAACAAGGAGCATGGTTATAGCCAGAACCGGCGCTGCATAAAGAGAGCTTTGACTAACCGACAGGGATGCACGGTAATGAAAAACAGGTTCCGTATTCTCGCCTTTTTCTGCTTTTTGTTGGCGCAGCCTTTCAACGTCTGGAGCGTTGACGACCCTTTTTCCAGCCATATTCGCGAGGACGATCGTCACTGGCGCGGGCAGAAAATTTGGCCGCAGGTGATTTACCGTTTTGACGCCTGGCGTTATATCGTGCTCGACAGAGGTAAGCTGGGACGACACGGGCGGGCACCGCGCTATTGTTCGGGGGTGATGTGGTATCTGGATACGCAACGGGATATTGTCTCGCGGATTGGCGATCTAAAGCTAAATGAATGGACGACCCCAGAGACGGAGCGTTCAGGCAGCGTGCCTTACGGACAGGTCGCACCGGCATCGTTTCGCTATTTCCACGCGGCGCAACAGTATGTCGTGGTGCCCAGAACCGGCTTGCCGCAAAAAATGGCCGACGGGCAGTTCCATTTTCGCCTGTATGGTTTCAACGTTTCCGCCGACCATGGTAAAACCTGGATGTTTACCCCAATTCGCCTGCCGCGATTAGCGGATGAACGCCCGCAGGAGGATATGGCGATGATGGTGGTCAATAACCAGATCTATCTGCAGCTAAAAGAGGGGCATCTTGTCAGTTCAGACCTGTCTCGCGGCAGCCACTGGTCTTTTTACGATAATCAGCGCCAGAATAACCCGCCGCAGATCGATGAGTATCCCGGATGGAATGCGATGCGCTGTAGCGCGACCGCCCAGCTCAGCGAGCAGGAACGGCGCGAGTGGGACGATGCGCGCGCCAGAGTGCTGAGCGCGGTGAACCCGTAGCCCCGGCCAACAGAGAACAGCGGAAGCCTCGATGCACGCTGTTTCCAGGAGGCGATGCTGCGCATCTGACCGGGCTACCAGACCGGACCCGTAGCCCGGTCAGCGCAGTGTATGACCGGGAAGATAGTGGATGCTGCAATGACGTACCTGGAGGCGCATTCTGTCAGCTTCCCGGAAGATCTCCTTTCGTCATCAACTGGCGCTTGCGCCAGTACTTCACCAGCGGCGGAACCACGATGACCAGTACCGCCAGCAGCAGGAGCGTTTTAGTCACCCCGCTTTGCCACAGAATCGCCATGTTGCCGTTGCTAATCGACAGCGCGCGGCGCAGATTCTGCTCCAGCATCTCGCCCAGCACGAAGCCTAAGATCAGCGGCGACATCGGGAAGTGCATTTTGCGCAAGATGTAGCCAAGTACGCCCAGCCCAACCATCAACAGCAGGTCGAAAGTGGTGCTGTGTACTGCGTAAACGCCAACCGCAGATACGGCGGCAATCGCCGGAACCAGAAACCACAGTGGAATGGTGAGCATGCGGGTAAAGAGACCGATTAGCGGAATGTTCATAATCAGCAGCATCACGTTAGCGATCAACAGCGCGGCGATCAGGCCCCAAACAATGTCCGGTTGCTCGGTAAACATCGCCGGTCCTGGGGTGATGTTGTATAAGGTCAGCGCGCCCATCATCACCGCAGTGGTCCCGGAACCAGGAACGCCGAGAGTGAGCATCGGAATAAACGACCCGCAGGCGGAGGCATTATTTGCCGCTTCCGGCGCCGCCACCCCGCGAATATCGCCTTTACCAAAGGAGTCGCTGTTACCACTGAGCTTTTTCTCAGTCATATAGGTGATGGCGCTGGCAATGGTCGCTCCCGCGCCCGGCAGGATACCAACAAAGAAACCGACCACCGATGAGCGCAGCGTCGCGCCCACGCACTGGCCCGCTTCTTTGGCGTTAAACAGCATGCGCCCGGTTTTCCGTACCAGTTTCTGCCCGCCGCTGGTGCTTTCCAGCATCAGCAAAATTTCTGAGACCGAAAAGAGACCAATCACTACCACGATAAACTGCACGCCATCGGAAAGATGAACGCTGTCGAAGGTGAAGCGATAGACGCCAGTGTTGGCATCAACGCCTACCGTCGCCAACCCCAAACCGATTAACGCGGCGAGGAACGACTTCAGCGGATTCTGCGCCATCATGCTGCCAAGGCAGGCGATGGCAAAAGTCATCAGCGCGAAATATTCCGCCGGGCCGAACGCCAGCGACCACTGGGCCAGTAGCGGGGCAAATAAAATCATCCCGATAATCGCGATAAGTGAACCGACAAACGAGCTCACCGCCGAGATGGACAACGCCACGCCGCCGCGCCCCTGCTGCGCCATAGGGTAGCCGTCGATGGCGGTCATAATGGCGGCGGCATCGCCGGGAACATTGAGCAGAATCGACGAAATGCGCCCGCCATATTCACAACCAATATAGACCGTCGCCAGCAGGATCAACGCTGACTCCGCAGGCAGGTGCAGGGCAAAAGCCAGCGGCAGTAAAATCGCCACGCCGTTAATTGGCCCCAGGCCCGGCAGCAGGCCGACGATAGTGCCAACGAAGCAGCCGATCAGCGCAATCATCAGGTTGCCCGGCGTCATGGCGACGGCGAAGCCTTGCGACAGATAAATCCAGATATCCATAAACTCCTCCGTTAAATTAGCCAGATGCCGAGCGGCAGGGTGACATCAAGCAGGGCGTCAAAGATGTACCACAGCGCGATGCCCATGATGATGCCAGCAACGCCAGCCGCGGGTAGGGTCGCGCCAAACAGCAGGCCGAAAACGGCGGTCAGCAGCGCGGTTGACAAGGGAAAACCCAGCCACTCAAAGCCCCACGCATAGACCACCAGTGCCACCACCATCGTCAGTAAACGTTGTAAAACCAGACGCCCCGGCCATGTGATGACATCGGGCCGACGCAGGAGCAGCAGCACAGAGCACAGCAGCATCAGGCCGATAATACCCACCGGAAAAGGGCGGGGGCCGACGGGTTCATAGGCGTACTCGCTGTGGATTTGCCAGGCGATAAACATTCCACCCACGCAGAGCAGCAGCCATACTCCGGCAAAAATACGATCGCTCATCGCAACCTCCATTGATTATTTGGCCAGGCCAAAGGCTTTTGCCTGTTGGCGATAGTCTTCCACCTGTTTTTTGACGTACGCGTCGAGCTTCTTGCCATTCACGTTGAACTCAAACAGGCCCCGGAGTTCGCGCTGCTTTTTAAACGCATCGGTCTGCTGCAATTTGCTGAACTCCTCCACCCACCACTGATAGTCGGCATCGCTGACTTTTGGACCAACAAAGAAGCCGCGAATAATCGGCCAGACCAGATCGTAACCTTGCTCTTTGGCGGTGGGTACGTTGGCGAGAGCGCCTGGCAATCTTTCGTTGGAGAAGACCGCCAGCACGCGAATTTTATTGCCCTGGAGATAAGGCACCATTTCGCTCAGATCGCCGGAGACTGCCTGCACATGATTGCCGAGCAGCGCGGTGACCGGCTCGCCGCCGCCTTCAAACGCCACGTAGCGCATGTTGTGCGGGTCGACGTTGGCTTTTTGCGCCAGCAGCGCCGCTTTCATCCAGTCCTGGCTGCCGATGGACGCGCCAGCACCGATGACAATGCTGGCGGGATTTTTTTCCATCGCCGCCATAAACGATGCCAGGTTTTTCCACGGGGAGTCAGTGCGCACGGCGATCATGCCGTAATCAGTGCCGACGCTGGCCAGCCAGCGGACATCATCGACGCCATAGCGGCCAAACTTTCCCTGCGACAGGTTGAGCAGCGAGCCGCCGGAGAAGGCGACTACGGTGCCGGGTTCACCGGGGCGCTGGGCAACAATGGCGTTATAGGCCACCGCGCCTACGCCACCGGGCATGTAGGTGACGCGCATCGGTTTTTTGATAGCGCCGGTCTCCATCAGGCTGACCTGAAGCAGCTTGCAGGTCAGATCGAAGCCGCCGCCGGGTTTGGCGGGCGCGATACATTCGGTGCGGGATGGGGCCTCGGTGGCATAAGCCGAGGCGGTACACAGGCATAAAGCGATGGCACTAAAATGGCGAAGGAGTGAGATGTTCATAGGCTTCCTCGGTAGGGTACAGGGAACGTTTTTTCTGATTATGTGAACCGACATGTAGTAGTTCAGTTGCGTGATTGTTAAAACAGTTACCTTTCATTTCCCTTTCAATGCAGCAGCAACTTTACAGGATGTGATATGCGTCTCTTATTGGCTGAAGATAACCGTGAGCTGGCTCACTGGCTGGAGAAAGCGCTGGTGCAGAGCGGGTTTGCCGTAGACTGCGTACTTGACGGACGGGCGGCTGACCATCTGCTGCAAAGCGAAAAATATGCGCTGGCAGTGTTGGATATCGGTATGCCGGGGTTCGATGGGCTGGAAGTGGTGCAGCGTCTGCGAAAACGTGGACAGACGCTTCCCGTGTTGCTGCTGACCGCCCGCAGTGCGGTGGCGGATCGGGTGAAAGGACTGAACGTGGGGGCCGATGACTATTTGCCAAAACCTTTTGAGCTTGAAGAACTGGATGCCAGGCTGCGGGCGCTGCTGCGGCGTAGCGAAGGTCAAGTGCACGAGATCCAGCAGATGGGCGAACTGGAATATCGTGATGAAGGCTATTTTTTGCTGCGTGGGCAGATGCTGTCGTTAACTCCACGCGAGCAGGCGCTGCTGACGGTGTTGATGTTTCGCCGCACGCGCCCGGTGTCTCGTCAGCAGCTTTTCGAGCAGGTTTTCAGCCTGAGCGATGACGTTAGCCCGGAAAGTATCGAGTTGTATATTCATCGTTTACGGAAAAAGCTTCAGGAGAGCAACGTGCGGATCGTTACCTTGCGCGGATTGGGCTACGTGCTGGAATTGGCCCATGAGGTGGGCTAAACCGCAGTCGCTCTTTGCTCAACTGCTGTTGTTTCTCGGCCTGCCGCTGGTTTTACTGTGGGGGCTGTCGGCCTTCAATAGCTACGTCAGTGCGCTACAGGCGGCGACGCAGGCGTACGATCGTACGCTGCTCTCGTCCGCCCGAACCGTAGCCGAACGCCTGGTGGTGCGCCATGGTAAGCTTGAGGTGAATGTGCCGTGGGTGGTGCTGGATAGCTTTGAACTGAATATGAACGATCGCCTGTACTATAAAGTTCTCGACCCCGAGGGGCAGGTGATTTCCGGTTATGACGACCTTCCGGCGATGCCGCCATCGACTTCTCGTACTCAACTCTATCCGGCGCTGGCGTGGTTCTATCATACCGAATATCGTGGTCAGGCCATCCGCGTGGCGCGCCTGCTGCAGCCAGTGAATGAAGGTGGTATTGCCGGAATGGCGGAAATCTACATCGCCGAAACGCTGGAGTCGCGGCGATGGTTGGCTGGACAGTTGCTGTTCTCGTCGTGGATATCGCAAGGGCTGTTGGTGTTGTTAACCCTGGTGTTCACCGGCTGGCTGCTGCGCCGCGTGCTGCGACCGATGCGCCAGCTTTCGGCGCTGATGGTGCGCCGCGAACCCGGTCTGCTGACGCCGCTACCGGAGCTGCTGCCGTGGTCGGAAACCCGTCTGTTAATCGTTGCTTTTAACCGCTATATCGATCGGTTGCGGGTGATGATTTCACGCCAGGAACGTTTTAGCGCCGACGCTTCTCATCAACTTAAAACCCCGCTGGCGGTGTTGAAAACTCAGGCCTCGGTGGCGCTGGCCAGTGATGATCCTAAACTTTGGCGAGAGAGCCTGGCGGCGATGAGCAGCACCCTGGATGGCACGATTCTATTAACTGAGCGCCTGCTGCAACTGGCGACTATCAAACGTAAAGAGCAGGGGGAGCATGCCTTTTCACCGGTTGATCTCCATGAGATTGTTCAGAACAGCTGTTTTTCCCGGCTTGTGCAGGCGCGGAGCAAAGCTATCGATCTTGGTTATGAGGGCGAGCCATCGGCGGTGATGATAGCCGGAGATTGCGTGCTGTTGAGCGAGCTGTGTGCGAATCTGCTGGATAACGCAATTCGCTATACGCCGCAGGGCGGGATCGTGACGTTAAGCCTGCATCGAGAGGGGAACGCGGTGCTGCTGGACGTCGAGGATAGCGGCCCGGGGATCGATGATACGCAGATTCTGCTGGCGTTAATGCCGTTTCATCGCCTGGAAAATGTTGGTGATAATCCCGGCGCTGGGCTCGGGCTGGCGCTGGTTAGCGATATTGCACGCCTGCACCGCAGCCATCCGCAACTGCTGCGCAGCGAAACGTTGGGCGGGCTGAAGGTCAGGCTGCGCTTTTTGATCGCTCGTTCAGAGTAAGCCTTTCAGACTCAGCGTCTTACGGGTCGCTACGTTCAGATCATAATGGGCAAGATCTTCCGGTTTCACCCACGCGTAATCCTGAAACTCTTCGTTGATCGTCACTTCGCGATTGGCGCTAACGCAATCGAAAATCAGGTAGATCATATAAATTTCTTCCTGGCGGCCATCAGCATAGGTTTTAACCCGGATATCGTCGCTAAAGGTCCATGGTGTAATCTGGGTTAGCTGTAGTTTTTCGCCCAGCTCTTCGCGAACCTCTCGTCGCAGAGCCTCTTCGATACGTTCGCCAGGCTCCACGCCGCCGCCGGAGAGCGCCCACTGGCCGGGAAACACGCCGCGATCGTCGGCCATTTTGCACAGCAGGTAGTGGCCTTCATGTTGAATGAGCGGGCAAACGATAGTCCTTTGACGCATGGTTTTTCCTTAATGATGACGTGGGTAAACATTGAGATAGCCCAGTTTGCGAGTCGACTCGGCAAACAGCAAGCGAAAACGCGCGGCGGAAGCGAGAGGTGATAGGGTGGCCGCAAGTTTATTGATCAGAGGCCATCATGGAACCGATAGCAAGCCACTCACCGCATGATGCGGTTTTTAAACATATTTTGTCCCATCGGGCAACGGCGCGCGATTTTTTACTTATTCATTTGCCGGAGCATCTGCGGATGCTATGCGATCTGCGAACGCTTCAGCTGGAATCCGGTAGCTTTATCGAAGAAGATCTGCGTGCCAGCCATTCGGATATCCTCTATTCGCTCAAAACACAGACCGGCGAGGGATATATTTATGTGCTGATTGAGCATCAAAGCTCACCCGACCGGCATATGGCGTTTCGCCTGATGCGCTATGCCATTGCCGCGATGCAGCGTCATCTGGATAAAGGGTATCACCAGTTACCATTGGTCATTCCCCTGCTTTTTTATCACGGCAAGACCAGCCCCTGCCCGCACTCAATGCGTTGGCTGGACGGTTTTTCGCAGCCAGAGGTGGCTGAGAGGCTATATAGCCAGAATTTTCAACTGGTGGATATTACGACGATCCCGGATGAGCAGCTCATACAGCACCGACGAGTCGCCATGCTGGAGCTGCTACAAAAACATATCCGGCAGCGGGATATGATGGAAATTTCAGAGCAACTGGTCAGCATATTGTCGTTGGGATACACTAACCGTCGGCAGTTTAAAACGTTGCTGAATTATATGATTCAGGCGGGTAACGCCGCCGATCCCGTGGCCTTTTTACGCAAATTAGCGCAAAAGGTACCGCTTAAGCAGCATAAGGAGACGCTAATGAATATTGCTCAGTTTCTGGAAGAGCGTGGCCGCAAACAGGGAGTCCTTCAGGGAATGAAGGCGGGAATAGAAAAAGGTCGTCGTAAGGGCTGGCAGGAAGGTCGGCAAGAAGGCCGGGGTGAAGGGCAGCAGGAGGCGGCTGAACGCATTGCCCGGGCGATGCTGGAGGATGGGCAGGAGCCGTCTCAGGTCGCAAAGCTGACCGGTTTGTCACTGCGCCAGCTTGATAAACTCCAGCACTAAATTCTTCTTTGCAGCGAAAACGGCAGCTATATTGGCTGCCGTAAGCGTTTATTTGGCGTGTTGCAAAGCTTTCAATGCCGCCGCTACGCCCGCGCCGTAGTCGGGATGGACTTCGCTGAATAGTCCAATCTGCCGTTGCTGAATAAATTCGGGGATATCTCGCATATCACCGGCTATCCGCTGAAACATACGCTGATGCTCATCTTCGCTTAATAGCTCAAACAGCTTTCGCGGCTGGCTAAAATAGTCGCCATCTTCCCGATGATCCCAGTGAGCGGCCGCGCCTTCAAGGTTTAACGGCGGCTCGCTAAAGTCCGGTTGCTCCTGAAAGACGCCAAAGCTGTTGGGCTCGTAGGTCGCACCGTTGCCGCTGTTGCCATCTACGCGCATCGCGCCGTCGCGGTGATAGTTATGGAACGGACAGCGCGGAGCGTTTACCGGGATCTGATGATGATTAACCCCTAAACGATAACGCTGAGTGTCGCCATAGGAGAACAGTCGTCCTTGCAGCATACGGTCCGGAGAGAAACTTACCCCGGGCACCACGTTTGCCGGGTTCATGGCTACCTGCTCAACTTCCGCGAAGTAGTTGTCCGGGTTGCGGTTTAGCTCCAGCACCCCAACTTCAATTAACGGATAATCGCTATGCGGCCAGATTTTGGTCAGGTCAAATGGGTTATAAGGGACCTGGCTGGCCTCCGCTTCCGGCATTATCTGCACGTAGAAGGTCCAGCGCGGAAAATCGCCTTTTTCAATTGACTCATAGAGATCGCGCTGAGAGCTTTCGCGGTCTTCAGCTACCAGGCGTTTGGCCTCATCATCCATCAGGTTGGCGATCCCCTGCTGGGATTTGAAGTGGAACTTCACCCAAAAACGCTCGTTGTCGGCATTGATAAAGCTGAACGCGTGGCTGCCAAAACCGTGCATATGACGATAAGAACGCGGGATGCCGCGGTCGCTGAAATCAATCGTTAACTGATGCAGCGTTTCCGGTAGCAGGGAGAAAAAGTCCCATTTCCAGGTTGGGTTGCGCAGATTGGTTCGCGGATCGCGCTTCACGACGTGATTGAGATCCGGGAATTTTAGCGGGTCGCGAAGGTAGAAAATCGGCGTGTTGTTGCCCACCAGATCCCAGTTACCCTCTTCGGTATAGAACTTGATGGAAAAGCCGCGAATATCGCGCTCGGCGTCAGCGGCGCCGCGCTCTCCGGCAACGGTCGAGAAGCGCAGAAACAGGTCGGTGGTTTTGCCGATTCCAGAGAAGAGTTTTGCGCGCGTATAGCGGGTGATATCGTGGGTGACGGTCAGTTTGCCGTAGGCGCCGGAACCTTTTGCGTGCATACGGCGTTCCGGGATAACTTCCCGGTCAAAGTGGGCTAGTTTTTCAAGAAACCAGACATCCTGCAGCAGCATGGGGCCGCGTGGGCCTGCGGTGGCGACATTATTGTTATCGACAACCGGCGCGCCGGATCCGGTCGTTAATCCTTTCTTGCTCATCTTTATCTCCTGACAAAGTTTTATGTAACTTATTCATTTCCCTGAAGGGACGAAATAAGCTGAGCGCTATTTGTAGAATAAATAGTCAGTGCGGGCAATCTGGCTCTGGCTATCGATTTGATATCCGCGACCGTTGGCAAATATTCGGTAGCAACTGGTTACAATCACAATGGTAAAGGTCGCTTTAGCGCATTGATTCCTTAGCATTCAGCAGTACAATTTCGCGGTTTTTCGGGACTTTTAAATTCTTGTTTTCTGGATAGAGTAAAAAATGAAAAAAAGTATATTTTTGGCCCTCGCTGGCATGATGTTCGTCTCGACGGCGGCAAATGCGATCAGCGTCAGCGGGCAGGCCGGTGAGCACTACACCAACCTTGGGGTTGGTTTTGGTACCGAATCCACCGGGCTGGCGATATCCGGTAACTGGCTGCACAACGATGATGATGGTGATGCGGCGGGCTTAGGCCTGGGTCTGAACCTTCCTTTAGGTCCGTTCCTAGCGACCGTTGGCGGTAAAGGCGTTTACACCAATCCAAAAGCCGGTGATGAAGGTTATGCGGCGGCGGTAGGCGGCGGCCTGCAGTGGAAAATCGGCGACCGTTTCCGCCTGTTCGGCGAATATTATTACTCCCCGGATTCACTCTCCAGCGGTATCGACAGCTATCAGGAAGCCAATGCTGGCGCGCGCTTTACCATTATGCGTCCTCTGAGCATTGAAGCCGGTTATCGTTACCTCAACCTGGCAGGCAAAGAAGGCAACCGCGATAACACCGTTGCGGACGGCCCGTACGTCGGCGTCAACGCCAGCTTCTGATTCTCCCTGGCGCGGTATTCTGCCGCGCCTGATTTTCAGTCATTCTCCCAGCCGCTTTGCGCTATAGTATTCCGACTTATCAGGCTGGAGTTCACAATGCTAAACGTGGAAATGCTGTCCACCGGCGACGAAGTGCTGCATGGGCAAATCGTCGATACTAATGCCGCGTGGCTGGCGGATTTCTTTTTTAATCAAGGATTACCCTTAAAGCGTCGCAATACCGTGGGCGACGATCTTGACGCTCTGGTGGCGATTTTACGCGAACGTAGCGAGCACGCCGACGTGCTGATCGTTAACGGCGGCCTGGGGCCAACCAGCGACGATCTCAGCGCGCTGGCTGCGGCAACGGCCAAAGGCGAAGGGTTGATTTTGCACGAAGAGTGGCTGGATGTGATGACGCGCTTTTTTGCCGAGCGCGGAAGGCCAATGGCCGCCAGCAACCGTAAACAGGCGGAAATTCCGCAAAGCGCCGAGATGATCAACAACCCGGTCGGGACCGCTTGCGGTTTCGCCGTGCAGCTCAATCGCTGCCTGATGTTTTTCACCCCCGGCGTGCCTTCGGAATTCAAAGTGATGGTTGAGCAGGAAATCTTACCGCGCTTGCGCGAACGTTTCCCGCTGCCGGCTCCGCCGCTGTGTCTGCGTTTGACCACCTTTGGTCGCTCGGAGAGCGAGTTGGCGCAGAGCCTTGACCATCTTCAGCTGCCACCGGGCGTGGTGATGGGCTATCGCTCCTCAATGCCGATTATTGAACTCAAGCTGACCGGGCCTTCTGAGCAGCGCGAAGCGATGCTGGCGCTGTGGCCGGAAGTGCAGAAAGTGGCCGGTGAAAGCGTGATCTTCGAAGGCACTGAAGGTCTACCGGCGCAGATTGCCCGACGCCTGCAAGAGCGCCAGCTGAGCTTGACGCTAAGCGAGCAGTTTACCGGCGGCCTGCTGGCGCTACAGCTTTCACGCGTTAACGCGCCGCTGTTGGCGAGCGAAGTGATTCCGGCACAGGAAGAGACGTTAGCGCAGGCGGCGCGCTGGGCGGCGGAGCGGCGGGTGAAACACTTTGCCGGTCTGGCGCTGGCGGTCAGCGGTCAGGAGAGCGATCACCTGAACTTTGCGCTCTCAACGCCGGAAGGCACTCACGCGCTGCGAGTGAAATTTAGTACCAATCGTCACAGCGTGCAGGTGCGTCAGGAAGTCTGCGCGATGATGGCCCTGAATATGCTGCGTCGTTGGCTGAACGGTGAGCCGATAGCCGGTGAACATGGCTGGATTAACGTCGTCGAATCTCTCACGGTTTAATAAGGTCACCGCGTCGGGATCCCTTCCCGGCGTGGTATTCGTCCAGCCTGCTGTACTTCGTTTTAAATATTCTGTGCGTCATCTCCCATTTTGATACCTCTGAATGTCCACCCTTCTGGAATCGCCCCGTCATTTGAAGTTGCTCACAATTTACTTCCCCGACAACCGTAACACTGATTCCAGTATTCAGGATTGGAGTCCAGTATGTTGGAATCAAGCAAGGTCCCGGCGCTGACCCGCGCCATTGATATTCTCAATTTGATCGCCCGTATCGGCCCCTGTAGCGCAGCGACCATTATTGATGAACTGGGTATTCCGAAAAGCACTGCCTATCTGCTGTTAGGTGAACTGAGAAAACAGCGCTTTCTTAGCATGGATAATCAGGACAATTACTGCCTGTGGACCAAGCTGGTTGAGCTGGCCGGACATGCGCTGAGCAAAATGGACCTGCGCGAACTGGCGCGTTCGCGCCTGACGCAGCTGATGGATCAGTGCGGTCTGCTCTGTCACCTGGGCATCATCGATAACGGTAACGCCTACTACATTCTGAAGGTCGAATCCCCGGCCACCATTAGCGTACGTTCGCACGAAGGTAAGAGCCTATCGCTTTATCGTTCCGGTATTGGTAAATGCCTGCTGGCCTGGCAGCCGGAACGAGTTCAGGAGTCAATTATCAGCGAACTGCGCTGGGAACGAGCCACGCCAACCACTATCACTGATGCTCAGCAGCTTCGCGATGAACTGGGGCGTATTCGCGCTCGGGGCTGGAGCTTTGATAACGGCGAAGACTATCCCGACGTGCGCTGCGTGGCCGCGCCGGTGTTTAACGCCAATAACGAACTGACCGCCGCTATCTCGGTGGTCGGCACGCGCCTGCAAATCAATGAAGACAATCGTGATTACCTCGCCGGTAAGGCGATTGCCTGCGCCAAAGATATTTCCCGTCTGTTGGGGTGGAAGAGCCCCTTCGAACAACAAGCTTCATAACAAGGAGAACATCATGACCTTACCGAAAATTAAACACGTCCGCGCTTGGTTCATCGGCGGTGCTACCGCAGAGAAAGGCGCTGGCGGCGGCGATTATCACGATCAGGGAGCGAACCACTGGATTGATGACCACATCGCGACCCCGATGAGCAAATACAAACAGTATGAGCAGTCCCGCCAGTCTTTTGGCATCAACGTGTTGGGTACGCTGATTGTCGAGGTCGAAGCGGAGAATGGGCAGACCGGGTTTGCGGTGTCAACGGCGGGTGAAATGGGCTGCTTTATCGTTGAAAAGCACCTGAACCGCTTTATCGAAGGCAAATGCGTCAGCGATATCAAACTGATCCACGATCAGATGCTCAACGCGACCATGTACTACTCCGGCTCCGGCGGCCTGGTGATGAACACTATCTCCTGTATCGATCTGGCGCTGTGGGATCTGTTCGGCAAAGTGGTTGGCCTGCCGGTGTATAAACTGCTGGGTGGCGCGGTGCGCGATGAAATTCAGTTCTATGCGACCGGCGCGCGTCCGGACCTGGCGAAAGAGATGGGCTTTATCGGCGGCAAAATGCCGACTCACTGGGGGCCGCACGATGGCGATGCGGGGATCCGCAAAGATGCCGCGATGGTCGCTGGCATGCGCGAAAAATGCGGTCCGGATTTCTGGCTGATGCTGGATTGCTGGATGAGCCAGGACGTTAACTACGCCACTAAGCTGGCTCACGCCTGCGCGCCTCATAACCTTAAGTGGATTGAAGAGTGTCTGCCGCCGCAGCAGTACGAAGGCTATCGTGAACTCAAACGCAATGCGCCAGCCGGGATGATGGTCACCAGCGGCGAGCACCACGGCACGCTGCAATCATTCCGCACGCTGTCGGAAACCGGCATCGATATTATGCAGCCTGATGTGGGCTGGTGCGGCGGCCTGACTACGCTGGTGGAGATTGCCGCAATCGCCAAAGCGCGCGGTCAACTGGTGGTCCCACACGGGTCATCGGTCTATTCGCACCACGCGGTCATCACCTTTACCAACACGCCGTTCAGCGAATTCCTGATGACCAGCCCGGATTGCTCAACGATGCGCCCGCAGTTTGACCCGATTCTGCTGGGTGAACCAGTACCGGAAAATGGACGCATTCATAAATCTGTGCTGGATAAACCGGGTTTTGGCGTTGAGCTGAACCGCGACTGCAATCTGCAACGTCCTTATAGCCACTGATCCCGCCGTGCCGCACAGCGCTGATGTGCGGCCCATTTTTGAGGATATTACGATGAGCAACACCTTGCTTGAGAGCGTGGTGAAGAAAAGCCGCGCCCGTTTGATTCCCTTTATGCTGGCGCTTTACGTGCTCGCATTTCTTGACCGTTCGAATATTGGCTTTGCCAAAGAGACCTACCAGTTGGATACCGGGCTAAGCAACGAAGCCTATGCGCTGGGAGCGGGGATTTTCTTTGTGGTGTACGCCTTTTTGGGGGTACCCGCTAACCTGTTGATGCGTAAATTCGGCGCGAAAAAGTGGATCGGCTGCACCACGCTGCTGTGGGGCGTTCTGTCTGCGGCGATGGCCTGGGCGGATACGGAAACGAAATTTCTGCTGGTGCGCACTTTACTCGGTGCCGCCGAGGCGGGCTTCTTCCCTGGCATGATCTATCTGACTTCGCAATGGTTCCCTCAGCAAAACCGCGCCAGCATTATGGGGCTGTTTTATATGGGCGCACCGTTGGCGTTAACGCTGGGCTCACCGCTCTCCGGCGCGCTGCTGGAAATGCACGGTTTTATGGGGCACCCCGGCTGGTTCTGGATGTTTGTTATCGAAGGGCTGCTGGCGGTTGGCGCCGGGTTCTTTACCTTCTTTTGGCTTGATGATACGCCGCAAAGCGCACGTTTTCTGACTGCCGCTGAAAAGCAGGCGTTGATTAGCCAGCTTGCCAGCGAAGAGGAGAAAAAGGTCACGTCGCGGCTGTCCGATGCGCTGCGCAATGGACGCGTCTGGCAGCTCGCCATTATCTACCTGACGATTCAGGTGGCGGTGTATGGTCTGATTTTCTTTCTGCCGACTCAGGTTGCCGCTCTGCTGGGCACCAAAGTGGGATTCTTTGCCTCGGTGGTGACGGCGATTCCGTGGGTTGCGGCATTGTTTGGCACCTGGTTTATCCCGCGTTACTCCGACCGCACCGGAGAGCGCCGTAACATCGCGGCATTCACCCTGTTGGCGGCGGCGATCGGTATTGCGGTCTCCGGGCTGGTGTCACCGGTACTGGCGATTATCGCGCTGTGCGTGGCGGCGGTCGGCGTGATTGCCGTGCAGCCGGTTTTCTGGACCATGCCGACGCAATTGTTGTCCGGCACCGCGTTGGCCGCAGGCATCGGCTTCGTGAACCTGTTCGGTGCGATTGGTGGTTTCCTGGCGCCGATTATTCGCGTCCAGGCCGAAACGATTTTTGCCAGCAATTCTGCCGGATTATTGACGCTCGCCTGCGTGGCGATTGTTGGGGTTGTTATTATCTTTTCACTGCGCGTTAATCGCACGGTGCCGCAGGCTGGCAGCGTACAGCATTAATTTAAGGGAGAACTATGAACGCAATTTTATCGAACCCATTTAAAGCGGGATTATTGAAGGGAGAAACGCAAATTGGCCTGTGGCTGAGCTCGACCTCTTCCTATATGGCAGAGATCGCCGCCACCTCGGGTTACGACTGGCTGCTGATTGATGGTGAACATGCGCCAAATACCATTCAGGATCTCTACCACCAGCTACAGGCGGTCGCCCCCTACGCCAGCCAGCCGGTGATTCGCCCGGTAGAGGGCAATCGTAGCCTGATTAAACAGGTACTGGATATTGGTGCCAGAACGCTATTGATCCCGATGGTCGATACCGCCGAACAGGCGCGAGATATTGTTTCGGCAACTCGCTATCCGCCGGTGGGTACGCGCGGAGTAGGGGCCGGGGTCGCTCGTGCAGCGCGCTGGGGGCGAGTGGAAAACTATATGGCGCAGGCTAACGATGAGCTGTGTTTGCTGATTCAGGTGGAGAGCAAAACGGCGCTCGATAATCTGGATGCGATCCTCGAAGTGGAAGGCATTGACGGCGTGTTTATCGGCCCGGCGGATTTATCGGCCTCGCTGGGGTATCCGGATAACGCCGGTCACCCGGAGGTGCAGCGGATCATTGAGCAGAGCATCCGGCGTATTCGCGAGGCCGGAAAAGCAGCCGGATTCCTGGCCGTCGACCCGGAGATGGCGCACAAAGCGCTGGCCTGGGGGGCAAATTTTGTTGCCGTGGGCGTCGATACCAACCTCTATACCAGCGCACTGGATAAGCGCCTGGCGATGTTCAAACCGGTATCTGAACAGGCGGAGGGAAAGGGGAGCTACTAGTCTCCCCACCGCAGGCGCTGACCTCAGGCCAGCGCCTGCGCCAGTAGGGTGATGGGATGTTCGCAGCGTTTGCTGGTGGACATCTCAATTTGCCACTTGCAGGTTTCGCAATCGGTTACCACCAGGTCAGCGCCGCTCTCTTCAATTTGCCGAAACAACGGTGCGCCAATCGCCTGCGATGAGTCGTAGTTCTCCGACTTAAACCCGTAGGTTCCGGCGATCCCGCAGCACTGGGAGTCGAGCACTTCAAGCTGCAATCCGGGGATTAGCCGCAGCAGCTCAAGGGTATACAGCGACCAGCCCATTTTCTCCATATGACAAGGCGTGTGGTAAACCACCTTCAGCGGCAGCGGTTTTAACTTCAGAGGCCGACCCGCATCCAGTTGACGCCAGATCCAGCGGGTTGCCAGCTCGACTCGATCGCGAATGTCGTGGTTGTCGATATCAAGCACGTGCGGATATTCATCGCGCAGGGTAAAGGTGCAGGTTGATGACGTGGCGACAATCGGCAGGCTATTTTCCCGCATCGCGGTGACGTTGCTCAGCGCCTGTTTACGCGCTTTAGCAAAAAAACCGTTGGCAATCAGCGGCACGCCGCAGCACTTCTCTTTGCTGAGCAGTTGAACGCCGATGCCCATCGCATTCAGTACATGAACCAGATCTTTGCCGAGCTGAGGATAGTTGTAGTTCACATAGCAGCCGTGAAAGAACGCCACCTGCTCGCTGTACTGCGCCTGTTGGGCGGCCAGTTGACGAAAGGCGTGGCGGAAGGTGCCAAAGCCATATTTGGGCAGCGTGCGGCGATGGTCAATTTTGAGCGCCGCATCCAGAATCCGGCGTACCGGCATCAGCCCGGTGGCGGCGTTGACCAGTGGAGCAAACGGCGTGGAGAGTGTCCCCATTAGATCGGTATGACTGAGGATCGCATCGCGTAATGTCGGCTTTTGCTGGCTGTATTGGATGCGTGCCCGCTGGATAATATCGCCGATTTTGACATCTGAAGGGCAGGCCACCTCGCAGCGTTTGCAGTTGATGCAATATTTTAACGCTTCGTCGTAAAGCGCCCCGTCTTTCAGTCGCAGGCGTTCGCCGTCCGGGCCGGCCTGTTTTGGCCCCGGATAGCGCGGATTGACCCGACTGACCGGACAGGTCGTGGTGCAAACGGTGCATTTAATACAGTGTTCGAATCGGGTGTCGTTCATGATTCACCTCCGGCAAGCTCGCTGATTAGCTTCGCGGCGTGTAGCGCCGTCACCGCACAGACGCCGCCGCCGCATCCCAGCTCGATAGCATCAAAACCACCGAGCACAGAGCCAATGGCGAACAGGTTTTTCAGCGGCTCACCCTGAAGCTGCGGGCGCAGGGTGGCATCCGTTTTCAGGCCGAAGCGCTGCCACGGTTGCGAGGCAAAAAAGTCCCGTTGATACCAGCTTTCGCGCGGCAGCGTCTGCTGAAGGTCGAGGCCAAGAATCGGCTCCCGCACGCCGTTTCGTTCGGCGACCAGCCCATTGCTAAAAAAGCTGCCGCTGGCCAGCACCGTGAAGCGCGGGCGCAGTGGGATATCGCCGTGGTTGCGCGTCCAGACTGCGTTAACAAGGCCGTCCTGGTGGCTGATATTGACCGCTTCGTCGCCGGTAAGCCAGATGCCGCCGCTACGGATAAAATGACGCTGGAGCTGAGCGTGCAGACGCATGCCTGGCACCGACGGCGGCAGAGTGGGCAGCAGGCGAAGCGGGCAGGGCAGACGCTGTTGGAGCCAGCGATACAAGCGGTCGTCGGCGAGGCCGAAGCAGGCGGGCATGATTAGCAGGTCGTGTTGTTGCGCCAGCGGACGAAGCGCCGTCAGCAGCGCGGGCCAGTGGGTTTCATCATCCAGCAGGCGGGCAATATTGGCGGCGCGAAATTCGGACGGGTTATCGCGCAGGACGTCGAGCAGCGGTAAATCAATCTCTTGCGCAGTGGCGCTGATGCCGTTCTGATTCAGGGAGGCGGCGGCCAGATGCGGTTGAAAATCGGCAAAACCGCTGATGCCGACCAGGCCAACCTGACGGGCTGGCAGCGGCGCGGTGGCGATCTCCTGCGGTGAAAGCCAGGCCGCGCGTAGCGTGCCTAACGGTGTGACCCGCAGATGCGGCTGGCTGGCATCTCCCTGCATAGCGATATTGCAAGAAGCGAGCAGACTCTGGGTTTGCGCGGCGTACGCCATGACCTGTTCAACGCCAAGTCTGGCATAAGGGTGTTCGGGAAGCTGATTTGTTAACTGGCCGATACCGTGAGCGACATCGGTGACGGTTTCGCCGTTCGGCAGCGCGGAGAGTAAATCCAACGAGGCGGAAGAGAAGTGCAGTGCACTCTGACCACGGCTGATAATCACGCTGCGCAGGCCTCGTTGGTTTAGCGCCAGTCCGCACAGGAGTCCGGCGAGTCCGCCGCCGATAATCGCGCAATCAAACTTCATCCTGATGCTCCTTTTCTAGCCCGCACAGGCCGAGATAGACCCAGCGGGTGAATTCGCTTTCGCGTAGCGCATCGCCCCAGGCCACGGGCTGCACGCCTTTCCAGCGTTCGTTGAGAAATTCGGACAGCTGCGTTAGCGAGCGGGCGGAGGTGGTGACGTTGAAACGCTGGAGCAGTCCGGCGGCGCGGCAGGCGCAAAGCTCGCCCTGGCAGGTTCCCATGCCAATCCGGGTACGGCGGCGTAAATCGAGCAGGTTATTTACCGCCAGATTTTCTACCGCGTACTGAACTTCTCCGGCGGTGACCGCCTCGCATTCGCAGATCAGGCTGCGGTGCTGACGGCTATCGCCAAGCCATGCCGGGGTGCGGTCGCCGTGGCGGTAAATAGCCGACCCGCGTAGCGGCGCGGGTAAAGAGATAATTTTGCGCAGGGTGGTTTCCGTCGGTTCTTGCGAGCCCGGCAGCGGCGTGTCGGCGGTGGTGCAGGCGACGGCGTTACCGAGCTTGCGGCATACGGCATTGGTGGCCCATTCCGCCATCAGGCGATAGGTCATCAGCTTGCCGCCGGTAATGGTAATAAAGCCTTTCAGACCGTCGCGCTCGGCGTGGTCGAGCAGAACGATGCCGCGGCTGACGCTACGTCCGCTCGGGTCGTCATCGCTGGCGACCAGCGGGCGCACGCCGGAGTAGGCGCGCAGTACCCGAGTGCGGCCCAGTACCGGGGCCAGCTTTTCGCCTTCGCGCAGTAGAATATCAACTTCGGCGGCGGTGACCCGATTGTCATCAATCTCATCGTAAGCGATGTGCGTTGAGGTGGTACCAATCAGCGAGATGGTATCGCCGGGGACCAGGATATCGGCATCGGCAGGTTTACGGCAGCGGTTGATAACCTGCTGGTTAATGCGATGGTCGAGGATGAGCAGCGAGCCCTTAGCCGGGAACATGGCGACGCGCAGGTCGGCATATTCGGCGATGCGCTGCCCCCAGATCCCGGCAGCGTTAACCACCACGCTGGCGCGTAGAGTCTGCGTCTGACGCTGTGAGTGGTTGTAGAGCTGTACGCCACTGACGGTATCGCCATTGCGCAGCAGACTTGTCACTTCGCAGCCGGTATAAATCAAGGCGCCATGCTCGCGAGCATCCAGCATATTGGCGGCAGTGAGGCGGAACGGGTCGACGGTGCCGTCAGGAACCTGCACCGCGCCGAGCAGCGTTGGGTTGACCGCAGGCTCAATGCGCAGCGCCTCGGAAGGCGTCAGAGGATTGGCATCGATACCCGCTTGTTGACAGGCGGTAATAAAGGTTTGCTGGTAGGCCAGGTCGTCTTCGGGAAGAGTGATAAACAATCCGCTGGTCGGTTCAATACAGTGGCGGGCGATGCGGCGTAAAATGCGGTTTTCGCTGATGCACTCCCGCGCTGATTCGCTATCGGTGACCGCATAGCGCGCGCCGCTATGCAGCAATCCATGGTTGCGGCCGGTTGCGCCGGTGGCGATATCATAACGCTCAACCAGCGCCACCTTCAGTCCGCGCAGCGCGCAGTCGCGCGCAATTCCGGCACCCGTTGCGCCGCCGCCAATGATAATGACCTCGAAGTCTGAGTTGGCAGAATTCATTCTGTGCCCCCGATGTTCGTTTTACATCATTAAGGCACGTATTTATTTATTTTTGTTTGATATCGAGCATATTCGAACTCAAAACGAAAATCTTTTGCCGTTTTGTGCAGCGGATCGTTTAAATTTTACCTTCTGTGACCAGTTGATGGAGGCACTCATTGAGTATCTGCAAGGGGCTGCCCGTTACTGGAGGGTGGTTGGCAATAAGAGAAATATGTCGATAAAAGGCTGGCTCCAGGGCCACGGAACGCAGCGGATGCTCCAGCGCTTTGAGCGTCAGTTCGGGGAGCAGCGCGATGCCCAGTCCCTGGCGGATAAAACTGATGGCCGTTGCCGGGTGGTTGAATTCATATTTAATCTCGGGCGTAATATTGTGCTCTTTAAATAACGCCATAATACTTAGCTCATAGCGGCCTGTACTGGTAATTAACGGCTCGCTGAAGAGATCTTCAAGCTTTACGGAGTCGCGCTGTGCAAACGGGTGGTTTTCCGGAACCACGACGGTGAATTTATCTTTGTAGACCGGAAGGGAATACATATTGGGTACCGGAGAGTGAACAAAACCAATATCAATTTTATCCTGGCGCAGGGATTCAATAATTTCCGTACTGTTGGCTTCGTGGGGAATAATTTTAATCTGCGGGTAGTATGTTTCAAAATAGCGTACCACCTGCGGTAAAATGCAGGCGCAAATACTGGGGAAGCAGCCAATACGCAGTAATCGTAACGGTGACTGTTTTTCCTGTTCGGCGATTTCTTTCACCGCGTTGACCTCATGCGCCAGCCGTCGCAGATGGGAGACAATCCGTTCACCGACTGCCGTTAGCGTGATGGCCTTTCGCCGCTCGCGTACTACAATTACGACTCCCAGCTCCTCTTCCAGTGCATTAATCGCCTGACTGACGGCTGATTGGGTCATGTACAGGCGTTTTCCCGCCTCGGTAAACCCGCCGCATTCAAGCACCATGAGTAGAGCGTTTATCTGTGTTAGTGTCATTAGTGATTTCTAATCAAAGTCATTAATAGGATTAATTTTACTAATGTAATGTGTTTTCATATAATTTTTCAACAGGCTTAATCACAAAATCACGTACGCAATCATCTGTGTCGATAGTCTACTTATCCGTTAGATATCGATGATGAATGTGATGCTACGCGCCGTATAAACAGGGTGCTTATCGATGAAAGAGAAATTATGGACGAAAGATTTTTGGGCAATAACTATTATTAGTTTTATTATCTTCTTTGTTTTCTATGTACAGCTAACGCTGCTTCCTATTTATATTGCCGACAATTTGCATGCCACCGCTGACAAAGCCGGACTGCTGGTAACCTGTTTTCTGATCGCGGCGATTATTATTCGCCCGTTTGCCGGGCAGTGGGTAGGGAAATATTCGAATAAAACGGTTCTGATGCTTTCTTCTCTGGCCTTTTTGGTAGTGACTGCGTTATATCCGCTTTGCCATTCTATCGAAGCATTGCTATTTATTCGCGTGCTTCATGGGATCACCTTTGGGGTGATAACAACGGTGAAGGGGACGATTTCTGCGCGGTTAATACCGGCCTCCCGACGTGGAGAGGGCATCAGTTTTTTCTCATTAGCGATGGGGCTGGCGATGGTGGTGGGACCGTGGATCGGTCTGAATATGGCGCGGCATAGCGCGTATATTGAAGCGTTCTGGTTGTGCACCGGCGTCTCGATTGTCAGCATCGTGCTGGCGCTGATTGTGGCCGTGCCGCCGGTGATTCGCCATGCCGACGGTTCAAAACCGAAGCTGGGTTTTGCTGCTATGCTCGATCGCGCAGCCATGCCGTTTGCCCTGGTCACCTTCTTTATGACCTTTGCCTATGCTGGCGTTTCTGCTTTCCTTGCCCTGTATGCCCGCGAATTAGATCTGATGGCCGCAGCGAGTAATTTTCTGCTGTGCTATGCCATATTTCTGATGATCTGCCGTGCCTTCACCGGTAACGTCTGTGATAAAAAGGGGCCGAAGTATGTGGTTTATCCCTGCCTGTTCGCATTCACTGTAGGCCTGGTGGTACTGGGCTATACCCATGGCAGCATCACCATGGTTTTATCTGGAGCGCTGATTGGCATTGGCTACGGTTCCGTTACGCCAATATTCCAGACGCAGATCATCAGTTCGGTAGAGCCGCATAAAATCGGCGTGGCGAACTCACT
Source organism: Klebsiella sp. MISC125 (assembly GCF_051131775.1). Lineage (NCBI taxonomy): Bacteria > Pseudomonadati > Pseudomonadota > Gammaproteobacteria > Enterobacterales > Enterobacteriaceae > Klebsiella > Klebsiella sp. MISC125. The sequence continues at coordinate 1,907,938 of NZ_CP180448.1, forward strand.
GTTTTTTAATGCGATGGATGCGGGACTGGCGCTGGGTGCTTTTGTTATGGGCTTGATGGTGGATGGCGTGGGCTATCGTTCAATTTATCTGATGGGGGCGGTGCTGGTGGTGCTTGCCGGCGCGCTGTATATCCTGCAGATGAAAAAACGCGGTGACGTTAAGCTGGTCTCCGCGCACGAAGTACATTAAATATTACATCTCAATTTCAATGTCCCCTTTTGCCCGGCAGCAGCAGGGCAAAATCTCTCCCGGCTGGATAAACGCCAGCGGCTCGGTTAGCCAGTCAACCTGACCGGCAACCAGCCGCGTGCGGCAGGAACCGCAGTAACCTTCGCGGCACTGATACTCCACGTCGATGTTATGCGATTCCAGGGCTGCCAGCAGGGAGGGGTGTTCATCCTGACACTCAAGGCGAGTGTCAGAAATCTTCAAAAAAATGCGTTTCATCAGAGCTGGAAGTTGCTCAGATCGTCAGCATCGACTTCTGCGTCGATTTGTCCGACCAGATAAGAACTGACTTCTACTTCCTGCGGGGCAACCTGTACGTTATCGGACACCAGCCAGGTGTTGATCCACGGGATCGGGTTGGAGCGGGTCTGGAACGGCAGATCGAGACCGACCGCCTGCATGCGAATGTTGGTGATGTATTCGACGTACTGGCACAGAATATCTTTATTCAGGCCGATCATCGAACCGTCGCGGAACAGATAATCTGCCCACTCTTTCTCCTGCTGGGCCGCCAGGACAAACAGGTCATAGCACTCCTGCTTGCACTCTTCGGCGATTTCCGCCATTTCCGGGTCATCGACGCCAGAACGCAGCAGGTTCAGCATATGCTGGGTGCCGGTCAGGTGCAGCGCTTCGTCACGGGCAATCAGGCGGATAATCTTGGCATTCCCTTCCATCAGCTTGCGCTCGGCGAAGGCGAATGAGCAGGCGAAGCTGACGTAGAAGCGGATGGCTTCCAGCGCGTTAACGCTCATCAGGCAGATATAGAGTTTCTTTTTCAGTTCGCGCAGATTAACGGTGATGGTTTTACCGTTAACGCTGTGCGTACCTTCGCCCAGCAGATGCCAGTAGCTGGTTAGCTCGATCAATTCATCGTAATAGCTGGAGATCCCTTCCGCGCGTTTCTGAATCTGCTCGTTGGTGACGATATCGTCAAACACCACCGCCGGATCGTTGACGATATTACGGATGATGTGGGTGTAGGAGCGCGAGTGGATCGTTTCCGAAAACGCCCAGGTTTCAACCCAGGTTTCCAGTTCCGGAATTGAAATCAGCGGCAGCAGAGCGACGTTCGGGCTGCGGCCCTGGATGGAGTCGAGCAGCGTCTGATACTTCAGGTTGCTGATGAAGATATGTTTTTCATGCTCCGGCAGCGCCTGGTAGTCGATACGGTCGCGGGAAACGTCAACTTCTTCCGGACGCCAGAAGAAGGAGAGCTGCTTTTCAATCAGCTTTTCGAAGATGTCATATTTTTGCTGATCGTAGCGGGCGACGTTCACCGGTTGACCAAAAAACATCGGCTCAAGCAACTGATCGTTTTTAGTCTGTGAGAAAGTGGTATATGCCATTGAAGTGAGTCCTGTTGAGATTGTATCACCCGGCGGCACTTCGTTTGCCGGGCCTACAAAACCGTATGCCGGGTAAGCGTAACGCCACCCGGCAAAATAACTTAGATCTTACATGCGCCGCTTTCGCAGCCATCGTCCTGAATGGACGGCGCCAGGTCATCCTGGGCATCTTCCGCGCCATCACGGGTGTTGTGATAGTACAGAGTTTTCACGCCGAATTTATAGGCATTGAGCAAGTCTTTCAGCAACTGCTGCATCGGCACTTTCCCGGATGGGAAACGCGTCGGATCGTAGTTGGTGTTGGCAGAAATCGACTGGTCGATAAACTTCTGCATGATACCCACCAGCTGTAAATAACCATCGTTGCCCGGCATTTCCCACAGCAGCTCGTAGCCGTTCTGTAGTTTTTCGTAGTCCGGCACCACCTGACGCAGGATACCGTCTTTCGACGCTTTGATGCTGACGTGGCCGCGCGGCGGTTCAATGCCGTTAGTGGCGTTGGAGATCTGCGAAGAGGTCTCGGACGGCATCAGCGCGGAGAGCGTGGAGTTACGCAGGCCGTGCGTTTTGATCGATTCGCGCAGGGCTTCCCAGTCGTAGTGCAGGGATTCGCTGACGATAGCATCGAGATCTTTTTTATAGGTATCGATCGGCAGAATGCCTTTCGCATAGGTGGTTTCGTTAAACCACGGACATGCGCCTTGCTCGATAGCCAGCTCGTTAGAAGCTTTCAGCAGGTAATACTGAATGGCTTCGAACGTTTTGTGCGTCAGGTTGTTGGCGCTGCCGTCGGAATAGCGTTTGCCGTGCTTCGCCAGATAGTAGGCGAAGTTAATCACGCCAATGCCCAGCGTACGACGACCCATGGCGCCGCGTTTGGCTGCCGGGATCGGGTAGTCCTGATAATCAAGCAGGGCATCCAGGGCGCGAACCGCCAGCACCGCCAGATCTTCCAGCTCATCGAGGCTATCAATTACGCCAAGGTTGAAAGCGGACAGGGTGCACAGCGCGATTTCGCCATTTTCGTCGTTAACGTCTTCCAGCGGCTTGGTCGGCAGAGCGATTTCCAGGCACAGGTTGGATTGACGCACCGGCGCGACAGTCGGGTCAAACGGGCTATGGGTGTTGCAGTGATCAACGTTCTGAATATAGATACGGCCAGTAGAAGCTCGTTCCTGCATCATCAGTGAGAACAGTTCAACGGCTTTGATCCGCTGTTTGCGGATGCTGGTGTCCTGCTCATATTGGGTGTACAGGCGCTCGAACTCGTCCTGATCGGCGAAGAACGCGTCGTACAGACCCGGAACGTCGGATGGGCTGAACAGGGTGATATCTCCGCCTTTCAGCAAGCGGGTGTACATCAGCTTGTTGATCTGCACGCCGTAGTCCATGTGACGAACGCGGTTAGCGTCGGTACCACGGTTATTTTTCAGTACCAGCAGGCTTTCGACTTCCAGATGCCACATCGGGTAGAAGAGGGTTGCCGCACCGCCGCGCACGCCGCCCTGAGAGCAGGATTTCACTGCCGTCTGGAAGTGTTTATAGAATGGGATACAGCCGGTGTGGAACGCTTCGCCGCCGCGGATCGGGCTGCCCAGCGCACGAATGCGGCCAGCGTTAATACCGATACCCGCACGCTGAGAAACGTATTTCACAATCGCGCTGGAGGTGGCATTGATGGAATCCAGGCTGTCACCGCACTCGATCAGAACGCAGGAGCTGAACTGGCGAGTTGGGGTGCGCACGCCGGACATAATCGGCGTGGGCAGCGAGATTTTAAAGGTCGACACCGCATCATAGAAACGCTTCACGTAGTCCAGACGGGTTGCGCGCGGATAGTTAGAGAACAGGCACGCGGCGACCAAAATGTACAGGAACTGCGCGCTTTCGTAGATCTCGCCGGTGACGCGGTTCTGCACCAGGTATTTCCCTTCCAGTTGCTTAACTGCAGCATAGGAGAAGGTCATATCACGATCGTGCTCGATGAACGAATCCATCTGCTTGAACTCTTCTTCCGTGTAGTCTTCCAGCAGATGAGTATCGTATTTGCCGTTTTTCACCATCTTTGACACGTGATCGAACAGCGCTGGCGGCTCAAACTGGCCGTAGGCTTTTTTACGCAGATGGAAAATCGCCAGACGTGCGGCGAGATACTGGTAATCCGGTGCCTCGCGGGAGATAAGGTCCGCAGCGGCTTTAATAATAGTTTCGTGAATATCGGCGGTTTTGATGCCGTCATAGAACTGAATGTGTGAACGCAGTTCTACCTGAGAAATCGAAACGTTATTCAGTCCTTCTGCCGCCCAATCCAGCACGCGGTGGATTTTGTCGAGATTGATGCGCTCGGTGCTACCGTCACGCTTTGTCACCAGCAGACTCTGATTCATGTGGATTATACCTGTCCGTGAAAGAAAATATCCCCCACTTATCCACAGATAGCCGTTGTGACTAACTCTGTGGATAAATACTATATGTAGGGGGTGGTCGATAAAAGAAACGCTATATGGTGAGTATTCTAGTAAGGATTCTTTTGAGTACAAGAGTTGATTTTGAGGTTAAATTGAGGTTGCGGAAGCGTAATGATCGCTAAGTCCACGCCACATAAGGCCTGGAAGAGATGTCAATAAATCAGAAAAAAAAATGAAAATTTGATCGAGTGCTGATTTCTTCATCGCAAGAAAAAATCACGCGGCTTGATGCCGCGCAATCATCATAAGAAAAGCTGCTGACGTTATGCGCTTTTGGCTGTTGTATGCAACATATAGTTAACATCAACGCCGGGTGCCAGCTTGAAGGTGTTGGTCAGTGGATTGTAATGCAGGCCGGTAATATGCTGCTCTTTCAGAATAGTCTGATCAATCCAACCAATTAGCTCCGCAGGTTTAATGAATTTCTTCACGTCATGGGTCCCTTTTGGCACCATCTTCATAACGTACTCAGCACCTACCACCGCCATTAGCCAAGCTTTACCGTTACGGTTAATCGTGGAGAAGAAGACCTGGCCGCCTGGTTTTACTAATCGCGCGCAGGCGTGAACTACGGATTGCGGATCAGGGACATGCTCCAGCATCTCCATACAGGTGACGACGTCATACTGCTGAGCGTGCTTCGCCGCGTGCTCTTCAACCGTTTCCTGGACATAGGTGACCTGAATTCCGCTCTCCAGCGCATGCAGTTTGGCGACCTGTAGCGGTTCAAAACCCATATCCAGGCCGGTCACCGTTGCGCCTTCGCGCGCCATGCTCTCTGCAAGGATGCCGCCACCGCAGCCGACATCGAGCACTTTTTTGCCGAACAGGCCGCCGGAACGCTCTGCTATATAGCCAAGACGCAGGGGGTTGATGCGATGTAATGGCTTGAACTCGCCCTCTAAATCCCACCAGCGCGATGCGACAGCTTCAAATTTGGCGATTTCATTATGATCAACGTTGGGGGCCACCGACGGTTTTTCGGCATTCATGGGCGCTTTTACTCCTTTTCAGTTCAGACCCGCGAGTATATCAGCAGACCGCTATGAATAAACCGTATATACCCGTCGCCTTTCGTACTACCTCTTCGTTGGCTTCACGCACTCACCCGAATCACTTACTGCAGTAAGCTCATCGGGACTCCTACGTTTGCCGCCTTGATGCAGCACGAAATTCATTGGGTATAGGTTTACCCGTATCACCGCGGCTGTGTTATAATTTGCGACCTTTGAATCCGGGATACAGTAGAGGGATAGCGGTTAGATGAGCGACCTTGCGAGAGAAATTACACCGGTCAACATTGAGGAAGAGCTGAAGAGCTCGTATCTGGATTATGCGATGTCGGTCATTGTTGGCCGCGCGCTTCCGGACGTCCGAGATGGCCTTAAGCCGGTACACCGTCGCGTACTATACGCCATGAACGTATTGGGCAATGACTGGAACAAAGCCTATAAAAAATCTGCCCGTGTCGTGGGTGACGTCATCGGTAAATACCACCCGCATGGTGATACCGCCGTTTATGACACCATTGTTCGTATGGCGCAGCCATTCTCCTTGCGTTACATGCTGGTAGATGGCCAGGGTAACTTTGGTTCTGTCGATGGGGACTCCGCTGCAGCGATGCGTTATACGGAAATCCGTATGTCGAAGATCGCCCACGAGCTGATGGCCGACCTGGAAAAAGAGACGGTAGATTTCGTCGATAACTACGACGGCACCGAAAGAATTCCAGATGTTATGCCGACTAAGATCCCGAACCTGTTAGTTAACGGTTCGTCCGGCATCGCGGTGGGTATGGCGACTAACATTCCGCCGCACAACCTGACCGAAGTGATCAACGGTTGCCTGGCCTACGTTGACAACGAAGACATCAGCATTGAAGGGCTGATGGAACACATTCCTGGTCCGGACTTCCCGACCGCTGCGATCATCAACGGTCGTCGTGGCATTGAAGAAGCCTACCGCACCGGTCGCGGCAAAGTATACATTCGCGCCCGCGCGGAAGTGGAAGCTGACGCGAAAACCGGTCGTGAAACTATTATCGTCCACGAAATTCCGTATCAGGTGAACAAAGCGCGCCTGATTGAGAAAATCGCCGAGCTGGTAAAAGACAAACGCGTTGAAGGCATTAGCGCGCTGCGTGACGAGTCTGATAAAGACGGTATGCGCATCGTGATTGAAGTGAAACGCGACGCGGTGGGTGAAGTGGTTCTCAACAACCTCTACTCCCAGACCCAGTTGCAGGTCTCCTTCGGTATCAACATGGTTGCATTGCACCATGGTCAGCCGAAGATCATGAACCTGAAAGAAATTATTGCTGCGTTTGTGCGCCACCGTCGTGAAGTGGTGACGCGTCGTACTATTTTCGAACTGCGTAAAGCGCGTGACCGCGCACATATCCTCGAAGCGCTGGCGATTGCTCTGGCCAACATCGACCCGATTATCGAGCTGATCCGCCGTGCGCCGACCCCGGCTGAAGCAAAAGCTGGCTTAATCGCGCGTTCATGGGATCTGGGCAACGTTTCCGCGATGCTGGAACGTGCCGGTGATGACGCCGCGCGTCCGGAATGGCTGGAACCAGAATTTGGCGTGCGTGATGGTCAGTATTATCTGACCGAACAGCAGGCCCAGGCGATTCTGGATCTGCGTTTGCAGAAACTGACCGGTCTTGAGCACGAAAAACTGCTCGACGAGTACAAAGAGCTGCTGGAACAGATCGCTGAACTGCTGCACATTCTGGGCAGCGCCGATCGCCTGATGGAAGTCATCCGCGAAGAGCTGGAGCTGGTTCGTGAACAGTTTGGCGATGCGCGCCGTACTGAAATTACTGCCAACAGCGCCGATATCAACATCGAAGACCTGATCAACCAGGAAGATGTTGTGGTGACTCTGTCCCATCAGGGCTACGTGAAGTATCAGCCGTTAACCGATTACGAAGCTCAGCGTCGTGGTGGTAAAGGTAAATCTGCGGCACGTATTAAAGAAGAAGACTTTATCGATCGTCTGCTGGTGGCCAACACCCATGACACGATCCTGTGCTTCTCCAGCCGTGGTCGTCTGTACTGGATGAAGGTTTATCAGCTGCCGGAAGCGAGCCGTGGCGCGCGTGGACGTCCGATCGTCAACCTGCTGCCGCTGGAAGCCAACGAACGTATCACCGCTATTCTGCCGGTGCGCGAGTACGAAGAGGGCGTGAACGTCTTTATGGCCACCGCCAGCGGTACCGTGAAGAAAACGGCGCTGACCGAGTTCAGCCGTCCGCGTTCAGCCGGTATTATTGCGGTTAACCTCAACGAAGGCGATGAGCTGATTGGCGTCGATCTGACCTCGGGTCAGGATGAAGTCATGCTGTTCTCTGCTGCCGGTAAAGTTGTGCGCTTTAAAGAAGATGCTGTTCGTGCGATGGGTCGTACCGCGACCGGCGTGCGCGGTATCAAGCTCGCAGGCGAGGATAAAGTCGTTTCGCTGATTATTCCGCGTGGCGAAGGGGCTATCCTGACCGTGACGCAGAATGGCTACGGCAAACGTACTGCGGCTGAAGAGTATCCGACCAAATCTCGTGCGACGCAGGGCGTTATCTCGATCAAAGTGACCGAGCGTAACGGTTCCGTGGTGGGAGCGGTGCAGGTAACTGATACCGACCAGATCATGATGATCACCGATGCGGGCACGCTGGTGCGCACCCGCGTATCGGAAGTCAGCGTGGTAGGGCGTAACACCCAGGGCGTTATCCTCATCCGCACCGCGGAAGATGAAAACGTGGTGGGCCTGCAGCGTGTTGCTGAGCCGGTTGATGATGAAGAACTGGATGCCATCGACGGCAGCGTAGCGGAAGGCGATGAGGATATCGCGCCGGAAGCGGACACTGACGATGATATCGCCGAAGATGAAGAGTAATTCTCTGCGGTAATTGTTCTGAAAGGGTCGGGGTTATCCCCGGCCCTTTTTGTTTCCCCGTTGCGGGACTGTTATTTTATCGTTACCTTAACCCATTCTGTTGAGTCCCTGACGGCCGAGCATCGCCACATTGAAATATCTAGCTTCTTTCCATACGACGTTAAAGGTTTCACGCTACCTGTTCAGAGCGCTGGCGGTACTGCTGTGGATGCTGATCGCTTTTGTCTCGGTGTTTTACATCGTTAATGCCCTGCATGATCGGGAATCGGAAATTCGTCAGGAATTTAATCTGAATGCCGATCAGGCGCAGCGTTATATTCAGCGTACGGCAGACGTTATCAAAGAGCTGAAATACGTCGCGGGTAATCGGCCAATGAACGGCAGTGAAGGCGGTGATGCGCCAGTACAGAGTGGCGATATTGCGATCCCTAATTTTGAACCGCTATACCCTGATTCCGACTGCGCGCTAATGAGCACTACCTGGCGTAACTCTCTGCAGTCGCTGGCGTGGTTCATGCGCTATTGGCGCGACAACTTCTCTACGGCGTATGATCTCAACCGTATCTTTTTGATTGGCAGTGATAATCTCTGTATGGCTAACTTCGGCCTGCGGGATGTACCGCTGGAGCGAGATCAGGCGCTTAAAGTTTTACATCAACGTATCGAGCAATATCATAATGCTCCACAAAACGAACGTGGCAACAACCTGTTCTGGATAAGCCAGGGCGTGCGTCCAGGCGTTGGGTATTTTTACGCGCTGACGCCGATATATATGGCTAACCGGCTGCAGGCGATGCTTGGCGTGGAACAAACTATCCGCATGGAAAGTTTCTTTACTCCGGGTAGTTTGCCGATGAACGTCACTATTCTTGACGATAACGGTCAGTCACTCATTTCGCTCGCCGGGTCAGACAGCAATATTAAACCTGACGCGAAGTGGATGCAGGAACGGTTATGGTTTGGCTATACCTCGGGCTTTCGCGAACTGGCGATGAAAAAAAGCCTGCCACCGTCATCTTTGAGCATCGTCTATTCAGTGTCGGTGGAACAGGTGTTAGAACGCATCCGGATGCTGATCCTTAACGCCATTGTGCTCAATATCCTGACTGGGGTTATCCTCTTTGCGCTGGCCCGGATGTATGAGCGGCGGATTTTTATTCCGGCAGAAAATGACGCCCAACGCCTGGAAGAGCATGAGCAGTTCAACCGAAAAATTGTGGCTTCCGCGCCGGTAGGGATCTGTATTTTACGTACGCTCGACGGAACTAATATCTTGAGTAACGAGCTGGCGCATAACTATCTCAACATGTTGACGCATGAGGACCGGCAGCGGTTAACGCAGATCATCTGCGGTCAGCAGGTGAACTTTGTTGACGTGCTGACCAGTAATAATACCAATCTGCAAATCAGCTTCGTTCACTCGCGCTATCGTAACGAAAACGTGGCGATTTGCGTGCTGGTGGATGTCTCGGCGCGCGTCAAAATGGAGGAGTCGCTGCAGGAGATGGCCCAGGCCGCAGAACAGGCCAGCCAGTCGAAATCGATGTTCCTTGCCACCGTTAGTCACGAACTGCGCACGCCGTTGTACGGGATTATCGGCAATCTCGATTTGCTGCAGACGAAAGAACTGCCGAAGGGCGTTGATCGCCTGGTGACGGCGATGAATAACTCCTCCAGCCTGCTGCTGAAAATTATCAGCGATATCCTTGATTTCTCGAAAATTGAGTCCGAGCAGCTCAAAATTGAACCACGGGAGTTTTCGCCCCGTGAAGTGATGAACCACATTTCCGCTAACTACCTGCCGTTGGTGGTGCGCAAACAGCTTGGGCTGTACTGCTTTATTGAACCCGACGTGCCGCAGCTGATGTCCGGTGATCCGATGCGCTTGCAGCAGGTTATTTCAAACCTGCTGAGTAACGCGATTAAGTTTACTGATACCGGCTGCATTATCCTGCATGTAGAGCGGGCGGGCGACTACCTACAAATTAGCGTGCGCGACACCGGAGAAGGGATCCCGGCAAAAGAAGTCGTGCGTCTGTTCGACCCGTTCTTCCAGGTCGGTACCGGCGTGCAGCGTAACTTCCAGGGAACCGGTCTCGGTCTGGCGATTTGTGAAAAGCTTATCAGTATGATGGATGGCGATATCGCCGTCGAAACGGAACCGGGCATGGGTAGCCGGTTCACTATTCGAATTCCACTGTATGGCGTACAAAATACGCCGCCGCTGATTATTGATAGCCTGTCTGACAAATGCTGTTGGCTGGCGATTGATAACACCTCTTTGGCGCTGTTTGTCGAGTCTTTGCTGAAATACCGCGGTATTCCTGCCCGTCGTTTTGAAGGGCAAGCGCCGGGAGCGGATGATATTTTGTTGACCGATAGCGAGACTAATGCGGCATGGCCAGGAAGCGCCGTGATTATCTTCTGCCGTCGGCATATCGGTATTCCGCTAGAGCGAGCGCCGGGTGAGTGGTTGCATAGCGTCACGACGCCGCATGAACTGCTGCCGCTGCTCGGACGCATCTTCCATATCGCCGTCGATAGCGCGGAAAATGGCCCCGTGCTATCCGCGCCAGAAACGCAAACTGCCGACAATGATGACATGATGATTCTGGTGGTGGATGATCATCCAATCAACCGGCGTCTTTTGGCCGATCAGCTGGGATCTCTGGGCTATCAGTGCGTCACCGCAAACGACGGGGTCGATGCGCTTAACGTACTGAGTAAACAGCACATTGATATTGTGCTCAGTGACGTCAACATGCCGAATATGGATGGTTATCGACTGACTCAGCGCATTCGTCAACTGGGATTGACGTTGCCGGTAATTGGCGTGACCGCTAATGCGCTGGCCGAAGAGAAGCAGCGCTGTCTGGAGTCCGGTATGGATAGCTGTTTATCCAAGCCGGTAACCCTCGATATTATCAAACAAACATTGACGGTCTATGCCACACGGGTGCGCAAGGGAAGGGCGTAAGGGATTTTCCCGGATAGCGCGGCGCTATCCGGGAAGAGAGAGGTTAGTCTTTGTCCGTAGAACTCAGAGAAACGGAAGAGAGGTAGTTCAGCAGGGCGATATCGTTTTCCACGCCGAGTTTCATCATCGCCGATTTTTTCTGGCTACTGATGGTTTTGATACTGCGGTTCAGCTTTTTGGCGATCTCGGTAACCAGGAAGCCTTCGGCGAACAAGCGCAATACTTCACTCTCTTTTGGCGACAGGCGTTTGTCACCGTAACCACCGGCGCTGATTTTTTCCAGCAGACGCGAAACGCTTTCCGGGGTGAATTTCTTGCCTTTCTGCAATGCGGCCAGCGCTTTCGGCAGATCGGTCGGTGCGCCCTGTTTCAGTACGATCCCTTCGATATCCAGATCCAGTACCGCGCTAAGGATCGCCGGGTTGTTATTCATCGTGAGAACAATGATCGACAGATCCGGGAAATGACGCTTGATATATTTGATAAGCGTAATTCCATCACCGTACTTGTCACCGGGCATGGATAGGTCGCTAATCAGGACGTGAGCGTCCAGCTTAGGAAGATTGTTGATTAATGCCGTGGAGTCTTCAAACTCGCCAACAACGTTCACCCACTCGATTTGCTCAAGTGACTTACGAATACCGAACAGTACGATCGGATGGTCATCGGCAATAATTACGTTCATATTGTTCATGTATTAGGCTACCTTGCTACAGCAAGCTCTTGACGTAGACGTCAATGTCGCTGATATATTTTTCTATGCCTTGAGTATCTTTTTCACGAATCAGATGCTCAAGCGTTTCACATAATTGCTTGCCGGGTACCAGATTAAGCATAGCAAACGCCCCTTTGAGGCGGTGAGCGGTTTGCGCCAGCGCGGCTAAATCGCTCGTTGCCAGTTCATTATACAGCCTCTTAACATCATCTGGTACCGTGTCGGCAAACAGCGCGTAATAGCCGCTGGCATGCAGTTCGGCGTTACTCACGCTTTCAGGGGGAGAGGGCTGCCCCTCTTCATCAGCCAGTTGCTGCTCTATCAGCTGAAGAATAGCTTCCTGCATCGCGGTGCTGATATTAAAATTGACGCGGAGCTGACCTGGACTAATCTTATGAATCCCGACTTCATCATCGCTTAAAAGCAAGCCTGAAGCAGTAAGATTAGACGGATTATCCGTTAAAAAGAGATCATATTGTTGACTTGTTATTCTATCATCCGGCGAGATGCAGGTCGCGCCCCAGCTTTCGAGCTGACGCGTAACGATACGGCGCACCTCATTAGAGGTAACATCAAGCAATACCACAACATCATCCAGTAGATGTTCCCCTGAATCACTCTCTTCTTCACTGGCCGCCATTTTAAGATGCAGGGAATAGCGGGTACCCAGAGACTCGCGGGCTTTGATATTCAACTGTCCACCGAGCTTGCGGGTTAGGCGATCGCAGAGCCAGAAGGTAAGGGCGTTAGCTTTACCATAGAGGTCTGACTGCGTCTCGTTGAGGAACGGGAAGTGCATATTATCGATTTCGTCACTGGAAACTCCATTACCGGTATCAAGAATACGGAAGGTCAGGCGATCGTCTGCCGACTCATCTTTACTCACTTCCAGAGTGATTTTGCCAATCTGAGTCGTGGTGACCGAGTACTGAATTAACAGTAAAAGCGTGCGGCGCAACGCATCGCGATCGCCGTAACGTTGCTCATTTGCCGGTAGTGCATTGTTAATCAGTAGCTGCAACCCTTTGCGTTTGATGATCGGTAAGACTTCAGGTACCACTTCATCTATGAGTTCCTGAATGGAGAACAGGCCCTGGGCGCTTTTCCAGCTGTCGCTCTCAAGGAGGTTTGCCAGTTGAATCTCATCCACCAGCTGTACCAGTTCATCTGCATGCTGGGCCAGCTTATGGCTTTCAGCAATACCGAGCGCCGCCGCTTCTTCTGCCAGCGTTTGCGCAGGTTGTTTTAGCGCAGCGCCGATATGCTGCATAAAGGCAGCGCGGCCTTGCTGGTTTTTCTCGTACAGACGTTGAGCCTGTTTGAGTTTCCTGGCGACCAGAACTTCACGATCCTGATCGCGAATGATGAAGATTTGCGTACGCGGTGAGACCTGGCTGCGGAACTGGCGGATTTCATACAATTCATTATTCACCGTGGCCTGAATGACGCCCTGGTGCTGATCGGCCATATTGATAATATTCTGCAGGTTCAAATGCGGCAGCAGATGATCGGCGATAGGATTGCTGATGATCGTACGATTAGCCTCCTGGTCATGAACCAACAGCCCCAATGGCAGTAGCGAGACTATCTCTTCATGGATTGCGCGTTGGGCGCGTAATTCGCTATTGGCAGCCGAAGATACCGCTGTGCTGACCACGTTTTTACGGCCGCTGTAGTGGCGAAAGGTCGTGAAACCGAACAGCGTCAGCGCCAGCAGGCCGATATTCAACAGCAGCGGCAGCAAAATATTCTGTAAGGACTCCAGGATCAGCTCGCTGAAGGGCACCATCCAAACCAGCCGCATACCGGTGGTATTAATGGTGGTGGTAATTTCAATCCGCGGGCCATTAAAGTTGATGCTGACGATATCGGTGGCTTCTTTGTCCGGATTGTTGCTGATGCTTTGCGACGGATCGGGTTCAAGACGGAAGCTCTCCAGCGACATACTGGGAGGAATGAGATCGTTAATGGGGAGATCGAAAGCCACAACGGTCGCCAGGTGACCCGGCTGGTTAAAAGTGGTGCGTAAAGTAAAGTAGTAACCGTTCTGCCATGCGAGATGACGCAGTGACGAAAATGTCTCACGTTCATCTAATGTATTTGCCTGGAGCAACATTTCGGCCCGTCGGGACTCCACGACGCTGCTGATGGTTGACTCTTTAAAGCTGGAGGAGAGATCTTTTAACGGCAGCGTTGAAACTAAAATAAGGCTGTTATCGAGTCCGTTAAGGTAATACATCGACCAGGGAATGGTCTCCGCGCCCCATAAGATGTCGAGATAGTTGGTGATTTTTTGCGTCATTTCCAGCGTTGAGCTGTCATGAGAGCCAAAAATCAGCGCTTCTGTTTTGCGCCTGGGTTTCTCCAGGTAGTAAACATCCTGTTTCAAACGCGTTTCTTGTAAACCGCTCTCTCCGGTTGCGCCGGGAGAGGTTGCCGCGATGTTGTCATATATTTGCCAGGTGGCGTAGCGCCAGGTATCAATACGCTTATGCAAGTCATAGCTGACATCGACAACCTGATAACTTTTGTCTTTCAGCCATGCGTTGACGGCGCTTTGAATCATGACCCCCATCGTCGCCAGCAGGACGATGACCATTAAAATGAAGAAACGGGTAATGTTGCCGGGGATCAGGGAAAATTTTTTCGGGGTCATCGTGTGAGAGTATGACTCATCAGTGTTTGTAAACGGAATGTTGCGCCCGGGTAACTGGGAGCAGGACGGATGCTATAGCCAGTATAAAGGCTAATGCCGTAAATCCATACAACTGAATATCATACATTGTTTTATTTGCCTTGAGATTCATCTTAGATCCGCGGCGGCAGACAAACATGAACAGTGCGATTGTTTTTGTACAATTACTTACTGATTTTTCAAATTAAATAGCACTAATTAACAAGAAATTGTGCGAATAACCTTAGTTCTGCGCGTAAGTTGTTTGATTAATAACCGTTATTTTTTGTTGTGCCAGGATGGGAATAATTAAAGATGTGTAAAGAAGGGTAAAAAAAACCGGATGCGAGGCATCCGGTAGAAATAGGGGTAAACAGACATTCAGAACTGAATGACGGTAATAAATAAAGTTAATGATGATAGCGGGATTAATTTTAGTCTCAGTTGAGATTTTTGTTTTACCATTCAGTGCTATAGGAATGTTAATGTGTAACGCACTGATATTGATTGGTAATTTTAATTTTTTGATTATTAGTGCTTATTTAAATGGTCTGTATGGAGATAAAAAAAGTTCCCTTCAATTTACAAATTGAAACATCTTGTGCGCATTTGGAAACATTTTAGAAGTTTTAGTATCATATTCTTGTTGGATTATTCTGTATTTTGCAGCACAATGAAATAGCCGACTGATTAGAAGGGTAATCAGTAAGCAGTGGCAATAATAAAAGGCATATAACAAACAGAGGGTTAATAACATGAAAGTTAAAGTACTGTCCCTCCTGGTACCAGCTCTGCTGGTAGCGGGCGCAGCAAATGCGGCTGAAGTCTATAACAAAGATGGCAACAAATTAGACCTGTACGGTAAAATCGACGGTCTGCACTATTTCTCTGACGACAAAGGTCAAGATGGCGACCAGACCTACATGCGTCTGGGCATCAAAGGCGAAACTCAGATCAACGACCAGCTGACCGGTTACGGCCAGTGGGAATACAACGTTCAGGCGAACAACACTGAGAGCACTGGCGATCAATCCTGGACTCGTCTGGCATTTGCAGGTCTGAAATTCGGCGACGCGGGTTCTTTCGACTACGGTCGTAACTACGGCGTTGTTTACGACGTAACTTCCTGGACTGACGTTCTGCCGGAATTCGGCGGCGACACCTACGGTTCCGACAACTTCCTGCAGTCTCGCGCTAACGGCGTTGCAACTTACCGTAACTCCGACTTCTTCGGTCTGGTTGACGGCCTGAACTTTGCTCTGCAGTACCAGGGTAAAAACGGCAGCGTCAGCGGTGAAGGTACTTCTCCGACTAACAACGGTCGTGACCCTCTGAAACAGAACGGCGATGGTTACGGTACCTCCCTGACCTATGATATCTACGACGGTATCAGCGCAGGTTTCGCGTACTCCAATTCTAAACGGAATGGCGATCAGAATAGCAGACTGGATCTGGGCCAGGGCGACAACGCTGAAACCTACACTGGTGGTCTGAAATATGACGCCAACAATATCTACCTGGCGACTCAGTACACCCAGACCTACAACGCAACTCGCGCTGGTTCTCTGGGCTTTGCTAACAAAGCGCAGAACTTCGAAGTTGTTGCTCAGTACCAGTTCGATTTCGGTCTGCGTCCGTCCGTTGCTTACCTGCAGTCTAAAGGTAAGGACCTGTATATTAACGGAACTAACCGTAGCTACGGCGACCAGGACATCCTGAAATATGTTGATGTAGGCGCGACCTACTACTTCAACAAAAACATGTCCACCTACGTCGACTACAAAATCAACCTGCTGGACGAAAACAACTTCACTCGTAACGCCGGTATTTCTACCGACGACATCGTTGCTCTGGGTCTGGTTTACCAGTTCTAAGCACGCTGAAGTTTCGAAAAAGGCGCCGATGGCGCCTTTTTTTATGCCCCGTTTACTCTTGCTGGTGTACTCTTTGGGCCTTAGCAAGAGGAAGCCAATTTTTATGGATATCACTTTTTTCCGCACCGCCCTGCTCGGGATTTGCGTACTACTCTCGGGCTGTGACTCAGCCACCACTTCAGAGTCACCAAAATCTGCTGCGACCGTGCTGGATGGTAAAACCATGGGCACGTTCTGGCGAGTCAGCGTGATCAATGTTGATGAAGCAAAGGCCCAGGAGCTGCGCCAGAAGGTGCAGGCTCAGCTGGATGCCGACGATCGTCTGCTCTCAACATGGAAAAACGATTCGGCGCTGATGCGTTTCAACCATTCACCGAGCAGCACCCCCTGGCCGGTCAGCGAGGCGATGGCGGATATCGTCACCCTATCGCTGCGCATTGGAGCTAAAACCCATGGTGCGATGGATATTACCGTCGGACCATTGGTCAATTTATGGGGTTTTGGCCCGGATAAACAGCCGGTAAAAACGCCGGATGCGCAGCAAATTGCCGCGGCAAAAGCACGCAGTGGGTTACAGCATCTGACGGTCATTAACCAGGCTGACAAGCAGTTTTTGCAAAAAGACATTCCGGATCTGTTCGTCGATCTTTCCACCGTAGGTGAAGGATACGCTGCCGATCACTTAGCGCGCCTGATGGAACAAGAAGGGATCTCACGTTACCTGGTTTCCGTAGGTGGCGCGCTGGTGAGTCGCGGAATGAATGCCGAAGGGCAGCCGTGGCGGGTGGCGATCCAGAAGCCGACCGACCGCGAAAACGCCGTTCAGGCGATCGTTGATATTAACGGCCATGGTATCAGCACCTCCGGCAGCTATCGCAACTACTATGAGCTGGACGGTAAGCGCATCTCGCACGTTATCGATCCGCAAACCGGGCGACCGATCGATCATAAGCTGGTTTCGGTGACGGTTATCGCCCCAACGGCGCTGGAAGCCGACGGCTGGGATACCGGACTGATGGTGTTAGGACCGAAGAGGGCGCAGGACGTGGTGCGTGAACAGGGACTGGCAGTGTATATGATTATCAAAGAAGGTGAAGGGTTTAAAACCTGGATGTCGCCGCAGTTCCGCGCGTTCCTCGTCGGCGAGAAAAATTAAACCGCAAGATTTCGGGTTTTTGCTAACGGACTTCGGCCCAGACTGAAGATACACTTACTGCAGGAGTCCGTTATGAAACCGATGATGATCAATACCGATGAGCGTCGCTGGCAGGCTGTATGCGAGCGCGATGTTCGTGCCGATGGCCAGTTCTTTTTTGCCGTGCTGACCACCGGCATTTGCTGTCGTCCGTCCTGCCGTTCACGGCGGGCGCTGCGGGAGAATGTGCGTTTTTACCCCACCGTTGAAGCCGCGCTGGCGGCAGGGTTCCGCCCGTGCAAACGCTGCCAGCCGGATAAAACCGATCCACAGCAGCAGAAAGTGGAAAAAGTGGCCGCCGCCTGTCGTCTGCTGGAGCAGGAAACGCCGATAACCCTCGAAGCGCTGTCCCGTGAACTTGCGGTCAGCCCCTTTCATTTTCACCGTCTCTTTAAATCCGTTACCGGAATGACGCCCAAAGCCTGGCAACAGGCCTGGCGCGCGCGCCGTTTACGCGAGGCGTTGGGTCAGGGGCGGACGGTTACGGACGCTGCTTTGGCCGCCGGTTTTCCGGATACCAGGAGCTACTATCAGCAGGCTGATGCCGCGCTGGGAATGACCGCCAGCCAGTTTCGCCGCGGCGGCGATGATACCGATATTACCTGGGTATGTGACGACGGCCCGCTGGGACGCTGCCTGGTGGCTGAAAGTGAACGGGGTATATGCGCCGTGCTGCCGGGTGATGACGATACGTCGCTACATGAGGAATTAGGCAAAATATTCCCCAATGCACGTCTGCAGCCTGGCGATGACGTTTTTCATCAGCGAGTCGCTCAGGTATTTGCGCATCTTAACGACCATCGCCAGCTAATCTCTTTGCCGCTGGATCTTCGCGGCACCGCTTTCCAGCTTCAGGTCTGGCAGGCTCTGCGGCAGATCCCGGCGGGAGAAACGCGTAGCTATCGCCAGGTGGCGCAAAGTATTGACCGTCCCCGCGCGGTCAGGGCGGTGGCAAGCGCCTGTGCCGCCAACAAACTGGCAATGGTTATCCCGTGCCATCGGGTGGTTCGCGAGGGCGGGGCTCTGTCCGGCTATCGTTGGGGAGTCGCGCGTAAAGCATTACTGCTCGCGCGCGAAGCGCAAAATGAGGAGAACTGATGCTCGATCTTTTTGCCGATACGCCGCCCTGGCAAGAGCCGCTGGCACCGGGGGCGGTAATTTTACGCCGCTATGCTCGCGAACGCGCCCCGGCCTTGTTGCTGACCATTACTGATATTGCCAGCCGTTCGCCTTTTCGTCAGATGGTGACGCCCGGCGGCTATACGATGTCGGTCGCGATGACTAACTGCGGCGAATTGGGCTGGACTACCAATCAGCACGGATATCTATACTCTCCCGAGGATCCGCTGACAGGCAAATGCTGGCCGCCGATGCCGCGGATTTTCCGCGAGCTGGCCGCAGAGGCCGCTTCTGCGTGCGGTTATGAGAGATTTGCGCCTGATGCTTGTCTTATCAACCGCTATCAACCGGGGACGAAGCTGTCGCTGCATCAGGATAAAGACGAGCACGATCTGCGCGCGCCTATTGTCTCTGTCTCACTGGGGCTCCCGGCAGTGTTTCAGTTTGGCGGTAAACAGCGTAACGATCCGCTCAGTCGGGTGCTGCTGGAGCACGGCGATGTGGTGGTTTGGGGCGGTGAATCACGGCTGTTTTACCATGGTATTCAGCCGCTGAAAGAGGGGACTCATCCCGACACTGGTAGCTGCCGCTATAATCTCACTTTTCGTCTGGCAGGCAATAAAGAATAAAAATAAGAATTATTCTTGCTGTCATCGGCGAGCAGTTTAAACTGCTGGCTGTTTTTGCTTGCCCGGGTTGTCTTATGGAACTTCTTCTTCTTGTCTGGCGTCAGTATCGTTGGCCGTTTATCTCCGTCATTGCTTTAAGTCTGCTCAGCGCGGCGCTGGGGATCGGGCTCATCGCCTTTATAAACTTGCGTCTGATGACTATTGCCGATACCTCGCTGACGGTGTTGCCGGAATTTTTGGGCCTACTGTTGCTGCTGATGGCGGTCACGCTTGGCTCACAACTGGCGTTGACGACGCTTGGGCACCACTTCGTCTATCGTCTGCGCGGCGAATTTATTAAGCGTATTCTTGATACCCAAATCGAGAAGATTGAGAAAATCGGCAGCGCGTCGCTGCTGGCCGGTTTAACCAGCGATATTCGCAATATCACTATTGCTTTTGTGCGCCTGCCAGAGCTGGTGCAGGGGATTATTCTGACCTTCGGTTCCGCCGCTTACCTTGCCTGGCTGTCGGGAAAAATGATGCTGATCACTGCGCTGTGGATGGCGTTAACCATCTGGGGCGGCTTTATGCTGGTGTCGCGGGTCTATAAACATATGGCCTCGCTGCGTGAAACCGAAGACAAGCTGTATCACGATTACCAGACGGTTCTCGAGGGGCGTAAAGAGCTGACCCTTAATCGCGAACGCGCTGAATATGTGTTTAACCAGCTGTATCTTCCGGATGCGCGTGAATATCGTCACCATATTGTTCGCGCCGACACCTTCCACCTGAGCGCGGTGAACTGGTCGAATATTATGATGCTGGGCGCAATTGGCCTGGTCTTCTGGATGGCCAATAGCCTCGGGTGGGCCGATACTGCCGTGGCGGCAACCTACTCTCTGACGCTGTTATTTCTGCGCACGCCGCTGCTTTCCGCGGTTGGCGCACTGCCAACGCTGCTCAGCGCCCAGGTTGCCTTCAATAAGCTGCATAAGTTTTCCCTTGCGCCGTATCGCGCTGAATTCCCGCAGCCCCAGGCGCATCCCCACTGGCAGACTCTGGAATTGCGCGATGTCGCGTTTCATTATCCTGATAACAGCTTTTCCGTGGGGCCGATTAATATGACCCTCAAGCGCGGTGAGCTGGTGTTCCTGATTGGCGGTAACGGCAGTGGCAAATCGACGTTAGCCATGTTGCTGACCGGTTTATATCAGCCAGTTTCCGGACAAATTTTGCTCGACGGTCAGCCGATGGCGGCAGATAAACCGGAAGATTATCGTAAGCTGTTTTCGGCGGTATTTACCGATGTCTGGCTGTTCGACAGGCTGCTGGGTCCGGAAGGGAAAGCGGCGGATTCAGCGCTGGTAGACAAGTGGCTGGGTTATCTGAAAATGAGTCACAAGCTTGAGCTGGATAACGGTAAAATTCTCGACCTGAAGCTATCAAAAGGGCAGAAAAAGCGCGTAGCGCTGCTGCTGGCGCTGGCGGAAGAGCGGGATATTATCATGCTGGATGAGTGGGCGGCGGATCAGGATCCACATTTCCGCCGTGAATTCTACCAGGTGTTGCTGCCGCTCATGCAGCAAATGGGAAAAACCGTTTTTGCCATCAGCCACGATGATCACTATTTCCAGCATGCCGACAGGCTCCTGGAAATGCGCGGCGGCCAGCTATCGGAACTGACGGGAGAAGAGCGCGTGCTGGCAACCCGCGATGCGGTTGCTCGTACCGCCTGATTGAGATCTATCCCGGAGGCGCTCGCCGACCTCCGGGAATCCCACCAACTGCTGTTTTTTCCATCGACTGAATTCATAGCGGTTATTATTTCCGCCTCCTCGCGCTATGCTTAAGGCTTCCGGCCTGCTGGTCGGCCAAATATCGTTACAAGGATTGACTGACCGATGTCCGTTTTGCATAAAAAAAGCGCCAGATTGCGCGACGAAGAGCGCGCCCGTCTCATTTGGTTGCTGAGCACCGATAAAGCCGTCACTTCCTCATTGCTGGGTAAATTAACCCTGGCTGAACGCTACGATGAAGGCACGTTGGCTGATGATCTGGCCGAAGTGGAAGTGCTGGTTTCTCACCTTCCGCCTCCGGACCTTGCCGATGCGCTCGAAGCGTTGCCTTACGACGCACGTAACGCGCTCTGGCGGCTGGTAGCCGATGATAAACGCGGCGAGGTGCTGCTCGAAGCATCGGAAAGCGTCTGGGGCGATCTCATCGAAGAGATGAGCGACCATGACCTGCTGTTTGCGCTGCAAAATCTCGATATTGATGAACAGGTCTACCTGCTGCAACACTTACCGCGTGATCTGACCGGACGCCTGCTGGCGACGCTGCCTGCGGATAAGCGTGCACGTATTCGCCAGATGATGCGCTACGCCGATAATACCGTCGGCGCGATCATGGAATTCGAGGTCATCACCGTTCGCCCGGAAGCGACGCTTGCGGCGGTACAGCGCTACCTGCGGCGGCTAGGCAAAATGCCGGAAAACACCGATAAGCTGTTTGTGACCACCCGCAACAAGCTGCTGCTGGGCGAACTGGAATTACAAACCATCCTGCTTAACAATGCGCAGAAGCGGGTAGGGGAAGTGATGGAGGGCGATCCGGTCACCTTCCAGCCGCATGAAGATGCAGAAAAAGTGGCGCGAACGTTTGAACGTGATGACTTACTTAGCGCCGCCGTTATTGATGCTGACGGCAAGTTAATGGGGCGTTTGACCATCGATGAGATCGTCGATGTGGTCTACGAAGAGACCGACAACGATTTACGCCGAATGGGTGGTTTGAGTAACGATGACGACGTGTTTGCCCCGGTGAGCAAAGCGGTGAAAACCCGCTGGGCCTGGCTGGCGGTGAATTTGTGCACCGCGTTTATCGCCTCCCGCGTTATTGATGGTTTTGAACATACTATTTCGCAATTGGTCGCGCTGGCCTCGCTGATGCCGATTGTCGCTGGGATCGGCGGCAACACCGGTAATCAGACAATCACCATGATCGTCCGTGCAATGGCGTTGCAGCATATTCAGCCGGGAAGTTTCACCTTTCTGATTCTGCGCGAAATGGGCGTTGCGCTGATCAACGGGATCGTTTGGGGCGGGATCATGGGCGCCATAACCTGGTGGCTGTACGACGATCCGCAGCTTGGTGGCGTGATGACGCTGGCAATGATGCTGAACCTGCTGATGGCGGCGATGATGGGCGTGATTATCCCGATGGTGATGGTTAAGCTGGGGCGCGATCCGGCGGTCGGCTCCAGCGTAATGATTACCGCTATCACCGACACCGGTGGATTCTTTATTTTTCTTGGGCTGGCGACGATTTTTCTGATGTAGCCTGCGGTTTATTGCGCAGGCGGCGGGGGATCAGGGCCATTGAGACCAGACCCGCCAGAACGCCAATCGCCAGATTGCTGGTGCCGACGGTCGCGCCGACGGTCACCAGCATCACCAGCGTTTCCGGCCAGGGATTATGCGCCAGCTCCGTCGGACGAATACTGTGCCAGCTAAAGGTTTTCACCGCCACAATCACCATCACCCCGGCGAGAACGGCCATCGGAATTTTTGCCATCACTTCGCTTAATGCGGTCACTAACAGCAATAGCACCAGGGCAGCGGCAATCGTGGAGACGCGGCTGCGGGCTTTGCCCATTTCGACGTTAACAATGGTCTGACCGATCATCGCGCATCCGGCAATGCCGCCATAAAACCCGGCAAGAATATTGGCAATCCCCAGACCAGCGCTCTCACGCGATTTACTGGAAGGGGTATGGGTCAGGTCATCGACTAATTTAGCCGTCAGCAGCGACTCCATCAGGCCGACAAAGGCGATACTGAGCGCGCAGGGCCAGATAATTTGCAGCGTTGTTAAGTCCAGCGGCACTATCAGGCTGGTCAATCCGGGTAATCCGCCGCCCATCGGGCCCTCATCGCCAACGGTAGGCAGCAGTTGGCCGCTGAAAACGGTAAACAGAGTCAGCAGAACGATAGCAATCAGCGGCGAGGGGATGGCCTTGATATAGCGCGGTGCCCACAGCACAATCAACAGCGTTAAAACAAACAAGCCGATAATCAGCGGTTGCTTGCTCCAGAAATGCGGTACCTGGGCGAAAAAAATCAGGATCCCTAGCGCATTGACGAAACCGGTCATCACCGCCTGCGGAATAAAGCGCATCAGGCGCGCCATACCGCATACACCAAACAAAATTTGAATCATCCCCGCAAGAATGACCGCAGGCAGAATATAGCCAACGCCATGTTGGTGCACCATTGGCCCGATGACCAGCGCGACTGAACCGGCAGCGGCGGTGACCATGGCCGGTCTACCGCCCAGTACCGACATCGCAAGACACAGCACCACAGAAGCGACCAGGCTAACCTTTGGGTCAACGCCAGCAATAACGGAGAAGGAGATAACCTCGGGGATCAGGGCTAGTGCGGTCAGCACGCCTGCCAAGGTTTCGCGCGTCAGTAGCGCGGGCGAACGCAGTATCTGGCTTAATGTGCCAGCGTTGCCGATGGTAGCGGAATCAGAAACAGGGGGCATAAAAAAAGTTCGCAGATTATAAAAAAAACGGATGTGGTATCAGCCGATGCTTTCGTGCGGTCTGTCACAAAACCGGGGATGATAGCGCGGAAATAGACTTCACACCAGTACAAAATGTGATTTGTGATACACATTTATTAAACATTTTTATAACAGATCTCAAAACTAAACTTAAAATTTAAACAATATTTAAATTTTTTTTCTTCAGTGTTACCTTTGAAGCCGAGAATCGTTTCACCTGCGCTATATAACAAAAGCGAGTAAAAGTAAGGCTCAAATTCGATGAAGAAAAAGATGGCCGTACCCAGCTCACAGGCGGTTGGTTCCAATAACACTCGGACCAACACCCGCCATGAGCAAGAGACGGATGTATTGTTGATCGGCGGCGGCATCATGAGCGCCACGTTGGGAACCTGGCTCCAGGAACTGGAACCAGATTGGTCTATTACCATGGTCGAGCAGATGTCCAGCGTCGCTGAAGAGAGCTCGAACGGCTGGAACAACGCGGGTACCGGACATGCCGCGCTGATGGAGCTGAACTATACGCCGCAAACTGCTAACGGAATTAATATCGATAAAGCGGTTGATATCAACGAATCCTTCCAGATTTCTCGTCAGTTTTGGGCCCACCAGGTGACGCGCGGCATTCTCAATAAGCCGAAATCCTTTATTAACAGCGTGCCGCACATGAGCTTTGTGTGGGGAGAGGATAACGTCAACTTCCTGCGCGCTCGCTACGCGGCTTTGCAGCAAAGCGAACTGTTCCGCGGCATTCGCTACTCTGAAGATCATCAACAAATTAAACAATGGGCTCCGCTGGTGATGGAAGGGCGCGATCCGCAGCAGAAAGTGGCCGCCACCCGCACGGAAATGGGCACCGACGTCAACTACGGTGAAATTACCCGTCAGCTGATTGCCGGGCTGAAAACTCATGAAAATTTCTCTCTTCAACTGGGAACGGTGGTGCGCCGCTTTAAGCGCAATGCCGACAAGAGCTGGACCGTGACGCTGGCGGATGCCAACAATCGTCATCAGAAACGCGTCATCAAAGCCAAATTTATCTTTATCGGTGCTGGTGGTGCAGCCCTGACCCTGTTGCAGGAGACCGGTATTGCGCAGGCCAAAGAGTATGCGGGCTTCCCGGTCGGCGGGCAGTTCCTGGTGTGCGAGAACCCGGAAGTGGTCGAGCATCACCTGGCGAAAGTCTATGGTCAGGCAGAGGTGGGCGCGCCGCCGATGTCGGTTCCGCATATCGACACCCGTATTATCGACGGTAAACGCGTGGTGTTGTTTGGGCCGTTTGCCACCTTCTCAACGCGTTTCCTGAAAAACGGCTCACTGTGGGATCTGCTGGCCTCCACTAATACCTCGAACATCATGCCGATGCTCAACGTGGGCCTGGATAACTTCGATCTGGTGAAATACCTGATTAGCCAGGTGCTGCAAAAAGACAAAGATCGCCATGCGGCGCTGTGCGAGTACTATCCTGAGGCGCGCAAAGAAGACTGGCGCTTATGGCAGGCAGGTCAGCGCGTGCAGATTATCAAACGCGATAAGAAGATAGGCGGCGTTCTGCGTCTCGGAACCGAAGTGGTCAGCGATGATGAAGGGACCGTGGCAGCGCTGCTGGGGGCATCGCCAGGGGCTTCTACCGCCGCGCCGATTATGCTGCAGCTGATGGAAAAAGTGTTTAAGGACAAGGTCGATTCAGCAGCCTGGCAGGCGAAGCTGAAAGAGATAGTGCCGAGCTACGGTACGCGTCTGGATGGCAATGCGGCAGAAATCGAAAAGGCGCTGGCGTGGACCAGTGAAGTGCTGGAGTTACACTATGAGCCGATTACCGTGGCTGATGATGTTCCGCAGGCGGAGCTGAAGCCGCTGCCGGAAGGCAAACCTATTGCTGATATTGCGCTGTAACCCATTGTCCGGCGGCTCAGGCCGCCGGATTCTATCCTCAGGCATTAACGTTCAACGGCATTGCCGATGGTCTCGTCCGCTCTCCAGATACGATATTTCACTTCAATGTTAGCCGGGGTATACACCACGATAGGCAGTTTGCTGTTGTAGCGTAGCATTCCTGCATCACCCAGCCCTGCGGTCACAAATTGCTGCTCTTTTTTACCGTCCGGGCAGGCCATCATTGTTGAGACCGGCGAGGTCACTTTATCAAATACGTAGTAGTCGTAGCCCCAGCCTTCAAGGGTTTTGCTTTCTAGTTGACCGCCCAGGCGGTGACGATTGCAGTCGACTTCCAGCGTTTGGCCAATCATCAGCTCAACTTTCAACACCGATTCATCCTGCTGTTGCGGGAGCTGAATCACCTGACGCTTCATCCCTTTTTCAGCCTGCGGGTAGGGGGCGATTTTTTCCAGCGGCTGTTCTGCGGCCATGGCGCTGGTGGAAATGCAGGCAACGGCCAGCAGGGAAACGGCGAACGTAGTGATTTTTTTCACGTGAGTAATCCTTTGTTATCAATCCTCAACGGGATAAGAGTAGCATCACTGCGCTGAATGGTAAGTGTTATTTACCAAAATTTTCATAATTACTAGTTATAAATTCTGCTTTTGGTTTTATGGGCGTACCACACTATTTTTAGCACTCTGGACTCCATGCGTTGAAGCTATTATTGACGAGTGGGATTTTTACGTTGATTGTAGTCAAAAAATGAATTAATTAACCTATGAAATTATTTCATTCGATATTTTCCTCGGCAATAAACTAAAATGATTAATAAAGGGAATTAATAAAAATGGAATTGTTATTTTATGTGACTAATTGATATGAGTGATGGTAGATGAAAGTGAATAAAGTTTTACTGGTTGTTGTGCTGGGTGTCTCTTCAGTCTTGATGGGGTGTACCTCCGAGTCTCAGCGGCTGGCAAACTGCGAAGCCAAAGGTATTTCCAAAGACAGCTGCTATTTAGCGGAACAAAACCGCCAGGCTACTATGAATGCGGCCTATGAAAAGCAGGCGTTAGAAAACGCCGCCGCTGCGGTGCAGCATGGCCAAAGCGCGAAGGCGAAAACGAAGCATTTTGCCGGTATGGAGGTCAAAGGCACCAGTACTGGCTTGAGCATTGATGGTAAACCGGCGGCAGTTATCGAGAAGAATAAAGACGCAACCGTTTATCAGCAGGGGCTTTATAATTTTATCGTCTACGCCAATGGTAAGATTGCTGTGACTCAGGATGGCGTGTTTAAGGGCTATGCCAAGTAATCAGTTAAGTCATGATGTCAAACAGGGGGAAATTTCCCCCTGTTTGTGATGGGAGTTCGCTACTCCTCGTGGTTTTTTCCCTCTTCCAAAAAATCCTCATCGATCTCATCGATATTCCCGGCGTGATCGCGCCCGGAGAGAAGGTTCCAGCAAGCGATAAACAGCGCGGCAATCAGCGGGCCGATAACAAAGCCATTGATACCATAGATTTCCATCCCACCAAGGGTAGATATCAGGATCAGATAGTCCGGCATTTTGGTATCTTTGCCCACCAGCAGAGGGCGGAGGATGTTATCCACCAGACCTACCACTATCACGAAGAAG
The DNA here is from genome assembly GCF_051131775.1 of Klebsiella sp. MISC125. NCBI lineage: Bacteria > Pseudomonadati > Pseudomonadota > Gammaproteobacteria > Enterobacterales > Enterobacteriaceae > Klebsiella > Klebsiella sp. MISC125. Next base: position 1,935,135 of record NZ_CP180448.1, read on the forward strand.
CCAACGATAAAGGCACCTTGCCATATCTGTCCGGTGGCAAAAAGATAGATAGCCGCCGGGACCCAGATAATCGCGGAGCCCACCGCCGGGATAAGCGACAGAAATGCCATCAGCGCACCCCACAAGATGCTGCCATCAATACCGACAATCCAGAATGCCAGTCCGCCAAGCGCGCCCTGGGCAATCGCCACCGCGACGGTTCCTTTTACCGTTGCCCGCGCGACGGCGGCAAATTTGGCGAACAGGTGCTGTTTAACGTGATTTGACAGTGGCAAAGACTCAAGAATTTGCCTCACCAGCTGCGGACCATCTTTCAGCAGGAAAAACAGTAAATAGAGCATGATGCCGAAGCTGACGGTAAAACCGAAGGTACCTTTGCCAATCAGGAATGCGCTTCCGGCAAGATACTGACCCCCTTTTAGGGCAACGTCAGAAAGCTGCTGCTGAATTTGGTCAGCGCTATCCAGGTTATGCTCAGAGAGGAAGCTGCGGGCCCATTCCGGCAGGTGGGCAAACAGGCTGGCGACTACCGTCGGAAACTGAGTGTCGTTGTGCTGTAGCTTGGTGTAAACCACATTCAATTCAAAGGCCAGCGACGAGAGAATAATCGCCAGAGGGGTGAAGACGATCAGACAAATAATGACGACGGTAAGCAGTGACGCCAGCCCGTTGCGCTCATTCAGGCGGCTACGCAGTTTGTTCTTAACGGGGTTGAAGATGACCGCCAGAATCGCCGCCCATAAAATAGCTGAATAATAAGGGGAAAGAACGTCGAAAAACGCGAGGGTGACGATCAGCAGAATCAGGATGAAAAATCCTTTTGTAAGTCCATTAACTCTCATGTAAATCCTTCAGGGAAATGACGTATACAATAAAATAATAGAAGTTTTTCCTCGATTTACAATCGGAGTGGTGGCGGTTTCTTGATAAAAACAGATGGGATCATTGAGCATTAAAAAACCCGCAAACTCAAAGAGAATGCGGGTTCTTAAGGGGGTACCGGTCGTTGAAACAACTTACCGATGAATGATTTGGTCGGCACGGAGAGATTCGAACTCTCGACCCTCGCCACCCCATGACGATGCGCTACCAGGCTGCGCTACGTGCCGATTTGTGGGGAACAATATTACCCGTTCCCCAACTGAATGCAAGCCGGGATATGACTGATTGATTCATAAATAATCAATCAGTTAGCGATGAAGCGTTTTTCATCGGTCAGCACCTGCAGTAGTAAGCTGAGCTGCGGTTTTTGAGCCTTAACCTTCTCACCTTCGCTGTTCCAGGTATTGTAAGTCCCGTTGTGATTGAGCACGACGGTGACTCTTGGCGTAGTAATTGCCAGCGTATCACTGTTGGCTGCGGTCACCCAGGCGCGACGACGGGCGGCGCTAAATAGGTCTTCACCCTGGGAATACTCGTTTGCCGGAGTGGAAACGTGCAGCAGACGTTGCATCAACGTCGTCATCACGTCTTTGTTATCCGTCAACGTAGTAATTTCCTGTGCCGGTGTGCCGGGCCAGTGAATCACTAATGGAACCTGCAGTTGCTCACGAGACCAGCCAAACTGCTCATGCTGAGGATTCAGCGGCATACCATGGCCTGCCGTCACGATAACCACCGTGTTGTCCAGCTTGCCTGATTCGCGCAGCGCGTTCAGTACCCGGCCAATTTGCGTGTCGACATCGCCAGCGGCGCGGCTGTAGCGGCGAACAAAGTTTTGCTGCTGGCCGTTATCGAAGGTAGTGCCGTTGAGCGAAACCCATGAGAACCAGCGGTTTTCATCCTGGGCGTAGCGATCCAGCCAGTTAATCCACTGGCTTGCTGTTTGCTCATCGCTTTGCGTTTTCGCGACCGGCAGCGAGAAGTCTGAGAGCAGCGCCTGGCGATAAAGCGGGCTGCTAAAACCGTCTGACGAGAACAGCCCCAACTGATAGCCCTGCTGATTCAGTGAGGTAATCAGCGCCGCAGGGATACGGGCTGACAATACGCCATCCATATAGCCTGGAGAAATCCCGTAGAACAGGCCAAAGAAGCCGCTGTCGGCGGTGTTACCAGAGCTCATATGCTGGGTGAAGTTGACGCTTTCTTTCGCGAAACCGGCCAGCACTGGCATGTTTTTCTCAAAGCGGGAGTAGTTAAGGTTATCAACGGTGATAAGCAACACGTTATAACCGGCGCCGAGATCGCGATAATGCAGATCGCTCAGCGGATACTGTACCGAGACCGCTTCCGGTGCGCCTTGCTCTACCAGACGGCGCTGATAGTCCTGTGCGTCAAGTAAACCGTGTTTTTCCAGGAAGCGGCGGGCCGTCATCGGATAGGAAAGCGGCAGATTCGCCCGCTGCATGGTTATCGGGCGATAGAAATTCGCATCCGCCCAGATATAGACCAGGTGGCTGCTAATAAAAGAGATAAAGAAGAACCAGGCAACCGGACGGGCGTAGTGGCGGCGGCGCGTCAGGCTGCGTAGCTTCTGCCAGCTCCAGGTTGCAAAGAGCATTTCCAGCAGGAAGATAACGGGCACGCTGATAAACATCAGCTGCCAGTCACGGGCCATCTCGTTCTGATCGGGGTTAATCACCAGTTCCCAGACAAAGGGGTTGAGATGCAGGTGGAAGCGGGTGAAAACTTCGCTATCGATCAGCAGCAGCGTCATGCCTGCGGTCGCCAGAATGACCGAGATAAAACGCATTAAACGCTGCGAGATGACGATAAAAGTCAGTGGGAAAAGAATCAGTACATAGCTGGTAAAAACCAGAAAGCTGAAGTGACCAACGAGGCTGACGTACGAGAAAATACGTCCAGCAAGCGTCGTTGGCCAGTCGGCGACAAAAAGATAGCGACTGCCGAGCGCCATTGCCAACAACATGTTGAACAGGGCGAACCAGTGTCCCCAACTGACCATCTGGGAGACTTTTTCTCGGTAGGGCTGACGTAGAGTCACCATATACTGTTGTTCGTTATCCTTAGTGCGCCGGATCGTCGTTGATAGATGACTGCAACGCCTGGGCAAAAGAACGGGCGATAGCCTGACGCTGCGCCGGCGCGACGCTACTATTGATCAGGTTGGTCACCATATTGCCCAGCACCATCAGTGAAAGGTCAACGGGGGCTTTGTGTGTTTCCAGAACGCTCGTCAGCTCGCTGAGCAGCTGTTCGACTTGTTCATCGCTATAGCGGGATATTTGCGGCATAAACTCAAAATCTGTCTGTTCGTGAAAGGGCAACATATTACCGTAGCAGCGGCTTTTTTTCCGCATTTTTTCACCATGGCGTAAAAGCGCGCGGCTTCGCTCGTAAAGAGCGACGTGCTGGTTGCGTCGTCGTCCCTGCAGTGGTTGAATACTTCCCAGTCTAAAAGGAGAGTTTAACATGAGTCTGGATATCGACCAGATTGCCCTGCATCAGTTAATCAAACGTGATGAACAAAATCTGGAACTGGTGCTGCGCGAGTCATTGCTGGAACCGACTGCGACGGTTGTGGAGATGATGGCCGAACTGCATCGTGTCTACAGCGCAAAAAATAAAGCCTACGGTTTGTTCACCGAAGAGAGCGAGTTGGCTCAGTCCCTGCGCCAGCAGCGTCAGGGTGAAGAGGAGTTTCTGCCATTTAGCCGAGCGGCGACCGGTCGCCTGCGTGACGAATTAGCGAAATATCCTTTTGCTGAAGGCGGTATTGTCCTGTTTTGTCAGTATCGTTATCTGGCGGTCGAATATTTGCTGGTAGCCGTGCTGAATAACTTAAGTAGCATGCGCGTTAATGAAGAGCTCGATATCAGTTCCACCCACTATCTGGATATCAATCACGCCGATATTGTTGCGCGTATTGATTTAACCGAATGGGAAACTAATCCGGAGTCCACCCGTTATCTAACCTTCTTAAAAGGCCGGGTAGGGCGTAAAGTTGCCGACTTCTTTATGGATTTCCTCGGTGCCAGCGAAGGGTTGAACGCAAAAGCGCAGAACCGTGGCTTGCTGCAGGCGCTGGATGATTTCGCCGCCGATGCGCAACTGGATAAATCTGAGCGCCAGAATGTGCGCCAGCAGGTATATAGCTATTGCAACGAACAGCTGCAGGCCGGTGAGGAAATCGAGCTGGAGTCGCTGTCCAAAGAGCTGGCGGGCGTCAGCGAGAAGACCTTCCAGGAGTTTACCGCCGAACAAGGCTATGAACTGGAAGAGAGCTTCCCGGCAGACCGCAGCACTTTACGTCAGTTAACTAAGTTTGCTGGCAGCGGCGGCGGGTTAACCATCAACTTTGATGCCATGTTGCTGGGTGAGCGTGTGTTCTGGGATCCGGCAACGGATACCTTAACCATTAAAGGCACCCCGCCAAACTTGCGCGATCAGCTGCAGCGCCGAACCTCTGGCGGAAAGTAAATGACAAAAATCCCGGCGCAGAGTCGGGATTTTTACTTCAGGACTCTGGCCTGAAAGCGGTCAACTAGAAGGTGTAAAGGATTTCTACTCCATCAATGGCTAATTGCTGGCGTAGTACATCATCTAACGGCGTATCCACAATCAGTGTGCTAGCGAGGCTCAATTCGCCGATGGTAAAGGCCGAAGCGGAGTTGAGCTTTTCTTGTGATGCCATCACCACCGTTTCGGCTGCTCGTGCCGCGAGCGCGCGCTTAATCCCCGCTTCTTCATAGTCACCCGTGGTTAATCCGGTTCGATGATGTACGCCTGTGACGCCCATAAAAAACAGGTCGGCATTGATGCGGGAAATACTTTCCAGCGCGTTTGCGCCCACGCTAACTACCGAATGTTTGAATAGCCGACCGCCAATCAAAATCACTTCTATCAGCGGTTTTTCCACCAGTTCGACGGCGATCCCCGGGCTATGAGTCACCACTGTACACGCCAGGTCATTCGGCAGCAGGCGCGCCATCTCTCCGGTCGTGGTTCCGCCGTCGATAATCACCACCTGACCGGGTTGAATAAGCTCCACTGCGCGTTGAGCGATTACCTGCTTTGAAGGGATTTGCACGTTTTTTCTTGTTTCAATAGGCGCGATTGCCGCGGAAACCGGCAGCGCGCCGCCGTGCACCCGCTGCAATTTACCTTCCGCAGCCAGTTCTCGCAGATCCCGGCGAATGGAGTCCTCTGAAACGCTAAAACGCTGGCTGAGATCGCCTGACATCACCTGTTTTTCCTCGGCGAGGATATGCAAAATCTGCTGTTTTCTCTGGCTGGCAAGCATCGAAAATACCTTCATGAGTGATCTTGTTTGTGCACGATTATGCATGTTATGGTGCTCGCTGTCACCTAAAAGGGGAAAAACATGCACGCTGATGCGCCGCGCGTTCGCCATATCCGCGAAACGCTATTATCGGACAACTGGTACACGCTGAAAACCTACACGTTTGAGTTACTGCGCCGGGACGGGCGCTGGCAGGAGCAGAGTCGGGAAGCCTACGATCGCGGTAATGGCGCGGTGATTTTGCTCTACAACCGGGAAAAGCAAACGGTGGTGCTGGTTCGTCAGTTTCGCTTTCCGGTGTGGATTAACGGTCATGACGGTTTTTTGATCGAAGCTGCCGCCGGACTACTGGATAATGTCTCGCCAGAGGAGCGGATCATCGCCGAGGCTGAAGAGGAGACCGGTTTTCGCGTCACGCGTATTGAACCGGTATTTACGGCCTATATGAGCCCCGGGTCGGTGACGGAAAAGCTCTACTTTTTTATTGCGGAATACTCCTCGGACGACAGGCGTAGCGATGGTGGGGGACTGGCTGCGGAAGGGGAGGATATTGAGGTGCTGGAGTGGCCGCTTGAGCAGGCTCTGGAGGCTATCCGCAATGGTGAGATCGTCGATGCGAAAACGATTATGCTGTTGCAGCATCTGGCGCTGAATACGTCAACGCTGTTAACTCTATAAACAAAACGCCCCGGACCTTGCGGGCCGGGGCGTTTGCCATACAACGTTCAGTCGGCGATTAAGCGCGAACGAAGTCGATGTGAGACAGTTTTGGCTTGAACGGGTGACGCTGAACAGCCTGAGCTTTAACTTTCTCTTCTTTGCCATCGATAACGATGGTCAGGACTTCGCTGTAGAACTCAGCATTGGTCTGCATGTTCCACACTTTGTCTTGATCCATTTCAATCGCTACTGGAGCAGCTTCGCCGCCATAGATGATGGCTGGGAATTTGTTAGCTGCACGCAGGCGGCGGCTCGCACCCTTACCCTGCTCTTTACGTACTTCTGCGTTGATAGTAAACATTGACGTCTCTCTATATATAAATCCTGCCACAGGCGACCCAGCAGCAGGCAGATTATCTGCTTTTGCGAATACAAAAGCGGGCGGCATTATAGCCGCCAAACGTTTTTACGGCAATGAAAACCTCAGCCATTAGGGCGATTAGCGCAGCTCATTGGCCCGGCGAAAGCGCCCTTGATAATCGAACACTTTTTCCCGTACCTGCCAGTATTGCCCCTTCATACGCGCCACAACAAAATCCGGATGGCGCAGAAGTGCTTGCTGGGTGAGGATGTCAGCAGGCGTTATCCAGCGCAGCGGCACGCCAGGCGTGCGGGTGTGGGGGCGGATAAATAGCTGTTCAAAGGCCATGCGCTGGGCAGGTGTATGCAGACGGAAGCGCTCACTTACGTCCGCGCCATCCTCATCATGATAGGTGATTTTCAACCACGCGCCTTTGTCATCCGCTCCGTGCTGAAGGTCCATACCGCTACAGCGCAATACCAGCGCATCCTTCAGCTTCAGCGCCGCTTTGAGCATGTCATCCGGGTCGACCAGAATAGTGTCGCATTCGCGGCAGCGGCGGGCGGCGATATCGTTTTCCGCATTACACTGCGGGCAGTTTTTAAAGCGGAAACGAAAGTCGCACTGTTCGCGATGGCCTTCGTCATCCTCAAACCAGCCCTGGCAGCGGCGGCCAAAGTGCTCAATCAGCGTGCCATCGGCGGTGGTTTTTCCCCAGAAGGTATTAGCGAAACCGCAGGCTGGGCAGAAAACTTGCACCGGCACGTTATCGCTTTTCCCTTTAGGCGCGCCCACTTCCGGCGCGTACAGGTCATGCGGGTTACCAGCGTAGTCGAGAATCAGACAGTCGGTTTTGCCCGGCGACAGGCGCAGGCCGCGACCGACGATTTGTTGGTAAAGACTCACCGACTCGGTAGGGCGCAGAATGGCGATCAGATCGACATGCGGCGCATCAAAGCCGGTGGTCAGGACCGCGACGTTGACCAGATAGCGATACTGCTGGGCCTTAAACGCTTCAATAATTCGGTCACGCTCCGGTCCCGGCGTTTCGCCGGTGATCAATGCTGCTTCACCGCTCGGGAGCAAGCCAGTTACTTCGCTTGCATGTTCGACGGTGGCGGCGAAAATCATCACCCCTTTGCGCGTTTGGGCAAATTCAACGATTTGGCTGACGATATGCGGCGTGACGCGCTGCTGTTTTTTCAGCTCAACGTTCAGGTCGGCCTCGCTAAACAGGCCGTTACTTTGTGCCTGGAGGCGGCTGAAGTCATACTGCACCACCGGCATATCCAGCCGCTCTGGTGGCGTCAGGTAGCCGTTCTTAATCATATAGCGCAGCGGCAGCTCGTAGATGCAGTCGCGAAACAGCGCTTTTTCATCGCCACGTACCATGCCGTGATAATGAAACTGGTAAATCCAGCCTTTACCAAGACGAAAAGGGGTGGCGGTTAGCCCGAGCAGACGTAGATGCGGATTGACCTGCTGAAGGTGGCTGATGATCTGCTGATACTGGCTGTCATCGTCGTCGCTGATGCGGTGGCACTCATCGACGATCAGCAACGAAAACTCGCCCTGAAACTGGTCAAGATTACGGGCCACCGATTGCACGCTGCCAAACACCACTTTTCCGTGGCTCTCTTTACGCTTCAGGCCTGCGGCGAAGATATCCGCTTCCAGGCCGAGTGCGCGATACTTTGCGTGGTTCTGCGCCACCAGCTCTTTGACGTGTGCGAGTACCAGCACGCGACCGCGCGCCAGCCGCGCCAGTTCGGCGATGACCAGGCTTTTACCTGCGCCGGTCGGTAAGACGATGGCGGCAGGTTCATGGTGGCGGCGAAACCAGGCGAGCGTGGCGTCGACCGCCTCTTTTTGGTAGGGGCGTAATGTAAAAGTCATGAATTTATGGCGGTTAATTAACTCGCGAATAGTATGCCACGAATCTTTTCCCTTGAGTGGTGTTAAGAGCTCGTTATACTAACCCGTGATATTCTTCTTTTTCGGGCGAGTTGCCCGCTCCAGCACTCTTTACAGGCTAAAAAAATCTCATGCGACTTGATAAGTTTATCGCTCAGCAACTTGGCGTTAGTCGGGCTATTGCCGGGCGTGAAATCCGCGGCAGCCGCGTTACCGTGGATGGCGAAATTGTAAAAGACTCTTCCTTCAAGCTTCTACCGGAGCATGATGTCGAGTATGACGGCAATACGCTGACTCAACAAAACGGCCCGCGCTACTTTATGCTCAACAAGCCGCAGGGGTACGTTTGTTCTACCGACGATCCGGATCATCCGACGGTACTCTATTTCCTCGATGAGCCGGTGGCCCACAAGCTGCACGCGGCAGGACGTCTGGATATCGACACCACCGGCCTGGTGCTGATGACCGATGATGGTCAGTGGTCTCACCGCATTACTTCCCCGCGCCATCACTGTGAAAAAACCTATCTGGTGGAGCTGGAAAACCCGGTTGATGAAACCACCGCCGAGCAGTTTGCTAAAGGCGTTCAACTGCACAATGAGAAAGAGCTGACCAAACCAGCGGTGCTGGAAGTGGTAACGCCGACCGAAGTCCGCCTGACCATTAGCGAAGGGCGTTACCATCAGGTTAAGCGGATGTTTGCCGCTGTCGGTAACCACGTAGTGGAGTTACACCGCGAACGTATTGGCGACATTGCCCTTGATGAGTCGCTGGCCCCTGGTGAATATCGTCCGCTGACGGAAGCTGAAATAGCCAGCGTCGGCGGCCAACATGCGCGGAGTAAAACGTGACGGCAAAGAAGAATTCGTCATTAGGAATTGTGTTTATTCTTGGCCTGCTGGCCATGTTGATGCCGCTGTCGATTGATATGTATCTCCCGGCGCTACCGGTGATTTCGGCGCAGTTTAATGTGCCTGATGGCAGCGCGCAGATGACGCTCAGCACCTATATTCTGGGCTTTGCTGTGGGTCAGCTTTTATATGGCCCGATGGCTGACAGTATCGGGCGTAAACCGGTTATTCTCGGCGGAACGCTGGTTTTCGCGGCGGCGGCGGTGGCCTGCGCGCTGTCGCAGACTATCGATATGTTGATTACGATGCGCTTCTTCCACGGCCTGGCGGCTGCGGCGGCAAGCGTGGTGATTAACGCCCTGATGCGCGATATCTATCCAAAAGAAGAGTTCTCGCGGATGATGTCGTTCGTCATGCTGGTGACCACCGTTGCACCGCTGGTGGCGCCGATGGTTGGCGGGGCGGTGCTGGTGTGGTTCAGCTGGCATGCGATTTTCTGGATCCTGGCGGTGGCGGCGCTGTTAGCGTCGGCGATGATCGCTTTCTTCATTAGCGAAACCCTGCCGCCAGAGCGGCGACAAAAGTTTCATATCCGCACTACGCTTGGCAATTTTGCTACCCTATTCCGCCACAAACGAGTGCTGAGCTATATGCTGGCGAGCGGTTTTAGCTTTGCCGGGATGTTCTCGTTTTTGAGTGCGGGTCCGTTTGTCTATATCAATATCAACCACGTTTCACCGCAGCACTTTGGCTACTATTTTGCGCTGAACGTCGTTTTCCTGTTCGTTATGACCATTATCAATAGCCGGTTTGTGCGGCGGGTTGGGGCGGTAAACATGTTCCGCGCCGGGCTGTGGATCCAGTTCGCGATGGCCGTGTGGATGGTGGTCTGTGCGCTGTTTGATGTTGGTTTTTGGGCGTTAGTGTTTGGCGTTGCCGCGTTTATCGGCTGCGTTTCCATGGTTTCTTCAAACGCGATGGCGGTTATTCTTGATGAATTTCCGCATATGGCAGGGACGGCCTCTTCGCTGGCGGGAACCTTCCGCTTCGGGATTGGGGCGATTGTCGGTGCACTCCTCTCAATGGCGACCTTTACCACCGCCTGGCCGATGCTGATTTCTATCGCCGTCTGTGCCAGCAGCTCCATTCTCTTTTATCTCTATGCCAGCCGACGGCGAAAAGCCGCACGTTGAGCTACATCGAGGGGGCGATTTCGCCCCTTTTTTGATGCATATCAACCGAAACTCGCTTCTCGGTTTAGCAATTTGTTTCTTTTATGTAAAATCAGATCGCTTAAAAAGTCGCATTGTTGCGATAAAAAAGTTGTTTTAGATCACAGAAACGGGTACATATAGCCCGAAGATGTTCCATCTGCACGATTTTAAACTTTTACATTACAACCCAATAACACAGATATTATACCGGTGTAAGCGTTTTCCGTGCGGAATCAGGACTATTTGTCAATAATGTGTTAGCATTGATGTGAAATTATTGTGAAGTATTTTGCTTCCGGGGAAAACACGTGAATACACTGCAACTCTCTATCGTACACCGTCTGCCGCAGAGCTATCGCTGGCTGGCCGGTTTTGCAGGTTCAAGAGTTGAACCGATTCCGCAAAACGGCGCGCAGAGTGAAAACAGCCTTGTTGCTTTGAAATTGCTGAGTCCGGATGGCCAAAATGCATGGTCGGTCATGCATAAGCTTAGCCAGGCGCTCAGCGACATCGAAGTAGATAGCTCTATTGTTGAATGCGAAGGGGAACCGTGCCTGTTTGTTAATCGCCAGGACGAGTTTGCTGCAACCTGTCGCCTGAAAAATTTCGGCGTGGCGATTGCTGAACCTTTCTCTGGTAATAATCCATTCTGACCGTCAGCTTAGCGCCAGCAGCTGGCGGGTATACTCCTGTTGCGGAGCGGTAAAAACGCGCTCGCACTCCCCCTGCTCGATAACCTCTCCCTGCCGCAGTACCATGACTTGATGACACAGTGCCCGCACTACGCGTAAGTCGTGGCTGATAAAAATATAGGCCAACTGATGCTTTTGCTGTAACGCCTTCAGCAAGGCCAGAATTTGCGCCTGTACGGTCTTATCCAGCGACGAGGTCGGTTCATCCAGCACGATGAGCTGAGGCTTAACGACTAATGCCCTGGCGATAGCGATGCGCTGACGCTGACCACCGGAAAAGGCGGCTGGATAGCGATGACGAGATTGCGGGTCCAGTCCTACCTCCTGCATCGCCTGTATCACCGCCTGCTCCCTCTCGGCAGGGGTGAGCGTCGGCTGATGCACGCGCAACCCTTCTTCAATGATTTGCAGGACATTGAGCCGTGGATTCAGCGATGAGTTAGGGTCCTGAAAAACAACCTGCATACGACGGCGTAGCGGCAGCATCTGACGACGATTGCGCCCCTGAAGTGCCTCACCATCAAAATTAATCGTTCCCTCAGAGTGAATCAGGCGCAGAAGCGCCAGCCCGGTGGTACTTTTACCAGAGCCAGATTCGCCGACCAGACCAAGGGTTTCTCCGGCGCGTAAATGAAAGCTGAGGGCGTTAACCACCCGATTATGATCGACGACCCGGCGCAGGAGCCCCTTACGTATAGGAAAAGCGATACTCAAGTTTTCTGCCCGCAGCAGCTCCGGCGCATCGGGAGCCAGCGGCACCGGATCGCCCGACGGCTCGCTATCCAGCAGGCGGCGAGTATAAGGATGCTCAGGCGCAGAGAATAGCGCCTGACAGCTATTTTGCTCGACGCAGCGGCCGTTTTGCATCACCGCCACGCGATCGGCGAGCTGACGCACGATACTCAGATTATGGGTGATAAATAGCAGCCCCATGTTGAGTTCTTGCTTGAGTTCGCGCAGCAGCGCGAGGATTTGCGCTTGAACCGACACATCCAGCGCGGTAGTGGGTTCATCGGCAATAAGCAACTCAGGGCGCGTCAGCAGCGCCATGGCTATCATCACCCGCTGGCGCTCGCCGCCGGAAAGCTGATGTGGATAATCGCCTAGTCGCCGCGACGCATTGCGGATCCCCACGCGATCAAGACAGTCGAGGATCTCCCCGCGCGCCGCCTCTTTACGCATACCACGGTGCAAAGAGAGCACTTCGTACAGCTGCTTTTCGAGGTTATGTAACGGGTTTAGCGAAACCATCGGCTCCTGAAAGATCATCGCGATGCGGTTACCGCGCACGCCGCGCAAGGTGTGTTCATCAGCGTGCAGCAGCGATTGGCCGTGAAAACGGATATCGCCGCTGGGATAGCTGACCGGCGGAGAGGGCAGCAGGCGTAGCACCGACAGCGCCGAAACGCTTTTGCCGGAACCGGATTCGCCCACCAGCGCCAGGGTTTCGCCCGCCGCGATTTGCAGCGACAGCTCGCTGACGACGGTGGTGGTTTCACCCTGCTGGCGGAAGGCGATGGAGAGGTTATCGATATCTAACAGAGGTTGCGTCATGCTACACCGCCTTGCTTGGGTCGAAGGCGTCGCGAACCGCTTCACCGATAAAAATCAACAACGTCAGCAGCACTGCCACCGACAGAAAAGCGGCGATGCCCAGCCACGGAGCCTGAAGGTTGTTTTTCCCCTGCAACAGCAGCTCGCCCAGCGACGGGGAGCCCAGCGGCAGACCGAAGCCGAGAAAGTCCAGCGAGGTCAGGGTGGTTATCGAACTACACAAAATAAACGGCAGGAAGGTGAGGGTGGCGACCATGGCATTAGGGAGCATATGGCGCAGAATAATCGCCCGATCGCTAACGCCGAGCGCCTGCGCGGCGCGAATATAGTCATAGTTGCGGGTGCGCAGGAATTCAGCGCGGACGACGCCCACCAGCGTCATCCAGCCGAACAGTACGGTAATCGCCAGCAGCCACCAGAAATTGGCCTGGACCACGCTTGAGAGCAGGATAATCAGAAATAGAGTTGGCATCCCTGACCACACTTCGATGAATCGCTGTCCCCAGAGGTCGACTTTTCCACCGTAATATCCCTGGATTGCGCCAGCCATTACCCCCAGCACGCTGGAGAAGAAGGTCAGCAATAGACCGAAGAGAATAGAAATTCGCGTCCCATAGAGGATTCGCGCCAGCACATCACCGCCGTTAGCATCGGTGCCCAGCCAGTTCAGCTTTGACGGCGGAGACGGAAAGGGGCTGTCGCTGGCGAAGTTAATGGTCGTCGCACCAAAACGTACCGGCGCCCACAGGGCCCAGCCGTTATCGTCCAGCTGCTTTTGCAGCCACGGATCCTGATAGTCGGCGGCGGTAGCAAAGCTGCCGCCGAAGGTGGTCTCGCTGTAGTTTTTTAATAGTGGAACGTAGAGGCTGCCGCGGTACTGCACCAGCAGAGGTTTATCGTTGGCGATAAGCTCGGCGCACAGACTACAGGCGAAAAGCACCAAAAAGATCCACAGGGACCAGTAGCCGCGACGGTTGTGGCGAAAGCGCGCCCAGCGGGCCTGATTGACGGGACTAAAAAAAGACATTAGCGGCCCTCAAAATCGATACGCGGATCGACCAGCGTATAGCTGATATCGCTGATGATATTCAGCAGCAGGCCAATCAGGGTAAAAATATACAGCGTGCCGAACATCACCGGGTAATCGCGGGAAACGGTGGCTTCATAGCCCAGCAGCCCCAGTCCGTTTAGCGAGAACATCACCTCAATGAGCAGTGAGCCGGTAAAGAACATGCTGATAAAGGTGGCCGGAAAGCCAGCAATCACCAGCAGCATGGCGTTGCGAAAAATATGACCCCAGAGGATCTGCTTTTCACTCACTCCTTTGGCACGGGCAGTGACCACGTACTGCTTGCGGATCTCATCAAGAAAGCTGTTTTTGGTCAGCATGGTGAGGGCCGCGAAACCGCCGATCACCGTCGCCAGCACGGGGAGCGTAATGTGCCAGAGATAGTCGAGGATTTTTTGATACCACGGCAGGCTATCGAAGTTGGCGGAAACCAGCCCGCGTAGCGGGAAGAGATCGAAATAGCTCCCTCCGGCAAAGATAACGATCAGCAAAATCGCGAACAGGAATGCCGGGATCGCATAGCCGATAATAATCAGCGTGCTGCTCCAGACGTCAAAATGGCTGCCGTTGCTGACTGCTTTGCGGATCCCCAATGGAATCGACACCAGATAAATAATCAACGTGCTCCACAAACCGAGGGTGATGGAGACCGGCAGGCTGTCTTTAATCAGCTGTAGTACCGACGAGCTGCGGAACAGGCTATCGCCAAAATCAAAGCGTAGATAATCGCCGAGCATTTTAAAATAGCGCTCGTGCAGCGGTTTATCAAAGCCGTAGCGGTGGGTTATTTCAGCTATGACCTCCGGGTCGAGCCCGCGCCCGCCGCGATAGTGTCCGTCGCTAATGTTACTGACGCCGGTACGCGCATGGCTGGCGCTCATTCCGCTTTCTCCGGCCCCGGGCAAACTGCCGCGATCGCCAAACTCAATGGCTGCAATCGCCTGATCGACCGGGCCGCCGGGCGCGATTTGCACAATAAAAAAGTTAATGGTGATGATCGCCCATAGCGTTGGGATGATCAGCAGTAGTCGGCGGAGCAGATATGCACCCATCTTAATTCCTTAACGTCTGTCCGCGGGGAGCCTGGCGGCTTTGCGTGCGTCGTACCACCAGTTTTCAAAACCAGAAGAGTAGACCGCGCGGGTCTGCGGGAAAGAGAATTTATCCCAGTATGCGGTTCGGTCCTGCGCCATATACCACATCGGCAGCATGTAATAGTTCCACGTCAGCACGCGGTCGAGAGCCCGGCCCAGCGGCAGCAGCTTCTCCTTATTGCCCTGCCAGCGAATAATTTGGGCAATCAGCTGGTCGACGGCCGGGCTTTGTACACCGGAAGCGTTGTAGCTGGAGTCAATATATTCAGAGTCCCAGGAGATTTGCAGGTCAGTACCGGGCCAGGGCGTGGCGCGCCAGACGTTGGGCATCATGTCGTAATCGCGGCTGCGCTTGCGGTTGCTGTACTGGGAGTTGTCGACCTGGCGAATATCCATCGCAATCCCGAGCCGCTGAAGGTTGTGCTGAAAGGGCAGAACCCAGCGATCGCTGCTCCCGGAAGGAAGTAGCAGCTCAAAGCGTAACGGTTTGCCGCTTTTCGCGTTAACCCGCCGCTGGTTTTTCACCACCCATCCCGCCTGGTTAAGGATGGCATCTGCTTTGAGCAGGTTTGCGCGCTCGAAACCGTCGCCGCTGGAGACCGGGGGCAGGTAGATCTGCGTGAAAACTTCGGCTGGGATCTCTTTTTTCAGCGGCGTCAGCAGAGCAAGCTCTTCGGCATCTGGATAATCACGCGCTGCGTATTCGGTATTCTGAAAAAAGCTATTGGCGCGGCTGTAAGAGTTATAAAACAGCGCCTTATTCATCCATTCAAAATCAAACGCGAGAGTTATGGCTTCGCGTACCCGCCGGTCGGTAAATACCGGGCGCTGGATGTTGAAAGCCAGCCACTGGGTATTCTGCGCCGAGGTGTTGGTATATTCATCTTTGACGATGTAGCCATGGGTAAAATTGCGCCCCACATAGCGGGTGGCCCAGTTCTTGGCGATATTCTCTTCGCGTCGGTCAACGGCTCCGGCTTTGAAGGCTTCAAAGGCGACGTTGTCATCCAGATAGTAATCGTAGCGCAAGGTGTCGAAATTCCAGCGCCCGCGATTAACCGGTAAATCAGCGGCCCAGTAGTCTTTTACTCGCGAGTAGGTAATGTACTGACCCATACGCCAGGCGGTTACGCGGTACGGACCGCTAGCTAACGGTGGTGAAGAGAGCGGGTCGCTGAGCTTATGGTTACGCCAGAATTTTTCCGGCATCACTGGCAGGGAGAACAGGCTGAGCATATTCTCTTTGCCCGGTTTTGCCAGCTCAATGCGAACGGTTAGCGGGGCGATCGCTTTAACGGTGGTGCCTTTATAATAGAGGCGAAATTGCGGCACCCCTTCGGTCATAAACTTTTGAAAAGTAAACGCGACATCGCTGGCGGTTATTGGGCTGCCGTCATGGTAGCGGGCGTGTGGATTGAGGGTTATCTCCATCCACGAAAATGCTTCGTCATAGCGAGCGCTTTCGGCAATCAGCGGATAGTAGCTGCCGGGTTCGTCATCAGAGGTAGTAAACAAGGAGTCATACAGCGTTTCGGTACGTATGCCCGGGTTGCCGCGCAGTGCGTAGCGATTGAAGTTATCAAAGGTGCCAATGGCCGCAAGGGTAATCGCACCGCCTTTCGGCGCGGCGGGGTTGGCATAATCGTAGTGGTCAAAGCCAGCGACGTATTTAGGCTCGCCGATAATGGCGAACGTATTGCTCTCTTTAATCGCTTGCGCCTGGCTCTGCAGGCTAAATAAGGTCAGCAGTATCAGGCTGATGCGTACAAACATAACCAGGATATCGTCCTCCAATGACAGGCCTGAGGTGGCCTGACCTCTGATAGCGAATGATAAAGGAGACTCAGCGGGTTGTGAAATATTTCGCGGGTTCATTGTAGGCGGCGACCAGCGCTTCCAGGGTCAGCGGTCGGCTTAACCAGTAACCCTGCAGATAGTTCACTCCGTGCTGGCATAGCCATTCGGCCTGTTCCTGCGTTTCCACACCTTCGGCGACCGTGGTGAGCTTCAGACGGCGGCTCAGCGAGATCACGGCATCCAGAACCGGTGATGTCACGGTTTCGGTGCCGATAGCTTGCACGAAGCCGCGGTCAATCTTCAGATAGTCGAAGTTATAGCGCTCCAGATAGATAAGCGCACTATGCCCGGTGCCAAAATCATCAATCGCAATTTCAAAGCCTTGCTCATGTAGCCAATCGAAATTCTCCAACGATCGGCTTTTATCGATCATCGCGCGCTCGGTAATCTCCAGCACCACGCTAAAATGGCCAGAAGGCATAGTTGTCGCGAAATGTTGAAGATCCTGCTGAAAACTGTCGGCATGCAGGTGGGCGGGTGAAATATTTATCCCAAGCTTGCTACCGGCGGGCAGAAGGCTTTGCAGAGTCACCGCATCATGGGCTATCAGTTTTAACAGATGGCGGGTGAGAGGGATAATCATCTGCTGGGCTTCAGCCAGGGTGATAAACACGTCGGGAGGGATCTCCCCGGCGGTCGGGTGCCGCCAGCGCATCAGTACCTCAATACCGCTAATTTGCAGCGTGTCGGATTTCACTACCGGTTGGTAAACCACGTAAAACTGATCGTTTTTGATCGCCAACAGCAGTTCTTTGCGCGGGTCAGATTTGATAGTCAGGACGTAATAGCTCAAAAACCCTGCCAGCAGGCCGCATACCACGCCAAGCAGCAGGGCAAATTGGGTATTTTCTGCCAGCCAGCTGTTGGCGTAGAGATAAACTTTGAGCGGCAAACCGTCAATTTGCACCTGGCGGATTGGTGGCGAGAGTAGCGTTTGCGGGTCGATAAGTTTATTGCTGAAGGTGGAGATGGCAGTGTGGTTAATGGCCAGGGCAAGGCCGCTGAAATCGTTCTGCCGGGCAGAGTAGAGAATATAGGGCGTCAGGTTGGCATTAATCGAGACAAAAACACCGTCTTCTCCACCGTGCGGGCTGCGGACCCACATCGCCAGCGCGGCGCTTTGCGGCATCATGGGCGTCCCGGGGAGAATGGCCATATCGACCGCTTTAGAGATATCGAGCTGGGGGATGAGCTGGGTTAAAGGCGTATTCATTGCCCCGGTGGCGGAAGAACAAAACGCGAAACCATTTTTAACCAGCAGGAGCGCACGCACGTTTGGGCTGAATGCAGCATGGGCGGTTAATCCAGAATCGACATTTTCACAGGGCTGATCGACTAGTGGTTGCAGGCCATCAATGGTCTGATTTAAATCGTGGAAGTAGCTCTTTAGATACGCATGAACATTATCAATGATGACGTCGAAACGCTCTGCCCGATTGTGATAAATCACCATAAACTGAATGCTACCGGCCAGCAGGGCGACGGCGATTCCGATACATAAGCTGGTTAGCCAGATTTTACGCCGAGGAGAGAAGTGACGGGTAGGCATAGGCTATATCAGTCCGTGTTATTGATTTGCGCCAGGGGGTCATAGAAGTCGTTTTTTTCCATCCCCACTTAAAGACATAGCTTATATTGCCAGGTTCATTCGCTGACGAGCAAAAAAAAACACTGCCTCGGCAGTGTTTTCCTTTTTCTGGCATTGGCCAAGGGATAACCAATATCAGAAGAGTTTACGAGCGGCTCAGAACTCGTCGCGCTTCGTTATAGCGCTTTTTCCAGTACGGCTCATCCATGCTTGAAATCGTCACACCGCTGCTGGTGGATGCATGAACAAACTGGTTGTTGCCGATATAGATGCCAACATGTCGACCTGTAGAACCTGCACGGAACAGAACTAAATCACCAGTACGCAGTTGAGAACGCGTAATGGATTTACCTGAATCCTGCTGCTCAGAAGTTGAGCGCGGCAGTTCCAGACCAAACTGTTCACGGAAAGTACGTTGCACAAAGGCAGAACAATCAATGCCTTTACGAGTGCTGCCGCCGAGGCGGTAACGCACACCCTTCCAGCTGGCATATTGATCCATCAAACGGGACTTAACGTCCAGATTGCGAACCATTGTTTCAAATTCATCCTGAGAGGCTTGCAGTGATGATAAATCGCCACTACCCACAGCAAGCGTCTCAGAATGCATATTTCTGGCGGTACTATTTGAACTACACGCGGAAAGCAGAACCGCAACTGCAATCGCGGGGGCGACCCGCAAGATATATCTCAAAATCGGCTGAGATTTGACCATGCTGTGTGTTATCCCTTGTTGTCCTTAACGACAATGTCGTTATAAAAAATGCCAAACGTGTTAGAGCCTAATTACCTGGTCGCAATGAGACAATTCCGTAAGCATAAAATTGTGGCCTAACGCACAAATTTATTCATTCTCTGAATTGATGTCGCTGGAAAGGCAAAACGAGATCGAGATTACCCGATCAAACAAGGGATGGCGAGCGGTTTTGCGCAATTTCTTATAAGTATTTTTGCGACAAAAAGTGAATCATCGGGAAAGGGTAAAATAGCGTCAATTGTGGGTAAAAAATATGCAATCCACTCATTTCTATAATGATTAATGTGACGGGAAGATGATGGAGGGATGAGAAAAAATGAGCTGAGAGAAAAGGGACCCAGAACGATCCCTTATGAATGATATTAATCATTTGTAAGGCGGAGTTTAATTTTTTGTTTTTCCGCTGGGTAGATAACGTTCAAATAAAGATATCACTTTATCACTCAGTGGGGTCATCAACACCCAGGGCGCGCCAATCAATACGGCAGTTAATGAACCGACGGCAATATCGGTAAACCAGTGAGCGCCAATCATTACGCGCGGGAACGCGAAGACCACAAATATGACCAGCGCAATAGTCAACGCGCGATGACCAAAATAGCGCCACATAAAGGCGGCAAAAATCAGCAGCATCATGCCGTGATCGCCCGGGAAGCTATCCTTAGAGGCATCTTTAGTGGGAAATGAGATCACATCACTCACTTTAGTAATGTCGGTGAAAGAGAGCGAGGGGCTGGCGCGTTTGACCGGCATCAGATGCTGAGCCAACTGATTGATGACGACGGCGGCGAGCAGCATTACCAGGCCGATGATAATCACCCGGCGGCGTCCGGCGCTCTGTTCTTTAAACCAGAAGCTCAGCATCAGGCTGCCCATTGCCAGCAGCGAGCAGGCGTCGAATGCGCGGTTGTTGATAATTGCCAGCAGCCAGGTGTAAGCAGGGCTCACTCCAACCAGGTGGTTAAAAAAATAGAAGATAGCGGAATCCAGCGGATTCCAGAAACCATGGTTAACAGGAAAGTACCACGAGCAAAATAGCGCTATACCCGCCGCGTTCAGCAGCAGGATAAGGGGAATTCGATTTTTAATCATAATTATCGCGTGTTGTGTAAAACGACGGCAACCATAGCCGCCTTAACTTAAACGAAGCTTCAACAAGGAGGCCTGTAGCGCGTTCCAGTCGGTATCGGAATCAGCGATCAGCTCAATGCGGCTATCCGGCGGCGCAACGTTCTGCGTCTCAATATGCAGGTCAAGCTGCTGGCGATTGATACGCACCAGTCCTTCGGCAATACGCATCACGCCTTTAACGCGCCCGACCGGCGCCAGTCGCGCCCATTCGAGCAGGCCAACGGTGTCAAAAATGGTCTCGGCGTCAAAAATCCAGCCGCAGGCCTGATAGCCCTGACCGCTATTAAGACTGCGGCGCCAGCGCTGGTGGGTAGGGAGATTAAGCGCCGCCAGACCTGGTTTTTGCCCGTGGCTATGCGCGTGTTCAGCGCTTTCAGGTAGCGGCGTGACGTTGCGGCGCGGCAAATCAAGCCATACCGGGTCAATATTGCCCTGGGTGGCGCTGACGTGCTGACGCTCTCCGGCATAGGTCTGCCACCATGTTGCAAAGGCCAGTTGGCTTTCGCTGGTCGTGCGGTCCGCTTTATTGGTGATGACAATATCGGCGGCGGCTAACTGGTCGCGAAAGTTTTCGTTGGTCACCACCTTTTCGTCGAGCAACTGACGCGGGTCCAGCACGCATAGCGTCGCACGCAGGTCGATCCACGGCTCGTATACGGTGGCGGTCAGAATATCGAGGATCTGTTTGGGATGGCCAAGACCGGTTGGCTCTATTAACAAGCGGTCAGGTTTTCCCTGGCGCAGCAGCGTATTGAGCCCAACCTGCATTGGCAGGCCGTTGACGCAGCACATGCAGCCGCCGGGGATTTCTTTAAGCAGGGCTCCGCTCTCGGCCAGCAGTGCGCCGTCGATGCCCACTTCGCCAAATTCGTTGACCAGCACGGCCCATTTTTCATCCGCGGGCTTATGGGCCAGCAGATGCAAAATCGAGGTCGTTTTGCCACTGCCGAGAAATCCCGTGATCAAGTTAGTTTTGGTCACCTTTTCTCCAGGATAAATGTAATGTTGTAACAGTTGAGACTATCCTGACGAAAAAAAAGTGAAAAGAGAAGTCTTACCGCGGACAGAAAGGTTCTCTGTCCGCTTAAAGGCAGAAATTGTTAAGAATTCAGTGCGGCGCTAATCGCCTGGCGAGTGCCAGCGGTCATTAGCTGATGCCATGCGGCGGTGACGTTGGCGACGAACTGCGGATTTTGCGAAAGGTCGCAGCCAAAAATTTCTTCCAGGGAGAGTAGGGCGCTAACGCGCTGTTGTTCATTGCTGGCGGATACAATATTTCCAATTTTATCCGCCAGCGGGTCGCGGATATCAATCTTATTTCCAGCATCGTCAATGCCACTGACATAGCGCATCCAGCCCGCCACACCCAGCGCCAGCAGCGGCCACTGGCTGTCGCGAGCAAGGTGGATACGGATACCGTCAAGCATACGCTGCGGCAGCTTCTGGCTACCGTCCATAGCAATTTGCCAGGTGCGATGCTTCAGCGAGGGGTTGCTGAAACGCTCGATGAGGCTGTCAGCATAGGCCGTCAGGTCGACACCGGTGATTGAGAGTGTTGGTGCCTGTTCATCAAGCATCAAACGGTAAGCGGCGCTGCGGAAAACCGGGTCCTGCATACAGTCGCTGACATGTTCGTGGCCCGCCAGATAGCCCAGCCAGGCGAGAAACGAATGGCTGCCGTTGAGCATCCGCAGCTTCATCTGTTCCCACGGCAGTACATCATCCGTCATCTGTACGCCAGCCGCTTCCCAGTCCGGGCGACCGGCAACAAAGTTATCTTCGACAACCCATTGAATAAACGGCTCGCAGCTAATCGCGCAGGGGTCTTCCACTCCCAGCACGGCGCTAATCTCCGCCAGCGACTCATCGGTGGCGGCTGGCACAATGCGGTCCACCATCGTGCCGGGAAAGCTGACGTGTTCAGCAATCCACTGCGCCAGCTCCGAATCGCGTTTTTCAGCCATTCCCAGCACGGCGTTTTTCACCACATGCCCATTGTTGGGAATATTATCGCAGGAGAGAACGGTAAACGGCGCCAGTCCACGTTGGCGGCGGCGCGCCAGCGTTTCGACCAGAATACCGGGTACCGATTGCGGCTGCGTAGGGTTTTCCAGGTCATGAATAATGCGTGGCTGCGTCATGTCCAGCAGGCCGCTGGCAGGGTCAATGCAGTAGCCTTTCTCGGTAATGGTTAGAGAAACAATGGCGACCTGCGGTTCGCAAAATTTCTCAATAATGGCAGCCAGCGAATCAAGTTTGGCGTTCAGACATTCATGCACTGCGCCGACAACGATCGGCTGATTACCCTCGGCCCCTTTCTCCAGCACGGTAAACAGATGATCTTGTTGGCGAAGCTGGCTCATAAGCCGATCGCCGCTGAACAGGCTAATCTCGCAAATTCCCCAGTCCCCACCGCTGGCGTTGAGCACCCTGTCGGTGAGTAGGGCCTGGTGCGCGCGATGAAACGCGCCGAAACCGAAATGCACAATACGCGAACGCAGTTGGTTGCGATCGTACTGAGGGAGCTGCACGCCTTCCGGCAGCGTAGCTGTAGCAATGGTAGTCATTATTCATACACCTGATTAACTGACGATTAACATTCATTAGTGTAAAGTTATATGACAACAAATTAAATTGGTGAGCCGAATTTATCCACTTTGTGTGAACTTGATCAATCAGCCAAGCGGTCTATCTCGTCAGGCTTGAGAGCGATGACCATAGCGTAGCAGTAAATAACACATTATTGGTATAATAACTTTGGCGAGGAGCGCGACGGTTGTAACCTTGAGTTGGTATGAACCAAATGACCTGCGATACCAGATAAGGATAAGGTACGAACAAAAAAGGACAGCCTGGCGCTGTCCTCTGTGTTTCATTTTGGCAGAAAAAGCAGGACTTAGTCCGCGCGGCCCATATAGCGGCTCTCTTCGATATGGATACGAATGCGCTCGCCTGCGCTCAGGTATTCAGGAACCTGAACCACCAGGCCGGTGCTCAGGGTCGCCGGTTTGTTACGGGCGCTTGCGGATGCACCTTTGATGCCCGGCGCCGTTTCGACGATTTCCAGGTCAACGGTCTGCGGTAGTTCAAGGGCCAGCAGCTGACCGTCCCAGGTCAGAACCTGCATGTCCGGCATCCCGCCTTCAGGAATAAACAGCAGTTCTTCTTCAATCTGCTCTTTAGTAAAGATATACGGGGTGTAGTCTTCTTTATCCATAAAGACGTATTCGTTGCCATCAATATAGGAGAAGTCAACGAAACGACGGGTCAGGGTCACGGTATCGACGATATCATCGCCTTTAAAGCGCTCTTCCACTTTCAGGCCGGTACGTACGTCAGAGAAACGCATTTTGTACAGCGTTGCGGCGCCACGGGCGCTGGGTGACTGAATATCAATGTTTTTAACAATCAGCAGTTTGCCGTTGTAATTCAGCACCATACCTTTTTTAATTTCATTCGCTCTTGGCATTGCGGTAATCCTGTCACATAAAGGGTCAAAAATATCGCGTAAAACTACTCGCGCCGGGCCTTTCAGGCAAGTGGAATTCGTGTGTTTTGCTATCTTCAGGTAAAACGTTTAGTCTGGGCCGCCAAAAGCGTTATCAGAAGAGTCGATTATGGAATGCCGCCCTGACTGCGGAGCTTGCTGTGTCGCTCCTTCTATCTCCAGCCCCATCCCGGGAATGCCGCACGGTAAACCGGCAAACACCCGTTGTATACAGCTCTCGGAAAACAACCTGTGCAACATTTTTGGTTCACCGCTAAGGCCTAAAGTGTGCGGCAGCCTGAAGCCTGAAGTGGAGATGTGCGCGGCGAATCGCGATGACGCGATGACCTGGCTTCTTCATCTTGAACAGAGCACGTCTTGAAGCCATGAACTGCTTTTCGGGATCTCAATATAATAAATCAGCAAAATTATTATCCGGATCCATCTCCCGCGCGAGGGCGATCAGTTTTTGCTTATTACCAAGAGCGTAGCCGGATTTTTGTTTAACCAGCAGGCCTTCCTGGCAGAATTGTGCGATCACATATAATAAATGACGATACGACACGCCCATATATTCCGCCGCCGGGGTATGTTTTTCGTGATAAATATCACAATGCTGAGTTAATAAAATAAATGCTGCCAGACGATTCACCAGCGGAAAAGATTGATTTTGGGTGAGCGAAACGATGTTACGATAGTTTTTTTGGCTTAACGCGATACAGAGATTACGCAGGAAAATGACGTCGTTCAGCAACAACGGGCGGAATGAAGCAATGGGCAGCGCCAGGCACCAGCACTCTTCGATGGCCTGAACGCCACGCGGATCGTGATGTTTATCAATGAGTTCTATCTCGCCGATAAAGCAGGGCGCGCCAAAGAAGTCGATCAGCGAGACCCGACCATTAGCTGATGTG
The DNA here is from genome assembly GCF_051131775.1 of Klebsiella sp. MISC125. Lineage (NCBI taxonomy): Bacteria > Pseudomonadati > Pseudomonadota > Gammaproteobacteria > Enterobacterales > Enterobacteriaceae > Klebsiella > Klebsiella sp. MISC125. Next base: position 1,959,481 of record NZ_CP180448.1, read on the forward strand.
GTGTAAAGCTTAGCCCGGCCGCGTGCGAGGTAAAAAAGGTGCGCAGGTTGAGCCCCCTCTTTGACAATATAATCCCCTGCCACAACGTGGAACAATCGTGTATCCCGCACAACATCGACGGAAAACTTTCCCAGGTACCCCGAGTCGCTTATCAATTGCTGCTTGAGATTTTCATTTTGGATTTCTTTCACGGTCGCTTCCCGGTATGAGATTTCTCATATTCAGTATCAGTTTTCGCCTGGTATGCTGCAAACGTTAATCCGATACCAGTTTAATCCTGCTGTAATAACATAAAAATGGCGTAAAAGCGAAAAGAGGAAATAAAAATGGAAAAAAGAAAAATTATACTCGACTGCGATCCAGGTCACGATGATGCTATTGCGATAATGGTGATGCCTCTAATTAGTTGAATCTGATGTATAATGCGGGCTTTTGAGGTTCTTTCATGGCCAGCGTTAACATTCATTGTCCTCGTTGTCAGTCTGCACAGGTCTACCGCCATGGTCAGAACCCTAAAGGCCATGACAGATTTCGCTGCCGTGACTGCCACCGCGTTTTTCAGCTCACTTACACTTATGAGGCCCGTAAGCCGGGCATTAAAGAGCTGATCACTGAAATGGCCTTCAATGGCGCCGGGGTTCGCGATACCGCCAGAACACTGAAAATTGGCATTAACACCGTCATCCGGACTTTAAAAAACTCACGCCAAAGCGAATAACGTCTTCGCCCGTTGCTCATGCTGATGTGGCGCTTATCTGCGAACTTGATGAGCAATGGAGTTTCGTTGGCAGTAAAGCCCGGCAACACTGGCTCTGGTACGCGTATAACACCAAAACAGGGGGTGTACTGGCCTACACTTTTGGTCCCCGTACCGATGAAACCTGCCGGGAACTACTGGCACTGCTTACGCCATTCAACATCGGCATGATCACCAGCGACGACTGGGGCAGCTATGGCCGGGAGGTGCCGAAGGATAAGCATCTGACCGGAAAAATATTCACCCAACGGATTGAGCGCAATAACCTGACGCTGCGCACCCGCATTAAGCGCTTGGCTCGTAAAACAATCTGCTTCTCGCGTTCAGTAGAGATCCACGAAAAAGTCATCGGGACGTTTATTGAAAAACACATGTTCTACTAATTGGAAGCATCACCGCTTTATTATATTGGCGTAATGGGAATACTGATCCGAATTCTTGGCGGAATTTTCCAGAAAGCGCTGAATATTAGCAAGATTGAGTCATTTGTTGCCGTTACCACCATTTTCCTTGGGCAAAATGAGATCCCGGCGATCGTTAAGCCCTTTATTAACAAGCTAAATCGTAATGAGTTATTTACCGCGATTTGCAGCGGGATGGCTTCTATCGCCGGGTCGACGATGATTGGCTATGCCGGGCTGGGCGTGCCGATTGATTATCTGCTGGCGGCATCGTTGATGGCGATTCCCGGCGGTATTCTGTTTGCCCGTCTTCTTAGCCCGGCGACTGAAGCATCGCAGGTGACTTTCGAAAACCTCTCCTTCACCGAAACGCCGCCGAAAAGTTTTATTGAAGCCGCGGCTAGCGGCGCGATGGCTGGGGTGAAAATTGCCGTGGGCGTGGCGACGGTAGTGATGGCGTTTGTGGCAATTATCGCTCTGATCAACGGCGTGATTGGCGGTATCGGCGGTTGGTTCGGTTTTGGTCACGCGACTCTGGAGGGGATTTTTGGTTATGTCCTGGCACCGCTGGCATGGTTAATGGGCGTTGACTGGAGTGATGCGACGCTGGCGGGCAGCCTGATTGGCCAGAAGCTGGCGATTAACGAGTTCGTGGCCTACCTCAACTTCTCGCCATTCCTGCAAACGCCGGGATCGCTGGATGTGAAAACTATCGCCATTATTTCGTTTGCGCTATGCGGTTTCGCCAACTTTGGTTCCATTGGCGTGGTGGTTGGCGCATTCTCGGCAATTGCACCCCAGCGTGCGTCTGAAATTGCCCAACTAGGGATGAGGGCGCTGGCTGCGGCAACGCTGTCAAACTTAATGAGCGCAACAATTGCCGGGTTTTTTATTGGCCTGGCGTAATACTCTGGTGTGCCGCTGATGCGGCACACCGCTGCTTTACACGTCTTTAATACGCCACAGGCAGGCCTGGGTAGCCACGCCCATGACTAGCGCAATCCAGAATACGGCGTGATAGCTCCAGACTTCTGCAACAACACCCGCCAGCGAACCGGCAATAATCCAGCCGACGCGAATGGTATTGGTATAGAGGGTCGTGGCCGCCCCGGCCTGGCCTGGCATCAGGTCCTGAAAATAGAGCATACCGATACCGGCCAGAATGCCGATAAAAATAGCATTCAGCACCTGCAGGGCCAGCAGCAGCACGGGGGTGTGTACGGTTAGCATGCCGACATAAAACAGCACTCCGGCAATTGCAGAGATCTGCATCAGGAAACGCTTGCCGAAACGTTTGGCGTAGTAGCCTGCAATCAGCATGGTCGGGATTTCCAGCCCGGCGGCGGTCCCCATCATTAATCCAGCCAGTTTCTCGGGTAAATGCAGCTCATTAATAATGAACAGCGGCATATTAATGATGTACAGGCTGTTGATTCCCCACATTAGCGTACAGATGATAAACAGCAGCAGCGCATCGCGACGGTTGGTTCGCGGTGCTTGAAGATGGCCTGTAGCCGTTTTTGGCTCTTTACGCATGCTGGGAAGGAAAAACCAGACCATCGCGCCGCAGACCACGAAGGCAATCGCCGCGCTGAGATACATCACCGTAAAGCCAAATCCCATCGCTAACGCATAAGCCAACGGTGGCCCGATAACCCACGCCAGCGAAACCTGTGCGCGCAGAATCGAGCTAAACATGACCGCCTCGCGGCCCGTTTTGTCCGCATGTTCGCGGGCGAGGGCGAACATTTGCGGGTTCGCAGTGGAACCAAAGCTGCTTAGAAACACGCCGACAAACAGCAAAATAAAGTAGTTACGGTTCCAGGCGAATAGCACGCAGGCCAGCACGCCCATCAGACAGCAAAAGACAATCAGCTGTTTGCGGTCGCCTTTGCGATCCGAACGTCCGGCAAGAAACTGGCTCACCAGAATGCCGATCACCGCGCTACCAGTAAAAAAGAAGCCGACCATCGCCGGTCGCACATGCACTTCGTTAGTTAAAAACAGGCTCAGGGTAGGCGTTTGCAGCGCCCCGGCAATGCCCGTCAGGAAGGCGACGATCAGGAAGGCGGAGGAGGTTAAATCAAACCCGCGTCGTGGGAAGGCGGCGCTACTGTTTTGCATGTCGATGTTCTGTGGTTTCAGGAATCGCGGAGTTTACGCCGCCAGTCAGAAAATGAACAGTGGCATGGCACGAATAAATCAAAAAGACGTTTCAAATTTTCAACTTCAGCAAAAAGCTGAACCAGAAAGGTATTCGTCACCTGCACTTCAGCAAAAGTGTGCAGTATCTCTAACTTCTGTTATCAGGTTGCTAAGTTTTCTTGCGCGATGACTAATAAAGGTACAGACTCCTTGAAACGTTTCAGCGTCATCGGGAGATTCTCCAGCAGGTAGATGACGCATTTTTTCTCAAAGTAGCTGAAACGATTCAATTCAGCAGGAGAGGAGAACCATGTTCCAGTTATCTGTGCAGGATATTCATCCCGGTCAGCAGGCCGGTAATAAAGAAGAGGCAATTCGTCAGGTTGCTTCCGCGCTGGTCAGTGCGGGCAACGTGGCGGATGGCTACATTAACGGGATGCTGGCTCGCGAGCAGCAAACCTCCACTTTCCTGGGTAACGGCATTGCCATTCCGCACGGCACTACCGACACCCGCGACCAGGTGCTGAAAACCGGCGTTCAGGTTTATCAGTTCCCGCAGGGCGTGACCTGGGGCGAAGGGCAGACCGCTTACGTCGCCATCGGTATCGCCGCCAGCTCGGATGAACATCTGGGACTGCTGCGTCAGCTGACCCATGTACTGAGCGATGATTCCGTTGCTGAACAGCTTAAATCCGCGACCACTGCTGAAGAACTGCGTGCTCTGCTGATGGGTGAAAAGCAGAGTGAAGTGCTGAAGCTGGACAATGACACGCTGAGCCTGGACGTTGTCGCCAGCGATCTGCTGACTCTGCAGGCGCTGAACGCCGCGCGATTGAAAGAAGCTGGTGCCGTTGATGCTTCCTTTGTCAGCAAAACGATTAATGAACAACCGCTGAACCTCGGTCAGGGCATCTGGCTGAACGACAGCACTGAAGGTAACCTGCGCAGCGCTGTTGCGGTCAGCCGTGCAGCAACCGCTTTTATCCGCGATGAGCAGCCGGTTTCCCTGCTGATTACCGTAGCGATGGCTGATGACCAGCCGACAGCGGTACTTAATCGCCTGACCAATTTACTGCTCGACAAAAAAGCTGACCGTTTGCTGAAAGCTGATGGCGCTACGCTGCTGGCGTTGCTGACCAGCGATGATGCCATCGCTGAGGACGTGCTGAGCGCTGAATATGTGATCCGCAATGAGCACGGGCTGCACGCGCGTCCAGGCACTATGCTGGTTAATACCATTAAACAATTCTCCAGCGACATTACCGTCACCAACCTTGATGGTTCGGGTAAACCGGCCAATGGCCGCAGCCTGATGAAAGTCGTGGCGCTGGGTGTGAAGAAAGGTCACCGTCTGCGCTTTACCGCGCAAGGTGAGGATGCGCAACAGGCGCTGGATGCGATTGGCGAAGCTATCGCCGCAGGCCTTGGGGAGGGCGCATAAATGAGCAGACGTGTCGCAACGATTACTTTAAACCCGGCCTATGACCTGGTGGGGTTTACCCCGGAAATTGAACGCGGTGAGGTTAACCTCGTGCGTACCACCGGCTTACATGCTGCCGGGAAAGGGATCAACGTTGCAAAAGTGCTGAAAGATCTCGGCATCGACGTCACCGTGGGTGGCTTCCTGGGTAAAGACAACCAGGATGGATTTCAGCAGCTGTTCAGCGAACTGGGCATCGCGAACCGTTTTCAGGTTGTGCAGGGTCGTACTCGTATCAACGTCAAACTGACGGAAAAAGACAGTGAAGTGACCGATTTCAACTTCTCTGGCTTTGAAGTGACGCCTGGCGACTGGGAACGTTTTGTTAATGATTCCCTGAGCTGGTTAGGTCAGTTCGATATGGTTTGCGTGAGCGGTAGCTTGCCATCCGGTGTGAGCCCGGAAGCGTTCACCGACTGGATGACCCGTCTGCGTAGTCAGTGCCCATGCATCATTTTTGACAGCAGCCGCGAAGCACTGGTTGCTGGCCTGAAAGCGGCTCCATGGTTGGTGAAACCTAACCGTCGCGAGCTGGAAATCTGGGCGGGTCGTAAGCTGCCTGAAATGAAAGATGTGATTGAAGCCGCCCACGCGCTGCGTGAACAGGGGATTGCCCACGTGGTTATCTCCCTTGGCGAAGAAGGCGCTCTGTGGGTTAACGCATCCGGAGAGTGGATTGCTAAGCCGCCTTCAGTCGAAGTGATTAGCACCGTTGGTGCGGGGGACTCTATGGTTGGCGGCCTGATTTACGGTCTGCTAATGCGCGAGTCCAGCGAGCATACGCTGCGTCTGGCGACGGCGGTTGCCGCGCTGGCGGTGAGTCAAAGCAATGTCGGTATTACCGATCGTACCCAGTTGGCCGCAATGATGGCGCGCGTCGACTTACAACCCTTTAATTAACAGCAGGAGAGGCATAATGAAAACGCTGCTGATTATTGATGCCGGGCTTGGACAGGCTCGCGCCTATATGGCGAAGACCCTGTTGAGCACTGCGGCGCAAAAAGCGCAACTCGAACTGATTGATAACCCGAACGACGCTGAACTGGCGATCGTGCTGGGCGCGACGCTGCCTGCTGATAGCGCGCTGAACGGCAAGAAGGTTTATCTCGGCGACATTAACCGCGCCGTGGCTCACCCGGAACTGTTCCTCAGTGAAGCCAAAAGCCACGCGACGCCTTACACCGCTCCGGCGGCGGTTGCTTTACCGGCTGCGACCAACGGCCCGAAACGCATTGTGGCGGTAACCGCTTGTCCGACTGGCGTAGCGCATACGTTTATGGCGGCGGAAGCGATTGAAACCGAAGCCAAAAAACGCGGCTGGTGGGTGAAAGTTGAAACTCGTGGCTCCGTGGGCGCGGGCAACGCGATCACCCCAGAAGAAGTGGAACAAGCGGATCTGGTGGTGGTTGCTGCTGATATCGAAGTCGATCTGGCGAAATTTGCTGGTAAGCCGATGTATCGCACCACCACCGGCCTGGCGCTGAAGAAAACCGCTCAGGAGCTGGATAAAGCTGTCGTTGAGGCGAAACCGTACCAGCCTTCAGGTAAATCCCAGGCGGCAACGGAGGGGAAAAAAGAGTCTGCGGGGGCATACCGTCACCTGCTGACCGGCGTTTCATATATGCTGCCAATGGTTGTTGCGGGCGGCCTGTGTATTGCGCTCTCCTTTGCCTTTGGTATTAAAGCTTTTGAGGTCCCGGATACTCTGGCAGCGGCGCTGATGCAAATCGGCGGTGGCTCAGCCTTTGCGCTGATGGTTCCGGTGCTGGCGGGCTTCATTGCCTTCTCTATTGCTGACCGTCCGGGCCTGACCCCTGGTCTTATCGGCGGTATGCTGGCAGTGAGCACCGGGTCTGGGTTTATCGGCGGTATTATCGCTGGTTTCCTTGCTGGTTATGTGGCGAAAGCGATTAGTACGAAGCTGAAATTGCCGCAAAGTATGGAAGCGCTGAAACCGATTCTGATCATTCCGCTGGTTTCCAGCCTGATCGTCGGTCTGGCGATGATTTACCTGATTGGTAAACCTGTTGCCGGGATCCTCGAAGGTCTGACCCACTGGCTGCAAACCATGGGTACGGCGAATGCGGTTCTGCTCGGCGCGATCCTCGGCGGTATGATGTGTACCGATATGGGCGGTCCGGTGAATAAAGCAGCCTATGCGTTTGGTGTTGGCCTGCTGAGTACCCAAACCTATGCGCCGATGGCGGCGATTATGGCGGCGGGTATGGTTCCACCGCTGGCGCTGGGTCTGGCAACGCTGGTTGCGCGTAAAAAGTTCGACAAAGCGCAGCAAGAAGGTGGCAAAGCCGCGCTGGTCCTCGGTCTGTGCTTTATCACTGAAGGGGCGATTCCATTCGCTGCTCGTGACCCGATGCGCGTCCTGCCTTGCTGTATCGTTGGTGGTGCGGTGACCGGCGCGATGTCCATGTGGGTTGGCGCCAAATTGATGGCACCGCATGGCGGTCTGTTTGTTCTGCTGATTCCTGGTGCGATTACGCCGGTTCTCGGCTACCTGATGGCGATTGTTGTCGGTACGCTGGTCGCAGGTCTCTCCTACGCGGTGCTGAAACGTCCTGAAGTTCAGGTGGAAGAAAAAGCAGCCTGATAGACCTTGTAATATCTTCATTAAGGGCAGAGTTTTCTCTGCCCTTTTTTATTGTTTCTGACGCTAGTGGTTTTCCCTGCCTGAATTGTTATTATTCTTTTTCCTTGTCTAGTTTGGGCCAGCCATACTATGTTTCCATTTACGCTTCGTGAAATGACTCACGCTGATATTCCCGCAGTTCAGTCGTTCCTTGTTCAGCACCTCAATCTGTTCTTCAACGCTGGTAGATCAATACCTTCTGCCGATGAGGATATTTTTAATCTCGAACAGCAGTATATTTCGCAGGAAAGGAATTTGCTGCTTTGTGCATGGGATGAAAAACAGGAGTTAATCGCTACACTGGCAGTATGTCAATATGATGACAGGCTCGCTGAGTTGCGCGGGCGTTATAATTTGTCTGAAACCGCAGAAATTTGCCGCTGTTATGTGGATAAGCGCTATCGCAGACAGGGCATTGGTAGTCAGTTGATCGCTTTTGCTGAGGAATTCTGTCGGCAGCAACAATATAAAACCTTATATCTTCACACGCATCATTTTTTGCCTGGAGGCTATCATTTCTGGTTGCGTAATCATTTTAGCGTTGTGATGGATATGCAGGATAAATGGCAGTTGGTTCATATGGAGAGATCACATTAATAAATGAACCCAACGCTAATTGGACGCATTGTTGATAGCGATCAATATATTTAATTTGAGGTAAGCAAACCGAGTATATAGTTTGATCAGTGTCAATTAATTCTCATTTAGCTTTTTATGATTATTTTCAAGCATAACTTTCTGGTAAGTGATTTTGTTGTAAATAATTGTATTTTATTGCTATTTTTATATTGGTATGACGTTTTAATCGTTTCGTCATACGGTTGACCTTGTTTACAATTGCCGCTAGAGTCGCTTTCGACAGCATTTCATTACATTTTTGTATTTGAATAGGAATATGGTGCGAATTGTTAAATTCAATGCCATAACTGCCCCCGCAACTGTAGGCGGATGCAGAATATCCTTGTGCGGTTAATTAACCGCTGGTCACTGTAAAGTTTGTCTTTATGGGAAGGCTGATATTCTGGTTACCGTGAGTCAGGAGACCTGCTGTCAATAATGTTGTATACCATTGAGTGGACGGGATGGTCCATGGGATGAATTATTTGACGCAGGCAGTAGTGTATTTATGAATAAAATTTTGGCTAAGTAAGGCTTATTTGCATTTTTTGCATATCTTTATTCTTAAATTTCACGATTCAATGTCATCTATCTTCATGTCTCCTCCCGATATATGGAACGAAATGAGCCATGACCAGACCTTCAGATCTGGCATCAACGGGACGATGATAATGCACGCTAATTTTACTTCTTTCACTTCTAAAAAAACGCTTCTGATTATTGCAGGCGCAACTCTACTACTCAACTCCAGTGTCGCCAGTGCGGCAAAAACTGAATATCCCTTAACGATTAAAAACTGCGGCCGCGACATCACCTTCAATCAGGCCCCTAAACGTGTGGCGACGGTGGGTCAGAACAGCACTGAAATTCTCTATTCGCTCGGGCTTGCCGATCGCGTTGTGGGTACTTCGCTGTGGTTTGGTCCTGTACCTGATGCGTATAAAGCGGCAAACGAGAAAGTAGACGTCATTGCGCAAAATATTCCCAGCTTCGAAGGGATTATTGCTAAAAAACCGGAGCTGGTTGCCAGCCAGTTTGAGTGGCAAATCGGTCCTGCGGGTACGGTTGCCTCTTACGAGCAGTTTAGTGAACTGAACGTTCCGGTCTACACCGCACCTGCCGACTGCGCGAAAGATAACGAAGATGGCGGTGATGGCGTCCGTAAAGGTATGTTTGATATTGCCATGGTGTATCAGGAAGTCGCTGATCTGGCAAAAATCTTCGACGTTCAGGACAAAGGCGATGCGCTGATTGCCAGTCTTAAAGCACGTGAAGCAGCAGCGATAAATAAAATTTCCGGCATGGATAAAAATGTCTCAGCAGTATTCTGGTTCTCCAGTGCCGACCTGCAGCTTGATCCATATGTGGCAGGGAAGTTTGGTCCAGCCGCATGGATTGCTCAGAAGCTAGGCGTGAAAAACGTTATTGATTCAGCCGAAGAGTGGCCAACGGTAGGCTGGGAGACCATTGCCAAAGCCAATCCTTCGGTCATTGTACTCGGTGAGATGAGTCGTCGCCGCTTCCCGGCCGATGACTGGCAGGTCAAGATGGATTACCTCAAGTCCGACCCAGTCGCCAAACTACTTCCTGCAGTGAAGGAAAATCATCTGCCTGTCATTGACGTACAAACAATGAACGCCGGCATCAGAACTATTGATGGGCTAGAAAAACTGGCTGATGCCCTGGTTGAATATGGCTTAGCGCATCCGCAGGCCTCTCATTAATCTACGTTTTGCGCTATGTCCTTGCCCGGCATAGCGCATCTCCGTTACTCAGGAACGCAGATATAATCATGAGTGATTCTCGCAGGATGCGTCGCGCTGTTGGTCAGCTTGCGGTAAGAGTTGGTGGACATGCCATTTGGGTTAGTGTGCTGATGTGCTGCGTACTGCTGGCGGGGATCTCCATTGGCGAAACGCTTATCCCCTGGCAGCATGTACTCAGTACGCTGGCAAATCGTCTGCTTGATACTGACTATCCAGTCGATGCGCTGGATGCCGGGATCATCTGGAACTATCGCCTGACGCGAGCCCTGGTTTCTGCCTGCTGCGGCGCGTGCCTCGCGGTGTCCGGGGTAGTGCTACAGTCGATACTGCGTAATGCGCTTGCTGAGCCCTATCTGCTGGGCATTTCCGCCGGGGCTTCTACCGGTGCAGTACTGGTTGCACTCACCGGTCTGGGGGCCGGGATCATCAGTATGTCATTTGGCGCTTTCATTGGTGCGCTGGCGGCATTTCTGTTCGTCGCTCTGCTGGCGATGGCTGCAGGCGGCAGGCAAGGTGGTGGCATCACAACCCAAATCATTCTTGCTGGGATCGCCAGTTCGCAGCTATTCAATGCTATTACTTCACTGATCATCACCCGCTCAGCAAACGCCGAACAGGCGCGCGGTATTATGTTCTGGCTGTTGGGTAACCTGAGCGGCGTGCGCTGGCCCGATGTTGTATTAGCCATTCCTACTGCCCTGGTCGGTGTCGCGCTGTGCTTCTGTTATGCCCGCCATCTCGATGCTTTTTCCTTTGGCGCTGAGTCTGCGGCATCGTTAGGAATTCCTGTCAAACGCACCCGTGCGGTACTTATTGCCGCTGTCACCGGTATGACGGCGATTATGGTCTCCATCGTCGGTGCCATTGGCTTTGTTGGTCTGGTTATCCCCCACGCTGCCCGTATGTTGGTTGGTAACCAACACCATCGCCTGTTGCCAGTTAGCGCACTGATTGGGGCGATTTTTCTCATCATTGCCGATGTTATCTCCCGCACATTACTGCCCGGACAGGTATTACCTATAGGTGTGATCACGGCTCTGGTCGGCGCGCCCGCGTTTTCAATCATCCTGATCAGAGGAAATAAGGCCAAATGACCGTCAATCCTGTACTGCCTCCTTTAGCCTCGGCTGAAGTCGTTATCGAGGCGTGTAACCTGCGCTGGAAGGTAAAAGGCAAAGCGATCGTTGATGATGTCTCGCTCAGGGTGGCTCCCGGCGAGTTTGTCGGAATTATTGGCCCCAACGGGTCGGGTAAAACATCACTCATTTCGTTGTTAGCAGGTTTGTTGAAACCCACGTCTGGACGCATCACGCTACAGCACAAAGCACTCCATCATTACTCACGTCGCCATCTTGCACAGCAGGTGGCGCTGGTCGAACAACAGGCTGAGACAGGTGAACGTATTACCGCTTTGCAGGCCGTTTCGCTGGGACGGACCCCCTGGCTTAGCCTGCTCTCGCCCTGGTCCGCTAAAGATGACGATATCGTGCAAACGATGCTGAGGAAGGTCGATCTCCGCGAATTACAGCACCGTTGCTGGCATACCTTTTCTGGGGGAGAGAAACAGCGCCTGCATATCGCCCGGGCGCTGGCACAGCAGCCGCAGTTGTTGCTAATGGATGAACCTACCAACCACCTCGACATTCAACATCAGATTGGCCTGCTTAGCCTGGTTAAACGTGAAAAGCTCACGGTAATTGCCGCCCTGCACGACCTGAATCATGCCGCGATGTTTTGCGATCGCATCATCGTGATGAAGTCTGGACGCATGGTGATGCAGGGCGCTCCAGGCACCATTTTTACCCGGGAACACCTCAGCACCTGGTTTGGCATTGACGCCATTGTTGAACGCGAACCAGGCGGTACAAGCTGCTTTATTCGTTATCAGAGACCTGATGAATTCTAAGGAAGAATCGATGAAATACCTCAAACAGAGCCTGAAAGTTTTATGTTTACTGGCCTTCACTTCTTCAGTCTTCGCGCAAACTCATGAAGTATTAATGAAAAATCGCGGGACGGCAGGGCCAATGATCTATGAGCCGGATTACCTGGAGATCCAACCTGGTGATACGGTGAAGTTTATCCGTAAGCATAAAAGCCATAACGCGGCCTCCATCGCGGAACTGTCTCCGGCGGATTATCCGGGGTTTATGGGCAAAATTGATGAAGAGATCGAAGTGAAATATGACAATGCCGGATTTTACGGCGTCAAATGCACACCACACTACGCGCAGGGCATGGTGATGTTGATTAAGGTTGGTGATGCCACTCTGCCGGACAGCTATCGCGCGTTTAAAGCACCGGGAATTGCCGATAAACGCTTCCAGGATATCTACTCACGTATCGACAAGCAGTAGCTCGCGACACTCAGGGAGAATTGCGCTGTGGCGGATAACAAACATACCGGTGATGAAATTCAGGAGCAGCGCCGCGACTGCTTGTGCAGGCTGACAAAATTCGTTGGCGCTGCAGGCGTTGCCGCTGCCGTTTGGCCGCTGGTATCCGCTCTGGGCCCGGATGAAAAGACGGCCGGAGAAAATGAACCGATCGATGTCTCCCTTGCTGGTGTGGCTGTCGGTCAAACCGTTAGGCGTGTCTGGCAAGGCAAGCTCATTCTTATTCACCATCGGACTGCAGATGAGATAGCTGCCGCCCGGGATGTCGAAAGCCATAAACTCATTGACCCACAGGCAGACAACGAAAGGGTTAATGCCGATTATCCCCAATGGCTTGTTGTTCAGGGATATTGCCCTCATGCCGGGTGCGTGCCAAACGCCAGAGCTGGCGGACAGGGCTGGGTTTGTCCGTGCCACGGGTCTGAATTCGATGCCTCCGGACGCGTTACCCGCGGACCGGCGACCGCGAATCTGGCCGTTCCCGACTTTACTTTTCATCCCGATGGTCTGACCGTGCGCATCGGCGCTAAGGAAGTCTGAGATGACGACCGCGCGTGCTTATTCGCTCCGTTGGCGTATCCCTTTTCCCCGATCGGTTGCCGGACTCTGGGTATTTGCTATCGGCGCTATTCTGCTGGTCATGCTCGGCGTGCAGATCCTTACCGGTATTGTACTGGCGATGTTTTACGTGCCGACGGCTGAGCTGGCATTTGATTCCATCATGCATATTATGCGCACGGTAAGCCACGGAGAACTGCTGCGTAATCTGCACGCCACTGGCGCATCGCTTTTTTTCTTCGCCTGCTATCTACATATTTTTCGCGGCATGTACTACAACGTATATCGCAAGCCGTGGGTTGCAATGTGGATGATTAGCGTAACGCTATACGTCTTGCTGATGATTACCGCACTTCTTGGCTATAGCCTCATCTGGGGGCAAAAAAGCTACTGGGCGGCAACCGTTATTACCCGTTTTGCACAGGCGATCCCGCTGGTGGGCGATACGTTGTATGCGTTTCTGGTCGGCGGCTATACGCCAGGTACCCCGATGCTTGGCCGTTTTTTTGTTCTGCACTTTATGCTTCCCTTCGCAATTGTTGTCGCGACGATCTTCCACGTTCGTAGTGTCCAGTCTGCTTTTGCGCAGGCGATGAAGAAGACCTTTAGTGAGAAAGAGTCCAGAAAGCTTTTGTTTGATTATAAAATCACCGATCTTGATGCCATCAAAATCACTCTGTTTTTGATGCTCTTCGCCTGGTTTTTATTCTTCGCGCCGCACTACCTGAGCAGCGCAGATAACTTTATCCCAGCTGATCCAACGGTTACGCCAGCGATTGTGGCACCTGAATGGTACTTTCTTCCTTTCTTCTCGATGCTTCGATGTTTTCCGAATGAATTCGCCGGGTTAGTCGCGATGTGCGGCTCGGTATTGATTTTCTATTTCTTGCCCTGGCTTGATTCCTCTCGGGCCCGTTTTCGCCACTACAGCAAGCTGGTTAAGTTCGGCTTTTGGCTGTGGGTTATCAATGCCTGCTTTTTAGGCTGGCTGGGAACAAAAGCGCTGGTGGGACCTGACCTTATTGACGGTTTCCGCAATCAAGAGGGCTGGATCCGCGCGGCGTCGCAGCTTTCAACGCTGATTTGGTTTGCCTGGTTTTTAATCGTGCTGCCCTGCCGCCGTTTTCTGGAAAAACAGGACTGAAGATGACGCGATTATTGAAATTCAGCGTTTTGTGTCTGTCACTTTTAGAGCTGGGTTCTACTTGGGCGAAAGAGCCCACGCCTGTGCGGCAGGACTGGAGCTTTAGCGGCATCACGGGCCAGTATGATAAAGATCAGCTTCGGCGCGGCATGCAGGTTTATGAAGAGAAGTGTCGCGCCTGTCACGGTATGAAATACCTCACTTTTCGCACCCTGACCAGACCCGGCGGCCCGGAACTCACGCTCGAAGAAGCAAAAAGTATCGCCAGCGGCTATCAGTTCCCTGACATACAGGATGACGGCCAGGTTGGCGAGCGGGACGGTACGCTAAATGACAGTTTTATATCGCCATATCTTAACGTTCAGGAAGCGCGATACCTTAACAATGGTGCCGAACCCGTTGACCTGAGCTATATCGTCCGGGCCCGCTCATATGATCGCGGATTTCCGCAATTCCTGTTTGATGCCTTTTTACCCTACACGGAACAGGGGGCGGATTATGTCTTCGCACTATTAACCGGTTACCGGCCCAATGATCCTGAAATGAAGGCTAATCGCTACTTTCCTGGTGGCGTGATTAATATGCCAAAGCCGCTTACGGATGGCGAAATTCATTGGCAAACGGCGTCACAGATAGCCGAAACAGAAGAGCAGTATGCTCAGGATGTCACCGCCTTTCTGGCATGGGCTGCGGACCCGGATCTCTGGGCGCGAAAAAAGCAGGGAATTTACGTCATGGGCTACCTCTCCGTGATGCTGGGATTGCTATGGGTTTTACGACTAATGAAGAGACGTTCGCCGAAATAAGCGAGAGAGAGTGGGTAATATGCTTGAAGCCAGACAGCTCCGCTGCGAGCGAGATGAACGAATCTTGTTTAGCGATTTATCATTCCAGGTGAAAGCGGGGGAGTGGATACAAATTACCGGGGGCAACGGCGTGGGGAAAACGACTTTGCTACGGTTGCTCAGTGGACTGGCTCGCCCTGACGTCGGGGGAGTGTACTGGCAGGCGCAGCCGCTGCACCGTGTGCGCGACAGCTATCAACAAAACCTGCTGTGGATTGGCCATCAGCCAGGGATTAAAACCCGGCTTTCGGCGCTAGAGAACCTGCGTTTTTTCCATCATGACGGTGACGCAGCTCAATGTATGAACGCGCTGGCTCAGGCGGGTCTTGCCGGATACGAAGATATTCCCGTTAATCAACTCTCCGCCGGGCAGCAGCGCCGGGTTGCCCTGGCGCGACTCTGGCTGACGCGCGCTACGCTCTGGATCCTCGACGAACCTTTTACCGCCATTGATATGAACGGCGTGGAGCGCCTGACGCAACGAATGGCGCAGCACACCGAGCGGGGCGGCATTGTCATTCTCACCACCCATCAGCCCATAAACATGGCGACCGATAAGATTCGCCGCATTGCGCTGAGCGGCGAGGAGGCTGGGTGATGATGTGGCGGATTTTTCGTCTTGAGCTGCGGGTGGCGTTTCGCCATCGTGCGGAAATCGCCAATCCGCTGTGGTTCTTCCTGATTGTTATTACGTTGTTCCCACTGAGTGTTGGCTCTGAGCCGCAGCTTTTGGCGCGCATCGCCCCCGGGATTATCTGGGTCGCCGCGCTGCTTTCCTCGCTGCTGGCGCTGGAGCGCCTGTTTCGCGACGACTTACAGGACGGAAGCCTCGAACAGCTGATGCTGCTGCCGCTGCCGTTATCAGCGGTGGTGCTGGCGAAGGTAATGGCCCACTGGGTGGTGACCGGCCTGCCGCTGCTTATCCTCTCACCACTGGTGGCGCTGCTGTTAGGAATGGACGTTTACGGCTGGCAAATCATGGCACTGACCCTGCTGCTGGGAACGCCGACGCTGAGTTTTCTCGGCGCGCCGGGCGTTGGGTTGACCATCGGGCTAAAGCGCGGAGGCGTGCTACTGAGCGTGCTGGTGCTGCCGCTGACCATTCCGTTACTGATTTTTGCGACCGCCGCGATGGAGGCGGCTGCTATGCATCTGCCTGTTAAGGATTACATGGCGATTCTGGGCGCGTTGCTGGCGGGCAGCGCAACGTTGAGCCCCTTTGCGACGGCGGCTGCGCTACGTATTAGCTTGCAGGCCGGATAAGGCGTTTGCGCCGCCATCCGGTAAAAGTTTTATCAACGCACTCATTATTTTCTGCTCTGGTGACTCAATTATGTGGAAAACACTCTATCAACTAGCGAATCCCCCGCAGCTTTATCTGCTCTGCGGCAGGCTGGTCCCGTGGCTGGGCATTGCCAGTGCGCTGTTGCTGACTGTGGGCTGGGTCTGGGGATTCGGCTTTGCGCCTGCGGATTACCAGCAGGGAGACAGCTACCGCATTATCTATCTGCACGTACCGGCTGCGATGTGGTCGATGGGGATTTATGCGCTGATGGCAATTGCGGCGTTTATAGGCCTGGTCTGGCAGATGAAAATGGCCAACCTGGCACTGATGGCGATGGCACCGGTTGGCGCGGTTTTTACCTTTATTGCGCTGGCGACCGGTTCCGCGTGGGGGAAACCAATGTGGGGTACCTGGTGGGTGTGGGACGCCAGGCTGACTTCCGAACTGGTGCTGCTGTTTCTTTACGTCGGCGTGATTGCCCTGTGGCACGGCTTTAACGATCGGTGTCTGGCCGGGCGTGCGGTGGGCATTCTGGTGCTGATAGGTGTGGTTAACCTGCCGATTATTCACTACTCGGTGGAGTGGTGGAACACTCTGCATCAGGGATCAACCAACATGCAGCAAAGCATTGACCCGGCGATGCGTACGCCGCTGCGCCTGGCGATTATCGGCTACCTGCTGCTGTTTATTTCGCTGGCGCTGATGCGCATGTGCAACCTGATTTTGCTAATGGAAAAACGTCGCCCGTGGGTGGGTGAGCTGATTTTAAACAGAGGTCGCCGATGAGCAATGCATTTGCAACCTGGGGTGATTTCTTCGCCATGGGCGGTTATGCCTTTTACATCTGGCTGGCAGTAGTGATGACGGTTATCCCGCTGGCGGTGCTGGTTCTACACACGACGAGACAACATCGTTCGATTTTACGTAGCGTGGCGCAACAGCAAGCCCGCGAAGCCCGCATGCGCGCGGCGCGGGAGGCAGTATGAATATTCGGCTTAACAACCGTCTGTGGGTGGCCCTCGCGATACTGGCGGGGTTAACGCTGACCATCACGCTGGTGCTCTACGCGCTGCGCTCTAGCATCGACCTGTTTTATACGCCAGGTGAAATCCTTTATGGCAAGCGCGAAACACAGCAACGGCCGATGGTGGGCCAGCGCCTGCGCGTTGGTGGAATGGTGATGCCCGGCAGCGTCAGGCGCGACCCAAATTCACTGAAGGTTAATTTCAGCATCTACGACGCTGAAGGCTCGGTGGACGTCAGTTATGAAGGCATTCTGCCGGATCTGTTCCGCGAAGGGCAGGGCGTGGTGGTGCAGGGGGAACTGGGCGAGAAAAATCATCTGCTGGCGAAAGAAGTACTCGCTAAGCATGATGAAAACTACACCCCGCCGGAAGTGAAAAAAGCGATTCAGGAGCACCATCGTCGCCCGGAGAGCAAGTCATCATGATGCCTGAAATCGGTAACGGACTGCTGTGCATGGCGCTCGGCATCGCGCTATTGCTCTCCATCTACCCGCTGTGGGGCGTTGTGCGTGGCGATAGGCGAATGATGGCATCTTCCCGGCTCTTCTCCTGGCTGTTGTTTTTCCTCGTAATGGGCGCTTTTATGGTGCTGATCAACGCCTTCGTGGTGAACGACTTTACGCTGAATTACGTTACCAGCAATTCTCACACCCAGTTACCGGTGTGGTATCGCGTGGCGGCAGCCTGGGGCGCGCATGAAGGGTCGTTACTGCTGTGGATGCTGTTGATGAGCGGCTGGACGTTCGCTGTGGCGCTGTTCAGTCAGCGCATGCCGCTCGATATCGTCGCCCGCGTGCTGGCGATAATGGGGATGATAAGCGTCGGCTTCCTGCTGTTTATCCTGTTTACCTCCAACCCGTTTACCCGCACGCTGCCGGAGTTCCCGATTGAAGGACGCGACCTGAATCCGCTGTTGCAAGATCCGGGGCTAATTTTCCATCCGCCGCTGCTGTATATGGGCTATGTCGGCTTCTCGGTGGCTTTTGCCTTTGCGATTGCTACCCTACTGAGCGGGCGGCTGGACAGCACCTTTGTGCGTTTTTCTCGTCCCTGGACGCTGGCGGCGTGGGCCTTTCTGACGCTGGGCATTGTGTTGGGCTCGGTTTGGGCCTATTACGAGCTGGGCTGGGGCGGCTGGTGGTTCTGGGATCCCGTGGAAAACGCCTCGTTGATGCCGTGGCTGGTTGGTACCGCGCTGGTGCATTCGTTGGCTGTAACGGAGCAGCGTGCCAGTTTTAAAGCCTGGACGCTACTGCTCGCTATTTGCGCGTTTTCGCTATGCCTGCTGGGAACCTTCCTCGTGCGTTCCGGCGTGCTGGTTTCGGTTCACGCTTTTGCTTCTGATCCGTCGCGCGGGATGTTTATTCTTGCGTTTATGGTGTTAGTTATCGGTGGCTCGCTGCTGTTGTTCGCTATCCGCGGGCACAGGGTGCGATCGCGAGTGAATAACGCTCTCTGGTCACGGGAGTCGCTGCTGCTTGGTAACAACGTCCTGTTGGTTACCGCCATGCTGGTGGTGCTGTTGGGGACGCTGCTGCCGCTGGTGCATAAACAGTTGGGAATGGGCAGCATTTCCATTGGTGAGCCGTTCTTTAATACCATGTTCAGCTGGCTGATGGCACCGTTTGCGCTACTGCTGGGCATCGGCCCGTTGGTGCGCTGGGGACGCGATCGTCCACGCAAGCTGCAGCGTCTACTGATTATCGCCGTGGGGAGCACCCTGGCGCTGTCTCTGCTCCTGCCGTGGCTATTTGAAAGCAAGGTTGTCGCCATGACGGTGGTCGGGCTGGCGATGGCCTGCTGGGTCTTTGTACTGGCGATGGCGGAAGTCGCTTTGCGTATTTCACGCGGCGCAAAGATGACCCTCAGTTACTGGGGGATGGTCGCCGGTCATGTCGGTGTGGCAGTGACGGTTGTCGGTATTGCTTTCAGCCAGAACTACAGCGTGGAGCGCAATGTGCGAATGAAGGCTGGCGATAGTATCGAAATTCATAATTATCGCTTCATCTTCCGTGAAGTCAAAAAGGTGACCGGGCCGAACTATCGCGGCGGCGTGGCTATGATTGGCGTCACGCGAAATGGCAAAGCGGAAGCGGTACTGCATGCAGAAAAACGTTTTTATAACAGTACCCGCTCAGTGATGACCGAAGCGGCGGTTGACGGTGGATTCACTCGTGATCTGTATGCTGCCCTTGGTGAAGAGCTGGACAACGGCGCGTGGGCTGTGCGGCTGTATTACAAACCGTTTATTCGCTGGATTTGGGCGGGTGGTTTATTAATGGCGCTGGGTGGGCTGCTGTGTCTGTGCGATCCACGCTATCGCCAGTCCGTGCCGGAGGCCGCATGAAGCACAGTTTACGGTTGATCCCGTTGATGATCTTTGTGGTCATCGCCGCGCTGATGCTGTGGCAGCTGGCGCGCAATGCTGAAGGGGATGACCCGATCATCCTGGAGTCGGCGTTGATCGGTAAACCGGTGCCGACCTTTCGTCTTGAGTCGCTGGAGAATCCCGGGCAGTACTATCAGGCAGATGCGCTAATCCAAGGCAAACCGCTGCTGCTCAACGTCTGGGCGACCTGGTGCCCGACCTGCCGCGCCGAGCATCAGTATCTGAATCAGCTCGCGGTGCAGGGGATCCGCGTGGTGGGGATGAACTATAAAGACGAGCGGCAGAAAGCGATGACCTGGCTGAAAGTATTGGGAAATCCTTACGCGTTGAGCCTGTTTGATGGCGATGGGAGGATGGGGCTGGATCTGGGGGTTTCCGGCGCACCGGAAACCTTCCTGATCGATGGAAAAGGATTTATTCGTTATCGCCATGCGGGCGATCTCAACGAGCGGGTGTGGGAGTGTGAATTCAGGTCACTTTGGGAGCAATACAGCAGGGAGGCTGCGCAATGAGGGTGTTACTGGGCGTGCTGATGCTGATTGTTTCCGGGTCGGCGCTGGCCGCCATCGACGTCATGCCGTTTAAGGATGAAGCTCAGGAGCAGCGGTTTCGCCAGCTTACTGAGCAGCTGCGCTGCCCAAAATGCCAGAACAACAGTATCGCTGATTCCAGCTCGATGATTGCCACTGACCTGCGGCAGAAGGTTTATGAGCTGATGCAGGAGGGGAAAAGTAAGCAGGAGATCATCGATTATATGGTGGCGCGCTACGGCAACTTCGTCACCTACGATCCGCCATTAACCCCGCTGACTATTCTGCTGTGGGTGCTACCGGTTGCCGCTGTCGCCACTGGCGGCTGGATTATTTTTGCCCGTTCGCACCGCCGCGTGCGGCTGAAGCAGGAAGCATTTCCTGACGACATTCACACGGAGGGTAAACAGGGTGGAGTTGCCATTTATATTCCGGGGATCGCTATTGCGCTGGTCGTCGCGACCCTCAGCTATTACCAGACCGGTAGCTACAAGCAAGTAAAAATCTGGCAGCAGGCGACGGCGCAGCTGCCAACGCTATTGAAACGAGTCCTGTATCCGAAAGAAAAACCGCTCAATCAAGAGGAGATGGCGCGCCTGGCTCTGGGTTTACGTACACGTTTGCATAGCGATCCTGGTAGTGTAGAAGGCTGGGTTATTCTTGGTCGACTCGGGATGGCATCAGGAAATGTCGATATGGCGACTCAGGCGTATGCCAACGCCTGGCGGCTGGCTCCAAATAATAGCGATGCGGCGCAGGGCTATAAGCAAGCGATTACTCGCTCATCAGGAACGAATGACAACCTTTGGAGTGCAGAATAATTAAGCCCAGGTCCTTTCTCATCAGAAAATCCCCTCATAGCGTGAACGGTTAGCGTTCCTGTATACAGCCGGGACCTTGCGTCAATCTCGTCATATGTGCTCTCCTTCGCATTTTTAAACTGTTTAAAAACCATACTGACCGAAATCTGTGATTGGGTTCATGTTCATATGAAAATCCTATTTACATCCCCTTTACTTTAAAAGTTCATTGCTTATTATAAACACATGTTCATAACCAAACATGTGTTTTGTTGGGTTAATCTGAATAGAGGAAGGCCTATTTCTTTGTATTAAATAATTCTATTTTTACAGCATCCTGTGCTGGAGGTATTTATATGCCTGAAAATGATTATGTTGTGATTATTGGTTCAGCAAATATGGATGTTGCTGGTTATTCTAATATGTCGCTGAACTATGCTGATTCAAATCCTGGAAAAATAAAGTATACGCCCGGTGGGGTAGGTAGAAACATAGCGCAAAATATTGCCTTATTGAATAAATCTTCATGGTTATTATCCGTCGTTGGCGATGATTTTTATGGCCATTCTTTGCTGGCTCAGACTGCACAATCAGGGGTGCATGTCGATAAATGTCAGGTCATCAAAGGGGAGGGCACATCCAGCTATTTATCGTTGCTTGATAATACCGGTGAAATGCTGGTGGCGATAAATGATATGAGCATTACTGAGCATATTACGGCGGAATTTCTAAGCCAGCATCAGGCCTTTATCTGTGAAGCCACGGTGATTGTTGTTGATTGTAATATCAGTGAGGCAGCGCTGGCCTGGTTGATGGAAAATACTGGTTCAACGCCCATTTTCGTTGACCCGGTTTCCGCCTGGAAATGCGTTAAAGTTCGCCAACATCTGGGGCGAATCCATACCCTGAAACCGAATCGCATCGAGGCGGAAACCCTCAGCGGAATCTCGCTGTCCGGCACCGATGATGTGGCTCGCGTTGCCGATTGGTTTCACCAGCATGGCCTGAAGCGCCTGGTACTGAGCATGGGTGGAGATGGCGTTTACTACAGCGAAAAGGATGGCGAACACGGCTGGTCGGCACCGCTGAAAACCCAGGTAGTGAATGTGACTGGCGCGGGTGATGCCATGATGGCCGGTCTTGCTTCCTGTTGGCTGGACGGTTGTTCATTTTCTCAAGCGGTGCAGTTCGCTCAAGGGTGCTCTTCCCTCGCGCTCTCATCGGAATTTACCAATAATCCTGAATTATCTTACGCAAACGTAAAAAAGTTAGTGGAGAAAGATTATGTCTGAATTAAATATTTCCTCTGAATTATTACAGGTCTCTGCGGAAGTACAGCAAGCATTGAAAAATAACCAGCCAATCGTGGCACTTGAATCAACCATTATTTCTCACGGTATGCCATTCCCTGAAAATGCGCAAACGGCGCTGGAAGTGGAAGAAACTATTCGTCGGCAGGGGGCCGTTCCGGCAACGATTGCGATTATCCATGGGGTAATGAAGGTCGGTTTAAGTCGAGAGGAAATAGAACTTCTTGGCCGTGAAGGGCATAACGTCACTAAAGTTAGCCGTCGGGACTTACCGTTTGTGGTTGCTGCGGGATTAAATGGTGCGACCACCGTAGCGTCCACCATGATCATCGCAGCGATGGCCGGAATTAAAGTCTTTGCCACCGGCGGTATTGGCGGTGTGCATCGTGGAGCGGAGCAAACATTTGATATTTCCGCCGATCTTCAGGAACTGGCAAATACGAATGTCACCGTAGTTTGTGCCGGTGCGAAATCTATTCTCGACCTGGGCCTGACGACCGAATATTTAGAAACTTTCGGTGTTCCGCTTATTGGTTATCAAACCTCGGTGCTCCCGGCATTCTTCTGCCGTACCAGCCCGTTTGACGTCAGCATTCGGCTTAACAGCGCCAAAGAAATCGCCAAAGCGATGGCGGTGAAATGGCAGTCGAGCCTGAAGGGCGGCATGGTGGTAGCGAATCCTATCCCTGAGCAGTTCGCGATGCCGGAAGCGAAAATCAACGCCGCCATTGATCAGGCAGTAAGAGAAGCCGAAGAGCAGGGCGTGGTGGGCAAAGAGAGTACGCCGTTCCTGTTGGCCCGCGTCGCGGAACTGACCGGTGGAGACAGCCTGAAATCCAATATTCAGCTGGTCTTTAACAACGCCATCCTGGCCTGCGAGATTGCCAAAGAGTATCAGCAGATCGCGTAACGATAACTGCGGGCTGTTTGCGGTTGCCCGCCCCGATATCAAATGTACCGAAAACCTGGCCTGAAGCCGGGTTTTCCACCAGGTAAGGATATCATTATGGACATCATGAGAAGTCTTTTGGGGATGGTGGTGTTACTGGCCATTGCCTTTGTGCTGTCAGTGAATAAAAAACGCATCAGTATCAGAACAGTAGGCGCAGCGCTGTTGCTGCAAATCGTCATCGGCGGGGTGATGCTCTATTTTCCGCCGGGTAAATGGCTGGTCGAACAGGCGGCGCTTGGGGTACATAAAGTCATGTCCTATAGCGATGCCGGGAGCGCGTTTATTTTTGGCTCGCTGGTTGGCCCGAAAATGGATGTGCTGTTTGACGGTGCGGGGTTTGTGTTTGCCTTTCGCGTTCTGCCGGCCATTATTTTCGTTACCGCGCTGATAAGCCTACTTTACTATCTCGGCGTGATGGGGTTGCTGATCCGCATTTTGGGAGGAATCTTCCAGAAAGCGCTGAATATCAGCAAAATTGAATCGTTTGTTGCCGTGACCACCATTTTTCTGGGGCAGAACGAGATCCCGGCGATCGTCAAACCGTTTATCGACAAGCTTAACCGCAACGAACTGTTTACCGCGATTTGTAGCGGGATGGCCTCAATCGCCGGGTCGATGATGATTGGTTATGCCGGTATGGGCGTACCGATCGACTACCTGTTGGCTGCATCGTTGATGGCTATTCCCGGTGGGATCCTGTTTGCTCGTATGCTCAGCCCGGCAACCGAAGCGTCGCAGGTGACTTTTGAGAATCTCTCTTTCACCGAAACGCCGCCGAAAAGCATTATCGAAGCGGCGGCATCCGGGGCGATGACCGGGCTGAAAATTGCCGCAGGGGTAGCAACGGTAGTCATGGCGTTTGTGGCGATTATCGCCTTGTTGAACGGCATTATCGGTGGAATTGGCGGTTGGTTTGGTTTTGGTCACGCCACTCTGGAGGGGATCTTCGGTTATATCCTTGCGCCTCTGGCGTGGATTATGGGCGTTGACTGGAGCGATGCGACCCTGGCTGGCAGCCTGATTGGGCAGAAACTGGCGATCAACGAATTCGTCGCCTATCTCAACTTCTCGCCCTACCTGCAAACCGGCGGCACGCTGGATGTGAAGACCATCGCGATTATCTCGTTTGCGCTGTGCGGGTTTGCTAACTTTGGCTCAATTGGCGTGGTGGTCGGAGCGTTCTCCGCCATTTCCCCTCAGCGCGCGCCAGAAATTGCTCAGCTCGGAATGCGCGCCCTGGCGGCGGCAACGCTCTCTAACCTGATGAGCGCGACCATCGCCGGGTTCTTTATTGGACTCGCATAGCGTTAACCGTGCATCGCCTCTGCGGTGCACGGCGTTATACGCCTGAAAGTAAATTGAGTGCGTTATCGACGGATAAAGAAGGGTTGTTGATACTGTCACTGGCGCGGGTGAGGGCGGTGCAAGCCATGGCAAAAGCGGCGCTCTCTTTAAAATCGCTACCATCAAGATAGCTATACAGCAGCCCGGCCATTAACCCATCATCGGCCCCGAAACTGTCGACCATCGTATGGTTCGGTAGACCCATCCGGAAGCGTTCACCTCCGATCTCGCTACAGAAAATGGTGTCATCTTCTGCATAAAGGACAACGCGTTGAGTCCCCTGTTCGTGCAGCCACGACAGTGCACGATCGCGATCCGCATCGTTGGCGATCGTCTGTCCCCAGAGGATCTGTAATTCACGCAGCGTGGGCTTCAGCGTGTGGATCTTTGCCAGCCACGGGCGAATACGGTGCGCTTTAAATTCCGACACCGTATCAACAAATACCGGAATAGTGTTGGCCAGAGTAAATACCCACTCCAGCGCCTGTTCCGTTAAATTACAGTCCACCAGAACCACGCCTGAATGGGTCAGCAGATCCCGGTACTGATTGAGTAGCTGTGGGGTAAGCGACTGTAAAATATGGGTATCATTGATCGCCAGAACCGTCTCTTCCTGTGGATTAGCGATGGATAAATAGGTGGCGGTATTATGACCGTGAAGGCGGATGCAACTCTGCACGTTAACCCCGGCCTGGCGGGTTTGTTCCAGCAACGTTTCACCGTAAAAATCGCTGCCAACGGCGGAAATCAAATGCACATCGCGGCCCAGCAGCGCCAGATTATGTGCAATATTGCGCGCTACGCCGCCAGCGGAACACTGGATATTACCCGGGTTTGAAACCGGCTGCGGATAATGAATATCGGCAATCCCGCGAATATCCATATTGACCGCACCCAGAGAGACGCAATACTCCTGCTCGGTCAGGATGTAGCCTTTTCCCTTAATAGCCCCTTTGCGCGTGAGATCCATGATGTGTGCGGCTACGCGGGAACGACTAATCTGCAGAATGTCGGCAATCTCGTGCTGCTGAATGAGCGGGTTACGCCGCAACATTTTAAGGATCTGCTTTTCCCTATCGTTCATATCAGACCACGGCCTCTTCTGTTTGCTGGGCCCGCAGCCAGGCGATTTCTTCTGCCCAGATATCCGGGTTAACGGTTTCCAGAATTAGCGGGATGCCGTCAAAACGGGGGGCCTGCATTATCCAGCGGAAAGCATCGTGACCGATATTACCTTCGCCCAGGCTATGGTGACGGTCAACGCGGCTGCCGAAGGTGCTTTTCGCATCGTTCAGGTGCATACCGCGCAGATACTGAAAACCGACAATGCGTTCGAAATCAGCGAAGGTTTTCTCACACTCTTCGGCGCTACGCAGGTCGTAACCAGCGGCAAAAGCGTGGCAGGTATCAATGCACACGCCCACGCGGGATTTATCTTCCACGCCGTCGATGATGGCGGCCAGATGCTCAAACTTAAAGCCCAGATTGCTGCCCTGACCGGCGGTATTTTCAATCACTGCCGTCACGCCTTCGGTTTTTGCCAACGCGATATTGATGGATTCAGCGATGCGCGCCAGGCACTGGTCTTCGGGGATCTGCTGTAAATGACTACCCGGATGGAAGTTGAGCAACGTCAAGCCCAACTGCTGACAACGGGAGAGTTCATCAATAAAGGCATCGCGGGATTTTTCCAGCGCGTCCTCAACCGGGTGGCCGAGGTTTATCAGATAGCTGTCGTGGGGCAGAATTTGTCCGGGTCCGAAATGATACTTTTCGCAGGCGGCTTTAAATTCAGCAATGGTCTCGTCGCTCAGCGGAGCGGCGCGCCACTGGCGCTGGTTTTTGGTAAAGAGGGCGAAGGCGGTCGCGCCGATTTCGGCTGCGCGAATGGCGGCATTGGCCACTCCGCCGGAGGCGCTGACGTGCGCTCCAATATATTTCATAAAAAACTCCAGTTAAGCCGCTGGTTGGAGGGTAATGATAGCGGCTTAGCCGGAGAGTTACATCATCCTTAATAAAGCTTCGGTATTGAGTGGGAGTCAGGCCAGCAGGCTGTGAATGGCCAGGTTAATCGCACCGCCGCCGACAATCAGCCAGACGAAGAGCATTAGCGCCATCAGCAGCGGTTTGGCACCGGCTTTTTTCAGCGCGCTGACGTGAGTGGTCAGGCCCAGGGCAGCCATCGCCATTGCCAGCAGCACGGTATCCAGAGTCACCAGCATATCGACAACCGCTTTCGGCAGCAGGTGGAAAGAGTTAAACACCGCCACCACAATAAACAGGATCGCAAACCACGGAATGGTGATTTTGCTTTTTTCACCGCTTCCCGCCGGAGTTAACTGCTTAACGCGAGCGGCCAGGAACAGCAGGAACGGAGCCAGCATCATGACGCGCAGCATTTTGGCGATGACCGCTGCGTTTTCCGCATCCGGGCTGACGGCATGACCGGCTGCCACAACCTGGGCAACTTCATGCATGGTGGAACCCATATAGATGCCGTAGGCTTCCGGGGTAAACCAGTGCGCTAGGAAAGGGTAGATTGCCGGGTAGAGGAAGATAGCAATGGTCCCGAAAATCACCACCGTCGCGACGGCTACCGTGACTTTACTGGCTTCCGCTTTCACCACCGGTTCGGTGGCAAGTACCGCTGCTGCGCCGCAGATACTGCTGCCGGCACCAATCAGCCAACTGGTATGTTTATCCAGGCCGAAAACCTTTTGCCCTAAAAAACAGGCGATAAAAAAGGTGCTGGAAAGCGTCAGAACGTCAATGACGATACCGCTCACGCCAACATCGGCAATCTGGGCGAACGTCAGGCGAAAGCCGTATAAAATAATGCCCAGACGCAGCAGATGCTGTTTGGCAAAGATTACGCCGCCGTCACAGGACTGCCATATTTTGGGGTAAATCGTATTACCGATCACCATGCCGAACAAAATAGCCAGCGTGAGTGCGCTGAAGCCTGCGCCAGAGATTGCCGGAAAACTACCGGCCCACAGTGCAGCGCCAGTTAATACGGCTGTCAGCGCCAGTCCAGGTGCAAAGTGCCACAATGGGCGATGTTTAGTCGGTAAAGTGAGTGCTGTCATAACCTTCTCCTTTGTCTGGGAAAAGCATACGACTCGCTGGTTTAAATATAAAATTGATTATATATTTATAATTAATCGAAATAAGTGGTATACGAGCTGTTTCGTGGTTTTGGGCGTTGTTCCACAAACATCGAGCTATCGGAGAGCCACGCTGTATATAAATGAAGGCAGGAAAGGCTATGCATATCACGCTACGACAGCTGGAAGTTTTTGCTGAAGTTTTAAAGAGCGGCTCTACAACGCAGGCATCGCAAATGCTGGCGCTTTCGCAATCGGCAGTCAGCGCGGCGTTGACCGATCTGGAAGGCCAGTTGGGCGTGCAGTTGTTTGATCGTGTCGGCAAGCGACTGGTAGTTAATGAACATGGCAGGCTGCTTTATCCGCGAGCGCTGGCGCTGCTGGAGCGCGCGCTGGAGATAGAACAGCTGTTTCGCGGCGACAACGGCGCGATTCGCGTTTCCGCCAGCAGCACCATCGGCAACTATATTCTGCCGGAAATCATTGCGCGCTATCGACGCGATCTCCCGGATTTACCGCTGGAACTAAGCGTGGGGAATAGCCAGGACGTCATTAATGCGGTGGCTGATCTGCGAGTGGATATCGGGCTGATTGAAGGCCCTTGTCACGCAGCAGATATCATTGCCGAGCCGTGGCTGGAAGATGAACTGGTGGTTTTCGCACCGCCAGATTCGCCGCTCCTTGAGGGAGAGGTGACGCTGCAATGGCTGGCGGAAGCGCCGTGGATCTTGCGCGAACACGGATCCGGAACCCGAGAAATTGTCGACTACTTATTATTGTCGCATTTACCGGCGTTTCATCTGGGGATGGAGTTGGGCAACTCTGAAGCCATTAAGCATGCGGTGCGTCATGGTTTAGGGATTAGCTGCCTGTCACGAAGAGTGGTGGCGGAACAGCTTGAGGTGGGATCGCTGGTGGAACTGTCTATCCCATTACCGCGCCTGACCCGAACGTTGTGGCGTATTCATCACCGGCAGAAGCATATTTCTAAGGCATTACAACGTTTTCTGCATTATTGCGAAGTGTAGAACCAGCGCTGGCATTTCCTGGATTTAATGCTTTACTAATAATCCATGCTCGATCATGAAGCTCTCTTATAACTTTGTATTTGTATCGGATGGATCACAGACACTCTGCTACAATCTCGCCTCGTTTTTTGGATGGATAGCATTTTCACATGGTTTCGGATACTAAAACCACAGAAGCGCCCGGTTTACGTCGTGAACTGAAGGCGCGCCACTTGACCATGATCGCTATTGGCGGTTCCATCGGTACAGGTCTTTTTGTTGCCTCTGGCGCAACCATATCTCAGGCGGGCCCAGGCGGCGCGCTGCTTTCTTATATTCTTATTGGTCTGATGGTCTACTTCCTGATGACCAGCCTCGGCGAGTTGGCGGCGTTTATGCCGGTATCCGGCTCTTTTGCCACCTATGGGCAAAATTATGTCGAGGAAGGCTTCGGCTTCGCGCTGGGCTGGAACTACTGGTACAACTGGGCGGTAACCATCGCCGTTGACCTCGTCGCCTCACAGCTGGTGATGACCTACTGGTTCCCTGATGCGCCCGGCTGGATCTGGAGCGCGCTGTTCCTGGGTATCATGTTCCTGCTGAACTGGATCTCGGTAAAAGGGTTCGGCGAAGCGGAATACTGGTTCTCGCTGATTAAAGTCGCCACCGTCATTATCTTTATTATTGTCGGCGTGATGATGATCCTCGGTATCTTTAAAGGGGCACAGCCCGCAGGTTGGAGCAACTGGGGTATTGACGATGCGCCATTCGCCGGTGGTTTCTCGGCGATGATTGGCGTGGCGATGATCGTCGGCTTCTCGTTCCAGGGAACCGAGCTTATCGGTATTGCGGCGGGCGAGTCAGAAAACCCGGAGAAGAATATTCCACGCGCCGTGCGTCAGGTATTCTGGCGTATCTTGCTGTTCTATGTGTTTGCGATTTTGATTATCAGCCTGATCATTCCGTATACCGATCCGAGCCTGCTGCGTAACGACGTGAAAGATATTTCCGTGAGTCCGTTTACGCTGGTGTTCCAGCATGCGGGTCTGCTGTCGGCGGCGGCGATTATGAACGCGGTTATTTTGACGGCGGTGCTGTCAGCGGGTAACTCCGGGATGTATGCCTCCACGCGTATGCTCTACACCCTGGCCTGTGATGGCAAAGCGCCGCGCATTTTCTCTAAGTTGTCAAAAGGCGGTGTGCCGCGTAATGCGCTGTATGCCACAACCGTGATTGCGGCACTGTGTTTCCTGAGCTCGATGTTCGGTAATCAGACCGTTTACCTGTGGTTGCTGAACACCTCCGGGATGACCGGTTTTATTGCCTGGCTGGGGATTGCCATTAGCCACTATCGTTTCCGTCGTGGCTACGTGCTGCAAGGGCACGATCTGAATAATTTGCCGTATCGTTCAGGTTTCTTCCCGCTGGGACCGATCTTCGCCTTTGTTCTGTGCCTGATTATTACGCTTGGCCAGAACTATGAAGCGTTCCTTAAAGACACCATCGACTGGGGCGGCGTCGCGGCAACCTATATTGGTATTCCGCTGTTCCTGGTTATCTGGTTTGGTTACAAGCTGGCGAAGGGGACGCGTTTTGTCCGCTACAGCGAAATGAAGTTCCCGGAGCGTTTTAAGGGCTAAGGCGAGCGACCATAATAGTTAAAACCCTCTTTTTAAGAGGGTTTTTTTATGTCTGAATCCATTACAAATTGATACATTTCTCCATAATTGTATTGATAATTGGAATCATTATCCTTATCATTTACACCAAATTCAGGATGAAGCCAATCCCCATATCTTGCAGACGGTCAGACTGACAAGGGGCGACCAGCCACATCTACTGTAAAAAATTACGCGCATATCGCCGATAGAGCGATAGGCCGACAGTACCTGTGAGCAGCACCCTTTTGTTTGTTTTGTAGTACACCTCATGGAGATATGGAATGTTCAGGTTAAACCCTTTTGTCCGGGCCGGATTATGCGCGTCCGTCGTATCACTGGCGTTTCCGGCGCTTGCCGCCGTTAACGAAGAAACGCTGGTCGTCACCGCTGCGGCAACTGAACAGAGCGTAAAAGATGCTCCTGCCAGTATTAGCGTTATCACCCAACAGGATTTGCAGCGTAAACCGGTTCAGAATCTGAAGGATGTTCTGCGAGATGTTCCCGGCGTGCAGCTTACTAACGAAGGGGATAACCGCAAAGGCGTCAGTATCCGCGGTCTTGATAGCAGCTATACGCTGATCCTCATTGACGGTAAACGCGTTAACTCGCGCAACGCCGTGTTCCGCCACAACGATTTCGACCTCAACTGGATCCCGGTTGATGCGATTGAACGTATCGAAGTTGTGCGCGGACCGATGTCTTCACTTTATGGCTCCGATGCCCTTGGCGGCGTGGTGAACATCATCACCAAAAAAGTCGGCCAACAGTGGACCGGTACCCTGAGCGCTGACACCACCATTCAGGAACATCGCGATCGCGGTGATACTTATAACGGTCAGTTCTTCACCAGCGGCCCGCTAATTGACGGCGTGCTGGGTATGAAAGCTTACGGCAGCCTGGCGAAACGCGCCAAAGACGATCAGCAGGCTTCCAGCAATGCTGCAGGCGAAACGCCGCGCATTGAAGGCTTCACCAGCCGCGACGGTAACGTCGAATTTGCCTGGACCCCAACGGACAATCAGGATATTACCGCGGGCTACGGTTTCGATCGCCAGGATCGTGACTCTGACTCTCTTGACCGTAACCGCCTTGAGCGGCAGAACTACTCCCTAAGCCACAATGGCCGCTGGGATGTTGGCAACAGCGAGCTGAAATTCTACGGTGAGAAAGTCGATAATAAAAACCCAGGCCAGGCCGGGACGATCACTTCTGAAAGCAACTCCGTAGATGGTAAATACGTCCTGCCGCTAGGAATGATTAACCAGCTCCTGACCTTCGGTGGTGAATGGCGTCATGACAAGCTCAAAGATCCGGTTAACCTGAGCAGCGGCGGTAAATCTACCTCCGCCAGCCAGTACGCACTGTTCCTTGAAGATGAATGGCGAATCATCGAGCCGCTGGCGTTAACCACCGGTATTCGTATGGACGATCACCAGACTTATGGCGATCACTGGAGCCCGCGTGCTTACCTGGTCTATACCGCCACCGATACCGTGACCGTGAAGGGCGGCTGGGCGACGGCATTCAAAGCGCCATCCCTGCTGCAGTTGAATCCAGACTGGACCACCAACTCCTGCCGTGGTTCATGCAGTATTATCGGTAACCCGGATCTGAAACCGGAAACCAGCGAAAGCTTCGAGCTCGGTCTTTACTACCGTGGCGAAGAGGGCTTGCTGGAAGGTGTAGAAGGGAGCGTCACGACTTTCCAGAACAACGTTGATGATATGATTGATATCCTGCGTACCTCCAGCGCTAGCGAAGCGCCGGGCTACCCGAACTTTGTCGGCTGGAAAACGGTCAACGGCAAGCGGGTGCCGGTCTTCCGCTACTTCAACGTCAATAAGGCCCGTATCAAAGGGGTTGAAACCGAAGTGAAAGTGCCGTTTGGTGACGAATGGAAGCTGACGGTGAACTACACCTATAACGATGGTCGCGACCTGAGTAACGGCGGCGATAAACCGCTGCAAACGCTGCCGTTCCATACTGCCAACGGCACCCTCGACTGGAAACCGCTGGACGACTGGTCCTTCTACGTGACCGCCAACTATACCGGCGAGCAGCGTGCGGTCAGCTCTACGGGCAAAACGCCGGGTGGCTACACTATGTTTGATATCGGTGCGGCGTGGAACGTGACTAAAAACGTCAAACTGCGCTCCGGCGTGCTTAACGTCGGCGATAAAGATCTGAACAGAGACGATTACAGTTACACCGAAGAAGGCCGCCGTTACTTTATGGCCGTCGATTACCGCTTCTGATTAGGCCAATAAAAGAGGGCTGGCAAGTTTCCCTGTCAGCCCTCGCTAAAGGCGCTTGTGGCGAAGCCGGACAGCTTCAGGCCTGAAAAGCGGTGGGAAATCCCACCGCTCCAGGTTGCTACTTACCGGGTTCGTAAGCCATAAAAGCAGCCACCTCCCTGTTCATATCACGGTAACGAATTTCGCAGAGCGATTTTCTTACCATCAGGGTGAAAACTAATAGCGTGATACACACGATTAGCAGACACCAGATCAGGGCGTTGTGTGGCACCTTCATGGCTTGTTCTCCTTGCCTTTCGGCGGGTAAGAGACTAACCTGATGTTGTCTAAGCATGCAGATAGCCTCGTGGGTGAGTATATTACCTTCGGGGCTTTCTTCTTTCTGCCTCAGTACAGCGATAAAGCTCAATATTGCCATGAGGCGAAAGCCTCAAGCGCCGCTAAAAATCATACGCCTCGAATCCAGAAAATACACTATCTCTCTGTATATATTAGTTTTTATGACTATTTGATGGTGAGGGATCTTGCATATGAATACGCCGTGAACGTTTTTCACGGCGTATTGAAAAGATTATTTAAAGAGGTGTTGGGCATGGAAGCGCAGGTGATCCTCAATAAATGAGGCAATAAAATAGTAGCTGTGATCGTAACCGGGCTGAATACGCAGGGTTAACGGCCAGCTTTTCTGCCGCGCGGTTTCCGCCAGTACTGCCGGTTGCAACTGCTCAGCGAGGAATGAATCGCTATCGCCTTGGTCAATCAGTGTTGGGATAGCATTCTCTTCCTGGCTGGCTCGCATTAAGGCGCAGCTATCCCACGCCTGCCACGCTGCTTCATCGGTTCCCAGATAAGCGGTAAACGCTTTTTTACCCCATGGAACCTGAGTCGGGTTAACGATTGGCGCGAAAGCCGACACGCTGGTGAAACGACCCGGGTTTTTCAACGCCATAACCAGCGCGCCGTGACCACCCATCGAATGCCCGCTGATAGCGCAGCGCTCGCTGACTTTGAACTCGCTGGCGATAAGTTGCGGCAGTTCGTCGCGAAGATAATCGTACATGCGAAAATGTGCGGACCACGGCGCCTGGGTGGCATTGAGATAAAAGCCTGCGCCTTTGCCCAGATCGTAGGCGCTATCGTCAGCAACGCTATCGCCACGCGGGCTGGTATCCGGCATCACCAGCGCAATGCCCAGTTCGGCGGCGACCCGCTGTGCGCCCGCTTTGGTGGTAAAGTTTTCATCGTTACAGGTCAGCCCGGAAAGCCAGTAGAGAACCGGCGGCGGCGTATCTGTGCGAGATGGGGGGAGAAAGATGCTGAACGTCATGGCGCAGTTCAGCGTCGTGGAGTCGTGCCGCCAGCGTTGCTGCCGACCTTCATAACAGCGGTGCTCTTCGAGCAGTTCCATGCAGGGCTCCTTATGGGTTATGCGCGTAATTTTCCATAATACAGATATTTCATTCGCCCGTGAGTAACTTTCACTTTCTCCTTTTCGGAACGTATTGCATCATTAATGCAACTTTTAACCAACATACTGAAGTTGCCATCGCGTCAGGAATTGCGCTATGTGCCTGGTATTGTGTTGGTTGCGGCAATGGGAGTAAGGCGTTGCGTGACGCATCGGAATACGCCGGTCTGGCGGCGTGGAACGAGAGGTGACGCCAATTTCAACAATTATCGATGCGGCTACTGGATTCTGTGCGTCACCTCACGCACAATGAATACAAACTTTGCCCTCAGAAGAGCAAAGAGCGCCACACCTGCAGGAGAACAAAAATGTCATCACTGAGTAAAGAAGCCGTACTCGTTCATGAAGCGCTGGTCGCTCGTGGGCTGGAGACGCCGCTGCGTCCGCCAGTGCAAGAAATTGATAATGAAACTCGTAAACGTCTGATCGCCGGACACATGACCGAGATTATGCAGCTGTTAAACCTTGATCTAAGTGATGACAGCCTGATGGAGACGCCGCATCGCATCGCAAAAATGTACGTTGATGAGATCTTCTCCGGCCTGGATTACGCCCGCTTTCCCAAAATCACCGTCATCGAAAATAAGATGCAGGTTGATGAAATGGTGACCGTGCGTGATATCACCCTGACCAGTACCTGTGAACACCATTTTGTGACGATTGACGGTAAAGCGACGGTGGCCTATATCCCGAAAGATTCGGTGATTGGCCTGTCGAAAATCAACCGTATTGTGCAGTTTTTCTCCCAGCGCCCGCAGGTGCAGGAGCGACTGACGCAGCAGATCCTCACCGCGCTGCAAACGCTGCTGGGCACCAGCAACGTCGCGGTCTCGATCGATGCGGTTCACTACTGTGTAAAAGCGCGCGGTATCCGCGACGCGACCAGCGCCACCACCACCACATCGCTGGGCGGCCTGTTTAAATCCAGCCAGAATACCCGCCAGGAGTTCCTGCGCGCCGTACGCCACCACAACTAAAACGGAGCAGGGTACATGGAGAGAAATGTCACGCTGGACTTTGTCCGCGGCGTCGCCATCCTCGGTATCCTGCTACTGAATATTAGCGCCTTCGGTTTGCCGAAGGCCGCTTACCTCAACCCGGCGTGGTCCGGGAGCATTTCTGCTAGTGACGCCTGGACCTGGGCAATTCTCGATCTGTTTGCGCAGGTTAAATTTCTGACTCTGTTCGCACTGCTATTTGGCGCAGGCCTTCAGCTTCTGCTGCCGCGCGGCAAGCGCTGGATCCAATCGCGCCTGACGCTGCTGGCGCTGCTCGGCTTCATCCATGGTCTGTTTTTCTGGGACGGCGATATTCTGCTGGCCTACGCTTTGGTGGGACTGGTGAGCTGGCGGATGGTGCGCGACGCCCATGATGTTAAATCCCTCTTTAATACCGGCGTGGTGCTGTACGTCATCGGCATTGCGGTGCTTCTGCTGCTGGGACTGATTTCCGGCAATACGCCCAATCGTTCGTGGATGCCCGATGCCGCGAATTTGCAGTATGAGCAGTTCTGGAAGCTGAAGGGCGGTTTTGAAGCGGTGAGCAACCGTGCCGATATGCTGTCGGACAACCTGCTGGCGCTGGGTGCGCAGTACGGCTGGCAGCTGGCGGGCATGATGCTGATGGGGGCGGCGCTGATGCGCAGCGGTTGGCTCAAAGGGCAGTTCAGCCTTCGTCACTACCGTCGTACTGGCGCGCTGTTGATTGCTGCCGGAATGGCGGTCAATTTGCCCTCTATTCTTGCCCAGTGGCATCTTGGCTGGGACTACCGCTGGTGTGCATTCTTGTTACAGGCGCCTCGCGAGCTGAGCGCGCCGCTGCAAACCATTGGCTACGCGGCGCTGGTCTGGGGCTTTTGGCCGCAGCTGTGTAAACTGCGGCTGGTGGGGGCAATAGCCTGCGTTGGGCGCATAGCGCTCAGCAATTACCTTTTGCAAACGCTGATTTGCACTACGCTGTTTTACCGCTTTGGCCTGTTTATGAAGTTTGACCGCTTACAGCTGTTAGCCTTCGTGCCGCCGGTGTGGGCGGTAAATCTTATCTTCTCGTGGCTTTGGCTGCGTCATTTCCGTCAGGGCCCCGTTGAGTGGCTATGGCGTCAATTAACCCTGCGTGCGTCAGGGACATCATTAAAAGATACATCAAGATAACGATCTGGATCACAATCATTAACAAAATGGATGTAACCGTTTCCATCCTTGTGACATCACTCACGTAGCGTGCAGCGCGTCGCTGCCAGAATAGCCACCTTGCTGAACACAGGAGGTGAGTGTGACGTACTGCAATTCTCTAAAGGTCGGTGAGTATGATCACCATTCGTGATGTCGCCCGTCAGGCGGGTGTTTCCGTCGCGACGGTCTCGCGTGTGCTCAATAACAGTGCGCTGGTGAGTCCGGATACGCGAGAAGCGGTAATGAAAGCGGTCACGCAGTTGGGTTATCGGCCCAATGCCAACGCTCAGGCGCTGGCGACGCAGGTCAGCGATACCATCGGCGTGGTGGTAATGGACGTATCGGATGCCTTTTTTGGCGCACTGGTCAAAGCCGTGGATACCGTCGCCCAGCAGCATCAGAAATATGTGCTGATCGGCAATAGCTACCATGAAGCGGAAAAAGAGCGCAACGCCATTGAAGTGCTGATTCGCCAGCGCTGCTCGGCGCTGATTGTCCACTCCAAAGCGCTGAGCGACGCGGAACTGGGTGATTTTATGGAACATATGCCGGGAATGGTGCTGATTAACCGCATTGTGCCGGGATATGCCCATCGCTGCGTCGGGCTGGATAACGTTAGCGGCGCGTTGATGGCAACCCGAATGCTGCTCAATCATGGTCACCAGCGCATTGGCTACCTCTCTTCCAATCACGGTATTGAAGATGATGATATGCGTCGGGAAGGGTGGCTCAGGGCGTTACATGAGCAGGGCATTACCGCTCCCGATAGCTGGGTCGGTTCGGGGTCGCCGGATATGCAGGGCGGAGAAGCCGCAATGGTTGAACTGCTGGGGCGTAATCTTGGTTTGACCGCCGTCTTTGCCTACAACGACAGCATGGCGGCTGGTGCATTGACTACCCTGAAAGACAATGGCATTGCTGTGCCGCAGCATCTCTCGCTGATCGGTTTTGATGATATCCCGATTTCCCGTTACACCGACCCGCAGCTGACGACGGTGCGCTACCCCATTATGTCGATGGCGAAACTGGCGACCGAGCTGGCGCTCCAGGGTGCGGCTGGAAAGCTTGATCGTGAGGCTAGCCACTGCTTTATGCCGACGTTGGTGCGTCGACATTCGGTGGCGCAGAGGCAAATTGTGGGTTCGATCACTAACTAATTATCTGCCTGATGTAACCGCTTTCAATCTGTGAGTGATTTCACAGTTTGTTAACATTAAGCT
The DNA here is from genome assembly GCF_051131775.1 of Klebsiella sp. MISC125. NCBI lineage: Bacteria > Pseudomonadati > Pseudomonadota > Gammaproteobacteria > Enterobacterales > Enterobacteriaceae > Klebsiella > Klebsiella sp. MISC125. Next base: position 1,996,759 of record NZ_CP180448.1, read on the forward strand.
GACTATGATTGCTGCGTTTACGAGTCTGAACATACTATGTCACGGTGATTAATCACTTTTACAGTAGTCATCGGCAGTTAAACGATAGATAAAGCCGTTTTTCAGGAGCGTTACCCTACACGGAAGACCGAATTACAGTCGTGAATGTCGCTGTGCGGTAACATCAATGTAACACTCCCGCCAGCCATTTTCACACCAAAGACCCTGCATAATAAAACCGGAGATTCCATGAATAAGAAGGTGTTAACCCTGTCTGCTGTAATGGCTAGCATGTTATTTGGCGCCGCGGCACACGCAGCAGATACCCGTATCGGCGTGACGATTTATAAATATGACGACAACTTTATGTCGGTGGTGCGTAAGGCAATCGAAAAAGACGGCAAATCAGCGCCAGACGTCCAGCTACTGATGAATGACTCGCAAAACGACCAGTCCAAACAGAACGATCAGATTGATGTCCTGCTGGCAAAAGGCGTGAAAGCGCTGGCTATTAACTTGGTTGACCCGGCAGCAGCAGGCACGGTTATTGATAAAGCCCGTGGCCAGAACGTGCCGGTGGTATTCTTTAATAAAGAACCTTCCCGTAAGGCTCTGGATAGCTACGATAAAGCGTATTACGTCGGTACCGACTCAAAAGAGTCCGGCGTGATTCAGGGCGACCTGATTGCTAAACACTGGAAAGCAAATCCGAATTGGGATCTGAATAAAGACGGTCAGATTCAGTTTGTTCTGCTGAAAGGCGAGCCGGGCCACCCGGATGCTGAAGCGCGTACCACCTACGTGATTAAAGAGCTGAACGACAAGGGCTTTAAAACTCAGCAACTGGCGTTAGATACCGCAATGTGGGACACCGCTCAGGCCAAAGATAAGATGGATGCCTGGCTGTCTGGCCCGAATGCTAACAAAATTGAAGTCGTTATCGCCAACAACGATGCGATGGCGATGGGCGCGGTAGAAGCGCTGAAAGCCCACAATAAGAGCAGCATTCCGGTATTCGGCGTCGATGCGCTGCCTGAAGCGCTGGCACTGGTTAAATCTGGCGCGATGGCCGGTACCGTGCTGAACGATGCTAACAACCAGGCGAAAGCAACCTTCGATCTGGCGAAAAACCTGGCGGACGGTAAAGAACCGGCTGCTGGTACTAACTGGAAAATTGAGAATAAGATTGTCCGCGTACCGTACGTCGGTGTTGATAAAGATAATCTGAGCGAATTCACCAGCAAATAGTAGATTAATAAATTGCGGGCGTACGTGTTGTACGCCCGATTATTCCTGATACAGAACTCGTCCCTGCGCGCCGTTAATTCGTCGGCTGGGGTATGCACGCACGCAGCCAGGTATAACTATGGTCAGCAATAATAGCGAACGGTCAGGCGAATATTTGTTGGAAATGAGCGACATCAACAAATCGTTTCCTGGCGTCAAGGCTCTCGATAATGTGAACCTCAAGGTTCGTCCCCACTCTATTCATGCATTAATGGGGGAGAACGGCGCGGGCAAATCCACATTATTAAAATGCCTTTTTGGGATCTATCAAAAAGATTCCGGTAGTATTCTTTTTCAGGGAAAAGAGATCGATTTCCATTCGGCGAAAGAAGCCCTGGAAAACGGGATTTCAATGGTTCACCAGGAATTAAACCTGGTATTGCAACGTTCGGTGATGGATAACATGTGGCTGGGGCGCTATCCCACCAAAGGTATGTTTGTCGATCAGGACAAAATGTATCGCGATACCAAGGCTATCTTTGATGAACTGGATATTGATATCGACCCGCGGGCGCGCGTGGGGACATTATCAGTATCACAAATGCAGATGATTGAAATTGCGAAGGCGTTTTCCTATAACGCTAAAATCGTAATTATGGACGAGCCGACGTCTTCGTTGACCGAAAAAGAGGTCAATCATCTGTTTAAAATTATCCGTAAGCTGAAAGATCGCGGCTGCGGTATTGTTTATATTTCCCACAAGATGGAAGAAATTTTTCAGCTGTGCGATGAAATTACTATTCTGCGCGATGGTCAGTGGATCGCCACCCAGCCGCTGGAAGGGCTGGATATGGATAAGATCATCGCCATGATGGTTGGTCGCTCCCTGAACCAGCGCTTCCCGAGCCGTGAGAATACGCCGGGTGAGGTGATTCTCGAGGTGCGTAATTTGACCTCGCTACGCCAGCCGTCAATCCGTGATATCTCTTTCGACCTGCACAAAGGCGAAATTCTGGGTATCGCCGGACTGGTCGGCGCTAAGCGTACCGATATCGTTGAGACCTTATTTGGTATTCGCGAGAAAGCCAGCGGCACCATTAAACTGCACGGCAAGAAAATTAATAACCATAGCGCCAATGAAGCGATTAACCATGGTTTTGCGTTGGTTACCGAAGAACGCCGTTCAACGGGAATTTACGCCTATTTGGATATCGGTTTTAACTCGCTGATCTCCAATATTAAAAAATATAAAAATAAGGTCGGACTACTGGATAACTCGCGCATGAAAAGCGATACCCAGTGGGTTATTGACTCGATGCGCGTGAAAACCCCAGGGCAGCATACGCAAATTGGTTCGTTGTCCGGTGGTAACCAACAAAAGGTGATTATCGGTCGCTGGCTATTAACTCAGCCGGAAATTCTGATGCTCGATGAGCCGACGCGCGGAATTGATGTTGGTGCGAAGTTCGAGATTTATCAGCTGATCGCTGAGCTGGCAAAAAAAGAAAAAGGGATCATTATTATTTCCTCCGAGATGCCGGAGCTGCTGGGTATTACTGACCGTATTCTGGTAATGAGCAATGGTCTTGTTGCCGGAATTGTTGAGACTAAAACCACTACGCAAAACGAAATTCTCCGTCTTGCGTCGTTGCATCTTTAAGATCAGGGGCTTCCCATGAGTGCGTTAAATAAAAAGAGTTTTCTCACCTATCTGAAAGATGGCGGGATTTATGTAGTTCTTTTAGTGTTACTGGCTATTATTATTTTCCAGGACCCGACTTTCTTAAGTTTGCTGAACCTAAGTAATATTCTGACTCAGTCTTCAGTGCGTATAATTATTGCCCTCGGCGTTGCCGGGCTTATTGTTACCCAGGGGACAGACCTTTCCGCAGGGCGTCAGGTTGGGCTGGCGGCGGTTATCGCTGCGACGATGCTGCAGGCGGTGGACAATGCCAACAAGGTGTTCCCGGAAATGGCCACGATGCCGATTCCGCTGGTTATCCTGCTGGTCTGTGCGATTGGCGCAGTGATTGGCCTTATCAACGGCATTATTATTGCGTATCTGAACGTAACGCCGTTTATTACCACTCTTGGCACGATGATCATCGTTTATGGTATCAACTCACTGTATTACGACTTCGTGGGCGCATCGCCGATTTCTGGTTTCGATAGCCACTTCTCACAGTTTGCCCAGGGATTTATCGCGTTAGGGACCTTCCGCCTGTCGTATATCACCTTCTATGCGCTGATTGCCGTTTTCTTCGTGTGGATCCTGTGGAACAAGACCCGCTTTGGTAAAAACATCTTTGCTATCGGCGGCAACCCGGAAGCAGCGAAAGTTTCCGGTGTTAACGTCGCCCTGAACCTGCTGATGATTTATGCCCTGTCCGGCGTGTTCTACGCGTTCGGCGGATTACTGGAGGCAGGACGCATCGGCTCGGCGACCAACAACCTCGGCTTTATGTACGAACTGGACGCGATTGCGGCCTGCGTGGTGGGTGGTGTTTCGTTCAGCGGTGGTGTCGGCACCGTATTCGGCGTGGTGACCGGGGTCATCATCTTCACCGTCATCAACTACGGTCTGACCTATATCGGCGTTAACCCATACTGGCAGTACATTATTAAAGGGGCGATTATTATCTTCGCAGTGGCGCTGGATTCACTGAAGTACGCGCGGAAGAAATAAGTTCCTGGCCTGATGAAAGCTGCCTTTGGGCAGCTTTTTACTTTTTGCGGGTCTGGATCACGAAAGATGATATTGCTGTGAAAGTAGCTATTGGTTTTTTCATCTCAGAAATACATTAATATTTTTGGCAAAATGTAAACATATGTTTATATATTTTTCCTCAAGCTAGGGATATTATACTCGTTTGTTTTATTGATGATGGAAAGGACCTCATAAATGTTAAAGAAAATGATAGCCGCGGTAGGCTTGGGAAGCCTCATCTTATTAAGCGGTTGTGCGAAAGAATCATCCCGCTCTCTTGAAGTCGCTAAAGTTGCTACCTGGAATACCCCCTACCATGGCGCTCGCAGCCCAATTTCTGTCGGTAAATTTGATAACCGTTCCAACTATATGAACGGTATATTCTCCGATGGGGTTGACCGTTTGGGCAATCAGTCAAAAACCATTCTCATAACACATTTGCAACAAACTGGCCGGTTCAATGTTCTGGACCGTAGCAACATGGCCGAATTACAGAATGAAGCCAGTATCAAGGGAACCAGCCAGACGCTGAAAGGCGCTGACTATGTGGTTACCGGCGATGTTACTGAGTTTGGGCGAAAAGAAGTCGGCGATCATCAACTGTTTGGTATTTTGGGGAGAGGAAAGAGCCAAATCGCTTATGCCAAAGTGAATCTGAATATTGTGAATGTTCAGACTTCCGAAGTTGTTTTTTCATCCCAGGGGGCAGGGGAGTTTGAGCTTTCTAACCGTGAAGTGATTGGATTTGGCGGTACTGCGAGCTATGACTCGACCCTCAATGGAAAAGTGTTGGATCTCGCGATTCGCGAAGCCGTGAATAACCTGGTTGCGGGTATTGAAAGCGGTGCGTGGACGCCGGCAAAATAACGGCTCTGATTGCGATATTTCTCGTTTTTACACGGTGAAATATCGCTGTAAGCAATAATATGGATGTTAAAGATGAATATGATTCGCTCTGTTTTTATATTGCTTGTAGTAACCATATTGAATGGCTGCGCCAGCGGACCAAAGCCACTCTATAGCTGGAATGAATACCAGCCTGTGGTTTATGAATATTACGCTCTGGATATGGGGCCACAAGAGCAAATTGAGATATTAAAAAAAGACATTGAGAAAGCGCGCGCGAAGGCCCTTCCTGTACCTCCAGGGCTGCATGCTCATCTTGGGATGTTATATATCAATACAGGCCATCCGGAACTGGCGAAGACAGAATTTGAACAGGAGAAACGGCTGTTTCCTGAATCCACCCAGTTTATGGATTTTCTGTTGAAGAAAATGCAGGGAGGCAAAGTATGAAAAAGTTATATGTTTTGTGCGCAGGTCTATTGTTGTCCCTGTTGCTGAGCGGCTGTGCACCTAAAAAATCCTATGACTACACGGCATTCAGGCAAAGTAAGCCGAAGAGTATTCTGGTGCTGTTGCCGAAAAACGAATCACCAGACGTCAAAGCAGGCTATGGCGTACTTTCTCAGGTTACGTTGCCGCTTGCTGAGTCTGGATATTATGTTTTTCCTGTTGCTGTGGTAGAGAACACCTTTAAACAAAACGGGGTTGTAAATGGCGAGGAAATGCATAGTGTCAGCCACCAAAAGCTTAGAGAGATATTTGGTGCCGATGCGGTGCTTTATCTTAAGGTAACGGAATATGGAACTTCGTACCAGGTCATCAATAGTGATACGCGAGTCTCCGTTTCTGGAGAGCTTGTGGATCTTCGTACCGGAAAATTGCTATGGAATGGTAGTGCGGTGGCTTCCAGCACCGAAAATGATGGCAGCGGAGGTTCGATTTTAGGCATGCTTATTCAGGCAGCGGTTGACCAGATAGTGAATACAATGACTGACAGAAGCTATAAGATTGCAGGCATTGCTGACACGCGCCTACTCACCCCACGGGCACCAGATGGTATCCTCTACGGTCCTCGCTCGCCAAAATACGGTAAAGATTTGCAATAGGGGCTTTCTATAAATGACCGATGTGCTTTTCAGCATCGGTCATTGTTATTGCATATTGAGAGTCGATATTTCATCGGATAGCAACATCACTTCTCTTTTTTCTGCAATTCCAGCAGCTGCTGCGGCGTGACCGCCGGATAAGACTGCGCGTCTTCCGGGACTTCCTGCTGGGCGGGGATAGGGATCAGTGGGCCTAAAAAGCGCGGTTCGCGTTTAAAAAGATAGAGGTCCGCCAGCGCGCCGAAGCGAGCGCCGAACTCGCGCAGTCGCACGCTCCACATATCTTTCGGTGACGGCACCGCATAGCACTGCGCCTGAATCCCCATATGCAGGGCGATAAACAGCGCCCGCTCGCAGTGGAAACGCTGAGTAATAATAATAAAGTCGTTAGTGTCGAAGACCTTACGGGTGCGCACAATCGAATCGAGCGTGCGGAAACCGGCGTAATCCAGCACGATATCCGCCGGATCGACGCCTGCTTTAATCAAATCGCGGCGCATGGTCATTGGCTCGTTATAGCTCTGCAACGCGTTATCGCCGCTCAGCAGCAGATAGTTCACCTTGCCGCTGTTGTAGGCGTTCAGCGCGCCCTGAATTCGGTAGCGATAATATTGATTGATGACGCCGGTGCGGTAGTACTTGGCGGTGCCCAACACTACGCCAACCTGGCGATAGGGCAGGTCCTGTAGCTCATCGTAGATATAGGGAGAGGTCTTCCAGCTCATCCAGCGGTCGAGGCCCAGCACGGTTAACAGCAGCAAGCCGAACAGGACTAACAGGCTGTATAACACACGCTTTAACATGGACTTGGCTCAATAGTGAACGAGGGAGCCTTCAGGCTACTTTACCCGCCGGGCAAGCGCAAGAAACCGTCGTTTAATTGCGGGGATTTTCAGCAATGCGGGCCGTTTGGCCCGCAGTCTGTGATTAGCCTAACAGTACGCGATCGATATTATGGCAGCCCAGCGCTTTCAGCGTCGCTACGGTCGCATCCCATTGAATCAGTGTCGCATCGGCCTTCTCGGCGAGAATAGCGCGCTGGATATCCGGGTAATCGTAGCCGTTGAGGCTCAGCAGATTGAGCGCGCCCTGTAACGGCGGCAGAGTCGGGTTAAAGGCAGCATTTTCGGCATAGCTGCCGGTGAAAATAGTCCCGTCTTTCAACTCCAGCGCCACGCCGGACGGGGCCTTGCTGTAAGGCATATGGCAGCGGTTAGCCGCCTGAATCGCCGCCTGAGTCAGCGCGTCGCCGCTGAGCGGGAAGCCGTGATCTTGCTCATCCATCAGCAGGGTTTTGATTTCCAGATCTTTCGGTCCGAAAGCGTCTGGCAGATAGTGCTGGAGCGAATGCGCCTCGCGACCCGGCAAATGAATACGCAGCGCCAGCCCGCTGTTTAGTTCGTTCATAAACTGACGGCAGTGGCCGCAAGGGGTGTAGTTAACGGTAATCGCCTGCAGAGACTTTTCGCCGCGCAGCCAGGCATGGCTAATGGCGCTCTGCTCGGCGTGCACGGTCTGCTGCATGGTAGCACCGAGAAACTCCATGTTACCGCCGAAATACCAGGTTCCGCTGACGCCGCGAGCCACCGCGCCAACGTTAAAGTGAGAAAGGTCAGCGCGGGCGCAGGCCGCCGCTAGCGGCAGCAGAGCAAAGGCCAGCGCGTCTTCATCCAGACCCGTTGCGCTTTGCAGCGCTGCAACTTGCCCGGCGCTGAGCATCGCCGGAAAATGCGGGTCGGCCAGCATCGGGGCGATGGCCGCTTGCAGATCCGCCGCCAGTTGGGGAAGAACAGCTTGAAAACGTGGGTGCATAGCGTTGCCTCATAACAATGTAATGGAAATCTAGTGTACGGGTGGTTGTAACCTGTATATGTGATAAACATCTCATTGTTTGTGCAACTAATTTGTGTTGCATTGAATAATGTGATTTAAATCACATTTAACCGACTATCGCCAAAATTATCGGAAACAAAAACGGTGCAATCAGCGAGGTGATAATCCCGCAAAGTACCAGCGCCAACGAGCTGAACGCCCCTTCCTGATAGTCGAGCTCTGCACAGCGAGCGGTCCCTAATGCGTGGGATGCGGTACCCATCGACAGCCCGCGGGAGGCTTTGGTGCGGATACGCATCAGGTTCAGTAGGGTGTGACCGAATACCGCTCCGAGAATACCGACGAAAATAACGCACACGGCGCTGATCGCCGGAATACCGCCAATGCTGCTGCTCACCGCCATGGCAATCGGCGTGGTGACCGATTTAGGCAAAATAGAAGCGGCAATCTGCGGAGTCGCACCCATCAGCAATGCAACGGTGGTGCCGGTGACCATCGCCACCACGCTACCAATAAAGCAGATGGTAATGATGGACTTCCAGCGGGCGCGGATCTGGTGCAGTTGTTCATACAAAGGAAAGGCTAGAGCAACTACCGCCGGCTGCAGCAGGTCGTTAAGAATTTTACTGCCGAGGAAATAGCGCTCGTATGAGATACCGGTTATCAGCAGAAAAGGAATCAGCACTACCATCGCTACCAGCAGCGGGTTGAGCAGCGGAAATTTAAACCGCGCCGCCAGCTTGCGGGCGAGGAAAAAGACGGCCAGGGTTAGCGGCAGTGACCACCAGATTTCATGGATCATTTGTCACGTCCTTTTTGTCCGACCACTTTGCGCTCCCCGTGAACCAGGTGCGAGCTCCAGCTGACCACCAAAAAGACCACCAGCGTGCTTATCGCACAGGAGACCACTACCGGACCGAACTGCGCGCGTAGTAAATCCCAATATTGCATAACGCCTACGCCGATGGGCACAAACAGCAATGCCATATAGCGGATCAGAACATTGCAGCCGGGGTTAACCCACTGCGCGGGCATGATTTGCAACGCCAGCAAAAAGAACAAAATCAACATGCCAATAATGCTGCCGGGGATCGTTATCGGCAGCAGGGAGGAGATAAAAATACCGGCATATAAACAAGCATATATCAGCACGAAAGCGCGCAGATACTGCCAGACAATAATCAGTGATTGACTCATGGTAATAACCCTTGATGAACCACATTCATCATACAATTAAACCCAAAAATGTGCTACCGATCACATCATGAATTCTACGCATACCTGAGATAGAGATCTGGAACACTTGACCATACTGATTTCAGGGCGACGGCTGCAGGGATAGATAATGAAGAAAGCGGTTAAGTGCAAGTGACGGCGCTTCACTTTTTCGCCAGAACACGCCAACGCTACCTTTTTGTTCAATGCGCGGCAAATTAAGAATCACCAGCTGGTGCTGCGCGGCGTAGCGCTGGGCCAGGCGCAATGAAAGAATCGATACCATATCGCTGCTTTGTAGCAGGTTGGTGGTGACGTTCATCGATGCCGATTCTATGGTGTTTTCCGGCAGCATTACGCCATTATCCACCAGCGCATTATCAATACTCAGGCGAATCGGGGTGCCGGTCGGCCAGACAATCCAGCGCCAGTGGGCGAGGTCGGCCCAACTTAACCGCGGTTTTTCCGCCAGCGGGTGGTCGGGACGGGCGACGAAGCACACCGGCTCGGTGTAGAGCACCCGGTAGCTCAGCGGCAGCTCGAGCGCTCGCCCGCCGACCCGTCCCACCACCACATCAACCACTCCAGCGAGCAGATCGTTGAGCAGAGGCGTCATCACTTTCTCTTCGATATTCAGGTGCAGAGTTGGCATCTCTTTAAGCAGCTCAAGAATAGCCTGCGAGACGCAGTCGGTCGCCACTGGCGAACAGCCGATCATCAGACTACCTACCTGGCCGCCCTGCTTGAAACGCTCGATTTCATACTGCGATCGCGACATATCGTTAATCAGCCGCTGGGCATGCTGTATCAGCAGTTTTCCGCCTTCTGAGGGACGCAGGCCTTTGCTGTGGCGTTCGAACAAGGGCATACCGACTTCGTCTTCAAATTGGCTGAGCCATTTGGAAAGCGCAGGTTGCGTAATATTCATCATTTTCGCCACTTGCGTGAGATTGCCTTGCTCTCCCAGCGCCACCAGCATCTGCAGATGATGCAGCTTCAGTTTTTGCGTCCAGTTTGCCATCAGCGATAACCTCCAGGTTATGTCTATGCCCGAAATACCATTGTACATTTCATTGCTCGGGTTACAAAATCGCAACATAAAAGAAATAAATACAACATCTTCCTCTACCTGCACCGAGGCATAGCCATGACTCAACGACATGAATTGCAAAAGCTGCTCGATACCGCACCGGTCGGTGCCCGTCAGTGGCGCGTGATTATCTGCTGTTTCCTGGTCGTCATGCTGGACGGCTTCGATACCGCCGCCATTGGTTTTATCGCACCGGATATTCGTAGCCACTGGCAGCTCACTGCCAGCGACCTCGCACCGCTGTTTGGTGCCGGATTGCTGGGCTTAACCGCCGGGGCGCTGCTCTGCGGCCCGCTTTCCGACCGCTTTGGTCGTAAACGGGTGATTGAATTTTGCGTCGCGCTATTTGGCTTGTTTAGCCTGCTTTCGGCGTTTGCGCCTGACCTGCAAATGTTGGTCATTCTGCGCTTTCTGACCGGCCTCGGCCTCGGCGGTGCGATGCCCAATACCATTACCATGACGTCGGAATATCTGCCTGCCCGGCGGCGGGGCGCGCTGGTGACCCTGATGTTTTGCGGATTCACCCTCGGCTCGGCATTCGGTGGCGTAGTCAGCGCACAGTTGGTACCGCTGATTGGCTGGCACGGCATTCTGGTACTCGGCGGTGTTTTACCGCTGATGCTGGCGGTGGCGCTGGTGCCGCTGCTTCCCGAATCCCCACGCTGGCAGGTCCGTCGCCAGTTACCGCAGGCGACTATCGCTAAAACCGTCAGCGCAATTACCGGCGAGCGCTATGACGATACCCATTTCTGGCTCGATGAACCCGCAGCAGGCGCAAAGGGCAGCATCAGTCAGCTGTTTGTGGGCCGCCAGTTACCCATTACGTTGATGTTATGGGTGGTGTTCTTTATGAGCCTGCTGATTATCTATCTGCTCTCCAGTTGGATGCCGACGCTGCTCAACCATCGCGGCATTGATTTACAGCATGCATCGTGGGTTACCGCCGCTTTCCAGATTGGCGGCACCTTTGGCGCGCTGCTGCTCGGGGTACTGATGGACCGTTTCAACCCTTTCCGGGTGCTGGCGCTGAGCTATGCCATGGGCGCGGTCTGTATCGTGATGATTGGTCTGAGCGAGAACGGTCTGTGGCTGATGGCGCTGGCGATTTTCGGTACCGGTATCGGCATCAGCGGTTCGCAGGTCGGGCTGAATGCGCTGACCGCAACGCTCTATCCCACCCAAAGCCGCGCCACTGGCGTGAGCTGGTCAAACGCCGTGGGCCGCTGCGGGGCCATCGTCGGCTCGCTCTCCGGCGGCATGATGATGGCGATGAATTTCTCTTTCGACACCCTGTTTTTTGTTATCGCTGTACCGGCCGTTGTTAGCGCCGTGATGCTTATTCTGCTGACGCTTGCCGTCCGCAACCCGACATCTGTACCTGCCGCGCTGCCTTCTGCAGGCATCGTGAATAAATAAGGAGAAGAATAATGTCTCAATCCACCACGCAAGCAAACAACGGTCGTCAGCAGTTTTACCAGCATATTTCCGGCCAAAACCTGACGCCGCTTTGGGAATCCCTGCACCACCTGGTGCCGAAAACGCCGAACGCCACCTGCGCCCCGGCCTACTGGAATTATCAGGAGATTCGTCCGCTGCTGATGAAAAGCGGCGAGCTGATTGGCGCGAAAGAAGCGATACGTCGCGTGCTGGTGCTGGAGAACCCGGCGCTGCGCGGACAGTCATCAATTACCTCATCGCTGTATGCCGGTTTACAGCTGATTATGCCCGGCGAAGTCGCGCCAAGCCATCGTCATAACCAGTCTGCTCTGCGCTTTGTTGTTGAAGGGGAAGGGGCGTTTACCGCCGTCGACGGCGAACGCACGCAAATGCGGGCCGGTGACTTTATCCTGACGCCGCAGTGGCGCTGGCACGATCACGGCAACCCCGGCAATGAGCCGGTGGTCTGGCTTGATGGCCTCGACCTGCCGTTAGTGAACTATCTGGGCTGCGCTTTTGCTGAAGATTACCCGGAAGATCAGCAGCCGGTGACCCGCAAAGAGGGGGATTATCTGCCGCGCTACGCCGCCAATATGCTGCCGCTGCGCCATCAGGTCGGTAACTCTTCGCCCATCTTTAACTATCGCTATGACCGCAGCCGCGAGGCGCTGCACGATTTGACGCGTCTGGGCGATGCCGACGAGTGGGATGGCTATAAAATGCGCTACGTCAACCCGGTTACCGGCGGCTACCCGATGCCGGCGATGGGGGCCTTCCTGCAGCTGTTGCCGAAAGGGTTTACCTCACGCGCGGCGAAAACCACCGACAGCACTATCTATCACGTAGTTGAAGGTAGCGGTCAGGTCACTATCGGTGAGCAGACTTTCTCTTTCCAGGCAAAAGATATCTTCGTGGTGCCGACCTGGCACGCCGTCTCATTTATTTCCGCCGAAGATACCGTGTTATTCAGCTTTTCGGATCGTCCCGTGCAGGAAGCTCTCGGCCTGTTCCGCGAAGCGCGTTATTAAAAATTAAAAATAAGGAAACGAATCATGACTCAATACGTTTTTGCACCCCAGGCCCCGATTAGCGTTCCGGTTGTTGGCAGCGAAGAGCAGTTCCCGGTGCGCCGCGTTTACTGTGTGGGGCGTAACTATGCCGCACACGCCCGCGAAATGGGGTTCGACCCGGATCGCGAACCGCCGTTCTTTTTCTGCAAACCCGCCGATGCGGTGGTGCCGGTTGCCGCAGGGGAAACGCTGAACCTGCCGTACCCGTCGCAAACCGATAACTACCACTATGAAATTGAGCTGGTGGTGGCTATTGGTAAGAAGGGCAGCGATATTCCGCTGGAGCAGGCCCATGAGTATATCTGGGGCTACGCCACCGGCCTGGATATGACCCGCCGCGACCGCCAAATGGAGATGCGCCAGATGGGCCGTCCGTGGGAAATCGGTAAAGCCTTCGACCTCTCCGCGCCGATTGCGCCGCTGCATAAAGCCGATACCGCAGATGTGAATCAGGCAGGGATCTGGTTACAGGTTAACGGCGAAGATCACCAGCGCAGCGATATCCGCCATCTGATCTGGTCGGTCAATGAAACCATCAGCTACCTGTCTGGTTTCTTCGAACTTCAGCCCGGCGACCTGATTTTCACCGGTACCCCGGAAGGCGTGGGCGCGGTGGTGAAAGGCGATGTGATCACCGGCAACGTAGAGGGTCTGACGCCAATCGCGGTTCGCGTGGTGTGAGGTGAATGATGAAGCTGTACAGTTTTTTTAATAGCTCGGCGTCATATCGCGTGCGGATTGCGCTGGCGCTGAAGGGCATTGACTACCAGAGCGTGGGGGTCAACATCCGCATCGGTCAGCAGAATGCGCTGGAGTATCGGCGGCTGAATCCTGTTGGCCTGGTGCCAACGCTTACCACCGACGAGGGTGAATCTCTCGGTCAGTCGCTGGCGATTGCGGATTGGCTTGACCGTCACTATCCGCAGCCGCTGCTGCTGCCGCAGGAGGATACCGCACGCATGCGGGTGCTGGAGATTGTTTATGCCATCGCCTGCGATATCCACCCGATTAATAACATGCGCGTTTTGCGCTACCTTGGCGACGAGCTGAAGGTGAGTGAAGAAGATAAAAAACGCTGGTATGCGCACTGGATCCAACAGGGATTTAGCGCCGTGGAGCAGCTGTTGCGCCACGCCAAATCCGGCAATTTCTGCGTGGGTGATACGCCAACGCTGGCCGACTGCTGCCTGGTGCCGCAGTGGGCTAACGCTTTGCGAATGGGCTGCGACCTGAGCCACTACCCACGCTGCCAGGCGGTCTATGACGCCTGTACCCGGCTGCCGGCGTTTATCGCCGCCGCGCCGGAAAACCAACAAGATAAGATCCCGGCTTAGGAGGCAACATGGCAAAAGTGATGCGAGCAATTATTGTCGGCGGCGGCATTGGCGGGGCGGCAACGGCGCTCTCTCTGGCACGCCAGGGCATCAAGGTGATGCTATTAGAAAAGGCCCATGAAATTGGCGAAATCGGCGCGGGGATCCAGCTTGGCCCAAATGCGTTCTCGGCGTTGGACAGCCTGGGTGTTGGCCAAATCGCCCGTCAACGTGCGGTATTTACCGATCACATCACCATGATGGACGCAGTAAACGGTGAAGAGGTTGTGTGCATTGAGACCGGGCAGGCCTTCCGCGACCACTTCGGCGGCCCCTATGCGGTGATCCATCGGGTGGACATCCACGCCACCGTCTGGGAAGCGGTGCTGACCCATCCCAGCGTGGAATATCGCACCTCCACGCAGGTGGTGGATATTCGTCAGACCGCCAATGACGTGACGGTTTTCGATGATAAAGGCAACAGCTGGACGGCCGATGTGCTGATCGGCTGCGACGGTGGAAAGTCAGTGGTGCGTCAGAGCCTGCTCGGCGATGCGCCAAGAGTGACCGGCCACGTGGTTTATCGCGCGGTGGTTGACGCTGCCGATATGCCGGAAGATTTACGTATTAACGCCCCGGTGCTGTGGGCCGGGCCGCACTGCCACCTTGTGCATTACCCGCTGCGCGGCGGCAAGCAGTACAACCTGGTGGTAACCTTCCACAGCCGCGAAAAAGAAGAGTGGGGCGTGCGTGACGGCAGCAAGGAAGAGGTGCTTTCATATTTCAAAGGTATCCATCCGCGCCCCCGGCAGATGCTGGATAAGCCAACCTCCTGGCGACGCTGGTCCACTGCCGATCGTGAGCCAGTAGATAAATGGGGTAACGATCGCATTACGTTAGTCGGCGATGCCGCCCACCCGGTAGCGCAGTATATGGCCCAGGGGGCCTGCATGGCGCTGGAAGATGCGGTGACGCTGGGCAAAGCGCTGGCGCAGTGCGACGGCGATGCGGCCCGCGCGTTTGCGCTTTATGAATCTGTTCGCATTCCGCGCACCGCGCGTATCGTCTGGTCAACCCGCGAAATGGGGCGGGTTTATCATGCGGCCGGGGTCGAGCGCCAGGTGCGCAACCTGCTGTGGAAAGGTAAAACCCAGAGTGAGTTTTATCGCGGTATCGAGTGGCTGTACGGCTGGAAAGAGGATAACTGCCTGGAAGCACGTTAACCGGCTGTGCATTTTCCGGGCGGTGCGGTCTGCGAGTTGGGTTGCCTGGACAGGCCCAACGCGGCTTCTGATTCTCTCCCCGGGGGCGGCGCCAGGCGCCTGCCCGGGCTACGGGTTCACCGTCGTCTGCGGGCCGGTAGCCCGGACAGATGCGCAGCATCGCCTCCGGGAAAACCGACACAGCCCCTTTCAACCCGGCCCGGGAGGCGCTACCATAGCGCCTCTTTTTTTCCGGGCAATGATAAACAATATGCGTGTATTACTGGCGCCGATGGAAGGTGTGCTCGATTCGCTGGTACGCGAGCTGCTGACAGAAGTGAATGATTACGATCTCTGCATCACCGAATTTTTGCGCGTGGTGGATCAGCTCCTGCCGGTAAAATCGTTCTATAAGTTGTGTCCGGAATTGCACAACAATAGCCTGACGCCGTCCGGTACTCGCGTGCGCATTCAGTTGCTCGGGCAGTATCCGCAATGGCTGGCGGAAAACGCTGCCCGCGCGGTCGAGCTTGGCTCCTGGGGCGTCGATCTTAACTGTGGCTGTCCGTCAAAGCTGGTCAACGGTAGCGGCGGCGGGGCGACGTTGCTCAAAGACCCCGAACTTATCTATCGCGGCGCGAAGGCGATGCGCGAGGCTGTGCCGGATCATCTACCGGTGACGGTCAAAGTACGTCTTGGTTGGGATAGCGGCGAGCGGCAATTTGAAATCGCCGATGCGGTTCAGCAGGCGGGGGCCAGCGAGCTGGTGGTTCACGGGCGCACCAAAGAGGACGGTTATAAAGCGGAGCGCATCAACTGGCAGGCCATCGGCGAAATTCGTCAGCGCCTGACCATCCCGGTGGTCGCCAACGGCGAGATCTGGGACTGGCAGAGCGCTCAGGATTGCATGGCCGTGACCGGCTGCGACTCAGTGATGATTGGCCGCGGCGCGCTGAACGTGCCGAATTTAAGCCGGGTGATCAAATATAACGAACCGCGCATGCCATGGCCTGAAGTGGTCGGGCTACTGAAAAAATACGCTCACCTGGAAAAACAGGGTGACACCGGCCTTTATCACGTTGCGCGTATCAAACAATGGTTGGGTTATTTGCGCAAAGAATACCTGGAAGCCTCTGAGCTTTTTAGCGCAGTACGCGCTCTGCAGGATTCAAAGAGCATTGCACGCACAATTAACGACTGGCGTAGTTAAACTATCTGACCTGCATCACATTTTTCTGCTTGTCCCATTGAGATTACCCAGCGGACAGTGAAATACTCAGCCCTGATTGTTACTGCTCCGGCAGGCAAAACCTGATTTCCTGGCATCTGTCGGGGTCAGGTTTTTTTGTTTTTGGGGTTCATATGCAAATCGCCAAAGTACTTAATAATAATGTAGTGGTGGTTGTAGATGAGCAGCAGCGCGAACAGGTGGTCATGGGCCGAGGACTTGCCTTTCAAAAACGCGTTGGTGACTCTCTTGATGAAAGTAAAATTGAAAAGGTCTTCGCGCTGCAGAGCGATGAACTGGTTGGCCGTTTAGGCGAATTACTCAGTCAGATACCGTTAGAAGTGATGACCACCTGCGATCGGATTATCGATCTGGCGCGCGGTCGTCTCGGTAAGTTACAGGACAGTTTGTACATTACCCTGACCGATCACTGCCACTTTGCGATTGAGCGGCAAAAGAACGGCATGGCGATTCGTAATGTCCTGCTGTGGGAAATTAAGCGGCTGTATCCGAAGGAATTTGAGTTAGGGCAGGAAGCGCGGGCGATTATCGCCAAACGGCTCGGGGTTGAGCTTGCCGAAGATGAAGCCGGGTTTATCGCCCTGCATCTGGTCACGGCGCAGCTTAACAGCGAAATGCCGGAGGTGATGCACGTTACCCGGGTGATGCAGGAAATTCTGCAACTGGTGAAGTATCAGCTGACGCTCAACTACGACGAAGAGTCGTTGAGCTATCAGCGCTTCGTCACGCATCTTAAGTTTTTCGCCCAGCGGATGCTGACGCGAACGGTGGTTGAAGATGACGATGTGACGCTGCACAGCGCGGTAAAGGATAACTACCCTAAGGCGTGGAAGTGTGCGGAAACCGTTGCCCGGCATTTGCAAAAGAGCTATCAGCGGGCGCTAACGACGGAAGAAATTATGTTTCTCGCCATTCATATTGAACGGGTGAGAAAAGAGGGACGCTAAGCGCTTATCGGGCCTGGCTCTGAGCACCTTCATTAAAACTGGATTGTTACTGCATTACGCAGGCAAAACCTGAGCGCAACGCCAAACCCGGCGTTGTTCTCGGGTTTTTTTATTTTTTAATACTCAGTTAACGATGCCTGCGGGCAGCGGAAGTAAGGAAAACAGCATGGAATATAAAGCACTCGCGCAGGATATTCTCAGCCGGGTAGGCGGCAAAGAGAATATTGTGAGTCTGGTTCACTGCGCTACACGACTGCGTTTTAAGCTCAAAGATAGCAAAAAGGCGGATGCTGAAGGGCTAAAAGCTAATCCGGGCGTCATTATGGTGGTGGAAAGCGGCGGCCAGTTCCAGGTGGTCATTGGTAACCATGTGCATGATGTCTGGCAAGCGGTGCGTAGCGAAGCGGGCCTGACGGACGAGAGTCAGCCGATCGCGGAAAAGGGCGAGAAAACGTCTCTACTTGGCCAGCTTATCGATATCGTTTCCGGTATTTTCACCCCGTTTATCGGCGTACTGGCGGCCACCGGTTTGCTTAAAGGTTTTCTGGCGCTGGCGGTAGTTTGCGGCTGGCTCAATACTGGTGATGCGACCTATAAAATCTGGTTTGCCGCCAGCGATGCGCTGTTCTTCTTCTTCCCGCTTTTCCTCGGCTATACCGCCGGGGTGAAATTCGGTGGTAATCCGTTTATCACCATGGCGATTGGCGGCGCGCTAACGCATCCGCTGATGATTCAGGCCTTTGAGGCCGCTCAGGCGCCGGGCGCATCGGTCGAGCATTTTATTGGTATTCCGGTGACGTTTATTAACTACAGCTCGTCGGTGATCCCGATTATTCTCGCCTCTTGGGTGAGCTGCTGGCTGGAGCGCAGAAGCAATGCGCTGCTGCCATCGGCCATGAAAAACTTCTTCACGCCGGCGATTTGCCTGGGCGTGGTTGTTCCCCTGACCTTCCTGGCGATCGGCCCGGTAGCCACCTGGCTAAGCCAACTGCTGGCGCAGGGTTACCAGATAATCTACGCCGTCGCTCCGTGGCTGGCGGGTGCCGCGCTGGGCGCGCTGTGGCAGGTGTGCGTGATTTTTGGCCTGCACTGGGGGCTGGTACCGCTGATGATTAACAATCTGGCTGTACTGGGCCACGATACCATGGGGCCGATGGTGCTGCCTGCGGTGATGGGCCAGGTCGGCGCAGTATTGGGCATCTTCTTGCGTACTCGCGATACTCGCCAGAAAGTGCTGGCCGGTTCTGCTTTTTCCGCCGGGATTTTTGGTATCACCGAGCCGGCGATTTATGGTCTGACGCTGCCGCTGCGCCGTCCGTTTATCTTTGGCTGCGTGGCCGGGGCGATTGGTGGCGCGATTACCGCATTCTTTAATACCAGCATCTACTCTTTCGGCTTCCCCAATATCTTTTTACCTGCGCTGATGATCCCGCCAGGCGGCGTCGACGCCAGCGTCTGGGGCGGTGTGGTCGGTATGGTGGTGGCGCTGGTTATCGCCTGCGTACTGACCTTTATCGCCGGGCTGCCGCGCAGCACCGCTGAGCAGACTGCTGTTGTCGTCGCCCCTGCCTCAGAAAACGATATTTTGGCACCGATGACCGGTAGCGTACTGGCGCTGGACAAGGTACCTGACAGCACCTTCGCCAGCGGTTTGCTCGGGCAGGGCGTAGCGATTATTCCGTCCGTGGGCAAGGTTATCGCCCCGTTCTCAGGTGAAGTTGCCTCAATTTTTCAAACCAAACATGCCATCGGCCTGCTAAGCGATAGCGGTATCGAACTGCTTATCCACGTCGGCATCGATACCGTGAAGCTCGATGGCGCGCCGTTTACTGCTCATGTTAAAGAGGGCGACAAAGTGAAAGCGGGCGATCTGCTGCTGGAGTTTGACCGCCAGGCGATTCTGGATGCCGGTTATGACCTGGCAACGCCCATTATTATCAGCAACAGCGACGATTATCGTGCTCTCGATATTGTCTCCGCCAGCACGGTGGATGCCGGTCAGCCGCTGTTGTCCGTAAGCCATTAATCACAGGAGAGAGATCAATGAAGACATTCCCACAGGCGTTTTTATGGGGCGGTGCGACCGCGGCAAATCAGGTCGAAGGCGCTTATCAGGAGGATGGCAAAGGACTGTCGACTTCTGATATCCAGCCAAACGGCGGTATTTTTAGTGAGGTTGTGGAACGCGTACCGGGCGATAGCAGTATTAAAGATGTCGCCATCGATTTCTACCATCGTTACCCGGAAGATATCAGCCTGTTTGCTGAAATGGGCTTTAACTGCCTGCGCGTATCGATTGCCTGGACGCGTATTTTCCCTAACGGCGATGATGCTCAGCCAAACGAAGCGGGACTGGCCTATTACGATAAGCTGTTTGATGAAATGGCGAAGCACAACATCACGCCGCTGGTGACCTTGTCGCACTACGAGATGCCTTGGGCGCTGGTGAAAAATTACGGCGGTTGGGGCAACCGCAAGGTCATTGGTTTCTTTGAACGCTATGCCCGTACGGTGTTTGCGCGCTATCAGGCGAAGGTCAAGCTGTGGCTAACCTTCAACGAAATCAATATGTCCCTGCACGCACCGATGACCGGGGTCGGCCTGCCGTCCGACAGCAGCAAGGCCGAAGTTTATCAGGCCATTCACCATCAACTGGTGGCGAGCGCGCTGGCGACGAAGGCCTGCCATGAGATCGTCGCGGAAGGCAAAATCGGCAACATGCTGCTCGGCGGCCTGATGTACCCGCTCAGCTGCAAACCGGAAGATATTTTTGAAACCCTGCAGCAAAACCGCAGCTGGCAGTTCTTTGGTGATGTACAGTGCCGCGGCGCTTATCCGGGCTATATGCTGCGCTATTTCCGCGATAACGGCATTAACATTGAGATCACCGATGCCGATCGCGAAGCCCTGAAAGAGACCGTCGATTTCATCTCCTTTAGCTACTATATGACCGGCTGCGTTACCGCCGATGAAGAGCTGAACAAAAAAGCGCGCGGTAATATTCTCAGCATGGTGCCGAACCCGCACCTGGCAAGCTCGGAGTGGGGCTGGCAGATTGACCCGCTCGGCTTGCGTACGCTGCTGAACGTACTGTGGGATCGCTATCAGAAGCCGCTGTTTATCGTGGAAAACGGCCTGGGCGCGAAGGATAAAGTCGAAGCTGATGGCAGCATCAACGATGACTATCGCATCAGCTACCTCAACGATCACCTGGTCCAGGCGCGCGAGGCGATTGAAGATGGCGTTGAGTTAATGGGCTACACCAGCTGGGGGCCAATCGACCTGGTGAGCGCGTCGAAGGCGGAGATGTCCAAGCGCTACGGTTTTATCTACGTCGATCGTGATGACCAGGGCAACGGCACCCTGGCGCGCAGCCGCAAGAAAAGCTTCAACTGGTATAAAGAAGTGATTGCCACTAACGGCGGCAGCTTAAAAGAGTAATAGCTGGGGGGCGCGTAGGTCAGGTAAGGCGCTAGCCGCCACCTGACAAAAATGCGTGCACGATAGCTTACATTATCTTCATGGCCCGGATAACCTCCGGGCCATTTTGCTTATTATCCCGGTTTGCGCGCGCGCAACAGAAAAATCATCGGTCGCTCTTTTTCTTCATCCAGCGCGGGCTGGGCGGCAATTTGCTCCGCCGTCGGCCCCCACTCATCCAGATGCTCAATAACAAAACCGGCGGCGACCAGCAGGTTTATCCAACTGGAAAGCTTACGGTGCTGCTTTTTGACGCCATCGGCAAACCAGTTGCTGATACGCTCGCCTTCCTGCTGATAGTGGCTCACCGGCCAGCTTTTCTGTCCGTTCTCATCTTCCTGCCAGCCCTGACGCAGCGGGGCGGTGTAAATAGGATGTTCGGCGGAAAACAGCAGCGTACCGCCGGGCGTCAATGCCTGGTAAACGGTGGTGAACAGCGGCGCGACGTCAGGCAGATAGTGTAGCGCCAGCGAGCTATAAACCAGCTCGCAGCTATTGGCGGGCAGGGCGAGGGTCTGTAGATCTTCGCAGCGATAGCGAATGCCTTCGCCATCGGTCATTTCGCGGGCGCGATCGAGCATCCGGCTGGAGATATCCAGTCCTTCTACCTGTGTTGCACCCTGCTCGCGGGCCCAGCGGCAAAACCAGCCGTAGCCGCAGCCGAGGTCAACAACGCGTAATCCCGATAATGGCGGAAGCATTTGCTGAATGGTTGGCCACTCAGGTGCGCCTTCCAGCCCTTTTACCGAGCGATCGAGGGTGGCGTATCCGGCAAAAAAAGCGGGATCGTCATAGATGTTCTGACTCATTTTCACTCCGTGAATATACCTTTCATACAACTCGAATTATTTTGGGTATGGTTTATTTTTAGCCTGCTAATAGTTTCGGCACACGCTTTACTAAACGGTACTTATGCAATTAGCTTATTATATCCAACCTTATTTAGTCATCAGACCGATTTCATGAACCTGAACTTGAGCAAACGCGTCCTGGCCAGCCTGCCATTGGCTATCGCGCTGGCTGGCTGTGCGCCATCGCACGATATTAGCAATCCGGTGCAGCAGCAAACCCCGGCATCCCACGTCTCAATGGAACTGCCCGCAGCCGTAAAAAACGGCTGGCCGCAGAGCAACTGGTGGCAGGATTACCACGACCCGCAGCTCAATAGCCTGATTCAGCGCGCGTTAGCCAACGCTCCGGATATGCAGATTGCTGAACAGCGTATCAGGCTGGCGGAAGCGCAGGCGCGGATGTCGCAGTCTAACCTGGGGCCGAGTCTGGATTTTTCCGCCGACGTTGAACGGCAAAAAATGTCCTCTGAAGGCCTGATGGGACCGTTTGCTACCGATACTGATGGCAACACCGGGCCGTGGTATACCAACGGAACCTTTGGCCTGACGGCGGGTTGGGATCTGGATCTATGGGGTAAAAATCGCGCTTTGCTAAAAGCACGCATCGGTGAAGTTAAAGCTCAGGTTGCTGAAGAGGCGCAGACTCGCGAACTGCTGGCTAGCAGCGTCGCCCGTCTTTACTGGCAATGGCAAACCGAAGCCGCCATTAACAACGTGCTGACCCAGGTGAAGAGTGAGCAGAATAATATCGTGACCGTGGATACGGCGCTGTATCAGCGTGGGATCACCAACTCGGCCGAAGGGGCGGAGAGTGATATTAACGTCAGCAAAACCGATCAGCAGCTCGCGGATGTTGCGGGCAACATGAAAGAGATTGAGGCCCGGCTGATGGCGCTGACCAACAACCAGAGTCAGGCGCTAAACCTGCATCCGACCGAACTGCCTGCTGTTAGCGCGCAGATGCCAACGGAGCTAGGCTACGAGCTGCTGGCGCGGCGTCCGGATTTACAGGTTGCGCACTGGTATATCGAAGCTTCGCTGAGCGAAATCGATGCCGCCAAAGCGGCGTTTTATCCGGATATCAACCTGATGGCTTTCCTGCAACAGGATGCGCTGCACCTCAGCGATCTGTTCCGCCACTCCGCACAGCAGATGGGCGTGACCGCCGGTCTGACGCTGCCTATTTTTGATAGCGGTCGCCTAAACGCGAATCTGGATATCGCCAGCGCGCAGAATAGCCTGTCGGTGGCGAAGTATAATAAAGCGGTGGTTGATGCGGTTAATCAGGTAGCGAAAACGGCCAGCCAGGTTGAGACGCTGATGGCAAAAAATCAGCAGCAACAGCAGGTAGAGAAAGATACTCAGCGGATAGTCGCTCTGGCGCAAGCGCGGATGAATGCCGGGATACTCTCCGGTTCACGCGTCAGCCTGGCGAAGTTGCCTGCACTGCAGGAGCGTGTCACCGCTCTGCGACTGCACGGTCAATGGCTTGATGCCAGTATCCAACTGACTTCCGCGCTGGGTGGCGGGTACCATCAGGCGGCGAAGTAGCTCTGTTTCCCCGGTGGCGTTGGTGGTTATCGGGGAGACGTATCTCTGCGGTCCAGGAGTCAACAAAGGCTCTGGGGCTAATCTGAGAATCTCGAAAGACGTAACCACGACGGAGTCACCAGGTAGGGATCATTTTGCATTCTTATCGGCACAGATTATCTATTTTTTCTTGTAGAACCAGTAACTGACGCAGGTAGAATCCCCAATATTTTTAAAGGTATGCAAGGTATTTTTCTTAATATAGATGGTATCACCAGCATTAATAACAAACTCTTGATCTAACATTTCGATGCATAGGCTTCCCTGAGTAATGATCGCTATTTCATCATAATCATGACCCCAGGAAGTGCGTTCATAGGTAATCCCTTTTTCCACCGTGATACAGATGGCTTCGATGTCATTTTCCCCAGGACTGAGCATTTCGTATTTTACTTTTCCTTTCTCAGCAAAAAACACGTCTCTTTCATCTGCCCGAACCACAGGGCTCACAGGGGTATCATGCACGGTTAGCACATCGGTGATGTTCACGTTTAAGGCAAAACATACCTTTTGCAACTGATAGATTGTCGGGCTGATCACGTTTCTCTCTAAGTTACTCAAATAACCGCTAGATAAGCCGCTCTCAGCTGATAACTGTTGTAATGTCTTACTTTGTTGTTTTCTGATTTCTTTTATTCTTTGTCCGACATTACAATTCGAAAAATCTTCATTCATTGGCTCGTTACACCTTGCTGTAATTCACTGATCTGATAGAGGTTATCTCGAAAACTAACCGCGCCCAGGGAGTATAATACAAGCGATACGGTGTTGAATAAATCACATTTTGAATCAACGCGTTTGTCAGTAAACCTGCCCTCAAATCTGGTGTAGGTTTTACGGGCCCCAGCGGAGATGATGATGGGATTCATAGAGTGTCACTCATGGGCGATCTCATCGCTTACTCTCACCTCTAATAATGTACAAAACACTCCTGTGATCTTCGAATGGATTGATTGTATGGTTAATTTAATATTATTTTCAATGTGTTAGTTTGATTTTGTAACCCGGTTGAGCTCTGATCTCTCTTCCTTCCTTAGTACTGATTCGTACTCTTAAAAATCAGATCAAATTCACAATTGTGAATTTAAAATCATAATAATGGAAAAAACCACGTGATGAGGGAGGATGTTCATGATAGCTTATTTTCATGATTATGAAAAAATAATTATATTTTTTAATAATGGTGATGTTCATGGGGTTTAAGGATTTTCAAATCTGATCGAGGAGGATGTGTGAATAAACTATTTTTAAGCCAGGTCTATATTTTCGTTGCCTCTAGCCTGGGCTATCTAATCGGCGGCGGTTTTATGAGCGGCCAGGAAACAATTCAGTTTTTTGTCCCATTCGGCCATCACGCTGTTGGCGTCGGGATTGTGTTCAGTCTGGTGATTATTTTTGTCAATATAGGATTCATTTACGCAGGTAAATATGGCGGTTGTAGTAAAGGAACTGAGGTATTTACATTCTTCTGTGGGCCGATTATTGGTAAAGTGATCGAATGGTTTTCGCTGCTATTCTGTTTTACCATGTTTATTGCAGAGATCGCCGCCGGTGGCTCAATATTATTTGAGCAATATGGTTTACCTCTAATCATCGGTGCAATTATTACTGCGGTTATCACCGCCGGGACTGTTACTATCGGTTTAAATTCTATCCTTAAATCTCTGGGTATAATTATGCCGTTCTTAACTGCCTTTGTGGTTATTGTGAGTATCGCAACACTGGTTATGAACGGGAGCAACATTGATATAAATGCGGTTCGTATCGAGGCGAATGAATTTGAACTATTAAAGGTCGCACCAAACTGGTTCCTTTCTGGTATATCTTTAGTTGGTTTGATGGTGCTGTTTCTGGCCGCATTCTCTGCAGATTTAGCCACGAAGTTTGATTTTAAACCATTGGTGATTGGTCAAAGTATTGGTTTGATTATCTATGCACTGCTTGATGTGGTTGCTTCTTACGCCATCACCTCTAACATTGAACAAGTAGCAAATAAACAAATTATCAATTTCTTCCTTGCGAAAGAAATTTGGGCCCCGCTTGGTATTGCATTTGGCGCATTAATATTCTTTGCTATCTATACCATTTCAACGCCATTGCTTCATATTATTGCGATTAAATTCTCTGAGGAAGGCACGAAGAAACATAAAGCTATCGTTTGGGGTGTTTCTCTCATTGCACTACTTGGTGCCATTGCAATGCCATTTGATGTCATTATCAATGCAGTTTATATCATGAGTGGATATGTTGGTTCGCTGATTGTTGTCCTGATGGTCGTAAAATTTATCCGTATCTATTTAGCAAAAAACCGTAATAATGAGGCTGTATGATGGTTCATAGTATTTTCAATGATGTGTTGGGGCCGATTATGTGCGGCCCTTCCAGCTCACATTCAGCGGGTTGTGCAAGGATAGGTTTAGAATCTCGTTTATTGTTTGGACGAGAGATAAATAAAGCAAATATTATTTTTGATGAAAGCGGTTCTTATCCTGAAACTTATATTGGGCAAGGTTCAAACTTCGGATTTACCGGCGGATTGCTTGGTTTTAAAACAGACAATGCGCAAGTCAAAGATGCGGTAGAAATTGCTAAAAGTACGGGCAAGAACATATGGTTCTCTAAGCAAAAACTCTCATCACGACATCCGAATGAGGCATTGATTAATGTCTATAATGAAAATGATGAAATCGAACTTTCCGTTTTAACATTTTCAACCGGCGGCGGGATGTTTGAGATTGTAGAGTTAAATGGTTTTCCTGTTTTTATCGATGGTACTCAGGAACAGATTTTTATTTGTTGTTCCCTGGCTAATGCCACCCATTTGGTTGATGTATTTAATAAATTAGATGTTTCAGTAAAGAAATCGATGAAAAATGACAACGTGTTGTATGCGGTGTCGGGTTTCGATAGGGAAACAAAAGAAAAAGTACTGGCGTTTGATAAGCAACCTGATGTGCTATGGGTGAAATATGCCCCTGCAATTATGCCGGTTGTAATGAAAAAAAAACCGACGGTACTTTTTTCTAATGCTGAAGGCGCATTATCCTACGCAAAAGCAACAGGGAAATCGATGTGGGAGATTGCCCTGGACTATGAGGTTTCGATTGGTAAAACAACCGAAGAAGAGATATGGCAGCTGGCGGAACATACCTATGATGTGATGAAACAGTCAACGATTGCGCCAGATCCGGCCTCAACGCCTGTGTATGGTTTTTTACCCTACAAAGCTCAGGAAATGAAACAGGCTATTAAAAGCACGAATTCAATACCATCAGGGGTATTAAATGATGCTGCTTTGGCTGCGATTTCAGTCATGGAAAATAGCTGTGCGCATAATATCGTCGTGGCCGCGCCAACGGCAGGGTCCAGTGGCGTCATTCCTGCTAGTATCATCATTATTGGTGAAAGCCTGAATTTACCAAGAGAAGATATCATCAAAGGGTTACTGGTCAGTGGCTTAATTGGATCGTTTATTTCAAACAACGCTTCTTTTGGTGCCGAAGTTGCTGCTTGCCAGGCTGAGAATGGGTCAGCAAGCGCAATGGCGGCTGGCGGTATTGTTCAACTATTAGGCGGTAACATCGAACAAGCTTTTCAGGCTGCATCGATGGCGATGCAAAATATGCTCGGCCTTATTTGCGATCCGGTAGGAGGCTTGACTGAAATTCCTTGCATAAGTCGTAACGTCAGCTCGGTCAGTAATGCAGCACTATCTGCGAATATGGTGATGTGGGGATTTAACCCAATAATTCCACTGGATGAAACTATTCATTCAATGTATGACATCGGACAGAAAATGCCAGCAACACTGCGTTGCACCTGTCAGGGGGGACTATGCATCACCAAAACGGGGCAACGCATTACGCAAGATTTATTGATAAAACGTGAAAAGTTATAACACTGACTTTCTACATTAATAGACTGACCCAAAATCAACTCCTGAAAGTGTATCAGGGGTTGATTTTGAGACTTTAGGTTGGTCTTCACTCTTTCCTTTTCGCCTCGCGGCGCTTGAGCCACCAGTGCGCCGCAACCACCAGAACGACCACCAGAATCAGCCAGATCCAGTGTTTCAGATGCGCATCCAGATGATGCAACCACGGGCCAATCGCTTCACCGCCGAGATATCCGAGGGTGGTAAAAATTAACGCCCAGATAATCGCGCCGAGAATATTCAGCGGCAGAAAGACCTTTGGCGGCAGGCGGCTGGCGCCAATCAGTAGCGGCCCGATAACCCGAAAGCCGTACATAAAACGGGTGCCAATCACAAACAGATAAGGGCGTCGCTGAATCATGCGTTGGGCTTTCTGAATCCGCTTTTTCTGGCTCGAGAATCGCCGCAGAATGCGCCCGCCAAAGCGTCTGCCAAGTAAGTAAAGCAACTGGTCGCCGATCATTCCGCCAAGGGCGACCGAGACAACCACCAGCCAGAACTTCAATAATCCCTGATGTGCCGCCACGCCGCCGAGCAGAGTGATGGTTTCGCCTTCCGCCATGCTGCCAATGACCAGCGCCGCGTAGCCGTACTGGGAAATCAGGTTATTGATATCCATATAAAGATAAACTCCTTAACACGTCAGTCCCTTAATCATACACCCTGATGATAAAAATGCGGGGAAGAGCATTTTTATCGTTGTACACAAAATAATCTACAAGGTGAATTATACTTGGATCAGTGCTGTACCACGCCGTGACAAGGGGGACGCTATGAACCATGTCTGGGGACTCTTCTCTCATCCTAATCAAGAGATGAGCGTTATCAAAAGTGAAAACGAGACCATTTCGCATCACTATACGCACCACGTGCTGGTCATGGCGGCGGTTCCGGTTATCTGCGCCTTTATCGGCACGACGCAGCTGGGCTGGAACTTCGGCGATGGCACCGTGGTAAAACTGTCGCTGATGACCGGGCTGGCGCTGGCGGTGCTGTTTTATGCCGTTATGCTCGCTGGGGTGGCGGTGATGGGGCGGGTTATCTGGTGGATGGCAAGAAGCTATCCGCAGCGGCCTTCGCTGAAACGCTGTATGGTGTTTGCCGGTTATGTCGCCACGCCGATCTTCCTGAGCGGGATTGTGGCGCTCTATCCGCTGGTATGGCTGTGCGCGCTCGTGGGGACCGTCGCGCTGCTGTATACCGGTTATCTGCTGTATCTCGGCATTCCAACCTTCTTGAGTATCAATAAAGAAGAGGGGTTGAGCTTCGCCAGCTCCACTCTGGCGATTGGGGTGCTGGTGCTGGAAGTGCTGCTCGCCATCACCGTGATTCTCTGGGGTTACGGATATCGACTCTTCTGATTGACTCATTGCCGACATAAATAGGTTTTTATGTCGGCAATGCAGCATTTGTTCACGATTCTTATTAGCCAGCCAGCGTTCTGCCGGGGTATGATGATTTTTGCCAGCGGCGTTACCACCCCAACGCCGCGGCGTACGTTCATAACGTGCAAAAATACTTTTCAGAATGCTCACGATGACCAAATTTCGAGTTTCTTTGCTCAGCCTGACTTTGCTGCTGGCTGTGCCTTTTGCGCCCCAGGCGATAGCTAAAACCCCTGCGGCGGTTACCGCTTCACAGCCGGATATCGCTTCCGGTAGCGCAATGATCGTCGATCTTGCCAGTAAAAAAATCATTTATGCCAGCCAGCCGGATCTGGTTCGCCCGATGGCGTCAATCACCAAGGTGATGACCGCGATGGTGGTGCTGGATGCCCATCTGCCGCTCGATGAGATGCTGAGCGTCGATATCAGCCATACGCCTGAAATGAAGGGTATTTATTCACGCGTGCGCCTGAACAGCGAAATCAGCCGCCGCAATATGCTGCTGCTGGCGCTGATGTCGTCAGAAAACCGCGCTGCCGCCAGCCTGGCGCACCATTATCCGGGTGGCTACGATGCGTTTATTCGTGCGATGAATGCCAAAGCGCAGGCACTGGGAATGACCCGTACCCGTTACGTTGAGCCAACTGGCCTGTCGATTCATAACGTCTCCACTGCACGCGATCTGAGCAAGCTGCTGATCGCCAGCGAACAGTATCCGCTGATTGGTCAACTGAGCACCACCAAAGAGGATATGGCGACCTTTGCTCATCCCGCCTACACGCTGCCGTTCCGTAATACCAACCATCTGGTGTACCGCGATAACTGGAATATTCAGCTGACCAAAACTGGTTTTACCAACGCGGCGGGCCACTGCCTGATTATGCGTACGGTGATCAAAGGGCGTCCGGTGGCGCTGGTGGTCATGGATGCGTTCGGAAAATATACCCACTTTGCTGATGCCAGTCGTTTGCGGACGTGGATTGAAACCGGGAAGGTGATGCCGGTTCCGGCTTCTGCGCTCAGCTATAAGAAGCAGCGTGAAGCGCAAATGGCCGACGCGATGCTGAAAGGCGGCGCGCAGACCGCGCAGAACGATTAACCTGACGTCCCCCGGAGGCGGCGCTGGCGCGCCTGCCCGGGCTACCCGCATACCCAAGCTCCGAACGGTTCCCTCTCCCTTTTGGGAGAGGGTTAGGGTGAGGGGAAATGTGCGCGCGGATGCCCTCACCCCGGCCCTCTCCCGGAGGGAGAGGGAGAAAATCGCCCCGACTTTATTTTCTGTGGTAGGGTGAGGCTTACTCCGGCAGCGTCCAGTCGCCATCGCCGAGAGGGCGCTGCATAATCAACGTATCCCGCCAGTCGCCCATCTTATAGCCAACGCTGCGTAGCTGACCCGCTACGCTAAAACCGAACTTCTTATGAATAGCGATAGACCCGGCGTTGCTGTGCCCGTCGCCGATAATCGCCAGCATTTGTCGCCACGGCCCCTGTTCGCACTTCTCAATCAGGCGGGAGAGCAGGGCGCTACCGATACCGCGCCCCCCCATTCCTGCCTCGACGTAAATCGACTCTTCAAGCGTGTAGCGGTAGGCCGGACGGGGGCGATAAAAGGTGGCGTAGCAGTAGCCGACAATGGTCCCGCGCCACAGAGCAACCAGCCAGGGCAGCCCGTTATCACGCACGTTTTTGATGCGTTTGCGCATCTCATCGACGGTTGGGGGGATCTCTTCAAAGGATGCGCGTCCGTTCAGTACGTGCCAGACGTACAGCGCGGCGATGGCGTGGGCATCATCGGGCAGCGCTTCACGGATCTCTAAGTCAGCGTCATGTAACTTATCCACTGCGGACATGTTGGGTTCCTTTAGCGGGGTTGCCGGAGAGGGGATTTCTCCGGCGTGCAGCGTAATACAGAAGCCCCGCGGCTGAACAGTCCCTCTTGCGGATTATTGCGGTTCGGTCGCGCTCGCGGTGTTATCCGGCGTTTCGCCCCAGTATTTTTGCTTACTGGTTTTACCGATCCCCGGATTCATACTGTTAGTGGGATCGTTTTCGCGATAGAAGCGTTTTAAGCTTTCCGGCGCTTCATACAGATGGCCGACGTTATGCTCTGCCGGATACTGAGCGCCGCGCTCCTTCAGCAGAACCAGCATTTTCTCTTTCAGCTCGTGGGCATCGACGCCTTTTTTCACGATGTAATCCTGATGGAAAACGTGGCACATAAAGTGACCGTAATAGAGCTTATAAACCAGTTGGCTGTCGATCTCGGCGGGAAGATGCTCAAACCATTCGGTATCGTTACGCCGCAGGGCGATATCCAGCGCCAGAATATCTTCCACTTCATCGGCATGAACCGCCTGATAGCGGATTGCCGCGCCCGCTGCGGCGAAGCGGTGCAGGAAAGCCTTGCTGCCTTCTTCCGCGGTACAGGCAAAGAAATCACCCTCGGCGTTTTTGAAATATTCGCCAAGCCATGTCTGAGCCTCTTCGATACCATCGCCTGCCATCTTCAGCAGCAGATGGTGTTCGTATTTATCGCGCCAGGTTTTCATCCGCTCCGGCAGGTGTGCCGGGAAAACGTGTCCCAGCTTTTGCATAAAGCGGTCGGTGAAGTGCGGCTTAAACAACGACACCTTCTCCAGCATCGCGTCGGTACGGCCCTTCATAGTGAAGAAGAACGGCATTTTATCGGTGCCGAGCTTGTCGATCATCAGGAAGGTATCTTTGCCGTACTGCTCGGCGATATCGTAAATATCGCGGTGCATGTACTCGCCCGCCACCGGCAGGTTACTGAACTCCGCCAGAATATGGCGGCGAATTTCGGTGAGTACGTCAGGCTGATTAGTGCCGATATAAAACACCTGCTGGCGTTTCTCTGCCGGGAAGGTGTCCAGGCGTACGGCGAATACCGCCAGCTTTCCGGCGCAGCCTGAAGATTCAAACAGGCGATCCGGGTCGGCGTTGTAGCGCGCCGGGGTATCGGCATTCACGTCGCGTACGCGGGTGACGTAATCATGATCGTGAGCATGACGGCCGTCATGGCGCACGTTCTCATCTTTAACCCGTTCGTCATCGAGGCAACTGAGGATCTGCTCCGGCGTGGTGCCCAGATCGATACCCAGATGGTTGACGAGGCTGAGCTTGCCGTTTTCATCGATCTGGGCAAACAGCGACATCTCGGTATAAGCCGGGCCGCGCTGTACCAGCGAGCCGCCGGAGTTGTTACAAATCCCGCCAACCACCGACGCGCCGATGCATGACGAGCCAATCACTGAATGCGGTTCGCGACCAAACGGCTTCAGCGCTTTTTCCAGCGAATAAAGGGTTGTGCCGGGGTAAGCCAGCACCTGCTCGCCTTTATCCAGTAGATGTAGTTTATCCAGACGCAGGGTGCTGATAATGACGATTTCGCGGTCATAATCATTGCCGCTGGGGGTTGAGCCTTCGGTCAGACCGGTATTGGCGGCCTGCATCAGAATAATTTTATCCGCGGTGACACAAGCGCTCAGCACACGCCACAGTTCCAGCAGCGTACCGGGGAAGACCACCGCCAGCGCCTCGCCCTGGCCGGAGCGGAACCCCTTGCGATAGCGCTGCGTTTTGGCCGGGTCGGTCAGCAGATGCGAAGAACCAACCAGGCGGGTGAGTTCTGCCAGAAAGGCGTTGTTATTTGTTGTTGCAGATGACATGTTCCACTCCTTGTGGTGGTACAAAATAATCAGCTTTAAGAATAGCCCTTTGTATGACAATTTCATGCATCAATGTTTCGAAAAATCAGAGAATAACGCGCGCTTTCTCCAGGCGTCTCGTTTATGTTTATGGCAAACTTCGGTTTTTGCTATCTTTTCGCCGATATATCCGACTGGAACAATGAGGGATAAAAATGAAATGGCTCTGTACTGTAGGCGTCGCTGTGAGTCTGGCGCTGCAACCCGCGCTGGCGGATGAATTGTTCGGCAATCATCCCTTAACGCCGCAGGCGAGGGATGCGTTTGTGACGGAACTGCTGACCAAAATGACGGTGGATGAAAAAATCGGTCAGCTGCGCTTGATTAGCGTCGGCCCGGATAACCCGAAAGAAGCCATCCGTGACATGATTAAAGAGAGTCAGGTGGGGGCGATATTTAACACCGTCACCCGCCATGATATTCGTACTATGCAGGATCAGGTGATGGCGTTGAGCCGCCTGAAAATCCCGCTGTTCTTCGCCTATGATGTGCTGCACGGTCAGCGCACCGTCTTCCCGATTAGCCTTGGCCTGGCTTCCTCTTTTAACCTCGATGCGGTCAACACCGTCGGGCGAGTATCCGCTTATGAAGCAGCTGACGATGGTCTGAATATGACCTGGGCGCCGATGGTCGATGTCTCCCGCGACCCGCGCTGGGGCCGTGCTTCCGAAGGTTTCGGGGAAGACACCTACCTGACCACCGTGATGGGCCGGGCGATGGTTGAGTCAATGCAGGGCAAAAGCCCGGCGGACAGGTACTCGGTGATGACCAGCGTCAAGCACTTTGCCGCCTACGGCGCGGTTGAGGGCGGCAAAGAGTACAACACCGTCGATATGAGCCCGCAGCGCCTGTTCAATGACTATATGCCGCCATACAAAGCGGGGCTGGATGCGGGAAGCGGGGCGGTAATGGTGGCGCTGAACTCGCTCAATGGCACCCCGGCGACCTCCGATGCCTGGCTGTTGAAGGACGTGCTGCGCGACCAGTGGGGCTTTAAGGGCATCACCGTGTCTGACCATGGGGCCATCAAGGAACTTATCAAACACGGCGTGGCGTCCGACCCGGAAGACGCGGTGCGTGTGGCGCTGAAGTCCGGCATCAACATGAGTATGAGCGACGAATACTACAGCAAGTACCTGCCAGAGCTGGTGAAATCCGGCAAGGTAACAATGGCGGAGCTGGATGACGCCACCCGTCACGTGCTGAACGTCAAATATGATATGGGCCTATTTAACGACCCGTACAGCCATCTGGGGCCGAAAGAGTCTGATCCAGAGGATACTAACGCCGAAAGCCGTCTGCATCGCAAAGAAGCCCGTGAAGTGGCGCGCGAAAGCCTGGTGCTGCTGAAAAACCGTCTCGACACGCTGCCGCTGAAAAAATCGGGCACTATCGCGGTGATTGGCACTCTGGCCGATAGCAAGCGCGACATGATGGGCAGTTGGTCTGCGGCGGGCGTTGCCGACCAGTCGGTAACCGTGCTGACCGGCATCCAGAATGCACTGGGCGACAAAGGCAAGGTTATCTATGCCAAAGGCGCTAACGTCACCAACGATAAAGGCATCGTCGACTTCCTCAATCTGTATGAGAAAGCGGTGCAGGTCGACTCGCGTTCGCCTCAGGAGATGATTGATGAAGCGGTAGCAGTGGCGAAGCAGTCCGACGTGGTGGTTGCCGTGGTGGGTGAAGCGCAGGGCATGGCCCATGAAGCCTCCAGCCGCACCGACATCACGCTGCCGCAGAGCCAGCGTGACCTGATTAGCGCGCTAAAGGCAACCGGCAAACCGTTAGTGCTGGTGTTGATGAACGGTCGTCCGCTGGCGCTGGTGAAAGAAGATCAGCAGGCTGATGCCATGCTGGAAACCTGGTTTGCCGGTACCGAAGGCGGAAATGCGATCGCCGATGTGCTGTTCGGCGACTATAACCCGTCGGGCAAGCTGCCGATGTCCTTCCCGCGCTCGGTCGGACAGATCCCAACCTACTACAGCCATCTCAACACCGGTCGTCCTTATAATGCCGATAAGCCAAACAAGTACACCTCGCGCTATTTTGACGAGGCTAACGGCCCGCTCTATCCGTTTGGCTACGGCCTGAGCTATACCACCTTTAGCGTTTCCGACGTGAAAATGTCAGCACCGAGCATGCAACGCGACGGCAGCGTGACCGCCAGCGTGCAGGTGACCAACACCGGCAAGCGCGAAGGGGCAACGGTGATTCAGCTTTATCTGCAGGACGTCACCGCTTCCATGAGTCGTCCGGTGAAAATGCTGCGCGGCTTTAAGAAGGTGACGCTCAAGCCCGGTGAGACGCAAACCGTCAGCTTCCCGATTGAGCTTGATGCGCTGAAGTTCTGGAATCAGCAGATGAAGTACGACGCCGAACCGGGCAAATTCAACGTCTTTGTTGGCGTCGATTCCGCCCGCGTTAAGCAGAGCGAATTTGAGCTGCTGTAATAGAGGAAACTGCGGGTTCCGTAGGCCGGGTAAGGCGCTAGCCGCCACCCGGCAGAAATGCGAGCACAATATCTAATGCGAGTTTGTTATAAATCCTAAAGGCCGATTAATCGGCCTTTTCTTTTTTCCTCGACGCCTCAAATGAACTAAGCTTTTCTCTTAAGCTCCTGTAAATGGAGCGCAAATTAATGAGGGATGCGGGATGATAAAGGCAAGCAAATGGTCAGGTGCGCTGGCGCTGACGGCCCTGATAAGCCTGCCGTTGCAGGCGGCGGAGCCGGTTAAGGTTGGCTCGAAAATCGACACCGAAGGGGCGCTGCTCGGCAATATTATTTTGCAGGTGCTGGAAAACCACGGGGTAAAGACTGTCAACAAAGTCCAGCTCGGCACCACGCCTGTGGTGCGCGGGGCAATCACTGCTGGTGAGCTGGATATCTATCCGGAATATACCGGCAACGGCGCATTCTTCTTCAAACTAGAGAACGATCCGGCTTGGAAAAATGCCCAGCAGGGCTATGAGAAAGTCAAAAAGCTGGATGCGGAAAAGAACAAACTCATCTGGCTGACCCCGGCTCCGGCCAACAACACCTGGACTATCGCCGTGCGTCAGGACCTGGCGGAGAAAAATCACCTCACCTCATTAAGCGACCTTGCCAGCTACCTGCAAAAGGGCGGCGAGTTTAAGCTGGCCGCCTCGGCGGAATTTATCGAACGCCCGGACGCGCTTCCGGCGTTTGAAAAAGCTTACGACTTTAACCTCAAGCAAAACC
The DNA here is from genome assembly GCF_051131775.1 of Klebsiella sp. MISC125. Lineage (NCBI taxonomy): Bacteria > Pseudomonadati > Pseudomonadota > Gammaproteobacteria > Enterobacterales > Enterobacteriaceae > Klebsiella > Klebsiella sp. MISC125. Next base: position 2,032,168 of record NZ_CP180448.1, read on the forward strand.
AGCTGCTGTCGCTGGCGGGTGGCGATACGGCGGTCACCATCAAGGCGGCGGCACAGCAAACTTCCGGTGTAAATGCGGCGATGGCCTACGGTACCGATGGCCCGGTTGCCGCGCTCGGGCTGCAAACTCTGAGCGACCCGAAAGGCGTGCAGCCGATTTATGCTCCAGCTCCCGTCGTGCGTGAGGCCGTGTTAAAGGAATATCCGCAGATAGCTGAATGGTTACAGCCGGTATTCGCCAGCCTTGATGAAAAAACGCTACAGCAGCTGAATGCAAGTATTGCGGTGGAGGGCCTGGATGCGAAGAAAGTCGCTGCCGACTATCTGCAACAAAAAGGGCTGCTGAAGTAGAACTCGCGTGACGATTCGTTGTTATAACCGCGTTGCGTTGCTGCTGTCGTTTTTACTGCTGCTGGTGATGGCGCTGCCGTTTATCAATTATGCTCCTAACCGGCTGTTATCCGGCGAGGGGCGCTGGCTGTGGCAGGTCTGGCCGTCACTGGCGGGTGTGCAAGTGGCGGCGGCGCTGTTGATTTCTTTCCTGTGCTGGCGTCCTGGACGTCTCCCTCTGCTGTTTATCTTTCTGCTGGCGGATCTGCTGCTGCCGCTTTTGCTATGGGGCGCTGGTCAGGCGGCGGTTGAACTGGCGCGTAGCGGTTCACCGTTAGCCCGAACTTCACCCGGAAGCGGTCTGTGGTTGGCGCTGGCGCTCTGTCTGCTGATCGCCAGTGATGCCGTTCGCCGCCTGACGCCGCGCACGCTTTGGCGCTGGCTGCTGAATGCGCAAATCTGGCTGCTGCCCGGACTGCTGCTGTGGCTGGGCGCACTGGACGGCCTGTCGCTACTCAAAGAGTACTTCAACCGCCAGGATGTTTTTGACGATGCGCTGTATCAGCATCTCACGCTGCTGTTTGGCACCCTGCTGCCAGGGCTGCTGATTGGGTTGCCCATTGGCATTTGGGTCTGGCGGCATCCCCGCTGGCAATCGCCGGTTTTTGCCGTTCTCAACGTGATTCAAACCGTTCCCTCGGTGGCGCTGTTCGGCCTGCTGATCGCGCCGCTTGCCGGATTAGCCAGCCAGTTCCCGTGGATGGCGCAGCTTGGCGTTTCCGGCACCGGCATGACGCCTGCTTTGATTGCGCTGGTGCTGTATGCGCTCTTGCCGCTGGTGCGCGGAGTGGTGACCGGATTGCAACAGGTGCCGCGCGAAGCGCTGGAAAGCGCCGTGGCGATGGGGATGAACAGCGGTCAGCGTTTTCGCCTGGTGCAGCTGCCGCTGGCGCTGCCCGTATTATTGCGCAGCCTGCGGGTAGTGAGTGTGCAAACCGTCGGCATGGCGGTGGTGGCGGCGTTAATTGGCGCGGGCGGCTTTGGCGCGCTGGTCTTCCAGGGATTGCTGAGCAGCGCGCTGGACCTGGTACTGTTGGGGGTGATCCCGACCATCGCGCTGGCGGTGGTGGTGGATGCGCTATTCGCGCTGTGGGGCGCATTACTGAAAGGAGAGGCCCGTGATTGAGTTCGACGGCGTCAACAAAGCCTTTGCCGGACAGCCTGCGGTTAAAAACCTTAATCTGCATCTGCGCGAAGGGGCATTTTCGGTGCTGATTGGCACCTCCGGCTCGGGTAAATCGACCACGCTGAAGATGATCAATCGGCTGGTGGAGCATGATAGCGGCACGATCCGTTTCGCCGGGCAGGATATTCGCCAGCAGCCGGTTCTGGCGCTGCGCCGCAGGATGGGCTACGCCATCCAGTCTATTGGTTTGTTTCCCCACTGGACGGTGGCGCAGAACATTGCCACCGTTCCGCAGTTGCAAAAGTGGTCTCAGCAGAAAACGCAGGCGCGGGTTGATGAGCTGATGGCGCTGCTGGGGCTGGAGCCTGGTCTGCGCGAGCGCTATCCACACCAGCTTTCCGGCGGTCAGCAGCAGCGCGTCGGCGTGGCGCGCGCCCTGGCGGCCAATCCGGAAGTTTTGCTGATGGATGAACCTTTTGGCGCGCTCGACCCGGTGACGCGCGAAGCGCTACAGCAGGAGATGATCCGCATTCACCGCCTGCTGGGGCGCACGATTGTGCTGGTGACCCACGATATCGACGAAGCCCTGCGGCTGGCGGATCATCTGGTGCTGATGGACGGCGGCGAAGTCGTGCAGCAGGGCGAACCGTTGCAGATGCTGCTCGAGCCGAAAAATGCCTTTGTGCAGACCTTCTTTGGCCGCAGCGAACTGGGCGTGCGCCTGTTGTCGCTGCGCGGCGTCGGTGATTATCTGCGCCGGGATGAGCGCCTGGCGGGCGATGCGCTAAATGTAGCGATGACCCTGCGCGAGGCGCTGTCGCAGTTTGTTGCCCATCGCCGCGAGGTGCTGCCTGTGGTTGATGAGCAGGGGCAGGCCTGCGGGACGCTGCATTTTGCCGACCTGCTGCGCGAGGAGGTCCGGCGTGAAAGTTCTGCGTGATCCGCTGCTGTGGCTAACGGGAATGTTTATCGCGCTGTTGCTGGTGCTGCCCTACAGCGCGCCGCTGTTCAGCACGTTGTTTCCCGAGCTACCGCGTCCGGTCTATCAGCAGGAGAGTTTTGTTTCGCTGACCCTGGCGCACTTTTGGCTGGTGGCGCTCTCCAGCCTGGCGGCGACGGTTATTGGCGTCGGGGCCGGGATTGCGGTGACGCGTCCGGCGGGCCAGGAGTTTCGCCCGCTGGTGGAGACGATTGCTGCAATGGGGCAAACATTTCCGCCGGTGGCGGTGCTGGCGATTGCGGTGCCGGTGATGGGATTTGGCTGGCAGCCCGCGCTGATTGCGCTGGCGCTATACGGCATATTGCCGGTTTTGCAGGGGACGCTGGCCGGGCTCGGGGCGGTGCCATCCGGGGTATTAACGATCGCCCAGGGGATGGGGATGAGCGGCTGGCAGAGGTTGATAAAAGTCGAGCTGCCGCTGGCGGCGCCGGTGATGTTGGCCGGTATCCGCACGTCGACCATCGTCAATATTGGTACGGCAACCATCGCCTCAACGGTGGGAGCGAACACGCTCGGCACGCCGATTGTTATCGGTCTGAGCGGGTTTAATACCGCTTATGTCATTCAGGGGGCGCTGCTGGTGGCGCTGGCGGCGATTATCGTCGACCGCGGTTTTGAACGGCTGAACCGACGAATCAGCCGACACCGCCGCGAACAATAAACGAGTAACCGGCCAGCATCACGCCGCCGATCCCACTGATCGCCATGAATAAGAATAGGGTAATAACCGCAATTTTCGCTGGCTTCATAATAGGCTCCTGATGTTAACGGAGAGATTATACGGTGAAGCGCAGGTGTTAATGAAACATTAATTGCTTTTTAGCTACGACAATAACCCCGGCTCGCGCTGCGCTTAGCCAGGCTACAAGTTCGTGCGGCCTGAATTGGGTTGCCCGGACAAGGTGCATCAAGCGCCGCCTCCGGGATTTCTGCTGCTCTCAATCCTCTGAGATTATCCCTCCCGGTGGCGCTGCGCTGACCGGGCTACAGGTTTACAGTTGTCTGCGGGCTGGTAGCCCGGACAAGGCGCGTCAAGCGCCGCCTCCGGGAAAATATGCGCCTATGATGCCGCAGAGTTATTGAGCCAGATAACCTGGCCCTGCTGCTCCCACAGACGCATTTGCTCTTGCTGGGAGCTGGCGGGAACATCACCACACCAGACCATCAACGTGCTGTCGGGGAAAAGCTCCGGGCGAATCTGGGTCAACGAATGAGCGAGGATATCAACCTGCCAGCCCTGCTCGCAGGCTATCCAGCCTTCCAGCCAAAGCCGGGTAAGATCGTTAATATTCCAGCCAATCACCAGCGCATGGCTACCCGGCTGTTTGGCAGCAGATGACAGGCTTCGGGCGACATGATTGATAAGAATGCCGTCAAGAATACCTCGCAGCGCCAGCAGCGTTGGTTGCGGGCTCAACAGGCGCTGGCGTAGGGGATTAATCAGGTGCTTGATCAGGATGTGTGCAGATTCGCTGCGGCTGCGCTCTTTAAGCCACAGGCGCAAACGGTGATAGCTACCATTTTGTAGAAACCCTAGCAGGAGCTCCTGCTGCTCGCGCCAACCATCGGCGACCTCCTGCTCGTTATCCATCAACAGCGTTTTGACTTTCCCCACCTGCACACCAGAGTCAATCCAGCGCTTAATCTCGCGAATGCGGTCTATCTCGAACTCATTAAATAATCGGTGCCCGCCGTCGGTACGCTGGGGTTTGAGTAATCCGTAGCGCCGTTGCCAGGCGCGTAAAGTCACGGGATTGATGTCACAAAGCTGCGCGACCTCACCAATTGTATAAAGCGCCATTCTCTCCTCCCGCCGTGTTCTCCTCTATTAACTGTAGAAGCAGTTTGCTGAAGGGGAAAATATTGCTCTTTTTTTATACAGACTCTGCCGAGCGTAACGGCAAGAAGTGTGATCTCGCCCGTGAATTATCATTTTCTTGTATTGCTTCAAAGAAAGTTATAAGCAGGCAGTGTATGTTACGCGCTTTCAAGTGAAGTGTGGTCTGCGGGTATGTACGAGTTTGATCTGGTGTTGCTGCTGCTTCAGCAGATGTGCGTGTTTTTGGTCATCGCCTGGTTGATGAGCAAAACGCGACTGTTCATCCCCTTAATGCAGGTCACCGTTCGCCTGCCGCACAAACTGTTGTGCTACGTTACCTTCTCTATTTTCTGCATTCTGGGTACCTATTTCGGCCTGCATATCGAAGACTCGATCGCCAATACGCGCGCCATCGGTGCGGTGATGGGCGGCCTGCTAGGTGGCCCGGTTGTCGGCGGGCTGGTGGGGCTGACCGGCGGGCTCCACCGCTACTCGATGGGCGGCATGACGGCATTAAGCTGTATGGTGTCCACCATTGTTGAAGGGCTACTTGGCGGTCTGGTACACAGCATTCTGGTGAAACGCGGGCGGCCGGATAAAGTCTTCAGCCCGCTGACCGCTGGCGCTATCACCTTCGTTGCCGAAATGGTGCAGATGCTGATTATCCTGCTGATCGCCCGTCCGTTTCAGGATGCCCTGCATCTGGTGCAGAGCATCGCTGCGCCGATGATGGTCACCAATACCGTCGGCGCGGCGCTGTTTATGCGCATCCTGTTGGATAAGCGGGCGATGTTTGAGAAATACACCTCTGCGTTCTCGGCTACGGCGCTGAAGGTTGCCGCCTCTACGGAAGGGATACTGCGCCAGGGGTTTAACGAAGAGAACAGCATGAAGGTGGCGCAGGTGCTTATTCAGGAGCTGGATATCGGCGCGGTGGCCATCACCGATCGCGACAAGCTGCTGGCGTTTACCGGGATCGGCGACGATCACCATCTGCCCGGCAAACCGATCTCTTCCCTGTATACCCAGAAGGCGATTGATACTGGCGAAGTGGTCTATGCCGATGGCAATGAAGTGCCTTATCGCTGCTCGATTCATCCCAACTGTAAGCTGGGATCCACGCTGGTTATTCCGCTGCGCGGTGAGAATCAGCGGATCATCGGCACCATTAAGCTGTATGAAGCGAAAAACCGGCTGTTTAGCTCTATCAACCGAACGCTGGGGGAGGGGATTGCGCAGCTGCTGTCAGCGCAGATTCTGGCCGGTCAGTATGAGCGGCAAAAGGCGCTGCTGACCCAATCGGAGATTAAGCTGCTGCATGCTCAGGTGAACCCGCACTTCCTGTTTAACGCGCTGAATACGTTAAAGGCGGTGATTCGCCGCGACAGCGACCAGGCCGGACAGCTGGTGCAATATCTGTCGACTTTTTTTCGCAAAAACCTCAAACGGCCAGCGGAAATCGTCACCCTGGCAGATGAAATTGAACATGTGAACGCCTATTTGCAGATTGAGAAAGCGCGTTTTCAGGCCAATTTACAGATTCAAATGCTGGTGCCCGAGGCACTGGCGCAGCATCATCTTCCGGCTTTTACCCTGCAACCGATAGTCGAAAATGCGATTAAACACGGCACTTCGCAGCACCTTGGCGTCGGCGAAATCACCATTCGCGCGAGCCAATATGAGCGCTGGCTACAGCTGGATATTGAAGATAACGCCGGGCTTTACCAGGATAAACCCAGCGCCAGCGGGCTGGGAATGAACCTGGTTGACCGACGACTGCGGGCGCGCTTCGGTGCCGACTGCGGAATAACCGTCACCTGCGAACCGGAGTGTTTTACCCGCGTTACGCTGCGACTGCCTCTGGAGGAGAACGCATGTTAAAAGTTTTAATTGTCGACGACGAGCCGCTGGCGCGTGAAAATCTGCGTATCTTGCTGGAGACCCAGCCTGATATTGAGATCGTCGGCGAGTGCCGGAATGCCGTAGAGGCAATTGGCGCGGTGCATAAACTGCGCCCGGACGTGCTATTTCTGGATATTCAGATGCCGCGGATCAGCGGCCTCGAAATGGTCGGCATGCTCGACCCGGAACATCGACCTTATATCGTCTTCCTGACTGCTTTTGATGAATACGCGGTGAAAGCGTTCGAAGAGCACGCGTTTGATTATTTGCTCAAGCCGATTGAGTCCACGAGGCTTGAGAAAACGCTGGCCCGCCTGCGCCATGAGCGCAGCCTGCAGGATATGACCGTCCTCGACGATACCCAGCAGGCGCTAAAATATATCCCCTGCACCGGCCACAGCCGGATCTGGTTATTACAAATGGAAGACGTGGCGTTTGTCAGCAGCCGAATGAGCGGTATTTACGTCACCGATAGCGAAGGGAAAGAGGGATTTACCGAGCTGACTCTGCGCACGCTGGAGAGCCGAACGCCGCTGCTGCGCTGTCATCGCCAGTATCTGGTCAATATGGCCCACCTTAAGGAGATCCGCCTGGAGGAGAACGGCCAGGCGGAACTGCTGATGCGCGCCGGGCAAACGGTGCCGGTCAGCCGCCGCTATCTGAAAAGCCTGAAAGAGGCGATTGGGCTGTAAAACGGCGGAATCGTGGTAGACTTAGCGCCAGAATTTTTCATCATGAAGGCATTATGATCAGTAACGATATCTTACGTAGCCTGCGCTACATCCTGAAAACCAACAATAACGGCCTGGTGCGCATTTTTACTCTGGCAGATGCGCCGGTGAGTGCAGAGCAACTGGTACCGTGGCTGAAAAAAGAAGACGAAGAAGGGTTTGCGCGCTGCCCGGACATCGTGCTGGCGAACTTCCTCAATGGCCTGATTTACGACAAACGCGGTAAAGATGAATCCGCACCGCCGCTGGCGGTTGAGCGCCGGGTGAATAATAACATCGTGCTGAAAAAACTGCGTATCGCCTTCTCCCTGAAGACTGATGACATTCTCGCTATCCTTACCCAGCAGAAATTCCGCGTTTCAATGCCGGAGATCACCGCCATGATGCGCGCGCCGGACCATAAAAACTACCGTGAATGCGGTGACCAGTTCCTGCGTTACTTCCTGCGCGGCCTGACCGAACGCGCGCACGCGAAATCCTGATATGCTTCCCCGGCTTGCGGCGTAAACGCCTTAGCCGGGCTACCCGAAGGCACAGCCCACCGGGAAGAAACGGCCCCGATGCATCAACCTGGCGCATTCCCCGGAGGCGGCGCTTGCCGCGCCTGTCCGGGCTACCGGCCCGCAGACAACTGTGAGCCTGTAGCCCGGTCAGCGCAGCGCCACCGGGAAGAAACGGCTCCGATGCATCAACCTGGCGCATTCCCCGGAGGCGGCGCTTGCCGCGCCTGTCCGGGCTACCGGCCCGCAGACAACTGTAAACCTGTAGCCCGGCTCAGCGCAGCGCAAGCCGGGAATTGACGTTATTTCACCTCTTTAAATCCCTGCGACGTCAGCATTTTTTCCGACTCGCTAAGCGAAATAAACTTTTGCGCGCAATCGGTAAAACTAGCACCTGGCAGTTTGCACAGGTCGCTGATTTTGACCTGATTAAAGTCGATGGAGAGATGCTCCTGTGCGTAGCTCTCCTTATAGTCCACCTTGTGCGTGACGCCTTTAATGCTGCCGTAAGCCGCACCGATGGGGTCGATAATCTTGCGCGCCTGCTCTTCGTTAGTCACCCCGAGTGATTTATAAGGAATGGTGTTGTCCGCATCCTGACGCGTCACGATGTCCCCTTTGTAGTGATAGGTGAACGTCAGCTCAACGCCGTTCATGGTGTTGCTAAAGGCTTTAACCTCGTCTTTTTTGTTATCGCACCCGACCAGCGCCGCCAGCAACACGGTTGCGCTCAGGATAGTGACGATCTTGCGGTTGAATTGCATAACGATTCCCTTTGTTTAATATTGTGCCATTTGCAGCTGTAGATAGAGTAAAGCTAACGTATTCAATGTGTTGTCTGGTGTGGCTGATTTATTCTCATGCAGCTGGCGCAGCAAACGAGCCAGCTGGTTAAAGCCTTGCTCCGCCAGTTCATCGGCCAGCGTACTCGCTTCGCGAAAAAGGTTCTGTTGTTGGTAGCGTAGACCATTATGCAGGAGTTGGATTAACACCTCCTGGCAACGCTGTAAAAGCAATCCCGTCTGAGATACCGCCGGGGAGAAATCGGCGGCGGGCAACGGCCCTGCGGGTTGCGGTTCGGCATCCAGCGCCCAGGCCCGCGAGCGGGTCATCATCACCAGCGGTTCCAGGGTGAGCTGTCCATGACTAAACGTGACCATCCCGGAAACCATCACCACAGGATCGTCTTCTTGCCCCAGCAGCACCGCCATTCGCTCAACGGCATAAGGCGCGCTGGCGGAAGCGGGGAGCGACAGATGCAGAAGATTATCTTGCCCCACGCCGCTGATAACCTGCGCATCCAGCGTTTGCCGCGCCGCATCCCAGCCCACGGCAAGGCACGCCTCAATCGGCAAAATAAATAAATTATCCACCTGGTTGAGCGGACGTACGCAGGCCGGGGCGCGCTGGTGCAGATATTCGCGCAGCGCCGCCACGCCCGGCTGGCGCAGTGGCGCATTGAGCATAAGCCAGGCGTCCGGGGTGAGCGGAACGTTGCTGCTCAGGCGGTGGCGTGTGCCCAGCAGCAGTTCGCCATTGGCATTACGCCGCGCAGATTGGGAAATGATTTGCCCGCCCGCCAGCGCCCCAGCCTGAAAAGTAAACAGGCGACGCTGCCATGCCGGGCTTTGCACCCGTTCAGCCAGCGGCCAGCTGCGCGATAAATGCAGGATGCTGCCGGTGTCCGGATCGCTAAACCAGATGCGTAAACCATACTGGCGATTATCCTGCCAGCTGCGCATGCCTAAAGAGATAAGCCGCACGTGGTCGAGCTGTGCCTCACCGGCAACGCCCAGACCGACGATAGTGCGCCACGGCAGAGGCGGAACGGCAAGTTGCGCCATGTGCCCGGCGCTCTCAAGGCGGGCGTTAAGACCGGCGAGCTGAGCGAGTAGCTGCGCGGGGTGATAATAGCTGGCACGCTGCTGGAACGCATCGACGCTCTGGCGAACCTCTTCAAGCGCCCCGACGACCCAGCGCCAGTTGGCTGCATGCGCTGCACGCTGTGCGCGGGTAAACGCGGCGTCAAGATTGATCGGCGGCTGGCTGATACCGCCTTGCCACAGAAGGTGGCTTAGCTGCTGGAGGCTGTGCCGGCAGGCTTCGCCCTCCGGGGTATCAAACGGACCCCCGCTGGCGGCGACCTTGCGGCTGCGGGTTTGCCAGACCAGATGAGTAAAGCCGGGCTGCTGGGCTTCGGCGTCGGTAAATGCCTGTACCGCAAGCGCCACATGTTCGCATAGCGATCCTTCCACACAATCGCAGCGGGCAAAGCGGATGCTGCTGCGGGAGTAAAAACGCACATCGCTCATTGGCAGCTTTGCCGAAGGCATTTCGCCAGGTAAGCAAAACAGCTCCACAGCTAACCCTTTATCCGCTAACTGCTGCGCCCGCTTACGGACGGCGTCGGGTAGGGTCGCCAGCTCTTCCTGCCACAATCCAGGATGCCAGCGCTCGGTATTTTCCGTCGCCTCTTCGGGTACGTCGTCGCTGACATTGGCGCGCTGATAGCTCAGCACCAGCATCACGCGATGGCGGCACATGCCGCTGGCGCCGCAGGTGCAACTGGACTCTTTCAGCGCCTGGTCCTTTGCCAGCCGGGTGCGGACTCCATCGTTAAACAGAGCGGTGAGCGTACCAGCATCATCCTGCTCCAGCTCGGGAATATTACCGCTATCCAGCTCTTTGATACTGCGTTTAACGAATCCGGCATTGCTCAGCGCCATCAGCGCCTGCTGCGTAAGCTCGAGTAATTCAGGGCGTAAAGGCATCATGATTGCAAATTCTCCGCTAGCCAGGCAGCCAGTTCACCGGGGGTCATCGCGGCGATTTGTGCCCCAACATTAACCAGAGACTGAGCCATCTCGTGGTCATAACAGGGCGATGCCGTATTGTCTAAGGCCGCCAGCCCGAGGACCTTGATACCGCTTTGTACGCTCTGCTTCACCTGGTGAATCAACAGGGATGTCGCGCCGCCTTCAAAAAAATCGCTCACCAGCACGATGACGCTTTTTTGCGGCTGTTCAATGAGCTGCCGGGCATACTCCACCGCCTGGGCGATGTTGGTACCGCCGCCAAGCTGGACTTTCATCAGCAACTCGACCGGGTCGGCGACGTCGGCGGTGAGATCTACCACGCTGGTATCAAAGGCCACCAGGTGAGTGCGGATACCCGGTAGTTGCCACAAACAGGCCGCCATGACGGCGGAATGAATAACGGAATCCACCATCGAACCGCTCTGATCGACCAGCAAAACCAACTGCCATTTTTCGCTATGGCGCTTAATGCGGCTGATAAACTTCGGTGATTCAATGTACAGTTTGCCGCGCTGCGGGTCCCAGTGCTTCAGGTTAGCGCGCAGAGTGTTTTTGAAGTCGAAATTGCGCGCCAGCGGGATGCGCGAGGGACGCTGACGGTCGCGTACGCCGGAAAAGGCCTGGCGAACCTCTTTTGCCAGCCGGGCCATGATTTGCTCGACCACCTGACGCACCAGCTTGCGGGCGGCGTTCAGTACATCCGGGTTCATCAAATGTTTGGTATGCAGCACTGCACGCAGCAGGCTTTCGGAAGGTTCGATGCGTTCCAGCACCTCCAGATTAGTCACTACCTCATCAATGCCGTAGCGCAGCACCGCATCACTCTCGAGTCGTTCGATGACCTGTTGCGGAAAAAGCGTATGGATGGCGTTGATCCACTCGGGCGTCGTCAGGTTCGAGCCCTCCAGCCCGCCCTGGCGTTCGCCGCGCTGTAGGCGTTCAGGGTCGCGGCCATATAGCCACTCCAGCGCCTGGTCCATTTGGCAGGCGCGTTCATCGAGCCCGCCAAGGCTGTTTTCGGCGGCTTCGCCTAAAATCAGCCGCCAGCGCTGGAGTTCACGGGTGGTCAGAAGATCGGATAGCGTATGCATTAGCGAATTCCCCAGTGCTGCAGCGCTGCCAGCGCCTGCTGTTCTAGCTGCTGATGACGAGTAAAGCGTTCCGGCGAACAGGGGATCGGTGCCTGAAGCACCTGCGTCGGCAGCATGGTCATGTGATAGTGATCGAGTACCTGACGCGCCAGCGCACCGCGTTCGCGTGGTGGCAGCCAGGCCATCGCCGCGCGTAAATCCGGCAGGGCGAGAATGAACTCATCTTCTGCCAACCGAGAAAGCAATTCGCTGAATCCGGCGATAAACGCGGGCTGGCAGGTCAACTGATGGCGGGCTAGCGCCAGCATGCCGTGTACAGCTTCCCCCAGCCGCTGCGACGGCAACTGCGCCAATAACGTCAGGGCCGCTTCAGCAGTTGCAGCGGGATGCTCAAGGCGAAGCAGTGCGCCGAGCGCCGCGCCGCGGTCGAGCGGGGCGGCATCGAACGCTCTCATACGCCGTTCAAATAAGGCCAGGGCGGCACTGAGCGACACCCCGGGTAAAACGCTGCCGTTTTGCATATCGCGCAGAATATGGCACAGCGTCTGCCAGCTATGTAGATGGGCATGAAACTGCGCCTCTTCGGCAACGCCGCTGGACTCGCAGAGCCATAGCGTCCTGTCAAGCGCCGCGCAGAGCGTAGTTTGCAGCACCACGGCATCTTGCATACCGCTGATATCGTCCAGACGCCACAGTGCGTAAAGCACCTCCAGCGCCGGGCCCATTTCGGCGAACTGGCTCTCCCGGGCAATAAGCTGCGCCAACTGATCCAGCATCTGCTGGCTGAAGGTAGATAGCCCCGCCAGTGCCGCCTGGTTCAGGCTGGCGGCCAGGCCACGGATGCCGATGGAATCCAGCATGTCTACCTCAAGCCGCTGGCGCGCGGCCTCTGCCAGGGAGGCACCGTAGCAGGCGGCTTCAATCAGCGCGGCATGCTGTTCCAGCGGACGAAACAGCGACCAGCATTCTTCGCCGTCGCCGGAAAGCGTCATTGCGCTGCCCTGTCGCCGCCGGATCCCTGGAATATCGAGGATGGCCAGCCGATGCAGTACCTGACTTTTCGCAAGCTCGCCGGGTTCAAAGCGGTTGAGGGTCAGGCTACCGGACAGGGTAATACCGACCCGGGCCAGCTCGTGCTCCACATCCAGCGGTAGCGGGGGCTGCGGTGTTCCCGACGCCAGCTTGCCGAAGCCAGAACCTGCCAACGCATCGACCATTGTCAGCAGGATCGGGTCGGTATCCGGATGAATCACGCCGCGATAGCTCCATGGCAGCCGGGCGTTCAGCGCTTCTTTAATCAGCGACCCCGCCAGCGCATCAAGCCAGTCGCAACGTAGCGGCTGGGCGTGACCGCGAAGCTGCGCCAGCGCCATGGCGCGTAGATGGGCGGCGGCGAGATCGGCCGTGGAGGCGGGCAGGCGACGCTGGCGTAAACAGGTGAGAAGGGTTTTCAGCAGCTGTTCACCAGCCTGCTGCTGACCGAGCTGCCAGCACCATTTCTGCCACACCGGCGCGGGCATCCCGGAAAGATAGCCTGCCAGCACGTCCAGGCGCTTTTCGCTATAGGGCGTCAGATAGCAGCCGGTGATGGCCTCGGGCGTCGGCGAAGGCGGGCATTCAGGCTCCTGCGTTTGCGCCGGGCAGTTTCGCCATTGCGCGGCCAGCGCCGGGGCATGCCAACCGCCGCACACCACCACTACCGCGCCGTCATTTTGCCCCATCGCCCATGCCAGCCAGCGGGCCATAAAGACTTCGCGCTGGTGGTTGTTTTCACCACCGCTTTCGTCGCCGCGCAGGCGGATAAAGTAAGTCTCCAGCGCCTGCTTCAGGTCAGCGCGCTGGGTTTCGTCTTCAAACAGGTGATCCCACAGGGTATCGGTATTCTCCATCCCGCTGGCCTGGAGCAGGCGCTGCTGGTCATCGGCGCGGCGAGCGTCAGGAACGTCTTCATCGTCCTCACTCTGCGCCCACACCGGCAGATCGATAAATCGGACGTGCGCCCCGGTTGCGCGTGCGGCCAGCAGCGCCTGCCATTCCGGAGAAAATTCAGCGAACGGCGTCCAGGCTCCGCGCCCGGCCGTGCCGCCGTCCTGATGCTGGCAGTAGCTGTAGATGGCGATGGGCAACTGATGAGGTAAAAACAGCTCATCCAGCCGATGATTAAAATCCGCTGGGCCTTCAATCAATACGTAGCGCGGACGCGTTTGTTCAATCTGTTCCTTCACCAGCCTGGCGCAAGCCGGGCTGTGATGACGAATGCCGATAATTAACGGCTGCTCAGGCATGCGTGTTCCCTCACGGCAGGCGGTGACGGGCTTGATAATAGGCCTGCCAGTGGGCTTCTTTATGCGTGCCGACGCGTTGTTCAAAATAGCGACGCAGGCGGGCGCGGTCATCTTCATTATCTTTAATGATGGTCCCGGCGATGCAATCCACCAGATCGGCGGGCTCCCCGGCACGGCTGGCTAAAAACCACGCCCGCACCCCGACGGCGTGGGCGACGTTAACCGCTTCGGCGGTGGACATAATGGCGTTGAGGGTATCCATTGATGTTTTCTTGCCACCGTCGGCGCGCAGATCGCGGAAGGTATGCACCAGCAGCTCCAGCACGGCATCGGGCACTTTATACGGGATGCCGCTATGCTCCAGCAGCCGGGCCGAGGCGCTGGCCACCAGCTCCAGCTCCTGCTGAAAATCCATAATCGGAAAGACGGTTTCGAAGTCGAAGCGGCGTTTCAGCGCCGCGCTCATTTCGTTAACTCCGCGATCGCGGGTGTTGGCGGTGGCGATAATATTAAATCCGGCGCGGGCGTACAGCTGGCTGTCATCGCCGGTCAGTTCCGGGATCGCCATTACGCGATCGGAAAGCATCCCCAGCAGGCAGTCCTGAACTTCCAGCGGGGTGCGGGTGATCTCTTCAAAGCGAACGATTTTACCGTCGCGCATTCCCTGATACAGCGGGGCGGGCACCAGCGCCTGTGTCGACGGCCCCTGGTTTATCAGTAATGCATAGTTCCACGCGTATTTGATTTGATCTTCCGTAATGGCCGCGCCGCCCTGGATAGTGAGCCCGGCGTCGCCGCAAACGGCGGTGGCCAGCAGCTCGGAGAGCAGTGATTTCGCGGTTCCCGGTTCGCCCACCAGCATCAGGCCGCGCCCGGTCGCCAGGGTTACCAGCATCCGTTCGACGGCGGCGGGACTGATAACCACCTTGCGGCTAATATTGCGATCGCTATCGCCAAGGATGAAAGTCCGCGCCGCCGGCAGGCTCAACTGCCAGCCGGGCGGGCAAGGGAGCGAGTCATCCTGCTTAAGCCGCGCGAGTTCGTCGGCATACAGTACGGCAGCCGGCGGGCGCTGAAGATGTTTTTCCTGTGGTGACATATTTCTTCCTTAAAGAGTTATATTTAGCGCAATATCTCCCTGCGTATTCTGAGGTCACAAAGGCGCGTTCGGTAAGTGGAGCTAAAAAGTCAATATTCGACTCATGTGGTGAGTCGAATATTGTTGCTAATTGACTCACCACGTTTGTCACACTAGCGGGAAATAATCTCTATTGTGTTTAGCGCTTCGCTGAGATCCTGAGGATCGAGCCGGGAGAATGCAACGGGTTGTTCGCCGTAATAGAGCGTTATCGCGCCAAACTGCTGAGGGGCTTTAGCGTCTATGCTGTAGTGAACAAACCCCGGCGTGATTTCCAGTATCAGCCGATGCTGAGCAACATCGTAACAGAAATAGCTTTCGCTACCTTGCCACCAGCCCCGGCTGCGAATCCCCAACAGCTGTCCGCAGGTGGTTGATTTGCCCTGCCAGCGAGTTAGCTTGCTTCGCGTTGCTTCTTCCCCACACAGCAGCACCGTCCGGCGCGCCAGCTGACGGAATGGCTGCAACAGCAGGTAGTCGTTGAGGATTTGTTCGAACGCCGCGCGCGTTTCATCACCCATTTCCAATGGATGGGCGATGCCGAACACGGCATTCTCCGGCAGCGTGATGGATTCATCCTGGCTATCGCAGAATTCGCCCTCTGCTGCGACGCGAAAGGCGTTGAGCAGACGTCGTGGTTCATTCGCTGCGTAAACTCCCCACACTAAGCGCCGGGTCAGATGGCTGGTCAGCGGGTGGTCGACAAACAGCGCCTGAAACTCAGTTCGACTCCAGCGCCGTGCCAGCCGTAGCGCACTTTCCAGGTGCGGCAGCAGACGTTTGGCTACCTGGGTCGCATCTTTTTTCAGACCTTTCAGTCGGGCCAGCGCTTCTGCGGCTTTGGTCTGCTCATCCTCGGCGCGCAGGCGCGGAATACTTTTTTGCCGCGCTCCCTGCTGGTCGTATATCACCGGCAGCAGGTTTTCATCAAAGCGCACGCTAAAGCTACGGGTACCAAAGTCAAAGGTCAGCGCACTGGCGTCGTCCAGCCCCAGCGTCGGCGTCAGCCGGTCTTGCAGTTGCTCTTCGCTCAGGTCGCGCGCTTCGGCAACCTCTTTAAGATACTGTTCCGCGCTCTCGCGCAGCGGGCGCGATTTGGCGCGCAGTGAAACATGGTGCAGCTGGAGTAATGACATATCGCTGCCGATGCGGGTGAGGAGATGCAGCCCGCTGGCGGCGCGTGCCGATTTCCCCTCCTGCGGCCAGGCGAGGATTAACGCAGTCAGACAGCGTACGGTGCTTTCATCACCGAAGATACCCAGCGTCTGAAATGCCCAGTTCTCTTTGGCGGGAGCCCCTGCGCTTTGCCAGGCGTTAAACAGATCCCAGGCAAAAGTGGCCAGCGACTGGGGCTGACAGGCGGCTTTGACAATATCCAGTCCGCAGTAATGATGGCCACCCTGGGCGAAGCGCAGCATCTCGCCAAGGATCTCCAGCGCCTCGTCGGTTAGCGGCTGGTCGTTGCCAATCAGTCGTGGCCTGCGCCAGAGCGCGGGCTGCCAGAAGTCTGGCGCTTTCGGCGTCCGGGTCGGGTAGTTGTCCAGCGGGTCCTGCGTCAGGAGTAGTTTCAGGGCCGCCCACAGCTGCGGTTCGTTCCAGCGCAGGGCGACCGTTTGCAGCAGCGCTTCGTGACCTTGCTGGTATAGCAAGCGCAGGGCGTTAATCGCCGCTTCGCGGTTATCGCCCGCTTTGTCGAACGCCTGCGGGATTAGCGCGGTGGCGGCGTGTTCCGGCCATTGCAGTAGCCACTCGCGGGCGAGGTTGCTCTGCGCCTGGAAACGTCGCCAGAGGCGGGCGACCGGTAGCGCCAGTTCCGTCGCACCGATATGAATCAGCAGCGGAAAGATCTCTTTTGGCCGATGCTGAAGCGCCAGATGCAAGCCGGGCAGGGCATCCGTCCCGAGGATGCTCAACAGGTATTCGGCCCCAACGAATTTGAAATTCTCTTCATTGATGCGCTGCCATAGCGTCACAGCCTGCTCGCGGGGCAACTGCATCAGCAGATAAAGATTCCAGCAGTCGTTGGGTTTATAGCCTTCGTCAAGATAGTCTCGCCAGGCCTGCAGCAGCACCTCGCTATTACCGCTGTGCAGTGCCTTAACGGCAGCTTCACACCATCCCGTTTTATTACTGTAGACGCTATACGATGATCCCAAATGCCCTTGCCGCCCATTCAACGTATATTGATGGAACAGATAATCCATGTCCTCAAAGCCCAGCTCTTGTAATACAACGCCCCCTTTACGGCTAAGGCGCTCAGGCAGCGGCAGGTCGTTAAAGAAACAGGCTGGCTTGCTGGTGGCCAGCGCCTCTCTTTCCCCCTGTTGCCAGTATTCCTGCGGCGCAACCTGGAGTACGGGAAGCTCAAAGCGCGGGCTTGCAGCTTTTTTCTTTTTGCCGCGCCACGGCGGCGAGAGCAGGATCTCCGGCAGGCTGGCGCTATCGGTGATCGTTGTGACACCTGAAGAAATCGATTGCTGGTACGTCACCAGAAGTTCCTGCGCCTGCGCGCTTAGCCAGGGACTGACTTCTTCAGCCAGCTGCGGATGCGTATTTAGCAACGCCTGAAGCAGCATGCGCCAGCCCTCAGCGCGTTTTTTCTGCTTTTGCGAGAGTTTTTTCTCTTCGATATGAGGATATCCGGGGCGAGCGGGCGGTATCGGCAGCGCCAGCAGTTCCGCCAGCGCTGCCAGCGTCGAGGCGGGGAATTTTTTGGCAAACTTCGCGACGCGCTCCTGGCTGGGTTTGTTTTTGTCCGCCACCAGCAGCAATAGCCGGATAACCTGCGGATAGTTGATTTGCGCTAGCAGGCTGCCGCAATCGTCCCGGTGTGCATACATCGCCAGCCGGGCGACCGCAGCCAGCCCCTGTTCGCGTAAAACCGCCGCGCAGGCGGCATAGCCGTAGCGGTTTTCGGAGTACATATCGCTGGCTTCGCGGTCGATAAAGACATCGCACGCATCATATCCCTCCAGGGCCATCAATGCCGTGGGATCGGTGGCAACGACTTTTAACCACTCCTTCGATGGCAGGCCCGATCTCTGAGAGCGCATTTCAGCCATTTTATTGGCGATCTCTGGTCGTTCAGGCAGCAGCAGCGCGATAAAGGGCTGACTATCCAGCGGAACATCAGGAATAGCGGCAACAAGTTTGTCGGCGCAGCGCTGCCAGATATCTTCTTTCGCCAGCGACAGATGTTTTCGCAGACGTCTATCGAAATGGGTTCCAGAGCGAAAGCCGTAATCTTTATCGGGGTGGAAAAAGAGGATATTGGGCGGCTGGAGACCGTTATGATTCATTGCGATATTCTGACGCGCAATCACCACCTCAGTCGCGTACTCGACGCCGTGCAGCTGCACGATCTCATCCAGCAGCTCAGAGCTATCGTCTTCCGCCAGCCGGGTGAGTACAGCCAGCGCCCGCGCGGGCATCGCCGGTTTTGCTTCGCCCACATAGCGGATGGCCAGGGCAATCTCTTGCTGCCACTCCGGCGTGCATTTTTCATAGTCCCAGGTGAGAACCCGAATATGCTGATACCGTCCAGGAATATCGTTCGCCAGCGCTTGAATACGCCCCTCTTCAACCAGCGGCACCGGCTCGCCCGGCCAGCGCCGGTGGCTTAACGGCTCTTTGCCCTTTTTAAAGGTCAATTCCAGCTGCGCGTCATCCGCCAGCCACGGTGGGGTTACTGCGTTGTGCATAAACGTTCCTTGTTCTATTCAAATAGCGTGTCAATGTCGTTAATCAGTTCGCTGGCGCTGACACTATCCAGTACGGAAAACGTTGCTTTTTGCGGGCCGTTGCTGCCCCAGCCGTACTGGTGCGCTTTGCCTTCCCATAGCCAGATTTCACTTAACAGCTGCTCGGCGCTCAGCTCGTCCGGCGACATGCCCACCGCGAAGCCTTCGTCGATTTCCATCACCAGCGTCCACTGTCCCAGCGGTTTGAGCATCCAGCCAATCCAGCCTGCATCCTGTGGGTCGCCGCGCAGCCAGCCTTTATTCGCCAGCCCCATTACCCGGCCGCTTGGACACTTGCGCCCGGCCCAGCGGGTTAGCTCAGAAGCAGAAAGTTCAGCGGGCGTCAGGGTGTAGCAGTTGCGATCGAGCTGACGGAACGGTGGCAGCAGTTCGTAATCGGCGAACAGTTGACCGAAGGCGGCGGCGTCTCCCGCAGGCATTTCCAGCACGTGCGGAATACCGATGCGGATCTCGTCGTCCGGCAGGGTAAAGAGATCGTCATCGGCGGTGCTGTAACTGTTGTCTTCGGCAACGCGGAAGCAGGCCAGCAGTTTGTTGTCAGCACCATAGACGCCCCATACCAGGCGACGGGTAAGATGGCGCACCAGAGGATGGCTCACCAGGAACAGGTGGAAGTTCTCCGGCGTCCAGCGTCGGCGCTGGCACATGGCGGATTCCATTCGCGCGATCTGCTGGGCGGCAATGGTGCGGGCGTCTTTTTTCAGGGCTTTGTAGCGATTAACTGACTCTGTTGCCTGCGTGTCATCATCACTCTTATTGGGTTTTGGCAGGTCTTTCAGACGACTGCCGCTTTCATCGCGCACGAACGGCTTGAGCGCCTCATCAAAGCTAACGATAAAGCGCCGCGGGCCAAAATCGAGGGTTAACGTTCCATCATCGTTCAATCCGAGATCCGGAGCGAGGCGGTCTTCCAGCTCGGCAACGGTCAGTTCGCGACTTTCGGCGATATCGCCGATTTTTTCCCGCGCGCGCTCCTGCAGGGCCTTGAACTTCAGCTTCTGAGCGATGCCGTTAAGCTGCATCAGGGCGATATCCGTGCCGATCGCGGCGAGAATATCTAACCCGACCGTGGCGCGTTTATGCTGGGATTCACCTGGCCAGACGCGGATCAGCGGCGTGAGCGCTCGGGCGGTGTCGTCGTTGCCGAGAATTCCCAGCGCGCTAAAGGCCCAGCCCTCTTTGGATGGCGCTCCGGCGGTTTGCCAGGCGCTGAACAGGTCCCAGGCGAAGGCGGCGAGTGACTCGGCAGTGCAGAGATCTTTCACCTGCTGTAAGCCGGGGTAAATGCCTTCTTCTGCCGGGAAGCGCAGCATTTCGCCGAGCGATTTTAATGCTGCGTCCGGGAGAGCCAGGCCGTTTTCTCGCAGCTGCGGGCGCGTCCAGAATGCGGGTTGGTAAAACGCAGGCAGGGCTGGAATTTTGGTCGGATGGTTATCCAGCGGATCGAGTGAGAGTAGGGCGTTAACGGCCTCCATCACCTCCGGCTGATTGTAGCGCTGTGCGACCTGCTCAAGCAGAGGCTGATGGCCGTTATCTATCAGCAGACGTAGCGCCAGACGCGCACTGTCCTGCGCTTCGCCTGCTTTACCAAAGGCAGCGGGCAGCAGGCCGGTAATGGCATGCTCCGGATAGGCCAGCAGCCAC
Source organism: Klebsiella sp. MISC125 (assembly GCF_051131775.1). Lineage (NCBI taxonomy): Bacteria > Pseudomonadati > Pseudomonadota > Gammaproteobacteria > Enterobacterales > Enterobacteriaceae > Klebsiella > Klebsiella sp. MISC125. The sequence continues at coordinate 2,052,370 of NZ_CP180448.1, forward strand.
TCGCGGGCAACATCGCGCAGCGTTTTAAGTTTGTTAAAGGCGCGGGCGACCATCGGGGCCAGTTCACTGGCGGCAAACCAGATAGCGACGGATAAGTTCTCTTGCGGGTAACGTGAGAGAGAATGCATAAAGCCCGGCAGTCCGGCAAGACGCAGATACGTCATCACGTATTCCGCGCCGGTGTGCGGCTCTTTGCTGAGTATGTTCCAGGCTTGAGTTGCCTTCGCAGGCGGCAGCGCGGCGAGCATATAAAGATTCCATTCTTCCCGGAGATAAGAAGCGCGAGTGTTTTTAAATTCTGCGATCAGCTCCGGGTAATCCTGCCGTTGCCAGGCATCGGCAGCGGCATCGGAGGCGTGTTCATAGCGATTGTGGTTCTGGCTCCAGTATCGGAAGCCTAAGCGCGACAGGTACTCCTTTCCATCTTCTTTTTTGCCCAGTTCCACCTGGTGGGCATACCAGCTACGTTGTTCGAGAAGCTGCTTGCCCGCCTCTTCCGTCAGCATACAGACCGGGTCTAAGGCCAGCGGTGATAAATCCAGTTGGGGAATCGGCGATTTTTTCTTCTTCGTCGCCCACGGTGGGGAAACCAGCACCGACGGCAGCATATCGTCACTGGCGCAGTCGGCCTGCTGATTGAGTTGCTTCTGGCAGGTTTCCAGCAGCGCCGCGGCCTGCGAGGAGATCCACGGCGCGACCTGTGCGACCCGTTCCGGTCGGGCGCTCAACTGGGTCATCAGCATAATGCGCCAGCGTTTCTCTTCTTTATGCACCAGTAGCTCAGCCAATGCCGCCAGTGCTGCATGTGGGAAACGGGTGCAGGCTTGTGTCATCCGTTCATGGCAGCGTTTTCCTTGTTCGCTCACGCGGATCAGCTGCGTCAGGGCCTGCGGATGATTAACGTAGCTTATCAGCTCGCCGCACAGGTCATCGTGAACGTAGGGCGCAAAGCGGGAGATTCCGGCGACTCCCTGTTCGCGCATCACCGTCGCGTTCCAGACGCTGCCGTGGTAATAGTCGTTAAAAACATTTTCTGCCTGGTAAGGCTCCAGTGCGTTGACGACCTGCGGGTCGCGGGCAACCAGCTTCAGCCATTCTGCCGTTCTGATATTTTTATGCGCCAGCACCCGGCGGGCGATGTCGTGGGCGATATCCGGGCGTTCCGGCAGCAATAACGCGACCAGCGGCTGCTGGCCGATAGGCATATCCGGCAATGCGGCAATGAGTTTATCCACGCAGCGCTGCCAGAGTAGCTCATCGGCAAGGGCCAGATGCGCACGCAGGCGAACGTCGAACATATTCGCTCCACGAGCCGATACTGGTTCTGCGAGAAAGGTGACCTGAACGGTTTGATAATTATATTCAAATTCAATGTGCTGTAGGGCGATAAACACTTCAACGGCGTATTCCAGCCCGTAGACGTGAACAATTTCGTCCATCAGCTCGGGATTGTCACCACTGCGCCAGCCACGGCGAGTTGCCACGGCGACCTGAACCGCCAGCGCGGCTGGTGATAGCTGGCCATCGGTGAGAGCTTCATTGATGACTTGCTGCCAGTATGCGGAGCAGTCGGCGCTATTGAAGGTGACGGTTTTACCGGATTGTTTGTGGATCTCTTTGCCGAGGTCCATCAGTTCACTGTCCTCAGGCGTAGTAATCGGTTCGCCGGGGAAGAGGCGCGAAGGGAGCGCTTGCGCAAGGAGTTCATCCGACAACGGCAATTCGGCATCGTCCGCCAGCCACGGGCGGGTAACGTCAACAGGCGTGGGAACGCGCTCCGGCTGTGGGGATGCTGTCGTGGCGACTGGCTTAGAAGGCTGGCTGGCAACGGTGGGTTGCACTGCGGCGGTATCTTCAACATAGCCTTTTTTGGTTTTTTCGTTAATCAGCTTCAGTTCGGCCTTGCTGGCGGCGACGCTATCGGCAAAGGTTTTAATCTGACTCTGGCCGCTGGTGCCGACCTTACCCCAGCTCAAATGCAGCTCGTTGTCCTGCTGCTCTACTGCCCAAAATTTGTGAGATTTTTCGTCGTGATAAATAAATGTTTTCATGACCAATTCCTTTTAATCAAACAGTGATTCGATATCGTTAATCAGCTCGCTAGCGGTAATCATATCGATTGATGAGAATGGGTACACTGTTTTCCGGGATCCATGTTTACAAAGCTGAATATGCGTCAACTCCTGAGTTTTGCTAACCTGATCAACCGATAATCCCACCGTGAAACCTGGCATAACTTCAAGCTCGACATAGCCATCATCGACGGGTTTATAGAAGGTATAGACTCCGCCTGCGTCGCGGGCTTCGCCTCGTTGCCAGCCTTTATGGACCAGCCCGGCCACGCGTCCGCTCAGGGCTTCACGTCCGGCCCAACGCTGGAGATCTGTGCTGGCCTGTTCAGCTTCGCGCAGGGCATAACAATTGCGGTCAAGCTGGCGGAACGGCGGCAGCAGTTCGTAATCGGCAAACAGCTGGCCGAAGGCGGCGATGTCCTGCGGAGAAATTTCCAGCACGTGCGGAATACCGATTTGCCCTTCCGGCAGGTTGAACGGATTATCCTCGGCATCGCTGTAGCTGTTGTCTTCGGCTACGCGAAAGCAGGTAAGCAGGGTGTTTTCTTCGCTATAGACGCCCCATACCAGGCGGCGGGTGATGTGGCGCACCAGCGGATGCTCGACGAGGAACAGGCGGAACTGCTCCTGCGTCCAGCGGCGGCGCAGGCACATGGCGGATTCCAGGCGCATGATTTGTTGGGCGGCGACGGTGCGGGCATCTTTTTTCAGCAGTTTGTAGCGGTTGACCGCCTCCGTTGCCCGCGTTTCGTCATCGCTTTTGTTGGGTTTCGGTAGATCTTTCAGGCGGCTGCCATTTTCGTCGCGTACAAACGGCTTGAGGGCTTCATCGAAGCTGACGGAAAAGCGGCGCGGACCGAAGTCGAGGGTCAGGGTGCCGTTATCGTCCAGGTCGAGATCGGGTGCCAGGCGATCTTCCAGTTCGGCAACGGTTAGCTCGCGGCTCTCGGCAATCTTGGCGATTTTCTCGCGAGCAGATTGCTGGAGCGCTTTAAATTTCAGCTTCAGCGCGATGCCGTTAAGCTGCATCAGGGCGATATCGCTGCCGATGGCGGCAAGAATGTCCAGCCCCACGGTGGCGCGTTTATGCTGGGACTCGCCCGGCCAGGCGCGAATTAACGGCGTGAGGCGGCGCACGGTATCGTCGTTGCCGAAAATGCCCAGCGCCAGAAAGGCCCAGTTATCTTTGGCGGAGCCGCTGACGATTTCCCAGCTCTGAAACAGGTCCCAGGCAAAATCGGCCAGCGACTGCGGCGTGCAGGCCTCCAGTACCTGAACGATGCCGGGGTAGAGCATCTCTTCGCGCGGGAAGGCGAGCATGGTGCACAGGTGCTGTATTGCCTCGTCCGCCAGCGCTTTGCCGTTGCTTTTCAGCACCGGTCTGCGCCACGTGGCGGGCTGATACCACGCCGGGATCGGTGGAATTTTGATCGGGAGATTATCCAGTGGATCGCGGTCTAACAGCGCTGTAACGGCAGCAGTGACCTTCGGCTGGCCATAGCGCAGCGCGATCTGCTCAACTAGGGTGCGATAACCATTATCTATCAGCAGGCGCAGCGCCAACCGGGCGTCATTTTGCTCGCGGCCCGCTTTGCCGAATACGGTGGGCAGCAGCCCCGTAATGGCGTGTTCGGGGAATTTTAACAGCCAGGATCGGGCCAGGAGGTGTACCGATTTTAGCTGAGCAAAGGCATGCGTTATCGGCAACGCGAATTCCGTTGCGCCAAAGCCCATCATCAACGGTAGTGCCTCTTTAGGTGACGTGTCCATAAAACGCAACAGGCCGGGTAACGTGGGTAAACCAAACCATTCGACCATCGTTGCCGCATTACGGTGATAAAGCGGCGCGGCGATATTCCAGATGGCCATGGCCTGATCCGCAGGCAGGTGCGTCAGTGCGGCTAAATTAAGGTAGTTGTAGCTGCCTTTTTTCAGCATGGTTTCATAGTCGCCGCACTTCAGCGCCTGAATGGCGGCATCCCACGCGTCTTTCGCGCCGCCCGCATACCCTTGCTGGACACCTAATTTTTGTAATATCTCCTCGGCAGTGAAATGCGAGTTTTCCTGCGATTTTCGCGGCGCGTTGTCTGCGAGAGGCGTTAGCGACAAGGGGAATAATGCCAGCACTGGAAGCACGATAGTTTGCTTTTTATTCAGCCACGGCGGGGAAACTAGCACTGATGGTAATTCATTAGCGGTGGCGAATTCTTTCGTGGCGACCAGTTGCGGAAAGTAGCTGAACAGAAGCTGTTGTTGCTCCGCCGCCAGCCAGGGAAGCGTATTTTTCAGAGCCAGAGGATTGCCGAGCACAACGTGTTTCAGGAGACGTAAATAGAGCGCGCTTTTTTCATTGCTCAGGGCTTGCGTTAGCGCATAGAGGGCTGATTCAGGGTGCTTTTCGGTAAAATATTCCAGATGACGAATGTCCCTGTTCTCGTTGCTGGTCATCAGTAACGCCATTGCCTGAGGATGATTGACATCTTCAAGTGCACTCTTAACCCGATAGGCGGATATCCAGGATTTTAGCCGCGGCAGAGCACTGATCCCTTTTTCCCGCAGCAGGGTTTCAACACAGCTACGTCGCCCTATGCTGCCCCAGTTGGCAATCAGTTCCAGATGTCGGCATTTCTCCAGGAGAGCTACCGCATGAGGATCGGTAGCGACGATATTCAACCACTCCAGTTCGGGGAAGTCGTTATCGGGCACCAGTTCCAACGCTAGCTGATTGGCGATTTCTGGTTTTTCCGGTAGCAGAAAGGCGATAAGCGGGCGACGACGCGGGGCAATCGATGGCAGGGCGGCGATGAGTTTATCGGCGCAGCGCTGCCAGGTGGACTCATCGGCCAAGGAGAGGTGTTTGCGCAGATGAAAGTCAATATCGCTGAAGCCGTGTTCAAAACGCAGGTCGGTAATATTGTGGCTCAGGGTAATCACAGGTTGCGAAGATACTTGTGCCTGCTTGCCGTTTTTCAGGTCCATTAAGAGCTGCTCATAGCTATCCTCAATGGCATCGTTTGTCACAGGATCGGAGTTTGTTTGATCGGTCATCTGCACTTGCTGTAAGGCAATGACTAAGTCTGTGGCGTACTCCAGCCCCCTCTGCTGCACGAGACTATCCAGCCAGATATCAAGGCGGATTGGGCGTGTGATGATGAATCTTGCGAGAGTCAGAATGGCATCGGAGAGCAGTGAGCCTTCAGGTCGCTGCTGCTGGATGCGTAGCATTGCTTCCTCCAGAGCTTGCTGCCATTCAGGACGGCAGGCACTGGCATCGAAATGTTGCAGACAGGTGAGATAACAAGGCGTCCATAACTCTTGTGCTTTCAGCATTCCACACAGCGTGTAATCTTCATTAACCGGGTCGAGCGGTTCATCGGTGAAACGGCGATGGCTAAAGGCGTTGGTTTCATAACCCGGATCGAGAATAATCGGCTCATCATCCTTTAACCACGGCGGACTACCGGCGCTGGCAGCGGTCTCGTGTGGAGCAACTTCCGCTAACGGGGCGGAGCCTGGCTGCTGGGCCGGAACGGGAGTTGAGGCTTCGGCGACACAGTCTTCCACATAGCCTTTTTTGGTCTTCTCATTAATCAGCTTTAGCTCGGCTTTATTTGCCGCCGTTGCATCGTCGAAGGTTTTAATCTGGCTTTGCCCGCTGGTGCCGACTTTGCCCCAGCTCAGATGCAGTTCGTTATCCTGCTGCTCCACCGTCCAGAACTTATGTGATTTTTCATCCTGATAAATAAACGTTTTCATGACCAATTCCTTTTAATCAAACAGTGATTCGATATCGCTGATCAGTTCGCTGATGCTGATGGGAGCCAGGACGGAGAACGGTGTTTTCTGCGGCCCGTTGCGCCCCCAGCCGTAGTTGTGGGCATCTTTCTGCGACAGCCAGACTCCGGTCAGCTTCTGTTCGGCGCTGAATTCATCCGGCGCCATGTCCACGGAAAAGCCGTCTTCTATTTCCAGTACCAGCGTCCACTGGCCCAGCGGTTTTAACATCCAGCCGATCCAGCCGCCGTCCTGCGGCGCGCCGCGCAGCCAGCCTTTATTCGCTAGCCCTGCCACCCGTCCACTTGGACAACCGCGACCGGCCCAGCGGGTCAGGTCAACGGCGTTCTGTTCATCCGCAGTTAAGTGGTAACCGTTGCGGTCAAGCTGGCGGAACGGCGGCAGCAGTTCGTAGTCGGCGAACAGTTGCCCAAAGGCGGCGGCGTCCTGCGGGGAAATTTCCAGCACGTGCGGAATACCGATTTGCCCTTCCGGCAGGCGGAACGGATTATCTTGCGCATCGCTGTAGCTGTTGTCTTCGGCTACGCGAAAGCAGGTGAGCAGGGTGTTTTCTTCGCTATAGACGCCCCATACCAGGCGGCGGGTGATGTGTCGCACCAGCGGATGCTGGACGAGGAACAGGCGGAACTGCTCCGGCGTCCAGCGGCGGCGCAGGCACATGGCGGATTCCAGGCGCATGATTTGCTGGGCGGCGACGGTGCGGGCGTCCTTTTTCAGCGATTTATAGCGGTTGACCGCTGCGGCCGCCAGCGTTTCGTCATCGCTTTTGTTGGGTTTCGGCAGATCTTTCAGGCGGCTGCCGTTTTCGTCGCGAACAAACGGCTTGAGAGCTTCATCGAAGCTGACGGTAAAGCGGCGCGGGCCGAAGTCGAGGGTCAGGGTGCCGTTATCGTCCAGTCCCAGATCTGGGGTGAGACGGTCTTCCAGTTCAGCAACGGTCAGCTCTCGGCTCTCGGCGATATCGGTAATTTTCGCTCGTGCACGCTCCTGCAAAGCCTTAAATTTCAGCTTCTGGGCGATGCCGTTAAGCTGCATCAGGGCGATGTCGGTGCCGATGGCGGCAAGAATGTCCAGCCCCACGGTAGCGCGTTTATGCTGGGACTCCCCCGGCCAGGCGCGGATTAGCGGCGTCAGCGCGCGGGCGGTGTCGTCGTTGCCCAGAACTCCCAGAGCGCTAAAAGCCCAGCCCTCTTTTGGCGGTGCGCCAGCAGCCTGCCATGCCTCGAACAGATCCCAGGCGAAGGTCGCCAGCGAGTCCGGGGTGCAGGCGGCTTTTACCTGCAATAAACCAGGATAAAGCCCTTCCTCCTGTGGAAAACGTAGCATTGCGCCGAGATGATTTAGTGCGTCATCAGGCAGGGCTTTGCCGTTAGCGAGTTGCGGACGGGTCCACAGCGCGGGCTGATAAAAGGCCGGCAGGGCGGGGATTTTAGCCGGATGGTTATCCAGCGGATCGAGTGAGAGCAGAGCGTTGACGGCCTCCGGTACCTCCGGCTGATTGTAGCGCCGGGCGACTTCCTCAAGCAGCGGTCGGTGACCGTGATCCACCAGCAGGCGCAGCGCCAGACGGGCGTTATCCTGCGCCTCGCCCGCTTTACCCAGCGCAGCGGGCTGCAGGCCGGTGATGGCATGTTCCGGATATTTCAGCAGCCACTCGCGGGCTTCTGTTCGGCAGGTTTTACTATTGCAGAAGATATGTGCGATTTGTGGGGCTAACGGAGTCCCGCCAAAATACAGCGCCAGACCCATATTTTGCGTATATCGTGAAAGGCTGGCGGTAAGGCCGTGGATAGCATTAATGCTGAAATGCGCCATCACCTGTTTTTCACCTAAGTGAGGCTCATGCGCTAGGGCATTCCATAGACTAAGCGCTGTTTCCTCGGGCAGACCGGGAAGGATATGTAACTGCCAGTAAGGTTGATCGAGCGATCCAGTATAGAATTTTTTAAATTCTGCTTTGAGCGTTGGATAATCGTTATGCAGGTAAGCTTCGATGGCCTTGGATGGAAGAGGGCGCGGGCGGCGCTGAATATTAAATCCCAGGAGATTAACGATTCGTTCTGGGTTAGCTGACCTGGCCTCATGAGCATCTTTATTTCCATAAAGGTCTGGTGATAACCATTCTTGGCGCAGGTCCTCGGTAAGATTATCTATAGATTCCAGTGGCAGAGTTGCCAGGGATAGCTCGGGTATGCTTTGTTTTAACTTTTTTGTCATCCACGGTGGAGAGACTAGTATCGCTGGTAGCATATCGGCGTTGGCGCAGTCGGCCCGTTGGCTAAGTTGTCGCCGACAAGCTTCTAGCACCGTAGTAACCGGTGACGACAGCCACGGCAGCACCGTCTCCACCAGCTCAGGATGCGTATTGAGCTGGGTCATCAGCATCATGCGCCAGCGCTTTTCCTCTTTTTGCGCCAGCAGTTCCGCCAGCGCTGCCAGCATGGCGTGCGGGAAGCGCTTTCCGGCCTTCATCATACGTTCATGTCCGCGTTTGCCCCGCTCGCTGGCACAGATCAGCAGCATAAGGGCTTGCGGGTGGTTAATATGTATCAGCACTTCGCCACAGTTGTCGCCGTGAGCATAGGGTGCGAAGCGGGCCAGTCCGGCAATCCCTTGTTCCTGTAACACGGTCGCACAGCGGATTTTTCCTTGATAGGAGTCATCAAGTAGTTGTAACTGCTGATATTTTTCTAGTTTTTCCAGCATCCGGGTATCGGTTGCCGTTAGCTTTAGCCATTCCAGAGCATCCAACCCTTTTTGCTCGCAAAGGCGTTCGGCGATGCAGTGTGCGATTTCTGGTTTTTCTGGCAACAGGACGGCAACAAGCGGCTGGCGGCAGGAGGGCATTGTTGCCAGCGCAGCAATCAGTTTATCTGCGCAGCGCTGCCACACATCTTCTTTCGCCAGCGACAGGTGTTTACGCAGACGTATTTCGATACCCGCATAGGTTTGCCGGTCTTCAGAGGCGTCGTGAGCGGGGAAAAAGATGACGGTGTTGGCAACGTAATTCCATTCAAATTGAATGGATTGCAGCGCAATCAGAACGTCCGTAGCATATTCCAGCCCCCCTTCCTGGACGATTTGGTCCGGTAATTCCAGCATATCTTTATTATTAAAATGCGTTTCTAGCGCGACCAGTACCGCCAGAACTTGAGGCGGTAGCGCTGTGGTTATCGGCGAATCGAGCAGGGTGGTTGCCTGAGCGATCGTCTGTTGCCATTCCAGCGTGCAGGCGCTGTAATCGAAAACGACGGTTTTCTTGTAGCGCTGGTGGACGCTGTAGGCCAGCCGGTGCAGCCGGGTGAGCTTATCGGCGACCAGTACCGGATTGCCAGGCCAGTTGCGGTGGCTCAGCGTTTCGTGAGCCACTTCCGGCGGCAGCGCTATCTGCGCCTCGTCCGCCAGCCAAGGAAGGATGACGTCAGCAGGAGCTGGGGCGAGTTCAGGTGTTATTTTTGCAAGCGCTGGCATATCAGGTTTAGCCGTGACATGACCGGATACAGACATTGCGGCCTCTTCTACGTAACCTTTTTTTGTCTTCTCGTTAATCAGCTTTAGCTCGGCTTTACCCGCCGCCGTTGCATCAGCAAAGGTCTTAATCTGGCTTTGTCCGCTGGTGCCGACTTTGCCCCAGTTCAGATGTAGTTCGTTATCCTGCTGCTCCACCGTCCAGAACTTGTGCGATTTGTCATCCTGATAAACAAACGTTTTCATGACCAATTCCTTTTAATCAAACAGTGATTCGATATCGTTAATCAGCTCGCTGGCGGTGATAGCGTCGAGGGCGGCGAAGGCAACAGTTGGTTTTCCGAAGTAAATATCGCCTTTGGCGACGATTTTCACCGTATCGAGCGGAATAAGTTCGTCGTACCCCGTTTCTCCATACAGCAGGGAAAACGGCTCCATTTCCAGGATCATTTCGCCGCAGGCTGATGGTTTATACATCCCACTGGTGCTGCCGCTTTCTTCTATTCGTTGCCAGCCTTTACGTTCAAGCCCGACGATGCGGCCTGCCTGGCATTGTCGCCCGTTCCACCGATTCAGCTCCATGGCGTCGCATTCGCTTTCCGTCAGGCTATAGTGGTTGCGATCGAGCTGGCGGAACGGCGGCAGCAGTTCGTAGTCGGCAAACAGCTGGCCGAAGGCGGCGATGTCCTGCGGAGAAATTTCCAGCACGTGCGGAATACCGATTTGCCCTTCCGGCAGGTTGAACGGATTATCCTCGGCATCGCTGTAGCTGTTGTCTTCGGCTACGCGAAAGCAGGTAAGCAGGGTGTTTTCTTCGCTATAGACGCCCCATACCAGGCGGCGGGTGATGTGGCGCACCAGCGGATGCTCGACGAGGAACAGGCGGAACTGCTCCTGCGTCCAGCGGCGGCGCAGGCACATGGCGGATTCCAGGCGCATGATTTGTTGGGCGGCGACGGTGCGGGCATCTTTCTTCAACTGTTTGTAGCGGCTGACGGCTTCGGTCGCCAGCGTCTCGTCATCGCTTTTGTTGGGCTTCGGCAGGTCTTTCAGGCGGCTGCCGTTTTCGTCGCGCACAAAGGGTTTGAGAGCTTCATCGAAGCTGACGGTAAAACGGCGCGGGCCGAAGTCGAGGGTCAGAGAGCCGCTGTCGTCCAGGTCGAGATCCGGAGCCAGGCGATCTTCCAGCTCGGCGATAGTCAGCTTGCGCTGTTCGGCAATTTGCTGGATCTTTTCGCGCGCGGCCTCCTGGAGGGCCTTAAATTTGATTTTTTGCGCGATGCCGTTTAGCAGCATCAGGGCTATATCGCTGCCGATTTCCGCCAGAATATCCAGCCCAAGCGCTGCGCGTTGATGCTGTGATTCTCCAGGCCAGGTGCGGATGAGTGGCGTCAGCGCTCGCGCGGTATCGTCATTACCGAAAAAGGCTAATGTCGTGAAACCCCAGTTTGCTTTTGAGGGGCCTCCGGCTTCAATCCAAGCGTTAAAAAGATCCCAGGCAAAGTTAGCCAGAGATGTCGGAGTGCAGATGCTTTTTACGGTATTCAGCCCAGCGTAAAGTTTCACTTCGCGTGGGAAATTCAGCATATCGCCGAGGTAACGCATGGCGTCATCTGGCAACGGCAGACCCGTGCTTTTGAGCTGTGGCCTGCGACACAGTGTAAATTGATAAAATTCAGGTAGAGGCTGAATTTTCGCCGGGAAATCGTGAAAATCCCTTACGTCGAGAAAGGCTCCCAGGGCGGCGATAATCTCCGGTTGTTGATAGCGCTGCGCTATTTGGGTTATCAGAGAACGGTGATTGTTATCGGCCAGTAATCGCAAGGCTTGTTGAGCGTCGTCCCTGTCTTTGCACGCTTTTCCTAGCGCTGCGGGCAATAATCCGGCAATGGTATGTTCGGGATACTCAAGTAACCAGCTGCGGGCATCTTCGCGCAGCGTTTTTTTGCGGCTGAAGTTTTGTGCCATCGGCAGTGCCAAATCGGTTGTGCCGCAATAGGGGATAAACGGCCACAGCGACTGGCGATCGTGTTTAAGATAACGGACAAATATTGGCAGGGCATCGATACCAAAAATGGGCAAGATCCCCTCTTCGCCTTTGTGAGGTTCATCAGCTAAGGCATCCAGTAGGGCCAATGCTTGCTCGCGCGGCATCCAGGCCAGCAGATGCAGTTTCCATTGCGAATACCGCTTACCCGTGTACTGATGGAATTCATTTATCAAGGTGGCGTAGTCATTGCATTGCAGGGCATTGATGGCGTTTTGCGGAATGGGCATTTTTTGCGATGTGCCAGGGTCTAACTGTTGCCAGTTTTCAAATCCCAGGCGCCACAGAAAGTTTTGTTCCGGGGTGAATGGCTCTGTCACTTTTTCCCAACGATAGCTTTCAAATGGCGGTAGGTCCGCGTAATTGAATTGGGATTGGTAATCACTGTAATCGTAGCCAGTGAGTTCTTCCGCTATTGCCGGCGTCAGGCTCAGCGTAGAAACGACGGGGAGCACCAATAGCTTGAATACGGGTGGTGCGCTTTTTTGATTTTGCTTTAGCCACGGTGGGGATACCAGTATTTCTGGTAGGGTCTCCGGGCTGGCATATTCTGCTGATGAATCGCTAAGCGGTTGTGTCGTGGTTAACGTTTCTGTGGCGTGTGCGTCAATCCATGGCAAGACCTGCTCTACCCGAGTGGGGTCAGCGCTGATGAGTACCGTTAGCGCTCTGCGCCAGATCGGATCTTCATAGCTCGCCAGCAGCGACGCATATGCGGCAATGGCCGCATGAGGATATTTTTGGCAGGTTTTACTTAAATGTTCCAGACGCTTAATTTTGTTGCCGGCACAAAGAATTAATATTCTAAGCGCATCCGGATGGTTCGTTTTTGCTAACCATTTAGTAAGATAGTCGGCAGCATCAAACTCTGGCAATTGGGTCCTTGCGTCTTTTTTGTCTAAATCGTTGGCGAGTTGACTTATCCCGATCACGCCCTGGTTGGTTATCAATGAGGCCACATAGGGGAGAAAGTGAGAGTAAAGCGGAGACAACGAATATTTTTCTAGCGTATCATTGCTAATGAATTTCCATATATCATTTCCCAGCGGTGACGCATTAAAGGGGCCGAAACGGCTACGATGACAGAAGGCAAACCCATTAATCTCCACCGTTAATGGTACAGGAGCGTCATCCGCGAGCCAGGGCCGAGCATTGTGCGGGCTGGCGGTCTTTTGGGCGGGGCGCTTTTCCGCCGATGTGTTTTCAGCGTAACCTTTTCTTGTTTTCTCACCGATTAACTTTTGTTCTGCCTTCGTCGCGGCCACCGTATCGGCAAAGGTTTTAATCTGACTCTGTCCGCTGGTGCCGACTTTGCCCCAGCTCAGGTGCAGTTCGTTACCTTGCTGTTCAATAGCCCAGAATTTATGCGACTTTTCATCCTGATAAATAAACGTTTTCATCACCGTCCCTGTGTTTTTATCCAGTTTTGCCCTGATGCTAACAGCAATCGATGGAATAAAGAGGGATTAGGAAGCGATGGCGGGGAATTTCAGAATCTATAAAGAAAAAGCGCTGCCGGAGCAGCGCTTAATGCGGGGTTACTTGACCTGTTGGCCTGGTTTCGCACCGTCATCCGGGCTTAACAGGAAGATATCCTTCCCGCCAGGGCCAGCAGCCATCACCATGCCTTCCGAGATGCCGAAGCGCATTTTACGCGGCGCCAGGTTGGCGACCATCACCGTCAGGCGACCAATCAGCGCCTGCGGATCTGGATAGGCGGAGCGGATGCCGGAGAAGACGTTGCGTTTCTCGCCGCCGAGATCCAGCGTCAGGCGCAGCAGTTTATCGGAACCGTCAACGAACTCGGCGTTTTCGATAAGCGCGATACGCATATCGACTTTGGCGAAGTCGTCAAAAGTGATGGTTTCCTGAATCGGGTCATCCGCCAGCGGACCGGTGACCGGTGCTGACAGCGCTTTCACCTCTTCTTTCGACGCTTCAACCAGCGCTTCAACTTGCTTCATCTCAATGCGGTTATACAGCGCTTTGAAATTATTGACCTTGTGAGCGAGCAGCGGCTGCTGAATGGCATCCCAGCTCAGTTCACTGTTAAGGAAGGCTTCTGCACGTGCAGAAAGCTCCGGCAGAACTGGCTTGAGCCAGGTCATCAGCACGCGGAACATGTTCAGACCCATGGTGCAGATGGCCTGCAGGTCGGCGTCACGGCCTTCCTGTTTTGCCACAACCCATGGAGCCTGCTCATCAACGTAGCGGTTCGCGACGTCGGCCAGCGCCATGATTTCGCGGATGGCTTTGCCGAATTCGCGGCTGTCCCATGCTTCGCCAATGCTTGCAGCTGCATCGGTGAAGGTTTTGTACAGCACCGGGTCAGCCAGCTCAGCGGACAGCACGCCGTCGAAGCGCTTAGCGATAAAGCCCGCATTACGGGACGCCAGGTTCACTACTTTGTTGACGATGTCGGCATTCACGCGCTGCACGAAATCTTCCAGGTTCAGGTCGATATCATCGATGCGTGAAGAGAGCTTGGCAGTGTAGTAGTAGCGCAGGCTGTCGGCGTCAAAATGCTTCAGCCAGGTGCTGGCCTTAATAAAGGTACCGCGCGACTTGGACATCTTCGCACCGTTGACCGTCACGTAGCCGTGAACGAACAGGTTGGTCGGTTTGCGGAAGTTGCTGCCTTCCAGCATCGCAGGCCAGAACAGGCTGTGGAAGTAGACGATATCTTTGCCGATAAAGTGATACAGCTCGGCGGTAGAATCTTTCTTCCAGTATTCGTCAAAGCTGGTGGTGTCGCCGCGCTTGTCGCACAGGTTCTTGAAAGAGCCCATGTAGCCAATTGGCGCATCCAGCCAGACGTAAAAATATTTGCCCGGCGCGTTGGGGATTTCGAAGCCAAAGTACGGCGCATCGCGGGAAATATCCCACTGCTGCAGGCCGGATTCAAACCACTCCTGCATTTTGTTCGCCACCTGCTCCTGCAGCGCGCCGCTACGGGTCCACGCTTGCAGCATTTCGCTAAATGACGGCAGATCAAAGAAGAAGTGCTCAGACTCGCGCATCACTGGCGTCGCGCCGGAAACCACCGATTTCGGCTCGATAAGCTCGGTCGGGCTGTAGGTTGCGCCGCACACTTCGCAGTTATCGCCGTACTGATCCGGTGATTTGCACTTCGGACAGGTGCCTTTTACGAAACGGTCCGGCAGGAACATGCCTTTTTCCGGATCGTAAAGCTGCGAAATAGTACGGTTTTTAATAAAACCGTTCTCTTTCAGGCGGCCATAGATAAGCTCCGACAGCTCACGGTTTTCGTCACTGTGCGTGGAGTGATAGTTATCGTAGCTGATGCCGAAGCCAGCAAAATCGGTCTGATGCTCCTGACTCATTTCGCCAATCATCTGTTCCGGAGTGATCCCGAGCTGCTGCGCTTTCAGCATGATCGGGGTGCCGTGGGCGTCGTCGGCGCAGATGAAGTTGACTTCGTGGCCGCGCATTCGCTGGTAACGGACCCAGACATCAGCCTGGATGTGCTCCAGCATGTGGCCGAGGTGGATTGAGCCGTTTGCGTACGGCAGCGCGCACGTTACCAGAATTTTCTTCGCGACTTGAGTCATAGTGGGCATTACATCTTCTATTGTAAAAAGGGCTTTCGATGTTACCGCAAAGGCAATAATTTGGTAAGCCCAAAGCTTATTGTGGGGGAATTATTCCCTTTAAGGTAAACTTAACGGACAAGATTCAACTCACAATAACAAAGGAGTCGGGATGAGTTCGCAATCCCAGGCCAAATCCCCCGAGCGCCTACGTGCGATGGTTGCCGGGACCCTGGCTAATTTCCAGCACCCAACCCTGAAACATAACCTCACTACGCTGAAGGCGCTGCACCACATCGCCTGGCTGGACGAGACCGTGCACATCGAAATTCAGATGCCGTTCGTGTGGCATAGCGCGTTTGAGGTGTTAAAAGAGCAGTGCAGCGCCGAGCTGTTGCGCATTACCGGCGCTAAAGCCATTGACTGGAAGCTGACGCACAGCATCGCCACGCTTCAGCGGGTAAAAAATCAGCCCGGTATTAACGGCGTAAAAAACATTATCGCCATCAGCTCCGGCAAAGGTGGGGTGGGGAAATCGTCTACGGCGGTTAACCTGGCGCTGGCGCTGGCGGCGGAAGGGGCGAAAGTGGGTATTCTCGATGCCGATATTTACGGCCCGTCGATTCCGACCATGCTCGGCGCGGAAGACCAGCGTCCGACGTCACCGGATGGCACTCACATGGCGCCGATTATGAAATTCGGTCTGGCAACCAACTCCATCGGCTATCTGGTGACTGACGATAACGCCATGGTATGGCGCGGCCCGATGGCCAGCAAAGCGCTGATGCAAATGCTGCAGGAAACGTTGTGGCCGGATCTCGATTATCTGGTACTGGATATGCCGCCAGGCACCGGCGATATTCAGCTGACGCTGGCGCAGAACATTCCGGTAACCGGCGCGGTAGTGGTCACTACGCCACAGGATATTGCGCTGATCGACGCCAAAAAAGGCATCGTGATGTTTGAAAAAGTGGAAGTGCCGGTACTGGGTATTGTGGAAAACATGAGTATGCATATTTGCAGCAATTGTGGGCACCACGAACCTATCTTCGGTACCGGTGGCGCGCAAAAGCTGGCGGATAAATACCACACTCAGCTACTGGGCCAGCTGCCGCTGCATATCACGCTGCGTGAAGACCTCGATAAAGGTACCCCGACGGTGGTCGCGCGTCCGGAAAGCGAGTTTACCGAGACTTACCGCCAGCTAGCGGACCGCGTCGCGGCGCAGCTGTACTGGCAGGGCGAAGTGATCCCCGGCGAGATTGCCTTCCGGGCGGTGTAATCACCTTTCCAGACTAAGCCGTGCGGCGTTTTACGTCGCGCGGTTTTTTTATGTCTGCAGATAACTGCGCTTTTCTGCCTTATAAGTTAATCACCAAATGAATATCATTGATGTTAACTATTACTTATTTTTATTCACATTCAAGCGTGTTGAAATTTATCAATAAAACATATTATTAACATTGTATTCTTCCGGCAATTGTGAGAGCTTCATTAACATAGAAGTGAAATATTTTTTATTCGCCAGGATGAGATGTTTTTTTACAGGAATTGATTTTCCTCATCTAATTTTTTTTGGGCGGGAAGTTGTCATTATTAGTCATACGTAGATAAAAACGAGGTAAGGAATAAAATATCCGTAATACATTTTCGGAGTGAATGATGAATAATATTGCTCTAATCGTTAAGTTACGAGAACTGCTGGTTATTTTTATGCATACGCGCTCTTTGCCGGAGAAAGCAGCCGATGCGTTGCGTTATTGCCAGGAAAACATCCCGCTAACTGAGGTTCCGATTGGCGCTTATGGTGAATATAATGAAATTTTCGAACAAATCACTTTTTTATCAGGTGATCAAAGCCGCACTGCGCCGGATGATTTACTGCGAAGCGGCGGCGATCTGATATTAAGTATTCTGATGTTATATGAGCAAATTGCTTCATATATTGCCGTCGAGGAATTTATGCAAAAGCAAAACCGTTTTAACGAATAGAAACGAGAAACGCCAGCGGCTGGTAGCGCGCTGGCGTTCGGTTTTTAACGATGGTAGAAAATCTCGCCATCGTAGATTTTGAGGATTTTCCCCTCAGTATCGGTAATCAGAACGTAGCTCCCACCCATATAGGTCCAGTGAGTACCGGCGTCCGGTGCGGGCAGATTGCGCTGCTGCCACTGCTTAATGTTGTATTCTGGCGTGAGGTACAGCGGCGGTACGGTATCGCCGATGTGGAATTGTTTGAAGTCTGCGGTAACACCATCCAGCTCATATTTCTGTATAGCGCCGCCAGCAGCCCACGCTCCGCTGGAACAGGCCAACAGTACGCCCAGAAGCATCATTTTTGTTTTACGCATAATTTCCTCATTATTATCCTGGACACAAAATCGCAGCCTCGTATCATTCCTGATACATCAAGGAAATGGCAAGTGTTGGTTTGGTTAAAAGTGTAAGCAAACAGTGATGCTGCGACGTTTTTCGGCGGATCGCGTCGGTTTTGAGAATAATCCTGATTCGGGAGCTCCTATGTTCAGGCTGGAAGATCTGGCGTTGTTTGTCCGCGCCGCGGCATTAAGCAACTTTAGCGAGGCGGCGCGAGAGGCCGGGCAGCAGCCCGCGCAGGTGAGTGCGGCGATAAAACGCCTGGAAACGACGCTGAACATTCGTCTTTTTGCCCGTTCAACGCGTAGTTTGCGTCTGACCCCTGAAGGGGAGACCTGGCTGCCCTATGCCACGCAGATGCTGGATACGCTGTACGCCGGACTGCAAAAAATCCAGGCTCCCGATGACGAAGTTCGCGGCACGTTACAAATTGCCGTGCCGTCCGATCTGGGGCGTAACTTGCTCCTGCGCGTGTTTCGCGCTTTTCGCCAGCGCCATCCCGCGCTGAGTTTACGGATCCTGTTTTCCGATCATCGGACCGATGTGTTTAAAGACCCGGTGGACGTGGCATTTCGCTATGGCGATAACGACGACGCCTCGTTTATTTCCCTGCCGGTTGCGCCCGAGAACCGGCGCGTGCTGGTGGCCTCGCCCGGTTGGATAGCCGAGCACGGTGAACCGCAGACGCTGGATGATTTAACGCGGCATAATGCGCTGACCTACGTGCTGCGCGGCAGGCCGTTCGATCGCTGGCCGCTTAGTTTTGGGGGCGAAGTTCACCATGTGCAGGTTTCCGGCACGATTGTGAGTGATGACGCTGAAGTTATTCGCCGCCTGGCGGTTGCCGGGGAGGGGATTGCGTATAAATCCACGCTGGACGTGAGTGATGACATTCGAGAAGGGCGGC
Source organism: Klebsiella sp. MISC125 (assembly GCF_051131775.1). NCBI lineage: Bacteria > Pseudomonadati > Pseudomonadota > Gammaproteobacteria > Enterobacterales > Enterobacteriaceae > Klebsiella > Klebsiella sp. MISC125. The sequence continues at coordinate 2,070,586 of NZ_CP180448.1, forward strand.
TACAGGTGCTGTTGCCGCAGTATCAGGGTGATGTCGTGCCGCTAAATATGATTTGCCCGCACCGCAAACAGCTTTCTCCTGCGGTGCGGCTACTGTATGAGGCGGTTAAAGCGGAGTGCGAGAAAGTATAGGCTCTAACGCTGGTGTCATTCCCGGCGGCGCTTCGCCTGACCGGGCTACGGGTCCACCATCGTCTGCGGACCGGTAGCCCGGACAGGCGCGTCAAGCGCCGCCTCCGGGAAAATGAGCGGCATGAACCTTAATGCTTCACCAGCGTCGCAAAGTAGTACACCAGCGGAATGGCGAGGATCCACAGGCCAATCGGGATTTCTCGCCACTTGCCAGCAATAGTCTTAATCACCACATAAAACAGCAGCCCACCAGCAATTCCGGTACCGAAGCTGTTGGCAATCAGCGTAATCATCACCATCATCAGTACCGGCAATCCGTCGGTGAAATTGCCTAAATCTACTTTGCGCAGGCCGCTGAACATATTCAGGCCGATCAGAATTAGCGCTGGCGCGGTGGCTTCTTTCGGGATCATCAACGCCACCGGCGTAAACAGCAGCATCAGCAGGAACATTACCGCCGCCGACAGCGCAGTTAACCCGGTTTTGCCGCCAGCTTCCGCCGCCGCCGAAGATTCAATCAGCGCGGTCGCCGCCGGAATACCCAGCCACGGGCCGATAGCCGCGGCGATGGAATCGACCATAAACGGGCGATTGATATGCGGCATGTTGCCTTCTTCATCCAGCAGGCCCGCTTCGCCGCCCACCGCCAGCGTGGTGCCCATCGTGGAAAAGAACTCTGAGGCGAAAAAGACGAACAGGAACGGCAGGAAAGCGATATTCAACGCCCCCAGCATATCGATTTGCCCCAGCACCGGCGTCAGCGAATGCGGCATATCGATAAAACTGCCTGGCAGTTTGGTGACGCCCATGGGGATACCGATCAGGGTTGCGACCAGAATGGCCCATAAAATAGAACCGGGGATCTTTCGTGCCTGTAGGGCAATCGCCAGAAACAGCCCGCAGAGCGCGACCAGTGCGCCCGGTGAAAGGAAATCCCCGAGCATCAGGGCATTGGTTTTGGCATTTGCCAGCACCAGCCCGGCGTTACGAAAGCCCAGTACCGCAACGAACAGGCCGATCGAGGCGGTTAGCCCGAGTTTAATAGATTGTGGCACCGAGCGGGTGACCACTTCGCGCAGGCCGAATTTTGTCAGCAGGAAAAACAGGATCCCTGACCAGCAGGCGATACCGAGGCCGACCTGCCAGCCAATACCCTCGCTGCCTGCAAGCGTCACGCCAACCAGCACCGAGCCACCGATGCCCGGCCCAACGATAAACGGCAGATTGGCGTAAAACGCCATCAGCAGGGTGCCGCCGACGAATACCAGAATCGTGCCGGTGGTCGCTGCGCCTTTATCCATCCCGCCCACCGCCAGCAGTCCGGGGATAACCACCAGCAGATAGGCGGCGGCAAGAAAGCCGGTGATCCCGGCCAGGCACTCGGTACGCAACGTGCTGCCGCGCGAATACAAGGCAAAACGGCGCTCCAGCCAGCTTCCTTGCGCGGATGAATGAAGGGTGTTGTCGGCCATGCTTAGGCTCCCTGATGTTTATTGTTGTGCTCTGTGTGTTTTATGTATTCCGGGATTTCCCGGCAGTCTATCAGCGGGTCGACAATCTGGCGGGTACTGCCGTCGGTCAAACCCAAATCGGTCAAATGCGGTCCGGCGTTACAGGCGAGGCAGGTGCCTTCAATAGCCTTAAACACGCGGTACGGTGGCTCCCAGTCGGCAACTTCTGCGCTCAGGTCTCGCAGCTGGCGGAACTGTTGCGCCAGCTCCGGGGCTGGTAAATCGGAAAGCATCCCGGCAATCGGCATTGCCACGTGAGCGAGGATTTTGCCCTGCTGCGCCAGCGCCATACCACCGCCGGATGCGATCAACTGATTTGCCGCCAGCGCCATATCGTCGGCATCGCGGCCCAGCACCACCAGATTGTGTGAGTCGTGCGAATAGCTGGTGGCGATCGCACCGCGCAGCTCACCCCAGCCTTCCAGCAGCGCAATTTGCGGCTTCGCTTCGTGGCGGCCGTGGCGATGCTTAACCCAAATCAGGCTAAACCCGTCCGGGATTTGCACTTTGCCGTCGCGAACTTGCACTTCCACTTCGCCCCACTGGGTAAAGCGCGCGCCGCGAATATGCCTCAGGCGGGCGACGCCGTGGCGGATATCTTCGACGCGGAGGATAAAATCGTCAGGATTTAGCGGTGTCAGCTGAAGCGTATTGCGCGGTGGCGTCACGCCCGCCGCCGCTGAAACAGGTTGGAGCAGAGTCCCTTTGCGGGCAATCAGCTTCCCGGCGACGTAGACTTCCTGCGCTTTTAGCTTTTCTAATGAATCGAAAACGACAAGATCGGCGCGACGTCCGGCGGCAATCAGCCCCAGATCGTTACGCTGGAGACGGATCGCCGCGTTTAAGGTGGCGAAGCGTAATACGTCGGTCGCCGCCAGACCATGCTCAATCAGCAGGTTGAGCAGGGCAATGATGCCGCCTTTTTCCAGCAGCATATCCGGCGGGACATCGTCGGTGCAGACGGTGATCTGCGAGGATAGATGCGGCAGCGTTTTCAGCGCCTTGACGATATCTGGCAGCAGGTAAGGGTGCGAACCGCGAATTTCTACGGTCAGCCCGGCGCGCAGCTTTTCCAGTGCATCTTCCGCAGAAGTCAGTTCGTGATCGGATGTCACCCCGGCGGCGAGATAGGCCTGGAGGTCCGCGCCGCTTAAACCGCGCGCGTGGCCTTCAATCAGCTTGCCGCTGTTCAGACCGGCCTGGACAATCTCCTGCATCCGCTCGCTGCCGTGCAATACGCCGTGCATGTCCATAACTTCGGCGACGCCGCGTACTTCCGGCCACGCCAGCATGGTTTCCATTTCCGCGCCGGCAAAATCCGCGCCGGACATCTCCAGCCCCGGCGTGGACGGCACGCTGGAGGGCGCGGCGACCATCACCTGTAGCGGCAGATCGCGGCTGGCGGCAACGGCGTAACGTACACCTTCAACGCCCAGCACGTTGGCCAGCTCGTGAGGATCCCAGAACACCGCCGTAGTGCCCTGAGTCAGGACGATTTCGGCATAACGCTCGGGAGGCAGGTGGGAGCTTTCGAGGTGGACGTGTGTATCCATCAGCCCTGGAGACAAAAAATACCCCGCCAGAGAGCGACGTTCGTGGGCATCAGATCGGCTACCTCGCGGGTGCACGCTGGCGATCATTTCGCCGACGATGCCGACATCGGCCTCGCGGATCTCGCCGCTCGCCATGTCGACGATCTGTGCGTCGGTCAGTAATAGATCGAACGGGGATTCGCCGCGTGCGGCCTGGACGGCGCGGCGGCGGGTTTCAGCACTGCTGGACATAACAACTCCGGCACAAGGATAATGCGGATACTCTAGGGGCAGAGCAAACGTTTGCCCAGATGAATAAATTTATCGCCCGATAACCTCGGGTTATTCTGCGTAATGACCGTTGACGAAAAACACTATGACTGAACCCTGGCAGCGTCTGCCTGCACTTTCGCTTAAACAGCTCCAGTATTTTGTGACCCTGGCCCAGCTACGCCATTTCACCGATACCGCTAATCGGCTGGCTATCAGCCAACCGGCGCTAAGCAGCGCGCTGCGGCAAATTGAGGCCGTACTGGGCGGTAAGCTGGTTAACCGCACGGCGTCGTCAGTGACGTTGACCGAGTTGGGGTCTGCTATTTTGCCCCATGCCCGGCGGGTGTTGAGCGTGGCGCAACTGGCGTTTCAGGATATGCAGCAGATTGTCGAGGCCGGCGGCGATGGCACGGTGCGCATTGGCCTGGTGCCATCGGTGAGCTCGCTGCTGTTTCCGCTGCTGCCACAGACGTTGGCTCAGGCTTTTCCGCGCCTGAGGGTGGAGTTTCACGATCAGACCAACGATGCCCTGTTTTGCGAGCTGCAGTCGGGGAAAATAGATTTTGCCATTGGCGCAATTGATCGTTCTTTGCCGCCGGAACTGCTGGTTTATCCTCTGCGCGAAGATCCGTTCGTTGCGGTGCTGCATTGTGACGATCCGCTGGCCGGGCAGCCGCATCTGCCGTGGAAGCTACTGGCCGGGCGCGATATCGCGGTGTTCTCAAAGGGCAATATTCAGCGTCTGGTCGGCGCGCTGGCAGAGAGTCATCGCCTGACGCTTAATACGCGCTATCAGGTTGATTATATTGAAACGCTCTATGGTCTGGTGCGTTCCCGGCTGGCAGTGGCGATTCTGCCTGCGCTTTATACCACCCATCTTCAGGATCCTGTGTTGAAGATTGCCCAGCTTCAGCAACCTGCCTTAACGCGGACCGTGGCGCTGATGCGCGGGCCGCAGCCTTTGCCGCCGCTGATTGAAGCGTGTTTTGCTTTACTATTGAGTTCGCTGCGGGAAGTTAATCTATAGGATGCCATTATCGCGGTTCATTTCAGTGAAAGTGAAAGAGCTAACGAAATACTTTATCGTATCTATTAAAATCAAAGGGTTATCGCTCTTTAATAAAATCAATTTGTTGCAAAAATGTCGGTAGATTGTTTTGAATGAAAAAATTTATTATAAAACAAAAAGATATATTTAGTACGTTCCCCACGGCAACGGGGATAATTAATCAACTAACAACCGCGCTATGCAATCGCCGAAAGTCTCTTATTAGCGTAATGTCGACCGGGCTGGAAGCCCATGCTGTGTGGGTAGGGTAGCCCGGACAAGGCGCGCCAGCGCCGCCTCCGGGGAGAACTTGCTAAGGGAGATGCTTAATCAGCACATCGACGGTGAGATGATTAATATACTCCAGAGAGTGGGAAGCGAGGACGCCCAGCAAGCGGTTGTGATGTCCGGCGATAATCAAATCGATATTTCTCTGGCGCACACACTCTTCAACATCGGCAAAACGGCGAGCGGTCACCAGCGATAGCGTCTGCACGGGTAGAGATACCGTTGTTGCCAGCTCATTAAGCAGCGCTTTTGCCTGAATCACCTCCTGCGAAACGTCATCATCCAGCAGGCTATCGGAGACGTAATTCAGTGCCCGATAGTCGGTACTGATATGGGCAATGGTAATGCGCATAGCGCTTTCTTCCGCCATTTTCGCAGCGTGCTGTAGCAGCGGAACGCCATCCTGGCTGCTGTTGATCAGCACCAGGACATGGTGATAAACGGGCATAACGAGACCTCAACACAAGACGGCACCTTGATATCATTCTGTGCCCGCCATGAGGGGAAAGCAAATCGGACAATAGGCAGATTAAGACCCCGCGACCGACTGCCGCGGGGTGACTTATTTACGGCGTCACAATATTGAACCAGAACTCAAACTTATCCATATAACCCAGCATTTCGTCCAGCTTCGCGCCGTCGCCGGTCACTTTCACTTCACCCTTATCCTGCGCCTGCTTGAGCGTTTCCTCTTTCAGAATGATTTTGTTCAGCGTAGCGCGATCCAGCGTAATGGTGGCATCGGCGTCTTTCGCCTCGGCATCGGCCGTGTGGTTTAACACGCCGTTTTCCAGCTCCAGCTTATATTTACCGCCATCGTTGCCGAGGTCGATATTGAACACCGATTTAGCCGTACCGGCTTTCTCGCCGTTGATATGTACCGCCAGATAGTCGAAGAACATCTCAGGCGTCATTGCCCGCACGGTATCCGGGCTGGCAGTGTTCGGCGTCGGGCCTTTCACCACGCCGTTACGCAGCTCCTGCGCGCCGGTCAGGTAGAAGTTACGCCACGGCCCTGACTCTGCCTGATAGCCCAGTTGTTCCAGAGCATCGGCCTCCAGATTACGAGCATCAATATTGCCTGGGTCGGCGAAGACGATTTTGCTCACTACCTGAGCCACCCAACGGTAGTTGCCTTGATCGTAGTCCTCTTTCGCTTTTTTCATAATGGCGTCGGCACCGCCCATATAATCAACGAATTTCTTCGCCGCTTCTTCTGGCGGCAGTTCATCCAGGGTTGCCGGGTTGCCGTCGAACCAGCCGAGATACAGCACGTAGGTTGCCTTCACATCATGGCTGACGGAACCGTAGTAACCGCGGTTGGCCCAGGTGTTTGCCAGGCTGTCCGGCAGCTTGAATTTGGCGGCGATTTCATCGCGAGTCAGGCCTTCGTTAGCCATGCGCAGGGTCTGGTCGTTGATGTAACGATACAGGTCGCGTTGGCTTTTCAGCAGGTTAACGACGTTCTCATTGCCCCAGGTCGGCCAGTGGTGTTGCGCCATGATGATTTCGGCTTTGTCGCCCCAACGCACGATGGCGGCGTTGATATATTTCGACCATGGCAGCGGTTCGCGAATTTTCGCGCCACGCAGAGAGTAAGTGTTATGCAGGGTATGGGTGACATCTTCTGCGGATTCGATCAGCTTCTTCTCTTCGATATACCACAGCATTTCCGATGGTGCTTCCGATCCCGGAGCCAGCATAAAGTCATAGGTCAGGCCGTCGATAGTCTCTTTCTGGCCATCTTTCTCAATGATGTTGGTCGGGGCAATCAGGGTGACGGTACCGGCAGAGGTCGTCGTACCCAGCCCTGCACCAACCTGACCGGTGGCTTCCGGCTTCAGCAGGTTACCGTACATATAGCTGGCGCGGCGGCTCATCACGTTACCAGCCATGATGTTTTCCGCAACGGCTGCCTCCATAAAGCCAGCAGGTGCATAGACTTTGACTTTGCCGGATTTCACATCGGCTTCATCGACTACGCCGCGCACACCGCCGTAATGGTCAACGTGGCTGTGGGTGTAGATCACCGCCACCACCGGCTTATTGCCGCGATTTTTGTAATACAGATCCATACCGACTTTGGCGGTTTCCGCCGACACCAGCGGGTCCACAACGGTAATGCCTTCTTTACCTTCGATGATGGTCATATTGGAGAGGTCGAGGTTGCGAATCTGGTACACGCCTTCGGTCACTTCAAACAGGCCGCTGATATTAATCAACTGAGACTGACGCCAGAGGCTGGGGTTGACGGTATCCGGCGCTTTTTCACCCTCTTTAATAAAGTCATACTGCTGCGGGTTCCAGATGACGTTGCCCTGTTCGCCTTTAATTATCTCAGTGGGCAGTGCGGCGATAAAACCTTTATGCGCGTTGGTAAAGTCGGTGTTATCGGAGAAGGGAAGCAGTTTGTACAGCGCGTCGTTCGCTTGTTTGGTTGCCGCTGTCGCTTCTTTAGGGGAGGTCTCCGCCCAGCTTGTCAGGGGGAGGGTAGAGAATATTCCAGCCAGGGCCAATCCTTTCATTATCGGGGTTAATTTCATTGGGATCCTCGAGGTTTTTACGCTGATTTACTCACTAATTTCGATATGACGTTGGGTTACATCCTGTAATGACTCCTCAAACTATAATCGCGTATCTGAAAAAGTGTTTATTTTGTTAATGAATTGTTTTTTTTGTTGTTGGTTGTAATCAGTGGGCATCCCCAGGCCAGCTTGCGTTGTCCGGTGACTTCCCGTAACCTGCCCGCTGAGAACGTTTTATCTCTCAATGACTCGGGGTGCCCTTCCTTGTGAAGGCTGAGAAAAACCCGTACCACCTGATCTGGATAATGCCAGCGTAGGGAAGTCAGAGACCGCAGGGTCGTCGCTTCTTCATCGCCTGGCGGGAGCAAACGATGTCTGACCTGCTAAACCCCGCGCATATTGCCCATCTGCGGCATCTTTTTCGCCGCCATTCCCCCCTTGTTCACTGCATGACTAACGACGTGGTGCAGACCTTTACCGCCAACGTGCTGCTGTCGATTGGCGCATCACCAGCGATGGTTATCGACCCCGATGAAGCCAGTCAGTTTGCTGCGATTGCCGATGCGCTGCTGATTAACGTTGGCACGCTGACCGTTGAGCGCGCGACGGCGATGCGGGCGGCGGCGCATAGCGCAAAGCAGGCGGGCAAACCGTGGGTGCTGGACCCGGTGGCGGTCGGCGCGTTGACTCTGCGCACTGAATTTTGTCGGGAGCTTCTGGCGCTACAGCCTGCCGCTATTCGCGGTAATGCCTCGGAAATTATGGCCCTTGCCGGGATGAGCGGCGGTGGGCGCGGCGTTGATACTACTGATACCGCCGCAGCCGCGCTGCCTGCGGCTCAGGCGTTAGCTCGCCAGTTGAATACCGTGGTCGCAGTAACCGGAGAGGTCGATTACGTCACCGATGGTCAGCGTACGCGCATGGTCACCGGCGGCGATTCGCTAATGACTCGGGTGGTGGGTACCGGCTGCGCGCTGTCGGCGGTGGTTGCCGCCAGCACGGCGATGCCCGGTGACCGTCTGGAAAACGTCGCTGCCGCCTGTGGTCTGATGAAGTTCGCGGGTGGAATCGCGGCGCAGCGGGGCGGTCCCGGCAGCTTTACTCCCGCATTCCTGGATGCACTGTACGCGGAGGGCGGCCTGTGAGACGAATCAATGCTTTAACCATCGCCGGAACCGACCCGAGCGGCGGCGCGGGGATCCAGGCGGATCTCAAAACCTTCTCAGCGCTGGGCGCTTATGGCTGCTCGGTCATCACTGCGCTGGTGGCGCAAAACACCCGAGGCGTGCAGTCGGTGTACCGTATTGAACCTGATTTTGTCGCCGCGCAACTGGATTCGGTGTTCAGCGATGTGCGAATCGATACCACTAAAATTGGCATGCTGGCGGAAACGGATATCGTCGAAGCGGTGGCGGAGCGACTGGCGCGGTACCAGATTAAAAACGTGGTGCTGGATACCGTGATGCTGGCGAAAAGCGGCGATCCGTTGCTTTCGCTCAGCGCAGTGCAAACGCTGCGTCAGCGCCTGCTGCCGCAGGTGTCGCTAATCACCCCGAACCTGCCGGAAGCGGCGGCGCTGCTGGATGCGCCGCATGCCAAAACTGAAAAAGAGATGCTGGAGCAGGGCAGGGCGCTGCTGGGAATGGGCTGCGGCGCGGTATTAATGAAAGGCGGTCATCTTGATGATGCCGAGAGCCCGGACTGGCTGTTTACCCGCGAAGGTGAGCAGCGCTTTACCGCGCCAAGAGTGCAGACCAAAAATACGCACGGCACCGGTTGCACGCTATCGGCGGCGCTGGCGGCGCTGCGTCCTCGTTACGATGATTGGGGGCAAACGGTAGCGGAGGCTAAAGGCTGGCTCTCTGCGGCGCTGGCGCAGGCGGACTCGCTGGAGGTCGGGCACGGGATAGGTCCGGTGCATCACTTCCACGCCTGGTGGTAAACGGCACGACAACGTGCCAGCAGACTGTGCTGAAAAAATACGCTCCCGGCTGGAAAATATGCTGAGTCGGTACCAGGCTTAACCTGCCCAAAATAATTGGGTTGGGAAAATGCATGCCGGTTTCGACCGGCACTTACGGGAGATCGCTATGACTGATATTACGCAGTTACTTGGCAAAGATGCCGACACGCTTTTACAGCACCGTTGTATGACTATTCCAGCCGACCAACTCTATTTGCCGGGTTCGGACTACGTCGATCGGGTGATGGTTGATAACAACCGTCCGCCGGCGGTGCTGCGTAATATGCAAACCCTGTATAACACTGGACGCCTGGCGGGAACCGGATATCTGTCTATCCTGCCGGTTGACCAGGGCGTAGAGCATTCTGCTGGCGCTTCTTTTGCCGCCAACCCGCTGTACTTTGATCCGAAAAATATCGTCGAACTGGCTATTGAAGCCGGTTGTAACTGCGTGGCCTCCACCTATGGCGTGCTGGCCTCGGTGTCGCGCCGCTACGCGCACCGCATCCCCTTCCTGGTCAAACTGAACCATAACGAAACGCTGAGCTACCCGACTGAATACGACCAGACGCTGTACGCCAGCGTTGAGCAGGCGTTCAATATGGGAGCCGTGGCGGTAGGGGCGACGATCTATTTCGGTTCTGAACAATCTCGTCGCCAGCTTGAGGAGATTTCTGTGGCCTTTGAGCGCGCGCATGAACTGGGCCTGGTGACCGTGCTGTGGGCCTATCTGCGGAACCCGGCGTTTAAGAAAGATGGCGTCGATTATCACGTTTCCGCCGACTTAACCGGCCAGGCCAACCATCTGGCGGCCACTATTGGCGCGGATATTGTGAAGCAGAAGATGGCGGAGAATAACGGCGGCTATAAGGCGGTGAACTTCGGCTATACCGATGACCGGGTTTACAGCAAATTAACTACCGAGAACCCGATTGATCTGGTGCGCTATCAGCTGGCGAACTGCTATATGGGTCGCGCCGGGCTGATTAACTCCGGCGGTGCGGCGGGCGGTGAAACCGATCTGTCCGATGCTGTACGTACGGCGGTTATCAATAAACGCGCGGGTGGCATGGGGTTGATTCTGGGCCGTAAGGCGTTTAAAAAATCGATGGCCGACGGCGTGAAGCTGATTAACGCCGTGCAGGACGTTTATCTGGATAGCAAAGTCACCATCGCCTGATAAGCACCGGCGTCAGCTGAAGCTGCGTTGCGCGTTGTTTCCCGGAGGCGGCGCTTGACGCGCCTTGTCCGGGCTACCGGTCCGCAGAAGGCTGTGAACCCGTAGCCCGGGTAAGGCGTTTACGCCGCGACCCGGGTCTTGCTTAATCGCGAATCAGCCGCGCCGTGTGCTGGAGCGTTTTATACGCTTCGTAACGACGCTGATGATCGGCGCTAAATTGCTCTTCGCAGCGGTAAGTTTTATCCACTCGGGTAAACTGCTTCATGGCTTCTGGCAGCGAAGGGGCGATTTTACCCGCCACGGCACCGAGAATTGCCGAACCTAACAGCACCGGTTCGCTGGACTCGGTACTGACCACGTTAATGCCGCAGGCGTCTGCCAACAGCTGGCGAACTAAAGGATGTTGACCTGCGCCGCCGCTGATGACGATATTTTCGCTATCAATCCCGCAATTTTTCTGCGCATCGATAATCTGCCGCAGACCGTAGCCGATACCGCACAATCCCGCGACGTACAGCGCAATGAGGTTTTCCAGATCCCGCTCCATCCCCAGCCCGGCGATAATCGCTTTCGCGTTCGGGTCCGCCAGCGGCGCACGGTTGCCTAAAAACTCCGGCACCACGTGCAGACCGGCTGCGAGCTTGACTGCTTCGGAAGGATTGTCCACCTGCGCCAGCACTCTATCGGCAAGATACACCGGTAGCGGAACACCGGCTTCTTTTGCCAGCGCTTTAGCCTCTGTGGCGGCGGGATGAAAACTTAATAACTGGTCGATAGCCGCACCCGCTGCGCTCTGCCCACCTTCGCTAAGCCAGAATCCCGGCACCATGGCGGAATAGTAAGGCCCCCACACGCCGGGCACAAAGACGGCATCCTGGGTGGTGGTCATGGTGCAGGAAGACGTGCCGAATACGTAGGCCATATTGTTGACCGCGCCGTTAAGCACGCCAACGGTACCAATCCCGCCCGCGTGAGCGTCAATCATGCCGACCGCCACCGGTGTGCCGATGGGCAGGCCCATCTCATCTGCCGCTGTTGCGCACAGACCGCCCTCGCAGGGCGTTCCCGGATCGACAATACGCTGGCCGATGCGGACAAAATCTTCATCCGCCAACTCCTCAAGGCCAATCTGGCGGAAGTAACCGGCATCCCAGCGTTTTTCATGCGCCAGATAGGTCCATTTACAGGTGACGGTACACACCGAGCGGGCTAAATCGCCGGTTGAGCGCCAGGTGAGATAATCCGCGAGGTCAAAGAAGTGGCGCGCCTGTTGATAGATTTGTGGACGATTCTCCTTCAGCCACAGGATCTTCGGCGTTTCCATCTCCGGAGAAATTTTACCGCCGACGTATTGCAGCACCGAGTGGCCCGTGGCGTTGATCTTTTCTGCTTGCCCGGTAGCACGGTGATCCATCCAGACGATGATGTTGCGGTCCGGGTCTTCCGAAGGGCCAACTGCCAGCGGCGCATCGTTTTCGCCAATCACCACCAGCGAACAGGTGGCGTCGAAGCCGATACCGGCAATCGACGCGGGAGCGACGTTCGCGTTCGCTACCGCCGTTTTAATGCAGTAGCACACCGCCTGCCAGATCTCGCGGCTCGACTGTTCAACCACGCTTCCGGTGCTGCGGAACAGGGTGATTTCTCGGGTGGCATGGGCCAGCAGCTCGCCCTGCAGATTGAATACGCCCGCACGAACGCTGCCTGAACCAACATCCACGCCAATAATGTTTTGAGTATTGCTTTGCATAAAATCCTCTTCAGCAGTCTGGTTGACGGTTAGAGATCCACACTGTTAGGCAGGATAACAATGTCGCGTACGGTGACGTTTTTCGAACGTGTCACCATAAACAGCACTGACTCGGCTACTTCAATGGGTTGCATCAGGCTACCGTTGGCCAGCGCTTCGTCCATTTTGGCTTTTGGCCAGTCGTCCAGCAGGGCAGTAACCACCGGACCCGGCAGCACGGCACCGACGCGCACGCCGTGCTGAGAAACCTGGCGACGGGTGGTGTGGACAAATGCCTGGACGGCAAATTTCGACGCGGTATAGATAGGTTCCCAGATAACCGGCACCACGCCGGCAATAGAACTGGTGAAAATAATATCGCCGGATTTTTGCGCGATCAGATGCGGCAGGACGCTACGCACGCAGCGGAAAGCGGCGTTGATGTTGAGATGCAGCACGCGATCCCATACATCCGGATCTCCCTCGGCGACCGGCCCGCCGATGTAGGCTCCGGCGTTGGCGTGGAAAATATCAAGACCACCGGCGAGGTTAACGATACCCGTCAGAATATTATCGACCTGGTCGGCTTGCATCAGATCAACCTGCAGAGCAAAGGCGTTTTCGCCCAGCTCGGCGACGATTTTGTTGAGCTTTTCGCCTTCGCGGTCGATAAGCACCACTTTTGCGCCAGCCCCCAGCAGGGTTTTAGCGCATTCGAGGCCGATACCGGATGCCGCGCCGGTGACGGCGGCGACTTTGCCAGCAAGAGAAGTATTCATAGAGGATACAGAGTGGTTCATTTTATAATCCTTTATCGAGTCTGGTTGGCGACTTCAAGCGCGAGGGCATCGCGTTGAGGTTATGTACTATTTTTTTTAAGGTATTGAATATAAGCATTATTTCTTCATTATCGCTGGAGTATTAACGTTGAATACGTTAATACTCTCTTGGAGTGAAGTTGGTGCTCAATCGATGAAGCTCATGTTGCGCTAGCTTCATCGATTGAGCAAGTGGGGAAATTAACAGCGAAATGAATTTGTGACGCAAGTTGGGAAAATGAAGAAAATCACGATTTACGACCTGGCGGAGCTATCCGGCGTGTCGGCAAGCGCAGTGAGCGCCATCCTTAACGGCAACTGGAAGAAGCGGCGTATTAGCGCGAAGCTTGCCGAAAAGGTGACGCGGATTGCTGAGGAGCAGGGCTATGCGGTTAATCGCCAGGCCAGCATGTTGCGCAGTAAAAAATCACACGTGATCGGCATGATTGTCCCCAAATACGATAACCGCTATTTCGGATCGGTTGCCGAGCGTTTTGAGGAGATGGCCCGCGAGCGCGGCCTGCTGCCGATTATTACCTGCACACGTCGTAGCCCGGAACTGGAAATCGAAGCGGTAAAAGCGATGCTCTCCTGGCAGGTGGATTGGGTGGTAGCGACCGGGGCGACCAACCCGGACAAAATTACCGCGTTATGCCAGCAGGCGGGGGTGCCGACGGTTAATCTCGATTTACCCGGTTCTCTTGCGCCATCAGTGATTTCGGATAACTACGGCGGTGCCAAAGCACTAACCCACAAGATCCTCGACAACAGCACCAGGCGCTGGGGGGAGCAGGCTCCGTTGACCTTTATCGGCGGGCGCAGTAGCGACCATAACACCACCGAGCGTTTACGCGGTTTTCATGATGCCCATCAGGAGCTGGGGCTGAGCGTGCCTGAAGCAAATATTCTGGCTCCAGGCTATTCAAAAGGAAAAGTCGAGGCTTGCCTGCAAGAGCGGTTTGGTCCGACTGATATTCATCTGCAGGGGTTGTTCGTTAACTCAACCATTTCTCTGGAAGGCGTGGTGCGATGGTTGTCGCAGGCGGGGCTCACCGGTAGCGCTCAGCCGCCAATGGGCTGCTTTGACTGGGACCCGTTTGTTTATCTGCTGGGACACGATATTGATATGGTGCAGCAGAACGTCCCGGCGATGCTGGAGGCGGTATTTAGTATCATCGACTCCGGCGATGCCAGCCAGCAGCGGATTGAGATCCCGCCGCTGTTGATGAGCAGCCGCTGATTCGGCTGTTGACGTTAACGCGTCAGCAGCCAGCGGGCGGTGTGTTCATCGGTCACCAGGCCGTTGACCCAACCGCCTTTAAGCGCCGCCAGAATGGCCGGGCGCTTGTACTCTCCGCACGCCACCGCGATCCGTGGGCACTGGTTCTGGCGAATGTCGTAGCTGGTGATCATTCTGTTGATTTCGCTGTCGACCACGCCGCCTTCGGCATCGATAAAGCGTCCCATGATCTCGCCGATCCCGCCACACGCCGTTAGCTCATCCATCTGCGCCTGACTAATAAAGCCGTCTTTAAAAATCGGGCTTTGTGTGCCCAATGGACCAATCCCGACGAAGATAACGTCTGCCTGCCGGGCAACGGCGGAAACGTTGCGAAACAGTCGGCTGGTGCACCACATATCGTACTCCTCCTGGGTCTGCGCATAGCGCGGCGCGGGCCATTGATAGTACTTCGCTTTGATTTTGCTGGTCAGCAACAGAGGTACATCATCGTAATAGTTACACTGTCCATCGGCGTCCATGGCGCTGATCAGCGCCACGCAGCGGGTATTCAGGCTATCGAAATCGATACGCTGGAGGGTTTTTTTCAAGGTCAGGCCGGAACCGAGGCCGATGATTTTCTCTTTATCATCCTGTAAATAGCGAGCCATCAGCTGGTAGCAGCCAAACGACACGCTATCCAGCGTACTTTCTTCGCTAAAGGCAGGCACGATATTGCATTCGATAAGTTGGTACTTTTCCTGCAATAATTGCGCATAATCGAGGCAATTCGCTACCGGATGGTGCAAACTAATCGATACGATCCCTTCTTCTTTCGCCGCCGCAATCAACCGCTGCACCACTGTCCTTGAAGTACCAAGCTGACTGGCGATTTCGCTCTGGTTTTGTCCGGCGATGTAGTACATCCATGCGGCGCGGACCTTCTGATCCAGCCGGATATCATCTTCTTTACTCATGGTTTCCTGCCCTAAGTTTCTGGCCACAGCGATAAATTCGCCTGGCGAATAACCGCATTCTGGCTGCGGTCGGGATAACTGGCAAGCTTTTGCTCTTTACTGGTCATTTGTAATTTAATTGGGTAATTGTTCTTTTGTGATCCATCGCTCTTATTTAGGTCAAATGATCAATTACAGTGAGCCCATCAACTCAAGGAGAGCAGAACATGAACAATCAATTCACATGGCTTCACATTGGTCTGGGTTCTTTTCATCGCGCACATCAGGCGTGGTATCTGCATCGTCTGATTGTTTCTGGAGATAAGCGTTGGCACATCGCGGCGGGGAATATTCGCAACGATGCCGAGCAGGTAGTCCAGGCGCTGGCGGCGCAGGGTGGGCGTTACGTGCTGGAAACCGTCAGCCCGGAAGGTGAGAGTGAATATGAAGAGATCACCTCAATTCAGAAACTGCTGCCGTGGCAGGCAGGGTTGCAGCCGCTGATTAACGAAGGGGCAAATCCGCAAACTAAAGTTATCGCCTTTACCGTAACGGAAGGGGGTTACTACCTGAACACCAGCCATAAACTGGAAACCAACAACCCCGATTTGATCGCTGACCTTAAGGGCGATTGCAAAACCATTTACGGCACTATCGCGCGGATTCTGGAAAAACGTATGGCCGATAACGCCGGGCCGTTAACCCTGCTGAACTGCGACAACGTGCGTCACAACGGCGAGCGGTTCCACGATGGTATGGTTGAATTCCTGGCGCTGACCGGCAAACAGGCGGTGATTGACTGGATGGCAGCCAACACCACCTGCCCGAACACCATGGTGGACCGCATTACCCCGCGTCCGGCGGCTGAACTACCGGCACGCATCAAAGCGCAAACCGGCATTGATGACAAAGCGCCGGTGATGGGTGAAACCTTTATCCAGTGGGTAGTGGAAAATAACTTCCGCGACGAACGCCCGAACCTGGAAGCGGTCGGCGTGGAAATGGTGGAGTCGGTTATCCCTTATGAAGAGGCGAAAATCCGCATTCTTAACTCTTCCCATAGCTGCATTGCGTGGGCGGGCACCTTAATCGGCCAGCAGTATATTCATGAAAGTACGCTAACGGATTTCATCTACGCCATTGCTGACCGCTACGTCACGGAAGATGTGATCCCATGCCTCGGCGATAACGGCATTGATTTACCGACCTATCGCGATGTGGTCCTGAAGCGCTTTACCAACCCGTACATCCAGGATACCAACCAGCGCGTCGCTGCCGATGGCTTCTCGAAAATTCCGGCGATGATCGCGCCGACTCTGCAAGAGTGCTATCGCCGCGGCGCTCGCCCGGAAGCAACCGCCATGCTGCCCGCACTGTTCTTCGTCTTTATGGAGCAGTGGCATAAAGGAACCCTGCCATATGAATACCAGGACGGGATCCTCGACGCTCAGGCGGTACATGAAATGTTTGAAGCCAGCGACCCGGTAGCCGTCTATGCTCGCGATAAAGCGCTATTTGGCGAACTGGCCGAAAACGCTGATTTCCTGGCGCTGATGCGCGAGAAGATCGCTGCCGTTTATGCACTGATTAAATAAGAGGTGGCTATGTATCTGGGTATCGATCTCGGCACGTCGGAAGTCAAAGCGCTGGTCATTGATGAGAACAATGAGGTTATCGCCAGCCATAGCGCGCCGCTGAGTATTCAGCGGTCCCATCCGCACTGGTCAGAACAATCGCCGCAATCCTGGTGGGAGGCGACGGAGTACCTGATGACCACGCTACGGGAAAAATGCGCACAGCACTGGCCGGCAATCAAAGCCATTGGCCTTTCCGGGCAGATGCACGGCGCGGTGCTGCTGGACGCGTCGGGGGAGGTGATTCGCCCGGCGATTCTGTGGAATGACACCCGCTGCGCCCAGGAGTGCGAAGAGCTGGAAGAGATGGCACCGGAGCTGCATCAGGTGGCAGGAAATCTGGCAATGCCGGGCTTCACTGCACCGAAGCTGCTGTGGGTTCGTCGTCATGAGCCGCAAAACTTTAAACGTACCGCGACGGTGCTGCTGCCGAAGGATTATCTGCGCTACCAGATGACCGGCAAGAAAGTCTCCGATATGTCAGACGCCGCCGGAACCCTGTGGCTGGACGTGGCGAAACGCGACTGGTCCGACTCGCTGCTGGATAAATGCGGATTGTCGCGTGGTCATATGCCAACGCTGGTTGAGGGCTGCGAGGTTTCCGCCACGCTTGACCCGCAGGTAGCGGAGCGCTGGGGGCTGAACGCCTCGGTGGTGGTCGCCGGTGGCGGCGGAGATAACGCGGTCAGCGCCATTGGTGTTGGCGCGGTCTCGCCGGGCGATGCGTTTATTTCGCTCGGCACATCCGGAGTACTGTTTGTGGTGACCGACGCCTATCGTCCGGCCCCGCAGTCGGCGGTACATGCTTTCTGTCACGTGCTGCCGAATCTGTGGCATCAGATGAGCGTGATGCTCAGTGCTGCCAGCTGTTTGCAGTGGTTCTGTCGCCTGACCGGCACTACGGAAGTGGCGCTGCTGGAGGAGATTGCTGAATTAAGTGACGAAGAGAAAGCCAATGCGCCGTTCTTCTTACCTTATCTCTCCGGGGAACGCACGCCGCATAACGATCCTGAAGCGCGCGGAATGTTCTGGGGAATGACCCATTCCAGCCTGCGCGCCCAGCTTGGTTACGCGGTGCTTGAAGGGGTGAGTTTTGGCATTAACGATGGCCTGCGGGTGCTGAAAGAGAGCGGTACGCAGATCGATCAATGCTCGCTGGTTGGCGGTGGTGCCCGCAGTCCATTCTGGGCGCAACTGCTGGCCGATATCCTCGATATGCCGGTGGTGACCCACAAAGGCGGGGAGACCGGAGGCGCACTGGGCGCGGCGCGGCTGGCCTGTCTGGCGGCGGGTAAACCGCTCGCGGCGGTGTGTGAAAAACCGGAAATCTGGCAGACCTGGCATGCTGACCCGGTTCGCCATCAAACCCTGATGCAACGCTACGCGCAGTTTAACGCTCTGTATTTAAACGACCTGAACTTCCGTCAACACTAATTTTAAAAACATACCCTAAATAATTCGAGTTGCAGCAAGGCGGCGACGCAGTGAATCTCCAGGAGCTTACATAAGTAAGTGACTGGAGTGAACGAGGAAGGCAACACAGCTGCGGTTTGAATTATGACGGGTAGAATGGCCCTCCGGTGAAATCGCCGGAGCGGCCTCCTGTACCCTGAATACGAGGTCATTATGTCCGTAAATAATAAACAGTGGCTCGGTTTACCCCTGAATCTGATATGGGGATATGTCGCCATTGCCGTGTTTATGACCGGTGACGGTTTCGAACTGGCATTCCTGTCGCACTACATTAAAGAGCTTGGTTTCACCCCGGCGCAGGCCTCATTTGCCTTTACCCTGTACGGACTAGCCGCCGCGCTGTCGGCGTGGATTTCCGGCGTCGTAGCGGAAATTATCACCCCGCTAAAAACCATGATGATTGGCTTCGTGCTGTGGTGCGTATTCCACGTACTGTTCCTGGTTTTCGGCCTTGGACACGCCAACTATGCGCTGATCTTGATTTTCTACGGTATCCGCGGCTTCGCGTATCCGCTGTTCCTCTACTCGTTCATCGTCGCCATTATCCATAACGTCAAAAGCGATAGCGCCAGTTCGGCCATCGGTTGGTTCTGGGCGGTTTACTCTGTTGGTATCGGCGTTTTCGGCAGCTATATTCCGAGTTTCACCATCCCGCATATCGGCGAGCTGGGGACATTGTGGCTGGCGCTGGCTTTCTGCGTGACCGGTGGGATTATTGCGCTGGCCTCGTTGCGTAACATTCAAACTCCGCACCATATGCGAAATTTGACCACTCGAGAGAAATTTTCCGAACTGGGACGCGCGGCGACGCTGCTCTATACCAACCGCAATATTATGTTGTCCAGCATGGTGCGTATCATCAATACGCTGTCATTGTTTGGCTTTGCGGTAATCATGCCGATGATGTTTGTCGATGAACTGGGTTTCACCACTTCTGAATGGTTGCAGGTGTGGGCCGTCTTCTTCTTTACCACCATTTTCTCCAACGTACTGTGGGGGATTCTGGGCGAAAAACTGGGCTGGATTAAAGTGGTGCGCTGGTTTGGCTGCGTCGGTATGGCGCTCTCTAGCCTGGCGTTTTATTACATCCCGCAGCACTTCGGGCATAACTTCGCCATGGCGATGATTCCGGCCGTTGCTCTGGGGATCTTTGTTGCCGCTTTCGTGCCGCTGGCTGCCGTTTTCCCGGCGCTGGAACCGAAGCACAAAGGTGCGGCTATTTCGGTATATAACCTGTCTGCGGGGATGTCGAACTTTCTCGCCCCGGCGATTGCGGTGATATTGCTACCGTTCTTCAGCACCATCGGGGTGGTTATCGCCTATACCGCGCTGTACGTGGTGGCCTTTTTCCTTTGCGCATTTATTCGCGTCGAGCAGCCGGGATTTTCCCACAAGGAAGCGCCCGCCAGCGAGCAGGTTGAGTTTTCTTAACGTTGTGCGGCTGGCATGAGATTCATGCCAGCCTTATTGAGGTGGATGATGAGTATTAAAGCAGTTATTTTTGACATGGATGGTGTGATTATTGATTCCGAAATCCTGTGGCGACAGGCGCAAATAGAAGCGCTGGCGCAATGGGGGGCAACGGTAAGTATCGATGAGTGTGAAACGCTGACCAAAGGTAAACGCCTTGACGACATTGCGCGCACCTGGTGCCAGCATTGTCGACTTGATGTTGCGCCACAGCGGCTTGAAGAAGCGATACTGCAGCGCATCACTGGCCTGATATCTGCCGAAGGTGAGCCGATGAACGGCGTGCGCGAGGCGTTAAGCTATTTCCGCCATGTCGGGTATAAAATTGCGTTGGCAACCTCATCATCCCATCAGGTTATTTCCGCAGTACTGAACAAACTCTCCCTTTGGCACTATTTTGACGTGGTTTCCAGCGCGGATGATGAGGAATGCGGCAAACCTCATCCGGCGGTTTACTTGTCAACGCTGCGCAAGCTCAACCTCAACGCCAGTCAATGCCTGGTGATTGAAGACAGCTTTAACGGTTTTAGCGCCGCTCAGGCAGCAAATATCCCCACTATCGTTATCGCCGAAGATTGCCTGCATGGTCGTTTTCAGGCCGCCGCGGGTCGCTATCGGGCGTTACCTGAACTGCTGGAAGCTCTTTCTGCAGAGCCAGAGGCGGCGGTATAAGTCAGTAATTTGTGAGCGCAGAAAGTTTCAGGATGTACCCGGTCGGTTAATCTCTTTTCTGCGCTCACGCTCCTCTTTTTATCATGCCGATCGCCCTCACATTTCGCCCTTCTTTTGTGAAAACAATCACGCCCCGTCGTGCCAATGCCCAAATTTAATCTCTTGCTTAGCGGTGATTGTCCGAGGCACTGCTGCGTAATTGTGCTTAGATTAGATATTGAAACGTTTTTTCAATAATGTGAAACCGCTTTGCCGATTTGCGTCTATAGATCGGGTTTGGCTGCGATAAGGACTGAGAATGAAAATTGAATCTGTAAATGTCACCGTTTTCCAGTATCCCACTCGTCGGGTTTCCGACAGCGCCGGGCACTCCCATCCGGGAGCCGAAAGCATGGCAAAAATGGCGATGCTGACCATTACTGCCGATGATGGCACCCAGGGTTTTTCGTTTGCGCCGCCGGAAGTGGTGCGCCCGTTTGTGGTGAACACTTTTTTCCGCAAGGTGATGGTGGGGCAGGACCCGTTCAACCGTGAACGCATCTGGCAGGATCTTAATCACTGGCAGCGCGGTAGCGCCCATCAGTTGACCGAACGCGCGCTGTCGTTTGTCGAGCAGGCGCTGTGGGATCTGATTGGTCGCAAACTCAATATGCCGGTTTACAAACTGCTCGGCGGCTATCGCGACACGGTTCCGGCCTATGGCAGTACCATGTGCGGCGACGATCTGCCTGGCGGACTGTCGACCCCGGATGAGTATGCGTCATTTGCTGAAACGCTGGTGGCCCGTGGCTACAAGGCCATCAAGCTGCACACCTGGATGCCGCCGATCTCTTTTGCGCCAAATCCGAAAATGGACATCAAAGCCTGCGCGGCGGTGCGTGAAGCGGTAGGGCCGGATATCGACCTGATGATTGATGGCTATCACTGGTACAGCCGTGCCGAAGCGTTGTGGATTGGCAAAGAGCTGGAAAAACTGAATTTCGCCTGGTTTGAAGAGCCGATGGAAGAGGATTCGATGTCTTCTTACGCATGGCTGGCGGAAAACCTGTCGATTCCTATCGTCGGACCGGAGAGCTTCGGCGGCAAGCATCATATGCGCGCCGAATGGGTGAAAGCCGGAGCCTGCGACATCCTGCGCGCCGGATCCAACGGCGTTGGCGGTATTACGCCAACGATGAAGGTGGCGGCGCTGGCGGAGTCGTTTGGTATGGATTGTGAAGTCCATGGCAACGGCGCGGCGAGCCTGGCTGTGGTCGGCGCGATCCGCAACTGCCGCTGGTACGAGCGCGGCCTGCTGCACCCGTTCCTCGATTACGATGAGCCAGCCGCGTATCTCAACAGCATTGTCGACCCGATGGATGACCAGGGATTAGTGCATTTGTCACAACGACCAGGTCTCGGTGAAGACATTAATTTTGCGTATATCGAAGCCAATACCGTTAGCCACGACTGATTAATAAAAATTCCAAAGGCTTAAGGCTTATTGGGTTTGGGCGAACGGATAAAAAATATAAACCAGGCCCTAAATCAGTCGTGTTGCAGCAAGGCGGCAAATCAACGAATCTCCGGGAGCTTACATCAGGTAAGTGACCGGGGTGAGGAGATGAAGCCAACGTAGCTGCGGCGCGAATGATGACGGGCGTGTACCCTACAGGCGATAGATATGAAAAAAACCTCTTTACTGGGAGCGTGCTTACTCGCGCTCGCCATGTCGATGGGGAGTGGGGCGGCAATAGCGAAAACGCCGCCCGACCAGCTGATCATTGGCATGAATATGAACAACCTTCTGACGCTTGACCCGGCAGCGATGACCGGTAACGAAGTCGTTGGGATTGTGGTCAATCTCTATGACTCGCTGGTGGAGCTTGATCCTAAACAGCAAACCAACGTCAGGCCCGCGCTGGCGAAATCCTGGGATATCAGCCCGGACGGTAAAACCCTGACGTTCCATTTACGCGATGACGTGAAATTTCACTCTGGCAACCCGCTGACCGCCGCCGATGTGGTGTGGTCAATGCGGCGTATTTTGCATCTCAACCTCGCCCAGGCATCGGTGTGGAAATCCTACGGCTTCAGTAAGAAAAATATTGATAACCAGGTGAGCGCTCCGGACGACGTGACGGTACAAATCGTGTTACCGAAAGATAACGATCCGCAACTGGTGATTTACTCGCTGGCGGCGCTGGGCAACCTCGGCGTGCTCGACAGTAAAACGGTGCAGAGCCACGAGCAGGATAAGGACTGGGGCAACCGCTGGCTGACCACCCATGAAGCCGGTTCCGGGCCGTTTACCCTCGAAACCTGGCAGGCGAAAGATGTCCTGCGCATGAAGCGCAATCCTGACTACTGGCGCGGTGAGGCGAAAATGAGCCGCGTGGTACTGCGCCACTTCCAGGAGTCGCAAACTCTGCGTCTGATGATAGCGAAAGGCGATCTTGATATTGCTAACAACATGGCGGTCTCCGATATCAACGCCCTGCGCAGCGACCCGCAGCTGACCGTCGATGCGGTGCAGCGTGGGACTATGTACTACGTCGCCATGAGCATGAATGAAGATCATTTTGCCAATCCGAAAGTGCGCGAAGCGGTACGCTATTTGATTGATTACCAGGGCATTAATAAAGCGCTGATGCCAGGCTACGGCGTGCTGCATCAGCGGCCGATCAAAGCCGGCATGCCGTCCACGCTGCCTGACCCGGGCTACACGCTCGACGTGGCGCGGGCGAAAAAACTGCTGGCGGAAGCGGGCTATCCCAACGGATTTGATACCACGCTGCGGGTGCTCTCCGATCAACCGTTCCTCAATATCGCCATTGCCGTGCAGTCGACGCTGATGCAGGCGGGGATTAACGCCAAAATCATCACCGGCACCGGCAACCAGATTTACGGCGCGATGCGCGAACGTAAGTTTGATCTGCTGGTCGGACGCGGCGGGAGCGGAATGGAACCTCACCCGCACTCCAGCCTGCGTGCGCTGGTCTATAACCCGGATAATAGCGCTGAAGCTCGCCTGACCAACTTCCAGGGATGGCGTACCGGTTTTTACGACCCGCAGCTGAACTCCATGATTGACCACGCTCTGCTGGAGCGTAACCCGCAGCAACAGGTAGCGAGCTATCAGGCGATTCAGCAACGCTATGACCAACTGATCCCGGCGTTAATTCCGCTGTCGCAAATGGTCGATTCCGTCGTGGTACGCAACGAGGTGCAGGATTATCAGCCGCACCCCTCCGCCACCACTTTTCTGCGTGAAGTCTATAAAACCCGCGAAGGAGAGAAAGGATGAGTACGGCAATCCTTGCGCCCGGCTCCCGCACCCGGCGCTTATCAAAACGACTGCTGCAGGTGGCGATTACGCTGTTCGGCCTGCTACTGCTGACCTTTACCATTGGGCGCGTGATGCCCATCGACCCGGTACTGGCGATTGTTGGGCCGGACGCCGACCAGAGCACTTACCAGCAGGTTTATCAGCAACTGGGGTTTGACCAGTCATTGGTCACCCAGTTTGGCATCTATTTTGTCAACTTGTTGCATGGCGATTTGGGCAATGCATTGCTGACCGGGAAACCGGTGGTAGACGACATTATCCGCGTCTTCCCGGCCACCATGGAGCTGGCGACGATGGCGATTATCGTCGGCGCAGGCCTCGGTATTCCGCTGGGCGTGCTGGCGGCGGCGCGACGTAACAGCCTCTCCGATTATGTGGTGCGTATTATCAGCCTCGCCGGCTATTCAACGCCGATTTTCTGGGTTGGGATGATGGGGCTGCTGGTGTTTTACGCCTGGCTTGGTTGGGTTGGCGGTGCTGGACGGGTAGACCTTGGTCTGGACGGTATTGTGCCACGTCGCACCGGCCTGATGACCGTCGATGCGCTGCTGGCAGGTAACAGCCAGGTGTTCTGGAATGCCATTAACCACCTGATTTTACCGGCCTCGCTGCTCGGTTTTCACTCGCTGGCTTACATCAGCCGTATGACCCGTAGCTTTATGCTGGCCCAGCTGTCGCAAGAGTTCATCATCACGGCGCGCGTCAAAGGTCTGACCGAGCGTCAGGTTATCTGGAACCACGCGTTTCGTAACATCCTAGTGCAGCTGCTGACGGTAGTGGCGCTGGCCTACGGCGCGCTGTTGGAAGGGGCGGTACTGATTGAAACCGTCTTCTCCTGGCCGGGTTTTGGCTCTTACCTCACCGGCAGCCTGCTGCTGGGTGATATGAATGCGGTGATGGGCTGCGTGCTACTCGTCGGGGTTATCTTCGTGATGCTCAACCTGCTCTCCGACATGCTGTATCAATTCTTTGACCCGAGGACAAAATCATGACCGTTTCTCTGGATACGTCGCTTTCGGGCGGGGCGGGCGAAGGCCGCCAGCGGCTGCAACGTGCGGCGACACGGGCTGCCGGGTTTATCGGCAAAATGGTGCGCAACCCGCTAACGGCTATCGGCGGTGGGATTATCTTCCTGTTGATCGTCGTGGCAGTATTTGCGCCGCTGATCGCGCCTTATAACCCGCTGGTACAGGACCTGAACAGCGCATTGGTGGCACCGAACGCCCAGCACTGGTTCGGTACCGATGAGTTTGGCCGCGATATTTTTAGTCGTCTGGTGTACGGCTCGCGTATCACGCTGTATATCGTGCTGCTGGTGTCGGTCACCGTCGGCCCGCTTGGGCTGCTGCTCGGCGTCAGCGCCGGATATTTTGGTGGCAAGGTGGATATGGTGCTGATGCGCGTCACCGATATCTTCATTTCCTTCCCAAGCCTGGTGCTGGCGTTGGCGTTCGTCGCTGCTTTAGGCCCGGGGCTGGAGCACGTAGTTATCGCCATTACGCTGACTGCCTGGCCGCCGATTGCTCGTCTGGCGCGTGCTGAAACGCTGTCACTGCGTCAGGCTGATTTTATCTCCGCCGTGCGTTTACAAGGCGCGTCTCCGGCTCGCGTACTGTGGCGGCATATTGTCCCGCTGTGCCTGCCTTCGGTCATCATTCGTATCACCATGAATATGGCGGGGATCATTCTGACCGCCGCCGGTCTGGGCTTCCTCGGCCTTGGTGCACAGCCGCCGGAGCCGGAGTGGGGTGCGATGATCTCCAGTGGACGCACTTATATGATGGAGTGCTGGTGGGTAGTAACGATTCCAGGGCTGGCGATTCTGATCAACAGCTTAGCGTTCAACTTCTTAGGAGATGGCTTACGTGACATCCTCGATCCTCGCAGCGAATAATGCTCCACTGCTCGACGTGCGCGATCTGTGCGTCGACTTTGTTAACGGTAGCGCGGTGACCCATGCCGTGCGCGGCGTCTCCTTCCAGTTGGGGCAGGAAAAACTGGCGATTGTTGGCGAGTCCGGCTCGGGTAAATCCACCGTCGGGCGTGCGTTGTTGCAGCTGCATCCGAAAAAGGCCCGCGTCACCGCCAGTCGGATGCAGTTTGCTGACCTTGATTTACTGCATCTCAGCGAGGCGCAAATGCGCGGCGTACGCGGCAAACGCATCTCAATGATTATGCAGGACCCGAAATACTCGCTGAACCCGGTGGTTTGCGTCGGTAATCAGATAGCGGAGGCCTGGCTCACGCACCATCCGGGGCGTAAAGATGAGGCTAAAGAAAAGGCGCTGGAGATGCTGGAAGTGGTGCGCATTCGCCAGCCGGAACGCGTGTATCAGCTCTATCCACATGAGATTTCCGGTGGTCAGGGGCAGCGCATCATGATTGCGATGATGCTGATCACCGACCCGGAGCTGGTGATTGCCGATGAACCGACCTCGGCGCTGGACGTGTCGGTGCGTCTGCAGGTGCTGGGTCTGCTGGATGACCTGGTGAAATCGCGCGGTCTGGGGCTGATTTTTATTAGCCACGATATCAACCTGGTGCGCAGCTTCTGTGACCGCGTGCTGGTGATGTACGCCGGACGGGTGGTGGAGTCCATTGCTGCTAAAGACCTCGATAACGCCCGTCATCCCTATACTCAGGGACTGATTAACTCGCTGCCGGATATGCAGCATCGTCGCCCGGTTTTACCGGTATTGCAGCGCCAGACCAGCTGGTTGACGGACTAAGGAGTGCATGATGATTGAAGTCAAAAACCTCAACCTGGCGTTTGGCGAAGGAGAGAAGCGCAACCAGGTGCTGTATGACGTGAATTTTCACGTTAAGCCAGGCGAAATCTACGGTCTGGTGGGGGAATCTGGTTCCGGCAAAACCACGGTGCTGAAGTGCCTCGCCGGGCTATTTACCCACTGGAAGGGCGAGCTGGCGATAGATGGACAACAGTTGGCTCACGAGATCAGTCGCGAACGCTGCCGTCAGGTGCAGATGGTGTTTCAGGACCCTTACGGCTCTCTGCACCCGCGGCATACCATCGGCGACATTCTGGAAGAACCGCTGCAGATCCATAACATTAACGATCGCGACCGGCGGATCAATGCGCTACTGGACAAGGTCGGTCTGAACCGTGCCTTTCGCGAACGTTATCCGCACCAGCTCTCCGGTGGTCAGCGCCAGCGTGTGGCGATTGCCAGAGCGCTAATTCTCGAACCTCAGGTGCTGCTGCTGGATGAGCCAACCTCAGCGTTGGATGTGTCAGTGCAGGCGGAGATCCTCAATCTTCTGGCGGAATTGCAGAAAGAAGCTAAGCTGACTTACCTGATGGTGACCCACGATCTGGGCGTTATCGCCCACTTATGTCAGAAGGTTGCGGTGATGCAGTACGGTAAGATCCTCGAAACCCTGACCGTGGATGCGCTGGTGAACGGCGAGGCGCAAACGGCCTATACGCAGATGTTGGTCAACGCCAGCCAGCAATATACGCGTGAAATGGCGCGAGAAGTGGCAGCGTACTAGTCTATACGGCGCATTCTCTTTCGAGAGATGCGCCATTTTTTATATAAAACAGTGAGGGGAAATGTATTCATAGCTATAAATGTTGTCTTTTAGTGTAAAGATGGTGCTTAGATCTAAAACAGAAATATATACTGCATCTAACCAATTGTTATGAAATTATAATTCGCATGCATGATTGAAAGTGAAATAAATCACTATTTAATGTTTCGTTTTCCAGATATCCAAAAATGTAAACTCAGTTAAACCTTGCATATAGCAAGGAAAAACTGTGTATTGCACCTCCAGATCCTCTCCGTAATAGAGTAAACTCGCTGGCGAATAATCCTAAGATGTGGTCTACGTAAGGCGAGTTATCTAAATTACAGCCTGGTTTTCATGCCGCTCTCATCCAAATGGTTACAATACTCAGGGAACAGGATGGAAAAAAAATATATCATCAACGGAAAAATTAATTTTATTCCTCAGCGTAGCGTTTTGTTACTTATTGCTGATGATACGAAGAATGTATCATTAAATATTCCCGTTAGCCGTTGCCTGATGCTCCTTATTCAGCAGCACGGTGCAACGGTTGCTCGTGAAACCTTTTTTCAGGAAGTATGGATAAAGCATGGCTCACAGGTGACCAGCAATGGTTTTTATCAAAATATTTCTTTATTACGTCGGGCCTTTAAGGAACTGGGTGTTGACGAAGAAATTATTGTAACGGTGCCCAGAGTCGGCGTCAGGCTGGAGGCAACATTATCCGTAATTGAATCCCAACCAGCTGAGTCAGAAGCCGCGCCGATTACAGAACCCATCGTAAAGCCCGTGGCAGAGGAGGTCGCTGCTGCGAAGTTTGCAGAAAAAAAGCGGTTACGGCTACGGCGTCCCGCCTTATGGGGCATCGCAGCATTACTGAGCTGTCTGGTCGTTGGGGTTGTTACCTGGCAAGCTGAATTCGAATCTTATTTGCAAAACTATTTGCCCATTAATGTAAAATATTCGCAACAATGTCACTTCTTTGCCAATAGCGATGTGGTTGAGCACAAGCGACATGAACAATTCATCAACCGAAGGGAATTTGAATGTGAAAAATACCCTTGGGTCTATTTGACACTCTATCCCGGCCAGGCCCGCGTCTCGGTGATAAGCTGCCGTCAGCAATTTAGTCAATGGCGTGATAATCAATGCCTCACCAATTATTATATTAAGGAGGTACTGAATGCGCAGAAGTGAAATTAAATGGTTAATAGCAATCATATTTATCTGTGTACTAACGGCATTAGCAATAAAATCATGGCAATATTGGCAACGAAATCATTTTCAGTGCAGCGGTGAGTTGAGTTTATTTAGCTCGGGTTTTCAGGGAGATATTTCTGTACGCTACATATTTGATGATGAGCGCGGTCTGGCGATCGTCCGTGGGGAAATTACGCCGCCGCAGGGTAAGCCGTTCACTATCAATCAGAACATCTGGTTTAGCTTTACCCGTGATGGCCAGCACTACTTCCTGCGTTCCGAAACGGTCTCCGCCAGTATTGGTAAGCTTGAGCAAGAAGAGCAGATCAAATCCATTCTGCCGACCTTCTTCATCCAGCCGCAGGTGCCGTTTTATCTGAATATCCAGCGCTTGAACGAACGTACCCGGCTGCTGTATACCAGCCGGGCACCCTCTTTACTTTGCGAGACTTGAATTAACGTAACAGCACGCAGTCTGGCGGCAGTCGGCAGCGTAGCGCTGCCGGCAAAATTTCCATGCGGAAGGTTTTGCCGCTCAGCGGCTCGCCATCAAGGTTAAACGTCATCTCGTGGGGGGCGGTTATCTCAAACCATGAGGAGACGCCATCGATGATATTCGGCGAGGTTTCCGGGTTTGCCAGGGTACTGAACAGCGCCGGGATCAACTCTTCGCCGGTAAAAATGCGCAGATGCAGCAGGCCGTCGTTGATTAACGCCTCCGGGCAAAGTTGCTGGCCGCCACCGGCCTGACGTCCGTTACCGATACCTATCACCAGCGCATCGCCCTGCCAGTGAAAATTCTCACCGCGGATTTCACAGCGGTCTGGCTTAAGGGTATCCATGCGCATCAGACCGTGGATCAGATAGGAGACGCCACCGAGGGCGGCTTTCAGTTTCTCCGGCGTTTCAGTGGTAATACGGGTGCCGAAACCGCCGGTAGCCATATTAATAAATCCGCTCTGGTCGTTGACTCGCGCAATATCGATAGCCACATCGCGCCCGACAATCGCCAGTTTCAGGGCGCTGGCCAGATCCTGAGGAATGCCGACGCTGGTGGCAAAGTCATTCGCCGTACCCAACGGTAAAATCCCCAACGCCATCTTGCCATCGCGCTCGACCAATGCCGTGGCGACCTCGTTGATGGTGCCATCACCGCCGCCAGCAATGACCGTCTCTACGCCCAGCTCGAGGGCTTCATCGACAAAGCGCACGGCATCACCTTTTTCCCAGGTGACACGGACGTGAATGTCGATACCTTCGTCGCGCAACAGTTTAACTGCTTCGCGCAGCTGCGGTTCATTGGCGCCTTTGCCATTCAGGATCAGTAAGCTGGCTGGAAATGTTGACATCATCAAGGGGACCTTTATTGCACAGTAATGCATAAAGTGTACCGCATGCAGGAAGCGAAGGCCGGGGAGATAGATAAAAAATAAGCCCGCGTAAGGGAGATTACGCAGGCTAAGGAGGTGGTTCCTGGTACAGCTAGCATTTATGGGTTATGTTTTTCAGCGAAATGGATGATATCTGCTTTGAACGAAACGGTATGTGATCCGTTTCTAATATCTTTACATCGCGA
Organism: Klebsiella sp. MISC125; assembly: GCF_051131775.1. NCBI lineage: Bacteria > Pseudomonadati > Pseudomonadota > Gammaproteobacteria > Enterobacterales > Enterobacteriaceae > Klebsiella > Klebsiella sp. MISC125. The sequence goes on from NZ_CP180448.1 coordinate 2,100,643, forward strand.
AAAATTAACCCAATTTATACCCTAAATAATTCGAGTTGCAGGAAGGCGGCAAGTGAGCGAATCCCCGGGAACTTACTCTGGTAAGAGACCGGGGTAAACGAACGCGGTCAACGCACATGCAACTTGAAGTATGACGGGTATAACTAGTTACTATGCGGGTTTCTGGTTGTCTGATCCGTAAAGTTGCGCATCAGCAGTGCATACTGCAGGACCATATCTTCCGGAACAGGCAACCATACTGTGTGACCATCGCCCGGCGCGACCGGCATGATTTCGCCTTTGCCGCTTTCCATATGTTCGAGCGTAAAGTTGACGTTGCCCTGCGGGGTCATCAGCTCAAGGCTGTCGCCGACGGAGAATTTATTCTTCACCGCCACAGCGGCAAGCTGGCCGTTGCGCTCGCCGGTAAATTCACCGACAAACTGCTGGCGCTCGGAGATGGAGTAGCCATATTCGTAATTCTGGTAATCTTCATGAGTATGGCGACGCAGGAAGCCTTCGGTGTAGCCACGGTGAGCGAGGTTTTCCAGGGTTTCCAGCAGATTGGTATCGAACGGTTTGCCCGCCGCCGCATCGTCAATGGCTTTGCGGTAAACCTGGGCGGTACGTGCACAGTAGTAATGTGATTTGGTGCGTCCTTCGATTTTCAGCGAGTGGACGCCCATTTGGGTCAGACGCTCAACGTGGGCAACCGCGCGCAGATCTTTTGAGTTCATGATGTAGGTGCCGTGCTCGTCTTCAAAGGCGGTCATGTACTCGCCCGGACGTTTAGCTTCTTCAATCATAAAGACCTGGTTGGTCGGCGCGCCAATACCCAGCGTCGGTTCGACGTTCTGCACCGGGATCGGCTCATGCTTATGCACGATATTGCCGACGTCGTCCTCTTTGCCTTCCTGAACGTTATACTCCCAGCGGCAGGCATTGGTGCAGGTGCCCTGGTTCGGGTCGCGCTTGTTGATATAGCCGGAGAGCAGACAGCGACCGGAGTAGGCCATGCACAGCGCGCCATGAACGAAAATTTCGATTTCCATTTCCGGCACCTGGCTGCGAATTTCGGCGATTTCATCCAGCGACAGTTCGCGGGAGAGGATCACGCGGGTCAGCCCCATTTGCTGCCAGAATTTGACCGTCGCCCAGTTAACGGCGTTAGCCTGTACTGACAGGTGAATAGCCATCTCGGGGAAGTTTTCCCGCACTAGCATGATTAAACCCGGGTCGGACATAATCAGCGCATCCGGACCCATTTCCACTACCGGCTTCAGATCGCGAATAAACGTTTTCAGCTTGGCGTTATGCGGCGCAATGTTGACGACCACATAGAATTTTTTGCCCAGCGCATGGGCTTCGTTGATGCCGAGCTGCAGGTTTTCGTGATTGAATTCGTTATTGCGCACGCGCAAGGAGTAACGCGGTTGGCCCGCATAAACTGCATCTGCGCCGTAAGCGAAAGCGTAACGCATATTTTTCAGCGTTCCCGCCGGGGAAAGGAGTTCCGGTTTAAACATGATTTTCTCGTTCTGATGACAGGTCAGATTCGTCGCACCCGGTGCGACGAGTTGGGGAGTTCCCCCACATTAAGGGCGGGCATTGTAGCGCTGTGGGGGAGGGGAGTAAATATCAGAGGGGTATCTTTGGCGGATACAGGGCACGTGATGTTACAGGAGAGTCAATTGTGTGGAAATTAATCGCTGGCGTCGTGCTGGGACTACTATCGCAGTCTGCCAGCGCCGCATCTTCTTTTGAAGAGACCGCGCGGCAGGTCATAATCGCTTTTCAGCAGAAAGATAATGCAAAAATTAATGCGTTGATTGATAAAAAAACAGGGCTGTATGTGATGTACAAAATAGGCGTTGGTGATGAATACGAGTGGCTGACGAAGTTTAATGTTAACCGACCGGTGCCTGAGCATGTATTTATATTGGGGGGGGATAGCTGGAATTCAGAACATATTCCCGCAGATAATGAATTTGATTATCGGACGCAAGTGAATTTTGTCTGCGAGAAGGGTTGGGATCGGGCTGGCATTTTTGTTAGTTACGATAATACGATGTTGTCATTCAGCATGGCGAATCAAAACATGGGTGGCCGCGATAGCATCACTGATGCCAACATCGCTGCTGCCAGACGGCTTGAAGTACTGTCGCACCGGGTTGTGGCTGTGCCGGAAAAATGGGATGACGGTTTGGTATTTCATCTAAGTGAGCTTCGCGGAATTAATAAGGGGTGGTATTTAACCCTGTTGGATTTTGCAACGATTGATTGCAGCGCATGAGGTTGTAAACCAGTAAAACAGAGTTGTCATCTATTTTCAGTTCAGTTGCTAACGATACAGGATAAAAATAATGATTTTCCGAACAGGGATGGTACTGGGCTTGCTTGGGATGCTCTCAACGCCAGCCTTTGCTGCGCTTTCATTTGAAGAGACCGCGCGGCAGGTCATAATCGCTTTTCAGCAGAAAGATAATGCAAAAATTAATGCGTTGATTGATAAAAAAACAGGGCTGTATGTGATGTACCGAATTGGGTCAGGATATGATCATCAGTGGATGAGTCATTTTGATATTAACCAGCCGATACCTGATTTTTACTACCAGATGGGACGGGTGGGTTGGTTTTCGGAACATATTCCCACTGATAAGGAGTTTGATTATCGCACGGAAGTCCATTACGTTTGCGATAAGGGCTGGGATCACGCCGGTTTTTTTGTCAGCTATACCGGCTTTGCTAATACACTGCTGACGTTTAGTATGGCGAATGAGACGCTGGCAGGGGGAGATCAAGCATCTAATACTCGCATCGCTAACGCCAGGCGGCTTGAGCTATTGTCGAAGCGAGTGGTTGCGGTGCCGACAAAATCGGGGGATGGCCTGATTTTCCATCTGAGCGAGCTTCATGGCCTGAATAAAGGGTGGAGTTTAACGCTGCTGGATTTGGTTACAGAAGATTGTAGTGCGTGATGGTTGGGGGCCTCTTCACGGTAAGTTTGCACCAGAAGATTCGTTGTATTCACCGTCGCTCCGTGATTTCTGCTCTGGCGGACAGAGCAGAAACAGGGAGCCAAGAGGGAAAGGCTGATGACAAACCTGTGTTAGATATTGTGCTCGCATTTCTGCCGGGCGGCGGCTAGTGCCTTGCACGGCCTGCAAATACTATAATATCATCAGGTTACTAATTATCCGCAGGCCTGGTTAGGCGTTAGCCGATGCCGGGTAATTCCAGAGAAGCGCACTTTGTGAGCTATCTGAAATACAGACTTATTTAGCGTCATTCGCTTATCCCTCTGGCTTAATCAACGCGCAGATAGTGTCCGTCAGCGCTGACGTTCATGCCAAAACCGCAGTTCATGGGAGTATCGGTGCTGGCGTCGATGGCTTCGGAAGAAAACGTCAGCGAGATATCGCAGTGAATGTAGTCTCCTTCCCGAAGCGCCACGACGCCTTTGCCATTTTCCAGCAACACGTCTTCGGAAAACTCGCCCATGTTGGGGCCAACGTAGATCCCCATCATGCCGAAATAATAACCCTGAAAATCAACTTGAAAGCGCGATGGCTGGGGCAACGTTTTTATGGTCAGTACGTTCCAGGAGGCGCGCCCGGAATAGTTCCAATATTCACCCGCAGCGGAAGCTGGAGGCGGCAGAGCCGCCAGCTTATCTTTAATAAGCCCCAGATTGTAAATCGACTTGCTATCGTCCGGTCTTATCATCAGCCAGGCGCGGGCTTTACGCCATTGACCTTCGCGCATCCAGGTCAACGCCACGTTGTTGTAGGCCGTGGCGATGGCGCTGTCGTCAAGGGTGCAGCTTTCGCTCCACGCGGCCTGCTGCTCAAAAGCTTTACGCGCTTTGGCATAGTTTTTCGCTTTGTAGAACTGCTCGCCCTGATTGGCCCAGTCCGGGATTTTTGCACAATCAGCCTCGATCTGCTGCTCGGTGATTTCTGCTCTGGCGGCGGCGCAGAGCAGAAGCAGAGCGTAAAAAGGTAAATATTTCTTTGTATTATCACTCATGGCATTCCTTGCGCAGTTGAGTATTAGAGAATATCCGTACGGAATATATCATGTTGTCGGATGATTTCTTATTCTTGAGGATATTCTTAGATTATGACGTGGGGCGGCGAAGATTTCCCGGGTTGCGGCGTAAACGCCTTACCCGGGCAACCGGTCCGCAGGCGGCGGTGAACCGGTTGCCTGGTCAGCGTAGCGCGACCGGGAAGACGCTACGCCGATGCATCAGATCCGGCACATTTCCCGGAGGCGATGCTGCGCATCTGTCCGGGCTACCGGCCCGCAGACGGCGGTGAACCGGTTGCCGGGGAAATGTCGGGCAGTTGGCTCACTACGCCAGGCGGCAGGCGTCTGCTTCCCAACGATAGCCTACGCCGTAAACGGCGCGGATAAACGACTGCTCGGCGTCCAGCGACTCCAGCTTGCGCCGTAGGTTCTTGATATGGCTATCGATGGTTCGGTCGGTCACCACGCGGTAATCATCGTACAGATGATTCAGCAACTGCTCGCGCGAGAAGACTTTACCCGGCTCCTGGGAAAGGGTTTTCAGCAGGCGGAACTCAGCGGGAGTGAGGTCCAGCAGTTTATCGCGCCAGGAGGCCTGGAAGCGGCCTTCGTCAACGATCAGCGGGCTTTGCGCATCCAGCTCCTGCAGATCGCGCTGCGGCTTGCAGCGGCGAAGAATGGTCTTCACGCGAGCCACCACTTCACGCGGGCTGTAGGGCTTACAAATATAGTCGTCGGCACCGATTTCCAGCCCGAGCAGACGGTCGATCTCTTCGATTTTAGCCGTCACCATCACCACAGGAACTTCGGAGAAGCGGCGGATTTCGCGGCATAAGGTGAGTCCGTCGGTACCGGGCAGCATCAGATCTAACAGGATCAGATGCGGCGGCGTCTGGCGAACGTACGGTAGAACCTGATCGCCGTGATTAATCAGCGTCGGCGCATAGCCCGCCGCCTGGAGATAATCGATCAGCAACTGGCCCAGCTTGGGCTCATCTTCCACGATCAGAATGCGTGGTGTGTTTTCATCAACAGGTAATTCAGTCATACGTCTCTCGATAAATTACGTTCCAGAGGTAACTCTACTTTAATGCTAACCCCGCCCAAAGGCGAATGACCGGCACGCAAAGTGCCACCGTGGGCCGCCACGATGTTAAGGCAAATCGCCAGCCCTAAACCAGAGCCGCCGCTGGCACGATTGCGCGACCCTTCGGTACGGTAAAAGCGCTCAACCAGCCGTTCCAACTGCTCATCGGTTACGCCCGGAGCGCTATCGGCAAAGTCGAGAACCAGCATGCGGCCATTTTGGCTGGCGCTAATCTGCAGGCCCCCGCCGCTATCGGTATAGCGCAGGCTATTTTCCAGCAGGTTATTAAAGAGCTGCATCAGGCGATCCCGGTCGCCGAAAATCGTCGCGCTTTCCGGCAGCGAAACGCCGATCGACAGTCCGCGGCTGGCGAAACGTTCGCGGAACGCGCCAGCGGCGACTTCCAGCAGATTGATGATATCCACCGAGGTTTTCTGGTAGGAGAGCGCACCTTCATCGGACATCGATAGCTGATGTAAATCGTCAACCAGTTTGGTGAGAGTGGCGACCTCGGCCTGTAAAGAGGTGATGGAGTCCGGGGTGAATTTCCTGATGCCGTCCTGAATCGCTTCCAGCTCGCCGCGCAGCACTGCCAGCGGCGTGCGCAGTTCGTGAGAAATATCAGCCATCAGGTCCCGGCGCATTTGCTGATTGCGCTCCAGGGTGCTGGCTAACTGGTTAAAATCCTGCGCCAGGCGGCCCAGTTCATCGCTGCTGCTGGCCGTAACACGGGTCGAGAAATCTCCGGCAGCCAGACGATGGGTGCCCTCGACCAGCCGCTTGACCGGCGCAAGCAGGCCGCGCGCCAGCGGGAAGGTAGCCAGCGCGGCGAGGAGCGTCGCGAGGGCGACAATCAGCCAACTGGTGCGTTTCTGCTGGCGGTCAAAATTGATATCCGTATTGCGCGTCAGGCGCTCAACCGGCGACGCAATCACCGCGCCGACTTCCACGCCGTTAACCATAATGTTGCGCCGGGTGCCATCTTTCGGTAAGCGTTCGCGCGGCCCTACCAGCACGCGGCCTTTTTGGTCAACTACCCAGAACATGGTGCGCCAGCCGTGCGGCGGAATGTCCGGGCCGGGACCTCGATCGCCGCGTGGGCCATCGAGCGGTCGGTCTGGCGCGGCATCCGGCGGCATCTCCCCGGGGCCGGGACCCGGTCCAGGCTCATCCATTGGCTCAGGTCTCATACCGCGCCCCTGCGGCGAGTGGTCGTCGTTGTCGCGCTCAAACGTTTTCAGCAACTGGAAAATAAACCGGTCATTATTGCGCAGGAACTTCCAGCTACCGTGCTGGGCATACTGTTCGCTCAGGGCGTCCCCGAGCATGGTCAGCCGCTGCTCGTTTCCGCGCTTGATATAGTCGATAAACCCGCGTTCAAAACTGATGCGCACCGCCCAGTGCATGCTGATTAACAGTACGATGCAGGTGGCGAGGATCGCGATAAATAGCTTGCCGGTAATGCCGGGACGCCAGAACTTCAAGATTCACTCCTTTTGCGACGACCAATCACGGTGTTGGTGGTGTCGTCGTCCGGTACGCGGGAAAAAATCAGCGCGGGTAGCGCGATAATCACCGCCATGCTTAAGTAGGTATAGAGAAAGACCTGATGAGTGGTTGTCGCATCGGCGCTGATATGCTGCTGACCATAGAGACCCAGCAGCATGCCGGCGATGGTGACGCCGATACTCATCGACAGCTGCATGACCATTGACAGCATGCTGTTGCCGCTGCTGGCGAGGTCATCGGGCAGGTCTTTCAGAGTCAGCGTGTTCATTGACGAAAAGCGGCTGGAGTTGATCATCCCTTGCAGGAATAGCACCACCGGCAGCAGCCAGTACCAGCCCGCGAGAGCGACCGCCATAAACAGCAGGCTGACCAGCGCCAGGCCGATTGTTGAGGCCACCAGCACCCGACGATAGCCGAAGCGGTTGACCACCTGGACCACGATACGCTTCATGCCCATGCTGCCGAGCACCATCGGGATCATCATCAGCCCGGCGTGGAATGGCGTAAAGCCGAGGCCAATCTGCAAAAATACCGGCGTCATAAACGGCAGCATGCCGCTGCCGATGCGCCCGGCGAAGCTGCCGCCGAGGCCGAGAGAGAAGGTGCGGTTGCTGAACAGTTTCAGGCTAAACAGCGCGTTGCGATTACCGCGCGCGTGCCACAGATAGAACAAAATGGATGCAACGCCGGCCGCTACCAGCGCCGCCAGCCACTGCACAGAGATACCGAGCCCTTTTTTACCGTCGAGCGCCAGGGTTAGCGTGGCCATTCCCGCCGCCAGCAGAATAAAGCCGAAGATATCAAAGCGCCGGGTTTGCAGGGTGTAGTTGGGCATCAGGCACAGGGTGGCGATGGCGCCGATAATCCCGACCGGAATATTAATCAGGAAGATCCAGTGCCACGAGGCGTACTCCACCAGCATTCCGCCGAGCGCTGGGCCGAGCAGCGGGCCGACCTGGCCGGGGAGGGTGACGAAGGTCATCGCCGCCATATATTGACTGCGCGGGACGATTTTCATCACCGTCAGGCGACCGACGGGAACCATCATCGCGCCGCCGACGCCCTGCAATACGCGGGCAAGTATTAACTGGTCGAGAGTAGCAGCCTGAGCGCAGAACAGCGAACCTGCGGTAAACAGGATGATAGCGCTGAAGAAAATATTACGTACGCCCACCCGGTCCGCCAGCCAGCCGCTGGCGGGCAGCATCACCGCTACCGTCAATACATAAGAGACGATAACCATATGCATATGCAACGGACTCTCCCCGAGGCTTTTCGCCATTGAGGGGAGGGCGGTGTTGACGATAGTGGTATCCAGCGCCTGCATAAAGAAGCCGAAGGCCACTATCCATAACTGCCAGCGCACGCTGGCGGGGAGATCGGTCATGTTATTCGCTTACCGGTTGATGGAGTTTTCGCGAAAAACGCAACCGCAGACGGTCGAAGAACAGATAGACCACTGGCGTGGTATACAGGGTCAACAACTGACTCATCACCAGACCGCCGACGATGGTAATCCCCAGCGGCTGGCGCAGCTCGGAGCCATCACCACTGGAGATAACCAGCGGCAGCGCGCCGAACAGCGCTGCCAGGGTGGTCATCATTATCGGGCGAAAACGCAACAGGCAAGCCTGGAAGATGGCTTCTTCCGGCGGCAGGTTGCCGTTACGCTGCGCCTCAAGGGCAAAATCGACCATCATGATGGCGTTTTTCTTCACGATGCCAATTAATAGCATAATCCCGATTAGCGCGATTAGGCTGAACGGGGCATCGAAAAGCTCCAGCGCCAGCAGCGCGCCGACGCCAGCGGAAGGAATGGTCGAAAGGATAGTCAGCGGATGAACGTAGCTCTCGTAGAGGATCCCCAGCACGATATAGACCGTGGCGATTGCCGCCAGAATCAGAATCACCTGCGAGTTCATGGTCTCCTGGAATACCTGCGCGGTCCCGGCGAACGAGCCGCGCACGCTTGACGGCACGCCAAGCTGGGTCATTGCCCGGTTAATCGCATCGCTGGCTTCCGACAGCGACTTGCCGGTCGGCAGGTTAAAGGAGATGGTCGACGCCGCCGACAGCCCTTGATGGTTCACCGACAGCGGGGCGTTGGCCGGTTGCCATTTGGCGAAATAAGAGAGCGGAATGGGTTTATCTTCGCTGTTGATCACAAACATCTTATCCAGCGCGCTGACGTCCTGGGTGTAAACCGGATCGACTTCCATCACCACCTTATATTGGTTCAGAGGCTGGTAAATGGTTGAGATCTGCCGTTGACCGAAGGCGTTGTTGAGCAAGTTATTGGCGTCCTGCACGCTGATCCCCAGACGCGACATGGTATCGCGATCGTAGATCAGATCCATCTCCGCACCGTTATCCTGCTGATCCGAGTTAACGTCCGCCAGTTCCGGCAGCGCCGCCAGCGCTTTGCGGATTTTTGGCTCCCACTCGCGCAGCGCCGCAAGATCGTCCGACAGCAGGGTGTACTGGTAGCTGGCATTAGCCTGACGTCCGCCTACGCGAATATCCTGTACCGCCATCAGGAACAGGTTGGCCCCCGGCTCTTTCGCCAGTTTTTTACGCAGCCGGTCGATAATCTGCTGCGCCGTTTCGTGTCGTTCATCGCGCGATTTCAGGGTGATAAACATCATCCCGCTGTTGACCCGTGAGCCGCCGGTAAAGCCAGTGACGTTATCCACCGCCGGATCTTCACGAATGATCTTCATAAAGTCCTGCAGCTTGCCGCGCATTGCCTGGAACGAAATGCTCTGGTCGGCCTGAATGCCGCCCATCAGTACCCCGGTATCCTGCTCCGGGAAGAAGGTTTTCGGAATCGAGATATAGAGCCAGATACTGAGCGCGATGGTGCCGAGCAGCACCAGGCCGGTTAAGCGGCTGTGCTTCAGTACCCATTTCAGCGACTTGCCGTATCCGCCCTGAATCGCCACCAGCAGACGACCAAAACCGCGCTTGCGCGTCGGCTCGTTGGGCTTGCCGCTTTTCAGCAGCCAGCCGCACATCATCGGCGTCAGGGTCAGCGACACCGCTAGCGAAATGCCGATCGCCACCGACAGGGTAACGGCAAATTCGCGCAGTAACCTCCCCGGTAGCCCGCCCATCAGCAGCAGCGGCAGGAAGACGGCGACCAGCGACACGCTCATCGACAGCACGGTGAAACCGACCTCCCGACTCCCTTGCAGCGCTGCCTGTAGCGGCTTCATACCCGCTTCGAGATGGCGGGAGATGTTCTCCAGCACCACGATGGCGTCATCGACCACAAAGCCGGTGGCGATGGTCAGCGCCATCAGCGACAGGTTATTCAGGCTGAAGCCGCACAGGTACATGGCCGCAAAGGTGCCAATCAGCGAGACCGGAACCGCCACCGCCGGGATCAGCGTTGCTCGTCCCGAGCGCAGGAACAGGAACACCACGAGGATCACCAGACCAACCGAAATCACCAGCGTTTGCTCGACTTCTTCCAGCGAGGCGCGGATGGTTGGCGACCGGTCCTGGGCGATTTGCAGGTCGATAGATGCCGGGATCGTGCGCTGCAGATCCGGCAGGCGGGCGCGAATGCTGTCCACCGTTTCAATGATATTGGCTTCCGGTAGCTTGCGGATCATCAGCAAAATCGCCGGTTTAGCGTTGGTCATCCCGGCATTGCGCACATCCTGTACCGAGTCGGTGACGTTGGCGACATCACCTAACCGCACCGCCGCGCCGTTATTGTAGTGCACGATTAATGGCTGATATTCGGCGGCGGTTTTTAGCTCGTCGTTGGTTTCCACCTGCCAGCGGTGGGAGGCGTCTTCCAGCGCTCCCTGCGGTTTACGCACGTTGGCATCGCTGATGGCGGTGCGTACCGCGTCCAGCGACACGCCCTGGTTAAACAGCGCCTGCGGGTTGAGATCAACGCGCACGGCGGGCAGGGAGCTGCCGCCGACGTCAACGTCGCCGACGCCGTCAATCTGCGCAATGGTCTGCGCCAGCTGGGTAGAGGCGAAATCGTACAGCTCACCCTGGGAATAGGTATCCGAGGTGAGGGTGAGGATCATGATCGGCGCGTCGGACGGGTTGGCCTTGCGATAGGTCGGGCGGCTCGGCATGCCGCTCGGCAGCAGGCTTTGCGCGGCGTTAATTGCCGCCTGTACGTCGCGCGCGGCGCCGTTGATATCGCGATCGAAGTTGAACTCCATAATGATTCGCGTACTGCCAAGCGAACTGGAGGAGGTCATCTCGTTCACCCCGGCAATCCGCCCCAAAGAGCGCTCCAGCGGCGTCGCCACCGAAGAGGCCATAGTTTCCGGCGAGGCGCCGGGCAGCGAGGCGCTGATCATAATGACCGGAAAATCCACCTGCGGCAGCGGCGCGACCGGCAGCAGGCGGAAACCGAGGACGCCGCACAGGGTGATGGCGAGCGAAATCAGAATCGTCGCCACCGGGCGATAAATGAAGAGGGCGAAAAACTTCACTTACGCCTCCTCCTCACGCCGTGGGAACCGGCTCTTCATATACAGCGACAGGCGGTCGAACAGCAGATAGATGACCGGAGTAGTGAACAGGGTCAGCACCTGGCTGAGCATCAGGCCGCCAACCATACCGATCCCCAGCGGACGACGCAGTTCCGCGCCAACGCCGGTGCTCAACATCAGCGGCAGCGCGCCGAACAGGGCCGCCAGCGTGGTCATCAGGATCGGACGAAAACGCAACAGACAGGCCTGATAAATCGCCTCGCGCGGCGGCATGCCCTGTTCGCGTTCGGCGGCCAGCGCGAAGTCGATCATCATGATGGCGTTTTTCTTAACGATACCGATAAGCAGAATGATGCCGATAATGGCGATAACATCCAGCTCGCTACCGGCCAACCACAGCGCCAGCAGCGCGCCGACGCCAGCCGTTGGCAGCGTAGACAGGATGGTGATTGGATGAATAAAGCTCTCATATAGCACGCCGAGCACGATATACATTGCCACCACGGCGGCAACCACCAGCCAGACGGTGCTGCCGAGCGCCGACTGGAAGGCCAGAGAACTGCCCTGGAACTGGGTACGAATATCGCTCGGGAACTCCAGCGCCTGCTCGGCGCCAAGAATCGCCTCGACCGCATCGCCCAGCGAATAGTTGCCTGGGACGTTAAACGAGATCGTGGTGACCGGGAACTGATCGAGATGGTTAATCGACAGCGGGGCAAAGCGCTGCTCCACTTTGGCGATCGCCGTAAGCGGCACGATCCCGCCGTCGCTGCTGGTCAGGCGAATATTATCCAGCGCTGCCAGCCCCGGCGTCGCCTGGGTATCATGCTCCAGCACCACGCGGTACTGGTTTGCCTGAGTATAAATAGTGGAAATCAGGCGCTGACCGAAGGCGTTGTACAGGGCGTTATCGATATCTGACATGCTGATGCCGAGACGGCTGGCGCTATCGCGATCAACGTTGATATACGCCGCCAGGCCTTTATCCTGCCAGTCGCTGCTGACGTCGGAGAGCTGCGGCAATGCCTGCAGGCGGGTCAGCAGCTGCGGTACCCAGTTGCTCAGCGCATCAAGCGAGTTGGCCTGAAGCGTGAACTGGTACTGGGTGCGGCTGACGGTAGTGTCAATCGTCAGGTCCTGGGTTGGCTGAAGATAAAGTTCGATACCGGGAATGCCGTCCACCGCGTTTTGCAGGCGGGCGATGACCGTTTGTACGCGATCGTCACGCTCGTCCAACGGCTTGAGGTTGATTTGCAGGCGGGCGCTGTTCAGCGCCGGGTTGGTGCCGTCAACCCCAACGTATGACGTCAGGCTTTCCACCGCCGGATCTTTAAGAATGACCGCGGAAACCTGCTGCTGGCGCTCGGCCATGCTGGCAAACGATACCGACTGCGGGGCCTGTAGCGTGCCCTGGATGATACCGTTGTCCTGCGTTGGGAAGAAGCCTTTCGGAATAAACACCCATAGCATAATCGATAGCGCCAGCGTGCTAAGGGCCACGCTCAGCGTCAGCCACGGATGGTTCAGCACCCGGCTCAGCCAGCGGCCATAGACGGCGATCACCCGCTCAAAGAAGCGTTCGCTGGCGCGGGAGAAGCGGTTTTGCTTGCGCAGCGACTCGTGGCTTAACATGCGTGCGCACATCATCGGCGTCAGGGTCAGCGAGACCACTGCCGAGATAAGGATCGCCACCGCCAGGGTGACGGCGAACTCGCGGAACAGGCGGCCCACGATATCACCCATAAACAGCAGCGGGATCAGCACCGCGATCAGCGAGAAGGTCAGGGATATAATGGTAAAGCCGATCTCACCCGCGCCTTTCAGGGCAGCGGTCAGCGGTTTTTCGCCTTTTTCGATATAGCGCGAGATGTTTTCGATAACCACGATGGCGTCATCGACCACAAACCCGGTAGCGATGGTCAGGGCCATCAGCGTCAGATTGTTAATCGAGAAGTCGAGGAACACCATCACCGCGAAAGTACCGACCAGCGATAGCGGCACGGCGATGCCGGGAATAATGGTCGCCGGGACGTTGCGCAGAAACACGTAAATAATCATCACCACCAGGGCGATCGCCAGCATCAGCTCAAATTGAGTGTCGCTGACCGAGGCGCGAATATTGGTGGTGCGGTCAGAAAGCACCTGCACTTTGACCGATTTAGGCAGGCTTTCGGTTAGCTGTGGCAGCATCTCGCGGATGCTGTCAGCGGTGGAAATGATGTTGGCCCCCGGCTGGCGCTGAACGTTCATCACGATCGCCCGCTGGTTATTGGCCCATGCCCCGAGCCAGCTGTTTTCCGCCCCCTGTTCAACTGTTGCGACATCGCCGAGGCGAATCGCCGCACCGTTCTGATAGGCGATAATCAGGCGGCGGTAATCTTCCGCCGATTGCATCTGATCGTTAGCTGAAAGCGTAACCGCACGGGACGGACCGTCGAGGCTACCTTTTGCCGAGTTAACGTTGGCGCTGGTAATCGCGGTGCGGACCGTTTCGCTGGTCAACCCGAGGGCGGCAATGGCCTGGGCGTTCAGCTTCACGCGCACCGCCGGGCGTTGACCGCCCGCCAGGGTCACCAGCCCGACGCCGGAAACCTGGGAGATTTTCTGCGCCACGCGGGTTTCTACCATATCTTCGACCTGAGTCATCGGAATGGCGGAAGAGGTGACCGCGAGGGTCATAATCGGCGGGTCAGCAGGGTTCACTTTGCTGTAGACCGGCGGGTTAGGCAGATCTGACGGCAGCAGGTTAGTCGCGGCGTTGATGGCCGCCTGAACTTCCTGTTCGGCAACGTCCAGCGGCAGCGTGAGCTGGAACTGGAGCGTGACCACCGATGCGCCGCCTGAACTCTGGGACGACATCTGCTTAAGCCCGGACATCTGGCCAAACTGGCGCTCCAGCGGCGCGGTGATCGACGAGGTCACGACATCCGGGCTGGCGCCAGGGTAGAGCGTCACCACCTGAATGGTTGGGTAATCCACTTCCGGCAGCGCTGAAACGGGCAGGAAACGATAGCCGATAATCCCGGCCAGCATAATGGCCACCATTAACAGCGTCGTCGCTACCGGGCGCATGATAAACAGACGGGAAGGGCCACCCGTACTGCTCGGCGGTAACACTTGCATCAGGAGCGCGCTCCTTTTTTACCGTATTCACGGCTGGTGGCTTTTGCCGGTTCGGCTGCGGTGGTGGCGTCGTGAGCCTCAACCACTTCGACCTTCGCGCCTTCCGTCAGGCGGTCGATGCCGTCGGTCACCACGCGATCTCCGGCGGAAAGCCCGGCGTTAATCACCACTTTCAGGCTGTCCTGAATCCCGGGCGTCACCGTATGCTTGCTGACTTTGTTTTCATCGTTCAGCACCCAGACGAAATGACCCTCGTTGCCCATTTGCAGTGCTGCGGTCGGAATAACCACCGCGTTTTGCTCGGTATCCACCAGCATCCGGGCGTTGACGAACTGATTCGGGAACAGGGCGTCGTCCTGATTATTAAAGCGTGCTTTAAGCTTGATGGTGCCTGTCGTGGCGTCAATCTGGTTGTCGAGACTCAGCAGGGAACCTTCGCTGATTTTCTGTTTGTTGGTACGGTCCCAGGCTTCGACGACCAGGTTTTTACCCGCCTTTTGCGCCTGAACCACCGTGGCGATTTGGTTTTCCGGCAGCGTAAAGACCAGGTCGATAGGGTGAGTTTGCGTTAGCACCACAATCCCGGTGGTGTCGCCGCTAGAGATCTGGTTGCCGATATCAACCTGCTTTAAGCCGACCCGACCATCAATCGGCGCGGTGATGCGGCTCCAGTTCAGCTGTAATTGGGCGCTGGCGACGGCGGCTTCATCGGCTTTAATCGTGCCCTGAGATTCGCTGACCAGCGATTGTTGAGTATCCAGCTCCTGGCGTGAAACCAGGTTGGTTTTGACCAATTGCTGGTAGCGCGCCAAATCGCGACGAGCGTTGGCCAGGGTGGCCTGATCTTTTGCCAGTTGGCCCTGAGCCTGGGCGAGGGCGACTTTAAACTGGCTGGGGTCGATTTCGGCGAGCAGGTCGCCCGCCTTTACCTGTTGGCCTTCCGTGAAGTGGATAGCCAAAAGCTGACCGTCAACGCGGCTGCGCACGGTGACGGTGTTCGCCGCCGTTACCGTACCAAGGCCGGAGAGATAGCGAGGGACCGATTCACTGGTGGCCGTTGCCGCCTGCACCGGCGCAAGGGCTGCGCCGAAACGACCGTGGCGTGGCCCACCTGGCCCTGGACCCTGCTGGCCAGGGCCTACTGCCGTTACAGAGGTGCTGTTTGCCGCTTCGCGACCCTGCCAAAACCAGTACGCTGCACCCGCGACGATCGCGACTACCAGCACGGCTACCCAACGGCTTTTCTTGCTACCTTTCATTAATTTGCTATCTCATCCTGAAACGTTTCACGGAATGATACTAGTTTAGTCAGTGAACGCTGCTTAAAAATGGAGGAATTATGAAAAGACTGTTGAGATATGTCTGGATAAAACGCTTTTTGCTGAGAGGCTTACGGTGAATATTTACGCGTAATTTACGCTTATCGATTTTTACCCACCGATCTTGCGAACGCCCCCTTTTATTTATCGGTATCCGTTGTTTCTTGATACCAACAGCGGATTGCGTCGAATCTGAACTGATATACAGCGTGAATAAGCAGCCGCTGGAGGCGATTCAACCTGATTGGCGGTCGTATCTGTTTGATAATCAAATTCACTCATTATTTTGCCTTTATCAAAGCGACCAATACCAGAGGGTTCTTTATGCATTTTACCCAAGCCATCGCTCGTCTACCGGCCGCTACCTGCGGCGCGGGCCAAACTACCGCGCAGCTAGGCGCACCAGATATTGCCAGCACCACTCGCCAGTTTCTCGCTTATGTCGAAACTTTGCTTAAGCTCGGTCTCAAAGTGACCGTGCTGCCTGCGGCGGCAGATTATCCGGATGCGCACTTTGTTGAAGATACCGCCGTGGTGATGCCGGAACTGGCGGTGATTACCCATCCGGGCGCACCGAGCCGCCAGGGTGAAGTTGACACCATCGCACCGGTGCTGGCGTGCTTTCGTCCGCTGGTGCAGATGAGCGAGCGTGGGCATATGGACGGCGGCGATGTGCTGCTGGTGGACAAGCAGTTTTTTATTGGCCTGACGGCGCGTACCGATGAGCAGGGCATTCGCGAATTTGCCGCTGCCGTTGAGCCACACGGCTATAAGGTGACGGCGATTGAAGTGAGCGCCGGTCTGCATCTGAAATCAATTGTTAACTACGTTGGCCGCAATACGCTGCTGCTGACGGAAGGCTATGTTAACCACCCGGCGTTTAGCGGTTTTAACAGCATTGTAATCCCTGAAGAAGAGTCCTACGCCGGTAATACGCTGTGGATTAACGATACCTTAATTACGCCGCAGGGTTACCCCCATACCCTGGGCGAAATCAGCAAGCTGGGAATGCCCATTGTGCAGCTCGACACCAGCGAATTTAAGAAAATGGATGGCGGGCTGACCTGCCTCTCACTGCGTTTTTAATCACCGCGCCGACACCGGGGAAACCGAAATGAAAACACGCATCGCCGCATTACTGGCCTATATGGCGCTCAGCGCGCCGCTGGCCGCCCAGCAGTTTGACACCATCAGCTTTGGCGTCGATGGCGGCTATCCGCCTTTCGATGTCCTGGCACCCAGCGGTGAAATTACCGGTTTTGATATTGATATCGCCAATGCGCTCTGTACGCAGCTAAAAGCGAAATGCGTTTTCGTTAAGCAGCCGTTCGAAAGCATGATCGCCGCGCTGAACGCGCATAAATTCGATGCCATTATCGCCTCGTTGAATATTACCGATGAGCGCAAGAAGGAAGTGGATTTTACCGACCGCTACTATCGCAGCGCGGCGCAGCTGGTGGCACGTAAAGGCAGTCCGCTGCTGCCGGATGTTGCGACGCTGAAAGGCAAGACCGTTGGCGTCCAGACAGGCTCCACTCATGAGGCTTTTGCTAAGGCCAACTGGGCTAATCACGGCGTGAAAATCGTCGGTTACGCAAACCAGGATAACGTCTATCTAGACCTGCTTTCCGGTCGTATCGACGCCGCTTTGCAGGATAATATTCAGGCGGCGACTGGTTTTATCGATACCCCACGCGGGCAGAAGTTTGCCTTTGCCGGCCCGGTTATCCAGGACGGCGGCATCTCCTCTGACGTTGGGATCGCAGTCAATAAAGACAATCCGGCGCTGCGTGACGCGCTAAACGGCGCGATTAAAGCGATTCGTGCCGACGGCACCTACGACACCATTCAGAAAAAATATTTCAGCTTTGATATCTACGGCAAATAAGCTGGAGGGGGAGGGCGCAGTCGATGATTTGCGCCCCGTTAGGGTACAAGCGGAAGGCTGAACATGGTCGCAGATTATTTACCGTTACTGTTACGCGGCGCGGCGCTCTCGCTGTGCGTGATGCTGGCTTCGCTGCTGGTGGCCCTGCTGCTGGGACTGGTCAATTCACTGATTAAGCTGTTTGGCCCGCCGTGGCTGCGCCTGTTTTCCACCGCCTACACCACGTTAGTGCGCGGTATCCCGGAGCTGGTGATTATGCTGCTGCTGTTTTTCGGCGGCGAAATGCTGGTGAATCTGCTGTTGGGGCTGGTTGGGTTGGGTCCCGTTCGCTTCAATACTTTTATTTCCGGCGTACTGGCGATTGGGTTTGTTTTCGGGGCCTACTACACCGAGACCTTTCGCGGCGCATTTCTTACCGTTGATAGCGGGCAAACAGAGGCGGCGCAGGCTTACGGGATGCGCCCGTGGACGGTGTTCCGTCGGGTGATGCTACCGCAGATGCTGAGCTTTGCTATTCCTGGCATTAACAATAACTGGCTGGGGTTGATGAAAGCGTCGGCGCTGGTCTCGATCCTCGGCCTGGAGGATATGGTATGGCTGGCTGAACAGGCCGGACGCGCGACACAAAAGCCTTTCTTGTTTTATTTCCTGGTCTCGTTGATTTATATGGTGATTACCGCGCTCTCCAGTTGGCTGTTTAGTTGCCTGGCAAAACGTTACGCGCTGCGCTCTTCAACGGCGGGAGCGACGCTATGAATGTACAAACCTTTATTGATGCGCTTCCCAGCTATTTGTGGAGCGACGGCAACGGAGCAGCGAGCGGGCTGGCGGTGACGGCAGAGCTGTTTTTGCTCTCGATCATACCGGGCATGGTGCTGGCGGTACTGATGGCGGTGGGGCAAGTTTACGGTCCACGGGCGCTGGCGCTGCCCATTCGCGGTTTTACTTACTTTTTCCGCAGCACGCCGCTTTATCTGCAACTGATGCTGATTTACTACGGCTTGTCGCAGTTCGACATCGTGCAGACGGGTTGGATGAACGACCAGCCGTTCTGGCTGCTGTTTCGCGATGCCACCTTTTGCGCGGCGCTTGCGCTGGTGCTGAACACTTCTGCTTACGTCGCGGAATTGTTGGCGGGGATGATGGTGACTTTTCCGCGTCAGGAGTGGGTTGCCGGGGAAGCCTATGGGATGGGCAAATGGCAGATTATCCGCCGTCTGGTTCTGCCCGCGACTCTCAGACGGGGAATTCCGGCGCTGAACAACGAAATGGTCTTTTTACTGCACGCCACATCGTTGGCCAGTACCGTCACATTGCTGGATGTCACCGGCGTGGCGCGCGCCTTCTACGCTATGACCTATTCGCCGTTTATTCCGTTTCTGATGGCTGCCGCGCTGTATCTGCTGTGTACTTTTATGCTGATATTCACCTTTTCACGCGCTGAACGGCGCTGGCTGGCATTTATTCGTCGCGGCTAATCAGGAGCGCTTAATGGATTGCAGTTCGGTCAGGGTGACGATTTTATCAACGTGAAACTTTTTACTGGTCAGCCAGCTATCTGCCAGTTGGCAGTAGTGGGCCATGCTGCGACAACCGATGCGCACCAGAAAATCAAAGCTGCCGCTGACCAGCCAGCAGTCCAGCACTTCAGGCGTCTGGCGCATCTCCTGCTCAAACACCGGCTGCGAGCGCCCGTGGTCGGCCAGCGCGATTTGCGCCTGCACCACAAAAGCGTGCTCCGGCTCAGGCAGTTCAATGATCGCGCTGTAGCCGCGAATAATGCCGTCGCGCTCAAGGCCGCGCACGCGTTCCAGGCAGGGACGCGCGGTGAGGTTTACCTGCTCCGAGAGCTTTTGATAAGAAATGCGGCCATCCCGGCGCAGGATTTCAAGGATCTTATGATCAATACGGTCAAGCCGGGCTTTCTTTTCCACAACCAGGACGTCCAATGAAAATTAAACACCATACGTTACCTGAACATGCGCTCAGTGGGCAGAGGCAATTAAGCCATTTTCACTTTGGCGAGCCCGGATCCGGGGAAAAAGTCTATCTGCAGGCGGGGCTGCACGCCGATGAAATCCCGGGCATGTTGGTTCTGCACTATCTTAAAAGATTGCTGAGTCAGGCGGAGCGACGGGGTGAGCTGCGCGGTGAAATCATTCTCGTGCCGGTGGCGAACCCGCCGGGGCTGGCTCAGGTGCTGCTCAATAGCGGTATTGGCCGTTTTGATCTGGCTAGCGGGCGCAATTTTAATCGTGACTTCCCCGACCTGGCCTTACTGGCGCGACCGCATATCAATGCGGAATTGCCTGTTTCCCGTATGCATTACTTGCAACGAGTGCGCGGCGCAATGCAGGTCGCATTAGCGGCACTTCCCAGCGAGAGTGAAGTTCAGGCTCTGCGTCATCATCTATTGAGTCTGGCCTGCGATGCCGATCTGGTCCTGGATCTGCACTGTGACGACCAGGCTATGTTGCATTTGTACGCCGACCCGGACTGGCAGGAGGAAGCAGGCGTTATGGCGGCGTTTCTCGGCATTGGCGCGGTGCTGCTGTCGCAGGAGAGCGGTGGCAACTCGTTTGATGAAGCCTGTGGTTTACCATGGCGACGTCTGGCCGCGCAGTATCCACAGTGGCAGCAATACCGTCCTGGCTGTATGGCGGTGACCGTCGAGCTGCGCGGGCAGCAGGATGTGAATCACGCCACCGCGTGTGAGGACGCCGAACGAATTTACCGCTATCTGCAATATCGCGGCGTGCTGGCGGGCGATAAGCCTGAGGTGCCGCAGCAGGAAACGACGATGCTACCGTTTGCCGCCGGAGAGATTGTCACCGCCCCGGCAACCGGAATTTTAGTTCAGCTAAAACAGCCTGGTGAGTGGGTCAGCCGCGACGATGTTGTCGCGGAAATCATCGATCCGCTTACTGATATGGTCAAAGCGGTCCGGCCGAAAGCGGGCGGCCTGATCTATGCCAGCCGTCGTGCGCCGTTTGTGACTCTCGGGGCGGAAGTGATGAAAATCGCCGGAGAGCAGCCGTTTAGCGGCGGTGGCGGGCTGGCGATGTAAGAACCGGACGTTTTGCTGAGGCTCTCTGCGGCTTGATGCACATCAACGCGCACATTAACTTTTACTATAAAAACTAAAAAACAGTTGTAACTTCTCCTGCTTTTATTCAATTTGTATGGTGAATGTTTAATGCTCTCCAATAAATAAAATACATGAGCATTAAGATCAACATGTTAAATAAATCAGGGGTTAATTTTTGTGGCAAGTGCAAACAAACTCACGCTATTCATCATCATTTTCATGCTGTTGGGGATCCTCTCCGGCGCGGCGATACACGCATATGCCGCGCAAACGACCATTACCGCATGGTCCGAAAACATTACGCTGCTCACCGATGTGTTTCTGCGCCTCATTAAGATGGTGATTGCGCCATTGGTCTTCAGTACCTTGACGGTCGGCATCATGCGCCTTGGCGAGACGGCCACAATCGGGCGGGTCGGCGGCAAAGCGATGCTGTGGTTTATCACTTCGTCAATCCTGTCCATCCTGGTCGGGCTGGTGATTGTGAGCATTGAGCATCCGGGTACCGGCTTAAATCTGACGATCCCTAGAGAGTCCGTTGAGACGGGGCTGGCGGTGAGCGGCATGAGCTTAAAAGGCTTCTTGACCCACACCATACCGACCAGCATTACCGAGGCGATGGCCAACAATGAAATCCTGCAAATCGTGGTGTTTTCTATGTTCTTTGGCATTGGCGGCGCGTCGCTGGGGGAAAAATTCAATGCGCCTTTGGTCGCGGCATTGAATGTGGTTTCCCACATTATGTTGAAGGTGACCGGGTATGTAATGTACGTCGCGCCGCTGGCAATTTTCGCCGCGATCTCCTCGGTTATTGCCTCGCAAGGGTTGGGCATCCTGCTTAACTATGCTTCTTTTATTGGCGGTTACTATGTCGCTATTTTACTGACCAGCGCGGTGCTGCTGGCGGTAGGCTACGTGGTGCTGAAAAAAGAGGTTTTCCGCCTGCTGAACATGCTCAAAGACCCGGTGCTGGTAGCGTTCACGACCAGTAGCTCCGAAGCTGCCTATCCAAAGACCCTGGAACGGCTGGTTAAATTCGGCTGCTCGCGCAATATCGTGTCGTTTGTTCTGCCGATCGGTTACTCCTTTAACCTGGTTGGATCGATGGTGTACTGCTCTTTTGCCGCCATGTTTATCGCTCAGGCTTACAATATTCAGCTGAGCTTTAGCGAAATCACCGTCATGATGTTGACCCTGATGCTGGCGTCAAAAGGGATTGCCGGGGTACCCCGTTCCGCGCTGGTGGTGCTGGCTGCGACTATCCCAAGCTTCAATATTCCCGTTGCCGGTATTCTGCTGCTGATGGGCATCGACCATTTCCTTGATATGGGGCGTTCGGCGATTAACGTACTGGGTAACGGTATCGCCACGGCGATGCTGTCGAAAAATGAAGGTTTATTACGGGAAGAAGAGCCTGAGTCTGAGGTTGAACCTCAGCAGGTCGAAGCCTGATGGCCATCCGCCCTCTCTGATGGGGGCGTTTTGCTGCATGAGATGAAAAAGAGGCCCCTAACAGGCACGCAAGGGGCAATGTGACGAAGTGACATATTCCTCGATAGAGACGTTTTTCTTATTGTATAAAAATACACAGCTGTATCTTTATACCAAGGAACCGGACAATACTACCTGCTGCTTATGGTGTCAGAGTAGACCTTTTTCACCGGGTGATATTTTTTCGGAATACCTTCCTGTACAAGCCGTCAAATTCCTAATTTTCAATGCTCTAATGTTATCAATGATTGGCATATGAGACAGGTTACCACCGCTCTCTTAACAAATTAATAAACTGGAAAAAGTCATAATTGTTATTAAGACTATATTTTTCCATGATTTTACTTTTGTGCCAGGTGGTGGTTTTGATGCTGACCTTGTTGAGGGCCGAAATCTTACTGATGTCAAAGCCATGAATAATGCCATTGGCGACGGCGATCTGCGATCGTGATAGCATTTTATGCGGGCAGTTAGCGCAGGTTAGCGTTGAATCTGTAACCTGCGCCAGCGTCAGGCGTTCACACCTTTTTAGTTCCAGGGCAATAATTTCAAACATTTTATCAATGTTGACCGATTTTATTGAGACAAAGATAACGCCTTTCAGGCAGTTAACGATTAACTCTTTTTCCGGGAGCTTGTCATAACTATGTAATATGATCACTGAGCTGTTTTTCTTGCGATTCTTTATGCTGGTATTGCACAGATAGATCTCTCCAGGGAGAACTTCAGCAATAATGATATCCTTATCTAAAAAGTCATTATGCTTATAAGAAAAACTGGCAGCGAGATTATCGTTGTTGCCGGTCAGTTCATTGACCATTGAAACCAAAGATTCTCTGAGAAACGTATTTTTAGTATTGATTGCGATGTTTATTCTTTTCATGGCGTTATTTCCCTGATAAATCAACATAACGCCATGTTGTGATCAATCCTCCGGGCGTATGCGGTGATTGTTGCTGTGCAGATTTTTTATTATTGCTGTGGCTTTAATTATCTTCTGCGCGAAGAGTTTTTCATTGAAAACGGAAACTTCTGTTTTCTCCTGTCTCTGATATAAGAAACAAGACTATAGACGGAAACGCAAAGGCAAAATATACACAGCAATAAGGCTAACCATGTTTGCATGGCCATGATTGATATCCTTTAACTTAATTTTAGGTGTTAAAACAGTACATCGTACGCACGAGAATATTTTTATACTCTTCTTCAAAATCGTACTGGCGATCGTGGGAGCAAAGCGTGCGGCAAACGGCCGGAATTCAGAGGTTGCTGAATTTATCGACAGTCCATTATCTTAATGACGCTTTGACGTGGTTCGCTCACGACACCATGTCAATGTAGGAAAATTCTTAATGTGCTGTCAGTCTCATTTCTCTCATTCCTCTCAAAAAATGAAAAAAAGTTAACAAGAAAAGCCGAATTCATAACGTAATAGTAATGAAACAGTACAGAAAGGACGGACTAAGCCGGCAGACTGGTGACTGCCGGGGCGAGAGATATCAGGAAATAAACGCCAGACCTTTGCCAAAAATGGCGCGAATGGGCAGGGTAATGCCGTGCAGGCGGGCCTTGTGCCGTAAACGACTGATGACCACGTCGATTCGGTGCAGCTCCGGTTCGCCTTCATCGGTGAACAGGCAGTCGTGCAGGGCAACTTTGTTACAGACTTCATTACGATTACGCATTAAGACCTCCAGCAGCCGATACTCTTGTTGCGTCAGCGGTAGGGTCAGCCCCGAAGGTGCGACAAGCTGCTCAACTTGCAGCGTCCAGGGCGACGACGCTGACTGTTCCGCTGATACTGCCTGGGGAGCGTTAACTGGCGGTTTTTGCTGCCGAAGCCGGGAGCCAAGCGCATTAATGCTATCGGCGAGATCGGAAAAATTCACCGGTTTGATGAGGTAGAGGTCAGCACCTGAATTTAACGCCTGGAGCCGGTCCTGCTCATGCCCTCTGGCGGTGATGACGACCAGTCCAAACTGACCAATTTCGTGCAGATAGTCCAGCACGCTAAATCCATCTTCTCCCGGTAAGCCGATGTCGATAAGTACGATATCAACCGGATCGCGATGCAGCTGACGCCAGAATGCTTCTGCGCTGCGCACGCCCCAGGCGTCGAATCCGCGATGGCGTAAAAAGGCCAGCAGTTCATCGAGTAAATCAGCGCTATCTTCGATGATAGCTACACGTAATGTCATGATTTTTCCTTCTGCTGTCCGGTCTGTGGGAGAGTGAGCGCAAATTCGCATCCGGCAGGGGTGTTTTTGGCTAACCACAAGTCTCCACCGTGGGCTTGTACGATTTGTCGGGCAACATACAATCCGAGGCCAGTTCCGGCAGGCGTTGTCGTATGCGTCTCACCGCGGCGATAGCGCTCAAAAATCAGCTCAACCTGTTCACCCGGAATACCGGGCCCGCGATCGCTAATCCGTATTTCGAACGGCGTTTTCTGTTGATGAATTTCGATACAAATCTCACCTGAAGCGGAATACTTGACCGAATTATCGAGCAGATTGGCGAGCGCAATACATAGCAACCCGCCGTCAATAAATAGCACCGGGGAGGACGATTCCGGGCTGGTAGTTTGCCCATCAAGGGTGACAGTTAAATAATGATTCAGCGAAAGATCGACGACCGTCGCGGCCATCTGAATGACCGGTAGCAGTTCTGAATCTTGCTTATCAGCCCGGAGGGCATAGGACGACAGGCGGGCGTCGGCCAGACAGTTATCGGTTAACTGCACCAGCCGGGTCGTCGCCCGCTGCATCCTGTCGAGGCGCGGTTCCTGCACAGAGGTTGAAGAGCACAGGCGTAAGTTTTCCAGCGCGGCCTGAATAATTGCCAGCGGTGTTCTGAACTCATGCGCCACCATACCCATAAACTGGCGCTGATGGAAACTGGCCTCGCGCTCAATCTGTAGCTCCCGCGCCAGCTGCTGTTTCTTCATTAACTTGCGGTTTTCCGCGCGAACGCGCAGCACGGCGATAATCAATACGGTGACGATATGGATAATCAGCGCGTACTGCCAGGTTGAATAAACCATATTATGAAAGGGAATGACGCCATGGATGGAGAGCAAAACCAGCGCGGCGGATACCACGTATACCGGCGGCAGCAGCCCCAGCAGTAGCGTATTCAGGTCAATCGCTTTACGCCGCCACAGCGTCCAGGACGTTATCAGCAGAATAGGGGCGGCGATGAAGAATATCCCCGCTTCTATCTGCATCGCCAGGCCATAGAAGCCCAACGGGATACTGATTTGCAAGATAATATTTAACCCGATAGCCGCCAGCAGCAGTTTATGCAGTCGCGGCATATTCTTTTTAAGATCAAAAACCTCGCTGTGCATCCACAGGGCAGTGGCGTAGCTCACCAGTGACAAACTGCTGATCATGTAATCCTGCACCGGCAACACCACGTCGCCAAAGAGCCATTCAGGATAACCGTGCAGTGCTGCCACCAGCGGATAGTTGAGGGAGAACAAGCAGATCCCCCACAGTAAACGGCGGCGCAGCGCAATGGCGAGCCACAGTGCGATGCCGCTGGCAATCACAGCCAGACCAAAATAAAAGCTCCAGAAGGCCGTGTCGAGAGTCGCAGAGCGCACAAACTCCTGTGGGGAAGAGAGGGTTGCCAACAGAATGAGTGTGCTGCTGCTCTGGAGACGGAATGCTATCTCGTAGCCCTCAACGGTGGGGGGCGGCGGTAAAATCAGCACGCTCTCCCGATAGTCGAGATCGTTATCCCGAGCGGGAGCATGATCGCCAAACTCTTTTCGTATCCACGGGCTATCGCTGCCGTAGGGACGATAAAATACGCTTAAATGATCAACAAATGACGGGCCCAGCTGCAGCCAGCGTTGTTCACCGGCGAAGTATGCCGCAGGAAGCGTGGTACGCAACCAGAAGGTCTTTGGCGAATAGCCAAACGAGGGAATCAGCGGTGCCGTTTTCAGCGCATCTTCCGGCAGAGAAAGAAAGGCATCTAACGTCATTTTGTCGCTGGCGTCGGCGTACCAGTATACAGGAATATCGATACCCAGTTGACGGACTTCCGCGCGAGCCGGGGCCAACATCTGTAGAGCAAAAAATACGCCACTCCATGCCCAGAAATGAAGTCTGTTGCATCGGCAAACAATATCAAAAACTGCGCACACACGATTCAATCACGACCCCTTGCGGTATGGATTAATAAAACCAGTACGATATGAACGGCGATGAAGCCTGCTGCTGGCACAGGCAATCCCCCGGAATCCGGGAAATAAACTCGTAGGGTTGGACGACGCAGCATTCTGCTGTTGTCAAAGCTATTATTCCAGCGTTATTTGCATGTCGGGCAACTGGCCAGACCTGCCTTGGGTAAATTCTCATGTCAGGTTAACGTATGGGGAGAAAGGGAGGATATGCAAGCTAAAAATTCCGTCAAAGCATAGGCGTTTTTGATATTAGCCAGTGGTATAGATATATAAAATTTGCAATAGCTTATTTAATAATGACGGCGGCTGATAGTTGGCAGATATTACACTTTAATTAATTTTTTATTTATTGGTATGTTGCGGGGGAGTCTGAAAAAGCACCACCGTTGAACGGTATCAACGATCGAACCTGCAGTCTCGCATGTAGACCCTCCTGTCGCCATTGGGGGGCCAGGGATTGATATCATTGGGTAATGATGTGGGGGTAAATGCTGAATAAAATGAGGAACCACGATTGGCTATTGAATGTAAAATAAAATCATCCTTTATGCATAAAATCGCAGGATTTAAGTCATGCAAATGATCGGTTGTTCATTATTTTATTCGATGGGGAGTGTGGCGAAGTTTCACTAAAACGACGAATAATAATGCGCCTTTGTGAATGTTTTGGTTATTCATATCAAAGAATCCCTGGGCGACTCTGGTTATGTTGGCAATTCCGCCTGGAGAAATGGCCAGGCAAATTATTCATTATGTTGTACAGGGGGACCTTACAGGATGACGACGAAATCGTTAATGCTTTCTTTGGATGAACAACGGTCAATTCCTTTGAGTACGGTCACCGGGACTCTCGGCCACGTTGGCATGGATATACGCCCGTTAGCGCCTTTAGGGATATGCAGTTTTGACCCCGGTTTTAGCAACACCGCAGGCTGTACGTCAGCCATCTCCTGGATTGATACCGAAAATAGCGTTCTGCTGCATCGCGGATACCCGGTGGATCAACTCGCTCGTCAGTGTGACTTCCTTGAGGTCGCTTATATTCTGCTGCGTGGCGATGCGCCAGACGAAGCCAGCTATCAGGTTTTCAACGAAACAATTACCCGCCATAGCCTGGTGCACGAGCAGATTGCCCGCATGTGCAGCAGTTTTCGTCGCGACTCCCATCCGATGGCATTAATGTGTGCTTTGGTAGGGACCCTGGCAGCGTTTTATCACGATGTGCTGGACGTCGAAAACCCGGAACACCGCGCACTGGCCGCGACGCGTTTACTGTCGAAAATGCCAACCCTGGCGGCGATGAGCTATAAGTTTTCCATTGAACAGCCGGCGCAGTATCCACGTAATGATCTCTCTTATGCGGGTAATTTCCTGCATATGCTGTTTGCGATCCCGGCAGAAAAATATCAACTTAACCCGGTGATTGAGCAGGCCATGAATCAGATCCTGGTGTTGCATGCTGACCACGGCCAGTGCGCGTCGACCACGACTGTGCGGGCAGCGGGCTCTTCCGGGGCAAACTTATTTGCCAGCGTTGCCGCGGGGCTTGCGTCCCTGTGGGGGCCAGCACACGGCGGGGCTAACGAAGCCAGCATGCGAATGCTGGAAGAGATTGAGACCGTTGACCAAATCCCCGCCTTCCTGAGTAGAGCAAAACGCGATCCGCAGGCATTCCGTCGCCTGGGCTTTGGTAACTCTCGCTACCGTAATCTTGACCCCAGAGCGGCTATATTGCGTGAGACCTGTCACCGGGTACTGGAAGAGCTGGGCATGTGCGATATGCCATTGCAGGTGGCGATGGCGCTTGAAGAGGTGGCGCTGACCGACCCGTATTTTGTTGAGAATGGCCTGTCGCCGAGCGTCGACTTTTATACGGCTGTGATCCTCAAAGCAATGGGGCTGCCCGCGTCGATGTTTGTGGTGATTACCGCCGTAGGCAGAACGCTCGGTTGGGTGGCGCACTGGAACGAAATGCATGAAGCGCCGCTGAACATTTATCGCCCGCGACAGATTTATACCGGAGAAGGGATGCGAGATTACGTTTCGCGTCGTGAAGGGAAATAACAGAGCACGGTTTTAATATTGTGTTCGTATTGTTGCCGGGCGGCGGCTGACGCCTTGCCCGGCCTACGAAACCCCGATCATCCGGGGAAACAATCAATGATTAACGAAACACCACCTGCGCCCAGCGGGCCAATCCTGCCGTTACCGAGCCAAAATCATCGCCACCGGCAATTGGAATGCCTGGCAGATGAGCCGCCAGCGCTTTTTTAATCAACGGTGAGCGAGCGCTGCCGCCGGTCAGGTAAATCACATCCGGTTTATCGTTGCTGTTATCCAGCGCCAGCTGCACCTGTTCCATAATGCGGGTTAACGGCTGATCTAAAGCCGCTTCCAGACCCTGCTGGCTGATAGCCGTCGCCAGCTCGTCGCTGATAAACGGTAGCCCGGTCGTGACGCTCGACTGTGCGGAAAGGGCGATCTTGCTCTCTTCCGCGCTGCGAACCAGACGATAGCTCAGACGCTGACGCCAGACTTTCAGCAACAAAGCTACCTTCTCGCTATCGCGGGCGCTGCGCAGTAAGTCGTTCAGCAGACGGCCGTTGGCGCTGCTGTAAAAATCAGTCTGTGCGGGAACGTCGTTAATTGCTACCGCATTCCACCACGGCAAAATCGGCAGGGCGATGCCTTTTTCGGTATCGCCTCCCATGCCCAGCAGCGGCATCAGGCATTTAAAGGCGAGCGCGATGTCCAGATCGTTACCACCGACGCGACAGCCGCTGTGCCCGAGCAGACTTTGCTGACGATCGGCTTTTTCTCGCCATTGTGGCCCCATCAGCAGCAGTGAACAGTCAGTGGTACCGCCGCCGATATCGACAACCAGAACGCGTTTTTCCTCGCTGAGTGTCGCTTCGAAATCCAGCCCTGCCGCAACCGGCTCAAACTGAAATACTACGTCGCGAAAGCCTGCGCGTTTTGCCGCACGTTCCAGAATTCCCTGCGCCTGGGCGTTGGCCTCATCGCCGCCGAGCCCCTGGAAGTTAATCGGTCGCCCAATCACTGCCTGGTCGATGGTTTCCGGCAGCTGCGCTTGTGCCTGCTGCTTAATATGCAGCATCATGGCACAGACTAAATCTTCAAATAGCGCAACCTGCTGCGGCTTGAGTCCGCTGGCACCGAGGAACGATTTCGGCGATTTCACAAAGTAGACTTCTTCCGGATCGTCGACGTATTGATGCAGCGAGGCGAGGCCAAACTGCACGCTATTGCGTAACACATCGATATCTTCATCGCGGTTGTAGTTGATGGCGCGCCGCAGCAGCGCCTGGTTCTCATCACTGCTGGTCGGGACTTCATGATGGCGGTAGAGCCATTCGCTGACCGCTTCGCGAGTGGGCGCTGAAAGCATTGATGGCAGCAGTGAACTGCCGTTTTCCAGCGTTAGCAATTGCGGAATATTGTCGCGCATCACCGCGACTGAACAGTTAGCGGTACCGTAGTCAAAACCAATAAACATAGCCTGCAAAATCCCCATGCCAGTGAAGAAGGGGGGCGACTTTAGCGGATTGATGCCATCGCGACAACTGGAATTTAAAAGCAAGGCGCATGCGACGTTCCGCGGCTATGATTGAAGCGCTGAAAAAGGAGAAATGATGACGCTGTTAGCCTGGCACCCTCCCTATGACTGGGAGTGGATGTTTAGTTTTCTTGGCGCTCGTGCGGTGCAGGGGGTTGAGACCTTCGTTGACGGGCGCTTTATCCGCAGTTTTGCGCTGGCGGGCCATGCCGGTCTGATAACCGTCACGCCGGATGAAGCGGCACAAGGAATGCAAGTCACGCTTTCCCCCGGGCTGGAGCCGGTGGCAGATGAGTGCCTGACCCGTATTGCGCGACTGTTTGATTTATCCTGCGACCCGCAGCAGGTTGCTTTGACGCTGGGGGAGCTGGCGCAGCCGAGACCGGGTTTACGCCTGCCGGGTTCCCTTGACGCCTTTGAACAAGCGGTACGTGCGGTGCTGGGGCAACTGGTCAGCGTGGCCATGGCGGCGAAACTTGCCGGAAAAGTCGCTGCCGCCTGGGGGGAACCGCTCGCCGATGCGCCGGAGTTTTACCTTTTCCCCACCGCGCACCAACTGGCACAGGCTGACCCGCAAGCGTTAAAGGCGCTGGGAATGCCGCTTCGGCGTGCAGAAGCCCTGATTCATTTAGCTCAGGCGGCAATCAGCGGCGAACTGCCCTTAGTTGCGCCAGATAATATAGAAGCCGGAATGAAACAGTTGCAGACGCTGCCCGGTATTGGCCGCTGGACCGCCAGCTATTTTGCGCTTCGCGGCTGGCAGGCGCAGGATATCTTTCTGCCGGATGACTACCTGATTAAACAGCGCTTCCCCGGAATGACGCCGACGCGTATTGCGCGTTACGCCAGCCGCTGGCAGCCGTGGCGATCGTATGCGTTATTGCACATATGGTATACGCAAGGCTGGTCGCCGGATGAGGAATAGCCGGGCAGGGCGCTTAGCACTAGTATCGCAGGCCTGAAATCCCTATAATTGCCGAGTTTGGCGTTCAACCGCCACCCTTCCTACATTCCCAGGTTAATCAGGTCGCAAAAATTTATGACTGATACGTCTCATCAGTGCGTCATTATAGGCATCGCCGGCGCATCGGCTTCGGGCAAAAGCCTCATCGCCAGCACGCTTTATCGTGAACTACGTGAACAAGTCGGCGATGAGCATATCGGCGTTATTCCGGAAGACAGCTATTACAAGGATCAAAGTCATCTGTCGATGGAAGAGCGTGTAAAAACCAACTATGACCACCCAAGTTCGATGGATCATAGTTTGCTGTTTCAGCATCTACAGATGCTGAGAAGCGGCCAGCCGATTGAGTTACCGGTTTACAGCTATGTCGAGCACACTCGCATGCCGGAAACAATTCATATTGAACCGAAGAAAGTGATCATCCTTGAAGGGATCTTACTGCTGACTGACGTTCGCCTGCGTAATGAACTCAGTTTCTCTATTTTCGTTGATACCCCGCTGGATATCTGCCTGATGCGCCGCATCAAGCGTGATGTGAACGAGCGTGGGCGTTCAATGGATTCGGTGATGGCGCAGTATCAGAAAACCGTTCGCCCGATGTTCCTGCAGTTTATCGACCCTTCCAAGCAGTATGCCGACATTATTGTGCCTCGCGGCGGTAAAAACCGCATCGCCATCGATATTCTGAAGGCCAAAATCAGTCAGTTCTTTGAATAACACGAACGAATTGTGTAACGTGCAAAGAGAAGCCAAATTGCCCTTATCCCCGGAAGGCGTAAGGGCGCGATGCCTTAAAGGAGAACGTTCATGCGTCTGTGCGACCGAGATATAGAAGCCTGGTTGGATGAGGGGCGGTTGGCCATTAATCCACGCCCACCTGTAGAACGGATTAATGGCGCGACGGTTGATGTCCGCCTGGGGAATAAATTCCGCACATTTCGCGGCCACACCGCGGGTTTTATTGACCTGAGCGGGCCAAAAGCGGAAGTCAGCGCAGCGCTGGATCGCGTGATGAGCGAAGAGATTGTGCTGGCGGAAGGAGAGGCGTTTTTCCTGCATCCTGGTGAGCTGGCGCTGGCGGTAACGTATGAATCCGTGACGTTGCCTGCAGACCTGGTTGGCTGGCTCGACGGGCGTTCTTCACTGGCGCGTCTTGGGTTGATGGTTCACGTCACCGCACACCGTATCGATCCGGGCTGGTCCGGCTGCATCGTGCTCGAGTTCTATAATTCCGGCAAGCTGCCGCTGGCGTTGCGTCCGGGAATGCCTATCGGGGCGCTAAGCTTTGAACCGTTATCTGGCCCGGCAGCGCGGCCTTATAACCGTCGTGAAGATGCCAAATATCGTGACCAGCAGGGTGCGGTGGCGAGTCGAATCGACAAGGACTGATAATTTAAGCGGTTTGCTGAGGAAGCCATGAGACGAATTCTGACGACGCTGATGATCTTGCTGGCGGTGGTTGTCGCCGGTCTTACCGCGCTGGTATTGCTGGTCAATCCCAACGATTTTCGCGCCTATATGGTCAAAGAGGTCGCGGATCGTAGCGGCTATCAGCTTGAGCTCGATGGTCCGCTGCGCTGGCACGTCTGGCCGCAGCTCAGTATTCTCTCTGGTCGCATGACGTTGACCGCGCCTGGCGCTGCCGAACCGGTGATTCGTGCCGACAATATGCGTCTGGACGTTGCGCTGATGCCGCTGATTTCCCATCAGTTGCAGGTAAAGCAGGTGATGTTGAAAGGCGCTGTTATCCAACTGACCTCCAAAACCGAAGCCGTGCGTAGTCAAAATGCGCCGGTGGTTCCACATGATAATACGCTGCCGCAGGTGTCTGAAGATCGCGGCTGGTCGTATGATGTCCGGCAGCTACAGATCGCCGATAGCGTGCTTTTCTTCCAGCATGAAGACGGCGAACAGGTCACGGTGCGCGATATTCATCTGCAGATGGAACAGGATGAGCATCATCATGCGACGCTCGATTTTTCTGGCCGGATTAACCGCGATCAGCGAGACCTGGCGCTTTCGCTCTCCGCTCAAGTGCAGGGCGGCGACTATCCTCACTCCCTGAAGGCGGAAATTTCACAATTGAACTGGCAACTTCGTGGCGCTGAACTTCCTGCTGCGGGGATCAGTGGTCAGGGCAGCCTGCAGGCAAGCTGGTTTGAAGACGCGAAAAAGCTCAGTTTTGACAAGCTAAATTTAAGCGCCAACGGCAGCGCCATTACCGGCAATGCCAGCGTGGTGTTAGGCGAACAGCCTGACTGGACGCTGAATCTTCAGGCGAGCACGCTGAACCTGGACAGCTTACTGACTCATGCTTCACCTGCCACTGATAACGGAGCCAACCAGCAAGGGCAGAGTCAGACTCGCCAGCTGCGTCCAGTTATCGCAAATAGCGATATTCAGCAAGATTACAATGCTCTGCGCGCTTTTAATGCGCGAATGACGCTAACGGCTGATCAGCTTCAGTGGCGAGGAATGAATTTTACCCAGGTTAAAAGTGATATCAGTAATCAGCTGGGGCTGTTGACGATCAATCAACTGCAGGGAAATCTGGATGGCGGCAACCTCTCGCTGCCAGGTTCGCTGGACGCCCGGAGCGATACGCCGCAGGCCTCGTTCCAGCCGAAACTCGACAATATTGAGATCAGCTCGATTCTGAAAGCCTTTAACTATTCGTTAAATCTCACAGGTAAGCTGACGCTGAGCGGAGACTTCTCCGGCGAAAAAATAGATGCCGATGATTTCCGTCGTAACTGGCAAGGGCAGGCGAAAATCCAAATGACGGATACGCGTACTGAAGGACTCAATTTCCAGCAGCTCGTGCAGCAGGCCGTGGAGCGCAGCACCAATGTGCAGGCGCAGGAAAACTACGATAACGCCACCCGGCTCGATTCTGTCAGCAGTGCACTGGAGCTGGATAATGGTTTGGTGACGTTAAGGCGAATGCAGGGGCAATCTGAACTGATGGCGCTCACCGGACAAGGTGAGCTTAACCTGCTGAAAGAAGACTGCGATATGCGTTTTAACGTGAGAGTATTGGGCGGCTGGAAGGGCGAGAGCAAGCTCATTGACAGACTCAAACAAACCGCAATTCCGCTGCGTATTTATGGTAACTGGCAGACGTTGAGCTATAGCCTGCAGGTGGACCAGATTCTGCGTAAACAGCTGCAAGATGAAGCCAGAAAACGCCTGAACGACTGGGCGGATCGCAATAAAAACTCCCAGGACGGGAAGGATGTGAAGAAGCTGCTCGATAAGCTGTGAGTTTGGCCTGGAAAAGCAGAAGAAGCGTCTCGTGCCCGGATTGCTGGCAATATGCACTGTTGTGAAATCGCCCGGCGGCGCTTCGCTTGCGCGGGCCTACAGGCTAAGAGTGTGCGGGTTTTATTAGCCGGGTAAGGCACCAGTCGCCACCCGGCGTTAATACGAGTGCAGGTTTTGTTGGGTGGGAAGGGCGTAAGCCGTCACCTGGCGTGAATACGAGTACGGGTTTTGTAGGTCGGGTAAGGCGTTAGCCGCCACCCGACATAAACATTAGCGCACTTTCTACAACTGATTTACCGCCCTTTACCCTGTTCACATATGAAGGCATTACACTTCATAATCCAGTTCATCTTCTTCATGCACTGGCGGCACTATCTGTACTTTTTGTACCCGATGGCTTTCCACCTGCAAAGTGCGCAATGTATACCCGGCAATTTCCACTTCCTCGCCCTCTTGCGGGACATGCTGCAGGTACTCCATCAGTAAACCGGCAATAGTGTGATATTCACGTTTCTCATCCAGCGGTAGAGGAACGTACTGCACCAAATCTTCCAGCGGCATATGACCATTGACTGTCCAGGTGTCGTCACTGTTTTTGTGAATATCATGGCGGGCATCGGTCTCTTCCACTTCATTAGGCAGATTACCCGCAATGGTTTCCATCACGTCACTGAGCGTAACAATCCCTTCTACGGAACCAAACTCGTCAACAACAAAGGCAAAGTGGGTCCTGGCGTTGCGGAACTGTTCCAGAGCAGAAAGCAGCGGCAGCGCCTCCGGAAAGACCAGCGGCTGGCGGATAAGAACGTGTAAATCGAGCGGCTCGTTACGCAGCGACTGTTGCAGTAGGTCGATAACGTGCACGACGCCGAGCATATCGTCGTCATCATTACCACCGGTGACCACCACGCGCGTATGCTGATTTTTATCGAGTAATGCACGAATCTCATCTTCCGGCGCACTCAAATCGATATGTTCAATATCATGACGCGAGGTCATGATGCTGCTGACGGTGCGTTGGTTAAGATTGAGTACCCGCTCAATCATTCTTCGTTCCTGGGTATTAAAGAGCGGATTGTCGTCATGATCAGCGATAAGCGAGGAACTATCACTATCGAGTTCGGCTTTTTCTTTGTGGCCACTCAGCAGGCTCATGACCGCCTCAGTTGTTCTCTGACGCAGGGTCAGGTTGGCCGAAAGAAAACGGTGACGGTTGAACATCGCCAGCTGGTTAAAGGATTCAATCATTATCGAGAAGCCGATTGCGGCATACAAATAGCCTTTCGGGATCGGGAAACCAAAACCTTCGGCTATCAGGCTAAAGCCAATCATGAGCAAGAAGCTCAGGCACAGAATAACGATCGTCGGGTGGCTGTTAACAAAACGGGTTAAAGCTTTACTGGCCATTAGCATCAGACTAATGGCAATAACTACCGCTGCCATCATAACGGCCAGATGATCAACCATTCCGACCGCCGTAACGACGGAGTCGAGGGAAAAGATGGCATCAAGTACTACAATTTGCGCCACGACTCCCCAGAATTTTGCCCCTTTGCGCTGACTGGGATTATCGCTATCTTTTCCTTCCAGCCGTTCATTGAGCTCGACAGTGGCTTTAAAGAGCAGAAATAATCCCCCGAATAACATGATCAGATCGCGGGCGCTAAAGCTCAGATCGTGCCAGATAATCAGTGGCTTAGTCAGAGTGACCAGCCAGGAGATAGAAGCCAGCAATAGCAAACGCATCAGCATTGCCAACAGCAGGCCCGTTACCCGCGCGCGGTCTCTTTGCGCCGGGGGAAGTTTTTCCGCGAGAATTGCGATAAAGACCAGATTATCAATACCGAGAACCAGCTCAATAACGACAAGAGTTATGAGCCCGGCCCAGATCGAAGGGTCGGCAATCCATTCCATAATCAGTTAAAACCTTTACAACCTAAGAGTGCCATGTACCGATCATGGATAAGGCATAGATAAAATGCAATATTTTCAGCCGTAATTTGCCTGATGGTCAAAATTTAGGTCCTTGTCATACCAGAAAACAAAATAGCCAGTTGTCAACGATGTAACCTATTAAGTTCCTGCGTCCAGGATTTTACTTATTCATGGTTGTGCTAATTTTCATCAATGTCGGAGGGGCGTCTGATTTCCGATCAAATTCATGGGCTGAAAATAGTTCAATCGCTCCTGAAGGATAGTCAGCCGCTGATGCATCGTTCGCGTAGTAACAAAAACCCATCAATAGATTTGATGTATATAACATCGTTTTTCTATAATTTGGATTTTTATACTACTTAATATCGTGGCTTGCCGGAGAAAAAATTTTGCTAGACGATATTGTCAGCGTTATGTGGAGATAAATAGTAATAAAATCAGAGGTGAAGGGCATTGGCAGAGAGTAAGGTATCCCAGTTCATTGACTGGATAAGTCTGAGGTCTTGCTGAAAGTAGACCGTGAAAGAGATATTGCTGAAATTTAGTCGCTTTTATACATACAAATAATTTTATTATCACTATAAGCGATTATTTTGGCTGATTTTCTATTTTTTTATGGTCACTTGTTCTGTATCAACTCAAGCTGAAAGATAACAGAGTATCAAAAGGGTGTAGATGGCGAAAAGATGAATGTCACTGCTCTCTCTTACAAATTAAAACAGATAGTTAGCTATGATAAGTCATTGTAAATAGTAGTAAGTTCGTATGAATAATCATGCATAAGAATTTTCTTAAGTCTGTCTATTGGTCTACACGCTTTACGTGTATTCTTAAACTATTCGTGTAATTTCGGAATTTGACGGACAGTAGGACAGACTGCAACCGTGTATCATCATGGATAATTGCCAGTGATACATACAATCTGACAGGAATCGAGAGATTTATAACCATACGGGTGGAAATGATAATGGTGAGTTTGAAAGCAGTTATACCGGTAGCAGGACTAGGGATGCATATGTTACCCGCCACCAAGGCCATTCCGAAAGAGATGTTGCCGATCGTCGACAAGCCTATGGTGCAGTACATTGTTGACGAAATCGTAGCTGCTGGTATCAAGGAAATTGTGCTGGTCACCCATTCATCTAAGAATGCTGTTGAAAACCATTTTGACACCTCCTACGAGCTGGAAGCTTTGCTTGAGCAACGTGTGAAGCGTCAGCTGCTAGCGGAAGTGCAGGCTATTTGTCCACCGGGCGTAACCATTATGAACGTGCGTCAGGGTCAGCAGCTTGGATTAGGGCACTCTATCCTTTGTGCGCGCCCGCTAATTGGCGATAACCCATTTGTGGTTGTATTGCCGGATATCATTCTTGACGACGCCAGTGCCGATCCGCTGCGCTATAACCTTGCAGCTATGGTCGCTCGCTTTAAGGAAACTGGCCGCAGCCAGGTTCTGGCAAAACGTATGGAAGGCGATCTCGCTGAGTACTCTGTTATCCAGACCAAAGATACGCTGGAATCAGCAGGTCAGGTTGCGCGTATCGTTGAGTTCATCGAAAAACCTGATGAACCGCAAACGCTGGATTCTGATCTGATGGCGGTAGGTCGCTATGTACTTTCTGCAGAGGTGTGGTCTGAACTGGAACGCACCGAGCCAGGTGCCTGGGGTCGTATTCAGTTAACCGATGCCATCGCTGAACTGGCGAAAAAACAATCTGTTGATGCCATGTTGATGACTGGCGAAAGCTATGATTGCGGTAAAAAAATGGGTTATATGCAGGCTTTTGTAAACTACGGGCTGCGTAACCATAAAGAAGGCACTAAATTCCGCGAGAGCATTAAAAAGCTGTTAGCGTAATTCGTGAACATAGTCTTTCAGGTTTATGAACGTGAACGGTCTGCGGCAATGTTAAGATAAGTATCAGAGACTGCAGTCGTTCACTGACTGAAGGTATGGTCGGACTTGAGCCTGATTGACGTTAAAATACAATGGATTAGGTTGTGCTCTGTTATGTTGTATCATTTACGGACGCAAATTAGGTTCGGAGACTTCTGGTAGTCAGACAGGATGTACCATGATGCAATGAGTAGGTGAGTGAAATTTAATCTTACCTAATAATTACTTACTAAGAATTTTCTTAATATAACGGTCGTTAATAAGATCGTAATATAAAAATAAAACTTGACTGAGATCATGTTTACGCATTAAACAACGGTTATGCATGCATAAAAATGTGAAGTTACGAAATATGCATGTCCACAAAAAAAGTGGAAATGGCGTTCCAGACAGGAGAGATCGTTAAAGGATGAAAGGTAAATGAACTGGCAGGTTGTCACATTTTTTGGCGATAGTACTGTGCTGTTACCCAGTGCGGCCGTGTTGTTTATCGTCCTTTTGCTGCGAAAAGACTCAAAGCAGGTTGCGTGGGATTGGGCGCTGCTGTTCGGTATCACTGGCGCGATTGTGTGCGCATCAAAACTGGCATTTATGGGGTGGGGGATAGGCATTCGCGAGCTGGATTTCACAGGCTTTAGCGGACACACTGCATTATCTACCGCTTTTTGGCCAATTCTCTTATGGCTGTTGTGCGCACGTGCAGCACCAGCAATTCGTCGTATTTCTGTTCTGTTAGGTTATGCATTGGCCGGGTTAGTCGGTTACTCGCGATTGGTGATTCACGCGCATTCAACTTCGGAAGTCATTGCCGGTTTACTGCTGGGGGCTGCGGGAAGTGCACTGTTCTTAC
This sequence comes from Klebsiella sp. MISC125, assembly GCF_051131775.1. NCBI lineage: Bacteria > Pseudomonadati > Pseudomonadota > Gammaproteobacteria > Enterobacterales > Enterobacteriaceae > Klebsiella > Klebsiella sp. MISC125. The sequence continues at coordinate 2,139,307 of NZ_CP180448.1, forward strand.
TGATGCAGTCGCGTGGTGAAAGCGCTCATGTCGCGCAACTCTCATGGGGAGGGTTGGCAAGCGTTGTTATCATCCCGCTGATGTTATTGAATACTGGTGCTAAAGCGCCAACTCAGTCTCTGCTGGGCGAGATAGCGGTGAAGCTGGGACCACTGGAAAAACCGTTTACTCGGGCCGATCTGCATAAGCGTTTTTATTGATGCTCATGACGACAGCAGCAGTGTTATGGCAAAAGCAGTTCACATATTACACATTATGAAGCGTTCAGGCTGAAGTGATGGTTCATGTTGAAATTCATATTCATGAAATAAATTAGTGATGCTGCATTATGTACGATATTCAGCACAATGATAAACGGCCAGGATGTATCCTAAATAGTATTTTTAACTTAACATCGAATTTATTAATGATAACAACAATCTGGCATAACTCTTTTAACTATTAAATTTTGTAGTTGACTGGCTTTAATTATTTTGAAAGTAAACCAGTATGGTTGGTGTGGTGAAAAGTCAGTAAAATCATGCTGTTGAGATTTGGTCTATAGCATGAGTTCGTCGTGTTTATAATCGCTCGTTGATAAATAATAATGTTATTGCATGACCTGTGCGTGCTATCAACCGAGTGGTTAATTATTCGAGATTAGACTCCCAATTTTGTGCAGAATCTCGTAAACTTGTGCCGCGAAATTGATTGCTTTGATGGATTAATCACCGATTTTTCGGGAATGGTGATTAAATTAAGAATGGAAGAAGTCCAGTGCATTGGTAGCTGTTAAGCCAAGGGCGGTAGCGTACCTGCGAGCTGGCGTTTTCTTTCAATCACATCTCATTTCATGCGACCGAAATTCCTAAAGTAGGTTCCCCACAGGTGATTATCCTCACAACCTGTATATACTAGCGAGTTTGTCAGCAAACTAGCGTTTGCCCACTTTGGGTGAATGATAGAAAACCGCGGGTATGAAGCGCGATGGAATGGCCTTCAATAACAATTTCGCATACATTGTGTACTGCAGGTTGCTCTAAAGTTGAAAGCTGGCGATGGCCTGGGATACAACCAGGCCTGCACTTTCGTGTGGCCAGGCCAGAACCTGTAGGACAATCATACTTAAGGTTGGCGTCAGAGGGCGCTGCATCTAACAGTGTTCCCCATGTCGCGCCAGCTTGCGGAAACGGGGCTTAAAATGGATCTTGTACAATGATAAAAATTGCGCGAATCGCACTCGCATTAGGGCTGCTTACTTCTGCCAGCTCACTTGCCTATGCCTCTGGTCTGGTAATGAATGATAACGAACTCCGTAACGATCTGGCCTGGTTGTCCGATCGCGGAGTCATTCATCTCAGCTTGTCTACATGGCCTCTGAGCCAAGAAGAGATCAATCGAGCGGTCAAAAAAGCCAAACCATCCTACTCTTCCGAACAGGTTGTTCTGGCACGAATTAACCAGCGGCTTTCTTCTTTGAAAGCCGATTTTCGCGTGAGCGGCTATACCTCAACGGATAAGCCCGGCACTCCGCAAGGATTTGGTCAGAACCAGCCCGCTGATAGCTCATTATCATTAGCTTTTAATAATAGCGGCGAGTGGTGGGATGTTCACCTGCAGGGCAACGTTGAAGGTGATGAGCGCATAAGCAACGGTTCGCGTTTTAATGCCAACGGCGCGTACGGTGCAGTGAAATTCTGGAACCAGTGGCTCTCATTTGGCCAGATGCCACAATGGTGGGGACCGGGATACGAAGGCAGCCTGATTCGCGGTGACGCCGCGCGCCCAATGACTGGCTTTTTAATGCAGCGTGCTGAACAGGCCGCGCCGGAAACATGGTGGTTACGCTGGATTGGCCCGTGGCAGTACCAAATTTCCGCCAGCCAGATGAACCAATATACCGCCGTGCCACACACCAAGATTATTGGTGGGCGTCTGACTTTCTCTCCATTCCAGTCTCTTGAACTGGGCGCATCGCGCATTATGCAGTGGGGAGGGGAGGGGAGACCGGAATCGTTTAGTAGCTTCTGGGATGGTCTGACGGGTAAAGACAATACCGGCACAGCCAATGAACCCGGTAACCAGCTTGCTGGTTTTGATTTCAAGTGGAAGCTTGAACCAACTCTTGGTTTGCCAATTAGCCTCTATGGGCAGATGATTGGTGAAGATGAAGCGGGTTATCTGCCTTCAGCGAACATGTTCTTGGGCGGAGTTGAAGGGCATCACGGGTGGGGCAAAGATGCGATTAACTGGTATGTGGAAGCACACGATACACGTTCAAACATGAGTCGGCTCAATTATAGCTATACACACCATATCTATAAAGATGGTTATTACCAGCAGGGCTATCCGCTTGGAGATGCTATGGGTGGGGATGGCCAGCTTTATGCTGGGAAGGTTGAGTTGGTTACCGAAGATAACCAGCGTTGGAGTGCTCGTCTGGCTTATGCGAAGGTAAATCCAAAAAATCAGTCGATTAATAAAGCGTTTCCTCATTCGGATACATTGAAAGGTATGCAGTTAGGATGGAGTGGTGATGTGTACAAATCAGTACGGCTGAACACTTCTCTCTGGTATACCGACGCTGACCATAACGATAGTGATGATGTGGGTGCCAGTGCTGGGATCGAAATACCATTTAATTTATAGCCTTAGCGCAGTTGCTGGAAATACGCTGCTGTTTGGGATTTAGAAACTTTTGGTTTACTGATGATGTGACATTATGAAGAAAAAAATTGTTAGATTTTCGGCATTGGCATTAACGATAAGTTTTTTATCAGGCTGTACTATTTTGCCGGGACAGGGGTTAAATAGCCTTCGTAAAAATGTGGTCGAACTGCCGGATAGTGATTACGATCTTGATAAGCTGGTGAATGTTTATCCAATGACTCCGGGACTTATCGATCAACTTCGTCCGGAAGCGGTATTGGCACGTCCTAATCCACAGTTAGATAATTTGCTCAAAAGTTATGAATATCGCATCGGGGTGGGTGATGTTCTGATGGTGACAGTCTGGGATCATCCGGAACTCACTACTCCAGCTGGCCAATATCGCAGCGCAAGTGATACAGGCAACTGGGTAAATTCCGATGGAACAATCTTCTATCCTTATATTGGTAAGGTTCAGGTAGTAGGTAAGACACTTAGCCAAGTGCGCCTGGATATTTCCAACCGTCTGACCACTTATATCGAGAGCCCACAGGTGGACATTAGTGTGGCGGCATTCCGTTCTCAAAAGGCGTATGTAACGGGTGAGGTAGTAAAATCAGGTCAGCAGCCTATCACTAATATTCCTTTGACCGTCATGGATGCAATCAATGTCGCAGGGGGATTGGCTCCTGAAGCGGATTGGCGTAACGTGGTGCTGACGCATAATGGTAAAGATACCAAAGTGTCACTTTATGCCTTGATGCAAAAAGGGGACTTAACACAGAACCACCTCCTTTACCCAGGCGATATTCTTTTTGTACCACGCAATGACGACCTGAAAGTGTTTGTTATGGGTGAGGTTGGTAAACAAAGTACTTTGAAAATGGATCGCAGTGGTATGACAGTAGCTGAAGCGCTAGGCAATGCCGAAGGCATGTCGCAAGCTTTCAGTGACGCGACTGGGGTGTTTGTTATTCGCCAGTTGAAAGATGATAAGCAAGGCAAGATTGCAAATATTTATCAGCTTAATGCGCAAGATGCTTCTGCGATGGTACTTGGAACAGAATTTCAATTACAGCCATATGACATTGTATATGTTACTACTGCTCCATTGGTTCGTTGGAATCGTGTTATTTCACAGCTTGTGCCTACAATTACGGGTGTACATGACATGACAGAAACAGCAAAATTTATTAAGGATTGGCCATAAATGTTTGATTCTATTCTTGTTGTTTGTACCGGTAATATATGCCGTTCACCAATTGGTGAACGTTATTTACATAAAGCATTACCGCATAAAAAAATTGACTCGGCTGGGACTGGTGCTTTAGTTGATTACGAGGCTGATATCAGTGCTATAAAGGTAGCTAAAAGCCATGGAATCTCACTAGAACAACATAAGGCACGCCAGTTCACTTCGGGTCTGGCAAGGCAGTATGATCTTATTCTCGCAATGGAAAAAACACATATAGAGCAAATTGGTCGTATTGCACCGGAAGCAAGAGGAAAAACAATGTTGTTTGGTCACTGGCTAAACCAACGTGATATTCCAGACCCGTATCGAAAGAGTGAAGAAGCTTTCATATCAGTCTTTCAATTAATTGAAGAAGCGGGCCAACTTTGGGTTCAAAAGTTGGACGTCTAATCACTAGGAATCGCTGCATGTCATCTGTTACAAACAAAAACGCAAAGAAAGACGTTGAAGAAATAGATCTCGGTCGTCTTATTGGTGAGGTTATTGACCATCGGAAATTGATAATTTCCATATCATCACTATTTACTTTACTTGCATTAATATATGCCTTGTTTGCTACCCCGATATATCAGGCGGATGCCCTGATACAAGTTGAACAAAAACAAGCTAATGCAATTTTGAGCAATCTGAGCCAAATGTTACCTGACAGTCAACCTCAATCCGCACCAGAAATAGCTCTGTTACAATCGAGAATGATATTAGGTAAAACAGTAGATGATTTAAATCTCCAAACAAAAGTTAAACAAAATTATTTTCCTATTTTTGGCCGAGGATGGGCACGCTTAACTGGAGAAAAACCTGCTGAGATATCCATATCAAGATTTTATATTTCATCAAATGACGAAGATGTGCCTGAGTTAACTCTTATCGTTAATGATAGTATGCATTATACCATTGATGTCGATGGTTTAAAATTAAAAGGGGTGGTTGGTCGACTATTAGATGAGAAAGGTGTTTCGATCAAGGTTGACAATCTGTCTGCAAAAGTGGGTGACACATTTACAATATCATACATTTCAAAATTGAAAGCTATATCAGAACTTCAAGATTCACTGATTGTTGCTGACCAAGGAAAGGATACAGGAATTCTTTTACTATCTTTAGTCGGCGACAATCCTATATTGATTGAAAAAATAGTAGATAGTATAAGCAACAACTATTTAGCACAAAATATATCTCGACAAGCAGCTCAAGATGAAAAAAGCTTAGACTTTTTGAGTAAACAATTGCCACAAGTTCGACAAGATTTAGATCTTGCTGAAAATAAATTGAATCAATTCCGCCGTCAAAATGATTCGGTTGATTTATCTCTTGAGGCAAAATCTGTACTTGACCAAATTGTTAACGTGGATAATCAGCTCAATGAATTGACTTTCAGAGAGTCTGAAATATCTCAACTATATACTAAAGAGCACCCTACCTATAAAGCTTTGATGGAAAAAAGGAAAACCTTACAAGATGAAAAAGGAAAGCTAAACAAGAGGGTATCTGCAATGCCTGAAACTCAGCAGGAAATTTTACGCTTAAGTAGAGATGTTGAGTCAGGCAGGGTAGTTTATATGCAACTCTTAAATCGCCAACAAGAATTAAACATCGCGAAATCAAGCGCTATAGGGAATGTTCGAATTATTGATAATGCAGTAACTGAACCAAAACCTATAAAGCCTAGAAAGGTTATTATAGTCTTGTTGGGGCTAATTGTTGGCGGGGCATTTTCAATAGGTATTGTATTTCTCAGGATATTTTTGAGAAGAGGCATTGAGTCCCCTGAACAATTAGAAGAATTGGGAATAAATGTCTATGCAAGCATCCCTGTCTCTGAGTCATTCACTAAGAAAAGCCAAAATGGTTTGTCTCGCGGTAGAAAGAAAAACGCAGATGAGTATCGAGACGGTTTTTTGGCAATTGAAAATCCTGCGGACCTCGCGATTGAATCAATCAGAGGTCTTAGAACAAGTTTACATTTTGCTATGATGGAAGCCCATAATAATGTCTTAATGATATCTGGTGCTAGTCCAAATGCAGGGAAGACTTTTGTCAGCACGAATCTGTCTGCTGTAATCGCGCAGAGCGGGAAAAAAGTCTTATTTATAGATGCTGACTTACGCAAGGGATATACACATAAATTATTTAATGTTACTAACGATAATGGATTGTCAGACCTATTGTCGGGAAAGATAGATATAACTAATGCAATAAAAACTCTTACAATACCGGGTTTCGACTTTATTTCTAGAGGTATGGTCCCGCCGAATCCTGCAGAGTTGCTGATGCATGCAAGATTTGGAAGGATTATTGAGTGGGCAAGCAAAACCTACGATCTAGTGGTCATTGATACGCCACCAATTCTTGCTGTGACTGATGCTGCTATAATTGGTAATTATGCTGGAACTACGTTACTGGTAGCGCGCTTTGAGTTGAATACTCCAAAAGAAATTGATGTTAGTGTTAGAAGATTCGAACAAAGTGGTGTAAAAGTGAAAGGCTGTATAATGAATGGTGTTGTGAAAAAAGCTAGTAGCTATTATAGCTATGGATATAGTTACTATGGATATTCATATGAAAAGGATGAGAATAAGTAACATATTTTTTTGAATTCCGACACTAATTGATGGCTAGTATTTATAAAAGTGCTAGCCATTTAATAACTAGTACTGACAGTAAATTGAGCAAAATGGGTTGTATTAGCATCAAGAGAGGACTTAATGTATTTTAAAACACCATTAGCAGTGTTTATATCTTTTATTTCATTCGCACATGCTAGTGTTATTTGTAGTGTTATTCCAGAGAAATCGAATGCTAAGATCTTGAATGAAATATATAAAATTGATTCTTCATTGAATGTTGCACCAGTACCAATGGATGTTGTGCATATCGAACATTCTTTACCCGGTCAGCCGAATGTAATTAAAGCATATCAAGCTTATGATCAATTTAAAATAATGAGAGATTCTGCTTTACTATGGCAAAAAACTAAAGATAATAAATATCTATTTTTTTCAAAAAAATATTTATTAGCATGGATTGATGCCTACAGACCATCCTTGAATCCAATAGATGAGACGCCCTTTGATTCGCTAATCGTGACCTATCAAATTATTAAATCGGAATTAGATGCTGGGGAAAAATTAAAAATTGATAATTTTTTCAATGAATGGGCTCATAAATATATAAAATATATTTATGCTAAGCGAGAATCAGAGAAAGGGCTTGTCCCTAATAACTGGCAAAGTCATAGAATAAAAATCATAACAATGTTAAGTACTGCAACAGGGAACAAACAGTTATTTTTAGAGGCTCGAGAAATTTTCAAGCTGCAGGTTTTAGAAAATATAAAATCAAATGGTGAGGTGTATGACTTCACTGAAAGAGATGCACTAAGTTATGCAGTCTTTGATCTTTTACCTCTGACGCAAGCCGCATTGGTGGCAAGGAGTTGGGGGGATAATTGGTATGATTTTAAAAGTCCAAGTGGTTCATCACTACGAAAAGGAGTTGATTGGCTTGTTCCCTATATGGATGGGGATAAAACACATGAGGAATTTGTGAATACAAAATCAGAATTTGATCGTGTAAGACGCTCTATTGGTATGAAAGACTTCAAAGGTAATTTTAAACCTCAGCGAGCTGCTCCACTTTTTTGGGTTGCAGCTTCTATAGATGACAAATATTCTTATATTGCAGAGAAGTTGAATCCTGACCCAGTTCCCGCGATCGTTATCTGTGACTAAAGTTTTTAAAGGTTTCGTATGAGTAATCATAAGGTTATGCGCAATGCCAGTATGCTTTATATTAGAATGCTGGTGATGCTATTTGTTAGTCTCTATACCTCGCGTATTGTATTAAATACCCTTGGCGTAAGTGATTTCGGTATTTACAATGTCACTGGCGGAATTGTTATAATGTTTTCATTTATTAGCAATACCATGGCGAGTGCATCTCAGCGATTTTTTGCATATGAGATTGGTAGCGGTGATTTAATTAAATTAAAAAAAATGTTCTCCGTTACCTTGGCTATATATATAATATTTGCGATTATAATAATAATACTTGCAGAGTCTTTAGGTCTATGGTTTGTAACGACAAAACTAAATATTCCGAATGAGAGATTTGAGGCCGCCTTATTTGTATACCAAGCATCAATTATTTCCTTTGTTTTCACTATAATTCGCATACCATATAATTCATTGATTATAGCGTATGAAAAAATGAGTTTTTTTGCCAGTACTAGTATAACAGAAGCAATTCTTAAGTTGATCGGTGTTTATAGCCTAACGTTACTTTCATTAGATAAATTGAAGTTATATGCAGTAATAATGCTAATTGTAGTAGCATTAATAACACTGGTATATTATATATTTTGTAGAAAAAATTTCCAAGTAAGTAAGTTTACTCTTGTTAAAGAACCTGGTATCTATAAGGAACTTTCTGCGTATGCTGGATGGAATTCATTCACGACGCTTGCTAATATAGGTTTAGATCAAGGTATTAATATATTACTTAACGTCTTTTTTGGGCCAGCAATTAATGCTGCAAGAGGAATAGCTTTTCAAATAAAAACACAGGTTACTTCATTTGTTGGTAATATACAAATGGCTGCTGCACCTCAGATTATAAAATATCATGCAGCAAATAAATCAAAGGAAATGGAACGTTTAGTTTATTTAAGTTCTCGAGTGACATACTACTTTATGTTCCTAATTGGGTTGCCGGTAATATTACAAACAGATACATTATTAACATTATGGCTAGTCAACGTTCCACCACATGCGGTTGCTTTTACTCAACTTGTAATAATTAATATATTAATTGAAACAATATCAGGTACTGTTAACTCAGCAATACAAGCATCTGGGAGAATAAAGGCGTATCAAATATCTGTTGGGATAGTGTTGCTGTTAGCATTACCAATTTCATATTTATGCCTAAATATTGGAATGAAACCAGAAGTTACAGTTATTATAACAAGTTTGTTATCTGTAGTATGTGTTTTAATCAGGTTATTAATGTTTAAAATTTTATTTAAAATTAACCTTTCCACTTATATCAAAAAAGTTTTTGTTAATAGTCTATTAGTATCTCTAATAAGTTCAATTCTACCATTTATGGTACGTAAATACTGTATGTTAAAATATTTAAATGAGAATGTAATATTCATCATCGTAAGTTTTTCATGCGTAATTTCAACCCTAATTACTATATATTTCATTGGGCTAACTAGGGACGAAAAGAAATATTTGGCAGCTATACTCAAAACTAAATTTAAACGTTAAGGTCGATATTGAAATGAATGATGTAGTTAAAGTGCATTGGTGCTATATTGAGAACTTTGGAGATGCTCTTAATCCATACTTGATAAGTAAGCTTTCAGGGAAAAAAGTTGCATATCGTGGCTTTGAAAGACCGAATTTTTTAAAAGAAACTAAATTGATAATCAAGTCAATTTTAAAAAACAAGACTTATGATTTTAATAGATTACGTGGCTACAATGAGAACGAAGATGTCGTGCTAGGTATTGGTTCATTATTGAATAGGTCTCGAAAGAACTTCAGAGTTTGGGGGACTGGATATATGAATTGGCATGAACGAGCTCAGGGTGGGACTTTGCATGCTGTACGAGGTCGTTTTTCTGCAGAGAAACTAGCTAAAGAAGGCTTTGAATATTGTAGCGTATGGGGAGATCCCGCTATTTTGTTACCTTTAGTATATCCCTTAAAAAGCCCTAGCAAGAAATATGAATTAGGCATTATTCCACATTTAAAAGACTTTGATTTTTTCTCAAATAAATATCATCAAAATAATAATGTACATATTATCAATTTAAATACTACAGATATAGAAAGTGTTCTTAATCAAATGGTTATGTGTGAGCGGATTATTTCAACCTCTTTGCATGGTGTGATAGTCGGACACGCATATAAAATACCGACTCTGTGGATAAAACACAATGACATTGATACTGATGGATTGAAATTTGATGATTATTTTGATTCAGTTAAAATTGAGCCATATGATGGATTTGATAACTTTGATGAAATAATAAAAGAGCCTTATGAATTTTTCATTGAAAGAAAAAATCTAATACTCCCGAATAACGATTTACGAGAAATGCAACGTAATTTGTTAGAGGTTGCACCATTCACAATTCTACCAGAATTTTTGAACCCAGGAGGGAGGGATGAAAAATAAAATGACTATGTTCACGTTGAAAGTTGTAAGGAAGCTTTATTCTATTATAGTAAATTCCTCAGTATCAACACCAATTTATGAGGGTTATATTGGGAAATGGAATGAGGACGCCAATGGCTATATTTATTCTAAGCTGATTGAAGATAAACCTATAATGATTTCAAAGTTTGGTACGATAGAACTGAATGCATTAGTTTCTCATAAAATGAAAATGCAAGAAAATTATAGTGTAGCAGATTTAATTGCTTTTATCACAGGTAAGATACCTAACTTATGGTGGCCCATAAAGCTGGATGCTTTGTGCACAAATGCTGGGTTCTTTCCAAATGAAAAAAAATTGCTTGCTGAGTTCTATCGTGTGAATTCGAATGCAGCTAAAGAGATTGATATTCTCGGGAGTTATATCGAAAAGGAATGTTATCTTAAAGAATTTATTATTGATGCTGTCAAGGTAAATCTTGATGGATACTACGCACCATTTTTATATGAAAAACCATGGACTAAAGCTTTAGAGGGGAAAAAAGTTCTTGTGATCCATCCGTTTGTTGAAGAGATAAAGTCTCAGTATGCAAGAAAAAAATTAATATGGAAAGATCCAAACATCCTACCTGATTTTGAACTATTGACATATAAACCAGTAGTGTCAATGTTAGGACAGCAGACAAAATATAATAATTGGTTTGATGCTCTTATTCAGATGGAAGATGATATTTCAAAATTAGATTTTGATGTCGCTATTATAGGTTGTGGAGCATATGGCATGCCATTATCAGCATTTGTGAAAAATATGGGCAAGAAATCAATTCATTTAGCAGGGTGGACGCAAGTTCTATTTGGAATTAAAGGGAAAAGATGGGATGATTTACCTCATATTTCGAGATTTTATACTAGTGCCTGGATAAGGCCAAACAGCACATCAAGGCCTGAGGGTATGATAGCGATAGAGAAAGGATGCTATTGGTAATTATTTTAACATAACATATGGTTTAAGTTAATGATTGTTAAAAAAAGGTTTCTTGGTCTACTGCTGATCTTTATATTTCCGATATGCCTTTATCAAATGTTTAATATTGTTTTGTTCGATAAACAGGTCGTAAAATTTTTATATTTCTTGATTCTAACGTGCACTATACTTTTCATATTGCCTAGCTTTCTACGTATAAGAAAAAAATCTAAATATGAAGTGCCGCTAAGGCTGCTATTTATTTGTATATGGGGGTCGTTTTTTTGCGCTTTGCTTTTTTGGGGGCAAGACATTATATTAAGTTATAGAGCCGGAGCTACATATTTAGGTATCGTTTACTTTTTTCTTTTAATGAAAGAAAGACCAAATAAAGCTACGCTTGAAAAATTGATATGGTTTTTTTGTGGTTTATTCATTGTTCTTTGGTTATATGGTATGCATAAAGCTCCAGAGATTGTGTATGCAATTGATGCTGAAACCACAATGGATAACAGTCGAGGTATATTCAGGTTAGCCCTTCCTGGTCGAGGTTTTTTAATCCTTGGTTTTTTCGTTGCTGTCAGTAAGTATGTTGAAACCAAAAAAAATGGCTGGTTTTTATTACTATCTGTTCTATTTATGTTTGTTGTTTTTCAGGTAACAAGACAAATAATTGTATTTTCATTTATGATAGCTGCCCTATACATTCTCAGAAAAAGTAAAATGGCATGGGTTTTATTAATTATTGCTTCATTATTTTTGCTTTTTAGTGGAAGCTTAATTAATGTGAGCGATAATAGTGTTATTGGCAAAATGATTAACTTGTCTGCAGAGCAAGCAACATCGCAAAGTACGGGAGACAAAAATATTAGATTATTAGAATATGAGTATTTTTTTAGTAATTACTCAAAAAATATGATAACTGATATATTTGGTAATGGCATACCGCACTTCTCATCTTCGTATGGGCTTAAAGAAATTAATATCCGAGAGCGTTTTGCCTATTTTATGAGTGATGTAGGTTATGCCGAAATATTTGTCCGATTTGGTATATTAGGATTATCTCTTTATCTTTTAGTATTCGTAAGGGTTGCGCTTCAACCGGTAGATGATGACTATATGTATGCTAAGCTCTTTATCGTTTACTTGGCTTTGGCAAATGTGACAGCTTCTTGGGTGTTTCAAGATGTAATTCCATTGTGTATTTGTTTATATTTACTGGAAAAAAATAATTTTCAGAAAATAACTGATCAATAGCCTATTCACCACTGTCGGAGTAATAAATAAATGGCATTAAAATTTTCAATTGGCATTCCCGCGTTTAAATCATTATATCTTGAAGAATGTATTGATAGTATCCTTCAACAATCTTACGATAATTTTGAATTAATCATTGTCAATGATGCTTCGCCAGAAGATTTAGATGAGATCGTATCTAGATATACTGATTCCCGAATAAAGTACTTTAAGAATGATGTGAATTTTGGCGCGGAAAATGTCATTGATAATTGGAATAAATGTCTTTCTTTTGCAAAAGGTGAGTATTTTGTTCTAATGGGAGATGACGATAAATTAGATAAAGATTATCTTTTCGAATTTGATAAGCTAATACGAACTTATCCAGAGCTAAACGTATATCACTGCCGAAGTTTAATTATAAATGAAAAGTCGCAACCTATTACAATAACTCAAAGTTGGGCAGAGTTTGAAAGTGTTATTGAAAATATGTGGCATCGAACCAATGGGTTTAGGAATCAATTTATATCTGATTTCGTTTTTAGTACCGAATTTCTTAATTCAAATGGTGGCTTTTACAAGAATAAACTTGCGTGGGCCTCGGATGATATTACTAGCTATATTGCGATGAAAGATAAAGGGATTGCTCATGTGAATTTACCTTTGTTATTCTATCGTAGAAGCTCTATAAATATTTCATCTTCTGGTTCAGTGCGACTCAAATTGCAAGCTATTGAGCAAGAATTTGATTGGTATGATAATTTTCTGGATAATTTCAACACTCACTCTCAAGTCGATACTATTTTACTTCGCTATTTAAGATGTAATTTGAGTAAATTCAAAAAGAAAAAAATTGTCGAAACGATTGCATATAATGGTTTTAAAAGAGAATCTTTCATAAAAGACTGCTGTACTTGGATTAATGCCAGAAAAAAATATAGCTTATCTATCAAGGAAGTAATATATATAGCTGTTTTGGCCTATAAAAAAATTAAAGTGCTAGATATTTACTAATTTTAAGTTTATAAGGTATGATAATGAAAGTTTACTTTTATCCACCGTTATTTAACAAAAACAAAAATAAAAACAAAAATATTGACAACCCTTATACTAAAAATTTTATTAATAGCCTTAAACCATATTTTTCGGTTAACGATAAGCCTTCTACTATGATAGGATTGCTTGATTTTTTACATGCTTCTCTATCATCAGATATTGTGATTCTCAATTGGGTTGATAATATTGCACATAAAAAATTTGCTTATCTTCAATACTTACTTTTTAGATTCGTAATTAAGATTCTCATGCTCAGAAAAGTGCGTATAGTATGGGTGTTTCATAACATTCATGCCCATCAAGGTGAGAATCTTATCACAAAAAAAATTAATAATATAATGCTGAAAAGATCTGATATTATAATTGTTCACTCACTAGAGGCGCAAGAATATCTCTCAGATAAAACATTATCTCAAGTAGAGTTTTGTCATCATCCAATAAAAAATATTGTCACTCAACCATTTGATAATATTGAAAAAATTAATGAGGTTGATTTTCTTATCTGGGGAACAATAGAGCCATATAAAGGTGTGTTAGAGTTTGTTCAATTCTGCTTTAATAATCAGGATATCTCAAGTAAATGGAAAGTTAAAATCATTGGCTCGTGTAAAAATTTAATGTATGAAGAAGAGATAAAAAAATATCTATGTAGTAATATTATTTACGAAAATCGTAAAATTGAGTTCAATGAATTATTACTTCAAATTAGAAATTCAAAATTTGTCTTATTCCCTTACACCTCCACTTCAGTTTCAAGTTCAGGTGCATTAATGGATAGTATTTCCATGGGGGCTAATGTAATTGGTCCAGCTAAGGGCGCTTTTCTCGATCTTTCGAAAGAAAAAATATGCAATGTTTTTTCTAATTTTTGCGAAATTGATGGTTTTTACCAGAATTACAATAAGTCAAATTTAGAATCAATAGTAAAATTTATTGAGTCAAATTCTTGGGATCAATTTGCGAATAAACTATCACTTATCCTAAAATCAAAAATTAAAGAGAAATATTAGAATGAATGACCAAGTAAATATAAAAATTATAATAGCTACACATAAACGATATGTTTTTCCTAATGATGAAATTTACATTCCACTGCATGTCGGTAAGGTTGGTAAAGAAGATCTTGAATTGAAAGGGGATGATACCGGAGATAATATTTCAGATAAAAATCCCTCTTATTGTGAATTAACCGGCTTATATTGGGCATGGAAAAATTTAAATTATGATTATGTTGGGTTAGCTCATTATCGGCGACATTTTTCTTTATCAATTAAAGATGATAAAGACAATTTTAAAAATATCTTAACCTCTGCTGAAGCAATTGATTTGATGTCATCATGTGATATTTTAGTACCTAAAAAAAGAAGGTACTATATTGAAACTTTGTATTCGCATTATAAAAATACACATTATGGCGAGCATCTCGATTACACGAGGAAAATAATTGAAGATAGCTACCCTAACTATCTTCAATCTTATGATGTTGCTGTAAAAAAAACATCGGGCTATATGTTTAACATGTTTGTCATGAGAATAGATCTTTTAAATGAATACTGTGAGTGGCTTTTTGCAATTCTCAAAGAATTAGAGAAGAGAGTTGATTCACAGGGTTATAGTTCTTTTCATCAACGATTTTATGGTAGAGTTAGCGAAATTCTTTTTAATGTATGGCTTTCTCATAAGAGAAATGAAAACTTAGATATTCGTATTAAGGAAGTTAATTACATACATATGGAAAATATAAATTGGCTAAAAAAAATAGGGGCTTTTTTATTAGCTAAGTTTTCGAATAAAAAATATGAAAGTAGTTTTTAAATTTAAGGAGTATGACATGAAGTATGATTTTCTAATCGTTGGTGCCGGACTCTTCGGAGCGGTTTTCGCATACGAGGCTAAGAAAAAAGGTAAGAAATGTCTTGTTATAGATAAACGTTCGCACGTGGCAGGTAATATTTATACAAAAGAGATTAATGGAATTAATGTCCATCAATATGGTGCTCATATTTTTCACACTAGCAATAAATTAATATGGGATTATGTTCAACAATTTGCAGAGTTTAATCGGTATACTAATTCACCCATCGCAAAATATGAAAATGAAGTTTATAATCTGCCATTTAATATGAATACTTTTAATAAACTTTGGGGTGTTGTGACTCCACAGGAAGCGAAAGAGAAAATATCTGAGCAAATTGCAAACGAAAATATTGCCAACCCACAGAACCTGGAAGAGCAAGCGATCTCCTTAGTGGGGCGTGATATATATGAAAAGCTAATTAAGGGATATACAGAGAAACAATGGGGCCGTAAAGCTACAGATATCCCTGCATTCATAATAAAACGCTTACCTGTTCGATTCTCTTACGATAATAATTATTTTAGCGATAAATACCAAGGTATACCTATTGGTGGTTATACGCAGATAGTGGAAAAAATGTTAGATGGTGTTGATGTTTTACTTAATGTTGATTTTTTTGAAAATCGTGAAGACCTTTTGAAACAAGCAGAAAAAATATTATTTACTGGAATGATCGACCAGTTCTATGATTATTGCTATGGAACACTTGAGTATAGGAGCCTAAAATTTGAAACAGAGACGCTTGAACTTGAGAACTTTCAAGGTAATGCAGTTGTTAACTATACTCAATTTGAAATACCGTTCACGCGGATTATAGAGCATAAGCATTTTGAATTTGGCGAACAGCCTTCTACAGTAATAACACATGAGTATCCTGCAGATTGGGTCAAAGGTGACGAACCTTATTACCCTATCAATGATAAAAATAATAATGAGCTGTATCAAAGATATTTCGCACTATCCCAAAATGAACAGAATATAATATTTGGAGGTCGCTTGGGTATGTATAAATATTATGACATGCACCATATTATAGCTGAGGCTTTGGATTGCGCCGCTAAAAATATTTGAATGTATTACAGGAATTAATAATGCCAATCATCAGCGTTGTACTACCTATTTACAATATCCCTGAAGAATATTTAACTAAATGTGTCGCTTCCGTATGCAGGCAGACCATAGACGACATAGAAATTATTCTTGTAAATGATGGTTCCTCGAATAATGGCCTAACCGTTTGTAACCAACTATCTGCGAAAGATGAAAGAATTATTGTAATTGACCAGATCAACAGCGGTGTGTCAATTGCTAGAAATAATGGGTTAAGCATTGCTAAAGGTGAGTGGATTGCATTTGTCGACCCTGATGATTGGCTTGAAGTAGATTATCTCGAGTCTATGCTCAAATGGATTAAAGAGGACATTGACGTTGTAATCTGCGATTGTAATGTAGTAGAGGGTAGCAATACGATAAGGAATCATTTTCTTCCAGCAACAATGATTGGTTTGGTAGAAAACAAGTCTGTACTACTTGGGCAACTAGTAAGTAAAGTTCTTGCCGGATATTACCCAGAAATGATCGGGCCTGGGGTTCCTTGGGGAAAATTGTTTAGAACTGACTTCCTGAAAAAATTTGATCTGAAATTTGTGCCAAAAATGGTTCGTATGCAAGATAATATATTTTGTCTATATGCTTTACATTATGCAAGAGCTATATCTTATACAGGGCAGAATAAATATAACTATAGAATGGAAAACAACTCCGCCAGCTTTAAATATAATCCAAGAATTATCTCTCACTTTGAAATGTATTATTCTGAAGTTGATGATTTTATAGATAGCTGTCTTGCTGGAGATGTGAGTTATAAAAAAGCATTAAATGCTAAGATATTGACAAGTATAAACTCCTATTTACTTTACTATTATTGCCATGAAAATTATGTTAGTAAACAGGGTGATTCTTTGACCTCTTTACTTCGCGAGGAACCATATCTACGCGCATTAAATGACATTGATTTTTCTTATCTTTCCTTCAAAGAAAAATGTTTTGTTTTCATGCTGAAAACAAAAATGATTTCAGTTTTGAAAGTTATTTACAGACTAAAGAATCATAGTTTTCTACAATAGTTAGTCCTTAATTTATCTTATTCGTTGATGTTGTTAAATTATTGTGTTCTTTCTTTATTGATGTCTAACTGACCAGTGGGTAATACTTAACTAGCTTTCAAGTATTCATGTTGATCTTGTCTTTGTTGTTGAGATGACTATCCACTGACTGGTAGTTTATCTATTAGGTAAACACTAATATACTCTTTGAGTTGAGTTTGTAAAATTCAAATATTCTAATGTGTTTCTGGTTTTTCATGAATAAATATTAGACTATAGTTAATTAGAGTGAAACTAGCATGACTACATTCTCCCATCGAGCACGAGCAAATGCTAATGCCTCGCTTATATCAATGGTTCAACGTTTCTCTGATATATCTATTATTTTTTTTAGTTCTTATGTTCTTTGTCTTTATAATGAATTTGCATTCGGATATAAATTTGTTTTATTGGCGCTCGCTGTGCTTGTACTATTCCAAATGATTGGTGGTATAACTGATTTTTATAGATCTTGGCGCGGGGTTAAAATTTCCGCTGAATTAGTTCTTATTCTAAAAAATTGGACGTTGAGTTTATTGTTAACACTGGGTGCTTTCTCTTTTTTTCCAGATTTTAATTCTTCTTTTATATTTTTTGTTCAATGGTATTTATTGGTTTCTATAGGTTTGGTTTTATGCAGGGCCGGTATAAGACTTAGCGCTGGTTTATTACGTAAACTTGGATATAATACTCGAGTTGTTGCAGTTGTAGGTTCCACCCCCGCCGGGATTCGTTTGCTCGAAGGTTTCCTTGATGAGTCGTGGTTAGGTTTTATTGTTAAAGGAGTATATGACGATAATCCATTGGAAAGTTATGGTCGTGTTCCTTATAATGGTAATTTCTCACAACTTGTATCCGATGCTAGGGATGGTAAAATTGATCGCATCTACATTGCGTTAAATATGAAAGATGAGGCTATAATTAAAAAGATAGTAAGCCAATTGACTGATACAACATGCTCAGTTTTGCTTATTCCTGACATTTTTACATTTAATATTCTCCAATCGCGTACGGAAGAAATAAACGGTGTCCCTGTTGTTCCTCTTTTTGATACCCCATTAAGTGGTATCAATATGATATTTAAGCGTCTTGAGGATATTTTTGTTTCATCAACTATTCTTATAATTATCTCACCGCTCTTACTTCTCATCGCGGGCTTGGTTAAATTTACATCGCCAGGGCCAATTATATTCAGACAAATCCGGTATGGTATGGATGGCAAACCCATAAAAGTTTGGAAGTTTCGCTCAATGGTTGTCATGGAGAATGGTGACAAAATCATCCAGGCAACAAAAAATGATACCCGAGTAACAAAGGTTGGGAAATTTCTTCGGAGCACATCGCTTGACGAATTACCTCAGTTTTTTAATGTGTTTTTTGGGCAAATGTCTGTAGTTGGTCCAAGACCTCATGCAGTATCACATAATGAGCAGTATCGGTCTCTTATCCAAGGCTACATGTTAAGGCATAAAGTTAAACCTGGTATTACGGGCTTAGCTCAAATTAATGGTTGGCGTGGTGAGACAGATACTTTAGAAAAAATGGAAAAGAGGATTGAGTATGATCTGTTATATATTCGAGGGTGGAGTATTTGGCTAGATTTAAAAATTATTTTCCTAACGGTATTTAAAGGCTTTATCAATAAATCGGCCTATTAATTTTGTTTTGTATTTCTTGTGTTTTTGTTTTCATGCTATTAATTACTCATTTTGTGTCCATCACCCATTTTACTCTATGCTCTCTACCTGCTTTGCGCTAACATAATCATCACATTTAAGCTGCGAACAGTCGCAGTGACCACACCTGACAGGAGTATGTAATGTCCAAGCAACAGATCGGGGTTGTCGGTATGGCAGTGATGGGGCGCAACCTTGCGCTCAACATCGAGAGCCGTGGTTATACCGTCTCCGTTTTCAACCGCTCCCGTGAAAAGACCGAAGAAGTGATTGCCGAGAACCCTGGTAAGAAACTGGTCCCACACTATACTGTGCAAGAGTTTGTTGAATCGCTCGAAACTCCGCGCCGTATCCTGTTAATGGTGAAGGCGGGCGCAGGCACTGATAGTGCCATCGACTCTCTGAAGCCTTACCTGGACAAAGGGGACATCATCATTGATGGTGGTAATACCTTCTTCCAGGACACTATTCGTCGTAATCGTGAACTTTCTGCTGATGGCTTCAACTTTATTGGTACTGGCGTATCCGGCGGGGAAGAGGGCGCTCTGAAAGGTCCTTCTATTATGCCTGGTGGGCAGAAAGAAGCTTATGAACTGGTTGCTCCAATTCTTAAGCAGATTGCTGCCGTCGCAGAAGATGGTGAGCCGTGTGTAACCTATATTGGTGCGGATGGTGCTGGTCATTATGTAAAAATGGTCCACAACGGTATTGAATATGGTGACATGCAGCTAATTGCTGAAGCCTATGCTTTACTGAAAGGTGGTCTGGCTCTTTCTAACGAAGAGCTGGCTCAGACCTTTACTGAATGGAATGAGGGTGAGCTGAGCAGCTACCTGATCGACATCACCAAAGATATCTTCACCAAAAAAGATGAAGAGGGTAAATACCTGGTTGATGTGATTCTGGATGAAGCAGCCAACAAAGGCACCGGTAAATGGACCAGCCAGAGTTCTCTGGACTTGGGTGAACCATTATCTCTTATTACCGAATCCGTATTTGCTCGCTATATCTCCTCTCTGAAAGAGCAGCGTGTTGCAGCGTCAAAAGTTCTTACTGGACCGCAAGCAAAGACTGCTGGTAATAAAGTAGAGTTTATTGAGAAAGTACGTCGCGCTCTGTATCTGGGTAAGCTAGTTTCTTATGCTCAGGGTTTCTCCCAGCTGCGTGCGGCATCTGATGAATACAACTGGGATCTGAACTACGGTGAGATTGCTAAAATCTTCCGTGCTGGTTGCATCATTCGTGCTCAGTTCCTGCAGAAGATAACTGATGCCTACGAGCAGAATGCTGACATTGCCAACCTGCTGCTTGCTCCATACTTCAAGCAAATTGCTGATGACTATCAGCAAGCGTTGCGCGACGTCGTTGCTTATGCAGTGCAGAATGGCATTCCGGTTCCAACCTTCTCTGCGGCCATTGCTTACTACGATAGCTATCGTTCCGCAGTTCTGCCTGCCAACTTGATTCAGGCGCAGCGTGACTACTTCGGTGCCCATACTTATAAGCGTACTGATAAAGAAGGTGTATTCCATACCGAGTGGATGGAATAATTAATATACTGCAATAAAAAACCTGGTGAAAGCCAGGTTTTTTATAATTAGAAATTGAATATTAAATCAAGATATAAGTCTATAATTGCAAATATAATAATTTATTTATCTCCTTCAAAATATCATGTCTTCTTTTTTTGCAAGTTTGAATGTTTAAATTTACAAAAGAAGAAGTCATTACTTCTATAACGTCATTTTTATTACTTCATTTTATTAAGGATTTTGTTATGTTGCTTCCTGTGATTATGGCTGGTGGCACCGGTAGCCGCCTGTGGCCGATGTCCCGTGAGCTCTATCCAAAACAGTTCCTGCGACTGTACGGGCAGAACTCCATGTTGCAGGAAACCATCTCGCGCCTCTCCGGGCTGGATATCCATGAGCCCATGGTCATCTGCAACGAAGAGCATCGTTTTCTGGTAGCCGAGCAGCTGAGACAGCTCAATAAACTGTCGAAAAATATCATCCTTGAGCCGGTAGGCCGCAATACCGCCCCGGCTATCGCGCTCGCGGCATTGCAGGCCACGCAGAATGGCGATGACCCGCTGATGCTGGTGCTGGCGGCTGACCATATCATTAATAATCAGCAGGTCTTCCACGACGCCATCCGCGTGGCGGAACAGTACGCGCAGGACGACCACCTGGTGACCTTCGGCATCGTGCCGAACACCCCGGAAACCGGCTACGGTTATATCCAGCGTGGCGATGCGCTGGGGGAGGGGGAGCACACGCCTTATCAGGTCGCCCGTTTTGTGGAGAAACCTGACTTTGAACGTGCGCAGGCCTATCTGGCCTCCGGCGAATACTACTGGAACAGCGGCATGTTTATGTTCCGGGCGAAAAAGTACCTCTCCGAGCTGGCGAAATTCCGCCCGGATATCCTTGAAGCCTGCACGGCTGCCGTCCGGGCGGCCGACTGCGGCAGCGACTTTATCAGCATCCCGCATGATGTGTTCAGTGCCTGTCCGGATGAGTCCGTCGACTATGCGGTGATGGAAAAAACCGCCGATGCGGTGGTGGTGGGGCTGGATGCGGACTGGAGCGATGTTGGCTCCTGGTCAGCGCTGTGGGAGGTCAGCCCGAAAGATGAAATGGGTAATGTGTTAAAGGGAGATGCCTGGGTACACAACAGCCAGAACTGCTACATCAACAGTGACGAAAAGCTGGTGGCAGCGATTGGCGTTGAGGACCTGGTGATTGTCAGTACCAAAGACGCGGTGCTGGTGATGAACAAAAATCGCGCCCAGGACGTGAAAAAGGTCGTTGAGTACCTGAAGAGCAACCAGCGCAGCGAATATAAACGCCACCGCGAAATATATCGCCCGTGGGGACGTAGCGACGTGGTGGTGCAGACGCCGCGCTTTAACGTTAACCGCATTACCGTCAAGCCGGGTGGCGCATTCTCCATGCAGATGCATCACCACCGCGCCGAGCACTGGGTGATCCTTGCGGGCACGGGGCAGATAACGGTCAACGGCAAGCAGTTCCTGCTCACGGAGAATCAGTCGACCTTTATTCCCATCGGTGCCGAACACTGCCTGGAAAACCCGGGACGTATTCCGCTGGAAGTGCTGGAAATTCAGTCCGGGTCGTATCTGGGCGAAGACGATATTATCCGTATTAAAGACCAGTACGGTCGTTGCTAATTTGTATTTAAGGATTAAATAGATGGCAAAATTAACCTGTTTTAAAGCTTACGATATTCGCGGCAAACTGGGTGAAGAATTAAACGAAGATATCGCCTACCGCATCGGGCGCGCCTATGGTGAGTTCCTGAAGCCAAAAAAAATCGTGGTGGGCGGCGACGTCCGTCTGACCAGCGAGTCCCTGAAGCTGGCGCTGGCCAACGGCCTGATGGATGCGGGTACCGACGTGCTGGATATCGGTATGAGCGGCACCGAGGAGATTTACTTCGCCACGTTCCACCTGGGCGTGGACGGTGGCATTGAAGTGACGGCCAGCCATAATCCGATGAACTACAACGGGATGAAGCTGGTGCGTGAAAACGCGAAGCCCATCAGCGGCGATACCGGCCTGCGCGATATCCAGCGTCTGGCGGAAGAGAATCAGTTTCCTCCGGTGGACGCATCCCGTCGCGGTACCCTGCGTCAGATATCTGTCCTGCAGGAATACGTGGACCACCTGATGGGCTACGTGAACCTGGCAAACTTCACCCGCCCGCTGAAGCTGGTGGTGAACTCCGGCAACGGTGCCGCCGGTCATGTGATTGATGAAGTGGAAAAGCGCTTTGTTGCAGCTGGCGTGCCGGTGACCTTTATTAAGGTGCATCACCAGCCGGACGGCAATTTCCCCAACGGTATCCCTAACCCGCTGCTGCCGGAGTGTCGCCAGGATACCGCTGATGCGGTACGCGAGCACGGGGCGGATATGGGGATTGCCTTTGACGGGGACTTCGACCGCTGCTTTATGTTTGATAATGATGCTGAATTTATCGAAGGGTATTATATAGTTGGCCTGCTGGCGGAGGCCTTCCTGCAAAAGCAGCCGGGGGCCAAAATTATCCATGACCCGCGTCTGACGTGGAACACGGTGGATATCGTGACCCGCAGCGGCGGCAGGCCGGTGATGTCGAAGACCGGACATGCGTTCATTAAAGAGCGTATGCGTCAGGAAGATGCGATTTACGGCGGTGAGATGAGTGCGCATCACTATTTCCGTGATTTCGCCTACTGTGACAGCGGGATGATCCCGTGGTTGCTGGTGGCGGAGCTGCTGTGTCTGAAAAACAGCCCGCTGAAAGCGCTGGTGGCGGACAGGCAGGCGGCGTTCCCGGCCTCCGGGGAAATTAACCGCAAGCTGGAGAATGCGGCAGCGGCGATTGCGCGCATCCGCGAACGTTATGAGGCAGATGCGGCAAATGTGGACACCACCGACGGCATCAGTATTGAATACCCGGAGTGGCGCTTTAATCTGCGCAGCTCGAATACGGAGCCGGTAGTGCGTTTGAATGTTGAATCTAAATCAAATGTTGAATTGATGAAAGTGATGACGTCGAACTTATTAGATTACTTAAATTAAATTCATCTCATTGAATTTGTCTGCTTCATAAGTTCACTGTTTAGAAATTATTCTTGGCATGCAGTTCATCATTTAATATGGCTTTTGCAGTTGGATTCGTTTATTAAATATTGTAAGGGCCATACTGTTAAATTATATTTACCATCAGAAGAGATAAAGTATGAAGATCCTTGTCACTGGCGGCGCAGGTTTTATTGGTTCTGCTGTTGTCCGTCATATTATTGAGAATACCTCCGACGAGGTTCGGGTAATAGATTGCCTCACCTATGCAGGTAACCTTGAGTCCCTGGCTCCAGTATCTAGCCATGAACGCTATTCCTTCTCCCAGACAGATATCACAGATGCCGCAGCGGTAACGGCGCAGTTCAGCGAGTTCCGTCCGGATATCGTGATGCATTTGGCTGCTGAGAGTCATGTTGACCGCTCTATTGATGGCCCAGCAGCCTTTATCCAGACCAACCTGATTGGTACCTTCACCCTTCTGGAAGCTGCCCGTCACCACTGGTCTACTCTCGATGATGTGCAGAAACAGGCTTTCCGCTTCCACCATATTTCTACTGATGAAGTTTATGGTGATCTGCACGGTACCGATAATCTGTTCACCGAAGAGACCCCGTACGCGCCAAGTAGCCCGTACTCTGCCTCCAAAGCCGGTAGCGATCATCTGGTCCGTGCCTGGAACCGCACTTACGGTTTGCCGGTGGTGGTGACCAACTGCTCTAATAACTACGGCCCGTATCACTTCCCGGAAAAACTTATTCCACTGACCATCCTCAATGCGCTCGCCGGGAAACCGCTGCCGGTCTACGGCAACGGCGAGCAAATTCGTGACTGGCTATATGTGGAAGATCACGCCCGTGCACTTTACAAAGTTGCAACCGAGGGGCAGAGCGGTGAAACATATAACATCGGTGGACACAATGAGCGTAAAAACATTGATGTAGTTCGCACCATCTGCGCCATCCTCGATAAAGTGGTTGAACAGAAACCAGGCAATATCAGCCAGTTTGCCGATCTGATCACCTTCGTGAAGGATCGTCCAGGTCATGACTTACGTTACGCTATCGATGCGGCAAAAATTCAGCGTGATCTCGGCTGGGTGCCCGAAGAGACGTTTGAAAGCGGCATTGAGAAAACGGTCAACTGGTACCTGAATAATCAAACCTGGTGGCAGCGTGTTCTGGACGGCTCCTATGCCGGTGAGCGTCTTGGTCTGAACAACTAAAAAAGGAAAAAAGAATGAAAGGAATTGTACTGGCCGGCGGTTCCGGCACGCGTTTATACCCAATCACCCAAGGTGTATCTAAGCAACTGCTGCCAATTTATGATAAGCCCATGATTTACTATCCGATCTCAGTGCTGATGCTGGCAGGGATCCGCGATATCCTGATCATTACCACGCCGGAAGATATGCCAGCATTCCAGCGGTTGCTAGGTGATGGTTCACAGTTTGGTGTTAACTTCAGCTACGCCATTCAGCCATCGCCAGATGGCCTGGCGCAGGCTTTTATTATTGGTGAGAAATTCATTGGTAACGATGCCTGTGCGTTAGTTCTGGGTGACAACATCTATTTTGGTCAGAGCTTTGGTCGGAAACTGGATGCTGCAGCGAGTAAAACATCAGGTGCCACCGTGTTCGGATATCAGGTTTTGGACCCTGAGCGTTTTGGTGTGGTGGAGTTTGACGAGAACTTTAAGGCGTTGTCGATTGAAGAGAAGCCGTTGAAGCCTAAATCTGATTGGGCAGTGACCGGCCTCTATTTTTACGATACCGACGTGGTAGAGATGGCTAAGGAAGTTAAGCCATCCGAGCGTGGGGAGCTTGAAATCACCACGCTAAACCAGATGTATCTGGACAGAGGCGATTTGCAGGTGGAGTTGCTGGGGCGTGGTTTCGCCTGGCTTGATACGGGTACACATGACAGCCTGATTGAAGCCTCACAGTTCATCCATACCATTGAGAAACGCCAGGGGATGAAAGTCGCCTGTCTGGAAGAGATTGCTTATCGCAAAGACTGGCTGAGTGCGGAAGGGGTTGCGAAACAGGCTGAACGCCTGAAGAAAACCGAATACGGCGCTTACCTTAAACGTCTGCTTAACGAGCGTTAATCGTTTACCGATCATATATAAGGTATGAATAATGAAAATTTTATTGATTGGTAAGAATGGTCAGGTTGGCTGGGAACTGCAGCGTTCGTTATCCACGCTGGGCGAGGTGGTTGCCGTGGACTTTTTTGATAAAGATCTATGTGGTGACCTGACAAACCTTGACGGGATCGCGCAGACCGTGCGTGCAGTGAGGCCGGATGTAGTGGTCAACGCAGCAGCGCACACGGCAGTGGATAAAGCAGAAAGTGAGCGTGAGCTCTCTGACCTGCTGAATGACCGGGGTGTTGCTGTGCTGGCTGCAGAGTCGGCAAAACTGGGTGCGCTAATGGTGCATTATTCGACGGATTATGTGTTTGACGGCCAGGGTACTCATTATCGTCAAGAAGATGAGGCAACAGGCCCGCTGAACGTATACGGTGAAACCAAACGTGCCGGAGAGATTGCGCTGGAGCAGGGTAATCCGCGGCATCTGATTTTCCGTACCAGCTGGGTATATGCCACCCGTGGGGCAAATTTCGCCAAAACGATGTTGCGTCTGGCTGGTGAGAAAGAATCGCTGTCAATTATCAATGACCAGCACGGTGCGCCAACCGGCGCGGAGCTGCTGGCAGATTGTACCGCGATAGCCATTCGTGAAGAGCTGCGTAATCCTGCTGTTGCCGGGACCTATCACCTGGTGGCTAGCGGTGAAACCTGCTGGGCGGAGTATGCGGAGTTTGTCTTTGACGTGGCGCGTGCGCAAGGAGCAGAGCTCGCAATTAAAGAAGTGAGCGGCATCCCGACCACTGCCTATCCGACACCGGCAAAGCGCCCGCTGAACTCGCGGTTGTCCAATGAGAAATTCCAGCGGGTATTTGGTGTGACACTTCCGGACTGGCGTCAGGGTGTGGGGCGTGTGGTAACTGAAGTTCTGGGCAAGTAAACGGGCAGACAAGATATGAATATTATTAAGACAGATATCCCTGAAGTGCTTATTTTTGAACCGCGTGTTTTTGGTGATGCACGTGGTTTTTTCTTTGAAAGCTTCAGCAGTAAAGTATTTGATGAGGCTGTCGGGCGGAAAGTAGAGTTTGTGCAAGATAACCACTCTCAGTCACAGAAAGGAGTCCTGCGCGGGTTGCATTACCAGCTTGATCCACATGCCCAAGGAAAACTTGTGCGCTGCATTGAAGGTGAAGTTTTTGACGTGGCAGTTGATATTCGCCGTTCTTCACCGACTTTTGGCCAATGGGTCGGGGCGGTACTGAGCGCGGAAAACAAGCGTCAGCTGTGGATCCCGGAAGGATTTGCCCATGGCTTTATGGCGTTGAGTGAGACGGTACAGTTTGTGTATAAAGCGACTAATTACTACGCACCGCAGTCAGAGCGCAGTATTATCTGGAATGATCCACAAATTAACATTCAGTGGCCTGAGATTTCAGATTGTTCTCTTTCTTTATCGGATAAAGATTTGCAGGCTCATACCTTAGAAACTGCGGAAGTATATAAATAGTTATTGAATATTACTTAACTTACTGGATAGCCTTATTTTAGGCCTATCCAGTATTTCAGACGTCGTTTAATAGTGTTTACTCCATCTTGACCTTGCTTGACTTACAATCCTTCTAAGAGTAGAAATATCAACAGTTTTGATTAATTAGCGGCTACCCGCCGCCGTCCAGTTAACTGATTAAAGTGTGATCGAATGAAAATTACAATTTCCGGTACCGGTTATGTTGGTCTATCGAATGGCATCCTGATTGCGCAGAACCACGAGGTGGTTGCGCTGGATATCATTCAATCTAAAGTTGATATGATTAACCAAAAGATCTCCCCGATCGTCGATAAGGAGATCCAGGAATATCTGGCGGAAAAACCGTTGAATTTTCGTGCGACAACTGACAAGCATGATGCCTATCGTAATGCTGATTATGTCATTATCGCTACGCCGACTGATTACGACCCAAAAACAAATTACTTTAATACTTCAACCGTTGAAGCCGTTATTCGTGATGTCACGGAAATTAACCCTAACGCGGTAATGATTATTAAATCAACAATTCCCGTCGGTTTTACTCGCGATATTAAAGAGCGTCTGGGGATTGATAATGTTATTTTCTCTCCGGAGTTCCTGCGTGAAGGTCGCGCGTTATACGACAACCTGCATCCATCCCGCATCGTTATTGGTGAGCGTTCAGAACGCGCAGAGCGTTTTGCTAACCTGCTGAAAGAAGGGGCGATTAAGCAGGATATCCCGACGCTGTTTACCGACTCTACTGAAGCTGAAGCTATTAAGTTATTTGCGAACACCTATCTTGCATTGCGCGTGGCTTACTTTAATGAGCTGGATAGCTATGCTGAGAGCCAGGGCCTGAACAGCAAGCAGATTATTGAAGGTGTTTGTCTCGATCCGCGTATCGGCAATCACTACAACAATCCTTCGTTTGGCTACGGCGGCTACTGTCTGCCGAAGGACACCAAGCAGCTGCTGGCAAACTACGAATCCGTGCCGAATAACATCATTGGCGCAATCGTTGATGCTAACCGCACACGTAAAGATTTTATTGCTGATTCTATCCTTGCGCGTAAGCCTAAAGTTGTTGGCATCTACCGCCTGATTATGAAGAGTGGCTCTGATAACTTCCGCGCTTCATCGATTCAGGGCATCATGAAGCGTATCAAGGCCAAAGGCATCCCGGTCATCATTTATGAGCCAGTGATGCAGGAAGATGAGTTCTTTAACTCTCGCGTCGTTCGTGACTTTGATGCTTTCAAACAAGAAGCAGATGTTATTGTTTCCAACCGCATGGCTGAAGAATTATCGGATGTAGCCGAGAAGGTTTATACCCGTGATTTGTTTGGCAGTGACTGAATACTCTCTGGCCGGTAGTTTTAAACTACCGGCCGGACCTTCATATCCCACCCTCACTTCCCCCATATTCCTGCCACTACTCACTTCGCTAAATGTCATATATCCTCTCAGATTACATCATGCTAAAAAACGTGACCCGGATTATATTCTTCAATTGATCATCTTGCCGTAATCATTGAGGTCGGATATGTTAAATCTACCTTGTGAAGAGCTACCGTCACTGAGATGTAGATGCTGGAGATAAGCGCCGGAAGGTAAAACAGAGCCTGCTTGCAGGCTTTTGTTATTTCTGAATCCAGGATTCTGAAAGATGTAACTCCCCATCGCGCTATGCACTCCCGGTTAATGTTTGCTCGGTAGGTGAGCAGGGGTCGTTGTGGGAAGCTGCGATATTACTGGCTTATAATGCACCTGTAGTCATATACCCGTCATACTTCAAGTTGCATGTGCGTTGGCTGCACTCGTTCACCCGAGTCACTTACCAAAGTAAGCTCATCGGGATTCACTCTCTTGCCGCCTGCCTGCAACTCGAATTATTTAGGGTATAGAGATGTATTATTGATGTTTTAATGCATAATATGGATTTCCGATAGCTGAATAACTTAAGGTTATCATCACTACCAATCTCCCAATGCCAGCTGATAAAGACCGTACAGATCTCCACCGCTGGCAGCGTTTTATTCTTATATTATTATTTCCTATACCAGCATTATAATTATATTAACTTTTCGTTTCACCACTTGCGCTTGTTAAATGTTAGTTTGGTTTTTTTCTGATCTTTGAGATAAGAAATCAGAAAGAAAACTGAAACAATCAGTAGTATGGCAGCAACGACCAAGAAAAAAATATTTTCCATGATACATACCAGATTGGGAGTGATGGTATAAATCCATTTGCCTGAGTACTCATGATACATCTGCTAAAGTTTGCTTTAGCTTGATTAACATAACCTAAGTTTAAGAAAATTCCTATATGCTGTGTGTGGTATTTATCAGGAAAGGATATAACGCCTTTTCCATGATTTTATACTGAAGCCTAAACCTGTAGTCATTATTCTTTATGGATTAAAATCCGGTATTTTACATGTTCTGTGAGATTATAGGCTGCACAGGAGGTGGTGGAATGGAGGGGCGTGCGGGTTTACGATAAAAAATATTTCCAGTTAGTTTATTCTTGGTTTACTTTGGCAAGATTTTGTCGGTTTTATGAACATTACTCATAAGCAAAGTCCGATCAGTGAGACTAGCTAAAAGGGTCTTTGAATGGCGTTTCTCCCGGCGTAAAAAAGCCGCAATTTAGACACTGCGGCTTATCGTTTGCTATCTACGGATATTACGCTTTGTAATATGCCTTATACCAATCAACGAAATTCTTCACTCCCTGTCTGACCGTTGTCTGCGGTCTGAATCCAACCATGTCATACAGCGGTTTGGTATCGGCACTGGTTTCCAGTACATCTCCGGGTTGAATCGGCATCATATTCTTCTCAGCCTTCATCCCTAAAGCCTCTTCCAGCGCAGTGATGTAATCCATTAGCTCGACGGGTGAACTATTACCGATGTTATAAACACGATACGGGGCTGAGCTGTCCGCTGGCGAACCCGTCTCAACCGTCCACTCAGGATTGGGTTGTGGAATGATATCCTGCATGCGCACTATCGCCTCGACGATATCGTCAATATAGGTGAAGTCGCGCTTCATTTTCCCATAGTTGTATACATCAATACTCTTCCCTTCCAGCATAGCCTTCGTGAACTTGAACAGCGCCATGTCCGGCCGACCCCATGGGCCGTAAACGGTAAAGAATCGCAGTCCGGTTGTTGGGATCCCGTAAAGGTGGGAGTAGGTATGCGCCATCAGTTCGTTTGCTTTCTTGGTGGCCGCATACAGTGAAACCGGGTGATCAACCGAATCGTCGGTTGAGAATGGCATCTTGCGGTTTAAACCATAGACCGAGCTGGATGAGGCATATAACAGATGTTCGACTTTATTATGTCGGCAACCTTCCAGTATGTTCAGATAACCAATCAGGTTGGAATCAGCGTAAGCGAACGGGTTTTCCAGGGAATAACGCACGCCAGCCTGGGCGGCGAGGTGGATCACTCGATTAAACTTCTCACTAGCAAAAAGTTGAGCCATACCTTCACGATCGGCCAGATCAATTTTGTGAAAACTGAACAGGGGAGATTGCAGTAAGTCCAGGCGAGACTGTTTAAGATTGACGTCGTAGTAGTCGTTCATATTGTCGATACCGACAACCTCATGACCCGCCTCCAGAAGGCGCTTGCACGCGTGAAAGCCGATGAATCCTGCGGCTCCAGTCACTAAAAACTTCATATTTATCCTCCGGGTTTGCTGTGCCCCGCTCAATATAATCATCGATTTTACACTGGCTTGCCCCGTGGATCACCCGCTTTCCCAGTGCAGTCTATGTTGTTGCTATAGATGTGGCCAGTTAGAAGGGCCGCTGATAGTTCAAAGTCATGTGGTTATTGGTAAATAATAATTATTATCACCATGAAATGAGGTTAGCATTCAAATAATAACATTGTGGTTTTTATGCTTTGAAATGATTTGTTTGTACATTGAATGCGCTATCAATAGCGTTAAGCTGATGAGGTTTTATATTGTTAGAAATTATGTATTCTCCGAGTGTTTCCGCAGGAATCATTCGTGAATTCCATTTGTTTAATTTTTTGCATTATGTAACTGCATGTTTTTACACGGGTTGTGTAATTGTCTTGTGATTCCCAATTGATTGCCTTTGATCATTCATTCTTTTTGTGAATTAATTATTAAGCTTTCCCATTTTTATTCTGACTAACCAGCGCTATACTACGCAGATAATTCATCTGTTTGGTGTATGTGTTGTTGGCGTATGATCTCTCTATCCCATCTTCTGGAACATATCGTGAGCGTTTTACCCAAAAAGATAGCCGATCTGCTTTGGTCAGATGTTGTTGGTCAAAAGTGGGGCCTGGCCTTATGTTGCAACTCCGCGGTTTATTCCACCATTCAGATTTTTTCTCAGGGTACTTCCAACACTGATATCAAGTCGCCTCGATTCACTCTCACTGCTGGTAACGGCAGGACCTCGTTATTACTAAATGAGAAAGTCCTGATAGATGTCCGGCCTATAAACGGGGAGAGTATCTATCGTTTTTTGGCGGGTTGAATTTGCGGTTGCAGTTTGAAAACAGAGATATGGCAGCTGGCATATCTCTGTTTTTAGTTTTACTGAGCACTCAGGCAGAGCTTGCTAGCGACAAGTTAGTTAGCGCTCTTCTTACGAGACTTGAGGATTAGCTTAACTGGTGTTGGCGCCGCTTCTGCGGCTTATACCGTGAAATTGTGGGCACAGCGATAAAGCCTGACGCGATTTGGTTGCGATAGCCAAGGGCGGTAGCGTGCTCAAAATATAGTCTGAAGTCAGATGTCTCCGGTTAATTGATAGTAAACAAAACGATTATTTATTTAAGGATTTTATCATGTTACTTCCTGTGATTATGGCTGGTGGCACCGGTAGCCGCCTGTGGCCGATGTCCCGTGAGCTCTATCCAAAACAGTTCCTGCGACTGTACGGGCAGAACTCCATGTTGCAGGAAACCATCTCGCGCCTCTCCGGGCTGGATATCCATGAGCCCATGGTCATCTGCAACGAAGAGCATCGTTTTCTGGTAGCCGAGCAGCTGAGACAGCTCAATAAACTGTCGAAAAATATCATCCTTGAGCCGGTAGGCCGCAATACCGCCCCGGCTATCGCGCTCGCGGCATTGCAGGCCACGCAGAATGGCGATGACCCGCTGATGCTGGTGCTGGCGGCTGACCATATCATTAATAATCAGCAGGTCTTCCACGACGCCATCCGCGTGGCGGAACAGTACGCGCAGGACGACCACCTGGTGACCTTCGGCATCGTGCCGAACACCCCGGAAACCGGCTACGGTTATATCCAGCGTGGCGATGCGCTGGGGGAGGGGGAGCACACACCTTATCAGGTCGCCCGTTTTGTGGAGAAACCTGACCTTGAGCGTGCGCAGGCCTATCTGGCCTCCGGCGAATACTACTGGAACAGCGGTATGTTTATGTTCCGGGCGAAAAAGTATCTCTCCGAGCTGGCGAAATTCCGCCCGGATATCCTTGAAGCCTGCACGGCTGCCGTCCGGGCGGCCGACTGCGGCAGCGACTTTATCAGCATCCCGCATGATGTGTTCAGTGCCTGTCCGGATGAGTCCGTCGACTATGCGGTGATGGAAAAAACCGCCGATGCGGTGGTGGTGGGGCTGGATGCGGACTGGAGCGATGTTGGCTCCTGGTCAGCGCTGTGGGAGGTCAGCCCGAAAGATGAAATGGGTAATGTGTTAAAGGGAGATGCCTGGGTACACAACAGCCAGAACTGCTACATCAACAGTGACGAAAAGCTGGTGGCAGCGATTGGCGTTGAGGACCTGGTGATTGTCAGTACCAAAGACGCGGTGCTGGTGATGAACAAAAATCGCGCCCAGGACGTGAAAAAGGTCGTTGAGTACCTGAAGAGCAACCAGCGCAGCGAATATAAACGCCACCGCGAAATATATCGCCCGTGGGGACGTAGCGACGTGGTGGTGCAGACGCCGCGCTTTAACGTTAACCGCATTACCGTCAAGCCGGGTGGCGCATTCTCCATGCAGATGCATCACCACCGCGCCGAGCACTGGGTGATCCTTGCGGGCACGGGGCAGATAACGGTCAACGGCAAGCAGTTCCTGCTCACGGAGAATCAGTCGACCTTTATTCCCATCGGTGCCGAACACTGCCTGGAAAACCCGGGACGTATCCCGCTGGAAGTGCTGGAAATTCAGTCCGGGTCGTATCTGGGCGAAGACGACATTATCCGTATTAAAGACCAGTACGGTCGTTGCTAACTTTTGCAGGACATTGACTCAGAATGACACAGCTTAACTGTTTTAAAGCCTATGATATTCGCGGCAAACTGGGTGAAGAATTAAACGAAGATATCGCCTATCGCATCGGGCGCGCCTATGGTGAGTTCCTGAAGCCAAAAAAAATCGTGGTGGGCGGCGACGTCCGTCTGACCAGCGAGTCCCTGAAGCTGGCGCTGGCCAACGGCCTGATGGATGCGGGTACCGACGTGCTGGATATCGGTATGAGCGGCACCGAGGAGATTTACTTCGCCACGTTCCACCTGGGCGTGGACGGCGGCATTGAAGTGACGGCCAGCCATAATCCGATGAACTACAACGGCATGAAGCTGGTGCGTGAAAATGCGAAGCCCATCAGCGGCGATACCGGCCTGCGCGATATCCAGCGTCTGGCGGAAGAGAATCAGTTTCCTCCGGTGGACGCATCCCGTCGCGGTACCCTGCGTCAGATATCTGTCCTGCAGGAATACGTGGACCACCTGATGGGCTACGTGAACCTGGCAAACTTCACCCGCCCGCTGAAGCTGGTGGTGAACTCCGGCAACGGTGCCGCCGGTCATGTGATTGATGAAGTGGAAAAGCGCTTTGTTGCAGCTGGCGTGCCGGTGACCTTTATTAAGGTGCATCACCAGCCGGACGGCAATTTCCCCAACGGTATCCCTAACCCGCTGCTGCCGGAGTGTCGCCAGGATACCGCTGATGCGGTACGCGAGCACGGGGCGGATATGGGGATTGCCTTTGACGGGGACTTCGACCGCTGCTTTATGTTTGATAATGATGCTGAATTTATCGAAGGGTATTATATAGTTGGCCTGCTGGCGGAGGCCTTCCTGCAAAAGCAGCCGGGGGCCAAAATTATCCATGACCCGCGTCTGACGTGGAACACGGTGGATATCGTGACCCGCAGCGGCGGCAGGCCGGTGATGTCGAAGACCGGACATGCGTTCATTAAAGAGCGTATGCGTCAGGAAGATGCGATTTACGGCGGTGAAATGAGTGCGCATCACTATTTCCGTGATTTCGCCTACTGTGACAGCGGGATGATCCCGTGGTTGCTGGTGGCGGAGCTGCTGTGTCTGAAAAACAGCCCGCTGAAAGCGCTGGTGGCGGACAGGCAGGCGGCGTTCCCGGCCTCCGGGGAAATTAACCGCAAGCTGGAGAATGCGGCAGCGGCGATTGCGCGCATCCGCGAACGTTATGAGGCAGATGCGGCAAATGTGGACACCACCGACGGCATCAGTATTGAATACCCGGAGTGGCGCTTTAACCTGCGCAGCTCGAATACGGAGCCAGTGGTACGCCTCAATGTGGAGTCAAAAGCAGCGCCTGCGCTGATGAAAGAAAAAACAGCAGAGCTGTTACACCTGTTAAGCGGGGAATAAGGTGAGAGAATTGTTCACGACGATTTATCGTTATCGGGGATTTATCTGGAGCAGCGTTAAGCGCGATTTTCAGGCGCGCTACCAAACCAGCATGTTGGGCGCGCTATGGCTGGTTTTACAGCCGCTCTCAATGATTCTGGTTTACACCCTTGTCTTTTCCGAAGTGATGAAAGCCAGGATGCCGGATAACACCGGTCCGTTTGCCTACAGTATTTATCTCTGTTCTGGCGTGCTGACCTGGGGGTTATTTACGGAGATGCTGGATAAAGGGCAGAGCGTGTTTATTAACAACGCCAACCTGATTAAAAAGCTTAGCTTTCCGAAAATTTGCCTGCCGATTATTGTTACCTTATCGGCGATTCTTAATTTCGCGATTATCTTCAGCCTGTTTTTGATTTTTATTATTGTCACCGGTAATTTTCCCGGCTGGTTATTCTTTTCAGTAATACCGGTTTTACTGCTGCAGGTACTATTTGCTGGTGGTTTAGGCATGGTATTAGGCGTCATGAACGTCTTTTTCCGCGATGTCGGTCAACTTGTGGGCGTCGCGCTCCAGTTCTGGTTCTGGTTTACGCCTATCGTCTACGTGCTTAATTCATTACCGGGATGGGCGAAAAATCTGCTGCTGTATAATCCGATGACGCGCGTCATGCAGTCATATCAGTCAATATTTGCCTACCATCAGGCGCCCAACTGGTATTCGTTATGGCCGGTACTGGCTCTTGCCATTATTTTCTGCGTCATCGGCTTCAGGATGTTCCGCAAGCATGCGGCAGATATGGTGGATGAATTATAATGAGCGATATCAGAGTAAATAATGTTGGTAAGGCCTATCGCCAGTATCACTCAAAAACCGGCAGACTGATTGAATGGTTATCTCCTTTTAACACTAAACGCCATAACCTGAAATGGATCCTGAGCGACATCAACTTTGAAGTCGCTCCCGGCGAGGCGGTTGGGATCATCGGGATAAACGGCGCGGGTAAAAGCACTCTCCTGAAGCTGATTACCGGAACGTCCAGACCGACGACCGGAAATATTGAAATCTCCGGGCGCGTTGCGGCGCTACTGGAGTTAGGGATGGGGTTTCACTCCGATTTTACCGGTCGACAAAACGTCTATATGTCCGGGCAACTGCTGGGGCTGTCGTCAGAAAAAATTACTGAGTTGATGCCTGAGATCGAAGAGTTTGCCGAAATTGGCGACTATATCGACCAGCCGGTACGCGTTTATTCAAGCGGCATGCAGGTGCGTCTGGCCTTTAGCGTAGCGACGGCTATTCGCCCGGATGTGCTGATTATTGATGAAGCTTTATCTGTAGGCGATGCCTATTTCCAGCATAAAAGTTTCGAACGTATTCGTAAATTCCGCAAGGAAGGGACCACGCTTTTGCTGGTATCCCATGATAAGCAGGCTATCCAAAGCATCTGCGATCGCGCCATTTTATTGAATAAAGGCCGTATCGAGATGGAAGGCGAGCCGGAAGCCGTCATGGATTATTACAATGCGCTGCTGGCGGACAAGCAAAATCAGTCCATCAAACAAGTCGAGCATAACGGTAAAACGCAAACTGTTTCCGGCACTGGCGAAGTGACCATTTCGGAAGTGAATCTACTGGATGAACAACGGAATGTGACTGAATTCGCTGCGGTAGGGCAACGCGTTCACCTGCAGGTGAGTGTCCAGGTTGAGAAAGATATTCCTGAACTGGTTGTTGGTTACATGATTAAGGATCGCCTGGGGCAACCTATCTTTGGGACCAATACGCATCATCTGAATCAGGCTCTTACCTCCTTGAAAAAAGGGGAAAAACGCTCATTCTTGTTCTCTTTTGACGCTAACCTGGGCGTTGGCTCCTATTCCGTTGCCGTTGCGTTGCATACTTCAAGTACCCATCTGGGCAAAAACTACGAGTGGCGCGATCTGGCTGTGGTATTCAACGTCGTGAATACGGATCAGAAAGAGTTTGTCGGTGTGTCCTGGCTGCCGCCTGAACTGGAGATTTCTTAATGGGTTCGTCGTTTTATCGTTCATTTGAAGAACGACACAGAGGTTCGGTCGAAGATATTAAGGGCCGCCTGAGTTTTTATTTGCCCTTTTTGACGCGTCTGAAAGCGTGCTATCCCGATGGGATGATTGCCGATATTGGTTGCGGCCGCGGGGAATGGCTGGAGATCCTCAATGAAAACGCTATCGCTAACGTTGGCGTTGACCTTGATGACGGTATGCTGGCTCGCGCTCAGGAAGCCGGGCTGAACGTGCAGAAAATGGACTGCCTGCAGTTCCTTGAGCAGCAGGAAGACGAAAGTCTGATCGCACTGACTGGTTTCCATATTGCTGAACACCTGCCTTTTGAGGTTTTGCAGCAGCTCGTCAAGCACACCCTACGTGTGTTGAAGCCCGGCGGCTTGCTGATTCTTGAAACGCCGAATCCGGAAAACCTGAGCGTCGGATCCTGTTCATTCTACATGGACCCGACTCATAACCATCCGCTGCCGCCGCCGTTGCTGGAGTTTCTGCCTATTCACTACGGCTTTAATCGCGCGATAACCGTGCGTCTGCAGGAAAAAGATGCCCTGAAAGCTGCTAATGCATCGGTTAGGCTGGTTGATGTCCTCAAAGGCGTCAGCCCGGATTACAGCATCATTGCGCAGAAAGATGCGCAGCCTGAGCTTCTCGCCAGCTTCGAGCCATTGTTTACCCAACAATACGGCCTGACGCTGGATGCTTTAAGTGACCGATACGATGCTATTTTGGGTGAACAACTTGAGGCTTCTGCTGCGCAACTGGAAGCATTTGAGCAATCGTACGCCCGAAAAATAGGTGAAATGGCGCAGGGCATTCAGCTTCTGCAGAGCCAGGTGGGCGAACTCAACCAACTTGTGGCGCATAACCACCAGCTTAATCAGCAGGTTACTGATTTACATAACAGCCGCTCGTGGAGAATCACCCAGCCGCTGCGTTGGCTCTCATTCCAGCGACAGTTGTTGCGCCAGGAAGGCATTAAGGTTCGTTCCCGGCGCGCGGCAAGAAAAATACTGCGCAAAGGGATGGCGTTCTCGTTGGTCTTTTTCCATCGCTATCCCAGGTCGAAGGTGTATCTGTTTAAGATCCTCCGGAAAACCGGTAGCTATCAATTGCTCCAACGCCTGTTCCAGCGCGTGATGCTGGTTTCGTCGGACCCGATGATGATGGCGCAGTCCAGAAGATATGACGTAGATACTGAAGAAATGACAAGTCGCGCGCTGAGTATTTATAACGAATTAAAAAATAAAAATACGGAGAAATAACGATGCGTATCGTCATTGACTTACAAGGCGCGCAGACGGAAAGCCGCTTTCGTGGCATCGGTCGTTATAGTGTTTCCATCGCCAGAGCGATCATTAGAAATAATAGCCAACATGAAGTTTTCATTGCTTTGTCCGCCATGCTCGGGGAATCCATCGCCGATGTGAAGGCGCAGTTCGCCGATCTTCTGCCGCCAGAAAATATTGTTATCTGGCATGCCGCGGGGCCGGTCCGGGCGATGGACAGAGGTAACGAATGGCGCCGGGAAAGCGCTGAGCTGATGCGGGAAGCTTTTCTTGAAGGGCTGCGTCCGGATGTGGTTTTCATTACCAGCCTGTTTGAAGGGCACGTCGACGACGCTGTCACCTCGGTGCACAAGTTTAGCCGTCGCTACAAAGTGGCGGTACTGCACCACGATCTGATTCCCCTGGTACAGGCAGAAACCTACCTGCTGGACGATGTTTATAAGCCCTATTATTTGCAGAAAGTTGAATGGTTAAAAAACGCCGATCTTCTGCTGACTAACTCAGGTTACACCGCGCAGGAAGCAATCGAGCACCTGCATCTGCAGGGCGAGCATGTGCAGAACATCGCCGCAGCGGCGGATCCGCAGTTCTGTGCGGCAGACGTTAGCGCGAGTGAAAAAGAGACGGTATTGGGCCACTACGGTATCCAGCGCGAGTTTGTCCTGTATGCGCCGGGCGGGTTCGACTCGCGTAAAAACTTTAAACGACTGATTGAGGCCTATGCCGGGCTCAGCGACGATTTACGTCGCGCACACCAACTGGTAATCGTCAGTAAACTTTCAATTGGCGATCGTCAGTATCTTGAGTCCCTGGCTTCCGGCAATGGCCTGCAGCAGGGTGAACTGGTGCTGACCGGCTATGTGCCGGAAAACGAACTGATTCAGCTCTACAGGTTGTGTAAGCTGTTTATCTTTGCCTCATTGCATGAAGGTTTTGGCCTGCCCGTGCTGGAAGCGATGTCCTGCGGCGCTCCGGCGATTGGCTCAAACGTTACCAGTATTCCTGAAGTTATCGGCAATCCCGATGCGCTGTTTGACCCTTATTCCGTTACCTCCATTCGTGAAAAGATAACTCAATGCCTGACGGATGCTCATTTCCTGGCGCGAGTGAAAGAACTGGCGCAGCAGCAGGCGGGGAATTTCTCATGGGATAAGGCTGCTGTTACCGCTCTGGAAGCTTTTGAGAAAATCGTAGCGGAAGAAAAAAACGGCGTTCCGTCGTCGCCAGAGGCGCTGGTGCAGCGGATCCTCGCTATCAGTCAGGGGCAAGCGGAAGATCGTGATTTGCGTTTATGCGCGACGGCTATCGATTACAACCTGAAGACGACTGAACTCTATCAGCTTGATGATGACGCGCT
The DNA here is from genome assembly GCF_051131775.1 of Klebsiella sp. MISC125. NCBI lineage: Bacteria > Pseudomonadati > Pseudomonadota > Gammaproteobacteria > Enterobacterales > Enterobacteriaceae > Klebsiella > Klebsiella sp. MISC125. Next base: position 2,178,813 of record NZ_CP180448.1, read on the forward strand.
AAACTGGCGCGTAGAGGGGCCTTTCGACAGTTCATACAGCCTGGCGCTGGTGAACCGTGAGTTTGCCCGTGCGCTGGCAGGGGATGGCGTGGATGTGCTACTGCATTCGACGGAAGGGCCCGGAGATTTCGCCCCCGATGCGGCGTTTATGGCGCAGGCGGAAAATAGCGATCTGCTTAATTTTTATAATAAATGCCGCGCTGTCGAGGCTGGGGAAAAGGTTGATATCCTCAGCAGAAATATCTACCCGCCGCGCGTTGCTGATATGAATGCCCGGGTTAAACTTCTTCACTGCTATGCCTGGGAAGAAACCGGTTTTCCCCAGCCTTGGATCGGTGAATTCAACCGTGAACTGGATGGCGTTCTGTGTACTTCAGAGCACGTGCGAAAAGTATTGATCGACAATGGGCTTAGCGTACCGGCATTTGTGGTCGGCAACGGCTGCGATCACTGGCTGAATACACCAGAAAAACCTGGAAATAAGAACGAAGATGGTACGTTCCGTTTCCTGCATGTCTCTTCCTGCTTCCCGCGTAAGGGCGTGCAGGCAATGCTGCAGGCCTGGGGCAGGGCGTTTACCCGTCGCGATAACGTTTCCCTTATCATTAAAACCTTCGACAATCCGCATAACGAAATCGACGCCTGGCTTGCGCAGGCGCAAAGCGAGTTTGCTGACTATCCAGCAGTTGAAGTGATCAAAGCGGATATGTCGGCCAGCGAGCTGAAAGGCCTTTACGAAAGCTGCGATGTGCTGGTTGCGCCGGGTTGCGCAGAAGGTTTTGGTCTGCCTATTGCTGAAGCGATGCTTAGCGGGCTACCGGCGATTGTGACCAACTGGAGTGGTCAGCTTGATTTTGTGAATTCACAAAATTCATGGCTGGTGGACTATCAATTTACGCGGGTAAAAACGCATTTTGGACTGTTTGCTTCCACCTGGGCCAGTGTGGACATCGATAATTTAACCGCTGCCCTGAAGCAAGCCGCTGCAACGGACAAACCCGCGCTGCGCAAAATGGCTGATGCCGGGCGTCAGCTCATTTTGTCTCAATTTACGTGGGCGGCAGTTGCGCAGCGCTCTCAGCAGGCGGTTAAAACCTTGCGAGCGCACATTGATATTGCTCAGCACCGGGCGCGGATCGGCTGGTTGACTACCTGGAATACGAAGTGCGGCATCGCGACCTATTCTCAGCATTTAGTGGAAAGCGCGCCGCAGGGTGCGGATGTGATTTTTGCTCCCCAGGTCAGCGCCGAAGAGTTGGTTAATCCTGATGAAGACTTTGTGCTGCGCAACTGGATAGTCGGTAAAGAGAACAACTATCTGGGAAATCTCCAGCAGCAAATTGATGCGCTACGCCTTGACGTGATTGTGATTCAGTTCAACTACGGTTTCTTTAATCATCGTGAACTGGCTGCGTTTATTCGTCATCAGCATGATGCCGGACGCGTCGTGGTTATGGCGATGCATTCGACGGTGGATCCGCAAAAAGAGCCAACGTGGAACTTCCGCCTTGCTGAAATGGCAGATGCGCTGGCGCTGTGCGATCGGTTGCTGGTGCATTCCATTGCCGATATGAACCGTCTAAAAGGGCTGGGTCTGACCGATAACGTCGCCTTATTCCCTCATGGGGTCATTAATTATTCGGCTTCGGTTGTTCAGAACAAACCGCAGACATTACCGTTAATCGCCAGCTACGGTTTTTGTTTACCACACAAGGGGCTGATGGAGCTGGTTGAATCCGTTCATCGGTTGAAGCAGGCTGGAAAGCCGGTTCGTTTACGGTTGGTGAATGCCGAATATCCGGTAGGAGAATCGCGTGACCTGGTGGCTGAATTGAAAGCAGCGGCTCAGCGTCTTGGCGTAACGGATCTGGTTGAGATGCATAATGATTTTCTACCTGATGATGAAAGTCTGCGCTTGCTCTCAGAAGCTGACCTGCTGATTTTTGCCTATCAGAATACCGGTGAGTCAGCGAGCGGCGCGGTACGCTACGGTATGGCGACGCAAAAGCCTGTTGCCGTCACGCCGCTGGCGATATTTGATGACCTGGACGATGCCGTCTTTAAATTTGATGGCTGCGGCCTGGATGATATCAGTCAGGGAATTGACCGCATTCTGCAGTCTATTCGTCAGCAGGACACCTGGGCGCTCAGTACTCAAAAACGCGCTGATGCCTGGCGGGAGCAGCATGATTACTACGCCGTATCCCGTCGCCTGGTTAATATGTGTCAAGGCTTAGCAAAAGCTAAATATTTTAAATAAAATAGTCCCCTGCATTTTTTGCCTTTTAATGCAGGGGATGCCTGCTTAATGATGTGCCATCCATTATGAAAATTATATTTGCAACTGAGCCAATTAAATACCCGCTAACGGGTATTGGTCGTTATTCCCTTGAGCTGGTAAAACGACTTACGCTTGCCAGCGAAATTGAAGAGCTTAAGTTATTTCACGGCTCTTCATTTATTGATAGCATTCCGCAGGTAGAAAATAAGACGGATGCTAAGGCCAGTAACCACGGTAAGCTATCGGCTTTTTTACGTCGCCAGCCATTATTTATTGAAGCCTACCGTATATTACACCCTCGTCGTCAGGCATGGGCTTTACGGGATTATAAAGATTATATTTATCATGGCCCTAATTTTTATCTGCCGCATCAACTGGAGCGAGCGGTGACCACATTCCATGATATTTCTATATTTACCCGCCCTGAGTTTCATCCCAAAGAGCGGGTACGTTATATGGAAAAGTCACTACGTGAAAGTCTGGCATCGGCAAAGCTGATTTTGACCGTGTCTGACTTCTCCCGTAGTGAAATTATTCGGCTGTTTAACTACCCTGCTGAACGGATTGTGACGACCCGGCTTGCCTGTAGCAGCGACTATATTCCACGTAGTCCGGCTGAATGCCTGCCAGTACTGCAGAAATATCAGCTGGAGTGGCAGCGCTATGCACTTTATATCGGCACTATGGAACCACGGAAAAATATTCGTGGTTTATTGCAGGCCTATCAACTTCTGCCAATGGAGACGCGTGTGCGCTACCCACTGATCCTTAGCGGTTACCGCGGGTGGGAAGACGATGCGCTGTGGCAAATTGTTGAGCGTGGAACCCGTGAAGGATGGATACGGTATTTGGGATATGTACCGGATAGCGATCTCCCGTATTTATATGCAGCAGCCAGAACTTTTATTTATCCTTCATTTTATGAAGGATTCGGATTACCTATTCTTGAAGCAATGTCTTGCGGTATTCCGGTAGTATGCTCCAATGTCACCTCATTACCTGAAGTTACCGGAGATGCGGGGTTGTTATCGGACCCTAATGATGTAGATGCGATAAGCGCTCATATTTTGCAAAGTCTGCAGGATGAATACTGGCGGGAGATAGCAGTAGCGCGCGGTTTTATTCAGGCACAACAGTTTTCGTGGGAAACCTGTACGGCCCAGACGATCAATGCCTATAAATTACTCTAAGGGTGCAAGTTGAGAGTTTTACACGTCTATAAGACCTATTATCCGAATACCTACGGTGGTATTGAACAGGTCATTTATCAGTTGTGCCAGGGCAGCGCTCGCCGGGGAATCGCTGCCGACGTATTTACCTTTTCACCAGATAAAAATACCGGGCCTGTGGCTTATGAAGAGCACCAGGTTATCTATAATAAGCAATTAATTGAAATCGCCTCTACGCCATTTTCCCTGAGCGCGTTAAAGCGATTTAATAAAATTAAAGATAACTACGATATTATTAACTACCACTTTCCGTTTCCATTTATGGATATGCTGCATCTTATGGGGCATCCAAAAGCGAAAACGGTCGTCACCTATCATTCCGATATTGTGAAACAAAAGCGGTTAATGAAATTATATCAGCCATTGCAGGAGCAATTTCTCTCCAGCGTGGACTGTATTGTGGCATCTTCACCTAACTATGTGGCGTCCAGCCAGACGTTGCAAAAGTACCTGGATAAAACGGTGGTGATCCCTTTTGGCCTTGAGCAAAAAGCTATACAGCATAACCCTCAGCGCGTGGCCTACTGGTGTGAGAAAGTTGGCGATAGCTTTTTCCTGTTTGTTGGCGCATTCCGTTATTACAAAGGATTGCATATTCTGCTGGATGCCGCCGAACGTAGCCGGCTGCCAATCGTGATTGTCGGCGGCGGCCCGCTTGAAGCGGAGGTTCGCCGGGAGGCGGAGCGGCGCGGCCTGAGCAACGTGGTCTTTACCGGCACCCTGAATGATGAGGATAAATATATTCTCTTCCAGCTTTGTCGCGGGGTGGTTTTCCCTTCCCACCTGCGTTCAGAAGCTTTTGGCATTACCTTACTGGAAGGTGCGCGCTTCGCCCGCCCGCTGATCTCTTGTGAGATTGGTACCGGAACTTCGTTTATCAATCAGGATAAGGTCAACGGCTGCGTCATCCCACCCGATGATAGCGCGGCGTTGGTTGAGGCGATGAACGAGTTGTGGAACAGTGATGAAACGGCTGCGCGCTATGGCGCAAATTCGCGCCGCCGCTTCGAAGAGATGTTTACCGCAGAACATATGATTGATGCCTACGTTAATCTCTACAACACACTGCTGGAAAAGAAATCCTGAACTTCAGCGTTTCGCCCCCGCTTTAGCGGGGGCAAACAGCATCAGTGACGACTCTTCAGATTATTAATCACATCCGTCAAGTTCAACTCCTGATCCTGCAGCAGCACCAGCAGGTGATACATCAAATCCGACGCTTCATTCTTCAGCTCGAACTTGTCATGCACCGTTGCGGCCAGCGCGGTTTCCACACCTTCTTCTCCCACTTTCTGCGCAATACGCTTGGTACCGCTGGCATAGAGCTTCGCGGTATAGGAGCTTTCAGGATCAGCGTGTTTGCGTTCCGCCAACAGCTGCTCCAGCTGATACAAGAACAGCCACTGGTGGCCGGTATCGCCGAAGCAGCTTGAGGTGCCTTTATGGCAGGTCGGGCCAATCGGATTCACCAGTACCAGCAGGGTGTCGTTATCGCAATCCGGGGTGATGCTGACCACGTTAAGGAAATTGCCTGACGTTTCCCCCTTGGTCCACAAACGCTGCTTGGTCCGTGAATAGAAAGTTACCTTGCCGGTTTCTTCGGTTTTCGCCAGCGCTTCCTGGTTCATATAACCCAGCATCAGCACTTCGCCGGAAACGGCGTGCTGCACGATGACCGGCATCAGACCGTCGGTTTTTTGCCAATCCAGCTGTTCAGTTAACATACCCTAATCTCCACGCCCTGTGCTGCCAGGTACGTTTTCAGTTCACCAATATTGATAATTTGCTTATGGAACACCGAGGCGGCCAGCGCACCGTCGACGTTGGCGTCGCGGAAGGCTTCCAGGAAGTGCTCCATGGTGCCCGCGCCGCCGGAAGCGATCAGCGGAACATGGCACACGGCGCGTACCTTGCTTAACTGTTCCAGGTCGTAGCCGTTACGCACGCCGTCCTGGTTCATCATGTTGAGGACAATCTCCCCGGCCCCGCGCCTCTGCACTTCCTGCACCCAGTCCAGCGTTTCCCACTGCGTCACCCGCGTGCGGCTCTCATCGCCGGTATACTGATTGACGTGATACTTACCGCTCTCGGCGTCAAACCAGGTATCGATGCCCACCACAATACACTGCACGCCGAAACGGTCGGCGAGGCGGGTAATCAACGTCGGATCCGCGAGGGCAGGTGAGTTGATAGAGATTTTATCCGCGCCGAAGGAGAGGATTTGTGCCGCCTCTTCTAGCGACTTAATGCCGCCAGCCACGCAGAACGGAATGTCGATCACTTCCGCGACCCGCGACACCCAGCTTTTGTCCACCACGCGGCCATCGCTGGAGGCGGTGATATCGTAGAACACCAGCTCATCTGCGCCCTCGTCGGCATAGCGTTTCGCCAGCGGGACGATATCGCCGATGATTTCGTGATTACGGAACTGCACGCCTTTCACTACCTGGCCATCGCGAACGTCGAGGCAGGGGATTATCCGTTTTGCCAGCATTGAATGGCCTCCGTTACGTTGAATTTACCTTCCAGCAGCGCGCGGCCGACAATCACCCCGCGCACTCCGGTACCGCGCAGCGCGGCGATATCATTGAGATCGCCAATGCCGCCGGAGGACTGAAACGCCACCTGTGGATAGCGAGCGCAAACTTCTTCATACAGCGAGACGTTTGACCCGGCCAGCGTCCCGTCGCGGGAAATATCGGTACACAGGACGTGCTGCAGGCCGACGGATTGATAGCTTTCCACCAGCTCTTCCAGCGTGACGCCGGAATTTTCCTGCCAGCCGCTAACCGCCACCTGCTTATTACCTTCGGCGTCGATGCGCACGTCCAGCGCCAGCACCAGGTGCTGTGGGCCAAAACGTTTAAACCAGCCTTTGACCACTTCCGGCGATTTCACCGCCGTCGAGCCTACCACCACGCGCGCCACGCCCGCTTCAAGCAGGGCGGCCACGTCTTCTTCCGTGCGCACGCCGCCGCCAACTTGCACCGGTACATTGACTCCGGCAACTAACGTTTTCAGTAAGGGGATCTGGCGCTTCGCCGGATCTTTTGCACCGGTCAGGTCGACCAGGTGCAACACTTCGGCCCCTTGCGCCGCATAGGATTGCAGGCGCGGCAGCGGATCGTTGCCGTAGTCGCGCTGCTGGCCGTAATCGCCCTGATGGAGACGGACAACCGTGCCGTCAATTAAATCTAACGCAGGAATGATCATCACATCTCCAGGAAGTTTTTCAGCAGCTGCGCCCCGGCGCTGCCGGAGCGTTCTGGGTGGAACTGCACACCAAAAAAGTTATCTTTCTGCACTGCCGCGGTGAAGGCCTCGCCGTAGCTGCACTGGGCGATGGTATTGGCGTTAACCGGCATCGCGTAACTGTGGACGAAATAGAAATATGCCCCGTCCTCAATACCACGAAACAGACGGTCGCCTGCTTTGGCATACACCTGGTTCCAGCCCATATGCGGCAGCGGCAGGCCATGGTCGGTCATTTTCGGCACATCCTGCTCGATGATGCCCAATAAATCGACGCCGTTATTCTCTTCGCTGCGTGTACCCAGCAGCTGCATGCCGAGGCAGATCCCCAGCACCGGCTGAGTGCAGGCTTTGATAAGTTCGATTAAATCGCGCTCGCGCAGCTGGTCCATCGCCGCCTGAGCAGTACCGACGCCGGGAAGGAACAGTTTATCGGCGCGCAGCACCACATCCGGGTCACGGCTAACCAGCGGCTCATAGCCGTGGCGGCTTACCGCCGATTTCACCGAATTGAGGTTGGCGCAGCCGGTATCGAGGATCACCACGTTCATCACAATACCCCTTTCGAAGACGGCAGCGTGTCGCCCTGGACGCGAATCGCCTGGCGCAGCGTGCGGCCAAAGGCTTTAAACAGGCTCTCCACGCGGTGATGGTCGTTTTTACCCTTGGTTTTCAGGTGCAGGGTGACCGCCATGGTGTAGGAGAGCGAGCGGAAGAAGTGTTCAACCATCTCGGTGCTCAGGTCGCCAACACGCTGATAGGTAAAGTCGGCGCGGTATTCAAGGTGCGGGCGACCGGAGATATCCAGCGCGCAGCGGGCCAGGCATTCGTCCATCGGCAGCACAAAACCGAAACGACCGATGCCGCGTTTGTCACCCAGCGCCAGCTTCAGCGCTTCGCCCAGCGCGAGGCCAGTATCTTCCACGGTATGGTGATCGTCGATATAGAGGTCGCCGCCAACGTTGATTTCCAAGCGGAATCCGCCGTGGGTGGCGATTTGATCGAGCATATGATCGAAGAAGCCGACGCCGGTGTGAATTTTGCTGCCGCCTTCGCGGTCCAGCCACACTTTCACATCAACCTGCGTCTCCTTGGTGTTGCGCTCGACGTGGGCATAGCGGTCGCGGCGGGTCAGCTGTTCGCAAATGGTTGGCCAATCCAGCTTTTCGCGGTCATAGCGCAGGCCGATAATGCCCATGTTATCCGCCAGCTGGATATCGGTCTCGCGGTCGCCGATCACGTAGCTGTGGGCGGTATCCATCACGCCTTCTGCCAGCCACGGCAGCACCAGCTTAGTTTTCGGCTTGCGGCAGTCGCAGTTATCGGCCGGCAGGTGCGGACAAATCAGCACTTCGTCAAAGCTGACGCCCTGCGAGGCGAAAATCTGCATCATCAGGTTGTGCGGACCGTCGAACTCGTCCTGCGGCAGGCTGGCGGTCCCCAGACCGTCCTGATTGGTGATCATCACCAGCTTGTAGCCTTCCTGCTGAAGCTTCAGCAGGGCCGGGATCACCTGCGGCTCAAAGGCCAGCTTATCAAAGCGGTCTACCTGGAAATCAACCGGTGGCTCGGAAATCAGCGTACCGTCACGGTCAATAAAGAGAAACTTCTGGGTCATACATTCTCCGCAGTCAAAGCGTCAATGACGCGCTGGCTCTCTGCACGGGTACCGATAGTGATACGCAAACAGCCGCTTAATGAAGGTTGTTTATTCTGGTCACGTAAGATAATGCCCTGATCCCACAAAGATTTAAACACTGCACTGGAGGCGGTGATCCGCGCCAGAACGTAGTTAGTCTCGGAGTCGAACACTTCTTCAACGCAGGCGATGTTGCGCAACTGGCTGACCAGATAATCGCGCTCGTCGAGGATCTGCGCCACGCGTGCCCGCATTGCGGCAATTCCTTCGGCGCTGAGCGCCTGGGCGGCGATATCGGCGACCGGCGTGGAGAGCGGATAGGGGGCGATCACCTTCATCAGCACGTTAATCACTTCGGCGTTGGCGAGGGTAAAGCCACAGCGCAGTCCAGCCAGCGCGAATGCTTTGGACAGCGTGCGCAGGACCACCAGGTGCGGATATTCGTTTAGCCAGGTTGCCAGCGTCGCCTGCGGGCAGAACTCAATATAGGCTTCATCCGCCACCACGATAGCTTTACCGCGCGCCATCTCCAGCAGGGTGCGGAAATCTTTCGGGTTGATAATCTGCCCGGTCGGGTTGTTTGGGCTGCAAACAAACACCACTTTCACACCGTCGAGATTCGCCGCGATACCCGGCAGATCCAACTGCCAGTCGGCGAGCGTCGGCACCGTGCGGCAGGTCACGCCGATGGTTTCCGCGCTGACGCTATACATACCGTAGGTCGGCGGGCAGTAGAGTACCGCATCCTGGCCTGGTTCACAGAAGGCGCGGATCAGCAGTTCGATACCTTCATCTGCGCCGCGGCTGACCAGCACCTGTTCCGGCTTCACGCCCGCGTACTGTGCGTAGCGTTCAATCACTGCTTTCGGTTGCGGTTCCGGGTAGCGGTTCAGCGTTTGCTCGGTTAGCTGAAACTCTACCGCCGTGGGGAATTCGTTGGCGTTCAGCCAGACATCGCCTTTTCCGCCCAGACGGCGAGCAGATTGATACGGCGTCAGCGCGCGGACGTTGGCGCGGGCTAAATCTTCGATGCTCATGCTTGCTCCTTAAGGGCTGCAACGCGCAGCGTAACGGCGTTTTTGTGGGCGTCCAGGCGCTCGGCGGCGGCCAGAGTCTCAATGGTGGCGGCGAGGGCGGCAAACCCTTCGCGCGACAGCTCCTGCACGGTCATGCGTTTCTGGAAATCCGCAAGGCCAAGGCTGGAGCAGGTCGCGGTGTAGCCGTAGGTCGGCAATACGTGGTTGGTACCGGAGGCGTAATCGCCTGCGGATTCCGGCGACCAGTCACCAAGGAACACGGAACCAGCGCTGGTGATACTGTCGACCAGCTCACGGGCGTTGCGGGTCTGAATAATCAGGTGTTCCGGACCGTACTGGTTGGAAATCTCAACGCACTGGGCGATATCGCGAGCCACGATAATCCGGCTGGCAGAGAGCGCTTCACGGGCAGTTTCCGCACGCGGTAGCGCAGCCAACTGGCGCTCGACGGCTTGTGCAACGCGGGTGCCCATATCGGCGTCCGGCGTCAGCAGAATCACCTGCGAATCCGGGCCGTGCTCCGCCTGCGAAAGCAGGTCAGAGGCGACAAAATCCGGGGTGGCGCCGCTATCGGCGATGACCAGCACTTCTGACGGTCCGGCGGGCATGTCGATCGCCGCGCCGTCAAGACGCTGGCTCACCTGGCGTTTGGCTTCGGTAACGAAGGCGTTGCCTGGACCAAAGATTTTATCGACTTTGGCGACCGACTCGGTGCCGAAGGCCAGGGCGGCAATCGCCTGCGCGCCGCCGACGTTAAAGATATTGCGCACGCCGCACAGCTGGGCGGCATAGAGGATTTCATCGGCAATCGGCGGCGGCGAGCACAGAACAACCTGCTGGCAACCGGCGATGCGCGCAGGCGTCGCCAGCATCAGTACCGTTGAAAACAGCGGCGCAGAGCCACCGGGAATATATAAGCCGACGGAGGCGATAGGGCGGGTCACCTGCTGGCAGCGTACGCCCGGCATGGTTTCGACATCAACGGCCTGAAGTTTTTGCGCGTTATGAAAGGTTTCGACGTTCTTAACTGCCACGGCCATCGCCTGCTTGAGCTCGTCGCTCAGGCGCGCGCCGGCGGCGGCAATCTCTTCTTCACTGACCTTCAGCGCCTTGACATCGGTCTTATCGAACTTTGCGCTGTACTCGCGCAGGGCCGCATCGCCGTTGCTTTTCACATTGCTAAGGATCTCCGACACCGTTTTGCTGATGCTTTCGGAGGCGGAAATCGCCGGGCGCATTAAGAGTTGTTGCTGTTGTTCTGCGCTACGGCCGTTCCAGTCGATGATTGTGTTGAAGCTCATGATTGTTTCCCCTGTTTGTCCCGTTACCGACCTGTCGGATTACTCCATCATCTTCTCAATCGGCAGCACCAGAATGGAGCTGGCACCCAGCGCTTTCAGTTTTTCCATGGTTTCCCAGAACAGGGTTTCGCTGCTTACCATGTGCATTGCCACGCGCTGCTTGTCGCCAGCCAGCGGCAGAATGGTTGGACGTTCGGCGCCCGGCAGCAGGGCCACCACTTCTTCCAGACGCTCGGTCGGGGCGTGCATCATGATGTATTTCGACTCGCGGGCCTGAATTACGCCCTGAATACGGGTCAGCAAGCGGTCAATCAGCTGCTGTTTGCTATCTGCCATCTCGCCGTCGCGCTGGATCAGACAGGCTTTAGAGCGGAACATGACTTCCACTTCACGCAGGCCGTTCGCTTCGAGGGTCGCGCCGGTAGACACCAGGTCGCAAATGGCGTCGGCGAGGCCAGCGCGCGGGGCCACTTCAACCGAGCCGTTCAGCAGGCAGGATTTGAACGAGATGCCTTTTTGGTCAAGGTAACGCTTCAGCAGGTGCGGGTAGGAGGTGGCGATGCGTTTACCGTCAAGCGCAGCCGGGCCGTCCCATTTTTCATCTGCCGGAGTCGCCAGTGACAGGCGGCAGCCGCCGAAATCGAGACGGCGCAGGGTGAAGTAGCGCGGATCTTCGCCCTGAGCGCGGCGGCTCAGCAGCTCTTCTTCCAGCACGTTTTCGCCGATAATCCCCAAATCGACCACGCCATCCATGATGAGGCCCGGGATATCGTCATCACGCACGCGCAGAATGTCGATTGGCATATTTTCCGCCATCGCAATCAGGCGCTGGGTGTGCAAATTCACTTTGATGCCGCAGCGGCTGAGTAATTCGCGTGAATCTTCACTTAAACGCCCTGATTTCTGAATAGCTATGCGTAAACGGCTGTTGTCTAACATTCTTATTTTCCTCTGTAACCTTGTCTGAATCTGTCCGAATTCGGTCCAAAAAAAAGCCCCCGGAAGTGAATCTTCCGGGGGCTCTCTTTGCGTTCATGCACCACTGGAAGATCCAAACGTCTTCCAGCACACATCGCCTGAAAGACTAGTCAGGATGATGGTGATGATGGTGGTTTTTAAATTGAACGCTGTTCATAAAATTCTCTGTGAATGACTATGCATTTGATGCCTTTAACCTAAACCACTTTACTCGCATAAAGCAAGGGCTTTTTTCTATCATTAATTCATTTCATATTGACCGAAGAAATTGTCAGTTGCCACTGGCTGGCGTAGCCTTAAGTCAGTACAGCGAAAAGTCAGGAGCAAGGGGATGAAAAAGGTCGCGATCGTAGGTTTGGGATGGCTGGGTATGCCGCTTGCGCTGTCGTTGATGTCGCGTGGATGGCAGGTGACCGGCAGTAAGACCACGCAAGATGGCGTGGAAGCGGCGCGAATGTGCGGCATCGACGGCTATCCGTTACGTCTGGAGCCGCAGCTGGTCTGCGATACCGACGACCTGGATGCATTAATGAATGTTGATGCGCTGGTGATCACCTTACCGGCGCGCCGTACCGGACCGGGGGAGGATTTTTACCTTCAGGCGGTACAGGAGATCGTCGATACCGCGCTGGCCCATCACGTGCCGCGGATCATTTTTACCAGCTCAACCTCTGTTTATGGCAACGCCAGCGGCACGCTGAAAGAGAGCTCCCCGCGCGACCCGCAAACCGCCAGCGGCAGGGTGCTGAAAGAGCTGGAGGACTGGCTGCATAATCTTCCCGGCACCTCGGTGGATATTTTACGCCTCGCCGGGCTGGTGGGGCCGTCCCGTCATCCGGGGCGCTTCTTTGCCGGGAAATCCGCGCCGGACGGCCAGCACGGCGTCAATCTGGTACATCTCCAGGATGTGATTGCCGCCATTGAGCTGTTATTGCAGGCCCCGAAGGGCGGGCACATCTATAATATATGTGCGCCTAAGCACCCAGCGCGCGGCGTTTTTTACCCGCAAATGGCCCGTGAGCTGGGGCTTCCTGAGCCTGTATTTAGTGATAATCCGGAAAACGGCGCAGGCAAGATCGTTGATGGTAACCGTATTTGCTACGAACTGGGGTTTGAATACCAGTACCCCGACCCGCTGGTAATGCCGATGGAGTAATCCGCCAGCGGCGAATCGCGTACCGTAAGGGGGACGACGATGAAACCACTGCTGGATGTGCTCGTCATTCTTGATGCCCTCGAAAAAGAGGGCAGCTTTGCCGCCGCCTCGGCAAAGCTCTATAAAACGCCCTCGGCATTGAGCTACACCATCCATAAGCTGGAAAGCGACCTCAATATTCAGCTCCTTGACCGCAGCGGCCACCGGGCGCGTTTTACCCGAACCGGACAGATGCTGCTGGAAAAGGGGCGCGACGTGCTGCATACCGCCCGTGAACTGGAAAAACAGGCTATTAAGCTGCATCAGGGCTGGGAAAATGCGCTGGTGCTGGCCGTCGATAACGCCTTTCCTTTCTTTCTACTGGCCCCGTTAATCACCTCGTTTTACCGCCTGCATAACGTCACTCGCCTGCATTTTCGCCGTGACATAGCCTCGTCGGCCTGGCAAACGCTGGTGGACGGAGAGGCGGATCTGGTGCTCGGCGCGCTGAGCGAACCGCCGGCGTTAAGCGGTTACGGCTTTAGCTCGCTAGGGACGCTGGAACAGGTGTTTGTCGTTTCACCACTGCATCCGCTTGCCCATACCCCTGAACCGTTGAGCTGGCGGACGCTGCGACGCCATCGCGCTATTGTGACCGTTAACCCCTGGCCACAAGGGGATAGTCCGGACAGCCTGACGGTTTTCGATATCGCCAGTCAGCTGGCCTTACTTTGCTCTGGACTGGGATGGGGCTATTTGCCGCTATTCCAGGTACAGGCGTTATTAGAGAGCGGCGAGTTAAAGATAATAACCGCGACGGTTCCTGGGCCTTTAAATCGTGCCTGGATTGGCTGGAATGAAGATGCCTGTGGACCGGCAGGCGAATGGTGGCGAAACGAGGTATTAGCAAATAGTGCTATCCGTAACATCTATAATACTAAAATCGTATGAATATTAGGCTTTTAAATAATTGCCGCCATTTTTTGGCCTTGCAACATCTTGTCATCGTGCCAGTAGTTGTTGCAAAATACGCGTCCTGAAAATCAGAAACTGGCCGACGCTTTTTTAAAGTGTCGGTTATTTTTTTGGTTGAAAGACACATCATTCAATACCAAGAGGCCGGGCTTCGTACCGGATAGATATTTACTAAAAACCGACAGTGGTTGTCGCTGAGGAATACAAAGAAATGGGGCAATTTTTTGCTTACGCGCTGGCATTCGCCGTAAAAGGGGATAACTATGTCGCATAACGCTACTCCAAAAACCTCTCGCGTGGAATTACGTAAAACGCTTACGTTGATTCCGGTTGTTATGATGGGCCTGGCCTATATGCAGCCAATGACGCTGTTCGATACGTTTGGTATCGTCTCTGGATTGACTGATGGTCACGTTGCGACGGCCTACGCCTTCGCACTGATCGCCATTCTCTTCACGGCACTGAGCTACGGTAAACTGGTTCGCCGTTTCCCGTCAGCGGGTTCCGCTTACACCTACGCACAGAAATCCATTAGCCCGGCTGTCGGCTTTATGGTTGGCTGGTCATCGCTGCTGGACTACCTGTTCATGCCGATGATCAACATTCTGCTGGCGAAAATTTACTTTGAAGCGCTGGTACCTTCCGTACCATCGTGGATCTTCGTTGTCGGGTTAGTGGCCTTTATGACCGCTTCGAACCTGCGCAGCATTAAGACCGTGGCGAATTTCAACACGCTGATCGTTATCCTGCAGATGGGTATCGTGGCGGTGATTGTTGGGATGATTATCTACGGTGTTGCGCACGGTGAAGGCGCGGGTACGCTGACCAGCACCCGTCCGTTCTGGTCTGAAGGCGCACACGTGGTGCCGATGATTACCGGCGCGACGATCCTGTGCTTCTCGTTCCTCGGCTTTGACGGTATCTCTTCTCTGTCTGAAGAAACCAAAGATGCAGAGCGCGTGATCCCGAAGGCTATCTTCCTGACTGCGCTGATTGGCGGCCTGATTTTTATCGGCGCTTCCTACTTCCTGCAGCTGTACTTCCCGGATATCTCGCGCTTTAAAGATCCGGATGCGTCGCAGCCAGAAATCATGCTGTACGTGGCGGGCAAAACATTCCAGTGGGGCGTGCTGATTTTCTCCAGCGTCACCGTACTGGCATCCGGCATGGCCGCGCACGCGGGCGTTTCTCGTCTGATGTACGTGATGGGCCGCGATGGCGTGTTCCCAAGCCGTTTCTTCGGTTATGTTCATCCGAAATGGCGTACCCCGGCATGGAACGTACTGCTGGTTGGCGTGATTGCCCTGCTGGCGATTAAATTCGACCTGGTGACGGCGACGGCGCTGATTAACTTTGGTGCGCTGGTGGCGTTCACCTTCGTTAACCTGTCGGTGATCTCTCAGTTCTGGATCCGTGAAAAACGCAACAAGACGCTGAAAGACCACTTTAACTACCTGTTCCTGCCGGTGTGCGGCGCGCTGACCGTTGGCGCACTGTGGATCAACTTAGAAGAGAGCTCAATGGTTCTCGGCCTGATCTGGGGCGGTATTGGTCTGCTCTACCTGGCCTGCGTAACTAAAAGCTTCCGCAACCCGGTACCGCAGTACGAAGACGTTGCTTAATCACACAATGTGATGAGAAAAGCCGGAGGGAAACCTCCGGCTTTTTTGTATCTGGCATTCGCTGATTCCCCGGTGGCGGCTGGCGCCACGGGTTTCTGCGGTCTGGTAGCCCGGACAGATGCGCAGCATCGCCTCCGGGAGATACGGCAGAAATGCGGACGGTTTACTTCTCTTGCTGCATCACCTTAAGCAGCGTATCCAGCAATCCAGGAAAGCGCGCGTCTAAATCTTCCCGGCGCAGCGAAATCAAATTCTCCCGCCCTTGAGGGCGTTGCCAAATCACACCGCTGTCGCGCAGGACGCGCCAGTGGTGGGTCATGGTCGACTTGGCCACATCTTCATGGCGCAGTGCGTTACAGCTCTGTTCGCTGCCGTCGGCAAGGATGCGGATAATCTCAAGTCGTAGCGGGTTACCGAGGGCAAAAAGGACATTTTCCAGGCGGATTTGTTCACGTTCGGGGTGATTGGCGATCATAATATTCCTGTGTCGGCGGTTGTGCTGCTCCGCGAGCAGCAGCCCGTATCGGCGGCTGGCCGGTAATATACCCAAACTGCTTTTTTAAAGCCACGCGCGTCGTCGCAGCTTCACCAATAGTAACGATAGCAAAAATAGTTCGAATATACTCGTACAGTTGTACTATGATAGATGGCGTTAAATGAATCGCGGCCAATTCCGGCCGCTTACTGACAGTCAAAATGACTAAGGACGCATCATGCCCCGACCCATCCCCCTCGAACGTTATCGCAACATCGGTATCTCCGCGCATATCGATGCCGGCAAAACCACCACCACCGAGCGCATTCTGTTTTATACCGGGATGAGCCACAAGCTGGGGGAAGTACACGATGGCGCGGCAACCACCGACTGGATGGCGCAGGAGCAGGAGCGCGGGATAACCATTACTTCTGCGGCGGTGAGTTGCTTCTGGCCCGGCATGGACCGCAGCTTCGAGCCGCACCGGATTAACATTATCGACACCCCCGGGCACGTGGATTTCACCATCGAAGTGGAACGATCCATGCGCGTACTGGACGGCGCGGTGATGGTTTACGACTCCGTTGGTGGCGTGCAGCCACAGTCGGAAACCGTCTGGCGTCAGGCGAATAAATACCATGTCCCACGGCTGGCCTTCGTCAACAAGATGGACCGCCCCGGCGCGGATTTTTTCCGCGTGGTGCAGATGATGACCGACCGCCTGAAGGCCAATCCGGTGCCTGTTGTTATTCCGGTTGGTGCTGAAGAGCACTTCGCCGGCGTGGTGGACCTCATCAAGATGCGCGCCATTCTGTGGGATGATGCCACTCAGGGTATGACCTTCAGCTATGCGCCGGTACCCGACGACCTGCTGGAAACCGCCCGGCTATGGCGGGAGAAAATGGTCTCGGCGGCGGCGGAAGCCCGTGACGAGCTGATGGATAAGTATCTGGAAACCGGCGATTTGAGCGAGACTGAAATCATCGCCGGGCTGCGTCAGCGCACCGTGAAAGGCGAAATTCAGGCGGTACTGTGCGGCAGCGCGTTTAAAAACAAAGGCGTGCAGCGGATGCTCGACGCGGTGGTTGAGCTGATGCCGTCACCGCTGGATATTCCGGCGATTCAGGGCATTGATGAGAAAGGAGAGCCCGCTGAACGTCACCCGAGCGATGATGAGCCGTTCTCGGCGCTGGCCTTCAAGCTAATGACCGACCCCTATGTCGGACAGCTAACCTTTATTCGTGTCTATTCCGGAACCTTGAAAAAAGGTGATGCGGTGTGGAACCCGGTGAAAGAGAAGAAAGAGCGTATCGGACGAATCGTGCTGATGCAGGCCAACGATCGCCATGAGGTCGATGAGCTGCACGCCGGGGATATTGCCGCCTGCGTCGGCCTGAAGGATGTCACTACCGGCGACACGCTGTGCGACCCGAACGCGGTGATTACTCTGGAACGAATGGAGTTTCCGGAACCGGTGATTTCGCTGGCGATTGAACCGAAAACCAAAGCCGATCAGGAGAAAATGGGCATCGCGCTGCAGCGGCTGGCGGCGGAAGATCCGTCGTTCCGTCTGCATACTGACGAAGAGTCCGGGCAGACAATCATTTCCGGGATGGGCGAACTGCATCTGGAGATCATCGTCGACCGCATGAAGCGTGAGTTTGGCGTTGAGGCGAATATCGGTCGTCCGCAGGTAACGTATCGCGAAACGATCCGCAAAACGGTGAAAGAGGTGGAGGGTAAGTTCGTCCGCCAGTCCGGTGGTAAAGGGCAGTACGGTCATGTGGTACTAACCCTTGAACCGCTGGAGCCGGGTAGCGGTTTCGTTTTTGAAGATGCCACCAAAGGCGGCGTGGTGCCGCGTGAGTACATTCCTTCAGTGGAAAAAGGGCTGCGCGAAGCGCTGGGCTCCGGCGTGCTGGCGGGCTATCCGGTGGTGGATATCAAAGCGACCCTGACCTTTGGTTCATATCACGATGTCGACTCTTCGGAAATGGCCTTCCGCATGGCGGCGATTTTCGGCTTCAAGGAAGGGGCGCGCAGAGCGGATCCGGTGATTCTCGAACCGGTGATGCATGTGGAAGTGGAAACGCCGGAAGATTACGCCGGTAACATTATGGGCGATCTCTCTTCCCGTCGCGGGATGGTGCAGGGGATGGAAGAGCGGTTCGGCAGCCAGATTATCCGCGCCGACGTGCCGCTCGCCGAAATGTTTGGTTATTCCACCACGCTGCGTTCGATGTCTCAGGGCCGGGCGACTTACAGCATGGAGTTCCACCACTACGCACAAGCCCCGCACAACGTGGCAGAGGCGATTATCGCCAGCCGTGCCAAAGGCTAAATAACCTTCCCGGAGGCGATGCTGCGCATCTGTCCGGGCTACCATCTATCAGACGAGTAGCCCGGACAGGCGCGTCAAGCGCCGCCTCCGGGAATTTCTCCCAATCAAACAATCTCCTGCGCGTACTGCCACAGCGCCTTCAGCTGCGCCAGCTTCTCTTTATCATCCGCATGCTGTTGATACAGCATCTGCAGCTCATCGGCATAGGCCTGTAAAAACTCTGGCGTAAACACCTCACGACGATGCTCCAGCCAGCGCTGCTGCTCGGTTTCATCCAGCGTGCCTGGGAAATTGCGTGCACGATAGTTGAACAACAGACGCTCAATACGCTTATCGGCGAAGGTGATATCCAGCGCCGGCAGGTTATGCGGCTCGGTCTCAAGCACGATTTTCATTGCCGCGCGATCGGCATCGCTGAAAAAGCCGTTATACAGCTGGGCATCGACGTTATCGGACGGCACAAAAGGCTCCGCTTCGGCAAAAATCGCCACCACTTTTTCGCGCACCTGGGGATTAGCCCGTAGATGCTGGGCGTTATCCAGACAGCGCTGGATATTGATCCCCAACCGGTCGGCATCCTGCGGGCGCAAAGTGTTTTGCTGCGCCAGCACCGGGCACTTATTGAGATGCACCAGCTTAATCGGTACTGCGGCCAGATCGCCCAACTCGCTTTTCGGCGTATACAGCCGCTCGCGCAGGGTATCGGCATCCAGCTCCAGCAGCGGAGAGATATCCCCGGCCAGGTCGACCATAATCACCGCATTACGATTATCCGGATGCCACGCCAGCGGAGCCACCAGGCTGGTATTGCCGCGCGCCGCGCCAAACATGCCGGAAACATGCACCAGCGGTTTGATCTGCGGAACGTCAATCAACGTCGCCAGCTTGCGTTTGTTGCGATAGCTATATAGATAGTCAAACAGGCGCGGCTGCTGGGTTTTCACCAGTTTTGCCATCGCAATGGTGGCGTAAACGTCGGCCATCGCGTCGTGGGCGTTGCTGTGCTCGATACCGTTGGCGACGGTCAGATGCTCCAGACGAAAGCTTGGCAGGCCATCTTCATTTTCCGGCCAGTTGATCCCTTCAGGGCGCAGTGCATAGCAGGCGCGCATCACGTCCAGCAAATCCCAACGAGAGTTATCGTGCTGCCAGCTCCAGGCGTAAGGATCGTAAAAATTGCGATAAAAGATATTGCGCGTCACTTCGTCATCGAAGCGCACGTTGTTGTAGCCGACGATACAGGTTTTCGGCACCGTGAACAGATCGTGAATGCGGCGGGCAAAGGCGGCTTCGTTGTCGCCTTTGGCGATAGCTTCCTGCGGCGTTATTCCGGTTATCATTACCGCCTGCGGCTGAGGCAGATAGTCATCGGCGAGCTTGCAGTAGAAGACCTCTGGTTCACCGACAACGTTCAGATCTTCATCGGTGCGAATGGCGGCAAACTGCGACGGTCGGTCGAGCGAAGGGCTGGTGCCGAAAGTCTCGTAATCGTGAAACAAAAATCCGGGCTGGTTGGCGCTATCTTGCATAATCTGTTCATTATCCCTGGTGGCGAGCAGCCATCATGGTAAACGATTTACCGGGCCATCAGAAGGGCATCGGCTTTGCCCATCGTCTGAGATGTCATATTTTCTTGCAATTAAACCCTGATATGAAACGAGAAGTTCCGTAAAAAGGACGGCGAATCTGTCAATTTAGAGGATATGCCGTTGAAAGGCCGTTTGTTTATTGCTGTAACTTTGCTCGCTGCGAGCGTTTCCTGCGCATTTGCCGCCAATGATTTTCCCGTCAACGTGACGCCGCCTTCCATTCAGGCCGGTTCCTGGGTGCTGATGGATTACACCACCGGTCAGATCCTGACTGCGGGTAACGAGCATCAGCAGCGCAATCCCGCGAGTTTGACCAAACTCATGACCGGCTATGTGGTTGACCGCGCCATCGACAGCCACCGTATCACCTTTGACGATATCGTCACCGTAGGCAAAGATGCCTGGGCCAAGGGTAATCCGGTATTCGACGGTTCTTCCCTGATGTTCCTCAAGCCTGGCGACCGCCTTAGCGTGCGTGATTTGAGCCGCGGGCTAATTGTTGACTCTGGTAACGACGCCTGCGTGGCGTTGGCGGACTATGTTGCGGGCGGTCAGCCACAGTTTGTCGCGCTGATGAATAGCTACGTAGAGAAACTGCACTTAAAGGATACCCACTTCGAAACCGTTCACGGCCTGGACGCACCGGGGCAACACAGTTCGGCCTACGATTTGGCCGTGCTCTCGCGGGCGATAATTCACGGCTCGCCGGACGTGTATCATATGTACAGCCAGAAAAGCCTGACCTGGAACGGCATTACCCAGCAGAACCGCAATGGCCTGCTATGGGATAAAACCATGAACGTCGATGGCCTGAAAACTGGCCATACTTCCGGGGCGGGATTTAACCTGATCGCGTCGGCGGTCGATGGTCAGCGCCGTCTGATTGCGGTGGTGATGGGGGCTGAAAGCCCGAAAGGGCGGGAACAACAGGCGGCGAAGCTGCTGCACTGGGGTCAGCAAAATTTCGACACCGTACAGGTTTTGCAGGACGGCAAACAGGTCGGGGTTGAGCGTATTTGGTATGGTGATAAAGAGCAGATTACGCTGGGCACCGATCAGGACTTCTGGCTGGCATTGCCGAAGTCGGAAGTGTCGCGTATTAAAGCCAAATATGTGTTGGATAAAAAAGTACTGGAAGCGCCGATTGCCGCCCATCAGCGGGTCGGTGAAATTTCGCTTTATGACGGCGATAAAGTGGTGGCCCACTGGCCGCTGGTGACGCTGGAAAGCGTCGGCAAGGGCGGTGTTTTCTCGCGCTTTAGCGATTATCTGCATCAGAAGCTGTAACTCTCCGGCCGCTCCGTTCTGGAGCGGCACCTCGTAGCTGTTTGATTATTATGCCACTTTGGTTGGCGCTTCGTTTAGTTTCAATCCTTTACCTTACCCGGTCACCGTTCAGGAAATAACCTGGCGCTTCTGCGCCAAACACGGAGCTGGGAAGATGAAATATTTTGCGCGTAGTGCGCTTTCTCTGGGATTGTTCGCCGTTTTTAGCACCTCTTGCTTTGCCTCTGGCCTGGTTCTGGCCGATAACGAATTCCGCAATGATTTAGCCTGGTTATCCGACCGTGGAACCCTCTCTTTAAGTTTGTCGACCTGGCCCCTGAGCGAGGAGGAGATTAACCGTGCGCTGGCCAATGCCCATCCGACAACATCCGCAGAGCGGGTGGTGCTGAGCCGGGTGAATCAGCGATTAAGATCGCTAAAGGCCGGCGTGCGCGTGACGGGCTACAGCTCCACTGACAAACCAGGAACGCCGCAGGGCTTCGCCCAGTCTTATCCCGCTGACCAGTCGCTCTCTATCGCGCTGAATAACAGCGGCGAATGGTGGGACCTGCACTTACAGGGCAACGTTGAAGGGGACAAGCGCATTAGCAACGGTTCAAACGTTAACGCTAATGGCGCATACGGCGCGGTAAAGTTGTGGAACCAGTGGCTGGCGTTCGGGCAGATCCCACAGTGGTGGGGGCCGGGTTATGAGGGCAGCCTGATTCGTTCCGATGCCGCGCGACCGATGACCGGTTTTCTGCTACAGCGTGCCGAGCAGAGCGCGCCGCAGACGTCATGGCTAAGCTGGATTGGCCCATGGCAGTATCAACTCTCTGCCAGCCAAATGAGCCAGTATGCTGCCGTTCCGCATACCAAAATCTTCGGCGGTCGCTTGACCTTTTCGCCGTTTAACTCGCTGGAGCTGGGGGCTTCGCGCATTATGCAGTGGGGTGGAGAAGGGCGTCCTTCCTCGTTTAGCAGCTTCTGGGACGGCCTGACCGGCAATGACAACACTGGCGAATCAGCCGACGATCCAGGCAATCAGCTGGCCGGTTTTGATTTCAAACTGAAGCTGGCGCCAACGCTGGGCTGGCCGGTGAGCGTTTACGGTCAGATGATCGGCGAAGATGAAGCCGGGTATTTACCCTCTGCGCACCTCTATCTTGGCGGCGTGGAAGGGCATCATCAATGGAACAACAACGCGGTTAACTGGTATCTGGAAGCCCACGATACCCGTTCGAATATGGGACGCACCAACTATATCTATAACCACTTTATCTACAAAGATGGCTACTACCAGCAGGGATATCCGCTGGGTGATGCAATGGGGGGCGACGGACGCTTGTATGCCGGGAAGGTAGAGCTGGTGACCGAAGAGAACCAGCGCTGGAGTGCGCGTCTGGTGTACGCCGAGGTGAATCCGAAGAATCAACGGATCAACAAAGCCTTCCCGCACGCCGACACGCTCAAAGGCGTGCAGTTGGGCTGGAGCGGTGATGTCATGCCGACGGTACGCCTGAGTACCTCCGTGTGGTACACCGATGCTAACCATAGCGCCAGCGATGACCTTGGGGCCAGTATCGGTCTCGAACTGCCGTTCAGTTTGTAATCGAATGGCGGCTGTTTTTTAGGCTTTTTCACACGCGATTTTTGTGAATTACCGCACATACTATGGGTGATAGTACTGTTAGATTATATGTATATTCATACAGTACTTTATCAACAATGGAGGTAGCATGGACTATAACGTTAAATCCGTGGGCAAAAGAAAGATCGCCGGGTTTCATCTGGTCGGTCCCTGGGAGCAGACGGTAAAACAGGGCTTTGAACAGCTGATGATGTGGGTTGATAACAGCCAGGTTCCGGCACAGGAGTGGGTCGCTGTCTATTACGACAATCCTGATGAAGTCCCGGCGGAAAAACTGCGCTGCGATACTGCCGTCACGGTGGCGGAAGACTACGAGCTCCCCGCTAACAGCGAAGGTGTGATGATGACCGAAATCGCCGCCGGAGATTATGCCGTCGCCCGCGCCAGAGTCGAAAATTTTGATTTTAAGACGCCGTGGTGTCAGTTCTTCGACAGCCTGATGCAAAGCAAAGAGTATCAAATGACGATGGATCCCTGCTTTGAAGTCTATCTTAACGACGGTGATAAGGATGGCTACTGGGATATCGAGATGTACATTGCGGTCGAGCCCTCGGTGAAATAAGGCTTTGTCCCCTCAGTGGACAAGGTTTCTTACATTCGCGTGATGCTTGCGGCGAAAAAGCAGTTACAATTGGCGTTTTCGTTGTGTCGGAGTCGGTTGTGCGCGCGGATAAATCACTTAAGCCATTTGAAATTCGGCTGTATCGCCATTACCGCATAGTCCATGGTGTGCGAATAGCATTGGCCTTTGTGCTCACCTTTCTGCTGGTGCGCTTGCTTAAGGTTCCGGAAGGGACCTGGCCACTCATCACCCTTGTGGTGGTTATGGGGCCCATCTCCTTTTGGGGAAACGTGGTGCCGCGTGCGTTTCAGCGCATCGGCGGCACCATTCTTGGTTCGGCCCTCGGGCTGGTGGCGCTCAAGCTGGAGCTTATCTCGCTGCCCATTATGCTGCTGTGGTGCGCGGCGGCAATGTTCCTCTGTGGCTGGTTGGCATTGGGTAAAAAGCCCTATCAGGCGCTGCTGATTGGCATTACGCTGGCGGTGGTTGTCGGTGCGCCGCCGGGAGACATGAATACTGCGTTGTGGCGAAGCGGCGACGTTATCTTTGGTTCCCTGCTGGCGATGCTGTTTACCGGTATCTGGCCGCAGCGGGCGTTTCTGCACTGGCGTATCCAGATGGCCAGCTACGTCACCACTTTTAACCGGCTCTATCAGGCGGGCTTTTCGCCGAATCTCGTTGAACGTCCGCGTCTGGAAAAACATCTGCAAAAAGTGCTCAACGACGTGGTGAAAATGCGTGGTTTGATCACCCCGGCCAGCAAAGAGACGCACATCCAGAAATCCATCTTCGAAGCGATCCAGACCGTCAGCCGCAATCTGGTCTGTATGCTGGAGCTGCAAATCAATGCTTACTGGGCCTCAAGGCCCGGTCACTTCGTGATGCTTAATGCCCATACGCTGCGTGAAACCCAGCAAATGACTCAGCAAACGCTGCTGACCATCGCTCATGCACTCTACGAAGGTAACCCGCAGCCAATTCTCGCCAATAATGAAAAGCTGAATGAAATCGTTGCCGAGCTGCGTCTGCTTATCAAAGAGCAGCAGGATGAGAATTTCTCCGAAACGCCGATTCATGGTTATGTCTGGTTAACCATAGAGCTGGCGCGCCAGCTTGAACTGCTGTCGCATTTAATCTGCCGGGCGTTGCGTAAATAAAGACCAGATACGCGCGGTTTGCCCATCGGTTGCTTCGATTCAGCAGCGTTTAGGGTTATGATTAGAGCAAAGGAAAAAACATTGTCATCAGCGGCTGCTAACAGTTATGTTAGCCCTATGTAGCAGTCGCTTTAGCGAATCCGAATCTCAAATATTAGGGGTGTAAAAATGGAAACAATTAAGCCTTCTTTCCAGGACGTACTGGAGTTTGTTCGCCTGTACCGTCGTAAGAACAAGCTGCAGCGTGAAATTCAGGACGTTGAGAAAAAGATCCGTGATAACCAGAAGCGCGTACTGCTGCTGGACAACCTCAGCGACTACATCAAGCCGGGCATGAGCGTTGAAGCTATTCAGGGCATCATTGCCAGCATGAAAAGCGATTACGAAGATCGCGTTGACGATTACATCATCAAAAATGCTGAGATCTCTAAAGAACGTCGCGATATCTCTAAAAAGCTGAAAGTGATGGGCGAAGCGAAAGTCGAAGAGAAAGCGGGCGAGTAATCCCCGGTTTAGCGCTCCGGTGGCGGTTCTCGCCGCCGGGGTCATCTTTCACCAAATCTGCGTTATCTCTCAAATCCTCAGCAAAACAGCCCGCGCAACGCTGATCCAACCCCCTATAATTTGGTATACTCCCGCCGTAAACATATTGATATCGGAAGGGTTTATCTCATGCTGTCCCTGCAACAGGTGCCGCCGCGATGATACTGATTGCCGGTGGCGCGCATAGCGACCAATGCCGTGATGCCGAATCTATACTCAACACCTTCGTTTCGGCTGCCTACATCATCACCTCCTGGATTTCCGACAATCAAGTAAGCGCTCGCATCCAACACCACCGTGATACCCGGCTGGCTCACTGGCGTCTGGAAGATGGATGTCAGGTATTTTTTGCAAAATAGCTACGCGGATAAATCGGGTAGCGGTCGGCGATAAATCACCGCTGACCGTGGGTTTTATCGACAGGAGTCTCACTTCAATGATTAAGTCTTTTTTTGCCGCATTATCGTTTATCAGTCGCCTGCCGGTCCCGGCGCGTTTGTCCCAGGGGCTGGAGATAGAACAATATCAACGCAGTATCGTCACGTTTCCATTCGTCGGGCTTTTGCTGGGGGCTATCGGCGGCGCGGTGGTGATGCTGCTCCAGCCGTGGTGCGGTGGCCCGCTTGCCGCGCTGCTCGGCGTGCTGGCGCTGGCGCTGTTGACTGGCGGTTTTCATCTTGATGGTCTGGCGGATACCTGCGATGGCATCTTTTCCGCCCGTCGCCGTGAGCGGATGCTGGAAATCATGCGCGACAGTCGGCTAGGAACCCATGGGGGTCTGGCGCTGATCTTCGTGCTGGTCGCTAAGGTGCTGGTGGTGAGCGAAGTCGCGCTACGCGGGACGTCGGCAATTGCTGCGCTGGCGGCTGCCTGCGCCGTGGGTCGCGGGATGGCGGTGCTGCTGATGTATCGCCAGCGCTACGCCCGCGAGGAGGGGCTGGGTAATCTGTTTATCGGCAAGATTACGCTGCGTCAGACGCTGATTACCATGGGGATAGCTCTGGTGCTGGCGACGCTGCTGCTCGGAGTCAACGGTTTGCGAGCGGCACTCATCACGGTGGTGCTGGTCTGGGCGTTGGGTCAGGCGCTGAAGCGTACCCTGGGTGGGCAAACAGGCGATACATTAGGCGCAGCGATTGAGCTGGGGGAAGTGATATTTCTGCTGGCGCTGCTATAGGAATTGCTTTCTTCCCGGTGGCGCTGTGTATGACCGGGCTACAGTCTGCATGCTGGGTAGCCCGGACATGGCGCATCGCGCCGCCTCCGGGAAATTACCCAGCGCATACGCCTACAGCGCTTTTTGCCACACGCTCTGCGGCAGCAGATAAACGTCCGCTGGCGCGTTCATTCCGTCGGTCACGATATGCTGAATGCCGCTGGTCATCACCGCCAGGGTGACGTCGAAGGCGTTCAGGCTATCGCCAAAACCGGCGGTCAGGTTGAGCATTGAACCATTAGCCATCAGATACACGGTTTTATCGCCCATCCGATAGGCGTTGATATACGGCATCACCTCTTCATGGCTGAACTGGCGCAGGTACTCGCAGTCAATCTCTTCCGCCACGTGGCCGACGTTAAGGATAAACACGCCATCTTTGGCCTTATCCAGCGCCTGTCTATTGACCACTTTTTTACCACCGGTCGCCGTGGCAACAACGTCTGCTGAGGCAATCGCTTCCTGCAATTCAACCACGTGCCAGCCGTCGTAGGCCGCCTGGAGTCGACGGGCCGGATCGATTTCCGCCACCATCACCTGGCCGCCGAAGGCTTTTGCTGCCGCCGCTACGCCCTGACCAACCAGACCATAACCGATCACCAGTACTTTTTTCTCATGCAGGGTGAGATGGGTGGTCTGGAAGAAGGTGTGCCAGGCGGTCAAACCGACCATATGGCGGTTGTGCAGCCCCTCTTTAACCGGTAAATCATCCCAGTTAAAAATCGGATAGCCGGGACGGATATCGCCCAAACGACTGACGCCGGAACCCGTCGCTTCAAGCCCAGCCACGATGTTGCCGAACTCGCCGCGCTGATGCAGCAGCGTGGTAATATCCGCGCCCATTTCACACAGATGCGTCGGCTGCCATGCAATCGCTTTTTCCCAGGATTGCTGCCAGTCGGCATCGCTCATATCGCGCCATGCACAGGCTTCTGCGCCGCGTTCCACCAGCCAGGCGACAACCTCGTCCTGTACTGTCGTTGGATTACAGGTGGTGAGGAAAACTTTCGCGCCTTTCTCGAGGATCCCCTGTACCAGTGGGATCATTTTCATATCAAGATGCATGCAGCAGGCCAGGCGGACCTGGCTGAGGTCGGGCAGGGCGGCAACCTGGCGCAGGGTGCGCGGCATATTCTGACTGGCCCATGCCACTTCTTTCTCTAAATTTGTTTTGTTATTCAATGTGGTTGACCTTCAATCCATAGAGTGGGTATACCCGTCATACTTTAAGTTGCATGTGCGTTGGCTTCCTGCAACTTGAATTATTCAGGGTATATATCCCGACGGGGAGAGTGATTTTAACGTAGCGTGTAAATTTTTTATATTCACAAAATGAATACTGTAAAGCCACGATAAAGACATGGTTGTTAAATTATGGTTAAAAAAAGAAAATGAAACATAAGTTCTTATTATGACGTAAGCGAGTTGTACGATGTTAAGCGTTTTACCCGGATCGTTCTTTTCACGGATCCGTATCTTCCTTGGCCGTTTGAAACCACATGCTTTGCCGGTCGCCAGAAAACACATTGTTTTGGCGTCGATCGGTGCCGGGACGGGGCTGGCGGTAACCAGCATGTTCAGCCACTGGTTGCTGGGCGAAGTCAATCTCTGGTTTATCGCGCCAATGGGCGCATCGGCGGTGTTGCTGTTTGGCGTGCCGAGCAGTCCGCTAGCCCAACCGTGGTCGATTGTCGGCGGCAACGTATTATCGGCGATCATCGGGGTGACGGTGGGGATACTGGTCCCCGATCTCGCGCTGGCTTGCGGTGTGGCGGCAGGGCTGGCGATCGCCGGAATGTATTTCCTGCGTTGCCTGCATCCGCCGGGCGGGGCGGTGGCGTTAACCGCGATCCTTGGCGGCGCTGGTGTGCAGAGTGAAGGCTATCACTTTGTTTTAACTCCGGTATTACTCAACTCCTTAATGCTGGCGCTGCTGGCCATTGTCTTCAATAATCTGGTTGGACGCCGCTATCCGCACCCGCTGGCGGCGGAAGAAGTGAAGGCGAAATCGGTGCCGCTGGGCATCGCTGTGACGCGTGACGATATCCACGCGGCGCTGCTCGACGGTCAGTTTCTCGATATTGATGAAGATGACGTGCAGGAACTGCTGGAAAATATCGAGCAGAAAGCCAGGCTGCGGATCGCCAGCACGCAACGATCCTGATTTTCTTTCCTGCTACCGGGGGAACGTGAATTTACCTCGCGTTCCCTTTTTTATTGTACTTCCTCCCGACCAATAGCCGAGTCAGGCAATTCTTCACGCCCCGTACGTACAAAACTCTCTGGATCGTGATTGCGATCGAGGAAATCGTCCATTTGATGAGCAAAAAGTTGACGCCCTTAACGAAATGAAAATTCCAAAATAAATTGATATGGATTTTTTAATTCGTAAGCGTATAACAAGTTGTTAAATTATGCACCCGGGTGCAAAGAGGTTTGCAACTGATTTCCGATGCCAGAACCTGCTGTCTCTGCATTGGCAATGTGATCTTTTTATTCATAAAAACAAAACGATAGAACGCTCATCCCTGACAGGACAACAAAATGACCGATCATGTGATAACTGAAAGTCGTAAAACAGATAATGATAAGAAAATCAGATTAATAACCCTCGTCTCCACCATCGGCGGTTTGTGCTTTGGCTATGACACCGGGGTTATTTCCGGCGCACTGATTTTTATGAAGAACGACCTTGGCCTCAGCCCGTTGCAGGAAGGGCTGGTGACATCATTCTTATTATTCGGCGCTGCAATCGGCTCCGTTGGTGGCGGTTGGCTGTCGGACCGGCAGGGCAGGCGGAAAAATATCCTTTGGGTGGCGATTATCTTTATCTTCGGCGCGCTCGGTACCGCCGTAGCGTGGGATATGTCGTCGATGATCATCGCCCGTTTTATCCTTGGACTGGCGGTGGGCTGCGCGTCGGTGACGGTACCGATTTATATCTCCGAACTAGCGAGGCCCTCGCAGCGCGAACGGCTGGTCACGGTCAACGAGCTGATGATCGTCACCGGGCAGTTTCTCGCCTATTCGGTCAACGCCGCCATTGTCAATTTCTATCCCGATATGTCACACAACTGGCGCTTGATGCTGGCAATCCCGGCGCTGCCCGGTGCGCTGCTGTGGATCGGCATGCTGGTGATGCCGGAGTCTCCACGTTTCTTTGTGCGTAAGGGGCAAATCGACAAAGCGGTTGCGGTGTTGAAAACGATTCGCCGTCCGGAAGAAGTGGAGCAGGAGATCCGCGATATTCAGCAGGTAAGCCAGGCTGGCGCTATCCATGGTCGGTTTATCGACGAACTGAAAAAGAAATGGGTGCTACAGCTGATTTTAATTGGCTTAATGATTGTGCTGGCGACGCGGGTCACCGGGGTTAATACCATCATGTACTACGCCCCGACGGTGCTGAAATCCACCGGTCTCGGCGATGCGGCGGCGGTGACCGGCGCGGTGGCTAACGGCGTGGTTTCTATCCTCGCGACTCTATTAGGGATGCTGCTGATTGGCAGACACTCGCGGCGGAAAATGTTCTTCACCGGGCAGATAGGCGTCACGTTAAGCCTGGTGCTGATCGGCCTCTCTTTCAAACTCTTCTTCCACATGGAAACCGTTGATGGCGTTAGCGGGCTGCAGGCCAACTTTGCCGGCGCCAGCTACATCATTCTCGCCCTGATGCTGGTGTTCCTGACCTTTATGCAGGGGTGGATTGCCCCGGTGTTCTGGCTAATGCTCGCGGAAATTTACCCGCTGCGGATGCGAGGCCTGGGAATGGGCTTTGCGGTATTCGGGCTATGGATTTTTGACTTCATCATCCAGTCCGTGTTCCCGATTTTACTTAACAACTATGGCGGTGGAATGACCTTCGGTTTCTTCGCCGGTACCAACGTCATTATGTTGATTCTGCTGGTGAAATATCTTCCGGAAACCCGCGGATTAACCCTTGAGCAAATTGAACAAAAATTCAGATTCTGATTTAGAAATGTGGAGGAACATATGACAGTCAATATCGGTTTAATTGGTTTGGGCATGATTGGGCGCGACCATTTACAGCGTTTCCAGTCGATTATTCAGAACGCCAGAGTCAGCGCTGTTTGCGATATTAATCACAACGTGACCGACTCCATAGCTCGTGAATATGGCGCGCAGGCTTATTACGATGCGGTGGAGATGATTCAATCAGACGACGTAGATGCCGTTTTTATTTGCTCAATCGGCCCGGTTCACAAAGAGCAAATATTGGCAGCGATTAAAGCGGGCAAGCCGGTATTTTGCGAAAAACCGCTGACCCCAACCGCTGATGAAGCGAGGGCGATTATTGATGCTGAAGTGGCGTGCGGCAAACGCATGTTACAGCTGGGATTTATGCGCCGCTTCGACCCCGGGTACAACCAGCTCAAAGCCACTTTGGACGGTGGCGAACTAGGCGAAATTTTGTTGATTCATTGCGCCCACCGCAACGCCTCGGTCCCGGAAAGCTACACCCTGGAAATGGCGATTAACGATTCCGCGACCCACGAAATCGACATTATTCGCTATCTGCTCGACGAAAATATCGTGTCGGTGCGCGTCGACAAACCGCGTAAGAAGACCCGCAGAGCCTGTGCGCACCTGCAGGATCCGCTGATCGTGATTTTTGAAACCGAATCCGGCGTGCGCATCGATGATGAACTGTTTGTGAACTGTGATTACGGCTACGACATCCGTTGTGAAGTGATCGGTGAAAACGCCATCAGCGCGCTGACCGAGCAGGCGCTCACCACCACTCGTTCAACGAAAGGCTACAGCCGGGCGATCCCGCAGACCTGCATGGAACGTTTCGCCACCGCCTACGATCGTGAAGTGCAGAACTTTGTTGACCGCGTGAATGAAGGCAGTGAAATGACCGGGCCATCTTCGTGGGATGGGTATGTCGTGGCGATGGTGTGCGATGCCGGGCTGGCTTCGCTGAAGGATGGCGAGAAGCACGCCGTCTCTCTGCCGGAATGCCCGGCGCTGTATCGCTAACCCTTTAACGCACGGGAGAGGCGCATGTTAACCCTCAAACAAGAAGATATTTTTATTGGCTGCCGGGCGAATTCAAAGAAGAAGGCGCTGCGCATTGCTGCGGATTCCCTGCAGGCTAGCGGTTACGTCAGCGACGGTTTTTTTGAATCAATGGTAGATCGCGAAAAGGCGCTCTCTACCTGGCTCGGGGCGGGCGTGGCGATGCCTCATTGCAGCAAAGAGGGCATTGATTTGGTGCGGCAAACTGGCTTCCAGCTGTTTCAGTTTCCGGATGGCGTGGGCTGGGGGGAAGGCAGAGTGGCTTTCCTGGTGGTCGCCGTGGCGGCAAAAAATAATGAACACATTGATGTTATCGCGGATCTGGCAGACCTGCTTGATGACGAAGTGAAAACGACGCTGCTCGCCAGCGCCGACAGCAAAGACGCGTTTATGCAGATCCTCGAAGGTCACTCATTTAAGAAGGATAGAATATGAAACTGGCACTCTGTACTGATGTTCTCGCCGACCTGGCTTTCCCTGAAATGCTCGACCGCGTGAAGCAGTATGGCATTAACGGCGTGGAGATGACCGCAGGCGGCTGGTCGCCTTGTCCGCATGTGAAAACCGAAGAGCTGCTGGCTTCCCCAGCGAAGCTCGCGGCGTTTTGCGGAGAACTGGAAAAACGCGGCATGGAAATCGTTGCCCTGAACTGTTCGGGTAATCCGCTGGCACCCGGCGCGCTGGGCGAAAAGCATACCGCCAGCAGCTACCGCACCGTTGAGCTGGCGGCGAAGCTCGGCGTGAAAAAAATCGTCATGATGAGCGGTCTGCCCGGCGGCGGCCCGGACGACAAAATCCCTAACTGGATAACCTCAACGGTTTCCTGGCCCGACTATATGCCAGGGGTGATTGATTACCAGTGGAACGAGGTGGCGATACCGTGGTGGCAGGCTTTTGCCCGCCATGCGGCTGAGCACGGGATCGAACAGATTGCCCTCGAAGAGTTCCCCAGCCAGCTGGTGTACAACCCGAGCACGTTGCTGCGCCTGCGCGATGCGGTGGGTGACATCATCGGCATGAACCTCGACCCGTCGCACCTGATTGCCATGGGGGCTGAGCCCATTGCCGCTGCCCGGAAGCTGGAAGGAGTGATTTATCACGTTCACGGTAAAGATGCGCGTATTGAGCGCGGACTGGCGGACGTTGACGGTCTGCTGGAGTATCAGCCGGTGACTGAAACCAAAACCCGGACCTGGAACTACGTGGCGGTTGGCTGCGGACAGGATTTGAAGTGGTGGAAAGAGTTCTTCTCAGTGCTGCGCATGACCGGTTACAACGGTTATGTATCGCTGGAGATGGAGGACCTGACGATGAGCGTTGAAGCGGGGCTACGGACGTCGATTGATGCCCTTAACGCAACCTTAAGTCAGTGATAACGGGCCGCGTTCTTCCACCGGGGGGCGGGAGAACGCGGTGCGTTTTTTGTTGAGCGGATTCTATCTTGCTGTATTTTACGTTCTATTGGATGTTAATCATCAGGAACGTTAAAACCGAGAATGAGCGCCTCTAAACGACAAAAAGCGACCGCCAGCGATGTTGCGTTACTGGCGGGCGTCTCAAAGTGGACCGTTTCCCGGGCGTTTACCCCCGGGGCATCTATCCAGGCGAAAACGCGAGAAGATGTCATGAAGGCCGCCAATACCCTGGGGTATCGGCCTAATTTGCTGGCGCGCAGCCTGACGCAAAAGCAAACCCACATCATCGGCGTGGCGGTAGACGAGCTGCGCAATCCCAATATGGTGCTGTTGCTCAATGAAGTGACTCGCCAGCTACAAAATCGCGGCTATATGGCATTGGTAATTAACGTTGCCGATCAGGAAAGCAACCGCACGGCGATGGCGTTGGCTTACCAGCTCCAGGTCGACGGCATTCTGTTTATGGCAACGGTACTGACGCCGGAGCTTATTGCGATCGCCACTGAAATTCACCGGGTACCGCTGGTGCAGATTGGTCGTAATACCGAGAATCCGGAAATCCAGGTGGTGAATATCGACGGCTGGCTTGCTGGCAAGCAGATCGCTGAACTGCTGCTAGGGCAGGGGCATCGTACATTTGGTTATATGAAAGGGCCTGACACCCCGTCGCATCATTTACTGCGAATGGAAGGGTATCAGGCGGCGCTGGAGAAGGGCGGTTGTCGACTTGATACGTTGCTGGTGGCCGGGCAGTATCTGCGCACCCGGGGATATGCTGCGATGAGCGACTATCTTGACGCTACGCCTGAAGCCGAGCGAGTCGATGCTCTGTTCTGCGAAAACGATATTCTGGCCATTGGCGCGCTGCAGGCGCTGCGCGAGCGGGATTTAACCATGAGTATTGTCGGTTTCGATAATATCGACGAAGCGGCAGCGCCGGAGTGGCAGCTGACCACTTACGATCAACGGCGCGAGCGGCTGGTTGAAGAGGCACTGAATCGACTGATCGACGCAACTGAAGGCTTGCCGGCGGCGTGGCGCACCGGGGAACTGATCGTGCGCCAGTCTCATCGCCACCAGGGCTAAAGCTCGCCGGTCATATACTGTGCGACGCCGCGGCCAAAACTCCAGTCGCCTTTGTGGTTGCTTATCACCGAGATCATCAGGTCATCGCCGCTCAGCCCGCAGTGCTCCTGCAATTGAGTTTGCAGAGTGGCATAGAAAAGCTGCTTCTGCTGTTCGCTGCGCGGGCTGGTATAAACTCTCACCACGACCACCTCTTTGCTGCGCGTTAGTTCCAGTCCGGTATCTTCAATCACCATATGGTGAGCTTTGTTTTCGTGAACAATCTGGTAACGGTCGCGCTCGGGTACTTTGAATGCCTGCACCACGGCGCGGTGAGCCGCATCCAGCAGGGTTTTGATCTCGCTTTCACTACGGCCTTCAATAATATCAAACGTCAGTAACGGCATGGCAGGTGGTCCTTATTGTTGGATTAACGAGCGATGAATGTGATGCTAACCCATGCTGATGCGGGCAAAAACCGCTATATTTGAACTCATTGTTTTCCTACGTGAACAATCGACATGAACGAAATCCGCCCGGAAATATACTGGACTCACCTGTACTGGCTAACGGTACTGGAGGAGCAAAAAAGCTACACCCGCGCGGCTGAAAAGCTGGCGGTGAGTAAGTCCGCCATTAGCCAGAAGATCAGCGAACTGGAGCGGGTGACCGGCAAGGCGCTGGTGCACCGAACCACTCGCAGCGTCACGTTAAGCGAAGATGGGTTGCGGCTGGTGGCGGAGCTTAACGAGCCTTTTGGGCAGATCCGCGAGATCTTCACCGGCACCTGCGATGATGAAGGCGGGCCACTGCGCGGAACGCTGCGGCTAACCGCACCGGTGGCCTTTTCGCGCCAGCAGCTGGTCCCGGCTATCACGCCCTTTTTGCACGAGCATCCACAGCTTCATCTTCAACTGGAAGTCACCGACCGGCTGGTGTCGCTGGCTAGCGAAGGATTCGATCTTGCCATTCGCCACTGCCGTCGCGAACTGCTGCCACAGACCCATGTGGCCTGGCCACTCTGTCAGACGGCAACCCTGGTTGTTGCCTCGGCGGATTATATTCGCCGCTTTGGTCGCCCCGACTCGCCAGACGCGCTGCGTCACCATCACTGCCTGACCTATCCGCGTGGGCCGCAAAGCCCGCACTGGACCTTCGAATGCGGCAATGAACGAGTCAGCGTGAAAGTGCAGGGGCCGTTTTCGACCAACAACAGTGAATCCCTGCGCGATGCGGTGCTGGCTGGGCTGGGAATTGCATTACTGCCGGATTTTAGCGCCAGAGAGGCGATTGGCCGTGGGTTGGTACAGGAACTGTTGCCGGGCTGGCAGCCGGTGGATGTGTTTGCGGAAAATCTTTACGTCATTCGCCCCTACACGCCGCGGGTATCGCGGGCGGTAGAGACCTTTAGCCGCTATCTGAAGACCACTTTTAGCTGATGTTTTGCAGTACTTGCACCAGCGCCTCGCGAAAGCGGGGGAGCAAATCAGCCTCTTCAGGGATAAGCTCCGCCAGGGCCACGGTTTTATCGGTGCGGTAGGTTCGACCGCTGCCCAGATGCGCTTCAAAGGCATTCGCCGCCTGATGCGCTGCATGGAGATCGGCGTCCAGCAATATCACCGCGTGGGCGAGGACCACATGGCCTTTGCCCCCAGCCATTGGTCGCCAATACTGAGCCGTACCGGCGATTTTACGCACCAGCTCGCCTTCACCGCAGGCCAGATTGTAGCGACCATCGCAAAACGAACCGCTCACCGCCTGGAAATGGCTGGCGACGTTAAAAGTTGCCAGCGTGCGCTGAAGCAGGCCGCAGAGGAACAGATAAATCGGCTCTGCCGCGTCGCCCAGCGGTTGGTAAACCGGCCAGGCGAGGCTGAGATTGATAATCCCCGGCCCCTGCGGCACCAGCCCGCCGCCGGATCGGCGCAGCCAGACCGGCCAACCCTGGCGGGCAAACTGCTCACTTACCGCCGCCAGTTCCGTGAACTTTCGGTAGCTTCCGGGGACCACAAACCCCTGCGGAGCCTGCCATAGCTGAGCGACGGCTTCACCGTTAATAGCCCGATCAAACAGCGGCTGCTCCGCCAGCGTCGGGTCGGGGCAATATTGAATCGGCAGCAGCTGGTGATTAAAACGCGTCGGCCAGCATGCCTCGCCGCGAGAGTCCTGAGTCATTTTGTCTCCTTAAAGACTATTCAGCGTGGCGACTGGGCTTCATCAACATCGCCGTCAGGGCGGAGAGCAGGCAGCCTGCGGTCAAATAGATAGCGACGCTGTGCCATGAACCCCCTGAGAAGGTGACCAGCGCGGCGGCGATAAACGGCGTAAAGCCGCCGCCAACTACGCTGGCAACCTGATATCCCACCCCGGCCCCGCTATAGCGGTAGCTGGCGCCAAACATCTCGGTAAACATCGGCTGCTGGACGCAAACCACCATATCGTGGGCGATGTTCGCCAGCATCAGCGCGAAGAACAGGATCCAGAAATAGGACTGGCTTTCGAGCGCCATAAAAAATGGGAAACC
The DNA here is from genome assembly GCF_051131775.1 of Klebsiella sp. MISC125. NCBI lineage: Bacteria > Pseudomonadati > Pseudomonadota > Gammaproteobacteria > Enterobacterales > Enterobacteriaceae > Klebsiella > Klebsiella sp. MISC125. The sequence goes on from NZ_CP180448.1 coordinate 2,215,106, forward strand.
GCTAAGCGTACCGATCAACGCGCCAGTGATGTACACCCGACGTCGCCCGAAGCGATCCGCCAGCCATGCGAAGCAGGGAATGGTCAGGCAGCTGATGGCGCCGACTAACAGGCCAATATTGAGGAACAGTTCGCGAGGCAGGCCGAGATTCTGCGTGGAGTAGTTCAGTGCGAAGGCGGTGACGATATACATCGTCAGCAGTTCGCACAGGCGCAGACCGATGATCATTAAAAAAGCGCCCGGATGGCGGAGCAGAGCTTCTACCACCGGCAGACGCTTTTTCTTCGGTTGGCTCTGCTGATCACGCTGCTGCTGTTCGAATTCAGCCGATTCTGCCATGCCGTTACGGATCCACAGCGCCGCCAGCACCAGCACCACGCTAAACAAGAACGGCAGACGCCAGCCCCAACTGAGGAACTGTTCATCGCTAGTGCATGAGCTAATCAGCGACACCAGGCCGGTTGAGAGTAGCAGCCCTACGCCGTAGCCTACCTGTACGCCGCTGCTGTAAAACGCTTTTTTATTTTTTGGCGCACTTTCTACCGCCAGCAACGCCGCGCCGCCCCATTCACCGCCTACCGCAAAACCCTGCACGGCACGCAGTAGAACCAGCAGAGCTGGTGCCCACCAGCCAATCTGATTGAACGAAGGCAGCAGGCCGATGCAGGCGGTCGCTATCCCCATCATCCAGACGGTCATCATCAGCATACGCTTGCGCCCAAGGCGATCGCCGAAGTGGCCGAAGATAATTCCGCCGAGCGGGCGGAAGAGGAAGCCTACGCCGAAAGTGGCGAAGGCGGCCAGGGTGCCCATCGCCGGGCTGACCTGCGGAAAGAACTCCCGGTTAAAAACCAGCGCGGCGGTAATGCCATAGAGGAGAAAATCGTACCAGTCGACCACGGCCCCGGCGAAGCTGCCCCAGGCCGCCCTGCGGGCGCGATTGAGTGAGTTTGCCTCCTTGCCGGGGCGATTAGAAATGAGCGTTGAGTCCATACTTGTCCTGTCTGTTGCTGAATTTATAATTTTTGGAATGAGACGCTTTCCTGATTAGCGTTCTATTGAGACTACCGCGCTGATGGAAAAGAGAAAAGATTTTTACTTGGGCTTTGTCCTGAAAGGCATATAGCGCCTGGACAGAGGAAAGGACAACGGTCTTCCTGGCCGCTCAGAATGTGAGCTTCAGAGTTGGCTTATTGTCTTTAATTTATTTTTTTAGTCTCGATGGGGACATCTTTTAAGAATTCACGCAAATGGTTTACAATTAACATGTCTCCAATTTCGGAATGGTGAGTTAAATGCGTTTATTTTTTGCAGCTTTATTTTGTGTCATGGTTTTGCCTTCCGCTTTTGCAGAAAAACTGCCGATGCCTGTGGGGAAACCCGTTTTAACTATTTCCGGACTGATTGGGAATACGAATGAAGGCGATACGGCCGTTTTTGATGTCGCAGCATTAGAAAAACTGGGCATGGAAACGACAGTGACCACGACGCCATGGTATTCCGGGAAAGTCCGCTTTGACGGGGTTTCCCTTAGTAAACTCATGGATTTAGTCGGTGCTAAAGGAAAGTCCGCCAGGGTGCTGGCGCTTAATGATTATACCACCATCGTTCCGCTTGATGATTTTCAAAAATTCCCTGTTATTTTGGCTTTAAAAATGAATGGCGAATATATGCGCATTCGCGATAAAGGGCCTTTATTTATTGTTTACCCCTATGACAGCAGCCCGGAATTGCAGAATCAAATCTATTATTCCCGTTCAGCATGGCAGGTTTCGAAGATTATAATTGAGTAAGGGTTTGATCTTGAATCGAATACTCACTGCCATTATTTTGTCGCTTTTCATTGTTACCGGATACATTACCTATCTGGTACATGAGCGACAAAGTGAGCTGCAAAAATTAACGCGTTACACCGATTCGTGGTCAGTCTCGCAAATAGTCTCCGAGTACATGCGCCTTGAAGCGCGGCTGAGTGCGATGGGGATGGGCGTTGAGGGAAGCGATCGCGATGAGGTGCGCCTGCGCCTGGAAATTATGATGAGCCAGATTGCGCTGCTACAGCAGGGCGATCTGGGAAAGTTTATTGGTAAAGATGCGCAGCGTAAGGCGACGGTTGCCCGCCTGGTACGTATCCTGAATCAGTTGGATAAGCAACTGAATACCATGACGACCGCGCAGTTAAAACCGCTACTGCGCGAAATGAGCACGCTGGACGGACCTATGACCTCAATAGCGTCAACCTCGCTTGCTCAGGACATCAATATTGTTAACCTGACCCACGATAAAATACAGAACCTGTATTATATCTATTCAGCCATTTCTATCCTGTTGATTACCCTATGTATCACGCTGGGTCTGCTGATGCTGCGGCAAAATAATACGCTGCGTCGTGCACATGTGCGGATGAAATTACTGGCCAACGATCTGCAGACATCAAAAGAAAAACTGCAAGTGCAGAACCGTCGGCTGCAGTACGACGCCTATCATGATTCGCTGACCGGTATGCCCAACCGACTCTCTTTCTGGCAACGGTTGCAGGAGATAGTTAACCAGGTCCGGCCCTATAACGGCTCGGCGGTGGTGATGCTGTTCGATCTCGACAATTTTAAAGATGTGAATGATACCCAGGGCCACGATGCCGGGGATAAGCTACTGCAGGATTTAGCCAGCCGTCTCTCCTTTTTTCGCAAAACGTCAGAGACGCTGTATCGGTTGGGGGGCGATGAGTTTGCGCTTGTTTCGCACGATTTAAGCGAGGAGATGGCGCTGGAGCGGGCGAATGTCATTCGCGAAAAAATCAGTCAGCCGTATCAGATTTATGATTCGCTGATCCATATCGGCGCTTGCATCGGGATTGTTATTTCTGATGGCGAGAGCCGTACCGATTATTTATACAAGTGTGCCGATCTGGCGCTGTACGAAGCGAAAAAAGAGGGTTCCGGCAAAGTACAGATATTCCGTCCCGATATGCTTGAGCGTTTGCAGGAGAATAAATCCTTTGAAGACGATCTGCTGCAGGCTCTGGATAAAGGTGAGTTCAGGGTTTACTACCAGCCTATTGCCGATACGATTAACGGTGAAATCTACGGTTATGAAGCGCTGGTCCGTTGGTTTCATCCGCTGCGCGGTAGCGTACCGCCGAGCGAATTTATCCCGGTGGCCGAGAAAATCGGCCTGATTAACCCGTTGGGTGAGTGGGTACTCAGAACCGCCTGCCGGGAGGCCGCCAGCTGGTCATCGCCGCTCAAGGTGTCGGTTAACGTTTCGCCCATTCAGCTTATTAACAGTTCGCTGACCGATACCGTCATTTCGATACTGAAAAGTACTGGGCTCGATCCGCACCGCCTCGATCTGGAGATTACCGAGTCGGATGTATTTAACGAAAACACCCGTTCCTTAGAGATCCTCAGCCAGCTGCGCGAACTGGGCGTTCAAATTTCTATTGATGATTTTGGTACCGGGTATTCATCGCTATCGCGCTTGAGTTATTTCCCCTTTGATAAGATAAAAATCGATCGTTCATTTGTGATTAATATCCCGGGTCAGAAAGATGATCTCGATATCGTCCGCTTGATTATCAGCATGGGTAAAAGCTTGCATATGCGTATCGTTGCCGAAGGTGTTGAAACAGAAGAGCAGCTGAAGTCGTTGCAGAAATTAGGATGCGATCTGGTGCAAGGATATTTAATTGGTAAGCCCGGGCCGCTGAACTCATCTGGGAATAAATAACTTATCTTACTTTTTGCGGGCGATTTCGATTTTATAGAATCTCCCGTATCTATTTTAGTGAGTATCTAACTCCTGGTGGGTATAAATAGGGGTAGGTGCAACGTTTGCCAAAAAATAATCCCCCCAGTGACTCAAAGGGGTATATGATATGCAACATATTTTCCCGTTCCCTATCGCACTGATAGTGCGTAAAGAGAGGCAGAATCATGCAGCGAATCATTATCCCGACCCACTATGTCCAGACCCGCAGTACGCCGCTGTGGACCAAAGAGACCGCTCCGGCGTCAATCTGGAAACGACATCTTGATGCCGGGACCCGGCAGGGCGTCTATCCGCGTCTGTCGGTTATGAGAGGGGCGATACGCTATCTGGGATTTGCTGACGAGACCAGCCCCGATCCGGTTGAAACGTTAACTATTGCCGAAGGTGAATTTGGCGTTTTTCCTCCAGAGAAATGGCACTGCATTGAAGCATTAACTGAAGATACCGTTTTTAATGTCGATTTTTATGTCGATCCTAAAATTCTGATTGAGGGCTAAGGAAGATAATGAACAGTGAAAATCTGGGTTACTCGTTAGCGGTGATTAACGGCAACAATAAAGATAAAAAAGAGAAAGTCTATCTTAAGCCGATGGCCCTTTATGTCCCTGATATCGCCGTACAGGCCGTATCTGAGCTTATTTCTACGCTGTCCGCGGATAATGCCGGAGGAAAAGGGTTTATATTGACGGTCACCAACAATAATAATGGTGTATCGGTAGACAATGAATTCGCTACCCTGGCTGAGTTGCAGGACCCGACCATCGCTGCTGATGCGGTTAAAGACCTGATCAACATCGTGCGCGGCTACGAGTCTGATGAAGAGACCAACGTCTGCGGCTGGTAGTGGGTTTGTTAAAGCAGAACCGTCAGCTGCCGTCGATGGTCAGCTGACGATAAACTGCCTGTGGCGTACGACGGCGAATCCAACTGATGTCAGGCAAATCCAAATTTTTTTCTGACAGCACCACTGCTATTGGAAAGATAACTAGTCCGCCAGTATAAACTGGATTTCGATTTGATTATCTTTGGCTGAAGGTCCATTCCAGAAGTGATAAACCTCCCGACTTTCATTGGTCAGCATAATTTTTCCCGCAACAATATCTTTCAGCAGCGGCGCATATCCTTGGGTGAACAGCGAACGTAAAGGGCCAGTGTAACAAGAGGAGACACAAGAGACTTTATTCAGTTTTTTAACCGACACTGTGCCGGCAGCCTGAGCTCGCTCATCAACGATTAAGCAAAAATCTATTTTATATTTTGTTTTGCCATTTTTAGGCAAGTTGTAAGAGATGAAAATCCATTTATTGTCTACTTTAATATTCTGTTTTTTTAATTCTGACTCTATTGTTTTTTGTGCATCGATAGAATATTTGGCGATTTCGGGAATACACAACATATTGCTGACGTAAGCAACATACAGTTCATCTTGAACCTTAATTTGCATTTTTAGCTCCTGAAAAAGATATGAGTGCTTTCTCATGGTTCTGGCTTCAGAAGTACTTTATCAAAAGCGAAGGGTAGTTCAATTAAATTTTTAAAATATATTTTAATTAACTGAAGTTGTGTTTTTATTGGAAATGCTAAAAATGAATAGCATGCTTTACCTGAACGTTAGGTGCATCGTCGAACCGACCTTCCATCCCATGCGAAAGCTGCAAAATCAGCTCAGCCACGTTATCTTTTTCCACCGGCGGCGAGAGGTAATATCCCTGAAAGCGGTCGATTCCCAGCGCTTGCAATCGGTTGAATTTTTCCTGGCTGTCTACGCCTTCGGCAATGCAGCGGCTACCGGTAAGCTGGCAATAATAGACCAGACTCTTTATCAGCGTCAGCGCGTGCAGGTCGCACTGCATATCGTTCACAATACTCATATCCAGCTTATATGCGTCGAATATGACCGTGCGCACCGGAAACATCACGCTGCTTTGTGAAAAGCAGTCATCCAGCACGATGCGAAAACCGCGTTTACGCAGTCGGTCGATATTTTCAGCTATTTTTCCATGATGATGAGGATCTATGGTTTCGGCAAATTCCAGCACCAGTCGGTCAGACATTCGGGGATGACGTAGCTGCTGGCGCGCCGTTTCCATCATTCGGATCAGGTTTTCATTGTTGGCGATAGCGGCGGGAATATTCACCGAGAAATAACACTCGCCAGGATGCTGATTAATATTCTGTACCGCCTCCTGGAGCACAAATGCGGTCAGTACCAGCCACGCGTACTCAGAATGTACCTGCGGTAAAAAATCGCCAGCCAGCAGTACGTCGCCATTCCGACGCCAGCGGGAAAGGATCTCTATTCCCCGAACCTGCAGATGCTCATCGGTGATGGGCTGGAAAACCGGGAAAATTTGCCGACTGTAAATAGCATGCACAAATTCGCGCTCAAAAGTGGACAGCGCGTTGAGGGCTTTATTTGTCGTTCCTTTGAGCTGACCGCCGGGAAAACAAGCGGCCAGCTGAGGGTGGTGTTCCACCATCTTTTTCAGTCCTGCAGTTCTTTGGTTGTAGAGGGTTTTATGGCTGATGCCGCGGCGTTTCGCCTGGACGATAGCGCTGTATCCGCTGAATAGACCGAGAATGGCGTTGAGCTCCGGCCTGGTTAGCCCGCCGGGGCGTTTTCCGCGAACTTGTGCCTCTTCGTCTGATAATTGCTCAAGCAAAGGATAGCTCTCCAGAATGTGATCCTGAAGCAGTACTGACAGGCAGGAGACGGGGAGATCGGAGGCGGCGGCGCGCACTTCAGAAAGCAGACGCCGGTCTGCAACCTGATGCAACAGCGTGTGCCACAGCCAGTTCGCCGGGCTGCGGCTGAGAAGCAGCATCGGCAGCGGCACGTTGGAGTGCTCCAGCAGGTCTGCGGCTTGCCGGAGTGTGCTAAGGAGCTTAGCTGGCGAGTCGGGCAAAAATACCACGATACGGTGAACGTGGGTGTTGACGGGTATCACCGTGGTGTCCGAGGACAGCACTACGGGCGGCATCCCGCCTTCAATCATCATGGCGACTAGCCCCGTGGCGGCCAGCGAGCAGGGAGACAAGATATAATCCACCCCCGACTCGCTGTCTGGTATGGGCGAATTATTCGTAAACAAAAGTCACCCCGATAATTGACTGCACGTTGCCTGCCGTCACTTGTCCGCTGGTGCGCGCGTAGTTAGCCGTTAAGCCCAGGTTCACCGCCGAAGTACTCACGTTGCCTAAGGACACCGTACTATTGGTGGGAACCGCGCTACCGTTACGCGTTAGCTGAACGCCAATCCCCAGCGCCGGAGAGGCCGATGCGGTATTCGTGAATATTGAGTTGCCAGCATCTTCTGTGGTCCCGGAGAGGTAATAGCCCAGATTCTGGCTTTGCGCGCAGTAAACTGTCAGCGGTACTACCGCTGAAGCTGGATATTCCGGCAGCGTCACCGTCACATCGCGAGCAGAAACGTCGCAGCCGCCGGTTGGAACCACCACATCGTTGTTAGCGTAAATGTTCCACACGAACTGGAAGTCGTCATTGTCCTTGTTATTGGTCTGGCGCAAGATCAGCACGGCGATTAATGACCCGGCGGAAATCGCCACCCCGCCTGCGGTGCTGATGGGCGTCAGATAGAGCAGGGTAGGCCAGGGTTTATCGACTATTGAGTTGTATTCCACCCGCGCTGTTTCGCTGGTGGTCGGAAACTGGTAGCTGGTGCCGTTGTACCTGACAGTGCCCGAAAAACTCGACAACACACCGCCGTAGGCCGATCCACGCTGCAGCGTTACGTAGTCGACCATCGTATCCGGGAAATCGTTATGACAAAAAATCTGCGTTGACAGGTCAACGACCAGGTTCTGCCCGACGCTGACCGCCGGGGCGAGGTTCACGTAAACGTTCGCCGTGCCGCCGCCGATGGGGATGGTGGTTCCGCCAGCAGTTCTACAGGCGAAGGACCAGGCGTTGAGCGACCAACCCGCCAACAGCAGCGTCATCAACAGGGTTATCATCTTTCTCATTAACATATTCTCCTGAATCAGGCGTAGGTGTAGGTGACGCTAATCACTGCCTGAATGGTTCCCTGGGTAGCTCCGCCGTTGACTGACAGTGCGCGGACCTGTAGTGGGAAGCTGGCGGATTGGGTCGCATCATCCACCTGAACCCCTTTTGTCGCGCCGGTGTTCAGGGTGACGCCGCCGTCATCTTGCAGCTCAAGCTGGATATTTCCTGCGGTGCCCTGGTTTTTGTAGTATCCAGTGGCATCCGCCGTGCCGCTGAAGCTGGCGGTGACTCGTGAGGTGCCAACAGGGCAGTTACTCAGGTTGAGTGCCACGCTGTGCCAGGGCGAAGAGGAGCCAGCCGAGACCAGGCTAAAGGTGTAAAGATCGCCAAGATCGACGGTGGCGTTGACGGTGGACACCGTACAGGGTTTGGCCACCACTTTGCCGTTAACGGTAATGGTCACGTCGGCGGCCTGTAGCGTTGGGGAGGTCGCTGCCAGCATCGCGGCCAGAAGCCACCCTGTGTGGGTAAATTTCATCAGCGCCTCCGGTTACTGAAATTCGAGAGTGAATGTTGCGGTTGCATTTACGTGTCCGGCGGTCACCGGTACCTGAGTGGCCATCAGCCGGGCATAAAAGTTCAGCGTATTGGTCTGACCGGGGCTCAGCGTGGTCCATGGGATCGTGGCTGACGCGGCGTTAAGCGGTAGCATCGTCTGCTGTGCGTCAAGGATTTGCACGCCCATGCCCGCTGCGGCTGTCGCCCCGTCGTCGAGTTTTAGCAAGTCGGTATTGATGCTATCGGCAATACCAACAAAACCGATTTTCACCGCTGTGACCGAGCTGCCGCAGGGCGACAGTACGATGCGAAAGGGCACCAAAGGCGTGGTGGCCCCGACCGCATGGAACTGTTTTGCGGCGTTATCCAGCAGGTCGACGGTAAAATCTTTGGATTCGCCCGCGACGGCGCAGGCGTTATCGCGAACGTAACCGCTGATGGTGATGGTGCTGTCCGCCGCGCTGGCGTTGGCAACCACCAGCGACAGGGCGGTGCACAGCAGATAAAGGGTTTTTCTCATCATCATGGTTTCCTTAGCGGCACTCGGCTGATAGCTGGCTCAGCATCTGGTTCTGGCTTTCCGGCGACAGGCTATAGTCGGCTTCGCAGCTGGCGTTCGGGCCTTCACCCCATTTCGCCTGTACTTTGCCGACCAGCGGCATCCCGCTCAGATAAACCTGGCCGTTGTCGGCGACGATGCTGCTGCCCTGGTTGCTGTCCGAGGTGACCAGCGCGCCGAAGGGGACCGGTTTGCCGTTATAGATAAGCGACATCAGTAGCTTGAGCCCGACGTGAGCTTTAAATTCAGCGCGGACAATCGCCCCGTGGGTCGGGACCACGCTGGCCACCGCATCGTCCAGATCGACGTTATCGGCGAGGCTGTTGGTATTCAGCGCTACCCGGTTTTCCCGGTATTCGGTGGCGTAAGGCAGTACGGCGTAACCGCGCCAGTCGGTCTGAACTCCGGTCTGGTTTTCCACTTTCACATTGTCGGCGCCAGGGGCCTTAATCAGCACCACGGTGTCGTTCATAGGCTGGCTCAGGGTGACGCCATCGGCGTGGGCCAGTACGCCGCCGCTCAGACCGTAATAAAGCTGCTTGATGCCGTCGCTGCGGCTATAGCCGATGTTGGCATTGCCATAGCCGCCGCGGTAGTTCAGCGCGGTGTAACCGGTCGCACCGCTGTTGCCTTCGCCGCCGCCCGCGTAGCCGGTCTGCACGCTGTAGCTCAGGTTGTTATCTTCCAGCAGCGTGCCGTACAGGCCTGCGAGGCTGGTGGTTCGACCATTCAGATCGTTAGACATGCTGTAGCTGGCGCTGGCGTGTCGCCAGGCGGATTTGCTGTCCGAGCGCATCCAGTGGCTGAACGGAATATTGACGTTAACCGCCAGCATCTGATCGCGCCCCTGCTGCCATGCGTTTTTGGTCAGGCTGTAGCTCAGCGTCCAGTTAATATCGTCGACGGCGGCGTTCAGTCCGGCCTGTAGTTGCTGATCGGCCTTGCCGGTGCCCCAGTAGGTTTGATGGCTACCGCTCAGATAGAGGGTGGCGGTACGACCCAATTGTTGGGTGACGCTGAGCTGTACCTTGCCGCGCTTGTTGTAAGCGAGGTTGTAGTAGTCGGTGAACTTCGGTTTCACTTCAACCACGCCATCCTGCGTTTCGACGTTGTAGCCGCTCATCCTGTTGTAGGTGGTATCGGCGAAGCTGAAATAGCCGCGCGTGGAGTAGCGATACCCCACCAGCTGGATATTGGTGCCGGTATCCGTGAGCGATTTGTTATACAGAAAGCGGATTGATTGCCCCTGATGATCGCTGTCATCGGGCAGGGTGGCGTTGGCCTGAGTGATATCCAGCGACAGGGCGCCCAGTTCCCCCATGTTTTTCCCCACGCCGAGGTTAAAGGCGCGATAGCGGTCCGCCAGTTGGGTGCCGCCGTACAGCGTCCAGCCAGCCGGAAGCCCGTGCAGTAGAGTGCCCTGGAAGAATTTCGGTTTTTCCTGCTGGGTGCTGCCGCTGCGGTATTCACCGGTAGTGACGGCATAGCGGGTATGGCCTTCGCGCTGGAGCACCGGGACCGACGAGTAGGGGACGCTGATGACCTGGCTGCTGCCGTCGGCCTCTTTGATGGTCACCTGCAGATCGCCGCCGTTGCCTGCGGCATAGAGATCGTTAATAGTGAACGGACCAGGCGGTACCGTACTTTGGTAGATCTCATAGCCGTTCTGCTTCACCGAGACCTGGGCCGTGCCGCGGGCAATCCCGTGGATTACCGGGGCAAAGCCCTTCTGGCTATCCGGCAGCATGTTATCGTCGGACGCCAACTGCACGCCGCGGAAGTTAATGCCATCGAAGACATCACCGTTGGTATAGCTGTCGCCAAGCGTCAGGCGCGAGCGCAGCAGCGTGATGTCTCGCTCCAGCCAGGTGTTAACGTGCTGCCATTTGTTTTCACTGATCGACGAACTACCGCTGCTGCTGTAGCTCCAGGTGGTGTTATCACGCAGGCGCCAGGCGCCCAGATTCAGGCCGCTTTGCAGGTTCAGGTAGGCGTAGTTGCTGCTGCCGCCCACGTCGTTGTGGACGTTGTTGCCGGTGAAATTGTAGTTCAGCAACCCGGCGTTAATCCCATGGTCCCAGAGTTCAGGCGGAATATAGCCGCGGGCGCGGTTGCCCATAAATGCCTGGGGAACGGTTATCCAGAGCCGCTGCTGCCCGGCATCAAAGCGGGTAGTGGCGTCTTTTATCATCTCGGTCAACGGCACGCAGGCGTCCGCTGCCAGTACGTCGATTCCGGCAATGGTCAACGTATTGACGCCCATGCTGGCAAGCTGCCCACGCGTCAGACAGGGGGCCAGTTCGTGGCTTTTTTCGTCGACATTAAAGGTGACATCGCGGGTGGTCATATACCCGTCATTCAGATAGATATCTGCGCGATAGGTACCTGGCGGCAACTCCTGGCCTTTTTCAAAACCTGAAAGATCCGCTACGGCCGCGGGATCGTCCGCCAGAAAACGCGGGTTAAAATAGAGTTCCGCCTGTGCATAAAAGGCTGGTGAGGCGAGTAAAAAGGCAAGAGGGATCTGCGCGAATATGCGCGCCGATCCTGGAGCAATGCGCCGGGTATCCAAACGGTCGAGTCCATATTTCAGATGTGACATAGTCCCTCCGGTCCAAAGTCGCCCGGCAATCGGTATATTTTTAGTTCAGGGGGGAGAGCGCGGCTCCCCGTTCAGTTACTGCATAGCGCCTTTCATACGCGGAGTCAGTGCGCCGTAGTCGTTGATCGTCCGATAGGTAATTTCGCTACCTGCATCGGAGGGTAACTGGACGGTGGTTTCGCCCATCGGCGGGACCAGCGCATTTTTCAGAATGCGGGTTCCGGCATTGAGCTCGGTAACCGTCTGAAAATAAGGCGTCGGATTAATCAGCGTGAGCGAGCCCGCGCTGCGACGAAACTTCAGCTTTTCCGGAGCCTGATCCGGCGGCAGCGCCAGCTTTGCCGGGCGATAATAGAGCTTGATGCGGCTGATAATCGCCAGCTGCAGGGTGTTGTCGCTGAGTTTCGATTTGTCCATCGACGGGATCGCTTTGACGTTCATCCAGAACAGGGTTTCCCGGTCCTGTGGCAGCTGGTTATTGGTGGCATCAAGGATGCGCAGGGTGTTCTCTTTTTTCCCCTGCATGGCAAACAGCGGCGGAGTGATAACAAAACGTCCGTCTTTCACACCATCGGCATTTTCTACCCAGGACTGGATCAGATAGGTGTTCTCGTCGTTATTGGTCACTGCCAACTGAACTTGCTTCTGCCCGGACGGATAAATGACGCGAGTTGCACCCAGCGCGACCCCAGCTTGCGCCTGCGCGGCGAAACCGGTGGCGGCGATCAGTAAAAGTCCTGCCAGTAAACCGCGCATCCCGCGCATAGTACCCAGTGTATTTTTCATGCTTACCTCTTTCTTACTCACTGTTATTTCCTGTTACCGGTACTGATTACTGGTAGGTCAGGGAGAACCAGGCCTGAGCATTTGCTGCTCCTCCGGTGACCTGATTCCCGGTGGAACGATATTTGGCGACAAAATGCAGGGTAGTTGGACCCGTGTGCAGTTGTGTCCATGATGCTGGTGGCGCATTGAGTGGGATCAGATTGCCTGTTTTATCAAACAGGGCCACGCCAATGCCGGTGGCGATCCCCGGTCCTTCGCCCACCGAGAGCACGTCCGGGTTTTTACCGTCCGCGACGCCGTGAAATGCCACGCCAACGCGCTGGCTCACGGCGGTACTGCACTCCTGCAGGTGAATATCGAAGGGGACGGGATTGGTATCCTCGCCCGCAGAATGAAACCGATTGCTGCTGATTTGCCCCATCTTGACCGTCATCTGCCGATCGCCCGCTTCAACGCGGCATGACTCGGCAATGACAAGCCCCTGGAAACGCATGCCTCCACCGGGCAGCATGATGTCCCATTGGTTACCGGCCAGCGCCAGCGGTGGGAGCAAAAATATCAACAGACCTGACTTCATCCTTTGCATCGTTATCACCCCAGTCTTAATTCGGATAACGGGCCATCCTGGCCCGATGTGCTTCCCTGCCTGATGAAGAAATTACTCGTACTGCACTTTAAAGGTGGCGTCAGCGTTAGCAGTACCCGCTGTGGCTGCACCTGTCGCGAAGTAGCGAGCCTGGAACGGGATGACGTTGGTGCCATCGTTCAGAGTGGTTTGCGCGCCGAAGGTTGCGCCATCCAGCGCCAGTGGAACACCGGTACGGTCAAGGATCTGCACGCCGACGTTAGTCGCGCCGCCCGCAGCGGAGTTCTGCAGTGCCAGTACGGTTGGGTTGGTGCTGTCAATTGCCGTGCCGGTGAAAGCGATAGCCGCTTTTTCGGAAACGGTGGTGTCACAATCATTCAGCTGGATGTTAAAGCCGACTGCAGAGCTGGTGCTGCCCGCGGTAGCGAGACGTGCTGAACGAACCTGGCCTAACTGAACGGTCTGGTCGATAGAACCGGCATCAACTGCACAGGCTGCGTTAACCACTTCACCTTTGAAATGCACCGTACCGCCGTTCACCGTGGCATCCGCTGCCAGGGCCGCTGCAGAGCTCAGGGACAATGCTGAAATAACGATGAGTGCTAATTTGTTCATGGTAAATCTCCTGTTGATTAAATAATCCTGAAGCGGTGCTTCACTTAAAAAAACATTTGTTGTTAAAAAATAATTTTTGAAACGTAATCCTATTTCTGCAACCCAGTTTATTCATCAGGTTGCGGCGATGCGTATAAATAGTCTTAAGTTTCACGCCAAATTCTTCTGCTATTTCCTGGTTGCTTTCCCCTCTGCTTAACATACTTAATATCTGCTTTTCGCGCAGACTCAGATGGAATTTAGTATGATAGTTTCCCGACATCTCTTTCTTTAAGAAGAAATTCAGGATGCTCTTGGTGTTACTCTTTTTGTCTAGTACTGTTATTTTTTCAAACAGCTCCGACTTATAAAAGGCTAAGTCGCTGGATGCAAAGGCAACAATGTTCTTATTCGTAAAATAAACCCACTCCGAGCCAGAAAGATCGTTGGAGTCCAGGTCTATAATCAAAAAGAAATTGTCAATAAACTCTACCCCAAGCAGTTCAATAAGGCCCCGGGTAAAATATTTATCCTTAGATAAAATATTAGTTGATAGATTCATATCTGAACGCAATCTCATCCTTGGGTTGACCTTTAACTCATCGTTATTAAAATCATTCAGCGAATTAGGAGTAATCTACCATCGCATATCGTTATGAGACATGCAGCTGATAAGCTAAAGGACTTAATAGCTATTAAACACACAGATTGCAGGGTCATATGTTGCCAAACTGGCTGTCTGGTGGTTTAAAATCTCAAATTTCAATGTCCATAACGACTTTTATATAAATAAAATGATAGGATTTAGTTATCATTTTACGTAAAACAATAGGCATACTCTTTATATTGGAATTTTCTTAGGGAATATTCTTCCCTGATTTCCAGTGTTTCTTATCATTAGTACGCTAAAAGCATATTTTTGTTCTTTTATACTCATATAAAATATCTGCATATTCCGCTCCGGGTATCTAATCCTGAAGAGGAAAATACCACCATAGATGCTATGTTTTTTCCATGCAATTAATTACATGGCGTTATTATTTTATGCTTATGTATTTGTCTCTTAATCTCTACCGCAGCATCAGGTTTCTTTATCTCTGCTTACCGCGGCGTGGCCATGTTGTCTCCAGTGGAAGGTAAGCTCCGATGAGTCAGGCAGCCCCTTGTTTCGATGGAGACAATAATACCATTGAATTTTTCATTGGTTATATGTATTTTGTTTTTTCGATTTTTAGATGTTATAATCTAATTTATAAGAAAATTATAATGGAATTCAGCATAAGATGCTGTTTGTGCCAAATCTATGCGGATTGTGTGCGTCTGAGGATTATTTGAAAGGCTAGTATATGATCTACAAAATTCAAGGTACGATTCATTTCAGGAGTGATGACGGGCTGGTATGGCTCGATGATGACTCTAACGTCGCGCTAACAGCCACAACAAGTCGCCTGCTTAAATTCCTTTTAGACCATAGAGAGCGTGTGGTTTATCGGGATGAGATCCTTGAAAAAGTCTGGGATGCGCATGGGCTACGGACTTCCAGCCATAGTCTCAATAAGTATATTTCGGACCTGAGAGCCGTATTCAGGAATATGGGGTGTACTGAAGAGGTTATCGTTACCGTGCCCAAAATTGGGTTCAGGGTATCTGAAAGCATTGCGATAGAGATAATTGACCGCCCAGAAAACGATGCCCGCAGTCTAAATGGCGTTGGAAGTCATATTGAAAGAGACGTTGAAGAGAGTCGTGAAAGCAAAGCCGGCAATCAACAAAATAGATCATCAAGCTCTGTTATCAAGAATGTCTCTTATGCATGTCTTGCGCTGCTCACTTTAACGCTGCTGTTTGTGGGCTTCAAAAATGATTTCTTTCATCTGCATTTTTGGGCTGAGAAGGATGATATCTATTATTTAGGTGATATCGATACTTGCCCGGTTCGGAGTTTTAGCTCAGTTCCGGTGGAACATAGAAAACAGCTTATTGATCTGGCCCGGCAGCTTATCGCAAAAGAGGGGATGCGCTGCTCAGATAACAGTGTTTTTTACTTTAGCGTTTCAGAGTCAGTATTAAAAGGGAATGAGGGAAGGGGATTTTTAGCTCACTGCATATATTCAAATGCAAAAAAGGACAACTTTTACTCATGTGAGAACTATTACAGGGCAGATTATGCAATTACTAAGTAAAGTCCCAAGAGTGAATGTTTACATTGCCTCTTTCATCTTATGTGTCATTTTGGCTTTTGGCCTGTTGATGTACTCATACCATCATAAGAGTGGTTTTGATTGCTCGGCCAATATGCGAATTGAATCAGGTTCATCCGGCTTTGATGCAAGCTTTAAGACTTTCTTGCTTATGCGGGGAAATCATTCTGGATACTTTGATGTGTCTGGCAAGGTGATGATCAACGATGTGAGATACACCGTTGAAAGGTCATATCATTTTGATTATGAAGTGAAAGAAAATAACATTTACCACCTGGTCAAAACTTCCCTCTCAAAGAGAGACGCGGACAACGTGATTGAAGGGGTGATGCAGAAGGTCTTCTTTAGCCCCGATCCAGATTCCGGACGGTATATCAAAATCCAAAAAATGAAAAATACCTACGTGGTGCAAAACCTGTATTCGCCATCGTTTATATGTGTATCTAATTGATATATTTGACTTATATTTCCTCTGCTGGTACTGAAGAACGTGCTATGGAGACTGGAAGGTTGTCAGAAGTTCTAAAATTAAATCACGTAAATGACCATCATTATCGAGATCAAAGCGTGATACGACCCTGATTGGTTCTTGTGATATCGCGAATACTCCGGCGCAGCCCACATCCGGAAGCTGCGCCGCATTTTGTTTATCTGATTCGTCATAATCCCTTGAAACGCAAAAACAGTTTTCTATTATCAGGCTTCGTTACGCTAAGGAAATCACCCGCAATGGAATTGACTAAAAACTATGCATTACCAGCCTCAAATGTTATATTTAAATATAATATTTGGAGGTGTTCTATGTACATTACTCGCCTGAAAAAGGTTGGCGGATCCGTTATGCTGGCGGTTCCACCTGCCGTGCTGAAAACGCTGGCGCTGTCGGCGGACAGCGAAGTGGGCATGACCATTGATAATGGCCGCCTGGTTATTGAACCTCAGAAACGGCCTCGATATTCTCTGGAAGAACTGCTGGCACAGTGCGATCCGCATGCCGAAATGGGCGAAGAGGATCGGGAATGGCTTGATGCGCCTGCGGTGGGTAAGGAGATCCTGTAAATGGACAGAGGGGAAATCTGGCTTGTCTCACTGGATCCGATTGCCGGACATGAACAAAGCGGGAGGCGTCCAGTGCTGATCGTATCGAAGGCATCGTTTAATCAATTCACCCGGCTACCTGTAGTTGTACCCGTCACCAGCGGCGGAAATTTTGCCCGTACAGCGGGTTTTGCCGTATCGCTTGACGGGGCAGGAACGAAAACAACGGGCATCATTCGCTGTGACCAGCCCAGAACCATTGATATGGAAGCCCGGAACGGCAAGCGTCTGGAGCGAATACCTGAAGCTATCATGAATGAAGTGCTGGCCAGGCTGGAAGCCATTCTGAGCTGATGTTTTTGAAGTGACAGATAGATGCAGAAAAGCAAAAAGCCTGCTTAGTTTCCTAAGCAGGCTTCTTAAATATGGCTCCTCTGACTGGACTCGAACCAGTGACATACGGATTAACAGTCCGCCGTTCTACCGACTGAACTACAGAGGAATCGTGTGAACGGGGCGCATAGTAACGATGACCACCCACCTTGTCAAAGCCTGAATCGCCAAAGTCCGTTCGTTTGCTGACTATTTCAGCAATAAGCCCATTTTTGCCACTGTGCGCGGCAATCTGCACTGTCGTAGTGCATTTATACCCCTAATGGGGCATATCGCAATCCGCTTACCGGGCAACAAAATCGTGGCTTGCTATCAGTATCCCTTATTACGCGGCTCACAGCGGCGTTTGCGCCGGGTATAAAAAACTGGCAAGCAAATTGCAAAACCTTCTGTATCTAAACAGCCAGCGTTGGCACTGGTGTTCCTTACAGGAGGCAAAATGAACTTAAGACGACTGAAGTATTTTGTAAAAATCGTCGATATCGGCAGTCTGACCCAGGCCGCTGAAGTCTTGCACATCGCACAACCGGCGTTGAGTCAGCAGGTTGCGACCCTGGAAGGCGAACTGGATCAGCAACTGTTGATCCGTACCAAGCGCGGCGTCACACCGACCGAAGCGGGCAAGATCCTCTATACCCATGCCCGTACCATTCTACGCCAGTGTGAACAGGCTCAACTGGCGGTCAACAATGTCGGGCAGACCCTGAGCGGTCAGGTGTCAATTGGCCTCGCTCCGGGAACGGCGGCTTCGGCAATTACCATGCCTCTGTTGCAAACGGTGCGTAACGAACTTCCGGAAGTGATGGTCTATTTGCAGGAAAGCAGCGGCACTATCCTCAATGACAAGCTGATTGAAGGGCAACTGGATATGGCGGTGCTCTACGAACGTTCTCCGGTCGCCGGGATCATCAGCCAGCCGTTGTTGAAAGAAGATCTTTACCTGGTCGGCACCCGAGACTGCCCGGGTCAGAGTATCGATCTGACCGCCGTCGCAGAGATGAATCTGTTCCTGCCGCGCGATTACAGCGCCGTGCGTGCGCGGGTCACTGAAGCCTTCACTCTACGTCGTCTCTCAGCAAAAATTATTGGTGAAATTGAATCAATCACAACCTTGACGGCGGCGATTGCCAGCGGAATGGGTGTGACCGTATTGCCGGAGTCTGCTGCGCGTTCACTGTGTGGTGCGGCTAACGGCTGGATGGCGCGTATCAGTACGCCGTCAATGAGTCTCTCACTCTCATTGAATATGTCAGCGCGTGGTAGTTTGTCGCCGCAGGCACAGGCCGTGAAGGAGATTTTGATGTCGCTTGTGAGCCGTCCGTCGCTTGAAAACCGTGAATTGCTGTTAGTGAGTTAGTCTATATTCCTTAAAGGAATAAGTTGCTGGTTTTTATTATTTGTTAGCAAGGACAACAGACTTTAACAATAGAGCATATGTTATGTCTGATAGCCCGGAGGAAAGGGTGAATTTCCAGCAACTTAAAATTATTCGTGAAGCGGCCCGTCAGGATTACAACCTGACGGAGGTCGCCAATATGCTCTACACATCGCAATCGGGCGTCAGCCGTCATATTCGTGAACTGGAAGAAGAGCTGGGGATCGAGATCTTTATCCGCCGCGGTAAACGTCTTCTGGGGATGACGGAGCCGGGCAAGGCGCTGCTATCAATTGCTGAGCGTATTCTCAACGAAGCCAGCAACGTCCGTCGTCTGGCTGACCTGTTTACCAACGATGCGTCCGGCGTCTTAACCATCGCAACGACGCACACGCAGGCGCGCTATAGCCTGCCGCCGGTGATTAAAGCTTTTCGTGAACTCTTTTCTGACGTGCGTCTTGAGCTGGTTCAGGGGACACCGCAGGAAATTGAGACGCTGCTGCACAACGGCGGCGCGGATATCGGTATCGCCAGCGAGCGCTTGAGCAATGATCCGACGCTGGTGGCTTTCCCCTGGTTCCGTTGGCACCACAGCCTGCTGGTGCCAAAAGATCACCCGTTAACTCAGGTTGTGCCCTTAACGCTGGAAGCTATTTCCCGCTGGCCGCTGATCACCTACCGTCAGGGAATTACCGGGCGTTCGCGTATTGATGAAGCCTTCAACCGTAAAGGCCTGGTGCCGGATATTGTGCTGAGCGCTCAGGACTCCGATGTGATTAAAACCTACGTTGAGCTCGGTCTCGGGGTAGGGCTGGTCGCAGAGCAGTCGGGCGATACCCGCGAGTCTGATACCTTTACCCGTCTGGAAACCCGCCATTTGTTTGATGCCAACACCGTCTGGTTAGGCCTTAAGCGCGGACAGCTGCAGCGTAACTACGTCTGGCGCTTTATCGAGCTGTGCAATGCGGGCCTGTCTCTGGATGAAATTAAACGCCAGGCGATGGAACCGGAAGAGGCGGCGATCGATTATCAAATTTAGCTGGCTGATAATCAGGGTATGAGGTAGTAAACAAAGCTATAATTCATTCACGATTGTCGCCACAGAGGAAGGGAAATTGTGCGGCGTATGAAACTGCTTTGTTCTCTTATTATGATCCTCACCAGCCAGAGCGCTCTGGCGGTGAGCTACCCGTTACCGCCGGAAGGAAGCCGTCTGGTGGGCAGCCCGCTGACCATCACTGTTCCGCAAAGCAATACCCAGCCGCTGGAGGCGTTTGCCGCTCAGTACGGTCAGGGCCTGAGCAACATGCTTGAGGCCAACCCTGGCGTCGATGTGTTCCTGCCGAAATCGGGGTCCACGCTGGTAATACCACAGCAGGTTATTCTACCCGCCACGGTACGCAACGGCATCGTGATCAACGTTGCTGAAATGCGCCTCTATTACTACCCCCCCGATGGTGCAACGGTTGAGATTCTGCCGATTGGCATTGGCCAGGCAGGGCGAGAAACGCCGCGCAACTGGGTGACTACGGTCGAACGCAAGCAGGAAGCGCCGTCATGGACGCCGACTGCCAATACCCGTCGTGAATACGCCAGTCGAGGCGAAAGTTTGCCTGCGTTTGTTCCGGCCGGTCCGGATAACCCGATGGGGCTGTACGCAATTTATATCGGCAGGCTCTACGCCATTCACGGCACCAATGCCAATTTCGGTATTGGTCTGCGCGTGAGCCAGGGCTGCATCCGCCTGCGTAACGATGATATTAAATACCTGTTTGACACCGTGCCGGTGGGGACCCGCGTGCAAATAATCGATCAGCCGGTGAAATACACCACCGAACCGGATGGTAGCCGTTGGGTTGAAGTCCATGAGCCATTGTCGCGTAATCGCGCGGAATATGAATCCGACAGAAAGGTTCCGCTACCGACAACGACCGCCATTCAGGCTTTTGTGAAAGGTGAGGGGGTTGATATGAATCGCGCGGAGCAGGCGCTTGAGCGTCGTTCTGGTATGCCGGTGGAGATCGCGACGTCTTCTACCCATACCGGTAGTCATTTTTAACCTTTCCCCGTAGCTGAACTGAGTCAATAATTCAAAGAAAGCGCCCTTTATTGTTGGGCGCTGTTGGCTGTCAGGGTGATTTACCGAACACAGCTGACCCTAAACCGCAATGTTCCCTCCCGCTGAATAAAACTCATCATTTTTTGGGCGAAACCTGCAATTCAGGAAAATAAAATCTTAATCTCCTATAAATTTCATCCGCTTGTATTTAATCGTCTTATTTTAAAAACAAAATAAAACCAACTTAAAACAAAGTTATATTGTGTTGATGTATAATGATTTTTTAAATATTCGCGTATAAAACCAAGCTAATAATGCCTTGGCTGACCGACAATCAAAGATTAATAATTTTGTTATTGTTTGTTTTATCGCGGGTGTTTTATGGCTAAGCCAATCGATCATGATCGTAAGAATCGGATTATCAACCATGTTGTTTCTCATGGTCATGCTAAAGTGAATGATTTAGCCGAAATGCTGGGCGTCACGACGGAAACCGTCCGTAAAGATATTGCCTGGCTTCAGGAAATGAAAATCCTTGAAAAGGGGCACGGATTTGTGACGCCTTCCAGCTCCTATCTTGAAAATCCTTATACCGTAAAGGAAGGGAAGGATATTGAGGCGAAAACACAAATAGCTTTGCTGGCTGCGAGTCTTATTCCTGAACGCGGAGTGGTTTTTCTTGATTCAGGCGCCACCGTCGCGCAGCTGGCGAAACAGCTGAATTTACGCGACGACCTGACGATTGTGACCAATTCAATGATTGCTGCGCAGATTCTGCAAAATACCCGTAATCAGCTTTTGGTTACCGGAGGGGAATTGCGCCAGGCAAGTTATTCTTATGTCGGTAGTTGGGCGCGAAGAGCGTTTCAGCAGGTTAAAGTTGATATTGCCTTTATGGCTTGTGATGGTTTTCACCGCGAGGGTCCGTCGATACGATCCTTTCGCGAGCTGGATATTAAAGAAACGGCTATGTCCTGTGCGAAAATGTCGGTCCTGATGGCTGACAGTAGTAAATTTCAACAGGCCGGGATGTATATGTATTCATCCTTCAGCGCCTTTGACTCTTTTATCATTGAGCGTCCACTTAAAAAGGAAGAGAAAATATTATTTCCTGAAACCCTGAAAATGTTACATCCATAAAATAGCAATCTGAGGTGATATATGGAAAAGCAACTTTTAAAAGTTGAGCCTTTCTTCGAGCCACGTATATGGGGCGGAGAGAGATTGAAAGAACGTTATGGCTATAAAACAGAGATAACCCCCGTTGGCGAAGTCTATAATGTCGTGGCTTTGCCGGGCCAGGCTGACTGTCTGGTAAGCGGCACGGGCAAAACGCTTTCACAGCTCTATAGAGAAAAACCAGAATGGTTTAATTGTGATACCGCGCAATTGCCGATTCGGGTCAATATTCTCGATCCGCTGGACGATCTGTCCGTACAACTTCACCCGGACGATGCCTACGCGTTGCAGCACGATAGTTCTCGCGGTAAGCCGGAGGCGTGGGTCATTCTGGATACGCCTGCTGATGGTCGTATCGCCTTTGGGCATTATGCCAAATCTCGGGAAGAGTTTAAGCAACTGAGCGAAAGCCACGCGTTCGATAAGCTGGTTCGTTATATCCCGGCCAAAAAAGACTGGTACCTGGATATTCCTGCCGGGACGCTGCACGCTATTGGCAAAGATGTTCTGACTTATAATATTTCGCGCAATGCGGACCTGACCTATCGCTTATTTGACTACCATCGCATCGATCCCACCACGGGACATGAACGTGAATTGCATATTAATAAGGTTATCGATAATGTCGTTGTGCCAGACGATAGCAAAAACTTTCAGTGGTTTGATAGCACTGAGGAAGCTGGTTGTATATTAACCCACTACTGGAATGAACCGGGTCTGTACACGTTAACTCGCCTGAAAACCGTAACCGCAGGTCACTATTCACAGCCTCGTTTTTCTTTTATTACCGTAGTTGAAGGTGATGGTTATATTAATGGCGTAGAGATTAAAAAAGGCGAAACAATTTTTGTCCCCGATAGCTTTGGCGATCTCTTTTTTCAGGGAGGAATGGATTGCTTTATTGCCAGCTATGAAAACGAATAACATATCAAAGGAACATCTCCATGAAACTACAACTCGCTATTGATGAGCTGAACCTTGCTCAGGCATTATCCGCAGTGAAAACATTAGAAAAATATATCGATATTATTGAAGTAGGGACGCCGTTTCTTATTGATGCCGGGCGTGAAGCCGTAAAACAGTTAAAAAATACATTTCCTGATAAAGAAGTACTGTGCGATGCCAAAATTATGGATGCGGGTGGTTATGAGGCAAAGCTGGCCTATGATGTTGGTGCAGATTACGTCACCGTTCTGGCCGTTACGGATGATCTGACTATTAAGGGCTGTGTAGACCAGGCTAAAAAGCAGGGTAAGAAAGTACTGGTCGATATGATTTGCGTGACTGACTTTGTGTCCCGTGTCCCGACGCTGGAAGCGCTGGGCGTGGATGTTATCGCCGTACACACCGGAGCCGATCAGCAGGCAAGCGGTCGGACGCCTTTACAGGATCTGGCGGAACTGCGTCGTCATGTTAAAAAAACACAAATTGCCGTTGCCGGTGGCATCAGCAGTAAAACCATTAAAAGCTACCTGGCGTTTCGTCCGGATATCGTGATTGTTGGCAGCGGTATCCTCAATGCTCAGGATCCCGAGCGAGAAGCACGGCTGATTGCCGGGGCTTTAAAGGAGGCTGCGCAATGAGCGACGTAATCGAGAACGTAAAGGAGATTCTTGGTGAGCTGACGCGTAATGCTGATTTGATTGAAGCCGAAGGGTTTAACTCATTTCTGGATGAAATCGTGGCGGCCAGGCGTATTTTCCTCGCGGGCGCAGGTCGTTCCGGGCTGGTCATCCGCGCATTCGCCAACCGTCTGATGCATCTGGGCTTTAATGTTCAGGTTATTGGCGATGTGACCACCACCTTTGCGAAGGAAGGAGACCTGTTAATTATTGGTTCGGGCTCGGGTGAAACGCAGAGCCTGGTCGCAATGTCGCAAAAAGCGAAAAACAATCATCTCAACGTTGCGCTTATTACCATGGCTCCGGGTTCAACTATTGCGAATCTGGCCGATGCGGTTTGCGTGCTGCCTGGCGCTTCGCCGAAAGTCCTCGCAGGTGAGCCGCAGCGCGCAAGCATTCAGCCAATGGGCTCAGGCTTTGAACAGTTATCCCTTGTGGTCTATGACGCGATGATTATGACGTTAATGCTTCGTGTACATCAGACAAGCGATACGATGTTCGGACGTCACGCCAACCTGGAATAGATGCGTGAGTTGGATTCGTAGGCCCCCTTGATATTGATGAAGGGGGCCTGCCAGTATCAGGGCACTTTTTTCGGCATCGTTTCATCCATGATGGCGTTGACCTGTTCCATCACCGTTCCTGCATCTTTGACGCCTTTTGCTTCCTGCTCTTTTACCCACTTATCTTGCCCTGACCGGTAGCGGGTAGCGGTTTCCCATTGCGCGACCTCTTGCGGTTGCAGAACGCGCACCGTTGCGCCTGCTTTGCGTAAGTCCTCTATCTGGGTGCTAAAACTGCTGTCCATCACCGACCCCAGGGATTGATATGCCGTTTGCGCAGCACGCCCAATGGCGGCCCGATCTTCAGAAGGAAGCATGTTCCAGGTCTGTTTGTTCATCGTCAAAATATAGAGATGCCCCAGCCACAGATCTTTGGAGATCAGCACGTTGGGCGCGAACTGGTATGCCTTTAGCTCGTAGCCGCTGTCTACGTTCAGCATCATGCCGTCGATAGCGCCGCTTTTCAGCGCGTTGTAGGTTTCTTCACCCCAGGGCATGGTCACCGGTTTAGCCCCGGCGCTTTGCAAAAAGTCCCGCTGCCAGAAGCTGGCGGATCGCCATGTCCCTCCTTTGATATAGTTCAGCGTCGCCATTGGCTTAGCACTGAAAAAGGAGAGCGGGTAACCGGTAGCGAGAAAAATGCTCACCACGTTGTTTTTCTCAAGCTCTGCCGGGAATGCCGGGATATCAGCGTAAACGCGGCGGAAGAAGGCCACCTGTTGCTCACCGGCAGGGCCGACGGGAAAGCTTTTAAAGATCTGGTTTAGCGGCAGCGCGTCGGAGGCATATTCGGGCACGACAATCGCCATATCCGCCTTCCTTTCTTTGCCGACGTTGCGTAACGCATCGTAGCCGTTACTGAGTTCGCCTCCCCAATGCGCCTCTATTTTCAGTCGCCCGTCAGATTCCTTCTCAATGGCGGGGAAGAGCACGTCATTGATAAAGCGGGTGCGCATTCCTCCCAGCGGTTCATGGTCGCTGTAGGTCAGGGTTTGCGCGGCCGAAGCTGCGGTGGGCAGCAGCAGGGCGGCGAGCAGGATTGCCAGATATTTTCCGATTGGTTTAGTGGGTTGCATACATTTCCTTTGCGTTGCTGATATTAATGAGGGATGTTGGCGACCGATCAGATCGGCTGCCCGGATAGCCAGCGTTTTCCGTCGGCTTTCATTTGTTGTTCGAGAATACTACCGCGCGTGGCAAAAACGCGCTGAACCGGAAAGCCGCTTTTTTCCAGCAGGTAAGCCAGCGCTGCGTATTCGCGCGGATATTTCTCCACCGTACTTTGGTCAACCGGGACCACGCCGAGCGGAAAAGTGAAGCTGGCCATATCGTAAATACTCTGGCGGTGAAACAGTTTCCATACGCCAGCGCGCTTTTCCGCCATATCATAGAAGCGGTTATGACCAATGCAGCCCAGATTCAGCTTAACGTTCTCGCCGATAATCATCGCATTGGTTTCAACAATCGCCCTTGTCGCCTCGGCATTGAATGTCACCACCGGCGTACCGATCAGATGTTTGGTGCGCACATCCGACGCTCCCATCCGCATTGAGCCGTCAACAAAATCGCTGGCGAGCCCCTCAAACCAGGTGATTTCGATGGTGCCGTCCGGGTGAAACAGATTGCGCAGTTGGTCCCATTCACCCAGATCGCGGTGCATCCAGCCGGTGAGAAGGTCGGTGATTTGCAGGCGATCGTCGAGAAGATTGTGCATAACATGTACTCCGGTTAGTTGACGGATTTCAGTTTCGTCGTGAATAGCGATAAACTCAAATAGATAGATATGACTGATTAATCATTTTATTTGATGATGGAGCTGACGCATGGATCTACGCCACCTGCGCTACTTTCTGGCCGTTGCCGAAGAAGGCCATTTCGGCCGCGCTGCCCAGCGCCTGCATATCGTCCAGCCTGCGCTGAGTATGCAAATCAAAGCGCTGGAAGAGGAACTGGGCGGCCCGCTGTTTGTGCGCACCAGTCGCAAAGTTGAGCTAACCGAAGCCGGGCTGCTATTGCAGACCGAAGCACGGCGGACGCTGGAACAGGCCGAACGCACCCGACTAACCGTACAGCGGTCGATACGCGGTGAAACGGGCCATGTGCGCGTTGGCTTTGCGGGTAATGCTGTATTTAGCGGCAGATTAACCAACGATCTGCGCGCTTTTCGCAGAACCTATCCTGATGCTGATTTGGTAGTGAGTGAAGTCGCACCTCTACTGCAAGCCGATGCCATCTTGGCGGGTCAGCTCGACGTTGGTTATACCCCCGATCACAGCAAGATCCATGATTCAGCGCTAATGGCGGAAGAGGTTGGTCTCTGGCACCGCCAGGTCGCGATGGCTGATGATCATCCGCTGGCCAGTCAGGCGGCTCTGACGATAGCGATGCTGGTTGAGGAACCACTCATTTTCTATGACACCCATGGTGCTGATGAGCCGCTTTATACGGCGCTCACCACGATTATGGGCCATGCGCCGCGTATTGCTCATTGCACCGCCAGCACCCTTAGCGTGCTGGCGCTCGCCGCCGCCGGGCAGGGGCTGGCGCTGGTGCCCGATCCGCTGAAACATGTGAGTATTCCGGGGTTGGTATACCGGCCACTGGATGCGTCGGAACTGTCGGCGAATCTGATGCTTATCAGCAGGCGGAAGGAGAATAATGGCGCCGTGCAGGCATTTCTGCAGATAGCGCGTGAAAACGCGGGTAGGTGAAAATTCCCTGAGCTGTTTTTTCGGCCCCGGTCGTAAGATGGTGAATACCTTGCACGTTGTTCACTGAAATATTCGAATGCGCCTTCAGCTTTTGATCAGAGGCGCATGCATCCCTCATATCTCTGCGGCACACTCCTTTATAGATTTAAACCTATATAGTATATGAGCTATATTTTATAAGGAGTTCTCGTGTGGACGATTAAAACAACGGATACGTTTGATCGCTGGTTTACTTTGCTCAACGATACTGACCGGGAATACACGAACTGGCTGAACACATTAAAAGAGAAGGAGTAACGCGATGGGCAGAACGCTGGAACAGCTTATTGCGGATGAAAAACCTGAAGTTGTGGCCGAAGCCCAGGCTATGGCTAAGGATATTTTGCTCAATATTCATCTTGCTGAGTTGCGTGAGAGGGTGCAGAAAACGCAGGTGGAAATGGCGCAGGAATTAGGTATCAAGCAGCCGACCGTCGCGGGAATGGAAAAACCGGGCCGCGACCTGAAGCTCTCCACGCTCAAACGTTACGTTGAAGCGGCGGGCGGTAAGCTAAGCCTCAATGTTGAGCTGCCGGATGGGTCGCATTACGGGTTTGTACTGTAAATACTGGCTCTGGCCCACATTTCCATGTCATCCAGTCAGGAGAGAAGTCTTCTGGCAAATGTATTAAGCCCGGCGGGTAACGGCATTATCTGAAAAGCAAAAAGCCTGCTCGAAAGCAGGCTTTTCTATGTATGGCTCCTCTGACTGGACTCGAACCAGTGACATACGGATTAACAGTCCGCCGTTCTACCGACTGAACTACAGAGGAATCGTTGTGGAGTCGTATCTTAGCGGCGAAAAAACTTTTGTCAAACATCAATTCGCCATCCGCCTTTCAACTGGCGTATCCATCAACAATTTGTCGTAATTACCGACAATTCATCGGGAAAAATGCTTTGCAGGATTAGCTTTTCTCTATCATCATTTGAAATGTAGTTTCAACTTTTCTCACTAAGGTCTCCCTTGAACGTCACCTCCGCATTACGCCAGGCTGTCGAACGTACGTCCTGGTTCAAAAAACGCAAGAGCTACCGCGTCCTTTACTGGCGTGAAATCAGCCCTCTTGCGGTACCGATTCTGCTGGAAAACGCCTGCGTTTTGCTGATGGGCGTACTGAGTACCTTTTTGGTCAGTTGGCTGGGTAAAGAAGCGATGGCGGGCGTGGGCCTGGCTGATAGCTTCAATATGGTGATCCTCTCATTCTTTGCGGCGATCGACCTGGGGACGACGGTGGTGGTGGCGTTTAGTCTGGGCAAACGTGACCGGAAACGAGCAAGAGCAGCCGCGCGACAGTCGCTGGCCATCATGACGCTGTTTTCCATCATTCTGGCGGTGGTGATACACGCCTTCGGTGAGCAGATTATTAATGTTGTCGCCGGGGATGCCACAGAACAGGTAAAAGGTCTGGCCCTGAACTATCTTGAGCTGACGGTGTTGAGCTACCCGGCGGCGGCAATTGCCCTTATCGGCAGCGGCGCGCTGCGCGGAGCAGGGACAACCAAAATTCCGCTGATCATTAACGGCGGGATGAACATTCTCAATATCATCATCAGCAGTATCCTGATTTACGGCATTTTTTCCTGGCCAGGTCTGGGATTTGTCGGCGCAGGTCTTGGGCTAACCATTGCCCGCTATATTGGTGCCGTGGCAACCATTTGGGTATTAATGATCGGTTTTAACCCGGCTCTGCGGATTTCGCTGAAGAGTTATTTTAAGCCGTTTAACTTCGCCATTATTTGGGAAGTGATGGGGATTGGCATTCCCGCCAGTATTGAGTCCGTTTTGTTCAATGGCGGCAAACTGCTGACGCAGATGTTCGTTGCTGGTATGGGAACAAATGTGATTGCCGGTAACTTTATCGCTTTCTCGGTGGCGGCATTGATCAACCTGCCGGGGAACGCCCTCGGTTCGGCATCAACGATTATTACCGGTAAACGTCTTGGAAAAGGGCAAATAGGGCAGGCAGAGCGTCAGGCGTGGCACGTCTTTTGGTTGTCAACGATTATCCTGACGTTGATTGCCTGGGGGACCGCGCCATTTGCCAGCCTGATCGCCTCGTTCTATACCAGCGAAGACGATGTCAAAGTTGTAGTCAAAGAACTATTGTGGCTGAACGCCTTCTTTATGCCGATTTGGGCGATGGCCTGGACGCTGCCGTGCGCTTTTAAAGGTGCGCGTGACGTGCGCTATACCATGTGGGTATCGATGCTGGGCATGTGGGGCTGTCGCGTGGTGGCGGGCTACACGCTAGGGATTGTGCTCGGGATGGGCGTGGTAGGGGTTTGGTTGGGAATGGTGCTCGATTGGGCAGTCCGTGGCGTGCTGTTTTATTGCCGAATGGTCAGTGGGCGTTGGTTGTGGAAGTATCCGCGACGCAAGGCGCAAACTGAAGAAACGTAAACTCAATGTAGGCAAAACGGTACTTTTTGCCCAAAGTGGGGAATAATTCGACAAACGGTTTGAAATGTGGAAAACAGCCTTTGACAAGGTTGGGCGCGATCGTTAATATTCGCCCCGTTCACACGATTCCTCTGTAGTTCAGTCGGTAGAACGGCGGACTGTTAATCCGTATGTCACTGGTTCGAGTCCAGTCAGAGGAGCCATATTTAGAGAAGCCCGCTTAAGGAAACTTAAGCGGGCTTTTTGCTTTTAGCCGTTCCAGGCTATTTACACACTCTCTATCACCCGTGCCGTTAAAAGTTATTGGGGCGTTTGCCGTTGAGGGCTAATCTATTGGCACACTCAATTTTGTATGGCCTGACTATGCCAACCGTTGAAACCTTTTTGACCTTTCTTTTTGCATTGTTTTTGTTAGAAATTTCTCCAGGGCCAGATATGATGCTGACAATTGCCAGAGGTATCGGCCAGGGGCGGCGTATTGCCTTTCTGACGGTGCTCGGCAATGTTTTTGTTGCTGGTTTCGTACAGGTTTCATTTCTCGTTCTGGGATTAGTTTCGCTCGTTCATGCGTGGCCGATAGCGCTCGATCTTCTGCGCTGGGCCGGAGCCGCCTACCTGATTTGGCTTGGCGTCAAAATGCTGGCGAGTTCGGGGGCGGATACGAAGATAAAAGAGACGGTACGGATCACCGGGTGTGAGGCGGTTAAGCAGGGGGCAATCAATAGCCTGACAAACCCAAAATCATTGCTCTTTATGTTCGCGTTTCTTCCGCAGTTTGTTAATCCTGCCGTTGGTCCGATTTGGTTGCAGCTTCTTATTCTGGGAACGATTCAGAAACTAACCGGGATAGTGTCTCTTGGCTCTGTCGCGTTTGCTTCAGGCACTTTTGGCGCATGGCTTGGTAAGCATCCTGGATTTCTTAAATGGCAGGAGCGTTTCACCGGACTGGTTATGATCGGGCTTGGGCTGAAGATGCTGCTGGGTGGAAGCACATCATCGGGTGCGATGAAGTAAATATGCATAAGAATTCCCTGCACGGTCGTGGCTGTGCAGGGAAGTGCTGATTAACGGAACGGCGGTTCGTTAAAGGTTCTCAGCTTACGCGAGTGCATGTGATCGCCTTCGGCACGCAGCAGGTCAATTGCTCGAATACCAATCTGCAAATGCTCGGAAATCGCCCCTTCATAGAAGCGGTTGGCCTGACCTGGTAACTTAATCTCGCCGTGAAGCGGTTTATCGGACACACAAAGCAGGGTGCCGTAGGGGACGCGGAAGCGGTAACCCTGCGCGGCGATAGTGGCGCTTTCCATATCGATAGCCACTGCACGACTGAGATTAAAGCGCAGCGCGGAGGCCGAGTAGCGCAGCTCCCAGTTACGATCGTCAGTAGTGACCACCGTTCCGGTACGCAGACGTTGCTTAACCTCTTCACCGGGCATCCCGCTGACCTGTTTAGTGGCGTCGTAGAGCGCGCGCTGGACTTCGGCGATGCTCGGAATAGGGATATCCGGTGGTAGTACCGCATCCAGCACATGGTCGTCGCGCAGATAGGCATGGGCGAGCACGTAGTCGCCAATGGTCTGGCTTTCACGCAGGCCGCCGCAGTGGCCAATCATCAACCAGACGTCCGGGCGCAGCACCGCTAAATGATCGCAGATATTTTTAGCATTCGCCGGGCCTACACCAATATTAATCAGCGTGATCCCCTGTCCGTCTTTGGTGATAAGGTGCCAGGCAGGCATCTGGTGCTTTTTCCACGCCAGATCGGAAATCGCCTCTTCCGGGGCTTGCGTATCCGCCGTTATCCAGATCCCGCCCGCGCAGGAGAGGGCGATGTATGGGCTATCGGGATCAAGGATCTGACTACAACCCCAGCGCACGAACTCATCGACATAGCGGGTATAGTTGGTAAACAGCATATACGGCTGGAAATGGTCAACCGGCGTACCGGTGTAGTGGCGCAGGCGCGCCAGCGAGAAATCAACGCGGCGAGCGTCGAAGTGTGAAAGCGGGTAGTACTCGGTCGAATGGAACAGACCATCGGCGGTTTCATCGCCAATCTGCGACAGCTCGGTGGTCGGGAAAAAGCGGGTCAGACCGGCGCTCATCGAGCGATCGAGCGTTAATTCAGAGCCATCGATGACGTACGGATAGGGAATTTCATGCTGCGATAGCTCGACGGAGATACAGGCATCGTAGTCCTGATACAACATGGTGAGCTGTTCCAGCAGATAGGTGCGAAACAGTTTAGGGTTAGTAATGGTGGTGGTATAGCAACCGCTATGGGTGAAGCGGCCCCAGGCGCGAGTTTTTAAGGCTTTATGCTCGGCACCGTCCCATGAAACCGACAGCTGCGGGTAGACGAATAACCCTGCGGCGCGGGCGTTATTATCGGGCAGAGTATTATGGTTGATATATTCGCCGATGGCTTTACGCAGCGCAGTGACCGATTTCTCATACAGCGCTTCGAGTTGCGTAAGCGCCTGTTCTGGGGTCAGCCTGGCGGCTTGCTGGTTCATGACTTACTCCTTGTTTCTGCTCTGCTGACGTTTTGCTTAGTATGTCACAGACTGGAATATGCGTCGGAGAATTTCACCTGTTTAGTTAAGAAAGTACTGAGATTAGAAGCAGTTGATGATGGTATACGCTGATTAATTCGCGACAATATTGTCGATGTTAGCCCAACGTTCAGCACTAAAGTGCGTGGCATTGAGCACTTTTACCGTTAAAGCCTTATCACCATTAATGCAATACAACGCGTTCGCCAGCGGCGTTAGCTTGTCACCTTCCTGCAAACGGCGGCGGCAGAGGGTGATTTCGGCAATAATCATTAACTGGCCGCTTTGTAAGACCACTGTGGTGTGCGCTGACGCCGACTCCTTGCGTACTTTCTTAACCCACCATTCCATTTTTTATCCCTGAGCTGTTACATTTGGGCGATAATTAATGTTTGCTCCTCTTCTGGCAATAAGAATAGCCGCTTGGTTTAGTCTATGTTTAAAAAGAGAATCGCAGGATCTGATTCGGTCTGCGTAATAACCCCTCCCTGGCGTGCAAAGAGATAATTCGGACAGAAATATGGCAATGGTGCGTTTTACCCGGCTTTTGAATAAGTCTGGCTTAACAATGGTCTCTTTGGCAAAGAAGGCGGCGATTGGCCTGGTGGTAGTAGTGATTGTCTTTTTTATTGGCCGTATTTACGAATCCCAACGCGGTCCGGCGCTGCACCGCTGGCATACCTGGACGGCGGATGAAATGACTGCCAGCGAGATAGACCATGCCGCGTTTGCCCAATACCAGGCGCGGGAAGAGGCTATTTTCCGCGATATGAAAAGCAAAGTGACCGATACGCTGAGCGACGATGAAAAAACGGCGATTAACCGTTTTTACGCGCAAAGTCTGGTTTTTCCGGATAAGTTTCAGCCCGACTGGAACCGCTCCTTTATTTTGTTGCCGCAGGGCAAACCGCGCGGCGCTGCGGTATTGCTCCACGGCCTGACGGATTCCCCCTACAGCGTGCACTATTTGGCGCAACGCTATCAGCAGCAGGGGTTTATCGCCGTTGCGCCGAGGTTACCGGGACACGGTACCGCACCGGGCGCGTTGACCGGTGTCGATCGGGATGAGTGGATTGCCACCACGCGTCTGGCGGTGCGTGAAGCAACGCGGCTGGCGGGGCCAGACGTGCCGCTGCACGTGATTGGCTACTCTAACGGCGGGGCGCTGGCGCTCAAATATGCTCTTGATAGTCTGGAAGATAAATCGCTGCGTCGGCCGCAACAAATAATCCTGCTGTCACCGATGATTGGCGTCACCGCGTTTGCCCGCTTTGCCGGGCTGGCCGGGTTACCCGCGATATTTCCGGCTTTCGCCCGCGCGGCATGGCTGAACGTCGTCCCGGAATTTAATCCCTATAAATACAATTCGTTCCCGGTTAAGGCGGCCAGGCAGTCGTGGCTGTTATCACAGGCGCTGCAACAGCAAATCGTCCAGGAAGCGCAAAGTCAGCGGCTGGAAGAGTTAGCGCCAGTTTTGACCTTCCAGTCTGTGATGGACTCAACGGTGAGCACGCGGGCGGTGGTGGATTCGCTTTATCGGTATTTACCCGATAACGGCAGCGAACTGGTGATTTTTGATATTAACCAGGCGGCGAATTTACGTGCGCTGTTCCGGCCCTCGTTATACTCGGCGGTGAATACGTTATTGCCGCCCGCGCCGCGCCCCTACGGCACTACGGTGATTACTAATGCCGCTCCCGACACCTACGAAACGGTAGCTCGCACAACGCTTGCCGGAACCCGGACGGAAACCGTCACGCCGCTGCATATTGCCTGGCCGCAGGATATGTATTCGCTGTCGCACGTGGCGGTGCCGTTCCCGCTGACCGACTCGCTGTATGGCCGTGAACCGGCAGAGAAGAATCGCTACGGGATTAGCATTGGCACAATTTCGCTGCGCGGTGAAACCTCAACGCTAAGCGTCGGGCTGGATACGCTAATGCGCGTCACCTCCAACCCGTTTTATCCGTGGATGATGGTGAGAATTAACCATCATATTGCCTGTAGCGAGCAGGCCGATGTGGCCGCCTGCCTTCGCCCGGAGGCTGCGGCTTCAGAATAGCGTCACGTGCATAATGGTGCGAATGGCGATCCCGGCGATAGCTCCGGTGGCGGCAAAGCGGAACAGGCGTACGAAACGGGAACTGACGCCTAAAAAGATGCCGATACCGGGAAGGTCAAAAGTCTGGATTAACAGACCCGCGGAAGCGTTAATCTGGCTAACCGTCACCTTGCCCTGCTGTACGAGTTCAGAAACCACACCGAAATAGGCCGTACCGCCCGCAACACATTTGACCAGCGCCGGGAGCACGAAGTTAACCGGAATATTCAGCCACAGCAGCAGCGGTAACAGGAGGCGCTGGAGCATCTCAATGAGTCCCGCCGCCTGCATAAACCCGACGATAGCCAGCGACAGGATCAGCATCGGCACCGCGCCGAGCGCCAGGCGAATGGCATCGGCGCCGGCGCTATTGATAACCGCGATAATTCCCTGATTATTTTGCTCGGCATTCGGCAGATCTTCGGCCCGCGCATTCTCAACAATAGACAGCTTGCGGCCGGTGATATGCCAGGTCACCGCCGCGGCACATAGCCCGCCAACAATCGAAATGACTATCGAGGCCAGCCAGTGCAAACCAAAAGGCGTTAACGGATAGAAAACGTTGCCTTGTCCCATGGCGAAGAGCATCGCCAGGGTGGCGGCCATTTGTCGGTCAGAAGCGCCGCGTTTGTCCATGATGGCTAACGTTGCCAGCGGGGCGGCAAAGCTAACAAAATTCATTTGGATCAGAGCGAAAGCGCTCATTCCGGTCAGGCCAAACGGCTTGAGCAGCGGGGCGAGCCAGCGAACGATAACGTCCAGGACCCCGCGCACTTCCAGATATTTCATCACGATGAGCATGACAACCATGATCGGCAGCAGCGTATAAAGCGCCACGTCGACGGAGGTTTTTCCCGCCGACATAATAATGCTGATGAAATCCATCTATTTCTCAATCACTGCGGACAGAAAGGATAATTAGCGCCATCATAATCCCAGAGGGGAGGAAATGAAATCGCCGTGAAGGCTCTCTCTGTCCTGAAAAGGGTTGCGAACTGGACTTGCAATTAGCGCCGCCGGGTGCGGAAAATTTGTCCTCTGATATTTGCAAAGCCTGTTTTTTGTTCCCAAACTGAATTAACACCGGGCGACTTTCTTTTCTTTAAGGATAAAACAATGCGACGTTGTCTGCGGATAGTGTGGGGAACTCTGTTTATTTTCGCCTTTGCGGTACAGGCGGAAACAAAGGTTTATGGCGAACAACGTGTCAGCGGCTGGTGGAACTGGCTAAAAGACGATGTCTCGCAAACCTGGAATCAGCCGCAAAACTACGACCTGTATCTGCCATTTCTCAGCTGGCACAACCGCTTTATGTACGATAAAGAGAAAACCGATAACTACAATGAGATGCCGTGGGGCGGGGGATTTGGTGTCTCAAGATATAATGAAGAAGGTAACTGGAGCTCGCTCTACGCGATGATGTTTAAGGATTCGCACAACGAGTGGCAGCCGATTATCGGCTACGGTTGGGAGAAGGGCTGGTATCTGGACAGTAGTCGCGATTTTCGCCTGGGGCTTGGGGTGACCGCCGGGATCACCGCCCGAGAAGACTTCGCCAACTACGTACCGCTACCGATTATTTTGCCGCTCTTTTCCGCCAGCTATCGCCGCCTGAGCGTGCAGTTCACCTATATTCCTGGCACCTACAATAACGGCAACGTGTTGTTTGCGTGGCTGCGCTACGGTTTTTAAATGAGGCGACAGGTTATTGAGAGGGGATGGCCTGAGGTAGATGAAAATCTGTATCAGGTATTGTTCTTAGGCATTGTGCTGGCTTCTTGTCGGGTGGCTGCTGACGCCTTACCCGACCTACAAAACCACCAATATCATCACGTTATGCACTTCCCGTAGGCCCGGTAAGGCGTTAGCCGCCACCGGGCAATCCCACAAAACGCACGTTACCAACAATCAGAAACCATCAAATCGTAATCACCTTTTTCACCAGCGAATTGGACAGCGCCAGCATTGAAATTAACACCGAGGCGATGAACGTCAGGACAATCAGCATTAACTTGGTCCCCAGCGAGCTAATTGGGATAAGCGCGGTCAGCAGATGAAAAACGGAGTAGTGAAGAATATATACGCCGGTCATCGTTTTACTGATAGTCGCCAGAATGGTCTCTTTAAACTCGCTGTTTTTACGAAACCGCACGCCATTGGCGGCAATCACCAGCGCCACCACCAAAATATAAATTTGTGATCCGGTAAGAATGAACGCATTTCTGTCAGCCTTAAACAGGGCGAAGAAGAAATGGCGCTCGTAAAACCAGGTGAAGAGATAAATAAACGGAATGGCGATCATCGCGCCTTTCACCACTCTCTCGCGGGCCAGCCAACTGGCGACCAGCGGATCGCTGAACAGCTGGCCGGTCAGGTAAAACAGCAGCCAGGTCCACAAACGGTACTGCGGGGCCAGGCTTAGCGCATGAACATCAGGATACAGCGCGGACAGCAGATCGTAGCCATATGAGAGCAACAGCAGCGCAAATACCACGCCGAAAAATAGCTTGCGTCGCTGGCTGAGCCACTCGATAAGCGGATGAAAGGTGTAAATCACAATAAAGGCAAAAACAAACCACGGCTGGATAAGATAACCGCGCTGGTAGGGTTCCCAGAGATAGTACACTGTCATCCAGAACAGGAAGACGATAACTACGCTTTTGATTTTACCCATTTGCCACTGCGCATCGTGCCGTGACTGCGAATCCAGATAGCCCGCCACCACAAAAAACAGCGGCGTGGCTATGGTCGAAATAAACGTCAGAAAACCGAGGATCCAGTGATAGTCGTAATCATAGTGATCCCAGGTGTTATAAATGGTGAAGAAGGTCACCGCCGTCATGCATCCCAGCGTTTTAATAATATTTAATCCGGTACTGTTCATTATTGTGGCTTCATATCCTTAGAGCCTATCCCATTAGGCTATTTTATTTGCCATTTTGGTCCTGGGCAGTGCTCACAAGCCTCACGTACTGCGTGTACGCTTCGGTTGTTGCGCGCTGTCCGTGCCCAAACTGGCTGCAACAATATACGCCTACTGGGATAGGCTCTTATTATGGAAACAGGCGTAAATCACTGGCAGAACCAGCAGCGTCAGAATAGTAGCAAAACCCAGACCAAACATAATAACCACCGCCATACTCTGGAAGAAGACATCCAATAATAAAGGGGCCAGACCGAGAACGGTGGTGAAGGCGGTCAGCAGAATAGGGCGCAGACGCGAGGTGGCGGCATAAATAATGGCTTCCTGCTGTGCTTTTTCCTGCTTCTGCTGCTCAATTTCCTCAACCAGCACGATGCCGTTACGAATCAACATCCCGCTCAGGCTAAGCAA
This sequence comes from Klebsiella sp. MISC125, assembly GCF_051131775.1. Taxonomy (NCBI): domain Bacteria; kingdom Pseudomonadati; phylum Pseudomonadota; class Gammaproteobacteria; order Enterobacterales; family Enterobacteriaceae; genus Klebsiella; species Klebsiella sp. MISC125. The sequence goes on from NZ_CP180448.1 coordinate 2,252,106, forward strand.
GCCTATCAATGCCATAAAGCCAAAGGGTATCCCGGTCAGCAAAAAGCCCGGCGTCACGCCAATCAGCGCCAGCGGCACCGTCAGCCAGATGGCGACCGCGTTTTTCAGTGAACTAAACATCAGCACAGTGATAACAAACATCACCAGATAGCCCAGCGGCAGGGTGGTGAACAACCCCTGCTGCGCTTCGCGGGAATTCTCCGCGTCGCCGCCCCACTCAATACTGTAGCCGTGCGGTAGGGCGAGGGCATCGATTTGCGGCTTCACGCGCGCCAGAATATCGCCTGAGGTTTGATTGCTCAGCGGATCGGGGTCGGTCTGCACGGTCAGTACGCGGCTGCGGTCGCGGCGCAGGATCAAAGGATCTTCCCACTCGAGATTAAAGCCGCTGACCACGTTACTGAGCGGGATATACTGCTGGCGGTTTTGGCTCCAGACCAGCACATTATTCAGGTGGTTAGCATCCTGGCGCTCTGCGGCTGGTGGGCGAACCACCACCGGCAGCAGGTCAGCCCCTTCGCGATAGAGTCCCGCACGGCTACCGGAGAAATTCATCTCCAGCGCGTTATCGATATCCTGTTTATCTACTCCCAGTTCGCGGCCTAAGCTAGCGGAATATTGTGGGCGGATAACCTTGCTGCGGTTCTGCCAGTCGTTGCGCACGCCGTCGGTGGCCGGGTCTGCGGAGAGAATATCGCCCACCTGGCTGGCGAGCAGGCGCAGGCGGTCGGGATCCGGGCCTTTGATGCGCACTTCAATGGCGCTATCGCCGGAAGGGCCGAACATCACGCGTTTGCTGCTGGCATTAACCTGCGGATAGTTGCGCGCAATATAGCTGTCAACATGCTGCGTCAGAGCGTTAATACTGCGCTGGTCGTCCATGCGTACCATGATCTGCGCGTAGTTGCTGTATTGCCGTTGCCCGCTGTAGGTGAGGATAAAACGCATACTGCCCTGACCAACGGTGGCGATGGTGGTGACAACGCCCGGCTGGCCGTTAATCGAGGTTTCAATATCGCTGGCCATCTTTTCGGTTGTCGCAATATCAGTGCCATAGGGAAGCCAGAGGTCAACAAAGAAGATAGGCGTGTTCGATGAGGGGAAAAAGTTCTGCCGCACCGAACCGAATCCCCATATCGAAGCTGCCAGCAGCGCCGCCATGACGGTCAGGGTGATCGCTTTGCGCATCAGTAGGGTGTGCAGAATCTGCTGATAAATGCGATAAAAGCGCCCGCTGTAGGGGTCGGTATCCGGGGTTTCAGCAGGCGGCTGTTGCCCTTTGAACAGCCACCATTTAATCAGTACTGGCGTGATGGTTAACGCTGAGAACCAGCTCAGCATCAGTGAAATCAGCAGCACCTGGAACAGTGATTTGCAGTATTCTCCGGTGGAGTCCTGCGACAGGCCAATCGGCGCAAAGGCGAGAATGGCAATCACCGTTGCCCCCAGCAGCGGCAGCGCCGAGCGGCGAATCACATAATTAATCGCCGTGAGCAGCGTCGAACCCTGCTGGCGGGCAATGAGTACCCCTTCGACGATGACGATGGCATTATCGACCAGCATACTCAGGGCGATAATCAGCGCCCCCAGCGAGATACGCTGTAGCTCGATCCCCCACAGATACATAATCAGCAGCGTGCCGAGCACGTTAAGCGCTAACGACAGGGCAATAATGATACCGCTGCGCACGCCCATAAAGATCAGCAGCACGCCGACGACAATGGCCAGTGCCATCAGGAAGTTAGTGATAAAGCCGTTCACCGAGTGAGCCACTTCTGCAGCCTGGTCGTAGAACAGGTCGATTTTAATCCCTGCCGGTTTTTCCGCCGACATCTGATCCAGTTTGCTTTCCAGCGCGCGACCAACGTCAATGACGTTGACGCCGGGGATAAACGACACCCCCATAGTGACCGCCTGGCGGCCATTAGCGTGATAAATGCTGGAGGGAGATTCGCTGAGCCCGCGCGATAGCGTGGCAATATCGCGCAATCGCGTCGCTGAACCTGAGCCGTGCGGGCTGATTAACAAATCGCCCAGCTCGTCGAGATTTTCAAACTCCCCCGTTGGATGCAGGCGAATTGACTCGCTGCCGGATTTAATCTCACCGGCGTTAGACACTACGTTCAAGCGGCTGAGGATTGCCGCCAGTTGGTTGAGCGTGATACCGCGGGCGGTCATTTTTGCCAGCGAGATATCGATATTGATTTGTTGTGGGATCGCACCGCCGATAGCGACTTTGCCAACGCCGGGAACCAGCACCAGTTCGCGCCTGAGCTGCTCGGCGTAGCGGACCAGCTCAGGGTTGGTAAAGCTCTCGCCGGAGATAGCAAAGAAGAAGCCAAAGACATCGCCAAAATCGTCGTTCACAAAGGGGGAGGCCACGCCGGGCGGGAACATCCGGGCGGCGTCTCCTACCCGACGGCGCAGCTCATCCCAGATTTGCGGCAGCTCGCTGGAGTGATAATTCGAGGCGATATTGACGGTGATTTGCGACAGACCATTGGAGGAAATTGAGCTGACGTTGTCCAGATAGGGCAGCTGTTGCAGCGCGTTCTCCAGCGGCAGGGTGACTTCTTCCTCAACCTGCTGCGCCGAGGCTCCCGGATAGTGGGTGATGACCACGGCGGTCTTGATGGTAAACGCCGGGTCTTCCAGGCGACCGATATTCAGCAGGGCGAAAATACCCCCGATGCCCAGCAGTAAAATAGTCAGCCAGACGCGAATCGGGTTGTTAATAAACTGACGAGAGATATCCATTACAAACCTCGTTCACGCGTCCAGATTCGAACCGGTTGCTGCGCATGCAGTTCACTGACGCCTGCCGCCACGACGCGCTCGCCGACGCTGAGCCCTTCGGTAATGACCACTCCCTGAGAGGTGACCTGGCCGACGCCAACTTTTCTGTCCTCAAGCTGTAGCTGTTCGCCTTCGCCTTTAACTACCCAGACGTGGGGCTCATTGCGCTGGCGATTATCCGGATTAAATACCGCTTCAACCGGCACCACGACGGCTTTATCGCCCGCGCTGGCGGGCAGGTTTGCCAGATTGACCGTCACGGTCCCACTCACGCCGCCCACTGACGGAAAATCGGCCGGGCGCGGCATGGTTAAAATGATCTGCCAGGTCAGAGTGTTGCTGTCGCTGCTACCGGTATGTTCTTTATATTCGGCGGTGAACTGACGGTCCGGCATAGAGTTGATTTTCACCACCGGACGATACTGCGCATTGCGGATATCAATAGTTGTAAAAAGATTCTCCGGAATGCTGAACACCACGTCGAGCAGATCGGTTCGCGTCAGGGTGACGATCGGCTGTCCGGCGGCGACAACCTGGTGATTACGGATCGGGACGCTGGCGGCAATACCGCTAAACGGCGCGGTGAGCGTCATTTGACTTAGCTCTTCGCGGGCGATTTTTAGCGCAGCGTTGGCGGAATCACGGTTGGCCCGCTGGATATCCATTTCCGCTTTTGAAATGGCCTGGCGACCGGCCAGCGTCTGGAAGCGGTCGAACTGCCGCTGAGCGAGGGTTGCAGCGGTCTGCCGTTCGTTGACGCGTTGCTGCGCTTCCCGGGCGTTGAGCCGGGCGAGCGCTTGCCCCTGAGAGATACTGGCTCCCTGACGCACATCAAGGGATTCAATCTGTCCGCCGCGTTTGAACGACAGATCGGTAGAATCCCCGGATTCAATACGGGCAGGAAAAATGCGCTGCTGTGAATCACCAATGGCGACGACATCCGCAACTTTTACCATCCGCGGCAGCGGGGTAACTTGCGGTGCTTTCTGATCGCAAGCCGTTGTTATTAAAATAACAACGGGAATGAGAGAAAAATAACGGTTCACTGTATTCCCCTCGGTGCTAAAGGTTTTATTTTACATATTTTTCACAAATGCCGGCTTTATTCAGCCAGCGCTGAGACCACTAAATAGGTAAATAACCCGGAAGCCGTACAGGCGATTATTGCCAGGGCAATAAACAGGCCCAGGCGAAACAGGCTGTAGCCGAACATTGCTCCTCCTCTGGTATCAACCTTGTGCTAAGTAGATTCTTATCTACATAATTATTGAATGGTTTTTAGAGGCGCACAGGCCTCTGATAATGAGCATAGTCGTTGAAAAACGGAAATGTTAAAAAGAGTAAAATTTGCGGTAATGTTGACGATTTCGCTGGGTTTTCAGTTGAATTGTCTGAGGTCGACTGAGTCTGTGATATTTTTCAATATATTAATTGGCATCTTAATAATGTTAATCGCCGTGTGCTACGTTTAATTATACCCATCATACTTCGAATCGAGATTTCTTCCTCAGCGCCATTGTCTGCGCTGTTTTCACCACCTTTTTTTATAGGTAATAAAAGGATTGTCTCTATGTATAAAAATATCCTCGTCCCGGTTGATGTGTTTGAAACCGGCCTTGCGGACAAGGCTTTGTCCCATGCTCAATTCCTCGCGCAAAGCTCCTCCGGGCAGATTCATTTACTCAACGTCATCCCGACATTTTCTCCTGCACTGACGCGCGGATTTATTTCCGATGCGCGAAAAATGGAAGACTATCTGGTTAATAATTCAAAAGAAAAACTCGCTGAACTCATCAATAAACTCTCTCTGAAGGAAAGCGATGTCCAGATTCATATTCGCAGCGGCAACGTCCGCGATGAAGTGACGAAACTGGCAGATGAACTGAAGGCGGATGTGGTGATCATTGGCTCACGCAATCCCAATATTCAAACCCATCTGTTGGGTTCAGAGGCGGCAAGTATCGTGCGTTATGCCCATGTGCCGGTTTTTGTGGTGCGCTAAGGGCAGCCTGAGGCTGTCCTGATTTCCGTTACAGGAGTGAGGAGATAACTATGAATACAGAAAAACCGGGCGGCTCGTTTTATCAGCTCTCCGTGGATGAAACCCTGACCAGCACCAACAGCACTCCCGATGGCATCAGCAGCGCTGAAGCGACGGCGCGCTTACAGCAGTACGGTGAAAATGCGCTACCGCAAAAAGCGGGTAAACCGGCATGGCTGCGTTTTCTGGCGCATTTTAATGATGTGCTGATTTACGTCTTGCTGGCGGCGGCGCTATTGACGGCGGTGATGGGCCACTGGGTCGATACTCTGGTGATCCTCGGCGTGGCGGTGATCAACGCCCTGATTGGTCATATTCAGGAGAGTAACGCCGAAAAATCGCTCCAGAGCATTCGCAATATGCTCTCCAGCGAAGCGGTGGTGGTTCGTCAGGGGAATCATGAAACCATTCCGACCACGGCGCTGGTTCCCGGCGATATCGTGGTGATCCGCGCCGGCGACCGCATTCCAGCAGACCTGCGGGTTATCGAAGCGCATAACCTACGGGTGGAAGAGGCGATTCTGACCGGTGAATCAACGGTGGTGGAGAAAAGTACCGAAGCGCTTAGCGGCGAACTGCCGTTGGGTGACCGGACGAACCTGTTGTTCTCAGGCACCACGGTAAGCTCCGGTGGTGGCAAAGGCCTGGTGGTGGCAACCGGTGGCGATACCGAGCTGGGCCACATTAACCAGATGATGGCGGATATCGAGAAACACCGTACTCCGCTGTTGGTGCAGATGGATAAGCTCGGCAAAGCCATCTTTATCATCATTTTGGTGATGATGGCTGCGCTATTCGTCTTTAGCCTGCTGTTCCGCGATATGCCGGTTTCTGAACTGATGCTGTCGCTGATTAGCCTGGCGGTGGCGTCGGTACCGGAAGGGCTGCCGGCGATTATCTCGATTATCCTCTCGCTTGGCGTGCAAACCATGGCCCGGCAGAAGGCGATTATCCGCAAGCTGCCGACGGTCGAAACCCTCGGGGCGATGACGGTTATTTGCTCGGATAAAACCGGGACGCTGACCATGAACGAGATGACGGTTAAGGCCGTTATCACCGCCGATAAAGTCTATCGGGTGGAAGGGGACAGCTACGAGCCGGTGGGGAATATTCACCCGATCGATGAGCCGGACCCGATAACCGTCGCGCCGGGCACGCTGCTGGAGCGTTATCTGCGCACCATCGACCTGTGTAACGACAGCCAGCTAATCAAAGATGAAAGCGGGTTGTGGAAAATCACTGGCGGCCCTACTGAAGGGGCGCTGAAGGTGCTGGCGGCGAAAGTGACGCTTCCACCGGCGAGCACCGAATTGCGCAGTAAGATCCCCTTTGATTCGCAATACAAATATATGTCGACGCTGTACCGCATCGGCAATGAAGAGACGATTTTAATTACCGGTGCGCCAGATGTGCTGTTCCGCCTGTGCCAGCATCAGCAAACCGACCATGGGCTGGATCCGCTGGACCAGCCGTATTGGGAAGCGAAAATTGAAGAGTACGCGCGGGAAGGGCTGCGAATGGTGGCGGCAGCGTGGAAACCGGCGGCTGACGGGCAAACCGAACTCACCCATCAGGATTTGCAGCAGGGCGTCATTCTGTTAGGGATCGCCGGGATGATGGACCCGCCGCGACCGGAGGCCATTACCGCTATCGGCGACTGCCTGCAGGCGGGGATCCGCGTGAAGATGATCACCGGGGACCACCCGCAAACGGCGATGAGTATCGGCAAGATGCTGGGGATCGGCAACGCCGGGAACGCCATTACCGGGCGCGAGCTGGAGGTGATGGACGATATCCAACTGAGTGAAGCGGCGCAGAAATTCGATATTTTTGCCCGTACCAGTCCGGAAGATAAGTTCCGTCTGGTCCAGGCGCTGCAAAGCAGGAAAGAGGTGGTCGGGATGACCGGTGATGGGGTGAACGACGCCCCGGCGCTGAAGCAAGCCGATGTTGGTATCGCGATGGGCATCAAGGGCACCGAAGTGACCAAAGAGGCCGCTGATATGGTGCTGACCGATGATAACTTCGCCACCATCGCCAGTGCAGTCAGGGAAGGGCGGCGGGTTTACGATAACCTGAAGAAAACGATCTTGTTCATTATGCCAACCAACCTGGCGCAGGGGTTGTTAATCATTATCGCGCTGCTGGCGGGGAATTTGATTCCGCTGACGCCGGTGTTGATTTTGTGGATGAACATGGCGACGTCGGCTACGCTGTCGTTTGGTCTGGCGTTCGAAGCCGGTGAAAAGAACATCATGCGCCGTCCGCCGCGCGATCCTAAGCTGCATGTGATGGACGGCTTTGCCATCTGGCGGGTAATTTTTGTCGGTTCGATGATCGCCGTGAGCGCCTTTGTGCTGGAGGCCTGGCTACAGCCGCGAGGCTACTCACCTGAGTTTATCCGCACCGTACTGTTGCAGACGCTGGTCACCGCGCAGTGGTTTTATATGCTCAACTGCCGGGTGGCGGATGGTTTCTCACTGAGCAAAGGGCTGCTGGCGAACCGGGGTATCTGGATTGTCAGCGGCGTGTTGCTGGTGCTGCAACTGCTGATTATCTACGCGCCGTTTATGCAGATGCTGTTCGGTACCGAAGCGCTGCCGTTCCGCTACTGGGTGATCACCTTTATTATCGGTTTTGTGATGTTCCTGATTGTGGAAATTGAGAAGCCGCTGACGCGCAAGTGGCGCACGGCCTGAGTCATTCCCGGAGGCGGTGCTGCGCACCTGTCCGGGCTACCAGACAGCCGCATAATCGGTAGCCCGGACAGACGCAGCGCGCCGCCACCGTGGAAAACCAAAAAACAAAAGCCGACGCATAACGCGTCGGCTTTTCCGTTTCAGACAAAGAACACGATCTTAATGGATCAATCTTTGAGTTTAACCGGGTTATTACGATAGGCCGCCAGCTTCGCGCGCATCCAACTGCTGCTGTTGTTATTGACCGCGCTCACCACGCCGGTGGTGGCACCGCCGCCGACCTGCACATGGAAAATACCGCGTGACGGGAAATCCACATATTTTGGTTCAGTGAAATCCCACTCATGACGCTTGAACAGCTCGCGCGGATTTTTGCCCATCATGCTGGCGTGAACATCAAGGAACTCGATGTCCAACAGGTCAGCGTTAATGGCCTCCATAGAACTGCCGATTTCCGCATGGCCCATCAGGTAGCTGCCGCCGGTGCCCCAGAATTTCGCCTCTAACGCCCCAACTTGCTCGGAGACGGTGGCCAGACGGCTGGCCGGAACCTGCCATGGCAGCACCGGCTGGCGCAGATAACGGCTCAGCGCCGCGCAGAATTCGAAGGTGCGATCCCATTCAAACGGTGAGTAGCAGTAGCCGTTTTTGTAGGCGCGAGCGGTAAAGTCATCCGCCTCATAGCGGTCTGCGGCCATAAAGTCTGCGCCCTTAGCCACAACGGTGACCCCATTCGCATTGATGTATTCGATATCCTCAAAGACACCGACCAGCAGCGCGTATTCGGCGGTCAGCTTGCCTGCCAGAGTCGGGTCGATGGTCATTTTTTTCCTGGTGCCGTCTACGGCATCAAACACATCGTCATAGGTGAAATCATTATAAACCCACTGTGAACCGCCGACGCTCCACAGGTTCACCTGCCAGCCCAGCACCACATCCGGTGCCACTGCGCGCACCAGCCAGTTGACGCCTTTGATATAGCCTTTCAGGGTATCGGTAATCGCGGCAGGAACGGCGATATTCACGCCATGGTGTGCCAGAGCTTCCGCCAGCGGCTTGCGAACCGGAATCACATAGTCGGGAGAGAAACCGTACTTCTGACATTCGCCAAGGTAATCAGGGTTGACGATAAAGCCGCCCGGAACCGGATGCTCGTCATCTTTCATCGCCTGCGCCATTTGCAGCGCCTGAATGAAGTTGGCAAAGCTGAATTGATGACGCTCAGGATCGTCAATAATGTTTTCCACGTCACCCAGCGACAGGTTGCAGGTGTAGGAGACCATCATCGGCAGCACGCTGTCGCCAGTTTTCGCGGAAACATCACGAGCCATCTGGATGATTTTTGAAGTCGGCTCTTTCGCCGGATCCAGATACCCGGACGCATCGCCCATGCCGTCATCACCGGAGTATTTGAACAGGGAAGAGACGCGCGCTTCGGCCAGGTCATCCACGTTGCTTGGTGACATATTGGCGCAGCCGCCGAAGCTCAGGAACTCAGGGAAACCTTTTACGCACAGGTTGGCCCCTTCAACGATCGCGATGACCAGCGTCAGCGGGGTGTTTTTCTCAACGTTCAGCGTCTGCGTGGCGACATCGATATAGTACACAACGCCGTTATGGATAACGGTAGCGGATTCAACCTGATAAACGCCCGGTGCCAGCGCAATCGACGGCGTAATGCTGCCGGTTTGCATCGCCAGATCGGCGAAAGAGTACTGACGCGGAACGTCGCTGCCATCAACCAGACGCAGAGCGAAAGTATCGGCAACCGTTTTTTCGGCAACAACTTTGAGGGTTAATTTCGCAGAGGCGGACTGAGACTCGTCGCGCTGGTTAGCGCTGGTGAAGGCGATATCGTGAAGCTGGTTGTCCAGCGCGCCGTTCGCCGCATCAAAGCTGTAGTGAATATTGTTCAGTTTGATGTCATCGATGCAAACGGAATAAGTCCCGGCGATCGGTAGACGCTCCAGGCGTTGTTTTTGACCTGCGCGCATGGTGAAGTGCTGTTTGGCAACGCCGTTTTCCAGATAAACAACGTTCAGATCTTCGTTATACAGCGCGTGGGTGGCCGGTAAATTTACCGCCACGTCCAGAGTGGTGCTACGTTCAGCCTGGGCAAAGGTAATATCAAGCGGGGTGCGCTGGCCTTTAGTGATGGTCAGCTCCGTTGCGCTTAATTGTACTGCCGCGCTAACGGTACCTTCTGCGGTGCGCAGCTCTGCCGCGCTGACCGTGTAAACGCCTGCGTCGATATCAAAATTGGTGATGCCTGCTTTCGGAAGAAGCGTTTCGCTTTTCTCACCGCGAAGCAAAACCAGCGTAAGAGCGGTGTTTTCCAGTCCGGCCGGGAAGACGGCACAGGTCACGGCTAGTTCACCGGCAACGTCTGCTTCTTCATCAGCGGCAGCGGTGAAGGTGCTGCGGAAAGTCTCCCATTTTGGCACGGTATCGGAGGACGCATTGACGCCCATATGAATATTGGAAATAGAGTTGCCTAAGGCAGAACCATCGGCGGCAGTTATCGTCAGCTTAATATCAAAGATGCCGCTGGACACTTCGCTTGATTCAATATTTGTGCTTGTTAGACACCATGGGTTTGTCGATACGTTAATATCCCCGGCGGTAATTTTACCTGGTGCGATAAAAGTCAGGATCATTTTTTCTTTAATATCAACGCTGGCGCCGGTAGCGGATTTGAACCCACTAATATCGGCTGTCGGGTACCAGGTGTCGTTACTAATATTAAGTGTGAAATCTAATTGCATTTTTTATCTCCATGAAAATATGCATGATCAAAGGACCATATGTTAATTGCCATCCCGGCTGAATTTGTCTGGTGTTGGTGTAATTCAGTGCTCAAGCGCTTTTAGTTATAAATGAGTCGAAATAAAAGTGCATGCATATTACCGATAAAATGAGGCGCGCTGATTTAATATGATAACGAATATCCCGCACTGTTTAATCAGTGAGGAATATTAGGTGAGTGATGAGGTTAATGAGGGGAATGTGATGGTCTGTATGATGGGGCGGGAAGAGCCTGTTCCCGCCGTGTCCCGTACTGAGTTGGCTCTGCGTTTAAATACGTTGCTTCAAAAACGTATTTAATTCTCTGACGATACACTCGGGTTCATCGACCAGCGGCATATTGTCCATATCCGCAATTGCGTCTATTTTTTGCGAATTATCAGACTGCAATGCGGCAAATAATGGCGTGAAGTCAGGTTGCTCCGGGCCACGCTCGGCTACCAGCTCAAAGGTTTTATTGATTGCCGTGTCGTTGGTCAGAGCTGAAACCAGAACTTTGGCAATTTGTTTTCGCGAGATTACGCCATCGTCCGGGGTGCCGGCATGGCGGCGATCGCCCTGTAGCATCAGTAACTTATGCTCATTCTCATGGTTGTAATCGAACCAGCCCGGTCTGACGATGGTGTAGGGATGACCGCTGGCCCTCAGCAGGCGCTCGGCCCGACGCTTCCAGTCATGCACTTCCGTGCGTTGGTTAAATGAACTGAGCCGCTCGGTAACGCCGATGGTGGTCATCAGCGCAATTCGCACCTGGGTTGATTTAAGCAGCTTCAGGATATTGCGCACGCCGCCGTAGTCTATCGCTCGCGCGCCAATACGTCCCTGACCATCGGAGCCAAGGGTGAAGATGACGGCATCAATATCTTTCACCACATCCGTTAAGGTCTCCGGCATGGAGACGTCGCCGTAGACAACCTGCGCGTCGCGGGGGAGCAGTTTGACTTTGCGCCGATTTCTGACCAACGCTATGGGCTGATGGCCCATTTCGATCGCGGTTTCAACGACGTGAAGACCGATACTGCCCGTCGCGCCTGCAATGAGTATTTTCATGAGTGATATCCTGGATTTAATGCAGAAATAAATAGGTTAAAAACAGGATATCAATTGCCATTATGTAGAGTAACGAGGCTAAAATGATTGCGTCTATGAATCGCCTTCATAAGTTCTGCGTGCGGGCAATCAAGTTAACGAAGGAGCCCACCGATGCTTAAAGAGAACTTCAACGAACTGCAGATCTTTCTGATCGTTGCGAGGGAGCGAAGCTTTACCAAAGCGGCGGGTAAGCTTGGCGTTTCACAGTCGGCGCTCAGCCACGCCATAAAGGGCCTGGAGGAGCGTTTAGACATCCGTCTTTTGACCCGAACCACCCGTAGCGTCGCGCCGACCGAAGCCGGTGAGCGCATTATTGCCTGCCTGGAGCCGCGCATTGCCGATCTGGAACAGGAGCTGGAAGCCGTTATTCAGCTCAATCGCGCGCCATCCGGCAATATTCGGCTCTCGGCAGGCGAGCACTCCGCGCGCAGTCTGGTATGGCCGAAGCTTAAGCCTTTTCTCAAGGAGTATCCGGAAATCAACGTTGAGCTGGTGGCGGATAATGGCTTTGTGAATATTGTGGAGGGGCGTTTTGACGCCGGTATCCGCCTTGGCGAAAGCGTCGATAAAGATATGATCGCCGTGAAAATCGGCCCGGATATGCGCATGGCGCTGGTGGGTTCACCCGGCTATTTCGCGGAACATAAAATTCCCCAAACTCCACATGAACTACAAAATCATCGCTGTATCAACATGCGCCTGCCGACCGCCGGGGGACTCTATCACTGGGAGTTTGAGCGAGACGGTAAACCGCTGCGCGTCAGGGTGGAGGGGCAGCTGACGTTCAATCTGCTATCGGAAAGAATTGACGCGGCCCTGTCCGGGTTCGGTATTGCCTGCGTGCCGGAGGATACGATTGAGGGTCTGGTGAAATCAGGAGATCTGATTCAGGTTCTCGATGAATGGTGCCCCTCTTTTCCGGGATATTACCTTTATTATCCCAGCCGTAAACAGCACCCACCGGCCTTTGCCTTGCTGATTGATGCGCTGCGTTATTCTGAGTAAACGGCCTACGGCAACCCGCAGACCGAATTTAACCTTAACGCCCGACGCGGGCCATTAAGGCGGCAGGGTAGCGCTCGCCGACGATTTTCACCGTTTCCAGCGCCTGGGTGATTTTACGCAAATCCTCCGCTGAAAGGACGAGTTCAGCAGCGCCCAGATTCTCTTCCAGTCGATGCAGCTTGGTGGTGCCGGGGATCGGCACAATCCACGGTTTTTGCGCCAGCAGCCAGGCCAGCGCAATCTGCGCCGGAGTTACGCCTTTTTCGGCAGCCAGCTCGCCAAGCAGGGTGACCAGTTGTTCATTGGCTGCAATAGCCTCGGCGGCAAAGCGTGGCACTTTGCTTCTGAAATCATCTTCACCGAACGTGGTACCGGCTTTGATCGCGCCGGTTAAAAAGCCTTTGCCCAGCGGGCTGAACGGCACAAAGCCAATCCCCAGCTCTTCCAGTACCGGCAGGATCGCCTGCTCAGGCTCGCGCCACCACATTGAGTATTCGCTTTGCAGCGCGGCAACCGGCTGCACGGCATGGGCGCGGCGAATGGTTTGCACGCCTGCTTCGGAAAGGCCGAAGTGTTTAACCTTGCCTTCGGCAATCAGGTCTTTCACCACGCCGGCGACGTCTTCGATCGGCACGTCGGGGTCAACGCGGTGCTGGTACAGCAGGTCGATGACGTCGGTTTTCAGACGACGCAGCGAGCCTTCCACCGCGACGCGGATATGCTCCGGGCGGCTGTTTAAAATCTGCTGCTTGTTGTCATCGCCGAAGGTAAAGCCAAATTTAGTGGCGATAACGACTTGGTCGCGGAACGGTTTTAACGCTTCGCCGACCACTTCTTCATTCAGATACGGGCCGTACACTTCGGCGGTATCGAAGAAGGTTACGCCGCGCTCAACGGCGGCACGAATCAGTTCGATGGCCTGACGGGTATCGGTCGCCGGGCCGTAGCCGTGGCTCAGACCCATACAGCCCAGGCCGAGTGCCGAGACTTCAAGCCCGGACTGACCAAGAAAACGTTTTTGCATTGCGTTACATCTCCGTGGGTTTCTGATTAAACGTCCAGCTTACGACCGGCCAGCCATTCCACTCGGGCGGGGTCGCGATGTGAGAAAAAGGCGCTGGTGGCGGTGTCGATGGCGGTAATGTGCAGCATTTCGTCGGCGCTCAGCTCGAAGTCCAGCACGTTGATATTTTCGACCATGCGCTCTTTACGCACGGTTTTCGCCAGCGAGACGATGCCGCGCTGGAGGATCCAGCGCAGGACGACCTGGCCGACGCTTTTGCCATATTTTTCGCCAATGGCGGTTAACTCCGGATGCTGGAACAGACCGTTTTTGCCTTCAGCAAAAGGTGCCCACGCTTCAGGCTGAATGCCGCGGGTCAGCATCCACGGCACGGCGTGGAGCTGCTGATTAAACGGGTTCACCTCAATTTGGTTGACGGCAGGCACCACGTTATTGAAGGCGATGAGATCGGCGAGGCGGTCCGGGTGGAAGTTGCTCACGCCAATCGCGCGAATTTTCCCGGCCTGCTGTAGCTCCTCCATGGCGCGCCATGCACCGTGAACGTCGCCATAAGGCTGATGAATCAAATAGAGATCGACGTAATCCAACTGCAGGCGATTTATCGAACGCTCAAACTGCGCTTTGGCGCCTTCGTAGCTGGCGTCCTGCATCCACAGTTTGGTGGTGACGAAAAGCTCATCGCGCGCAATGCCGCTCTGCTTGAGCGCGTTGCCGACCTGAGTTTCGTTCAGGTAGGAGGCGGCGGTATCAATCAGGCGGTAGCCCGTTTCAATCGCCTCGACAACGGCGCGCTCGCACTCTGCGGCATCCGTCATTTGAAAGACGCCAAAGCCCAGCAGGGGCATTTCAATACCGTTGTTCAGTGTTACCGTTTGCATGACGTTATCCTTCCTCTTTTGTGTCAGAGAAGCATAGCGCAGAGTGATTTATTCGATTAGAGGGCGTAATTTTCTAGGGTTAATTAGCAGGATTCATAAATTGGCGAACCCTGCTGTTGCGAAACTTAAGGCAACTGACGGTACTCTTCGTCGGCCACCGGCTCCAGCCATTCGTTGGATGCACCTTCAGCGGGAACCGCCACGGCGAGGTGGGCAAACCAGCTGTCGGCTGCCGCGCCGTGCCAGTGTTTGACTCCCGCAGGGATATTGACCACATCCCCGGCGGTCAGCTCACGCGCCGGTTGGTTCCACTCCTGATACCAGCCGCGTCCGCCGGTCACCAGCAGGATTTGTCCGCCCTTATGATGAATATGCCAGTGGTTACGACAACCTGGCTCAAAGACCACGTTACCGATATTAACCCCTTCCGTGGAGAGCATGCTCAGGTAGCTGGTGCCCTGAAAATACTGCGCATAGGCTTCGTTTTTCTCCCCTTTAGGGAAGATACCGTTACCGTCAAATTGTTCGTTCATGTTGTCTCCGCGTTTTAATTTAAGCGTCCCGACGTTGTCCATCGGGATCCACTGTGTAAAGTGTAGTGAAAGCCTGATTAAATGATAAGATGCTCAAATATGAATACACTGGTGCAAAAAATTCACCAATTATGAGCAAAGAAAAATTAAACGATTTACAGGCTTTTGTGACGGTGGCCCAGGAGCGTAGTTTTACCCGAGCGGCGGCGGTATTGGGCATCTCGCGTTCGGCGCTGAGCCATACGCTGCTGGGGCTGGAAGAGCGCCTGGGAGTGCGGTTATTAATCCGTACCACGCGTAGCGTCTCGCCAACCGATGCCGGAAACCGCTTGCTGGCCGTGCTCGCACCGCGCCTGGATGAGATTGAGACGGAATTGATCTCGCTGCGTGCTTCACGTGATAAGCCTGCCGGAACGGTGCGTATTACCGCCAACGATCATGCCATCGTCACCGTACTCTGGCCCCGACTTCAGCCTTTATTAAATGAACACCCCGATATCAACATTGAATTCAGCGTCGGCTATGAACTGACCGATATTGCGGCCCAACGCTTTGATGCCGGGGTGCGGATGGGCGATCAGGTGGACAAAGACATGATTGCGGTGCGCATTACCCCCGATGTGCCGATGGCGGTGGTTGCAGCACCCGGTTATCTTTCCGGCAGGGCGGCGGTAACATGCCCTGAAGATCTGATGGCGCATAACTGCATCAATCTGCGGTTGCCCACCCACGGCGCGCTGTATGCCTGGGAGTTTGAAAAGGGCAGTCAAAAAATTAACGTTCGGGTCGATGGGCAAACCGTTTTTAACAATACCTTTTTGATGATTCAGGCGGCGCTGGACGGGGCCGGTATCGCCTATGTGCCCCGCGATTTAGTGGCGAAATATATCACCACTAAATCGCTGATACCCTTGCTTGCCGACTGGTGCCCGCATTTTCCGGGGTACTATCTTTATTACCCCGGTCGCCAGCATCTCCCGACGGCGTTTACGCTGGTGGTTGACGCTTTGCGCTGGCACCGACGGGCTTGATCAGCTGGACAGCGCCTGCTGTAGCGCATGGTCAGCACGCATAGCCGCTTCGCTTTCGCCATTTTCTCGTAGCACCTGCGCCAACTGGCGTAGCTGCTCGGCAGTGAGTCCAACCCGCAGACTGGCCCGCGTGTGCGACAGCAGCTGCGATTCCACGCCCGGCGTGGCGGCGAGCGCACCAACCGTTGCCAGCTCTCGGCTTTGCCAGTCGAGGTTGTCGCGGGCAAAGATATCGCCAAACAGATGCGTTTGCAGGAACTGATTAATCACCGGGACAAATTCAAAAAGCGGCCCCTGTACCGGTGCGCCTGAGATTTTGGTCTGGTTTGCGGTACCCACGGCGCGCAGCTCCGCGCCGACGGGAATCGGACTGGCTGGCTCTTTTCCTTCGATGTCATTGATGCCGCGTTGTTTACGCGTTTCAACCACCTTCATCAATTCATTCAATCCGTTAAGGCTACGAGGGAAGCCGGTGTAGGCATAGAGCTGGACGAGGATTTCTTTGGTTTCATTAATCGTGAGCCCGGCATCCAGACCCTGATTTAGCGCTGTGTTCAGCTTGTCCATCTGGCTGCTGGCCATTGATGCGGCGATCAGCGGGATCGCCTGCTGGCGAGCAGATAGCGTAGTGGAGGCGGTTTGTTGGTTCTCCATCGTAGAGGCTCCTTGCGTCGTCGGGGCCGCATTCACCGAAAGGTTACAACCAAAAATCAGCAATGCCGCTGCCGTTAGCGTTTTAATGCGCGTGGTATTGTTCATCCGTCACTTTCTCCATCCATTTAACGTTTTTACCCGCGACCGTACCCGTTACGGCCAGATGCGTCATTGCGCTGCCGGGCGCGGCCCCATGCCAGTGCTTAACCCCTGGCGGGCATACCACGACATCGCCGGGGCGGATGGTTTGCACGGGTTGTCCTTCCTCCTGAGTCAGGCCGACGCCGGAGGTCACGATTAGCCTTTGACCGGCAGGATGGGTGTGCCAGGCAGAACGCGCACCGGGCTCAAAGGTAACGTATGCGCCGGAGGCGCTAATGTCTTTGTCGGCGCTGAATAACGGGTCGACCCGCACGCGTCCGGTAAAGTTTTCAGCGGGGCCTGCCATCGCGCTTTGGCTCCCGGCGGGCGTAATCTGCACCGAGGCGTTTTGCCCCTCGGCCAATGAAGAGAAAGCGACAAACGGCAGTAACAGCGCGAGGTAACCTAATTTTCCAATCATGCAGGGCGTCCTTTTATGTCAATGAAGGGGGGTACTGCGTTGCGATAATTCTAATGGGCGTTCCATGTCGTCAGGCTGACGGTTGGCTGACATTGTTGTCAGTTGGCGGTGCGAGGGCGAAGGTGAGGCCAAAGGTATTGTGGCCCCCTTCGCTGCGCGCAAAAACCTCGCCCCGGTGCATAATGGCCACGGCATGAACGATTGAGAGCCCCAGTCCGTGATGGGTATCGCTCTTAGCGCGAGAAGCATCAACGCGATAAAAACGTTCAAAAAGGCGATGTAAATGGGCAGAGGCGATCGGCTCTCCGGGGTTCGATACTGCGACACAAGCCTGATTGTGACTTTCGCTTAAGCGGACGATAATCGTACTGCATGGTGGCGCGTGCCTTGCGCTGTTTTCCAGCAGATTAGCCAGTGAACGGTGGAACAACCGCCGGTCGATATGGGCGGAGACATCGCCTTCGATCTCCAGCGTGAGCTGTTTTTCAGCGAAGGAGGGTTCCACGTATTCTGCCGTTTTCAGCGTCTCTTCACGTAGCGAGACGCGGCTTAACTGCGCGGCATGAACACCGGCGTGGGCATGTGACAGGAACAGCATGTCGTTAACGATTGACGTCATCCGCTCAAGTTCTTCTAGGTTTGAACCCAGCAGTTCTTCAAGTTCATCATGCGAGCGTCGGCGCGATAGTCCGAGCTGTGTTTGGCCAATCAGGTTGGTGAGTGGGGTACGTAGCTCGTGGGCCACGTCGGCGTTAAAGCTTTCAAGTTGCCGCCAGGCAATTTCCTGACGTTCCAGCACACCATTAAATGACCGTGCCAGCTGCTGCAACTCCTCAGGCAGCGCGGTGCTATCGAGCCGCTGACCATGATCGCCCGGTGCCAGATGCTGCGCCTGCTGGCTTAGGGCGCTAACCGGGCGCAGGCCAATTCTGGCGACCATGTATCCCAGCAGCGCGACAATAACCACGCCCAGTGCGGTAATAATCAGCAGCGTGCGCGTGAACGCTTCCAGCGTGCCCATGTATGGTGTGGAATCGATGGCGACCACATAGCGTAGCGCCGGCCTTTCACCGTTGGCGGGGATCGTTTTGACCAGCAGAAAAAGCGAACATGCGCCTTGCGAAGCGCCGGGCATTTTATTGAAACCCTCCGTCAGCGAAGACCACTGAACCCCGAAGGGGGGCGCTCCGCCCACGTTAAAATGAGGGTTATCGCTGACTATCCAGTAGCGAACCCGCTCGCCTTCAGAGTTGGCCAGAACGGTAAATTTACTGGCAAGCGTAGACCAGCCGTCGGCGGAGGTGCGCGATACGATCCACGGGCTCATTAATGATTCGCGAAACAGTAGCTCGTTATGCATCTGTTTTTGCAGTGAGTCATGCAGCGAGCTTCGCAGCAAAATGCCGATGGTCGAGACGATCAGTAGGGCGGACAACGCGAACATCAACGCCAGATGTACCGAGATGGCGCGCTTAAACATGTTTTTCCATCACTTCTTCAGGCCTGACTTCAAGAACATAGCCCATGCCGCGCACGGTATGCAGCAGCTTGATCCCGAACGGCGCATCAACTTTGGCACGCAGGCGTTTGATGGCGACTTCCACGACGTTCGCGTCGCTGTCGAAATTCATATCCCAGACCTGTTCGGCGATCATCATTTTGGACAGGATCTCTCCCTGGTGACGGGCCAGCAGGCTGAGCAGGGAAAACTCTTTGGCGGTCAGCTCCAGGCGCGTTCCGGCGCGCAATACCCGGCGAGCCAGCAGATCCAGGTGCAGGTCGTGTATTTGCAACTGCGTAATATCTGCGCCGTCGGCTGAGCGGCGACGCACTAGCGCCTGAATGCGCGCCACCAGTTCAATCAGGGAAAAGGGTTTGGGCAGATAATCATCGGCACCCAGGCGCAGGCCTTTAACTCGCTCATCGACGGACCCCCTGGCGGATAGCATGAGTACTGGTGTTTGTTTACTGGTGCGAAGGTTTTCCAGTACCCGGTAACCGTCCATGCCCGGCAGCATGACATCAAGGATTATCGCGTCGTAGTCGAACTCCTGCGCGTAGTGCAGGCCTTCGGCTCCATCGGCAGAGACATCAACCGTGAACCCCGATTCGCCCAGCGCGCGCGTCAGGTAGCTTGATGTTTTTTCTTCGTCTTCCACTAACAGCAGGCGCATAGCAATCCTATCCTTATCCGTTTTTTAAGGGGGCTTCGACATCGGAATAAACCTGTACCGCATCGGGTAGCCTTTGGCCTCTGATGGTTATGGCATCCAGTGAACGGGTGAGCTCGGTCATTTCAGCGTTTGTCAGCTTGATGGCAGCTGCGGCAGTGTTTTGCAGCATATGGTCGCGGTTGGTGGTGCCGGGAATTGGCACAATCCAGGGTTTGCTTGCCAGCAGCCACGCCAGCGCAATTTGGCCCGGCGCGGCATTTTTTCTTAGCGCCCAGCTTTTTAGTAACTCGACGAGCTGGAGATTGTGCGCCAGATTATCCGGAGCAAAACGAGATTCCGTGGCGCGGAAATCGCCGGGAGCAAATCGGGTATTGGCATCTATCCAGCCAGTTAAAAACTGTACGCCCAGCGGGCTCCACGGCACGAAACCAATCCCCAACTCTTCGCATACCGGCAGCGCGCTTTTTTCCGGGCCGCGCCAGAGCATCGAATATTCGCTTTGGACTGCGGTTACCGGTAATGCCGCGTGGGCGCGTCTTAGCGTATTAACGCCCATTTCCGATAATCCCCAGTGCAGTACCTTTCCTTGAGCCATTAGGTCTTTTACGGCGCCCGCGACGTCCTCAATCGGGATCTGTGGATCGACCCGATGCTGATACAGCAGGTCGATGCGATCGGTTCGCAGGCGTTTAAGCATGTTTTCGACGACTTGTTTGATATGCTCCGGGCGACTGTTTAGGCCAGGAAGGCGCTTGCCGGTCTGCTGATCGATGTTCCAGCCAAACTTGGTGGCGATAACAATTTTGTCGCGAAAAGGGGCCACACCTTCGCCGAGGATTTTTTCAACTTCAAACGGGCCGTAGGCTTCCGCCGCATCAAATAGCGTGATGCCGCGATCGAAGGCCTGGCGAATGATATTCACCATCTCCGGACGCCAGGGCACGGAAGTGTCGTATTTACGGCTCATGTTCTGTACGCCCAGACCGATAGCGGACACTTCGAGGTTGCCCAGTTTGCGTTTATCCGGTGCGGCAGAATGCAGGTTGCTTTGACCTCCGGCGCTAGCGATTTTTTCTGTCGCGTAAACGTGAGAGACCAGCGAGGCTGCAGCGACCCCGGCCCCTGCAATCAGCAATTTACGCCGTGCTGGCATAGAAGGGACGTCTGCGTCGTCGGTGAATCGTTGTTTATTGCTCATGAAAGGCTCCTTTTCTCGGTAGTTTGGCCTGCGCTTATTCTGACTCCCGTTTGCCAACATAAAGCTGACCGTTTCCTGACAGCGATGTCAGAAACCTGTGCAAGATATTTCTGACAAAATTGTTATTCATTCGTCATGATGCTGACAGTTCTCTCTTCCTAATCTGAATACGTTATTTGCCATCGCCAGCCTGGTGAATTCAGGCCATTATTTATTCGGGAGAGATCATGAAAATTACGCTTTTAAATACCGTTTTACTGACGGCCATGATGAGTATTTCATCGGTGCATGCCGCTGATTACAAACAAAATCCTTTTACTCTGGTGTATGACGGAGCGATAACTGAAAATGTCAAAGGCAAGGTCAACATTCACCCGGTAAAATATGATCTGCACGGCATCCAGATTGCCGCCAATGTATACACCCCGGCCAATTACGATCCGGCTAAAAAATATCCGGCGGTGGTTGTTGCCCATCCTAATGGTGGCGTGAAAGAGCAGGTTGCCGGGTTATATGCTCAGCGCCTGGCGGAGCATGGATATATTACAATTACCGCCGATGCGGCTTATCAGGGAGCCAGCGGCGGTATGCCGCGCAGCGTGGATAAACCAGCCAATCGCATTGAGGATATTCACGGCATGGCTGACTATCTCAGCCAGTATCCCGGCGTTGATACCGCGCGTATTGGCCTACTGGGCATCTGCGGCGGTGGCGGCTATTCGCTAAAAGCGGCGCAGACCGATAAACGTTTTAAAGCGCTGGCGACGCTCAGCATGTTTGACTCCGGGCTGGTGCGCCGCAATGGCTATCAGGATTCACAGATTTCCACTATCCAGGAACGTCTGAAGCAGGCAACCGACGCGCGTATCAAAGAAGTCACCACGGGTGAGGTCAGCTATTCCGGTGATGCTAACCTGACCGATGAACAAATCGCCAAACTCCCATTTGATCTGTATCGCCAGGGCTACGAGTACTACTGGAAAACCCATGCTCATCCGAACTCAACCTTCCGCTATACCACCAGCAGCCTGCTCGATTTAATGCGCTTTGATGCGCAAAGCAATATGGACCTTATCAACCAGCCGCTGCTGATGATGGCCGGTACCAAAGCAGATTCGCTGTATATGACCGAAAGCGCGTTTAAAAAGGCCACCGGTACCGCAAATAAAGAACTGTTCCTTATCGACGGAGCGACGCATATTGAGACCTACTGGGTGCCGCGTTATGTCGACCAGGCCATGAGCAAGCTCGACAACTTCTTCGATAGCAATATTTAAGTCGTAAGGCCAGCTTCATCAGGAGGTTGGCCGTTTCTCTGCATTCAGAGTAACGGAGTTGGCGGCTAAGATAATTACGTTCAATAAATAGGCGCTATGAGCATAATTCATTAAACGGAGTTTCGCGGTTTGTATTCAGAATGCGGGCTGTGGGGGAGGGCGTCTGGTTCAATCAGAGAAATGTTTGACGGAGGGGTTGGACAAGGGGGCGTTTTGATAATATTTGAAAAAAATGATGCCATCTATACCCTAAATAATTCGAGTTGCAGGACAAGGCACTCGTGCCTTGAACAGCGATTGCGTTGGCCCCGAAGGGGCGAGGCCGCAGGCCGAGTAACGCGGCAAGTGAGCGAATCCCCAGGAGCTTACTCAGGTAAGTGACTGGGGTGAACGAAAGCAGCCAACGTACATGCAACTTGAAGTATTACGGGTATATAGAATAAACGGCATCATCGTTTTATTACTTGCTGACTTTTACCCGCATTTCATTAACTTGCGCAGGGACAATTTTGTGCCCTGACTTCAGATAATCAATCACGAGATCAGACATATTATCCCCGGCACGGACTTGTATATTTTTCCCTTCTTTAAATGCCAGAAAACCATCGCCTCCTAAAGCAAGGAACGTCGTGGTTGCGACATGGTAACTCTCCGTATCCACAATCGCTTTGCCGTTGATTGTGAAAGACACCATGCGCTGCCCGACTGGTTTCTGCGGCATATAACGCATTTCAGCACCCTTTGACATTTGTAATATGCCATTAGTGAGTGCTGCCCCATGTTCCATCAGATTACGCAGATCCTTGCCGCTGAGATCCATCTCTGTAAGCTCATTCTTGAAGGGGAATGTACTGGTAATGTCGCCAAAGGTAATAGGCCCCGCGTTGAGATCGGCCCGTAAGCTACCGGAATTAATCAGCGCGATCTGTGCATTTGGCGCGGCGACAAGCATTGCATCTGTAAACAGGTTGCCAAGTTGTGATGACTCGCCATAGGCGCGGGTTAACGTGACAGGTGATTCACCGACTGGTTGGCGCACGATATCCGCGAGTTTTTGATTCCAGCCATCGATAACTTTCTGCGTTGTTGGATCAGGTTTCCATTCATCAGCATAAAGTGTTTTTAGCTCGAAGCTTTTCACTTCATGAGTACGGGTTGCAGGTTCAACATTGAGTACTAATTTACCCACATCGATACCGCCGCTGTCAGTAGAAAGGATTAACGTATTTCCCACCTTGATAGGTTCTGGTGTTCCTACATGAGCGTGCCCGGTGATGAGAATATCAAGTCCGTTAACCTGAGTTGCGGTCTGAATATCTTTATCCAGTGCACGCCTGACATCTGTATTACCAATACTGGACTGACGTGCTGGAACGCCTTCATGAACAAGTGCGACGGTGACGTTAACTTTGCCCCGTAATTCATCCAGATAGTGCTGCAGATATTTCACTTCATCGCGAGCCTCAATCCCCTGATTCTTGAGGACTTCTGCTGATTTATCAAAGCGGTTGTTTTTATCATTATCGAGACCCTGGAGCGAGAGCTCTGAAATCGTGTCATTAAACGCAAATACACCGTGTAGCCCAATAACTCCAATTTTTACGCCATCTTTTTCCAGGATGGTATACGGTTTGTTCCAGAAAGGTATCTCGCTATCCTTGTGGAACACATTCCCCAATAAAACGGGGAAGTTCGCCTTACTTAGCTGGCGTAAGAGATTATCCCAACCATGATCAAATTCATGATTACCAATGGATACCGCATCAAAGGGCATAGTATTCATAATATCAATTATTGCCTGACCCTTTGTCAGGCTGCTGATATATGGTCCAGTAAAATAGTCGCCGGCGTCAAAATAAAAGGTGGCTTTGTTTTTTTCTTTTTCCTGCTTTACTAATGTCGTTATATTAGCAAATCCGCCAATTGCCCGCTTTCCGTCTGCGATATACGGGAGTTTGTATGCATCAACATGAGCATGGAGATCATTGGTATAAATAATGGTGACATCTTTCGCGCAAGCCAAAAATGGCAACGTCAACAGAATACCTGCTGCAATCATTTTTATCTTCATAGCCAATTCCTTTTAGTCATATTTAAAAAGTGTAACCAACAGTTAAATAGTAGGCCCATCCCGTCGAGTCTATGCGGGTGATCTGACCTTTGCTGTTAAATGCTTTACTACCCTCTTCAAATTGCCGACCATGATAGAAATAACGAAGGGTCGCTCCATAGTTCCAGTGAGGATAAACTAAGCTGAGTACATTGGTGGTAACTATCGAGCTATTTGTACGGGAGTAAAATTGTTGTTCACCACCTGATTTTTCTTTTAAATCTGAACCGAAATCAAAATTAGTAAAGCCGACGTAATTTAGCTTTCCACCAAAAAGAGTAGTAATGGGAATAAAATATTTTAATTTAAAGCGATATCCATCCCATTCATTTTCGTTGGCAGCATTATAATTATTTCCTTGGTATTTAGCATAGATGTTAGCAGATAAAGTCATCGGTAGCCCTGTGTCAATATCCGTCCCTAGCCCATATACCAGGTACTCTGGCGCTGCCCTTCGTTAGTTCCCGCATCATAGATATAGTTGTGGGCAAAATACCATTCTTTAAAGGGACCAAAGCTCAGATCGACACCCGTTAATTTGTCGATGCTAAAACGAGGTTCTATTTCTGCGAAAAATGGAGAACCATTATCCCAAATGCCGATATCGTTATCATTTCCTAAACCAAAAAATTTTGGTAAATCTGCATAGCCATAAAAATCAAACCAATCTACATGCGCCCATGCACGATACTCTGGATATAGATCTGATCTTTTTTGTGGCCCAAAGCGAGTAGAATTGCTGCCTACTATATTAACGCTTTGATGCCACCAGTCTGATAGATATTCATCATTTCCAGAGTCTGCAAACGTTACGATAGGTAATAATATAAGTGTTCCCGATAAAAAATATTTTATTTTTTTCATGCGTATAATTCCATTTATTGAGGTTTGTTGAAAAAGACTATCTCTGTAATAAAATCTATGCATTTTGCCAATATAAGGTGGTTATTTTATTTTTAATGCTTCGCTATGATATGATTGAGGGATGTTAACCACTCAATCATACCTGAACATGTTAGAAAACAAGTTTTATTGGAAAGTTAGTATCAACTGTATTTGATTATTTAAAATACAGGTCTGTTTTCTATCACTCTATTATTGGATCTATTTGGCGGCACTTACATCAGTCACTCTCATTTCAAGATCAGGTTTTAAAGGATTATGAGTCTTGACATAATCAATGATTGACTCTGCAGAAGTGGTACTGTTGATCGTTTTGACATTCGTTCCTTTCAGGAACGCCTCAAACCCATCGCCACCAGTCGCACAAAATGAGTGTGTAACAACCCGATATGTTTTGGTTGGATCTACCGGTTGATTATTAATTGTGAATTTAATGATTCGCTCACCCAGAGGTTTTTTACTGTCATATTCAACATGAACGCTTTTTGACACTTGCAAAACCCCATTAGTGAGATTAGTTGCGTGAATCATTAAATCGGTGAGATCCTTTCCGGTAAGGTCCATTTCAACCAGTTCGTTATTAAATGGGAAAGTAGTAATTACATCACCATATTTTAAATGTCCTTGTGGAAAATCAGCACGCAATCCTCCGCTGTTTTGTAATCCCACGATGGCGTCCGGTGCTTTAGCCATCATGGCATCAAGAACTAAATTACCAACAGGTGACGATTCACCATAAGAGCGAGTGAATGGTGCCGTTGTCGACCCAATAACCTGGTCAGTGATATTTTTCAGCTTAGCATTCCACTCATCTATCTTGGCTTGTACTTTTGGATCTGGTTTATATTCGTCAGCAAATACTGTGATTAATTTACCGTTATAACCTTCAATTTTTTTAGTCTGAGGGTTAAAATCCAATATTAATTTACCAATATCAGTACCATACGCATCCGTGGAAACAACGAGCGTGTCATTGACTTTAATTGGCTCAGGCGTACCGACATGAGCATGTCCTGTGATTAGCACATCAATACCCTTAAATTTCTTTGCGGTATCGATATCGGCTTGCAACATTCTGGCTACGTCTTTGTTCCCATAACTCGATTGACGCGCTGGTGTACCTTCATGGATAAGCAGCACGATGATATCAACTTTGCCTTTTAACGCATCAAGCCCTTTTTGAATATAAGGCACTTCATCACGAGCTTCTGAGCCAGCATATGCCTTCGCCGCAATAGTGTCATAAAATGCAAATTTTTGATGTACTCCAATTACGCCAATTTTTAGGCCATCTTTTTCGACAATCGTCCAGGGATTATTCCAAACGGGTTTATCACTGTTGGTATAAAAAACATTACCCAGCAAAACGGGGAAGTTCGCTTTTGATAACTGCTTAACCATATTATCAACACCATGGTCAAATTCGTGGTTACCCACAGATACCGCATCAAAAGGCATTGTATTCATTATATCAATGATAGCTTCACCCTTGGTGAGGGTGCTTATATAGGGACCGGTAAAGTAATCTCCTGCATCAAAGAAAAAGACATCTTTACTTTTTTTCTTAGCATCATTAACGATGGTCGCTATGTTAGCAAAACCACCTACCAGACGTTCTTTGTCGACGGCTGGGATTTTACCAGGAGAGACATGAGCATGTAAATCATTGGTATAATAAATAGTCACATCCCTGGCATTAACGGGTGTGACTAACATTGCGGACAGACATAATGTAATTAAACTAAGTTTTGTTTTTATTTTCATAATCAGTTCCTTTCAGTCATATAAAGATTCGTTACTTTACGTTCTGAAATGGTTTTTTATGTGTGTCTACTCACAAAATTAAGCAAGAGTTATGAGGAAAAATAAGCGACCCATTGAAATCGTTGGTGGCTTATATTGACTCTATTTACAATGAATACCTGCAAATCGTTTGGTTGCCTCAATTTGGGACTGTCAATATCAGCATTTGTAGATTACAGTTGGTCAGAATACAGGTTGGGATATCCAGCATTCCACATGCTGGGTATGTGGAAGTTATCCCCCTCTGTTTAATGAGCAACAATTTAATGAATAGCGATCTGTTCACTTAACCGTATATGCCTCTGAAAGAGGTTTTTTGTCCTGTATGTTATGGCAAAGAAACTATTTATGATGGCCATAATCCACAGGGAACACAGCGCATTCAATGTCGCGCTTGTAAAGGGTCTGGATACCCAAACAGTAGTTACATAGGGAAATAGAGCAACCAGAACGGATTGAATCGGTTCCTCTGATTGTGCGTCCGGTTATTGTGGTTCACGGATATTTTTGAGCACTGAATCTCCTTTTTCCTAAGGTAAAGACGCATGTTATTTCACGTGAATGCTTTCTTCGAGGAGCAGTAATTACTGCCTGGGAAGACTGGTTTCGTCGACAACAAGGGGAGGTTTAGTTTATAGATGAAGATATAAATGACTGTGATATTAGTATTCCCTGGAATTTCCAGGGAACAACACAGCATTGGCTGCTGGGAAAGCCAGTGGCAGCTTTGGGGGCAGGAAAAAATCGTAAGATGGTTTCGGGGGGGATAGCAATAACGCTAAAACGCTCTCATTAGCGGCTAGCAGGCATTAGATCCACTGGCTGTAGAAACAAACGGTTTTACCCACAATACCCAGTTATCTGCAGGGCGCGAAGCGCAAATACTGCATTCTTTGGCACAAGACTACAACTGCGAGCTTACAGCGACTGCTGGCGATTTATATCCGGATGAATTTCCTCTGCTATGAATTCATGACCTACGACCATTTCATTGATCGTCAACGGCTTTCATATAGTACAAGGTACTGTCACATGGCAACTGGGCTGATAACAGATGCTTCCTGCATATCGCTTCTATCGCAATACGTTGCTTGTTGTTGGTATCAAATAGACAGTGCGAATCAGACAGTTTGATGGGTTTAGATATGGGTTTTAAGTTGCGGATTTTTTGAATCATTAAGGGATATCGGGGGCACTACTATAGCGAACTAATTTCACCGGCGCGGAAAAAGACAAGATACGCATCGGGAAGGATTTTTACGCTAACCTGTTGAATCAAAAATAGATAAAGACTCACAGGGAAGCATAAGAATCGAAATTTGGCTCCTCTGACTGGACTCGAACCAGTGACATACGGATTAACAGTCCGCCGTTCTACCGACTGAACTACAGAGGAATCGTGTGAACGAGGCGAATACTACTGGCCTCGTATTTTTGTGTCAACACTAAATTTAACTTGCTGATTCAAATGGTTAAATTTAGTGCAAACCGTTGTTTTAGTGTACTGCTGGGTTATCACCTTCATTCTGTGGGCTATTTTCACGTAATCTCTCCAGCGGGTCCTGGCGATAGAAGTGGCAGAAACGTTGCCAAAGTGCAGGAAAACGCGGGGCAAAGAGCTCAGGGGCACTGAAGAAATATTCAGAGAGCACGGCAAAACATTCGGCAGGATCGGTAGCGGCATAGGCATCAACGCTTGCGGCGCTTTCGCCGACCAGATCGATCTCATCCTGAATATTGTTCATCGCTGCGTGAAGATCGTGCTCCCAACCTGCGACTTCGCGGAGTGGAATGAATGGCACACCACTTGCGCGATCGCCATTGCGGGTATCCAGCTTATGCGCAACTTCGTGGACGATAAGGTTAAAACCGGAGGCGTCGAAGGAGTCCTGGATGTCGAGCCAGTTGAGAACAATGGGGCCTTGCTGCCAGCTTTGCCCGGATTGCACGATTCGTTGGTTATGCACCAGGCCGATATCATCTTCCCATTCATCATCGACGACAAACGGAGCAGGGTAGATGAGCACTTCGTGGAAGCCGTCTAACCATTCGATCCCAAGTTCGAGAACCGGCAGGCAAAACAGTAGTGCGATACGGGCGCTATGAAGGGGGGTAAGCTCAAGTCCTTGTAACGCAACGAGACGCTTCTGCTGTAAAAAACGGTTTGCCATTTGTGCAAGTTGCCGCTGCTCCTGCTCGGAGAGATTGGCTAAAACTGGAATGGCAAGCGCCTGTTCCCAGGGGATTTCTGCGTTGCCAGACTCTTCATCTACTTTCCAGGGCCATTTAAACATCATATTGCTCGCAAAGTCGTCACTTGAACTGAATTAAAGAGACAGGAACTATTAAAATGCCAAAGAACCTGGCATTATAGCAACCTCAACAGCGGAGAGATGCCAGAGCGGCTGAATGGACCGGTCTCGAAAACCGGAGTAGGGGCAACTCTACCGGGGGTTCAAATCCCCCTCTCTCCGCCAATTATTAAAATAAATCAATAAGTTGCGAAGATTTTTTGATTTTGCCCTGCATAAATCCCTGCATTAAAATTTCTTGCTATCGCTCTGTTTTCTCACCTCTAACGCTGTCATTTTTACCATGTTGCTCCTTGTAGGGCATCCACTTTTATCTTCTTTAGTTCACAAGCTCACACTCTTAAACAACAACTTAGCCCATCTCGCATCTCGGATAACAAAATTGTTGAACTGCATGTGTTTCATACGGATACCTGTGAGGGTGTCTAAAGGGAATGGTTTGTTGGAGTATGGATGAAAAGAAGTGAAATCAGGAAAGCGTTGGAAGAATACAGGCTGATGGCCGAAAACACGGAAATCTCAAAAAGTGCGTGGAACTAAAAAGGGTGTGCTTACACGACCAGTGAGAGGGACTCTCAGCTTTCTAAGTTAAAAGCGGCAGGTGAAAATGGAGATGTAGAAGCTCAGTATGCCTTAGGTCTCATATATTTATATGGAGAAATACTGGATGTTGATTATCAGCAGGCAAAGATTTGGTATGAAAAAGCTGCTGCCCAAAATGATCCGCGTGCGCAGGTCAAAATCGGTGTGATGAATGAACGTGGTGAAGGGGGAAATATCAACACAGGGCAAGCGATAACTTGGTTTGGGCTAGCATGCAAGAATGGGCATAAGGACGGTTGTAAACGTCAGGAATATTTGTTGAAAAAGTAAAGAAATATCGGAGTGAGACGTTATTATAAATATAATATTTAATATCCTTTCGGTAGCAATGCCTCTTAATTGGAAAAGAGACATTGCTGTAAATCGACAACTATGGTAAAGATATTTCGTTATTAGTACCCATTAGTATGCTACTCTGTGATGGTAAAAATTCTCCTTTATTTTCATCTCGTCCCTGCAATAATATTTTTGCATCATTTTTATTATAGTCACGAACAGCTTTAGCTGATAATTTACCAATAATGGTGTCAGATGAACGTAGCCGGTTAATAATGAGAACTAACTTTGTGTCATTAAAGTCGGACATCATGTTTTGATCTCCTTCACTATCGCCAGCAACGAATATTGGCCCTGTATTTTTGTAACGTTGTTGTATAAATTTCTTTATGGTTTCGGTTTTACCTTTTCCTTGCGTTTGAGGGTAGTACGGATCGAGGCTATGAGTCAATTTACCTTCTTTATCGTATAAGGGATGCATTGCATAGACATGAGATTCAGGAACAGAAAAGCCATATTTATCTATAGTAACGATACTTTTTATAACGTCTAAAGCAGAAGCGGAAATTACATAAACATCAACCCCTGCCTCCTGTAGGTTTTTGTATAATGTCTGCATTTCTGGAAGCAGCCTAAATCCATTTTTCCATGTTACTGATACGATACCAGCCCGGCCTGCCATATCTGCTGGGCTTACCCATGTTACCTTTGTGATAGGCTGTTTATTTTGCCACTCAATAGTATCGTCTACTAAATCAGATATTTCTTTTTTGGACATACCAGAAAAAAGATACGTTACCCATGGATAAGATACCTCATGGTCGAATGACCCACCTATTGCATCATATAAATATCTCATTTTTACTATAAAATTCATATAATTAGGATTTGTTTTAATTTCATCAATCGTTTTATTACCCTCAAATCCATTGTAATTATGGTATAGCCATGTGTAGCTATCAACAATATCTTGACCAATGAGATTTATATTAACCGCTTGATTGTTTTTATTATTATAATCAGAGTTAAAGCTAGAGGTCGGTATATCTTTGTAAATTATCTCTTTCAATATCTCAGGTTTCATAGCAAATCTAAGGTTTTCCAGTTGATATATAAGAGTTGCCTCTTCGATATCTAGAAAAGCTGTCGTGTTGTCAAAATCAAAAACAGCATATAAAGAGTGTGCAGGCTTCTGCTTTGCCTCTTGAATTAGTCTATCAATTTTTCTCGAGTTGAACTCGTCCCAATTGCCTATAACTGATTGCTTTTCTTGGGAAACTACGGTTGCTAAATTTTGTGATACTCGATTTGTGTTACCGGCAATGGCTGTGGTTCCATATACTCCAAAAATTACAGATATCAGTGTGTATATTATTGTCATTTTCATGGTTAATTCCTTTTTTAGGGTGCATTATCATCTGTAGCAAAAAGTAAAAACCATCTATATCAAAAATTGGCACCTTTATCATGAATGTGATGGTTATCATGTTTTATGCGCCTATAACCTGCAAACCTCCAGATGCCAGTGCCCAATATTGGTGTTTATTTGATATGAAAAAATATAATGTAAGGAGAGGAGTAATAAATAATATACAAAATATATAAATGGACAAGAACAACACCCTTGATGAACCTAAATCACCAAAATGTCTGTCCCAGGATTTTTTTGACACTATCCTCTGTGCTGATACTTCTAAAGCGTAATATGCAAACGGGTATGCTAAAGCACCAATGCATCTGTATATTTGTATTTAGCAGGGCGTGGAGTGCGTGCCGATTTGGTTTTAGGATGAGATAAACCAACCGCTGCGAATAGTTCAGCAGGATCAATACCATCTTCTAACAGTTTCTGGCGGAAGGCTTGTAATTTAGCCTGACGTTCTTCTTGTTCTTTACGGACGGTACTTTCTTCCTCACGACAATCTTCAGCGACAGAAGAGAGTTTTTCCAGCATCTCTTCCAGAGTTGCCAAAAACAAAAAAAGCCCGCACGAGGCGGGCTTGAGATTAATTAACAAACTTAGAACTGGTAGGTGATACCTACAGCGAACTGGTCGTCGGTAGACGCGCCAGTAACAGCTGCATCTTCGTCATCCATCAGGTTGAATTTGTATGCAGTGTATACGTTGAAGTTTTTATTGAAGTAGTACCAGGTACCCAGTTCAACGTAGTTCATGATATCAGCATTGGTATCTTGTCTTGGACCCAGATCTTTGCCTTTCGCATAGACATAGCCCAGAGACGGACGCAGACCGAAGTCGAACTGGTACTGAACAACGGCTTCAATGTTCTGAGTCTTGTTGGCGAAACCACCTTTTTCCATCGGGGTCATGTTATGGGATTCACCGTACATAACTGATGCGTAAACATTGTTTGCATCATATTTGGCAGCCAAATCCCAGACTTCTGCTGTTTCGCCTTTATGGTCACGAGCTTGCTCGTCAACGCGGTCAGCGTTGCTATAAGCGCCTACTAAGCCGAAGCCGTCGATGTTGTAGTTAACAGAGAAACCGAAACCGTCGCCGTTTGCTTCTGCAGGGGTAGAAGTATCATTGTTTTTACCTTGATACTGCAGGGCAAAGTTCAGACCATCAACCATACCGAAGAAGTCGGTGTTACGGTAGGTCGCTACGCCGTTGGTACGACCGGTCATGAAGTTGTCAGTGTAGACCAGGCCGTCGCCGCCCCACTCAACCAGCATATCGGTGTAACCCGCTGCGTCATAAACAACGCCGTAGTTACGGCCGTAGTCAAATGAACCGTATTCACCGAATTTCAGGCCAGCAAACGCCAGACGGGTGTCATCAGACTGCTGACCTTCTGGTTTGTCCGCTTTGATGTTGTATTCAAACTGGCCATAACCGGTCAGTTCGCTGCTAATCTGAGTTTCGCCTTTGATACCGAAACGTGCATAGGAGGTATCGTCAGAGTTGTTGTTGTCGCCATCATGGGTCATGATGTGCTCGCCAACCATTTTTCCGTAGAAATCCAGTTTGTTGCCGTTCTTATTATAGATTTCTGCTGCGTTAGCGGCACCAGCGACTAATAAAGCTGGAACCAGAATTGCCAGTACTTTTCTTTTCATTATATATATTCCCTTTTAATCATAATTAATATGAATGTTGTCATTCCCTCCGGGGAGACTATTTGATACTAGCGATTAAGTTCATTTTTCTTTAAATGAAAGATGTAAGTAAATTATATCTAATATTACAAAATGTTTCTGAGTGATTCTTTATATTTAAAATCTATTGATTTGTTTTAATTTATTTCTTGTGTGTATGTTTTTCAATAACATGAACTTATGTGTTTTTATAAGTAATTTGTATTATTGATGAAATTTACAATTTAAATGATTTTGTAATTTATATTTTTGTGGGTAATGTTCACGGGTAAATTCGTTTTTTGCATGCGCCATTTCAAAATGATGGGGTGATGAGACTTTACGGGGAATAAACTTAGGGTATTAATCTTGTTTAGATGGAATCAGCAGGAAAGTGCAGGAAAATTCTCACCTGCTTTCATCAATTTGCATTATTTAAAATAAGATAGAATTCATTGAAAATATGTGGCGATTAGCAGTAGAGCGAATGGAGCGAGAACCAGGCTTAAAGAGGATAGAGAGATCTGCTGCCTGGAAAGCATTTTTATTATACAATGTGACAAATATCACTATTTTTGACTGCTGTCGGCGGTATCTGTTGTTGAGTAAATGGAGAGTAAGCTAATGGAAGATAAAGCGAAACGGAGTCCTGGAGGTAAACTTGCGCTGTGGGCATTTTATGTCTTTTGCGGTTACTTCCTCTGGGCGATGGCGCGCTACTGGTGGGTTGTTGGGCAGATCCAGAGCGTACCTGGCGTGACGATTGACGGCGAGTTAGGTTCAACGGCAGGTAAATGGATCGGTGCATTGCTGGGTTTTTTGGTGTTGGGTATCGTTGGCGTCGTTCTCGGTGCGATCGCCTGGTACACGCGACCTAATCCACAGATGTATGAACATCACGATTAAAGTTGCTATGCTCGTTTCTGGCCTTATCACAAAGGAACGCGCATGGAACTTGTTGACTGGCAGCAGCGGTTTGAATCATGGTTAATCGGACATCACTCGCAAGAGGATTCTGCTCACGATATTTCACACTTTCGCCGGGTTTGGGCAACGGCTCAGCAGTTGGCCAAAGATACTGATGTTGATCGGCTGGTGATCCTGACCGCCTGCTATTTTCATGACGTCATCAGCCTGGCGAAAAATCATCCTGAGCGAAGTCGCTCCTCGGCGATGGCGGCGGAAAAAACGCTGGCCATCCTGCAGTCATCTTTTCCTGACTTCCCCGCAGACCGCTATCCGGCGGTCTTGCATGCTATAGAAGCGCACAGTTTTAGCGCTGCAATTCCCCCGCAGAGTGAAGAAGCAAAGATTGTTCAGGATGCCGACCGACTCGAAGCATTGGGGGCGATTGGTCTGGCGCGCGTTTTTGCCGTGTCCGGCGCGCTCAACAATATTTTGTTTGATGCCGACGATCCCTTTGCCGACAGACGCGAATTAAATGACAAGAAGTACGCGCTGGATCATTTCCAGTGCAAGTTGTTGCGCTTGCCTGAAACCATGCAAACCGAAAAGGGCAGGGCAATGGCGGTGCACAATGCGCGTTTTCTGGTGCAGTTTATGGCTAAGTTAAGTGCGGAGCTTTGCGGAGACCCTCTGGCCCTTGATGAGGCGGTTTTACAGCGCTTTGATCCACTGGCATAAAACGGCTTGCGCTATTTATGGTAACCTCTGCAAAAATAGTCGGGCTGGTTGAGGTTATGTCGCAAAATTTATCCAAGGAAAGTCTCCCATCTTTGAAGGCCGAGCATAACGGAGAGGACGCCCAGGCGTTGTTGCGTCAGATGATGGCGATATACGATGTAAAAACGCTGGTGGCACAGTTAATCTCTGTTGGTGAGCAGCACTGGAGCCCGGCCATCCTGAAGCGCGTAGCGACGGTGCCTCACGCAGCAAATCGTTTAAACGCACAGGAGAGAGCCCATCTGTTGACGCTCCTGCCGCAGCCGCCAGCGCATCATCCGCACTATGGATTCCGCTTTGTCGATCTGTTTGCCGGTATCGGCGGTATTCGTAATGGTTTCGAGGCGATTGGCGGGCAATGCGTTTTCACCAGCGAGTGGAATAAGCATGCGGTGCGTACCTATAAAGCCAATTGGTACTGCGACCCTGAGCAGCATCGTTTTAATGAGGATATTCGCGATATTACCCTTAGCCATCGTCAGGATGTGCGCGATGAGGAAGCTGCGCAGCATATTCGCGAGGCTATCCCGCAGCATGATGTTCTGCTGGCTGGTTTTCCTTGCCAACCTTTTTCTTTGGCTGGCGTATCAAAGAAGAATGCTCTTGGTCGGGCGCATGGTTTTGCCTGCGAAACGCAAGGGACGCTGTTTTTTGACGTTGTCAGGATTATTGCCGCCAGGCAACCCGCTATTTTTGTGCTGGAAAACGTCAAAAACCTAAAGAGTCACGACAAGGGGCGAACGTTTCGCATCATTATGCAGACGCTGGACGAGCTGGGCTATGAAGTCGCCGATGCCGATCATACCGGAGCGGACGATCCGAAGGTCATCGATGGACGCCATTTTTTACCTCAGCACCGC
Organism: Klebsiella sp. MISC125; assembly: GCF_051131775.1. Taxonomy (NCBI): domain Bacteria; kingdom Pseudomonadati; phylum Pseudomonadota; class Gammaproteobacteria; order Enterobacterales; family Enterobacteriaceae; genus Klebsiella; species Klebsiella sp. MISC125. Next base: position 2,287,527 of record NZ_CP180448.1, read on the forward strand.
GAGCGTATTGTGCTGGTTGGCTTCCGTCGCGATTTGCAACTGCATGAAGGGTTTACCCTACGTGATATCTCCACGCTCTATCCGGCTAAGCGCCTGACATTTGGCGAGCTGCTGGAGCCCGCGGTGGATGCTAAATTTATTCTCACCCAGGTGCTGTGGAAGTATCTCTATCGCTATGCGCGCAAGCACCAGGAGCGGGGTAACGGCTTTGGTTACGGATTAGTTGACCCTATGAATCCGCACAGCGTGGCGCGTACGCTGTCGGCGCGCTACTACAAAGATGGTGCGGAGATCCTCATCGATCGCGGTTGGGATCGTCCTCTGGGTGAAAAGCATTTTGATGACCCTGAAAACCAGCTTCGTCGTCCACGCAGGCTGACGCCCCGCGAGTGCGCGCGTCTGATGGGGTTTGAATCGCCGCAGGGCTATCATTTTCGCATTCCGGTTTCGGATACTCAGGCCTATCGTCAGTTCGGCAATTCAGTAGTAGTGCCGGTGTTTGCTGCGGTGGCGAAGCTGCTGGAGTCGCGTATTGCGATGGCGGTTGCTATTCGTGAATCGGCTAAAGTCAGCGAAAGCCAATGATAGTCCTACGGCATGGGCTCACCATGCCGTATATGATGTTAAAGATTCACGCCAGAACCCCGATTGGCCAGGGAACAAACTCGTTTTCCCCCAATCCCAATGCTTCGCTCTTGCTTTGTTCACCGGAGGCAATGGCGATGATTTTTTCAAAAATCGCTTCCCCCATTTGACGTAGCGTGGCATCACCATCAATGACCACACCGCAATTGAGATCCATATCTTCCGTCATACGCTGATACATCGGAGTGTTGCTGGCAAGCTTCACCGTTGGTGCGGGCATTGAGCCAAAGCAGGAACCGCGCCCGGTGGTGAAGGCAATCATATTGGCACCGCCAGCAACCTGACCGGTTGCTGAAACCGGGTCATAGCCGGGGGTGTCCATAAAGACCAACCCTTTTTGCGTAACCGGGTATGCATAGCGGTAAACCTCCATTAGCGGAGAGTTACCGCCTTTTTTGGCCCCGCCCAGTGATTTCTCCAGTACGTTTGCCAGCCCGCCCGCGTTGTTGCCAGGGCTAACCCGGCCATTAATCTGACAATCGCGTCCTTTATTATACTCCAGCCACCAGTTGATACAGTCGACGAGCTTTTGACCCACTTCGGGGGTGACAGCGCGCGCGGTGAGGGTGTGCTCCACGCCGAATATTTCAGTGGTTTCTGAGAGAATTGCGGTTCCTCCTTGTTCGACCAGAAGATCCATCGCAACGCCCAGCGCCGGGTTGGCGGAAAGCCCGGAGAAACCGTCGGAACCACCGCATTGTAGCCCGACGGTCAGATGCTCAACGGAGACCGGCTGGCGTTTGACGGCATTAGCTTGTGGCAGCATGGATTCGATAATAGCGATACCTTCATCGATGGTTTTTCGCGTTCCGCCAGTATCTTGAATCACCAGTTTGCGCAGCATCGGAGTCTCTTTCAGACCCATTTGTTCAAAGAAACCGTGGATGTTGTTACGCTCGCAGCCCAGCGCCACAACCAGCGCGCCCGCAGTGTTGGGGTTATTGATATACCCTGCTAAGGTGCGGCGCAGTAGATCCATCGGTTCCCCGCTCATCTCCATGCCGCAGCCCAGTTCATGAACGTAGGGCACTACGTTGTCAACGTTTGGCCATGCTTGCAGGCGTTCTTCGGTAAAGTGAGCGGCTATTTTACGCGCCACCGTCGCGCCGCAGTTTCCGACCACGAACACGCCGAGAATATTGCGCGTCCCGACTCGACCATCTTCACGCACGTAGCCATCGAAGGTGCGGCGCTGTTCTGGTGGCACGGTTTGTACCGGGCGATAGTCGCGACTAAAGGCGTAGTCACGCTGAAAATCCTCAAATACGATGTTGTGGCTGTGCAGCCAGGTACCTGGCGGGAGGTCTTCAGGCGCGAAGCCGATGACCGTGTTGTACTTGAGGATCGGTTCGTCTTTTTTAATGAGTCTTGTTGCTACCTTGTGGCCCAGCGGAACATCCTGCAGCGTGGTGATGTTCTCGCCAGCGATTGGGGTACCTGCGGCGATGGCGACCCGGGCGACCACAACGTTGTCTTTCTCATCAAGGCGAATAACCGGAGATTTTGTCATAACATTGCTTCCTTATTTTTTGTTTCTGCCCGCCTACCGGCGAGCAGAATTTAGGGTTCAGGCTTCACGTTTTTGCATAGGGACAGCGTCGTCATCGCGCGGAGCAATTTTCAGGCGCTCAATCTTGCCGACGATGAACCAGTAGCTGCAGACGGCGATGATGCCGTGGGTTCCAACGAAGACCAGCGCGTTGGCGAAAGAGCCTGTTTCTTGCAGGATGTAGCCGATCACCACGGGAGTGACGATCCCAGCGATATTGCCCAGAGAGTTGAACAGGCCGCCGGTGGTACCGATGATCTCTTTCGGCGCGGTATCCGCGACAACCGCCCAGCCCAGCGAGCCGAAGCCTTTGCCGAAGAACGCGGCGCTCATCAGGAACATCACCAGCGCTTCTGAGCCGACGTAGTTGCAAAGGATCATACTGGCGCTCATGGTCAGACCGATGGTGATCGGGACCTTACGCGCCAGGCTCAGGTTGTTGGTTTTACGCAGTAGCCAGTCTGAGAAAAAGCCGCTCATAATGCCGCCAATCAGGCCGCAAATCGCCGGGACGGAGGCCATAAATCCGGCCTGAAGAATTGACATCCCGCGCTCTTTCACCAGATAAATCGGGAACCAGGTCATAAAGAACCAGGTAATCGCAGAGATGCAGTACTGGCCGATGAAAATGCCGATCAGCATCCGGCTTTTGAACAGCTGGCCGATTTCCTGCCATCCTGTGCGCTTACGTTCGCCTTTTACGCTCGCCACGGTGTCCAGTTCAACCAGCGCGCCGCCTTCCTTCAGGTACTCCAGCTCTTCGTTATTGATTCCCGGATGCTTAGTCGGGACGTAAAAGAATTTCGACCAGCAGAAGGCGATCATAATGCCGATGACCCCCATGACGATAAATACGTGGTCCCAGCCGAAGGCGTGGCATAGCCAGGCCATCAGCGGAGTGAATATCGCCAGTGAAGCGTACTGTGCGCTGTTGAAGATGGCACCTGCTACGCCACGCTCCTGAGAGGGAAACCAGGCGGCGATGATACGACCGGCTGAGGGGCCAACCGGTGATTCGCATACGCCGAGCAGGAAACGCAGGATCAACAGGGCGGGGACGACAAAGGTGACGTAGCTGACTAATCCCATAAATACCGTCATCACTGACCACAGCAGGATCCCGAGAAACATAGCCCGTTTGGAGCCAACTTTATCGGCCACCCAGCCTGCAGGCGTCATACTGATGACGTACGCCCAACTGAACGCGGAAAAGAGATAACCAATTTCAACGGCGCTGATACCCAGCTCTTTTTGCATCTCCGGCCCGGCAACGGAGAGCGTGGCGCGATCTCCGGTCGCTAGGGTTAAGACGAGGGTTATCATAAATAAGATGTAATATCGGGCGTGCGTTTTCTTGCCTGCAATGCTCATTGTGCATTCTCCCGTTCCGGCAGTTAACGCCGGAAAAGTTTGTAGGATAGAGAGTCGTTATTGGTTTTTTATTTGTAAGTAGTGTTTTGCGCCGCTCACCATATGCGGTGTGATGGCCGTCACCAGGTAGTGCGCGCCCCAGCTTATCGCTTCTGCGGCACGCTCCGGGGTTCCCACGTAGGTCCCGGCAATATTGCCGCTGGCGGCGATTTTGCGAATACAGCGCTCTATGGTTGCCAGTACATCGGAATGGTTGAGATCGTGACCGTAGCCCATCGAAACGGCCAAATCCCCCGGCCCGATGAAATATACATCGGCCAGCCCTGCGGCGAGGATCTCATCCAGATTCTCTACTGCTTCTGTTGTTTCAATATGTACCGATAGCACCCGCGAGGCGTTGGCTTCGGCCAGATATCGCGCTTTATCGGCGCACATACCGTAGTTGGCTGCGCGCGGCAGGAAGGCGACTCCGCGTTCGCCCTGCGGTGGAAACAGTGTGGGCAGGGCGGCGGCGCGAGCATCTTCTACGGTATTGACCAGCGGTACCTGCACGCCATCGGCGCCGAAATCCAGCGCTTTGCGCATATATTCGGCGCGATTGTAAGGAACCCGCACCAGGCAGGGCACCTGCTGACCGTGCGAGGCGCGTACCATATCTTCTATCGTCTCCGGATTCATATTGCCGTGCTCGTTATCGATAAGCACAAAATCAAATCCGATAGCAGCGGTAAATTCAGTTATCGCCGCTGAAGGGAAGGTGACAAAGCAGCCGTGTAGCGGCCCCTCGCGGAGCCGTTGTTTTAAATCGGGAAAACGCATGTTAGCTCCTTGCTTTGATTTCGATACCGGATAGCTGCTCAAACACTTTAATAATGTTGGAGTGATCCTCGTTGCCGATGCCCTGCGCCATACAGGTTTTATACAGTTCGCGCACCAGGCTGGCGATCGGCATGGGGGAGTCAATTCCCTGGCTGAGCTCCATTGCCAGATTGAGGTCTTTGTACTGCAGACGAGTCATAAAACCGGGGTCGAAATTGCGCTCCAGCAGCAGGCTGCCGCGAATATCCAGCGCGCCACAACGGGCGTATCCTGCTGAGAGCACCTCGACGATTTTGGCCGGATCGACGCCTGCTTTTGCCCCCATTACCAGCGATTCCCCCAGCGCGGCCATGGTGGCGGCGGCCAGAACCTGGTTGCAGGATTTCACGACCTGGCCTGCGCCGTTGTCGCCGACATGAGTGACGCGGCAGCCAAGCACTTCGAGGATCGGTTTACAGCGTTCAAAGACCTCGGCTTCGCCGCCCACCATAATTGACAACGTACCCCCTTTCGCGCCTTTATCACCGCCGCTTACCGGGGCATCGAGCATTCGTGCTCCCAGCGACTTGATGGTGTCAGCAAATTGTTTTGTCGCCAGCGAAGAGATGGTGCTCATATCGATAACGACTTTACCTTCACGCAGCGCTGGTGCCAGGCCGTTTTCGCCAAACAGGACATCTTCCACCTGCGGCGTATTCGGTACCATGGTGATGGTAATATCTGCCGCTTCGGCGACCGCACGAGCGGATGCCTGACCGATAGCGCCATCACGGGCAATCTCTTCCACATCCTGCGCCACGATGCTGTAAACATTGACGCTATAGCCTGCTTTCAGCAGATTGCGCACCATCGGTTTGCCCATAATGCCCAGACCAATAAAGCCTAAAACTGGTTTCATCTGTATCACCCTTAATAAGTTTGGTATTCAATAATGCTGCGCAGCTCCGCAACATCGATATCTGCGAATGCGCACCCTTCGCGATGGCTTAACCAGGCGGCGGTTCCGGCAGCGAAGCCCGTCAAAAAGCATTGCGCGGTGACGCGGGCCGAGGCCAACGCTTCATGCTCGGCGCATAGCGTACGGCCTGCTGTAATCAGGTTTGGAACGTTTTCTGGCACCAATGTGTCGTACGGAATGTCGTACCAGTCGTTGTCGAGGTAGAACATAAAGATGCCGTCCTGACCGTGTGCTTCGATGCACCAGGCGCTGCTGGCAACTTTGCGTTCGCTTTTGCGCGCCTGGAAAACATCGTCGTTGGTCAGGCGGTAGCGACCTGCAATGGTCCGACTCTGGCGGATGCCAATTTGCGCCGCGACATCGTTCAGGTGCGCCTGCTCGAATCCCGGAACCCGGGCGAGCAGGAAACGCTCGTATTCGCGTACCTGCTTGCGCCCCTTGAGTTCGGCAAAGGTCAGATCTTCTGCGCATGTGGCATCAATCGGTCTGCCATCGTCACGCAAAATGCTGGTGACGTTGCACATCACTTCGCCGGGGCGAGGCGAGGGCAGCAGATAAATATGCTTGCGAGGCAGGTGATAGCCTTGTGCCTGTGCGGCTTCGACCCAGGCTTCCAGTTGGGCGACCGGGTGACCAATGCCGCGTTCGATATCGACGTTGCCCATACGGAACACCATTGTTGGATACTGGACCAGACCGTTGCGTCCGCAGGTGTAAGGTACGCCTGCTTTGACGCAGAGATCACCGTCGCCGGTGGCATCGATAAAGCGACGGGCGGTAATTAACTGCCGTCCGCTTTTGTTTTCGATAATCACCCCTTGCAGCTGATTGCCCTCCATCACCACGTCGGTGGCAAGGGTGTGGAACAGCATCTGCGCGCCGCTGTCAGCGAGTAAATCGTCGGCCACCTCTTTCCAGGTGTGTGGCTCATGGACGACCAGGCGCGTTTCGCCAAACGGGAACGGTTCGCTCACGGCACCGCGGTGTTTCAGATGCTGGTAAAATTCACCGGCAAAGCCGTGCACCAGCTGCTCATGAGGACCTTTGCCTGAAGTAAACAGACCACAAATCGCGCCCGACATACCCGCTGTCGCCATACCGCCGCAAAAACCGTAGCGTTCAATCAGCAGGGTGTTTTCACCAGCGCGCGCGGCGGCGGTGGCTGCGGCAACACCGGTTGGACCACCACCCACCACCAGAACGTCAACGTCATAGGTGACGGGGATCTCGTTGGCGACTTCGTGCCAGGTTTGCATGACGTGCCTCCTCTGTCATGAGGGTGAGGCTGTCACCCTCATAATTTAATGATTAATCGATGTTTTTCGCGTGGATGCGTCGTTTCCCCAGCACTGCGCCCTGCGCAATCGGCTGGACCAGTTGGGCATATTGCGACAGATAGGTGCCGCTTCCGCCGCCCAGCGGCAGAGGTTTGGGCTGCCATTGCGCCAGACGGGCATCAATCACTTCCTGCGGAACATCCATATTGATGCTGAGGTCGACGAAGTTGATATGTACGGTCTCACCTTGTTCTATCACCGCCAATGGCCCGCCAGCGGCAGCTTCAGGCATCAGTTGGCCGACGATAATGCCGCGATTCAGGCCCGAGAGTTCACCATCGGTGATCACCGCTACGTGCGCCGCGATCCCCGCGCCGTTGAGGGCTGCTACAAAGCTACAGGCAAACACCGTACCGGGGCCGCCAGCCGGGCCCATATTGCGCAGAACAATCACGTCGCCTTTCTGGATTTTCCCTTCGCCCAACGCTTCAATGGCTTCGTCTTCACCTTCGCAGATATTGGCTGGACCGGTAAATTGTTCCAGTTCTCCCGGTACGGCGGAGAGCTTGACAATCGCGCCGTCCGGGGCGAGGTTGCCGCGCAGGATAGCGACGCCAGGGCGCTGGCTGACCGGGTTATCCAGCGTGCGGATCACCTCGTGGTTTTTCACTACCGCGTCTTTAATGTTCTCACCGACGGTTTTTTGCGTGACCGTCAGCGCATCCAGGTTGAGGAAATTGCGCAGCTGATTCATCACCGCCGTGGTGCCGCCCGCCGCTTCCAGATCTTCCGTGCGGAACGGGCCGTTAGGGCGAACAGAGGTCAGTAATTTGATGTTTTTGCCGTACTTTTCATATAGGCCAACCACATCGATCGGCAGTTCTGCCTCGGTGGCAACCGCTGAAAGATGGCGAACGGTATTGACCGAACCGCCGACCGCCAGCACGGTCATCACTGCGTTCTGAATCGCTTTTTCGGTAAGTATGTCGCGCGGCAAAACCTGCTGCTGAGTGAGTTCGACGATTCGTTTCCCGGCGGCCTGGGCGTACTCTTTCACCTTGCGGCCATTGGCCCAGATCGGTGAGTTGCCTGGCAGCGTCATACCTAATGCTTCGGCGACGATATGCATGGAGTTAGCGGTACCCAGACCGGCGCAGACGCCCGGTGACTGGATTGCGACATCAGTCATGTCGGTAAGATCTTTTTCGCTGATGGCTCCCGTTGCCAGCGCGCCAACCTGCTCGTAAACGTCATCAATATCGAAGAACTGATCGTCGAATTTTTCGTTTGAACACTTGCCGCCCACCTGATAACCACAGGTCAGCAGCAGGGAAGGGACATTCAGCCGCGCCGCCGACATCAGATGCGCTGGAGTGGTTTTATCGCAGGAGGATAGGCAGATCATCCCGTCCAGCACCGCGCCTTCCATCATGCATTCCACTTCATTGACCATCAGGTCGCGGGTCGGCATCAGATAACGCGCTTTTTTCCCGGCGCTGGTGACGAAGTCGCTGGGGGCGACGGTGCGTACTTCAAACGGTAGCCCGCCCGCATCGCGGATTGCCTGCTCGACGATCCGGCACAGCTCATCCAGATGGACATAGCAGCAGGAGAGTTTGTTAGAGGTATTGATGATCGCGATCTTCGGTTTATGCATGTCTTCTTCGCGGATCCCCATACTGCGCCATTGTGCACGACGTACTGCCCAGCGGGTGGATCCCGGCTTGAAATTGCTTCTGTACATCTTGAATTCCTTTATCGGGTTGTGGTTTTACGATCCGAAATATCCTCCGTTTGGGTTGGTTGTCCAACCAATTTTTAAGAGAAGTGTAATTGAGATCACATAATGGAGGGTTTTCAAACGTTTTTGCCCATGGCGAGGGAAAAATAGCGCGCGGGAAAGCCAATAATGGTACAGTGGTCCATCCAATTTATGGTTGCAAAAATTGATGGCGACGCCGCGCAGGGAAAATAACCGGTCGTAAGCGCGAAACGTCGTTGGGAAGAGGTAACGGTATGCCGGACAAGAATAAATTTACGATGATCCCTATTAAGCGCACGGACGTTTTTCAGACAATCATTCAACACATTACTAATCTGCTCGATAGCAAGCAGATCAAACCCGGCGAGCGGCTGCCTTCCGAGCGCGAGCTTGCCGAGATGCTCAACGTCAGCCGCACATCGGTGCGCCAGGCGCTGAAGGTGCTTGAATCCTCCGGGCGCATTGAGACTCGCGTTGGCAGCGGGACTTTTTTGACCGAGCCGCCGGCGGTGTCGCTCAGCGATACTCATAGCCTGTCGAAGCTGATTGAAGGTGGGGTGACGAGAGAGTTTCTGCGTAATCTTATCGTGGCGCGGACCTCTATTGAACGAGCCATCTTTGAAGACTACGCTTGGCGTGCTAACAAATCGGGGATTAATCAACTGCGGGAGCTTATCGAGTTTAACCGGGAAAAGTTTTCGCGTCAGGATTGCGATGACGACGATAGCGCGCTGGATCTGAGCTTCGAGAAAAAAGTGGCGCAACTCGGCGGTAACCCTATTTTGATCAACATGCAGGAACAGCTCCACCATCTTTGGGTACTGGCGTGGAAACAGTATGGTTTTACCCCGGAGCAGACCCAGGTATTGCAGGAGGAGCATTTAGGTATTCTGGATGCGCTGGCGGCGAAAAACTCGCAGCGGGTGGCGGATCTGATTGTGCAGCATGTAGATAAAGAGATTGACTGAGCTGGCCGTCATACGTGGTTTTTTCCCCGGCTTGCGCTGCGCTTAGCCGGACTACGACGGGCCGGTAGCCCGGACAGGTGCGCCAGCACCGCCTCCGGGAAATGTGCCGGGGCGGATGCATGGGGGCGGTCCGGGTAAGGCGTTTACGCCGCGACCCGGGGATTTCAGGCATAACTGTACTGAGTTAATGCTGTTAAACCGGCAGAACCCGGTGGAAAAAATCGATGCCCGCCTCAACCGATTGCTGGTTGATTTTATGGCCCGACAGCGGATCGATAAGACAGGTGAGGTTGCCACTGCCGATGGCCTCTCTGAGGTGTTCAGCATATTTAACATCAACAACGGTGTCCTGCTGGCCGTGCCAGACAAACAGCGGACGTTGCGCCAACCGTTCTTCTTTCCCTGCGATGTCATAAGGCGCAATCCCATGCAGGCAGGCTGCCAGCGCGCTGGCCGTTGGGGGATGGATCTCGCTTATTGCATCGGCAAAATAACCACTTGCCATATAGGCGGCTCCGGCCTGAATTTCCGGATACTGCGCCATCGCCCCCAGTACAGCGAAACCGCCCATCGAAGTGCCCATTACGCCCAGTCTTGAAACATCGCCGAGCTTTTCCTGCTGGCAGGCGGCCAGCAGCGCGGGAAATCTCTCCAGCGTGTGCTGTAAAATTGGCCAGAAAGAGGCGGCGCGAAGCGTAGCATCATCCCCGGCGCTATGCATCGCCGCCTGCGGACACATCACGCTGTAGCCCGCCTGCGCCAGCATATATCCTAGATTGGCATCCAGCTCTCTGGATGCCATAAAGCGATGAAACAAAATGATAAGCGGCCTGTCACTGGCTGCGCCATCATCTGCCCGGAACCAAAGTACGGGCGTTTTTACCAGCAGGCGGTCCGAAATAACGATATCCATGGATTATCCCTGTGCAATCAGATGGCGTTCCAGTACATCGAAATCCGGATTAAAACCGAGACCCGGCGCATTCGGCAGATCCATCACCGGCTGGAAGCGCATAAACGGATGCAGCGTTTGTTCGAACATCAGCCACGGCACTTCCAGCGGAACGGGTTCTGGCATCACGCTGAGCAGGTGAGCGCTGGCGAGCAGGCCTGGGCCGTAGTAAAAACAGTGCGGTAGCAGGCTGACGTTTTCATGCTCGCGCGCGTGTTTGATAATCTCCAGTACAGCGGAGATACCGCCAATTTTGGCTACGCTCGGCTGCAATACATCAACTGCGTCTAAGGCCATACAGACCGCGAACTCCTCGCTGGTACTAAAGTTTTCACCCGCAGCAATGCGCGCGCCCGTCGTCTGGCGCAGATAGCGGAGCTGGCTTAAATTTTCCGGCGGGAAGGTTGGCTCTTCCACAAACGCGACGCCAGCCGCCTGCAACTGCGGCAGGATCTGCTCCGCCAGCGGGATATCCCACGCGCAGTTGGTGTCAACCATCAAGGTGATATTATCCGGCAGCGCCTTGGCGACTTCCGCAATCGCCAGGGGATCCCGCTCGTGCAGTTTTATATATCGATAGCCCTTGTTAATTAATGGGTTAATGCAAGCCATTAATTTAGCGACATCGCCATCGAAGCTGGCCATGCTGGGGTATAGTTCCACCTGCGCACGGGTACCGCCGAGCAATTGCCACAGCGGAACATTCTCCGCTTTAGCGCGCAGATCCCACAGGGCGATATCCAGTGCGGAAAGCGCATACATCATCACCCCGCCACGGCCGTAGCTGTGAAAGGCGTAATGTGCCCTCTGCATTAACGCCGCCGGGTCATCGCATTCCTCACCCGTAAAGAAGGGGGCGAGCAGGCCGCTTAGCAATGCCATGCTGGCCGGGTTACAGGCGTGGCCAAACGCCTCTCCCCAGCCTGTCAGGCCCGTGTCGGTTTCGACTTTCACTAACAGCGCATCCAGCGTAGGGTGCAGCGCCCGCGCGGCGTTAAAGCGCCCCTCTTTGTCGGTGGTGCGTGTTAGTGCTGGTGTATAAGGCAGACGGACCAGAAAGCTTTCTATGTTCGTAATACGCATAACGTGTCCTTAATGATGTGATAGCGCGAACTGCACGCCCAGCGACGCCGGATGTTGAGGCGTGCTGACAAGAGGCCTGTCGATAGCCGCCGTTTCCAGACAAACAAATTTTTGCCAGCCGTCGTCCGGCATATCGCTTATCTGTTCTGCCCGCTGTTGCCAGGGATTCCATACCACCACGTTGCTGTTATTAACGTGGGTAAGCCTCAGGGTTCGCTCGCGGGTGACAAGCTCCGTTTGGGGTTCTGCTTGCGAACAGATCGCGCCAAATTCACCGCTAATTGAAAGAGGTGACGGCAGGTTCTGTAGAGGTTGCCCGGCGACGGTGTCATAGCCTTGCGTGCCCACGCCATGAATATGCGTGGTGTGAATATCCGGTGTGGAGAGATAGCTGTGCAGAGCGGCGCTGAAGCTGAAGTTACCGTGGGCGGTGAGCAGCAATTCGCAAACTTCCGCCGTGAAGGTCAGCGTCATCTCCAGTTGAAAAGTGCGATCCCAGAGCTGACGCGTTTGTGGCGTATCATTGAGCGTCAACGTTAGCGAGGTCGACGTGCTGCTATTATCAAGCGCCGTCAGCCGCCATGGCAGAACACGGGCAAAACCGTGAAACGGCTCGCCGCCGAGATCGGTAAACCACGGCCAGCAGACAGGCACGCCGCCGCGAATGGGCACGCCGCTTTTAAACGGCGTCCAGTCACTTAGCCACAGTACGGGGTTTGCCTGTCGGGGCGGTTTCCAGGTCAGTAAATGCGCGCCCTGAAGCGCAATAGCGGCCTTGCAGAAGGGCGTCTGAATGACCAGAATTTCCAGCTCATCCATTTTTCGCCTGGTAATGCCGGGGCCTAGCGTCTCCACCACCGGCAAGGTAAATAGCTGTTTAATCAGATTCATCGGTTCAGACATCCGTGCGGGTAGTAATATTTTGTTGCCGAAGCTGCGCGTCGTTCATGGCATAGCGCGCCAGCGCCGGGCGATCGAATTCGATGCCGTGCCCTGGATTTTTACCAGGTCGAATCGCGCCGTTTATCACCATGCAAGGGTTAGTGATAATTCCCATCTCGCTCAGACCTGCGCCTTTAAGCCCCTCAAATAGCTGGATGTTGGGCAAACCGCAGCCCAGATGCGCGATTAGCTCCATGCCAAAATGCGGGATTACGGGAATATTGTGGCTTTCGGCTAATTTTGCGATCTTCACAAATTCGGTAATTCCGCCCACGCGATAAATATCCGGTTGGATGTAGTCGCAGGCCTCTTGTCCGATCCAGTGGGCGAACTGGTATTTGGTGTACAGGCTTTCTCCCACGGCAATGGGGACCGGACATTTCTGACGCAGCAAACGGTGGCCGTTGATATCGTCGCTAAGCAGCGGCTCTTCCAGCCAGTACACTCCGGCGTTTTTGAGTACCGCCATACGGCGCGCAGCATCGCCGGAAGACCACTTCTTGTTGGCATCCACGGCGATGTTGACTGTAGGCCCCACAAATTTACGTACCGCCAGCAGACGCATTAGATCGTCTTCCACGTCTTCACTGCCGATTTTCATTTTTACCGTGCGGTAGCCCGCGCTTAAAAAAACTTCCATCTGTGCGAGCAGGGCGTCGATAGAGAGATGCAGGTTGACGCCGCTGCCGTAACCGGGGAGCGACTCCCGATAGCCGCCAAGCAGGCGATACAACGGCTGATTGAGCTGCTGGCCAATCAGATCCCATAGCGCGATATCCACTGCGGCGATTGCGTGTGTCGTGACGCCCGCCGAGCCTATATCGTGGCTCTCCAGCCACATGCGGCTCCACAGCCGCTCGACGTTCAGCGGATCTTCGCCCATCACTTTAGCGACAAGATAATGGTCAATCAGGTTCTTAAACGCGCTGCCGCCGTTGCCCGTGCTGAACGTCCAGCCGGTGCCGGTATGCCCGGTATCGGTTTTTAGCCACAGTACGACAAATTCCAGACTGGAGAACGCGTAGTTCGACGATCCCCAACTTTCGGTAAGCGGCACGCGGTACAGCCCGGATTCAAAATCGATAATTTTCACGTTCTTCTCCTCCAGGGTCAGGCCAGGGCTTTATGCCCATCGCGCTGGGCGGCTTTTTTGACGAACAGAGCAACCACGGTTGCGCCGAGTACCCCGAGGCAGCCCGCAAGAATAAAGGCGGCGGAATAGGAGCCGGAGCCAACAATAAAGCCGGTGACAGTTGGCGCGACGATGCCGGAGATATTCGCCAGTCCATGCATCAGCCCGCCAGCGCTGCCAACGTACTCTTTCGGCGCAGCGTCCTGAATGAGTGTCCAGTAGGCCGGTGCGGCGATTTGCATAAAACCGAAGGCGATAGTCATCAGCGTGACGGCACCCATTGCGGTCTGCGTCTGGCTGATCAGCCCTACGCAGATAGAACAGATGCCGAAGCAGGTCACCAGCACTACTTTACGAGAGAAAAGCTGCTTGCCGGTTTTACGGTAGATAAAGTCGATAATGAACCCGCCGGATACGTAGCCAAGCGTTCCGGCAACCCATGGTAGTACGCCGACCAGGCTCATGTCCTTCAGGCTGATTCCGGTAGTATCAACGAGAAAGGTCGGGAACCAGTTCATAAAAAAGAACAGCACGTAGTTGAAGCAAAACAGTGACAGGGCGGTGGCCAGAATGGAAGGCTGGAGGATCGCACTCCACATTGATGGGATGGGCGTTCCTGGCACGGTCTGCGGAGCCACTACTTCCTCTTCACCTTCAATCAACTGTGCTTCCGTCGCAGAAACGCGTTTGTTATCTCGTGGTTTATCGGTCGCGATCAGCGCCCAGATAATGGCCCAGGTAATACCAATAAACGCGATAATGACAAATGAAATCCGCCAGTTAAACGTTAAGCACAGAAAACCCACTACGGGGCCGGAAATGGCACCGCCCAGCGGGCCGCCGGCTTGGTTAATGCCGACCGCGCGGGCGCGCTCATTGAGCGGAAACCAGTTGTTGACCACTTTGTTGGCTGTTGTGGAGATTGGGCCTTCCCCGGCACCGAAGAAGGCGCGGGCAATAAACATACTCCAGAAGTTAAAGCAGCCTGCGGTCAGGCCGCAGATAATCGACCAGACGGACATCGACCAGCTAAATACCCGTTTCGGGCCAAATTTATCGGCCAGCACGCCGCCGATAAAATTAAATAACGCATAACCAATAGAGAAACTACCAAAAATAATCCCTTTTTCTTCAGGCGTCAGATGAAAATCCTGGGTAATAAAGGGCATAGCATAGGCCAGAGCAGAACGGTCAAGATAATTAATGACCATCGCCAGCGTCAGCATAACTAAAATGACACGACGGAATTGTGTATTCATAGGGGTACCTTTCACGAATGAAATATAAGATTAATGCACGATTTTCATAATGATTATTTTTCTGGTTATTATTATTTTGCTTTGTACTCCCTGATGGGATCCAGGTAGCGTATTTTTCGGGTGATGTAAAAACCGCCGTCGAGCGTTAACATTGCGCCATTAAAACTGTGAATTTGCGGATCGGTTAACAATGTGCAGGTTTTAGCGATCTCTGCTGCGCCGGTATATTCCAGCAGCGGAATACCATCATCTTTATGCAGCTGCCTGAGCTGCTCGACGAACGTTTTTTGCTGCGGATCTTCTTCGGTGAAACCGCGAAATAGGGTGTTGATTTTTATGCCATAATGCACAAGTTCCTGAATGCCGGAGCGGCAGGTATTCATCAGCGCCAGCTGGCTGGCGGCACCATAAGAGTAATATTCCGTCGGCACCAGCGCGGCGATGTGCGCCAGCGTGACGACGCGCCCCTGGACGCCCTGTTGCACCATCTTTTTACAGGCGTTTTGTACCCACCATAGTCCGCGTTCCAGATCGTCGCTCATGGTGTTCGCGATAATATTATCATCGTCGTCCAGCATTGAGCCACGAAGCGGCGGTGGTGAAATATAAATAAAAGCGTTTAGCTTTCGTTCGCCAATAATAATGGTATCGATAGCCTGAGTTATTTTTGCATATTCGCTTTGCTGGCTAAAATAAACCTCCCAACCCTGCTGTAAATACTGATTTTCCAGCGTGGATAGCAGTTCGGGTTCGGCCTGGCCGCCGGCAATCAGAATCGTATTTTTGTGTTCCATCTTCATTCTCCTGATTAAATACAGCGGATATGCTGGCCGCCATCAATTTTAATAAAATCACCGGTAATTACAGCGCCTTTGTCCTCGGCTAAATACACTGCAGCCGCGCCAAGCTCTTCGATGGTTGCTGGCTGACCAACAGGAATTGTCGCCAGCAGTTTCTTGCGCCCTTCGTGCGTGGCCAGTTCAGGTTTAGGATCGTTGATATTCGTATCGACAAACCCCGGCCAGAGCTGGTTTACCGTGATGCCGTAGCGCGCCAGCTCGAAGGCCATCGACTGACTCATCTGATCGATAGCGGCTTTGGTGGCAGCGTAGACCCCCATCAGCGCCATTGGACGGCGCGCGTGGCCTGAAGCGACGTTGATGATGCGCCCGCGGATCCCTTTTTTCACCATCATGCGGGCTGCGTGACGGGCACAGTCATAGGTCCCTTTAATATTGATGTTCACCGCATGGTCAAAGGCCGGTTTACTGATTTCGAGGAACGGTTCCCAGACGCATACGCCGGCGTTGTTAACCAGAATATCGAGGCGTCCAAAATGGGCATCGACATCATTAAACATCTGGCGTATTTGTTCAGGATGTGAGATATCGGCCTGGACAAGCAGGGCGCGCCTTCCGAGCCCGCGGATAATACCGGCAACTTGTTCTGCTTCTTCTGGGTTCACAACGTAGTTGATGACGATATCAGCGCCAGCTGCAGCAAGGGCGCAGGCAATGCCTTTGCCGATCCCTTTCATGTTTCCCGCACCCGTCACCAGTGCGACCTGGTTATGTAGACTCACGACTTTCTCCTTTTAGTGTGCAACGCGTGATGAGCAGCGTTGACGATGTCTTAGTCACTTAATCAACAACTAATATATTAGTTGGTTATTAGATTTGCACTTTGCGAAAAAAACATCCATCATCTGTTGGGTTAAATACGATGAAGATCACAAATTTTGTCGTAACTGATTAATTAACCGAGAATTTTAGATTTTTTTTACTGTGAGGCGGATAATGCCGCAGTTCAGCAGGGAGAATGCTCATGAATCCACCCGTCAATAAAATGAACCAGGCTTATGAAGCCATCGAAAACATGATTATTTTTCAGGATCTTGTACCGGGTTCGATGGTGTCTGAAGCGCAGCTTATGGAACTGACCGGACTTGGCCGTAGTCCGGTACGGGAAGCACTACAGCGTCTGGCAAATGACAGGCTGGTAGAAATCTATCCTTATAAAGGTGTTTTCATTCCGGCCATTTCCGTTGAAGTTCAGCTCAAAGTGCTTGAGCTGCGCCGCTGCGTGGGGGAATTTGCCGTACGTCTCGCCACCCGGCGTGGTACGCACCAGCAGAAGAAAGAGATGCTGCAGCTGGCGGAATCTTTTGAAGCGATTAGTGATATTTCGCATATGCGTCAGTTCGGCGCGCTATTGAAACAAACCTATGCCCTGATTGGCCTGGCCGCTGAGAACGAGTATCTCCAGCCGTGTCTTTCTCCGCTGCAGGGTCTTTCCAGCCGTTTTTGGTTTGCACAGCTTAGCGCGAGTAATGAGCAAGATCTGGTCAAAGCCTCGCAACTGAATGCGACAATGTTGCGTGATATTTGTCATGGTGATGAAGAACTGGCGGCCTGCGCATCGAAGAACGTCAACGATTACTTCACCGAGTTTACCTATAAGTCTCTAACCCGCTGATTAAAATACGAGATTAACCATGGCCGACGTCCACGATAAAGCCACTCGCAGCAAAAATATGCGCGCTATCGGCACGCGCGATACCGCGATTGAAAAACGGCTGGCGGGGCTGCTGGCCCACTCTGGGTTTTCCTTTACCGTCCAGGATGCCGCGCTACCGGGGCGTCCGGATTTTGTGGTGACCGACTATCGGTGCGTTATCTTTACCCACGGTTGTTTCTGGCATCATCATGATTGCTATCTGTTTAAAATCCCCGCGACGCGCACCGGGTTCTGGCTGGATAAAATCGGCAAGAACGTGGTGCGCGATGGTCGCGATATTGGGCTGCTGGCAGAGCAGGGATGGCGGGTGCTGGTGGTTTGGGAGTGCGCGCTACGTGGGCGGCAGAAGTTAAGTGATGAAGCGCTTGGTGAGCGTCTGGAAGAGTGGATCTGCGGCGGTGGCGACAGCGCGCAGATCGACACTCAAGGCATTGGCTTGCTGAAGATTACTTCTCTGCCTTACAAGATGTAATTTCGCTGCGTGCAGGGAACAGGTACTTCCCGAGCGTCACCAACACCACCGCAAAGATAATAACCCCGAGCGCCAGCCACTCGACCGGCGACAGGCTCTCCCCGGCGAAACTGGTGCCGAGCAGTACGGCGACCACCGGGTTAACGTAGGCATAACTGGTTGCAACGGCTGGCGTCACGTTACGAATCAGATACATATAGGCATTAATGGCAATAAGAGAGCCAAATATAGCCAGGTAAGCGACGGCCAATATGCCGGGCCAGGATGGCATCTGGGTTAATTTTTCGCCAGTCAGCACGGAGGCGACCATCAGAACAATTCCTGCCGCCAGCATCTCAATAGCACCCGCCATCATCCCCGTCGGCAGCTCAACTCGCGAACCGTAGACGGAACCAAACGCCCAGCTCATCGAGCCAATAAGAATCAGCAGCGCACCCCACGGGTTGCCGTTAAGGTTGCCACCGCTGTTGAGCAGCACAATCCCCGCGAGGCCAATGGCGATACCTAACCACTCCAGCTTGCGAGTCGCAATACCAAAAAAGCGGCTAAAACATAGCGTGAATAGCGGTACCGTCGCGACCATCACTGCTGCAATCCCGGATGGTACGTGCTGGTGCTCGGCGAGGGTGACAAAGCCGTTACCGACGGCCAGCAGTAAAATACCAATCAGCGCTGCGTTGAGCAGCGGTTTTCGCGCAGGAAGCTTATGCCCGGTTGCCAGTAACCATGCGGTCAGCACCGCGCCTGCGGAAAGAAAGCGCACACCAGCCATCATCAGCGGAGGCCAACTGGCCACGCCAATAGCAATGGCAAAATAGGTGGAACCCCAAATGATATACAGCGCAAACAACGCCCCGATGAGCGGTAACAGCTGACGGGTAGACATACTTCCTCACGATGGTGCAGAGATAGAAAGGGGACACATAGTAAACGTGAAAACTATCGTGCTGGCGAGCGCTTTAATTCGCCTGCTATGGTTAAATTTTTGTTGACTCTAGACACCTGTGGGCGAAAAAGCGCTTTTGCTTCATACTTCAGGAGGAATAACCATAAATGAAGGAATGCAATTTTGGCGGGAAGTAGTCTTTTAACCTTATTGGATGATATCGCGACTCTACTTGACGATATTTCTGTCATGGGAAAACTGGCGGCGAAAAAGACAGCGGGCGTGCTGGGTGACGATTTATCGCTTAATGCTCAGCAGGTTACTGGCGTGCGGGCTAACCGTGAACTGCCAGTAGTTTGGGGAGTTGCCAAAGGTTCATTTATTAATAAAGTGATTCTGGTACCGCTGGCGTTATTAATCAGCGCGTTTATTCCTTGGGCCATTACGCCGTTACTCATGCTGGGCGGCGCGTTTCTATGCTTTGAAGGCGTTGAGAAGGTGCTGCATACCTTGCAGGCCCGTAAACATAAAGAAGATCCGCAGGTTCGCCAACAGCGGCTTGAGGCTCTGGCAAACCAGGACCCAATGGCCTTTGAGCGGGATAAAGTGAAAGGGGCAATTCGCACCGACTTTATCCTTTCAGCTGAAATTGTTGCGATTACCCTTGGTATTGTGGCCGAAGCGCCGTTGCTAAATCAGATTCTCATCCTGTCTGGTATCGCTCTGCTGGTGACCGTGGGTGTGTATGGACTGGTGGGGGTCATTGTTAAGCTCGATGATATGGGTTACTGGCTGGTGGAGAAAACCAGTACGTTGGCGCAGTGGTTGGGTAAAGCCCTGCTGGCTATTGCACCGCGCCTGATGAAAACCCTTTCTGTAGTAGGGACGCTGGCGATGTTTCTGGTTGGCGGCGGCATTGTGGTTCATGGAATTCACCCTTTGTACCAGGCCATCGAAAATCTGGCTCTGGGGCAGAATAGTATGATTGCTTCGCTGCTGCCGATGGTAGCGAACCTGGTACTGGGGTTCATCGTTGGTGCCGTGGTGCTGGCTGGCGTGAAAGCCATCGCCAGTTTGCGTCGCCCTGCGGAGTAAATTAGCTCCAGGCTGTGCAAAGTGGCTCAGCTTCGTCTAAGGTAAGTTTGTTTCTTCCTGATACCGGAGGCAAAAAATGGTCTTGTTGGTCAGTGATGAAGTAAGGCGGAAAAATGGCGGCCCACGCATGGTCGTGACCGGTTTCGCCAGCGGTATGGTCGAGTGTCGTTGGTATGACGGTCATGGTGTTAAGCGCGAAGCATTTCGCGAGGATGAATTAATCCGCGGAGGGGGAGGGAAGCCGAATCATTCCTGAACCTGATAAGCGCCCGGCATGAGTCGGGCGTTTTTTATATGATTGAGTACCTGACTAATATGGGACGTTGATGACCTTTGCTTCTTTGACCGTGCTGCGAGAGAACGATGGATAAGCCGATGTGGGTGAAAAAACTTCGCCGTGTGTTAAGCCCCGGATATGTGGTTAATCTCTGCTTTTTTATCGTTTTCTGCTTTTCCACGCTGTTGATATGGCGTGAGGTCAAGATCCTGGAAGAAGCGTACGTTGCAAATCAGCGTAACAATCTTGAAAACGTCACCCATGAACTGGATGGCCTGCTGCAGTTCAATATCGACAGAATGATCTTTTTTCGCAATGGCATGCAGTCGGCGCTGGGAACTCCGTTGGATTTTGCGGTGCTGCGAAAGGCCGAGCAGGATTATTTAGAAAAGCGGCATGAGCCAATATGGTCTGTCGAGATACATAACCGGCGGACGCTGCCCGTGTATGGTGTAGCCGATGCTTTTGTCGATAGTGACGATCTTCTTTCTCGCGATACTCCATTTTCCGGTAATGAGCTGATGGCGAGCCTTGAGCTCGGGTATTTGTTGCGCCTGGCCAATAACAACCGGGGCTTTACCGAGCGTATGCTGTATGTTTCGCGCAGCGGTTTTTTTATCACTACGGAACCGCCGAAGAATTCGACTCAGGCGCTGGGGCTGTATTCACGGGCAATTAGCGCTTCGTGGTTTATTCAGCAAACGCAGCGCAATAACCCGGCTCGCGGTATTGTCTGGCAAACTTTTCCTGGTGATGAACCGCAGCGCGAAGCGCAGGTGGTGACGGCCTCTATCCCTCTTGATTATCAACGCTACTGGCTAGGCGTACTGGCGATGGATTTCTCCGTACGCGAAATGAGGACCTTTCTTGTTAACGCAGTAAAGAATGGCCAGGAAGGTGAATATCAACTTTATGATAATCGCCTCAATTTAATTGCGTCTTCCGCGTCTGATAACGTGTTAACCCTGTTATCACCGCAGGAACAAGAACAGCTGCGGAGTGCTTTTTCCCATAGCAATCAGGGGGGGATTCGTTTATTAACCCGTTATATCAGCTGGGAAAAACTACGTAACTTCGACGGAGTGCTGCTGCGTATTCACTCGCTTAAAGAAGGTGTTCGCGATGATTTTGGCCGCATCACCATTGCTTTGATGCTGATGTGGCTAATGTTCACCCTGATGCTGATGATCTCCTGGCTGGTTATTCGCCGAATGGTGCGCAATATGAGCGTGTTGCAAACGTCTCTTGAGTGGCGTGCCTGGCATGATGCGCTGACGCGTTTGTTAAACCGCGGTGCGCTGTTTGAACGCGCTAGCGAGGCGACCACCTTAAACGAGCGACTGAAACGACCTATCGCGGTGATTCAGCTCGATCTGGACTATTTCAAAGGCGTTAATGATCGACACGGGCATCAGGCCGGCGATCGCGTATTGTCGCTGGTGGGCAGTACTATCGCGAGTCATATTCGCGAGGGCGACCTTGCTGGTCGGGTTGGCGGGGAAGAGTTTTGTATTGTGATGCCGAATACGACGCTACATGAAGCGACGGCCATTGCAGAACGGATTCGAGTTCGCATCAATAGCCGTGAGATTTTACTGCGGAACAGGACAAGTCTGCGTATTAGTGCCTCCTTTGGCGTAAGCAGTAGTGACGATTCAAATGAGTTCAACTTTGAAAACTTGCAGTCGATTGCCGATCATCGGCTGTACCTGGCTAAGCAAAATGGGCGTAATCAGGTCTGTGCTGAAGGATGATGTTACATTTGTATGGTGGATGAATTGTTCGCCAGGTCATCTTTGATAGTTACTTTTATGAGATTTATCTTAAAAAATATTTCCGTATGAACCGCCGTTCGTAGAAGAACGAACCGCACAATCCCTTGCCTGGTCAGCCTTGCCAGCGGTGATGGTGACATTAGGGATATTTCTCAATAATTTACTCCATGAATGACTATTGTCATGCAAAATAATTGAGGGTAATGTTTGCAACGCATCGGATTTCCTGGTGTAACGAATTTTCAAGTGCTTCTTGCATTAGCAAGTTTCATCCCGACTCCTGCGAGTCGGGATTTTTTTCGCCTGGAATTAGCGATTGATTTCAGTCACGCTGAAGTCATGAACATCAAGTTCGAAGGCTTCAGCCAGCTCGCGCCAGGTGTGATAATCACGACCATCAATGCTTACATGATGCGGATCGTCCCGCGCTCGCTGTACCTCACTTTCACTGATTTCATTAATCGCTGCCAGCAGGGCGTCAACATCGACACTTTCCCCGCCCTTGCTCTGTTTGGCGGTATTCATTCTGGCTACCTCGCTTAACCCGGATACGCTGTTTAAGTATAGATGGTTTACAAAAACATCAGTTATGGGGGTGAGCGCTGCGCGATCGTCCGTTTTGTTCTACACTGGCTCAAAAATAGAGGAGATGAGTTATGCAGGTAAACGATCGTGTCACGGTAAAGACCGATGGTGGCCCACGTCGATCGGGAGTTGTGCTGGCAATAGAGTCGTTTAGCGAGGGGGTAATGTATCTGGTGTCGCTGGAAGACTATCCCCTGGGGATCTGGTTTTTCAACGAGATAGGGCATTCTGACGGCGTATTTGTTGAAAAAGAAGATTAACGCTCAATCAGGCACGCTGGCGGCTTCTGCCGCCAGTACTCTTCAACGTATATTGACGTGGATCCCGGAAGTAATGTTCTCGGCCAGTCGCACAATGTGATAAATCACCTGCTTATTGTGAGTCTGAATTTTCTTTTTAATATTGCCTTTGTGCGATGAAACGGTTTTAGCCTTAATGTTCATCTGTGCGGAGATGTGGGTGGTCCCATATCCGGCCATCCACATCTGTAACATATTTGATTCAGTCTGGCTTAGGGTAAGCGTTGGGATATTAATCCGTGCAGTGCGATAATTCTCATACTTCAGGCGATTGGCCAGAATATCGTCAAGGTCTTTTGCGGTCAGTGATTTTGAGCTAATAAGCAAGTTTTTGCGTACCAGAAGATAGTGTTCGAAATGAATATTCGCCAGCGACATAAAGATAAAAAATAGCGTACCTGGATTCTGATTGATGATTTGCCGGATAAGCTGGTTACTCTCTTGCTGGTGAATAAAGCAATCTTCATTGATAAATACCACTGCCGGACGGCATGACTCGCAGAGTGCTTTCAGGCTAGCGGCGTTATGTACCTCAGTGATATCGCGCTTCTTTATCCCCCGACTAGTCAGATACCCGGTTAATCCCAACCGGGTAAAACTGCACAAATCCATAATAATCGTTGACATGGCCCATCCTCAATCAACACGTAACGATAATTTATCCTTCGCCAACAAGCGCGATGAAGTCCATTTTAGTTAGTCATAAACAAACAGCTGCTATGCTGGAACCATTAAGCAGTCTGAACTATTTTGAAATAATGCCTATAATCTGCCAGGAATATTCTCAAAGTAAAGGCTGTGAATCGCTATGTGGTAGATTTAAAAACAATAAATACCCGGTGCATATAAGGTTGCCATTTTGGGCTTATTTTAAAATAGGATTATCCTTATATTGAGTGCTTAAATTATCACCTTGTAAATGATGGGTTGAAATTGATGGGTAAGAATAATTGAGCATATGCCTATGGAATGTTGATGCCACTTGCTTGTTATGTACGACGATCCTGCTTCATTCACCTCCTCCCCAGGAAGAGTGGCGGGCTTAACGCTTTAATGCCACAATGCTTTTTTATCGGTTTGTGGGATGAATGATGAAAAAGATTGTGTTTGCTGGCGCGTTGTTGGCTCTGACCGGATGCGTTCAGGTTGATAACTATAGCGATGTCGTTAAGGCGCCAGCGCCCGCAGGGCTGGAAGGATACTGGCAATCGGCGGGTCCGCAGAGTGAAATGATGAGCCCGGATGCAATTGCTAGCCTGATTGTGACCAAAGATGGCGATACCCTTGACTGCCGACAATGGCAGCGGGTGATTACCGTGCCGGGTAAATTAATGAAACGCGATGACGCGGTCTACAATGTGACCTCTGCTTTGGATGTTTATCCTGTCGAACGCGAAGGCAATATGTTACGTTACGATCGTATGACGCTAAAGCGGGTCGATCGCCTCACTCCAGAGTGCGAAGTGGCGTGGAAAAAGGCCGTGACGGATAAAAACGAACAATAGCTGTTTAGCGGGCTGATTCCATTTTCAGCCCGCGATTTTCCTTTCTGCTAGAGCACTTCTTCAATTACCCAAACGCTAACGCTGCCGCCGTTACAGGTGAAAACTCCGTTGCCTTCATCATCGGTTTCAATCACTTCCTCGCGGTTGTTGAGAAAATCCCGCCAGCGCTTATTGCCATAGTTTGCGCCGAGAGGGAGTGATTTCTCTCCATCATCACCATTTGAAAGTACGACTACGCAGCCCGGATCTTCATCGGTGCCGCTGCGGCTGAAGGCGATACAGTTTGGATGATCGAACCATAGCGTCTGAACACCGTGAGCAAATTGCTGACGGGCATCGATCAGTTCGTGTAACTGCTCAATAACCGGCATTTCAATGGCGTAGGTCTGGCCATCACCTCCGGTATCTTCATAGCTGGCACCGAAGAGGTCGGCATAAAAAACCGACGGCACCCCATTTTCGCGCAGCAGAATCAACGCATACGCCAATGGTTTAAACCACGGTTCTACTGGCGCTTCAAGCGCCTGAAGCGGCTGCGTATCATGATTAGTCACCAGCGTTACGGCATGGAAAGGATCAGCTTCGACCAGCGTACCGCTAAAAATCTGGCTCATGTCATAGTCACGACCCTGGCGCGATGCCTCGTGGAATTTCATCTGCAGGGGCGCATCAAACAGCAATGTTTTACCGTCGACCAGCGCGATATATTGCTGAAGCTTATCCACCTCGTGGGACCAGTATTCTGCAACGATAAACAGCGGTTTTGTCGCGACTTCCTGGACGTGGTCGATCCACTCTTTATAAAACCAGGCTGGAATGTGTTTAACTGCGTCAAGGCGGAAACCATCACACCCGGTCTGCTCCATGACCCAGCGCGCCCAGTACTTAATCTCCTCGGTTACTGCCCGATTGCGATAATCGATATTTTCGCCCATCAGGTAGTCGAAATTACCCATTTCATCATCGACCTGATCGTTCCAGCCTTCGCCGGTGTAGTCGTTGACGATTTTAAACACACCGTCTTCATCCGGATTTTCAATATGGTCGATTCCGCTAAAGCATTTGTAATCCCAAATAAACTCGGAGTACTGCCCTGCACGAACGGGGAAGGTGTATCGCGTCCAGGCTTCGCACGCCACGACCTCCTCCGAGATTTGCGTGCGGTCTTGCTCATCGACACGTTGAATATGCACGGCCTCTTTTTCATCAGCCCCCATTTTGTGATTGACCACCACATCGAGCAGGATGGCGATATCGTGCTGGCGTAGCGCAGCAATGGCGGCCAGCAGTTGGGATTTATCGCCATACTTGGTCGCAACAGAGCCTTTTTGATCAAATTCGCCGAGGTCAAAAAGGTCGTAGCTGTCATATCCGACAGAGTAACCGCCGGAGGCTCCTTTGTAGGCAGGAGGCAACCAAATCATATTTATGCCGATTTCATTCAGGTTTGGCGCCAGGGCTTCGACTTCACGCCATAGTTCACCGCCGGTTGGGTAGTACCAGTGAAAACACTGCAATAACGTGGGGTTTTTCATCTTCCATGCTCCAGAAGTCATCAAGCTGACCATTGCAGTATGAGAGATATCCAGCAAAATGGAGGAATTTACGCTTCGCTTTCACTATGTACTAAAAGGCATCGTATATAATTATTTGGAATAAGATGTAGCTTATCGATGTTGGTAGCTGAGGCTAACCGCCTTACACTAAAGCAAAATATCACTCTGTTAGGAGTCTCTATGAAATTAGCACTTCTGGGTCGCCAGGCGCTGATAGGCGCGATGGCCGTCGTTTTAATGGCTGGCGTCAGCACAAAAACGTTTGCTGCTGAAAATTTGCTCAATCAGGTTAAAGAGCGTGGCACCCTACGTGTAGGTCTGGAAGGCACTTATCCGCCATTCAGCTATCAGGGTGATGACGGGAAACTTACCGGTTTCGAAGTGGATTTTGCTAATGAGCTGGCGAAGCATCTTGGCGTGAAGGCCGATCTCAAGCCAACAAAATGGGACGGCATGCTGGCATCGCTGGATTCCAAACGTATTGATGTGGTGATTAATCAGGTCACCATTTCCGATCAGCGCAAGAAAAAATATGACTTCTCTACCCCCTACACTGTGTCCGGTATTCAGGCGCTGGTGAAAAAGGGTAACGAAGGCGTGATTAAAACCGCAGCCGACCTGAAAGGTAAGAAAGTTGGCGTTGGCCTGGGCACTAACTATGAAGAGTGGCTGCGCCAGAATGTACAGGGTGTCGATATCCGTACTTATGATGATGATCCGACGAAATACCAGGATCTGCGCGTAGGTCGTATCGACGCCATCCTGGTTGACCGTCTGGCGGCGCTCGATCTGGTGAAGAAAACCAATAATACCCTGGCGGTCACCGGTGAAGCTTTCTCCCGGCAGGAGTCTGGCGTTGCGCTGCGTAAAGGTAACGAAGACCTGCTGAAAGCGGTTGATGGCGCCATTGCGGATATGCAAAAAGACGGTAGCCTCAAAGCTTTGTCGGAAAAATGGTTTGGCGCTGACGTGACGAAATAACGACCAGCGGTGAAAAAAGGCGCTCTTGATAGCGCCTTTTTTTATTTCGCGCGTATCTGCGTGCATAATTAGGGATAACTCAGTCTGGAGGTCTTATGTCACTGCAAAATTTAACCCTTTTCCCGCGTCTGGAACTGATTGGCGCGCCAACGCCGCTGGAATACCTGCCGCGTTTGTCCGATCACCTGGGGCGTGAAATCTTTATCAAGCGCGATGATGTTACGCCACTGGCGATGGGCGGCAATAAGCTGCGTAAGCTTGAGTTTCTGGCGGCAGATGCGCTGCGAGAGGGCGCGGATACGCTGATTACCGCAGGGGCAATCCAGTCAAACCATGTTCGCCAGACGGCGGCGGTAGCGGCCAAACTAGGCCTGCACTGCGTAGCGCTGCTGGAAAATCCGATTGGGACCCGCGCCGAAAACTATCTGACGAACGGCAATCGCCTGCTGCTTGATCTGTTTAATACGCAGGTTGAGATGTGTGATGCGCTGACCGATCCTAATGCCCAGTTGGAAGAGCTGGCGACCCGAATTGAAGCCCAGGGCTATCGCCCGTATGTGATCCCGGTTGGGGGTTCTAACGCCCTTGGCGCACTGGGTTATGTCGAAAGTGCGCTGGAAATTGCTCAGCAGTGTGAAGGGGCGGTTGAGCTGTCTTCTGTGGTTGTTGCATCCGGTAGCGCAGGCACTCATGCCGGCCTGGCCGTGGGTCTTGAACAACTGATGCCGAATGCTGAATTGATCGGTGTGACCGTCTCGCGCAAAGTTGCTGACCAACTGCCAAAAGTGATTGCGTTGCAGCAAGCGGTGGCAAACAGCCTGGAGCTGGAAGCCAGGGCAGGGATCCAGCTGTGGGATGATTATTTTGCACCTGGCTACGGCACGCCAAACGATGAAGGGATGGACGCGGTGAGATTGTTGGCGCAGCTTGAAGGTATTTTGCTGGACCCGGTATATACCGGAAAGGCGATGGCCGGGCTGATTGATGGTATCAACCAAAACCGCTTTAAGGATGAAGGGCCGATTTTGTTTATTCATACTGGCGGTGCGCCCGCACTGTTTGCTTATCATCCTCATATCTAATGCAGAACAAATAGAATGCAAGAGAGTATCCAACTGGTTATTGATTCCGCACCTTTTCTGCTGAAAGGTGCAGTATTTACGCTACAGCTCAGTCTTGGCGGGATGTTTTTCGGCCTGGTTCTGGGGTTTATTCTGGCACTTATGCGCATGTCACCCGTCTGGCCAATCAAATGGCTGGCGCGGATGTACATCTCAATTTTTCGCGGCACGCCGTTGATTGCGCAGCTGTTTATGATCTATTACGGTCTGCCGCAATTTGGTATTGAACTGGATCCTATTCCAGCGGCGATGATTGGCTTGTCGCTCAATACTGCAGCTTACGCGGCAGAAACGCTGCGTGCAGCGATTGCCTCTATTGATAAAGGGCAGTGGGAAGCGGCGGCAAGTATCGGTATGACGCCCTGGCAGGCGATGCGTCGTGCCATTTTGCCGCAGGCTGCGCGCGTGGCGCTGCCGCCGCTCTCTAATAGTTTTATCAGCCTGGTGAAAGATACCTCGCTGGCGGCGACCATCCAGGTCCCTGAGCTATTCCGTCAGGCCCAGCTGATTACCTCGCGTACGCTGGAAGTTTTCACTATGTACCTGGCTGCTTCGCTGATCTACTGGGTGATGGCGACGGTGCTGTCGACGCTACAGAACTATTTTGAAAACCAGCTGAACCGCCAGGAGCGTGATCCGAAATGAGTGCCATCGAAGTTAAAAACCTGGTGAAACAGTTCCATGGTCAAACAGTGCTTCACGGTATCGATCTTGAAGTACAGGAAGGTGAAGTCGTGGCGATCATCGGTCCCAGCGGCTCGGGTAAAACCACCTTGCTGCGCAGCATTAATCTGCTGGAACAGCCGGAAAGCGGGACGATTCGTGTAGGCGATGTGACTATTGATACTGCACGCAGCATCAGTCAGCAAAAAACGGCCATTCGCCGCCTGCGCCAGCATGTAGGCTTTGTGTTCCAGAGCTTTAATCTGTTTCCGCATCGCACGGTGATGGAAAACATTATTGAAGGGCCGGTTATCGTGAAAGGGGAGGATAAAAATGAATCCATCACCCGCGCACGTGAATTGCTGGCGAAAGTGGGCCTGACGGGGAAGGAAAACAGCTATCCGCGTCGTTTGTCCGGTGGCCAGCAGCAGCGTGTGGCGATTGCCAGAGCGCTGGCGATGCGGCCCGATGTGATTTTGTTTGATGAGCCGACATCGGCGTTAGATCCCGAGCTGGTGGGGGAGGTGTTGAATACCATTCGTCAACTCGCGCAGGAGAAACGTACCATGGTTATCGTGACCCATGAAATGAGCTTCGCCCGCGATGTGGCTGATCGAGCCATCTTTATGGATCAGGGGCGTATCGTTGAACAGGGTGAGGCAAAATCGCTATTTTCCAACCCTCAACAGTCACGTACCCGTCAGTTTCTTGAAAAATTCCTGATGCAGTAGCCCTAATCCGCTGGCAGCGTTACGACTGGGAAAAAAACGGTCGGACGCTGACAGATTATCGACGTTTCTGCCCATTTTTCTTTTCATCAGAAAGTTGAATGCTTTCGTACTGACTAAGAAGTCAGACCTGTTATGCACATCAAAGATTCCAGTGGCACCAGTCGGCATACTTTCCGACAGAATCCTCCCGTCGCGACAACTGCAATCTAATAAGTGCGATGGCTACGATATTTTATACATATAAATAAGATTTATGTGTTAGCTTTATGTATTTATAATAATGATTATCAATCAGGAGTTATTTGGTCAGTTATGAGGGACAATGATTTTTTCAGCTGGCGGCGGGAAATGCTGCAACAATTCCAGTCCGTTGCTGCGGGAGAGGGCGTTTATAATCTTCTTCAACAGCAATCAGAAGAACTGGAATATGACTACTTCGCGCTCTGCGTACGGCATCCCGTGCCCTTTACTCGCCCCCGGGTGACCCTGAAGTCGACTTATCCGCAGGCCTGGATGTCGCACTATCAAGCCGAGAATTACTTTGCTATCGACCCGGTACTACGCAGCGAAAATTTCCTTCGCGGGCATTTGCCATGGGACGACAAATTATTCCATGATACGCCTGAGTTATGGAATGGTGCTCGCGATCATGGGTTGCGAAAAGGCGTGACGCAGTGTCTGACGCTACCGAACCATGCCCAGGGATTCTTATCCGTTTCGGGCGAAAGTCGCAGTCCGGGCCCCCTGGCGGAAGATGAACTGGAGATGCGCTTAAGAACGCTGATTGAGTTGAGTTTATTGACGCTATTACGGCTGGAAGATGAGATGGTCATGCCGCCGGAAATGAAATTTAGCCGACGCGAACTGGAGATTTTGAAATGGACAGCGGAAGGAAAAACCTCGGCTGAGGTCGCTATGATTCTGTCTATCTCAGAAAATACCGTCAATTTCCATCAAAAGAATATGCAACGGAAATTCAATGCACCAAACAAAACGCAGATTGCCTGCTATGCCGTGGCAACGGGGTTAATTTGAGCTAATCCTTTGTTCTGCGTGCCAGACGTGATACCGGCTGTCAGTAATACTTTCAGCCGGTGAATAGTTACTGACGATATGCCTGCTTAATTTGCTTGACGGTGCTGGAGAATACGGCGGCCTGAGCCTCATCTTCCATCTGCGCAATTTGCCTTTCCATTTTAATCATCACGCGACCTGCATCCGCCTGGCCCATGGCTTGAAGCATCAGCGTTAACAGCGCTTTCAGGCAGGAAACTTCCTGTGCCAGTTCTTGATTATTTTCTGCAGTGGAAAAATCTGGTGTGCTCATCGATATCCTCGTTTGCTCTCTGCGCAAATGCGCATTACTAAAAGTGAAGGCGGCGAAGTATAGCACAAGCAAAGGGAAAAAAAGGAGTGCTTGGTTTCTGTTCTTTCATCTAAGCTGTGAATGATTTAATTCACTGAATAATACGTATTCATGAGATCTAAGCGCGTTAATTTTCTACACCAGTCCTCTATCGTTAATAATTGTTACATATCTTGTTTCGTATTTATCATCTGCGAGATGTGTTGTGTTCTTGCATAATCTGTATGATGAATGTTAAAAAATTTACATAATGCAAATCACTGTTATGTATGACTTTCCACTTAGTGTGCAGGCAGATTTCCATAAGTCAGTAAGAAATCTTTCATAGGACATTTTTTTGGCTTTTAAAGTTACGATAAAACCCGGTAATATGTATGCGATAAGCTATCAGTAGCGTTATCCCTAATTCTGGAGATTATTCCTTTGATCAACGTCCTTCTTGTTGATGATCACGAACTAGTGCGCGCAGGGATACGACGCATTCTGGAAGATATAAAAGGAATTAAAGTTGTCGGTGAAGCGTGCTGTGGTGAGGACGCTGTGAAATGGTGTCGCGCTAATCCCGTCGATGTTGTCCTGATGGATATGAATATGCCGGGTATCGGGGGGCTTGAGGCTACCCGCAAAATTGCCCGTTCCGTGGCTGACGCCAAAGTGATTATGCTCACTGTTCATACCGAAAACCCGCTTCCGGCGAAAGTGATGCAGGCCGGTGCGGCTGGTTACCTTAGTAAAGGTGCTGCACCGCAAGAGGTCGTGAATGCGATTCGCTGTGTGGCATCAGGCCAGCGCTATATAGCTTCAGATATCGCCCAGCAGATGGCGCTCAGCCAGATTGAGCCTGAAAAGGCAGAATCGCCGTTTGCCAGTTTGTCTGAGCGTGAATTGCAGATTATGCTGATGATCACTAAAGGTCAAAAGGTCAATGAGATCTCAGAACAGTTAAATCTGAGTCCTAAGACGGTGAACAGCTACCGTTACCGAATGTTCAGCAAACTGAATATTCATGGCGATGTGGAGCTGACGCACCTGGCAATCCGCCATGGCCTGTGTAATGCGGAGTCGTTAGCAAGTCAGTGAGTGATGTTTTTGACGCAAAAGCTTTCCTGAAGACAGTGACCAGCCAGCCGGGCGTCTATCGTATGTATGATGCTGGCGGTACTGTCATCTATGTGGGTAAAGCAAAAGATCTGAAAAAGCGGCTCAGTAGCTATTTTCGCAGCAACCTGGCTTCGCGTAAAACCGAAGCGTTGGTGGCGCTTATCGCGCAAATTGATGTCACCGTCACGCATACTGAAACGGAAGCGCTGCTGCTCGAGCATAATTACATTAAGCTGTATCAGCCGCGTTATAACGTGCTGCTGCGAGATGATAAATCCTACCCTTTCATTTTCCTTAGCGGTGATACCCATCCCCGGCTGGCCACGCATCGCGGTGCAAAGCACGCTAAAGGCGAGTATTTTGGCCCATTTCCAAACGGCTATGCGGTTCGTGAAACTTTAGCTCTGCTGCAAAAAATTTTCCCAATCCGTCAATGTGAGAACAGCGTGTACCGCAACCGCTCGCGTCCATGCCTGCAGTACCAGATTGGTCGCTGTCTGGGGCCGTGTGTCGCCGGGTTGGTCAGCGAGGAAGAGTACGCTCAGCAGGTTGATTACGTGCGCTTGTTCCTGGCGGGTAAGGACGATCAGGTGTTAACGCAGTTGATCGCTCGCATGGAGAAAGCCAGCCAGTCGCTAGAGTTTGAAGAAGCTGCACGGATCCGTGACCAGATTCAGGCCGTACGCCGGGTCACGGAGAAGCAGTTTGTTTCTAACAACGGTGACGATCTTGATGTCATCGGCGTAGCTTTTGAGGCCGGAATGGCCTGTGTGCACGTGCTGTTTATTCGTCAGGGTAAGGTGCTGGGCAGCCGCAGCTATTTCCCGAAGGTACCCAGCGGAACCGAGCTTGGGGAAGTGGTGGAAACTTTTGTCGGTCAGTTCTATTTACAGGGTAGCCAGATGCGAACGCTACCGGGTGAGATCCTGCTGGATTTCAACCTGGGCGACAAAACCCTACTGGCTGATTCGCTCTCAGAACTGGCCGGACGCCGTGTTAACGTACAGACCAAGCCTCGTGGCGATCGTGCACGCTATTTGAAACTGGCGCGAACCAATGCCGCCACGGCGTTGACGACCAAGCTCTCTCAGCATTCGACTATTACCCAACGCTTACAGGCACTGACGACGTTGCTTAAGCTCCCCGCCATCAATCGGATGGAGTGCTTTGATATCAGCCACACGATGGGGGAACAAACGGTCGCGTCGTGCGTCGTTTTTGACAGCAATGGGCCGCTGCGGGCGGAATATCGTCGCTATAATATTACCGGTATCACTCCGGGTGATGATTATGCCGCGATGAATCAGGTTCTGCGCCGTCGTTACGGCAAGGCAATCGAAGAGAGTAAAATTCCTGATGTTATCCTGATAGATGGTGGTAAAGGGCAGCTCGGACAGGCGAAAATGGTCTTTGCCGAGCTGGATGTGCCGTGGGATAAAAACCACCCTCTGCTATTGGGCGTAGCAAAAGGCAGCGATCGTAAAGCAGGGCTGGAGACGTTATTCTTCGAACCTGAAGGGGAGGGCTTTAGTCTTCCGCCGGATTCACCTGTGTTGCATGTTATCCAGCATATTCGCGATGAATCACACGATCATGCCATCACTGGTCACCGTAAAAAACGGGCGAAAGTGAAAAGTACCAGTACGCTGGAAACCATCGAAGGGGTGGGGCCAAAGCGCCGGCAAATGTTGTTGAAATATATGGGCGGTCTGCAGGGGCTACAGAAAGCCAGCGTTGAAGAAATTGCTAAAGTGCCGGGTATATCTCACGGTCTGGCAGAAAAGATCTTCTACTCGTTGAAACATTAGGGGCTCTGTAGCAACATAGGGCTAATTTTTACTTACAACAGATAGTTACCCGTTACTATGCGATTTAATATCCCTACGTTGCTTACTCTGTTTCGCGTCATTCTTATCCCTTTCTTTGTACTGGCATTTTACCTGCCGTTTGTTTGGGCTCCCTTTGCTTGCGCGCTGATTTTCTTTGTCGCTGCCGTAACCGACTGGTTTGATGGCTATCTGGCGCGTCGCTGGAATCAGAGCACGCGCTTTGGTGCCTTCCTGGATCCGGTTGCGGATAAAGTCATGGTTGCGATCGCGATGGTGCTGGTCGCTGAGCATTATCACACCTGGTGGGTGACGCTACCGGCCGCAACGATGATTGCCCGTGAAATTATTATCTCCGCCTTGCGTGAGTGGATGGCTGAGCTGGGTAAACGCAGCAGCGTGGCGGTTTCGTGGATCGGTAAAGTGAAAACAACGGCACAGATGGCGGCACTGGTGTGGATGCTGTGGCGGCCAAATATCTGGGTTGAATGGGCGGGTATTGGCCTGTTCCTCGTAGCGGCGGTGCTGACGCTGTGGTCAATGCTGCAATATTTGAACGCTGCACGCGGCGATTTGCTTGATCAGTGATCGTTTCGGCGCAATTTTCAGCAAACAACACAAGGTTTTAAAAAATAACGTTGACTCATTGCGCCAGGTAAGTAGAATGCAACGCATCGAACGGCAGCACGGTCTGCCAGACGATAACAAAATCAAGCGATTAGCAATTTAGCTTGATGATGCGGGAATAGCTCAGTTGGTAGAGCACGACCTTGCCAAGGTCGGGGTCGCGAGTTCGAGTCTCGTTTCCCGCTCCAATATAAAAACATCGGCAATTGCGGGTGTTGCAGTATTAAGGCGCGTTAGCAAAGCGGTTATGTAGCGGATTGCAAATCCGTCTAGTCCGGTTCGACTCCGGAACGCGCCTCCAATTACTATCCCGAGCCCGGGTGGTGGAATCGGTAGACACAAGGGATTTAAAATCCCTCGGCGTTCGCGCTGTGCGGGTTCAAGTCCCGCTCCGGGTACCATTGGGATATAGCAGAATAATCAAAGCAATAAGCAGTGTCGTGAAACCACCTCCGGGTGGTTTTTTTGTTTTTGTCCCCAGTCTATTATTAAAAAGATTAACTCTCCTGAATGGGTGATGTCAGGTGGTTTTCTCTCGCTATTTCCGCTACTGTAAGCGCCATTTTTCTACGACCACGAGACTGTTTATGAAAACCGGACCCCTGAACGAAAGCGAAGTTGAATGGCTGGATGAGATCCTGTCGAAATATGCAGAAGAAGGCACCATCATGGATGTTGCCGAACTTGATGGATTGCTGACGGCAATTCTCTCCGGGCCGACGGAAATTGAACCTGCGCAGTGGTTGTTGGCTATCTGGGGCGGGGCGGATAAAGTGCCGCGTTGGGCCAACGATCGCGAACGCGATCGCTTTGTGAACCTGACGCTGCAACATATGAGCGATACAGCCGAGCGCTTAAGCGATTATCCTGAACAGTTCGAACCCATGTTTGGCTGCCGTGAAGAGGAAGGACAGGAGTTAACCATCGTAGAAGAGTGGTGCTTCGGTTATATGCGCGGCGTCGGCCTCAGTGACTGGTCTGCTTTACCAACTGAGCTACAAGCTGAACTGGATGCCATCGCCCTGCACGGCACCGAGGAGCGATTTGAAGCGCTTGATGAATTATCCGCTGAAGAGTTCATTGCCAGCGTAGAGCGTATTCGTCCGGCGGCCCTGGCGCTTTACAACTACTGGACTGAGCATGCTCAGCCGGCTGACGTCCAGCAGCCAATACGAAATGAGGCGAAAATTGGGCGTAACGATCCTTGCCCATGCGGTAGCGGTAAGAAATATAAGCAGTGCTGCTTAGCAAAATAAGTAAAGGGGCCAATTTGGCCCCTGATTTTTTATCCCACCGCAGGCAGAAATCCTGCGACGATAGCAAACTGAATGGCCACAATTCCGATTCCGCACAGCAGAACCAACCACAGCGCGGGTGACCCCCCAGCGACTCGCCAGGCGGAGTCAGGATGCTGCTTACGGCTTTTCATCACTAATAACGAAGGTAGCATTAGCGCCAATACCGCCAGCGCGACCCCTGCATAACCTAAGGCCATCACGAAACCGCGTGGATAGAATAGGGCGAACGCCAGAGGGGGTAAAAAGGTGATTACACCACTCTGTATACGCCCGGCCGGACCATTTTTACGTTGGAACAAATCGGCCAGGTAGTCAAACAGGCCAAGCGCGACGCCGAGAAATGAAGTCGCCAGCGCCAGGTCTGCAAAAAGATGAACCGCCAGCTCAACGTGCGACGAGGCAACGACTTCACGAATCGCTTCTAACAGCCCGTTGAGTCCGGCATTTTGTGCCAGCAGAGCGGTAAAAGTTGGAGAATCAATACTGCCCAGGGTTGCCAGTTGCCAGAAAATATAGGCAACCAGTGGAATAAAGCTTCCGATGACAAATACCCGACGCAGCTTGCGTATATCCCCGTTCAGATAGCTGACGACGCTGGGTATGCTGCCGTGAAAACCAAACGAGGTAAAAATTACTGGAATCGCCGACAGCGCCAGCCCTTGCTGTAGCGGCAGGGTCAACAAGTTTATCTGATGAATATGCGGTAGAAGAAGCGCCAGCATAATAGCGAGGAAAATGATTTTGGCGCTGAACAGAAAGCGGTTAAAGAGATCAACCAGTGACGTACCGATACAAACCACCGTCCCGCCGAAGCCTGTAAACAGCAGTACTCCAACCGCAGGTGGTAGCGTCCAGCCCAGCCATTGATTGAGACTTGAAGCCAGCAGTTCACCGGCACCGCTAATATAGGCCGCGGTAAGTGCGTACAGTAAGAACAGCATGCAAACACCGGTGGCCCACTGCCCGTAACGCCCCAGATAGCGCGCCGCCAGGGAGCCCAGCCCCGTGTCAGCCGGAACGTGCTGATAAACTTCAAGCAACAGTAACGCGGTGTAACACATCAGCGCCCACAGGGCGATCAGCAAAACTAACGTTACGCCGAAACCTACGCCTGCTGATGCCAAAGGCATCGCCAACATCCCTGCGCCGATGGTGGTGCCAGCGACGATTAAAATACTACCAAGAGTGCGGTTCTTCACGCTTTTCTCTATCCATGACGGATTACACAATGAATTATGCCGCGCAGAGTATGTGAAATCAGTGATTTCGTCAAATGCAGGTTACAGTGTGTGTAATAATTAGTTTACGATTTTGAACGTTTACGCTAAGCCTGCGCTGGCGCAAGAATCGGAATAATAAGCGGGGTTATCCTGTGCGTTTTATGGGGGATATTATGCAATCAATTCATGGTCATGAAGTTCTACAGATGATGATCGCTTCAGGCGAACCTCACACCGTGGCCAGTCTGGAAGCGGCGATTACCAGCCGTTTCGGGACGGATGCACGATTCCATACCTGTTCGGCGGAAAACCTGAGTGCGGCGGAGTTAGTGGCATTCTTGCAGAAAAAGGGCAAATTTATTGCCGCAGAGGAAGGGTTTAATACGCACGAAAGTAAAATTTGTCGCCATTAATAGGGCGGCGATCGCTAAGCGTCGCCGCCGTCTTCATTAATTTTGGGTATCGAGCGTTGCCAGCTCTTTATCAATAAAGTACAGACCTTCGCCGCTTTTACCTGCGAGGGTCAGTTTATCAATAACGGATTTAAACAGTTTCTCTTCTTCATGTTGCTCAGCAACATACCATTGCAGGAAATTAAAGGTCGGATAATCCTGGCTGGACATTGCCGCATGAGCCAGTTCGTTAATTTTCTGCGTAATGAGTTGTTCGTGTTCGTAGGTGACGCGGAACAGGTCGTCCAGTGAAGTATATTCGGCAAACGGTGAGGCGATGGCATTGATGCACGGCAGGCTGCCGGTATCGGTCAGGTAGTCGAACAGACGCTGCATATGGGTCATCTCTTCTTGCGCGTGGCGGCGCAGAAACGCGGCGGCGCCTTCAAAGCTGTGGTAGCTGCACCATGCGCTCATTTGCTGATAAAGCAGAGAAGAATAAAGTTCAAGGTTCATCTGTGCATTAAGTTTGTCGATCATTTCAGTTTTCAGCATCTGGCTTGCTCCGCAAATAAAGTCAAAGGTGATTGTGCCGTCACTATAATTTGTTATTAATTTATTTGCAAAAAGTAAATTAATAAATTCATTTATTACTAATGCAAATGGGAATAACACGCATTGGCAATTTAATAAATAATGAGAATGGTTTTAATTTAATATTATCAATATTAATTATGGGTCCGACTTATTCTTGAAAAAGGGACGCGCGACTTCGAGTGGCTATGAGCGCTTGGGTTAGCCTGGTGAGAAAAGGGTGGGGGGTAAGAAAGCAACGCCCGGATGCTGTGGGAGATGAAAGTGTGAGGCGATATGCAATTTATAAAACAACTTTTCATAAAATTTGAAAGTATGTTCGTAAGGTAGTATTGTTCTTCACAACGTTAACGAACTATCGCGGGAAAACCCGCACAGCATTCAGGAGAGTAAAGCATGAAAATCGCACTGATGATGGAAAACAGCCAGGCGAACAAAAACGCCATCATCCTCAACGAGTTAAACGCTGTTGCAGACGAGAAAGGTTTTCCGGTTTACAACGTCGGCATGAGCGATGAAAACGATCACCACCTGACCTATATCCATCTGGGTATCATGGCCAGCATCCTGCTGAACTCTAAAGCGGTAGACTTCGTGATCACCGGCTGCGGTACCGGCCAGGGTGCAATGATGTCTCTGAACATCCATCCGGGCGTAGTTTGTGGCTACTGTATTGATCCTGCTGATGCGTTCCTGTTTGCGCAGATTAACAACGGTAACGCGCTTTCTCTGCCATTCGCGAAAGGTTTTGGCTGGGGCGCAGAGCTGAACGTACGCTTTATTTTCGAGAAAGCGTTCACAGGGCGTAACGGCGAAGGGTATCCGCCGGAGCGTAAAGAGCCTCAGGTACGTAACGCTGGCATTCTGAACACCGTTAAGGCCGCAGTAGTGAAAGATAACTATCTGGATACGCTGCGTGCTATCGACCCAGAGCTGGTGAAAACTGCCGTGTCTGGCCCGCGCTTCCAGCAGTGCTTCTTCGAAAATTGCCAGGACAAAGAGATCGAAGCGTTCGTTCGCCAGATCGTCGGTTAATCTCCTGCAAATATCCAGGGCCAGCGCTGCTGGCCTTTTCTTTTGGGCTATTTCTTTTTGTTGGACACGTTGCTACCGGCATCTTTTGCCAGGTGCAGGCTATCAATCATTCCCACCAGACAAATCAACGCAATAAAAATAAACGACAGACGGAAGCTGATCCCCGGCAGACTTGTGAGATTAAACCATTCACTGAACTTCTCCCCAATACGAATACCGATCGCCCCGAGCGTAATCCCAAGCCCAACGGCCAGCTGCGAAGCGGTGCTGAACAACGTATTGGCATAGCTCATTTGCGCCGAAGGCACATCGGCAAAAGCAAGGGTGCTGACGCCGGTAAATTGAATAGAGCGGAATACCCCGCCGAGATAGAGAATCATGAAAATCAGCCAGACTGGCGTTTGTGGTGTTAAAAAAGCGCAGGCCAGCAGCGAGAGTACATTCAGCGCACCGTTGATCAGCAGCAGGCGGCGAAAACCCAGCCAGCGAATTAACGGCGTTGTCGCGGGCTTGATGGTTAAATTACCAACGAAAACGGCCAGCACCAGCAACCCTGAGTGGAATGGGTCCATACCAAACCCGACCTGAAACAGCAGCGGCAGCAGGAAAGGGACGGCGCTAATTGAGGCACGGAACAGCGAGCCGCCG
Source organism: Klebsiella sp. MISC125 (assembly GCF_051131775.1). Lineage (NCBI taxonomy): Bacteria > Pseudomonadati > Pseudomonadota > Gammaproteobacteria > Enterobacterales > Enterobacteriaceae > Klebsiella > Klebsiella sp. MISC125. The sequence goes on from NZ_CP180448.1 coordinate 2,326,814, forward strand.
TACATAGTGACCTTGAAGGTCGGTATTTGCAGCGCATCGAGGCGCACCATCGGCCAGGCTGCGCGACGGAAATGGCGCAGTGAGAACAACATGCTGCCAAGGCCTAATACCAGCAGCGCCGGAGTTTGCCAACTCAAAGGTTGACGATCGCCGAGAAATTCCATGGCGGTAACCAGGCTAATCATGGCGATTGAAGTGGCAAGGAAGCCGGGAAGGTCAAAAGGCCGTGGTTCATCTTCACGAATGTTTGGGATGATGCGCAAAGACAGGGCCATAGCGATGAGCCCAAGGGGCACGTTAATAAAGAAAATCCAGTGCCAACTGGCATAGCTGGTGATAAATCCGCCCAGCGGCGGGCCGATAATGGGGGCCACTAATGCCGGCCAGGTCAGGGTGGCAATCGCCTTAATGAGCTGATGCTTCGGTGTCGTTCGCAAAACTGCCAGTCGGCCTACTGGAACCATCAGCGCGCCGCCTATTCCTTGCAGAATTCGCATCGCCACGAAGATGTCGACGTTGGTTGATAACCCGCAAAAAACAGAAGCCAGCGTGAAAATCGCCAGCGCGAGAGTGAAGATTTTGCGTGCGCCGAAGCGATCGGCTATCCAGCCGCTGGCCGGTATCAGCACGGCCAGCGTAATGAGATAGGCGCTGATACCGATATTGAGATCGACCGCTGTGACGCCAAAGTCTTTCGCCATGTCCGGCAGGGCAGTGGCGATCACCGTGCCGTCGAGGAACTCCATAAAAAAAGCGCCAGCCACCAGCAGTGCGGGTGCTGAAAAAGAACGATCGTCCCTGGAAGAGATGTTTGTGCTCATTGTCGTGTCGCTGCCATAGCAAAGAGGGGCCAAACTCGACGCAGAGCATGTTGCTCTAACTGTTCGATTCAGCTCATTTTTGTTTAATATTTAAATTATTTTTGTAAAAACAGTGTGATTTGACGCATGTTCATATTGATTTTTGTGATGTAAGTCATATTATAGTCCTGTAGACATTAACACCTGCATAACAAAAACGGAGTCAATCCATGAAGCTGCGCAAAATCCTCAAAAGCATGTTTGAAAACTACTGCAAAACCTTCAAAGACGTACCCCCTGGCGGTATGTTCTGATAAAAAAACCTGCTGCGGCAGGTTTTTTTATCTCTTAAGATTTAGGTTACTATTACGCTCCTGAAAAAAGGAGTAAAAAATGTCTCAACATCTCACCGAAAATGACGAGCTGGTTTCCGACGTGGTTGCCTGCCAACTGGTCATCAAACAGATTCTCGACGTTATTGATATCATCGCCCCTGTCGAAGTGCGCGAGAAAATGACCACTCAGTTAAAAGCCATCGATTTTGCCAGTCATCCTGCATCGGCCGATCCGGTTACGCTGCGGGCGGTACAAAAAGCCATTGCCTTAATTGAACTGAAGTTCACTCCGCAAGGTGAGGCACACTAAATGCATAGCCCCGCCATCAGGTGATGGCGGGGCGTCGTTATGTGGTTAGTGGGAAACGGCGGTACGGGCCGGCGTCTCCTGAGTATTGTTAAATAACTTGCTGTTGCCCCAGCACTCTTCGTAGCGGTGACCGACTAAATCTTCAACGATGAGGCGCACATCCGGTGTGATGTCTGCAATTTTGCCGCCAGCTTTAATCCGCGCGACTTCCTGCAAGACCACCATATGCGCTTTGCGATCCAGCTTCATCTGCTTACTGAAGACTATCGCCGCCAAAGCCAGCAGGACCACGCCCGCACAGAACACGACCGCAATAGCGGTTACCGCGCTTTCAGGTTGCGAATGCGCTTTTGACTGGAAGCCGTAGAAGCTGAGGATAGCGCCCATTGTGAAGACGATGATAGAGCGTAGGATTTTCCCGGAAAAGGTCATTGCGCCAGCATAGATACCTTCACGGCGACGGCCAGTATAGATTTCGTCAACGTCGGCTAAAAAGGTATATACGGTCCAGGGGATGTAGTACACGCCGCCCGTGCCCAGTCCGAACAGGACGGTGATACCAAACATCAGGATAGTTGCCAGATGTGCAGGCAAATGGAAGAACCACAGCGAGGTATAAAGCAGTACGGCAAAAATAACCACGCTCAGCGCCAGAATGTAGGGCTTACTAAACCCTTTTTTCACGCACAGGCCGATAAACAGCGCCGTAGAGACCAGTTGCAGGATGGAGTTCAGGCTATTTAGCCCGGCGACCATCGCCGGATCGTGCTGCAGGACGAAAATAACAAAGTAGGTAAAGATAGATGCAAACAGCCATTCTGCGCCGAAACCACAGAGGTACATGCCCAGATGTTTACGGAACACGCGCAGATAAAAGGTAGAACGCATATCCTTCGCCAGCATAAGCAGAGTATTGAGTAAGCCTTTTTTCTCACTATTGCTGACTTCCTCTTCGCGCGGACGTTCCCAGCTGCAGTACCACAAGCAGGAGATCGCAACGATGAGAATGACCCCATAGGTCAGGCCAGTCAGGAAAAATGGGGTCGCGGATTCTTTGCCATAAAGCAGGATGAACTGACCTGGAATAAATGCTGCCAGGAAGTTAGCCAGTTTACCGAAGATCGCTTTGTAGCCAGTAAGCTTTGAGCGTAGTGAAAAATCGTCGGTCATTTCGGTCGCCAATGTTTCATAGGGGACCATGATCGAGGTATAAATGATTTCAAAGACTACATAAGTGCATAGGTAGTACCAGAACCCAAGACCTTCTACCCAAAGCAGCGGGTAGAACATCATGAGCGGAATACCGATTAATAAAAAGAAGCGGCGGCGTCCGAAGCGTTTGCCGAGACGCGTTTTACCAAAATTATCGGTGAGATAACCCATAAGAGGATTACTGATCGCGTCGATAATACTGGCGACGGAGAAAATGAGCGAAGCCTCGATCAGCGTCAGCCCACAAAAGGTTGTATAAAAATAAAGCAGCCATGCGCCGCTGATTGCCAGCGCGCCGCTTCCCAGTAAATTCCCGCCGCCGTAGGCTAACTGATGGCGTAACAAAATCGGTCTTCCCTGCAGCCCCTGAGGGGCTGAAGCCGCGTATCTTGCCATTAAAATAAACTCCGTGTTTTAAATTTTTGAAACGATGTTTTTATATTCTTAAGCGATGAGTTTGAACGTGATCTACATCACTAAAAACCGGCTAAATCCCATGCCTGAGCATTAATGAGATCCAGTTAAAAGTTTTTAATGCTTTTTAGGAATAAAAACGGCGCCGAAGCGCCGAAAAAGATGGGTTGGTGAGAATTGTCTATAAGGACATTGATGATATTAATATATGGTTTTTGGGCATTTATCAGCGATACACCATTTGCTGTGAGCGTTAATTATGTTGGTTGCTGACCAGATCTAACAAACGAAGGTCGGTTTGTTGCACGCACGTTCCATCCTTATCCGCATTGCGCACTTCATCGAGAATGGTTTCCAGCAGGATACCGTCCTGGCGCTGTTCTTTTTCCAGCAGCGTTAAAAAACGCCAGGTGGCATCGTCGCTTTGCGCTTTAGCTTCTTCCGTCAGGTCGATCAATATACTGCTGCGTTGCTGATAATCAGCAACGGTGGTAGCAAAAAGATCTTCGAGGGAAGCACACTCTGGTTGGCTGGAACCTTCAGATTTCACCACCGGCACGGCGCCGGTTTTTTTCATAAAATCAAAAACCCGCATCATCTGGGTTACCCTGGATTGTGCCCTGCTGCGCAAAAACGTTGCGGTACCGTTTAACCGTTGCTGAGTACACCACTCACTTAAATGTAGATATAAGTTTGATGCATGGAATTCAAGATTCATTTGGTTATTCAGTTTCTTAACCATTCCTGGGACGATCATAAAAATATCCTTATTAACCTGTAAAGGAGTCCTGGCTACATCCTGAATCATCTTCCTTAGAGAGTCTTAATTCGGGACACATGACGTGCAGGTAAAGTACCAGAATAATAATTATCTGTACTTCAAATATATGAGGGGTAATTAAATTGCGATTACCGATGAATGTAGAATAGCGCCACTTGGTGATTAAGGAAACTCTCATATGATGTTATTTACGTTTCGTTACACCATCCATAATTAACTTTATTTAAGTGTGTTTATGTAATGGTAACTATTATCATTAGGTCATCATTGTTTTTATATGCATGATTTTAAATGATATTTATTGTTTTTGTCGTTGATTTGTAGTGGTTCTAAGTAACTATATGAAATTACGTTTCATTTATATTGGGTTATAGTTTTGATTATGTGTTAATCTGTTCTTTGTAAAAGGTGTAAATTGCGTTAGATCATGTTTTTTGTGATTTTAGAAACAAGGCATAACGATAATTTAAAAAAATACTGCTTTTGTAAACACACGATTGTTATTTGGCTATCTGAAGGAGTCAGAAATGAAAAAAGTAGCGGTGCTGTTAGCACCTGGTTTCGAGGAAGGTGAAGCGATTGTGATTATTGATATTCTTCGTCGCTTGCACATCAATGTAGAACTACTGTCCTGCGCCGAATCGCGCGCGGTGGTGAGCTATCACGATATTCCTATGGTCGCAGACAGCACGTTAACAGAACGAGCACAGACGCTTTATGACGCGGTGGTTCTGCCTGGCGGCCCACAAGGAAGCGTGAATCTTGCCGCCAGCCAGGAAGTGGTGGCGTTTATTGCGGCTCACGACACAGCCGGTAAGCTGATCTGCCCAATTTGTTCGGCGGCGGCGCGGGTATTGGGCGGCAACGGTTTGCTGAAGGGGCGTCGCTATGTCTGCTCCGGGGATCTCTGGCAGAACGTGAGCGGGGGAGAATACGTTGATGCGCCGGTAGTGGAAGACGGCAACCTGATCAGCGGTAAAGGCTTTGGTTACGTTTTTGATTTCTCTTTCACCGTTGCGGCACGCTTGTTGGGCGATGAAGCCCCCGTGCGCAATCATGCCGAGCATATTTATTGCCGCTGGTGATGGAAAATCTGAATCCACAAGGATAAGTCTGCTGGTGATATAGATAATATTGCTAATGCGAGCGTTAATTGTCTGACAATTAGCGCTTTTTTTATGTCTTTTTTCGCTGTTTTTATGCACGCAATTACTGTAATTCCGCGATGTGATAGCGCTCTCGTATGGAGAAATAATTTCCGGTTAATACTATTTTAACAACGGCAGTAATGAATCAGGTTTTCCTAATGCCTTGTTTTACGTCCGATTAAAATTTTAAGTCTTATTATTCCCTACATAAAAGCGAATTAAAGCTGGAGTTTACCATGCACAAATTTACTAAAGCGCTGGCGGCGATTGGTTTCGCCGCAGTTATGTCACAATCAGCTATGGCTGAGACGCTTAAGCTTGGCTTTCTGGTGAAACAGCCAGAAGAACCGTGGTTTCAAACTGAGTGGAAATTTGCCGATAAGGCCGGTAAAGATTTAGGTTTTGATGTGATTAAAATTGCCGTACCTGACGGCGAGAAAACCCTGAATGCTATTGATAGCCTGGCGGCCAGCGGAGCTAAAGGTTTCGTTATCTGCACCCCGGACCCGAAACTAGGGGCTGCTATTGTCGCCAAAGCGCGCGGCTATGATATGAAAGTGATCACCGTCGACGACCAGCTCGTTAACGCCAAAGGCAAACCAATGGACAGCGTTCCGCTGGTGATGATGGCTGCCAGCGAAATCGGCGCCCGTCAGGGGCAGGAGCTGTACAAAGAGATGCAGAAACGCGGGTGGGACGTGAAAGATACCGCGGTCATGGCGATCACCTCTGATGAGCTGGACACTGCCCGTCGCCGCACCACCGGCTCGATGGATGCGCTGAAAGCCGCTGGCTTTCCGGAAAATCAGATCTATCGCGTGCCAACCAAATCTAACGATATCCCCGGCGCGTTCGATGCCGGTAACTCCATGCTGGTTCAACATCCGCAGGTTAAACATTGGTTAATTGTCGGCATGAACGACAACACCGTACTGGGTGGCGTGCGTGCGACCGAAGGCCAGAGTTTTAAAGCCACTGACGTCATCGGTATCGGCATTAACGGCGTGGATGCAGTCAATGAACTCTCCAAAGCGCAGGCCACCGGTTTCTATGGTTCTCTGCTGCCGAGCCCGGACATTCACGGTTATAAAACCAGCGAAATGCTCTACAACTGGGTAACGAAGGACGTCGAACCGCCGAAATTCACTGCGGTTACCGACGTGGTGCTGATTACCCGCGACAACTTTAAAGAAGAGCTGGCGAAAAAAGGGCTGTAAGGCCTGGTTGACCGGGCCTCTCGTATTAAGCGGGAGGCTCAGTCCAGAAAAGCGGAGTCGTTATGCAACAGTCTACCCCTTATCTCTCATTCCACGGCATCACCATGACTTTCCCGGGCGTTAAAGCGCTGTCCGATATTAGCTTTGACTGCTATGCCGGACAGGTTCACGCCCTGATGGGAGAAAACGGCGCCGGGAAATCTACGCTGCTGAAAGTGCTCAGCGGCAACTACATACCGACGGCCGGCAGCCTGCAAATCAGCGGCCAGCAGATGGCGTTTAACCACACCACCGAAGCCTTGAATGCCGGAGTGGCGATTATTTATCAGGAACTGCATCTGATCCCGGAAATGACCGTGGCGGAAAATATCTACCTCGGACAGCTTCCACACAAGGGCGGGATCGTTAACCGCTCGCTACTTAATTATGAAGCCCGCTTACAGCTTGAGCATCTGGGACTCGATATCGACCCGGAAACACCGCTCAAATATCTCTCTATCGGTCAGTGGCAAATGGTGGAGATTGCTAAAGCGCTGGCGCGTAACGCCAAAATCATCGCCTTTGATGAGCCAACCAGCTCCCTGTCTGCGCGGGAAATCGAAAACCTGTTCCGGGTTATTCGCGAACTGCGCGAGGAGGGGAGGGTCATTATTTATGTCTCTCACCGTATGGAAGAGATTTTTGCATTAAGTGATGCCATCACCGTGTTCAAAGATGGTCGCTACGTGCGCACATTTGACAATATGCAAGAGGTTAACCACGACGCCCTGGTGCAGGCGATGGTGGGCCGTGAACTGGGCGATATCTACGGCTGGCAACCGCGTGAATACGGCAACGAACGCTTGCGTCTGGAGCAGGTGAAGGCACCGGGCGTGCGTCAGCCGATCAGCCTGTCGGTGCGCAGCGGTGAAATCGTTGGCCTGTTCGGGCTGGTTGGGGCCGGGCGCAGCGAGCTGATGAAAGGCTTATTTGGCGGCAGCAGGATAACCAGTGGCCAGGTCTACATTGACGGCCAGGCTATCGACATCCGCAAACCCGCGCAGGCGATTCAGGCTGGAATGATGCTCTGTCCGGAAGACCGCAAAGCCGAAGGGATTATTCCGGTTCACTCGGTGCGCGACAACATCAATATCAGCGCACGTCGTAAGCATATTCTTGCAGGATGCGTGATTAACAACGCCTGGGAAGAGGAAAACGCTGACCAGCATATCAAATCGCTCAACATCAAAACGCCGGGCCCGGAGCAGCTGATTATGAATCTCTCTGGCGGCAATCAGCAGAAAGCTATTCTTGGCCGTTGGTTATCGGAAGAGATGAAAGTGATCCTGCTCGATGAGCCGACGCGCGGCATTGATGTCGGCGCTAAGCATGAAATTTACAACGTTATTTACGCATTAGCGGCATCAGGCGTCGCGGTGGTCTTTGCCTCCAGCGATTTACCCGAAGTTCTCGGCGTCGCTGACCGTATCGTGGTGATGCGCGAGGGCGAAATCGCCGGTGAATTGTTGCATGAACATGCGAATGAACAGCAGGCATTGAGCCTTGCGATGCCCAAAGTGAGCCAGGCGGTCGCCTGAGTAAGGAGTTTATGATGTCATCAGTTACCTCTTCAGGTACTTCCCGGTCGGCTTTCAGCTTCTCCCGCATCTGGGATCAGTTTGGCATGCTGGTTGTTTTCGCCGTGCTGTTTATCGGCTGCGTGATTTTTGTGCCCAATTTTGCCTCATTTATCAATATGAAAGGTCTGGGGCTGGCTATCTCGATGTCCGGGATGGTGGCCTGTGGGATGCTATTTTGCCTGGCATCCGGTGACTTTGACCTGTCGGTTGCTTCGGTTATCGCCTGTGCGGGGGTCACCACGGCGGTGGTGATTAACCTGACCGAAAGCATGTGGATTGGCATTACGGCTGGCCTGCTGCTAGGCGCACTGAGCGGTCTGGTGAACGGTTTTGTCATTGCCCGCTTAAAGATCAACGCCCTGATCACCACGCTTGCGACGATGCAGATCGTCCGTGGTCTGGCCTATATTATTTCTGACGGTAAAGCGGTCGGGATTGAGGATGAGCGTTTCTTTACCCTGGGCTATGCCAACTGGTTTGGTCTGCCTGCGCCAATCTGGCTGACGGTTGGCTGCCTGATTATCTTTGGCCTGCTGTTGAATAAAACCACCTTTGGCCGTAATACCCTGGCGATTGGCGGCAACGAAGAAGCCGCGCGTCTGGCAGGCGTCCCGGTGGTGCGGACCAAGATTATCATTTTTGTCCTCTCCGGCCTGGTTTCCGCAGCGGCAGGGATTATTCTGGCCTCGCGTATGACCAGCGGTCAGCCGATGACCTCGATTGGCTATGAGCTGATTGTGATTTCGGCCTGCGTGCTGGGCGGCGTGTCGTTAAAAGGCGGGATTGGTAAGATTTCCTACGTGGTTGCCGGGATCCTGATCCTCGGGACCGTGGAAAATGCCATGAACTTGCTGAACATCTCGCCGTTCTCGCAGTATGTGGTGCGCGGCGTGATTCTGCTGGCGGCGGTAATCTTTGACCGCTACAAACAAAAAGCGAAACGTACGGTTTGATTATCCCCAACCTTTCAGTTTAATCCTAAACCATTGCCAGCGCCCGCTGTGCTGGCAATGACTATCAAAAATGGCGAGGCTGGTCACACTGTCTATACTTACATGGCTAACATTTAGTTAACACCCAGCATTGTGCTGGCCATGATAAGGAGGAACCAGGGTGGCTGACCAGATTTCCGTACCGCCTGCGTTAACCGGAAACTACGCTTTTTTCTTTGACCTCGACGGCACGCTTGCCAGTATCAAACCCCATCCAGATCAGGTGGTTATTCCTGCTGATGTTCTACAAACGCTGCGCCAGCTTGTGCAGCAGCAAAATGGAGCGGTGGCATTGATTTCAGGGCGCTCAATGGCTGAGCTCGATGAGCTTACCCATCCTTTCCGACTGCCGCTTGCCGGCGTCCACGGGGCTGAGCGCCGTGACATCAATGGTGAAACACATATCGTCACTCTGCCTGACTCACTCCTCAAGACCCTTTCAACACAGCTGACAGCGGCGATGGGTGCACTACCGGGTTGCGAGCTGGAAAGTAAGGGGATGGCTTTCGCGTTGCACTATCGCCAGGCGCCGCAGCAGCAAAGCGCGGTGCTAGCGCTGGCACAAGAAATCGTGCAGCGCCATCCTATTTTGGCGCTGCAGCCAGGTAAATGCGTGGTGGAGATCAAACCGCGCGGAGTGAATAAGGGCGAGGCGATTGCCGCTTTTATGCAGGAAGCGCCATTCAAGGGACGTAAACCGGTATTCGTCGGTGATGACTTAACCGATGAAGCGGGTTTTGGCGTCGTCAATCAATTGGGTGGCGTATCGGTCAAAGTGGCGGGTGGCGAAACGCAGGCGCGCTGGCGCTTGCCGGACGTGGCCGCAGTACATCTTTGGATAAATAACATCGCGAATAATGGGCAACAACCAGACGCGCTAACCGACAGGAGAGATGGCTATGGGTCGCTTAGTCGTAGTATCTAATCGTATTGCCCCGCCGGATGATAAAAAGGCCAGCGCCGGTGGCCTGGCCGTGGGGATTATGGGGGCGTTAAAAGCAGCGGGAGGATTGTGGTTCGGCTGGAGTGGGGAAATTGGCGATGACCAGCAGCCGCTGAAAAAGGTGACTCAGGGGAATATTACCTGGGCCTCTTTCAACCTTAGCGAGCAGGACCACGACGAATATTACAATCGTTTTTCCAATGCCGTATTGTGGCCCGCGTTTCACTATCGCCTTGATTTAGTGAATTTTCAGCGCGAGGCCTGGGAAGGGTATCAGCGGGTGAATTCCACGCTGGCAGATAAGCTGCTGCCGCTAATTGAACCTGACGACACCGTCTGGATCCATGATTATCACTTACTGCCATTGGCCAGTGAACTGCGTCAGCGCGGGGTAAATAATCGCATTGGCTTCTTTTTGCATATCCCGTTTCCGACGCCAGAAATTTTTAATGCGTTGCCGCCGCATGCTGAACTGCTTGAGGGACTTTGCGATTACGACCTGCTGGGATTCCAGACCGAGAGTGACCGGCTGGCGTTTCTCGACAGCGTATCAATGCAGACCCGCGTGACGACACGCGGTGGGAAAAAGCATCTCGCGTGGGGCAAGCCTTTCCACACAGAAGTTTATCCGATAGGCATCGATCCCGATGAAATTGCGCGCAGCGCAAAAGGGCCGTTACCGCCAAAACTGGCGCAACTGAAAAGCGAACTTAAGGGCGTACAAAATATCTTTTCCGTTGAACGGCTGGACTATTCGAAAGGTTTACCTGAACGTTTTCTGGCCTATGAGGCGCTGCTGGAGAACTATCCGCAGCATCACGGCAAGATTCGCTATACCCAAATTGCGCCGACTTCGCGCGGTGATGTTCAGGCCTATCAGGATATTCGTCATCAGTTGGAAACCGCAGCCGGACGGATTAACGGTCAGTATGGTCAGTTGGGCTGGACGCCGCTCTATTACCTGAACCAGCATTTTGAACGCAAGCTGTTGATGAAAATCTTCCGCTATTCAGATGTTGGCCTGGTCACGCCGCTGCGCGATGGCATGAATCTGGTGGCGAAAGAGTATGTGGCCGCCCAGGATCCGCAAAACCCGGGCGTGCTGGTGTTGTCGCAGTTTGCCGGCGCGGCGAATGAACTGCCTACAGCGTTAATCGTCAATCCTTACGATCGTGATGAGGTCGCTGCCGCGCTGGACCGGGCATTAACCATGCCGCTGGCAGAACGCATCACGCGCCATTCGGCTATGTTAGCGGTGATTAAAGAGAACGATATTCACCACTGGCAGGCGCGGTTTATTGCCGATCTAAAGCAGATTGAGCCAAGGAGCGAGGAGAGCCACTTAGAACGCAAGGTGGCGACCTTCCCCAAACTCGCCTAGAGGCTGAACGGCTGGCGTCTCCCCGGCGCTAGCCCTTTTCAAGACAAACCAGCAGCACGTCAACGCCGCTGCTGCCGACGATATCCTTCGCTGAGCAGGTAGCGCGCGAAAACAGGCTTTGGTTGTGGTTACCGCAAATCACCAGGTCAACGCGATGCTGCTGGCAAAAATCCTTCACGTGATGACCTAACCCGCCGCTGGCGATAATCGTCTTCTCGATAGGGTAATCGGCGTGGTGAGCGAGTTCGGCCAGAAAACCGCGCGTCTCTTCCTGCATTATTTCCCGTAAGTTTTCCATCATCGGCGCTGCAAACTGGTTATACAGCTCCGGGTCCGTCGCCAGCGTGATCAGGCTAACTTTGGCTTTGACCGGACGGGCGATAGAAACGGCTTTTTGAATCAGCACCCGGCTTTCCGGGGTCGGCGCAACGGCGACTAACAGATGTGAGTAGGGCATCAAGCCTCCTTGAGATACGCAAAATAACCCTTTCTATTGTCTTTACTCCGATTCCTTAGCTTTCGCAAGGTTTATCAGCAGCGGAAAAAAAGAGCTATGTTTCATCTGAAAAAGAGCCATTTCTCATTAATGGTCCGATCTTTTGCATTAAAAGAAACGTTGTTTTATAAATAAGTGAAGCGTGTTCCTCTACTCTTTGTATTTTTGCCATCGAACGCTTTTGGCTGGCAAAAATGAAAAGGTAACGCCGTTTCCATGCTCTTACTGTAGTCCTATATCAACTCCATTTTTGGCTGAAGTCGCCAAAAGGATTGTCGGAGTTCTCTAAAAAAAGACACAGGATTTACGGCGATGAAAACACGTAAAATCGGTTTGGTTAACTACCTTGCCTACGGATCGGGCGATTTCCTCGGTGCGGGGACCACAGCACTGACTGCAGCATGGCTGCTCTACTTCTACACCACCTTTTGCGGTCTTTCCCCTATTGAGGCGACGCTTATCTTTGCCACTGCCAGGGTTCTGGATGCAGTGATCAGTCCGCTGATGGGCTTCCTGACGGATAACTTCGGTTCGACCTGGCTGGGTAAACGTTTTGGCAGACGTAAGTTCTTTATCCTGCTGGGTATCCCGCTCGTCTTTAGCTACTCCATTATGTGGGTAGGGGACATGGGCTTCTGGTACTACCTGCTGACTTATCTGCTGTTTGATATTGTCTACACCATGATTCTGGTGCCGTATGAAACGTTGGTGCCGGAAATGACCGATGACTTTAAACAGAAAACCAAATTCTCCGGCGCGCGTATTTCGATGGCGCAGATGTCGGCGATCCTGGCTTCCTTCCTGCCGGGCGTCCTGCTGACTATCTTCGGTAAGGATAATGCGGTCTCTTTCTTCTATGCGAGTCTGGTGTTCTCGGTACTGTGCGCAATGATGCTGACCTTTGTCTGGTTCTTTACCTGGGAGCGCCCGCGAGAAGGGTGGACGGAAGCGGCGCTACGGGCAGAAGAGGAGAAGCAAAACCTGACCCTGTCCCAGAGCCTTAACCGCCTGTTTATTGAGTTAAGCTCCACCTTGCGGATTAAGATTTTCCGCCAGCATCTGGGCATGTATCTGGGAGGCTATATCGCTCAGGACGTGTTCAACGCGGTCTTTACCTACTATGTGGTGTTTGTGTTGATGCAGGAAGCCTCCATGGCCTCTAACCTGCTCGGCACCATGGCTATCTTCCAGTTTATCGCGGTTATCGCCATGATCCCGCTGTGCATCCGCTTCGGACCAGCCCCATCCTACCGGATGGTGGTGGTGTTGTTTGGTCTGAGCTCGCTCTCCTACGCGGTGCTGTATTACGCCGGGCTCAGCGATGTTTACTCGCTGCTGCTGCTGATTTCCGCAGTTGCAGGCCTGGGACGCGGCGGTATCAACTATGTACCATGGAATACCTACACCTATATTGCTGACGTGGATGAAGTGATTACCGGACAGCGCCGTGAAGGGATCTTTGCCGGGATCATGACTCTAACCCGTAAAGCCTCCCAGGCGGGCGCGGTGATGCTGGTGGGGATCATTATGCAATTTTCCGGCTTTGTCTCCGGACAGAAAACCCAGCCTTATGAAGTCAGCCACACAATCCTGCTGATTCTCAGCGTGGGGACATTAGTGGTACTGGCCTGCGGTTTTCTTGTCTCTCTACGTTTTAAGCTCAACCTGCAAACCCACAGCGTCCTGCGTGCGGAAACGCTTAAAATGCGCGAGTCCGGTCGAGCGCAGCCGGAAACGGCGACCGCTCAGGATCGTGAAGTGGTGGAGATGCTGGCCGGGATGCCGTACGAATCCCTGTGGGGCAACAACAATATCGGCTACCTGAATCGCAATAAACCTGCCGCGCCGCCGTTGAAACAACGTTCAGAATTGAATTCGACATATAACAGAGGTTAAGGATATGAAGGTTTGGCCTGTCAAACATAGCCCATTACTGCGTCAGCCAGAGCGTTTTATCGCCCGTAATGAGCTGCAAGCGCTGATCCAGAAGGTAACGCACAACCTGGTCAATATTAAGGATGAAAGCGGGAAATTTTTACTGCGGCTGGACGATGGGCGCATCATTGACACCAAAGGCTGGAACGGCTGGGAGTGGACCCACGGGGTTGGCCTGTACGGCATCTATCAGTATTACCAGCAGACTGGTGATATCGCGATGCGCGAGATTATCGATAGCTGGTTCACTGATCGCTTTGCTGAAGGAGCAACCACCAAAAACGTCAACACGATGGCGCCGTTTCTGACCCTGGCTTACCGCTATGAAGAGACGGGCAATAGCGCATATCTGCCCTGGCTCGACAGCTGGGCAGAGTGGGCGATGCGCGATATGCCGCGTACCGAGTTTGGCGGCATGCAGCACATCACCCTGGCGGAAGAGAACCATCAGCAGATGTGGGACGACACGTTGATGATGACCGTCCTGCCGCTGGCCAAAATCGGCAAACTGCTCAACCGCCCGGAATATGTAGAGGAAGCGGTGTATCAGTTCCTGCTGCATGTACAGAATCTGATGGACCGGGAGACCGGACTGTGGTTCCACGGCTGGAGCTACCAGGGGCAGCATAATTTTGCCAGGGCTCGCTGGGCACGCGGCAATAGCTGGTTGACGATTGTGATCCCGGATTTCCTTGAGCTGGTGGATCTACCTGAAAGCAGCGCCGTTCGCCGTTATCTGGTGCAGGTGCTGAATGCGCAGATCGCGGCGCTGGCTCGCTGCCAGGACGACAGCGGCCTGTGGCATACGCTGCTTGATGACCCAAACTCCTATCTGGAAGCGTCGGCCACCGCCGGTTTTGCCTACGGGATCCTAAAAGCGGTACGCAAGCGCTATGTGAGCCAGGAATATGCAGAAGTGGCGGAGAAAGCGATTCGCGGTATCGTGCAGAATATCTCTCCTGAAGGGGAATTGCTGCAAACCTCATTCGGTACCGGAATGGGCTCGAATCTTGATTTTTATCGTGAAATTCCGCTCACGTCGATGCCGTATGGCCAGGCGATGGCAATTCTGTGCCTGACGGAATACTTACGGAAATATTTTTGAAAATTCGGGAGGAGGCGAGCTGTGAAAAGGATATTAGCATCTTAACCGGGTGGCGGCTAACGCCTTACGCCGGCCTACAAAACACGCAGTATCTGTAGGCCCGCGCAAGCGAAGCGCCGCCGGGCAATCTCTGTCATCGGTCTCAAACCCGGCGCTTGCCGGGTTTTTCCTGCAAATTACATACGCTCTACGGTCTCAATACCCAGCGTATCCAGACCCAGCTTCAGCGTTTTCGCGGTCAGCTGCGCCAGCTTCAGGCGGCTGTTGCGCGTTTCTTCGCTTTCGGCGCTCAGGATCGGGCAGTGCTCGTAGAAACCCGAGAACAGGCCCGCCAGATCGTAGAGGTAAGAGCACATCACATGCGGAGTGCCTTCGCGTGCGACAACGGTTAGCGTCTCTTCAAACTGCAGCAGGCGGGCAGCCAACTGGGTTTCACGGTCTTCGGTGATAATAACCGGAGCCGCCGCCAGCGCGCTTTCATCAATATCCGCTTTACGGAATACCGAGAGCACGCGGGTATAAGCATACTGCATGTAAGGCGCGGTGTTGCCCTCAAATGCCAGCATGTTGTCCCAGTCGAAGATATAGTCGGTGGTCCGGTTTTTCGACAGATCGGCGTATTTCACCGCGCCAATCCCGACGGCGTTCGCCAGTTTTTCCAGCTCTTCGGCAGGCATATCCGGGTTTTTCTCAGCCACCAGACGGCGGGCGCGTTCCAGCGCCTCGTCCAGAAGGTCGGCAAGCTTCACGGTGCCACCGGCACGGGTTTTAAACGGTTTGCCATCTTTGCCGAGCATCATGCCGAACATGTGGTGCTCCAGCGGCACAGAATCCGGCAGGTAACCTGCTTTACGCACGATGGTCCACGCCTGCATCAGGTGCTGGTGCTGGCGTGAATCGATGTAATACAGCACGCGATCGGCATGCAGATTCTCGTAACGGTATTTTGCGCAGGCGATATCGGTGGTGGTGTAGAGGTAGCCGCCATCCTTCTTCTGGATGATGACGCCCATCGGTTCGCCTTCCTTGTTTTTGTACTCATCAAGGAACACCACGGTTGCACCTTCGCTCTCCACAGCCAGACCTTTGGCTTTCAGGTCAGCAACGATACCCGGCAGCATCGGGTTATACAGGCTTTCACCCATCACGTCGTCACGGGTCAGCGTCACGTTCAGGCGGTTATAGGTTAGCTGGTTTTGCGACATAGTTATGTCAACGAGCTTGCGCCACATTTCGCGGAAATACTCATCGCCGCCCTGTAGCTTAACCACGTAACTACGTGCGCGTTCGGCGAAGGCTTCATCTTCGTCGTAGTGTTTTTTCGCTTCGCGATAGAAACCTTCGAGGTCCGCCAGCGCCATTTCACCGGCGTTTTCCTGCTGTTGTTTTTCCAGATAAGCGATCAGCATACCGAACTGGGTGCCCCAGTCGCCAACGTGGTTAGCGCGGATCACTTTATGGCCGAGGAACTCCAGGGTTCGCACTGCGGCATCGCCAATAATGGTCGAGCGCAGGTGACCCACGTGCATCTCTTTCGCCACGTTCGGTGCGGAGTAGTCTACGACCACAGTTTGCGCCTGCGGCTGAGCTACGCCCAGACGCTCTGATTTCAGCGCATTGCTGACGTTTTCCGCCAGGAATAGCGGATCGAGGAAAATATTGATAAAGCCCGGACCGGCGATTTCGACCTTGTTGGCAATGCCGTTCAGGTCAAGATGAGACAGTACCTGCTCTGCAAGTTGTCGCGGCGCCATGCCCAGTTTTTTAGCAACGGCCATCACGCCATTGGCCTGATAGTCACCGAACTGGACTTTTGCTGACTGGCGAACCTGAGGTTCGCAATCGGCGGGCGCACCTGCCGCGATCAGGGCGTGGCTGACTTTTTCTGAGAGAAGAGCCTGAATATTCACCGAAATACCTTACGTTTAACACACCGTGACCCTGACGGGGCGGCGCTGGAATGTGGACAAATAAGAGCGGGAGTATACTGCATTTGCGCCCATGAGTCAGCATCGCGCATAGGTTGCTAAGCCACGCGCTTAATGAATAACTTTTCACGGGTTATTACTGAATATTGCGGGTTGGTCAGGCTGGGGAAACGCGCTAGATTAGCTCTTTTTAGCGAGTACCGAGGCTTACAATGGCAAACTGGCAGCAAATTGATGAACTGGACGATATTTCCGCGGACCTGCCGCGTTTCACCGAGGCGCTAAATGCGCTTGCTAGCCGGCTTGGTCTCGATATTGCGCCGCATGATGCCGACCATATTTCCCTGCGCTGCCACCAGAATACGACGGCAGAGCGCTGGAGGCGCGGCTTTGAACAATGCGGTACGCTGCTGTCGGAGAATATCATCAACGGTCGCCCGATCTGTTTATTTAAACTGGATGAGCCGATTTGCATGGCGCACTGGCGTTTTAGCATCGTTGAACTGCCGTGGCCGGGCGAAAAACGCTATCCGCATGAGGGCTGGGAGCATGTCGAAATCGTTCTGCCAGGTGAGCCTGAATCGCTGAATTCCCGTGCGCTGGCGCTGCTTTCTGATGAAGGGCTCAGCCAGCCGGGGATTTTTGTGAAAACCAGCTCACCGAAAGGTGAACACGAGCGACTGCCGAACCCGACGCTGGCGGTGACGGATGGTAAGGTCACTATCAAATTCCATCCGTGGTCGATTGAGCAAATTGTCGCCAGCGAAAAATCTGAACGGTGACAGTGTGAAGTGACGCGGTGTCTGCAGCAAAAAATCGTGACATTCTGTCGTGCCTGCGATGTCAACGGAGAGAAGAATGACTTTACTGGAAGTGTGCTGTTACAGCATGGAGTGCGCGCAAGAAGCGCAGCGTAGCGGTGCCGATCGCATTGAGCTTTGCGCCGCGCCGCAGGAAGGCGGCCTGACGCCTTCGCTGGGCGTTCTTAAATCGGTTCGTGATACGGTGACGATCCCCGTTCATCCGATTATTCGTCCGCGCGGCGGTGACTTTTGCTACACCGCAGGCGAGTTTGCGGCGATGCTTGATGATGTCATCGCTGTACGAGAATTAGGGTTTCCCGGGCTGGTTGTCGGTATTCTGGATGCCGACGGCCAGATTGATACGACGCGAATGGAAAAAATTATGGTAGCAGCGGGAACGCTTGCAGTCACTTTTCACCGTGCCTTTGATATGTGCGCCGACCCGCGCCAGGCCTGCTCTGAGCTGTCAGATCTCGGCATTAAGCGTATCCTGACATCAGGCCAACAGGCGTCCGCCGAAAAAGGAATTTCATTAATCAGGGAACTTATTTCCCGAAGCGATACTCCAATCATTATGGCTGGTGCAGGAGTCCGCGCTGCCAACCTGTCGGTGTTTTTGCAGGCGGGGGTTAAAGAGGTACACAGCTCGGCAGGCCAGTGGTTACCGTCGCCGATGCGCTTTCGCAATCCCGGATTATCGATGTCTACGGATGCCGACGCTGATGAATACTTACGCTACGCCGTGAATGGCGAAGCGGTAGCGGAAATGAAGCGTATTGTTACCGCGCAGAGAGATTAAACCGTTTTTAGCTGCACATCATGTCGCCCAATATGATGATTGCCCGTACCAGGCCCCTGCCCATTAAACAGGGGCCTTTTTTTATCCAAAATCCGCGTTAGCTTATCATCCTGCTTTTTTCTTTCGCCGCTAACGACTGCTGCGTTTCTGGTTTGGTCGCAATAATCACCGCGCGCAGCGGGGCTGGGTAGCCTTCAAGCGTTTTGCTGCGGTCGTTCGGGTCGAGGAATTCGGCCAGCGATTCGGTGGGCATCCACTCGGTGCGGCGCTGCTCGTCAGTTGAGGTCACACATGCATCAACAATGCGCACGTCGATAAACCCGCACTTCTCCAGCCACATCTTCAGCGCGGCGGCAGACGGGATAAAGTAGACGTTACGCATCTGGGCATAGCGATCACCCGGGACCAGAACGGTATTTTCGTCCCCTTCAACCACCAGCGTTTCAAGTACCAGCTCACCGCCGGGAACCAGCTGATCTTTTAGCTGCCACAGGTGATCGAGCGGGGAGCGGCGATGGTAGAGCACGCCCATTGAAAATACGGTATCAAAGGCGTTCAGCGCCGGAAGTTGCTCGATGCCCAGCGGCAGCAGATGCGCACGCTGGTCATTGCCCAGCAGTTTACGTACCGCTTCAAACTGGCAAAGGAACAACTGCGTTGGATCGATGCCGACCGCCAGATGGGCTCCGGCGCCAATCATGCGCCACATGTGGTAGCCACTGCCGCAGCCGACATCAAGAATAGTGCGCCCGGTGAGGTCAGAAAGATGCGGCAACACGCGTTCCCATTTCCAGTCGGAACGCCATTCAGTATCGATATTCACGCCGTAAAGCGAATAAGGCCCTTTACGCCACGGCATCAAATTCTTAAGCAGATTTTCAATGCGCAGTCGGTGGCCCTCGCCGAGCGGTTTTTCGCTCTCAGCGGTCACGCTGTGCAGCAGATCCAGGCGGTACGGCGCAAATTCAGGCAGAAATTCAACGGCACGTTCCCACTCACGATATTTGCCGTGCAGCGCTTCGCGTTGCCAGGTCGCAACCTGCGCGGGCAGGGTCTCCAGCCAGTGCGATAGCGGGCTTTTGGCAATCAACTGATAAAAATTGCTGAAATCAATCATGCCACTTCCCCGGATTTTACGGCGATTAACGACCCGAAGTTAAAGCACTGGAACCACAGTTCAGCATGTTCGAAACCCGCTTTACGCAGGCGCGCTTTGTGGGTCTCTACGGAATCGGTGAGCATGACGTTTTCCAGCATGCTGCGCTTTTGGCTGATTTCCAGCTCGCTATAGCCGTTGGCGCGTTTAAAGTCGTGATGCATGTTAAACAGCAGCTCGCCGACATTGTCATCTTCGAAGCTGAATTTCTCCGACAGCACCAATGCGCCGCC
Source organism: Klebsiella sp. MISC125 (assembly GCF_051131775.1). Taxonomy (NCBI): domain Bacteria; kingdom Pseudomonadati; phylum Pseudomonadota; class Gammaproteobacteria; order Enterobacterales; family Enterobacteriaceae; genus Klebsiella; species Klebsiella sp. MISC125. The sequence continues at coordinate 2,346,421 of NZ_CP180448.1, forward strand.
CGGATTCAACCCCTGATAGACTTTATCCAGAATGGCCTGGCGTTCGCCTGGCTCCAGAAACTGAATCGTGAAATTCAGCACCACCATTGAGGCGTTCTCAATAGTGACGTGGCGGATGTCGCCTTCAATAACGTCGACTGGCGTCGGCGCTTTATAGGCGTCAATATGACGACGACAGCGCTCGACCATCGCCGGGGAGTTATCGATAGCAATAATTTTGCAGCCAGAATGTGCAATGTTGCGGCGTATAGACAGCGTCGCCGCGCCGAGCGAGCAGCCAAGATCGTAGACCTGGGTGTCTGGCTGAACGAAGCGCTCAGCCAGCATGCCGATCATCGAAATAATATTGGAATAGCCGGGAACAGAACGCTGGATCATATCCGGGAAGACTTCAGCAACCCGTTCATCAAAGGTCCAGTCGCCGAGACTGGCAATCGGCGCGGAAAAAAGCGTATCGCGGTGAGACATAACGTTAAACCCGAAAAATCGAAAACGGCGTATTGTGCGCTAACGGACGGAGAAAACCAACTCCCAGGGCATATACCAGAAGTTAGCCAGCACCATCAGCAACAATGAGCACCAGGTGGCGCTCATGCCGGAACGACGCCAGCGATACAGACGATGATGAAAACCGTAAGAGTGCATCAGGCGTCCGGCAATCAGTAAAATTCCGCAAACGTGAATCATCCAGATCTGCGCACCGTTCATTTCCATAAACAGTAGCAAAATCAGTCCGATGGGAACATATTCGACTGCGTTTCCATGTACGCGGATAGCAACCTGCAGCTCGCTGAAACCGCCGTCGCCGTAGCCGACGCGATATTGTGTTCGCAGGCGGACAACGTCGTAAGAAAACTTAATAAGCAATAACGCACCTAAAACGGCATACAGCGCGCTGACCATACTAAAAACTCCCTTTCATTCCGTCCGGTGGCTCCATTCAGGATAGCAGGATATCAGAAAAGAGTGCTTTGCTGCGGAATTGACGGCGCATCACCTATTTCCGGTAGGGCAGAGCGCAGATCGTTCCACAGAGTATCGACCAGCTCCGGAGCTTGGGTAATGTCTGGGGTGTGGAGGAATAAATACGGCGTTGTTGTTTGCGTCCACTGCGGTAATTTTTGCAACCAGACGCCAAAGAGATCGCGATTTTGCGCCATATCGTCGCTGCCGATAAAACGCACCAGTGGGTGGTGGGCCGTCACCAGCGCATGGACCGGTACTTTAGGCTTCTTTTTTTGCGCATCGATCATCGCCGGGGTTCGGGCGACGGCGCTATGCACCGGGCGGCTATCGAGGATCACGCGATTGACGCTACGCTGATGTAGTCCGCGATTGAATTGTTGTTCCGCTTCGCCTTTAGCGAAAAATTCCGGGTGTCGTACCTCAACACCGTAGCTGAACTCACGCGGAAGAGCGTCGAGGAAGTTCCACAGGGCAGGGAGATCCCGTGGGCCGAAGGTGGCGGGCAGCTGTAGCCAGTATTGACCGATGCGCGATGCCAGCGGGGCCAGCCGGGTGAAAAATTCATGACTTAAGTCGTCGCAGTTGCGCAGCGCCGCCTGGTGCGAAATGGTGGCCGGAAACTTAAAGCAAAAGCGAAAGTCATCGTGAGTTTGTTCATACCAGCGGCTGACAATCTCGGCTTTCGGTAAGGCGTACAGGGTGGTGTTGCCCTCCACGCAGTTAAAGTGGCGAGCATACTCTTCAAGGCTGGTGATACCCAGGCGCACCCACTTCGGATGCGCCCACTGGGGAAGCCCAATATAAATCATAAAGCCGAAAGGACTTCCTCGGTGCTGCGCACGCGGGCGATACGCGGGAAGATATTCGTCATGCTGCCCTGGTGCTGGTCGGCGGAGGCTGCGCTGCAGGCGTCTTCGGCAATAATCAGATTAAAGCCCAGTTCCCAAGCGTTACGCGCTGTAGATTCGACGCCGATATTGGTCGAAATACCGCACAGAATAATGGTATCGATACCGCGACGGCGGAGCTGTAATTCAAGGTCGGTGCCGTAAAACGCGCCCCACTGGCGTTTAGTGACTTCAATATCGCTATCCTGCTTACCCAGCGCGAGCGGATAGGTCCACCAGTTTTCTGGCAATGCGTGCGCGCCAGCCTGGGCGTCAACAGGCTGCTTCAGTGCTTCAGCGAAATCAGCCGACCAGCCAACGCGTACCATCACCACCGGGGAACCCTGCTGGCGGCACTTTTGCGCCAGACGTGCCGCCTGGGCAACCACTTCATCGGCGCGGTGCGGACCACCAGCAAAGGGTAAAATACCTTCTTGCAGGTCGATGATCACCAGCGCGGTATTTTTTGCATTGAGTTCTAACATGATATCCCCGTATCTTCTTTTGTTGTCTGGCCGCTACAATACCGTTGCCGATCCTGCTCAAGGGTAACAAATTTTGTTAATTTTTGTGAGCACAGGCAATAAGCGCACAGCAAAGCAACGCAGCACGCTGTGCCGGGCTTATCGTACGGCATAATTTCCAGTATAATAGCCGCCTTTTTTCATTCAGTTGTGACATCAGCTAAAGCTGCGACCTCGTCGCCTGCAAGGCAGGCAACAATCCGCCTGCGGCTAAGTTAAGGGATATCTCATGCGTACAGAATATTGCGGACAGCTCCGTCTGTCCCACGTAGGGCAGCAAGTGACTCTGTGTGGTTGGGTCAACCGTCGTCGTGATCTTGGTAGCCTTATCTTTATCGATATGCGTGACCGCGAAGGCATCGTGCAGGTGTTTTTCGATCCGGATCGTGCGGATGCATTAAAGCTGGCCTCCGAACTGCGTAATGAGTTCTGCATCCAGATAACCGGCACCGTGCGTGCGCGTGACGAAAGAAACGTCAACAACGATATGCCAACTGGCGCAATCGAAGTGCTGGCGTCCGATCTGACCATTATCAACCGCTCCGAAGCGCTGCCGCTGGATTCCAACCACGTCAACACCGAAGAAGCGCGTCTGAAATACCGCTATCTGGACCTGCGTCGCCCGGAAATGGCTCAGCGCCTGAAAACCCGTGCCAAAATCACCAGCCTCGTACGCCGCTTTATGGACGACCACGGCTTCCTTGATATCGAAACGCCGATGCTGACCAAAGCCACGCCGGAAGGTGCGCGTGACTATCTGGTGCCTTCTCGCGTTCATAAAGGTAAATTCTACGCGCTGCCGCAGTCTCCACAGCTGTTCAAACAGCTGCTGATGATGTCAGGCTTCGACCGCTACTATCAGATTGTTAAATGCTTCCGTGACGAAGACCTGCGCGCTGACCGCCAGCCGGAATTCACCCAGATCGACGTCGAAACCTCTTTCATGACCGCCGAGCAGGTGCGTGAAGTGATGGAAGCGCTGGTGCGCAGTCTGTGGAATGACGTGAAAGGCGTGGAGCTGGGTGACTTCCCAATCATGACCTTCGCTGAAGCCGAACGCCGTTATGGTTCAGACAAACCAGACCTGCGTAACCCGATGGAGCTGGTGGACGTGGCCGATCTGGTCAAATCCGTTGAGTTCGCGGTCTTCGCGGGTCCAGCTAACGATGCCAAAGGCCGCGTTGCGGCGCTGCGCGTTCCGGGCGGTTCCGCGCTGACGCGTAAGCAGATTGATGAATACGGCAAGTTTGTGCAGATCTACGGCGCGAAAGGCCTGGCTTACATTAAAGTGACCGAGCGGGCGAAAGGCCTCGAAGGCATCAATAGCCCGGTAGCTAAATTCCTCAACGCCGAAATCGTTGAAGCCATTCTTGAGCGCACCGGTGCGCAGGATGGCGATATGATCTTCTTCGGCGCAGATAACAAAAAAGTGGTTGCCGATGCGCTGGGCGCGCTGCGTCTGAAGCTGGGTAAAGACCTGAATCTGACTGACGAAGCCAAGTGGGCCCCGCTGTGGGTTATCGACTTCCCGATGTTTGAAGACGATGGTGAAGGCGGCCTGACCGCGATGCACCATCCGTTCACCTCGCCGAAAGATATGTCTGCCGCCGAGCTGAAAGCGGCGCCGGAAGACGCTGTTGCTAACGCCTACGATATGGTCATTAACGGCTATGAAGTTGGCGGTGGTTCCGTGCGTATCCACAGCGGCGAAATGCAGCAGACCGTGTTCGGTATTCTGGGCATTGACGAACAAGAGCAGCGCGAGAAGTTTGGCTTCCTGCTGGACGCGTTGAAATACGGTACTCCCCCGCACGCCGGTCTGGCATTTGGTCTTGACCGTTTGACCATGTTGCTGACGGGTACCGATAATATCCGTGACGTTATCGCTTTCCCGAAAACTACCGCTGCTGCCTGCCTGATGACCGAAGCGCCAAGTTTCGCGAATCCGGCGTCCTTGGGCGAACTGGGTATTCAGGTTGTGGCGAAAGAGACAAAAGAGTCTCTGGAGAATAAGTAAGATGTCATTCAAGCTGCCCGTTTCCGTTCTGGTGGTGATTTATGCCGAAGATACGAAGCGGGTGCTGATGTTGCAGCGTCGCGACGATCCTGCGTTCTGGCAGTCGGTCACCGGCAGCCTGGAAGAGGGTGAAACCGCGCCGCAGGCTGCCGCGCGTGAAGTAATGGAAGAGGTCGCCATTGACGTTGCTTGTGAGCAACTGGCTTTGGTTGACTGTCAGCGCACGGTAGAATTCGAGATATTTTCTCATTTACGTCATCGCTATGCGCCGGGCGTCGAGCGTAATACGGAATTTTGGTTCCGTCTTGCGCTCCCCCATGAACGCCAGATTGTCTTTACGGAACATCTGGATTACCGCTGGGTTGATGCGTCGGAAGCCGCCACGTTGACCAAGTCCTGGAGCAACCGGCAGGCGATTGAAGAATTTGTAATTAACGCCAACTAATTTTCCCCAGAATTTTAGTTATCAGGAAGGCGGCAAGTTGGGACTTCACCCTGAGCTTACTTGAGTAAGTGATGGGTGAGGGCCAATGTAGCCAACGCGCCTGAGGGCTAAAAGGCGACGGAAAAAGGCTTTTTTGGAGATATTATTTTATGGCAGGTCATAGTAAATGGGCCAACACCAAACACCGCAAAGCGGCACAGGATGCCAAGCGCGGTAAGATCTTTACTAAAATCATTCGCGAGCTGGTTACCGCAGCGCGTCTGGGCGGCGGCGATGCGGGTTCTAACCCACGTCTGCGTGCGGCAATCGATAAAGCGCTGGCTAACAACATGACGCGCGACACGCTGAACCGTGCTATCGCACGCGGCGTTGGCGGTGATGATGACGCGAACATGGAAACCATCATTTATGAAGGTTACGGCCCTGGCGGCACCGCGGTTATGGTGGAATGCCTGAGCGACAACCGCAACCGTACCGTTGCTGAAGTGCGTCATGCGTTCACCAAAACCGGTGGCAACCTTGGAACTGACGGTTCGGTCTCTTATCTGTTCAGCAAAAAAGGCGTTATCTCCTTTGAAGCTGGCGATGAAGACGCAGTGATGGAAGCGGCGCTGGAAGCGGGTGCTGAAGACGTTGTGACCTATGATGACGGTGCGATTGACGTTTACACTGCATGGGAAGAGATGGGTGCGGTACGTGATGCGCTGGAAGCTGCTGGCCTGAAAGCAGATGCTGCTGAAGTTTCTATGATCCCGTCAACCAAAGCGGACATGGATGCAGAAACTGCACCGAAACTGCTGCGTCTGATCGATATGCTTGAAGACTGCGACGACGTGCAGGAAGTTTATCATAATGGTGAGATCTCTGATGAGGTCGCCGCAACGCTCTAATGTTGCCGACCGTTAAACGACTAACCGGAGGCGCGTGATGGCTATTATTCTCGGTATTGACCCGGGGTCGCGCGTCACTGGTTACGGCGTCATCCGTCAGGTTGGACGCCAGCTGAGCTATCTGGGCAGTGGATGCATTCGTACCAAAGTGGATGATTTACCGTCTCGCCTGAAGCTGATTTATGCGGGCGTCACGGAAATTATTACTCAGTTCCAGCCGGATTATTTCGCCATCGAACAAGTTTTTATGGCGAAGAATGCCGACTCGGCGTTAAAGCTTGGGCAGGCTCGCGGAGTGGCAATTGTCGCCGCGACGAATCAGGATCTGCCGGTGTTTGAGTATGCTGCCAGGCAGGTGAAGCAAACCGTCGTCGGTATTGGCAGCGCAGAGAAGAGCCAGGTGCAGCACATGGTGCGCACGTTGCTCAAGCTTCCGGCTAACCCGCAGGCCGATGCGGCAGATGCTTTGGCTATCGCCATTACCCACTGCCACGTCAGCCAGAACGTCGCCCAGATAGGCGAAAGCCGTCTGAATCTGGCGCGTGGACGGTTACGCTAATCTATACCGCCTCGGCGACTGCTGGCTGAGGCGTTTCTACTCCATTCGCTGAAATTAACTCTAAATTTGGATGCAGCCAGAGGCTGGCCGGAGTGACCGTTTTTCGTTCCCACGGAATAGAGCCTAAAAACCAAAACTTCCAGAATCGCAATTTTGCTTCCGGGTTACTGTGCAGCAGTTGTTCAAACGTTTCAACATTACCCACCGGAATACATAACGCATCTTTATAAATATCAAACACAAATTTTGAACAGAACTGACGCGATGAATCGTATTTAAACCCGGTGTGATAAAGCTTATGCAGACGTGAGGGAACTTGTTCCATGAGCGAGAGCTTTTGCTCAGTGGTTAAACCGCCGCGCAGACGGCGAACAGCGTAACTATGGTTGGCTGAGCGGTGAATAAACTGCGTTAGGGTGGTTACTCCTGAAAGTGGGACCCGACTTTCCGCCACCAGGTAATCATCACCATTATGACCAATAATGATACCCACATGGTTACACCAGCACTGAGAGGCCGTTGATATCTGGCCAAATAATGCCGTGCCAATACAGGTGAAAACAATATCTCCGGTTTCATATTTAACGGAGGAATCAATAAGCATTTTGTCATTCCTTTGGCTTTATACAAAAAGACGATGTATCCGCTATCATATCCTGGCAATTCGTCATTGATGGAAAAGTATTAGTAAAGATTTGATAAATAACATGTCAGGGCTTAGGTTAATTAACCTCTGTAAAAATTGGAGTCGCGAACACCATTTTTCTCGTGATGCATAAAAAGAAATGCGTTGAAAATAATAAATACCACCTCTTGACTGTTATCGATATAAATCCAGCGTCTTTTTGGAATGAAAAATATTCGGAATGTAAGAGAATCACAAATGACGGAAGGATTATTTTGCATGAGGTTAAAAAAGCGCCACAAGGTTAGCCGTGTCCAGGTCAAACAGTTTGCGGACAGCAGATGTACAGGGATAATGTGTTTTTCATCTGGATATCTATCCAGCCTTTTTTTATGATACTGCATTAGACTTTCAGCCCTTAATCCAGGAGCTCCATGTGATAGGCAGACTCAGAGGCATCATTCTCGAAAAACAACCCCCGCTGGTTTTACTCGAAACGGGAGGCGTAGGCTATGAGGTTCACATGCCGATGACCTGCTTTTATGAGCTGCCGGATGTGGGCAACGAGGCGATAATTTTTACCCATTTTATCGTCCGTGAAGATGCTCAACTGCTGTTTGGTTTCAATAACAAACAGGAGCGCACACTGTTTAAAGAGCTGATTAAGACCAACGGCGTTGGTCCGAAACTAGCGCTGGCAATCCTCTCTGGCATGTCGGCACAGCAGTTTGTTAATGCCGTTGAACGCGAAGAGCTGGCAGCGCTGGTGAAACTGCCGGGAATCGGTAAGAAAACTGCGGAACGACTGATCGTTGAAATGAAGGACCGCTTTAAAGGGTTACATGGCGATCTGTTCACTCCGGCGGCCGATCTGGTACTGACATCGCCCGCAGGTCCGGCTGACGATGATGCAGAACAGGAAGCGGTTGCTGCGCTGGTGGCGCTGGGCTATAAACCTCAAGAGGCCAGCCGAATGATAAGCAAAATCGTTCGTCCGGATGCTAATAGTGAAACGCTAATTCGCGAAGCGCTACGCGCTGCGCTGTGAGGTAAGGGATGATTGAAGCTGACAGGCTGGTATCGGCGGACAGCACCGGTTTTGAAGAAGCGGCTGACCGTGCAATCCGTCCTAAAATGCTGGCCGAATATGTGGGCCAGCCGCACGTCCGCTCGCAAATGGAGATTTTTATCCAGGCGGCGAAGCTGCGCGGTGATGCGCTCGATCACCTGCTGATTTTTGGCCCCCCAGGGCTTGGGAAAACCACGCTGGCGAACATTGTTGCCAACGAGATGGGTGTAAATCTGCGCACCACTTCCGGCCCGGTACTGGAAAAGGCGGGCGATCTGGCGGCGATGCTGACCAACCTTGAACCGCACGATGTCTTGTTTATCGATGAGATCCATCGCCTTTCGCCGGTCGTTGAAGAAGTGTTATATCCGGCAATGGAAGATTATCAGCTGGATATCATGATTGGCGAAGGACCGGCGGCTCGTTCAATAAAAATCGATCTGCCGCCGTTCACTCTGATTGGCGCTACCACCCGCGCCGGTTCATTGACTTCTCCGTTACGTGACCGTTTTGGTATTGTGCAACGTCTGGAGTTTTATCAGGTGCCTGACCTGCAATATATCGTTGGGCGCAGCGCTCGTTTTATGGGGCTGGAGATGAGCGAGGAAGGGGCGCTGGAAGTCGCGCGTCGCGCGCGCGGTACGCCGCGTATTGCCAACCGCCTGCTCAGGCGCGTACGCGATTATGCCGAAGTGAAGCATGACGGCACCATTTCGGTAGAGATTGCCGCGAAGGCGCTGGATATGCTTAACGTAGATGCCGAGGGCTTCGATTATATGGACCGTAAGCTGCTGCTGGCGGTAATCGACAAATTCTTCGGCGGGCCGGTGGGGCTGGATAACCTGGCAGCGGCGATAGGGGAAGAGCGGGAAACCATTGAAGATGTGCTGGAGCCGTATCTGATCCAGCAGGGCTTTTTACAGCGTACACCGCGCGGGCGGATGGCGACGGTGCGGGCCTGGAATCACTTTGGTATCACGCCGCCGGAAATGCCGTAATCGTTGCCCGGGCGATGCCCGGACAACGGGTTTGCGTCAATGCTCGCAGGTCAGGTTGCGGATTTCTTGCTCATGCTGATAATAAACAACAGCGCGGCGCACAGCACCACCGAAGGCCCCGCTGGGGTATCGTAGAACGCTGAGAAGGTCAATCCACCCGTTACCGCAATTATCCCCACGCCAACCGCTACGCCTGCCATTTGCTCCGGCGTACGGGCAAAGCGACGCGCCGTCGCTGCGGGGATAATCAACAGCGAAGTGATAATCAGCGCCCCAACAAACTTCATCGCGACGCCAATGGTCAGTGCGGTGACCAGCATTAAAAGCAACTTCACCCGCTGTAGCTTCACGCCATCAACAAAAGCCAGGTCCGGGCTGATAGTCATCGACAGCAGATTGCGCCATTGCCAGAACAGAATCGCCAGCACGATAACGACGCCGATAGCGATTGAAATCAAATCTTCAGGCGTCACTGCCAGCAGATCGCCAAACAGGTAGGCCATCAGGTCAACGCGCACGTTCGACATCAGGCTGACGACCACCAGACCCAGCGACAGCGCGCTGTGCGCCATAATCCCCAACAGAGTATCTATTGCCAGGTGAGGGCGTTTCTCCAGCCATACCAGGCCGCCCCCCAGCAGTAACGTCACAACGATAACCGCATAGAAAGGGTTGACGTTCAGCAGTAAACCAAAAGCGACTCCGAGCAGAGAGGCGTGAGCAAGAGTATCGCCGAAGTAGGACATACGGCGCCACACGACGAACGAACCGAGCGGGCCTGCCGCACAGGCGAGCATAACGCCGGCCAGCCAACCGGGTAAGAGTAATTCAATCATCAGCGGTCATTTCCCCGACGCAGTACAATCCGCCCCTGCAGGTCGTGGCGGTGATTATGATTATGACGATAAATTCCCAGCTGTTCCGCGCCGCGCTGGCCGAACATTGAGATAAATTCCGGATGCATGGAGACTACTTCCGGCGCGCCGGAGCAGCAGATATGTTGGTTCAGACACAATACTTCATCGGTTTTCGCCATTACCAGATGCAGGTCGTGGGAAACCATCAGCACGGCGCAGTTAAGCTCCTGGCGCAGTTGGTTAATCAGATCATAGAGCGCCACCTGGCCGTTGACATCCACGCCCTGGGTCGGCTCGTCGAGCACCAACAGTTGCGGTTGATTGAGTAAAGAGCGAGCCAACAAGACGCGCTGCGTTTCGCCGCCGGAGAGTTTTTGCATTGGAGCGTCAATCAGATGGCCTGCCTGCACGCGTTTTAGCGCGGGCAGAATGTCCCGTTTATGGGTACCCGGACGCAGGCGCATAAAGCGGCTGACGGTCAGCGGCATGGTGGCATCAAGGTGCAGCTTTTGCGGGACATAGCCGATACGCAGGTGACCATCCTGTTTGATAACACCGTCAGTTGGTGCTACCAGACCAAGAACAACTCGCACAAGGGTGGATTTGCCAGCACCATTAGGGCCCAGCAAGGTTAAAATTTTGCCTGGTTTTAAGGAGAGCGAAATGTCAGACAGCACGCGCCTTTGGCCGAAGACCACCGAGACGTTTTCCAGAGTTATTAGATTTGTCATGTCAAATTAAGGGTTGCACAAGCGAGTGAATGTTATAATATCACATCTTTCTCATTCATTACGATGATTAGACTCATTATGTTACATAAAAATACGCTTCTTTGCGCTGGACTTAGCGCCGCTTTTTTGTTCGCCCATTCACCGTTGGTAAACGCCGCAGTTGTCACATCGCTTAAACCGCTGGGCTTTATCGCTTCAGCCATCGCCGATGGCGTAACGGATACCCAGGTTTTGCTGCCCGATGGGGCCTCAGAGCATGATTATTCACTGCGTCCATCAGATGCAAAACGCTTACAGAACGCAGACTTAGTTGTCTGGATTGGTCCTGAGATGGAAGCGTTTATGGATAAGTCAACGCAAAGCATTGCGTCGAATAAAAAGGTGACGATTGCCCAGCTTGACGGCGTGAAACCGTTGCTCATGAAAGGGGCAGACGATGACGACGACCATGATGGTCACGATCATGCTGCCGGTGAAAAAAGTGACGATGATCACCATCATGGCATCTATAACATGCATCTATGGCTTTCCCCAGAGATAGCGCGGCTATCGGCGGTTGCAATCCACGATAAATTATTGGAACTTATGCCGCAGAGTCGAGCCAAACTTGACGCCAACCTGAAGGATTTTGAGGCAAAATTAGCCGCAACCGACAAACAGGTTGGGACCGAGCTGGCACCGCTGAAAGGGAAGGGATATTTCGTTTTTCATGATGCCTATGGCTACTTTGAAAAACATTACGGTTTGACCTCATTGGGCCACTTTACCGTCAACCCTGAAATACAGCCTGGTGCGCAGCGTTTACACGAAATCAGAACACAGCTGGTTGAGCAAAAAGCAACTTGCGTTTTTGCTGAGCCACAGTTCAGGCCAGCGGTTATAGAAGCTGTCGCCAGGGGAACATCCGTGCGCATGGGAACCCTGGATCCACTTGGAATCGGAATTAAGCTGGGTAAAGAAAGTTATCCACAATTCCTGAGCCAAATGGCGAATCAGTATTCAAGCTGCCTGAAAGGAGAATAACGAGGAAGTGAATACGTGCAACAGATAGCCCGCGCTGTCACTCAGGCATTTAACAATCTGCCACGACCTCACCGCGTTATGCTGGGGTCACTTAGCGTTCTTACCTTAGCGGTCGCCGTCTGGCGACCCTATATCTACCACCATCCAGAATCCGCGCCTATTGTCAGAACTATCGAGCTGGAGAAAAGCGAAATTCGCTCACTGCTGCCGGAAGCCTCAGAACCCATTGATCAGGCGGCGCAGGAAGAAGAAGCCATCCCACAAGATGAACTGGATGATAAAGCGGATAGCGATTCTGGCGGTCACGAGTACGTGGTATCCACAGGCGACACGCTCAGCAGCATTCTTAACCAGTACGGCATTGATATGGGCGATATCGCGCGGCTTTCCTCGGCAGATAAGGAACTGCGTAATCTGAAAATCGGCCAGCAACTCTCCTGGACTCTAACGGCGGATGGCGATTTGCAAAGCCTGACCTGGGAGATGTCGCGCCGTGAAACCCGAACCTACGACCGGGTGGCCAACGCTTTCAAAATGAGCAGCGAACTGCAAAAAGGCGATTGGGTCAACAATGTACTCAAAGGTACCGTTGGCGGCAGCTTCGTCTCCAGCGCCCGCGATGCTGGCCTCACCAGCACCGAAATCAGCGCGGTCATCAAAGCCATGCAGTGGCAGATGGATTTCCGTAAACTGAAAAAAGGCGATGAATTTTCGGTCCTGATGTCGCGTGAAATGCTTGATGGCAAACGTGAGCAGAGCCAACTGCTTGGCGTACGTTTGCGTTCCGACGGCAAAGATTACTTCGCGATTCGCGCCGAAGATGGCAAATTCTATGACCGCAACGGTACCGGGCTGGCAAAAGGCTTTATGCGCTTCCCGACCGCGCGTCAGTTCCGCGTTTCATCGAACTTTAACCCGCGTCGTCTTAACCCAGTTACCGGTCGTGTCGCCCCGCACCGCGGCGTCGATTTTGCGATGCCGCAGGGGACGCCGGTGCTGTCAGTGGGTGATGGTGAAGTGGTGGTGGCTAAACGCAGCGGCGCAGCAGGTTACTACGTTGCCGTTCGTCACGGTCGGACCTATACCACGCGCTATATGCACTTGCGTAAGCTGCTGGTGAAACCCGGTCAGAAGGTGAAACGCGGCGACCGCATTGCGCTGTCGGGCAATACCGGGCGTTCTACCGGCCCGCATCTGCACTATGAAGTGTGGATTAACCAGCAGGCGGTTAACCCGTTGACGGCGAAACTGCCGCGTACAGAAGGGCTTAGCGGTTCCGACCGTAAGGATTATCTGGCGCAGGCAAAAGAGGTTATCCCACAGCTTCGCTTTGACTAACAACCCGCCAGTTAAAGCCGGTGCCCATAGCGCGCCGGCTTTTTCTTTTGTACGTTACCCAACGTATCGCTAAACTAAGCCATTATCTTTATTGAGTGGAACTTCTGCGGATTGGGCATGGAAACGAAAAAAAATAATAGTGAGTTTATTCCAACGTTTGAAAAATCCTTTTTACTGCCGCGCTATTGGGGCGCCTGGCTGGGGGTTTTCGCATTCGCCGGTATTGCCCTGACGCCAGCCTCGTTTCGCGACCCTATTCTGGGCAAGCTGGGCCGCTTTGTCGGTCGCCTCGCAAAGAGTTCGCGCCGCCGGGCGCAGATCAATCTGCTGTACTGTTTCCCGGAAAAGAGTGAGCAGGAACGCGAAGAAATTATTGATCAGATGTATGCGTCTGCGCCGCAGGCGATGGTGATGATGGCTGAACTGGGTCTGCGTGACCCGCAGCGAATTCTTTCCCGCGTTGACTGGCAGGGCAAAGAGATCATCGACGAGATGCAGCGCAATAACGAGAAAGTGATCTTTCTGGTACCTCATGCCTGGGGGGTCGATATTCCAGCGATGCTGATGGCTTCCGGCGGGCAAAAAATGGCGGCGATGTTCCATAATCAGGGCAACCCGGTATTTGACTACGTCTGGAACACCGTACGCCGTCGTTTTGGCGGACGAATGCATGCGCGCAATGATGGCATAAAGCCGTTTATTCAGTCGGTGCGTCAGGGCTACTGGGGGTACTACTTGCCGGATCAGGACCACGGTGCTGAGCACAGCGAGTTTGTCGATTTCTTTGCTACTTATAAAGCGACGCTACCGGCGATTGGGCGTTTAATGAAAGTGTGCCGCGCCCGCGTTGTGCCGCTGTTCCCGGTTTATGATGGCAAAACGCATCGCCTGACGGTGCTGGTGCGCCCGCCAATGGACGACCTGCTGGAGGCGGACGATAACACTATCGCCCGGCGGATGAACGAAGAAGTCGAAATTTTCGTCAAGCCCAATACCGAGCAATACACCTGGATCCTTAAGCTGTTGAAAACCCGTAAGCCGGGCGAAATTGAGCCATATAAGCGCAAAGAGCTGTATCCGAAAAAGAAGTAATCCGCGTTTACGCGTGCGGACGAAAAAAAACCTGCCGGCGAATGCTGGCAGGTTTTTTTATGGCAGAGAAAAATTACTCGACGGTCAGGATACGGGTGGTGTTGGTGGTACCGATGGTGCTCATTACATCACCCTGGGTCACGATAACCAGGTCGCCGGTGACCAGATAGCCTTTATCGCGCAGCAGATTCACTGCGTCATGGGCTGCGGCGACGCCATCACTTTCGCTGTCGAAATGAACCGGGGTCACGCCGCGGTACAGTGCCGTCAGGTTCAACGTGCGTTCATGACGAGACAGCGCAAAAATCGGCAGGCCGGAGCTGATGCGCGAGGTCATCAGTGCGGTACGGCCAGATTCGGTCATGGTGATAATGGCGGTGACGCCTTTCAGGTGGTTGGCCGCGTACATTGCTGACATCGCAATGGCTTCTTCCACATTGTCGAACTGGATGTCCAGACGGTGTTTAGAAACGTTGAGGCTAGGGATTTTTTCCGCACCGACGCAGACGCGGGCCATCGCGGCAACGGTCTCTGACGGGTACTGGCCTGCGGCGGTTTCTGCTGACAGCATTACGGCGTCGGTCCCATCCAGCACGGCGTTCGCCACGTCCATAACTTCAGCGCGGGTTGGCATCGGGTTGGTGATCATTGACTCCATCATCTGAGTCGCGGTAATGACTGAACGGTTCAACTGACGAGCGCGGCGGATCAATGCTTTCTGAATGCCGACCAGCTCCGGATCGCCAATTTCTACGCCGAGATCGCCACGGGCGACCATCACGACGTCGGATGCCAGAATCACATCATCCATTGCGTCCTGGCTGCAAACCGCTTCCGCACGCTCTACCTTGGCAACGATTTTAGCATCGCAGCCGGCATCGCGCGCCAGGCGGCGTGCGTAGTTCAGGTCTTCGCCGCAGCGCGGGAAGGAGACGGCCAGGTAATCAACGCCAATTTTTGCGGCGGTAATAATATCGGCTTTGTCTTTATCAGTCAGCGCTTCTGCTGAGAGGCCGCCGCCGAGTTTGTTGATGCCTTTGTTGTTGGACAACGGCCCCCCAACGGTGACTTCGGTGAACACTTTCAGACCCTGCACTTCAAGCACTTTCAGCTGTACGCGACCATCATCCAGCAGCAAGATATCGCCCGGAACCACATCAGCCGGCAGGCCTTTATAATCGATACCGACTTTCTCTTTGTCGCCTTCACCTTTACCCAGGTTAGCGTCAAGCAGGAATTTATCGCCGATATTGAGGAAGATTTTGCCTTCTTTGAAGGTAGATACGCGGATTTTCGGACCCTGTAGGTCTCCGAGAATCGCAACATGACGACCCAGTTTTGCCGCAATCTCACGAACCTTATCCGCACGGATTTGGTGATCTTCCGCGGTACCGTGAGAGAAGTTCATACGTACCACGTTAGCGCCAGCGGCGATAACCTTCTCAAGGTTGTTGTCGCGATCGGTTGCCGGGCCTAAGGTGGTAACGATTTTGGTTCTGCGAAGCCTTCTGGACATGTAATACTCCGTTGACTGAAACAACTTTGGTGTTGCGTGAACATGGATTCGGTAGCGCCAGCGAGCAAAGTTGCTATGCCAGAACATTACCGACGGTGTAATAGGTTACTGCTTTGTTTCTACTTTTATTGGTCATTGCTGTGTACACTGAGCTCTTTATCAAAGCGCGATTCCTTGAGCGCTTCCTTGACCCTCTTCAAGTTATCTCTGAATTTTGCGCCCCGACGCAGGGTAAAGCCGGTTGCCAGCACGTCAATCACCGTCAACTGCGCCAGCCGGGAGACCATCGGCATATAGATATCGGTATCTTCCGGGACATCCAGCGTAATGGCTAACGTTGACTCGCGAGAGAGCGGCGTGCCGGGAGAGGTAATAGCGATCACCATAGCATCGTTTTCACGGGCTAGCTGCGCTAGCTCCACCAGGCTTTTGGTCCGACCTGTGTGTGAGATAATCACCACGACGTCGTCGTCATTACAGTTCATACAACTCATGCGTTGCAGAACAATGTCGTCGGAGTAAATGACCGGTACGTTGAAGCGGAAAAATTTGTTCATCGCATCGTGGGCGACGGCGGCTGAAGAGCCGAGGCCAAAAAAGGCAATTTTTTTGGCCTGTGTTAACAGATCGACCGCACGATTGATGGCCGACATGTCGAGAGAATGGTGGACCTGATCTAAACTGGCCATTGCCGATTCAAAAATCTTCCCCGTGTAGGCCTCTACGCTGTCGTCTTCGTCGACGTTGCGGTTAACATAGAGTGTCCCGTGTGCCAGGCTTTGGGCCAGATGCAGTTTGAAATCCGGGAAACCACGGGTTTCCAGACTGCGGCAAAAACGGTTAACAGTCGGCTCACTAACGCCAGCTTCAAGGGCCAGGGCCGCGATGCTCGAATGAATGGCCTGCGCGGGGGTTGCAAGGATGACTTCCGCCACTTTGCGTTCAGATTTGCTAAGGTGTTCCAGTCGGGACTGGATTTTTTCCAGCATGTTCATTATTAACAAGGCGCTCATCAATGGAAACGATTTCATTAATGGGTGAAATCATCAGGCGTTTTAGCAAGAATATACCTCTCCGTAGTCGGAAACGGTGAGGAATGACCTTAAAAAATGTTGTTTTTTTTCATTACATGATCAGAGTCGTATTTTAGTAACTGAGAATCGGTCGAAACAACGAACAATATTAGCCGTATGCCCAAAATGTCGCCCTGTATTTTTCCCCCCTGTGCGATTTAGCCGCGGGAACCGGGGCAGAGGGTTTCGGGAAATTCGTAAACACAGTACGATGCAGTGAAAGAAAATTACAAATATAGCCTGGCACAAGCACCAGTCTATCAACTAAGGAGAATGACATGGCGGTAACGCAAACGGCCCAGGCATGCGATCTGGTCATTTTCGGCGCGAAGGGTGACCTGGCGCGACGTAAATTGCTGCCTTCCCTGTATCAGCTTGAGAAAGCTGGCCAGCTTCACCCTGACACTCGCATCATCGGTGTTGGGCGTGCCGACTGGGATAAAGACGCTTACACCAAGGTAGTACGTGAAGCGATGGAAACCTTCATGAAGGAAAAAATTGATGAAGGTTTGTGGGATACCCTGAGCGGGCGTCTGGACTTTTGTAACCTTGATGTCAACGACACCAAAGCATTTACCCGCCTGGGTAAAATGCTCGACCAGAAAGAGCGGGTCACCATCAACTACTTCGCCATGCCGCCAAGCACGTTTGGCGCGATTTGCAAAGGACTGGGCGAAGCGAAACTGAACGCCAAACCGGCGCGGGTAGTGATGGAGAAACCGCTGGGTACCTCCCTTGAAACCTCCCGCGAGATCAACGATCAAGTCGGTGAGTTTTTCGAAGAGTGCCAGGTCTACCGTATCGACCACTATCTGGGCAAAGAGACGGTACTGAATCTGTTGGCACTGCGTTTCGCCAACTCGCTGTTCGTCAATAACTGGGATAGCCGCACTATCGATCACGTCGAGATCACCGTGGCGGAAGAGGTCGGTATTGAAGGTCGCTGGGGTTACTTCGATCAGGCCGGGCAGATGCGCGATATGATCCAGAACCACCTGCTGCAAATTCTGTGCATGATTGCGATGTCGCCGCCGTCGGACCTGAGCGCTGACAGCATCCGCGATGAGAAAGTAAAAGTGCTGAAGTCTCTGCGCCGTATCGACCGCACTAATGTGCGTGAAAAAACGGTACGCGGCCAGTACTCTGCCGGTTTTGCGCAAGGCAAAAAAGTGCCGGGCTACCTTGAAGAAGAGGGCGCGAATAAAGCCAGCCATACCGAGACCTTTGTGGCTATCCGCGTGGATATCGACAACTGGCGCTGGGCGGGCGTGCCGTTCTACCTGCGTACCGGCAAGCGTCTGCCGACCAAGTGCTCTGAAGTCGTGGTTTACTTCAAAACGCCGGAACTTAACCTGTTTAAAGAAACCTGGCAGGAGCTGCCGCAGAACAAATTGACCATTCGTCTGCAGCCTGACGAAGGGGTCGATATTCAGGTACTGAACAAGGTTCCTGGGCTTGATCACAAGCACAACCTGCAGATCACCAAGCTGGATCTGAGCTACTCAGAAACCTTTAATCAAACGCATCTGGCGGATGCTTATGAGCGTTTGCTGCTGGAAACCATGCGCGGTATTCAGGCGTTGTTCGTGCGTCGTGATGAAGTGGAAGAAGCGTGGAAGTGGGTTGACTCCATTACCGAAGCCTGGGCTGCCGATCGTGATGCGCCGAAGCCTTATCAGGCGGGCACCTGGGGGCCGGTCGCCTCCGTGGCGATGATCACCCGCGATGGCCGTTCATGGAACGAGTTTGAGTAACCGACAGGCTAATCCGGTTGAGTTATTTTACCGGTAACATGATCTGACGCAGAAAGTCGCGTAGTTTTTAATCTTTTAAGCTCCGGGAGGATTCACCCCCGGAGCTTTTTTTATTACACTGCACTCAGTATTTTGCCCCTGAGCCCCGGTACTGGTGCCTTAAGCATCAAGAGACATCGTCAGAACGCTGTGGCCGGACAGATGAAATTTGAGGAGCCTTTATGAATTCTGAAATGTTACGGGTAACAAAACGCATTATCGAACGGTCACGCGACACCCGCAGCGCCTACCTCGCACGGATTAACCAGGCCAAAACCGATACCGTCCATCGTGCCCAACTGGCCTGCGGTAACCTGGCACACGGCTTCGCCGCCTGTCAGGCGGATGATAAAGCTTCGCTGAAAAGCATGCTGCGCAATAACATCGCCATCATCACCTCTTATAACGACATGCTGTCCGCCCACCAACCCTATGAATATTATCCGGATATTATCCGTAAAGCGTTGCACTCAGCTAATGCGGTTGGCCAGGTGGCGGGTGGCGTTCCGGCGATGTGCGATGGCGTGACGCAGGGGCAGGACGGGATGGAGCTGTCGCTGCTAAGCCGCGAGGTTATCGCCATGTCTGCCGCGATCGGCCTGTCGCATAATATGTTTGACGGCGCGCTGTACCTGGGGGTTTGCGACAAAATCGTCCCTGGCCTGACCATGGCAGCGCTTGCATTTGGTCATTTGCCGTCCATCTTTATTCCGTCCGGCCCGATGGCCAGCGGTCTGGCGAACAAAGAAAAAGTACGCATCCGCCAACTGTACGCGGAAGGGAAAGTCGACCGCATGGCGCTGCTGGAGTCTGAAGCCGCCTCTTACCATGCGCCAGGCACTTGCACCTTCTACGGCACCGCCAATACCAACCAGATGGTGGTTGAGTTTATGGGGATGCAATTGCCGGGATCATCATTCGTTCATCCGGATGCGCCGCTGCGTGAAGTATTAACCGCTGCTGCTGCCCGCCAGGTAACCCGCCTGACCGGTAACGGTAATGAGTGGATGCCGCTGGGCAAAATGTTTGACGAAAAAGTGGTGGTC
Source organism: Klebsiella sp. MISC125 (assembly GCF_051131775.1). NCBI lineage: Bacteria > Pseudomonadati > Pseudomonadota > Gammaproteobacteria > Enterobacterales > Enterobacteriaceae > Klebsiella > Klebsiella sp. MISC125. The sequence goes on from NZ_CP180448.1 coordinate 2,365,870, forward strand.
AATGGGATTGTGGCGCTACTGGCGACCGGTGGCTCTACCAACCATACCATGCACCTGGTGGCGATGGCGCGTGCGGCGGGGATCATCATCAACTGGGATGATTTCTCTGACCTCTCAGACGTGGTACCGCTGCTGGCGCGTCTTTACCCGAACGGCCCGGCGGATATCAACCACTTCCAGGCGGCGGGTGGCGTACCGGTATTGGTACGCGAGCTGATGAAAGGTGGCCTGTTGCACGAAGACGTTAACACCGTGGCCGGTTTTGGCCTCTCTCGCTACACCATGGAACCGTGGCTGAATAATGGCGAGCTTGACTGGCGCGAAGGGGCGACCGCGCCGCTGGACGACCAGGTTATTGCCACCTTTGACAAACCGTTCTCTCGCCATGGCGGCACTAAAGTGCTGAGCGGCAATCTTGGTCGCGCGGTGATGAAAACTTCCGCTGTACCGGTAGAAAACCAGATTATTGAAGCGCCGGCGATTGTGTTTGAGAGTCAGCACGACGTGCTGCCAGCCTTTGAAGCTGGGCTGCTGGACAAAGATTGCGTGGTAGTGGTTCGTCATCAAGGGCCAAAAGCGAACGGCATGCCAGAATTACATAAACTTATGCCGCCACTTGGTGTATTATTGGACCGCCGTTTCAAAATTGCGCTGGTGACCGATGGTCGACTTTCCGGCGCATCAGGTAAAGTTCCATCAGCAATCCACGTGACGCCTGAAGCGTACGATGGTGGTCTGCTGGCGAAGGTGCGTGATGGCGATATCATCCGCGTCAATGGCCAGACCGGCGAACTTACGCTGCTGGTGGATGAGGCTGAACTGGCTGCGCGTCAGCCGCATATTCCTGACCTGAGCGGTTCGCGTGTGGGAACCGGCCGGGAAATGTTTGCTGCGCTGCGTGAGAAACTCTCCGGAGCGGAACAGGGCGCAACCTGCATCAATTTTTAAGACGATTCGATTTATAGATCTGGCGAGAGAAAATCTGATGAAAAACTGGAAAACAACTGCAGAAGCAATCCTCACCTCCGGCCCGGTTGTACCGGTAATCGTGGTGAAAAAGCTGGAACACGCTGTGCCGATGGCGAAAGCGCTGGTTGCAGGTGGCGTACGCGTACTGGAAGTGACTCTGCGTACCGACTGCGCAATGGACGCTATCCGTGCGATCGCTAAAGAAGTCCCGGAAGCGATTGTTGGTGCGGGTACCGTCACTAACGTTGAGCAACTGAAAGAAGTCACCGAAGCTGGTGCGCAGTTTGCCATCAGCCCGGGTCTGACCGAATCCCTGCTGAAAGCGGCAACCGGCGAAGGCACCATTCCGCTGATCCCGGGGATCAGCACCGTATCCGAGCTGATGCTGGGTATGCAGTATGGCCTGAAAGAGTTCAAATTCTTCCCGGCTGAAGCTAACGGCGGCGTGAAAGCGCTGCAGGCGATTGGCGGCCCGTTCGCGCACATTCGTTTCTGCCCGACTGGCGGCATTTCTCCGGCTAACTATCGCGATTATCTGGCGCTGAACAGCGTCCTGTGCATCGGTGGTTCATGGCTGGTGCCAGCGGATGCGCTGGAAGCTGGTGATTACGACCGTATTACCAAACTGGCTCGCGAAGCGGTAGAAGGCGCGAAGTAATCTTCGCGCTTTAAACTGAGGCCCGGTCTGCGCAAGCTACCGGGCTTTTATATTTTATCCTGTCACCATGACCGCCGCTGCCGCCGTTTTGGCGCGCGCAACCGCTTCATCAACGCTATCTGCTATCGCCAGCGTCACGCCCAGTCGACGAGAACCGTCAATTTCCGGCTTGCCAAACAGACGCAGTTGCAGACCTGCGCCAACCGCCGCCTGGATATTACTGAAGGTGACGTTCTGGCTACTTAACTGCGGCAGGATCACCGCCGAGGCCGCCGTGCCGTACTGGCGGATTGCGCCAATCGGCAGGCCGAGGAAGGCGCGAACGTGCAGGGCGAACTCTGATAAATCCTGCGAAATCAGCGTGACCATGCCGGTGTCGTGCGGGCGCGGTGAGACTTCGCTAAAAATTACATCATCACCGCAGACGAACAGCTCGACGCCGAACAGGCCGTGACCGCCCAGAGCCAGCACCACTTCGCGGGCTATTTCCTGCGCACGTTCCAGCGCCAAATCGCTCATCTGCTGTGGCTGCCAGGATTCACGATAGTCGCCATCTTCCTGACGATGACCGACCGGTGCGCAGAAATGTACGCCATCCACGGCGCTCACGGTCAGCAGGGTAATTTCAAAATCAAAATTCACCACGCCTTCAACGATAACGCGACCGGCTCCGGCGCGCCCGCCTTGCTGTGCATACTGCCAGGCTTCAGCCAGCTGTTCGCTGGAGCGAATAAAGCTCTGACCTTTGCCGGAAGAGCTCATCACTGGCTTGACGATGCACGGCAGGCCGATCCCTGCGACAGCTTCACGAAACGCCGCTTCGCTATCGGCAAAACGATAGGCTGAGGTCGGTAACTTCAGCTCTTCGGCAGCCAGGCGACGGATTCCTTCGCGGTTCATGGTGAGCTTCGCCGCCCGCGCGGTAGGGACGACCTTTTTCCCGGCTTGCTCCAGCGCCACCAGGGTATCGGTGGCGATAGCTTCAATTTCCGGTACGATGAAGTCAGGTTTTTCCTGTTCGATTAGCGCCTGCAAGGTTTCGCCGTGCAGCATATTGATGACATGTGAACGGTGCGCTACCTGCATCGCTGGCGCGTCCGGGTAACGGTCGACGGCGATGGTTTCAATCCCCAGGCGCTGGCATTCGATAGCCACTTCTTTACCCAGTTCGCCGGACCCTAACAGCATTACCTTTGTTGCCGCAGGGCGCAGCGCCGTGCCTAATACAGTCATAACTCTCTTCCGCAGTAAAAAACATGCGCCGCATTATAAACGAAAACGTTTGCGTCTGTCTTTATGTGTGTAATTTGAGTTCAGCGCGAAAATTTGCTATACTGTATAAAAATACAGTATAAAGAGGCTGCATCATGGCGGTTGAAATTAAATATGTGGTGATTCGCGAAGGTGAGGAAAAAATGTCTTTTGCCAGCAAAAAAGAGGCCGATGCTTACGACAAAATGCTCGATCTGGCGGAAGTGCTCAACGACTGGCTAGTTGACTGTCCGCTGACGCTTGATGAAACCCAGCGCGATAGCATGTCAATGTGGCTGGCCGAGCGCAAAGAGACCTTAAATCATATTCTGCGGTCCGGGAAACTGCCGGAAGCCGAAAGCAGCGCTGATGAACAACACGCCCAGGCGGAGATCGTCGAGGATAATGCCGACGCCGTCCCTGAAGCAGCAGCTGAAGTTCAGGCTAAACCGCGTAAAGTAAAAGCCGCCTGAGTGTGCTCTCTGCCGCCGGGTTCTCTGGCGGCAAAAATTCGGTTAAGCCCCTTTTTGAGGCTAAATTTGCGCTTCTTTAGCAGCCCATAACATTTCCTGACATCGCGTCGTTTAGGCTGGTGGTATCGCTTATCGCGCAACGAGGAAAAGTATGGCTAACTGGCTTAATCAACTGCAGTCTCTGCTGGGTCAGCAGGGGCTGTCTTCTTCATCTGACGATCAATCAAGCGGCAAAAATCTGCTGTTGCCGGGTGCGCTTGGCGGGCTGGCAGGGCTACTGGTTGCCAGCAAATCATCGCGTAAACTGTTGGCCAAATACGGCACTGGCGCGCTGCTGGTCGGCGGTGGGGCGATCGCAGGCAGCGTGTTGTGGAATAAATATCAGCAAAAAATGCGTGCAGGCTCGCCACAGGAACCGGCTTACTCACCTTCAGCCTCTGCGCCCATTCAGGCGCAATCTTCAACGCAAGTCGAGCTCGACGCCCGCAGTGAACGGCTGATTATGGCGCTGGTCTTCGCCGCCAAAAGCGACGGGCATATTGACGAACGCGAACGGGCCAGCATTGAAGAGCAGCTACGTGCAGCAAACATTGACGTGCAGGGGCGGGTATTAATCGACAGGGCGCTGTCTCAGCCTCTCGACCCTCAGCGCCTGGCGCAGGGCATCAGCAACGAGCAAGAGGCGCTCGAAGTGTATTACATCAGCTGTGCGGTCATTGATATTGACCACTTTATGGAGCGCAGCTATCTGAATGCGCTCGGCGAAGCGCTAAACCTGCCGCAGGACGTTCGCAAAGATATCGAACAGGATATTCAGGCGCAAAAACAGGCAATAGCGCCTTAAATCCTCACGTTTCGCTTGCATCGCTGGCGACTTTTGCCACCCTTATATACCTGTCATCCTTCAGCACGCTTTGGGGCATGCTGAAGGATAAATAATATAAGCCGCAGAAGACGAAGCAGATGCCACCAAAAGCAAAACGAATCCCTCATGCCATGACCTTACATGGCGATACCCGAATTGATAATTACTACTGGCTGCGTGATGACGAGCGCTCTCAGCCGGAAGTGCTTGATTATCTGCGCCAGGAAAACGAGTACGGGAAAAAAGTCATGTCTTCGCAAAGTAGTCTGCAGGACAGGGTACTGAAGGAAATTATTGATCGTATTCCACCGCGCGAAGTATCGGCACCGTACAGCAAAAATGGCTATCGTTACCGTCAGGTCTATGAGCCGGGCTGCGAATACGCTATTTATCAACGCCAGTCGGTGCTAAAAGAAGAGTGGGATGAGTGGGATGTTCTGCTCGACGGTAACAAACGGGCGGCCGGTAGCGAGTTCTATACCCTCGGCGGCTTAGGGATCTCACCGGATAACCACATCATGGCGGTCGCGGAAGATTATCTTTCACGGCGGCAATATAGCTTGCGCTTGTACTCTCTGCACAACGATAACGAATACCCAGAGGTGCTGGAAAACGTCTCGCCTGATTTTGCCTGGAGTAACGATTCACAGACCCTGTGGTATGTGCGTAAACACCCGACCACGCTGCTGCCGTATCAGGTCTGGCGCCATCGTCTTGGTACCCCAGCCAGTTCAGATATCCTGGTATATGAAGAGCAGGACGATACCTTCTACGTCAGCGTTCACAAAACCACCTCCCAACAGTTTGTGGTGATTTATCTGGCCAGCGCGACCACCAGCGAAGTACTGCTGCTGAATGCAGAGATGACCGATGCCGAGCCGATCTGTTTTCTGCCGCGTCGCAAAGATCATGAATACAGTCTCGATCACTATCAGCATGCCTTTTATCTGCGATCTAACCGTGAAGGTAAGAACTTTGGCCTTTATCGCAGCACGCTGCGCGATGAGCAACAGTGGGAAACCTTAATTCCTGCCCGCCACGAGGTGATGCTGGAAGGCTTTACCCTGTTTACCGACTGGTTGGTGGTCGAAGAACGTCAGCATGGGCTGACTAGTCTGCGGCAGATCAATCGCAAAATGCGGGAGTCACAGGGCATTGCGTTTGACGATCCGGCCTATGTGACCTGGCTCTCTTATAACCCGGAGCCAGAAACTTCCCGTCTGCGTTACGGCTACTCCTCCATGACCACGCCGGATACGCTATTTGAACTGGACATGAATACCGGCGAGCGGCGGGTACTCAAACAACAGGAAGTAAAAGGTTTTGATGCCAGCCATTACCGCAGCGAGCACCTGTGGATCAAAGCTCGTGACGGCGTTGAGGTTCCGGTGTCTCTGGTCTACCGGCATGAACATTTCCGCAAAGGAGCCAGCCCGCTGCTGGTATACGGCTATGGTTCCTATGGCGCCAGCATGGATGCGGATTTCAGCGCCAGCCGCCTGAGCCTGCTCGACCGCGGTTTTGTTTTTGCTATCGCTCATATTCGCGGCGGCGGCGAACTGGGCCAGCAGTGGTATGAAGACGGCAAGTTTCTATGCAAGAAAAATACCTTCAACGATTACCTCGACGTCTGCGATGCGCTGCTGGCGCAGGGCTACGGCGCGCCCCACTTATGCTACGGTATGGGCGGCAGCGCGGGCGGTATGCTGATGGGCGTGGCGATTAACCAGCGACCGGAACTGTTTCACGGCGTGGTCGCCCAAGTTCCTTTTGTTGATGTCGTGACGACGATGCTTGATGAGTCGATCCCGCTGACCACCGGTGAGTTTGAAGAGTGGGGTAACCCGCAGGATGCAGAGTATTACCACTATATGAAGAGCTACAGTCCTTACGACGGCATTCTGGCGCAGGCGTACCCGCACATGCTGGTGACTACGGGTTTGCATGACTCGCAGGTGCAATACTGGGAACCGGCAAAATGGGTGGCAAAACTGCGCGAGCTGAAAACCGACGACAACCTGCTGTTGCTGTGTACCGACATGGATTCCGGTCACGGTGGTAAATCCGGACGCTTTAAAAGCTACGAGGGCGTGGCGCTGGAGTTCGCGTTTCTGATTGGCCTGGCGCAGGGGACGCTGCCAGGCCGGGCACAGGCGTAGGGCTGGTTACTCCCCGAGATAGTGTTTAAGCGTCAAGCGCAGCTCGGGGCTCATACGATCCAGGTTATTGAATAACCAACGCAAATAGCCGGGGTCGTTTTCCGCTATTTCAGAGACCGCCTGGCCGCGATATTTGCCGAAGGTGAAGGTGGATAGCAGCGCCGGGCGGCCGGTAATCGTGGCCATATCATCCGGCGACCAGCCGGAAGTTTTGATAATGTCGAGCAGCAGGGCAGCGGTGATATAGCAATCGTACAGCGCCCGGTGATGATGCAGCCCCGGTGGCGTGGTAACGCTGAGCTTGCGCGATTTATACAACCCCATGTTGCTGTACTTAATTCCCGGCCACAGGCGGCGCGCCAGCTTCATGGTGCAAATCCACTCGCCCTGCATTTCCGGCAGCACCCGACGGTCAAAGCTGGCGTTGTGCGCGACGTACCACGGGCTGCCCATGTACAGCGGCACAATCTCCTCAATCCACGGCTTATCGGCGACCATCTCTTCTGTAATATGATGAATTGCCATCGCCTGCGGGCTGATGGGGCGGTCGGGGCGAACCAGATGGCTCATCGGATTGGTAATTTGTCCGTCCACTATATCTACCGAGGCAATTTCAACAATGCCCCCCTGCAATCCGCAGGTTTCTGTATCGATTACGCGCAGCATGGCTTGCTCCAGGCCAAAGAAACCAGCGTAATAGAATGCGCAGGTCTTGCCAACTCAGATGTCCACAGGGGACGGGAATTATTTCTGTTTCGGCTCATACGGCAGGCGGGAAAGAGAAACTGATGCCAGACGATGGGCAATCAGCCGCTCGCGAAACCAGTCGCGCAGGTGCGCTGGCTGCTCTCTTTCGACTAAATCAGCGACTACCGGCATATTGTAGCGCTCTTTAAAGGCGACGCCGGCCGCAGCAAGATCGACATTCACTTTGTCCATCTCCTCCTGGGAAATTTTAGCCAGGTTCTTTTCCATCGGTTTCTCCTTTGATAATGCCGCAAAAAGTACTAAGCATACGGCAAAAAGGCAAGTCTCAGACGCTTAGCTCGACTGTGTCATTATACAGGGTTATTCTCTGTGCTACATACATAACAAAAAGGAATGACGACTATGCCAATCATCGCCGGACGCGCGCTGCGTCTGTCTCTATTTCTCGCCTGCAGCCTGACTGCAGCAGGCGCATTTGCCCACGCACACCTGCAACAGCAGCTTCCGGCAGCTAACGCTGAGGTGAATGCGTCCCCGCAGGCGCTGACGCTGAGCTTCTCCGAAGGAATCGAAACGCAATTTAGCGGCGTGACCCTGACCGGGCCGCAGCAGAAAACGGTTGCCCTCGGCAAACCCACCCGCGATGAGAGCAACAAATCCCAACTGACGGTGCCCGTCGAGCAGGCGTTAACGCCGGGTGAATATACCGTTGACTGGCATGTGGTCTCCGTAGATGGCCATAAGACCAAAGGACAATACACCTTTACCGTGAAGTAAGCCGATGCTTAGCGGAGTCTATGTCAGCTTACGTTTTATCCATTTTATCTCGCTGATGATCGCCTTCGGCTGCGTGCTTTACGGTGCGTGGTGGGCGCCGGTGACCTTGCGTCGTTTGCTGATGCAGCGCTTCTATCCGCTGATGCGCCATTTATTGTTGGCGAGCGCGCTGTCAGCGCTGTTGATGCTGATGGCGCAGGGGGGGTTAATGGGCAACGGTTGGCCGGATGTCTGGCAACCCGCCATCTGGCAGGCGGTTGCCGGGACGCAGTTCGGCAGCGCGTGGGTGTGGCAAATTTTGTTGGCCCTGGTCGCGCTGGTGGTGGTATGGCTGAAACCACGGCGTCCGGCCCGCTTGCTGCTGATCCTCCTTTGCGCACAATTATTGCTGCTGGCAGGTGTTGGCCATGCCGCGATGAATGAAGGCTGGCAGGGGATACTGCAACGGACAAACCATGCAGTGCATCTGTTTTGTGTCGCCAGCTGGTTTGGCGGTTTGTTGCCGTTTATCTATTGTTTACGCCTGGCGCATGGGCGCTGGCGGCAGGCCGCTATTTACACCATGATGCGTTTTTCGCGTTACGGGCATCTGGCGGTGGCCGGAGCCATCGCCAGCGGCATAGTGAATGCGCTGTTTATCCAGGGAGGGCTCATCAGCGACTCGCCCTGGGGGCGGATGCTGTTGTTCAAATGTGCCCTGGTGGCCGCAATGGTGGCAATTGCGCTGGTGAACCGGTATGTTTTGGTGCCACGCATCTCGGCAAGCGGAACGCGGGCGGAACAGCTCATCGTGCGAACCACGCAGATGGAAATAGTATTGGGCGCGCTGGCACTGTTTGCCGTCAGCCTGTTTGCGACCTGGGAACCTTACTGAATTAACTGGTTAAATCATGAAAAAAATCGTTTTGACACTGTTGTTATTGGCAAGTTCTGGCGCTGCGCTGGCGGCGCCAAAGGTGATTACCGTGAGCCGCTTTGAAGTGGGTAAGGAGAGCTGGGCGTTTAATCGTGAAGAGGTGATGCTGACCTGCCGTCCCGGCAATGCGCTGTTTGCCATTAACCCCAGCACCCTGGTGCAGTACCCGCTAAATGAAGTCGCCGAGCAGCAGATGAAAGACGGCAAGACCAACGCCCAGCCGATTTCTGTGATCCAGGTCGATGATCCGCAGCAGCCAGGACAAAAAATGAGCCTGACGCCATTTATTGAGCGTGCGCAGAAACTCTGCTGATCGGTACTAGTATCCAACTGTATTTGCATGAAAAAAACCGCCATCGTCCCTTGCCGGGAGTGGCGGTTTTTTGTTGGCATTCGCAATTTTGACAGGAATTATTCGTCCACTTTTGTCGCGGACTGGAAAACCTGACACGGTAAACTATTCTTATAAGGCAAGGCGACTTAGCCTGCATTAATGCCAACTTTTAGCGCACGGCTCTCTCCCAAGAGCCATTTCCCTGGACCGAATACAGGAATCGTGTTCGGTCTTTTTTTATCTATTATTCAGAACGCCGCAGATTCCATTGCAAAATCCCGGATGGTTTTTTCGGGACTTTTTTCTTATACCACAACAATAATTTCCCAAACATTTCTTTTACAAAAAAATTGCCTGCCGGACTTCAATAAGTGACGGTCACCAGAATAGTGTCGCTATAGGTACCTGCAGGCTGGTTACTCTGCGCTGGGTTAATCTTTACCGTGTAGCTCGCAGATTGCGCCGTGCCGGAACCGGTGACGCTGAGATTATTGCTCTCCGTCCATGCGCTGCCGTTAGCCTGGTAAAACTGATACTGCAGCCAGGCCGTCTGTTGCGGTAGGCTCATCCGCCGCCAGTCGCCGACGCTGGTGTTGGTGATGCTGGTGAGGTTTACGGTATAGGCCGCATTTTTAGTGCAGCGGATGGCGAGTTGGCCGCTGTAGTCGCTAAAACTGGACGGCAGGGCGGCAGAGGTAAATATGACTTCCGGCGCGCTGTCGATATAGCAAAAATTGGTCACCTGCAACGACACATTCACCGTGGATATCAGGGTTCCGTTATTCGGAATACATATCTTAATGCCCAGCAGGTCGAGCCCGACGTAGCAGAATCTATACACCCAGGTAATTTTTAATGTATCGGTATAGGTACCGGCAGGGATATTTGCTCCGGGGGTGGTTCTGAAGTAAAGCGGCATGGTCCCGTCGCTGGTGTTAAATAACCCCAATAAATCGAGCAGCGTTGTTCTGCTCCAGCTAATCACGCCGCCATCCTGATAGGCCGGTGAGCATGAAGAGTCAACGCAGATGCTATATGGGACCGCATCGCCGGCGCCATTAAGCAGTAGCGGAATTTTGTTGCTCTGATTCGTTGAAGACAGCGTGGCGGTTAAGGTATTGGTCGAATTAAGTGATGCCACTTCTGGAGAGCAGTAAAAGCCTGCGCCCGCCAGGACGCCCAGCGGCGTGCTGTTGAGCGTAAATGAATCGACCGGGCCGATTTTGGGCGAACTGGCTACGATGTTGCAGGCAGCCAGTGCGCTGACCGATTGAGTCAGCAAAAATAGCGCAACACATAAAAATAGAAGGTGTTTCAACGTTGTCTCCGTTGTCATCAGTTGCAGCTAACCGGGCCGATCCGCTGCGGGACGGGCGTTGATTCCGGGAGTTCGAACTGCACGTGGCATCGCACCCCCCCGGCGTTTATCGTGACGTCATTTTTGCGTGTGAGATGCGAGAACCAAACCACGCCGTCGTAGCCCACCAGACCTTGCTGTTTACTGTTTTTCTCCTCAACCGGCGTACCAACCGGCAGCGGCTGCCCTTGGGCATCGACGAAGACAATCGTCGCCGAGCGCACGCGGTTTACCGGAAAATCAACCAGCGCGCCGCTGCCTTCACGGACTGCAATACGCTTCTCCACCGTGGCGGCTTCGGTATCCGTTGGCAGAGGAAGCGTATCAAGGGTGACTTTTCCCGGGTACCAGGCCGCAGCCCAGGGGATCAGCAGATGACCGTTCTTATCCGTCACGCCGACCTTACGATTTTCATAATTAACCGCAATATTCGGGTAGTTGCCGGTGGAAACAACGATAAAGGCGTCGTTAATTTGCCGGGCGAAGAACAGACTGTTATCCATCAGCACCACCGAACCAGTAGCTTCAAACCAGCTGTGATGATCGTCACGTGAGCCGTAGTAACCCCCGCTCAGCGTTGATACGCGGTTGATCCAGGTGAGATCCGCCTGGCTATAATTATCGCCGCCAACCGAGTGGGCGAGATTCCAGCCCAATCCACCTTCTGCCGGGGCAGAGCGACTCACACTGATATTTTCTCCCCATTGACCGGAGCTGGAGCGCTGGCCGCTTAACTGCACTGAACTTTGCGAATCGAACGGGATGATGACCTGCAGCATGCTGGCGTAGCTATTTTCTTGCAGATCGCGGTTTACGCTCAGGCTGAAGCTGCTGCTTTTCCACAGGCTGCGGCTCCAGGAGAGGTTCATCAGGCGCGTTCGTGAATTATCCTCGGCCTTGATATCGAAGTAGCCAATGCTAAAAGAGCCCAATACGCGTCCCCATGGGCTCAGGCTCAGCGTGGCCTGGTCTGACTGGCGGCTTAGCATGCTGGTCGAGCCGTAGGTGCTGAGGTTGTCATAGTTAGCGCTGCGTTGAATATGCTGGTAATTAATCCCCCAGCTATTGCCATAGTAGGAGTAACCCGCAGTGAACTGGTTACCATTTCCTTCGCCGCGGCTGGCGCTGGTCGACAGACTGAGGGTCCCCAGATTACCCACGCCGATATCGCCGCCAACCCCGGCATTGGTTAATCCTTTGCGGTCTTCGCTATGCGCTGAGAGGGTTAGCCAATTGTTTAACCCATAGCGGTAAATCGCGCTTACTGCGCCGGTGCCATAATCGGCATTTTTGATGCCGTAATTGTTGCGCAGGGCGCCGACGGTGAAATCAAAATCGCTTAGACCCTCCCGCAGGAGGGTATTTGAGACGTAAAAGGGAATATTGGTGGAAACCTGGCGGCCAAGGGCGTCGGTCGTTACCACGGTAGCTTCACCCGCGCCGCTGATATAGGGCACATTGGTCAGCGTATAGGGGCCGCCATTAATCTGCGAAGAGCTGGTTTTAAAACCATTAATAAACAGGTCGACACTTGAAGGGACCGCCGCGCTGCCGGATAAGTTGAGCAGCGGATATGTCACCAGATCCGGGCGAACGCTGAAATTGCGGCTCACGCGTAGTCCACCCATACGCACGGAGCTGCTCCAGGTGAGCGCGTTGCTCACCACATCACCTGCCTGGTAGCTTATCATCCGCTCGCTATCGCTGTACTTCCACAGGGTGTCGTAGCGCATATAGACCTGCTGCTCATAACCTGTTGAAGACCAGTTTTGTCGGATTACCGCATTATTGGAGAGGATACCTGCCGGGCCAAAAAGACGCGTTTCGCTGTAGGTGCTGGTGGTTTGCGTGCCGTCGGATGAAAAAAGGTTGTAGGCATCGTAGTTAAATAAAATCCCTGGACTGCTAATCGCGGCCTGGTAATTTTGCCCTGATGCCTCGCCGATTTTCTGCTCAGGAAGCCAGTTGTCCGGGACCTGCAGTTTGAGCATTTGCCCGGTCTGGTCATATTCCACCTTCACTGAAGGGAGGGTGGTGATATCCACCAGCGTGTCGCTGGTCTTCAATGGGATATGCGACTGCTGCAAAACGCTGGCTGAGACCCAATAATGACCATTGATGACCTTGACCGGAACGGTACCCGCAGGGGTATTACCGTTGACCGATAAACCGAGGTACAGCTCATATTCCTGCTTTTCGCTGTACGATGCCGCTGGCGCAGGCAACGAATCGTAGGTTGCGGCGTAAGCTGTTACCGACGCAATCGCCAGCAGCCCCCCATAGGTCGCCCTTTTCAGGTCTCTCATGGTTAACGGTTCGCCGGAATTTCCACCGCCTGACCGTTATCGGTTAATTTAGCAAACAGATGCATCCCTGACGGAACAGCAGATTTGCCTGCGGTCGGAAAACAGTTTTTTTTCTGCGCCAGTACGTAGCCAAGAAGGCCGTTAGCCTGAGAAATTTGACTCTTACCGCTGGCGTTTGCCCAGTAAACCGAACTAAGTCGGGCGTGTTGATTGCCGGTATTGTCGATGCAAAGCGCCTGACGGCTATTCTGCTGGGAAAGTGACCAGCGCAGCGTTGTCCTGACCGCTTCGACTGAGCCATCGTTCTTTAGCGGCGTGATGCCTTGCCCATAGGTAAACAGCGGCAGAACGTAGCGCATGCGCATTCTCAGTCCTGCGGAGTTTTTATCCGTTTGCACTGCCGGTTGCGCAGGAGGGATCTCATCAATAACGATGCGGTAGGATTTTTCTTTTCCATTCGCGACGGGAGCAACGCGCATCAGTCGTACCAACTGACGCTGTCCCGGCGCGACTGTGGTGAAGGGTGGACTGGCGACGACATCGTTTTGATCGGCATAGGCATCGGATGATGCTTTTTGATCCCAGGAAAAAACGCGCAGCTGTAAATTTACCGGCGTGTTGCCGCGATTCTCCAGCCACAGCTCAGAACCTTTTTCGTGGCTTTCGATAGTTTGAAATATCGGCCAGACCAGTACGGAACTGGCGGCCAGAACGGAAACTGGGGCGGATAAAGCGAATAAAAACAGCGCAAATCTACAGCGAGTCATAGTTAACCTGTGCATTATCTAATAGGTCAGCGTGACGGTGACCGTGTCGGTATAAGAGCCCACCGCCGGGAAGCCATTCGTGGCAAAAAGGCGGCCATAAACCGTGTAGGTTTGCGTGGTGCTCGGAAATGATGCGATGCTCAAAGCCTGCGTGCTGTTACCCCATACGGTGGCACGGTTGCTATCCTGATAAAGCTGATACGCCAGGGTATTACCGCCGCCGTTCGACATATAACGCTGGGCTGCTGAGCCACCGTTAACGCCATAGTCGAGAGCGATTGAAATAGCAGTGCCTGGCGTGCAGGTCACGATAATCGACCCCGCGCCTGGCGTACTGGCGACATCAACATTGCTGTAGAGCGATGACATGGTGCCGAAATTCAACGTGCCGAAATCCGTCGTTTGGGAGCCGTCTCCGGCGCCAAGCGCACAGCCTGCGGTTATCTGTGCGGAGACTTTTAACGTCTTCTGGGCAGTGGCTGCATGGGCGCCCGAGGCAAAAAGCAGAAATAATGTAAGCCACATTGGTCGAAGCATGACGCCCATTTCCCTTATGTCGTTACCAGGTTAACGTCGCGGTGACGATGTCGCTGTAGTCGCCAGCGGTAGGGGCATCCTGGTCTTCAGGGCGGATACGCGCAAAAATAGGGATTTCTTGCGGGCTGCCGGTTCCGGTGATAGCGATACTACCATCTGGCAGGATTTCGTTATTACGACCCACATCGGAGTACAGGTGATAGGCAATTAGCGCAGGACCCGTTGTATTTTTCATATAACGAAGATCTCCTGACCCTTGCTGGCCGCCATCCAGCGTCAGCGTTGATTGCAGATCCGCAGTACAGGCGATGGAGACCGCAGTGGCTCCGCCGCTGCCGACCATTCCGGCATCAATGGAGTTGGCTAAATCGCCGTAGGCGCCAAAACTGATGTTCCCCCATTTGTTAAGTTCTCCCTCTCTGGAACCATTCGACACCCGGCATCCGCTACCAAGCGTAAGCTGAACGCCAATCTGACCGCTTAGCGTGCCCGCGGCAAAAGATGGCTGAATGATGACGATTGCGCTTAATAAGCCGCCTAAGACACTGCGCGATATCGTTTTGACGTTCATGGAGAACCTCTTGATGGAAAGCCGCGGAAGAAAAACAACGATGGAGCTTTATGCTTTTATCACCGAACATGCGCTCCGGTTTAGTTGATTAACATATAACTACTTCTGCGAGATAAGCGTAATGTTGCATTATTAGCTGGATTTTTTTATTTTTATAGTTTTTAAATCTGTTATATTTGAATATGTTGGACATAAATGCTGCATGTTAATTTATTGTTGGTGTTTTGTTTTTTCTTTGTGTGGTGATGTTGGATGGGAGAATAAAAATTTTTTCTAAAATCACAATCAGGCGCAAATTTTGAAACAAAAAATATGGACAAAAAAGCAGGAATAGACTCTGAACGCATCGCTTTAGCGTAGGTAAGAGAGAAGACACCTGCACGAAATCAGGCCCATGGTGCAGGTGAAGTTTACGGGCCTACATCGGAAGTGGTTAAGTATATACATTTGTATGACAAATTAAATAATGAGCAAAAATTTATTTGCTTTTATTTGTTATGGATTGTTTCTGCTTATTGATTGAAGGGGTGAGAAGAAGATTTTTAGTCCAAAAATAACAATAGAATATTTATTCTGGTGCCACAAAGGAAGGGTATAGCCAGGTCTCGATAGTGCTTACTAAAACCCAGATTTCATCGCTGAAAATAAACCAAACGGCAACGGCTAAAATAATCAACAGCATAGCCAGCAGGAAAATTTCTGTTTTACTCATAACTTCAATAGCTGCCTGGAGGAGTGCGAGGAAGCCATGATAGTAACGAAAGCACAGTAGAAGATGCAAACGCCGTGGTGCTAAACGGCGTTAATTTTGTAGATAACTAGCGTGAAAATTAACTCATAAGCGTCGTCACCTGGAATGCCATGTCATCCAGCAACTGGAAACGACGGCGGTATTCGGCGCGTTTTTTACTGGCAATGCTCTCCAGACTTTTTCGTTCCAGCCGTAGTGGCAAACGCCAGCGCCAGGCCCCGTCAGCAACACCCTCAATGGACTGCCAGAACTCATCATAGCTGGCGTGAAAGTGACGTCCTTTGCTCAGACGATAGCGCAGTGCGCGGAATACGTGGCCGTTATCGCTCACGCCATATATGTCGTGAATATGACAACGTGCCGCCAGCAGCCAAATAAACTCCAGCAACAGGCGTTTGGGAAACAGCCCATGGCAGGCGCGAGTCGCGCGTTTGATCACCTCATGAGAGATGTTACTGCGCGGCCCTTGCAGACCACCGATGGTTAGCTGCCATTGATCCTGCTGCCGGGTGACGCTAAAGGTCGCGCTGGCAAGCACGTTATTATCGCTGTCACGTAACCATAGGGTCGTTTCGCCTTCACGTTCGGCTTTGCCCGCAGAGGAAGCGAAAAGAGTAAACAGGGCATCGTCTTTGCCTGTAAGCGCCAGCAGCGGGATCTCTTTTGCTGAAGTCATAGCGGCGGCAAGGCGCGATCCGGGCAGCGAGTCGATAAATTGATAATGGTTGATAATCGCCTGCGCACGCTGGCTGGCGTTCAAGCCGCGCGTCAGATACTGACGATGGACTTTACCCGGCAGCGTTACCTGTGCGGCCAGTAGCTGATTGAAATCCGCACGCGCTGAAAGGTTCTCCAGCATGTCGCGCGTTGGTGTATAAAATAGGGCCGTGCGCAGTAAAAACTTAAGCCGGTAATTGCGTTTTTGCCAAATTGGCGCAGGAGTGATTCGGCCCATCACCAGATCGGCAATAAGATTTGAACGTTGCTCAAGTACGCTGACTGAATGCAGGCTGTTATCCGTCACGATGAATACCTCGTTATTATCTGGCCTCTATTCTATGGATATATCGTAGAGAGCTTAATGCCCCCGCGGACTATATTTGGCTTTCGTTTAAAATTGATTGAGGTATAAATTCACGAGCGCAACAGTGGCGGAATTTTCCTATAATTGTGTCAGGAGGACGATATTATGTATCAGCGTATTGAGGGTTCCGCCTGGCGTAATATCTGGCTAGTTGGCGACCTGCACGGCTGCTTTGCGCGGCTAATGGCAGCGCTTCGGGAGCGCAAATTTGACCCTTATCAGGATCTGCTTCTTTCGGTGGGTGACCTGATCGATCGCGGGCCGCAAAGCGCGGAGTGTCTGGATTTACTGCGCTGTCGGTGGTTTTACGCGGTGCGTGGAAATCATGAACAGATGGCGTTGGAGGTACTCGAGGGTAGCGACATGATGTTGTGGGGGATGAACGGCGGCAACTGGTATACGCAAAGCTCAGTGAATCAGCGGCGACACCTCGCGGAACTTATTGCCCGCTGCCGATACCTGCCGCTGATTATTGAACTCCACAGCGCAGAGCAGGTACATGTGATTGCTCATGCTGATTATCCCGCAAGGGTCTATCGTTGGCAGCAGTCGGTGGATGAGCATCAGGTGCTATGGAGTCGACAGCGCCTCACAGATCACTTTGCTGGCCGTCATGGTGCTATCGACGGGGCGGATCATTTCTGGTTTGGCCATACGCCGCTCAAACGGCGTTATGACAGCGATAACCAGCACTATATTGATACCGGCGCGGTGTTTGGCGGGGAGCTAACGCTGGTAGCGCTACAGTTAACTCATTAAAAGTCGCTGTATTCGCGGGCAGGAAGCCAGAAGCTATCTATAAAATCTTCTACCGGAAAGCAGCCCCCATGGCGTATCCGCTGGTCGTCCATCGCTCTCGTGCACTGTCGCTCGTTATCGTAAATATCCACCACGATATCCTCGCAACCCCCATCCAGGTAACAAATAAATAGCACTAAGGCAAACATCCTGGCCTCATGTCTGGAAAAACATATTGATAAGTGTAGGAGATGTCAGGGGCGTGGGGGGAATAAATAACCCGTCTCAGGCGACGGGTTCATTTGAGTCAGGCGAGGCGCATGACCCAGGCATCGGATTGGCGGTCGTAGTGCTTACGGTAGAGGACGGAATGTTCACCATCAAGAATGGCTGGCACGCTGGTGTCAGCATCCCACGCGTCAAGTTGCATACATAAATCCGGATCGGATTTACAAGGAATGCTTAACGTTCGCTCTCCCTGCTGTTCGCCGTGCAGCACGGCGTCGTCTATTTCAAACGCGCCAATACGTACATTGGTTTTACTCATAAATTCACCCCGTTTGTCTTCTGAGTTGTGGTACGACCAGTTAAGGCCGACATTTTTCAGCGTAGACAACAGGGCGTAAACCGCCAGTTAAAAAATGCTGTTTTTTTGCACTCTGTCACGACTTGTCGGCAAAAAGCTTTCCGTCACGCACCAGCTCGCGGGGATAGCTGTTTTTTAAACGCGATCCGATTTTTTTCACCAGACCTAACGGCGCGCCCTGGAAAGTGATGATGGCATCATCCTGTTGCGGGAGCGTTTCAGGATAAACATCGCGCCCACGATACCACTCTTCCGCTTCGGCCGGGGTCAGTTCGAAAGGCCTGGCTGGTGCGGCCAGAGCAATAACCGCCTCGTGCTGCCAGCGATACCCTTTGTTGTAGGTTTCGGCCAGACGAACTCCGATGCGTGAAAAGCGAACTTTACCGAATAAACCTTCGAGTGCCTGGGGAAACAGCCAGATCTCTTTATCACGCTGCCACAGGGTATGGCTTGCATCCCATTGCAAGCCAACGGCGGCCGCGGCGGCAATGATGGCGGCGGATTCTCGGGTTTTCAGCGGCATAAAGGGGAATTTGCCGACTTTATAACCCGGTGCCGGTAAAGACTCAATGGCCGCGGTTTTACGCAGGCGGGCGACGAAAAAGCCTTCGCAGTCAAAAATCTGTGGGAAGACGTGCAGGAATCCCTCTTCGGTTAACGCCTCACCGGCTTGCGGGAACAGCGAACCGAGTGGTAACACCTCTACTGCCTGCGGATAGCGCGCTAACAGCCCGTTGACGACCTCTTCGTTTTCCTGGCGATTCAGGGTGCATGTGGAATACACCAGCGTGCCGCCGGGGCGAAGGGCGTGGAAGGCGCTGTCGATAAGCTCACGCTGGGTGACGGCGATCTCCTGGTTACTTTCAGGCGACCAGTTTTTCAGCGCATCGGGGTCTTTACGCACCACCCCTTCGCCGGAGCAGGGGGCGTCGAGCAGGATAGCGTCAAAACACTCTGGTAGCGCGGCACCGAAGACTCGACCATCGAAATGGGTCAGGGCGACGTTGCTTATCCCGCAGCGGCTGATGTTGGCATGCAGGACTTTGACCCGGCTGGCGGAGTATTCATTCGCCAGGATCCCCCCCTCGTTACCCATGCGAGCGGCGATTTGGGTGGTTTTTGAACCCGGTGCGGCGGCGACATCCATCACCCGTTGCGGCATCTCTCCGTCGGTAAACAGCGCGGCAACCGGCAGCATGGAGCTGGCTTCCTGGATATAAAACAGCCCGCTGAGATGTTCAGCAGTGCTGCCCAGCGGCAGGGCGTCTTCATCTTCGCGCTCGATCCAAAAACCTTCCTCGCACCACGGAATCGGCGTCAGCTGCCAGCTGTGGGGAGCCACCAGCTGTAAAAAGTCAGCGACGGTGATTTTCAGCGTATTGACGCGGATACTTCGGCGCAGCGGGCGTTGGCAGGCGGCAATAAAGTCATCGAAAGAGAGATGCATCGGCATGGCCGCACGCATTTGAGCGAGGAATTCTTCAGGAAGATAGACAGCGTTTTGAGCCACGGGGAGCGCACCACAACAAAAAAGGGTGCGCAGTTTACCATAAACGCTCCGGCGGCGGACACCGGAGCGTTTTTACGCTTAACGCGGCAGGGCAGTGCCCCATTCACGCCACTCTTTCGGTTCGCTTTCCAGCAGCAGGAAATGTTTACCATCCTGCGCTTTCGGCGCCAGCGGCGTGCCCGGCGGCGTGGCAAAGGCGATACCGCCGCGAATGAACTGATTAAAGGTACCGGTTTTCACCAGACCGCCAATCAGGCCAAAATCGAGGCTATAGCCGGAAGCCAGCCAGAACACGGAGTTATTACGCACCAGATATTGATAACGTTTACTGATGCGCAACTGCACCATCACGCGGTCTGACATTGAGCCGAGCATCAGACCCGTTACCGTACCCACTTCGAGCCCGCGGAACAGCACCGGCGTACCAATACCCAGAGAACCGGCCTCCGGCACTTCGACGATAATGCTCAGGCCATCAATATAACGAGAATCGCTAATCGTGGTTTCCTGAATTTCGAAATCACGACGCGGCGAGCCACGGCCCGGTTCTACGTTGATGTAGGCCTGGAAGAGGGTATCCAGGTGTTCGACGCCGGCTGCGGAAATCTGCGGCGTGATCACCGAGAAACGCGTCCCGGCACGGGCGAACGTATTGACGTATTCCGGATACAACACCGCTTTTGCCTGCACTTCGTTATTGGCGGTAATCAAATTCAGTGACTGAATCTGACCAATGTCGATACCCAGATAGCGAATTGGCATCCCTTCGGCCATTTTCCCCGCATCAAACGCATGTAGGGTTATCTGCCCGCCCACCGCGCGGGCGGTGGTTTCGGACGCATACAGCACGCGTTTGTTGTCGATACGTGCGCTGGCGCTGGCCCCGCTCAGATTATCGAAGCTGATTGCGCCTTTCAGCGCCCGGGAAAGCGGAGAGGCCTGGACCGTCAAACCGCTGCCGTTAAGCTGTACTTTCGCACCTCCCTCGGCCCAGAACACGCTGTTGCTGGTTAGCAAATGGCGATATTCCGGTTTGATGTGGATGTTGATCTCAAAGGCATTTTTGCGCGGCTGAACGGTGATGATTTCACCCACCGCAAATTTACGATACAACACCACGGAACCGGCTTGTACGTCCGGCAGAGTCTCGGCGGAGAGGCTGAGCGTAGTGGTTGGCAAGTCGCTCATACTGTTTTCCAGCGCCTTTTCCAGGTTAGCGTAAAGTGGGTAGCGGCTTTGCATCGCTCCCTTTTCGCCTGGAATAATGCGGATCCCGCCGTTGACCCACTCGCTGGCGCTGGCCCCGAGGAACTGCACGCCGTCGAGGCCGACTTTGACATCGATACGACTATTGACCACGAATTTGCTATCGCCATGAACCAGTGAACGGTACTCGGGCATGACCGCCACCTGGAAGGTGACGCCATCGGCATTCAGCTTGCGCTCCAGGACCTGGCCAATCTGGACGCCGTGCAGGATCAGCGGCTGTCCGGCATCGACACCGTAGCTTTCCGGCGCACTCAGCGTCACCGTGGCGACATCCGGTTCTTCGAGCAGCGATTTATCGGCAGGCAGTACCGCAAACTGGTTACGCGGTTCGCCTTCTCCGGGCACCAGTTCAAAGGTTGTACCGGTCAGCAGGGCACTGACGCTGGGATTATCCAGAGAAATCCTGGGTTTCTTCATCTGGATCAGCGTTTTCTCGCGCAGCAGGCTGACGACGCTTGGGTCGACGGTCATTTCGCCAGTCACTTTGCCATCGGGGTTGAGATTCAACTTGCTGAGCTGACCAACCTCCAGGCCCTGATACATCAGCGGCGTGGAGCCCGCTTTTAAGCCGGCACCGTCGGGAAGCTCCAGCTTCACCACCACGCCGCGCTGGCTGTGGGCCAGATCTTCATACAGGTGATAATCGGTGTTTTGCTGAGCTTCTGGCGAATTATCAGGGGAGTCAAAGGCAATTGCACCGTTCACCAGCGCCGAGAGGCTATCGAGCTGGACTTTTGCTCCGCTTAAGCTGACGTCCGCTTTCATGCCGGAAACATTCCAGAAGCGGCTCTCTTTTTTGACCAGATTAGTGAATCGCCGCTCGATCAGTACATCGATAGTGACGCCCTGATTGTTCGGATTAAGCGCGAAGTCATAAACCCGGCCGACCGGAATCTTACGGAAATAGACCAATGAGCCGCTGGTTAACGAGCCTAAATCCGCTGACTGGAGGTGAATCATCAGCTCACCATTATTAATGTGGTATTTCGGCTGAGTATCGAGGGCGACAAAGTGATCCTCGGGGTCACCCTGGCCGGGCATCATGCCGATATAGTTACCACCAACCAGCGCATCAAGGCCGGAAACGCCGGCCAGAGAAGCCTTCGGCGTCACCAGCCAGAACTGCGTATCCTTGCGCAGCGCATCTTTCATATCGCCTTTGACGCTGGCTGAAACCTCGATCTTACTCAGGTCTTTGCTTAGCGAGATATTTTCTACGGTGCCGACTTCTACCCCTTGATAGCGGATAGGCGTGCGCCCCGGCACGATACCATTGGCCGACTGGAAATCGATGGTAATCGTCGTACCGCGATCCTGATAGCTGGTCCAGATCAGCCAGCTGGCAATCATCAGCGCAATGACCGGCAGCAGCCAGAATGGCGAGATGCGGCGTTTGGTTTTAATTTTGGCCTCAGTCGGCGAAGCGGGCGTTTCCTGACTCATGTGCGTCCCAAAGTAAGCGGCTGTCCAGCCATTCAACAGCAAGGATAGTTAATATTACCGCGGCGCCAAAATAGACCGCGGCGGGCCCCATCGTAAACGCGAGGAGCTGATCGCGGTTGATCAGCGACATGGTTAATGCGATGACAAAAAGATCCAACATAGACCAGCGGCCAATCCAGGTAATCAGCCGCAGTAACAGGATGCGGGTACGTAGCCCCTGTTCACACTTGAATTGTATGCTGACCAGCAGCGTAAATAACACAATAACTTTGGTGAATGGAACCAGAATACTGGCGATGAAAACCACCCCGGCAATGGCAACGTTGCTGTTGGCCAGCGACATAATGCCGGAAAGGATGGTGTCATCCTGACGCGCGCCGTTGACGTAAATAATTGATATCGGCAACAGATTCGCGGGAATCAAAAAAATCATCGACGCAATCAGCGCCGCCCAGCTTTTTTGCAAACTTTGACGGCGTCGGTGGCGCAGGGGGGTGTGGCAGCGGCGGCAGCGCCCGCGTGAATCGCGGTGTCCGGTATAGTGGCAGCCAAGGCAAACTTGTAAATTGTTATCCGGCCTCAGCGCCGGGCGCTCGGGATAAAAACGCTCCCATAGCTCTTCAACGTTCAAATGGATAAGCGTCAGGATGCTGAGCAGGGTGAGCGCGATAAACGCAATCAACCCAATGCCGGGTTGCAGGAATGCATAATCCTGAACCTTGATAGAGGCAACGCCGATGCCGACCAGGTAAATATCCAGCATCACCCACTCTTTGAGCCGCTCCAGCATCAGCAGAACCGGTCGCAGATTCATCCCCAGCACGTTGCCGAGCCACAGATAGGCGATAGAGATCACCAGCAGGGTCGGCGCGCCAACGGCGCAAAATAACACCATTGCCGCGGTCAACGGATCGCCCTGACCGGTCATTTGCCAGATCCCCTGGAGGACGTTCGCGTCGATACGCACGCCCAACAGGTGCAAACGCAGAAGCGGTTCAGTCCAGGCAAAAGGCATCAGTAGCAGCATGGTAATAGCCATACTCCCCAGGCGGGTAAGAGACCAATCGCGACCATCGCGCACTTTAGCGTTGCAGCGAGGGCACCAGGCACTTTGGCTCTTTTTGAGGACCGGTAAGCGGAATAGCAGGTCGCACTGCGGGCAGCGTTGATAGTGGGCGTGCGCAATAGGGGCGCTGACCGAATGTACGATCATTTTTTTCGCTGGCGTAATCCGGGGTGTTTTTAGTGGCATTGATAGCGTACGGAAATGAATGTATCTCTCTATCTTAACCCAGGAATGAATTCATCTTGAGCATGAATGCATTTAAAGCTTATTTTAGTAGGCTGTAAGTGTAAGGTAGTAAGACAACTAAGTGATTATAAAATGAACAAACAAGAATTCTACGCGGATCTGAACCGCGATTTTCAGGCGTTAATGGCAGGCGAAACCAGTTTTCTGGCCATGATCTCTAATACCAGCGCGTTGCTATTTGAGCGCCTGGCTGAAGTGAATTGGGCTGGCTTCTATTTGCTGGAAGGCGATACGCTGGTCCTTGGCCCGTTCCAGGGCAAGCTGGCCTGCGTGCGTATTCCAGTTGGACGTGGCGTATGTGGTACTGCTGTTGCAGAGAATCGCCTACAGCGAGTGGAAGATGTCCACGCGTTTGACGGACACATTGCCTGTGATGCCGCCAGCAATTCGGAAATCGTCTTTCCATTGCGGGTGAACAATCAGGTTATCGGCGTTCTGGACATCGACAGTACGGCATACTCTCGCTTCACTATTGAAGATGAGAAAGGGTTGACTGAGCTGGTCGTGCATTTGGAAAAACTCATTGCTGCGACTGATTATCAAAAAATATTCACCCACGTCGCAGGATAATCAACGGATAACGTAGCATTTAGCGATGACGTCATTATAATGACGCCTGTTCATGCCTGCGGCTTGTTGGCTACGTCCGTTGTAATCAGGAAATTTCATGGAAAATCAACCTAAGTTGAATAGCAGTAAAGAAGTAATCGCGTTTCTGGCCGAACGTTTCCCTCAGTGTTTCAGCGCTGAAGGCGAAGCGCGCCCCCTGAAAATTGGTATTTTTCAGGATCTTGTTGAGCGTGTTGGTGGAGAGATGAATCTCAGTAAAACCCAACTTCGAGCCGCTCTACGTCTTTATACTTCGAGCTGGCGTTATCTGTATGGCGTTAAGCCTGGCGCTATCCGCGTTGACCTCGATGGTAACCCATGTGGTGAACTGGAAGAACAGCACGTCACTCATGCTCGCCAGCAGCTTGAAGAAGCAAAAGCGCGCGTTCAGGTACAGCGTGCAGCCCAGCAAGCGAAGAAACGCGAAGCCGCTGCCGCAGCGGGTCAGCCGGAAGGGGAGGTTCGTCGCGAGCGTAAGCCGCGTCCTCAGGTGCGTCGTAAAGAAGGCACTGAGCAGCGTAAACCGCGTCCGGCAGCCGTTGCCAAAGCGCCGCGTGAAGAGCGTCATACCCCGGTATCGGATGTGTCTGTACTGAGCGTTGGCCAGGCACTGAAGGTGAAAGCGGGCAATAATGCAATGGACGCCACCGTCCTGGAAATCACCAAAGATGGCGTTCGTGTACAGCTGACTTCTGGTATGTCAATGATTGTACGCGCAGAACACCTGGTGTTCTGAAACGGAGGCCGGGCCAGGCATGAACAAATTCTTTAAGCTCACCGCGCTTGCGGGCCTGCTAGCAATAGCTGGCCAGGCCTTTGCTGTGGACGATATTACCCGGATTGATCAAATCCCCGTGCTGAAAGAAGAGCCGCAGCACGCGACGGTGAGCGAGCGCGTGACATCGCGCTTTACCCGCTCTCATTACCGTCAGTTTGATCTCGACAACGCCTTTTCGGCAAAAATTTTTGACCGCTATCTGAATCTGCTGGACTATAGCCATAACGTGCTACTGGCCAGCGATGTGGCGCAGTTTGCTAGTAAAAAGAATCAAATTGGCGATGAGCTGCGCAGCGGGAAACTGGACGTTTTTTACGACCTGTATAACCTGGCGCAGAAACGTCGTTTCGAACGCTATCAATACGCGTTGAAAGTGCTTGAACGTCCGATGGACTTTACCGGCAATGACAACTTCAACCTTGATCGCAGCAAATCCCCCTGGCCGAAAGATGAGGCCGAGCTGAACGCGCTGTGGGATGCCAAGGTGAAATTTGACCAGCTCAGCCTGAAGCTGACGGGTAAAGATGACAAAGAGATCCGCGAGACCTTAACGCGTCGCTACAAATTTGCGATTCGTCGTCTGGCACAAACTAACAGCGAAGACGTTTTCTCGCTGGCGATGACCTCCTTTGCGCGCGAGATCGACCCGCATACCAACTACCTCTCCCCGCGAAATACCGAACAGTTTAATACCGAAATGAGTCTGTCTCTGGAAGGTATTGGCGCGGTATTGCAGATGGATGACGACTATACGGTGATTAATTCACTGGTCGCGGGTGGTCCTGCGGCGAAGAGCAAAGCTATCAGCGTCGGCGACCGCATTGTTGGCGTTGGTCAGCCGGGTAAAGGCATGGTCGATGTGATTGGCTGGCGTCTTGATGACGTGGTGGCGCTGATTAAAGGGCCGAAGGGCAGCAAAGTTCGCCTGGAAGTTCTACCTGCTGGCAAAGGTGCAAAAACGCGCATTGTTACTCTGACCCGCGAGCGTATTCGTCTTGAAGACCGCGCGGTTAAAATGTCAGTGAAAACCGTCGGCAAAGAAAAAATCGGCGTGCTGGATATTCCTGGCTTCTATGTTGGCCTGACGGATGACGTTAAGGTACAGCTGCAGAAACTGGAAAAACAGAACGTCAGCAGCATTATTATCGACCTGCGTACTAACGGTGGCGGGGCGTTAACCGAAGCTGTTTCGCTTTCTGGCCTGTTTATCCCATCCGGCCCGGTTGTTCAGGTACGTGATAACAACGGCAAGGTACGTGAAGACAGCGATACCGATGGCGTGGTGTATTACAAAGGCCCGCTGGTAGTGCTGGTCGATCGTTTCAGCGCCTCGGCGTCTGAAATTTTCGCTGCCGCCATGCAGGATTACGGTCGTGCACTGATTGTTGGTGAACCGACCTTCGGTAAAGGCACCGTCCAGCAGTATCGTTCGCTGAACCGCATTTACGATCAAATGCTGCGTCCGGACTGGCCAGCGCTGGGTTCCGTGCAGTACACCATCCAGAAGTTCTACCGTATTAACGGCGGCAGTACTCAGCGTAAAGGTGTCACGCCGGAAATCATGATGCCGACCGGTACCGAAGAGCGTGAAACCGGCGAGCAGTATGAAGATAACGCGCTGCCGTGGGATAGCGTTAACGCCGCGACCTTCGTGAAATATGGTGATTTGACGCCATTTGAAGCGGAAATTCTGAAACGTCACGATGAGCGTATCGTTAAAGATCCGGAATTCCAGTACATCATGAAGGATATTGCCCGTTACAACGCGATGAAAGACAAACGCAACATCGTTTCCCTGAACTACGCACAGCGTGAGAAAGAGAATGAGGAAGATGATGCGATTCGCCTGTCTCGTGTGAACGATCGCCTGAAACGCGAAGGTAAACCTCTGCTGAAGAAACTGGAAGATCTGCCGAAGGATTACCAGGAGCCGGACCCGTATCTTGATGAAACGGTTCATATCGCGCTCGACCTGGCCCATCTGGAAAAAGACAGGCCAGCGGTGGAACCGCCAGCTAGCAAATAAGCACCCAACGGGCACAAGTTATTGTGCCCGTTTTCATTTCTGCCGCCCGCCTGCTTTTTTCCTGAATCCAACAAAATGTCAACGTTTTTGATGAGCGTCAGCAAGGTGCTACAAAATGTAAAGTTGTGTTTTTTTCGTGACTTAGCGGGGCATGATGGTTGAAAATTGGCGTTCTACCCACACCATGTGGGTAATCGCATAGTGCGTTTTGTTAAATCGAGGTTAAAAGAAAATTATGATGCGAATCGCGCTTTTCCTGCTGACCAACCTGGCAGTGATGGTGGTATTCGGGCTCGTGCTAAGCCTGACGGGAATTCAGTCAAGCAGTATGACCGGGCTGCTGATCATGGCGCTGTTATTTGGTTTTGGTGGTTCTATCATTTCGCTGTTGATGTCGAAATGGATGGCGCTGAAATCAGTGGGTGGGGAAGTCATTGAGCAACCGCGTAATGAAACGGAACGCTGGCTAGTCAACACCGTCGCACAGCAGGCGCGGCAGGCCGGTATTGGAATGCCGCAGGTGGCTATCTACCATGCGCCGGATATTAACGCTTTTGCTACGGGTGCACGTCGTGATGCTTCGCTGGTTGCCGTCAGCACCGGCCTGCTGCAAAACATGAGCCGTGATGAAGCGGAAGCGGTTATTGCCCACGAGATCAGCCACATCGCCAATGGTGATATGGTCACCATGACGCTGATTCAGGGGGTTGTGAACACCTTCGTTATTTTCATCTCCCGCGTTATCGCACAGATTGCAGCCGGTTTCCTCGGCGGCAACCGCGATGAGGGGGAGAACAGCAACGGCAACCCATTGATCTACTTTGCCGTTGCAACCGTACTGGAACTGGTATTTGGTATTCTGGCCAGCATCATTACCATGTGGTTCTCTCGTTATCGTGAGTTCCATGCGGATGCCGGTTCGGCAAAACTGGTTGGGCGTGAGAAAATGATTGCTGCCCTGCAACGTTTGAAAACCAGCTATGAGCCGCAGGAAGCCAGCAGCATGATGGCTTTCTGTATCAACGGCAAAGCAAAATCCATGAGCGAGTTGTTTATGACGCACCCGCCGCTGGATAAACGTATTGAAGCCCTGCGTAGCGGGGAATATCTGAAGTAATTATCTGCTTTCGGTAATAAAAATAAAAAATCCGCAACCTTCGGGCTGCGGATTTTTTTATGCCTGATTTTGGTTGCGGCTTACAGTCTGGCGCGCGGCTGCGTGACGCGAAGGCCGCTGACGGCGGCAGCGACAACGGCAAGCGTGCCGGCCAGCAGAAGTGCGGTGTGGGTTCCGCTATTCCCCAGCAGGTTAAACAGCAATGCGACCAGCGCCGCGCCGGTGCTCTGCCCCAGCAGGCGTGCAGTACCTAACATCCCACTCGCGCCACCGCTGCGATGGGCAGGGGCTGACGACACAATCGTATGGTTGTTTGGTGACTGGAACAGACCAAAACCTGCACCACAGAGCGCCATTCGCCAGATGATATCCAGGTCCGAAGGAGAAGAGGGCAGCAAAGCGAGGCCGAACAGACCGCAGGCCATCACAATCAGGCCAATTGCGCCCAACAGGCCGGCATGGACTCTCTCAATCAAATACCCTGCCAGCGGTGCCATCACCATCGTAGCCAGCGGCCACGGCGTCAGGAGCAGACCGGTTTCAACCTCACTGCGCCCCATCACGGATTGCAGGAAGAACGGCAGCGAAACCATCGCCAGCATCTGGGCACAGAAGGAGCAGATAGAGGTACAAATCGAAAGCGAAAACAGCGGAATGCGCAGCAGATCAACGGGTAGCAAGGGGACCGGCATCTGGAGTTGACGACGAACAAAAAAGAATCCAACGACCAGCATCGCCACGACCTCAGCCAGAACCAGTTGTGTAGACTGGCCCTGGGCAAAGCCGCCGAGGGCAGTAATCAGCAGGCCAAAAGTCAGCGCATTCATAATTGCGCTGGGCAGATCGAAGCGGGTAATTTTACTCCGCCCGGCGTTGACAGGCAGATAGCGCATTGCCAGAACCAGCGAAATGATGCCCAGCGGAATGTTAATCAGGAACAGCCATTGCCAGGAGGCAACGGAGAGAATCGCTGCGGCAATTGTCGGCCCTGCCGCGGATGATACCGCCACGACAAAAGAGTTGATCCCCATTCCGCGACCGAGAAACCGCTGAGGGTAAATCAGGCGTATCAGTGCGGTATTGACGCTCATCAGCGCCGCACCGCCAAGACCCTGCGCGACGCGTGCCAGAGTCAACATTTCCAGACTACTGGAGAGCGCGCAGGCGAGTGAGGTGAAGGTAAAGACTACCAGTCCAATCTTATAAATGCGTCTGTAGCCGACCATATCGCCGAGAAAAGAGAGCGGTAGTAACGCGATAACGATGGCAATTTGATAGGCATTAACTATCCAAATAGACGATGCCGGAGAAGCATTTAAATCGCTGGCGATTGTCGGCAGCGCCACGTTGGCGATAGCACCATCCAGTACCGCCATCGTCAAACCTAATACAATGGTCAGAATTGCGCCGTAACGCTGCGGTAATGGCAGCCCATCGGAAGTGTTTTTATCCATGTGAAATCTATGTCTTAGTGAAAACTATTTACTGGACAATAATTTTAGCATTGATTATTCAGCGGCATGTCGCAGATTTGTAACGAATAGGCAGAAGAACGATTGCGGGTATCGGCATGCGAATTTATAATAAAAACCGGTTCTAGTTTTTATAAAACAGTTGCGATGAGGTGATAAATGGCAGTTGCAGATTTGGATAAACAGCCAGATTCTGTCTCTTCGGTGTTGAAGGTTTTTGGCATTTTGCAGGCGCTTGGCGAAGAGCGTGAAATCGGCATTACCGAACTGTCCCAGCGCGTCATGATGTCAAAAAGCACCGTTTATCGCTTTTTGCAGACCATGAAATCGTTGGGATATGTGGCACAAGAAGGCGAGTCTGAGAAATATTCCCTGACCCTGAAGCTGTTCGAACTGGGCGCGCGGGCATTGCAGAATGTTGATCTGGTACGTAGTGCGGATATTCAGATGCGCGAACTTTCTCGCCTGACGAAAGAGACGGTCCACCTGGGTGCTCTGGACGAAGACAGTATTGTCTACATCCATAAAATCGACTCAATGTACAACTTGCGCATGTATTCGCGCATTGGTCGCCGCAACCCGCTGTACAGTACCGCTATCGGTAAAGTTCTGCTGGCGTGGCGCGATCGCGCAGAAGTTGAGCAGATTCTCGAAGGCGTAGAGTACAAGCGCAGCACTGACCGCACCATCACCAGTACTGAAGAGTTGTTATCGGTTCTGGATAAGGTCCGTGAACAGGGTTATGGCGAAGATAACGAAGAGCAGGAAGAAGGGTTGCGCTGTATTGGCGTGCCGGTTTTCGACCGCTTTGGCGTGGTTATTGCTGGCCTGAGTATCTCTTTCCCGACGCTGCGTTTTTCTGAAGAGCGTTTGAACGAGTATGTTGAGATGCTGCACACGGCAGCACGTAAGATTTCTGAGCAGATGGGTTACAACGATTATCCGTTCTGACAGGTCTTAATTGTTGTGAATTCGGGCTACTGACATTGTAGCCCGAATCATAACTAGCCGTTATCAACAACCGTGACGCTTTTTCGCAGAATAGGGCAATCGGTAATGCCGATAATACCGCTACTGGAATGAACATATTGTGCGGTGCTGATGCCGCGAGCCGTAAGATATTTACATTGCAATCCTAGTCCTCCGGCATTCTCACTGCTGCCCATTAATACGCCGTAACCGCTTAATAATACGCCGATCCACAAGATAGCCAGCACCACAATGGTACGTATGATCAATCGCATTGTTGCCTCAATATTTGTATTATCCTTGCGTTAATTCTGACATGAACACGAGTTGATACAAGTCTATGATTCCTAAACTTGCCTTTCGTATTACAGTTAGCCGCGGTTTAAGAAGGTCATGTTATCCTGGCGACATCTGATACTGATGCGGAGAGTGGAGTGAAAAAATTACGGTGGGTTTTGCTGATAGTTATCATAGCGGGTTGTTTACTGCTATGGACTCAGATGCTTAACGTAATGTGCGATCAGGATGTACAGTTCTTCAGCGGCATCTGCACTATCAACAAGTTTATACCCTGGTAAGACATTTTTAATATGACCGATTTTCTTCTGCTGTGTGGGTGGTAGAATGAACGCCTTCTCTTTGAGGTGGTGAAATGAGTGAGTTATTAAATCCTGGGATCGTAAATCTGGCGTCAGTAGCATTGTCGGTTGTGCTGTTGCTTGTCGGCCTGTTGTTGTGGTTTTTTGTTAATCGCGCCAGCTCGCGCGCCAATGAGCAGATTGCTCTGCTGCAAGCCTTGCTGGATCAGCAAAAGCGGCAGAATGCGCTGCTCCGCCGTCTGTGTGAAGCCAATGAGCCTGAGAAAGAGGACGTTGCCGAGCCTTCTGCAATTGAGAAGGGAAAAGGCGACGACGACTTCATCCGCCTTGTCGCAGAACGGTAATCCGACTGACAGGTGTGCACCGCTGCGGTGTGCGCCTGCATATCAGCTGACTATAACTAATCCTTATCTATTTACCCGCTTTCAGCGCCAGTCTGAACTGTTAAGATATGATTTCCTCCGCATGCTCCTGTGATTTGTTTAGACACGCAAATAAAAGAATTATGATGTGGGTCAATTGCCAGAACAAACATCATGTCATCAATACTTCATTATTATCGTGCAATGTAGACAATATTTTGAGCACTTTAATTAACGCGTTTCATTATTATGGAATGCGCATAGTTAACGCGAATTTTCAACTATCGATATGAGCTTTTATGTGCATCATTATGCAGTTTTCTTTGTATACCCCTAAAATTGGCAGTTCGTATGCGAACCGACGACAACACTCTGAAGTCGTTGAGCTATGTTGAAAAAGCAGCAGTTATGGGGGATCTGTTATTACTAGAACTGCATGACAGTGAAGGATTCGTCTGTGGGAGCTAAGACGCATAAATGTGCAGATGATCAAATGATTATCTTATAATCTGTGCGAGGGATCGAGACCCGTCTAAAAATGGCTTGCCATTATTTACGTTGTATGTGATAACACCGTTCGGGTTAAACGAGGTACAGTTCTGTTTATGTGTGGCATTTTCAGTAAAGAAGTCCTGAGTAAACACGTTGTCGTTGAATACCGCTTCTCTGCCGAACCTTATATTAGTGCCTCATGCAGTTATGTGTCAGTTTTATCTATGTAAGCGCCTAAGGGCGAAGAAAGAAAACAGTCTAAGGAATTTTGCAAATGGCAAAGATTAAAGGTCAAGTTAAGTGGTTCAACGAGTCTAAAGGTTTTGGTTTCATTACTCCTGCTGATGGCAGCAAAGATGTGTTCGTACACTTCTCTGCAATCCAGGGTAACGGCTTCAAAACTCTGGCTGAAGGCCAGAACGTTGAGTTCGAAATTCAGGACGGCCAGAAAGGTCCAGCAGCAGTTAACGTAACTGCTATCTGATTCAAGACCACTGAATCTTGTAAGAAAGCCTCGCCTGTGCGGGGCTTTTTAGTCTCTATTGCAAAACGTTTCTATTTTCCCCCCTCCGTTGTGCTTTGTTGCAAAACAACACCCTTATTCGCATTGTTTAGCAGTCTTTTTTGCTTATTTTCTGTTAAATCATAGGGTTGCAAAATAATGATGGAGCTAAGGTGCAAAAGAACAAAATTAAGTCAGCCGCCAATTTTACCCCGATCCGTTTTGGGTTGCTGTGCGTGGCGATTCTCAGTTGTCTTGGGCTGCTATTGGCTCGAGTGGGCTGGCTACAAATTGTCTCCCCAGACAATCTGGTTAAACAAGAAGATATGCGCTCCTTGCGCGAGGAGCCTGTTGACGTTCAACGTGGGATGATTAGCGATCGCGAAGGCCGCCCGCTGGCGGTTAGTGTACCGGTAAGCGCGATTTGGGTCGATCCGCAAACGACCATCGAAAAGGGTGGGGTGGGATACGGTCCCCGCTGGCAGGCCATGGCCGAGGCTTTACACCTCAATCTCAACGACCTGGCCCACCGTGTTGAAGCGCATCCTCATGCGCGGTTTCTCTATCTGGCACGCCAGATAAACCCGGAGCAGGCGGAATGGATCGATAAACTTCATCTACCGGGTATTAATCTGCGCGATGAGTCGCGCCGCTTCTATCCGGCTGGTCACGTCGCCGCTAACCTGCTTGGTTTTACCAATATCGACAACCAGGGTATTGAAGGGGTTGAGAAAAGTTTTAATGCCCAGCTAACTGGTAAGCCGGGGCGTCGGCTGGTGCGTAAAGACCGTCATGGCAACGTTATTGAAAACATTACCGAAATGGCGGCGGTTCCTGCCCACAATTTGCAGTTGAGCATTGACGAGCGGCTGCAAACGGTGACTGAAGATGCGCTGGACAATGCCGTGCGCTGGAATAAAGCAGAGTCGGGGGCGGCTGTGTTGATTAAAATCGACACCGGAGAAATTCTGTCGATGGCCAGCTATCCAGATTTCAATCCCAATAATCGTGATAATGCAAAGTTGGATGACTTCCGCAATCGCGCGATCAGCGACACCTTTGAGCCCGGTTCGACAGTAAAACCGTTAGTGCTGATGACCGCGCTTGAGCAGGGCATCGTGCAGCCAGATAGCGTGGTGGATACCCATCCCTTTGTGCTGGATGGCCATCGCATTCGCGACGTGGGGTACTATCCGGAATTGACCCTCACCGGCATCCTGCAAAAATCCAGCGATACCGGGGTTTCTCATTTGTCGCTGGCGATGCCGATCCAGCATCTTATTGATACCTATAAGGTATTCGGTTTTGGCGACTCTACCGGATTGGGGTTGACCGGTGAGAGCGCGGGGCTGATGCCGCAGCGTCGCTATTGGGGACAACTGGACCGGGCGACTTTCGCCTTCGGTTATGGTCTGATGGTGACGCCGCTTCAGCTAGCACATGTTTATGCCACCATTGGCGGCTACGGTATCGAGCGGCCGCTGTCGATCACGCGCATCGACCCGCCGGTCATTGGCACTCGCGTGATGCCGGAGCAAATCGTACATGAAGTTGAGCACATGATGGAGAGCGTGGCCTTACCGGGCGGCGGCGGGATCAAAGCGGCGGTGCGTGACTATCGGGTGGCGGTGAAAACCGGCACCGCTAAAAAAATCGGTCCGGATGGTAAATACATTGATAAGTACGTTGCCTATACCGCTGGCGTTGCGCCGGCCAGCAACCCGAAATTTGCGCTGGTGGTGGTGATGAACGACCCCAGCAACGGGTCGTATTACGGCGGGGCGGTTTCTGCGCCGGTATTCAGCCAGATCATGGGCGATGTCCTGCGCCTGGAGAACGTTATGCCGGATGGAATGCCGCAGGATTCAGAAAACCTCATCGTAATGCACAACGGCGAGGCCTTGTCCCCCGCGCTGTAACAGTGGTCTGAAAGGGCGAATAGCGCTACACTTTCGCCCTTTCAGCGACACCGGAGTTGTCATGTCTTACAGTTGTCCACTTTGCCACGCACCGCTTGAGCGCCGCGACAATAGCTATATTTGCCCACAGCGGCATCAGTTCGATCTGGCGAAGGAGGGCTACGTTAATTTGCTGCCGGTGCAGTTTAAGCGGTCTCGCGATCCTGGCGACAGCGCGGAGATGATGCAGGCCCGTCGGGCGTTTCTCGATGCGGGTCATTATCAACCTCTGCGAGACGCTATCAGCGCTTATTTGCAAACCTTCGCTCCGATTGATTTACTGGATATCGGCTGCGGGGAAGGGTATTACACTCATGCTTTTGCCGCCATAGCCGCCCATAGCTGGGGGCTGGATGTTTCTAAATCCGCTATTCGCGCCGCGGCTAAACGTTATCCGCAAGTCAATTTTTGCGTCGCATCCAGCCAGCGCTTGCCGTTTGACGATGCCAGCCTTGATGCAGTCGTGCGAATTTATGCCCCGTGTAATGCTCAAGAATTGGCGCGTGTTGTCAGGCCCGGCGGCTGGGTGATCACCGCGACGCCTGGTCCGCGTCATTTATTGGAACTCAAAGGATTAATTTACGACGACGTGCGCCTGCATGAGCAGAACACGGAAGAGATGACGGGATTCACGCTATGCCACCAGCAGCAGTTGGCCTATCCGATGCAGCTAAATGGAAGTGAGGCAGAAGCGTTACTACAGATGACGCCGTTTGCGTGGCGGGCAAAACCGGCAGTTCGAGAAACCTTACGTCAGCAGGAACTATTTGGCTGCCAGACCGATTTTGCTATTCACTGCTGGCAGCGCGATGCCTGATGGCTAGCCGGCAAAATGGCTCCAGAGTATTTGGGCGCCAATGCCAATCAGAACGATACCACCCAGTATTTCGGCCCGTTTGCCCAGCAGCGGGCCGATAAAGCGTCCTACCATAATGCCCAGCGTCGACATCATCAACGTGGCACAGCCGATGGCCAGCGCGGTGGCGATAATATTGACCTGCAAGAACGCCAGACCAACGCCGACAGCCATGGCATCAAGACTGGTGGCGAAAGCGGTGGTGACAAGCAGCCAGAAACCGTGACGGCGGGGAGCTTCACACTCTTCGTCGTCGCTGCCGCGAAATCCTTCGATAACCATACGACCGCCGAGAAACACCAGCAGTATGAAGGCAATCCAGTGATTCCATTCAAGAACAAACTGGCTGGCCAGCATCCCCATTCCCCAACCGACGAGCGGGGTGAGCGTTTCGATAGCGCCAAAGATAAGACCCGTGCGCAAGGCTTCGGAAAATTTGGGTTTATGGAGGGTCGCGCCCTTACCGATAGAAGCCGCGAAGGCGTCCATGGACATGCCGAAGGCAAGAAGAATGGTAGCGGAAATATTCATTAGAGCGTCCTGACCGGGGATAATCCATATGACACATCGCTACCCCCAGTAAGCATACGCAGCTCATCCTGATGATGAAGCGCTGCGTACAGCAGTGATGTGTCTATGGTCTCGCCTGATTGAATACTTTCTTCAACCCGTACGTGCCACGTTTTGCAACGAGTATGTTGACACGTACATTTCCTGACTGGCAGGAAATCGGCTACTCCCCAACGACGGGCGCAACCTTAACATAATTTTAGAATATAAAACAATAACAGAGTTAGGTTATTTTGATAACCAAATGATAACGATTTTCATTTTAATTTAGGCGTGAATGACTCGTTAATAAATATGAGGATATTTGACGGATGAAATATAGCACTGGCTATACATCATCCGTTGGGAAATAGTGAGATATAGCGTGAGCTATATTTTTAACTCATTGAGTTGAAACGAGAAGTTTGTATATCTTCTCCAGATCGTCGATATTGCGCACACGAATAAGTAAACGGCGTTGCTCTAATTGCATCACCAGCACGCCATCTTCCGATAAATTCATCTCTTTAATTCGCTTATATTCAATCCAGATATTGGCGAAGAAAAAACCACTCTTTTTGAAGATGATCTTCGGAGTGCGGATCCAGAACAGATACAGCCCCATTAATGCCAGGGCAGATAATAACCAGGTGGTGATAAGTTCGCCCTGGTTGGCCATATTGTTGTAAATCAGTATCCCGATAAGGCCGACGAAGATAATGCCATCAACACGACTGCGGCGGAGCAGGGGGATAGCCAGCAGACTTGGGCCGTTACGACGCGGCATAATGAACTGGTCGTAAACCGCAAAGGCGAGCAGAACGAGAATAAACAGGATTAACACCAGGTCCGTGATTGTCATCCATCCTCCAAATAAAAAAGCCGGGGGCAAGCCCCCGGCGCACAGCACAATAATTACAGGCCCAGCAGGCCGACAGCGTAGCCCGCGATACCGATGACGAAGAAGCCAACGATGATCCACAGGGCGTTTACTTTTTTACGCAGCAGCCACATACAAGCGAAGGTCAGCAGCAGCGGCACCAGGCCCGGCATCAGCTGGTCAAGGATAGTCTGCACGGTAGTGACGCGAGTCTGACCATCCTGACCGGTGATGGTAGAAACCACCAGCGGGATGTTCACGTGCGTCCACTTGTTAACCAGCGCCCCCATAACAAACAGGCCGAGGATTGACGCCCCCTCTGTCAGTTTCTGCAGGAAGCCGCCGCCCATATCTTTAACGATGTCGATACCTTTACGATAACCGTACGCTACGCCGTAGTAACGGGTCAGCAGACGTACTGCGTTAAACAGGATAAAGAACAGCAGAGGGCCAAGCAGGCTGCCGCTCATCGCGATACCTGCACCCAGCGCAGCGAATACCGGACGAACGGTACCCCAGAAAATTGGGTCGCCTACGCCTGCCAGCGGACCCATCAGACCGACTTTGATACCGTTGATGGCACCATCGTCGATTTCTGCGCCGTTAGCACGCTGCTCTTCCATCGCCAGCGTTACGCCGAGAACCGGCGCGGCAACGTATGGGTGGGTGTTAAAGAACTCAAGGTGACGTTTAATCGCCTGTTTACGCGCATCGTTGTTCTCAGGATACAGGCGACGAATTGCCGGTACCATAGAGAAGCAGAAGCCCAGCGCCTGCATACGTTCGAAGTTCCATGAACCCTGGAACAGGTTAGAACGAATGAACACGCCACGAATATCACTCTGAGTGAGTTTTTTCTCGGTGGTATTTTTAGTCATATCAACCATTTCGCTCACCTGTTAGTCCAGTTCGTTATCGAGATCGTTATTACCAGCAGCCTGCGCTGGCGCACCCGCTACGCGGTTATATTTCGGGCTCAGCTGGATGTAGAGGACAGCCATTACTGTACCAATCACGCCCAGAGCAACCAGGTTGAAATCGGTGAATGCAGCGGTAACGAAGCCCAGGTAGAAGAACGGCATCAGGTAGCCTGCGCGCATCATGTTGATGACCATCGCGTAACCGACTACCACGATCATGCCACCTGCGATGTTCAGACCGCCGGTTACCACTTCAGGAATGGCGTTCAGCAGACCCTGTACTTCGCTAGTGCCGACGGAGATCGCCACGATAACCGCCGGGATAGCGATACGCATGGCCTGCAGGAACAGAGACGAAACGTGAAGCCAGGAAATGGCCGTCAGGTTTCCGCTCTCTGCGGCTTTATCCGCAGCGTGCTGGAAAGCAACGGTGATGGTACGAACGATAATGGTCAGAACCTGGCCTGCTGCTGCCAGCGGGATAGCCAGCGCGATACCAGCGCCAATGCTTTGGTGACCTGCGATAACCAGAACGGTTGAGATGATTGACGCTAAAGCGGCATCAGGCGCAACGGCGGCACCGATGTTCATCCAGCCCAAAGCGATCATTTCCAGGGTACCACCGATGATGATACCGGTTTTCATATCACCGAGAACGGCGCCAATCAGCGTACAGGCCACCAGCGGACGGTGGAACTGAAATTCATCAAGTACCGACTCCATACCCGCAATACACGCGACGATGAACACCAGCACAATCTGAAGAAGGGTAATCTCCATTGTACTTCTCCTGTTGATTAAGTCTTAAGTTGAAAATTGGGTTGCGAATCGCGGGGTGACTTATTTCACCTTGGCGATCAGATCCATCATTTTCAGTTTCTGGTCGGTGGAAACTTTACGTGCTTCCAGTTCGATACCGCGTGCGTCCAGTTTCTTAAACGCTTCAATATCTTTCTCATCGACCGAAATAGCGTTGTTCACCTGCGTTTTGCCCTGACGGAAAGCCATACCGCCGATGTTGACAGTAGTGATGTTCACCCCACCTTCAACAACGCGCTCAACGTCAGTTGGGTTAGTAAACAGCAGCATGATGCGCTCGCCTGCGTATTTCGGGTTGTTATAGACACGAATCATCTTCGCGACGTCTACAACGTGGGCGGTAACGCCCGGAGGAGCAACCTGAGTTAGCAGCGTTTTACGCACGGTGTCTGCCGCCACTTCGTCGCTGACGACGATAATGCGGGTAACGTTAGTTTCTTTTGTCCAGCGGGTAGCGACCTGACCATGGATCAGACGGTCATCGATGCGTGCCAGCCCGATGACCATATAATCTTTCGGCCCCATTGGTTTTAATGGTGCTGCCGCTTTCGGTGCTGCTGCCTGAACCGGTGCCGGGGCGGCCTTTTCCACCAGCTTCGCTTTCAGTGCTTTCACGCCTTCACGGCCGGTTTCCACCGCCAGCGCGACCAGTTCATCGAACGACGGGTTATCGTCGCGCGCCATCAGTGTTTCCACCAGCATCGGGATGTTGACACCCGCGATGACTTCATAATGTTCTTTATCGACGACAATGCGGCTAGCTGCGTTAAACGGGCTGCCTCCCCATGTATCGACGAGAAATAACACGCCTTTTGCTGTATCCAGCTTCGCTAGCTGAGCGTTGTACTTCTCAATCAACGTTTCTGCGTTTTCGCCAGGAACGAAATCGATCCAGCCAACGTTTTCCTGCTCGCCCAGCAGCATTTCTGCCGTTTTCAACAGCTGTTCTGCAGCCCAACCATGTGTGCCTATTACAATAGCAATCGTCACTTGCTACCTCCTTTATAATCGTGAATGCATCATCTGTTGTGATACATACTGAATCACTCTTGCGAACAAAATCGATTCAGTAAGGGTGTAAGATATAAAGTAATTACTACAGCGAATTATTTTAGACAGTGAAAAAATAATTAATGTGATGAAGCTCCGCTAATGATGTATAAGTTTGGGATTATTTTGCAGCGCAAAAAATAGTCTTAGCTATTGCAAAGACAGGTAAATTTTTTCCAATCTGGCTCTATATTTTGATATGTTTACGTTCCGTTTAATTACTCAGGAGTATAGGGCATAGCCCGCTATATGGATCGTCACCGACGTCTTTTCACCTTCAGGCACTCGTCTGCCGCCATCATCTGCTACGTTTTTTTACCAGCAACAAGTGTCTCGTCTGTGCATGACACAGCGA
This sequence comes from Klebsiella sp. MISC125, assembly GCF_051131775.1. Taxonomy (NCBI): domain Bacteria; kingdom Pseudomonadati; phylum Pseudomonadota; class Gammaproteobacteria; order Enterobacterales; family Enterobacteriaceae; genus Klebsiella; species Klebsiella sp. MISC125. Next base: position 2,405,524 of record NZ_CP180448.1, read on the forward strand.
TGACTATGTCTGTCGTTAACTGGAGCTGCTCATGGAATTCTTAATGGATCCCTCTATTTGGGTTGGCTTGCTGACGCTGGTCGTCCTCGAAATCGTGTTGGGTATCGACAACCTGGTGTTTATTGCCATCCTTGCTGACAAGCTGCCGCCAAAACAGCGCGATAAAGCGCGTTTGATCGGCCTCTCTCTGGCGCTGTTTATGCGTCTGGGCCTGCTGTCGGTCATCTCCTGGATGGTGACGTTAACCAAACCGCTTTTCAGCGTTGCCGATTACGCGTTTTCCGGGCGCGACCTCATCATGCTGCTCGGGGGGATATTCTTGCTGTTTAAGGCGACCACCGAACTGCACGAACGGCTGGAAAACCGCCAGCATGATTCCGGTCATGGTAAGGGATACGCCAGTTTCTGGGTGGTGGTACTGCAAATCGTCGTGCTTGACGCCGTGTTCTCGCTGGATGCCGTCATTACGGCTGTCGGGATGGTTAACCATCTGCCGGTGATGATGGCGGCGGTAGTGATTGCGATGGCGGTGATGCTATTGGCTTCGAAGCCGTTGACCCGCTTCGTCAACCAGCATCCGACGGTCGTCGTGCTCTGTCTGAGCTTCCTGCTGATGATCGGTCTGAGCCTGGTGGCTGAAGGTTTTGGTTTCCATATACCGAAGGGGTACCTGTACGCCGCAATTGGTTTCTCGATAACCATCGAATTCTTCAACCAGGTGGCGCGCCGTAACTTTATCCGCCACCAGTCGATGCTGCCGCTGCGTGCGCGAACCGCCGATGCGATTCTGCGTCTGATGGGCAGTCGTAAACAGAACTCCGTGGTACAGGATGGCGATCGTCCGTCAGTGGTGCCGGTATCGGATGGTGCCTTTGCCGAAGAAGAACGCTATATGATTAACGGCGTCCTAACCCTTGCCCAGCGTTCATTGCGCAGCATCATGACACCGCGCGGGGAAATTAGCTGGGTGAACGCCGAGCAGAGCGAAGAGGAAATTCGTCGCCAGCTTCTGTCTTCACCGCATAGCTTGTTCCCGGTATGCCGGGGCGAGCTGGATGAAATCATCGGTATCGTCCGTGCGAAAGAGATGCTGGTGGCGCTGGAAGCGGGGGATAACGTTGCTGCGCTGGCCTCGGCTTCTCCGGCGATCGTGGTTCCGGAAACTTTGGATCCGATCAACCTGTTGGGCGTGCTGCGCCGTGCTCGTGGCAGCTTTGTTATCGTGACCAACGAGTTTGGCGTGGTGCAGGGGCTGGTCACGCCGCTGGACGTGCTGGAGGCGATTGCCGGTGAATTCCCTGACGCTGACGAAACCCCGGAAATAGTCATTGATGGTGATGGCTGGCTGGTGAAAGGCTCAACCGACGTGCATGCGTTGCAGCAGGCGCTGGGGCTGGATCATCTGGTTGATGAAGATGAAGATATCGCAACGGTTGCCGGGCTGGTGATTGCGGTTAACGGCCACATCCCTCGTGCGGGTGATGTGCTTGATTTACCGCCTTTGCAGTTCACGATTGTCGAAGCCAACGACTACCGTGTCGACCTGGTACGGGTCGTGAAAGTACGCCAGGATAACGACGAAGAAGAGTAATGGTTGAACCCTGTCGGCTTTATCATGAAGCCGGCAGGGTATTCCCTACGTAAATACCCCTTTGTGTTTTTCAGATGCCAGCCACTGTGGAAAGTCGTCTATTGGCATCGGGCGGGCATAATAAAAACCCTGCAATAAATCCACGCCATTTCTGCGCAGGTATTCCTCCTGCTCCCGGGTCTCGACTCCCTCAGCAATCGTGACAATTTTTAGCCGACGCGCAAGGGCGATGATCATATCGGTCACCGTGGCGTTGACGCTATCGATACCAATAGCGCTGGTGAAAGATTTATCAATTTTCAACACATCAGGACGCAGTTTTTCCAGCCACGAAAGGGAACTATTGCCAGTGCCAAAATCATCAATCGCTAGCTGTACCCCCTTGAAATGCAGGTGTTCAGCCATATGGTGATCGCCATCCTGTAGCACGTCACGTTCAGTGAGTTCGACAACCAATTGTTGTACCGGATGCGCGCTAAACCAGTAATGGTGCAGGTCGCGCAGCAGTTCGCCATTGGCGAAGTGGCGGGCGGCGACGTTAATCCCGATGTGAAAATGTTTGTCCTGAGGAAACAGCGCTAATTTATGTGCGGTTTGTGAAATCACATAGCGGGTGAGGGGGATAATCAGGTTATAGCCTTCAGCAATGGGAATAAAAACATCCGGTGAAATAGCCCCTCGTCGCGGATTATTCCATCGCAGCAGTATCTCAACTCCACAGCACTTTCGGGTATGCAGGTCTTGTAAAGGTTGGCACCAAAGCTCGAACTCGTGCGCAGTAATGCCGAGATTAATTTCGCGAGAGAAACTCATTCGTCCCGCAGTCGCCAGCCAGGCGATGCCGGTCATTAACATGCTAAGGATCAGCGCCAGCGGCAATTCATTGGGAAGATCGCTAAGGGCGACCGCCGAGGCTCCGGGACCGCTGACATTGATAGTAAAAGGAAATTCTGTGGAACGCTGGCGGTAGATAATCTGCTCTCCCGGCAACATCTCCTGTCTTATCAGACCCGAACCGCTGATAAAGCTTTTCTCGCCAACCTGCAGACCAATCCCGGTAATTAACGATGATTTTGCATTGAAAATTAACCCACCTAACAGCTCAATATTGATGAGCAGCAGCACGCCGTCAGCACCGCTAAGCGAGGCGGGATACCACTGAATAAGTACCGGGGTTCCTTTAAGCAGCGAAGCGTCGTAGCTGAAGACTAACAGGGGATGATTTGTCGGTAATGCAGGCTGTAGTTGATGTACCGGAATATGGCGCTGACCAAAAATACTAGAGCAATAGAGCTGGTTTGACTGGACCAGCGCAATGGAGCGTACTGTTTGCAACGATGAGGCCAGCTTGCGAAGCGCAAGGTGGGCATCCTGACAGGGTTGGTTCACCAGATGAAGCAGTGCAGTGTGCTGAGCGGCCAGGGGGCGCAAAATATTATCCATCGCCTCCACCATTTTGTTGGTGCTCGTCTGGACACGCTGCTGATTTAAACTACGCTGCGAAATAAATCGAATCACTAACGTTGTTGTTAGCGTTAATAGCGCCACGAGCAAACATACCAGGATACGTTTCCTGCGGTATGTCGTGATGACTTTTTGTGCAGTCTGCATGCGCGACGCCTTGTCGGCTAGAACGTGTCAATGAGAGTAACAGCCGCCATAGGGCAAGAGTAGTGGGAATCGATAAAAAAGAAGAATGCGTCCGACGGACGCATTCGTTTAAATAATCATTAATCGCACTGAACTTTGATAGCCAGGCCGCCGCGCGACGTTTCCCGGTATTTGGCGTTCATATCTTTACCGGTCTCATACATGGTCTCAATGACTTTATCGAGGGAGACGCGCGGTTCGCTGGTTCGGCGCATTGCCATTCGGGTGGCGTTGATCGCTTTAACCGAGGCAATCGCATTACGCTCGATACAGGGAACCTGCACCTGTCCGGCTACCGGGTCGCAGGTAAGACCGAGGTTATGCTCCATCCCGATTTCCGCGGCCACGCAAACCTGCTCCGGGCTGGCTCCGAGGATTTCAGCCAGGCCCGCCGCCGCCATTGAGCAGGCCACGCCGACTTCACCCTGACAGCCAACTTCCGCACCGGAAATTGAAGCATTCATCTTATACAACGCGCCGATAGCGCCAGAGGCCAGGAAGTAGCGAATATAGATATCCGGGCTGACGGACTCGATAAAGTGGTCGTAGTAGGCCAACACCGCCGGAACAATACCGCAGGCACCGTTGGTGGGCGCAGTCACTACGCGGCCACCGGCGGCGTTCTCTTCATTGACCGCCAGGGCGAACATGTTGACCCAATCCACCACGTTCATCGGATCGTTAGAGAGTTTATCGCTGGCGACCAGCAGACGCCGCAGCGCCGAGGCGCGACGAGGAACGCGCAGTGGTCCTGGCAGCACGCCTTCGGTATTGATGCCGCGATCGATACAGGCGCTCATGGTGTGCCAGATGTTAGCAAAGTAATCTTCAATCTCTTTTTTACTGTGCAGCGCCAGCTCGTTCTGCATCACCATGCCGGAAAGCGACATGCCGGTTTCTTTGCAGTAGCCCAGCATCTCCTGCGCGGATTTAAACGGGTATGGGACGCTGACTTCACCAACATTTTCTTTGCCGAAATGCTCTTCATCGACGATAAAACCCCCGCCGATGGAATAATAAGTTTTGCTGTAGATTTCTTTATCGCCAGCCCAGGCGTGAATGGTCATGCCGTTCTCGTGCAGCGGCAGGTTATCGCTACGAAAACGCATACCATCATCCTGCGGGAAATCGACCTCATGCTGCCCTTGCGCCAGCAGCAGGCGACCGCGCGCTTCAACGTCGCGGATAAATGCCGGAATTGCGTCAATGTCGACCGTATCAGGCTGATTGCCTGCCAGTCCCATAATAATCGCAATATCTGTGTGGTGGCCTTTGCCGGTTAATGACAGTGAACCGTAGACGTCAACCGCCACGCGAGTCACTTCATTAAGCAATCCCTTTTCGACCAGGTCATCGACGAACTGTTTACCGGCCTTCATCGGGCCTACAGTATGGGAAGATGAGGGACCGATCCCCACCTTGAACATGTCGAATATACTAATCACGATAACACTCCTGACAGGGTTACCGCGGGTGCGGTAACGATGCAATAACTGCGCATAGTGTAAGAGGGAACCGTGCCATCAGCTTAAGTATTCACATGAATTAAACTAATGGATAACCGAGAATTTACTAATGCTGAGAGCATCGTCCAAGTTTAAGTATAGTTAAGGACGGGAGCCTATCTGTAGCGCCAGTTCACGAATAATGCCCGCGGTCATGCCCCAGACAAAATAATGCTGATACCACGACAGCCAGACGCGATGTGAATTACCGCGCCGATGAATATCCAGCGGGTGATAGCGCCCGAGTCGTAGCGCCTCAGCCAGCGGCATTTCGAAGACCGCCGCGACTTCATCCTGACTGGCATGATAGTGCAGATTAGGCGGGATAATACCGACTACCGGCGTCACCTGAAAACCGGTTACGCTATCAACTGGCGGAAGAACACCAATAATTTCAACGGACTCTGGTGGTATCGCTACTTCTTCCTGCGCCTCGCGCAGCGCGGCGGCAATAAGCGTGGCATCGCTGTTATCCACCGCGCCGCCTGGGAAAGCAACCTGTCCGGCATGTTTACGCATCAGCGGCGAGCGTTGGGTCAGCAACAGCCCCGGCTGCTGACGGCGAACAATTGGCACCAGAACCGCAGCCTGGCGCTGGTTGAGCGCACTGGCTGCGGGCTGTGGTCGCAGAAGCTGAAAACGAGAAAGAAAGTCGTCAAGGTCGAGGGCGCTGTCCGCCATGTTCTAGCTCTCCAGTTGATGCAGGATACGATTAACTTTATCAAAAGTTTCCTGATATTCCGCTGCTTCTTCACTATCGGCCACAATACCGCCACCGGCGGAGCAGAAAAGCTGCCCCTGCCTGGCGGTGAGCGTGCGGATGGTGATGCTGGTATCCATATTGCCGCAGAAGCTGATATAGCCGACGCTTCCGCACCACGCATTGCGCCTTTGCGGCTCCAGTTCATCGATAATTTCCATCGCTCTGACCTTCGGCGCGCCGGTAATTGAGCCGCCGGGAAACGCTGCGCGCAGCAGGTCGGTAGCGTGAAGATGAGCGGGCAATCTGGCGGTAATGGTGCTCACCAGATGATGTACGGCAGGGAACGGTTCAACGACGAACAGTTCGGGGACGCGAACGCTACCGGGCACGGCAACCCGGCCAATGTCGTTGCGCATTAAATCGACGATCATCAGGTTTTCTGCGTGGTCTTTCGGCGAGTTCGCCAGCTTTTTCGCCTGCTGTGCATCCAGCTCGGGGTCGGACAGTCTTGGCAAGGTGCCTTTAATCGGTCGGGTCTGGATTTCACTTTGATGTAGCTGAATAAAGCGCTCGGGCGACAGGCTCAATATTGCCCCTTCAGGCAGGCGGATAAAGGCGCTGAACGGTGCGCGATTGGCGCGATTAAGCTGGCAGAACGCTTGCCATTCATCCCCGCGATAGCTGGCCTTAAAACGCTGCGCCAGGTTGACCTGATAGCAGTCGCCGCTGTGCAGATAAGCCTGAATCTGGCGAAATTTTTTGCCGTACTCCTCGCGGCTCATATTTGAGCGCCACGGCGAAGTCAGTTCAAAAGGCTCAACGACCGGGGCTGATTGCGCCTCCAGCCACGCAAGGCAGCGCTGCGGATCGTCATAGCTGATTAACGACACTTCCTCGCGCTGATTGTCGACAATTAATGCCCAGTCATAGATCCCCACCGCCATATCCGCCAGGGCGATATCCGCATCCGCCTGCGACGGTAGCGTTTCAAAACGCCGCCCAAGATCGTAGCCGAATAGCCCCAGCGCGCCGCCAAGAAACGGCAGATGCGGGTGAGCTTGCGGTTGCAGATTATGCTTCACCAGTTGTTGATGCACGAGCGCGAGCGGATCGGCGCTTGACGTTGTGGTCGTTTCGCCCTCGCTTATAACGGTAGTTTGACCGTGGGTCACCAGCGTTGCGCACGGCTGAGCGACGATAACGTCAAACCGACTATGTGCATGATTGGCAAAACCAGAGTGCAGCAGCATTGCCCAGGGTTGTGAACTTAATGGCTTAAAATAATGTTCAGCGGCATCCGCACGCCAGGGCAGGGAAATAATCGCGGGGGACAACATCGTCTTCTTCAATCCTGATCGTTACCGCCTGCTGGTATACTAGAGGACGGCGTGAAATAATTACGCCCCACAATGTAGCAGGAGTGAGTGATGTTTGCAGGTTTACCTTCGCTGAGCCACGAGCAACAGCAAAAAGCAGTAGAACGAATTCAGGAACTGATGTCGCAGGGCATGAGCAGCGGCGAGGCTATCTCTTTAGTGGCTAACGAACTGCGCGCCTCGCATACCGGCGATCGGATTGTGGCGCGCTTTGAGGATGAAGACGAGTAAGCTAATACCGTCATTCGTGTCATGCCACCTTCCTTAGGCAGAAGGCGGAAAGTCAATTGATGACATCAGGTAGCCGTTCGGGATCGTCGTGTAGCGTTATCTGCGCCATGCTTTCGCCACGCCAGTAGGTGAGCTGTGTGCTAGTAGCCGTGTGGTTCACGCTGACCTCGGTTAACGGCGCAGACTTCGTCAGGTCCCACAGACAGACAAATCTCGCCTGCGGTAGATGGTTGCGTAACACCAGATAACTGAGATTGCTTACCGCCGGGTTATCCGGAGCCAACCCTTGCCACAGCTCACCGTCACCCGCCAACCACAGCGCTACCGTATCGCCGTCACGGGCAAAATGGCGTGGCTGACAGCCGTGCAGCGGCGTCATGGTGGAACCTTCCATATGACGCAGCGGCCCGCTGAGCGAGAAGGGCTGCGGCGTGCCGCTCTGGTCCAGCGCCTGTGCCGCCAGATGTAGCGTCCAGTCGAGCTGCTGGCGATGCGGGTTCTCCACCGTCGACAGGTCGATCAGCATATCGTCCAGCCACAGCAAGCGGCGGCGAAAGCGCACTTCGCGCCAGGCATTAACGTCCCACTCGACCCGCGAATGACTGTTCAGTTCCGGTGGCGGTTTGCTCCAGTCTACTTCGCTGTCCAGCCAGAGATAATCCTCGCCCATATGCCAACCCAGCACATCCGGGTTAGCCGGAGGTTGGTTGGTCTGATTGACCGTCAACGTGTTATGGGTGGCACTATTCTTGTAATAGTCATAGTGCATTTTGGCACCGTAACCGGTGGTACCCATGTCCGGCAGCAGCCAACCCTCGCGCTGCCAGAGCATCAGCCCCAGCCGGTCGTAATGGTCGTGCTCGCCGCCCCACGGACTATGTTTAATCAATAGCACTTCTTGCGGCCGTCGCCAGAGCGTGATCCCCGCACCCGGCGCAAACAGCGACTGCTGAGGGATAAGTGCCAGCGTGGTTTCCGGTAGCGGCCGATCGCGCCACAGCAGCGTTTCGCGCTCGTCAGGCTCCGCGTCGATAAACTGCAACACCGCGGCGTATTGCGGGTCGTGCCAGATAAACCAGGCAAACTCGTACAGATCCCGGTGATGCAGTTTCTCCTGTCCGGCAAGGCAGTCATTGAGCCGTGGGAAGGTGCCATCCGGTAACAGTAATGAGAGGGGAAACTTCAGCATCGGCTGATACCACGGGCCATCAATCAGGCTCCAGCGGGTGCCGCGCGCCAGCTTCTCGAAAGCAAAGAACCCCTGCAGCGCGTAGTAGTGGTAATGTACCGACCCCTCAAACCACAAGCCTTCCGCCAGCAGCCCATGCTCAAGTTGCCAGCGCAGGCCGTAGGGTTGGTTAACGGCAAACTCCAGTAGCGCATCATCTTCAAGGACAAAACCCAGCACGCCGAGCGCAGCGCTGATTTTCACCTCGTGATTATGAATTTGCGGGCTGCGATGCTCGCGTAAAAACGTCGCCGCGCAGCGCAGCAGGTTTTGGCTGATGTGCTGCTGTTCGGCGGGTGTTAAACCGTCGCGAATAAGGTCGTATCCCAGCGCCATCTCCAGAATACAGTTCGCTTCACACAGCGTTTGGGCGTTCATTTTCCCCGGACCGTTGTTGGGGATATCGCCGTGGACTTCATAGGCGGGGTACACGTCTGCATACCCCATCAGCAACGTGCGGACTTTATCGCGATACACCGTTTCGCCGGTCAACTGCCACAGCAGCCCCAACTGCTGACAGGCGCTGGCGTTGCGTCCGTTCATCTCCCGCCACCAGGCTCCGTCCCACGGCTCGCCGCTAAAAACTTCGCCGTCAACCGGGCAGGCGTGATGATGAGGGGAGTCTGCCTGCCAGGTGAGCCGCACCCCATGGTGCGGGCAAAAATAGTAGAGATTCCAGCTCGCAATACCGGTTTGCGGGATGCACACGGCGGCGTCGAGCATCGGTTGTGCATTCTTCACGAGCTGTTCAATCAGGCCGTTATTGCCGGCTGCACGTCTGGCAATGTCGGGCCATAGCCCAGAAAATTGTTTCATCAGTGGTTATCCTTGACCTCTGCTGACGCGGGAAGCGGGGCGATGAGCGTGGTGATATCGTCAGGGTATTTCGCGCGCAACCACTGGGCTTTTTCGCGGAATAACATGTCATCCGGCCAGGCGTGGGCGGCGGTGGCAATATTACGCAGCGCTTTCTTATCGTCCATTTTGTCGAGGTCTTTCCACGGCCATGGCGTATCGCTGTTAATAAATCCAGCGACATACTGATAGCCCTTGCGCAGGCTATGGTCGTCGAGGGTGAAGTTCCAGATATCAACGCCCGCTTTCTCACCCAGACGCCCCAGGCGGTTGTAGGCTTCGAGGTTGAAGTTGCTGTAGTGCCACGGACGGGTACGCTCAAGCTCCGCCATCTGACGCCCTTCAACGTCAAACTGTCCGGCAATGCGCCGCAGTTGCGTGATAGTTAAACGCTTTTTCGCCTCATCGGTTTTGCCGCTGAACAGGGCAAACGTAGCGGCCTGCATGTCAAAATAGGTGCCGTGGTTGTTATGCCAATTCTCTTCTTCAAAACCGTTCTGGCTGGTGGTCATCCAGTGATAAAACTCACCGAACCACTGCTTAAGCTCAGCCACCTCGGTCTCGCTTAATGCGCCGGAGGATTGCAACACCGCGATAGCGTCAACCACCTCAACCAGCGCCCGGCTGTCGATGATACCAATGCCGCGTCCGGTATTAATGCCAGGGATCGCTTGCGCGTATTGCAGGTTTGGCGTCATGCGAGTTTCTGGGTTAAGGAACCAGCTTTTAATCTGCTCGGCAGCTTTCTGCGCATAGCGATTATCCTCAGAGAAATACCACGCCAGCGCCAGCGTGGACACATCGTTACTCATCTTCACCAACCGGTTTTTGTCGGTGGCATCGCTGTTGGCGTCCGGGTTGGTTTGCCCATCTTTGCGAATGTACGGCAGTCCGTCTTTCGTGTTCGGGTCTGGCCACCAGTACGGTGGGAAACTGTAATAGTCGTGCTTGTTGCCGCTGGCGGCGACCAGCGTTTTATCCATCACCGAAAACAGCGGGTGTTTTAATGCAAGGTCCGCTTTTTTTAACAGCGCGCTTTGTGCCTGGACAAATAACGGGTCTTTGGCGGCGATTTGCTGGCGGCTGAAGGCCAAATCTTTGCCATCGAGCGTATAAGGCTCGGCGGCGTACAGTGATGTGCTTAAACCAGAACAAAGCAGCGCAATGCCGAATATTCTCCGGTGAGGTATTGAGTTCATCGTGATAACCCTTCTGCAAATAAGAGAAAAGATAACAACAGAATTATACCTGCCACGTATTTAAGAGGCATAAGAGACAGGCGGTTTAATTAAAAATAATGTGTTTATGAAAGCGATGCGGTGCAGTGTAAAAGACAAAGTTATTTTTTTTGTGATGAGTGTCAAGCTTATCGCTATGGATAAAAAATGACGCATTTAATGCAAGGTGAGTCACAGAATTAAGCGTTTTTCTATTTTTGTTTAAAATTTTAACGGAATTGGTAAAAACACAACACATTGATTTTAATGAATTAAAATTCAATGTCACTTTTTGTGTCACGTTTGTGTGTGACCTGCTTCAATTTTTTGATTTTTGAAATACGATTTCTTTTTTGTGTGGTTGTATTGGGAAATATATTTCTATTTAATGATCGTAAATATTTTTACGCATATTGAATTAATATCGAAATGATTTTTATTTTTCTCTGAAAATGTACTTTTGCGAATTTAATTACCTTTGTGCCCAACAATAAAGGATATGCAATCATGTCTGCGAATAAATTACGTTCATTGTTACTTCTTTCCGCTCTGGGACTGGGCGTCGGGCAGAGTTACGCCGCCACAACCCTTAACGTCTGGATCCGTGCAAGCAACGACTCGAAAAATATCTACAAACAAGAGGCGGAAAAGTTTGAAGAAAAAACCGCAATCAAAATCGAATACTTCAACGCGACCACCGATTTCGAGCAGCGTCTGGCACGTGCCACAGCGGGCAACGCCTTACCTGATCTGATCTTTAACGATGCGGCATCGCTGGGGCAGTTTATCCAGCTCGGTATTGCTGATGAAATCGACCCCAAAGCGATAAACGGCGGCGACGAGCTCTATCAGACGGCCTGGAACAGTACCCGCTATATCGACGGCAAATATTACGGCGTGCCAACTTCGGCACAAACCTTCGCCCTGTTCGTGCGCAAAGACTGGCGTGAAAAGCTGGGCTTGCCGTCGCCGAAAAGCTGGGATGATATCCAGACCCTCGCCAAAGCCTTTACCACACAAGATCCTGACGGCAACGGTAAAAATGATACCTACGGTTTTATCGTCCCGGCGTCCACCACCCGTGGCTATGCCAGCTGGTTTATGAGCAACTTTATCTGGCAGGCTGGTGGGGATTTCGTCAGCGACCATAACGGTAAATTCAGCGCCTCGCTCAATACCCCGGAAGTCGCTCAGGCGATGACTTTTATGCGCACCATGATGTGCGAAAAAGTGACTCAGCCGGGAGCCATTAACGCCACGACTGCCGATGTTATCCCGTCATTCCGTTCAGGTCAGAGCGGCATGTTCTTTAGCGGCCCGTATCACATTGCGCTGTTTGATAAAGATCCTGGGAAAGACAACTTTGAGGTTGTGCCTGTCGTTGGGCCAAAAGGTGAGGCCACTCTCGCCGAAGGCACCACGGTCTTCATGATGAAGAGCAGCAAGCAGAAAGATGCGGCGCGCCAGTTTATCGAATTTATGATTTCGCCGGAAGGTCAGGAAATTGGTATGGGCAAAGGCAGTAAACATATTCCCGTTGTCCGCCTGCCGGTGAATAAGAACGTCGATGTCAAAGCGGTGTATCAGGATGCGCGCTGGGAAACCTTCGCCAAATTGTACAACGAGCAGGGTCGCTATGTGCCGCAAATTCCAAACTGGACGCCGGTACGCCAGGTGGCAGCCGATGGCTTTAACCGTATCTTTGCCGACTGCAACAGCGACATTTCTGCTGAGCTGAAAACGATTGACGGCAAGGTGAACGCTGAGCTGGAAAAACAAAATGTGCTGGCTAAGTGAGGAATGACGTTATGACGCTGCACGAGACGAAGTCCTCGCCGCTAAAGCAAGCCGCTTCGCCTGACGCGAGTGGATGGCTGACGGCAAAACGCAAGCGGGCGCTGATCCCGTGGCTGTTTCTGGCCCCCGCGCTGATTATTTTTAGCTGGTTTAAGTTCATCCCGATGATTCAGGGTCTGGTGATGAGCTTCTACAAGGTCAACTTTAATCAGCCGAATGAGTGGGTGGGGTTTGCCAACTTTACCCGCGCCTTCGCCGACGTTGAGCTGCATGCGGCGGTGGTCAATACGCTGCTGTACGTGGTGGTCACCATGTTCGCCGCCGCAATACTCGCGTTCTTCCTCGCCATGCTGCTGGAAGGCCCGGCGCGCCACCTGCGCTTTATCCGTACCGCTATCTTCTTACCGGCGGTGACCAGCGCGGCGATTGTCGCGGAAATGTGGCGAATCCTGTTCAACCCAACGCCAAACGGGGTGATGAACCATATCCTGAGCTGGTTTGGCGTGGCGGATCAGGGTTTTCTCGCCAGCTCTGACCAGGCGCTGGGGGTCATTATGCTGCTGCATATCTGGAAAGCGGTGCCGTACAACATGGTGATTTTTATCGCCGGTCTGGCGGGCATCAGCCGTGATCTGTACGACGCCTCAAACGTTGACGGCGCGAACTGGTGGAACCGCCTGCGCTACGTCACGCTGCCGGGCATGATCCCGGCGCTGTCGGTGGTGCTGATGCTCTCCTTTATTCGTGGCTTCCGCGTGTTTGCCGAAGTGTACGCCACCACCGGCGGCGGGCCGTCAAACTCTACGGAAATGGTGATGACCCACATCTATAAACTGGGTTTCGAGCAGTTTGACTATGGCTACGCCTCGGCGGTGTCGTTCCTGCTGTTCACCTTTACGGTGCTGTTAACCATTTGTCATCTGACGCTGAAAAAACGTATCGCACGTTACTAAGGAGCCGTGATGTTAAGTAAACGTTGGGATACCGCAGGGCGCTGGTGCATCTACGCGCTGCTGCTGATTGTCTTCGTCGGGCCGTTCTGGGGCATTGTCGCGACCGCTTTTAGCGGCGCGCCGGTGAAGCCGGGGGAACTGTTGGCCTGGCCAAATCAGTTCTCCTTCGAGAACTTCATCTTTGCGTGGATGGATATCGGCGTCTGGCAGTACTTGCTGAACTCGATTCTGGTGGTGTTCTTCGGCACCGTGTTGCAGGTCTCAGTCAGTGCGCTGGCGGCTTATGCGCTGGCACGTAAAAAGTTTCGCGGCGTGGCGCTGGTAAGCCTCGTTATCCTCTCCACCATGATGCTACCGGAAGAGGTTATCGCCATTCCGCTGTACATGATTATCAACTGGCGGCTGCCGTTTATCGACGCCTCGCTGTACAACAGTTACCTCGGGATGATCTTGCCGGTGGTGGGCTGGGCGTTCTCCATCTTCGTGCTGACCGAATTTATGTCAGCCATTCCGAAAGAGCTGGAGGAGGCGGCGCGTATTGATGGTGCTAACGAATGGCAGATTTTCTTCCATGTGATCCTGCCGCTGGTGAAACCGGCGCTGGGCACGGTAGTGACCTTTGGATTCATTATGATTTGGGACCAGTACCTGCTGCCGCTGATTGTGGTTAACCAGGACAGCCTGAACACCATTCCGGTGATCCTCGGCACGCTGCGTACCGATGAGAGCATCACGCCGAACATTTTTATCGCCATTACGTTACTGGCGATGCTGCCAAGCATCATCGTCTATCTGGGTCTGCAAAAACATTTTAATCGCGGGATTATGTCCGGCGCGGTCAAAGGATAAGGGGTTAGCGATGGGATCTGTTGTATTGAATAGCGTGCGCAAGTCATACGGTGATGCTCACGTCATTAAGGATGTGTCGTTGACTATCCCGGACGGTGAATTTTGCGTCCTCGTCGGCCCCAGTGGCTGCGGTAAATCGACGCTGCTGCGGATGATTGCGGGTCTTGAGGAAATTTCCGGCGGTGAAGTGCACATCAACGAACGTAACGTCACTGAGGTTGAGCCGAAGCTGCGCGATATTGCGATGGTGTTCCAGAGCTATGCGCTGTACCCGCAAATGACGGTGCGTGAAAATATGGGTTTTGCCCTGAAGATGGCGCGTTTGCCGAAAGCGGATATCAACCAGAAGGTTAATGAGGCGGCGGCGCTGCTGGGGCTGGAGCCGCTGCTGGAGCGTCTACCGAAAGATCTCTCCGGTGGTCAGCGTCAGCGTGTGGCGATGGGTCGTGCCATAGTGCGCAAGCCGCAGGTGTTTCTGTTCGACGAACCGTTATCGAACCTCGACGCCAAATTGCGTACCCAGGTGCGTGGCGAAATACGCGAACTGCACCGCCGGTTAAAAACCACCTCGGTGTACGTGACCCACGACCAGATCGAAGCGATGACCATGGGGCAGATGATTGTCGTGCTGCGCGACGGGCGCATTGAGCAGGCGGGAACGCCGCTGGAGCTATACGACCAGCCCGCCAACCTGTTTGTCGCCGGGTTTATCGGCTCGCCGGAAATCAACCAGCTACCGGGTGAAGTGGTACTGAACGCCAGCGGGACCAGCCTGCGCCTGAAAGACGGTTCGCTGCTGGCGCTGCCTGCCGGGTTGCAGGTGAAAAACGGTCAACAGGTGGTGTATGCGATTCGTCCGGAGCAGGTCAACGTGGTGCACGAAGCCCGCGACGACGCGCTGGCGGCGAAAGTGACAGCGGTGGAGAATACCGGCTCGGATATGCAGCTATTCTGCGACACCGGCGGTGGGGCGTTCACCTCGGTGTTCAAGCAGCGTCTGCCGGTCAAAGAGGGTGATAACATCTGGCTGCAGCCGAAGCTCTCCGGCGTGCATCTGTTTGACGCGCAAAGCGGCCTGCGCATCGCGTGTGGGGAGGAAAAATAAGGTGGCGATGAAGCTGTACACCCTGGATGAAGTCTGTCTGGAAAATGCTCGCGCAAGCTTAAAGCAGCCATTCTCGCCGCTCCAGTTGGCGCTGAGTCAACTGGTCTCTGAGGCCGATGTCGTGAGGCGCGAACCGCCGGAAAGCGTGGTGCATAAAAAATTGCGCCCGGCGAGCGGTGACGCGCACGATTACTACAGCCTGGGCACCTACTGGTGGCCAAATCCACGGCGGCCGAATGGGCTGCCCTATATCCGCCGCGACGGGCATATCAATCCGCAGTGCGAGAATAACGACACCGACACCTCACGCATCATCCGCATGTGCGAGCGCTGCCTGACGCTGGGGTTAGCCTGGTACTTTACCGGCCAGCGGCAGTATGCGCTGGCAGCGGCACAACAGATTCGCTGCTGGTTCCTCGATGCCGAGACACGGATGAATCCGCATCTGAACTACGGTCAGGCGATCCCGGGGATTGTCTCCGGGCGCGGCACCGGGCTTATCGATACGCGTCTGCTGTGGATGGTGGTGGATACCATCGGGCTGATTAATGCCGCCAGCGTTCTGGATACTGACGATATTATCGGCCTGCATCAGTGGTTTCGCGATTTTAACCACTGGATGTACTACAGCGAAATCGGCCATTCCGAATACGTCTGGCACAATAACCACGGTACCTGGTATGACGCCCAGCGCACGGTCAATGCGCTGTTTTATGGCGATAAGGGGCTGGCGGCGCGCATTATCGAGCAGGGGATTACCCAGCGGATGGCGGCGCAAATTGACCAGGACGGTAAGCAGACGATGGAGCTGGAGCGCACCATTCCGTTCCACTACTCGCTGTTTAACCTGGAAGCGCATCTGTTGCTTAACCGTTACGCCGAGCACGTGGAATTTGACCGCTGGAATCACATTCGCGACGGGCGCGGGGTGAAACAGGGGATTGATTATCTGGTGCCGTTTATTCGCGAACCGGATCTTTGGCCGTACAGTGATTTGCAGGGGATTGTCTGGGATAGCGCGCTGCGCCTGTTGTTGCAGTCGGTACGTGGTTATCCGAAACAGTCGGCCAACTATCGTGAAGTGCTGAAGTGTTTGCCGCGGGAGACTTTGCAGCTCAAAGAACAGTTAATGTGGTGTCCGGGCTGATAGCCCGGAATATTCCCGGCGGCGCTGCGCTTGGCCGGGCTACTACACTCCGGGGCATTGTATTTTGTAGCCCGGGCGAGGCGTTTACGCCGACCCCGGGGAAGCTCGGCGCAAAAATTTACACCGCGGCGATAATCTTAATCTCGACTTTGTATTTTGGATTCATCAGTTTGGCCTGTACGGTGCAGCGTACCGGCGCGTGGCCTGCGACAACCCAGGCATCCCATGCCTGGTTCATCGCCGCAAAATCAGCGCCGTCGGCGAGGAAAATAGTGGCATCAAGAATGCGCGACTTGCTGCTGCCCTGTTTTTCCAGCACTGCGTCAATCTGCGCCAGAGTGTCAGCGGTTTGCGCGCAGGCGTCGGCATCCAGATTTGATGGTACGCCGGTGTAGTACAGCGTCTGGTTGTGGATCACGACATCAGACCAGCGGGCTTCGGCATCGATACGCGTAATTGTCATTTTTATTTCCTCTTTATTCCGGTTCATCAAACTGCGGCCAGACTGCCACAATGTTTCATCTGCGTCACTACCCGTACTGGCGAAAACCAGCCCACCCTGACATAATCACTGTCCAAATAACCAGGGGGTAATGTGATCGACGATTTTGCAGCAGACGGCCAGTTGGCCAGCGCGATTGCGGGATTTAAACCACGCGAGCCGCAGCGCCAGATGGCTTTCGCCGTCGCCAGCGCGATTGAAGAAACCCGTCCGCTGGTGGTTGAAGCGGGAACAGGAACCGGGAAAACTTACGCGTACCTGGCGCCAGCGCTGCGTGCAAATAAAAAAGTCATCATCTCCACCGGCTCGAAAGCGTTGCAGGATCAGCTCTATAGCCGGGATTTGCCCACCGTGGCCAAAGCGCTGAAGTTCGCCGGGAAACTGGCCTTGCTGAAAGGGCGCTCGAACTACCTCTGCCTTGAGCGTCTTGAACAACAAGCGCTTGCCGGGGGCGACCTGCCGGTGCAAACCCTCAGCGACGTCATTCTGCTGCGATCGTGGTCGAACCAAACTATTGATGGCGATATCAGCACCTGCGTGAGCGTGGCGGAAGATTCTCAGGCCTGGCCGCTGGTCACCAGCACCAACGACAACTGTCTGGGTAGCGACTGCCCCCTGTATAAAGATTGCTTTGTCGTTAAAGCGCGGAAAAAGGCGATGGATGCCGATGTGGTGGTCGTTAACCACCATCTGTTCCTCGCCGATATGGTGGTGAAAGAGAGCGGCTTTGGCGAATTGATTCCGGAAGCGGAAGTGATGATCTTCGATGAAGCGCATCAGTTGCCGGACATCGCCAGCCAATATTTTGGTCAATCGCTCTCCAGCCGCCAGCTGCTGGACCTGGCAAAAGATATTACCATTGCTTATCGCACCGAGCTTAAAGATACTCAGCAGCTACAGAAATGCGCTGACCGTCTGGCCCAGAGCGCGCAGGATTTTCGCCTGCAATTAGGCGATCCGGGCTATCGCGGTAACCTGCGTGAGCTCCTGGCGGATAACAATATTCAGCGTGCGCTGCTGCTGCTCGATGATGCCCTTGAGCTGTGTTACGACGTGGCAAAACTGTCTCTCGGACGCTCAGCGCTGCTTGATGCTGCCTTCGAGCGGGCGACGTTATACCGCGGGCGGCTTAAACGGCTGAAGGATACCAATCAGCCCGGTTACAGCTATTGGTACGAATGCAACTCCCGCCACTTTACGCTGGCGCTGACGCCTTTGACGGTGGCGGATAAATTTAAAGAAGTGATGGTGCAAAAACCGGGGAGTTGGATCTTTACCTCGGCGACGCTGTCGGTTAACGATGATCTGCACCATTTCACCGATCGTCTGGGAATTGGCGAAGCGCAAACGCTGCTGCTGCCCAGCCCCTTTGATTATGCTCATCAGGCGCTGCTGTGCGTGCCGCGAAATTTGCCATTGCCCAATCAACCCGGTGCAGCAAGGCATCTGGCGGCGATGCTCAAACCGCTGATTGAAGCCAACGATGGTCGCTGCTTTATGCTGTGTACCTCGCACGCCATGATGCGCGATCTCGCTGAACAATTCCGCGCCACCATGACGCTGCCGGTTCTTTTGCAAGGGGAAACCAGTAAGGGCCAACTTCTGCAGCAGTTTGTTAGCGCGGGTAACGCCCTGCTGGTGGCGACCAGCAGCTTCTGGGAAGGGGTGGACGTGCGCGGTGATGCGCTCTCGTTGGTGATTATCGATAAACTGCCTTTCACCTCACCGGATGATCCGCTACTCAAAGCGCGAATGGAAGACTGCCGTCTGCGCGGCGGCGACCCATTTGATGAGGTTCAACTGCCGGACGCGGTTATCACCTTAAAACAGGGCGTCGGGCGCTTGATTCGCGATATCGACGATCGCGGCGTGCTGGTTATCTGCGACAACCGCCTGGTGATGCGTCCGTATGGTGCAACGTTCCTCGCTAGCCTGCCGCCCGCGCCGCGAACTCGCGATATCCGTCGGGCGGTGCGTTTCCTGGCGGTGCCGCCAGCGAGGTAATGCGTGGCAAAATGTGGTAAGCTGCGCGCCATTTTGTCAATCTGCTAGAGCGAGAGCGCGACAACCCATGCGAATTTTGGCTATCGATACCGCCACAGAGGCCTGCTCTGCGGCGCTGTGGAATGATGGCACCCTCAGTGCTCATTTCGAAATCTGTCCCCGTGAACATACTCAACGGATCCTGCCGCTGGTGCAGGATGTCCTCAACGAAAGCGGCATCATGCTTACTGAACTCGATGCGCTGGCCTTTGGGCGTGGTCCAGGCAGCTTTACCGGCGTGCGTATCGGTATCGGTATTGCTCAGGGACTGGCATTAGGCGCAGAGCTACCGATGATTGGTGTTTCCACGCTGGCAACCATGGCGCAGGGCGCGTGGCGTAAAACCGGCGCAACCCGCGTTTTGGCGGCAATTGATGCCAGAATGGGCGAAGTCTACTGGGCGGAATATCAGCGCGATGAGCAGGGCGTCTGGCATGGCGAAGAGAGCGAAGCGGTGCTCAAGCCGGAAGGCGTCAGTGAACGCCTGCAACAGCTCGAAGGGCAGTGGGCAACCGTCGGTACCGGCTGGCAGGCATGGCCAGATATGGCTAACGATTCCGGACTAACATTAACTGATGGTGAAATTCAGTTACCGGAAGCGCAGGATATGCTGCCGCTGGCTTGCCATCTGCTCACGGTAGGGAAAACCGTGGCCGTTGAGCACGCAGAACCAGTTTATTTACGTAATGAAGTCGCCTGGAAGAAACTTCCTGGCCGCGAGTGAATCTCAGTAACTAATAAGTCTGAGAAGAAGGAAGGAGTCGCGTCATGGCGGGTCAAAAAACGGTAGTACGTTGGTTAGTCGCGACAGCGGTTGTCGCTACGCTAAGTGGGTGTGCTTCGGTACCGGATGCTATTAAAGGCACTACCCCGACGCCGCAGCAAGATTTAGTCCGCGTGATGAACGCGCCGCAGCTTTACGTCGGTCAGGAAGCGCGGTTTGGCGGTAAGGTCGTCCGCGTACAGAATCAGCAGGGTAAAACTCGCTTAGAGATTGCCACTGTCCAACTGGACGGCGCAGCGCGTCCGGAACTGGGTGAACCTTCGCGTGGGCGTATTTTTGCCGATGTAAATGGTTTTATCGATCCGGTTGATTTTCGCGGTCAACTGGTGACCGTGGTTGGCCCGATAGTCGGCGTCGTGGACGGTAAAGTTGGTAACACGCCGTACAAATTTATGCTAATGAATGCCAGCGGTTACAAGCGCTGGAACGTCGTGCAGCAGGTGGTGATGCCGCCGCAGCCCATTGATCCGTGGATGTTTGGCCCGCGCCCGTGGGGCTACGGATACGGCGGTTGGGGCTGGTATAACCCAGGCCCTGCAGAAGTCAGAAACGTCGTAACTGAATGATTTTGTAGTTTTTATAAACAAAAAGAAACAGCGGCTGGTCCGCTGTTTCTTTGTTTTCAGTCAAATAAGAAAAATAAATAGTGACGCGCTTCGCAACCTGTAAAACGCCTAATTAATAAACTGGTGCGCTGAGTTAATATAATGTTAACAAAATGTTTGTTGATCAGGGGTTGTGATGACGACGAATAATTATTTCAGAGGTGATGCAGTGAAAAAGGTTTGGCTAAACCGTTATCCCGCGGATGTTCCTGCGGAGATAAACCCTGACCGCTATCAATCCCTGGTTGAACTGTTTGAACAATCCACCACGCGCTATGCCGACCAACCGGCATTTATCAACATGGGCGAGGTGATGACTTATCGTAAGCTGGAGGAGCGCAGTCGGGCGTTCGCCGCTTATCTGCAGGAGGGCCTGGGCCTGCAAAAAGGCGACCGCGTCGCCCTGATGATGCCCAACCTGCTGCAATACCCGGTGGCGCTATTTGGTATCCTGCGCGCGGGCATGATCGTTGTGAACGTGAACCCGCTGTACACGCCGCGTGAACTGGAACATCAGCTCAATGACAGCGGTGCCGCCGCCATTGTGATTGTCTCCAACTTCGCGCATACCCTTGAAAAGGTCGTCGATAAAACCCAGGTTAAGCACGTGATTTTAACGCGCATGGGCGATCAGCTTTCAACGGCGAAGGGTACGCTGGTTAACTTCGTGGTGAAGTACATTAAGCGCCTGGTGCCAAAATACCACCTGCCGGATGCTATCTCATTTCGTAGTGCGCTGCAGAACGGTTACCGTATGCAGTATATCAAGCCCGAAATCGTCCCCCAGGATCTCGCTTTCCTCCAGTACACCGGCGGGACAACCGGCGTAGCGAAGGGGGCGATGCTGACCCACCGTAATATGCTGGCGAACCTTGAGCAGGTGAACGGTACCTACGGGCCGCTGCTGCATCGTGGAAAAGAGTTGGTGGTTACCGCGTTGCCGCTGTACCACATCTTTGCGCTGACCATGAACTGCCTGCTGTTTATTGAGCTGGGCGGGCAGAACCTGCTGATCACCAACCCGCGCGATATCCCGGGTCTGGTCAAAGAGCTGGCGAAATATCCCTTCACCGCGATGACCGGGGTGAATACCCTGTTTAACGCATTGCTCAATAACAAAGAGTTCCAGCAGCTCGACTTTTCTTCTCTGCATCTTTCTGCGGGCGGCGGGATGCCGGTGCAGCAAGTGGTTGCGGAGCGCTGGGTTAAGCTGACCGGGCAATATCTTCTGGAAGGCTATGGCCTGACGGAGTGCGCGCCGTTGGTGAGCGTGAACCCGCATGATATCGACTACCACAGCGGCAGTATTGGTTTGCCGGTACCCTCGACTGAAGCCAAGCTGGTCGATGACGACGATAATGAAGTCGCGCCGGGAGAACCGGGCGAGCTGTGCGTCAAAGGCCCGCAGGTGATGCTGGGATACTGGCAGCGTCCGGACGCCACGGCTGAAATCATTAAGAATGGCTGGTTGCATACCGGCGATATCGCAGTGATGGATGATGAAGGTTTTCTGCGTATTGTCGACCGTAAGAAAGATATGATCCTCGTGTCCGGTTTCAACGTCTATCCGAATGAAATTGAAGACGTGGTGATGCAGCATTCTGGCGTTCAGGAAGTTGCCGCCGTTGGCGTACCGTCAGGAAGCAGCGGTGAAGCAGTGAAAATCTTCGTGGTGAAAAAAGACGCCGCGCTGACGGAAGAGATGCTGATTACCTTTTGTCGCCGTCAACTGACCGGTTACAAAGTACCTAAGCTGGTCGAGTTTCGTGATGAACTGCCGAAATCCAACGTCGGCAAAATTTTACGTCGAGAACTACGTGACGAAGCTCGCGCTAAAGTAGACAATAAAGCCTGAAGCTATGAGTGAATCGCCAGACGCCGGCTAAGCCGGCGTTTTTTATGGGCGCAAGTTAAGAGAGTATGATGTGAACTATCAGATGATCACCACCGACGATGGCCTGCGCGCCATCTGTGAAGCGGCAAGCGCGGTCCCGGCGGTTGCGCTGGATACAGAGTTTGTCCGCACCCGCACCTATTATCCGCAGCTCGGTCTGCTCCAGTTATTCGACGGTGAACAGGTTTCTCTGATTGACCCTTTGGTTATCACCGACTGGGCGCCAATGCGTGAACTGCTGTTGAATCAAAATGTGACTAAATTTCTGCATGCTGGCAGCGAAGATTTAGAAGTGTTTCTCAACGCCTTTCATCTGATGCCACAACCGCTGATCGACACGCAAATTCTGGCCGCTTTTTGCGGTCGCCCGATGTCATGGGGGTTTGCTGCGATGGTTGAAGAGTATACCGGCGTAGCGCTGGACAAGAGTGAATCCCGTACCGACTGGCTGGCACGCCCGCTGACCGAACGCCAGTGCATTTATGCTGCTGCAGACGTCTGGTACCTGCTACCGATTGCCAGCAAATTGATGGCCGAGACCGAAAGCGCAGGCTGGCTCTCTGCGGCGCTGGATGAATGTCAGCTGATGCAGCAGCGTCGTCAGGAAATCCAGGACCCGGCGCAGGCATGGCGCGACATCGGCAACGCCTGGCAACTGCGTACCCGCCAATTGGGCTGTTTGCAACTGCTGGCCGACTGGCGTTTACGTAAAGCCCGTGAGCGCGATCTGGCCGTCAACTTTGTGGTTCGTGAAGAGCATCTGTGGAACGTGGCTCGCTATATGCCAGGCAGCCTGGGTGAGCTGGATAGCCTGGGATTATCGGGTAGCGAAATTCGCTTCCATGGCAAAACGCTGATAAGTCTCGTCGAAAAAGCGCAGGCGCTGCCGGAAGAAGCGTTACCAGAGCCGCTACAGAACCTGATTGATATGCCGGGCTATCGCAAGGTGTTTAAGGACATTAAAGCGCTTGTACAGGCTGTCAGCGCCGAGAAAGGGGTCAGCGCAGAGCTGTTGGCGTCAAGAAGACAGATTAACCAGCTGTTGAACTGGCACTGGGGGCTGAAAAATGGCAACGGTCAACCTGAACTGGTTTCTGGCTGGCGTGGTGAATTGATGGCCGATCGTCTGAATGCATTATTAAGCGAGTATCCGCGCTAACCAGCACCGGGCTAATGTTTCAGACAAAAAAACCGGCTTCGCACAGCGTTGCCGGTTTTTTAATGACATTTTCGGGTGCTAAAGGGTCAGGGTTTCGACTCTTCGGTTTCCGGCAGAGTCACGTTCAACTCCAGAATCGAAATATCACCGTCTCTCTGCTCCAGCTGTACGCTGACCATTTCCGGGTCGATCTGCACGTATTTACAAATCACTTCCAGAATATCTTTGCGCAGCTGCGGCAGATAATGCGGTTCGGCATCGCCGCGACGACGCTCTGCAACGATGATCTGCAGGCGCTCTTTCGCAATATTGGCCGTGTTCTTTTTCCGCGAGAGAAAAAAGTCGAGTAATGCCATAATTTATCCTCCGAACAGGCGTTTGAGGAAACCTTTCTTCTCTTCTTCAATGAAGCGGAAAGGACGTTCTTCTCCGAGCAGACGTTCAACCGTATCGGCATAGGCTTTACCCGCATCCGAGGCATCATCCAGAATAACCGGTTCACCCTGGTTAGATGCGCGCAGTACGGACTGATCTTCCGGAATCACGCCCACCAGATTGATGCGCAGAATTTCCAGCACGTCTTCCATGCTCAGCATGTCGCCTTTGTTAACGCGGCCTGGGTTGTAACGCGTCAGCAGCAGATGCTCTTTAATCGGATCTTCGCCTCTTTCTGCCCGGCGGGATTTGGAGGCCAGAATGCCGAGGATACGGTCGGAGTCACGAACGGAGGAGACTTCCGGGTTGGTGGTGATGATGGCTTCATCAGCAAAGTACAGCGCCATCAGCGCACCGGTTTCGATGCCTGCAGGGGAATCACAGACGACAAAATCAAATTCCATCTTTTTCAGTTCTTCGAGAACCTTATCCACGCCTTCGCGGGTCAGGGCGTCTTTATCACGCGTCTGGGAAGCCGGGAGGATAAAGAGATTCTCGGTGCGCTTATCTTTGATGAGCGCCTGGTTCAACGTGGCATCACCCTGGATGACGTTAACGAAGTCATAAACGACCCGGCGCTCGCAGCCCATAATCAGGTCAAGGTTACGCAGGCCAATATCGAAGTCGATAACGACCGTTTTCTTTCCCTTCTGCGCCAAACCAGTAGCGATGGCCGCGCTGGAGGTGGTCTTGCCAACGCCTCCTTTACCCGAAGTCACAACAATAATGCGTGCCATAGAAATTCCTTGTTAAAAAGGGATTAATTCAACGATTGAATTGTCAAAGCGCTGCCGCCCAAACGCAGGCGCGCCGCTTTGCCATAAAATTCGGCCGGAATGTTATCACTCAGCCAGTATTCCCCCGCGATGGACACCAGTTCCGCCGAGAGGTTAGTGCAAAATATTTGGGCATCTCTGTCGCCGCCAGCCCCGGCAAGCGCCCGTCCCCGCATCATGCCATAGACATGAATATTACCATCGGCGATAAGTTCCGCTCCGGCACTCACATGGTTTGTAACAATTAGATCACAGTGTGGCGCATAAATGCGCTGACCGGAACGTACCGGCTGATCAATCAAACGCGTTTTTGTGATCTGATTAACAACCGGCGGCGGGGCGACAGGTTCAGGTGCTGCCTGACGGGTTATTTTTTCTTTCCCTTCGGTTAATAAAGGGATCCCGGCGCGGTCAATTTCCGTTTTCAGGCGAGGAAGTTTACACCCGCTCACACCCATAATACGCAAACCGGTGACCGCAATCGCTTCATGAAGAGCGCGCCAGTCGACGGCATCTTCAATGCTGCTAATATTCACAACCACCGGAGCATGACGTAAAAAGGCGGGGGCCTGGGCGATTTTGTCTTCTAACGCCTGACGAATAACCTCGGGATTTGCATCGTGCAAATGAACGACAGATAAGGTGAAGCTACTGCCCTTAAGTTCGATTGGCGTATTTGACATCCTGGCCTTACTCAATTTGCTGTTTATCACCCGCCGAAGTGCGGTGATATTCCGAAGACTAAAAGGCATGTTATAGTCACTCATATATTGAGGCAAGTGACCACAGGTCTAATTCCGAGTAAAACTATGTTTTGTGTGATCTATCGAAGTACTAAACGTGAGCAAACCTATTTATATGTCGAAAAAAGGGACGATTTCTCCCGCGTTCCCGACGAATTAATGCAAGGCTTCGGTACACCAAAATTGGCAATGATTCTGCCGCTTGATGGGCGGAAAAAAACCATTCACGCCGACCTGGATAAGGTGAAACAGGCCCTGACCGAACAAGGCTATTACCTGCAACTTCCCCCTCCGACTGAAAATTTACTCAAGAAACACCTGGCGGAACAGGGGAATAAATCTGATTAACCCATAGAGGGATAAAAATGTATCAACATCATAACTGGCAGGGTGCGTTACTGGATTATCCGGTGAGCAAAGTGGTTTGCGTGGGCAGCAACTATGCCAACCACATTAAGGAGATGGGCAGTGCAACGCCGGACGAGCCGGTGCTGTTTATTAAACCTGAAACGGCGCTATGCGATATCCGCCAGCCGTTGGTGCTTCCTGAAGGATTAGGTTCGGTACATCATGAAATCGAACTGGCGGTGCTGATTGGCAGCACGCTGCGTCAGGCAACCGAAGATCATGTGCTAAAAGCGATTGCAGGTTATGGCGTGGCGCTGGATCTGACTTTGCGTGACCTGCAGGGTAAATTAAAAAAAGCCGGTCAGCCGTGGGAAAAGGCGAAGGGTTTTGATAACTCCTGTCCAATCTCCGGATTTGTTCCTGCGGCAGAATTTCACGGTGACGCGCAAAACACGCCGTTGAGCCTGAAGATTAATGGTGATGTGCGCCAGCAGGGCACAACCGCTGACATGATCCATAAAATTGTGCCGCTTATTGCCTACATGTCGCGCTTCTTCACTCTGAAGGCGGGTGATGTGGTGCTGACCGGCACGCCGGAAGGCGTAGGTCCGCTAAGCAGCGGCGACGAACTGGAAGTGGGTTTCAACGGATTATCGTTGACCACCCGCGTGCTGTAACGTCCGCTTGCCGCCTTCTCCGGGCGGCAAAACTTGCATCGGCGTGCCAGACTGGTTATAAGGTGCACCCTGAATTGCAATGACGGACATCCCAATGAGCGAACAACCTTTCTGGCAACAAAAAACACTGGATGAAATGACCGACGCGGAGTGGGAATCACTGTGTGACGGCTGCGGACAGTGCTGCCTGCATAAGCTGATGGATGAGGATACCGACGAAATCTACTTTACTAACGTCGCCTGCCGTCAGCTTAATATCAAAACTTGTCAGTGCCGCAACTACGAGCGCCGCTTCGAATATGAACCGGACTGCATTAAGCTAACCCGCGACAATTTACCGACGTTTGAATGGCTGCCGCCGAGCTGTGCTTATCGCTTACTGGCTGAAGGTAAACCGCTGCCGCACTGGCACCCGTTGTTGACCGGCTCGAAGGCCGCGATGCATGGCGAACGTATCTCCGTTCGCCATATTGCCGTTAAAGAGTCCAACGTAGTGGACTGGCAAGATCACATCCTGAATAAACCAGATTGGGCGCAATAAGGCGCTCAGTTAATCTTTCTTCGCGTGAAACAGCCCGCTTTCGCCGTCAGCGTCATCTTCAACCCAGAAATTGATATTGAACTGCGCATCGTCGCTTAATTCGATACGATGCCAGTACTGCGGCGGACTGGTGGCGAACTGACCGGCATTGATGACCACTTCCGCCTCTGGCTCCGTCGCCTGCTCATCAGCAAAACCATAGTACGTCACCGTTCCTTCCATGACGCAAAGCTGGCCGAAAACACCGGCGGTGGTATTGTGGTGCGTCAGCAGAGCGGCAGGAACGTTCTGTTTGGTGAAGAACGGGGTGGAGCGTTTTACTTTCCAGTTAGCGGGAATACGTAGATGAGACATCATGAGCTCCTTAGTGAATACGAATAAGATGTATTTAATATGCAACTTTAAGGGGCTGACGTCAACTCGCAGGCAAAAAAAACGCTCCCGAAGGAGCGCCTTAGTTGTAACTGGTTTTAGCGGCCGAAGAGATCGCGCTTTTTCGGCTTGAACGGCTGAGCGATAAGCACCAGTACGCCGATAACCAGGTAGGCGGCAAAGATCCCAACCAGCCACTGCGGCATTTCCAGCGTCAGGAACTCCCACTGGCGCACGGAACAGTCGCCGGTAGCGACGAATACCTGAGGCAGCCATTTATCCAGCGGCAGCCAAGTTGGGAAGCGCGCGGCAAAATCACAGGTCTGGAAGGGGGAAGGGTGAAGCTGAATCATGGTGTGCTCCCATGCCAGCTGTAGCCCGCGTAAGGCGCTGTAGAGCCAGATAACAATCGCTACATAGCGCAGCGGTGATTTTGGGGCAATGGCGCCGACAATACCAGCCCCCATCACGCCGAACAACGCGCTGCGTTCGTAAATACACAGTACGCACGGTTGTAGCAACATCACGTGCTGGAACCACAGTGCAACCAATTCAAGAATAAACGCGGTTAGCGCCATCAGGAGCCAGGCACCGCGTCCCCTTGAGCACTGGTTTAAAAATCGCAACATAATCATTTCCCTGGAACATGCTAAATCATGGCAGTGTAAACGAAAACCGAAGCGACGCCAGCAGCTAGTCTGAAAATATTACGTAAACGAATATGGAGTACCCAAACTTGCCGCCTGGGTACTCCCGTTTTTATTTAAGCAACTGCGGCGTAACCAGCCAGCCTTGATCCAGCATCCACTGGGTGGCTGGCATCAAGCTATACTCGACGCATGCCAGGCCTACCAGGGCCAGGACGATGGTATAAGGCAACGCCATCCACACCATACGACCATAGGAGAGACGGATCAGCGGTGCCAGAGCGGACGTCAGCAGGAACAGAAATGCCGCCTGACCATTCGGCGTGGCAACAGACGGCAGGTTGGTACCGGTATTAATGGCCACCGCCAGCAGCTCAAATTGCTGCATGCTGATGGTGCCTTGCTCCAGGGCTGCCTTTACTTCATTGATGTAGACCGTGCCAACAAAGACGTTATCGGAAATCGACGACAGCAGACCGTTAAACAGATAAAACAGTGACAGTTGGGCATGCGGCGAAGCCTCCAGGACAAATTCAATCACTGGGGCAAACAGCTGCTGATCGATAATCACTGCCACTATGGCGAAAAAGACCGTTAGCAGTGCGGTAAACGGCAGGGCCTCGGTAAATGCTTTGCCGATAGCGTGTTCATCGGTTATCCCGGAGAAGGTGGTAGCCAGAATGATCACCGACAGACCAATCAGGCCAACTTCAGCAAGGTGCAGCGCCAGCGCTGTGATAAGCCAGACGCCAATAATACCCTGAGCGATAAGACGCAGGCGATCCTGGCGACTACGAGTCTGGCGGCTGCGATCGTCGAAATCTTGCAGCACTTTACGCACGGTGGGTGGCAGCGGTTCGCCATAGCCAAAGATACGGAACTTCTCCAGCAGCAGACAGGTGACCAGGCCGCACACGAATACCGGCAGCGTGACCGGCATCATACGCAAGAAAAACTCACCAAATTGCCAACCCGCGGCTTTGGCGATAATCAGGTTCTGCGGCTCGCCAACCATGGTCATTACGCCGCCAAGCGCTGTACCAACCCCGGCATGCATCATCAGGCTGCGCAGGAAACCGCGAAATTGCTCCAGCACATCGCGATAGTGCTGATCGATATGGCTATCGTCGAGCAGATCGTCATCGTCCGGCCGCGCCGAAGCAACCTTATGATAAATGCCATAAAAGCCAACGGCGACGCTAATCACCACCGCCACAACGGTCAACGCGTCCAGAAAGGCGGAAAGAAAGGCGGACGCGACGCAAAACGCCAGCGACAACAGCATTTTGCTGCGAATACCTAATAGCAGACGGGTGAAGATGAATAGCAGCAGCTGTTTCATGAAGTAGATACCCGCCACCATGAACATCAGCAGCAGCAGGACTTCAAGATTACTGGCAACCTCTGCCCGGATATGCCCCGGACTGGTCATACCAATAAAAACAGCTTCAATGGCCAACAGACCGCCCGGCAGCAGCGGATAACATTTGAGAGCCATCGCCAGAGTGAAGATAAACTCGATAACCAGCAACCATCCGGCAATAAACGGATGAAGATAAAACACTATCGGGTTAATAATTAAGAAAATAATGAGAGTGAGCTTATACCAGTCCGGAGACTGGCCAAGAAAATTGCGCCATAGGGCGCGACCATAAGAGATTTCCACGACAGACATCCTTTCTCCGTCAAAATTGAAACAAGATTTTATACGTTACTATATGCAAGATTACCAGTTGCGCAAAAAGGGGCGCAACTTTCTTCGCATCGCGTTCATCAGGAAGTGAAAGTGTGAAATGAAAAGTTGAAAATGAAACGGCGATCCCTTTTTAATTACTTTCAGGCGCTATCTGCCCTATAGCGGCTCTGGTATGATGAGTAGAATTTGCAACGCTGTGTAATGGAAATCTTATTATGGTCATTAAGGCGCAAAGCCCGGCGGGTTTCGCTGAAGAGTACATCATTGAAAGTATCTGGAATAACCGTTTTCCTCCCGGCACGATCCTTCCCGCTGAACGTGAACTTTCTGAACTGATTGGTGTGACCCGTACAACCTTACGTGAAGTGTTGCAACGTCTGGCCCGCGATGGCTGGTTGACCATTCAGCATGGCAAACCTACGAAGGTGAATAATTTCTGGGAAACCTCAGGGCTTAATATTCTTGAAACCCTGGCGCGCCTTGATCACGATAGCGTACCGCAGTTGATTGATAATCTGCTGTCGGTTCGCACCAATATTTCAACTATCTTCATTCGTACCGCTTTCCGTCAACATCCGGACAAAGCGCTGGAAGTGCTGGCTCGGGCGCGCGAAATCGAAGATCATGCCGATGCCTTTGCTGAGCTGGATTACAACGTTTTCCGCGGTTTGGCTTTTGCTTCAGGCAACCCGATTTATGGCCTGATTATCAATGGGATGAAGGGGCTGTATACCCGAATTGGCCGCCACTACTTTGCTAATCCGGAAGCGCGTAGCCTGGCGCTTGGCTTCTATCACCAGTTGGCAAAGGTGTGTGAAGAGGGCCTACATGAACAGGTTTATGAAATCGTGCGTCGCTACGGGCATGACAGCGGTGAGATTTGGCATCGTATGCAGAAAAACCTGCCGGGCGACTTAGCCATGAATATGCGTTAAGCAAGACCATATGATAAAAAACGCCCGGCGAGAAACCGGGCGTTTTGCTTTTCAAGGTTATAGCGGGTTTTGCCGCGGCGGAGTGCGTTCGAGCAATTCAACGCTGCCATCGGCATTTTGTTGTTCCAGCAAAACGTCAAATCCCCACAGTCGGTGCACATGCTTGAGGACCTCACGGCGTCCCTTATCCAGCGGCACGCGGTTATGCGGCACGTAGCGCAGAGTTAACGAGCGGTCGCCGCGCAGATCGACGTTCCATACCTGAATATTCGGCTCAAGGTTGCTCAGGTTGTACTGTGCTGAAAGCTTCGCGCGAATCTCACGATAACCCTCTTCATTATGAATAGCTGAAATTTCCAGGTAGTTATTGTGATCATCATCCAGCACGGTAAAGAAGCGGAAATCACGCATGATTTTCGGCGACAGGAACTGGCTGATGAAGCTCTCATCTTTGAAATCACGCATCGCAAAGTGCAGCGTTTCTAACCAATCAGAACCGGCAATATCCGGGAACCAATATTTATCCTCTTCCGTCGGTGACTGACAAATACGCTTAATATCCTGGAACATCGCAAAGCCCAGAGCATACGGGTTAATCCCGCTGTACCACTGGCTATTGTAGGGCGGCTGGAACACGACATTGGTGTGGCTGTGCAGGAACTCCAGCATAAAGCGCTCCGTCACTTTTCCTTCATCATAAAGATGATTAAGGATGGTGTAGTGCCAGAACGTTGCCCAGCCTTCGTTCATGACTTGCGTCTGCTTCTGCGGATAAAAGTACTGGCTGACTTTGCGCACGATGCGCAGGATTTCACGTTGCCACGGTTCCAGCAGCGGCGCGTTTTTCTCCATGAAATAGAGCAGGTTTTCCTGTGGCTCGGAAGGATAGCGGCGCGCCGCTTCAATGGTTTTTTCCTCCTCGCGCTTCGGCAAGGTACGCCACAGCATATTCACCTGGCTTTGCAGATACTCCTCACGGCTTTTCTGCCGCGCCTTCTCCTCCTGGAGGGAGATTTTCTGTGGGCGTTTGTAGCGGTCAACGCCATAGTTCATTAGCGCATGACAGGAGTCGAGCAGTTTTTCGACTTCATCAACGCCATAGCGCTCTTCACATTCGGTGATGTATTTACGCGCAAAGATCAGATAGTCAATGATCGAGCTGGCATCGGTCCAACTGCGGAACAGGTAGTTGTTTTTGAAGAACGAGTTATGTCCGTAACAGGCGTGCGCCATCACCAGTGCCTGCATGGTAATGGTGTTCTCTTCCATCAAATACGCGATGCAGGGGTTGGAGTTAATGACGATTTCATAGGCCAGACCTTGCTGACCATGTTTGTAGGCTTGCTCGGTCTCGATGAATTTTTTACCGAACGACCAGTGCGGGTAGTTAATCGGCATGCCGACGCTGGAGTAAGCATCCATCATCTGCTCGGAAGTAATGACTTCGATTTGGTGCGGATAGGTGTCAAGACGATACAGCTTCGCTACCCGATCGACTTCTGCCAGATAGGTCTCCAGCAGCTCAAAAGTCCAGTCGGGTCCATCGCTTAAACGGGTTGTGTCCTTGTTCATGGAATCAATCGTAGCCATTAGCGCGCCCTCGTTGTTGATGGTTCTCTCTGTACGGAAAACCTCATAACAAGCATAGAACACGGTGCTACAAACTGCGTCCGCCAGCAATTTCTTTTCTTCGCGATTTCACAATCTTAAAGGCGTTATTCATTACTTTAATCAGAATTTTATTCTGCGTAAAAATGAAGCGTAGCAGGAGATAGTAAAACATTGGTGTCAGGTATCACGCGGCATCGTGTGAGATAAGTCACCATAAATAAAGCGTATGTTGAATAATATTTTCATCTGAGTTATCAATTTGTAATCAGATGATTGTTCT
Source organism: Klebsiella sp. MISC125 (assembly GCF_051131775.1). Lineage (NCBI taxonomy): Bacteria > Pseudomonadati > Pseudomonadota > Gammaproteobacteria > Enterobacterales > Enterobacteriaceae > Klebsiella > Klebsiella sp. MISC125. The sequence continues at coordinate 2,437,779 of NZ_CP180448.1, forward strand.
TTAACTATTACGGAGTCGCTATGCGAATCGTCATACTGGGAAGTGGGGTGGTTGGGGTCGCGAGTGCATGGTATTTAAGCCAGGCAGGACATCAGGTGACGGTTATCGACCGCCAACCGGGTCCCGCTGAAGAGACCAGTGCTGCTAACGCCGGACAGATCTCTCCGGGCTATGCCGCACCGTGGGCGGCACCAGGCGTGCCGCTGAAGGCGATTAAATGGATGTTCCAGAAACACGCTCCTCTGGCCATCGGTCTTGATGGCACCCAGTTCCAGTTGAAATGGATGTGGCAGATGCTGCGCAACTGCGACACTCGCCACTACATGGAAAATAAAGGGCGCATGGTACGGCTGGCGGAATATAGTCGCGATTGCCTGAAAGCGCTGCGCGAAAGCACCGGAATCCAGTATGAAGGCCGTCAGGGCGGCACCCTCCAGCTTTTTCGTACCGACAAACAGTTCGAAAATGCCACCCGTGATATCGCGGTACTGCAGGATGCGGGGGTGCCTTATCAACTACTGGAAGCGAATCGACTGCTGGAAGTTGAACCGGCACTGGCTGAAGTGAGCCACAAGCTGACTGGCGGTTTGCGCTTACCGAATGATGAAACGGGTGACTGCCAGCTCTTTACCACGCGTCTGGCGTTGATGGCTGAGCAGGCGGGCGTGACTTTCCGGTTTAATACTTCAGTAGATGCTCTGTTATATGAAGGAGAGCAAATCTCCGGTGTGAAGTGCGGAGCTGAAATCATCAAAGCCGACGCTTACGTCATGGCTATGGGTTCATATTCAACGGCGATGCTGAAAGGGCTGGTGGATATTCCGGTTTATCCGCTGAAAGGCTATTCACTAACGATTCCAATTGCACATGAAGACGGCGCGCCGGTATCGACTATTCTTGATGAAACTTACAAAATCGCCATCACCCGCTTTGATAATCGTATTCGCGTCGGCGGGATGGCGGAGATTGTCGGTTTTAATAAAGAGCTGTTGCAGCCCAGGCGTGAAACGCTGGAGATGGTGGTACGCGATCTGTTCCCGCGCGGTGGACACGTTGAACAAGCGACATTCTGGACCGGGCTGCGCCCAATGACCCCAGATGGTACGCCAGTGGTCGGTCGCACAGCGTATAAAAATCTGTGGTTGAACACCGGGCACGGTACTCTGGGCTGGACGATGGCTTGCGGTTCCGGACAGCTGATTAGCGATCTGATTTCCGGGCGTACTCCGGCGATCCCGTATGATGATCTTGCCGTTGCCCGCTACGGTCGTGGTTTTATCCCGACTCGCGCTCAACATCTGCACGGTGTTCACAATTAACAAGGAGCTTTCATGTCCCGTCCGGTCAAGGCCAGCATTGATATGTCAGCCTTACGACAAAATCAGCAAATTGTTCGCCGCGCGGCGCCTGGCTCGCGCCTGTGGGCGGTCGTTAAAGCGAATGCATATGGCCACGGTCTGGCGAGGGTCTGGAATGCGCTAAGCGCGGCAGACGGTTTCGCCATGTTAAATCTGGAAGAGGCGATCCTGCTGCGTGAACTGGGCTGGAAAGGGCCGATACTGATGCTGGAGGGTTTCTTCCACGCTGATGAACTGGCGCTGTTTGATAAATACCGCCTGACGACCAGCGTGCACAGTAACTGGCAAATAAAAGCGCTACAGCAAGCAAAACTCCACGCACCGCTTGATATTTACGTCAAGGTTAATAGCGGCATGAATCGGCTGGGCTTTATGCCGGACCGTCTGCAAATCGTCTGGCAGCAGCTACGGGGGCTCAAGAACGTCAGTGAAATGACGCTGATGTCGCACTTTGCCGAAGCGGAAAATCCGCATGGAATTGTGGAGCCGATGCGGCGCATTGAGCAGGCTGCCGAAGGGCTGGATTGCCCGCGATCGCTGGCTAACTCAGCGGCAACCCTGTGGCATCCGGAGTCGCATTTTAACTGGGTCAGACCGGGGATTGTACTCTATGGCGCTTCGCCTTCCGGTCTGTGGCAGGATGTGGCTAATACCGGGCTGAAGCCGGTGATGACGTTAAGCAGCGAGATTATCGGCGTGCAGAATCTGAAACCCGGTGAAGCTGTGGGATATGGCGGCATTTACAGGACCACGCAGGAGCAGCGAATTGGCATCGTGGCCTGCGGATATGCCGATGGTTATCCCCGCTTAGCGCCGAGCGGTACGCCAGTGCTAGTTGACGGCATACGCACGACAACCGTAGGGCGGATATCGATGGATATGCTGGCGGTGGATTTAACCCCTTGCCCGCAGGCGGGGATTGGCACACCGGTCGAACTGTGGGGTAAAGAGATTAAAATTGACGATGTCGCTGCGACCAGCGGCACCGTCGGTTATGAACTCATGTGCGCTCTTGCGCCGCGAGTGCCGGTTGTGACGCTGTAACTTAATGTGAGGCGGATCACTCCGCCTCATCTTCCGCCATCCGAACGCCGACTCTCAGGACGTGATCTTCCTCTTTTTCCGCCACCGTCCACACCATCCCGGCAAACTCCACCTGATCGCCGACAACCGGTGCTGCGCCTAATAGATGCTGGACAACGTCGCCTAGCGACTGCTGCTGGTCGCGGAACTCTTCGCCGCCGTCAATGCCGTAAATCTGCGCCACATCGGCGAACTTCGCGTTGGCATCAAGAATGAAATCACCGAAGAAACGCTGATCGAGCGCCACCGGCGGCGACTGGCTAAACATTTTACCCAGTGCGGGCAGATCGCGCTCGCGGCCGATTACGCAGAGAATGTCGCCTTCCAGCAGGCGCGTGCTGCCGGTGGGGTGCAGCAGAACGTTGTCGCGAAACAATGCCGCAATGCGCGTTTCTGGTGGCATATGAAGATCGCGCAAGGCCGCACCAATGCACCACTTCTCAGCGCTGAGCTGATAGACGAACTGTTCCCACGGATTCTCCGGGTGAATATCCAGCCCGACGCGGGAGATAGGCGAACCAATCGGCGGCACCACCACTTTGGCCTTTTTCGCCGCCCACGATAACGATGTTCCCTGCAGCAGCAGCGATACCAACACCACGAAGAAGGCCACGTTGAAGAACAAGCGCGCGTTCTCCAGCCCTGCCATCATCGGGAAGACGGCGAGAATAATTGGCACCGCGCCGCGCAGGCCGACCCAGCTGATGAAAATGCGCTCGCGCAGATTAAAACCGCGAAATGGCAGCAGACCGGCAAACACCGACAGCGGTCGAGCGATAAAAATCATCCACATCGACAGGATCAGCGCCGGGATAGCGATGGGCCAGAGATCGGACGGTGTCACCAGCAGACCAAGCACAAGGAACATGGCGATTTGCGCCAGCCACGCCAGGCCATCAAAGTTTTGCAGAATGCCGTGGCGGTTACGAATCGGTCGGTTGCCCAGCAGGAAGCCGCACAGATACACTGCGAGGATGCCGCTGCCGTCCAGTGAGGTGGTTACAGCAAAAATCATGATCCCGCCGCTCAGCGCCAGCAGAGGGTAAAGACCGGTAGGCAGCACAATGCGGTTGATCATCTGTAGCAGCAGATAGCCGCCGCCGAGACCAATGGCAATGCCCAGTCCGAACTGCTGTACGATATGCACCACGAATATCCAGCTCAGGCCGGTTTCGTGCTGCTGAATCATTTCGATAAGAGTAATGGTCAGGAACACCGCCATCGGATCGTTGCTGCCGGACTCTATCTCCAGCGTGGAGCCGACGCGTTCGTTCAGGCCTTTGCCACCAAGCAGCGAGAATACCGCCGCCGCATCGGTCGAGCCGACGATTGCGCCGATCAGCATTCCTTCAATCAGATTGAGGTTGAATAGCCAGGCTGCCATCATGCCGGTCAGGGCGGAGGTTATTAATACCCCCACCGTGGCGAGTGAAAGCGCGGGCCACAGAGCAACGCGAAAGGAACTGGCCTGGGTGCGCATCCCGCCATCCAGCAGAATCACCGCCAGCGCCAGGTTGCTCACCATATAGGCGAAAGGATAGTTGTCAAACGGGATGCCGCCGATACCGTCAACGCCTGCCAGCATCCCAATAGCTAAGAAGATAACCAGAATGGGGATGCCGAGGCGTGAGGAAAAGGAACTTAATAAGATGCTACAGGTTACTAAAACAGAACCCAGAATAAACAGACTAATGACCGCAGCGGCGTCCAATGTTGACGTACTCCTTACTGGCGTGAAGATTAATTAAAAACTACACCATTTTAACAATCTGACGCTTATCAGGATATGCGTTAGAGGAATTTTTATTCGGCCAGCACCGGATGCCCACTAATGGTTAACGTGGTGATGGACGCGTTGTTCACCAGCAGCGCCCGCGCACCGAGCGGTAGGGTCACGGTACGCTGTTCATGGCCGAAATCCAGGCCGCTGATGACAGGGATGTTAAGCTGCGCGCGAAGGTAGTCGTATACCATCGGCAGGTCATATCCGGCGTCGTAGTCATTGGCGTTTGCTCCGGTAAAGCTGCCGAGAATAATCGCCCGCTGGCGCGCCAGAATGCCGCTATTGAGCAACTGCAACAGCATTCTTTCGACGCGGAACGGATGCTCGTTAATATCCTCCAGGACCAGAATGCCGTCGCTAATTTGCGGTAGCCACGGCGTACCGATAAGCGAGGTTAGCATCGCCAGATTACCGCCCCACAGGGTGCCGTCGGCGCGACAGCTCGGCCCATCGCCGTGCCATTCAAGCGTAAACGCCGGATTATGCAACGCCTGCCAGAAATGATGATCGGTAAATTCATTAAGCGTTTCAGCGCCAAAGTTTCCGGCCAGCATCGGGCCGCTAAAAGTGATTATGCTACCCTTTGCCAGCAGGCCTATTTGAATTGCGGTGAAATCGCTATGGCCGCAAATGAGTAGAGGATCCTGCTGCTGGCGAGCGACCAGCCCTGACCAGTCAATGTGCGGCAGCAGGCGAGTCGCGCCGTAGCCACCGCGTACCGCCAGCACGATGCGGTTTTTGCCGTCGAGAGAGGCGAGCTGGTTGATATCGGCAAGGCGCTCACTCTCAGCTCCGGCGAAACGCAGCGCCCGGCGAGGGATAACCTCTTCGTGCGTGACCTGATGTCCGGCCTCCTGCAGACGTTGAACGCCGCGGTTCGCCGCCTCCTGGTTGATGCAATAACCGGAAGGAGCGATGAGATAAAACTGAGACATGACAATTCCTTGCTAAGAATGAAAGGGTTATCATGCCGCCTGGAGCGTTTATTGTCATCTTCAGGCGGCAAACTTCAGCCAATAAGGATAGATGTGTGAAATTGAGATGGTGTGTTTTTTTAGTGGTCTTGTTGGCCGGTTGTAGCTCGAAACATGATTATCGTAATCCGCCGTGGAACGCGGAAGTCCCGGTTAAGCGGGCGATGCAGTGGATGCCAATCAGTGAAAAAGCCGGTGCGGCGTGGGGCGTTGACCCGCAGCTGATTACCGCAATCATCGCCATTGAGTCCGGTGGCAACCCGACGGTGGTCAGCAAATCGGGCGCGGTTGGCCTGATGCAACTTAAACCTTCGACATCCGGTCGCGACGTCTACCGGCGCATGGGCTGGAGCGGCGATCCTTCGGTGAGCGAGCTGAAAAATCCTGAGCGCAATATTTCCATGGGCGCCGCTTATCTGAGCATCCTTGAAAACGGTCCGCTGGCCGGTATTAAGGACCCTCAGGTGATGCGTTATGCGGTGGTGGTTTCCTATGCCAACGGCGCGGGCGCGCTGCTGCGCACGTTCTCGTCTAATCGCCAGGATGCGATTGATGACATTAACGATATGGATGCCGATGATTTTTTTGAGCACGTAGCGAAGAAACATCCAGCCCCGCAGGCCCCGCGCTATATCTGGAAGTTACAGAAAGCGCTGGACGCGATGTAAGACATCCCCTCACCCCGCAGGTATTGCGTCCTGCGGGGTAAACTTTTCAGGCAACCTAATCCTCTGTGCGAAGCGAAGTGATATCACTTATCGGCCCAATCAACTCTTTATATTCCCGATAGTGTTCAGAAAGGGAATCCATGCCGTTTACCGCAACATAGAGCATGGCCGTGGCGTCATTCATTTCATCCCCATTGCTCGCGAGTTTTGCTCGTAAAGCATCAATGCAGGCATGGGCGGCATTATGAGAGATACCGTTGAAATCCAGACGGTTTTGCTCCCATATGGTGCTTATCCATAATGGCAACCACAGCGAACAGCCTATAAGCATTAACAACCAACTAAAGATGCTGTCGGCGATGTTGTGATAGATAAGCACTCTACAAACTAATATTGCTCCCAGGGTCATCGAAGGAATGCCGATCATCAGCACATTACACCAGCGGCGTAGTGGACTTAAGGCAATACCTGCATTGCGTATATGTTCCTGCCAGATGTTGATTCTGGCGATGCTGAGGCTGGAGGGCAGATCTTCGTGACACGGTTTTCGTACCTCGAAATGGTCAAATAATATTCTTTCTATAACGTTCATTTCGCAGGACGCATAGCGGCCATTGGCTAAAATCAGCACGGCCTCCGGGCTCCACAGATATTTTTTATATAATAAGCTAAACATTGCCAGCTGAATCACCCTTGTCCCTTCACCATCAATCCACGCCAATAACCACGGGTCGATATCGGTAACGTTCAGTTGAGTTTTAGCCGCAGGCCGTGTCAGGGTGATGATAATCCCTATAAGAAAATAAATGACCGGAATGATAATGGCAAAACAGACGAGAAACACCAGAGGGTGCATATGCATAATGAAATCCCACACGCTATTCCCCTTTGGTTAATCGAGCCGTTGCACAGAAAATGGATAATTTACCAGTCTGATGACTTCCTGGTATTCGCGATATCTCTCGGGGAGCTGGTTGGTTTTGCCGATGGCGACGCAATAGTCGGCTATTTCATCCGTCATCTGTTCCTTATCGGCGATAAGGGTATCCTTTAATTTATCAACATAACCACGCAGAAGATTAATTGAGATTCCTTCCCTGTCGAAGCGGGTCGCATTTAAGGTGATGAATAACATCCATAGCCACCACAGGCCGGAAACCACAAGCATAACAAGCCAGCTGAATACGCCGGAATTCAGCAGAGCATTATTATCGAACAACGTTTTCCAGGCTAAGGTGGCGATTAAAAAAATCGAAGGAACGGCAATTAGCAGCGTGTTCCACGTTTGTTGCGTGGGGCTTAGCATCAGGCCTGCGCAGCGGGTATCTTCAGACCAGTGATTTTTCTCGGCGACGTAGAGGGTTATGGGTAAATCCTTGTCGCTGGGTTTTGGCGTAGAAAAATGATCAAAGAGTATTTTTTCTACACAGGTCATTTTGTCCTCGGCGTACTGCTGATTTGCGCATAGCTCGATACCCTGGGCGGAGTGAATAATAGTGACGTAGTTTTTTCTTAATAGCCTGAACATCGCCAACTGAATAACGCTGGTGCCTTTATTATGCAGCCAGGCTAAAAAAGAGGGAGGAATGGAATAGGGGGGCGGTACCGGAGTGCCTTTCTCACAAGGGCGAGCCATCTTGATAATGATATTTACCAGGATATATATCACCGTGGTGGATAAAACGTAATAGCCCATAAAGGATAATGGGTGTAAATCGGAGATAAAACTGACGGCTGTTTTCACTTTTTATTCCTTGTGTCAGTCATGGCATGATTTTTCGGGAGATCCTTCCCGGTAGCCAGAGTGGTATGGTGCTCAAGATACCCGTAAAAAGATAACAGCGGAAATACTCTAAAGGAAGATGCGCGACGGAAGCCCGCCGCGCGAAGGTTTATTGTGTGGCTTTTTTATCCTCTGGCGTAGCCGGTTCATTCGCTGCGGGCTGTGCCGCCTGACCGACGTCGTCATTTGCCGCCGGGCGCGTAGTGGGAACGGAGTCACACGGTTTCTCTTTCGGACACAGCAGATCCAGCATCTTCAGCGTGACGCCGTTGGTCCAGCCAAAGCCGTCCTGTAACGGATATTCGCCACCGCCGCCGCCGGTACCCGTCGAGCTGACATCATACTTTTCAACCAGCTTCTGCTTGCTGTCGTAGGTGTGCTGAACGTTGCTCAGGAAACGCCAACTCACCTCCATGGCTATTTTCTCCTGACCATATTTTTGCAGGCCCTCAGCGGCGACCCACTGAAGCGGTGCCCAGCCGTTCGGCGCATCCCACTGCTGGCCGCTGTTCACCGTAGTGGTCGTTATGCCGCCAGGTTTGAGCAAACGGGATTCGGTCGCGGCGGCGACTTTCGCCGCGCGTTCGCTGGAGGCAGCGTTGACGTACAGCGGGAACAGCGCCGCAGCGGTCAGCTGATTGCGTACCTTATGGCTTTTCAGATCGTAATCCGCGTACCAGCCCTCTTTATCATTCCACAGGTATTGTTCCAGCGCTTTCTGCCGGGCGTTGGCTAAGGCGTCAAACTGCGCGGCTTTTGCGTTGTCTCCCGCCGCTTTACTGGCACGGGCGATGGTCTTTTCCATATGGAACATCAATGAGTTCAAATCGACCGGAACGATGCTCGTGGTGCGGATGGTGCCAAGCTGCTGGGGATTATCCATCCAGCGGGAGCTGAAATCCCAGCCGGAAGCTGCGGCAGAACGCAGATCGCGATAGATCTCAGTCGCCGGACGGTTAGGGTTATTTTTGGCGGTCGTGACATCATCCAGCCAGGATTCCGGGCGCGGGGTGTCGTTATCATCCCAGTAGCGGTTTAGCAGCGCGCCATCAGCCATGCGCACCACGCGCTTGTGCGCGCCGCCGGGCTCAAGCGCCTGCGCGCCATCCATCCAGTACTGGTACTCTTTCTCCATCTGGGGCAGCCATTTTTTAAGCGCCTCGTCACCATCATGTGTCGCCAGTAGTTCAACCATAAACGAGAAAAACGGCGGCTGCGAGCGGCTCAGATAGTAGGTTCGGTTGCCGTTGGGGATATGGCCCCAGGCGTCAATTTCAGCGGCGAAGTTGGTGACCATATCTTCGATTTTATCCCAGTGCCCGCTCTCCGCCAGGCCAAGCATGGTGAAATAGCTGTCCCAGTAGTAGACCTCGCGAAAGCGTCCGCCGGGAACGACATAAGGTTTTGGCAACGGCAGCAGCGAATCCCATTTTTCCACTTCCACGGTACTGCGGGTGAGCACCGGCCACAGCCCGTCAATATGCTGGCGTAACGTCTGCCCCTTTGGCGGCACGTACTGGTCGCTCTCTCCTGGCAGGGTAAAGTTGAGCTCGACGAAGTGGCGTAAGTCGAAGCTGGTCTGATTCTTCTGCATGCGGTAATCAGCAAGGATCATCAACGGGTCGCTGTTAGGGACGGCATCGGCAAAGGTTTTCTGGTCGGAGAAGAGTTTAGCGCTTTGCACATCGTTAAACAGCGGGCCAAGCAGAACGTCCGGTGATTGCGGGGTTGGGCGAGGCTCTTCAGCCTGTACCGTCAACGTCGCCAGGGTGAAGAGCGCGCCGCCGAGTGCCAGACGTAGAACATAAGGCAGGGTTGCGGGGCGATGGGAAACAGAACACTTCATTGATGGTTCTCCTTATCATGTAGACTTTGCGCCACTGCATTCGGTTATCAGAAAACCTTAGACGAATATCCGCCGCTGCGCGTGTCGGAGGTAACATTTTGCGCCAAAACAGACTATTTACCGTAGACCTGCCATCAATGATGGAAACATTATTTTGGTGAATATAGAAAATTGATAAAAAACGTAATCCACTAGTAAGAAAAATAAATAGACAAGCACTATGGCATTCTTATATGGGGGTTTTTATAACCTCAGCCCTTTTACTCAAAAATAAGCTGCCACGGATTAAAACATGTGATCTGACAAACAAAAATCCGCGCATTAATACCGTTGATGCCTGACAGGATCACATAAATAAAAAAACATAAATAATTTATAAAAAAACATAATGGCATCAGGACTCCAGATAAGTGAAAAATGCAGACATTACAGAAACCGGTTTCATTTTTTGCATAAAGGAGTGGTGTATGTCTGCTGGCGACAAAATTTCAGTCAGAGAAAAAGTAGGTTATAGCTTGGGGGACGCGGCGAGTCATATCGTGTTTGACTCATCCGTGGCCATCCTGGCCTACTTTTATACCGATATTTATGGTCTACCGCCCGCCGTGATGGGGACGATGTTTTTGCTGGTCCGTCTGCTGGATGCGATTACCGATCCGATTATGGGGGCCATTGCGGATGCCACCTCAACCCGCTGGGGGCGTTTCCGTCCGTGGCTGCTGGCTATTTGCGTCCCATTTGCGGTGAGCTGCGTACTGGTTTACTCCATTCCATCTTTCTCCGATTCAGGTAAAGTGGTTTATGCGGTAGCGGCATATATATTTATGACGTTGATGTATACGGCCATTAATATTCCTTACTGCTCGCTGGGCGCCGCGTTGACTTCCGATCCGCGTGAAAGTCTCTCCCTGCAATCCTGGCGTTTTGCCATCACCCCAATTGGTGGTGCGCTGGGTACCGCATTTATCCTGCCGCTGGCTGACTTTCTTTATCCGGGCGACCGTGCTACCGGGATTCAGGTCTCCATGGCGTTATTCGGTGTTATCGGTTGTCTGATGTTTATTATCTGCTTCGCGACCACCAAGGAACGCGTTCAGCCGATTAAAGAAGAGAATCTGAATATTACTCGTGACGTCAAAATTCTCTTTCGTAACGATCAGTGGCGTATTCTTTCGGTCTACAACTTTATGATGCTGGTTGCCGTGGTGATTCGCGGTGGTGCGGTAGTGTATTACGTCAATAGCGTGCTGAATAAAGGCGCTGATGTGATAACGATATTTATGCTCGGCGGGATGTTTGCCTCAATGCTGGGTTCGGTGCTGGCAAAACCGTTCGGTACGCGTTATTGCAAAATTAAATTTTCCTTCTGGGTTAACCTGATTACTGCTGCGTTGGGCGTAGTGTGCTTTATGGTTCCAGTGCAATATTGGATTCTGGTGCTTGGCGTACATATTCTGATTTCCATCATTCAGGGTGGTAACGGTGCGTTGCAGTGGTCCATGATCACCGATGTCAATAACTATGGCGAATGGAAAACCCAGCGCCGTATTACCGGGATGAACGTCGCGGCCAATATTTTTGTTATCAAACTGGGCGTGGCCGTAGGTGGCGCAATCCTCGGCTGGGTGCTGGCTTACTACCATTATGCCGCTAATACCGCAGTGCAGTCGGCTTCAGCCGTGCAGGGCGTGATGCTGTTGTTTACCCTTGTTCCCTCCGTGTTTTATGTTCTTACCGCAGTATCCATTCGGTTCTATGGCTTAACCGAAAATAAAATGAATGGCATTGTTGATGATTTGAAAAACGGAACTTTCGCAGAATCCTGATAATACAAAAGCAGGTTTAGGGGTTATATAGATTATTTTCTACATAGCCCCTGCTATGCCCAGGATGAAAGAAATAAACAATAACGAAATTAGGGATGGTAATAATGAAAGTGAAATATCTAGCTCTGGTTATTAGTGCCGTATTTTCCACTGGCGTAATGGCAGCAAAAAATAGTCCCTCCGAAGATATTAATAAACGCCTTGCGCAGCTCGAGCAAAGATTAATTAACGCTGAACAACGCGCTGCGGATGCGGAAGCTCAGATCCAGACGCTAACGCAGCAGCAGGCCGTCGCGGCGAAAAATGTCCCGACAGTGAAGGTAGAATCAGCGGAGCCTGTCGCTCCGGGGACTGAACCGACCAAACTGACGCTATCCGGTTATGGCGATATTAAGTTTTATGGCGATGTGGAATTCAATATGGACGGCGCCAGCAGCAGCGGTAGCCTGACTTCGGTAAAAACCTCCGCCAATAAAGACTGGGCACCGGGTAATAACGAGCGCTGGGATATCAACGGTCGTCTGCTGTTGGGTTTTGACGGAATGCGCAAAATGGATAACGGCAATTTTGCCGGTTTTTCCGTCCAGCCGCTGGCCGATCTGACCGGCAAAATGAATCTTGATGATGCGGTCTTCTTCTTTGGCCAGGAGAATGACTGGAAGGTGAAGGTGGGGCGCTTTGAGGCCTACGATATGTTCCCGCTGAATCAGGATACCTTTGTTGAATACTCTGGCAACACCGCCAACGATCTCTACAGCGACGGTTACGGCTATATCTACATGATGAAAGAAGGGCGCGGTCGTAGCAGCAGCGGCGGCAACTTCCTGATGAGCAAAACCGTTGATAACTGGTATTTCGAACTCAATACTTTGTTGGAAAATGGCAGTACGCTGTTCCAGGACGAGCAGTATCACGGTACCGATCTGGAAAATGAGAAAAACGTTGCCTATTTGCGCCCGGTTATTGCGTGGAATAGCGGGCGCTTCTCCACGGCCATCGCGATGGAAAGCAACGTGGTTAACAATGCCTACGGGTATCACAATGCTAAAGGCCAATGGGTCGACCAGTCCAGCCGTACCGGTTATGGCTACACGATGACATGGAACGGACAAAAAACCGATCCGGAAGATGGCGTCGTGACTAATCTCAACGTGGCTTATATGGACGCTGAGGATGAAACTGACTTCACCGCTGGCGTGAACTCACTGTGGCATGGTTTTGAGCTTGGTTATATTTACGCGCACAACAAAATTGAAAGCTTTAACACCGCCAATTTTGCCGCTAACTGCGATGATAACTGCTGGATCTCCGATCCGGGCGACTACGACATCCACACCATTCATGCTTCGTACCTGTTCCCGAACGTCATGAATATGAAGAACTTCAACGTCTACCTGGGTGCCTACGCGTCATGGATTGAGTCCAATCCGACCCACGGTGACGGTAATGAAGACTCCCGTTACGGCGGCCGTCTCCGCTTCAAATATTTCTTCTGATCAAAACAGAGCCCGCATTTTTGCGGGCTCTGCTCATTATGCCATTTAGCCTCCCACGGAGGCGCGAGTTAACAGGACGACACCATGTTTGACAGTAAAGCGGGAACCCCGCTGGAAGGGTTTGCTGAATTTGCTACCGCCGCCGCCGCCGAAGGCGCGGTGTTGCTGAGAAACGATCGCGGCATGTTGCCGCTTAGCGCTCAGCAGCCCGTGTCAGTGTTTGGCCGCACGCAGATTAACTACTATCGCAGCGGCACCGGTTCGGGCGGGGCGGTCAACGTGGTGAGTCATACCACCTTATTACAGGCTTTACGGGCGCGAAGCAGTGGAACGCTCAATGAGTCACTGGCCGCGCTTTATGAGCAGTGGGTCAATGATCACCCGTTTGATAACGGCGGCGGTGCATGGGCGGCTGAGCCCTGGTTTCAGCAGGAAATGCCGCTGAGCGATGAACAGATTCGCCAGGCGCGAGCCGTTTCAACGCAGGCGGTGATTGTGCTGGGGCGTACCGCAGGTGAAGATCAGGATAATGCTGATGTCGAAGGAGGCTATCGGTTAACCGCTGATGAGATGCGCCTGCTGCACCAGGTGTGCCGTGAGTTTGATGAAGTCGTCGTGGTGCTGAATACCGCCGGACTGATTGATTTGTCGTGGGCTGACGATCCCCTGTTGCGTAAGCGCATACGCGCGTTACTGTACGTCTGGCTCGGCGGCTCCGATGGCGCGCAGGCGGCAGCCTCGCTACTGTATGGCGATGTGACGCCTTCCGGCAAGCTGGTCGGCAGCATCGTTATGTCGCTGGATGACCATCCGGCATCACCCTGCTGGGGAGCACAAGCGCAAAATCTCTATCAGGAAGATATTTACGTCGGCTATCGCTATTTTGAAACCTTTTGCCCACAACGCCTGCAATTCCCTTTTGGTTTCGGCCTCTCTTATACCCGTTTTACCCTGCAATCAGCGCGGGCAGAAGCTTTCGGCGACCATATTCAGGCGTCGGTGACGGTCACCAATAGCGGCGACGTTTTCTCGGGGAAAGAGGTGGTACAGATTTATCTTCAGGCACCGCAGGGCGCACTGGGGAAACCTGCGCGCGTGCTGGTGGCCTTCGCCAAAACGCGTCTGTTACAGCCGGGAGAAAGCGAAACCTTAACCCTGCGTATCCCACTGGAGCGCTTTGCCTCGCTGGACGACAGCGGAGCCACCGGACATCCCCATTGTTATGTGATGGAGCCGGGGCTTTACCGCCTGCTGATGGGCAATAGCGTTCGCGATTTGCAATTGCTGACGGTTGATGGAGAAGCCGGGTACACGCAGAAGACGCTGCGGGTCCTCTCTCGCCATCAGCAGGTACTGGCGCCGACGGTGCCGTTTGTACGCATTAAGCCGGTTGCCGATGGCGAGGATGGCAGCTATCAGATTGAGTGGGAGGATGTTCCGCGTCGGGAGATTAATCTGCGTGCGCGCATCGAAGAGCGTCTTCCGCAGACCATCACTCTCACCGGTAATCAGGGGCTGACTCTTAGCGACGTCGCCGAAGGACGCGCCACGATGAACGCGTTTATTGCCCAGCTGTCGGTTGAAGAGCTGGCCTGCCTGGTGCGCGGGGAAGGGATGTGCAGCCATAAAGTGACCCCCGGCGTCGCATCAGCCTTCGGCGGGGTAGCCGACAGCCTGCTGGAAAAAGGCATTCCGCTGGCATCGACCGCCGACGGCCCTTCAGGTATTCGCATGGATAACGGCGCGAAGGCGACCCTGCTCCCCAGCGGCACGCTGCTGGCTTCCAGTTGGGACCCGATTCTCGTTGAACGGCTATATGTCATGGAGGGCAAAGAGCTGTTGCGTAACGGTATCGACCTGCTGCTGGGGCCGGGGATGAATATCCAGCGCCATCCGCTCAACGGCCGCAATTTTGAATATTTCTCCGAAGATCCATTGCTGACCGGGATGATGGCGGCGGCGGTGGTTCGCGGCATTCGCAGCGGCGGCGGAATTGCGACGCTTAAGCACTTTGCCTGCAATAACCAGGAGTTCGCCAGGGCCAAAGCGGACTCGGTGGTGTCGGAGCGCGCGCTGCGTGAAATCTACCTCAAAGGCTTTGAGTACGCGGTGAAATTCGGCAGCGCTAGCGCGGTGATGACCGCCTATAACCCGGTCAATGGCTATCACGCTGCCTCTAATTACGATCTCACCACCACCGTGCTGCGCGAGGAGTGGGGCTTTCGCGGTATTGTGATGACCGACTGGTGGGCAACGATGAACGATCCGGTCAGCGGAGGCGCGGCAAGCACCCACAACACTGCGGCGATGATCCGCGCGCAGAACGATCTTTATATGGTGGTGAATAATAACGGTGCGGAGGTTAATGCGGGCGGGGATAATACTCTGGAGGCGCTGGCAAAAGGCCAATTAACCCTGGGCGAGCTTCAGCGCTGTGCGATCAATATTCTCGACTTTATCATGCAGACCCAGGTCTTTAAACGCGGGGATAAACCGCGGGCGGATATCATTCGCCTGGCGGCAGAACCCGGGCGCGCTGGAACCTGTCAGGGGGCAATTAAAATTGCCGAGCAGTCGCGGCTGCGCTATGACGAAGATCTGGTGTTGAGCGTTGAACAGACGGCGATTTATGACGTACTGGTGAGCGTGTACGCTAACGGCGCGGCGCTGGCGCAAACCGCCTGCAATCTGCTGCTTAATGACCAGTTTGTGGCGACGATCCAGACCAACGGTACCCTCGGGCGAGAAATCGTACAGAAGCTGTGTCGGCTTGAGCTGCAACCGGGGAAATATCGCGTCGGCTTTGATTTTATCAAACCGGGTCTGGTGGTGGACTGGCTGGAGCTGAGACACGTAAATGATTAGCCATGATTGATGGTTCTGCCGGGCGGCGGCTGGCACCTTGCCCGGCCTACATTATTATGTGATATCGGTAAAACGTTTATGGTGTTATTGCCGTCATACCCGTATCAGGAGCCGCCAGTGAACCGACGTCATTTTTTATTCTTTAGCGCCGCCGCGCTGCTTGCGGTGAGCCGCGCGCGGGCTATGGAAGCGCAGACAACGCTGCGCCTGTGGCCGGGCGAGCCTCCTGGCGGTGGCGGTCCTGACGGACCCAGACGCTTATCCGAACGCGGCGCGCTAAGCCATATCGCTCAGCCTGAATTGACGGTATGGCGTCCTGCCGTGCCGCTCGGTCACGGTGTGTTAATTGCCGCAGGCGGTGGATATCGGCGCATTGAAATGGCGAAAGAAGCCTGGCCCGCTGCGCGCTGGCTAACCGCGCGCGGCTATACGGCCTATGTGCTGACCTACCGCCTTCCCGGTGAAGGATGGAAAGCGGGCGGCTTCGCACCATTGCAGGATGCCCAGCGAGCGCTGCGCCTGATTCGCCAGCGCGAGGGAAAAGTCAGTTTGTTGGGCTTTTCCGCTGGCGGGCATCTGCTGGGCATGGCGGCCTGTCGGTCCGATTTTGCCGCTTACTCGCCAGTCGACGCCGTGGATGACATATCACCCCGGGTCGACGGCGCGGCGCTGATTTACCCGATTATTTCCCTCGAACCGCCGTATACCCATACCGCTACGCATCGAATTCTCGCCGGACCTCATGCCAGCGAAGAGGTCGATCGCGCCTGGTCGGTACAAACTTACGTTAGCGCGCAGACGCCGCCCTGTTTTCTCGCTCAGGCAGAGGACGATAAAGTCTCTGACCCACACAATACGCTAATCATGGCCGCCGCCTGTCGTGAGCATCAGGTTGCCGTCAGCATGTACCGCTACGCCCGCGGTGGTCACGGTTTTGCCATGGGGCGCCCCGGCACGCCCACCGTCGAGTGGCCCGCGCATTACGCGCAGTGGTTAGCAAAGCGCTAGCATCGCGCGAATCAACTTGCGCCATATTGGTGCGTTTTTGGCGATAAATAAGCAAAGCGTCTGGTTGTTTTTTATGCAATGAAACGGTGCGGCTTGACGGCGCATGGTGAAGCCATCGCGCTGTGTGACCTGGCATAATTAATGCTTATCTCTTCCCGGGATTACCCCAAAGTGAGTACAACCGGAGGAGACGGCCATGATAAAAATAACGCTTCCTGACGGGCATTATTATGATGAGATGCTTACCGCGCAGGGAGAGCAGCGTCAGCACTATAACGCCTGGTGGCAATGGTTTCGCAGCACCGATCAATTCTCTATCCGGCAGAAAAAAGAGCAGGCGGAACTGCTCTTTCACCGTATCGGCATCACCTTTAACGTCTATGGCGAAGATGAAGGGACCGAGCGCCTGATCCCCTTTGATAGCGTGCCGCGCATTATTCCTGCTGGAGAGTGGCAGCGACTTGATCGCGGCATTCGCCAGCGGGTAAAAGCGCTCAACGCTTTCCTTTACGATATCTACCACGAGCAAAATATCCTCCGCGCGGGGCTGATTCCGGCACAGCAGGTGCTGGCGAACGAACAGTATCAGCCCTGCATGCAGGGGATCAATTTACCCAACAATACCTACGCCCATATCACCGGGGTGGATATGGTGCGTAATAACGACGGCCAGTATTACGTGCTGGAGGACAATCTGCGCACGCCTTCCGGCGTCTCGTATATGCTCGAAAACCGCAAAATGATGATGCGGTTGTATCCCGAAATGTTCGAACAGCACCATATTGCGCCAGTGGAGCGCTATCCCAGTTATTTATTGCAAACGCTGCGCGAAAGCTCGCCGGTGGACGACCCGTGCGTGGTGGTGATGACGCCGGGGCGGTTTAATAGCGCCTATTTTGAGCACAGCTTTCTGGCCCAGCAGATGGGGGTTGAGCTGGTAGAGAGCGCCGATCTGTTTATTAAAACCGGGGCGGTGTATATGCGCACCACCGAGGGGCCGCGACGCGTCGATGTGATTTACCGCCGTATTGATGATGACTATCTTGACCCGCTGGCCTTCCGCGCCGACTCCATGCTAGGCGTACCTGGGCTTCTGTCGGTGTATCGCGCCGGAGGCGTGGTGCTGGCGAATGCTATCGGTACCGGCGTCGCCGACGATAAATCGATCTATCCCTACGTGCCGGAGATGATTCGCTTCTATCTGGGCGAGCAGCCGATCCTGAGCAACATTCCTACCTGGCAATGCCGTAAAGCAGAAGACCTCAGCTACGTGCTGAGCAACCTTGAGCTGATGGTGGTTAAAGAGGTTCACGGCGCAGGCGGCTACGGCATGCTGGTTGGCCCGCGCTCAACCAAAGAGGAGCGCGAGGCGTTTCGCCAGCGCCTGCTGGCGAACCCGGCGAATTATATCGCTCAGGACACTCTGGCGCTGTCGACTTGCCCGACCTTTATCGACGAGGGTCTGGCGCCGCGCCATATCGATTTGCGGCCCTATGTGCTTTCGGGGCAAGAGATCCGCCTGGTGCCCGGCGGGCTCACGCGGGTGGCGCTAACCGAAGGCTCGTTGGTGGTGAACTCGTCCCAGGGCGGCGGCACCAAGGATACCTGGGTGATGGAGGATGATGAATCATGTTAAGTCGCACAGCGAGTGAACTCTTCTGGATGGCGCGCTACCTTGAGCGCGCAGAAAGCTATGCCCGGGTGCTGGATGTCACCTGGAAGCTGTCGATGATCCCGCGCCACAGCCAGCAGTCGCGGGATTTAGCCTTACCGCTAAATTTGTCGCTGACCCATGAGCTGTTTCAGGCGCGCCACGCGCGTTTCACCATGAGCAACCTGCTCAATTTTTTCGCTCTCGATGGCAACAACCCGTACAGCATTTTTAGCTGCGTCGAGATGGCGTGGAACAACGCCCACGCGGTGCGCGGTAGCCTGTCGGCGGAAGTGTGGGAGAGCATCAACGCCACGCGAATCGAGCTGCGCAAACTGCGCCAGCGGGGAATCAGCGAGCTGGGCAACGACGCTTTTTTCGAATGGGTGAAAGAGCGGGTGCATCTGTTTCGCGGCGCGATACTTGGCACGCTGCTGCGCAACGATGCGCTCAGCTTCATAGGCATCGGTACGCTGATCGAGCGGGCGTCCTCCACCGCGCAACTGTTGTTGATTAAGGATCAGCAGTTAACCAACGATCCGGACCCGGTCCGCGAGTATTACCGCCTGGATACGCTGCTCAACGCGGTCAGCGCCCGCGAGGCGTATAACAGCATTTATCGCCAGCCGGTGAGTCGCGAAACGGTGATGGAATTGTTGATTCTACGTAACGATGTACCCCGTTCGCTGCGCGCCAGTATTTCCGATCTGGTCGGGCAACTGGAACAGATCGCCAACGATCGGTCACACCTACCGCTGCGCCTGGCGCATCAGCTCAACGTCGATTTACGCTTTAGTACTCGCGACGATCTGGTTCAGGCGGATTTACAGGTCACTCTCAATGAACTGCTGGCGCGAATTAACGCGCTTTCAGACAGCATCAGACAAACTTATCTGGAGGCGTTATGAAACTGGTTATCGATCACCTGACCCGCTACGGCTACGATGAAGAAGTGAAGTTTTCTACCCAGTACTTACGCCTGACCCCGCGCAGCACCGGGCGGCAGAAAATTGCTTCCTGGACGCTGACTCTGCCGGAGGGGGCGGCGGTCACCACCACCGATGCGTGGGGCAACGTCCTGCACGTCTTGACGCTGGATAATCCGCATAGCGAGATGACTATCCGCGCCAGCGGGGTCGTTGACATCGCTGAAGACGGTGAGGATATCGGCGTCGATGAACAGGAGTTGCTGTCACCGCTGGTCTTTTTACGCAGTACGCCGCTGACCCGCGCCGATGGTCCGATTCGCGAATTTGCTCAGCGCTGGTATCAGGCTGGCGCCCAGGAAGAGAGCCTGAACCGGTTAATGGCGGAACTGCTGATTAGGATGCCATACTCGCCGGGAGCGACGCAGGTGCAGGATTCCGCCGCCGATGCGTTTGCGCGGGCGAAAGGCGTTTGCCAGGATCATACTCACGTGTTCCTCGCCTGCTGCAGGGCGCTGGAGATCCCGGCGCGCTACGTCAGTGGCTATGTTTACAGCGATAACGCCCAGCATGTCGCCATGCACGCGTGGGCTGAAGTATGGCTAAACGGGCGCTGGCTGTCGTTTGATATCACCAATAATACCCGCAGGCTGAACCAGCATCTGCGGCTGGCGACCGGGCTGGACTACCTTGATGCCTGCCCGGTACGCGGCACCCGTCTCGGCGGCGGTGGCGAAATTATGTTAACCAACGCTGAAGTGCGCGAACATTCGCAACAGGCGCAGCAGCAATAACGGCAGGAACGAAAACGATGACCTACTGTGTGGCCATGTGCTTGTCAGATGGACTGGTATTTGCCTCAGACTCCCGCACCAATGCGGGAGTGGACCATATTGCAACCTTTAAAAAACTGCACGTTTTCCATCAGGACGGCGAACGGGTCATGGTGCTGCAATCTGCAGGTAACCTGGCCACAACCCAGAGCGTGATCAGCCTGCTCAGCGGGCGCATTCGCACCCAGCAGGAGCCGAATCTGATGCAGGTGACTTCGCTTTACGATGCAGCGATGTTGATCGGCAAAACCCTGCAGGAGGTGATTCAGCGCGACAGCAGCAATCAACAAAACTGTGGTAACACCAACTTCAACTGCAATCTACTGCTTGGCGGGCAGATTGCCGGGGAAACGCACCGCCTGTTTCACATCTATCCGGAAGGTAACTTTATCGAAGCCACCCGCGATACGCCTTATTTCCAGATTGGCGAGAGTAAATACGGCAAACCGATTATTGATCGAGTGCTGACGGTGGAGACGCCGCTGGAGCAGGCGATGTGTTGTGCGCTGATTTCCATTGATTCAACGCTGCGCAGCAATCTGTCGGTGGGCCTGCCGCTGGATACGCTGCTTTATCGCAGCGGTAGCCTGAGCAGCGCCGGGCAACATCGCATTACCGAAAGCGATCCTTACTTCAACAGCATTCGTAAAGCGTGGTCCGAAGGGTTGCAAAGCACTTTTTTGACGCTGCCGCCGTTCACGCCAGGCGGCCAGGGTCAGGTGGAAAAGTAGCGTCCCGGCGTCATGCCGGTCATGGTGCGAAAAAAGTAGATAAAGGCGCTATCGCTGGCGAAGTCAAGCGCCTGGGCTGTATCGGTAATGCGCTTTCCGGTCGCCAGCATCTCGACGGCTTTCATTAATCGCCATTGTTGACGCCATTGCTGGTAGGTTATGCCGGTATCGCGGCGAAACAGCCGACTAATGGTTTTTTCGCTGGCACCGCAGCGGGCAGCCAAATCCTTAAGCGTTGGCGGTAATGCGATGCCTGAAAGCATCGCCAGCCGTTTATCCTGCGGTAGCGCGAGCATCATCGGTTCCCGGGCTGCCGCGTTAATTTCGGCCTGACACAAGGCGGCAAGATACCGTGCCGGCTCGGCTTCCCAGTCGGTATCCCAGGGGCTGGCGCTGATGCGTTCTAATAGCTCGCGCAGCAGCGGCACAACGTTCAATATCGCCGACTGGGGCGGCAGTGCGGGGTAGCGCTGCGGCTGAAACCAGACAGAACGGTAGTCGACAATGTTTTTCATCTCCGCGCGATGGGGAATCCCCGCCGGGATCCACGCCGCGCGCCCTGGCGGAAGCAGACACAGCAGAGCGCCATCGTTGAGCGTCAATCGCACGCATCCCTGACGGGTAAATAGAATCTGCGCCATTCCATGCTGGTGAGTACCAGAATCGTGATCCCCTAATGCTGATTGCACGCCAATCAGGCTGTTTGTTAATGCATCCGGATTGAATGCCGCCTTCGCGTCAAGCCAGGCCATAATGTCCGATTTCCGATATTTAAAGTCATTATGTTTATAATGTTCGATAAATCGCTTACCTACAATAGCGCCTCTAATTATCAGGAGGTGGATATGTTGGGGCGTTCTGCGATGGTGCTGGTCACCGCACTGCTGATGTTCCCGCAAATTGCGGAAACGATTTATAGCCCGGCGCTGACCGATATCAGCACCTATTTTTCCGTGAGTGCGCCGCAGGCGGCGCAAACGCTTTCCGTCTACTTTATCGGTTTTGCCGCAGGCGTTCTGTTCTGGGGCGGATTTAGCGATCGCTACGGTCGGCGTCCGGCGTTACTGGCCGGATTAGGCGTTTACGCGATGGGGTGTCTGATGGCCCTGTGGGTGGCGGATTTTTCGCTGTTGTTAATGGCGCGGATAGTCACGGCCTTCGGCGCGGCGACTGGTTCAGTGGTGACGCAGACGGTTCTGCGGGACTGTTTTAGCGGGCGACAGCTGGCGGGTATTTTTTCGTTTATCGGCCTGGCGCTGGCGGTGAGCCCGGCTATCGGGGTGTATATCGGCGGCGGGCTCACTGCTATCTGGGGCATGCGCGGCGTGTTTAGCGCTCTGGCGCTTCTGGCTGCAGCGCTTTTGCTGTGTAGCCTGTGGTTGATGCCGGAAACGCGGCCAAAAAATGTCGGGGGAGGGGCGTTTCTTGCCGTGTTGCAGCGGATGGTTGTTGATAAAAAAATTGCGCTGGCGGCAATACTGATCGCGGCATTTAACGTCAGCCTGTTTAGCTATTACAGCCTGGCTCCCTTTATTTTTGCCAGTCTGGGGCTGGATGCTCTGACGTTTGGCTATAGCGGGATGGCGCTGGCTGCCGGTTCGCTGCTCGGCGCGCTGCTTAACCGCCGGCTGCTGCGCCAGAATGTTTCGCTGGGGCGGATACTGACGATTGCGTGCTTTTTTCATCTGGTCGGCGGCATCGCGGTGTACGCGCTGCGGGAATCAATATGGTTTGTTCTGCCGGTATCGTTGGTCACTCTCGCTTATGCGATGGCGATCCCGCTGGTGCTGGGGTCGGCGCTGAGCGCCTACGGCGACTGCCGGGGCACCGCCGGTGCCTTTTTCGGCCTGTTTTATTATGTGCTGATTGGCGCCGGTCTGCTGGCTGCCGGATGGGGGCAATCGCTGGGGGCAGCGTTACTGACTTGTGCCGGACTGAGCGTTATTGCGGGATGGCGATATATTACTCCTCTCCACAAGGAGTAAGGCCGATTTCTGGCAAAGCTAAGTGATTTAAATTCTTTGTTATTTAACGCGTTATCTCACATCTTCGGGAGAGCAAAACGATAACGCGAAAAGGTAGTGGCAGGAATGGCAAAAAACAGGTCGGTCTATTTGCACCCGCAGCAGCGAGAGCGGATTCATTATCTTTCCCGTAGCCGGCTGTGGCGAAGTGAACTGCCGACCTGGCTACTGATTTTTGCGGTTTACGGCGGCTGGTTTTCCTCGCTGATCTGGTGGCGGGCGCTGGGGCTTTTTCCTGCCACGTTGCTGCTTATCTGGTTTACCGCCTGGTACATGTCCTTGCAGCATGAGCTTATCCACGGTCATCCCACCTCGCGTCCGTGGTTTAATCAACTGCTGGGGACGCTGCCGCTGGCGGTCTGGTATCCCTATGGCCTGTATCGCGACTCGCATCTGGCGCATCATCATAACCATCTGCTGACTCAGCCCGTTGATGACCCGGAATCCTACTATTTTACCCCGCAGAGCTGGCAACGTTTTGCCCCCTGGCAGCGCAAGCTTATTCATCTGCGTAATACGTTTATTGGCAGGTTACTGGTGGCGCCGCTGCTGGATATTGCCCAAACCCTCGCGAGTGCGCTCGCGGCGTTTCGTCGCCGACAGCTTAAAACAATGGCGATGTGGCTGGTTCACGGTCTGCTGCTGGTGGCACTGTTTTCGTGGATGGCGCAGCAGGGTTTTTCGCCGCTCTATTTTGTGCTGGCTGTCAGCTATCCGGCGCTGGCGTTGACCAAAGTTCGCTCCTTTCTTGAACATCGTGCTGCGGACGATCCGTTGGCCCGTTCGGTGATTAATGAAGCCGGGCTGGTCTGGCGAGTGCTGTTTTTGAATCTCAATTACCATTCAGTGCATCACGATTTACCGGGCGTGCCGTGGTACGGGCTGCGAAAGATCTATCTGCATCATCAGGTGGATTACCAGCAGCGTAACGGTGGGTTTGTGGTACGTGGATATGGTGAATGGCTGCGGCGTTTTTTGACAAAATCGGTGGAGGTGAATGTCCATCCCGGTTTTAACCAGCAGGGTAAGGTGGATGAACATCATGAGTGAACGGCTGGCGTTTCCGATGTATGCGGTAAATGAGCAGGATACCCTGGCGCTATGGTGGGCGGTCCGGGAACTGCTGGCGGCGCGCGGCGTGGCGGCTGAAGATATGCTGTCATATTCGGTTCCCGAAGATCTGCTGGGACATTGGCGAAACCCGGAGCTGCTGCTGAGTCAGACCTGCGGCTATCCGCTGGTGACGCGGCTAGCGGATGTACAAACGGTGGGCTGTTTTCACTATTCGGCGCCGGGCTGCGAAGGGCGAAATTACCGTAGTCTGCTGGTGGTGCGTGAAGCGCAGAGCCGGCAGACGCTGGCTGATTTTCGCGGGCGTCGGGTGGCGTGTAATTCGCCGGATTCGCAGTCCGGTTATAACGTGCTGTTAAAAATGGTCGCGCCGCTATCGCGCGATGGGCGTTTCTTTTCAACGGTGGTGTTCAGCGGCAGCCACCGGCAATCGCTGCGCGAGCTTCAACAGAGAACGGCGGATATCGCCGCCATTGATTGCGTGACCTGGGCGCTGTTACAGCGTCATCAGCCCGATGCGCTGGCGGGGCTGGCGGTTATTGCGCATAGCCCGTTGGCGCCGGGATTGCCGCTGATTACTTCGGCAAAGACCCCGGCGGCGACGTTGGGTGTGCTCAGAGAGGCGCTGCAGCAGTTGGTTAGCGATGAACACTATCGGTCGCTTTGCGAAGCGCTGTTTATCAGCGGCTATAGCGATATACGGCGTGAGAGCTACCTGCCGCTGCTGGCGTGGCGCGAAGACGTTGCGGCGCGGGGCCTCGCGCGGCTATAAGCGCTTTCCCGGAGGCGGCGCTTGACGCGCCTGTCCGGGCTACCGTCCTGCAGACGGCGCGGAACCCGTAGCCCGGTCAGCGCAGCGCCACCGGGACGAAGCAGCGCATGATGTATCAGGTTTGGCTCATTTCCCGGAGGCGGCGCTTGACGCGCCTAGTCTGGGCTACCGTCTTGCAGAGGGCTGTGAACCCGTAGCTTGGTCAACGCAGCGCTACCGGGAAGAAACCGCACCGAAGTTTCAGACACAGCATATTCCCCGGAGGCGGCGCTTGACACACCTGTCCGGGCTACCGTCCCGCAGAGGTCGGTGAAACCGTAGCCCGGTCAGCGCAGCGCCAGCGGGAAGAAACCGCGCTGAGGTTTCAGACACAGCACATTCCCCGGAGGCGGCGCTTGACGCGCCTGTCCGGGCTACCAGCCCGCAGAGGTCGGGGAACCCGTAGCCCCGGTAAGGCGCTAGCCGCTACCGGGGAATAGCTGCGCTATGACTCCTGCGGTTTGCCATCCCGGCGGGCGAAACTGTTTTCGACGACTGGCAGACCAAGCTTTTCGCGCAGGGTTCCGGACGGGTAGCATTCCCGCATCGCGCCGCTGCGTTGCAGAATAGGCACTACCTGCTCAATAAAGCGGTCAAAATCTCCCGGCAGCAGCGGGAACATCAGGTTGAAACCGTCAGCCGCGCCAGCGCGCCAGGTTTCCGTCAATGCGCTGGCGACCTCCTCGGCGCTGCCGATCAGCAGCCAGCTATCGGAACTTTGTAACAGCTGCTTGCCTAACTCCAGGACTGTCAACTGCGGATCGTAATCGCGAATAAGCTTGAGCGCGGTGCGGATCCCATCAAACGACGCCTCATCCGGTAGCGGCGGCAGCGGTTGGTCAACGGGATAAGCGGATAAATCCATGCGCAGATAGGAAGAGAGCAGGTCGATGGCCATCTGGTCGCTCATCAACTGCTCGTTAAGCCGCTGGCGCTCCTCTTTTTCCGCATTTGAAATGACCACCACCGGTAAAACCCCGGCGATGATTTTGAAATGCGCCGGATCGCGCCCGTGGCTGCGCAACCGCTGGTTCATCTCTTCGCGGTAGGCCAACCCCTCTTCAATAGATTTGATAAACACAAAATGCATATCGGACCAGGCGGCAGCGAGGTTTTTACCCGCTTCTGATGACCCGGCCTGTACCAGCACCGGATGCCCCTGCGGCGGACGCGGCACGTTTAGCGGCCCACGAACGCGGAAGAACTCGCCCTTAAAGTCGAGATGATGCACCTTGCGCGAATCGGCAAACAGCCCACTGGCTTTGTCGTAGAGCACCGCGCCGTCCTCCCACGAATCCCATAATCGCGTGACAACATCAATAAATTCCCCCGCGCGCTGGTAGCGATTGCCGTGTTGCGGGAGCTGGTCAAGACCGAAATTGGCCGCTTCCTCCTCCAGCCACGAGGTGACAATATTCCAGCTGGCTCGTCCGTTGCTGAGAAAGTCGAGAGAGGCAAAATAGCGAGCGAGATTATAGGGCTCGTTATAAGAGGTGGAGGCCGTTGCCATCAAACCAATATGTTCCGTCACCGCCGCGAGGGCGGAAAGCAGAGTAATAGGTTCGAGCCGGGCGTTGGCGTAGTGGGTTAAACCGCTGGGCACGGTATCCCAGATGGAGATATGGTCGGCGACAAAAATAGCATCGAGGGTGGCGGCCTCGGCTTTGCGGGCTAGGCCGGCATAGTACTTGAGGCTGAAGATTTCTTTCTCCGGCGCCAGCGGGTGACGCCAGGAAAAGCGGTAGTCACCCTGCGGATTGAAGAAGAAAAGGTTCAGGATCATATGATTATTTGGCATTTTCTCGGCTCAGTTGGAGGTAATGCCTTCCCTGGCTCGGCGGCAATCAGTTGCCATTGAGGTTCGTTTTGACCCACTGTTCGGCTACCGCCGCCGGGTCTTTATGCTGTAAATCGACCTGCTGGTTAAGCTCGATCAGCGCGGCGTTGTTGAGCTTGTCGGAGACCTTGTTAAGCACTTCGCTGATTTTGGGCGTCAGGCTGGCTTTGCGTACCAGCGGCACCACGTTCTGGCTCGGCTGTTCATGTTTATCATCCTCCAGCACCACCCAATCTTCTTTGGCGAGGTTACCCTGGGTTGAAACTACCGTGGCGACGTCGATTTTGCCGGAGTTCAGCGCCAGACGGGTCAGCGGACCGCCCATATCCAGAGATTTCACTGCTTTAAACTCAAGCCCATAGACGCGCTTCAGGCCCGGCAGGCCAAGGGCGCGCACCGGGAATTCCGGTGGTCCGCCGATGACCAGTTGCGGCGCGATAGGCTGAAGGTCGGAAAGCTTGCTGAGATGATATTTTTTCGCCGTTTCTGCCCGCACGGCCCAGGCGGTAATGGACGACGCCGGAGAGGGATCCAGTAGCGTAAAATCAGCAGGCAGCGCTTTGGCTAACTCCGCGCTAACGTCGCTCTGGCTGGTGGCCAGCGTTTTGCCGTCGTAATAGTTCAGCAGGGCGCCGAGATATTCCGGAACGATATCAATTTCGCCGCTCTGCAAAGCCGGAATAATAATCTCGCGATTGCCAAGGTTAAGACGGGTTTTTACTTCAATATCATTTTTCTTTAGGGCGCTGGCGTAAATATTGGCGAGAATTGAACTTTCGGTAAAATTCGCGCCGCCAATTGTGATGCTCTGAGCCAGAGAGCTAAAACTTAAACTTAATAATCCTGCGGCGAAAACCGAAAGACGGAAGTGACGACGTGCGGGAATGCCAAATAGCTGCTTCATAATGCCTCTTTACCTGCAGGTGGTTTATTGTTGTGGGGAAAAGAATTAATTTATTTGCGCGATTGGGGCGTGGGTGACGCGCCGGGTAATTAATGAAAAAAGCATTTCGCAGCCGATAGCCAGCAGCGATACCACCAGAGATCCGGCAATGACCTGGGGAATGTCGCGCTGTCCGAGCCCGTCAATCAGAAAGCGTCCGAGGCCTCCAAGTCCTGCGTAGGCGGCGACGACGGCGGTGGCGATCAGTTGCACCAGCGCGGTCCGCATTCCGGCGAGTATCAGCGGCGCGGCGAGCGGTATTCGCAGCTGCCACAGGCTTTGAAACGGCGTCATGCCCAGCGCTTTTGCCGCATCGCACAGCTGGCGGTCGGCATGATAAATTCCCACCCAGGCGTTAGTCAGGATCGGTGGAATCGACATCGCCACCAGAGCGGCAAAGACCGGAATATCATTAAAGCCAAAGATAATAATGCATAAGAGAATTAAGCCTAAAGATGGAATGGCGCGGCCAATGTTAAACAGGTTGATAATTAAAAATGCGCCTTTGCGCCAGTATCCAAGAATAATGCCTAACGGTAACGCAATGGCTGAAGAAATAATCATGCTGATCAGCACATAATAAAGATGCTCGCGCAGGCGGAGTAATATTCCTGCATCGCCGGTCCAGTGCTGCGGTTGTAAAAACCAGTGCAAGGTTGCCAGTATAATATCCATTAACGAGTCCAGGGAGTAAGCCAATAGCCGACGTGGGCAATAAGCGAATCAAACAGCAGGGATAGCATAAGGCTGAGTGCCAGGCTGACCACAATCGGAGTCACATAATCCTGGTTAAACCCGGCGAGCAGGAGCTGCCCGAGGCCGCCCTGACCAATTAAAGCGGTAACCGTCACCAGCCCGACCAGCGTCACCGATGCGATGCGTAACCCGGCGAATAGCGATGGCACCAACAGATGCAACTCAACATCCACAAACCGAAACCAGCGGGTATAACCCAGCGCGCGCGCCGACTCCAGCACGGCTGCGGGGAGTTTCTCAATTCCGGCGATGACGTTACGCAGCAGGATGAGCAGCGAGTAGAGCGTCAGCCCGATGATAGACGTCGTCAGCGACAGCCCGGTAAACGGCAGCAATAAAATAAACAATGCCAGCGATGGGATGGTAAACAGTATTCCGCAAAGGTAGATCAGCGGTTGGGCGACCAGGGGCCAGCGCAGCGTCAGGCTAATCAATACGCCAGTCAATACGGTACCGAAAAACAGCGAAATGGCGACCAGCTGCACGTGCTGCCACAGCAGCTCGGCAATCATGTTTTTATTGTCGAAGACCCACGACCAATCAATCATAGCGGTGAAGATCCACGTGGCCTTCCAGCACATTCTGCAACAGGGCGTGGGAGATACTGCCCTGATACGCCCCGTCGGCATCAACATGAACCACGACGCCGCCGGGCGCATCCAGCAGCGCGCTGTAGGCAAAGCGTAGCGTGTTGATTGCCGCCAGCGGCGCATCGAGCGGTAGCGTGCGGTGTTTAATGGGATCGAACCAGTTCAGCGGCCGCCGTTTTCTATCCAGCATCAGGCGCAGCGGGCTGGCGACCGGCGGATGCTGACTGGCGATGGGGGAAAGATTTTCATCAATGAGCGGTACGTCATGGCGCGGGAGCTGTCTGACCTGAATCCTCCCCAGCCGTTGCAGATTAGGCTCTGGGCCGATAAAACGGCGCACAAAGTCGCTGGCAGGATGCGACAAAATATGGTCCGGCGTATCGAACTGCGCCAGCACGCCGCCCTCCTGGAAGATGGCGATTCTATCGCCGAGGCGGATGGCCTCATTAATGTCGTGGGTCACCAGGACAATGGTTTTATGCAAGCGCTGTTGCAGCAGCAGTAGCTCATCCTGAAGACGCTCGCGCACTACCGGGTCGATGGCGGCAAAAGGTTCGTCCATCAGCAAAATTGGCGGGTCAGCGGCCAGCGCTCTGGCTATCGCTACACGACCCTGCTGGCCGCCGGAGAGCTGATGCGGGTAGCGGGACAGCACGTTGCGGTCGAGTGACATTAAATCGACTAATTCGTCGATTCGCGTCTGAATGTGCTTTTTGCTCCAGCCGAGAAGGCGCGGAACCGTGGCGATATTTTGCGCCACCGTACGATGCGGGAATAGCGCGGCGCTTTGCATCACAAAGCCAATTTTGCGCCGTACCTGAATAATATCGGCGGCGGCAATTTTAACTCCCTGAACATAGACATCGCCGGAGTCCGGAATATCCAGCTGATTAATCATCCGTAGGATAGTTGTTTTTCCGCAGCCGCTGGGGCCAACGAAAGTGCACAGTTCGCCATTATTAATCACCAGATTAAGGCCGCGAATGGCCGCATGCGCGCTTCCGGGGTAGGTCTTGTGAATATTGTCGAGTTTAATCATATCGCCGTCGCGCCCTGAATGTTCTTTTCATGGAAAACATGAATAGAGCACAAGCTACAGAGGCGGTGATTAACGAGCAAATATGATATTTGCATTTGCAATGCCGTGATTTGAATTAAAGGCCGCACTCGTGTACGGCCTTTATCGTAAGAGTTATATCAGGAAATAGTTAAGGGCGGAAAATGCGATCATGCCGACAATCACCGTGGCGAACAGACTGCGCGTCACAACGCCGGCAATGGTGGCGGCAAGAGCGGCCAGTAGAGAAATACTGATACCCGAGCTGGTCAATGCCGGTTTACCCAACAGCTCCGCGGCAATAATGGCCGCCATAATGGCGGAAGGAATAAAACTGAGCCATTGCTGCAGGGCCGGAGCCAGGCGAAATCGCGAAAGCAGTAAAATCGGTACCGTGCGCATCAGTGCGGTGACCAGCGCTGAGGCAAGAATGGCCAGAATGATATTGCGTTCCATCTTATTTAGCCTCCTTGCAGAACAGACGTAATCCTGTTGTTGCCAGCGTCGCCGCAACTGAGGCCGCGACGATGACCACGATGCTCATATCAGTGTGCCCGGCGGTGAACAGCGTAATCAGCACCGCCACGGCAATGCTGAAGGTTTCCAGCATCTTACGCTGGCTGGCAAACCACAGCGCCAGAACCAGCCCGATAAACATCGATACCAGGCTAAAACTTAACCCCTCCATCAGCGATGGCGGAAGCGCGGAGGCCAGCCCTGCGCCCACGATACAGGCGAGGATCCAGTTCAGCCAGGCGGCAAGGTTTAGCCCGAGCATCCACGAGTAAGGAACACCGTTGTGCACGCTGCCGCGCTGTACCGCCACGCCAAAGGTTTCGTCCGTCAGCAGCAGCCCGCTAACAATCTTTTGCAATAGACTATATTGGCGAAAGAACACGCTCATGGCCGAACTCATCAACAGATAGCGCAGGTTAACCAACAGCACGCTGAGCACCACCGAGGCCATTTCCGCGCCGGTTGCCCACAGAGAATAAAACAAAAACTGCGCCGAGCCTGCGTACAGCGCGCCTGCCAGTAGCGCCGTTTGCAGCGTGGTAAACCCGGATAAGGTTCCGATAGCACCGGCGGCGAAACCAATGCTCCAGTAGCCGGGAATAGTGGGCAAACAGGCGATGACCCCGGCGCGAAATTCCGCCATAGCCTCATCTCTTGATGAGGTCTTGTTATTTATCAACATCAAATAGTCCCATAGAGTGCGTTGCTGAATGGTAATCTTAAAAAATTGCTGGAAACGTTATAGTAAAATCCTGCGCATTTACGCAAACATCCCGCTTCGGGGATTAAAGGGCATCAAAGTGGGAAAAGAGGTTCGCGACGACATCAAGCTCTGGCGGGATAGTGAATTACACGGTGGAATGGAGATCCTGCGTGCATCCTGCTATGAGCATAGCTATCCGCCGCATTTTCATGACGAATATGTGATAGCCGCTTTTGCCCGTGGTGCCCAGCGCACGCGTATTTGCCGCGAGCGGGGCGTGGCAGCGGCAGGCACGGTGATGGTGATCATGCCCGGTGAGGTGCATACCGGCGAAGCGGTGCAACGTGATGAAGGCTGGGATTACTGTGCTTTTTATCCTTCTGCTGGCCTGATTAACGAAGTGGCGGAAACGCTGCTCGGCGGCAAAGGTGAGGTGAATTTCGGTGGAGAGGGGATGCGCCATGACCCGATGATAGCGCGAAGCATGCTCCAGGCTTCCGCCGTGCTGGGCGCCAGTCACGATCCGCTGGAAAAAGAGTGTCTGATGTATCAGGTGCTTAATCTGCTGGTGGGGCGTTATGCCGAGCGCAGCGTTCGCGGAGGTCGACGGCCAGTCATCAGGGCCGATATTCGCCGGGCAATAGAGTTTCTGCACTGCGCCTATCAGCAGCCGCTGTCGGTTAAGGATATTGCGGCGGTAGCCGGGCTGAGCGAGTTCTATTTTATGCGTACTTTTCAGGCGCAGACCGGTTTATCTGTTCACCAGTATCTCACCCAGCTAAGGCTTGTCAGGGCAAAAGGACTCCTGGCTAAAGGCGCTGAGGCGGCGCAGGTGGCGACAGAGGTCGGGTTCTACGATCAAAGCCATCTGATTAAATCTTTCCGCATGCACTTTGGCACCACGCCGGGTCTCTTCGCGGCGGCCTCACTTTAAAAAGGGCTGGGATGACGTGCGTCGATCCTCTCACCGCTGATGGGATGCGCAAAATGCAGTTCGCTGGCGTGCAGCATCAGGCGCGTTGCCCCTTCGCTGCCCAGACCGCCGTAGAGATCGCAGCCTAAAATGGGGTGACCCAACTGCTGGCAGTGGATGCGCAGTTGATGGGTGCGCCCGGTTTCCGGAGTCAGCTGTACCCGGGTCAGCGGTAATTCACTTTCAGAGTAGAAGCGCTCAATAACCCGATAGCGTGAGCGGGCAGGTTTACCACTGAGCGCGCAAATCGTCATCAGGGGAAACAGCGCCGGATCTTTGGCAATGGGCGCGTCAATTATCCCATCGTCATTGGCCAGATGACCGCACAGCAGCGCGCTGTACACCTTGGTTACCGCGCGCTGGCTAAACTGCTGGCAAAGGGCCGCATTGATAGCCTTATTGAGGGCAATCACCATCAGACCCGATGTACCGAAATCAAGGCGATGGACCAGCGTGCAGCCGGGAAATTGTTGCACCAGGCGATGATGCACCGAGTCGAGATTAAGCGGGTTTTTCCCGGACAGGCTGAGCAGCCCCGAGGGTTTATCGATCAGCAGCAGATGCTCATCCTGATAGAGGATGTCGATTTCGGCGTGGCACGGCGGAGCGACAAAGGTATCGATAATCGTAGACATCAGGCTGCACGGGTAGAGGGTGGATGCGGATAATAGCGAATTTTCTGCCGCCAGGCGAATTACGCGCTAACAGTGTTGCTGGCCTTAATGTGCTGCCAGAAACGCTCGGCGGATTGATTGAGCCGCGCACCGGAGCGGTAGATATAAGCGCCGATCGGCAACGACAGGCTCTCATCCATTATCGCCAGCCGGCCTTCCTCAAGCTCGCGCTTGATAGAGTACTGCGGCAGCCAGCCCACGCCGTCGCCGTTGAGGATCATGCGTTTGAGCAGTTCGCTCATCGATGAAACAAAGGTCAGCGAAAAGGTAATCTCCGGTTTGCGGTCGATAACCTGATTCACCTGGCGACCCATATAGCTATCGTTGGCGTATTTCATCAGCGGCAGCACGCCGCGATGTAAATTAAAAAGCGGTCTACCGTGTTTATCGCAAGGTGAGACGAGATGCAGCGCCGAGTCGAAAATTTTGTGATTGATAAACGGATAGTTCATCAGCTCTTCATTATAAAACGACAGAATAAAATCGCTTTTTCCCTCTTTAAGATTGAATACCGCGTCGTTGACGTTAATCGATTCAACATGGAAAGTCTTATTCTTGCGGTCGGTATAACCGGCGATAATTTCGGGGAGTAATAAAACGGAAAGCGAAGGCGCGGCGTCAATTCTTATTTTCTGGGTGGTGTTATTCAGCCCTTTTATTCGACTGATTTGAAAATCCATATCG
The DNA here is from genome assembly GCF_051131775.1 of Klebsiella sp. MISC125. Classification (NCBI taxonomy): domain Bacteria; kingdom Pseudomonadati; phylum Pseudomonadota; class Gammaproteobacteria; order Enterobacterales; family Enterobacteriaceae; genus Klebsiella; species Klebsiella sp. MISC125. Next base: position 2,471,249 of record NZ_CP180448.1, read on the forward strand.
TCGAGCATATTTCGCGCGTAGCCGATGAAAATTTTTCCACGGTTGGTCAACTGTAGCGGGTTTGCCGCGCGGTCAAAGATGCTGAAACCCAGCGAGGCCTCGAGTGCCTGGATGCGGCGGCTAAAGGAAGACTGTGAAATATTTCTACTTTTGGCCGCGAGCGTAAAGCTTCTGGACTCTTCCAGAGCAATCACATCGTAAAGCCATTTTACTTCAAGATTCGCCAGCACAGACCCGATCCTCAACACTGCATTAATAGCTATGCAATTTTAGCATAACGCATAGAAACTATGCAATTAACACAATCAGTCACAGGTGTTAACATTTTCTGGAGTTCAGCTTATTACTTAGCGGTAAAAGCGGCATTTTCAAAAGTACAGGCGACACCCTACACGAGCACGATTTTAAATCGTAGCTCCGGTCTGCTCATCCTGTTTATTTATTTTCTGCCAGGATTTATCTGCTAAAAATAATCCGCCAGATTAAACAGGCTGAAATAACCGATGCATCTTATCCAGCCAATAGTTTGTCAGGAGTTCCATGTCACGTATTGAATCAGTAAAAGACGCTCTTCTTGAGCTTGGTATTCAGGAAAGCAGCGAGCTGTTTTACAACCCCGATTACGATCTGCTGATTGCGCATGAAACCAGCGCGGAATTAACCGGCGCGGCGCGTGGCGTCATGACCGAGTCCGGCGCGGTTGCCGTGGATACCGGCATTTTTACCGGACGCTCCCCGCGCGACAAATATATTGTCAGAGATTCCCTAACGCGCGATACCGTCTGGTGGGCCGACTCCGGTCTCGGTCGTAACGATAATAAACCGTTAACAACGGAAATCTGGGCTGACCTGAAGGCGCTGGTGGCCGGACAGCTTAGCGGCAAAAAACTGTATGTCGTTGATGCCTGGTGCGGTGCCAGTCCGGCGACACGCCTGGGTGTACGCTTTGTCACCGAGGTGGCGTGGCAGGCGCATTTCGTCAAAAACATGTTTATTGCTCCCAGCGCCGAAGAGCTGGCTGAATTTACGCCGGACTTCGTGGTGCTCAACGGTGCGGGATGCACCAACGAAAAATGGCAGGAACAAGGGCTTAACTCTGAGAACTTTGTCGCCTTTAATCTTAGCGAGAACATTCAGCTGATCGGCGGTACCTGGTACGGCGGCGAGATGAAGAAAGGACTCTTCTCGGTAATGAACTATCTGCTGCCTCAGCAGGGGATTGCCTCAATGCACTGCTCGGCTAACCGCGGGGAAGCGGGCGACGTCGCGCTGTTCTTCGGCCTTTCTGGTACCGGTAAAACGACGCTTTCCACTGACCCGTTGCGCCAGCTCATCGGCGATGATGAGCACGGCTGGGATGACGACGGCGTATTCAACTTTGAAGGCGGCTGTTACGCCAAGACTATCAATCTTGACCCGCAGGCTGAGCCGGAAATTTATCGTGCGATTCGCCGCAATGCATTACTGGAAAACGTGGTGGTCAGAGCTGACGGCAGCGTCGATTACGCCGATGGCAGTAAGACTGAAAACACCCGGGTCTCGTATCCTTTAGCGCATATCGAAAATATCGTTAAGCCGGTATCCCGTGCGGGCCATCCGTCGAAGGTGATTTTCCTCGCCGCCGATGCTTTTGGCGTACTGCCGCCGGTTTCTCGTTTAACGACTGAACAGATGCAATATCACTTCCTGTCTGGCTTTACCTCAAAGCTGGCCGGTACCGAGCGCGGCATTACTCAGCCCACGCCAACCTTCTCAGCCTGCTACGGCGCGGCGTTCCTGCTGCTGCACCCGACGCAGTACGCCAGCGTTCTGGCGGCAAAAATAGCGGAATCGGGGGCCGAAGCCTGGCTGGTGAATACTGGCTGGAACGGGGAGGGCAAACGCCTGTCGCTGCGCGATACGCGTAATATCATCAACGCCATTTTAAACGGCACCATCGGTGAGCTGCGTGAAGAGGCGGTTCCGATCTTTGGTCTGTCGATTCCTGAAAGCGTTCCTGGCGTAGAGAGCGCGCTGCTCGACCCGCGCAGCGGCTGGTCATCTGCGGATAAGTGGCAGGAGAAAGCGGAAAGCCTGGCGCAGCTGTTTATGGATAACTTTAAACAGTATAGCGATACCGAGGCGGGAGCCCGTTTAGCCTTAGCCGGTCCAACGTTGGATAAATCAGCGGTTACGGCTTAATCCTGATAGCTAAAAGCTGATTAGACATTGTGTTCGTATTTCTGCCGGGTGGCGGCTAGCGCCTTACCGGCCTACGAAAACCAAATCCGTCACCTGGCAATTCCCTGAGTGGCTTTTTGACAGCAATGTGAACCCGGGCATCCGCTCGGGTTTTTTATTGTGCCGTTTTGGTCAGCAAAAAATCGACCAAGGCTTTCACCCGCTTCGTTTTCCCCGCGCTTTTCGGATAGTAAAGATAAACCGGCGGATCGAATATGGTCGCCGCCGCAATCGTTGGGATCGCGATTTACCGGTTGGCGTGCTTATGGCAGGGAAATACCTGACCACGTCCGTTCAGTGCATCTGTTAAAAAAGATTATGTCGTGTTGATAGTTGTGCGCAAAATTGAGCAGACTCGCTACACTAGCCTCACGCATTTGCTGCCCTATTTTATTCATGAACAAAAAACGTTACCGGTTACGAACCCTTATGCTATTTCTGTCAGTTGGCGGGATAGTGTTGACCTCTGTGCTTCTGCTGAGCGCATTGACGGTGTTTCAGAAAGGAAATATTGAGAATAGCCTGTTGCAAGGCAATATTGCCTACGCACGCAAGCTTGCTGATACCACCGATCGCTATCTGGGCGTTGCACAGCAAGAACTGGCATACAGCGCCCGCCTGATCATCGGGCTTCACGATCGTAAGCAGTTGAGAGAAGAGGCTGACAGGCTGCGGATGCAGTCCGGTTTTTTCAATTCAGTGGTGATAGTGACGGCTGATGCGGTGATTGCTGCAACCTCCCCGGAGAGCCTCAATTTGGTTGGGTTGACGCTGCATTCTGAAGCCAGCAAGCATGCCATTCGCAGCCAAAAAGCTTATATATCACCGCCATTCACCTCCGCGACGGGTAACTATGTTGTCTTTATTTCGCAACCATTATTCTCACCCGAAGGCCACTACATTGGCTTTATCGGCGGTACTATCTATCTAAAAAAACACAGCATGCTGAGTGAAATTCTGGGTCAGCATTTTTATGCAAACCAGGCGGATGTCAGTATCGTCACGGCTGAAGGGCGGATTCTTTTTAGCGACGATCCCGTGTTGATTGGTACTGATGTGAGTACTGATTCGGCCATCAAAGCCAGGCTGGCGCACGCGGGTAGCGGTCACTTCGTAGATAAACAAAAAAGTGGTGCCAACCTTATCGGCTTCGCAAGCCTGCAGCAGGCCGACTGGAAGATTTTCATTTCAGGCACTTCTGAAAACGTCTCTCGTATTTTGATGAAGACCATCATTAATGCTTTCTGGTTCACTCTGGGCATTCTTATTCTGACTATCGCTATAGTGATATTTTTTGCCGGGCGTATCTCTATGCCTCTGGAAAAACTGGCCAAATTTACCCGCACTGAAGATAGCGATAAAGCGCTTAAGCAACTGGCTCAGCTCAATCCTGGCTATCAGGAGGCGGAGCGTCTGAGGGAAGCCGTCAGCCATCATCTGGAAACGATGTCGCGACAGGTTAATTTACTAAGCGATGAGGCAATGACGGATCCGCTAACGGGTCTTTATAACCGTAAAGGGTTCAGCTCTTTGGTTGAAGAGCGTTTTTTGGTCGGTGAACACTGCGTCATTGCTATTGATATTGACCACTTCAAGGACATCAACGATCGCCTGGGTCATGATGGGGGGGATGCGGTTCTGGTTAGCTTTGGCAAACTGCTTCGATCGCTGGCGCGGCAAAATGATATTGTTTGCCGGTTTGGTGGGGAAGAATTTATCCTCTTCCTACCGGATTGCACTCTTGAGACAGCGGCTTCTGCCGTGGAACGCATAAGGGTTGCGGTATCCGAGACGCAGTTTCCAAATGGCGCCAAAGTGACTCTTTCGGCCGGGGTGGCAGCACTCGCTGATTGTGATGATATCGGCCAACTCCTGAGGCAGGCGGATCTGGCAATGTATCAAGCCAAAGGAGCCGGGAGGAATCAGGTGTGGGTTAGTGATAAGCAAGGATTTACGCTTTACAAAAATTGAGCAGACGGGAGCCGTATCACCTGTCTTGCTGAAGACTCGGATTCTCACAAAATTATCGCATCAATGTTGTTAGCCTGCTGGCGGCTTTTTATCCGTGCTTAACCCAGAGTAATTTTTCTACCGGGAAACCCAGTTCGCGAGCAATGCCGAGATACTCTTGCTTGACGGCATCGGGGATCGTCGGCGTGCGCGCCAGGATCCACAGGTAATCACGATTTGGGCCGCTGACTAACGCGTATTGATATTTATCATCCAGCGCGATCACATTGTAGCCACCATAAAACGGCCCAAAGAATGAAACTTTAAGCGCTGCAGTGGTTGGTGCGCCGGTAAAAAAGGCTTTGCCTTGGCTCTCATTCCATTTTTGTTTCTGCGGATCAAAACCCCGGTTGAGAACGCTGATCCCTCCATCATCGCGTTTACCGTAAGTAGCGGTCACTTGTTCAAGACCGCGTTCAAAACGATTCTCCAGGCGTGCGATTTCGTACCATTTGCCAAGGTAGCGTCCAGCGTCAAACCCTGTGATGGGCTGGACCCCCTTCGGAGGGGTTGGGGATTTACAAGCAACCAACGTCAGTGCAATAGCGACGCCGGTCAGGACGGGCCATATTTTCATCGGAAGTCCTTTTATCAACTCGGTGAAAATTAAGTGTAGCCCAGGCTTTCGGCGTTTCATTCGCTGTGGTAATAATCGCTGTATATTAGGAGAAATCTATTTCTTGCTCATCGTCCCGCGTCATGGAAGGTATATGGAGTTATGATCAGAGATACTATGGCTGAAAAGAAGGGATGCTCAGCAAGCGATGAGGACCAGGCCTGCGAGTAAGCAGGCCTGGTCATTCGAGGACTATTGATGCTGCTGCAGTATTTTCAGGAAGTCTTGCTTGTTGGAGATGAGTGACAACGCCCTGGCAATAATTTCATCGCTAAAAATAGAGGCGATCTCTCTCAGGACATCGATATGCTCGCTCTCTTTAGCAATAACGCCGATAGCAATGAACATGACGTTGCTTCTATCCCAGATTACACCATCAGGAAACTGAAAGATTTCCACTCCGCTTTTAACAATGATATTGGTTGCTGACTTAGGAAGATGCGGCAGCGTAATGCCGTTACCTAAAAAAGTAGAGACCTGACGTTCTCTCTCGTTGAGGAAAACAACGCAATCCTCGCTGACATATCCCTTTTTTCTGAAGTCAGCACCAATCATGGAAAGAACTTCGGCTTTATTTTTAGCCTGACATGATAAGTGCAAATTATCCAGCGTAATATTATCGATCATAATCCGCTTTCCTTTGTCGCTGTGTTGAGTCGTGCATCGTATTTATTCGATGAAAGTTCTTCTTCTAACTGTTCCAGCGATTTGTTCGATGTTTCTGGCAACGCTGTTATGACAAAGACGATAGCTAAATAGTTAATGGCAGCGAAGATAAGGAACACCGGGCCTAATCCGAGCTTGGCCTGTAATAAAGGGAACAGATAGCTGACTATCGCATTCATTACCCACATGAAAAATACCGAGATACCCATCGATAATCCGCGGAATTTCAGTGGGAAGAGTTCGGCTAAAACCACCCATGTAATAAAGCCCATCGTCCCCTGCATAACCCCAACGAACATCGCGCCCAGCAGCCAGATTGCCGTGGCTTTAATATCGCCGACGAGGGTGTAGTCTACGCCAGCGATAATCAGGTGAAGGGTCGCCATGAGAGCAAAGCCGTAGATGATGATGGTCTTGCGTTTAAAACGGTCAACGAGGTACATCACGCCGAATATCATGCCACCTACTGAAAATACGCCATTGAGCACGTTGCATATCAATGAAGTTCTTTCCGAGAACCCTGCAGTACTCAGGATTTCCGTGCCGTAGTACATAATGACGTTGACGCCGGTGGTTTGCTGCAAGGCGGCCCAAACGATGCCAACGATGAGTAATTTGAGAATCCACGGTGTCTGAAGAATCGTTACGAAAGAGTTTTTATTAGCCAGTTTTTTATCCGCTTCGATTTTAATTAACGTTGTGATGTCATTGAATTCTTTCATCGCACGTTCGAGCGGGCGGATTTGTTTTAATATTTCGAGGGCTTCTTCATGGCGGTTTTTACTGATCAGCCAGCGGGGGCTTTCAGGCGAGCGCAACATACCGACAAACAGGCAGATGGCGGGTATGGTTTGTACCATTAGCATATATCGCCAGACTTCGGGGAGGTGGCCCCAGACAATGCCTATAATGGCGTTGATGGCAAATGCGGCCAACTGTCCGATAACAATCGCCACTTCGTTTAAGCCAGTCAGTTTACCGCGCATTTCCGTTGGTGCGACTTCAGAAATAAATGTTGGCGCGGTTACTGAGGCGCCACCGACAGCATAACCCAGAATAAAACGAGAAATAAGAAGAACCGTGATATCTGGAGCAAGTGCGGACATTAGTGCGCCGATGAAAAAAACAAATGATAAAAAGAGCAGGTACTTTCTTCTGCCAAAGAAATCGGCGAACTTCCCTCCGAAAACGCTACCTAAGGCGGCACCGATCAGCAACACGCTCATTACCAGACCTTCTGTGGTTGGTGTCAGAGCCATATATTGTTTCAGTGAGGAAAATGCACCATTAATAACTCCGGTGTCGTAACCGAATAGCAGGCCGCCAAATGTTGCTACTAAAGTTATTTGGTGTAGTCGTTTTCTCTGTTGTAGGTTCAGATTCATTATAAGAGACATTTTTATACCTTTTGTTTTGATTAACGGCACAAGATAAAAATAAATCACCCCCAGCCACGGCCGATCTTTTAGTTCGCTGGCATATGACGGGCATGAAATGATTTTTGTTCTTTGTGCTACTTAGCTCTTTTAGTTATTCGCTAAATAAATCCGGTCAAAGAGGCTTCTTTTGATTAATGATGAATCATTAGTATATGTAGGGTTTTTTCCTCCGGGGTCGTTGGCGTACAGAATGTCCCCGGTAGCATTTTCGTGTGAACTGGTGGTGGTATGGCAACCGCCAACATAGACGGTACCAATAAATTCTGATCTCACTTCTCTCATGGAATCCTCCGGGGGGTTAGGATTTCTGCTGCACCTTAGCGTAATCAAAGTGCGTTTAGTGAGGTGAGATTATGGCATTTAATTTTGAAATGAAAATGCAAATAGATCACATTTTGGAAATTTCATTTCGATTGTGATGGGTTCGAATGAGTACTCATGGTGTCAGATACAATGTGGTTTTTATAACATATTGATATTGAATGTTATTTTTTAACATTTCAAAGATTGTGGATTATGGTTTTTTGGGATCTAATGTTAAATTTATGATATGTATCACATTTGTTATTAAAGCTCATTAATGAAATTAAAATTCTATTTTTGTATTTATTTTATATTTTATTCGAAATTTGATGGGTTGAAAGCCACTCCCGGCAGCACCTGGATGGTAAGTCTGGGTTGGCAAGAGAAGTGGTAAAGGACAGGGGCACGGATCTTTACTGTTTGACTTGTGACCGCTAATTCAAATGTATCTTGTATGAGTCGGGGCATAAAAAAATCCACGCATCTGCGTGGATTTTTTAGTGATAAAAAGAGATTAGACGTTGAACAGGAAGTTCATGATATCGCCATCTTTCACAATATAATCTTTACCTTCAGCACGCATTTTCCCGGCTTCTTTAGCACCTTGCTCGCCTTTATAGGTAATAAAGTCTTCAAAGGCGATGGTTTGGGCGCGGATAAAGCCTTTCTCGAAGTCGGTGTGGATTTTACCTGCCGCCTGCGGTGCGGTTGCACCGACTGGGATGGTCCACGCACGAACTTCTTTCACGCCAGCGGTGAAGTAGGTTTGCAGGTTCAACAGTTCGTAACCAGCGCGGATAACGCGGTTCAGACCCGGTTCTTCAATTCCCAGTTCAGCCATGAACTCCTCGCGATCGGCATCGTCGAGTTCAGCGATATCGGATTCAACAGCGGCGCAAACGGCAACCACGACAGAACCTTCCGCAGCCGCGATTTCGCGCACTTTATCGAGGTACGGGTTATTCTCAAAACCGTCTTCGTTGACGTTAGCGATATACATGGTTGGCTTCAGGGTCAGGAAGCTCAGGTATTTAATCGCTGCTTTGTCTTCTTCGGTCAGGTTTTTCAGCGCACGCAGCATACCGGCGTTTTCCAGCTGCGGCAGGCATTTTTCCAGAGCCGCCTGTTCAGCTTTAGCGTCTTTATCGCCGCCTTTGGCCTTTTTCTGTACGCGGTGCAGGGCGCGCTCACAGGTGTCCAGATCGGACAGCGCCAGTTCGGTGTTGATAACTTCGATATCGTCAGCCGGATCCACTTTATTGTTAACGTGGATAATGTTGTCGTTTTCAAAGCAGCGCACCACGTGACCGATAGCTTCGGTTTCACGAATGTTGGTCAGAAACTGGTTACCCAGACCTTCGCCTTTAGACGCGCCTTTTACCAGACCTGCGATATCGACGAATTCCATGGTGGTTGGCAGAATACGCTGCGGTTTGACGATTTCAGCCAGTTTGTCCAGACGCGGATCGGGCATCGGAACGACACCGGTGTTCGGCTCGATGGTACAGAAGGGGAAGTTGGCCGCTTCAATACCCGCTTTGGTGAGCGCATTGAACAGGGTGGATTTGCCGACGTTGGGCAAACCGACGATACCGCATTTGAATCCCATGATTTAAATCACCTTAATCTTTGGATAATCAACCTGTTACAGTGAGCAGATTGTAGAAAAGTAAATAGCTTTGCCTATTATACACCGTGCGCGGCAAAAATTCCGCACGTCGACCGTTTATTGCGCTTTAAAAGCGTGTAATCGGTTGGTTGCTTTGGTGAGACCTTCTTTCAGCCAAACTTCGGTACAACGCACCGCTTCGTCAACAGCTTCATCAATGAGTTTCTGTTCGCTAACGGGCGGTTTTCCCAAAACAAAACCGACAACTTTATTTTTATCGCCCGGATGACCGATTCCCACACGTAAGCGGTGAAAGTTCGGGTTATTACCCAGTTTGTTGATGATGTCTTTCAGGCCATTATGGCCGCCATGGCCGCCGCCAAGTTTGAATTTAGCTACGCCGGGCGGCAGGTCGAGCTCATCATGGGCCACCAGAATTTCATCTGGATTGATGCGAAAGAAGGTTGCCATAGCCGATACGGCTTTACCGCTAAGATTCATAAAGGTGGTGGGTACCAGCAGACGAACATCTTCGCCAGCAAGGTTAATCCGTGAGGTGTAGCCGAAGAATTTGCTCTCTTCGCGCAGCGGTGCGCGGTTGCGCTCAGCTAATAAATCTACATACCAGGCACCGGCGTTATGTCGGGTCGCGGCGTATTCAGCGCCGGGATTGGCCAGGCCGACAATCAATTTTATGGTCACTTTTCTATCCTGAGTGGGTCGTTCTCTGGCGCGTAGTGTACTGTCTGCGCGCGCGGTTGACAAAATTCTGCCAGCGAAACGCTGCGTGTCATGATGGTTTCGTGTTTGAACAATTAGAATTTGATGTAGTTCAGTAGGTTATTTGTAAACTTTTGTTGGTTTGATGTTCGCTTATGTGATCGTCCACGCAATCGCTTTATTGGTCATTGTCTATACTATACCTACAAGATTTGGGGATATTCCCATGCAACCCAAGGTTCCGGAGGTGACATATGAAACGCAGAAACGCTTCGTTACTCGGTAATGTGCTGATGGGGTTGGGGTTGGTCGTCATGGTTGTCGGCGTTGGTTACTCTATTCTGAACCAGCTTCCGCAGCTTGACCTGCCGCAGTTTTTTGCGCATGGCGCAATCTTAAGCATTTTTGTCGGCGCGGTTCTGTGGCTGGCAGGTGCGCGTATCGGCGGCCATGAACAGGTCAGCGACAGATACTGGTGGGTTCGTCATTACGACAAACGCTGCCGCCGCGATCAGCATCGCCACAGCTGAGTGAATTCCATTCCACCAGCCGTTCAGTACGGCTGGTGCGTTCTATCATAGCCTGGGCAGGCTATCCCTCTATTGTCGTCTAAATTTCCCTTTCGTTACCCTTTTCGAATATTACGGGGCGATCCAAATTCGTATACTTAGCACTTGACCCTGACGTAACGTCAGACAGCAGAGTGGCGTCACTGGTAAACGAAAGGAGCAGTCATGTTAATTCAGGTGGGAGAACTGGCGAAGCGTGCCGGAATAACCGTTCGCACGCTACATCACTATGAACAAACAGGATTGCTGACCCCTTCAGCCAGAAGCGCGGCGGGTTACCGGCTATACAATCTGGCGGCCGTTCAGCGGCTGCATACGATCAAGGTGTTGGCTCAGGCCGGGCTGGAACTCGCCACTATTAAGGATTATCTCGCCAGGGATGCTTTCTCGCTGTCTGACCTGCTGGTCAAGCAGATAACCACTCTTGATCGGCAGCTACAAACCATCTCAACGCTACGCGAACGGCTGGCGCTGCTGCGCGATGAGTTAGACAGGGGAAGTGACCCCGATCTGGAGTCCTGGCTACAGATGCTGGAGCTAATGAAAATGTACGATCGCTGGTTTAGTCAACAGGAACTACAGGTGCTGCCGTTCGCGGAACAGGATGAGCAACGTAATCAAGCCTGGCGGGCGCTGGTTAATGAAATTCAGGGATTAATGCGCAAGCAATGCCCGGCAGATGCCCCTCAGGCGATGAGTCTGGCGACCCGCTGGATGGAACAGTTAGAGCAGGATACCGCTGGACGACCTGAATTTTTGACCCGGCTGAATGAAATGCATGCCGCCGAACCACAGATGTGCGAACAAACCGGCGTTACCCCGCAGATCATTGACTTTATCACTCACGCTTTTGCGGAAAGTAAACTGGAGATCTGGGCGCGCTATCTGAACGCCGAGGAGCTGGCGTTCACCCGGCAGCACTATTTCGATCGGCTGATGGAATGGCCGGCGTTAGTGGCGGAACTGCATTATGCGTGTCGCGAACAGCTGACACCGGCTTCATCGCAAGGACAGCAGCTTGCACAACGCTGGCTGGCGTTGTTTCAATCTTACGCCGGAGATAACCCGCAAACTCAGCAGAAGTTTCGCTACGCGATGGAGCAGGAGGCGCATTTGATGAAGGGAACGTGGATGACCCCGGAGGTGCTTGCCTGGCTTCAGCAGGCTATAGGGGTGATGATGCGGCAGGCACAGGGGCCTGCCGCCAGCTAATTAAATGTCCGCCAGCGCGGCGTTACGATCCGGGTAAAAGCTCAGGCGACCCGCAATCGGTTTAACGCCTGCGCGCGCCAAAGTGCGCAGCGGTTGAAACTCGAGGTTAGAGACGCGCAGCTCACAGCCTTCCGGCAGCTTACTGACAAAGCGCTGGAAGGCATCAAGCCCACCGGCATCCAGCACCGGCACAGCATCCCACTTCAGCACAACGATACGTTTACCTTCAACCCGCGTTTCCAGATCGGTAAACAGCCCCTCAGCGGCAGCGAAGAACAGTGGCCCTATCACGCGTAGCACCAACACATCGTCAGGCACTTCAACGTTGACCGGCGCGAGGCGAGTCATGCGCGCAATCCGGCGCATAAACAGCAGTGAGGCCAGCACGATACCCACGCTGATGGCGATAACCATATCAAACAGCACGGTCAGCGACATACACATCAGCAGCACGATAATGTCGTCTTTCGGGCCGTGACGCAGTAAGTTCACAACCTTATGCGCCTCGCTCATATTCCATGCCACCATCAGCAGCAGCGCCGCCATCGCGGAAAGCGGCAGCCAGGAAAGCAGCGGCGCGAGGACCAGTAGCGCCATGATCACCAGCAGGGCGTGGATCACGGCGGAAACCGGTGAGGTTGCGCCAGCACGGACGTTTGCTGCTGAACGAGCAATGGCGGCAGTGGCGGTAATACCGCCGAAGAACGGTGCAACGATGTTGCCAAGGCCCTGGCCAATCAGTTCGCTATTGGCTTTATGCTTGGTGCCGGTCATGCCATCCAGTACCACGGCGCAGAGCAGCGATTCAATCGCCCCCAGCATAGCCATCGAAAACGCCGCCGGGAGCAGTGCCTGCAGCGAGGCCCAACTGAGCGTAAAGTCCGAACCGGGCATATCCCACGGCAGAACCAACTGCGGCAGCAGTTGCGGAATACCGTTGCCCTGGCTGCCGTCGGCGAGAATATAGTGGAACTGAGAGCCGATAGTGGCGACGTGGCCGCCAACCAGGTTGACTACGCCCATCACCGCACAGCCTGCCAATAGAGCTGGAAGGTGGCCAGGAAGGCGGATCCCGAGGCGCGGCCAGAAAATTAAGATCCCTAGCGTGACCACGCCAATCGCCGCATCACCGAGGTTAATCGTCGGCAGGGCCATAAACAGTGCGCCGACTTTCTGCAAATAATGTTCAGGCACGTGGGCCATCTGCAGGCCGAGAAAATCTTTAATCTGCATGGTACCAATGGTGATACCAATCCCGGAGGTAAAACCGAGCGTGACCGACAGCGGGATGTACTCAATCAGGCGACCAAAGCGTGCCAGGCCGAAAAGAATTAAAAACACCCCCGACATTAACGTCGCCACCAGCAGCCCCGCAAGGCCAAACTGCTGCGAAACCGGGTATAAAATGACCACGAAGGCAGCGGTTGGTCCTGAGACGCTGAAGCGCGACCCACCGGATAGTGCGATGACGATCCCGGCGACAGCGGAGGTATAAAGTCCGTACTGTGGCGCTACGCCGCTGCCTATTGCCAGCGCCATCGCCAGCGGAATGGCGATGATCCCGACGGTAATCCCGGCAATGACATCGCGGGTAAATCGCGATGCGGTATATTTTTCTTTCCAGCAAGCGTCGATGAGGGCGCGGAAAGGCATCACATGTGAGGAAAATAATCTATTCACAATAATGTTTCATCCATGAGCGCATCATCTGTCAACTGAATGGCAGGTGAAGGAGGCATTAATCATTTCCACGTCATCCTTCGGGATGCCTCTTTGTTGGCTGCGCTCATTTACCCCAGTCACGTACTACCTGTACGCTCCTGGGGATTCATTCACTTGCCGCCTTGACGCATACCGAATGATTTTGTGGCTAAATAAAAGGTTTAGAGACAAAAAAACCCGCCGCAGCGGGTTTTTATGCCGGGCTCGATTAGTGTTCGAACATGGCAGAGATGGATTCTTCGTTGCTGATACGACGAATCGCTTCGGCCAGCATGCCAGACAGCGTCAGAGTACGAACTTTTGCCAGCGCTTTGATTTCTGGTGCCAGTGGAATGGTATCGCAGACGACGAATTCGTCAATCACAGAGTTTTGGATATTCTGGATAGCATTACCTGAGAAGATCGGGTGCGTTGCGTAAGCGAATACGCGTTTAGCGCCACGTTCTTTCAGTGCTTCTGCTGCTTTACACAGGGTACCGCCGGTATCAATCATATCGTCAACCATCACGCAGTCACGACCAGCGACGTCACCGATGATGTGCATCACCTGAGAGACGTTAGCGCGCGGGCGACGTTTGTCGATAATAGCCATGTCGGTATCGTGCAGCAGCTTGGCAATAGCACGAGCACGAACGACGCCGCCGATGTCCGGAGAAACCACAATCGGGTTATCCAGATTCAGCTGCAACATGTCTTCCAGCAGGATTGGGCTGCCGAATACGTTATCAACCGGAACATCAAAGAAGCCCTGAATTTGTTCTGCATGCAGATCAACGGTCAGGACACGGTCGACGCCAACGCTGGACAGGAAGTCGGCAACCACTTTTGCGGTGATAGGTACGCGAGCAGAACGAACACGACGGTCCTGGCGAGCATAACCGAAGTAAGGGATAACAGCGGTGATACGACCTGCCGAAGCACGACGCAGAGCATCAACCATAACAACCAATTCCATCAGGTTGTCATTGGTGGGAGCACAAGTGGACTGGATGATGAAAATATCACCACCGCGTACGTTTTCATTGATTTGTACGCTGACTTCGCCGTCGCTAAAACGACCTACAGCGGCGTCGCCAAGAGAAGTGTACAGGCGGTTGGCAATACGTTGTGCTAGTTCCGGGGTAGCGTTACCAGCAAAAAGCTTCATATCAGGCACGAGAAGAACCTCAGGCATGCGTCCAGTGGTGGATGAAACGGGCCAAGAACTGTGCGGGTCGGCACGATTCCATCCAGGCGGTGTATTTAAAGAGCTCGATGCAACGTCTGGAACAGGGTGACGTTGTCACCGTAACTCAGTATCCCCGGCGTACTCGCCGTTTTTTGCTAAATTCAGCAGGACTTAGAGCAGCGATTGCTTGAGCGGAGAGATGTTAACACCTCGCGCTACAAAGCCATGCAGCCATGCCGGGGCTTTTTTAAGCACCTGACGAGCGGCGGATTCAGTGTCAAATTCAGCAAACACACATGCACCGGTACCAGTCAGGCGCGACGGCGCATATTCTAGCAGCCAGGAAAGCGCCGCATCAACCTCGCGAAAACGTTTTCTTGCGATAACCTCGCAATCATTGCCGAATTTACATTTTAATAACGTATTAATTGACCTGCTCGGGGTATCACGAGGAAGTTCCGGATCGCGAAAAATAATCGGTGTTGGAATACTGACCCCAGGATGGGCGACCAGATACCACTTTTCTTCTGGTTCGACCGGCGTCAGGATTTCACCCACGCCTTCGGCAAAAGCCGCATGACCGCGAACGAACACCGGCACGTCAGCACCTAGCTGCAAACCTAAAGCGGCCAGTTCATCTTCTGAAAGATGGCAGCCCCATAGATGATTAAGCGCCACCAGCACGGTGGCGGCATTGGACGATCCGCCGCCGAGACCGCCGCCCATGGGGAGAATCTTATCGATGCTGATGTCGGCACCGCTGCCTGCGGGCAGGGTCCCGCGCTCAGAGGCTGCCTGCATTAATAACCTTGCCGCGCGAATAATCAGGTTCTCATCATCCGGCACGCCGTCCACCGGCGTCAGCAGGCGCAGTTGACCATCATCACGCGGTTCGATGGTCAACGTGTCGCCGTAATCAAGGAACTGAAACAGCGTCTGCAGCGTGTGATAACCATCGGCGCGCTGTCCGGTAATGTACAAAAACAGATTCAGCTTCGCAGGAGAGGGCCAGCGGGTCATCATTTCACAATCCAGTTATCCATTTTCAGCTTGATGCGCTGACTGCCGTTGTTGAGTTCCATATTGGCCGGAAGTGAGGGTTTCGTATCAGTGGTGTAGCCGCTATAGGTGACATGCCAGGTCTTGCCATTTTGCGTGTAGTTCAGCTCGCGTAGACGGTACTGGTCATCAAGAGCGTAATCGGTCGCCTCACCCGGCAGACCGATAATCCACTGGCGCAGGCTGTTGAGCGGAATCGGCATCCCGGTCAGGCGGCCAATCATCTCTTCTGCATCGGTCGCAGTGTAGGTCTGTCCTTTATTGTCGATCATCTGCACGCTGCCCGGCTGCGCGGTCAACGACAGTTCTGTGCTGCCGAGCGGGTTAGTCAGCAGCAGACGATAGCGGTCCTGGCCAGTCTGCTGCCAGAAGAAGCGGGCATACACTTTTTGTTCATCTGAGAGGTAAGCAAAAGCGCCGCGCGTCTGGAACTGATTGAGATTGCGGACATCTTGCTGGTGCTGACGCCACTGCGGAGCGTCAGGGCTTTTACCTGGTCCTTGCGGAGCGTTAATCGTACAGGCGGTCAGAACGAGGCTTGCCAGCGGCAACAGGCGGAACAGTCGATTCATAATGATGACAAATCCTTGATGTCTACAGTGAAATACGGCGAATGGGATAAAGTCGCGGCCGATTTGTGTAGCGGGTTACAATAATAACCTTTAATGCTAGCGTCGCCGGGCGGTAGCGTCTACGTTCAAGTTGTCTGAAATCAAAAAATTACCGTTAATGGCTATTACTGATTAGCTATTACTCCAAAAGGGGAGGCTCTCTTTTATTGATTACGCGCATCCTGTATGATGCCCCCAGACTAACCTTAGCAACGCTGGTACTACTCCCTCACAATGACCCTTTTAGCTCTTGGCATTAATCACAAAACAGCCCCGGTAGCGCTGCGAGAACGCGTAACGTTTTCGCCGGATACGCTCGACCAGGCGCTGGAGAGCTTGCTGGCTCAGCCAATGGTGCAGGGCGGGGTGGTGCTGTCGACCTGCAACCGTACGGAACTTTACCTCAGCGTTGAAGAGCAGGATAACCTCCAGGAAGTCCTGATCCGCTGGCTGTGTGACTATCACGGCCTGAATGAAGACGAACTGCGTAAAAGCCTCTATTGGCACCAGGATAACGATGCGGTCAGCCATTTGATGCGCGTTGCCAGCGGGCTGGACTCGCTGGTGCTTGGCGAACCACAGATCCTCGGACAAGTGAAAAAAGCCTTTGCCGATTCCAGCCGCGGGCATCTGAACGTCAGCGAACTGGAGCGCATGTTCCAGAAGTCGTTCTCGGTGGCCAAACGCGTGCGTACCGAAACCGATATTGGTGCCAGCGCGGTCTCCGTCGCGTTTGCTGCCTGTACTCTGGCGCGTCAAATCTTTGAATCACTGTCAAGCGTCACGGTGCTGCTGGTCGGCGCCGGGGAAACCATCGAACTGGTGGCCCGCCATTTGCGTGAGCACAAGGTGCGCAAGATGGTGATTGCCAACCGTACCCGTGAGCGTGCTCAGGCGCTGGCCGAAGAAGTCGGCGCAGAGGTCATCTCCCTGAGTGATATCGACGAACGTTTGAAAGAAGCCGACATTATTATTAGCTCTACCGCCAGCCCGCTGCCCATTATCGGCAAAGGGATGGTGGAGCGCGCGTTGAAGGCGCGCCGCAATCAGCCGATGCTGCTGGTAGATATCGCGGTACCACGTGATGTTGAACCCGAAGTTGGCAAGCTGGCGAACGCCTATCTCTATAGCGTGGACGATCTACAAAACATCATTCAGCATAATCTGGCGCAGCGAAAAGCCGCGGCGGTGCAGGCTGAAACCATTGTCGAGCAGGAAACCAGCGAATTTATGGCCTGGCTGCGTGCCCAGAGCGCCAGCGAGACTATCCGCGAATATCGTTCCCAGGCTGAGCTGGTCCGCGACGAGCTGACGGCGAAGGCGCTTGCTGCGCTGAGCCAGGGCGGCGATGCGCAGGAAATCATGCAGGACCTGGCGCGTAAGTTGACTAACCGCCTGATCCACTCGCCAACCAAATCTCTTCAGCAGGCTGCCCGTGACGGGGATGATGAACGCCTGCATATTCTGCGCAACAGCCTCGGGCTGGAATAGCGCACCTTTCTCTCTTTTTTAGGACAGGGTGATTTCACGCCTATGAAGCCTTCTATTGTTGCCAAACTGGAAGCTCTTTACGAGCGCCACGAGGAAGTTCAGGCGCTACTCGGCGATGCTGCGACCATCGCCGATCAAGATAAATTTCGCGCATTATCGCGAGAGTACGCACAGCTGAGCGACGTGGCTCGTTGCTATACCGACTGGCGTCAGCTGCAGGATGATATTGAAACTGCGCAGATGATGCTCGACGACCCGGAAATGCGCGAAATGGCGCAGGAAGAGCTGCGTGAAGCGAAAGAAAAAGGCGAGCAGATGGAACAGCAGCTGCAGGTTCTGCTGCTGCCAAAAGATCCGGATGACGAACGCAACGCTTTTGTCGAAGTGCGCGCCGGTACCGGCGGTGATGAAGCAGCGTTGTTTGCCGGCGATCTGTTCCGTATGTACAGCCGTTATGCCGAAGCCCGCCGCTGGCGTGTTGAAATCATGAGCGCTAACGAAGGCGAACATGGTGGTTTTAAAGAAGTAATTGCTAAGATCAGCGGCGATGGTGTCTATGGTCGCCTGAAGTTCGAATCTGGCGGTCATCGCGTTCAACGCGTACCGGCAACCGAGTCTCAGGGGCGTATCCATACTTCTGCCTGCACCGTGGCGGTGATGCCGGAGCTGCCGGAAGCCGAAATGCCGGAAATTAACGCGGGCGATCTGCGTATTGACACCTTCCGCTCTTCGGGTGCTGGCGGTCAGCACGTTAACACCACCGATTCGGCTATTCGTATTACCCACTTGCCAACCGGTATTGTCGTCGAGTGCCAGGACGAACGTTCACAGCACAAAAACAAAGCCAAAGCCTTGTCGGTGCTGGGCGCGCGTATTCGCGCTGCGGAAGTGGCTAAACGCCATCAGGCGGAAGCCTCCGAACGCCGTAACCTGTTGGGCAGCGGCGATCGCAGCGATCGTAATCGCACCTATAACTATCCGCAGGGGCGCGTCACCGACCACCGCATCAACCTGACGCTTTACCGTCTGGATGAGGTGATGGAAGGAAAACTTGATATGCTCATTGAGCCGATCGTGCAGGAATATCAAGCCGATCAGCTGGCAGCGCTTTCCGAGCAGGAATGATGACATTTCAGCAGTGGTTGACCCAGGCCATAACCCGCCTGAGCCAAAGCGAAAGTCCGCGCCGGGATGCCGAAATCTTGCTCGGCCACGTGACCGGCAAAGCGCGGACTTATATTCTCGCGTTTGACGAAACGACGCTGACGGAGCAACAGTTAGCTGAGCTGGAAACGCTGCTCAGCCGTCGCTCGCAGGGTGAGCCGGTGGCTCACCTGGTCGGTCAGCGTGAGTTCTGGTCGCTGCCGCTGTTTGTCTCCCCGGCGACGCTTATTCCGCGCCCGGACACCGAATGTCTGGTTGAGCAGGCCCTGGAGCGATTGCCTGGGGCACCGTGCCGGATCCTCGATCTCGGCACCGGCACTGGCGCTATCGCTCTGGCGTTAGCCAGCGAACGCCCGGACTGTCTGCTGACAGCCGTCGACTTTATGCCTGATGCGGTTGCGCTGGCCGAGCGCAACGTCGCTCATCTCGCTATCGATAACGTCTCCGTGCGGCAAAGCAACTGGTTCAGCGCGCTCGCCGGGCAGCAATTCGACATGATAGTCAGCAATCCCCCCTATATCGACGAAACCGACCCGCATCTTGAACAGGGCGATGTGCGCTTTGAGCCAAAAACGGCGCTGGTTGCTGCCGACAGTGGGTTTGCCGATTTGGCGCATATTATCCGTGAAGGCCGTCGTTTCCTTGTCCCCGGCGGCGTTATGCTGCTGGAGCATGGCTGGACGCAGGGTGAAGCGGTGCGCGAGTTATTTCGCGAGGCCGGGTACCTCGGTGTCTCCACCTGCCGCGATTACGGAGATAACGAACGTCTGACGTTGGGGCTGATACCGGGAGGGACGCATGAACCTGTTTAGCGCCGTGCTGTATCTGCATATTGCCAGCGTGGTGGTCTCGGTCAGCCTGTTCGTGTTGCGCTACTGGTGGAGCTGGAGCGGTAGTCGTCTGCTCAATCAGCGCTGGGTACGCATTGCGCCGCACTGTAGCGATACCGTGCTGTTTCTCAGCGGCGCAGGATTAATGGCAATAACGCACTATCTGCCGTTTACCGAGGACGGTACATGGCTGACTGAAAAGCTGTTTGGCGTTATCATTTATATCGCATTGGGTTTTATCGCGTTGGGCCGTCGTCGCCCGCGCAGCCAGCAGAGTCGGTTTATCGCCTTTCTGTTGGCCCTGGTGGTGTTGTTCATCATCATTCAACTCGCCATCACAAGAATACCGTTACTGGGGTAAGTCATGAGGTCGTTAGCTGATTTCGAATTTAATAAAGCGCCATTATGTGATGGCATGGTCCTCATTTCCGAATTAATCCGCGACGATTTTCCGACGCACTATGTGCAGGATGAACTGGAGCGGTTGCTAGGTCTGGCGCAGGAGGAGATTGCTTCTTCCTGGGATCAGGAACGCCAGATCGAGCGTTTGCTGGAACTTTTTTACAAGGACTGGGGATTCAGCGCATCCCACGGCGTCTACCGCCTGTCCGACGCCCTGTGGATTGATAAGGTTCTGAACAACCGACAGGGCAGCGCGGTGTCATTAGGTGCTGTCCTGTTGTGGATTGCTCAGCGTCTGTCGCTGCCGGTTGTACCGGTGATTTTCCCAACACAGATGCTGCTTCGCGCCGATCCCGAAGAGAGCGAAGAGATGTGGCTTATCAACCCGTTCAATGGCGAAACCCTGAACGAGCACACTCTGGAGGTCTGGCTGAAGGGCAATATTAGTCCGCTTGCCGAGCTGTTTAATGAGGATCTTGATGAGGCTGATAACGCGGAAGTGATCCACAAACTGCTTGATACTCTGAAATCAGCCCTGATGGAAGAGCGGCAGATGGAACTGGCGTTAGGCACCAGCGAGGCGCTTTTGCAGTTCAATCCAGAAGACCCGTATGAAATTCGCGATCGCGGACTGATTTACGCCCAGCTTGAGTGCGATCATGTGGCATTGCAGGATCTCAACTACTTCGTGGAGCAGTGCCCGGAAGACCCGATCAGCGAAATGATCCGTGCGCAGATCAACACCATTTCGCATAAACAAATTACATTGCATTAGTCTGAAACCAATCCGGTTACACCCTGATAAGGCGAACTTATGAAACAAAAAGTGGTTAGCATTGGTGATATCAACGTAGCAAACGACCTGCCATTCGTTCTGTTTGGTGGGATGAACGTGCTGGAGTCCCGCGATCTTGCGATGCGTATCTGCGAACACTATGTGACCGTCACGCAGAAGCTGGGCATTCCCTATGTGTTCAAAGCCTCTTTTGATAAAGCTAACCGTTCTTCCATCCACTCCTATCGCGGGCCGGGTCTGGAAGAAGGGATGAAGATTTTCCAGGAGCTGAAACAGACTTTTGGTGTGAAAATCATCACCGATGTTCACGAAGCCAGCCAGGCGCAGCCGGTTGCTGATGTGGTTGACGTTATCCAGCTGCCAGCGTTCCTGGCGCGCCAGACTGACCTGGTCGAAGCGATGGCGAAAACCGGTGCGGTCATTAACGTTAAGAAACCGCAGTTCGTGAGCCCGGGCCAGATGGGTAACATCGTCGATAAATTTATCGAAGGCGGTAACGACCAGATTATTTTGTGCGATCGCGGTGCTAACTTCGGCTACGACAACCTGGTTGTCGATATGCTGGGCTTTGGCGTGATGAAAAAATCGTCCAATAACTCACCGGTTATCTTTGATGTGACCCACGCGCTACAGTGTCGCGACCCGTTTGGCGCGGCCTCCGGCGGTCGTCGTGCACAGGTTGCTGAACTGGCGCGTGCCGGTATGGCGGTAGGTATCGCCGGTCTGTTCATCGAAGCCCACCCGGATCCTGAACATGCGAAATGTGACGGTCCGTCCGCGCTGCCGCTGGATAAACTGGAGCCGTTCCTCAAGCAAATGAAAGCCATCGACGATCTGGTCAAAGGCTTTGATGAGCTGGATACCAGCAAGTAATTGCCCCTGATATGACAAAAGCCTGCCCGTTGCAAAACCGGCAGGCTTTTTTATGTCCCCAGCAAGCTTACGCAGCCGGGGGAGAGTCAGGCAAAAATAGTCATCAGGTAGGCGGCAAATAGCGCCAGGTGCGCCGCGCCGTTGAGTACATTGGTGCGCCCGGTAGAGAAGGAAATATGGCATAGCACCAACGAGGCGACCATCACCACCATCTCCGGTGCGCCAAGGCCAAAGAGTAGATCGTTACCGGTGAGGATAGCGATTAACGTCACCACCGGAACCGTCAGGGAAATCGTTGCCAGCACCGACCCGAAGAACAGGTTCATCGCCCGCTGAACCTGGTTGTTCAGTACCGCTTTTAGCGCACCAAGGCCTTCCGGGGAGAGGATCAGCAGGGCGACCAGGAAGCCGGTAAAGGCCACAGGCGCGTTCATGCTGGTCAGCAGAGTCTCCAGTGGATTGGCGTTCATTTTGGTGACGGCGATAACCGCAACCAGATGTACCAGCAGCCAGGCGGTATGCCACTTGCTGCTATGCGCAGACGGCTTGCCATGATGCGGGTCGTCGTCGTCGCTGTCATCTTCGTGCTCGTAAATAAACAGGCTCTGGTGGGTTTTGGTCTGAATCAGCAGAAATACACCATACATTCCAGCAGATATCAGCGCGACCAGCAGCGCCTGTCCAGTGGTGAAGTTGGCCCCCGGTAGCGCCATCGGGAAAACCAGCACGATAATTGCCAGTGGGAACAGGGCAATTAAGTACTGTTTGATGCCGAACAGATTCATATATTGGGTGGCAAATTTACGCCCACCAAGAAGTAGTGAAAAGCCCACCAGACCGCCGGTGACGATCATAATGATCGAATAAAGCGTGTCACGCATCAGGGTTGGCGCGGCGTCGCCGGTGGCCATTAATGCGGAAATCAGACTAACTTCGAGAATAACCACCGAGAGGCTCAAAATTAACGAGCCATAGGGTTCGCCGAGGCGATGCGCCAGAACGTCGGCGTGGCGTACTACGCTAAATGCGCTGCTCAGAATCCCGACCAGCGCCAGAATATTTATTGCAATGACCACTGGCAGTGACTGGCTGCTTCCCAGAAAAAACAGCACCGCCAGCGCCAGAACCGGAAAGGCGAGGGTGGTCTCCTTGTGGCGGGTTTTTACCGCCTCATGTGCTTCGGTCATGAATTATCTCCAGGTGTGCAGGTGTTATAATTATAGATAGCGTAAGTTAATAAAATAACAGACATTGATGAAAGTAATTTGTTTTTTTACTTAAATTTACCACTCTTGCCTTATAAAACTGATAGATTGCCATAAACTGCGGTTACTGTTGTTTTGTATTTATTATTCAGATAATTACTAAAGTATCTTTCTCATTTATCTATCGCCTTGCCAACCAGAAAATCACCTTCCAGACTTAATGTTCATACGCAATCTGGAGGTTATCATGCCTTATCGCAGCAAAAGTGAATTACCCGAGAGCGTTCAGCACGTCCTGCCCGCACATGCCCAGGAGATCTATAAAGAAGCGTTTAACAGCGCTTGGGATCAGTACAAACACAAAGAAGACCGACGAGATGACGCCAGCCGTGAAGAAACGGCGCATAAAGTCGCCTGGGCGGCGGTAAAAAATGATTATGAAAAAGGCGACGATGATAAGTGGCATAAGAAGAAATAATCACTTTTACTGCGTAATCTGCTGCCTGAGCCCTTGCCCACCGGGCGTTCATTGCTTATTGTCAAATAAAGCTGGATAATAATTCGGCAATATTTCATGGATGGCATCAGATAATCGCCGGGAAGCGGGCAGTGGTGGAGGTAGTAGAAAGTGTTAACTCGTGATTTCTTACTGAATGCGGATTGTAAAACAGCGTTTGGCGCTATTGAGGAATCGCTTCTCTGGTCGGCAGAGCAACGGGCAGCTTCTTTGGCTGCGACCCTGGCCTGTCGTCCGGACGATGGCTCGGTATGGATCTTTGGCTATGGTTCCCTGATGTGGAACCCGGCGCTTGAATACAGTGAATCCTGTACCGGCACGCTGCCTGGCTGGCACCGTGCGTTTTGCCTGCGGCTCACCGCCGGGCGCGGTAGCGCAAATCAGCCGGGTCGTATGTTGGCCCTGAAAGAGGGTGGACGCACGACTGGCGTAGCCTACCGCCTGCCTGATGAAACCCTGGAAGAAGAGCTGACGCTCCTGTGGAAGCGGGAAATGATCACCGGCTGCTATCTGCCGACCTGGTGCAAACTGGAGCTGGATGATGGGCGCACCGTGAACGCGCTGGTGTTTATTATGGACCCGCGCCATCCGCTGTTTGAGGCGGATACCAGCGCCCAGGTGATTGCGCCGCTGATAGCACGCGCTAGCGGGCCGCTTGGCACCAATGCCCAGTATCTGTTCTCCCTTGAGCAGGAGCTGTGCAAGCTCGGCATGCACGATGACTGCCTTGATGACCTGGTCAGCAAGGTGCGTAATCTGCTTGGGGATAATAGCCAGCCGGGGCTGGCTTAAGAATGAAGCGCCCGGGGAAAACCGGGCGTTTGCTATCAGGCGGGAACGTAGCTGATTGAGTGCTCCAGCGACTGGCTGTGGCTGTCGATGAGAACGTTCCAGGTACCATTGTAAGGTACGGTCAGATACGCGCTATCTCTGTCCTGCACACTCAGAATATCCGCATGACTATCGCCAGGAACTTTGGCGCTCATCAGGTGAATGTGGCAGCGTTCGGAACAACGCACCACCAACGTATCACCACCAAACAACGTTAAACTTGCTTTTACCATTGCCATTTAATCTCAACCCCGTTTCTGTCTACAGCGTCCTGCCTGCCCATTTCCACGCGTGATATGGTTCACACTTTGGTCTATGCATAACACCAAAGGGGAGGGATGCAGATGCTGATTTTGATCAACAAAAGGAGTAAAGATTAAACAAAAATGACGTTGTTCCTGAAAGCATTCAGCTGGCATTGTTTTTCCATCAATAAACGCCGCCAGCCTGATATTTAATCCCGTTTAAAAGAGATTCTTCAGAAGGTCAGGACTTTATCCGCCGCCAGCGTCCACTGCGCCAGTTCAACAAGCGTACCAATCTCCACGCCGTCAATCAGCGGTAACGTGCTGATTCCCCGGCCATCGGCGCAGGTCTTACACAGCTTCACAGGCACGTTTTGCGCGGTGAGGATCTCCAGCATCTGCTGAATGTTGTAGCCTTCCGCCGGTTTCTGGCCGCGCAGACCTGCGGTGACCGCATCAGACATTAAAAATAGCTTGAGTTCGAGGTCGGATTGCTGCTCACGCAGAGCGATAGCCAGACGCAGGCTGTTGAACAGGGATTCGCTGCCGTAGGCGGCACCGTTAGCGATAATCACAACACGTTGCATAAGGACTCCTTCTATAAGGCACGGTTATTGCTTGGCTGAAGTATAAAGCGTTAACCCGGGAGAGGGGTATGAATAATATGGCTGGCAATGCGCCCGAGGCGGGCGACTGGTTTGCACGTGCGCGTCGATTGCAGAGACAGCAGTTACATCAGCTGGCGCAGCAGGGGGAACTGGCAAGTCAAATAAGTGCTCTGGTGCATATGCTTCAGTGCGAGCGAGGTGCGTCAAACATCTGGTTGTGCTCGGGAGGCCGACTTTACGCCGCGGAGTGCCGGGCGGGTGCGGCGCTGGTGGATGAGCAATTAACGCTATTCTATGCGGCGCTTGACCCAGCCCGCAGCTCAGCCAGCAGCGCGCTGTGCTGGCGTATCGCCAGCGCGGTCTGGTACTTGACGCAGCTAACGGTC
The DNA here is from genome assembly GCF_051131775.1 of Klebsiella sp. MISC125. Classification (NCBI taxonomy): domain Bacteria; kingdom Pseudomonadati; phylum Pseudomonadota; class Gammaproteobacteria; order Enterobacterales; family Enterobacteriaceae; genus Klebsiella; species Klebsiella sp. MISC125. Next base: position 2,496,521 of record NZ_CP180448.1, read on the forward strand.
CTACGCGAGCGCGTTCGCGGTCAGAAAATTGCCGCCGAGGAGGCGACGGGGCAATTTAGCCTTATCATCCGCCATCTGTTGAATATTGTCCCGCAGCTCAATGACAGCATCGACGATCCGCAAATCGCCGGGCGTATGGTGGCGCTCTACAGCTTTATGCAGGGGAAAGAGCTGGTCGGGCAGGAGCGTGCGCTGGGCGCGCTGGGCTTTGCTCGCGGGCAGTTTAGCGGTGAACTGCGCCAGCAACTGGTGGACCGTATTGACGGTCAGCAGCCCTGCTTTGACAGCTTCCTGGCCCTGGCTCATCCCCCGCAAACGACCCTGTTTGCTGAACAGTGTCAGGCCAGCCTGGAAATCGAACAGCTGCGGCGTATTGCCTGTACTCGCCAACCTCCTGCGGATGATGGCGAAACGGCATTGCGCTGGTTTTGCGCCCAGACTCAGCGCCTGGAGCAACTGCGCGGAGTGGAAGAGCTGCTGATTGTTGAGCTGCTTAACGCGACCGACGCCCTGCTGGAAGAAGAACAGGCCCCGCCAACTGACTGGCAGGATGCGGATGTCAGCGATAGCGTCTCCCATCGGCTGGATAAACAGCTGTTGCCGCTGGTTCGTCAGCAGGCCCACGAGCTGCAACAGCTCTCCGGACAACTGGCGTCGTTAAAGGATGCGCTGGAAGAGCGCAAGCTGATTGAAAAAGCCAAAAGCGTGCTGATGGCACACCAGGGAATGCAGGAGGAGCAGGCCTGGCAGGCGCTACGCAAAATGGCGATGGACAAAAATCAGCGCATGGTGGAGATAGCCCGAGCGCTGCTGACGGTGAAGTCGTTATGGCAAGTAACCCCAAAGGAGTAGATGCACAATCAGTGGGCATTTACTGCCAGCCGACGGTGCAATATTGCTGCGAGCCGAACGACTGACGTGGTGAAAAAGGCGGAAAATGGCCCTGTGCAAATCTGGCATCGGCTTTGCATTAAATAAAACGAGTGAATAAAAGTTTTGGGCAACGGGCCAATGGCGGTGCGTGTGTCCATGGATAAAGGCGTCCTGCAGTGCGTAAGCACTGCCGGGCGCTTTTTTTTGCGCGTTTCTGGAGCGGTTATGGGCGATAAGTTTTCGATTTCACGGCGGCGTTTATTACAGGCGGGGGCCGCGCTGGGCGGCGCGATGCTGCTGCCCGGCATGATGCAGGCGGCGTGGGCGGCAGGTTCGGATAAGCCGGAACAGACCACCGTGCGGGTGGGTTTTATTCCGCTAACCGACTGCGCGCCCTTAGCCATTGCCTCCCTGAAGGGGTTTGATAAAAAGCACGGCATCACCCTCGTGCCGAGCAAAGAGGCAAGTTGGGCGGCGGTGCGCGACAAGCTGGTCGCCGGAGAGCTGGATGCGGCGCACATTCTGTACGGCATGCTCTACGGCCTCGAGCTGGGTATCGCCAGTAAACCGCAGGCGATGGCTAACCTGATGACTCTTAACCGCAACGGCCAGGCCATTACCCTCTCCAGCGAACTGCAGGAGAAGGGCGTCACCGACCTTAGCGGGCTAAAAAAACTGATCGGCCAGAGCGCGCCGGGCAGCTACACCTTCGCGCATACCTTCCCCACCGGCACCCACGCGATGTGGCTCTACTACTGGCTGGCAAGCGGCGGAATTAATCCCTTTGAGGATGTGCGCACCGTGGTAGTGCCGCCGCCGCAAATGGTGATGAATATGCGCATCGGCAATATGAGCGGTTTCTGCGTCGGCGAGCCGTGGAACGCGCGCGCCATTAACGATCGCATCGGCTTTACCGCTGCTACCTCGCAGGATATCTGGCCGGAACATCCGGAAAAAATTCTCGGTACTCGCAGCGAATGGGTTGAGCGCAATCCCAACACCGCGCGCGCGCTGGTGGCGGCGGTGATGGAGGCTCAGCGCTGGATTGAAGCCTCGGCGGATAACACCCGTGAAACGGCACGGATCCTCGCTAAGCGCGCATGGCTGAACACTAAAGAGCAGTACCTCACCGGACGCATGCTCGGCGAATACGACAACGGTATCGGTCGCCGCTGGCAGGATGCGCACCCGATGCGCTTCTACGCGCAGGGTGAAGTGAGCTTCCCGTGGCTCTCGGACGGTATGTGGTTTTTGACCCAGTTTCGCCGTTGGGGATTGCTGAAGTCGGCGCCGGATTACCTGGCGGTGGCCCAGCGCATAAATCGTATTGACGTCTGGAAAGAGGCCGCACAGGCGGTGGGTGGTATTAGCACACCAACGCAACTGATGCGCAGCAGCACGTTGCTGGACGGCAAAGTCTGGAATGGGGTCGACCCGGAAGGTTACGCCCGTAGTTTCGCGATTCAACGTAAGGGGGCATGAGATGAAGCACGCATATAAAACGCAACCGCAGGCCAGCGCTGAAAAAGCGCCCGGCGAAGTGATTACTTTGCCGCCGGTGCAGGTGCGCAAAAATACGCCTCCCGTCAGCCGCTGGCTGCGAGATACCACTCAACGTCTGCTGCCGCCGCTGCTCGGTCTGGGGTTATTACTGTTGGGCTGGCAGCTGGCGGCGATGAACAGCAAAGGTTTCCCGACCCCGCTTAGCACCCTGGATTCGGCGTTGACCATTTTTGCCGATCCGTTTTATCAGGACGGACCGAACGACATGGGCATTGGCTGGAACGTGCTGGCGTCATTGCAGCGCGTGGCGGTGGGGTTTGGCCTCGCCGCGCTGGCGGGTATTCCGCTGGGCTTCCTGATTGGCCGCTCGGTATTCTTCGCCCGCATGTTTAACCCGCTGATTGCGCTGCTGCGTCCGGTTAGTCCGCTGGCCTGGCTGCCCATTGGCCTGCTGCTGTTCCAGAAAGCGGAACCCGCTTCCAGCTGGACCATTTTTATCTGCTCTATCTGGCCGATGGTGATCAACACCGCCGAGGGCGTGCGCCGCATCCCAGAGGACTATCTCAACGTGGCCCGCGTGCTGCAGCTTTCCGAATGGACGGTGATGCGCAAGATCCTCTTTCCGGCGGTATTACCCTCGGTGCTGACCGGGGTTCGTCTCTCCATCGGCATCGCCTGGCTGGTGATCGTCGCCGCTGAAATGCTCACCGGTGGCTTAGGGATCGGTTTCTGGATCTGGAACGAGTGGAACAACCTCAACGTAGAAAACATCATCATCGCCATCGTCATCATCGGCGTGGTCGGGTTACTGCTGGAACAAGGGCTGATGCTGCTTGCCCGTCGTTTTAGCTGGCAGGAAAAATAAGGAGCCGCAAATGAAACCATTAATTCAGGTCCAGGCCGTCAGCCAGCGCTTTAACACCGCCAGCGGCGAATTCCTCGCATTGCAGAATGTCTCCTTCGACATCTATGAAGGGGAGACCATTAGCCTGATTGGCCACTCCGGCTGCGGCAAATCAACCCTGCTCAATCTGATTGCCGGGATCACCCTGCCGACGGAAGGCGGCCTGCTGTGCGACAACCGTGAAATCGCCGGGCCGGGGCCGGAACGCGCGGTGGTGTTCCAGAACCACTCCCTGCTGCCGTGGTTAACCTGCTTCGATAACGTGGCGCTGGCGGTGGATCAGGTCTTTCGTCGCAGCATGAGCAAAGCCGAACGCAAAGAGTGGATTGAGCACAACCTCGAGCGCGTGCAGATGGGGCACGCCCTGCATAAGCGTCCGGGGGAAATTTCCGGCGGTATGAAGCAGCGCGTCGGCATCGCCCGGGCGCTGGCAATGAAGCCGAAAGTGCTGCTGCTGGATGAACCCTTTGGCGCACTCGATGCCCTGACCCGGGCGCATTTACAGGACGCGGTAATGCAGATCCAGCAGTCGCTGAACACCACTATCGTGATGATTACCCATGACGTTGATGAAGCGGTGCTGCTTTCCGACCGGGTACTGATGATGACCAACGGCCCGGCGGCGACGGTTGGGGAGATCCTTGATGTGAACCTGCCGCGCCCGCGTAACCGCGTGCAGTTGGCGGACGACAGCCGCTATCACCATCTGCGCCAGCAGATCCTGCATTTCCTCTATGAAAAACAGCCGAAAGCGGCATAGGGAGGCGGCGATGAAGCGGCAACTGGTGATTATCGGCAACGGCATGGCGGCGACTCGCCTGGCGCAGGCGCTGGTGGAGCGCGATGCGCAGCGGTTTAGCATCACGATTATTGGTGATGAACCGTGCCAGGCCTACAACCGTATTCAGCTGTCGCCGGTGCTTGGTGGGGAGAAAACGGCACCCGAGACGCAACTGCTGTCAGAGGAGTGGTACCAGCAGCATGACGTTACGGTACGTGCAGGTGAGTCGGTAACGGCGGTAGATATTCAGGCCCGCACTCTACAAACCACCGACGGAAAACTTTGCTGGGATGAGCTGGTATTCGCCACAGGATCGCTGCCGTTTATGCCGCCGCTGTCGGGTATTGAGCTGCCGCACGTTTTTGCTTTTCGCACTCTGGCGGACGTTGAGGCCATTCTGGCAATCAACGGTCCGGCGGTGGTGATTGGCGGCGGGGTGCTCGGCGTCGAAGCGGCCGCCGCGCTACAACGTTATGGTGACAGTGTCACTTTGTTGCATCGCGGGCGCTGGTTGATGGAGCAACAGACCGATGCTTTTGCCGGTGAACAGCTGCAAATACAGCTCGCCGAGCGTGGGATCCGCTGTGTGATGGAGAGCCGCATCGCCGCCATTAATGAACGCGAAGTGCTGCTGGAAGATGGCCGCGCCTTTGCCGCCTCGCGGGTGGTACTGGCGACCGGCGTGCAGCCCAACAAACTGCTGGCCGAGCGCAGCGGGCTGGCGTGTGGTCGCGGAATTATCGTCGACAGTCAGCTGGCCACCGCGCAGCCGGGCGTCAGCGCCATTGGTGAATGCTGCGAAATTGACGGTCAGACCTGGGGACTGGTGGCGCCGTGCCTGCGCCAGGCCGAGGTGCTGGCCGATCGTCTGTGCGGTCATCCCGGAGAAGATTTTCACTGGCAGGATAGCGGCACGCGCCTGAAAGTTACCGGTATCGAGTTATTCAGCGCCGGTGAACTGCGGGCTGATGAACAGGATGAAATTTGTACCAGCTGGGATCCGCTGGACCGCCACTACCGTCGCCTGCTGCTGCGCGACGGCAAGCTGCGCGGCGTCGTGTTGCTGGGCGATTGCGCCAGCGCCGCGCCGCTCACCGCCCTGCTGGGGGCGCATGCGCCCGCACCGGCAGACTGGCTCTTTGATCCTTCTTCAACGATGCAGCCGCGCGCTGCGGGACAAACTACAATGACAAAACCTACTTTAGTGCTGGTCGGACACGGCATGGTCGGCCACCATTTTCTTGAGCAATGCGTCAGCCGTAACCTTCATCAGCAATACCGGATTGTGGTGTTCTGCGAAGAGCGCTATGCCGCCTACGATCGGGTACATCTGTCGGAATATTTCGCCGGACGCAGCGCCGAATCGCTGTCGTTGGTGGAAGGGGACTTCTTCGCTCAGTACGGCATTGAACTGCGTTTGCGGGAATCGGTCACCAGCATTGACCGTGAAGCGCGGGTGGTGCGCGATGCTCAGGGCCACGAAACTCATTGGGATAAGCTGGTGCTGGCAACGGGCTCTTATCCGTTTGTTCCGCCGGTCTCTGGCAATGATCTCGAAGGCTGTTTTGTCTACCGTACGCTTGACGATCTGGACCAGATTGCCGCTCGTGCGGCTAACGCCAGCCGTGGGGTGGTGATCGGCGGTGGCCTGCTCGGGCTGGAAGCGGCTAATGCGCTCAAGCAACTGGGACTGGAAACGCACGTTGTGGAATTTGCGCCAAACCTGATGGCGGTACAGCTGGATAACGGCGGCGCGGCGATGCTGCGCGAGAAAATCAGCGAACTGGGCGTTGGGGTGCACACCAGCAAGGCGACGACGGAAATTGTCGAGCATGAGCAGGGACTGATGCTGAACTTCGCCGATGGCGGCTCGCTGAAGACTGATATGGTGGTGTTCTCCGCCGGTATCCGCCCGCAGGACGCGCTGGCCCGCAGCAGCGAGCTGAAAATTGGCGAACGCGGCGGGATTTGCATCGACAACCAGTGCCGCACCTCCGATCCGGATGTGCTGGCAATTGGCGAGTGCGCCCTGTGGGAGAACAAAATTTATGGTCTGGTGGCCCCCGGTTATCAGATGGCGCGCGCCGCCGCGGCGACCCTGGCGGGCGAAGAGGCCAGCTTCACTGGGGCCGATATGAGCACCAAGCTGAAGCTGCTGGGCGTCGATGTGGCCTCTTTCGGCGACGCTCAGGGACGCACGCCGGGCTGCCAGAGCTACCAGTGGACCCACGGGCCGGAGCAAATCTACAAAAAAATCGTGGTCAGTCAGGATGGTAAAACCCTGCTCGGCGGCGTACTGGTCGGCGATGCTGGCGATTATTCCACGCTGCTTCAGATGATGCTCAACGGCATGGCATTGCCCGCGCGCCCGGAAAGTTTGATTCTTCCGGCGCTGGAGGGCAGCGCGCCGAAAGCGCTCGGCGTAGCGGCATTGCCGGACAGCGCACAGATTTGCTCCTGTCACAACGTCAGTAAGGGCGATATCTGCCAAGCGGTGAGCGGCGGTGCGGGCGACATGGCGGCGATCAAGAGCTGCACTAAAGCGGCAACTGGCTGCGGTGGCTGTAGCGTGCTGGTGAAACAGGTGATGGAGTACCAGCTTGCCGAGCAGGGTGTTGAAGTCAAAAAAGATATCTGCGAGCACTTTCCATGGTCGCGTCAGGAGATCTTCCACCTGGTGCGCGTCAACCATATTCGCACCTTCGAACAGCTGATTAGCCGCTACGGTCAGGGTCACGGTTGCGAAATCTGTAAACCGCTGGTGGCTTCGGTGCTGGCCTCCTGCTGGAACGAATATCTGTTGAAACCAGCGCATCTGCCGCTTCAGGACACGAACGATCGCTACTTCGCCAATATCCAGAAAGACGGTACCTATTCGGTGGTGCCGCGCATGGCGGCGGGGGAAGTGACACCGGATGGGCTGATTGCGATCGGCCAGATTGCCAAACGCTATCAGCTGTATAGCAAAGTGACCGGCGGCCAGCGTATCGACCTGTTCGGCGCGCGCCTGGAGCAGCTTCCGGCGATCTGGCGCGAGCTGGCGGAGGCGGGCTTTGAAACCGGCCATGCCTACGGCAAATCCTTGCGCACGGTGAAATCCTGCGTCGGATCGACCTGGTGCCGTTACGGCGTGCAGGATTCCACCGGCCTGGCGGTCACCCTCGAACACCGCTACAAAGGGTTGCGCGCACCGCACAAAATTAAAATGGCGGTCTCCGGCTGCACCCGCGAATGCGCGGAAGCTCAGGGGAAGGATATCGGCGTTATCGCCACCGAAAAGGGCTGGAATCTATACGTTTGCGGCAACGGCGGCATGAAGCCGCGTCATGCCGACCTGTTCGCCAGCGACCTTGATGAAGACACGCTTATTCGCACCGTTGATCGCCTGCTGATGTTCTATATCCGTACCGCCGACCGCCTGCAGCGCACCAGTACCTGGATGGATAACCTTGAGGGCGGAGTCGACTATCTGCGTGAAGTTGTCCTTGAAGACAGTCTCGGGATTGGCGAAGAGCTGGAGCAGGAGATGGCGCGGGTGGTGGACAGCTACCAGTGCGAATGGCAAACCACCCTTAACGATCCGCAGCGGCTGGCGCTGTTTCGCTCGTTCGTTAATAGCGATGAGCCGGACGAAGCGGTACAGCGACACACCTTGCGCGGTCAGCCGCAGCTGGCCCCGCTCGCTACGCTGGCTGAACCTACGCTGCCGTCCCGTCCGTGGCAGGTCATTTGCGATCTTGAGGCCATTCCGCCGCAGGCGGGCATTGGCGCGCGGCTCGGCGAACGGCAGATTGCGCTATTCCGCTTTGGCGATCAGGTCTACGCCCTTGATAACCAGGAGCCGGGCAGTGAGGCCAACGTGCTGTCGCGCGGGCTGCTTGGCGATGCGGGCGGTGAACCGATTGTGATTTCGCCGTTGTACAAGCAGCGTATCCGCCTGCGCGACGGTCGCCAGTGTGACGGCAGCGAACAGGCGGTGCGCGCCTGGCCGGTGAAAATTGAGAACGGCAAGGTGTGGGTTGGCAACCAGCAGTTGCTTGTTCGCGCGGAGGCCTCCTGATGACCGAAACCCGAACCACGTGCCCCTATTGCGGGGTCGGCTGCGGTGTTATCGCCAGCGTGGAGACGAACGGTCAGGTGACCGTGCGCGGCGATGAACGGCACCCGGCGAACTTTGGCCGTCTGTGCGTTAAGGGCGCGGCGCTGGGGGAAACCGTCGGTCTGCAGGGAAGAATGTTGTTCCCTGAAGTCGATGGCGAACGCGCCTCGTGGCCGCAGGCGCTGGCGGCGGCGGGTTCACGCCTGCGGGAAATCATCGACCAGTACGGGCCGCAGGCGGTGGCGTTCTACGCTTCCGGACAGTTGCTGACCGAGGATTACTACGCCGCCAACAAGCTAATGAAGGGCTTTATCGGCTGCGCGAATATCGATACTAACTCACGGCTGTGTATGTCTTCGGCGGTCACTGGCTATAAACGTGCGCTGGGAGCGGACGTAGTGCCGTGCAGTTATGAAGATGTGGAAAACAGCGATCTGGTGGTGTTAGTCGGCTCGAACGCCGCCTGGGCGCATCCGGTACTTTATCAGCGGCTGGTGCAGGCGAAGCGCGATAATCCGCAGATGTGGGTGGTGGTTATTGACCCGCGTCGTACCGCCACCTGCGATATTGCTGACGTGCATCTGGCGCTGGCCCCCGGCAGCGACGGCGGGCTGTTTGTCGGCCTGCTTAACGCGATTGCTGACAGCGGCGACATTGCCGACGATTTCAGCGATGCGCAGCAGGCACTGACGCTCGCGCAGGAGTGGAGCATCGAAAAAGTGGCGCAGTTCTGCGGTTTGCCGCAGCAGCAGGTCGCCGATTTCTATCACCAGTTTATTGCCGCACCGCGCGCCATCACGCTCTATACGATGGGCATTAACCAATCCGCCAGCGGCAGCGATAAATGCAACGCCATTATTAACGCTCATCTGGCGAGCGGAAAATATGGGCGTCCGGGCTGCGGGCCGTTTTCGCTGACCGGTCAACCCAACGCGATGGGCGGGCGCGAGGTCGGTGGGCTGGCGACCATGCTGGCGGCGCATATGAACTTTGAAGCCGACGATTTACAGCGCCTGGCGCGATTCTGGGGCACTGAACGGCTGGCGCAAACACCAGGGCTGACGGCGGTGGATCTGTTTGCCGCCATTGGTCGAGGTGAAGTTAAAGCGGTGTGGATTATGGGCACCAATCCGGTAGTATCGCTGCCGGATAGTCATGCGGTGAGCGAAGCTCTGGCGGCCTGCCCGCTGGTGATTGTCTCGGATGTGGTTGCCGATACCGATACCGGACGCTTCGCCCATATTCGTTTTCCGGCGCTGGCGTGGGGAGAGAAGAACGGCACCGTGACCAACTCCGAGCGGCGGATCTCTCGCCAGCGCGCGTTTCTGCCGTCGCCTGGGGAGGCGAAAGCCGACTGGTGGATCGTTGCTCGCGTGGCGCAAGAGCTGGGCTTTGGCCCCGCCTTTGCCTGGCAGCATTCTCATGACGTATTCAACGAGCACGCCGCGCTGTCGGGTTTTGAAAATAACGGCCAGCGGGCGTTTGATATCGGCGGGCTGGCGAACCTCAGCCTTGAAGCCTGGGATGCGCTGGAACCTGTGCGTTGGCCAGTGAGTCGCAGCCCAGCAGCATGGAGTTTGCATAAGGGCTGGCACCGGGATGGCAAGCTGCGCATGGTGCCCGTCGCCCCGCAGCCGACCCGGGCGGCGACCGATGCGTTTTATCCGCTGATCCTCAACAGCGGGCGGATCCGCGATCAGTGGCACACCATGACCCGCACCGGCTCGGTGCCCAGGCTGATGCAGCATATCGCCGAACCGGTGGTGGAGGTGGCAGCAGAAGATGCGCAGCGTTATCACCTGCTGGAAGGTGAATTAGCGCGGGTCCGCTCACCGAATGGGGTGATGGTAGCAAAAGTGATTATCAGCGATGGGCAGCGCCCCGGCTCGCTGTTCGTGCCGATGCACTGGAATAATCAATTTGCTCGCCAGGGAAGGGTGAATAACCTGCTGATGGCGGTCACCGACCCTCACTCCGGGCAGCCGGAGAGTAAACAGGTGGCGGTAGCAATTGCCGCCTGGCTTCCAGCCTGGAAAGGTGAACTCTTTTCCCGCCAGCCGGTTCCAATACCCGCTTCGTTGCACTGGCGACGGCGGGCCGCGCAGGGCATAAGCCATCTTTCCCTCGCCGGGGATATCAGCCCTCGCCGGTGGCTGACCGACTGGTGTCAGCAGCAGGGATGGCAAATGCAGGTCGCCGAGGGCGGCAAGGTCTGGAACCTGCTGGCGTGGCAGGACGGAGAGCTGATGCTTGGCTGGTGGAGCGATGTCCGTGAACCGGTGATTGACGCCGAGTGGATTAACGCCGCGTTTCGTACTCCGCCGCAGGATGCTGCTCAGCGCCACGCGCTGTTGAGCGGCAGAAAGGGCGGCGATACGGTGCCGCGCGGGCGTATTATCTGTAGCTGCTTTAGCGTGGGCGAGCGGGCGATAAATGAAGCCATCGCCAGCGGCTGCCGGACGCCTGCAGCGCTGGGCGCACAACTAAAATGCGGCACCAACTGCGGCTCCTGTATCCCGGAGCTTAAGGCGCTGCTGGCGGAAAATCTAACGCAAGCCTGAGATTCAGTATATTCCTGGAATCATGCTGAAGGCTGCGAGGGATGGCAAAAAACGATAAACTTACGTTTTACTGTCATCCTTCCTGAGTAGACGTAACCGATTTGAGCTCTTTGTTGTTCCGCGTAACCCCGTATTTGCCCCTTCTCCTGCTGCTGACAGGTATTCCCGCCCGCGCATTGCAGGATAACCAGGCGTTCTCCCGGCCTCCTGATACGTTACCCGATCTCGGTATGGCGCCTCAGGTTGATGATGACGCCAGGCATTTTGCCGAAATGGCGAAAAAATTTGGCGAAGCCAGTATGAGCGATAACGGTCTGACAACCAGCGAACAGGCGCGAGTATTCGCCATCGGCAAGCTGGGGAATGAGGTCAGCCACCAGCTGGAAAACTGGCTCTCGCCGTGGGGCAACGCCAATGTCGATCTGCTGGTCGATAAAGAGGGGCAATTTACCGGTAGTAAAGGAAGCTGGTTTGTCCCGTTACAGGATAACGGCGACTATCTCACCTGGAACCAGTACTCGGTCACGCAGCGGGATAACGGGCTGGTGGGCAATATTGGCCTTGGTCAGCGCTGGCGGATGGGCTCCTGGCTGCTGGGCTATAACTCGTTCTATGACAAAGTCCTGGATGATCGCCTGGCGCGAGGCAGCGTTGGAGCTGAGGCCTGGGGGGAATCGATGCGTCTGTCGGCGAACTACTATCAACCGCTTAGCGGCTGGCAGCAAAGGAGTAGCGTGACCCAGCAGCAGCGTATGGCCAGCGGCTACGATGTGACCGCCCAGGCGCGGCTGCCGTTTTATCAGCATATTAATACCAGCGTCAGCGTGGAGCAGTATTTTGGCGATAACGTTGACCTGTTCCACTCGGGTACCGGTTATCACAATCCAGTGGCGGTGTCGGTGGGGCTGAATTACACCCCCGTTCCGCTGGTGACGGTGACGGCTAAACATAAACAAGGCGAGAGCGGCGTCAGCCAAAACGATGTGGGATTGAAGCTCAACTATCGCTTTGGCGTACCGTTAAAACAGCAACTGGCGGCCGATGAAGTGGCGGTAAGCCGTTCGCTGCGCGGCAGTCGTTACGATAGCCCGGAACGCGATAATCTGCCGGTGGTTGAATATCGTCAGCGCAAAACCTTGTCAGTGTATCTGGCGACGCCGCCGTGGGATCTTCAGCCGGGGGAAACGGTGCAGCTGAAACTGCAAATTCGCAGCCTGCACGGGATAAAGTCGCTGAGCTGGCAGGGCGATACTCAGGCGCTAAGCCTGACGCCGCCGCTAGAGGCAAACGGTCCGGATGGTTGGAGCATCATTATGCCGCGTTGGAACAGTGACGCCGGGGCGAGCAATCGCTGGCATCTTTCGCTGGTGGTAGAGGATAAAACGGGTCAGCGCGTCTCATCCAATGAGATCGCACTGGCGCTGACCGAGCCGCTGGTGAGCTTACCGGCCGGGGGCGAATCCTTGCAGCATATGCCCTAGAATACGCGCTCCTGATGAACCCAAACCGCCGCTTCCACGCGTGATTTCAGCTTCATTTTCTTCAGCATATGCTTGACGTGCACTTTTACGGTGCTTTCGGTGATATCCAGACGGCGGGCGATCATTTTGTTCGGCAGGCCCTGGGCAATCAGCTTGAGAATGTCGCGCTCGCGCGGGGTAAGCTGGCTGATATCGCGATCGGACGTAGCGCGGTTGGCACGCAGGCTGGCTGCCAGCACCGGGGTTAATGCTTCGCTGAGCACCATTTCGCCCGCTGCCGCCTGTTGCAGTGCTTTCAGCAGATCTTCCGGTTCCATATCTTTCAGCAGGTAACCATCGGCACCGCGTTTCAGGGCGGTAACCACATCTTCTTCATGATTCGACACGCTAAACACCACCACCCGACCTGAGAGCGATTTTTCGCGCAGCTTGTCGAGGGTTTCAAGGCCGTTCATGCCCGGCATATTGAGATCCAGCAGAATCAAATCTGGATCCAGCGACTCCGCCAGGGCGATACCTTGTTCGCCATTGCTGGCCTCGCCGATAACCTGGATATCCGGGGCCATGCTGACGAGCTGTTTGACGCCGGTGCGCAACATCGGGTGATCGTCAATGAGAAGGATGGTTGCCCGTTCCTGTTGACTCATAGGGTTCTCCTTATTGGATTGAAAACGATTTTTCAGGGATAAAAGTGACGACCACTTCCGTGCCGCCGGTTTCCCGACGCCGCACCTGGCAGTCTCCGCGCAAGCTCTGGGCGCGATCGCGCATGATAATTAAGCCGTAATGGTTACTGCGCTCCGCGTGGTCCGGCACGCCGCGGCCGTTATCGGCTACCACCAGTCGGACCTGATTATCCCGCAGCGTTACGGTAACGCTGACGTCCGTCGCATTGGCATGCTTCAGGGCGTTGCTCAGCGCCTCGCGGGCGATTTGCAGCAGGTGGATTGCCTGGTGCGAGGGAACAAAACGCGGCGGCAACTGGTAGTCCAGGCGTACCGTAAAGCCGAAATGAGCGCTGTATTCCTGGCAGCTGGCTTCCAGCGCCGGGCGCAGACCGGTTTCGGTTAACTGTAGACGGAAGGTTGTTAGCAGTTCGCGCAGTTGCGCCCATGAAGTATTGAGTTCATTACGAATTTGCCCCAGCAGCTGACGGCTGGCATCCGGCAGGTCTTCGCCCTGCATCTGCAGGCAGCTGACCTGCATTTTCATGCACGAGAGCGACTGGGCAATGGAGTCGTGGAGCTCGCGGGCGATAGTGGCTCGCTCTTCCATCACGATAAGCTGCTGCTGGCGCTCCTGATGATGGTCGAGCGCGAGGGTGCCGGTGAGCTGTTCCACAAGGGTATCAACCAGTTGCTGTTGATCGTGGCTTAGATGCCGACCAACGGGCAGAGTGGCCAGCAGAATTCCGTACTGATTATGGGCGTCCGACAGTCGCCATTTCAATGTGGTTCCGGCATCGGGCAGCGGCGGCAGATCGCGCGGACACAGGTAGCAACCTTTGTCATCGCACTGAATATCGGAGTGGCAGGCGAACTCCTGGTGGTTGTCTTCATCTTCAAGATCATAAACCCGAACTTCAATATCACGCAGCAGAGTTAACCCTTGCAAACCGTTGAGCACCGGCGAGATGCGCTCACAGAGCGGGGCGTTGGAGTGCAGGCGGCGATTGGCTTGCCACAGGAAGGCGAGGATTTCATTTTTCTGCTCCAGCCCGGCGGTTTTTTCCTGCACCCGGCGTTCGAGCACCGAATAGCTCTCGGCGAGCTCTTCGGACATGTTGTTTAGCGCCATACCGAGCGTCGCCATCTCATCGCGCCCGTTAATCTGGGTACGCTGGGTAAAATCGCGTTGGCTCACCGCGCGGGCCATATCCAGCAGCTGTTTCCAGGGGCGTAACAAACGTGCGCGTAGCCAAATAATGGTAAACACCAGCAGCAGCGCCATAATGACCGCCATGATTCGCTGGATCCAGACGACGTGTTTTATCCGCTCCTCGGTGGTGTGATCGAAAGCGGTGACAAGCTGGTCGATGCGGTCAACGAAGCCGGCGACATCCGTGGCTACCGTAGCCTGATTTTGTGCCTTACGCATACCGGGTGCGAGCTCCAGTTGCCAGTAATGTTGCAGAGCCTGGAGCTGTTCTTGCTGATCGTCATGGCGAGCGGCGTACTGGAGTTCCGGACTAAAGACGGTGGCGGTCATTTCATCCAGCAGCTTTTGATCGCTTTCACGTAACGGGATGGCTGCCAGCAGTCGATAGCTCTGCATGCGCAGCGAACCGGCTTTATTAATAGCGTGCGCGCTGCCCTGAACGCCGTGCACCAGGCGAGAGGAGATAGCCATTCCGGCGACACCTATCACTGTGGCCAATAGAACGATTAACACGAGTTGATTAACCAGCGTTAGCGGCGTAAAAAGACGTTTCAACATGAGGTATGTGCTCCTGACCGGCAAATCATCCGGGAGTGGCGCTTATTCTCGGACATCCCCTGGAGTATACCCATACCCCTAAAGGATTACCCCTTAATTGTCAGTCATTGATGAGTTGGTGGCAGGGGTAGGGGTAAAGACAGCAGTCGCGTGAAAAACCACACTTTTTTGCGCAGAAATAGCTACTCACTTCGGGTGATGATTTTTTTTTAGCCAAATTAACGCCCACTTTTCCTTTGATTTATATCAACTTACCGCAGGCTGTAACCCATAAGGTAGCCAGGGTTAATACGAATAATCAGAGGTGTCTATGAGTCACTCTTCAATCCCGGAGAAGACTAACAGCTCAGTCATTACCGACTGGCGTCCTGAAGATCCTGAATTTTGGCAGCAGCGCGGTCATCGCGTCGCCAGCCGCAATCTGTGGATCTCCGTTCCATGTCTTTTACTGGCATTCTGCGTCTGGATGTTATTCAGCGCCGTCGCCGTCAACCTGAATAAAGTGGGCTTTCAGTTCACCACCGACCAGCTATTTATGCTGACCGCACTGCCGGCGCTGTCCGGCGCGCTTTTGCGCGTACCTTATGCGTTTATGGTCCCACTGTTCGGCGGGCGTCGCTGGACTGCATTCAGTACCGGGATCATGATCGTACCCTGCGTATGGTTAGGTTTCGCGGTGCAGGACACCTCTACTCCGTTCAGCATTTTCGTGATTATTTCGCTGCTGTGCGGCTTCGCCGGGGCTAACTTTGCTTCCAGTATGGCGAACATCAGCTTCTTCTTCCCGAAACAGAAACAGGGCGGTGCGCTGGGCATCAACGGCGGCCTCGGCAATATGGGCGTTAGCGTGATGCAGCTGGTTGCTCCTCTGGTGGTATCCCTGTCTATTTTCGCCGTCTTTGGCGGAACCGGTAGCGAACAGCCGGACGGCTCAATGCTGTATCTGGAAAATGCGGCGTGGGTTTGGGTACCGTTCCTGATCATCTTCACCCTGGCGGCGTGGTTCTTTATGAACGACCTGTCGGCATCGAAAGCTTCCCTGAGCGAGCAGTTGCCGGTACTTAAGCGCGCGCATCTGTGGATTATGGCGCTGCTGTATCTTGCCACCTTCGGCTCGTTCATCGGCTTCTCGGCAGGCTTCGCCATGCTGTCGAAGACCCAGTTCCCAGATGTGCAGATTCTGCACTACGCGTTCTTTGGGCCGTTTATTGGTGCGCTGGCGCGCTCTACCGGCGGGGCGATCTCTGACCGTCTGGGCGGGACTCGCGTGACTCTGGTGAACTTCGTGGTGATGGCTATCTTCTGCGGCCTGCTGTTCCTGACGCTGCCGACCCACGGCGAGGGGGGTAACTTTATCGCCTTCTTCGCGGTGTTTATGGTGCTGTTCCTGACTGCCGGTCTGGGTAGTGCTTCAACCTTCCAGATGATCTCGCTGATCTTCCGTAAAATGACCATGGAACGCGTGAAGGCGCAGGGCGGTAGCGAAGCGCAGGCAATGCGCGAAGCGGCCACCGATACGGCGGCGGCGCTGGGCTTTATCTCCGCGATTGGCGCTATCGGCGGGTTCTTTATTCCGAAGGCGTTCGGTATCTCGCTGGATCTGACCGGTTCCCCGGCTGGGGCGATGAAGATCTTCCTGGTGTTCTATATCGCCTGCGTGGTGATTACCTGGGCGGTTTACGGGCGCAAGCAAAAATAATTTTTCTTTCTGGAGAGGGCGCAACAGAGTTGCGCCTTTTTTATAACGAATAAATGCTGCTCGGAAATAACGCTTCCGGCGAGGAATCCCAACTGGTGATAGGCCTCCCACTGGGCCTCATCGAAAAATTGATCGCCCGTTGTTTGCTGTGGAAACGTGTCATTTCGTCCGGCGTAGCTGGCAGTGGCAAGATCCATCCCCGGCAATAAATGCGGTTTAATAATGAGTAATTGTCCGGTTTTTTTCGCAAAGCCATTGATCTCTGGATAATGAACGATCGCCTGGAGTAAGGCCGGAGAAGGTTGTTTTACTTTTAATGCCGATTGCGAGGTATAGTCGCTGTTGATAGGGGTTTTAAACACAATATCAATTGCCATATCGATTTTGGCTTTACGTACCAGGTTCTCAAGATCGTCGAATAAAAAATGAGGGTCGGCACCACAATCCGCGACGACAATTGAATCTAACCTGCGTTTCAGCAATGGGTAAACGGCCGTATTTTCAAAATGACCGCCATCCGTCAAATACCATTTCTCATTGCTCAATCCGGGGAAGCGGGCGAACATTTCGGCAAAAAGATAGGTTAAATGCGTGTGCGGCCATTGCAATCCAGGTGCACTTTTTTTTCGCTTCGCCTGTCGACTGGGAGAGAGGTTTTTTGACCAAAAACCCAGCCGACCACCCACTAAATAGATCATAAATGCCAGGCCTGGCGATGTCTTTGAACCCATGCCCGTTGAGACCGCTGCGCCGGAAATAGCAAGCCACTGTGATAGCGTGGTGTCATTGAGGTTCTCCGGGGACTCAGGAAACTGGGTACCGGTTTCAACGCCAAACGAACTGACCGTCAGAGCGATACCTTTACGGTCAGCATTATAGTTGTCGCTGCGATCGTCGATGGTCTGGTTAATGCAGCTGGTGATTAAATGAATCGGACCGCCGTAGTTGTGCGGCGCGTAATTATTCATTTTCACATCATCGCCCGCCACCGTGGTGGTGATTTTTTCAATTGCATCCATCGCGCCAGGTAACTTGTCATCCAATGGGTTTTGTGGGAAACGCGGTTTGGTCGCTTTATTTTGTTTATGGGGATAGTTTCCTGTTGAGACCCAGGCGCGTTCGATACGCGCCCGATACAGATTATGTAGTGAGCTGAGATTAAGAAACTCAATAAAGCGAGGCTGTTTACCTAACAGCCACAGAATAAGTAATGCCATCAGTGCAGTCATCAAAGGTAAATATTTAAACCCGGCCAGAGGAACGTTCAAAACCGTTGAAATCTCGATCAGAGCAGCGCAGACCGTTGTCAGACAAAAAAGCATCAGTAGATAGCCTGCGATGTTTCCGGCAAGCATCAGATTTAACGAGATTCGCTTATTACCGGCTGAAATTCGCGAGAGGAGCCAGTTGATAAGCTGGGTTTCTTTTAGCAGGCGAACTGCCGCTATGCTTAACGGACTGGAAATCAACATTATGCTGGTATTTGGGCCATGAAAGAGCGAAAACCACAGTAAAAATCCCGCTCGGTTAAGTCCCCATAAGGCGGCGAGGAGGGTGATAATCAGTAGATCCCAGGTGAGAGCCTGAGTTAAGGCCAGGCGAAATGCCGCTAAATCTTTTATCTGCTGAAAGATATGCACCCAGGGAGCCATACAAATAAGCCAGATCAGCAGTGAAAGTCCCCAGGGGACTGGGCTCCAAAAGAGAAAGACCAGGCACAGCAGAATGTTGATGCCCAGCCCAAGGAGAAGCCAGTCCTGGTGTTGACGAAAGTACCAATAGGAAATTGCCAACCAGGCCGCAAGTGCTGCGGGAATCGCCACCAGGAGGGGAAAATGTTTAAGATCTGGAGGAAGCAGAAGTTGTAATTGCAAGGCCAGGCCTGCGCAGATAATGCAGAGTAAGGTGACAAAAAATAGCGAGGCGAAAAATGAGCGGAGAATCTGGCCGAAAGAAAGCGCAATATCTCGTGTTCCCGCAGGAGTGAGATAGCGGCCGTTATTGCGTAGCCATCCCAGCAGCAGTGAATTGTCTTTTTCTAAACCCGCTTCGACAGCAAGTGGACCGATCCCTTTCTGATAGCAACGTCCCAGCATTCCCCCCGTATATCCTCCGCCGGAGACCGTTGAGAGATAGTCAAACTTGTGCAGTAGTTCGTTTTTCGCCAGTGCCCTTAGCAACCCGAGGCTGAACGTCGCACTGCGGATTCCGCCACCGGAAAGCGCCAGACCATAAATCCCGGCGCACGGTTTTAATTCTGGCTCGTCACCATGAGGTGCGGCGGTGTCCGATTGGTTCTCTGGCTGGAGTAATTTGCGGCGGAGATTAATAGCCTTTTGTTCATTAGCGGGTAATGCATTGAATTTCAATCGAGTATTTTCATTGCACATGGGGATACCATCGAGGGGGGTTAGCGAGACGGTATTTGTAGTGTAGCCAGCCGGGAATCAATGGTGAGGATATATTTTAACGCTTGGGTAAAAGCGGATACCACCTAATAACTGGTTAAGAGTTCATGAAGAGGTAAATAAAGAAAATTTATTATAAAAACCAATAAAAACAGATAGATAAAAAATAGATAAATATACCACCTTGGTGGTATTTTTTATTTTCTATATAAAGCGTACGGATACTGTGGTTGATCGTTATCAATTCTCTCCCTCTTTCATAGCGTTACCTTCGCTGCAAATCCAGCAATGTCGATTTATCAGAGAGCCGTCAGGCTCCACACAGGAGAGACCCGATGAGTAAATTCCTGGACCGGTTTCGCTACTTCAAACAGAAGGGCGAGACCTTTGCCGATGGGCACGGCCAGCTTCTTAACACTAACCGGGATTGGGAGGATGGATACCGCCAACGTTGGCAGCACGATAAAGTTGTGCGCTCCACTCACGGTGTAAACTGCACCGGCTCATGCAGCTGGAAGATTTATGTCAAAAATGGCCTCGTCACCTGGGAAACCCAGCAGACCGACTATCCGCGTACACGCCCGGACCTGCCAAACCACGAACCACGCGGCTGCCCGCGCGGGGCGAGCTATTCCTGGTATCTCTATAGCGCCAACCGTCTGAAATATCCGCTGATGCGCAAACGCCTGATGAAAATGTGGCGCGAAGCGAAAAAACTGCACAGCGATCCGGTTGATGCCTGGGCCTCTATTATTGAAGATACCGATAAAGCCAAAAGCTTCAAACAAGCGCGCGGTCGCGGTGGTTTTGTGCGTTCCTCCTGGCAGGAAGTGAATGAGCTGATTGCTGCCTCTAACGTCTATACCGTTAAAACCTACGGCCCTGATCGTGTCGCTGGCTTCTCGCCAATTCCGGCCATGTCGATGGTATCTTACGCCTCCGGCGCACGTTATCTGTCGCTGATCGGCGGCACCTGTCTGAGCTTCTATGACTGGTATTGTGACTTACCTCCTGCGTCGCCGCAGACCTGGGGTGAGCAGACCGATGTTCCGGAATCCGCGGACTGGTACAACTCCAGCTACATCATCGCCTGGGGCTCTAACGTTCCACAAACCCGTACGCCAGATGCGCACTTCTTTACTGAAGTTCGTTATAAAGGCACCAAAACCGTTGCTATCACACCGGACTACGCCGAAATCGCCAAACTGTGCGACCTGTGGTTGGCACCGAAACAGGGTACCGATGCGGCAATGGCGCTGGCAATGGGCCACGTGATGCTGCGTGAATTCCACCTCGACAAACCAAGCCAGTACTTCACCGACTACGTGCGTCGCTACACCGACTTCCCGATGCTGGTCATGCTCGAAGAGCGCGAAGGTTATTATGCTGCGGGCCGTATGCTGCGTGCTGCTGATCTGGTTGACTCTTTGGGTCAGGAAAATAATCCGGAATGGAAAACCGTCGCGGTTAATACCGACGGCGATATGGTGGCACCGAACGGTTCTATCGGCTTCCGTTGGGGCGAAAAAGGTAAATGGAACCTTGAGCAACGCGACGGTAAATCCGGTGATGAAACCGAACTGCAGCTGAGCCTGTTGGGTAGCCAGGATGAGATCGCTCAGGTGGGTTTCCCGTACTTTGGCGGCGAAGGCACCGAGCACTTCACAAGCGTCGAGCTGGAAAATATCCTGCTGCACAAACTGCCGGTGAAACGTCTGCAGCTGGCTGACGGCACCACCGCGCTGGTGACCACCGTTTATGACCTGACCATGGCCAACTACGGTCTGGAACGCGGTCTGAACGATGAAAACTGTGCAACCAGCTACGAAGATATTAAAGCCTACACTCCGGCGTGGGCTGAGAAAATTACCGGCGTTCCGCGTGCGCATATCATTCGCACTGCGCGTGAATTTGCCGACAACGCAGATAAGACGCACGGTCGTTCGATGATTATCGTTGGCGCTGGCCTGAACCACTGGTATCACCTCGATATGAACTATCGTGGCCTGATCAATATGCTGGTGTTCTGCGGTTGTATCGGTCAGAGCGGCGGCGGTTGGGCCCACTATGTTGGCCAGGAAAAACTGCGTCCGCAGACCGGCTGGCAGCCGCTGGCGTTTGCCCTTGACTGGCAGCGTCCGGCGCGCCACATGAACAGTACGTCTTACTTCTACAACCACTCCAGCCAATGGCGTTATGAGTCGGTTACCGCGCAGGAGTTGCTGTCTCCGCTGGCGGATAAATCCCGCTACAGCGGTCACCTGCTGGACTTTAACGTCCGCGCAGAACGTATGGGCTGGCTGCCGTCTGCACCGCAGTTAGGCACCAACCCACTGCGTATTGCTGATGACGCGAAGAAAGCCGGGATGGATCCGGTTGATTACACCGTTAAGGCGCTGAAAGAAGGCTCCATTCGTTTCGCGGCTGAACAGCCGGAAAACGGCAAAAACCACCCGCGTAACCTGTTCATCTGGCGTTCTAACCTGCTGGGCTCTTCCGGTAAAGGCCATGAATACATGCTGAAATATCTGCTGGGTACCGAACACGGTATTCAGGGGATGGATCTCGGCAAGCAGGGCGGTCTGAAGCCAGAAGAAGTGGAATGGCAGGATAACGGTCTCGACGGTAAATTGGATCTGGTGGTGACGCTGGACTTCCGTCTGTCGAGCACCTGTCTGTATTCCGATATCGTGCTGCCAACGGCAACCTGGTATGAAAAAGACGACATGAATACCTCGGATATGCATCCGTTTATTCACCCGCTGTCTGCTGCTGTTGACCCAGCCTGGGAATCGAAAAGCGACTGGGAAATCTACAAAGGCATCGCGAAGAAATTCTCTGAAGTCTGCGTGGGACACCTCGGTCAGGAAACGGACATTGTGACGCTGCCAATCCAGCACGACTCCGCGGCCGAACTCGCACAGCCGTTAGACGTGAAGGACTGGAAAAAAGGCGAATGTGACCTGATCCCAGGTAAAACCGCACCGCACATTATCCCGGTTCAACGTGATTATCCGGCAACCTACGAGCGCTTTACCTCCATCGGGCCATTGATGGAAAAAATCGGTAACGGCGGTAAAGGGATTGCCTGGAACACGCAGAGCGAAATGGATCTGCTGCGTAAGCTCAACTACACCAAAGCAGAAGGCCCGGCGAAAGGCCAGCCGATGCTGGATACCGCGATTGACGCAGCCGAAATGATCCTCACTCTGGCGCCGGAAACCAACGGTCAGGTGGCGGTGAAAGCCTGGGCGGCACTGAGCGAGTTTACCGGTCGCGACCACACGCATCTGGCGCTCAATAAAGAAGACGAGAAAATTCGCTTCCGTGATATTCAGGCGCAGCCGCGCAAGATTATCTCAAGCCCGACCTGGTCAGGTCTGGAAGATGAACACGTCTCCTACAACGCCGGTTATACCAACGTTCATGAGCTGATTCCATGGCGTACGCTGTCTGGTCGTCAGTCCTTGTATCAGGATCACCAGTGGATGCGTGACTTTGGTGAAAGCCTGCTGGTTTACCGTCCGCCGATCGATACCCGTTCGGTGAAAGAGGTGATGGGTAAGAAATCAAACGGCAACCCAGAGAAGGCGCTGAACTTCCTGACGCCGCACCAGAAATGGGGCATTCACTCAACCTACAGCGACAACCTGCTGATGCTGACCTTAGGTCGCGGTGGCCCGGTAGTGTGGATGAGCGAAGAAGACGCCAAAGAGATCGGTATTGAAGATAACGACTGGATCGAAGTCTTCAACAACAACGGTGCACTGACCGCGCGTGCGGTAGTGAGCCAGCGTGTACCGGCCGGGATGACCATGATGTACCACGCGCAGGAACGTATTGTTAACCTGCCGGGTTCAGAAATTACCGGTCAACGCGGCGGTATCCATAACTCGGTGACCCGCATCACGCCAAAACCGACCCATATGATCGGCGGCTATGCGCAGTTGGCCTACAGCTTTAACTACTACGGTACCGTAGGCTCGAACCGTGATGAGTTTGTCGTGGTACGTAAGATGAAGAACATTGACTGGTTGGACGGCGAAGGCAATGACCAGGTACAGGAGAGCGTAAAATGAAAATTCGTTCACAAGTCGGCATGGTGCTGAATCTCGATAAATGCATCGGTTGCCACACCTGCTCGGTCACCTGTAAAAACGTCTGGACCAGTCGTGAAGGGACCGAGTACGCATGGTTCAACAACGTTGAAACCAAACCGGGTACCGGTTTCCCGACCGACTGGGAAGACCAGGAGAAATACAAAGGCGGTTGGATCCGTAAGATCAACGGCAAGCTGGTGCCGCGCATGGGTAACAAAGCGCTGCTGCTGGGTAAAATCTTCGCCAACCCGCATCTGCCGGGTCTGGATGATTATTACGAGCCGTTTGATTTCGACTACCAGACGCTGCACAACGCACCGGCTGATAGCAAAGCCCAGCCGATTGCTCGTCCACGTTCGCTGATTACCGGCAAGCGCATGGACAAAATCACCAAGGGCCCGAACTGGGAAGATGACCTGGGCGGCGAGTTCGAGAAGCTGTCGAAAGACAAAAACTTCGAGAACATGCAGAAGGCGATGTACGGCCAGTTCGAGAACACCTTCATGATGTACCTGCCGCGCCTTTGCGAGCACTGTCTGAATCCGGCGTGCGTTGCAACGTGCCCAAGCGGTGCCATCTACAAGCGTGAAGAAGACGGTATTGTGCTGATCGACCAGGACAAATGTCGTGGCTGGCGTATGTGCATTACCGGTTGTCCGTACAAAAAAATCTACTTCAACTGGAAGAGCGGCAAGTCTGAAAAATGCATCTTCTGCTATCCGCGTATTGAAGCGGGTCAGCCGACCGTGTGTTCCGAGACCTGCGTCGGTCGTATCCGTTATCTCGGCGTGCTGCTGTATGACGCAGATGCGATTGAAACCGCAGCAAGCACCGAGAACGAGAAAGATCTGTATCAGCGTCAGCTGGACGTGTTCCTCGATCCAAACGATCCGAAAGTGATTGAGCAGGCGCAGAAAGATGGTATTCCGCTGAGCGTGATTGACGCCGCACAGAAATCGCCGGTCTACAAAATGGCGATGGACTGGAAGCTGGCACTGCCGCTGCATCCGGAATATCGTACGCTGCCAATGGTCTGGTACGTGCCACCGCTGTCTCCAATTCAGTCCGCAGCCGATGCGGGTGAACTGGGCAGCAACGGTATCCTGCCGGATGTCGAAAGTCTGCGTATCCCGGTTCAGTACCTGGCGAACCTGCTGACCGCGGGTGACACTCAGCCGGTACTGCTGGCGCTGAAACGTATGCTGGCAATGCGTCACTTTAAACGTACGGAAACCGTCGATGGCGTTATCGATACTCGTGCGCTGGAAGAGGTGGGTCTGACCGAAGCGCAGGCACAGGAAATGTATCGCTATCTGGCGATTGCTAACTACGAAGATCGCTTTGTGGTGCCAAGCAGTCACCGCGAACAAGCGCGCGAAGCGTTCCCGGAGAAAAACGGTTGTGGCTTTAGCTTCGGCGATGGCTGCCACGGTTCTGACACCAAGTTTAATCTGTTCAACAGCCGCCGTATTGATTCTGTGGATGTGAGCAGCAAAACGGAGCCGCACGCATGATTGAACTTGTGATTGTGTCACGCCTGCTCGAGTACCCTGATATTGCCTTATGGCAGCATCAGGACGAACTCTTCGACGTTCTGGCTTCATCAGAGAAACTGGATAAAGGGGATGCTCAGATGCTGGGCATGTTCCTGCGCGAGCTAACCGCACAGGATCCGCTGGATGCGCAGGCCGCCTACAGCGAACTGTTTGACCGTGGCCGCGCAACGTCGCTGCTGCTGTTCGAACACGTGCACGGCGAGTCTCGTGACCGTGGTCAGGCGATGGTCGATCTGCTGAACCAGTACGAACAGCATGGTCTGGTCCTCGACAGCCGCGAGCTGCCGGATCATCTGCCGCTGTATCTGGAATATCTGGCGCAGCTGCCGGAGAGCGAAGCGATTGGCGGCTTGCAGGATATCGCGCCGATTCTGGCGCTGCTCTGCGCCCGTCTTCAACAGCGTGAAAGTCGTTATGCGGTGCTGTTTGAGCAGTTGCTGAAGCTGGCCAATAGCGCAGTAGACGAAGCAAAAGTGGCGGAGAAAATTGCGGACGAAGCCCGTGATGACACGCCGCAGGCGCTGGATGCGGTCTGGGAAGAAGAGCAGGTCAAATTCTTTGCTGACCAGGGCTGCGGTGAGTCGGAAATTTCCAATCACCAGCGTCGTTTTGCCGGAGCCGTAGCCCCGCAATATTTGAATATCTCTAACGGAGGACAGCAATAATGCACTTCCTGAATATGTTCTTCTTCGACATCTATCCGTATATCGCGGGTGCTGTCTTCCTGATTGGCAGCTGGTTGCGCTACGACTACGGTCAGTACACCTGGCGCGCGGCATCCAGCCAGATGCTGGATCGTAAGGGGATGAACCTGGCGTCTAACCTGTTCCACATCGGGATTCTGGGTATTTTTGCCGGTCACTTCCTGGGTATGCTGACACCACACTGGATGTATGAAGCGTGGCTGCCGCTGGACGTGAAACAGAAGATGGCGATGTTTGCCGGTGGCGCATCGGGTGTGATGTGTCTGGTAGGCGGAGTGTTGCTGCTCAAACGCCGTCTGTTCAGCCCACGCGTGCGTGCGACAACCACCGGTGCAGATATTCTGGTGCTGTCGATTCTGGTTATCCAGTGTGCTTTGGGTCTGTTGACCATTCCGTTCTCCGCCCAGCATATGGACGGTAGCGAGATGATGAAACTGGTGAACTGGGCGCAGTCCGTGGTGACCTTCCACGGCGGCGCTTCTCAATACCTGGACGGCGTGGCGTTTATTTTCCGTATGCACCTGGTGCTGGGGATGACGCTGTTCCTGCTGTTCCCGTTCTCGCGACTGGTTCACATCTGGAGCGTGCCGGTTGAGTATCTGACCCGCAAGTATCAGATTGTTCGTGCGCGTCACTGATATCATTTTGTGTGATGCTAAACCCTGCTTCGGCGGGGTTTTTTGTTTGTGCGGCCTGTTCCCCGGCGGCGCTGCGCTTGGCCGGGCTACAAGAACATCAACGCATTTGTAGCCGGCCAAGCGCAGCGCCGCCGGGATATATATGGCAGAGAGGCAAGATAGCGCTAGAGGAATAACAGAAATAACTGAGAGAGATTTGAATTTTTAATCGAAGGAGATACTACCGAGAGAAGATGGTGGTGGGGGAAGGATTCGAACCTTCGAAGTCGATGACGGCAGATTTACAGTCTGCTCCCTTTGGCCGCTCGGGAACCCCACCAGGGGTAATTCATATTGTAGAGGTAACGCTTTGAGATGGTGGTGGGGGAAGGATTCGAACCTTCGAAGTCGATGACGGCAGATTTACAGTCTGCTCCCTTTGGCCGCTCGGGAACCCCACCACGGGGTAATGCATAATACTGGCCTGCTTCCTTCTCGGGAAGCGGGGCGCATCATATCAAATGACGCGCCGCTGTAAAGTATTCCTTTGATAAAAACAAACTGGTTGCCTGATTTTTACGCGTAAAGTCGCAAAGCTAACCAGCTAATTTCATTATCGATTAAAGAATAATCGTCCGATTGCCGTAAACGAATACCCGCTGCGCCAGAACCTGATATAAAGCACGGCTCAACACATTCTTCTCGACGTCACGACCCGCACGCATCATATCTTCTGCGGTATAGGTGTGATCCACGTGAATCACGTCCTGCATAATGATTGGACCTTCATCGAGATTATCGTTCACGTAGTGCGCGGTCGCGCCAATAATCTTCACGCCGCGATCGTATGCCTGATGGTAAGGACGTGCGCCAATAAAGGCTGGCAGGAACGAGTGGTGGATATTAATGATTTTATTTGGAAAGCGAGAGACGAATTCCGGGGTCAGCACGCGCATATATTTTGCCAGTACGACGTAATCTGGCTCAAGAGCGGCAATGGCATCGCCCATTTGCTTATCGTGCTCTTCGCGGGTTAAACCTTCATGGCTTACCAACTGGAAGGGAATATCAAATCGTTCAACCAAAGTGCGCAGCGTTTCATGGTTGCCGATAACGGCGGCAATTTCTACGTCCAGCCCGCCATAGTTGGCTTTCATCAGCAGATCGCCGAGGCAGTGCGCCTCTTTGGTCACCAGAATCACGACACGGCGACGGCCTGCTGGATTCAGCTCACGAATCGAGCCTTCTGGCAGAGCGCTGTCGAGGTCTGCCAGCAGAATGGAATCATTGAAAATGCCTTCAAGTTCGGTACGCATAAAGAAACGACCGGTCCGATGATCAACGAATTCGTTGTTTTGCACGATGTTCAGTTCGTGCTTGTAGCAGATATTAGTGATACGCGCGATGAGGCCTTTCTGATCAGGGCAAATAGTGCGTAGTACTTTACGTTGTAGTGAATGCATCGCGGGGAAAATCCTGTAGTGTTTGCTATTTCTGCTGCTGGCTTATTGGCCGCAACATTTTTTAAATTTTTTACCTGAACCGCAAGGGCAGGGGTCATTTCGACCAATGAGCGGTCGTGTGCCGTCAATATAGTACCACTGTCCGTTTTCTTTTAAGAATCTGGATCGTTCAATAATAGCCCCGGAGCGGTTATCGTCAGTAAAACGAGCGATAAAGCTGACGAAGCCTTCATCAGGACTGCGGCCAGTATCGGTGGCAAAGAGGGTTAAACCTTGCCATTGGGTTCGGGTAAATCCGTTCTCCAGGTCTGCGCGAAACTGTTGCGCCTGACAGGAGGGGTGCCATGTTTTGATCAGATAGTCGGCATCTTTCATGACAAATGCGCTGTAGCGGGATCGCATCAGCTGTGACGGATCCGGCGCAAGCTGTGTGCCAGCCAGATAACGCTGACAACATGAGCTATACTCCAGAGCGCTGCCACAGGGGCATAATTGCGACAAAACGGCCTCCATGGAAAAGAGAAAAACAGCGTTGTTACGCTAAAGTGCTTATGTTAACTGAGCGGTGGCGATGATGCCATGCCCGGAGTGGAAGGATATGTTTCGGTAATAATGAGAAAGCTTAAAGTTGGTCTGGCATTAGGGGCAGGAGCCGCACGAGGGTGGTCGCACATTGGTGTGATCAACGCATTACAGCGTGCAGGTATAGACGTTGATGTCATCGCGGGATGTTCTATTGGGTCGCTGGTAGGCGCAGCCTACGCTTGCAACCGACTTCCTGCACTGGAGAAATGGGTATGCTCCTTTAGTAATTGGGACGTTCTGAAGTTAATGGATCTCTCCTGGCAACGCGGCGGATTGCTGCGCGGCGAGCGTGTGTTCAGTCAATATCGGCAGCTAATGCCCACCACTGAAATTGAATGCTGCGAACGTCGATTTGCGGCCGTCACCACCAATTTAAGCACTGGTCGTGAATTGTGGTTTACTGAGGGGGATCTGCATCTTGCGGTACGCGCCTCTTGCAGTATGCCCGGCCTGATGTCGCCAGTGATGCATAATGGTTACTGGCTGGTGGATGGTGCGGTTGTCAATCCCGTGCCGGTGTCCCTGGCTCGCGCAATGGGCGCAGATATTGTGATTGCCGTTGATTTGCAGCACGACGCGCATCTGATGCAGCAAGATTTGTTATCCATGGAGGCGCGACGCCCGGAAGAGGAGGAAGACTTCTCCTGGCATTCTCGTATACGCTCTCGGTTGACGCGCATGACTTCGCGCCGGGCGACGGTGACGCCAACGGCTATGGAGATCATGTCCACTTCTATTCAGGTGCTGGAAAATCGCCTTAAGCGAAATCGCATGGCGGGCGATCCGCCGGATATTCTGATACAACCCTTTTGCCCGCAAATCTCCACTCTTGATTTTCATCGAGCCGGTGAAGCTATAGCAGCTGGTCATCTGGCGGTTGAAAAGAAAATGGATGAACTATTACCTTTGGTGCGTACCCCCGCGTAGCGCATTTAACACCGACTTAAGTAAATTCTGACAGGCGATAGCGTGAATAGCATGCCACTATTACATTATCGTCAGCCAGAGGAGAGATCATGACGCAGCCATTGGCGGGTAAACAGATTCTGATAGTTGAAGACGAACCCGTTTTCCGCTCTCTTTTGCACACCTGGTTAACTTCGCTTGGTGCGACTATCGTACAGGCGGAGGATGGGGTGGATGCGCTTCAAAAAATGGCCGATTCAAAACCTGATCTGATGATTTGTGATATTTCGATGCCGCGTATGAATGGCCTGCAGCTAGTTGAACATCTGCGCAATCAGGGTGAACAGCTGCCGATTCTGATGATATCAGCCACGGAAAATATGGCGGATATTGCTAAAGCGCTGCGCCTTGGCGTACAGGATATCCTGCTAAAACCAGTAAGAGATTTTGAGCGCCTGAAGGAAACGGTCTATGCCTGCCTCTATCCCAACATGTTCAATTCACGAGTGGAGGAGGAAGAGCGGTTATTTGAGGACTGGGATGCGCTAGTCAGTGACCCGAAAGCGGCATCGAGGCTGCTGCAGGAGCTTCAGCCTCCTGTTCAACAGGAGATGTCTCATTGCCGTATTCACTATCGCCAACTTATGTCGGCTGATAAACCTGGACTTGTTCTCGATATTGCACCGTTATCAGAAAACGATCTGGCGTTTTATTGCCTGGATGTCACACGTGCGGGGGATAATGGGGTTCTTGCAGCCTTATTGCTGCGTGCACTGTTTAATGGACTGCTGCAAGAGCAGTTAGCTCATCAGGGGCAGCGCTTGCCGGAGATGGGAAGTCTGCTAAAACAGGTTAATCAATTGCTCCGTCAGGCAAATTTGCCAGGGCAATTCCCATTATTAGTAGGGTATTACCACAGCGGATTGAAAAATTTGATTTTAGTTTCTGCTGGTTTGAATGGCACGCTGAATACAGGCGAGCACCAAATTCAGATTAGTAACGGGGTTCCGTTAGGAACGTTAGGTAATGCATATCTCAACCAAATAAGTCAACGCTGTACATCATGGCAGTGCCAAATTTGGGGGGCAGGTGGACGTTTACGCCTTATGTTGTCTGCGGAATGAGCAATTGTGTTTATTTTAACTCTGCCGGGGTTACCGCACGATCTTTTGCGGTGGTACTATCGCCGGGTTTAATGCGTAAAAATCCTAATTCGGGGATATCCAATCCTTTTCAGACCAGGTTTAGCTGAGCAGGCTGATATACTCGACGATATTTATTAACGAAAAGTTTAAAAAACGAACAGTCCAGGAGATTTCAATGGCTGCGCTTAATTCAAAAGTAAGAAAAGCTGTAATCCCGGTTGCGGGATTAGGTACCCGGATGTTGCCTGCAACTAAGGCTATTCCTAAAGAAATGCTGCCGTTGGTAGACAAGCCTTTAATTCAATATGTTGTTAACGAATGTATCGCTGCCGGGATTACTGAAATTGTTCTGGTCACGCACTCCTCCAAAAACTCTATCGAAAACCATTTTG
Organism: Klebsiella sp. MISC125; assembly: GCF_051131775.1. Classification (NCBI taxonomy): domain Bacteria; kingdom Pseudomonadati; phylum Pseudomonadota; class Gammaproteobacteria; order Enterobacterales; family Enterobacteriaceae; genus Klebsiella; species Klebsiella sp. MISC125. Next base: position 2,526,734 of record NZ_CP180448.1, read on the forward strand.
ATACCAGTTTTGAACTGGAAGCGATGCTGGAAAAACGTGTAAAACGCCAGCTGTTGGAAGAAGTTCAATCTATTTGTCCGCCGCACGTTACCATTATGCAGGTCCGTCAGGGGCTGGCTAAAGGTCTGGGTCATGCTGTGCTGTGTGCCCATCCTGTTGTTGGCGATGAGCCAGTCGCGGTTATTTTGCCAGACGTTATTCTGGATGAATTTGAATCCGATCTGTCCTGCGATAACCTGGCGGAAATGATTGCTCGTTTTGATGAGACTGGGGCCAGTCAAATCATGGTTGAACCCGTTGCAGACGTGACTGCATACGGCGTTGTTGACTGCAAAGGCCAGCCTCTGCAGCCGGGCGAGAGCGTTCCGATGGTTGGTGTAGTCGAAAAGCCAAAAGCGGACGTTGCGCCGTCCAATCTGGCCGTTGTTGGTCGTTACGTGCTGAGCGCGGATATTTGGCCGCTGCTGGCAAAAACGCCTCCAGGAGCCGGTGATGAAATTCAGCTGACTGATGCCATTGATATGCTGATCGAAAAAGAAACGGTCGAAGCCTATCATATGAAAGGCGTGAGTCATGACTGCGGTAATAAACTGGGTTATATGCAAGCTTTTGTTGAATATGGCGTTCGCCACAAGTCACTGGGCGCAGAATTTAAAACCTGGCTGGAAAAAGCAGTCGCGAAGTAATCGTTATCTGTAGTACTACAAGAAGCCGGGGAGCGATTTCGTTTCCCGGTTTTTTTATGCCCGTACGGCGTATGTTGGATTAAGAGATAAAAAAAATCCCGCCGGAGCGGGATTTTTAAACGGATACGAGAGCTTATTACAGCAGGAAATCGTCCAGAGATTTACCCTGCTCATCCATCGCTTTCTTGATCACTGCCGGAGTACGACCCTGACCAGTCCAGGTTTTAGTTTCGCCGTTTTCGTCAACGTAGCTATATTTAGCCGGACGTGCTGCGCGTTTGGCTTTAGTACCCGCTTTAACAGCTGCCATGGTGCTCAGCAGTTCATTCGGATCAATACCATCAGCAATCAGCATTTCACGGTATTGCTGCAGTTTACGGGTGCGTTCTTCAATTTCCGCAGCAGCAGCGCTTTCTTCTTCGCGACGTTCGTTAACGACGACTTCTAATTTTTCCAGCATTTCTTCGAGCGTTTCAAGTGTGCATTCTCTTGCCTGCGCACGAAGAGTACGGATGTTGTTCAAAATTTTAAGTGCTTCGCTCATTGTAGTAATCTCAAACTTATATTGTGGGGTGGTTTGTTGGACTAATAATAGAGCGATAAAATCAGATGTGCAATAGGGGAGAATGTAAGGAAGTCAAAATAAGTTGTTATTTGTCTCGAGAATTAATTAATTTAAGTTAATTTTTCCGGGTGAGTTCACATCTTTACTGCTTATAGCAAAGCTGCATCCATAAGCTAAAACCCTGAGATAGTATGCTTTTTCTGATTCTCAGCGAGTAAAGTTATACTTCGCATGGATAAATATCATCTTCGGTATTAGCTCAGTGGTTGCGGTGATGTTTAATATAAAACACTTGTCCAGGTCCGTTATAGCCTCCCTGCAGGAACACGGATAAGCACAAAAGGACAATGGCACCGTAAGTCGTCGTGTCCCTGATCGTACGAATAGCAGACACGTCCTTCTATTAAAATGCTTAATCTTTTAGGTATCCGCAGGCTTAACATTGATCGCAATACCCGCCCTGAAGGGGCAGATAGAAGGAGAATATATGATACAATTTGGCTGCGATAAAACACATTGATTGGGGTCACGCAGCCGATGGCACAACTTTATTTCTACTATTCTGCAATGAATGCAGGTAAGTCTACCGCTCTGTTACAGTCTTCCTACAATTACCAGGAGCGAGGGATGCGTACCGTGGTTTATACGGCGGAGATAGACGATCGCTTTGGTTCCGGGAAGGTGAGTTCAAGAATTGGTCTCTCATCGCCAGCACGATTGTATAATACTCAAACTTCATTATTTTCTGACATTGCAGGTGAACATGCGCGTCAGCCTATTCACTGCGTATTAGTAGATGAAAGCCAGTTCTTGACCCGTGAGCAGGTACATGAGTTGTCAGAAGTCGTCGACGAACTTGATATTCCCGTGTTGTGCTATGGCTTGCGTACGGATTTTCGTGGCGAATTGTTTATTGGCAGTCAATATTTGCTGGCATGGTCCGATAAATTGGTTGAATTAAAAACCATCTGCTTTTGTGGCCGCAAGGCAAGTATGGTTCTGCGATTGGATCAAGAAGGGCGGCCATACAATGAAGGTGAACAGGTGGTGATCGGCGGTAATGAGCGCTATGTTTCCGTTTGCCGCAAGCATTACAAAGAGGCGTTAAGTGAAGGTTCTTTAACCTTTGTGCAGAACAAACAGCACCCTTACTAAACCCCACCGCTAATCCTTCTCAGGCGCTCTCTCGGCGCCTTTTTTATGTCAGCGCTACTCATCCTTCGACTAATCACTCCTGTTGCCTGAGGCGATTTGTGCGCTGCTGAGTGACAGATACAAAAAAGCCCCATCCAGGGATGGGGCTGATGATTGCTTTCTAAACTGCTGTCAGATTAAGAAGATTTCTTCGCTTTTTTCTCAGCTTTAGCTGGTGCGGCTTCTTTCTTCTCTGCAGTTTCGCCTTCGACGTAATTACGACCGTAGAAAGTATCCAGCAGAATCTGTTTCAGCTCAGCGATCAGCGGGTAACGCGGGTTAGCGCCGGTGCACTGGTCATCGAATGCATCTTCAGACAGCTTATCTACGTGGGCCAGGAAGTCAGCTTCCTGCACACCAGCTTCACGGATAGACTTAGGAATACCCAGGTCAGCTTTAATTTCATCCAACCAGCCAAGCAGTTTTTCGATTTTCGCTGCGGTACGGTCACCCGGTGCGCTCAGGCCCAGATGGTCCGCGATTTCAGCGTAACGACGACGAGCCTGCGGGCGGTCGTACTGGCTAAATGCAGTCTGTTTAGTCGGATTGTCGTTCGCGTTATAACGAATAACGTTGCTGATCAGCAGGGCGTTCGCCAGACCGTGAGGAATGTGGAACTGTGAACCCAGTTTGTGCGCCATGGAGTGACATACACCCAGGAAGGCGTTAGCAAACGCAATACCGGCGATAGTTGCTGCACTGTGTACACGCTCACGTGCTACCGGGTTCTTAGAACCTTCATGGTAGGACGCTGGCAAGTTTTCTTTCAGCAGTTTCAACGCTTGCAGAGCCTGACCGTCGGAGAACTCAGAAGCCAGTACGGAAACATAAGCTTCCAGGGCGTGAGTTACCGCATCCAGACCACCGAATGCACACAGTGATTTCGGCATATCCATAACCAAGTTGGCATCGACAATTGCCATGTCTGGAGTCAGCGCGTAGTCTGCCAGCGGATATTTCTGACCTGTTGCATCGTCGGTAACAACCGCAAACGGAGTGACTTCAGAACCGGTACCGGAAGTGGTGGTGATCGCCACCATTTTGGCTTTGACGCCCATTTTCGGGAACTTGTAGATACGTTTACGGATGTCCATAAAGCGCAGCGCCAGTTCTTCGAAGTGAGTTTCTGGATGCTCGTACATAACCCACATGATTTTTGCTGCGTCCATCGGGGAACCGCCGCCCAGCGCGATGATCACGTCTGGCTTGAACGAGTTCGCCAGCTCTGCACCTTTACGAACGATGGTCAGAGTCGGGTCAGCTTCAACTTCGAAGAACACGTCAGTTTCAACGCCAGCAGCTTTCAGTACAGAAGTGATCTGGTCTGCATAGCCGTTGTTGAACAGGAAGCGGTCGGTCACGATCAGCGCGCGTTTGTGACCATCAGTAATCACTTCATCCAGCGCGATTGGCAATGAGCCACGACGGAAGTAGATAGATTTCGGAAGTTTGTGCCACAACATGTTTTCAGCTCGCTTAGCAACGGTTTTCTTGTTGATCAGGTGCTTAGGACCAACGTTTTCAGAGATGGAGTTACCACCCCATGAACCACAACCCAGAGTCAGGGAAGGTGCGAGTTTAAAGTTGTACAGGTCGCCGATACCACCCTGAGAAGCCGGAGTGTTGATCAGGATACGCGCGGTTTTCATCATCTGGCCGAAGAAAGCAACACGTTCTGGCTGGTTGTCCTGGTCGGTGTACAGGCAAGAGGTATGACCGATACCGCCCATTGCCACCAGTTTTTCAGCTTTAACAACAGCGTCTTCGAAATTCTTCGCACGGTACATTGCCAGGGTCGGAGACAATTTTTCGTGTGCAAACGGCTCGCTTTCATCAACATCGGTAACTTCACCAATCAGAATCTTGGTGGCAACCGGTACGGTGAAACCAGCCAGTTCAGCGATTTTATACGCCGGCTGACCAACGATAGCGGCGTTCAGCGCGCCATTTTTCAGGATAATGTCCTGAACAGCTTTCAGCTCTTTGCCCTGCAGCAGGTAGCCGCCGTGGCTGGCGAAACGTTCACGAACTGCATCGTATGCGGAATCAACAACAACAACGGACTGCTCGGAAGCACAAATTACGCCGTTGTCGAAGGTTTTAGACATCAGTACAGAAGCGACAGCACGCTTAACATCAGCGGTTTCGTCGATAACAACAGGGGTGTTACCTGCGCCAACGCCGATTGCCGGTTTGCCGGAGCTGTATGCCGCTTTAACCATGCCCGGACCGCCGGTCGCGAGAATCAGGTTAATGTCAGGGTGATGCATCAGTGCGTTGGACAGTTCAACGGAAGGTTGATCAATCCAACCAATCAGGTCTTTCGGCGCACCGGCAGCGATTGCGGCCTGCAGAACGATATCAGCCGCTTTGTTAGTGGCTTCTTTAGCACGCGGATGCGGAGAAAAAATGATGGCGTTACGGGTCTTCAGGCTAATCAGCGATTTAAAGATAGCGGTTGAAGTCGGGTTAGTTGTCGGGACGATGCCGCAGATAATGCCGATAGGTTCAGCGATAGTGATAGTACCGAAGGTGTCGTCTTCAGACAGCACACCGCAGGTTTTTTCATCTTTGTATGCGTTATAGATGTATTCAGAAGCGAAGTGGTTTTTAATCACTTTGTCTTCGACGATACCCATGCCGGATTCGGCGACGGCCATCTTAGCGAGAGGGATTCGAGCGTCTGCGGCGGCCAGTGCGGCGGCGCGGAAGATTTTATCGACTTGTTCTTGAGTGAAACTGGCATATTCACGCTGGGCCTTTTTTACGCGCTCTACAAGTGCGTTAAGCTCTGCGATATTAGTAACAGCCATAATGCTCTCCTGATAATGTTAAACTTTTTTAGTAAATCAGTAGCTCGATTCGACAGTATAGACAGGCTGTTAACAGCTTGCATCTAAATGTTAATGTAAAGAATTTTTCGCTTCTGACTTCATTGATTAACTAAAAAAGCTCTGGTTTTTTCTTTCAGGTACCGCTGTTTTCCCTCCCTGTTGTGTGTAAACAAGGTTACTCACTTCTGAGTACAAATTATGTGATCTACATCAATAATCGACGAAGCTGATACCTTTCAGCTGTTCGTTTTTTGACCTTTCAGGGCATGTGTAATGATTCGGTATGCTAATTGAATGAATAAATAGCATTATGGAAACAAATAAATAACATCCGAGCTTTATTATGACCTTATGCATAATTGAGATGAATTATGCTATTAAACAGCGTATCTTTTCGCGGATATTTTATGCTGGCAACTGTCAACAGCCATTTTTAATGATGCTGCGGAGCGCACTGTGATTCAACCGTTGTTTGATTTTTCAGCTTATTTCAAATTTTTCATCGGGCTATTCGCGCTGGTAAACCCGGTGGGCATCATCCCTGTCTTTATTAGCATGACCAGTTATCAGACGGCGGCGATACGTAACAAGACCAATCTGACGGCTAACCTTTCTGTCGCCATTATCCTGCTGACCTCATTGTTTCTGGGGGATGGTATTCTGCAGGTCTTTGGTATTTCCATCGATTCTTTCCGTATTGCTGGTGGGATTCTGGTTGTCACTATTGCGATGTCGATGATTAGCGGCAAGCTCGGTGAGGATAAGCAGAACAAACAAGAGAAGTCAGAAACGGCGATCCGCGAGAGTATCGGTGTGGTACCGCTGGCATTGCCTCTGATGGCCGGACCGGGGGCTATCAGTTCAACGATCGTCTGGGGTACGCGTTATCATAGCGTTGCGCATTTCTTGGGCTTTTCGGTCGCAATTGCGCTTTTCGCTTTATGCTGCTGGGGGATTTTCCGTATGGCCCCCTGGCTGGTTCGCCTGTTGGGGCAAACGGGAATTAACGTGATTACCCGTATTATGGGGCTGCTACTTATGGCCCTCGGGATCGAGTTTATTGTCACCGGGATAAAAGCACTCTTCCCTGGGCTAGTGAATTAATCTGCGCTTCTGCACGCGGGGCAAAACCCCGCGGTTGCTTAATTATTAGCAAAGCATATCAAAAAACGTTATATGAACACGTAAAATAACTTTTTTTAATATAATCACATTTTTGTTTTTTATCAGTCTGTTACGAACTTATCCTGCCATTCCCCTCGCTATCCACTCACATTAGTTACTGTTATTTTCGTCACATCATTGTCTGGTGCTTGCCGTCAGATAATTGAAATGATATTAGTAAATTCACCGATGAGGCAGATGAATGTGCTAAATAATAAACAATTGTTAATTTTTCGTACAAAAAAGCACCTTCTCAGTATTGCTCGGTATGTAAAACAGTAATTTTTTCGTATGCACATGATAGATAATGGTTTTATAACTTTTTCTTTACAGGGGGAATTTTATGCTCTGCCTTCCGGGAGATCATAAAAGAGAATCCGGTAACATATTTGCAAATTGCATTGGCGGACGAGAAGGCCTTTTGGTACTTTCCGGCGTGATCTTTAGCAGAATATAAACTTAAATGAGAATTTTTATTAACTAACTCATTGCGATTTAAAACCGCCTCCGGACAGGGAGGGGAAGAATCGACGTCAAGACTGCCGTTTGAGCGGTCGTAATAAAATAAGTCGGTGATAGCAAGCAGTACAATCTGACAGCAGCATAAACTCCTGCACTGTACAGAATCCTAAAAGAGAAAAGCAGGCTGGTTATATAGCCAGTAATTATAATGAGTGGAGTAACAAACACATGACCATCATCACGAAAAAAAGCCTGGTAGCCGCAGGCGTATTATCTGCGCTAATTACCGTTAACGCAGCCATAGCGGCAGATGTACCCGCAGGAGTACAGCTGGCGGATAAACAAACGCTAGTGCGCAACAATGGATCCGAAGTCCAGTCTCTTGATCCGCACAAAATTGAAGGTGTGCCGGAATCTAATATCAGCCGGGACTTATTTGAGGGACTGCTGGTAAGCGACCTTGACGGTCATCCGGTTGCTGGTGCTGCGGAAAAATGGGACAACAAAGATTTTAAAGTCTGGACCTTCCATCTGCGAAAAGATGCAAAGTGGTCTGACGGCACGCCGGTTACGGCACAAGATTTCGTTTATAGCTGGCAGCGCCTGGCTGACCCGAAAACAGCATCTCCTTATGCAAGCTACCTACAATATGGTCATGTGGCCAACGTTGACGAAATTATCGGCGGCAAAAAACCAGCGACCGATCTGGGCGTAAAAGCGCTGGATGATCATACTTTCGAAGTTACACTCAGCGAACCCGTACCCTACTTTTATAAACTTCTCGTTCACCCATCCGTCTCTCCAGTACCTAAAGCCGCGATTGAGAAGTTTGGTGAGAAATGGACCCAACCTGCCAATATCGTTAGCAACGGCGCATATAAATTAAAAGATTGGGTAGTCAACGAGCGTATTGTGCTGGAGCGTAATACCAATTATTGGGATAACGCCAAAACCGTGATTAATCAGGTCACCTATCTGCCGATCTCTTCTGAAGTTACAGACGTAAACCGCTACCGTAGCGGTGAAATCGACATGACCTATAACAACATGCCGATCGAACTGTTCCAGAAGCTGAAAAAAGAGATCCCGCAAGAAGTTCACGTCGATCCGTATCTGTGCACCTATTACTACGAAATCAATAATCAGAAAGCACCGTTTACCGATGTTCGTGTACGAACCGCACTGAAAATGGCTTTGGATCGCGACATTATTGTCAATAAAGTAAAAAATCAGGGCGATCTGCCAGCCTATAGCTACACCCCACCATATACCGATGGTATGAAACTGGTTGAACCTGAGTGGTTCAAGTGGTCGCAGGAAAAACGTAATGAAGAAGCGAAAAAATTACTCGCCGAAGCAGGTTATACCGCTGATAAACCGCTGACCTTTAACCTGCTCTATAACACTTCCGATCTGCATAAAAAACTGGCTATTGCCGTCGCGTCTATCTGGAAGAAAAATCTGGGCGCGAACGTGAAGCTGGAGAATCAGGAGTGGAAAACATTCCTCGATAATCGCCATCAGGGCACCTTTGATATTGCGCGCGCCGGCTGGTGTGCGGACTATAACGAACCGACATCCTTCCTGAACACCATGCTGAGCGACAGCTCAAACAACACCTCGCATTATAAGAGTCCGGCTTTTGACAAGATTATTGCTGAAACGCTGAAAACCAGTGATGAAGCGAAACGTGCAGACCTCTATGCACAATCTGAGCAGCAGCTGGACAAAGACTCCGTCATCGTCCCGGTCTTCTATTATGTCAACGCCCGCCTGGTTAAACCTTGGGTCGGCGGCTACACAGGTAAAGACCCGTTAGATAATATCTACGTTAAGAACCTTTATATTATCAAACATTAATGGCAAATCGTGGGGCAGGCAGCGCTTGCCCCACCGTGTCTGAATTCATCGCACTCGATAGGCACAGGCCAGAAGGTACGGGCAATGTTAAAATTTATCTTTCGTCGCTGTCTGGAAGCGATTCCGACGCTATTTATTCTAATTACAATCTCCTTCTTTATGATGCGTCTTGCGCCGGGTAGTCCTTTTACCGGTGAACGTACGCTGCCACCGGAAGTCATGGCGAATATTGAAGCAAAATATCATTTAAACGACCCCATCATGACCCAGTATTTCAATTACCTGAAGCAACTGGCGCATGGTGATTTCGGTCCTTCCTTTAAATATAAAGATTATTCGGTAAACGATCTGGTGGCTTCCAGCTTCCCGGTGTCTGCCAAATTAGGTTTTGCCGCATTTTTCCTGGCGGTAATTCTTGGCGTCACTGCCGGAGTTATTGCGGCGCTAAAACAGAATACGAAATGGGACTTCGCTGTGATGGGGGTGGCAATGACCGGGGTCGTGATACCCAGTTTCGTAGTCGCGCCCTTACTGGTGATGATATTTGCTATTACTCTGCATTGGCTGCCGGGTGGTGGTTGGAACGGCGGGGCGCTGCAATACATGATTTTGCCTATGGTCGCACTGTCGCTGGCCTATATCGCCAGTATTGCGCGTATCACTCGCGGCTCGATGATTGAAGTCCTGCACTCTAATTTCATCCGTACCGCGCGGGCAAAAGGCTTACCGATGCGCCGCATCATTCTACGTCACGCCCTAAAACCCGCACTGTTACCAGTACTTTCCTATATGGGACCTGCCTTCGTCGGCATTATTACTGGCTCGATGGTTATCGAAACCATTTATGGTCTGCCGGGTATTGGCCAACTGTTCGTCAACGGCGCGCTGAACCGCGATTATTCGCTAGTGCTCAGCCTGACCATTCTGGTTGGCGCATTGACCATTCTGTTTAACGCGGTTGTTGACGTGCTGTATGCCGTTATCGATCCGAAGATTCGTTATTAACGCTGGGGTTCGCCATGATGTTAAGTAAGAGAAACAACGAGGCGCTGGAAAACTTCAGTGAAAAGCTGGAAGTCGAAGGGCGCAGCCTCTGGCAGGACGCCCGCCGCCGCTTTATGCATAACCGTGCTGCTGTTGCCAGCTTGATCGTGTTGGTAATTATCGCGCTGTTTGTCACCATCGCCCCGATGGTGTCGCAGTTCTCCTACTACGATACCGATTGGGGCATGATGTCCAGCGCGCCTGATATGGAGTCTGCTCACTACTTCGGTACCGACTCGTCTGGCCGCGACCTGTTGGTGCGTGTGGCGATCGGCGGGCGTATTTCATTAATGGTCGGCGTCGCTGCGGCGCTGGTGGCGGTGATTCTTGGCACGCTTTACGGCTCGCTTTCCGGTTATTTGGGCGGCAAAGTGGACTCGGTGATGATGCGTCTGCTGGAAATCCTCAACTCTTTCCCGTTTATGTTCTTCGTCATTCTGCTGGTGACCTTCTTTGGCCAGAATATTTTGCTCATTTTCGTCGCCATTGGGATGGTCTCCTGGCTGGATATGGCGCGTATCGTTCGCGGCCAGACCCTGAGCCTGAAGCGCAAAGAGTTTATTGAAGCTGCGCAGGTCGGTGGAGTCTCAACAGGTAACATTGTTATCCGCCATATTGTGCCGAACGTGCTTGGCGTGGTGGTGGTGTATGCCTCGTTGCTGGTCCCGAGCATGATCCTGTTCGAATCCTTCCTGAGCTTCCTTGGTCTGGGTACCCAGGAGCCGCTAAGCAGCTGGGGCGCGTTGCTCAGCGATGGCGCGAACTCGATGGAAGTATCGCCATGGCTGCTGCTGTTCCCTGCCGGTTTCCTGGTGGTAACGCTATTTTGTTTTAACTTTATCGGCGATGGCTTGCGTGATGCCCTCGACCCGAAAGACCGCTAAGGAGCGCCGTCATGAGTACGATTGAAACGGCAAAAGCGCCGCAGGTAGCACAACAATCCAGCCTGCTTCTGGATGTTAAAGACCTTCGCGTCACCTTTGGCACTCCCGATGGCGATGTTACTGCGGTCAACGATCTCAACTTTAATCTACGGGCAGGGGAAACCTTAGGCATCGTGGGTGAGTCCGGTTCCGGTAAGTCGCAAACCGCTTTTGCGCTGATGGGCCTGCTGGCGGCAAATGGTCGCATTGGCGGTTCAGCGACCTTTAACGGTAAGCAGATCCTGAACCTTCCGGAACGTGAGCTGAATAAGCTACGCGCCGAGCAGATCTCAATGATTTTTCAGGACCCGATGACGTCGCTCAATCCGTATATGCGGGTAGGCGAACAGCTGATGGAAGTCCTGATGCTGCATAAAGCGATGAGCAAAGCCGAAGCGTTTGAAGAGTCGGTTAAAATGCTGGATGCGGTCAAAATGCCGGAAGCGCGTAAACGGATGAAAATGTATCCACACGAGTTTTCCGGCGGGATGCGCCAGCGCGTTATGATAGCGATGGCGCTGCTGTGTCGGCCTAAGCTGTTGATAGCCGATGAGCCGACAACGGCGCTGGATGTGACCGTGCAGGCACAAATTATGACGTTGCTGAATGAACTCAAGCGCGAGTTCAATACCGCGATCATTATGATTACCCACGATCTCGGCGTAGTGGCGGGGATCTGCGATAAGGTGCTGGTGATGTATGCTGGCCGCACCATGGAATATGGTCAGGCGCGCGACGTCTTTTATCATCCGTCGCACCCTTATTCAATTGGTCTGCTGAATGCGGTTCCGCGTCTGGATGCCGAAGGTGACGCCTTGTTGACCATTCCGGGCAACCCGCCGAACCTTCTGCGCTTGCCGAAGGGCTGTCCGTTCCAGCCACGTTGCCCGCATGCAATGGAGATTTGTAATAGCGCTCCGCCTCTTGAGGAGTTTGCGCCAGGCCGCCTGCGTGCCTGCTTTCAACCGGTGGGGGATTTGCTATGAACGCCGTAACGGAACAAAGAAAAGTCCTGCTCGAAATTGCCGACCTGAAAGTGCACTTTGATATTAAAGACGGTAAACAGTGGTTCTGGCAGCCGTCAAAAACGCTCAAGGCGGTAGATGGCGTAACCTTGCGTCTGTACGAGGGTGAAACGCTGGGCGTGGTCGGGGAGTCAGGTTGCGGAAAATCAACCTTTGCGCGAGCCATTATAGGTCTGGTGAAAGCGACTGACGGTAAGGTTGCCTGGCTGGGCAAAGATCTGCTGGGAATGAAACCTGATGAGTGGCGCGATGTGCGTAGCGATATTCAGATGATCTTCCAGGATCCGCTGGCGTCGCTGAACCCGCGAATGACTATCGGGGAAATCATTGCCGAGCCGCTGCGTACTTATCATCCGAAAATGCCGCGTCAGGAAGTTCGCGACCGGGTTAAAACGATGATGATGAAAGTGGGGCTGCTGCCAAACCTGATTAACCGCTATCCGCACGAATTCTCCGGTGGTCAGTGCCAACGTATCGGCATTGCGCGCGCGCTGATCCTTGAGCCTAAGTTAATTATCTGTGATGAGCCGGTTTCGGCATTGGACGTGTCAATTCAGGCGCAGGTAGTGAATCTTCTTCAGCAGTTGCAGCGTGAAATGGGTCTTTCGCTGATTTTCATCGCTCACGATCTGGCGGTAGTCAAGCATATTTCTGACCGCGTGCTGGTGATGTATCTGGGGCATGCCGTGGAGTTGGGCACTTACGATGAGGTGTACCATAATCCGCTGCATCCTTATACCAAAGCGCTGATGTCGGCGGTGCCGGTTCCTGACCCTGATTTGGAAAGAAACAAGACTATCCAACTGCTGGAAGGGGAATTACCGTCGCCGATTAACCCGCCCTCGGGCTGCGTATTTCGTACGCGCTGTCCGCTTGCCGGGCCGGAATGCGCGAAAACGCGACCGGTGCTGGAAGGCAGTTTTCGACATGCAGTTTCCTGCCTGAAGGTAGACCCGTTATAATCTCTGGGGCTGACGCAGGTCAGCCCTTTTTTTGTGAGGTTAACGTGGCTGTCAATATTCATGCCGCACGTTTGCGGCTGTACCATTTACTTTTCGATCAAAACCGACGCACTGGTCGCCATTTTGAAGGCCTTTGCGGCGTTTTTGCGCTGCTCAGCGTGCTGGTGATTTTTATTGAGTCCGGATTGGGTACGCAATATCATCTGACTTTAGACGAATGGCATATTTTCGTCTGGCTCGAGTTTTTTGTGACGGCTGTTTTTACCCTCGAATATTTTCTGCGTATCGTCAGTTGGCCCAACCCAATAAAGTATATTTTCAGCTTTTGGGGAATTATCGATCTGGCGACGATCTTGCCGCTCTACGTTATGTGGCTGTGGCCTGAAATCAGCATTGAATATGTGTTTGCCTGGCGGGCGATGCGCGCTATCCGCGCGTTGCGTATTCTTAAACTGCTGCGATTTATGCCGTCGCTGAATATTTTCTGGGCCGCTATCGTTAGCGCTCGCCATCAATTGATTCTTTTTTATTCGTTTATCGCCATTGTGATGGTTATTTTTGGCTCGCTGATGTATCTGATTGAAGGGCCAAAATATGGCTTTACCACGCTGAATGCGTCGGTCTACTGGGCGATTGTGACGATAACGACGGTGGGGTATGGCGATATCACCCCGCATACGCCGGTGGGGCGCATTCTGGCATCGATACTTATCTTAATCGGCTACTCTATTATTGCGATTCCAACTGGTTTGATTACCACCCATATGACTACCGCATTTCAGAACCGCCGCACTCAGCGCGTGTGTCCGAAATGTCGGCACAATACGCATGATAAAAATGCCCGTTATTGCAATGCCTGCGGAAGTGAGTTACCTGATTAAATAAAAAAACCTGCCGCGGTGAAACGGGCAGGTTTCTTCTATACCCTAAATAATTCGAGTTGCAGGAAGGCGGCAAGGAAGAGAATCCCCAGGAGCTTACTGTGGTAAGTGACTGGGGTGAGCTGACGCAGCCAACACACATGCAACTTGAAGTATGACGGGTATATATTGCTACGTGTTTGAGATGATGCTTATTCACGCCACAGAATATGGCAAATCTTGTGGTCTTTTTCGCGACACAGCAGCACACGGGCAAAGATATCGTTAATATCACCGCCATCGGTATCGGCCAGGCCAATCACCACTTCGGCAAAAAAATCCGGGTTGAGGTCAAAATCGACGTGTTCTTCCCAATCAGGAGCCGGGTCAAACAGCTCGGCACCGCCGCGTTCTTCAAATTGTAGGTTGAACAGAATGACATCTGCCGGGTCGAGGTTGTCGACAGCCAGTTCCAGGAAGATATCGTAAGCTTGTTCAAGCGTTTCGTCTTCGGTCAGGCGATTGTTTAAATCCATATCCATGATTGCTACCCATTAAACATCTGATTGGCACGTTTTACAGCAACGGACTGAAGAAGTAAAACAGTCGCTCGGCGATTCGTTGCCACAGCGGACGTTTTAACCACAACCGGGCGTCCAGCAGGCGCGAGCGGGAGATATAGTCGTCCTGAACTGCCGCCAGATCGCTACCAAATCCGGCATCGTCGATCACCAGCGTAATTTCGAAGTTAAGCCACAGGCTGCGCATGTCGAGATTCACGGTACCGACCAGACTGAGTTCGCCGTCAACTAATACGCTTTTGGTATGCAGCAGTCCGCCTTCAAATTGGTAAATCTTCACCCCTGCCGCCAGCAGTTCACTAAAGAAAGCGCGGCTGGCCCAGCCGACCAGCAGCGAATCGTTCTTGCGTGGCAAAATGATGCTGACATCGACACCGCGTTGTGCGGCAGTACAGATAGCATGCAGCAGATCGTCACTGGGCACAAAGTAGGGAGTGGTCATGATCAAATGCTCTTTGGCTGCATAGGCGGCGGTCAACAGAGCCTGATGAATCAAGTCTTCCGGGAAACCCGGGCCGGAAGCGATGGTATGAATTGTATGCCCGCTGGCCTCTTCGAACGGCATGATATTGACGTCTGGCGGTGGTGGTAAAATTCGTTTTCCGGTCTCAATTTCCCAGTCGCAGGAATAGACGATGCCCATGGCTGTTGCCACCGGGCCTTCCATTCTCGCCATCAGGTCAATCCATTGACCCACGCCGGAGTCTTGTTTAAAGAAACGAGGGTCAACCAGATTCATACTGCCGGTATAAGCAATATAGTTATCGATCATGACCATTTTGCGATGTTGACGCAGGTCCATACGACGTAGAAAGACGCGCATCAGGTTTACCTTCAGCGCTTCGACAACCTCAATCCCCGCATTGCGCATCATGGCGGCCCACGGGCTGCGGAAAAAAGCCACGCTACCCGCGGAGTCGAGCATTAAACGGCAGTGTACGCCGCGTCGAGCCGCTGCCATTAACGATTCCGCGACTTTATCGGCCATACCACCGGGCTGCCAGATATAGAACACCATCTCAATATTGTGACGAGCAAGCTGAATGTCGCGGATAAGCGCCTGCATAACGTCATCTGATTCGGTGAGTAGCTGAAGCTGGTTGCCTTTAACGCCAGCGATGCCCTGGCGGCGCTCGCAGAGTTGGAATAACGATTCGGCGACCGGGCTATTATCATCGGCAAAGATATGTTTGCAGGCTTTGAGATCTTTTAACCATTTGGCCGTCGAAGGCCACATTGCGCGAGCGCGCTCAGCGCGGCGTTTACCCAGATGCAGCTCGCCAAACGAGAGATAGGCAATGATTCCCACAAGCGGAAGGATGTAGATGATCAGCAACCACGCCATTGCTGACGGAACTGCACGTCTTTTCATTAGTATGCGTAATGTTACACCAGCGATCAGCAGCCAGTAACCGAGTATGACCAGCCAGTTAACCACTGTGTAAAAGGTTGTCATAGATGAAAAATCCTTTTGAATGACTTTATGTCATGAGTTTACGCATCAACATCAATCTGGCAAATAAAAACGCAGCGAAAGCGTTGGTCACCCAGATTCATCGGTCTATAATGCTGGCTGTTTTCACTCGTAGAGTAGTAGCAATGAAGCGTAGTAGAACGGAAGTAGGGCGCTGGCGCATGCTAAGACAGGTGAGTCGCCGTAAAACACGCTGGCTGGAAGGCCAATCGCGTCGCAATATGCGCATCCTCTCCATCAGAAAAGAGCTGGTGAAACGGCAACGTCATTCCCTGCTGTTCACTTTCTCTGAGTTTTGAGAGTCGAAACAAAAGGCACCGCTCGCGGTGCCTCTGTTTTTGGTCAGGGTCTTGTTTCAGAATACCTTTTTGAAAGGCTTAACGGACACTTTCTGATAAACCCCGGCAGCGATATACGGGTCATCATTGGCCCATGATTGCGCCGCTTCCAGTGATTCAAATTCTGCAATAACCGTTGAACCGGTAAAGCCAGCCACGCCAGGTTCATTACTGTCTACAGCAGGCATTGGGCCAGCGGTCAGCAAACGACCTTCATCATGTAATAGTTGTAAACGCGCCAGGTGCGCGGGACGTACCGACGATCGTTTTTCCAGAGAGTCGGCGATATCTTCAGCGTAGATAACGTAAAGCACGGCATGGCTCCTTATTAATAAATTGGCGAATCACGTTAAGTGAAACCGTCGTTGACTGCAATGCAAAGATGCGCACGACCCTTAGATTGCCATGCTCTGGCGCCTTTTTGTCAGAAAAGGGGGCAAATTTTGATGCAAGATAACAACCCTAGTTGAATATGATTGCTATTTGCATTTAAAATCGGGGCATCATTTTTCAACAGAAACGACTATGAGCGCAATGACCCTTGATTTACCTCGCCGCTTTCCGTGGCCTACGCTACTGTCCGTGGTTATCCACGGAGGTGTTGTAGCGGCGTTGCTGTATACTTCGGTACATCAGGTTATTGAACGACCTTCGCCTTCGCAGCCTATCGAAATTACAATGGTGGCCCCGGCCGATCTGGAACCGCCTCAGGCGGCGCAACCGGTGGTTGAACCCGTAGTTGAGCCAGAGCCTGAACCGGAAGTGGTGCCTGAACCGCCAAAAGAGGCACCGGTTGTGATCCATAAACCCAAGCCGAAGCCAAAACCAAAACCGAAGCCGGAAAAAAAGGTTGAGCAGCCAAAGCGTGATGTGAAACCAGCGGAAACGCGCCCTGCATCGCCGTTTGAAAACTCAAATACGGCACCAGCGCGCACGGCACCAAGTACATCGACCGCGACCGCTAAACCAACCGTTACGGCCCCGACCGGTCCACGAGCGTTAAGCCGCGGAGAACCGACCTATCCAGCTCGTGCCCAGGCGCTGCGCATTGAGGGTGATGTTCGCGTTAAATTTGATGTTACGCCGGACGGTCGTGTGGATAACGTGCAGATCCTCTCCGCTCAGCCAGCTAATATGTTTGAGCGTGAAGTGAAGAGCGCTTTACGTAAATGGCGCTATGAAGCAGGTAAACCGGGTACTGGCATCACCATGACCATTCAGTTCCGTCTGAAAGGCGTGAAGATTAGCTAAGAGTGAGGCCCCTTAAGGGGCCTTTTCCATTAATACGTCATCAAGCGCTTTCTGCGCCGTGACTAAATGTTGTCCACCAAACAGAATCGCCCGGTTCAGCAATGTATATAGCTGGTAGATGGGTTGACGTTCGAGAAAGCCGGACGGCAGCGGTGAAACGGATTGATAGCCGTCGTAAATTTGCGGTGGTTGTTCAACATGTAACGGCAGCATAGCCAGATCGCACTCTCTGTCGCCCCAATAGCAGGCCGGGTCGAAAATATAAGGTCCATTCGGCCCTAGCGCACAATTACCAGACCATAAATCACCGTGAAGTAATGATGGCTGTGGCTGATGATTGCTCAGCCGCTGTTGTACAGTGTCGACGAGAGTATCAATATCGCCAAAATGCAGACCTTTTTCGGCGGCTAACTCCAACTGCCAGCCAATGCGCTGCTCAGCAAAGAAAGTAGACCAGCGGCGCTGCCACGCGTTTGGCTGTGGGGTGGTAGAAAGATCGTTATCAAAATCGAGACCAAACTGCGGCTGATCGCTCCATTGATGTAAATGCGCGATTTGTTGACCTAACAGGAAAGCATTATGCGCATCCAGTGGCCGGGGAGGGAGATATTCCATCACCAGGAAACTGTAATCCCGGTCGCTGCCGACAGCAAAAACCTGCGGTACGCTAACGGTTTTACTTCGTGACAGCAGCTCAAGCTGATCTGCTTCGGCGGTGAAGATGGGCAAAAGCTCCCGTTCATCACATTTTACGAAGTAATCTCGCCCACCAAAGCGTAAATGCCAGGCTGCATGGATTTCTCCACCAGGTAGTTCGTTTCGCAGTTCGATTTCAGCTGCTTCAGTGTGCCAATCGCTTAACAAATTGCTGATAGCTTGCCACATGCTGTCTCTCCCCTATGTTTTCCACCATTTCATAAGGTTAGCGCATAACCTCGGTGTAAAATTCGAACTGACGCACAACTGACGGTTTCTACTGCGCTAATCGCACTTATTGAGCTTTCAACCACTGATCAAATGTGGTGACGGTTATTTCGATAGGTCTTCCCAGGGCGGTTTCGGCTAAACCGGCGCTTAAAGCTTTGACCTCTTCTGCGTTCTGCGGTGAAAGAAGGCCAAAAGTATTGGTCCCTAGTTCGTGTGGAGCGCCTTCATCATCGTTCAGAACAAGGGTAAATCCGGCTCGGGTGAGGTGATTACTCAGTTCGTTAATTTCAGTTAACGTCTGTTCGTGAAAGCGTGCTGTGATGACCCAGGCAATAATTTCGCTACTCATTTTTCACCCTATTGTTATTCATGAAATTTTTAGCATAGACCATCATGATAATTTGGCGACTCCCTCTGGAGACTTAGAGGGAGTGCAGGCGTTTACTGACCGCGCAAATAGTTGTAGATTTTTTGCGTATTCTCCAGCGAGCAAAGACGAGTTCCTTGGTTAATCGTTGCGGCGCTACCGGCAGCAACGCCAAAACGCACCATATCTTCAAGAGTGGCATCTTCCGCCAGTCGCAGGGTCATTGCGCCGACCATACTGTCTCCGGCGCCGACGGTGCTCTGGCTTTTCATCGGTGGCGGTACGACCTGCACGCTGCCGCTGGCATCTACGCCCAACGCACCCTGCGGCCCCAAAGAGACCACAACGCGAAGAGCCTTGCCGGTGCGAATTAACTCCTGGGCCGCCTTACGTACATCATCTGGTTGGTTGAGATCTCGTTGGACGAGGGCGCTCAATTCTTTCTGGTTCGGCTTAACCAATTCAATGTTGCCAACATCGAGGGAGGCGGCGAGGGCTTCGCCGGAGCTATCGATAATACAGCGCAGCCCATGTTTTTGAGCGTTTTTGACCAGCTTTGTCAGGCTTTCGACGCTGATGCCTGGTGGCAGACTGCCGCTGATAACCAGCAGGGATCCGGGTGAGATGGCGAGAACTTTTTCTTCCAGACGATGGAACTCTTCCTGGGTTAACGCGGCTCCTGGCATGACGAAACGATACTGTTCACCGCTGGTATTCACATGCACATGAAGATTTTGTCGCGTCCAGTCATGCGTTTCAACTGTCTCTACTGGAACATGTTCATCGGTCAGCAGGGCGGTGAGATGTTCCCCCGTGGCGCCGCCGACGGGGAATATTGCGGTAGCGCTGCCGCCAAGAAAAGTAATGGCTCGCGCAACGTTTATCCCGCCGCCGCCAGGTTCGAAAACGGGAGCGCTACAGCGTAGTTTGCCTTCCGGGTAGATTTGCGGGGTCTGAGTTGCGCTGTCGAGCGAAGGGGCTAATGTGAGCGTATAGATTTTGGTCATCCAATTTCCTCCATAATACGAGTTTAGCTGCTCTGTTTTTAAGCATGGCACTTAAAGGAGGGCAGGGAAAGTAACGAGTGACATTTGCACCAGCATCTCTTTTTATCTTTATGAAATAAAAATTGTTTTGAGAAGCCTCTTATACAAAAAATGAAATAGTAATTGATTGCTAAGTTAATCGTGCTTTTTTATAATTTAGCCCCTTTCCAGGAGCGGCAATCAGCGATCCTCGCGAAAGCTCCCGGGACCATCCAGGTCTCCTTTTATGTTGTACGGACTTTAAATTAAATGAAGCTTTTGAAGACAGTACCCGCAGCGGCAATGCTGGCGGGGGGGCTCTTTGCATCTACATGCGCAATGGCCGATGATTCCGTTTTTACTGTCATGGATGACCCTTCCACTGCCAAAAAACCTTTCGAAGGTACTGTTAACGCTGGTTATCTGGCGCAGTCCGGCAATACGAAAAGTTCCTCAATGACTGCGGACTCTACTTTGACCTGGTATGGTAATACTACAGCGTGGTCACTTTGGGGGAATGCCAGCAACACATCGTCAAACGATCAACGCTCTTCGGAAAAGTACGCGGTAGGCGGGCGTAGTCGTTATAACCTGACCGATCAGAATTATATTTTTGGCCAGGCGAGCTGGTTGACGGATCGTTATAATGGTTATCAGCAGCGTGATGTGCTCACCGCGGGTTATGGTCGGCAAATCCTCAATGGCCCGGTACACAGCCTGCGTTTTGAATTTGGTCCTGGCGTACGTTATGACGAGTATACCGATGGTGACAACGACACTCAGCCGCTGGGCTATGCTTCTGGTACCTATGCGTGGCAGATGACCGATACCACCAAATTTACACAGGGTGTTTCAGTTTTCGGCTCTGAAGATACGACACTCAACACGGAAAGCGCGTTAAATGTTGCTATCAATGCACATTTTGCTCTTAAAGTAGCCTATAACCTGACCTGGAACTCTGAACCGCCGTCCTCTGCGCCAGCGCACACCGATAGACGTACTACCCTGTCGCTCGGTTATAAAATGTAATATTTCAGGCCGGGTATACCGGCCTGATTGTTTTAAATTTAGCAATAAGTGACATTATTATTTTTGGCCTTTCGTTTTATTTTTTATAAAAAGAAATTGCCTTCATAATTTCCTCATAATTGTCTTTTTGTTGACAAATATGCAGTTAATTTGACACGAAAAGATAAATATTTAGTCGGACAAGAATGTGATCTGGATCTATACTGTTTAGCACTGACGGAGATAATGCCTCCGTTCAATTAGCTGAAACAAATAAGAGAATCACTATCATGAAAAATAACAAAATCGCAATCGCGGCTGTGATGCTGTGCACGCTATCTTTTGGCGCATTTGCTGCTAACACGGCTCCACAGCCAGCCAATAACGACCATACTCAAGTTGGCATTGCTAAAGCGGCTGACGTTGAAGCGGGCTCCAATATTGCTCCAGGTTCCCAATCAACG
This sequence comes from Klebsiella sp. MISC125, assembly GCF_051131775.1. Taxonomy (NCBI): domain Bacteria; kingdom Pseudomonadati; phylum Pseudomonadota; class Gammaproteobacteria; order Enterobacterales; family Enterobacteriaceae; genus Klebsiella; species Klebsiella sp. MISC125. The sequence continues at coordinate 2,547,748 of NZ_CP180448.1, forward strand.
GGTCAGTCAATGAATGATGCTTTTGATGTGCATAAGCTTGTTGCCGGTGAGTGGTCCTGATATTTCATCTAACACATCATTTATATTTCATTATTTCGTAAAGCAGCAAGCCGGGTAATGATGTACCGGTTTTGCTTTCCGCATTTTTTGTTAAACATCCATTTGTTGTGTTAAATTTTCATTATCACACTTGGTTTTTATCATACCAATACCGTTTCTTTTTTCGCATATCATCAAATCAAATAGCGTGCGTTTTTTTGGGCTGTCACCTCTTGTTTTTCCATCAACAATAACCATTTAGTCTCATGCGACTTTAATCACACAGTAATGATGTGTAAACTAACAGTCGGTGTTATCAACAGGCGACTGCGGGTGGGTACGATTCGGTAAACGGTCGTGCGCATATTTCGCAGAGTGAAGCGGGAACCGGGTCTGAACTTGTTGATAATTATGATTATATTGTTTTGTATGTGCTCTTTCGTGTGGGGCACCACTGCAAATAAGGACATGAAATGCCTGTAATTACGCTTCCTGATGGCAGTCAACGCCATTTTGATCATGCTGTGAGTCCGATGGATGTTGCTCTGGATATCGGTCCGGGTCTGGCGAAAGCCACTATAGCTGGTCGTGTAAACGGCGAGCTGGTTGATGCTTGTGACCCAATTGAAAACGATGCAACTCTGTCTATTATCACCGCGAAAGATGAAGATGGTATTGAGATTATTCGTCACTCCTGTGCGCACCTTTTAGGGCACGCAATTAAACAGCTGTGGCCAAATACCAAAATGGCGATCGGCCCGGTTGTCGACAATGGTTTCTACTATGATGTCGATCTGGACCATACCCTGACCCAGGAAGATATCGACGCGCTCGAAAAACGTATGCACGAGCTCGCTGAGAAAAACTACGACGTCATCAAGAAGAAAGTCAGCTGGCATGAAGCGCGTGAAACCTTCGTGAAGCGTGGCGAAAACTACAAAGTTTCGATTCTTGATGAAAACATTGCTCATGATGATAAGCCTGGCTTATACCATCACGAAGAATATGTCGACATGTGTCGTGGCCCGCACGTGCCGAACATGCGTTTCTGCCATCACTTCAAGCTGATGAAGACTGCTGGTGCCTACTGGCGTGGTGATAGCAACAATAAGATGTTGCAACGTATCTACGGAACCGCATGGGCAGATAAAAAGGCGCTGAATGCTTATCTGCAGCGTCTGGAAGAAGCAGCCAAGCGTGATCACCGTAAAATTGGTAAGCAGCTCGATCTGTATCATATGCAGGAAGAAGCACCGGGTATGGTGTTCTGGCACAACGACGGCTGGACTATCTTCCGTGAACTGGAAACTTTCGTGCGTTCCAAGCTGAAGGAGTACCAGTATCAGGAAGTTAAAGGTCCGTTCATGATGGACCGTGTGCTGTGGGAAAAAACCGGCCACTGGGACAACTACAAAGATGCGATGTTCACAACCTCTTCTGAGAACCGTGAATATTGCATTAAGCCGATGAACTGCCCAGGCCACGTGCAGATCTTCAACCAGGGGTTGAAGTCTTACCGCGATCTGCCGCTGCGTATGGCAGAATTCGGTAGCTGTCACCGTAACGAACCGTCAGGCGCGTTGCATGGCTTAATGCGCGTACGCGGCTTTACTCAAGATGATGCCCATATCTTCTGTACCGAAGATCAGGTGCGTGATGAAGTCAATGCTTGCATTCGTTTAGTCTATGATATGTACAGCACTTTCGGCTTCGACAAAATTGTCGTCAAACTTTCAACGCGTCCGGAAAAACGTATCGGCAGTGATGAAACGTGGGATCGTGCGGAAGCGGATCTGGCCGTTGCGCTGGAAGAGAATAACATCCCGTTTGAGTATCAACTGGGTGAAGGGGCATTCTACGGCCCGAAAATTGAATTTACCCTTTATGACTGCCTCGATCGTGCATGGCAGTGCGGTACTATACAGCTAGACTTCTCCCTGCCGGCTCGTCTGAGCGCCTCCTATGTAGGCGAAAGCAACGAACGTCAGGTACCTGTGATGATTCACCGCGCAATTCTGGGGTCGCTGGAGCGCTTTATTGGCATCCTGACCGAAGAGTTCGCTGGTTTCTTCCCAACCTGGATTGCACCTGTGCAGGTTGTGGTGATGAATATCACCGATTCTCAGGCTGAATATGTCAACGAATTGACTCGTAAACTACAAAATGCGGGCATTCGCGTAAAAGCAGACTTGAGAAATGAGAAGATTGGCTTTAAAATCCGCGAGCACACTTTACGTCGTGTCCCTTACATGTTGGTCTGTGGCGACAAAGAGGTAGAAGCAGGCAAAGTTGCCGTGCGTACCCGTCGTGGCAAAGACTTGGGCAGCCTGGACGTAAATGAAGTTATCGAGAAGCTGCAACAAGAGATTCGCAGCCGCAGTCTAAAACAACTGGAGGAATAAGGTATTAAAGGCGGAAAACGAGTTCAAACGGCACGTCCGAATCGTATCAATGGCGAGATTCGCGCCCTGGAAGTTCGCTTAACAGGTCTGGAAGGCGAAGCTTTGGGTATTGTGAGTCTGAGAGAAGCTATCGAAAAAGCTGAAGAAGCTGGAGTAGATTTAGTTGAAATCAGCCCTAACGCCGAACCGCCAGTTTGTCGTATTATGGACTACGGCAAGTTCCTTTATGAAAAGAGTAAGTCTTCTAAGGAACAGAAGAAAAAACAAAAAGTTATCCAGGTTAAGGAAATTAAATTCCGACCTGGTACCGATGATGGCGACTACCAGGTAAAACTCCGCAGCCTGGTTCGCTTTCTGGAAGAGGGTGATAAAGCTAAGATCACGCTGCGTTTCCGCGGTCGTGAGATGGCTCACCAGCAGATTGGTATGGAAGTGCTTACGCGCGTCCGTGACGATCTGAGTGAACTGGCAGTAGTCGAATCCTTCCCAACGAAGATCGAAGGCCGCCAGATGATCATGGTGCTCGCTCCTAAGAAGAAACAGTAAGGCCTTCAAGTAGCAATGCCAGTGGAACCCACGGGTTCCGCAGGTGTTGTTCGCCTACGTTTCGTTTATTAACAATGCGAAGTGGAAGTTATTAAAATGCCAAAAATTAAGACCGTACGCGGTGCTGCTAAGCGCTTCAAAAAAACCGGTAAAGGTGGTTTTAAGCACAAGCACGCTAACCTGCGTCACATTCTGACCAAAAAAGCTACCAAGCGTAAACGTCACCTGCGTCCGAAAGCCATGGTTTCCAAAGGCGATCTGGGCCTGGTAATCGCGTGCCTGCCGTACGCATAAGTCGTTAACCCTTTTAACTTTTTAATTAGAATAGATACAGGAGAGCACATATGGCTCGCGTAAAACGTGGTGTAGTTGCCCGTGCACGTCACAAGAAAATTTTGAAACAAGCTAAAGGCTACTACGGTGCGCGTTCTCGCGTATACCGCGTTGCCTTCCAGGCTGTTATCAAAGCTGGTCAGTACGCTTATCGTGACCGTCGTCAGAAAAAGCGTCAGTTCCGTCAACTGTGGATTGCGCGTATCAACGCAGCAGCACGTCAGAACGGTATTTCTTACAGCAAATTCATCAACGGCCTGAAAAAAGCCTCTGTTGAAATCGACCGTAAGATCCTGGCTGACATCGCAGTATTCGACAAATTAGCGTTCACCGCTCTGGTCGAAAAAGCGAAAGCAGCTCTGGCATAAGCCAGTTGAAAGAGGGAGCTTGTCTCCCTCTTTTCGTTTCAACACTATCAATACATTGACTTTTATTGTCGTAAGCTTTTCAATACAGGTCTTCCGTTTCGTACCAGACAAGGTAATGCAAGCATGAATGCTGCTATTTTCCGCTTCTTTTTTTACTTTAGCACCTGAACTCAGGAGGCTAGCGCGTGAAAGAAGAAACGGAAAACAGCGCCAGAAAGCCTCCCACTGTGGAGGCTTTTTTCGTATATGAACTGGCTCATTCTATTTCAAGCTGCAGGTAGGTGAATTAACTCGTGCGATCCAACTGGAGCAATCTGCGGTAGATACGGATTTACCCACTACCTGTCACTCGAAATAGTGAGAGCAAAATAATAACCATAACCGGTGTCTGCACCGACATAATGAGGAAAACCATGTCACATCTCGCAGAGCTGGTTGCCAGTGCGAAGGCAGCCATTAACGAGGCATCAGATGTTGCTGCGCTGGACAACGTCCGCGTGGAATATTTGGGTAAGAAAGGGCAATTGACCCTTCAGATGACGACCCTGCGTGAGCTGCCTGCTGAAGAGCGCCCGGCAGCCGGTGCGGTTATCAACGAAGCCAAAGAGCAGGTCCAGCAGGCGCTTAACGCGCGTAAAGCTGACCTCGAAGGCGCTGCGCTTAACGCGCGTCTGGCCGCGGAGACCATTGATGTCTCTCTGCCGGGGCGTCGTATCGAGAACGGTGGCCTGCACCCGGTTACCCGTACCATCGACCGTATTGAAAGTTTCTTCGGTGAGCTCGGCTTTACCGTCGCGACCGGTCCGGAAATCGAAGATGACTACCATAACTTCGATGCGCTGAATATTCCTGGCCACCATCCGGCGCGTGCTGACCACGACACTTTCTGGTTTGATGCTACGCGCCTCCTGCGTACTCAAACTTCAGGCGTGCAGATTCGCACCATGGCGAATCAGCAGCCGCCAATCCGCATCATTGCGCCAGGGCGCGTATATCGTAACGACTACGATCAGACTCACACCCCAATGTTCCACCAGATGGAAGGCCTGATTGTTGACACTAACATCAGCTTCACCAACCTGAAGGGAACGCTCCACGATTTCCTGCGTAACTTCTTTGAAGAAGATTTGCAGATTCGTTTTCGTCCGTCCTACTTCCCGTTCACAGAGCCTTCAGCTGAAGTTGACGTCATGGGGAAAAATGGTAAATGGCTGGAAGTGCTCGGCTGCGGCATGGTGCACCCGAACGTACTGCGCAACGTTGGCATTGATCCGGAAATCTATTCCGGCTTTGCCTTCGGTATGGGTATGGAGCGTCTGACTATGCTGCGCTACGGCGTAACCGACTTACGCGCATTCTTCGAAAACGATCTGCGTTTCCTCAAACAGTTTAAATAAGGGCAGGACAGAACAATGAAATTCAGTGAACTGTGGTTACGCGAGTGGGTTAACCCGGCCATCGACAGCGAAGCGCTGTCGGACCAGATAACCATGGCAGGCCTCGAAGTTGACGGTGTTGAGCCGGTCGCGGGAAGCTTCAACGGCGTTGTCGTGGGTGAAGTGGTTGAATGCGCTCAGCACCCTAATGCTGACAAACTGCGCGTAACGAAAATCAACGTTGGCGGCGAACGTCTGCTGGACATCGTCTGCGGTGCGCCGAACTGTCGTCAGGGTCTGAAGGTTGCGGTTGCAACCATCGGCGCCGTACTGCCGGGTGATTTTAAAATTAAAGCGGCGAAACTGCGCGGCGAGCCTTCTGAAGGTATGCTGTGTTCTTTCTCCGAGCTGGGTATTTCCGACGATCATAGCGGCATTATCGAATTGCCTGCTGATGCGCCGCTGGGTACCGACATCCGTGAATACCTGAAGCTGGACGATAACACCATCGAAATCAGCGTTACGCCGAACCGTGCCGACTGCCTGGGTATTATTGGTGTTGCTCGCGATGTGGCCGTGCTCAACAAAGCTCCGCTGAATGCTCCGGAAATCACTCCGGTTGCGGCGACTGTTGATGATGTTTTGCCCATTCAGGTTGATGCGCCGGATGCATGCCCGCGCTATCTGGGCCGCGTAGTGAAAGGCATCAATGTTAAAGCACCGACTCCGTTGTGGATGAAGGAAAAGCTGCGCCGCTGCGGTATCCGCTCTATCGATGCTGTGGTTGACGTCACCAACTATGTGCTGCTTGAACTGGGTCAGCCGATGCATGCATTCGACAAAGACCGCATTGAAGGTGGGATTGTCGTACGTATGGCGCATGAAGGGGAGACGCTGGTTCTTCTGGATGGCTCTGAAGCGAAGCTGGATACCGATACTCTGGTTATCGCTGACCATCAGAAAGCGCTGGCAATGGGCGGCATTTTCGGTGGTGAACACTCTGGCGTGAATGACGAAACGCAAAACGTTTTGCTGGAGTGTGCCTTCTTCAGCCCGCTCTCTATTACCGGTCGCGCGCGTCGCCATGGCCTGCATACCGATGCATCTCACCGCTATGAGCGTGGTGTGGATTCTGCGCTGCAGTATAAGGCAATAGAACGTGCGACCCGTCTGCTGATGGATATCTGCGGTGGTGAAGCGGGTCCGATCATTGATGTTACCAATGAAGCGACGCTGCCGAAACCTGCCACTATTACGCTTCGTCGCAGCAAACTGGATCGTCTGATTGGCCATCACGTTGATGATGCGCAGGTGAGCGATATTCTTCGTCGTCTGGGCTGCGAAGTGACAGAAGGTCAGGACGAGTGGAGAGCCGTTGCACCGAGCTGGCGTTTCGACATGGAGATCGAAGAGGACCTGGTCGAAGAAGTCGCTCGCGTTTATGGCTATAACAATATTCCTGATGAGCCGGTCCAGGCAGGCCTGATCATGGGCACCCACCGCGAGGCGGATCTGTCGCTTAAGCGCGTGAAAATGTTGCTCAATGACAAGGGCTACCAGGAAGTTATTACCTATAGCTTCGTCGACCCAAAAGTGCAGCAATTGATTCACGCTGGTGAAGAGGCGCTGATTCTGCCGAGCCCGATCTCCAGTGAAATGTCGGCGATGCGCCTGTCATTGTGGACTGGCCTTCTGGGTACGGTGGTGTACAACCAAAACCGTCAGCAGAGCCGTGTACGCATCTTTGAAAGCGGTTTACGTTTTGTACCTGATACTCAGGCTCCGTTGGGGATTCGTCAGGACGTAATGCTGGCAGGTGTTATTTGCGGCAACCGTTATGAAGAGCACTGGAACCAGGCAAAAGAAAGCGTCGACTTCTATGATTTAAAAGGCGACCTTGAGTCAGTTCTTGACCTGACTGGTAAATTATCTGACATCGAATTCCGTATCGAAGCCAATACTGCGCTTCATCCGGGGCAGTCCGCAGCGATTTATCTGAAAGGTGAACGTATTGGTTTCATTGGGGTTGTTCACCCGGAGCTGGAACGTAAACTGGATCTGAACGGTCGCACTTTGGTCTTCGAACTGGAGTGGAACAAGCTCGCAGACCGCGTGGTGCCTCAGGCGCGCGAAATTTCTCGCTTCCCGGCTAACCGTCGTGATATCGCTGTTGTTGTTGCGGAAAACGTACCAGCAGCCGATGTTTTAGCCGAATGTAAGAAAGTTGGCGTAAATCAGGTAGTTGGCGTAAACTTATTTGACGTGTACCGCGGTAAAGGCGTGTCGGAAGGCTTTAAGAGCCTTGCGATTAGTCTAATCCTTCAGGATACCAGCCGTACACTCGAAGAAGAGGAGATTGCCGCTACCGTCGCCAAATGTGTAGAGGCATTGAAAGAGCGATTCCAGGCATCATTGAGGGATTGAACCTATGGCGCTTACAAAAGCTGAAATGTCAGAATATCTGTTTGATAAGCTTGGGCTTAGCAAGCGGGATGCCAAAGAGCTGGTAGAGTTGTTTTTCGAAGAGGTTCGCCGTGCTCTGGAAAACGGAGAGCAGGTAAAACTCTCGGGGTTTGGCAACTTCGATTTGCGTGATAAGAACCAACGCCCGGGCCGTAACCCGAAAACGGGTGAAGATATTCCTATTACAGCCCGGCGAGTGGTGACTTTCAGACCCGGTCAGAAACTTAAAAGCCGTGTCGAAAATGCGTCACCCAGAGACAAATAATCTGAACTAACTAAAAAGGCCGCTATGCGGCCTTTTTTCTTGCTAGCGCGAGAGTGAGCCATCGTGTGGTAGGCGTAGTGATGATGTTATTCCTGAACATCAATGATGACTTTCATTGTCGTTTCACGGTTGCTGTCGATGTATTGATAAGCTTCCCCGTAATCTCTAAAAGCAAATTTTTTGGTTATCAATGGGTTTAGTTTTACTTTACCTTCGTTAACCAGACGAATAGCTTCTACATAATCCTCATTCCGGTACATCATCGATGTATTCAGGTCCAGTTCATGGTCATTCAGGATTGCCAAATCGACCTGCGCGGGGCCAGAGAACACCGCAACAAGAATGATTGTACTGCCTTTTCTGGCGTTTTTTATTGCCTGTCCTATGGTGATATTGGTGCCTGCACACTCGTAGATGACATCGGCCTTGTCTGGCCCAAATATCTGCAGCATCGATTCGCCAAAGTCGTTGTTTTTGGTGTTAACGACGTCAACAATTCCGCATTCTTTGGCTTTTTCAAGCCGTAGGTCGCTAATGTCGGTGAGCATAACGGCTGCTGCGCCCATGCCAAACGCCGTCTGTGCAACCAGATTACCAATAGGACCGGCTCCAATGACTGCAATCTTTTTGCCGCGTATATCTCCAGCCTGTCGGATGGCATGGACCGCCACAGCCAGCGGTTCAATCATGGCACCTTCTTCGTAACTCATCTCCTCTGGCAGCAGCGTGACTTTCCCCGCGTCTACGATAAAGTACTCAGAGGCGGTTCCGGTTGACTGAAATCCCATCACTTTAAGTTCTTCGCAGAGGTTATATTTCCCGTGTCGGCATGGATAGCATTCACCGCAAACGATTTGTGGCTGAATCGTGACTTTTGCGCCAACCTCAAACCCGGATACACCTTCGCCCAGCGCCATAATTTGTGCAGAGACTTCATGTCCTTGAGTCACCGGATATGTCGTGAAAGGGTGCTGTCCGTGATAAACGTGAATATCTGAGCCACAGATACCAATATTCATTACTTTAACAAGGATTTGTCCTTTTTGGGCTTTTGGCATGGCGATCTTTCTAAATTCAATATGTTTAGGCTTAGTCATGACTTGCTGTAGCATAGATTATCCTTAATTTAATTGATGTTTCAAATATGAATAATGCCCACTAACTTTTGCGGGCGAAGATAAAGAATTTCATAGCGCTCAATTATTTATCGCTGACAAGCCAAACATTCTCAATACACATTGCTATATACATCGCGATAAAACTACTTTACTCTTCAATATAATTTTTAACCCATACGTTGCTTGATAATGTAGTTTTTAGCGGGGTTTATATAATTTTTATGCTCACCATGTGGAATGCAGATCACTTTTTTGAAAAAATAGACACCAAGCCAGGCGTGGATTACATGCTTCGTGCGCGAGAGGGGGTACCGGACGAAGGGGTATATATACAACCCCATATGCATCTTGAACATGAGGTTATGTGGTTCCACAAAGCTCAGGGTAGTTACAGCCTTGGTAATGAAAAATTTGCCATTAAAAATAATACGTTAGTTTACGTTAGTCCACTGATGTTGCATGATATGGAACTGAATTTTACTGCCGATCATGAGCGTTTTTTATTACAGTATGATAATGCCATACTAAGTAAATTAAAGTATCCTTTCCCAATGATAGGATCGCAGGTTGGCGTTGTGATACAGCTTAACGAGCGGGAAGCTGAACGATTACAGTTTATTTTTAAATGGTTTGCTGAGATACACGAAGCGCCTCATTCAGTTCAAGACGTCAACCCGGTGATGATTCTGCTATTAAATACAGTGCTTAGCCACGCTTCTCATGCAGAGCTGGTGTCGGCAGAAAGTGAAAATGGCACATCTTTCGAAAATATTATCAATTTTATCATCGAAATGGAAACCAGGACGTCCTTCAACATGACTTTGGATGAGGCGTCGGCGTCCGTTGGTCTATCGCCCAGCCACTTCTCAAGAACGTTCAAAAAGATTATGCAGGTCAGTTTTAAAGAGTATCTGGTAAGGAAGAAAATTGCTATGTCTGCCAGTCTCTTAACAAATACTGAGTTAAATATTACGGAGATAGCATATCAATGTGAATTTACGGATAGCGCTTACTATTGCTTCCAGTTTAAGAAAATTGTTGGTGTGACGCCCAAGAGATTCAGGATTAACAGTCGAACTTCGAGGCAACTATCAACAAGCTATGATGCACTAAGCTGAATGAGCGGCAGTGCTTTCACATTAATGGTTTAGGTATTGTGGTGAGGTGAAAGAATAATGCAAATGAGTACAAGGCGATCGGGTTAGGATAAAAGCTTTCAATGATACAGAAGGAATTATCAGCCTGGGTTATAAGATACGGCTTATGGGATGTTTTTTTCTAAGTGTGATCGATGTTTCTCTGTATGCGCAAAAAAATTATATAAAGCCACTTAAAGAATATATTTTTCAAATGCATCTAAGTCTACTTTTATTACGAGAATAATTGCTTGTTATTACAATATTTCTAATGTCTCGTGTAAATAAAGGTGTCTCTATGAATAAAATAGGATTTAAAGAAAAAGTTGGCTATGGATTGGGTGATGGGGCATCGAATATCATCTGGCAAACTATCATGTTGTTTATGGCCTATTTCTATACAGATGTATATGGACTGAGCGCGTTTCATATGGGAACGATGTTTCTCCTTGTTCGGGTTTTCGATGCGTTTGCTGATGTTTATGTCGGCTATTTAGCTGACCATACGCGAACGAAATTCGGTCAGTTCAGGCCGTACTTGCTGTGGTTTTCATTGCCTTTCGGAATTTTTGGTGCTTTGACATTTTACACGCCGGATCTTGGTGAAATCGGTAAAATTATTTATGCCTATATATCATATACCATATTGTCTCTTTTTTATTCTCTAGTGAATATCCCTTACTGCGCGATGATTAATAACATCTCCAATGATGCGAAAGAACGTGTGTCTATGCAGTCGTATCGATTTGCCTTTGCGGCCCTTGGCGGGATTATCGTCTCCTCCGTTGCGTTATCACTGACCAAGGTGCTGGGCGATGGTAATCTGCAGAAAGGCTACTTTTATGGCATGGTACTCATGGGCGGTTTGAGCACTATTCTGTTCCTCCTGTGCTTTGCTATGACGAAGGAACGCTACATTAAGGAAGTTGATCAAAACCAGAAATTTAGTGGAATTTATAACGAATTGAATATTCTGATTAAAGACGTGAACTGGCGTTGTATCTTTAGCCTTAACGTCGTTAACCTAATTGCCGCAATTCTTAAAACCGGTGGCGCAATATATTTTGTGAATTACTATTTACTGCGTCCGGATTTAGTCAGTATTGTGCTATCAACAATTTTAGGCGTAAAATTTATTGGCTCCATGTTTACCTCCATTCTGTATGGTAAATTTGAACGGCTAGCGGCCTACAAGGTAACAATCATAATGCAGGCCTTTATCATGGCTATGCTTTTCTTTATCCCCGCTAATTATGTCATCGTGGCCTGCATAATGATCGCTGCGGTTCACTTTCTTGATGCCAGCGCTTCGCCTTTGCAGTGGAGTTTGTTAAGCGACATTATTGATAATCTGGAAAAGAAAGCGGGTAAATCCCTTAGCGGCCTGGTCTTTTCTACCAATATTTTTGCCATCAAAATTGGTATTGCTGTTGGAGGTGCGATCATTGGCTGGTTGTTGACATTAGGTGGTTATGTTGGCAATGCACCGGTCCAAACGGATTCAGCGATCCTGGTTGTGCGTCTGCTTTTTACCATTATCCCTGCGGTAATGGTTCTAAGCTTAATATTAATTCTGAAAAAATACCGCAATACCGATGCTGATAACAATACTGTGGCAATGCTTTCTACGGAAAATGAACAAATCAGTCATTAATGGGTTTACAAGAAATATCACAAGGAGTTATGCATGACCGTTATTACGAATCCCATTATCCCCGGGTTTAATCCAGATCCTTCAATTATTAGAGTCGGTGAGGCATATTATATCGCCACCTCAACATTTGAATGGTTCCCTGGCGTTTGTATTTATAAATCCTATGACCTTAAAAACTGGAAGCTGGTCTCATATCCATTGAACCGAAAATCGCAGTTGGATATGCTTGGTAACCCGGATTCCGGTGGTGTGTATGCTCCTTGTCTGAGCCATCATAATGGACGCTTTTATCTAATTTTCACTGATGTGAAAAATGTAGCCGGGCGTTTCTGGGATCCAAATAACTATATTGTGACTACGGAAAATATTGAGGGGGCGTGGTCTGAACCTCATTCACTCCACAGCCGCGGAATCGACCCATCTCTCTTCCACCACAGCGACGGTACAAAATGGCTGGTGAGCATGGAGATGAGCCATATGGACGGCGGTAGGCCCAATTTTCCAAAGTGGAATGGAATTATCATTCAGCAGTATGACGCCGAGGAACACCGGCTTGTTGGCGAATGCCGGAAAATATACTCGGGTACGACCTTGGGCATCACAGAAGGGCCGCATATCTACGAAGCTAACGGTTGGTTTTACCTACTGACGGCGGAAGGCGGCACATTCTATGATCACGGTGTTACCCTGGCGCGTTCACGTGATCTTTTTGGGCCATATGAAACTGACCCAATTGGTCAGATGATGACTTCGCGTTACGATTGCCGTTTGTCTCTGCAGCGAGTGGGGCACGCGGATCTTTTTGAAAACAGTATCGGCGAATGGTTTATTGTGCATCTTTGTGGAAGACCTCTACCGTCAAAAGGGCGTAGCCCGATGGGGCGGGAAACGGCCATTCAGCGAGTCTACTGGAATGATGAGGGTTGGTTAAGACTGGCGAACGGCAAGACGACGCCGGAAATTGAGGTACAGACAAACCTCAATGAACGCGCATGGGACGAGCAACCTGCAAGGGATGATTTTGATTTACCTGAGCTTCCTTTGCATTATCAGTCGTTACGAATTCCGCTGAATGAAGATATGTGTACGCTCAAAGAGAGAAAAGGCTGGCTCAGGTTACGCGGACGCGAGTCGTTGAGTTCACACCATTATCAGAGCTTGTTAGCGAGACGACAGACTGACTATATGTTCACCGCCCAGACCTGCGTCGACTTTAATCCACGCTCATTTCACCAGATGGCGGGCTTAGTTTGTTTTTACGACACCACCAACTTTATCTATTTGAATATATCCTGTAATGACAATGGAGAACGAACCGTTAATCTGATGGTTAACGACCTCAATAACTTCAGTATGTTAACTGGTGATGGAATTAAAATTGCCCGTGAAGGCTATGTTTATCTTAAGGTTTGCGTAAAAGGCGATGCGGCCTGGTTTTACTATTCGCTGGATGAAAAAACGTGGTTCCCGGTGGGGGATTACGTGGAGTACAGCAAGCTCTCCGATGAATATTTTAAAGAGAGGATGATCGAGCGTTTTACCGGCGCATTTATTGGAATGTGTTGTCAGGATTTTACTGGCGAGAAAATTTGCGCTGATTTTGACTATTTTTCCTGTACCCCGCTTAGCGATTAATAGCCTGAATAGTTTATCCAGCTGAGACTGCAGTAGATGCAGCCAGCTGGACTTTTCACTGAAACTAATTTCGGGTTTAGGGCCGTTTCTCTTTTCTCTGATGAATGTCCACCGTAAAATCAACCACATCTCTCTCCTGTGTTACGGAACCTATGCTGACCTTTGCTCAAATTCAACAGCGCCGCAGTCGGCGTTGGCTTATCGCATTAACCTTGCTGCTGCTGGTGACGTCGTCCGTTAGTCTATGTGCTGGCGATCAATGGATCGGTCCTGCCGAATGGTTCAGCGCCAAAGGTGAGTTGTTTATCTGGCAAATTCGCCTGCCGCGAACCCTTGCCGTCCTGCTGGTAGGGGCTGCGCTGGCGCTTTCGGGGGCGATAATGCAGGCGCTGTTTGAAAACCCGCTAGCGGAGCCGGGGCTGCTGGGCGTATCCAATGGGGCTGGGGTTGGCCTGATTGCCGCTGTGCTGCTGGGGAAAGGGTTGCTTCCTGGTTGGGTGTTGGGGCTATGCGCGATTCTTGGCGCGCTGGCCATCACCTTTATTTTGCTGCGCTTCGCCAGGCGGCACTTGTCCACCAGTCGGTTGCTGTTGGCGGGTGTCGCGCTAGGTATCATCTGTAGTGCACTGATGACCTGGGCTGTCTATTTTTCTACCTCTTTCGATCTTCGTCAGTTGATGTATTGGATGATGGGCGGCTTTGGCGGCGTTGACTGGCAGCAGTTGTGGCTAATGCTGGCGCTGTTGCCGGTGCTGGGCTGGGTGTGCTTGCAATCGCAACCGCTCAATCTGCTGGCGCTGGGCGAGGTGTCCGCGCGACAACTGGGATTGCCGCTGTGGCTATGGCGCAAAGTGTTGGTGGTGGCTACCGGCTGGCTGGTGGGGGTTAGCGTAGCGCTGGCCGGGGCGATTGGTTTTATTGGCCTGGTCATTCCGCACATTCTGCGTTTATGCGGTTTAAGCGATCATCGTGTTTTGCTTCCGGCCTGTATGTTAGCCGGAGCCAGCGCATTACTGGGGGCGGATATTGTCGCACGTCTGGCGCTGTCGGCGGCGGAACTGCCCATCGGCGTGGTCACCGCGACGCTGGGCGCGCCGGTATTTATCTGGTTATTGTTAAAATCAGGCCGCCCGCAGTAGGGCAATACAGGCGCTGTATTGCCACAGCGCCTGCATTAAGTCGAGAATATTACCAGCCTTTAATGGCATCGCCCTTGTAGACTTCCGCTGCCTTATCTGCGACTTCTTTGGTCTGGAAGGCTTCTTTCAGCTCCTGAACCTTTTTGCTGTCTTTATTATCTTCGCGCGAAACAATGGCGTTGACGTACGGAGAGTCCGGGCCTTCCATAAATAAACCATCGCGGGCGGCGGATAAACCAGCCTGCGCAGAGAAGTTGGTATTAATAATCGACAGCGCAACGTTCGGGTCATCCAACGTACGGGTTAGTTGCGGCGTATCAACCTCGACAATTTTCAGCTGTTTTGGATTATCGATAATATCCAGAGCCGTTGGCAGGTAACCGACACCGTCTTTCAGCTTGATTAAGCCTTGCGCCTGGAGCAGCAGCAGGCTGCGGCCCAGAGTGGTGGTTTCGTTAGAAATTGACACCGTTGCGCCGTTAGGCAGTTCGTTGATGTTCTTGATTTTCTTTGAGTAAGCGGCAATCGGGAAGACAAAAGTTTTACCGACAATCGCAAACTTGTAGCCGCGCTCTTTTGACTGCGCCTCCAGATAAGGCAGCGTCTGGAAAGCGTTAGCATCGACATCTTTATTGTTTAAGGCTTCGTTAGGCAGGACGTAATCATTAAACGAGATAACCTCAACATCAAGGTTGTATTTGTCTTTTGCGACTTGCTCAACCACTTTCCAGATAGCCTCATCCGGACCGGTGTTAATCGCCACTTTAACTATATTATCTTCATCTGGCGAACAGGCCGAGAGTAGCGCCACGGAGGCGGCAATTAACGCCGTGCTAAACATCTTTTTCATCAATAAAACTCTCTCAAATTAACAATTAACGAAATACTATTACATCCATTTATCACTGTACACTGAATTGCTCTGTCTCCTTGTTGAGATGAATTCATGTTGTCAGGGCTGTTACATCAAGAGACACTCCAGGGCGATTCAAAGTAGAATGACGCGGTCTGAATCCGCTACAGTAGATAGGGATCACCACGCAGAAACCGGTTTAATTCACTGAGGGAAGGCTATGCAACACGATATTCTCAATACTGAAGTCACCACCATTGATGGTGAGAAAACAACGCTTGCGCCTTATGCAGGCAAAGTGCTGCTGATCGTCAACGTTGCGTCAAAATGTGGCCTGACGCCGCAATATGAGCAGCTGGAAACTTTGCAAAAAGATCTCGAAAGCGAAGGTTTTAGCGTGCTGGGCTTTCCATGTAACCAATTCCTGGGGCAAGAGCCGGGCAGCGAAGAAGAGATTAAAACGTTCTGTAGCACCACTTACGGCGTCACTTTCCCGATGTTCAGCAAGATTGACGTCAACGGCGAACATCGTGCGCCTTTGTATCAGAAGCTGGTCGATGCCGCCCCGCAAGCCATCGCACCGGAAGGCAGCGGTTTCTATGAGCGAATGGCCAGTAAAGGCCGGGCGCCGCTGTATGTAGATGACATCCTGTGGAACTTTGAAAAATTCCTGATTGGTCGCGACGGTCAGGTTATCGGCCGTTTCTCACCAGATATGACGCCGGACTCCCCGCAGCTGGTGGCCGCGATTAAAGGAGCTTTAGCCAAATAATGCCGTTTTTGATGCAGCTACAGGATGTAGAGGAGGCGGGGCGGCTGGCGCCATTTACCGCGGATGTCCGACCCGGAGAGATTATTCACCTGGTGGGGCCAAACGGCGCGGGAAAAAGCACGCTGCTGGCGCGAATGGCGGGTCTCACCACTGGCCCCGGGCAGGTGACGCTCAATGAGCGCCCGCTGAACGACTGGCCAGCGCAGGAACTGGCGCGTCATCGTGCCTATCTCAGCCAGCACCAGATGCCGCCCTTCGCGATGCCGGTCTGGCACTATCTGTCGCTGCATCTGCAAAACGAGACGCAAAACGCGCTCCTGAAGACCATCGCAGAAAAACTGGGTCTGAGCGATAAGCTCGGACGCCAGGTGAATCATATTTCGGGCGGAGAGTGGCAGCGTGTGCGTCTGGCGGCGGTAATATTGCAAATCCATCGCCAGGCCAATCCTGCCGGACAGCTGTTACTGTTGGATGAACCGATGAATAGCCTCGACGTGGCGCAGCAGGCCGCGCTCGATCGGGTATTAAGTGAACTTTGTGCTTCAGGTATTGCGATCGTCATGAGCAGTCACGACCTCAATCATACCCTCCGCCATGCCCAGAGCTCCTGGCTTATCCGTCAGGGGGAAACTATCGCCTGCGGCAGCACATCCGAGGTGCTGAGCGAAGAGAATTTAACCGCCGCCTATGCGATGGCGTTTCAAAGAGTGGAGGTGGCGGGTCATCTTATGCTCGTTGCGTCACAGTAGCACGCAGTAGCCTTGCCAGCGAATTGCTAAACAAGCTAAATTATTCTGACAATAAGATAGGGAACAGAGGAATCGTCTGAGATGCGTTTCTGGTTCGTGTTGTTTGTAGCGCTATTTCTGGCGGGTTGTAGTAGCCATCGGGCGCCGCCGCCAAATCCGCGGCTTGCAGATTCTATTACCGTTGTCGCCAACCTCAATGAGCAGTTAAGAAACTGGCGGGGAGCGCCGTATCGTTATGGCGGAATGTCGCCGCGCGGTGTTGATTGCTCCGGTTTTGTGCTGATGACTTTTCGCGATAAATTCGCGTTGCAGTTGCCGCGCGAAACCCGCGAACAGGCGGAAATAGGCACTAAGATTGATAAGAGCGAATTGCTGCCCGGCGATCTGGTCTTTTTCAAGACGGGCTCCGGAGAGAGCGGCTTGCACGTCGGTATTTATGACACGGATAATCAGTTTATCCACGCCTCAACCAGCCAGGGCGTGACGCGTTCATCACTGGATAACGTGTACTGGCATAAGAAATTCTGGCAGGCGCGAAGGATTTAACGTTGGTCAATTAGCCAAAGGGAAGCGCCAGTTTCCCTTTTTCATCGCAATACCCCTGAAATCCCTCCGTGTTAATAATTTGTTGAAAGCACTACACTGGAGACAGGAGGTACTATGGCCCTGTCTTTTACTACCCACTGGCGTGATGAACTGCCGGATTTTTATACTGCATTAACACCGACTCCGCTGGAGAATGCGCGGCTTGTCTGGCACAACGCATCACTGGCGCGAACGCTGGGCATTCCTGATTCGTTATTCAAACCAGATCGGGGCGCTGGCGTATGGGGTGGCGAAACCCTGCTGCCGGGGATGTCGCCGCTGGCGCAGGTTTACAGCGGTCATCAGTTCGGTTCCTGGGCCGGACAGCTTGGTGATGGGCGCGGGATTTTGCTTGGCGAACAGCAACTCTCCGATGGTCGACGCTTTGACTGGCATTTGAAAGGTGCCGGACTCACTCCCTATTCGCGAATGGGCGACGGGCGGGCGGTATTGCGCTCGACGATTCGCGAAGGCCTGGCCTCGGAAGCGATGCATGCGCTGGGCATTCCCACCACTCGTGCGCTGGCAATAGTGACCAGCGACACGCCGGTGTATCGGGAAACCGTTGAACAGGGTGCGATGCTGATGCGCATCGCGGAAAGCCATCTGCGTTTTGGCCATTTTGAGCACTTTTACTATCGCCGTGAGCCGCAAAAAGTTCAGCTACTTGCAGACTTTGCGATTCGCCATTACTGGCCGCATCTGCAAGACGAAGCCGATAAGTATGTTTTATGGGTTAGTGACGTTGTCACGCGAACAGCGGAAATGATCGCTAACTGGCAAACTGTCGGCTTCGCCCACGGGGTGATGAATACCGATAATATGTCGATTCTGGGGCTGACGATGGACTACGGGCCATACGGTTTTCTTGATGACTTCCAGCCGGGCTTTATCTGCAATCATTCTGATTATCAGGGGCGCTATAGCTTTGATAATCAGCCAGCGGTGGGGCTATGGAATCTGCAACGGCTGGCGCAAACGCTGTCACCTTTCATCAGCGCTGAGGCATTAAATACCGTGCTGGATGGTTACCAGCACGCACTGCTGACGGCGTACGGTCGCCGTATGCGCGATAAGCTGGGGCTGTTTACCCAGCAAAAAGGCGATAACGAGCTGGTTGATGGACTGTTTGCGCTGATGGAGCGTGAGGGTAGCGACTATACCCGAACCTTCCGTATGCTGAGTGTGAGCGAACAGGCTAGCGCTGCCTCGCCGCTACGCGATGAGTTTATCGACCGTACCGCTTTTGATAGCTGGTTTACCGACTATCGTGCGCGTCTGCGCGATGAGCAGATTGAGGATGCACAGCGGCAGGCGCATATGAACAGCGTAAACCCGGCAATTGTACTGCGTAACTGGCTGGCACAGCGCGCGATAGAACAAGCGGAGCAGGGTGACATGAGCGAGCTGGAACGTCTGCATAACGCATTATCTCAGCCCTTTGCTGATCGAACGGATGATTATATTAACCGTCCGCCAGACTGGGGGAGGCGTCTTGAAGTGAGCTGTTCCAGCTAGTAAATCGTTATCCCTGCCGTCATCGGCGGGGATAATTATTTGGTCAGGATCAGCTTGCCCGCATTGGTCTGGCGCAGTAAATAACGCTGACCGCCGTGTTCGATAACCACCCGTCCTTCGCTACCTAATAACGTTTGGCTGTTTATCTGCCTGTCCGTGGAAACGGGGTAAGGGGCATTGTCTTTTGTTTTTTCTGCTGTGGCAGTGTTATCCATACGCGTCATAGCACTCAAAAATAAAAATCAAAGCAACAATGATTATCATTATCAATAATGTTGATTTTCACGGCAAGTATTTTTTACAGGAATACCATATTTGGCAGGTTTGTTGTCGGGGGCTTAGAAAATATCCCCACCACGAATGTGGTAGGGAGAAGGGCTAAAGGCGGGTTGCGGTTGCTGCGGCTAGTTCCGCAAGCAGACGTTCGCTATCTTCCCAGCTCAGGCAAGGGTCGGTAATCGATTGTCCCCTGGTCAGCGGCTGGCCGGGGATAACCTTCTGCGTGCCTTCCTGAAGGAAGCTTTCGGCCATGATCCCGGCGATGGCTGTTGATCCCGCGCGGATCTGCTGGCAGATGTCGGCGCAGACGTCCAACTGACGGCGATGCTGTTTCTGGCAATTCCCGTGGCTAAAATCAACCACCAACTGCTGCGGCAAACTGAATTCTGCCAGCACATCCCCGGCAGCGGCGATATCGGCGGCGTGGTAGTTAGGCTGTTTCCCGCCACGCATAATGATATGACCATAAGGATTGCCGCTGGTCTGGTAGATGGTCATCTGCCCCTGTTTATCTGGCGACAGGAACATATGACTGGCGCGGGAAGCGCGAATGGCGTCAACGGCAATACGCGTATTGCCATCGGTACCGTTCTTAAATCCTACCGGGCAGGAGAGCGCCGAGGCCATTTCGCGGTGAATTTGGCTCTCGGTGGTGCGCGCGCCGATAGCGCCCCAGCTAATCAGGTCGGCAATAAACTGCCCGGTCACCATATCGAGAAATTCGGTGGCGGTCGGCACGCCCAGCTCGTTCACCTGCAACAGCAGGCTGCGGGCCAGCTCAAGGCCATGATTGACCCGATAGCTGCCGTTCAGGTCAGGATCGGAAATCAACCCCTTCCAGCCAACCACCGTGCGCGGTTTTTCAAAGTAGGTGCGCATCACGATTTCCAGCTGTGGCTGGTAACGTTCGCGCATTCCTTGCAGGCGGTGCGCATACTCCATCGCCGCATCAGTATCGTGAATGGAACATGGGCCAATCACCACCAGCAGGCGGCGATCTTCACCGTTGAGGATCCTCTCGATTCGGCGGCGTGAAGCGGAGACGTGTGCTGCAACATCGGCAGACACAGGGTGCCGTTGCGCCAGTTCCGCGGGCGTTACCAGGCTTTCAATGCGCGCGGTACGCAATTCGTCTGTTTTATTCATTGGGGTCTCAAAAATCTGTTTCTTCCGCGGCGAAAATGCCGGGAAGTGATGCGCATCACGATAAACCAATCCCTGCTTATTGCAAGAGCAGGGCATGATCCTGTATGGGCCACGGGTGATAGCATAAACAAATTTTTGATAATGTACTAGCTTGTTAGTACATTCTGCGGCTTAGCCCCATAATGTCCATGATTTTAGTGGCGATTTCTTCCACGGAGTAATTGGTACTGTTCAGGCAAGGTATCTTGTTTTTGCGATACAGCGCTTCAACTTCGGTTACTTCCATCCGACACTGGCGCATGGAAGCATAGCGGCTATTTTCCCGTCGCTCTTCACGGATAGCCGCCAGACGTTCTGGATTGATAGTTAGGCCGAATAGTTTGTGCTGTAGCGGTTTTAACGATGCGGGAAGAATCAGATTGTCCATATCATCGGCGATAAACGGGTAGTTGGCGGCGCGAATACCGTATTGCATCGCCAGATACAGGCTGGTGGGCGTTTTCCCACAGCGCGAAACGCCAAGAAGGATCACCTGAGCCTGGTCGAGGTTGCGCAGTGAAATCCCGTCATCGTGCGCAAGGGTGTAATCGATAGCGGCGATACGCGCATCGTACTTATTCAGATTACCCGGCGTTAAACCATGGGTGCGATGAGCGATCGGCGACGGGTCGAGACGTAATTCCTGCTGCAGCGGGGCCACCAGCGCCTGAACGATGTCCTGACAAAATCCTTCACTTTGCATGATGATGTCGCGAATTTCCGGAATAACGATGGAGTAGAACACCAGCGGACGGATACCGGTTTGTTGAAAAATCGCGTCAATTTGCTCCTTCACGGCGCGCGCGCGGCTGATATTTTCGACAAACGGCAGGGTCACGCTGCTAATGGCGACCGGGAATTGCGACATGACCGCATGACCCAGCACTTCTGCCGTAATGGCGGTACCGTCGGAAATATAAAACACGTGGCGATCTACAGCACTTTCCATTTTGACCATCCGGTATAAAGAGTTTAATTAGCTGAAAGCTGATATTAAATTTAAGCATATCGCTCCAGGCTTTGTCTCATATTTAAAAAGTGAAACGCTATTTTTATTTTTAATGAAAAGCCCTGTTCATTTTTCGCAACTGCGTATCTTTTGTATCAAAATCCACCAGATTATTGAAGAATCATTAGGTTAGCTATATCCGGAAAAGAATCCTAAAAACGAAAAAATAATTTGCTTGAACGATTCACCGTTTTTTTAAGCCGCGTAAATATGTCAGGATAAATCCCGTAGTCGATCGTGAATTATTTATCACTGGTATTAAATCACAAAAGGATTGTCTCGATGTCCAACAATGGCTCGTCACCGCTGGTGCTTTGGTATAACCAACTCGGCATGAATGATGTAGACAGGGTTGGAGGCAAAAATGCCTCCCTGGGTGAAATGATTACGAATCTTTCTGGTATGGGTGTTTCCGTACCGAACGGGTTTGCCACCACCGCTGATGCTTTTGATCAGTTCCTGGACCAAAGCGGTGTTAACCAGCGCATTTACGCACTGCTGGATGAAACCGACATTGACGACGTTTCCGCATTAGCGAAAGCGGGCGCACAGATCCGTCAATGGATCATTGATACGCCGTTCCAGAGTGAACTGGAAAATGCGATTCGCGATGCCTATACCCAGCTGTCCGCTGATGACGCTGAGGCTTCTTTTGCCGTTCGCTCCTCCGCGACCGCTGAAGATATGCCGGATGCCTCCTTCGCCGGGCAGCAAGAGACATTCCTCAACGTGCAGGGCTTTGACGCCGTGCTCGTCGCGGTGAAGCACGTCTTTGCTTCGCTGTTTAACGATCGCGCAATCTCCTACCGCGTGCATCAGGGTTACGATCACCGCGGCGTGGCGCTCTCCGCCGGGGTGCAGAGAATGGTGCGCTCCGATCTCGCCTCATC
This sequence comes from Klebsiella sp. MISC125, assembly GCF_051131775.1. NCBI lineage: Bacteria > Pseudomonadati > Pseudomonadota > Gammaproteobacteria > Enterobacterales > Enterobacteriaceae > Klebsiella > Klebsiella sp. MISC125. Next base: position 2,570,062 of record NZ_CP180448.1, read on the forward strand.
CGGCGTGATGTTCTCCATTGATACCGAGTCCGGCTTTGATCAGGTGGTGTTTATCACCTCCGCCTGGGGCCTCGGCGAAATGGTCGTGCAGGGCGCGGTGAACCCGGATGAATTCTATGTGCATAAGCCGACGCTGGAAGCGGGTCGCCCGGCCATTGTGCGTCGCACCATGGGGTCGAAAAAGATCCGCATGATTTACGCCCCGACCCAGGAACACGGGAAACAGGTGCGTATTGAAGATGTTCCGCAGGCGCAGCGCGACGTTTTCTCGTTAACCGACGAGGAAGTGCAGGAGCTGGCGAAACAAGCGGTGCAGATCGAGAAACACTACAACCGTCCGATGGATATCGAATGGGCGAAAGATGGCCACACCGGTAAGCTGTTTATCGTGCAGGCCCGACCGGAAACCGTGCGTTCGCGCGGCCAGGTGATGGAGCGTTATACCCTCCATGCACAGGGGCAGATTGTTTCCGAAGGGCGTGCCATCGGCCACCGTATTGGTGCGGGTCCAGTAAAAGTTATTCACGATATCAGTGAAATGAACCGCATTGAGCCTGGTGACGTGCTGGTCACCGACATGACCGACCCGGATTGGGAGCCGATCATGAAGAAAGCGGCGGCGATCGTCACCAACCGTGGCGGGCGTACTTGTCACGCGGCGATTATCGCCCGTGAGCTGGGGATCCCGGCGGTAGTGGGCTGCGGCGATGCGACCGATCGCATTGAGGAAAACCAGAACGTCACTGTTTCCTGTGCGGAAGGCGATACTGGCTACGTCTATGCCGAAATCCTCGACTTCAGCATTAAGAGCTCCAGCGTTGGCGAAATGCCGGATCTGCCGCTGAAGATCATGATGAACGTCGGCAACCCGGACAGGGCCTTCGACTTCGCTTGCTTGCCGAATGAAGGCGTGGGCCTGGCGCGTCTGGAATTCATCATCAACCGTATGATTGGTGTGCACCCGCGTGCGTTGCTGGAGTTTGACGATCAGGAACCAGCTTTGCAGAACGAAATCCGCGAGCTAATGAAAGGCTACGACTCGCCGAAAGAGTTCTACGTTGGTCGTCTGACTGAGGGGATCTCGACGCTTGGCGCGGCATTCTACCCGAAACGAGTGATTGTGCGTCTCTCCGACTTTAAATCTAACGAATACGCCAACCTGGTCGGCGGTGAGCGTTATGAGCCGGAAGAAGAGAACCCGATGCTGGGCTTCCGTGGAGCCGGTCGTTACGTTTCCGAAAGCTTCCGCGACTGCTTTGCGCTGGAGTGTGACGCGGTAAAACGCGTTCGTAACGATATGGGCCTGACTAACGTCGAAATCATGGTGCCGTTTGTCCGCACCGTGGCGCAGGCGAAAGCAGTGGTTGAAGAGCTGGAACGCCAGGGCCTCAAGCGCGGCGAAAATGGCCTGAAGCTGATTATGATGTGTGAAATCCCATCAAATGCGCTGCTGGCTGACCAGTTCCTCGAATACTTCGACGGTTTCTCTATCGGTTCCAACGATATGACGCAGCTGGCGCTGGGTCTGGACCGTGACTCCGGTGTGGTCTCTGAGCTGTTCGATGAGCGTAACGAAGCGGTGAAAGCGCTGCTGTCGATGGCGATTCGCGCGGCGAAGAAGCAGGGCAAATACGTGGGTATCTGCGGGCAGGGCCCGTCTGACCACGAAGATTTTGCCGCGTGGCTGATGGAAGAGGGGATTGATAGCCTGTCTCTGAACCCAGATACCGTGGTGCAAACCTGGCTTGGCCTGGCTGAACTGAATAAGTAAATTTTCGCTAAAATATGTCATCCCCGTCAGTAATGGCGGGGATTTTTTTGTTTTCGCTCACCCGCACCGCTTATTTGCGCTCAGTCACATAAAACGAAAAAAACAAAATACCGTAATCCGACAGTTAATTTCTACAATTGTCCCTTCTCTGTTTATTACTAATACTGACACAACGTTATCAAAAATCATGATAACCACTTCCTGAAATACCTCTTCTATTGTGTACAGGATAATAATAATGACACTTTCCTCGGTACTCACTACAAAAGATAAAATAGGTTATGGTCTTGGCGATATGGCCAGCGCGCTGGTGTGGCAAACGGCCACGCTTTTTCTGGCTTATTTCTACACTGATGTTTTTGGTTTACCTGCCGCAATCATGGGGACGATGTTTTTGGTCGTCAGGGTTATTGATGCGGTGGTCGATCCCTGTATTGGCGCCCTGGTCGACAGAACCCGTACCCGGCACGGGCGGTTTCGCCCCTGGCTATTGTGGTTCGCCATTCCGTTTGGCGTGAGTTGTATTATTACTTTCTACGTTCCTGATGTTGGACCAACGGCAAAAATCGTTTACGCCTGTGTCACTTACGCTATTTTAAGCTTTATCTATTCGGCGATTAACGTGCCTTATTGCGCTATGCCCGGCGCGTTAACGATGGACCCGCACGAGCGTCACTCGCTCCAGTCGTGGCGCTTTGCGCTGTCGTTTATTGGCGGGCTGATTGTCACCGTGATTGCGCTGCCGCTGGTCGCCCATCTGGGACAGGGTGATGCGCAAAAAGGCTATTTTTATGCCATGAGCCTGATGGGTATCCTCGGCATCGTGCTTTTCTTTAGCTGTTTTTTCCTGACCCGGGAGCGATATACCCCGCAGGGCGACAGCTCAGGTTCGTTATTAAAAGACCTTAAGCTGTTAGCGGGAAATAGTCAGTGGCGCATCGTTTTTATCTTCAATATTTTATTACTTACCGCGGTGGTGACGCGCGGCTCGGCAACCATGTATTACGTCAAATATGTGATGCAGCGCCCGGATATGGTCTTCACATTTATCGTTACCGGGATGATTGCGGCGCTGCTCGGCGCATTATTATCTGCGCGCCTGCTCGGGAAATTTGACCGCGTACGTTCCTATCAGTGGACAATTATTACTTACGTTGTTTTTGCAGCGGCTATTTTCTTTATTCCCGCCAATCAATTGTGGTTAATATTGAGCCTCAACGTCATCTTTGGCTTTATTCAAAATCTCACCACGCCGCTGCAATGGACTATGTTCTCTGATGTGGTGGATTACGAAGAACATCGCAGTGGACGACGTCTCGATGGTCTGGTGTTTTCTACCGCGCTATTCGCCATTAAATTCGGCCTCGCGCTTGGCGGTGCCGTCGTCGGCTGGGTGCTGGGAATGGTGAACTATGCCCCCAATGCGCTCAATCAATCCACCACGGTGTTAAACACCATCAATGCGCTTTTCACTCTGGTGCCATCGGTACTGTTTATCGCCATGGCGCTTCTGCTGATGCTCTACAAACTCAACAGCCGTACGGCAGACAGCATCGCCCGTGAACTGGCCCATAAACGTGAAGCGCACGCGCAAGAAACAGCGCAGCCGACGCTGAATTCAGCCCTACAGGAGTAATAACATGACTGTGATTTATAAGGATGCTCATCGCCCTATCGCGGAACGCGTTGCGGATTTATTGTCGCGAATGACGACCGAAGAAAAATTTGCCCAGATGCACGCGTACTGGCTGGTGTTGGCGGAAAATGGCGATCACCGTGAGCGCAGCGATATGAGCGATGAATTCGCTGGCGTCAGTGAGCAGACTTCATTGGCGGAAAGGCTGAAACTTGGCGTCGGGCAAATCACTCGTCCCTTGGGGACACATATTGTGGATGCGCAGAGCGGCGTGCGGGCGGCGAATCGCCTGCAAAAAATGCTGATTGAAGAGACCCGGCTGGGTATTCCGGCGCTGTTTCATGAAGAGTGTCTGGTTGGGCTGCTGTGCAAAGATGCGACGCTGTTCCCCTCATCGTTAAACTACGGTTCAACCTGGGACCCTGAGTTAGTCGAGCGCGCGGCGCGGGAAATTGGCGCTGAAGCCCGTTCGACCGGCTGTAAACAGGGGCTGGCTCCGGTGCTGGACGTCTCTCGCGATGTGCGCTGGGGACGGACCGAAGAGACCTTTGGCGAAGATCCGTGGCTGGTTGGGGTCATGGCCTGCGCCTACGTCAATGGCTTACAAAGTGAAAAACGCGATCTGCTGGCGACGCTCAAGCATTACGTCGGGCACTCGTTTAGCGAGGGCGCACGCAACCATGCTCCGGTACACCTTGGTTTTTGCGAACTTAACGATACCTTCCTGCTGCCGTTCGAGATGGCGGTGAAGCTGGCCAATGCCGGTTCGGTGATGCCAGCCTATCATGATATCGATAACCAGCCGGGCCACAGCGATAGCTTCCTGCTGACCACCGTTCTGCGCGAGCAGTGGGGCTTTGACGGCATTATCGTTGCCGACTACGGCGGCGTCAGTCTGCTGCATCAGCATCACGGTATCTCACACGATGCAGCGGAATCCGCAGCGCTGGCATTCAATGCCGGTCTTGATGTGGAATTGCCGAAAGATGATTGCGCACGTCACCTGCGCGAGGCGCTGGAGCGCGGGTTAATGACTATGGCGAAAATTGATGAGATTGTCGCCCGCACTCTGACCGAGAAATTCCGCCTTGGGTTATTTGAACACCCCTATACCGACGTGATGGGTATTGTGCTGCAATCGGCAAGCGCCCGTCAGGCGGCGCGCGATGTTGCGACACGCTCGCTGACGCTACTGGAAAACCGGGGCGCGATACCATTGTCGGGTAAGCCGAAGGTGGCGGTGGTAGGTCCCACCGCCGACGATCCTCTGGCGCTACTGAGCGGTTACAGCTTCCCGGTGCACTTGATTATCAGCGATATGGTGGATGAGGTCTCGCAGGTGACTACGCCGCTAGCTGCTTTGCGGCAGTATCTTGGCGAGGAGCAGGTCAGCTACGCTAAGGGCTGCCATATTATTGAACAGCGGATGGCCGGTGCGCCGGTATTCCCTGGCGATAGCGGCGGCAAACCGATGCAGCAATCACCGGTCTCGCTGGACGTCAGCCTGATCCCAGATGCGGTAAGCGCCGCCCGGGAAAGTGATGTCGTCGTGGCCTGCGTGGGTGACCTGGCGGGTCTGTTCCAGAGCGGCACAGTGGGTGAAGGTTCCGATACCGACAGCCTGAATCTGCCGGGCGTTCAGCAGCAACTCCTTGAAGCGCTGGTCGGCACCGGTAAACCCGTTATTGTGGTGATGACCGGCGGGCGACCTTATAACCTACAGGGGCTGGAGGACAGCATCGCTGGTTTGCTTATGGCATGGGCACCGGGTCAGGAAGGTGGCTGGGCGATTGCCGATGTGTTAACTGGTCGCGCCGAACCGCAGGGACGCCTGGTGGTCAGCGTACCGAAAAGCGCCGGTGCGATGCCCTATTACTACAACCATAAGCTGAAAAGCGGCGGTACGCCGTTTGCGTTTCACTTTGGCTCACGTTACCCGTTCGGCTACGGGCAAAGCTGGACGACGTTCGATTACGCCGAACCACATTTGCTGGCGCAGGAGGTTAACGTGGAGGGGGAAATCGCCGTGCAGGTTGCCGTGCGCAACAGCGGAGAACGCCGCGGTAGCGAGGTGGTTCAGCTCTACGTTCGCGATAATGTCGCCTCGATGGTGCGCCCGCTCCAGGAGCTAAAAGCCTTCCAGCGTGTGACGCTCGATCCTGGCGAAACGGCAACGCTGAGCTTCTATTTGCCGGTAGATATGCTCAACTTCACCCGTCGTGACGGTCAGCGAATTGTCGAGCCGGGAGAGTTTGAACTGCAGATTGGCGCATCCTCCGCAGACATTCGCGGGACGGCAACCGTAACGGTGAATGGTGAGGTTCGCGAGCTACCACGGGACTGGCGCATGATGAGCCGTTGCGAAGTGAGCTGACAAAAAAATGCCCATCGTGGGAGATGGGCAAAGACTACACACAGCAATTCGTTGTTTCACTCAGGGGATTTCCATGCTTATAAATCAATGTGTTGATTCATAACCGTGAGCTAATAGTAGGCACAGAGATTTTTTGCGTCGATCAGATTCCTCTCAATAGTTAAATTGAGGTAAAGAATCTGCGAAGTAAATGTGTCAAATGGCTTGAGGGAAGGGGATTGCTGTGTGCGATGTATCAGTTTTATTTAAGTTTAAGCGGCATTGCCCGGTGACGGCTAGCGCCTTACCGGGCCTGTGAAAAATGCGTAATTTTGTTGATATTATGGGTTTTGTAGGCCGGACAAGGCGTCAGCCGCCGTCCGGCAAGAATACGAGCACAATATCTAAACCAGGTTTGTCATCAGTCTTAAAGGCGAGTTTCCCCGCCTTTTCGCTCTATTTATCCAGAGGGGCTCGCGTATTCAGCTCGCTGAGTTCTTCCAGCACCAGGTCAGGATCTTTCGGCGGCGGTGGCGCTTCGTTGACCCATGCATCGTACAGACGCCAGGAGACGGCCAGCAGCACCGGGCCAATAAACAGGCCAATCATACCAAACGCCACCAGACCACCGATAACGCCGGACAGGATGAGAATCATCGGCAGGTCTGCGCCCATCCGAATCAGCATTGGGCGGATAAAGTTATCCATCGTGCCCACCACGCAGCTCCATACCAGCAGTACGGTGCCCCAGGTGGTATCCCCGGTCCAGTACAGCCAGATAATTGACGGCACAAGAACCAGTAACGGCCCCAGTTGTACCAGACAAGTAAAAATCATCACCACGGTGAGCAGCGCGGCGTAGGGCACGCCGCTGATGGCAAGACCAATACCGCCCAGTACCGCCTGAACCAGCGCGGTCACCACTACTCCCAGCGCCACGGCGCGAATCGCCTGACCTGCGAGTATCACTGCCGCATCGCCGCGTTTTGCCGCCAGACGAGTAGCAAAGTGGCGGAATCCATAGGCTACCTGTTCGCCGCGCCAGTACAACAGGGCGCTAAACAGCAGCATCAGGCCGCAATAAACCAACAGCTTGCCGATATGTGCCGCCTGGCCGACAAACCAGGTGGTAGTGGTGCCAAGGTAGGGGCGAATTTTGGTCATAATTGCCGTTCCCCCCATCTCCAGCAAATTATGCCAGCCGGTATACAGCTTATCGCCAATCAGAGGAATACTGTTCAGCCACGCCAGATCGGGCGGGGTAAAGTTGCCGCTGGTGACCACTTTAATAAGCGGCGCGCTGTTATCTACCAGGCTGTTGACCAGCAGCGCGATAGGGATAACGAACAGTAAAAAGAGCAGCAGCGTCATGACCAGCACGGCCAGAGAGCGTTTGCCAAAAAGCAGGCGCTGCAGGCGCAAAAGTACTGGCCAGGTGGCGATAACCACAGTGCCGGCCCAGGCAAATGACAGGATAAATGGCTGCACAACCCACAGGCAGGAAATAATAATCAGGGACAAAAACAGCACCGACAGCAGAACTTGCGGTATGTCCCGGGGCTGATTGGGGTTAATCATAGTGAAATTTTACCTTTGCAGTCGCGTCAAAAGGCTGACGCAGCGTAATTCCATATACTGATAATAATATCAATAAGTTCGCGCGCCTGATTTTGCGCTTAATTCTGGCGGGCGCATATGAAAAAAATGTGATAAAAAGTTGAGTGCACAACGCAAACGTTTAATCACTTACAACACAACATAGTCAGGCAGGGTCGAGCGTCATGATCCCACAAATTTCTCAAGCGCCAGGTGTCGTTCAACTGGTGCTGAATTTTTTGCAGGTACTGGAGCAACAAGGTTTTACCGGTGATACCGCCACAAGTTATGCCGACAGGCTAACCATGGCGACTGATAACAGTGTATATCAACTGTTGCCGGATGCGATTTTATTCCCCCGTTCCACGGCAGACGTTGCGCTGCTGGCAAGAGTGGCGGCGGAAGAGCGTTTTAAAACGCTGATCTTTACGCCACGCGGCGGCGGCACCGGCACTAACGGTCAGGCGCTAAACGCGGGCATCATCGTCGATATGTCCCGCTACATGAACCGCATTATTGAAATCAATCCTGAAGAGGGTTGGGTGCGAGTGGAAGCCGGGGTTATTAAAGACCAACTTAATCAATATCTTAAACCCTACGGCTACTTTTTTGCGCCGGAGCTGTCGACCAGCAACCGCGCCACGCTTGGCGGGATGATCAATACCGATGCCTCCGGGCAGGGCTCGCTGGTCTATGGCAAAACCTCCGATCACGTTCTCGGCGTGCGTTCGGTGCTGATCGGCGGTGATATTCTTGATACCCAGCAGATTCCCGTGGCGCTGGCGGAAACCCTGAGCGCTGAACAGTCGGCAATCGGGCGTATTTACCGTACGGTTTATCAGCGCTGTAAAGCGCAGCGGCAGCTGGTTATCGATAAATTCCCCAAACTTAACCGATTCCTGACGGGCTACGATTTGCGCCACGTCTTTAATGACGAGATGAGCGAATTCGATCTAACCCGCATTCTGACGGGTTCAGAAGGGACGCTGGCGTTTATCACAGAGGCGCGGCTGGATATCACCCGTCTGCCGAAAGTGCGCCGTCTGGTTAATATTAAATACGATTCGTTTAACTCAGCGCTGCGCAACGCGCCGTTTATGGTTGAGGCGAAGGCGCTATCGGTGGAAACCGTCGACTCGAAAGTGCTCAATCTGGCGCGGGAAGATATTGTCTGGCACTCGGTCAGCGAACTGATCACCGATGTCCCGGATAAAGAGATGCTGGGATTGAATATCGTCGAATTTGCCGGTGATGACGCCGAGATGATTGACCGCCAGGTGACGACGTTGTGTCAGCGTCTGGATAAGCTGATTTCGCGCAACGAAGCGGGCGTCATTGGCTGGCAGGTTTGTAATGAACTCGACGGCGTGGAGCGCATCTATGCGATGCGTAAAAAAGCGGTCGGGCTGCTGGGGAACGCCAAAGGGGCGGCTAAACCGATACCTTTCGCTGAAGATACCTGCGTGCCGCCGGAACATCTGGCGGACTATATTGTTGAATTCCGCGCGCTGCTTGACGGTCATGGCCTGAGCTACGGCATGTTTGGCCATGTCGATGCTGGCGTGCTGCACGTGCGCCCGGCGCTGGATATGTGCGACCCGCAGCAAGAGATGCTGATGAAGCGCATCTCTGACGAGGTGGTGGCGTTAACCGCCAGGTACGGCGGCCTGCTGTGGGGGGAACACGGCAAGGGGTTCCGCGCCGAGTACAGTCCGGCATTCTTTGGTGAAGAGCTGTTTAGCGAATTGCGCAAGATTAAAGCCGCGTTTGACCCGGACAACCGCCTTAATCCCGGGAAAATCTGCCCACCGGAGGGCGTTGATGCGCCGATGATGAAAGTGGATGCGGTTAAGCGCGGTACTTTCGACAGGCAGATCCCTGTCGCGGTGCGCAGCTCGTGGCGCAGTGCGATGGAGTGCAACGGCAACGGCCTGTGCTTCAACTTCGATGCCAAAAGCCCGATGTGTCCTTCGATGAAGGTCAGCAACCACCGTATCCATTCGCCGAAAGGTCGGGCGACGCTGGTGCGCGAGTGGCTACGTCTGCTGGCGGATCGCGGTATCGATCCTAACCAACTGGAAAACGATCTGCCGGAAAAACGTGCCAGCCTGCGAACCCTGGTCGAACGCACCCGCAACAGCTGGCATGCGCGCAAAGGAGAGTACGATTTCTCGCATGAGGTTAAAGAGGCAATGTCCGGCTGTCTGGCCTGTAAAGCCTGCTCGACCCAGTGCCCGATAAAAATCGACGTCCCGGAGTTCCGTTCACGCTTCCTGCAGCTCTATCACAGCCGTTACCTGCGCCCGGTTCGCGATCATCTGGTGGCAACCGTTGAATCCTATGCGCCGCTGATGGCGCATGCGCCGAAGACCTTCAACTTCTTTATTAACCAGCCGTGGATACGCAAGCTGTCGGAAAAGCATATCGGCATGGTGGATTTACCGCTGCTCTCGACGCCCTCGCTGAAACAGCAGATGGTTGGCCATCGCTCGGTAAATACGACGCTGGAACAGTTGGAAAGACTGAGCGCCGAGCAGAAAGCGAAGATGGTGCTGGTGGTCCAGGATCCGTTTACCAGTTATTACGATGCGCAGGTGGTGGCCGATTTTGTCCGTCTGGTCGAAAAGGTCGGTTATCAGCCGGTACTGTTGCCGTTCTCGCCAAACGGCAAGGCGCAGCATATTAAAGGTTTCCTGACGCGCTTTGCGCGCACCGCGCAGAAAACTGCTGATTTCCTCAACCGCGTGGCTCAGCTAGGCATGCCAATGGTCGGTGTCGATCCGGCGCTGGTGCTCTGCTATCGCGATGAATACAACCAGGTGCTGGGCGATAAACGCGGTGATTTTCGCGTGATGCTGGTGCATGAGTGGCTGCCGCAGGCGCTGTCGGCGACTGCCGTGCAGGATCAGGGCGGCGAGTCGTGGTATCTGTTTGGCCACTGTACCGAGGTGACGGCGCTTCCTGCGTCGACCAAACAGTGGGCAGATATTTTTGCGCGCTTCGGTGCGAAGCTGGAAAACGTTAATGTCGGCTGCTGCGGCATGGCCGGGACTTACGGTCATGAAGTGAAGAATCACGCCAACTCGCTGGCTATCTACGCGCTTTCCTGGCAGCAGGCAATGCAGCGTCTACCGCGTAACCGCTGTCTGGTTACCGGCTATTCGTGCCGTAGCCAGGTGAAGCGTATTGAAGGTAGCGGTGTCCGTCACCCGCTGCAGGCGTTACTGGAGATTATTGGATGATTTGGAAACGTCAAAGCACGCTGGAACAGCTGAACGCGATGGGTGACGGCAATATGGTCGGCCTGCTGGATATTCAGTTTGAAGCAATTACCGATGACTCGCTCGAGGCGACGATGCCGGTAGACGGTCGCACCCATCAGCCATTTGGGCTACTGCACGGCGGCGCGTCGGTGGTATTAGCCGAAACGTTAGGCTCGGTGGCCGGCTATTTGTGTAGCGAAGGAGAGCAGAAAGTGGTGGGGCTGGAGGTCAATGCCAACCATATTCGTTCGGTGCGCAGCGGCAGAGTTCGCGGCGTGTGCCGGGCACTGCACGTTGGCTCTCGCCATCAGGTCTGGCAAATCGAAATCTCTGATGAGCAGGGGCGTCTTTGCTGCTCTTCGCGGCTCACCACGGCAGTGATATAAGGTAATCAGGGGGGAGCATTTCCCCCCTGAACTTTACTGCGTCTCGTCTTTAATGATTTCACTTGCGCCATTCTTCTGCACTGAAGCAATCCCCTTTTTCGCAGCCTCCTTAGATGAGTACATTTCACTGGAGGCGATCGTTTCGTGATTGTCCGCCTTTAGCACAAAATACCAGGGTTGAGAGACGTTCTTTTCCGATTTTTTAATGACGTAATAGCCCATTCTTCACTCCTTATATGAGTTACCCACGCCATAATCTGTAGACCATCATCTCTCATATGACAAGCATTCACATGATAAATATAAAATCATAAAAACTTCGTAATATATATGCTAATATTTTAGATACCAAAGATTTGCAAGGTAACAAAGAGGACGGAGTTAGCTATGGGTATCATTTCCTGGATTATTTTTGGGCTTATTGCCGGTATTTTAGCCAAGTGGATTATGCCGGGGAAAGACGGCGGCGGTTTTATCGTTACCGTAATTCTCGGTGTCATCGGTGCTGTAGTCGGTGGCTGGATCAGCACCTTCTTCGGTTTTGGCAAGGTGGACGGGTTTAATTTTGGTAGCTTTATCGTGGCGGTAATCGGTGCGCTGGTTGTACTGTTTATCTACAGGAAGATTAAGAGCTAATTATTCCGCCGCACGAACTGAGTCATAAAATGAAGAGGCTGCCGCCATTGTCGGCAGCCTTTTTTAATCGTTTTAAATCACCTGACTGGCTGATAAATCCATGGCGGAGCTATGGGCTTACAGGCCCGGAATATCAGGTACAGGCACGACTTCCACGCGAACTTCATAATGTTTAGCTTTGCTGGCAGGAATAAGCGGTGTGAGTTTATTAATGGTTTCAACCGGGTTATCGGTTGCTACTGTTGCGGAGAATAATACCGGCTTTTGCGGCGGTAAAGGGGGAAACGGCATCGGACCGTGGCCCTGAGTGAGTTCAAACGGCGGATGGCCTGCATTATTGGCTGTCGGTACGGGAGCCTCTGCTTTATCTGCTGCAAAAGCGCTGGCGGCTGTAATCGAAACAATTGCGAAAAGTGCAATGATTGCTTTTTTCATTTTTATCACCTCGTGAGTTTGTGGATAAAAGCATAGAGGCTACGCTTTTGGCAAACAATCCCACGGCGGGCGAATCCTATGAATCTCCTTATTTCTTAACGAATGTGAAGGCCTTGCCGATGACGGCGAGGCTCACGGATTTATAGGGGGGAAGAGGTTAATCGAGCAAAACGCTTATAATTAACAATACGACCATACACATCGACATTACATCTGTTTCTATATCCATAATTCAGTACTACATACGTTCCTGATAAGTCAGCATTGTGACATTGCGTTTAAAGATGAAGAAAATTTAGCAGCTCATTTTACACGAGCTAGCTTTTGGCAAATAAATCTTTATTTCTGTGAAACAGGAGTACTTATAATGAAAATGAATAGAATCTATTGCATGAATGTATTTGCTTTGAACTAGTATGAGAATTGTTCGTTTTTCGCTCACTCACTGCGAGTCGAGAACTGGGGGCTAAGCAGCTGATTTGACTCATCGGGGTAATCAGCAGAACGACTCTTTTTCTATTTCAAAAATCGGTATTTTCGATACATCTTTTCCATTGCGCCTCAGCACTCCGCCTGTTAATAAATAACTTATTATTTTTCAATCTATTAAAACAAAAAATGATGGGCTGAAAACGCGGGGAACAGGGTCTATGCTTATAAAAAGTACAAAAAAAGAGCCTGATGAAGGAATACCCCTTCTCCAGATGGGTTGAAGTGATAATCATTATCACTAACATAGCGATATGCCCTGATGGCGTCAACCTATGAGGTAGAGCGATGGAATCACATGCAGGAACATTTAATCCCGACGATTTTAGCTGGCGCGGGCTGGTGATGACCCCAGCTGCCGCTGCTCATATTCGCGATCTGGTCCGTAAGCAGCCCGAAATGCAGGGGCTGCGTTTAGGCGTAAAAACCAGCGGTTGCGCTGGTTTTGGTTACGTTCTCGAACTTATCGCCGAACCGGCGAAAGACGACCTGCTGTTTGAGCTTGACGGTGCAAAGCTGTGGGCGCCGCTGCAGGCCATGCCGTTTATCGATGGTACCGAGCTCGATTACGTTCGCGAAGGCTTAAATCAGATCTTTAAATTTCATAATCCAAAAGCCCAGCACGAATGTGGCTGTGGTGAAAGTTTTGGCGTTCAGGCGGAGTAACTATGTCTCGTAATACTGAAGCAACTGACGATGTCAAAACCTGGAGCGGCGGGCCACTCAACTATAAAGAAGGCTTTTTCACCCAGCTACAAACTGATGAGCTGGCAAAAGGCATAAATGAAGAGGTGGTTCGGGCGATTTCTGCACGCCGCAATGAGCCAGAATGGATGCTGGAGTTTCGTCTTAATGCGTTTAAAGCCTGGCAGGAGATGGAAGAACCGCATTGGCTGAAAGCGCACTACGACAAGCTGAACTATCAGGATTACAGCTATTACTCAGCGCCCTCCTGCGGCAACTGCGATGATACCTGCGCCTCCGAGCCTGGAGCCACACAGCAAACAGGCTCCAGCGCGTTTCTGACCAGTGAAGTGGAAGAGGCGTTTAACCTGCTCGGCGTACCGGTACGCGAAGGGCGAGAAGTGGCCGTCGATGCCATTTTTGACTCAGTCTCGGTGGCGACCACCTACCGCGAAAAGCTGGCGGAGCAGGGGATTATTTTCTGTTCCTTCGGCGAGGCTATCCACGATCACCCGGAGCTGGTGAAAAAATATCTCGGTACCGTGGTGCCCGGCAATGACAACTTCTTTGCCGCCCTTAACGCGGCGGTCGCATCCGATGGCACCTTTATCTACGTGCCGAAAGGCGTGCGCTGCCCGATGGAGCTCTCGACCTACTTCCGCATTAACGCCGAGAAAACCGGCCAGTTCGAACGCACGATTCTGGTGGCCGATGAAGGTAGCTACGTCAGCTATATTGAAGGCTGCTCGGCGCCGGTACGCGATAGCTACCAACTGCACGCGGCGGTGGTCGAAGTCATCATTCATAAAGACGCCGAGGTGAAGTACTCCACGGTGCAAAACTGGTTCCCCGGCGACAACAACACTGGCGGGATCCTTAACTTCGTCACCAAGCGTGCCCTGTGCGAAGGCGAAAACAGCAAAATGTCCTGGACCCAGTCGGAAACCGGCTCGGCGATCACCTGGAAGTACCCAAGCTGCATTCTGCGCGGTGACAACTCCATCGGTGAATTCTTCTCGGTGGCGCTGACCAGCGGTCACCAGCAAGCGGATACCGGCACCAAAATGATCCATATCGGCAAAAACACGCGTTCGACGATTATCTCGAAGGGGATTTCCGCCGGTCATAGTCAGAATAGTTATCGCGGCCTGGTGAAAATCATGCCGACGGCGACCAACGCGCGCAACTTTACCCAATGCGACTCCATGCTGATTGGCCCGGATAGCGGGGCGCATACCTTCCCGTATGTGGAGTGTCGCAACAACAGCGCTCAGTTAGAGCATGAAGCCACCACGTCGCGTATTGGTGAAGACCAGCTGTTCTACTGTCTACAGCGCGGGATCAGCGAAGACGATGCGATTTCAATGATCGTCAATGGTTTCTGTAAGGACGTCTTCTCAGAGCTACCGCTGGAATTTGCCGTTGAAGCGCAGAAATTGCTGGCGATTAGTCTTGAACACAGCGTCGGCTGATAACAAAGGAAATAAGATGTTAAGTATTAAAAATTTGCAGGTCGCCGTTGAAGATAAAGAGATCCTGCGCGGACTGAATCTGGACGTTCGCCCTGGCGAAGTGCATGCGATTATGGGGCCAAATGGTTCCGGCAAAAGTACGCTCTCGGCAACGCTCGCCGGGCGTGAAGACTATGAAGTCACCGGCGGCAGCGTGGAGTTTAAAGGCAAAGATCTGCTGGAACTAGCCCCTGAAGATCGCGCGGGTGAAGGCATCTTTATGGCCTTCCAGTACCCGGTAGAGATCCCTGGCGTCAGCAATCAGTTTTTCCTGCAAACCGCGCTTAACGCTGTGCGCAGCTACCGCGGCCAGGAGCAGCTCGACCGTTTTGACTTCCAGGATCTGATGGAAGAGAAAATTAAGCTGCTGAAGATGCCGGAAGATCTGCTGACCCGCTCGGTCAACGTCGGCTTCTCCGGCGGCGAGAAAAAGCGCAACGATATCCTGCAGATGGCGGTGCTGGAACCTGAACTGTGCATTCTGGATGAGTCGGATTCCGGGTTGGACATCGACGCCCTGAAGATAGTCTCTGACGGCGTCAACTCTCTGCGCGACGGCAAACGTTCATTTATTATCGTCACCCACTATCAGCGTATTCTCGACTACATCAAGCCTGATTACGTCCACGTGCTGTACCAGGGACGGATTGTGAAATCCGGCGATTTTACTCTGGTCAAACAACTGGAGGAGCAGGGCTATGGCTGGCTTACCGAACAGCAGTAACGCGCTGCAACAGTGGCATCATCTGTTTGAAGCGCAGAGCGAGCAGCGCAGCCCGCAGGCGCACCAGCACCTGCAGCAACTGCTGCGTCTGGGCTTGCCGTCGCGTACGCATGAAAACTGGAAATATACGCCGCTGGACGCATTGCTCAACCAGACCTTTGTGACGGCTCAGCCGGAGGCGCTGACTCCTGCGCAACGGGATACTCTGGCACTGCCCATCGATGTCTGGCGTCTGGTGTTTGTCGACGGCCAGTTTAGCGCAAGCTTAAGCGATGATCTGGCCGCCAGTGGCTACGATGTCAGCGTGGATAACCAGCGCCAGGCGCTACCCGATGCCGTGCAGCCAGAGGTGTTTCTGCACCTCACCGAAAGCCTGGCGTCAACCGTCACTCACATCCGCGTCAAGCGTAACCAGCGCCCGCAAAAGCCGCTGGTAATCATGCATCTGACTCACGGACTGGCGAACGATGAGATGAACACCGCTCACTATCGGCATCATCTGGAGCTGGAGAGCGGCGCGCAAGCGACGATCATCGAACACTACCTGAGCCTGAACGACGAACGCCACTTTACCGGCGCGAGGATGACTATGTCGGTGGCAGATAACGCTCATCTCCAGCACATCAAGCTGGCCTTTGAGAACGCACAGAGCTACCACTTTGCGCATAACGACCTGGCGCTCGGGCGCGATGCCTCGGCTTTCAGCAGCAGCTTTCTGCTAGGCGCTTCGGTGCTGCGACACCACACCAGCACGCAGCTGAACGGTGAAAACAGCAACCTGCGCATTAACTCACTGGTGATGCCGGTCAACAACGAAGTGTGTGACAGCCGCACCTGGCTTGACCACAAGGTGGGATATTGCAACAGCCGCCAGTTGCATAAAACCATCGTCAACGACAAAGGTCGCGCGGTGTTTAATGGCCTGATCAACGTGGCACAGCATGCCATTAAAACCGATGGCCAAATGACCAACAACAACCTGCTACTGGGGCGTTTGTCCGAAGTGGACACCAAACCGCAGCTGGAGATTTACGCCGATGACGTTAAATGTAGCCACGGCGCGACCATCGGCCGCATAGACGATGAGCAGCTGTTTTACCTGCGCTCGCGCGGTATCACCCAGCAGGCGGCGCAGCAGATGATTCTTTACGCCTTTGCCGCAGAGCTAACGGAAGCTATCGGCGATGAGGCGCTCAGGCAACAGATCCTGGCGCGTATTGGCCAGCGTTTGCCGGGAGGTATGGCATGACATTTTCAGTGGAACGGGTGCGTGCGGATTTCCCGCTGCTCAATCGTGAGGTTAACGGCCAACCGCTGGCCTATCTCGATAGCGCCGCCAGCGCGCAGAAGCCGGAAGCGGTGATTAATGCTGAAGCAGAGTTTTACCGCCACGGCTATGCGGCGGTGCATCGCGGTATTCATACGCTCAGCGCGGAAGCGACGGCGCGAATGGAACAGGTTCGCCAGCAAGCGGCAACTTTCCTGAACGCCCGCTCAGCGGAAGAGCTGGTGTTTGTTCGCGGTACCACCGAGGCGATTAATCTGGTGGCGAACAGCTGGGGGAGTGCCAACGTCGGCGCTGGCGACAATATTATCGTCAGCGCAATGGAGCATCACGCCAACATTGTGCCGTGGCAGATGCTGTGCGCCAGAGTCGGGGCGCAGCTGCGGGTGATCCCGCTCAATCAGGACGGTACTCTGCAACTGGACGCGATCCCAGGTCTGTTTGACGAACGGACCCGCCTGCTGGCTATCACCCAGGTTTCGAATGTGCTGGGCACCGAAAACCCCATTTCGGCTCTGATTGCTTTGGCTCATCAGCATGGGGCTAAAGTGCTGGTCGATGGCGCACAGGCGGTGATGCATCATCCGGTAGATATGCAGGCCTTGGATTGTGATTTTTACGCCTTTTCCGCGCACAAGCTGTACGGTCCAACCGGAACAGGCGTGCTCTATGTTAAGCAGGAAATATTGCAGGAGATGCCGCCGTGGGAAGGCGGCGGGTCGATGATTGCCACCGTGAGCCTGACGGAAGGCACCACCTGGGCAAAAGCGCCATGGCGCTTCGAGGCGGGAACGCCGAATACCGGCGGTATTATCGGCCTTGGCGCGGCGCTGGATTATGTTAGCGCGCTCGGGTTGGAGCATATCGCTGAATATGAACAAACCTTGATGCGCTATGCGCTACAGGCGCTGAAGAGCGTGCCGGATTTAACCCTTTACGGCCCGGAAAACCGTCTGGGGGTGATTGCCTTTAATCTCGGTAAGCATCACGCCTACGACGTCGGCAGTTTCCTCGATAACTATGGGATTGCGGTGCGGACCGGTCATCACTGCGCGATGCCGTTAATGGCGTTCTACGGTGTTCCGGCCATGTGTCGTGCGTCGCTGGCGATGTACAATACTACGGAAGAAGTGGACAGGCTGGTGGCTGGGCTGCAGCGAGTCCACAAATTATTGAGCTAAAGGAAGCAACCATGGCGGCTTTACCGGACAAAGACAAACTGCTGCGCAACTTTAACCGTTGCGCAAACTGGGAAGAGAAGTATCTCTACATTATTGAACTGGGCCAGCGCCTGGCACCAATGAGCCCGGAAGAGCACATCGCGCAGAACATCATTCAGGGCTGTCAAAGCCAGGTGTGGATCGTGATGGCGCAGGATGAGACCGGCGCGATTACCCTGCGTGGCGACAGCGACGCGGCGATCGTGAAAGGGCTTATCGCAGTGGTGTTTATTCTTTATGATCAGATGACCGCCAAAGATATCACCGCTTTTGACGTGCGTCCGTGGTTCGAAAAAATGGCCCTGACGCAGCACCTCACTCCATCCCGGTCGCAAGGACTGGAAGCCATGATCCGCGCAATTAGCGCGAAAGCGGCAATTCTTAGCAAATGTCCCGTAAACCCTCGTCCAATGCGGGCGGGGATATAAGGGGCGCTAACGTTGTTTTACATCAAAATTCACCCACAAAAATACTGTATAAATAACCACTAATTTTCTGACGGTATTGAGATGAAGCGAGCGACTAAAGTACGCATTTACCCGACCGACGAACAGGCTGCATTCTTAAATGCGCAGTTCGGCGCGGTTCGGTTCGCGTACAATAAAGCCCTGCATATCAGCCGCCACATGTACCAGCGTCACGGTATTTCTCTCAAACCAACACGCGATATAAAGCCGTTGCTGGCGGTGGCGAAAAAATCCCGCCGCTATAACTGGCTCAAAGATTACGACTCCCTGGCGCTACAGCAAGCGGTGATCAATCTGGACAGGGCATTTGCTAATTTCTTTCAGAAGCGGGCTAAATTCCCCACTTTCAAACGCAAGCACGGCAGACAATCCAGCTACCATCCCAACGGAAAGGTCCTCACTGACGCTATCCAGTTGCCGAAAATCTCACCGGTCCGGGCGAAGGTTCACCGTGAGATTGTTGGTAAGGTTTCCAGCATCACCATCACCCGCAACGCGGCGGGCAAATACTACGCCTCAATACTCGCTGACGATGGGCAGGAAGCGGCAGTAAAGCCGACTTATATCACCACCGTGGTGGGCTATGATTTGGGGCTGTCGCACTATTTGATTGGCAATGATGGCGGAAAAGTGGCTAACCCTCGCCATCTGGTCAACGTATACCGCCGTTTACGCCGCGACAGTAAGGCGCTGTCCCGTAAGAAATTGGGGAGCGCAAACCGCCGTAAGGCGCGCTTACGCCTTGCCGCGCAGCATGAGCGGGTAGCCAGTGCCCGCGCGGATTTCCAGCACAAACTTTCCAGACGAATTATCGACGAAAACCAAGCGGTGATTGTGGAAACACTGAAGTCGGCAAACATGATGAAAAATCGTCGCCTTGCCCGTCATATCGGAGATGTGGCCTGGTCCGGGTTTGTGGCAAAACTCGCCTACAAAGCGGAGTCGGCAGGGGTTCACCTGGTCAGACTGGATCAGTGGTTCGCCAGCTCGAAAACGTGCCATTGTTGCGGACATAAGATGGCGGAAATGCCGCTGAAAGTACGCGAATGGACTTGCCCTGGCTGTAATATTCACCATGACCGCGATATCAACGCGGCGATCAACATCCAGCACAAGGGCATCACAGAATTAATGGCGGCAGGACTTGTCGTCAAAGCCCATCGAGGCTTGTGTCAGTCTGGCGTTATGCCAGTGGCAGCCTGAGAAGTGGGAAGCCTCGCCGTTTACGGCGTGGAGTAGTCACCTAGAATAAAACAGGTAGATTCATATCCGTGGCGCTTCGCTTGCACGGGCCTACGGAAAACTCATAGCCTGATGATATTATGGGTTTTGTAGACCGGTTAAGGCGGCTAGCCGCCACCCGGCAAAAATGCGAGCACTGTGTTTAAAACGGGTTTGTCATCAGTCTCATTTTATTCTGTTATGCGCGACGGGAGTTCGCTTCTCGTCAGTATACAGGCCTGGTGTTTTATCAGCGAAAGAAGGAATCTCAGTATGAAACGCGCGTCCCTCATTACCATAGCCCTTCTGAGCGCCCTCAGCGCGTCACACGCTGCCTGGGCCGTTGATTACCCACTTCCCCCAGCCAATAGCCGCCTGATTGGTGAAAACCAGTCCTGGACAGTGCAGGAGGACGACCGCAATCTACAGGCGATAGCCCGTCGTTTTGACACGGCGGCGATGCTGATCCTTGAAGCGAACGATACTATCGCGCCGGTGCAGCCTAAGCCGGGCACTCAGGTGCTGATTCCCTCGCAAATGCTGCTGCCTGACGTACCGCGAGAGGGGATTGTCGTCAACCTGGCTGAACTGCGCCTTTACTACTTCCCGCCGGGCGTGAATCAGGTGCAGGTTTATCCGCTGGGAATTGGCCAACAGGGGCTGGAAACGCCGGAGATGACTACCCGTATTGGACAGAAAATCCCTAATCCGACCTGGACGCCGACGGCGGGCATACGAGCCCGCTCGCTGGAGAAAGGAATTAAGTTGCCGCCGGTA
Source organism: Klebsiella sp. MISC125 (assembly GCF_051131775.1). Classification (NCBI taxonomy): domain Bacteria; kingdom Pseudomonadati; phylum Pseudomonadota; class Gammaproteobacteria; order Enterobacterales; family Enterobacteriaceae; genus Klebsiella; species Klebsiella sp. MISC125. The sequence goes on from NZ_CP180448.1 coordinate 2,590,516, forward strand.
GTGCCTGCAGGGCCGTATAACCCGTTAGGACGCTATGCGCTGCGTCTGGCGTACGGTAACGGCGAGTATCTTATTCATGGCACTAATGCGCCGGACAGCGTGGGGTTACGCGTCAGCTCAGGATGTATGCGAATGAATGCCGCGGATATTCAGTCTTTATTCAGTCAGGTGAAAAGCGGCACGCCGGTGCGCATTATCAATCAGCCAGTGAAGTTCGCCGTAGAGCCTGACGGCAAACGCTATGTTGAAGTTCATCGTCCGTTAACATCTGATGAAGGTAGCAATACGCAGACGATGGCCTATACGCACCCTGCGGAATTTCATCAGTTTGCTGGCGATAAAGCGGTAGATGAGGCGTTACTTAAGCGCGCGCTGACCAGACGAGCAGGGTATCCGGTGGCGGTATCAGGTAGTGAGAACGCGACCTCAACGTTGTCGGTACAAAATGCGCCGGTGGATGAAGCGAAAAGAACGCAGTAGGCGGGGCGAAAAGCAAAGCAAAAAAAATGGCGCACAATGTGCGCCATTTTTATTACACAGATACTATTACTTACGGTATTTAGTAGCTGCGTTGTCCAGACGCTGGTTAGCGCGTGCTGCGTCATCTTTAGCAGCCTGAACGTCGGAACGCATTGCGTTCACGTCGTTGCTCAGCTGGTCAACTTTAGCGTTCAGAGTCTGAACGTCAGAAGACAGCTGATCGATTTTAGCATTGCTGGAGCAACCAGCCAGCAGAGTAGAACCCAGGATTACCGCGCCCAGTACCAGTTTAGTACGATTCATTATTAATACCCTCTAGATTGAGTTAATCTCCATGTAGCGTTACAAGTATTACACAAACTTTTTTGTGATGAGAATATTTTTTTACTTGAATGCACTTATTTTTGATCGTTCGCTCAAAGAAGCATCGAAATCGTCGCTTTAGTTTAAAAACGTGTGTGAAAACAGCACGCTTCCATCGGATTCATCTTAGATAATCTCTGGTTAAATAGTAAATTCCGATTTGCATTTTTATTAATAGTAGCTAGTACTAAAATAAAAAAAAGCGCCCCGAAGAGGCGCTTTTAAAGGAAATACTAATTAACCTGTAAATTATTACAGCACGTGCACAGAAGCGGTATTGGTGGTTCCGCTTGGGACTAACGCGCCGGAAACCATAACAACTACGTCACCTTTGCGTGCCAGGCCGCTTTGCAGCGCCAGCTCTTTACCCTGGATATAGAAAGCATCAGTAGAAGAAATATCTTCTACCAGCTGCGCCACAACACCTTTGGTCAGCACCAGCTGACGCGCAGTCGTTTCGTTGGTGGTCAGCGCCAGGATGGTCGCATCCGGGAAGTATTTACGTACGGCACGTGCAGATTTACCGCCCTGGGTCGCGACAACAATCAGCGGCGCTTCCAGTTTTTCAGCTGTTTCAACCGCACCGCGGCAAACCGCTTCGGTGATGCGCAGCTTACGGTTGTCGTTGTTGAACTCCAGACGGCTGGTCATCACGCGGTCGGTACGTTCGCAGATGGTCGCCATGATGGTGACTGCTTCCAGCGGGTATTTACCTTTTGCGGATTCACCGGACAGCATCACTGCATCGGTACCGTCCAGGATGGCGTTAGCCACGTCGCCTGCTTCTGCACGGGTCGGACGCGGGTTTTTGATCATGGAATCCAGCATCTGAGTCGCGGTGATAACCACTTTACGCGCGCGGATACATTTCTCGATCATCATCTTCTGAGCGAAGATAACTTCTTCTACCGGGATCTCTACGCCCAGGTCGCCACGTGCAACCATGATGCCATCAGACGCTTCGAGAATTTCGTCGAAGTTGTTCAGGCCTTCCTGGTTTTCGATCTTGGAGATGATCTGGATCTTCTCGCCGCCGTGGGCTTTCAGGTGCTCACGGATTTCAACGACGTCAGAACGTTTACGGATAAAGGAAGCAGCAACAAAGTCAACGCCTTGCTCGCAACCGAAGATCAGATCTTGTTTGTCTTTTTCAGCCAGGGCCGGCAGGGCGATGGAAACGCCCGGCAGGTTAACGCCTTTGTTCTCGCCGAGGTCGCCGTTGTTCAGTACTTTACAGACAACTTTGTTACCTTCGATTGCGGTGACTTCCATACCGATCAGACCATCGTCTACCAGCACGGTGTTGCCAACGCTCAGGTCGCTGGTGAAACCTTCATAGGTCACAGCAACGATATCGTTATTACCGACAACGGATTTATCGGTGGTGAAGGTGAAAGTCTGACCGGCTTTCAGGGAAACGTCGTTACCGCCTTCCAGCTTAATGGTACGAATTTCCGGACCTTTGGTATCCAGCAGGATAGCCGCTTTCTTACCGGTTTTACTCATCACATTGCGCAGGTTCTGGATGCGCTGACCGTGTTCCGCATAGTCACCGTGAGAGAAGTTCAGACGCATGACGTTCATGCCCGCGTCCAGCATTTTGGTTAACATCTCTTCAGATTCGGTTTTCGGACCGATGGTGCAAACAATTTTGGTCTTTTTCATGACAGTTTTAGTCTTTAAGTTGTGAAGGATAAGGATAGGGGATTCTCACTCCGTGGGCGCACTGCCATGGAGTTAAACCTGTATTACGAAAGTTGCTATGCCACGCTCTAAGGATAGGTGACAACAATAGAGCGTGCAGAAGAAAGTGTGCTGGCGGTTCAGCCCATGAAAAGAGGCAATGTGTTATGCGTTTAGTCATGCAATCCAATGCGCTGAAACCATTCAATACGAATTTGTTGGGCATTATACGTTGCCAAATCCAAAAAAGAAAATGAAAACCATGTTTCATTTCTATAGTCATGTACTTAACAAAAAGCAAACTAATCCTATGATTTTGCGCAACACATTTTTTCACCTGGTGACAAGATAAATAGCGCGAAAACGCGGATTTATTCACAAGTTTTGCAGAGAAAATCATCTGCTGGTCAGCAAAAGCGGCACTGGTTTGATTTATCCAGAAAATATATCAATAATGATTTGATTGATAATGAAAATTTGTGAGCCAAATACAATGGGAAATAAAGCGAAAGACGACGAACTGTACCAGGAAATGTGTCGTGTAGTCGGCAAAGTCGTGCTTGAAATGCGAGATTTGGGCCAGGAGCCGAAACATATCGTTATCGCCGGCGTCCTGCGCACCGCTCTGGCTAACTCTCATGTTCAGCGTTCCGAACTGACGCAGGAAGCGATGGCGAAAGTTGTCCATGCTCTTTCAGGAAACTAGCCGTTCCTGCGCGCTGCCTTTTCGCTTCAGGAAATCACGAAGCGAACCACCGCTTTGACGGCAATATCGCAGTGATGTGTGACCATCGCTTCATCATCAATTTCCGGCAACGGATCGTCGAGATACAGGCTGCTGAAGGTATAAAAGTTTGATACCTGATAAAAGCTAAAGCTGCTGATCAGCCGATGCACATCGCGCGCTTCCAGTCCTGCCTGAAACACCCCTTGCTGCTGGCCGCGCTGAAGTATGTCTTCAAGAATCGACAGGGCGGTGCGGTTTAGCGGTTTTAACTGACCGGAATTTTTTAGCCATTTCCCGCGCTGCATATTTTCCATACAGATCACCCGCATATAGTCGGCGTGCGTAGCGTGATAGCGTACGCTCCACTTCACCAGTTGCACCAGCGCCTCGACCGGCGGCACGTTTTCCAGCCCAAGCTGCTGCTCGGTTTCGCGAATACGTGCATAGATGTGCTGGAGCACCGCCTGATAGAGCTGCTCTTTGGTCTTGAAGTAATAAACCACCATCCTTTTCGTGGTCTGCGCTTCGGTGGCGATCTGTTCCATTCGCGCACCTGACAATCCATGTTCGGCGAAAACGGTAATGGCAGCGGCAAAGATCCGCTCTTTGAGGGATTGTGCTTCATCGTGAGCAACGGCGGACATAACGGCTCCTTTTTAATAAGATGCAAAAAATACACATATCGATCACAATTTGGCAACCTACCATGGCGCGATTGAACCAAATGATACATATTCAGGTCTTAGGTCAGCTAATGACACGAGGACTCTATGCTGCGCTCAATCGCTACCGTCTCCATCTCCGGCACCTTACCCGAAAAGCTGCACGCGATTGCCGCGGCGGGCTATCAGGGCGTCGAAATCTTCGAAAACGATCTGCTCTATTATACGGGTACGCCGAGCGATATCCGTCATCTGGCAGCTGATTTAGGGCTAAAAATCACGCTTTTTCAACCCTTTCGTGATTTTGAAGGCGCCAGCCGCAGTCAGTTCGAAGCGAATCTGGAACGTGCAAAGCGCAAATTCGCGCTAATGCATGAACTGGGCTGCGACACTATGTTGCTGTGCAGCAACGTCCAGCCGGATTGTTCCGCCGACGTTGAGCTACAGGTCGCTGACCTGCGTGCGCTGGCTGAACTGGCGGAGCAAGAGGGCATAGCTATTGGCTATGAGGCGCTAGCCTGGGGTACGCACGTCAACCGCTGGCATCAGGCCTGGGAGCGGGTCAAAAGTGTTGACAGCCCGGCGCTGGGCATTGTGCTCGACAGCTTCCATGTTCTGGCGCGCGGCGATACGCTCCAGCGTCTGCCGGAAGTCCCGGCAGAGAAAATCACCTTTGTGCAGATGGCCGACGCGCCGCTGATGAAGATGGATATTCTGGAATGGAGCCGTCATTTCCGCTGCTTCCCCGGTCAGGGGCAGTTGCCGCTGGTGGATTTCGCCTGCGCGCTAACCCGCTGTGGCTATCGCGGCCCGTGGTCGCTGGAGATTTTCAATGATAGCTTCCGCGCCTCGCCCAACAATGTGACGGCGAAAGATGGCTATCGTTCTTTGCTGTGGCTGGAAGAGCAGACCCGCCAGCGGTTACCGCAGAGCAGCGCACCGTTGTTCGCACCTCCCGAACTTCCTGAATACGCCGGGCTGGAGTTTATCGAGTTCGCCGCGAATCCGGCGGAGGCTAAAGGGCTGGGACAACGGTTGGCGCAGCTTGGTTTTGCCGAAGAGGGAACGCATCGCTCAAAACGCGTCTCCCTCTGGCGTAACGGCGGGGCCCGGGTGGTCGTCAACGCGCAACCGCACAGCTGGGCCGATCATTTTCACCAGCGCCATGGGGTGTCATTGTGCGCGATGGCGCTGCGCGTCAGCCAGAGTGAGGCGATTGTCGAGCGCGCCCGCGCATACGGGTATGCCACCTGGCAGGGAGACGCAGGGCCGAATGAAAGCCCGATCCCGGCGATTTGCGCCCCGGACGGCAGCCTGATTTATCTGATTGAGATGGGTGATGATATTTACACCCGTGATTTCCATCTGTGCGCCGACCTGCCTCTGCGCGACGATTACCTCGGGATCGATCACCTGGCGCTGGGGATGGAGGCGGACAGCCGCGATAACTGGATTATCTTTTTCCGCACCGTATTTGGCTTCAGCCTTGAGCATGAACAAACTCTGCCGGACCCGTACGGGCTGGTGCGCAGCCTGGCGGTGCGCAGTCCGCAGGGCGATATTCGTCTCGCATTAAATATCTCGCAAAGTCGCGCCACGCAGATTGCCCGCTCGGTAGCCTGCTATCAGGGCGCGGGTTTACAGCACGCGGCCTTTGCCTGCCGTGATTTACCCGCCACGCTTGAAAGGCTGCCGCAGGTCTCCGTCAACGCGCTACCGATCCCAGCGAACTACTACGAGGATCTGCTGGCCCGTTTTGGTGAGAGCGATCGCGTTAACCTGCTAAAGCGCCTGCAAATTCTCTATGACCGCGATGGCAGCGGCGGCGAATTTCTGCATCTCTACACCCGTCCCTTCTCCGCAGGACGTTTTTTCTTTGAATTGACTGAGCGACGCGAGGGTTACGCACTTTATGGTGCTGTAAACGCAGCGGTACGCTTGTCAGCAATGCAGTACACCGAGTAATGTAGCAGATGGTTCACAACGCAACAGCACAAACACAATAACAACACGTATCTGTACTCTATGACAGGAAACGACTATGAACTCTTATAGCCAAAATCAGGCGACGGCGGGCGCAGCCAACGGCGTGCGACCTTCCCGGCGGCGTATCGGCATTCTTGCGCTGCTGGCCGTCGGCACAATGATCAATTATCTCGACCGTACGGTGTTGGGGATTGCCGCACCGCAGCTGACCGCCGAACTGGGTATCGATGCCGCGGTGATGGGGATCGTCTTCTCCGCTTTTGCCTGGACCTACGCGCTGGCGCAGATCCCCGGCGGGATCTTTCTGGACCGCTTTGGCAACAAAATTACCTATTTTCTGGCGTTGACCCTGTGGTCGCTATTTACCATGTTCCACGGTATGGCGGTGGGCCTGAAAACGCTGCTGCTGTGCCGCTTTGGTCTTGGCGTCAGCGAAGCGCCCTGTTTCCCGGTGAACAGTCGGGTGGTGAGCGCCTGGTTCCCGCAGCAGGAGCGTGCAAAAGCGACGGCGGTTTATACCGTCGGCGAATATCTCGGGCTGGCCTGCTTTTCACCGCTGCTGTTCTGGATTATGGGCAGCTTCGGCTGGCGCGCGCTGTTTATCAGCGTGGGTGCGGTCGGCGTAATGTTTGCGCTGGTGTGGTGGCGCTGCTATCGCGAGCCGCATGAGGATAAGCATCTTAATCAGCAGGAGCGCGAGCATATCGTCAACGGCGGCGGGATGACGACCGGAGCGGAACAACACACGGCGTTTAGCTGGCCACTGATTCGCCAGCTGCTGGCTAAACGGCAGATTCTCGGCGCCAGCATCGGGCAGTTCGCCGGTAATACGGTACTGGTGTTCTTCCTCACCTGGTTCCCGACCTATCTGGCGACCGAACGCCATATGCCGTGGATCAAAGTTGGCTTCTTCGCCATCATGCCGTTTCTCGCGGCGGCGGGCGGCGTGATGTTCGGCGGTTGGGTTTCGGACAAATTGCTGAAAGCTACCGGCTCGGCAAACCTTGGACGCAAGCTGCCTATCGTTGCCGGTCTGCTGATGGCGAGTACCATTATTTCCGCCAACTGGCTGACCAGCGATCTGGCGGTCATCCTGGTGATGTCGTTCGCCTTCTTTGGTCAGGGAATGGTCGGTCTGGGCTGGACGTTAATTTCTGATATCGCGCCAAAGGGGCTCGGTGGCCTGACCGGTGGATTATTTAACTTCTGCGCTAATCTCGCCGGGATCCTCACGCCGCTGGTCATCGGTTTCATTGTGGCCGCCTCGGGTAACTTCTTTTACGCGCTTATCTATGTTGGCGGCGCGGCGCTGCTGGGCGTAGCGGCCTATCTGTTTATTTTGGGCGACGTTAAACGTATCGAACTTTCGCAGTAATATTTTTGCAGTAACTAAAGGAGCAGGGGATGGTGATTAGTGGTAATACGCGGCTGATAGCGCATCTGGGCTACCCGACCGCTAAATTTAAAGCGCCGATGATTTATAACCCGTGGTTTGCTCATCAGCAGGTTGACGTCAAAGTGGTGCCGATGGGCGTGAAGCCAGAGGATTATGCCGCCTTTGTGCCGACGCTATTTAAGATGACCAATATTATCGGCGCGCTGGTCACTATGCCGCACAAAATCGCCACCTGCGAGCTGGTCCAGCATATTAGCCCGACGGCGGCGATTGCCGGGGCCTGTAACGCGATTCGCCTTGAAGCCGACGGCAGCCTGAGCGGCGATATGTTTGATGGCGATGGATTTGTTCTTGGCATTCAGCGTAAAGGTTTCGTGACACAAGGAGCGCGAGCGCTGGTGGTTGGTAGCGGCGGCGTAGGCTCGGCCATTGCCGCTTCGCTGGCGGCGGCGGGCGTTAGCGCGCTGACGCTGTACGACGCTCGTTCGCAGACTGCTGAAGCGCTGGCTGAGCGTCTGCTTGCGCGCTATCCTCAGCTGGATATTACCCTGATGCAGCGCGACCCGCAGGGGCACGATCTGGTGGTTAACGCGACGCCGCTGGGAATGAAAGAGGGCGATCCGCTGCCGCTGGATCCACAACGTCTGACGCCGGGAACCTTTGTCGGCGAAGTGGTGATGGCCCAGGAGTTCACGCCATTATTGCTGGCGGCACAGGCGGCGGGATGCCCAATCCAGCGCGGTACCGATATGCTGTTTGAGATGATCCCGGCTTATCTGCGCTTCTTCAACCTGCCGGTGGCAACTCCGGAACAGCTGCGAGAGCTGGCGGAAATTCGTTACTGAAACGGGCTGGATCCAGTTAATATGTCGCTATATTTATTAATATATAGCGATTGTTATGATGACCATCTCTTTAACGCTGCTGGCGGCGGGAAGCCTGAAAAGGGCTTTTATCCCGCTGCTGGCACGCTTTCAGCAGCAAACCGGCATCCCGGTCGATGTTCATTTTGGACCTGCAGGCCTGCTGCGCGAGCGCATTGAGGCCGGGGAACCCTGCTCCGTTTTCGCTTCAGCCAACACTCAACATCCACAGGCGCTGCGTCAGGCCGGGCTGGCCGGAGAGTGCCACTTATTTGCCCGTAATCAGCTTATGCTGACCGCCAGGCGCAGCGTGGAAACCGACGAGCGGGACTGGCTGGCGCTTCTCAGCGACCCGGTCTTGCGCCTGGCGACGTCAACACCGGGCTGCGACCCGTCGGGTGACTATACCTGGCAGCTTTTTTCCCTGATTGAACAACGTTGCCCCGGCGTGGGTGGCGCCATTACGGCTCGCGCGCAGCAACTGGTAGGGGGACGAGACTCTCTGACCATACCTGTCGGTGAAACCGCCGGAGCGTGGCTGATTCGCGAAAACTTAACCGATCTGTTTATTGGCTATGCGCATTACGCTACGCAGATGACGGCGTGCGATGACCTGCGTACCCTGGCCATACCGCCGTCGTGGAATATTCGCTGCGACTATCAGCTGGCGCAGATTGAACAGAGTGCCGGGGCGCGACTGTTGTGCCGCTTTATCCTCGGCGTGGAGGGCCAGCGCTTCCTGAAAAACGCTGGTTTTTTAGCTATCAACGATGAATCGTAAACTGCGGGGCCAGCAGCGGAACCGCCGATCCGGGATGATTGATTTTGCGCACCGGCAAACCATAGGCGCGCTGAAGGTTCTCTTCCGTCAGCACGTTGGTGGATTCGCCTGCCAGCCATTCTCCATCAGGCAGCAGGAGCAGCGTATGGCTCGCTACCTGCAGAGCATGGGTCGGGTCGTGAGTGGTAAACACCACCGTGCGCCGCTGGCGATGGGCGAGGTCGCTGATTAATTGCAGTACCACCTGCTGGTTGGCCAGATCCAACGCTGAGCAGGGCTCATCCAGCAGGATATTCTGGCTGGCTCCCACCAGCGCTCTGGCGATCAGCACCAGCTGCTGCTGGCCGCCGGACAGCGAACGAAACACCTTACCGGCCAGCGGCGCGATGCCGAGCTGCATCAGCGCCTCCTGCACCTGGCCCTCATCTTCCGCTGACGGCTGAGCGAACAGATTGACATGGCGGGCTCGCCCCATCAGCACTACATCGCGCACCTGCCAGCTAAAGGTCGGGCGAAAAGATTGTGGCACGATGCCGATACCGCCCTCACAGGTAAACTGACCGCCGAGCGGCGTCAGTACCCCAGTCAGGGTATCAAGCAGGGTGCTTTTACCGCGCCCGTTTGCGCCGAGCACCGCCCAGATATCGCCGGAACGGCACTGTAAACTCAACGGAGTAAACAGCGGCTGGCTATGACCATATAACAGATCGGTTAAACGCAAGGAAAGCGTCATCAGAATGCCCCTCTGCGCCGTGAATGTACCAGCAGATAAGTGAACAGCGGTGCGCCAAGCAGGGCAGTAATAATGCCAATAGGGATCTCGGCCTGGGTTAACGTGCGGGCAAGGTCATCGACGACAATCATAAAACCGCCGCCAAGCCAGAAGGCGGTCGGCAGAAGACGCCGATGATCGGCCCCCACCAGCAGCCGCGCCAGATGCGGAATAACCAGTCCGACCCACGCAATGCTGCCGCTCACCGCCACCTGGGAAGCCACCAGCACCGCGCAGCACACCAGCACGCCACGGCGCAGAGCGGTAACGGAAACCCCCAGCCCGCGAGCGTCTTTGTCCTCCAGCGCCAGCAGATTAATCCGCCAGCGCAGCTTAAAGAGCACTGCCGCCGCGCAGCCCACTGGAATTGCCATCATCAGCACTTTGTGCCAGTTGGCAGTGGCAAAACTACCCAGCAGCCAGAAAACAATGTTTGGCAGCGTTTCTTCGGTATCGGCCAGGTACTGCATCAGGCTCACCAGCGCGGCAAAAAAGCCGCTGAGAATAATCCCTGAGAGGATCAGCACCAGCGTGCTTTCCCGCCCCTGAAGTGCGGCAATCAGGTACACCAGAATCAGCGCGGCAAGACCGAAGAAAAAGGTTGAGGTCATCATCAGCAGGGTATTGAGCCCCAGCAGAATCGCCAGCGTACCGCCAAAAGCGGAGCCGGAGGTGACGCCGATGATATGCGGATCCACCAGCGGATTCTGGAACACGCCTTGCAACGTGGCTCCGCACAGCCCCAGCGCGCCGCCGGCCAGCAGCGCCATCACGATCCTTGGCAGCCTCACCGACCAGACCACCTGTCCGGCCACGCCGTCAACGGGCGAAAGATGCGCCAGCTGGCGGAAAACTTCCGCCAGGCTTAACGGGTATTGACCAAAACAGATTGAAGCGACGGCAATTAACAGCGTAACCAGCGCGAGGGTGCATTGTACCAGGGCCGGGTGGCGATTACTGAGCATCCGGTGTCCACTTCACGCGATAGAAACGCTGATAGTAATCCTGCGCTTTCGCATCAACATCGACGTTGTTATAGCGGGACGGGTAGAGCTTTTTCGCCATCCACAGTTCGCCAATAGCCAGCGCTTCCGGCATCGGGTAGCCCCAGGCTTTGGCGTATTCCGGCATCAGCCACACGCGGTGGTTCTTCACCGCGTCAATGCTTTGCCACTGCGGGTCGTTCTGGATCTGTTTGACCACCTCCGGGTAGCGGTCCTGGACAAAAATCACCTCCGGGTTCCACTGCAGCACCTGCTCCAGCGACACCTGACGTGCGCCTTTCACGCTGGCGGCAGCCACGTTCAGCGCCCCGGCGTGCGTCATCATCAGGCCGGTATACTTACCCGAACCGTAGGTATTGAGGTCCGGATTGGCCATATACACCCGTACCCGCTGGTTTTCCGGAATATCGGCAACCGGTGCGTTGGCTTTTTCCCGTGCGCTAAAGGTGTAGTTAATCAGATCTTCAGCCTGAGTTTTACGATCAACCACATCGCCAATCAGGCGGATACCCTGTTTCAGGCCCTCGTTGTAGGCCTGCTCTTCATCGGCCATCGTCGGGTTCATTTTGTTTTTCTCACCAGCGGCATCCTGGCGCAGCGAGACGGCCACCACCGGGATCCCGGCGTTTTGAATCTGCTGGATCATCGCCTGTGGCGCATAGTTGGCGACAAACACCACCTGCGGATGCAGAGCCAGCAGGCTTTCGATATTGACCTGAGTCAGATCGCCCGGCATCGGCAGTTTCTCAATGCCCGGCATAAAGCGGGCAAACTGCGGGCCGAGCTGTTTTTTCCAACTGCTCATCACGCCGACGATATCGTCAGCGGCGTTAAGCTGCACCAGCAGGTTTAAGGTCTGGTGCTGAAGCACCACGGCGCGGGTGACGTGGTCGGGGAGGGTGACCTCGCGGCCTAACTGGTCGGTGACGATGCGGTCAGCAAAGGCCTGACCGGCGAACAGACTGGCGCTTAGCAGCGTCAGCGCCAATAAAAAACGCGGTTGTTTTGACATGGAATGGCTCAGTTGCGTAAAGGGAATCGCTATGTATTAGAGTACATAGCGACGCCGATCGCAATTGCTAGCAGGCCATTTACCCCTTCAGGACAGGGTTATTCGTAAAAAACTTCTTCATCGGCCATACGTTCTTCGAGCTGGCTAGCCACTTTTTGTAACGAGGCGAGATACTTCTGTGCTGCCTGTTCAATGGTCATTGCCTGGGCCATATATACCAGGTTCAGGCAGCCGACAACCCGCTGCTGGCGGCGGACGGGCACCGCAATCGAGGCAATTTTCTCCTCCTGCTGCCAGCCGCGAAAGTTTTCGCCATAACCGTTGTGCCGGGTGCGTTCGAGAATGGCGGCCAGCTTTTCCGGCTCCCGCGCCAGCTGGTACTCCGCTTCCGGGCGTGCGGCCAGCATCTCGATGATTGGGCTTCGTTCGTGTTCCGGCGCGAAGGCCAGCCAGGTTAATCCGGAGGCGGTCAGCAGCAGCGGCAGGCGGCGGCCTACCATCGCCCGGTGAAAGGAAAGCCGGCTGAAGCGGTGGGTGGTTTCGCGTACCACCATGGCATCCACATCAAGAGTCGTGATGTCGGTGGGCCATAAAACCTCCCGCAAAAGCTCACCAAGCAGCGGCGTGGCGAGGGCAGAAATCCAATGCTCGTCACGAAATCCCTCACTTAATTGCCGAACTTTAATCGTCAATCGAAAGCTGTCATCCGAGCGGCTGCGGCGAACATATCCCTCATCCTGTAGCGTTTCCAGCAGCCGCCTGACGGTGGTGCGATGCAAGCCGCTAAACTCAGCCAGGGTGCCGACCGTCGCGCCTCCGTCGAATTTATTTAACAAATTTAATAACAATAACCCGCGGCTTAATCCGCGTACCGTCTTGTAATCCGCTGACGAATTTTCGCTCATATCGCCTCGATAAAAATCATTTTAAACAGTCATGTGCACTTGGTGCACATCGGATGATGTTTTGATTGTAGCGCAATTTCGCAACTCTATACTGACCTCACTATAAAAATATATTCACATTTAATTAACAAATTGCCGCGTTGTTGATGTTTTCCAGATAGCGGTAATTTGACCGAAGCGTGAGGTTTTGAAATGACAACATCTAATCCTGATATCCAACCGGTCGTGCAGCATACCGCCCAGGTGGCGATTGCCGGTGCTGGCCCTGTTGGTCTGATGATCGCCAACTACCTGGGGCAAATGGGCGTCAGCGTGCTGCTGATTGAGAAACTGGATTCACTGATCGATTACCCCCGCGCCATTGGTATCGACGATGAGGCGCTGCGGGCGATGCAGGCTGTCGGACTGGTGGACAACGTACTGCCGCACACCACGCCGTGGCACGCCATGCGCTTTCTGACTCCGAAAGGGCGCTGCTTCGCCGATATTCAGCCGATGACCGACGAGTTTGGCTGGTCGCGGCGTAACGCTTTTATTCAGCCGCAGGTGGATGGGGTGATGTATGACGGCCTGAGCCGCTTCCCCCACGTGCGCTGCTTGTTTTCCCGCGAAGTTGAAGCCTTCAGTCAGGATAGTGACGGTGTCACGTTAAACCTACACGGCAGCAATGGTGAGCACGAAACCGTACGCGCCGACTGGCTGGTAGCCTGCGACGGCGGTGCCAGCATTATTCGCCGCGCGCTGAATATTCCCTTTGAAGGGAAAACCGCGCCGAATCAGTGGATTGTTATCGATATCGCTAACGACCCGCTTGCCACTCCGCATGTCTATCTGTGCTGCGACCCGGTGCGCCCGTACGTCTCCGCCGCGCTGCCGCACGGGGTACGTCGCTTTGAATTTATGGTGATGCCTGGTGAAACCGAGGCCCAGTTGAGCGAGCCGGACAATATGCGCAAGCTGCTGAGCAAGGTGCTGCCGGACCCGGATAACGTCGAGCTGATCCGCCAGCGCGTCTATACCCATAACGCGCGCATCGCCGAACGCTTTCGCGTGGATCGCATACTGCTGGCGGGCGACGCCGCGCACATCATGCCGGTCTGGCAGGGACAGGGTTACAACAGCGGCATGCGCGATGCCTTCAATCTGGCGTGGAAGCTGGCGCTGGTGGTGAACGGCCAGGCCGGAGAGTCGCTGCTCGATAGTTACCAGCAGGAGCGCCGGGACCACGCGAAAGCGATGATCGACCTGTCGGTCACCGCCGGTAACGTCCTGGCGCCGCCGAAACGCTGGCATGGCGCGGTACGCGATGGCGTTACCTGGCTGCTCAACTACCTGCCGCCGGTCAAACGCTACTTCCTCGAAATGCGCTTCAAGCCGATGCCGCAGTATCAAGATGGCGCGCTGCTGGCGGAAGGCGAAGGCAAAAATTCCCCGGTCGGCAAGATGTTTATCCAGCCGAAGGTCACGCTTGAAAATGGCCAGGTCACGCTGCTGGACGAGGTGATTGGCGCGAACTTCGCCATTATCGGCTGGGGCTGTAACCCGCAATGGGGGCTGAGCGACAAGCAGATTTCCCGCTGGCGCGCCGCCGGAGTGCGTTTTATCCAGGTGGTGCCGGAGGTACAGATTCATTGCGACCAGGACAACGTGCCCGGCGTCATTCGCCTCGGCGACACGCAAAATCGCCTGAAAAGCTGGTTTGCGCAGCACGATACCGCCATCGCCGTTGTGCGTCCGGACCGCTTCGTCGCCACCGTGGCGATACCGCAAACCCTGGGCAATAAACTTGATGCGCTGGCGAGCAAAATGCAGCTGGCATCCGCGCAACCCGCAACAACGATTGAACAGGTGGCCTGATATGAATGCTTATCTTCACTGTCTCTCGCATACCCCGCTGGTGGGCTATGTTGACCCGGAGCAGGCGGTGCTGGACGAGGTCAACGGCGTGATTGCTGACGCCAGGGCGCGAATTGCCGCCTTCGACCCGGAACTGGTGGTGCTGTTTGCCCCCGATCACTACAACGGCTTTTTCTACGACGTGATGCCACCGTTCTGCTTAGGCATTGGCGCAACCTCTATTGGCGATTTCGCCAGCGCCAGCGGCGAGCTACCGGTGCCGACGGCGCTGGCGGAGGCCTGCGCTCACGCGGTAATGAAAGACGGTATCGACCTGGCGGTCTCTTATTGCATGCAGGTGGACCACGGCTTTGCACAACCGCTGGAGTTTCTGCTTGGCGGGCTGGATAAGCTGCCGGTTCTGCCGGTGTTTATCAACGGCGTGGCGACGCCGCTACCGGGCTTTCAGCGCACCCGGATGCTGGGCGAAGCCATAGGTCGCTTTCTCACCACTCTTAATAAACGCGTACTGATCCTCGGTTCCGGCGGGCTTTCGCACCAGCCGCCGGTCCCGGAGCTGGCGAAGGCTGATGCGCATATGCGTGACCGGCTGCTGGGCAGCGGCAAACAGCTGCCGCCGGACGAGCGCGAGCTGCGCCAGCAGCGGGTGATCAGCGCAGCGAAGCAGTTTATCGATGACCAGAATTCGCTCTTTCCGCTCAATCCTGGCTGGGACAACCGCTTTATGAGCCTGCTGGAGCAGGGGCGGCTGGCGGAGCTGGATGCCGTGAGTAACGAAGAGCTGTCGGCGATGGCGGGTAAATCGACGCACGAAATTAAAACCTGGGTAGCCGCCTTTGCTGCGCTATCCGCTTTTGGCAACTGGCGCAGCGAAGGCCGCTACTACCGACCCATCCCCGAGTGGATTGCCGGATTTGGCTCGCTGAGTGCCGCCACGCAGAACTGAATAAAAGGGAGAACATATGAGCTATCAACCACAAACAGAAGCCGCTACCAGTCGTTTCCTCAACGTTGAAGAGGACGGAAAAACCTTACGCATTCACTTTAACGACTGCGGTCAGGGCGATGAAACCGTGGTCCTGCTGCACGGCTCCGGCCCCGGCGCTACCGGCTGGGCTAACTTCAGCCGCAATATCGATCCGCTGGTCGAGGCGGGCTACCGGGTGATTCTGCTGGACTGCCCCGGCTGGGGGAAAAGCGACTCTATCATCAACGGTGGTTCCCGTTCTGATCTCAACGCCCGGGTGCTGAAAAGCGTCGTTGACCAACTGGATATCAGCAAAGTACATCTGCTGGGCAACTCTATGGGCGGCCACAGCGCGGTGGCTTTTACTCTGAGCTGGCCGGAACGCGTCGGTAAACTGGTACTGATGGGCGGCGGAACCGGCGGCATGAGCCTGTTTACGCCGATGCCGACGGAAGGGATCAAGCTGCTCAACGGCCTGTACCGCGAACCGACTATCGAAAATCTGAAAAAGATGATGAATATCTTCGTTTTCGATACCCGCGATCTGACCGAAGCGCTGTTTGAAGCGCGCCTCAACAATATGCTGTCGCGGCGGGATCATCTGGACAACTTTGTCAAAAGCCTGGAGGCCAATCCGAAGCAGTTCCCGGACTTCAGCCCGCGCCTTGGCGAAATCAGCGCCCGGACCTTGATCGTTTGGGGGCGTAACGACCGCTTTGTACCGATGGACGCCGGGCTGCGTCTGCTGGCAGGCATTAACGGCTCTGAACTGCATATCTATCGCGACTGCGGCCACTGGGCGCAGTGGGAACACGCGGAGAGCTTCAACCAGCTGGTGCTCGATTTTCTGGCGCGGACCTAAGGAATCATGATGACTACGTTATCTCTTGAACAACTGGCACAGCGGCTGCGCGAGGCCGAAACCCAAGGGCAGGCGATTGAACCGTTGCGCGATATTATTGGCGTCGACAACGCCGAAGCCGCCTACGCCATCCAGCGGCTCAACGTCCAGCACCACGTCGCCAGGGGGCGCCGGGTAGTGGGGCGCAAGGTCGGACTGACCCATCCCAAAGTGCAACAACAGCTGGGCGTTGACCAGCCGGACTTCGGCACCCTGTTTGCCGACATGTGCTACGGCGATAACGCCAATGTGCCTTTCTCCCGTGTTTTGCAGCCGAAAGTGGAGGCCGAAATCGCTCTCGTACTTAAACACGATCTGCCGCATGCCGACACCACCTTTGATGAGCTGTACGCCGCTATCGACTGGGTGCTGCCCGCGCTGGAAGTGGTTGGCAGCCGCATTCGCGACTGGTCGATTGGTTTCGTTGATACGGTAGCTGACAACGCTTCCTGCGGCGTCTACGTGATCGGCAGCCCGGCGTGCCGACCGGAGGGGCTGGATCTGAAAAACTGCACCATGCGCATGACCCGCAATCAGGAGGAAGTCTCCAGCGGACGCGGTATCGAGTGCCTCGGTCATCCACTGAACGCGGCGGTATGGCTGGCGCGCAAAATGGCCAGCCTTGGCGAGCCGCTGCGGGCGGGCGATATCGTGCTGACGGGTGCGCTGGGGCCGATGGTGGCGATTAACGCCGGCGATCGTTTTGAAGCCCATATTGAGGGTTTAGGTTCAGTGGCGGCTAGTTTTGTCGCCGGAGAGGAAGGCAGTCATGCGTAAACGTAAAGTCGCGATTATCGGCTCCGGCAATATCGGTACCGATTTGATGATTAAAATTCTGCGCCACGGGCAGCATCTGGAGATGGCGGTGATGGTTGGCATCGACCCGGAATCCGACGGCCTGGCCCGCGCCCGGCGCATGGGCGTCGCCACCACCCATAAAGGTGTCGGCGGTCTGATGCAGATGGCGGAATTTGCCGACATTGATTTTGTTTTCGACGCCACCAGCGCCGGGGCGCACGTGAAAAACGACGCCGCGCTGCGCGAAGCCAAACCGGGAATTCGCGTTATCGACCTGACCCCGGCGGCTATCGGTCCGTACTGCGTACCGGTGGTCAACCTTGATGCCAATCTGCAACAGGGCAACGTCAATATGGTGACCTGCGGCGGCCAGGCGACCATCCCGATGGTGGCGGCGGTTTCACGGGTAGCGAAAGTGCACTACGCGGAAATCATTGCCTCTATTGCCAGCAAATCCGCCGGTCCGGGGACGCGAGCCAATATTGATGAATTTACCGAAACCACCTCACAGGCCATTGAAAAAGTCGGCGGCGCGGCGAAGGGCAAAGCGATTATCGTGCTGAACCCGGCGGAGCCGCCGCTGATGATGCGCGACACCGTTTATGTGTTAAGCGAAATGGCGTCGCAGCAGGAGATCGCCGCCTCAATCGAGGCGATGGCGGCGGCGGTGCAGGCCTATGTGCCGGGCTACCGCCTGAAACAGCAGGTGCAGTTTGAAGTGATCCCGGAAGATAAGCCGGTGAACCTGCCGGGCGTTGGCCGCTTCTCCGGCCTGAAAACATCGGTTTACCTCGAAGTCGAAGGGGCAGCGCACTACCTGCCAGCCTACGCGGGTAACCTCGATATTATGACTTCGGCGGCGCTGGCAACGGCGGAGAAAATGGCCCAGGCAATGAACGGCGCAGCGGGAGAAATAGTATGAACGGTAAAAAACTCTATATTTCAGACGTGACCCTGCGCGACGGGATGCATGCTATTCGCCATCAGTATTCACTGGATAATGTCCGCCAGATTGCCCGGGCGCTGGATAGCGCGGGGGTCGATTCAATAGAAGTGGCGCACGGCGACGGCCTGCAAGGCTCCAGCTTCAACTACGGATTCGGCGCGCACAGTGACCTCGAGTGGATTGAAGCGGCGGCGGAGTCGGTCAGCCAGGCGAAAATTGCCACTTTACTGCTACCCGGTATCGGTACTCTCCACGACCTGAAAAACGCGTATCAGGCCGGGGCGCGGGTGGTGCGGGTCGCAACTCACTGCACCGAAGCTGACGTCTCGGCACAGCATATCGCCTTCGCTCGCGAGCTGGGCATGGACACCGTTGGCTTCCTGATGATGAGCCATATGACCACTCCGGAGCAGTTGGCACAGCAGGCGCTGAAGATGGAATCCTACGGCGCGACCTGTATCTACGTGGTCGATTCCGGTGGGGCGATGAATATGAACGACATTCGCGATCGCTTTCGCGCCCTTAAGGCGGTACTGAAGCCGGAAACCGCCACCGGGATGCACGCGCATCATAACCTGAGCCTCGGCGTTGCCAACTCCATCGCCGCGATGGAAGAGGGTTGCGACCGCATCGACGCCAGCCTGGCAGGGATGGGGGCCGGAGCAGGCAACGCGCCGCTGGAGGTGTTTATCGCCGCCGCCGACAAACTCGGCTGGAACCACGGTACCGATCTTTACGCCTTAATGAACGCCGCCGATGAGCTGGTGCGCCCGCTACAGGACCGTCCGGTGCGCGTTGACCGCGAAACGCTGGCGCTGGGCTATGCCGGGGTGTACTCGAGCTTCCTGCGCCATAGCGAAGTGGCGGCGGCGCGCTACGGCCTGAGCGCGGTGGATATTCTCGTCGAACTCGGCAAGCGGCGGATGGTTGGCGGTCAGGAAGATATGATCGTCGACGTCGCGCTGGACCTGCTTAATCGTAATAAATAGAAGAAATGCTCGGCTGATGGCAAATGTGCTTAAAAGCGAATGAGGGTTCGTTTTTCTCCCTCTCCCCTTCGGGGAGAGGGGAGGATCGTCCGTGCTCTTTTTAGGGTTTGTCATCAGTCTCAATGCGCGGCTGGCAACGTATCAGCCGCCATTCACCTGCTCCGATTATCCGGATATCGCAAAGGTACCCTATGACCCAAACCACGACTGCAAGCAATTCACGCCTGATGTTAACCGTCGGGCTCTGTTTTATGGTGGCCCTGATGGAAGGGCTGGATCTGCAGGCTGCGGGGATTGCCGCCGTCGGCATGGCGCAAGCGTTCGCGCTGGATAAAATGCAGATGGGCTGGATTTTTAGCGCCGGGATCTTCGGCCTGCTGCCCGGCGCGCTGGTGGGCGGCATTCTGGCGGATCGTTATGGGCGCAAGCGTATTCTGCTGGGCTCGGTTCTGCTCTTTGGCCTGTTCTCCATCGCCACCGCTCTGGCGTGGAATTACCCGACGCTGCTGCTGGCCCGGCTGTTGACCGGCGTTGGGCTGGGCGCGGCCCTACCCAATCTGATTGCTTTAACTTCCGAGGCCGCCGGTCCGCGCTTTCGCGGCAGGGCGGTGAGCCTGATGTACTGCGGCGTGCCGATTGGCGCAGCGCTGGCGGCGGCGCTGGGCTTTTTCGGCCTCGCTTCGGCTTGGCAAACGGTATTCTGGGTTGGCGGTGTCGTCCCGCTGCTGCTGGTGCCATTACTGATGCGCTGGCTGCCGGAATCGCCGGTCTTTCGGCGCAGCGTAGAAGGCGTGCCGTTGCGTACGCTGCTCGCGCCGGGTAACGCCGCCGCCACGTTGCTGCTGTGGCTGTGTTATTTCTTCACGCTGCTGGTGGTGTATATGCTGATTAACTGGCTGCCGATGCTGTTAGTCGGCCAGGGTTTCAGCGCCAGCGAGGCGGCGGGCGTGATGTTTGTTCTCCAGTTCGGTGCCGCCAGCGGCACGCTGCTGTTGGGGGCGCTGATGGATAAGCTCAGCCCGCTGTGGATGTCGCTGCTGATTTACACCGGCATGCTGGCGTCGCTGCTGGCGCTGGGCACCGCATCGTCTCTTGGCGCGATGCTATTCTCGGGATTTGTTGCCGGACTGTTCGCCACAGGCGGGCAGAGTGTGCTGTATGCACTGGCGCCGCTGTTTTATCGCACCGAAATCCGCGCGACCGGGGTGGGGACTGCGGTGGCGATAGGGCGTTTAGGGGCAATGAGCGGCCCGCTGCTGGCGGGAAAAATGCTCGCACTGGGCACTGGCACCCTCGGCGTGATGGCGGCTTCGGCTCCCGGAATTTTGCTGGCAGGTGCGGCGGTGTTCTGGCTGATGAGCCGACAAAAGCGCGCGGCGCTGGCCTGATAGAACAGAGAGGTTCCCGGGGCGGCGCGGAAAAGCTGCACCTTGCCCGGGGTACCGGTCCGCAGAAGCTTGTTGCTTGTAGTCGAGGGAGCGCCATAATAAAAAGGCGCTCAAAACCGTTCCCTCGCCCCTTTGGGGAGAGGGTTAGGGTGAGGGGAAGTCGCTCGCAGGATACCTTACCTTGCGCATCCACCCACTTTGGCATACGTTAAATCATCATCCATTGATTCTTTCGGGCATCATGTCTTTTACATCCCGCTTATTGAGCGATATCCCCGGCATCCGCTACGCCTTTCTCGATGTTCATGAAACTGCCGCCTTTCCCTACGGCGAAATGGCACCGGTCAAGCTGGTTCACGGCAACGTCGTACATCACTATCAGGCGCCGCAGGCGGAGCGACCCCTTGCCGACGCGATGTTTACCGCCGTCAAAGGGCAGAAGATGGGGGTGGTGACCGCCGATTGCCTGCCACTGCTGATGGCTTCGCGAGACGGGCGCTATATCTGCAGCGTCCACGCGGGCTGGCGCGGCGCGGCCAGCGGGATCATCGAAAATAGCCTCGCGCTGTTTCGGCGTTATCAGGTTTCTCCCCAAGAGCTGGTGGTGGTGAGCGGGCCGCATATTCATCCCTGCTGCTACGAAGTTTCGTCAGATTTTTATCAGGCGCTGCTGGCAATGCCTGCGGGCGAACTGGCAAAACGCCATCGTGAACGTATTTTTCGGCCTCATCAGGCCTCGTCTGAGGGGGCTCGGGCGAAAGCGACCTGCAGCGATAATTTATGGTTTGATCTGCGGGTTTTTGCCGAACTGCTACTGCGCAATGTGGGCGTGCCTGATGAAAATATGGAGTGGCTGGGAAGCTGCACCTACTGTACGCCGCAGTCGTTGGGGTCGTTTCGCCGCCGCACCCATACGCCGGCAGAGAAGTCGTTCCAGTATTCCTGGATCATGCGCGAGCCGGGCGATGATGAGTTGATGAGACGAAATGATGATTGATGATGTGTAACATCGGCGGGCGTTTGCTATCTCTGCACTCCTTCAAACAAGGAGGATTGCAAAATGAAATTGAACTCGTTCGCTTTAAGTCTCGCCCCGCTGCTGGCCGCCAGCGCTTTTTCCGCTCATGCCGGCCCACAGGCTCACGTGGTCTGTGCGTATCACCATACGCTCGGCGATGACGCTATTATGATGTTCGGTAAGCCGAACCAGGCCATGTGGCATGACTTTTTCGGCAACACCCATACCGATGCGGTGTCTACTTACCAGACGCTGCGCGACCAGCCGGAAACCACCTGCGATAACAAAGCCGACAGCTCTGCCTACTGGGCACCGTCGATGAAGCTACCGGATGGCCAAATCGTCACCCCGGCCTACCAGAAAACCTATTACCAGACCACCAAAGTGGAACAACATCCGCTGCATCCGTTCCCGGCGGGCCTCGAACTGCTGGCGGGCGATCATCATGGTTCGGCACCCAGTTCGCGCATCACTTTTCTGTGCGCTAACGGCAAAGGCTACAGCAACAAAGCCGGAGAGGTTTGTGGGCTGCGTAAGGGCGGCGATGCGGTACAGTTTAATATCGGTATTCAGTTCCCTAACTGCTGGGATGGCGTCAACCTGAAGCCAACCCATGGGCACAGCAACGCGGCGTACGATGTAAATGGCGCCTGCCCGACCGCTTATCCGGTCAAAATGCCGACGGTGAATATGAACATTGCCTACGTCTTGCCGCAGATCAAATCCCTCGACACGGCGAAAGTTGAACTGTCGATGGACCCGGTAATGAACGGTGATATACGTGAAGAACATTGGGGCAGCATTTACTCCGCCCATGCTGATTTTATGAACGGCTGGACGGTGGAAGGGGCGCACTATATGACCGAACGCTGCATGAATAAGGGGATCGATTGCGGGAGCGCGGTGCCTTATGGTTTCACGACGGTGGAAGAGAACGCGCTGGTAGACAGCACTGAACCGACCGCTACGCATGCTGCGCCAGAAAATCTGGTGGTGAGCGATAACTGGAAGAACGGTGGTCGCACGCATAATCCGGAAACCATGACGCTGGTGAAATTCCAGATCCCGCCGCTGCCGCAGGGTCAGGACGCCTCACTGTTTAAATATCAGGTGCGGATTTACGGCGGTAAAGTGGAAACCAACGGTGCGGATCAGATCTTCTTCTATCCGGCGAGCAACGACTGGAGCGCAGATAGCGTGACCTGGAACCATCGTCCGTCCTGCAACTACAGCTCTGATGCCTCGTTATATCTCAATTCATCGCGGGAATACCGGATGGTGAACGTTGATAAAGCGGTGCGTAAGGCGCTGGCGGAAGGAAAAACCGAGATCTCCTGGTATATTGGCGGCGACCGTCAGGGCAACAGCTACCATTTCGACCCGGCTTTCGCGCAGCAGGAGCCAATGCTGATGCTGACCGGTTTTAAAACCACGCCGGAGATCTGATAACGAGCGAGCACCGAGGCATTCCCGGGGGCGGCGCGGAAAAGAAGCGCCTTGCCCGGGCTACGGATTCGTGCGGTTTTGTAGCCCGGACAGGTGCGCAGCACCGCCTCCGGGGAAGTGTTTATTCCCGACTTACAATACCTTAAACCCGTGCGTGCCATCGCGTGCCAGCTGTTCAACCAGGCCGAACTCCCAGTCGAGGTAGGCCTGCATTGCCGCAGGGGAGTTATCGGTTCCTTCATACGGACGGCGATAGCGATCGCTACGCGGCGTCGCCAGATGCGTCTCACCATGCTCCAGCGCCAGGCCAGCGCTAATCCACGCCAGCGTTCCGCCGTTCAATAGCTGTACCGGTTTACCGGTTAATGCCGCCACTTCCGGCACCGCGTATCTTGCCAGCAGGCTGCTGCCACAGGTGACAACGTAACGTTTAGCTGAGGGGGTTGTCTCCAGCGCCTGGCGCAGCTGCGAGCGTACCAGCCAGTACGCGCCAGGAATATGTCGGGCGACATAGTTGGCGCTGGTGGTGAAATCCAGCACCACGGTACCCGGCTCCCGTAGCTGTTCCGCCAGCTGCTGCGGCGAAATCTCCTCCACCTGCGGTCCCGGAGGGACGCTGATGGCTGGGGTTCCGCGCTCGTTAAAATCATCCCGCCGCACATCGTTTAATACTGCAACCTCCCAGCCCATCTGCGCCAGCCAGGAAGCGGTTATCGGCGCACGAATCTCATCATCGGCAATGAGTACAATCCGCGCCCCGCGAACGCTGGCGAAATGATCGGTTTCCTGCACCAGTTGCCCGCCGGGAGCGCTCACGCTCTGCGGCAGATGGCCCGTCGCGTACTCTTCCGGGCTGCGTACATCGAATAGATACGTGGTACGTTCGGGCTGCCGCTGCCAGCGCTTAACGGTGTCACTATCGATAAAAATCACACCCGCGCGCTCGGCTAGCTGTTTCACCTGCGCCACGCGTTCGGCTGAGGCGTGAAAATCTGTATCGTAGCGCCGCTGCTGACCGTGTTCGAGTTCAAGCCCGGCTAAGGTCCAGCCGATGGTGCCGTTACGCAGCGCGTAGACCGGATTGGGCAAACCGGCGTTACGTAACGACTGCGTACCGATAATGCTGCGGGTGCGTCCCGCGCAGTTGACGATAACCGTGGTCTGCGGCGAAGGGAGCAGCCCCTCAATACGCAGCGCCAGCTCTGCGCCGGGCACGCTGATGCTGCCGGGAATATTCATAGTTTGATACTCATCGAAGCGGCGCGCGTCGACGATAACCACCTCCTGCTGACCGTTGATTAGGTCTTTCACTTCTTCGGCGCTCAGCGAGGGCGTATGCCGCTTGCTTTCCACCAGTTCGCCGAAGGCTTTGCTCGGTGAATTGACGTCCTGAAACAGCTCTCCGCCGCTGCGCTGCCAGCCCTGTAGACCGCCCTCCAGCAGGCTAACATCCTGATATCCCCAGCTATGCAGACGCTCAACGGCCAGTTCCGCCAGGCCTTCGCCGTTGTCATACAAGGTAATCGGCGTCGTCAGGCGCGGTACGCGACGGAAAATTTCCAGCTCCAGCTTGCTTAGCGGCAGGTTAGCGGCAAACAGCGGATGATTGCGGGCGAACTCCGCCTCTTCGCGAAGGTCGATCAGCGCCAGCTCCGCGCCGTCAAGCAGCGCCTGGCGCAGCTGTGCCGCCGGGCGATAAGAGTAATCAGGCATATTAATTATCCTTAGAGAGATCCCAGATATTGGGTAAGTGGCGATTGGAGTAGCCGGAAACAAACGGTTTAACGAGGCCTTCCTCGGTATAAACCGCGCGCCTGACGCCGCCGATATTGCCGCCGTAGACGTGAATGCTGATAGAGACACTGTCCGTCAGCGCGTTGCTTACCCGGTGAATGTCGCCGTCGCGGGAAGAGACCTTTTCCACCTCGCCGGGGGAGAGGCGCTCGGCAAGGCCGCTGGACACCGGCTGACCGTGCTGGTCCAGGCGGTAGCGCTGATTCTCCTCCGCGCCGCGCAGCATACCGATGGCTCCCCACACCCGGTGATCGTGAATCGGCGTCGATTGCCCCGGCCCCCAGACGAAACTCACAATGGAAAAACGCTGCCCGGAGTCGGCGTGCAGCAGATACTGCTGATAGCGGTGGGGATGCGGCAGCGTGTACTCCTCCGGCAGCCAGTCATCTTTTTTCACCAGCGTCGCCAGACGACGGGCTACGGCATCCAGCAGGGCGGGCTCATCGGTAAAATCGCGATGCAGGGCATCAACGTCTTGAATAAACTGGCGTAATTTTTCCACTCGCGGTGCGGTCATGATCGCTTCCTGTTGTCGGGACTGGTCTTTACGCTAGCAAAGGCGTTAATATAATTAAAATGCAATTTCCGCATATATTAATATGCAAAATTAACATTAAGGACGCTATGCGCATCGACGACATCGACGCTCTGCTGGCCACCGTGCAGTTTTCCTCCCTGAATCAGGCCGCAGAATATCTTGGTATTACCCAATCGGCGATTACCCGCCGCCTCCAGCGTCTGGAGCAAACCCTGAACGTGACGCTGCTGGAGCGCCAGACCCGACCGCTTACCCTGACCGCCGCCGGGCACCGGGTTTATGAGCAATGTCTGAGCATCAAGCGGGAAACTAAAAAACTGTATGGCCTGCTCGACCCTGAGGCTGAGCCGCACGGCATCCTGCGTCTCGGGGTGCCGCAAAGCGTGGCGGAAATTGCGCTGCAACCGGCGCTGGCCGCGCTGCGCCAGCAGTTTCCCGCCCTGCAACCACAGGTCACCTGCGGCTGGAGCGGGCTGTTGCAAAGGCGGCTGGAGAGCGTCGAACTGGATGGGGTGTTGGCGATGGGGCCTGAGCAACTGAGCTTTGCTGAGGGCTACTGCGGGCGGCTGCTTTGCCCGCTGGATATCGTGGTGATTGCGGCGAAAAGCTGGCGTCTGCATGCCGGAGCGCTGCGGGACTGCGCGGAGAAAGGCTGGGTGCTGAATCCCGACGGCTGCGGCCTGCGGGCGGGGCTGATCCGTGAGCTGCAATCGCAAGGGCTGCGTTTAGCGCTGAATGTGGAAACCGCCGGTGCCCAGTTGCAAATTAGCCTGGTGGCTCAAGGGCTGGGACTGGGCCTGGTACCGCGCGCTGCGCTGGCCGCCAGTCCTTGGCGCGATGAAGTGACGGTACTAACGCTTGAGGATTTTCAGCCCGAGGTACATCTGTGGTTGGTTAATGCGCAAAATCTGGCTAACCTGAGCCAGCCGCTGACTTTTTTTGCCGCTAAGGTCGTTCAGCAACTTAATGTATCTGCATGAAAGATATATGTAATTTTTTAAATGCTTATATCGCATATTAAGATATGATAAAAATGCATTTTGTTCATTAAGAGCCTGTGTATAGGGTAATGAAAACGCGCCGCCGCTGCGGCCCATTCGTTATCCTGATACAAGGAGTTCTGTATGAGCATTCAGTTTCTCGGCATGATCGGTCATCGCCTGTCGTCGGAAACCATCGCCCCGGTTGGCCCGATTTTTGACCGCGACTACATCGTGCGCTTTGCGCAAACCCACGAGGCTGCCGGGTTCGACCGCTTGCTGGTCGGGCACTGGTCCGATCAACCCGATGGATTTCTGGTGACCGCGCTGGCCGGGCTGTCGACGCAAAACATCAGCTTCCTGCTGGCGCATCGCCCCGGTTTTGTCTCGCCAACTCTTGCGGCGCGTAAATTCGCTACCCTTGAACACCTGCTGGGTGGACGCCTGGCGGTGCATATCATCAGCGGCGGTAACGATGCCGAGCAGCGCCGCGACGGTGACTATCTCGATCATGACCAGCGCTATGCCCGTACCGATGCCTTCCTCGATACCCTCCGCAAGGTCTGGACCGCCGAACAACCGGTGGATATCGCCAATGATTTTTATCAGGCGGAACAGGCCTGGTCGGCGATCCGCCCGCTGCAAAAGTCGCATATCCCCTTATATTTCGGCGGCTCGTCGGAAGCGGCCATTGCCGTGGCCGGAAAGCACGCCAATGTTTTCGCCCTGTGGGGAGAATCGCTGGCACAAACCGATGAAACCATCCGGCGCGTGCGGGCCGAGGCGGCGAAACATCAGCGTGAGATCGACTTCAGCGTCTCTTTCCGCCCGATTATCGCCGACACCGAAGCCGAAGCCTGGGAAAAGGCCGAGCATATTTTGCACGTCGCCACCGAACGTGCGGCGCAGACTGAAGGCGGTTTCAAAGCCAAGCCCGATAGCGTCGGCGCGCAGCGCCTGCGGGCGACGGCGGCGCAGGGCAAGGTGGTGGATAAACGCCTGTGGACCGGGATCGCCCAACTGGTCGGCGGCGGTCACAACTCCACCGCGCTGGTGGGCACGCCTGAACAGGTTGCCGACGCGCTGCTCGACTACTACGACCTTGGCGTGCGCAACTTCCTGATCCGCGGATTCGATCCGCTCAACGATGCGCAGGAGTACGGGAAAGCGCTGCTGCCGATAACCCGTGAAAAAGCCGCTTTGCGCTCCGTGGCGGAGCGCGCATCGTGACCGATTCCGCATTCGATGATTGGTCGCGGCGGCTGACGGAGATCCGCCAGCTAATGGCAGAGCAGGCGGCCAGCCTCGACGCCAGCGGTGAATTTCCTCATCACAATATCGAACGTTTGCGCCAGCGCGGCTTTTTAAGCCTTGCCGTGCTGCGACAATATGGCGGATCGGGAGCCGACTTAGCGCGTCTTCAGCAGGCTATCGCCGCCATTGCCTGGGGTGAACCGGCGACGGCGCTGATCGTCTGCATGCAGTATCTGCATCACTTGCGGCTGGCGGAAAATGAAAACTGGGCCGAGCCGCTGCGCCAGCAGGTTTTTCAGGATGCCGTTGAGCGGGGCGGGTTGATTAATAGCCTGCGCGTGGAGCCGGAGCTGGGATCTCCGGCACGCGGCGGCCTGCCGAAAACCGTGGCGAGCCGCAGCGCGGAGGGCTGGCGAATTAGTGGCCACAAAATCTATACCACCGGCATCGAAGGCCTGAACTGGCTGGCGCTCTGGGGTCGCAGTGACGACAGTACGCCGCTGGTCGGTACCTGGCTGGTACCCCGCGATAGTGACGGCATCACCGTGGTGAAAAGCTGGGATCACGCCGGAATGCGGGCAACCGGCAGTCATGAAGTCATTCTGAAAAATGTGCAGGTGTCTGCAGAGAATGCGGTGGACGTATGGCCAGTCGATGCGCCCCCCGCGCCGGATGCCGAGCAGTTTCGCCTGTTTGCCAACCGCCACACGGCGCTGCTGACGGCGATTTACGACAGCATCGCCCGCGCCGCCCGCGACTGGCTGGTGGCATGGCTGAGTGCGCGTATTCCGGGAAACCTCGGGCAGCCGCTTTCCAGCCTGCCGCGAGTGCAGGAAAAGGTCGGGCAGATTGACGGGCTGCTGCTGGTGAATCGCAGCTTGCTGGAAAAGGCCGCAGCGCTGGATTTTTCCGCCATCGAGGCGAATCTGGCAAAAGTCACCATTACCGACAACGCCATTCAGGCGGTGAACCTGGCGCTGGAGCTGACCGGCAATCATGGTCTGAGTCGGCAAAACCCTCTGGAACGCCACTATCGCAACGTGCTGTGCGGGCGGGTACATACCCCGCAGAGCGACAGCGCGTGGCTGGCGGCAGGCAAATACGCTTTTCAAAAATAAGGATAATTCATATGCGCATACCTAAATTCACCCGTTTAGCCGGGGCGGCGATGCTGTTGGCCCTGAGCGGCTATGCGGCGGCTCAGGAGCGAATCACTCTACGCATCGCCGATCAAAAAGGCGGCATGCGTTCGCAGCTGGAAGCCGCCAACGCGCTGCAAAATCTCTCGTACGACATTAAGTGGGCCGAGTTTCCTGCCGCTGCGCCGCTGGCGGAAGCGTTGAACGCCGGTGCGGTGGACGTGGGGATTATCGGCGATGCGCCGCTGCTGTTCGCGCTGGCGAACGGCGCGCCGGTCAAAGCCATCGCCGTTGATAAAAGCAATCCAGCGGGGACCGCAGTGCTGGTCTCTCCCGGCAGCCCGCTGAAAAGCGCGGCGGATTTAAAAGGCAAGCGTATTGCCACCGGTAAAGGGTCGATTGGTCATTTCGTGGCGCTGAAAGCGCTGGAGCAGGCGGGCATTTCGCCCAAAGAGGTGCAGTGGGTGTTTCTCGGGCCGGTGGATGCCAAAGTGGCGCTGCTTAACGGTTCGGTAGATGCCTGGGCGACCTGGGAGCCGTACACCACTCAACTGGTCAAGACCGCCGAGGGGCAGATTCTGGTGAGCGGCAAAGGGCTGCTGCCGGGCAACACTTTCCTTGCTGCCACCGATGATGCGCTGAACGATCCGCAAAAACGCGCGGCGCTACAAGATTATCTCAATCGCCTGGCCGGAGCCGAGCGCTGGGCCTACGCCAACCTTGATAGCTACGGTAAAACGCTGGGGGAAATTATCCGCTTCCCGGCGGATATCGCCCGCGCGCAGTTTGCCAATCGTCAGTCGCAGTGGCTGCGCCTGGATTCGCAAACGGTCGCCCAGCAGCAATCAACGGCGGATTTCTACCTCGCCAACGGCCTGATCCGCGCAAAGCTCGACGTCACGCCGACATTTGATAACGGTTTTAGCGTGCCTGCCGCGCAGGCTCATGCGGAGGTCGCGCCATGATGCGTTCCGGTTTTTCCCGTCGTCGCTTTTTACAATTAACTGGCGGCGTGGCGCTGGCGGGGGCATCGCTGCCGTTATGGGCTCACGATATGGCGGCGATGGCGAGCAGCGACGAGCATCCGGCACTGCGTCTGGCACAGCCGTACAAAATCAAGCTGGCGATAAACAAAAGCGCGGTGTGCCTCGCGCCGGTTGCCGTCGCGGAGCAGCAGAAGATTTTCAGTAAATACAATCTCGACGTTGAGTTCGTTAACTTCGGCAACTCAACGGACGTGCTGCTGGAGGCGATTGCCACCGGCAAGGCCGACGCCGGGGTTGGCATGGCGCTACGCTGGCTGAAGGCGCTGGAACAGGGCTTCGACGTCAAGTTGACCGCCGGAACCCACGGTGGCTGTCTGAACCTGCTGACGGCGAAAAACTCGCCGTTTGGCGGCCTGGAGAGCCTGAAAGGGCAAACCATCGGCGTTACCGATATGGCCGGGCCGGACAAAAATTTCTTCGCCATTTTACTTAAGCGCCACGGCATCGACCCAATAAGCGACGTGCAGTGGAAAGTCTATCCCGCCGATCTGCTCAGCGTCGCGCTGGATAAACGCGAAATCGCCGCCATTAGCGGCAGCGAACCATTTAGCTATCGCCTGCTGGAAACCGGTAAATATCAGCTTATCGCCAGCAATATGACCGGCGATTACGCCAACCTGAGCTGCTGCGTGCTGGGCGTCAGCGGTACTCTGGCGCGAGATCACAAACCTGCCGCCGCCGCGCTCACTCAGGCGATTCTTGAAGCACACAGCTACGCCGCTGAACACCCGGAAAGCGTGGCGCAATCCTTCCTGGCCCATGCGCTGAATACCAATGAAGCGGAGGTCAGCGGGATCCTTCACGGGCAGGGGCACGGTCATCATGCGGTGGGCGAGGCGTTTGTCAAAGAGCTGACGCAGTATGCGGTGGATCTTCAGCGGGTGCAGGTGATCAAGCCGGGGACCGATCCTCATCAGTTTGCGGAGAGTATTTATGTCAACGTTTTCGCCTGAACGGGTGCTGTCGCGCCCGACCCGCGGCAGGCCGCTGTGGAATGAAGGCCTGCTGGCTGGCGTATTGTGGCTGCTGGGCGGCTTTTTTACTCTCGCCTGGCCGGATGTCGGGCGGCGCTGGCCGTTTAGCGAAGGTTGGGCGCTGGCTCAGTTCACCGTCGGCGGGGGATTACTGCTGCTGGCGCTGAGCTACCGCTACTGGCGGCAGCGGGGCGCGCGGTTGCAACATGCCGGGAAATGGCTGGCGCTGCTGCCGGTGCTGTTTGCTATATGGGAAGGGCTGACGGCGAAGACGGCGTTTCTGCCGGTACCGTTTTTCGCGCCGCCGCAGGCGCTGATTGAAGTGCTGCACGATGACTGGCCGCGCCTGCTTGACAGCCTTCTGCATTCGCTGGGGCTGCTCGGGCTTGGCGTGCTGCTCGGCACCAGCTGCGGTTTTATCAGCGGTCTGGCGATCGGCTGGTCTCAGCGTATCGGCTACTGGGTGCATCCGGTTTTGCGCCTGCTGGGGCCGGTGCCGTCCACCGCGCTGTTGCCGCTGTGCCTGTTTATTTTCCCTTCGAGCTTCGGCGCCAGCGTTTTTCTGATTGCGCTCAGCACCTGGTTTCCGGTGACCGTGCTGACCTGGTCCGGGGTGATCGGCATCGATAGGGCATGGTATGACGTGGCGCGTACTCTGGGGGCCAGCCAGCGCTTTCTGATCCTGCGAGTAGCGATCCCCGCCGCGTTACCAAACGTGTTTGTCGGCCTGTTTATGGGCCTTGGCGCGTCGTTTTCGGTGCTGATTGTCGCTGAAATGGTGGGGGTAAAATCCGGGATCGGCTTTTATCTGCAATGGGCGCAGGGCTGGGCGGCGTATCCCAATATGTACGCGGCGCTGCTGGTGATGGCGTTGTTGTGCTCCGGTCTGATTAGCGGGCTGTTTATGGTTCGCGACAGGCTGCTGAGCTGGCAGCGGGGAGGGATGAAATGGTAACCGTGACGCTAAATTCTCAGGCGATATCTACCGGGGCAACGGTATCGATTAGCCATCTTCATCATGCTTTTACGCTTGGCAAACAAACGGTTCCGGTGCTGGAGAATATCAGTCTTCAGCTGCGGCCCGGAGAGAGCGTCGCGCTGCTTGGGCCGTCAGGCTGCGGTAAATCGACCCTGTTGCGACTGCTGGCGGGACTGGAGGCGCAACAGAGTGGGCACATTCAGATTGATGAGGCGGCAATGGACGGACCGGGGCCCGAGCGAATTCTGGTGTTTCAGGACCCGACGCTCTACCCGTGGCTGACGGTACGGCAAAACGTGCTGCTGGGGCCGCAGGCGCAGGGCAAGAAGGGGCTTGAGCCGAAGGCCGACGCGCTGATTTCACGGATGGGGCTTGAGGCGTTTAGCGAGGCCTGGCCGCGCCAGCTTTCCGGCGGGATGGCGCAGCGTGCGGCGCTGGCGCGCGCGTTGTTAAATGAACCGCGCCTGCTGTTATTAGACGAACCGCTGGGAAAACTCGATTCGCTCACCCGCATCAGCATGCAGCGGGAGCTGATCGCCCTATGGCAGCAGCAGGGCTATACTAGCCTGCTGGTGACCCACGATATCGAAGAGGCGCTGCTGCTGTGTGAGCGGGTGCTGGTGATGTCGCCGCGTCCGGGAAGAATTATCGCTGAGTTCTCGCTCCCGCTTGAGTTTCCTCGCCATCGCGATAATCCGCAGCTGTTGCAGTATCGCCAGGATATTTTACGTATTCTCGGCCAGGAAGAGGATTGGTAAGTTGTTGATACCGGGTCTGTGTGGCCCGGTAATGGTATGCGGCTTTACTCCTGTAATTGCTTGTAATATCTTTCCGTAAAAATATCCAAGACAAGGAATAAGTTTTGCGAAAGATAACTATCGCCATTATTTGTATGGCCCACCCCTCAATATCCTATTTACAGCCGCTCTCTACGGAAAAATCTGAACCTATAACATTCATTGCGCAAATAGATAAGGTTGATATTGGTAAAACCGCTATCGGTAAAGATATGAAGCTGCTGTTAGCCGATCGCTTCTATTTTAAAAGTAAGACACCCTGTAACCGGGATACGCTTTCAGCCCGTCCTCAATCATTCGGTTTAACCCTTAAGGCGTACGCTGAAAAAATTCGCAGCCTGATGCCGTCCATTCTGGACGATCGCTATTTCTATTTCACCGTCGATCAATGCGATGGCGAAGGGGCATCGATGTTGACCAGTATTGAAATATGTACCGAGGCGCTGTGCGGTGCAGAGTATATGAAACGAGCGCCCTATATTTGGTTGGATGGAGAGATCAAAGCCACGGTGAAGCGCAGGGCTGAGTTGTTTGTTGAACTTCCTCTTCCCTTTGATAAAGAGAAAAAACTGTGGAAAGTGGTCGGCTGGTATATTGAACCCCAGGAGGATAACGCCGAATCTTTACAGAAAAAGCGGATGGCTGTTGAGGGGTATACCGACGAAGAGTCATTTAAACAACAAAGATTCATCGGTGCGTTGAAATCCTGGTATAAGAGTGGAAACGTCAGCGGTACCGCTAATTATAATAATGAAGGCAATCTGCAAGGCCGTTATGACGCATATTATGATGAAGAGGGTAAAAAGGCCGAAACAGCAGTATTCGCCAATGGTTTAATCAATGGAGAGTATATTACATATTATAAAAATGGCGCGATAGAGAGTCTGCGTCAGTTTGTTGACAATAAAATTGCAGACGGTGAATGCCCTCATTACTATGAGGATGGCAGTATTAAGCAGCAGCACAGCTATCTGAATCAACATCTGGAAGGCCCGGCGTTCGAGTATTTCACTGATGGCAAAATCAAAGAAAAATCAACTTACCGCCAGGGTAAGGTCGTCGGCGAGAAAATTATCTATTTTCCTTCAGGGCAGGTTCGCTTAATTTCTCATAAAAATGACCGCGGCAATGACGATGGCGTTAGTGAGGAGTACAGCGAAGAAGGGAAGCTGTTATCGACCTCAACCTATAAAGATGGCAAACAGCTGGCGAAAAAAAGCTGGTATGAGAACGGTCAATTAAAACAGGAAGTACTCTTTGATAGTGAAGGCCGTAGAGATGGAGTGGCAAAAGAGTGGTTTGCCAATGGTCAGTTGAATACGTCAGTCAGCTATAAGCATGATGTCAAAGATGGCAACGCCGAAGAGTGGCGGGAAAATGGCCAGCCTAAGTCACTTTATCCCTATAAAGATGGCAAGCTTGACGGTGAATCTAAGTACTGGGATGAACGCGGCAAGTTACAGTTCACCACGACGTATAAAGCGGATAAAAAGAATGGACCCGACCGTCGCTGGAGCTTAAATACAGGGAAGATGACGGAAGAAGTTGACTATGTCGATGATATTAAAAATGGCATGAAAAAAGAATTTAACGATCGCACGG
Source organism: Klebsiella sp. MISC125 (assembly GCF_051131775.1). Classification (NCBI taxonomy): domain Bacteria; kingdom Pseudomonadati; phylum Pseudomonadota; class Gammaproteobacteria; order Enterobacterales; family Enterobacteriaceae; genus Klebsiella; species Klebsiella sp. MISC125. The sequence goes on from NZ_CP180448.1 coordinate 2,624,563, forward strand.
GGAAATTATTAAGCGCCGTACCTTATGTTGATGGCGATATGCACGGTACTGAAGAAACCTACGATCAAGATGGCGTCAGCGTTATCCGCTGCTATCGTAAAAATGAGCAACTGGCGGCGTTGTACAAACCCACAGAAATAACTAACCGAGCCAATCAGGGCGATGCCGCCGCGCAGTTTGAACTGGGAAAATATCTCCTGACTTGTACCGACTCTGCCGCTGGAATGGCATGGTTAGAAAAAGCGGCTAAGCAGGGAGGGATGAAAGAAGCCGTTGAAGCGCTCAGACAGTACAAGAAGACGGAAAATCAAAACTAAAAGGAATTATTAGAATGAAAACTAAATTATCTCAACTGTCGCTATTAACCCTGGCTACGCTGTTTTCAACCCATGTCATGGCGCAAAGTCAGCAACAGCCGGATGTTTATTCCGTTGTTGAACGCAAGCTTGAAAAGGCGGTGCCGCTGTCTGACAATTCCACTTTCTCTTCACAAGGCCCGTGGTTTGAACTGCAAAGAGAAATGTTTATGTACGGCCCGATGGAGAGGGCCGATGCATTATTGAAGAGGCTGGACACACAATCGAAAGAGGCAAAGTTCGCGCTGAATTTCTCTGCCAGCTGGCTTGCCGAAAACGATTCGCCGGAAGCGGGGCTGGCGTTTTTAAGCAAAATCGGCCTGAAGCAACCTTCCTCAATGACCTCTTATGAAAGCTATATCAACGCCTGGGTCAAGAATAAGCAGCCGGAACCAGCCCTGGCGCTGCTGAGTAAATCTAATGCGACGATTAAAGCGTATTACTTCCCTGTTGTTTTAACCGCTTATCAATCTGACCCCGATCAGGCAGCCGCGCTATATGAAAAAAACTATGGCGCCGAAGCGGTATCGCTGCCCTCGCAGCTCAAAATGCTGGTGATTATCGCGAAGAGTTATCAGGCGAAAAATGATATTCCCAACGCCACGGTGTACGCCGATAAAGCCCTGGCGATGCTGGATGCGATTATTGCTAAAAGGGAAAACGCTGAAGTAGCCTACTATGAGCAATATATCGATTTGCTTAACCTGTATGCTTTTGCCGGTAATAAAGATAAAGCTATTGCCCTATCTGAACGGTTAACTAAGGCGACCGGGGATAGCGGTAGTTATTATGAACACTCATTGCCGGGGCTGCTGGCGTTTTATAAAAATAATGGTCTGAGGTTGTTTTATTCAGTCGCGTTATCGGAAAGAATCGCCCAGATTGATAAAGCGTTTGCTTTCGAGCCAAAACCGCTGGAGGAGCTGAATCTGATCCGACTGTTGCATAGTATTGGTGAAAAAGATCTGCTCGAACAACGAGTGGAAAAATTAATGACCGCGCCGGAATATGCCTGCTACGACAATAATTATTGCTACGAATATAAAATGCAGGCGTTGCAGTACCTTTATGAGCGTAAACAAGATGCGCTGGCGGATAAATTCTTAAATACGCTTATCGCTGAATCACAGGGGCAGAGTTTTGACCAATGGGAGAGAGCGACAAAGGAGATTGCTAAAGGTCTGATGGAGATGTGGCGCTCACCGGAAGGACAAAAACTTGCGGCGAATGCGGAAGCAATTTATCTCGCTGAAGCGAAAAATAATCCGGGTAGAAGAATGGCGCGGCCCTATCAAACGCTTGCTGAATTTTACAGCTATGCCAACGACACCGTTAATGCCCGGCGGGTTCTGCATGAGCATGTTCCGGATTTTGAATCCTATACCGTGATCGATTTTTATATGCGGGCGAAAGAGTGGGATAAAGCGCGCGAGCTAATGGTGCAGGAAGACAGAATTGATAGTTTAAACCTGACGCTGTTGCAAAATCTCTGCGTCACCAGCACGCCGGTGTGTATCCAGCATCTCACTTTTACGCTGAATAAGCTGACCACTCAGGTCCCAATAACCTTTAAAGATGCTTCCGGGAACGAGCAGCTGTATCAGGTGGGTAAGATTTTCCATTCACTGGACATCAAGCCGACGGCTGAACAGCAGCAGATCATTCAGACGCTGTATGAGAACGCGGCTGCTCTGAAGACAAAACGCTAACGAGACTGATTTTAGACACAGTGCTCGCATTTCTGCCGGGCGGCGGCTGGTGCCTTGCCCGGCCTACAAATACCACAATATCATCAGGTCGCGCATTTTTTGTAGGCCCGGTAAGGCGTTAGCCGCCACCGGGCGATTCCAGAGGCGACACCGTGTCAACAATCTGTAACCCTGTTTTCCCCGGTAGCCTAATTGGACTACCGGGGAACGCTATCAACTTAAAAATCCATTTTCACCGTAAACTGGACTTCGCGCGGGTCGCCAATTTGGTTACCGAGGTTATTGGTGCCGATAGATGACGTGTAATACGTCTTATCGAACAGGTTCTTCACGTTAACCTGCAGAGTGACCGGATATTGCAGCTTCATCTTATAGGCCGCGAACACATCCGCTACCGCATAGCCCTGCAGATAATAATCCGCGCCGTTGGTGCCGGAACGCTTACTGACTGCCCGACCGCCGCCGCCGACCGTCAGGGTATTGCTGTCGTAGACGTTATGAATGTCATAGCTCAGGAACAGCGAACCGGTGTGCTTCGGCACGTTCGGCAGCGGTTTGCCCTGATAATCCGGGTCATCGGTAACTTTCGCGTCGGTATAACCGTAGCTGGCGATGACGCTAAGGTTATCGGTCAACGACCCGGCCACATCCACTTCCACGCCGCGCGAGCGGACTTTACCGGCGGTTTTCGCGATGGTTTCATCGCCCACCGCTTCGGTATAGAGGACGTTACGCTTATCAATATCGAACAGCGCGATATTGGCAGTAACGCCGCTGAACAGCTCAAACTTCGCGCCTAATTCGTAGGAAGTGGACTCTTCCGGCGGCAGGTTACCGATATAGCTGGCGATAGAGGACTGCGGCATAAACGACTGTGCCACGTTACCGAACAGCGAGATTGTCGGCGTCAGCTTATACACCAGGCCAACTTTCGGCGTCCATTTCTGGTCGCTGCTGTCGGTGTTGACGTTAAACGGACGGCCTTTACCCGCGTACTGGGTGTAATACTGATAGCGCACCCCGGCGACGGCTATCCACTTATCGGTCAGATAGAGCGCATCCTGAACGTAGCCCGCATAGCTCTCCTGCTGAATGCGCTGGTCACTATCGGATGCCGAAACGCTGGAGCACTTGTCGACCGTGCCGTAGACCGGGTTATAGATATTGAACCCTTTCACGTTCTTACAGCGGATCATATCGGTACGCAGCAGATCGTAATTCTCGTACGCCAGGCCGGTGAGGATCTCGTTATAGAAACCTCCTATCACCACGTTGCCCTGCAAATCCGCCCGCGTGGAGTGCATTTTCTGCGTTGAACCGTGGGTGGCGTCGACGCGGCGGGTCAGGTCTCCGGTCGCTGAATCGTAGGCCATCACGCGAGCCTGATTATCGTTGTAGTGATCCTGGCTGTAGCTGTAGTCAAAGCGCGCGGTCCAGGCGTCATTAAGACGATATTCCGCATTCAGCTGCGCGAGGTCGGAATAACCGTCGGTAATGTTAAATGGTTCATCAAAACGCGTTTTGCGATCGACGTTAACCGCATGACCGGTGTTCAGATCGAAGATGGTGCCGCGATCGAACGGGGTGCTGTAGTTACGGTGTGAATAGGAAACGTTTACCGTCGCCCGCTCGCCGAACCAGGTCAGGGAAGGGTTAATAAAGCTGCTCTTCTCTTTACCGAAATTGCGCCAGTAGTCTTCATTCTGATATTCGCCAATCACCCGGTACGCCAGCTGCGTCCCTTCAATGGGGCCAGTTACGTCAAACTGACCGGTGCCGCCGCCAAAGCTGGTGGAAGTGGCGGAAACGGAGCCGCCGAAGGTGCGCTCCGGGCGCTTGGTGACGACGTTTATCAAGCCGCCGGGGTCGAGAATACCGTATAGCGTTGAGGCCGGGCCTTTCAGCACTTCGACCCGCTCGGTGGCGGCGGTAAAGCTGCGCGGCAGTACGGTGCGCAATCCGTTAGTCATGATTGAACCATCGCGGTTAGAACCGAACCCGCGGCGGCTAAAGGCGTCCTGGGTGCCGCCTAACGTATTGGTTTGTACGACGTTAGCGACGTTATACAACGCCTCATCAAGATTGGTGACGTGCTGATCTTCCAGCACTTTATCGCTCACGGTATTGACCACCTGCGGAATATCCAGCATCGGCATCGAGGTCAGCGTGGCGGTTGAGGTACTGACCGGCTGATAGCCGCTAGTGGCGTTCTGCTGCGCGCCGTCAGCTACCACCGTAATCGTCTCGTCGGCGGTTTTCTTTGTTTTATCGGCGCTATTTTCTGCCGCCAATAATCCCGGTGAGGTCAAAAAAATCAGTGAAAAAAGCGCACGCCCTTTTAATGCCGAAAAAGGGACATTTAATGGAATCATTTTCTGTTTCTCGTGAACGAACCTCGCCTTTGCGGAGAGGTAAAGCCAATAAAATCATTGCCCTGAAAAATAAATCTATCTGTAACCGCTTTTAAAATGCGTCCAGATATGTAATTGAGAATCATTCAACCACGAAGAAATGTAGTAGTAAATGTTATGTAAGATAAAAAATCGCCAGCAGCAATAATCAATATTTTAGCGCTGAATTGAGAAGGTGAGTTTGAATTAATCATTTGTTTTTATTGATTATTAAATCTCTTTGTTCGCGTGTGGTTTTTGGTAGTAACCTGGCGTTTCTTCCGTAACGATGGGGTATTGACTACTACATTCATCCCCCGCATGATCAAAAGAGAATGAGATTTATTTTTGTTTGAGTGCGGAACGTGCGGGTTAGCGCCACGCCGTTGCGGCGCAGGAGTGAGTTATGCCACAGCGGGTGTTGCCTGCAGAGCAGGGGATCGTTCTCGATTCCCTGTCGGCCGGATATGGCCAGACGTTAATTGTCGATAATATTCATCTGACCATCCCCCATGGGAAAATGACGGTACTGGCCGGGGCCAACGGCTCCGGTAAATCGACGCTACTGTCGACTATCGCCCGGATGCTCAAGCCGCTGGGCGGCTGCGTGCGCCTGGACGGTGAGGTGATTCACCAGATGCCGACCCGGGAGGTTTCCCGCCGGTTGGGTATTTTGCCGCAATCGCCGCTGACGCCCGAAGGGCTAACGGTCTTTGAGCTGGTTTCGCGCGGTCGCTATCCCTGGCAGGGGCTGATGCGTCAGTGGTCCGACGCCGATGAACGGGCGGTTGAAGAGGCGCTCCGGCTTACCGGCACCGCCGAATTTGCCCATTTACCGGTCGACAGCCTCTCCGGCGGCCAGCGTCAGCGCTGCTGGATTGCGATGGCGCTGGCGCAGCAAACGGCGACTATCCTGCTGGATGAACCCACCACCTGGCTCGACCTGCGCTATCAGGTCGATATCCTCGAACTGCTGCAAACCTTAACCCGCGAACATGGTCGCACCGTAGTGACCGTCCTACACGACCTGAACTTTGCGGTGAACTACGCCGACATGCTGGTGTTTCTCAAAAAAGGGCAGATCGCCGGGGTGATCGACGAAGGAGAAACCTGTACGCCGGAGCTGATTAAAACCGTCTTTGACGTTGACGTGCAGATGTCAGTCAATCCGCAGACCGGTAAGCCTTTTTTTATGCCGTTTCGCGTTCGCGAGGAGAGGGATTTATGAGCGCCTCCGCGCTGTCCCTGCATCGCCGACAATCCCGACCCCGGCTGGCGCTGGTACTGCTGAGTCTGCTGCTGCTCGGCGGTTCGCTGGTGCATCTCGGGCTGGGTGCGCGCTGGATTGCGCCGCAAACGGTGATTCAGGCGCTTTTTCATTACGATCCGCGCAACTTCGATCACCGCATTATTGTTGATTTACGCCTGGTGCGCCTGGCGGCAGCGCTGCTGACCGGCGCGGCGCTTGGCGTAGCGGGGCTGCTGCTGCAAACCGTGATTCGCAACCCGCTTGGCGAGCCGCATATTCTCGGCCTGAACGCCGGGGCCTCGCTGGCGGTAGTGGTAACTTCGGCGCTGGGAATTAGCCTCGGCGGCGTGGCGTTAGCCAGGCCGCTGACCGCCGCCTGCGGGGCGGCGCTGCTGTTTGGCGGCGTGATGCTGCTATCGTCGTCAGGGCGCGGTGGGGCGACGCCGCTGCGCATTACCCTGTGCGGGGTAGCGCTGTCGGCGTTTGCCTCAGCGGTGACGGCGGCGATTCTGATCCTTGATGAACAAACGCTGCTGGCGATGCGCACCTGGCTGGCGGGCGATCTTGCTGGTCTTAGCTGGCAAACGTTGCGCTCTGCGCTGATCCCTGCGCTGGCGGGACTGACGATTGCGCTGGTGCTGGCGCCGCGTCTGAACGTGCTGGCGCTGGGCGATAAGGTTGCGCTGGGGCTGGGGGTGAAGATAGTGCAGACCCGCCTGCTGGGGCTTGCCGCCATCGCGCTGCTTTGCGGCTCGGCGGTGGCGGTAGCCGGGCCGATTGGTTTTGTTGGCCTGGTGGTACCGCACGTGGTGCGTCGTCTGGTGACTGAAGATATTCGCCTGGCGCTGCCGCTGGCCGCTCCGGTCGGTGCGTTGGTGCTGGTGTTGGCGGACATCGCCGCCCGCACGCTGGTGGCTCCTCAGGAGTTGGCCACCGGTGCGATGACCGCGCTGGTCGGCGCGCCGGTGTTTATTTTTATCGCCGCGAGGTTTTTTAAATGAAAAGCGCCGTCCATCGCGCCGGGTTTCGTCCATTTGCTGCGGGTTCTTATCGGTTGCTGCTGCGCCCGGTGGCGCTGAGAATCGCTGGCGGGTTGTTGCTGGCGATCCTGCTGTTGGCGCTATTCGGTCTGACGCGCGGCAGCTTCCCTATGCCCTCCGGGACGTTGCTCCAGGCGCTGCTGGCTCCGGAAAACGTGGCGGAGCAGCAACGCTTTATTTTGTTTGATATCCGCCTGCCGAGGCTATTTATGGCGTTGTTGTGCGGGGCGATGCTCGGCCTGGCCGGGGCGGCGATGCAGAGTATTACCCGCAACGGCCTGGCGGATCCCGGGCTTATCGGGGTGAAAGAGGGGGCCAGCATCGTGGTGCTGGCGCTGGTGCTGTTCTTCCCGGCGGTGGGATTCGTCTGGCGGCCGCTGGCGGGGATGCTCGGCGGTGTGCTGGTGGCGCTGCTGGTTCTGCTGCTGGCCCGCGACTGCTCGCGGCCGCGATTTATTCTGATCGGTATCGGCGTGTCGTGGACGCTGGCGGCGGCGGTTGGCATTTTCATGACCACCGCCGATGTGCGTGACGTGCAGACGGCGATGATCTGGCTGGCGGGCAGCCTGCACGCGGCGACCTGGCCGCTGCTGGTTGTGGCTTTTTGCTGGGCGCTGCCGGGGGCGCTGATTCTGTTTCTTACCGCCCGGGCCGCTGATGCGGCGCTGCTGGGCGACCGGACCGCCATCGGCCTCGGTGTGCGTTTGCAACAACTGACGCTGCTGCGCTTTTTCGCGCCGGTACTGCTGACTTCCGCCAGCGTCTCCTGCGTCGGCAGCCTGGGTTTTGTGGGCCTGATGGCACCGCATATGGCGCGTTTTTTACTGCGCGGCGGCCAGGTAGCGCTGCTCAGCGGCAGCGCGTTGATTGGCGCACTGCTGGTGTTAGTGACCGATACCCTGGGGCGCCTGGCTTTTGCTCCGCTACAAATTCCGGCGGGAATTGTGATTGCCCTGGTCGGCTGCCCGTTTTTTATTGTGCTGCTTTGGCGTCGTCGTGACGCCTTGTAAATCAAAAAGGATTGCTATGCGCTGGTTCATTTCTCTGCTGGTCTTAATGGCGGGCGTCGCCACGGCGGCCGATACGCAAACATTTACTGATGACTTAGGCCGGACGGTGACCGTCCCGCTGCACCCACAGCGCATTGTGTCGATGCACGATCTGGATATCACCATTCCGCTGATCGAGCTTGGGGTGCCGCCGGTCGCCAGCCACGGACGGACTCGTCCTGACGGCAGCCATTTTCTCCGCTCCAGCGCGCAGTTAACCGGGATTGATTTCGATAACAGCGCGATTCAGTTTATCGGCACGGCGGATATCGACCTTGAAGCCGTCGCCGCCGCAAAGCCGGATTTGATTATCACCGAGAACAGCCGCCACGTTTCGGTTGAACAACTGGAGAAGATTGCCCCGACGGTGAGCATTGACCACCTGCAGGGCAGCGCGCCGCGCATTTATAGCAAGCTGGCGCAGTTGACCGGTACCCAGCCGCGATTGGCGATCCTCGAACGCCGCTATCAGGAGCAGATTACGCAGTTGAAGGCGACGGTGGATACGCAAAAGATTGTCGTGTCGGTGATTCAGGCCAATAACGGCAAGGTTACCGTGCATCACTCTTATCATGCCTTGGGACGCGTGCTGCGCGATGCCGGATTCCGCTTCCCGCCGCTGATTGACAAGATACCTGATGGCCAGCGCATTGACGTGAGTGCCGAACAGCTACCGGAGCTGGATGCCGATTTCGTATTCGCCACCTGGCGCTCGGATACCGGCGGCAAGCCGCAGGATGAGCTACAGGCGATGGAAGGCGTGATGCCGGGCTGGTGTGATTTTATGCGCGCTTGTCGTACCGGGCGCTATATTCTGCTGCCGCGTGAAGATGTTATTTCGAACTCGTTTGCCGCACTGACGCTGATGGTCGCCCAGGTTCAGTCGCATATTGCCGGACGCCCTTTGCCCGAGGGACTGAAATGAAAACGCCGGTGAAGAGAGAGAAAGGGCGGGTTGACCTGTTTGGCGAGCGTTTTCGCGCCCGCGCGCATCAGCTGTCGCCACGCCTGCTGGCGGTGGTCAGCTATATCAATGACAACCGTGAAGTGGTGCTGGAGCGCACGGCCATGGAGATCGCTACCGCGACGAATACCTCGGATGCCACGGTGGTACGGGCGATTCAGGCGCTGGGTTTTGCCGGTCTGCGTGAGCTTAAACAGACCATGGAGCGCTGGTTTGGTCCGTCGGCGACCTCGTCAGAAAAAATGATCTCGACGGTGGGCGCGCTGTCCAGCGATGTGAATTCGAGTATCGATTTCGTGCTCGAAGGGCACCAGCGGGCCTGCGCGGTGCTGTCGCGTCCTGATAACCGCGCGGCGGTGGCTCAGGCAGTAGCGCTGCTGAGTGATGCGCGTCAGGTGGGCATCTTCGGTATCGGTGCGTCGGGTATTCTCGCCGAATATACCGCCAGGCTGCTGAGCCGCATTGGCCTGCCTTCGTATGTGATGAACCGTACCGGATTTAGCCTCGCCGAGTGTAGCGCGGCATTTTTTTTTGCACGGAAAAGCATAAAAAAATGCACTGTGAGTAATTAGAATTACGCACAGTGCAAAAATAATCACTTAAAAATATACAGACCTATCCCACTTAAGAAAGCAGGTCAAACTGCGCAATCATATCGGCGTCACTCAGCGCCGAATCAAACAGTACAGCTTTCTGCAGCCAGCCGCCCCAGAAACCTGAGTTTGACACTGTAGAGCCAGAAACCGAGCTGTTTCTGCCCAGCATGACGTAATCAAATGCCGGACATCCGGTCAGCAGAGTTTCCGGGTTATCAGTCATACCAGAATAGACCTTGAGAACGCCGTTGTTCAGGGTGATCATCAGCGCATATTCGCCATACTGTGAAAACATTTTCCCTGTAAACGGAATGCCCGCCAGCGTGCTACCGGCGTTAATGTTATGCGCAGCCAGTGACTGGAACGCATTGGAGCTGTCAGCCGCGCCCAGACCGAAACCAACGTATTTCAGCGCCGTGTTGTTCAGCAAAGAAAACAGGATGTTGCCGCCTGCATTACCGAGCTGTGCGGGTGTCATCACCCCCTTCACGAACATGGAAAAGCTGGATTTCACCCCCGCGGGGATATCCAGCAGGCGGGCGGCGTCTGCCTGACGGTTCGCGCTGGCTGTGCCGCCGACCGCTCCGTCTGGAAAGAACGCGGAGCTGGCGTGATACGTGTTTTTCTCGATCTGCATCTGGCTGACCTGCATGGTCCGAGCGCTTCCGACGTAAGCAACATCCGGCTCAGCCAGCGGATCGTTAATCAGGCTGTATTTTACCGAGCCAACAGTATTCCCGCTCCCTTTCACACACAACACACACCGTGCGCTGTCATTGAATCCCTGGAAGATATTGGCCCGGACAGCGAGACGGCCCATTTTTGTTACCTTCTGGTTGCGTACGTCAAAGTTAGCGAATGCCTGAGCGCCCGCCCCCAGGACCTGAATCTGCAGGTACTGTGCGGTACCGGCTTTAGCAAACAAGGAAACGGCGTTATACAGGGTTGCATCGATCGTACTCTGGTTATCCATGAGCAGATGCGCTTCATTCATGGTGCTTTCGGTCAGGGTACACCATCCGGCAGCTGACGCGGATACCGTCAGGCCCGACGGCACATAGTTCGCGGCGGTCTGATCGAGCGCACTCAGTGCATAGTTCGTCGCAGAGTTTTCCACCCGCATACCCAAAATCTTTCTGGTCGCAGGATGGCGATCGATGCGCGGTGTATTGACCGCTGCATATTCGAGATTCCCGGCCGCACTGATAAAGGATGCCAGCGTAGTACGGGTGAAAGAGAGGGCCGTGGCGTAGTTGCGGTTCTTCGAGAAATTCGAATCCGGCTTGCTGACAAAGAGGCTGTTCACCAGGTCGGCATAATAAACGCCACCTCGCGGCATCGGAGCCGTCAGCGGCGGCAGGTCAGCGATATCACCCTGATAAATCATATTGGATACGGTTTTTAAAGACATAATTACTCCAGTCCTGGGTTGCGGCCGTAGGTGACGTTAGTCAGTGTGCCGGTGAGATTGATGGGGTTGCTGTTGGTGTCGGTGTACTGGTTTTCGGCGATGTCGAAATGGCTGATAGTCCCTGCGCCGGTAATCGCTGCAGCGCCATTCTGCGAGCGCAGCTTACAGCCATGAATCGAGCCCCGCGTAATATTGCCGTCCAGCTTAAACGCGCTATCGCCGCCGTTTCGCAGCATGCGCAGATTCGTGAAGTCGAGGTCGGTAAAGGTGCCGCTGGCAACATTCACCGGATAACGACCGTTATTTTTGATATCCATATTGTCGAAGCGAACATCCGCCAGGGTGTTAGCGCCAGCCTCGATTAAAATCGCATCCTGGACGTTATCGTTGATGTGCATGTCGGAGAATGAATAGCCGCCATCGGCCTGAATTTTGGTCGAGTCGTAATGCAGGCCGGTCACCCCGTTGCGCTCTACCTGGCAGTTCTGCATCAGGCCGTTCGCCCCCGGGCGCGGGGCGATACCATTGTTAGCCAGCGTTCCTGCGTCAATGCTGATACCGGTTTTCAGGTTATCGTTGAACTGTCCGTTGACCACCACCAGGCCGGAAGCACCACAGTCGCCAAATCCATGCCCGTTTCCGGTACACACGGCATCGGATACGATAATCTGCCGGGAAACGTAAGGCTGACCTGGCCCCGACAGGCGCTGCTGCTCAAAGAAAATGCCGAAGTTTTTGCTGTTGCGGTTAATGGTGCGAGCCACTATCAGGGCCTCATCCTGAATAGCCCCCAGGCCGATCCCAATTCCTGACGCACCACCGCTACCATCAGGCGCCAGGCGGCCGCAGTTATCCGTCTGGCAATCCAGAACAAACGACCTGTCGGGATAATCATTCCCGATGCCGGTGGCCCCGGTGTCGTGAACGTTACAGCGCAGGAACATGCACTGCCGGAAATACTGCAGGTATGTGCCTTTTGCCCCCACGTCATAGGATGGCGAGTGTTGTTCAGAACCGTCGATCTCGACATCAATCAGGTTAAAGTTTTCGAGGTAGATTTCCTGCGGCGAACGGTAATAAAACGCGGCATTTGCCAGCATCGGCATGAATACCGCGCCTGGAACGCAGCGGATCGTCACGTTAGGTTTCGCAGTGATATAGGTATGCAGGCGATACACGCCAGGGCGAAAAACGATTTCGCCACCATATGGCAACTTGCTTACCTGGTTGACTGCGGTCTGCAGCTGCAGGGAGACGGATTCGTTACCGTTCCAGTCAATACCAAAGTCCAGCCAGGCATCAAAAATCGCTTTCGCCTTATACAGCGTGTTAACGCGCTTTTTAAGCGAGTTAAAATGTTCCTCCAGAGATTTCCCACCAAACCCCTTCAGATAATAACTTCCATCCTCATCAGTAAATTCAAGCGCCCGGTTCTGCGCATCCGTCAGGCGGCGGATATGCGGCGCCCGGTCACGCTGGTAATTCTCCCTGATACCCTTTATCGACTCCTGAACCGACTTATCAAGCCCAGGCACGAACAATTCACCGTACGCATCCTGAAATGAAATGAGGCGGCCATTGAAATCGTACTGGTGTGCTATGTCCTGTTCATCATTGTTGATGATCGATGACTCAATGGCCCTGATTTTTTGTGCAACAGAAAAGGAACCAATACCAGTTATATACAAATCGCCTAACTCATCAATAAAGGCGGGAACATTTGCATTTTTGTCATGAAACTCATGCAGGTTAGAAGCCAGGTCTTTACGAATTAAAGCATCAAGTTTTCTGAATTTTTCCTGAACTGAAACCGGGCCGAGGCTCGCAATAAAGAGCTCTCCAAACTCATCGAGAAGAAGATAAACATTACCCTCTTCATCACTGGAGGTTTTGAGGATCTGAACTGTGTCGTAGTTAATTTGAGTTTTAAGCTCTTCAATGGATGCGCTACCTGGTAATCTTGCGACTGCAAGCGCCACACCATTTTTATTTAAGTAGTAAATAAATGAGAATTCGGCATCAGGTCCTTGAGAAACACGAAAGATCTCACCGAAGGCTGTAGCAGAGAGACCGGCAATTGTTCCATCGGGGTCACCATCCGTTATATAAAATGTATTTTCTCGATAATCCCTTATTGATTCGATTTGAGCCCTCAACCACGCAGTTCTGTTCGCTAGTTGAGTTGACGGGATATTTAAAACCCCACCAGGACCAGCTTTAGCCCGGTCGGATTCCTCCAACTGATGAATAGCAGACTCCCAAGCGAGTGTTTCAGGTAAATTAGACATGATCACCCTCCGGGTTTGTAAGAACCGGCCAGCTAATATCAGGGGCAAGCGACGTATCTACCCGGTTAAGTAGCACACGATATGCCTGCATAGAAGTAAGTCGGACTTTTTCTTCATCGGTGGCCATATTGAGAGTGACAGCATCCTGAAGAATGGAAATATCATCCGATACCTGAGCAATCGCCGCTTTTTTCTGCGAATCAGCAACAGCAACATCAGCCGCATGCAGTGCATCTGCATCTGTTACCCAGGCAGAACCGTCCCATTTGTCATATGGGGTTGATGGTGCAAAGGTCGTTACAGTATCGGGTATGGGGCCGGGCTCGGTAATAACGTGGCTGGCCAGCGTCTGAATGTCATAGACGGTGATACCGCGATAATCATCGGTAACAGACCAGGACGAATTATCTTCAGAACGAACAGCAACCTGATATTCAGTTTGTACCAGTGGTTCTTCCAGGCATGAAAATGCAGGCAGGCCAACACCAACATGAATATATACTTCCTCGGTACCGATAAACTCGCGGGAAGTCATATCAAAATGAAATACCTGAACGGTACCCGCCTGAGTTGCAAACAAATTGCTGTCAAATACTGCTTTAATATCGCCGCTCATCACGCCGCCCTCACAATATAATGAAATGCCATGTTTTTAACCGTGGTTTCGGAATTACCGGACGCATCAATGGTGATAGTGTGACCGTGTGGGCCGATATAAAGTGTGTGTGAATGCGGTGGTTGCACAGAGGTCCGCCCGAATCCAGTACCGCCATTGCCACCGACCTCCTGGTCGCTGCCACCTTGTTTCTGCATCCCGGCCCCCCATCCGTGATCGTGTTCGTTTTCGAGGCTGGTTGTTTTTGTGCCCAGGTCAGTCTCTGTCGCGGATGCTCCATGGGTATGCGTTTTGTTTCCGTCAGCTTCAAGACTGAGCAGCGCACGGCCAGAGGCCGGTAACCCTTTAATAGTCTGGCCCCGTAAATCAGGTAACGAGCCGCCAGTATAAACCGCAGCCAGATTCGGATAGGTCACTGTGCTGAATGACGCACCGTTGCAGATTAAATATCCCGTCGGTGGTGTACTGGTTGGCCATGGCAGTGGTATGCCGTAAGGTACCGACATATTTGAATCCACCATGATTTTATTAATGGCCTGCAATACCTGCGTATTACTGTCGCCATCTGGGTTGATATTTGCAGCAGCCAGGATTGACAATAATTCACGCTGTACAGAACGAATGGCATCCTGCACATTATTCAGGAAAAGCGCTCTGACAATGGTTCCTAACGTCCCCAGCGAGGGATTACCGTCGCTGAATTCATTATTTGGTGCATCAACCGGAGGCATCAGGCTTTGCATATAATACTCCGTTAATCGGTGGTTTTTTCTACGTACCCGGTCATTGGCTGCTCGCCATCCAGCGCAAATGAGCCATCCAGATAAAGCGGCCAGGTCATTTCGGATTCGTAGAGGAAATAACAAAGGGTATGTGCGGGCTTTAATTCATTGAATGTCGTTTCAAGAACTTTATCACCCAGCGTCATGAGCCGTTCGCCAACGCGGGAAGTCCCGGCGCGGAAATAATAAAGAGGAACTTCTAACCCATAGACATTTACCCGCCACGTAAAAATAATATCGTCGATATATAGCGTGTCACCGCAACGACTTGAACCGACCCTGAAGGGCTGTAATTCATCAATGGTGATGGTGTAGCCAATCCTGCTGGCCATGGTGATAAAATACGGAATACTTAAACCACCAGTTTCTGACAATTTAATCAAGACGCGATCGAGACGCTGTTGATACCCGTCATCCTCATTAGGCGTGACGTCTAAAACACGCTCCCAGTCTGTCAGCAGGTTATCAGCAAAAAAAGGCGCAACAGCGTTCAGTGCATTATTTGCGGATTCATCCGTTGCATCGAATGCGTTACCTTCTGCCGATAACTCAACAGATAAGGCTGGTTGCTGCGTATCATAGGCAACCGGCGGCAGTAACAGGGATAAGAGGTTCTTCGCATTGCTCATAGCTGCGATACCTCGATGCTGCCGACACGGATCCATTCCACGACGGTTTCACTGACGTCAGGAAATACGTTCGACGTCGGCGAGACGATGACGCGGTCAACGACACCGGTCACGATAGAAATCAGCATCTCGGCCTGAGAGCGAATAAACGGCTCACCCGGCGGTAATTTATTGATATAGTCGGTCAGCGTAGAAATAATGTTTTCACGCGCCACATCAATTGTCACACCATCAAGCGAAACCTGAATAACGAGGTCTATCGTTTTAATCGTCGGCCCCAGTACCAGGCAGTTCTTCGCTGTTACCGGACGTACATCGTCAATATATGCCTGCGTGGCGGCAATAATTTCGGCGGAGGGTAAACCGTCGGCCGAGGTAATAACTACGTCAACAGTACCCAGCCCGCGCCGCAGAGGATATACATAAGCGGCCGTGACGCCATCCACAGACATCGCCCAGCGGCGGTAATCGTACTTATTCCCGCCAGCTGGTGCGCGACGAATAATGTCAAGCAGACGGTCCAGCAGCTCGGTATCCGATTCCTGGTCAGTTCCCCCGGACATAATCCCGATAATAACGGTGCTGTCGAATCCTGTCGGCGTGCTGGTAAACGTGCCTGTCGTGATAGCCGTGGTATTACCGGCAGCGCCGGCAGTGGAATAGCTCGCTGCCACCGTGGCGTTACCCTCGACATCAAGCGTGATCGCCGCTGTGGTGGTATACGTCAGGCTACCGCGCGTCACACTGTAGCCAGCCGCTGCCGTCGCGCCGGGTTCGCCGGTGACCGTAAGGGTACCGCTGGCCGTGGTGGCTGACTTGCGATACAAGCCGCGCGTGCGGGCATGCCATTCGAGAAACTCGGTATCGGCGGTGTCGGGAAATATCTGGCGAACTATCCAGCCCTGATACTGATAAATACCGGTGGCCACGCTGGCTACTGCGCTGGCCCGGATATATAAGTCGCTATCAACGCCTATATCCGCGTCTGTATTCAGGTTTTTAATATCGC
Source organism: Klebsiella sp. MISC125 (assembly GCF_051131775.1). Lineage (NCBI taxonomy): Bacteria > Pseudomonadati > Pseudomonadota > Gammaproteobacteria > Enterobacterales > Enterobacteriaceae > Klebsiella > Klebsiella sp. MISC125. The sequence continues at coordinate 2,640,651 of NZ_CP180448.1, forward strand.
GCAGAATATCGCTGCGGATATCGTCAAACGTCGGCGTGATAAACGGCATTAAATAACCCTCACAAAATGCTTAAAGGGGACGGTAATACCATCGGCCTGAATAACGGTGATCAATAAAAGGAGCCAGCCCGGCTCCCCCTGAACGGTTTCTACTGTGATACTTTTTGCCCGGCCATCCGTATCGGCCGTCAGCGGTGCCAGCGCCTCTTCGGCGTACTGGCGAGCGAGTTTATGTACACGGGTTACATCTTTCTCTCTCCTCAGCAGGTAAAGCTTTGAACCGACAGCCGGCTGCGCCCACCACGAGCCGAGCGGGATGGTCAGACGCAGATACACTGCGTTAGCCAGGGTGCTGGTGCTCGTGCCGGCGTAGTCGCCGGTTGTCGGGTCTAATAGTCTGTCCACGCTGCCATGATGACAGCGCGGACGGATACGAACAGACAGACAGGTGTCAGTGGGTATTGAGGGGGTTACATGGGCTGGTTCGGTTTATCCGTGGTGCCGGCATCGCCACCATGATCGTGGTCATGGTCGTCATAGGTCTCGCGCATCGCATCGAGGGTCGATTTGCCGTCGGCCAGCTGGTCGCTGGTTTTGAGCAGTGGGGTCTCAAAATTCGCGCCGGCGGTGGCGGTGACGCCATAGTCCTCTGCCTCCACGGTATATTTTTTTGTCTTTACGTGGTACTCGTCGCACTCCACATCGACAATGCGGCCCTTTTTGATATGCACAAAAGCGCCTTCTTCAGAGTAGATGGCCACTTCACCGCTCGCCACCTGCAGGCGATACGCACCATTCTCGGTGGCGATGATGATCGAATGCGACGTCTGGCCGCCGATGGGGAGCACGATACACTGAGTGCCGGCAGGCGGGCAACTGGTAAACCCGAAGTGCTGGAACAGTTCGGCGTCCTGCAGCTGCTCGCCGGCGAGCCCTTTAAGCTGCACCTGCTGGATGGTTAAATCGTTTTTAACACGCGTTAAACGCCCCCTGAACGCGAGACGAATACCACGCAGCGCAGCGCGAATACGTAAATCAACCTGGTTCCACATCGATTATCGCTGTCTCCTGTTTTTTCTTTTTCCGTCCCTTGCGGGCCTTTTTCTTCTTCGGCCATGCGTCGGGTATCCACACACCGTCTTCTTTCAGCCTGAGCGTGGTCACCGCACCGCCCGGACGTCCGCCGGTGAACTCCCGCCCCATCAGAAAATAGACGGCATCGATGCCGTGAGGCTCGCTGATAACGTGGATGCGCTGCCCGGGCTCCCATAACACGCCGTCGCTGGTACGGTGGCCCTGAACCCGGGCAATCAGGCTGTAACCCTCCAGGCGGGCATCGGCCATCATCTTGCGGGCGCGGTAGCGGACCTGGTCCAGGTCATCGGCGTCATGCATAACCACCACCTGCGGCCGGTAATACGTGACCGTCGGATCCTCAACGATAAACTGCAGACCATGCTGTCCGGTCTCGGCGATGCCGGTTTCCATCTCGATCGCGGTGTCATCATCTTCTGCTACAGTCGCAGTAGCCACACTGTCAACATCAACTATCCCCAGTTCTTTCTTGTTGTTAGTCGAATGTGCATGCCCCTGCGCCAGCACGGTGAGCCGCGAGTAACTGCGCTCCATGCTGCTTTCATCGGTGAGGCTGAGCAGGTTATTGCCCTTGCCCGAACGGCGCATTACCAGTGTGGCCACCGGCGCAGCCGTATAATCCGGGCCACCGATGACCAGCGTGCCATCAGGCCGGAACCACGGCCAGAGCCCGCGACCGGCACAGGCCCGCAGCAGGATATCCCATGCCCGCTCGCCCGGTTCGGTGGTGATTTTGTCATTGCGGATCGAGCTCTCGGCGTGCAGCTCGATGTTTTTAATACCCAGCGGCCGCACGACCTGGGCGATGACTTCTTCCAGGTTGGCCTGACGGCTGGTCAGCAAAGGTGATGCGCAGTCCACCAGGATGGCCGCACCGTCACGGCCGGTGACGGACAGCGATACCTGATCCCGACTGACGGTTCGGGAAACCCGGTCTATGCGCCCGGACATCACCACATCCGGCCCGACGCGAACCTGAACAGGAACGCCCCGGGCCACGCCTTCAGGGAAGATGCCGGCAGGCAGACCGAGACGCATCGACCAGGCATCGGCGGGGATAAGAAAGTCGCTGTCGATACCATAGCCGGACCAGTCGGAATGCACCTTACCACCGACGATCACAGAGACTTTATCGAGGTCGATATCCTGCGCGGCCTGTTTATTCTGCGTAGCCATTCAGCACGTCCCCCGGGATGATGTGATTAGGGTCCCGGAGGGACGGATTAAGGAGCTTCAGCTCGCCGGCTCGGGTGTAGTCGCCGTACCAAAGGTGCGCCAGCAGGTGCAGGTTCGTGGCGCTGGCCACCGTGCGCTGAATCATCGGCGGCCGGGCATTAATCAGGGCCACAGCCATCGACTGCAGGGACAGCGCAGTATCGCGCAGGCCATCAATCACCGGCTGATACTGCAGGGCGATCGACGTCGCTGAACTGCTGACGTTTTCCATCTCCGCCGCCCAGGTACTGCGCACGCTGTCGATGGCGTTCTGTACCGCCTGACGGGCGTCACCGGCGATCAGGCTGATATCATCGGGACTGAGCGAGGCCGTAATGGTCTCATCACTAAGAAGGTCTGACGCCTGCTGTGCCAGCTCGATGGCCACGCTAATCATGGTCATGGCGATGAGCTCGCGGATATCACTGGTGGTCACGTTCGCCGGCATTTCGACTGATGCCGTTACATCACCGGTGACCAGACCCGCCGGCAGTGCGGCCACTTCATCGGCCTGTGTTTTTACCGCAGCCCAGTCCGCGATGACCACGGCCGGCGCTGACGCATAGACGGCAGAGTCGCTGCTGATGGAGCTCATCGCCGCTGAGCTCTGCAGGCTAAGGGCCGACTGAATATCGTTCATAAAGGCCGACGGGAAATTCACAAAATCGGTGGTGCTGCTGATAAACCCGGTGATATCGCCGCGCAGAACCGCAACCATATTCAGCGCCGTCACGCCCAGCGCTTTGGCCCGGGCCAGATACTGCCGCGCCGTTCGTAGCGGCTTCATGGCGTTATCCAGCAGCGTCGCGGCGTTATCGAGGATCCCCTGAGCCTGGTTAAAGATGGCATCAGCCTGGCTGAGTGGCCACTCGCGTACAAAGAACTCGACATCCAGACCATCCTGCAGGAACTGCAGATCAACGGTGCAGTAGTCGGGGTTCTCGGCCTCGTGATTCACCTGGTAAACGTAGCACAGCATGTCCGGCATGACCCCGAACACCGGGTGTATCAGCTCGCCCGGACCACGTGTATAGAGGGCCGCCATAAACGTCTGCAGTCGGCTCTCGTAGTCGTCACCAAAGAAAACCGCCTGACACTGCAGGCTGCGAGGTTTAGCGCCGAGATCATCAATATTTGCTCCGTCTCGGTACGGGTATTCGTGCTGGGCGATATCGCGCTGCATGCTGTCGCGGGTGTTGATGATATCGAAGGCGACACCCCGGAAGCTGGCGTCCTGCAGGTCTGTTTCCCATGCCATCAGTGCGGTCCTCCCTGCGGGCCACGGATGGCTGACTGGTTGTTAACCTCATTCACAGCCTCAGCAATGACCCGGCCATCCAGTTCAAGTTTGGTGGTAATATTGATGGGCGGCTGCTGCGCCGGCGTTTGGGCGAACGGTGGTACCGGGTAGCCGTTCACCGACTGTGGAATGCGAATGTCTGTTGGTGGTGTCCACCAGGAAGGCACCGTGCCGTTAGCCTCATCCTTATCCAGACGGGATAACCACTCTTCGTTCTCACTGGCATACCCCTTGCCAATCTGATACCAGGGCTGATAAAGCTTTCTCGCTTTATCGATACGCTCCTGACTGTAACGGGACCGTAAGGCAGACCATTTGGCCGGCCCATTAGTAATTTCCTCGTCTTCGTCACGGGTGGTGAACGTCGCGATTGCTGTTGCAGACATTCCTGCGCCAAACAATTTAGCCCCCCATCCCCATGGACCAGAACCTCCTGTCGGTAATTTTCCAGGTGGCACCGGAGAGGACGATGGGATGACTTTACCGCCGGTGAGAAAATTGAGCGTGGCAAAGGCGACCGCAGCAGCCGTCATTGCTTTAATGCCTGTAGTGGCACCTGACAGGGCAGTGGTTAATTGAGGGTACTCTTTGGCATAATCAACAAGTTTGGTTGATAAATCTCCATAAAGATCTGCCAGGGGCTTCATGGCGTCCTGTTCAGCAAACACTTTCTCAGACTCAAGTTGTTGTGATTTGAAGGCATTCGTGGACGCCTTCACTTTAAATGAAGCTGCACCTGAACCTTCGGCATCCCTGGTTCCCGCTTGCTGTTCTTTAATATAGTCCTTGTACAGAATGCTGGTTTTGAGTCCCATCTGCGCTTGCTGATCAGCAACTATTTTCGAAATGATTGAGGCGACTACGACGTCCAGCGCCGCGTTAATCTCTTTTTCCCGGTCTGTGCCCTTATATTTCTTTGCATCCGCCCTGAGAGACTGTACCCGCTTATCTTGCGACACGATTCCCGAGACCGCGCCCATAAACGCATCAGGAGTACTGACGCCATTCATGCGCTGTTGGGCCAGGTAATCGGTGTAGTTCATTACTTTACCATTCACCCGGAATTTATAGTTTTTCATCGCATTCTGAGTGTCGGCGCTGGTGATTTTATCAAGATATGCATTGACGTTTGTTGCGGCCTGACTGTTATCACCCGCTGTAAGTGAGTTCGCCTGATACCAGGCTGCAAGTTTATCGACGTCCGCAAGGCCAGACATACCAATCGACTTAGCCTTGGTCATAGTGGTTGGCATGGAGCGAGCCATATCGGCCAGCTCATAGCTACCGTTCTCCCCTGAACGTATCAACTTGTCGAAAAGCATTGGGATTTCTTCAGGCTTGATCCCAAAGTTAGCGATAGCTGCAGAAGCAATCTTAGCCAGGTCTTCGGGATTAGCGCCTGATGCTGTTGAATAGCGCATAACATCTGGCAAAATTCCCATAGCAACTTCATTGCTGACCTGACCACCGGCAAACAATGATTGCAAGGTACCCTGAGCCTGCTCAGGTAAACCGCCACCGAATCTGACGGCTGTCCTGATGGCCGCATTTAATACCGGAATTTTTTTCAGACGATCTTCGGGAGGCAATTGGTTGTAGCCGGTGTTGGCAATGTCTGCATTTTTATCTTCATAAGCCATTTGCCGTTGTACGGGGTCTTTAATAATCATGGCCGCTGCAGTAACGCCCCCGGCGATCGCCGTCAGATTTCCACCCCACATACGGGCACGTTCCATCCGGGACATTGACTGACCGGCACCGTTAAGCTCAGTACGCAGTTGCGCAACCTGATTGGTCATCGCCCGAAAGGCGCGGGTCTGTTCATTGGCGGTGAGCATGCCGGTGCGTAGCAGGCGATTATAAGCACCCTGTGTTTGCGCTATCTCGCGCTGAATATCACGCTCGGAACGGATGCCTAATGTTGAGCGGGCACTCGCAGCCCTCTGATATTCCTGCTGTAAGGTGCGGGAGGCCCGGATACCGCTCTGCGTTGACTGCTCACGGGTACGGGCGGCATCTTCATCGGCCTTTTTATTGGTGTTAATCTGTTTGAAAATATCAGATAACGCCTGGCGCAGTACCTTAGAACCCTGATCTCTGGCAAGCAGGGTCATGGCAAGCTGTAGTGAGCGCATTTACCTTTTCCCCTTCTTTTTCCTGCGGGAACGTACATGAGGTGCACGGGCTGTTGGCTTCCTGCCATGCAGCCCGTCGAGGTCGTTCAGCCAGCGAGTTAGCTCGCTGACGGTCATGCCTTCGATGCGGTCGGCGCTGATGCCGAATCGTCCGAGGATGAGGGTTGCTCGCCGGAGGCCGGTGAGCTTTTCTGAGCAAGCATCCGCTTTTTTTTAAGCCCGGCCAGCTCTGCATCAAGGATATCCAGATCCTCTTCTGTGAGATTATCCAGAAGGAAATCCACAGTAATATCGTCCCTACTTAAGGTGCCAAGAGATTCAATAACTTCTGCCAGCAATGCTACTCGGTAGTGAACATACGCCGCTGGCGTATCGGTTTCCCCCAGAGCCTCCATAGTTGAAGCCAGTGCCTTGACGGTATGCCTCATGACCGGCAGGGTCACGGTGTAGTCATAATGAATGACGTCACCATGAGGGACGCCGTAGAGCAGTTGTCCTGATGCTTTCATTAGCCTTGTACCTTACGCAGTGACTGAATGGTGAGATCGCGACGGGCTTCGTTGTCCACGCTGTACTGTTCACCGGTCTGGGTGGTGAAGCAGTCCAGATAGGAGTACAGCGGATTGCCGTCCATATCCATGGTGGTCAGTTTGGACCCGACCATTTCATCCCAGTCCGGCTGCGCGACGTTTTTCGGCATCACGACGGTGATCTGCAATGAATGCTCGGCGATGCCTTTTGCATACCCTTTGGCGCGGCCGGTGCGGTTCATGGTCTTCACCAGCTTGCGGCCGGTGTTCGTCTGAGGACGAATATCGGTCACCTCAATTTCCATACCATCCACGTAGAGGACGATCGCACCCACATATTCTTCAAGTGCCATTTAAAAACTCCTTATAAATACAGGTCGATGACACCGGCAAACACATGCAGGCCGTTTACCACGTCCGCCGGGATACGGGCGTTAAGGCGATTGTTGTCCTGGCTGTCGCGCTCAACAATCAGCTTGTCCTTGTTCGCCTCAACGTTTTCAATAATCTCAAGTTCTTCCAGCTTCAGCAGCACGTCGTAGAGCTCGCTTTTCACCAGTGGAGGCGTGCGGGTGGAGAGCTTGCTGCGCGGGAACCGCAGCGCAATACGCTCGCGGCATGCCTTACGCACGTAATCCAGGGTGCGGATGGTGGTCAGGTCCAGCAGGGACACATCATCGACGCCGCTGGCGTTACGGGTGTAGGTCGTGATGGCCCGGACGATCTGCACGGTCTCACCGGCCCCCACCTCAAACGGCACCAGGCCGTTATGCAGGGCGCTTTCCTGCTCGGTTCGTCCCGGACGACTGGCGAGGTCTGTCACATCCAGCGCCAGCGTCAGGGTATTCAACGGCCGGGCCGGGTCTTCTTCGCTGGCAATACGTGCACCATAAGCCGCCGCAATCTCTGCCGGCAGCATGACGGAACCGTTATGCCAGCCCAGCGTGATGCGCCCGCCGTTGAGCTGTGACGCCAGCGTGGTCCCGGCAGCAAGCGTTCCCGGCCAGCCAGCAACGCCGATCGCGCCGCGCTGCTCCATTGGACCGGAAACAAAATCCAGATGGGTACGCAGCGTCGTCAGCGTGGTCTGGGTGGAGAACGGGCTGATGATGATGTTGTGACCGGCAGCCACGACGTTCGCCAGCGCCGGTGCAATATCCGGGTCAATATCCCCGCCGGCCATTGCTGCCACCGCCGTGGTGGTCCCGCTGGCGGTGGTCTGCGCACGCAAACGAATACCATTGCCGGCCGCGCCTTTGTTCTTCGCGGTCAGCGTGAGAACGCCGGCGGCGACAGCAGCGGTGACGGGCAGCTCCGGCTGATTGTCGATCGCCGTTTTCATGGCGGCGGCGATGACCGTTTCCGTGTCGGCCGCACTGACGGCCACATCCACGCGGGTGTTTCCCACCCACAGGCTGACCACACCCTGCGAACTGGCCGGCCCGGTAAGGGTCAGCGTACCGGCAGCGGCATTTCCGGCGACGGCATCGTTGATGCCAATGACCGTCAGATCGAGATAGGCATAGGTATTGATGGCCGCCACCACCATCAGATGCGCAACGGAACCGTAACCGAAGTACACCGCCGCTTCATCGGCGCTGAAGACACTGGTGGCCACAAGCGGATCAAGGCTACCGCTGGCGAGCATCGGGGCGACAATCAGCACCTTCTGCGCATTCGCCGGCAACGTGCGTACCGCAAGTCGCGTGTTGAACTCGAAATACTGCCCCGGCTTGCGGATGCTCGACGGGATATTGTCGAAAGAAATGTTCGGGCTGGACATTATTTAGTTCCTTTGCCGGTCGTTGCTGCAGCGGCCGTCACATCAACGGTCGCCTCCGTCGCTTTTACCAGGTCGCCATCATTCAGGCGGCGCTGATAGTAGGTGCTTTCAGGAACCTCGACGGGCTCCTGCTCGATGTACCGGCGGGCGTTATCCTCGCGCGGTACCCGGATTCCCTCACGGGCTTTCACTTTCATGATGAATAATGTCCTCTGCTGCGAACGGCTCCCGGCCGTTCAGGAAATACTGCAAATCGGTGGTCAGCCAGGCCGGGTCATCCTCGCTGCTGGCACCGCCATACTCGCCAAAAATCTGGTCAGGATGACCGGGCGGCAGGTCTGCCGGTGCCAGAGGAAACCGCCCGTTCTCCAGTGATGCCGAATCAAACCGGGTGTCAAACTCACAGGCAAAGACGGACATCGCGGCTTTTTGTACCTGCGTGTTAAACAGTGTGCGCACCTTGCCAGGCATCAGATGGTCAATAGGTAACCCCAAATCCTGCCGCGCCAGCAGCCGACGGATGGCATACACCAGCTGGTAAGAACCCACCTCGTCGGATGACGGGCCGCCGTGGCGGGTTGCCTGGTCGCTTCGCACGTTACGCGACCCGGCGATGACCACAAATCGCCCGGTATCGCGCCACTTATTACGGGTGGTGCTGAGCAGCTCGGTACCCTGAATACCGCCAAAGGTGACCCAGACGCCCGGCAACTGGCGCACTACCTCAGCAGGATCGCCATCGAGTTCGCCACTGTAGGAATGCACCTCGCGGACCAGTTTGCCGAGCCCCCGGGTGAGCCTGTCGATAATGGCGGATTCGATTTGCGTGATAATCAAAATGCACCTCCACCCGTCTCATCGCGCCCGAAAACCCGGCCATTCGAGGAAAAGCGGGACAGACTCCCGCCCTGAGCCACTGAACCGTCTGGCAGACGGCCAAGTGTGATATTTCCCTTAGCAACCTGCTCCAGATAACGAATCGCACGTTCATAACGCTCCCTGATCTCTTCGGTGTTCTGCGTCTCCGCCCCGGTCAGCTTGTACCGGGCGATGTCGCAACATTTATCCACGAGGATCCCGGGCGTATCTGGCCAAGGCACCGGATAACGGCCGGACAGGTAGCTGTCGATTTCGGCGGAGGCCCGTTGAAGGCCACCGTTAAGCACAGCATCATCAATCTGACCGGTGAAATCCCTGTCGGAGAGGGAGATACACTCCCCCTCGCCAAACTGCAGGACCATATCGGCCCGGGTGGCGTACATAGCAGCTCCTTACTTTTTCGCTTTAGCCGAAGACTCAGCCGCTGCAGTATCGTCAGCAGCGTTACCCTTCGCCTCCGGTGACAGGCTCGCCGTCTGAAGTGCCAGCGCAGCCTGCAGACGATCGCGGTCAGTGGTCACGTCCTCCAGCTGGGTCTCCAGCTCCTGAATGCGTTCCAGTGCGGCCTTCAGCTTGTCGTCATCGCCGCTGATCGCGCCGGTATGCACGACCAGCGCCGGCTCGGCACGCAGGATGGCGATCTGTTCTTCGGTAAAACTGCCATCCGGCCAGGTCACAGGCACATCACGGTGTGCCACACCACAGCGACGGAAGCCGTCGCGCTTTGCTGTAATCGTAATTTCAGGCATTTATGCATCCACCCCGGTTGAACCAAAACCCATCTGCCAGAAGCCATAGCCGCCGTTAGAGCGGGCCTCGGCACCAAATTTGTACTTCTTCATCAGGAAGACGTCGTCGCTGTCCAGGTTGGTCTGCTCGACAAACACCGGCTTCTTACGTTCCTGATATACCAGCGGCTTGACCGGTTTGGTCACGTCAAACAGGTACCACTCGGTGTCGGTTGCCAGCCCTGGCCACACCAGGACCTTTGCTGTTCCCTTGTAGATGTTCGGCGTGTTGTCCGGGAAGCGATCGGCCGTCATCAGATAATTGGCGATATCCTCCAGTGCCGGCGGGACAACCAGCAGTCCTGGCTGGATGCGCAGGCTTTCACCTTCGTCATCCTTGAAGTTACGCATCGCCGCACGGGCGGCCCCGAAGGACGCCTGAGCGGCGGCGAACGTCGCGGCCGATAGCGCTTTGGTCCCTTTATTGGAGGCAGACCCTTTACCGACCGGGTGATCCGTATCGAAGAAGTACTGCCCGTCATAACAGAGGTTGGTGAACCCGCCGCTCAGCAGTCGCCCGATGATATCGGCTGGCAGCTCTGCGGCAGACTGTCCCGCACCCTGAGCCTGCTGCGCATAGCCCAGCATGGTGTCATCTTCGACATCGTTGCGATCGACCTCGATAGTCGCTTCCCAGTCCTTGTTACGGATGGTGTAGTTAAACGCCTCAAGGGCTTTCACTACTTTTTCACCCAACCATTCACGCATTTTCGGGAAGCGCGACAGCCAGGCGTAGTTCTCTTCTTTGGTGCCAGACGGCACGACCATCGCAATCTGCTGCCAGTCGTTGGGGGTCTGATCAAACGCATTCTGGAAGGTCTTCTTAAGACCGGTAAAGATGGTTTTCAGGTTCTGCTTGTTAACAATCACGGCTGATCTCCTTAAATTTCAACCCAGACGCCGTCAGATTCGACGGCAATAACGGTACCGGCCACCGGTCGTGCATCGGTATTGCTGGTTTTTGCCACGGTGATGCTGTCGGCGACATAGCAGGATTTACCGACATCCGCCTGGGTGACGGCATCCCCGGACAGGTTGGTCAGCTTCCAAGCTTTACCGCGACGGACCATCACCGACGTCGCCCCGGCCGCGCCGGCGGTGTTATCAGCGTACTCATCGGAGACGCCTAAAATGGTCAGGGAAGCCGTGGCGGCAGCAGGAACGGCGAGGCCGCTGGCATTCAGGCCGACCATATGCCCGCCATAAATCATCGTGGCCGCAGCCACCGGCACGGCGACCAGCTCGCCATTACGCCAGGGAGTGTTACGATCAGACATTGCTGTTTCCCTCTTTAAAATCGTTCGGATCAAGGCCCATCATGCTGAGCACCGCCGGATTCAGCTCATCTTCCGGCGCATCGACGGTTCTGGACGGCAGGCCAGCCGGCGGACGTCCACCGGTCTGGGTGGTGGTGAGCGCCGCTATACGGGTCTGTTTACTCAGATGATCGCGGAGTTTGTCGGGGCTGGATTTGGCCAGCGCCTCCGCCCAGCCTTTCTGCGCCGGCAGCAGACGACCGTCAGACAATGCTGCCTGAATCAGGTCGGTGGACTGCTGCAGCGTCAGCTGAGCAATTTGCTCTTCACCGGATGCGCGGGCCTGCTCGATCGCCTGATTCATAACTTCAACGGAGACCCAGAGGACCGGGTCAGGGGTTTCAACCTGAGACGTCAGCGCAGCGACGCTGGCTTCCAGTCCGTTAATCCAGGCAAGACCGGCGGCAGCCTGGCTGTCCGAAGCCTTAATTTTGTTAATGAGCTTCTGCAGCTCGTTGAGAATGTCGGCTTCCGTTGACGAAAGCGGCAGACCCAGGAACCAGCGGAGCTGTTCCAGCAATTCATCCATCGTTGTGTCCTCAGTTGAAGTGGCGGCCAGGAGGGAAGCAGCGGCAAGCATTGCCTCATCCATACCGTCCAGGGCGGGCGTATTGGTCAGGGCCGCGTTGATTAACGTGGTGACCAGACCAGTCGCGTCGTAAAGAAATACAGGGGAAATAAATTTGTATTCGCCGGCGTCGATAGCGGCGGCGGCTGCGTCAGTCCATTCGACATCGACCGCGAACAGACCCACACCCTCGCGCCACTCCAGTTTTTTGAACCAGCCGGAAGCCGGAGCCGGCAGACCGTTCTTCGCCGATCGCAGGGTCTGGTGTTCGTAGTCGATGACATAGGGGGTCTGGCGGGCGTCAGCCGCTGCGATGAGCGCGGCTGCGATAGTGCCGTCAATAAACCAGCCGTCAGGGCATTCAGCCGGGCGACCGTCGCCGGCACGGAAGGTGCCGGCCGGTAACAACTGGATAACGCCGCGAGTGGCGGCGTTGATTACCTGTGAGAGTGACGCGATACGAGTTTTCATGACGCCGACATTACAGGGATATTTTCGGCGCAACAGACTGAAGGATGTCAGTGGGTATATAAAGGAGGGGATGGCGGGAACATCATGTCACTCTGTCCCGGTGCAGGGCAATAGCGCTAAACGTTTTTAAACCGCTTTTAAAAACGTCTGAACACCCTGTTAAGGTAGTTCCGTCGCCCTGAAGGATAGAGAACGCCCTGTGATGCGTTACAGCGCGTTTTCGGGTTTCGCTGGTTAACGGTAGATCTGACTGAAATAATCCGTCGCTTTCTCTTCCATATCGGTGACGTCAGATTCAGTCAGATGCAGGAAAGGACGCGCGGTTATCTTGATCTCATACGCCGGGATGGTATGCCACTCGCTGTAGTTGGCTTTGCTCTTGCGGGCGAACTTGTTATTCAGGGTGCCGTCCTTGTTCTGGCGGTAGTACGCCTGCTGGCTGCGGGCAGGGATATTAATCTTCCCCCCTGACTGGTGAATGCCGGCGTAGACCACATTGGTCCCGACCGTCGCCATATCATTGTCACTGTAAGCCGTGATGCTCGCCGCCAGTCGCCCTGAGCGCTGGAGTATTTTACCGCCCCGGCGCTGCGCCCAGTAGGCATTGCTTTTCCAGTGCTGCCATTTTGGCCGGCCTTCCACCTCGAAGTTCTCCTGGACCGAGTCTTCCATCAGACCGGCCAGCATCTTCATCAGCGGCGCGCGTTTCTCGAATTTGTTGATCAGCTCGCCTAACGAGCGCTCAAAGTCAGTAACGTCAAAAACGATGTTATAAGCCATCAAACGAACCCTCCAGTAACGGTAACTCAGCCAGCGACTGCAGGGAGGCCGGCGTCAGGGACTCGCCGCCGTCCGGTAACTGCAGCTCGTAGCCGGCAGCGTTCTGCCCGGGAACGGCCCGCACCTGGTGGAGTGACTCGCCATTGCGGATGACATAAAGCAGATCGTCACCATCAGCCAGAACCGCTGCAGGCTGGCGCAGCTGTGCCGGCAACAGCTCCCAGAGCGGCCCGGGTGACTGTACCACCGCGCTGTCGGTCACCGTCATCACTGCGGCGTCGGGCATACGGCCACGACCGGCCAGCGCATCGAGCGTGCGGGTGCTGAGTGCGCCGGCATGACGGAAAGCACCGGCTGGCTCACGCAGCAGCGACTGGTTCACGAAGCGGCGCATGTCGGATGTGAGCGCGTCAAGCAGCTGCGGCTCCGAAAGTGTGTGCTGAACAGCCAGCGCGGCCATCTGTGGTGGTGCTGTGGTTGAGCGGTCCATCAGGCGTTGACCGAGACCCGCCAGCCAGCCCTGACCCGGATTATGGCCAAAGCCGGCATCAGGGGTATAGAGCTGGCCGTTGTAGCGGAACGCCTGCACCTCGCGGGTATCCTGCGGCCCCCATGCCTGCTGCACGGTTTCCAGATGCCCCTCGCTCGACCAGACGGAGATGCTTTTGCTGTCGATATCGTTTTGCGAACGTGCCCGGACGCGGCAGCGGCATCCCCAGCCATCGGGCGGATAGGCAAACTGCCAGATGGGATCGTCATAGCGGGCCGTCAGTCCGTTCAGCGCCGCGTGTGCGGGCCGTGTGCGCAGGTCCATGACCGCCACGCGCGTCCAGTACGGGCGGTCGGCGGCATTCTCCATCTGCTGGGCGTAGCGGCCGGCACCATAGGACGACTGCATATTGGTTTCAAAGATGGTGCGTAGCCGGCGCGGGGTTAACTGCTTGCCCTCCAGTACGCCATCCTCATCGGCGACCAGCTTCGCCTTATCGGCCAGCCAGCCTTTCTGCGTCAGCTTCTGCGTCATCTGCCGGCGGAACTGTTCCAGCGTCAGCCCGTTATCCAGTGAATCCTGCAGGCCGGCACGCACGTCCTGCAGAATATCCTGGCGCAGAATGCCGGCGACGGTGAACGCCGTCGCGTGCGCCCGGGCTTCCACCTCATGCCAGTTAAAGCCGATGGTGTAACCTTTGGACTGGAAATACTCGATGGCCTGAGCGGGTTTCAGGCCAATCGCATAGCTCAGGTCAACGCTGTCAGGCATCGGAATTCAGCCGCCCCCATACGTCCGCGACAAACAGCGCCTGCTCCAGCAGGGTCACCAGCTCGCTGTCGTCCAGGTCCGGGTAACTGCCGGCAATGATATCCATGGCCTCATCAGGCAGGCGGCCATCCTGCAGTGCAGCGACCAGCGGCGCGATGAGGTTCTGCATGGCGGCGGCGATCTTCTCCGGCACCGGACGGCCGTTATCCAGCGCCTCCTGCGCCGGGTCTGACAGCTCTGCGGCGGTGGTCAGGGCAGCAATCCGCCGGAATCGCTGACTCAGTGCAACGGGTAACGGTGTGCCGGTCTGGGCCGGTGCCTCCAGTACGGCCTCATCTTTCTGGGGAACCGGGATACCCAGCTTTGTATGCACCCAGGATGCCGGAATGGTTTTCACACCCGATTCCACCAGGTTTTTCACCCCGGCAGAGAAGGTTTCGATATCTTCGATATCCCGGGTATCAAATACCAGTTTAGGCAGCTTGCGGCGCGAAACCTCATACCCGTTAATCCGCAGCAACATATCAATCATGTTGCGGAAGAAACCCTCCAGCTGGCGGGCATCCGCGACCAGGATATCGTGGCGGACGTCGTTATGGACGTTACCCAGCGCATTGGTGGAGGTCTTGCCATCGGCCTGGCTGGTGAGGGTTGCCCCGAGGATCACTTTTGATTCGGTGCGCTCGCACCAGTCAATCATTGCCACGAATGGATCCGGCTGACCGGATGCGGCAGCCTTGAAATCAATGGTAGTGCCCATCGGAATAATGCCGGCAGCGTTATGGCCAAGCTGCACCAGGCAGTCAAAGAGCGCGTCTTTGTCTGCATCGGTGGCCCCGGCCATATACGTCCCGACCCGCGCCGGCAGGCCGTAAATCTCCAGAAACTCCGCCATATCACGCAGGGAGAAGTTCTTGAAGAGGTAAGGCCAGACCAGCACACGATACAGCCCGGACTGGCCGGTAAAGCCGGTTTTGGCGTTATGTCGGTGAACCATCCAGCCGAACGGTGCCAGCTCTTCGCCGTCGATGCTGCCATTGTTCAGACGGATTTCATCGCCCCTGTCGGGCCGTGCCTGGAACCAGCGATGCGGCCGCAGATGCGCTTCAGACGGAAGCCAGACGTTCTCTTCCATATCCCACTCCAGCTCCTGACAGCTGAAGCCATGCCCGATCGCATCGGCCGCCTGCAGGATGATATCCTCCAGGTTATCCAGTGTATCGAACCACTCCTGAACCATCGCCGCGAGGTTCTTCTCTTCCGCTGTCGCGTTGCGGCGCGGTTCGATGCTCCAGTCCAGCCCCAGCAGCGCATTCTTGCGCTTGGCCATCTCTGAAAAGATATGGCCGTCTTTTTCGACCATATCGTCAAAAAGGTCTGCCTGCGCGGAAAGATAACCCTGCTCGGCTTCCTGCAGTATCCGGGGCAGATGGCGAATCGTCAGCCCCCGGGAAGGATGCGCCGGGTAGGTGCTGTTCAGCTGTATCATCCGTGCGGTCTGCGGGGCTTTTGTCACCGCCTTGTCAAACGGGCGACCCCACTGGTCAACGATTTTGCTCATTACCATCCTCCGTTACTGAAGCGCGAGCGGCTGCGCGGGCGCTTCGAATCTGTGCGTCTGTTGTCATCATCGCGGTCATCGTCCTGCCGGCGCGGGACCTGGCGGAAACCGTCACGCGTCCCAAAGGAGTTACACAGCGCCCAGAGCATATGCAGCGCATCCGGGCCATCATCATGGTCGGCTTTGGGAAAATGACGAAGCTGCTCAATCAGCGTGACCTGGCTCGGATGCAGGCGAATCAGCCCGTTAAACATCCACGGCTGCAGGGACTCGATACGCAGGATTTTGTCGGCATGCGGTATCACCGGCATCGCCGGAACCGGAACCCCCAGCTCCGCTGACTGGCGGACCAGCTCGGTGCGCAGGAACTCCTGGAACTGGACGGCTTCAACCGACCAGCACAGGCAACCGTACTGGCGCTGCAACTCAATGGTGTCACTGATAATGACGCTTGGCAGACGCTTTTTAATGCGGGCCTCGACGACGTCAAGGATGCCGGTCATCCGGTTAAATCCACCGACCATAATCGCCGAGGGGTCGCGCGATTTACCGTTCTTACCCAGACTGGGGTCGATACTGCCGAAGAACGACCATTCGTTAAGTCGGTTAACCCAGAAGTTGATGCAGGTGGCAAACGGCGCATCATCGCCGCTGACCGGGTCATTCTGGTACTCACTGTCAAAAGTGCTGTGGCCGTCACGTGCGCGGATCAACATCAGGGCATAGAGTGGACGCGCTGACCAGGAAACCACCGCGCCGGCTTCCATCGCGTCCCTGTGCTCATCGTAGAACGCCCGGGCCAGCAGCTCGCCGTCGTCGTCATTGTTACGCAGGACTTCTTCCCACTTATCCCACAGCGTCATGTCTGACGGCCAGGTGATAAGGGCTTTAAATCGCTTCTTGCGCCAAATGGGATTTTTCAGGGTGCGTGACAGCACCGAGTCGTAATGCAGAATAGTCCCGATGTAGATAACATCGAATTTAGCCCCCGCGCCACCCAGCGGCAGAACGGTCTTTTTCAGCCAGTTATCCAGCTTGTCGCGCTGGTCCGGGTTGCGGACCAGCTCATCGTTTTCAATATCATCGAGTACAGCCAGATCGGGACGATACGGGCCATGACGCAGGCCGCGCAGCTTTTTACCGCTACCGGCAACCTGCACCTTGATATCGGTCGCTGTCAAAATGGTACCCATCTGCCAGACGCGGCCCGCGCCGCAGGCGTCGGAAAAGTCCATCTTCAGCCGCGGGTTCCAGCAGAGCTCGGCCTTGATCGCTTCCAGCATCGGATACGCCTGGTCGATACTGTCCATGATGATGACCGGGTATTTTTTCAGCCCAAGAATGATGCACCACAGAACAAAGAGCTGGCTGACGATGGTCGATTTGGCCTCACCACGGGGAGCGGCGATGGCGTCCTGCTGACTGACGGTCGCGCTAACGATTTCAGGCAGACGCTGAAACAGGAACTTATGCAGCTCCGACTCATCTTTATGGCGGATATAGTGCGGGAAGTAGTTCTGTACGAAGTAACGGAAGCCGTTAACCGGATCCCTGACCGCCTCACGGCGCTGATTGACGGCCTCCTGAGACGGGTCAAAGCCGACCTGTTCCGCCTCGATGGACCGGCGCAGCGATGCGGCCAGCTCGTTGAGCTGGGCCTCAAACTCCTTTTTGTTCAGGGAGACATTCTTTTTACGCGTCACAGGGTTACTCCGGTACCGCCGGCGCGGCTAATTTGCGCTCCAGCTTAGCGATCAGCTCCGCTTTACCCGCTGCCTGCAGGGCATAAACGGCACACATCACGAACCACCCGGACCAGATGGCAAACACGATGAACGCCACATCTGTCAGGACGTCATAGCAACGCCGGGACAATGAACGATGTTCATATTCGCGCGCAAATACTACCTGGCCGTTCGGGCTCATCAGCCCCAAAAGGTTAACAACCCCGACGAACCACCCGGCAAAATAGCCGATATTCAGTAACCGTTCGTCGGCCCACAAAACGCCCATGGCCAGCGACACCGCAACGATCGCATCGATAAGCAGGCTCAGTAAAAATTTCATCGGTCAGTCCTCAATGCGGGGTAACGGAAGTGTCTGCGCCGCCAGTTCGTGCGTACAGTCAGCCAGATACTGGATATGACCGTCGCGCACAAAGCTGTGGCAGACACGATGCTGGTCTTTAGTCCGGTCATCAAAATGCGCCGGGTTATCGCTCGGCTCTTCCCAGGTCACCAGGATGCTGGGGTTGAAAGTCGGGCGAACATAATCATGGTTCCAGTCCCAGCGCGGGCCGTCGCCCTGGCCAATGGTCACCTGATGGGAGAAACCGCAGCCCGGGCAGATGAAAGACAGGCGATCGTGAGACACATTTTTCACAACGGCGGAAATAAACATGATTTATTCCCCCCCTTTAAAGCGTCGTTAACAGCCGTTTCAAAGCGGTCTTTATCATTCCAGCGGTTGCGGGAACACTCCATAACTTCAACGCGGCCATCGAGCAAATGAACTTCGATGTAATCTTTAAATTCCGGCGCGATGATATAAGCCACTTGACTGGCCATCACGCTGATACGGCTATTAACTTGGATTAATTTGTCAGCCATAATCGTTACTCCTCAACTCAAAGGGAAAACCTGCCCCATGAAACAAAAACTCACTATTGACCAGCGCATCGAGGTTGCCCGTATTACGGCATCTCTTTTCGAATCCACCTTCCCGGAATTTGGGAAGGGAACGATGAAGATGTCTTACGAACTTAGAGTCGCCGAAATGAATCAGGCCCCGCCCCAAAAGGACTCTGGACCTGACAATTACCGCAAATGCTATGCATGGCTCTTTGATGTGGTCGCCTCAAAAGTCACGGATGAATCTGACTCTCTCTGATAACAGCTGCGGCCTCTGCGGGGCCGCAGACTGACTGCATTGCCAGCCACATCGCCTCAACAAACAGTATCTGGTACATTTCTTCTTCACCGAATTCAGCCTGAATCGCGCAGATAATGCGCTGACGCAGTGATTCACGACGCGCGCAAGGCTCGGGTAATTTTTCCGTTGAGGGAATGGGCATAATGGAAACTCCTTTACTGAGTGAACGTAATGCTTTCTGCACGGACTTAAGCTGCCGTGGGTCGATGTAGCGTGCTGTAACAAAGCCCTGTCGGTGAGACCGGGCCAGACTTTCCCGCCAGTTATGATCAGCCATAGTGTTTTTGTACCTCATTACCAAAGGGTTCCAGCACCTGGACAAAGGCTTCCATATGCTTCGGGTAGTGTTCACTGATGAAGGTGGACAGCATAGTGATGACCTCCATCGCCGTGGCCAGTTGCGACGTCTCCGGCAGCACGCGCTTGCTGGCGACGGTCGCTTTGTTAAAGGCATCACTGAGACTGGCCAGCAACTCAACGCGGGCCTGTGGCGGCAATTGTGAATCAACGTTGAGCTGTTCAATGGTGGTCTGATACTGGACCAGCAACCCCATCAGGATGGCCCGGCCGACGTCCTCCATACCATTACCCGCCAGCACGTTCGCGGCACGGAGCTTGTCCCAGTCGTCGCCGCTGTCCTGCGCGTCTTTCTTCCAGCGGGCGGCCGTCGCAAAACTGACGCCGCATTGCGAAGAAACGATCTGCAGTGATAGCTGGCTCTGAATATAAAGCCGCCGTACTTTTTCCCTTGTCTCGGGCGGATGCGCCATATCAGAACCCCATCTTGGCCTTGATTAAGGAAATGGTCGTCACGACCAGCCCGCCCGACAGCGCCCCGGTCAGCCCGCCGGAGATAGCACCCTGACGGATAACCCGGCTTTCCATCGCATCAATACGCCGATCGATACGCATCACCGCCCCGGAGATTTTCTCCAGCTCCGGCATGATGTCGGGGGAGAACGGCCGGCGCTGTTCCGTCAGCAACTGCTGCAGAAGCATTAACGGGTCATCGCTGGCCAGCCTGACCGACGGCGTCACGTTTGCTGTGGTAATACGACGCTGCCGCCGCTTTTGTCTGGCCTTCATGTCCGGTCTGCCTTCTTGTCCAGTTTGTCGAGGATGCGGTTAAGTGAGTTCTTGATGTCCCGGATATTGTCCGATACCAGGCTGTAATCACGCGAGGCATCGTCCCGGCGCTGGTATTCGGTTCTGATACGGTCAACCGATTCTTCCAGATCGCGGATATCGAGCTGCAGTCGGCGGATCCAGATACCGCCGAACAACGTGACAAGACCGAGAAGTAACTGGTAAAGCTGGTCTGGGTTCATTGTGGCTCCTTACCGTAGAGCTGGCGGATGGTGTTCAGTTTGTTGCGGATGAGCTGGCACCATTCGCCGTAGCCGTTGCTGTGGCCGAGGATTCCCCGGGGAGAGAGTCCGCCGCCGGCGCTGTCGGCATCGCCGGAATATCCAGCATTTCTGCCGTCGGCTGTTGACAGATATTGACTGCAACCGGGTCCGGCTGGATAGCCGAGGTTTTGCTCGTACAGGCACAGAGCGCGAGGGCCGATACCAGTCCAGCTATCGCCATCTTTACGCGTGAGTTCATCGATTTTTTCCTTCAGTTTTTGCTGTGCGATCGTCAGTGCTTTGCCTTTGGCCAGCAGCTCCCCGGATAATTTGTCCGCCTGCTGCCGGTAGTGTTCGGCGAGATTTACCTGAGCCTGCAACTGCGACTGGTTCTGTCTGGCCTTATCGGCATCCGTTTTTTCGCGCTCAATCTTGTAATCGTCGAACGCCTTCTGAACGGTGGCCGTCGCGTTGTTTGCCGTCTGTACGTCACCCCGCATCTGGCTGGCACATACCTGAATACCAATCCATATCCCCGCAAACAGAATCAGCGCGACAGCAACCAGCCAGGGGAGCAGCGGTTTTATCAGCGTCCAGAGCTTACTGACCATCGGGGGTACCTCCGTTCGTCGGGGCGGCAGGCTGATCGCGCTTCATGGCCACCAGTTTTGACCCGATGTTATGGCCCGCCCACGCGACGATGTAGGCGGTAAACATCCACTCCTGCAGCTGCAGGCTGTAGCCGTACCAGATGACGATCGCGGACGTGACCAGAAAAGTAAAAAACGTAATAGTGTCGCTGGTGCTGAGCCGGCCAGACGGGTTAGAAATCAGTTCTTTGAGGGACATAACGCCCTCCGGGCTTTCTCGAAGAGCATGGCGCGGTCGTTAAGACCAACCAGCGCGGGGTTAATTTTGCGCGTAACTTCGACCACGTTGGCCGCATCCGCCGGCGCATTACAGCCGTGCTGATACCAGAACCAGGCGGCAGAACGGGCGGCATTCACCGGTTCAAGTAACAGGTCGGGATTGTTCAACAGGTCCAGCCCCAGCGCCTGCCCGCAGGCCCGATAGTTGTTTTTGAGGGTAACCTGAATTAAGCCACGACCACGATAACGCCAGCCGTCGCCGGAGGATTCCGGGCCGTTCCCGCCCTGGTTGGCATAGACAAAGTTAGCTGTGGCCTGCGGTTTACCGACAAAGCCCCGGGCAAACTCCAGCTCAGCCGGATCAATCTTGCGGTTTTTGTTGCGGTCGAAGTCAGAGCGGAAAATCATCGCCAGACGCGCAGCATCACGGTAGTTCAGGTTTTCGCTGATGACGGCAAAACGGGTGCTTTCATGGCCGAGCTGCGCGATAAAGCCAGCCTGACGCAACGGGGTATTGATAAAGAATTCGGCCATGGCCGCATTCAGCGGATCAAGCCATTGCTGCGCTCGCTGTTGCGTAATGCCGGCGGCACGCTGGAAGTCGTTGAGATTCATGTACTGACACCACAGGGAGTTAAGGTGATGTCAGTATCGCGGGAGGGAGATCAGGAAATCAGATTGACGGGTGTCAGTGGGTTATGGCGTAACATCAATGATTTGAAGCTGTTCGCTTTCTTCAATCTCTTTTGGTGGAGGATTGTTTATTGCATACACACAATCATTTGCCTGCTTTATGTATTGATTTGCAGCAACCTTTAGAGCTTCGGGATCGTCTTTAGAAACACTGCTTAATCTCTGCGACCAGAAATTATAGGCAACTGAGGGGACAAAAGTACAAGCATTAAATGGTGTTGGATTAAGCGATACATCACCATAAAAATGCTGGATATCCTCTCCAAGAATTATCAAATGTCGGCTCATCGCTCTAACTTCTGGTGTTGTGTATCCAAGATTTTTGTACATCGTGATCACTGCATCAGATGCTATAAGCGTTTGCTGAACCTCATTCAGCATTTTTTTAGTTTGTTCTAACTGCATTTGATAGGTTTCAACTGCCTTCGCATTGGACACCATTTTTGCAACTGAACAAGAGCTCGTAACAAGAAGAAGTAAAGCTATATATTTCATAAATCCTCTTTAAAACAACGAGTCTTGATTGTATTCATTCGCATTTTTCCGCTGCGCCAGTAGACGCCAGCCGGTGCGATCGCCAAATCCGTATTTCGGACACAGTAACGTCATGGCCATTAACGAAGAAACACCGCTCCGGCTGGCCTCGTCGAAGTCTGCCAGGAACTGCAGGTTACGCAACTCGCGTAATGCCAGCTCGCAACGGGGCAGATAAAGCGGGAACCCGCCAAAGTTTTTAAACAATATCTGGGCGTTATGGTCACCGATGGTATCGCGGAGGAGTGCGGCACGTTGAGCACCGAGAGCGCGGAGACCTTTACCAATCGGGAAGGTGGTGCCACCGAACGCAGACAGCAGGCGCTCGGTGGCCGGGAAGCCGATGAGGTCAGCTATCTGAATGACTACCGGGGGCAGTAGCTCTGTTACCTGTTGCAGATTCATCGGTTGTCTCCCGTTTCTTACGCCGTTTTGCGTCGATGACCAGCGCCTGCATCAGCTTGGTTAACTGTTCATCCGTTAACCATTCCACGCGCTTGACCTGGAACATATGATCGCACATTTTCTCGGCATAATTCCACGGGCGTTTTGCATCTGCAAGCAAAGCTTCAATTTTGCTGAGCATCGTTTTGCGTGAACGGGCCACATTTGGCCGCTTGCCATGACGGGCTGACTGGCGGGGGAAGCCCTGCTCATGCATGTATTCACGCACGGCCTGCAGCTCGTCGAGGGAACACTTTGTGGATGAGGTTTTGCCGTTACACATACGGGCCAGAACAGCGCGATATGTCGCGTCATCCCAGCCCAGATGAGCCTGACCGGCTTTGATGGCCCCGATAAGGCCGCGTTTTGCTGGAGTGGACATATTACCTCCTGTTGGTTGCCATTACGGCAGGCACTCCGCAAAGTGCCTGCAAGAATGACTCACTGAATGGGTTCAAGTTTGTTGACCGACACGCCCCCGATTTTCCCTTCCACCCGGACGACCAGCCGGCCGTTACGTACATGCCAGGCTTCTGAGGTGGTGACGACTTCTTCCACTTCAGGCATCCCGGGAACGATGTAATACCGAAACCGGGAGCCGACCGGATAACGCCGGTTAAAATTACCGGCAGTCATATTACGCAGGAGGTTCTTCATTGTTCCCCCGAAGGCAATCAGCAATGCTGATGAGACCGTTTTTTTGCAGATAACCCATCGCCGCTTTGGGTAATTTGTTATCAGGGCATGCCGAACGAAGTGACAGGGAAAGGCGCTTGACCCACATTACCAGCGAGCTGGTCTGAAGATCAGCAGGCTGCGGCGATGCCTCAAGCCATAAGTGAGATGAGATTTGGCCATCCTCCAGGTGAGCATACTCCTTATGCCGGATGCTGATGACCCTGCCAGACGGACTACCAGAATCGGCGTTACCGGCAGACCTGTAAGCAGCATAGATAGCGTCAACTATCTGTTTGCAGTCCACCAGGATTTCAGGCTCACTATGGGTCCCGTGCAGGCCGCCAAATGTCTCCTCCAGCGCTCGGCGGATATGTTCGATACCCTCCATCGCATCGCGGAAATTTTGCTCGACGGCCAGATCAGATGATGGCGGCTGAACGGTGTAGGGCGACTCGCTGCCCATTGCGGCCAAAGCTATTTCAAACGTTTTCAGTATATTTTCACGCTCGTCATCCCAACTTATAGAGCCGTTATTGCGTCTGGTTTGGATGTCAGAAATTGCTTCCTGCACCCACTCTCTAGTTAATTTGCTGGTCATTATTTTGACTCCATCAGAATAAATTAAAAATAACGGAAAGAATCAGAGCGGCACTTAATGTGCCGATAATCCATCGCCAGAACGATGCGCGTTCAGACGATGACTGAAACCGGGATGCTTCACTCATAAGCTTTTTGTTCATCTTCTGGCGTCCATTCTGTCCAGCTCGAACAGGATCCGGTCTTGCTGCGTCATGCGGTGGCCATATACAATAGCCAGAACGGCCCCTAGCGATATTTCCATTTTTTCAGCAATAAGTTTTACACTCATTCCGGCAGCATGAAGTTCGCGGCAAAGCAATACATCCTCATCACTGTGAATGGCGCAAGGGTGATTTTCTCCGATGCATATAAGGCTGAGTCTCATGTATTCAGCCTTACCTTTTACAGATTGCAGACTACGCCCTAAATTTTTCGCGATATCTCTGCAAACCATCTTCCCTGCATTACACTTGAGGAAATCTATTTCTTGCTTAGTCCAGAAACGATAACTTTTACGCTTGCCTAACCCCAACTTGTGGCGCATTCCCTTTATCGAATGATAGCTGCGCTCTAATTCTGCTGATAAATCCATTAATGGCTTGCTGTTACCATGTTCGATTAAATAGGCTACTTCTCTACTGCTCCACAGTTTTCCTTTTAATCCAGAGTGCCATTTGCTTACATGGCTTTTATCTTTTTTAATCATGATAATCACCTCATTATTTCGAATGATTAATAGACCGGTTATGCAAATTTTTTTATCAATGTCCTGGCTTGAGTTCGAGCCAGCGATCGATAAAGAGTTTTCGTGCCTGACGGGGTAACATCGGGCTGATGGTAAATTCATCCGTAGGCTGAATGCCCCTGAGAATGGCCCATTCAGAATCGTCTTCAATAAACAGGTCGCGGCGTTCTGTGGCCAGCATGATGAGGTCAGCGCGTTTAACTTCCGGGCTCATAGTTTCGGGAAGGCCAAACTTCTGGCTGATTAAACCCTCAACCCATTTCTCAATACCGCGATAATCAGGCAGCAACACTTTCAGCGGCGCAGCAATATCATTGCAGTAAGCCTCACTGGCATCATGCAGTAGAGCTTCAAGCGCAAACTCAGACGGCACAAGATAGCTTGCCAGCACGGAATGCTGAGCGACGCTATAGAACTCATCCAGATGGCCGGTAAAGCGACACAGATTAGAAAGAGCCTGGGCGATATCATCAATATAAATAACGTCAGCGCCTGAATTGCAAAAATAAAAGTGCTGACCTGTCCAGGTGGTAATAAAACGGTTTTCAGTATTCATGCTAATCTCCAGCGTTTTTTGTGACGTTCTACGGCCTGTTTCATTGCGGTTTTATCAGCCGGTTTACGGATTGACTGACCGCTACGGGTATAAAATTGAAATCGTGTCTTTCCTGGGTAATCGGGATGCTCAATTACAACGGAGTTATCGTTAAGGTGATAAATACGCTTACTACCCATATCCTGAACTTCACACCCTGAAACACAGAGATATCCAGCCATAATCGCCCCCTTTATGAGCCCAGTGTTTTTTCAGCAGCTTTAAATTCCGATTCAACAATTTCGATTGCACCGGAATCCGGGGATGGTCTGGCGTCGGTTTTGAAATAAATCACATCCCCGACCCGGTAGTGGGTAATGCCACACAGGATCAACATTCCCCATTCAAGGCCCAGCGCTTTCCAGTAAGGCTCCCTTGAGATTCTTTCCGTGGGACGACCCTCACTCCATGCGTCCAGCAGCTGTAGATGTTCCTCGCGGCGCTCGCGGGGAATGCGGGTCTTACCTCGTGGTTCGCGGGTGTAACCATTCTGCGAACGGGAGAGCGTCCATAAACTGCTATGGCCAATCAATGGCGCAGCATCGAATGACAGACCGTGAAAGTGGAAGTTTGTAGCATTACCGCAAAATACCGGTTTGCCGCCGAATTTTTTTGCAAACTCAAGTGCTTTCTCTTTCAACTCTGCACGTTGACGAATTTCATTGTCCCACGCGTCAAGCGCTGCTTTTGTCGATGTTTTATAAAAGCCCATTTAGGCCCCCTTAAATAAGGTTAATAACAGCTCAATCATTTTCAGGCTGTAGTGAATACCTACGCCCCATACAGCGATGCAAAATAAAACGCATAAAGTTAAGGTCACCGGACGAAGGTAAGGATTGAGCATGATCCGATCGTAAAATGACAATGCTTTCATTTTATTCACCTTTAAAAGTCAATTCGTCTGGTGATTTTCAGAGACACGCTTTCTGAATAATAACCATTACTTTCACCGCACCAGCGAACGACCACATGCCCTTTCGCTGTTCCGAACTTGAAAAAAGTCCACGTTCTGGAGCCAGAATTAGTTTCTTCTTGATTACTGACTACCTCAGCTTCAAGTAAGGGGGGAGTCTTCAAGGTCGCTCAGTTCGCCCTCAATATCCTCAATCCAGACGCTTTCACAGCAATCATCTACATGGTAAAAAGTGAAAGAATCAACCCAGTTATTTTCGAAAAATTTAAGTTCCGTTCCGTCATCGTTTTTTTTCGGCCGAAACAAAAACCTTACCCAGCATTTCGTTAATTACGGTAACCGACATAGTCTTACCCTCATTTCAGGCGTAAGCATCCCCTGACGCATTACGCCATTTAAAAAATATTTAAGGTTTAATTAATCCTGACGCGTAAGTGAGTTCACGTTTGCAAGCCAGGGCTCTACGTTAATTTCCACAATTGTCGCCGATTTCAAATCCATAGCCGCTGCAACAGTTCTTACGGCCCGACGCTCTATTTCATTTGGGCGTTGATGCCAGAAGACCATTCCCGGTTGATATTTGCGGTTAAATTCTTTCGCTTTCATATCACACCGTCGCCATATTCAGAGCAATTGGAGTGTACTGGTCAGTGTCACCAATACGTTCGTAAATACGAATATAAGAGCTTGTCGCGATAACCTGTAAGGATTCGCCGATAGCATCCATCGCCTTATGCCAGCGTGGATCGTCGATATCATAACGACGAAGGTTCAGCACCGCGCCCGTGGAAACATTACCGGCTTTATCAGTCGAGAATGCGCGGCTGATAAATACTTTCAGCTCCGGGCGAGCATCCTCAGTCCAGTCAGCAAGGCATTCGTCAATGAGGCTCTTCGCGGCCTGCATACGCTCATCAAAGGCGATACGGTCAGCCATAGCCCGCTGAATCAGATAGCGGCCATCAAAGCTATAGAGCGTAACGTTGCCTTTTTTGCCGCCCAGCTTAACGCCATATTCGTTAGCGGAAAGGTCGACGAACGCCCCGATATCGCCAAACGAACTTTCTTTAAATTCCTTCATCAGCTTATTCAGCTCGATAGCTTTAGTTACGATCTCGCCAACCAGCGTATCCCGGGCCAGGTCAATAGGCTTCAGCAGTTTTACAGGGATAAATGCATCTTTAGCATCAACCCAGTAACCTTCAGGTGCGGTTTTTTCAGTAAATTGCTTTTGTTGAATATTCATGATTTGCCTCATTTAAATGTTGAAAAAACTTTGCTATTTCAGCACTGGCGCAAGCCAGCATTAACGGTGCAATAATATTGGATGTATCTTTAACCAAACGGGAATCCGTTTTTTCAGCCGATATAATTGCGGATAAATGAACTTCCCCCCTGACTTCCTTAACCGTAAAAACAATTTCAGCCATACTACCTCCAGATAACATGCATCCCGCGCCAGATAAGCATTTTGACCTGTGAGCTTTTACCGTCCTTGCGCTCGGTAATCTCGACTTCCTTTCCGCGCCACGCCTCAAACGGGCGGTCAACTTCTACAATCGGGCGGCGGAATCGGGTGTTAATGTCCAGAACCTGCAGGCCACCGCGCATAAGACGATTAATCGGGGCCATCATTTTTGGATCGTTAATAGGTAAACGGCACATAGTGACTCCTGAAAATTAATGAAATGAATCATTGCCTTTCACTGGAACAGTCGATAAATCTTTAACTGTTCCTAACATTTTTCTCAGAATTGAATGGATAAAACCGCCGAGTGAAACCAGAATAACCCGGGCTGCTTTCTTAACCAGTTCTGAGTCAGAATCGTCTTTAATCATGCGGCACTGGACATCTATGCCTTTCCCTTTTCGGGTTACAGATATTTCAATTTTTGCCATAGCTCCCCCTAATTAATCAGCATTTCAGCAAACTTACGTACCGCGCCAGCGCTGACGGCATTACCACTGATCTCACTGTGGCGGTTGACACCGCGAACTAACTTGAACAAACGACGGGCATTTCCGTTGCTGGCTTTAAACAGGGCATCATTCACATCGGCCTTACTGGCATCAGGCAGCATGCTGATCGCAATATCGCTAATATCGTCCTGCGGCAGTGAATCACCGATGCAGAAAGCCAGGCCAACACGGCTATATAACTGCTGGTACTCACCGCGCTTACCCTTCAGGTTAATAATCAGGCGGTGCATTCCTGCGAGAACAAGGCCAATTCCAGATTTATCATGGATACGTCGCAGAGTCTCAAGCGCCCGGTATGGCAGGTTTTCCGCTTCATCCACCATCAGAATGCGACCAGACTCGCGTAACGCAGCAATACAGGCTTCACTGAGTTCGTGCATGTTGCCACGCTTGCTTAGCCCCAGCAGGCCACAGAGTTCTTCCAGGACCACGCGGGCGGTATACCCCGGGTCTGCTTCAATAAGCAACGCATCACGATGCTGTGCAGCGTACTCACGTAACATCATGGTTTTGCCAAGCCCGGCTGCGCCATAGATAACGTTAAGATCGCCATCAAGATGAGCCAGGCGGATAACTTCCATTCCTTTGCGGGAAGTGATGGTGGGAATAAAGCTGGCGGTAATACGCTGCGATTTCTCTTTTTCTACTTCACGGTTAATAAAGCTACGAGCCAGCTTATCAATAGCGGGAACATCACCGGCATATTTCCCCTGCAGGTATTGATTAATGGTGGCGGTACTTTTGCCAATTGCGCGGGCTACCTGAGTCTGGCTGTAGCCTTTGCGGGTCATCAGGTCATTCAGTTCAACATGTATGCTCATATTTTCTCTCTCTTACCGGGTATTACCGATTTTTTTCAGATATTCATCGCGGTCAGTCTCAAGGAAGAAATAAGGTTCTTCTTCTTTCACAACGGTATATTCAGCAGGGATGAAACTTCCCAGGTCATCGAATCGTTGCCCCGGCAACACAGAGCGGCCCTCGGCTTCGATCTCCTGAACTTTATCTTCAACGCGTTTCATACGACGCTGACGGCGTTTCTCAACGGCCACATCCATTGCACTGACCGGAATCGCTGCACGTTTATTGCCATTCCAGATTGCAGTACAGACATAAGAACCATCCATCCGGCGCACGATGACGGACTGCGGGTCGTGGATATCGAAGGCCACGCGCACATCTTCGCTGTCTACCTGGATCAACTCTTCAGAGAAATAATCGTTATTGAACAGACGAAGCCAGCCACGCTGCGCGGTGCGCACCATTTCGGGCATGAACGCTTCTCGCAGTTCGACGTCGGTCAGATACTCTGTTTCATCACCTTCGAGCTCAAGAACGGCCCGGCGGTACGCTGCTGGCGTCAGATGCTTACCGTTGCGCCTGGGCAGTTCGCTGTGTTCGTGGGTATTGTTGTAGACGTCCACTTCCTCAGCGATGGCGTCAAGCAGCTGCTGCCACGAAGGGAGTTTCCCCAAAGCAGTACGCTGTACTGGTGTTAGTTCGCGGCCGTTCTCCTGCGCCTTGACGGCCGACTGAATAGCACGAGCGGTAATACGCGCATGCTCACGGTCGGCGCTGTCGCCGCTGAAGGTGTCAAACTGCATGGCCACACGGCGCGGTATCCCTTTGTTCAGACGCTCGATGATCCCGCGAGACTGAGGACGTCCGGGTATGCTGGTCGGGTGCTCAATACCCAGGCGGCTGAAAATACCAGTCACGTCAGCATCAAGCGTTTTGTTGGTTTCACCACCACCGTTATCGGAGTACACGAACAGTGGCTTACCAAAGTGGCGCATGGCGTAACGGTAAGCGTCGGCCACCGCGATAACGCTTTCAGATAATGCCAGGCTCCAGCCAACGACAAAGCGTGTCCGGCCATCAATAATCAGGGTCAGCTCGGGTGTGAACGGACGGCCATGATCGGGGTGGGCGACCTTCATTTCCAGCGACTTACCGTCCGCAATCCAGCAACCATTAACCGGCATTTGCGACCAGTCACGTTTCTGGAAGCATTCAAAAGCCAGCGCAGCAGAACCACTGACGCGGCCACGCGCTTTCTCTCGGCGCGGCAGCTTCTCCATCGCCCGGCGAACCGCGTCATAGGAGGGGCATGCCGCAATCATTGCCGGCTGGTCAGCATAGATGGCTGTCCATTCGGCTTTAAAATCTCGGTACGCCTCAGTAAGACAAGGGCCTTTGCGACTACGCCAGTGCGCCAGAAAGTCAGGAAGCCACTTAATCTGCTCCGGCTTCTTCGCTTTAAGATGACCGGGAGCCAACATGGCCATACGCTCGATACCTGGTTTTGTTGACTCAAAAACGCTGACCCATTCCTGCAGGCTGCGGGTACCGACGCCGGCGCGGCTGCTGCCTTTACGGGCATTGGCCAGCTCAGCGGAGTTCATCAAATGCTCGGGCAACGTCCCTTTACGCGACCCCATAGAAACAAAATTAACGGCCGCAGTGCGTGACATTCCTGCACCCCGGAGCTTCTCAACCTCCAGAGCCAAAGCTGCACGAGCATCGGCGATCTGCTTTTGCTTCTCGGTTAATGAATTAACCTCACGATCAAGCAGCGCAGGACATTGACGTATAAGCGAAATATTTTTCTTTGTTGCTGTATCTGAACGCGGTCGCGTACTGACTACTTTTGTAGATACTGTCTTTTCTGAAAGCAGAGAGTTGTAATAACGATTTTTTATTTCCTCCTGAGTGTTAGCAGGCAAAAAATCGATGTGATATTCAAACGCCTTTGTACCTACACGTTTCCGGCGGACATCAGGAACTTTTGCAGCGAGGTTATCAAGGTATTTACGGCAACCCCGTTCTGTAGCAGGCATCCCATTGCAACCTGTAAGCTCAGCGACCGTTGACCACATCATGCCACCTCACCATATCTCGATGGCCAGATTTCAGAAGGCTCAACACCAATAGCTGACGCAATGATCCGCTCACCTTTGGGATAACGACGGTCCAGTGCATTGTTCAAGGTACGCGCGTTTAATCCTGAGTTACGAGATAAAGAAGCCAATGTGGTCCCTTTTTTACGTAACTCAGCAATGATGTCCGCTCGATGCCAATCGCATGAAGTGGTTCCATTTAAAGCGCATTTCTGAGACTCTATCCGTTTATACATAGTAATAACTCATCTGTGTTACTAACTGTAATAACAGTGTTGATCACTAAAAGGAAAACATCAAGCTTTTTTGGTTCCTTTTGTGATTGATGTGACCACTATCATTTAAATGCGTTACAACTAGGAGGTATCAATGACTTACACAGAAAAGGATCCAAACGGTAAAAAAGGCACTATGGATCCTTTATTGGATAATCAAAAAGGAACCACTTTCGGGGAAAGGTTGCGTATAGCGATAGGCGATAAGAGCATTCGACAGTTCGCGATAGATTGCGGCATCAGTTACGGAGCTATGCATAAGTACTTCACAGGGACGACTCAGCCTACACTTGATAATTTGGTTATTTTGTCCAAGACCGCAGGCGTAGGCATTGAATGGCTTGCTACCGGGCAAAACAGCCCTGTTCTAACAGGAACGGAACTACAAACGGTTCCAGCAGCTAGCGGAGTCCTGGATGTTCATGGAAATGATGTTGACTTAGGCGAGTTTGTGTTTGTCCCGCGCTACAACGTAGCTGCAGCTGCTGGATATGGTGCCTGGAATGATGATGAAACGCCGATGTTCACAGTGTCTTTTCGAAGATATTGGATCGTTAACCATTTAAAGGCGGACCCAACGAAACTATCTGTAATCAGCGTTGTAGGTGATTCGATGGAAGGAGTACTTAATGACAAGGATATTATACTTGTAAATCATGGTGATAAAGATCCAAGAGAAGGCATTTATGTGCTGCGCCTTGATGGTCAGCTTATAGTAAAAAGAGTCCAGCGCTTACCAGGCTCGGAGCTTTTCGTGACTAGCACTAATCCTGCATACAAGCCATTCACGATAAATTTAAATAACATCCCTTCAGATTTTGACGTTGTGGGAAAAGTTGTTTGGTACGGGAGAGTTGTTTAAAAGCTATAAAACACTATTAAGAACTAACACTAACAATCCATAATAGTGCAGAAGTTAACGCATAAATCTCTAAAAAATCTCATTTCCCGACCAGCCGTGCAGAAACGGCTAGTCCGGCTCTAAGCCTTGTCCCGTAAGGCTTCTCGCTGTTTTCTCGGCGACGATCCAACCATGCATAAACGATCACCTCCCCACACCGAGCAGCTCATTAGCCTGCAACGCGGCGATGTGCTGATTATGATGGGGCAAAAATCGCCGCACCGGGAGGGAATGACCACCCTGCGTGAAGCGCGGCGGCTGGGGATCCCGACGATTCTGCTCACCCAGGCGGTGGACTCCCGCTTTAGCCAGGAGGCGCAGGTGGTGATCGACGTGCCGCGCGGCGACGACAATGGCCGAGTGCCGCTACATGGTACGGTGCTGGTGTGCCTGGAGATGATCGTGTTGTCGGTGGCCTCTACCGCGCCGCAAAGGACGGTAAAATCGATGAAGCGGATCAATGAATTGCATCGGGCTATTGGTAAATCCGGCGGTAAACGAGGCTAATCAAAAGATAATTCACCGCCGGGAAGGTTTCCGGTTGCATGCCCTGCTGACTCTGTGTATTTTTATGCAAAATAAATGCATAAAACGGAGTTGTTATGGTTAAGAATTGGATGAAAGCGTGCTGCCTGATGGCAGCGCTGATCGGTACCGCTCAGGCGGCCCAGCAAACTTACGTGGTCGGCTCCGGCGGGACCTATCGTCCGTTTGAGTTTGAAAACAGCCAGAAACAGCTGGAAGGTTTTGATATCGACATCATCAAAGCGATTGCGAAAGCGGAAGGTTTTGATATCAAACTGATTAACACCCCGTGGGAAGGGATCTTCGCCACCCTGGGCACCGGCGACCGCGACATTATTATCTCCGGGATCACCATCACCGATAAGCGCAAGCAGATGGTCGATTTCTCCGCCCCGTATTTCCCGGCTGAACAGTCCATCGTGGTTCCTGCAGACTCTAAAGTCACTTCACTGGAAGCGCTGAAAAGCGAGAAAGTCGGGGTGGTGAACTCCAGTACCGGCGATA
The DNA here is from genome assembly GCF_051131775.1 of Klebsiella sp. MISC125. Classification (NCBI taxonomy): domain Bacteria; kingdom Pseudomonadati; phylum Pseudomonadota; class Gammaproteobacteria; order Enterobacterales; family Enterobacteriaceae; genus Klebsiella; species Klebsiella sp. MISC125. Next base: position 2,673,748 of record NZ_CP180448.1, read on the forward strand.
TCGTGGTTTCCGACGTACTGGGTAAAAACAGCACTTCGATCAAGCGCTTTGATAATACCCCGCTGATGCTGCAAGAGCTGTTTGAAGACGGCGTGAGCGCGGCGGTAGGCGATGTCGGCGTGGTGAAATACTACATCAAGCAGCACCCGGAGAAGCAGTTCAAACTGGTGCCAGACGCCAAATTTGAACGCCAGTATTTCGGCATCGCGGTAGCGAAAGGCAACAGCGAACTGCAGGCGAAAATCAACGCCGGTTTACAGAAAATCGTTGCTGACGGCACCTACGCCAAAATCTATAAAACCTGGTTTGACGAGAACGTACCGACGCTGCCAGCGCAATAATCTGCATTTTTTTTTTCATCACGGCTATCGACATTAACGATAGCCGTATTTTTTAGGGAAGGGTTATGACGGGATTCCGTTGGGAGATTATCGAGGAGTACGGTCCGCTGTTTATGGACGGTGCCTTGATGACCATTAAATGTACCATTATCTGCGTGATCCTCGGCACCCTGTGGGGGCTGACCCTCGGGCTGGGGCGAATGGCGAAAGCCGAGCACGGGGTATGGAAATACGTTCTGCGTTACCTAGTGCAGTTTCCGGTACGCTTTTACGTCAGCGCGTTTCGCGGCACGCCGCTGTTTGTGCAAATCATGGTGGTTCACTTCGCACTGGTGCCGCTGTTTATCAATCCGCGCGATGGGCTGCTGGTCACCAGCGGCATGATGAGCGCCGATTTTGCCCGCGAGCTGCGCTCCAACTACGGCGCGTTTCTCTCCTGCGTCGTGGCGATAACGCTCAATGCCGGGGCCTATGTTTCCGAAATCTTCCGCGCCGGTATCCAGTCTATCGATAAAGGACAGATGGAAGCCTCCCGCGCGCTGGGAATGCCGTGGTGGAAAACCATGCGTCAGGTCATTCTGCCGCAGGCGTTTCGCCGCATTCTGCCGCCACTGGGTAACAACGCCATCGCCATTGTTAAAGACTCCTCGCTGGCTTCAGCCATCGGCCTGGCGGACCTGGCCTACGCCGCGCGTACCGTTTCCGGCGCTTACGCCACCTACTGGGAACCCTACCTGACCATCTCTCTGGTTTACTGGGTTATTACTTTCCTGCTGGCGCAGCTGGTTAACCGTCTGGAAAAGAGGTTTGGCAAAAGTGATTCACATTAATAATCTGCACAAGCGCTTCGGCGACAGCCACGTTCTGCGCGGCATCAGCTGTGATATCAAACCGCAGGAAGTGGTCTGCATTGTTGGTCCGTCGGGTTCGGGAAAAAGTACCTTTCTGCGCTGCATGAACGCGCTGGAAACCGTCAGCGAAGGCGAAGTTGAGGTGAACGGTTTTGCCGCCCACGATCGCGCCACTGACATTAATAAGATGCGCGAAAGCGTCGGTATGGTGTTTCAGCGTTTCAATCTGTTCCCGCATAAAACGGTGCTGGAAAACCTGATTATGGCGCCGATGAACCTGCGCGGTATGGCGCGGGCCGAGGCGGTACATCTGGCGGAAGAGCTGCTGGCGAAGGTAGGGCTGAGCGACAAGCGCGACGCCTGGCCTTCTAGCCTTTCCGGTGGTCAGCAGCAGCGCGTGGCGATTGCCCGCGCGCTGGCGATGAAGCCGTCGATCATGCTGTTCGATGAACCCACCTCGGCGCTGGATCCGGAGCTGGTGGGCGACGTGCTGGAGGTGATGAAAAATCTCGCCAGCGAAGGGATGACCATGGTTATTGTGACTCACGAAATGGGCTTTGCCCGCGAAGTGGCCGACCGGGTTATCTTTATCGACCAGGGTATTATTCAGGAAGAGGGCAAACCGGCGCAGATCTTTAGCGCGCCAGTAAACCCGCGTACCGCTGAGTTTTTGAGTAAAGTGCTGTAATGGCTTTCAGCCCCGGCGTGCGCTATGCCGCCGGGGAACAATCCGAATGATTTGTTGCTCATTCCATGGAGTGCGCTGATGTTAAGGAAGGTGTTCGTCCCGCCGGTTTTACTGCTGCTGTTTGTGCTTTTCGATCTGTTGATTGCCGGGCGCGAGTTCTGGGCGTGGCGGCCACTCTATTTCGGCCTTGCGCTAATCCCTCTTATCATTAGCGCGGTTATCATCCTCGGAACGCTGCGCCAGTTTCGCACCCACCGTACCACCCTGAATCCGCTTCGAGCGCAAGAGACCACGACCCTGATGACCGACGGCTGGTTTCGCTATTCGCGCAATCCAATCTATCTGGCGATGACTGGCGTACAGCTGGCCCTGATTATTCTCAGCGGCAAACCGCTACTGTTGCTGACGCTACCGTTGTTGATCTATTTGCTGACCGTGCTGCATATCCGCCCGGAAGAAGCGGAAATGGCTCGTCTCTTTCCTCGTCAGTGGCCGGAGTATGCGCGTAAAGTGCGGCGCTGGTTGTAGGATTACCAGCTCCGACAGTCGCTGATTTTCGAAGCCCGGAGATAAAAACTACCGTGCGACTTCGCTAATATCATCCATCTCTTCTTCGCGTTCACGCGCATCCGCCAGCAGCGCTTTTTCGCTTTTGCCGAAGCACTGAATCAGCAGGAACAGCGCGCCGCTGGCAAACAGCGTCATCACCAGACCATCATAGCCCGCGACGCTAATCAGCAGGCTGCTGACCACCGGACCCGCGACGCTGCCCGCAGACCAGAAAAACCCCAGCAGAGCGTTGATCATTATCAGCTTCTGTCCGGAGAAGGTTTTCCCGGCGCGAACCAGCGATAGCGTATAGAGTGCGCCCGCCGCGGCCCCCAGAATTATACAGCCAACAATAAGCTGAATATTTGATGCCAGCAGGAACGGTAAGGCCAGCAGGGCGAGGCAGAAGACTACCGCGCAGGTTAAATGCACGCGGCGGATGCCGAAGCGGTCGGCAATCCAACCTAATGGTGCCTGGAACAGGGCATCGCCGGTCAGGACTACCGTGACCAGCAGCACCGCCATCACTTCATTTAGCCCTTTATCCATACCGTACAGCGGCAGCAGCGCCAGAATGCTGGCATCAAAGAACGCAAAGCAGAACACACCGGAAGCCAGTACCGGTAAAAAAGCGCCAAGGCTGCGCCAGCTGGCGTGTTCGGCGAGTCGTTCGCGGCTACCTGTCGGCAAGTGACGCAGCATCAGCAGGCAGGCCACGGTGATGCCGCCAATGACCAACAGCGCCCACGGCTGATAGTCTGGCCCGGCGGAAATCAATAATGGCCCAGCCAGCTGACAGCCGGTGAAGGCAGAGGCGTAAATCCCGGTTAAGGTTGCCCGATTTTTGCCCGCCGCGCCGCCGGTTATCCAGCTCTCCCCGAGAACGATAATTACCCCAGAAGCCATACCGGTCAGCAGTCGCGGCAGCAGAAGATGTGCAATATCAAAGCTCAGGCAGGAGGCTACCGTGGAGACTGCGAGCACCACCAGGCTGGCGGCCAGCAGCATCCCCATCTCAAAGCGTCGGCACAGCGCAGGTGAGAGGAAGGAGGAGATCATCATCCCCGCTGGCGGTAGCGCGGCCAGCAGGCCAACGTAGACGGTATCAATCTGCTGCTGCGCCAGCTCAAGACTGATTAAAGGCACCGTATAGCCGGTGATAAATCCCACTAGTGAAGCGGCCATGATCATCGCCAGCGTGGGGGCAAGGCGACTCTGGTCTGGGTTGAACATTTTATTCCCGATAACGGAAGTCTGAAGAGTGAATTATTCGGCGAAAGGCCAGTATAGCTGCATAATAATTAATCGCACGCCTTCTGTCACCGTTGATATGACTGCCAAAAAAGGCGGCTCTGACGGGATGCCTCGCTAATGCGCATGGGCTCAGGGTTTGCTGAATGTTGTCAGCGCGCGGGCGAAAGGATATAACCAATAGGATCGTCGGTAACCTATACCCGTCATACTTCAAGCTGCATGTGCGTTGGCTGCACTCACTCACCCCAGTCACTTACTTTAGTAAGCTCCTGGGGATTCACTGCGTCGCCGCGTTACTCGGCCTGTGGCCTCGCCCCTCCGGGGCCAGCGCAAGCGCTGTTCAAGGCACAAGTGCCTTGTCCTGCAACTCGAATTATTTAGGGTATATAACCGCAAATTATTGAATAAAACACTGGTTCAGCGCTGATGCTGTGCAGGAAAGGAGTAAGACATGGCAGTATCCCCTTCACTGATCGCCGAGGCCATCCGCTGGCGACGTGATTTTCATACTTGCCCTGAACTGGGATACCAGGAGCAGGAAACCTCGCGGCGTATTGCTGAATTACTCACTTCATTTGGACTTCAGGTTCATACCGGGCTGGCGGGTACCGGCGTGGTGGCGACGCTGGAGAATGGCCCTGGTCCGGTAATTGGACTGCGGGCGGATATGGACGCGCTGCCGATAACCGAACTGGGCGATGTTAGCTATAAATCGCGCAATCCAGGCGTGATGCACGCCTGTGGGCACGATGGACATAGCGCAATGCTGCTGGCGGCAGCCGCGCATCTGGCGCAAACCCGCCGCTTTAGCGGCACCGTCCACTTTGTGTTTCAGCCCGCCGAGGAGAATCTGGGCGGCGCGCGTAAAATGGTGGAAGAAGGGTTGTTCGACCTGTTCCCGATGGACGGCATCTACGCGCTGCATAACTGGCCGGGCATTGCGTTGGGTCAGGTGGCGATTAACAGCGGGGCGATGATGGCCTCGCTCGATGCGTTTGAAATCACCCTGACGGGTAAAAGCTGTCATGCGGCGATGCCGGAGCGTGGGGCGGACCCGATTGTCGCCGCGGCGCAGTTGATTATGGCGCTGCAAACGATTCCTTCGCGCCGCCTTTCACCGCAGGAATCTACGGTGGTAAGCATCACCCAGATTGCCGGCGGTGAGGCGATTAACGTTCTGCCGGATAAAGTGGTGCTGCGCGGGACCTTTCGCTGCCTGAACAACCAGGTGCGCGAGCGGGTGAGGGGGCTGATTGAGAGCTATGTCGCCGCTCAGCCGCAGGTCTCTGACGTCGAAGGGGAGATCTCCTGGTATCCGGGTTATCCGGTGACGACTAACGATCCTGCCCAAGCGCAAAAAGTTCGCGATGTGGCGACCGCGCTGCTGGGTGATTCGGCGGTGAGCTGGAATGGAAACCCATCCATGGCGTCGGAGGATTTTGCCTGCATGCTGGAAGCCTGTCCAGGAGCCTATTTTTGGATAGGCACCGACGGCGAGACGGCCTCGAAGCCGCTGCACAATGCCGGGTATGATTTCAATGATGAACTGATTCCGCACGGCGTAGCGCTGTGGACGGCGCTGGTAGAAAAGCTGCTGGCTTAAGATGCGTTTCCCGGAGGCGTTGCTGCGCACCTGTCCGGGCTACACGTCCTTAGCCGTCTGCGATCCCGTAGGCCGGGCAAGGCGTTAGCCGCCGCCCGGCACCAGGGCGAAATACGCAGGGAGATGCGTACTTCTCCCTGCACCGTTTTACACGTTAACCGCCGCTTTCAGGCGGGCTTTCATCTCGCTGTAGCTTGTCCAGGCGTACTGCTCGGCCCAGCGCTGATCCTCAATCGCTTCCACCTTCACCGCACAATATTTGGTTTCCGGCGTCTTCGAGATTGGGTCGAGATTGTCCTGAGTTAATTCATTACAGGCGCCCACCCACCACTGATAGGTCATATACACGGCCCCGAGATTAATGCGGTCGCTGATGTCGGCGCGGGTAATTACCTTGCCGCGTCGGGAACTGACCCACACCAGCTGTTGATCGGCAATCCCCAGACGCTGTGCGTCGGCGCGGTTGATTTGCACCCGGCCCGGTTCATCGGCGAGCGACTGCAACGCCGCACAGTTACCGGTCATCGAACGGCAGGAGTAATGCCCGACCTCGCGTACGGTGCACAGCACCAGCGGATACTCTGCATCCGGTATCTCCGCGGGCGCTCGCCACGGTGCGGCAAACAGCTGACCCTTTCCGGTTGGCGTATCGAACTGATTGCCCTTATACAGCCACGGCGTGCCGGGGTGATCCAGCGTTGGGCAAGGCCACTGTACGTGGTTCATATCGCCCATTTTTTCATAAGTGACGCCATAGAACAGCGGGCACAGTTCGCGCATTTCGTCCCAGATCTGCTGGTTATTGTCGTAATGCATCGGGTAGCCCATTTCGCTGGCCAACAGACTGATGATTTCCCAGTCGCGCTTAACGTTACCGGTGGCAATAATCGCCTGTTCGAAGCGCTGAAAACCGCGGTCGGCGCAGGTAAAGACGCCGCCATGTTCGCCCCAGGAGGTGGCGGGCAGCAGCACATCAGCGATTTCTGCAGTTTTGGTCATAAAGATATCCTGCACCACCACAAAATCGAGCGCTTCGATACCTTTGCGCACCAGGCCCAGATCGGCCTCGGTCTGTAGCGGGTCTTCGCCCATGATGTAGTAGGCTTTGATCTCGCCGGTCAGCGCTTTATGCGGCACCTCGGTGATGCGGGTCCCAACTTTGTCGTCCATCAGCGCGGGATCAATACCCCAGGCTTTGGCGAATTTAGCGCGGGCATCGGCATCGGTGACATCCTGATAGCCAGGGAACATATTCGGTAACACGCCCATATCACAGGCGCCCTGGACGTTGTTTTGCCCGCGCACAGGTCCCACGCCGACGTTAGCGCGTCCGAGGTTGCCGGTTAACAGCGCGAGGCTCGCCAGCCCTCTGACCACATCCACCGCCTGACCAAACTGGGTCACGCCCATGCCCCACATAATGGTGGCAGAAGGTGCGGCGGCAAACATGCGCATTGCCTGGCGAATCTCAAGCGCCGAAACGCCGACTATCTCTTCGACAGCCTCGGGAGAGTAGTCTTTGACCATTTCACGATAGGCGTCTAGTCCTTCGGTATAACGCTCGACATAATCATGGTTATACAGATTCTCTTCCAACAGCACGTGGGCGAAGGCGTTAACCAGCGCCATATTACTGCCATTGTTGAGCTGGAGGTGGCGGTCGGCGATGCGGGCGGTTTCGATACGGCGCGGGTCGCAGACGATGATTTTCGCGCCGTTTTCGCGCGCTTTAATCACCCGACGGGCAACGATAGGGTGGGAATCGGCGCAGTTATAGCCAAATACCAGCAGGCATTTTGAGTTTTCAATATCGCTAATTGAGTTGCTCATCGCGCCGTTGCCGAGCGCCAACTGAAGACCGGCCACCGACGGGCCGTGGCAGACGCGGGCGCAGCAGTCAACGTTATTGGTGTTGAGCACTCCGCGGGCGAACTTTTGCATCACATAGTTGGTTTCATTGCCGGTACCACGGGATGAGCCGGTGGTCATAATGGCGCGCGGACCATGTTTTTCTTTTATTTCACGCAGTTTTTTCGCCGTATAGCGGATAGCTTCATCCCAGCTGACCGGGGTGAATTTACCGCCTTTCTGGTAGCGAATCATCGGTTGTTGCAGGCGTGGCGTCAGCAGTTGCGTATCGTTGAGGAAGTCCCAGCCGTAGTAGCCTTTGAGGCATAGCTGATTTTGGTTAGTCACACCATCGGCCGCTTCGGCGCGGATAATTTTATTGTTATCGACGACCAGCTTAAGTTTGCAACCGGCCCCGCAGTAAGGGCAAACGCTCGTGATTTTTTTCATCAGTAACAGACCTGTTAACAGAGAATAAACAACAACGGACAGACCGGGCCCGGCCCGCCTTTGTCAGGGCGTCCTCTGCCAGCGCATCGGCAGAGGACGGGAGCGTTATGCATACACTGTGCCAAAACTTAACGTTATGATTTCATAGGGAATAGAGGGCTGGGCAGGCGAGGGTGATGATGATGTCGACACTAATGACGATGACATGACGCCTGGTTGGGCGTCATGAAGGGACGGGTCAGGCCAGCTTAAGCCGTAGCTGCGCGAGAGTCTCTGCGGGTAACCCGACTTCCTCGGCGGCGGCGCAAATCGCCTGCCAGCTCCCGGCATCCAGTGGAATACCCTGCGCCAGACGTTCCTGACGGTTGGCTTCTTCCCACTCGCCCGGTGCCAGAATCGGTGTATTTTCATCATGCGGTGACTGTTTGCACCAGTCGATAAACGCCTCGGTCTCACGCTGCATATCTGGCGCGTCGAATGCTTCCGGGCTGAGAATGATGGTGGTCATACAGTTGAAAATAGCGTCTACGCTGGCTTGTAGATTCTCCTTATGCGAGGTTTTGCCACCGGATACCGCGCCGCCGATCACTTCACACAACGTCGCCAGCGCGTAGCCTTTATGCTCGGCAAAGGTCAACAGCGCGCCGAGCGGCGAGGTCTGCATAACCGCCGGGTCGGTGGTGGGAACGCCCTGAGCGTCTATCAATGAACCGGGCGGTACCGGAACGCCTTTGTGCCATGCGACGCGGGTCTTACCAAAGGCGATAGCGCTGGTGGCGTAATCCAGCAACAGCGGGGGATGGCCTTCGCGCGGGAACACCACGCACAGCGGGTTGGTACCGAAGCGGCTGTCTTTGCCACGGAACGGCGCGACCATAATGTTGCCGACAACGTTCACGAAGTGAATAGAGATCATTCCGGCGGCGGCGCACTGTTCTGCCCAGTAGCCGATGCGGCCTATGTGGTGCGCGTTACGCAGTGCGACGGCAGCCATGCCGTGCTGTTTCGCTTTTTCGATGCCCATCTGCATGGCTTCATGAGCCACTACCTGACCGAACCCACCGTTACCATCAAGGGTGACGACCGCGCCTGCATCCTTCATCACGCTGGCATGGCGGTTGAGCTGAAGACAACCCAGCGCGTGGGAACGTACATAGCTTGGGATCATGCCTACGCCGTGGGAATCATGACCGGCAAGGTTAGCGGCAATCAGATGGTCGGCAACGAGGGAGGCTTCGGTGGGAGTACTGCCCATATGAGTGAACAGCGTTTTAACAAATTGATGCAGGTCCGTAGCCTGGAAGCGATGTCCTGTCTGCACTGATTTTCTCCTGTTTTTGGGTTGCGGTATTGTTGTTTTATGATGTTTGCGCTTCCATGCTGCTCTGTACGTCGGAGAAGATCAAGGTTTGAGCCTGGTATGTAAAGAGAGTTGCTGAGGGGCAGAGAACAGAATTGAGGCCCGGAAGTCTGGTTGTGCTGTTAAGAATCATTATTATTAAAATCTCATAATAAATCTTACCTGTCGAACATGATAGGGATATAAAAGAGAGCGCAACAATGAATATCAGTGCATTTTTTCTGATGACCATCGCTATTTTACTGCTGGGAATATCGGTATATAGCTTGCTAAGCTATATTAAAGAGCGCCGGGCCAAACGCTTTCGGCCTTTCCGCCAGCGATAATTTTGATATCGAGAGGCGAGTTAACTCGCCTTATTATAATTGTCTCGCCAGACTTTCGGTGATACGTGATATTTTTCGCGGAACTGCTTGCCAAATAATGGATGGCTGACAAAACCGCAAACCCAGGAAATCTGCTCAATTCGAAGCTGCAGGTTATTTTCCAGCATCTCTCGCGCAGCCTCTAAACGTATGTCTCTGATTAATGCCATCACCGATGTATTCTGTTCATTAAAGGCTCTGTCGAGACTGGCGCGCGAGCAGCGTAGCGTTTGCGTCAGCATATCTGGTGATAAGCTCTGTTGATGATAGTTCTGCATAATGAAAGACTTAGCGCCATTAAATAGATGGCTTAGCTTGCCTGGGGAAAATAAGCCTCTCTCTTTAGCGACATCGGCAAGCATGATTAAAGCCATATTATGCAATCCATCAACGACGGTTGCCGTCTCTTTTGTTGACAGAATGGCAGACTGCGCATCCAGTAACTGCATATGTGATTTCAAAAATCCTGCCAGATGATGATTTTCTAAAGAGATCATTGGGCTGTTTAATTTCCCACTGAATACTTCGTTTATTTTATCGCTGCGGGGAATAACGTAGAGCTGTTTTACATCATTACATTGATAATGATAATAGTCGTTGCGTTGGTGAACAATTAACGTTCCCTGATTCACCTGTGAGCTGGCGGACTCTTTACGACCGCGAATGATTTGGTTGCCCTGAACGATCAGTGAAATATAAATCGAAGATTCCGTTGTCTGGTGCGGGTCGAATATCGTTTCGTTTTTTGAACCCATCGCACTACAATAATCTCCGTTAACGCCGGAGATAGTTTTATGAGTGGCAATAATCTCTTCCGGCCGCCGGTTGTTAACTACTTCAATACCGTAGCAGTTAATGTTCTGCGACAATCTCTTATAGCGCTCTTCGGGGGCGATATCCGCTGCGCTTAAAACATGTGGAACGTACAGCGCCGTAGGTCTGGACATAGTTGTCTCTTATCCCAAGGTGACGGTTGCAGGTGGGTTGTTTTTATCTGTCGATTATAAGATTAATCTTAAAGAAAACCAGAGGTCAGGCGTTTTTTTACATTTCTCAGGTGCCCGGCATGCAACGAGTTTTATGACTATTAGTTTTTCTAATAAATTGCCTGCAAGAAAGATTATTTTTATATATGTAAAAAATAGGGTTAATATTTTTAAGCATAATTTTGATTGTCACGAAATATCAAATCAAGCAAATGCGTATTGTCTGGAGGGCTAGACAAAAGAATGGGAATGGTTGCACTCTATATTACAGATGCCAACTGATGGGAAAGATGAGCGCATGCGTAAAGGTAAAATTATTGTTTTAGTTTTGATGGTTTTTTGTATTCTTATTTTTGCAATTGTTGCCGCCTGGTTTTTACTGTCCAAAGACAATTTTGCCGTACCCGAAAACGCGGAAACAGAAGCCGCGGTTCTCCAGGTTGCTGGTTTAACGCGTAATGGGCAACGCGATCCGCAGGCGCTGAAATCGCTCTATCAACAACGCGTGGCGGTGCGTCAGGTAAATCTTGATAACGGTCAGTTGTTGGCTATGGGAGCAGAGAGCAACGTGAAAAAACGCTGTGTCGAACTGGCTGCGTCACGCGATCCGGCGCAAATCCGCCAGCGCTGTTCGCTGGGTGAGGTTTACGTTGTTCGAGATAATAATAATGAAATTCAGCAAGTTATACTTCCGGTTTACGGCAAAGGCGCGAAGTCGATGATGTATGCCTTAATCGCCCTTGAGACCGATGGCCGAACGGTAAAAGACCTGTTGTATTACCAGCAGAATGAAACGCCGCTGCTGGGTGCAAGAGTCGAAGACCCGGACTGGCGTAGCCAATGGCCAGGCAAGAAAATACGCGATAATAACGGCCAGCCGGTGCTAAAGGTTATTCAGAATAATCCCGGCCAGCATGATGACTATACGGTGGATGGAATTAGCGGCGCGACCCTGACTTCAACCGGCGTCGAGAAGAGTATTAATTACTGGGCGGGTGAGCAGGGATACGGTAAGTTTCTTCAGCGGCTACAGCAAAACCCTGAAATATTAAATCGTTAAAAATAAATCCCGCAAAATATCCCTCAAACAACCGGTGTGAATACAGCACCGGTTTTTTTATGCATCTGATTCCGTTATTCCGCGATAGGAAAGCCTCTATGCCCGCCTAATAACCCAGAGTTATAAATATTTAGTTCTTTGCAACATTTTACACAAATTGTCACAGTTTGACATTTTCATGATCCAGGTCATGTACATTACGAGTAAAAATGACAACGATAATCATTATCATTAACTCTAATGGGATGCGTCATGGCTGTTCCTCGTTCTTTCCTGCTGCTGATGTTGTTTAGCCTCGTGTTCGGCAGCGCGTGCGCGATGGCGCAGACCCACTATGCGCCGTATATCGAGGATATCGAGCAACGTCTTGATAAGACAGCCGAATTTTATCAGCAGCAAAAAAATACCGAAGCGCGCCGCGAGGTGCAAATGGCCTACTTTGAAGTGTTTGAAAACCTCGAAGGGCCAATCCGCATTAACATTTCGGCGCGGAAAAGCTACGAAATGGAGAGTACCTTCGGTGAGATCCGGCGCATGATCGGCGAGGGCAAACCGCAGAGCGAAGTTCAGGCGCGGATCGACGGGCTGAAGCAGGCGCTGCGTGAGGTGGAGCCGATACTGGACGGCGGGCATCGGCTGGTGGCGGAAGAGCAGCATACCGCGCTGTCGCGCGATGACATTGCGCTGCACTGGCAGGATAGCTTCCGCATTATTGACGATATGCTGGCGCAGGCGGTGACGGAGTATCAGGCCGGTAACTATGCGCAGGCCAGCCAGCAGGTGCAGCAGGCGCACTATCAAGGCTTCAAAAACTCCGAAATGGAAACCTCGGTACGTCAGAATCGCTCGGCGAAAGAGGCCGCCGCCATCAACCAGCAGTTTACCGCGCTGATTACCCTGACCTCCCAGCCGGACCGCCTGAACGACGTTTCGTATCAGGTCACCACGTTATTGCAGGATCTGGAAGATATTCTGCCAGGTCTGCCAACCACCCGTGACGATCAGCCGGTAAGCGCTCCGGCTAGCGCAGGCAACGCCACACAGATCGAGGATACGGGAGCCCGGGCGGATTGGGCGAGCGTCGCTGCCGGGATTAACCAAAGCATCAATGCTGCTCTGGTGCGCTATCAGAACGGGGAAGGGCAGGATGCGATTCTCGATGTCCAGGACACCTATTTTGACCGTTTCGAAGCCACCGGAATGGAGAACAAAATCGGCTCCCGCGACTCGGCGTTTAAAACCTCCCTTGAAGCGCACTTTACCCGCATGGTTAGCCTGATGAAGGCCAACCAGCCGCAGGAAAAGCTGGTTGCCGAAGCCGCTGCGCTGGAGCAGGACCTGCAAAAAGCGGTGGCTATGCTGGGCGAGGGCGAAGAGACCCAATGGAGCCTGCTGCTCTACAGCCTGATGATCATCGTGCGCGAAGGGCTGGAAGCGTTGCTGATTGTGGCGGCTATCGTGGCCTATCTGGTTAAAAACAACCATCACGACAAGCTGCCGCTGATTCGCCAGTCGGTGATTGTCGCGCTGGTGGCCAGCGTGGCGACGGCGTTTATCTTCCAACTGCTGTTTACCAACTCTGGCGCCAGCCGGGAGCTGCTGGAGGGGATCACCATGCTGATTGCCGTGGTGATGCTGTTCTTTATGAGCTACTGGCTGCTGTCGAAGGTCGAAGCCCGCCACTGGAAAGCCTGGCTTGAGGGCAAACTCTCCCATTCGCTGTCGCGCGGATCGCTGGTAGGGCTGTGGCTAACCAGCTTCCTCGCGGTCTACCGCGAAGGTGCCGAAACGGTACTGTTCTACTACGCCCTGATTGGTGATGCCCAGGGGCTGCCGGGTCATCTTGCCATCGGTGCCGGGTTTGTTATCGGCTGCGTGGTACTGCTCATTGCCTGGCTCATCATGCGCTACTCGGTGGTTCGACTACCGCTTAAACCCTTCTTCATGTTCACCGGCGGTTTTATGTACCTGATGGCGTTTGTTTTCGCCGGTAAAGGGGTACTGGAACTGGTGGAGGGCAAACTATTCCAGCCAACGTTGATTAACGGGATGCCCGAAATCAGCTGGCTGGGGATTTACCCCTACGTGGAAACGCTATTGCCGCAGATTGTATTGCTGATCGCGGCGCTGGTGGCGCTATGGATCATGCGCCGCCGCCAGGCACCAGGTGAGACCATAAAAACAAGTTCCTAATCATTTTAAGACGAGAGGATGAGTCAGATGACCATTAAGAAGACCCTGATTATCAGCGCAACCGTAGCCAGCATTTTCACCGCACCTGCGGCGCTGGCCTTTAAAGAGTATCCGGCTGGTGAACCTGTCACCATGAATGAGATGGAGATCGCTGCGGTTTACCTGCAGCCGATCGATATGGAACCGCGCGGTATGGGTTTGCCGGCAGCGAAATCGGATATCCATCTGGAAGCCGATATTCATGCTGTTGAAGGCGGTAAAAATGGTTTTGGCGCAGGTGAATGGATCCCTTATCTGACCATCGCCTATACCCTGGTCAATAGCGACACTGGCGAAAAACAAGAAGGCACCTTTATGCCGATGGTGGCGAGCGATGGCCCGCACTACGGTGCGAATATCAAGATGATGGGCGTTGGTAACTACAAAGTGACCTACCACATTGACCCGCCGTCAAAAGCCGGGATGCACCGTCATACCGATAGCGAAACCGGCGTCGGTCGTTGGTGGAAGCCGTTTGATGTGAGCTATGAGTTTAAGTATGTCGGTCTGAACTAAGCGTCATTAAACGCGAGCGCTATTACGCAGGATGGTCGACGGGTCATCCTGCGGCGTATTTTTCATCCGCCGTACTGAGTTGAAGTCATGAGCTATTTTTTCGTCACGACGCTACAGGTCTTTTTCTGCATTGCGCTGCTCTCCGCCGTACTCTGGGGCCGCGGCAACCCTCCTGCACTGCGCCCGCTGGTCTGGACGCTGCTCACCGCGCTGGCTGGCGGACTGTTCGCCGGGCTGTTTATTCGCCCGAGCCAGTCGCTGGAGCTTCTTTTCGTTGGTGCTGAAATTCTCGTTTCACTGCTATTTTTGCTGAGCTTCTGGTGGTCAACGCCGCGGGTTCGCTATCTGTGGCAATGGATCCTGACCTTTGGTGCGGCCCGCCATTGGGCGCTTGACCCGAACCTCGGCGGCCTGACCTCCACGCACGTGCTGAATACCGATCTGCTGCTGAATCTGACCGCGCTGGTGCTGGCGTTCGCGCTTTTGTGCTTGGCGTGTGCGCTCTGCGCCATGCTCCTGCGCCGGATGCGCGGGTTCTACTGGCCGCTGACCCTGCTGCTGATGGTCCTGTTGTGGCTGCCGCTGAGCGGGAATTTGCTGCTGCTGTTGATGAAGCTACAGGTGGTGCCGCTGCTGAAGCCTCTGCTGAGCTTCGTCGCCAAAGTGACTAACAATGCGGCGATGTATAACTGGGCCGCCGCCGCGGTACTGCTGTTAATGTGCCTGTTCTGGATCCCGGCGCTGCGCCGCTATTACCGCAAGGTAAAAGCGACGGAAGAGCCAATCTCCCGCCGTCTGGCGCTGGCCGAACGCCGTGGAGCAACCCGGCTGTGGCTCACGACTATTTGCTGCGCGCTGGCGATTATCGGCGGCCAGCTATGGTGGGATCTGGTGGCTTCACAGCCGCCGCGCTTATCCGAGGCGCAGCCGGTCACGTTGGCCGCCGACGGCCTGGTGCATATCCCGGTTGAACAGGTGCGCGATGGCAAACTGCATCGCTTCGTCTGGGTGGCGGATGACGGCAAAGCGATCCGCTTTTTTATCATTAACCGCTATCCCGACAAACTGCGTTTAGGCGTGGTGTTCGACGCCTGCCTGCTGTGCGGCGATCAGGGCTATGTGATGGAAGGCAATCAGGTGATTTGCGTTGCCTGCGGCGTGCACATCTTTATTCCTTCCATTGGCAAACCCGGTGGATGCAACCCGGTGCCGATCGACGACTGGCGCAACGATGACAAAGAGCTGACGATACCCGGCGCGGCGCTGGCCGTGGGGGGAAACTATTTCTCTACCGTCCTGACAATTAAAGTGACCGACCCGGTGGATGGTTCAACGCTGACCAATACCAGTGCCGACTTCAAATACAGCTATGGCGGTAAAACCTGGTTCTTCTCATCAGAAGCGAACTATGACCGTTTCCGCAATGCGCCAGAGCAGTTTGTTCCTGACGCAGTGAAGGAGGAGTAGCGATGCTGTGGCGAATGATCTACCAGTCATGGGGGCGCAATCTGCGGCGTAAAGCGCTGGCGGTATTGACCGTGTTTCTGGCGACCAGCCTGATCTCGGCGCTGCTGGCAGTCTCTATCGACATCGGCGACAAGATGTCCCGCGAGCTGAAATCCTACGGCGCTAACATTCTGATTGAGCCTGCAGGGCAGGCGGCGCTGCCCGCGCTGTTTAGCGAGCAAAGCAACCCGTTGGCCAGCGACGATTTTCTGGATGAATCCGAGCTGCCGAATATCAAAGATATCTTCTGGCGCAACAACATTGTTGGCTTCGCCCCGATGCTCGGCGGCGAAGTGAGCGTGGATGGCCATGATATCCGCGTGCTGGGAACCTTTTTCAGCCAGCCGGTCGCTATCCCGGATGAGGAGGGATACGAAACCGGGCAGCGGACGGTCAGCCCGTTCTGGCAGGTGAGCGGCGAATGGCCGCAGGAGCCGGTCGGTGAGACACCGCAAACCCTGGTCGGCCACGCGTTGGCGCGAAACTACGGCTGGAAGCCCGGCGATCGCCTGGCGTTAAAGGTCGCGGATAACGTGGTAAACGTGCAGGTGAGCGGTATTTTATCCAGCGGCGGCGATGAAGATAACCAGCTGGTCATGCCGCTTAGCGTGGTGCAGCAACTGCTGGGGCTACCGGGGAAAGTACAGGCGATCCGCGTGTCGGCGCTGACGGTGCCGGAAAACGAACTGTCGCGTCGGGCGCGAGAGGATCTCGAAGCGCTTAATGCCGAAGAGTACGATCTGTGGTACTGCACCGCCTATGTGTCGTCTATCGCCCACCAGCTTGAGGAGGCGATTTCCGGGGCGGAAGTGCGTCCGGTCTGGCAGGTTGCCGCTTCGGAAGGCGTGGTTATCGATAAAATTCAGCTGTTAATGGGCGTGGTAACTTTAGCCGCGCTGGCCGCCGCCGCGATGGGCATCGCCTCATTGATGACCAGCACCATTATGGAACGCGCCAAAGAGATTGGCCTGATGAAAGCGCTGGGCGCGCGGCAGTGGCAAATTCTGCTGCTGTTCTATCTTGAGGCGGCGCTGGGTGGCCTGGCCGGTGGAGCATTTGGCTGCATCGCCGGATGGGGGTTAGCGAAGGCTATTGGCCTGATGCTGTTTGATACGCCGCTTAATTTTGCCTGGGTGGTGGTGCCCTGCGTGCTGGTGATTGCGGTGCTGATTGCGTTAATCGGTACCTGGTTCCCGGCGCGGCGTATTGCCCGTCTTTATCCTGTGGAGGTGCTGTATGGCCGCTAAGCGCGACATGCTGTGGCTATTAGTGTGGCGGGCGCTGCGGCTGCGTATGCAGCGGGTCAGCGTGGTATTTGCCGCGCTGGCGGTCGGCGCGACCATCGTCACGGCGCTTTCCGCCGTGTGGTTCGACATTAATAGCAAAATGAGCGAGGAGTTGCGCACCTTTGGCGCGAACTTCTACATTGGTCCGGGCCATGGCACCAGCATGCCGCAGCCGGAGCTGCAGGCGATTCTTGACGGCGCACCGGGTGGACTGATTCACGGCGCCAGCCCTTGGCTCTACGGTACCGCGCGCACCGAGCTGGAAAAAGTGGTGATGGTCGGCGTGTGGTTTGAGTCGCTGCAAAAACTGGTGCCCTACTGGCAGGTCAACGGCAGCTGGATCGGCGTTAGCTTTGACGATCGCAACGCGATGATTGGCGTGAAGCTGGCGCAGCGTCTGGCGCTGAATATTGGCGATAGCGTGACGCTGGTGGACCATAGTCGGCGCAAGAAACTGCTGATTAAGGGCATCGTTGAAGCCGGGGACGCGACCGACAATATGCTGATTGTCAGCCTCGACGTAGCGCAGTCATGGCTGCAAAAGCCCGGTGTTATCAGCCACGGGCTGCTTAGCGTCAGCAATGACCTCGGTCAGGTGGAGAGCTACGCCAGCCAGTTACAGCGGCAATACCCTGACCTTGAGATTCGTCCAGTGCGTAAAGTATCGGCATCTGAAGGGCAGGTGCTGGAGAAAATTAAGGGGCTGATGGGACTGGTATCGATAGTTATCCTCGCGCTCTCATCCCTGTGCGTGAACACCACCCTGATGGCGATTGTCGGTGAACGCGCCCGCGAGTTTGCCCTGCAAAAAGCGCTGGGGGCCAGCAACGGCGATATCATCCGCCAGATGTTACTGGAGACCAGCATTATCACTTTTGCGGCGGTGGTTTGCGGTTGGGTGCTGGGCTATCTGCTGGCGCAGCTGCTGGGATTAACGGTGTTTAACGCCAGTATCTCGCTGCGCCTGCCGGTGCTGCCGATTACCCTGATTCTGTCTTTACTGGTCGCCCTGCTGGCGGCCATTGTTCCGGTGCGGCGCGCGGTGAGCGTCGAACCTGCGAAAGTGTTGAAAGGAGAGTAACGCCATGACCGTCACGTCTTTGCGTCAGATGGCGATTGAAACGCGTCATTTATATAAGCGGTTCGGGGAAGTAACCGCGCTGGAAGATATCAACCTGCGCATCGCCCGCGGCGAGTTTGTCGCTATTATGGGGGCGTCTGGTTCCGGTAAAACGACGCTGATGAATATTCTCACCTGTCTGGATACCGCCAGCGAAGGGCAGGTGATCCTCGACGGAACCGACGCGGCGGCGCTGGACGAAGAGGGGCGCAGGCGCTTTCGCGCGCAGAAAATTGGCCTTGTGTTCCAGCAGTTCCACCTGATCCCGTTTCTGACGGCGCTGGAAAATATCATGCTGGCGCAGCATTACCACAGCGTGGTGGATGAAGCTGCCGCCAGAGCGGTGCTGGCTCAGGTCGGCCTTGAGCATCGTGTTACCCATCTACCGAGCCAGCTTTCCGGCGGTGAGCAGCAGCGCGTCTGCATTGCCCGGGCGCTGGTTAACGAGCCACCGGTTATTTTTGCCGATGAGCCAACCGGTAACCTCGATGAAGAGAACGAACAGCGGGTACTGGATCTGCTGACCGATTTGCACCGCCAGGGGCGCACCATTGTGATGGTGACCCACAACCCGGCGCTGGGGCAGTTCGCCGATCGCATCGTGCGTTTGCAGCACGGAAAGTATCTGGGAGAAGAGGTGAATCATCATGCGCATGCCTAAAGTGATGCTTGTCCTGCTGCTGGTGCTGCTCGGCGGCTGCAAAGAGGAAAAGCTGGCGCGCGGCGAGGCGGCACCCGCGCTGGCGGCGTTTGATTTGCAGGGGGAATCGGCCAGCCTAGAGCGCTGGCAGGGCAAGGCGGTGTATCTCAATTTCTGGTCATCAAGCTGCGGTGGCTGCCTGGCGGAGATGGATACCTTACAAGCGCTCAGCCAGCGCTGGCCGGATAAGCTGGTGGTGGTGGGCGTCAATACCGACCCGGAATCAGTCGATATCGCGCCGCTGTTAGCTAAACATGGCATCAGCTATCCGGTGCTGCGCGACCAGCTCAAAATGACCCAGGAGCGCTATCAGGTTATCGGCACCCCAACGTCAATATTGATTGATAGCCATGGCACGGTGCTGGATTTGCATCAGGGCCTGCGCAAGCCCGAGGAGTTACAGATGGTGTTTAGCCAGCTGGCGCAAAAATAGTTTCCCCCGCGCGAGCAGTCTTGTAGCCCGGACAGGCGCGTTAGCGCCGCCTCCGGGAAAATAGTGGTAGCCCGGGTAAGGCGTCAGCCGCCACCCGGGATGTCTCACTTACAGATACTGGCTCAGTAGCGCCTCAAGGCTGTTCTGGTCCACGGCAAACAGGCGAATACCTTCGGCGAGCTTCTCCACCGCCATCGCATCCTGATGATGCGCCCAATAAAACTCCGCTTCACTCATTGCGGCGGGCTTCGCCTGAACCTCACCTTCATACGTCAACGGCGCGGGTACCGGCCCCTGAGTTTGCTGCAATTGCGCCAGCAGTGCCGGGGAAACGGTCAGACGGTCGCAGCCGTTAAGCGCCAGTACCTGTTCTGGCGTGCGGAAGCTGGCCCCCATCACCACCGTCCGGTAACCGTGCATTTTATAGAAGCGATAGATCTTCTGTACCGATTCGACGCCCGGATCGTTCTCGACGGTGAAGGTGGTATCAGGGTTGTTTTTCTTGTACCAGTCGTAGATGCGACCGACAAATGGGGAAATCAGGAAAACCCCGGCATCGGCGCAAGCTCTGGCCTGGGCAAAGGAGAACAGTAGCGTCAGGTTGCACTGGATACCCTCTTTTTCCAGCGTTTCTGCCGCGCGGATCCCTTGCCAGGTGGCAGCGAGCTTAATTAAAACCCGATCTTTACCGATCCCTTTCTCTTCATACAGCGCAATGATTTCCCGCGCTTTAGCTATGCTGGCCTGAGTATCAAACGAGAGGCGAGCATCCACTTCGGTTGAAATACGTCCCGGAACGCTTTTCAGGATCAGCACCCCGATACTTACCGCCAGATAATCGGCAATATCCGCAGGCTGTACCGCTTTTCCATTCTGGCGAGACTTCACCGCCGCGACGGCATCCTTCACCAGTTTTTGGTACTGCGGAAGCTGCGCTGCCTTATAGATAAGCGAAGGGTTGGTGGTCGCATCTTCAGGCTGATAAGCCATAATGCTGTCAATGTCCCCGCTGTCGGCAACAATGGTTGTCCGCTGCTTTAGCTGTTCAAGCTGATTCATCGCTATGACCTGTTTTTCAATTATAGGGCTGGAAACAACAAGGAGAAGGCAAGGCCCGCTCCTTATTGTTGGTTGGATGGGGGATTATTTTGCCTGCGCGACGCGGGAGGTCAGGCCTGGCATATTGAAGCATTCGGCTTCGTTCTGGATCATATCTTTAATTTTATTGACCACGTAACGCTCAGGCTCGACGCCAAACGACTTCAGATTGGCAAACATGGTTTGCATCTCTTTGACAACATCCGGTTTTTCGTAGTTGTAGTGGCCGCTGAGTTCAAGAATCTCTTTCAACAATTCTGGCTCGTTAAAGATTTGCTCTTCGGACTTGTTTTTATGTTCATCGGTCATCCATTTTTCCCACTTGTGGCTCAGCACGCACTCGCGGGTCAGGACGGTTTTTAAATCAGACGCTGACTTGATAAAGCCTTTCGCCGCCAGATCTTTCTCGACTTCCGCCAGCTTCAGATAAGCGCGGGTTTCAATGGTGCCGTAGGCCGGGGCGACGTTCATCGCGGTGATGCCCAGACCCGGATGCTTCAGTAGAATTTCATCCGGCAGGTAGTCGCCGTTATGCTCTTTCAGGCCCACGCCGTGGCGGGTGCTGATAGCCGAAAGCTCTGCGGACTGCTTATCATTAAAGTGGCCAACGTTCTTGGTCAGACGGGTCAGAGTGCCGGTTTGACCGACGATAAACAGCGGCTGCGGCAGCGATTCAGCGGCCAGACGCTTATTCAGCTCGATAATAAACCCTTCATAGGCGCTGACGTCGGTCAGGCCGCCGTTGGTCTCTTCGGTACCGACTTCATAGAAGAACTCTTTCAGGTTATTGGCCTTACGGTACTCTTCGCAGAAGCGAATCAGCTCAACGGTGCGGCTCAGAACAAGTTCGATATCAATAACTTTACCAACAACATACGGGTCTTTCGTCGGGTCGATATGCAGCAGGTCGAAACCGGCGTCCATATCAATCTGATAAGAGCGGCGGGCCAGCTTCATCGCTTCGGCTTCCGGAATATGATCTTTACGCTCTTTATCACGCTGCCATGGGCCGCCGTGGTCGCGGCAGAGGAAGTAATCGCCGTCGAAGCCGACTTTTTCCGCCATCGCTTTCAGGTCGGCAGCAAAGCGGAACTGATCCCAGTTATTAACGTAACCCGCGCCAAACTCATCGGCATCAACCTGGTTGCGGCTGGCAATAAACATCAGCGGCAGATCTTTTTCTTTACCCAGCTCAAAACAGGCCTGAATTAACGCCGGAGACATTGGGCCAATTCCCAGCATCGTAGACTTGCCACCGTTAACAATATAATCGACGTACTGTTTCATTGTGTTTTTCATGATAACTCCTCAGACTTTATTCATATCAGAAGTGATTGTTTTTTTAGCCGACTCTTTTTTTGCCGGCTCGCTAATGTTGGGGCGCAGAATATGCAGACAGATGGCGGTGACAATAACGCCGATAAGCATATCGATGACGTACCACATTGGTGCTTTATTGACGCCAGCAATGGCAATTAATCCACCGTGGGGAACCATAGATTCGACGCCGTGAACCATAGCCAGACCGGCACCGACGGCGCTACCGATAATAATTGATGGCAGAACGGTCTTCAGGTTTTTAACGGCGAAAGGAATCGCCCCTTCGGTAATGCCAATTAATCCCATAAAGGCAGCAGAGGTGCCCATTCTTCTTTCATCTTCAGCCCATTTACGCTGGGAAATAAAAGTCGAGAGGGCAATGCCGAGCGGTGGAATAGCGCAGGCAATACGGTAAGCGCCGTTAGGGCCATAAATACCTTCTGCCATTAAGGCGAGGGTAAATGCCGTGGCGGTTTTATTGACCGGTCCGCCCATATCAAAGGCCGCCATGGCACCGAGAATTAAACCTAATACGACGCCGCTGCTTCCCTGCATATTAGAGAGCATGGAAACCAGCCATTTCATGGCAAAACCGATAGGCCCAATCAGCACGTACAGATAGAGCATGCCGACAATAACGCTTGAGACGATGGGAATAATCATGATCGGCATGACCGGCATCAGCACTTTGCCAACCTTCCAGGTTTTTATCCACTTAGCGACGTAGCCGCTGAGAATACCGAGCAGCATTGCGCCGAGAAAACCGGTTACCACGTGGTCCGCGCCTAGCGGTGTGCTGGCCATAAAACCAGTGATTAAGCCTGGCGTCAGCCCCGGCTTACCGGCGATAGAGTAGGAAATATAGGCCGCTAGCACCGGGATCATCATTCCCAGCCCGGCGCTGCCGATAGCGCCAAGGTTTAATAAGAATGGATTGGTGACGACCATGCCTTTGCCCGCAACCGGCTCGCCGCCAATCAGCGACAGCGCCAGACAGATGCCGCCGACTACCACCACCGGCATCATATATGACACGCCGGTGCTAAACGCTTTAACTAAATCATCCTTAATGGCTTTTGCTTTTTCCGACATTTTTTATCCTCCCGATACTCTGTATTTTTATGGGATGACCACGGTATACGGGCGTAGTCATCCCCGGGCGCTTTTGCGTCATAATTGAAATACAGCGTTTGCAGAAATTTAATTAACGTTTTTATTCACCGATGGCGAATGCCGAAATAAATTCGCATCGGCGGTTTGATTTATTTAACCAGCTTCTCGGCTCTGTCAATAATCGCCGCCGGATCGCGAACCACTTCCGCCGGGTTGAGCGAAATAACCAGTCCGGCGTCTTCTTTTTCTTCAAAGCGTTCGACGCCTTCAATACCGATGGCAATCGCCAGAATAACCACATCGGCTTCGGCAATCTCATCTTCGCTTAATTCATTTTCAATCCCCATACCGCCCTGGGTTTCGACTTTGACGTCATAACCTCTTTTTTTACACTCCTGCTCAATCGCTTCCTGGGCCATATAGGTGTGGGCGACTCCGGTAATGCATGCTGCGACTCCGACAATTTTCATGAGTGACTCCTGATTTTTTATTTGGCTGTAATTTTAAATATGGCTTAATAATTTCCTGATTTCATACGGCCAGAGTATTGGCCATCAGGTTGTAGAGTACGGTGACGTTTTCGGCCTGTTTTATTTCATTGCGGAAATCCTCTTTCATTAGCTTTCTGGCAAGCGTAGAGAAATATTTCATATGCTCATTAGGGTCGGCGGATTTACTCACCGTCAGCATAAACACGGTTTCGACCTCCTGATCGCCCCACATAATGGGCGTCGCCAGGGTCGCCATACTGATAGTGGAGTAGTGAATATGGTCCGACTTGGTGTGCGGAATGGCGAAGCCATAGCCCACGGCGGTGGAGAATGAGTCCTCGCGCGCCCAGATGTCGTCGCTGAGTTGATCCCGATTATCGGTGCGATGGTGCAGCCACAGATTGTCGGTCATCTTTTTGATAACCTCGTTTTTATCACTGGCTTCCAGATCACAGAGAATGAACTCCGGGGCGAGGATCGGCATTTTGCTGACCGTTTTTACGTCTGGTGAACGCAGCGCGGATTTGACCTCAGCAGAGCGTTTTAACGCCACGATATCCTGCGCTAGCCGCTGGCATTTAGCGAAACTCAGCTCCCGCAGCGCATGTTTGACGCCCGGAATCGAGGTGCCGCTCATGCTAAGTTCGTCAAAGCCCATGCCGACGAACAGCGGCAGAAAATCTTTGCTGGCGCCCAGCTCCCCGCAGATGCCAATCCATTTGCCAGCACGATGGACTTCATCGGCGGCATACTGCATGGCGCGCAGGAATGCCGAGGCATAGTTGTCGTACACCGCCTCAACCTGGGTGTTTCCCCGGTCGGCGGCAAAAAAGTACTGCGTCAGGTCGTTACTGCCGACGCTGAAGAAGTCCGCGTATTCGGCTATCTCACGAATTGCGAAGATGACGGAGGGCACTTCCAGCATCACGCCGAGCGAAATCTCATCGTTGAACGCCAATCCCTCGCTGCGCATCGCGCTTTTCACCTCCTCCAGCACTTCACGGCACCAGATAACTTCATCAACGTTAGCGATCATTGGGATCATGATTTTGGCATTGCCAAATGCCGAGGCGCTGAGGATGGCCTTGAGCTGCATGGCAAAAAGGTCGCGATAGTGCGGATAGGTGCGTACCGCCCGGAAGCCGAGAAACGGATTTTCCTCTTCACCGAGGTTCATATAGTCGACGGGTTTGTCGCCGCCGATATCGAAGGTGCGAAATATCACCGGCTTCCCTTCGGCGAGCTGCATCACCTGGCCGTAGAGCTCAGCCAGCTCGCAGTAGTCCGGTGCGGTTTCACGATCCATAAAGGACATTTCGGTACGGAACAGCCCAATACCTTCAGCACCGTTGTTGAACGCGGCTTCGGCTTCCGCCAGGCTGGCAATGTTGGCGGCGATTTCGATGCTATGGTTATCGCGGGTCATCGCTGATTGGCGGACGTTAGCCAGCATCTGCTGTTGCATGGTCTGCTGCACGGTGATTTCGTTGCGGTAATAGCGCAGGACTTTTTCATCCGGTGCGGTAATCAAAATAGCCGGGTTACCATCGATGATGATGTCATTCTCTGCATTCAACGCCAGAGCTGCAAAATCGATATCCGTCAGGGTTGGGATACCAAGCGAACGGGCCAGAATAGCGGTGTGAGATGTTTTACCGGTGGCGGATAAGACCATTCCGGCAAGATACTCTTTATTGATGCCGAGGAACTGACTCGGCGTCAGGCTATTGGCCAGAATAATCGATGGCTGTGTTAATTCAAGGCTGTTTTGTGGTAATACGCCAGCGCCATAAATCGACGTGAGTAATTGACCTGTAATATCAAGAACGTCAAGGGTCCGCTCTTTAATATATTTGCTTGATGAGCGATTAAGAATTTCACAGAACGCTATGGCAGCCTTAATGACCGCATCCCAGGTATTTTCTCCGCCCGCAATCGCGGTGGAGATATGGCTCTGGAAAGTTGCGTCGGTAATTATTGATAAATGCGCTTGCAGGATATCATGCTCAACGCCTTTTTGGGTTTCCAGCGCGGTCTGCTTATCATGTTTGAGCGTTTCTAAACCTGCCATAAAAATACGCTGCTGGTGCTCAGCGGAATATTCACCGCCGGGGTTACGCGCCAGCATTTCATCCAGTGACAGGCTCTGAATACGGATGGGTCTGGCAATGGCCACACCGCCGCTGATGCGTGAACCCTGAATAAAACTGAGCTGGGTTTCCCGTAGAGAGCGTGGGAGATAGCCTGCTGGCGCTGTTGTTTCTTCCACCTGGCTGACTTCGAAAGAGGGGAGTTTTTTGAGCAGCGCACTCAGCTGTTGAGCCGCGTTTGCCGCATCTTTTCCGCTGATTGTAATTTCACAGGCGTCGCTGAGTAAGGTATCGGTGGCGACAATAGAAAGCGCGCTTTTGCCATTGCCTGACATTCCGCTGCGAATATTATTCCAGCACACCGCAGATTGAAAAGTATTACACAGTCGTTCGATATGCCCCGCCGGTCGGGCGTGAATACCATCCTTCAGATTACATTGATACGTTATTATCTCTGACATTGTCACTCCCGAGAATCTTTAAGCGAAAGCTAATTAATTTTTTGAGCAGGTATTAATGCCTGCGTTTCATGTTTTATATCCTTCATCGTTCTCGCTCTGCTTTGAATAGAAAAAAAGTGACCTTTGCTCGAATAAAAAAGCTCGGTTGTTATTTTGTGATCGCAGTCATAAATTTAGCGTGTAAAATCTCTTGTGATAGTTATCACACTCTTATTAACGATCGAAGGTCGGTAACGTATTTGCTATTAAAGTGCTTTTCTTTCTATTTAATGGTTGTGGGGTAATGGAGTAAAAATAAAACACACTCATTTATTTTGCCGTGGTAGATACGATGCATTTTCGTGGAGTATTACTGGATTTAGACGGAACGCTGGTGAACTCGCTGGATTTCGTTGAGGCTTCCTGGAGTTTATGGGCGACTAAAAAAGGCCTGGAGCCGAGGGCGGTATGCCATTATCTCCACGGTAAACCCGCCCTGAGCACGCTGCGCCACTTTATGCCCGATGCCAGCGAACAAACCATCATTGATGAATTTCTCGCGTTGGAAGAGTTTGAAGCGCGCAATACTGACGGCATTACCGCAGTGAACGGTGCGATTGATTTTCTCCGCCAGCTGGAGCAGTTGCAGGCTCCCTGGGCCATTGTGACTTCCGGGTCGATGAAGGTGGCCTCGGCACGGATCCGCCAGGCCGGTTTTCCGTTTCCGCCGGTACTGGTGACCAGCGAAGATATTCACCACGGCAAGCCGCATCCCGAGCCATTCCTGACGGGTGCAGCCCGACTCGGTCTTTCTCCCGCTAACTGCCTCGCTTTTGAAGATTCCACTGCCGGTCTGCTTTCCGCCACCCATGCGGGATGCGTAGTGGTTGAAGTGTTGACCCGTCAGTCGGTGGTTCACGATATCGATACCTGGCAAACCATTGATAACTACCTTGACCTGAGCGCAACGCGAAAGGGTGAGGCGGATTTTTTCCTTAAGATTCAGAGGGAGTTTTAAATGTCATCACGAAAAACCCTGGCCAATGCCATCCGTATGCTGAGCGTTGATGCCGTGCAGCGGGCGAACTCAGGCCATCCGGGTGCCCCTATGGGAATGGCGGATATTGCCGAGGTGCTGTGGCGAGATTTTCTCAACCACAACCCGACTAACCCCGCATGGGCCAACCGCGACCGTTTTGTGCTCTCCAACGGTCACGGCTCGATGCTGATCTACAGCCTGCTGCACCTTACCGGCTACGATCTGCCAATCGATGAGCTGAAAAACTTCCGTCAGCTGCATTCGAAAACGCCGGGCCACCCGGAAGTCGGCTACACCCCTGGCGTGGAAACCACCACCGGGCCATTGGGCCAGGGGATCGCCAACGCGGTCGGCATGGCGATTGCCGAGAAAACCCTCGCGGCGCAATTTAACCGTCCGGGCCATGAAATCGTCGATCACTTCACATATGCCTTTATGGGCGACGGCTGCATGATGGAGGGCATTTCACATGAAGTGTGCTCTCTGGCGGGGACGTTGAAGCTCGGCAAGCTGGTGGCGTTCTACGACGATAACGGCATCTCTATCGATGGCCACGTTGAGGGATGGTTCACCGATGATACCGCTAAACGCTTCGAGGCCTACGGCTGGCACGTTGTGCGCGGAGTCGATGGGCACGACCCTGAATCCATCCGCGCCGCGATTGATGTCGCAAAGTCGATTACCTCCATGCCAACGTTAATTATCTGCAAGACGGTGATTGGTTTTGGCTCGCCGCAGAAAGCGGGTACCCATGAGGTTCACGGCGCGCCGCTGGGCGAGGCCGAGGTGGCGGCGACGCGTGAGGCGCTGGGCTGGCCGCATCCGCCGTTTGTTATTCCTTCTGAGATAGCCGCGCAGTGGGATGCTCGCCAATCAGGGCAGGCGAAGGAGGATGCATGGAACGAGAAGTTTGCCGCCTACGCTCAAGCCTTCCCCGAGCTGGCTGGCGAATATACCCGCAGAATGAAGGGGCAACTGCCAGCAGAATTTGCCAGCAAGGCGCAGGCGTTTATTGAAAAATTACAGGCCAAACCGGCGAAAATCGCCAGCCGCAAAGCCTCGCAGAATGCGATTGAAGCCTTTGGTCCGCTGTTGCCGGAATTCCTCGGCGGCTCCGCGGATTTGGCTCCATCAAACCTGACCTTGTGGTCCGGGTCTAAAGCGATTAACGAAGAGCCCGCCGGGAACTACATCCACTATGGCGTGCGCGAGTTCGGTATGACCGCCATCGCCAACGGTATTGCGCTGCATGGCGGCTTCCTGCCGTATACCTCGACGTTCCTGATGTTTGTCGAATACGCGCGCAACGCGGTGCGCATGGCGGCGCTGATGAAGCAGCGCCAGGTGATGGTTTATACCCATGACTCCATTGGCCTGGGCGAAGATGGCCCGACCCATCAGCCGGTCGAACAGATTGCTTCATTGCGCCTGACGCCGAACCTCAGCACCTGGCGACCCTGCGATCAGGTGGAATCGGCGGTAGCGTGGAAGTATGGCGTTGAGCGGCAGGATGGCCCGACGGCGCTGATTTTCTCCCGGCAAAACCTGACCCAGCAGGAACGGACCTGGCAGCAGGTGCAGGATATCGCGCGCGGCGGCTATATACTGAAGGATTGTGACGGGCAACCACAGCTGATTCTTATCGCGACCGGTTCCGAAGTTGAGCTGGCAATGGCTGCATATCAACAACTGACGGCTGAAGGCGTGAAGGCTCGGGTGGTCTCGATGCCGTCCACCGATGTCTTCGATACACAGGATGCGGCGTATCGTGAAGCGGTGTTGCCGAAAGCGGTTACCGCTCGCGTGGCAGTGGAAGCCGGTATCGCGGATTACTGGTTTAAATATGTCGGGCTGAACGGCGCGATTATCGGTATGCAGAGCTACGGTGAGTCCGCTCCGGCGGAACAGCTTTATCAGGCGTTCGGTATTACCGTTGAGGCGGTGTTGCAGCAGGCAAAAGCGCTGCTGGCTTAATCTTTGACGGCCCCTTATACCCTAAATAATTCGAGTTGCAGGAAGGCGGCGACGCAGTGAATCCCCAGGAGCTTACTCTAGTAAGTGACTGGGGTGAGCGAGGAAAGCCAACGCACAAGCAACTTGAAGTATGACGGGGATATACGCTAAGGGGCCGCTTTTCATTAAGGGAGAGATAACATGTATCCCGTCGATCTTCATATGCATACCCTGGCCAGCACCCACGCCTACAGCACGGTGCATGATTATATTGCCGCAGCGGTGCGTAACCATATTCGCCTGATCGCCATCACCGACCATGGCCCGGAGATGGTTGATGCGCCGCATCCGTTCCACTTCAATAATTTGCGCGTACTGCCGCGGGTGGTTGATGGGGTCGGGATCCTGCGCGGTATCGAGGCCAATATTAAATCCGGCGGCGAGACCGATTGCAGCGACAAAATGCGCGCGTCGCTGGATTTAGTGATTGCCGGATTCCACAAGCAGGTGTTTGCGCCTGCGGATATCAGCACCAATACCGATGCGCTGATTGCCGTGATAGCGAGTGGGAAGGTACACATTATTAGCCACCCTGGTAACCCGGAGTATCCGATTGATATCCCGGCGGTGGTGGCCGCCGCCAAAGCCTGCGACGTGGCTCTGGAGGTGAATAACGCCTCTTTTGTCCTGTCGCGTCAGGGCAGTGAGGGGAACTGTCGCAAAATTGTCGCCGCCGTGCGCGACAGCGGCGGACTTCTCTCGTTGGGTAGCGATTCACACAGCGCATTTTCGCTGGGGGATTTCAGCGCCTGTCAGCATCTGCTGGCGGAGGTGGATTTTCCGCCATCAAGAGTGCTGAACACCTCCGTGCGTCAGGTGCTGGCGTTTCTTGAGCAGCGCGGTGGGGAGCGGATTGATGCGCTTTATGCGCTGCCGGGATGAAAAGCCTTGTGGGTTAAACCCTCACCCTTAAAAAGGGAGAGGGAGTACGGCGTGCTGTGCGGTTTTGAAGTTGGGGCGGTTGTAGCCTGAACAGGTGCACGGCACCGCCTCCGGGAACACCTTCTACAGGTCAATAACGTTGCCTCGCGGCAGATTTAAAGACTTGCGAATGGCGGCGATAACCTCCGCCGGTTTGAGCAGCAATGAGTTAATGCAGACGTTCAGAATACGACAGCCGTCAAAACGTGAGGGGTTATCGATCGTAATGTCGGAGGCAATAATTGCGAGCTCTGATTCGAAAATATCTTTATCGGTAATGGGGTTCTTGAGCCCCAGCACGCCCTGAGTCTCTATTTTGATCGCAAAGCGATACTGCTTCGCGAGTTTCTCCAGTTGCTCCGCGGCCATATAGGTGTGCGCCACGCCGGTCGCGCATGCGGTCACCGCCACAATATGCAGATTCCGTTCGCTGGAGAAGGGCTGAATCTCATCTCTTCCTGCACGAGTGGTCATATGCTTGCTCCCTTATTTTTGCGCCGGTACTCAAGCGGCGTACAGTCGTTAATATCGCGAAATACCTTGCAGAAATAGTTGGTATCAGTAAAACCGCACTTCTCTGAAACCTCGTTTATTTTCAGATTGGTATTGGTTAGCAGCGCTTTTGAACGCGAGATGCGGGCTAACTTGAGATATTCATTGAATTTCACGTCTGACTCCTTCGAAAACAGACGCGACAGATAGCCGGGGGAGATATTAAAGGTCTCGGCGACGCTCTCCCGACTAATGTCCGTATGGTAGTGGCTATCAATATGGCCTTTAATTTCATCCAGTAGCGAAAAGGGGCCTCGCGGATTATTCAGGCCATCGGTAATTTGGTATAGCAGGTCGTTAAGCAGTGCATAGACGATATGGGAAAAGGTCTCGCCGGTATTGTCCTGTGCCCACGCCAGGGATTCGGCCAGCTCAAGCAGGCGGTCGCGAACCGAACTGCTGGAGTTTTGCAGGTTATATTTCTCCACTTCTTTAAACTGCGAACCGTCCCAGTTGCTGATGCTAAAACCGACATCCTGCTTCCAGAAAACAATCGACATGCAAATAACCGGGCTTTCCCACTGCGGTGAGTTCCAGCTGTTGGCGGGAATATAGGTAATCGTACCAACCGGGCGTTCATATTTAACGATTCTGTCCGCCCCTTTCGGCAGCAGCATGCTGAGCGCCCCTTTTACCGTCAGCTCGATGCGCGGCACGTGCAGATGATAGGCCATCGCCGGGGCCTGCGCGTTGCCGTTGGCCACCAGCACGCTCTCGTTGGTGGCGCACTGGTTACTGAATTCACTGAGGATCGATTGAATAAACGTAGCCATATTATGCCCGTGGTTTAATAACGGTCTTTAAGACCTTGACCGCAACTGCGGTCGTGATGGTCCCGGCGATCACCGAAACGATATAGCCAAAATGGTTACTGACCACCGGTAATACAATCAGCCCGCCCCACGGGGCGGCGTTGGTTGCCCCAAACCATAAAGAAAGGACGGCGGCGACCGCGCTGCCGAGCATAATCGCCGGGATCACCCGTACCGGATCCGCTGCCGCAAACGGGATCGCACCTTCGGTGATGCCGACAAAACCCATAATCACCGCGGGCTTCCCGGCTTCCCGCTCTACATCATTAAAAATGTCTTTAAACAGAAAGGTCGCCAGCGCCAGCCCCAGCGGCGGCGTGCAGTCGGCGGCGGCCACCGCGGCCATCAGCTGCGGATTGGTCGAGATCAGGGCGACGGCAAAGAAAAAGGCGGTTTTGTTCATTGGCCCGCCCATATCGACGGCAATCATACAGCCCAGAATGGTACCGAGAATAATGAACGAGGCCCCCTGCATATTGCCAAGCCAGACGCTAAGCCACTTCATGACCCCAGCAATCGGGTCGCCGATAATGTAATAAACCGCCATTCCGGTCACGAACGTACCAATCAGTGGAATAATAAAAATCGGCAATATCATGCGCAGGAAATGGGGAATATTGAGCCGGGCAATCAGATTAAGCAGGAGGTAGACCACCAGTCCGGCAATAATCCCAGAAAGCATGCCGCCTAAAAATCCAGCGCCCATTTGATACGCCATTAACCCGCCGATAGCACCCGGCGCGATGCCCGGTTTATCGACCATTGAATAAGCGATAAAACCCGACAGAATGGGGATGAACAGGGTTAATCCCGCCATCCCAATTTGCGACATCGCTTTCAAAAATCCGCGATCCGGCACGGCGGCTTCACCGTTGAACATTACCGCCAGCGCCAGCAGCACGCCTCCGGCCACCACGAATGGGATCATGTACGACACGCCGGTCATGAAATGCCGCTTGGTATTTTTTAATAGTTTTAACATGTCAGCCTCATAACGTTTGGTGATCAGAAGGCCAGAGTTCTGGATATCAGGTTGTAGAGTGCTTTTGGGCTTTTCATTTCTTTGACCAGAC
Organism: Klebsiella sp. MISC125; assembly: GCF_051131775.1. Lineage (NCBI taxonomy): Bacteria > Pseudomonadati > Pseudomonadota > Gammaproteobacteria > Enterobacterales > Enterobacteriaceae > Klebsiella > Klebsiella sp. MISC125. The sequence continues at coordinate 2,705,858 of NZ_CP180448.1, forward strand.
TGACAAACTCATCATTCATCAGCATGCGCGCCAGGGTGGAGAAATATTTCATGTGCTCATTGTCCTGCGCGGAATTGCTGATCGTCAGCATAAACAGGGTATCTACCATCACGCCGCCCCAGGCTATCGGCTGCTTAAGCGTCGCGACGCTAATAGCAGAGTCGTGGATGTGATCCGTTTGGGCGTGGGGGATGGCAAACCCCGAGCCGACAACGGTGGGAAAAGGCACTTCCCGGGCCCAGATGTCGTCACATAGCCTGTCCCGCTCATCGGTACGCTCACGCAGCCACAGGTTATCGACCATCATTTTGATCGCTTCGTTTTTATCGGCGGCGTCAATATCCCACAGGATCATCTCCGGTGACAGAAGCGGTTTTTTCGCCGCTCCGCCGCCCGAGCTTTGCAGTATGGCTTTGACCTGGTCTGCGCGTTGGCTCGCGAGCAGGGTTTGCGTTAGCGTCTGGCAATCGGCAACATTAAGCTTTCTGAGAGCATTTTTAATCCTTGGGATTGCGGCACAGTTCATACTCAATTCATCAAAACCGATACCGATGAGCAGGGGGAGAATGGGGGCGTCGGCGGCCAGTTCGCCGCAAAGTCCGATCGGTTTACCGGCGCGATGGGCCTCGCTGACCGCAAACTGCAGGGCGCGTAAAAAAGGCGGCGCGTAGCTGTCGTAGAGGCTCTTCACATGAGCATTTCCCCGGTCGGCAGCGAAAAAGTACTGCGTCAGGTCGTTACTGCCAACGCTGAAAAAATCGGCGTGTTCGGCCATTTCCGCCATTGCGAACAGCACCGAGGGAACTTCCAGCATGATACCGAGCGCGATCGCTTCATCGAATGCCTGTCCTTCACCGCGCATCTCCTGCTTGACCGACTCCAGTACCTCCCGGCACCAGAGAAGTTCTTCAACTTGCGTAATCATCGGCAACATGATTTTGGCCTGACCTGCCGCCGATGCGATAAGAATCGCCTTCAACTGGGCGGCGAAAAGGTCGCGATAGTGCGGATAGGTACGCACTGCCCGGAAACCGAGAAACGGATTCTTTTCTTTGTCGCTGCTAAGGTAGTCGACGGGCTTATCACCGCCGATGTCAAAAGTGCGAAAGATAACCGTTTTACCCGCAGCCAGAATCACCACCTGTGTGTAAAGGTCGGCCAGCTCCTTGCAGGTGGGGGGCGTATCGCGGCCCATAAAGGTTATCTCAGTGCGAAACAGCCCGATGCTTTGTGCGCCATTATCAAAGGCGGCCTGCGCTTCGGCGAGGCTGGCAATGTTCGCCGCGATCTCAATGTGCTGCCCGTCGCCAGTCTGTGCCGGCGTTGAAGCGTTTGCCCGTAATAACTGCTGCATGGCCTGCTGCACGGCAATTTCCTGGCGGTAATAGCGCAGCGTCTTCTCATCCGGATGGGTAATCAGAATTCCGGGCTCGCCATCAATAATTATCTGCCGCTCAGGCTCAAGCTTGAGCGACGACATATCGATATCGGTCAGGGTTGGAATACTCAATGCACGGGCCAGGATCGCCGTGTGCGATGTTTTTCCCGTGGACGATAACACCAGACCGACGATCCGGTTTCTGTCGAGAGCCAGAAACTGGCTGGGAGTCAGGTGGTTGGCGAACACAATGGCTGGTTCGTTGAGCGTGAGCTGCGAGTGTGCCAGCGCCTGTTCGCCATACAACGTGCAAATAAGCTGCGTAGCGATGTCGAGGATATCCAGCGTTCGCTCCTGAATATAATGGCTGGATGAGCGCTCAAGCATGTGGCAAAAATCGAGAGCCGCCTGGGCGATGGCGGACCAGGCATTGATATTGTTATTAAGATAACCGATCGCCTTATCCCAAAAGGTCATGTCGGTAATTAGCGAGAGATGGGCTTCGATAAGCTCGCGTTCAACGCCGTGGGTTTGTCCAAGAGCCGTCTCTTTCTCTGCGCGCAAAGCGTCTAAACCAGCGATAAGTCGGGCCGTTTCATCTTCAAGGCGATCAACGTGGCCCGGATTTCGCGCGATGATGTCGGCGAACGTGAGGCTTTGTACTACCCTTGGTTTGGCGATCGCCGCGCCTTTATTTATGCGGGTTCCCTGAATAACCTGCGGGTTCAGCTCCCGCAGGCAGCGGGGCAGATAGCCCAGGCTGGTCACCGGTTCAGGTGCAAGGCTAAATGTCGGCAGGTCGCAAAGCAGAGCGTGAAGCTGTGCGGCGGCGTTCTGTTCATCATTGCCGCTCAGTGAGATACGGCATTCGTCATTTAACAGCGTGTCGGTAGCTATCAGCGAAAGGGCGCTTTTCGCGTTGGCCTGGAGGCCGGTGCGGGTGTTCTCCCAGTCGATAGTGGCCTGGAATAAATGACATAATCGCGCGATGTATCCAGCAGGCCTGGCGTGTATACCTTCACTTAGCTCGCATATATAAGTTAGGACCACCGCCATTTCGACTCCTGAGCGCTTTCGTGCACGACAATGAACTGCTGGATCCCGCTATCTTTCCCTGTTCGTACTGGTGATGACATAGTAAAAAAGTCACCTTTACTTAAAAATAGTGACCTGATTGTGATTTTGTGACTTTTGTCATATTTATGCTCGGCGATCGGTTCTTTTATTTCATTGATTTATGTTGTTTTTTTGTTTCTCTTTTTTACGATGAGTTTGCGAGATGAGTCACAAATTTGCAGTTCAGGGATGAGCTTGCGCACCCGGTAGTAAGAGGGGGCAGGGTTTTATTTGTCCTCGATGGTCGGCTATTTCATCACGGCAGAAAAATAAAATATTACGTATTCCCCCTTTGGCCAGCCTAAATATTGTGATTGAAACTCAACAAACTTAATCTTTTCTTAATATTCCCGCGCGGTAGCCTTTATCTAATCTGCGATATCTCACGAATCTTTATTTAAATTACGCCAGCGTCACAAAAGTCATAAAAAAACAGCCCCCGGCGTTGCAGGCTCCTGGTGTCCCGCTATATGTTAAATTTGTGTTTAATAATATTCGCTAAAGGTTAAATTTATGTATATGAAAATTGGTGGGTTAGTGATTTCACTGACGACAATATTGTCCTGCCCGGCGCTGGCGGAGCTCCCGCAGGGCTACCCGGCAGATTATCAAAAAGTGGTGGATGCAGGGATCAAAGAAGGCAAAGTTGTCATCTATTCAACGACGGATACTAAGGCTGCAGGCCCGCTAATTAAAGGATTTGAAGCGCAATATCCCGGTATTAAAGTTGAATATAACGATATGAACAGTACCGAACTATACAACCGTTATATCAGCGAACAGGCAGCGGGCGGCGGCAGCGGCGACGTGGTCTGGAGCTCTTCAATGGATACGGCGTTGAAACTCGCCACCGATTACGCCGAAGAGTACGCCTCGCCCGAGCAGGCTAAGCTGCCGAAATGGGCGGTGTGGCAGCAGAAAGCTTACGGGACTACTTACGAACCGGTGGTGTTCATCTATAACAAACGCCTGATCCCAGAAGCTGATGCGCCGGACTCGCATACCGCGCTGGCGAAGCTTATCGCCGGTCAGGCCGATAAATTCAAAGGCAAAGTCACCACTTACGATATCGAAAAATCGGGACTGGGTTTTATGTTGGCGGTCCAGGACAGCAAGGCTGACGCTAACTACTTTAACGACCTGGCCGGGATCGCTAAGGGTGGGCTGACCGTACAGTCGTCCACCGGCACGATGATGGAGCGCGTCTCCTCCGGTGAGAACCTGATTGGCTACAACATACTCGGCTCGTACGCAGAGGCGCGCGCGAAAACCGACCCTTCACTCGGTATCTCATACCCGAAAGATTATGTGCTGGTGCTCTCCCGGGTATCGTTTATTACCGCAGAAGCTGGCCATCCCAATGCGGCGAAATTGTGGTTCGATTATGTGCTGTCGGAAAAAGGACAAAGTATCCTGGCAAATCAGGCGGATATTCCGTCTCTGCGCAATGATATCGAAGGTAAAAATGATATTGATGGCATGACCAAAATGCTCGGCAGCGCGCTGAAGCCGATTCCGGTAGATGAAACGTTACTGGAATACCTTGAGCCGAAACAACGTCTGGAATTTATCAAACAATGGCGTAGCGCCGCGGCGAAATAACCCTCCAGGGCTGTATTTCTTTTTTGTGCAGCCCGTTTAATGCCCGGCAGGTCTAAGGGATCGCATTTGACTACTCCCCGCCGTAAACGGCGAGGATTCCCACTTCACAGAGCCGAACCTAAGCCGCTTTATGCGATTCAGGATTTACAGGCTCTCCGTGGGCTAACACTGCCAGCCCGGCAGCTTTGATATTACGCGCCGCATTAACGTCACGATTATGGTCTGCGCCACATTCTGGGCAGTGCCATTTACGAACATCAAGAGGCATTTTTTGCATGATATATCCGCAACAGCTACAGCGTTTTGAGGACGGGAAAAACGGGTCGATTGCGACCACCGAACGCCCGGCCCATTCGCCTTTGTACCGGAGCTGGCGCGTAAATTCACCCCAGCCTGCGTCTGCTATCGCTCTGGACAGCGACGGGTTGCGGAGCATGTTCTTCACTTTGAGGGATTCGACGCAAACAACCTGGTTCTCGTTTATCAGTTTGCGGGATGCTTTGTGCAGGGCATCCAGACGGCAATCGGTTATTTTCGCGTGGAGTCGGGCCACCTTTAAGCGGGCTTTGGCACGGTTCTTTGAATCTTTGGCTTTTTTGCTTAAACGACGCTGGAGCAGCGCCAGGCGGGCCGCGTATTTAGCAGTATGGCGGGGATTGCCGGATTTAAATCCGCTATCGGTGACGAACAAATCTTTTAAACCGACATCAATGCCGACCGTTTTAGCGGTGATCGGCAGTGATACGGGCTCAAACTCGCAGAGGCAGGCGACGAAGTACCGTCCGGCTGCATCTCTGGAAAGGGTGACGGTAGACGGAGCAGACGGCAATTCACGGCTCCAGCGCACGTCTAACGGCGCTTTACTCTTAGCTATATACAACCTGCCATCACGGTATTTGAATGCGCTGGCGGTTAATTCCGCGGCCTGCTTATGGCGCTTACTTTTGAATGTCGGGTATGCAGCACGCCCGGCGAAGAAGTTCACAAAGGCGGTCTGTTGGTGGCGTAAAGACTGCTGTAATGGCACGCAGGAAACATCATTGAGCCAGGTAAATTCCGGCTCTTTTTTCAGTGCCGTTAACCGGGCACTGGCCAGGGCATAACCTATTTTCTCCTGCCGCTCGTTGTACGCATCAGTGCGCCAGCGAAGGATTGAATTGTAGACAAAACGCACACAGCCGAACGTCCGGGCCAGAAGCTCAGCCGGTTCGGCGGTTGGATAGAATCGAAATTTATATGCGCGTTTCATACTTCACATCATATACACGAATCTGTGGGGCTGTAAATGTATACAGGTAAATCCAAAATAGGGTTAGCTTCCTCTTTCCTCCCCGCCCGCATTGGGCGAGGTCTCCAGAGGGCTATTTGATGAATATATTGCGCCGAAAATGGCAGGGGCTGCCGCGCGGCATCGTCGTATTGATTACGGCACTGGCGATTTATGTCCCGCTGTTATTTATCGTGGTACAGAGTTTTCTTTCAGCCCCATTTTTTGCACGCTCGAAAGAATTCAGCCTCGAAGCTTTTGAATTTATCTTCACCGACCCGGATTTTTATCTGGCGCTGAAGTCCGGTTTTATTCTCGCCTTTGGCCTGGTGATCATCGCGATCCCGCTTGGCGGGATCCTGGCTTTTTTAATGGTGCGCACCGATTTGCCCGGACGACGGCTTATTGAACCGCTGATTCTGGTGCCTATTTTCGTTTCACCGATGGTGCTGGGCTTTGGTTACGTGGTGGCGGCCGGGCCGGTGGGCTTCTTCTCACAGTGGGCCGAACGACTGATAGGCTTCGTGCCGTGGAATATCTACTCCATGTTCAGCATCGTCGTGATCGCCGGGCTGACTCACGTTCCCCATGCTTATCTCTATATCTCTTCGGCGCTGCGCAGCGTTGGGTCGGATGTGGAGGAGGCCGCGCGGACGGTTGGCGCATCGCCGTTACAGGTGATGACCTCGGTGAGCCTGCCGATGGTGCGTCCGTCAATTCTCTACGCCTGCGTACTGCTATTTTTCCTCGGTCTGGAAGTGTTCGGCCTGATGCTGGTGTTGGGCGATCCGGAAGGCAACATGGTGCTGGCGACCTATCTTTATAAGCTCACCAACAAGCTGGGAACGCCTTCTTACCACCTGATGGCAGCGGTGGCGGTGGTGCTCATTTGCATCACCATTCCGCTGGTGATGCTGCAGCGCCGCCTGATGCGAACCGCTAACCGCTTCGTCACCATGAAGGGGAAAGCCTCGCAGGCCCGCGCGCTTCCGCTGGGAAAATGGCGTTGGGTCGCCGGGATTGTGGTGGTGGCGTGGTTGACGGTGACCATCGGCGTGCCGCTGATTGGCGTTGCGCTACGGGCGTTTATTTCGAACTGGGGTCTGGGCGTTTCGCTGTGGGACGAGCTGTCGCTGGCGACGTTCCGCAATATCTGGCAGCAGCCGAACCTGCTGCGCGCCATCGTTAACTCAATGGCGATTGGCGTGATTGGCGGGGCGCTGGCGGTGGTCTGCTACCTGTTCGTTGGTATTGCGATGCACCGTAAGCCGGACAACGTGACGCGCTTTCTCGACTACAGCGTGCTGGTGCCACGCGCGGTGCCGGGCCTGCTGGCCGGACTGGCGTTTCTGTGGGTATTTTTGTTTCTGCCGATGTGGTTGGATCAGTCGCTGAAAAACGGTTGGCTCTCCGTGCTGCCGGTCGCCGACTGGCTGCGCGAACATCTGATTGTCCAATTGCGCGCGTTGCGTAATACCATTTTCAGCGTCTGGCTGGCCTATACCGTGGTGTGGATGGCCTACGGGCTGCGCCTGATCTCCTCGACGTTGCTGCAGGTGGCTCCGGAGCTGGAGGAGGCCGCGCGCAGTACTGGTGCATCGCGCGGGCAGATTACCCGTCATGTTACGGTACCGCTCTCGCGTTACGGCCTGATCGGCTCCTGGCTGCTGATGTTTCTGATCTTCGAGCGAGAATATTCTACCGGGGTCTATCTGCTCTCGCCGGGAACCGAAACCATCGGCTCAATGCTGGTGTCGCTGTGGGCGGCGGGGGCTATCGATATCGTTGCCGCACTCTCTTTTATTAATATCCTGCTGGTGGTCGTCGGTCTGGGTATCGCCCTGCGCTTTGGAGTGAAATTACATGATTGAATTATCGGTAGAAAATCTGCACTTGACCTACGGCGATAATCCGGTGCTGAAAGGTGTGTCAATGGAGCTTAAGCGGGGAGAGGTGGTCTCGTTGCTCGGGCCATCGGGTAGTGGTAAAACCACGCTGCTGCGGGCGGTCGCCGGCCTGGAGAAGCCGACCAGTGGGATGATTACCATTGGCAAAACCCGGGTGTATGACGGCAATCCACGCAGCGAAATCCCGGCGGAGGAGCGCAATCTGGGGCTGGTGTTTCAGTCCTACGCGCTGTGGCCGCATAAGACGGTGTTTGAAAATGTTGCCTATCCGCTGAAGCTGCGCAAGGTGGCGAATGAAGAGATAAAACAGCGGGTGCAGGCGGTGCTTGATCAGTTGGGGCTCGGCCATCTCGGCAATCGCCATCCGCATCAGCTCTCCGGTGGTCAGCAGCAGCGCGTGGCGATAGGCCGGGCGCTGGTGTACAACCCGCCGGTGATCCTGCTGGATGAACCTCTGTCGAATCTCGACGCCAAGCTGCGTGAAGAGGCGCGGGTTTTCCTGCGCGAACTGATTGTGAAGCTGGGGCTGTCGGCGCTGATGGTCACTCACGATCAGAATGAGGCGATGGCGATTTCCGATCGCATTTTGCTGCTTAATAACGGGGTGATTGAGCAGCAGGGGACGCCGCAGGAGATGTACGGTAACCCGACAACGTTATTCGCCGCCGAGTTTATGGGCAGCAACAACCGTCTGCATGGCAAAATTACCGATCTTGAGAACGGTCGGGCACGAATTGAAGGGGCCAGCTGGGCGCTGTGGGGGATGGCGGGAGAGGGCGTCAGGGTGGGTGAGGAGGCGACGGCGGTGATCCGTGTTGAACGCTTACGCCTGGCGTCATCGCCCGATGACAATATGCTGGCGCTGCCGCTGCTGACCAGCATGTATCTCGGCGATCGTTGGGAGTATCTGTTCCGCACTAAAGGCGATGATTTTGCCATTCGCGCCTACGGCAGCGCCCTGCGCGATGCCGATCATTGTCATCTCTCGCTGCCCGTTAATGATTTATGGATTTTCCCTAAGGGCTGAGAGGCTTAAATGCTGATCTCAGGAGGGACAGAGATGTTTCCTGCTAACCCTTATCAAACCGAAATAAAACCCGCGCTTGCGGGTTTCAGATTGCTGACAAAGTGCACCTGGCTGGAATTGCCCGGTGGCGGCTAGCGCCTTACCGGGCCTACGAAAAACGCACAATTTATTGATATTTTGGGTTTTGTAGGCCGGGCAAGGCGTCAGCCGCCGCCCGGCAGAAACGCGAGCACAATCTTTTAAACCTGGTTTATCATCAGTCTCAAACCCGCGCTTGCGGGTTTTCTCTTTGCCAAAATAGCGTAAAAAGCGTCATCTGTGTTGTCTGACTATTGCTCAATCACGCGTCTTGATCGGTAGTTGGCAAGGGATAAATTAAGCGGCGGTTCTTGCTGAAGACTGGAAAAGTTTATGGCAGTAGGGGCAAATGAGTTGAGCACCTTTTTGTACTCGGCTGAAGCTGTGTTCTGAATCCTGGGAGCAGTTAGGGCAGTTGCATTTTACGAGATAATTACGGCGAGTTTTAGAGTCTTTGCGTTCTGACATATGATATTTCCTGATCTATGGGGTTAAGACCATACCTCATTTGCACGTAGATAGCTCTAACTGATTCTCTGACGCAACGGTGGTTTCATTCGATTGTGCGGCTTGCGCTGTGATCAATTGATGACAGAAATAGTTTTTACGTACAGGACGTTGCAAAAGAGTAAAATTTCCCCCAATTTTTTGTGATTTATATCACCCTTTAAAATAGACGTGTTATTTATCAGGGTGTTAGTGATATCATGTGTTTGCGATCAGAGAACAATTTTCTCCATATTCGTCTGATTAGAGGGAAAATAGGTAAGATTTTCTTCCCCGCCTAATATACATTTTAACTGTGGTTGAAGGATGCAAATCACTATGTTGATGATGAAATGGCCATCTATTATCTGGCCATTAAACGAAGTTTTGGCTGCTGTTTTATACGCCGACTTTGCTAACCAAAAAAATATAAGCTCACGATATTTTATGACTAATAATAGTTTGAGTGTACCCTATGAAAAATAGAACTATAGATATTGCAACCCTGGCTGTTCATGCTGGAAATCAATCCGATCCGGTAAACAACGCTATATTTACCCCGATTGTGACCGCCAGCTCTTTTATTCAACCTAATCTTTATGAAGGCGGCGATTTTTGCTATTCCCGCGTTTCTAACCCAACACGCACAGCTTATGAGTCAGCGCTCGCGGAACTGGAAGCAGGCATTTATGCTACCGCCACCGCGTCTGGAATGGCGGCAACGAACATTGTTATGGAGTTACTGCCGAAGGATGCGCATATTATCGCGATGAAAGGCGTATATGGCGGCACCTGGCGACTGTTTGAAAAACTGAAAACATTAACTACCGGGGCGACTATTTCCTATGTCGACCTTAATGATGAGGTGAGCCTGGTTAATAGTATTCAAGAGAATACGGCTTTAATCTGGATCGAAACGCCGACCAATCCACTACTTGAGTTGGTTGATATTGATAAGGTTTGTCGCATTGCCAAAGAACACGCAATCCTCACCTGTGTCGATAATACTTTTGCCAGCGCCTGGAATCATAAACCGCTCGAGATGGGGGCGGATATGGTAATGCTCTCCACCAGTAAATATATCGGGGGACACTCAGATTTAATTGGCGGTGCGGTGATCACCAATAATGAAGCATTAGCAGGACGGCTCGACTTTATCAAAACCACTATCGGCTCAATTGCTTCGCCTTTTGATGCCTATCTCGCACTACGTGGCATGAAAACGCTGGATCTGCGCATGGAACGTCAGTGCAGTAACGCGTTGCGAATTGCAGAATATCTCGAAAACCACCCGGCGATTGCCAGTGTTTATTACCCAGGCCTGCCGTCACACCCGCAATACCCGCTATGTAAGAAGCAAATGCGTTCAGGCGGCGCGGTAGTGACGGCGACCTTAAAAGGCGACATTCAGAGCCTGAAGCAATTTATCAGTGGTCTGCATTATTTTGTGCTGGCGGAGTCGCTGGGCGGCGTGGAGAGCATGATTAATCATTCGGCCTCCATGTCGCATGGGGCGATGTCAAAAGAAGAGCGCGAGGCTATTGGCGTTTATGACACCACGCTGCGTTTTTCCGTCGGCATTGAACATGTTGATGACTTAATTCAGGACCTGGACATCGCCTTCGCCGGTATGGACATCAAACAGGATAACCATCATGCATGACTATGGCATCTGGACGATCATTACTCCGCTGGTCACCATTATTCTGGCAATCCTGACCCGCCAGGTGATCCTCTCACTGCTGACCGGTATTTTTGTCGGCTATGCGGTGATTAACCACAGTATTATTCAAGGCGTTGGCGGTACCCTGAACGGGATTATCGAAACCTTTGCGTCCGCAGGTAATGCGCGAACGATTATTTTTATGGTGATGATCGGCGGCATTATGCGGCTGATCGTCGTCACCGGCGGCGTGCGCAAACTGGTGCAATTTCTCTCGGAGAAAAACGATTTTGTCACCAATAAGAAGTCGGTTCAGCTGCTGGCGATGGTGGTCACATCGTTAATTTTTATCGAAAGTTCGATTAACCAGCTTATTGCCGGTGCCTCGACTAAAAACCTTGCCCGGCGCTATAAAGTCTCGCCGGAAAAGATGTCCTATATTATCCAGACGTCCTGCGTCTCGGTCTGTTCATCGGTGATGATCAATGGCTGGGGGGCGGCAATGATGGGGGTTATCGGCGTACAGATTGCGCAGGGCTATCTGACCGGTGAGCCTTTTGAAGTGCTGGCCAGCTCAATGGTCTGGAATACGATGGCCTGGTTTTCATTAGCCTCGGTACTCTTTTACATCCTCTCCGGCTGTAGCTGGGGACCCATGAAAAAGGCGGAAGTGAAGTTTGAAACCACCCTGACGGAAATAGAGCAGGATCAGGGGGAAGATGAAGCGGACCCGGTTATTGATCACCCGGCATGTAATTCAATGCTTAACTTCTTTATTCCGATTCTATCCACCGTATTAATGGTGCCAGTGGTGCTGTATATCACCGGTGATGGACAATTTTCCAAAGGCAGTGGTTCCATGTCGGTCTATTCCGGCGTGATGTTCGGTACCGTGGTCTCTTTTGTCTGGTTCAGAGTGCGCGGCATTCTCAACGTTGAGAACTTTTTCAAAGAGCTGTATATCGGCTATGCCAGCATGGTCAAAATTAGCTCAATTATGATTCTGGCCTTCCTGATGGGGCATATTTCGGCGGAGCTGAACACCGGGCAGTATATTGCCTCGATTACCTCCGGCGTTATTCCATCCGGTTTCTCGATTGGCTTTATCTTCCTGATTGCAGCGGTAATGTCGCTGGCGACGGGCACCTCCTGGGGAACCTTCGCGATTATGATCCCGATTGGCGTTCAACTGGGCGTGTCATTAGGTATTGATCCGCACTTTATGATCGGCGCGGCTATTTCCGGTTCAATTTTCGGCGACATGACTTCACCTATCTCCAGTGACGCTATCGTCGCATCGATGGCGACCAACTGCGACCACATTGAACATATCCGTACCCAGATGCCTTATGCGCTGGTGACGGGAGGTCTGGCGCTAATTGTCTATTTAATTGTTGGGTTTACCCTCTAACACTAAACATGATTTAAGGATTGACGATGACTAAGATTATTACGACTGAACAGGCTCCGGAAGCGATTGGCCCTTATATTCAGGGGGCGCGAACCGGTAATTTCATTTTTACTTCGGGTCAGTTGCCGATTAATCCGCAAACCGGAAATATTCCTGAGTGCGCTGAAGGTCAAACCCGCCAGAGCCTGGAGAATGTTCAGGCGATTATCGAGGCCGGTGGGCTTACGGTTGGTGATATTTGCAAGGTCACTATTTTTGTCAAAGACCTGAACGAGTTTGCCGCGATTAATAATGCCTATGCTGAATTTTTCACTCAGCGCAATGCCTCTTTCCCGGCGCGTTCTTGCGTGGAAGTCGCCCGGTTGCCAAAAGACGTCAAAGTAGAAATTGAGGCCGTGGCCTCTCAGAGCTAATCGAGCATCAATAAGACTCTACGGCGGCTGATGGCCGCCGTTTTTTTGAGAAAGGAAAGCGTCTATGTCCGTAAAAGAGTTTTTGAATACGTTACCGCGCGTAGAGTTGGTCGGTGGCGTTACGCCTGTTCAGCATCTGAAGCGCCTGTCGGAATATTTGCAGCGCGATATCTATATTAAACGCGATGATGTTTCGCACCTTGGCATGGGCGGCAACAAGCTCAGAAAACTGGAGTTTCTGGCGGCAGATGCCATTAGCAAAGGTTGCGACACGTTGGTGACTGCCGGGGCGATTCAATCCAATCATGTACGCCAGACCGCAGCAGTGGCGGCGCATCTGGGGCTAAAATGCGTGGCGCTGCTCGAAAACCCGATTCAAACCACAGAATCCAACTATCTCTACAACGGTAACCATCTGTTGTTTAGTCTGATGGGCTGCCAGGTTGAAATGGTTGATGAGCTTAATGACCCGGATGCGCAGTTGCAGGCGCTTAGCGACCAGCTTTCGGCAAAAGGTGCGAAACCCTATATCGTTCCCGTTGGCGGCTCGAATGCGCTGGGTTCATTGGGCTACGTTGATTGCGCTTTAGAAATCGTTGAACAGTGCGACCAGCTGAGCCTCAATGTTCAATCCGTCGTGGTGCCATCAGGGAGCGCGGGGACGCATGCCGGGCTGGCGGTGGGTTTTGCTCACAGCCAGCCTGATATGGAGGTCGTAGGGGTCACGGTTTCTCGCCTGGTTGGCGATCAGCAGCCTAAGGTTGAGAAGCTGCAGCGCGAGTTATCCGCTATGTTGAAGATCGAGTCACTGTCGCCGTTGACGCTATGGGATGAGTATTTCGCACCGCGTTACGGGATGCCGAATACTGAGGGGATGCACGCGGTGGAGTTGCTGGCGCGGCTGGAAGGGATCATGTTAGATCCTGTTTATACCGGCAAGGCAATGGCTGGTTTGATTGATGGCGTGAAAAGGTCGCGGTTCGCCGGTAACGGGCCGGTGATGTTTATTCATACCGGCGGTGCCCCGGCGCTGTTTGCCTATCATCCTCACGTTTAGCCAGCATTTTAAACATGAGTTCGAACCACCCTGATGCCTACGGGCCAGGGTGGTTTTTTTACGTTAGAGCCTGGGGAGATATAACGGCAGAGGGGGCTTTTTTGCCGGGCGGCGGCTGACGCCTTGCCCGGCCTACAAAATCTTATACGTTACCGTTGGTCTGTGTGGGGGGACTAATAACGCTTATGCGCCATGATTTCGATGATTTGCCGGTCGGTATGCTGCATGGCGCGTCCGGCGATATCACAAAGATTGCGGATGGAATTTTCCACGTCGCGCTCAACAATTCCGTCATTCCCCGAGACCACCGAGTTATCCAGCGCCAGCAAAATGGCTTTCCAGGCAGAAGAGATACTGGTCGATACTTTCATTGAACAACTGCTGGAAGCGCCATCGCAAATCATGCCGCTGACGTCGCCAATCATGTTATTCACTGCCATGGCGATGTTGTCAAAGTTACCGTCCATTAACCAGATAATCCCCGCCGCAGCACCCATACCGGCGGTGGTGGTCGCGCACAGCGCCGACAGCCTCGGGAGTTTGCAATGGATATAGATAGCCACCAGATGTGAAAGCGCCAGCGCGCGGGCCAACTGCTGCGGGCTGGCATTGAGACGCTCTGCTGCCACCACCACCGGCATGGTGGCGGTGATCCCCTGGTTGCCGGAGCCGGAATTTGTCATTGCCGGTAGCGTCGCGCCGCCCATTCTTGCATCTGAAGCGGCGCTGGTTCGGTAGAGGATCTCGGTAAAAATGTCGTCGGAAACGAGGCCCTTATCGACCTGGCGTTTGAGCGTTGGGCCGATGTGCAAGCCCCAGTCTTTAGACAGACCTTTCTTCGACAGGGCGTTGTTCATTGAGCCGGCGTCGAGAATAAAGTCGAGCTCTTCGCAAGGAACGACGCTAATGAAGTCATAAATGTCGCGCAGTGAACTGTGGGCGAGCTGTTCCAGCGGATTGATGATGTCGTCACTGACCTGGCTTTCGTCTTTGATAAACAAAGGCTGACCCATTTTTTCAATCGAAACTACGTTGGTGTGGTCGCCAACAATGGTGACCGTAGCGTGCTGATCCCCGGCGTAGACCCTGGCGCGAACGTAGAGTATTTCATCACAGGGATCCTGCAATACCACGCGCACGGCTCCGACTTCTAATAACGCTCTGGCGGCATCAATTTCCCGTTGGGTGGCTCTTTTCAGCACTTCGAGCTTCGCCTGAGGATCGCCGGCGATAGCGCCCAGGGCGGCCGCAATGGGCAGACCGGTCATTCCGGTACCTGGGATAGTCACGCCCATACCATTTTTCATTAAATTCGGTGATACCGCAGCTTCGATACGCACAATCGCGCCGGACAGCTGCTGCGCCGCGACGGCGCATGCGAGGGCGACCGAGACCGGTTCGGTGCAGCCTAAAGCGGGTTTAACTTCCTGTTTCAGAGCATTAATGAAGATATTCCATTTAACGCGGCTTTCCCGGTGTGACATGACTGAGCCTCTGGGTCGGTACAGAAAAGTGAGAGTCGAGCGATGGCGTGATTTCTCGACGTTGATGTGCGCCTGTGGGCCGCGTTTGTCAATGCGACCGGCAGGAACGATAGTGGGAATATTAGCGCACTCGGCAGAGAAAAAAGTTGCTAGTTAAGTCTGTAAAACAGAGGATTCGGAGGAAATTTTTCTTCTTATTGGCGAACAATAGAAGTTTTTTTACCGTGTCCGATCGGCGATAGGGGAGATAAAAAAACCGGCAGGGCTGCCGGTTTTGCAATTAGATTTTGCAGGCATCGCCGCAGTCGTCGTCGGCAACGATTGCCTGGGCTTTTTTGTCAGCATCTTCAAGGCGTTCAGCGTTACGTTCTTGCGCTTCTTCCAGGCCGCTAAAAACCAGGTTGTCGAGATCAATTTCCATGAGTTACCCATTTAAGTTCAGTTTTGACCGTAAGCAAGTATAGGTAAATCGGTCAGCGGATGCACCCGGCATGAGAGTGGACAGCACATACCGGTAAGCGCTGGCGCTATTTGATGCGGTTTCAACGGATAAAATAGTAGGACGATCGCCAATGATAATTGATAACCAGATATCAATTATTAGAATACTATACTCTAAATAATTCGAGTTGCAGGAAGGCGGCAAGGGAGCGAATCCCCAGGAGCTTACTAAAGTAAGTGACTGGGGTGAGTGAGCGCAGCCAACGCACATGCAGCTTGAAGTATGACGGGTATTTTTATTAAACGAAACGACAACGAATGTTGGTTTAAACATTGACTTGCGGGGATTATGTTAATATCGCTGCGGTTATGGATGTATCTATGGATCTTAGTCAATGGTATCGACAACAGCAGTAGCCGCCATCAAAGAATGGCGGAAAAATAATAAAGTCATTTGTCATGTTAAACTCAAATATAAAAAGGTATTACGTAAATGCAGAGAGATACCTTTAACCGGAGGTAAATACAAGGAGTATCAGGCTCTATGTGAAAAATACGCTTGTTCTAAATTAACCGGTGCAACGCAGGGGCTGGTTAGCTTTGAGGATAAACCTTTTAAAGCTTATCTAAACAAGAAAATGTCAAAAAGGGCGAAGCTCGACATCGCTTATGGTGCTTTGAATTTTATAGAGAAAACCTTCCGCCCTGAGGTATTGCCGCAGCTGTATGATGTGGCGGCGTTTGGTCGTTCGATGATCGCCATTCCCCTGAAAAACGGATCCAGTATTGAAGTGAAGCTGCTGGCGTCGCCTTTTCAGGAAGAAGGGGAACTGATGCTATTAATGTTCCTGGACGATAAACGCGTTTACAGCATCTGTTTTTCCTGTACCGAAGATGGCCGTGCCTATATCGGCGGTATCCAGGGAGGGAAAGATATTGATAATGAAGAGGTCAAAGTACTGACCAAAGAACTTTATGGTACTCGACCGAAAAATTTAATTATCACTCTGCTGTACGGTTTTTTAGCTCATTATAATATCAACGACATTTATGCTATCGACAGCCATTACCATGTTAAGTGTGACAGAGTAAAAACCAGCTATTCTGAGCTGTGGCTGGAAATAGGCGGCGTGAAGCATCATCGCGGCTGGTATAAATTACCGCCGACTGAGATAAAGAAAAGCCTGGAAGAGGTCAAGAGCAAGCATCGTAGTCAGTTTATCAAGCGAGAAGGCTTGAAAGAGCTGGCGCAGATGGATCTTGCCACTTCACTACGCGAGATTGGCGTGAACCACAACGTCGGTTAATCGTAGGAAATTGATTGCTTGCCGGCAATTAGAGTGTAAAGCAGAATTTAACATCAAAGGCATCTTATCTTCCTGGAAATCCGCGATTATAAAATGCCTATATTAAAACAGAATTTGCTGAAGACGTGGGACGCAATTTCGCTAGAGTATGAAATCTTGCTGTATTTTCAGTTTTACATCAGTAAAAGGGGCCTTTGGGTACAATAGATTGAGTTGGTGTAATATGCCATCCGTTATGATGTGTAATCCCTTAAGCTCTATCCCTGATTCCGGATATTGTCAACAGGAAAAGAAGGGGACGATTAGGTTGATATGCGAAATGGAAACAAACCACTCAATATACATGGTTTTAGGTAACTCTTTAATTTTTATACCATTATGAATGGCTTCATTGCGATTTGAGGTTATCACAGGCTCATCAGCAATAATTTTATCGCTGAATTCAATTCCATTTTAACCGCTCATTTCGTCAGTACTCATATGTTAAATAAACAGTCGGCATTCATTCGCGGAGTATTAAAACTTGCGCATTGAACATGTGAATCGCTAAATGATATTCTTGCGAGCGCGCTAAGTTAATAATTTCAAGTGTCATTTTTTGCTTTAAGGTGATGCTTATCACTTAATTTGCTTAACTTAGTGGTTTTTAATATTTAGTTGTGAAGTTCTTCTCATTTCTATTCTTGTTAATTGACGCAACGCTTTTTTCTGCATTATTTATATCTCATAAGTTAATTGCAGTGACGCAAAACTAAGATTGCGACTAACTCAAGTGTTATTTTCAATTATTTAAGTGAGAATCAGTATGAACAATAAAGATTTGACCGGAAAAGTATGTGTCGTAACAGGAGCCGCACGTGGTATCGGTAAAGCTGTAGCGATTAAATACGCTGCATGTGGTGCCGATGTTGTATTAATTGATTTAGATAAAGAAGCGATTGAGCGGGTGGCCCATGAGGTTGAGTCTTATGGCGTTAGCGTTTTGCCACTGGCTGTCAATGTTGCATCAGCCGCAGAGCTGAATGCTGCTTTTTTGAAAATTGAAGCAAAATATAAAAAAGTAGACGTTCTGGCTAACTGTGCTGGGATTTCAGTCTCTAAATTACTTAAAGATTTGACAGAGGATGAGTGGCAACGCGTATTTAATGTCAACCTCAAATCTATTTTTTTACTCAGTACCATGGTCGCCAGGAACATGATCGAACAGGGTGTGAAGAATGGCAAGATCGTTTCTGTTTCCTCCCAGGCGTCCAAAATAGGGGAGGTTGGTAATGGTCCATACTGTGCTTCTAAAGCAGGATTAAATGCTTTAACTCAGGTTCATGCTCTGGAATTGGCGGAGTACGGTATCTCCGTGAATAGCGTTTGCCCCGGTTATGTTGATACCGAAATGCTACGTGAGGTTTTACAAAAAAGAAGTCTTGTAGAGGGTAAGTCTCCGGATGAATATGAGAAACAGCTTATGGCTCAGGTGCCGATGCAGCGTTTGGCTAAAGCAGAAGAGATCGCCGAGTTTATGTTATTTCTCAGCAGCGATGGGGCGAATTATATCACCGGAACATCGATGACTATTGCTGGTG
Organism: Klebsiella sp. MISC125; assembly: GCF_051131775.1. NCBI lineage: Bacteria > Pseudomonadati > Pseudomonadota > Gammaproteobacteria > Enterobacterales > Enterobacteriaceae > Klebsiella > Klebsiella sp. MISC125. Next base: position 2,724,075 of record NZ_CP180448.1, read on the forward strand.
GAAAAACGATTATTTAATTTTAACGGAGGTGCTATGAAATTAGGTTTAGTTACCGATTGTCTCGGTTATATACCATTTAATGAAATGGTGAAAACGGCTGCGGGATTGGGTTTTCAGACATTAGAACTGGCTACCGGGAACTGGTCCCAGGCACCGCATCTCAATCTGGAAAAATTATTATCCAGCGCTGTCGCGCGCGAAGAAATGCGTACGGTTTTGGAAGAACATCAGATAAGCATCTGCGCTCTGAACTGTTCAGGCAACCAGTTGGCTCCGGGGGAAACCGGCAGACGGCACCATGATGTGGTGTAAAAAACGTTCCGTCTGGCTGAGCTTCTTGATGTGAAAGAGATCGTGATGATGTCAGGGCTACCGGGGGGCGGTCCTGAAGAAACGACGCCTAACTGGATAACAACCTGTTGGCCGTTAGAGAATATGCAAATTCTTGAATGGCAATGGAACGATGTAGCCTTACCGTATTGGCAACGTATGGTTAAACAAGCATCTGAACATGGGATAGAAAGAATCGCCATTGAAAACCATGCTTCACACCTGGTTTATAACCCCGAAACGCTTATGAAGTTGCGTGCAGAGGTGGGAGTGATGGTGGGTATGAACTTTGATCCCAGCCATCTTCTGTGGATGGGGGGCGATCCTATTCGAGCGGCAAGATTTTTGGGGGATGCGGTTTATCATGTTCACGCCAAAGATACGCGTATAGAGCGAGGGATGGCTGAGATTAACGGCACCTTTGAAACTAAATTTTTTGACCGGACAGCGGAGCGCTCATGGAACTATGTTGGGTTGGGTCATGGGCATGATGTTTCGTGGTGGAAAGAGTTTTTCTCCGTTTTGAGTATGGGAGGATTTAAAGGCAATGTGACGTTGGAGAATGAAGATCTCACGATGGATCCACTGACTGCCTTAATGAAAGCGACCCAAGTGTTAAAAGAAGCATTACCCGTGCGTTTCTAATTTCTTATGGATTTTGCCCGGTATTAAGCAGAGAGGAAACTCTCTGCTCCGATAATTTACCCTACATATCAGGAATTATTCTTATGTTTAACCAGGCAGAACAGAGTAAGCATAAATCTTATATGCGAAAAATTATTGTCATTGCCACCTTTGGCGGATTGCTATTTGGTTATGATGTCGGGGTCATTAATGGTGCTTTACCCTATATGGCGAAAAGTCTGGGCTTAACATCATTGACCACAGGATTAATCACCAGCGCTTTATTAATGGGGGCCGCAATTGGTGGTGTATTGGGTGGAAAGCTATCTGATTATGTTGGCAGGCGGAAGAATATTATTTTTTTAGCAGTGCTTTTTTTCTTTTCAACGTTAGGATGTTCGCTTTCGCCAGATATTATTACCATGATGATTAGCCGTTTTGCCTTAGGTTTTGCCGTTGGTGGTGCATCCGTCACGGTGCCTACGTATCTGGCAGAAATGGCCCCAGCGCACAGCCGCGGGCGGATGGTGACGTGGAATGAACTAATGATCTGCGGCGGCGTGCTAATTGCGTTTGTGACCAATGCGGTTCTTGGTATTACATTAGGCGAGAATGAGCATGTCTGGCGATATATGATTTCATTAGCTATGCTTCCGGCGCTTTGCCTTTTCTTCGGGATGTTGAAGATGCCAGAAAGCCCGCGTTGGTTGGTGGCGAAAGGAAAAAATCAGCAGGCAATTGCCGTTCTGAATAAAATCCGCGACCCTTATACTGCAGAGATTGAGCTTTATAATATTCAAAAGGCAGTAGAGGAAGTCTCCGGTCGTAATAAATTCCATTGGAGTGAACTCAATACTCCCTGGGTTCGCCGTATTCTGATCATCGGCATTGCTGTAGGCGTATTTTCACAAACAACGGGTATCAATTCTATCATGTATTTTGGTACCGAGATTTTACGTGATGCGGGACTGGAAACGTCGGCTGCTTTGATTGGTAATACAGCCTTTGGTTTGATCTCTGTTTTATCAACATTTGCGGGAATTTGGTTGTTAGATAAAGTGGGTCGTCGCCCAATGATGCTTACAGGCCTAACAGGGACGACCAGCATACTCTTGCTTATTTCAGTTGCTACGTCATTGTTGGGTAATCATCCCTTGTTGCCGTATGTTGTTTTGACCCTTACCGTTATTTTTCTTGCATTTATGCAGGGTGCCATTGGTCCGGTCTTATGGGTCACTCTGTCCGAGATCTTCCCTCTGCGTATGCGTGGTGCAGGGATGGGCGTCAGCGTCTTTTTCTTCTGGATGACCAATTTTTTTATTGGTCTCACGTTCCCCATGATGCTAGAAGGATTTGGTTTATCAGGGACCTTTCTGGCCTTTGCTTGTATTGGTGTGGTGGCGATTGTCTTTATGAAAAAATTCTTTCCGGAAACGAAAGGAAAAACCCTTGAGGAGATTGAAGTCATGTTCCGTGAATATGATCATGAGGCTGCGATCGGCCGCCCTGCGGATATTGCCGGTCAAAGTCATAAATAAGGTAGATTAATAGCGCCGCGACTATAGAAAACGGGGCGATGCTGTACCCGTTTTAGAACTGGTTATTCATTGATAAGTATGGGACATTGGTTTGAGAAACGACCGGGCTTGATTCACATGATCGTATGACTAAAGGGCGCAAACAAATATGATGATGTATTGTCTTGATGAACATATTAATTACCCTGAATTTGTTTCCGGACATCTGCCACGACTCCTTTTTGTTTGTAAAACCGAAGGAGAGGAGTCGGCGATTCCCAGGGTGATGCATAAGCATAATGAGCGCATGGAGTTAATGTATATTGCTAGAGGAAGCGGGGATTATAGTATCGGAGATCGCGTCTATCTGGCGCGACAAGGGGATATCATGGTTTTTAATGAGGGTGTGGTGCATGAGGAAAGGCCGCATCTTAGTCCGGACTCTCTGATATACAGTTGCGGAATTAAGGGATTGCGTTTGGCCGGGCTTCCTGATAACCATCTTATTGATAATCTTCAGGACGCGGTAGTTTCATCCGCAGAGCAAGATACCAGTCTGAAAATGCTCTTTGAAACTTTAGCTATTCAGTGTTATCAGAAAAAATCGAACTACAGTGCCATTGCTCAGAGTCTTTTGAATGCAATAACGATTTTGTGTCGAAATTTATTTATGACGCAGGAGCGACAAATGGGGACACCGGAAATGAGCCTTGGCCTGCGCGTAAAGCGCTTTATCGATGAGCACTATATGAATAATATTAGTCTCGAAACTATGACCGACGAGATGGGGATGAATCGTTTTTATCTGAGCCATAGTTTTAAGGCTTATACCGGTCACTCACCTAAACAGTATCTTATTCGCCGTCGGATAGGGGAGGCACAATCACTTTTATTAAGCAGTGACCATAGCGTCAGCGACATTTCCGGTATGGTCGGTTACGAAAATGTACATAATTTTCATAGAATATTTAAACAAGTTGTTGGTATGCCTCCCAGCAAATATAAGCATCTATGGGGCGGTGGTACGGAGGTCATGAGATAAAGGAAGCACTTAAACCTGTATTACGTCAGAAATCGGGATTGATGCTATGCTGTCTGCTGAGTTATTTGCTGGAAAATGGCTCATGTAGTACTGGAAAAGATGATCTCGTAAACAGACTAATCTGCGCCGCCTGGATCACCACTGCGGCAAACCCCGCGCTCTCGATCTGCTGTTATAACTCCACATCCTATCAACTTACTTTTATAAATTAAAAAATTTTAAACATTTAATGCTGTATAATTTTACATAACATTTACAAATGCATATGATTTCTTACGTTCTTCGCTCTGGTCTGGAGCGTCCAACCAACATGATATGCGGTCTGTGCTTTTATCATCTCGATAAGGCACTGTTTAAAATAAATGTTTTGGTTTTTTCGACTGACGTCGTATGGGATGAAATATGGACGAACGACAAGGTAGCGGGAGAGGGATTTTCTTCACCGTCTACCGGTTACTCTTTGTACTCCTAAGCTTTGGCATAGGGCTTTTTTTCACTATCTGGGGCGGCAAACTCCTCTCTCTTGGCGGTAGCGCCTGGTATCTGCTAGCCGGTGTGGCTTATCTGCTTATCGCCGTCGGCTTTATCACCCGCAGTAAATATGTTCTCCCTTTCGCTATTCTGACTTTCCTGTTAACCCTGTGCTGGGCACTGTATGAAGTGCAGTTCAGCTACTGGGGCCTGATCCCACGCCTGGTGGTTCCGGCGCTGATGCTGATGTTGGCGCTGTGGCTAGCGACCACGCTGCCGGTGAAACGCGCTCGGGTGCGCTACGCCAACTGGAGCGCGTCGGCGATTTTCCTCGCACTGCTGGCGACGCTGGTGTCGGCGTTTTACCCGCACGGTGGCATTCATAACGGGGTGGTAAAAGCGAGCAATGACAAAACGCCAACGCTGGCGTCGAAAAGCGATAACTGGGAATTCTTTGGTCGCGATGCGTCCGGTACCCGCTTCGCGCCGTACGATGACATCACCCCGGAGAACGTCAAAAACCTGAAGGTGGCCTGGACCGCGCATACCGGACGGCGTCTTACCGGTGCCGGGATTGGCGTCGATGAAAATACTCCGCTGCAAATTGGCGACACGCTGTACTCTTGCACGCCGCTAAACGTTGTCACCGCGCTGGATGCGGATACCGGCAAACCGCGCTGGCGTTTTGACCCGCAGGCGCAGACTGCTGAACACGTGACCTGCCGCGGCGTGGGTTATTACGATGTGCAGAGCGACGATTCGCTGAGTGTGGAAGAGAAGTCCAGTCCGGCGTTGCAACAGTGCCCGCAACGTATTCTGATCTCTACCGTTGATGCACGCTTGATCGCGCTGAACGCCAAAACCGGCGAACTGTGCGATGACTTTGGCGACCACGGCAGCGTTGATCTGAAACAGGGCATGGACAATACCGAAAACAGCAAGCGCTATCACCCGACCTCAACGCCGGTGATCATGGGGCACATTGCGGTGCTTGGCGGCTGGGTGCGCGATATTGTTCACGGCGAGCCGTCTGGCGTGGTGCGCGCATTTGACGTGCGTACCGGTAAAGTGGTCTGGGCCTGGGACGTGGGCCAGCCGGAAAACATTACCGACCCGGAAAAAGGTCGTGTCTACACCCTCGAAACGCCGAACGTCTGGACGGTACCGGGTTTTGATAAAGAGCTGAACCTGATTTATCTACCAACCGGTAACGGCCCGCCAGATTACTGGGGCGGCGATCGCAACGAGGCTAAAGAGAAATACGGCTCATCCGTCGTGGCGGTGGATGCCAGCACCGGGGAGACAAAGTGGGTCTTCCAGACCGTGCATCACGATATCTGGGACTATGACCTGCCATCGCAGCCGGTGCTGTTCCATATGAAAAACGACAAGGGCGAAGAGATTCCGGTTCTGATCCAGACGACCAAAACCGGGCAGATTTACGTCCTTGATCGTCGGACGGGTAAGCCGGTGACCCGCGTGGAAGAGCTGCCTGTTGCTCACGATGGCGCAGAAGGTGAGCATCTCTCGGCGACTCAACCGTTCTCCACCGGAATGCCGCAGTTGGGCGTTGAGCCGCTGACCGAGAAATCGATGTGGGGCGTCACGCCGTTTGATCAGTTGATGTGCCGTATCGACTTCAAAGAATCGACGTATCTGGGGATGTACACTCCGCCGTCAGAGAAGCCCTATATTGAATGGCCTAGTCTGCTGGGCGGTATGAACTGGGGTGGTATCACCATCGATGAGCGCACCGGTACGCTGTTCGTCAACGACATGCGGATGCCTCTGAGAATGTCGCTGGTGCGTCAGGAGGATATGGCGAAATATAAAGTCTCCACCGACGAAGTTCCGGGCTTTATGGGCACCGTGCGTCCGCAGGTTGCCGGGCCTTACGGCGGCGTGCGGATCGACATTTTGCAATCGGCGCTGGGCGTGCCGTGCAATACGCCGCCGTTTGGCACCATGAGCGCGATTGACCTCAACACCCGTCAGTTGATGTGGCAGGTGCCGATGGGGTCGGTTGAGGATACCGGTCCTCTGGGCCTGAAAACGCACCTGCATATCCCATTGGGTATGCCAACGCTGGGTGGCCCGACTTCAACCGCTTCCGGGCTGGTGTTCTTTGCCGGGACTCAGGATAACTACCTGCGCGCGCTGGATTCCTCGACCGGTAAAGAGCTGTGGCGCGCCCGTCTGCCGGTAGGTGCCGTGGCGGCTCCGCTTATCTATAAGTCACCGAAGACCGGGAAAGAGTATGTGGTGATCTCCGCAGGCGGCGCCAGCCACTCGCCGGACGTTGGTGATGATATTATCGCTTACGCGCTGGAAGAGTAGCGCTTACCGGTTATAAATCACTGAACCACCTCATGGTGAAGTCAGAATCCGCAAACGTTAACCCGTTTGCGGATTTTTTGTGCTTGTTGCACAGGCTACTGAACGCAATTTCAGCGATCTCCCTGCCTGTAAAACGGTGACAGGAAAAGTCTTCTTAAGGAAATTTATAACCTGGATCACGGAAATTAATTTCTAAAACATAAAATCTATTTCCGACATTAACTTGTTAAGATTTTTTTCGAAAGCCAATGCTGTGCACGCTCAGCATTTACGTAGAGGTACACCTCATGCGCAAAGATTTAACCAGCAATGAGCTTAGAATTTACAAATTCTGTCAGGAGAACCCCGCAGACGTTTATGAAATGCGAATTCATGAGCTGGCGGAGCGCGTATATACCACCGCGCCGTCAATTTCAAAACTGGTGAAAAAATTAGGCTTCAACAACTATCAGGAGTTTAAGGTTGATATTCGTGATGCTTTCTCGATGTCCAATAGCTCCCAGCAGCATCATGCATTTGTTAGTCAGTATATGCAGGAAGTACAGGATGCCTTAACCCGGGTCTCAGAGAAAAAAGTACAAGCATTTTGTGATTTTTTATGCGGCTGCAATACGATTATTACCTGGGGATACGGGACGTCGGACAGCGTTGCCCGCTACGTCAGCTATAACCTGATGGTGCTCGGTTTTAATATTCTTAACGAAACGGATTATACCAATTGCAACGTGCGTAGCCGCTTTCTTACCCCTGACGACTGCGTGTTAATTGTGTCAAATAGCGGTGAGTCGGAGATGTTAGACGAGATAATGTCTAACGCCAGAAAACATGGGGTCAAGGTAGCGGCGATCACCAGTCGGCAAAATTCTACGCTAGCTCGTCAGGCCGATGCCGTATTGATCTATAAAAACGCGATTATAAAAGACAGCGTATTTGAAAATATTAGCTACCCGATTCAGGTAGCGATCGTCGATATCATGCTTTTCCATTTATCAAACGTCAGGAAAGTGTCGCTAAAATTCAATTCTAAGGTAGAAGACTCATGAAAAAAGTTAAGCTGGTGGTGATTGGGGCAGGGAGTAGCTATACGCCGGAATTGATTGAAGGGGTGATAAAAAATCATGCGCAACTCCCTATTTCGCATATTGACTTCGTTGATGTGGAGATGGGGAAAGAGAAAATGAATATCATTTTCCAACTGACCCAACGGATGCTGGCGAAAGTCGGTTTAGCGATTGAAGTCACCCAGACATTCGATCGTAAAGCGGCGCTGCTAGGCGCTGATTTCGTCATTACGCAACTACGCGTAGGGGGCATCGACGCCAGAATCATTGATGAAGCGCTACCGAAGTCATACGGTTTCATTGGTCAGGAAACGAACGGCGCGGGCGGTATGTTTAAAGCCTTGCGCACCATCCCGGTGATCATTGAGATTGCTAACGAGATGAAGGAAATCTGCCCTGACGCCTGGCTGATTAACTTCACCAATCCTGCCTCAATGGTCACGGAAGCCGTCCTGAAATACAGTAACAATCATCGGGTTATCGGGCTGTGTAATGGCCCTATCAATATGACGCATAAAGTCGCCGAGCTGCTGAACGTCAATGTGGATGATCTATACGTTGAGTTTAAAGGTTCCAATCACATGAACTTTATCACCAAAATTCTTCATAAAGGCGAAGAGTGCATTGATAAAGTGATTGATATTATGAACGCTTCTGATGTTGACGAACTTGGCTTCAAAAACGTGAATAACGAGCAGTTTAATCACGAGTTGTTATCCGCCACTAATCTTATTCCCTCTTCATATTTGAAGTATTACATCAAAACGGAAGAGCTGCTTGCTGAGCAGAATGCGGCTGAACTGTCGCGTGGAGAAGTGGTTAAAAATATTGAAACTGAACTGTTTAAAAAATACAGTGACGAATCCTTGCAGGAGAAACCTAAAGAGCTGGAGGCCAGAGGTGGGGCGCTCTATTCCACTGCCGCATTAAATGTCATTCGGGCTATTTATCTGGATGATAAAAGCATCCAGGCGGTCAACGTGCGTAATAATGGCGCCATCACCAATTTACCGTTCGATGCGGTGGTTGAAGTGAATTGCGTGCTGACCCGCAACGGACCAATACCGATTTGTACCGGCGAAATTCCTTCGCCAGCCAAAGGGATTGTTTCAATGATGAAAGATTATGAGGCTCAGGTGGTTAAGGCCGCGGCGACTGGCGATTACTCCACACTCATATCTGCGTTTGTATTTAACCCCTTATGCTCAAGCGATAACCGCGGCATTGAATTAGTCAAAGAGATGCTGCTGGCCAATAAAAAGTATTTACCGCTGTTCGCCAAAAAAATTGAATCACTTTAATCGCGGGAGCTTTCTGATGAAAACAACAACCTTTAGCAATAACCCTGCGCTTGCCGCGCAGGTAGTTAGCGAGTTAGCCGAGCTTAAGCCGAATTCACGTATCTTGATTCCGTCAGGAAGTACGCCGTGTTGGATATATGATGCCCTGGCAGCAACCACTATTGCCAAAGACCATACTTTTTTTGCTCTCGACGAGTGGGTCAACGTCCCAAGCGATCTGGACGGTAGTTGTCTGAGCATGATTAACGCGGATTTTGTACATAAGTGCCAGCATCCGGTGAAGTTGGTGCATTTCGATCCTTTTGCCGCGATGGAACAGAATATCGCCATGTATAACGCGGCTCTGGAGGAGCAGGAATTTGATTATGTCATTCTGGGTGTGGGAATGAACGGGCACATTGGCTTGAACGAACCCGGCGTGACGTTTGATGCAGACTATCTGCAGACCGAACTGGATGACATCACCATTAAGGTCGCCAGTAGCAAATATTTTTCTGGCGATGTGACCCTGACCGAAGGCATCACCGTGGGCCTGAATAAGATCGTTAAAGCTAAAAAAGTGATTGTGATTATTAACAACGAAAACAAAAAAGGCGTCTATCAGGATATTGTCAATGGTGATGCACTCAATACCAATATACCCGCCGTTTATATTAAAAAATTCCCTCAGGTTCATTACTATATTACAAAAGATCTGCAAGGATAACTGCCTATGAGCATAACCTCTTTACTCGAACAAAGGATGTTGCCATTAGCTGAGAAAATATCGTCAAACATCTATTTGTCGGCACTAAAAAGTGCATTCATTGCTCTGATACCTTTTTTGATTGTCGGTTCCTTTTTTCTTTTACTGACCAATTTCCCTGTCCCGGGTTATAGCGAATTTATGACTTCGCTATTAGGGAAGGGGACGTTAGATAAACTCAATTACGGTATTAATGCCAGCTATGGATTGATGACGCTATTAGTGATTGTGACGTTTTCAAAAGAACTGGTTGAAAAGCTCAAGCTGAGCCAAAGCACCGCTATTTTGCCAATCGCTATCTTTTTCTTAATGTCGCCAGGGAGTATTACCATCGATTCAGGTGAAATTGTTTCAGCTGCGTATGCGCTGGTCGATTTTAGCTCTGAGTCGATGTTTTTAGGGATTATCGTCACGGTGGTCACCATCAAGATGATCGAGTTTCTTGAAAACAGAACTTTTACTATTAAGATGCCCGCGAGCGTACCGTCTGAAATTGCTAAGTCGTTTAAATCGCTGGTGCCTATTCTGATTGTTCTGCTGTTCTGGATAATCGTCAAGGTGCTGTTTGAAGCTACGCATTTTGGCACGCCGGGCAAATTTATCAGCGTGATGCTGCAAGAACCGCTGTTATATCTGGGCAACTCGATTTTTTCACAATTGATTGCCGAGATGTTGATTAGCCTGTTTTGGTTCTTTGGGATTCATGGTGATTCGATTGTGACCTCGGTGATGGGGCCGATTTGGCAAACGCTCAGCGCACAAAATCTGGCGCAGACGCAGGGGGGATTAGCGGCCACCAATATCATCACTCAGCAGTTCAGAGATGTATATTTAATTGCTGGCGGGACGGGGTTTACCGGCGCATTGCTGATCGCTATTTGGCTGGTTGCCAAAAGTACGCGATTAAAGCAGCTGTCGAAACTTGCGGCTCCGGCAGCGATATTTAACATCAATGAACCGATTATTTTCGGTTTGCCGATAGTACTGAATCCGCTGATGCTGATTCCGTTCCTGGTCACGCCGATTGTCCTTTGTACGCTGACGTATATTGTTATCGCGATAGGTTGGGTGCCGCCGACTTCCGGTATTTCTATTCCCTGGACTACGCCAATATTTATTTCCGGCTTTCTGACTACCGGTATTTCAGGCGTAGTGTTACAAGCGGTTAATCTGGTTATCGCCACTGCTATCTATTTACCGTTCATCAAGGTGCTGGATAAACAATACCTTCACGAAGAGAGCCAGTGTGAAGAGGCGCAGGTTTAAATTATAAATCCCGGCTCAGGCAATGCTGAGCCGGGGAGCGGGCTGAACCGCACAGCACAGACCTTCTATTAGCGTTTTATTCACCATATTGTCCCTTATGAGGCACTAAGTTACTTTTTACTTCTCCCCTGAAACCAGTGATACAAGTAGGATACGCGTAGAAAACGCTATATAGTATTGTACATAACGAAGGTGAATGGCCCAGGGAGCGTAATGTGAACTTGTTTATGTTTTATGTTGGCGGCAATGCAGGGAAATCGAATATTGAAGTGCATGATATTCAGTTTGTGGTGGCAGAGACGCCGGAGGCGGCCTGGCCTGCGTTACGTCAGGCGTGGTTTGGTGATGCGGATAAAATTCATGTTGATGGCTACAGCCGTATTAGCTGGGCTGATGGTTATGACGTGACGCTGGCAAAAGAACCGTCATCCAGTGATGTGAAGTTATTTTTTGTGAATGCTGGTGGCTATCGCCCGGACACGCTGGCGGAGTTACATGAATTCGATCTTTTTGTCGCACATGATGTGAAAGACGCGAAGCACAAAGCGTTGCAAAAGCTGCTTTGTGGTGTCGATCAGCAGCATAAAGACAATCTTAAAGAAGTGGATGATTGCCTACTGTTGGAAAAGGTTGGCGACTGGTATCTCCATCTCACGCCCAACGCCAAAGGTGTGGCTCCGAAACCAGAATGGCAGGGCTACCAGCCGATTGGCCTGGTAGCCGGTTAATCATTATTCGGCATCAGGGCATATCTGCCGCCACCATGACGGCTTCATGTCCTCAAATGAGTGGAACTCAGGGGCAAAGGTTTTATCATCAGGCTGGTCGAACGCGCCGGTCAGCAGGGCGATAACCGGGCCGTCATCAATGGCCCCCAGTGAACTGCCGCAACGCGGGCAAAAGGCGCGGCAGGTGTTCTGTGACGAGCGCCATGTTGCTGGCGCGCCGCCATCGCCGGTCCAGTTGACGTCTTTGGCTGTGAACTCCAGCCACACTGCCGTCTGAGCACCGGTATGTTTCTGACACATATCGCAAGAACAGCTGTGCGGGCTGACTGGGTTAACGGCGCTGAAGCGAATATAGCCGCACAGGCAGCCGCCGGTTAGCGTTTTGCTCATCATATCCCTCTATTGTGGCTGCCACAGCGTGTCGGGTTCAGCAAAGCCTTCTTCTACTCGTGCGAAGAAGCGGCTGGCGTGCAGGCCGTCGACAAAAGCATGATTAAACTTGCCTGCTACCGGGATGATGCCGTTTTTTAGCTTACCCCAGGTGAGGGCGGGAACCGCCGCGCCAACATAGTATTCAGCGTGGGTAATCGCGCTGAAATGCAGCCACGGCAGGCAGCTGGCGCAGAAAAAGTTCTCGCCTTTGACAATGAGCGGAGCCGGAGCGGTGTGTTTGGCGGCATTAATGCTCGGGGTCGCTGCCCGGCTGAAGGTGCTAAAATCGGCGGCGTTGTCGCACCATACCTGGCGGAACCCTTCCTGAGCAGTCATCACCGGCGTCATCACCGCCAGTTCATCATATTCGATAATATCGTCGCCCAGCAGGCGCTGTTTAAGCTGTGGTACCCCGTTTGCCGCGCGAACCAGCGCGTAGAGTGCCAGTTGGAAGAAAGAGACGTCGCGGTCTTTTGCGCACTCGTATAACCGCTGTGCTTCTAAGGGCACGCAGAGGTTAAAACTGGGATTGGCAAAACCGCGATAAAAATCAAAATGATCTTTTCGCGGCCAGCTTTGTTTATCGATCACGCGATAGTTGGCCACGGGCATCTCCTTTTTAGCATTTGTCCCACACTATGCGACGATTTCAATCAGGTTGCCATCAGGGTCTTTGATAACCGCTTCGTAATAACCGTCGCCGGTAGTACGCGGAGCAGAGACCAGGATACCTTGCGCTTCGGCGCGTTTAGCCAGCGCATCGACTCTCTGCGCGCCGTCAACGCTTATCGCCAGATGAACCCAACCGGTGTGGTTATTATCCGGTTTCAGCTCGCTCAGACCCGGTTTGGTCATCAGTTCAATGGCTATATCATCACCGATTTTGACAAAGTAAGATTCAAACCCGAGGTTAGTCTGGCTGCAATACTTTTCATTTATTTCGCCTTCAAAAAACGACACCCAAAAACGGGCCTGTTGCTCAAGCTGGCGGGTCCATAGGGCGATATGGGCAATTTTCATTTCAAACCTCTTCACACGGTGTGTTGACAGTCAGGGACAGAATGCACGATCATGCACTTTGTTGCTCGATAAAGATTTACCAGGAGTTATTGTGCTCGATTATGCTGCTTTCCCTAAACAACGACAAGCGTTGATTTGCCAGATCCTGCAAGAAAACGGTAGGGTGGTTTGCGCTGAGCTGGCCAGCCGCCTGAGCGTATCAGAACACACAATTCGCCGTGATTTACATGAACTTAGCAAAGAGGGTTTTTGCAAGAAGGTTTACGGTGGGGCGGTTATGACTCTGCCTGAGTCGGGTGACTACAGCGAGCGCAAGGATAAGAATACGGCGATAAAAAGCAGGATCGCGCAGAAGTGCGCAAGGCTGGTTAAGCCCGGCGGCTGCATTTTTATCGACACCGGCACCACTAATCTGGCGATGGCGGAGGCGCTGCCTGTTGAGCTGGCGCTAACGGTAGTGACCAATTCTCCGGAGATCGCCGCGGTGCTGCTCAAGAAACCGCTGTATGACGTGGTGATGCTGGGCGGCCAGATCCAACGGGCTACCGGCGGCTGCGTGGGGGCATCCGCCGTGGCGCAGGTCCAGGGGATGTTGTTTGATCAGGGCTTTATCGGCGGCTGCGCTATGGCTCCGGAGTCTGGTCTCACGGGATTTGATTTTCCCGACTGTGAGTTTAAAAAAGCGGTTATTAAGCAGTGCAGCGAAATCATCGTGGGCCTGACTTCGGATAAGATCCCCGCGGTGGCGCGCTTTGTGGTGGTCGAAAGCGGCGACATTGATGTGCTGGTGGTGGAAGAGAATGTCAGTCGTGAATATAGCGATGCGTTCCGCGAGCACGATATTCGTATTTACACCGTTTAAGCGGGAAGCGCTAGCCCGAGCGGCGAGTGCGCTCGGGCCATGAGGTTATTTCGACAGCGAAGCCGCTATCAGGCGCAATCCCAGCGCACCCAATACCGTGGCGGTGACGATATCGATTTTGTGCTTCAGACGCAGATAGACGCTGCGCGGCCGGGCGGAAGAGAGCACCAGAGCCACCAGTGAATACCAGCTGACATCAATCAGAAAGCTCATCAGCGGTACGATATAGTAAAAGGCTACCGGGATGTGCTCTGGCAGCAGGGCGGTAAAAATAGAGGCGAAGACCAGCGCCGTTTTCGGGTTGCTGAGCTGGGTATAAAGACCGTCGCGGAAGGTTTTCAACAGCGACTGTTCTGCAGCCATGCCCCCGGCGGCGAAGTCCATCGGCTGCGCTGCGCCGCGATAGATTTTATAGCCTAACCACAACAGATACAGGCCACCGGCAACCTTCAGGCCGATAAACATCTCTGGTACCGCCGTCAAAAACTTCTGTAAACCCATCATTGCCATAATCGAAAAGATAGCTGCGCCGGTACCGGTCCCCAGCGCGGTGACCAGGCCATGAAGGCGTGAACGGGCCACCGCATTGCGGGCGACGTAAATAAAGCTCGGTCCCGGGCTTATCACGCCCACGATAAGGACCGCGGCAATGGCCATCAGGCTGGATAAAAACATAAACGCTCCCGATTAATGTTTAGTGCCGAAGTCATCAATGACCTTCGCTCATAATTGTTTTCTAGTGAAAAAATAAACAATCTTTGCCGCAATGTCACCACGCTTTGTATCGGCAATTTGAGTGCGTTCTTAAGGCCATTTTCGAATAACGATTCCCATTCTGCTCTTCAGTGATACACTGGCTAAATGTGATCTTTGTCATATCGTCATTAAAACAGAGAAAAGAGACACTGCTATGCAACATATCATTGAGGGCTTCCTCAACTTCCAAAAAGAGATCTTCCCGCAACGTAAAGAGCTCTTCCGCAGCCTGGCGTCCAGCCAGAATCCCAAAGCGCTGTTCATCTCCTGTTCGGATAGCCGCCTGGTGCCGGAGCTGGTGACTCAGCAGGATCCGGGACAGCTGTTTGTTATTCGAAATGCCGGTAATATCGTTCCCTCTTTCGGACCGGAGCCGGGTGGGGTTTCCGCCACTATCGAGTACGCTGTCGTCGCCCTGGGCGTGACCGATATTGTAATTTGCGGCCACTCCAACTGCGGAGCGATGAAAGCGATCGCGACCTGTCAGTGTCTGGATACGATGCCCGCAGTTTCCCATTGGTTGCATTATTCCGATGCGGCCAAAGCGGTGGTTGATAAAAAGACCTGGGCGAATGAGACCGATAAGGTGAATGGGATGGTGCAGGAAAACGTCATCGCCCAGTTGAATAATATCAAAACCCATCCGTCGGTCGCCGTTGGCCTGCGCGACAATACCCTGCGTCTGCACGGCTGGTTCTACGATATTGAAAGCGGTGATATTCGTGCGCTGGATAAAAACAGCAAAAACTTCGTTTCGCTGTCGGAAAATCCGGACGTTTTCTTCGAGTAAATCTCTCTTTTCAGGGCACGGAGGCCCTGTGAGTCACGCCTTCCTGTTCGGTATCCCTTGCCTGTCAAACTTCATTTTTTCTGCGTATCCATAACGGAGCGCTGCTTCGTGAGCGCTCCATTGCATCCGGCTTATAGCACGCCGTCGCCGCCGTCCGAGCACCAGACCTGGCCGGAAGTGAAGGAACAGGCGTCAGAGGCGAGGGTGACGTACAACGGGGCAATCTCCACCGGCTGGCCAGGGCGACCCAGAGGGGTATCGGCACCAAACTGGCGCACCTTCTCATCAGGCTGCCCGCCGCTGGATTGCAGCACCGTCCAGTAAGGACCGGGCGCAACGGCATTGACCCGAATCCCTTTCGGACCCAGCTGCTTAGCGAGAGATTTGGTAAATGCCACCAGGCTGGCTTTAGTTTGCGCATAATCCAGCAGAATGGGGCTTGGCTTAAAGGCCTGCACTGATGAGGTATTAATAATGGCGCTGTGTTTTTTAAGGTGACGCAGGGCTGCTTTGGTTATCCAGAAGGCCGCATAGACGTTGGTTTTAAAGGTGGCGTCAAAATCCTCAGTTGAGAGATCTTCCAGCGATTCACAATACTGCTGGCGTCCGGCGTTATTGACCAGAATATCCAGCCCACCGAGTTCGCTGGCGGCTTGCTCCACCAGGGCTTCACAGAAAGATTCGCTGCGAATATCACCAGGAATGGGCACGGCTTTGCGTCCTTCAGCCTGGATCAGGGCGATGACGGTTTCAGCGTCAGATTCTTCCTCCGGCAGGTAGTTTATCGCGACATCCGCGCCTTCTCGGGCAAAGGCGATAGCCACCGCCCGGCCAATCCCGGAATCACCGCCGGTAATTAGCGCTCGTTTACCCGCCAGGCGTTCGGATCCGACATAGCTCAATTCGCCGTGGTCCGGCGCTGGTTTCATCTCTTCGGCTAAACCCGGCGGCGATTGTGGCTGCTCAATAAAGGGGGGACGGGGATACTTCGCGGTATTTTTAGCGTCGTCGCTCATACTGACCTCCTCGTGGTAAAGGGTTAAGGATAGGCCCTCAGGCAGCGCATAAAACTCAAGTGGTGAATAAATGAACGCTTTCATTTTGTTAATTCACTGAATGATTGACGGTAATTCACTGATTGCCGGGAAATTTTTTTGAATTGTGACGGCGCAGAGGTGTTGTGAATTTTAGGACTATTCTATCGAAGCTGCATGGAATATTCAGGTCGGGTTTTATCAGGGGTTGGATATATTTAAGCCGCTAAGAGTGAAATGAATAATATTATTCTCGGACGATTCGCGAATTATTGCAGTTGTGAAAATAGATATTAGCGATCAGACTTTATGAGACAAACTGAATATTAATCGGGGGACTGCGGGAAATAAAAGTGGTCCCGAGGCGATAGCGCATACAGGAGAAACCTATGTCTGTTCACAATCCAGCCGATCCCGATAAGCAGGGGCGGCATCCGGCGAAAGAAGACCCGCGCGAGCAGGGGGAAATCCCACGCAAAAGAGACGACAGCGAAGATCATAAAAAAGATCCTTATCATCCCCGGCCTGAAAAGCGCTAATCCGCCGAGGCTGATGAACTCACTTGTTTGAGATAGTGTGCCTATTGTTGTCAGGTGGCTGCCCCTCGCCCGGCCTGTAAAGCACAAATATCAGCAGGTTTGATTTGTGTTTTACAAGCCTGGTGCCAGTTGTTTCCGGGTTGCTACCTCTATTACCCTAACCAAAAGCCGCCGTCCTCCGACGGCGGATAAATTAAAGGTCAATCAACGGCAAACGCCTGCGTGAGCGGCTCGCCGGTTGCGATATTGCTTTTGCTATCGCCGTGCCGATTTCTGCACAGGCGGTGATGCCCTGGACAAACGGCTGGTCATGCATCAACCAGGGGATTGCGCCAAACGCAATGCGCCCACGCACCTCAGCCGGTTCCTGCAAGGTGTAGTCGTCCCCGACGTCGGGAATATCATCGCCGGTCGCCAGTAATTGCTTTCTTAAATGTGGAAAGGGGAGATCGGTAGTTTTGAGAGGTTTCTGCCCCCGCGCATCGATAAACACATCATAGATATAGCGGTTATCGTGGCTAATAATCTGCGTTTTATCTTGCTCAACTGATAACTCATAATCCGCCCCCAGAGCGAGAATGCTGATGATGCCGGCTTCGCGCAGCGCCAGTAGCCGGCGAATAGACTCGGAGGGAATGGCGGCGTAACAGTCAATAAACACCCGGGCGAGGCCCCGGCTGAAGCGCTCGCGGTCCCGATCGTTGAGATGCGGAACCATCTCCTGAACGGCTTCGTGTAGCCGCAAAATAACGTAGCGCCAGGGCACGGTATAACGCTCTCGCTTATGACGTTCAACTTCGTCGAGATTCGCCCGCGCCCAGTGAAATGGATTGCGCTGCTGGCGTTTTTGAAACCACGCCTCGCTGAAGCTGTCGGCGTCCAGCGCGTTAAGGGCGATGTTCTCGCTCCAGCACGGGTCGGCCAGTTTGATTTCCTGCGCCATCAACTGAAATACCCGGTCGAGTAAGCCGTCGGCACCCGCTGCGATCTCTTTTTCGATCGCACTTTCGCTGACGATATGCAGTGGCTCCCAGGGAATAGGGCAGTAAAAATCGGCTTCGGGCAGAATGCCGGAGCGGGACATCAACACAATATTGAGCGCCTTGCTGTCATCATCCAGCCTGAAGGTCAGCGCTCCATCGTCCGAATCAGTAAATCTGCCATGCTGAACGACGACGGCCATTGCTGCATCAATCCCGCTGAGCGAGGTGCCCATAATCCCCACCCGACAGGGCGGAATGTTGGCTTCCATCAGGCCAGACCACGGGCTGGGAAAATAAGTTCGGGTCGACTCCTCTTGCGCAGGCCACACGTGGCCGGTGGCGATTACTGCGAGACTGAAAACGTCTGCTGTTTGCTCGCCTTCGGCCCACAGCCTGACGCCTTGCGCGGTGGCCTGCAGGTCGGTGACAGCGCAGGATTCATGAACCTGCACCCGAAAGCCTCGTTCTTTAGCTTGCGCAACCAGCCCAATAAACTGGTCGCGAAAGTATTCGCCTAGCAGGATACGCGGCAAAAATTGACGATCATGCAAAGCGTCATAATCTACGCCATAGCGCGCAAGGTGCGCCTTGTCCTGGGCTTTTAGCCACTCGATGTAGGTGCACAGAATAGGCGGGATCTCAATGCTGGCGATATTCGCCAGCATCATGCGTGAGTTTTCTTCATCACTGTAGGGCATGCCCACGCCCGCTTCATGGGCTTGCTCATAAATCGATACGTCCAGCGGTTCGTGGTGTTTAAGGAGTGCAAACAGGGTATAAATTCCGGTAGGCCCCGCGCCGATGATGGCAATTTTTTTCATCTGGAATGACCCGCTGTTGTGTTGATGTTACATAGATTCGCTGTCCTTACGCAGATTTAGTGTGGTCGAAAATGGTGATAGAGGCCAATTCAGAGACTCCTCTTCCGAAGTTTAGTCAGAAGAGGAGCCGATTTTAGAACCACGTTTCGAGCTGAGCGCCGAAGAAGAGCGTCCCGGCGCCATGGTAGCCAGCGCTGCCGAAGGTATCGGTGGAAGAGTAATTATCCAGCGATTTATCCCAGGTCATCCATGTCGCAAAGAAGCGAATTTCCGGGCGTTCAAAAAAGTCCGTCACGTTCTGCATTTTAAAGGTCGGGGCAAAGGTGAGCTTGTAATAACTGCCGCTGGCGGCTTTATTGCCGTTAAAGCCTTTCGGATCGATATCCATATATTGATAGCTGGTCTCATATTGCAGCGCGAAGTTTTGGTTAATTTGCTGGATCACTCTGGCATTAAGCGTCACCCAGTCGTAATGGTCGGAATCGATATAGCGATTATTACTGCTCTGAGCGACGACCAGGGGCGCGAGGCTCAGGCTATCGGTGAGCGAAGTAATGCCGTAAGAGGCAAATTTCACCGTCCAGGCCGGGTCAATCAGGTAGCCGTCGGAACCCGGCCCGCGCACTTCCGCACCTAGCGCGCGGCCATAAAGCAGCACCGTTTTAGTCAGGCCGGGGCGCAGGCCATAGAAACTGTCGCCATGATAAGCCAGCATGGTGTTAAAGCCACGCGAGGCGGCTTTATCTGTGGCCAGTCCGTCGTTAATCCGCTTATCGTTATCCTGCGAGTAAAGACCGTTGACCATCCACTGCCAGTTATCCAGGCGGTTATTGAGCGAGAAGGTATAATTCTGAATATAGGTGTTATCAGCCCCGGTCATGTTGTTATATTCAACGTTCTCCATCGTATCAATATCATTGAAGTTACGTCCGTAAACCGCCAGGTTGGTCTTAATATCGCCCCAGAAGTTCACATCATAAATTCCGGCCCCGGTACCGATTAAATTCATCATGTCGGAGTCGAGCCAGTGAATATCGAAATTATCCCGGTCTTCACGTTTCCCGGCCCATAGCGTGGCATTTTTGAATGCGCCGCTGAACGAGGGCATGTCGCTCATTTCCACAAACGCCTGACGCACGTTCATCTGACCATTAAATGAACTGTCGGTATTATAGGTTTTATCCCATTCGGCAATTTTCATGTAATAACGCAGCTGGCTATTATTGTCATATTTACGCCGATAGTTGATGTCAGCAGTGACGTAGGTGTCGGATTCGTTGCCAAGGCGACCAACGCTTCCCCCGGTGCTTCCCGCTGGCGTCAGAGAAGGGCCGACGGTGCTGGTGGTACCTTTGCTGGTCAATATCCCCGTTCTCGCATAGCCGCCAAATGTTATTTCCGAGCGATCGTCTTTTTTTTCTGTGCTAGCGGCTGACTGACTTTTGATTAACGCAAGGTCTGCATCGGTTTTTTGTTCAACGGCTTGCAATCGCCCTTCTGCGCGAGCGGCATTTTGCTCGGCTCTGGCGGCTCTTTTTTCCGCATTATCAATTTTTCTGCTGGCATCTTGTAATTGTATTCGCGACTGCTTTAATTCCGCCTCAAGCTTTTCCAGTCGGGCGTTAATTTCACTTAAGGTTGTATCCGTCGCAAGGGCAGGCGCTGGCAAAGCCAGTGCACAGAGCGTAAGCATATAGGCTTTCATTATTAATACCTGTACAGGAGGAAGCGGTGCTCTGAACACAGGGGGGCAGAGCACATATTACTGTGCCATTGAAAATGGATTGTTTAACTGCTTGTTAAATTAATAATTGGGCTTTGTTATCCCCTAAGACTTTTTCGTGGTTTTATTCGCACTGACAAAAACGAACGTCATTATGAAGGCGAAGATAAATACGGCGACTCCGACGGTAATATAGGAAATAAACTGATAACGGTCATACAAATACATTAATGGCGACAGCAGAACCGCCAGGCCGTAGGAGTTGGCTTTTATCGACAGTAAAGAGAGGACCATTCCACCCAGCGCAGAGCTGGTTAACATTACGATAATTGCGCGGAGTCCGGACTGCATTACAATCCCGAACAACGCGGGTTCAGAAACGCCGAGTAGCTGGGTAATAGTGGCAGAAATACCCGCGGTTTTAAACGCGACATTTTTGGATTTTAACGAAATAGCCAGACACACGGCGGCGTTGGCAAAACCGTACATCGCGCAAACGGTAATTAATGGATTGAAGCCAGTACCCGCAATCAGCGAAGTTTCAATCATAATGAACATATGATGCATCCCGGTCATCACCGCAATCGGATAGATAAAACCAATTAACAATCCGCCAATACCCGCCGGTAATGTCAAAAATTGCTGGATGGCCATTACCGCATAATGTTCAAAGCCATGTACCAGCGGCCCTAGAATTAATAAGGCGATGGCGACCGCGATCAGAATGACAATAAAGGGTGTAAAAATAAGATCCATAGAATTAGGCATCACCCGGCGGAAAAATATTTCCAGTTTCGCGCCGATAATACCGGTGATGAGCGCGGTCAGAATCGACCCCTGATAACCCACCAGCGGAATAAAGCCAAAAACATAAATAGGGCTGCTGTTGCCATACGCTACGTCGTAGGCGTTCGGTAGTGCGGGGGAGACCAGCATCAGGCCGATCAAAAAGCCGATAATCGGCGTTCCGCCAAACTTCTTAAACGCCGACCAGCAGATAAATGCCGCAAGAAAGGCAAAGGCGGTATCGCAAAGCACCGTGGTCAGCGTTTGCAGGGCCACGGGAATATCCGCGACGCTGCCGCCAAACCAGGCCTGCACCGTGTCATTAAAGATAACGCCCTTCAGGCCAAGGAACAGACCGGTTGCCCCAAGCACCGGTACTATCGGCACAAAGACGTCGGATAAATTGCGTATCCCTCGCTGTAAGCGCCCCGTGCTTTGCTTCGTCATCTCATCTTTGCTGACTTCGGCGACCTGATATTCGTTAACGAACTCCTGGTAGACTTTATTCACAATGCCGGTACCAAGGATTATCTGATACTGACCCGAATTATAAAAAACGCCTTTCACTTCGCTGATGTTGCGGATTTTTTCATCATCAATTTTTTGCCGATCTTTCACCTGCAAACGTAAGCGAGTGGCGCAGTGCGTCGCGGAGGCAATGTTCTCCTTGCCAATGGTATTAACAATTTCGATGGCAATATTTTTATATTTGTTCATCTTTAACTCATTCCTTCACGAGAATGGTCTGATAGGGTTGCAGGGTTGCGCCAATATTGGCGTAATTATTGAGGATCACTTCGCCCGCCGGAAGCGTAAAAGGCAGGTGTTGGGCACTTAAATTAGTGATAGAGACAAAGCGTTGGGTGTCCGTTTTCCGTTCATAGGCCACGATGCTGTCGTCTACGTTTTCAATCGCCGCGAATGAACCGTAGATAAGCGCTTGCGGGTAGCGCTTATTTCTTAAGTCGATCATCTTTTGATAAAAAGAGAAAACGGAATGTTCATCAGCAGCTTGGCTTTGCGCATTGACGCTAAAGTCAGGTGCGGAGAAAGGCAGCCAGGGCTTCGCGCCCAGGTTAAAGCCAGCGTTAACGCCATCGGACCACGGGAAGGGGGTTCGTGAGTTATCCCTTGAGCGCTGGTTGATAAAGCCTAAAGCCTGTTCGCAGGTAAAACCTTCCGCCAAAGAGCGATGGTAGTTATCCAGGCTTGAAATATCATCAAATTCATCAATGCTCGTGCGCTGGAAGTTTTTCATCCCCAGCTCCTGGCCCTGGTAAATAAACGGCGTTCCCTGCATGAAAAAATACATACCGGCCAGCGCCTTGGCGCCGATCGCGTTTTGATACTCAACGTCGCGGATGAGTTTTGACAGCGCGCGCGGCTGGTCATGGTTTTCAATAAACGTCGTTCCCCAGCCGGTCTGGCAAAATGCCCGCTGGCTGGCAAACAGCGCTTCTCTGAATTCGCCAATACGCCAGTCGCGCTGTTTAAACCACTCTGAACCGTTTTCGACATCGATATCCGCAGCGTGGAAATCAAAGATCATATTGAAGTAGCCATTGGGGCCAATATAGCTGTCGTACTCATCCAGAGGGACGCCCGGCGCTTCGCCCACGGTTACGCAGCGGTGGCGGTTGAACGTTTTTTCTTTCAGCTCATTGAGAAATTGCTCAATCCCCGGTCGATTACGTGATTTACTTTTGATGGATGCCAGGCCATCAACGCCATCGGCAGGCAAAGAACCGTAGTCCTGATCTTTTTTAATAAACGTAATTGCGTCAATACGAAACCCGGCAATGCCTTTATCCAGCCACCAGTTGACCATGGAGTAGATTTCATCACGCAGTTGAGGATTTTCCCAGTTCAGGTCCGGCTGTTTTTTATGGAAAACGTGAAGATACCAGGTCTCTTCGCCCGCAACTTTTTCCCATGCGCTGCCGCCGAAGATGGAGCGCCAGTTATTCGGCGCGCCCCCCGCAACGGCGGGTTTGAAAATGTAGTAATCACGATATTTTGATTGAGGGTCAGCAAGGGCCGCCTGGAACCAGGGATGTTCGTCGCTGGTGTGGTTGACCACCAGGTCGATCATTACCTGTATTCCCATTTCTGACGCCTGCTTGATCAGGTCGTCAACATCCTGCATTTGGCCCAAATCAGGGTTCACCGCATAGTAGTCGGCAATATCATAACCATTGTCCGCCATCGGTGACTGATAAAAGGGCGAGACCCAAATCATGGTAATACCTAATTTCTTGAGATAAGGCAGTTTGGCAATAATACCTTTGATATCGCCGATACCGTCGTTATTACTGTCATAAAAACTTTTTGGGTAAACCTGATAAATGACGGATTCTTTCCACCATGCGGTCTGTTGCGGCTGGTTCATAGCTTCTCCTTGGTATGAAATCGATACCATGTTGCGATAAAAAAATTAAGCGGATGCCCTGATGATTAATTCAGACTGCAAATCTTCTTCGTCATAGCGATATTGAGCGTGGTTAATCATCGCCAGCAGGCGTTCTACGGAAATTCGGCCTAGCTGTTCAATGGGCTGGCTGATAGTGGTTAGCGGAATAGGGATCATCTCGGCAATGGGTAAATTATCAAAGCCCATAACCGCCAGTTCACCGGGAATGCTGACCCCTTTGGCTGAAAGCGCGGAAATCAATCCGCAGGCAACTTCATCGCTACCGGTAAAAATAGCATCAGGGCGCTCGCTTTTATCCATTTTCAGGATTTGCTCAGCCAGATGCCGCCCGTCGCGGTAAGTATGAAGATGGCGGAAAATAAGATGATCGTGAATTGGCTGATGTGCGCTTTGCATAGCGGTAATAAAGCCACGGTTTCGTCTGCTACCGTGCCCTTTTTGCTCAAAGCTCCCGCCCGTAGAGTAGGCGATTTTTTGATAACCTTTGTTGAGCAGCCAGCTGACCGCATTGTAGGTTGCCAGTTCATCATCCACCTTAACAACCGGCAGGCTGGTGTCATCAATGCTGGTGTTGCACAGCAGAATAGGGCCATATTTCTGATATTGCTCGATGACGTTTTTATCGTTCTCAACGGCACATAAAATAAGACCATCAATAATCTTTTTCTTCAGCAGATCGAGACAGCTTTCCTCTTCCCCTGCGCTGTCATGGTTTTGCACGATCAGCACTGAATAGCCATGCTTGCGTGCGGTCACCTCGAGAGCATCGACCAGGCTGGCAAAATAGGGGTTGGTTATCCGTGAGATCAGTATGCCAATCCGGTGGGTTTTCACGCCGCGCATCTGCTGTGCGACGGTGCTCGGCTCATAATCCAACGCCTTCATCGCCGCGAGGATTTTTTCCTTTTTATCTTCAGAGATATAAGGATGATTGTTCAGGAAACGAGAAACCGTCGTTACCGATAAGCCTGCTTTTTCCGCTACGTCTTTTATGGTTGCCATGGTTTTTATGAAATCGATATCACATGGGTGTAAAATATTTTTGGACGTCATCTAAGTCAACCGTATTTTTAGAAAATATGATCTGGTTCACAATAAAATGGCAGGGTGCAAGAAGCTTGCCCGCGTGCGTGAGGGCGACTTAAAAGGTGTATTATGTGGGTCACAAAATGGATGATGAAAAGGAAAAACGATGTCTACACCCATCTTTCGCCAGGCGACGCCCGCCGATGTTGATCGCTGCTATACGATAGAAATCACCGCCTATGAAGGCGATGAGGCCGCGACCCGGGAAAAAATCGCCACCCGTATTAATCGTTACCCGGAAGGTTTTATGTGCATGGAACTGGACGGCGAAGTGATTGGATTTATCAATGCGGGCTGCGCCTGGGACGTGGTGATGTCGGATGAAGAGTTCAAAGAGCTTATTGGGCACGACCCCGCGGCACCAAATGTGGTCATTATGTCGGTGGTGTTAGATCCAGATTTTCAGGGGCAAGGCTATTCATCGCTCATGATGCGCGAATTTGTCTCTCGCATGAAAGCCATGAACAAGCAAACTATCCATTTAATGTGCAAAGACCGGCATGTCGATCTTTACGCGCATTTTGGCTACCGCTATATCAAACCTTCTGAGTCCGATCATGGCGGCATGGCCTGGCATGAGATGATGATGGAGCTGTAAAAGAAACTACACAGACGTTAAGCCGCAACAGGGGGGCTGGTTCCCCTCAATAAGGGTGTCAGTATGGGTATGGTAGAACGGAAGAATTATCCGCAATTGGGTGAGGTTAAGGCTCCCTATGTCCACTCAGTAAGGCATGGTAACACGCTCTATATTTCAGGGCTGACCGCGTTTGGCACGGTTGCGCAGCGTTCAGGCATTGCCGGACAGGCTGAAGAGATCTTCAGCCAGATTGGAAAAATCGCCAGCGCCGAAGGCACGGATTTTTCAGCCCTGATTAAGGTGACCATATTCATTACTTCTTTTGAAGAGATCGACGAGTTGCGTGAAGTGCTCTACCGACATTACGGCGCCAACTTGCCTGCCAGTTCTCTGGTTGAAGTTAGCCGCCTTTTTTCACCCGATCTCAAGATAGAAATTGAGACTGTATTCGGCCTCTGACTTATTGCTTATCGCCGGACGGCAATAGCCGTTTGGCTTGATAGGCTTTTGCCGAATGTAGAGGCAAACTGACGAATCAATCGGTTTTGTCAGGCACGATGATGAGAATACTGAAGTAAAATCGGGATGAAGAAGAGAGGGAACAACCGGAAAATAAAATGGTGCGTCTGAATGGACTCGAACCATCGACCCCCACCATGTCAAGGTGGTGCTCTAACCAACTGAGCTACAGACGCATTATGGTGCGTTTAATTGGACTCGAACCAACGACCCCCACCATGTCAAGGTGGTGCTCTAACCAACTGAGCTATAAACGCATTATGGTGCGTTCAATTGGACTCGAACCAACGACCCCCACCATGTCAAGGTGGTGCTCTAACCAACTGAGCTATGAACGCAATGTTGCAGTGGCAACGGGGACGCATATTAGCGACAGGGAGGGGTTGTGGCAAGAGGCAAACGTCACTTTTCTTCCAGATTTCACGCGATCGCAGAAGTTTTATCCATGTTGCTTATATTTTACTGATGCAAAAGAAGATTTCTTCGTCGATTACGGACAATGGCGCTCAATCAGCGCCGTTGTCATATACCCGTCATACTTCAAGCTGCTTATGTGTTGGCTACGGATTACTCGGCCCATCCATGGGCCTCGCCCTTACGGGCCGTCGCAAGCGACGTTCAAATCTGCTCCCGGCAGATTTGTCGCTCGCCCCAGTCGCATAGTTATCTATGCTCCTGGGGACTCACTCCCTTGCCGCCTTTAAGCAACTCGAATTATTTAGGGTATAGATCGGATTAGCGCGCTGCGCGCTGCAAAATCACGCTGGAAGGCTGACGTTGCAAAAAGCGCATACGCAGCATCATCATGATGGCCGCAGAGGTTAAACCGATAATAAATCCGCACCAGAAGCCTGCAGGGCCCATGCGCGGAACCACAATATCGGTTAATGCCAGCAGATAGCCGCTTGGCAGCCCCAGCACCCAGTATGCGGTAAAGGTGATAAAGAAGATGGAACGCGTGTCTTTATAGCCACGCAGGATCCCGCTGCCAATGACCTGAATCGAGTCGGAAATCTGGTAGATCGCGGCTAATAGCATCAACTGGGAAGCCAGCGTGATGACCTCAGGGTTGTCGTTATACAACAGCGCGATTTGCTTACGCATCAGGACAGTAAAAACTGCCGTGATGACCGCCATGCACACCCCGACGCCAACGCCGGTTCTGGCTGACGTTTGCGCTTCCAGGGTTGAGCCCTGACCAAGGCGGAAGCCTACGCGAATGGTCACTGCCGCCGCGAGAGACAGAGGCAGAACGAACATCAGCGAGCTGAAGTTAAGGGCTATCTGGTGTCCGGCCACGTCGACAATGCCCAGAGGGGAGACCAGCAGCGCGACGACGGCGAACAGAGTCACTTCAAAAAACAGCGCCAGCGCAATTGGCAGACCCAGTTGTACCAGTCGCTTGATGACTTCGAAATCTGGTTTGCTGAACGGCTCTGGGTTGCGAATATCACGCATTGAGCGTGCCCGGCGAACCCAGGAGATCATGCTGAAAAACATCACCCAGTAAACCGAAGCTGTTGCGACGCCGCAGCCAACGCCGCCAAGTTCCGGCATCCCGAAGTGACCGTAGATAAAGATGTAGTTAACCGGAATGTTGACCAGCAGGCCGATAAACCCCATGACCATTCCAGGTTTGGTTTTTGCCAGGCCTTCGCACTGGTTACGTGCGACCTGGAAGAAGAGATAGCCCGGTGTACCCCACAGCAGCGCGCGCAGATAGCCAACGGCTTTATCTGCCAGCGCCGGATCGATGTTATGCATCGAACTGATGATGTAACCGGCGTTCCACAGTACAACCATCACCAGAACAGAGACGAAGCCAGCCAGCCAGAATCCCTGGCGTACCTGATGGGCAATGCGGTCGCGACGACCAGAACCATTCAATTGGGCAATGACCGGGGTCAGGGCCAGCAGCAGGCCGTGGCCGAAGAGGATCGCCGGTAACCAAATCGAGGTACCAATGGCGACCGCCGCCATATCGGTGGCGCTATAGCCGCCTGCCATAACGGTATCGACGAAGCCCATAGAGGTCTGGGCAACCTGAGCCAGAATAACGGGTATAGCCAGTGCTAATAACTGACGCGCTTCAATAAAGTACTTCTGCACGTGAACACCTTTATCTTGTTGTTATTTTAAGACTAAAAAAGCCGCCCAATATGGCAGCAAGAAGAAAAAAGCAGAGGGATTTGCCAGACTATTGTAGCGAGGATTAGCCATTTAGCCAGTGAAAAAATCCCAGTGCACGTTGTGCGCTGGCAACCTGTTTTGCCACCTGTTATTGTTCCGCATAGCCTAAAACGGTAATGATACCGTCACGAATTTATACAGGAGCAAAATATGTTTACCGGTATTGTGCAGGGGACCGCGAAGGTGGTGTCCATAGACGAAAAACCCAATTTTCGTACCCATGTGGTGGAGTTGCCTGAGCATATGCTTGCGGGGCTCGAAACCGGGGCGTCAGTGGCGCACAATGGCTGTTGTTTGACCGTCACCGAAATTAACGGCCCGCGGGTGAGTTTTGACCTGATGAAAGAGACGCTGCGTATAACCAACCTGGGCGCGATCCGTGAAGGCGATTGTGTGAACGTTGAGCGGGCGGCAAAATTCAGCGATGAAATTGGCGGCCACCTGATGTCCGGTCATATTATGACTACTGCGGAAGTGGTGAAAATTCTAACATCGGAAAATAATCGCCAGATTTGGTTTAAGGTCCAGGACCCAACGCTGATGAAATATATCCTCTATAAAGGATATATCGGTGTTGATGGGATTAGCCTCACCGTGGGTGAAGTGACGCCAACACGTTTTTGCGTGCATTTGATTCCCGAGACGCTGCAACGTACAACGCTTGGCGCGAAAAAACTGGGCGACCGGGTCAATATTGAGATTGATCCGCAGACTCAGGCGGTCATTGATACCGTTGAGCGCGTGTTGGCAGCAAAAGACGCCGCGCTGAAAGCGGCGGCGGAGTAATTTATTCGACAGCCCGGTTGACGTGGCCGGCTGTCGTTTTAGATCATTGAAATCAAATATCCATCGCCGCGTGGTGGCCTTGATATATCGCGGTAGTAATCGTTGATACCTTCACACAATCCCCCACCTGAGTAACCCACGGAGCACAGTCGCGTAGTTGTTCGATAACTTCATGACGCGCGCGTTGCCCGAGAGCGCAAATCACGCTTTTTCCGGCGATGTTCACACTGTTGCCGCTCTTGTCGCTACATATCACGCCATCAGCGGTGATTTCCTGCGCCCGATGCTGGCAGAAAACCTCAATGCCGGATTTGGCTATTTCCTCCAGTAACAGCGGGCGGTGACGAATGTTGGCATCAGGGGAGAGCGAATCGTTCATCTCCACCAGTTTCACCCGCTTATTCTGACGCGCAAGATGAATTGCTACTTCACAACCAGCCAGACCGCCACCTAACACAATCACCTCATCGGCAAGCGCATGATGCTGAAGATGGTAATGATTGATCAGCACCACGTTGTCATTATTGATGCCCTTGATTGGCGGAACGTTCGGCGCTGACCCGGCAGCAATAATCAGCGCATCGGGGTTAATCTCATCCGCAATGGCCTGGGTAACGGGGGTATTTAAGCGGATGTCTACTCCTGAATTGGCGCAGAGCCTACCCAGCGTCACGCCCAGTTGATACATTTCATATTTGAAGGGGATAGCCTGTTCACCAATGAGGATCCCGCCAACCTCATCATTTTGCTCGCAGAGAATGACTTCATGTCCACGTCTTGCCGCTGTCCAGGCTGCTTGTAATCCGCCAGGACCTGCGCCGACCACCAGAACGCGTTTTTTCTGCGCAGCAGGCTGGATTTCCAGGCCATCGCTCTCTCGTCCAATCAACGGGTTAACGGTGCAGCGTCGGGTGGAGGTTTCCGCCCGTTCTGCCATGCAGGTAAAGCAGCGCAGGCAGTGAATAATCGTCTCATCGCGATTGCTCATGACTTTCTGGGGTAATTCGGGGTCCGCCAGCAGGGCGCGGGCCATCTCCACAATATCCGCTTTACCTGAAGCGATGATCTCTTCCATCATTTGCGGATCGTTTAAGCCACCTACGGTGGCGACGGGTACCTTCACATGTTTTTTAATTTCAGCGGCCAAATAGACGTTACTGCCGTGGGGTAAAAACATTGAAGGATGAGTTACGCCAAACCCGCGCTGATAGGTCCCGGCTGAGACGTGAAGAATATCAACGTAGCTCTCCAGTAATTTTGCTATCTCAATACCTTCCTGCAAATCATATCCGCCGTCGAACAGTTCAGAACCGCTCATGCGAAATTCGATGGGGAAGCCTTTGCCCACTGCGTGACGCACGCTTTGCAGTACCTCAATCGCGAAGCGAACCCGATTTTCCCGTGAGCCGCCATAGTTGTCGGTGCGATGGTTAAACCACGGCGAAAGAAACTGATTAATGAGCCAGCCGTGCCCGCCGTGTACCATCACCATCTCGAACCCGGCTCTTTTAGCCAATGCAGCTTTTTCACCATAAGCCGCGGCGATTTCCTGAATCAGGTCTTGCGTTAGCTCATGCACCTCCCGCCCGTCAGGACGCGTTCCCTGGCTCGGACCCCACTGGTACAGACCTTCTTTCTTATTCTTATCCGTCAGATACGTTCCCGCGTACTGGCCGGAATGCGATAGCTCAACGCTGGCGATAGCGCCATGACGGCGGATGGCGTCGGCAGTATAGGTGAAGCTGGCCAGAGAACCGGGGGTTTGCAGATCCAGGTGATACATATGGGAGCCTTCAGTCTGCGGATGAACAACCAGCTCGCTGACGGTAACGTTGGCGACGCCGCCTTTAGCGCGGTTTTCATAGAATGCTGTGGACGCCGGGCCAATGGTGCAGTCAGCTGTAATATCGGTCCCTCCCATGGGAGCGCCAAACATACGGTTTCTGAAATAGACATTGCCGATTTTGATTGGCTGGCAGAGATGGGGGTATTTTCTGGCGATAGTCATGTATTAATTCTCCGGAATTTATTTAAGCTGAGCGTTTTTATTGATCAGGCGAAAAATGAAGGCGAGCGCCATAGCGGCGACGCTAAATGCAATACCGATAGGAAAGGCGCTGTGGTAGCCATGGGTGACGGCAAACGTCGAGGTCATGATGGTCGGTCCTGCATAACCGGCAATAGCAAAACCGCAGAACATGATGCCGAAGTTCACGCTGTTGTGCTGTGCACCGAATTGATCGGCGGTAAAGCCGGGAAAAACCCCCATAAATGCGCCGAAACAGAGGCCGATAATGGAGATGCCGGTGTAAAACAGCACATCATCACCGATGCCGGTGCAGTAGAGTGCGAACAAACCTGGAATAGAGAGAATACAGGCCAGCATAAGGGTATTAACGCGACCTATTTTGTCCGAAATGATGCCTGCGAGTACCCGACCCAGCACGTTGAAAAGTGCGAGAACGGAAACGGCGAGGGTCGCGGCAGCTGTAGACATCCCGACCATTAATTTTGCCAGCGGGGAAGCCAGCGAAATGCACATTAAGCCGGCGACAGCACCGCAGGTCAGCATCATGAGCATCAGATAAAAGTTGAGGCTGGACATCATTTGACGCCAGTTTTTGTTGTTTTGCTGTGCGCCTGGACGTGCACTTTGCGGCGGTTGCCAGCCATCAGGAATAAAACCATTGGGGCATTTATCGATGACGAAAGCGCAGATGCAGACGATGACGGCGAAGGCCAGACCGATGATTTTAAAAGCGGACAAAATCCCTGCCTCTGCGGTGATCAGCGCCGCGATAGGGGGAATGATGACCGAACTGATGCCAAACAGCGCGGTGGTCATGCCGCCGACGAAACCGCGTTTATCAGGGAAAAATTTGATACAGGTGCTGATCGTCGCACCGTACACCATCCCTAATCCCAGTCCGGTTAAAATACCGTAGGCCCATATCAGGTGGCTAATTTGTGAGGCGAAGCCGCAAAGTATCATTCCACCGCCAAACATGAGCCCACCGATAAAAATCACCAGCCGGGGGCCGAGCGTATCGTTGATTTTTCCACCCGTGATCATCGTGATCGGGCCGACGGAGTTACAGATGACGAAAACGATAGCCAGATTCGCTGAAGTGATGTTGGTATCGTGAAGTTGTGAGAGGTAGTCCGCCATCGGCGCGGCAAAAATACTCCATGCGTACATCGAACCGACGCACAGGTTGATAAAACAGCTGGCTATCAGAATCCGCCATCTTTTCCTTGAGTAGTCCATGTTTAATCCTCAGTTTTAATTTTTCTTTTCAGCAACAAAATCAATATTTTATTAACAGATGCTGAGTGTAATAATCCTGAAGAAACGCTAAACCACACATATAATCATGTCAATGTTTACATGTTTTAATTGACATGATTATCACGAGGGATGAAGACGAAAAGTGGATCGAGAGGCGTGATATACTGCGCGCAGACAGTCGACAGGTGAGGCGCAATGAGAGTTTTAACCTATGCCATTCTTGGCCTACTTAATCGCACGGCACTGACCGGCTATGACATCAGTAAGGCGTTTAATCATGAACTGGCAAAGTTCTGGCACGCTAAGCACAGCCAGATTTATGGTGAGTTGAAGAGCATGTTTAACGACGGCCTGGTGACGTATGACATTGAAATCAGTGGCGATATTCTGGAAAAAAAGAAGTACAGCATTACCGAAGCCGGGCGAGATGAACTGCTGAAATGGTTGCATAAAGACGAGCCCATCGAAAAAACGGCGAAAGACGTTTTTCGGGTTCGCATGTATTTTTCCCACTATCTGGATTTAGACACCCGTATCCATCTGCTGGAAAACCAGCGTATTCAACACCTTGAAAGGCTGAATGTGTTGCAAAAAACGATGGAGCAGTACCCGCAGGTTCCGCCTCTTGAGAGCGACAGGTTTGGTGATTTTATTGTGCTTGAGGGGGCGATATGTCGTCAGGAAAGCGTTCTAGGCTGGATTGATAAATGCATTGGTTACTGCCGTCGCGGTGAGTAAAAAAGAAATCCCTGCGCCAGCGGCGCAGGAGGGACAGCGATTAGCGAGCCACGCGCAGGCCGTGCTCGACACCGCGAGAAAAAACCACCTGCCAGAGCTGAATATCGCGGGCGCGAAAAGCACCAGCACAGGCATTCAGGTAATAGCTAAACATACGTTTGAATCTTTCCGAATAGTTGTCAGCGATTTCCGGCCAGCTATTGAGGAAACGCTCATACCATGCCATTAGCGTGGTGTCATAATCGGCACCGAAATTATGCCAATCTTCCATCACGAAATGCGTTTCACTGGCCTGTGCGATGTGGCGTACCGACGGCAGACAACCGTTGGGG
Organism: Klebsiella sp. MISC125; assembly: GCF_051131775.1. NCBI lineage: Bacteria > Pseudomonadati > Pseudomonadota > Gammaproteobacteria > Enterobacterales > Enterobacteriaceae > Klebsiella > Klebsiella sp. MISC125. Next base: position 2,757,194 of record NZ_CP180448.1, read on the forward strand.
AAGATATATTTATTAATCCACGGGTCGACGCTATGATCGGTTTTTTTCGAGCCGATTGTGTGCAGCAGGAAACGACCGTCAGCTTTTAAATTACGATCCACCACGTCAAAATAGGTGTCGTAATTTTTAGGCCCGACATGTTCAAACATACCAACGGAAACAATGCGGTCAAAACTATCATGCAAATCGCGATAGTCCTGAAGCAGAATTGTTACGTCCAGCCCTTCACAACGCTGCTGGGCCATCTTTTGCTGTTCGGCTGAAATAGTGACACCAACAACGCTGACCTGGTAGTTTTTAGCCATATAGTAAGCCAGACCACCCCAGCCGCAGCCAATATCCAGCACCCGCATTCCGGGTTCAAGCTGCAGCTTTTGACAGATCAGATCTAATTTTGCCTGCTGTGCATCTTCCAGATTCTGCGCATCTTTCCAGTATCCGCAGGAATATTGCATAAAAGGGTCGAGCATGCGGCTGAAAAGATCGTTACCTAAGTCGTAATGTTCTTTGCCGACTATCCAGGACCTTTTTTTACTTTGCAAATTGAATAAGCGAGCGCCCGCGATGCGAAGGGTATCTTTAAAATGGTGGGGAAGTTGATTTTCCAGTCCGGCGCGTAAGACCTTGTGGAAAAATAAATCCAGCCGCTCGCAATCCCACCAGCCGTCCATATAGCTCTCTCCCAATCCCAGCGACCCTTCTTGTAAAACGCGCTTAAAAAAGAGGGGGTTTTTAATCCGCAGATCGGAGGGGGCAGGACCGTTAATTTCGATGCCCGCACGGCCTAATAATTCAGCGACAATCCGGTACCAATCATCATTTGGTACGCTTACTTCTTCTATACACGATGAACTCATAGCTTCTCCATCACGCCCAAGTGATCAGAACCTTAAAACAGCGTAGACGCTTTTCTGGCTTTGTGAGAAATCTCACGGACAATCCGTGAGGCTGCTATCCGACGTAGAACAGAGGAAGGGAGATAACCCTTGCCGAAAGGCCTTCCATGGAGAAACGGGACGCATCCTGCTCCCGTTAAATCAATTAATCTTTCTATTTATGTGATGCCGGATCCAGTATAGGCCGCTAAAAACAGGCTTTCAATAAAAATATGTTAGCAAGCTAATTACTGGACCTTAACACTATCTGAAGATTACCTTAAGCATGTGACGATTCTGTTGCCAACGCGGTGGCCTTGTACTGCATACGGTAACCGATACCGGCCAGCACAATGGAGATAAGCATCACGCTGGTGGTGGTTTGCAGCGGTGTCGCTATCAGCGTAGAAACCAGCAAGCTGGCGATAAAGCAAAGACCCAACTGTAAGGTATTTTGCAAAGCTGCGGCGCGACCGGTCGCCTGCGGGAACGGCTTCAGCGCCTGAGCAACGACGATAGGATAAATACCGCCATTTACCACCGCCATTGCACAGAACGGAATCATTAATCCGACAAGCGTGGCGTTAGCCTGCAAACCTACCAGCCAGGTAGCGGCAACGCTGATGGAGAAAATCACCAGCAGCCACGGCAGGATCTGCTGCCCTGACCATTTTTGTAAAGCCGCACGGCAGCCGTAACCGCCAACCAGAAACGCGATAGTTTGCGGAACGTAGCTCAGGCCGATAACGGTCGGGCTGTACCCCATCTCGTGAAGAATAAATGGCGAGCCGGTCAACCATGCGAAAAAGCTGGCGGAGCAGGCGGCATAAATCAGCACGTTGCCGCTGTATTCGCGCGAGCGTAGTAGGGCAAGGAAAGTCAGCTTCTGCTGGGTGCCGACAACCGTCTTTTTCGCCGCTTTCAGGCGCAAGGCCGGCAGCATGAGCAACAGGGTTATCGCGAACAGAACGGCGAAAATAGCCTGCCATTCGAAATGAACCAGCAGCCAGCTACCGAGCAGCGGCGCCAGTGCTGGAGACAAGCCCACCAGTGGCATAATGGCGGCAAAAATACGGTTTGTGCGATGGGCTGGGTAGTAATCGGTCACCATCGCTTGCCAGGTCACGGCGGCGGCGCAAACGCCAATCGCCTGAATGAAGCGCAGCGCCAGCATCAGCGTGGCATCTTGCACCCAAAGCATCCCCAGACAGCCGATTGCGAAAATGGCCAGGCCGCTTAGCAGTACCGGCTTGCGTCCGTAACGGTCGGAGAGCGGCCCCCAAAAAAGCTGTCCAATGGCAAAGCCTGCCAGGAACAAGCTCAGGCTGGCGCTGACTGAAGCCGCTGAAGTGTTGAGATCTTGTTGGATCGCGGCGAAAGCCGGCAGATACATATCGGTGGCCAGAAAGCCGAGCACGCTGAGCCCGGCCAGCCAGACTAAAAATCCTTTCCCAGGTTGTTGCAATTGTTGCATAAAATTCTCTTGTTATTGATGCAGGTACGGTGCGGCAGAGTGTAGGGAGTGCATTCGGGCTTGTGAAACGCTAATATTTGTCAGGTGGATTCAAAAATTTTGTAGGCAGAATATGTGGTCAGAATACTCACTTGAGGTGGTTGATGCTGTTGCGCGTAACGGCAGTTTTAGCGCAGCGGCGCAGGAGCTACACCGCGTACCTTCAGCGGTGAGTTATACCGTGCGTCAGTTGGAAGAGTGGCTGGCGGTTCCGCTCTTTGAACGTCGTCACCGTGATGTCGAATTAACCCCGGCCGGGGTCTGGTTTTTGCAGGAAGGGCGCTCTGTTATCAAAAAAATGCAGATCACTCGCCAGCAGTGCCAGCAGATAGCCAACGGTTGGCGCGGGCAGCTATCCATTGCCGTCGATGACATCGTCAAACCGGCGCGCATGCGGCAAATGATCGTTGATTTCTATCGTCATTTTGATGACGTTGAACTGATTGTCTTTCAGGAGGTATTCAACGGCGTCTGGGATGCGTTAGCTGATGGCCGCGTGGAATTAGCTATCGGCGCGACGCGCTCTATTCCCGTCGGTGGGCGCTATGCGTTTCGCGATATGGGGATGCTGAGTTGGGATTGCGTGGTGGCCAGCGATCATCCTTTGGCGAAAATAGACGGCCCGTTAAGCGACGATGTGTTGCGCAACTGGCCGTCGCTGGTACGGGAAGATACTTCACGCTCGCTACCGAAACGCACGACGTGGCTGCTGGATAATCAGAAGAGGGTGGTGGTACCGGACTGGGACGCTTCCGCGACTTGCCTCAGCGCAGGGTTGTGTGTTGGCATGGTGCCAAAGCATTTTGCACAGCCGCGAATTGATAGCGGAGAATGGACGGCGCTGGCGCTGGAAAACCCATTCCCTGATGCGGCCTGCTGCCTGACGTGGCAACAAAGCGATGCTTCACCGGCGCTGATGTGGCTGCTGGATTACCTTGGCGACAGTGAAACGCTGAACAGGGAGTGGCTGCGGGCGCCGGAATAGCCGGCGCCGCGAGGAGAATTAACGGCGATAATCGACAAACGGACCGTCGGCCACGGATCGACGTTCGACCAGGCGCGGATGTACTTCAATAGACTGGGAAATTTCGCGCTTGTTGACGATGCGGTCCAGCAGCATGTTGAAGGCCGCTTCGCCCAGAGAATCTTTTGGCTGATGGATGGTGGTCAGCGCCGGGCTGAAGTAGCGGGCGTTGCGCACATTGTCATAACCGATCAGCGAAATATCCTGCGGCACGCGCAGACCCATTTCATCTGCTGCACAAATAGCGCCCATCGCCATGATATCCCCGCCGCAGAAAATCGCCGTCGGGCGATGGTGTTGGCTGAGGATTTGCTGCATCGCGCGGTAGCCGGATTCCGGCTCGAAATCACCTTGCACGACCCAGTTTTCAGGAACGTTGATCTGCGCTTCTTCCATCGCTTTCATAAAGCCCGCCAGGCGGCCGGCACCGGTGTTCCGCTCAAGCGGGCCGGGGATCACGCCAATTTCGCGATGACCGCGTTCCACCAGATAGCGCCCGGCGATATAACCCCCTTCGAAGGCGTTATCGATAACCGAGTCGGTGAAGTCGGCTTTTGCTTCACCCCAGTCCATCACGACCATCGGAATATGGCGATATTCTTCCAGCATGCTCAGTACCGACTCAGGATACTCAGAACACATCACCAGCAGGCCGTCCACGCGCTTCTGCGCCATCATTGACAGGTAGGCGCGCTGTTTCTCCGGATCGTTCCATGCGTTGCCGAGAATCAGGGTATAGCCCTTCTGGAAGCAACTTTTCTCAACGGATTCGATAATTTCGGCAAAATAGGCCGCTTCGCTGCTGGTCGCCAGCAATCCGATAGACTTAGTGTGATTAACCTTCAGGCTGCGAGCAACGGCGCTGGGGGAGTAGTGCAGTTCTTTAATCGCAGCCCACACAGCGTTGCGTGTCTCTTCCGCAACGAAACGCGTTTTGTTAATTACATGTGATACTGTTGTAGTGGAAACGTTTGCGCGCTTCGCTACATCTTTAATAGTTGCCATTACTTCTCACTCCAGACCTTGACCTGATCGCCCGTTAATCGGTACGTAAACGTTTGCCTGTACACACCCTGATGCCAAAATTGAACATTGCATCACGTCGGGAAAACGACACAGAACGACAGGAAGGGGTCAATGGCCGATACGCTTTCAAATTAGCGTGGGATTTTGTCCGATCTTGGGGCAAAGGGGAAGAGCAAAAATGTGCATCCCTCTAAATCTCGGAAGATATTTGCGCTAATCTATGTAAAAATGAGCAAGCTCACTTTTCATGTGGGGATAATCAAGGGGAAAAATTGATGGATACAGATTTAAAGTTTTCGCTGACAACGACGATTATTGTTCTGGGTTTGATTGTCGCCGCAGGGCTGACCGCCATACTGCACTAATTCCAATATGAGGGAGACATCGTTCTCCCTTTTCTTTTTCCGCCATTATTATCAATTTCGCAAAAATCTTTTGCCATTTCGTTTACTTTTGTTTTTCTGTGATTGATGTCATGCTTTTGGCTTCTGATGAGATGCCGTCGCTGAAGACGGCCCGATGGAGTCATTGAATGAAAATCAACTTTCCCCTGCTCGCTCTGGCGATCGGTGCCTTCGGTATCGGTACTACCGAGTTCTCCCCGATGGGGCTACTACCGGTTATCGCCAAAGGCGTGGATGTCTCTATTCCGGCTGCGGGAATGCTTATTAGTGCCTATGCCATTGGGGTGATGGTTGGCGCGCCGCTGATGACTCTACTGCTTTCGCACCGCGCGCGCAGAAATGCGCTGATTTTCCTGATGGCGATTTTTACTCTTGGTAACGTGCTCTCTTCAATTGCACCGGATTACACCACGCTACTGCTGTCGCGCATTATCACCAGCCTCAATCACGGCGCTTTTTTTGGGCTCGGCTCGGTGGTGGCGGCGAGCGTAGTGCCGAAGCATAAGCAGGCCAGCGCCGTGGCGACCATGTTTATGGGGCTGACAATTGCCAACATTGGCGGCGTTCCGGCGGCGACCTGGTTGGGGGAAACTATCGGCTGGCGAATGTCGTTCCTTGCAACGGCGGGTCTCGGCGTGGTGGCGATGGTCAGCCTGTGGTTTTCCCTGCCAAAAGGAAGCGCGGGTGAGCGGCCTGATGTTAAGCAGGAACTTTCAGTACTGATGCGCCCGCAGGTGCTGTCAGCGCTGCTGACCACCGTTCTGGGGGCAGGGGCGATGTTTACGCTTTACACCTATATATCACCGGTCCTGCACAGCATCACTAACGCATCGCCACTGTTTGTGACCGCGATGTTGGTACTGATTGGCGTAGGCTTCTCGCTGGGTAACTACCTTGGCGGTAAGTTTGCCGACCGCTCGGTTTCCGGGACGTTGAAGGGCTTTCTGCTGCTGTTGATGGTGATCATGCTGGCGATCCCGCTGCTGGCCCAGTCACAAATTGGTGCTGCTATAAGTATGGTTGTCTGGGGTGCCGCGACTTTTGCGGTAGTTCCGCCACTGCAGATGCGCGTGATGCGCGTGGCTCACGAAGCTCCCGGGCTGTCATCATCGGTTAATATCGGCGCTTTCAACCTCGGTAACGCGTTAGGCGCAGCCGCCGGTGGTGCGGTGATATCTGGTGGGCTGGGCTATGCATTCGTCCCAGTGATGGGAGCGATCATTGCGGGCGTTGCGCTACTGCTGGTGTTTTTCAGCGGTCGGTCGCAGCCGGAAGAGGCTTTTGCTAACCACTAATCGTTCATGAAAAGTATGTGAATTGTGAGTGAAGTGAAAAATAACCGCAGAAGGCGCAATCCTTCTGCGGTTTGCTTTTATGCCGCCAGATTGGCCGCCACAAATTTCCAGTTCACCAGCGCCCAGAAGTGTTCCAGATAGTTCGGACGCGCATTACGGTAGTCGATGTAGTAAGCGTGTTCCCAGACATCCACGGTCAGCAGCGGGGTTGCGTCGCTGGTCAGCGGCGTACCGGCGTTGCTGGTGGAAACAATCGCCAGGCTACCATCAGCATTTTTCACCAGCCAGGTCCAGCCAGCACCAAAGTTTTTCGCTGCCGCATCGGTGAATTTTGCTTTGAAATCAGCAAAGCTGCCGAAGGATTTAGCGATAGCTGCCGCCAGTTCACCTTCAGGTTCGCCGCCAGCGTTTGGTGCCAGGCAGTTCCAGTAGAAGGTGTGGTTCCAGACCTGAGCTGCGTTGTTAAAAACGCCGCCATCGGAAGAGCGAACGATTTCTTCTAAGGTCTTGCCTTCAAACGCGGTGCCTTTGATCAGGTTGTTGAGATTGGTGACGTAGGCCTGGTGGTGTTTACCGTAATGGTATTCCAGGGTTTCTGCGGAAATGTGCGGCGCGAGGGCGTCTTTTGCATATGGTAATGCAGGTAATTCGAACGACATTGCTACTCTCCTTTTTATAGTTATACCCTTCATACTTCCAGCCGCATCTTTGTTGGCTGCCTGCACTTACCCCGGTCACGTACTATTTGTACGCTCCCGGGGATGCGCTTAGTTGCCGCCTTGATACAACTGGAATTATTTTGGGTATAGTTCGCGCAATAACCATGTATTACGCAAGGTAATAGTAGCAAATTAAAAGATGTGGCAAAAGAGAGTGTTACCCCGCCGCAGAAGCGACGAGGCAGAATTAGCGAATGGTTTTTGGCGTCATGACGCGGCGCGCGCCAACGTAATGGCGTTCCCAGTAATCTTCACTCAGCGAGGTTATTTGAATATCGCGACCGGTGCGCGGGGACTGGATAAATTTACCGTTGCCGACATAGACACCAACGTGATCGGCGGTACCGCGCCCACGGGTGCGGAAGAAGACTAAATCACCGCTTTGCAGCTCACCGCGATCGACCGGGCGGGCATCGCGCAGATGATACATTTCATTAGCGGTACGCGGGATGTGAATTTTTACCAGATCTTTATAGGCATAATAGACCAGACCGCTGCAATCAAACCCGGTTCGCGGCGAAGTACCACCCCAGCGATAAGGTTTGCCAATCTGATCCATTAACTTCGACATGGCGGTGCTTTGCGCCTTTTGTACCCGAGCTTTATGCGCATCGGCGATGGTCAACTGAGGCTCATCAGCGACAGGTTTACAGCGGGTTTTATAGCCTTTGCGCACGACGCACTTTTTCTGCACGCTTGCTCTGGCGACTTTGCTTTCTGCTACCGATTTTGTCGAGCTAGCGCACTGCTTTTTGTAGCCTTTGCGCAATACGCATTTTTTGCTTGCACCGGCAACCTGACGGTTAAGCGCGGTTTGGCTTGAGGCGGTTGTGCGGGTAGGGGCTTTTGCGCGGCTGGCGGTCGATGTTTTCTTGCTGGAGGTTTTAGCGGTGGTTTTACTTTTGGAACTGGCTGCTTTTTTCTTACGCTCTGCGGTAGTGCCTTTGGCCGGATGCGCTTTTGGCGTAGCCGAAGCGTGCGTATGCCCGGAAGCATGCGCCAGCGGCGTAAATGAGATCGACGTAATAAGTAATGCACAGAGCGAAATCGCGATTTTGTTAAGACGCGCCACTGAGCAATCCCCTGATTAAATTACAGACATATACAGATGCCTGACGATGAATGACAAACTGCATCGATTCTAAAGCATAAAAACCCTGAGAGTTAATATTCTTTTGTATCTAAAGTGTCGTTTGGTTAACGATTGCAAAAAAATACGTCAGACAATAACCATGTCGCATGAAAAATGAGCAACACACTCTTGCGTCAGACGATAAAATGATATTTTTGAGGCAACTTCTGGGCACAGAAGATAAAATGTGAAGAGTGACAAAAATGTTATTATCGGTCCTGCGTTCAGGACGCTACAATGACAAATTACTGCCGTAGAGAAGTTTAAGGAAGCAAGACAATGAGCACGACTTTAGAAAAAATCCAACATCAAATCGCTGAAAACCCAATCCTGCTGTACATGAAAGGGTCCCCGAAACTGCCAAGCTGCGGTTTCTCCGCCCAGGCCGTGCAGGCGCTGTCTGCCTGTGGCGAACGTTTTGCTTACGTCGACATTCTGCAGAACCCGGACATCCGCGCAGAGCTGCCGAAATACGCAAACTGGCCGACTTTCCCGCAACTGTGGGTTGATGGCGAACTGGTTGGCGGTTGCGACATCATTATTGAGATGTATCAGCGCGGCGAACTGCAAACGTTGATCAAAGAAACGGCCGCTAAGTACAAGACTGACGAGCCGAAAGCAGAGTAATTTTTGCTGCCAATAAAAAAGCGACTTCTGGTGGAGTCGCTTTTTTTGTCTCTACTATTCTTCGGCTACCGGTAACGGCCAGCCGCCAAGTCGTTTCCAACGATTGACGATTTCGCAAAACAGCTGCGCGGTTTGTTCGGTATCGTAAAGCGCCGAGTGCGCTTGGGTGCCATCAAATGCCATACCCGCGGCGATGCAGGCTTTCGACAACACCGTCTGGCCGAGCGCAAGCCCGCTTAGTGCCGCCGTATCGAATGTCACGAACGGGTGGAAAGGGTTGCGCTTCAGGCTCGCGCGCTCGGCAGCCGCCATGGTAAAACCATGATCGAATGTGGCGTTATGGGCGACCATAATGGCACGGCTACAATCGCTCTCTTTCATCCCTTTGCGGATCATTTTGAAAATCGCGTGCAGGGCATCATATTCGCTCACCGCGCCGCGCTCAGGATCGTTCGGGTTAATCCCGTTAAAGGCCAGAGCTTCAGGCTGCAGGTTGGCACCCTCGAAAGGTTCAACATGAAAATGCAGCGTTTCGTCCGGCATCAGCCAGCCTTGCTCATCCATTTTCAACGTAATAGCGGCGATCTCCAGCAGGGCGTCGGTTTTGGCATTAAATCCCGCGGTTTCAACATCAATTACCACAGGATAGAAACCGCGAAAACGGTCGCACAGACCATTAAGTTGAGCGTTCTCGGACATCAGATTCTCTTAGCTGGAAAAAAGTAGCGCGCATTATGGCAAATTTTGCCACCGCTTGCAGCAGGAAGGGGGATAAAACAGCGGGCGCCGCCGATGGACGCCCGAAGCAGATTAGTTGCCGAGGCCTTTGCCGGCATCTTTCTCTTCAATCAGTTCAATTTTGTAACCATCCGGATCTTCGACAAAAGCGATAACCGTGGTGCCGCCTTTGACCGGACCCGCTTCACGCGTCACGTTGCCACCGTTCTGGCGAATACGCTCACAGGCTTCAGCCGCGTTATCAACGCTTAGCGCGATGTGGCCGTAGGCGCTGCCGAGATCGTATTTATCAACGCCCCAGTTGTAGGTCAGCTCGATAACGGCGGTATCGCTTTCTTCGCCGTAACCCACGAATGCCAGTGAGTATTTGTACTCAGTGTTTTCGCTGGTACGCAGCAACTTCATGCCCAGCACGTTGGTGTAAAACTCAATCGAACGTTGCAGGTCGCCAACGCGCAGCATGGTGTGAAGTAAGCGCATAATGTCCCCTATGCAGTTTATTTTTGATACATCAGAGCGTTAAGTATAGCGGCGATAACCCGCCGCTATCAATGCAATGGAGGGATTACAGAGTAGGATAATCGGTATAGCCTTCCGCGCCGCCGCCGTAGAAGCTTTCCGGGCGCTGTTCATTTAGTGCGACTTTTTTCTGTAAACGCGCAACCAGATCCGGGTTGGCGATATAGTCCCGACCAAAAGCGACGGCATCAATCAGGCCTTTGCCGATCAGGTCATTGGCTTTTTCTACCGTATACGCGCCTGCACCGATAATTGCGCCAGGGAAACGGTCGCGCACTTTCTGGCGGAATTCATCGCTATACGGTTGGCCGCCTGCCCAGTCCGGTTCGGACATATGCAGGTAGGCAATACCGCGTTTAGCCAGCTCTTCAATCAGATACAGCGCATCGGCTTCTTCGTCCGGTCCGTTGTCGACGTTCTGGAAGCTACCGATTGGCGAGACGCGAATACCGATACGGTCGGCGCTCCACTCTTTGCTCACCGCATCAACGACTTCCAGAACCAGACGCGCGCGATTTTCAACGCTGCCGCCGTACTGGTCGGTACGATGGTTAGAGGTCGGGGAAAGGAACTGGTGCAGCAGGTAACCGTGCGCGGAGTGCAGTTCGACAAGGTCAAAACCGGCATCGCGAGCGTTACCGACCGCCTGACGGAAATCATCAACGATCCCGGGGATCTCATCGATTTCAAGTGCGCGTGGCATAGAGGTATCAACACGAATCGCGTGGCCGTGCTCATCGCGCAGCGAAGTACGGGTACCGGCGCTAATCGCTGATGGCGCAACCGGTGCCTGGCCGCCAGGCTGGATGCTGTTATGCGAAATGCGTCCGGTGTGCCACAGCTGAACGGCAATGTGACCGTTTTCGGCATGTACACCAGCGGTGATTTTCGTCCACGCCGCAATCTGTTCCGGGCTGTGCAGGCCAGGGGCGCCAGCATAGCCTTTCGCCTGAGCGGAGATCTGCGTAGCTTCGGAAATAATCAAGCCGGAGCTGGCGCGCTGACGGTAGTATTCGCCCATCAGAGGGGTTGGAATATCGCCTGGTTCAATGCTACGCAGACGCGTCAGCGGAGCCATGAATACGCGGTTAGGTACGGTGACCGCACCGACTTTCAATGGGGTAAACAACTTAGATTCTGACATAATGACTCCTGAGTAGACCGGTCGTCTTGAAACTGGTTAAATAAAAACGCCTGTTAAACGGCAGGCGCAGCAATAATATTTTTAGCGTGGGCAAGGGCGCTTTCCAGCGGCGTTGCGCTACGGGTAATCTTGGCCTGCAAATTGGCCCCCAGCCACAGAGAGTAAAGCACCTGGGACAGAGTCAACGCATCGCCAGCGAACATCAGACTGCCTTCCTGACGGCCTTTCTCCAGGGCATCACCCAACAGAACGATAATCTGGCTGGCACCTTTATCCATCGCAGTACGCATGTCTTCCGACAGATCGCACACTTCTGCCGACAGCTTCACCGTCAGACAACCGCTGATAATACCCTGTTGGCAAAACTGGGTCAGCGTATGCTGGTAGTAGGCCAGCAGACGGTCGCGATAGTTCCCCTCGCCGTGGTCGAAATGCTCGACCAGGCGCTGAAGATATCCGGCGTAATGATATTCAAGCAGGGCCACGCCATACGCTTCTTTTGAGCGGAAGTAGTGGTAGAAAGAACCTTTCGGCACTTCTGCTGTTTTCAATAATTCGCTCAGGCCCATACCGGTAAAGCCCCGCTGCATGCAGAGCTGCTCGCCGGTGACCAGGATATGTTCGCGGGTAGTGCATTCACTGTGCTTGTTCATGGGGCTCACTGTAATAGACCGATTGGTCTAATGCAAGCGATTATTAAAAATGCCGCCTGGCGCAGAGGCTGGTGAACAAAATTTGCGAATGATGAGTGAAACGTCTTCAATAAAGAAAGAGAAAGATGGCAGGAGAGGCGAAGTGGCTGAACAACTGGAGTTCTTTCCGGTACAAAGTCCGTGCCGGGGGATTTGTCAGTCAGATGAACGCGGCTACTGTCGGGGTTGCCTGCGCAGCCGTGATGAGCGTTTTAACTGGCAAAAAATGAGCGATGTGCAAAAGCAGGATGTATTGCGTCTATGCCGGCAACGCTGGCTGCGCAAATTACGCGCAACCAAACAGGATAGTGCGGAAGAACCGCAGCAACCCTCACTGTTTTAAGCACGAAACTGCGTATACTCAGAACACTTTTTTGTTGAGGAAGCTGTTATGGTTCAGCGTATTGCTATGGCTCCGCAGGGGCCGGAATTCTCTCGTTTTGTGATGGGCTACTGGCGTCTGATGGACTGGAATATGTCCGCTAAAGAGCTGGTTGGCTTTGTTGAGCAACACCTGGATCTGGGTATCACGACCATTGATCACGCCGATATTTATGGTGATTACCGGTGTGAGGCGGCGTTTGGCGAGGCGTTGAAGCTGGCCCCGCATCTGCGTAGCCGGATGGAAATCGTCACTAAATGCGGGATCGCCACCCGGGCGCGGGCAGAAAACACCATCGGCCACTATATTACCGACCGCGACCATATTGTGCAGAGCGCGGAACAATCGCTGCGTAATCTGGCCACCGATCATCTCGACCTGCTGCTGATTCATCGCCCGGACCCGTTGATGAATGCTGACGAGGTTGCGGAAGCCTTCCTGGCGCTGCATCACAGCGGTAAAGTACGCCACTTTGGCGTCTCTAACTTCACGCCAGCTCAGTTTACTCTGCTACAGTCGCGCCTGCCGTTTACCCTGGCGACCAATCAGGTGGAAATTTCTCCGGTTCATCAGCCGCTGTTGCTTGATGGTACGCTGGATCAGCTGCAGCAACTGCGCATCCGACCAATGGCCTGGTCCTGCCTCGGCGGCGGTCGCTTGTTTAACGAAGAAAGCTTCCAACCGCTGCGTGATGAACTGGCCCGCGTGGCCCAGGAACTGAATGCCGAAAGCATTGAGCAGGTGGTATATGCCTGGATCCTGCGCTTGCCTTCGCAGCCGCTGCCGATTATTGGCTCTGGAAAGATTGAGCGCGTGCGCTCTGCGCTGGTGGCTGAGAAGCTCAATATGACTCGCCAGCAGTGGTTCCGCATCCGTAAAGCGGCTCTGGGCTACGACGTTCCTTAAACCTCTCTCTCCTCCGTAATGGCCTACACTTGTCAGTGATACAGCCATTTCGGAGGTGTTATGCAACGATGTATTCTCGCACTCTTTACCCTTGCCGCCAGTATGGGCGTGCAGGCGGCAAGTGAAAATGTCGATATCAATCTTGTGACCAGCCAGAGCGTGGGACAGGCTATTGGCAACATCAAAATCAGCGAAACGGATAAAGGGCTGGAGTTTACGCCCGATCTTAAAGCGCTGCCTCCCGGTGAGCATGGCTTTCATCTTCATGCCAACGCCAGTTGTCAGCCCGCAATCAAAGATGGCAAAGCTGTCGCCGCCGGTGCTGCTGGGGGACATTTTGATCCACATAATACTGGGAAACATGAGGGCCCGGATGGCGCAGGTCATCTTGGCGACCTGCCTTTCCTGGTAGTCAATAGCGATGGCAAAGCAACACAATCCGTCGTGGCTCCGCGGTTAAAAACGCTTGATGAGGTGAAAGGAAAGGCGCTGATGATTCACGTGGGCGGCGATAACATGTCTGACAGCCCGCAGCCCCTCGGCGGAGGTGGCGAGCGTTTTGCCTGCGGCGTCATCAAGTAGCTCTTTCGGTAATCGTTCCGGCAATCGGCGCCTGCTCAAGCTGCGATAGCGCGCACCACAGTCGCCAGATAACCGCCGCCAGCTCTCTTGCCGCGGGCTGGTGGTGGTGATTGAGCGCGTCGCAAATTCGCTGCAATTCCTGAAGCGTTGAAGCGAGCGGTCGCTGCTGCACGCCGCGTTCGCTCATCACGTCGCGCAGCAGGCTAATACACAAATCGCGTACCTGCGAGAGCGGGTCGGAGCGTGTTTCCCATTCGCGAAGCTGCCAGACCACGTGGGAGCAGTTGAGCAACACTACGCCCCAACGCAGCAGCCAGCGGCGTGCCAGCGCATCCTGGCTGTTGCTGAGTTGGCTGATGTGATGATAAACCAGCGATTCAAATTCGTGTTCGCTATGCTGCGGGCGGCGGCTTAATTGGTCGACAAAGTGACGCCGTAACGCCCGAATGTGCCGGCGGCTTTTACGCGCGTCTGAACCCGGACTGATGATTGCGAAGGCCAGCCAGGCAAGACCTACTCCGATGATTTTGCCCAAATTATCGTTGAGAAATGAAGCGTAATCATAGACCGGTGGATTGGTCACCGCGATAAATGAACCCATAAAGACAATCAGTTGTCCCCAGAGTCCGGAGAATTTGGGCATCTGTAATTTAAGCAGTTGCATGGTCGTCAGGAGCGGGAACAGAAACAGCAGAAATTGCCATAAATCGGTTATCTGCACCATCAAACCGAATTTAACCACGAAGCTGAACAGCGAGAGCAGGACCAGCGTGCGCATTAAAAGCGTTAATGACTTAAACGGCGAAGGTGACACTGAGTAGAGCACGCAGCAGATGGCCGCCAGGGTCAGGGCGGCGGCACAGGCCTGCCATTGGGTGCTAATTCCCCAGGCTCCCACCATCACCAGCGCGAAAAACGTACGTACACCGTTCCACAGCGCTTCAGCTTGATCGGTATGGCGAGTCAACGCAGGTGCTGAGGGAACGTTAAATTCGGTCACCACGGTGGCGTTTTCGATGCGCTTAATCCATCGGCTACTCTCCAGATAGAGGCGGCAAAAATAGCGCAGACGCTTCCAGAAGGCGATATGACGATAGTCCGCATCGGCGGGGGGCGCCAGGGGGGCGATGAGCTTCGCGATGCTATAGCTGTCGGTCCCTGAATGGGTCAACTCGTTCAGCAACGCTTCCAGAACCTCCCGGGTGTTGGCGGGTGCCGCAGGCCAGTTGAGCAGCATTCGCCGCAGGCTTGAAATCACGCTGGTCATTCGCAATTGCTGATGCAGCAGGTAGTTGAGCAGTGGATTTTGCCGACGAAAGCGATAGTGGCTCCAGAACGCCTGAATACGCAGCAGATTCATGGTCAGAATTTGCCCAATCACACTTTCATGTGCGGTGCGGATCGCATCAGTGGTTTCCGGAACCCACAACATGCTGGCGTGCTCTAACAGCCGGGCATGCATGTTCTTCAGGGCGGTCAGTAGCGTCGTACCATCCGAGGTACTCGGTAAAATCATCATCATCAGACCGCCGCAAAGAATACCCACGATCACTTCACAGACCCGCGACTGGGCGATGGTCCACAGTTCGTTAGCATCAGTGATATTGATAACCGGAAAGGCGATGATGGCGCAGGTATAACCGGCGAGCTGGAAGGCGTAGGCAACGTTGTTGGTATACATTGCGCAGGCCCAGGTACAGAGCGCTATCCACGCCGAAATGCTAAACAGAAACAGCCAGGGATCGTTTAGGGTATGTCCGGCCAGCAGCAACGCCGCGCAGGCGCCGAGCAGGCTACCCGCAATGCGTCCGAAGCTTTTACTGATCACGCCGCCGACCGTTGGAAAGCTCACGACGGCGGCAGAAGTCATCGCCCAATAGGGCTCATCGAGATTCAGCCAATAGGCGATGCTGAGCGCCAGGCACATCGCGATCCCGTTACGCAGAGCATAGCGCCACTGCGGACGGCTGGCCTTAATCCACGGGAGCGAGCGCCACGTCAGGGCCTGCAGCTTCATTACTGTGGGCCAATGGCGACGGTACAGGTGGTACCGGAAACCAGCGTGGTATCCGATGGTAAGCTGTCAAACTCAATACGCACCGGGACGCGCTGGGCCAGGCGGACCCATGGAATATTTGGCTTAATGTCTGCAACCAGACCGCCTCCGCTTGCAACGCTTTGATCGACAATCGCACGACCGATACTACCTACGTGACCCTGTAACTTTTGTTTGCTGCTGTAGAGGATGATTTGTGCACTATCGCCCGGACGGATATTGCGCAGCTTGGTTTCTTCAAAATAGCCGACCACGTAAAAAGAGTGACTATCAACGAGAGCAAAAACCGGATGACCCACGGAGGCGTAGTCGCCAACGCGAGTTGACAGGTTGGTCACCCAGCCATCCACCGGGGCTTTAATTTCAGTTTGTGTGAGTTGCCACTGAGCGTGATTAAGGCTGGCCTGCGCGACGTCAACCACGGCTTTTATAGCCTCAAGATTGGTATTTGCGGTATTAAGGGCGGTATTGGCATTTTCCAGATCTTCCGCCGAGATAAAATTCTGCGACAAATTACGCCGACGGTTGGCATCGCTCGCCGCTTTCTTCTGTTCAGCTTTGGCTTTCGCCACTTCAGCTTTTGCTTTGGCTAACTGTGCCTGGGCGTTGAGAACGGCAATTTTATAGGGCGTATCGTCAATTCTGAACAGGACATCCCCGGCTTTAACCAACTGGTTGTCGCGAACGTTTAGCTGCAGGATGCTACCGGAAACCTGTGGGGTTACACCCACCTGTTCGGCGCGAACCTTTCCGTCGCGGGTCCAGGGGGATTGGGTGTAGTAATTCCAGACCAGCCAGGCGGCAATGATGGCCAGCGCGACGACCAATAAAGTGGATAGGTATTTTAGTTTCTTCATGGAATGAATGTTACCAGGCAGTCAGTAAAACCAGCGCCAGACAGACAGAGAGCGCAAACAGGGACAGGTCCATTAGCAGGGGATGCCAAATCTCACCTGCGTACATCCAGTCGCGAAGCTGACGGTGAATCATCAACCAGATAAAGAAGCCCAACAGGACAGCTTTAAAGATAGGGGGGAAGTAGACGGAAGCGCCAAATATCAGGTCCTGGAGCGACAATCCGGCAGTGTTGAGACTCAGTTTCACAAGCAAAAATCCTTGCCGTTGCAGGAGAAATGTTCAGGTTATGCGATTATTCACATTGTAAATCATTGTCTTGATTTTAGTGAATCAGGTAATTCATTTGTTTTGATAATTTAAATGCTGCACACTATTCTAAAATCAGTATAATAACTTAGCAAGCTAATTATAAGGAGATGAAATTGGAATCGCCACTTGGTTCTGATCTGGCACGTTTGGTACGCGTTTGGCGCGCGCTAATCGACCATCGCCTGAAACCTCTGGAGTTAACGCAGACACACTGGGTCACTCTGCATAACATTCATCAGCTGCCGCCTGAACAGTCGCAGATTCAGCTGGCGAAAGCCATTGGTATCGAACAGCCATCGCTGGTCCGCACGCTTGACCAACTGGAGGAGAAAGGTCTTATTTCTCGCCAGACTTGCGCAAACGATCGGCGGGCAAAACGTATCAAGCTTACGGAAAAAGCCGAGCCGCTGATCAACGAAATGGAAGAGGTGATCGGCAAAACGCGTGATGAAATTCTGGCAGGTGTTTCCGCACAAGAAGTGGAAACGTTGCTCAATTTGATTCGTAAACTTGAACACAATATCCTCGATCTCCAGGCAAAAGATTGACCTTGTGAGGCCTTGAGTAGTTTCAAGGCCTCCTTTTTATTCACATTATTCATGCCAAACGACAACGCGATTGCGGCCGTTATTTTTGGCTTCATACATCGCTTCATCTGCGCGTCGAACGCACCCTCTGCTGAAATGCCAGTGTTCTGCGTGGTGAAGACCCCCATACTGATGGTCATTCTTTCCGGTAGTTCCGCTCGTTCCAAAAAGGCGAGCTTGGCTCCAGGAGTGGTTACTACTGCTCGCTGAAGAAAGTAGCATCATTAACGTAAAGATATAGGCGCTACAGAAGAATGCACCGCTGTACCAGAATATATTACGCAGTTGCGTCACGTAAATAAGTAAGATCAGCGTTAATGACCAGATGATAATTAACACCAAACCAATTCGGCTATGCCACAGCGGTGTAAAGGTAAAGGTTAAATTATCAATAAAGTCTATATTCAGCCACGGCGAATGGCTGGAGTGAACCCAGGATAGCGTCAGTATTACGCTGATGAAAAAAATGCAACCGATGAGCACTATAACATGAGTTTTCCATGAGTTGATTGTTCTATGACGGAAACAATATAAGATAGTTGAGGTGGTGAATAATACTGCCATCATGACGTTGCGAAAAAAATAAAAAATCAGCGCATCGTTTTGATTAACGGCACGCCCCTGACCGCAAAGTAGCCAGTCTGGGTAGCTGCTCAGCGTTCCCAACATCAACAGGGCCGAGCAGCAGAAAGCGAAGGCGATGGGGGTCAGGTACAATTTTTTCATCGCAGAGATATTTCATTGCCATAAAACAGGCAATGGTAAGATGGAAACTCATCAATGAAATAGTCAGGACAGGAAACAGCGTTGGCGATGTTGTAGAGATACGATGAATTAATGAGCCAGCCTGAAAATTAATCGCAGTAATAGAAATAATGCAAGCAAGGACATAAAGAAATATACGATGAGATAAACGCTTCAGATGAAAAGGCATAGGCTGCATCCCTCAATAAAAGGCAATGTAAAACGACAGGTTGTCGCAAATGGTTAGGGAAAAATAACGGATTGGCGAGTTTGATTTATTGAGCAGGCGCAAACAGCAGAAGGAATATAAGAATAAAATCTAAATGTATTTTCTGGGTTTATATATTTTGGTAAGCAATGCTTTTTATATAAAATGCGGCCCGAGAGGACCGCATAAGCACTTTTAGCGCGGGGAAACAGTAACCTGGCTGCCGCTGCCGGCAATGGCTACGCGCTGACCGACTGAGAACGGGGTGCTGCCCTGTTTCTGTACCACCATGATGGTGTTGCCGTCATCTTTGCGAATTTCCAGCTCAACGCCCTGGGTTTTGTTCATCGCACCCTGCACACCCTGGCCTGCAACGCCACCTGCGACCGCGCCTGCCGCCGTTGCCAGCGAACGACCCGTACCGCCACCGATGGTGTTACCCAGGAAGCCACCCAATACCGCACCGCCGATTGCACCGATCGCATTGCTCTCATCACCGCCCTGAATCTGAACTGCGCGGGTGTGCACGATGGTGCCGTAGGTCACGCTTTGGACCTGTTTGGCTTCAGATGCGGAGTAAACGTCACCGGACAGGCCGCTGCTGCTGACACAGCCTGCAAGTGTAAAACCAATCATCGAGACAGCCAAAGCACGTAAAATCATTTATGAATCTCCTGTTCACCAAGAAGCGTTCTATTGAACTTCCTTGTAGCCAATTATATGGCATTTAAGCGTCTGCTGGCATAGCAGATGCGTGGACTATACAAAAAATAATAATCAGAGTCGTCTCAACCTAAACTAAACATAAGTTCTTTACGCTAAGGACAATCGCACTACTTGTATTGTTAAAAAATATTATAGCAGCATAGCATTGCCCCCCCGTTTATGGTGGAGTGTGGATATACGAGAGTCATGGAATGAAGGAAAGCGTATGAAATCAGGTCGCTTTATCGGCGTAATGTCCGGCACCAGTCTTGATGGTGTTGATGTTGTTCTCGCAGCAATTAATGAAAACCTGGTCGCTCAGCAGGCCAGCCTGACGTATCCCATCCCCATTGCTATTAAAGAAGAGATTCTGGCTATCTGTCAGGGACAGCAGTTGACGCTGTCGCAACTGGGTCGGCTTGATACGCGCCTCGGGCGGCTGTTTGCCGATGCGGTTCTGGCGCTGATGCGTCAGGAGAATTTGCAGGCATCGGAAATCATCGCCATTGGCTGTCACGGTCAGACGGTGTGGCATGAGCCTGGCGGTGATGCGCCGCATACTATGCAAATTGGTGATAATAACCAGATTGCCGCGCACACCGGGGTGACGGTGGTAGGGGATTTTCGCCGCCGCGATATGGCGCTTGGCGGGCAGGGGGCGCCGTTGGTTCCTGCATTCCACCATGCGTTGCTGGCGCACCCGGTTGAGCGACGCATGATTCTCAACATTGGCGGCATCGCCAACCTCTCTTTGCTGGTGCCGGGACAACCGGTACGCGGCTACGATACAGGCCCTGGCAATATGCTCATGGATGCCTGGATTTGGCGTCAGTGCGGCAAGCCCTATGACAAAGACGCGCAATGGGCCAGCGAGGGGAGAGTTTTGCTCCCGCTGCTGCAGGATATGTTAAGCGATCCGTGGTTTGCTTTGCCCGCACCGAAGAGTACCGGGCGTGAATACTTTAACTACGGCTGGCTGGCGCAGCATTTAGCGCGGTATCCGGGACTGCGTGCTCAGGATGTCCAGACTACGCTGACGGAACTGACCGCTGTGAGCATCAGTGAACAGGTGCTGCTCAGCGGCGGTTGTGAGCGCCTGTTGGTATGCGGTGGCGGAGCGCGTAACCCGCTGTTGATGGCGCGTCTGGCGGCGCTGCTGCCGGGAACCGAAGTGTCAACCACCGATGAGGCGGGGATCAGCGGCGATGATATGGAGGCATTAGCTTTCGCGTGGCTGGCATGGCGCACCCTCGCCGGATTACCGGGAAACCTGCCTTCCGTTACCGGTGCTTCGCAAGCCTCTGTGCTGGGCGCTATTTTTCCGGCAAATCCACCGCAGAATCGGAGTTAACTGAAATCACTCGCCGGTATTTATTTGTAAACTGGATATCGTTGAAGGAGGGCGTAATGCTCTCCTGGACCGGGAAAGTCGAAGGCAAACTGATGAAAAAAATTCTTATCCTTGCTGTACCTTTTATGCTCGCGGGCTGTAGCTACTACAACCAGTTTGTCGAGCGGATGAATACGGACACGCTGGAGTATCAATGTGACCAGAAGCCGTTGACCGTCCATCTGAATAATACCCGCCAGCAGGTCAGCTTTATTTACGATAACCAGCAGCTGAATTTGCCGCAGGGGTTATCAGCATCCGGCGCTCGCTATACCGATGGCGTTTACGTTTTCTGGTCTAAAGGCGATAGCGCAACCGTCTATAAACGCGACAGCGTTGTGCTGGAAAACTGCCAGCTACAGGCCGCCAAACGTTGAGATTTCAGTCCTGGGGGCGCACAATGACGCCACCCTTTGACTACTTTCTCGATTGCCATGTCTGATAACGACGAATTGCAGCAAATCGCGCATCTGCGCCGTGAGTATATCCGTGGTGGCCTGCGTCGCCACGACCTTCCCGCCGAACCTTTGGCGCTATTTGAACGTTGGTTGCGTCAGGCTTGTGACGCGAAACTTGCCGATCCTACGGCAATGGTTGTCGCGACCGTTGATGAAAACTTGCAGCCTTACCAGCGCATCGTTTTGCTGAAGCATTACGATGAACGAGGTCTGGTGTTCTACACCAACCTTGGCAGTCGCAAAGCGCACCAGATTGAAAAAAATCCCCGTATCAGCCTGCTTTTTCCATGGCACATGCTGGAGCGCCAGGTGATGGTTATTGGCAAAGCTGAGCGTCTCTCGACGCTGGAAGTGGTGAAGTATTTCCACAGCCGGCCACGCGATAGCCAGATTGGTGCCTGGGTGTCACAGCAATCTAGCCGCATTTCGGCTCGCGGTATCCTCGAGAGCAAATTCCTTGAACTGAAGCAAAAGTTCCAGCAGGGCGAAGTGCCGTTGCCGAGCTTCTGGGGTGGATTCCGCGTCAGCATTGAGCAGATGGAGTTCTGGCAGGGCGGAGAGCATCGCCTGCACGACCGTTTTCTCTACCAACGACAAAACAGCAGCTGGCAAATCGACCGCCTGGCGCCATAAAGGACGCAAAATGTTGTGTTAAGCGCTGGTGCTACGTGGCCCGGCGCTTTATTCTATGTACTTTTCGCGTCTGGCGAAAAGTCGTGTACCGGCAAAGGTGCAGTCGTTTTATACATGGAGAATTTGATGGCAAGCAGTAACTTGATTAAACAATTGCAAGAGCGGGGGCTGGTAGCCCAGGTGACGGACGAGGAAGCGTTAGCAGAGCGACTGGCGCAAGGCCCGATCGCGCTCTATTGCGGCTTCGACCCAACCGCCGACAGCTTGCACTTGGGGCATCTTGTTCCATTGTTATGCCTGAAACGCTTTCAGCAGGCAGGCCACAAGCCTGTTGCGCTGGTTGGTGGTGCAACGGGTCTGATTGGCGACCCGAGCTTCAAAGCCGCCGAGCGTAAACTGAACACCGCAGACACCGTGCAGGAGTGGGTCGATAAAATCCGCAAACAGGTCGCGCCTTTCCTCGATTTTGATTGTGGCGATAACTCCGCCATTGCCGCGAATAACTATGACTGGTTTGGCGGCATGAACGTGCTGACTTTCCTGCGTGATATCGGCAAGCACTTCTCTGTTAATCAGATGATCAACAAAGAAGCGGTCAAGCAGCGTTTGAACCGTGACGATCAGGGTATCTCTTTTACCGAGTTCTCCTACAACCTGCTGCAGGGTTATGATTTTGCCTGCCTGAACGAACTGCACGGCGTGGCGCTGCAGATCGGCGGTTCCGACCAGTGGGGTAACATTACCTCTGGTATCGACCTGACCCGCCGTCTGCACCAGAACCAGGTATTCGGTCTGACCGTTCCGCTGATCACCAAAGCTGACGGCACTAAATTCGGTAAAACCGAAGGCGGTGCAGTATGGCTGGATCCGAAGAAAACTAGCCCGTACAAGTTCTACCAGTTCTGGATCAACACTGCGGATGCAGACGTTTATCGCTTCCTGAAGTTCTTCACCTTTATGGACATTGCCGAGATCAATGCCCTTGAAGAAGAAGACAAAAATAGCGGTAAAGCGCCTCGTGCCCAGTATGTGCTGGCAGAGCTTGTCACGCGTTTGGTTCACGGTGAAGAAGGTCTGGTAGCGGCAAAACGCATCACTGAAAGCCTGTTTAATGGTAATTTGAGTGACCTGAGCGAAGCTGATTTCGAACAGCTGGCGCAGGATGGCGTGCCGATGATCGAAATGGAAAAAGGTGCTGACCTGATGCAGGCGCTGGTGGATTCTGACCTGCAGCCGTCTCGTGGTCAGGCGCGTAAAACCATCGCCTCAAATGCGGTAACTATCAACGGTGAAAAACAGTCTGACCCGGAATATTTCTTCCAGGACAGTGATATTTTGTTTGGTCGCTACACCTTGCTGCGCCGCGGTAAGAAAAATTACTGTCTGGTCTGCTGGAAGTAATTGCGTAAAGGCAGGGGCGTGGGAAACCACGCCCCTTATTTTTTGCTGTCAGGTAATCAAGATGAAGAATATCCTCGCCATCCAGTCTCACGTTGTGTTTGGCCATGCCGGCAATAGCGCCGCTGAATTTCCGATGCGTCGTCTTGGCGTTAACGTCTGGCCGCTTAATACCGTCCAATTCTCCAACCATACTCAGTACGGAAAATGGACCGGATGCGTGATGCCGCCAGCGCACCTAACGGAAATTGTTCAGGGTATCGCCGATATTAACCAACTGCAGCGCTGTGATGCTGTGCTAAGCGGTTATCTGGGGTCTGCCGAACAGGGCGAACACATTCTCGGTATTGTGCGCCAGGTCAAAGCTGCCAATCCGGCAGCAAAGTATTTTTGCGACCCGGTCATGGGACATCCTGAAAAGGGGTGTATCGTAGCACCTGGCGTAGCGGAGTTTCACGTGCGTTATGCGCTACCGGCGAGCGATATTATTGCGCCAAACCTGGTTGAACTGGAGATCCTTTGCGGGCATCCAGTGGCTAACGTCAGCGAAGCGGTTGTTGCCGCGCGCGAGCTGATTGTTCAGGGGCCGGAAGTGGTGCTGGTCAAGCACCTCTCGCGTGCTGGTTTGAGCATGGATCGTTTTGAAATGCTGCTGGTCACTGCAGATGAAGCATGGCACATCAGCCGTCCGTTGGTGGATTTTGGCATGCGTCAGCCGGTGGGCGTAGGCGATGTCACCAGCGGTTTGCTGCTGGTTAAACTGTTGCAAGGGGCTAATCTGCGCGATGCGCTGGAGCATGTTACCGCGGCAGTCTATGAAATCATGCTGGCGACAAAAAATATGCAGGAGTATGAGCTTCAGGTGGTGGCGGCGCAGGATCGTATCGCTCAGCCGGAGCATTACTTTAGCGCCACGCAGCTTTAAGCCTGAAGAGCTTGCCCGACGAGCGTCGGGCAAGTATTTGCCTTACTTCAGGCCTTCGGCTTCCAACGCCGCGGCGACGGCAGGGCGCGCGGCAACATGCTTCATCCAGGCCGAAATGTTGCTATAACCTTCCATATCCAGCTTCACGGCATACGCCCAGCGAAGCACGGTGAACAGATAGCCGTCGGCGATGCTGAAGCGGTGCCCGTTAAGCCACTCTTTATCCTGCAGGCACTCATCAACATACTGCATTTTTTTATCTAGCTGCGCGCGAGCGATGGGTTTGAAATCCTCCGGCGTATCCGGGCGGAATAGCGGGGTAAAGCCCTTATGCAGCTCTGTCGCCACATAGTTTAACCATTCCAGCGTCTGATAACGGGCAATGGAACCCACCGGGGCCAGTAGCTGGCGGTCAGGCACGCGATCCGCGATATATTGCATGATAGCCACGCCTTCAGTCAGCAGCACATCATCATCCAGCAGCAGCGCCGGAACCTGCCCCTTCGGGTTGATCTGCAGATAATCATCCCCGTTTTCGAGGCGTTTTTTCATGACGTCAACGCCCTGCAAGGTGAAATCCAGCCCGCTTTCGCGCAGCGCGATATGCGAAGCAAGAGAACAAGCGCCGGATTTGTAGAACAGTTTCATCGATAACTCCTCGTGGCTACGGTTTTCTGTATGTTAGTCCGCTCAGGGGTAAAAAAAAACCGCTAACAGAGCGTTAGCGGTTTAAATTTTTGGGTTTTCCCGGATAGCTTAAGCAGTAGCGGTATCGCTGGCTTTCGCTGTTTTGTCGTCATCCAGGGTCATGCGGTTCAGCTTCGGTGCCGTCAGCAGCATCAGGATAGCGATAACGCCGGTTGCTACACCAATATGCAGGAACACGCGACCGTACACTTCCAGAGACATCAGCGGGTCAGTCACGTTTTCTGGTACTGCCATCATATTCGCGACATAGCCGCCGATGAGGTTAGCGCCAGCGGTTGTCAGGAACCAACTACCCATGATGAAGCCCATCAGACGCTGTGGAACCAGCTGTGCAACCATGGCCAGGCCGAGACCGGAAATCATCAGTTCACCAATACTCTGCAGGCCGTAGCTGATAACCAGCCAGCTGACGTTAACGATACCAGCATCGCTGGCGAACTTAGCGCCCAGCGGCAGCACGAGGAACGCGCCAGAGCACAGAACCATACCAATAGCGAACTTCATCGGCATCGGTAAGGTATCGCCCATTTTGTTATAAATAGCGGCCAGAATCGGACTACCGATAATGATCCAGAATGGGTTCAGCGCCTGATACTGTTCAGGCTCGAACGCGATGCCCAGCAGCGAGTGTTCAACGTTACGAATCGCAAAGAAGTTCAGAGAAGTTGGCATCTGGCTATACAGGACGAAGAAGATAATTGCCTGCAGCATCAGAATGAATGCCACCACCATTTTACGCCGCGCGGCGCCCTGCATTGCAAAGGCTTCTTTAGCGAAGATAAAGATGATACCCAGAGCGACGACGCCCAGCGCCATACGTGCAATACCCTGGTTGTGCAGCAGCCAGGTGGCGATCGCTACCAGAACCACTACACCGACGATAGTCGCCAGCAGTTTGCCGACATTTACCGGTTCGAAGTCAGGTTTAGAGCCGTACTGTTTCACCCAACGCTGGCAGAAAGCAAAGTTGATGATGGTGATCACCAGGCCTACGAAGCTCAGCGCAAACGCCACGCTCCAGCCAAATTTTGCCGCCAGCCATGGCGTGGCCAGCATAGAGAAGAAGGAGCCGATATTGACGGACATATAGTACATGGTAAATGCACCGTCCAGACGCGGGTCGTTCTTGTCATAGCAGGTAGAGAGCAGGGAGGACGGGTTGGCTTTAAACAGGCCGTTACCGACGGCGATAGTCGCCATACCCATATAAACGATAGAAGCATCGTGCCCGGACCAGGCGACAAGAGCGTAACCGATAGCCAGAACGATGGCACCGAGCATAATGACGCGTTTAGTGCCCAGTACTTTGTCGCCCAACCAGCCGCCGATAGCCACCAGACCGTATACCAGGGCACTAAAGGAGGAGAACAGAGTGATAGAGTCCGCTTCTGACATACCCAGCTGTTTTACCAGGTAAACGGCCATGATCCCTTGCAGGCCGTAGAAACCAAAACGCTCCCATAACTCAATGGAGAAGATGAGATAGAACGCGCGTGGTTGTTTGAAAGCGTTCAAACTGACGCTTTCTGTTGGTTTATTGTTTGCAGTAGACACAAATACCTCTTTTTTTACATCCCATATTAACGGGGGGTGTTCGGGGCGCAATCTTAGAAGACCGCCGCCTTTATAGTTATTCTGGAGGGAAAACGGCAAGTAATGTTCACTATCCTGTCTCATCAGGCAATAGCTTTGCAATAATCTGTTACACATATCCCGTGCGTTATAATACACCGCCTATTCAAATGTTATGCAGAGTTAAATTTCATCGTTTGACCAATGAAAGCGTTTTTATCTGCTGGGATCCGAAATTTATCGCATAATGGCAATATGTTCTGCTGTTAACGCTTGCATCCAGTCATATAGCCCATAATCCTAAAAATTGATGGGGTATTGTGTTGGCATTTAAGGTAAGGGTATTTGAATAAGCAGATTTACGCATTAATACATTAACAGTAAATTAACAAAAGCATTGATAAGTGACCTGGATCACAAATGTATAGAAATTTTGACTCTGAAAAAAATGAATAACCTGGCTAGTAGTTATATCGCCGAATAATCAGCCAGTACATAGGCGAAACTATGGCGTTAATGACGGGGAAATGAGTGATTAAACAGGGTCATAACCACAGGTTGGGTTATGGCCCTGAATTTCGTTAAGGATAAACCTTCTCTTTAAACTCGCAAAGGTCCTCGATCAGGCAAGAACCGCAGCGCGGTTTGCGAGCGATGCAGGTGTAGCGACCGTGCAGAATAAACCAGTGGTGACAGTCTACTTTGAATTCGGCAGGAACTACCTTCAACAACTTTTCTTCGACTTGTTCAACGTTTTTACCGGGAGCAAATTGTGTCCGATTGCAAACGCGGAAGATATGCGTATCAACGGCGATTGTCGGCCAGCCGAAGGCGGTATTAAGCACGACGTTGGCGGTTTTACGCCCAACGCCGGGCAGGGCTTCCAGCGCGGCTCGGTCTTCCGGTACTTCGCCGTTATGCAGTTCAAGCAGTAGCCGACAGGTTTTAATGACGTTTTCCGCTTTGCTGTTAAACAAACCGATTGTTTTGATATACGACTTAACGCCGTCAACGCCCAGCTCCAGCATCGCGGCTGGCGTGTTGGCTACTGGATAAAGCTTTGCCGTCGCTTTGTTGACGCTGACGTCGGTAGCCTGTGCTGAGAGCAACACGGCGATTAATAATTCGAACGGAGAATTGAAGTTCAGCTCCGTGGTAGGGTGCGGGTCGTTATCCCTGAGCCTGGTGAGGATCTCCAGGCGTTTACTTTTATTCATCCTAAGCTTTTCCCGTCACATCAGACGGCGCAATAATTTCGGCTTCTGCCGCTTTTGCTTTGCGCTGTTTGCTACGTTCATCGATGAGGTATTTTAGCGCCAGCATCATCCCAAGGCCAATAAATGCGCCCGGCGGCAGCATCGCCAGCAGAAACGGTGTATCAGTATGAAATACTTCAATGCGCAGCACTTTAGCCCAGCTACCCAGCAGGCTATCTGCACCGTCAAATAAGGTACCGTTACCGATAATTTCGCGCATCGAGCCAAGGACAAACATGGCACATGTTGCCCCCATGCCGATGGAAAACCCATCCAACGCCGACAGCGCCGGGCCTTTTCGGGCGGCAAAGGCTTCCGCACGTCCAACGACGATACAGTTGGTCACGATAAGCGGGATAAAGATCCCCAGCGACTGATACAGCCCAAAGGCGTAGGCGTTGATCAGCATCTGCACGACGCTCACTACCGAGGCAATGATCATCACGTAAATCGGAATACGGATCTCCGCAGGCGTCCAGCGGCGCAGGCTGGAAATCGTCAGGTTGGTCAGCGTGAGCACCAGGGTCGTCGCCAGCCCAAGCCCCAGGGCGTTGGTAGCGGTAGAGGTCACGGCCAGCAGGGGACACATCCCCAGCAGTTGAACCAGCGCGGAGTTGTTTTTCCACAACCCCTGAACAATAACGTCTTTTACTTCGCTCATGGTCTAGTCTCCACAGGCGGTGAATGTGGGAATCTGCGCAGGCAGCGTTTGTGCGTATAAACCCGCACGCTTAACGGCGTTAACCACAGCTCGCGGGGTAATCGTGGCCCCGGTAAACTGATCGAAATCACCACCGTCTTTTTTCACGGCCCAGTGACTATCGCTTTGCCCGTGAATAACTTTACCGGCAAAGAGGGTGATCCAGTCAGAAATTCTGAGCTCAATTTTATCGCCCAGGCCTGGCGTCTCGTGGTGCTCTGTGACGCGGGTACCCAGCACGGTACCTTTAAAATCGGCGGCGACTAGTAGCTGAATGGCCCCGGAATAGCCGTCCGGCGCGGTAGCTTCCATCACTGCGGCAATCGGCTGCTCGTTGTTTTCAGCAATCCACACTTTATGCTGACCTTTGCCCAACTCTGGCGCGGTAACCAGATAACAGCTTTTCAGCAAATCATTGTTATAAAGATTGGCCGGCATAACCTGGTCGAATAGGGCTTTTTGCTGCAGGGCGGCCTGGTCCTCAATGGTACTTTTGGTTAGCTCATTGATGGCCGCCGTCAGTCCGGTGGAGCCCGCAGCAAAGAGTGCCAGCGTAATGCCGTGTTTGCGCATGCTTTGTAACATGTTCGGGTCCTCAGCGGTGGCCATACGCGCGCGGACGCGTGTAATAGTCGATCAGTGGAACGGTAATATTTGCCAGCAGGACGGCAAAGGCGACGCCATCCGGATAGCCACCGAAGCTGCGAATCAGCCAGACCAGCAGGCCCGCCAGCGCGCCGAAGATCAGGCGTCCGCGGTTGGTGGTGGAGGCGGTCACCGGGTCGGTCAGAATAAAGAATGCGCCGAGCATCGTCGCGCCGGACAGCAGATGGATCTGCGGCGAGGCGAGGCTCTCTGGTGAGAATATCCATCCCAAAGCGGCGCAAACGGTCAGGCTCAGCAGGAAACTGACCGGGATATGCCAGCGAATGGCTTTTTGCCACAACAGGAACAGACCGCCCGCCAGATAAGCCATGTTAACCCACTGCCAGCCGAGACCAGCCAGTGCGCCACCGTAGATAGGGTATTGCAGGATCTCGTTCACCCCATGGCCGGCATGCAGTGACGTTTTGAACGTGTCCAGCGGTGTTGCCTGGCTGATACCGTCGATTCCTATGCGCAGGCTGTTCATATCGCCGCCAGCCGCGGTTTGGCCGGTAAAAATCACCCGCAGCGCATCACTAAATCCAGGGACGTTAGCCGCAATCTCATGCGGTGGAAGCCAGGAGGTCATCTGCACCGGGAAGGAGATAAGCAGCACCACGTAGCCAATCATCGCCGGGTTAAAAGGGTTATGCCCCAAACCACCGTACAGCTGTTTGGCGATAATCACCGCGAAAGCGGTGCCCAGTACGACCATCCACCACGGGGCAAATGGCGGAATGCTGACGGCCAGCAGCAGGCCGGTCAGTAGCGCCGAGTTATCGGCGAGGATCGCGGGAATATTTTGTTTACGCAGCTTAAGGATGGCGGCTTCCGCTCCCCATGCCGTCAAGGATGCAAGAATAATTTGCAGCACGGTGCCCCAGCCGAAAAACCAGGTTTGAACCACAATGCCGGGAACGGCGGCGAGCAGCACCAACAGCATAATCCGCGAGGTCTGGCGCTGGTTGTGGGTATAAGGGGAACTTGCGATTCTGAAAACCATTTAATCCTCGTTAACTGCCTGCCGGGATGCTTTCCGGGCCTGAACGCGGGCGATTGCTTCAGCGACGGCCGCTTTACGGGCATCGTCATTGGCTGCCGACGGGGGAACTGCTTGTTGTTGTTCGGCTTTGCGGGCCTTAGCACGGGCGATAGCGGCTTCAACCGCTGCTTTGCGTGGGTCAACCGCTGCGGCTGTTGGCTGCTCTGCGACGACAGGCTCAGCCGGAACTGCCTGCTGTTCAGCTTTGCGGGCTTTGGCGCGGGCGATAGCGGCTTCAACCGCAGCTTTGCGTGGGTCAACCGCTGCGACTGTTGGCTGCTCCGCGACGACAGGCTCAGCCGGAACCGCCTGCTGTTCAGCTTTGCGGGCTTTGGCGCGGGCGATAGCGGCTTCAACCGCGGCTTTGCGCGGGTCAACCGCTGTGGCTGTTGGCTGCTCTGCGACGACAGGTTCTGCTGGTGCTGCCTGCTGTTCAGCTTTGCGGGCTTTAGCGCGGGCGATAGCGGCTTCGACGGCGGCTTTACGTGGATCGGCGGCGGCGGGTTGCTCAACGGCGGATTCAACCGCAGCGCTATTCTGTTCAGCTTTTCGGGCGCGTGCCTCGGCCTTGCGAGCTTCGCGAGCGGCGATAGCCTCGCTATTATCCGGTTTGGCGCCAGCCAGCACGATAATCGGCTGGGCGGCATCACGTTGTTTTTCACGAACGCGTGCCAGGGCGGCGTTAATGGCATCCTGATCTTGCACCGCCGGTTGTACCGCAGCTTGTTTATGACGCTCCTGACGTGCGGCCTTATCCCGCTCCAGGCGAGTCTGACGCGCTTCAAAACGCGCTTTCGCTTCTGCGGCGCGCTTCTCTTCCTGAGCAATCGCGTAGATCTCGGCTTTTTCCTGACGGAAATACTGCACCAGTGGGATATTGCTTGGGCAAACCCAGGCGCAGGCACCGCATTCGATACAATCTGCGAGGTTGTGACCGGTTGCTTTGTCGTGCTGCTGACCTTTACTAAACCAGTACAACTGTTGTGGCAGCAGATCGGCAGGACAGGCGTCGGCGCAGGCGCTACAGCGAATGCAGCCTTTTTCCTCTTCCGGCTCGCCCATTTCCGTTGCCGACGGGGCCAGCAGACAGTTGGTGATTTTTACCACCGGCACATCAAGCCACGGCAGGGTGAAGCCCATTAGCGGGCCGCCCATAATCACCATTGGCTCAGCGCTCGGGCAGAAACCGGCGTCTTTAAGCAGATGGCTGACCGGGGTACCCAGTCGTGCCCAGACGTTACCCGGACGCGAAACTGCTTCACCGGTTAGCGTGACCACACGCTCTGTCAACGGCTCGCCGTCGATCACCGCGCGTTTTACCGCATAGGCGGTACCCACGTTTTGCATCAAAACGCCGATATCAGATGAACGTCCGCCGTGGGGAACCTGTTTCCCGGTCAGGATTTGCGTCAGTTGCTTAGCGCCGCCAGACGGATATTTCGTTGGGATCACACGCAGCGCAATACCGTGGGTATCGGCTAATACCGCGCGCAGCATTGAAATTGCCTGCGGTTTATTATCTTCGATGCCGATCAGCACCTGGCTCGGTTGCAGGATATGGGCAAGGATACGAATACCGTCAACGATCTGCGCTGCGCAATCCTGCATCAGGCGATCGTCGGCGGTGATATAGGGTTCACACTCGGCAGCGTTAATGATTAAGGTGTCGATTTTGTCGCCGCCACCGCGCAATTTCGTCCCGGTCGGGAAACCGGCACCGCCCAGTCCGGCCACGCCAAACTGGTGAATGCGCTCAATGAGGTCTTCACGTGATTTATTCTGGTAGTCGTTCCAGCCGTCGCGCTCAATCCAGCGGTCTTCACCGTCGGCATCAATAATGACGCTCATTTCCGCCAGTGCGGACGGATGAGCGGTGGAGTGCGGAGCGATGGCCGTTACGGTGCCGGAGGTCGGCGCGTGAACCGGCAGCATTCTGCCCCAGCCGCGCGTCAACGGCTGGCCGCGCAGGACGCGATCGCCCGGCTGAACGCACAGCTCCCCTTCGGCGCCAATATGCTGTTTCAGCGGAATAACCAACCGCTGCGGCAGTGGGACCTGACGCAGCGGGGTGCCGTTGGACTGGGTTTTCATTTCCGGCGGATGAATACCGCCGTTGAAATCCCAGACTTTGTCTTTTCGAAAAGCGGAAAATAACTTAAACATGTTGTTCCACAGGAATAATGCGTACCGGAATGGTTTGAAGATCCCATTTCCAGGTTTCTGTCGTCGCGGCGACCGGGCGCAGCTCAATACATTGGGTCGGACATGGCGCGACGCAAAGATTACAGCCGGTACAGAGGTCGCTCATCACCGTATGCATGGCACGGGTGGCACCGACGATGGCATCGACAGGACAGGCCTGGATGCATTTCGTGCAGCCGATGCAATTTGCTTCATCGATCACCGCCAGCATCCGTACCGGCACCAGCTCTTGCACATCGCCGTCAGTGGGCTGCGGGTCGACGTTCAACAGCTCGGCAATTTTGAGCATCACCGCTTCGCCGCCGGGGGCGCAGCAGTTGATTTTCTCACCTTGCGTGCCCACTGCTTCCGCATAGGGACGACAGCCGGGGTAGCCACACTGGCCACACTGGCTCTGCGGGAGCAGGGCGTCAATTTTTTCAACTACCGGGTCATCTTCCACCTCAAAGCGGCGGGAGGCGTAGCCCAGAATTAAGCCGAAAATCAGCCCAAGCAGGCTGATGGCGACAACGGCTATCCAGACAGCGTTCATTACAACTTCACCAAACCACTAAAGCCCATAAATGCCAGCGACATCAAACCTGCGGTGACTAACGCAATGGCGTTACCGCGAAACGGCGCGGGGACATCCGCAACCACCAGACGCTCGCGAATGGAGGCGAAAAGGACCATAACCAGCGAAAAGCCGACTGCGGCGGCAAAGCCGTACAGTGCCGACTGCAGGAAGTTATGCCCAAGGTTAATGTTCAGCAGCGCCACACCGAGCACCGCGCAGTTGGTGGTGATCAGCGGTAAGAAAATACCTAACAGGCGATACAACGCCGGACTGGTCTTACGCACCACCATCTCGGTGAATTGCACGACAACGGCGATGACCAGGATAAAGGCCAGCGTGCGCAGGTAGACCAGGTTCAGCGGGATGAGGATCCAGGTATCAATTAGCCAGGCGCAAATAGAGGCCAGCGTCATCACAAATGTGGTAGCGAGCCCCATCCCCATAGCGGCTTCCAGTTTTTTGGAAACCCCCATAAACGGGCACAATCCAAGGAACTTCACCAGCACGAAGTTGTTAACGAGGACAGTACCCACAAAGAGCAGTAAATAATCAGCCATTATTCGACCTGAAATAGAAAAAGCCGTCTATTATCGAATAAATCGATACACGCGACAACAGGTTAACTGTGTGGTTATTACGGATTCACAAAGGTTCGTTTAACCCGCTCAGAACGCCTGAAGTAAGGCGCCAGCAGCGCAGCCGCGAGAAGAGGGAACAGAAGCTGGCGCAGTGCCAGGACGTCCGAAATCGGAGAAAAGGCAAAGGCTTTTATCGCCAACAGGAGCGTTATCAATAACCAGATAATGTAATGTTTTGGTACACCTTTGCGCCGCTTGAAAAAGGCGATGGTCAGCCAAAGCGTGTAGTACCACATAGCAATCGAGAACGCTAAGGACGCAATCCACAGGGCAAGGTGCTCAGGACTCATATTAGTCAGCAATGTATAAGTCTGGGAAGACATCAGGGCATGAGTAAAAAGAAGTAGCGACAATGAGGCGCTAAGTAGAGCAACCAGCAGCCATGCCAACGGCGCCAGAAGCCATCCGCCAATACGTTCCACAGAGTCAGAGGACATTATTACTCCCGAATTCAACGCCAGTTATAAATAAAAGCAGGGCGGGAAGTATAAGCAACTGGCGTGAATGATTACAGTCTTTATTGCACGTAGCGCCAGACGGACTTAGGGACTTCACCGATGTTGAACAATTTACCGCCGGAAACCAGCTCCGCCCGGCGATGGTCGGCAGCGCGATACATGTTGACGATCTCTTCGTTATCGGTCAGGGAATAGTTAAGGTGGTCAAAAAGTTTTTCCAGACTTTCCAGCGAACTGATTTTACGGAATTTTAATAAGTAGTCCTGAACGGTCATTTGCGTATCCATTTTATAATCGGAATAAATAAGTCGAATATTACCAGCTTTCAGTAAACCTGTTCTCAACCAACAAGCATTTACTTTCTCAGGCTGTAAGGAATTATTTCGGTTGTAAATACTTATGACAAGAACAGACGGCGTTCCCGGCGTAATACAAAGAAAATTTAAGAATATTCCAGAACTGAATCAGGCGCCGGAAGGCGCCTGGGAGAGAAGATTAACGCTGTTCGCCTCGGCTGGCAATAACGTTTTGGTACCAGAAAAAACTCTTTTTTCGTTTACGCGCCAAGTTTTGCTGGTGATCGACATAGACGAACCCGTACTGCTTTTTATAGCCGTTAAGCCAGCTTAAAAGGTCGATAAAGGACCAGGGGTAGTAGCCGCGCACGTCAGCACCGAGCGCCAGCGCATTTTCCAGCGCATTAATATGGCTGCTGAGATAGTCAATGCGCGGGTCGTCAACGACCTCGCCATCAATAATCGGGTCTATTGCGCCCAGTCCGTTCTCAGTAATATAAATCGGAATATCACCATAGCGCTCTTTAACCATCATGATACCGTCGGTTAACCCCTGCGGCCAAATCTCCCAGCCCCATTCGGTATAGGTGCTTTGCGGGTTGCGCACGAAGTAAAAGAGCCCATCAACCCCAGGCTCGCCGCCGGTCGGCTCTTCAGGAGGCTGCGCCGATACGGTTTCACGGCGATAGTAGTTAAGGCCGATAAAGTCACAACGGTTCTCTCGCAGCAGGGCATCGTCGCCAGCCGCAAACGCCGGGACGCCCCAGAGCGCTTGGGTTTGTTGCAGCAGCGCTTCGGGGTAGCAGCCTTTTAAGACCGGATCGTAAAGCCAGTGGGTGTGGATAGCGTCTGCCATCTCGGTCGCACGCTTATCTTCTTCGTTGTCGGTTAGCGAGGTGTGAGGTTGCAGGACGTTAACGAAGCCAATCTCGCCTTCAACGCCCATTTCACGAAAAGCTTTGATAGCCAGCGCATGGGCAATAAAGACGTGATGACAGGCCTGAATGGCGCGCGCCGGATCACGGACGGCGGGTGGGTGGAGGCCGTTAATGTAGCCGTGGCCGATAAAGACGATGGTTTCGTTAAAGGTGGCCCACAGTTTCACGCGGGAGCCAAAACGTTCGTAACAGAGGCGGGCATACTCAGCGAAAGCCTCTGCCGTGCTGCGCGCTTCCCAGCCGCCTTCATCCTGCAATGCCTGCGGCAAATCCCAGTGATAGAGGGTTATCATCGGTTCAATATTATGCGCCAGCAGTTCATCAATCAGATCGCTATAAAATTGAATACCCGCTTCGTTAACTTCACCGCGGCCGTTGGGCAGCAGGCGAGGCCATGAAATAGAGAAGCGATAGCTCTGCAAGCCCATTTCCGCCATGAGAGCGACGTCTTCGCGAAAGCGATGGTAATGATCGACGGCGATATCACCGGTTGTGCCCTGAAAAGTGGTGCCCGGGAGGTGGGAATAAATATCCCAAATAGAAGGGCCTTTGCCATCGGCATCGTGTCCGCCTTCAACCTGATAAGCTGCGGTAGCGGCGCCCCATAAAAAGTGTTGCGGAAATCCGGCCATGAAGAAACTCCTTATCGAATGATAAGGTGAGTGTAATGAAAGCATGTGAAACTGTGCAACCGGTTTCTGAAACCGGTTGCACAGTTGCGAAGCGGGTCACTGTTTATTTAGACAGCGGCTTCGTCTGAACAACATCAATAGACGGTGGAGACTGGTAGTTATCAATATGATGGGCGATAACTAAAAGCAGGGCCGAAACGCCCAAAACAATCCAGCCAATAAGTTCAACAATACGATTAAAAACGTTTTCCATAACTCTAAAGCAAATAATCAAACCAGGCTGAAATGTTACTAAATGACTGAAGCAACGCAAGCGTTACCTGGCTTCAGTTGCGCAACTGGCGTAAAAACGATCAATTATTCCCATAAATAATGGCCTGAGACCTATAGTGAGTATAACGACGTTATTTCTCATTAAAGGAGTTGCAAGATGAGTGACGCTATCCGGGTTGGATTAATCGGTTACGGTTATGCGAGCAAAACCTTTCATGCGCCATTAATTAGCGGCACGCCGGGAATGACGCTGGCGGCTGTATCCAGCAGCGACGAAAGCAAAGTGCTTGCCGATTGGCCCGTAGTAAAGGTGGTTTCCGAACCGGGACAACTCTTTAGTGACCCAACCCTCGATCTGATTGTGATCCCGACGCCAAACGATACCCATTTCCCGCTGGCGAAGGCTGCGCTGGAGGCGGGCAAGCATGTGGTCGTTGATAAGCCCTTTACCGTGACGTTGTCACAAGCTCGCGAGCTGGATGTGATTGCGAAGAGAGAAGGACGCTTGCTATCGGTGTTTCACAATCGCCGCTGGGACAGCGATTTTCTTACCGTTAAAGCGTTGATTAACGAAGGTCTGCTCGGCGAGGTAGGTTATTTCGAATCCCATTTTGACCGCTACCGGCCGCAGGTGCGCAATCGCTGGCGCGAGCAAGGCGGTCCGGGCAGCGGCATCTGGTACGATCTGGGTCCACATCTTCTTGATCAGGTGGTCAACCTGTTTGGCCTTCCCGTTAGTATGAATGTCGATCTGGCGCAATTACGCCCGGGCTCGCAGTCCACCGACTATTTCCATGCTGTTTTGGCCTACCCGCAGCGTCGTGTAGTGCTGCACGGTACGCTGCTGGCTGCGGCGGAAACAGCGCGCTATATCATTCACGGTTCGCGTGGGAGCTATGTGAAATACGGCCTCGATCCGCAGGAAGAGCGGTTGAAGGGCGGCGATCGTTTGCCACAGGAAGACTGGGGATACGATATGCGCGATGGTTTACTGACGCGAGTTGAAGGTGAAGAGCGGAGCGAAGAGTCGTGGTTAACGCTGCCGGGCAATTATCCGGCTTACTATGCGGCGATTCGCGATGCTCTTAACGGAAGCGGCGACAACCCGGTCCCGGCGGGCCAGGCTATCCAGATTATGGAGTTGATCGAACTGGGTCTGGAGTCGGCCAGACATCGGGCGACCCTAACTCTGTCTTGATAAAAAAGCCCGGCAACCCAGACCGGGCCAAAGATTATGCCTGCTGTACGCGCGCAATCAGTGCTGCTTTTTCCTGTGGGCTTAAAAAAGCGAGTTCCAGACCATTCACCTGCGCCTGACGAATTTGCTCGCGACTCAGGCCTGCAGCAGGGGCCGCGACGGTATATTCGTGGATAATATCAACGCCCTGTACGGCCGGGTCGTCAGTGTTAATACAGGCCAGCACGCCATGTTCCAGGAACGTTTTCAGCGGATGCTGGGCCAGTGAGGGCACGGTACTGGTCTGGATATTTGACGTCAGGCAGGACTCAATACCGATACGCTGCGCGGCAAGATAATCCATCAGCGCCAGATCTTGTACCGCTTTTACGCCGTGACCGATACGTTCCGCGCCCAGCTCACGAATCGCCTGCCAGATGCTTTCCGGGCCTGCGGCTTCTCCCGCGTGCACGGTAATGCGCCAACCCGCATCGCGGGCGCGGCTGAAGTGGTCCATAAACAGATTGCCAGGAAAACCGAGTTCATCTCCGGCGAGGTCGAGGGCAGTAATGCCGTCGCGGTGGGTAAGCAGGGCTTCCAGCTCTTCCTGACACGCAGCTTCACCGAAGGTGCGGCTCAGAATACCGATCAGACGCGCTTCAACGTTAAAATCGCGGCTGCCTTCTTTCACGCCGGCGATGACCGCTTCTACCACCCCTGCAACTGGCAGCTGGTGCGTCATTGCCATATAGCGCGGGGAGAAGCGCAGTTCAACATAGTGCAGGCCATTTCGCGCAGCATCTTCGAGGTTTTCGTAAGCAACGCGGCGGCAGGCTTCCAGCGAGGCCAGCACTTTTACGCCCCAATCCAGCTTAGAGAGAAAACTCACCAGGTCAGGTTCATTGCTGGTGACCTGTACGTGCGGGCGCAGGGTATCAAGAGTGTTTGCTGGAAGAGAAAGATTGAACTGACGGCCAAGATCGAGGATGGTTTGGGCCCGGATATTGCCATCAAGGTGGCGGTGAATGTCGGTTAGTGGCAAAGTTGAATCAATCATGGTCGCACTCTTTTTTTAGTTAAAGTGCGCACTATTGTACATCAGAGCGATAAACGGTTAAAAGCTCTGAAAAATACCGAATAAATCAATGGAAAAGAGAAAAAGCAGGGAGGATTACCCTTTTCAGTGCATGGGCGATGGTAGCGTTCATAGCAAAACGCTATTAATCATAGTTAATCAGTCTTTAATTTTGTCAGTGAGATTTTTTATAGTCTCCGGCACTAGTTTTCCTGCAATGAGTGGCAGGCTATTTTAAAAAGGACCCTGGGAATATGGTTTTCACGTTAAAAAAAATTACGGTATCTCTGGCTGTGGCAAGTGCACTGTTGCTGAGCGGCTGCAAACCTTCTGAGCAGGACCCCAATCACGTCAAAGTGGGGATTAGCGCGGGCGTTGACCAGGAAGTGTGGGCGGTGGCGCAAAAAGTCGCAAAAGAGAAATACAATCTCGATGTTGAAGTCGTGACGTTTAATGATTTCGTTCTTCCCAACGAGGCGCTCAACAACGGTGACCTGGATGCTAATGCTTTCCAGCACAAGCCCTATCTGGATAAGCAAATTCAGGAGCGCGGTTACAAACTGGTTGAAGTGGGGACGACGTTTGTTTATCCGATAGCCGCCTACTCGAAGAAAATAAATTCGGTCGCCCAGCTGCAAGATGGCGCACAGGTCGCGGTGCCTAATGACCCAACCAACCTTGGACGTGCGCTGCTTCTGCTGCAAAAACAGGGGCTGATTACGCTTAAAGATGGCGTCGGGCTGTTGCCGACCTCGCTGGATATTATCAGCAACCCGAAAAATCTGAAGATTGTTGAAATTGAGGCCCCGCAGCTAACCCGCGCGCTGGACGACCAGCAGATAACGATGGCGATCATCAATACCACCTTCTCAAGCCAGGTGGGGCTGTCACCGTCGCGCAATGGCCTGTTTGTCGAAAGCAAAGATTCGCCTTACGTCAACATCTTCGCCAGTCGTATCGAAAACAAAGACAGTGAAAAGGTGAAAAACCTGGTTAAAGCCTATCAAAGCGATGAGGTCGCCGCTGCGGCAGAGGAGCTTTATAAAGGGGATGCGGTTAAGGGCTGGTAATCCTGTGAAATACCAGGCCCGGTAAGGAGTTAGGCGCCGCCGGGCCTGTTGGCTCGCGCCTATTTTTGAATTAAATAACGAATGGTTGGCCCGTCCTGCTGAATATCAAGCACGGTGTAGCCATGATTTTTCGCATCCAGCGGGATATTGTTAATCGACTGCGGACAGTCGCTAACCACTTCCAGAATTTCGCCTTTCTTTAACGAAGGCAGGGCTTCCAGAGTGGCGATTGCCGGATAGGGGCAGGGTTCGCCCACCATATCGAGGCGATAATCAGGAACGATAGTTTTCATGCTGTCTCCTTAATGGACGCGGCGGCGAGGGACTTGCGGCGGAAAAAGTGTTTCTCCCAGGCGATGACCAAAATTAGCGCGATAAGCAGCAGAAGATAGGTTACCAGCAGGCCGCCGAAGGGGCCAAATGTCGCTAATAGATTGATTTTATCCCAGTTGGTTGCCAGCACCGGTGATAGCCCATCCCAGTAATATGCAAGGATAGTTGAGCCAATAACGTTGCCCAATCCGACCCACCAGAAATGCACCTGTCCCTCAACAGCACGGTACATCCAGCCGGTTTCACAGCCGCCCGCCAGCACGATGCCGAAGCCAAACAGCAGGCCGCCGATGACCGCATTAGGGCCCGCCCACATAATTTTCGGCTCCATGCCAAGCTGCACGTAGCTAAAAATCCCAATAGCGCTGGCGGCCATACCGAAAATAATCGCCTTCGCCATATTGGTACGCCCGGTGATCCACATATCGCGGAAAGCGGAAGTAAAGCAGATCTGCGCACGTTCAATCAGCAGGCCAAATCCAACGCCGAACAGCATGGCCAGACCGAGCTTAGGTTGATTCGCAGCCGTCAGCAGTCCCCAGGCGATCATGGCGAAAAAAACCAGCATCCCAAGGCGGAAACGACGTCGCGCCTGATCTGGCTTTTGCGTTAAAGGCGACGCGCTAGAGACCTTTTGCATCTTCACCGGAATGCGAAAAATAGGTAGCAAGGTAAAGCGCGCACCGAACCAGGTGCCGATGGCGGTAGCGATGGCAAAGAACCAGGCATGCAGAGAAAACTGCGGAATGCCGGTGAAGAATGCTGCCAGATTACAACCCATCGCCAGACGCGCGCCGAAACCGGCGATGATCCCCCCGGCGATAGCCTGGAGAATACGAACCCGGCTGCGCGGGAAGCGTAGCTTAACGTTGTTGGCCCACAACGCTGCGGCGAAGCAGCCGCCGAACATGCCGATAATCATCATGCCGTCGATACGGGTTAGTGGTGTTCCCTCAAGATGAATCAGTTTGTAGTAGCCCCACTGTTCGCTGTGTACGCCAACCAGTTGCAGTAACTGTCCGCCCCAGCGAGTAAATTCGCCGGTGACCGCCCAGAAGGTACCGGTAATACCGAAGTAGTAGGTAGAGAGAATGCCGGCGGCGATAACTGCGGGAACGGGTGACCAGAACTTAATCAGCCACGCTTGTTTGAATTGTTGCCATGTCATGAAAATGCCTCTGAACTCAGAAGGTTTATACCCTAAATAATTCGAGTTGCAGGCAGGCGGCAAGTAAGTGAATCCCCGGGAGCTTACTTAAGTAAGTGACAGGGGTGAACGAACGTAGCCAACGAACATGCAACTTGAAGTATGACGGGTATATTACCCGTAGCGGGTTGGAGAGGCGCAATAATACGCCGTTTGAGCAGTTAAAACTCTCGACGGGATCAAAGTGAGGCGATGATATGAAGGTAAAAGGCCACGCGTTGTGGCCTTTTACAAGCGGCTATCCACTGCTTTATCGAGGTGATGATGGATTGTCAGCTTATTCTTGTATTAATTGAATCCGAGGCGAACGAGGCCCAGCGGGCAATATAATCCCTCATGGCCTTCAATTTCCACGCAATCTGAGCGACGGAGCTGCTCTGCCGTTTTGCCGCTCCCGTGAATGGCCTTAATAACGCCCGTCGCGCCATTGTCGGCTACCATAACCATGCTGCCTGTCGAGATAGCGTTACGGTTACGATCGTAAGTTTTCATGGTTTCCTCCTTTCTAAGTCTATTTTGACGGGATGGTTAAAACGGCATTTTAATACACCTTCGGGGAAGGTTTTTTTTTGAGTTTTGTCAAAATAATGAACGGTTTTTCGCTAAAAATATAATGGGGTGGAATGGTTAAATTTAAAGTCTGATTATTCCCAGGGGGTATGGTGCTAAACAATAAAGAAGTATTTCATTTGGGTTACTGTTTTATGAACGGATTATTACACTTGTCAGGGGCTGGATAATAGCGAAAGATAAGCTTCTTCGGGCTTAATTAGCGCTCACTGAGGATCCTGAGGGATATATGAGTCAAGACGTCACCAGTAAGATGTTAAAGCCTGATTTTGATATGGAAGTATCCGGCTTAGTGCACGGATATGTCTTTCGTGAAGGTAGTTTACCCCTGCGGATCACCTCAAATGAGGTTTGCACCCAATATCAACAACTGGATAAGGAAAATGATTTTGTCTGGCTGCATCTGAATCTCAATCATGCAACCGCTGAGAAGTGGCTCAAAAGTCAGTTTACCGTGGCAGACTTTTTCTTTGAAGAGATCCGTGGCGGTTCCCACACCACGAGGATTGAACGGCAGGGCGAAAATTTGTATGCCGTTCTGAACGATGTCATTTTTCATCCCAAGGATACCGGCTCGGAAACCTCGACGCTGTGGTTATATTGCAGCCAGAAGCTGGTGGTGACCGCCCGCTATAAGCCGCTGCGCTTTATTGAATGGATGCTCCCGCGCTTGCAAACCCTCAAAGTGAATTCATCGACCGAACTGCTTGCTTTTTTGCTGGAAGAGCAAGAAGAAGTTCTCGAGCAGGTGGTTCGTCAGGCCAGCCAGCATGTGGATGTGATTGAAGAGCGCTTGCTAAGTAATCATGTCCAGCGTAATCGCGCCGATCTGGCGCGTCTGCGGCGAATGCTGCTGCGCTTTCAGCGTCTGTTAGCGCCCGAACCGGCGGCGATGTTCCGCTTACTTAACCGTCCCCCGGCGTGGATCGACCGCTCAGTGGTGCAGGAGTTTCGCCAGTTCACCGAAGAGTTTACCGTGGTGCTGAACGATCTTTCTGGATTGATTGAGCGGATCAGCTTGCTACAGGAGGAGATCAGCGCCAGACAGCTCGAACAAAGCAACCGCACGCTCTACACCCTGACGGTGATTACCGTGCTTGCGTTGCCAATTAATATCGTCGCGGGCTTTTTTGGAATGAACGTCGGTGGAATACCGCTATCGACCAACCATCATGGTTTTATTTGGCTGGTGGTGATTGTCGCCGTATTTACTATTGGAGCCGGATATTTGGCTTTTCGGCGGCGGGATGAGCTTTAACGACAGCGGTAGCGGGTTGACCGCTACCGTTTTCGTAGTTTGATGGGCGGTCAGCGCAGCGAGCGCAGGGCGGCAATCAGCCCCTGAACGCCTTTTTCTAGCTTCTCGCGTGGGCAACCCGCATTCAGGCGGACAAAACCCTTTCCTTCATCACCGTAAGTGTAGCCGGGCATAATGGCCACTTTCTGCTCTTCAATTAACGCTTTTTGCAAAGCCTGATCATCAACGCCCAGCGGACGCAGGTCAATCCACGCCAGATAGGTTGCCTGCGGCGGCTGCCAGCTTAGCTCGGGGAAAGCGAGATTGAGTTCATGGGCGATGTAGCGCAGGTTTTCTTGCAGATACTCGCGCAGAGCGTCAAGCCAGGCAGCCCCTTCACGATAGGCGGCAACATGGGCGATCAGCGCCGGAACGGAAGGGGAAGAGAGACCGTCGCGGTTCTTGAGCGCCTGTAAATAGCTTTCACGTGTGGTGCTATCGTCAATTAACCCGTATGCACCGGTAAAAGCCGGAATATTGAAGCTTTTTGATCCGGAAGTGAACAGCGCCCACGGGCCGCGAGCGACATCGCACCATGGGGTATGCTGATGTTCAGCCCACACCATATCCATATGGATTTCGTCGCTTATCACCTTCACGCCATGCTTTTCGCACAGATGCGCCATGGTTTCCAGCTCTTCGCGGGTCCAGACTTTGCCGGTTGGGTTTTGGGGACTGCATAGCAGCAGGACCGTATTACGTGGTTGAGCCAGTATCTGCTCAAATTCGGCCATATCACAACGCCATTGGCCGTTGTCGAGCGTTAGCGGAGCCGGGGCAATGCGCCGCTGGTTGCCTTCAATAGTCTTATAAAACGCGTCATAAGCTGGCGTATGCACCACGATACCGTCGCCAGGCTCGGACCATTGGCGAATCATCTCCGCCACCATGTAGATAACTGACGGCCCGTAAACAATGGCTTCACGGTTGATTGGACTATGAAAACGGCTGGCGAACCAGTGGCTCACTGCGCTAAGAAATTCATCATTTTTCCAGCGACTATAGCCAAAAACGCCGTGCGCCAGACGCTTGCTAACGGCATCCAGAATGCAGGGGGCGGTGGCAAAATCCATATCCGAGATAGTAAATGGTAGCAAGTCGGCGGTACCGAAGCGGTCGGCAACGTAATCCCATTGCGTACACCAGGTGCCGTGACGGTCAACCGGCGTTGAAAAATCAAACATCTGAACTTCCTTAATCAGAGTCTCCCTTCGGTAACGAAGGGGGAGCGGAACTTAAGCCTCAACGGCATTTATCAAATAGCCCTCTGGATTCGCTTTCAGAGCTGACGGAATCGCCGCAGCATTTTACGCTGATTTACCGGTGATGCAGGTGACGGATTTCTCAAATGCGACAGTGTCAGTAATGTGAAATAGCCCCTCGTAAGGGGCTATTTGTTGTTTACTGCTGCGGGGCGGCTGGCGGAACCACCTCTTGCGGAGTGGTTTCTTGTGGCAGGGTTTCCTGCGGTGCCGGTTCCGACACAGCAGGAAGCTCTAAGCCAAACATGCCGGCAAACTCATCCAGCGGCATTTTCTGACCGTTGAGCGTCACCTGACCGTCAGCGTACTGCAGGCTGGAGGTGATGGCGTTATCTTCCATGGTGGTGATGCGGAACATCTGGCCCATCGCCGCCAGGCCTTTCACCTGCTGGTCAGCCAGTTTGGCGGCGTCTGCGGGCTGATAGCCTTCAAGCCCGGCAATTTGGGTCATAAAGGCGGTTGCCATATCCACAGGGATCACCAGCTTGCCGTCGAGAGACTTGACGCTACGATCCACTTCATCGGCCAGAGTCTGCGGCGGTGTTGTGTTTTGCGATGGGTCTTGCAACAGAATGGAGAAATTGAGCGTCGTTTCGCCTTTTGCATTACGCCAGCTCAGCGGTGCGATGGTCAGCGAAGGATTACCTTTGAGCATCATCGGCAGCGTGCTAAAGAAGGTTTGCGTCAGCGCCTGCTGGTACAGCTCCGGGTTCTGCGCCAACTGCGGGTTTGCCATCAGCGCCTGCGCTTCGGCGTTATATTTTTGGCTGAATTCGTGGAAAGCCTGGCCATCAATATTATCCAGTTTCAGGGTCAGCCTGCCGCTACCAATATCCTGATTTTGCAGCTTCAGGCTGTTGACGGTGTAATCCAGCTGGCTATTAATGCCTTTCCCGTCGGCGGTCAGCGTG
This sequence comes from Klebsiella sp. MISC125, assembly GCF_051131775.1. NCBI lineage: Bacteria > Pseudomonadati > Pseudomonadota > Gammaproteobacteria > Enterobacterales > Enterobacteriaceae > Klebsiella > Klebsiella sp. MISC125. The sequence goes on from NZ_CP180448.1 coordinate 2,801,861, forward strand.
GAATTGCCGTCGACTTTCATCCCTTCAAACAGTGCCAGCTCTTTGCCTTCAACGCCAATTGACAGTTTTTCCAGCGAGATGGCTTGTTTGCCAATGCGCTCGTTGAAGCTGGCCATCTCGGTGGTGCCATCGGTTTTCAGGTTATTAAAGATGACCTGAATCTTCTGATTGTACTCGTTAACCGCGTTGATCTGCCCGCTGCCCGCTTCGCCGCTCAGATTGATGGTTTTACCTTCGCGGTCAGAATCCAGTTGGAACTGCCCGCCGCTGAAAGTCACCTTCTCATCGCCTTTCGCGTAATCCAGTGGATTGAGCACAATCGCGGACTGATTATCGCCGCTGTAGGCGATGCGGGTATCGATGGTAAACGGCGTTTCGCCTTTCGCGATGTCGAACAGCGCCTTACTGGCGTCGTTATTGACTAACGTGGTTTTGACGGAGGCCATCGATGGCGCGAGGTTAAAGTTTTTCAGTGAGGCCAGCGGGAAGGGGCCGTGATCGACGACTTCGTCAAAGACCAACGATTGTCCGGCAGCAAGCCAGCGGGTCTCTTTACCGGCAATCGGTTTAACCACCAGCTGTAAATGGCTGCTGAACAGACCGCGTTGGTAGTCCTGATAAGTCAGCTCAACGCCTGCCTGCGGTGCGCTGCTTTGTAACTGAGCATTGGCCTGTTGCACCATATCGGCAATACGACTCTCCAATTGCTTTCCGGTGTACCAGGAGCCGCCGGTCCAGACGACGCCCAACGCGATGATAACTCCTGCTGCGATCAGCGATTTTTTCATAGCATTTGTCCATAAATGAAACCAGGCGGATCGGGCCGCCTGATTGTGTTGTCATGATGGGTGAAAGTCTAGCAACTGTGGCTAAAAAGTTCAGTAACTTACTAGAGCTTATTGAACACGCGCGCTACGCGACCGGTGCCGCTAACCTGTACTGGCGATTCGTTACAGGCAACAAACGCCGATTCACCCGCGGTCAGCGTCAGGCTCTGCTCGCCTTTAGTGATAACTGCTTCACCCTCAACGCAGAACAGAATCGCCGCGCTATCCTGGGCGATGGTTGACGCCTGCGCAGACAGGTCGTGCAGAGAGAAGGCGAAATCATCGACCGGGATCGGGAAATCCAGCTCCGCGCCGTGGGTCACTGGCTGAGTCAGCAGCTCACCCGCAGGTTTGGCTGTAAATTTAACGTTAGCGACCAGCTCTGGAATATCAATGTACTTCGGCGTCAGGCCCGCGCGCAGAACGTTGTCCGAGTTAGCCATCACCTCCAGCGCCACGCCCTGCAGGTAGGCGTGCGGGGTTTCCGCAAACAGGAACATCGCTTCGCCTGGGTTCAGCTTCACTACGTTGAGCAGCAGCGGAGAGAAGAGGCCGCTATCGTCCGGGTAGAACTCGGCGATCAGGCGAATCGTCTGCCACGGTTCTCCCTGCTCGCTGTCCAGCACGGCCTGCAAGACGCTTAAGGCGTGCGCTTTCTCATCGCCTTTCATATTCAGCAGGCTGGCAAATAGCCGGCTCAGATGTTCGCCGTCCGGCTGCGCAAGAAACTGGGCAATGGCCGGATGGGCATCGGCTACCGGCTGCAGCAGATTGACGATATCGGCAAATTCGCGGAAGGCGTTCATGGCGAGGAACGGCGTCAGGGCAAAAACCAGCTCCGGCTTGTGGTTTGGATCTTTATAGTTACGCTCGGCGGCATCAAGCGGGATCCCGGCTGCGTTCTCTTTGGCGAAACCAATTTCGGAGGCCTGTTTGTTCGGATGAACCTGAATAGATAGCGGCTGTGCGGCACACAAGACTTTAAACAGGAACGGTAGCTCGCCGAAACGCTCTGCCACTTTCGCGCCGAGCAGGGCGGTTTTATCGCCTTCAATCACTTCACGCAGCGAGCGCGGAGTACCGGCGTTATCCAGAATCTGCGAGCTGCTCTTCGGATGCGCACCCATCCACAGTTCTGCCATCGGCAGATTGCTCGGGTTGGCGATCCCATAAAGTTCGGTTAAGGCGGTATGACTTCCCCAGGCGTAGTTTTGCACTGAGTTGATGAGCTTTTGCATTCTCAATCCCTGTTTCCACTTGATAGTAATGGCTCTATTAAACCAGCAAACGCCCGATAAGCAACCGGCGCGAAGAAAAAGTCGTCCTGGTCTCAGTTTTTGTTAAGAAATTGTGTAAAATCGATCGACTCGCTTTTCTACGGGCAAATGGAGTGTCTGCCTGAAATATAATCAGCCAAGCAGTAAGTGAGAGCACAATGTCGAATAAACCGTTTGTATATCAGGATCCTTTTCCACTGAAAAAGGACGATACCGAGTACTACCTCCTCAGCAGTGATTACGTCTCCGTCGCCGAATTCGCCGGCCAGGAAGTCCTGAAAGTTGAACCTCAGGCGCTAACGCTACTGGCACAACACGCTTTCCACGACGCCTCCTTTATGCTTCGCCCGGCTCATCAGCAGCAGGTCGCCGATATCCTCAACGACCCTGAAGCCAGCGAAAACGATAAATACGTGGCGCTACAGTTCCTGCGCAACTCGGACATCGCCGCTAAAGGCGTGCTGCCGACCTGCCAGGATACCGGCACCGCGATTATCACCGGCAAAAAAGGTCAACGCGTGTGGACCGGCGGCGGCGATGAAGCGGCGCTGGCGCAGGGGGTCTATAACACCTATATCCAGGATAACCTGCGTTATTCGCAGAACGCCGCGCTGGATATGTATAAAGAAGTGAACACCGGCACTAACCTGCCTGCGCAAATTGACCTCTACGCCACCGATGGCGAGGAGTATAAATTCCTCTGCATTGCTAAAGGCGGCGGCTCGGCGAACAAAACCTATCTGTATCAGGAAACCAAGGCGCTGATCACCCCGGCGAAGTTGAAAAACTATCTCGTCGAGAAGATGCGTACCCTGGGAACCGCTGCCTGTCCGCCGTACCATATTGCCTTTGTCATTGGCGGCACCTCGGCGGAATCTACGCTGAAAACCGTAAAGCTGGCCTCAACCAAGTACTACGATGGTTTGCCGACTGAGGGCAACGAGCACGGTCAGGCTTTCCGCGATATTCAACTGGAGCAAGAGTTGCTGCTGGAAGCGCAGAACCTCGGCCTCGGTGCGCAGTTCGGCGGCAAATACTTCGCTCACGATATCCGCGTTGTACGTCTGCCGCGTCACGGCGCATCCTGCCCGGTGGGGATGGGCGTGTCCTGCTCGGCGGATCGCAATATCAAAGCGAAGATCAACCGCGAGGGGATCTGGCTGGAGAAACTGGAGAGCAATCCGGGGAAATTTATTCCCGAGCATCTGCGCCAGGCCGGTGAGGGCGAAGCGGTTAAGGTCAACCTGAACCAGCCGATGAGCGACATACTGGCACTGCTGTCGCAGTATCCGGTGTCGACCCGCCTGTCGCTGAGCGGCACCATTATCGTGGCGCGTGATATCGCCCACGCGAAGTTGAAAGAAATTATCGATAACGGCGATGAGCTGCCGCAGTACGTGAAAGATCACCCGATTTACTATGCGGGACCGGCAAAAACGCCGGACGGTTATGCTTCCGGCTCCCTCGGTCCAACTACCGCAGGCCGTATGGACTCTTACGTTGACCTGCTGCAAGCGCACGGTGCGAGTAAGATCATGCTGGCGAAAGGCAACCGTAGCCAGCAAGTCACCGATGCCTGTCACAAGCACGGTGGGTTCTATCTTGGCAGCATCGGCGGGCCGGCGGCGGTGCTGGCGCAGCAGAGCATCCGCAGCCTGGAGTGCGTGGCCTACCCGGAGCTGGGGATGGAAGCTATCTGGAAAATTGAAGTGGAAGACTTCCCGGCGTTTATCCTGGTCGATGACAAAGGCAATGACTTCTTCCAGCAGATCCAGAGTTCGCAATGCACCCGCTGTGTGAAATGATCTCAGCCGCCCTCAGGGGCGGTTTTTTTATGCCGCTTAGCGGCACGAACCACCAAAACAACTTATAAAACTGTCCAATACTTAACGCTTTAAGCAAGTGAGCTTTGTCGCTATTACACACTTTGAATTCAAGGAGAAAGTAATGACAACGCATCGCAGTGAAAAAGACTCAATGGGCGCCATTGACGTGCCCGCTGAAAAACTATGGGGCGCGCAAACCCAGCGCTCGCTGGAACATTTCCGCATCTCGACGGAAAAAATGCCGGGCGAGCTTATCTATGCGCTGGCGCTGACCAAACGCGCGGCGGCGAAAGTGAACCACGACCTCGGCCTGCTGGCGGCAGAGAAAGCTGATGCCATTATTCGGGCCGCTGATGAAGTGCTGGCGGGCATGCATCCCGACGAGTTTCCGCTGGCTATCTGGCAAACGGGTTCCGGCACCCAGAGTAATATGAATATGAACGAGGTGCTGGCTAACCGTGCCAGTGAACTGCTCGGCGGCGTGCGTGGGATGGAGCGTAAAGTTCACCCTAACGATGACGTCAATAAAAGCCAAAGTTCCAACGACGTTTTCCCGACGGCGATGCACGTGGCGGCTATTATTGCACTACGCGTAAAGCTGATCCCACAGCTTAATGTGCTGAAAAAGACCCTCCACGATAAATCCGTTGCCTTCAACGATATTGTCAAAATTGGCCGTACTCATCTACAGGACGCCACGCCGCTGACCCTCGGCCAGGAGATCTCCGGCTGGGTGGCGATGCTTGAACACAACCTCAAGCACATCGACCACAGCCTGCCGCATCTGGCGGAACTGGCGTTGGGCGGGACGGCGGTCGGAACCGGGCTGAACACGCATCCGGAATATGCGGTGCGGGTCGCGGCGGAACTGGCGAGCACCAGCGGTCAGCCATTTGTTACCGCGCCGAATAAATTTGAAGCGCTGGCGACCGTTGATGCGCTGGTACATGCTCATGGGGCGCTAAAAGGTCTGGCCGCCTCGCTGATGAAAATCGCCAACGATGTGCGTTGGCTGGCATCCGGTCCTCGCTGCGGGATTGGGGAAATCTCCATCCCGGAAAATGAACCGGGATCGTCGATTATGCCAGGTAAGGTCAACCCGACCCAGTGTGAAGCCCTGACCATGCTGTGCTGTCAGGTGATGGGTAACGATGTGGCGGTGAATATCGGCGGCGCGTCGGGTAACTTCGAGCTTAACGTTTATCGCCCGATGGTTGTCCATAACTTCCTGCAATCCGTACGCCTGCTGGCCGACGGCATAGAGAGCTTTAACGAACACTGTGCGGTAGGGATCGAGCCTGAGCGCGAGCGCATCAGCCAGTTACTCAATGAGTCGCTGATGCTGGTGACAGCGCTCAACACCCATATCGGCTATGACAAGGCGGCGGAAATCGCTAAAAAAGCGCATAAAGAGGGGCTCACCCTGAAAGCTTCCGCGCTGGCGCTCGGCTACCTGACGGAAGCTGAGTTCGATAGCTGGGTACGACCTGAAGAGATGGTCGGCAGTATGGCTACTCGCTAGCCAGCCACAGGTGCAGCCTCGGGATCAATAACCTGAGCGACTGTGCCTGCGGTTTATAGCGGTACTGCACGTTATCGGCATCATAGTTCAGCAACTCCCCCAGGTCCGGCACGCTCACGCCTTTGGTGCCGGATATCAGCGTAATCAGTGGCCCGGGGCAGGCGTATTGCACCTGCTTTTGCTCCCCGGTATACCAGACCCGGGCGATGGGCTGCACTTTCACCGGCCGTTTGATCTTAAGCTTTGCCCGCTGCGGCAGGGCGGCAATATCCTGATACTCCCGTTCCAGCTTGCTTTGCCACTGTTCGCGAGTCCACGGTGGAACCGCGCGCGGTGATTGCAGGCTTTTCTCCAGTTGCACCAGCACCTGATCGCGGGTCAGGTTTTTAATTACATGCTTATTGGCCCATCCGAAACGGATGGTGCTCGGGTCACGCAACGGCGTCAGCGTGCGGTAGGCGCTGAGGGTAATCAGGCCCGGAAGATGGCGATGGACCCACTCGAAGCGCGCGGCGCTGGGGAGTCCGGAATCAATGGTGACAATCTTCTCGAAGGTCGCTTTGAGGGCGTTGATATGGGCGATTTGGCGCAATAATTCAGCCTGCTCATTGATAGAGGTTTGCAGACAAATTGCCCCTGGCAAACGCACGGCAGCCTTACTGCTGCGACTTTCCGACTGCTGCTGGATAAACAGGTGGCTATAGTGGCTGAGCGCCATCTCCAGCGCAGCTTTGCCGGTATGCTGAACCACATTGATCGCGTCCAGCGGCTGGTGTTCGGCATCTTTGCTCACCGGCGGTAGCTCAAATACCCGGGCGGCCAGCAGGCGGCAAGCACTCAGGGACTGCCGCAGCGCCAGGAGTTCTCGCTCCAACTGACGAAAGGTGTCGTTCAAACGGTCAACAAGGTCATAGCTAGCCATATTTTCCACCTTAGTTACAACATACTAGATGTCTTTTTAACTATACGCAGGCCTCGGCATCTGCGCAAGGGCTAATCAGGTAGAGGTAAAATCAGGCAACTGGTGGTAGATAGGCCAGCTAAAACAGAAACTTGCTCCGCCCAATGGACTGGCGTCGCAATGAACCTCTCCGGCCATCGCCTGGGCGATACTGTGCACGATAGCCAGGCCGAGACCGCAGCCGCCGGTGGCGCGGTCTCGGCTGGGGTCGAGGCGGACAAACGGCTCAAAAACCCGCTCCCGTTCATCAGGCGCAATTCCCGGACCATCGTCTTCTACCCACAACGTCGCACGCGAGCCTTCTAGCGTTAGGCTCACTTGAATCCGTTGGTGACTGTAGCGCAGGGCATTGTTGACCAGATTATCCAGCACGCGTTCCATCAGGCGCATATCCAGCGCGCCATAATTTCCGGGGATGATCTTGCTCAACGCCACCTCGCGCTGTGGGTTAACCATCTGAATGTCTTCAATGTGAGCGCTGATCCACGCCGGGAAGTTGGGGGTGGTGAGCTTCAGTTCGTTTTGCGGGCGGTCAAGACGGGCGTAGGTCAACAGCTCCTCAATTAAGGCTTCCAGTTGACCAATATCGCGGTTTAGCGCCAGCGATTCCGCTTCAGTCAGATTCTCGCTCATCTCCAGGCGATAGCGCAGACGAACCAGCGGTGTGCGCAGTTCATGAGCGATACCGTCAATCAGTTGTTTCTTGCTGGCAATGAGCGCATTGATGTTATCGGCCATCTGGTTAAACGCCACGCCCAGACGCTCAAAGCTGGACATGCTGTCAAAATGAATCCGCTCGGTCAGATGTCCTTCACCAAAGCGCTGGGCGGCGGTCTCGATACGCAGCATGTCCTGCCAGTGGGGGCGCATCCAGATAAATACCGGGAAGGCCAGCGAGATAGCGATAAAAGCCATCAGCGCGATATCCAGTAGCCGCATCTCGTGCAGAAAATAGAGATAGGGCACCGGGCCAACAGAAAGGACATAGTGACTGCGCGGAATTCGCTGGATAAAAGTGTACTGGTCATCGAGGGCGACAATATCCCCGGCGCGCAGATGCTGCATCGAATTTTCCGAGAGCTTAAATTTGCTGATTGGTTCGATATGCAGGTCGAAGGAAAGATTCAGGTCCAGTTCTTTGAGGGTTTTGCTCCAGTCGCGAGGTGGGATCTCCCGCAGCTCGCTACGCATCAGATACAGCGAGCTTTTCATCAGGTCGTCCAGCGACTGACGGCCTGCGCGCTCGGCGGTGAATTTGTACACCAGACCGACCATCATGGTCATCACCAGGAAACAAACGAACAGCAGCAGGTAAAACTGCACAAACAGCTTTTTCATAGCCAGACCCGTAAATTAATTATCCCAGGCGTGCGGGGCGAACAGATAGCCTTTATTGCGCACCGTCTTGATGCGATACGGCTCAGTCGCGTTATCGAGAAGCTTTTTGCGCAACCGCGAGATAGCAACATCAACGCTGCGGTCCATTCCGTCGTAGGTCACGCCGCGCAGGTTTTTCAACAGAGCGTCGCGGTCCATAATTTGTCCAGCATGGGTTGCCAGTTCCCACAGTAGATCGAAGTCTGCCGTGGACAGCGCGATACTTTCGCCGCTCAACATCACCTGGCGATTGACCGGGTCAATGCTCAGGGATCCAAACGTGATGGCTTTATGCGGCGTGAGCGAGGAGGGCGCTCCGCCTGCTGGTGTGGTGATATGTTGACGCAGATGCAGGCGCAAACGAGCCAACAGTACGGCGGGTGGAGTGGTTTTCAGAATATAATCGCTGGCACCCATTTCGAGCGATAAAATATGGTTCATATCGCTGTCAAGAGAGGTCAGCAGCACGATTGGGCCCTGCCACTGGCCGCGTAAATCCCGGCACAGCGTCATGCCGTCTTTACCAGGTAACATGATATCCAGCAGCACCAGATCCGGCTTTTCTCGAGCGATGACTTCTTCCGCCCGGTCTCCACGCGGCTCCACGATGACATCCATATCGTGTTTTCCCAGATAAGCGGCGATGAGCGCACCAACTTCCGGCTCATCCTCAACATAAACGATTTTATTCATATTTTATGCGTATATGTAAAAGGGCTAACATACACTGCGATTAATTTACCTGCCATTACTCTTTTATAAACAAATGTTCTTCCGTTATGCTGCGGGTACTTGTTGTTTAAATGTTAAGGCAAAAGGAATGGGGTTGTTGATTAAAGCGCTGCTTGGGGCGCTGGTGGTTGTCCTGATCGGCGTACTGTCCAAAACGAAAAATTACTATATTGCCGGGTTAATTCCACTCTTTCCTACCTTCGCGCTGATTGCACACTATATCGTCGCCAGCGAACGGGGCATTGAAGCGCTGCGGACTACCATTGTGTTCGGCATGTGGTCAATCATTCCGTACTTTATCTATCTGCTTTCGCTGTGGTATTTCACCGGGGTGATGCGCCTGCCGTTTGCTCTGGCAGGCGCTGTCGTGTGCTGGAGTCTTTGCGCGTGGCTGTTAATTATCGGCTGGAGCCGCTTTCACTAACGCAGATGACGGCCGCCGTCGACGGCGAATGAGCGGCCAGTCACATAGCGACTACTGAATAGATATTCGATAAGGTCGATAATCTCTTTTTCGCCCGGGGCAATTTTCATCAGCGATTTGTCCAGCGCCTGTCGACGGTACTCTGCATCGTCGCCTTCATTAAACAGGATAAGCGATGGGGCAATGGCGTTGACTTTAATTTCCGGTGCCAGCTTGCGGGCAAACGAGCGGCTCATGTTATCCAGCGCGGCCTTACTGGCGGCGTAGGCAATATGTTTATCGCTGCCGCGTTCCACGACGTAATCAGTGATGTGAATAATATCGCTGGCAGCATGGCCGTGACCGCTCAGCAGGCATTCCAGCGCATGGTTAAGCAGGTAGGGCGCGTTGACGTGAATTTGCATCATGCTGGCAAGCACCGTGGTTAACGCAATTCCCGGCTTTTCCGCCATCCAGCCGCTGGCGTTATGAATGATGGCTCGCAGACCGCTGCTGGCGTGCGCTTTCACCTCTTCAGCGAAAGCCAGAATGCTTTCGTCGGTGCTGAAATCCGCATGTAAACAGATAGCCCCGGCTTCACGCAGAGCGTCGATAGCCGGATAGTACGTGCGGTAGCTGATGATAACGGGCTGTTGTTGTGTCAAAAAATGGTGGGCCAGGGCGAGGCCAATACGACGACCTCCGCCTGTTATCAGCATCGGGCGGGGCTGGATTTCAGCCATGGGTATCTCCTTTGAGTTCAGCGGCAGGGCAACCGCTTACCCCACCAGCATCCACGTTGCCGGTACGGCGGCAACCAGCAAAAAACCAATTAATGCCAATTCACGGCGTTTGAGCGAGCGATCGTGCTGGTGTGTACGACGGGCATACAGGAAAACCAGAAGACCCGGGGCGTAAAGTATCACCGACATCAGCAAATGCACAGGGCCGGACGCATATAATAACCATAAGCCATAAATGCAGGCTCCGACACCTACAGCCTTATGCAGTGGGCGGACCGCAATCTTCAGCAGAAACGCGCCAACGAGAAAATAGGGGACCAGAATCATCTCGGAAGCGATAGTCAGTAGCGTGTTGTAATCCGACCCGGTGAGCCAGATCAACACCAGTGAAACCTGCACGCTGATATTGGTGAGCCACAACGAAGCCGACGGTGCGTTATTTTTATTCTGTCGCGCGAAGAGGCGCGGGAACGCTTTATGCGTTGCCGCCAGAAATGGGACTTCCGCTGCCATAATTGTCCAGCTCAGATACGCCCCGCAAACTGAGATAATCAGCCCTGCGGCGATAACAATCTCGCCCCATGACCCCATCATTTTGACCATCAACCCGGCCATCGAGGGATTACGAATTTCCGCCAGTTCAGCGCGCGGAACCACGCCCAAAGAGAGCAGCGTCACCAGCAAATACACTGCCAGTGCCGACAGCACCGCCAGCAGCGTGGCGCGTCCTACGTCCTGTTTATTGCGAGCGCGGGCGGAAACCACTACCGCGCCTTCAACGCCGATGAACACCCACAAGGTGATCAGCATGGTGTTTTTCACCTGCTCCCACACCGGTACGCCTAGCGCCAGGCCGCTAAAATCGAGGCGGAAAGTCTCCAGGCGAAACGCGATGGCGGCCAACGCGACAAACGCGCCCAGCGGCAATAGCTTAGCGAGCGTTGCGGCCAGGTTGATACCCGCTGCCGTCTGCACCCCGCGCAGAATGAGGAAATGCACCACCCACAGCAGTACGGATGCCCCCACGATTGACTGCCAGGTGTTGCCATCGCCAAACAGGCGCAGTTCTGGGGTATCGGTAAAGAAGCTTAGGGCGGAGAAAACGATAACCAGGTAGGAAACATTAGCGATAACCGCGCACAGCCAGTAGCCCCATGCAGAACAGAAGCCAATCAGCTCACCGAAACCTTCGCGGGCGTAGGTAAAAATGCCGCCGTCGAGTTCGGGGCGAATTCGGGTCAGCAGCAGCATGGCGAAGGCGAGAAACAGAATTCCCACACCAGTAATCGCCCAGCCGATAAGCAGAGCGGAAGGGCTGGCGACGGCCGCCATGTTCTGCGGCAAACTGAATACACCTGCACCCAGCATCGAGCTGAGTACCAACGCGGTCAGGGCGCTAAGGCCCAGTTTCTTATCCATTGCATTCCCGAGGTGATAACCATAAAGCTAAGAATATTTATTTTGCGAAATCGCATAAAAATGGAGGATTGCGCTAAGGCGCGGGATTTTACGGAGTGTTTTGTATGCATGCAATGGAGAGAAATGAAAAAAAGCAAAAAGGCGACAAAGCGTCGCCTTTTTGTTCAGTCGGGGAACTGTTATTTGTACAGGTCGGCGCTGATGGTGATGTTGCCACCACGTTCCTGCCACTGACGGGTGATGTGATAGTACTTCGCGCCTTTCTTCGCTGCGCGTTTTGCCGTCTGGTAAGAGATTTCAGTCATGTTACCGTAGTTGCCGGTGAACTTGATGCTGTCATAAGGAACCATCTGTGCGGCGGTGATTTTGTTCACTTCTTCAACTTTAGTTCCATCCGGCAGCGTGACAGTGTAACGCCCACCTTTAGAGGATTGCGTTTCAAAGAAGCGACCTACGCCGGTACCTGAACCCACGGCTGCGGTGGTAGCAACGCCTGGGATTTCAACTTTTTTGGCTGCGTCGCCGCCTTCAGCCAGCGCTGCGCGACCGGCTTCTGAATCTGCAGGAATGGCATCTGCGCTTTGCAGAACGCGTTTTTTGGCATCAGCTTTGTAGATGTAAGCAGTAATACGCTGGTTGCCGCCCTGGTTAGCATCAACCTGGCGCACGATAAAGAATGAGGCTGCGCCTTTGGCTTTCGCCGCTTTGGTGATCGCGTCGTTGACTTCCGGCTGGCTGCGGTAGAAGCCCTGGACGGTGACGGTATCAAACGGTTCCAGCTCAACGGCCTGGTCTTTAGGCAATTCCATGACGCCGTTGATAATGCGATTTTTTGGCGCGTCGGCCTGCGGGGCGTTTTCTTTATAGAAATCTGCCGTTACGCGCAAATTGCCGCCGCTGCCGAAATCAGACGTGTCGACAACATAAAAGGAAGCTGCGCCTTCTTTGTCCGCTTTACGGGAAACGGCCTGCACCGCGTCGCCGATGGCGTTAAAACGGCCTGTGACCACTACGCGGTCGTAGGGTTTCAGCGCTGCCGCCTGCTCTGGAGTCAGCTCGGTCGCTGCATGCGCAGACAACGCGGTCGTAGCCAGAAGAGCAGACGCCAGGAGTGAGTTCTTAAGCTTCATAAAAATAATCCTTTGCCTTGCGCAAACCATGTACTGGTATTGTTGTTGACTGAAAACGTTTGATTATTGCATTTATCGTAAGTGACTGTCTGCGTCAATTTTCAGTTGTCGCCCGAAACGTATAGTGCAGAAATATAACATTTTTCGATATGTGGAAAAAACAGCCGCTTGACCAGCAAAATCGATAATCCATATCACTTTCATAAGTTAACGTAATGTTAATGTGATGTTCCGGATGGTAATAAATGGCGAATTAACCCATCATCCAGGCGAATTATCAGGTGTTGGCGTAAAAATGAGGTAAATATTGCTGCCTGACACGGTTAGCCGTGAGTTTTACCAATAAAATCAAAATTTCTGTTTTATCGCTGTAGATCACAATCGGTATTTTCAGTAGGTTATAAAAAGTTTGTTACTGTTTCATTTTTTCAGACATATGTCAGGTCGCGCTTTCTTTCGCCACCGGACGGTCGTTTGTGAGAAAAGTAAACCATCATCAAAAACCGATGGAAGGGAAAACTATGCGTATTGGTGTACCAAAAGAGAGACTAGCCCAGGAAACCCGGGCAGCCGCCACGCCGAAAACGGTGGAGCAACTGCTGAAACTCGGGTTTAACGTCGCGGTAGAAAGCGGCGCCGGTAAACTGGCCAGTTTCGACGACGAGGCTTTTGTCGAGGCCGGGGCAGAGATTGTTAGCGGTAATGACGTGTGGCAGTCAGATGTCATTCTGAAAGTTAACGCGCCGGATGACGATGAGATCCAGCTGCTTAACCCCGGCACGACGCTGATCAGTTTCATCTGGCCTGCGCAAAACCCGCAGCTGATGGAAAAACTGGCGGCGCGTAACATTAACGTGATGGCAATGGACTCGGTGCCGCGTATTTCCCGCGCCCAGTCGCTGGATGCGTTAAGTTCAATGGCTAACATCGCCGGTTATCGTGCGATTGTCGAAGCCGCTCACCAGTTTGGTCGCTTCTTTACCGGGCAGATCACCGCAGCCGGTAAAGTTCCTCCCGCCAAGGTGATGGTTATCGGGGCAGGGGTTGCGGGTCTGGCGGCCATTGGTGCTGCAAACAGCCTCGGCGCGATCGTCCGCGCGTTCGATACCCGTCCGGAAGTCAAAGAACAGGTGCAGAGTATGGGCGCCGAGTTCCTGGAGCTGGATTTTAAAGAGGAAGCGGGCAGCGGCGATGGCTATGCCAAAGTTATGTCTGAAGCCTTTATCAAAGCTGAGATGGCGTTGTTTGCCGCCCAGGCGAAAGACGTTGATATCATCGTGACCACGGCGCTGATTCCGGGCAAACCCGCACCGAAGCTGATTACCCGCGAAATGGTTGACTCCATGAAACCTGGCAGCGTGGTGGTCGATTTGGCGTCGCAAAACGGCGGTAACTGTGAATACACCGTATCGGGTCAAGTGGTAACGACCGCTAACGGCGTGAAGATCATCGGCTATACCGACCTGCCGGGCCGTTTACCGACTCAGTCCTCACAGCTGTACGGCACCAACCTCGTCAACCTGCTTAAACTGCTATGCAAAGAGAAAGACGGCAATGTCGTTATCGATTTTGATGATGTCGTTATCCGCGGCGTTACCGTGGTTCGCGAGGGTGAAGTCACCTGGCCCGCACCGCCCATTCAGGTTTCTGCTCAACCGCAGGCGGCAGCGAAGAAGGTTGAAGCACCAAAAGCTGAGGCGAAACCGAGCTCACCGTGGCGCAAGTATGCGCTGATGGCGCTGGCGATTATCCTGTTTGGCTGGCTGGCAAGCGTGGCGCCGAAAGAGTTCCTCGGCCACTTTACCGTTTTTGCTCTCTCCTGCGTGGTGGGTTACTACGTCGTGTGGAACGTTTCTCATGCGCTGCACACGCCGCTGATGTCGGTGACAAATGCTATTTCAGGCATCATCGTCGTCGGAGCATTACTACAGATAGGCCACGGCGGCTGGGTTAGCTTCCTGAGCTTTATCGCGGTGCTGATCGCCAGCATTAATATTTTTGGTGGTTTCACCGTCACTCAGCGCATGCTGAAAATGTTCCGCAAAGGATAAGGGGTAACAAATGTCTGGTGGATTAGTTACAGCTGCATACATTGTTGCCGCGATCCTGTTTATTTTTAGCCTGGCAGGGCTGTCTAAACACGAAACCTCTCAGCAGGGCAACTACTACGGTGTTGCCGGGATGGCGATTGCGCTGGTGGCGACCATTTTGGGGCCGGACAGCAGCAACGTCGCGTGGATCCTGCTGGCGATGGTTATCGGTGGCGCCATTGGTATTCGTCTGGCGAAGAAAGTTGAAATGACCGAAATGCCGGAGCTGGTGGCGATTCTGCACAGCTTCGTAGGTCTGGCGGCGGTGCTGGTAGGCTTTAACAGCTACCTGCAGCATGAAACCGGCATGGAACAGATTCTGGTCAATATTCATCTGACCGAAGTGTTCCTCGGCATCTTCATCGGTGCGGTGACCTTTACCGGTTCCGTTGTCGCGTTTGGCAAGCTGTGCGGCAAGATGTCCTCCAAGCCGCTGATGCTGCCGAATCGCCACAAGCTGAACCTGGCGGCGCTGGTGGTTTCTTTCCTGCTGCTGGTGGTGTTTGTTCGTACCGACAGCGTAGGCATGCAGGTTCTGTGTCTGCTGGTGATGACCGTTATCGCGCTGGCATTTGGCTGGCACCTGGTGGCCTCTATCGGCGGTGCAGATATGCCGGTCGTGGTTTCAATGCTGAACTCCTACTCCGGTTGGGCGGCAGCGGCGGCGGGCTTTATGCTCAGCAACGACCTGCTGATTGTGACCGGTGCGCTGGTCGGTTCTTCCGGTGCGATTCTGTCTTACATCATGTGTAAGGCGATGAACCGTTCGTTCTTCAGCGTGATCGCAGGTGGTTTCGGTACCGATGGTACGGCTGCCAGCGGTGATGAAGAAGTGGGCGAACATCGCGAAATCAGTGCTGAAGAAACGGCAGAAATGCTGAAAGAGTCGCACTCGGTGATCATCACCCCAGGCTACGGCATGGCGGTAGCGCAGGCACAGTATCCGGTAGCGGAAATCACTGAGAGACTGCGCGCGCGCGGGATCAAAGTGCGCTTTGGTATTCACCCGGTAGCCGGGCGTTTGCCTGGTCACATGAACGTGCTGCTGGCTGAAGCGAAAGTGCCTTACGACGTGGTGCTGGAGATGGATGAAATCAATGATGACTTCTCCGATACCGACACCGTGCTGGTTATCGGCGCGAACGACACCGTTAACCCGGCCGCGCTGGACGATCCAAACAGCCCGATCGCCGGTATGCCGGTGCTGGAAGTGTGGAAAGCGCAGAATGTGATTGTCTTTAAGCGTTCGATGAACACCGGCTACGCTGGCGTACAGAACCCGCTATTCTTTAAAGAAAATACCCACATGCTGTTTGGCGATGCCAAAGCCAGCGTCGATGCAATTCTCAAATCTTTGTAATGTAAAGCGTTTAATTTAAAACGTTTACTTCTTAAGCCGTCTCTTCTGAGACGGCTTTTTCATATGCATGATGAAGCCATTAATTGCTCATAAAATAGTCAGTCCGCGGTGTTATACTCAGTTCGTTTTCCCACCAAACTGAGGATATTATGGATACCGAGTTAACACCCACTCAATTGGCCATCGAATTTCTGCGTCGTGACCCCACCGTTTTAACCCCTGCGCAGTACCTGAAAAAGCTAAAACTGCTGGAGCTGGAGTTTGCCGACTTGATGGCGCTCTCAT
The DNA here is from genome assembly GCF_051131775.1 of Klebsiella sp. MISC125. Lineage (NCBI taxonomy): Bacteria > Pseudomonadati > Pseudomonadota > Gammaproteobacteria > Enterobacterales > Enterobacteriaceae > Klebsiella > Klebsiella sp. MISC125. The sequence continues at coordinate 2,817,813 of NZ_CP180448.1, forward strand.
CCATGGAGCTTAAAGAAGAGATCGATCACGCCTGGCGTTTAGGTATCCACTAACGTTTCGTTACCGGCATTTGCTGTTGATGACAGGGGCCATAAAGGGCCCTTTATTTTTGCCTTGAACATAAAAAAATCCCCCGCGCAGGCAGGGGATAGTTTTTATTACAGTCTATTTAAGCGCTGGCTAATCGTCTTCGTCGTCATCCAGTTCAACCGGCGTCTGGTACTGATCCGGTTTCAGCGCCAGCAGGTCGCAGCGCAGGTGATCGATAACCTGTTCGGCAGTATTGCCGAGGAAGGCCGCCGATAACCCGGTGCGCCCGATGGTACCCAGCACCACAATCCCTGCCTGCAGATGCTCAGACAGGTCGGGAATCACCTCTTCAGGTAGACCTTTCTCAACGTGGGTGCGGCTTTCATCAATGCTGAATTTTTGGCGTAACGCTTTCATCGCCAGCAGATGCTGACCGCGAATGGCGTCGTTATAGATACTGGGGTCAAAATCAGGCAGTTCAATCGCGATATTGATTGGTGTTACCGGATAAGCGCCCACCAGATGGACCTCGGTATGGTTAACCTGTTCCGCCAGTTCAATTGTTTCTCTTACCAGCTTCTCATTGAGCGCGTTGTGGTAATTCTCTTCGCTGGCGAGGTTGACCGCCACCAGCGCTTTACCCCCTTCCGGCCATGGCTGATCTTTAACCATCCACACCGGACATGGACATTTGCGCAGCAGATGCCAGTCTGTTGGGGTGAAAATAACCGCTTCCAGCCGGTCGTGCTGGTGCGCCATCTTCAGGACTAAATCATGCTTATCGCTGATGATTTCCTGAATAATGGCCTCAAAGGGACGGTTGTGCCACACCACTTTGATGTCGATGGGAATACCGGAATCAATATAAAATTTGGCCTGCTCGCGGATCCAGGCGCTACGCTGGCTGATAACGCCCTGGCGCATGGCCGTGCGTTCATCAGGGGACAGCAGGGTGGTCATCTCATAGGAAAAATCATAGATCGGCAAAAAGGCTTTGATGCGTCCACCAATCCTTTGGTGCAGATACACCGCACGCCGCAATGCAGGCTGGTCGTCCTGATTGGGGTCAATTACTACCAGCATGTTCTGATACTTTGCCATACAGGGTCTCCTTACAACTGTAACCACAGTTCGTAATTAAAAAGATAACCTATATGGATGAAATGAAACAGGGGATGTGCCTGGCCAGATCAACAAATTAGAAAAAAATTCGCGATCTGGCCCAGTGACAGAAGAGTTATCAGGCGACGTTGCGGGCCTGACCGGCAAGTTGTGCCAGCAGGTCGCTATTTTCAATGGTGATATATTTGCCTTTGACCGCCAGCATACCGCTTTTCTGGAAACGCCCCAGCAGGCGGCTAATGGTTTCCACCGTCAGACCCAGATAGTTACCGATATCGCCACGGGTCATGGTCAGACGGAACTCACGCGGGGAGAAACCACGTTGAGCGAAGCGACGGGAGAGATTATAGATAAAGGCCGCCAGGCGCTCTTCTGCGTTCTTTTTGGAAAGCAGCAGGATCATGTCCTGATCGCCTTTGATCTCGCCGCTCATCAGACGCATCATCTGCTGGCGCAGATTCGGCATTTTACCGGAAAGATCGTCCAGGGTTTCGAAAGGAATTTCGCAGACCATTGAGGTTTCCAGGGCCTGAGCAAAGCTCGGGTGGTGGCCGGTGCCGATGGCGTCAAAACCCACCAGATCGCCCGCCAGGTGAAAACCGGTAATTTGCTCATCACCCTGTTCAGTGATGGTGTAACTCTTGATTGTGCCAGAACGAATTGCATACAGCGATTTCAGCTCATCACCGGCTTTGAACAAGGTCTGTCCTTTCTGGATAGGCTTTTTCCGCTCGATGATGTTATCAAGCTGATCAAGCTCATGCTCGTTCAGAGTAAAAGGGATGCAAAGCTGGCTGATGCTGCAATCCTGGCAATGGATTGCACAACCGCCAGACTGAATGCGTCGTATAATTCGCTTTTCCGGGATCATAGGTCTGCTCAGGCTTTTAATTGATATTGGTCAATTTTAACATCTTTTTGGTGAGCAGGTAAGCCTCGAACCTCTGAAACACGTAATATTAAGAGGGTAAATCAATTATCCCTCTTATCTACTTGATTACGAATGAGTTGTTGGAACGTATGGGATTGTAAAATTACCGGAAGATTCCAGAAAAGGCACATACGGTCAAAGAAGCAAATACCCCTCGTGGCGCAATAACCACTCTTTTCGTTGTACGCCGCCAGCGTATCCGGTCATGGTGCCGTTGCGCCCGATAACGCGATGGCAGGGCACCACAATACTGATTGGATTGGATCCGTTCGCGGCACCGACCGCGCGCGCAGCACCAGACCGACCCAGCGTTTCCGCGAGCTGGCCGTAGTGCATGACCTGACCGCAGGGTATGGTGCGCAGCGCTTTCCAGACTTCACGTTGAAACGGCGTGCCTGCGGTAGCGGTAGGAAGGGTGTCGATAATGCTCAGATCGCCTGCAAAATAGTCGGCGAGCTTACGGCTTAAATCACCCGGATTTGTGGCGGCAACGCGTTGGTAACCTTCGTGGCGATAGTGCAGATCCAGCAGTTGCTCCATGCGATCGCTATGCTCTTCCCACTCCACGGCGCGTAGTTGATATTGCTCGTCGCAAATGATCCACAGCGGCCCCATTGGGGTATCGATTTTGTCCTGCAGCAGCGTCAGCATCGTTATTCCTCTTCCCTTGTATTAGGCCAACAAGATACCACGCGGCCCGCGCGGGCAACTATACCTCCAAAAGATAAACATCTCTGGCGGTAAAACAACGTAAACGGATTGAGGGCGCAGGGCGTCGCCGCTATAGTAATCCCCGGTGGTAGCTGGAGGAACGCGCATGAATCTTGACGACAAATCCCTATTTCTTGGCGCTATGGAGGACGTACAGCCTCTGAAGCGCAACAACGACGTTCACTGGCATCCCGAGCGTAACGCTCGCCCCGTACAACGGGTAGACACCCTGCAGCTCGATAACTGTCTCACCACCGGCTATCTCGATATTGTGCCGTTAGCCACCGCGCTGGAGTTTAAGCGCGAAGGGCTGCAATCCGGGGTGCTGGATAAACTGCGACGCGGCAAATATAGCCAGCAGGCGAGCCTGAATCTACTGCGTCAGCCGGTTGAACAGTGCCGACAACTGCTGTTCGCCTTTGTGATTCAGGCGCAGAAGGAGGGGCTGCGCAATTTGCTGATCGTTCATGGCAAAGGGCGCGATGATAATGCTCACGCCAATATCATTCGTAGTTACCTGGCGCGCTGGCTGGTGGAACTCCCGGAGGTTCAGGCCTTTTGTACCGCGTTAGGGCACCACGGCGGCAGCGGCGCGTGCTATGTTGCTCTACGCAAATCTGCCGAGGCAAAACAGGAAAACTGGGAGCGCCACGCCAAACGCAGCCGCTAGCGCATCAGTAACGTCAGCTCCCGGGCCGCTTTTTGCAGCTCGGGCAAAACTCTTTCCAGCATCTCACGCGTTGAAACCTGCCCGGCATGAACGCCGACGTTAAGCGCCGCCTGAATTTGCCCCTGCGGGTTAAACAGCGGCACCGCCAGCGAGCGTAGCCCCATTTCCAGCTCCTGATCGTTAAGCGCGTAGCCTTGTTGATGAACGCGTTTAAGTTCAGCACGCAGTTTCGCTACCGAATCGACGGTTTGCGGGGTATAGCGAATCATTGTCACCCGGCCCAGCATATCGTTGAGCTTTTCTTCCGGTTGATGACTCAACAGTACCCGTCCCATCGAAGTCGCCCACGCGGGAAGGCGGCTACCGATATCCAAATCAATGGTCATAATTCGTGAACTGGAAGCGCGGGCAATATAGAGAATGTCGTCGCCATCAAGCGTCGCGATAGAGCAGGACTCATTAAGCATTTCGCTTAAATGCTTCAGTACCGGCTGCGCGGATCGCGCCAGCGGCGTGGAGGCCAGCCAGGCGTGCCCCAGAGCCAGAATCCTCGGGCGCAGCTGGAAATTTTTGCCATCCTCGGCGTAAACAAAACCTAATTTGCTCAGGGTATACAGGCAGCGACGCACTGCCGCACGCGGAATGCCGGTCTTCTGGCTGATTTGCGAGATGGACAGCAGTGGACGCTGTGGGGTGAAGGCCTGAATCACTTCCAGCCCGCGCGCCAACGAAGCCATAAAGTTCGGATCGCCCTTAAACGGATCGCTATCGCCCGTCAGTAAATCGTCTGGATGTTTCTCCATTTTCGTCTCCGTATTTGCCATCGATCACATTCTTTCGCTAAAGATATACGATGTTCGATTATCGCACCATATTTCGATTATCGCCCTTGACCAACATCGTTAAGCGGGTCACATTTTGTGCGAACAACGAATAAAAGTGCGATTACCGCACATATAGGAGCGACCTGATGATTGATAAAAGTGTGTCGACGCTAAGTGATGCCATCGCTGGGATCCACGACGGGGCGACCATTATGATTGGCGGTTTTGGCCCCGCCGGTCAGCCGACGTACCTGATAGATGCTCTGATAGAACAGGGGGCCCGTGATTTAACCATCATTAACAATAACGCGGGTAACGGCGAAGTGGGCCTGGCGGCGTTACTGAAAGCCGGGCGGGTGCGCAAGATGATTTGCTCGTTCCCTCGCCAGGTTGATTCACAGATTTTTGATGATCTCTATCGCCGCGGCAAAGTGGAGCTGGAGCTGGTACCGCAGGGAAATCTGGCGGCACGCATTCAGGCGGCAGGAGCCGGTCTCGGTGCGGTATTTACTCCTACGGGTTACGGTACGCCGTTGGCTGAGGGTAAAGAGACCCGCGAGATCGACGGCCGTCATTACGTTCTTGAATATCCCATCAAAGCAGATTTCGCGTTGATTAAAGCCCATCAGGGCGATCGCTGGGGCAACCTGGTTTATCGCAAAGCGGCGCGTAACTTCGGTCCGATTATGGCGACCGCCGCGCAAACCACCATTGTGGAAGTCTCGCAACTGGTCGCCCTGGGGGACCTCGACCCGGAAAGCGTTATCACGCCGGGCATTTTTGTCCAGCGTGTCTATTCCCTGGAAAACCTGATTGCTGCCAAAAGCGCCTGAGGAACCCATTATGCAAAAACTGAATCGCGATGAGATGGCCCAGCGCGTGGCCCGCGATATTCCTGAAGGCGCTTATGTCAATCTGGGCATCGGCCTGCCGACCCGTATTGCTAACTATCTTCCGGCGGATAAAGAGGTGTTCCTGCACAGCGAAAACGGTCTGCTCGGGATGGGGCCGAAACCGCAGCCGGGGGAAGAGGACCCGGAGTTGATTAACGCCGGGAAAGAGTATGTGACTCTGCTTCAGGGCGGTTGCTATTTCCACCATGGTGACTCCTTCGCCATGATGCGCGGAGGCCACCTGGATATCTGCGTCCTTGGAGCCTATCAGGTCTCCGCCCGCGGCGATCTGGCGAACTGGAGCACCGGGGCGCCCGATGCCATTCCCGCCGTCGGCGGCGCGATGGATCTGGCTATCGGCGCGCGTCAGGTCTTCGTGATGATGGATCACCTGACCCGCGATGGCGAATGCAAACTGGTCGAACACTGCACCTATCCGCTGACCGGCGTTGGCTGCGTCAGCCGCATCTATACCGATCTGGCGGTGATCGATATCAGTGAGAACGGCCCGGTGGTGCGGGAAATCTTTAACGGCCTCTCTTTTGAAGAACTGCAGCGCATCACTCCGGTGACGCTGACTTTCGAGCAACTGGCGGAAAGCGCGTAAGGAACCTATGATGAATCAGGCATTTATCTGCGATGCGGTGCGTACGCCGTTCGGTCGTTTTGGTGGTAGGCTGGCGACAATGCGCGCCGACGATCTGGCGGCGCTGCCGCTAAAAGCGCTGCTGGAACGTAACCCAGGCCTTGACCCGGCGCGTATTGATGATGTGATTTACGGCTGCGCCAACCAGGCCGGGGAAGATAACCGCAACGTTGCCCGCATGGCGCTGCTGCTGGCCGGGCTGCCGGCAAGCGTGCCGGGCAGTACCGTTAATCGCTTGTGTGGTTCCAGCCTTGATGCGATCGGCATCGCAGCGCGCGCGATTAAAAGCGGCGAAACTCAACTGATGATTGCCGGTGGCGTCGAAAGCATGTCGCGAGCGCCGTTTGTGATGGGCAAGGCGGAAAGCGCCTTTAGCCGATCGATGCAGATGGAAGATACCACCATCGGCTGGCGCTTTATCAACCCGCAGATGAAAGCGTTGTATGGCGTTGATTCAATGCCGGAAACCGCGGAAAACGTGGCGGGTGATTTTGCCGTTTCGCGCGCCGATCAGGACGCGTTTGCGCTGCGTAGCCAGCTGCGCACGGCGGCTGCGCAAGCAGCTGGACGCTTTGCCGATGAGCTGATCGCCGTTTCGGTCCCGCAGCGAAAGGGTGAAGCGCTGCTATTTACCCAGGATGAACACCCGCGCGGCACTAGTGCAGAGGCGCTGGCGAAACTACGCGGCGTCGTGCGTGCTGATGGCTCGGTCACGGCGGGTAACGCCTCCGGGGTTAACGACGGTGCCTGTGCGCTATTGCTCGCCAGCGAGCAGGCGCTTACGGCGAATGATTTACAGCCGCTGGCCCGTGTGGTCGGCGTGGCGACGGCGGGGGTTGCGCCGCGCATTATGGGGTTTGGCCCGGCACCGGCGGTGCGTAAGGTTCTGGCACAAACCGGCCTGACCCTTGGGCAAATGGACGTCATTGAGCTGAATGAAGCCTTCGCCGCCCAGGCGCTGGCGGTGACGCGCGATCTGGGGTTGCCTGACGATGCTGCGCACGTAAACCCAAACGGCGGCGCCATTGCGCTGGGCCATCCGCTGGGGGCTTCAGGTGGGCGTCTGGCGATGACTGCGGCGTATCAGCTGCGGCGAACCGGCGGGCGCTATGCGCTGTGCACCATGTGTATCGGCGTCGGTCAGGGGATCGCGCTGATTATTGAACGCGTTTAAGGAGCCATAATGAGTTTGTTGACCCCGATGATGCGCACCAGTCCGCTGACCGCCTGGTTCAGCGATGCGCAGCGGGTGCAGGGTATGCTGGATTTTGAAGCCGCGCTGGCCCAGGCTCAGGCCGAGTGCGGGCTGGTGCCGCAGGCGGCGCTTAACCCGATTATCGAATCATGCCAGCATCAGCAAATCGACTTTGCGGCTTTGGGACAGGCCGCAGCCAGCGCGGGCAACCTCGCCATCCCGCTGGTAAAACAGCTCACCGCGCGGGTAAAAGCTCAGGACGAATCGGCTGCGCGCTATGTCCATTGGGGAGCAACCAGTCAGGACGCAATTGATACCGGCTTGATCCTGCAACTGCGCGGCGTGCTGGCGGAAACGGACGCGCTCTTACAACGCCTGCTTGATGCGCTGGCCAGCCAGGCCGAGCGACATCAGCATACGGTGATGCCCGGGCGTACCTGGATGCAGCATGCGCTGCCGGTGACCTTTGGCCTGAAGCTAGCGGGAACGCTCGACGCGCTGCTGCGCTGGCAGATACGTCTGCGTGAAATGCGATCAAGGGTGCTGGTGCTGCAATTTGGCGGTGCCGCTGGCACGCTTGACTCGCTCAAAGCGCAAGCGCCACAGGTTGCCGCTGCGCTGGCAAAAACGCTCGACCTGAACCTTCCCGATACCCCATGGCACAGCCAGCGCGATCGATTGTTAGAAGTGGGGGCGTGGTACGCGGGTGTTTGCGGCACTCTTGGTAAATTCGCCAATGATTTTTCCCTGCTGATGCAAACCGAAGTTGCCGAAGTCTCTGAACCGGTCGCCGAAGGTCGCGGCGGTTCATCGACCATGCCGCACAAACGTAATCCCATCTCCTGCGCGGCAATCTTGACTGCCGCTCAACGCACGCCCGGACTGGTGGCAACGCTGTATGCCTGTCAGATTCAGCAGCATGAGCGCGCGCTGGGCGGATGGCAGGCGGAGTGGGAAACGCTGCCGGATCTGATCACCCTCGTCGGCGGCGCGATGGCGCAAAGCGAAGCACTGGTGCGTGAAATGCAGGTGTTTGCGCATAAGATGCGCGCCAACCTTGATATCACCCATGGCCTGATTATGGCGGAAGCGGTCACCCTGGCGCTGGCGGAGTTTATCGGTAAAGCCGAGGCCCATCATCGGGTTGAGGCCTGGTGTCGTCAGGCGATGGATGAATCTCGTTCGCTGCTGAGCGTGCTGGATAACGATCCCTTGGTCGGTGAGCATCTTTCCACCAGCCGCTTAACCCAACTGCTGGACCCGGCAACGGCGACCGGCAGCGATGAACTCTTCGTGCGTCAGGTGATGGCGCGCTATAAGGAGCAACGTAATGAAGGTTGATTATCAGATTGACGGGCCGGACGGTGCGCCGGTCATCGTACTCTCCAATTCTCTGGGGACCACCCGGGCGATGTGGCAGCCGCAGCTCGCGGCGCTAACTCAGCATTTTCGCGTCCTGCGCTACGACACCCACGGTCATGGCGCAACCCGTAAAAGCGGCAAAGTGACGCTGGCGCAGCTTGGTGAAGATGTAATAGCGCTGCTCGATCATCTTAATATCGACAAAGCCTGGTTCTGCGGTATTTCTATGGGTGGGCTGACCGGGCTGTGGCTGGGGCGTTTTGCGCCTGAACGCTTTTATGGCCTGGTCGTCGCCAATACCGCAGCACGAATTGGCGATCAGTCGGGCTGGCTGTCGCGTGCCCGCGCGGTTCGTCAGGAGGGGATGGACGTTGTGGCTGCCGGATCGGCGGATCGCTGGTTTACCCACGAATTTCGCCAGAAGACGCCGGAAGTGGTGGAAGCCCTGTGCCATCAACTGACCCATAGCAATGCAGAAGGTTATGCGGACTGCTGCGAGGCGCTGGCGGCGGCCGACCTTCGCGCCGAAGTGGCGCAAATTCCGCTACCCGTTTTGATTATTGCCGGGGAAAGTGACCCTGTCACCACAGTGGCGGACGCCAACTTCCTGCATCAGCAGATCCCCGCCTCACAGGTGGTGGTGCTGGCAGCGTCTCATTTATCTAATATCGAAGCACCGAAGGCGTTCAGCGCCGGGTTGCTGGGCTTTTTCCTGGGAGAACAGCATGGAAGATAAACAGCGTTATCAACAGGGAATGGCAGTGCGCCGCAAGGTACTTGGCGATACCCATGTTGATAAAACCCTGCAAAAACTGACGCCGCTCAATGAGGAGTTTCAGGATTTTATCACCCGCTACGCCTGGGGTGAGACCTGGACCCGTCCGGGCCTCGATCACCACACCCGCAGCATGATTACCATCGCGATGCTGATTGCCCTGAACCGCGAAGCTGAGCTGAAAATGCATCTGCGCGCGGCGTTTAATAACGGCGTCACCCGCGACGAGTTAAAAGAGCTGATTATGCACTCCGCGCTCTACTGCGGCCTGCCCGCAGCTAACGCCACAATGCATCTGGCGCAGCAGGTGTTTGATGAGATGGATAGCGGGTCCTGATAACAATCCCCGCCAGGCGTGATGGATTACACCATGCCTGGCGGGGAAAGAGCCTTAGTTTACTGATGCCGGATGTGTTTCAACAGTTTGCTCCGCGTCATCCACCTCCGCACTCTGGCGGCGCAGCGCCAGCAGGCGGCAAATCTCTGCGTGCTTTTCTTCCGTGAAGGTAAAGCGGGACATGCACAGCAGGCGAATCAACGACCCGATTGCCGGGAGCAGGCAAATCCCGAAGAACAGGCCATTCAGCACGCTATCGCTCTGGCTTTGTGCTTGCGGAATATAACCTATCATCGTCAGCCAGATGCCAATCAGGCCGCCACCCACTGCGACGGACATTTTTCCGGTGAACGTCTGGCCGGAAAAGGTGATCGCCGCGCAGCGTCGATGGGTATGATATTCAGCGTATTCGATGGTGTCGGCAATCATCGATGAAGTCAGAATGTTGCTCATCATGACAAACAGCGTGCTCAGGCCAAGCAATAAGAACAGCATCGCCACGTGCTGATAGCCGATAAACCACATCACCACGCGAACCACAATATCCAGCGCGCAAAGGATCATAAACAGCTGACGTTTTTGCATATGACGGGTGAGAAGCGGGGCAATCAGGCAGATGACGGCGGCGGCAATCCCCATCACGCCTATCGCCATTTGCAGGCTGCCATCGCCAAGATTGTAGATAAAGAAGTAGATATAAATGCCGTTCGCCACGTTATGAAAGACGCAAAAGAAAAACGACAGCAGAATAATAAACAGCGGCTTATTGTGACGCAGGTTGCGGAAGGTATCGCGAATGGTGACCTTTTCCGGGCTTGGCGGTACGCGCTCTTTGATCTGAAAGAATCCGTTTAACATCAGCGGCAGACCCACCAGCATCATCACCAGCGCAGCCATAAAATAGCCTTTGTCATTGCTGTACTGGGCGAAGAAGGCCGCCAGTTTGGGGAAGAAAATATTAGCACAGGCGATACCGGCGTTAACCCCGAGCATGGCGGCGGTCACCGCGCGGGTACGCTGACCGGAATCGTTAGTCATCACCGATGACATCGACCAGAACGGAATATCGGAAATGGCGTACAGCGTGCCCCACAGTATGTAGGTCACCCCGGCATAAAGGATCTTAGTGGTGAGATCGGCTTCTATTTTGTAAAACGCGAGCAGGGTGACGCCGGTGATTAACAGCGGTGCGATCAGCAGGAAGTGACGAAACTTACCGAAGCGACTGTTTAACGTATCCATGATACTGGCGAACAGCGGGTCGTGAACTGCATCCCAGGCGCGGGCGATCAAAAATATGGTGCTCGCCACGAGGGCGGAGATCCCCAGCACGTCAGTATAAAAATAGTTAATAAACGAACCCACTAAACCAAAGCTAAAACACTGACCTAAACCATAGCCAAAATAGGACCATAACTCGCGAGAAGGTATTTTCATGGTGCTTGCCATCGTGTGTTCCCTCACGCCCCGGCCGCATTGGGTCAGGGCGTCTGTAGAGATAATATTTTTTATGCTTTATTCGGATGCAGGCCAATCCGGCTGAGTTTACGCACCAGCGCCATTTCGGCTTTGGCAAACGGAATGCCGTTTTCGTCAAAAACGTCATGGAACCACAGGCGACAGTAGTCCGGTGAGTTTTTCATCACCACCGGCCATGGCAGCCAGGTCTGGGTTTTTCCGCGCACCAGCCCCCACTGATAGGGGGCAATATTAGCGGCATGCATTAGCGGGAGCTGCTCTTCAATCAGGCTGCCGACATGGCGCGCCAGCCACTCGGTGCAGAACAGCGGCCGTCCGTGCTGTTCGAGCTGGTGGATGATGGCCACCATGCGTGCGGTATTGGTATAGGCGTGAAAGCTGATCACATCAGATAATGCCAGCGCAGTCTGGTCTAAAGGATGTTGATAGAACACCTCGCCTTCGACTTCGTCCGGCAGTTTCCATGCGCAGACGGTGAGTGGCTGCGTCGGATCTTCTTCCCGCACCCAGCGAAACGCCGCCTGCATGAGTTCGAGGGCGTAATGCTCCAGTTTTTCGTCATACAACACTTCGACGGTGCCAGTGGAAAAAATCCCCCGGTTGCCCGGCTCGTTATACAGATCCCAAAGCAGCACGCGGCGGTCGTCGCGGAACTGGCGCACGATATCACGTACGTAACATTCGACTTCAGGCCAGGCATCGCGGTTACAGACGATTTCCCGCCCCGGACTGGCGGCCGCCTGGCTGTTGTGCTTCCCCGGCTCCGGCGCTTTCTGCGGCCCAAGGTAAGGCTCATCGCCGGAGAAACCGCAATCATCCATCAATGTCAGCATGGTGCTAAACCCGCGCTCATCGGCCAGCGTCAGAAACTGGTCGATACGCGCTATGAGCCCGTCGCGATCGTGCTGCCAGACGATAAATGGCAGGTTGATGCGCAGAGAGTTGTAACCCGCCTGCGCCGCCCAGCCAAGCTCGCGGTCAATTGTTGGTGCGTCAAAGGTTTTCGCCTGCCAGATATCCGTCCAGTTCACCGCCGTTGATGGCAGGTAGTTAAAGCCACATAGCCAACCCTGTTGCTGATACCACGTCTGTGCCTGTTCAGGTGTCCATTGTTGTTTCATCATCGCCTCGCTTGCTGATAATAATTAGCTAATAAATATTAGTTGACGTATAAATGAGCAAATAGCGAAGTAAAAAAAAGCGAAGCGAGTCACAATCCTGGTGGGATCAAGGCAAAGAAACGTGAGCGAGAGCGCAGCTGGCGCAAACTGCGGTTATGATGTTGGTTCTGTATGCGAAGGGAAGGGATGATGAAACGCAAAACCAAAGTGACGATGAACGACATCGCCAGAACCGCCGGGGTTTCCCAGGCAACGGTATCGTTGGTGCTCAATCAGTCGCGCAATATTAAACTTAGCGAAGAGACCCGTCAGCGGGTGATTGAGGTGGCGACATCGCTGGGTTATGACCGCTTACCGGCGATTCACTCTCCGCGTAATCAACAAGAGATAGCCCTGCTCATCAGCTCATTGCAGAGTTACGATCCGTTCATTGATGCCATAAGCCAGGCTCGCGAGGCGGCGTGGCGCAATGAAATCCTGCTGACGGTGTATGAATATGGTGATGATGCCGAACTGGCAATCAACATTATTCGCCAGCTGGAAAAGCGCAACTGCGTGGGTATTATTCTTGCCTCTCCGGTGACCACCGTTAGCGATATGTCGCAGTTTCGCGAGTGTACTGAACTGCCGCTAGTGCTGCTTAACCAGCGCGATCCGGATTCCCCGCTGCTGCCGTCCTTTGTTCCGGACGACTATGCCAACGCGTTTCAGGTGACGCGCCATCTAATTAGCCAGGGGGCGCAGCGGGTGGCGCATATTACTGGCGAAGGATGGATGGAAGCGACAAAACAGCGTCTGGCTGGATGGCGTGCGGCGCTGGAGCAGGTGGGGATCGCCGTGCAGAATGAGTGGATTTGTGAAACCAACTGGCAGTTCAGCGAGTCGCACCAGGCCACGCTCAAGCTGCTGGCGCTGGAAACACGTCCCGATGCTATTTTTTGCGCCAGCGACTGGCTGACGATTGGTTGCTATCAGGCGCTGGCAATGCAGGGCATCGCGATCCCTGAGGATATTCTGGTGGCGGGTTATGACGACCAGAAAATTTCTGAACAGCTCACCCCGCCCCTGACCAGTATTCAGTTGCCCTACAGTGAACTGGGACGTCTGGCCGTTGAGTATTTGTGTAACGAGGAAGATGCCGCAACCCACGTGACGCTTGCCGGGCGGCTGAAAACACGGAAATCGAGCCAGCGTTGACACCAACAGAGGCCGTCATGAGACGGCATCTGGCAATATTCAATTTTTATTTCGTTACATCCCCATAATAAAAATATTTATATTTATCGCATTCTTTGATACCAATTTATTGATTTCCTCAAATGATTTGTTTTTAATTTCAAGAAATAAATTGCAGGGTGTGTTTAAATTTTGATCGAGAGCCTGTTTTTATTAAAAAACATATATCTAAATGTGTGATTTTGTAATGGAAAAATAAAAGGCCTCATACCTGGTCTGGCTTTTTATGCAAAATGATGAGAGGCCGTGGTGTGGACATAAAATAAAAAGCATGGTAATTATTTTGTTGCTAATGCAAGACTTTAATTTTTACTAACGCGCTCAACCACTGACTCTCGATAATAGTGAGAAGGAATTTATATGGAAACTCTGTCCAACAACCTTAATTTAAATGACTCAATGGATATTGAACTTAATAACGAGTTGGCTAATCGGCGCGAAAAACTTGTCCACCTGCGTAAGCAGGGTGTCGCTTTCCCTAACGACTTCCGTCGCGACGCGATTTCCCTTGAACTGCATAATAGCTACGATGATGTGGCGAAAGAGGAACTTGAGGCTTTAGAGTTTGAAGTCAGCGTTGCGGGGCGAATGATGACGCAGCGGATTATGGGGAAGGCCTCTTTCGTGACCCTGCAGGATATGGGGGGGAATATTCAGCTCTATGTTTCCAGCGACAACATCTCTGAAGACATCTATAACGACCATTTTAAAAAATGGGATTTAGGCGATATTCTGGGCGCTCGCGGTCGGCTTTTTAAAACAAAAACCGGTGAGTTAACCATTGAGTGCACCGAGATTCGTTTATTAACGAAGGCATTGCGCCCGCTGCCGGATAAATATCACGGTCTGGCCGATCAGGAAACTCGCTATCGTCAACGCTATCTTGATCTGATTGCCAACCCTGAATCCCGACGTACATTCCAGCTGCGGTCAAATATTTTAGCCACCACCCGTAATTTTATGCTGGAGCATGGCTTCATTGAAGTTGAAACGCCAATGATGCAGGTTATCCCTGGCGGTGCTTCCGCCCGTCCGTTTATCACTCATCATAATGCGCTGGATATTGATATATACCTGCGTATCTCCCCTGAGCTTTATCTTAAACGTCTGGTGGTTGGCGGCATGGAGCGGGTTTTTGAGATCAACCGTAACTTTCGTAATGAAGGCATTTCACCGCGGCATAATCCAGAGTTTACGATGATGGAACTCTATATGGCGCATGCCGATTACCAGGACCTGATTACGTTGACAGAGTCGTTGTTCCGCACCGTGGCGATTGAAGTGCTTGGCTCACCCATTGTGGAGTATGGTTCCCAGGATTTTGATTTTGGTAAGCCATTTGCAAAAATGACCATGCGCGAGGCCATCAAAAAATTCCGCCCGGAAACGGATATTAACGATCTTGGCGATGACAGCAAGACCAGAGCGATTGCGGAGTCTCTGGGTATTGAGATAGAGGAAAGCTGGGGAACCGGGCGCATTATCGCGGAAATTTTCGATGAAGTGGCGGAAGCGCACCTTATTCAGCAGACGTTTATTACGGAATATCCTGCGGAAATATCGCCTCTCGCACGCCGTAATGATATTAATCCGCAGTTTACCGACCGCTTCGAATTCTTTATTGGTGGTCGGGAAATCGGCAATGGATTTTCCGAGTTGAATGATGCTGAAGATCAGGCTGAACGCTTTAACGAGCAGGTTGCCGCTAAAGACGCGGGCGATGATGAAGCGATGTTCTACGATGAAGATTACGTGACTGCACTAGAATACGGCCTGCCGCCAACCGCAGGTTTAGGTATTGGTATTGACAGAATGGTGATGTTATTTACCAATTCACACACGATCCGCGATGTGATTCTCTTCCCTGCGCTTCGTCCGATCAAATAAGCGTCCGATAAAAGCCAAACCCACATTTGTGGGTTTGGCTTTTACTCATTATGTTGTTCAACTTTCCGCATCATCAGAGTGAGGCGCATTTTTCAGATGCCGCAAAACGGTATTAAGGCCAATATGCAGCGATCTTGCCGTTGCCCGGCACCCCGTTCCTTGCGTTGCCATATCGACTATCGCCTGACGGATGCCTGGTTTCGAGGCGTTATAACGAAAATCAAGCTGAAATGTTTTTCGGCAATACTTGCAACGATAGCGCTGGACACCCGACGCTGAGTGCCCGTTATTCGTCACACAGTTGGCTTGATGGCAGCGTGGGCAGACTATTTCACTATTCGCCATTGAGCTGTTCTCACGGTTAATATCAAAAACCTCTGAGATTGATGACAAACTTGATTTAGATAAGGTGCCGTATTCTTGTCGGGTGGCACCTGACGCCTTACCCGACCTACAAAACCACCAACACCATCAAGTTATGCACTTTCCGTAGGCCCGGTAAGGCGCTAGCCGCCACCGGGCAATTCCACAAGAACGAACTTTGTCAGCAATCTGACCTCTTCGAAGAGAGGTATATGTATTTATGATTTAATGACATGTCCGTAGGCACGTTTATAACCATCGGCATCTTCCTGGATATAAACCCCCTGTAGTTCAGGTGCGAAGCCCGGCAGCAGGTTAATGCCTTCTTCCAGTGCGAGGAAATAACGTTGAACCGGACCACCCCAAATTTCACCCGGCACCACGCATAGCACCCCTGGCGGATAAGGCAGGGCGCCTTCGGCGGCAATTTGGCCTTCAATATCTTTCAGCGCGACTAGCTCCACGTTACCGCGAACAAACTCCATATTAGCCTGCTGCGGATTCATCGCGACCCGAGGGAAATACTTTTTGCGGAACATCTCTTTTTGCAATTGCTTCACATCGTAGCTGACGTAAAGGTTGTGCATTTCCTGGCACAGTTGGCGCAGGGTATAGCCGCGATAGCGTTCTTCGTGATTGGCATACAGCGCCGGTAAAACCTCTGACACCGGAGCATCCTCTTCCAGCAGGCGTTCGAAGCGAGCAATCTGCGCCACCAGATGACGCATTTTGGCCATATCTTCCGCCGGGGTCAGCAGGAACAGAATCGAGTTGAGATCGCATTTTTCCGGGACGATACCGTTTTCACGCAGGAAATTCGCCAGAATTGTCGCCGGTACGCCAAAGGATTCGTACCTGCCGGTTTCTGTATTAATCCCCGGTGTCGTCAGCATTAACTTGCAGGGATCAACGAAGTACTGATCTTGCGCATAACCTTCAAAGGCGTGCCATTTCTGGCCGGGAATGAAGTTAAAGAAGCGCAGATCGCCGGCCATCACATCGGTGTCGTAATCCTGCCATTTTTTGCCATCAACCATCGGCGGCACAAACGGACGGATGTGCTGACACAGGTTCATAATCAGCTTGCGAGCTTCGATCCCAAACTTCACGCAGTCCAGCCACAGGCGTTTGCCGCTGTCACCTGCGTGCATTTTGGCGTTGACATCAAGGGCGGCGAATAGCGGATAGAACGGGCTGGTGGAGGCGTGCATCATAAACGCATTATTCATGCGTTTATGGCTAACGTAACGCAGCTGCCCTTTGATATGACTATCTTTTTTGTGGATCTGCGAGGTTTGAGAGAAGCCGGCCTGCTGTTTGTGTACCGACTGGGTCACCAGAATGCCCGGATCGTTCTCGTTGAGATCCAGTAGCAATGGCGAACAGTCTTTCATCATGGGAATAAACTGCTCGTAGCCGACCCACGCGGAGTCAAACAAGATGTAGTCGCACAGGTGACCAATCTTATCGACCACCTGACGGGCGTTATAGATGGTGCCGTCGTAGGTACCCAGCTGAATAATCGCCAGACGGAACGGACGCTGTTCGTTAGTGCGCTCCGGCGCGACCTCGTTCACCAGTTTGCGCAGATATTTTTCATCAAAGCAGGGGGAGTCAATACCACCGATAAAGCCAAATGGATTACGCGCCGTTTCCAGATACACCGGCGTTGCCCCGGCCTGCAGCAGCGCGCCGTGGTGGTTAGATTTATGGTTGTTACGATCGAAAAGCACCAGATCGCCCTGTGCCAGCAATGCATTCAGCACCACTTTATTAGAGGACGAGGTACCGTTAAGCACGAAATAGGTTTTGTCAGCGTTGAACACTTTCGCCGCATGCTGTTGCGCCGCGCAGGCGGCACCTTCGTGGATCAGCAGGTCGCCCAGCGCCACGTCAGCATTACACAGATCGGAACGGAAAAGATTTTCGCCAAACCAGTCGAAGAACTGGCGACCGGCAGGATGACGACGATAGAACTGGCCGCCCTGGTGGCCAGGGCAATCGAATGCTGCGTAGCCTTTACTCACATAATCGACCAGCCGGCCAAAGAACGGCGGTAATAATTCGCTCTCATAGCGTTCAGCCGCCGACTCAAGCTGCTTACCATAATATTCGCTGTTGGCGTCACACAGTTCGAAAACGCCCGTCACCCGTGGGAGAATATTGGCGGGCAAGTCATCTTCGCAGCAGGTGGCAACAAACACCGGCAGCCCAAATCCGCAGGCTTCTACCGTCCGCAAAATACCGTTTGTCGCATCTTTAACCGATAACACCACGGCGGATACATCGGTAAAATCGGTATTATGTACATCGCATACATCTCGCTCGCTGGTAAAACAGGAGACGATATCTGAGCTCACTGCAATTTTATTATTAAATTTACTCATAATAGACTCGATAATTAATGGAAAGTATCCCTGGCGCAGACAAAAGGCAACAGTAAGCCGGTGAGCCTATATAGCCCCTTGTGCAAACTATTAATTTCCCCTGCGCCGGGGTTAATTAGATATTTATTGTGGCTTTAATACTTTTACCGTATAGCGGCCATCGCTTTGTCGATAGGCTCCGTGGATATCGGTTTCAAAACCAGGGTAATGCGCCCCGATTTCGCACAGCATCTGCAGGAACTCCAGCACCGGACGACTCTCTTCGGTCAGCATCTCCCCAGGCATGACCAGCGGAACGCCCGGAGGGTATGGCAAAATCATATTGGCGTTAATTCGCCCAATCATCTCCTCCAGATAAACCTCCTCGGTTAGGCCATTAAGCTCAAGCTGGAAAGCACCGTGAGGATTAATCATCATTTCTGGTAGGACTTCAAAAGCATGGAACATTAAATCTGGCAAATTATGTTTCTTGATAAGCTGGTGAATATTTTGCGCCAGTTCCTGAATACGCATTTCTTCGTAAAACGCGGCGCTTCCTGATATAAAGAGGGGAGGATGTTTTTCACCCGCAAGTTTAAATCATAGGCGCGTTTGAAATCGGTCAGGGCGCGCAGCAGGCTCAGCGCTTTGGTTTTATCAATACCGATACTGAACAGGAACAAGAGATTATAGGGGCCCGTTTTTTCGACAATAATACCGTGCTCATCAAGGTACTTCGAAACGATCGACGCCGGGATTCCCATCTCAGCCATGGTTCCATCACCATTCATCCCTGGCGTGAGCAACGTGACCTTGATAGGGTCAAGGTACATATGTTCGCTGTCGATGTTTTTGAAACCATGCCAGCTATCTTTCGCATCCAGTTTCCAGCAGCACTCTTCACTAATGTCATCCGGTTGCCAGACATCAAAGAACCAGCCTTCCGACTGTGAACGCAGCTTTTTGATCTCCTTACGAAAGCGGATCGCCCGCGCAATCGAATCATCAATCAAGCGTTTACCCGCATTGCCCTTCATCATGGCGGCAGAGGTTTCAATTGACGCAACAATCCCATAATGCGGCGAGGTCGATGTGTGCATCATGTAGGCTTCGCTGAAGGTTTCTTCGTTAAAATCACCTTTTATATGGATCATCGATGCCTGGGAGAAAGCGGCTAACAGTTTGTGCGTTGATTGGGTTTCATAAATGATTTTGCCTTCTACGCGCTCGCCGCTCATCCCGCGCAACCCAGAATAGATAGGGCTGAAATTGGTGTAGGGCACCTAGGCTGAGTCAAAGTGGATGGATTTTACATCGAGATTTTTCTTAATGAAATCCGTGTTATAGAGCAGACCGTCGTAGGTTGAGTTGGTCACTACGGCGTGCACCGGCCAGCTGGCATTCGGTGTGTTTTTAACGCGCTGAGCTATGGTTTCGCGGCTAAATTCGCTTTGCGGGATCCCTCCGAGGATGCCGTAGGCATTGCGCGTCGGGCGAAAATAGATAGGTGTGACATCGCTCATCATCATCAGATGCGTTAGCGATTTGTGGCAATTACGATCGATGAGTATGGTGCTCTGTGCGGGCGCTGCGTACATCCCAACAATTTTATTGGCGGTCGAGGTGCCGTTGGTCACCATATAGCTACGTTCTGCATTAAACGTTCGCGCAATATACTCTTCAGCTTCTTTATGCGGGCCGGAGTGATCGAGCAGCGATCCCAATTCAGAAACGGAAATCGAGATATCGGACTTCATGGTGTTCGAACCAAAGAAGTCATAAAACAGACTACCCACGGGTGATTTCTGGAAGGCGGTTCCTCCCATATGTCCAGGCGTACAGAACGTGTATTTACCTTCGCGAACGTAATTAAACAACGCTTTGGTCAACGGCGGCAGGATCTTGTCGATATACTCATCAGTCCCCATTTTCATTTTTTGCGAGATCTCATCAGCCATACCCAATGCATACTCAAAAAATTGGATGTTGAGGCGCAGTTCATTCAATGTGACATCCAGCGTTGAATGTTTATTAGCGAAGGCATATAGCGGCAAATGTTCATTCATTGCGCTAATTTTTTCGCACAAATCCAGACTGTAAATATCCCAATCAAAAATGACCCCGCACAGTCTGGAATTGTTTTCGATAAGCTTCAGTAAATCATCAGCATCGTTGGGATACACGACTTTAAAATCACTCCGCTCTAAAGCCCTGTGGAGTTCTCTGATGGGCTCTTCTTTAAAATAAACGCCCATGTGATTCAGTATGGCAATAACATTCATGACAACTTCCTTTATTTGGCAATTACAGATTCAGATTCTTGCTCTTTGACAAACATGCCCCAGAACGTCCAGCCGGCAAAGGTCACTAATGCTCCCATTAACATGGCATCAGACCCGGACGCATAGAGCGCGTAGAAGCTATAAACTGTCCCCACAAAAGCAATAATGTTGTTAAATTTAACCTGCTTGCCATGGGCTTTAGCGAGGCGCTGCATCGGGATTAATGCCGCCATCGACAGCACATAAGGGACTAAGTTTGTGACAACGGCCAGGTTCACCAGGTTATTAAATTGTTCGTTTAATGAAGGGCTAATGGTCATTAAGGCAAGGACAGTTTGAATGATGCCGAGAATAATCATACCGGCGATCGGCGCATCCGTTTTGCTGACTTTAGAGAATACTTTCGGGAAATAGCCAATGTCCGAAGAGGATTTAAACACCTGGGCAACGGTGAACTGCCAGCCAAGAAGAGAGCCGATACAGGCAATAGTCATTAGCGCCATAATCACTTTACCCACGCCTGAAGTGAAAATAGTCGCGAAGGCTAAACCGAAAGGTGCTGTTGAATGTAATAGATCGGCATTGGGGACGATCCCGGCGATAACGTTAGTCGAGAGAATATAAACGATCGCACAGACTAAAGTGCCGCCGAATACGGCAATCGGTACGTTTTTTTGTGGGTTTTCAACCGCATCCATATTGGCACAGGCTGATTCCAGACCAAGAAATGCCCATAATGTCATAGAGATAGAGGTTGATACCCCAGCGAAGAAGCTCTCATGGCGCGGGTTCCAGGCTTCGGCATAGAGTGACGGATGGAACCAAAACCAACCAAAAAGGCTCAGGCCAACGACAGGGATAATCACGCCCCAGACGGTGACAGAACCAATTCGACCGGTAATTTTTGGACCGCCAAAATTACAAATGGTGGTTATCCATAAAATCACAATCGTTGCGATACAAATTCCCACTGGTGATAACACTACCCCCAGCAGATCGCTGCCGTAGCCCACTGCTGAAATAGCAATCGCAATATTTGCAATCAACAGGCTAATCGCATAGGTGTAGTTCGCAATAAAATTACCTGATTTCCCAAAGGCATATTCTGCATATCCCCCCATGCCTCCGGATTTATTACTTAACAGGCCACATTTCGAAAATGCATAAGCTAAAGCCAAAGAACCGACGGCGGTCACCAGCCAGGACAGAATAGACATTGTGCCAACTTCAGCTAACTTTGTTGGCAACATGATAATACCAGAGCCCATCATGTTAACGGCTGTCAAGATTGTTAGTTGAGTGACACCCATTTTATTGGTGCTAGATTTACTCATTTTTACCTCAATTATATAATCGATATACGCAGGCAAAACATGTTCCATCGTTTTTAACGATGTCGTGTTTACTGCCCAGTTGCATATTTTCTCAGGGAATAATGGCTATCTTTTGATACCGTAAGCTGTTAATCAGGGAATGAAATAAACACCTGTCAAACGTCACTATTCTGCAAGAGAAATTTCCTGCCGATAGTATTCTGTTCGAGAAGGGTCAACTTTTATGACAATAGCCACCCAGATAAATATCCCATAGAGGATATTCACTCAGGCACTATGTTAGCGGAGTGTTATTTAACGATACTGAAAGAAGTGAAAGTCAAAATAATCCCGATGGGAAGGCATCATTATATGCGTCACCCTTCGTATATGCGGCATGTGCCGGCTATTGTTTTCCATAATTAACGCTCGGTTGGTATCAGTGGTCAGCATTATAAAAGCAAAGATAATGGATTCCGTGATAAGAGTCACCAATCATTCAAGTGTTAAATCTGGAAGCATGTGCGCAGTTTTATAATCTCTTTTTAAATATCAATATGAAATGAATGCATTTCATTGTTTATGTGTAAGTGAAAATTTCAAATATCGACTAAAAATTACACTGTTGCGCTATTTTCACGCTATCAAAAAAATCATTGACGCTATTTTATTGCTAATGACGCTGTTTTATTGACGCATTTTAAAATAATTTATTTTTAATTTTGTCGTATCGATCATTATTTTTTCTAAGCATATTGATGCCGATTTATTGGTGTTGATTTCAATTTATTGATTTTCACCTCAGGGCGTGTCCGGCAATAAATTGTCGTAAGTAAAACCATATCCTCCATATGGCAATGAAGGATTATGCTGAATGGCGGATAAGCCTGGGTAATTGAGCTTGCGCACGAAATTCGCGAGGAAAGGGGGGGTAACCGTAGTTTTGTTTTTTCGATGAAGTTGAGGGACTGGCTGGAGGAAGGGAATAGCCCGGCGGTTTTGCCGTCGGGCCCTTGGGTCAGCTATGCGCCTGACAACTACCGGCTTAGAGCCTATCCCAGTAGGCGTTATTGGCGCAGGCAGTTTGGACACGGACAGCGCGGAAGAACCGGAGCGTACACGTAGTACGTGAGGATTCTGAGCACTGCCCAGGTTCAAAGTGGCAAGCAAAATAGCCCTAATGAGATAGGTTCTTACTGACAGTATTGCTTAAGCAGGCCGTATTGCTCGGTGATCAGATGATAGCGATACACCGGACGCCCGGTGGCGCCGTAGTGAATGCTGGTATACAGAATGTTAATTTTCGCCAGCCAAATCAGATACTTACGGCAAGATACCCGAGAAATACTCACCGCTGCCGCCAGTTCGTCGGTGGAAAACTCAATGTCCGGGTGCGCATCGATCCACTGGCAAAGGGTGCGCAGCGTCTGGGAGGTTAAGCCTTTTGGCAGCTTACGCGCATCGGTGGCTTCCGGCGCGCTGCCGTGCAGCAGCCGATCGACATCTGCTTGTTCGTACCAGGGTTGGCCGGTCATCAGCTTGCGCTTTTCGCGCCACGCGGTCAGTGCTTCTTCAAAACGCGGGAACTGAAAGGGTTTGATCAGATAGTCGACTACGCCATAGTGCATAGACGTCTGCACCGTTGTGGCGTCGGCGGCGGAAGTAATCATAATCACATCGATGGCCCGGCCCGAGGCGCGAATGGTGGGCAGCAGATCCAGGCCGCTATCCTGCTGCATATACACATCCAGCAGGACCAGGTCTATCTCCAGATCCTTATCGTCAATCATCTCCCTGGCTTTACTCAGCGTTGACGCCGTGCCGCTGCAGCGAAAGCCGCTGACGCGCGCTACGTACAGGCGGTTCAGTTCGGCTACCATGGCATCATCGTCAACAATTAATACATTTATCACGCGCTTTTCCTCTTACTATCCCAGGGAAGATGAACAAAAAATTGGGTAAACACGCCGGGTTCGGACTCGACGGCCAACGTGCCGCCCAGTTCGTGAAGCTGCTGGCTGGCAAGAAACAGCCCGACGCCGCGATTCTCGCCTTTGGTGGAGAATCCTTTATTAAAAATATCATCAATAATCGCCTGTGGAATACCGGGGCCATCATCGCTGACTTCGCCGCTCAACCAGCCGTTCTGATAGTGTAACAGCAGGCTGACTTCGCCCTCGGCCTGGCCGCTCATAGCATCGAGCGCGTTCTGGATTAAATTGCCCAGCACGGTGATCAGCACGGTTACCTGTTTTTCATTCGGGCTGTCCGGCACCAGGCTCTCTTCGGCAAGCGTGAGGGTAAAACCGCGCTCCCTGGCATGCTGAATTTTGCCGATTAGAAAGCCCGCGACGACCGGCGATTTAATGCGGTTCTGGATTTCACCAATATCCGCCTGATAAGCGTGGGCGGTGTGCAGCACGTACTCTTCCAGCTTGTCGTAACTCTTTATATTCAGCAGGCCGAGAATTACGTGCAGTTTATTCATAAATTCATGTGAGGTGGTGCGCAGGGCGTCAACGTAATTCACCATCCCATCGAGGCGCTGAAGTAGTTGGCTGACTTCGGTTTTATCACGGAAGGTGCTGATTGCGCCGACCACGTCATCCTGGCTGCGCACCGCAACGGTGTTGCTGATCAGCAGAAGACCGTTACAGCCAAGCTCCCGATCGTAAATGGGTTCTCCGGTTTGCAGCACCTCCTGCAAGTCCGCCAGCAGCGGCGTATCGGTGATGTCATTATTAGGGCCGTTAAACAGGATATCGCGCGCGGCGGGGTTAATCAGCGTGACCTGGCCGCCAGCATCTACCGCCACGACGCCCTCTTTTAACGAGTGCAGCATCGCCTGGCGCTGCTGAAACTGGTTGGATATCTCCTGCGGCTCCAGGCCCAACAGAACGCGCTTCAGACCGCGAACCAGACTCCAGGTACCAATGGCGCAAACCAGCGCGCTGAACAGCACGGTCAATATCACATCCCGGCGGCTGGTAGCGATTTGCTGATCAACTTTGCTCAGCGAAATGCCAATCGCCACCACGCCAATTTGCCGGTGGTTATCGTCAAAAACAGGCGTAAAAACCCGCAGCGCCGGGGCCAGTACGCCGTGGTTAACGGCAACGTTCTCTCGACCTTTTAGCGTTGGCAGAATGTCATCGCCAATGAAAGGTTGACCGATAATCTGGCTATTGGGGTGCGAATAGCGGATGCCGTCCATATTGGTGACTACGGCAAACAGCAGCCCATTGCGTTTGGTGGCCGCCAGCGCCAGCGGCTGGATGATATTATTTTGCGGCGACAAGGCCAATCCACGTTTGACTTCGGGGGTATCGGCCAGCGTTCGCGCCACCGCCAGCGCCGTCTCTTTCACACCGTCGCGCGTCGCGCCGCTGATCTGCATAAACCACAGGGCATAAACCAGAATCAGCACCGAGCCAATCACGCTGCCAATCATTAAGGTCACGGCAGTGCTCAGCTTCATATTCATTGGGCGTTTACGCGCGGGCGAAGCCTGCTGAGCTAGTTTGTTCATTCCGACCTCAGGGTAAAACTCATAGAGTGGTATTATCGCTGAACGAAAGGCTTTCATAAAACTGTGTAATAAAAGCAAAATATATTGCGAGCGAGCAGTTGGTGTATATCGGGCAAATCCACTATGGCTTATTTGCCGCATTCAACCCGCAGATAATCGACAAATGCCCGCAGCGGCGACGCCATTTGCTTACGGCTCGGATAGTAAACGTAAAAGCCGGGGAAGGCGGGCGTCCATTCAGGTAGGAGCTGAACCAGCTGCCCTGTCGCTAACCAGCCGTCAACCTGATGAGCAAACTGGTAAGCGATTCCCACTCCCGCCAGTGCGATGGGGGTGAGCATCTCCGGCTCATCGACCACAATTGGCCCTTTGACCGCGATTTCACAACTTTCATTGTCACGTTGAAACTCCCAGCGATAAACGCTGCCATCGCTGGGCCGCCGATAGGTCAAACACCGATGTTGCAATAAATCCTGCGGTTTGTGGGGCCGTGGAGCCTGCGCCAGATAGTGCGGCGAGGCGACCACTTTCATCTCAAGGTCGCCGCTTAGCCTGACGGCAATCATATCCTGATGGAGCTTCTCGCCCAGACGAATTCCGGCATCGAACCCGGCTGAGACGATATCAATCAGGCAATCGTCGGTGACAATATCCAGCTCAATATTGGGATAGCGCTGAATAAAGCCGCCGAGCAGCGGGGACAGATAATGAATGGCGGCGACCCGTGAAACATTGAGCCGCAAACGGCCTGCGGGATTATCGATAGTTTGCGCATCGGTAACCGCTTCCTGGAGGCCCGCTAGCGCCGGAGCGAGCCGCTGCATCATGCGTTTACCTGCTTCGCTTGGCGCGACGCTGCGCGTGGTCCGGTGCAGCAAGCGCACGCCGATACGCTCTTCGAGTCGCCGTATTGTTGCGCTTAAGGTAGAGGTCGTGATGCCAAGATGTGCGGCGGCTCGGGTGAAACTGCCTTGCTCAACGACCATCGCGAAGGCTCTTAATTCAGCAAAATCACTTCCTCGCATTATGTCGGTTTTCCCAAATAGTCCTGTTGATAATTGTTCTATTATCAAACATACCCCTGCTGGTTACCATCCCGTTGAGTGTCATTAACCATCAGGAGCGATCAGCAATGGCGAGATTTACGGCGAAACGAATTTTAGTCACCGGAGCGACAAGCGGTATCGGGCTTGCCGGGGCAAAGATGATTGATAGTGAAGGGGGGTATGTTCTGGCGACGGGGCGCGATCCGCAACGACTGGAGGCACTGTGCAGGCAGCTTTCCGACCGGGCGCGGGTGGTCTATAACGACGCCAGCGACCCGACGACAGGCGAGGTGCTGGCTCGCGAGGCTGAGGATTTTGGCAGACTGGATGGCTTGTGGTTGAATGCCGGCTATGCTGGCGTCGGCGAACCCGCGCAGGTTAATGCGCATAGCTTTGACAGCATGATGGCGGCCAACGTGCGCGGGCCGGTACTGCAATTGGCGGCGCTTGCCGGAGCGCTTAACGCAGGGGCCTCGGTTATTGTGACAGCATCGACGTCGGCTTATGAGGGGGCGGCAGCGGCAAGTCTCTATTCAGCGACGAAAGGGGCGCTAATTTCGCTGACTCGATGCTGGGCATCGGCGCTGGGGCCACAAAACATCCGCGTCAATACTCTGGTTCCCGGGCCGATAGATACCGACTTTCGCCATTTTATGAGCCAGGACTTTCGCCGCGAATTTGAAACATCGGTGGTGAGTCGGCTGGCGCTTAACCGCCAGGGCACGGCGGAAGAAGCGGCAGAAGTGGCGCTATTTCTTCTCTCTGATGCGGCATCGTTCGTCACCGGAAGCCAATATTTTGTCGATGGTGGACTGGCGATGTACTGAGTCTTCATTTGTCCCTGCGTCGCCGCCTTTCTGCAACTCGAATTATTTGGGGTATATAAAGCAATATATTTCTCCGTGATGACGGTTTTTGCTGTTAAATATTCCTTCGCCTAATCTCTGGTTTGCTTTTTTAAGTTAAAAAACCAGGTTAATAATAATTGACTATGTGTGCGAAAGTGTAAATGATATTTTAAAATAAAGTAAAAGTGCGTTAATATGCACCCTCTTATTACACTTGTGCTATGTGATATCTCTATTATGCCTGCAAATAAAAATACGATTATATCTATGACCGCATTAGCGATGTTCGTCAGTTCGGCGACATATGCAAATGACGATACCTCGAAAAAAACCGATTTCCTGTTGATTGGCGGCGGCATTATGAGCGCGTCGCTGGGGACCTGGCTGCACGAATTACAGCCGGAGTGGAAACAGGTGATGGTTGAGAAGTTAGATGGCGTTGCGCTGGAGTCCTCGAACGGCTGGAACAACGCCGGGACCGGGCACTCCGCTAACATGGAGCTGAACTACACGCCGGAACGCCCGGATGGCTCTATCGACGTCAGCAAAGCGCTGGATATTAACGAGCAGTTTATGATCTCCCGTCAGTTCTGGACGGCGCAGGTCAAACGCGGCATTTTGCACGATCCGCATGCATTTATTAATTCCACCCCGCATATGAGTTTCGTCTGGGGTGATAACGTGGATTATCTGCAAAAACGTTATACCGCCTTGCAGCAAACCACTTTATTCCAGGGGATGAAATTCTCCACCGATCACGAGCAAATAAAGCAATGGGCGCCGCTGGTTATGGAAGGTCGCGATCCGCAGCAAAGAGTCGCGGCGACATGGACGCCGGTGGGTACCGACGTTAACTATGGGGAAATAACCCGCCAGCTGATTGGCAGCCTGAAGAAAAATAACAACTTCACGCTGCAAACTTCGTCTGAAGTGACCGATTTTAAACGTAATGCCGATAATTCATGGCATGTGACGATTAAAAATGTGAATAGTGGCGAAGAGCAGGCGATCGATGCTAAATACGTCTTTATCGGCGCTGGCGGCGGCGCGCTGAAATTACTGCAAAAAACCGGTATTCCGGAAGCGGATAACTACGCCGGTTTCCCGGTGGGTGGCTCCTTCCTGATGACCGAAAATCCGGCAGTGACCAAAGAGCATCAGCAAAAAGTCTATGGTCAGGCCTCGGTGGGCGCACCGCCGATGTCGGTACCGCATCTTGATGCCCGTTTCCTCGACGGCAAGCGCGTGGTGCTGTTTGGGCCATTCGCCACCTTCTCAACCAAGTTCCTTAAAAACGGCTCGTTCCTGGATCTGCTGAGCACCACCACCACCGATAACGTGCTGCCGATGACTCACGTTGGTCTGGACAACTTCGACCTGGTGAAATACCTGATTAGCCAGGTTATGTTGAGTGATGATGACCGCTTTGCGGCGTTGAGAGAGTATTACCCAAGTGCACGTAAAGAGGACTGGAAGCTGATTCAGGCCGGCCAGCGCGTGCAGATCATCAAGAAAGATGCAGAAAAGGGCGGCGTGCTGAAGTTGGGTACGGAAGTGGTGGTCGATCAGCAGAAAACCATCTCCGCGCTGCTGGGTGCATCGCCGGGCGCTTCAACCGCCGCGCCAATCACCCTGAATGTGATTAAGCAGATGTTCCCGGAGCAGTTTAACTCCCCGGAATGGCAGAGCCGCATTCGCGATATCGTCCCAAGCTACGGTCAGAAGCTGAACGGCAACGTTGCGCTGACTCAGCAGGTTTGGAATGACACCGCTGCTGCATTGCAGTTGACCAAACCGCCGGTGATCGAGATGAATGCCGCCGCGCCGGTCATGACCGCAAAACCGGCAGAGCCGAAGGCGGAAGCGTCGCCGCAGCACGATATGGCACTCTAAGCCCACGCCTGTGAAATTGCCCGGTGGCGGCTAGCGCCTTACCGGGCCTACGGGATGAGTTCGGGTGTCGTAGATTGGACAAGGCACCGGGTTTGGGTTTTGTAGGTCGGGCAAGGCGCTAGCCGCCGCCCGACAGAAAGGCGAGCACGGTAACCCAAACAAGTTGGCGACTCGACTCCCACGATTAATGAATCTCACTCATAACCTCAATCCCCCTCGCAGGGATTATCCCGCGCGCCTTTCCCGTTAAACTCCTCACTCTCTTCATCGCAATCCCTCTCCTCAACGGAAATAATAATGACTTCACCGCAAACGCGTGCCGCCAGCGGGCCGCTGTTTATTCTGATTCTCAGCGGGCTGATGGCGTTCACCTCGCTCTCAACGGATATCTACCTGCCGGCGATGCCGGTGATGGCTGCCGAATTACAGGGCGATGCCGAACTGACCATTACCGGTTTTCTGATTGGTTTCGCCCTGGCGCAGCTGGTTTGGGGCCCAATTAGCGACCGCCTCGGACGACGAACGCCGCTGTTTATCGGCATGGTACTGTTTATTATTGGTTCTGCTGGCTGTGCGCTGTCGACCACTATCGATCAAATTGTCTTCTGGCGCGTCTTCCAGGCGCTGGGAGCCTGCACCGGACCAATGCTGGCGCGGGCGATGGTGCGCGATCTCTTTGCCCGCAGCCGGGCGGCGCAGATGCTTTCAACCTTAACTATCGTGATGGCTATTGCGCCGATTGCCGGGCCGCTAATCGGCGGGCAGATGATTAAAGTCACCAGTTGGCACGCTATCTTCTGGCTGTTGGCAGTGATTGGCGCGCTGATGTTTATCGCGCTGCGCTGGCTGCCGGAAACCCTGCCGCCGGAACGTCGTCAGCAGGGCTCAATGCTGGGGGCATTTCGCAATTATGGACAGCTATTGAAAAATGCGACTTTTATGCGCTACACCCTGAGCCTGACCTTTTTCTACGTCGCCGCCTATGCCTTTATTACCGGTTCGCCGGATGTCTATATTCGTTACTACGGCGTTGCGCCGCAGCATTACGGCTGGCTGTTCGCGGTGAATATTATTGGGGTTATGGCGATGAGCGTGGTAAACCGCCGTCTGGTTCAGCGCCACGCCCTGAGCTCGCTGCTGAAAATATCGCTGGCGGTTGCCGCGCTAGCCGTCGTGATACTGGCGACGGGCGTCAGGCTGCAAATTGGCGGTATTGGTCTGATAGTGGCCAGCGTGTTCCTCTTTTTCTCGATGAACGGGGTGATTGCCGCCACCTCTACCGCCGCGGCGCTGGATGAGGCAGGGGCGTTTGCTGGCTCGGCCTCCGCGCTGATTGGCTCATTGCAGTACGGCAGCGGGATTATATCTTCGTTACTGCTGGCGTGGCTGCGTGACGGTACGCCATGGACGATGGCGTGGATCATGGCAGCCTTTACCCTTGCCAGCCTGCTGCTGGCCTGGCGAAACCGATAAATTGCACTAATCGATATCCCTGCAGGTTTATCCCTGTTTCGGCTAATACTTCAATCGTTAATTGCGTTTATACTGTCTTGAAATCACAAAAGAAAATGCTAATGAAGACCGAAATGCGGGGCGCAATGCAATGAAAGACGACATTAATCAGGAGATCACCTTCCGCAAGCTGTCGGTTTTTATGATGTTTATGGTAAAGGGCAATATCGCCAGAACCGCAGAGGCGATGCAGCTGAGCGGCGTCAGCGTTCATCGGGCGTTGCACACCCTGGAAGAGGGGGTCGGCTGTCCGCTTTTTATCCATAAAGGACGGAATCTGTTACCGCTCCCGGCGGCGTGGACGCTGCTTGAATACTGCCAGGACGTGATGAGTCTGATGACTCGGGGACTGGAAGCAACGCGCAAAGTGGCGGGCGTTGGACAGGGGCGGCTGCGCATCGGTACGCTTTACTCCCTGACGCTGGAAACCGTGCCGCGCATTATTATGGGCATGAAGCTGCGCCGTCCTGAGCTGGAGCTGGATCTCACTATGGGCTCGAATCAGATGCTGCTGGATATGCTGGAAGATGATGCGCTGGATGCGATTCTGATTGCCACCAACGAAGGTGAGTTCAGCAACTCCGCTTTTGATGTGGTCCCGCTGTTCGAGGATGATATTTTCCTCGCTGCCCCGGCAACGGAGCAACTGGATACCAGCCAACCTGCCGAGCTGCGCGATTACGCTGAGCGTAAGTTTGTCTCGCTGGCGGAAGGGTTTGCCACCTATGCGGGCTTTCAGGATGCGTTTCAGGTAGCCGGATTTGAGCCGGAAATTGTCACCCGGGTTAACGATATCTTTTCAATGATTAGCCTGGTGCAGGCAGGGGTGGGGTTTGCGCTGCTGCCGGGACGCATGAAAAAAGTCTATGAAAACGACGTACAGTTGTTGAAGCTGGCGGAGCCATATCAGATGCGCCAGCTGATTTCGATTGTCTATTCACATCATCGCGAACGCGACGCCGACCTGCTGGCGCTGGCGGCAGAAGGGCGCATGTACGCCCGCAGCCTTAGCCATTAAGCCGGATAGCCAGGTGACGAGCGACTTCCATGCCGCTGCGCTCCAGCGAAATGCTCTCTCCTTGCCAGCCCGCCTGGCGGGTGAGACAGGTCAGAACGCCGCCCGGCGGCATCTCAATTGCCAGCCGCGCTTCGCGCTCATCGGCGGCGACCATCGCCTCCTGCCAGCGCACGGTACGCGCCATATTCAGCGCCAGATCGTCGGCGATTTTCCGCGGGTCCCAGAGCACGCGCGCCGTGGAGCCGCTCAAATACGCGCAGCGTGGGCGCTTGAGCGTGATGGCAGAAAAGGCCTTCGCCAGCTCAGCCGCCGGTTTATCCAGCAGCGCGCAGTGCGACGGTACGCTGACCGCCAGCCGCTGCGCTTTGCTGGCCCCCGCCTTCAGCGCCAGCTGTGCCACTCGCGCCATCTCTTCGTCGCGCCCGGCAATCACTATCTGCGTTTCGGCGTTAAGGTTGGCGATATAAAGCTCGCTGTCGGCAATCAGCTTTTCTACGCTGTCGAGCGTCAGGCCCATAATGGCGGTAAGCCCGTAGCCGTGAGGATAAGCTTGCTCCATTAAATCGCCGCGTAGCACCACCAGACGCAGGGCGTCGGCGAAGTCCAGCGCATCGGCAATCACCGCTGCCGGGAAAGCGCCGATCGACAGGCCGCTGACCATGTCCGGGTTTACGCCCTGGCGCTGAAGCTCCCGCGCCCAGGCAACACCGGTAATTAACAGGCACAACTGCACCGCGCGGGTATGTTGTAACGCGGCGGCGCTATCTAAAATGTCGACTTCATCGCCAAGCACGGCGCGCGCTTCAGCCATAATATTCTGACGGTCGGGGATAGCGGCGAGCATACCTGGATGCTGGTTTCCCTGACCGGGAAAGGTAAAGAGAATTTTCATGCTTCCTCCCTGTTCCACGGCGTCTTGGTAAGACGCGCGCCGTGGGACGTTTTCAGCAGGGCGCGGCCATCGCGCAGCCACTCGTTAAGTGCGAAAGCTCCGGCTGGCGTTTCAACCTGGGTATCCGCCCGGCAGGGCAACTGGGCGACGCGGGATTGCCATTCGAGCAATGCCTCGCGGGCCACAGGCTGCGGGGCGCGAATGAGTAGATCCAGATCGCTGGTGGCGTGGAGAACGGGAATTTCGGTGGCCAGCGCGTAGCCGGTGCTGCCGGTAATGCCCCAACGCCACGGCCAGTCGTGCAGGGTCAGTGAAATAGCCGCCTGTAGCGGCGGCTGAGAGACAAACGGCGAGCGCAGAAGCAGCTGGCGGTCGGCGAGCGTTTCCGGGCTGATGGTACGAACGATATTCTCCATCCGTACCCAGCCCGCCGCCCGCTGTTCGCGCTTCATACCCCGCACGCCCACCGGAATGCGGGCATCGGCATCAACGTCGCGTCGGACCACCACAGGCAGGCTGACTCGCCAGTGCTGGGCGACCCAGAGTTCCTCGGTGGCCTCCAGCGCACGGGCATGATTCAACCAGACTAAATCGTGAGGACGCGGCGTTGATGACATCGTTAGATCCCTGAAGTTAAAGTGATAAACAGCGGCAGCGACAGGATACACAGAACCGAGCTTAACAGCAGCACAGCTTCCGCATCCGGCGACTGCACGCCAAAGCGGTTACCGAACACCACGCCGAAGAAACCGGCCGCCAGGGCAATCATCAGAATCGCGGTGATGGCGATGGAGCCATGCAGACCGAGCAGCATCACCAGACCCCAGGCAATAAACGGTTGCACCAGCAGTTTGACGATGGTCGATGTGGCGATCAGCGTATTGAGCTGCAGCTTACGCGCCGACAGGATCACCCCGGTCAGGAACAGCGCTGCGGCGGTTGCCGCCAGGCCCAGCGGTTTAATGGAGGAGAGCAGCAGGTCCGGCATTTTGATACCGATGGCGGAAAGTACTACCCCCAGCAGCGGGCCCCAGACAATTGGTTTTTTCACCGAACGCCACATCAATACCGGCAGCATCGCCAGCGTTGAACCGCTGTTTTCTCCGGCTGCCAGCGCTTTTTCACGTTCCAGAATCAGCAGACAGAACGGCGTCATCAATACCGAACCGCAGGCAATAGACACGGCGACCGAGAGCGAGGTTGACGCACCTTCGCCGAGCACGCTGCCAAGAATCGGCAGGCCGAGCGCAGCGTAGTTAGGCAGCGCCACGGTCAGGGTCAGCACGGCGGCATCCTGCGGTGAGCGCTTAAAGACGCGGGTGGCGAGGAAGTAGATGGCCGCGTAGGTAATCCACATCGCGCCGGTGAGCACCAGCACCAGCGGTGATTGGGCGACGATGCCGCCCCACGGCGTCTGTACCGTGGCGCTGAACAGCGTCGCGGGCAGGGCGAAATCCATCACGAAAATGTTGAGCAGCGAGACGTTTTTGTTATCGACCATTTTGGCCTTACCGGCCCAGAAGCCCAGCAGCATGATGACAAAAATCGGCGCAAGAGCATGAATAATCACATAAGTCATAAATCACCTGTAAATAGAATAGAGTACTGGCGCGATTGTTATAATTTCTAAAAGCAGTCTCTCCCCAAAGACACTCGATAAGTGCCTTTGGGTGGCCGCTTCCGGCAGGTTTTCTTTTACTTGGGACTGACTACCAGCTGGCGCGCATGCGTTCACGCACCTGTTGGGAACTACGACGGTTCTCCGCGCCCAGGCGGCACTTCAGGGTGGCATCCTGGCGGGCGTCAGCGATGGCGTCGCGCAGGGTGGCGGTGACCAGAGCCAGATCGCGAGCGTCTGGGGCATCCGGATTACTGATATCGAGCAGGGCGGAGAGCAGGCCGAGCGTTGCGTAGTTGCTGACGTCATAGGCCATCGGCGGAATAGTTGCCGCCAGTTTCTCCAGCGCCTCAACAGTACGCAGGGTGATCCGCGCGGCAGACTCTTTGCCCATAGCATGAACCAGCACGCCGCTGTCGTTAAAGGCGATCAGGCGGTTGGCCTGGTAGCCGTGGGCCAGAAACGCCCCGGACATCGCTTTGCCGACAATCAGGCCAATCACCGGATGACCAGCAAGACGCGCTTTGGCATAAGCACCTGCCGCACCGGCCAGCGCCTGATGAATACCGAAGGCCTCTTCGCGGCGACCATAGGCCTGGCTGGGCACATCGATAACCGCAATGATTGGGCGCTTCACCGGGTTATCCGCATCGGCGTCGATAGTTTCGTTAACCACTTTCGCCAGCGTCCAGCCTTCGAGCAGGCCAACTTCGCCCTGAGCGGCGCGTGGGTAGTGGTTATTAGCATCCGGCACCACGGCGATAAAACGCACGGACTCGCCGTTAAAATCGGCATCGGCAACCTGTACTGACGGGCACAGACCGCTCATCAGCGGGGCATTCGGTGCCAGCTGGTTTAGCCACAGCGCGGCGCGATTAGTGAACTGACTCATTATTTCTCCTCCCGGGCGAATAGCTGTTTGATCTGCGCGGTATCCGCCTGCTGGCGGGTATCGAAGTGGGTCAAACGGGTCAGGAAATCATCATATTTGTCGCTGCGATGCTGGGTCGGTACGCCCTGGGCAATCGCCTCGTTCATTGCCGTTTTCACCGCGTTGATGCCGTCACCTACCAGCGCATCCACCAGGCCGCTGGCGTAGCGAATTTCGCCGCCGGTCATGCTCCAGATAAATGGACGGTCGCGGGAGTCATACTCTTCAATGCCTGCTTCCTGTTCGATAACCTGTGGCCCGTTGAGCCCCAGGCGCGCTTCGCGAGTGACAATCAGGTAGCTGCACAGCGCTGCGGCGATGGACATCCCACCGAAGCAGCCGACGGTGCCGGTGATAATACCGACCACCGGGGTGTAGCGACGCAGGTCGAC
This sequence comes from Klebsiella sp. MISC125, assembly GCF_051131775.1. Lineage (NCBI taxonomy): Bacteria > Pseudomonadati > Pseudomonadota > Gammaproteobacteria > Enterobacterales > Enterobacteriaceae > Klebsiella > Klebsiella sp. MISC125. The sequence goes on from NZ_CP180448.1 coordinate 2,853,035, forward strand.
AATCGCGGCATGAATATCGGCGATAGCGGCAAGGCCCAGGTTGGCCTCCTGAAGACGCACGCCGCCGGTTTCCAGACACAGCACCGCCTGGGTGGGGATACCGTTGCGGTTATCTTCCGCCGCTAGTTCAAGCGCCGCGGCCATTTTCGCGCCGGAGACTTCGCCCATGCTGCCGCCCTGGAAGGTTCCTTCGATGGCGATAACCACCGCGGGTTGACCGTTAATGGTACCTTTCGCTACCACCATGCCGTCATCGGACTGCGGGACGATACCCTGCGCGCCCAGCCACGGCGACATGACGCCTTCGAACGGGTCGAGCAGCTCGCGATAGCTACCGTCGTCCAGCAGGATGCGGGCGCGTTCGCGGGCACGTAATTCGATAAAGCTGCGATCGTTACGCATGGGCCACCTCCTCAAAAACCTGTTCAATACGGATACGCGCCACGCCCGGCGTGGCGCCGAAATCGTGGATAACCAGCAGCCCGCCGGGCAGGCCGTTAACCAGGTTCAGGCGGTCGAACAGCGCGTTCCAGCGCGCCTGGCTGTTGTCCACCGAGGTGGTGATTTCTACGTTGAGCGTGTCGCTCTGTCCGGCGGTATAGAGCACTTCCATATCCCCGGAGCCTACAACGCCTGCCAGCGCTTTGCCGCTGAGGGCGCGGTTGGCAGGAAATGACAATTTGATCTGTTCCATAACATCCTCTGAATGCGTTAGGCGGAAACCCGGTCGAGAAACAGGGTGGCGGCAAGCAGATCCGCAGCGCCACCCGGCGAGGCGTTCTGCGCCAGCATCTGGGCATCAAGTCGCGCCAGAGCGGCTCGGCCCGCAGCTGTCGCACATCCTCCGGCGGTTAGCACCTCGGCAGCGCCTTGCTGCATGGCGTCAAGTCCCGCCATTCCGGCGCGGGAGAGCACGCAGGTATCGCTGAGCGAAGTCATAATCGCTATCAGCGCGTCGAGGCGGGCTTGCTCTTCGCTGGCCCCCTGCGCCCGGCTGCGCAGTAGCTGCGGCAGCGCCAGGGTGGTGATGTGCGGAAAAGCGCACTGCGCCTCTTCACGCGCACCCGGCACCTGCCAGCGGCGGCTGGCGCGCAGACCTTTACTGAAGGTCTTCGGCGCGCACGCGTCCGGCAAACGGGCGAGGGCGGCGGCAGTTTCCGCGATTCTCTGTGAATGACCTTTTCCCCCCAGCATGGCCGTTGCGCTGACCAGCAGGCCAAGGGCCCAGATAGCGCCGCGATGGGTGTTGACCCCCGCCGTCGCCTGCATCATCTGCGCTTCGCCTTCACGGCCCAGACGACCCACGGTCTCGCGCAGGGCGATATCAACCGGGCGCAGCCAGCTTTGCTGCGCCAGCGCGTGAAAAGTCGGTGTCAGGCTGTGGGCCGAGCGTTCCATTAGCGCCAGATTCAGGTCCTGATGCGCGCCGTTGCCACGGCTATCAACCAGGCCCGGTTTTGGGCTAAGGCGCGCTTCGTCGATCAGGCAGTCGCTGGCGATTTGTGCCAGACGCTGGGCCCGGGTTTCTGCGAGTTGGGGAGAGAGGTTTTTCATTACCAGCTCCGGAATTTTGCCGGTGGGTTGTACAGGCCGTCGGACCATTCCACCAGGTCGGCGACGCTACCAGCGGCCAGCAACGAACGGGTGGCGTCGCTACGGCGAATACCGATATCTTCCGGGTAAACGACTTTTCCGCTGCGGCGTAGGTCGGCTACGCGTTTGGCGTCAACGCCGAGGCCGATATCGGTGATCCCGGCCACCGCAGCGACCATCGCCCGGCGCTCCTCAAGACTTTCCGCGCGATAGAGATAAGCGATGCCTTCTTCGGTCAGCACATGGGTGACGTCATCGCCGTAAATCATTACTGGCGCCAGCGGCATTCCGGAGGTTTTCGCCACTTCAATGGCATCCAATTTTTCTACGAAGGTGGGTTTTACGCCCGCCTGGAAGGTTTCCACCATCTGCACCACCAGCTTTTTGCCGCGCTGCATTGGGTCCGGTTCGGTAATCATATTCAGCCAGGCCGGGGTGGCATGACGACGACCGTGCGGGTCATGGCCCATATTCGGCGCGCCGCCGAAGCCGGAAAGACGCCCACGGGTGACGGTTGAGGAGTTGGCGTAGCCATCCACCTGGAGCGTCGAGCCGATAAACATATCCACCGCGTACTGGCCTGCCAGCTGGCAGAAGGCGCGGTTGGATCGCATGGAGCCATCTGCGCCGGTAAAGAACACGTCAGGGCGGGCGCGGATGTACTCTTCCATCCCCAGTTCGCCGCCGAAGCAGTGCACGCTCTCCACCCAGCCGCTCTCAATCGCCGGGATCAGCGTCGGATGCGGGTTCAGGGTCCAGTGTTTACAGATTTTGCCCTTCAGGCCGAGCTGCTCGCCGTAGGTGGGCAGCAGCAGTTCGATGGCAGCGGTGTTAAAGCCGATGCCGTGGTTCAGTGACTGCACCTGATGCTCAGCGTAGATGCCTTTAATCGCCATCATCGCCATCAGAATATGTTCTTGCTTAATCAGGCGCGGGTCGCGGGTAAACAGCGGTTCGATAAAGAACGGTTTATCGGCGACAACGACGTAGTCAATCCACGAACCGGGGATATCGACGCGCGGCAGGTCGCATTCGTCGTCGACCAGTTCGTTAACCTGCGCAATGACGATGCCGTCATGGAAAGCGGCGGCTTCAACCAGCGCCGGAGTATCTTCGGTACTTGCCCCGGTGTAGAGATTACCTTTGCGGTCGGCTTTGAAACCGGCAATCAGTGCGACGTTCGGCGACAGGTCGACGTACAGGCGGGAATAAAGTTCGATATAGGTGTGGATCGCGCCAATTTCCAGCAGACCATCTTCCAGCAGCTGCGAAATACGCAGGCTTTGGGTGCCGGAGAAGGAGAAATCGAGCTTGCGGGCGATGCCTTTTTCGAAGAGATCCAGATGCTCGCTGCGCCCGACGCTCGGCATAATCATATGCAGGTCGTGGATTTTTTGCGGGTTGACTTCCGCCAGCATCCGCGAGAGGAAATCGGCCTGTTTCTGGTTGTTGCCTTCCAGCACCACCCGGTCGCCGGGAGCCAGCAAATGTTCCAGAACCGCAACCAGCTGGTCGGTGGGAATGACTTTACCTGAGATCTTAGCCTCGGCCAGTCGCCGCTGTTTTTCCGTCCGGCGACGGTTCCAGACCCGTCCGGTCGTTTGTTCGGCACTCATTGTTAACCTCCTGATTCGACAAATCGTTTTGATTGTCCTGGTGTGGGAGTAAGTGTGCGTCCCGACGTGGCAGGCATCAATTAAGGCTGGCGGCGAATTGTTAGCGTAAGAGTAATAATTGGCGGGTGAGAGATGTGATGGCGATCAATAATGAAGGTGAATGATTGGTCTACGAGCAGGGGGGATGAGTATAAAAAGAACCCGAGTCGGCATGGTTTAGGGACTGTTGCATTGGCGCTGCTGCTTCCCGGTGGCGCTGCGCTGACCGGGCTACGGGTTCACTGCCGTTTGCGGACAGGTGCGTCAAGCGGAATGTGCTGGAGCTGATGCATTGGCGCTGCTGCTTCCTGGTGGCGCTGCGCTGACCGGGCTACAGGTTCACCGCCGTCTGCGGGCTGGTAGCCCGGACAGATGCGCCAGCATCGCCTCCGGGGAAAGCGCGTGCAATGTCGTTAGTTTTTACTCAAATCACTCAGCAGAAAGGCAATACTTTGCCCGGCGACCGTCTGCTCGAGGGCGATTTTGACGATAATCGTCAGCGGCACCGATAACAGCATTCCTACCGGTCCCAGCAGCCAGCCCCAGAAAATTAACGACAGGAATACCACCAGCGTTGATAACCCCAGTCCACGGCCCATAATGCGCGGTTCGAGGATGTTACCGAACACCAGGTTGATAATCAGATAGCCCGCCAGAACCACCAGCGCGTCGTACAAACCACCAAACACCAGCACCTGCAAAATCGGCGGGATTGCCGCGAGTACCGAACCAATATTAGGAATGTAATTCAGCGCGAAAGCTAACAGTCCCCACATAAAGGCAAAACGCACATCGAGCAGCACCAGCATTCCCCAGACCACCAGGCCGGTTACCAGACTGATGGCGGTTTTTAACACCAGGTAGTGGGAGACGCTGTCGAGGGCGCGCTGAATCGCCCCCATGCCTTCCACCGGTCGCGACATCAGCTGTTGCAACTTGGCGGGTAGCTGCGGGACTTCCAGCAGCATAAACACCACCGTCAGCAGCAGCAGGAAGATAGAGGACATCGCGTTTGAAAGCTGAGTGAGCAGACTGGTGACCAGAGTCATTACTGCGTTAGGGTCAATATATTTATTAAGCTCAACCACCGAAACGGTAAAGCCGAAGCGCTGTAGCCACGGCGCAATGGTCTGCATCGGTTCATAGAGATAGTTGCGATACTGCGGCAGGGTACGCGCCAGCTCATTGAGAGAAGTCCCCAGCGAAGCCAGCAGTACGACGGCAAGCAGGACAATCAGGCCCACCAGCAGTGAAATGGCCAGCACTCTCGGCACCCGACAGCGCACCATAAGCTGAACCAGTGGGTTAATCACTACCGCCAGAAACAGTGCCAGCACGAAAGGGACGATGATATCCGCCGCGAAGCGAATGCCGGTCAGGATGATAACCATCATGCCGAGCATGATGACCATTTTTAAGCCGTTAAGCGTGATGATGGGTTTGGCCATACCGCTCCCTGCGAGAAAAATGAGCTCTAATGTGTGTTTATTGTAGACGCTGGCAAAGTCGGCGTCTCAACGCGTTGCATCTGCTAGAAAGAAAAACGCGACCCATTAATAAAGAATTGCCAGAACGATATCATAATGTCGATTTTTATCAGAAAAAACTAATCAAAATAAAATACCCAAGGTAAAGAACTGCAAAGACTTTGAGTTAAATGTAGCATTATGGTACAAATCGGCTTGTGTATAACTACCGAGGACAATTTTCATCCGCAAATGATGAGAAGCAATAGCGCGGATAATTGTAATTTTATGGACAATCAGTTCAGGATGTTTATTTCTTATCACCCTGCAGTTTCCCTCTCTCACTCCCGTTTTCTTGGCGAGCAGCACTGGCGCTCGGCGCTTTAGTCTTCTTCTCTCTGCCTGAGCTGGCGCGCTGCGCACGGCTAAAATAACGTCAGAATTTTTCCGGTTTACTCGAGTAAGCCGCTGTGGATTATATTCTCAAGCAGGAGAAGGGATCATGTTTTATTGGATTTTATTAGCTTTAGCTATCGTTGCTGAAATTACCGGCACGCTATCGATGAAATGGGCTAGCGTAAGCGGTGGACATACTGGCTTTATTTTGATGCTGGTGATGATTGCCCTTTCATATATTTTTCTGGCCTTCGCGGTCAAAAAAATCGCCCTTGGCGTAGCCTACGCCCTATGGGAAGGGATCGGTATTTTACTGATCACTATTTTCAGCGTGCTGTTGTTTGATGAGACGCTATCGGCGATAAAAATTGCTGGCCTGGTCACCCTGGTCGCCGGGATCGTATTAATCAAGTCCGGGACGCAAAAAACGGTGAAACAGCGCAAGGAGAGAACTCATGCAACAGTTTGAGTGGGTTCACGGCGCCTGGCTGGCGCTGGCGATTGTGCTGGAAATCATCGCGAACGTTTTTCTGAAGTTTTCCGACGGGTTCCGGCGTAAATTCTACGGCGTAATGTCGCTGGCTGCGGTCCTTGGCGCGTTTAGCGCGCTTTCGCAGGCGGTTAAGGGGATTGACCTGTCGGTGGCCTACGCGCTGTGGGGCGGTTTCGGCATTGCGGCAACCATTGCTGCTGGTTGGGTGCTGTTTGGTCAACGTCTGAATTATAAAGGCTGGGCCGGACTTATCCTGCTGGTGGCAGGCATGGTATTAATTAAACTTGCCTGATGTGATGCTGCTCGCGAATGCGGGCAGCAAAATCTGTTCTCTGTATTACGCTTTAAAAAGAGCCAGTTCGGCGTATCTCCCGGCTGGCCGTGATGAGGACAGAACATGATTCACTCGTTAGGTTGGCGCAATATTCCCTCCGCCAGAACGCTTTCCGTCATGATCGTCCTCGCCGGGGTCGGCTTAATCGTGTCTGTTATTTCTCTACTCTATCTCTCTCAACATCTGATAGGCCTTAAAGCCAACGAAATCGACAAGCATCGCTCGGTGCTATCGGTGAATGGCGCAGTACAGACCTCGGTCAACCGCGTGCTGTCCCTGGTGCTGGATAATTCTATCTGGGACGACGCGGTCACTCAGGCCTATGCCACTAAACTCGATCCGAAATGGCTCTACAATTCATGGGGGTCGGGCTTTAAAATTAATAATCTCTATGACGGCACTTTCGTGCTGGACCAGAACCACCACGTACTGTGGGGATCGTTCCGCAGCCAGTCCTTTACTGAGCAGGATACGCAATTTTTAGGCAGCGGTTTCCAGACGCTTATTACGCAACATGCTGGAGAGCTACGCAGCGGTAAAAGCGCCTTTGCCGGGATTACACGCACTCGCGCGGGGATTGCCTTTGTGGGTATCGGCCTGATTCGCCCAACGGTCGGGCGTTTGCAGGTTTATGATGACACCCGCCGCTACCTGGTAATCACCCGCCATATCAACCCGCAAATGCTCGAACGCCTGGGGGATACGTTTCAGATTCGTAATCTACATGTCACGCTGACCGGCGGTGAGTACAGCATCCCGTTGCTTACTCAGTCCGGGGAAATCGTCGGCTACCTGAGCTGGCAGCCCCGGCTTCCTGGCGCAGAGGCATCGCGAGCGGCATCGAACAGCATTCGGCTGATTGCTGCGGTAGCGGCGGGGTTGATCCTACTGTTTATTCTCTTTAGTAGCCTTGGGCTGTACAAGCTGGCGCGCGGCGAAAAGCTGGCGCGCAATATCGCCATGACCGACTGGCTCAGCCGCTTGCCCAACCGTCGGGCGCTGATCGAGCGGCTTAATCAGGTCTGTGAAAAATCGCAGCATGAAACGCAAAGCGTGGTATTTATCGACCTCGATGGCTTCAAAGACGTCAATGACAATTATGGCCATGATGTTGGCGATGCGCTGATCACCTATATTGCGAAAGAATTGCGGGAGCGCGTTCCTTCTGGCGGGATGCTGGCGCGGATGGGCGGCGATGAGTTCGCGATGACAATCAGCGGGGAGCTGGCGGTCAATCAGGCGTCGGCATTTGCCTGGGCGGTGCTGGAAATGCTGAAAGCCCCCGTCACCTTAAACGATCGCAAAATCTATATCAGCGCCAGTATCGGTATCGCCAGCGGCGTTCCGGCGACCTGTTCCAGTACCGAGCTGTTTCGTCGTGCCGATATTGCCATGTACCACTCGAAGAAAACCGGCAAAGGGCGCACAACCTGGTATGACGAAGCGCTTAGCGACGCGCGGCAATATCAGCTCAATATCGAAAACGGCATCCGCCAGGGGCTGGAAAATGAAGAGTTTGACGTCTGGTATCAGCCGATAGTCAACGCCGACACGCTGGTGATGGAAGGGGTGGAAGCGCTGTTGCGTTGGCCGCGACGCCCTCAGGGGGCGCTGCCGCCGGATGCGTTTATCGGTATTGCTGAGAGCAGCGGCCTGATCTACGCCCTCGGCCAGTTTGTCCTCTATCGCGCCTGCTGTGACCTGCAGCCGATGGGTGACCTGCTGCTGTCGGTGAATATTTCACCGGCGCAGTTCCGTGACCCGGAATTTGAGTCGCGAGTGGTACAGGTGCTTGGACGCTGCCATTTCCCAGCCCGCCGATTACAGCTTGAGATCACCGAGAGCTATGTTCTGGAAAATCCCGATCGCGCGAGAGCGGCGATTGAGAATTTAAAATCGCTGGGCATTGCGGTGGCGCTGGATGATTTCGGTACCGGATACTCAAGCATCGGTTATTTACGCAGCTTCAGCTTTGACAGCCTCAAAATTGATAAATCGCTGGCCGGGCTGGTGGATGTCGATACCCAGGCGGCGGAGCTGGTACGCGGTACCGTGCGTATTGCCGGGGCGCTAGGCATTACGGTAGTGGCGGAAGGCGTTGAAAATCAGCAACAGCTGGCGCTGCTGCGTCGTGCCGGATGCGACAGATTGCAGGGGTTCTATTTCAGCGAGCCGATGCCCGTCGCTTCTTTACTACAGCTGCGCCAGCAGCAGGGCTGACCGCTTATTGGGCGGCCAGAGTTTCCAGTTTGTCGCGAAAACCGGTCACCGATATGGCTCGATTATCCGCCCGCCAGCGATCTTTAGGTCCCGGAGCCGAACTCTGTACCGCAATAACCTGCCAACCCGCGTCGGTTTTCAGCAGCAGCGGGGAACCGCTATCGCCCGGTAAGGTGTCGCACTGATGCGACAGCACCGACGTCTGCGCCCAACCGGTCACCACACAATCTTCATGAGTGTAGAGATTATCCAGATGATCTTCCGGATAGCCGGACTGCGTGACTTTGCGTTCAGCGGTCTTCAGCGCGGCGGTCAAATCGGCCTTATTGCCGCTAAAAATGGGTATCGGCGTAATTCCTGAGGGGGCATAGCGCAGCATGATAAGGCCAAAATCCCACGGTGCTGCCGCGGAGGGCACTATCCAGCCATCGCCGTCGGCCTTCAACCGTTTACCCAGCGATGGGTCAACCCGGCCTTCAATACCGTGAATTTCATACACCCATCCCCCTTTACGCGAGATGAAGCGCAGCGCAACGGGTTTATCCGGCTTGCCTTTGGGCGGCGTAAGCAGGCAGTGCCCGGCGGTCAGCGCCAGATTGGGCGCAATCAGCGTGGCGGTGCAGAGGTTGCCGCTGGCGGTTTCCAGTTGCCCGATAGCGTCCCACGGTGTATCTGTGGGGTTATTCACCGGTTTACGATCATCATGACCGAAAAACAGCGTCTTAATATCTTTTGCACTCATGCCATCATCATCAGCCTGAGCTAGCGCGGGAAATAGACAAAATGAACACAGTAATAACAGTACGTCTCTACGCATATCACTCTCTGGGGAGTTAATTATGTATATTGAAAGTAGCAGCAGATTTAAGTTTATGAAAGTTAAGAATAATTTTAATGAAGCCCTAACGCCCGTAAAAGCAGAAAAAACAGTCTTTTTTACGTAGGCGAATAGCGTAATTTCAAACGGTTAACATCGATTTTCTGCTGCGTTATTTCCGCAGAAACAGGGGGCGGAAGCAACATAAATCGTGTATCCGAACGTACAGCATCCTGCGCGGGGTAAAAAGCTTTCTTACTGCAGATTTTTCTTAAGGTGAGTGTTCCAGAAGGCGATGTTACTGGTTAAACAAGAGCTATCTATAAAAGAACAAATACTTCTTTACCTGTTTCTCAATTACTTTCAAAGCGAAACATTTTCTCACCCAAAACGTTGTTATTGCTATCACCTTGTTGAGCAAATAGAGATGTTGTCCCGGCGATGATATCTGCAATCTCTCATTACCCGATGTACGGGAGGGTCTATGTCTAAACAAGGTATTCGCGCATTAGTTTACGTTTCTCTGGTGTCCGCCATGATTTGGGGCACCACGGGCTATCTGCTGGTCACGGCGGTTCATGTCTTGTAAACAGGCGCTTGCCCCTGGCGAGTGATACTGTCAGGGAGAGACTCGGGAACATGCTGATGCAAAAAGTCGTGTAGCAATGCGATGGGCTGTGAGTTAAGCGTGTTTTTGGGCCACACCAGATAGTATCCCTCGCCGGTGGCAACGGCTGTCGAAAAGGGCAGCGCCAGCAGTCCGGCGCGGATCGCCGGTAGATTGAGCAGCAGATCGCCAATACTGACGCCATGGCCGCTCATGGCTGCCATGGTGCCTTGTTCCAGGGTATCAAAAACTAAGCCCTGACTAATATTCGGCTGTTGTTGTTGCCCGCAATATTGTAGCCACCGCCGCCAGTCCCGACGATCGGTCGAAGGGTGAATCAGCGTGCAGGTGGCTAAATCCTGCAGGGCCTTTTGTTGCATCCCCGGTGCGCAAAGCGGGATGAGCCATTCGGCAAACAGCAGACTACAGACATTATCGTCGCCAAAATTACCGTCGCCGAGCAGGATCGCGCAGTCAAACGGTTCCTGAGCAAAATCGACGCAGTCCCGGTCCATCCACAGGCTACTCATTTCGACTTCCGGGCGCTGATGCTGCTGGCGAAACTGTTGCAGAACGTCCAGTAACCAGCGCATGGTGAGGGTGGACGGCGCTTTCAGCCGTAGCTTTCCCGCCTGACGGCGCAGGGTCTGACAGGCCCGGTCAATCGCCGAGAAACTCTCTTCTAATGCTTTCGCCAGCTGCTGTCCTGCGTCGGTAACCGTGACTTTTGGTCCATGGCGAAAAAAGAGCTGGCACTCAAACCACGCTTCCAGGGTGCTGACATGGCGACTTACGGCTCCGGGCGTGACGTGTAGCGCGGCGGCATCGACATCGACTATTACTCTCTATATTGAGTAAAACTCACATTGAAGCTCACTATTTGTCGTTTTTCAACTCTAAAATCAAGGCGGAATATAGCGTCTTTATCATTGAATAGTGAGTTCAGTTCATGGATTTTTCATTGCTTGCAGCCTACTGCCTGACGGTACTGGCGCTGATTGCCACGCCGGGGCCTGTGGTGTTATTGGTCACCGGAGCCGCGGCGCGCGAAGGGTATGCCAGCGCGGTACGCACAATGGTCGGGGGAAATCTGGCTTCGTTAGTATTGATTGCCGCGGCAGCCGCGATGCTGACGGGGCTGGTGGCGTTAGATCCACGAGCGTTGACGCTGCTGGCGATTGCCGGGTCGCTGTATATCATCAAGCTTGCGTTGGGTATGTTGCGGGAGCGTGGGGTATCAGGGAGCGTATCGGTGAAGCGGAGTGGGGTGATGGCAGGGTTTGTGACGGCACTAAGCAACCCGAAAGATATTCTCTTTTTTGCCGCTTTTTTTCCGCAGTTTATTCATATCACCGCCAGTATCGGTTTGAGTCTGGGGCTGTTAACGATGGTGTGGGTGATTATCGACCTGAGCGTACTGTCGCTCTATATTCTGGCGATTCGTCGCTGGTTAATGGCGCACTATGCGAGGAAGTTGACCACGGTATCGGCGCTTTTCTTGTTGTTTTTGGCCCTATATGGCCTGGGCTATAACCTCTGGCAGCTAACGGTTCAATAGAGGAAAAAGCGGCTGGCGATCAGCGCGCAGATAATCAGTAATATCAGGATGAGCTCAAAACGATAGCGCCGCAGCATGGTGCTCTCCAGAAAAAAACGGCGCTGAAGCAGCGCCGATATCATATCAAACAGCCTAACCGGGGAGATTAAGCAGCCGGTTGTGCAGCAGGTTTAGCGGTATTGTGTTTGGTCGTTTTGTGGTGCTTTTTAGCTGCCTGTGCTTTCTGAGCTACAGGTTTAGTGGCGGCTTTTTTGTGTTTTTTAGCGGCCTGGGCTTTCTGGGCAGCAGCGGGTTTGGCTTCTGCTTTTTTGTGTTTCTTAGCAGCCTGAGCTTTCTGCTCTGCGGCCGGTTTGGCAGCGGCTTTGTGGTGTTTTTTGTGATGCGTGGTTTTCGCGGTGGTGCTGTGGGTTGCAGCAGCCGGAGCCGGAGTGGTGGTGGCAGCATCGGCAGCGAAAGCAACAGAAGACAGACCCATTGCAGCGGCAACGACCAGAGCTAATACTTTTTTCATTCTGATATCCTCGAAAAGGTTTCTTGTTTCAACCCCACTGCGGGGCCGTTGAAAGAACTATATGCTTGTCTTATCGAGGTTTCCGTGAGTGTTTGGTTTCGGCGTGTAACGGTATGTACAACGCCTCTGAACCAAGACGGAATAAGGCGTCGGGGAGACCGACGCCGCTGCTTTTACAGGTACCGCGAGGTCAGGTGCTGGCGGAAAAAGGCGCTATTGAGATCTTCCCCGGTGGCATGTTGAATCAGCTGAGAGGTACTGAAGCGGCTGCCGTGCTGCCAGATATTCTGCCGCAGCCAGTCGAACAGGGCGCTAAAATTGCCGTTGGCGATGTCGCTTTCCAACTGCGGTAGCGCCCGTTTGGCACAAGCCATCAGCTGCGCGGCGTACATTGCGCCCAGAGTGTAGGACGGGAAGTAGCCAAAGCCGCCGTCGGTCCAGTGGATATCCTGCATACAGCCATCACGGTAGTTACCGGTAGTGGAAAGACCCAGCCAGTGCTGCATTTTTTCATCCCACAGCGCCGGAATATCCTCCACTTCAATATCGCCATCAATCAATGCGCGTTCGATTTCGTAACGCAGAATAACGTGTGCCGGATAGCTCACTTCATCGGCGTCAACGCGGATAAAGCCCGGCTTGACGCGCTGGTTCCACGCAATGAAGTTATCGCGATTGAAGGCCGGTTGCTCACCAAAGTACTGGCGTACCGTTGGCAGCAGCCGTTGCAGGAATGCCTCGCTACGGCCCAACTGCATTTCGAAAAACAGGCTTTGTGATTCATGGATTGCCGTCGAACGGGCGAGGGCGATAGGCTGATCGAGCCAGTTACGCGGCAGATTTTGTTCGTAGCGCGCGTGGCCGGTTTCGTGGATCACGCCAAACAGCGCGCTGAGCAGGTCGTTTTCGTTGTAACGCGTGGTGATGCGCACATCCTGGGGGACGCCGCCGCAGAACGGGTGGGCGCTGATGTCCAGGCGTCCGCCGTCAAAATCAAACCCTAGCACGCGCATCGCTTCCAGCCCCAGCTCACGTTGGTCGGCGACGGGGAACGGCCCCTGCGGTTCGATGAGCGGCATCTGCGCCTGCTTCTCAACAACGTTAGCCAGTAAAGAAGGAAGCCAGGATTTGAGGTCGGCGAACAGGACGTCCAGCCGCGCGCTGGTCATATCCGGCTCGAAAATATCCAGCAGCGCATCATAGCGGGAGCAGCCTTTAGCTGCGGAGCGGATTTGCGCTTCTTCGCGGCTGAGCTTGACGACTTCGCGCAGGTTTTCGGCAAATCCCTGCCAGTCGTTTGCCGGGCGCTGGCTGCGCCAGGCGTGTTCGCAGCGGCTACCTGCCAGCGATTTGGCTTCAACCAGGCTTTCGGGCAGCAGCGCCGCCTGTTCGTACTGGCGCGTCATTTCGCGCAGATTCGCCTGTTCTACATCATTCAGCTCTTCCTGGCGGGCATTGCGTAGCCATTCGCCTACTTTTTTATCGGTCAAAATTTGATGCTGCAAAACGCCGAGTTCAGCCAGCGCTTCACCACGCGCTGCGCTGCCGCCGGGCGGCATCATGGCGAACATATCCCAGCCAGCGATGGCGGAGAGATGCGAGAAGCGTGAAAGACGCTGAAAGGTGCGAGTCAGCTGATGATAGTTTGATGCGTTATTCATATCGGGATTCTCGCTTGTTATCAGTTATCTGAAGGAGTTGAAGTATGAAGAGTATACCCGTCATACTTCAAGTTGCTTATGTGTTGGCTACGCTCGCTCACCCCAGTCGCATAGTTTATCTATGCTCCTGGGGACTCACTCTCTTGCCGCCTTTAAGCAACTCGAATTATTTAGGGTATATATCGACTTTACACCATTGTAATCCTTCACTGGCAGAGGCCCTATGGGCACGGGACGTGCGAAATCATATGTACAAGTGAAATCTTTGTTTTGATGACGGTTTCGGATGTGGGAAAGTGATCCACTTCATGTAGCCAATTAACGATAAAATCATGCCCGATAGCGCATTTCAGGATGGTGAATTCATCCTTAAGCATTCCCGTAGTCAAATTGAAAAAGCCGGCAGACGTATTCGCAAAGGTACTGCCTCTGAAAAGGACATCGTTATCATTCAGGAATACCGGGCGGCACACGATCGACCGATGAGGCATATTCGTAGCGCCCTGGAGCAGTTTGGCGTGGGGCAAGTCACGTCAAGGTTAAAACGTTTCCCCACTATTCTGGATAAATTATCCCGTCCCTCTCTGGATGGCATGACCTCCACGACCATCAACGTGAGCCAGATGAGCGATATTGCGGGCTGCCGCGTGATTATGGATAGCTATGATGATTTGGTTGAGGCCGAAATCTATCGAACGGATATCGACGGGGCGATCGTTAAGCGAACAAGAGACTATTTAATTGCCCCCAAAACCACCGGATATCGCGGAATTCATCGAATTTATTCCTGCGGAGGGTTTGATGTTGAAGTGCAGTTTCGCACAAAATTACAACATGTCTGGTCAACCGCCATTGAAATTGTTGACTTGTTTGAAGGCACAAAACTTAAGACCAGTCCGCAGCAGGCGGACCCTCGCTGGCTGGAGTTTTTCAGGCTATTTAGTGAAATCCTTTACTGCAAGGATGCCGGGATTGTTACGGCGGAATTGCCAGGTAACATCAATGCTCTCAGGGCGCTGGAGTCCGAGCTTTCCGTCTATACCAAGTTGATGTCTTTTACTATCTCATCGCCGCACATCCTTGATGATTACACCGGTATAGATAGCGCGGTGATCTCTGTGACGCCTGCAGGCAAAGTGATGCAGGTCGATACCGTTTTATTCACCGAATTTGAGAAACTGGATGCGATGGCCCTGTATCAACAAAATGAGGCGAAAGGGCTCACCACCATCATGGTCAATGTGGGTGACTTCAGCAAATTACAGGAAGCCTATCCGGCCTATCAGATTGATATTAGTCAGTTCACCACCGAGTTACTGAAGATAGTGCAATAGCGCAAAATGAGGCGGCGCAAGGCGTGGTGCACAAATCTTCCAGACAACGCCGAAAGGATCGTCAATGCTGCGGTAAAGTGGAGGAGTGTATGACTCATGACTGGCTGGAGCTGCGACAGCACGCAGACTCGGGAATTGAAACGATTAAGGCGCATTTTGAAGGCCACGCCTATGATCCACACTGGCACGACAGCTATCTGGTGGGGATCACTCTGTCCGGTACTCAGCAGTTTTCCTGCCGCCGTGAACGCCATCGCAGCCATCCGGGTGATGCTTTTTTACTGGAACCGGGCGAAATCCATGATGGCGATGCCCCGATCGTTGGCGGATTCACCTATCTGACCTTTTATCTTGATGAAAAATGGCTGACCGATACTCTGCAAGGACTGTATGAATCGGTTCCCGGAAGCTATTCGCTGCATTTTGCCCGCACGTTGACTCGCGAACCGCAGCTGGTGCGCGCGATCGGCGAAACCTTTAATACCCTGCACGGCAATGAGCTGCGCATTGTCCAGCAGAGCTGCATGGACAGCTTGCTGTCCCAGCTCACGGCGCATTGCCACTGGCGCAAAAAATTGCCCTCGCATATCCAAAGTGCGGCAGTGGCTCATCGGGCGAGAGATTATCTGTATGCTCATGTGGGGGAAAATATTGGCCTTTCCGATTTGGCCCGCGAGACGGGCACCGACAGGTTCACCCTGACGCGCTGCTTTAAGCGTGAGTTCAACCTTGCGCCTCACGCATGGCTTATTCAACTGCGGCTGGCTAAGGCGCGACAGCTATTAGCCTGCGGTGAGTTGCCGGTGAACGTTGCCGCCACGCTGGGTTTTGCTGACCAGAGCCATCTCGGGCGCTGGTTTCTGCGCTCATATCGGCTGACTCCGGCGCATTACCGTCGCCTGTGCACAAACCTTCCAGACGTTTCCTGAAAATATCCGCAAAGTAGTCGCTTGCCTTATAAAAGGAGCTACCTGTGGATCTGCTGCCGTATCTGTTATTTGCCTTTGTTGCCTCTATCACCCCTGGGCCGACCAATATTTTGATTCTGGCCAACAGCCAGCGTTATGGCGTGAAGGCCACGCTATCAGCGGTAATTGGCGCATGCGTCTCGGCCAGTCTGATTGTGATGATATCGGGAGCTGGAGCTGGGGAGCTTTTGCACCAGTATCCGCTGGTGCGGCAGATAATGAGCTGGACCGGGGCTTTATGGCTGAGCTGGCTCAGTTGGCAGCTCTTTAGCGCGTCGCCGCCAGATTTAGCTTGCGGGACGCAAAAGCGTTTTACCGCTCGCGCGGCGGCGTTGTTACAAGTGGTGAATCCGAAAACCTGGATGATGGCGCTGGCGGTGGTGAGTCTGTTTGCACCAACGGGCCAGCATCCGCTGCCAGTGATTGCGCTGATGGCGCTGTGGTTTTTATTGATATCGCTAGTTTGTCTGGTGGCGTGGGCGTGGCTTGGGCAGGTGGTCAATCGGATGTTTCGTACCGATCGTGGGTTGGTGGGTTTCCAGCGCACTATGGCGCTGCTTTTGCTGCTCTCCGCCTGGGCGGGAATGCTGAAATAACCATTCTTGCGCAACCTTAAACGCCGTTAGCCACCAAAATCAGCATTATGTATTGATTAATCGGTTGCGTATTTTATGTTTAGGTCGAAATAATCCAAATGTGCGCAAAATAGCAGACTCTTTCTCTGGCCAGCGGCTAAACTCATCAAAGGCGCTGGCTGCTGATGCGGGGTTGATTATGAATCCGTTTACCTGGCTGTTTATCGCACTGCTTTCCGTTGATGCTCTCAGAGAGTTAATGGGTATGTCGTCGGTTCTGGGAATGTGGTGAGCAACGTGGCCCGTTCAGGCCACGTTAAGACGTTTTATTTCAGACGTTTGTGTAAACACGCGCCGGTCAGAAGTGCTGCTATTAACATCAACGCGATAAACCCGCCGACGCCGTTCCAGCCGTAGTTATGCCAGAAAACCCCACCCAATGTACCCGCCATACTGGAACCCAGATAGTAGCTAAATAAATAGAGCGATGATGCCTGACCGCGCGCGCGTCGGGCCCGCGGGCCTATCCAACTGCTGGCGACCGAATGCGCGGCGAAGAACCCGGCGGAGAACAGCAGCATGCCAATAAAAATCAGCCATAGCGATGAGAACAGGGTCAGCAGCAGGCCGCCGAGCATCACCGCTGTGGAGAACAACATCACCGGGCCGCGACCATAGCGTACCGTCATGGCCCCGGCTTTCGGCGAGCTCCAGGTGCCGGTCAGATAGGCCACCGACAGCAGGCCAACGACCGCCTGGCTCAGCGACCACGGCGAGAGCATCAGGCGGTAGCCGATATAGTTAAACAGAGTGACGAACGACCCCATCAGCAAAAAACCTTCGAGAAACAGCAGCGGCAGGCCGCGATCGCGCCAGTGCAGGCGGAAGTTAATCAGCAGCGATTTCGGCCGCAGCGAGGTCGGACGAAAATGGCGCGATTCCGGCAGGATGCGCCAGAACATGATCGCCGCGGCGAGGGCAAAACAGCTAATCACCGCCAGCGCGATGCGCCAGCCGAAGAAATCGGTGAACACCCCGGTCAACAAGCGGCCGCTCATGCCGCCAATGGAGTTACCGCTGATATACAACCCCATTGAGAACGCCACAACGCTGGGATGAATCTCTTCACTCAGATAAGTCATACCGACCGCCGCCACGCCGCTTAGCGATAAGCCGATCAATGCGCGCATAATCAGAATTCCGTGCCAGCTTGACATCATCGTCGACAGCAGAGAGCAGCACGAGGCCAGCACCAGCGCGGTAACCATCACCTGTTTGCGACCAATGGCGTCGGAAAGCGGGCCGGTAAACAGCAGACCGACCGCCAGCATGGCTGTTGAAATCGACAGCGAAATACTACTGCTGGCCGGTGAAACGCCGAACTCGCTGGAGAGCACTGGCAGAATTGGCTGCACGCAATAGAGCAGCGCAAAGGTCGCCAGTCCGGCAGAAAAGAGCGCGAGAGTAACACGAATAAATTGCGGGGTGCCGCGTTTAATAAACTGATTTGGCTGGGGAACGATAGCGTCGCTGACGTCGCTTGCCGGCACGATGTCAGCGGTAGTTGTACGACTCACGGAAAAATCCTTGCTGATAAACAGAGAGTTAAGTGGCCTCGCAGGTCACCAGTAAAGGGTATGAAAATGTAAATATTCTGTCTAATATATTAATAATCTCAAATAAGACGTTTTAAATATGAATATCGAACTGCGTCACCTGCGCTACTTTATTGCCGTTGCCGAAGAGCTACATTTCGGTCATGCGGCGGCGCGTTTGAATATCTCCCAGCCGCCGCTTAGCCAGCAGATTCAAATCCTTGAACAGCAGATTGGCGCGCGTCTGTTTGCCCGTACTAACCGCAGCGTCAGCCTGACGGAAGCAGGGAAGCAGTTTTTGGCTGATAGCCGACAGATTCTTACCCAGGTTGACGAAGCCGCCGCCCGTGCCGCCCGTTTACACCATGGTGAAACCGGTGAGCTGCGAATCGGTTTTACCTCATCGGCTCCCTTTATTAAGGCGGTATCCGACACGCTGTCGACTTTTCGCCGCCGCTATCCGGATGTGCATATCCAGACCCGGGAAACCAACACCCGGGAACAAATCGTGCCCCTTAACGAGGGAACGCTCGATCTGGGGCTGATGCGCAATACCCAGTTGCCGGATACGTTGGCCTGGGAAAGGGTGCTGCGCGAGCCGCTGCTGGCCATGGTTCCGCGCGACCATCCCCTGGCAAGCCAACCGAGCGTCAGCCTGCGGGAGCTGGCTCGGGAACCGTTTGTGTTTTTTGATCCTCACGTAGGAACCGGGTTGTACGACGATATTCTCGGGCTGATGCGCCGCTATGGCTTAACGCCGGTTATCACTCAAGAGGTGGGTGAGGCGATGACCATTATTGGACTGGTCGCCGCCGGGCTTGGCGTGTCAATTCTGCCCGCATCGTTCAGGCGGGTTCAACTGTCGGAAATGCGCTGGTTACCCATTGAGGAGCAGGACGCGGTATCTGAAATGTGGTTGGTGTGGTCGAAGCATCACGAGCAGGGACAGGCGGCGCAGCGCTTTCGTGAGTCGCTTCTCGCCAGCGCCACATTAGATTTTTAGGACAAAAACCATCTAGAAATGTGCGGTAAATCACAAGGCTAAGTAAAAATTTGACGTGAAGCATTGAAGTGCTTCACCATAGCCCTCAGTTTATTTCGAAGCGCGAAAATAAAGGGAGTCAACGGTGGTAGCGGACAGTCAGCCAGGCCATATCGATCAAATAAAGCAGACCAACGCAGGCGCGGTATATCGCCTGATTGATCAGCTTGGCCCGGTGTCGCGTATCGACCTCTCGCGCTTCGCGCAGTTGGCACCTGCCAGTATCACCAAAATCGTGCGTGAAATGCTGGAAGCGCACCTGGTGCAGGAAACCGAAATCCAGGACCCCGGCAGCCGTGGGCGTCCCGCCGTTGGGTTAATGGTGGAAACGGAAGCCTGGCACTATCTCTCCATCCGCATTAACCGCGGCGAAATCCATCTCGCCCTGCGTGATTTAAGCAGCAAGCTGGTGGTGGAAGAGCAGCTTGAGCTGGCGTTACAGCATGTTCAGCCTTTTGCGACGCGCGTACTCGATCATGTTGATCAGTTTTTTATTCGTCATCAAAAAAAGCTGGAACGATTAACCGCTATTGCCATCACCATGCCGGGAATTATCGATACTGAAAACGGCATCATCCACCGGATGCCGTTTTATGATGATGTTAAAGATATGCCGCTTGGCGAGATCTTATCTAACCATACCGGGGTCTCGGTCTACATTCAGCATGATATCAGCGCATGGACCATGGCTGAGTCGCTGTTTGGCGCGTCGAGAGGGGCACGGGACGTCATTCAGGTGGTTATCGACCATAACGTTGGTGCTGGAGTCATCACCGATGGCCGCCTGCTACATGCGGGCAGCAGCAGCTTGGTGGAAATCGGCCATACTCAGGTCGATCCGTACGGAAAACGCTGCTACTGCGGTAACCATGGCTGCCTGGAAACCATCGCCAGCGTCGAAAGCGTGCTCGAACTGGCACAGGTTCGGATGGCTAAATCGATGAGCTCAATGTTGCATCAGCAGCCGTTGAGCGTTGAATGGTTATGTCAGGCCGCGCTGCAGGGGGACCTGCTGGCGCGGGATATTATCAGCGGCGTCGGGAACCACGTCGGGCGGATTCTGGCAATCATGGTGAACCTTTTTAACCCGCAAAAAATCCTCATTGGCTCCCCCTTTAACCTGGCCGCGGATATCTTGTTTCCGGCAATTTCTGATTGTATTCGGCAACAGTCGCTACCGGCCTACAGTCGCCATATTGCGGTAGAAAGCACCCAGTTTTCTAACCGGGGAACGATGGCTGGCGCGGCTCTGGTCAAAGATGCGCTCTATAACGGATCGTTGCTGATACGACTGTTACAGGGTTAACATTTTTTCATATTCACACCAAAAATTGCGCTATCTCAAGCTGGACTTTGGCAGCTTCGCGTAGACTTTTTCCACAGTTGACTATTTCTCTCCTGTATTTTTCATCAACATAACTGTGGGGCTAGTGATGTTTAAGCGTTTCTTCATAACAGGTACTGACACTGCTGTCGGGAAGACGGTGGTCTCCCGTGCGCTGTTGCAGGCACTTGCTGCCAGCGGCAAAAGCGTGGCCGGGTACAAGCCTGTGGCGAAGGGCAGCAAAGAGACGCCGGACGGACTGCGGAACAAAGACGCGCTGGTTTTACAGAGCGTTTCTTCGCTCGTGCTGCCGTATGACGCTGTCAATCCCATCGCGTTAAGCGAAGATGAAAGCAGCGTGGCGCATAGCTGCCCAATTAACTACAGTCTGCTGTCGGATGGCCTCCAGCGCCTGAGCGGTCAGGTCGATCACGTGGTGGTCGAAGGCACCGGCGGCTGGCGCAGCCTGATGAACGACTTGCGTCCGCTCTCAGAGTGGGTGGTGCAGGAACAGCTTCCGGTATTGATGGTGGTGGGTATTCAGGAAGGCTGCATCAACCACGCCCTGCTGACTGCGCAGGCCATTGCCAATGATGGTTTGCCGCTGATTGGCTGGGTGGCCAACCGTATCAACCCCGGTCTGGCGCACTATGCTGAAATCATCGACGTGCTGAGCAAAAAACTGCCGGGGCCGCTTATTGGCGAGCTGCCTTATTTACCGCGCGCCGAGCAGCGCGAGCTGAGCCAGTATATTGATTTATCGATGCTCGGCGAGGTGATGGCGGTAGATAGAGTCACGGCGTAACGTCCGCGACAGCACTGATGCCAGTACGCTGGCAATCAGTAAGCCGGGGAGTAATACATACTGCCCGGTCATCTCACAAATCATCAATGTAGACATAATTGGCGCATGGGTCGTGGCTGCCAGAAATGTCGCCATGCCGGTTAAACCAATCATAATCGCTATTTCCTGATAATCGTGCAGCCATAGCCCCATAAAGCTGGCGAACAGCATGCCAATTCCCAGCCCAACAAACAGCGTTGGCGTAAATACGCCGCCCGGAGCGCCGGAACCGCTGCTTGCCAGCACCGCCAGCAGCTTGCACACAAAGACGATAATCACGGCACTAAACAGCGGTGGCGACAGAAGATAGCTTTGCACCACGCTATAGCCGTTCCCCCAGACTGCTGGGGTGATCAGCGACAGCAGACCGACGATGATGCCTCCCAGCGCCAACTGCCACGGAGGAGTCAGGCGAAGGCGAACAAAACATTGATGGCTGAAGCTCATCAGCCAGATAAAGAGCGGCCCGCATAGCCCAGCCAACAGGCCGGTTGCCAGCATCAGAGCATAATGCGTGGCGCGCAGGGTGTCGTGGAATTCAACGTGATAAAGCGGCGCTGACCCACCGTTCATCAGATTGGTCAGCAACAGGGCAACGACGGCGGCAATTACTACCGGGCCAAGCGAGGCCAGCATCAGGGTGCCGAATAATATCTCGGCGATAAACAGGCTGCCGGCCAGCGGCGCGTGATAGGCGCTCGCCATCCCGGCGGCGGCACCGCAGGCGACCCATAACTTCCACTCGTCTTTTGGCGTAAAACGGCGGGCAAACAGCGAAGCCGCCAGCGCCGCCAGCAGGATCATCGCCCCCTCGCGACCAATGGCGCTGCCGGTGGCGACCACCAGCAGTGAAGCCAGCGATTTCACCAGACTGGCTGGCGTATCAAACACACCGTCCCCGGTTTCCAGAGCTTCCATGTAGTCGGTTGGCGCATGAGGGCGCTCAACCGTGCGGCGTTGCCAGAGCCAAAGCAGGCATCCCGCAGCCATCCCGCCAAGTGCAGGCGTCAACAGCCGCCGCCACCAAGGGAGTGATTGGGCAGCATTAACCAGGCTGCCGCTGTCATTGCTGAGAAACAGGCTTTCCAGGCCCGCCATGGCATGGCGAAACAGGGCGACCGCTAGTGCGGCAAAGATGCCGACTAACGTGGCAATTAACAGGCGACGAAACATGACCTGGACATCAGGATAACTATGCAGACGGTGCATCAGAGGGTACGGGTAGTGGAAATTATGGTTTATTGTGATTGGAAATAAGGATATACGCAAAAGCTATAAGTGCTTACGTTGGTTTTTAAGTGACAGCGTCACTTGTTGCGCCATGACTGTGGGGCAGGCATGGCGCGGAGGATTACCGATAGAGCGGTTTTTCAGCGACCGCGCAGGGTAAGTGTTCTTGCCATTGAGCGAGCGTTGCTAGCGCCAGCTGGCCCAGCGCCTGATAAAACGGATTTCCGCCATCAGCGATAAACACGCTGAGAAAACGGCCTGACCACGGTAGCAGATGCCAGGCAAGCAACTGCGTAAATGCCTCATCCTGACCTGACTCGCAGAGCCAGGCGGCCAGCAGCAGCAAAGTACCGAAGCCATCTTCCGGTTCAGAACGCTGCTCTGCCAGACTGATGCCATTCGCGCGCATCCACTCGCGTAGCGCCAGCGTTGAATCGCCGAACAGCACGCTTTCTTTGTCCAGCCACACGGAGCCCCAGGGCGGTGCAGGCAGCGCCCACGGACCGATAAATAAGCGTTGCCAGGCTTGCGGCAACGGTTCATCGTCAGCCGTCGAGAACTGCGTCGTCAGCGTATCGGCGACAGCATAAGGCCACTCAGCCTGCCAGCTACCGTCGCGAAAAGCGGCGATCAGCGGGGCGGCCTGCGGGCTATCCGGAGCAAAGGAAAACAATGCGCCCAGCGTACGGGCGCTAAGGGCGACGGCGTCGCGGTCTTGCGGTTGCATCATACTTGTTCCTTACTGCGCTGGGTGCGGCAGCACCCATTTATTAACCGGCAATCGCCGTACCGACGGTCATATGCAGACCATAAAACAGGCCGCGCCCGATGAACTCACCGAGCAAAACCAGAATCAAACCAAGCACCAGACTGGCGACATGCGGGTTTTTGCGTCTTGCCAGCGGGCAAATCCAGCAGCCGAGGCCCAGCGTCAGCAGTACTAAGCGCAGGATTTGCAGCCAGCCATAATCCGGTAACAGGGCGCTGGCCTGCTGGACTGAACTGTGGATCTCCGCCAGTTCGGTGTTTTGTAAAATCACCACCGCCAGGCTGGCCAACAGCGCCAGGGCGCTCATTGAGGCGAACACTCTGCCATTAAAAGGTACGTTGGCGATGCGCAGCAGCAAGGCTGCGAACAGTGGGCCGCACAGCACCATCGTCAGAAAGAATGAGGCAGTGGTGTAGCCATTGTACCAGGTTGGTACGGTATCAATCTGGTATACCAGAGTCATCTCAAGCACGAAAAGGCAGCCGAGCAGCATGGTCAGCAGCAGCCAGGCCTTAGTTAATATTCGCGGCATTTTTCCGAGAATATTGAGCAGCCACCAGATTCCACCCACGGCGAAGAACAGCGCACCGCTGGCGATTTCGTTACTCAATGCCGATGAGCCAACGCGGTTAAGCGAGTTAAATGCCCGCAGTGGTGAACCGAGGTGAATGACCGAAGCGAGAAAGCCAATTCCCATCAGCAGCCAGATAAAAAACATACTGCGCACCAGGCGCTGCTGAGCTTCAGAGTTGTTGTTTAATGATAGCCAGCCAAGTCCGGCGACGATAATCGCCCCTGCGACGCTTTGCCCCAGCACGGTAAACAGTACTAGCGGCCATTCATGCCATCCATTTCCCATTTTACACCTCCTTTGGATTAGCCAGATAGCCGGTGGTATCGCCACACGGACGCGCATTGGCGTTCGGTTTGATAACGATACTCGGCCTGGTGAAGTGTGCCGACGGCAGCGGTGCGACGGCGGCAAGTTGGCCATGTTTTTGGCGCAGTTCTTCAATAGGTCCAAAATCGAGCGCCCGCAATGGACAAGACTCGACGCAAATAGGTTTTTTGCCTTCGGCAACCCGGGTGTGGCAGCCGTCGCATTTGGTCATATGACCTTTCGCCGCGTTGTACTGCGGCGCGCCGTACGGACAGGCCATATGGCAATAACGGCAACCGATACAAACCTCTTCATCCACCACCACAAACCCGTCATCGCGTTTGTGCATTGCGCCGCTGGGACAGACCTTAGTACAGGCCGGATCTTCGCAGTGATTACAAGCGATCGAGAGATAATAGGCGAAGACGTTTTGATTCCAGACGCCGTTATCCTCCTGCCAGTCGCCACCTGCGTATTCATAAATGCGGCGAAAGCTGACGTCCGGGGTTAAGTTTTTATAATCCTTACAGGCCAGCTCGCAGGTTTTGCAGCCGGTGCAGCGGGCGGAATCGATAAAAAATCCATACTGTGTACTCATGGTTTACTCCTTAAACCTTCTCGATTTCGACCAGATTGGTATGCTGCGGATTGCCTTTAGCCAGCGGCGATGGGCGATGGGTAGTGATCGTATTGATACAGGCACCGTGATCGACGCGATCGCCACTCATGTTGGCATCATGCCATGCGCCCTGGCCCATTGCCGACACGCCGGGCATGATGCGCGGGGTTACTTTGGCCGGGATCCGCAGCTCACCGCGAGCGTTGAATACGCGCACTATATCGCCGTTCTTAATGCCGCGCTTTTCGGCATCCAGCGGGTTAAGCCATACCTCCTGACGGCAGGCGGCCTGTAGCACATCGATATTGCCGTAGCTGGAGTGGGTACGCGCTTTGTAGTGAAAACCGAACATTTGCAGCGGAAATTTATCACGCAGTGGGTCATCCCAGCCTTCGAAGGTGGAGGCATAGACTGGCAGCGGGCTGATGGTTTCATCCTTTTCCAGTTGCCATTTGGCAGCGATATCTGCCAGTCGGCTGGAGTAAATTTCGATTTTACCCGATGGGGTTTTCAACGGATTTGCAAGCGGGTCTTTGCGGAAATCACGATAAGCGACGAAGTGTCCGTTAGGGTCTTTGCGCTTGTAGATGCCCATTTGTTTCAACTCGTCATAGCTCGGCAGAGCCGGGTCTTTTGCCAGCATTTTGCCGTACAGATGCTGTAACCACTGCTCCTGGGTACGGCCTTCGGTAAATTTCTGATAAACATCATCGCCTAAGCGTTTCGCGATTTCACAGAGGATCCAGTAGATGGGTTTGCGTTCAAACTTGGCTGAAGTGACTGGTTGACTGAAGATGAGGTAACCCATATTACCGGCGTAGTCGTTGGGAATAATATCTTCCTGCTCAACGGTCATCAGGTCCGGCAGCAGGATATCGGCGTATTTAGCCGACGAAGTCATAAAGTTTTCGATAACCACGATCATCTCGCACTTACTTTCGTCCTGCAGGATCTCATGGGTTTTGTTGATGTCAGAGTGCTGGTTGATGATGGTGTTACCGGCGTAGTTCCAGAAGAATTTAATCGGTACATCCAGCTTCTCTTTACCGCGCACGCCGTCGCGAGTGGCGGTCATCTCTGCGCCACGATCGATGGCATCGGTCCAGCTAAAGCAGGAGATGGCGGTTTTAACCGGATTCTCCAACACCGGCAGGCGTTCAATGGTGATGGTATAGGTAGATTCTCTCCCCCCGCTGTTGCCGCCGTTAATACCGACGTTACCGGTGAGTATCGCTAGCATGGCTATGGCGCGGGATGCCAACTCGCCGTTGGCCTGGCGCTGCGGCCCCCAGCCCTGGCAAATATAAGCTGGTTTGGTGCTGCCGATTTCCCGGGCCAGTTTCACAATGCGGTCAACGGGAATGCCGGTGATACGTGAGGCCCACTGTGGGGTTTTGGCCATGCCGTCATCGCCTGTGCCAAGAATATACGCTTTGTAATGTCCGTTTGCCGGGGCATCTGCCGGAAGCGTTTTTTCATCGTAACCGACACAATATTCATCGAGAAACGGCTGGTCGACCAGGCCTTCGTTAATCAGCACCCAGGCGATGCCTGCCACCAGCGCGGCATCGGTACCGGGACGAATGGGGATCCACTCATCCTCACGACCGGCGGCGGTGTCGGTGTAACGCGGGTCAATAACGATCATTCGCGCGTTTGAACGCTCGCGTGCCTGCTCTAAATAATAGGTAATGCCGCCGCCGCTCATGCGGGTTTCCGCTGGGTTATTGCCGAACATGACCACCAGTTTGCTGTTTTCAATATCGGAGGTGCTGTTGCCGTCATTGCTGCCGTATGTGTAGGGCATCGCACAGGAAATCTGAGCGGTGCTATATGAGCCGTACAGATTCAGTGAACCGCCGTAGCAGTTCATCAGGCGTTTTACGGGAGAGGCTGCAGGAGAGGAACGGGTCATATTGCCGCCGACGATGCCGGTGGCGTAATTGAGATAAACTGCTTCGTTGCCGTAATCGTTGACGACCCTTTTGAGGTTATCGGCAATCGTATCCAGCGCTTCTTCCCAACTAATACGCTCAAACTTACCTTCGCCGCGTTTACCGACGCGTTTCATCGGGTAATTGAGGCGGTCAGGATGATTAATGCGGCGACGAATAGAGCGGCCGCGCAGGCAGGCGCGAACCTGATGATCGCCATAAACATCCGGCCCGGTATTATCGGTTTCTACCCAGACAACTTCGTCATCGCGTACGTGCGAACGCAGGGCGCAGCGGCTGCCGCAGTTGACCGAGCAGGCGCCCCAGACAATACGTTCTTCGCTCTGGGTAGCCTGTTGAACCGCAGCGGCGGCGGTACGCAGGCTAAAAGGTAACGATAGACTGCCAGCCGCAAGAGCCAGCGAGCCAAGGGCGGATGATTTTATTAGCGTTCGACGGCTGAGGCCGCCGGGATATTCCTGGTTAGACATAGCTCACTCCATGATCTTGTTATAATGGTGTAGGGACGACGCCGCCGTAATAGGGTGGCGTGGAGTGAGAAATAATACTTAAAAGGGGTTAGGAAGATCTTATCCCCGGTCAACCGAGGGATAAGACCCTTTACAACATAACGGCGGGAGGTTACTGCGAGTCGCTGTCGCGGGTGTAGATAATTTTAAAAGTATCATTGGCGCAGTGGCCGACAACCTGCGCTCCGGGTTGATCGATTTGATCGTTCGGGACAATCGCGAGGCTAAACCCTGATTCAGGGACACCGTTATTGATGATTTTTTGCTGAATATCGTTTTTAACCCGCTCGCATGAGTCGGGTGCTGCCAAAGCGGATGCTGAACCCAGCAGCAGAGCCGCGCATAGCCAGGGTGATAATTTCATCATAAACTCCTTATTGACGTTATCCAGATTTAAGCATAGCAGACGTGGTGTAAACAATTGTATTTGCTAATATGATTGCACTATGCACAAAAGGAATCGCGCGTGAAAAGACTGTTTTTGCTGGTATCGGCGGTATGGGCGCTTAGCGCCTGCGATGAAAAGGCAGCGCCACAAGCGTTTACGCCGGAAATGGCGAGTTTTTCTAACGAATTTGAGTTCGATCCGCTGCGCGGGCCGGTGAAGGAGTTTACTCAGACGCTGTTTGATGAACATGATAAAGCGATTAAAGAGGTGAGAGCGCGTTTGTCAAACGAAGGGTGCTTTGATCTTATCGCTCTGGATAATCGTGAAGAGAACACCGGAGGGGCGTGGTTGCTGGATGCGAATTACTACCTTGATTCTGAAACTCATGAAAAACGCCTACGCTTGCAGGGGAAATGCCAACTGGCTGAAATGGTGTCTGAAGGGATGAAGTGGGAGATGGATGATAATGGTTTTATCGTAACGTCAATGGGTAAAAAAACAACGACCTCTTATCGCTATGATAGCGAGGGTTTTCCGCTGGGGAAAACCACGACGGCTAAAGATGCGCGTTATGCGGTAACGCTGACACCTTCAGCCGACTCACGTCAGAAGTTGAACTATAGCGCTGTATTGGTTTCAGATGATAATCCGGTCGGCAGCGTACAGCAGACCTGCGAATACGATGATTATTACAACCCGACTCGCTGCGAGCAGCAGATGGTCGATAACAGCGTCCAGCCACCGCTGACTTACCACTACACTATCAAAAACACCATCGAGTATTACTGAGCCGTCGGCTTGAGCAACGTCTGACCTGGTGCTTTGTGCTCGGTCAGGTACTGGTGCTGGAACAGACACATGCGGATAGTATTGCGATATTCGCCGTTGATGAAGAATTCATGAATGAGTTCACCTTCCACTATGAAACCGAGCTTGCGGTAAATGTGAATTGCCTTTTCATTCTCTTTATCAACAATGAGATACAGCTTATAGAGGTTGAGCACCATAAAGCCGTAGTCCATTGCGAGCTTCGCAGCGCGGGTTGCCAGACCTTTCCCCTGATAATCCGGGGAGATGATTATCTGGAACTCCGCACGGCGGTGAACGTGATTGATTTCCACCAGTTCCACCAGGCCGGCTTTTTCACCGTCGCATTCAATGACAAAGCGGCGTTCGCTCTGGTCGTGAATATGTTTATCGTACAGATCAGAAAGTTCGACAAAGGCTTCATAAGGCTCTTCAAACCAGTAGCGCATAACGCTGGCGTTATTATCGAGCTGGTGGACAAAGCGTAAGTCTTCGCGCTCGAGTGGGCGAAGTTTGACGTGATGAGCGTCAGTCATGGGAATACCTAATACCTGTGAGTTATTGCGCAGTTGTATGAATTATGGCGCCCGCAGGCGCCATAAATTACGGTGCTACGGTACGGCCAGTGCGGCGATCAAGGCAGCGTAGGGTGTTGGGTTCCCAGTACGCGTTAACGTTCGCGCTCTTCTGGCAGTTGTCCTGAGCATCAAAAGCCACGTCGGCTTTGTCCCACTCTTTCTCGGTACGCGTGTTGACCTTCTGGCGTAAAGAACGGGTGTCGTTCCACTGTTCTTTTTCCATCGCGGCCTGCTGGCGGCTTTGCGCGCTATCGCCGGATTCAATCACCAGCTTGTCAGTTTTGGCAAATGACGATGCGGTAAAGATTACCGCGCTCAGCGCCAGCATAGCGGTCAGGCACCAGCGTTTGTTCAATGTCATATTCATCACGATTTCCTTTAAGTGATCCCCTTAGTCTGAGTTTACTACATCTCTTTTCGACGGCATACCCGACAAAACAGACCTGGTTATGGGGCATTATTGCGTAGAATGGATTAATTCATTGTCCCCTTTACGAATCTTTAAATGCTAAAAACAACATTACTTTTCTTTGCTACCGCCCTGTGTGAAATCATCGGCTGCTATTTACCCTGGCTATGGCTGAAACGTGGGGCAAGCCCGTTACTGTTGATTCCGACAGCTTTGGCGCTGACGCTGTTTGTCTGGCTGTTGACGCTGCATCCGGAAGCCAGCGGACGCGTCTATGCGGCTTACGGCGGTGTTTATGTCTGTACGGCGCTGCTCTGGCTACGTTTCGTTGATGGCGTAAAACTGAGTCATTACGACTGGGCAGGGGCGCTGATTGCGCTGTGCGGGATGCTAATCATTGTGGCAGGATGGGGACGAGCATAGCGATCGCCTTGAGTTAATCATCCGGACCAAACCCGCATTGGTCCGGATTGTTTTTTCCCCATCTTAATTCATTCCCGCCTTTTGAGATCCCATTTTGGCAACCGAGATAATGTGATCGAACGCATTCTTTTTGATCGTCATACTTGTATGGTAGTAGGTCTGATGTTTTAATTTTATTCACTAACCGCATAGATGTAAGGAAGATGAGATGAAGATCGTTGCCGCTGAAGTTTTCGTCACTTGTCCAGGACGTAACTTTGTCACCCTTAAAATCACCACCGATGACGGAATTGTCGGCTACGGTGACGCCACGCTAAACGGCCGTGAGCTGCCAGTCGCATCGTATCTGCGCGATCACCTTTGTCCGCAGCTGGTAGGGCGTGATGCGCATCGTATTGAAGACATCTGGCAGTTTTTCTATAAAGGCGCGTACTGGCGTCGCGGTCCGGTGACGATGTCGGCCATTTCCGCCGTCGATATGGCCCTGTGGGACATTAAAGCAAAAGCAGCAGGCATGCCTTTGTATCAGCTGCTGGGCGGGGCATCGCGGGAAGGGGTCATGGTTTACTGCCACACCACGGGTCACTCCATTGATGAAGTACTCGATGATTATGCTCGCCACCAGGAGATGGGATTCAAGGCCATTCGCGTGCAGTGCGGTGTGCCGGGTATGAAAACCACCTACGGCATGGCGAAAGGCAAAGGGCAGGCCTACGAACCAGCTACCAAAGGGCAGTGGCCGGAAGAGCAGCTGTGGTCGACAGAAAAATACCTCGATTTTACGCCGCAGCTATTTGCTGCCGTGCGCGAGAAGTTTGGTTTTAACGAGCATTTACTCCATGACATGCACCACCGCCTGACGCCGATTGAAGCGGCGCGCTTTGGTAAAAGTATCGAAGACTATCGCCTGTTCTGGATGGAAGATCCGACCCCGGCAGAGAACCAGGAGTGCTTCCGCTTAATTCGTCAGCATACCGTCACACCGATTGCAGTTGGGGAAGTCTTTAACAGCATTTGGGATTGTAAGCAGTTGATTGAAGAACAATTGATCGACTATATCCGCACCACCATTACTCACGCCGGTGGGATTACGGGTATGCGCCGCATTGCCGATTTTGCTTCGCTCTATCAAGTGCGCACCGGTTCACACGGGCCGTCGGATCTGTCGCCAGTTTGTATGGCCGCAGCGCTGCATTTCGACCTGTGGGTGCCGAACTTTGGCGTGCAGGAATATATGGGCTATTCCGAGCAAATGCTGGAAGTCTTCCCGCATAGCTGGACGTTTGATAATGGCTATATGCATCCGGGTGAAAAACCGGGCCTGGGCATTGAGTTTGATGAAAAGCTGGCAGCGAAATATCCCTATGAACCCGCTTATTTGCCGGTAGCCCGTCTGGAAGACGGCACGTTGTGGAACTGGTGAGGAGAAAGAAATGAAAAGTATTGTGATTCGTCAACCTAACGAGTTAGTGATTGAAGAGCGTCCAATTCCGCAACCTGCGGCAGGGGAAGTGCGGGTCAAAGTGAAACTGGCGGGAATATGCGGTTCTGATAGCCATATTTATCGCGGGCACAACCCATTTGCTAAATATCCGCGCGTGATAGGGCATGAATTTTTCGGCGAGATTGATGCGGTTGGTGAAGGTGTCACTGATAAAGCCGTTGGCCAGCGCGTCAGCGTTGACCCGGTGATTAGCTGCGGTCATTGCTATCCTTGCTCAGTGGGAAAACCGAACGTGTGTACCTCTTTAGTGGTGCTGGGCGTTCATCGGGATGGCGGTTTTAGCGAGTACGCCGTCGTGCCGGCTAAAAATGCCTGGTTGGTACCGGATACGGTTTCTGACCGACATGCGGTGATGATTGAACCTTTCACTATTGCGGCTAATGTTACCGGACATGTCTCGCCAACTGACCAGGATGTTGCGCTGGTTTACGGGGCTGGGCCGATGGGCCTGACGACTATCCAGGTACTGAAACGGGTGTACCGCGTTAAGCAGGTGATCGTGGTTGACCGGATTGATGAGCGTCTGCAGATGGCGCAGCGCAACGGAGCGGATTGGGTTATCAATAATGGCGAGAAGCCGTTACCCGAAACGCTGAAAGAGAAGGGAATACAGCCGACGCTGATTATTGACGCCGCCTGTCATCCGACGATTTTGCAAGAAGCCGTCACGTTAGCCTCACCGGCGGCAAGAATTGTGTTGATGGGATTCTCAACAGAACCCTCTCAGGTTGTTCAACAAGGCATTACCGGGAAAGAGTTATCTATTTTCTCGTCACGCCTGAATGCCAATAAATTCCCGGTGGTAATTGATTGGTTAGAGCAAGGGCTAATTAATCCAGAGGAGCTGATCACTCACGAATTTGAGTATCAACGTGTTGTTGATGCACTGGAACTTTTTGAGAATGACAGAAAACGTTGCTGTAAGGTTTTATTAACCTTCGGGCAATAATTACGAGTGCGGACTCTATATCCTACAATTAGAGATAATCATTATGACTACAGTTAAAAATGAGAGAACAACATCAGATCTCATTCGTGCAGCCGTATCTGGTTGGTTAGGTACCGCGCTGGAGTTTATGGACTTCCAGCTCTATTCTCTTGGCGCGGCGCTGGTTTTTCATGAAATATTTTTCCCTGAACAATCTGCTGCCATGGCGCTTATTCTGGCAATGGGGACTTATGGCGCAGGGTATATTGCACGAATCGTCGGGGCATTCTTTTTTGGTAAGATGGGTGACAGCATAGGGCGTAAAAAAGTCCTGTTTATTACTATCACCATGATGGGGATTTGTACCACCCTGATTGGCGTTCTGCCAACCTACGCTCAGGTCGGTATATTAGCGCCGGTATTACTGGTCACTTTACGTATCGTTCAGGGATTAGGCGCCGGGGCTGAAATTTCCGGAGCGGGCACCATGCTGGCAGAATATGCGCCAAAAGGTAAGCGCGGCATTATCTCTTCGCTGGTCGCGATGGGAACCAACTGCGGAACGTTAAGCGCCACGGCCATCTGGGCGGTCATGTTCTTCGTACTGGACCGCGAACAGCTCGTCGCGTGGGGATGGCGTATTCCGTTCCTGGCAAGCGTTGTGGTGATGATTTTTGCTATCTGGTTACGTCTGAACCTGAAAGAAAGCCCGGTATTTGAAAAGGTTAGTGAAGAAAATGTTTTGCAGGAAGAGGCTGCGGCTAGTGAGAACACCCTCGGTGCGATGCTGAAAAGTAAGTCCTTCTGGCTGGCGACGGGTCTGCGCTTTGGGCAAGCGGGTAACTCCGGCTTACTGCAAACATTCCTCGCAGGTTATCTGGTACAAACGTTATTGTTTGATAAAGGTATACCAACTGACGCATTAATGATTAGCTCGGTTATTGGCTTTATCACTATTCCTTTCCTGGGGTGGCTATCAGATAAAATAGGTCGTCGCGTACCTTACATTATCATCAATATCTCGGCGATTATTCTGGCTTACCCGATGCTGTCGATAATTGTAGATAAGAGCTATAGCGCAAGCACTATTATGGCGTCATTGATTGTGATTCATAATGTGGCGGTGTTAGGTCTGTTTGCTCTGGAAAATATTACCATGGCCGAACTGTTTGGTTCCCGTAATCGCTTTACCCGTATGGCGATTTCGAAAGAGGCTGGCGGTTTAGTTGCCGTAGGCTTTGGTCCCGTACTGGCTGGTATTTTCTGTAATATGACCGGCTCATGGATGCCCATCGTTATTATGCTAGTTTGTTATTCAATCATTGGTTTAATTTCTGCCATTCTGATGCCAGAAGTCCGCGACCGTGATTTGAGTTTGCTCAATGATGCTGCAGATTGTACGCCGGAGAAAAAAACGGTAGGCAACGGGCAATATATTTGAGTTCCATAGAGTCCGCACCTTGATGATAGTTGTAAATTAATAACCTGCCGGGCTTTTAGCCCGGCATTTTCTATCCCTTCATGCAAATATGCTGAATATATAACGATGTTATCTTCTTGTATGGTAGTTGATGAAAATCAAAGGTGTTATACCAATCATATGAGATGGTTTATATCACTGAGCCATTCTCATTGAGAATGGATTTTTGAACATCATAAAATGAGAGTCACCATGGAAAACACGCTTTTAACAGCTAATGCCACGCTGCCTTCTTACGATCGCAACCGGCTCGTTCCGCGTATCGTCCACCTGGGCTTTGGCGCATTCCATCGCGCCCACCAGGCGGTATATGCCGATATTCTGGCAACAGAACACGACAGCGACTGGGGTTATACCGAAGTGAATTTAATCGGCGGCGAGCAACAGATTGCCGACCTGCAACAGCAGGATTTGCTGTATACCGTCGCCGAGATGTCGGCGGATGCCTGGACTGCTCGCGTTGTCGGCGTGGTGAAGCAGGCAATGCACGCCCAGGTGGATGGTCTGGAAAGCGTGCTGGCGAAAATGTGTGAACCGCAGGTCGCCATTGTCTCATTGACCATTACTGAAAAAGGTTACTGCCACTCCCCAGCGAGCGGTGAACTACAGCTGGATCACCCGCTGATTGTCGCCGACTTGCAAAACCCGCATCAGCCAAAATCAGCGCCGGGTGTGGTTGTGGAAGCTTTGGCACGACGTAAGGCGGCTGGGCTGGCCGCATTTACCGTCATGTCCTGCGATAATATGCCGGAAAACGGCCACGTGATGCGTAATGTTGTTTGTGCCTATGCCCGTGCAGTTGATGCCGATCTCGCTGAATGGATCGTGCACAATGTTACTTTTCCATCCACGATGGTTGACCGCATCGTCCCGGCTGTTACAGCGGATACGTTGGACAAAATTGAACAACTCACCGGCGTGCACGATCCTGCTGGGGTCGCCTGTGAACCGTTTCGCCAGTGGGTTATTGAGGATAACTTTGTTGCCGGTCGTCCGGAATGGGAAAAGGCGGGCGCTGAACTGGTATCTGACGTGCTGCCGTTTGAGGAAATGAAGCTGCGTATGCTCAACGGTAGCCACTCCTTCCTGGCTTACCTGGGTTATCTGGCCGGTTATCAGCATATTAATGACTGTATGCTGGACGACAACTATCGCCGTGCCGCGCATGCGCTGATGCTGAATGAACAGGCTCCGACGCTGAAAGTACAGGACGTAGATCTAGCGCGTTACGCAGGTTTACTTATCGACCGTTACAGCAATCCGGCGTTGCAGCACCGCACCTGGCAGATAGCGATGGACGGTAGTCAGAAGCTGCCACAGCGCATGCTGGATTCGATTCGTTGGCATCTGGCACATGGCAGCGACTTTACTCTGCTGGCGATGGGCGTTGCGGGCTGGATGCGCTACGTCAGCGGCGTTGATGACCAGGGACAGGCAATTGAAATTTCTGACCCGTTGCTGCCGGTGATTGCCGGGACCGTGCGCAACAGCGAAGAAGGTGAAGGACGAGTGAAGGCATTGCTGGGTATTGAGGCCATTTTCGGTCAGACTCTGGTACAGGAAGGCCGCTTCGTAAATGCGGTCACTAACGCCTATTTAGCACTGCAAAAGAACGGCGCAAAAGCCACTGTTGGTGCGTGGGCCCAGGCCAACTAAATTTCTCCATTCTGATGCCGCCTTACTGGCGGCATTATCCCTCGCAATCCTATGATGTATCCTGCCTGAATTTCCCATTATTGATTTTAACTCCGGCTCTGCTTTCATCAGATGCGGAACAAAGACTCTGCAGAGAGTGTTAAATAATATTTATGCTCACACTATATGATTAATTAATTCATCACTCTTATTCCAAAACCCTTCTTGATTAGCGTATTAAATACATGTCTATATTAGTGTGATCTTTGATGGTTTTTTAATGACGATCACTTGTATGGTAGTAGGTCTGATGATTAAATTCCGCGTGATGATTGCTGGTAAATTGGCATGGAACGATATCTAATCAATCAGAAAAGGTGCAGGAATGCGTGATTTAAATAATAAATGCAAATGGTTGGCCAAAACAGTCTGTGTACTGCCGTTATTGATCGTTGGCGTATGTAGCGGGGCGGAATCACTAAACGTAAGTACCTCTTTATCTCCTGATGACCCTATCTACAAGGGATTGCAGTCCTTTAAGAAAAACGTTGAGTCGCGCACTAATGGTGATATTAAAATAAAACTGTTTTCGAGCGGGCAGCTTGGGGCTGATAACGAGCTGTTACAGCATGCTCAGGCGGGAAGCAACGTTGGTGTTATCGTTGATGGTGCCCGTCTGGCGCAATTTGTGCCAGAAATGGCTATTATTCCCGCTCCTTTTGTTTTTAAAGATTACCAGACGATTAAAACCTTTATTAATAGCCCTGTTTTTGCTCAATGGAGTGAAAAAATGGCGAAGAATTCAGGACTCACACCTCTATCATTTAACTGGTATCAGGGAGCTCGTATGCTGGTGACGCAGAAACCAGTACAGAAACCTGAAGATTTATCCGGCGTGAGAGTTCGTGCACTGGAAGCACCGGTAACCATTGAAACGATTAAGTGTATGGGAGGCGCGCCAACGCCTCTATCCTGGTCTGAAATTTATTCATCTATTCAAACTGGCGTCGTTGATGCTGCTGAGGCGCAACCCACTGCGGTATATGGTTCTAAATTGTATGAAATTACAAAATTCATCACTAAAACAAACCATATACATTTAATGACCGGCATTATTGTTTCAGAAAAATGGTTATCCACGTTAACGCCTGAACAGCAGACAATCCTGAAAGAAGAGGCACAGAAGAACGGCGATATCGCTTCCGATAATACCATTGCCGCCGGAGACAACATGCTGGCGGATATGGCGAGCAAAGGAATAACGATTTCTGAAGTTGATGTTAAGCCTTTTGTTGATGCCTGCGCCTATGTTCCAAAAAAACTGGGTCTGGAATCTGCACTTGAACAGGTAAAAAGCGTTATTAACTAAAATTATCTCGGGGGTGAATAGCCCCCGTTCGCAGCATTGAGGTTAAAAATGAAAGTTTTTCGCCAGTTTGAACTCGCATTTGCGCGTATTGGCTTGGTTGCGATCGTTATCATTATTCTTGCCGGGGGCGTGGGACGAGCTATCGGTCATCCTCTTATTTGGTCGTTAGAAATTGCTATGGTAATTTTCGCGTGGATCAGTATGTTTGCTATTGATTACGCTTTCCAGGTTCGCCGCCATATTGGTATTGATGCCGTAGTCAATTTTTTCCCGCAAAAATTAAAAAGAGTATGTTTGTGGGGGAATGAAATTATTATTCTTGGCTTTTTATTATGCGGCGTCTGGTACGGTTTTAACTTCGTTATCACCACACATCTTCAGGTTCTGCCAGTTACTGAGTTATCTCTGGCCTGGTTGAATAGCGCAGTACCTACTGGATGTCTTCTCATGCTTTTTACCTCGCTGGAGTTTTTATTCGGCGGTTGTCAGGAAAAACAGCAAAAAAATGAGGTCGAGATATGCTCTTAACCGTAGCCCTGTTTGTGGTGTTATTGATTGTTGGCATGCCGGTAGGGATGGTTATTGCGATATCCAGCCTGAGCTATTTTTTTACCGCTGATTTTTTGCCAGTCGGTATTGCTTTTCAAAAATTTTCTGCGCCGACTCAATCTTTTCCTATTCTGGCAACACCATTATTTCTCCTTGTTGGGAATTTACTAAATAAATCAGGTGTTACCCATCGTCTACTCGATTTTGCCCGCATCATCTCGGGATGGATGGTCGGTGGTCTGGCGCAGATCAACGTGCTTTTGGCGTGCTTGCTGGGGGGCGTTTCTGGTTCAGCGACCGCAGACGCGGCGATGCAGGCGCGCGTCTTGGGTTTACCGATGGTCGCTCGCGGATATCCGAAAGCGTTTAGTGCCGTGGTTATTGCGTTTAGTTCGTTGATTACGGCGACCATTCCACCGAGTATCCTGCTGATCTTGTATGGTTTTGTCGGCAACGTTTCCATTGGAAAACTGTTTATTGCCGGGATTTTTCCGGGATTGCTGCTAACTATCATTATTATGGTGACAAACTATATTCTTGCCCGGCGCATGAGTATTAAGCCGGAAATGACTTCGTTACCAAACAGGAAAGAGGTTTGGCTGAGTTTTAAAAACAGCTTCTGGGCACTCATGTTTCCGGTTGTTTTAATTGTTGTCATCCGGTTGGGTATTTTTACTACCACGGAAGCAGGCGCGTTTATTGTTTTATACGCCTTTGTTATTGGCCGCTATGTCTATAAAGCCCTTGATAACGCCACGCTATGGGAAGTTCTGAAGGAAACCATTAGCGATATCGGCGTCGTTATGCTGCTGATTATGTCTGCGGCGATTCTCGGGCATATCACTATTCTCGATCAAATTCCGCAGCAGCTCGCCGAGGCCATTATCCAGATTACGGAAAATCCTTATGGTATTCTGGTTCTGCTATTGGCTTTAATTGCGGTTGCGGGGATGTTGTTTGATGGTAGCGTTATTATATTGCTCCTGACCCCCATTCTATTACCCATCGCGGTTGAGGCTGGATTTGATCCGATACATTTCGGTTTGGTTTTTGTGGTGCTCACCCTATTGGGAGCCAATACGCCCCCGGTGGGGATCTGTATGTATACCGTTTGCGGGATCTTAAACTGCAGTACGGTCGCGTTTGTCAGAGCTTCAATTCCTTATCTGCTCGCATTCTTTGTATTCATTGCGATGCTGGTGATCTTTCCCTCTATTACTTTATTCCTGCCACAGGCGCTGATGTAAATCTTGATTGCATCAATATCATATAACACAGGATAAGACCGTAAATTGAGTATTTACGGTCTTACATTTTATATTATTTGAGGTTATGTATGCCGCTAGTTAACGCTTCGTTTATGATCAACAATGCACCCGGTGTGAAACTTTACAATGAGGTGGCAAAATCGTTGCCGATTATTGATTATCATTGTCACCTTGATGCCAGAGATATTTATGAAAATAAACCTTTCAACCATATAACAGATCTATGGCTAGCGAGCGATCACTATAAATGGCGAGCGATGCGCGCCAACGGTATTGATGAACGATATATTACTGGCGATGCCAGCGCAGATGAAAAATTCCGCGCATGGGCGTTGACGGTCGAATCCTGCTTTGGCAATCCGTTATATCACTGGACGCATCTTGAGCTGCACGCCTATTTCGGTTGTGAAGAAACGCTAAACAGCCAGAACTGGCAGAGAATCATGGCGCACTGCAATGCGCTCATTGGACAAAAAGAGTTTTCACCTCGAGAACTCATTAAGCGGTCAAATGTTGAAGTTCTCTGCACCACGGATTCGCTTCTCGACTCTTTGCACTTCCATCAGCAGTTAAAGAATGAGTCCAACTTTGAAGTGAAAGTATTACCGACTTTTCGTCCCGATGAGCTTTTCGTCGCTGATACCCATGCTTTTAGCTTGTTTATCGACAGATTCTCGCAGGTCAGCGGTTTTGCCATCAAAACGTTTAATGATTTTGATAAAGCTATAGGTCAGCGTATTGACCATTTCCATCGGGTCGGCTGCCGTATTTCCGATCATGGGCCGCAGTTTATTTGCTGGAATTGCGCAACGCAGTCAGAAGTAGAGTCAATTTTTTGCAGAAAACGGCAAGGAAAAAAACTAACCACAGATGAACAGACGAGTTTAAACAGTGCGATCTATCTTCTTTTAGCTCGCCATTACAAGCAGCGTGATTGGGCGATGCAAATCCATTTCGGGGCGATTCGTGATAACAACAGTATGATGTTCTCACGCTTAGGGCAAAATAAAGGGTTTGATTCGATAATGGATCAGTCTCTGCTTGCGGTACATCTGAACCAGTTTCTCGACGCTCTGGCACGCAATAATGCATTACCAAAAATCATTTTCTACAATCTTAACGCCAATGATAACGATATTGTCGCCTCGACGATGGCCAACTTTCAGACGGCGGATAATGGTGTGAAATCGCCTTTGCAGTTGGGTTCCGGCTGGTGGTTTAACGACACCCGTCGCGGTATGGAGAACCAGTTAAATACGCTGGCTGATCAGGGGTTGCTGATGCATTTTGTCGGTATGCTTACGGATTCGCGTAGTTTTGTCTCTTATACCCGTCACGACTATTTCCGACGAATTGTTTGTAACCTTATTGGTGAATGGGTTGCCCGCGGAGAAGTGCCTGACGATCAGGAGATTTTATCCCGGATGGTCAGAAGTATTTGTCATGATAATGCCGAGTGTTACTTCAGATTCTGATTTTTTAGCGTCAGCAGGTGAGGGGAGCGCCCTCGATTATCGGTTAATGCAAATCAACCATTAGCGTAAAAATTGATCCAGATCGTTGAATACACATAACTTTAGCTATCCACAGCTAAATATATATAATTTATATTTATTTTAATGAATTAAATATTTATTTGGCGGATGTATTGTTCTCCCGTTGTGATAAATATGGCATGATGGCTTAAATTATTTAGTTTCTTGAGAAAAGGAGAACGGACTATGTACAAAAAAATATTGTTGCCCGTAGACGTTTTTGAAATGGATTTAAGTGACAAAGCCGTTCGCCATGCGGAGTTTTTGGCCTCAGCGGATGAAGGTGAAATCACGCTGCTGAACGTATTGCCAAACAGCAGTAGCTCAGTTCTGCGCGGTTTCGCAGCCGATATTCGTAAATTTGAAGCATATATGCGGGAAGAGTCAGAGAAAAAGATGAAGTCGCTGTCCCGTCTGTTCTCAATTCCTGCT
This sequence comes from Klebsiella sp. MISC125, assembly GCF_051131775.1. NCBI lineage: Bacteria > Pseudomonadati > Pseudomonadota > Gammaproteobacteria > Enterobacterales > Enterobacteriaceae > Klebsiella > Klebsiella sp. MISC125. The sequence continues at coordinate 2,893,295 of NZ_CP180448.1, forward strand.
GAACGCATTCACTCCCGGGTCGTGTTTGGTAACGTGCGTGATGAAATCTTAGCGATCGGCAGTAATGATGACTATGACGTGATTGTGATTGGCTCGCGTAAACCGGGCATTTCTACTCATCTGTTGGGATCCAACGCCGAGTCGATTATTCGCTACGCAAAAATACCGGTTCTGGTGATTAGATAGCATCGATAGCCTGAACATTTGGCGGCAGGTGAGAGACTCTGCCGCTATCTATATTTTTACTCTTCGCTGAACCAGTCGCTATTTTCCTGACGTACAAGCAGGACGGACTCACTAATTTCCTGCAGATGCAGGCTCATCGCTTTTTCTACGGCATCCGGGTTACGGGCGACCAGCGGCTGGAAAATATCATAATGCTGGCGCAGCATCATATCGGGAGGAGTGACGTGATCGAGACTCATGTAACGCACCCGGTCAATGGTGGCTTTAATATTTTCGACGGTATCCCAGGCTAATTGGCAGTCGGCAATTTGCGAGAGCTTCTGGTGAAATTCATCATCCAGCTGAAAGAAATCATTTAACTGTTGGCGTTCGACCGCCGCACGCTGCTGATTGAGATTTTGCTCAAGCTGATAGAGCTGTTCCTCATTCACCATCCCGGCGGCGCGTCGCACCACAGCGCATTCAATGGCCTGGCGGACAAAACACCCATTACGCACCTGCGAGAGGGAAATCTTGTTCACATAGCTGCCGCGCTGTGGGCGGATCTGAATCAGGCCGTTTTCCGCCAGTTTAATAAAGGCTTCGCGCACCGGCTGACGAGAAACGTCAAAGCGTACGGAAACTTCCTTTTCGGACAGTGGGGTGCCGGGCGGGATCAGGCAATGGACGATATCCCGACGAAGGATACGATAAATTTGCTGGTTTACAGGCTGTGTCGGATTCAGTTGGGATTCTGCGGCCATTGTGCTTACTTTTAAATGGAATTTTGCGCTATTTTACGCGTTTTTTGCTTTCCAGCCCAGACCCGGTCTGCTGACCGGGTCGTTGAGCTTAGCCCTGACGATGAACGTTTAGACCGGCAAAACTTTGGCTGACTGGCATCATTTCAAGGGTGTTGATATTGACGTGTTTCGGCAGGGTTGCGACCCACCAGACCGCTTCGGTTACATCTTCCGGCGTCAGGGCTTGCGTATTCTCATAAGCTTTGTCCGCTTTGGCGTCATCACCTTTAAAGCGCACATTAGAAAATTCTGTTCCGCCTACCAGACCGGGTTCAATATCGGTCACGCGAACGGCGGTGCCGTGAAGATCGGCGCGCAGATTCAGACTAAACTGGCGAACAAAAGCCTTCGTCGCGCCGTAAACGTTACCGCCAGCATAAGGCCAGCTACCAGCGACTGAACCGATGTTGACGATATGACCGCGGTTACGTTCAACCATGCCAGGCAGAACCGCACGGGTCATGTACACCAGCCCTTTATTGTTGGTGTCAATCATATCTTCCCAGTCTTCAACGCTGGCTTTGTGTGCGGGTTCGAGCCCCAGCGCCAGTCCGGCGTTATTAACCAGAACGTCAATGGCTTGCCACTCCGCGGGCAGCCCGGCGATCATCTCTTCGATAGCCGCACGATTACGCACGTCCAACTGCGCGGTATAAATGCTCTCGCCCAGCTCATCCTTCAGCGTCTTCAGGCGCTCTTCGCGACGCCCGGTGGCAATGACTTTGTGACCGTTAGCGACAAAACGGCGAGTAATACTTTCACCAAAACCTGCTGTTGCTCCGGTAACCAGGATAATCATCTTACTGTTCCTCAACGCTTTTTGTGTCTTTATACCATAGCACGCGATATCGGCGACGGGTAATGGAAATCGTCGGACAACATTTGACGAGCGGGGAAATCATTGCGATCAATCAATGAGTTGCCTAATCTTACAGGATAATCGTGTTCAGGAGATGATGATGTTGGACAACAACCCTTTTTTAAGCGTCAGCCTGCTACCTTACCAGGCGCCGCGTTTTGATTTGATTTCAGATAGCCATTACCGCCCGGCCTTTGATGAAGGCGTACGGCGTCAACGTGAAGAGATTAGCGCGATCGTTAATAACCCGGCTCCGGCGGATTTTACCAATACGCTGGTGGCTCTGGAGCAGAGCGGGCAGCTGCTGGCGCGGGTGACAAGCGTCTTCTTTGCTATGGCTGGAGCGGATACCAACCCGATAATTCAGGAACTGGATGAGCAGTTTTCTGCCGAACTGGCTGAACTGGGCAACAATATCTGGCTCAATGAGGCGCTGTTTGAGCGTGTGAAACAGGTTTGGCAACAGCGTGATTCTCTCTCTCTGGACGCTGAATCCATGCGTTTGCTGGAGGTGACCTGGCAACGTTTCACCCTCGCAGGCGCAACGTTGGCAGAAGAGCAAAAAACGGTGCTGCGGGCGCTGAATACGGAAGCTGCGACCCTGCAAAGTCAGTTTCAGCAACGTCTGTTGGGGGCGGTGAAGTCCGGTGGTCTGGTGGTAGATTACGCCCATCAGTTGGAAGGGCTCAGTGAGGATGAAATAAGCGCAGCGGCAGAAGCGGCGCAGGAGAAAGGCTTAAACGATCGCTGGCTGCTTGCGCTGCTTAATACGACTCAGCAACCCGCGCTGCTTTCCCTGCAGGACAGGCAGACGCGAGAAAACCTGTTCGCTGCGGGTTGGACGCGTAACCAAAAAGGCGATGCCAATGATACCCGCGAGCTGGTATTGCGGCTCGCGGAGATCCGGGCCCGTAAAGCGCAACTGCTTGGGACCGCTGATTATGCGAGCTGGTCGATGGCTGACCAGATGGCAAGAACCCCTGAGCAGGCCTTTGCCTTTATGCGGCGGATAGCACCTGCGGCGCGAGCCAGAGCCGAGCAGGAGCTGGCGGATATTCAGCAGGTTGTCGATAATGAAGGCGGCGATTTTCAGGCTGCAGCCTGGGACTGGCTCTACTATGGCGAGCAGGTGCGTCGGGCGAAGTTTTCTATCGACGAAGCGCAGCTAAAGCCGTATTTCGCCCTCGACCGCGTCCTGCGCGACGGCGTATTCTGGGCCGCTTCTCAGCTGTTTGGCATCCGCTTTGTTGAGCGTTTTGATATTCCGGTTTATCACCCAGATGTGCAGGTATGGGAAATTTTTGACGCGAACGGTGAGGGGATTGCGCTGTTTTATGGTGATTTTTTCGCCCGCGATAGCAAAAGCGGCGGGGCGTGGATGGGCGTTTTTGTTGAGCAATCAACTTTGCGCGCGCAGCATCCGGTCATCTACAACGTCTGTAACTATCAGAAACCCAAGGCTGGCCACAGCGCATTGCTGTCGTGGGATGAGGTGATTACGTTATTCCACGAGTTTGGTCACACGCTGCACGGCCTGTTTGCCAGCCAGCGTTATGCCAGCCTCTCAGGCACGAATACGCCGCGTGATTTTGTTGAGTTCCCGTCACAGATTTTTGAACACTGGGCCAGCGAACCGCAGGTATTCGCCCACTATGCGCGGCATCATCAAACCGGTGAAGCCATGCCGGAAGCGTTACGTGATAGCATGTTCCGGGCGGCGAAGTTTAATAAAGGTTACGACATGAGCGAGCTGCTCGCGGCGGCGCTGCTGGATATGCACTGGCACAGCGTGTCGACGGAAACGCTGCCGCAGGATGTTGATACCTTCGAAGCGACGGCGCTGCAAGCGGAGAATATGGATCTTTCCGCCGTGCCGCCGCGTTATCGCAGCAGCTATTTTTCGCATATTTTCGGCGGCGGCTACGCCGCAGGCTATTACGCCTACCTATGGACACAGATGCTGGCGGACGATGGCTATCAGTGGTTCGTTGAGCAGGGCGGTTTAACCCGCGAAAACGGTCAGCGCTTCCGCGAGGCGATTTTGTCGCGCGGCAATAGCACTGATTTAGCTGAACTGTATCGGCAGTGGCGCGGGCACGATCCTAAAATCGAACCGATGCTGGAAAATCGCGGGCTGAACGTTTTATAGTCGGTTTTGTAAGCCGGGTAAGGCGCTAGCCGCCACCCGGCAGAAATGCGAGAACAGTAACAAAAAATCGGTTTGTTTATCGTTTGAAACTCCGGGCAGGGCTATTTCCTCTGATAAACATTGGCAAAATGTGAATTACCACATTAAATCGTCGGGCACTTTAAAATCAGCATACGGATCATCTTCATCCTGCTCTTCCTGACTCAGCGCGCTGTTTAAAACAATACTGTTCGCATCTCGCTGCGCGATTTTATCGGCCACGATCGCGGGGATAATTGCGTATTCACTCTCGCCACTGCCATCAATAACCAAACGCGCGATGGCGAGACGGCCGTTAATCAGCTGAGTTTGCGTTGTCTTATCCACAACAACTTTTTTAATTAAGTTGTTATCCGTGAAGTTAAAATCAATATTGCCTTTTGCAATGACGATTTTGTTCATTTCAATGAGCTGCTTCACCTGAGCTTTATACTCTTTAGATAAAACAGCTTGTTTTTGTTGTTCGCTTAGCTGTTTATCACGCTCAAGCTGCGCTTTTTTATTTTCTTCCACAGCCTCTCTTGCTTCGCGAGCCTGAACTCGTGATTTCTTCGCTGTTCTCTGGACTTTAGCCATCTTTTTGCTGGTTACTAGCCCTGCTTTTAGCATCTGTTCTTGTAAGGTGAGTTTTGTCATCTTCGCTTCTAAACCCGTTGAAAAATTTTTGCGATTATACCTGTAATTTTAGCTGATGTGTCAGTGCGCGGGGATGACGTTGCGATACGGTCAGAACGAGGTGGACCTGGTGAATCATCCAGTACAGACATGGAGTGCATAAAAAATCACATGAAGTGGTTTATTTTTGTTATAAATGCATCTTTAGCGGTTTTTTATGGAGGTCGAAGATGATTGTCAGAACCTGGCACGGCTGTGTTCCTGTTGATTTTGGTGAAGCGTTTGCAGACCATTTGCAGGCAACCGGCGTGCAACATTCGGCGGGTATCCCTGGAAACGCGGGAGCGTTTGTCAGGCGAGAAACTCAGGGAGAATGGGAACATTTCTTTCTGGCGACTTACTGGGAGGATCTGGATGCGGTCAAAGCGTTCGCTGGTGAGAATTACCATGTGGCGGTAACCTACCCTGATGATGAGCAATTCCAGCTCCTGTCCGATCCCTATGTCTTTCAGTTTGATGTGGCGAACGTCTTGGCGATTTGAGTGGGGTAAAGCACTAAAAATTAAGGCCCGAAGGCCTTAATCTTACTTACGTCCAGCCAGTAAACCAATGACCAGCCCGATGGCACCGGCGGCCAGCAATCCGGTAAGCGGGTTTTCTTTGACTCGCTCCGAAACTTCGGAGACCGCATCTGACGCCTGGGCGGCGTATTTACGCGCTGCGCCTTTCAACTGATGCTTAGGCGAATCTACCGCATCACCAAATTGCTGTTGGGCTTCCCCGGCAATTTCGTTGACTTTGTTACCGACCTTGTCCGCCAGATTTTGCGCGTCGTTTTCATAATCTTGTGATGACATGTGATTCTCCTTTCGTTTGACTCATTCAAGTCTAGTGGCTGACGGAAGAAGTTCAAATGCACAGGCCGCTACGGCTGTATTCCAGGATTTTTCCAAAGACCGGATGAGTTACACGCTGCCGTGCTTTTTCAACACGCCTTTGTCGTCAAAGATAAACATAATCGATTGCCCAAGTCCGTTCTGGCAGACAACGCCATCGGCGTTGGTTTTATCGGTGATACCCTGGCACTCCATATTGCTGACGTAAGGACGAATCTGGCATTTTAGCGTTTTGCCATCTTCCATAATCAGTTGTTTAGATTCGCTGAGCTCATTTGCCGCAGGCGCCGGGCAGGTACCTTCACCCCAGTTAACGCCATGGTGCTTGTCAAAAGCCGAGCAGCCCTGCAATAGCGCAGTCCCTGCCAGAAAAAGCATCAGATAGTGTTTCTTCATTACATAACCCTGGTTGTTGTTTTCCGCTTTAGTATAGGAAACAACCTCGCCATAAAGCCTTCGCCAGAATTAGTGGTTTTCCAGATATTTCAATTGATTGAGACTATTCTGAGTAATAAAATCCACATAACTTGCTTTCTTCCAAAGCGATGACTGATAAATAAGAGCTATTGAGATTCACAATTCCTCTTTTTTCCTTCATCATTTGTCAGCTTTTGCTACTAATAATCAGCGTTTAGCTCAGCATAAGAAATTTATTTTTTTACTCAAGGTCGGTATGAACTATAAGAATGTACTGAAGGTTGCGTTACTGCTTGCTCCCGTGGCGTTGCTGAATCTGTCCACGCCTGCCTGGGGCGCGGACGCGGCGAAAACAACAACCTGTCAGAAAGCGCCGCCTGCGGTGGACAAAGAGGGCGTGCCGCTACCGCCCGTTGTCGGAAAAGAGGGGGCTCGGCCTGCTCCGGCAAATGGCAAACCAGGTCATGACGGCCCCGCTGCAAACTGTCAGCCAGTGGCTATCGAAAACTAATCATTGACCTCAACCCGGGAGGGACATGGTGCACCCGTTAATTAAGGTCATGCTGGTAGGGGGTAAAGGAGATGGCCTGCTGGTCAGCGTCGCCGATACCGCGACAGAAGTTTCCGTCACGCCGGCGCAGTACGGCGCAAAATCCGGTCAGCCGCTGAGCTATCGGATTGTGTCGCAAACTATCGATGATGAGCGCTACTTTTTCGGCGTTTTCAGTGAGAGCCATGAGGATACGGATAAACTCAAGAGAGTGGCGTTGACTCGCGGCATGAAAAAGCTCTTCAGTTGATCCGATGCCGGACGGCTATCTGTCGTCCGGTCGGGTCATGTTTCGTTTTCCTCCCGCCTCCGATACAGTATAGCGATACGCCTTTGCACGCTTCGGAAACGCTATGATTAACCACATCCGCATTAAAAACTTCAGATCGGTCAGGGATATCGAGCTGGAGCTGGGTGCGCTGAACATTGTTTTCGGCCCCAACGGCTGCGGCAAGTCCAATATCTACAAAGCTATTCATCTGCTAACCGCCTCCGCTGACGGACAATTTTCCGGCTATATCAGTGATGAGGGCGGCCTGGAAAATATTATGTGGTCAGGGCCGAATGCGCCAACGGACCGCTTTCCGCGACGGTTGCAGATTGCCTGTCTGACCGATGAGTTCGACTATGAGTTGCAGGTCGGCTTTCCGGAAAAACTGCCTTATCCGACCCAGTTTGTGCTGGACCCGATTGTCAAAGAGGAGTCTATCTGGCTGGCGGGCTTTTCCCGACGACCTTCATCGCGTGTGCTACAGCGCAAAAATCAGGCCGCGTTTCTGGTAGATGTTAACGGCGAAAAAAGTACCTTCACCGATACTATTTATGAGAACGAATCCATCTTTGGTCAATTGGGTGAACCGCATCGCTTTCCGGAGGTCTCGCGGGTTAGGGAGACCATGCGACGCTGGCGTTTTTATCACGAGTTCAATATTGGCAGGCATTCGCCGCTACGCCAACCGGCGGTCGGCTACCGCTCGCCGGTGCTTGATAGCAATGGGCATAATCTTGCTGCCGCCTTTCAGACTATTGTGGAAATCGGCGCGGAGGAACTGCTGCATGAGATCCTCGCCGAGGCCTTTCCGCAATGCACATTCTATTGTGAGAATGAGAATTCACGTTTCTCAATGAAGATGCGGCGTAACGGTGTTTACCGGCCTTTACTGGCCTCCGAGATGTCCGACGGCACGCTGCGTTTCCTGTGCCTGGCGGTGGCGTTATTGAGCCCTCGTCCACCGGCATTTCTGGCGATCAATGAACCGGAAAACAGCCTGCACCACCAGATGTTTCCGGCTCTTGCCAGATTAATTGTTGAAGCGTCTCGCTATAGCCAAATCTGGTTGACCAGCCATTCTGCCGAGCTTTCCGAATTGATTTCCTCAATGGCCGACGCGCGAATTTATGCGCTGGAAAATAGCGATGGAGAGACGCGAATTATTGAGTAATATTGGCTATTTGCATTCTAAATGCCGCCGGGTTATTTCCGGCGGCATCTATTTTATGCCGCTGCCGGGAGGAGCGTTTTGCTACCTTTCAGGGTAAATAGTGAGATAACCGTAAAGCTCAGGGTAATACAGCCGAGGATCAGATAAGCCTGATGGAAGCCAACGGTATCGTACATCCGTCCAACCCACGCTGACAGCACAACGCCTGAAAGCTGTTTCGATAAATTAAAACCAATCAGGAACAGCGTGGCAGAGAGTTTTGGGTTAAAGGCCGACGAGATATATTTAAAGGTGCCCACCAGCAGGAACGGAACTTCAAACATATGCAGCATTTTTAAGATAACCACTTCCACCGCCGAGGTAGCAAAAGACGATCCTAAAATACGCACTGACATAATCAGTCCGGCGGTCAACAGGGCATTCTTGGCACCAATTCGGTTAACAATAGCCGGTGCGCAGAACATGATTAGTGCATTAAGTAGTTCCCCGCCAGTGGTGACGAAGCCAAAGATTTCGGTCCCACGTTGCGGGCTGGAGAAGAAGCCTTTAAAGAAGTTGGCGAACTGCTGGTCGAAGACGTCATAGACGCTGGCGACGCCAACGACATAAATGATGAAGCCCCAGAAACGTGGCATCCGCAGCAGCTCCGCGGCGGTGCGCATGGAGAAGGCCTGGCGATTAGCGCCCAGCGCGTCGATAACCTCAGCGCTATTGCTGCTTTCCGGTTTTGATACCCACAGCAGCACGCCAAGGATCAGCGCAAAACCGGAGGCGATCCAGAAAGTAATATTGGGATCAATACCAAATAAAATGCCGGTGATTGATGCGCATAGCGCCCAGCCGATACAGCCGGAAACGCGAACCTTACCGTATTCAAAACGGTTAGCGCGGCTGACGCGTTCAATATAGGCTTCTACTGCCCCGGAGCCGCTGGAGAATACGACCCCCAGGTAAATCCCGCCCGCCAGCGCGCCCGCGATGATATTCATTTGCAATAGCGGCGAGAGGACGAAAATAAAGAATGGCGCGAACAGAATTAATAAAACTGTGATGGTCCACAGCAGATGCTTACGCAGCCCAAGCTTATCTGAAATCAAGCCAAATATAGGCTGGAAGATAATGGCGAAGAGCGAAATTGAGGAGAAGACGATCCCCGTTTCGGTTTTGGTTAAATGGTTAACTTCCGCCAGCCACACCGGGAAAAAGGGAAAGTAAGCCGACATAATGAAATAGTAGAAGAAAAAGAACAGCATAAAGTAAAAGAAGTTATACCGTTCTCGGGGCGCGAGTTCAGAGAGTTTCATTGTGAATATTCCATCTTATTATGCCTGTAAGGTTGGGGGCTTTCGCCCCCGATTATTATTGGAAGTGAATCGTTAACTGATATTGCCATTGTGTCTCAAGCAGCAGCCATTGCTGTAGTACGCTTGGCGTCCAGGAGTCATCGCCGCCGATGCCCATATGCTGGCCATCGAGGGTGATCCAGACGCCGTCTTCCGGCTTCATCCAGTGCCAGTGGTCCGTTTCTGTTAACTGCGCGGTACTGTAGGGTTGTACTGAGAAGTGGAAGTTACCCGCCACATGCCAGCGGCCCCAGTCCAGCGCCTTGTTATCACAACGCAGACCGTTTTCGGTTGGGAAAATATACGCTGTGCTCATCTCTTCCAGCGGCAGCTGCCAGCGGGAGAAACAGGCGCTGGCGCGGCGATCCGGGTAGTTCTCATGCGGGCCGTAACCCAGCCAGGAGACAGGCTGATGCTGGTCCGGGACCTGGAAATTCAGCCCGACGCGCGGCAGCGGTGGCAGGGTGCCAGCGCGTTCGCCATCAACCGCCAGATGCAGCTTACCCTCAGCATCAAACGTCATCCGCCAGTGGCTGACGATCACCACTTCTTCGCCGCGCAAATAGTGCCAGCGGCTATCGATCACCACTTGATGGGCCAGACTTTGTGCCTCGCACTGCACGCAGCGGGCGCTAAGATTGTAGAGACCGGCGCTTTTCCAGCGTTCAACCCAGGCGTTAGGATCGATGCGTTCCACTTCGCTAACGCCAATATCGTTATCCAGCGGTGCGCGCACGAACTGGTCACGCAGCGGCGTCAGTAGCTTTTCCACGCCGTCTACCTGCCAGTGGCTCAGCAGACCGCTTTCCCGGTCGATAGTCCATTGTTGCGATCCACTGCGTACAGTCCAGGCGCTGTCGCTGCTGCCCAGCACAGGTGCAGTACCCTCAGAAGCAGGGGCGCGTAAGGCCAGCGGGGCGGCGAGTGGGAATTGCTGCCAGGCGACGCGATGTCCGGCGTCGGACCAGGCGGTGGCCTGCGGCTGGACCACTTCCAGCATCAGCCACACCTCTTCAGCACCGGCAGGCAGCACCAGGTTCTCGCATAGTGTCAGCTCGCTCTGGCCTTCGGGCGCAAGATCGAGCTTCATGCTGCCCTCGGCAAAGGTTTCACCTGCCGCCTGAACCTGCCAGCGCAGCTCTTCGTTATCGGTAGTACGGAACAGATATTCGCTGCTGATACTGATACGCAGCGGGCTTTGCGCCAGCAGGGTAAACTGGAAAAACTGCTGTGCATGCTTAGCTTCAATTAATGAAGGATGCGCGCGGCGATCCGGGAACACCAGACCATTCATACAGAACTGGCGATCGTTCTGTTTATCGCCAAAATCGCCGCCGTAGGCCCAGCCCACGCTGCCGTCGTCGAAGGTTTTGCTAATGGCCTGATCGGCCCAGTCCCAGATAAAGCCGCCCTGCAGGCGCGGGTAGTCGCGAAACGCCTGCCAGTAATCGGCAAAGTTACCCAGGCTGTTGCCCATCGCGTGGGCGTACTCGCAGAGGATCAGCGGACGCTGCTCGCCCGGCAGGCTGATCCATTTTTTGATCCCCCATTTGGGCACAGTTGGAATCAACTGGTCACGCTCAACGCGGGCGTACATCGGGCAGATAATATCGGTTGTGCTGCTGTCGGCGCCGCCGCCTTCATATTGCACCGGGCGTGAGGGATCGTTGCGTTTCAGCCAGTAATACATCGCTTCGTGGTTGCTGCCGCCGCCGGATTCATTTCCCAGCGACCAGATAATAATTGACGGATGGTTACGATTGCTTTGCAGCATCCGGCTGACGCGGGCGTTGTAGGCCGGCAGCCAGGACGGATCGTCGGAAAGGCGATTCATCGGCACCATGCCGTGGGTTTCGATATTGGCTTCGTCGACCACGTACAGGCCGTAGCGGTTGCATAACTCATACCAGCGCGGAGCGTTAGGGTAGTGGGAGCAGCGCGCAGCGTTAAAGTTATTCTGCTTCATCAGCAGAATGTCCTGCACCATGTCCTCTTCGGTCACCACCTGGCCGCGCTGGTGGTGATGCTCGTGGCGGTTGACGCCGCGGATGAGCAGTGCTTTGCCGTTCAGCAGCAGCAGACCGTTATTGATTTCGACACGACGAAAACCGATATCCCAAGCTTCAGCTTCAATCAGCTCATCGCCGCGCCACAGCGAAACGACCGCCCGGTAGCAGTTCGGCGTCTCCGCGCTCCACAGCACCGGGCGTTCAACCTGCAGACGGATCGCCGCGCGCTCGGCGTAGTTTCCGCGCTCATCAATCATCGGCGAGCCCGGCAATTGCTGGTGGCTGGCGACCAGGCGAGCGTCATCCCACAGTTCAACCTTCACCGTCAGATCTTCCAGTTGCTGTACCGGCGCAGCGACGCTTAAATTGACCAGCAGCTCGGCATCGCGATACAACGCATCCAACTGCGGAGTGAGCTGAACATCGCTGAGGTGCAGCGCCGGTTTATGTAACAGCCACACCGAGCGGAATATCCCACTCATCCGCCACATATCCTGATCTTCAAGCCAGGTTCCCGCGCTCCAGCGCATCACCATGACGCAGATGCGGTTTTCGCCCGCCTGCAGATACGGGCTGAGATCGAAGGCGGCGGGCAGGCGACTGTCCTGCGAGTAACCGACCCATTTGCCGTTGCACCACAGATGAAACGCCGAGTTGACGCCATCGAAGATAATCTGCGTCTGACCTTCGGCCTGCCAGTGTTCATCGACGCTAAAGGTCCGCGAGTAGCAGCCAGTGGGGTTCTCGTCAGGGACGCGCGGCGGCGTCGTATCGATAGGGTAGCGGACGTTAGTATAGATAGGAGCGTCGTAGCCTTCCATTTGCCAGTTCGACGGCACCGGAGTACTGCGGCAGTCCGGCAGATCGTCATTGATCCAGCTGGCATCCACATCGAACGGGCTGTGAACGTAAGAAAACTGCCACTGACCATCAAGCAGACGACGGCTTGCCGAAAGCTGGTTATCCCGCGCTGCGCCGGTATCGCGCCAGCTGGCGAAAGTTGGGTGGGCCGCTAAGCGGTTGAGGTGAGTAATGGTCTGGTTTTGCCAGTCTTCCCGGGCAATTACTTCATTAAACGTCGGTCCTGCGGTAGAGATAGAGTTATGTTGTTGCATACACATACCTGACGGATAAGTGAGAAAATGTCATTCGCTAGACAAGAATGGTTTCGTTATCAGATATTTTCATTTAGGCCGCAATATTGGCGAAATTGAAACCTACTGGCGATCACGAAATGCCAGAAAAATGGCTGATTCTTGTCGTCTTTTAAACATAAAATGTTAGCGAACGACATTTAGGTTTTCAGGCAGAAGGAGCGGGCGATGCAGCGCCGTTTGGCAACGTTAGAAGATGTGGCCCGCGAGGCCGGGGTTTCTCAGCAGACGGTTTCTCGGGTACTGAATAATCCGGAGGTGGTTTCTGAACGCACCCGCGACAAAGTGATCCGCGCGATGCAGGCGTTGCACTATGTGCCGAACCGCTCTGCGCAGCTGCTGGCGGGAAAATCCGCGCCGTCGATTGGCCTCATTACCGCTTCGTTGACCCTGCACGCGCCTTCGCAAATCGCCGCGGCGGTAAAAAGTTATGCCGGTTCACATCAGCTGGAGGTGTCGATTGCGATGCCGGCGCAGATCGATTATTCGTCACTGCAGGCGCGGTTGAATGAGTTTCGTGCCCAGCACATTCGCGGAGCGATTATCAGCTTGCCGCTGGAAAGCAGCCTGGCGGAGCGGCTGGTAGAGGAGAACCCGGATATTTCCTGCCTGTTCCTTGACGTTTCGCCGGACACTGATGTGTGTTGCGTGCGCTTCGATCACCGCGACGGCTGCGGAGCCTGCGTGCGCCATCTGTGGGACTCAGGACATCGCGAGTTCGGATTACTCGCCGGGCCGGAGAGTTCGGTCTCGGCACGGATGCGCTTGAGCAGCTGGCGCGAGGCGCTACACCGGCTGGGGGTTAGCAATGCGGTGACGGTGTTTGGCGACTGGAGCGCAGCCAGCGGCTGGAATAAAACCTTTGAACTGCTGCATCAGCATCCCAGTATCAGCGCGATCGTGGTGGCAAACGATCAGATGGCGCTCGGGGTGCTGAGCGCTCTGGCGCAGCTTAATCGCACCGGTAGCCAGGCAATTTCCGTTACCGGCTACGATGATACGGCGGATAGCCTCTACTTCCAGCCACCGCTCACCACCGTCGCACAGGATTTTAATGTACTGGGAAGAAGGGCGGTCGAGCTGTTGATCCAGTTGATGGCCTCCCCACAGTTAAGGATCCGCGAACTGCTCCCCACGCGGTTGATCATCCGCCACTCAACCTGGCCTTGCGCGGTTGAGGCGAAAGATGAGAAGGTGCAGTTAATCGCGCAAATAAAAACGCTGGTGGAAAAACTTTGAGCAACGGCTTCGTTTAGCTTTCATTGAAGAAACGTGTGATAGCGTAATGAAAAGACGTAGGCAGAGTGATTAATGCTCTGAACGTAAAAACAATCTATCCATGCAAGCATTTATTTACCGCCAATAACCTGGCGGTTTTTTTTTGCCCGTTTTCTGGCCAACGGGCAAGAGTATATTTTATTTAATGCTGTGATTAGGTGATATTTCGTCCTTTCAGAAGCATAAATGCGCTGTTTTTCATGTCAGTGGTTAACAAATTCCCGAGGGTTATAGTTTTTTTAGTAGCATAAAATGCTGTTGACGAGGAAGCGAGTGAAATCTTTGTCAGGTTAGGCATAGATGCTCTACTCTGGATGCGGATAAACCGGGGGACAAAGTGATGATGAAACTGGTCGGTAAAGCGCATCTGGAGCAGGTGGACTGGCATGCAGTCGCGGATATTATCGCCGCCGCAGGTCTTAATCAAAGAGATGTCGCATTAGTTGAGCGGGCCTTTCGCCACAGTACTTTTTGCTGGTTTGGTTATGAAAATGGGCAGCTGATTGCGGTGGCGAGAGCCATTAGCGACCTGACCTGGTGCAGCTATCTGGCGGATGTTGCGGTTGTTCCACGCTGTCAGGGAAAAGGATACGGGCAGCAGCTGATGCAGGCGGTCAGCAATGAACTGAAGCCGTTTGGTAAAACCTTTATCTACGCGGTTGTGGATAAAATAGACTTCTATCGCCGCTTTGGTTTTGAGCTGCTCACGACGGGAATGGTATGCGCCAGCGAGGAGAGCCTGATTCGCCTGCGTGAGCAGGGGTATACGCGAACTCTCGATAACAATCTTTGAGATGTTTTGAAGCAATGGCAATCCGTTACGCAGTGGCAGCGTTCAGATCGACAGTACCTGCACATAGATATCGGGAAGGTACTGCTGATCTTTCCACCAATTTTACCGTGCCAGATGCCGGTTGTAACCGGCGGCAACGTAGTCATCGTACCTTCTGTTCAGGATATCAATAGCAGCGAGCCTCCTTTGAGTTTATCAATTAAGGATTGAACAATGTCATACGCGACGGCGGGGCAACCGTAGGATCGCCCGCAACGACCATTTTTGTTCACGTATTCTTCATCAGCATAGGGGACCCCATGAAAGACAATGCCTCGCGTGTAGGCATTATTATTACTCTCCTCAAGACCTTCCAGCCTCAATGCTCTACCATGCTTTGCCATCGTATAGGTGCTTAGTGTCTTATAGAGTCCTAACGAACTTTGGTGTGAATCCGGTGTATTTGAAAAAATGGTTGCTAGCCCATCGTTATTTGGATCGCTGCCTGTCCCGTGTACTGCATAAACACTTTGAACCGTATTGTCGGTGCGATCAAAGATATGCATTCTTTGGGTTTTAGAGTGTTCTTTTATTTTGAATACAACCCAGTATCGAGGGTTGGATACAGAATTATTTTGCATTTGCCAGTCAATCATTTTCTTAATGTCATTGTGCGGAATGCTTACACTATCTGCTAGCGCATATAATCCCTCGCCGATGGTGCTGCCGGATATTAATGAAGGTACGCTTACGTCTATACTATCGTTATCAATCAGTGAATTAAGCCGGTTGGCTCTGTTTATCCACCCTTTAAGGAAGACATTCTGAGATGGTTTATTAGCGACAATTTTTTTAAACAATTCAATGTTTTTATTGGCAAATAAAGGAATGAACTTGTCATCAGGAAGTTTATTGAGGGCATCCAGAGTTTGTCTGTCCATTATTTTGGTTATGTTGATATTTAATATTTCCTGGCAAAGCCTTAATGCGGTCCCCGCACCACATAACACACCCATATCAAATAGTGCGGTAGCAATGCTTTGATCTAATACTTTATCTAAATTTAATACATCCCAATAATTTTTTTTGTAAATAGCAGTAATTGCTTTAATACTGATGCTTTTAAGTTCTTCCTCCGTGACGTCTTTTCTTCCTAGATGCTCTGATAACTCACTAAGTATGATACCTTTATTCGTCGCCCCTCCTTGATCTGCTGGATGATTAGTATAGCCCCCTTCATTTTTTAAAGTAAATATCAGCGCTTCATCAATATTTGAACCGAGTTGATCGATAACGTTATCGATCTTTGTGATGTTGGGTATCGGTTCTTCGGTCATAGGTTTACCCATGAATGGTTTTTCAACCATAAACGCTTCAAATTTTTGAGTTGCTGCCAGCGTCAGTGGGCCAACGATGCCATCAATATCACCATTATAAAGTTCTAATGATTTTAATGCTAATTGCAGTGACTCAATTTTGCTTTTCGTAAACATAATATTCACCTTCATTCATTTTTATGCTACAGGTGTCTGGTTGTTTATTTATTCGTCGTTAAGCCCTGAAACAGAGAAGCGAATTTGTTCACCAGATAAGGGGCAAATAACGTCATGCCAGCAACCAAAAATTTAATAATTTCACTGACAGAACCCGAGTTGGATATTTTTCCGTTTTTGCCAAAGTCCAGTAATATTAAAACGCCAAAACCGATAAACATAAACAAAATGACTATCGTACCCATCAGCGCGATGAGTCGGCTCGAACTGGCTTTCATTACCGGAGCCAGAACAGGTTTGCCAGCAGCGTCATAAAGAGGAGATTTTGTCACTGTAGTCGTACCTCCTGCTGTCACCGTAACTTCATTGATAACCGGTAAATCAACATCTTCAGAAAGCGCATCGGCCAACGACCACTCTTTAGGTAGAGAATTGCGGATGACTAAAATAGAAATCAGCGCACCAAAAATAACGATAAAAAGTAATATATAAATAAAAGCCATACTGGTTTTTACCCCATCAGAGGCAGGGACTTGCGCTTGAACTGCAGTAGAAAATAAGAGTAACGTGATTGCATATGCTGATGCGTGTCTTTTTAACAAAAACATAAATATACTCCTCACCAATAAATATAGATTTAATTATTATTTGAATGCAAAGATCGAGTAATCTACACGTATATTACCACTAAGGTCGGGGATCCCGTCGCGTTTGCGTTCTCCATAGCGATAGTGTTCTTGCTTATTGAGTGACATATAGAGCAGCCCTAACTGATCGTCGGGGTTGTTTTTTAGTGTGGTGGCAACGACATTCGTTAAAAATTTCGCAATTATAACGCCAGCTGCAAAAGCGGGATTGACTGTCCCAAGAATAATTGTGCCTAAATTTGTAGCAAAAGTATCAAAGTCGGGCTGTGTAATGACTGATTCCAGCCGCATTCCAATATCATTGATATTTTTATCATCTTTAATTACCGTCAGACACCAGTTAAAGTTCTCCGGGATGTTGGGGGTAGAATAAAGTACATATCCAGTATCACCAAACGTCAGGACGGAGTTATCTCTGACGTTATCTACTTCATTAAATACTCGCGCTGATGCTACCTGTTGTACTGCTTGTATAAGTAGTTGTTTTTTTATCTCCTCATTTTTTTCTGCATACCAGGCATCAAGTATTGGGATGTCAGAGTCTGAAGTAATAAAACTGATTAATTTGACTTGTGCATAACCATCGCCAAAAAAGAGAAATGCATTTTTATGATTATCTAAAATTCTGACTCTGTTTATCCGAAAATAGAACATACACACTCCTGTAATGGGTGGAGATAACATGTATATGGAATTCACTAAATCAGTATTGTTAACTCATCGATCAATAGCAGTATAGATTGGCCCCTTAAACCATGCCAATGGTTACCAGCCTGGAGACCACTCCAAAGAGAGGAAAAAAATTTAATGCCATTGCTTTATTTCTAAGTAAGGGTCTTGTGTTAGATAAAGAGATAATAAAAGAATAAAATAGTCCTTTCCATGGAGTCATTGATCTAAAGCGCAGTCGCGCCTACTAACTTTGGAAATCCCGACTTATGTGAAATAACATCCAGCCGCGACGCGGACTGGATGTCCGTGGTAAACCATTGCAACCGATTAGTTATTGCACTTGCCCGGTACGGCTAGCTTAACTTCCGGTTTGGAAACAACGCGCATACCTTCGCTTTCAGGAACCTGTTCCAGCCCGGCCCCACCAACGAATACGCCCATTTTAATGTACTGGCGAACAAAATAGTTCTTCCCAGGGGTGGCATTGAGCGTCAGATTATTTGGGGAAAACTCGGATTCTGTCCCCAGCACATGCGGTTGACCTGTCGATATTTGCTGATAGAAAAAGACTTTGTCGGCGGTTTCTCCGACGCAGCGCCCATCAATATAAACATCTTTTTTTAACGCTTTGCCGACAAAGCTGTCCCTGTATATGTAGAGACCGGCTTTGCCGTTTTCCGGTGTAGGAAACGATTTGGCCGTTGTGTTTTCAGTATTGCTGGCTAAAGGGACCGAGGCGCAACCGCCAAGAAGCATTGAAGAAAGAATAACAGCTGTAAGGATTATTTTATTCATAGGATTCTCAATGAGTTAAAAAAACAGCAGAGCAAGGATAATCTTATTTTATAAGTATGTCACCACTGAAATGCCGCGTAACAAATTGTAAACATAAGGGCCAGGTGTCAGATAGGACATAATTGAGGGCTGAGAATGGCCACATACTGGTGGGTGCTCGCAGAGTATTCTGAACGGGGATTATTGCAGTGCAGTTCTATAAAACGGGAGTATTCGCCAGGAATTGCCATCGCTTCTGCTCATCAGGGTAAACGCTTTGGCCGATGCATTATCATTCTGGCAGGCAAAGACTTAGAGCAAGTCTTTGCCTTGTTTCGTCAGGCTGGGCGCAAAAAGAATTTCGTTGGGGTTCTGCCTTTTCCGCTGGCGAAGCGCTCATGTGGGTACTGGTTTTTGATTATCGGCAATAATCATTTTATCGTCATCAATACGCTCCAGAACCAGATAAATATGATCATAACCATGGTGAGCCGTCGGTCCGCAGGTGGAACCCACATCGCCTGGCTGCTGTTGACCAACAGGAATGGTTGTCCATTGTCGATGATCGTGCAGATAATTGCCCAAAGCTAACGCCTGCATAATATCGGGAACGGCTATGTTCCCTTCTTGTAATAGATTGGAGAGGTTTAGCGCACAACCATCATGCGGCCAGTGCTCATGGGCTAATTTAAAGAGCTCAATCGCCGCGATTTCCTGAACCTTGTCATAACGGGACGGGGTCCGGACAATATTCATCACTTCGATAATTTTTTCTTTGTCGCTGAGCAGCACAGTATTCTTAGCGAACATCGCCTGAGGAGGTGTTTTGAGCGAGAGAAATGTCTGGAATTCTTCCACTGCATCACGCCGCACATGTGAGATAACCTTGCTGGGGTCTTTTATCGTGCCGCACCAGGTGGTGTTGATGCGCAACAATCGCGCGCAATACTCTACTGCCAAATCGTGGTCTTCTTTCATTTTTGTAATGAACGTTTCAGCCGTGTCTATACCGCGCTGTTTGGCAAAGTCAAACAACGCGGAATGTCGACCACCAATACTGTCAAATGATACCTGAAAAGCTCCGGCTTCTTCGCTCTCAATGTGAGACAGGGAACGATGATTTTTCTTATCAACACCTGCACCCCAGCGCCAGTCGGATTCAAAACCCGCCTGTACGCGAAGTACCTCACACATGACGGCTTTTCGGTGAGCGAGGCTGGTATATGGCCCTAGCGCACCTTTCATTACTGCGTAGATATCATGAAGCTTATTTTCAGCGAAAACATCATCAGGTAAAGCATCTAAGGTATCGACTATTTGATCCAGGAACTCGATGGGGGGCGCGCGTGTTGTGCGCTGACAGGGTAGCGGGTCGTAATGAATATACGTTTGTTCATAGTAGCGGTATCCACTGTGTAGAGTCGTCACCGGGAATCACATCAGGAAGTGGAAGGTTGAGCGTTTTTCACTCAGCTCTCCGCTGAATAGTATAGAGAGGTTATTATTCACTATATGGCATATCTGGTTAAATTTTTGAGTACAGATAATCCAGGCCAGCAGACACGCAGCTTTAGAAGTTCAAGCGCAGGCTAAACGGTAAAATATTGAGTTTTTCGCAGAGAATCTAACTATGTGATTTCAAAGCCCAGAAAACAGAACGCCCCCTGGTGCATCAGCAGCAGGGGGCGTTTACGGGTGGGGAGTATCGGTGTTCATCAGTCGTCCCATTTGTGGCTTAGATACGCGGCAAGAAATCCAAAGAACACAATGGTTCCCAGAACTGCCATAAATACATGCATATTTCCCAGCATGATTAACCTCCATTAGTTTTGCTTTGCGCTAAGTTGTCCTCATTGAACAGGTTTACGGTTGTTGGATACATCATAACCCGGCCATTCTAAACAAACGCTTAACAAATTGCCGGGAGTGACTATTTGAGGAAGGGTTACACCACTTTCCTGTCAGCGAGCGACTTCTTCCTGTACTGCAGCGGACTAAGCGCAAACTGTTGGCGGAAATGGTGGCGCAGGGTACTGGCATTGGAAAAACCGCAAAGCTCGGCAATCTGCTCAACGCTCAGTCGGCTGTGAGTCAAATGCTGCGTAGCGCGCAGCAGGCGCTCATCAAGCAGCCAGCGGGCAGGGGTTTTGCCGGTGGCATTTTCAAAACGACGTAAAAATGTGCGCGGCCCCATACCGGCTTTTTCCGCCAGCGAGGCTACGGTGTGGCTGCCGGCGAGATTCTGATGCAGAAAATCGAATAGTTGCCCCAGCCGCTGGCTCTCTCGCGCTTTGGCTACCGGACGCACAATCTGTTGCGCCTGGCCGCCGTCGCGATGAGGGGAAACCACTAAACGCCGCGCGACGGTATTCGCCGCTTCGATACCAAAATCGTCCCGTACCAGATGTAAACACAGATCGATGCCCGCAGCGCTTCCTGCGGACGTCATCACTCCCTCTGCGCCGACGTACAGCACATCGTCGATCACCTCAATCAGCGGAAATCGTGCGCGGAGCTGCTCGGTATAGCGCCAGTGGGTTGTGGCCTTGCGTCCGTTAAGCAACCCGGCGGCGGCCAGAACAAAAACTCCGGAGCAAATAGAAATGATCCGACAGCCTCGTTTATGTGCCGTGACCAGTGCTTCGCACAGCGCAGGCGGAACGGGGGCGTCGATACCGCGCCAGCCGGGCACCACGATGGTATCCGCCTCGTTTAACAATGCCATGCCGCCATCGGTCATCAGACGAATCCCACCGGTAGCCCGCAGTTCGCCTTCATCGACGGCAGCCACGGCAAATTGATACCAGCGTTCGCCCATCTCCGGGCGAGACAGGCCGAAGATTTCTACCGCGACGCCAAATTCAAAGGTACATAACCCGTCATAGGCGAGGGTAATTACCCGGTGGCGTGACAACGTCACGGATGAGGTTGTCATGATTTCAACGTTTTCAGTCATGGTGAGCGGCAGATGTCGTGCTGGAGGTTAATTAAAGTAGTGGTATCACAGACAAGGAGAAGATGCCATGAGTGTTGTAACCGCAATTGCCCCTGCCAGTTCCACCGACGCTGCCGCCTGGTTTCGTCATAAGCTCAGTCTTGAGACCGACTGCGCCGATGTTTACAGCGCGATATGCGACGGCGCACCTGACTTCGTGCTGCTGCACGTGGTTGGGAGTGAAGAGACGTTTGCCCGCCGCCATCTTCCCGGCGCGCTGCATTTGCCCCATCGGCAGATAGATGAGGCCCGAATGGCGCAGTGGCCTGAAGAGACGCTGTTTGTGGTTTACTGCGCCGGTCCGCACTGCAACGGGGCAGATGCCGCGGCGATGAAGCTGGCACTGCTGGGGCGTCCGGTCAAAATGATGCTCGGCGGCCTGACCGGCTGGGAAGATGAAGGATTGCCGTTCGCAAAATGAATTTATTTCATGTGACATGAATTATTCTCGTTTGCCGATGCGCTGCGTGCATGACAGTATCTGGACATATAGCCATCCAGAAGTCTAAATATTCAAATAATAAACTATCACGGTGGGCAACTAACCTTGCCCACTGCTAAGGAGACACCATGCAACGTCATCAGGCCCCGTTCCGCGCAGATATCGTCGGCAGCTTTTTACGCCCGGACGCCATTAAACAGGCCCGTCAGCAGCTCAGCGCTGGCACCATTGATGCGCAGCAACTGCGTCAGGTTGAAAATGAGGCCATTCGCCATCTGGTGCAACAGCAGTGCGAGTGCGGCCTGCATGTGGTGACCGACGGTGAGTTCCGTCGCGCATGGTGGCACTTTGATTTCTTCGACGGCTTACAGGGGGTTGAGCGCTACGATTCTGAAAAAGGCATCCAGTTCAATGGGGTACAGACTAAAGCGCACGGGGTTCGCGTTACAGGCAAACTGGCCTTTGGCGACCATCCGATGCTGGAAGACTTCCGTTACCTGAAAAGCATCAGCGGCAACGCGCAGCCGAAAATGACCATTCCCAGCCCAAGCGTGTTGCATTTTCGCGGCGGGCGCAAAGATATCGACGCCTCCGTCTACCCAGACCTCGCCGACTATTTCGATGACCTGGCAACCACTTGGCGCGATGCGATCCGTGCCTTCTACGATGCGGGCTGCCGCTATTTGCAGTTGGATGATACCGTCTGGGCCTATCTGTGCTCCGATGAACAGCGTCAACAGGTTCGCGATCGCGGTGAAGACCCGGACGAACTGGCGCGCACCTACGCTCGTGTCCTGAATAAGGCCCTGGAAGGAAAGCCGGAGGATCTGACTATCGGGCTGCACGTGTGTCGCGGTAACTTCCGCTCGACGTGGATCTCCGAAGGCGGCTACGAGCCGGTGGCGGAAGTGCTATTTGGCGGCGTCAATATCGATGCCTTTTTCCTCGAATACGATAACGACCGTTCCGGCGATTTCGCGCCGCTGCGCTTTATTCGTCCCGGTCATCAACAGGTCGTGCTGGGGCTGATCACCACCAAAAACGGTGAACTTGAAAACCCGGAGGGCGTGAAAGCACGCTTACAGGAAGCGGCGCAATTCGTCCCGCTGGCGCAGATTTGCCTCAGTCCACAGTGCGGTTTTGCTTCCACCGAAGAGGGGAATTCCCTGACTGAGGCTCAGCAGTGGGATAAAGTCCGTCTGGTTACTGATATTGCCGAACAGGTCTGGTAATTTCTCTTCTTAGCGCAGCGCTGCACTATTTTGAGGCAGCGCTGCCCATTATTTTTCCCTCCCCACGTCTCCCGCCGCGTTTTAAGGCCACTGAACAACCTGGCACCGTTTTTGCCTTATCACTTCCTGTCAGTCGTTAATTCATTTTTTGTCTTTGCGCTATTCAGGAGTGAAATACATGCAGCGTCGAACATTATTAAAAGCTTTTGCACTCTCCGCCTCTGTGATCAGCATGGGCATCTCTTTCCAGGTTTATGCCGCCGACACCATTAAAGTCGGGATTATGCATTCGCTCTCCGGGACGATGGCGATTTCCGAAACTCCGCTAAAAGATGTCGCCCTGATGGCTATCGACGACATCAATGCCAAAGGTGGCGTGTTGGGGAAAAAGCTGGAGCCGGTGGTAGTAGATCCGGCGTCAAACTGGCCGCTGTTTGCTGAAAAAGCGCGTCAGCTGCTGACGCAGGATAAGGTCGCTGCGGTGTTCGGTTGCTGGACCTCGGTGTCGCGTAAATCGGTTCTGCCGGTGTTCGAAGAGCTGAACGGCCTGCTGTTCTACCCGGTGCAGTATGAAGGCGAAGAGATGTCGCCAAACGTCTTCTACACCGGCGCGGCGCCAAACCAACAAGCGATCCCGGCGGTGGAATATCTGCTGAGCGAAGACGGCGGTGGGGCAAAACGCTTCTTCCTGCTGGGCACCGACTACGTCTACCCGCGCACGACCAACAAAATTCTCCGCGCCTTCCTGCATGCCAAAGGTATTCAGGATAAAGATATCGAAGAGGTCTACACCCCATTCGGCTATAGCGATTACCAGACCATCGTCGCCAACATTAAGAAATTCTCCGCTGGCGGCAAAACGGCAGTGGTCTCCACCATTAACGGCGATTCCAACGTCCCGTTCTATAAAGAGCTGGCTAACCAGGGGCTGAAAGCGACTGATGTTCCGGTGGTGGCGTTCTCCGTCGGCGAGGAAGAGCTGCGCGGCATTGACACTAAACCGCTGGTGGGCAACCTCGCGGCGTGGAACTACTTCGAATCCGTAGATAACCCAACCAACCAACAGTTCGTTGCCGATTATCGTGCTTACGCCAAAGCGCACAAGCTGCCGAATGCCGACACCGTGGTGACCAACGACCCGATGGAAGCGACCTGGGTTGGGCTGCATATGTGGGCGCAGGCGGTGACCAAAGCGGGCACCACCGATGTCGACAAGGTTCGCGAAGCGATGGCCGGTCAGACCTTCAAAGCGCCGTCGGGCTTTACGTTGACCATGGACGCCACCAATCACCATCTGCACAAACCGGTGATGATTGGCGAAATCGAAAGCAACGGCCAGTTTAACGTGGTCTGGCAGACCGAAGAGCCGGTACGCGCTCAGCCGTGGAGCCCGTGGATCGCCGGTAACGATAAGAAGCCCGATCACCCGATAAAAAGCGCCAGCAACTAAGCGTTAAACCCCGGCACAGCGCCGGGGTGATGGATTCTGTCGTCCGGGCCCGGTGCCCGGATTTCCCGAGAAAGGAGAACGACCATGAACGCATTGCGCCTCATGAGTTACTTCGCGCTGCTGATGGTATTGATACCGTGGCGAGCGCAGGCAGCGGACGCCGACGATTTCGTAGCCGCCAACCGCAGCCAGCAGGCCCAACTGCTTGAACAGTGGGCCGCCGCACCGCAAGCGCCACGTTTACCGCTGCTACGGGCGCTGAAAAGTGAAACATTACAATCAGATAATAGCGGTCACGCTTTCAGCAAGCAGGGCGAAAACCTGCTTGCGTTGGGTGCGGCCACAACTCCTGTCGGTATAACAAAGCCCGTACGCCTGACCAACCGCCTGCGTAATCTGGCAGCCAGCGCGCTGGCGACTCATCTACTGGTAAGTGACAACGTCACGGAAAGAGCCGCGGCGGTAAAAACGCTCCAGCGCGAAGCGACGCCAGAGATGGCGGGTCTTTTACAGCAGCGTCTGACGGTGGAAAGCGACAGCACGGTGAAATCGCAGCTGGAAATTGCGCTTGCTCGCCTGCAGCTTGCCAGTCCGCAGCCTGCACAGAGGCTGGCGGCTATTGAACTGCTTGGTCATTCTGGCGATCCGGAAACCCAGGCACTGCTGACGCCTCTGACCGACTCACAACATGAACCCAACCCGGCGATTCGCGCGGCGGCGCAGGAGAGCCTGAGCAAAATCCAGCATCGCTTGCTGCTGGGCGATCTTCTTGGTCAGGCGTTTATGGGGCTGTCGCTGGGCTCTGTTTTACTGCTTGCCGCACTTGGCCTGGCGATCACCTATGGTCTGCTGGGGGTCATCAATATGGCTCACGGGGAGATGCTGATGATTGGCGCTTACAGCTGCTGGCTGGTTCAACAGGCGCTGGCGCAGCTGGCCCCGCAGTGGCTGGCTTTTTATCCGCTGATTGCGCTGCCGGTCGCGTTTATGGTGACTGGCGGCATTGGCATGGTGCTCGAGCGTACCGTTATCCGCCATCTTTACGGACGCCCGCTGGAGACGCTGCTCGCCACCTGGGGTATCAGCCTGATGCTGATCCAACTGGTGCGGATGCTGTTTGGTGCGCAGAACGTTGAAGTGGCTAACCCGGCGTGGCTCTCCGGCGGCGTGCAGGTTTTACCAAACCTTATCCTGCCGTGGAACCGGCTGGCGGTACTGGCTTTCGTGCTGCTGGTGCTGCTGTTCACCTGGCTGACGTTGAATAAAACGCGATTGGGAATGAACGTGCGCGCGGTGACGCAAAACCGCGCGATGGCGGCCTGCTGTGGGGTGCCTACCGGACGCGTGGATATGCTGGCGTTTGGTCTTGGCTCCGGCATCGCCGGACTGGGCGGCGTGGCGCTGTCGCAGCTCGGCAACGTCGGGCCGGAACTCGGTCAGGGCTATATTATCGATTCGTTCCTCGTGGTGGTGCTCGGCGGCGTCGGACAGCTGGCCGGGAGCGTGGCGGCGGCGTTTGGCCTTGGGATCTTTAACAAAATCCTCGAACCGCAGATGGGCGCGGTGCTGGGCAAAATCCTGATCCTGGTGATGATTATCCTGTTTATTCAGAAACGTCCACAGGGACTGTTCGCTCTCAAAGGGAGGGTTATTGACTGATGAGCCAACCCATTACCTTAACGCTGGCGCGCAAAGCGCCGCGCCCGCTGCGATGGCTCGGTGTTCTGTTATTGCTGGGCCTGCTAAGTATGCCGTTTCTGGCACTACTGCCCGCCACACATCCGCTGGCGGTTTCCACCTGGCTGCTGACGCTCACCGGTAAAATCCTCTGCTACGCGGTTGTCGCCGTGGCGCTGGATTTAGTCTGGGGCTACGCCGGAATGCTCTCCCTCGGCCATGGGATCTTTTTTGCCCTCGGCGGCTACGCGATGGGTATGTACCTGATGCGCCAGGCGGCGGGTGACGGGCTGCCAGCCTTTATGTCGTTTTTATCGTGGAGCGAACTGCCGTGGTTCTGGTGGGGCACTCAACATTTTGCCTGGGCAATGCTGCTGGTGGTGCTGGTACCCGGTTTATTAGCGCTGGTTTTCGGCTGGTTTGCCTTCCGCTCGAAAATCAAAGGGGTCTATTTTTCAATAATGACCCAGGCGCTGACCTACGCCGGGATGCTGCTGTTTTTCCGTAACGAAACCGGTTTTGGCGGTAATAACGGTTTTACCGGCTTTACCACGCTGCTCGGTTTCCCCGTCACCGCTATCAGCACCCGGGCGGCGCTGTTTATGGCGACGGTACTGCTGCTGTTGCTCACCCTGTGGATTGGCTATGTATTGGCACAAAGCAAATTTGGTCGGGTACTGACGGCGGTGCGCGATGCCGAAAACCGCCTGATGTTCTGCGGCTACGACCCACGCGGATTTAAGCTTTTGGTGTGGACGCTGTCGGCGGTGCTGTGCGGCCTGGCGGGCGCGCTATACGTGCCGCAGGTCGGGATTATCAACCCCAGCGAAATGTCGCCAACCAACTCTATTGAAGCGGCGATTTGGGTGGCGTTGGGAGGCCGCGGGACCTTAATTGGCCCGGTACTCGGCGCAGGGCTGGTCAACGGCGCGAAAAGCTACTTTACCGTGGCGATGCCGGAATACTGGCAGCTCTTTCTTGGGCTGATTTTTATTATCGTGACCCTGTTTTTACCGCGCGGAGTGATTGGCCTGCTGCGTAAAGGAGACCGCTGATGCAACCGGAAGAAGGACTTTTTACCCGTCAATTGCCGACGGACAGATTCCGTGAGCAAACCGACCCGGTTTTGCAACTGGAAGAGATTAACGTCAACTTTGACGGTTTTCAGGCGCTGACTAATCTGTCGCTGCAAATTGGCGTGGGTGAACTGCGCTGCGTGATTGGCCCTAACGGTGCCGGGAAAACCACGTTAATGGACGTGATCACCGGCAAAACCCGCCCGCAGAGCGGCAGGGCGCTTTACGATCAATCGGTAGATTTAATGACCCTCGATCCCATCGCCATCGCCCGTCAGGGCATTGGACGTAAGTTTCAGAAACCGACGGTGTTTGAGGCGCTGACGGTCGCGGAAAACCTCGAGCTGGCGATGAAGGGCGATAAGTCGGTGTGGGCCAGCCTGCGGGCGCGCCTGAACAGCGAGCAAACTGATCGAATCAGCGAAACCTTGCGCCTGCTGCGGCTGGAGGGTGAACGTTCCCGACCGGCCGGGCTGCTGTCGCATGGCCAAAAGCAGTTTCTTGAGATCGGTATGCTGCTGGTCCAGGAGCCGCATCTGTTGCTGCTGGACGAACCCGCCGCCGGGATGACCGACGCCGAAACGGAGTATACCGCCGAGCTGTTCCGCACCCTGGCCGGGCAGCATTCGCTGATGGTGGTCGAGCATGATATGGGGTTTGTCGAGACCATCGCCGACCGGGTGACGGTGCTCCATCAGGGGCAGGTGCTGGCGGAAGGGTCGCTGCGTGAAGTGCAGGCCAACGAACAGGTGATAGAAGTTTATCTCGGACGCTAAGGAGCGCGGATGCTACAGGTTAATCAGTTACATCAATACTATGGCGGCAGCCATATTCTGCGCGGCGTGGATTTTTCCGCTCGTCAGGGAGAGATTACCTGCCTTCTTGGGCGCAACGGAGTGGGAAAAACCACCTTGCTGAAGTGTCTGATGGGGCTTATTCCGGCGCGTAGCGGCGAAGTGCTGTGGCAGGAGAAAAATATCACCCAGCGCAAGCCGCATCAGCGAGTGCAGTCTGGGATCGCTTACGTTCCGCAAGGGCGCGAGATTTTTCCGCGCCTGACGGTAGAAGAGAACCTGCTGATGGGGCTATCGCGCTTTCCCGCTCGCGACGCGCGGACGGTGCCGGAAGAGATTTATCAGCTGTTTCCGGTACTGAAAACCATGAAGCAGCGGCGTGGAGGGGATCTTTCCGGCGGTCAACAGCAACAGCTGGCGATTGGTCGTGCGCTGGCCAGCAGACCGCAGTTGCTGATCCTTGATGAGCCGACGGAAGGTATTCAGCCGTCGGTGATTAAGGAGATTGGCGAGGTGATCCGCCAGCTAGCGAATCGCGGCGATATGGCGATTCTGTTGGTTGAGCAGTTCTATGATTTTGCCGCCGGGCTGGCGGACCGCTACCTGGTGATGTCACGTGGAGCGATTATCCAGCAGGGTAACGGCAGCGATATGGAAGCCGAAGGCGTGCGCGGAATGGTCACCATTTAGTCATTCCCGGATACCAAACCGCACGAACCCGTAGCCCGGGCAAGGCGCGTCGAGCACCGCCATCGGGGAAACCGCGCAGAGGATTGGTGCATTTCCCGGAGGCGATGCTGCGCATCTGTCCTGGCTACCAAACCCCATCCCGCACGGACCCGTAGCCCGGGCAAGGCGCGTCGAGCGCCGCCCCCGGGGAAACCGCGCAGAGGATTGGCGAATTTCCCGGAGGCGATGCTGCGCATCTGTCCGGGCTACCAAATCCCATCCCGCACGAACCCGTAGCCAAGGCAAGGCGCGTTAAGCGCCGTCCCCGGGAAAAGCGCGCAGAGTCGTTCAAAAGGCTACTTGCGCAACAGCCGCTGCAAGCGCGCCTGCCGCCAGTTCTTGATCCATTCGCCAAACACAAACAAGCGCAACCCTTTGACCACCAGCAGCGCCCCCCAGATAATCGCCACCCACGCGGACCAGTAGCTCTCGGAACCGGTGAGCCAGTTCAGCACTGCCAGCAGAGCGCAGACCACCACCGCCACCGTCAGCGATCGATAAAACCGACTCTCTCGCTCAACGCGCTCTTTAGCTTCTTCAATGCGTAAATCCAGCGACTCTTCATGCCCTGCAGATGAATCGCCGCTAATCTCGACGACGTTCACTTCAAATACCGCCGCGAGAGCGCTCAGCGTTTCCAGACCTGGACGATCACCGTTCTCAATACGCTGAATGGTCCGCACGCTGAGCCCGGTAAGTTCGGCAAGCTGCTCTTGTGACCAGGCGCGCTGCAAACGCAATTGTTTAACCTGATTATTGCTGTTCATTATTTCTATCTCCGGGTGAAAACCTGAGACGGAGTGTTATCTATAAGGTTGTCGGGCACCACGATCGGAACCCGACAGAGACACGACAGCAACCTGACAGCCGCGCGGTGCCTGGGTTTACGCGCTGGCGACCGCGTTTCCGTTCCACGGGCGCACGTTCATGCCGCGGAAAATCATCAACCATGCGGCGACAATCGCCACCATCAAAATCACAAACAGCGACCAGTGCGGCAGGTGGGTTAGAATGGTGCCAGTCAGCATCGGGTTAAAAGCCGCCCCCAGCCAGCCCAGTGATTGAGCAGAAAAGTAGCTGGCCTTCATACCCGCCGGGGCGATGTTATCGATAAGCATATACTCGCCCGGCGCATATATGACTTCACCGAGTGTAAAGACCGCAGCTGAAACGCCCCACAGCAGCAGGCTATTACCAGAAATCACAAAGCCGCCAAGTCCAAGCACAAAGCACACCGTACCAAACGTCATTAGCGGACGAATATTGCGGGCGGTCAGGCGACGCCCAACCGCGTACTGTAGCGCCACTACCACGGCGGCGTTGACCGGCAGCACCACAGCAACCACTTTCTCGGCGAAATCGCTATCAGCAACGACCAGCACGTACTGGGAAATACAGGAAGCAAAAGAGCCGCCAACGAAGGAGGCCAGCAGGCCGGAAAGGGTAAACCACAGCAGCGCCCGGTCACGTAGCAGCACTGAAGGCGACCACTGGATGGCGTTATCATGAGCAATTGCCGCCGTTGTACGCTGTACAAACAGCTGAATGAATACCAGCGGCAGCGCCGCGCATCCCGCCGCCAGCCAGAAAGGCAGATTAATGCTGTGCATCACCAGCAGGGTGCCTATCGGCGGTCCAACGGTCCAGCCGATATTGAGAAAGGTATAGTTGAGCGAAAAAATCTGCGCCTTCTTTTCCGGCGACAGCACGTCGGCGAACCAGGCTTTCAGCACGGTAGAGAACACCGAGTAGGCGCAGTTAATCAGCGCGAAGAAAAACACGACCAGCGCAACGCTATTAACCAATGGGATCGCCACAAAGCCGCCAATAAACGCCAGTACGGCGATGGTCATATAACGCTTTTTGTCGAACTTATCGGCCAGGATACCAAAACCCATACTGAACAACACGCCGACGATCAATGCAGTCGACAGCGCATAGCCGATTTTATCTACCTCCAGTTGGTACTGGCGGGTGAGGTAGATAGTCATAAAAGGTAACGTTGCGCCACGACCAATAGTTAACAGCAATGACGAAGCCAGCAGCGCTGCGGTTGAGCGCCTGAGTGTCGGTATCATTTTTTCCTTGCCTGATGTGATGTTATTTTTGTTGTCCCGATCACAAATAGCACGCTAACCGAGGCTTGTATAGTTCCCTTCGGTGATGAAAAGGGCACCAGGGCCCTACCGAAATTAATGATCTATGCGTCGGGCGAATTATTCGGTACTTTGATTTTGTTCACAAAAATTCCAATAACAACCGAGGCAGGTTATGACGCGTAAAGACGGGCTGCTGGCATTGCTGGTGGTCGTGGTATGGGGGCTGAATTTCGTGGTGATCAAGATGGGGCTGCATAACATGCCGCCGCTGATGCTTGCCGGACTGCGTTTTTTATTGGTGGCGTTCCCTGCCTTGCTGTTTGTCGCCCGGCCGAAAATTCCGCTGCGCCTGCTGCTGGGCTATGGCCTGACGATAAGCTTCGGTCAGTTTGCCTTCCTGTTTTGCGCCATTAACCTCGGCATGCCTGCCGGGCTGGCATCGCTGGTGCTGCAAGCTCAGGCTTTCTTCACCATTATTCTCGGGGCATTTGTCTTCGGTGAACGGTTGCAGGGTAAACAGGTAGCGGGGATCGCACTGGCGATTTTTGGTGTGCTGGTGCTGGTGGAAGCCAGCCTTGGCGGCCAGCATGTGCCGTTGGTGGGTTTTATGCTGACGCTGGCGGCGGCGCTGAGCTGGGCCTGCGGCAATATTTTTAACAAGAAAATCATGTCGCACGAGAGCAGACCGCCGATTATGTCGCTGGTGGTGTGGAGCGCGCTGATCCCGGTGCTGCCGTTTATGCTGGCATCGTGGCTCCTCGACGGCCCTCAGGTGATGGCGGCAAGTCTGCTGCATATCGATCTGCTGACGATCCTCTCGCTGCTGTATCTGGCGTTTATCGCCACCATTGTTGGCTATGGGATCTGGGGTTCGCTACTCGGACGCTATGAAACCTGGCGCGTGGCGCCGCTGTCGCTGCTGGTGCCAGTGGTCGGAATGGCCAGCGCCGCGCTGCTGCTTGGCGAGACGCTAAACGGTCTGCAACTGCTGGGTGCGGTGCTAATTATGGCCGGGCTGTATATCAACGTGTTTGGCCTGCGGATCGTGCGTCCGGGCATGGCGTAATCTGAGGAAACAGTCGAATTTGTAAGCCGGATAAGGCGTTATCCGGCAAAACGGCGGTGACAGCTATATCTGGCTTGATACTTCTTTAATCGCTTTCCAGGCCAATTTTTTATGAATAAAGAATTTTACTGTCGTTGAGAAAGAACGGCTGTTGAGTAAAACCCTGCACCACAGCAACATTCCGGCAATAAGTATGATTATTTTTCCGTGAATATTATCTGCATGAAAAGATAGGCATAATGATGCTAAGAACAATAAACAGTTGATAAAAAACAGATATTTGAATGCAGTGACCGCCCATTTTCTGCCTTTAATTATTGATTTCATGGCAAAAATCACCACCAGTAAAACGATGAAGACCGGTGGGAACAGGATTGAGACCCAGATGGCTGGTGGAAGAACAAAGGCATAAAGTCCCATCTGAAATGGCAGCAAAAATGAAAAAAGTAATAACATCATTACCGCGACAACAGGAAGGGGATTTACCATCCTCTGTCTAAGCCATATTTCGTTAAGTGCGTGTTCTGTTACGTCAGTTGGATTGGGGGATTTAAAGTAACCAATTAACGCGTTTAAATTTCGCCCTGTAATAAAATTAATCCATCTCATTGGGAACCCTGTTGAATCAGTAGGTTAGGCGGTGAATTTTTCTATTCATTATTATCAACTTGCACGCAGACTATTTTACAAACCGATCGGTAGGTTAAATAGCAAAAAAACTGCTCAAAGTACGCTATCGCTACAAATTCGGATTTAGCGATAAATTATCCTGCTATATCGTCGGTGGACGATAATGCTCACTTATATATGGGCGATAGTTTTCTGATCAGGACGTTGAGTGAAGTGGCGGGATGTGGTTTTCTTGTGCGCGGGGATAAAAAAAAGCCCCGTTGCCGGGGCTAAAAGGGATTTTACAGGCCTTGCTGGTTGTAATACGGCACGCCTAATTCATCTGATTTATCACTGCCCGAAGCCATGTGATTGAAATCAAACGGCGAATCATTATGTTCGGAAGGAATAATCATCGCATCCCGATTGTTGTGACGAACCGGAGTGGTGGTTTGCTCCGCGAAACTCTGGCTGGAGACCAGCGCCAATAGCACGATGGCGGCGGAAGCGAATAATTTCATGATTTCCTCAATACGTCTTTTTGCAGGCGATTAACAACAGTTATTTAGTGGAAGCAGGTACCGTGACTCGCCCGGTACATTGGTAATGCGATACTGGTGAGGCGGCACATCGAAATAGTTTTTGAAAGTCCGCGTCAGCGTTTGCTGCGATTCAAAGCCATAACGCTCGGCCAGATACAAAATCGGCTCGTTGCTTTGCTTGAGCTTCTGCGCAATTTCAGTCAGCTTACGGCTGCGGATATACTGGCCCAGCGAGTGACCGGTCTCTTTCTTAAACATTCTTTGCAGGTGCCACTTGGAGTAACCTGAGCGCTCTGAAACCTTCTCCAGCGACAGGGGCGATTCCAGGTTATCCTCAATCCACGACAAAATACTATGGATAGTGATGGCGTCGTTATTACGTCTGGACATCATCTTACCTCTTCTTATTACGGCAGAACTTTTTTGAGCAAATACTCAAGAGTGACCACTTCATCTGCCGACAGATTTTTTGTTAGTTCCTGGTGCAATTTCTGACCCACAACCTGATGACAATGCTCACAAAGGGCTGCGCCGTCTGCTGTTAGCTGCACCAGCACGCCGCGCTTGTCAGTGGGGTTGGGTAACCGTTCAATCCAGCCTTTACAGACCAGGCGGTCAAGCATGCGCGTCATTGCGCCTGGGTCGACCGAGAGCACGGTTTTCAGCTCAACGGGGGTAATACACACTTCGCAACGAATGGAACAGAGCACCCGAAACTGGGTGGACGTAATATCCATCGGTGAGAGGTAGTCGTTGAGCAGGCGATCTTTCTGCTGGTTAACCATCTGGATCAAGCGACCAAGGGGGATCATTTCGTTAAACAGGTCGCTCGTACTTTTCACAATGGTTGCCCAGGCAATGACTTAGTTGCTGGGGATATTATTGCCTAGGCAAATATAAGTCAAACTGATTGATTGGCCGATGCCACGATTTGCTAAAACGAATCGTTGTGACTCAGGTCACTCTATTTAACATTGCTGTCTTATGATTTTACTGATTGATGAATGCGTTCTGCGGGAAACTGGCAACAACCTGGCGGCAAACGATATACTCAGGGCGCGTCATTTTTTGATAATCCAACACTTACAGGACCTTAATTTTCTATGATGGATCTCTTTAAAGCGATAGGCCTGGGGCTGGTCGTGATCCTACCGCTAGCAAACCCGCTGACTACCGTGGCGCTATTCCTTGGCCTTGCCGGGAACATGAACAATGCCGAGCGTAACCGTCAGTCGCTGATGGCCTCTGTCTATGTGTTCGCTATTCTGATCGTGGCATGGTATGCCGGACAGGTGGTGATGAACACCTTCGGAATATCGATTCCTGGACTGCGTATTGCCGGGGGACTGATCGTCGCCTTTATCGGTTTCCGCATGCTGTTCCCACAGCAGAAAGCGCACCATTCGATGGAAGCCAAGCTGAAATCAGAAGAGCTGGAAGACGAACCGACGGCTAACATTGCTTTTGTCCCGCTGGCGATGCCAAGTACAGCAGGTCCGGGGACCATTGCGATGATCATCAGCTCTGCGTCGACGGTAAAGCACGGCGCTAACTTTCCTGATTGGGTGGTGATGGTGGCGCCGCCGGTGACGTTTGCGCTGGTCGGACTCATTCTGTGGGGCTGCCTGCGCAGCTCCGGGGCGATTATGCGTCTGGTGGGTAAGGGCGGCATCGAGGCTATCTCCCGCCTGATGGGCTTCCTGTTGGTCTGTATGGGCGTGCAGTTTATTATTAATGGCGTGCTGGAGATCGTCTCTACTTATCACGCCTGACGGAAGACGTAAAAAAATCTGCCTTCTTGAATTGCCCGGTGGCGGCTAGCGCCTTACCGGGCCTACAGATCTGCGCCGGATTTGGTTTTCGTAGGTCGGGTAAGGCGCCAGCCGCCACCCGACAAAAATGCGAGAACAGTAACCAAAACAGGCTGGACTCTAACCTTATGTCACACAGCAGGGGGTTCGGCACGATCTGAAGACGTAAAAAAGCCTGCCTTTCTAGCGATCGGCAGGCTTTTTTTACTCAAATAATCAGGAGTGATGTGGCTGCTGATCTTCCAGTGAGACCGGCCAGCGGCGGAAAATCATCACTGCCCACACCAGAGCCACGAGGGCTGGGATTGCGCCGACGTAACCAATCGACGCCATCGACAGATGAGTACTGACCTGGCTGCCGACCAGCGCGCCCGCGCCGATACCGATATTAAAGATCCCCGAGAACAGCGACATTGCCACGTCGGTGGCATCTGGTGCCAGCGCCAGCACTTTTACCTGCATTCCAAGGCCGATAATCATGATTGCCACGCCCCAGAAGACGCTGAGCAGCATCAGGTGATTGGCATTATGCGATGCCGGCAACAGCAGCAACAGACACGCCAACAGCAGGCCAATTGCGGCGTTAATCAAGCCGGATGCATGGCGGTTGCCGAGCTTACCAAACAGAATACTGCCGACAATGCCCGCGCCGCCCAGGGTCAGCAGCAGCACGGTGGCAAAGTTACCGCTTAAACCGGCGACCGTCTGAATAAACGGTTCAATATAGCTGTAGGCGGTGTAGTGCGCGGTCACCACAATCACCGTCAGTAAATAAATGCTGAGCAGCGCCGGACGACGGAACAGTACCGGCAGACTTTTTAACGAACCGGAATGCTCGCTCGGCAGTTTTGGCAGCAGTTTAATCAGGCAAGCCATGGTTATCAGCGCGCCCACACCAATCACCAGGAAGGTGGTACGCCAGCCAAAATATTGCCCCACTATGCGCCCAATCGGGATACCAAAGACCATCGCCAGCGCGGTACCGGTGGCAATCAGACTCAAGGCCTGAGCGCGTTTACCTGCAGGGGCCATACGGATAGCCAGCGCCGAGGTAATTGACCAGAACACCGCATGGGCGAAAGCGATGCCGATACGGCTGATGACCAGAACGTTAAAGTTCCATGCCAGAAACGACAGCACGTGGCTGGCAATAAACAGAATAAACAGGCCAACCAGCAGACGACGGCGCTCCATCTTGCTGGTCAACAGCATAAAGGGCAGCGACATCAGGCCGACGACCCAGGCGTAGATGGTCAGCATGATCCCGACCTGTGCCGTTTCCATGCCAAAACTGTCGGCGATATCCGACAGCAGGCCCACGGGCGCGAACTCGGTGGTATTAAAGATAAATGCCGCAATCGCAAGCGTGACTACGCGAAGCCACGCGACCTTGCGTGAAACCGTGTCTGTAATCATAAGTTCAGGGCTGGTTACTAAGAGGAAAGAAGTGGCACGATCTTAAAACGATTGCTGCTGAAAATACAATCATTTTGTGACGCGTGTCTCATTTTTGTTTTGGTAGGGTAAAAGGCGCTAACAGATTAATTTCTCTATAGAACGTGTGCATTTACTGCATTTATGTCATGTTATCGATAAGTAAAAAAAATGAAAGGGCAGAATAATGCAGGAAATTAACTTTTATCTGGTCGATGCGTTCAGCGACCACAACTTTGGCGGCAACGCGGCGGCAGTTTGCCCGCTCACCGAATGGTTGCCGGACGAAACGTTGTTGAAAATGGCTCAGCAGCACAATCAGTCGGAAACCGCGTTTTTTGTTCGTACTGATGAAGGATATGAGCTGCGTTGGTTTACCACCTTGCACGAAATTAATCTCTGTGGCCATGCGACGCTGGCGGCTTCGCACGTCATCTTTGAGTACCTCGACTATCCGTCATCGACGATTATCTTTAGTACCCGTTTCGTTGGCGAGCTTCGCGTGACGCGCAGCGGCGACTGGCTGACGCTTGATTTTCCGGCATGGGCGACGACGGTCGTCGAACAGCCGCCAGCGGACCTGCTTGCCGGTCTGGGGCTAAGCGAAGCGCAGGAAGTACGCGTGGCTCGCGATTACCTGGTGATCTTACGCGATCGTCAGCAGGTAGAAGCGGTACAACCGGATATGCACCAGCTTCAGCGCTTGGGTAAAATGATTTGTATTAGCGCCGCAGATGATGAGTATGATTTTGTCAGCCGCTTCTTCTGCCCGGGGGAGTCGCTGTGGGAAGACCCGGTGACCGGCTCGACGCATAGCATGTTGATCCCGTATTGGGGCGAGAAGCTTGGTAAAACGGAGATGCAGGCGCGGCAGGTATCCGCTCGCGGCGGCGATCTACGCTGCCAGTGGCAGGGTGACCGGGTGCTGATTGGCGGCCAGGCGACAACCTATTTAATCGGCACCATAACGCTGCGCTAAATATACCCGTCATACTTCAAGCTGCAGATGTGTTGGCTGCGCTCGCTCACCCGAATCACTTACCAGAGTAAGCTCATCGGGATTCACTCTCTTGCCGCCTTCCTGCAACTCGAATTATTTAGGGTATAAGCGAATACGGGTGATGAAAATAATGCGGGATCGGCAAAAAAATTATGCCGATCCCGTGTCCGTAGGGGGTACGGGCAAAAGAGTGCTGCGTACTCAACGAAAAACCAGAGCCACTAGCGGGTCATACGACAACTGCTCTTATTTGATAATTACATTGGAAATATCACGATAGCGCCGATGCATAATGCCAGAATACGAATTAAGTACATTGGCACGGAGAATATCCAGAACTCCGGCAGCTTATATTTTCCCATTCCCAGTATCATCGCCGGCATACCGTCAATTGGCATATAGCCGCCGTTCCAGCCCGAAATGACTACCGCGATGGCGGCAGCGGTCGGGTTGAGGCCGAGGCTGGTACAGGCGGCGATAGCAATGGGCGCGAAGATATACACCGAACCCATGTTGGAGCCGGTAAATGTGGAACATGTACTGGTCAGCAGCGCAAAGATAAAAATAAACAGGAACGGCGAAACGTTAGCGCCGAGAACGCCTGCTACCGCATCACCCACCATCGCCGTAAAGCCGGTGCCGGCCAGCGCATCGGCGACGCCGATAACCCCCGCCATCATCAGAATAACCGGCGCGCCCATATGATCGCGCACCTCTTTGAAGTCGACGACGTTAATCATCATCACAAAAGCGGCGGCAAGACCCGGAACCACATAGGCGATATTACCCAACTGATTCATCAGCATCATACCGACAACGCTGATGGCAAATGCCCCCACGGTACAGTACTCTTTCCACGCGGGCAGGGTGACGGCTTCCTCTTCCCGTACCGACATCGCTTCCTCAGACGCATCGGCAATCGGGTGATCGGGTAAAAAACGATACGAGATCAGGCACCAGGCCAGAAACGCCAGCGACATCACCAGATTCACCAGCGCGAATTTCACCATCGAAATTTCTGCGGTGAAACCCGCAGTTTGCAGCACCGTGGCGGTGACGCCAAACAGCAGCGCGACGTTAATCGGGATTAATGGATGGTTGGTCGCAAAACCCAACGGCATCATCAGCTTTGAGGTCGGCAGCTTTTTACTGTAGGGGATTGTCGAAACCAGCGACAGAATCAGCACGTAGTAGCCGGTTGAACCGGTACCCGCCAGGCTCGCGCCAATCATCACAATCACCAGCAGCAGCGCATAGCTCTTGTAGCTGCCTTTATTGACCAGGCTGACCATTGAGGATTTCACGTTGCCGATGAGGCGCGTTTTCTGGAGCGCCGCCATCACCACCATAAACCCGGCGATCATAATCACACTTGAGTTCACAAAACCGGCAAAGGCCTGCTGAACGTTTGATAGCCCGGTCACCACCAGTAAAAGACAGGCGAGCAGCGGTGGTGCGCCAAAGGCCATCTTGTCCGACATGATCAACACGATCATCAGCACCAGGATGCCCAGCGCCAGAATCATTTCCATTGTCATTTTTCTATCTCCTTATTTACCCTTCCAGCATTTCGCGCGGCACCTTAAAGACCGCTTTGCGCACCGTTGCTGGCGTGTCAACCGCGCACAGCGCCTGATGGGGCTCGCCAGGCAGGAAGACTGCAAAATCACCTGCGTGCAGGGTGATGGCTACCGGATGCTGGCAATCACGGGCGATAAACAGATCCGGTTTGCGCTCTTCATCGCCATCGCATGCGACAGCCTGCATTCCCGCGTTAATCACCTCGCAGCCTGACAGCATCACCTGAATATCGGCCCATTGATGGTGATATTCGGTGTGGCGCTGTGCGGCAGGTTGGGTATGCGCCTCGCCGATATTGCAAAACCAGCCACAACCCTCCGGTTGCCAGCGTCCGTCTTCCCTGGCGCTTAGCGCCTGTAGCGAAGCGTCCGGGTGCGACAATATTTGCCACAGCGCGGGGGGAAGCCCTGCCAGCGGCAGGGCGTCAAGATTTCCGACGATCATCGGGCGGACTCCTTCACCCATTGCGGGGAAACGTGCACGTATTTAATCGCCTGGCGGAACCAGGTGTAGGCAATGTGCAGAGAACCGTCCGCGCCCTGTTTAATGCTCGGGTAGGAGAACTCGCGGTTACGTTTATCCAGCGAGTTATTGGTCATGCAGTAGCCGTCACCTTCATCGAGGTTACGCTGCCACGGCCAGGTTTTACCGCCATCGGCAGAGATAGCCACGGTCATCGGTGCGCGCGGTGCGCCCCAGAAAGCGGTACGGCCATTGGTGACTTCCGGCTCTTTGCGGCTGTTATCGCCATCGTCGATTTCATCGTAAAGCGACGCACGACGTTCCAGCGCCCCGGCTGCGCTCATGTGGTTAAACACCAGCGCCAGTTCGCCGCTGGCAAGGGTGGTCACCTGGATCGAGGAGTTGTTGTTAGGCAGCTCGGTCGGTTCCGGTACTGACCAGCTTTCGCCATGGTCTACCGACTGGCTGTAGTAGATATTGTCGGCCCAGCGGCTGCGGAATAGTGCGACAAGCGTGCCGCCTGGCAGGGCGGTGATATTCATATGCACGCAGCCGAGGCTTTGCGGTACTTCGACGTCGCGCCAGGTTTTGCCCTGGTCGGAGGAAATTTTGACGGCGCTGATATCATCGTTGCCAACCCATTTTTCCCCCGGCTGAGTGCGGCAATAAAACACCGGCAGCAGCCAGTTACCGTTCTCCAGCACCGTAATCGGCTGGCGAATAAAGGTGCCGGGTTTGTCGAGCAGGGTGGCAATTTCGCCCCAGGTCTGGCCCAGATCGGTCGACTGGCGGTAGCGCACGATGGCGGTGTCCTGGTTGCCAGAGATCTGCGCGGTCCACAGCAGCCACAGCACGTTATCCGGGGCCAGAAACAGCACTGGGTTCTGCTCGGAGCGGCTGGCGTCAGTGGACAGTTTCACCGCATCGCTCCACTGACGGCTTTCCGGGAGCAGGCGCGAGCCCCAAACGGAGATATCGGCAACGCCTTCCTGGGTACCGCCAAACCACACGCACATCAGCGAGCCGTCCGGCAGCGGCAGCAGGTTAGCTGCATGGTTTTGCGGGCAAGATGATGGCAGCATCGCGGTTTCCACACGCGCATCTTGTTCATGCTGACAAATCATCCCGTCACGAATTGCGGTTACTACAGACATATTCATACTCCATTATTATTCAGTAGGGTTTTATTTATTGAGCTGTAATGAGTCGTAAGCTTCATCCTGCTGCGAAGCCTTAATGATTTTTTTAGTGCGAACGATATTTAATGTTTCTACGGTCAGGGAGAAGAAAATAGCAAAATAGAGATATCCCTTCGCAATATGGACGTCCAGGCTATCGGCAACCAGTAATGCGCCGACCAGCAACAAAAAGGTTAATGCCAGCATTTTCATCGTCGGCGTATTATTGACAAAATCACCAATGGTTTTGGCGGCGAACATCATTATGCCCACGGCAATAATCACGGCGGTAATCATGATGAAAATATGTTGTGACAAACCGACAGCGGTGATCACAGAGTCCAGACTGAAGACAATATCCAGCAGCATGATCTGCACGATAGCGCCTGCCAGTGAGAGCTGCCGCTGGCTACCGCCGTGCGACTCTTCTTCCTGCATCAGTTCGCCGCGGATCTCCTGCAACGATTTGTAAATAAGGAAACAACCGCCAACAAATAAAATGATCGTGCGCACCGACACCACAAAATTTGCAATGGTAAACAGCGGAACCGTAATGTGTGCAAGCCAGGCAATCGACACCAGCAATAACACGCGCATTACCATCGCGCCACTTAATCCCAACTTACGGGCAATATTTTGCTGATGCGGCGGAAGTTTTGCCACCACCAGCGAGAGGAAAATAATATTATCGACCCCGAGAATAATTTCCAGAAAGGTGAGCGTAACCAGCGTCAACCATATATCTGGGTCAAGCATCCATATAAACATTAAAAATATCCCTTACGCTACGTAAGACATCGTATATACCCGTCATACTTCAAGCTGCATGCGCGTTGGCTGCACTCGCTCACCCCAGTCACTTACTCCAGTAAGCTCCTGGGGATTCGCTCTCTTGCCGCCTTCCTGCAACTCGAATTATTTAGGGTATATAATCT
Source organism: Klebsiella sp. MISC125 (assembly GCF_051131775.1). Taxonomy (NCBI): domain Bacteria; kingdom Pseudomonadati; phylum Pseudomonadota; class Gammaproteobacteria; order Enterobacterales; family Enterobacteriaceae; genus Klebsiella; species Klebsiella sp. MISC125. The sequence continues at coordinate 2,934,484 of NZ_CP180448.1, forward strand.
TGAATATTGTCGGTGCTGCTTTTCGTTTAAAACAGCACCGGAGTTATTTCTGTTTTCGTCAGGAAATATATTTAGCAATAACCTGTTTAATTTGCTCACACTGCGCTGGCGTAAAGCTGACCGCATAGCGGCTATCGCCAACTTCATGGCCCATCAGCTGCAGTGCTTTTTTCACTGCTGCCGGGGAGAACGCGACTTTATAAAGATCGGTACGTAGTCCTGTCACGCTCTCCTGAGCCAGACGGGAGCCGTCAACATCACCCGCTTTAAAGTTTGCCCAGATGGCGTTGATCTCTTTCGGCGCGACGTTGGCCAGCCCGGAAATACAGGCGGAACAGCCGTCAACGAAGCCCTGGTGGATCAGCGAGTCAGGACCGTTCAGCACGTCGAAATCGGCAATATCCTGCACCGCATCAAGGAAACCCTTCAGGCTTTCGTAGCTGCCAGCGCTATCTTTGACGCCGATAATGTTCGGATGTTTTGCCAGCGTGCGCGCTGTCTGCGGTTCGATGGTGTTGCCAGTACGCGCCGGAATGTTGTAGAGAAATACCGGAACGCTCAGGGCGTCAGCGATGGCGGTGTAGTGGCTGATAAGCTCATCCTGCTTGAGTGGCACAAACCACGGCGTGATCACCGAGACCGCATCGACGCCGAGCTTTTCAATCTGCTTACCTAAACGAATAGTTTCGCGAGTCGACACTTCGCCAATATGCGCTACCACGTGGGCGCGCCCGGCCACTTCTTCAACGCAGGCTTTGGCAACGGCGACTTTTTCCGCTTCATTCAACACAAAGAACTCGCCGTTGGTACCGCCGCAGAAAATACCGTTTCCTGCGGCGAGCTGACGTTGAACCTGCTGCTTCAGCGCCGGAATATTCACTGCGCCATCGGCGGTAAAAGGGGTCACAATGGCGGTCAGTACGCCAGTAATTGCATTGCTCATTCTCATTTCTTCCCTGGTGTTATTGTTCTGGAAATAGGGTGCGATAAACCGCCTGGACCTGATCCTGGCTCACGCTGCACGGCGCGTTATTCATTAAACGTTTGACGTTAAGCGCCGCTTCGCTCAGCTCGCCGATGCTCTCCTGCGGTACGCCCAGCGCGGCAAGGTTATCTGGTAGCTGCAGGCGTTTTACTAGTGCGGCAAGCCACTCAACCAGCGCATGAGATTTCTCTTCCTCGCTGAAGGTCTGGTCGGCATCGGGGATCAGATCCCAGACCTGCGCAAACTTCGCTACCGCGTGCGGACGCACCACTTTCATACAAGGGGCCAGCAGGATAGCGTTAGCCACGCCGTGCGGCAGATGGTATTTGCCGCCAAGCGGATAGGAGAGGGCGTGGACCAGATGGGTGCCCGCATGGTTAATTGCCACGCCGCCATAATATGAGGCCCACAGCATTTCCAGCTTCGCGGTCAGATTCTGCGGCTCGGTCACCGAAAGCTCGATATTGCGTACCAGCTTGCGCAGGCCAATTAGCGCCGCGTTATCGCTGACCGGGTTAGCGACGGTTGACGTAAAGCACTCAATCAGGTGGCACAGCGCGTCAATGCCGGTCGAAGAGGCGATATGCGCAGGCATGCTGGTGGTGAGTTCCGGCAGCAGGGCAACATAGTCCGGCAGCAAAACCGGGGAGATAATTCCCACCTTGGTGTTCTGTTCCGGGATCGCCAGGATCGCGTTCGGCGTGGCTTCGGAGCCGGTGCCCGCCGTGGCAGGAATTAACAGCGACATCACTTTTTGCTGCGGCTTTTCACCTGCCAGCAGCGCGTCCAGCCCCGGCGAGCAAGGATGCAGCAAAACGGAGAGCAGTTTGGTCACGTCGAGGACGCTACCTCCGCCAATACCGACTACTAACTCCGGCTGACTTGCGCCAACGAGGTTCTGGATCTGCGCCATATCATGCTGGCTCGGCTCGGCAGGGACCGCATCAATCACCTGTACCTGACGTCCTTCGCCTTCCAGAATCGCGCGGATCTGCTGAGCAGCGTCAAGTTTGCCGACGTTGGCGTCGGTAATCAGCAAAATGCGCTGTTTACCTGCCAGCAACGGAACCAGGGCAGTAAACGCGCCCGCGCCGCTAATCAGAGTGCTGTTAATGGTTGCCACTTCCTTTCTCCTGTCTTATGAATGATTAAATTTAATCATCCGTTATTCGGGTCACTCACATTGTGGGTGAAGTTATAATTTATACGGCGGTTTAATAACTTGAGCTTGCTCACATTTAATCAATTGTGATTGAATATAATCATAAACGGTTTCGAACAGCGAGAAAAGGGAAAACGATGGGCAGCGGTGATAACAAGGTGCTGGTGCTGGCAGATGACTTTACCGGGGCCAATGATGCAGGGGTTAGCCTCGCGGAGACTGGAATGCGGGCGGAAGTGGCGTTCAGCGCCAGCTATCAGGGAGAAGCGCAGGCGCTGATCCTCAATAGCGATAGCCGTGCACAGCCTGCTAAAGAGGCGGCGCGGCGTGTCACGCATTTACTACAAGCGGTTTTGCCGCGTTTCCAGCCGCGCTGGACGGTAAAAAAAATCGACTCCACGCTCCGCGGGAATCTTGGCGCTGAACTGGACGCGGCAATGACGGCGCTCAACTGCCCGATCGCGGTGCTGGCTCCTGCCTTCCCGGCGGCAGGTCGGGTGACGCGGCAGGGTAAGTGCTATGTGCACGGCTTGTCGGTTGATGAGACTGAGTTTGCAACTGACCCGAAAACGCCGGTGAGCAGTGCTGATATCGCCACCGTGGTGGCACAGCAAAGCAATGCGCGCTGTTCACGGGTAACGGTCGATACGCTGGGGGCTGCGCTGGCGCAAACCGTAAACGCAGCAAGCGTGCTGATCGTGGATGCAGAAGAGAACGCCCAACTGGACGCCATTATCGCGGCGGTGGCGGAATCTACGCAGAGGGTGCTGCTGGTGGGGTCTGCCGGGCTTTGCGACGCCCTGGCGCGAAGCCTGGCCATCGCGCCGCACGGTCCGCTGCTGGCGGTCGTTGGCTCGATGAGTGAAATCGCTCAACAGCAAATTGCCTTCCTTGGCGAACATCCGCGCGTAACGCGGGTTGATATCGACGTCGCGATGGCCTTTGGCGGCGACGCAACGGCAGATGCCCGGCGCATTGCCGCGGTGTTGAGCGAAAACAATCATTGTGTGGTGACCACTCGTCCCGATAGTGAGGCGCGAAAGGGGATTGAAGCCCTGTGCCAACGGCATGGGGTTGATCGCACCGCCCTCGGCGAGCGTATTTGCGCTTATCTGGCGCGAGTCAGCGAACTGGCTATCGCGCAAAGTCAGCCGGGAGCGCTCTATTTATCCGGCGGTGATGTGGCTATCGCCGTCGCGCAGGCTCTGGGAGCCAGCGGATTTCATATTACAGGTCGCGTGGCGCAGTGCGTGCCGTACGGCAATTTTCTGGGTAGTAGCTGGCAACGGCCGGTAATGACCAAGGCAGGCGGATTCGGAACACAAACCACCCTGCTGGAGGTTGTGAACTTTATTGAGGAGAAAATGAGTGACTAACATCATTGCGGTAACGATGGGAGACCCGGCAGGCATTGGCCCGGAAATTATTATTAAGTCCCTGGTGGAGGGAAAACTGAACGGCGCACCCGTTGTGGTGGTGGGCTGCGCGCAGACGCTACGGCGTGTTCTGGCGCTGGAGATCACTCCGCACGCTGAGCTGCGAATCATTGATAATCCCGGACAGGCACAGTTTAGCCCTGGCACCATTAACGTTATCGACGAACCGCTGGCCGACCCGGAAGGGTTACGCGTCGGGGAAGTGCAGGCGCAGGCGGGCGATTTGGCCTACCGTTGCATCAAGCGCGCGACCGAACTGGCGATGGCCGGTGAGGTTTTTGCAATTGCTACCGCGCCGTTGAACAAAGAAGCGCTGCACCTGGCAGGACACAATTTCCCGGGGCATACCGAGATGCTGGCCCATCTGACGCAGACCAAAGATTACGCGATGGTGCTGTATACCGATAAGCTCAAAGTTATCCATATTTCCACCCACGTCGCGCTGCGCAAGTTTCTCGATACCCTTAATCAGCCGCGAGTCGAAACGGTGATTGGTATCGCCGATAGCTTCCTGCGTCGGGTTGGCTTTAGCAATCCGCGCATTGCCGTCGCAGGCGTTAACCCGCACGCTGGGGAAAATGGTCTGTTTGGTGATGAAGAGATTCGTATCGTCGGCCCGGCCGTTGAAGCGATGAAAGCCAAAGGGTTGAACGTGACCGGCCCGTGCCCGCCGGATACGGTATTTATGCAGTGCCACGAAGGACTGTTTGATATGGTGGTGGCGATGTATCACGATCAGGGGCACATTCCGCTAAAACTGCTCGGATTTTATGATGGGGTGAATATCACTGCCGGACTGCCGTTTATTCGTACATCCGCAGACCATGGCACGGCGTTTGATATTGCCTGGACAGGTAAAGCTAAGTCTGACAGCATGGCTACCTCTATTGAGCTCGCCATGCAAATAGCACAGGAATAACATGAAGGGATATAACCGGTTAGAGCAGATTATGGATTATCTGAAGAGCCATAATCTGGTGACAGTGGATCAGCTCGTAGCGGTGACCAACGCATCGCCAGCCACGATTCGCCGCGATCTGATTAAACTCGATCAGGAAGGGGTGATTAGCCGTACTCATGGCGGCGTGACCCTTAACCGGTTTATTCCTTCCCAGCCGACGACGCAGGAAAAATCCCAGCGTAGCCAGCAGGAAAAATACGCCATCGCCAGCGCGGCGGCGGCGTTAGTCAAGGCCGGGGACGCCATTGTCCTCGATGCCGGGACGACGATGATTGAACTCGCTCGGCAAATAACTCATCTGCCGCTGCGAGTAATCACCAGCGATCTGCATATCGCTCTGTTTTTATCCGAATTCAAGCAAATCGAAGTGACCATTATCGGCGGGCGTATTGACGATAGCAGCCAGTCCTGCATTGGTGAACACGGTCGCCGACTGCTGCAAAACATCTGGCCCGATCTGGCTTTTGTCAGCTGCAATGGCTGGGATCTGGAGAAGGGCGTCACTTCGCCAACGGAAGAAAAAGCGGCGCTCAAGCGCGATTTAATCGCCAACGCCCGGCGGCGAATTCTGCTGGCGGACAGCTCGAAATACGGTGCCTGGTCGCTGTTCAACATCACTCATCTTGACTCGTTAACCGATATCATCACTGATGATCACCTGCCGGAAGAGACGCGCGAGATGTTAGTGCATATTCATCCCCGGCTGATCATCGCCGACTAGCCGGGAGCGCGGATTACGGCAAACGGGCGATATTGGCTTTAATCACCTCAATAGAGTGGCGGAACTTCTCCGCTTCGTCGTCGGCTAATTGCAACTCAATAATCTGCTGCACGCCGCTTTGCGTCAGCACCGCAGGAACACCTGCTGCCGCGCCGCTCACGCCATACTCGCCATCAAGAATGCACGACACCGCAAGAGCGCGATGGCTGCCGGTGAAAATATTGCGACAGATCTCAGCGATGGTCCCGGCAACGCCATATTCGGTGCAGCCTTTACCCGAATAAATTTCAAACCCCAGCTTGCGCACCTTTTCGGCAATCAGCTCCCGGTCTAGCGCTTTGCCGGTATGTTTTTGATAAACGTCACCGATGGCTGAACCGTAGACCGCCGAGTGCGACCATACCGGAAACTGGGTATCGCCATGTTCGCCGAGGATAAAGGCATCGATACTTTGCGCGCCGATGTCCAGCTCCTGGGCCAGCACCCGGCGCAGGCGGGTGGTATCCAGCCAGACGCCGGTGCCCAGTACCTGACTGCGCGGCAGGCCTGAAAGTTGCCACACCTGCCAGGTGATAATGTCGCAAGGATTAGTGGCAATCAGAAAGATGCCGTTGAAGCCGCCGTTCATCATCTGCGGGACGATACTTTTGACGATTTTCGCCGTGTTGGTCAGTTCGTCCAGGCGCGTCTGGCCCGGTTTGAGCGCGCCGCCGGAAACGGTGATCACCGCGATATCGACATCGGCGCAGTCGCCGGCCTCCCGTGTGGATATCGTCATCATCCCCGGCATATATGCAGCTGCATCACTGAGATCCTGGGCGTGGGCTTCGGCGCGGGCTTTGTTCAGATCAACGAGGATCAGCTCCTCGCAGATATTCTGGTTCAACAGGGCATAGGCCGCAGAGGCGCCGACGTTTCCGGCCCCGATAATCATCACCTTACGCGCTTTGGTATTCATCATTTTTTCCTGATAACAGACATCGTGCCGCAAAATTACTGCGCCTCAAGGGGTTAGCGCAAGAGGGGGCGGGAGCTATAAGTTAAAGCTATGGCGGTTCAGCGTACGCCTCGCGTTACAGTGCGCTTAAAAAAGGAGCTTATTTATGTATACCATCGCCGCGACCCCGCTGAACCACCCGGAATTGAACGCCTTGATCGCCCAACTGGACGTCTACCAGCAGGCGCTTTATCCGGCCGAAAGTAACCATCTGATAGATCTTAGCGCACTGCCGCCTGAATCGGTGATTGCGCTGCTGATCCGCGACCCGCAACAGCAGGCTGTTGGCTGTGGGGCAATTGTGCTGGGGGAGGAGGGCTTTGGTGAGATGAAGCGGGTATTTATCGACCCGACCCATCGCGGTCAGCAGCTTGGCGAGAAACTGCTGGCGGCGCTGGAAGAAGAGGCTTTACGGCGCGAGTGCCACACCGTGCGTCTGGAGACCGGCATCCATCAGCATGCGGCCGTGGCGTTATATACCCGTAATGGCTATCAGACCCGCAGCGCCTTCGCGCCGTATCAGCCGGACCCGTTAAGCATCTTTATGGAGAAACTGCTGCTTGTCGATCTTCGTTCAGCAGTTCTATAAACGCTTCAAGTTGACGGGTTTTCGCCCCGCGACGCCACACCAGACAGGTCGTTAGCCAGCGCCACTCTTCGGCCAGCGGCCAGGCGGAGACCTGCTGATGGCCCGGCATGCTCTCCAGCATGCTGCGCGGGATCAGCGCCAGCCCGGCCCCGGTAATCACGCAAGCCAGCATCCCGTGATAGGACTCCATTTCGTGAATTCGACCCGGCGTGGCGCGATCGGCATGGAACCAGCTTTCAAAATGACGTCGATAGGAACAGTTGGCGCGAAACGCGTAGACGCTGGCTCCGTTCACTTCGCTGGCACGAGCAATGGGCGGGTGGCCCATTGGTGCTACGATCATCATCTCTTCCGGGAACACCGGTAACCCTTCAAGCCCCGGATGCACCACCGGACCGTCAACAAAGGCCGCGCTAAGGTTGCCTTCAAGTACGCCGTCGATCATGGTGCCGGAGGGGCCGGTGGAGAGGGCAAGATGAATCTTTGGGTAGCGCTGATTAAAGTGCGCCAGCGTAGTAGGGATACGCACGGCGGCGGTACTTTCCAGCGATCCGAGCGAAAACAGCCCCTGGGGTTCATCCCCGGCAACCACCATGCGAGCCTCATCAACGAGAGCCAGAATTTGCTGACTATAGCGTAAAAAACTATGCCCGGCGGGCGACAGGCGCAGGCGCTGGTTTTCGCGGATAAACAACTCGACGCCGAGATCTGCCTCCAGTTGGCGAATACGGGTCGTCAGGTTAGACGGCACGCGATGCACCTTCTGCGCGGCCTGAGTGATGCTGCCGGTAATAGCGACGGCGTTGAACATCTCGAGTTGGGTCAGATCCATAGCATTCTCTTTTCGTGAAAATGTTGCTTAATATTATTCATTTTTAATGAACGGTAGGGTAAGCCAGAATAAGGTCACTTCGCAATCAACACAGAGAGAAAAACGATGAATTTATCTGCAACTCATGCGGTTTCCGTGAATCCGACGACAGGTGAAATGGTGTCGTCTCTGCCGTGGGCGACCGAACAGCAAGTCGATTCAGCGATTGCCCTTGCGGACCAGGGTTATCGCCAGTGGCGCAACGTCAGCGTGGCGAACCGCGCGGCTGCGCTGCGTAACGTCGGCAGCGCGATGCGTGTCCGCGCTGAAGAGCTGGCGCAAATGATTAGCCTTGAGATGGGCAAGCCGATTGCCCAGGCGCGCGGCGAAGTCGCTAAATCAGCCAATCTTTGCGACTGGTATGCCGAGCATGGTCCGGCGATGCTTAATACCGAAGCGACTCTGGTTGAAGACAATAAAGCGGTGATTGAATTCCGCCCGATGGGTCCCATTCTGGCTATCATGCCGTGGAACTTCCCGGTGTGGCAGGTGCTGCGCGGTGCGGTACCTATTCTGCTGGCAGGTAACAGCTATTTGCTCAAACATGCGCCGAACGTGATGGGCAGCGCGGCGATAATTGGTGAGATCTTCGCACAAGCGGGCGTCCCGGCTGGCGTGTTTGGTTGGGTTAATGCTACCAACGACGGCGTTTCACAGATTATTAACGATTCGCGTATTGCCGCCGTGACCGTCACCGGCAGCGTGCGGGCCGGGAAGGCTATTGGCGCGCAGGCCGGCGCGGCGTTGAAAAAATGCGTGCTGGAGCTGGGTGGCTCCGATCCGTTTATCGTGCTGAACGACGCCGACCTCGACGAGGCGGTAAAAGCCGCGGTGATTGGTCGTTATCAGAATACCGGGCAGGTCTGCGCCGCCGCAAAACGCTTTATCGTTGAAGCGGGGATTGCTGACGCCTTTACGCAGAAATTCGTCGCCGCCGTCGCCGCGCTGAAAATGGGCGATCCGCGCGATGAGCAGAACTATGTCGGGCCAATGGCGCGCTTCGACCTGCGCGATGAGCTGCATGAGCAGGTGCTTGCAACCTTAAAAGAAGGCGCAACGCTGTTGCTGGGTGCGGAGAAAATCGAAGGCGCGGGTAATTACTATGCGCCAACGGTGCTGGGGAACGTCACCGCCGAGATGACCGGTTTTCGCCAGGAGCTGTTTGGCCCGGTGGCGACCATCACCGAAGCACGAGACGCCGACCACGCGCTGGCGCTGGCAAACGATAGTGAATTTGGCCTCTCTGCGACGGTTTATACCACCAGTGAGGAGCAGGCTCAGCGTTTCGCCAGTGAGCTGGAGTGCGGCGGAGTGTTTATCAACGGCTACTGCGCCAGCGATGCCCGCGTGGCGTTCGGCGGGGTGAAGAAAAGCGGATTTGGTCGTGAGCTATCCCACTTCGGCCTGCACGAATTCTGCAACGTGCAAACCGTCTGGAAAGATCGTCGTTAAGCTCCAGAAAACCCCGGCTCGCGCTGCGCTCAGCCGGGCTACGGGTTCACAACCGTCTGTGGACTGGTAGCCCGGACAGGTGCGCCAGCACCGCCTCCGGGAGCTTTTGACCTTTCCCAATGGTACTCCGTACCCCCGCATATCTAATTTCCGGCAGAGTACATGTAAATAAATTGTTTCTCAGCGGCCGCGACCGCTTCTAATAATGCAGACATGTTAATTCACATGAGCCTGCGAAATGTCTTATCGAATCAGTATCCTGGATAAAAGCCCGCTGGCAGCCGGGGAAACGGTAGCACAGGCGCTGGCGCGTACATTAACGCTTGCGCAACAGGCGGAAGCCTGGGGCTATCATCGTTTCTGGATTGCCGAACATCACAATACCGACCAGCTCGCGAGCCCGTCGCCGGAGCTGGCGATCGCCTGGATCCTCGGACAAACCCGTAAAATTCGCGTCGGCTCTGGCGGCGTCATGCTGCAACACTACAGCCCGTACAAAGTGGCGGAAAATTTCAATATGCTCGCCGCCATTGCGCCGGGGCGCGTTGATCTTGGCGTCGGCAAAGCACCCGGCGGCCTGCCGCTCTCCACTCGCGCTTTACAACAAGGGCTTAATCCACAGGAAAAAGGCTCATTCGCTGATCAACTTGCGCAACTGGATAACTGGCTATCGCTAACCGATGCCGATGGTGAAGAGAGTGTGCGCGCCACGCCGATCCCGCCGCGTCGTGCCGATGGCTTTCTCCTGGGAGCCAGCCTTGAGAGCGCGCAGCTGGCGGCGCAGCTTGACTGGAACTTTGTCTTCGCCGCTCATCTCAACGGCGATAAAAACCTGCTGCGCGACGTGCTGACTCGCTGGCGTGAACTCAGCCGTCGCGAGGCGATTGTCGCGGTCCAGGTGGTGGTCGCTGAAGATGCCGCCACCGCTGCCGAACTGGCGAAACAGGTAGAAGTGTGGGGCGTTGAGCTGGAAAACGGCCAGCGGGTGAGCGTTGGCAGCGAAGCGCAGGCGGTGGCGTTTGCCCGTCAGGCGGGCAGCAGGCCAACGCGTATTGCCCGCCGGGAATCTGCCGTGTTGTTCGGTACCGCGGAAGAGGTGAAAGCGCAGCTCGATGCGCTCCAGTCCGCCTGGAACATTGACGAATTTATTATCGACACCCCTATTACCGACGGCGCGGCGCGTCTTAACTCCTTACGCCTGCTGGCCCAGGCGCATCTGAGCGCGGAGGTGCAGCCATGAGCTTTGACGAGCAGTTAATTCGCTGGCGGCGCGAGCTGCACCAGTACCCGGAACTCTCGTTGCAGGAAGTCGACACCACCGCGCGTATTCGCGACTGGCTGCAAAGCGGTGGTATCAACTTGCTGCCTTATGACCTGAAAACCGGCGCGGTCGCCGAAGTCGGTTCCGGTGATAAGGTGATTGCTCTGCGTGCCGATATCGACGCATTGCCCATCGAAGAGGCAACCAGCGTACCGTTTCGCTCGCAAAATGCCGGAGTGATGCACGCCTGCGGACATGATATCCACACCAGCGTGATCCTCGGCGCGGCGCTGCTGCTCAAAGAGCGCGAAGCCCGGCTGCCGGGCAGGGTGCGCATTTTATTCCAGCCAGCGGAAGAAAACTTTGGCGGTGCGAAGACTCTGATCCGCGCGGGCGTGCTGGAGGGCGTATCAGCGATTTTCGGTATGCATAATGAGCCGGGCCTGCCGGTGGGTGAATTCGCCACCCGTGGCGGCGCGTTTTACGCCAACGTCGATCGCTTTGTGTTTAAGGTAACCGGTAAAGGCGCACACGCCGCACGGCCCCATGAAGGCAAAGACGCCATCCTGCTGGCCAGCCAGTTAGTGACCCTTTTGCAAAGCGTTGCCAGCCGCGAAGTGAATACTCTGGATTCGGTGGTGCTTAGCGTGACGCGTATTCAGGGTGGCAATACCTGGAACGTGCTGCCGGAAAGCGTTGAGCTGGAAGGGACGCTGCGCACCCACAGCAGCGAGGTGCAGCAGCGGGTAAAAACGCGGGTCAGCGAAATCGCCGCCGGATTTGCCAGCGCCTTTGGGGCGCAGATCGACGTGTTCTGGTATTCCGGCCCGACCGCACTGGTGAATGACGAACGCTGGGCTGCCTTCGCCAGCGACGTGGCCGATAAGTCCGGCTACCGCACGCATCATGCGGATTTACACCTCGGCGGTGAAGATTTCGCCGTCTACCTTCAGCATATCCCCGGCGCGTTTGTCAGCATCGGCAGCGCCAGCGAATTTGGTCTCCATCATCCGGCATTTAATCCGGATGAGCGTTTAATTGCCCCGGCGGCGCACTATTTTGCCGACCTGGCGGAACAGGCACTTCAGCAACTGTAGATTTTGACAAGGGAAGAGGTAACGATGTCCGAACAACGGCAACTGCGCATTGGCACCATATTACATGGTGCATCGGGAAATATGTCGGCCTGGCGTCATCCGGCCGCGCTGGCGGATGCCAGTATTAATTTTGATTTTGTTAAGCAGACGGCGCTAAAAGCGGAAGAGGGCAAGCTCGACTTTATTTTTGTCGCCGACGGTTTATATATTAATGAAAAATCGATCCCCCATTTTTTAAATCGCTTTGAACCGCTGACGGTATTATCCACCCTTGCGGCGGTGACATCGCGTTTAGGGCTGGTCGGCACCCTGTCGACCTCCTACAGCGAACCCTTTACCACCGCGCGCCAGTTCGCCAGCCTTGACCATCTGAGCAACGGCCGCGCGGGCTGGAACGTGGTGACCTCGCCGCTGGAAGGCTCAGCGAAAAACTTCTCCCGTGCGCAGCACCCGGACCACGCGCTGCGTTATCGCATCGCCGATGAATATTTGCAGGTGGTGAAAGGACTATGGGACTCCTGGGAACAGGATGCTTTTGTGCGTAACAAACAGAGCGGGCAGTTTTTTGATAAAAATAAGCTGCACACTCTCGACCACCACGGCGATTTCTTTAAAGTTGCCGGGCCGATGAATATTGCCCGCACCCCGCAGGGGCGTCCGATTATATTTCAGGCCGGTGCTTCCGATGACGGTAAAAAGCTGGCGGCAACCCATGCTGATGCTATTTTCACCCATCAGGAGTCGCTGGCGGAAGCGCAGGCTTTTTATCGCGATGTAAAAAGTCAATTGGAAGCGTACGGTCGCCGGGAGAACGAGCTGCATATTTTCCAGGGCGTCAGCGTGATCGTTGGCGATAGCGCCGACGATGTAGAGCAGCAATATCAAACCACCGCCGCGCTGGTATCGATTGACGATGCACTGAATTATCTCGGTCGTTATTTCGAGCACCACGACTTTGCCCAGTATCCGCTGGATGAGGTTTTCCCGGATATCGGCGACCTCGGGCAGAACAGCTTTCGCAGCACCACTGACGAGATTAAACGCAACGCTCGCGAAAAAGGCCTGACGCTGCGTCAGGTCGCGCTGGAGGCTGCCAGCCCGCGCCCGCGTTTCGCCGGGACCGCTGAAGAGGTGGCCGATGGTCTGCAACAGTGGTTTGAACAGCATGCAGCGGACGGTTTTATTATCCAGGGCGGCACGCCGGATACCTTCCCGCGCTTTGTGGACCAGGTGGTGCCGATTCTTCAGCAGCGTGGGCTATTTCGGCGCGATTATCCCGGCAGCACGCTACGCGAAAGCTTAGGGCTGGCTGAGCCCGTTAATCAATTCCAAAAACAATAATAGAGAACACCCGCTATGCAGAAAACGCAGAAAAAATCGCTATTACTGGCGCTTGCGCTGGCCGTTAGCGCCTCATCCTGGGCGCAGAACGTGAATATCAACGGCACCGGCGTGAGCCTGGAGGCCAACAAAACGCCGATTCATACGGCGAAAAATCTGCAGGCCATCGCGCAGTTGCCGAAAGGTCTCCACCTGGCCGTGCCGGGCAAACTGACCGTCGCGGTGGCGGCGCTGAACTCGCCGCCGTTGACCGTATTCTCCGACGATAACAAAACCCTGCTCGGCAGTGAGGTGGATATCGCCCGCCTGGTGGCCGATAGCCTCGGGCTGGAGCTGAACGTGGTCCCCACCTCATGGGAAGACTGGCCGCTCGGCGTCGCCTCCGGCAAATATGATGCCGCAGTCAGCAATATTACCGTCACCAAAGAGCGCAAAGAGAAGTTCGACTTTGCCACCTACCGCAAGGATTCGCTCGGCTTTTACGTGAAGAGCACCAGCCCGCTGAACAAAATTGAAAAAGCGGAGGATATCGCCGGGCTGCGGATCATCGTCGGATCCGGCACCAATCAGGAAGCGATCCTGCTGGCGTGGAACGCTGAAAACGTCAAGAAAGGACTGAAGCCGTTTACCCCGGTGTATACCAAAGATGATGCCGCCCAAACTTTGGCGCTGCAATCCGGGCGAGCCGATGCGTTCTTCGGTCCGAACGTCATTGGCGCGTGGAAAGCAGCGCTGACCGGCAAAACCAAACTGGTGGGCAGCGTTGACGGCGGCTGGCCGAAGGCGGCGCATATCGCGGTGACGGTGAAAAAAGGCAGCGGCCTGGTGGAGCCAGTACAGACGGCGCTGAACGGCGCAATTCAGAGCGGCGACTACGCCAAAGTGCTGAACCGCTGGGGCGAAGGGGTGGAGAGCATTCCACAATCTGAAATTAACCCGGCCGGACTTGGCGACTAACAGGAGGCGTTATGAGCGATATCTTCCGCGATGTGTCTCCGGAAACGCCGGAGCTACAGCCGATAATTGAGGGGCTGTTTGGCGAATACGCCTCGCGTTACGGTGATTATTTTTCCCGTGATGCCGAAGTCGAGCTTACCGAGTGGTATCTGGCTCCGCAGGGGCTATTTATTGTGCTGGAGCGCGACGGCGAAATTATCGCCACCGGTGCGTATAAGCCGAAAGATACCAATACCGCAGAAATCAAGCGGATCTGGACCCATCGAGGTCTGCGCCAGCAAGGACTGGCGGGGAAAGTTGTGCAAGAGCTGGAGCGCCGGGCGCTGCTGGCAGGCTATAGCCACATCTACCTGACCACCGGTTTTCGTCAACCGGAAGCGGTACGGCTCTACCTGAGCCAGGGCTATGAGGCGCAGTTTGACCTCAATCGCGACCCGGAAGAGTACAGCCTGCCGCCGTTCGATGGTCGGCTGCGCTTCACGAAAGCGCTGGCGGTCAGCGCGCTAAGCCAGAGCGCTTAAGGAGCCAATATGCATACCCCGGAAACGATTAAGGTTGTCCCCGCACGCTATCCGCTGCGGGCGGTTGGCGCGGTGCTGGCGCTGCTGGCGCTGGCAGTGGTCATTCAGTCCGTTGCTTTTAACCCGCGCTGGGAGTGGGGCGTCTTTGCCCGCTGGTTCTTTGACCCGGTGATCCTCGAAGGTCTGGGGCAGACGCTGCTGCTGACTTTACTCGGTACGGTGCTGAGCGTGATTTTAGGCGGTCTGCTGGCGCTGGCCCGACTCTCCAGTTCATGGCTGCTGAGCAGCCTCGCCTGGGGTTATATCTGGCTGTTCCGCTCGCTGCCGCTGATCGTGGTGCTGATTATTCTCTACAACTTCTCTTATCTCTACGACACCCTGTCGATTGGCATTCCGTTCACCGGCATTAGCTGGGCTAACTTTGAAACCATCAACGTACTGGGGCAGTTTTCTACCGCCGTGGTTGGGCTCACGCTGGTACAAAGCGCTTACACCGCCGAAATTATTCGCGGCGGTTTCCTTGGCGTCGATCACGGTCAATATGAAGCTGCGGCGGCGCTGGGGCTTCCGGCGAGCCGTCGCACCCTGCGCATTATTCTGCCGCAGGCGCTGCGCACTATTTTACCGGCCGGTTTTAACGAAATTATCAGCCTCGCGAAAGGAACGGCGATGGTCTACGTGCTGGCGATGCCGGAGCTGTTCTATACCATCCAGATGATCTACAACCGCACTCAGGAAGTGATCCCGCTGCTGATGGTTGGGGCCGCCTGGTATCTGGTGATCACCAGCGTGCTGTCGCTTATTCAGTATCTGGTTGAACGCGGCCTGGCGCGCAGCGAACGCCGTTCGGCGGTCAATAGCGCACACAGCAGTCGTCGCGTTGAACTCGTTCGTCGCCCACAACCGCAGGAGCCCGTTCATGCCCAACTCTCATAATGGTCATATTTCCATTACCGGCGTCAGCAAATATTTCGGTCGCCATAAAGCGCTCGATGACGTGTCGCTGGAAATTAAACCCGGCACGGTCACGGTGATCCTTGGGCCGTCCGGTTCGGGAAAATCGACGCTGTTGCGGGCGATTAATCACCTTGAGCGTGTCGATGAAGGCTTTATCCAGATTGATGGCGACTATATTGGCTACCGTCGTAAAGGCGATAAGCTGTATGAATTGAAAGAGAAAGATATCCTTCGTCAGCGGGTTAACGTCGGTTACGTGTTTCAGAACTTCAATCTGTTCCCGCACCTGACGGTGCTGGAAAACCTGATTGAAGCGCCCATCGCCCATAAACAGGTAACCCGCAAAGAGGCCATTGAACGCGCCTATGAACTGCTTGATGTCGTTGGGTTGCGCAATAAAGCCGACGCCTGGTCGCGGCACCTTTCCGGCGGTCAGCAGCAGCGTATCGCCATTGCCCGCGCGCTGGCGCTCAACCCTCGAGTGATTCTGTTTGATGAACCGACCTCCGCGCTCGATCCCGAGCTGGTGGGGGAAGTGCTGGATGTGATTAAAAAACTGGCGCGCTCCGGTACCACTCTTGTTGTGGTGACCCATGAAATCGGCTTTGCCAAAGAAGTGGCGGATCAGGTGGTGTTTATGGTCGACGGCAAGATTGTCGAGCAGGGCAGCAGCGATGAGGTGCTCAACCATCCGCAGCATCAGCGCACGCGGCAATTTTTATCGAGGGTATTACCGGCATGAGAAATGGATTTGTTGCCCTGACACTATTCACCCTGTCTGCTGGTACGCAGGCGGCAATCGACCTGCGCGCCAATGAGCAGCCGCTGCCGGTGACGCGCGATGAACAGGCAATCGCGAAGATCCCGGTAAACTATCGGTTCGTTGAACCAGGAACGTTGACGGTCGCTATTTCAGCGCTCAATTCGCCGCCTCTGGCGCTGCTGGCCAGCGATAACCGCACGCGTATCGGTAGCGATCCGGATATCGCACGGCTACTGGCCGGGAGCCTTGGATTGAAGCTGAAGCTGGTGCCCACCGCCTGGGAGGACTGGCCGCTGGGGATCACCTCCGGGCGCTATGATGTGGCGCTGGTCAATATTGCGGTGACCGAGCAGCGTAAAGAGAAGTTTGATTTTGCCACCTACCGCGTCGACTCGCTGGCGTTTTCCGTGAAATCCACCAGCGATATCGCCCGTGTAAACGGTCCGGCGGATCTTTCCGGCAAAAAGGTGATTGTCGGTTCCGGGACCAATCAAGAGCGAATTCTACTTGGCTGGAATGCCGAAAATGAATCCGCCGGGCGCAAACCGGCGCTGCCCGTCTACTTGACCGATGACGCTTCCGGCAACCTCTATATTCAGTCCGGACGGGCGGATGTGTTCTTTGGTCCTCAGTCGGTGGCGGCTTACAAAGCGGCGCTAAGCGGCAAAACTAAAGTCGTGGGGCTGGGGCCGAAAAAAGCTTACGTCGCCACTACTACCAAAAAAGGCAACGGACTGGTCTTTGCGCTTCAGGCCGCGCTGGATGGCGCTATTGCTCGCGGAGAGTACCAGAAGGTGCTTGCCCGCTGGGGCGAGCAGGGCGAAGAGGTGGCGCAATCGCAGGTTAATCCGCCGGGGATAACTTACTAAAAAACCGCTGTTCCGCAGGAGTGTGATGCGAAACAGCGGGGGCGAATTCTCGCCAGGTCTTAAATTAAGCGGTACGCGGGGTCAGGGTCAGGCGGTCCAACGGCCCGACGATAAACAGATAGGAGAACAGGCCCAGCACGCCCATGGAACCGACGTACAGGATGGCGTAATCAAACGACTGGGTTTTAGCAAGGATCACCCCAATCACCAGTGGGGTGATGATGCTTGCCAGGTTGCCGCACATGTTGAATACGCCGCCCGCGATGCCGAGCATCTCTTTTGGCGAGGTGTCGCTGAGCACGCACCAGCCAAGGTTGCCAAAGCCCTTAGCAAAGAATGCCAGGCTCATGGCGGCGATCACCACCACTTCTGAAGAGGTGTAGTTGGCGACGACAATCACGCAGGAGAGCAGCATGCCGCAGATCACCGGTAGCTTGCGGGCGGTGGTCAGGCTGTAGCCGCGCTTCAGCAACCAGTCCGAGAACACGCCGCCCAGCAGGCCGCCGATAAATCCGGCAATCGCCGGGATACTGGCGACAAAACCAACCTTGAGGATTGACATGCCTTTAGCCTGGTAGAGGTAGGTCGGAAACCAGGTGAGGAAGAACCAGGTAATCGACGTGACGCAGAACTGGCCGATATAGACGCCAATCATCATGCGGTTGACGCAAACGCTCTTAATTTGCGCAAGAGTTAATTTCTGCTGTGTTTTTTTGCTGCCTAATTCCGGCTCGCCGCCGCCTTCACGAATATAATCGAGCTCCTGCTGATTTATTGCTGGATGATGTAGCGGGTCTCTAACTTTAACTAGCCAGAATATCCCCAGCACGACGCCGATAGCGCCAATATAATAAAATACATAGTGCCAGCTTAGATTATGCAGAATAATCGTCATCAACGGCGTAATAATGCCCAGCGAAATATACTGCGCGGCTTGATAAACCGAAGTCACGAATCCACGTTCTTTATTCGGGAACCACTGAACGCTTAAGCGACTGTTGGCGGGAAAGGCCGGTGCTTCGATGGCCCCCATCATCAGGCGCAGGATCACCAGTACTACCAGCGGGCTGGCGAACATAAAGATAGTGCCCTGGAACATGGTCACCACTGACCAGCCGATCAGCGCGCAGCCGTAGACCAGACGCGAGCCATATTTATCCAGCAGCCAGCCGCCGGGTATTTGCATAATAACGTAGGAAATACCAAATACCGAAAACGCCAGACCCATCGCCTCCGGGTCGAAACCTAACTCTTTACTCATAATTGGCGCGACGACGGACAGCGTTGCCCGGTCGGCATAATTAAATACGGTGGCAAGAAATAAAAATAATAATATACCGTAACGCACGTTGCTGCGTTTTATTTGCTGTTGCATTTTAATCAACTCCTTTGCAGGGTTGTGTATTGTGGGTACAGCCAAAAAGAAGTTTTTCCCCAGCAGGGCTACGGGTTTTCAGTCGTCTGCGGACCGGTAGCCCGGACAGATGCACAGCATCGCCTCCGGGAAAATGTTGTTTTCTCCTGGGGGCGGCGCTTGATGCGCCTTGCCCGGGCTACGGGGCCTGTAGCTCGCATAAGGCGTTTACGCCGCCATCCGGGGAAATCGATTATGGGCGTTTGCCAAACTCGCAGCTTTGCTGGGTCCAGCGGCGGGCCTGTTCGCTCAGGGTAAAGCCGAGACCGTGGCGCTCAGAAACCCACATCCGGCCGTCGCGTAGCTCAAGCTGCTCATTAAACAGCGGGTTCAGCCACTCGAAGTGCTCCAGCCACGGCTCCAGCGGATAGGCGGCAGCAAGGTGCAGGTGGACTTCCATCGCAAAGTGCGGGGCCAGCTTACGGCCATGCTTCGCTGCCAAATCCATAATTTTCAGGAACGGAGAGATCCCGCCGACGCGTGGGGCATCCGGCTGCACAAAGTCGCTGGCATTACCGAGGATCAGCTGTTCATGCTCGCGGAAGCTGGTCAGCATCTCACCGGTCGCAATTGGCGTATCCAGCGCGGCGGTGAGCTGCGCGTGGCCTTCGACATCGTAAGCATCCAGCGGCTCTTCAATCCAGATAAGATTGAACTGCTCCATTTTGCGTCCCATACGGATGGCGGTTTCGCGATCCCACTGCTGGTTGGCGTCCACCATCAGCGGGAAATCATCGCCCAGCACCTCGCGCACTGCCGTCAGGCGTCGAATATCTTCAGCCGTGTTCGGCTGGCCAACTTTTAGTTTGATCCCACCGATGCCGTTCTCGCGGGAGATAGCCACGTTTTTCAGCACCTGATCCAGCGGCGTATGCAGGAAGCCGCCGGAGGTGTTGTAGCACTGCACGGAATCGCGATGCGAGCCGAGCAGTTTTGCCAGCGGCAGCCCGGCGCGTTTGGCTTTCATATCCCACAGCGCAATATCGATAGGGGAGATGGCCTGCACCGCCATGCCGCTACGACCAACCGAAGCACCGGCCCACAGCAGTTTGGTGTAGATCTTGTCGATATCGTTCGGGTCTTCACCGAGCAGGTTATCGGCAATCTCTTTGGCGTGGGCGTAAATACCCTGGCCGCCTGCACGCTTGGAATAGCTAAAGCCAACCCCTTCAAAACCGTCGCGGGAGCGGATTTCGGCAATGATAATAGCCACTTCGGTCAGCGGTTTTTGCCGTCCGGTGAGGACCTTGGCATCGCTGACAGGGGTCGCCAGCGGCAGGAAGGCCAGCGACAGTTTGACGTGTTCAATGCGATCGCCGGTTTCAGCGGCGGTTTTGACGCCGGAAGCTTTGGCGTAAGTCACGGACTCGGAATTAGCGCTAGAGGTCATGGTAAGTTCCTTTTGGATTAAAAATGTTTGCGCTAACATTTTTAATCCTGATTTTGTTTTTGCGCCACGACGTTGATTTTAATTTGTACAAACGATCACAATTAACGGTTCTTAATGGTAAAATTATGCAATGCATATCACGATCCAAAGAGATTTGTGAATATTCACAATGCATAATGATAGCGATAACATTTTATTTTGCAGATCGTTGATTCTATTGAGGATGCGCAGGAGCAGGCTGGCAATTGCGTAGGGCTTCATCAATAATGCCCACAACAAACGACTCAACACGGGGACTTAGTCGTGAAAAGCAGAAAACCGACGCGTGCACCGACGCTGGATGATGTTGCCCGTACCGCCGGGCTGTCGTCGATGACGGTCAGTCGGGCGCTGAATACGCCGCAGCTGGTCAGGCCAAAAACGGTAGAAAAGGTGATGCAGGCGGTGCAGGCCACGGGCTATATCACCAATGCGCTGGCCGGTGGCCTGGCGTCACGGCGCAGCAAGCTGGTTGCGGTGGTGGTGCCGCAAATCAACAACAATATGTTTGTCGATACCATCCAGGCGCTGAGCGATACCCTGGCGGCGCGCGGTTACCATATGCTGCTGTGCGTGGCGGGCTACAGTCGGCAGACCGAAGCCGAGCTGGTGGCAACCCTGCTTTCGCGACGCCCGGATGGCGTGGTGTTGACCGGGATCCAGCACGCTCCGGCGCTAAAGAAAACCATTCTTAATGCCGCCACACCGGTGGTGGAAATTTGGGATTTGACGCCGACGCCACTGGATATGCTGGTGGGCTTTTCCCATGAAAAAGTGGGCGAGACCATCGGCGAGTATTTGCTGGAAAAAGGCTATCGCCGTCCGGGACTGCTGTGGGCAGGGGACTCGCGTGCGACCCTGCGTAAACAGGGGCTGTGCGCCCGGCTGGCTAAACACGGTTTTGAAGATGCGCCGCAGGTCGAAGTGCCGCTTCCGGCATCGCTGGCGCTCGGGCGCCGCGGCCTGGCTGAGCTGCTCGGTTCCGGCGAGTTTGACGTTATTGTCTGCAGTTCCGATACCCTGGCACAAGGGGCGATTATGGAAGCCGAAAGCCGCGGTCTGCGCGTACCGGAGGACTTGGCGGTGATCGGCTTTGGCGATCTGGATTTCGCCGCCAGCAACCGTCCGGCTATTACCACCGTCAGCGTTGACCGCCACGCCATCGGTGAGCAGGCGGCAACTTTGTTAGCCGACCGCATCGAAGGCAGCGGAGAAGAAGAGGTGATTGTTGATATCGGCTTTCACCTGGTGGTGCGGGAGTCGGCGTAGAGTTGTTAAAGGGGGAATGGGGTATTCCCCCTTTGGTGCGTTTCAACCTGTTGATTATCTGAACAGGTCAATCAACTGTAGCAGTGCCAGAATCAGCTCCATTACAGCGATGATCACAGACAGTAAGTCCATTACATCCGCTCTCCGTACTTGCGGAGCGCAATGCCAGCGTCTTACCCTAACATTGCCTGTCAACGCTGGTTGTACGTTTGTCGGGACGTCATGCCGCACTCCAAACCGGGGCACTACCCGCGGCACCACCCGTCCGGCAGCCAGGGCTTGAATCAGTTGCGATCTGGCGTACGGCATATCCGACGAGGGGTATTATAGGATGTTGTCTTTTATTGGCAATGGGTCATCGCAGAGCTATACTCAGCCTGTCGGGACGTTCCATGTCGCGTTATACCGCTCAGTCTCTGGCTTAGATACTGAGGGTAGAAAATAAAAAGCCCTGCCTCACCAGCAGGGCTTTTTTGTATCTTGCGAGGCGGATTCCGCTTTGAAACTCATTCTATTTCCTTTTGTCGCCTCTTCGTTCTTCGAGTCTGTAAAATCAGGCTTTGGGGTACTAGGGGATCACAAAAGAACTGCGTCGCAACGAGTAGATTTAGGCACAAAATGAGAACTGAACGATGTGCGCTATGATAGCTTTATCGTTCTGACAATAAGGAGCCTGCTATGCCACACGTAGATATTAAATGTTTCCCCCGCGATCTGAACGATGAACAAAAAACGGCGCTGGCTGCCGATATTACCGAAGTGTTGGTTCGCCATCTGAGCAGTAAAGACAGCTCGGTAAGCGTGGCCCTCAAACAGATTGAACCGAGCGACTGGCAGCAGGTCTGGGACAGCGAAATCGCCCCGCAGATAGAGCAGTTGATTAAGAAACCGGGTTACAGTATGTAACTGCGCTGCCTTCCCGGAGGCGATGCTATGCATCTGTCCGGGCTACCCGTCTTCAGCTGTCTGTGAGCCCGTAGCCCGGGCAGGCGCTTTGCGCCGCCCCCGGGAGGAACACGGCGCCGTGCTGCTGTATCAGAACCAAATCTCCGTCTGCACGCCGAAGTTCCAGTTACCACCGGCGGTAAAGCCTTTGCTGCCGAAATCGTCGTTAATCGCGTAGCGATCAAGGTCTTTATCCCAGTTCATCCATGTCACGAAGAAACGGATCTCCGGGCGCGCTTTAATATCAAACACATCGCCCACTTTGAACGTCGGGGCGAATGTCAGCTTATAAAAATCGCCGCTCACCGCCTGGTATTGATGCACGCCGTCATTGTAACGATAGCTTCTCCCGTTTGGATTGAGGTCCATATACTGCCAGGAAGCCTCATACAGCAGGGCAAAGTTGCGGGTGATCCCCTGAGACACCCGCAGGTTGAAGGTTGCCCAATCGTAGCGGTCGCCATCGCGGTAGCGGTCTTCGCTGTGCTGGGCGATAACCGATGGTGCCAACTGCCAGTTTTTCCCCAGCGGCAAAATTCCGTATGATGCAAAGCGCAAGGATTTTGCATTCTCGGTGAGATCGCCATCGCTGCCGGGCTGACGCGCTTCGGCCCCAAGGCCACCGCCGT
The DNA here is from genome assembly GCF_051131775.1 of Klebsiella sp. MISC125. Taxonomy (NCBI): domain Bacteria; kingdom Pseudomonadati; phylum Pseudomonadota; class Gammaproteobacteria; order Enterobacterales; family Enterobacteriaceae; genus Klebsiella; species Klebsiella sp. MISC125. The sequence goes on from NZ_CP180448.1 coordinate 2,957,110, forward strand.
ACTGTAAGGCGCTTTCGGATACCCCTGGCGCCAGGCCGTAGAACTGCTGCTTATCGTGATAAGCCAGCATCGCGTAATAACCGCTCTTCGCCGTATTATCGCTACGCAGGGCATAGCTACCGGTGGTCGAGGTGTTATCCTTCAGGTCATCGTTGCCCTGGGCAGTCATCGCCGTGGTCATCAACTGCCAGTTGTTCCAGAAGTGGTTCGCCGTGAACATCAGGTTCTGAATATCGTTGTCTTCGTAGTTATCGCTGCCCAGATCGCCGAAATTACGTGCATAAACCGAATAATCACCGCGCAGATGGCTGCCCCAGGCCACGTCGTTGATGCCGCCGCCGGTACCACCAAGGAACATAATGTCGCTATCGGTAAAGTGAATATCGAAGTTATCGCGGTCGAATCGCTTGCCCGCCCAGATTGAGGCGCTCTTAAACGGCCCGGAAAAATCAGCGAAGTTGCCCATTTCAACGTACAGCTGGCGTACGTTAAGGTGGTGGCTGTCGTTATCCTGCACCCAAGGGTCCGGGTTGGTCGCGCCATCGGCGAGCATGGTTTTAAAGTGCGCCCATGACCCGTCGCTGAAGGTCATTTTCTTGCCGAAACTCAACTCCACATAGTTATCTTTTTCATTGCCGAGACGGCCAACGTGGGCATCGCCGTTGAGCGAACTGGCCGGGGAGATCCCAGGACCACCTCGCGCGCCTTTACCGTGGCTATCAACCAGCATCCCGGAACGGGCGTAAGCGTTAAATTCAAAGCCGTCGGTAAGGCTGGATTTCGCCAGCTGCTTGTCGGTGGCCTGCTGTTTTTGCTCGGTCGCTGCGGTGCGCTGGCTCAGGCCCTGTACCTGTTTTTCCGCTGCCGCCGCGCGCTGTTCTGCGGCGCTGGTGCGTTGTTCCGCCTGCTGTGCCCGACGGTTGGCTTCTCCCGCTTCTTGCTCCGCATGATTAAGCCGGGCCTCCAGTTGCGTCAGCCGTTGTTCGATGGTGAGAGGCGCTGCACTCGCGCCCCAGGCCGAAAAAAGGGCGCAGCAAACCGCTGCGCTAATCAAAGAGATACGCATTTGAATCCTTATTTTTTCCAGAAGTAGTGCGGTGTTGTACGCCTTACAGGGCGTGGTTTTCTCCAGATACCGACGAAGTGTCCGACGGCGCGCGGCGTCCGGCGTCGAGGTCGGCGCGGATCTGCTCGTACTGGTCGTCCAGGCGATAGAAGCGACCAATCCACAGCATCGAGGCAACAATCAGCAGTGCCGGAATGTAGAGATAACAGGCTTTAATCGCCAGCATCGCGCTGTCGCTTTGCGCCTGGTTGGCGATATAGCCGCCGGAAGAGAGCAGCACGCCGGTAATCGCCCCTGCGCCTGCCATGGCGACTTTGCCGAGGAAGCCATTGATCGAGGTTAAAATCCCGGCGGTGTTGATACCGGTTTTCCATACCCCGTAATCCACCGGATCGGCCTGCATCGAAAAGTAGATAGCCGTGCGTTGCCCTGCGCCGAGCGACAGAACCACCGCACCAGCAATCAGTCCCCAGCTATTAACGCCTGCCGCCATCATCATGCCCATCCCGACAAGGTTGATCGCGCTGGCAATCAGATAAACATGGCGTTTTTTCATGCGGCTGGCGAGCAGCGGCACGGTGAGGGTGCCGAGTAGTGGAACAAAAGTGGAGATCCCGGCAACGATCGCCGTCAGATCGTTATTGCCAACGTAGTAGTGGAAGAAGTAAACCAGCGCGCCGGTCTGGAAGAAGAACGCTCCCCACATCAGGAAAATATTAATGGCGAACACAAACCACGGACGGTTGGCGCGCAGGCTGACCCAGGCGCGTTTTAAGGTCATGCGTTCCTGAGTAATGCTGATATTTTCTTTGACGTTACGAAAACTCACCAGCAGGAAAAAGGTGGCAATCACGCCGAAAATGACCGCGGTATAGAAGAAACCGTGTTCCTGATTACCTTTGCCCAACGCGCCGACGAGGGGGAGAGTAGCGACCGCAACAATCGTCGCCCCAAGCGATCCCAGCAGAATACGCACCGCCGACAAGGTCGTGCGCTCCCGCGAGTCGTTAGTCAGAAACGGCAGCATCGCGCAGAACGGAATGTTGACGATGGTGTAGAGAAACGACAGGCACAGATAGGTGATAAACGCGTAAATCAGCTTACCGGTGGTGCCGAAATCGGGCACGTAGAAGGCCAGAATACACAACAGCCCAAAAGGCACCGCGCCAATCAACAAGTACGGACGACAGCGCCCCCAGCGGGTGGTGGTGTTGTCGATAACCAGTCCCATCAGTACGTCGGCAACGCCATCCACCAGACGCGTGACGAGGAACATCAGGCCGACATAATAGGCAGGAAGGCCCATCACGTCGGTGTAAAAGAACATCAGATAAAGAGAAATCATCTGCCACACGAGGTTGCAGGAGAGGTCAGCGATGCCGTAGCCAACGCGCTGCCGCCACAGGGTAAAAGTTGTTTCTGCCATAAAATGAACTCGCTTATCGTTGTTGTTAAAGTCCGTACTGGCGAATAAACCAGGCCGGGGTACAGCTCCACGCATGGCAATAACTGTTTATCAGTTTGCTGCCATAAGGGGAAAACTCAGGGCGCGCCGGGTCAAAAATTTCCCAAAAGGTATCAGCGCCGTAATCGACCATCGCGCCCCAGTAGGCTTTGATCTGCGCAATCGCCTCATCGCGCAACTCGCACTGCAAGAGGGCTGCGATATAGTGGTGGCGCAGATAGGGTGTGTTCATGGCAATAACGGGGGGATTTTTCTCCAGGTTACGCATCATCTCCTGGCGCTGCTGAGGAGTACCGACTTCCGCCAGTACCAGCCAGATTTGCGAAGCCCACGAGACCTGTCGCTGCGCGCCGCTAACGTAAAAGCCTTGCTCTTGGTCCCATAGCCTATCGAGCGCCGCCGCTTTGAGCTGTTGCAGGCAGGTGCGATAGCTCGCCGCCCGTTCAGGTTCAAAACGTTCCGCCAGCCAGATGGCACGCTGTAGGCAGTAAATCAGCACCCCTTGCGCGGAAGCCTGTTTATTCAGCGACTCTTGCCAGTCGATAAATACCCACCAGTCGTCGCTATCGCGCACAAGGCCTGAGTCGTCGCAGCGGGTTAGCGCCAGTTCGATCTGACGCTTAGCCGTGGGCCACAACTCGCGAGTGGTGGCAATATCCTCAGCGCTTTGCAGATAGTTGTAGAGAACATCGACAAAAAACAGTGAGTAATCAAACAGGAAGGTGTCATCAGCAATGACATCCGGCTGGACGAAAACGTTGGCCGACACCATGCCATCTTCTCGGGTATGTCCGGCGAAGAGGTACAGGCAGCGGCGCACCAGGTCGTGTCGGCAGAAAGTCACATCGTTGACCAGCGCCTGCAGGCGTAAATCGCCGAGCCACAGGCGGCGATCACGTTTAGGGCCGTCTTCGAAGACTTCCTGCATGCAGTTTTGCAGAGTCAGAACGGCAATCTGGTCGATCTCTCGCAGTTGCGGATCGGCGGAGATGCTCGCTGGACAAGTTTGGGTAGCCGAGGTCACGGCGTTCACCTGTATCTGGTCGAAACGCAGGCGGAATTTACTCGATACCGCTTTGACCTCGATTTTCAGGTAGCGGAAGCAGTAGCGGCGCGGCAGGTCAATCTCTGCGGGCAGTACGTCAAGCCACAGATCCTGCTGCTGTAGCCAACTGCTGCTGAGCCAGCCCTGGTATTCGCTGAAGGATTCGCAGACTTCGCTGAGGGTTTCGCCAAAGGTGAGTTGCAGGTGTGCAGGGGCATCCGGCGGGCTTCCTGCGCTCTGGCAGAGCAAATGCAGGTAGCCGACATAGTGGCTGCCAAAATCGATGATGACGCTATCGCCGCTGGTCAGTTCGCGCTGATAAAAGGCCTCCAGGGTACTCACCGTTTCAGCACGCCAGCCAAATAGCGCGCGGGAGTCAGTCTGGGCTTCTATCACGGCGACAGGCGGGTGTAATTCGCTGCGCAGCGAGGGCCGGAGCACCTCGGCGGTGCGTAAAAAATCCTGGTGACGGGTCATCTTGACCTGAGAATTATGCTGAATAGCCTGTGACATACTGCGTCCTCTGTGTTTATTTGAGTGCAGCATAAGATGCCGCTGCCTGCGGCAACCACTCTGGCAATGCCAAAGCGTTTGAGAAAATGGCAATGATGGTGGGATGGGGAGGTTGGCGATCACAATTCCATAAATCTTGCTCGTGACGACCGCCAAAATGCATTATCTTGCCACTGCACCGTATGCCGTTTTGGACTTAATAAATGATGATGTTGACCGTTGAGTATTATTTCACCCATCCGCAGGATAAGCTGGGGATGTACGCCAGCGATCCGGAAGATAATAGCCATGAGCATAGTCACGAGTTTGCCGAACTGGTGATTGTTGAAGAGGGACACGGTTTACACGTTATTAATGGTCGGCCTTTATATATTCAACAGGGCGATGTTTTTTACGTTCAGCCGGGCGATGTGCATTATTATGATGAGCTGGGGACGCTTAAGCTGATTAATGTGTTAATTAATCCGCTGGTTGAGTTTCGATATTTACAGCATCTTGATGCATTATTACATAAATTCTCGGCACAGCAGGCCTCTTGCTACGGTTGGCTGGCCCCGGATACCCGTCATATCTGCCGGGAGTTGGTTGAAAAAATATTCTCGGCTGAATGCCAGCAGGCTGAAAATAGCGCACTGCGCGAAGCTGCGTTTTTCCAGCTCGTTACCACCATTTTGCATGCGGAATCAGAAGCCGAATATAGCAATACAAAGTATAAGCTACATAAGTTGCTTACCTGGCTGCAGGAGCACTGTTTTGAAGAGCATAATTGGCAGCAATTGTCGGAGAAATTTCATCTGACCACGCGAACCGCTTTTCGTCATATTAAAGAGGCCACCGGGCTGACGCCGGATAATTATTTAAAACGCCTGCGTTTAGTCTCGGCCCGCGTAAAATTACGCGAAACCGATATGACGATTACAGAAGTAGCTTATTTATGCGGTTTCGCGAACAGTAACCACTTCACCACCTTATATAAAAAAGTGTTTGGCCTGACCCCCAGCGAAGACCGGCGTCGGCTGCTGCGCTGAGACAAAGATTATTTCAACGGCACATTTTGTTCCTTTGCCCATTTGCGCAAACGACCACAGGCGTTGGCATAAGGTGAGGAGGTGTTGAAGGAGATCATCCGCCCCAGCATCCATTTGCCATACCACGGTTGGCCGTAAAGCGTGTTGTCATCCCGCGCTTCGATGCAGGCGACAATCTGCTGTTTCGCCTGATGCAGGGCAGTAAGCAGAGCAGGGTAATTCAGCGATGGATAATCGGCATAGAACTTCTGCGCCAGCAGTCCGAGCTGGTTCCATTTAAAGCCGGTTTCCGGGAAGTCGATAGGTTGCCGGGTTTCGTCAAGAGTTATCCATTTGAGCACCAGCTCATTCCATCCCAGCAGATAGCAGACCAGATCGCGAACGCTCATCATCGTACCCTGCGCGTGACCAGCCAGGGTCTTTTCGTACGTTTTGTCTTCGGGAATATGTGCCAGGTAATCGGCCAATTTAGCGAAGTTTTTTTCGATGGCTGCCAGTAGCTGATCCTGGGTTTGCGGTACGCTCATAGTGAGTTCCTTTCTAAGTGACATGATTCCCCGGAGGCGATGCTACGCATCTGTCCGGGCTACCCGTCTTCAGACGTCTGCGAACCGGTAGCCCGGGCAGGCGCTTTGCGCCGCCCCCGGGGGAAGCGCGCAGAGAATCAACCTAGCGCGCTCAGATGCTCTTCAAGACTACCGGTGTTCGCGGCGGCATTGATATGTTCAAAATAATCATACCAGCCGCTGGCGGCGATACCAGCCAACAGCGCATCGCGGGCCTGAGCGTCAGGAAAACGCCAGATCCCTAAAAAACGGTGTGGGGAAGCTTTATCGATAGCGGTATCGGTCTGGGCCAGCGTCAGGAGTTCAACGCCCCATTGCGCGAGGCCGCTCATTCCAGACTGAATGCCATTGATAAACTGCTGACGCTGCTCCACAGACAGCGCGTGCCAGGCGGGGTTAGGGGTATAAAGTTCGACTAAATAGTGGGATATAACGGATGACTCCTTTGGGTTGATATCCAGATCATGAGAGACTTTTTCCTGCCAGCGTACCGGCGGCGACTTTCGCCAACAGTTCGGATAGCTGGGTGCGTTCCTGCGCTGAGAGATGGCTGAATAAGCCAGCAATCCAACGGCCGTGCTGGGCGAAGACGTTGCCGATAAGCTGCTTGCCCTCAGGGGTTAATGCGATGCGCATGGCCCGGCCATCAAGAGGGTCGGCATGACGCTCAATTAACTGGTCACGCTCAAGGCCGTTAAGCAGCCCGGTAATGGTTGCCCGGGTGACGCCTGCTTTTTCCGCCAACACGTTGGGAGCGAGACCGTCGGTTGCGGCATCGAGCAAAAACAGCAGCACGAAACGTCCCTCGGATAATCCCCACGGAGCCAGCAGCGTTGCGCAATCGCGGTCGATGGCAGCCGCTAACGACAGAGTTTGAAAACAGAGGCGGATATTGTCGACGTCAGCAAGCTGATGACGCTCGGCCTCCTGCAGCAGCGAAAGGTATTTTTGTTCAAGTTCCATAACAGCTTTAGTCATATAGTATGGTGCCTAACTATATGATTGAAGCGATAGACGATCAAGCGAAAAATGTGGAGATTGAGGACAAGCCTGGCCTGAACGCCGAGCCTGTTTTTTTGCCGGATGGCGGCTGACGCCTTACCCGGCCCTGGACATTTCCCGGAGGCGATGCTGCGCATCTGTCCGGGCTACCCGTCTTCAGACGTCTGCGAGCCCGTAGCCCGGGCAGGCGCTTGCGCCGCCCCCGGGAGGAAGACCGCAGGGTGTTGCCGAATTATCCCGGAGGCGATGCTGCACATCTGTCCGGGCTTGTATGATGACTCCATCAGAAAGAACCGGCCAGTTCTCTCTGATGGCGGTCCGGATGCCGTGTCCGGGCTTAGGCTTTCGCGCCTGTTCCGTAGATCTTTGCACCGGACTGCCGTTCTTTCTCATGTGATAAACCGGACAGTATCATGGACCGGCTTTCACCGGTAACCCGTATTCGCAAGGTTGGTTTCACTATGGAAAATGAACTGTACTTCATCGGCATTGATGTAGCCAAAGCTAAGCTCGATGTTGATATCCTGCGCCCTGATGGTCGGCATCGCGGTAAAAAATTCGAAAATACGCCCTCCGGACATGAAGCGCTTGTCCGCTGGCTTCGCAGCCATGATGTGAACCATGCCCATGTCTGCATGGAGTCCACCAGTACCTACATGGAAGAGGCTGCCGCGTATCTGAGTGATGCCGGTTATACCGTCTCCATTATCAACCCCGCCCTGAGTGCCGCCTTCGCCCGTAGTGAAGGGTTGCGCAGTAAAACCGACAAAGTCGATGCCCGTATGCTGGCGCACTTCTGCCGGGAGAAACGTCCGTCAGCATGGGAGGCACCGCACCCGACAGAGCGGGCCCTGAAAGCGCTGGTGTTACGGCATCAGGCGCTGACAGAGATGCAGACGCAGGAGAAAAACCGTCAGGAAACAGCCCCGGAGGTCCAGTTAGCGAGCATCGATGTGCTCCTGGAGTGCCTGAGTGCTGAACTGAAACGTATCGAAAAACAGATAAAAGACCTGACGGACAACGACCCGGATATGAAGCAACGGCGGAAGCTGCTGAACAGCATCCCGGGTATCGGCGAGAAAACGGCGGCGGTCCTGCTGGCGTATACGGGACTGAAGCTGAGGTTTGCCACAGCGCGGCAGTTCGCCGCGTATGCAGGGCTGACGCCGGTGCAGCATGAGTCAGGCAGTAGCGTGATGCGGGCGAGCCGGATGAGTAAAGCGGGTCCGGTTCAGTTGCGCAGAGCATTATATATGCCAGCAATATCAGCGCTGTATCACACGGCGTGGGGAAAAGCGTTCAGAAAGAGACTGGAAGGGAATGGCAAACGCGCGAAAGTTATCATAGGGGCGATGATGCGCAAGCTGGCGCAGGTGGCGTACGGAGTGCTGAAGTCAGGGGAGCCGTTCGATGCGTCACAACATGGAATAGCGGTAGCGTAGGGACGAAAAGACTGCGGGAATAGAAAAACAGCACCCAGAGGGTGCTGTCGGTGGTGTGTCTGTCATCCAGAAACCGGAGAGAGCCCCGCAACTAAAAATGGTTGCCGATGCTCACAGTATCTACCCGTCTTCAGCCGTCTGCGATCCTGTAGCCCGGGCCAGGCGTTTTGCGCCGCCCCCGGGAGGAAGACCGCAGGGTGTTGCCGAATTATCCCGGAGGCGATGCTGCGCATCTGTCCGGGCTACCGTTCTCAACAATCTGCGGGTCGGTAAGGTTTACTCTTCCGGGGTATTAGCCTGTACGTGGCGACCGCTGGCGACAAAATTTCCTGTGCCGAGATGATGCAGCGTATTGATCTTATCGTCGTCGAACTGCCAGCGACCGGTGACGAACGCGCGCTCATCTGCAGCGGCGGAAACCACCTCGCCAAACAGGGTGTCGTACTGCTCCTGGGCCGCCGTTGGCGGCAGCAGGCGGCACTCCATCCACGCCAGACATTTCTCTTCGATCAGCGGTAATCCCAGTTCCGGGCCTTGCACTACCGGAATGCCGTAAGCGTTAAATTTATCCTCATCGCGCCCGCTGATGCTGCCGACCGCGTAGGTCCAGCTGGCGGCTTCCACCCCCGGGACGACGATGCCGAAGGTGCCGTTGCGCTCAATAATTTCCCGCGTCCAGGCGCTTTTATCCACCACGATAGCCAGCCTTGGCGGCGCGAACTCCACCGGCATCGACCACGCGGCGGCCATGACGTTACGGCGTTGAGACTGGGCGTCATAGCTGGTTATCAGAATGGTCGGGCCATGATTAAGCAGGCGACTGGCGTACTGGAGTTCCACGTGGCGAAAACGGCTCATATGCGTTCCTTGGTAAATGGGTCTGATGCCTGACCACACGTTAATCCGCAATGAAAATGTAATCAATACGTCATACAGGCTCCCTATAGTCGGCGGCACTAAGTCCCAAAGAGGATCACAATATGTTAGCTCCCCTGAATTTATCTCAGGTGAGCGCGGCCCGGCGGATGTTGACCGCTGGCAGAGCATCGCTTTCCCAATGGGGAGGGCGATAATGCGCGCGCTTACCGGCATCAAACTCGACGGTGTTTCCTTCGCCTTCGGCACTCATACCGTTCTTAATCAGATCAGTCTGCATATCGACGCGGGCAGCATCGTTGCGCTGCTGGGGCCTTCGGGCTGCGGCAAAAGCACGCTGCTGCGCTTGCTCGCTGGGCTAACCGTACCTGCCCGCGGTGAAATTCACTTCGGCGATCGTCTGGTGGCGAAAACCGGCTGGGGAATGCCCCCGGAACAGCGCGATCTCGGTATGGTCTTTCAGGACTATGCTCTGTGGCCGCATATGACGGCCGCGCAGAACGTGGCTTTTCCGCTGCGTATGCGCGGTGTAGCGCGTCACGAACGGCAAAAGCGCGTCGAGGAGGCGCTGGCGATGGTCGGTCTCAACGGCTTTGCTGACCGCAAACCGTCGGGGCTTTCCGGCGGTCAGCAGCAGCGCGTCGCCCTGGCCCGCGCCATTGTGGCAGAACCCCGCGTGCTGCTGTTTGATGAGCCGCTCTCCAACCTTGACAGCGAACTGCGCGAGTCGCTATGCGTGGAGATGAGCCGCCTGCTGCGTCAGTTGGGGATTACAGCCGTCTACGTCACCCACGACCGTCGCGAAGCCGAGCTGCTGGCAGACAAGATTGTGCATTTATCTGCGGGCAGCATTGCTGCCGTCCGCGCCGTTACTTCATCCTCAGGGGAACCCGCATGAAAACCGTTATGACCATTAAGACAGGAGTTGCGCTCGCGATTATGTTATCGACCACCATGATCTCCAGCGCCCACGCGCTGACCGTATACACCGCCGGTCCGGGCTCTCTGGCGAAAAGTCTCGCCAGCGGCTATGAGAAGAAAACTGGGGTGAAGGTGAATATTTTCCAGGCCACTACCGGCAAGGTGATGGCGCGTCTTGAAGCCGAACAGGCGAACCCGCAGGCGGACGTGCTGATCTCCGCTTCCTGGGACACGGCGGAGGATTTGCATAACCGCGGCTGGCTGCTGGCGTATCAGAGCGCTAATGCCGATAAGGTTCCGGCGAATCTGAAATCCGCTGATTACGTCGCTCAGGGTATTTCGGCGCTGGGGATCGTCTGGAACACCAAAAGCGGCACCCCGGAGCCGAAAGAGTGGCGCGACCTGACCGAAGCCGCGTTCAAAGATAAAGTCACCACGCCGGACCCGGCGCTCTCCGGCGCGTCGCTGGATTTGCTGATCGGGTTACAGAATGGCATGGGTGATAAAGCCTGGGCGCTGTTTGACGAGCTGAAAAAGAACGGCATGGTGGTCAGCGGGCCGAATGCCCAGGCGGTGACGCCGGTGATGCAGGGGGCGAAAGCGGCGGTCTTCGGCGCGGTGGACTATGTTTCTTACGGCAATATTCATCAGGGCGAATCGCTGAAGGTGATTTTCCCGGCCAGCGGTACGGTTATTGCGCCGCGTCCAATGATGATCCTTAAAACCAGCCAGCATGCAGACGATGCTAAAGCTTTTGTTGACTATGTCCTGTCCCCGGAAGGTCAGACGCTGGTCGCCGATGCCTGGTTAATGCCCGCCCGTAGCGATGTTCAGGCTAAGCGTCCGCTGCTCAATGAGCTGAAAATTCTGCCGACCACCAGCGATGGCAACAGCGAACGTAGCGCGGTCCTTTCACGTTTTAATTCGCTCTTCACGCAGTAAATCGATTTCCCCGGGTTGCGAAACGTTGCTCGGCCAAAGTAGCCCAGTCATACAGTAGCGCCTCCGGGAAGACACAACGCCGGGGCATCAGGGGCCCGGCGCATCTCCCGGAGGCGGCGCTGGCGCGCCTGTCCGGGCTACCGGATCGCAGACGGCTGTGACCCCGTAGCCCGGTCAGCGCAGCGCCACCGGGAAGACACAAAGCCAGGGTATCAGGGCCCGGTGCATTTCCCGGAGGCGGCGCTGGCGCGCCTGTCCGGGCTATCGGATCGCAGACGGGGATCGTTTCCAGGAAACTACCGTGAAACAGAAACTTATTTCGACGGGAACGCTAACGGCGCTGCTGGTGCTGGTGGCGTTACCGCTCTTTTTTATCGTCCTGCAGGCGATATTCCCCCAGTTTAGCGCCGGTTCGCTGGGCGGCGCGTTCAGCGGCGTATCGACGCTGATTGCCGACCCGCAGCTGCCGACGATGCTTGGCGGCACCCTATGGGTGGCCTGCGGCGTGGCGCTGATGAGCGTGATTATCGGTTTGCCGCTAGGCGTGCTGCGCGGATTGTTTAACTTGCCGCTGCCGCGCCTGTGGGATCTGCTATTTCTGATCCCCTTTCTTACGCCACCGTATATTGCCGCGCTGTCATGGATGCTGGTACTGCAAAGCAACGGCTATCTGCAACAGCTGACCGGCTGGGATCTGAACGATCTGCTGTTCAGCCGCAGCGGGATCGTGCTGGTGATGACCCTCAACATCTTCCCGGTGGTCTATTTTGCGGTCTCGCGCAGCCTGCTGGCGAGCGGTCAGCGGCTGGCGATAGTGGCGCGGGTGCACGGAGCCAGCGCCTGGCGGGCGTTCTGGCATATCACGTTGCCGATGCTTTCTCCGGCGCTGGCTGCGGGGATGCTGCTGGCGTTTACCCTCGCCATTGAAGAGTATGGCGTTCCGGCGGCGCTCGGTTCGCGGGCGGGGCTGGTGATGCTCACCGTCGGGATAGAGAAAAAGCTCGCCGACTGGCCTATCGACCTGCCGGGCGCATCGCTGCTGTCGTTGCTGCTGATTGCGGTAGCGCTGCTGGCCTGGTGGCTGCAAAAGCGGCTGGTCGGCGATAAAGAAGTGACCAGCGTAACCGGCAAGCCGGGAGAGAATAGCGGGGCGGATTTAGGCTGGCTGGCGCTTCCGGCGGTGTTGTTTATGGCGGGTATCGGCGGACTGGCGGTGCTGCTGCCGGGGGCATCGATGGTGCTGACCAGCCTGATGGGGACGCTGTCGGGTGGTATTCATGCCGACAATTTTACCTTCAGGCATTTCGATGCGCTGTTTGCCCAGCAGGGCGATGCGCTGTCAGCGCTGGGGACCAGCCTTTCGCTGGCGCTGGCTTCAGCGTTGATCGTCGGCCTGATTGGTCTTCTGGCTGCCTGGCTGGTATTGGTGCAGAAAATCAGAGGGAGTGCGATTGTCGATGCATTATCGCTGATGCCAGCAGCGCTGCCGGGCGTGGTGGTCGGCGTTGGGCTGATTCTGCTGTGGAATCAGCCGTTCTGGCCGGTTTCTCCCTATAACACCTGGTTTATGCTGCTGCTTTCTTATTGCTGTCTGCTGCTGCCGTGGCCGGTGCGCTATGTCGGCAGCGCGCTGCGCCAACTCGGTAATAACCTTGAACCGGCGGCGCGGGTGCATGGCGCAACGCCATTGCAGGCGCTACGTTTGATCGTTCTGCCGCTGGTATTTCCGGCGCTGCTGGCGGCGATGCTGATGGTGTTTGCCGTGGCTTCCCGCGAGCTGGTGACCTCGCTGCTGCTGGCTCCGGCGGGGACGCAAACTGTGGCGGTGTTTATCTGGCGTCAGTTTGAGCAGGGCTCGGTAGGACAGGGGATGGCAATGGCTTCCCTGACGCTATTTACTGGCCTGGCTTTAATGCTCAGCGCGCTGGCGCTGATGCAGCGGGGCACGCGTGAATAAAGGCGATCGCACAAAATAGCTGGTCAGGCAGAAAAAACAGGCTATAAATGTCGGACACCGATTGCTGGAGGCATTGATGAGTCCATTTTTAAGCGCCTATTTTTCTCGTCTGGGCTGGACGGGAACCCCTGAAGTATCGATTAACACCTTGCGTGAACTGCATATCCACCATAACGGCGCGATCCCGTTTGAGAACCTGGATGTGTTGCTGCCCAGAGAGATGCATCTCGACGATCGGACGCTGGAAGATAAGTTGATTCATGGCCGTCGTGGCGGTTACTGCTTTGAGCAAAATGGTCTGCTGGAGAGGGCGCTGCGCGAGATGGGCTTTAACGTGCGCAGCCTGCTGGGGCGCGTGGTGCTGGCCAATCCACCGCATATGCCGCCGCGCACTCATCGGCTGTTGCTGGTGGAGGTTGAGGGCGAGCGTTGGATTGCCGATGTCGGCTTTGGCGGTCAGACCCTGACCGCGCCGATTCGGCTGCTGGCGGATGTTGAACAAACCACGCCGCACGGTGAGTATCGCCTGATTTATGAAGGGGATGAATGGGCGCTGCAGTTCAGCCATCACGGTCACTGGCAGTCGATGTACCATTTTGATTTGGGTCGTCAGTACGCTTCTGACTACGTGATGGGCAACTTCTGGTCGGCGCACTGGCCGCAGTCGCACTTCCGTCACCATCTGCTGATGTGTCGCCATTTACCGGACGGTGGCAAGATGACGTTAACCAATTTCCACTTTACCCATTGGGATAAAAACCATGTGGTCGAAAAGCTGGACTTACCGGACGTTCCGGCGCTGTACGAAGCGTTGCAAACACGTTTCGGCCTCGGTGTTGACGATGCGAAATATGGCTTTAGCGAAGCGGATTTAGCGGCGGTGATGGCGGCGTTTGATACGCATCCGGAGGCGGGGAAGTAGGTTTTGACGTTTTACCCTCACCCTAACCCTCCCCCTGGAAGGGAGAGGGGATCGTACGGTGTGGAGTTTGCGTTCTGCGCCGGTCTGCCTTTCTCCCTCTCCCCGCATTTGGGGAGAGGGTCGGGGTGAGGGGAAAGACTCAGCGCCTTGAACGTACCACCTGATAGCGGCGGGTGAAATACTCCACCGGGGCGCTCCAGACGTGCACCAGGCGGGTGAACGGAAATATCAGGAAGATGGTCATCCCAAGCACCAGATGGACACGATAAATCCACGCCACGCCGTCAAGATGCGCCGACGCGCCGCCGTGGAAGGTCACGACCGCCTGCGCCCAGTCCACCAGTTTTAGCATTTCGCTACCGTCCGGGTGCTGCGCGGAGAACGGAATGGTCGTCAGGCCGAGCGCGCACTGAATCAGCAGAATGCTCAGAATCAGGATATCCGCGGTGGTGGAGGTGGCGCGAATGCGCGGATTCGTCAGACGACGAACCAGCAGCCCGATGCCGCCGACTAACGTCAGCACACCGCAAACCCCGCCAAGGATCATCGCCATCAGCTGCTTCTGCGACATCGGCAGGAACCAGGAATAGACCCAATGCGGCGTCAACATGCCGAAGAAGTGGCCGAAGAAGATCCCGAGAATGCCGATATGGAACAGGTTCGACCAAAGCACCATCCCGCGCTTATCCAGCATCTGGCTTGACGAGGCGCGCCAGGTGTACTGTCCGTAATCGTAGCGCAGCCAGCTGCCGATCAGGAAAACCGTGCCGCAGAGGTAGGGGTAGATATCGTAAAAGAAGACGTTAAGGTACTGTATCATTTCGGGCCTCCGGCACGGACGTCGACATACTGTGGTGCCACGTCCTGGCTAAAGCGTCGTTGATAAGACTGCATTGGGGAGCTGTCGCAGGCGGTGGCGTTATCTTCGATAAACTTCACCTGCTCCTCCTCCCACACTGCATCCAGCGCCTGGCGGGTATCGTCGCGCTTTTCCCCCGCCACCTGCTTCGTGACACTGTCACTGTTTAACTGACTATCAGCCAGCGACAGCAGTACGTCAAACAGCCGATAGTATTCACACTCTCTTTGCTTCAAGCGCCCGCCGAGCAGCGCCAGAATCGGCGCGACGTTCTGTAACCCTTCGCGGGCTTCGCTCTCCGGTAAGATGCTCAGATACTCCAGATAGAGTGGCAGGTGGTCCGGCAGTTCGCGGCTGTTTAGCTGCAAACCGGCCTGTTCATACTGGCCCATTAAATCAACCATCGCCTGGCCGCGATCGCGGGATTCGGCGTGGACGTGTTCGAACAGCAGCAGCGAAGTAGCACGCCCGCGCTCGAACACTTCGCACCATTCGGCCTGTCGGTCGAGGAGCTTCGCTGCCAGCAGCGGCCCGACGAAAGGTAGCAGCTCCGGAGCATCGGCGCTGACCAGCGTCAGCGCCTCCTCACGGTTCTCCCACAGCACCTCGTCCGGATACTCCAGCAGCAGACCAATGACTTTGAGGATCTGCATTATTCTCCCTCCCCGTGTTTGCGCACGCCACCGATGTCAATGGCGTCGATGCGCCGACTGTTGAAGAGGTTGAACTTGGTATCCGACCCATGGCAGCCATCGCCGAAGGTGAAGCCGCAGCCGTTTTTTTCCGGGAAAGCGTCTTCCGCCATTTCGCGGTGGCTGGTTGGGATCACAAAGCGGTCTTCGTAGTTGGCTATCGCCAGATAGCGGTACATGTCCTCAACTTGTTCCACGCTTAAGCCGACTTCTTCGATGGCGCGGGTGTCGGTGACGCCTTCCACTGTCTGGGAGCGTTTGTAGTGACGCATCGCCATCATGCGTTTCAGGGCGCGCAGCACCGGGCCGGTATCGCCCGCACTGAGCAGATTTGCGAGGTATTGCACCGGAATGCGTAGGCTTTCCACCGCCGGGAGAATATTGCCGTTGCTCGGCAGGCCGCCCGCATCGGCCACCGACTGAATCGGCGACAGCGGCGGGACGTACCAGACCATCGGCAGAGTGCGGTATTCCGGATGCAGCGGTAGGGCCAGCTTCCAGTCCATCGCCAGCTTGTAGACCGGGGATTTCTGCGCTGCGTCAATCACGTTATGCGGAATGCCTTGTTTCAACGCCTCTTCGATCACCGCCGGGTCATGCGGATCGAGGAACACGTCGCACTGGCGCTCGTAGAGATCGGTTTCATGTTCGGTGCTGGCCGCTTCTTCGATGCGGTCCGCGTCATACAGCAGCACCCCGAGGTAACGGATGCGCCCGACGCAGGTTTCGGAGCAGACCGTCGGTTGTCCGGATTCGATACGCGGGTAGCAGAAGATGCATTTCTCCGACTTGCCGCTCTTCCAGTTAAAGTAGATTTTTTTGTACGGACAGCCGCTGATGCACAGTCGCCAGCCGCGGCATTTGTCCTGGTCGATCAGTACGATACCGTCTTCTTCACGCTTGTAGATGGCGCCGCTCGGGCAGGTAGCGACACAGCTTGGGTTGAGACAGTGTTCGCACAGACGCGGGAGATACATCATGAAGGTGTTTTCGAACTGACCGTACATCTCCTTTTGCATTGCGGCAAAGTTCTGGTCGTGGGCACGCTTTTCAAACTCGCCGCCGAGCAACTCTTCCCAGTTCGGGCCCCATTCAATCTTGTTCATACGCTGGCCACTGATCAGCGAACGCGGGCGGGCGGTGGGCAGGTGTTTACCTTCAGCCGCATTGTGCAGGTGCTGGTAGTCGTAAGTGAACGGCTCGTAATAGTCATCAATGCCCGGAATCAGCGGGTTGGCAAAGATTTTAGACAGTACGCCGACACGGTTGCCGAGGCGCGGAGTGAGCTTGCCGGTAATGCTGCGAACCCAGCCGCCTTGCCACGCCTCCTGATCTTCCCAGTTCTTCGGATAGCCGATACCCGGTTTGGTTTCCACGTTGTTAAACCATGCGTACTCCATCCCTTCACGGCTGCTCCAGACGTTTTTACAGGTGACCGAGCAGGTGTGGCAGCCAATGCATTTGTCGAGATTAAGTACCATGCCGACCTGTGAGCGTATTTTCATTTTTTCGCCTCTTGAACCTGATCGCGACCTTCGTCATCCAGCCAGTCAATATTTTTCATTTTGCGGATCATGATGAACTCATCGCGGTTGGAGCCGACGGTGCCGTAGTAGTTAAAACCGTAGGCCAGTTGGGCATAGCCGCCGATCATATGCGTCGGTTTCGGACACACGCGGGTGACCGAGTTATGGATCCCGCCGCGCCGACCGGTGACTTCCGAGCCCGGAATATTCATCAGGCGTTCCTGAGCGTGATACATCATGGTCATGCCCGGCGGTACGCGCTGGCTGACCACCGCACGGGCGGTGAGCGCACCGTTGGCGTTAAAGGCTTCAATCCAGTCGTTATCCTCAATGCCCAGTTCTTTGGCGTCGGTTTCGCTAAGCCACACAATCGGCCCGCCGCGCGACAGGGTCAGCATCAGCAGGTTTTCACTGTAGGTGGAGTGGATGCCCCATTTCTGATGCGGCGTCAGGAAGTTAAGCGCTTTCTCCGGGAATCCGTTAGGGGGGATCTCCTTCATGTGGCTGACGCTGCGGGTGTCGATTGGCGGGCGATAGGCCACCAGGCTTTCACCAAAGGCGCGCATCCAGGGGTGATCCTGATACAGCTGTTGGCGACCGGACAGCGTACGCCAGGGGATCAGTTCATGAACGTTGGTGTAGCTGGCGTTATATGAAACGTGTTCGCTTTCCAGGCCTGACCAGGTTGGGCTGGAGATAATCTTGCGCGGTTGGGCCTGAATATCGCGAAAGCGGATTTTTTCATCCTCTTTATTCAGCGCCAGATGGGTATGTTCACGCCCGGTAAATTCGCCGAGCGCCTGCCAGGCTTTCACCGCCACCTGACCGTTGGTTTCCGGAGCGAGGGCGAGGATCACTTCCGAGGCGTCAATGGCGCTATCAATACGCGGGCGGCCTTTCGCCGGGCCATCGAGCTTGACGTAGTTAAGCTTGCCGAGGAAATCGACCTCGCTCTGGGTGTTCCACGAAATGCCTTTGCCGCCGTTGCCCAGCTTGTCGAGCAGCGGGCCGAGAGAGGTGAAACGCTCGTAAGTGGCCGGATAGTCACGTTCAACGACGGCAATCGACGGGGCGGTTTTACCGGGGATTAAATCGCATTCGCCTTTGCGCCAGTCGAGCACGTCAAAGGGTTGCGACAGCTCCGCCGGGGAGTCGTGCTGCAGCGGCACCAGCACCACATCGGTCTCTTTGTCGAGATGACCAACGCAGACTTCCGAGAAGGTTTTGGCGATATCCTTATAGATTTCCCAGTCGCTTTTCGCCTCCCACGCCGGGTCGACGGCGGCGGAGAGCGGGTGGATAAACGGATGCATGTCCGAGGTGTTCATATCGTCTTTTTCGTACCAGGTGGCGGTCGGCAGAACGATATCGGAGAACAGGCAGGTGCTGGACATGCGGAAATCAAGGGTCACCAGCAGGTCGAGCTTGCCCTCGATGGCGGCGGTCTGCCACTCCACCTCTTCGGGCTTCACGTCATCGGTCGCACCTAGCTCATCGCCCTGAATCCCGCTGTCGGTACCCAGCAGATATTTGAGCATATACTCGTGGCCCTTGCCGGAGGAACCCAGCAGGTTGGAGCGCCAGATAAACAGGTTACGTGGGTGGTTCTTGCCGTTATCCGGCTGCTCGCAGGCAAAGCGGATATCGCCGGACTTCAGCGCCTGAGCGGTAAAGTCGGCTGGGGAAAGACCTGCGGCGGCGGCCTGCTGTTTGATGGTGAGCGGGTTGACGCCCAACTGCGGCGCAGAGGGCAGCCAGCCCATACGCTCGGCGCGGACGTTGAAGTCGATTAAATGACCGCTAAATTTACTGGCGTCCGCCAGCGGCGACAGCAGCTCCTGGGCGGTAAGTTTTTCATAGCGCCACTGGCAGGCGTGATTGTAGAAATAGGAGGTGCTGTTCATCTGGCGCGGCGGGCGGTTCCAGTCGAGGGCGAACGCCAGCGGTAGCCAGCCGGTTTGCGGGCGCAGCTTCTCCTGGCCGACGTAGTGCGACCAGCCGCCGCCGCTCTGACCAACGCAGCCGCAGAACACCAGCATATTGATCATCCCGCGGTAGTTCATATCCATGTGATACCAGTGGTTGACACCGGCTCCGAGGATAATCATCGACCGACCATGGGTTTTATGTGCGGTATCGGCGAATTCCAGGGCGATCTGCTCGATATGCTGGCGCGGTACGCCGGTGATCTGCTCGGCCCACGCCGGGGTATAAGCTTTCACTTCAGCAAAATCTTTTGCCGCGTTGGCGTCCTCTATGCCGCGATCGAGTCCGTAGTTGGCAAGTATCAGGTCATAAACGCTCACCACCAGGCCGGTTTCGCCATTAGCCAGCGGCAGCTGTTTGACCGGGAGCTGATGAATCGTCACTGGATCTTGTTTGACGCTACGAAAGTGCGGATTTTCGTTGCCGCCGAAGTAGGGGAAACCAACCGAAACGACGCTATCATGGCTTTCCAGCAGCGACAACGTTAATTCGGTTTCTTGCCCGGCAGCCCGCTGCTCAAGGTTCCATTTACCTTTTTCACCCCAGCGGAAGCCAATTGAACCGTTAGGCGCGACCAGCTCGCCTGCGCGGTTATACGCCACGGTTTTCCATTCCGGATTGTTGCTTTCGCCCAGCCCGTCAACCAGATCGGAGGCCCGTACCATACGCCCCGGTACGTAGCTACCATCTTCGCGCGGGTCGAGCATCACCAGCATCGGCATATCGGTATAGGTGCGGCAGTAATTGAGGAAGTAATCACTGGGGTTATCAAGGTGAAATGTTTTGAGGATCACGTGGCCCATCGCCATCGCTAGCGCGCTGTCGGTTCCCTGTTTCGGGGCCAGCCACTGGTCGCAAAGCTTGGCGACTTCCGAATAATCCGGGGTAATGGCGATGGTTTTCGTGCCTTTATAGCGCACTTCGGTAAAGAAGTGGGCGTCCGGCGTACGGGTCTGCGGAACGTTGGAACCCCAGGCGATAATGTAGCTGGAGTTGTACCAGTCGGCGGATTCCGGGACATCGGTTTGCTCGCCCCAGGTCATTGGCGATGCGGGAGGCAGATCGCAATACCAGTCGTAGAAGCTCAGGCAGGTACCGCCAAGCAGCGACAGGTAACGGGTACCGGCGGCGTAAGAGACCATCGACATCGCCGGGATCGGCGAGAAGCCAGCGACGCGGTCCGGGCCGTAGTTTTTAATCGTCCAGACGTTGGCGGCGGCAATCAGCTGGTTCAGTTCTTTCCAGCTGGAGCGGATAAAGCCGCCTTTGCCGCGCACCTGTTTGTAGCTGAGGGTTTTGACCGGGTCCTGCATGATGCTGTCCCAGGCCATCACCGGATCTGGATGCTGAGCCAGCGCCTCGCGCCATAGCTCGATCAGCCGCTTGCGCGCCAGCGGATACTTCAGGCGGTTAGCGCTGTAAAGGTACCAGGAGTAGCTTGCGCCGCGCGGGCAGCCGCGGGGTTCGTGGTTGGGCAGGTCAGGGCGGGTGCGCGGGTAGTCGGTTTGCTGGGTTTCCCAGGTGACCAGCCCGTTCTTAACGTAAATCTTCCAGCTGCATGAGCCCGTACAGTTCACACCGTGCGTTGAGCGGACAATCTTGTCGAACTGCCAGCGCTGACGGTAGCTATCTTCCCAGTCGCGGTTGGTGTTGTACACCTGACCGTGACCGTTGGCAAAGGTCTCGCCTTTCTGCTTAAAGTAGCGAAAGCGATCCAGTAGTTTACTCATGACATTTCTCCTGCTTCGATAATGTACGGCATCGTGCCATTGCCGGATGGCTTATCCGGCCTACAAGACCGCTCGATCCCGTAGGCCGGATAAGGCGTTAGCTGCCATCCGGCAAATTTCTCGTTATTTTTTTGCCGGTGTGCGTCGGCCATAGACCAACCACGTCACCAGCACACACACGACGTAGAAGACAAAGAACACTTTCATGGCCCCGACCGGAGAACCGGTCATTGCCAGCGATGTACCGAAGGCTTTCGGGATAAAGAAGCCGCCAATCGCGCCGATGGCCGAGATAAACCCGAGCGCCGCCGCGGTATCGGTAACCGCTTCATGCTGGGCCTGTTCGTCGCTGCCGCCGCGCTTCTTAACGCTCTCGATAGTGATCTGACGGAAAATTACGGCGATCATCTGGAAGGTGGAGCCGCTGCCGAGACCGGCGGTCAGAAACAGCCCCATAAACACCACGTAAAAGGCGAGGAAGCTGCCGGAACCGGAGCCAGGCAGGGTGAGGAACAGCAGGCCGGTAAATAGCGCCATCAGGATAAAGTTGATTAGGGTGACCCGGACGCCGCCGAGACGGTCGGAGATAATGCCGCCGAATGAACGCGCCAGCGCGCCGATAAACGGACCGAAGAAGGCCAGCTTAAGAATATTGACGTCCGGAAACTGCGTTTTCGCCAGCATCGCAAAGCCGGCAGAAAAGCCGATAAAAGAACCAAACGTCGCCAGATATAACAGGCTTAACAGCCACATATGCGGGCGTTTCAGGACCGGGAGCTGATCGCGAACCGAAGCCTTTGAGCTGGCGATATCGTTCATGCCCACCCAGGCAGCAATGGTGGCGATGACCAGCAGCGGTACCCAGACAATAGCCGCGTTGCTTAGCGCGAGGATGGAGCCATCTTCCTGGGGAACTCCGTGAACGCCGAGGAACGCGAATATCGGCAGGAAGATCACTGCCGGAGCAATCATCTGCATCACGCTGACGCCGAGGTTGCCGAGCCCGCCGTTCACCCCCAGCGCGCTGCCCTGTTTGGCTTTGGGAAAGAAAAAGCTGATATTTCCCATGCTGGAAGCAAAGTTGGCACCAGCAAAACCGCACAGCAGGGCAATGGTGATAAATACCCAAAATGGAGTAGCGGTATTTTGAATAGCAATTCCCAGCCAGATGCAGGGCACCACCAGAATAATCGTGCTTAATACCGTCCAGTAGCGCCCGCCAAATATAGGCACCATAAAGGAGTAGGGTACGCGTAATATTGCTCCGGAAAGTGAAGGCAGGGCGGTTAATAAAAAGAGTTGATCGGTGGTGAAATTAAATCCGACTTTATTGAGATTGACCGCGACGGCACTAAATAACATCCACACGCAAAAGGCGAGTAGCAGACAAGCCACGGAAATGCAAAGATTCCTCCGCGCTATTTTCTTGCCCTTATTTTCCCAGAATGCCGCGTTTTCTGGTTTCCACTCTTTTAAAAGGTAATGATTCTTCTTCTCATTTTCTGTCGACATATTGCCCTCGAATGAACAGTATTCAGTGAAAAGAATAAATAAGTAAAAACAGTAAATTAAGAAAATACTGTATGCAGAGGTGGTTTTTTTATCCGTTGTAATGATTGAAGAATAGATAAGAAAAGCGCGTCATAAGAAGACGCGCGAATAATCGGGGGGGATTATTTGTTACAGAATGTAACGTTGAATTAAAATAACTCCATTGATATATAATGGTTTATATAACGGTTGAAGGTGGCATCATCAATTTCCTGCATCCCCAACGCGTAAATACCATCGAGGCCGCAGACCAGGGCGATCAGCCGCCAGGCGATACTTTCCGCGTTGTCCTTGGGCTGAAACTCACCCGCCTCGATTCCGCCCAGGATAATCTTCAGCGTCTCTTCATGCCACATGCTCATGGTTAACAGGTATGCGCCTTTGATATCGCTGTCGCTGTCGGCCAGCAGCTGTGCTTCGCGCCATAAGCGAATATAGGGCTCAAGCCTGCCGTCATCGCTCCCGACCATTGAAAACAGGCGCTCGCGCCAGCTGGCATCATTGCTGACCAGCGGCATATCGAGCATTTCTCGGATCAGGCGCACAAAGGTATGGGCTTTTAACTCGCCAGTGGAGGTGAAGTGGTGATGCAACTGCCCGGCGGCAACGCCAGCTTCAGCCGCTATCTGACGGACGGTCATCGCGCCCAGTCCGCCTCTTAGCGCCACGCGCATGGCTGCCAGCACAATGACTTCCCGACGCGCATCGCGATTTAAATAGCTCATAACGTTCCGTGACCCCTGTTTTTTTGGCGATAGTAACAAAAAGTTGGACACTCGTTCAACATTACGGCAGGATCGCCATCCTGGACAAATGTCCAATTTCAACATTGAGGAAAAGTAGTATGTCTCGGCAATGGTTGACGCTGATGGCGATTTTGTTGGTTTATATTCCGGTGGCGATTGACGCCACGGTACTGCATGTGGCTGCGCCGACGCTGAGCGTGGCGCTGGGAACCAGCGGCAATGAGCTGCTGTGGATTATTGATATCTATTCGCTGGTGATGGCCGGCATGGTGCTGCCGATGGGCGCGTTGGGCGATAAAATCGGCTTCAAACGGCTGCTGCTGCTCGGTAGCGGTATTTTTGGCGCGGCATCGCTGGCGGCGGCGTTTTCACCCACGGCAGCGACGCTCATTGCTTCCCGCGCGCTGTTAGCGGTAGGGGCAGCGATGATCGTCCCGGCAACGCTCGCCGGGATCCGTAGCACCTTCTCGGAAGCCCGCCATCGTAACATGGCGCTCGGCCTGTGGGCGGCGGTCGGTTCTGGCGGTGCGGCATTTGGCCCGCTGGTTGGCGGCATGCTGCTGGAGCATTTCTATTGGGGCTCGGTATTCCTGATCAACGTACCGATCGTGCTGGTGGTGATGGCGATTAATGCCAAAGTGGTCCCACGCCAGCCTGCGCGGCGCGAACAGCCGCTCAATTTATTCCAGGCGTTGATCCTTATTGCCGCCATACTGATGCTGGTATTTAGCGCCAAAACGGCGCTGAAAGGGCAAATGGCGCTGTGGATAACCGGACTGGTGGCGATTACTGGCGCAGCGATGCTGACATGGTTTGTGCGTAAGCAGCTCTCGGCGGCACGCCCGATGGTCGATATGCGTCTGTTTACCCACCGCATTATTTTAAGTGGTGTGATGATGGCGATGACGGCGCTGATCACCCTGGTCGGTTTCGAGCTGCTGATGGCGCAGGAACTCCAGTTTGTGCATAACAAAACGCCTTTTGAGGCCGGGCTATTTATGCTGCCAGTGATGGTAGCCAGCGGGTTTAGCGGGCCGATTGCCGGGATGCTGGTGTCACGATTAGGGCTGCGCGAGGTGGCGACCGGCGGCATGTTGCTGAGCGCCCTGAGCTTCCTCGGCCTGTCGATGACCGATTTCAGCACTCAGCAGTGGCAGGCTTGGGGGCTGATGACGCTACTGGGCTTCAGCGTCGCCAGCGCGCTGCTCGCCTCCAGCTCAGCGATTATGGCTGCCGCGCCGAAGGAGAAAGCCGCAGCGGCAGGAGCCATTGAAACCATGGCCTACGAGCTGGGTGCAGGCCTGGGGATTGCGCTATTTGGCCTGATCCTGACTCGTAGCTACACGTCGTCAATTATTCTGCCGATGGGTGTGGAAGGCGCGGCGGCAGAGCAGGCGTCATCATCGATTAGCGAGGCGATTAAGCTGGCGCAGTCGATGCCCGCCATTCCGGCGCAAAGTCTGATCGAGGCGGCGAAGACGGCGTTTATCAGCTCGCACAGCATCGTGCTGGCGACGGCCGGCGTCCTGCTTTTACTGCTGACGGCAGGTATCTGGCGCAGCCTGGCGAAAGCGCCGGAATTGAATTAATTCCTTTTGCCGGAGTTATTCTCCGGCTTTTATTTATCCAATCTTCTTTATTTTTTCTGATTCTTCTATGTGGAGATGCGTTGTGCTGTCGTTTACCACCTGAGTATGTTAATTAATGTTCCGGATACCGTATGAGAAAGTGGCAGGGAAAGGTAAAAGGAATTCACAATGACACTGACGTGCTTTAGTCGTAACGCAAAAAAGTTAACCTGCGGTGCTGGGTTATTTATAGCATCGCTGCCGGTATATGCCGCAGGGTTTGATTGTTCAGCTCAAAATCTTAATAAGACAGAATTAACGATATGTAATGATACTTATCTATCAAGTGTGGATAATGTTTTAAACCTGTTTTTTACTTCGGCACTTAATAACAGTATTAATCACGGCACATTGTTCAGGGAACAGCGCCAATGGGTGAAAGAAAGAAATCAGTGTGGGGATGATATTTCTTGTATAAAAGAAAAGTATGTTGCCAGAAATAAAGATTTAACCGCGATTTTACCTTTTCGGAATGTTGATGACGTTTTTAATCGTGATGGCGATTTACTCGACCCGCCCATGGCGCAGAACTTGCAAAATAAAAATGGTTTTACCATTACCGAGGACCGCTGGCGGGTTAAGGTCATCGTACCAGAATGGGTTATCTCATCACGGAATTATAAACTGGATGACTCTGACTGGCGAGTGCTGACGCACAGAGTGGTGAACGGTGATCTGGTTATCTATTTTCTTGTCTCCGGAAGAGAGGGCGATAAGCAGGTTAACAATATTATTCGCGTTGAAAACGGCTGGAAGTCACTGATTGTTGCTCATTACGAATATTCATACCGTGACGATGTGATGATTAAATACGACCCCGGTAGTACGAATAGTATCGTCTATTCCGTTCTTCAGCGCCCCGATCCAGAGCTGGCCGATATTAGAGCCAGCACCGATTATACCGTAGAGACTTACACTCTTGATCCCACCAGTGACAAGGTGGAAAAAACGCAGAGCACCACGCGCAGCGAGGCAAGCTTAAAAAAAGAGGCATGGGTGGGCTACTGCGAAACTCAGGAGTGCACCAGTCGGGTAGCGTCCCCGGATGGGAAATGGCGCCTGGCGTCACGCGATGATTATGACGAAGGGATGTTCTATTTCCCGGCTGACAGGCCGGATCAGGGGATTAATGTATTCCTGGCGCAGGGGGAGACTTCAAAGGGTAATGATTTCGAATATATGCGCAACTATGCCTGGGGCGATGAGAATTCATTTTATTTTGATAACGATGGCGGTTATGCCTGCATCTGGAAAACAGATATTAAAAATAAAACCACTCAGCGTATATTACCGGTGGAAGGGATGTTGCAGCCTTACTACCTGAACTATAACGATGAGGATCTGGTTGTTGCCACATACCGCACTTATTCTGCAGAAAAGAAAGGGCAGCATTACGAAATTTATATCGCTAAAAAATAAAGTCCCGATGGCGGCGAAAGATATCCGCCGCCGCGGGCAGCTTAGCGCCGGGTCGCCTGCCAGCAGAGCAGGGAGCCAATGCACACCATCCCGGCACCCTGCCAGAATGACCACGACAGCGCAGCGCTGAGCAACAACGCCGCCAGCGCCGAAGAGAGCACCGGGGTAAAGTAGGAGGCGGCGGCCAGCAGGCTAACGTTGCCGTGCAGGATACCGACGTTCCACGCCGCGTAACCTAATCCCAGCGCGACTGACAGGGTGACCAGCTTGATGATGACCGGCCAGCTAAAGACCATCGGCGGCTGCTCGCTGAACAGGAATTTCAGCCACAGGGTCAGGGCGGTGAGCAGGACAAACAGAGTAATGCCGTTTTTGCCTTTTGCGTATTTGGCGGTGACCGTGCAGTAGGCCGCCCAGATAAACGCGCCGACAAAGGCCAGAATATAGCTCAGCGGACTGGAGACTACGTTGCTGATTATTTCATCGATATTCAGACCGTGCTCACCGCCTAATACCCAGGTGACGCCAAATAACGCCAGTAACAATCCGGGGATCACCAGCCAGCTGCTTTTTTGCCCGTTAAACAAGATGGCGAATAAAATCGTCAGGCTGGGCCACAGATAATTGACCATTCCCACTTCAATCGCCTGCTGGCGGGTACCGGCTAATCCTACCGACAATGCCAGGCAAATTTCATAGCTGACGAACAGCAGGCTACCCGCCAGTAAGTAGGGGCGAGGGATTTGGCGTATTTGCGGGAAGCCGACGGTAAAGATCAGCAAAATACCGCTCAGACTGTAGATCATCGCCGCACCGCCCACCGGCCCAAGCCCTTCACTAACGCCGCGTATCAACCCGACCATCGTACTCCAGAGAATAATGGCGGCGAATCCAATCAGCGTAGCTCTCTTCTTTTCCATATTTAACCTGATATTGCTTCAAATGCAGTCGGGTTTTATAACACTTTTTGTTGGCTTCAGGGGGATATTTTCCTTAACGCTTAATACTAATGGGGTAATGAATTTCGACGTTCCTGACTATTAAGGGGGCATGCGTTTTGGACATTGATTTGACGCAAATAAAACAGGGACTTTGCTGTTAGTTTTCCCTTCCGCGATGAATAAACATCCCGCATGGAGGGGAACAATGGACGTCAGCCGCAGAAAGTTTTTTAAAATCTGCGCAGGCGGTATGGCCGGAACAACAGTTGCTGCATTGGGTTTTGCACCCAAAATGGCGCTGGCTCAGGCGCGCAACTATAAATTGCTGCGTGCGAAAGAGATCCGCAACACCTGCACATACTGTTCCGTGGGCTGCGGGCTATTAATGTATAGCCTGGGCGACGGTGCGAAAAACGCGAAAGAATCGATTTACCATATTGAAGGGGACTCCGATCACCCGGTGAGCCGCGGTGCGCTGTGCCCGAAAGGCGCGGGTCTGCTGGACTACATCCATAGCGAAAACCGTCTGCGCTATCCGCAATACCGTGCGCCGGGTTCAGATAAATGGCAGCGTATCTCCTGGGATGAGGCATTTACCCGCATCGCTAAACTGATGAAAGATGACCGCGACGCCAACTTTATCGAGAAGAACGAACAGGGCGTCCCGGTGAATCGTTGGCTCTCCACCGGGATGCTGTGCGCCTCGGCGGCCAGTAATGAGACCGGTATGCTGACGCAGAAGTTTGTGCGATCTCTCGGCATGCTGGCGGTAGATAACCAGGCGCGCGTCTGACACGGACCAACGGTAGCAAGTCTTGCTCCAACATTTGGTCGCGGTGCGATGACCAACCACTGGGTTGATATCAAAAACGCTAACGTCGTGGTGGTGATGGGCGGTAACGCCGCTGAAGCCCATCCGGTGGGATTCCGCTGGGCGATGGAAGCGAAAAACAACAACGATGCGACGCTTATCGTCGTCGACCCGCGCTTTACGCGCACGGCGTCGGTGGCTGATATCTATGCGCCGATTCGCTCTGGTACCGACATTACTTTCCTGTCGGGCGTTCTGCTGTACCTAATTCAAAATAACAAAATCAATGCGGAGTACGTTAAACACTACACCAACGCTAACCTGCTGATTCGCGAAGATTTCGGTTTTGAGGATGGCCTGTTCAGCGGCTACGATGCTGAAAAACGTCAGTACGATAAATCTTCGTGGAACTATCAGTTCGACGAAAACGGCTACGCCATGCGCGATGAAACTCTGCAACATCCTCGCTGCGTGTGGAACCTGCTGAAGCAGCACGTTTCTCGTTATACGCCAGAGGTGGTGGAGAACATCTGCGGCACGCCGAAAGCCGATTTCCTCAAAGTGTGCGAAGTGCTGGCCTCTACCAGCGCAGCGGATAGAACCACCACCTTCCTGTACGCGCTGGGCTGGACGCAGCATACCGTTGGGGCGCAGAACATTCGCACCATGGCGATGATCCAGCTGCTGCTTGGCAATATGGGCATGGCGGGCGGCGGCGTGAACGCGCTGCGTGGTCACTCCAATATCCAGGGATTAACCGATTTAGGTCTGCTCTCGACCAGTCTGACCGGTTATCTGACGCTGCCGTCTGAAAAACAGACGAGCCTGCAAAGCTATCTGGCGGCGAATACGCCAAAAGCAACGCTTGCCGATCAAGTGAACTACTGGAGCAACTATCCGAAGTTCTTCGTCAGCCTGATGAAATCCTTCTATGGCGACGCGGCGCAGAAAGAGAACGACTGGGGCTTTAACTGGTTGCCGAAGTGGGACCAGGCTTACGACGTTATCAAGTATTTCAATATGATGGATAACGGCAAAGTCACCGGCTATATCTGCCAGGGCTTTAACCCGGTGGCTTCGTTCCCGGACAAAAACAAAGTTGTCCGCAGCCTGAGCAAACTGAAGTACATGGTGGTTATCGATCCGCTGGTCACCGAAACATCGACCTTCTGGCAAAACCACGGCGAGTCTAACGACGTCGATTCCGCCGCGATTCAGACCGAAGTATTCCGTCTGCCGTCCACCTGCTTTGCCGAAGAGGATGGCTCTATCGCCAACTCCGGGCGCTGGTTGCAGTGGCACTGGAAGGGTCAGGATGCGCCGGGCGAAGCACGTAACGACGGCGAAATTCTGGCCGGTATTTACCACCGTCTGCGTGAGATGTATCGCACTGAAGGCGGCAAAGGCGTCGAGCCGCTGCTGAAGATGGGCTGGAACTACAAACAGCCGGATCATCCGGAGTCGGAAGAGATCGCCAAAGAGAACAACGGCTATGCACTGGAAGATCTATACGACGCCAACGGTGTGCTGCTGGCGAAGAAAGGTCAATTGCTGAACAGCTTCGCGCTGCTGCGTGATGACGGTAGCACCGCTTCGTCTTGCTGGATCTACACCGGGAGCTGGACCGAGCAGGGCAACCAGATGGCCAACCGCGATAACGCTGATCCGTCAGGGCTTGGCAATACGCTGGGCTGGGCATGGGCGTGGCCGCTCAACCGCCGCGTGCTGTATAACCGCGCCTCGGCGGATATCAACGGTAAACCGTGGGATGTGAAACGGATGCTGATCCAGTGGAACGGCAGTAAATGGGTCGGGAATGATATTCCGGACTTCAATACCGCGCCGCCGGGCAGTAAAACCGGGCCGTTTATCATGCAACAAGAAGGTCTTGGCCGCCTCTTTGCGTTGGATAAGCTGGCTGAAGGGCCGTTCCCGGAACACTACGAGCCAATGGAAACGCCGCTGGGGACCAACCCGCTGCATCCGAACGTCATCTCCAGTCCGGTGGTGCGCTTGTATGAAGAAGATGCCCTGCGTTTAGGTAAGAAGGACAAGTTCCCGTATGTCGGTACCACTTATCGCCTGACCGAGCATTTCCACACCTGGACTAAGCATGCGCTGCTCAACTCGATTGCGCAGCCGGAACAGTTTGTCGAAATCAGCGAGGGTCTGGCGAGCGCGAAGGGGATTGCCAATGGCGATCGGGTGACGGTCAGCAGCAAGCGCGGCTTTATTCGTGCGGTGGCCGTAGTAACCCGCCGTCTGCAAACGCTCAACGTTAACGGTCAGCAGGTGGAAACCGTCGGGATCCCGCTGCACTGGGGTTTTGAAGGCGTGGCCCGCAAAGGTTACATCGCCAATACCCTGACGCCGAACGTGGGTGATTCCAACTCGCAAACGCCGGAGTACAAGGCGTTTCTGGTCAACATCGAGAAAGCGTAAGGAGCGAATGAATGGCGATGGAAACTCAGGACATCATTAAACGCTCCGCCACCAACCCGATCACGCCCGCGCCGCGCGCGCGGGATTTTAAGGCGGAAGTGGCAAAGCTGATTGATGTCTCCTCCTGCGTGGGCTGCAAAGCCTGCCAGGTGGCCTGTTCCGAGTGGAACGATATCCGCGATGACGTTGGACACTGCGTCGGGGTTTACGATAACCCCGCCGATCTCAGCGCTAAGTCCTGGACGGTGATGCGTTTTAGCGAAACCGAGCAGAACGGCAAGCTGGAGTGGCTGATTCGTAAAGATGGCTGTATGCACTGTGAGGATCCGGGCTGCCTGAAGGCGTGTCCGTCTGCCGGGGCGATTATTCAGTACGCTAACGGTATCGTCGACTTCCAGCAGGAGAACTGCATTGGCTGCGGCTACTGCATCGCAGGGTGTCCATTTAACGTCCCGCGCCTCAACAAAGAGGATAACCGGGTCTATAAATGCACACTGTGCGTTGACCGGGTCAGCGTCGGCCAGGAACCGGCCTGTGTGAAAACCTGCCCAACCGGCGCTATCCATTTCGGCACCAAGAAAGAGATGCTGGAAGTGGCGCATGAGCGGGTTGAAAAGCTGAAGAAACGCGGTTATCCGCATGCTGGCGTTTATAACCCGCCGGGCGTCGGTGGTACGCATGTGATGTACGTACTGCATCATGCCGATCGGCCGGAGTTGTACCATAACCTGCCGAAAGAGCCGCAGATCGATACCTCTATCAATCTGTGGAAAGGGGCGCTGAAGCCGCTTTCCGCCATCGGTTTTGTCGCCACCTTTGCCGGGCTGATTTATCACTACATCGGGATTGGGCCGAACAAGGAAGTGGATGACGATGAGGAGGAGCATGATGAGTAAATCGAAAATGATTGTGCGCACGAAGTTTATCGACCGCGCCTGTCACTGGACGGTGGTGATTTGCTTCTTTCTGGTCTCGCTATCGGGCATTTCGTTTTTCTTCCCGACCCTGCAATGGTTGACTGAAACCTTCGGTACACCGCAGATGGGACGTATTCTGCATCCGTTCTTTGGCGTGCTGATTTTCGTCGCCCTGATGTTTATGTTCGTGCGTTTCGTCCATCACAATATTCCTGATAAACAGGATATTCCGTGGCTGAAGGGCATTGTCGAGGTACTGAAGGGCAACGAACATAAAGTGGCGCGGGTGGGGAAATATAACGCCGGGCAGAAAATGATGTTCTGGACCATTATGAGCATGATCTTTGTGCTGCTGGTGACCGGTGTAATTATCTGGCGGCCTTATTTTGCCCACTATTTCCCGATTCAGGTGATTCGCTATAGCCTGCTGATCCACGCGGCCTCGGCGATTATTCTCATTCATGCGATTCTGATCCATATGTATATGGCATTCTGGGTTAAAGGATCGATTAAGGGAATGATCGAAGGGAAGGTGAGCCGCCGCTGGGCGAAGAAGCATCACCCGCGCTGGTATCGCGACGTGGAGCGTATGGAAGCGAAGAAAGAAAGTCGTGAAGGGCTGAAGTAAGCCTTAGCTATGGTTCCCCGCTCCGGTGATGACGGAGCGGGTCTACGTGTTAGTGATGAGCGCATCAATTGCGGAAATGACGGTGGTTCTTTCTTTACGTAAATTACAGACTAAATACTTTTCATCCAGCCTCTGTTTCGCCACGCTGGTTATTCCAGGTGTGTTGAGGAATAGCTTATGAAACTCGAGGTTTATTAGTGGCGCGGCGGCGTGATAATGACCTGCCATGTGCATATGATGACTTAGTGGAAGAATTAACCTCGACGATAAATCATCATAGTAATCATGTTGGATCACCATAAGATAAGGTAGTAATTCATTTGTCCTCGAGGATGGATTACGATAAACATCAAATTGTGCGGCCATTAAATCCCTCCGAAAAACGGGTCTTCCGACAGTAAACCGGCGCGTGCGGTAAATTCATTCATGGCTTTTATGAATTCCCGGTTCTGCTGGCGGATTTCCGTATCAACAATGGATTGCTGTTGATAGGGCTGCTTAACCGTTACAATATGCTGATTGGCCTGTTTTTTGTTCATCGCGTTGCTCTTCATTATAGACTCCTTCCTGTTGATATCCTTATTATCGCTCCACCAAACTTAGAAATAAACGCTATTATTAACTTTGTTTTTTATTTTGCGAGACGGCTTCCAGCGTAAAGCAACAGAATGAAATATTAACGGTTATCGTAATAACCCTCTGCACAGGGAGAACTCTGCGCAGAGGTGAGGGGAAAATTAATATTTTTCAGCAATAAAGCGGAAAGGGAAATTGGTTGCTTTGACTTTGCCTATTTTGCGTTTTGGTAAGGTAACGTGTTCCACGGGCAGAGACTCATAGGGTATTTGTGAAAGCAAATGGGTAATAATATTCAGGCGCACGCGTTTCTTATCCTCCGAGCGAGCAACAAACCACGGCGCCCAGGCAGTATCCGTGGCGGCAAACATCGCATCGCGGGCTTCGGTATAGTCGTCCCAGCGGTTGAAAGACTTAATATCCATCGGCGAGAGCTTCCAGATTTTGCGTCCGTCGTCGATCCGGTCGCGCAGACGGCGCTCTTGCTCTTGCGGGGTTACCTCCAGCCAGTATTTAAGCAAGATGATCCCGGACTCCACCATGCCACGCTCCACCATTGGCGCTCCTTCGAGAAACTTTTGCACCTCTTCGGGGGTACAAAACCCCATCACGCGTTCAACGCCAGCGCGGTTGTACCAACTGCGGTCGAAAATCACAATCTCGCCAGCGGCGGGTAGATGCTTGATATAGCGCTGGAAATAGAGCTGACTCTTTTCGCGTTCGGTTGGCGAAGGTAAGGCGACGACGCGGAAAATTCGCGGACTGACTCGCTCGGTTATCGCTTTGATTGTACCGCCTTTACCGGCGCCGTCGCGGCCTTCAAAGACGATGCACACCTTCAGCCCTTTATGCACCACCCAGCGCTGTAATTTCACCAGCTCAACGTGTAGCCGACGCAATGCCTTTTCATACTCTTTATTATCGAGCGGAGCGACCTTCATGGCCGTATCGGACGCTTTGCCGCTGTTTTTTTTACCCATCTCGATTCTCCGTGCTGCCGTGATATCTCTTTGAAGTGTAATCGTTGAGCGGCAAGGCGGCGGGAAATATTGCCCGTTAAGATACGGCCGGGCGACCGTGTCGTCGTTCAGGCAGGAAGCCCGCCATTGATGACCTGAAGGCCGACCTGTTGCCCCCATGAAAGCTCGAGGGTATTGCCGTCAGGGTCTGCGAAGAAGGCGAAATATCCGACCGGATCGCCCGCCTGTTCAGGTTCCCGGCGTAAGACGCCTTCGCGTCGCGCCTCGACGACTTTGTTGTCAATCTCCTGCCGGGTGGCGCAGGCGACGCCGAGGTGGCCGAAGGGACCCAGCGGAGTATCGGCCGGTTCGTCGCTCTGTACCAACACCAGCGCGAAGGGTCGGGTACGGTCGCTGAGCCATGCCACCTTACGCGCTGAGGGCAAGTCAGGCTCGCGCTGGTGGATAACCGTCATTGCGGTATAACGAGTATAAAAATCAATGCTGCTTGCCAGGCAGCGAACGGTAAAGGCGACATGGGTGAAGCCGACATCAACAGGTTGCATGCTTTTCTCACTCTGTGAATTGCTGAGGGGGACACTCTACAACCTTAAGTTAAGTTGAGATCAAGGGGGCGTTTAACCGTTTGAGCCCACTGATTCTTAGAGCTGGACGTTGGCATTTAAACCATTTTCACGCGGCCCGTCCGGGCTTCGCATGAACGAATCGAGCTGTTATATGGATAAAACCCCCGCCGCGCGTTTTTATCTGGTTTGCTGGTGCTGAATAGTCAATAATGCCGGCCGTCTTTTCACTCCTGTAACAGATGTATGAAAAAAACAATTTTTTCATTAGCGCTTGGCACCTTCGGACTCGGCATGGCGGAATTTGGCATTATGGGCGTATTACCTGAAATCGCTCATGATGTCGGCATATCCATTCCCGCCGCAGGCAATATGATCTCTTATTATGCTTTTGGCGTGGTCATCGGCGCGCCGATTATGGCGTTATTCTCTAGCCGCTTTTCGTTAAAGTCGGTCATGCTGTTTTTGGTGGCCCTTTGCGTTATCGGCAATGCCATATTTACCTTGTCCGCCAGCTATTCGATGCTGGCGCTGGGTCGCCTGATCTCCGGCTTCCCGCACGGTGCATTTTTCGGCGTGGGGGCCATCATCCTGTCGAAAACCGCTCCTCCAGGGAAGGTCACTGCGGCGGTAGCGGGGATGATCGCCGGGATGACGGTCGCCAATTTACTGGGGGTTCCCGCCGGGACCTGGCTTGGACACCAGTTCAGCTGGCGCTATACCTTTTTGGCGATTGCAGTCTTTGACGTTGCAGTTCTGGTCTCTATTGCCTGGTGGATTCCCACGCTGTTTGATAAATCAACGGCGCGCTTGAGCGAGCAATTCCATTTTTTGAAATCTCCCGCACCGTGGCTTATTTTTGCCGCCACGATGTTTGGTAATGCCGGGGTATTTGCGTGGTTTAGCTATATTAAGCCGTTTATGATTAACGTCTCCGGTTTTGGCGAGAGTGCCGTCATATTTATTATGATGCTGGTGGGGCTGGGAATGGTATTAGGCAATTTGTTCAGCGGTAAAGTTTCCGTTCGCTATAGCCCATTACGTATTGCCGCCGTCACGGATGGGATTATTGTCGCCACTTTATTATTGATATTTCTGTTCGGTGAAAATAAAGCCGCATCATTAACGCTGGCATTTATTTGCTGCGCGGCGCTTTTTGCCCTGGCAGCGCCGCTGCAAATTCTGCTGCTGCAAAATGCCAAAGGCGGCGAGATGCTGGGGGCGGCGGGCGGGCAAATCGCCTTTAATCTCGGCAGCGCCATTGGGGCGCTGTTCGGTGGGATGGTGGTGACGGCCGGTTTTGGCTGGAGCTCCGTTGCTTTACCGGCCGCGCTGCTCTCGTTTTTGGCACTCAGTTCGCTGCTGATTTATGCCCGCTGTCAGCAGCGTTTGGTCTGATTGATTCCGTCGCGATTACGCCTGCCACGGTTCGCCGAGGGTTAACATTAAACGGTTGGCCCAGGCGAAGAAGGCCGCCGATTGCAGCAAATCCAGCTGCGCCAGCGTATCCAGCCCCTGTTGTTCAATTGCCGTCAGGTGGCTGATGGCGAGCGCTGGAGGGGTAACGGAAATCGCAGCGGCGAAATCGATTTGCGCCTGCCAGCGCGGCGTCTGCCCGTCGCTCAGCTTTTCTCCCGGCGTCACTGCCTGCAGCGTTTCAACTGCCGTTTCATCTTTCGCCAGCTGTGCTGCCTTGCGAGCGTGCACCGAGGCGCAGTAGATGCAACCGTTGATTTTGCTCGCTACCGTCGCCGCCAGTTCTCGTTCAGCACGAGGCAGGCCGCCGGGGGTATAGAAAATCCCTTTATCGGTTAATGTGCGCTGTTCCAGTACCGGTTGGTTGCGCGCCAGCAGGCGGAAATAGGGCGAATCGCTATGGCCAAATTTCGCCAGCAGCGCTTGTTCATCCGGCGTAAATTCCGCCAACGGTTTGGCATCCAGCCACGGCTCCCAGTGCAGCTCATCGCGGGTGAAATGCACTGGCGCACTCTTACCGCTGACGGTCTGCGGCGCGGTGTGCCAGAAGCCCGCAACCACCGGGGTTTCCGCGACGGTGGTGGCTTTTCCGTTAAGCAGACGTAGCCCATTGACTAGCCGACTCTGAAAGCTGACGAAGGCGATAAGCTGGGCAAGCGTCACTATACCGCGCAGGCTCCATCTGGCGCGGATCAAGGCCTCCAGCGCCGACGGTGTGGCTTCCACCGGGGTAAATGTTAACAGTCGGGCGAAGGCCAGCGCCGGGGTCAGTCGAGGTGACGTGGGGTCGGCAATGCCAAAACCGGCATAGTGGGCGGCCAGCGCATCGGCCTGGTGCAGTTTCGCCACCTTCGCAGCAATGGCAAAACGCTCGTCCAGCGGAAAATCGTTATCCTGCTGACTGAACAGCACTTCATAGCTTCCCTGCGCGTGGCGGGTTGCTGCCTCGCGCACAGCGCGCGCCGCCGCTAAAGCGGAATCCGGGGCAATCTCTGCCAGTTCAGCCAAAATATCCTGACTTAACGTCATGGTGACTCCTTATCGTATCTGCGGGGCAATATGCTGAGCGATCAGCTCAATGGAACGAAGTGTGTCGCGGTGCGACGGTTCAACGGAGTGCACCTGAAACGAAATATCAGTGACCCGCGATAGCACGCTATCCTGCGCCAGCGAAGCGGCAACGTGCTCTGCGTCGCCAACGTGGGCGTCAAGCTGGGATAAATAATCAGTGACGGTGTCACCAATGATCTCATGACCTGCGGCCCGATGCTGCGCGGCCTGCTGGCGTAAACCGGGTTCCGCTACTTCTAGCGCATACGCCTGACTATCGGCGACGAACGCAGTGCGCGAGGCGAGTATTCGTGGCTCAACGCCTGCTGGCAGCGCCGCAAGGTAAGCATCAATAATTGGATTTTGAATAGCATCCAGCGGCAGCGTGGGTTGTCCTGATGGGCGCGGTTGCGTTCGCGAGAGCATTAATCCGTGCCCGGACTGAGCCGCGCGAACGGCGCCTTCAATGGAAAATGTCGCAATCCAGATGCGTTCGGCAAGCTGCGGCGCCTGAGGGTAAAGATGGTTATCCGGATGCGATAGCGAATCGCCGCGCCAGGCGCTTTGGATCAAATGCAAATGCTCGCTAAACACCGTGCTGCGCTGATCGATTGTCAGCCCGAAGGGCAGGAACGAGGTGTGGGTTCCGCCTGAGCCGAAGCCCACCTCCAGCCGACCATCCGCTAACAGATCCAGCACTGCGGCATCCTCGGCTACCCGCAGCGGGTTTTCCATCGGCAGGGTGATAATGGCGGTTCCCAGACGAATGCGCTCGGTGTGCGCCGCCGCGTGGGCGAGAAATACCAGCGGTGACGGCAGACCGCCTTCATGTTCATGAAAATGGTGCTGGGCAATCCAGGCGCTATCGAACCCCAGACGCTCGGCGTGGCGAATTTGCTCGGTTGCCAGCCGATAGCGCTCTTTGGGCGTTGCGTGGTCCAACAGGCGGGTGAAAAATCCCAGTCGTTTGCGGGTCATGCGACCTCCTTGCTCGGCGATGAAAACCAGGGAATAGCGGCGATAAGCTCGCGGGTATAGTCATGCTGCGGGGCGGCAAACAGTCGGCTGACCTCGCCGTGTTCAACAACCCGGCCAGCCTGCAGCACCGTAACGCTGTGGGCGATACGGCGTACCGTCGCTAAATCATGAGTAATAAACAGATAGGTCAGCCCGAGCTGTTGTTGAAGCTGTTGCAGCAGGGCCAGAATTTGCGCCTGTACGGTGACGTCCAGTGCGGACGTTGCCTCATCCAGCACGAGGATCGTCGGCTCAAGGATTAAGGCGCGGGCGATGGCGACCCGCTGGCGCTGTCCGCCGGAAAGTTCCCGGGCGGTTCGCGAGAGCAGTTCTGGGGCTAACGCCACGCGGGCGGCGACCGTTTCCACGCGTTGACGTCTTGCTTCGACATTCAGATGGTCAAAGTTTTTTAACGGCTCCTCAATAATCTCAAATAGCGTTTGTCGCGGATCCAGTGAGGCAAAGGGGTTCTGGTAGACGAACTGGATTTTGCGTCGTAGCTGGCGCAGCGCCTCGCGGCTGAGATGCCCGGCATCAATACCATCGATAGAGACGTGACCGATATCAGCCTTTTCAAACCCCAACAGGATCCGCGCGAGGGTGGTTTTGCCGGAACCGGACTCGCCAACCAGCGCATGAGTACTGCCGCGTTTAACCTCGAAACTCACCGCGTCCAGCGCCTGTAAGTGGGAATGACCCAATGAGAAACGTTTGCTGATGCCCTCAACGCGAATTGCCGGGGTCGCCAGGATACGCCCGGAGGTTGGGGCTATGGCCAGCGTCGATCCCTGGAGATCGCTGAGCAACTGGCGGGTATAGGCATGCTGCGGCGTGCGCACCACATCGCCGGTTGCGCCTTGCTCCTGAATCTCTCCGTGGCGGAAGACCAGCAGGCGGTCGGCGCGTTCCGCCGCCAGCGCCAGATCGTGAGTGACAAACAGTACCGCCGTGCCGGACTCCCTGCGTAGCGTATCGAGCAGGTCAAGAATGCGTTTTTGTACCGTGACGTCTAGGGCGCTGGTCGGCTCATCGGCGATGATTAAATCAGGCTCCAGGGCGATAGCGATAGCAATCAGTACCCGCTGCTTCATACCGCCTGAAAGCTGATGGGGGTACTGATCAAAGCGTTGTTCCGGGTGGCTCAAACCGACTTTAGTCAGCAGCGCCAGCACCTGCTCTTTGCGCTCCGCGGCGCTGCTTTTTTGATGCAGGCGCAGGATCTCACCCACCTGCGCGCCGATAGTTTTGACTGGGTTAAGAGAGTTACCCGGATCCTGTGGCACCAGGCTAATCCGCGCGCCGCGCAGGCCATCGAGGCGTTTTGCGGACCAGTTGCTAATATCCTCACCGTTAATGCTGATACGCCCGCTATCCCGGCGCGCGTTATCTGCCAGCAGGCCAATAATCGCCTGAGCGGTAGTGGTTTTTCCGGAGCCGGATTCTCCGACGAACGCCAGCATTTCACCACGCTTTACGCTGAAGCTAACGTTGTGCACCACTTCACGCCACTGGCGTTGTGAACGATAGCTAATACGCAGGTTCTCTACGGTTAAAACATTCATCGGCGTTCTCCGCTAAATTGCTGGCTAATGCGGTTGGCGGCAAGCACGACAGCGACGACCGCAATGCCGGGAAGGGTGGTTAACCACCAGGCGGTGGAGAGGTAGTTGCGGCCTTCGGCGATCAGTAATCCCCACTCTGGTACCGGCGGCGGCGTGCCGTAGCCGAGAAAACTGAGGGTCGAGAGTGCGAGAATCGCCTGACCGAACTGAAGGGTGGCGAAGGCCAGAACAGCGGTGAGTGAGTTGGGCAGAATATGCCGCCAGAAGACGGCGAAAAAGGTGCCGCCGCTGCCGTATGCGGCTTCAACGAAATCGCTGTGGCGTACGCGCACCACTTCCGCTCGCGCCAGACGGGCAAAGCTGGCTATCGCCGCGACGCCTACCGCCACGGCGGCATTGAGCGTGCCGAAGCCGAGCAGGATAATGACCGTGAGCGACAGTAATAAAGAGGGGATCGCCAGCAGAACGTCGACCAGGCGCATAACCACCGATTCAACACGTCCCGCCAGCGCCCCGGCGAGAGTGCCCAGCGCGGTCCCGACGATCAGGCCAATCGCCACCGCCGCCAGCGCGGCGGAAAGCGAGTGGACGGCACCAAAGACAATGCGGCTCCAGAGATCGCGGCCCAACTGGTCGGTTCCCAGCCAGTGACCGGCCTGCGGAGCTAAACGCTGTGCGCCGGGAAAACCTTCCAGCGGGTTATAAGCGGTAAATAACTGCGGGGCTGCAGCCATCAATATGGCAACGCTCATCACCGTCCAGGCTAGCAGTAAACCGGGCTGCAAGCGTAGCGAGCGCCAGTTTGTCGTTCTGCGACGAGCGGCGGTGGCGTAATCAACCAGGCTCATACTACACCTCCGATAACGGTTTTCAGGCGCGGATCGAACAGCGGCATCAGCAGATCGACCAGCAGATTAATCAGGACGAAGCCAAGGGCGGAAATCATCACCACCGCCTGAAGCACGGCAATATCCTGATTATTAACGGCCTGTTGGGTCAGCAAACCGAGTCCACCGCGCCCAAACACGGTTTCGGTGATCAGCGCTCCGGCGATAAGTTCCCCCAATAGCAGACCCGCAATATTGAGCACCGGCAGCAGGGCGTTGCCGATGACGTGCCGCCACAGGACGCCGGTCTCACTCATTCCTTTGGCGCGAGCGACGGCGACAAACGGCAGCGCGGCGACCTGATCCAGACTGCGCATCAGGATTTGCGCCAGCGGGGCCGAAATCGGTATTGCGACGGCGACGATCGGCAGAATCAGGCCTTCAATCGGACCCGGATTAATCACCGGGATCCAACGCAGCTGGAACGAGAAAAGCTGAATCAGGGCAATCCCCAGCCAGAACGTT
This sequence comes from Klebsiella sp. MISC125, assembly GCF_051131775.1. NCBI lineage: Bacteria > Pseudomonadati > Pseudomonadota > Gammaproteobacteria > Enterobacterales > Enterobacteriaceae > Klebsiella > Klebsiella sp. MISC125. The sequence continues at coordinate 2,997,307 of NZ_CP180448.1, forward strand.
GGCAGTGAAATAAACAGTACCGGCAGTGATTGCAGAGAATTGCTCAACCAGCGCAGGCCCGGCAGCCGTGAAGCAAAGGCGAGGGCGAAAGCCAGCAATACCGCCAGTACGAAGGCGGGTAGCGCCAGGCTTATTGTTTCCGGCAGATTGCTGGCGATAAGCGCGCTGACCGACATGCCCGCTTGTAGCGAATAGCCAAAATCTCCCTGCAACATGGCGAACAGAGTATGAAAATACTGTTTCCACAAAGGGCTGTCGGCACCATAAGCGATGCGCATTTCGGCGATTTGTTCAGGGCTGAGTCCGAGGTCCGGATTCTGAAACTTGATCAGTACAGCATCCCCCGGCAGCACCTGTAGCAGCACGAAAGAAAGGGTAAACGCCGCCCACAGCACCAGTAATCCCTGGCCTGAACGCCGTAGAAGATAATGGCTCATCGCATGCTCCTTAGTGCTTTTCCAGCCACGCGCCGTAGAACGACGGGCGGCCTACCGCTTCAAAGCTCACGCCTTTGACCCACGGCGCGCCGGCAAAGACCTGCGGCTCTTCAAAAATGGGGATCACGTAGGCGTTATCGAGCAGATAGCGCTGGGCATCGCCGGTAAGCTGGAGACGTTTTTGCGGTTCAACCTCGGCGGAAATGGCGGTCAAAAGCGCGTTGAGTTTATCGTCGCGGAAGCTTTGTACCTTGTCGCTGGAGCCGCCTTTTTGCAGCAGTGCATCGCGGTTGTTGGGGAAGAACATGCTTTTGACCACGTCCGGGTCGGCGCGACCCACTTCAGATACGGTGAGCGGAGTTTTCAGCGGGTCGAGGTTATCCAGCGTATGGCTGCCGGCATCGCCGGCTTTTACCGCCAGTGCGACGCCAACCTGACGCCACTGCTGGGCGATCAGTTGCAACACTTCCTTGTTTTGCGGCTGCGGCAGCGATTCATAGACGGTTAATGCCAGGCGCTGCCCATCCTTCACCCGAATGCCGTCGGCGGCCGGTTTCCAGCCAGCGTCATCAAGCAGTTGTTTTGCTTTGGCCTGATCGAACGCCAGTTTATCGCTGAGATTAACGTAGCCCGCCGCCGTGGTGGCGATGACGGAGGTGGCCTGCGGATAGTTGGCGGAGAACAGGGTTTCAACTACCTGTTTGGCGTTGGTTGCATGCAGCAGCGCCTGACGGACGCGCAGATCGGCGACCAGCGGATTATCGGGGCGGAAGCTCAGGCTATCGTTAACACCGCGCGTCGGAGCTGCATAGATTTTAAAACCCTGATCGGTCGCTTGTTTTTCATCATAGGCCTGGACCTGGCGGATAAAATCGGCCTGGCCTGCTAATAGCGCGCCAATGCGCACGCTGTCTTCCGGCGTCACGATATAGGTGATGCCGTCGAGATTCGCGGGCCCCTGCTGAGCGAGGTTTTTCGGCCCCCATTGATAATCTTTACGCGCCACCAGGGTGAGTTCGCGCCCCGGCTTTTCATCTTTAACGGTAAACGGTCCGGAGCCAATAATATGGCGGGCGTCGCCCAGCTCTTCAAAATTACGTGCGAGAGTGCTGAGAGAGACCAGCCCGGAGCCAATAGTGGCGGTGCCCTGCAGAAAACCCGGTGACGGTTTTTTAAAGTAAAATTTGACCGTCAATGGGTCGATAACTTCGCTGTGGTCGTAGTTATTAATCACTTCAGAAACCGGCAGGCGATGCGTTTTATTTCCCAGACCGTAGGTGTCGAAGTTTTTTGCTACCGCATTGGCATCCAGTGGCGTGCCGTCAGAGAACGTGACGCCAGGGCGAATCTTAAAGGTATATTCGGTTTTATCGGTGTTAGCACTCCAGCTTTCGGCAATCCACGGTTCGACTTGTAATGTTTCCGGGTTTTGCCAGGTGAGCTTATCGGTTATTTGATTGAGAATACCTCCGTTGGGATAGAACCCTCCGGCTGGCGGATAAAGGTTGGTATGCGGTTGCTGCTCCAGATAAATTAGTGTGCCGCCTTTAACCGGCGCGTCGGCGGCCCACACGGAAAAGGTACCGGTTAAAAAAAGTGCCGCCAGCGCGGGCAGGCGAAAACGGGTTTGCATGGTGAATTCCTTTGTTATCTATTGTGTTGCCATCATCGGGCGCGCGTTTTGACAAAGGAAATAAGGATTTACGCTAAGCATTTGCATAAAAAGCAATTCGTATATTTGCAGCGGGGATTTTAAGAGGCTGGCGTTCATCGTAATGAAAAATTAACGTCATATTTTATTCATCTAATCCCTTTATCGTGTTGTTTTTCAATTTCTTATAACGATAGAGCGACAATACAATGCATCTGGTAAAAACTATCCTTGCCGCAGGTCTTCTGTTTACTGCTGCCGTTCAGGCGCAAAACGTTCTGGATTTTCCACAGCCGAAAAACAATCCCGAAGAGTTTTATGCGGTCACTGAAATTCCGGCGGGCGGTATTATTAAATATGAGACGGACGCCAAAACGGGCTTTTTGATTGCTGACCGTTTTCAGTCAATGCCGGTGGCCTATCCGGCTAACTATGGTTCGTTGACCCAGTCGCTGGCGGGAGACGGTGACCCGTTGGACGTGGTGTTTTATACCCGTGCGCCAATGGCTCCGGGAACGCTGATTAAGCTGCGCGCGATTGGCGTGCTGAAGATGATTGATGGCGGCGAGAAGGACGACAAAATTATTGCCGTTCCGGCGAGTAAAATCGATCCGACCTACGATGACATCAAAAATGTGAGCGACCTGCCAAAAATTGAGCAGGAGCGCCTTGAGGCGTTCTTCCGCGTTTACAAACAGCTGCCGGATGGCCGCAAAAAAGTTGAGCTGAACGGGTTTAACGATGCCGCTGCCGCGAAGCAGGAGATTAAAGCGGCATGGGACGCCTGGAAAGAGAAAAATCCGCAATAGATGAATAAACAGGCACCATCCGGTGCCTGTCGATTTTTCTACGTAATATCAATATTCGTGTAGATAAATATGCCAGCATTCAGGCAATCAGCCCCGCCATGATGCTGGAGCATCTGCCGTACGTCCAGCATCACGTATTGACAGCATATGTATGAAGATGGTTGTATCATGCAACCATTTATTAAATCTGCTGAACTGAAATGACGATACCCTCACTTGTTGATGAAATTCGAACCGCCTCCCGCCTGATGGTGCGCGAGCTGGGTTTTATGAATACCACGCTTGCCGCCACGGATTATTCACCTTCTGCGGTCCACACTTTACTTGAAATCTCGGTTCGCGGTGCCATGACGGCTGCTCAGTTGGTTCAGATTCTGGGTCTTGAAAAATCGAGCGTCAGCCGAATGCTTTCCCGACTGCTTGCTGCCGGAGAGCTACAGGAAAAACCCGCTGCTCACGATGGGCGTTTTAAGCAGCTTGAATTAACAGCAAAAGGCGTGGCTACCGTCAGCAAAATTCACGCCTACGGAGCAATGCGGGTCGTTACTGCGCTGGCTTATTTGACCGACGACCAAAAACAAAACGTTGCGCAGGGCCTCACAACCTGGGCTTACGCGCTAGAAAAATGCCGTGATGCTGAGGCCGTCGCCCCGAAAAAAGAGATCAGCATCCTCACGGGTTATCGACCGGGAATGATTGGCCGCATTGCGCAGATGCACGGCGAGTACTATGCGAAGCACTATGGGTTTGGTCACTTTTTTGAGAGTAAAGTCGCTAGTGGACTGGCGGAGTTTTCTGGTCGTCTTGATACGCCGTGTAGCCGGATTTGGCTTGCGGTGCAGGGCGAGAGAATTGTCGGGTCGGTGGCGATTGACGGTCAGGATCTCGGTAATAATGAGGCGCATCTGCGTTGGTTTATTCTTGACGATAGCTGTCGGGGGAGCGGAATCGGCAGACGTCTTTTGAGCGAAGCTATGGCCTTTTGTGACGGCCAGGATTTTTCGACAGTGCAGTTGTGGACGTTCAGCGGACTGAATGCCGCACGCAGGCTTTATGAATCCTTCGGATTCACACTTCATAAAGAGTGGCAGGGGGATCAGTGGGGCAGGATGATGACCGAACAGCAGTTTACTCGGGTAAAACAGTCGACATAATCATAATAAATAATCCCCCGGCGCAGTTATTTCACGCCGGGGGAAATTCATTAACTTAACCGTGTGTTAATGGTAGCAATCTCCTCACGCCATTGTGCTTGCAACTGCGGTTTTTGATGTTTTGGCCTACGGGTCAGATCCTCAGCCAACAGTTGCTCCAGCATGACTAGCCGTTCCAGCAGCGTATCGTTATCCTCTTCAGGTTCGATGGTGAGTGCTGTCGCGGTCTGCGCCATCGGGCGACGAACGGCGGCGCGCAGATTTTCATAGACTTCATCGGCGCTGTTCCATTCGCTAAGCCCGTGTTCATTAATAAGCCAGAAGCGGTTGCAACTGTTGTCGATTAACTGCCGGTCATGACTGACTAACAGCAGACCGCCGGGATAATCGCGCAGCGTTTCTGCAAGCGCCGCTTTGCCATCAATATCTAAATGGTTAGTTGGTTCATCCAGCAACAACAGGCTATAGCAGGCCAGCGACAGGCCAACAAACAGCAGTCGTGAACGTTCGCCACCGCTTAGGGTGCTTACCCTTTGCCCGTGACGCACCCAGTTGAATCCGGCGGAAATCAGCGCTCGCTTGCGTATTTCCGGTGCCGGTTCAAAAGCCTCCAGTGCCTCAAGAAGAGTGACGTCATCGGCAAGCTGATGCAGGGTCTGGTCGTAATAACCCGGCTTCAGTCGCGGATGCAGACGTAAACCGTTCTCCGTTGTGTTCTGTTGCATATGCCGCCACAGCAGACGCAGCAGTGAGGATTTACCGCAGCCGTTGCGCCCCATAATCGCCACCCGGTCGCCGCTTTTCAGGCGAGCCAGGCCCGCAGTGAACAGCGCGGGCAGCCCCGGCGCTGGCGGAACAGGGAGCTGCTCTATCTCCAGCAGTCGGTCTGCCCGCAGCGCGTCGCCGTGCAGCGCCAGCCGCCATGGCGTTCCGGCGGTGAGGTCGGTTTGGCTCTCCTTCAGGCGCAGAACCTGTTTCTCCATCTGCTTGGCTTTGCGCGAGAGATCTTCGTTATCGTACGTCCTGCCCCAAATAGCTAATCGTTTGGCACTGGCGGCGACGCGGTCGATCTCTTTTTGCTCCGCTTTATGACGCAGCGCGTCGCTGGCGTCCTGCTCTTCCAGCGCCTGACGGGCGGCGCTACAGGGCAGGGAGAAGGCGTGCAAGGTGTTGTCACGCAAGATCCAACTGGTATTAGTTACAGCATCCAATAACGGGTTGTCATGCGACACCAGAACGAAACTCCCCTGCCAGGTTTGCAAGAAGCTTTCCAGCCACAGGAGGGTCGGCAGGTCGAGATGGTTTCCCGGTTCATCCAGCAGCAGCAGATCCGGTTGCTGAATCAGCGCCCTGGCGAGCAGTAGTCGGGTATGCTGACCACCGCTCAGGGTTGACGCTTGCTGTTGAGTTTCCGCTGGCGTAAAGCCCATCTCCGCCAGCAGTCGTTCCGCCTGCCAACGCTGACTTTCGCGATCGACAGCCGTGAGTTTTGCCAGCACAACGTCGAGCAGGGGCTGCGCTAACAGCGTATCCGGGAGATGTTGTTCTACGCGCGCCATCAGGCAATGATTAGCCAGCGCCACGTTACCTGAAGTGGGGGACAGCGTGCCGTCGAGCACCTGTAACAGGGTACTTTTACCGCAGCCGTTATAGCCAATCAGGCCAATGCGGTCGCCTTTTTTCAGGGTAAAGGAGAGGTTGGTGAACAGCGGGCCAAACGCCGTATCAACATGAAGAGATTGTGCAGTTAGTAATGTGCTCATTGTGAACTTACTCAAGAGTTACAGGCATAGAAATGCCTCGTCAAACATCGCTGACGATAACCCGGTAAGCCCGAGGGAAGGGATTTAGTCTTTGGTTTCTTCGCTCAAGCTGAAGTTATCGCAGCACGATACCGATAACGCTTGAGCTGGTGCGATCGCCAAATGTATGTGAAAAACTAAACATTTCACAGTACGGCATGGGATCCTCCTTTTCTATTCAGTTAGTTGATGGGTGACGGCAGTGTAGAGGGATAAAGGGGTTTTGGCTAGCAGTGAACGAACCAGGCCTGATTTTTAGGCCCCGGTTCGTTCCTTCGTTTTTATCAGCAGCGTTTTCGCTTAAATCGAAGTCCGGCGATAATTCCGGTATTCCGGTTGCCAGAAGTTATCGGCAATCGCCTGCAACAGCGCTTCTGCCGACGTTTTCACCGCCACGCCTTGCTCCTGGGCGATTTTCCCCACCGCAAAAGCAATCGCACGCGAAACGGTTTGAATATCCTTCAGCTCCGGCAGAACCGGGCCCTCACCGTTATTAACAAGCGGTGAGTGTTTCGCGAGAGTCTCGCTGGCGGCCATCAGCATCTCGTCGGTGACGCGGGATGCGCCGGAAGCAATAACGCCAAGCCCGATTCCTGGGAAAATATAGGAGTTATTGCACTGGGCGATAACGTACTGCTTGCCTTTGAGCGTCACCGGTGCGAACGGGCTACCGGTGGCGACCAGCGCTTCGCCGTCGGTCCAGCTAAGGATGTTCTGCGGCGTAGCTTCCACACGGGAAGTTGGGTTCGACAGCGGCATCACGATCGGCCGCGGGCAGTGCTTATGCATCTCGCGGATTATCTCTTCGGTGAACAGCCCCGGCTGGCCGGAAACGCCGATCAAAATATCTGGTTTGACGTTGCGTACCACGTCAAGCAGCGACAGCACATCGTTAGTGATATCCCACCCTTGCAGAAACTCGCGCTTTTGCACCAGTTTGCTCTGGAACGGCAGCAGGTTCGGCATGGCGTCGGTCAGCAGACCAAAACGGTCAACCATAAATACGCGTTTGCGGGCCTCTTCTTCGCTTAAACCTTCACGTTGAATCTGCGCCACGATCTGCTCGGCGATACCGCAGCCTGCGGAACCGGCACCAAGGAAAACAATTTTCTGCTCGCTCAACTGGCTGCCCGCGCCGCGGCTGGCGGCAATTAGCGTGCCAACGGTCACTGAAGCGGTACCCTGAATATCGTCGTTAAACGAGCAAACTTCATTGCGGTAACGGTTAAGCAGCGGCATAGCGTTTTTCTGCGCGAAGTCTTCGAACTGCAGCAGCACATCCGGCCAGCGGGCTTTAATCGCCTGAATAACGTCATCGACGAACTGGTAATACTCGTCGTCGGTGATACGCGGGTGACGCCAGCCCATATACAGTGGATCATCAAGCAATTGCTGATTGTTGGTACCGACATCCAGCACTATCGGCAGGGTGTAGGCCGGGCTGATGCCGCCGCAGGTGGTGTAGAGCGAGAGCTTACCGATAGGAATACCCATCCCGCCAATACCCTGGTCGCCGAGACCGAGAATACGCTCGCCATCGGTCACGACGATCACTTTGACGTTATGGTTCGGCACGTTTTGCAGAATGTCGTCGAGGTTATTACGGTTCTGATAAGAGATAAAAACGCCACGGGCGCGACGATAGATCTCAGAGAAACGTTCGCAGGCAGCACCTACCGTCGGAGTGTAAATAACCGGCATCATCTCATCGAGATGGTTGCCAACCAGGCGGTAGAACAGCGTTTCGTTGGTATCCTGGATGTTGCGCAGATAAATATGCTTGTCGATCTCGGTCTTAAATCCCTGATACTGGATCCACGCGCGTTCGGCTTGTTCTTCGATGGTTTCGACCACTTCTGGCAGCAGTCCCAGCAGGTTAAAACTGCTGCGCTCTTCCATACTGAAGGCGCTACCTTTGTTGAGTAACGGAAACTCAAGGAGAACGGGGCCTGCGTAAGGGATGTAAAGAGAACGGTTTTTCTTATGAGTGAATTGCATCGCACTAACTCCTTGGTGATCGCTTCAGCCCAGGCGCGGCGACAGGCGAGGGGCTGGCAGGGAATTGCAGCGCGCAGAGTATAGAGCAGTCTGGTTTATGCCACAATAAAACAAGCATATTACAAATATATGTGGGGGATAATATTGAGAATGCTGTTAAGTACACTCTCGAATAAGAAAAACCGAGAGGGAATAACGTATGTATTCCCACATGGTTTATTCGTTATTACTATGGTGATTAATAGTAAATATTTTATTCACCAGCCTTAAAGCTGCTCAGGGAACAGGAGTGATTACCCCGACCATCAAGGAAGCGGAATTTTGTATGTCCATCAGTACCTGCTTGAATCAAAGTTAAAGATTGATTGGCATCTACAGGAATAATATTATTATCATTAACTCTTACATCATCCATGTATTTAGCATATACATTCATTTCATTTCCATTTTGATTGAATCCGCCCACAATTGGATAGATATTATTATCCTTTTTAACAAAATAACCATCTTTAGCGCTTTGTGAAACAGTTAAACTTACACCACTGCAAGTAATTCCCCACTCGTTAGCCATTACTGTTAATGGGACTAGCAGGATTACAGCTAAAAATAAAAATTTCATTTCTGATTATCTCTTTTATCGGTATAGATAGCCTTACCAATACAACTTAGGGCAGTGCATCGGAAGTCATTCAACCATGGTAATATCCAACAATTATTACCAGCGTAATACTTCATTTGTGTAAATGAGAATCTTGCTCCCAGGAAAGGATAAACCAAGGTATATCAGATTTTTTAGGTGTAGATGCTATGTATATTAGCAAGGTGAAAATATGGCATCAAAGAAGGGTAAACATGCAGTCGATAGTCTTAAAAAAACACCATCCTGCATGCAGGACGGTGTTTCTATCATCACTCAGCTGAAAAATTAGCCACCGCGGCGTTTGCGACCGGTAGCATGGATGTGGTTTAGCGTGGTTTCCGCATCGCCTTCCAGCAGCACTTTTTTCTGCTGGGAAAGCTTGTAGTTCAGACCGAGAAGATGACGTGCCTGATGGTTCGATTTCATTCTTACTCCTTTATCCGGTTCTGGTTTCAAGGACAAGCCCGATGTAAATCGGACGAAATTTAACCCTAAGTACGCCGCCCATTTTTGGTGCGGCGATAATCAGCGTGGTTCATATTGTCAGGTTTAGCAATGTTGCCGTGACAGATTAAGAACAGTCTCTTTTGGATTGCAGATAGCACCGTCTATCAGCTATTGCCCGGCGGCGCTTCGCTTGCGCGGGCCTACACCAACCGCCTGCACTGGTGCCAGCCGCCATCCATAGCCAGAACTACCACTTCATCTCGCCGGTATTCACTTTGGCGCTCAGCTCCAGCGAGCTCTCTTCTGCGAGCCCCGGCCAGCGCTGCTTCATCGCCTTAATCACGCCCGCGGAATCTTTATGATCCTTTAACGACTGCTCAAACTGCGTCAGGTAATCGCGGGTGAAGACAATCGCGCGGTCGCCTGCTGGCGGCGTGCCAAGATAGTGGCCTGGAATCACCTGCTGCGGATGTAGTGAAGCCATTTCGTTGAGCGTATTAACCCACTGCTGGCGGCTTTCGACGCTTTGTGTGTCCGCCGTCCAGACGTGCATTCCCCATGCCACGCCGGTTCCGCCGAGAATCGCCTTATTCGCCGGGATCCACACGAAAGCGGCGTAGTTCTGCGGCTGGCGGATTTCGACTTTTTCACCATCGATGGTGAACGTGTTGGCTTCGATGACCTGTGGCACATAAACTTGCTTCGGCGCACCGTCTTTCATCTGCGGGCCCCAGTACGCCAGTTTGGCTTCTTTGGTAGCATTAATATGTTTGACCACTTCAGCGGTCGCGACCACTTTGGCTTGCGGGAACGCTTTGACCAGCGGCTCCAGGCCAAAATAGAAATCCGGATCCCCGGAGGTGATCACGATACGAGTCAGTTTCTTACCGCTTTTTTGAACCATCTCGACCAGCTTCTCACCATCCTTCACGCTGAACTGGGCATCGAACAGTACCGCTTCATGCGGGCCGGTGGCGAGGGTGGAGTTGACGGCAAAAATGCCGTTTTCCTGCGGGTTGTAGGTTTGCAGCGTCAAAGGCGCAGCCAGTACGGTGGTGCTGAACAGGGTGGTTGCGATGGCAAGGACAGATGATTTCATGCGCGTTTTCTCTTTATCAGGTGAATGAACGCTATTTTACGCATTTCATGATTTGCGAATATTCCTGAAAAAAGAGATGCTGAGTTTCATAAATCGTGCAGATGGAATCGAATGATGGATCGGGTGATCGCCGCTCAGGTGTATATACGTATTTGTGAACTGGGGAGTTTGAGCGCCGCCGCGCGAGCGTTGGGGATGTCGCGCCCGATGGTCAGCCGCTATCTCGAGCAGATGGAGCAGTGGGCCGGAACCCGGCTGGTACACCGTTCAACCCGTAGGCTGACGCTAACCTCCGCCGGGGAAAAGGTACTGCAAAAAACGCGCACGCTCACGCAGCTGTCGGATGAAATCGCCGGACAAACCGAGCGCGCGGTCCCCAGCGGTACGCTGCGCGTAGCCTGTGCGCACTTCACCGCTATGCAGCTCATTTCTCCGCTGTTGCCCGATTTTCTTGCCCGTTATCCGCAGCTGCGCCTTGAGCTGGATATCAATAATCATCCGGTGAGCCTGATTGGTGAACGGATTGACGTTGCGATCCGCATCACCGATAACCCGGAGCCGGGAGCTATCGCTCGTCGTCTTGGTGTTTGCCGTTCGGTGCTGTGCGCTTCTCCGCGTTGGCTACAGCAGAATGGACCACTGCACACGCCGGATGATTTATCTCGCCACAATTGCCTGCATTACAGCCATTTCGCCAGTCAGACCTGGCAGTTTATTGATCCACAAGGCGATAGCGTGGCGGTGGCGGTTTCCGGTAATCTCAGCGCCGGGATCTCCTCTCTCTTGCTGGAGGCGGCGGTGGCCGGTTGTGGCATCGCGATGCTTCCGGAGCTGGAGGCGCAGCGGGCGCTTAACGGCGGGGCGCTAAGGCAGGTTTTACCGGCTTATCAGCCAAAAGCGCTAAGCGTGTATGGGATTTATCTCTCACGCGATTATCAGCCCAGCGCGCTGCCGCTGTTTCTGGAAGAGGTTCAGCAACGACTGGCGCAACCCACGGATCTAAAGGAGTAAATGGATGATTTTGTTTCGACCCATGTGCGAGGATGAGTACCCGGCTTACCTCGATTATTTTATCCCCGATTACGCGGCGGAAATTGCCGCAAACTACGGGCTTTCGCCGTCGGCGGCTTTAGCTCAGGCACAGCGGGAAATCGCCGAAGATTTACCCGATGGCGTTAACACCGGCGGCCAGGTTCTGCTCTGTTTACTCAATCATGTTGAGGGCGTGGAAACCCGAATTGGCTATCTATGGTATAAGCCGGATGCGAAAACGCGCTCCGCGTTTATCTGCGATTTCTATATTTCCCCCGTTTTTCAAGGGCAGGGATTGGGCAAGCAGGCGATGACCGCTTTTGAACGTGAACTTGCAAGCAAAGGGTTTATGCAAATTAAACTGCGCGTCGCCGGGGATAATCAACGCGCTCGCCATGTCTACGAAGCCACCGGATTTCGCGTTACCGGCGTTAATATGAGCAAAAATATCCCGTTGGATTCGTCTGATTAAACGACAGTGCGCTGCCTGAAAGAGAAATGGCTTCTATACTTTATTTCTTTAATGTCAAAAAGGAGCGATATCATGGCAATCCATAAGAAAGGTCAGGCGCATTGGGAAGGGGATCTGAAAAGCGGTAAAGGAACTGTCTCCACCGAGAGCGGCGCGCTGAACCAGCAACCTTATGGCTTTAACACCCGCTTCGAAGGCGTGAAGGGGACCAACCCGGAAGAGTTGATCGGCGCGGCCCATGCGGCCTGTTTTTCGATGGCGCTGTCGTTGATGCTCAGCGAAGAGAGCTATACCGCAACCTCAATTGATACCGTGGCTGTGGTGACGCTGGACAAATCCGGCGGCGGTTTTGCGATTACCAAAATCGCGCTGCAGAGCAAAATTGTGCTGCCAGGCATCGAGGCCGATGTGTTTGACGGCATCATTCAAAAAGCGAAAGCCGGTTGCCCGGTTTCGCAGGTGCTTAATGCTGAGATAAGCCTCGACTATCAGCTTAATCCATAATTCCCCGCTGCCCGTCTCAGGCGGGCACTTCCTTCTTTAACCAAATGTCACCTGCGTAGATTAATGCTATCTTTTCCGCTTACGGAAAGGAGCAAGTAACGCAATGGCCAGTGTACGCACAATGATTGAAGCTCAGGTTTTGGGCTTAACCGGCATGGCGCTTAAAGAGATCGATTTTGAACATCCTAAAGGCGAGCCGGGGCTGTTTGGCCCGCAGTCGGCCATCTGGCAGGTTCATGGGGATTTCACGTCCATGCTGTGCGGCGGGGTCAGCGCGTTACTATTGCAGATGCTGCATCCTCTGGCGCTGGCAGGTGTCTGGGATCACTCGAACTTCCGCGAAGATATTTTTGGTCGCCTGCGCCGCACCAGCCAGTTTATTTCCGCCACTACCTTTGGTACCACCGTCGACGCCGAGCGGCTGATCGCCAAAGTGCAGGGGATTCATCTGCGCGTGAGCGGTCAGGATAAAGACGGTACGCCGTATCAGGCCAGCGATCCCGCACTGCTCACCTGGGTTCACGTTGCCGAATGCAGCAGCTTTATGGCTTCCCATTTGCGTTACAAACGGACCGTGATCAGCGCCGCCCGCCAGGAACAGTATTATCAGGAAGCCGCCGAAATCGCCCGCCGTCTGGGGGCTCGCGACATCCCGGTCACGCCGCGGCAGGTTGCCGATTATTTGCAGGATATGCGACCAGTGCTGCGTTGCGACGAACGCACGCAGGAAGTGGCTAACGTGCTGTTGTCAACGCGGCTGCCGGGCCGCCTGAGTCAGCCGGTCGGGCGGATGATGATGCGCGCCGGTATCGACCTGCTGCCATCCTGGGCGCAGGAGAAGCTTAATTTGCCGATGAGCGCATTGCAGCGACATAGTGCGCGAATGACCGTACACGGTGTGGCTCGCGTCCTGCGCGCTTCGGTACGCAATGGCGCCTATCATTGCGCGATGCGACGGATGAATGAATATTAATTATTCGGGAATGCGAAGCGTGGCATAAATATAGCCAAGGCTATTATTGTTGAGGCTATATTTTATAAAAAGAAATTATTCGCATTTAAATATTGACGATATTATAAAAACTTAAATATTGGCTTAACGGCAGCATATTGCTCAGGAAAAATTAAACAAAATCGTGTACGTTGTCTCTCTTTCAATAGAGGTGTTCAATGACGATGAAAACTCAGCCTGATGATAAATATCATCAGCGTTCCACGGTCGCACGTAAAAGTACGCTAATCAGCGTGGTGGTAAATCTTTTTTTATCCAGCTTTCAGGTGCTGGCAGGGATATTTTCCGGCTCACAGGGTTTGATAGCCGATGGGATTCACTCTTTTTCCGATCTGATCGCTGATTTTGTGGTTCTGCTCGCCAATAAAAAAAGCCGCAAGCCTTCGGATAGCGATCACCATTATGGCCACTGGCGTTATGAGAACGGTGCTTCAATGGTGATTGGCGCACTGTTGTTGATCGTTGGGTTGGGTATGCTGTGGTCTGCTTGCAACAAACTGCTGCACCCCGAATCCATTCAGGATGTTCATATCATCGCCCTGTGGGTCGCTCTTGCCGCGCTGGTTGCCAAAGAAGTTTTATTTCGCTATATGCTGGCGGTGGCGAAGCGAATTCAGTCTTCGATGCTGATTGCCAATGCCTGGCACGCCCGTTCCGACGCTGCATCGTCGGTGGTGGTGGCGGTTGGTATTATCGGTAACCTTGCCGGGTTCGTATGGCTTGACCCGGTTGCCGCGCTTGTTGTCGGCGTGCTGGTCACCCGCATGGGGTACTCGTTTGCCATTGATGCACTGCATGACTTAATGGATCGCGCGGTGGATAGCGATACCGAACAGCAGATACAAACGACTATTCTGGCGACGCCCGGAGTCATCGCACTGCATGACCTGAAAACCCGCCGCGCCGGTGATTTAATCCTGGTGGATGTACACGTTGAGGTGGCGGGGAATTTGTCAGTTGTTGAAGGGCATGATATTGCGCTATTGGCCCGCGCGCGGGTATTAAAAAATCATAACGTCCTGAATATGATGATTCATATAGACCCCTGCCAGTCGGCAACTAAGTCTGTTCTAACTTAGCTGAGGGTATGGTTTTATTTCCATGCTGCATCCATGGTTATATATTTTCAGCATGAGATTGCCAGCGAAATAAAAAGGGTCCATAATTCAGCCGCTATTTTTTATCGCTGATTAATAGCGGGCCTGACACAATGTCGTGTTTTTAAACAATATAAAAATACAATCGGTTAATAGATAAATGATTATTCGGCCAGAACAACACTGGTTTCTTCGTCTGTTTGACTGGCACGGCTCGGTGCTGTCAAAAATCGTCTTTCGCCTGCTGCTTAACGTGATGATGTCGATTATCGCCATCATTAGCTATCAATGGTACGAGCAACTCGGCATCCATCTGACCGTCGCGCCGTTTAGCTTACTAGGGATCGCCATTGCCATTTTCCTCGGTTTTCGTAATAGCGCAGGATATAACCGCTTTGTTGAAGCTCGCAATCTGTGGGGAACGGTGCTGATTGCCCAGAGAACGCTGGTGCGTCAGCTAAAAAATATTCTTCCGATGGAGAGTGAATCTCACCAACGCCTGGTTAGCTACCTGGTCGCTTTTAGCTGGAGCCTGAAGCATCAGCTGCGTAAAACGGATCCGAGCGCGGATTTAGCGCGGTTACTGCCGCCGCAGACGGTTGCCGAGATTCTTGCCAGCTCGATGCCGACCAATCGCATCCTGCTGCTGGCGGGCGATGAACTGGGGCGTCTTCGGGCAGAAGGGAAGATGAGTGATATCAGCCACAGCCTGATGGACAATAAGCTCGATGAGCTGGGTCATGCCCTTGGCGGCTGCGAGCGCCTGGCGAGTACCCCGGTGCCTTTTGCCTACACCTTGATTTTACAACGCACGGTGTATCTATTCTGTGCGCTGCTGCCGTTCGCGCTGGTTGGCGACCTGCATTACATGACGCCATTTGTCTCGGTATTTATCTCCTATACCTTCCTGTCCTGGGATTCGCTGGCGGAGGAGCTGGAAGACCCGTTTGGCACCGCTGCTAACGACTTGCCGCTCAATGCGATGTGCAACACCATTGAACGCAACCTGCTGGATATGACCGATCAGCACCCTCTGCCGGATAAGCTTGAGCCCGATCGTTATTACAATTTAACCTGATCTGGCAAATGAAATTGTATGTTTATTAATCGTTAAATAAGTTAAATCTAACGCGTGATAGATAACATTGATTATACAGTTACCGCCCTGATTGTTATGCTTTCGTTAACAAAACGCCCGTCATACTTACTGGTAGCGGGCGATAAGAAATAATGCGGCGCTTCACCTGCAATCCGCCGCCGAAAGCGTATCAGGAGTCAACATGAGTAATAAAAGACGCGTCGTCCCTGGCGTCCATCCCTATGATGGCCCGGCGGGCGGTTGGGGAGCATTAAAAGCCACCGCCATCACCGTTCGCACGCAAATGGATGCGCTTGATGCCCCCGCAACGCTACTGCGCACCAACCAGCCGGATGGTTTTGATTGCCCCGGCTGCGCCTGGCCGGACAAAGAGCATAAATCGACGTTTCAATTCTGCGAAAACGGTGCGAAAGCGGTTACCTGGGAAGCCACCAGCAAACGCGTCACCGCGGAGTTTTTGGCGGCCAACACCGTCACTTCGTTGCTGGCGAAGAGCGATTTCGAACTGGAAGGCTACGGGCGCTTAACCCAGCCTTTGGTTTACGATAAGGGCAGCGATACGCTACGTCCGCTCGCTTGGGAAGAGGCGTTTGCCCGCATCGGCGAAATCCTCAGCGCGATGCAACCCAACGAAGTGGAGTTCTACACCTCCGGGCGCGCCTCCAATGAAGTCGCTTACTTATTCCAACTGTTTGCCCGCGAATTTGGCACCAATAACTTCCCGGACTGCTCCAATATGTGCCACGAATCGACCAGCGTCGGCCTGCCGCAGTCTATTGGCATCGGTAAAGGCACGGTTTCGCTGGATGATTTTGAGAAAACTGAACTGGTTATCTCCATCGGTCATAACCCCGGCACCAACCATCCGCGCATGATGGGCACGCTGCACGAACTGGCGCGCCGTGGTGTCCCGATCATTGTTTTCAACCCGCTAAAAGAGCGGGCGCTCGAACGCTTCGCCGATCCGCAGAACGTTATTGAGATGGCGACCTACAGCTCGACCAACATCGCCTCCACTTATTTCCAGGTTAAAGCGGGCGGCGATGCGGCGGCGTTGAAGGGCATTGCGAAGGCGCTGCTGCGGATGGAAGAAGAGCAGGGCGAAGTACTGGATCGGGAGTTTATCGCCGAACATACCCTGGGCTTCACTGACTTTGCGCAGGATCTGCATGCCACAAGCTGGCCGGATATTGAACGCGAGTCGGGCCTGACGCGCGACAGTCTTGAACGCGTGGCGCTGGCTTATGCTAAATCGAACGCCACCATTATTACCTACGGGATGGGCATCACCCAGCATAACAAGGGTACCTCGAACGTACGCCTGATTGCCGATCTGCTGTTGATGCGTGGCAATATTGGCAAGCCAGGGGCCGGGATCTGCCCGCTGCGCGGCCACTCCAACGTGCAGGGCAACCGCACCGTGGGCATTACCGAAAAACCGAGCGCCCAGTTCCTTGCCAACCTGCAACGGGTGTTCGGATTCACGCCGCCGCAGGAGCATGGTCACGATGCGGTAAAAGCGCTACAGGCGATGATCGACGGTGAAGCAAAAGCACTGCTGTGCCTTGGCGGTAACTTCGCGGTGGCGATGCCGGATCATGAGCGCGCTTTCCCGGCGGTGCGAAGCCTGGATCTAAGCGTGCATATTGGCACCAAGCTTAACCGCTCGCATCTGTTGGTGGCGAAAGAGACCTTTATTCTGCCGTGTCTGGGGCGTACCGAGCTGGATATCCAGCAGACGGGGCGTCAGTCGATTACCGTGGAAGATTCGATGTCGATGGTTCATGCCTCGTCGGGCAAGCTAAAACCGGGTTCACCGCAGCTGCGCTCTGAACCGGCGATTGTTGCTGCGATGGCCATGGCGACCCTGCCGGAGAGTAAAATTGACTGGCTGGGGCTGGTCGCCGATTACGACAAGATCCGCGACCTGATCGAGCAGACAATTCCCGGTTTTGATGATTACAACCAGCGTATTCGCCATCCCGGCGGCTTTAGAATGCCGCTGCCGCCAACAGAACGTATCTGGCCGACGCCAACCGGCAAAGCGATGTTCTCGGTTTTCCACGGCGTGCACGAAAACCAGCAAGTTGATGGTGACGATGTGATGCGTCTGGTTACGCTGCGTAGCCACGATCAGTACAACACCACGATTTACGCCATGGACGACCGTTACCGCGGCGTCTTTGGCCGTCGCGATGTGCTGTTTATGAATGAGCAGGATATGGCGGAGCAGGGGTTCGAGCACGGCGACCGGGTGGATATTCGCTCCGCGCTGCCGGGTAATCACCAGCGGCTGGAAGATATCACGCTGGTCGCTTACAGCATCGCGCCGGGCACCGTCGCGGCTTACTATCCCGAAGCTAACGTCCTGGTGCCACTGGATTATCTCGATAAAGAGAGCGGCACGCCCTCTTATAAATCGGCGCCTATTCGCTTGACGCTACGCTCGAAAGAGATCCGTACGCTGGAAGGGATTCGTTAGGTCAATACTCACCCACGGCGTATTTACCGCCGTGGGCGCTCCGCTACTTTTGCGCCAGAATAAGCTTAATACCCAGCCCGACAAACCCGGCGGCGAAGCTCACTCTGAGCCCCTGTAAGACCCTGGGGCGTGTTAGCACATATCCGCGCATCGCCGCTGAAAATGCGCCATAGAGCATGAAAATCAGCAGCGTCATCAGCATAAATATTCCGCTTAATATCAGCATCTCCTTGATCGGGGAAGCCGAGTCGCTGTGGATAAACTGCGGCAAAAAGGCGAGAAAAAAGAGCGGCAGCTTGGGGTTAAGCAGATTGATCAGGATAGCGTGGGTAATCACCTGGAGTAGATTGCGTCTCTCGCTATTTTCCACGCTCAGGCTACCGCGCTGGGTGAGGGTGGCCCACGCCAGATACAGCAGCCAGGCGACGCCCGCATATTTCACCAGTTCGAATGCGCCGGGCGTACTGTGGAGGATCGCCGCCAGCCCGGTTATCGCCGCAAGCATATGCGGAATAATGCCCAGCGTGCAGCCGAAGGCCGCGGCAAAACTCATGCGCCTTCCCGCCGATAAACCGGTGGCGATGGTGTAAAGCGTCCCGGTGCCGGGGGCGATAACCACAATAAGTGAAGTCAGAAGAAACTCAGGGCTGATTAACGACATAACGTAGTTCCTGGCGTAAAGAATCGAAGGCCTGAGTATTTATGAAAGCGTCGCGTCGGTATTGAACAAAATTGCACGCCGCCAGCTAACGGAGCGCCTGATAGCGTCCTGGCGTCATGGCGAACTGTTTTTGAAAGGCACGGGTGAGATGGCTTTGATCGGCAAAACCGGCCATCAGCGCGGTGTCAGCGGGTGAATGGCCAGCAGCTAACAGACGGCGTGCCAATCGCACGCGGGACTGTATCAGGTAGGCGTGCGGCGTGATGCCGGTTTCGCGTGCGAAGCCGCGGATCAGTTGAAAGCGGCTGATACCGCTCAGGGCGGCGAGAACGTCGAGAGAGATTTTCTCTTCAGGGGCATCATCAATATATTGTCTGGCCAGCGCAACAGCCGGAGAGTCGCATTTATCAGGCGACCTGGTGCAGAGATGAAAACGAGTGACCCGCATCAGGCATTGCAGCAGCGCCTCTTCCACTGCAATATCGTCGGTCACAAGGGCGGTAATCTCGCTAAAAAGCCGTTGCATAAGCCCGCGCAGCTGCGGGTCCTCAACGACCGGGCGCAGGAGAATATCTTCGGCCTTCCTCTCTCCCTGAAATTCGCCAGCAACCCGTTCAGGGTTGAGATAAACCATCTGCCAGCTGCGGGGACCATCCAGCGGAATGCCATCGTGCATCTCTCCCGGGTTGACCATAATGATATTTCCGGCGGCGGCCTCGATTTTGCCAAGATGGCTCCACGAGTGCTGCGCGCCCTGAGTGAAAATGCCGATACCAAATTGATCGTGCGAATGGCGCGGAAAGCTCTGTTCCGTGACTAACGACATGGCTTCCAGCCCCGGCAGAGTTAGCCGGTGCTGCTGAACGTGATGAAGGCGAGTTTTCAACGGTTTCTCCTGCCAGTGCATGGCATGAGTGTAGCCCTGTGAACGTGGGACCAGCAACAGCCGAACGGCGCTTGAATTTCGTCAACGCTGCACATAACATTTAACTAACATTTTCTGCTGTGTTTACAGCACAATGAGAAAGCGCAAACACACTGGGTAACTGATGGATATCAAACAGCTTAAATATCTGATTGCGCTCGACCGGACGCGTCATTTCGGCCAGGCCGCGGCGGCCTGTCATATCACCCAGCCCACGCTTTCTATGCGTATTCGCAATCTTGAAGAAGAACTTAATTTGACGCTGATCCAGCGTGGGCAGCGGTTTGAGGGATTTACCCCGGAAGGGGAACGCATTCTGGCGTGGGCACGAGCGCTGCTGGCAGCGCACGACGGGCTGGAAGCGGAGGCGGCGATTTGTCGCGGGCAGATGGTAGGTCAGTTAAGAGTCGGAATGGTGCCGTTAGCCAGCCTGAATCCGATGCAACTGATTAAACCGCTGGCGGATAAATACCCGGAGCTACAGTTCAGCCTGCTGTCGATGACTTCGGAGCAGATCATCGACGGCGTTAGCCGCAACCAGCTGGATCTTGGGATCTGCTATCTGCACCACGTCGATAGCCAATTGTTTAATGTGGTCTGGTTGCCAAATACCCGCATGGGTTTGCTGCATGATAAGCGTCACTATCAGTTT
This sequence comes from Klebsiella sp. MISC125, assembly GCF_051131775.1. NCBI lineage: Bacteria > Pseudomonadati > Pseudomonadota > Gammaproteobacteria > Enterobacterales > Enterobacteriaceae > Klebsiella > Klebsiella sp. MISC125. The sequence goes on from NZ_CP180448.1 coordinate 3,017,280, forward strand.
GAGGATACGACTCCTGAATGGGAGACGCTGGCCGCGCTGCCGCTGGGGTTTCTGACGAAGGGCATGTACTACCGCGAATCGATAGAAATGAGCTTTAAGGCCAAGGGGCTGGCGCCGAAGTACGTCTTCGAAAGCGACTCTACTTTTCAGATTATCCAGGCGGTGCAGGCCGGGATCTGCTGCGCGATCATGCCGCTCAATAACGGTCTTGAAGCGTTGAGCGATAATCTGGACATCAGACCCATCGCGGAGACTGAAGTTGACTCGATGTTGGCGCTGATTATGCGCAACAAAGAACCGGTATCGTCGCTGGCGGAAAAATGTTTTGCCGATGCGCAAAGGATTTTTGGCGAGTCGGTAAGCTAGCCGCGCTTAGCCGCCAGCCAGACCGTGCGGCCACCGCACTGCGGGTCCTCCACGCTATGTTTCACCACCTTGAAAGCATATTGTTGTAGCAATGCCTGATACTCCTCCGATGCCAGGCTCGAGTGGTAAAGCGGCTCGCCAGCAAACAGGCCGATCGCCTCGCCGTTGCTGGTACCGGTATTAAACATCAACGCCGCGCCGTCATCAGCATGGGCGGCGAAGAGGCTAAACATCCTGCGCTGATCGGTCCGCGGAAGATGGAAAAAACTGTCCCACGCCAGCACGCCATCAAACTTTTCTGCCAGCGCCAGTTCGCGCATATCTCCGGTTAGCCAGCGGCCGGCGGGGAATTTCTGCTGACACAGGGCAATCATTGACGGCGAAGCATCAACACCCGTCACGCGAAAACCCCGGCTGAGCAGATATTCGGCAATCGGCGAGGCATTGCCACAGCCAATATCCAGGATCGCTCCTCCAGGCTTGATGATGCTGAGAAATCTGTCCAGCCACGGCTTTTCAAACAGGCTGGTAGAGCGCAGGGTCTGAAACGTGGCCCACTGCTTTTCATACAGCGCGACGATGTTTTTTGCTGAAGGATGATCCATTTTTTCCTACCTGATTAGCGACTACTCGCTCATAGCCTGCCATCTGCGACTGGATAAATTCAAGCCTGACGTGTGTTCTGTCAGGCATAAAGTGGCGCTCTCTATCAGATATCTTCCAGACTAATTCCCCGGGTTTTTGGACCAAAAATTCCCACTGACAGCATCACCATCAGCATACTGGCGACAATAAAGCTGATGACGCCTGGCGTACCGGCATATTGCAAAATAATGCCGATCAGAATACTGGTGATCGCCGTCGACAGGCGGCTGAAGGAGTAGCAGAAACCTACCGCCCGTGCGCGAATACGGGTCGGAAACACTTCAGCCTGATAGGCGTGGTAGCTGATGGTCAGCCAGGCGTTGGACCAGGTGATCATAAATCCGCAAATCACCAGCAGCACCGGGCTGTTTTGTAGCGCAAACAGGGTGCCGAACACCACGGTCATCAGCGCCGAGAGAACTATTTGCCATTTGTTTTCGAAGCGATGTACGAAGCGGGTGCAGAAAAGGCAGCCAATCGGGTAGGCCAGCGTAATAAAGAACGCATACAGCAGGCTATGGGTGATGCTTGCCCCCTGGCCGGAAAGCAGTGCGGGCAGCCAGTTACCAAAACCAAAGAAGCCGATTGCCTGGAAAAAGTTCATCACCATCAGCATGATGGTGCGTTTGCGGTATTGCGGAGCCCAGATCTCTTTGAAAGCCCCCATTTTGCGCTGAGACGGTTGTTTCTCGACATGGTGGCGGGGGGAAGGAGAAACGCCGCAGCGCTGTTCCATTTCGCACATCACCTCGTGCGCCTCTTCATGACGGCCTTTTTCATCCAGCCAGCGCGCTGACTCCGGCAGCTTTTTGCGAATAACCCAAATTACCAGGGAGCAAAGAGCACCGAAGATAATCACCCAGCGCCAGCCGGTGAGGCCGAAAAGGGTGATCGGTACCAGCATCCATGACATCAGCGCCACCGCAGGTACCGATAAAAACTGGATAAAGAAGGCGAAAGCGAAGGCTTTGTTGCGCAGATGCGTCGGTACCCATTCGCTTAAATAGGTGTCGATGGTTACCAGCTCAATACCGAGGCCGATCCCAACCAGAAAGCGGCAGAAAATTACCCCTTCGGCGCTGTTCTGCAACGCCATAATCAATGAAAAAATGCCGTACCAGGCGAGGGCAAACATAAAGGTGTGGCGTCGCCCCAGTTTATCCGCCAGCGGTGCAAGCAGGCTGGCACCGATAAACAGCCCCAGAAAGGTGGATGAGGCGAAAGCCGCCTGGTCGGAGATACCAAAGATGCCGTTCTCGCCAGTATGGAAAATATCCTCTGCCAGCAGTCCGGTACTGATATACCCGGTCTGAAAAAGATCGTACAGCTCGAAGAAGCCGCCCAGCGCCAGCAGAGTGATAAAAGACCACAGGCCGATGGAGGCGGGCAGCGCATCGATGCGAGCGGTTAAGCTGGCGTGGGGTTGTCCTGGGGAGGCGAACGTGGCGTCGCCCAGAACCTGGGTGGTAGACATATTATTATTTTCCTCAGATAAAATGTTTGCCTGCTAATGTTAATTGATTGTTAATAGTTTTAAATTTTTAATCGCTTCTCTTAACGACGCTGTGTAGCGGAAAATGTTGATGAAATGTGAAAGTGTTCGTGAATACGCTGGTTTTAAGCGACACAGGCGGCAGGATTTGAAGCAAACCACCGGGGGAAGCGGAATGGGGGCCTGAGTTCTTTTTCTGTAACGTCAAATGATCAAATAATTTTAGCTATTAGATAATTCTAAACAAACCATCACCAAAGCGACATTTTAACTTTACTCAAATAATTGAGTGACTATAATGAGCACAAATTCAATCAGGAGAAATATGTTGGACAGTCACCCTTACTTAAACATCAAGGCAAGCTGACGCTATTTCTTTTGCGCTGCTTGCCACCCGGCGGGCAGCAATCCTTCTGTTATTGACGATTGCATCCCCTATAAAGTAAACGCAGCGCTGCTGCGAGGATAATCGTCATGTTCATGTTTAAAAACACGCTGTTTCCTCCACCACGTCTTCGACGCTAATCGCCTGTCAGGGCGAGGTTTTGTCGCGTCATCGTTAAAGTTGGCAGTTGTTTCTTCCCGCAAAATGGAAGAATGTTTGCTGCCATTTTTATATTTTACTGATGCTTTCTTAATTCAATCATCCTGCGAATGGTCGCATAAGGAGGGAATGATGGATATTCCCATAGGCCTAAAGTAATACGCGCTTAATAGCGAAAGAAATACATTATGCATAGATATTTTATGCAGGGACAAACACGTTTTAAATTTGGGGAACAATCATGACTGACATGAAAATAGAAAACCGGAAAGTAAACCGGTCTGCGTCAGAAAATGATAAGCAGCATAAAAAGAGCTTCGCAATTGAGACTGAGGCGTTTAACAGCCCGGACCATACGCTGGCGCGGCTAAACAGCAGCCGTCAGGGGCTGACAACGGAAGATGCCTTTGAGCGGCTTGAGGATTATGGCCGTAATGAGGTTGCGCATGAACAGGCACCTCCGGCGCTGATCCAGCTTCTGCAGGCATTCAATAACCCGTTTATCTATGTCCTGATGGCGCTGGCCGCCGTCAGCTTCGTGACCGATTACTGGCTACCGCTGCGTAACGGCGAAGAGACCGATCTGACCGGAATTATCATTATTGTGACGATGGTCAGCCTGAGCGGGTTATTGCGTTTCTGGCAGGAGTTTCGCACCAACAAGGCGGCGCAGGCGCTGAAATCGATGGTTCGCACTACCGCCACGGTGCTGCGTCGCGGCCCGGGCAATATCGGCCCGGTTCAGGAAGAGATTCCTATTGAAGAACTGGTGCCGGGCGATGTGATTTTCCTCGCTGCGGGAGACCTGGTTCCGGCGGACGTTCGTCTACTGGAGTCGCGGGACCTGTTTGTCAGCCAGTCGATTCTCAGCGGCGAGTCGCTACCGGTTGAGAAATATGACGTGATGGCCAGCGTCTCCGGCAAGGACAGCGATCGGCTACCTTCGCCGAACAAGGATAAAAGCCTGCTTGAGCTGGGCAACATCTGCCTGATGGGTACCAACGTCACCAGCGGCAGGGCGCAGGCGGTGGTTGTGGCGACCGGAAACCGCACCTGGTTTGGTTCACTGGCGAAATCCATCGTTGGAACCCGTACCCAGACGGCGTTCGATCGCGGAGTGAACAGCGTCAGCTGGCTGCTGATCCGCTTTATGTTGGTGATGGTGCCTATTGTGTTGCTGATCAACGGATTCAGCAAAGGCGACTGGGTCGAGGCGTCATTGTTCGCCCTGGCGGTCGCGGTGGGCCTGACGCCGGAAATGCTGCCGATGATCGTCAGTTCAAACTTAGCGAAAGGCGCTATCGCCATGTCGCGACGCAAAGTGATCGTCAAGCGTCTGAACGCCATTCAGAACTTTGGCGCGATGGACGTATTGTGCACCGATAAAACCGGCACCCTGACCCAGGACAATATCATTCTTGAGCACCATCTCGATGTGAGCGGTGCCGAGAGCGACCGGGTGCTGACCCTGGCGTGGCTGAACAGCAGCAGCCAGAGCGGCGCGCGTAATCTGATGGACAGAGCGGTGCTGCGTTTTGGTGAAGGGCGGATTTCCCCCTCGACGAAAGAACGCTTTGTGAAGCTCGATGAACTGCCGTTCGACTTTGTGCGTCGCCGTGTGTCGGTCTCGGTAGAAGATGTGCGTCATGGCGACAAAAACCTGATCTGCAAGGGCGCAGTTGAAGAGATGCTGATGGTGGCGACGCATCTGCGCGAAGGCGATAAGGTGGTCGAGCTGGATGAAACCCGTCGCGATCTGCTGTTAGCCAAAACTGAGGACTACAACGCTCAGGGTTTCCGCGTCCTGCTGTTGGCGACCCGCAAGCTGGATGATGCCGCTCTGACAACTCCGCTCAGTACTGCCGATGAGCAGGGATTGACGGTCGAAGGAATGTTGACCTTCCTCGACCCGCCGAAAGAGAGCGCGGGAAAAGCGATTACCGCGCTGCGTGATAACGGCGTAGCGGTGAAAGTGTTAACCGGCGATAACCCGGTGGTGACGGCGCGTATTTGCCTTGAAGTAGGGATTGATGCGCACGACATTTTGACCGGGGCACAGATCGAAGCGATGACGGATAACGAACTGGAGCGCGAAGTAGAAAAGCGCGCGGTGTTCGCCAAACTGACGCCGCTACAGAAATCACGCATTCTGAAAACATTGCAGAAAAACGGCCATACCGTTGGCTTCCTCGGTGATGGTATTAACGATGCCCCGGCGCTGCGTGACGCTGATGTGGGGATCTCCGTCGATAGTGCGGCGGATATCGCCAAAGAGGCTTCCGATATCATCCTGCTGGAAAAAGATTTGATGGTGCTGGAAGAGGGCGTCATCAAGGGGCGTGAGACCTTCGGCAATATTATTAAGTACCTGAACATGACCGCCAGCTCTAACTTCGGCAACGTCTTTTCGGTGCTGGTCGCGAGCGCGTTTATCCCGTTCCTGCCGATGCTGGCGATCCATCTGTTGATCCAGAATCTAATGTACGATCTGTCCCAGCTGTCGCTGCCGTGGGACAAGATGGACAAAGAGTTTCTGCGCAAACCGCGCAAGTGGGATGCGAAAAACATCGGTCGCTTTATGCTGTGGATTGGCCCGACGTCGTCCATCTTCGATATCTCCACTTTTGCGCTGATGTGGTACGTGTTTGCGGCGAATAATGTCGAAGCGCAGGCGCTGTTCCAGTCCGGCTGGTTTATCGAAGGGCTGCTGTCGCAGACGCTGGTTGTGCATATGCTGAGAACGCAGAAGATCCCGTTTATCCAGAGCCGCGCCACGCTGCCGGTTCTGCTGACCACCGTGCTGATTATGGCGCTGGGTATCTATATCCCGTTCTCGCCGCTGGGGGCGATGGTGGGATTAGAGCCGCTGCCGCTGAGCTACTTCCCGTGGCTGGTTGCCACGCTGCTGAGCTACTGCCTGGTGGCGCAAGGGATGAAGCGCTTCTATATCAAACGGTTCGGTCAGTGGTTCTGATGAAAAGGAGGTGTCGAGATGAATCGTTCTCCAGACAACCTCATCGCGCTGATGTTTTTCCTGGTGGGTTTACTGGTGCTGCTGTTGGCCCTCCGGCAAATCATAGAGTGAGGAAAAGATAATGCGAAAAACTCCGCTGGATAACGTGTTTATTCGGGTGGTGATGATTGCGGTCATCATTATTTTGCTGACTATCTGGATAAGATAAAAGGAACCCCGGGCCTGTGGCCTGGGGTTTTGACTTATTGTTGCGGCGGTAGCGCCTGTAAAATCCGCCCAGCCTCTTTCTCATTAAGCGGATAATCAAAAAAGCGCTGATAGAAATCACGAGTGACGCTCACCATATCAACATTGGCGAAGCGCTGTGGATGAAACAGCTTTGCTGCCCACTGAATTTGCAATGCGCTTTCGGTGCCATAACGATCCCACGGGAAAACGCCTGACGGATTCTGCACCACCTGACCGTTTTTCACCGCCTTCAGGCTGGCGAAAAGCCCGGCCCAGGCTGATGTCTGCCAGTCGCCGCTGCCGGGGCCGAGGATAATAATATCCGGCTGCCAGGCCAGCACTTTTTCCGGCGAAACCTCCTGCATGTTGCCATTAATCTCCTCTGCGACGTTTTGACCTCCCGCCAGGCGGATCCAGGTGTCAATCAGCGTATGGCTGCCGTCAACTTTCAGCGGCTTCAGCGATTGAATATGCAGTACTCGTGGGCGTTCATTATCACTGAGTGACGCTGTTTTTTGCCCGACGCTATCAATAACTGATTGAAGATATTGATTATATTCGCTTGCTCGCGTCGACGCTTGTTCGCTACCAAACACCTGCGCGGTGGTGGTTAGCGAGTGCTGTAGCGAAGGATAGTCGGTAAAACGCATCTCCATAACCGGCAGGCCCGCCTGGCGAAACGCCGCGGCATCACCGTTATCTTTCGCGACAAATACCACCTGGGCTCCCTGAGCGAGCAGCGCCTCGCTGGTGAAGTGCGGCCCGCGAGCGATCAGTGCCTGATGCAGCTTCGGCGCAATATGGAACATCCACGGGCGCGCGTCAGGGCGGTTGACGGTAGCGACAATTTTGTCGCCCACTCCCAGCGTCATCAGCAGCGAATGGTGGGCGTACCAGCCTTCGGCAATCCTGTCCACGCTGTCGGGAAGGGTAACGTTGTGTCCGGCATCGTCGGTCACCTGACGGGAAGCCAGCGCCGGGAAGGCCAGAAAAGCGCAGAGTAAACCAGCAGCTAATTTTTTCATTGGGCTCCTTAGAAGTCGAACTGCACTGAGACCGTCGCTTCACGCGGCGCGCCTAATTGCGCGCTGGCGTATCCGGCGCCGGTATAGCCGGTTAACGCGCCGGGAACGATGTTGGTCCAGTAGTGACGATTGGTGATATTAGTGACTGCTAACCTAAAGGTGGTGTCGGTATTGAACAACCGGGTGCGATAGTTGCTGCCAAGATCGACAGTGGTATAGCTGCCTACCCAGCTGTCGTTGGCGTTATCGGTCGCGCGGCGGCCAACGTAATGAATGTTGCCATTCACGTCGAGGCCTGGCAGCTGCTGGATGCTGTAAACCGACAGCATATTGGCGGTAAAGCGCGGCAAACCAACGACCTGTTTATCATCCGCGTTGGCGCTTGAGGTGTCATGCAGGCGTGGGTCAAGCCAGGTCGCGCCGCCAAACAGGCGCAGATTACGGGTGACGTGACCATCGGCCATCAGCTCGATCCCGCGGTTTTTCTGCGTACCGTCCTGAGCGAAATCGCCGTTGCTGTTGGTATAAGCAAACGGACGTTCAGCCTGAAATAGCGCGGTGCTTAGCAGCAAATCCTGTGTCGGCGCATATTTGGCACCGATTTCAATCTGGTGGCTGCGGTAGGGGTCGAGCACTTCACCGGCATTATTAGCACCGGTTGGCGCGCTATCGCCTTGCTGCATGCTGTTGGCCCAGGTGGTATAGAGGGTGACGTTATCAATCGGTTTATACATCAGGCTGGCGGAACCGCTGACGCCGTTATCATCGCTTTTGCTGCTGCGCTGGCTGCTTTTGTTGTAGTTGCTGACGGTAAACAGGTTTTCGCTGCCGGAAAGCAGCAGGCTCCACTGCGGGTTAAAGGTCAGCGTATCGCTCAGCAGAAACACGTGCTGGGTGGTAGTGGCTGAATGATAGCGGTCAGTGAAATCAGGATAATTTGGGCGCTCAAACGTCGGATTATCGTTTAGCGAGGAACTGCCCAGCGTCTGGGTACCGCCGCTGCGCGGATTATAGTTTTTCCACACAAAACCGCGCATGCCGAACGCCAGATCGTGCTGTAGCCAGCCGGTCTCCACGCTGCCGGTGAGGTTCGCCAGATAGCTGTTGATCGTAAAACGGCTGGCGGCAGAGTTGGCAGTCGTAGTGGTGTAGTTGCCTTTATTATCGGTGAGCGTATTGGTGACGGCGGTGGATTCGCGATCGGCAATTTGACGCAGCACGCCAACATCCAGCAGCCAGTTGCCGTCAAAGTCATGTTTGATATGCAGGCTACCGGTGGTGGTGGTGTCATCATTCCCGGCGTAATACTGGCCATATTTGTCTTTCGTTGGGTCCAATGCCGACGGAAAATGGGTGCCTTTGGCGAGAGCAAAGCTGCCGGGCATCCCTTTTTGATAGAAGTGATAGTAGCTGAAGTTGCTCTCAAGCACGGTTTTATCGGTCAGCTGAAAATCCAGCGCCAGCCCGGCATACTGATTGCGCTGGCGGCTGCCGTGGGTATAGCCGCTACCATCCTGATCCATCAGGTTGAGACGATATTTAACCCGGTCACCAGCATCCAGTGGTCCGCTCAGATCCAGCGCTGCGTTGGCACCCGAACCGGTGCCGCCGCCGACGGTTACCCGACGCAGCGGAACATCGGTTGGCCGCTTTGATACCAGGTTAAACATCCCCGCTGGGTTAGCCGGCCCGTACAGCGCGCCCGCCATACCATTCAACACCTCGATACGCTGGAACTGCTCCGCCGGGTATTCGGTGGTTGAGACTACGTTAAGGCCATCAATCATACTGTTTTGTACTACGCTACCCTGCATGCCGCGGGTTTGCGGGCGCACGCCTTCGCCCTGTACGGAAGGCATATAGCGGTAAACGTCTTTAACGCTGCCGAGCTGCTGCTGGCGAATCAGAGAATCCGACATGGTTTGTACCGCCCACGGTACATCAAGAAGCTTGCGTTTGCCGAGGTTACCCAGCGTCGCCTGCTTTTGTGCTGCAGGGGTATTGTCATCAAGAGATTCTGCGTTGGCCTGCGGCGCGGCGCTGACCACCATGGTTTCTTCGGCATGGGCGGTAATCGCCATAAACAATGAGGTGCAGGGAATAACCCCGGTCAATAAAGCGAGTTTCGTTAAGCGCATGAGTTTTAATTTCAGACTGGTGAAAGTGGAATGAGGCGAGAGCGACTCACGTCTCCGTCTGAAGGGTACGAATTATAATTGTATGATGATTAAGGGTAGGGATGATCGCTATGTATGTCAATATATAACGACTAGTGTCAATCATTAAGCGTTGCCAGATTCAGTTATTCAGAGTTCTTATTTAATTGATTATTCAATGAATTTCATGACGGTATCCCCATCAGGGAGTAGGCCGTGTTCCCCTGAAGATATCAGGGGAACGGCAATCATTTGAGAAGTGGTAATTCGGCAAGCATCTGCTTAAGGTTTATTGCGTCCCAGGGCAGATGTTCCGCGACGGTAAGTCCTACCGGTAATGCCAGCGCAGTAGCCTGATTGACCAGCGTGACCACTTCGCTCATCGTCAGTTTCCCTTCGGCTACATCGCCAAAGTCGTGTTCCCCGCGTCCCGGTCTGGCGAAGAGCACCGAGCGGAATAGCCCGGGGTTAAGCACATCAAGGTCAAGATGGACAGCCAGATATTCAATACCTTCTCGGGTTATCCAGTCACTTACCGCCTGAGCGCCGTCTCTCACCGCTTGCGGATCGCAGGTCGCGATAGCGTGGTCGGCAAGAAACTGTGCTTCATATTCCAGCGGGTTGTGAATACCGGCAATCATCGCTTTGCGCGGCGATAGAGGCGTTTTAACGTCGCGAGTCAGCTCGTTGTCTCCCACGCCCATCAGCGCGCCAAGGACGTGAGCATGAGAGTGCGGATATTGTGCCGGGGTCATCACGTCCGGGTGCGAGTCAATCCACAGGATGCCAAGTTTATCGCCATATTTCTCAGTGAGATAAGCGAACGGCGCCAGTGAGACCAGACAATCGCCACCCAGCGTCACAATGGTTTGTGGACGGTGCGCTGCGATTTTCTCCTGCGCATCACGCAACTGGGCAACAACCTGGCGACGTCCCACAATCCCATTTTCATTCACCAGCGGTTTATCGGATGGCGGCGTGACGGCGACTTCAGCAACCGGCCCCTGCGATGCGGGAGCCAGCCAGGCAAGAAGCTGGGAACCAAAATAGTAGGGCGCGTTGTTCCCGCCTTGCCATTGCGGGAAGATCAGACGGAGATTATCGTGAGTTGAGTGGGTCATGAAGTCCTCAGTTCAGATGTGAACACAAAAATGAACGAACGTTCATTCACTCTATCTCTCAGCTGAAGTTTGCGCAAGTATCACGGTACAACGTCTAGCCAGTCCCGCGCAAAAGAGGCTAAAATTGCCCATCGCTGGAGGTTGTAAAAATGTCAAAAAATTCAGAAACGTACCATAAACTGATCGTCGCGGCGGCGGCCTGCTTTGCTGAAAAGGGCTTTAATGCCACCAGCGTGCGGGAGATTGCTCAGCGTGCAGGGATTAGCCTCGGGGCGATGTATACCTATTTCAAAGGCAAAGATGAGCTGATTGAAGCGATCATCTTTGAAGAGCAGAAATCAGCGCTGGCAAAGCATCAGGAGCAATTTCACGGCTCCTGCTTTGAGCAGATTTGCAGTCTCACGACCTCGTGCATAGAGGAAGTGGGCTATCCGTCATCTCATCAACTGTGGGTGGAGATCATTGCGGAGTCGGCCAGAAAAGAGCATCTGCGCGCGGCTTTTTCTGCCAGCGACAAGGTTATGCGCGAGGGCGTGGCAGACATTATCCGCAAAGGCGTAGCGGCTGGAGAGTTTAGTCCACATGTTAACGCGCAAGAGGCCACAATGACCATTTTCGCGCTTATTGATGGCTTCATTGGCCGCAAAGCGATAAACCCTGCGTTTAACGTTAAAACAGATGTGCGGAATTTTACGGTGATCATGGCGAGTATTTTGCAAAAGTTGCCGTGAGCCGACTGATGGAAGTAGAGCGAGAGAAAACCCCGACAGGCGCGAAGCCCGTCGGGGAAGGGATTACAGATCGAAGCGATCCAGATTCATCACTTTGGTCCATGCTGCCACGAAATCGGTGACAAATTTCTGCTGCGCATCGCTGCTGGCATAAACTTCCGCCAGCGCACGAAGCACGGAGTTGGAACCAAATACCAGATCAACGCGGGTCGCGGTGTATTTCTCTTCGCCGCTCTTACGGTCACGACCGACAAACAGCTCAGATTGCTCGTCCACGGCTTTCCAGACGGTGCCCATACTGAGCAGATTGGCGAAGAAATCATTGCTCAACACGCCCATACGGTCAGTAAATACGCCGTGCTGGCTGCCATCAAAGTTCGCTCCCAGCGCACGTAGACCACCGACCAGAACGGTCATTTCCGGAGCCGTCAGGGTTAGCTGCTGTGCTTTATCGATCAGCAAGGTCTCTGTTGAAACGCCACCTTCAACGCGACGATAGTTACGGAAGCCATCGGCCAATGGTTGCAACAGGTCCATCGCTTCAACATCGGTCTGATCCTGACGCGCATCAACGCGGCCAGGCGCAAACGGTACGTTTACCCGTACGCCCGCAGCGGCAGCGGCTTGCTCAATACCAACCACGCCTGCCAGCACGATGATATCGGCCAATGACGCTTTGCCCGACGCTTTCTGAATCGCTTGTAGCGTCGGCAGAACGCGGGAGGCAATAGCGTTGACTGGCCAGGATTTCTGCGGCTCCAGCGCCAGACGCGCGCCGTTGGCACCGCCGCGCTTATCGCCACCACGGAAGGTGGACGCTGATGCCCAGGCAACGGAAACCAGTTCACTGACCGACAGGCCTGCCTCGGCAATGGCGGTTTTCAGCGTGGCGATATCCGCTGGGGTCGGAGCGTGGATGGCTGCCGGTAACGGGTCTTGCCAGATCAGATCTTCTTTCGGTACTTCCGGGCCCATGTAACGGGATTTCGGCCCCATATCGCGGTGGATCAGTTTGAACCACGCGCGGGCAAAGGCTTCGTTAAAGGCCTGCGGATCGTTAAGGAAACGGCGGGAAATCTTATCGAATTCCGGATCGAAGCGCAGCGTCAGGTCGGTAACCAGCATCGTCGGCTTACGTTTTTTATCCGGATTAAACGGGTCAGGAATAATCTCCGGAGCGTCCTGCGCTTCAAACTGGATTGCGCCAGCCGGGCTGCGGGTCTGTACCCACTCATATTTGTACAGGTTTTCGAAGAAGTAGTTGCTCCACTGGGTCGGGGTTTGCGTCCAGACCACTTCCAGGCCGGAGGTGATGGCATCCGCGCCCGCACCGCTGCCGTAGCTGTTCGCCCAGCCGAGGCCCTGTGCTTCGATTGGTGCCGCTTCCGGCTCGGCGCCAACGTGGGTGGTCACTGCGGAACCGTGCGTTTTACCCAGCGTATGTCCCCCGGCGATCAGCGCGACGATCTCTTCATCGTCCATCGCCATATTGCCAAAGGTGGCGCGAATCGCAGAGGCTGCGGAGAGCGGGTCACCGCTGGCGTTAGGCCCTTCCGGGTTAACGTAGATCAGACCCATCTCGGTGGCGCCAATGGCTTGCTTATTCAGGCTTTCCGGATGGCGATGCGCCAGCCACTCGGTTTCATTGCCCCAGTCAACATCCAGATCGGGTTCCCACACATCTTCACGACCGGCACCGAAACCAAAGGTACGGAAACCGGAGTTTTCCAGCGCCACGTTACCTGCGAGCATATACAGGTCGGCCCAGGAAATTTTCTGACCATATTTCTGTTTCACCGGCCATAGCAGGCGACGAGCTTTATCCAGGCTGACGTTATCCGGCCAGGAGTTCAGCGGCGCAAAGCGCTGCTGACCACGGCCTGCGCCGCCGCGTCCGTCAACGGTACGGTAAGTACCTGCACCGTGCCAGGCCATACGAATAAATAGCCCGATATAGCTGCCCCAGTCTGCTGGCCACCACTCCTGCGAGTCGGTCAACACGGCGCGGATATCGGCTTTCAGCGCTGAATAGTCGAGTTTTTTGAATTCTTCCCGGTAGTTAAAATTTTCACCCAGCGGGTTCGATCGATTGGAGTGCTGATTTAGCAGGTCCACACGTAGTTGGTTTGGCCACCAGTCGCGGTTGCCGGTACCACCACCGGCGCTCTGCGTTGGCGTTTCGGCGTGAAAAGGGCATTTCCCTGCCGATGGAGTGTTCGAAGGATCGTTTGACGTGCTCATATCAGGCTCCGTTTGCTTTTGTGAATGCCATTACGATATACACTGCTACCAATAAGCGATATTTGAATGAGTCTACGGATTTAATAGCTATTTCCGTTCAATTACTATTATAAAAACCGTGCAATTATTGTTGTTAAACGGTTGGTTATCAAAACCACCGTAATAACCATAGTCGTAACAAAGGGGTAAAGGAAACGTTAAAGTGCTTTCGTCTTCATCGAATGCTAATTGTTTGAGTTATGACAATTTTAGTGCGTATAACCGCTTAGCGCTGCCAGTATAAAGGCGTACCAAAAGCGTCGATAAAATAGTCAATCACCGCGCGCACGTTTAGTGAGGGATGCCGGGCGTGAGGGTAAATAGCGGAAACCGGCGAAGGCGTACTGCTGATAGCGGCGGTATAATTGGTCATCAGTTTAATAAGCCTTCCTTCGCCAATCGCTTCATTCACCATCCAGTCGGGAAATAGCACCACGCCCATACCGCCCAGCGCAGAGGTTAGCAACGCATCGGCATTGTTTGAGGCCAACTGCGGAGTTTGCGGATGGTGCACCCATTCTCCATCCGCAAGGCGGAACAGCCAGCGATTAGGTCCGTTTGAACCGCTGTAGACCAGCGTATTGTGTTGGCGAAGATCCTCTGGGGTCTCCGGAATGCCGCGCCGTTGTAGATATTCCGGGGCTGCAACCAGGTAGTGGTGCTGCATACCAAGCACTCTGGCATGAACGCTGGAATCCGGCAGGCTGCCGATACGAAAAATAACGTCGGTCGCTTCACGGTGAGGGTCGATGAAGTCATCGGTCAGCGCCAGTTCAATTTGCATCTGCGGATACTGTTCCGTCAGGCCCGGCAGCCACGGCGCGATATGGCGCTGACCAAAATAGACCGGGGCGTTGATGCGCACCAGTCCACCAGGCTGGAGGCTCCGGTCCTGAAGATCGCGCCTGGCGGCGCTGAACTGTTCGCTGATGCTTCTGGCATGAGTGGCGAACAGGCGTCCGGCTTCGGTTGGCACCACTGCGCGGGTGTTTCGATAAAACAGCTGTTGACCGAGGGAGTCCTCAAGCTGATGGATGACCCGCGACACCATAGAGGGAGAAACACCTTCCCGCCGTGCGACTACTGAAAAACTCTGGCTGTCGTAAACAGCGATAAATAGCTGTAGCGCCCGAAAATTCACATTGTCTGCATCACTCATTAATGCAATATCCGCAAAAGTGTTTCCTTGATTGTATCGTTTTTTACATCACTCCGCTGCTTTATGCTCTGCCGCCTGATCAATAAGCGAGTAGCAACGATGCAGTTATTACTGATTTTTTTGGTGATTGTCGGCGGTATGGGATTGTCCGTTGAAGCCGGTCTTTTAGGGCCACTGGCCGGGCAGGTAGGGGATTTATGGGCCACATTCAGTATTTTTGGCGTTGGAACCGCGCTGACGTTTCTGCTGATGCTGCTGTTTGGCCCACGACAAAGCCCTTCATTTTTCTCCTTGCCGGGCTGGCAGCTCACCGGGGGAATTCTGGGGCCGATTTACGTCGTCATCTTAACTGTTGCCGTGCCGGTTATCGGTATCGCCATGACCATGATTGGCATTCTCGCCGGTCAGGTATGCAAAAGCCTGCTGATCGACCATTACGGATTGTTTGGCTCGCCAAAACGTAAAATTGATGGTCGGCGGCTTATCGCTCTGCTGTTTATCGTTGTCGCCCTGATTTTAATCGCCACAAGCTGAGGATATCTCATGAGTAGCATAATGATTTTGCTGGCGCTGGTTGGCGGCGCAATGTTGAGCATGCAGGCAGCAATCAATGGCCGGCTAGGCAGCCAGGTTGGCGTATTCCGTAGTGCGTTTCTCACTTTTGCGGTAGGTGGCGTGATTACGGCGCTACTGATTTTTTACTTTGAACCCCGTCAGGCGGCTACGCTGCTGGACGTACCGAAATGGCAGCTTCTGGGCGCATTCTGCGGCGTGCCCTATATTGTGATTATGGTGCTGGCGGTACAGCGTATTGGCACCGCAACGGCGACGGTGGCGGTGATTTTTGGCCAACTGGCCATGAGTCTGCTGATTGATAACTTTGGCTGGCTGGGAAATGATGCCATCACTTTTTCGCCTGGACGGCTGGGGGCGATTATCTGCCTGGGGCTGGCGCTTTTCTTTATCTATCGCTCCAGTACGGCGCAAAAAGACAAAATCAGCTGAAAGATGGCGCCCACCTGTTCAGGTGAGTTGCCGCTCGCCGCCGAACGCGACCATACTGTTCAGCACCATGTTACTGGCGCTTAAGACAGGTTACTGTTGGGGAGCATGGTTTTAGCCGCCGCGCGCCTGGGCATCACTTCATTGACTGGAGATATGCTATGCCTGAGTTTTCGTCGTTGCTAACCTTTGCTCTTGTCGCCCTTGGTCTGGTGCTGACGCCGGGGCCGAATATGATCTATCTGATTTCGCGCTCGATTTGCCAGGGAAGAAGGGCCGGGCTGGTTTCTCTGGGCGGCGTGGCGCTGGGTTTTGTGTTTTATATGCTGTGCGCCGCCTTCGGTATCACCGCGCTGATCTTCGCTGTTCCCTATGCATATGACATTTTACGCATCAGCGGCGTCGCATATTTGCTGTATCTGGCCTGGCAGGCGGTGAAGCCGGGAGGCCGTTCGGTCTTTGCGGTGCGCGATCTGCCCGCAGATAGCGGCCGCAAACTGTTTTTGATGGGCTTTGTGACCAATCTGGCGAATCCAAAAATCGCCATTATGTACCTCTCTTTGTTACCGCAGTTTATTACGCCAGGACACGGCAGCATTCTCTCTCAGTCTTTAGTGCTGGGGTTTACGCAGGCAATAATTAGCGTAGCGGTCAATGCGCTGCTTGTGGTGATGGCCGGACAGGTTTCGTTGTTTCTTGCCGGACGCCCTTTATGGCAGCAGTTTCAGCGCTGGTTGATGGCGACGGTACTGGCGGGGATGGCGGTTAAAATCGCCTTTGAGGCACGCAGGTAGCAGACGGCCTCTCTTTATGCTGGCTAATGGGTATTGACCTCTGTTGAGTTGCCAGCAGAGGTCAATAGTGTGACGTTGTCACTTATTATCCCTCACATACTGATACATTTCTGCCAAATCATTAGCAACCTTTCGGTAGGGCTCCCGCGTCGATAACGCTATTCTTCCCCGCTTTTCCCTTTTCAGGCCCTTTGTAATCCAGGTAAATGACCGCTAATGTCCCTAATGAGAGATGAAATTCGCGACCACTCAGCGGAAGAGATGCTATTTATTCGCCGTGCTGTCATTGCTTTTCTACTGGTGGTGGTCTGCTTTGCCATCCTGATTATTAACCTCTACCGCCTGCAGGTCGATCAGCACGACTTCTATCAAACTCGCTCAAATCAGAACGACATCAAAATGCTGCCGATTGCGCCGAGCCGGGGACTGATTTTCGACCGCAACGGCATTCCGCTGGTGCAAAACATCACCCTGTACCGTTTACAGGTGATCCCGAGCAAAATCGCCGATATGACGGCGCTGCTGCAACAGCTCACGCCGATTGTTGATTTAACGCCCGAAGATATTGCTGATTTCCGCGACGACATGCACCACAACAGCCGCTATAAAGAGGTGACCTTAAAATCGGATCTCAGCGACGTGGAAGTGGCGCGCTTTGCGGTCAATGAATTTCATTTCCCCGGCGTCACCGTTGATAGCTATCAGCAGCGCGATTACCCGTATGGCGCGGAGCTGGCGCACGTTGTCGGTTATGTCTCGAAAATCAACGACAGTGACCTGCAAAAGCTGGCGAAAGCGGGCGAAGAAGAGAACTACGCCGCTGACCATAATATCGGCAAGCAGGGCATTGAAGGCTATTACGAGAAAGCGCTGCACGGCACCACGGGTTATCAGGAAGTTGAGGTGGATAACCATGGCCGGGTGGTACGTCTGCTAAAAGAGGTGCCGCCGGTTGCCGGAAAGAACATCTACCTGACGCTGGATCTGCATTTGCAGCAGTATATCGAGTCGGTGCTGAAGGGGCAGCGTGCGGCGGTGGTCGCGGTCGATCCGCGCGACGGCGGGGTGCTGGCAATGGTTTCCAGCCCCAGCTATGACCCGAACCCGTTTGTCAGGGGAATTGGTTATCAATCCTACCGCTCGCTGCTCGATAATCCTGACCGGCCGCTGATTAACCGGGTAACCCAAGGGCTGTATCCGCCCGCCTCAACGGTTAAACCCTATATGGCGCTGTCGGCGCTGTCGGCAGGGGTCATCACCCCAACAACTTCTTTCTTCGGCGCGCCGACCTGGACGCTACCCGGCACCCAGCGGCGCTATCGCGACTGGCTGAAGAGCGGTCACGGCATGCTTAACGTCACCAAAGCGATTGAAGAGTCGGCGGATACCTTTTTCTACCAGGTGGCGTTCGAAATGGGCATCGACCGTATCCATGAGTGGTTAAGCAAATTCGGCTATGGCCAATCAACCGGCATCGATCTTAACGAAGAGTACGCCGGAGTGTTGCCGAGCCGGGAATGGAAGCAACGGGTGCATAAAAAACCGTGGTATCAAGGGGACACTATCTCCGTCGGCATCGGCCAGGGCTACTGGATCGCTACGCCGATTCAGATGGTGAAAGCGCTGACTACGCTTATCAATAACGGCAAAGTGCAAAACCCGCATCTGCTTTACTCTATGAAACAGGGCAATAAGGTTGAGCGCTATCAGCCGCCGCAAAATTTACCGCAGGTTGGCGACCCGCATTCACCGTATTGGGGAATCGTGCGCAACGGGATGTACGGCATGGCGAACCAGCCCAACGGCACGGGCTATAAGCTGTTTCATACCGCGCCGTATCAGATTGCGGCGAAATCCGGGACTTCGCAGGTCTTCAGCCTGAAGGAGAATCAGGTGTATAACGCCAAAATGATCCCGGTCCGCCTGCGCGATCATATTTTCTATACCCTGTTTGCGCCGTATCAGCATCCGAAGGTAGCGATGGCGTTGATTCTGGAAAACGGTGGCGGCGATGGCGTGGTTGCCGGGCCAACGGCACGCGCGATCCTCGACCATATTTTTGACCCTGCCAATGCGCCAGCGGCGCAAGGTGCACAATCGACGGTGCCGCAGGTAGACAGCGCCGACGCGCAATAGGGCATTATTCACTCAGAGCATAAGCGTTAACGGATTGGTTATTTGCCGCCGTTAGCGCTTTTGCTCATAGTAGAGTTCTGTGTTGTTGTGAAAAAGGCGTTCTGATGTCGTTAAGCCGAAATACGCTACTTCTTATCCAGACCGGCACTCCGCCGGTTGAAATCGCCTCTGACCATGGCGATCTTCCCGTCTGGTTCGGTCATTTGCTCGCGCCGTGGCGCAATAAAATCAGCGTGGCGCGGGTGTTTGCCGGGGAACCGCTTCCCGCGCCGGATAACCACACCGTGGCGGTGATCACCGGGTCATGGGATATGGTGACCGAGCGCCTGCCATGGAGTGAAATGACCGCCGGGTGGATCCGCGACGCGATGGCTATTGAGATGCCGCTGTTTGGCGTTTGCTATGGGCATCAGCTTATGGCGCACGCCCTTGGTGGCGAGGTGGATTACCATCCTGCAGGGCGCGAAGCCGGAAGCAAAACCGTTACTCTCTCTGCGAATGGATTAACTGACAGCCTGCTGGCTGACCATCCGGCCCCCTTCAGCGCACATCTTACGCATATGCAAACCGTGACCCGACTGCCGCAAGGGGCGAAGGTGCTGGCCTCGTCCAGTCACGATGCGCACCAGATTGTTCGCTATGGCGAGCATGCCGTCTCCACGCAGTTCCACCCGGAAATCACTCCGGAAATTGCCCGCTCGCTGATTGCGTATCGTCAGGCGGTTCTGCGTAATGAGGGCGTTGACCCGGACAAACTGAGCCGTGAAGTCGAAGAGAGTCCTGTGGCATCGGCGATTTTGACTCGTTTTGTGGCTAACTATTTGCCGCCGGATAACGTCTGATTTTTCCGTTTTGTATCACCGTGTATCTGAGTTCAATGACGATACACGGTGCGACAAAATCCCCCCTCTGCGCGCACAGTGCAGATACATCGCGGTGTTGTGATAGGCCTGTCATCCAAACCATGAAGAGGCAACCATCATGAACACCATTTTTTTATCCCGTAAATATGCCGCCCTGGCGCTAATTTGCTCCTCACTGGTTTCCGCCAGCGTCTGCGCGGCGGAGGACAGCGCCGCCTTTAACGCTCTGCATCAGATACAGGCGGGCGATCTCAATATTGGCTATGTGGATATCGGCCCGCGCGACGGGCAAGCGGTGATCCTGCTACACGGCTGGCCTTATGATATTCAGAGCTACGCCGCCGTCGCACCGGCGCTGGCGCAGAAGGGCTACCGGGTGATCGTGCCTTATCTGCGCGGTTACGGCACCACGCGCTTTATTTCAGCGAAAACGCCGCGTAACGGTCAGCCTTCGGCAATGGCGAAAGATATCGTCAATCTGATGGATGCCTTGCATATCAAACAAGCTGATTTTGCCGGTTTTGACTGGGGCGCACGTACGGCGGATATCGTAGCCGCGCTGTGGCCGGAGCGGGTGAAGTCGCTTGTTTCGGTGAGCGGGTATCTGATTAGCAGCCAGCAAATTGGCGAAAAACCGCTGCCGCCGCAGGCCGAGCTGTCGTGGTGGTATCAGTTCTATTTTGCCACCCCACGCGGTGAGGCGGGCTATCGGCAGAACACTCACGATTTTGCGAAGTTTATCTGGCACCAGGCTTCACCGGGCTGGCAGTTTAGTGATACGCAGTTTGCACAGAGCGCGCAGGCGCTGGATAACCCCGATCACGTGGCGGTGACCATTAGCAACTACCGCTGGCGCTTAGGGCTGGAGAAAGGCGAAGCGAAATACGCAAACTACGAGCAGAAACTGGCGGCTTTGCCGACTATTGGCGTTCCGACCATCACCATCGAAGGTGATAACAACGGTGCGCCGCACCCGGCACCTGAAAGCTATCGCGCTAAATTTACTGGCAAATACGAGCATCGCGAATTCAAAGGCAATATCGGCCATAACCCGCCGCAGGAAGCCCCCCAGGCGTTCGTGCAGGCGATTGTCGATGCCGATCATCTGTAACTGCTGCGCCGGGGTGTGAAGTTGCGCTTCCGGCGATAGCGCATATTCTCTTTGAGTGGCATTTTTTTACCGGAGCCTGCTTTGGAACGTATTGATCATATTCTGGTTGTTGATGATGACCGTGATATTCGTGAGCTGGTCACCGGTTATCTGGAAAAGTCGGGATATCGCGCGACGGGGGCCGCCAACGGCAAGGCGATGTGGGCGGTGCTTAACGCGCATCAGGTGGACCTGATCGTTCTGGATCTGATGCTGCCCGGCGACGACGGTTTAATTCTCTGTCGCCAACTGCGCAGCAACGGTCAGCAGGACATTCCGGTTCTGATGTTGACCGCGCGCACCGACGACAGCGACCGAATTCTGGGGCTTGAAATGGGTGCCGATGACTATCTGGTGAAGCCCTTTGTCGCTCGCGAGCTGCTGGCGCGCATCAAGGCCATTCTGCGCCGCACCCGGGCGCTGCCGCCAAATTTGCAGATTACCGAGGCCGGACGACTCATCGCCTTTGGCGACTGGCTGCTGGATACCTCGGCAAGGCATCTGCTTGATGACAGCGGCACTATCGTCGCGCTAAGCGGTGCGGAATATCGGTTATTGCGGGTTTTCCTCGATCACCCGCAGCGGGTACTGAATCGCGATCAGCTGCTGAATTTGACGCAGGGAAGGGATGCCGAACTGTTCGAGCGCTCCATTGACCTGCTGGTGAGCCGTTTACGTCAGCGCCTGCGTGAAGATGCCCGCGAACCGGCCTATATCAAAACCGTCCGTAGCGAAGGCTATGTGCTCTCGGTTCCGGTGTCGATTCGCGAGGCTCGCGAATGAAGCTCTGGCCCGCATCGTTGCAGTCCCGACTGGTCGTGATGATTTTCCTCGCGCTGCTGCTGGCGAACGCCTTAACGCTATCGTTGTTACTTTATGAGAGGATGAGCAGCGCCCGCAGCGTGATGCTGGGCAACCTCGAATACGATGTCGCCACCAGCGTGGCGATCCTTAATCGTCTTCCTGCCGCCGAACGCCCACAGTGGCTGGCGCGGCTGGCGCGCGGTAACTATCGCTATCAGCTTACGGCGGG
The DNA here is from genome assembly GCF_051131775.1 of Klebsiella sp. MISC125. Taxonomy (NCBI): domain Bacteria; kingdom Pseudomonadati; phylum Pseudomonadota; class Gammaproteobacteria; order Enterobacterales; family Enterobacteriaceae; genus Klebsiella; species Klebsiella sp. MISC125. The sequence goes on from NZ_CP180448.1 coordinate 3,038,979, forward strand.
GCAAGGCGGCGACTATCCCACTAGCTGGCGGGTACGTGATGCGGTGCGGACTTTGCAAGAAACGCTCAGCGGCACTTATCCGCTAAGCATTGTGGCGATCCCCGGTCCGCGCGAGCATATTCAGGCCCACCTTACCCTGCACGACGGCGCGCCGCTAACCATTGATTTGTGGCCGCGCCTGCCGGCGATCGCCCGTTGGCTACCCGTGGTACTGGCCGCACAATTCTTACTGTTGTTGTTTTGTGCCTGGTACGCCGTGCGTCAGGTGGTGCGTCCGATGACCCGCTTCACCCGCGCCATTGACCACCTCGAACCGGCAATGAATGTGCCTGAGGTGATGGCGGAGCAGGGGCCGGTTGAAGTTCGCCACGCGGCGCGGGCATTTAACGCCATGCAGACGCGTATTCACGACCATTTACAGGAGCGAGCGCGGATCCTCGCGGCGATCTCTCACGATCTGCAAACGCCAATTACCCGAATGAAGCTGCGGGTCGAGATGGCGGAACAGCCGGAATTACGCGACAAGCTCCTGGAAGACCTGGACAATATGACCCGCCTGGTCAGAGAAGGGATCGCTTTTGCCCGCTCCGCCCAGCCGCTGGAAGAGTCGCGCCAGCGTCTCAACCTGAATGATTTTCTCGACACTATCGTCTGTGATTATGCTGATGTTGGCAAAGCGGTGCGCTTTATTCCCGGCGCTATCCAGCGACCGGTGCTGATTCAGCCGCAGGCGCTGCGGCGCATTATGAGCAATCTGATTGATAATGGGCTGAAATTTGGCGATAGCGTCACCGTTAGCCTCGAAGATGCGCAAAACGGTGATATTACAATTAAGGTTGCCGATGAAGGGCCAGGGATCCCCGATGATCAACTGGAGGCGGTGCTGCAACCTTTTTATCGGCTGGAGAATTCGCGCAATCGCGATACCGGCGGCACCGGGCTGGGTCTGGCAATTGCCGCGCAGCTAGCCAGTCAGATGGCGGGCAAGCTGACGCTGCGCAATTGCTCAAGGGGGGGGCTGGAGGCTTCGGTACTGCTGTTTGCCACCGCTTTGTATCCTTCTGTATCCCCGGGCGCTACAGATAACTAAGCTGACAAGTTCCCGCTATTTCAGACACTTTAGCCATACATACGCCTGCTGTAATGGGTTGGCTGCCGCTACAGGCAGCTAACTCATCTGAGGAGAGCGTGTATGTCCATTCTGATTGCTTTTTTCGGCGGTATGCTGACGCTGCTGAGCCCCTGTACCTTGCCGGTTATCCCGTTAATTTTTGCCAGCGTGCGCGGTAAAAGGGCACATCTGCTGCTGATGCTTAGCGGCATGGTGCTGATGTTTACCGCCGTTTCGCTGCTGGTGACGGTTGCCAGTAGTTGGGTGGTGAGCCTGACGCTTGCCGGACGCTGGCTGGCGCTGCTGTTTTTGGCGCTGGTCGGAGTGAGCCTGATATCCACAAAGGCCGCGCAGCGCCTGGCGGCTCCGATGGTGGCGTTAGGTAATCGTATTAACGCGCGCAGCTATCAGCACGCCGGAGGGGCGGGCGCGCTGCTGGCGGGTCTGGCCACCGGCTTGCTGTGGGCACCGTGCGCCGGGCCGGTACTGGGCGCGATCCTCAGCCTTGGATTTATTCAGGGCAGCTCGGTCACCAGCGGATTACTGCTGCTGTCTTACGGTAGCGGTAGCGCGCTGATGCTGGCACTGTTGTGGCTGTTCGGCTCGCGGCTGACTGCGCGTTTGCGTAAAGGTCTGGCTTTTAGCGAACGCCTGCGTCAGCTGGCGGGCGTGGCGATGCTGGCATCGGTGGTGCTGATAGCCAGCGGGGCGGACAGTTTTCTACAAGAGGCTAACGGATTGACGCAACGGCTGGAGCAGCGTCTCAGCGCTGGTTTGCCACCGCCGGAGCAAAAAGCGGTTCTCCAGCCGGTTGTTGCGCCGCAACCAACCAGCGAAATGCCTGCACTGGAAGGCGGTAGTACGTGGATCAATAGTCCGCCGCTCAGTAACGCTTCGCTAAAGGGCAAAGTAGTATTAATCGACTTCTGGACCTGGGACTGTATTAACTGCCAGCACACGCTGCCCTACGTGCGCGAGTGGGCGAATAAATATCGCGCTGCCGGGCTGGTGGTGGTGGGCGTACATACTCCGGAGTATCCGTGGGAGCGTTCGCTGCCCGCGCTGCGTGAAGCGGTCACAAAATGGCAGCTGACTTACCCTATTGTGGCGGATAATGGTTACGCCATCTGGAACGCGTTTGGTAATCAGTATTGGCCCGCGCATTATCTGTTCGATGCCAAAGGCAAGCTGCGCTATACCGCTTTTGGCGAAGGGGACTACGCCCAGCAGGAGAAGATGATCCAGCAGCTGTTACAAGAGGCGAGAGTCTGAGCTAGCTAAAGGGGAGATTGACTGCGGCTGCATTGCGCGCTGTTTCCCCGGAGGCGGCTGTGAAGCTGTAGCCCGGACAGGTGCGCAGCACCGCCTCCGGGATTGTTAGTGACAATGTCACTTTTTAAAATATAAAAAAAAGCCGATAAAGTGAATTATCGGCTTTTCAGCGTTTATTGCGAAACTAGCTTACTGCGCCAGCAGTTCCTGGGCGGTACGTTCTACCAGGCTCAGCAGCACCTTCACGTCATCTAAGGTGACGATCGGGTTCAGCAGCGTCAGCTTCAGGCAGGTCACACCATTGTGCTCGGTCACGCCGACGTTCGCACGACCGGAGGCCAATAGCGCATCGCCAACCCGCTGGTTAAGCAGGGCGATGGCGGCATCGTCGCTGCCTGCCATCTGCTGCGGACGCGAACGGAACAGCACGCTCGCCAGCTGCGGCTGCATTACCAGCTCCAGCGTCGGCTGCGTCTCGATATAATCCGCCACGTTCAGCGCCATCGTCACGCCGTGATCGATGATCTCCGCGTACTGCTTCTGGCCCAGCGCCTCAAGACCCATCCACAGCTTCAGCGCATCGAAGCGGCGGGTGGTTTGCAGCGATTTGGACACCAGATTTGGCACGCCGTGCTCTTCATCGAACTCAGAGTTCAGATAGGCCGCCTGATAGCGCATCAGCTCATAATGGCGGGCTTCTTTTAACAAAAACGCGCCGCAGCTGATGGTCTGGAAGAACTGTTTGTGGAAATCCAGGGTGATGGAATCCACTAACTCAATACCGTCCAGACGATCGCGATATTTCTCCGACATCAGCAGCGCGCCGCCCCATGCCGCGTCAACGTGCAGCCAGATCTGGTGCTCTGCCGCCACTGCCGCGATTTCACGCAGCGGGTCAATCGCCCCCGCATCGGTGGTGCCAGCGGTGGCGACAATCGCCATAATCTGCTCGCCGTTAGCCTGGGCTTGCGCGATTTTCGCTTTCAGGTCCGCCACGTCCATCCGCGCGAATTCGTCAGTTTTTACCAGCGTCACGGAACGGTAGCCAAGGCCCATCAGTGCCATGTTCTTCTGTACCGAGAAGTGGGCATTTTCTGAACACAGCACTTTGTACTGGCGAATATCGCCCGGCAGACCATCCTGCTGAATGGAGTGGCCCTGGCGGGCAAAGAAGGCATCGCGCGCCAGCATCAGACCCATCATATTGCTCTGGGTACCGCCGCTGGTAAATACGCCCGCATCGCCTGTGCCATAACCGACCTGAGCGCGCAGCCATTCAATCAGCTTGATCTCAATGATGGTCGCCGACGGGCTTTGATCCCAGGAGTCCATGCTCTGATTGGTGGCGTTAATCAGCACTTCCGCCGCCTGGCTAATCACCAGGCTCGGGCAGTGCAGGTGCGCCACGCACTGCGGGTGGTGCACCGACAGGCTGTCTTTCAGGAAGTACTCGATCGCACGTTCAATCGCCGCCTGGTTGCCCAGACCCTGTTCGTTGAAATCAAGGGTGATGCGCTCACGCAGCTCGTCAACGCTTTTCCCCTGATACATCTCAGGTTGCTGCAGCCACTGCGCTACCGCCTGGCTGGTCTGAGCAATCGCTTGCTGATAGGCGTCAATACTCTGCGCGGAACCAGCAAGAATTGGATTCAATTTGGACATTGCGGTCACTTACTCCACTCAGACCGGTTTTACGCCGGCGGCCAGTAGGGCCTGTTCAAATTTGTCGAAGAAAATTTCCAGTTCCGCGTTGCTGATCAGCAGGGACGGCAGCAGGCGCAGTACGCAGCCGTGACGGCCACCGCGCTCGAGGATCAGGCCCGCTTCGAAGCATTTCTTCTGCAGCAGCGCAGAAAGCTCGCCATCAGCCGGGTAGCTACCCATGTGATCCGGCGCTTCGTTCGGTTTGACGATCTCGATACCAATCATCAGGCCCAGACCGCGCACGTGGCCGATAACCGGGTAACGTTTCTGCATCTCAGCCAGTTTGCCTTTCAGCCACTCGCCCTGGGCGGCGACTTTATCGGCAATGTTGTTGTCTTTCAGATGACGCAGGGTGGTCAGGCCGGTAGCCATCGCCAGCTGGTTGCCGCGGAAGGTGCCGGTGTGGTGACCCGGTTCCCAGGCATCGAACTGCTTTTTGATACCCAGAACGGCCATCGGCAGACCGCCGCCTACCGCTTTCGACATCACGATGATGTCCGGCTCAATGCCCGCGTGTTCGAAGGCGAAGAATTTACCGGTACGGGCAAAGCCCGCCTGAACTTCATCGATAATCAGCAGAATGCCGTGTTCCTGCGTCACTTTACGGATGCGCTGCAGCCACTCGACCGGAGCCGGGTTCACGCCGCCTTCACCCTGAACGGCTTCGAGGATCACCGCCGCCGGTTTACGCACGCCGCTTTCAACGTCGTTGATCAGGTTTTCGAAGTAGTAAGTCAGCGCTTTCACGCCTGCGTCACCGCCGATACCCAGCGGGCAGCGGTACTGGTGCGGATAAGGCATAAACTGCACTTCCGGCATCATACCGTTGACGGCTTCTTTTGGTGACAGGTTACCGGTGACGGACAGCGCACCGTGGGTCATCCCGTGGTAACCGCCGGAGAAGCTGATGATGGAAGAACGGCCGGTGTATTTTTTCGCCAGCTTCAGCGCCGCTTCCACGGCATCAGCACCGGTCGGGCCGGTGAACTGCAGGCAGTATTCTTTACCTTCGCCAGGTAACTGGGAGAGCAGGTATTCACAGAAGCGATCTTTTAACGGAGTCGTCAGATCGAGAGTATGTAACGGCAAGCCGCTGGTAATGACACTTTGGATGCTCTGCAGCACATCAGGGTGGTTGTGACCGAGTGCCAGAGTACCGGCGCCGGCAAGGCAGTCCAGGTACTGTTTGTTATCCGCATCGGTCAGCCATACGCCTTCCGCTTTGGTAATCGCAAGGGGCAGCTTGCGTGGGTAGCTCCTGACATTCGATTCGAATTCAGCCTGACGGGCCAAAAAGGTATCGTTGTTTGCATCTAATAAATCTGCGCCTAAAGTATCAATACGGACTTTATCCGTCATCATATCACTCCCACAACCAGCGTTACGGTTGAATGCTGGTTGAATAAATTGGTGTAAGAAATTGAATCGCTATGCATAAAGCGGGCACAATATATGGCTTTTTAAATCCGCATTCAACGTTTTATTGATTGCGGTATTTTTACGTTATTTTTACATTGTTAAAAATGGGGGTAACTCATTGATAGAAGTGAAGTGTTTTAAAGGATGAAAGACATTTAAAATTGTAATTATTAGTGAAGTAATTTCTCATTTTTTATTACCGCTTCGCTGACGTTGCTGGCGAAAAAATTTCCGCCAGCACCAGGATGAATCAATGCAGTTCAAGCGCATAATTTGCTAAAGGTGTGACTTTTTTCACCAACTTGTTGTTATATAAAAACTGTTCGTAAGCTTCATAACGTGGTTTATCCAGCGCGGCCGGATCGGTCGCAAACAGAGGAATGGTTTTCAGCCATGCCTGCTTATTGAGCTCGGTGTTGAGCTCCGGATGCGCGGCGGCGAACGCCTGCCAGGTCTCCTGCGGATGGGCGCGCAGGTAAGTGACGCCTTTTTGCAACGCGCCGAGGAATGCTTTGATTTTCGGGGCGTTAACTTCATCGCGATTGGCGACAATCACCAGCTCGTCATAGGCCGGTACGCCATAGTCCTCGACGTTCATCACCACAGGATCTTTCCCCTGAAGCTTAATTTCCAGCGCTTCTATATTACGGTAGCCGCCAATGACCGCATCAACCTGACCGGCCAGCAGGGCGCTGGTTAACTGGAAGTTCACATTGATAAGCTTAATGCTTTTGGGATCGATTTGCGCGTGTTGCGCCATAGTAGCCAGCGTCGCCTGTTCAATACCGCTGACTGAATAACCGACTTTTTTACCTTTCAGGTCAGCCGGAGTTTTGATGTTTTTATCCAGCGCAATGACCGTGTTTAGCGGCGAGTTAATCAGCGTGCCGACACGTACCAGCGGCAGTCCTTCATCGGCAAAAAAGTGCACCTGCGGCTGATAGGTAATTGCCAGGTCGGCCTGACGGGCTGCCACCAGTCGTGGCGGCAGCGCCGGGTCGGACGGTGGTACAATTTTAACGTCCAGGCCCGCTTCTTTAAACGCGCCAATCTGCTCGGCGACCATTATCGGCGCATGATCGGGGTTGATATACCAGTCCAGCACCAGGGTGAGCTTCTCGTTAGCCAGCGCCTGAGCGCTGAGCAGAGCGGTGAAGGTGACTCCGGCGAGTATACATTTACGCATCGTTATTCCTTATATGTTGTTATTCCGGCGTCCAGTTGATCAACCGGTGTAAAAAAGCATCCACCGCCAGCCACAGCAGGACGGTCAGCAGTACCAAAATAAACAGGGCGGCAAAGCAGATATCGGTTTGCAGGCGGGCGTTGGCGTTGAGCATGACGTAGCCCAGGCCTTCAGCTGAGCCGACCCATTCGCCGATAATTGCGCCAATGGGAGCCACGGCGGCGGCCATCCGCAGGCCCGAGCCGAGCGCCGGGAGCGCCGCCATCATCCGCACGTGGCGCAGTTGCGCGCCAAATGAAGCGCCCATGGTGCGCGCCAGATCGAGATAGTCGTTATTGACCCGCCGCAGACCGTCAAAAAACGCCGAGGTCACAGGGAAGAAAATCACCAGCACCGCCATCATCACCTTGGCGCTCATCCCAAAGCCAAACCACAGTACCAGCAGCGGGGCGAGGGCAAAGACCGGGATCGCCTGGCTGGTCAGTACCAGCGGCATCAGCCAGCGCTGAAGACGCGGCGAGACGATCATGCACAGCGCCAGAATCACGCCGAGCAGGACGCCGAGCGCGAGGCCGCTGAGTATTTCGCTCAATGTAATCAGAGTGTGCCAGCCGAGATAAGCCCGATTGACCCATAGCGCATTGCCGACTGCCGATGGCGATGGGAGCAAAAAGGCGGGAATGCCGCTACGACTTGCCAACCACCAGAGCAGCAGCAGGCCGCAGAACACTACGCAGCCACGAAACAGTTTCCCGCTCATCCGTTAGCCCTTATTAGCTGTTGTAACAGTTCCGCCTGACTGGTTAACAGCTGCGGATCGTCCGGCGCGCGCGGCGGTACGCCGGATAAGCGGTGTGAATCGTCGATATTACCGGGGGCGGGAGAGAGCACCAGCAGGCAATGGCTTAGCCGACAGGCCTCCATCGGATCGTGGGTAATCAGCACCACGGTGCGGTTCACCAGCAGCTCGGCGGCCAGCGTCTGAATTTTCGTGCGGGTGATGGTATCGAGCGCTGAAAAAGGCTCGTCCATCAGCACAATGGGTCGATCTTCATACAGGGTGCGAGCCAGCGCCGCCCGCTGGCACATACCGCCGGAGAGCGAGGCCGGGCGGTCGTTAGCGCAATGCTCAAGGCCAACCTGCTGTAATAAAGTCGCAACCCGCTGGGTATCAACCCGTTCCCCGCGCAGACGCGCGCCGAGGGAGACGTTGTCACGCACGTTTAGCCAGGGATAGAGCAGATCTTTTTGCCCCATCCACGCCAGCCGTTTAGCTATCGGCTGACCATCGCTGGCGCGAACCTCGCCCGCATTGGCTTTTGCCAGCCCGGCGAGAATGCGCAGCAGGCTGGTTTTCCCGGCACCGCTGGCCCCCAGCAGCGAAACCCACTGACCGCCGGGGATATCAAACGTCAGATTGTCGAAAACCAGCCGCGAACCGAAGCGCAGGCTCAGACCACGCACCGTAATGCCGGGCGCAGTCACGCCGGGCGCTCCGTGACGACATTCAACCCCATTTGCCAGAAGTTAGCTTCCAGCCGCGTGGCGGTGGTAAAAATAGCGCTGAGTTCAGCAAAACGCGCCTCGCCGCCGCGCTGTTGCCAGAGCGTTTCCAGCAGGCTAATGGCGGCATTGACGCCGTTCAGGTAGCCCTCATCACCGTAGTTACGGATCCAGGAGGCATAAGGGTTAGCGGTCAAATTTGTTGCCGGATCGTGCAGCAGGCCAAGGCCGATTTCCGCATATCCGGCAACGCAGGGCATCAGCGCCGCCAGCAGATCCAGCGCGTCGCCGGAATAACCAATGTCCAGCACATAGCGAGTGTAGTTGACGGTTTCCGCGGCTTCAGGTTCGCTGGCCATTGTCGCCTCATTCAGCCCCCAACTGTTGCAGTAGCCAACATGCAGCGGGAGTTCGTCGAGGATGGCGTTCATCGACGCGGCGGCGGTACGCATTTCCGGTAGCGTACGCAGCTTGCTGACCAGCAACGCATAGCTGCGGGCAAAGTGGATCAGAAACAGGTAGTCCTGGGTCAGATAGCGGCGGAAAGCGGGTTCGGGCAGGGTACCGTCGGCGAGTTGGCGCAGAAAGGGATGGGCGACGTAATGTTGCCAGTCATCACCGGCCTGCTGACGCAGACGACCGTAAAGACCTTGAGGAAACTCGGGAAGAATCACAGGACCTCCTGATTAAGGGGAGATCCGGGCGTGCTGAAGTGTGAACAGGCAATGGCGCAAAACTGGCGGAAATGCCAACCCGTCCCTTCGCTGGCATGACCCAGATCAGGTTCAAAGGGTTCGGCTTACGCCATCTCAGCCCTCACGGGACACCCCTCGGTTTGGCCAATGTTATACGACATTCGCTTTTTGATTACAATGCTTTGAATTTGGCGAATTCAAGTGACATTGTCACGTTTTAATTTGCCGGGTGGCGGCGAGCCGCCTTACCCGGCCTACGGTCGGATTGCCGCCGTTGCCGGCTCGATATTAACGAAACTCAACCCAGCTGGCGCCGTTATCTGCTGAACGCACGCAGTTCTCCACCCAATGCACGCCGAGCGCACCGGCATTCGCATCCGGATACCAGAAGTTTTCCAGCAGCGCGGCGTCGCGGCGATCGGTCGCATCCATGGCGATAGCGAAGCGCCGATATAGGTTTGACCAGGCCTCAAACAGCCCTTCGGGATGACCGCCGCCGATCCTGTCATCCTGCAAGGCTAGCGGATCGAGATAGGCCATCCCGCGTTCCAGAATTCGCACCGGCTCGCCCTGGATTTCATAGCGCAGCTGGTTTGGCTGTTCATCCCACCACTCCAGGCTGGCTTTTTCACCGACGATACGTACTTTCTGCCCGTGCATTGAACCGCTGTTGACCGCCGAGCACCACATCGAGCCGATCGCGCCGTTGTCGTATTCCATCAGCACATGGGCGTTATCCTCCAGCGGGGCGCGGCTTTTGACAAAGCTCTGGCGAGAGCACATCAGACGTGTGATGTTGAGCTTCGGGGCCATGGTTTCTGCCAGAAACAGCGGATGCGTGGCCAGGTCGCCCAGGACATAGCTGGGACCGACAAATTTCGGATCAACGCGCCAGCGGGTACTGGGGTTTTCCTGCTCTACCGGTTGATTGTGGAAACCGTGTGCGAACTGCATGTTGACGATACGGATCTCGCCCAGCAGCCCTTGTTCAATCATCTTTCGGGCCTGCAAAATCAGCTGATGCCCGGCGTAGCCATAGGTGACGCCAATGATTTTGTGCTGCTTCTCACTAAGGGCCACCAGCGCATCGGCCTCTTCGCCAGTAAAGCACAGCGGTTTTTCGCAGACTACATGCAGCCCGGCTTCCAGCGCCGCCCGGCAAATCTCGTAATGAGTGTTGTTCGGCGTAGCGATGGAAACAGCTTCAATGCCGTCTTCTCGCGCCGCTTCTTCACGAAACAGGGTTTTATAGTCGGGATAGCAACGTTCAGCGCTCACCCCCAACTGCTGACCAAATTCTCGCCCGCGTTCGGCATCAATATCGAATGCGCCTGCCAGCAGGGTAAACGCACCGTCGCGCAGCGCCGCAGAGCGGTGAATATAGCCAATCTGGCTGCTTCCACCGCCGCCAACCATGCCCCAGCGTAACGACCTGCCTACAGGTTTTGTACCGTTAATCATGTGGTTATCTCCTGATTAAAATCCGACGGAGCGCAGGTAGCGCAGGCTTTCCGTGACCGCCTGCAAACTGCCTTCAACGTTGCGCGGGTCACGTTCTTGTTCGATGGTTATCCAGCCCTGATAGCCGCGCTTATCCAGAAACGCGCGAACCGCCGGATAATCAATAGCGCCGCTGCCAAGCGGGCACATCACACCTTCCGCGCAGGCGGCGAAGAAGTCGATACCGCGGGAAATCACGCTATCGAACACTTCCGGGTCGACATCTTTAAAGTGCAGGTAGTCGAGCCGGTCAAAGTGGCGATCCAACCAGCTAATCGGGTCCATACCCGAGTAGTAGAGATGACCGGTATCAAGGCATAGCCCGGCAACGTCGTGCGGGATTTGCGTTGCCAGCAGGTCTATTTCATCGGCAAATTCGATACAGCCGCCTGCGTGAGGGTGGATAACCGGGCGAACGCCGTACTCCTGCCACGCCAGTTTGCTGATGGTGACAATGTGGCTAATCATCCGCTTCCAGTCGGTGGGGGAAAGCCGTGGTGCCAGGTCGCTGCGTCCGGCGTATTTGGCCCGTTGCGGATTACCGAAATCAATGATCACCAGGTAGGGCGGCTGGAACGAGTTTCCGGGCGTTTTTTCCGCCGTTGGAACCTGCGACAGATTGCGGCAGAGGTTGTGCGTCAGTTCGGCAATGTTCGGGAAGTTTTCTTCGCTGACCAGATCGTCAAAGATCGTTCCGGCTACCAGCGACAGCCCCTGTTTATTCAGCGCCGCGCTAAGTTCATCAGCCTGAGTCGGCAGGTAGCTCCATGGCCCCAGTTCGATACTTTTGTAGCCCGCGGTCGCCGCTTCCTGCAGCACCTGTGACCAGGGTGGCAGATAGGGGTTTTTGGGATCATCGACGCCCCAGCTACATGGCGCATTGGCAATATGTATGGTCATGATGGATTCCTTTGCAGATTGAGGAGAAAACATGACCAGTATTGAATGAATATTTCAAAATCAACAATGATGAAATTTAAATTCTTTGATGTGATTCAAGATTTATTTTGATAGTTAAATTGATGGTTTTTTATCAAAATTAGGCGCGAGAAGGCGCGCAGAGAAAGTGCGCGCGTTGCGGGTAACGCAGGAAATCAGAGATTTTCTTTGGTGAGCAGATCGAAAGGTTGTAGCGCGGCGGTAAACGTCGCCTGCGACTGGCTGGTTGCCTGCACAAACTCGCGTATCGTCGCAGCGGCAAATTCGCTCAGCCGATGCGCAATCATCAAATCAATGGTGCCGTCGATTAACGCCAGCTCGCCGTTCTCCACGGGACCATGGCAAATCAGCGTGACCTGATGCTGGCGCTGATGGGCATGCAGCGCGGAGATGATACCCTCAACGCCGCCGCAGGGCGCGTAAATCGCCGTCAGTGAAGGGTATTGTTGCAACATTTTGTCCGTTACCTGATGGGCAATATCAGTCCTTTCATGACAGCGTACCGGCTCCAGCACCCAATCACCTTTACCGTGTTCACGCAGGTAAGAGCGGAAGCTAATTTCACAGTTTTCCTGACAGATAAACCGGTTATCGCCGACGATAATGCCGATTTCCCCTTCGTTGTGGCACAGTCTGTCAACCGCCCAGCCTGCAGTGCGGCCCGCTTTCTGATTATCGAGGCCGATGTAGCCGCTGCGATGCGCGACGGCCATGTCGGAGAGCAGAGTGAATACGCGCACGCCTTTATCGGCGGCCTGAGCGACGGCGTGGCGGATAAGTGGGTTATCCAGCGCCACAATGCCAATGACATCAACTTCATCGCTCAGGCGAGCGATACCAGCGACCATCTCGTCGATAGCATTAATATCATAATGCAGAAAAACGGGAGCCTGATTTGGGGCATGCCAGGGCATCGCCGCCAGCTCGAGCGCTTGCGCCAGCTGAGAATAAAAAGAGTGCGATTGCTGCAGCAGGATAAATCCCATTCTGAGAGGAACTGCCGACTGACCGGCGGCCAGCCGATAGTGCGATTGCTCCAGGGCAAACCCTAAGCGACGCGCGGATTCAAGCACTTTGCGTTCCGTACTTTCTTTGACCGGGGTTCGCTTGTTAAGCACTCTGTCCACCGTCGCAATGCCGACTCTGGCATCTCTGGCAATGTCGGTCATGGTCACTTTCTTCGCAGACATAAATGTCACTCCTTATCCATTAATGATAAAAATCTATCATTATTTGGAACGATAAAAAGCGAAGAGACTCTGATTTCAGGAAAAGAGAGCTGACACGACATTGTTTTAATGCATATTTCTTCTTAAAAAGATACTACCAGATCCGTGTTTCTTGCTTATCCTCTTGAAATTAAGAAAAATCTCATTTTTATTTCAAATGAAATGCCATCCTGCTATCACAAACGGTCTTTTGATTGGCAAAACGGACTATACTTGGCAATCTTCCGGCAATACGTTCAAAAATATATTAATTATTGTTAATTTTACGCTCAATGCATTACCTGCTCATATGATGTGGTTGTTGAAGTGGAAGGTTTGGAAGGGCGGAGGTTTGTATGCTATTAAAAGAACTTGTTATTTTTGACTTATTAAGCACCCCCGTTTGGGTAGTCCATCCTTTCAATGAAAATATCATCTTCGCCAACCAGGCATCTAAGACGCTGTGCGGCAATATGACCCTCGCTCAAATGCGCAAAGGGACCTTCTCGACCAGCCCGGAAACCGCGCTACAGCACTATTTGCGCTACTTGCAGAATATTACCGAAGTCTATGAAATATGGACCATTGAAACCGCTGAGGGACTGGCCTCTATCAGCTGTAAAACGACCCTGATTACATTAGAGGAGCAGGGAGCCTTAATTCTCTTTGAGGCGGTAAAACTGCTGCCGCAGAATAGATCGGTTAATACAGCCTCTCGTTCTTATCAACGGCGTAATAATGGTTTCTTTGCCCGCTTTTTTATGACTAACTCGGCACCGATGCTATTAATCGACCCCAATAAAGATGGACGAATTGTTGATGCTAATATTGCGGCGCTGCGTTTTTATAACTACTCCTCTGAAGAAATTCGGACCCGGCATACCTGGCAGATAAATACCCTCGGTCGCGACGTCCTGCCGATCATGCATAACGTGGTGAGTTTACCCGGGGGACATAAACCGCTTAATTTTACCCACATACTTTCCGATGGCGCGATACGGCATGTTCAGGTCTATGCTGGACCGGTGATTTTATACAACGTGCGCCTGATGCTGTGCATTATTCATGATATCACCGAAGAAGTGCATTTAAAGAAAGAGCTGGAGTTCTCCGCCTCACACGACTCGCTCACCGGACTGCTTAATCGTCGCGAATTTTACCGCGTCGTGGAGTCGCCTTCGTTTAAACCGGAAGGATTTTGCCTGTTACTGGTGGATATCGACCATTTCAAGTTGATCAATGACGATTACGGGCACCAGAAGGGTGATGAAGTTCTGCTGGCAATTTCCGCTCTCCTGGCCGCTGCCGGGGGCATCGACGATAAAATTTATCGTTGGGGCGGTGAGGAGTTTTTACTGTTCCTGCCAAATGCTTCGCTGGAAACGGCGCTGGAGATGGCGGAGAAAATTCGCTATGCCATCAGCGAACATCATACGCCGGACCTGCTGGTACCTGTTACGGTCAGTATTGGCGTTGCGGAACATCAGCATGGCGAAGAGATAGATCAGTTGTTTAATCGCGTTGATAAAGCGTTATATGCGGCTAAAAAAGCGGGGCGTAATAAAGTTCAGCTACACCTGATTGAGAAGTGCTAGCTTCATTGACCTGATATTCAAGCGTAAGGGTCTACAATAAGTGCATCACAAAGACAGGAACAGGATGTCATGACTTATTCAATCTCAAAGAAACTTCTTACTGCGACCTCAGCGCTACTGCTTCTTTCAATGAGCTCTCTACCGGTTATTGCGGATGTGATTTCTCCACTCAGTGAAGAGCACGGATTAAGCGAAGCCGCGAAACAGTATCTCCTGCATTATCCTTCCCATAGCGGCGTTGATGGCAAAACCGTGCGCGAAGATACTGCCGCCGTATTTATTCCTTTCGGCACAACCCCGGAAGGCGGATGGCCAGTGGTTGTCTGGGCCCACGGCACCGTTGGTGTTGCTAATCACTGTGCGCCTTCGTTAAACCCGCGTAGCGATCGCGATAAGCAGTATTTGAATACGTGGCTGTCGTTAGGCTATGCGGTGGTTGCCCCGGATTATGCCGGACTGGGTTCTTCGGGTTTACACCATTATCTTAATGCTCGTGGTGAAGCCTGGAGTGTTCTGGATGGAATTCGCGCGGCGCTGAAACAATTTCCGCTTAAGAATGAGCTTATTCTGGTAGGACAGTCCCAGGGCGCACATGCCGCGTTCGCCAGTGCGGGATATCAGCCTGAATATGCGCCAGAGCTGAATATTCGCGCAACGGTGTTGACCGGTACGCCTTATTTTGAAAAAGGGACCACCGCTGCTGACATCCTTCCGCCTGCGGGTGGCAAAGTCCAGACCGGTGGCGATCCGAAAATTCCCTATATCTTCTATATCTATCTTTCAGCCGCCGATGCTAATCCGCAGCTAAATCCCGCCGACTATTTCCAGGCGAAAGCGCTGCCGCTGCTTAAAGAGGCGACCAACCTGTGTATTACGCCATTAAACGATGAAGTGATGAAGGCAGGACTTAATGCCGGCAATTCTCTCAAGCCGGGTATCGATTCGCTGCTCAGCGCCAGCGTAGGCACGATGCTCTATCCAACATTGAGAATCGATCATCCGGTATTTATTGGCATGGGTAGCGTTGATGTGAATGTGCCAACGGCGATGCAAAAACGTTTTGCTGATGCGGTGATAAGCGCGGGAACGCAAGCGGACGTGCATATCTACGAAGGACTGGATCATAGCGGTACGGTTAACCCGTCTTTACGCGACTCGGTGCCGTTTTTGATTAAGACGTTAAATAACCAGTAGCAGTAGGCATAATTCTGTGAGCCGCCCGAACGGATGGGCGGTTCAACACAGGTATAGCGTAGATTACCAGTACTTAGGAATTAAGTAGCCATACATCACGACCGCGATAACAATCATCACCGTAATAATCGCCCAGTCTGCTTTTAGTGATTTTACTGCGTTCATAAGCTTCTCTCTTCAATGAAATAACTTTTCCAGGTTACCCCCCTTGCCGATGCTGAATAGTGATAAAGATCACATAGTGAAATTTGTCGTACAAATCAATAATCACTCGCCAACGCCCACCCAACGCCTACCGACCAGAATTGTCAGCGCCATGATTGCGACTATGGCGGCCAGGTGCATCACGAAATCCAGGGCGTGCAGATGTACCGGGTGACAAAAGGCCAGCAGGCTCACCGCCAGGCTGGCGATCCCCAATCCCGCCATCGCCAGGCTGCGCACCGGGTTAAGCGCGCGGGTACGCCGCAGGCTGGCAATCATCAGTACTATCATCGGCGAACTTACTGCCAACAGAAAGGTAAAGCAGCTAATGCTGTCGTTATCGTGCATCACTGGCGTATCACCGGGAATACTGCGCAGGCTTAACCCGAGCCACATCAACCCGATGGGCAGCAATGCTTTCCAACTTAGCGCCTGCCGCCCGGCAATACTCATAGTGAAAGCGCTGCGGATGGCCAGCGTCCCGAGTAAAAAGGCCAACAGTAGCTGCGCGACAGCCCATATGGCCCCCGGCTGTGACCAATCGGTTAACCCTCGCGGTAGCAAGTAACTTACAGCGATAGCGCAGGGCAGCGCCACCGCCAGCCAGCCGAAGACCCGTTTGTCTGTTGGCCACGGACGCTTTATCGGCTGCATCTCGCGGCTGAGTTTTTCAATCAACACATTATGATCGGTCATGATGGGCTCCAAAACGGCGCAGATTCTTCAGCGCCCGATGCAGTAGCGACTTCACCGCCGCAACGCTTAGATTGTTATGCTCGGCGGCTTCCGTCAGGCTCATTTCTCGCAGATGCACGTGTTCGACGATTTCACGCTGGCGATCGGGCAGCTGGCGCAAATAATCCGCCAGCTCCTCCTGGGTATCCTGATTTTGCCCTTGCGGCGTGGAGGGAACGTCCGGCAGAGTCTCTTCGTTAATTTCCCAGTGCTGACGACGACCGCGCCGCCGAAGCGTATCAATCACGCGCGCTGAGATAATCGCCATCAGCCAGGGCAGAAAGGGAAATGCCGGATCGTAGGTATGGCGAACCCGATGTACCGTCAGCAGGACATCCTGAATCACATCCTCGACTAGCGTATCGTCGCTGATTTGTTTACGTATTTGCGAACGGATCACCGGCACCAGCGCTTTTAACAGCCGGGTGTAGGCGAGCCTGTCGCCCGCCTGCGCCCGTTCCATTAGCGCGGGCCAGCTTTCACGCGCGCTATCGTTTGTTTGCATAATCCGCCTTGTGCTATGACGCTTTTTTACCGGCAGCCTGATTAAGTGCGTTGACCACAATGCCAGGGGTAAGAACCTGCGGCAGCACCTTCGGTGGGCTACCGTCCGCCGGATAAACCACGTATAACGGCAGGCCGCCCTGGCCGAACTGGTTGAGCGCGTCATCGACATCGGGGTTAAATTTTGTGGAGTCAGCCACCATATACAGGGTCCCGGTTTTTGCCAGCGCCTCTTTAACTGCCTGGGTGGAGAGCGACGTTTTTTCATTGACCTGACAAGTGATACACCAGGAAGCGGTAAAGTTAACGAAGATGGGTTTTCCCTGTCCTCGCTGTTGCGCGACGGTTTGCGGCGTCCACTTCTGCGCGGTCACGTCGGCAGTTTGAGCCTCAGCGGGCGGCGTGCCTTCGGCTTTCATGACCCCCTGAAGCGGGACAATAACCGCAGCCACCAGAACCGCGGTGACCGTAAACAGCACCTTGTGACCTTTGCCGTGAAAACGACGCTGCTGGGCGATGCCGTACAGCCACGCGGCAAAACTTAGCACGACGGAGGCCGCAAGTAATGCCGCCAGCGCGCTGCTTCCGGCCTGCTGTGCTAGCACCCAGACCAGCCAGGCGTAAGCGCCGAACATCGGAAACGCCAGCACGCGCTTAAGAATATCCATCCAGACGCCGGGACGCGGCAACACTTTTGCCAGCGCCGGGAACAGTGAGATGAGAGTAAACGGTGCCGCAAAACCCAGCGCCAGGGCCAGAAAAACCGTCAGCGCCACTGCAGGCGGCTGAACTAAAGCGTAGCCAATGGCGCTGGCCATAAAGGGGGCGGCGCAGGGCGTTGCGACGACTATAGCCAATGCGCCAGTCAGCGCGGAACGCATAAATTCGCCTCGGTTAATATTCAGCGCCCCGACGCGCTGCGCGGCTAAGCCCACTTCAAATACGCCAAGCAAATTGAGCGCCGCGGTCAGAATAATCAACGACAATAGGGCGATAACCAGCGGTGATTGCAGCTGAAAACCCCAGCCAACCGCAGTACCACCGGCTCGCACCGCCAGCAGAATGCCTGCCAGCGCCATCATGGTTATCACCACTCCGAGCAAAAATGCGAGTCCTTCGCGCCGTGCGCTGGCGGCATTATCTGAGTGACGCAGCAAACCCAGCGCTTTCAGCGAGACGACCGGAAATACGCAGGGCATAAAGTTGAGGATGATGCCGCCAATAAAGGCGGCCAGCATGGCAGTTAACATCGCTGGCCTCTGTGCTTAGTGGGTTTGCGGGTGAGATGCGTCGTACTGCTTAACGGCAGCCAGGGTTTTCTCAATATGCGTTTCCGGGTTTCTATCAGTGTAACTCAGTAAGATGTTGCCATCTGGCGCAATCACGTAAGAGGTACGGTCGGAAAGCGTTTTGCCTTTCATCTCCATCAGCGTTTGATACTGCGCCGCGACCTTGGCACCTGGGTCGGCTGCCACGGTGAATTTATCCCGACACTCTAGTTTGGAGAAATCGCTCACCTGATCGGTGTTGCCTGCGGTGACACCAACGACCGTCGCGCCCATTTTGTTGAAATCATCGGTGGCTTCAGCAAAATCATGCGCTTCGATGGTACAGCCTGCGCTAAAGGCCGCCGGGAAGAAGTAGAGCACCACGGGACCTTTTTGCAACGCGTCTTTAAGTGAGAATGTCAGCGATTTACCGGCCAGCGCACCCTGCAGCTCGAAGTCAGGGGCTTTAGCTCCTACTGGCAGCGCCGCGCTGGCGTTGAATGCAGGTAACGCCAGCGCGGCGGCGAGGGTCAGGGTAGACACGAGGGTTTTTATTGATTTCATTATCAGCTCCTGCGATGGATGGACAATCTGGGTTTTGGTCAACTCAGTTATTCAATTCGCAGGAGCAGGCAGAAAAGTTGCGCTTAGATGAAAAAATTTACGATTTATATTCCCAGGCCGAGAGAAAGACGTTAATCGCACACTCCGCAAGCTGGTCCAGCTTCTCTGGCTCCACCGCTTTTTGCGCAATTAACGCTCCCGGGAGCAGATAGCCCATAATTGCGCCGAGAAACGCGGTAGCCTGGAGGTTCGGGTCGCTTATATTCAGCATGCCCTGGTCGCGTTTTTGCGTCAGTATTTCGCTTAACGCCTGTAATACGCGACCTGAAGGTCTTTGTTCGAGAGTGAGGTACAGCTCAGGTTTCTGCACCAGCACCTGGATCAGTAAGCGCTGAAAATGGATATTTTCCGGCGTATAAAAGTGTTGCTGTACGACTTTCGCGAAACCGCGCAGCAGCGCCGGGAGATCCTGCTGACTTTCCTGTAAGAGCTGGCGCAAGGGTGGCTGCATTTTATCATTGAGAAACTCAAAAGTTTCCAGCAGCAGCGCGTCTTTACCACCGGGGAAATGGCTGTACAGCGTCGGTCGCGAAGTTCCCGCTTCGGCGGCGATAGTGTCCAGAGATACATCAAGCCCGTGCTGAAGAAACAGTTCGCGGGCAGTTTGTAAAATGCGGGGGCGGGCTTTCATTGGCCGCCCGCGTTGATTCGCCATCGATTCAATCCTTACGGTTTGCGTCTTTTCAGTTGCACGATCCCTTGCTGAACCAGCAAGAAAAATAGTGGGACGAAAAGCAACGTCAGCAGGGTCCCGGTGAGCATACCGCCGATCACCGCAGTCCCTATCTCTTTTTGGCTGGAAGCGCCTGCACCGGTAGAGAGTACCAGAGGGATAACACCGACAACAAATGCGAGTGAAGTCATGACGATAGGGCGCAATCGCAATCGCGCGCCTTCCAGGGCCGCTTCAGCCAGCGTTTTTCCTTGTCGGAACTGCGTCAGGGCGAACTCCACGATGAGGATCGCATTTTTGGCGGAGAGCCCCATGGTGGTCAGCATGCCGACCTGAAAGTAGATGTCGTTTTCGAACCCGACCAGCCTTGATGCGCCCACGGCCCCCAAAATACCAAGAGGGATGATCAGCATCACGGAGATCGGAATAGACCAGCTTTCATACAGCGCAGCCAGGCATAAAAACACGAATGCCAGCGACGCCAGATATACCCATAGCGTTTGCGTGGATGATGCCTGTTCCTGAAAGGAGAGGCCGCTCCATTGTATGTCGAAGCCGTCAAGAGCGCCCGCTAGTCCGCTTATCTCCGTCATTGCCTTGCCAGAACTGAAGCCCGGGGCCGCGCCGCCCTGAAACTGAACGGCGGATAAACCGTTAAAGCGCTGCAACATCTGCGGCCCGGTGGTCCAACGTGATGAGGCGAAACTGTCGAAAGAGGCCATATTGCCGCTGCTACCGCGCACAAACCAGGTGGATAAGTGTTCTGGCGCTGAACGCCACTGCGCATCACCCTGCATATAGACGCGTTTAACGCGCCCGCGATCGATAAAGTCATTGATGTAAACCCCGCCCCAGGCCGCGGAGAGCGTACTGTTGATATCGACCTGATCCAGACTTTGCGCCAGCGCTTTTTGTCGGTCGACATCCACCTGTAGCTGGGCTTTTTCTTCGAGGCTGTTGATTCGCACGGCGTTCAGATTAGGATTTTCTCTGGCCGCGTTAAGCAGAGCGGTTTGCGCTTCGGTAAGGGCGCGATAGCCATTTCCCGCGCTATCCTGCAACCACAGTTCAAAACCGCTGGATTGCCCAAGACCGCGAACCGTAGGCGGAGATGTGATGCTGATGGTGGCAATCCGGGATGTTTGATTAAAGTGCTGGTTTGCCCGCGAGATAATGGCCTGCGCGCTATTGAACGCGCCGGGACGGTCATCCCAGTGTTTTAATTCAGCAAAAGCCATCCCCACATTTTGCCCGCTGCCGGCGTTATTTCTCCCTGTCACCATAAAGATAACATTCAGGTTGTTGGCCTCCTCAGTCATAAAATAGCGCGTAATCTCAGCACCCACCTCTTCGGTCATCGACATCGGCGAGCCCGAAGGAAGGGTAAACTGAACCATCACCGCGCCCTGATCTTCCTCGGGGAGAAACCCTGTCGCGAGCTTCTGATATTGCCAGAGCATCAATAGCGACAGCATCAAAGCCAGCAGCGCAAAACGAAAAGGGCGACCGGCTATTTGCCGAAGCAGAGCAAGGTAGCGATTCTGGCTTAACTCAACGCCACGATTGAAACAGGTGAAAAATATCCCTTTTTTAACGTGCCCGGGCCATAGCAGATGGGCGCACAGCGTTGGCGTCAGGGTCAGGGCGACCAGCGCAGAGAGCGCCATTGCGGAGACAATGGTCACGGTGAACTGGCGATAAATAATCCCCACCGATCCGCCAAAGAATGCCATCGGAATAAAAACGGCGGAAAGAACTAACGCGATACCGATGATCGCGCCGGTTATCTCCTGCATGGAGCGCAGAGTCGCCTCCAGCGGCGTGAGTTCTTCCTCCGCCATTAAGCGCTCTACGTTCTCCACTACTACGATCGCATCATCAACCAGCAAGCCGATCGCCAGAACCATTGCAAACAGCGTCAGGGTGTTGATGTTGTAGCCCAACAGGCTAAGAATGCCGAAGGTCCCCAACAGGACAACCGGAACCGTGAGCGTTGGGATCAGCGTCGCCCGCCAGCTCTGGAGAAAGAGATACATCACGGCCACCACAAAAAGAATCGCTTCAATCAGCGTATGCACCACGCTTTCGATCGAGACCGTCACAAACGGCGTGCTGTCTCGCGGGTAAGCGGCGATAACGCCTTGTGGGAAGCGCGGCGTTAAACGCTCTACCTCTGTCCGGACTTTCTCCGCTGTTTCCAGCGCGTTGGCGCCGGATGCTAACTGAATGGAGATCCCGGCGGCAGGAAAACCGTTAAGCGTCGTTTGGTTCTGATAGTTTTCAGCACCAATCTCAACGCGCGCAACGTCGCGCAAGTAAATCACGGAGCCGTCGCTGTTGGTGCGCAGAATGATGTTTTCAAATTGTTGTGGATGCTCAAGGCGTGATTGGGTCGTTACCGTCGCATTCAGATACTGCCCATTTAGCGTCGGAAGTGAACCGATTTCCCCGCTGGTAACTTGCGTATTCTGCGCTTCAACGGCGGCCTGTACATCGGAAGGCATCAGGTTATAGCTGGTGAGTTGCAGCGGATTTAACCAAATGCGCATGGCATACTGCGCGCCAAAAACAGTCGTCTCTCCGACGCCATCAACCCGGCTAAGTGGCTCCTGAAGAGTGCTAATAAGAAAGTCGCTGATATCAATACTGGTTAACTGATGACTTTCATCATACAGCGCGACCACCATCAGGCTGTCACCCTGCGATTTTGTCACCGTGATCCCTTGCTGTTGAACCTCCTGCGGTAAACGAGTCATCGCCTGATTGACGGCATTCTGCACCTGGACCTGCGCCATATCGGGATTGATATGTTGATCAAAACTGAGGCTGATCCGCGACTGTCCGGCTGAGCTGCTGCTGGAGGAGAAGTAAAGCAGGCCATCAATGCCTTTAATCTGCTGTTCAAGAACTTGCGTGACGCTGTCCTCGACGGTTTCAGCGGAGGCACCAGGATAGTTCGCCGTGACATTGACGCCCGGCGGGGCGATATCCGGGTATTGTTCGACGGGAAGCGTCAATAGCGCAAGGGTTCCGGCGGCCATAATACAAATGGCGATGACGGCGGCGAAAACGGGTCGGAAGATAAAAAAGCGGGCCAGCATCGCGATCACCTCGGATCAGTTAATGGGGTCTTGCAGGGCGAAAATAGGCGGCGGTTCAATAAGGCTGGAGTCGGGGCGTTGCCCTTGAAAAGGCGAAGAGGGTGCCGCCGGGCAGTTCAGCACATCGCAGGCTTTGGCAACGAGATATCGATGGATTTCAATGCATGACTTCGTGCGCTGATATTCACTCCAGAGATAGTCGTAGGTCTGGATGCTGAAAATATTCTGTTGTAACAGAACGCGCAGATCGTGTTGCCGTTTCTGCGCATATTCATAGATGAAGAGGGTGCGGCAAAGTTTAGCCTGTGCCGGATCCTGTTCGGGTGAGCACGCCTCCAGTAGATGCGCCTCGCTGGGAACTGGTTTCAGCAACGAGGCGCTTAACAAACATGGAAAAAGTGATAATCCAATGAAAAAAAACAGCTTTGCCCATTTTTTGCCGCTGAACATCATTTTCTCCCCGTTAATTTATTTACTTTACAGTAAAGTAAATAAATTGTTTAAACAAGCCCTCAATACGATCAAAGAGGCTAAGGGAAGAGGGAAGGCCAACGAGAGGTGCTCCGCTGGCTGGTGGGTCAAAACATGCTATTGCCGCTGGCGGTCTTTTCTGGAACGGTTTGGGTCACATCCCAGTGTTCGATGATTTTATGCTGCTCGTCGACGCGGAAAATATCGATGATTGCACGCGTGACGCCCGGTTCACGCCCGGTAACCTCGACGTGCAGGATCACGTGATCCCCGTCGACAAACGCCTGCTTAATTTCGCTGTGCGAGTCGGGATATTTGTTCTTCAGGAAAGCGATAAACTGCTGAAAACCCTCCTCGCCATCTTTCGCCATCGGGTTGTGTTGAATGTAACGATCGCCGAGGTAGGGCTTCGCGGCAGCAAAATCTTTGTCGTTTAACGCTTTGTTATAAAACTCAATAACGTTCTTTTTGTTTAACTGTTCACTTTCGCTATTGCCCGCAAAAGCAGCGGGCGACAGCGCGCAAAACAGAGACAGAGCAATGAGCGATTTCTTAAGCATAAAACCTCCAGCGATGGTTGTGGTATCAGGCATCTAGCCTGTCAGGTGAAGTAATCAACCGCCCCAACGGCTTTTCAGGTAGTTAACGGCCTGCTGGGTTTGTGGTTGATTCAGATAGTTCTCTCTGAACAAAATCGTGCCCTGAATTTGCGGCATTGATTCATTCAGATCAAGCTGCTTTTTCAGTTCAGGCACGCCGCCGCTGACCATCCAGTCGGGCTCGTTCTTTGACGGTTCGCCTACTTTGTAGAGCGCTACGCCGATGTAGAGACGGGTATTGGTGGGCTTCACCACGTCAGCCCACCACTTTGCCAGTACATCGTAGCGAGCCGCGTCGCGAGCGAAGGGCCAGTAAATTTGCGGGGCGATATAATCCAGCCAACCCTTCTGAACCCACAGGCGGGTATCGGCATAAGACTCATCGTAGGCCGCAGCGCCTCGGGTGTTGGAACCCGCCGGGTCGTGCGACAGATTGCGCCAGACGCCCGCCGGACTGACGCCGAATTCCACGTCGGGATTAAGCTGTTTGATGGTGCGGGAGACCTGTTCAATCAGCAGTTGGGTATTGTGCCGCCGCCAGTCTGCCTTCGAGGCAAAACCCTGGCCATACTGCTGGAATGTCCGGTTGTCGTTAAGCGCCGATCCAGGCGATTCAGTGTAGAAATAATCATCGAACTGTACGCCGTCAACCGGATAGCGTTCAACGACTTCAGCAACAATACTGGTTATCCAGTCACGCGCTTGCGGAATGCCCGGGTCAAGGACAAAGCGGTCTCCGGAGGTGCGGATCCATTCCGGGTGGAGGACATATACGCTGGCGGGAACCTGCGAAAGTGTGCTGTTAAGCTCAGTTACGGTTTTAGGACGGGTATTGACGGAGACGCGATAAGGATTAAACCACGCATGAACGCGCATTCCGCGCTTATGCGCTTCATCGAGCATAAATTTCAGCGGATCGTAGCCAGGATCCTGGCCAATTTTCCCGGTCAGCATGTCGGACCACGGCAAAATCTTTGATGGCCAGAGCGCGGTGCCGTCCGGTTTCACCTGGAAGAACACGGTATTGATCCCGAGATTTTTCAGATTATTCAGCTTGGCGATCAGCGCTTCCTGCTGCAGGCGAATGCGGCGACTGGCGTCGATGCCGCCGTTAACAGATTCCAGCGGCGGCCAGTCGAGGCGCGATACGGTCGTTAACCAGACGCCGCGCACCGGCTCATGGCTTTTGGGCAACGTTGGCTGCTTCGCTACGGGCGGTATCGGGGTGACCAGAGAAACAGGTGGCTTACTGGTACAGTGAGCCAGTAACAGAGCGGCGGCTATCACTACGCCGGATATTTTCAATTTAGTCAAAAGAGAGCTACGAGAGCGGATCATCATATTTGCCAGCTTTTCTGGTCGTCGTGCAAAAGAGTCATTTTCGTATTATTCGACATTAAGTCAATAGTTTAGCTGCATGTGTCACCGCGTAGACGTGTGAGTCGTAGAACGATAAATTTTTCCTCGCATCACGCAACTGTTTGCCATGGTATATCATTGATATGCATTAAAACTTGATTGGTTCAGGGCAAGTTTAAACAGGGTTTGTTAAAATTTGACCAAACAATTGACCACCAGTCTTTCATGGTGAGTCGAACTGGGTTAACACAATGAAATATTCATCTTTACGCCGCCATCTGTGGATATTCTTATTTCTGATTACGGTACTGAGCCTGGGTACGGGACTTTGCTACTGGCAAATGCAAAAAAAAGTCGATAAGGATATCCATTCGCGGCTTCAGCAGGCGATAGCGAGTCTCGATGTCACGGTTTCACATGCGGAACAGGCCGCTAATATGGCCGAACCTTTTATGGGGAAAAACTGTGATGAGAATGTCCTGACAGAGTTGCGCACCCTGGTTGCCACCATTCCTGATGTGCGGACGGTGAATTTTGGTAAGAATAATGAAATATACTGCACCTCGGTATTTGGGGGGCGGAAGTTTCAATTCGATCGGACTCAATATACGCAAGGTGCTCTGCAATTATTCAGCGGTAATGAAATCACGCCTATGCATCCATTGATGGTGTATAGCGAACAGGATGATAAAGGAAATACGGTTCTTGTCGGTGTTGATGGTTATTATTTATACAATATCCTGACCGTTCTTGATGGCGACTCGCATTTGTATCTAAAGGTCGGCGATCGGGTGATGACGCGTAAGGGGGAAGTCATTGCCACGCCAGATATCAAAGCCCCCGTTAGCTTAAAGTCAGAGCAGTTTAACTTCTCAGTCATCGCCGATCGTGCCTGGGCATCCGGGGTGAGGGCGTTTATTCGCTATGAGCAACATACGTTGATCGCGATTATCCTGGCCTCCTTGTTGCTCACGTTTTTATTCAGGAATTATCTGCGCTACCGCAATACGATTGAGTATCAGCTCAGACAAGCGATCGAACTTAAACAGCTCAAACCGTATATTCAGCCCATCGTCAGCGATGAGACGGGAAGGGTGGTTGGCGGGGAAGTGCTGGTGCGTTGGGAGCACCCAAAATTGGGGTTTATTGCGCCGGATAAGTTTATTTCTGTCGCTGAGCAGACCGGGTTGATCAAAGAGATCACGGCGATTTGTTTCGCCGAGGTCATTCGCCAGTTTCGCCGCCAGCAGTCAGTGATCCCAAAAGGGCTGTTTATCTGTTTTAACACCAGCTCGGTAAACTTCCAGGATGACGAGATTGTCGCGCTATGTCAGACGTTTATTCAGCAACTGAAAGACTTGCAGGCACGCCTGGTGCTGGAAATTACTGAACGGGAATCAATTGAAAATACCTTGCAAACGTCGGCAGTGACGGATCGGCTCAGAAAAATGGGCGTACAGTTTTCGCTGGATGATTTCGGTACCGGGCACGCTAATTACAATTACATTCAGCAGTTTAACCCTGAAATTATCAAAATTGATAAGGTGTTTACTTTTAACATTGTGACCAATAATGCCTCTGCGCTGGTGGTCAAGAACATGGTCAATCTGGCGAAGAAATTTAACTGTCAGGTCATTGCGGAAGGTGTTGAGGATAAGGGCCAGCTTGAGGTGCTTAAGGATATGGGGATCGCTATCTATCAGGGATACTACTTCTCGAAACCGGTAGCGGTTAATGAGTACATTCAGATGCTTTCACGCTCGTTTCGCTAAGCAAGAAAGAGAATGAGTGACTTCTGTTCCTACCAAAACACAGGAAATTAAAAGGTGATCAACTCGGCAAAACCGAGTTTTAATTTCCTGTTTTGGCTGAAAATTTGGCACTATTAAGAAATAACTCAACAACATGGAGGTTGTCTTGTTCGAAACTCACCTGAATATTTTTATCCGCGCGGTGTTCGTCGAAAATATGGCGCTCAATTTTTTCCTTGGTATGTGTACCTTTCTGGCTATTTCGAAAAAAATTGATGTAGCTTTTCGTCTCGGACTGACGGTGACGGCCTTGCTGGCGATAGCAACGCCCATTAACAACCTCATTTACAATTACCTTTTAAAAGAGAATGCCCTGATCGATGGGGTTGACCTGAGCTTTCTCGATTTCATCACTTTTATCGGCGTTCTCGCTGCATTGGTGCAGATTCTGGAAATGGTTATCGACAAATACTTCCATGCGTTAAACCACGCCCTCGGTCCGTTTCTGCCGCTGCTGACCATTCACTGCGCCATTTTTGGCGCGACGATTTTTATGGTCCAGCGTGAGTACACTTTCCTTGAGTCGCTGACCTACGGCACCGGATGCGGTATCGGCTGGATGCTGGCGATTGTGGCGTTGGCCGGGATCCGTGAAAAACTTAAGTACGCAAATATGCCTAAAGCATTACGCGGATTAGGCAGCGTATTTATTACCGCCGGGTTAATGTCGCTGGGTTTTATGTCGTTTTCCGGTATTTCGTTGTAGGCTATATCTGGTGCGGGGAGCGGGGCGATCCCCATAAAATCTGCCGCTTCCTTTGGCATTTTGGTGGCTTAGCGTTAGCAATAAACCCGCCCATATCCACCATTTCTTGTTTATGAATGAAGTATCTGCTTATCTTTATGGGTGAAATCTTAAACCAGATAACTTATTTGTATTCAAATCGCGGTAGACTGAACGTCCATGTGGATAAAACAGGATGTTAATTCAAAATGCATGACTCCCTATCTTTGCTGCCAAAAGCGATCATGATTTTACTTCTTGCCCTGGGAGTCTGGAGCTTTATAAAACGGAAGGCGAAAAAACCGGTTCTGGATATCGCCCCGGCTATTGCTGAAGCTAACGCCCGCGAACGTTACCGCTGGCGTTATGCCCGATGGGGATGGCAGACGATACAATATATTTGTCTGCTGTATTTATTGGCGTCAGCTTTTAAGTTCATTTTGAGTTAAGGACCGCGGATTGTGCACGCTTCAGTAAGCCCTGCAGCGCATCATCCTGGTTTAAGCGGGAGAGGTAGGTGCAACGTTACTCGCTGTGGTGGTGCCTGGATTAAGGCGATAAAGGGGAATTTAACGCCTTTAATCAATCAGTTAACGGAAGATGTTTTGTCTGCCGAACGGGGCTCTGATCTGGCTCCCTTTGATTTTATGTATTATTCCGTTGTAGCAAGCGGAGTAAATAACTCAATCAAGTTTTCCTCCGGATCGTACAGATGAACTACACGCATACCCCATTCGGGCATATCCATTGGCTTGTTAATGAATTTAATCCCTTTTGCTAAGAATGCATGATAGCTTTCATCGACGTTATTTACCTCGAAAGATATCATTGATTTTTCTCGATATCCTATAGGGTGTGCTTTTTCGGTGTTTCCAATAACCGGTGCCATCAGGTCGGATGTAAATAGGGCGAAGCCTTCTATTCCTTCAGCTACTTTGAAGCTGGCATAGCAATCTTCAATATCCCAGACCGCTTCCAAACCAAGTTGCTGAGTGTAGAAGTTAAAACATTTGCGGTAATCTTTGACTAATAGTCTTACGTTGCTGAATTTCATATCAATTTCCTTATATATTTTATTTAGACAGGACAAAAGACCAATGGGTGAGTTACGACGCACGCTGTGCCAGTTCGCGTACAAGGGCTTCGGCGTCTGATGTTCCATCAGCCCGGACTAAAACTGTAAGGGTTAAGAATCCAGAGCCTTCGGCCGCTTGAACTTACAATCTGGGTAAGCGAGTACATCGAAACACCTAACAATCAGAATGAAGTGAAGTAAATGTACGACAGACCTAATGCAATAAAAGGGAAGTATCTCAAAATTCACAACATGCTGATTTCTGTGGCTGCTTCAGTGAATCATGAATGGAATTTAACATAATATACATTATGCGCACTTAGGGTGTAACAGCAATGTCGCGTTACCACGAATCTGGCCCGCTCGCTTGGTATGGCTAACCGTCGTCGCGGAAAACCCAGCAACCATCAGTTGCCTGATGGTCTTGCCCGGTACGCACTCAATATTATCCGCGAGCGCTATGCCGACTTCGGGCCGACGCTGGCGTGTGAGAAACTCGCAGAACTGCACGATGTTCACCTGTCCAAAGAGACTGTCCGTTCACTCATGGTCAAAGCCGGTCTCTGGATACCCCGCAAACAACGTGCGCCAAAAATTCAGCAGCCACGCTATCGGCGGGCCTGCTGCGGCGAACTGATACAGATTGATGGTTGCGACCATCACTGGTTCGAGAACCGTACGCCTGCCTGTACTGCACTGGTCTACGTTGACGATGCAACCAGTAGCCTGATGCAACTCCTCTTTGTGAAATCGGAATCTACCTTCACTTATTTTGAAGCCACCCGGGGCTATCTGGAAAAGCATGGCAAGCCACTGGCGTTGTACAGCGACAAAGCCAGCGTCTTCAGAATCAACAATAAAAATGCCACCGGTGGCGACGGCTATACCCAGTTTGGCCGTGCGATGCACGAACTGAATATCCAGACTATCTGCGCCAATACAAGCTCTGCTAAAGGCCGCGTGGAACGTGCTCATCTGACGCTTCAGGATCGCCTCGTAAAGGAGCTCCGGCTCAGGGGCATTTCTTCAGTGGATGCTGCCAATGATTTTGCAGATGAGTTTATGGTCGATTACAACCGGCGCTTTGCGAAAGCGCCCCGGCATGACTTTGATGTTCACCGGCCACTTGAACATGATGATGATCTGGCTGCCTTTTTCACATGGCGGGAACCGCGCCGAGTTTCAAAATCACTGACGGTTCAGTATGACAAAGTGCTCTATCTGATTGAAGACAATGAAATCAGTCGCAAGGCAATCGGAAAATATATCGAGGTCTGGCACTACCCGGATGGCGGGAAAGAGCTACGGTTTAACGGGGTTACTCTTCCCTACTCCACCTATGATCGTCTTCAGGAAATTGACCAGGGGGCTATCGTGGACAATAAGCGACTCGGGCGGACACTTGAATTTATTAATCTATTACGTCTAGCGAACAAACCTCAAGCTGGGACAGGGAAATGACCGGGAATTTTAATGCTGGCTTGTGGTTTATGGCTGGGTTACTGATTATCGGCGCGCTGGTACTGGCATATATACCGATGGGCGGGGTGCAGGCGGCGACCAAAATCGACTGCGATAAGCCCGTCGGCCGTCGCCCCTTCTGGCAGTAATTCGCCGCCGGACCAATCACAGCAGTATCGGTCAGCGCAGGGAACGCGCGCTTAACCGTTCTCAGGCACTGCCTGCCGGAGATGCCCCTCGCGTCGGCGCAGGAAACCCACAGAGAAGAAATCCCAGCGCTCAATAAAACTATCTCTTGAGCTGTCGTGGGTTGTCATACGGATAATTCATTGACTAACTAAATATTTACAAGTGAAATAATACATATTTATTGCTATAAAAATCTGAAAATAATCGATGGCGGGATCTGCTCTGATACTTATTTCCGCCATTTTGGTCCATCATAGATTCAGCCTGATAAGTCATTTTTTGCCTTATTCACGCGTTTCTTCTATAAGATTATTCCCCCTAATGACATAATTTAATTAACAGGTTGATATATATGTCATCGATGTTTATTCCGCCAAATGGTCATTTGGTCTTACATTTGCAGTATTTCTTCGGTTTTAAAGGCGAGTAACATTGCGTATTTATATTAAATCTAACGGCTACGCTACTCTGCAATACTTATCGGCATCATATTATTTAACATTTATTTAATCGAGTTAAGCGATCAATAAACACCCCTTTGATAGCCACTAACTATCAAATTAATTCCTATTGATCGTTTTAAACGATTGTAATCATTTGAAACTATCAGTTAATAATTTAAATATCTTTTATACGTAAGTACTTCTCAGACAACACTTCTCCTGCATATGAGATTGATTGCTGAATTGTTTATTTAAAAGAACATTGATGTGGCTAATGGATATTCAGTCACAGTGCATTAGATATTGTTTCTTGACAGGGAAGAATTAATGCCTAGTTGCCTTAATAACTACAACCGACAGCAAAAGAAATTTATGGATTATTATTTTATATCTGACAATCTATTTTTTTTATCAGGTATTCAGGCCCATAATGAAATTTATGATGGGAATGTTTACTGTATTCCTGTTATCGATGCGCCGGGTAAATTCTCTCCCTCTTTCGGGGATGTGGTGGTTATTCATGTATCACATACTGGAGAGCGGAGCAGGATTGCTATGCTTCCAGGCATGGCAACCAGCAGAGTAGTTATTATGTTAAAAGAGAATCATGGTCATCGCTATTTCAATGACGGACGCTTCCCGTGGCTGATTCCGCACGGTACATGCATGAGTGACCTAATGGCCTGCCTCAGTCAAATCAGCCACTATCCCCTGACTCACAGGAGGCTTTCGGTGCGGGAAATTCGTCTGTTTTGTTACCTCAGCCGCGGATATTCCCCGCAGCAGTTGGAGATGAAAATGGAAACCGGTGCCAAGCATCTTTATCGCTTAAAACGAAAAACTTTAATGCAATACGGACTGCAGCACTGCAATGCCGTCAATATTCAGATCTGTCGGGATTTAATCACGCTAAGTGGAGCCGTATAGCGCTTAATAGCCGCTGTAACATTCAGGGTGGCAAATTGGCACTAATATAATCAGGGCCGATGCTTTTAGGGTAGCGGAAAAAACTGGTCTAACCTAAATCATTAATAGTAATAGTGTGTTTTTTAAAACTGAAATTCGAATATGCCCGTCGTTACTGCTTGTGACGCTCAGAATAATTCTGGCGGGTTAACCACCGCTGACGGAATATCCGTCAGTGTTTTTAATGCAAAACGGAGTTTGTTTTTTTATGAAATTAAATCAATTATTCATCGCTGCCGCTGTTTCCTCTGCCCTGTTATCTACCAGTGCACTAGCTTTATCGGATAACACGATCACTTTCAAGGGAGCTGTTGCGGACCAGACCTGTACTGTAACTATTAACGGTAACGAAGTGGCCCCTGTCGTGTTACTCCCAACGGCCCGTGCGGCAGATCTGGCTATTAGCGGTGCAACAGACAAAGACACCACTTTTGACCTGGGCATTTCAAACTGCACGGTTTCTGAAGATGACGTGACTGTTTCGACCGTCTTCGTAGGCAACAATGTGACTGATGCGGGTCGTCTGGGCAACACCGGTACCGCGAACAATGTCGATATCCAATTGCTTAATACGACGGGGACGCCGATTAACCTGACAGGCGGCTACACCAGCCCTGATCTGCTCCTGCCAGCCGGCGATACCGAAGCTTCTGCCACCTACACCGCTCGTTACTATGCCACCGGTGCAGCAACTGTAGGTACCGTCCAGGCTTCCTTACAGTACGCCGTTACTTACCCGTAATTACCGGTCATTGCGACGGGGGGCTCCTCCCGTCGTATCGTCATGGACGTGTCGGATGAAAAAACTTTATTACAAAGCGGTACTTCCCGGCATTCTGGGATTTCTTCTGGCCTCTGCCGCCATCAGTACGGCGCAGGCCAGTGTCACCATGCTGGGAACCCGTGTCATTTATAATGGCGGGGCTAAATCCACCGACGTGCAGTTACGGAATGTCGATAATTTTCCTTACGTCATTACAGCATGGGTTGATGATGGCAACCCGAAAAACGGTTCAGAACAATCAGCATCCGTCCCCTTCATTGTCACACCTCCGGTTTTTCGCATTCAGTCCGGCGCAGGCCAGATTTTGCGAATTGTCTACACGGGCGCGAAACCTTTGCCGCAAGACCGGGAGTCGCTGTTCTGGTTCAACTTCATGCAGGTTCCACCCGCCAACGTGGCTGACGCCCCTGATGGACGTAAACAGAATGGCATCCTGGTGATGCTACGTAACCGGGTCAAGCTTCTTTATCGTCCCGCAGGAATAGACGGTAATCCACAGGAAATACTACAAAACCTGCGGGTCAGTCATGCTGTCCTGGACGGCAAAACCGGCGTGAAAGTGACCAGTAACCAGCCGTTTTACGTCACCGCCTCTTCGGTGTCGCCGTCAGGGAATAAGACCGTTCGTTTCGGGGATAAGGACGTTGTTATTCCGCCTTTTAGTGACCACTTTTTCCCCTTTTCAGGGAAAGCACCAGCAGGGATGAAAAGCGTACGCATTACGCTGATTAACGATCAGGGAGCGAGAATAAGTGAAGATTACCCGTTGTAAGAGTCTGCAACAGCTGCTGATCCCGGGCACTCAGTTGGTGCTTATGCTGTTGCCCGGCTCTGCGGCGGCAGAATATTATTTCGATCCCACTTTACTGCAGGGAAGCGGCTACGACAGCGCTTTGGACCTTTCTCGTTTCAATCAGAGCGATGAAGAGCTGCCAACCGCAGACTATGTGCTGGATATCTGGTTGAACGGGCAGTTGCTCCGGGGACAGGAAACCATCACCTTTGCTGAGCCTCCCGAGAATAAAGGGCGCACGGAACCCTGCCTGACGCCAGTACAGATTGAAATCAGCACTATCCGCGTGCCCGCAGGGTCGCATGTTTTACCGGAAACACCACCCGCCTGTCGGTTTATCAGTGCGCTGGGGAAAAATATCCGCTGGGAGGTTGATACAGCCGCCCTTCGTCTTAACATCAGCGTCCCTCAGGCAGAGCTTTATCGGGATCCACGAGGATATATCCCCGCATCCGAGTGGGAGGCGGGGAACGCTGCGCTTTTTCTGAGACATAATACCAATCTCTATCGCACGGAAAACACCTCATCGGGCTACCGATATGATTATCTGTGGAGCAATATCAACACCGGTCTTAATTTCGGCCTCTGGCAGCTGCGCCACCAGGGAAACCTGCGTTACTCGGACGACAGTATTAGCGGAGGACAATACCGCTACAATTCCTCACGTGTTTGGCTTCAGCGCCCACTGCAGAGCATCAACAGCGTCCTCACTCTTGGCGATGCGACGACCGACAGCAGCCTCTTTGGTAGTTTGTCGTTTAACGGCATTCGTTTGCGTACCGATCCGCAAATGTGGCCTCAGGGTAAACGGGGTTACGCTCCGGAAGTGCGCGGAGTGGCCAACACCACTGCCCGGGTGGAGGTCCTGCAACAGGGAAAGGTGATTTATGAAACCACCGTTTCCCCTGGAGCTTTTGTTATCAACGATTTGTATAACACCACCAACCAGGGTGACCTGAATGTTCGGGTCATTGAAGCTGACGGGCAGATATCCACTTTCACGGTCCCCTACTCTTCCGTCCCGGATTCTGTCCGGCCAGGCAACTGGAGTTATGGCCTGGCAGGTGGATATGTTCGCCATTACTATGACCAGAACAATAAATTTGTTGAGGGTATCCTGAAGCGGGGGGTAAATAATTACCTGACGTCTAACTCCGGTATCCGCATTGCTGATGGCTATCAGGCCGGATTGTTGGGTGGCGTCATTGCCACTTCAGCCGGAGCCTTTGGTCTTAATGCTGTGTATTCCCGCGCGCAGATCGAACACGGCCGCAATGAGCAGGGTTGGCGACTGGAAGCCAGCTACGGTAAGGCGTTCTCTACCGGGACCAACCTGATGCTGGCGGCTTACCGCTATTCTACCCGCGGCTATCGTGACCTTCAGGATGTGCTGGGTGTGCGCCAGCAGTATCGGGATCATATTACTTACCATTCCGACACTCTATATCAGCGTAACCATTTATCAGCAACGCTCAACCAGTCTATGGATCGCTGGGGGATCCTTAGCCTGAATGCCAGTACAGCAGATTATTACAGCGACGCTTCACGTCTCACTCAGATACAGCTTGGATACAGTAACAGCTGGCGCAATATCGGCTTTAACCTTAATTTTGCCCGTCAGCGTACCGTCCAGACCAGCCGCAATTATGGCAGTTTCCTGGATACTGACGATCGCAGCCGCCGCTACACCGAAAACACCTTCTCCTTCAATGTCTCAGTGCCGCTCAATTTTGGGCAAAATAGCTCACAGCTAATGCTGAGCGCTAACCGAAGTGGTACAGGCGATAATGTAATGGCAAGCACCAGCGGAACGGCTGGGGAGGCCCAGGCATACTCCTGGTCGGTTTACACGGGACTGGAACGACCTGATCAGGACAGCAATAGCACCACTTTTGGCGGAAGCCTGGAAACACGCACATCGTTCGGGGCATTACGTGGCACAGCCTCGCGCGGCCACGACTACCGCCAGTATGGTCTGGGAACATCAGGCACGCTACTCGTGCACAGCGGCGGGCTGACGGTCGGTCCCTATACCAGCGATACTTTTGCGCTGATTGCCGCTCCAGGCGCAAAGGGCGCAACAATACGTAACGGACAGGGTGCGAAAGTAGACCGTTTCGGCTATGCCCTGCTGCCGTCTCTGACGCCCTATCGCTACAACACCGTCAGCCTGGAAACGGGTGAGATGAATGGTGATGTTGAGTTACAGGGGGGCAGTAAACGCGTAGTGCCTTATGCCGGAGCGATTACCCGCGTCACTTTTGCCACGCTCAGCGGTCAGGCCGTGCTGATCAATACCACTCTGACGAACGGCAGCGCGCCGCCGATGGGCGCTGAAGTCGCGGACAGTAAAGGCGCATCGCTGGGGATGGTCGGCCAGGCCGGGCAAATCTACGCCCGTTTACCGGATCAGTCCGGAGTACTTTATGTTAGTTGGGGAACCAAAGCCTCTCAGCAATGCCGCGTCTACTACCAGTTGCCCGCTCAGCGGCCAGATACGGGTATTCATCAGCTAGCCCTGCCATGTAAACGGGAATAAAAATCATGAATATTAAAGCGGGATCTTGTGCCCTGCGAACTGTTCATACAATTGTCATTCTTGTTGCGACGCTGTTTAGCGCAGCAACGCCAGCAGTGGTGAACGTTGACATAACCCGGGCAATCATCAATGCCGGAGAGAAAAGCGTGCCCCTGTCGCTGGACAACTCCGGAGACCAGCCCATGCTGGTACAGGTTTGGGTTGATGAAGGCAATCCTGGCGTATCACCGGATAAGGTTAAAACGCCGGTCGTTATCCTGCCTCCCGTTTTTCGCATGTCACCGGGAGAGGAGCGTTCTGTAAAAATTTTGCTGGCCAATCCAACCCTTCTACACCCCGATCGAGAAGCGCTGTACTGGCTCAATATCTACCAGGTTCCCCCGCTTCCCGTTCAAAATGAAAAAGCGTCGCTTCAGGACGACAAGGCAACGTCGCGCGTGATACTGCCTCTGCGTATCCGGATGAAGTTGTTTATTCGTCCTGAAGGAGTGGCTCCCCCCTCGGAGAAGGAGGGGGGAAAACTCATTTTTGCACGACAGATGCAAGGAACCCTGGCACAACTTAGCGTCAGGAATCCGACCCCCTGGCATATGACGCTGGCAACACTCTCCTGCGGTAAAACAATGGTGACGGGGGTACTGATTGCGCCCGGTACCAGACTCATCCTGCCATTTAAGGGGCATATACCCGAATGTGCGACCGTTAACTATGAAGTGATCAATGACGATGGTAATCGTCTGAAGCATGTCGCCCAGGTACAGGGCCGATAAAGCACAGAACAGAAAGAGGAAAAATAAAATAATGAAATATGGATTATATCTGTGCAGTTTTCTGATTCCTGCACTGTTGCCTGGCATTAGCTCCGCCATCTGTATTAACACCACATCGACGAGTCAGCTTTCTCAGGCAGCGCGGGATGCCGGATACACGGTGACAAAAGCCACGAATATCGGGTCTTCGTTTAATCAAAGAGATTTAGGAATACCGCAAAGGCTCAGATTCAGTTCTCTGACTTATGCCGATGGTAGAGTCCTGTACAGTGGAGGCAATGCCTCCTACCCTTCAGCCTCCGGCGGGCTTGCACCAAATGATATTATTTATCGTTGCGATGCTGCCGATCTGGGAAGTATTTTCGAATATTATGCTTTTGGCGACGCACGTTCGTCTTCAGCGATTTGTAGTCGTGAAGTTCCTGAAGCCGCAGGGGCTTATTATACCGAGATAAGAAATCTCGCTTATCGGGCGACTAATCTGAAGTCTGGAGAGTATTTTACCCCCTACTGGAAGCGGCGAGCTATTCCCGCAGAGGATGTATTTAATGATGGTACTTATATCTATGTACCAGCTAATGCCTTCAGCGGTATTTCCGTCGATTTAATCAAAGCGGGGGCAATATCCGGAACGTCCTGGGCCGGAATATATTCCCATGGAGGCGTACCCATTGGCTATGTTGTTTTTCAAGGGCCTGGCTATCACTCGACGCTGGCTCCAGGGAACAACAGCTGCAGGAGCGTGGATTACGCATCGATCGTTCCGGTTGCTTCCTGGCTTGATGCGAAGTTCATCACATGGGGGCATGGCGGTTGTCGTGTCAAAGACTATTCGCCGGTGGTGAATATCCCTCCCATTTTGGCCCAGGATCTGGCCGCAGGCACAACCAGTCAGGCCATTTTTTCAGTGAGTGCCGAGTGTAACGGCGATGAGTCGTGGGCATCAATGATGGGAGGTTCAACGGTGATCATGGGATTTATGGTGAATAACACCCAGGCAGCAGCTAAGGCATCAGCGCTGGGATTGACAACGGCAGAAGGCGCATATACCTGGTTACTGAATAATAATTACGGTGCTAATGGCGTCTCATCCGGAACGGGGATCCGTATCTACAACAGTTCGTCACAACCGATCAATCTACTCTCGGGCCCCGTTGTAGGAACAGGAGAAAACGGTGGCTGGTACTTATTGAAAAATCTACTGTCCAGTGATGATGGCTACGATTCTACGACGGGGCTGAATAATTTTTCCGGCAATTTTATTGCTTCTCTGGAAGCCATTCCGGGCCAGACGGTGAAGCCCGGAACCGTCGAGGCACAGCTGCAAATTATCATGGAACTACAGTAGGTCAATCCTCATTAGAATGAAAACATCTGGATGCTGGTGACCCAGTCAGTTAAATAACTGAACCGGATTAATGTCATCAGCAATAATCATACGTTAAGCCCGGACACACACGTGCCGGGTATTTTTTCGCCCTGGCTATGTGGTCGCGATAAACTGCAACCTGGGATAACGTTCCAGCCACCGTTTTGCCGCCACACGTTGCCTGAAAATATTCAGCTTTTCACGCTCAAATATGGGTGTCGGCCGTAGACGTAATTCGAACAGATCATCCAGCCCATAAGGCGCAATAATCTCAATAAGATTTGTCTCCCCCAATCTGACGGCGACAGCTGTCGCTGTCTCGGGCCAGTACAGCAACGCATTTTCTGTAGAGAGATAAGGATCGTTGCCGTTGCGTTGATGCATTCTGGCTTGATTCTTCACCGACCAGTTAAAGCCTGATGATTGCAGACTAAGCGTCTCCTCAAGGCTGCTATCATGAACGGGATCGCTATGTTCTGAGTTGAACCAAACAACGTCCACATCACCTGCAACGGGCCTTTGCCCATATCCGTGCAAGCAATCCCAAACGGCATCGCGCACGAACCCGGCTCCGATCCAGCCATCATTGAGTTTTAATTCCTGAACGGTATAAAGCGCGTCCATCCTTAGCGGATCATTTAACAAGAGTCTTTGCAATGCGTCCTGATACTTCATAATTTCCCTGATAGAAAAATAGTCACGAATATTCAAATCTGCCTGATGATAGCAATATTACCTGCACCGTGGTTGCCTGGACAACACCCTCACCTTACGTTAATTCAGGCGGTAATTGATTGGCTCAACATCAACTTGTATGATGTTCGGCAACGAAAATTCTACTCCAGTAAAGGTGGTCAGATGCTTGATTTAAAGCTAAGAGAAATTAACGATAGCCTGTCCACCAAAGAGCGCCTGGTCGCTGACTATATTCTGGCGAATAAACC
Organism: Klebsiella sp. MISC125; assembly: GCF_051131775.1. Classification (NCBI taxonomy): domain Bacteria; kingdom Pseudomonadati; phylum Pseudomonadota; class Gammaproteobacteria; order Enterobacterales; family Enterobacteriaceae; genus Klebsiella; species Klebsiella sp. MISC125. Next base: position 3,077,711 of record NZ_CP180448.1, read on the forward strand.
GCTGCTGAAGAGCATGAGCATTCAGTCTCTGGCAAAGGCTAACGATGTGAGCACGACAACCATACTGCGTCTTTGTCATAAACTCGGTTATCAGGGCTTCAGCGATCTCAAAATTGACCTGATTACCTCTTCAGGTAGCCACAATCACGAAAAGATTTTGCAGGAAGACATCAATCTTGATGATTCTATCGAGAGCGTAAACCATAAAATTCAGCTGATTGAAAAGTCATCTATTGACGAGACCCACGCTATCGTTAACGTCGAGCAGCTCGACCAGGCGATTAAGCTCATCCGGAAAAGTAATAAGATCGTTATTTATGGTGCCGGCAGCAGCGGACTGGTAGGAAGAGAACTGGAATATCAGCTGATCAAAATAAAAAAGGACGTCAGTTGTCATCCTGATTACAGCATCCAGTACAGCATCGTAAACACGCTCGATGAACATGACCTGGTGATTATCATCTCCCACTCTGGTGAAAATCTGGAAGGGGTTAAGTTGCTTACCATGGCGCAACAGCTGGGCGTCCCGTCAATCGCCATCACCAAAATGGGGCAAAGTCGCATCTCGGGTCTCGCCACGATTCTTCTGCATACCATCACCAGTGAGAGCGTGTCGCGACTGATCCCCATCCGTTCGAAAATGTCGCAGCTCTCGGTTATTAATATGCTGGTCACGAATCTCTTTGTTCAGCAATACGATGATCGGCTGCTGAAACAAGCCCAAAACCGTGCCCAGCGTTTCTACAACCAGAATCACAAATCCTGATAGATACCGCGCTATAGCTCCTTTCCCTCGCCATGTTGCGATGTCGTAAACGCAATACGGCGATGAATACCTGAAGAGTGATCACCCTCGCAGAATGAATAAATGGGCTTTTGCCCTGTGTATTCGCGCATCTGAAAGTAATAGTATTACTAACATGGAAAAGAAATTTAGTAATAATGTAACTTATAAATCAGATCGGGAGAAAACATGCAAACTGAGGTTCCTGTCATTCTGGTCAGTCACGGCCCCTTTGCCCAGGGGGCACTCTCTTGTGCGGAGATGCTCATTGGCGAACAGCACAATGTTGCTGTGGTATCGCTGCAACCTGAGAGCAACATCAACGACGTTCGCGCCACCCTGCTGGAAACCTACCAGGCGATCAATAAGGGAAACGGTGTCGTTATTCTCGTTGACATGATGGGTGGCTCACCCTGCAACTTAGCCAGTGAGCTATTTCTCACCTACGACGATATCTTACTGTTTTGTGGGTTCAATATTCCGACGCTGCTGGAAGTCCTCAGCAACCGCGATTTGCCGCTTGAGGAGATTGGGGAAATTATCGAAGAAGTTTTTCCGGGGAGTTGTTTTAACGTCGGGAAAACGTTACAGGCAGAATGCACACAATCAACCGACCTGTAGGAGAAATTATTATGCCTATTAATCTTGCAAGAATTGACGACCGCCTTATTCATGGACAGGTTATTACCACTTGGGTCAAGAACCATGATATTGAACAAGTGCTGATCATCAACGACAAAGTTGCCGCCGATAAAATTCAGCAGTCTGTTTTAACGATGTCGGCACCGCCGGAATTAAAAGTACAAGTATTCGGCGTACAGAAATTTATTGAAATCTTGCAAAAGACGGAAATAAAAAGACGCACAATGCTGCTTTTTACTAACAGTATTGACGTCAATACATTGGTGGAAAACGGAATAAAAATCGACAAACTTAACGTCGGGGGAATGAGAATGCAGGAAGGCCGAAGAACGCTCTCCCGCGCCGTCTCCGTGACGCCAGAAGAAGAGCAGGCATTTAAATCCATTATCGCCAGAAATATTCCCGTGGAAATACAGATGGTACCAAAAGATCCGGTAGTGGACCTACGGACGTTAATTTAACACCAGCGTGAACGACGACTTTAAATAACCAGGGATAACGCTATGTTAATTGAAGCTATTCTGGTCGCCATCTGGGCAGGTATCTGCTCACTGGACGACGTCGGGCCGCAGATGCTGCGACGCCCTCTACTCACGGGAACCGTGGCCGGTATCATTATGGGCGACGTGGTTCAGGGACTGGCAATCGGCGCCACGCTGGAACTGATGTGGATGGGGATCGGCAACGTCGGCGCTTATTCCGCTCCTGATATTATTGCCGGAGCAATCATCGGCGTCGCGCTGGGTATTTCCTCTAAAGGCGGCATTGCTGCGGGCATCGCCCTCGCCGTTCCGGTTTCCATACTCTGCCAGCAACTTCTCATTATCTGGCGTTCTTTCGCCAGTTTCCTGAACGTCTGGGCGGAGAAAGCCATCCAGGATGGTGACTATGGCAAACTGATTAAGATCCACTATTTCTCCACCCCACTGTGGTTCTTAATTCGCGCTGTCCCTTGCTTCCTGGCGGTCTATTTTGGCGGTGACCTGGTGGGTCGGATTCTGGCCGCTATTCCGGAAAGTATTCTGACAGGTATGGGCGTTGCGGCCAAAATGATCCCGGCAATCGGCGTATGTATCCTGCTTTTAATGCTGTTAAAAGGCCGGATGTGGTTCTTCTTCCTGCTCGGCTTCATGCTCACTACCTACCTGAAGCTACCGATCATTCCAATCACCTTTATCGCCCTGGCTTTTGCCGTGCTTTATGACATGGCCTACAGCAATGGTAACAACGCTGCGAATTCACCAGCGGAAAAAGAGAAACAGTCCGATACCGAGACTGAAGAAGGATATGACCTATGAGCGACATCGCCTCTTATCGTGTGGTTGACACTTCAACCTCGGACAAAAAGCTGACAAAGCAGGACCTTAACCGTATTTTCTGGAATATCCAGTCAATGTCCTTCTCCTACAACTATGAGAAGTTACAAACTATTGGCTTTGCCCACTGCATGATCCCGGTTCTCGAGCGGCTTTATGCTGATGCCGACCAGGCCACGCGCATTAAAGCCATGAAGCGCCATCTGGAGTTTTACAACTCGCAGGTGAATACCGGTGCGCTGATCATGGGCGTCACCGCCGCGCTTGAAGAAAAAACCACTGAAGAAGAAAAAGAAGCCGTTGTTTCGGTAAAAGCCGGACTTATGGGGCCGCTTGCTGGTTTGGGCGACAGCTTGCTGAAATTTACCTGGTTGCCGATCTGCGGCAGTATCGGTGCGGCGTTTGCGCTCCAGGGAAATATTATCGGCCCTATTCTGATGTTTCTTCTGTTTAACATCGTCAACGTCGGCACAAAATATTTCTTTATCCACTACGGTTACAATAAAGGTGTCGATTTAATCGAACAGTCGAAAAACTCAAATATTATTCAGCGTATTTCCAACGTTGCCAACGTGGTCGGCGTCATGGTATTGGGGTCGCTAATTGCCACCACGGTGAAAGTATCAACGCCGCTGGTGATCGCCGTAGGTGAACAGTCGATCAAAGTGCAAGAGATGTTCGATAAAGTTATTCCCAATCTGCTCACCCTGCTATTTTCTCTGGGTATCTTTTTCCTGGTCAAAAAGTTTAAAGGTAAACATACCGTCGCTCTTATCGTCGGCATGATGGTTATTGGGGTGATCTGCTCGACATTGGGAATCTTAAATTAAAGGGATTAAGCATGAATGAAATATTGCAGTTTTCAGTTATTCGCAAAAATCTGACGCAGCTTGAAATTCGCTTCTCACCATCGCTGGACAACGCCGCGCTTTACTGGACGCGGGAAAATAATGTCAACGCAACGGAGCGCCAGCTTATTACCGACTGTGCTGTTGACGCAGTGTATTTGGATGACCCTTTGCAGGCAGAGCAACGTATCTATTTTATTCTTGAGCATGCGGGAAAATCCTGGCTGTTTGCCGAAAGAACCCTACCGGTATCCGGCATCAATAACTTCAGGGACATGGGCGGCTATATCGGCGCGGAGGGGAAAAGGGTTAAATGGGGCATGTTCTACCGCTCCAACCATTTGCACAATCTGCATCCTCAGGCCCGGACCTATCTGGAAGGCTTGCACGTTAAAACTATTATCGATTATCGCAGTGCCGATGAAATCGCTAAGAGCCCCAATTGTTCTATCGGTGAACGTCAAACTTTTCACCTGGATGCTACGGCGCAAACCGCTGAGTTAGCTGCCCAGTTTGCCGCTGAGCCGAGCAATGAGGATCGTGCCCTGATAGAAAGCGTGATAAGCGATATTCCTGCTGAGTTAATCAATGGTCAGGGAGGCCAGGTTATTGAGCAGTATCGGAATTTCGTGGTCAGTGAGAAATCAAAAAATGCTTTTAAGGCAATGGTTAATGTGCTGCTTGACCCCAGTAATACGCCGAATATTCAGCACTGTCGCGGCGGCAAGGATCGCACCGGCTATGGCGCCCTGCTGATTCTCTCCATGCTGGGCGTTTCTGAGCAGGACATTATTGCCGACTATATGCTCACCGGCGCTAACCGTCTGGAGCGCAACAACGTGAAAATGGCCGCCTATCGACAGATTACCGATAACCAGGATGTACTCGATTATTTACTTACGCTGATCGATACCCGCGAAGCGTTTATTGTTGAAGCGCTGAATGCCATGAAGGCGATGTCCGGCAGCGTTAATGATTATATTAAAACTGAGTTGGGTTTTAGCGATGCTGACTTTAAAACAATGCAGGAAAATTATTTAGAATAAGTCCATCACGCGCTGATTGAAAATATAGGTATAAGTAAGCCTCCAGCGCCAGCATGGAGGCTTCTCTTTGCTTGTTACTCGCAGCAATTACAGTGCGGCAGGGTCAACAATCGGTTTATTCACCATAAAGAAATAAACCAGTGATGCCATAAAAGCAATGACGGAAGATGCGACCAGTGCCAGGGTAAACGAACCGGTGTTGTCCAGAATCATGCCGGTAATAATCGGTGCAAAAGAGCCGCCGATAAAGCCGCCGAAATTCTGGATACCGCTGACCGACGTTATCAGACGCGACGGTACCGATACCAGAATCAATCCCCATGCCGATGTCCCGGCAAAGTGAATTGAGAATAGCGCCATACTGATACAGGCTACGGCCATAAAGGTGCTGTCAGTATATGCTGCCGGAAGCGTAAAGCCTGCTGCGCAAAGAAGACCGAGGCAGATCATCCACTTGCGGCTTTTCATTTTATCCGCGCCACGTTTCATCACCCAGTCGGCGACTGCGCCATTAACCAGCATCCCGGCGGCACCAAACAGAAAGGGAATTGCCGCTACCCAACCCGTTTTTTCCAGACTCAGGCCGCGTGACATTTCCAGATAAGAAGGGAGCCAGGTCAGAAACAACCAAACCATGTAGCCGACGCCATTAAACCCAATAATCATGCCCCACATGGATTTCTGCTTAAACAGCCCGGCCCAGTCCTTCAGGGTCACCTTCTCCTTACTGGATGGTGGCGTCTCTTCTTCCAGATGTGCAATATCCTCCGCCGACAGTCCGGCATCTTCCCGATTGCGATAGAACACAAACCAGAGAACGGAAAGGATAATACCGCTCACTCCAATAATGATGAACATCATGCGCCAACCGAAAGCCAGCATCATCGCTATAAGCAGCGGTGGCGCCAGCGCTTGCGCCAGAGTGGATGACATATTAACAATCCCCATCGGCACGCCGCGCTGACGGATGTTATACCAGTCATTCACCACCTTCACGCCAGTTGGCAGGTGCGGAGATTCCCCGATACCCAGTACGACACGAGCGACAATCATCTGGCTGAAAGAGCCGACAAACCCCAGTGCGGTCTGGGCCGCAGACCACAGGAAGATGCCGAAACCGTAGACTTTTTTGATTCCGTAGCGTTCCATCACCATGCCAATTGGCAGCTGGCACAGGGCGTAACCGAATGAGAATACCGACAGCAGCAATCCCATTTCCGTTGCCGTCAGCCCCATCTCTTCACGAATGGTGGTATTGGCAATAGAAAGTGAGGTTCTGTCGAGGAAATTAATAATACCCGCCACGAGCAAAAACAATAATGCCATAATTTGCAAACGCTTCAGGCGAGGGCTTGCTTGACTGGACATATATTATCCTTTTGTAAGGTTAACCACGGCACAATTCTGCTGAGAGCAGAATCGTGACGTCACAGAGACCCGGATATATTCCCGGAGGTTTGCTAATGCTAAATGCTAATTATGTTTAATCTTTTATTTCAAAAATAAGTTCAATTTCAACAGGCGTATCAAAAGGTAATGTATTGGTGCCGATTGCTGAGCGAGCATGTTTGCCCGATTCGCCAAATATCGCAATAAGTAAATCGGAAGCACTGTTCATGACTAGCGGCTGCTCTTTAAAACCTTCGACGCTTTGTACAAAACCCAGCATTTTGATACAACCAGAGACCCGGTCGAGGTCGCCCAGATATCCTTTCAGCGACGACAGAATATTGATAATACACTGACGAGCCGCCGCCTGCCCTTGTTCAATCGATAAATCTCTCCCAAGGGCTCCCTGATAAATTAACTCGCCATTAACCCGGCAGTCGTTTCCCGAAGAGTAGAGTAAATTTCCCGTCTGTTTAATCGGAACATAAGAGAATTTAGGTGCTGTAGGTTCACTAAGTGTAATACCCAGTTCGACAATACGAGCTTCAATATTCATTGTGGTTCCCTGATGATTTATTTAAGCAAATATAATGCCAGCGACGTATATATTTGTGCTGCCTGGTGAAGTTCCTCAATTTTTACATATTCATCTTTGACGTGAGCCTGGGCTAAATCTCCTGGCCCCATAATAATCGTCGGGATCTGACACCCGACCGAGAAAAATGGCGCTTCACACGTCGCATCAAAAATCGTTTTTCTCGCTGCACCGGTTACCGAGTCTACGACCTGACAGGCGGCTTCTACCAACGGGTGAGACTCTTCAATCGCCGATGCCGGAATGAACAGGTAGTTCTCCAACGAATAATCCTGTTGCTGATTGAGACCGATGCCATGGAGAGCCCTTTGCAAGCTGTCATTGATCTCATTACGTCTTTCTCCCGGCAATACGCGGCGATCGATTTCAATGCTGCATGATTGCGGCACGATATTCGGCGCACTGCCGCCGTTAATGGTGGTCACCAGCATAGAGGCATTGCCCAGCAGCTCATGATGCTTAAGCTTCACCCGACGGCATTCCTCAAGTAATTCAGGAAGGAGTCCCGCCATTTTGTCGATGGCGCTATCCGGGTTGCGGGTTTTCGCTGCATGCCCGGCGGTACCGTGAGTGGTTAAACGGGTACGACTCACCCCCTTGTGGGCCACGCAAATCTCCAGCGAGGTGGGTTCGCCAATAATGGCATAATCTGCTTTCACTCCCTGGGCAACAAAGTGCTCCATACCCAGGTTAATCCGCTCTTCATCAACGTTAAACAGCAGGACAATTTCACCATTGAAGGCATACTGGCGGCGTTTAATCAGGATTGCAGCAAACATCATGGCCGCCACGCCGGATTTCATATCTGCCGCACCACGGCCAATAATACGATCACCATCAATGACCGCAGCAAACGGGTCTACCGACCACCCTTCTCCGCATGGCACCACGTCTGAATGACCGTTAAGGATCAGCCGCTTGCCGGGTTGTTGGCCTTTGAGACGAGCGATGACGTTCGGTCGGTCCGCCGCAACTTCCTGTATATCGACGTCAATTCCTTCAGCACGTAATACCTCAGCGATAAATAGTGCGACCGCTTTTTCATTTCCCGGAGGATTTTCCGAAGGAAACTTTATCAGCCGGCAAAGGAGCGTAGTGAGTTCCTGCCGTTCGCCAGCAGTGAGTTCAATATTAGTCATGATAATACTCTTAGTTAATTAATAGCTTTTTCCGCGAGCGTCTATAGCAATCGTTTCGCTTAATTTTCCGTTGCGGAATGCATATATTTCATCGACCAGGTTGGCGACCACGCAGCAGTGGTTGGGAATAATATGCACCTGCTCGCCAATGGTCAGCGAAACTTTTTCCGGGTCATAGCGCAAATAACCATGTTCTTCATTGAGTTTCACCAGAGCGACATCCGGATGCTCCTGAATCAACCCGTAAGACCCTGCTGTTGCAGAGAGATCTGAGGTCAGCGATTTGGTACCAGCATCCAGTGTGGCATAGCCAGGTAGTGGAATGCTGACTATCGTTGAACAAATTGTCAGGGCGCAGTGTTCAGGGGTATAAATTCCACCATTAATGGCATTCATATCACCGAAAATAAAATTCCCGGCTCGTGACTCTGTAATTCCATTCAGCTCATCGGCATAAAATGAGGATAGCGTCGAGCCGCCGGATAAGACGTCAATAGCAAAACCATGTGCGTTAAGGATATCCCTGCTTTGGATTAACAGCATGGCTTCTTCACGCGCTGCCCGACGAATATCGGGTTCATTGCGATATTGATAAATTGTACCGGCATAGGTGAATACACCTTTTACCCTTAAACCTGGAAGCTCTGCCACCGCGCGGGCGAAATCCAGCAGTTGTTCTGGTTGAATCCCCTCCCGGTGTGCGCCGAAATCAATGGCGATATCGATGTCAAACGTCAGGCTATTTCTCACCGCTGCGCGCGATAATCCCTCAGCGCCAGGCAGGCTATCGACAATAGTACGAAGAGTGACTTTACGCGCAAGCTCAGCATAGCGCTGGCATTTATCCTCGCCAATCAGCGGATAAGCCAGCAGAATAGAGGTAATCCCGCCAGCGGCCATCACTTCCGCTTCTGATAGTTTGGCACAGGTAATCCCACTCGCTCCAAGCTCTTGCTCAAGCTTAGCCAGCCGCACGGATTTATGGGTTTTGATATGCGGCCAGTGCTGAATATTATTCCGCGCCAGTCCGGACGTCATAGCGATAATATTCTTCTCCATGATATCCATATCCAGTGCAACATAAGGTGTTGTTAACATTTTTCCTCCTGACGGCTAACCGTCAATAGATGGGTTCTCCCCTCGAACCTCTCCCAGATAGGCATAAAGGGTATATTTTGAAATATTCAGAAACTCGCAGATTTTCTCTCCTGATTTTTTGATGAGGAAAACGCCCTTCTCATCGAAAAATTTAATGGCGTTAAGCTTATCCTGTTTAGACATATTGCTGACCGGGACATCAATAAGCGCCATACATTCAGCAATAAGGTAATCCAGCAGCTCATTGACATCCTTGACGAAGACCTCCTTGACGTCCGCTTTTTTTGCCGGCGTGGAATCACCACGACCGGCCATCTTATTGAGTATTTTCTCAGCCAGTAAAATATCGCTGATGTCCAGATTGATACACAGTGCGCCAATGACCTGCTTATTGTCATCGCGAATGTAAACAGAGGTTGATCGCAGCGTCTTACCATCGCGGGTACGGGTGACATAATTATGCCTGTCGCCGTTTACGTCAGTGCCCCGAAGGACCTCCAGGCCCAGGTTACTGCTGGGGTCCCCTACTTTTCGACCAGTGACATGACCATTAATGATCCCGACGATACTGCTCTCCAGCCCCAGAGAATGGTCGTGTAAGACCACCTCGCAGTTCTCACCAAACTGGTTGGCTATCCCTTCCATCATCGGAATAAAGAAATCCAAGTTCTCTTGTATGTTTTTCATATCGACCTGATTTTATGTTAGGCAATCAAACTTTTTGTAATGTATACCTGCATCGACTGATAACCATCAAGATTGCTCTGGGTAAAAAGTGATCAGTAGCACACTGATTTCTTACTTTTTGTTTGTATATGGAGGTGAGTCAAACTTTTTGTGTGATTTTTATGGAGGTGAGGACGATATCTGGGTTGCTGAAAATGTTAACTGAACAATCGGGATATACCTGATGGCGGCTGATCAAACACCAGCGGAATGGCTGCTTTTATTACGGTCATGTGAGAGGGAACTGCCCCGGTAGAAAAACTCCGAGCCGAGAAAGGCCTGATGGTCATCAGTACTCGAAGTTAGAAAGCATCTATGTATAAATAAACAATGCTTTTTCTACCGGGAAAATATGAACTCCACTATTATGAGGAAAACTTCTTCAGATGTTTTTCCCCTTGCTTTCTGGGCTAAAGGTGATCTTCGCTAATAACATGCAAGTGATGACGCAAATAATAATCGATGCATAACCTCCGCCAAAGGGCAATGTGGTAAATATACCCAATACTGCAAATACTTTAACAATGAAGATCACAGGCAGCGCGCTCAGTGACAATTTTATTGAGCTATTAAGCAAACGTTCCATAAACAGTGCGCCGAATAGTGATGGCAGGAGAAACTGTAATGCATCTAGTATAGTATGGGGCAACAAATCAATAATCACCTGCCCAGCAACCGCCAGAAACGTCATTAACCCCAGACTAATAAATGTTGAGACTGCAATACCAATAGCGGAAATAATCGTCCCTTCCTTTGTTCCCAATTGATAGCCAGAAGCACTAAGCGCTTGTGTTGAAGCAGGAACGCGGACTTCTTTAGTATTGCCTGCCATATAGGATAAATACATACCCGGGGTGCCAAATATTGACTGTAGAGAGATCGGATCAACAATATACCATGGCAATAAAATTGAAAGCATTGACACCATCCCAGTAAAAATACTATCAGTCGTCGGGTGAGCGTCGAAATAAAACAAAAGCACTAATACAGGTAAATAAGCCGCCAATAATACTAACCGAGTACACCACTTCCCTCTATTTATAATATATGGCATGTAATCTTTAGTGAAAATTGCTTCTTTTGTTCGTTCCATTTTTGAATTCCTTTATTTACTCAGCACGGCTACGCACATTCCAACAAGCATGCAAATTGTCAACCCCCACTCCTTTAGCCACTGTATGTTCGCTTTACGATTATACAGAATAATTACTGCCATCGAGAGTGCTGAAGCAATAACTGCAATAGTGTTGGCCCCTAATGGATAAGCGAAATTCATTGTCAGGGCACCAAAACTTCCAATCATTGCACCGCTTCCAATAATGGGTATCAGATGCGTATTTCCTCCTGACATAAATTGGTTAACATTATCCATACGGTGGGCAAAGAAAGAGACAAACAGTAAAAATGGTAGCCCGCAGGTGGTCATTACTATTGCAGCAGCACAAAGATAGTCAACAGTTAATGTATCCTGCCCCAATTTGATACCCATACCATCCGCGGTAAATGCAGCCTCCATCAACGCATCAGCAACTGAACCAATAAAGTCAACACGCATCCAGGCCATAGGTGCGCCAACGTAAAGCATCAAAGTCAGGATACCGGAGAGCATCATAAAACAAGGGCCGATGGATGCAATGGATGCCCCACGAATTGCACTGCGAACCGCTTTATCTGGAATGCCAATGTCAGCTGCCGTTTTTACGCTTTTTCGAAAAAACAGCCATGCCTGGATAAATACAAAACATAGCGCCGGTGCTGCCGCCATCCATAAAATAAAACTATTAGCAATTTCATTATATTCTTTCATCCCTCAGCACCTTTACATCCTTCCATTTTAAAACAGAATGTGCATGTATTATCTGTGAAGAAATGTTTGTTATGAATGCATTTAAGATCGGGATTGTAACCATAAGCAATTGCAGGGTCGATCATTTCGCAATAGAGAATGCCATAAGCTTCCATACCTGTTTTCTGGAACTCACTGGCAAATACGCAACGGGTAAATATCTGCTCCACGTAACCTTCATGATAACTGTCGATACTTTCAAATTCATCACTGCGATCCATATCATAGCTGACCAGGTAATTGTCACTATCGTTATTTTTTCCGCGAGCAAAAGCGCGTTTAGCAATATCCTCACCGCGCTCAACACCAAAATTCCACACACCGCGCTTAATTGCTTCCGCTCCTTTTTCACCAAATTCATCTACAACTTCCTTAGCTAAATGGGAAAACATACGGGCAAACATTTGATACATTGATACAGGCTTGAGGTCATCGGAAATTTTATTACTGACATTTTTTTTAGAGTTCATGATTATCTTCCAGTGAGTTGTAGGTAATATTAGAGACTGTCGATTTTAAGTATGGTATTAAAGAGTACATTGACTCCGTTTTCCATGTCATCCCAAAAAACACGCTCTGCAGGATGATGTGTAATTCCTTTTTCACAGGGAACAAATATCATGGCGGAGCGACTAATCCCTGCCATAATCATAGCATCATGACCCGCACCGCTACTCATATGTTGCCAGGTCAGATTTCGTTCTTTACAGATGTTTTTAATAATATCTTTCAGCGTACTATCCATCTCCACAGGTTGTTTAAACGAGATTTCATCCGTATCAATTTCTACAGAACAACGCTTGGCAATTTTAACCCCCTCTCTATGTATATAGCGTATAATATCTTGCACAATAGTTGATGTTCCGGAACGAATATCAAGAGTAAAGCGACATTCACAAGGAATACAGTTAGCCGATCCCGGTTCCAGGGTAAATTTACCGATTGTTATCGTTGCTATTTTCGGATAATTATCAACAACATATTTTGTGATTTGTGTTGCAAACAAATTTCCTGCGACACCTGCATCCTGGCGCATCGTCATTGGAACAGTTCCTGCGTGGCCGGCGAAACCATGCACATGGATCACCATCTGCCCGATAGACACAATATTATCCACAATACCAATATCGCTTTGAGTATTTTCTAGCAACGGACCCTGTTCATCATGAAGTTCTACAAAAGCCTTAATTGTTTCGGGATGCCTTCGTGTTGGCACTACCTGATAATCAGAAGAATAAGTTTGAAGTACATCTCGTAGTGTATCTCCATTTTCACTACTGATTCTGTCGCGATCTTTCTCGGTAAATTCACCAGAAATAAAACGGCTACCCAATAGAACGATACCAAACCGGGTACCTTCTTCCTCAATAAATCCAACAACTTCAAAAGTATGATTTAACTGGATCCCATTTTCTTTGAGCATTCTGGCAACTTCCAGGGCTGCAACAACTCCGGCAATTCCATCAAATGCCCCTGCATTGCGTACCGTATCCAGGTGAGAACCGCTGAGAATGGCTGGCAGTTGCGGATTTTTGCCTACCAGCCGACCATAGATATTCCCAACATCGTCTTCGATAATCTCCAGACCTGCCTCACGCATCTGACATTTTATATATTCAACACCTTCACGATACTTTGGCGTAAAACCGATACGGGTCACTCCGCCATTACATGGCTCAGAAATCTCTTTCAGATCGTCAATGTTTTTTTGTACACGAGCAATATTTGTCATTACCATTTCAGTGCTCCAGCATTATTTTTAACATCATTTTGTAGGTTAGTTGCATACCGTCACAGGCTATTTTTCCTATCGATAGTATCTTTGGTCGATACGTGTATGCTCAGTATCTTGTTCAACACCTGATTCTTTAACAACAACCCCGGCATAAGCCAATGCCACACATTCAGCACATCCTGATGCAGAGTAATTTCGTTTGTAAAAATGGGGTAAACTAAATTTCATCGCTGCCATTGCCTTTTTTGTCAGGTATTAATAAGCAAGATTAACGGATGAGTATCTTTTCCCTAAACATATCTAGTTACATGGAGAAATACTTTGTCTTTTTATGGCTATTATTTGAGCTGAAGAGAATTTTTTTCTATTACGTCATTTTTTTGATTTTCAAAAAGCAAAGTATCTAATTGAATTTTAATGAATATTAAATAATTCACCGATTCTCACTGCAGTAAACAATGGAATATTTTTATCTTTTAATTAAAAACAGAGAAATGAACCTGCTTTCAGTGAACTTACGATAGATAATCTTACCCAAGTAACATGTACCTGGCCCCAGGCGGGGTTTTTAGTTTCAAACACCTTCGGGCTTATGGAGTCTGATTGACTCCACATCAACTTGTATGACGTTTGGCTATGCCAGTTTCACTTCATGCAGGTAACAGCAATCACGACATGATTTTGAGGAAGGCGTTAATTTCGATGGCTCTATCGAGAGCGTAAATCATAAAAGGCGGGAAAAGAGCTGGAGTATCAAGTATCAGCTCATAAAAATTAACAAAGGACGTCCGTTGATATCCTGATTACAGCATCCTAAATACGCTTCCTTCCCTGCGATACCGCAGGCATTTATCCAGGGGCCATCAGGCCCCTGCATCATTTTTAGAATTCGACGCGGCCGCCGAAATTATAACGCCGCCCTTCCAGCATCGACGTTTGCCGATATGACGTGGTGTAAATCGGGTTCACATTAAACAGATTGTAGATACCGCTCATCAGCGTAACGTGCTTATTCAGGTGATAACGCGCACCTAAATCAACCAGCGCATAGGCCTCTGTTGAACTGGATTTGCCGATATCCGGTGAATTGCTGCGCCAGCTTGCCTTGGTCCACAGTTCCAGATCGTTCGTCGTATTCCAGGTCAGTGAAACGTTGGCCATGCTGCTTGGGAAATCGCTCAGCGCGTAACCCTTATAGTCACCGCTTTTCTGCTCACTGTGCGTATAGGTGTAGTTCACGTTGGCTTTCAGTGCAGCGGTAGCCTGCCAGTCGCCGTTCAGCTCCAGACCATAAATCTCCGCATCACCCACGTTGATGTATTGCGACACGGTGTCAGCGGTATAGCCATTGTATTGACACTGCTGGGTAGCAGAGGAAGTACAGATGGTGTGATCGCTGATTTTGTCCTTGAATTTGGTATGGAAGATGGTGGCATCCAGCGCCAGCGCATCTTTCTGCCAGTACACGCCCAGTTCGGTGTTGATACTCTGTTCCGGCTTCAGGTCATCATTACCAATACCGATTTCAGAATAGGGATAAGCACCATAGACGCTGGTAAAACCGGCATTATTCTGACGCAGGTCCGGCTTCTTATAACCCGCGGAAACGCCCCCTTTCAGCGCCCAGGCTTCATCAATGGTCCAGTTACCGTACAGCTTCGGCGTCACATGGTAGCCAAAGTAGCTGTCATGATCCAGACGCGCTGAGGTTGTCAGCGTGAAGTCCGGCACCATCATCCACGCATCTTCCGCAAATACCGCCCAACCGTGGCGGGTGATCTTGCTGACCGGGGTCACGCCAGGTGCCTGTTTATCTTCTATGCCGAAGGTGTCGTTCAGTTCGTTGCGCGTAAAGTTCACGCCCAGCGTTAACTTGTGATCGGCCAGCGTAAAGGTGTTCGCACTATTGGCTTCGAAGTTATTCTGCTTAATAAACTGCGAATCCATGCCGGGCACGCGATACTCCGTGCGGGCTTTCTCGTAGCTGATAAAGTTCTTCACTTCTACGAGGTCATCGCCGTACCAGGCGTGCTGTGAAAGCGAGGCCGCATCGCGGTCAAAGCCCCAGTACCACTGCTTATCGTTGTGGGTTTTCTCCTGATTGCCTTTGGAAGCGTTCAGATCCCAAAGCTGAGTATCGGTGGGCGACATCGAAATCGTTGCATCCAGATTCCCTGCCTGATGTTTAACAAAACGTTCTTTGGTCGGGCTATCATCATCGCGGCGGTCAAGGTAATCCGCCCCCAGGCTCACCCCGAGCTTGCCCGGGATCACCGGCCCCATAAAGAAAGCGTTGGTCTGGTTGGTATTGCCGTATTCGCTTTTCTCCTGCAGGAAGTAATTATCCTCCAGCACTCCCGTCCATTTATCGAGGTTGTAAGCCTTTTTGGTGATGACGTTAACCACACCGCCGATGGAGTCCGAACCATACAGCGAGGACATCGGCCCGCGAATCACCTCAACCCGTTCGATGGCGGCCAGCGGCGGCATAAAGGCCGCCTCAGTCCCGATATGGTGTCCGTAAGGCCGGGATTCGCGGGTAGACTGCTTGATGCCGTTGACCATGAACGAGGTATACGACGAATCCATACCGCGCATCTGCACATCGCCGGTTGCCAGGCTGCCGTGACCGTTGCCCACCAGCACACCCGGCATTTCGCGGATGGCTTCCGTCACGTTCTGATTCGAACGGGTATTCAGCGCTTTCTCATCGAGTACCGAGATCGTCGCGGGTGCCTCGCGTCTCTCCTGGCTGAATCCGGTGGCGGTCACCACCATCTGCTCTTCGTTGACGGGCGTGCTGTCTGCTGCGTAAACGGCCGCTGGCAGATTGGCGAAGGCGAGCGCAATCGCCACGTCCATGCGTGTCTTAATCGTCACAAAAAAGTCCTTAAAATTTAGTTAGATCAATCTTGAGAACGTAGTCAGCCTGGTCGGTTTTTTCGTCCTGTTTGACGCTGGCATAAAGCGTTCTGCCATCCGCAGAAAGCACCAGGCTGTTGGGCATGGCCGCCGTTTTGATAGTGTGTTTGACACCGTTGGTTTTCGCGTCAATCACGCTAATCGAGCGATCGTTGCGATGGGTAACGTAGATCTCATCGCGCGCGGCGTTATACAGCACCGCAATCGAGTTAGGCGTGGCAATACGCTGAACCAGCTTGCCGGAGTCCAGTTGCACCACCAGCACATCGCGGGTATTGGTATCAGCGATGTACCCGACTCCCGCAGCGTTGTTCAGGGCAATATTGAGGAAATAATGCTCAGTTTCAGCCGGATCAACCTTCACACGGGAAAGCAGTTTTGATGTTTTGCCATCAAGGGTAACCAGCTCCCCATTACCGGTGACCACATAAACCTTCTCACCCGTAGCATCCACAGCAAAACCCACCGGCTCGATTTTGCCGATTGTTTCCAGCAACTGTTGTTTACGCGTATCGACGACCCAAAGCAGGCCTTTGTCTTTACGTCCAATCCCGGAAACGTACAGGCGCTGATTCTGCTTATCGAGCACGACTTCACGAACGTGGGCCTTTTTATCAGGATCTGAATCATCGCTGAGCTGAATAGTTTTAATCACTTTGTTGGTCAGCGTATCCAGAAGCGTGACTGAACCGTCCAGGGCGTTACCCAAATACAGGATATGGTTTTCTTCATCCAGAGAGAGCGCAAAGGTACGGCGCTCGGTGGCTATCTTCTCATTAATCTGCAGAGAGTCGGCGGCCAGGCGAAACACCACGCCGGCCGTTTTATCTTTCTCAAAGGAGGGTGCCGAGGCGGCAAAGATCGTCTTCTGACCGTTATCATAGGCCAGCTCATAAACCCCATAACCCAATGGTTGTGAGCGGAAATCCTTCTCGCTGAAATCCTTTGCCGACGCGCAAAAAGCATGAAGAGATAATGAAATAGCCAGCGCGCAGAGCGTGGCTTTCTTTACAGATGCTGTAGACATGTAATTTTTCTTTACAGTAGTTTACGGAATGCAAACAATAATGAATATGAATATCATTTGCAATTGCATGGTACTCCATACTCCCTACCAAATTTTGTGTTGTAATCGAAGCGGCAGCGGTTTACACGTACGCTGAAATAGCTACAAGATCATGCAGAGGATTAACTACATAACCTGCTGTAATATCCGGACTAATTCCGCCAGACTCCCCGCCTGCATCTTCTCCATCACTCTTGCCCGATGCACCTCTACCGTGCGTACGGCAATGTTCATCATCTCCGCAATCTCCCGATTCATCAGTCCCTTCACCACCAGCAGAGCCAGTTCACGCTCTTTAGGCGTCAGTTGCTGATAGCTGGTCAGGATTTGATGCCGTGAAAACGCCTCGCCGGAGACCACCAGCGCACGATCCAGCGCGGTTTGCAGCGGCTGGGCAGAAACCGGTTTTTGCAAAAAATCCACCGCCCCGCGCTTCATCTGCTCTACCGCCATCGGCACGTCGCCATGTCCGGTCAGAAATACCACCGCCAGCGTACTGCCACGCTGACGTAGCGCCTCATGAACGCCCTGACCGTCAAGCACTGGCATCCGCATATCCAACAGCACCACGCCGGTCTGATAGAGGTCGGCCTGTGCCAGAAATATTCCCCCCTCCGCCCAGCACAATGCTTCATAACCCAGACTTTCCAGCAAAAATGCGCATGCGCTGGTGACCGCCAGATCATCATCCAGGAGATGAATTATCGCCATGGCTGCTCTTATCCTCTTGTTGCGAAAAATTCAGCATGACGGCGACGCCGTTGTGCCCGTCAGGTGCGGCGCGGTTGATGATGTTGATCTCCCCCCGGGCGAAGCGCACCAGACGCTGACAAATCACTAATCCCAGCCCCATCCCCTCTTTTCGACGGGTTTTAAAGGGCTGAAACATCTGACTCAGCTGCGCATCATCTATACCGCCGCCGTTGTCCTGCAAGGTGATACTGACGACTCCGGGTTTCCGGACGGCGCTGATCCACAGCATTTTCGCCCCCGCCTGCGCCGCGTTGAGGATCAGATTCGCCAGCACCTGCTCCAGCAGTACCGGCGGCAATACGAGCGTCACCGAACGATCAACATCGCTGTTCAGCAGCAGTTGGGGAAATTGCTGCGGCACACGCAGCCACTGCCAGACATGGTCAATCGCCTGGCGAACGCTAATCTGTTCCCACTCATCCGCTTGCATGGGCTCCCCTTGCGCCTGACTGACCCAGTGACGCAGATTACGTAACGTATCCGCCCCGCGCTGGGCCTGCTGATCAATATGCTCCAGCGCGGGCAGCAACGGATGCTGCCGATCCTGTTTCTGCAAACGGATCGTACACCCCTGCGCATAATGGCGGATGGCTGACAGCGGTTGATTCAGTTCGTGGGCGAAGCCCGAGGTCATCTCACCCAGGACGCTCATCTGCCTTGCCGTTTCCAGGGCCTGCTCCTGCTCGCGTAACTGCACGGCGTTGCGTTCCAACTGCCTGCCGCGCCGTCGCACCAGCAGCATCACCCAGATATAGTTTAGCGTCAGCAGCAACAGGGCCAGCGCGGTCCCCCCCATGATGAACCGGTGCTGGATCAGCCAGCTTTTGACATCCAGCCACAGCCGCCGCTGCTGGGGGTGCTGCCGGACTTCGCGCAACAGCGCCTCTACCTGGCTGGTCGAGGCCGACGCGCCCCAGTGAAAGGCGGCATCCTCTGGCGCATTAAACAATGCGCGGGTCACCCGATCGGCCAGCGCATCGCTGACTTCGGGCAGCGCGGCAAACGACCAGTCGGGATACAGCGGTGTGCTGGTCAGGCAAGGAATGACCGCAGGACGGCGAATAACCGCCACAAAATCGGCTTTATTCACCAGCCCTTCGTCGGCCATTTTTTCCAGCAGGCAGACCGGCACAATCGCCGCCTGCACCACCTGTTCACGCAGCAGATAGATCAGCGCATCGGCGGGAAAGCCAGTAAAACGCAGATGGAGGTCGCGCTCCGGCCTCAGTCCGGCGTCGCTCAGCGCCTTCATTCCCAGCAAATAACCGCCGAAAGCCTGGGGATCGATAGCCCCTACCGTCTTGCCGATCAGGTCGCTTGCTGACGAAATACCGCTATTGCGACGCGTTAAAATCACGCTGCCTATCACGTTGCCCGTTCCGGGCGATGAGCGTAAAGACGCCAGCCAGCGTAGCGGAGAGTGGCTATTCAACTGCACAAACTGCGCCGGGTTGGTCACCACAAACTGCACGGAACCCTTATTCACCGCTTCCTGCATCTGCTGTAGATCCAGCGGCTGAATATGAAACTGCTGATCCGGTAACTGTTGATTAAGTGCGGCTTCCAGCGGCTGCCAGTGGCTGCGGGTAAAAACCTCGCCCCGCATCGCCAGAACGCCGATATTCCATGAGTCCGCCCATGCCTGAGCATTCAGCAGTAATGCCGATGCCAGCAGCGCCAGACGTCGCCGTTTTTTTGCTCTCACCCGATTATCCCTGTTCATTATGTTGTTTTAGATCAACAACCCGCCGGGTATGTGGTTAACCACAATAGAGCTGCCCCCGCCGCGATTTTTACACTGTAAATCATCAACATTCTTTATTCATCACATGCAAATCAACGACGTGACAAATGTTTAGTTGTTGCCGCGCGAGGGAGAAAATATGGACAGCAGTAAACGACAGTTTCTGGCGCAGCTGGGCGTTCTCAGCGCCGGCGCGTCTCTGGTTCCGCTGGCGCAGGCGAAATTCCCCTTTTCGCCTGCGCGCCGTGAAGGTTCCCCTCGCCACCGCTACGCGATGCTGGTCGATCTGCGCCGCTGTATCGGTTGCCAGGCCTGCACCGTCAGCTGTGCGATAGAAAATCAGACGCCGCAGGGGGAGTTTCGCACTCACGTCAATCAGTATCAGGTGCAGCTTGATGATGAGGTGACCAACGTTCTGCTCCCGCGACTGTGTAACCATTGTGACAATCCGCCCTGCGTGCCGGTCTGCCCGGTACAGGCCACTTTTCAACGTGAAGACGGCATTGTGGTGGTGGACAACACCCGCTGCGTGGGCTGCGCCTACTGCGTGCAGGCTTGTCCCTACGATGCGCGTTTTATCAATCATGAAACGCAGACCGCCGATAAATGCACTTTCTGCGTTCACCGCCTGGAAGCCGGGCTGCTTCCCGCCTGCGTGGAGTCCTGCGTTGGCGGTGCGCGCGTCATCGGTGATATCAACGATCGTCAGAGCCGCATCTCGCAGATGCTCGCCTTGCACCATGACGCCATCAAGGTACTGAAGCCGGAAAACGGCACCTTGCCCCACGTTTTCTATCTCGGGCTGGATGAGGCGTTTGTGACGCCTCTGATGGGCCATGCCCAACCCGCACTCTGGCAGGAGGTCTGAATGACACACGCATTGATCATCGAAGAGGTGCTGGCGCGTCCGCAGGAGGTGAGCTGGTTACCGTGGGCGGTGCAATATTTCTTTTTTATCGGCATTGCCGCCTGCGCCGCGCTCTTTGGCTGCGCGCTCCACTGGCGTAAAAATCAGAACCCGAAGCTGGAAAACCTGACGCTGCTGATCGCCCTGACCTGCGCCATTACCGCTCCGCTGGCGCTGACGGCGGATCTGCATCAGACCGCTCGCTTCTGGCATTTCTACGCCTATCCCACGCCCTGGTCCTGGATGCCCTGGGGCGCGCTGTTCCTGCCGCTGTTCACGTTGTTTTTAGGCTTGTGGTTTGTGGCGCAGTGGGTCAAACAGCTCTTCAATAAAAGTTACGGCGTCACCAAATGGGTTGCTCTTGCCAGTGCCCTTACGGCGGTTGGCCTGCTGGTCTACACCGGACGTGAAGTTTCAGTTGTTCAGGCGCGCCCGGTCTGGTTCAGCTACGCCTTTCCACTGGCGATGTTCTTTAGTGCACTGCAAACCTTTTTCGCCCTGCTAATTGTGTCAACGCGCGATGATTTCCCCCTTCAGCGACGCCTGGCGCGGTGGCAGCTCTCGGCGTTGATTCTGCTGACCGCTGTGGTGGCGATGTGGGTCAGCGGCGATACCCTGTCCGGCACCGCGATACGGCAATGGCTGGCGATCTCGCCTTCATCCCGTCATTACGCACTCGGCTGGCTGGCCTTCTGGCTGATTTCGCTGCTCTTTTGCACTCTGGCGTTGCGCCGCCCGTTGGGGTTGCCGCTGCGCAGTGTGCTGGTCCTTAGCGCCATGGCGCTGTGCTGGTTAATGCGCTGGACGCTGCTGATTCAGGTACAGACCCTGCCGAAATTTAACGCCCAGTTCAACCCTTACACTCTGCCCGCCGGGACCGATGGCTGGCTGGCTATCCTCGGGACGTTTGGCCTGTGGATAGCGCTGCTTATTATCGTTAGTGAAACCGTGAACGGACTCGCAAGGAGAATGCAACATGGCTAATTTAACCCGTCGTCAGTGGCTTAAAGTCGGCCTCGCCGCAGGCGGAATGGCCACCTTCGCCCTGAGCTATCGTGATGTGGCAAAGCGCGCCATCGACGGCCTGCTCAACGGCACTTCCGGTAAAATCACTCGCGACCGGCTCTTCGGCAACGCCCTGATCCCGGAGGCTAATGCCAATACGGGCTGGCGGCAAAATCCACAACAGGTCATTTCGATGACCCAATGTTTTGGCTGCTGGACGCAGTGCGGCGTAAGGGTGAGAGTGGATAGCGAGAAAGGCAAAGTGCTGCGCATTGCGGGCAATCCCTATCATCCGCTTTCCCATGAACATCACATCGACTCGGCAGTGCCTTTTTCAACCGCGATGGAACAGTTGGCGGGTGAAAATGGCCTGGATGGCCGCTCCACCGCCTGTGCCCGCGGGGCGACGCTGCTGGAAGGGCTGTACAGCCCGCTGCGTATTCTTGAACCGATGAAGCGCGTCGGTAAGCGCGGTGAAGGGAAATGGCAGCGCATCAGTTTTGAACAGCTGGTAAAAGAGGTGGTGGAAGGCGGCGATCTGTTTGGCGAGGGGCACGTTGACGGCCTGCGGGCGATTTATTCCCCGACGACACCCATCGACCCTAAGCATCCGGGGTTTGGTCCGAAATCCAACCAGCTGCTGGTCACCAATACCAGCGACGACGGGCGCGATACCTTTCTGCGCCGCTTCGCGCTGAACAGTTTCGGCAGCAAAAACTTCGGTGCCCACGGTTCGTACTGCGGACTGGCCTATCGCGCAGGTTCCGGGGCGTTAATGGGCGATCTGGATAAAAACCCGCACGTGAAGCCCGACTGGGATCACGTGGCGTTCGCCCTGTTCATGGGCACCTCGCCCGCGCAATCCGGTAACCCGTTTAAGCGTCAGGCCAGACAGCTCGCCAGTGCCCGCTTGCGTGATGATTTTCAGTATGTCGTTGTCGCACCGGCACTGCCGCTTACCACGGTGATGGCTGACGATCGCGGACGCTGGCTGCCGGTGATCCCCGGGAGCGATTCGGCGCTGGCGATGGCGATGATTCGCTGGATTATCGAAAACCAGCGTTACAACGCCGACTATCTGGCGATACCCGGCGCGCAGGCAATGCAGCAGGCTGGGGAGAAAAGCTGGAGCAACGCCACCCATCTGGTGATTACCGATGAACTGCCGGAGCTTACCGGGCAGCATTTAACCCTTGCCCACCTGAACGCGAACGCTGCCAGCGAATCGGTGGTGGTCAGTGATAGCGGTGAACTTGTCGCCGCCAGCGACTGCCCCCGCGCTGCACTCTTTGTTACCCGCCAGCTTACGCTCGTCAGTGGACAAACGGTCACGGTCAAAAGCAGCTTTCAGCTGCTGAAAGAGTCGGCTGAAAAGCTTACCCTCGCGCAGTACAGCCAGCAGTGCGGCGTTCCGGAGAAGAAAATAGTCGCACTGGCGCAGGCGTTCACCGCTCACGGACGCCGGGCCGCCGTGATCACCCACGGCGGGATGATGGCCGGGAACGGTTTTTATAACGCCTGGGCGGTGATGATGCTTAACGCGCTGATCGGCAATCTCAGTCTGCAAGGCGGCGTGTTCGTCGGCGGCGGCAAGTTTAACGGCGCGACAGACGGGCCGCGTTACAACATGGAGAGCTTTCCCGGCAAAGTGAAGCCCAAAGGGCTGAGTATTGCGCGCAGTAAAACGGCGTATGAATCTTCCGAAGAGTACCGTAACAAGGTGGCGGCGGGCGTTTCGCCCTTCCCGGCCAAAGCGCCGTGGTATCCGTTCGTTGCCGGGCAGTTGACCGAGCTGCTCACCTCCGCGCTGGAGGGTTACCCTTATCCGCTGAAGGCGTGGATCTCCAATATGACCAACCCGCTGTACGGCGTTCCGGGACTCCGCGCGGTGGCGGAAGAAAAACTGAAAGATCCGCAACGCTTGCCGCTGTTTATCGCCATCGATGCTTTCATGAATGAGACCACCGCGCTGGCCGATTATATCGTTCCGGACACTCACAATTTCGAAAGCTGGGGGTTCAGCGCCCCGTGGGCCGGGGTCGCCAGTAAAGCCACCACCGCTCGCTGGCCGATAGTCCCTTCCGCCACCGCCAGAACCGCTGACGGTGAGCCGGTGGCGATGGAGTCATTTTGCATCGCGGTGGCAAAGCGCCTGAATCTACCGGGGTTTGGCGAAAACGCCATCACCGATGCTCAGGGCAACCGCTACCCGCTAAACCGGGCTGAAGACTATTATCTGCGCATAGCTGCCAATATTGCGTTTATGGGTAAAGCGCCGGTTGGCGAAGCCGTCACGGAGGATCTTACGCTCAGCGGCGTGCAGCGCATCCTGCCCGTAATCAGCCAGACGTTGAAAGCAGACGAAGTCAGCCGCGTGGCCTTTATCTATTCACGCGGCGGACGCTTTGCCCCCGACAAAAGCGGGCGGACTGATGGTTGCGTCGGCAACCAATGGGAAAAACCGCTGCAAATCTGGAATGCGCAGGTGGCAGCGCATCGCCACGCCATTACCGGCGAGCGCTACAGCGGCTGCCCGGCATGGTACCCGGCCAGATTGTCGGACGGACGTTCGGTAGATGAACTATTTCCAGCGCAGCAGTGGCCGCTAAAGCTGATCTCGTTTAAATCCAACACCATGGCCAGCGCCTCGACGGTGATCCCGCGCTTGCATCATCTCAAGCCGACCAACCTGGTGGCGCTGAATCCGCAGGACGGCAGCCGTTACGGGCTGGCGCACGGTGACAGAGCGCGTATTTCAACGCCCGGTGGCCAGGTCGAAGTCGAGATCAGTCTGTTAAACGGCGTGATGCCCGGGGTTATCGCCATTGAGCACGGCTACGGGCATCGGGAAATGGGCGCGGCGCAGCACACGCTTGACGGCGAAGCGCTGCCGTTTGCAGCGCAGATAAAATCCGGGATTAACCTTAACGATCTGGGATTTGCCGATCCGACGCGCGAGGTCAGCAACACCTGGCTGGACTGGGTCAGCGGCGCTGCGGTGCGCCAGGGGCTACCGGCGAGGATTGAGCGGGTGTAGAGCATCCGACTCAATCTCACCGGAACGTAAGGCCGACTTAGTTATAAACTACCATCATCACTCCGTTTCCGTTGAAGGCTCCTGCGGAAGTCGGGGTGCCCGCCAGCGTTCCTCTTAACCGCAGAGAGGACTGGGAGCCGGAATAGGTGGTATTACCTGGAGCCGAGTTGGTCGTCCCGAGACCCAGATTTGCACGCATGCCGTTGCTAAGCGGGATATAAGTATTGCCCGTTTGTAGCTTCAGCACATAACTAACCGAGGAAGAGGTACAGGACACTCCTACCGTGGTATCCGCCGTTTTCCCCACAGCCTGATCGAGCATCAGCGTACCAAAGCTCAGCGTCACCCGGGGCACGGTCATGGCACACCACTCGTTCAATGGTGGTACAGAAACGCAATTTATTCCTGCACCGGCACCTGGTGGATAAATAATTTTTGAAAAATCAACGATACCAAGTTCGCGATCAAAATCCGTATATCCGAAACAGACGGTGGAAGAACCTCCGTCGACACCATAATTTCGTATGGAAATTTGGTTTCGAACTCTGCCGACGCTAGCGTTGAGTACCTCCCGCCAGGTTCCACTGAGAGCCGGTTGAGGATAACTTGAGGCAACATCCGCTGTTCCCCAAAAATAGCCTTGGGAGGTCAGTGCATTTGCAATCATTAAACCCTCATGATTTCCAAAAAAATTCACTGTAGAATCCAGACTAACGCTGCCTGAATTAACAGTAATATCGCCTGTGGTGATAATCCACTCAACACCACCCGTACCAAAAGGGACTAACCTTACATTGGTAATCGTTTTCCACCGATAGTTTTCACTGTACACGGGGACAGACACTGGCAGTATCATGGCTGCCGCTAACGCGGCCAGAAATAACTTTTTCTTCACCTGCACTCTCCTGTGCATCAATCGCGTTATTGATATTCCGCCCGCAAGGTCGCAGTGGCGCTGAATAATCCCTCCACTAACTCCACCCCGGTGCGCTGAACAAGGACGGCTTCAATGCCCGGTAACGTTACGCTGTTGATATTTATTGCCTCGCCCAGCTTAAACGGCTGGCCGTTTTGGTAAATTTTTACGCCAAGATTCGCCTGTTCAGGGGTCACTACGGTGGCATTATCGGCGTCAAAACTAGCCGCATTGCCACGTACGCTGAGCTGCAACTGCCATGCCAGCGTGGTGTCCTCACATTTCAGGGATAACGGTACGGTTTCACGGTAATTCCCCTCCACCACCTTCTTTATCCGCACATCACCGAACGACACATAGACCGGTCCCCCTTCGCTAATAGAACAGGCCGGCGGTGTCACCAGGGTGCCGATAAACTCGAGATTTTCCGGGTCTGCAGCCTGAACGAACGCTGGACCGGTCATCAAACCTGCCAGCAGAATCGGGACATACCTTGTTCTGTTGCGTTTCACTAACTTGTTTCTCTGCGTCATTTACTGATACTCCACAACCAGAGAGGCCACGACTCTGAACGGCCCGCCGCTCAGGGTCACACCGCTTTGTTTAATCGGGACGGCGTACAGGTTCGGAACATTGGGGTCGGTGAAATTCACCCAGGAACCCACATTAAGGCGGGTGTTACCGTTGTACAGCGCGATACCCAGCCCGGTCTTACCACCCGCAAGCGCCGTACTGTCAAAGCTGGCCTGAGTGCCTGATATCCGCACTTTCTGACTTGACGATACCGCCATGGAGCAATCTAAATCGAAGTCGATGAGCTTTCGATACTGTGCTCCATCTATACGGGTCGTCATCACCTCGTTACCAAAGTTGACGGTGATGACGTTGTTGTTATGCACGACGCACGGCGGCGCTTCGATCAACATACCGCTGAAGTTCACTGTTGCATCAGCCAGAACGCTGGTGCTGATTAAAAAACCAATGGGAAGCAACACATTACGCAGGCTTAAGGGTTTCATGGTGTATCTCTCCTGTTGCTTCACTGATAGTCAATGACCATAGTGCCGGTGCCAGCAAACGGACCTGCGGTAAGCGTGGCGTTATTCTGAGCCACGGGTACAGCCCACAGCCTTGGTTTATTGGTTGTCCCATTGAAGTTAACGTAGCTACCGGGGGTCATGAGTGTGGTACCTGAACTTCCGCTATACAGGCGTATGCCCAGTCCTCCCTTGTTGGTCAGCAGAAGCCCGGAGCCAAAACTCGCCAGAGTGCCGCGTATAGTCAGTTTGAGAGCATTGCTGTTCAGGCCGGTACAGGTGAGACCATATTGAATCTCTTTTTTATAATTCACCCCGTCGACCAGGCGCGTGATCAGGTCATTGCCAAACCTCACGTCTACAGTATCGTTTCCATCAATGACGCACTGAGGGCCGTCAAGCAGAGTGCCTGTGACGTTGATGGTGGTGGTATCTCCTTCCGCAGCAGTTACTCGCTCGCCAGAAAGAAGCAGGATGGCTCCGGCCATCATCAGGCACATCCGAAATGTTGTTGAGTGTTGGCGCGTCATATCAGCCCTCCTTTGGTTGTGCCACTTTCCCTGCTCGGCAGAGGTTGCCGGTACAGGTAAAAGGCAGCAACCGTGCGCTGCCGTAGTCATTGATAAACATCAACACCGGGTTAATTCCCATCCGGGAGGCGGGTAGCGGTAGCGCCGCTTTATCTTTCGGAGAAACCATGACTGGTTCAAAGTCATCCAGCCCTTTTCCGTGCAGGCTGCTTCGCACTTCGACAAATGAAAAATGATAGGCTGTCGGATTAACGACCTCATAGCTATCACCCTTACGAATCAGGGTCAGCGTTTCTGCGCCAGGCACCACGTCAAGGAGCGGATCAACCTTAACTCCCTTTGGACGCCAGAACACTTTCATGCGAGTCTGCATCGCTAGCATCAAAACGTTGGGTTTATCTGATTTTGGCTGGATCTCGCGTAAGTTAAGCCAGAAGACGCTTTCTCTATCGCTGGGAAGATTCGAGGTATCAGCGACCCGTTGAATTCTGATCATCGTTCTACCATCGGGCTCAATACGCTGTACGGGCGGCAATATCATCAATGGGCCACTCAGTTTTTCTTCTTTTTCGTTTTCCATCCATCCTTGAGCAAGATAAGGATCCTGGATATTGTTATTTTTTACGTTTAACCCAACCGATTTATCATCTTCATTAAAAATGACACGAGAGCGCTCCACAGATAATGCAGCCTGAACTGAATGCAGACTTCCCGTTAGCAGCAGAATACCCAAAAAAGACATTAATTTCAGTTTCATACTTTCACCTGTCGTATCACTTACAGGACCATAAATATTTCATCTCTGATAGCAAAGAGTGAAATCCATTTCATTTTCAGATAATTTACAATTTATGCATATCTGTACATATTGGTTTCTTAGTGCGCAGCCTATTTTCAGAAAAGCATCGATGAACATTCCTAAACTTCCTGAAAGCTAGCGCACTATTAATCTGTTGCTTTAATACTGCCCACAATGCGTCAAATCGCCAGGGCAATAATCAACTCGCTAGTTTCCAACGTAGAGTGTTACTTCTGCCTCTACCCGTTTTGATACTTACAACTTTGCCGTTAGTTTCCATCTGGCATAATAAATAACGCATGCTATAGATACTGATATCCATTTCATTTGCAATTTCACGAATTGTTAACCAGACCTCATCATCAAAATCGCTTTTTCCTAACCGTTTATTAATTAAACGCTTTATACTTTGTAATACCCGATCTTTATCATCAAGACCTTCAACAACATCACCAGAAAAGGATATATCCCAAATAAGCTGGAATTCACCACCGTCATGAGCCTGGTGATTAACAACTTTTGAATATTTATCAGAGATGGATTTATTTCCCAGCCATAAAACGAAATCGCTGTATCTGTCAATATTAACTTTGCGCATGATAGAACGGCGATAACTACTCAGTGCTTTAATGCTACACCCCATTCTCATGGCGATTTCATTATGGCCTAAGCCCTTGCTTAAATAGCCTAATAGAAGTTGCTCGCGCCATGTCAAATGGTAGGTTCCAGGACATGTACTACAACCCGGTTTGCGTAAGTCCGGAGGTCCACACATCAGGTCGGCGAAAAAAAGCATGAATAATTTTCGACGAATAGTGGCAACCGAGTTTCTCATTGCGATAACAGAACTCACTACAGGGCAATGAAAATTTCGGTCATAGTGCTCACTACGTGGATAGACGCTGACCCACTTTTTGCTCAGTAATGTGTGCTTATAGTCACCCTGCGTACTGAACTGTTCACAATCCACCCAGTTAAATGCCTTTTCTCCCGGCGATTGCATTTTTACGATCAGGTCCGCTTCCTCTGGTTCCTCGACTAAATATATTGAAATATTCTCGCCATACTCGTCTTCAAACAACTCCTTTAGCAGAAAAATAATACCCTGAGAAAAATAATTATTCTCAGTCGCAATATGAACGGGAAGCTGTGTTTTGTTTACATAATGTACCATTCTCTACTCCTTTTAAGATTTGATGGTAGTGTTACCCTTACAAATAAATCATTAGGATAATTATACAATTAATATTTAATGAACTATCGCGATGATGTTCGCAATATATTAAAAGTAACGTAAAGTTTGGTTCATGATATTTACATTGCCTGCTGTTCACTCACGCGAATTCGCCAATGTTCCACATGAGTACCCTGCTCCCAAGGGTCACCATATTCATTCACTTTCACCGCTAATTCAGCTTCCCCGTGAAGACGAACCGCGTTAACCACCACCTGGAGCCAGTCAGGAAGGTCAATAAACTTTTCCTGCAATACCAGGCCGGAAAGATCGGAATCTGCAATCAACGTTCCGTCTGAAAGACGGCGGCTTACCGAAATTGTTAATTCTCCAGCTAAGTGGTCACCCTGAAATAATTGCTCACCGGTATAAACTATTTTATACCAGGCTTCCTTCCCAGCACTCAGAGTGTCTTTATCGTTAATGAATTTCGTCAACCATTCGTTATCCCGCACTTCTTTCTCTTTAATTAATTTCTGCATGGCATCTTCTACCCGCAAATTTGCCCGCGAGAGATGGCGTTCAAATTGCTCCTGGGGCAGACGTCGCTCGCCGCGTACCGTTTCAGAAATTCCTGCCAGAAATAGTGACTTATCAACGTAAACCCCCTGTTCATCACGTTGCTTAAGGACTTCCAGCACGTCAACCCCCATAGCCATACCTGCAGCAAAATCCGCTAGCCCGTCATCAGTGGATGGCAATGAAGGATATTGCGCCTCTTTGAGACTTTGCTGTAACTTCTGCGTTAATACTTGCCACTGTGCATTCTTTTCTTCCATTTCGCTGGCGCGAACAATAAGTGACTGCAATTCTTGTTCTTTACTCGTAAGGCGACTCATTTCCTGGTCGCTATTAGACAACGCAGTATTAACTCTTTGTAACTCATCACTTTGCATTTGGTAGAGATGACGTATTTCAGCATCAGAGGGGTTAAGTGATATATGTCGTATCAAGGATTTAATCCATCCGCCTAAAATTCTGGCGTCAGGCAGTTTTATATCCATTTGGCTATTGGCATCCTTCGCTATAACTGGCCTGTCAGCTTTCATTGCGGGTGTCCTTTTTGCAACTTGACTATCGGTAGTCGCCGACAAGACCGCTTTTTCCTTTATGGCAGCCGGTTTTCTTTCCTTAGGTTTATCCCTAGTGGGGGTGACTCTCTGTACTTGAGCCTTTGGGCGCTGAGCGGACGGTTTCGCTTCCTGCACTGGCGGTTGCGTGACGGCTTTATTTTCACTATCACGAGACGTCCATTCACGCGCATAGTTCAAAACATCTGCCCTGGAGCAGGGGATCAAAACAATGCCGAGAATGAAAACTACAGCACTCCCTGCTCTACGGCTCATTCGACACGCTCACCTGTAGGTTTTACCGCCAGGCTGTTCAGCATTTCTCCACGTATCTCCGAACACAATTTTACCGCCTGAAACTTATACAAAGCATCAATGGCATTGCGTGTTTCTGGATTAATTGAACCACGAACGTCGGTATAGCCCGATGCGCCGTGCATCACTCGTTCAAAGCGAGCTTTGAGATCAACTTGCCTTGCCTGGTTTACCGACGCCAAAGCACTAAGCTCTTTCTCACACTGCACCATATCCAACTCTCCATCTGCATTGGTTGGCGGCGCTACGTCCTCAATTGAGGACGTGACTAGAGATGGCGCCTTTTGTGGGACGCAGCCGGTTAAAAATGTGCCTGCAATGATCGTTGCGATCCATCCTAATCTGAACATTGTTTCTATTAACTCCAGAGTTATTTCTTATTAATTCCATCACTCCCTGCAGTTCAAATATCAGGAAGTAAACAGATCTTGATATAAAAATATATAAATGCTTAATTCGCTATAATTAACGCATTGATAACATTGCCTGACTGCTTTAAAGTCAGGCCAATATATGGCTTTTTTACAACCAACTGTCTTTAATCATATTCCAGCAGAAAAGTAGTTATACACTCAAAATCCCCTTCCCTTACCCGGCTATGTACTGGCGCAGAAATAAAAGCCTGGAAATTCAAAAAAGTGTCACCTGCGACCAATGCTGATGGACGCATAGGGACATTGGGTTTCACCGGGGTGCCACTCTCATCTTCAAGCGCAATGGCTATCCCGGCAGCCGTTCCGGTAACGGCAAATAACCCAGGCTGATAGATATCCTCAGAACCTATAAAGGTCACCGTTACCGTGTCTCCGAGCGACAAATCGCACTCCGTTAGCCAGATTGAAAAACGCTCACGTTCGCTACGATGGTATTGAATAAACGTTTTCGATGGTACGTTGCGAAAATCGACAATCTGATCTTCTGAGTCCACATGCAGCTCACAAGGATCGGCAATCAGATTGCCGGAGAAATAAACATCTGTATCGGCATGAGTGGCCACAGTACCTGTCAGCAATAGCATCAGGGGAAAAATTGTCAGGCTCAGTGTACGCGCTATGTGTCTTTTCATTATTCGTACTCCAACCCGATATTCACCACGCTGCGCCATTCGTTGGCCATCAGCGGTGCTGGAAGACGCCACAGTTGGGCCTGAAACACCAGATCATTACGACCGGGATTAAGCACCTGTGGTCGGCTCTGCATGCCGGGTCGCAAAAGTTCTCCCTGGCGGTCGCTCAGACGAAGCGCTACGCCCTCCACGCCGCCGTGTACCCGGAAAAAGCGCCCATCCGTGGGCTCCACTTCGCCATAGATAGTCATTTTCACAGCGGACTGCCCGTTCAGCATCATTGAGCCCCGCATGAGTTGGCGGTCACGCATAAACTGAAATTCGCCAGGGCAGCGGTCTAATTTGATGTAAACCTGCACCGGCGACGTGGTGCTCCCCGGTTGCTCCAGCCCCCATGCGACGGTGCTGCCTAAATCGAGATGTTGTTCTGCTGACTCAGGTAACAGCACGCACGGTGAGGCGACCAGTGTGCCGGTAGCACGCAGTCCGCCATTGAGGCCATCGGTATCCCAGTTTGCGGCACCTGCCGTAGAAATAGTCCCGGCGGTCAACAGCCACAACATCAGGGTGGTTCGACCAAATCCTTTTTTCATCAGGCTTCTCCTGTGTACAACCCCGGTGCCCATCAGGATCTCGGGGAGGCTGCAGCCCGGCAG
The DNA here is from genome assembly GCF_051131775.1 of Klebsiella sp. MISC125. NCBI lineage: Bacteria > Pseudomonadati > Pseudomonadota > Gammaproteobacteria > Enterobacterales > Enterobacteriaceae > Klebsiella > Klebsiella sp. MISC125. The sequence goes on from NZ_CP180448.1 coordinate 3,109,932, forward strand.
AGATTACCGTTGCAACTAAACGGCAGAGTTGGCTTACCGCCGAAGTCGTTAATCGTCGTCACGTGCGGCGCGGTATAGTGCGAGCTATTGACCATTGCTGTCGATTTCGGCGGCACCATCACCGTCTGAAATCCCTTTGCCACGGCCATTTTTGGCGCTGCCGTAATCCCAATCACCGTCATGTAGTAAGGCGTAGGATTTTCTACCCGATAACCGCCGCTCACTTTATGCAGCACCAATTGGTTATCCCAACGGCTATATTTCTCCGGCAGGATAGACTTCGGTCGGTAGAACAATTTTATTTTGGTGTGGAGCGCCAGTTGCATCACATTCGGTCGATCGCTTTTTGGCGGGACTTCGCGCACGTTGAAATAAAAAAGGGTCTCGCGATCCTGGGGCAACATAGCTGCATCCGGCATCGCGTTGATACGCATTGAGCTCTTGCCTTTCGCTTCCAGTCGTTGCAGCGGGGGGACAACCACCAGAGGACCGCTAATCTTTGCCCCTTTATCATCCTCGATCCATCCCTGCGCCAGATATGGCATTGAAGTACTGTCATTAGTGATGTTCAGTGACATGCTTTTTTCCGAACCGGGGAAAATCGCCCGCGTTCTGTCCAGGGCAATCGCTGCCCCGGCTTCGTTCACAAGACCCACCGCCAGGCTCCCCAGCAGCATAGTCATCGCCATTTTATTTACTTTCATAACATCACCATTCACTTTATCAGCCGCGAGCGATCGGCTTGCAAGGCAGTAACAACTGCTGTGCAGGGAGCACTCTTGGCAGTACGACTTCACACTGAGCGGAACCGCCCCAGTGCACGGTTAAGCGTTCATCCGGATTTACCCCGGTTAGCCAGGCCAGACCGCTGTCGCTGACCATGCCCAGTTCGCGATCTTTTGCGTTATGTACCGTTGCGCCAAACGGCGGATGGCGACCGTCCTCCTGACTGAGAATCGCCACGACCTTGGCACCCTTCAGGACGTCAAAACGACGGAAACCGATAGCGCCTTCTGTCAGCGCCAGCTCGGCAATAGGCGAGCCCGCTGATTCCACATCGTCCGGTAGGCGGTTAACATCAATCTCAGCGCTGGTTCGGTAATAATTAGGCACCCCGGGGATCACCGCGATACCAAAAGCATTGGTATAACCCTGATAGCCAACCGGTACGCCGCTCACGCCATCAGTACTCACCATCAGTCGCGTACCACCTTGCACGCCGCCGGAGTGCAGCGCCAACCCTTCAAGCGTGGCGGTCATGCCTCCGGTGGCAGAGATACCAAAAGAGGTGTATTGGCTCTGCGCCCAGTTAACGTTGGTGGTTACATCCGCAATGCTGCCCAGGTGCGAGTAGTAGCCGCTCATCTGACTACGAGTCCCTTGACCACCACCAATACTGTTACCGGCGTTAATGCTGTAATAATCGTTGTTATCCAGTCTTTGGCTCCAACTGGCATTTTGCGTATAACGATCTCGACTCATACTGCCGTTGTAGCCGGCGGTACCTGACCCTAGTGGCATGGTGAGTGAGATATAGGCACTGTCGTCTTTGCGACCGTTGAACTCACTGCGCGCAGCGTTTAGAGACAGCGACAGATGTCGCCAGTCGCCAAGGTCAAAATACTTATTAAGCGATACGCTGTAGCGATCGGTTGCTGCGCGGTTCCAGTAAGTTTGATGGGACCAGTTGATATGTGTCGACAGGCGCAAATCTTCGAAATTATTGGTCGCCTGAATGGTATAGAGCTCTTTACTGTTGCCGATATACCCATCTTTGTAGCGCATATCCAGGTACTCACTCATGGTGAGATAGTCGCGTTCAGAGAAGCGATAACCTGCAAACGTTACCTCACTGCTGATTTCGTCAAAACGTTTGGAATAGCTGAGTCGCCAGGATCTCCCGTGTCGGTTTTTATCCCCCGGGAAACGTGCACTGGCATGGGTGACGTCAGCGGATATGGTGCCATAGACGCTCATATCACGCCCTGCCCCCAATGCCACGCTGTTATAGTCTTGGGAGAAAACGCCGCCGCCGTAGAGTGACCAGGCGTTAGAGAGACCCCACGAAAGCTCACCCGTGGCAAAGTACGGCCCTTGAGTGTTGTGGTTGTAGTCGCGCGGGCGACCAGTCGTCAGCTTATAGCGCAGCTGGCCTGGTCGCGTCAGATAAGGAACCTGAGCGGTATCAACCGAAAATGTCTGAACGGAGCCATCTTGCTCTTCCACCCGCACATCCAGTCGCCCGGTCAGGGCGCTGCTCAGCTCCAGAATGCGAAATGGCCCGGCCGCAACCGTACTTTCATAGATAACCCGACCCTGCTGGCTGACGGTCACTTTAGCATTCGTCCGCGCGATACCGGATACTTCAGGTGCGTAGCCGCGCAGCTTTGGCGGTAGCTGGCTTTCATCGCTGACCAGCGACAGGCCGGTATAGCGCCACGAATCAAAAAGGTCGGAAGAAAGGTAATCCTCGCCGACGGTCAGCTTTGACATAATGCCGGGCAGTGCGCGATAGGCGTAGAAACGGCTCCAGTCGAAATTGCGCGAGGTACTATCTGAGCGCCCGGTGGTATTGTAATAACTCCCCTGGTAATCCCCACGCAGACGCCATGCACCAAGATTAACGCCCGTGGTGCCGCTAATGCTGGCATTTTGGTTCTGGTTACCCTGGCGTGCCCAGGTGACGTTGGTATTCAGGTTGTAGTCGACCAGTATCCCCGGGATCCCCTCCTCCCAACGGGAAATAGGTAGCCAGGAGGCATCCTGATATTCCAACCAGGCTTGAGGTACCGCGACATGTAAGGAGGATTCGGATAAGTCACCACGCAGGACGAGTCCGTCAAGCGCCATAAAATCAGCACAGCGACCATCGTCGAGCCACTGGATCATTTTGAGCGCATCTTCCCGCAGACCGAGTAATTCGACCTGCGCGGGCGTCAGGCAGGCTTCAACAACGACCTGGTCGTCGCGGGTTCTTTCAACAAAGGAAATTTCCTGATCGGATATACCATGCTCATTCAGGCGCATACTTAGCGTGTAGGTCCCGGGCATAATATAGCCAGCCCGAGAAAAACGGGATAAATCGATATTTTCGCGATCTTCTGAATCCAGAATATCCATATTGAACTCTACTGCCACTACCGGTGATGTAGAACCAAAAATGGCAATAACAATGTAAATACCCAGACGTCGCAGGTAGAAAGCTGGTGGTCTGCTTTTTTTCATTTTTTAAAATCCATTTATTGCCTGGTAGAATTCACCGAAGGGAAAGTGTCAATTACGGAGATAACCTGAATAAGTCGTCATAGATATGCTTACCCGTTTTTTATCCAATGGTATTTTCCGTTACTGATAGGTCACCATAAAACGAATAATTCCGTACCAGTCACCTTCCGACAACGATTTACCGCTGCGCACCAGCGAAAATAAATAGCGTAATTCGTTATTGTCATTTTGTAGCATGACTTCGGGCATCGGTTCCCCTGCCCTTGCCAGATCGCCAATCTGGTTGTGAATACGTAGTCCCAGCCCCTGAGCATCGCCGTGTACTCTAAAAATATCCGGGCGAAAAGTCTCAGTCTCCCCATCAAATGTGATATTCACGCTCTGCCACAGGCCTTCCTGGCTACGCTCCAGTGAACAGTTCACCAGACGTACGGCAAAGGGCTTGATCACTGCTTTTCCTTCCTGGTTCAGATCGTTATAAGAGATCACACCAAATGGAATTTCCTGCCAGACGTCGTCAGTATGAATAGAACAGGCCGACTCCTGAATTTGACCATTCATCGTGACAAGGCCCATTCCCTGATCGGATGCTACCGACAACGGAGATATCCCTAATAACAAACTCAATGCCAGGAAACGCGATTTTTTTACCATGACTGTGCTCCTGAATATCGGGCTGCAGATGCAGCCCGAATAAAGCTACATGAGAACAGGGCTCGCCTTATTCATAAGCCAGGGTAAAGTTGGTTACTGCTTCAAAATCACCAGGCGTCACGTTAGCTACAGTGGAGATTTTTTCAAGGTAAGCGCTAAAGCTCAGGGTATTGTCGCCAATGCCCAAGCCACGGCCAGCGCTCGGAGTCAATAAAGTAATCGGCTGACCTGCATAATCCTGAATACGCACGCCAGCGCCAGCAGCCTGACCGGTGATTGCCAGCATTGTCATGTCACCCGGGACATTGCCGCCAGCGAAAGTGACCTTCACGGTGTTATACAGCGGATCCTGCGTCGCTGGGTCGAGTTCGAAAGAGCAGTTTTCCAGTTGAATGTCGAACGGACGAGGAGTAGAAATACCGCCGTTATCCAAATGAGTATTGGAAATCTGTCCCAGCTCAATACGCTGATCGCCGTAACCATTTTTGATTGAGCACGGTGCATCAATAATGGAACCCCAGAAGGTGACCTTGCCGCTTCCCTGATCGGCCTGAGCTGCGAAAGAGGCGACACCCATAGTAAGAACAACAGCAGATGCGATTTTGCTAATTTTCATAATACATTCCGTTATATTAAAAGTTACTGGATAACCATCCTGAAAAATAACTTACGAAGAGTGATGCTCATATCTATTGAGACAGAGGAAATACTCAACTTCTTAAGTTATGTTTATTCCTGACAGCGAATTAATACTAACGCGAAAATTCTTACAATTAAATACAAGTCGCTACCAACAAAGCGATTGCGAGTAAATAATTTTTTTTAATAAAAATATGCAGAATAAAATGCTGTTTATGCAAATAAATACGACAATATGTGTAAAAGTATGACTGTAAATTTGTTATATTCTAATTCTCATATACCTGAAGGCCAGGATTGGCTGAGGATAATTTAATTAAATTAATAAAAATCAACATCTTATGATTGTTTTTTTACAGCGAAGTGTATTAGGAATTATCGCTAGGAAAAATCCTAATACATATTGTTTGAGATGTAGTCATAATTAATGAAAAATCTTATGCTTACTTTACCCACTGTTTAAAAAATGATCGTGAAATGGCTAATCAGCTCGTAGATGATATGCCGATCGAGATGCAGAAGCTTGAGATTGATGTCTGGCAATTTATCCCTTGATACAATGAATAATCGTGCGGTTGAGAGAGGACTACGGGCGATCATGGCATCGCAGATATGGAAGAAATAGATATATTTTTTAACGCCGCCAGTCAGGGCTGATTTCATCAAAGGTGAAAGGTCCGAATAGCGGCTTATCGTTTGATTGGCTTTTATGGGAGGAATATTTCCCGGCAATCAACACGATTGCCGCCAGGATCATAATAACAGTCGTAAGCTTAATTGTTGGTTGCAAATAAGCCAGCCCAATAAGCAGCGATACCAGCAAAAAAGGCCATACGACAAATTTGGCTTTTATACTGCACGTCCTGTCGGCCGTTCGCGGCGGCTCGCCGGAAACAGGCAGTGAATAGAAGAATACACCTCCTGCCAACAAAACCTGGATCTCATCGAGAGTTTTTTACCTTCCGTGTTTACATTGTCACCGACGAGTGACAATGTAAATATCACCACTTGGTGATAAAGGGAAGTACTATGTTGACTCATACAAATAAAAATACAGGGCGTCGTCGATTTCTTCGCCTGCTGGGGGGCGCGTCGATTCTGCTCTTGCCTTTGCTAAACGGCTGCGGCAACACGTTGAAATCAACTGTAATCGCTGCGCCAGTCAACGATGGCGATCCCCGCTATCGCTGGCTGGCGGTGGCCGCACGGGCCCCCAGTTCGCACAATATGCAGCCTTGGAAGGTCGCTTTGACTTCCCGACCGGACAAAATGGCGCTGTATGTCGACACCGGGAGTCTGTTACCCGCAGCCGATCCGCAGTGTCGGCAAACCATGATCTCCCTAGGCGGATTTATTGAACTGCTGTGTATGGCGGCAAATGCCGATGGCGTTCACTGCGAGGTGGAACAACTAGCGCCCAATAAAGATGTAAATCAGCCTGTCGCCCTCTTCATCTTTACCCGGATGCAAGCCGCGCAGGAGCCGGACGGATTGTTGCCTTTCGCTGCTTCGCGTCGGGTCAATAGAGAGACATTTCATCAGACAGCGTCAATTTCAGAGGAGCGCTTGTCTCTGCTGCTCGCCGCCGGGAGTCGCCGGGACGCCGTCGCCCACGGTAGCGTGCAAACCAGGAAAATATCTGAAATCAGCGCCCAGGTCGCTGAGGCCTGGCGAATAGATTTGCAACAACCGGAAATCATGCTGGAAATGCTCAAGGTCACCCGTATCGGATGGCGTGAGATTGAACATTACCGTGATGGTATCGCCATTCAGGGATTTCTGCCCGAACTGGCCGAGCAACTGGGGATGTTTCCACGCGACCGCGTACCCGAGCAAAACTCGGCAATGATGAAAAGCATGCGTGAAATGGGTGAGCAGCAGGCAGGCAGCGCAGCGGGGTGGGTGTGGCTGGTCACAACAGGCAACTCTCGCTCGCAGCAGATTGCTGCTGGACGGGCCTTTGTCCGCTTACATTTAAGGGCCACGCAGCTCGGTATCGCCCTGCAGCCAATGTCACAAGCGCTGGAAGATTATCCTGCGATGATTGAAAGCCAGCAGAAGCTCTACCAGGTCTTAACCGTTACGCCAGAAAAAGAGACGGTACAGATGCTTGCCCGTATAGGGTATGCTGACCCTGCGCCGCTCTCGCCGCGCCGAAACCTTCCTGACCTGGTCATTTAATTGGAGCGTCAATGTCTTCCCGAGAATCCGCAAAACGCCATCCCCCGCGCGATCGTAATAAAACGCAGGGGATTATCCTTAATGCGGTCGGCAATATATTAATCCGTGACGGGGCGACAGGACTTGGCATTAACGCAGTTGCCAGGGAAGCGGGTGTTGATAAGGTCCTGATATACCGATATTTTGGTGGCCTTGATGAGCTGTTGACCGCGTTTGGATCATACGGCGGTTTCTGGCCTTCCGTCGATGAACTTCTGGCCGGGTATGATATTGCCGCCATGCCTTTCAGCGCGCGCTTACAGCTGTTTATCGATAAGATCATTGATGCCTTGCGTGCTCGTCCGCTGACGCAGGAAATCCTGGCGATGGAAGTCAGCAGCCCTAACGTACTGACAGAGATCCTCAACGTTTCGCTGGAGCGCTGGGGGCTGGACGTTAAAGTACGGCTGGCGGAAGGCTATCCGGGCGATGTTGAGAAGCTGAATATCATCATTACCACCCTGTTTGCGGGAATACAGTATTTTATGCTGAAGTCGAGAAGCACCCCCACCTTTGGTGGCATCGCCATTCAGGAGGATGAGGGGTGGAAATCGATTAAAGAGAGTCTCAACTGGCTATGCGAAAAAATAGTGGATGAACCCGCGCAACGATAACCGATTGTCACATTGACACCAGCGATTCATTCAGCTTCCAACTGCCCCACCTCCACCTCCACCTCCACCTCCAGCGCCTGCGCCTGCGCCTGCGCAAGGGTCATAAAATTCTGCGGGGGGCGCAAGATGAATTTATATCCATATGGTAAGAGGTGTTATTTTGACTGTTCCTTGTTATTCTGCAAAATTGTTGCTTAGGTGATTATCATTCAGAATATTGATTATTCAGGGAATGTCCTGGCAGCATGCTGTACTTGCCGACTCGATATCCAGACCAACAAAACGAAGTCCGGCGAGCTTATTCACATCTGCCATGCAGGTGTTTTTGCCACAGGGAGAATAACCGTGAAATTTGCATCAATCCCTTTCAATCAAAATCAGGTGGGATGGCCGCTTAATGAGATTGACAGAGAGTTACAACCGCAGCTGAGCGGTGATATCAACGCTGATTGGGTCGTCATTGGCTCCGGCTATGCTGGCGTGAGCTTTGCCCGCCGGTTAGCCAGCCTCAACCCGCAGCTGAAAATTGTGCTTATTGACGCCGAATCTGCGGCGACCAGTTCCTCAGCCCGAAATTCAGGGTTTGTTATTGGCCTGCCGCATAATATCGGTAGCTCTACCGCCGAGCTGAAAAAAGCGCAGGACTATCGCGCCCTGCTCCAGGAAGGGATCCGCCTGCTAGAAGAAACGGTGACTGCACAGCAGATTGAGTGTGAGTGGGAAAACGTTGGCAAATATCACTGCCAGATTGACCCATCCAGCGAAGCCATTATGCAGGAGTACGTTGATAACCTTCAGCTTATGCAGGAACCCTACAGCCTGTTGAATAGAGAAGAGCTGTATCAGAAGCTGGGAACTCGGATCTACAGTAAAGGCATCTATACCCCCAGCTGTATTCTGGTAAATCCGGCAAAACTGATTGCGGGCCTCGCGCGCCATCTCCCGGAAAACGTCACGGTTTACCATCAGACGCCTGCGCTGGCTATTCACAACGAAAACGGCGGTATCAGGGTGACAACCCTACAGGGAACGATTCAGGCCAGGCAGATTATGCTGGCGACTAATGCGCTTTCTCGTGAACTCTCTCCAGTGATAAGTCGCCAGGCGTCAATGGCGACCTATGCCAGCATCACCGCCCCGCTTACAGCTGAACAGCGCCAGCGTCTGCCCGCAATGGAAAGTTGGGGGCTGACGCCGGTGAATGCCATCGCCGGGGCCACGCTGCGCTATACCCGAGATCATCGTTTTCTGATTCGCCAGCATGTCGATCCGGCGCTGCGGGGCGTCATCACTGCGGGACAAACCGCCAACGCCGCGCGCCAGCATCTGGCGTTATTCCACAATGCCTACCCGGAACTGCGAGATGTGCCGCTGGAAAGGACCTGGTCCGGGACGATTAGCGTGACCCGCAACGGTGCGCCGGTCTGGGGGCGACTTGCGCCGCAGGTGTGGACCGCCGGAGGCTGTAACGGTGCCGGGGTGTCAAAACAAACTATCGCCGGGACGCTGCTCGCCGACCTGGCACTGGGGCAGGATAACCCGCTGATCGCGGCGATGCAGTCGCTGGGGCAGGCAAACTTTATGCCGCCCTCCCCGTTCCTGGATATCGGCGTGGCGGGTGCATTGTGGAAGGAGCGCTATATGGGGCGTAAAGAAACGGCGATGTAGTCGCCGCTGGCGGGAGTTAAACAGGTTTCAGTCGGCAGGATTGAAACCTGTTGTCTGGCTTAATCCGGGATCGCTTCACCTTTACGCAGCGTCAATACTTCAAACCCCTGCGCGGTGACGGCAATGGTGTGTTCCCATTGCGCCGAAAGTTTCTTATCGCGGGTGACCACCGTCCAACCGTCTTTTTTGTTTTTTATCCGGCTATCGCCCTGATTCACCATCGGTTCAATGGTAAATACCATCCCTTCTTTAAGTACGGCACCGGTACCGGGTTTGCCGTAGTGCAACACCTGAGGATCCTCGTGCATCTCTATACCGACGCCGTGTCCGCAGTACTCTCTGACCACGCTGTAGCCGTTGCTTTCAACATAGGACTGGATCGCATGGCCGATGTCGCCCAAGGTTGCGCCGGGTTTAACAACCTTGATCCCCTTCCACATCGCTTCATAGGTTTTCTTCACCAGTCGACGAGCCAGTGGAGAAACATCACCAATCAGGTACATCTTGCTGGAGTCGGCAATTAGCCCGCCTTTTTCCAGCGTAATGTCGACGTTAACAATCATGCCGGATTTCAGATGTTCCGTTTCCTTCGGCATACCGTGGCAAACCACGTCATTGATCGACGTATTTAGTACGTAGGGGAAATCATACTGACCTTTACTGGCCGGGCGCGAATGCAACTCGTTGACGATAAAATCCTCAACCCGATTGTTGATGGCCATGGTGGTGACGCCAGGCTGAATAAAGGTATCCAGCATGTCAAAGACCGAGGCCAGCAGTTCGCCTGCGTGGCGCTGGCGGGCGAGTTCGTCAGTGGTTTTAATGGGAATTGATAGCATTGATCACCTCCAGCAAACGATCGGAGCCGGACTTCAGCATCATCAGTTTAATTTGCTGATGGTTAAGCTCAGGATAAAGCTCGCTCATCATTCCAAGGCGGATCCAGTACTCCGCCTGCGCGTTGACCGAACGCGACATCGCCTTGCTGGCATCACGGATGTCGTCATGCAGCAGGTCAGAAATTTTCACAATACCCATTTATACGTACCGTAACGATTTATATATGTATCGTATATTACGCCACCTCGGTTAAGCGGACAACTTTGGCGACCCATGTTTTTTGAAGCCCGCACGATCAATATTAAAATCATTCACTCGACTAACGTTATCATCAGGCCTGTAGCAGAAGTTTCTTCCTTAACCCTGACCTGAATATAATTCGACTCAAATACTTTCTGATAACTGCAAATCTCAACACTGAGAACCGTTCCTTCTTAATTTCACGAACTCACCTCGCTTACCTGGCAACTCATCAGTATGTATTGAGCATCTTTCCGCTTATGGTGATCTATTAACGGCACAAGTCGCCTGAAATGTTCACTTGCACAATGCAGGTCAAGCGCCGCCCGATCCGGCCACTCTTCGATAAAAATGAAATGACCCGGATCTTTTTCATCAATATACAGATCATAAGCGATGCAAAGAGGTTCCTTTTTAGTGGACGCTATTAACTCGCGGTACAAAGGCATAACAGCCTCAATATCCTCAGGTTTTATAAAATCTTCGGCGATGACTTTTAACATTCCAACCTCCATGAAAAAGAAGAATGTGTACACTATGGCGTAAAGAGATTTTTGGCAAAGGTAACAATGGCCAGAAAATTGCGGGAAGCCAGGGGATGATACCGAGGTTTGCAACCGACGATCCTGACTCACGAGTCGGCTATTATAGCGCTGGCGATGCTGGGTATGGGCGTTTTGCTGCCGCTGTTTCGATTTCTGGTCCCGCTGGTCTATTTCTGGCCGCATCCCTATGCCCAGATCATTCTTTTGCTTAGCGATTTTGTGCTGCTGCTAACGGGCGGCTTGTTATTTTTGACGTTTCGCTCCATGCTCCGGAGATCTGAACAGAAAATGAGAATAAGGGGTTCATCTGACTATGGCAGTGGTGGTTAATCTGGACAAAATGCTGGTGGAGAGAAAAATGACGTCCAGGGCGCTGGCGGCTTATGTCGGGATCACCGAGCAGAACCTGTCGCTGCTCAAATCGGGAAAGGTGAAAGGTATTCGTTTTGATACGCTGGCAAAAATCTGCCAGGCGCTGGAGTGTCAGCCAGGCGATATTCTCGCCTGGGAAACGGATTAACGCCCTTTATCAATCATACAGTTCCACTGTTGGCTCACGCTGCTCTGGCTGGTAGCGATCTGTAGCGACAGGCTGGCATCAAGGGTATGCGTGACGCTGTATTCAAGCACCACGTCATCCAGATCGCGGGCGACTCGCTCAATGCGAAACAGCGGGCGCCCCGGCTCAATATTTAACAATCCCGCCGTGCGGGTATCGCAGGAAACCGGCGTATAGCGCTCCGTGGCGTTGGCTGGCGAGTAGCCGAAGGTTTCCCGCAGCTGCTTATACAGCGATCGGCTGCCGTCGACGTGGCTGAGATCGTTATAAATCCGCCCATTTAGCCAGGTCAGAACGTGGCCGACCGGTTTTTTCCCCTGCACCAACAACCGCTCCAGGCGCATCAGCTGGCTGCCTAAAGCCAACCCCATTCGCTCCGCCACGTCCTTATCTGCCATGGTCGAAATTAACGACAGCACGTCCACTTCGACGGCCCCTGGCGCATCAAAGGTGGTCAGTACATCCGGGAGGTCGGTGTAGTATTTCTGCAACGCATCGCGGTTAATAAAGGTCCCTTTCCCCTGCTCCCGATACACCATGCCAATGCTGGCCAGCGAATCTATCGCCTGTTTAATGGTGCCGCGCGCGACCTTGAACTCCCCGGCGAGCAGCAGCTCACCCGGGAGTTTATCGTCATAGGTAAAAGAGAGGATCCGCTGCAGGATAACGTCTTTTATCCTTAAATAGAGAGGGAGTCCATTCGACTCAAACATACTTGTGCTCCACTCAGAGGTAGTGTATCTGGCTCCTGTATGTGCTCAGTATATCCTGATTTATCGCCTGATTACCGTCTATGTTTGCGCTGGCGAGAATGGGCGGCGTGCGCTCATTTTCCAGCATGATTTCACAAATAAGTAGCACCAGACTGTTGGCAATCGTCGCGCCCATAATGGTGGATAACGGCGCGGCTTTCTGCGCCAGGCCCGGCAGGCTAACGGAAGCATCGCCGTACTCGCAGTGGTTATCGATGGTGATGTCGGCAATATCGACCAGCAGCTTGCCGCTGGAGTGGCGCGACGTCACCCGCGCCGCCGTTGCGAGGCTGGTAATAGCAATAACCTTTGCCCCACCGGATTTCGCCGCCAGCGCGACATCAATCGTAATCGCGTTTCGCCCAGAGACTGAGTGAATCAACAGCGTGTCACCCGCCCGCAGCGGCGACTGCTCAACCAGCACTCGCCCCAGATTTTCCACATTCTCCACCGCGCTGGTCAGGGTTAATGGCCTGACGTTAAGCATCAGTGCGGGAGTGAAAAGCGGATTGATAATGGCCAGACCGCCTGCCCGATAGCTCATCTCTTCCGCCAGAATTCCGGCGTGGCTGGCCCCGAAAACAAAGATATTGCGCTGTGCCAGGATGCTCTGCGCCATCATTTCCGCCGCCTGTAGTAGCTCATCTGGACGTTGTTCGAGAAAAGCCAGCTTCTGGCGGATTTGGCTGTAATACTGCTTCAATGCATCGCTCATCTATTTTCTCCCCGTCAAAACGTCAGCATGCTGGTCAAAAGGTGAATAAGCGGCGCAAGAACAAACATATCGCTGTCGCCGGCCCACAATGCGGTGTCGGGAATGGTGTTGTTGATAAAACCAGTCACGCAGAAATATTGCCCCCACGCGACCACCGTCGAGGTGATAAATCCCGCCAATAGCGCACCTTTATAGCCGCCGGTAATGTTGCCGAAAACCCCTGCCGTACCGGCGTGGAAGAAAATCACAATCATGCTGGGAATAAACACGTAGCCGGTGTAGCGGCCAATCAGGGTCAACCACAGCAGCGAACCCACAAACGCGCCGACAAAGCCCAACACCACCGCGTTTGGTGCAAAGTTAAACAGAATTGGGCAGTCCAGCGCCGGTTTTGCGCCGGGAACCAGCCGCGAACCAATGCCGTTAAACGCCGGTACCATTTCACCAATAAACATGCGCACGCCAAGCAGCACCACGGCGATGCCTCCGGTAAACATCAGCGACTGTTTGAGCGCGTAGATGTAGAAGCTCAGGTCGCCAGATTGGGCAAGAATTTCAGCCGCCTTCGCCGTGCCTTTTATTTGCAGAATAAAGGTGCCGATAAAAAACAACAGCGACATCGTTAATGCGGTCACCACGTTGGAATCGCGCAGAAAACCTAGCTTTTTCGGGACTTTGATATCCTCGGAGCTGATTTTATTACGCGCAAATAGCTGTCCAAACAGCGCCCCAAGCAGAGCCACCGAGGCCGAAGTATGCCCCAGCGCCACGTTGTCGTTACCGGTAATTTTGCGTACCCAGGGCTGGACCAGCGCGGGTTGTAACGTCCAGTACAGGCCCATAATCACCGTCAGCATTAGCGTTAACTGCACCGCTGAAATACCGGGTTCGGTGTTCACCATTACCCCGGCAAAAATCATTGTGGTCCAGAACATCATATGCCCGGTGAGATAGATATATTTAAAGCGCGTGAGCCGGGCCAGCAGCAGGTTGATGGCGAATCCCCCAGCGATGGCGATCGTCACGCTGCTGCCGTAGCGCTCGCTAAAACGCGCCTGACCGATAATATTGGTCAGGTTCATCGAACTGAGGCCGAATACCTCGGTCCAGATAGGCTGAAAAATCAGTAAAGCGGAAACGATAATCCCGGCTCCCGCGCCGATGATCAGAAAGCCCAGGATCCCTTTCAGAGTGCCGGAAACAATATCAGCGAGCGGTTTCTTTTGCAGCACCAGGCCCAGCAACACAATCAGGCCAATTAAAATCGACGCCTCACCAAAAATATTGATCGTTATCCAGCGCAGAACGCCAAGAAATTCACTCATGACGGCGCTCCCGGTTGCAGAATATTGGCCTGCGTCAATGCCCGGATTATTTCAGCGTTGTCGATATAGTTATTCACCACCACCACCGGGCAGGACAAATGTTTTAGATTGTCCACCAGTTCGGCATTGGTGATCACTACATCGGCATTAGTCGATGCGGCTGAAGAAACATCCATATGTTCAACGGAGGCCTGAATACCGTGCTGTTTTAACACCGTTTCGACGTTCATTTTTAAAATCAGGCTTGAGCCCATACCTAAACCACAGACTGTCAGAATTTTCATCGCTATTCACTCCGTGTTAATTAAGCTACAGACGCTGCGAGCAGCCTACGACGCGCTGGCTAACAGCTGATAAAGTTGTTCAGGATCGTGAGAATGCATCAGGGTATGCAGGTTATGTTCATCGCTCAGCACGGTGACGATATGCTGGATAAGATGGATATGCGCATCGCTGCTGGTTGCCGAAAGCCCCAGCACCACCTGCACCGGGTCGTTTTCCGCATGACCAAACGCCAGCGGCTCGCGCAGCCGGATTAGGCTGATTTGCGCCTTAATGGCCCCCTGTTCGGGGCGGGCGTGAGGCAGCGCCAGCCCTGGCGTAATGACAAAATAGGGGCCAAGCTCACGGTAGCTATCAACCATGGCCTGAACGTATTGCGGGCTACAGGCTCCCGCACGGCAGAGCGCCTGCCCCGCTTCGCAAATTGCTTCCTCCGGGCTGCTGGCCGGGCAATCAACCTTTATCGACTGACGTTCGATCATCGGTGGCTCCTTGCGTTAAGTGATGGCGAATAGAAGCCAGCGTGGTTTCCAGCGCCTGCTGAACGAAGGCGCGGCCTTTCTCTTCGCAGGCGCAGGTGGGGTCACCCAGCACGGCGTAATCAGAAAACTCGGTCCAGCGTATCGGTTGATAGCGGAAATTCTGTGGAAATACCGGATAGTGCGCACGGGCGTTCGCCATGGTGACGAACTCCGGGGCCAGCGCCAGCATCAGCGAGGTTTCAACCTCATCAGCATGCATATAGCCGGGATAAGCCACCGCCGAGGTTTGCCGCTTTTGCACCTCCTGCTCCATACCTGCCCAGCTGTAGCTGAGCAACGTGATGTCTTTCTCCTTAAGCTGGCGGGAAGCCGCTTTAATCGCGTCAAAATTGCCGTAATGTGCGTTAATTACCGCCATGGTGGTAATGCCGTAGCTGGCCATGTTGTCCGCCAGCGACACCAGCATCGACGTCAGTTGTTCATTGCCGATATCAATGGCTCCCGCGTGCCCGCGCAGCGACCACACCTGGCTGTAAGAAATAACGGGCAGGCTCAGCGCGCACTCGCCTAACTGTTCATCGAGCAGCGCGCAAAAGCGCTCGGCCAGCAGGTTGTCGGTATCCAGCGGCAGGTGATCGCCGTGTGGCTCGACCGCACCCAGCGGCAGCAAGGCAATCTGCGCCTTCTGCAGTGCGAGCCGGGCTTCACGTTCATTTAAATGGTGCAGCTTCATTGCACCTCTCCTTAACCAAAAGCGAAGTAACGCGCCGGGTTTTCAACGAAGAAATCATGCAGTAACGCTTCGCCGTCAAACCCGGCCTCCCGCGCCTCTTCGACGAATCTTGGCCGCCAGTCGCTGAGGATAAACTTCAGCCCCAATCCCCCTTTGCCGTAATGCGCGCTCATCGATTTGCGGGCAAAATCGCCGCCGATGAGTATTTGCTTTTGATAACCTTGCTGGCACAGCGCCAGAATGGCCTGGGTGCGGATATGTTCAGGGTAATATTTGATGCGGCTGATACCGTCAAAAGAGAGAAACGCCCCGGTGTTGGCGATCTGACGGTGCAGCCAGGGATCGGGGTTGCGATCCATGTGAGTGAAACATAAGCGGGAAAGATCCAGCCCCAGACGGGTAAAAATCTGCGCCTGTTCTAATCCCATCGTCCCCATTTCCGTATGGCTGTGCATCGGCGCGCCAGTGCGTTGCTGGGCGCGAACAATGACTTCCATGGTTTTTCTCTCTAACGGAGAAATCGTGTTATATCCCGTACCGCACTTCACCACCCCGGCCCGATGCGGGGTCCCTTCGATCCCCTCGGTGACTTCGTGGCAGACGTGCTCAACCAGTTCATCAATTTCTGAGTTGGCAATCCAGTCAGCAAAGCTTTGTGAAAAACCTGGACGCAGGCTGCTCCACAGAAAGCCTTTGTTAAAACCGGCGGTGGCGATAATGTGCAGTTGCTGCCGCTGGGCCATTTCCGCGACGGTTGCCGCATGGCGACCGTAATCCGGGGCGGTGGCGTCGTAGATAGCGTTGCCACCAGCCAGACGGAAATCACTTAACTCACGCTCGGAAGCCTGCGGGTCGTCCAGCAAAAGGTCGTCATCCTGACGTTCTGCCCAATAAGGCGGAATACAGTAGATATGATCGTGGCTGTAGGTCACGCCCAGTTGATTAGCGGCAATGTCGCCGTTTAAGGTACGAATGATGCCCATGTTTCTTGCTCCCTGGAACGGATAAGAAGGTGCTTTCAACATAGGCGAGCGCCACTTGTCCAGTCAAGTGATCAAGTTCGCATCAATAATACAAAATTCTTATCTGTGAGCCAGGTCTGATGTTCAAGTTTTAACCCGTCGAGCGTGCCCACTTATCGTTTGAACACGCTTTTTGCATTTCAGAGAATGTGACGTTGTCACATACGATTTTATCAAAGAGAAAGTTATTCTAATGGAATTAAATCTGCCCTTTTGCGTCATGAATTAATTATTTTTCCTTTAAAAACAAAACAATGAGCACTCAAGCAAGACGATAAGTTTCCGGCTAATAATTACGTTAATTGATTAAAATGTTTAATTGAATGAATCGATAAAAGGAGTATTGTTAAAAACAATGATGAGCGGAGATAAGTAAATGTTACGAGATTTTTTGTTGGTAGAAAAAGAAGATCGCCTGGTTGAACAACAATGCGCAAGCGACGATATGATAAACGCAACGGATGTCACTGAATGGATCATTATCAATAGCAATGGCGACAAAAAAGGCCGCGTGGCCTTATTTAATCAGTTTACTACTCGTCGTTCGTATTGTGTGAATTACCGCATAACGCAGTTTGATAATAGTGGACGAGTTATTGTCGACCGCCTGGCGGATTCCATTTAATTACTAAAACCCCACCAGCGGCTAAGAGCCTAATGGGATAGGCTCTTAGTTACGGCCCCCCTCCCCAGCGCCTGAAATTCCTCTGCCTGTAACATAAACGCGACACTGTTCTCATTACCATTTCATTGCTGTGGTTAATCTAAACGTGTGTGTCTTCGTACACACGTTTTTCTATCAACAAGGAAGGTACATGTTTCCAGAACACAGAGAGTTGATTTCTCGATTGAAAACCTCGCACTCGCGCTTTCAATCGCTATTCGAAAAACATAACGCGCTCGATCACGATATTTCCCGGATAGAAGGAGCTGACGGCAAAGGATACAGTCTTGAGCTTGTTCATATGAAGAAAGAAAAACTTCTGTTGAAGGATGAGTTACTGAAAATCCTCCAGCATGAGAGCCTGAATCAGGCCTGACGCTTCGATTAAGGCCGCCATCTGGCGGCCTTTCTGATTGTGCACAGAAAACCTCCAGCTAGGCTGGAGGTTCCGTAAAGCTTTCAGCTTTGAGCCAGTTATAAAAACCCCTTTTGATTTGTTAAAACAGTTTGCGGTCTGGCAACTGCAAACGTTCAACAAGAAATCAAAAGGGGGTCCCAATGAGGGACGAAAAGAGCTTAGCGCACACGCGATGGAACTGTAAATATCACATAGTTTTTGCGCCGAAGTACCGAAGAAAGGTGTTCTACGGGGAAAAGCGCAAAGCGATAGGCAGTATCTTAAGAAAGCTGTGCGAATGTAAAAACGTGAATATTCTGGAAGCAGAATGCTGTGTGGATCACATCCATATGCTTCTGGAAATCCCGCCCAAAATGAGTGTGTCGGGATTTATGGGGTACCTGAAGGGAAAGAGCAGCCTGATGCTTTATGAGCAGTTTGGCGATTTGAAGTTCAAATACCGTAACAGGGAATTCTGGTGCCGAGGGTATTACGTTGATACGGTTGGGAAAAATACAGCCAGGATACAAGAATACATAAAGCACCAGTTGGAAGAGGATAAAATGGGTGAGCAACTCTCGATCCCCTATCCAGGCAGCCCGTTTACGGGCCGTAAGTAATCCATAAATGCAAATGTCAGATCGCGATGCGCCTGTTAGGGCGCGGCTGGCAACAGAGCCTTATAGGCGCATATGAAAAACCTCCGGCTATGCCGGAGGATATTTATTTCTCAGTTACGATCGAATAAACGCCAGCAGATCGGCGTTAATCACATCAGCATGGGTGGTATGCATACCGTGCGGGTAGCCGGGGTAAATTTTTAGCTGGCTATCAGACAGTAGTTTATCCTGCAATATCGCCGCGTTCTGATAGGGAACAACCTGATCATCATCCCCCTGCATAACCAGCACCGGTAGCGTAATGGCTTTTAAATCCTCGGTCTGATCGGTTTCAGAAAACGCCTTAATCCCCTCATAGTGTGCCTTCGCACTGCCAATCATGCCCTGACGCCACCAGTTCTGAATGGTACCTTGCGACACTTCTGCGCCATCGCGGTTAAAGCCATAAAAAGGCCCGGAAGCGACGTCGAGATAAAACTGCGCACGGTTAGCAGCCAGCGCCTGGCGAAAACCATCAAAAACTTCAACAGGCGTCCCGCCTGGATTGCTGTCCGTTTTGACCATCAATGGCGGAACCGAACTGATAAGCACCGCTTTGGCGACGCGTCCCTGTGGTTGGCCGTACTTTGCAACATAGCGCGCAACCTGCCCGCCGCCGGTAGAATGCCCGATATGCACGGCGTTATGCAGATCCAGATGTTCCGCCACAGCCGAAGCGTCCGCGGCGTAATGATCCATATCATGACCTTCACTCACCTGGTCTGAGCGACCGTGACCGCGCCGGTCAATAGCAATCACCCGGAAGCCTTCTGCCAGGAAAAACAGCATCTGATTATCCCAATCATCCGCACTTAACGGCCAGCCATGGTGAAATACAATGGGCTGCGCATCTCTGGAACCCCAGTCTTTATAGAAAATATTAACGCCGTCTTTGGTTGTCACAAATGCCATGCTACAAACTCCTCTATTGAGAAAACAAGGCTGCTGGCTGACGCCTGCAGTGAGTCGGGTGTTCTGTCTGGTGGCTATCACGTCTCGTGGGCATGAAAATGGTTTGGCTGAAAAAGTGTAGATGATTTTTGGCGATGCGGGGGTTCACATTTCATTGTGCGTTTGAAGGCACCAGATGCTTGATCGGGATGAGTGTCGTGTTACGTGATAATGAATCTTGCCACCTTTAAGCAACTCGAATTATTTAGGGTATATATCTGCGGACATAAACACAGCATTCTTTACTCAATTTGAAAGCACGTGATATAGGGTAAGAATCTTCAATTGTAGATACAATGCAGTTATTAGCAAGGAGCATTTTTTTCATGTTTTTTTCCAGTTTCATTAGCTCGCTGAATTTTCAATAGATAATGATTGTTAACGGACTTCTTTATGAAACCTAACCCACTGAAATATTTATTTTATTATTTTATACGAACTTAACTGACATTTAAACATATATATAATTTGCATTTTATTAATTAGACTTGAATTTCAACAAGTAATTATTTACAAGACGGCACTGGCATTAAAAAAGATGCGTATCGGCTACATTACAATCTATTGACACTCGCACAACGCTGAACTATCACTAATCCAGTAGGAATGTTCTCCATTAAATACCTATACTTTCTATCGAGGGCTGCCAAAATGAATTTATTTGGTTGGGATACCGCTTATGCGGTAGATATCCGTGAGGCTAATAATGCTCTGTCGCAAACCGCATCAACGTTAATTCCCGGATTTAATAGTGAGATCCATAGTCAGCTAGGTGATTTCAATATCGAGGTGAAATTTGGCCAATGGCAAATCGTCACGGGCGGTAGTAATGGCGCATTACTAAACCTGGAAATTAACTTCCAGACCGGGACATTAACCTCGTCTAATAGCAGTCCAATAGATCTGGCTGGGGCAGCAGCATTAATGCAGATATCTTTGGCTTTACTTCCTTCACCAACAGACCCGGCGGTAAAGGTTCTGCGGTTTGCTTTCGAAAAAGCCGGGACTCTAGGAGGACAAGGATATCCAGGGCTGGTGCTGCCGTTAGGCTTTTCAAAATTACCTCCGGCTGTGGATGTCCAGGCCATTATTCTTAATGCATTAGCGCAAGCGCTAGTCGATCATGCCAACGAACTCAGTTTTATATTTGCCTCCATTAACCCTGTCCAACCGGGAGCGGAAAGCTGGTTGGCACCACAAAATGTTGCCTATGCATACTTTGAACTGAATAGCCCTAAACGCGGCTATCTGGTGCTATTATCAAGTGCTCAGTCAATCGATAATCTTCCCCTTATTTGCGATCCAGCACTGGTGAAGCAAGGCAGTGCCTCCTCGGGGTTTGCATTTTCTAACCTACTTTATTTTAAAAATGTTATTTTGCCCGGATTATTAGCCTCATTACCGGCTGGAACGCCAGCGGATGCTTTCGTCATTAATTCAGGGGCAGTGACTTCGCTTTCTCTCAGGCCAGGTACATCAATATCTCTTGGGGGAATGAAAGAGGCCGCAATTACCTATTACCCCAGAATGTCACGTATGGTCGCTACCGCACACAATAATTCACTCAATGTTCAGGCTAGTGGAGATTGTGATTTTTATGCTGGTTTGAGTGGTAGCTGGAATGTTACTGCCAATAATTCGTTCTATTTTAATAGCGATAATAAAACCATCAGTTTCTTATCAGATCCGAATCCAAATTCGGGCTATGACATCGACATCCCTTGGTACTGGATACCACTTGGGCCAGTTATTTATGGTATCTGTGCCGCGGTAGTCAGTCTCATTGCCCGCGCTCTGGTCAAAGATTTATCAGATAAGATCTCCGGGAATTTTTTTCCTGCCGTACCTCCTTCATCCGTTCATTTTATTGGAGCAAGTAGTTTTGTTGCTGATTCCGTTACAATGGAAGATGCGATTGTGATGACCAGCAAATAATCTGTGGTACTCCCCGGAAATGGTTAACTGGAGACATTTATCGTTCCAGATAGGTTAGCTACGTAAGTTCAGTGAAATATTTTCACTCGTAGTTTAATACCGTCGCCAGTATTTGGGGATTAAAACAGCCATGTATTTAAACAACCTCATCGGAGAGTTATAGTATGAGTGAAATTAAGGATCCTGTTTCTCAAGATGACACTGCCCCCACTAAACGCTCGGTCAGAATTCAAATTCCAGGCATTTTTGGCGCCCCGCATGTCGGTGCCGCATCACTCGGCGCGGTTGGCCCACAGTCGCCCGGAATCGCTGGCCATACGGCGTTGAGGACCGTGCAACAAAACGATACCCTTGGATGGGATACCGTATTTGCGGTACCGGTAAAAAATGTGAATACGGCCTTTGCTGCTTCCAGGGCATACCCTGAATCATTTGATTACACGCTTAATAGTTCGATTATTAACGTCAATATTAAAGGTAAATTCGGTGCCTGGGCACTCACGACCGGGGGAAGCGGCGGAATTGTACGCATGGCGCTTCCAATTAGTAGCGGTACTTTCACCCCCGTTGGTGTGCAGCCAATTGATATGGCAGGGGGAAAAGTAACCATTTCGGTAAATTTGGTTTATGTTCCGCAACCGCAGATACCTGAGAATGGCACACTGAATGCCCTACGGTTCAATACTCAGTCACAAAGCGGTCTTTATCCAGTCACAGTCCTGCAAGTTGAATTGCCTGCTTCCAGCGACCCAGCGGTACTGGCAACGGCCTCTGCGGCTTTTGAAGCCTATTTGAATCAAAACCTGTCTGCGTTTACCTACGTTTTTAATACTATCAACCTCAATATGGTGGCCGATAAAGAAAGTTTCCAATGGCTTAAACCAACTTACAGTAGCTACGCCTATTATGATGCTGCCAGTATTGATAACGCCGTATTTGGTGTTCTTTGTATGGTACAAGATAATGAGCCGGGGACTGCGGCTAACCAACTCGGTCCAATGGCTATTCCTCCAGAATCACAATCCGGGTTTTCAGTTTCCCAGCCATTATTTATGAAACAAATGGTTTTGCCCGGTTTACCTGTAGCATTTGGTCAAAATACCACAGCAGATGATTTTAAGTTATTAGCAATCGACACCACCATTATTGCGAATAGGCAACTTCCCACGGCCCCCGTAAAATATGGAGCAATTAACTACCATCCTAAAATCGAGCAATTTCGACTTTGGATTGATGCTGATATGATTTGTATTTACTCGAAGGTGCACTGTCATATTTCAGCTGGCATAGATGCTTATTACGAAGAAACCTGTTATCTCTCGCTTCAGTTGGTAACGAAAGAAGATGGTACCAGCACACTTGGCTATGTAGAAGCCGCTCCCCCTAACCAAAATCACTGGGTAGACATCGCAAACTGGATTGTGATTACTCAAGTACTGATTGCATTGTTGGGCGCAGTGATCAGCACCATCGTGGGCGTTTTGGCGACGACCACCGCACGTATTGTGGTGGCCTGCGTCATTGCGGTTGTGATGGGGGCGGCTGCTATTACGGCCAGTCTGGTCGCCACTATCGTTGGTGGCGGTGTCGCAGATCATCTGCCTTCGGTTGAGGGTTTGGTAATTGATATGACCAATCCAGTCAGCTGGCCTGACGGCACATCATTTACCCCTACGCTCGCCCAACTGAATGGAACATTCCAGTTTGGTGGGAATGCATTTATCACCGCATAGGTCACCGCTGAAATAGCTACCCAATGTTAGGAGTTCATCATGTCTACTGAAACGGTATTACCCGAAGATGCCCTTTATCGTGGTGCATTGCGGTTCCAATTTCCTGACCATGAAAATACCCCCTCGCTGCTCAGCGGCCAGTTAATCAATCGTTCCGAACATACCAACAAACAATTGTTGACCCGGCGCCATCGTCTGGCGACAACTTTACAAGGTGAATCGTTATATGATCCGATGACGTTTACTACCCTGGGCTGGGACACTGTTTTTGCTGTTCCGGTTGATAAAGTCAATGAGGTTTTCTCCGCCTCTGGCGAGTACCCAACAAATTTTGATTACACCCTTGTGGGGTCGTTAGTAACATTAACTATTAATGGCAACTTTGGCCCATGGTTAATTACTGCCGGTGGAACAGGCGGTTTGATGAATATGAAAATACCGGTCGCCAATGGGACGCTGACGCCAGTGGGGGGCAATCCTCTCAGTATTAATGGAGTGATCGCCACAGTCCAGGTCACATTGAAGTACCTTGAGCAGCAAAATGCACAGGAAGAAAATGGTATTCCTTATAATTTAAAACTCAACCAGAGCAGTCCAGGTTCTGGCGTCGAGCCAGTCGTGGTTCTGAAAATAGATAATCCCAACTCTGGCGATGAAACGCTTAATGCATTGTTAAAAGCGGCCATTCAAGGTTATCTCAATGCCCATCTTGAGCAAATAACCTATGTTTTTAATACGGTTAATTTAAATATGAAGGCATCCAGCGGTGCTTTTGCCTGGCTTAAACCCACAACGACTGATTATGCTTATTACCAGGATACCGCCGGCAATAATCAGCTATTTGGCGTGCTATGCATGGTACTTGATCACAGCGTTGATGGACTGGCTAACCAGATTGCCCCGGCGGCAGTCCCCGACGGACAGCAATCAGGTTTTTCGATCTCACAATCAATGTTTTTACAACAGATGGCCTTGCCGACCCTGGCGAATGCGTGGGATAACAATGTTGACGACAGCTACTTTCAGCTTACGGGGAATAATACCAAGATCGTCAATACCAAAGATGTCCCGATGAAGAAAATCACCTATGCCCTGAGCGATTATTATCCCGTTTGCCAACAATTCTGGATGATGGTGCAGGGTGATACGTTGGTGGTGTATATGAAAGTGCATATTCCTATATTGCCAGGTATAGATGCCTATGCCGAGTCCACCAGCTATCTGGGCGTTAAGCTAGGTAACAATGATCAAGGTGAACAAACGCTCTCATATTATGATCTGCGGCCAGCTGATAAAAACAGCTGGGTTGAAAAAGCGACATGGGTCATTATCACCGAAGTCATTGCCGGAATTATTGCTGCGTGTATTACATTTGGCGTGGCTAAAATGCTGGAGGGTGCAGTGCGCATTGTTGTTGCGATCATTGTTGCTTTGGTTTTGGGGGTCGCTGCCGCGATACCCGAATTAATTGCGAGAATTGCAGGCAGCGGTACCACGGATAAGCTCCCGTCTATTTCTGGCATGGTAACGGACGCCACTAACGCCGTCGTCTGGCCCGGCGGGCAGAATTTCGTGATAAAAACCTCATCCCTCAATGGAACATTGCAGCTTGGCGGTGATGCTTTTGCATAATGCCGTCCCTGTCTTTTAAGTAGCAGGTCCTCCGGCCAGATTTAATCTATGCCGGAGGACCCAACGCTTTTCTTAGCAAGAAGCCTACACAATTAGCGGCTACCTGACGGTTAAAAAATAACATGTCCGCGGTATCGCCAGAGCAGGGAGTCGTTTATGGCTCCTCATCACGCGTGATAGTCACCACTTCAGCACCGGACAGATTAAGTGAGGCAAGCCCTTGCTCCACCCTACCCAGCTTTATTAAACCCGGCGAATGGCGGTAATCTTCACGAAAAATAGCCAGATTTCCCCAAGGCGCGTAATACGCGATATCACCCCGCTTCGGCATTATCGATTCCCGGGCGTCTGCCTGGCGCAACTTCGCCGGTAGCCAGGCGATTTTCTCGGTTGAGCCGTAATCCTCAAGCTTCACCGTCAACGGTAACTGCGCCAAAAACTCGCGCGTGACGGCGCTCTCCTCCAGAGAGCCAACCACTTTCACCCCGTTAAAAACAAACTGAATTTTCACCCTGTTCTCCTGCCCGTTAGCCGATGCGGCCCCCGTCAGCGCGGCAAAGATAAACAGCGCGGTGCTGAGAGTTTTAAACATAGGCTCATCCGACCAGACCGCGAGCGCGCAGAACTTCGCCAACCACCGGCGCGGCGGAAAAAGCATTGGGCCATCCCGCATAGAACGCCGCGTGAGTCACTATCTCCCCGGCCTCTTGCGCCGTAAGACCGTTGTCCATCGCCCGATTAAGATGATAGCCAATCTGCGCACTTTGCCCGGCAGCAATCAGCGCACTCACCGTTACCAGGCTGCGATCGCGCGGCTTCAGCCCCGGTCTCTGCCACAGGTCAAGGAAAAGCGGATCGGTGGTGAACTTTACAAGCCCTGGGGAAATGGGGCCGACGCTCTTTTCTACCGTGGCCGAACGATGGTTTTCAACCTCCTGATTGAGGGGAAGCAGCGCCGGTGAGGCCGCCGCCAGCTGCTCGTGGCTAATACCACGAGCGGCAAAAATATCTTTCGTCACGGCGATGGCGGACATGGCGTTTGGCCAGCCGGAATAAAAGGCCAGGTGAGTAATCACCTCTGAGACTTCAGCCGGGGTGACCTCGTTATCGAGGGCGATTTCAACGTAATGCTTCAGCTCAGCGGGCTGGTTGCGGGCAATAAGAATAGCGATGGTCACGATACTCCGGTCGCGCAGCGAGAGTTCATTTCTCTTCCAGAGATCCTCAGCCAGGACTTCATTGCCAAAACGTGCAAGCGCCGGGGAGACCGACTGGATATCCGTAGTCGACAATACGGATGGAGTAAATGGAGTCATACTGGTACCTCTTTTTTCTTCAGCACAGGCAGGATCGCCCAAAATAAGTGACATCGCAGCAACGGCAATAAAACCTTTCACGGTCAACTCCTTGTGGGCAAATTAATTTGAGAGTCTTTCCACTAGCTGGCGCTGATACTCAGGCAACTGGCTGCGAGTGGCGCTCTGAAACACCAGCGGTGGAAGCCAGGTCATTCCAGTATGCAGGGCGCTGGCCTTCATCGGCATAAATACGTCGGCAAGGCTGACGCCAATTCGACCGGACTCGCCGTAGGTCGTGTCGCCTCCCGCTGCGGTGGTCACAATCAGCATTTCCTTGCCCTGCCACGACCCTGGTCCCACGCTGCCCCAGGTATCGTTCATCCAGGCTTTCATCATCGGCGTAATGTTGAACCAGTGAGTGGGGAAAATGAAAACAATGCGCGAGTGTTCACGCATAAGGCGTCGCTCTTCATCGGCATTGATTTTTCGCGTGTCATAACCGTAAAGCGTCTCCAGATTACGCACGGTCACGCCGGGTACGCTTTGCGCTGCGGTCTCAAGACCTTTGGTCATGACCGATTGTTCAGGATAAGGGTGAGAAACAATCACCAGGGTTTTCGTCTCTGCGACCGCGCGGGTACTGACAGAGCCGATAAAAAAGAGGGTGGCGGCCAAAAAGCAAAATAGTCCAGGGATATTGCGGTGTTGTAATTTCATTGAGGTCTCCTTCTCTTTTGCCTCAAGGGTAAGGCGTGCATTGCGAAGGAGCCAGCCCCGCTTATCGAATGGGGTTGTGAGTAATTTTCATCAATCAGGCTACAGGCCCAGCGGTTTTAACTCTCTGACAAGATCAATTAATAAGCGCAGCCCTGCGGGAAGCTGATGACGGCTGGAGTAATAGATATAGAACCCTGGCCCGGAAGAAGCCCAGTCGGTCAGCACCAGGCGCAGACGCCCTTCGCTAACGTGCTGAGAAATCAGCGGTTCCGGGAGGTACATCAAACCGAATCCCTGCAATATCGCCACCACCCCGGTTTCCGCCTGATCGACCGTCAGCAAAGGGGGGACCTTTATGGTGAGCTGCTCCTCACCGCGCTCAAACTCCCACTTATAAACACGATTATTCCCCAGCCGGTTGCTAACGCAGCGATGGTGATGCAGATCGTTTGGATGCTGAGGTTCTCCAAACCGCGCGAGATAGGCCGGAGACGCTGCGACAACCCAGCGAACATCGGCGGAGAGGCGCTGGGCCACCATGTCCTCAGGTACTGTTCCGCCGTAGCGGATCCCGGCATCAAAACGCTCTTCCGTCACATCAATAATGCGGTTGCTGGCGGCAATATCTAGTTCAATGTCGGGATAGCGCTCAGCAAAAATCGGCAAAATGGGAGCCAGGAGCAGCGTGGCGGCTTCAACGGCGACGTTAAGCCGAATGCGTCCTGCGGGTGAGTCGCGGAACTGATTAAGCTGCTCGATCGCCGCATCGATCGTGGCTACCGGTTCGCTCACCGCGCGGGCCAGGCTCTCACCCGCCGCCGTCAGAGTGACGCTTTTAGTGGTGCGGTTCAGCAAACGTACGCCCAGTCGCGCCTCAAATCCCTTTAGGGCGTGGCTGAGCGTCGAGGCGCTGACGCCAAGCTCGATGGCTGCCTTGCTAAAACTGTGATGGCGTGCGATGGCGCAAAAATAGATAAGATCGGCCATATCGGCACGGTTCAAATTCATACGAACTCGCTAACGTGTTAGAAAATCAGCTGAAAAAACCACGGTAACTCGACTTGATGCATTGAAGCAATGCGCTGTTTCACGTTTGCGCTGACGAGAAAAATCGCAATGATCGATTCTTGGTACCAATAATTCCAAAGTTGACATTGACCTCAAGAACTAGTTTACTAGTACAAACTCTATTTTCCAGGTATCGAAAAATGCAACTCGTGATCATGATGACTTTGCACAGCTGGTGGCGCACTTCCCGTTAACGGGCAGTATCGTCACGTCTGCAGTTTGCACACCGATACCCGGCCCGCCAATAAGCGGGCTTTTTTTTGTCCAGATTTTACGTATGCGGCGCAGGAAAATAGCCGCGACCGCTGCGCAGTACCCGATTTCACTTCACGTGCAGAGTCCTCACAGGGAGAGATGGAACCCGACTCAGGTACTGCGCATATATTAAGGAGCAATAATGAGCACATTACTTAACCCCTATTTTGGCGAATTCGGCGGTATGTACGTTCCGCAGGTTTTGATCCCGGCGCTACGCCAACTGGAAGCGGCGTTTGTCAGCGCACGCGAAAATCCGCTCTTTCAGGCTGAATTTACCCATCTCCTGAAAAATTACGCAGGTCGTCCAACGGCGCTAACAAAATGCCGCAATCTTACGCAAGGAACCCGCTCAACGTTGTACCTCAAACGAGAAGACCTGCTGCACGGCGGCGCGCATAAGACCAATCAGGTTCTTGGCCAGGCGCTGCTGGCAAAGCGTATGGGCAAAACAGAGATTATCGCCGAAACCGGTGCCGGACAGCACGGCGTAGCATCGGCCCTGGCCAGTGCCCTGCTGGGCCTGAAATGCCGCATTTATATGGGCGCGAAAGATATTGAACGCCAGTCGCCTAACGTCTTCCGTATGCGCCTGATGGGTGCGGAAGTGATCCCCGTTCACAGCGGTTCATCCACCCTGAAAGATGCGCCGAACGAGGCTCTGCGCGACTGGTCCGGAAGCTATGAAACCGCCCACTTCATGCTCGGCACCGCCGCGGGGCCGCATCCTTTTCCAACCATCGTGCGTGAATTCCAGCGCATGATCGGCGAAGAGACCAGAGTACAGATACAGGAAAAAGAGGGACGCCTGCCGGATGCCGTTATCGCCTGCGTGGGCGGCGGCTCCAACGCCATCGGCATGTTTGCGGACTTTATCGATACCCCACAGGTCGGGCTGATTGGCGTTGAGCCTGCGGGACATGGCATTGAGAGCGGCGAGCACGGCGCACCGTTAAAACACGGTCGCACTGGCATTTACTTCGGCATGAAGTCGCCCATGATGCAGACTGATGACGGCCAGATCAAAGAGTCCTGTTCTATTTCCGCTGGCCTCGATTTCCCATCAGTCGGGCCACAACATGCTTATCTGAACAGCATTGGTCGCGCAGAATACGTCTCTGTGACCGACGATGAAGCGCTGGCAGCATTTAAAACCCTGAGCCGCGCTGAAGGGATTATTCCGGCACTTGAGTCATCCCATGCGCTGGCTCATGCCTTGAGGATGATGCGCGAAAATCCGGACAAAGAGCAATTGCTGGTGGTGAATCTTTCCGGTCGCGGCGATAAGGACATCTTTACCGTACACGACATTCTGCAAGCGCGAGGAGAAATGTGATGGAACGCTATAACGATTTGTTTACGCAGCTGAAAAACCGTGGAGAAGGCGCATTTGTTCCTTTTGTCATGTTGGGCGATCCGCAACCGGGGCTATCGCTGCAAATCATTGACGCGCTGGTTGCCGGAGGTGCTGATGCGCTGGAGTTGGGGATCCCGTTTTCAGATCCGCTGGCTGATGGCCCGACCATTCAAAACGCCGCTCTGCGTGCTTTTGCGTCAGGCGTCACCCCTGCCCGCTGCTTCGAGATGCTGGCGGCTATCCGCGCGAAATATCCGACTATCCCCATCGGCCTGCTGATGTACGCCAATCTGGTCTATAACCGAGGGATCGATACATTTTATGCCGATTGTTCCCGCGTCGGAGTCGATTCGGTACTGGTGGCGGACGTCCCGTTCGAAGAATCAGCCCCGTTCCGCCAGGCGGCAATACGCCACAACATTGCGCCTATTTTTATCTGTCCGCCCAACGCTGACGATGAGCTACTGCGCCAGATTGCCGCGCACGGTCGCGGTTACACCTATCTGCTGTCGCGAGCGGGCGTAACCGGTGCGGAAAATCGTGGCGCAGTGCCATTGCAACATCTGGTGGCGAAGCTTAAAGAATACCAGGCTGTCCCGGCGCTACAGGGATTCGGAATTTCAACCCCGGGCCAGGTTGCGGATGCATTAGAAGCGGGCGCCGCCGGAGCGATTTCTGGTTCTGCTATTGTGAAGATCATTGAGCAACATGTTGACGATCGTGATGCCATGCTGACAGAACTGAAAGCCTTTGCTGCCCGTCTGAAAGCTGCAACCGTCTGATCAGCATCACGCAACGTTAGTGTATTAAAAATACCGGTCATTGCGGTTAGCCGCAGTGACCGGCAACATCGCCGACCTGCTGAGATGCATGCGTACAGTAGTGTAAAAATTGATGGAGCGCGCTGAGTGAAATGCACACTGTGGCGGTATTCACCAATGGGTGAAAACCTAATGGTCCCAGTTCATCAACCGAGGCATCAATCAGCACCTTAATTTTATGAGCCGGATCGTTTAGCAGCGCAAAGGGAGTGACCTCGCCCGGCTCCAGTCCCAAAAGCTGCTTTAGCTCGCCAGGCGTTGCCAAGGAGAGACGGGAGTCACCAATTTCTCTGGCTAACGCCTTCAGATCGGCCCTCTTTTCACCATCGAGAATATAAAGATAGAAATGGCGTCCGCTGCTGTTTTTTAAGAGCATATTTTTAAGCAGTTGCGCAGGAAGCTTCACCGCATAGCGCTCTCGATCGCTGACGCTGTTCATTGCCGGATGTTCAATATAGCGATAATCGATATGCAGATTATTAAGTAGCTGAAGTAATTTATCCCGATTCACAACTTGTATATCCATTTGGCGCGACCAGAGATCCAGACGCATTAGTATCGATAAACTGCTTCGATATTGTAGCCATCGGGGTCGAGAACGTATGCAGCATAGTAGCCAGCGCCGTACTGGGGCCGTAGACCGGGCAAACCGTTGTCACGGCCACCTGCTTTCAGAGCGGCGTGATAAAACGCCACGACCTCTTCTTCCGAATACGCACGAAAGGCAATATGGGTTCGGGGTACATAAGGGATCCCGACGGTTATCCAGAAGGTTTCCGCCGCCAGCTCCAGCCCGGTCTTTTGTAAATTGCCAAACCCCACCCGCTCGCCCGGTGGAGCTTTACTGATCCCGAGGCCCAGGGCCGAGAGCGCCGAGGTATAGAAAACTTTACTACGTTCAAAATGAGTCACGGTGATGCCGGTATGATCGAACATGAATTTCTCCCTGAAAAATAAGCAAGATGTTCCTTTACTGTGAGTTACCGCAGGAGTCATGCTCAGAGTATTCACAGTTATTATGATAATACCCGTTTAGCATGCAACAGACTGTGATACTACGGACATCCTGACCAGTGCCTTCAGCTAATCAACGCTTGCTGCCCTTGCGCTAATATTGCAAAATCGAGCAACAAAACCACCCTGAAAACACCATTCGAGCAATATTGAGCACCTGAATGATTAGTCCTCTCTGAAGGTATCGGCGTGATGCCAACTGAGTACAGGGAAGCCTTACGATCTTACGACAAGGAACATCAATGCACGCTTCTGCTCTAAATGCCAGCCAGTCCCTGGCAACACGTATCGCGTTTTTCATTTCAGGCTTTGCCACCGCAACCTGGGCGGTGATCGTGCCATTCGCCAAAAGCAACACGGCAGTTAACGACGCCATGCTCGGTACCCTGCTGCTGTGCCTGGGGATGGGCGCGCTTATTGCCATGCCGCTGACCGGCATACTGACCAGTCGCTACGGTTGTCGTCGGGTGATTGTGTCGTCAGTGGCTATCGTTATCGTGTCCATGCCTTTACTGGCCATCATTAGCGATGCCCGGCTGCTCGGTTTTATGCTGCTGATATTTGGTGTGGGCATCGGCGTGACGGACTGCGCCATGAATATTCAGGCGATTATCGTCGAACGCCAGGCAAACAAACCATTAATGTCCGGCTTTCATGGGATGTACAGCGTCGGGGGAATTGCCGGTGCCGGGGTGATGACTCTCCTGCTGACCGCCGGACTTGCCGCTCTCTCCGCCACCATCACTGTTGCACTGATCGTCACCGGGCTGTTACTCATCTGTACCAAAGGGCTTTTACCGTGGGCCAACCCGTCCAGCGGGCCTGCATTTGCTATCCCGCGAGGCATCGTGTTGTTGATCGGCATAATCTGCTTTGCGGTCTTTCTGGCCGAAGGCACGGTGCTCGACTGGAGCGCCGTCTTTCTCACCGAAGTTCGCGGCATGCCGGAAAACCTGGGCGGGCTGGGTTTTGCCTTCTTTGCCATAGCGATGACCGCAGTCCGCCTGAGCGGCGACCGCCTTATCACTCGCCTCGGCTTTGTACCGGTGGTATTTGGCGGTTCCATTCTGGCCGCCATCGGTTTTTGCCTGGTGACGTTCGTCCCCGCCTGGTCGCTGTCGCTGCTTGGCTACGTGCTGGTCGGCGCAGGCTGTGCCAATATTGTCCCGGCGATGTTCTCAGCCGTGGGGCGTCAGCAGGTCATGCCACAATCCGTAGCCGTTCCTGCGATTACCACCATGGGGTATCTGGGCGTACTGGCGGGACCTGCGTTGATTGGTTATGTCGCGCATCTTAGCTCATTGACCTATGCGTTTATTTTTATCACCTTGTTGATGCTTATCGTTGCTGCAATGTCGCGCACGGTTGCGCCGGAAAGGTAGGCGTACAGGCAAGAAACAATCAGAAGCGAGCAACCATCTTGACGGGCTCTGATACACTGACCCAGTTCGGGATGGTTCTCAATTTCTGACAAACTCATTTTTATCCAACAGAGGCGCGTTTATGTTACCTGATTGCGATAAAGCCATCGTTCTGCTGCATGAAATCTATGGCATCAATGCGCATATTCAGCGAACCGCTGATATATGGAAAAGACGCGGTTTCGATGTTTATACCCCAATGCTCTTTCCCCATTCAGCGCCTTTCCGCTATGACCAGCAGGATGAAGCCTACCGCCACTTTAGCGATAACGTCGGCTTTGATACGGCGGGTGTCGAGTCCCTGCTAGCCGGGCTAAGGGAAAAATATGGCACGGTACTGGTGATCGGCTATAGCGTGGGCGCAACCTTAGGCTGGCTGGCCGCCAGAAGCGGACTCTGCGACGGTGTCATTTGCCATTATGGCTCACGGATCCGTCAGCACAGTGACATTGCGCCGCCCTGCCCGACGCTTGTTATTATTGCCAGCGATGAGCCCGCGTTCGATCCCCGCATAATGCAAAATGA
Source organism: Klebsiella sp. MISC125 (assembly GCF_051131775.1). Classification (NCBI taxonomy): domain Bacteria; kingdom Pseudomonadati; phylum Pseudomonadota; class Gammaproteobacteria; order Enterobacterales; family Enterobacteriaceae; genus Klebsiella; species Klebsiella sp. MISC125. The sequence goes on from NZ_CP180448.1 coordinate 3,142,894, forward strand.
ACTTGAGAAAAAGCCGTCTGTGTCCTGTCGAATGTTCAATGCACAGCACGGCTTTTGTGATGCCGATAGCCAGGCGTGGGACGCATGCCTTGCGCAGCAGGCAGCCGAGGCCGCAGAACTATTCATATCCCTTATTCAGCAGAAACAGGAGGCATGATGCATCAGGCATTTCACTGGATTAACGAACCGACAACATGGGCCGATAAGGATGGCGTCCTCAGCGTGGTAACCGACGCGCAAACTGACTTCTGGCGTGAAACCTGGTACGGGTTTGAGCGCTTTTCCGGGCATATCTACGCAACGGAAATCTCCAGCGATTTCACCTTCCAGGTTCGGGTTCGCGCTGATTTCGACACCCTGTATGACCAGGCGGGGATTATGCTGATGCAGGATGAGCGACATTGGCTTAAGGCCGGCATTGAGTATAACGACGGCGCACCCGCCATCGGCAGCGTACTGACGCTGGGGAAATCAGACTGGGCAACCGGCAACTATTCAGGAGATCCCCGAGAGTTCTGGCTGCGCCTGACCCGTCAGGGAGAAGCGCTACGTTTGCAATATTCCACAGACGGTCACCGTTGGCCGCTGCTGCGCCTGTGCCCTTTTCCAACCGGGATGGCAAAGGTCGGCGTGATGTGCTGTACGCCGCAACGCAGTGGACTCAAGGTCGATTTCCACGACCTTTCGCTGCTGTCGCCGAATGGTAAAGATTTGCACGACCTGAGCTGAGACGCCGGGAGGGCACCCTCCCGCCTCTGCTTCTACTCAAATGTCATAGCCATCGAATCAAAATCAATCGTCCACTTATAGTGCCTGAGGAATTGATGGCTAATAAAACCGTCCAGAATCATCCCCGACTCAGTGTGGTACAACGCGTCAGGCAGAACACCAAAGAGACCGGTTAACCCAGTCTGCTTTAGCGGACCTAAAGCAACGCTATCAATGCTTAATCGGGTTATCTCAAAGCCACCGCCGCCAAGCCCACCTTTACTGTTATCCGGCACAAAGGCATCCTGCGGATCGCGCTTAATACCGACATAATCCAGAGCCCCTTGCTGCAGTAGAATCGAAGCCTCCGGGTCGTCCAGCCCGGAGTCGAGGAAAAAGGTCATTCCCTCTTTACCGTTGATCGCCCCTTTCACAATCATGAAATGCGAACCATCAAGAATAAACGGGATCCTGGCGGCTGCTGTCGCATCAGGGCTGACATGAGCTGTAGTTCCGCTTCTGGGTTTCAGAACGAGCTGTCTCTGTGGATAATCCAGCGTGGTGAGAAACTGATGGAACACCCCGGTCGATAAAATACCGTCAACTTCTATCGTCTCTCCCGTTTTCTCATCGGTAAAAATCCACTCTGGCGGAAATTCCGCTAAGTCGACAGGCACGTTACTCAGCGTCACCGCCCCTAAGTCGAGACGTTCCAGACGCGAGTAGCGGGTTTCTGCTGTTTTACCGCCAGCATAAATCCCGGCATAGCTGGCGATGGGCTTAATACCGAGTTTCTCAGCCAGCGTAGAGTTAAGGACAAAAAGATCGGCTCCGGTATCGATGAAGACATTAATGGGTTGCCCATTCACCTTGACGGATACCACCGGCAGATTATTCATCGAAATAAAGGGAAGCTTGGCCTTATTTTCCCGCCACAGCAGTTGATAAGGTTTTATATCGCCAAAGTCTCTCATTAATTGCACAAGCGCTTTCTCATTATCGGAAAGATGTGATAATTCAGTGTCGTGATTGAATATTTGTAGCGCTTTTGCATATTGCCCGGTTTGGTAATAGACGTAGAGAAGTTCTGAGCGACTTTTCTGATAAAACGGCGAATCCATTTTGATAGCGGAGAAATTTTTTTCTGCCTCACTATATTGTCCACGCGAATAGTGAATGAGTCCCATAGAATAAGTCGCATTCCCCTGCCAGGCAGCCACTGCCAATAGCGGCTCGAGGCTTTTTTCCGCATCCTCCAGGTTTCCGCTCATCAGCTCATCCTGGGATAGTTCCCAGCGCAGCGCGTTGTTGTGCGGTTCTTCGGCCAGTCGCTGTTTCTTTTCCGCCATCAACAGGAGATAGTCTCCCCGATGTAATATTTCATATTTTCCTGTTTCTGAGACACTGACCGCCTGATTGGTTAAGGCTCTTGCGCTTACCGAGGCGAACGTTATCGTCAGAATACATATAGCCAGGCCTGCATATTTTACGAGCATAGGAACTCCTGTTGGCAATAGAAAAATATTGCCAGTATCAAATGGATAAATAACATCCTGTTGGTAAAATAAACTGGTTTCAAATAATGTATTTCATTGATTATTAAAAAATACCATAACGAGAGAGTTTGGAGTATTCCGGGTGGAAATCACACCCGGATTTATAATAATCATCGTTTATTGCAATTTTTCAAAGAAAGAGTTTATTTTCTTCATTGATCGCGGTTGCCTTTTCCAGTATTTTCGCCACTGCCATGACGCAGGCAGAAACAAAAAGCCAGGCTATTGATTGCAGCTCAAACCCGAATAATATCTCACGTTCGCCCGCGGGCTTTAGCATCGTTAGCCAATAGCTGAGCAGCGGGTCCACGACGATCGTCATCATGACCCAGGCCCCCAGTGAAGCGCCAATTTTGCGCATATGCTGTGCCGCACCGGCAGAAAAGTAGTCCCTGCGCGCATAGGAGTGAAATAGCGCCCGCAGGTGGAACAGGCTGTAGCAAAGAGGAAGCACAACCAGAAAGCTGATGACCCCCGCACCGACGGCTTGCCACCATGGTAAATCCGGTAAGCGAATGTTAAGCGTCGAGAGTAGCCGATCGGATAGCGAGAGATTGATCCCCGCCAGCTCATGGGTCAATGATATCGATGGAAAGAACAGAACGGCCGTATTCATCACGATAATCGCCACCATCAATAACAGGGTGATACTAACCATCCTTTGGCTGAACCGCGCAAGTGCATCAGTAGACATTCAATCCCTCGTGATTTCTCTGAGTAAGTGATGACAGAATACACAGAATCACTGCAAAACAATAATAATTTATCGTTTTACGATAAACAAAAAGATTAAAACACCCATTTACCATTATATTTCATAAGGTTAATTTCTTTACCTGCGTTCAAATACCTTGCCACAGATAACAACCCGCGCTGATTAATCACGATCAATGTAGAACTTTTGGCCTGCCAGGCCTCGTGTCACCGCCATAGCTGCTAGATTGACACGTTACTCAGGCGAAAAACCAGGAGGCTCCATGTTTTCCTATATCATGCCTGGCACCAACGATCTGCCTCATGCTATTCGTTTTTACGACCCGTTGATGGAAATGCTGGGACACCCGCAGAGCGGTCGGAGCGATGAAGGCGCATCATGGGGGACATTCAGCGAAAACCGCACCACCGGCCTGTGCGTTGGTAGGCCGTTTAACCAACAGCTGGCAACAACCGGCAACGGCGTGATGGTTGCGCTGAATGCGCGTTCCGTTGAACACATTCAGCAGCTTTATGCGCTGGCGCTAAGCCTGGGGGGAACCGATGAAGGGGCACCAGGACACCGCCCGCAGTACGGTGAAGGTTTCTATAGCGCCTACGTCAGAGACCCCGACGGCAATAAGCTGGCGTTCGTTTATTATGCGGATGTGCACTAAGCACGCAAAACCAGGCCCCTCTTTCTGACGCGCTTTGCATCGCATCAACCTTCAGGAAACATTCCTGATGTAAACGCCGCTCTCATCGCTGCAATCTCCTTTTCCTGTGCCGCGTCTAATGCGGCCAGCATATTGCAGGTAAAATCGACAAAACCGACGCCGTTGGCAGTCACCAGGTTGCCGTCACGCACGGAAGGGACGTTCTGGTACCGCGCTTCGCCACGATAGGCTGACCCCGCTTTGTCCTGGAGATAGGCCAGGCCGTTAGAAGTATGCGCAACTTCATCGAGAAAACCATTGGCACCTAAAAATGCCGATGCATCACAAATAGCCCCAACCACTACCTGCCGGGCAAGCGCCTGCTTGACCAGAGGCACCACTCGCAGTGCCTCTTCACCCCACCAGTTAAGCCCGCCAACCAAAACCAGGGCGGCGTAATCTTCTGGCATCGTCTGGAAGGTATAGTCCGGTAGGCAGCGAACACCACCGATAGAGGTGACAGGGCCCTCATCCGGTGCGACGATTTTGACGTCATATTGCGGTTCCCATACGCCAAATCCCCGACGTAACCCCGGCGCTAATAATGCAAACTCCCAGTCGGCATACTCTGGGATCAGCACAAACAACACTTCTTTGCGGGTATCCAAAGACATCGTTCTCTCCTTTTTGACATCCTCCCCGCCTAAAGGACGGGGATTCCTACAGCCAGACGGCAATGTCCTGCCGCGAGAATGTTCTTTGCGGCGTTAACGTCGCGATCATGAGCGGTTCCGCACTCACAACAAGTCCATTCTCTTATTCGCAAGCCTACTCTACCTTTCGGACTGTTGTCGGAGATAGCTCCGCAACACGAACAAGCCTGGGTGGAATACCTTTCGTTGACTACTTCAAACACCACTGACCGCGCAATCGCTTTGTATTCCAGTTGTGTTTTGAGCATCGCCCAGCCAGCGTCTAAAACGCTCTTAGCCATTTTGGTTTTGGCTAACTTGCTGCTGCTCACGTCGCCCACGAATATCCCCGCATGGCTGTTTACCAGCGCCGTGCTGAACTTGTGCAGGGCATCTTTGCGGCGGTTCTTAATTTTTGCGTGGATGGCGCGTACACGGGCTTTTTTACCTGCCCGCTGCGCCTTGCCTAACGCTGGTTGCAGGTCACAATAAAAACGACCAGCTACCAGCTTGCTACCATCGGATACTGTGGCGGTATCCTTTAATCCGAGGTCAATGCCGACAGCGGTCGCGCCCGTGGTATGGACGGTCACAACCTCTACGCAGATATTGAAGTACCAGCGCCCCGACTATCTTCTGAAAAGCTACCAGCGCGGAATTTGTATCCCGCCAGGCCGTAGCTATCCCAAACTTTAAAGTAGTGGCCGGCGAACTTAACGCAGCCATTCTGCCACTGCGCCTGTTTTGACTTGAACGGCACCCAGCCCAGTGAACGGCGAGCGCCACCACTAACACGCCAGCGCAGGCGGGAACGCTTAAACTGTTTGCGTGCCTTGCCGTGGTGCGCGATCACCTCCTGTACCGTAGCGCTGCCGATGGAATAGCCGCGCTCACGCTGTATACCGGTTGTCATCTTCTGAACATCAAACGCGGTTAACCACTTTGGAACCTGCGCACCAAAAGCGCCAGCGTTGCTGTATGCCGCGCTGGTTATCTCATTTGCCAGATTGAAGACCTGATTAACCTCAAAGGCCATTTGCCTCAAAATAGCGGTGTGGCGGTCTTTAATTCTGACTGATAAAGTTTTGGTCTGAATGCTCATAGCACTCTACACTACACACCTAAAACATATTTACAAGGTTGGTCTATGAGCTTGGCATATCGAACGGGGCGGCATTGTGTTTTCATGCTGCATTGTCATTTAATCTTCCTTACGAAGTATCGCGGACGTGTTTTTAATGACACGCACCTGGAAACGCTTGAGGGGATTTGTCGCAACGTTTGCAAGCTGTTTGAGTGCGAACTGGTGGAATTTAATGGCGAGTCGGATCACGTTCATATGCTGCTTAACTTCCCGCCGAAGGTGTCAATCAGCAAGCTGGTTAACAGCCTGAAAGGGGTTAGTAGCCGCAAGATGAAATTGCATCATCCAGACCTGCACAAGCCCGCCTGGAAGTCAGACGCGCTATGGTCGCCATCTTATTTCGCTGGCAGTGTGGGCGGTGCGCCCCTTGAGGTGATTAAGAAATACATTGAAGAGCAGAACCGGCCTCATTAGCGCCCTGGCGGGCGCTTCGCTCTACATCCCCTACCTCAAAGGAAGGGGCTTTCCGCGAAAACTCTGGTAAACACAGATTCCGCCGTGACGGCGTTCGGATTGCCTGGCGTCGCTCTTGCAATCGACGCAATTGGCGTGTTGTTACACGCGCTAAAACTGTATAAATACCCAGTAATAAAGGCAAGGTTATTTTTCCTCTCATAGCAACCAGAGTTAATTTTTGCGAGGCAGTACCCCGGATAGAATAACTATCCGGGGTACTGGCTATTTTCTCCTCAGGTCAGATCCTGCAGATAATGGAATACGCCTGTTCGCCAGGAGAACTTCCGTAGCGATATAAAGCGTATACCCTTCAGGCCTTAATCTTCGTGCTTTCAACGTCTTCAACGTAATACCCGCAATATCTCCCGAATCAAGGCGCTTGCGGATTTCGTTGCCGCTCAGGCCCAGATGACTGCGCAGTACCGCCAGCAAACTGACCTGAAAAGTACGTTCCAGTCTGACTCTTACCCTAACGCGAGAAGTGCGAAGAAGGCTGATTTGCCACCGCTCTTCAACAACGAATTCAGGCGAACCTGATAGCGTTGCGCCGTTGCGCCGCAGAACCTGCAGATCGTGAGAATAGTGCTGAACGGCAGATTCAGCGTTAGCGACAAGTTGCCCATAGAGTTGCGGATTGATTTTACCGATCGGCAAACGAGAGAACAGGCTGATATTCCAGGTGTAGGCACAGCGCACGCACTTATAGATACTCCAGACATCCAGTACCTTTTTTTGCGAATTGATCCGGAAGGCTCCGGATGGCGTGAAATCCTGCGCCCCATGACATGAGGGACAGCGTTTGCTAATCAGCTGGTAGCCCACAGGACTGACGTTCCATGTGACTTTCATGGTAACCCTTTTTTTAACCCATACAAAAGCGGATCCGTCTATAACGGACCGTGATTTTTTTGCGATGTGAAAAATATTTAGAGAATACTTTTCAGTGGGTTAAAAAAAGATTTCCAACGCGACTACCCTGTCTGATTGCGAACGAATAGGCCAAGAGTAACAAAATGATTGAGCGTTCAATCATGCATGAAATCAATAAATATCAAATTTCATTCACAAACCACCTTGATTACATCTTGTTCACAAAACGAGAAACCGCTCACTGATCTAACAAACCTAAACGTTTATGTTTTACATCATAAACGTTTAGGTTAATGGAATAATCGTTTATATCACCAGTTGATACACATAAAGATAGAGAGTGGAAAATGCGAAAAGCGACAATGCGGGACGTCAGTGAGGCAACAGGATTCTCAATGTTTACCGTCTCACGTGCGCTAAACGGCGGAGATGGCGTTGCGGATGACAGCCGGGAGCTGATACTCAAGGTGGCGCGGGAACTTGGCTATGTCCCTAATCGTGCAGCCCAGGCGCTACGCCGTTCCAGCAGGGATTCCGTGGCGGTTATCACCGCACACGCCTCCAACTCCTACTACCTCAACCTGATGTCCGGGATTCAGCATATGCTGCAACCTTCGCAATGGACCGTGGTTCTTGGGGATATTGCAGTAAACGGTATCTACGATCGGACCCAGGAAGATCGCATGATTAACCGTCTGATTGAATCCCGAATGGCGGGCATCATTTCGACGGTGACGCTCCATCCGGAGAGCCTGAGTCTGCTGGCTAAATGGGATATTCCGGTGGTTTTTGTCGATTCCCCTCCTCGGGGCGATCATAATTTTCCCTGCGTGACCACCGATAATTATCATGCCAGCCTGTTAGTCGGTGAACATCTGGCGCAGCACGAATATAAAAACTGGCTGCTGCTTATCTACCCCGAACGCTGGACGACACGCTTTGAACGCGAACGCGGGATCCGCGAATCGGCAGAACGCTGCGGCGCAACGCTGCGAGTGCTGGAAACCGAAAACGACGCGCATTCAGCTTCTGAAAAACTGAGTCAATACCTCGACAGCCAGGCGCAGTTGCCCGACGTACTTATTGCCGGTAACAACCCTATTCTGCTGGGGTCGCTTCAACAACTCCAGCAACGGCAAATAGCCATTCCCGACGATATAGCCCTTATTGGCTATGACGAATTTGACTGGGCGCCGCTGTTAAATCCACCGCTCACCGTACTGAATGAAAATAGTGAAGAAATTGGCAAACAGGCTGCAGAAATGCTGATCCGATTAATAAAAGAAGAAGGAAAAGGAGACACCACAACGCAACTCAGAGTGCCCGCCGAGCTGGTTGTTCGCCAGTCCTGCGGCTGTAGCAAAACGAATAAGAAATAAAAGACGCATTTTCATCTATTTAAATAATGGCTGAGCGTTCAGCCAATATTACAAAACAACATCAGGGAATTATTTCTGAGGTTCCCCCATACCTGGCCGTACCGTCATACAACGAGATAATTACAGGAGCAGAACATGACTAAACTTCACAAAGCATGGCTGGCTGTCGCGGTTACAGCGGTCATCGCCACCATGACCGGCTTTTCTCCCACCGCCAGCGCCGCGTCCCAGGAGGGCAAAAAAATTGCCCGTATTGGACTAATGGTGCAGGACATGTCCAACCCGTTCTTTTCGGCAATGGAGAGAAATGCTAAGCAAGCCGCTGGTGAGATCGGTGCCTCCATTAACGTACAAGACGCGCAGGTCGATTTGGCAAATCAGAACACCCAGATTGATGCGTTTATTCAGCAAAAAATGGATCTCATTATTATCTCTGCGGTTGACGAGTCCGGGATTGAGCCCGCAATTCAAAGGGCAAAAGCCGCGGGCATCATCGTTATTGCGGTCGATACGCCCGCTAAAGGTGCTGACGCCGCCATCATGACCAACGCCATCCAGGCCGGAGAAACCTCCTGTGAATATCTGTTCAGCCAGATGGGCGGAAAAGGCAAAGTGCTGCTGGTTGATGGAACGCCGATCCAGACGATTATCGACCGTATTAAAGGGTGTAAAAACGTCGCTAAAAAATACCCGGATATCAAAATCGTCGGTCAGCAGGCATCGCGCAACGACCGTGCTTCCGGCCTGATGGTCACCACCGATATGCTCACCGCCAACCCGGATGTCTCCGGTATTTTCGGTATGAACGATCCCTCTGCTCTGGGCGCCGTACTGGCCGTTGAACAGGCGGGCAAAGCAAGCACCATCAAAGTCACTGGCGTAGACGGCAGCCCGGAAGCAGTTGATGAGCTAAAACGCAGCGGCTCACCGTTTATCGGTACCGCAACGCAAAACCCCGGAGAAATGGTACGCCAGGCCATATCGCTTGCTCAGGATATCGTGGCGAATAAACCCGTACCTTCCCATACCATTTTAATCCCCAGCGTACTAGTCACGCGCGATAACGTGAGTAGCTATCCGGGTTGGTAAAAACATCACTTCAAGATGCGATAAACGGGATGAATTTCAGGTTCATCCCGGAGGGTAAAGACAATGGCCGACAGATCATCACAACCCCTGCTCCGGCTTGAGGGGATCTCAAAACGCTACGGCGCGACGTTGGCGCTGAACAATGTACGTTTTGATTTATTTGCCGGAGAGGTTCACGCCCTGATGGGTGAAAACGGGGCGGGTAAATCCACGCTGATGAAAATTCTTTCCGGAAATGAGCAGCGCGACAGCGGTGCCATTTTTAAAGATGGGCATGAGATTGATATACGCACACCTCGTGATGCCCGCAAGCAAGGTATCGCCATTATCCACCAGGAACTGAATACGGTTGCGGATATGACGGTGGCGGAAAATCTGTTTCTCGGTCAGGAGCCTACGACCTTTGCCGGTATTCTCGACCGGAAACGGATGTACCGGGAAGCAAAGCACAAGCTGGATCGCATCAATGCGGATATTGACCCGCATGCACCGCTCGGGTCGCTCAGTATCGGGCGCCAGCAGATGGTGGAAATCGCCCGCGCCGTCAGTGAAAACGCCAAAGTGCTCGTGCTTGATGAGCCGACAGCGGCCCTGTCGCGAACAGAAACGCTGCAATTATTTCGCTTGATTGAACAGATGCGTCAGGACGGCGTCGGGATGGTCTATATCTCACACCGCATGGAAGAAGTATGGCAGTTGGCCAATCGGGTAACGGTGTTCCGCGATGGCACCTGGATTGGCACAGAAACCATGGGCAGCGTCTCCACCACTGACATCGTACGCATGATGGTGGGAAGGCAAATTGTCGACTTGTATCAACACGACCCCCGCACGCCAGGAGATGTGCTGCTGGATGTCAGAGAACTCGCGGGTAGCGCAACCGGCCCGGTGACTTTTGACGTCAGGGCGGGGGAAGTGGTCAGCATGTCCGGACTGGTCGGTTCCGGGCGCACCGAAGTCGCCCGGCTATTATTCGGTGCCGATCCGCGAACCCACGGTAGCGTGCATATTGATGGCAAGGCGATCCATCCTTCAGACCCTACCGCCGCCATCTCAGAAGGTATTGGGATGGTGACTGAAGACCGAAAAACGCAGGGACTGTTCCTGGGGCACTCGGTTGAGCACAACATTGATATCAGCTCTCTCGATAACTTTGTCGCCAGCGGCGTCGTCAAACGTCAATCCATCCGCACGGCGGTTCTCGAACAGATGCGCAGACTTCGGTTGCGAGAAAATGCAGTCGAGCTGCCGGTCAGCGCCCTGTCCGGCGGCAACCAACAAAAAGCGGCGCTGGCGCGTTGGCTGCTACGCGACTCACGGTTGCTGATCCTCGATGAACCCACGCGCGGCGTCGATATTGGCGCGAAAAGAGAAATATACGAACTGATCGATAAGCTCGCCCGCGCCGGGAAAGCCATTCTGGTTATCTCTTCCGACCTGCCCGAGGCCATTGGGATTAGCGACCGACTACTGGTCATGCGCGCTGGCCGTATCGTTCACCAGTTACCTTCACATTCAGCAACGGAAGAAGAAGTGATGCTGCACGCAACAGGAACCTTCACCAGTCAACCCGGAGAATGCCATGGACCACAATAAACCAGTGACGGAACTGCCGGTCAACGCGCCGTTTGATTTTGCAAAATGGTGGGATCGGGTGGGGATCCTGATCGTTCTGCTGGTACTGCTGATCCTGATGTCGACCTTTGCCCCTAACTTCAATCGGGTCGATAACTTGTTGAATATTGCCAGATCGATTTCCGTTAACGCCATCCTGGCAGCAGGCATGACCTTCGTGATTTTAACCAGCGGCATTGATTTATCCGTCGGTTCCATCGTCGCCGTCTCCGGCGTGGTCTCGGTCGTTGCTGCGATGGCCGGTATCCCGGCACCGTTGGCGATTCTGGCCGGCGTCGGCGTTGGCGCTCTCTGCGGGCTGCTCAATGGCGTCCTGTCCGCTTATCTCGCCCTCGCCCCTTTCATTGTGACTCTCGGCACGATGACGTTTCTGCGCGGTATGGCCTACACCATTACCGAAGGACAACCCATTGTTTCGAGTAGTCTCAGCTTCCGTGAGCTGGGAAATGGTTATATCGCCGGTATCCCTGTTCCAGTGATTATCATGCTGGTGGTTTATCTGCTGGCGTGGTTCATCCTTGAGCGTACCCGATTCGGGCGTCATATCTATGCCGTCGGCGGCAACGCTCAGGCTGCTCGTCTGGCCGGTGTACGGGTGAAACGTGTTCTTGCCGCCGTCTATATGATTGCCGGCGTCTGCGCAGGTTTGGCTGGCATTATCTTTGCCGCGAGGGTCATCTCCGCCCAACCTACCGCCGGGACAGGCTATGAACTGGACGCGATTGCGGCGGTTGTCCTGGGGGGCACCAGCCTTGCCGGTGGACGCGGGCGGATTATCGGCACCCTGATAGGCTCAGTGATCCTTGGCGTACTTAGCACTGGGCTGATCCTGTTGAGCGTCCCCTTCTTCACCCAACTTTTAATCAAAGGCATCGTCATCATACTCGCCGTGGCGATAGACGGGCTGAAGCAGCATCCGGAGCTGTTCACCTTCTGGCGGAAAAAAGAGATCGCCCGACCACACTAACTTTCCATGTCGCTTTGTTTATCCGCCGCTCAGGCGGCGGGTTTTCGCTTGCTTAAATTCTGATGGAGTATATGGCCATGACATACCAAATTACGCTAAAAGACCCGCTCAACGGCCTTCGGGATCATGAACCCATTACGTTCACCATCCCGGACATTTTGCCAGAACCGCTGTGGTGGGCCACTGCCGAAACGGGAGAGCGGATCCTTTGCCAACGGCTTAACCATTCGGTGGTGGAAAATAGTACAACGTTCATCGCTACGGTCAGCTTTACCGGCACGCTTCGTTTACGACTTGAGCGTCCTTGCACTGATGCCGAAACCCGTGAGGCCAAGGGCATTCAAAAACTGGACGGTAAAGAGGCAGATTGCTTTGCCCGTCTTAATACCGGCTGCTTTGATCTGGAAATGTGCCGGGGAACCGCTCAGGGGGTGGGCTCATCCAAGTGGGGTCTGCGCCACTTCCGCCGCCTGGAGGACAATATCGAACTTCTTCCTTCCGGAAATAATGCCATCGGCGGATTTTACGGCCCGTTCTTTACCCCCGAAAACGGCCTGATTAACCCGCCGGAACATACCCTTGTTGATATTGAAACGATCGAAGAAGGTCCGGTCTATCATCACTATCGAATGCACGGGACGATCCCCGATGGTTTATTGCCAGAACTACGCGGCAAGCGCTTCTCTATTGACTGGAAGTTCAGTTGGAATACCCCCTGGTTTCAGCGCCGCTACTGCGTAGATGATTTTTCAACCGTGATTAACGGACGCTCGGTGACCAATAAAATTACCGTTGGCGACGAATTTGAAAGCGGCCCCGGAAAGCTGGTATTCGATCGCTTCGCGGCCCACGGCGGCACCCGCTATCGTGCAGGCGACCCCTATGCCGAAGAGCTGGTCGCGATGGTCGCCCATACCGTCACCACCTCCGAGAATCAAAGCCCTAAATTTGCCGAATTCCGCGAACAGCTTAGCGATATGGCATCTGCCCACTGGGATCTTTACTGGCGAATGTTCTGCCGCTGGGAAAACGTGCTCGATGAAGCTGAAATCCGCGAAAGACTTGGCTTAGTCCGCGCCAGAGCGCACCTCAGGGCCGATCTGAATGAACGGGAGTGGATACTCACCGATTCGCCTGTGGATGTTTCCGCCGTGCCCGATGAAACCATTTTTCCCGGTCCGGCCAGTAAAACCGTCGAATATGACTCAGCAAGCGGTCGAGCAATGATCTGGTGGACTTCTCAACCCTCCGGCGCTTTTCAGATAGTCCAGCGCCGTCAGTCAGGATGGGTCAACTGGGGAAGTAACGGCGAAAACGAGTGCCCAGAACTGCCTGTTGGGGTTGATATCAAAACTGCCTGCGGAATATTTGCCGATAACTGGATGCATATTGCCAATCAACTGGAGACGCCGCCGTACATATCAGTGAGCAAAGGAGACGACCAATGATCCTGTGCTGTGGAGAAGCCTTAATCGATATGCTGCCCTGTCGAACCCGCGAGAATGCCTCAGCATTTATTCCCTGCGTCGGCGGTGCGGCGTTTAATACCGCGATCGCATTGGGTCGCCAGGGAATGCCGGTGAGCCTGTTTTCCGGTCTCTCAAATGACTTTATGGGCGATATGCTGCGCCAGTCTCTTGAAGCTTCCGGGGTTGATTTCTCACCTTCCACACGAGCGCCGCTGCCGACGACGCTGGCCTTCGTCAGGCTGGTACACGGACAGGCACGCTATACCTTTTACGATGAAAACAGCGCGGGCAGAATGCTGGCAGAAAGCAATCTGCCCAATTTGGGCGACGACGTTACCGCCGTTTTATTCGGCTGCATCAGCCTGATAGCTGAACCGTGCGGCAGCGTTTATGAATCATTGATGGTGAGAGAAGCCCCGCGCCGGGTGATGTTCCTCGACCCCAATATCCGTGAAATCTTTATCCAGGACCGGGAGAAGCATCTGGCCCGTATGATGCGGATGATAGCGCTGGCGGATATTGTCAAACTGTCGGATGAAGACCTTGCCTGGTTTGGCGAGCGCGCAAGCGAAGATGAGGTTATTGCCCGCTGGCTGACGTTGGGTCCAAAACTTATCGTTGTGACCCGTGGTGCGGATGGTGCTGATGCGTGGACGGCTAACTTCAAACTGCATGTTCCCGGCGTTAGCGTGCACGTTGCTGACACCGTCGGTGCCGGAGATACGGTCAATGCCGGGATTTTAGCCAGCCTGTCTCAGGCGCAATGTCTTGAGAAAAGCAAGCTAGTGACACTGTCACGCGAACAGGTGCGTCATGCCGTTGACCTCGGTATGCGGGCGGCGGCAGTGACGGTCTCAAGGCCTGGAGCGAATCCGCCGTGGGATCATGAACTTTGAATTCTGATTAATCTTTTATCGGACGCGGATGATGGTCTGAAATAGCCGGCTATATACAGACCATCAATATTATTTATTAAATATATTAATTGGAGTCCAATTATTGAATGAAACCTAAACCAGCGTAATTTATTAATGGATATTGTCGTCTAATCCATTAATATCAGATGATTAGTTCATTTTCTGCCGACATCGCCGACAGACATCAAAGACAGGACGTCATCAATGAAAAAGAAAAAATGGTTCAATCGCTTGCGCAACACATCCATCCCGGAAAACAAACTTCGTCCGGCGAAATGGCTTGCGTTTCTTGCCGTCCTGCTACTCCTGGTACAGCTGGCAGTTGAATCGCTGTTGCTATCGGAATAAACGTTGCTATATCAGGCGTTACCGAGCCTCAGCGCAGGCATTCCCTAGCGTAAAGTAACGTTGATTGGCCACAACGAACTTTCTGTTTTTCCCGCTCAAGGCAGCATCGAGATAGCGTTCGCCAGGCAGCATATAAAACTGCGTGGAGCGTTCGTCATCACCTGCGCATCCCTGGTGAATAATCACGCGGAAAAACGTATTTCCGCTATTGTGAAGTATCCCCTTTTGCTCATCAAGCTGCCATTCAAGCCGCTGCTGGCGCGGCCTGACCACCAGAATGGTGCTCATGGCCACCACCGGCAAGACATCCATCTTTTGCGGCGTATCCCTGAGCGGCAATAGCGTCATCGGCGTCTCTTTAAACACCACCCGATAATAACGTTCCTGGTTATCCTCAGGACCTTTGTAATAGAGGCGGAAATATTCACTGCTTCCCGGCGGTAAATTGAAACGCAGCGGCGCGTAGAGCAGCTCGCCCTGATTGGGCAGAACCGGTTCATCCCCCGCACCGGGTTTCGCAATTTTCCATGCGGAGATCGTGTACATATTATTGCGCGGCGTGTCGTTATACAGCGGCTGTGAGATAAACGTCTGGTCAGAGGGCATCTCATAAATTACAGCGTTAAAAAACGCCCCCGATACTGCCAGCGGCGCGACGGCCACCAGCATGACAGGCGCTTGCGTTCGCATAGCCATCAGTCGACGCCCAGCCATTTTGCGGTGACTTTTACCTCGCCGCTGGCGTTGACCGTTCCCATCCAGTCGCTGCCGTCCAGCGTGCGCCTTGAGCGCGGATCGTCCATTGGAAACTGTAACTTCAGGCGGGTAGAGAAGAAGTAGCCGTCATCGATCGCCGCATTCCATGGCGTTTGCGTCCAGCGCGCGTCGGTCATGTCGATCTCAGCATCGATGCAGCTATTACGAGCGCTGAGCGTTTCCCCCGTAGAAGCAGTGTACGAAAGCAGTGCGGGGATCGGCACCTGCCAGCCTCCCTCTTGCGAGGTGAACAGGCAGTACGAAATCCCATCAATTGTCGTTCCATCACCCGTCACCTGAGCTGTCACCGCATCGGCCATACGAGCTGAAGATACCGTCACCTGATATTCAAATTCAATTGGCATCGGGTCGCCGATATTACCCGACTCTTTTGGCGCAGAATTGCCATCCGTTGACACAATACTGATGCCGTACTCTTTCGGCAGAATATTGATCGTACTCGATGCCGTAAACTGATAAAAACCTGACTGCGCGGTGTTGCTGTTATCAAAGAAAAAGGTGAACAGCTCATCATTATTGGTAATGCTAATTCCACGTTGGATCAGATTCTGAAAAAAGGTTTTTGACAGGAAAACATAAACATACTGACCTTCGGCGGTAAATACATTGGAATAGGTGGTCGAAGAACTCCAGTTATACCAGGTTGAGCCATTGCCGCTATATTTGATTGTCCTGGCCGCTGGGCTAAAGCCCAGCGTGGCAGTATCAACCACCATTTCAAATGACAAAGAGGATGTCACGCGCTTGGTTTCCCGGTAGCGATACGACACCATCTTACAGGTCATTCCGCTTTCGCCCGCAACGATGCTCACCTCACAGTGTTCGCTGCCAACATTCACGCTGGGCGTCCCATCGCTGGCAATCCAGATCTCCGCCAGCGCGCCTGTGCTGTTGAGCGTCAAATGCCCGACTTTGGTGGCGTTGATGGTGTAATAACGCCATGTCGCTCCGGATGCGAGATCCCGGCAACGCTGGCCGGATGCCGCATCGTAGTCCGTTTTTGTATAACAAAGATTCAGTACGAAAGCGTCGGTTTCTCCCGGCTGACGATTACGCAGATATTCATACATTGCCGGGGAGAACGTGGCGTAGCCGGTCCCCCCGTTTGCCAGGCTGCTACCGGCCATCGTATGATAAAATCCTTCATTATCAATAACCTCACCGGAGATATATCCCTGTGTTGGACAGCTAGCCCCGGTCGTCATACAGCGAATCCCGATAAACGGTGAGTTCACCGGGGAGTCCGATAGCCACATGTCATAGTAATAGGAGCGATAGCTCCAGCTGACGTAGCCCATATATCCCAGACTGCGCTGTTTGGTCGAGTAGCGGGTCCAGACGTTAGCGCCGGTAAAGCGCGGGTCCAGGCTTCCGGGGGTCACGAAATATTCGTTATCGACATGGTTTTCAATAAACATATAGTCGTTTTTGCCTGAGCCGCTGCTGCTGGCGGTGACCGCCCAGCACTGAAGTGATGCAACGCACAGGCCCACGCTCAGCGCCAGGCCAAGAAATGATTTACAGAGTCCCACGTTGCCCCTCCCCTTGCGCTGCCATACGAATTTGCGACTCACATTGCAAATCGCCCATCCACACCGCGCCGCGCGCCTCCTGCAAATTCAGCTCAAGTTCGCATCGCGAGCCGTTTTTCTCGACCAGAGTGATGGTCGGATAACGTTTATCAACATCCATAGCAAATTCTCCCTGTCCATCGGTGCGCCCTTTACCAATGTGGTTGTGAATATCGAGGTGCGCAGCGACGGTGCCGTTATCGCGGCGAATGCGACCAAATACCGTCACCAGCTGTTTTATTTCCGGGCGTATAACTTCGACATTGCCGGGGTACAGGACTGACTGATGATTTCTGCCGCTGACGATATCCACGCTATCGGCGCTGCGTTTGTCATTCATTAACTCCACGCTGTAGCGCCCGTATGCCGGCAGTGGGATAAAGTTTTTCTTACCGCTGAGCGGGTAATGCTGGCCGTTTATTTTGGCGGTCATGGTGGCGTTGTCGCTGAAATCGGTATGGATCAATACGCCTGAGGTATAGCTCCCCTTCGCCGGAACCACGTCTCGCCCGGTCCAGGCGACGCTGCCCAGGGTACTGAAATTGACGTTGGTGCTGTTATCCGAGGCATGAGTGGCTGATAGTGTACCGCTGCTATATTTGCTGTCGTAGCTGAGAAAACCGTTAACTGCCCGCTTATCACTGCGGTAGCTTTCGCTCTCTTTGCTTTTTACCCGCTGAGAAGCTGAAAGACCGGCCTGGGTAATCGTGCTGTCAGTAAAGCGCTTTCTGAGCGCCACATTCGCCAGCATATTGCCGTTTTCACTGGAGAGGCCCGCGCTGAACCACGCCGCCAGCGGCAGCGAGAAGTCAAGATTGACGTATTTATCCCGAGTGGTGTCCTGATCGCGCTGATAGTGATAGTTCTGCACCCCGGTTCTCAAGGTCACTGTGCCATAGCGCCCGGATGCCAGGGTCTGCGAGTAGTCGAGGTTGTTGTAGCGCGTTTTATTGGTGTAGTTTTCCGTTCGGCTGAAGGTCAGAGAGCCGAGATAAGGCGTCAGCGACTGCAATGGCAGCGTCGCGCCATAAGTAAAGTAGTCCCCTTTACGCAGCGGTAAGTGGTTGCCGATATGGGTAAACTCTCTGGAGCCCCAAAGCGAGCCGTAACCGGCTGGCAGGCTCAGGTTGAGAGTGGTGATGCTTTTTCGACTGCCGTCATTAGCCAGCAAGACCTGCTGATTGGCCCGCAGACGTTCGTTAAACATCACGTCGATTTCACTTTCATTCACGGCGTTACTGTCGAAACCGTATAGCGTCGTTTTGAACGATGTCCCGGCAAGCCACGGCAGCGTTACTGCAGCCGCGCCGCCGCTCAGCCAGGTCTCCTGCTTGCCCTCGCGCACGGCATTTTGCGGACGATAGTCGGTTTTATGGTATTCCAGCAGCCCGCCAAACACCTGCCACGACCACCGTTCCGTGACGCTCGAACCACGTGCATAGGTTTTATTGATCTGTTCGTTGCGGCTGCTGGCGACTTTACCGTTAATAATGACCTGCACCTCAACGTTATAAATCCCAAACGGCAGCGTTGCGGTATTCACTTCATAGCTGCCCATTGCAAAGTTCTGGATGCTCAATAATTTGCCGTCTCGCAGGATATGCACCTCGCCCGCCGCCGGTAAAAAGACGGTAATCGGCGTCAGGGATAAGGTGGTATCTTCGAGTCGCGAATTGCTTTTATTGCCGTAGCTGACGCCGTATATACGGCTGGAATTAAGCGCATTCATGCTAGCGATGGACTGTAGATTCCAGGTATCCACCATCCCCAACGCCAGGCGATTGCCTTCCATATCGCGTTCATACATTGCCCGGTAAAGATTGCCGCTGCTGTTGGCCGAGCCGATGCCATAGAAAGATCCGTTCAGATTCAAATGGTGCTCACGCAGCGCTGAGGTGTTGTCCAGGGTCAGATAGCTGCTGGTGCCGTCATAACCGTTATAGCGATGATGATAAGTACCAAAGGTGTAGTTAAGTACGTTCGATGGCGCGCTGGCGGTAGAATCCCCCAGCGAGCTATGCCTGGCGAGAGTGGTCGCCGCCAGCGCACTCTGGTCGACGGTCATTTCAAGATAAAACGCCCTGACGTCAAAGGTAATCTGCGCCGCGTCGGAGAGGTGCAGCATCATGTCGTCGGAAAACGTTTGGTTCTGTAACCCGTTAATAATCTCCTCGACCGGCGCAGATAGCGAGAGATTATCCGGGGTGGAAACCAGCGTGAGTTCGCGGATCGTCAGCGCGCCATTTTCGGTGGCGATCAGCGCATCGGCTATTTTTTGTCGACTGCGCATCGGCAACTCCGTCTCTTTATAGCGGATAAAAACAGGTACCCTCATACCTTGTTTGAGCGCATCAGCAAAAACGGGGGGAATAATATAGTCACCCACGCGCAGCAGTTTTGTTTTTTCTGCGATATCACTTGCCGAGACATCCACCGTGCAGACAAGGCATAATCCCGACAGCAGCATTCCTTTTCTGAATAACCATCCTGACATCTGTAATTCTCTATTTGACGTGAATGTATTTACCTTCGTGCCAGATGCCGACTCGCGTCTGTTTATTCGCCACTTGCGTTTGTTTTATTTTTGCGCTGAGCCCGGGCATCACGTAATAACGTTCGCGACAACCTTCACCGTTATTTTTTTCAGAATCCTTACACGGGCCATACGAAATGACCCTGAAGGTTACATTGCCAGTATTGGTCACCGTATCGCCGTTATGCTGATAATTAAAATTTGCTTTACGCGGCGCCACGACCAGAATGGTGTTAATTTGCGCCGACGTGGTCGCCAAACCGTGACGTGAGTTGCTGCTGGCCTGATGATCGCTCACCGGCTCATCCAGCCATGACAACCGGTAATAACGTTCCTTATCATCTTTAGGGCCATGATAAATAAAGCGGAAATGCTCTCTGGCGCCTGCGGGTAAAATCATATTTGCCGGGGTTGAGAGCAGCTCTCCGCTCTGCTCCATCGGGATGATTTTTCCGCCGGACATCGGCGTAGATATTCGATGCGCGCTGACGCTGACGAACCGCGCCGAATCGCTGGCATTATCGATCTCTTTAGCCAGCATCAGGTCATCGGCGAACATTATCGAGGTCACTTCTCCGACACCAATGGCCGCCGCGCTACCGCTGAGAAACAGCGTCAAAAACAAAAAGGTATATGATTTTTTCATTATTAAAATAAAGGAGGGATACCCCTCCTTTTATGCAGGTTAGGATTTAACTATGGGGAAATTACAGCGTCCACTCGGCGGTAAACTGCACTTTAACGTCACCATTCCAGTAGCCGTCAGCCAGGGAAGCGAACGGCGTCGCAGTTGTACCATTAGAGGTAGCTGAATCGACGGTAAACAGAAAAGCACTCTGGGTGCTGGTACGGTTCACGTTGTCCGCATAGCCAGCAGCCAGATTTTCCAGACCAGCAGTAATATTGCTACCAATATTAACCATGGTCACCGGAGTGGTTTTAGACAGTTTTGCACCGTTCCATGCCACCCCCACTTCCAGCGTCGAGCCATCAGCCGCGCGGTTCAGCGTATTAGTCACCAGTTGAGAGGTTAATACGAAGTCAGAAGCACCAGCCTGTCCCTGAATAGTGATATCGAACGCACCGTCCTGAGAATTAAACGCCTTCAGACCTTCGGCATATTCAAAGGAAACTGAACGCAGCGGCGTAACGACCAGCAGACTGGTGGTGTCTTTTGTTGCAGAGGCATCCCAGCTTGCCGTTGCGGAAGCCGTTACAGGATCCGCTGCCATTGCGCCGGAGCAAAAGAGAATAGAAGTAGCGCATGCTGCCAAAAGAGACTTTTTCATTATATATCCTTAATAAACATTTCCAGATGTATTGCTTTGGCGTTGCCGCCCACAGAGATATTCTGCCCGGAGAGCAAAATAATATTAATTACTGATTATCAATAAGATACATTAGGCCATGAAGCAGATGACAAATGCCGAGCTAAATGTATATTAAAATATGAATGCGGCAGAGTATAAATTTACGCACAGCCACTGTCCATTGCATACATCCTTAAGAAAAATCATGTTAAAATCACCCTGGAAAAATACACGCCCGCGCCCCGGCAAGCTCTAAAAATAAATTCATTAGGAATTTTCTTGTTAACCTGAGGAATTGATTTATTTCGACAGAATAAAAAACCTCATGACCTGCAAGATGCAGGCAGCAATGATGGATTAAAGCATCAGTTTGGCACAATAAAACACAGGAATAGCCGAATAGTGAATCAGGTAAACATTACCTTAAGAAAATATGCGCCTTGAATGTTTACTTCTGAAAAAAACCTGACATAAGGTTAGCGTGACAAGACCAGAATCGACTAAAATTAACAAAATTGATTAAGATTAAGCTCAATTTAAATTTGTGATGCATATCTCATTTTGCCAACAATGACTAGACAGAAAGAACTCGGACATGCTAGTAATTTAAGCAAGCAGGAGAACGGGTTTAAATTAAACAGTATTTAAACCCCTTCTCAAAAGGCTGAAAAATTGCATTGATAATGGTTTGGATTTCTGAACGATTATCAAAAGGGTAAGTGAATCGAAAGCCCTCAGAGACGAAAGTCTCTGAGGGCTTTTTTTGTTTTTTCTATCTCAGGAGTAAAAAAATGTCTAAAGAACGTCGTCTCTCTCGCATTTTCGCAAAAGATGGTAAATCGGTCACGCTGGCGCTGGATGGCTACTATTTTTCAACCAAAACAAATGGTATTGATAATACAATAAACCAGCTCCCCACTCTGGTCGAAAGCGGTCTGGACTGCGCGCTGGTGACTTATGGCATGTTGAAAAATTTCCGTGAAGTTTTCAATAGCGTTCCTGTTGTATTACGCGTCGATAGCACAGTGAGTATTTTTGATAATACCGTTCCCGATACAACCCCTGTTTTTTCCATCGAAGATGCGCTGAAAGTTGGTGCTGAAGGCGTGGTTTGTATGACCTTCCCCGGCGCGTTTAATGAAGAAAAAACGCACATCATGGCGATGCAGCTGGCACAGGCCGCCGATCGCTGGAATGTACCGCTGATCGTTGAATCTCTGCCGTACGGCTACCCCGTCACCAGTGATGACTCCAACAACCCGGCCATTATCGCCGCGTCGGCCCGCATCGCCGTTGAGCTGGGAGCCGACGTTATCAAAACCCGCTTTACCGGTACTGAAGATGACCGGCTCATCGTCGAAGCGGCAGGCGTGCCGGTTCTTGCGCTGGGCGGGCCGAAAACCGGCATCGACGGTTATTTTAAATTTGTTCAGCACTGTATGCAGGTTGGTGCAAAAGGAGTGGCAGTGGGCCGCAATATTACCCAGGACCCACAGCCCGCAAAAGTAGTAGCAGGTCTGAATGCCATCATCCATGAAAATGCCACAGCGGAAGATGCCTACAGCCTCTACATGGCTAAATAACATCGGATATTAATATGTTCTTAAATAACACCATCATTCCTTCAGTTAGAAAATATAAACATTTTGAACAGGCATTATCTTGTTCGTCAGAATATGTACTGTTATCCGAAGCCAATATTGGTAATTTGCAGTCGCTGATTGGCAAATGTCATCAGAGCGGCAAAAAAGTGCTTATTCACCTGGAGCTATTAGGTGGTTTTAAACCTGACCAGGCCGGGATCGGCCTGCTAAAAAGTTACTACAAGGTTGATGGTGTTATTTCGTCCAATCTCTCGGCCCTACGCTATGCCAAAAAAGAGGGATTGTTAACTATCTTTCGGGTATTGCTTATCGACTCACGTTCGCTGGATCAATCCATCGACATTGTTAAGCATAACCCGCCGGATGCCATTGAGATCTTACCTGCTGAATATGCCTGCCAGTGTCTGGAATTGATTAGCCGGAATTTAAAAGGCTTTGATGTGATATTCATCGCTGGAGGCTTTGTTAAGCGGAAATACCTCGTTGATAAAATATTCCATGCCGGATTTAAGGGTATCACCACCAGCGAACCCGGATTATGGTAACTAATAAGGAGTTCACGAAAATGAACCAACAATATGTCATGGGTATTGATAATGGCGGCACCGTGACCAAAGCGGCTATTTATGACCGCAGCGGTAACGTGGTGACCATCGCCTCAAAATCAACGCAAATGCTAACGCCAAAGGAATTTCATACCGAGCGCGATATCAACGAACTGTGGGCGGCAAACGTTGAAGTGATTAAAAAAGCTATTGCCCAGTCCGGTATCGACGCCAGCCAGATTACAGGCGTGGCGGTGACCGGCCACGGCAACGGACTGTATATGGTGGACGAAACCGGTACGCCGGTGCGTAACGGGATTATTTCCACCGACAGCCGGGCGAAAGCGTACGTTGAAAAGTGGTACCGCGAACCAACGTTCTTGACCGATATATTGCCAAAAACCATGCAGTCAATCTGGGCCGGGCAGCCCGTTGCCCTTCTCGCCTGGCTAAAAGACCACGAGCCTGAAACGCTGAGTAAGGCGCGCTACATTTTTATGGTCAAGGATCTGATTCGTTTTTACCTGACTGGTGACGCCTTCCTCGAACTCACCGATATCTCAGGCACCAACCTGATCAACGTCCGCGACCGGGACTACGACTCATCGCTGCTGGCCTGGTGGGGTCTTGGCGAACTACGCGACAAACTTCCGCCGATTAAGCGTTCTACCGATTGCTGCGGCTATATTACTGACGAAGTAGCCCGGTTAACTGGGTTATGCGCGGGAACGCCGGTCTCCGGCGGCGTCTTTGATATCTCCGCTTCATCCGTCGCTTCCGGTATCAATACTCTGGATAAGCTGGCGATCATCACCGGGACCTGGAGCATCAACGAATACGTGACCGACCATCCCGTTATCGATAAAGATCTGTTTATGACCTCTATCTACCCGATTGAGGGCAAATGGTTAATCACCGAGGCCAGCCCGACTTCCGCCAGCAATCTTGAGTGGTTTATCAATAACTTTATGGAAAGTGACCGCACAACGGCTGCGGCGCAGGGATCATCGGTCTATGAGCTATGCAATGAACTGGTCTCTACAACCACCGCCGATGAAAGCCACTTGCTGTTCTTCCCGTTTGTATTTGGATCCAACACCATCCCGGATGCTTCAGCGGGTTTTATCGGACTCAATAGTTTCCATAAAAAGGCGCATTTCCTGCGCGCAATCTACGAAGGCGTCGCGTTCAGTCATCTTTATCACACCGAGCGTTTACGCAATATCAACCCAAATTTAAGCCGCACCATTCGTATTGCGGGCGGCGTCACCAACTCCCCGGTCTGGCTACAGGTCTTTGCCGACATTTTCCAGTCCACTCTGGAGATTGTTGACGTTAAAGAGCATGGCACGCTGGGCACCGCGATGACCGCAGCAGTGATGGTTGGCTGGTTTGATGATGTCTTTGCCGCCTCAAACGAGATGGTTCACGTTTCGCGCACCGTCGCCCCTAATCCGGACAACAACAAGGTCTATCAGGATAAGTATCAGCTCTACAAAAACCTGTTATCGGAAATGCAGTCTCCGTGGAAAAGCTGCAGTAACTACATCACGCATTAAGTGAGGAAAGTATGGATCTGAATTTACACCATCGCACAGCTATCGTTACCGGCGGCGCAACGGGACTCGGCAAAGAGTTTGTCCTCTCGCTGGCCAAAGAGGGGGTCAACATCTGCTTCACGTATATGCGTGATGAAGAGTGCCCGGAACAGTTGGTCGAAACGGTGAAAAGCATCACCAACGTCGAGATTATTGCGGTTAAAACCGATCTTTCCGATGAGCAAAGCCGGGAGAATCTGTTCGCCACCTGCATCGAGAAGTTGGGTAATGCCGATATTCTGGTTAACAACGCCGGGATCTGGCTGAGTGGCTATGTCACCGAAATCACGCCGCAGGACTGGGACAAGGTGATGAATGTCAACCTGAAGGCGGTCTTCCACTTAAGCCAGCTGTTTGTGAATCACTGTCTGAGTAAAGATCAGGCGGGTAGCATTCTGAACATTACTTCCCAGGCGGCCTTCCACGGCTCAACCACAGGTCATGCCCACTACGCGGCCAGTAAAGCGGGCCTGGTGGCCTTTTCTATCTCGCTGGCGCGTGAAGTGGCAAAACAAAAAATCAATGTCAACAACATCGCCGTCGGCATCATGGATACCGCGATGATCCGTAAAAACATTGAACAAAACCCTGACTATTACGTCAGCCGTATTCCGGTGGGCCGTGTGGCCCAACCGCAGGAAATTGCCGACATTGGGGTCTTCATGGTTTCTCCTAAAACCAGCTATATGACGGGAGCAACTCTGGATGTCACCGGCGGTATGTTGATGCGTTAATTTATGGAGAATCATTATGAAATGTCTGGCAATTGCCGATCTTTTTATCAATGCAGCGATGATGGACGCAGGCCTGAAAGCGCTTAAAGATAAAGGTATCGAGGTGGAAGTTCGCGAATGGTCGCATGAATCAATCGAAAAGCTACAGGAGGACAATTTACAAGTTGAGCAACAAGGCGCTGAAGCGGTGGCATTGCCCGCCGCCCTGCTCCAGGGGGCTGAGGACGTTGAGATCCTGATAACCCAGTTCGCCCCGGTTAATGCGGCAGTTTTCGATAAACTGCCAAAGCTCAAGTATGTGGGCGTGCTGCGCGGCGGAATTGAAAACGTCAACCAGACAGTGGCGAAAACCCGCGGAATTGAGGTCATGAACACGCCGGGGCGCAACGCCCGCAGCGTAGCGGAGTTTACCGTCGGCATGATCCTGGCGGAAATGCGCAATATCGCCCGTTCGCACGACGCGCTGCGCGATAAGTTCTGGCGCAAAGACAGCCCTAACCACCAGGCCATTCCTGAAATAGGCGGTAAAGTGGTCGGTCTGGTCGGGCTGGGGCACATCGCCCAGCTGGTCGCCGGGTTCCTGCGCGGTTTCGGCAGCGAGATTATCTTTTATGATAAATACGTCTCCGGGCACGATTGCTATGAAAAGGTGGACTCGCTGGACGAACTGGTTCAGCGGGCGGATGTCGTGTCGCTACACGCCCGCATGACGCCGGAAACCGAAAACCTGATCAACGCCCATCATTTTGAGCTAATGAAACCAAGCGCCATTATTGTCAACACGGCACGCTCAGGGTTAATCAACGAACAGGATCTGATTGCCGCACTTCAGGCAGGAAAAATTATGGGCGCGGCATTGGATACTTTTGATGATGAACCTTTGCCGGACGCTAGCGCGTTTTATACGTTGAATAACGTCACGATAACACCGCATATTGCCGGTAGCACGATTGACGCATTCAGCAATTCGCCAAAGTTATTTTCTGAGATCTTATTAAAGAAACTCGGCTAAATATTAAAAGAACCAGTTAAGATTTTTATACGGCCCATTGGGCACGGGTTCGCTCGCGCCCAATTCAGCCGCCTGTTTAAGGAATTATTATGGATATTATCAACAGCATTATTAGTCTGGGGGCATCAGTAATGATGCCAGTAATATTCTTTATTATCGCACTTTGTTTTGGGGTGAAAATCGGCACCGCATTTAAAGCCGGGATGCTCGTGGGGATCGGCTTTGAAGGGGTTGGCCTGGTGATTGGTCTGCTGTTAACCAACATCGGCCCGGCCTCACAGGCGATGGTAGAGCGCATTGGCCTGCAGCTAACGGTGGTGGATACTGGCTGGCCGACCGCTTCGACCATCGGCTGGGGTTCGCCGTTGATGCTGCCGGTGGTCGTCGGTTTTATCGTTATCAATATCGCCATGCTGCTGCTCAAACTCACCAAAACGGTCAATATCGATATATTCAACTACTGGATTTTCCTGATTATGGGATCGGTAGTGTATGCCGGAACCGGTAACTACTGGCTCTCAGTCGGTATTACTTTCGGTATATTTGTCTTAACCCTGCTGGCAGCAGATTTAACCGCGCCATATTTACAAAAAAACTATAATCTTAAAGGGATTTCTTTCCCCCATCTTACCTGTATAACCTATGTCCCGTTTGGTATTGCCTGTAACTATATTATTGATAAGATCCCGCTGATCAATAAAATTAATTTCGACCCGGAGAGCATTAATAAGAAATTCGGCGTCT
This sequence comes from Klebsiella sp. MISC125, assembly GCF_051131775.1. Classification (NCBI taxonomy): domain Bacteria; kingdom Pseudomonadati; phylum Pseudomonadota; class Gammaproteobacteria; order Enterobacterales; family Enterobacteriaceae; genus Klebsiella; species Klebsiella sp. MISC125. The sequence continues at coordinate 3,169,901 of NZ_CP180448.1, forward strand.
TTGGTGAACCGCTGACCCTGGGCTTCGTGCTGGGACTGCTGCCGGCCTTCCTTGCCGGATACGATGTTTCAGCTGCGGTGTCGCTGGCGATTAAAGTTTCCGCCGCTATGCTGCTGCTACCAAAAATGATCGAAATTTTAGTTCAGGGTTTACTGATCGTTCGCGATGCCGCTGAAGCTAAGCTGAAGGCTAAGTTCCCTAACCGCGATTTCTATATCGGGATGGATACCGCGCTGCTCATAGGCGAGCCTTCGGTGCTGGCGACCGGGCTGCTGTTGATCCCAATGGCGGTAGTGCTGTCAATTATCCTGCCGGGCAACCGCGTGCTGCCGTTTGTCGACCTGGCCTCGCTGATGTTCCTGCTGGCAATGGTTACGCCGTTCTGTAAACGCAATATGTTCCGCATGTTTATTACCGGTACGCTGGTGATAACCTGCATTTTGTACGTCGGGACGGATATTTCAAAAGAGTACACCCAGGCAGCGGTCAACTCTAATATTCCGGTGCCGGAAGGGATGTCTGAAATCACGAATATCGTTGGAGGAGCAACCACCCCGGTTGGCTGGCTGGCGGTGAAATTCGGTGAGTTTTTCAGTACTGCACCTTAAATTCCCCTTCTCTCCCTGCCCGGCGCTGGAAACGGCGTCGGGTTTTTTATCGCCCTGCTTTCCCCAAAAAAAAGCCTGCCAGGAGGGTTAGCTGGCAGGCATTATAGGGTAAAACGCGTGACTTAGAACTGGTAGGTCAGACCTACAGCAACAATGTTGTCGGTGCTGATACCGGCAGCTTTGGTGAACGTATTGTCATCCAGTAGGTTGATTTTGTAGTCTACGTAGGTAGACATGTTTTTATTGAAGTAGTAAGTCGCGCCTACATCAACGTACTCAACCAGATCCTGGTCGCCGTTGCGGCCCAGATCTTTACCTTTTGATTTCAGGTAGGCGATGGATGGACGCAGACCAAAATCGAACTGATACTGGGCAACCACTTCAAAGTTTTGTGCCATGTTAGCAATATAGCCGTCACCGAACTTGGTCATATTGCGGGTTTCAGCATAGGTGGTCGCCAGGTAGATGTTGTTGGCATCGTACTTCAGACCAGCAGCCCACACTTCCGCTTTTTCACCACGAGCGTAGGCGTTTGGATAATCACGACCAGCTTTAACCTGAGCATCGGTACGGTCGGAAGCCGCATAGGCCGCACCTACGCCAAATCCTTCGTACTCATAAGTTGAAGACAGACCCCAACCATCACCATGTTGTTTCGCCAGATCACGACCTTCTTCTTTGCCCTGATACTGTGCGGCAATGTTCAGGCCGTCGACCAGACCAAAGAACCCGTTGTTACGGTAAGTCGCAACGCCTGTGGTACGACCGGTGGCGAAGACATCCGTCTGCGTCCAGGTATCACCACCGAACTCTGGCAGCATATCGGTCCATGCACCGATATCATAGGCGACGCCATAGTTACGGCCATAGTCCAGAGAACCATATTCGCCAAACTTCAGGCCCGCGAACGCGAGACGCGTTTTGTCTCCGGAATTGTTGCCTTCAACGTTTTTGGCGCTGAATTCATATTCCCACTGGCCGTAACCGGTCAGCTGGTCGGTGATTTGAGTTTCACCCTTAAAGCCGAGACGCGCGTAGGTCTGGTCGCCATCTTCACCTTTATCGTCGGAGAAATAATGCAGGCCGGTCACTTTCCCGTAGAGGTCGAGTTTGTTTCCGTCCTTGTTATACACTTCAGCTGCCTGCAAAGTTCCTGCAGCAAGAAGTGTAGAGACGGCCACTGTTAGTAATTTTAATTTCATATTATTTCGTCCCTAACTATTATTTATTAAAAGAATATCAAATCTCAGATGCCTTCTGAGCGGATCCATTATGCGATAATTCTCAAGACGACTTGAAATGAAAAGTTCCTTGTTTTTATACCAAAAACCGTAATTGTGACAGAGGTGGTGGTTGTTAATTGACGCACGTCAATTAATCGCACTGCCAACACGCAATTATTCTGAATCAGAATCCTTTCAACCTGCAAAAGTAGAATGTTCAACTAAAATACAGGTATTCACATAAGGAAATTCTAATGATAAGATGAATTAAACATTTAATTTTGTTAAATTACCGTTAAATCAATAAGTTATGATTTAAATTTTGACCTGGAAAAATCCTATATATAAACGAGTTAATTCGCCACATTGGCTTTCAAACGGTATATTCGGAGTTTTCTACCCTGATTTGATTTTGTCTGATTTTTATTGCTAGCTTTATTTAGACTTTTTTACAAAACTTCAAAACATTATACCACCACTGTTTAAGGTTTGTTTAGTATTTCTGTGAAAGGGACGTCAGCTACAGTATTTTTAAGGGATGGCTTTAGTAATGAATAAATTTAGTCCAGAAAATTGCCCGAGAGATTATCTTAATCAGAATATGATGGGGCCGAATGTGCTGAGACTGGTAGAGGAACTCAGCCGTTCCCTGGAACTTTGGCCAGGCATGCGTATTCTCGATCTGGGCTGTGGTACGGGGCTGTCATCAATGTATCTGGCAACCGAATTTGGCGTCGAAGTTGTGGCAGCGGATTTGTGGGTTAACGCTGATGATAATGCCCGTCGCTTCGCTTCCGCTGGCATGGAGAACAAAATTACGCCCATCAATCTCGACATCAGCACCTCCCCAGGACTCGGGATCTTCGCTCGCGACGCTTTTGATGCGGTTGTCAGTATTAACGCCTGGCACTACTTTGGCACCGGTAGCTCTTTTTTTGATCAATGCATCGCGCCGTATATCAAAAATGGCGGTATGGTGGCCGTCATTATCCCGGGGTTGCGTACTCAAAACGCAGAAGCACTCCCTGAAATGCGTTCTCTTATTGATAGCGGCGTGAATCTCCTGACCACCGACCGCTGGCGCTCTGTGTGGTCTAAGAGCCAATATTTGACCATCAGCCAGTGTCGCCACATGACCTCCGGTCGCCAGGCGTGGCTGGAGTGGCAGAAGTGCGAAAATGTGTTTGCCGCAGCCGATATGACCAGGGGAGATGAAAAGACGGGTAAGCAGTTGCGTTTTATTCAAATGATCGGTCATGTTATTAAATAAATAACCAACACGCATTGGGTAGGTCTTTCTGCCGGATAACGGCTAACGCCTTATCCGGCCTACAACACCACAATATCAACATGTTATGCGGTAGTCGTAGGTCCGGACAGGCGCGTACTTTTATTCGCCAATATTCCGTTTTTCAACCAGCAGCACATGCTGTGTCGCCATGACGCACTCGTTGCGCTGATTCACGGCCTCCAGCTTTTCCGTTACAAAGCCGTATTTCTCATTACGCGGGTGATCTTTCATTTCGCTAATAGAAATATTGACCCGAATGGTATCGCCAATAAAAACCGGATGCGGAAAACGCAATTTTTCATAGCCATAGGTCATCGCTTTGGAATTAATAACGCCAGCCGTCATGCCAACGGCGACGGCAAAGGTTAAAGTACCGTGGGCAATACGCTGGCCAAAAGGCTGAGTTTTACACCACTCGGCATCCATATGATGGGGATAAAAGTCGCCGGTCTGCCCGGCGTGAATAACAATATCGCTTTCGGTGATGGTGCGCCCCGTTGTTGTCCGACATTCAGACAGGGAAAAATCTTCGAAATATTTATCAATAAACATAATTCATACCTCTTCAGGCGGTTACTCCAGGTGGTAAACCTCTTCCATTGATGCCCATAGTTCCCCTTCCTTCCTGGTTTCCAGGGGCGTCAGGCACGGAATGCACTCGTCCCACCAACGCTGTGTTACCGGGTCTGCGGCCATCTTCGCCATATCTTTTTGATAATCATCGCCGTGATATTCGTAATAGCTGAACAGCCAGCCATCTTTAAAATAAATAGAGTAGTTTGAAATGTTACAGGCTTTAATCATGGCATTCACTTCAGGCCAGGGATTAGCATGCAGTTGCGCATAATAAGCATACTTTTCAGGTTTAACCTGAATAACACCACCGAAACGTTGAATAGTTTTCATATTATCCCTCGTAAATTGATTAGATAATGGCGCTTTGCTTCAGCACCTCACGAACTTTAATTTTCCGCTCTTCGCTTAATGGTCCGGTCGGGCGCAACGAATTCACCGGCACATCAAGGCCGATAAGCTGTAATGCGTATTTAATGACGTTATAAAAAGGCACATCCAGGCCGTAGAGCGGTGGGATCCAGGACAACCGCTGCTGCAACGCGACCGCTTCGCTCAGCTCCCCGTTACGCCAGTGCTGAAAAATGCCGCAGGTCAGCTCCGGGGCAAAGTTCGCGCTGGCGGGGATCGCGCCGTCGCCGCCTAAAATCAGGGTGCCAAACAGATATTCATCATATCCGGAGAACACAGCAAAATCCGGGCGCAGCGGTTTCACCGCATGAATCACTTCGCGAATATGATTTAAGGTATCAACGGTATCCTTCAGACCCACGATATTCGGGCATTCCAGCGCCAGACGCTGGATACAGGAAACAGGGATCGACTGGCCGGTCAGCGCCGGGAAGTTATACAACACGATTGGTACCGGCAACTGTTCGGCGATATAGCGGAAATGCTCGAACAGATATTCATCGCCCAACGGGTTGTACCATGGGTTGATCACTACCACGCCGTCGGTACCAGCCTCCAGCGCTTTACGGCCAAATTCGAGGGTTGCCTGAGTTCCCGAGTGTGAGATGCCAATCAGTACCGGCTTACGTCCCGCAACGTACTCAATGCAAAACTGCATCACCTCCAGGCGCAGGCTATCTGACATATGGGCGAATTCGCCCGCGCTGCCGAGAAAAAAGAGTCCATCCACATCGCTGGCAAGCAGATGGTCAATCAGTCGCGACATCGCCGGACGATCCAACTGCTCGTGCTCATCAAACAACGTAGGGACCGGGGGAATAATGCCGCTAAATTTCGTACTCATGTGTCACTCCTGATGTTCTAAAAGATATCGGTCAAAGACGCCTGCGCGTCATGCTTCCCTCAACCGATAGAGTTCGTGTGCATTGTGGCTAAAAAAGTTCTCTTGCCAGGCGCGGCCCTGCCCTTCGGTAATGTGCATTAGCGTATCGACCCACGGGATCAGTCCGGTATTCAGTAAGCAGACCGGGAAATTGCTGGCAAAGACGATCCTGTCGGCGGAAAAGATCTCCAGACACTGCTCAACGGCCGGACGTACCAGACTGATATCACCATCAGCGGGAATATTGACCCCAGAGACTTTGCACCAGACGTGTGGCTGCTGCGCCAGCGCCTGCAAACGTTGCCGCCAGTTCGCCGCGTAGGTCGCCTCCTCCATCAGCCGGGCACTATCAACATTGCCCATATGATTTAGCACTAGGGTCGTTGACGTCCGTTCCGTCAGCGCCACCGCATCCGCCAGATCTTCATTACGTAGGCAGACCTCAAAGCAGAGCCCTGCTTTACCCAGCGCATTAACATTATTGAGAAAATCAGAGGTCAGGCAGGCGCCAGGCAGCTGGCTGGCAACATGCAAAACATGACGCACGCCTTTGATCGCCGTATGGTACTTACCGGCGTCAAGCCAGCGTGAGACCGCATCTGGCTGTTGCAGGTCGAGGGAGATAATGCCGCCCTCGACAAAATTCGCCTGATCTTCACAGAGTTCGTGCAGAAATAGGCTCTCCTCATCTCGCTGCTCGGGCGCGACGTCAACCTCGACGTACAGCGCCCGGTCGATACACCACTTTTCCTGGTCAACCCGCGCGCGATAATCCTGCCAGCTAACATCATGATTCAACGCCGGAACCGCACTAAGCCAAGGCAGACGAAAGCGCGACAGATCCCATAGATGAAGATGCGTATCGGTAATGTGCAACATGCCAGACCTCCCGTAGTAATCAGTATTTCACCGCTGTCGCACCGCTAGCGGTTGACTGGTAGCAGGCTTCCACCACGCACATGGTTTTCCAGGCGTCATTGATGTCGTTAAGCCAGATATAATTTGGATCTTCAAGTTTGCACTGTAGCCCCGCCATCGGACCAATAAAGGCATCCGGGAACCAGGTCCCTTCAATTGCTAACGTTCGCCACCCTTTACCATCATCAAGAATGAATTCAAATTTATCGTCAGCGCCCTGCGGATAATTTAAAATAACCCCAATCTGGATTTTAATAGCCCCTTTAGTGCCTTCTATTTTGAAGAAACACTCCTGTTTATCCGGGGAGTAATCATGACCATGGTTAGTATGAATATTGGCACGAATAACATCGCCATAGTCCATGATAATCGATGAACGAGTTTGCGCCAGCTCCATCATTTTAGGATGCTTCATGGTTTTACAATAAACGGACTGGGGGTCGCCAAGGAAGAAACGAATCGCGTCGATATAATGTATGCTGTGGTAGTTAACCTCCATCCGTTCTTTCTCAAAAAGAAACTTCCAAAGATTCCACGGCGTTTGACAAATAACTCGCATTTCAACGTCATGAATATCGCCAAGCAGACCTTCATCAATCATTTTCTTCGCGGCGATCATAAAGGGGGCGCGACGTAGCTGGAAATTAATGCCAGCGGTAATATTTTTCTCATGACAACAATCAAGAATGGCTTTCGCCTGTTCAATGGATTCGCCCATCGGCTTTTGAATCAATACGCCAACCTGCGAAGGGAGTTTCTGTAAAATCGGCAAAATTTCTGAGGCCGGTACGGCGATATCAAATACGCAGTCTTCGGATCTCGCCAGCGATACCAGCTCCTCAATCGTCTGGCAGGTATGAGGAATATCCCACTGCGAAGCCACGCTTTGTGCTTTCTGATAATCCCGGTCATACAGACCAAGAACCCGGAATCCGGCTTTGCGATACGCGGGTAAATGTGAGTCAGTGACAATACCGCCAGCACCAATAATGACGATAGGTTTACTGTTTTGCGGCATGTTCAGTTGTGTTGTCATCTCTTTATCCTCTTCTTTATGCTAATCCGTTGGCATATCCAACGATAACGACGGATAGAACCAGAATAACGTTACCCAGCAGCATAACTTTTTTTGGTTTTTCATAACCTTGCCACTCACCTGTTTTGAGTCCCCAGGCGTTGGAAATAATCAGCGCCCCGGAGAGGAACGCTATCCAACCAATGACCGGCCCCAGCTCGCCCAGCAGCGCCGTGGACTTGGCATATAACCCTAATGCGGCAAACCAGATCCCCCCGGTCAGTAATGCTTTAAACCATGCAAAGGAAGAACCTGGGCGGGCGAAGTCGCTGAACGTGTTGTTTTTTCTCAATACCCACAGCGCATAGCCGATATTGGATATGAAGCCGCCGGAGGCAAAAACGATGACGTAAGCAATCAGGCTAGCACTCACCGGATTGATACCATCTTCCACTGCCAGCGCGCTGGCCCGACTGGCGTAGGTATAGCCGACGTTCATCGCCGCGGTACCAAATCCCGAGGCCAGCGCCATCAATAGCCCGCTGACAAATTTATCGTTTTTGACCCGCGAAGCATCCTGCTTTGACTCTTTATCTTTGAGAATACCGGCTTTGGTGATAACCCCTACGCCAATTAGCATCACCGCCATTCCGGCCAGCAGCCAGCTCATTGAGTTAGCAGGTGGTATTTTGTTAAGGATAAATAACGGAATTAGCGAACCGAGTGAGCACCCTACCCCGGTATTAATCCCGACGGTTAACGACATGCCAATATTATCAATGCCTTTACCATACCAGATGGCACTAATACCCCAAAGAAAACCGCAGGCGGCGGCGATAGCTAAAATCCAACCGGGCGTCATCAGGATGTATTTTAAAAATCCTGGAACTTCAATCCACGTCCAGACAATAGGAATGATCAGTATGCCGATAATAGAAAATATCACCCAAAAGGCTTCCCAGGAAAATGGCCGGTAATTTTTCATCCCCAGCCCAAAGCTTCCCTGGAACATACAAGCGATCATCAATACAAAAAATCCCGCTAGCATAGAGCATCTCCTGTTAATTAGATTATTTACTCAAGGATTATCCTCATTGTTTTGTTCATATATGTGAATTAATGGCCACAAATAAAAACTAATCGAAAACTAACTCTCGTTTTTTTAATGGTCAATCGAAATAAAACTTCAATTATTATTTTTCAATGCTGATCACAAATTCACCTAATCTGACTACAAAAGTATCAGTAGCTGTGACTCAATGGTAGTGCGGTAGTACCAATTTTATGTGAAGTTCATTGCAAAAAGGAGTTGTTATGGTGACGTTGAGGGGCATTACCTGGGGTCATAGCCGCGGATTCACATCCGTTGTCGCAACCGCACAGCGGTTTAGCGAACTGCATCCCGACATCGAAATTTTATGGGAAAAACGTTCATTGCAGGCCTTCGCCGATGGCGATTTGGATGAACTGGCGCGGCATTACGACCTGCTGGTTATTGACCATCCGTGGGCGGGCTTTGTCGCGGAGAAAGCGATCCTTTTGCCTCTGCAAAACCATTTACCAAAAGCGTATCTTGACGATCAGGCGGCTAATTCGGTAGGCGGCTCCCACGAAAGCTATCTATTTAACGGTTTTCAAAGCGCCCTCGCCATTGATGCGGCCACGCCTGTCGCGGTCTATCGGCCCGATCATCTGCAACAAGGGCAGTTCGCCCTGCCAGCAACCTGGCAAGACTTACTCAGCCTTGCCCGCAGCGGCAAAGTGATTTACGCCGGGATCCCGATCAACTTGTTGATGGATTTTCTGATGCTCTGCGCCACCCGCGGCGGCACCTGGTTTGACGAGGAAAATATTACCCACCGCGATACCGGCATCGAAGCGCTTGAAGCGCTGCGCGAACTGGCCAGCCACTGTTCAAAAGAGATTTTTGACTACGACCCTATCGCCGTTCACGAACAGCTTTCGACCCGTGATGAGTGGAGCTACTGCCCCTTCGCCTATGGCTATTCAAATTACTCCCGCGCCGGATATGCTCGCCACCTGCTGAAGGCGACCGATGTGGTCTCCTGGCACGGCGAGCCGCTGAAAACCGTGCTTGGCGGGACGGGACTGGCCATTTCCGCGAAATGTCCGCATCAAGAGGCTGCCCTCGCCTATGCCAGCTATACCGCCTCGGCAGAGGTACAGAAAACCCTCTTCTTTGATAACGGCGGTCAGCCGGGCCATCGCGGGGCCTGGCTTGATAAAGAGGTAAATCGCCGCAGTCTGGATTTCTTCATCGACACCCTTCCCACTCTTGATCGCTCAGCAAAGCGTCCGCGCTACAGCGGCTTTTTGAACTTTCAGGATCACGCTGGTGATGTGGTTCAGGAGTATGTGATGCACGGTGGCAACAGTGCTGCTGTCTTTGCCCACCTGAACGCGCTTTATCAAAAATCACGCGGCTTAATGGGGTAACTATGCTTCCTTTAACAGGTTTAGTGGTACTGGATTTCAGCCAGTTTCTGGCCGGGCCTTCCGCTGCGCTGCGCCTGGCGGATATGGGGGCCAGGGTCATCAAAGTGGAACGTCCTCAGGGTGGGGATGCCAGCAGAAACCTGAGCCTTAATAATCAGTGGATTAATAATGACAGCCTGCTTTTTCATACTATTAATCGCGGTAAAGAGAGCTACACGGCAAATCTGAAAGAGCCCCAGGAGCTGGCTGCGGTTAAGCAGTTGATCGCGCAGGCCGATGTTCTTATCGAAAATTTTCGGCCCGGCGTGATGGACAAAATCGGTCTTGGCTATGAACAGGTAAAGGCGCTCAATCCTCGTCTGGTCTATGCATCCGTGACCGGATACGGGACCGAGGGGCCGTGGGTTAAAAAACCCGGTCAGGATCTGCTGGTGCAGGCCATGTCGGGGCTCACCTGGCTCAACGGCAATCAGGACCAGCCGCCGACGCCGTTCGCGCTCTCGGTTGCCGATTCACTTGCCGGTGCACATCTGGTCGAGGGGATCCTCGCCTGCCTGATTCGTCGGGGGAAAACTCAGCTTGGTGGACGTGTTGAGGTCAGCCTGATGGAGTCGCTGCTCAGCATGCAGTTCGAAGTACTGACCACCTGGCTCAACGACGGACATCAACCGCCTTGTCGTAGCGCGGAAAATAACGCCCATGCTTATCTCGCCGCGCCTTACGGTATTTATCCTACGCAACAGGGCTATATCGCGCTCGCTATGGGCTCAGTGGTTGAATTGGGAGAAATCTTGGGTTCTCCAGCGCTCGCCGAATATCGCAAACCGGACGAATGGTTCAGCCGTCGGGATGAGATCAAGCAGGTGATTGCCGGGATTCTGGCGACAGATAGCGCCGCGTTTTGGGTCACCCAACTTGAGGAAGCGGGTTACTGGTGCGCTGAAGTTTGCGACTGGCAAACGCTGACGGCAAGCGAGGGATTCCAGGCGCTGGATATGATCCAGCATGTCAAACTTGAGGACGGCAACACGATCGCGATGCTGAAATCCCCGCTGCGCTTTAATGGCGCACGCGCCTCTTCTTCCCGCCCGGCTCCAGCGTTAGGCGCAAGTAGCGCACAAATTCAGGCCGATTTTCATCTACGGGAGGCAGAGAAATGAAACCACTGTCAGGTATTAATGTACTGGATTTCAGCCAGTTTCTTTCCGGCCCGTCGGCTGCGCTTCGGCTTGCCGACCTTGGGGCCAACGTAATCAAAATCGAGAACCCCGATGGCGGCGACATCTGCCGCAAGCTCTACATTTCCGAACTACAAATTGATGGCGATAGTTCGTTATTCCACGCGATTAACCGCAATAAAAAAAGCGTCACCGTGAATCTAAAAGACGCCGCGCAGAAAAGCAGGCTGCGCCCGCTTCTCGAGCAGGCAGATGTGGTCATCTTTAATTACCGTCCGGGCGTATCAACGCGGCTTGGCCTGGACTATGCGTCGCTACGGGAGATCAATCCCGGTCTGATATACGGTGAAATTTCCGGCTACGGCGACAGCGGCCCTTGGGTTTCGCGTCCCGGTCAGGATTTGCTGGTGCAGGCGCTCTCAGGTCTGTGCTGGCTCAACGGCAACCGGGATCAGCCGCCGCTCCCTTTTGGGCTGTCCGTCTGCGATATTTTCGCCGGGGAATATCTGGTTCAGGGCCTGATGACCGCTCTGGTACAGCGGGCAAGAACCGGCACAGGATGCCTGGTTCAGGTGAGTTTACTGGACGCTATCCTCGATTTGCAGTTTGAGGTTCTCACCACCTGGCTGAACGATGGACGACAGCCGCCAGTGAGAAGCGCGGTCAATAACGCCAATGCCTATATTTCGGCGCCTTACGGTATTTATCCCACCGTCGATGGTTTTATTGCGCTGGCGATGGCCCCCATCCCCCGGCTGGGAAATTTGCTGGGCTGCACCGCGCTGCTGGAATTTAACGAGCCGCAGCAGTGGTTTACCCGGCGAGATGAGATCAAGCAAATTTTGCTCGAACATTTGCGGCACAAAAAGAGCGAGGAGTGGTTGAGTATTCTGGAAGCGGAGGATATCTGGTGCGCGCGAGTGATGGACTGGGAGCAGCTCATTGCCAGCGAAGGTTTTCAGTCGCTGAAGATGCTACAAGAAGTGCGTTTGCAGAGCGGGAAAACCCTGCAAACCACCCGCTGTCCGATAAAAATCGACGGCGAGATCTTCACCAGCACAGTGGGCGCACCACCGCTTGGCGCACATAATCCGGGATGATCATGCCACAAACAGCATCGCCTCCAGGAAATTCTACTCCCCTGCGGCCTTCCTCCCGGGGGCGGCGCAAGCGCCTTGCCCGGGCTACGGGCTCGCAGACGGCTGAAGGCAGGTTGCCCGGACAGATGCGCAGCATCGCCTCCGGGAAATTTTGCTCCCCTGCGGACTTTCTCCCGGGGGCGGCGCATGCGCCTTGCCCGGGCTACAAGATCGCAGACGGCTGAAGACGGGTAGCCCGGACAGATGCGTAGCATCGCCTCCGGGGCAATTCTGCAACACTCTGCGGCCTTTCTCCCGGGGGCGGCACAAGCGCCTTGCCCGGGCTACAAGATCGCAGACGGCTGAAGGCTGGTAGCCCGGACAGATGCGCAGCATCGCCTCCGGGAAATTCTGCTCCCCTGCGGCCTTTCTCCCGGGGGCGGCGCAAGCGCCTTGCCCGAGCTACGGGATCGCAGACGGCTGAATACGGCCGCGACCCGGGGGGATACAGCGACTACTGCGCCAGTATCCGGCACTCTTTCATCACTGGCAGAATGTCCTCCAGCACCAGTGATTCCCATTCGTAAGCAAGAAACGTCACGCTAAAAGCCGCCACCATTTTGCCATTTGAGGAATAAATAGGTAGCGCAACGCAGGCCGCGCGTTCATTGGCCTCCCGTTGCTCAATCGCGTAACCCTGCTCGCGTACCTGGCGCAGTTCGGCCAGCAACACCGGTAACGAACTTATTGAGTCCACCGTCATTTTTTCCAGCGGCGCGTCGCCATACAACTGCACAAGGTCTTCATCACGATATTGGCTAAGGAGCACTTTGCCAACGGCGGTACAGTGCGCCGGGAGATGGTTGCCAATATGCCGCATCAGTGAGAGGTCGTCCTGAGCCAGCGCTTTTGCCAGATAGACCACCTGCTTACCATCGAGAATCGCCGCGTGGCTGGTTTTGCCTAGACGCTTACTCAAAAAGGCGGTTAGCAGCCGCAGATCGCGAACCAGGTCAGTGCTCTCAATGCAGTTAGCGGCGATTTTTATCAGCGCCAGACCCGCGTGATATAGCCGTGTATCCGGCATATACAACAGGTAGTCGTTATCAAGAAATTCCTGAATCAGGCTGTGGGCGGAGCTTCTGGGGATGTCGAGACTGGTTTGCAGGTCAGTGAAACTCAGCCCCTCGCGGTGGCTGGCAATCAACTCCAGAAGACGAAACGATCTTTCAGCAGATTTAACTTTGGCCATATTAATTGTCTTTATTATCCGCGATGCGATCGTAGAATTTGCGCGAAGACTGATAGAACGACTTCAGATTTTTACGCAACTGAACCTTATCCCGCAGAACAAAGGCTTCATGAATATTCAGTCGCAGCTTAAAGCTGTGCGCCATGGCACCGTCGGCATTCAGTAATTTGCGCGAAAAATCCTTACGCAGCATCACGATAGTCTGCATTAACTTGTCATAAATCTGGTTGCCGCACAGGCGTCCCATCAGCAGATCGTACTCATCAAGCAACTGGTGATAGGCCTCCGGCTGACCATCCTGCGAAATCAGCTCCGCCATCTGGTCAATTATCGCCTGAAAACGGATATGGTCATCGTGAGTCACTGCAGTAATCGCGGTGAGGTAAACCTCTTCTTCTATAAGCTTCCTCGCCGCATAAATTTCATCGAGGTTGTGAATCTCCTTATGGAAGATCCAGGTCATCGTCTCTTCAGGCAGTTGTGGTTTGTTCTCAGAAACATAGCTGCCATCGCCTGGTTTTATCTCGATAAGCCCAATCAGCGACAGTGCGCGCAGCGCTTCGCGAACCCGGCTGCGCGTGACATTGAACATCTCACCCATCGCCCGTTCATTCGGCAAACGCTGCCCAGGCTTCAGCTTTCCGGAGGTGATCTGCGAGGCTATCTGCTCCATAATCTGTTCGGTCAGGGTGGTTTTCTTCAGTGCGGTCACATCCATGATATTTTCCATATGCGGACAAGGTTCATATCCATGAATTTACGGAAGCCAGGTCCGTTGTGCAACACTTTGATGTTCACTATTCCAGCAGCATCGCAGAATCAATGGGCCACACTGGTGCGGAAATCGTCTTCACGGCATAAATTTATCGATCATCGAGGATGCATGTAAATAATGAGATAATGCCAAGAGCGAATGAAATGAGTTAAAGCCAAACTTTTCGATTAATTTTCTTTTATAGTTACTATAAACTTTTGGCGAAACGCCAAGTAGATCGGGGTAATCTTTTGCCAGTAAATTAAATTTCATAATAAAAATATACTGAAACTCTCTCTCCGTTAAGCAAATATCCTCACCCACGGGAATGCCATCAGTGACTCTGGATATTATGTTAGCAATATGAGCCGTGCGTCTTTTGTTTATCAAGCAAATAATATTATCTTCAACTTTAAAACAGACAAAATTCTTCTTCATTTCAAAGCTATTGATAAGAAAATGAAACTGCGCGTTGTGACCAGATGTGTAGGTTGTCAAGCACAGGTCAACCAGATTCACCTGTCTGACCGCCTTTATATCATTTATTTTCAGCCGCATGGCTTTTTTGAAAAAATGATTGTGGCTGAAAATAGTTAACATCCCTTTTCCTCACGAAAGCTAAATAATCCTTTATAGAAATGCGTATAATACGCGCCATGGGGATATACCCATGAGTGAAGTGGGTGAATTATAAGTTTGTTTAATATTTAATGTCCAGACAACCAGTTTTCAGAAAAATCCCTCAATAACTCAAACCATATAATGTCACCATGGTCCTGTGCAGGCTGACAAACCGCCCAATCCTTTTAAGATTTTTCTCATTAACAATCAGTGTGATAGATAAAATCAGCACAACACTCTGTAAAAGAGATGATATCTAATAAATAGAATTAAAAAAAATGATTTATCAAAACATAAACCCAGTTCTCGACATCTTACTCTGGAGGAATGTGAATTTACCATCCGTCTTCTGAATAGTTGTTTGCGATTCGTTTAGACGGGATAAGGTGCGTTCTTTTGCCGAGGGCTGTTGAAAACGCCAGGGGATGACCTGGCGTTGATGAGTTCACGAGCGGTTTCTGGCCAACAACATAATAATAAACAGGCCGCCGATTCCCGCAGTGATAATGCCAATTGGCAGCTCCTGCGGGGCCAGCAACGTCCTGCTGACAATATCGCCACCGCATAAAAGCACCGCTCCCCACAGGCCGCATAAAGGAAGCAGCAGCAGATGCTTAACGCCGGAAAAATAGCGGCACATATGCGGCACCATCAACCCGATAAAACCAATTACTCCAGTTAACGCCACCAGCAAAGAGGTAGCCAGCGCGCAGCAGAAGAAAACCTCCATCCGCAGGCGGCTGACGTTAATGCCTAATGATTGCGCGGTCTGTTCACCGGCCAGCAAACCATCCAGCGAACGCCAACGTAGCAGGACAAAAGCGCCGAGAAACAGCAGACTAAATATGGCATAAGGCAGATTATCCCAACGCGCTAGCCCCAGCCCTCCCAGCGACCAGAACAGCACCGAACTGGCGGCCCGCTGATCGCCGGAGAAGATCAGATAGCTGGTCAGCGCACCAAATAAAAAGGAAATAGCCAGCCCGCAGATAACCAGATGTTCAGCACCGCGCTGTTTTTTAAAATGAAACAGCAGCATCACCGCCACGGCGGAACAGATCCCGCCGACAAACGCCGATACCGGTAGCGTGAGTGCGCCAAGCCGCTCGCCAAATCGGGTGATCACCAGTACCGCCCCCGCCGATGCGCCGGAGGAAAGACCGAATAAAAAGGGATCGGCCAGATCGTTGCGGGTGGTGGTTTGCAGCAGTCCCCCCACCATCGCCAGAACAGCTCCCGTGAGTACGGCGAGCAGCGTTCTCGGGACGCGTAGATCAATCACAATGCGCCTGACCATCTCAGAGACTGGAACGTCCATGAGCCCTAATGCGCCCAGAACCTGAATCAGCGATAACGGTACGCTGCCTTTGGCAACGCTAAGCAGCATTAACCCAGCTAAAACAACCAGCGCACCCCATATTGCCCAATGGTAACGGTATGCAGAAAAGGTCATTGGTTCGCCGTCGGGTACATCGCGTGCGCCAGCTTCTCTACCGCTTTAATATTGGCCGGCCCCGGGGTCAACTCAGCGTATTGCAACTTCAGATAACGCTGATGCTTCACCGCAGGTGTCATCTTCATTAACGGGTGATTTTCCAGGAAATGACGAAGCATATCCGCCCCGCTGCCGGTCTGATAATCCAGGAGAATAATAAAGTCCGGTTCCGCCGTCGCAACGCTCTCCCACGAGGTCGTCCCCCAGCTAATATCCAGCCCGTCCATCACGTTTTTACCTCCGGCCGCTTCAATAATCGCCGTTGGCATAGCGTAGCGACCGCTGGTAAAGGGTTTATCCTCGCCCGAATCATAAACAAACACTTTCAACGGTTGAGCGCCCTGCGGCGATTTTGGCAACGTACTCAGCGTTTTTTTCCAGCCGTCGACTAACACCAGCGCTTCTTTCTGCTTGCCGAAAATCTTACCCAGCGTCAGCTCATCGTTATACAGCAAATCCATGCTCGCTTTGCGTTTATCGCCAGAAGTAAAAACGCAGCTTTCACTTAATACGAAAGTCTTAATGCCATATTTATCAAGGACGGTTGGCGTCACTTCGCCGCCCACTTTCATACCGTAATTCCAGCCCGCGAAAAAGAAATCGGGATTCACCGCCAGCAACGTTTCCAGTGAAGGGTATTTAGGGGCCAGTTCGGGAATTGATCCCATCGCCTTTTTAAATTCCGGCGTCATTTTATACCAACCGCTAATACCGGTTAGCCCAACAATGCGGTCCTGTAAACCGAGTGCGAAAGCCATTTCAGACATATTAAGATCATGGATCACCGCCCTCTTTGGCGCTTGCGTGAATGTCACTGGCATTCCGCAACTCTCAATGGTTACCGGATAATCAGCAGCGTGCACCGCAGTAACCGACATAATAGCAATAATACCAACAAGCCACTTATTCATTACGATCCTCATATATTCATCAGGCATAGCCTGGAACTTCAAAAATACGCAGAGCCTTACCCGTATCAGGGTGCGGTACAGTAAAACAGGTCAAGCCGAAAACGGGATAAAGCTGTTCAGAGACAAGTACCCGCTCCGGTATATCCCAGGCCACCGCACGCCCTTGCGACAAAAGCAAAACGCGATCGGCAAAAGACTCAACCAGCGATAAATCATGCAGCACCGCCACCACTGTGATTCCTTTACTTTTTACCAGCGAAAGCAGTTCCACCCGGCCAGGAGGATCCAGATGGTTAGTTGGCTCATCCAGCAACACCAACGCGGGTGACTGAGCCAACACCCGAGCCAGCGCCGCTCGTTGCCTTTCTCCGCCGGAAAGCGCAGACAGCGAACGCTTTCGGAACCTCTGCAACCCGGTATCGTTAATGGCGCTGGTCACGATGGCTTCGTGTTCACGATGGGACATATCACGGGCGTGGGGAATGCGCCCGAGAGCGACGTAATCCTCAAGAGCCAGCCTCATATCGGGGGTATCATTCTGCGCGAGCACCGCAATCTGCTTAGCGCGCTGCTGTCGCGACAGTTCGCTTATGGGGCGTCCGAACAGCAGGATGTCGCCATTCAGCGTGGTCAGTTCTCGATCGATCGCCCGCAGCAGCGAGGTTTTACCGCTGCCGTTTGGCCCAATGACCGCCAGACACTCACCCTTTTTGGCTTCAAAATGGACACTGGAGAGGAGTTCCCCGCCTCCGGGACGCGGTAATGATGCAATATTGACGCTGAGCACCGGGTCAATAGCCGTACAGCAGGTTGTCAAAGTCTCCTCCATTAGCAGCAGAGTGGATTGCTGAAACACTCAATTTTTTTATCTTTCACCACTCAGAAAAGATGATAATCATTATCATTTAAAAGGAAAGCTAAATAGTCACATTTTTTATAATGCCTTTTAATATATGTTATAACATAACATTAAATGGTGGCGATTAACAACCCACCCACCACCCACTCAATTTTGCCAACTACTTCACAAAATTCTGCGTCTGAAAATTCTGTCCATATGGTCGGGATTCTTGCCTATCACGCCTTTTCTGCCACCTCCTTACAGTAAGCCCATGTCATTCACATCGTAACGTATGTTTTTTCAGCCAACAGGAGTAGTGGTACATGATCGATTTTAATGATCCCCGTCAGGTCGCGAAGGCCATTCAGTTCACCAACGTCAACCCGGACTTAACCCGTGAAGGACTGATTCAGCATCTGAATGTCTGCATGGAGTATCAGTTCGATGCGGCGATGATCGCACCGTGCTGGGTCTCCGTCGCCAAAGATGTATTGAAAGGAACCGGTATTCGCGTCGCCACCACCGTGAACTTCCCTCAGGCCAACGACACAACGGCCATGAAAGTCGCCGTGGTGAGAGAACTGGCCAAAGAAGGCGCAGATGAATTTGATTTCCCACCGAACCCAGGCTTTTTACTCGGCGGAATGGATGACCTCTATTTCAATGAACTGAAGGAAGTCACCCACATCGCCCACGACCTGGGAATGAAAGTGAAGGCAATGCTGGAGTTCGGTTTTATCACCGAAGAGGCGATGAAAATCAAAGCCACTCGCTACGCCTATGAAGCAGGTATTGATTGGGTGAAACAATCCAGCGGCTGGGGCAAAGGCGGCTGCGCGGCAA
This sequence comes from Klebsiella sp. MISC125, assembly GCF_051131775.1. Classification (NCBI taxonomy): domain Bacteria; kingdom Pseudomonadati; phylum Pseudomonadota; class Gammaproteobacteria; order Enterobacterales; family Enterobacteriaceae; genus Klebsiella; species Klebsiella sp. MISC125. Next base: position 3,188,254 of record NZ_CP180448.1, read on the forward strand.
CGGTAGAAGATGTTCAACTTCTCAAAGCCAATATCCAGGCCCCTTGCCGGGTCAAAGTATCCGGTAAAGTGAACACTCTGGAGAAGATGAAAGAGATGTTCGTCGCAGGCGCAGAGCTGGTTGGCACCAGCTCAGGACCCGAGCTGGTGAAAGGTCTGGTCGGCGACATCAACGCCTATTAACCGAACGGTACCGCCGGAAATGGCGGTACCACACCCGCACAATTTAAGGAGTATGTGATGAGTGTATTTATTCTCGGCAGTTATGCAAAAGCCCTGGTGATGACCGCCGAGCGCATTCCGCTGGCTGGTGAGACGCTAATCGGGCATGACTTCCGCCAGACCTGGGGAGGAAAAGGCTCCGATATGGCGGTTCAGGCTGCCCGCCTGGGAGCTGACGTGGTCTATAGCGGCGTGGTGGGTAAAGATACTTTTGGCACCGAATTCGTTGAATTGATGCTGGAGGAAGGGATCAATATCGATGGTCTCACTCTGACCACCGAATTGCCGACCGGAGCTGGCTTGATTATTAAAGATAAAGAAGCCCGTAACGTCATCGTCGTGGATATGGGAGCGAACAAACTCTTTACCCCGGCGCTGGTAGATAACGCCCTGCATCAAATCAAAAGCTGCGGCGTGGCGCTAGCCCAGCTGGAAATTCCGCTGGAAACCGCGCTCTACGGGCTGAGACGCGCAAAGTCGCTGGATAAAATCACCATTCTTAACCCCGCGCCGGCCAGAGATCTCCGCGGTCTCGATCTGAGCGCGATCGACTACCTCACCCCCAATGAAACCGAAGCGCGCGTGGCGCTGGGCCTGGCGCCGGACGACGCTCGTAGCAACCGGGAAATCGCCAGCATGCTGCTGGAAACGGGTTGCCGTTATGTGGTGATGACGCTGGGCGATGCGGGATCCGCAGTATTCGGCCCGCAAACCACGCAGGAAATTCCCCCTTGTCTGGTTGAGGTGGTTGACAGCAACGGCGCGGGCGACAGCTTCAACGCTGCCCTTGCGGTGGCGCTGGACGAAGGTCAGCCGATAAGCGAAGCGGCCCTGTTTGCCAACGCCACCGCAGCGCTGTGCTGCTCTGACTGGGAAACCGTGCCCTCTTACAAATACCGCACCGACGTCGATGCCTTCTTGCAATCGCATGCCGTGACCGAGGAATAACAATAATGAGACCCGATAGAATCTTACACCCTGAACTTGCCGCTGCCCTGGCGACCCTCGGCCATACCGATATTGTGTTGGTAACCGACGCCGGTTTTCCAATTCCCGCCAGCGCGAATCGCATCGATCTTGGTCTGTGGCCCGGCACGGTTGATGTCCGTGACATCCTGCGCGTTTTGCGCAAAGAGATTTTCGTTGAAGAGGTGCATTTTGCCAGCGAAGTGCGCGACTGCCATCCGCAGTTGTATCGCGAAGTACAAACTATCTATACCGGCTCTGGCGCGGAGTTTCTCGCCGCCAGCCACGAAACGCTATGCCACGACATCGCGCACAAAGCCAAGCTGATTATCCGTTCCGGATCGTTCGAGCCATGGGCAAATTTCGCCCTCGTCGCCAGCACCGATCCTTTTGCCTGGTTTACCGACGCTTCAGGCGTACAGCCCCTGCCCGCCTATGTCGCCCGACGTCAGCGGATTAACGATAACGTCACGCCGCAACTGAACTGACGGGAGGTCATGATGAAAGCAGCTGTAGTGAGTCAAAGTCATCCCGGTCAAGTCGAGATTCGCCAGATGCCGGTGCGCCCGTTAGTCTCCGGTGAAGCGCTGGTCGACGTTGAGTGCTGTGGCGTCTGCCATACCGATCTCCACGTCGTGCAAGGCGATTTTGGCCCGGTACCGGGACGCATTCCCGGCCATGAAGGGATCGGCATCGTTCGCGCCGTCGCCGATGACGTGACCTGTCTGAAGCCCGGCGACCGGGTGAGCATCGCCTGGTTTTATGAAGGCTGCGGCGTGTGCGAATACTGCGTCAGCGGCCGGGAAACCTTCTGTCGCAGCGTGAAAAACGCCGGATACAGCGTCGATGGCGCAATGGCTGAACAGTGCATCGTGAAAGCCGACTACGCGGTTAAAGTCCCGGACGGCCTCGATCCGCTGGTTGCCAGCAGCATCACCTGCGCTGGCGTCACCACCTATAAAGCCATTCGCGTTTCCGGCGTTCGCCCCGGGCAGTGGCTGGCGATATGGGGAGCGGGAGGGCTTGGCAATATGGCGATCCAGTTTGCCCGCAACGTCTTTAACGCCCGCGTTATCGCTATTGATTTACAGGACGACAAGCTGGAGCTTGCCCGCGAGTGCGGCGCAGAAATCACCCTCAACCCGAGCCGGGACGACGTTCCCTCGCGCATTCAGGAGCTGACCGCTGGTGGTGCGCATACCGCCGTGGTGGTCGCCGTCGCGCGCGCCGCCTTTCACCAGGCCGTCAATAGCGTCAGGGCCGGGGGCAAAGTGGTGTGCGTCGCAGTCCCCCCGGGCGATCTTGACCTGAACATCGTCAAAACCGTGCTCGATGGTATTCAGATTGTCGGCAGCCTGGTTGGTACCCGTCAGGATCTGGCGGAAGCTTTCCAGCACGCGCTGGCCGGACGCGTTCGCCCGATAGTACAGACTCGCAAGCTAGAAGAGATCAACGCTATTTTCAACGAGATGGACAACGGCGCCATCCAGGGACGCATGGTGATTGATTTACGCACCTCGCGGCAGAAAGAGGAGTCAGGCGCATGAAAATCACCGGCTGGCGCACGATTAAAACCTGGCATCGCTGGGGACGTCCGATTGGCGATGTCAACGGCACCCTCACCTCTGGCGTAACGGAAGTTCCGCTGCTGATCCTCGAAACCGATGAAGGCATTAGCGGTATCGGCGTTGGCGGACACGCGGATATTGAGCGTATTTTTCCGGCTATCGAAGGCGAAGACCCACGTGCGGTCACCGCGCTCTACGACCGGATGCAGGCCTGGGTCTTCAAAAGCGGCCATGCGGGCAGCGTTTTCGGCGCGATTGGCGTGGTTGATATGGCGTTGTGGGATTTGAAAGCCAAATGTGCCGGGGAACCGCTCTGGCGGCTGCTCGGCGCGAGAAGCCCTTTTGTTCCCGGGTACGCGTCGGGGCTGGATTTTCCACTGCCGCTGGAGGCGTTAACCGCACTGCATCAGCGTTTTGCCGAGCGTGGATTCAGCGCCTTCAAGCTCAAAGGCGGTCTCGACGTTGAAGAGGACTTACAGCGCCTGCTGGCGGTGCGCGAGGTGTATCTCACCAACAGCCCCTCTCCGGCGGTAATGATTGATGTTAACGAGTCGATGAGCGCCAAACAGGCGGTGCGCTACGTCAGCCGTTTACAGGAAGCACTGGATCTGAGCTGGATCGAAGAACCCGTGCGCCGCTGGGATGCAGCCGGACACGCCGCGATCCGCCAACAGGTGCGCTGCGCGGTCGCCACCGGGGAGAACCTTACCGGCCTCGAACAGTTTCTGCCGCTGCTGAAAGAGAACGCGGTGGATGTTCTTCAGGCGGGCATGTGCTGGGGCATAACCCACTTTCTGCGCGTGGCCAACCTGGCGCAGGCCTTTAGTCTGCCGGTCAGTCCGGTGGGCTACAACGCCAACCCGGTGGCCCACGCGGCAGCGGCGGTAAGCAATCATCTGAGCTGCGAAATTCAGGACCTCAGCTTCCCTACCGGACTACGCGTGGATCAGCGCATCGAAGACGGCGGTATCGTGCTGGGCAATGAACCGGGATTGGGGATCGCCATCGATGAAAACGCGCTGCAACAGCAGCAGAACGATGGCAGTTGGACGATAGCACAAGGCCCGCACGTCAGGCCCGAACGCGCCGGGCTGCGCCTGAGCCTACGGACGTCTGCCAACGATTAATCATAAGGAACAAACAATGAAAACAGTACCTTTTGGACGCACGGGGATTCAGGTCCCGGTGCTGGCGATGGGCGCGGCATCACTGGGCAGCATCTATCACCCGGTGTCGCAACAGCAAGCCAACGAAACCGTGGCGACGGCTCTCGCCCACGGCGTGAACTATTTCGATGTCGCTCCCTATTACGGGCTAACCAAAGCGGAAACCGCGCTGGGCGTCGCGCTGAAAGGCGTACCGCGCGACAGCTATACCCTGGCGACGAAGGTCGGGCGCTATGGCGACAGCCTGTGGGATTTCTCCCGCGAGGCTACCCTGCGCAGCGTAGACGAAAGCCTGACCCGGTTAGGCTGTGATTACATCGACGTGATTCAGTGTCACGACATTGAATATGGCGACATGCAGCAATTGCTCGATGAAGGGCTGCCGACACTGCGCGAACTGCGCGAGAGCGGCGTCGTGCGCCACGTTGGCGTTACCGGCTACGACCTGGCGCTGCTGGAACGCGTCGCCTGCGAGCAAAAAGTGGATAGCGTAATGGCCTACTGCACCTGGACTTTACAGGACAGGCGGCTTGGGGCGGTAGCACAACGTTTGAATCAGGCAGGTATCGGCGTCCTCAACGCCTCACCGCTTTCGATGGGGCTGCTGACCCGAGGCGGCGCGCCCGACTGGCATCCGGCGCATCAGGATGTGCAGGCTATCTGCCGTAAAGTTTCTACATTGTGCGACAGCCACGGCGTAAATATTGCCCAGGTCGCCCTGCAGTTTGCACTCACCACCGCGGCGGATAACGGCATTGCCTCCACGGTGATCGGCACCGCCAGCGCCGACAATATGCTGGATAATATCCGCTGGTGTACGCAGCCGCTGGATCCGGAGCTGCTCGCAAAAATCGATGAGTTAATGGCCCCGGTGCTGAATATTGGCTGGGACCTGCTGCCGGGCAACGGTGGGAAGGCGCAAAAATGAAGATCCTCGACAGCCATTTGCATCTCTGGGATCCGGGCGTGCTGCACTACGACTGGCTGCGCGATCTCCCGGCGCTTAACCGGTCTTTTTTGCCTGCGCAGCTGGCTAAAGCCGCTCAATCGCCGGATGCCGCGATTGTGGTTCAGGCCGACTGTGCTGCGCAGCAGGCGCTTTTGGAGGTGGAGTGGATAAACCAGCAGGCGGAAACCAGCCCCATTGAGCTTGTCGGTATTGTCGCCTGGGCTCCGCTGGAAACGGGCAATGCCGTGGTGCCTTACCTGCGTCATTTACATGAACTGCCGCGCGTGGTGGGGATCCGGCGCTCCTTGCAAAACGAGCCCCTGGAGCTGTTTTACAACACCGATTATCGCGACGGTTTACTGGCTGCCGCTCGTGAGGGCTTTGTGCTGGATATGTGCGTCAGGGCCTCTCAGTTGACTGCGCTTCACGATTTACTGACGTGGCTGTATCAACACGCACCTGATGCTCGCGTGGTGCTGGATCATATGGGGAAACCTGCTATCGCTGATAACCAGTGGCAGACCTGGCAGGAGACATTTATCGCGCTGGCCGCCTTTCCTCTGCTGGCGTGCAAAATATCCGGTTTACCGACACAAGCCGACTGGCAGCGCTGGGAACCCGAGCAGCTTCAGCCGTGGATCCAGCAGGCGATAACGGCATTTGGCCCGCAGCGCTGTTTATTCGGCGGCGACTGGCCGGTGGTCGAGCTGGCCGGTGGCTACCCGCGCTGGAGAACGTGCGTGATGGCGGCGATTGCCCATTTATCGCTGGAGGATATTAACGCAGTCATGGGCGAAAACGCGTGCCGTATATATCTGACGCAATCAGAAGGGGGAAATAAATAAAACCGGAGTTTATAACGTTTATTTTCAATTCACCCTACTGAATAATAATGAGGAAATAAGCATGTCCGATAATATCAACTCACTGCCTGCCGGCAAGGTTGACGATAAACCTGATAGCGTATCGTCAGAAAATAGCAACAGAGTCACGGGGCGTAAGAAAAATATCCTGCTGGCCTCGCTGTTTACCAATTTCTTTGTACTGTTGGCGCTGTATTGTGGGGTTATCTCGGTTCTTCTCCCCAACCACGTGGCGCAAATCGATCCTGCCAATAAGGCTAATAACCTGGCGATCGTGATGACCTCAGCGCTGCTGTTTACCATTTTTGCCCAGCCGATTGCCGGGGCGTTATCCGACCGCTGCCGCTCAACCTGGGGGCGTCGTTCACCGTTTATCGTTGGCGGCGCGTTAATCGGTGGGCTGGCTATCTTCGGCATTTCAATGACCACCACGATTGCCGGTATTGCGGTGTTCTGGTTGATGGCTGCCGTCTCGCTTAATTGCATGAACGGTCCATTAGCCACCGTGATCGCCGACCGGTTCTTACCTGAAAACCGCGGTATCGCCTCCGGTTTCGTCGGCGCGGGCTCGACTGCCGGCGGTACGGTGGGGATTATCCTCGCAGGCTATCTGGCGTGGAACCTGCAACTAGGCTACCTGGTATTTGCGCTGGCGATTGCCGCCTGCTGCGTGGCTTTTGTCCTTATCAACCGTGAACCCTCTACCCGAAACATGGAAGTTGAACCCTTCCGCTGGGGCTCGTTCTTCAAAAACTTCTGGGTCAGTCCGCGTAAGTACCCGGATTTTGGCTGGGCGTTCTTTGGTCGCTTCGCCATGTATCTGGGCTACCAGGGGGTCGTAACCTATCAGCTGTATATTTTGCAGGATTTCATTGGCTTAAGCGTCGAGGAGTCTAACTACGCCATCGGCACTATCTCGGTGATCACCCTGGTGACGTTACTGTTCTCCGGCCTGGTTTCCGGCGTGCTCTCGGACAAACTGCAGCGGCGAAAAATCTTTGTTTTCCTCTCAACCCTGTTAATGGCTGCCGGTTTGTGTGTGCCTCTGTTTATGCCAACGCTTACCGGGATGTATATTTATGCCGCCATCATGGGGCTGGGCTATGGCGCTTATACCTCTATTGATATGGCGCTGATGACACAGGTATTACCCGGCGGCGGAAAGCAAGCGGGTAAAGATATGGGCATTCTGACGATTGCGACCGTATTACCGCAATCCTTCAGCCCAATATTATCCGCCTGGCTGCTGGCGACCTTTAATAATGATTATTCGTCGCTGTTTATTGCCGCCATTGTGTTTGTATTCGCATCATCATTTTTTGTATTACCGATTAAATCCGTTAAATAAATAACGCGTAGTTTGCAGGCGAGAACACACTCAGCGATGAGTGTGAAGGCCCTCGCCTGCGCCTGGTACTGACTCAGGAATACGCGACAGGAGAACATAATGACTCAGCCTATTTTTCGCGGGGTGATCCCCCCGGTCCCGACGTTATTTAATGCGCAGGGAGAATTTGATCAATCTGCCCAGGCGCGCTTAATTGAACACCTGCTGGCCTCCCCGGTCGACGGCTTGTTTTTCCTCGGCAGCGCGGGGGAATTTGCTCATATGTCCGATGCCCAGCGGCGGCAAGTCACGGAATTTTGCATTACCACGGTCGCCGGGAGAAAACCGGTGCTGATCGGTATCGCCAGCTGTGGGACTCAGCAGACGATTGCGGCTGGCGAACATGCGCGACTCGCGGGAGCCGACGGCGTCGTGGTGGTCAATCCCTGGTACAATCCTCTGAGCGAAAGCAACCTACTGCACCACTTCACCACCATTGCTAACGCTCTGCCGCTGCCGATTATTCTCTATAATTTCCCGGTGCTGACCGGTCAGTCGATTCCACCATCGGTTATCAAAACGCTGGCGCTGAACTGCCCGAATATCGTGGGACTGAAAGATACCGTTGATACACTCTCACATATCCGGGAAACCCTGCATGCGGTCAAACCGTTGCGCCCGGATTTCGCGGTATTCGCAGGTTATGACGAATATCTACTGGGCACTCTGATCCTCGGCGGTGACGGCTGTATCCCGGCTAGCGCCAACTTTGCGCCACAACTCACCTGCGGAATACTCGCCGCCTGGCAGCGTCAGGATTTTGCCGCGGCGGTCGCTCTACAGCAGTCTCTTTCCTGGATCCCACCGCTCTACAGCATTGACGTGCCGTTTTATAACGCCGTGAAATATGCGCTACAGCTGACCGGTCTGGATATTCCCGTTTATTCCCTACCTCCCGCATCACCATTAACACAAGAGATGAAAGCCGAAATTAAACAGATTCTGCAACGTGCCCACGTTATTAATAAGGATGACGACGATGAGTAAAATTCGCCGCTTTGGCTGTGTGGTTAAAGTCCGCCCGGAAAAACTGGATTATTATAAAGAGCTGCACGCTAACCCCTGGCCGGAAGTGAACGCAATGATTAAAGAGTGCAACCTACGCAACTTCTCAATTTATTATAAAAATGGATTATTGTTCAGCTATCTCGAATATGACGGTGACGATTATGAAGCCGATCAAAAGAAAATGGCTGGGCATTTAAAAACTCAGCAGTGGTGGCAGGAGACCGGCCCATGCCAGATGCCACTCGACGGCGAACCGGAAGGTACGCTATGGGCTGAAATGGAAGAAGTTTACCACTTAGATTAGTTGAAAGATAAATAACAATCTCTCTGCGCTTATTAATAAGCGCAGGGTTTCCTGTCTTTTTTATTTATGATAGTGACTTATGAGAATAATATGAAAATTACCTCTATAACCCTACCCGGTTTCTGTCTGATAAATATACTGACGATCCCTTATGCTTTATCTGCGTCCAATATCAGCGTTGAACAACGACTAAATCAACTGGAATTACGGCTCCAGCAGGCGGAAAACCGCGCGGCTATCGCTGAACAAAAAAACGCGCAATTGGCGACCCAGTTAAAACAAACTGAAGAGGGATCGCACCAGGCGAAGAAAAAAGTCGAAGACCTTGAAACCCGCACGCAAAAAATTGAAAAAATCACCCCGGACGATAATGGTTATTTTGAACTTCACGGCTACGCGCGCGCCGGGATGATGACCAACCACAACGCCCGCCATACCCAGGGTGGCCCATTTATGACCCCAGCCGGGCAAACCGGCGGCGCGATTGGCCGTTTGGGTAACGAACCTGACACCTACGTCGAAGTCTATCTGGAGAAAAAACAACGTCTGGATAATGGCGCGACAACCCGTTTTATGACCATGATCGCCGACCAGCAAAAGAGCTACAACGACTGGACCGCCGACTCCAGCACCCTAAACGTCAGCCAGGCGTTTGCCGAAATCGCCTCCCTGCCCAGCTTTACCGGGCCGCTCAAAGACACCACCTTGTGGGCCGGGAAGCGCGTCGACCGCGACAACTTTGAAATTCCGTGGTTGGACTCCAAGTTCGTGGCGCTCAACGGCACCGGCGGTGGTATTTATGACGTTCGCTGGTCAGAGAACACGCGCAGCAACTTCTCCTTTATCGGGCGCAGCTTTGGCGATGTCGACGTGGTGAATAACGATGTGCAGAACTACATTCTCACCGCCAACAACTATTTCGGGCCGGTGCAGCTTTTCGTCAGCGGCATGCAGGCCAAAGACAACGAGGAACGTGAAACGCTCAGCGGCTATAAAGTCTTCAACGCCGCCAATAAAGGCTACACCGTACTGCTCGGTTATCAGGGCGATAGCTTCTATGGGATGGCACAAGGTGAATCACGCAGCGTGCTGTCATGGGGGCAAGGGCTGGGCGCGGAGGTGAAAAATATCGGTACCGACCCGGCGCTGCTTTCTGACGCCAGCACCCTGCGTTTTGCCAGCTATGGCATGGTGAACCTGGCCCGCAACTGGGATTTCGCACCTTCAATTCTTGCGCAATACAGCAGCGATCGCTACGTCAAAGGCGATGACTATCGCTGGGTAACGTTGAACGGTCGCGTCATGCAAAATATCACGCAGAACTTCGCATTAGGCTATGAAGCCACCTGGCAGTATATGGATCTCGATCCTAACGGCTATCAGCAGTACCAGAAGGTCCACGGCAACTTCTATAAGCTCACCTTTGCCCCGACTTTCCGCCCGGACGATGTCTCGCCGTTCTTCACCCGCCCGGAACTGCGCGTTTTTGCCACCTGGATGAACTGGGATAAAGCGCTGGATAACTACAGTCCCAACGATACGCTGGGCCAGAAAGGCTTTACCTCTGGTGGAGAGTGGTCGTTTGGTATTCAGATGGAAACCTTCTTCTGATCGCAGCGAACGGCTTCCCTGACGAAGCCGTTCGTATTCACGCGCCATCCGAGAGTTGTTTTTCCTGACGGCGAAATTCGCTTGGCGAAACGCCTACCGCGCGATGAAAGTCGCGCGAGAAATGCAGCGGATCGTTATAACCCACCTGCCCGGCGATTTTACTAATTGTGTCATCGGTTTCGACTAATAATCGCCGGGCCTGAGACAGACGATAATTTTTCAGCCATTTTAACGGGCTTTGATTAAAGGTCTCCTGGAACAGGCGAAATAGCTGCGATTTACTCACCTGGCAGTACTGCATAAATTTTTCAATATCCCACTCGTCATTATAGTGGCTGTGGATCTGATATATAAGCCGCCCCAGGCCACGATGGGTAATCACCGGGGATTTCTCCGTTTCCTGGCTGCGGTTCTCCAGCAAGGTAGAAATAAGTTTTGCGCACAGCGCATCGCAGTGCGCGTCTGAAACCAGAGTATGGCTTTTCATTAAACTGAACAGTTGATAATAAATTTCAGTCACTTTCTCCGGCTGCTGGAAGGCAAATACAGGTTCCTGAAGAACATTGAGAATCTGCATGATATTATTTAATTTTGAGCTATCAATTCTCAGCCATAATATTTCCCACGGTTCAGCGCTATCAGGATAATGTTCATGCGGCCAACGTACCGGTAGCCAGGCCAGATTTCCTTCCTGTACATGATGCAGATTATTTTCCAGTCGAATAACCCCACGCCCTTTAAGGCAAAATATAAGTTCATGCCCGACAACCGACTGACGTTGAATATGGAAATTGCCGTTTGTCCGGATATGGCCCGCCCTGAGAACCCGATAATTCACCAGCGTCGAAAAATCATCGGACTCACGATACCAGTTTTCGATGACCTGCGTTCGCTGCACGAGTGAAGTCATATACCACTCCCCAAATAATCAATATTCATCAAGTCTATGGATATCTATCGTGACACGGTATGTGGTCATTCAGGTCGGTTGCATTATGGATTTTTGAGCTATCTCACAACAAAGCGTTCAGGAAATTCAACGCTGCTGTTTTGAGTAAAAAAAGCGGTATTGTCGAGTTAAGGCATAGAGCAGTATGTGGACATCCCCCGGCTCGCGCTGCGCTTAGCCGGGCTACTGGTTCGAAGTCGTATGCAGTTTGCGTAGGTCGGGTAAGGCGCCAGCCGCCACCCGACAATAATGCGCACACAAGCGCTAAAGCAGATTTACCCTCACTCTTGCCCCTGCGACTCGAGAAACGCCTGCGGCGTCATATCGCCCAGTTTTTTTTGTGTCCGCCCCTGGTTCCACAGCGCGCAGAGACGCTGGAGAGTCGCATCGGGTTCATCCAGCGCCGGGATAACGTCGGCTAATCGTTCACTCAGCTGTACCGCCCCAACCTCTTGTGCCACTACCGCTCTACACAATAGCTCCGCGCTGGAAGGATGAAAGCCTTTTTGCACGTAAGTCTCAAGACATTGTATCTGAGCCGGACAGGCTTCCAGCACTTGCTCCAGCCAGCTATCAACCAGCGCGGGCGAAATCCCGCAATAGATGCGGCCAAAGCACCAGCCGCTAATCGGCTCCTGCGCCCACAGCAGATGATGCTCGCCGCCGTCGTCCATTGAGAGCGCCAGCAGGCGGTAATGGAGCATCAGCGTATCCGCGCGCAACCCGGCTTTTAATGCCTTCTTTCCCTGCGGGGCGGCATTCTTTCGCCCTTTATGCGCCGGATGCAGATAACGGCTCAGCGTTGCGCGGGAGATGGCGATCCCCAGTCCTTCATTAACCATAAACAGCAACTCGTCCAGCGGCGCACGCAGGACGTCACGCAGCGTGTTAATCAATGCTTCCTGTTCTTGTCTCAACACTTTGTGTATTAAATGCGGCGTAGTGTGATTATCAGAAATATGGCTGCGGTTACGCCAGCGGCGAACGGTGGTAATGGAAATCCCCAGTTCCTGCGCCAGTTCCCGGTCACTTTTATCCGATTCCTGGAGATATTTGCGCGTTCTTGGCGTGGTAGTCGCGTTGGCGTGCAGCTTGATTTCCATTCATTCCCCTACAAGAAAACATAACTAATCATATGAGATATATATTATTGCAGAGAATACAATGTGAACCGCTTCACCTTTCAGGCCACCGCTTTCTCTCATAATCCGTCATAGATAACACACACAACCCCTGTCGATCTTGTACGGAGTTCACAATGAACAATGTTCTGGGATTTCTTGAAGCTAAATTGATGCCTCTGGCGGCGAAAACCGCCCAGCAGCGTCACCTTGGTGCTATCCGCGGCGCCTACGTTTCATTCATGCCTTTTATTATTGTCGGTTCAATTTTGCTGGTGATTTCGTCATTCCCCAATCAGGCGTATCAGCAATTTATGACCAGCACCTTCGGTACCAGTTGGAGCGCGATTATCGAGATCCCGTTTAACGCGGTCTTCTCAACCATGTCACTGTTTATCAGCTTCCTGGTAGCCTACCGCCTGGCGGAACACTACGGCGATGACCGTATCTCCTGCGGTATCCTCTCGCTGGTAGGTTTTCTTATTCTGACGCCGTTTATCAAGGTGGCAGAAAACGGCGGCATCACGGTGATCCCGGTGGAGTGGATTGGTACCAAAGGATTATTCGTCGCCATGATCGGTTCGCTACTGTGGACCGAGCTCTTCTGTTGGCTCAAGCGTAAGAAACTGGTGATTAAGATGCCGGAAGGCGTTCCGCCTGCGGTACAGGAATCTTTCGCCGCGCTGATCCCGGCGCTGCTGGTGATGATTCTGATCCTGGCGATTCGTATCGGGTTTGAGCACACCCACTACGTGACCATCCATCAGTTTATTTATGAGGTCGTCGCCTCGCCGGTGCGTCACTACGGCACCTCCTATTTTGGCGCGCTGATGACCGTCTTCAGCATCACCATTCTGTGGTCGGTCGGCATCAACTCCGGTTCAATGATTAACGGCATCATTCGTCCGCTGTGGATGGAAAACCAGACCGATAACATCGCCGCCATTCAGGCTGGCGTTACGCCTCCGCACATCATTACCGAACAGTTCTTCGATATGATCTGGATGGGCGGCGCGGGCGCGACGCTATCGCTGGTGATTGCGATGCTAATTTTCGCCCGCAGCAAAAATATGCGCGAAGTCGCCCGCCTGGGCGCTGGCGCTTCCATCTTTAATATCAACGAACCGATTCTCTTCGGTCTGCCGGTGATCATGAATCCGATCATGCTGATCCCGTTTAACCTGGTGCCTTTGGTGCTGGTGACGGTGCAGTACGCGGCGATGAAAATCGGTGCGGTGGCGGTCACTACCGGGGTCTTTATTCCGTGGACCCTGCCGCCGGTGATCAGCGGTTTTATCGTCACCGGGCATCTCAGCGGTAGCATCATGCAACTGCTTAATCTGTTGATTGGCGCGATGCTGTACCTGCCTTTCATGCGCATCGTCGATAAGCAGTATCGTGCGGCGGAAATCACCGCCCGTGCCGAAACGGACAACACGCTTGCTAAACAGGAGTAAACCAATGTGGGGAATTATTGCCACCTGGCGAATGGCGCTGGAAGGGGTAACGGAATCCGCTGCGGCGCTGGCCGCCGGGGCTGACACCTCTACCGCCGTAGTGAATGCGGTAGCCGCAGTCGAAGATTTTCCGCTTTACAAATCAGTGGGCTATGGCGGTTTACCAACGGAGAACGGCGAGGTCGAGCTGGACGCCGCCTATATGAACGGCGACACCCTGGCGTTCGGCGCGGTTGGCAATCTGGTGGACATCGCCAATCCGGTCAAGGTGGCTCACGCCCTGAGCCGCCAGCGATACAACAGCCTGCTGGTCGGTCAGGGCGCCCGTGAGTGGGCGCTGAGTCAGGGATTCGCCGCCAAAGAGATGCTGACCGAGCGGGCGATGCAGCACTACCACAAGCGCTGCCGCGAAACGCTGGATAAAGGCCTCAGTCCCTACGATGGCCACGACACCGTCGGCATTATCGGCCTCGATAAACAAGGTTCCATGAGCGTCGCAACGTCAACCAGCGGCCTGTTTATGAAAAAACGCGGGCGGCTGGGCGACTCACCGATTATCGGTTCCGGCTTCTATTGCGATAGCGAAACCGGAGCCGCCACGGCGACCGGCGTCGGTGAAGATCTGATGAAAGGCTGTACCAGCTACGAGATCGTGCGGCGAATGGCTCAGGGGATGACCCCGCAGCAGGCAGCAGATTCAGTGGTGTGCGAACTGGAAGACAAGCTGATGTCGCGCTTTGGTCGCGCGGGGGATCTTTCGGTGGTCTGCATGAACCGCCACGGCGAATTCGGCGCGGCGACCAATATCAAAACCTTCTCTTTTGTGATCGCCAGCGCGACGCAGCCGCTCACCGTGTTTTGTGCCGAGCGCGTGCAGGAAAAAACCCATTATCGTCCGGTGGACGACGAATGGATGCAGGCCTACGCCGCACGCATTCGCGCCCCCATCGAGGAGTAAGTTATGTTGGATTATCGTTTCATTAACCATCTGGATAGCACCTGCAATGGCGCACATCTGGTGACCTGGCCCGGCAGTACGCTGTTAGCGCAATCCCCCCACAACGCCAGCCCCCTGCTCGCCGAAATGGTTGAGCAGGCCGCGCGCGGCGAAGTGGCGGATGCCCGCTTTGGCTGCTCGCCTTTCGCCCGCATTACGCTTATCCCGCAGTCGCTGTGGCAGGACTCGCTTAACGACAGCCTGATCGAGGCGCTGCGCCCGTTGTTCAAAGCGCCGGTAAGCGATGTGCTGGTTTTCGATTGCTCGCTGGGAGAGGCACATGGTGCGATAGGCAAAGCGCTGCGCTATTTATTCAATCTTGACTGGCAGCTTGATGATTTAGGTCTGCATCAGGTGAAGGCTGTCAGACCCCGCCTGCGCCAGCTCGCGCTTTACGCTTTGCCAGCACAACAAGCGGCGCTGGAAACGCTGGCTTATCAGCAGCAGGCCACCGCGCACGGTATGCTCGCCGCACGACGGTTGGCGGACCTCCCTTCCGAGCAGTGCACGCCGCAGTATGTCGTAGAAGAAGCCCAGCGACTGTGCGCCAATATCCCTTCCCTGCGCTGCGAAGTACTGGATGAGAAGGCGATTATTGACCAGGAGCTCGGGCTGCTTCATGCGGTAGGAAAAGGTTCTGAGCGCCCGCCGCGCCTGCTGGCGATTCATTATGATGGCATCACCGATGGTCCGGTTCGCTGCTACGTCGGTAAAGGGGTGACCTTTGACACCGGCGGACTGTGGCTGAAGGAAGGCGCCGGGATGTATACCATGAAGTATGACATGTGCGGCGCGGCCAACGTGCTCGGCCTGATGCTGAGCATCGCGAAGCTTGCGCTGCCGGTGCGGGTGATGGGCGTGCTGGCGCTGGCGGAAAACGCCATTGGCCCGAACGCTATGCAGCCGGGCAGCGTCGCTCGCGCCTGCAATGGCTTAACGGTAGAAATCAACAACACCGACGCCGAAGGCCGCCTGGTGCTGTCCGACGCCATTGCCTGGGCCAGCCAGCGACATCCGCAGGCGCGCTATATTATCGATATGGCAACGCTGACCGGCGCGGTGGTGAAAGCGCTGGGTTATGACCTCAGTGGTTTAATGACTCAAAACAAAACCCTGCGCTCGGCGTTGACTCAGGCGGGAATAGAGAGCGGAGATGAAGTCTGGTCGCTGCCGCTGGACAGTCGGCTGAAGAAACAGACCGAAAGCGCGATTGCCGATCTTTGCAATACGCCGGGCAACAACGCGGCAATCAGTGCCTCCGCCGCCTGGCTGTTGCAGCATTTCTGTCCGCCGGAAATCCCGTGGGCCCACCTCGACGTCAGCGGCACGGCGCTGTGGCGCGAAGGCGGCAAGAGCGTGGCCTCCGGCAGGCCAATACCGCTGCTGATCCAGCATCTGCTCAACGATATCAGCCATGTTTAAAACCTTCCCGGGGGCGGCGCGTTGCGCCTTGCCCGGGCTACCCGCACGATGTACCTGCCATAAAGTAGCCCGGACAGGTGCGCCAGCACCGCCTCCGGGGAATGCCCTACTTCTCGCTCACCACCGGTTTGACTCTTACCGCAAACAACACAATCACCATCGCGCTGACCAGCAACAAACCGCTACCGGCGAAAACCCCGCTGGCACCGTTAAGATCGAACACCGCTCCGCCGCCTGCCGCGCCTGCGCCAATCGCCAATTGAATAGATGCCACCAACAGCCCGCCCGCGCTTTCCGCTTCATCCGGTACCGTGGTGGCAAGCCACGTTGACCAACCCACCGGCACCAGGCCAAAGGCAAAACCCCACATCGCCACTAACAAACCATCCAACAGCGCGAAGTGCCCGAACGTCACCATCATCAGCGCCAGCACGCTCATCGCCAGCGGCACCAACGCCAGCGTCATGCGCAGACTTCTGGCCAGCAGATGACCGGCAATCGACGTACCGATGAAGTTCGCTACCCCAAAACCCAACAAGATCAGGGAAACCCCTTCAACGCTGGCCTGCGCCACGGTCTCCAGAAACGGTCGCAGATAGGTGAAGAAGGCAAAGTGACCGCTGAAAATGAGGATCGTCGCCAACATTCCGCCAATCATGCCCGGACGGCGCAACACCTTAAACAGCGTCGCGAAGCTGCCCGCGCTTTCCGGGCGCATCGAAGGCAATACCCACAGCTGCCACAACAGCGCAACTACGCTCGGCAATGCGCAAATAATAAACACGTTGCGCCAGCCTATCAGCGCGCCGAAATAGCTCCCCAGCGGCGCGGCAACCACGGTGGCAATCGACACAGCAGAAAAGATGATCGCCAGCGCTTTCGGTACCATCGCCGCCGGAACCAGGCGCATAGCGGTGGCGGTCGACATCGACCAGAAGCCGCCAATCGCAATCCCTAACAACAATCGTCCAAGTAGTAAAAACTCAAGCGTTCCGGCGAAGGCCACCATCATGCTGGAGATGATTTGCAAAACGGAAAAAAACATCAGCACCCAGCGGCGGTCAATGTTTCTGGTCGCAGTAGTGATCAACAGGCCGGTGAACAACGCCACCAGCGCCGTTGCGGTTACCGCCTGCCCCGCCATGCCTTCGCTGACCCCGAGGCTTGCCGCCATCGGCGTTAACAAGCTGGCAGGAAGAAACTCAGCGACAATCAGGCCGAACACCCCCAGCGCCAGCGCATAAACGGCGCGCCACGCGGGCTTAGCGCTTGCCAGACTCTCTTCAGCGGCAATGCAAGAACTCATATACATCTCTCCAGAACAATTAACATTTCGTTAAGATTAGGCGGTTCTGTCCGGACGATCTATGATGCATACTCTGCAATTATTGATAATTCGTCCGGGAGTGATGTAATGACTCAGCAAGCCCTCGATCTCACCAGTGAACTGCTGCGCGGCATGCGTCTTTCCGGCGTTAACTATCGCCGCATCGAGACCAGCCGCCCGTTCGGCGTCGAGTTCAGCCATGTGCCCGGCAAAGCGCAGTTCCACTTTATTAGCCGGGGCCCGGTGCTGCTGCGCATGGCCAGCGGTCAACGTCTGACGCTGGAAAGCGGCGATGCGTTATTTATTCCCAACGGCGATAGCCACGCGTTGCTTTCCGACGAACAGGCCCCGGTGATGAACGTCCTGAAGCTTCCCAGCGAACCGGTTTGCAGCACCGTGTGTTGTGTTAAAAATGAGGGCGACGACGCGAAAAATGGCAGCGCCATTATCTTTAGCGGCTGCATGGACTTCGAACTGGGCGGCATGCAGCCGCTGGTCAAAGCGATGCCGGAAGTGATGCTGGTCAGCAGCCTGTTGACCACTCGCCCGGAGATCCAGCCGATGCTCGCCGCCATGGAGCGTGAAACCCTGACGCGTCAGGCGGGCTATGCTGGCATTCTGGCGCGGCTGGCGGATGTGGTCGCCGCGCTGATTGTGCGGGGTTGGGTGGAGTGCGGTTGCGGCAATGCCACCGGTTGGGTGCAGGTGCTGCGCGACCCGAAGCTGGCCAAAGCCATTTACGTCATGCACCAACAACCCGGCATCAACTGGAAAGTCGAAGATCTGGCCCGCGAGGCGGGAACCTCCCGCTCGGTATTTGCCGAACGTTTTCTCTCCGCCACCGGTACCACACCAGCCCGCTACCTGACCGAGCTGCGGATGCGGCTGGCGGTGCAATACATTTCCCATGAGGGACAGGCGCTGGAAAAAGTGGCCTTCAAACTGGGCTACAGTTCGCATGCCGCCTTTAGCCGCGCCTTTAAGCGCATCACCGGCAAAGCGCCGGGCGCACTGCGTGACCTGTCGCGGGGAGAAGAGTTTTAGCTCTGCCCTAATTCGCGAGTGCGCCTGACCGCCGCCAGCACGCTACGCTGAAGCCCGGCGGCGAAATCACTACTATTCAGCTCGTACAGACCGTGAATCCCCACTCCCGCCGGTGAATTGTTGATATCCAGAAGCTGGCGCGGATGCTTCTGGCTGCGGCGTAGCATCTCTACCGCGCCGAGCAGATTTTCCAGCACCATTTCCGTGGCCTGAGTCCGCGACAACCCAGCCAACACCCCGGCATCGGTAAAGGACTCGATAAAGTAGTAGATATAGTTGGGACCTGCGACGCCAAAGCCGGTGAAGATATCGATCAATCGTTCCGGCAGATACAGTACTTTGCCGAAACCGCGCAGAAACGGCTCGACCCGCTCCGTGCTGGCCAGGGCGTTTAGGGTCACGCCGCTATAGCCAAATCCGGTATCGGTCAGAGTATTGGGGATCACCCTGACAATCGGCGTTTCAGCGCCAAACAAGGAGGACAGTTTTTCCAGCGTCACTCCAGCAATTAATGAAACAACCGTCGTTCCCCGCGTCAATTGCGAACGAGCACGGTCAGCCACCGCCGTCAGATCGTCCTGCGGACGGATCCCCAATACCACCAGAGAAGCGTCCGTTAACCCGCCCCCCTTCGGCAGCGAATAGAGGTTTTGCAGATAATCAACACGCGTATCATCAATATCCTCCAGCGAGATCTCTTCCGCTCGCAGCGTGCCGTTGCTTAAAGACGCGCGAATAATCGCCTCCGCCATCTGCCCGGCCCCGATAAAATGAACATTTGCCATTATGCCTCCTGCTCTTCTGACTGATAAAAACGCAGCCGACAGACTGCGTCACCGCGAGCCAGCGCGGTCTGTACGTCTAACTTCAGTCCCGGGAATGCGTCGGTTAACGCATGGTCGCCTTCCATACAGATATCGCACAGCGTCTCAACTTCACGGGCATCGCGCCCCTGCTGCTGCCAGCAGTTGACGTAAGGGCAATAGTGAAACAGGACGATAAATTCCGTGCGGCTGGCACTGACGGGCTCCATCTCATAAACCTGAGATTCAAGACCGCGAGTAAACATCGTGGCGAACGCTTCCAGATCTCGTCCATCGTGCATCTGCGCGCGAATCTTATGCCCAATATCCCGGCCATAATGACGAATCGCCTCACGGGCAAAATCATCAGTGATGTTACGCTGGCGGCTTTCATCAAGCAGATAACCGAGGGTTGCCGCCCGCTTTTCGGTGATCGCGCGCAGTGCCAGAGTGACTTCATCAGTTAAGGTTGCCTCGTTATGCACCGGTTTTGCGGTGATTTCGCTCATGCGCTTATTCCCAGTCGGTATTGACTTTGACGTCATTGGCGCCCGGTAAGGCGTACACATCTTCGGCGTACCACTTACGTGAAAGCTCGGCGAGCGTGCCGTCCTTTTTCAGGGCCGCCAGTTGGCTATCAATCTCTTTGATCAACTGTGGATCGGTATTCTTTTTATATAAATAGACGTTAGGGAATAAGCCGACAGAATCCGAAGCTTTAAGGTTAAGATTTAGCGCCTTATTTAACGCCAGCAGCGCGCCAATAGGATAAATTGCCGCATCGTATTCACCTGAAGCCACCGCTTTAAAAATATCAGCGGCAGACTGCTCACCATTCGGTTGCAGATTAATTTGCTGCGTCGGGTGCTTTTTATTGTAGTTTTCAATCACCGTATAGCGCGCATCGGTGGTATGAATCGGCACCAGCTTTTTCTTACCGCTGGCAAGATCGCCAAGATTATGAATATCGTTCTCGTTATTACGCACGATCAGGCGTAAATCGCTGATCCCGGTCGGTTCACCGGAGTGTTCGTATTTTTCTGCCCGCTCTTTAGTGAGATAAAAGTGATCCGCCGCGAGGGTATAGGCCCCGGTAGATAAGCCGACTATCATCGCATCGCGCGAGACAGCATTAAAATGAAATTTATAATTGGCCAGCCGCTGATCCAGCACCTTTAACAGATCGCCATCATAGCCGGTAATAGTATTGTTATCGTCAACAAAACTAAAAGGAAAACCGTTGGCATTCACCACCACTTCTACCGTTTTCGCCGTCGGGCTTTTTTCAGCAGCCTGCGCAGCGCTAATTCCCATTGTCAGGAACAAAGAACTCACCAGTAACGTTTTATTTTTCAAAATACTTTCCCCAAAATGATGAAGTTGCCACTCTTTTTTGTGCATCTCCTCGCCAGCGTGCGCTCAGAGATATTTCTACGCTGCGCAATGCCCGGGCGATCGCCAGACACAACACGATGTAAATCACCAGCACCACGCAATATGCTTCGACAAAGTGGAAGCCGCGTGCGGCGGCGATGTTGGCTTTCGCCATAAGGTCAATAACGGTGATGGTATAAACCAGCGAGGTATCCTTAATCAGATCGATCAGCACGCTGGTGAAGTTAGGCAACGCGGATACCGCTGCCTGCGGAAAGATAATCCGCCGAAACTGGGTAAACCCGCTGACGCCAATCGACCAGGCGGCCTCCCGCTGCCCTTTATCAACCGCGTTCCATCCGGCGCGAAAGGTCTCGGCAAAATAAGCACTGAAGATCAGCGACAGCGCGGTTACCGCCGCCACTAGCGGTGAGAGCTTATAGCTGAACATATTCTCCTGCGGGCCGCCAAACAGTCCGGCGGCAATCCACGGCCAGACATAAAAAAAGAAATAGAGCATCACCAGTACCGGTACCGAACGGCCAAAGGAGATGAATATCTTCGCCACATATTTAACGCCGGGTGTCTGGCGAATAATGACATATGCCAGCACTGCCCCCAGCAGGGTAGAAAAAAGTAGTGATAAGAGCGTTATCGCCAGAGTCACCGGTAGTGCGCTCAAAATAAAGGTAAAATTATCCCGAATGAATGCAAAGCTAAACATGTTAATCTGTCACTCCAGCAGGAACTGATATTTCTTTTCAATACGGGTGGTAAAATAGAGAATAATACTATTCAGCAACCAGTAGACGATTATCACACTAATAAAGGCCGCAACCTGTTTAGCACCATAGCTATTTTGTGAGATCTTCTGTGCCCGACCAAAAATATCGACAATACCAATAATATTCACCAGAGAGGTCATCTTCACCAGATTGATT
The DNA here is from genome assembly GCF_051131775.1 of Klebsiella sp. MISC125. NCBI lineage: Bacteria > Pseudomonadati > Pseudomonadota > Gammaproteobacteria > Enterobacterales > Enterobacteriaceae > Klebsiella > Klebsiella sp. MISC125. Next base: position 3,209,732 of record NZ_CP180448.1, read on the forward strand.
AAAAGATTACCAAAGTTGGGAATAGCAATAATTAATCCCTGGGGGAAAATAATTCGCCGAATGCCAATGTGCCAGGGAATATTCAGGCTTCGAATCGCCTCCTTTTGGCCAATATCTATTGCATTCCATGCCGAGCGGATCATTTCGGCGAAATAAGGACTGATGCTGACCGAGATAGATAAAATGGCAAAGGTGGTATCGCCAACCAACAGCGGTGGAAGCGCCAGCGCCGTCAGAATCAGTTTGCCACCGAAGAAAAACAGCAGGATCAGCAGCGCCAGCGGTGCCCCGCGCAGAATATCGGTATACCCTTTTGCAACAATCCTGAGCGGCGTAAATCGACTAAATTGTAGCACCACAATAATCAGCGCCAGCATCAGCCCCAACAGCAATGATGCGAAGGTCATCCCGAGGGTGATCGGTAAATTCTCCAGCAGTTTGGGGATTATCTGGATGATATCCTGCCAGCTAAACAACGCGTTATTGTCCATCTTTAGCCTCAGCCGTGGTAGTGCAAACGAGCCAGAAACGCCCGGGTTCGCCCCTGCTGCGCGGCACCAAATATCTGCTCCGCGGGCCCCTGTTCAACAATCTCGCCGTTTTCCATAAACACCACCCGAGAAGCCACCTGGCGGGCAAACTCCATTTCGTGAGTGACGATAATCATCGTCTGCCCCTCGGCGGCAATCGTCTGTATCAGTTCCAGCACTTCGCCGACTTTCTCCGGATCCAGCGCCGAAGTCGGCTCATCCAGCAGAAGCACAGCGGGGTTGATTGCCAGCGCGCGGGCAATACCGATGCGCTGCTTTTGTCCACCGGAAAGGCTATGAGGATAGTGATCTTTCTTATGCAGTAGCCCTACCTGTTTTAATAACCGTTCGGCAATGTTTTCAGCCTCCTGGCGCGAGCGTTTTTTGGCATAAATCAAGCCTTCGGTGATATTTTGCAGTGCGGTAAGATTATGAAAAAGATTCCACGATTGAAAAACCATTGCGGTTTTGGCGCGTAGCTTTTCAATTTCCTTTTTACCCGCATCTGCACAGTCCAGCGCCACATCATCTATTTTAATTTGTCCGCTATCAGCGGGTTCTAAAAAATTAAGCGTCCGCAACAGCGTTGTTTTTCCTGAGCCGCTAGGGCCAATAATGCAAATAATTTCGCCGGGATTTACGCTCAGTGAAACATCTTTGAGTACCCGCTCACCGGAAAAATTTTTACTGATTTTATCGAGAGTTATCATAATGAGATATTCGTGAATATATTTTCCAATCCGCCGCTTATCGACGTTTGTTGCTGTGTAAAAACTATATTGCTGCGGTTCAGGGGATAGCAAACAAGAAAAAAACATATCTAAAGTCGAAAAATAACTTTTTATATATTTGTTATGGTATTAAGTCCGGATTGTAACCAATGCATCACCATTCAGTGGGGTTAACACTGAAACGCCAAAATCATTCAATTTTTCTGAAAAAGATGCGCAAATTGTTTCGATTTTAATCACCGCATGCTCGGTCTATTATTTATCACATCGGGGCAACAACGCTCCAACACTGACAAAAAACATAAGGAATACGACCATGAAATCCATCAAAACTTTCGTTGCAGTTGCTGCTCTCTCTATGATCTCTTTCGGTTCTTTTGCACAAAGCGTTAGCGCCAGTGCCTCAACTCTGGACCGCGCAGAAGCCAAAATCGCCGCTCAGGCAGCAGAACAAGGCGCGTCATACAAAATTACCAGCGCTCAGTTTAATAACCGCGTGCATATGACTGCTGAACTGACTAAATAAGATCGACAACATTGCCGGGCCGCCAAAAGAACAGGCGACAGCGACAACACGATGAAATAAGGAATTAAATATGAAAAAAATCAGCGTGGTCACCGCACTGCTTTTGGCCGCTACACTGTCATCTACCGTGATGGCCGCAGAGAATAGCTTTGCGCGACCAGAAGCAGGTTCAAATATAGATACCTCGGTGCATCAGAACCATATTGATGTCAGCCATGCTTTCGATAAAGAGAGCCTGACGGCGGGTAATCTTCAGTAAGTAAGACATAACAAAAGGAGCGCGCGGAAATATCCGCTGCGCTCCTTACTTTTTCTGCCAGTTCGCCCACGGACTCTCTGTCGGGGCATCCGCAACGTCTGACGCCACATCCGTCAGCGAGTCGATATACAGCTCCTCCACCTCTTTGCGCGCCCACGGCGTGCGGCGTAAAAACTTCAGGCTCGACTTAATACTCGGATCGCTTTTAAAGCAATTAATATTGATGCGCTTCGCCAGTTCAGCCCAACCGTATTTAGCGACCAGCGCGTTGAGCAGGGCTTCCAGCGTGATACCGTGCAGAGGATCTTTTGCGTGCTGCATGACCGTGTTTTTACCTGAATAGAAAAATTTCGCCCACCATACTGGCTCACGACGCCGTGCGCAACCCGACTCACCCTCCTCTTAGCCAAAATTCGCAAAAGCACAGAACCCTGCGCAGACATAAATTAGAAAAGAACGTTATTGGTTGATTATTTTCGCTTAAGGCAAGCTGGCTTCAACCACCCGACTGAGGAATCGATCATGCGCTGTTGTTGTCCCCGAACCCTGAATCTGACTAAACGAAAATGCCTGAAAACCGCCTTCGGAGAACACAATGAACGCGACAACCCTACCGATACTGGATCTTGCCCGCTACGCGAACCCCGCTGAGAAAACGGCGTTCCTCGCCGACCTGCGCCACGCAGCGCGCGATATTGGCTTCTTTTATCTGATTAACCACGGCGTTGATGCCTCGCTGCAACAGGCCGTCCAGCAGCAGTCCCGCGATTTCTTTGCCCTTGCTGATGAGCAAAAGCAGCAGGTGGCGATGATCCACTCCCCACACTTTCGTGGTTACAACCGCGCCGCATCGGAATTAACCCGTGGTCAGCCAGACTGGCGCGAGCAGTTCGATATCGGTGCCGAGCGCCCGGCGCTCACGCTCAACGAACGCGCCCCGCGCTGGCAGCGCCTGCAGGGGCCAAATTTATGGCCCGAAGCCTTGCCCTCACTCAAACCGACATTGCTAACCTGGCAGCAGGAGATGACCCAGGTTGGGATCACGCTGCTGCGCGCGTTTGCCGAAGCACTGCACCTGCCGCAGGATGCCTTTGATGGCCTGTATGGCGATAAACCCAACGAGCATATCAAGCTGATCCGCTACCCGGGCCAACAGGAAACGCAAAGTGCCCAGGGCGTCGGCGCGCACAAGGATTCCGGTTTTCTTAGCTTTCTGTTGCAGGATGAGCAAAAAGGATTGCAGGTCGAAGTTTCACCCGACCACTGGATTGACGCTACGCCGCTGGCGGGAAGCTTTGTCGTGAATATTGGCGAGCTGCTGGAACTGGCAACCAACGGCTATCTGCGCGCGACGGTGCACCGGGTGGTCTCTCCGCCCGCCACACGGCAGCGTTTGTCGATTGCTTTCTTCCTCGGCGCGCAACTGGATGCCGTGGTCCCCGTTTATACGCTTCCTCCCGAACTGGCCCGTGAAGCCCTCGGACCGGATAGTGACCCGCAAAACCCGCTGCTGCGTGAAGTGGGCTGGAATTATTTGAAAGGACGTCTGCGCTCGCATCCTGATGTCGCTGAACGTTACTACCAGGATGTCTTTCGCGAACGCGCCGAGCAATTGATCGTTTAAACATAACAACAAGCAAAAGGAATAAGATAATGAAATATGCCGCATTTAAACTGGCAGGGGTCGCACTGTCTCTCTCTCTGGCGTGGACTTCCGCCCAGGCCGCCGCGCTGCGCGTTGCCGCTGACCCGGTGCCGCACGCTGAAATCCTGAACTACATTAAAAAAATCGATCCCAGCCTCGATTTGAAAATTGTCGAATTAACCAGCGGCGTGAATGCCAACGAACTGCTGGCCAACGGCGACGTCGATGCCAACTATTTCCAGCACGTGCCCTATCTGAAAGATCAGGAAAAGGCGCTTGGCAAAACGTTTGCCGTTGCGGCGACCGTGCATATTGAGCCGCTGGGCATTTATTCGCGCAAACATAAAGATTTTAAATCGTTGCCTGAGAATGCCACCGTGGCAGTGCCAAACAACACCACTAACCTGAGCCGCGCGCTGTTTCTACTGCAAAGCCAGGGGCTGATTAAGCTGGCGGCAAAATTCACCGACCCGGCGACCACGCTGGCGACACCGAAAGATATCGTCGAAAACCCGAAGCATCTGAAGATTCTTGAAATTGAATCGCCACAAATTCCTCGGTCGTTGGACGACGTCGACCTGGCGGTGATCAACGGTAACTATGCGTTGGAAGCCGGACTGGTTCCGGCAAAAGACGCGCTGGGTCTGGAAAGCGCCACCAATAACCCTTATGCCAATATCCTGGTGACCACGCCGGAGCTGGCTAACGATCCGCGCATCAAGGCGCTGGCAAAAGACCTCACTTCACCGCAGGTTGCTGAATTTATCCGTAAAAAATATAACGGATCGGTGATCCCGGTAGCCCCTCAGTCATGATTGAGGTTGTCGGGCTGAGTAAAACCTATGCCGGAACAGGCCGACCGGCGTTAAACGATGTCTCTCTGCAAGTACCAAAAGGTGCCGTTTACGGCATCCTCGGGCGCAGCGGTGCAGGCAAAAGTACGCTGATACGCTGCCTGAATTTGCTGGAGCGGCCCACTTCGGGCCGCATAATTGTGAACGGGAATGATATTACCAGGATGGATGAAACCGCGCTGCGCGAGTATCGGCTGCGCACCGGGATGATCTTCCAGCACTTTAATTTACTGCACGCCCGCAGCGTGGCCGACAATATCGCGGTACCGCTGGAGATCGCGAGGGTGCCGAAAACCGCCCGCCGGGCGCGCGTCGCGGAGCTGCTTGAGCTGGTGGGGCTGGCGGACAAAGCCGCCGCCTTCCCGTCTCAGCTTTCCGGTGGGCAAAAGCAGCGCGTCGGTATCGCCCGCGCGCTGGCGGCAAGGCCGGATGTTCTGCTGTGCGATGAGGCCACCAGCGCCCTCGACCCCGAGACCACCGCCTCGGTGCTTAGCCTGCTGGCAGATATTAATCAACAACTGAACCTGACTATCGTGCTAATCACCCACGAGCTGGAGGTGGTAAAAACCCTCTGCGATCACGCGGCACTGCTGGAGCACGGGGAGATTATTGAAAGCGGGAGAATTGCCGATCTGCTGGTGGCCCCGTGGTCACGGCTGCGACAATCGCTACTGCACGACCCTCAGGCGGAACGGGATTTTCTCGCCCGCCACGGATTTCACGGGAGGCCATTATGCGGGGTAGCATGAGTTGGCAAGATCTCTGGCCGCTGTTGCTTCAGGGCACGGTAGATACCATTTATATGGTCGGTCTGGCGGCACTGTTTACGGTGCTGATCGGGCTACCTACCGGCGTGCTACTGTTTGTCTCACGTCGCAATGGTCTGTCGCCGATGCCAAAGCTAAACACAATACTGGGAGCAATTATCAACTTTGGGCGTTCGCTGCCGTTTATCGTCCTGCTGATTGCGTTGATCCCTTTCACCCGACTGATTATCGGCACCACCCTGGGTAGTACTGCCGCAGTGGTTCCGATCACGATTGGCGCTTTTCCGTTCTTCGCTCGGCTCACTGAGAATGCGCTGGATGAGGTGGATTACGGGCGTATCGAGGCGATTTTGTCGATGGGCGGCAATATCTGGCACGTCATCTTTAAATCGCTGTTGCCGGAAGCGCTGCCGACGCTGCTGGCGGGCATCACGCTAACCATCGTGATGCTGATCGGTTTTTCCTCGATGGCGGGCGTGATTGGCGGCGGCGGGCTGGGCGACCTGGCGATTCGTTACGGCTATCAGCGTTTTAATAATGAGGTGATGGTCGGGACGGTACTGATTCTGGTCGCGCTTGTGCAGGGCGTACAGATGGTCGGCGACCGTCTGGTGCGCGGTTTAGCGCACCGACGTTAGCGGGACATGCGGTTTTCGCTATTGAAAACCGCTTTCGCTAATCAGGGTTTGAATCAGTTCAGCCGCCGAAAGCTCACGAATAAGATTAACGCCCTGTCCCGCCCAGTGCGCGCCGTACTGATGATCGCCCTGGGCCTTTGCCGCAGTCGCCAGCGCTTTCCCGACATCGTAAGCCACGGGATACGCCGGTACCGCGTGCAATTCTTTCATCTCACGCCAGCCATTCGCAATACATCTTGCCGGACGCCCGGAAATCGCCGAGGTTAAAAAAGTCTGCCCATCGGAACGGTCTTTAATAGCCTGCCGATAACCAGCATCGGCGGCGGATTCCGGGCACAGCAAGAAGGCCGTGCCAAGCTGTACGCCCTCAGCGCCAAGGTTCATCACGCTGTTAATTCCCGCGCCGTCCATAATCCCGCCTGCAGCAATGATCGGTAATTCCATCTGCTGTTTCAGCGCCTGAACCAGGGTAAAGGTGCTCATCTGCCCGTCGGGCGCGAGCGGGTCAAACATCCCACGATGACCACCGGCTTCGTAGCCCTGCGCAACAACCATATCGATCCCGTGCGCTGCGATCCATAGCGCTTCCTTAACGCAGGTGGCGCTCGCCAGGGTGACGATACCTTTTTCGCGCATCCGGCGGATAACCTCCCGATCCGGGATGCCAAAATGAAAGCTGATCACCGCCGGAGCGAGGTCGAGCAGCAGCTCTGCCATCTGTGGATTCTGTTGAAAACTGAGATAAATTTCCGCCAGCGTTTCGGGGGGATGACGATTAAAACGGGAAAACTCGGGGCGCAATTGCTCAATCCACTGCGCCTCACGCTGCGGGTCGCGGATCGCAGGGTCGTGGCAAAACAGATTGACGTTAAACGGTCGCGTCGTTAACTGCCGGGTCCGGTTAATTAACGCTTCAGCCTGAGCCACCGTAGACGATCCCAGCCCCAGCGAGCCAAGCGCCCCGGCATGGCTCACCGCCGCCGCCAGTTCCGGCGTCGAGACCCCCGCCATCGGTGCCTGAATAATGGGATAATCGATATCAAGCTGCTGCGTAAGCCGGTTGCTCATGGGCTGTCCTGTTAAAATTTGCGCGATTGGCTGATTAAAATCTCTTTTAGAGATGCTAATATCAATATTATTTTCAAATTAAGAATAAAAATATGAACCACACCACATTACAGATTTTCAAAACGGTGGCGCAGGAGCAGAGCGTCACCCGTGCGGCAAAGCTTCTCGGGCGGGCGCAATCCAATATCACCACCCGCATTCATCAACTGGAAGAAGAGCTGGAAGTTGAACTTTTTGCCCGCGGCAATAAGAAGATGCTGCTGTCGCCCGCCGGGGAGAACTTTTTGGGCTATGCCGTGAAGATCCTCAGCCTCGCCGAAGAGGCCAAACAGGCGCTGCATCCAGCCATGCCGGGGGGGAATTTACGCATGGGGGCGATGGATGCCACCGCCGCCAGCCGTCTGCCGCAGCTTCTCCCTCTCTTCCACACCCAATGCCCGGAGGTGACGCTGACGCTAAAAACGCAGCCGACCCGCCCGCTTATTCAGCAGGTGCTTGACGCTTCTCTCGATTGCGCACTGGTCTGCCTGCCGCAGGGCGCAGCCGCACCTGCCGACATTGAATCCGTGCCGATATTTAATGAACAACTGGTACTGGTCATCCCGGTTAATCAGCAAAATTTTCGCTTTGCCGCCTTCCCGGAAGGCTGTTCCTATCGGGCACAGGGCGAAATTTTCCTGGCTCAGTGGGTAGACACGCAGGTCGACATTCAGGACGTCAGCTCATACCACGCGATGATCGCCTGTGTGGCCTCCGGCGGCTACGCCTGCCTGTTGCCACAAAGCGTGCTTGATACCCTGGCGTTGCCCTTGGGGTGCCAGGTGCGGCCGGTCGGACAAGCGAACACGCAACTTATCTGGCGCAAAGGCTATACCTCACCGGCCCTTGAACATATGCGCCAGCTCCTTGAATCAGCGTCCGACATTTGACTGCCGCCGGACTCCCATCGCGACCAGCGCAGCGGCGACCAGAAGCGCAAATGCCGCCGCGCTTAGCGAAGGATTGAACGATCCGCTGCGGTTATACAGCGCCTCGGCGACCAGCGGGCCGATAATTTGCCCTACGCCATAGGTCGCGGTCATCGCCGCAACCATATTGAATGACACCAGATGGTTCAGCCGCCTTCCCTGCGATAGCGCGATGGTCACCGTCCCCAAAAAGGTGAAACCAACCAGCAGCGCGCTCAGTATGCAAAAGGGTAACGAATGGCTCCACGCTGGAAGGATCACGCCGAACGCCTGAATCAGCAGATTTGCAGTAAACGTGCGGCGATAGCCAAACTTAATCACCAGCCGATGCCAGACAAAACATGACGGAACCGCCGCAAGTCCGAAGATAGCCCAGATTTGCACCGGATCGATGGCGTTCAGCGAACCGCTGAGAAACAGCGGCAGATAGGTGGCGGTAATAATGTAGCCGAAACCGGCCAGGCCATAGATCAGCAGCAGCTTCCACGCCTCGCGCGCCCCACCCTCTGCCTGCTCATGCTGTGCGGTATCGGCAGGTTTGTAAGCGATAAGATAATCGGCCGGACTCAGCAATAAGCGCAGAGCCAACACAAACAGGACGCCAGCGCTTATTGCACATATCAACCAGATTTGCTGGCTGGAGAGCGCCAGCGACTTGCCCAGGTAGATAACTTCCGCCGACAGAAATATTCCCATCCCGACGCCGGAATAGAGCACCGGCGCGCCGTTATGATGCTTCATATGCTGTAGCAGCCACAGCGAAGCGGCAATCAACGTGACCGCGCTCAACAATCCAGCAATACCGCGTACCACGATAATCGCCAGTGGCGAAACTAAAAATGCCAGTACAGCCATGCACAGCAACGTTAGCAGCGCGGAAAGTAGACTTAACAATCTGGCGTCCGCAGGCCTGGTTTTCGCCAGCAGCAATGCACCCGCCAGATAACCGGCGTAGTTTGCCGAGGCGGCAAGATTGCCTTCGCGCAGCGAGAGCACCTGCTCGTTCAGCATCAGCGGCAGGATGCCGGTATAGGCAAAACGCCCGTAGCCCATACCAATGATCAGTACGACTGAACCGGACAGCGCCAGTAGAAAAGCCTTTAACTCAGGTCTGATTTCGCCAACGTTCACCTGTTACCCCTTTAATTTAATCTCAAAAAGAGAATTATTGTTAATAATTATTCTCTTTTCATTATGATATCGGTTAACCCGACGCGCAAGTGACTCCATGCAGAGGCTTGTCGCCCTGCATGGTGAGAGACTTTACGTAAAAGGTATGGAGATGCTTCGTCGGGGGGCGAAATATGGCGTAAACGGGTGTGAGCCCCGAACATCCGTGTCCGGGATCATTTAGCGATGGCTTAGCGCCAGTTTGGCGGCAAACAGCATAAAAACGCCGCCGGTAACGCGATCCATCCACTGAATAAACAGCGGCGTTTTCAACAGATTAGCGGCAAAACGGCTGGCTATTATGAGAGTTAGCGACCACAGTGTACCGATCAGGACATGAATGGCGACCAGCAGAAAAGTCCAGCCCACCGGGGAGTGGCCAGCGGGAATAAACTGCGGCAGGAAAGACACATAAAATATGCCCATCTTGGGATTAAGCACATTGCCCAGCATCCCTTTTAAAAACCAGTTGCTGGCGGGAGTCTTCGCCATTTCCTGGCAATTAAAATAACGGCGCGGTCGGAGAATTAACTGAACGCCCAACCAACACAAATAAACGGCACCACACCACTTTAGCAGGTCATACGCCAGCGCCGATGCCGCCAGTAACGCCCCAAGACCAAAAGCGACCACCGCGCCCCAGATAAAACATCCCACATCAATACCTAACGCTGCCTGGAAGGCTTTTTTACCGCCTTCAACGGTGGACGTTCGTAAGATCAGGGCCGTATCGAGGCCTGGGGTAAGAGTCAGCAGGAGTGCTGCAAAAGAGTAAGCAAGAAGGGAATCTGCGACGGACATTTTGTCTCTCCGAAAGCGAGGATTTTAGGCAAACGCCCCTACTGAAGCAATCAAATAAATTTCATATTATCGCAATCGAGTGCTGACAACTTGCACGGTACAAAAGCTCTTCGCGACAAATGCCGGACGCAAAAGCAGGTACAGTCATTCGACCAAACGCTCATCAAGACAGGTACTTATGACACTTATTCAAATGCGTATCGCCAGGCCAGTCACCAATCTTGCCACCAGTAGCAAAATGTACTGCGAAGGGCTGGGGCTGGAGAAAATCGGTGAGTTCAACGCTCATGATGGTTTTAGTGGGATTATGGTCGGACGTCGGGATCTCGGCTGGCACCTTGAATTCACTCTCTGCCACCACCATCCGGTAACGCCCTCACCCAGCGAGGAAGATTTGCAGGTGCTGTATTATCCGCAAATTGCACAGTGGCATGCGCAATGCGAGAAAATGCTGGCCGCCGGTTTTGTGCAGGCCAGCGCGTTTAATCCGTACTGGAATGTAAACGGCAAAACCTTTGTCGACCACGACGGCTATCGGGTCGTGCTGCAAAACAGAAGCTGGCCGTAATGACTTCTCCTTCCCCCGAAGATCTGAGAAGCGGTTCCTTCTCCCCTTCGGTTAGAGATTAGAGTGAGGAGGATATTCGCACAGATGCCCTCACCCCGGCCCTCTCCCACAGGGAGAGGGAGAAAACCATCCCGACATTTTATCTGGAGATGTCCTCGCGCAGCCACGGGGTGACGGTAACCCCGGCCAGCAGTCCTTCCGGGCTAAGCAGTCGCGTCACGGTCTGGCCCCAGGGTTCCATGCGGTTATCGACCAGCAGACGATAGCCTCTGGCTTTCAACACGTCGGTCGCGGAGTCAATATCGCGCACTTCAAACTCGATCCACGCCTGGGGAATGGGGAGATCGTCAGGCCAACAGTCGGCGCCAAAACAGGAGCGAGCGGCCTGTGCCAGCGGCCAAAGGGCAAAATGTTTTACCCCACCCAACGCGTCATGATCGGTGAGCACGTAATCTTCATTATTGGGCATCGGTTTTAACGGCAGGCCCAGCGCATCGGTATAAAATGCGCTACTGTCTGAGGTTGATTGCGTTATCGGCCCAAAGCCCGCAACAAACAACACATCCATACCCGCTAAATCGTCTTCCATACTCTTTCTCCTGGTCATTGTCCGTGATGATTTAACAAATTTTATACTCTGTTGCGTGCCGCTTGCCCAGATTCCTCTTCACACATTAGAATTTTTAGTAGGTTTGGCTGAATCATTGAGAAAGCGCATGGTCTGCTCGTCGCGCCCGGCAGCACTGCGCTATGCTTAGCTTCCCTTTTGTTTTAAATACTTAGCGTTATGACCACTTCCGTCAGCACCACTCAGCTTAATCTGCGCATTATTTCGATCGTTGTCTTTACCTGTATTTGTTATCTCTCGATTGGCCTGCCGCTCGCCGTGTTGCCCGGCTATATCCATTACCAACTGGGATACAGCACCTTTATCGCCGGGGTGGTCATCAGCCTTCAGTACATCGCCACGCTGGTCAGCCGCCCCCATGCAGGCCGCTATACCGATATCTGGGGGCCAAAAAAAGTTGTCAGTCTGGGGATTATTTGCTGCATGTTGAGCGGGCTGTTTACCCTGCTCGCCGTCCTTTTGCAGGCCGTGCCGCCGCTGGCGGTGACCGCTTTACTGGTCGGCCGTATTTTCCTCGGCGTCGGGGAAAGTTTTACCGCCACCGGCGCAACCTTGTGGGGGATTAAAACCGTTGGCGCGATCCACACTTCGCGAGTTATTTCATGGAACGGCGTGGCGACCTATGTGGCGATGGCGGTCGGCGCCCCGCTGGGGGTGCTGCTCAATAGCTATTTTGGCATTAGCGGATTTGCCATTGTCGTGGTGCTGGTGGCCATCGTGGGGCTACTGTTTGCCCGTACCCGTCAGGACGTCAGCGTGACGGCGGGTATCCGGGCACCGTTTCATGTGGTGGTGCGCAAAATTTGGCCTTACGGGATGGGGCTGGCGCTGAGCACCGTGGGTTTCGGGGTTATCGCCACCTTTATTACGCTCTACTTTTCCGCCCATAGCTGGCAAGGCGCGGCGTTTACACTTTCCCTGTTCAGCGTCGGCTTTATCTGCATCCGCCTGGTGTTGGGCAACATGATTACCCGCTACGGCGGCGTGCCGGTATCGTTAGCCTGTTTTATGGTGGAGTGTCTGGGCCTGCTGATCATCTGGTATGCCTCTTCTGCGTGGATTGCCGGAATCGGCGCATTCCTCACTGGTTCAGGTTTTTCGCTGGTCTTCCCGGCGCTTGGGGTTGAAGCGGTGAAGCAGGTCGAAGAGCAAAATCAGGGAACTGCCCTGGGTACCTATTCGGCATTTCTCGATCTGGCGCTGGGGTTAACCGGCCCGGTTGCCGGATGGGTGGCGGGTTATTACGGTCTGGACACTATTTATTTGCTCGCCGCGGTGGTGGTCGCGCTGGCATTTATATTGATTTTGCGAATTTATCTACGACAACGCGCTGATTTGCAGCGGGCCTGAGGAATACTCTTCGGACGGCGTTTCTCGCATTGTCTGGTAAAAAACTAATCAATATTTGACTGCTATTCGGCTTCCGTGCCACCATCGCCTCAGCGTCCGGCTGGCGGCGCAATGGTGGCACGGGTGGATATCAGAGACCGCATGATTAAGGTCCATGCCCGTCCTCAACCTGATTCTGGCGGGAAATAAAAGACATGCACCAAAGTTTTAATCAGCGCGTTCATTTCTATTACTGCATTCTGGTTGCGCTGAAAATACACGCAAATTCAAAGAAATCGGGCGGCGTTCGCGGGAAGAATAACTTCCTGCTGAAATGGCTACGCAAAGCCCAGGACAACAATATATTCCACTCGGATATTGCCAGCGAGATCGAATGGCTTCGCGGCAAAATCATTCAGGCTGGCTATGACACTGACCTCGAACCGATGCTGGATTTTGTCTACGCCACCGCCAAACGTGCGGAAGACCTTAAAAACGCTGACTGAGATTACTGATAAAGTGCGCCTCTCGGGCCCGGGCCTGCGGAAAATGAGTCACCTGATGATATGGCGGGTTTTGTAGGCCGTGCAAGGCGCCAGCCGCCGCCCGGCAGAAATACGAGCACAGTATCTAATGCTTCCCCGGACCGCCTGGCCCGGGGGAATTGATAACGTTAGCGCTTTTTGCGGTGCGTGAGCAGATACACCGCTGGGATCACCAGCATCGACAGCAGCGGCGCGGTGATCATCCCACCGATCATCGGTGCGGCAATACGCTGCATCACCTCTGAGCCGGTCCCTCCCCCCCACATAATCGGCAGCAACCCGGCCATAATCGTCGCGACGGTCATCACTTTCGGGCGCACGCGCAGCACCGCCCCTTCATGAATCGCTTCATTGAGGGTCCGATCATCCAGTTGCTCACGCCTTTTGGCGATCGCCTGATTTAAATAGAGCACCATAATCACCCCAAACTCCGCCGCGACGCCCGCTAGCGCAATAAAGCCAACGGCGGCCGCCACCGACAGGTTATAGCCCAGCAGCCACAGCAACCAGACGCCGCCAATCAGCGAAAACGGCAAGGTACCCATTATCAACAGCGCGTCTTTAACCTTGCTGAAGGTAACGTAAAGCAGCACGAAGATGATCATCAGGGTAAACGGCAGCACGATTTTCAGCTTTTCAGTGGCCCGCTCCAGATATTCATACTGCCCGGACCAGGTCAGCGAGATCCCTTCCGGCAATTTAACCTGTTTGCTGACCTCACTCTGCATTTCGTCAACAGCGGATTTCAGATCGCGGCCGCGAATATCGACGTAGATCCAGTCCGACAGGCGGGCGTTTTCGCTTTTTAGCATCGGTGGGCCGTCGGTGATGGCGATATCCGCCAGCTCGGACAGTGCCACCTGCGCCCCGCCGCTGGTGACCACCGGCAGATCGCGCAGCTTTTGCAGCGAGTCGCGCATTTCACGCGGATAGCGCACGCTTATCGGGTAACGTTCACGCCCTTCGATGGTCTCGCCAATGTTATCGCCGCCCACTACGCTGGCGACCACCGATTGCAGCTCTTTCACCGACACGCCATAGCGGGCCGCTTTTACCCGGTCGATCTTGATATCAATATAGCGTCCACCGTCGAGACGCTCAGCCAGCGCCGACGTCACTCCCGGTACGTTGCGCACGATGCGCTCGATCTCCTCGGCGGTTTTTTCAATTTCCACCAGATTGTTGCCGTTCACTTTGATGCCGACCGGGCTTTTAATGCCGGTTGCCAGCATATCAAGGCGGTTACGGATCGGTGGCACCCAGACGTTGGCAATCCCCGGCACTTTCACCGTGTTATCCAGCTCGCTAATCAGCTTATCCATGGTCATACCGGGCCGCCATTCGCTTTTTGGCTTGAACTGAATGGTGGTTTCCAGCATCGTCAGCGGCGCCGGGTCGGTGGCGCTATCGGCACGACCGGCTTTGCCAAACACGCTTTGCACCTCAGGAATGGTTTTAATCAGGCGATCGGTTTGTTGTAGCAGGCGTCCGGCTTCGCGGCTGGAGATCCCCGGCAACGTGGACGGCATATACAGCAGATCGCCCTCATCAATCTGCGGCAGGAATTCGCTGCCAAGCTGAGCCAGCGGCCATAGCGTGGCAACCAGCAGCACACCGGCGGCGGCCAGCGTCGCTTTTGGCCACTGCAACACTTTATCCAGCAGCGGTTCATAGGCGCGAATCAGCCAGCGGTTGAGCGGATTAGCGGTCTCATCGGGGATTTTGCCGCGAATAAAATAACCCATCAGCACCGGAACCAGGGTGATCCCCAGTCCGGCGGCTACCGCCATCGAGTATGTTTTAGTGAAGGCCAGCGGCGAGAACATCTTGCCTTCCTGCGCCTCGAGGGTGAATACCGGAATAAACGACAGGGTGATGATCAGCAGGCTGCAAAACAGCGCAGGCCCCACTTCCGACGCCGCCTGCTGGGCAATTTTCCAGTAATCATCTGAAGATGGCTGGCGCTCGGGATGATCGTGCCGCCACTGCTCCAGCACCTTATGCATATTTTCAATCATCACGATTGCCGCATCCACCATCGCCCCGATGGCAATCGCAATCCCGCCGAGCGACATCATATTAGCGCTGACGCCCTGATAGTGCATGACGATAAACGCGCCGAGGATCCCCAGTGGCAGCGTGATCATCGCCACCAGGGCGCTGCGAAAGTGGAACAGGAACAGCGAGCAGACCACCGCCACGACGATAAACTCTTCGATAAGCTTATGGGTCAGAGTCTCAACCGAGTTTTTAATCAGCTGCGAGCGGTCGTACACCGGGACAATCTCCACGCCAGCGGGCAGGCTTTTTTTGACTTCCGCCAGTTTGGCCTTCACCGCGTTAATGGTGGTCAGCGCATTTTTGCCCGAACGCATAATGATAATCCCGCCCGCCACTTCCCCTTCACCGTTGAGTTCGGCGACACCGCGACGAATCGCCGGGCCGCGGCGCACGCTGGCAACGTCGGAAAGCAGCACCGGCACGCCGTTGCGCGAGGCAATCACCACCTGATTAAAGTCGTCGATGGATTTCAGGTAGCCGGTAGTGCGTACCATATATTCGGCTTCGCCCAGCTCCAGCACCGAGCCGCCTCCCTCCTGGTTGGCGCTCTGAACGGCGCTAATCACCTGCTCGTGAGTCACGTTCAGTGCCCGCAGCCGGTCAGGGTTGAGGATCACCTGGTACTCTTTCACCATCCCGCCGACGCTGGCGACCTCTGAGACATCCGGCACGGTTTTCAGCTCATATTTGAGGATCCAGTCCTGAATCGCCCGCAAATCGCCGAGGCTGTGCTTACCGCTTTTATCGGTGAGCACATATTCAAACACCCAGCCGACGCCGGTGGCGTCCGGCCCTAACGAGGCTTTCGCTTCCGGCGGCAGGCTGCTCTGGATTTGGCTCAGATACTCCAGCACGCGGGAGCGCGCCCAGTACGGGTCGGTGCCGTCATCAAACAGCACGTAAACGTAGGAATCGCCGAACATCGAAAAGCCACGTACGGTTTTCGCACCCGGTACCGATAGCATGGTGGTGGTCAGCGGATAAGTGACCTGGTCTTCAACAATTTGCGGCGCTTTGCCGGGATAGCTGACGCGGATGATCACTTGAGTATCGGAGAGATCCGGTAACGCATCCAGCGGTGCCTGCTGTACCGACCAGACGCCCCAGGCCGCCATAATGAGCGTCGCCAGCAGCACCAGCAGCCGGTTGCGCAATGACCAGCGGATAACGGCGGCAATCATGGCTGCTCCTTAGCGCCGGTCATCGGCATGATTGAGGTGACTTGCGCCCCGTCGTCGGTCAGGGAAAAGCTAAACATCACCGACTCGCCGGGGCGGATTTGCTGACGCTGCTGCAGCGTAATGGCAAAATCCATGGTCATCGCTGGCCACTTCAGTTCCGGGACCGGCTGATGCTCAATGGTGACCGATTCATCGTTCAGCACTTTGATAACGCCGTGCGTCGAGTACGTTTTAGCCTCCTCGCCCTCCTGCCCGGCGATTTGCGGCAGCGCGCTGCGCAGGCTGGCTTCGGAGTCGATCAGGAACTGGCCGGAGGTGACCACCTGCTGGCCCTCTTCGAGGCCGGATTTGATCTCGACCAGCCCGTTCTGCGCGCGTCCGGCGGTGACCTCAACCGGACGGAAATGCCCTTCGCCATCAGCGATCAGCACGCGGTTGCTGGTGCCGGTGGCGATCAGCGCCTCTTCCGGGATGATCAGAACGGCGCGGCTCTGATTCGCCTCAGCCAACTGGACGTTTAAGTACATTCCCGGCTTCAGTTGATGCTGCGGATTCTCCAGCACCACGCGCGCTTTCAGGGTGCGGGTGGTGGCTTCGAGGTCGGGCAGCAATTCACTGACTTTGCCCTGGAAGGTCAGCCCGGGCCAGCTGCTGGTGGTCGCCGTCACCTGGCTACCGAGACGCAGCAGGCTGGCCTGGTTTTCCGGGTAATCAATCACTATCCATACCGGGTCGAGGCTCGCCAGTTCGAACAGCGCCTGAGTGGCCGTCACCTGCGCACCGGTTCGCACATCGAGTTTATTGACGTAACCCGCGTTTGGCGCGCGAACGGTCATGCGGGTTTGCGGTTTGCCGCTGCGCTCAACGCTGCGAATAATCGCTTCCGGCATAAACTGCAACTGCAAGCGCCCGCGCGCGGCGGCGGTGAGCCCGCTATCGCCAAGCTGCCTCACCGCCAGATACTCCTGCTGCGCTGCCGCCCACTGCGGGATCCACAGTTCGGCCAGCGCTTGATTCTTTTTCACAAATTGCTGCGAGGCGTTGACGTAAAGCTTCTCAATCAGGCCATTAGCCAGCGCTGGAACCGTTTCAACGCTGCGTTCGTCAATAGCAACGGTACCAAACGCGTTGAGTTTGAGCGCCAGCGCCTGACGGGAAACCTTTGCCGTACGCACGCCGAGATTTTGCTGCTGGCGAGCGCTAATCAGCACGCCGCCCGCATTATCGCCCTCGCCTTCATCGGCATAGCGCGGAACCAGGTCCATATCCATAAATGGCGATTTGCCCGGCTTATCAAAACGCGTGCCGGGGGTCATCGGATCGTACCAGTACAGCACTGTGCGGCCTGCTGCCGCTTCCTCCCCACCGTTGACCATTGTCGGGGCTTTTCGTGCGCCCAGCCAGTATCCGCCCGCAGCGGCAAGGGCGACGGCCAGCGCCGCCAGGGTAATAACAGATTTAAGCTTCATTTTTTAACATCCTGCGGAATCAGGTAGCGAATGGCAGCCCACGCGTCAGCGAGCGCTTTCTCGGCATTGTTGCTGGCGATTTCGCCGCTCAGCAGATCGCGACGCACGGATAACAGCTCGCTAAGCGCAGAGCTGCCCGCCCGATATTGGGCATTTACGAGGCTGACTTTTTTGCGCAGCAGCGGCAGCACCTCGCTTTGCTGGCGGTCGTATATTGCTTTCGCCGCGTTATATTGCGAGATCAGCTGATACTGCTGCGCCTGGTGTTCGCGCAGGAGTAGCGTTAGCTGGTCGTTGGCCTCAAAGGCGCGCGAAACATCGGCGGCGTGGTCTTTGTCCTGACGTTTGCCCTGAAAAATAGGCATATCGACAGTGAACATCACTCCAACCATGTCGTCGTAATCATCCCCACGTCTGGCGTAATAGACTTCAACGCCGACGTCGGGGATCGCCGCCACCTCCGATTGCCCTGATTTCGCTTTTGCCAGATCGGCTTCGCGCGCGGCCTGAATCAGCTCCGGATGGAGTTTAACCCCCTCGATTAAGGTAGTTTCATCCGCCGGAAGTCGTTCGATGCGCGGCAGCGGGCCGGAGATATCGCGCACATCCTTGCCGGTGAGCTGCATCAAGCGCGCCTGAGCGACCTGTACATCGCGACGCGCGTTATCCTGCTCATTTTTCATCGCATTCAATGCCAGTTGAACGTCCAGCACGCTGCTGGGACTGGCGCTATCGCTACTGACGCCCGCTTTCTGGACGCCAATTTGCCGGGAAGTTTCGCTGATCAATGTCTGTACTGAGCGTAGCGATTTCTGCGCCACCGCCAGCGCCAGCCATGCCTGAGCGGTTTCCCGTTGGAGCCGGGCGCGAATCACATCCGCGTTGGCGGCGGTTCGTCGCGCCTCGGCAGTTATCGAGTCGGCTTTGCGCTCGCGCTTGGTACTGCTGACGTAGTCCTGCATCACGCCGACCTTTTGCATGGTCATACCCTCACGGGTCAGACGGCTGCCGTTATTGCCGCCCAACGGGACGTTCTCAATGCCAAATTTCAGCTTTGGGTCGGGGAGCTGCATGGCGGAGTCCGCCATGTTTTCTAATGCGTTAACCTGATGATCGTTAGCGGAAAGCTCGGCGGAGTAGCTCTGCGCAGCCGATAGGGCCTCCGCCAGCGTCGTCGCCCAGCCGTTGGTTGAAATCAGCGACAGCAGAAGCGGCAGCCCAAAGGCCGCCTTATTTAAGATGTGCATAGTGACTCCGGAGTTATTGCGCGGTAATGGAAACGAGCGCGTAGCCGGAGTCAGTCTGACGGAAGGTAAAATTAACCCGCTGCCCCACTGCTAACTTTTCACCCTGATACTCGCCGAGCGCAAAGCTCATGGTCATCGCGGGCCAGTTCAGTTGCGCAACGGGAGAATGGGCAATGGATACCGAATTATCGCGCCAGGCTTTAATCAGCCCATTTGCCGAATAAGTCGTAACGGAATCATCCTGCTTATTCATATCCGACATGTCCGTCATTGTGGACATATTGTGGTGATGCATAGCGCTGTCTTCGGCGCTGGCAGTAAATGAGACGGCGGTAAAGGTCAGAACGCTGGTAATAAGCAGAAAAATAGAAGTAGAACGCATCATAATATCTCCAAAAAAAACATAAAGTCGCCCGCAGACCGGGCAGATCTGGTGGATGTTTTTAACGGAGATTTATTCTCTGAAGCGGCAGAAGCGTATTTCAGCCGGAGGGCCAGTGACCGGCGGCGTATGCCAGTCCATACGTTCAGCGCAACTTTCCTGCTGCGGGGAAACCACTAACAGCGCGGTCTCTGAGGGAAGAGCATTCAGCTGTAGCGCAGTTGAAGAATTAGGCTGAGCCGTGTCCGGGTCACAGTGTTTCTCGCAAATAACCTTCTGACCAGCGCTTTCCATACCGGGCATACTCATCATGCCATCAACAATATGGTGAACCTGCACTTCCGGCGTGACCGGTGGTTGGCCGCCGCCATGATGCGCCGCGACCGCGAGCTGAAGATTGAGCAGTAACCAACAGGCAATAACAAGCCCAGCGCGGATACGTAGCCTGCGCCGGGTTGCTTGTTTAAATAATGCCTGAAGTAACGGGATCATATTGATATTCACAATGAGATGACCGCTGAATTAAATCACACTCACCGGCAGAATTAAATAATATTTCAGAAGGAAAAACAGGCATTAAACAGAATGAAGTTTCTCTATGTACCTTTACACAAAATAGTGAAATAACGATTTGACCTTCCCCCAGGGGGAAGGTGTATGGGCCTGGAAATAATGTACTTAATAAATGACAAAAATGTTATTTATATGTGATTCAATAATAAATTAAGCCGCTACTCCAGCACTAGCGTATCGCCCGTTGCCGGGGCCGCGTCCGCTGAAAGCCACCATCGCCCCCATGAGCCGGTGCAGTGGCACGCCATAATTTTTTCCACCTTTTGCTGCTGCAAAAACAGTTTCAGCTGGCGTATGAGCCAGGGGGAAGCGCTGCGCAGATGAAGACCGCCGATGACAGCGTGGATTTTCTGTTCGCCCATTATCTTCTGGCAGTGCCTGATGGTATTGATTAATCCGCGATGTCCGCAGCCGCAGATAATGACCAGCCCTCGGGTCGAGCGGTAGATCAGCACGCCTTCATCGGCAATATAATCCTGTGTCTGACCATCAAGTACGCCGTAAGCTTTTGGCCTGGCGACGGCAATTTCACCGGACCACGTTAACCGCTCACTAATCCGCAACGGCTCGCGGCTATACTCCATCCGGTGGCGGGAATAGTCGATTTCCCGCGATAGTTTCTTAATTTTCCAGCGGTGCCCGACCAGCGATAGCGCCGAGTAACGCCGCTTCGCAATCTGCGGATGGCAGATAATACGACTGTTATCCGGTAGCCACGGCACGCCGCCGCAGTGATCGTAGTGCCCATGCGACAGCACCGTCGCAGTTAAATCTTTTAAAGAAACGCCCATACGCTGGGCATTGTGTAAAAAACTGCCGTCAGGCCCGGTATCAAACAGGACGCGGCTGGTTTCATCTTGCAAAAGCAGGCTCAAACCCGGTTTCGCCCGCAGCGTTTTGTCCTTTCCCTCACCGAGTCGATTTTCAAGTAACACCTTAATTATTAGAGCCATTGTCCTTCCGATAGCCACTATTTCACGGCGCGTAGTCTACCTGGCAACCACTGAAAGTACCGTGATGCATCGCTCAGCACGGTGCATAAAAAAGTGACGGTGTCACTGAAAAGCGTCAACGATTTTGTTGCCAGAGCGTCATTGCCGTCTATGCTGATGGCAAGTTTCTCACAACCGGAGCGCACTATGGCAGACTGGAACCCTTCACTGTATTTGAAATTTGGCGCGGAACGTACGCGCCCCGCCGCTGAACTTCTCGCTCGTATCGCCCATCACCCCGCAGCGCTGGCCATCGATTTAGGCTGTGGACCGGGCAACAGTACCGCCCTGTTGCGCGACGCCTGGCCGGAGGCAACGATTATTGGCGTCGATAATTCACCAGCGATGCTGGAAGAAGCCGCCCGGACGCTGGCCGATTGCCGGTTTGTCGCCGCAGATATCGGTGAGTTTCGCCCCGAGCGCCCAGCGGACGTGATCTACGCCAATGCTTCTCTGCAGTGGCTAACCGATCATCAGCTGCTGTTTCCTCATCTGGTGGGGAATCTTGCGGCGAATGGCGTGCTGGCGGTGCAGATGCCTGATAACTGGCAGGAGCCGTCGCATACCCTGATGCGCCAGGTAGCAAACGAGTTGGGGCATCCGGCTAGCGGACGTCATCCGCTGCCGAGCGTGCAGGAGTATTACGATATTCTGACCGCTAGCGGCTGCGAGGTAGATATCTGGCGCACGACCTATTACCACCCTCTGGAGTCACATCAGGCCATTATTGACTGGTTGCAGTCCACAGGGCTTAGACCGTTTCTGCAACCGCTGGATGAACAGCAGCGCGAGGTGTTTCTTGAGCGCTATCTGGAACTGCTCAGAGAGCATTATCCGTTACAGTGTAACGGAAAGGTTTTATTGTTATTTCCTCGGCTGTTTATAGTGGCGCGACGCTCGTCTTGAACGATAAGAATGGGGCTACGGCGCCGGAACGAGCGCCGTATCATCTGATTTACCAGGAAAGGTGATGTACCAGGGAGAGGTCCCATGCGGTGGCCAACAGCGAAAGAAACATGATTAAATTGACGACTGTCTCTATGCGTTTTTCCATTTTTGCTTCTCCTGAGCCGTTTTCACCTGTTTTACAGATAAAATCTTAACAACTTCTTAATCTCAGACTTTTAGAGCGTTATACGGTAGCGAACATAGTCATCAGCTGGCGTAAATTCATCATAAAGACGCCGGGCCGGATTGTCAGTGCGGGTGTGCCAGTAAAGACGCGACCATCCTTTCTCTATGCCTTCCACTTGCAGCGATTGCATTAGCGTCCTGGCGATACCGCGCCCGCGCACCTGCGGGTCAACATACAGATCTTCCAGATAACAGATGGGGGTTTTTACCCATGTTCCTTCGTGGAGCACGCAAATCGCAAACCCAACCACTTTCCCGTCCACCACGGCAACGCGGCCCAACAGCGGCGAAGCGGTATCAAGCAGGCGTTGCCAGGTGTATTCAGTGACGTCCTGCGGCTGCGGGCTGCCGTAAAATTTTGTGTAACCTTCCCACAGCTGTAACCACTGCGCTTTGTCCTGCGGACCTGCTTCGCGAATCTCAATGACCATCGCATTTCCCCTTAAACGGATAAGCCATTATTTTCCGGACAGATAATTTCTTCAAGCGCCTGGGACACAATTCATCCTTTTCGCTCAACGAGGAATACGCTCAGAATGATGAAATCACGCTTTTGACGACCTCGATCGTGTTCCAGGACGCCGAAACAAGACGCTTCAGGTATCAAGGTGACACATTCATCGCAATCGGGGTTACATCATGTTCAGAACGTGGATTTTTTTATTATCGACCTTATTCTTTTGTCTCCAGGCGCATGCCAGCACCGGCTTTCGTCAGATAACGCTCCCCGGTTCAGGGCCTGACACCGTGAAAGTGACGCTGTGGTATCCCACTGTGATGCCTGGAAAAATGGAGCATGTGGCAGACAATCCTGCTTTTGTTGGCATTTCCGTTATTCGCAACGCGCAGCCAGTACCTGGTGCACATCCTCTGTTAGTGCTGTCGCACGGCTATAACGGAAATTGGCGAAATCTGTCCTGGCTCGCTACCGCTATGGCCGCCCAAGGATATATCGTTGCGGCACCGGATCATCCAGGGACCACCACCTTTAACCAAAACCCCATTGAGGCAAAAAAGTTGTGGCGGCGTCCACAGGACATCACGCGGGTGATTAACTTCGTGATGAGCTCGCCCAATTTGGTTGGTGAAACAGATAAGAGACGCATTGCCGCCGCTGGTCACTCGCTGGGGGGCTGGACGGTCATGGAACTGGCCGGTGCTCGCTTCGACACAGCTCGTTTTAAGCAAGACTGCCAACAGCATCCGTTGCGCGGTGATTGCAAAATCGCGCAAAAACTCGGCATAAATGAACCACAGTCTCCGGAGAAACTTGCTGCGAACTTGCAAGATAAGCGAATTAAAGCGATCGTTTCTCTCGATCTCGGAATGGTGCCTGGATTTACCCCACAGAGCCTGCACACTATCAACATTCCGGTCCTGCTCCTGGCAGCCCAGAGTGATGCACTGGCCGCACTCCCTGCCAAACAGGAGTCAGGGTATCTTGCTAGCGAAATCCCCGATCGATGGGCAAAGTTTGAGTTGGTTAATGGCGCGACACATTTCAGTTTTATGCAATTGTGTAAGCCAGGAGCCGTGGCGCTTATTGAAGAGGATTCTCCCGGCGACGGTATCGTCTGCCAGGACGGTGAAGGGGCAAATCGGGCCTCCATCCATCAAATAGTGGCCCAAAAGGTCATGGTATTTCTGAACTCGTCGCTTGATTATCGCGCGCCTGTTGACGAAAAGCGGTAGGCGACATACCGCAAATACGCTGAAACTCGCGGTTAAAATTGGATTTGGTGGTAAATCCCGAATCCAGCATGATTTCAGTCACGGGCTGCGGGCTGCTGAGTAGCAACGCCTGCGCCCGTTCAATCCTGAAACAGTTAATCCACTGCGATACGTTGCACTGACATAATGCGTTGACCGCAGCTGAAAGCTGACGTGCAGGAATTCCCGTTTTTCTGGCCAACAAATTTAATGTGAGGTCGGGATTAAGATAGATTTGCGTTGCGCGAACCTTTTCCTCAAGTATCACATAAATCTCATTCTGCTCGCCCGCGGGTTGTGTGGGCGGTTCGGGAGTGACTTCTTTGTTGAGAGGTGCATTGGATACGGCGGTGGTTCTTCCCGCACTGATAATGGCAAAACCAATTAACGGCAGTAGCATGGCCTGAAACAACGCCACAATAGCGGGAGCTTGTCTGCCGCCGGTCATACTGAAGTCAAAAGCGATAGTGAGATCGGTCAATGCGGATATACACAGAAAGCAACCGGCAAAAAAAGCCATCCGCGTTGTCTGCAAGGATTCACTGAGTCGGCTGAAGATAAAGATATCGTCCCCTCGCCATGCGACCCACATCAGGCCGCATCCGTAGCTGAAAAACAACAGGAACAGCACCATATCGGTCGCTGTGGGCCAAATTCCCTCGATAAGTAAGGTGATGATGACCGGGCCGACCAGCCATGATAAATAGCGCGGTCGTTTCATTTCTGTCAACGACATAAAACTGTGCCAGGCGATAGGTGGTAACAAGACTGCCATCATAGCCTGAAGATTTCTCAGCGCGACTGAATCATACTCCCAGCGCAACATGCTGACAGAAAGAAGCAATATGCATGCGCTAAGAAATTGTACCGTACCGCGGTGATGAGGTTTGCCTGAGAAAAGAGCCATGGCAAGTAGGATAAACAGTGCGAGCAAGGTCACCACGGGAAACGGTACAGAAACCATACGAGTCATTCCAGAACAGAAAGTAATGCGGATTTTTACATATATTGAAGAGCGTTGTCTCTCCTGACGTCAGGATTCATCTCCCTGTTTTCCTTCAGTGCTCTGCCAAGCTTTACGAGCAGGGTCTTTCAGACCGGTGATATTAAATAAAGCATTCAGTATGTTGTAACTAATTTAAGCACAAAACTAACCCGGCGATAGCCGGGTTGAGATCGATAACAAATCAGCTTCAGGCATTGTGCCTGGATAATCGCCGGGTGGCGGCTGCCACCTTACCCGGCCTGCAAAATCCAGCGTGCGGTCTTTAAGAACATCAGCACAGCGGTTTAACCGCCGCACGCATGCCATCGCGCAGAATAGCATCCAGATCCTGCGTAACCTGCTCTACCAGGCCAGAAACTTTAGTCAGATCCTGCTCCCAGTGGGATTCAACGGACAGCACCGCTTTCACCAGTTCACCGGTGCTGATTTGCGCATCACGATGCTGGGCCCACAGCGCCTGATAGCTTTCCATCCATTCAGCGTCATCCTGCACCGGATAGCTCTCGCCGTTACGCTCACCGCGGTAAAACGCGATCAGCGCCGCCAGTGCAAAAGTCAGACGTGCCGGGAGCTTGCCGCCCTTCGTCTGCCCCGCCAACAGCTGTGGCAAAATACGGGTGCGATATTTAGTCATCCCGTTAAGGGCGATAGACAGGAGCTGGTGCTTGATGTACGGGTTACGGAAGCGCCCGGTTACCGCGCTGGCGAAAGATTCCAGCTCATCACGCGGCAGGTCGAGAACCGGAATGATCTCTTCATAAATCGCCTTCTCGACGAAAGAACAGATTTCAGTGTCATTCATCGCCTCACCAACGGTATCCAG
This sequence comes from Klebsiella sp. MISC125, assembly GCF_051131775.1. Taxonomy (NCBI): domain Bacteria; kingdom Pseudomonadati; phylum Pseudomonadota; class Gammaproteobacteria; order Enterobacterales; family Enterobacteriaceae; genus Klebsiella; species Klebsiella sp. MISC125. The sequence continues at coordinate 3,235,337 of NZ_CP180448.1, forward strand.
GCCAGCCTGGAAAGCGACCGGCACCAGCGCAGTGTGCGCACCGTTAAGAATGGCGACTTTGCGCTCTTTATACGGCTTAATATCGTCAACGATCAGTACGTTAAGCGCCAACTTGTCGAGGCGTAGCTCCGCGGCCAGGGATTTTGGTCCCTGAATCACAAACAGGTAGAAGTGCTCTGCGGTGTCAAGGAAACCATCTTTATAGCCCAGTTGCTCTTCAATCTGCGCCGCTTCATCACGCGGATAGCCGGTAACAATGCGGTCCACCAGCGTGGAACAGAAGGCGTTAGCCTCATCCAGCCAGGTCAGGAACGCTTGCGGCAACGCCCACTCCTGCGCGTAGCGCAGCACCAGTTCACGCAGCGCTTCGCCGTTATAATCAATCAGTTCGCAAGGGATGATGACCCAGCCCTTATCCGCCGCACCGGAGAAATAGCTGTAGCGCTCAAACAGCAGGCGGGTCAACTTCGCCGGATAGCTGACCGCAGGCGCATCATCGAAACGGTCGCCTGCGTGGTAGCTGATGCCCGCTTCAGTGGTATTGGAAAACACAAACCGCATATCAGGGTTATGCGCCAGGCGCAGCAACTCATCGTAATCCGCATAGGCGCTGATTTCCCGGTTTACAGAACGAATCAGCCTTGCATCGCTGACCGCTTCGCCCTTCTCATTCAGGCCACGAATGATCGTGGTATAGAGACCATCCTGAGTACTGAGCGACGGTGGGAATGAACTCTCAATCGGACGCACGATCACCACCCCAGAATTCAGGTCGGTATGCTCGTTCAGCAGATCGATCTGCCAGTCGATAAACGCGCGCAGAAAGTTGCCTTCGCCAAACTGGATGATACGTTCAGGGTACTGCGCGCCCGGGAAATCGCGACGGTTTAATGTTTTCACAAGGGTTCCCTCATAGAGTAGTCATACAACCTGAGTAATTGGTCCAATAAGTTATCAGGTTTTTACATGAGTGAAACCCTGTTTTGATCAAAGCTGTATGCAATATCAAATTTATTATAGAAATTTATAGAACAGAGACGTCGCGGTCAGCTCTCCGTCCGGCATCAGCGCATACCGCGGAATTTCCCCAGCTTTTTCCCAACCGCATTGAAGATAAAAGTTTTCTGCGCCACTGCCCGTCGCCGTATCCAGCACCAGAACGCTCTTACCCTGCTCACGCGCAATCTCTTCCAGCCGGTTCATCAGTGCGTTAGCCAGCCCCTGTCGACGTGCATTTTGGTGAACCAGAAGTTTGGCGACGTCGGCACGGTGCGGTTGGTTTTCCGGTTGGTCGGTGATTAGCTGTACTGTACCGACCAACCGCTGCTGCGCATCTACCGCCGCGAGGATGGTACGCTCCCCGGCGGCAACGCTCTGCGCCATTCTCTGCCAGAATGCCGTCGCGGTTTGCGGATTAAAGGGCTGCATAAAGCTCACCGACGCCCCGCCGTTGACGCAACTGACGAGGATGTCGGTTAATTGAGAAAGGTGTTCGTGAATATCGTCACGCGACAGCGTGCGCAGAGAAAAGGATGTGGTCATAAGTAACTCCTTGAAATCGACCACACCACTATGTTTTTAACGTATATTTAACACAACAATATTTATCATCGCGTTTTCTTATAGCGTGCTTTCAGCCAGCTTTTCCGTACAGATCCGGTTACGCCCAGCTTTTTTCGCCCGAATCATATAATCATCAGCATCCATTAATAGCTGATTAAATAGATCGTTCACCCGCGCAGCGCCGAGCTGTCGGCTCTCCATTCCCATACTGATAGTCAGTTTGATCTGGCTTTGACCCCAGGTAAAGGTTTGCGATTCGATGCCCTGGCGAATTTTCTCCGCCAGTAGTTGTCCTTCCTGCTCTGAGGCCGTTAACGCCGCGACCACGAACTCTTCGCCACCAATACGCGCCACCATGCCCTGTTCACCCGCCAGCAGCCGCACCTGTTGTGCAAACTGGGCCAGCACGCAATCACCGCACTCATGCCCCCAACGATCGTTGACCTGTTTAAAGCCGTCGATATCCAGCACCATGACCGTTAATAGATTTTCGGATGATAATGGCCGACGCTTCAGCGCCTCGCTTAAACCGGAACGGGAATAAACGCGCGTCTGGAAATCAAAATCAGCACGCAGCGCCAGCTGTTTCATCAAGTTATTAATCGCTTCGACGCTGGAGGCAACAATAATCGGGCTAATCAGCATTGCCGCTATGCCAAGCCGGGTCGAGAAGAGCTGCCACGGCTGCATCCGCGCATCGTGCGAGAGATGGATAAGCGAGTTGGCCACCAGCAAAATTTCGCTAATTCCGGTAATAAATGTCAGCAGGCAGGTTAGCGGCAAGGGATACCGAATGGCACACCAAATCAGCGCCGGTAGCGGAAAAGTAATGCTTCCCGCCCCGCCAACGGCGACGCCGAGAATAATCGACAACACCAGGGCAATAGCCGGCAGCAGCTGACGCAAGCGAAAACGGCCAAATGCCGAGGGCAGCGTCAGTGTCAAAATAAACGGCAGAATCAGCACAGCTGTTGAAAACTGTTCGCTAAACCAGTCCGCCAGTTGGGGAATAAAGGTGGCGCGTTCAACATCCACCGACCCCAGCGCACCCACGGCGGCACACAACAACGCCGCCAGCAAACAATAGCAAAACAGACTCAGCGCGTTAATCGGGCCAGGCATTGAATCCGTTCGCCGTTTATCCCACAGGATCAACTGAGCAAGGGTGACAATAAAAACAATATTGGAGAAATTAATCAGGAAGGAAGCAAAGCCCATTCCCCAGCGCGAAGTTAAACCGTCATAAACCAGCATGGCGGCAAAACAGACGGCGTAAAAATAACTGCGATTTAGCCAAATATAACGTGCGAAAATACCCGCCATTACCGCATTCAGCGGCCAAAAGAATGACAGTTCCTGAACCAGACGCAGCATCGCGCCAAAGAAATGCAGCAGTAGCGTTAACGTGAACAAGACCAGCGCATCGCGCACGGGTTGTTCCTCACGAAACAGCGTGAATGACCGAATCGACAGTGGAGACATTCATGATTATCCGTCTAATTGTTTCAGGCAATTATTATGTTAATAATTAGTTAGCACGGCATCATATCATGAGAATAATTATCAGGCATACACCGACGCCTGATGAATTAAAGCGAGCGTTGGTCGGGAGAATTCATCTGGATGACCAGCCAGTGGTGAATAACCTGCACCACATAGCGCTGCTCTTGCTCGCTAAGTCTCCGTCCTTGCGGGATGGCATGCCACTTTTCCAGACACCCGCGACAGCAGGTAGCGGTGGCGTGTTGCGCAATAAACACCGGATGCCCGCGCATTGGGGTTTGTTTACCATCGTTAGGTATTTCAGCAGGAGCCAACCGCTTGCCGATAAAATCGGCGGCGTGCTGGTCAATAACGTCCGCCCCTTTATCATAGCAATACTGCCGCTCCTTAACGCCAAGGCGAAATCGGGAGCGAAAAGTGGAACGCTGAAGGCGAGAAAATAGAGTGTCGATTGGCACCATCAGAACACCGACCTCCCCAGTTTTTGGGTGAGTTTTTCCAGTAAAGCGATACCGGCCAGCGAGTTCCCGGCTTCGTCAAGCTCCGGGCTCCACACCGCAATCGCCATCTCCTGCGGGACGATAGCCACAATCCCCCCGCCAACGCCGGATTTCGCCGGTAAACCAACCCGCCAGGCGAATTCACCGGCGTTCTGGTACATGCCGCTGGTCATCATCAGCGCATTAACCTGGCGTGATTGAATCGGTGCAATAACCGGCGACGTAAGGTGCGGAGCAATGCCGCTATCGGCAAGAAACAAGAACGTGCGCGCCAGTTCGACACAGCTCATCTCCAGCGAGCAGTAATGGAAGTAATTTTGCAACACCGTCGCAACATCGTTATGAAAGTTGCCGAACGATTTCATCAGCCACGCGATGGCGGCGTTACGCGCCGAGTGGTCAAATTCGGAACGGGCCACCACCGGATCATAGGCAATATCGCTCACGCCGCTCAGGCGACGGACGATTTCCAGCATTCTCTGACGCGGTGCGCTAAGACGGCTTTGCAGCATATCGCAGACCACCAGCGCCCCGGCATTAATAAACGGATTGCGCGGTTTACCCTGTTCGATTTCCAGCTGCAACAGCGAGTTAAATGGCTGCCCGGAAGGGTCTTTGCCCACTCGCTGCCAGATCTCCTCTTCCTGATAGTGGTTCATTGCTACTACCAGGCTCAGCACTTTCGAGATAGATTGGATAGAGAAACGCTCGTGAGCATCACCAGCGCTGTAGTGTTGACCATCCACCGTACAGATAGCAACGCCAAGCTTATCGCCGCTGACGCTGGCCAGCGCCGGAATATAATCCGCCACCTTGCCGCGCCCAATCAGCGGCCTGACTTCAGCCAAAATGGCATCGAGCATTGCGTTATTGATTATTGTCGCCACACGCGGCTCCTTGCCAACATCAAAATTCGGGCTGCAATTATAGGCGCACAGGGAGCGAAGAAACAGCCTCTTTCTGCCTCTTCCGGCCGTACGTTATGGCTCATCGCGGATAAAAAAACCATTGGTCAATGTTATGAGTAATATAAAAACACGCTAATCATTCCCCCTCAACAAGGAAGCAAGGGTTAAATTTAATGAGCAAATCACATACAGAAGTGAGTAAATTTTTAAGTTATGTCTTACGCCATCAGCCCGAAGCCATCGGACTGATACTGGATAACGAAGGCTGGGCGGATATCGACACATTGATTGCCTGCGCGGCCAGAGAACGCGTGCAGCTCGACAGGCAACTCATTCAATCAGTTGTTGAAAACAACGATAAAAAGCGTTTTGCCATTTCAGCCGATGGCCAACGCATCCGCGCGGTTCAGGGGCACTCTTCCCGACAGGTTGATATCACGTTTATTGCAACAACGCCGCCTGAGTTTTTATTTCATGGGACCGCAACGCGATTTGTTGATGCGATCCGTGAGCAGGGGTTGATTCCCGGTGCCAGACAATATGTGCATCTGTCCGACAACGAAACAACCGCGGCTGAGGTGGGAAAACGTTACGGTAAGCCCGTGGTGCTGAAAATTAATGCCTTATCGATGTATAAGCAGAACATTGAGTTTTATCAGGCGGAGAATGGCGTTTGGTTAACGGCGGCGGTGCCCGCGAAGTTTATTGAGTGATAAGACAATCCCGGAGGCGGCGCGGCGCGCCTCCTGGTTCACGTTCGGCATTGCTGTTGAAGCTCGCGGACCAACGCCTCGGTCTGCTGCTGGTTGCGCAAACGCACAAAGCGAATATGTTGATATTGTGGGTCCTGCATATCCGCCAGATAGCGCTGGCGATTATTACGCCAGGTTTTTAGCGTCCAGAGAATAATGGATTCCCGACTAAAGAAGGAGCGGCGGAAGGTTTCGCAATTGCCGGTGCCGGGCCACAGCTCCTGTCGGCGGCTTGCACGGGAGGCCGCCCGCCATACCGCCTGGCGGAAGGTGCGCCAGAAGCTGTAATCCACCCATACCACCAAATCAACCTCACGCCATTTCACCGAACGGCTGCGGTTGTAGTTGCCGTCCAACACCCAGCCTGGCGCGTCGAGAGCAGCGGCAAGTTTGGCGTAAAACTCATCATCCGGCGTCCCTTGCCACTCCGGCCGCCAGTAAAGCACATCCATTTCGATATAAGGTAGTGACAGTTCCTGAGCCAGCCGACGCGCGAGGGTAGATTTGCCGACGCCGCTGGTCCCTACTACGTTGATTTTCATCGTTGTCTCTCGGGCAAAATGCGGGCTGAGAATAATAGCGCAATAACGTCGCAAGCGATGAGCAAAATTCTCTGACCATTCTCCTGCCGGCAGAAAATAACCGATCTCCTTGATATTTAAGCAAGTGCTGCCCGCTAATGTTTTGCGTGCGTCCATTTTGTGATGCGTGTAGGATTCTCCGCCATGTTGGCTTATCTCATTCACCAGAATGATGGGGGGGCCAGCATCACGAACCGCTCATGGACATTGACAGGAAAATAGCAATATCAATGAATACGAAACACACTACTGTGGCGGAGCAGCATGCTGCAAAACGCCACTGGCTGAACTCGCAAGAGTCCGGTTATCACAAGGCAATGGGCAACCGTCAGGTGCAGATGATCGCCATCGGCGGTGCCATCGGTACCGGTTTATTCCTCGGCGCGGGCGCGCGCTTACAGATGGCAGGTCCCGCGCTGGCGCTGGTTTATCTGGTCTGCGGCCTGTTCTCGTTCTTTATTTTACGCGCGCTGGGCGAACTGGTGCTTCACCGCCCTTCCAGCGGCAGCTTCGTCTCCTACGCCCGTGAGTTCCTTGGCGAAAAAGCCGCTTACGTTGCGGGCTGGATGTACTTTATCAACTGGGCGATGACCGGCATTGTCGATATCACCGCCGTTGCGCTGTATATGCACTACTGGGGCGCATTTGGTGATGTTCCGCAGTGGGTTTTCGCCCTTGGCGCGCTGGCGATTGTCGGCACCATGAACATGATCGGGGTGAAATGGTTCGCCGAGATGGAGTTCTGGTTCGCGTTGATAAAAGTGCTGGCGATCGTGGCGTTTCTGGTGGTTGGGACTATTTTCCTCGGCAGCGGCAAGCCGCTGGACGGCAACGCCACCGGCTTCCATCTGATTACCGATAACGGCGGCCTGTTCCCACACGGTCTGCTACCCGCGCTGGTGCTGGTGCAGGGCGTGGTTTTCGCCTTCGCCTCTATCGAGCTAGTAGGCACCGCTGCTGGCGAGTGTAAAGACCCGCAAACCATGGTGCCACGTGCGATTAACAGCGTTATCTGGCGTATCGGCCTGTTCTACGTGGGTTCGGTGCTGTTGCTGGTTTTGCTGCTGCCGTGGAATGCTTATCAGGCCGGGCAAAGTCCGTTCGTCACCTTTTTCTCGAAGCTGGGCGTGCCGTATATCGGCAGCGTGATGAATATCGTGGTGTTAACCGCTGCGCTCTCCAGCCTGAACTCCGGTCTCTACTGCACCGGGCGCATTCTGCGTTCCATGTCGATGGGCGGTTCCGCGCCGCAGTTTATGTCGAAAATGAGCCGCCATCATGTGCCTTACGCCGGGATTCTGGCGACGCTGGCGGTCTACGTGGTCGGGGTATTCCTCAACTATCTGGTGCCTTCGCAGGTATTCGAGATTGTCCTTAACGTCGCTTCGCTGGGGATAATCGCTTCGTGGGGCTTTATCGTGGTGTGTCAGATGCGCCTGCGTAAAGCGATTAAGGAAGGCAAAGCGGCGGACGTCAGCTTCAAAATGCCGGGCGCGCCCTTCACTTCCTGGCTGACTCTGCTGTTCCTGCTGAGCGTGCTGGTATTAATGGCTTTCGACTATCCGAACGGTACTTATACTATCGGCTCGATTCCGCTGATTGCCGTGTTGCTGGTTGCGGGATGGTTTGGCGTGCGTAAACGCGTGCAGGCCATTCATAGCACCGCGCCGGGGATCGAAAAACAGCAGTAAATCACTTTTGCGGTTTGCCCGCAGGGGCAAACCGCGATGACAACCCTTAGTTGTCTTCCACCAGTTGAGCGACATCACTGCTGTTGATCTGGCGTTGGTTGCCGGACTCATCGGTATAGCTGGTCATGCCGGTATCTTTATCCAGCTTCGGCTTACCCTGAGTCACAATCGTCTGCCCGCTTTTTGTTGTCATCACGTAGTTTGAGCTACAGCCCGCCAGAAGAGCCAGCATCGCGCCAGCGCACACAACCATTAATGATTTTTTCATCTTTTCTCCAGGATTAATGCCACCGTCCCGCTTTCGCAGGGAAGAGGTAAGTGTATAACCATTAAATTTATCAGGCTAACAAGGGTTTGTAACAGAGGGTGATATGGGGGGGACAGGAGGGGTTGCCCCCTCCTGAGAAGATTACAGCGCGATGCGGATAACGTCATCCGGCTGGGTCGCTTCTTTCTGACGAGTTGATTCCTGCTTCACGCTGACGTACAGCGTTTTACCATCGGCGGAGAGCGTCAGGCTGTTCGGGTGAGTCGGGGTTTTGAAGGTCTTGACCACTTTATAGCTCTTGCCATCAATCACGCTCACTTCACCAGCTTTACGATGCGTCACGTAGGCTTCATTGCGGATCGGGTTAAACAGCACGGCCAGAGACTCCGGCGCGGCGATTTTCTCCAGCACTTTGCCATCGCGAATATCAACCACCAGCACTTCCGGCTGTTTGCCGTCGGTAATAAAGGCGCGGTGACCAGCAGTATCGAGGCTCAGGTTCAGGTAGAAGTGCTCTTTGCCGTCATCCTGCAGCTTTTTGCGCGACAGGATCTTGTTGCTGGTGCTGTCGATAGTCACCAGCTCGCCATCAGCGTTGGTGGTGTAGATACGATTGGCCTGGGCATCCACCGCCAGGCCCGTTGCCATTGCGCCAGTATTAGCAATGGTATCTTTCAGCGTCAGCTTGTCACCATCAACCACCCAGATCACGCTCTCTTTACCGAGACCCGTGATGTAGACAGTATTGGTTTTCTCGTTGACCGCCAGTTCACGCGGGGCCAGCGGGCGTACGGTTTCGCTACGTTCGCGGGAGTCGAGTACCAGACGCCCTTTCACCTTGCCGGTTTTGGCATCAATCGCCGTCACGGTGCTGTCGGTGGTGTTGCCAAACCACAGGGTTTGGGTGGCGTTGTTGATGGTCGCGCCGAACGGTTTCAGGTCGTTATGAATAACCTGAGTCACCTCAAGGGTCGTCGGGTCAAGACGATAAACGATACCGCCTTTATCCAGCGAACGGCTCTGAGACGTGGCCACCCACAGCGCATTTTCTTGCTGGCTATAAGCCATTTCGTATGCGCCCTTGCCGACGGCCTTGCGCAGCATTTCTTCCGCCGCGTGAGCGCTGAAGCTCCCCGCCAGCAGCAATGATGTTAATAACAGTGAACGGCGCAGACGCGGCGCGGACAGATGACGTAATGACATAACGACTCCCTTTGATAAAACAAATATGTGCCTGCTCGACAGTGCTTCCGGGCGCAAAATCATTGTTTTACGCCATTTACGGAATGCGAATAGTAATCATTATTTATCTCAATGTGGAGCATTAATTACGTATAGTGGCCTTGAGATCACGCAATTCCTGCTATTTGTTAACTCAAATATCGTTAAGTCTTTTCAAATAATTTACAATAGAGTTAACATATATACATATGTTCCATTTGGTTCGTTTTGCGAGTAACTCTGATGAAAATCCTTTCCGTGCGCGCCGCCGCGCTCCCCGCCCTGCTTCTGCCGCTGGTTGCCAGCGCGCCAACCGCCAGCGCCGCTGAACAAACCATGGTCGTCACCGCTGCGCCATCTACGGTTTCTGAACTCGATACCCCAGCCGCCGTGAGCGTGGTTAACGGCGATGAAATGCGCCAGGCCGCGCCGCGCGTTAACCTCTCCGAGTCGCTGGGCGCGGTTCCCGGCCTCCAGGTACAAAACCGACAAAACTACGCCCAGGATCTGCAGCTTTCTATTCGCGGCTTCGGCTCCCGCTCGACCTACGGCGTGCGCGGGCTGCGCATATACGTCGACGGTATTCCGGCCACCATGCCCGATGGTCAGGGGCAAACCTCGAATATTGACATTGGCAGCCTCGACTCGCTTGAGGTGCTGCGCGGCCCCTTTTCCTCGCTGTACGGCAACTCTTCCGGCGGAGTAATTAATGCCACTAGCCAGACCGGCAGCCAGCCGCCAACCATCGAAGCCAGCAGCTACTACGGTAGCTTCGGTACCTGGCACTACGGCATGAAAGCAACCGGCGCTGTTGGTGACGGTACGCACGCGGGCGACGTCGACTATGTGGTTTCCACCAACCGCTTCACCACCCACGGCTCCCGCGACCATAGCGGCGCGCGCAAGAATCTCGCTAACGCCAAACTGGGCGTGCGTATCGACGACGTCAGCAAGCTGACCCTGTTGTTCAACAGCGTCGATATCAAAGCTAACGATGCGGGCGGCCTGAGTTATGACGAATGGCAGAGTAACCCGCGCCAGTCTCCCCGCGGCGATCAGTACAATACGCGCAAAACCATTAAGCAGACCCAGGCCGGTTTGCGCTATGAGCGCCAGCTGAGCGAGCAGGACGATCTGAGCGTAATGATGTACGCCGGTGAGCGCGAAACCACGCAATATCAGTCGATTCCGCGCGCGCCGCAGCTTAACCCGACCCATGCGGGCGGCGTTATCGACCTGACCCGACACTATCAGGGGATTGATACCCGCTGGACCCACCGCGGCGAGCTGCTGGTACCGGTCACCTTTACCACCGGTCTCGATTACGAAACCATGAGCGAGCGCCGCAAAGGCTTCGAAAACTTTGTCATGAGCAACGGCGCGCCGCAGTACGGCGAAAAGGGCGACCTGCGCCGCAATGAACGTAATCTGATGTGGAATATCGACCCGTATCTGCAAACTCAGTGGCAGCTTACCGAGAAACTTTCGCTGGACGCCGGGGTGCGCTACAGCTCGGTGTGGTTCGATTCTAATGACTACTACATTACCCCAGGCAACGGCGATGATAGCGGCGATGCCAGCTATCACAAGTGGCTGCCAGCGGGCTCGCTAAAATATGCAGTAACCGACGCGTGGAATCTGTACGTTTCCGCCGGTCGCGGCTTCGAAACGCCAACGATTAACGAGCTTTCGTATCGTTCCGGCAACCAGGGCGGCCTGAACTTTGGTCTCCAGCCGTCAACCAACGAAACCGTCGAAATTGGCAGCAAGGCGCGTATCGGCAATGGCTTGTTAACCGCTGCGCTATTCCAGACTGATACCGATAATGAGATTGTTGTCGACGCCAGCAGCGGCGGGCGTACCAGCTATAAAAATGCCGGTAAGACCCGTCGTCAGGGGATGGAGCTGGGGCTGGATCAGCAGTTCGGCGACAGCTGGCGTTTGAAAGCAGCGTGGACCTGGCTGGATGCGACCTATCGCACCAACGTCTGCGACGACTCGAGCTGTAAAGGCAATCGTATTCCGGGGATCGCCCGCAATATGGGCTATGCGTCCTTCGGCTATCAGCCCGAAAAAGGCTGGTACGCGGGCAGCGATATTCGCTATATGAGCGATATTATGGCTAATGATGAAAACACCGCCAAAGCGCCGTCCTGGACGGTGGTCGGCCTGACGACCGGCTATAAATGGAGCTACGGCAAGGTGGATATGGATTTGTTTGGCCGCGTCGATAACCTGTTCGACCGCAGCTACGCGGGATCGGTTATCGTTAACGAATCCAACGGTCGCTACTACGAACCGGCACCGGGTCGCAATTATGGTGTCGGGCTGAATCTGGCATGGCGGTTTGAATAACGGTCGCTTCTCTCATCAGGTTGCGTACTTTTCGTAGGCCCGGTAAGGCGCTAGCCGCCACCGGGCAATTTCCAAAACCTGCGCTTTGCCTTAAATAATGTTTCTTAAGGACAATTCAAAAATAATCTTTTCCGCCTGGCAGGAGAAAGCGATAGAAACGTCGAGCTTCACCTCATCACCTGCGGCCACAATGGTATAGTCAACCTGCGGCGGCTCGCTGGCGGGCGCTGCGGCTACAGCACGTTCACGAACGGCTGCCAGTGTAGATTCCGCCTCCTCGCGTGATGGGAAAGTTTTCGCAACCTGCCAGACGCAATCCTCATTATCAATAATCGACCCAACATCGATGGCGCAACCTTTAGTACTGCATTTATCTACAACATCTTTCATCGTGGTAACCTCTTGAGTTTTGATCAGGATAAGAATCCGTCAGCAGAAAAGCAAACCATTAAAATTCGTATGGATTAGTCTTTGATCAGTATATGTCACTGGAAGAGTCAACTTCTTGCGCCATCGCATGGCGGTATTGTGATTGCACATCGATAAAACACCACAGCTCATGCATCGTATCAACCCGCACTCAACTGCGATCAATCGTGCACGCCATCACACTATCCTGCGTTGTGCCTCGTCTATCCCGTTTTACAGCGTTACCCTTGTCACAAAACAACGCCAATAAGGAGCCACCATGGCACTGCCAGTAATTATCGATTGCGATCCGGGTCATGATGACGCGATTGCTCTCGTTCTTGCCCTCGCCTCGCCGGAGCTTGATGTTAAAGCCGTCACCTCGTCCGCTGGAAACCAAACGCCGGACAAAACTCTGCGCAACGTGCTGCGGATGCTCACCCTGCTGAAACGCCAGGATATCCCGGTGGCCGGCGGCGCGCTCAAGCCGCTGATGCGCGAGCTGATTATCGCCGACAACGTACACGGCGAAAGCGGGCTGGATGGTCCGGCGCTGCCGGAACCCGATTTTGCCGCGCAAAGCTGTACTGCCGTTGAACTGATGGCAAAAACACTGCGTGAAAGCGCCGAGCCGGTGACAATCGTGGCAACCGGGCCGCAAACCAACGTCGCGCTGTTGCTCAACAGCCATCCTGAACTGCATAGCAAAATCGCCCGCATTGTTATTATGGGCGGCGCAATGGTGTTGGGTAACTGGCAACCGGCGGTCGAATTTAACATCTACGTCGACCCGGAAGCGGCGGAGATCGTTTTTCAGTCCGGTATCCCGGTGGTGATGGCCGGTCTGGACGTCACCCATAAAGCGCAAATTCACGCCGAAGATATCGAACGCTTCCGCCGTATTGGCAACCCGATTTCGACGATTGTCGCCGAACTACTCGATTTCTTCCTTGAGTACCATAAGGATGAAAAATGGGGCTTCGTCGGCGCGCCGCTGCACGATCCTTGCACCATTGCCTGGCTGCTGAAACCGGAGATGTTCACCACCATTGAACGCTGGGTCGGCGTGGAAACCCAGGGGAAATACACTCAAGGGATGACGGTGGTTGATTTCTACAACCTGACCGGGAAAGAGCCGAACGCCACGGTGATGCTCGACGTCGACCGTCAGGCGTTTGTTGACCTGCTGGCCGAGCGGCTGGCGTTTTACGCGTAACTCACGTCATAAACCCCGGCAGGCGCTACTGCCTGCCGGGAAATACGTCACTCATCTGGAGAGACGCGAACCACCACTTTACCGAAGTTCTCGCCCTTCAGCAGACCGATTAGCGCCTGCGGCGCGTTCTCCAGGCCTTCTACCACATGTTCGCGGTATTTGATTTTTCCTTCCTGCACCCAGCGCCCCATCTCCTGCTGGAACTCCGCAATGCGGTGGCCGTAATCCTGGCCGATAATAAAGCCCTGCATCCGAATGCGCTTTTTCAGGATTGTTGCCATCAGCAGCGGCAGACGATCCGGGCCGTCCGGCAGAGCGGTGGCGTTGTAGCCGCTGACCAGACCGCAAACCGGGACGCGGGCCGAGGTGTTTAACAGCGGCAGAACTTCATCGAACACTTTGCCACCGACGTTCTCATAATAGATATCGATTCCCTGCGGGCAGGCTTCGAGCAGCTTGACGGCAAAATCAGGCGCCCGGTGGTCGATACACACGTCGAACCCTAAGGTTTCGACCGCATAGCGGCATTTCTCGCTACCGCCAGCTATCCCCACCGTACGGCAACCTTTTAGCTTCGCGATTTGCCCGACCGTTGCGCCAACGGGCCCGGTTGCGGCGGCGACCACCAGCGTTTCGCCCGCTTTCGGCTGACCAATATCCAGCAGCCCCATATAGGCGGTAAAGCCCGGCATCCCCAGAATCCCCAGCGCCCAGGAGGGATGCTCAGGATTATCGCCTAACTTCACCAGCCCGCTACCGTCTGACAGTTCATAATCCTGCCAGCCGCCGTAGCTGAGCACCCAGTCTCCGGGCTGGAAATCGCCATGATTCGATGTCACGACGCGACTCACGGTACCGCCCACCATCACCGCGCCAATTGCTACCGGCGGCGAATAGGACGGGGCATCGCTCATACGCCCGCGCATATAAGGGTCTAATGATAAATAAACGGTTCGCAGAAGTAGCTGCCCCGGCCCAGGAGACGCGGCGTCGCCCTCTTCCAGGCGGAAGTTTTCCCCGGTCGGCTCGCCATGTGGACGAGACGCCAGTAGCCAGCGGCGATGACGTTGTGGATTAAAAACCATAACAAACTCCTCTTTTGACAAGTCTGTACTGAGGCTAGCTGCTTTCCCGGCAATACGCATTGACATTAAGAGGCAGATTGATTGAGTCGAATGACCAGATAAACGCAAGGTTGCGCAGATTCATTAATAAAGCGGCAATCGTTAGGCGGCCCAAGCTCAAGGCAGTCTCCCGCCTGCATCTCGTGACGCGTGTTGCCTTCGACAAACACCAGTTCGCCCTGCTGCAGCCAGATAAGCTGGCGAGCCAGCGCATAAGAGGCCGCAGGCATCGGCACATCGCTGCCTGCCGGGAGTTCTATCTGCACCAGATCGATGGGCAGGTCACTGCGCGGGGATACGTGGCGGCGCAGATAGTGGCTCTGTGGGTCGCGCCACACTGGCTGGTTCGCCAAACGCAACAGCTTTCCTTCCTTCATCTCCGCACGGGCGATCAGCGTTGACATGCTGATGCCAAATGCACCGGAGAGTCGCCCAAGCATTGACGCCGTGGGGCTGCTTTCACCGCGTTCGATCTTGTGGATCATCGCCCGTGACGCCCCCGCCCGCTCTGCCAGTTCACTCAGCGACCAGCCACGGGATTCCCGTTCGATACGGATGCGCGCGCTGATGCGCTGATTAAGGTTGTCTTCTAAAGTATTCATAACGTGACACTATAGTGTATGCGTCTGGCAGCAACAAGCGGTCGCAGCGAGCGGTATGACGCGACATAATAAAATATTATGACCAAAGCAGATGCAGCTTTTCGTACATTATTGTAATAATATCGTACTACTATAGTGTACAACCGTTGAGGTTTGCCATGACCATCCGCTATGCCAGCAAAGACGATTGCGCCGCAATCGCTGAAATCTACAACCATGCGGTCGTTCATACCGCCGCTATCTGGAACGACAAAACCGTCGATACCGACAACCGCATTGCCTGGTTTGAAGCCCGGCAGTTTGCCGGATATCCGGTGCTGGTCAGTGAAGAAAACGGCGTTATTACCGGCTACTCTTCCTTTGGCGACTGGCGCGCCTTCGACGGCTTTCGCCATACCGTCGAGCATTCCGTCTATGTTCACCCGGATCACCAGGGCAAAGGGTTGGGTCGCCGCCTGCTAGTTGCGTTAATCGCCGAGGCCAGGCGGTTGAATAAACACGTGATGGTTGCCGGTATCGAAGCGCAAAATGAGGCTTCTTTGCATCTGCATGAAACACTGGGGTTTGTCACCACCGGACACATGCCGCAGGTGGGCACGAAATTTGGTCGTTGGCTGGATCTGACGTTTATGCAATTACAGCTCGACGATCGTCGCGATCCGGACGGCAGCGCATGAACCAGACGCTGACCCTGGCCTGTTTAATTGCCGCAGGGGTTGGGCTGGTGCTGCAAAACACGCTGATGGTGCGCATTACCCAGTCCTCGTCCACTATTCTTATCGCGATGCTGCTTAACTCGCTGGTGGGTATTGTGATTTTCGTGACGATACTGATGCTACGCCACGGCGCGGCGGGGTTTCAGGAGCTGGCGGTTAGCGTGAAATGGTGGACGTTAATTCCCGGCCTGCTGGGGTCGTTCTTTGTTTTTGCCAGCATTAGCGGCTACCAGAACGTCGGAGCGGCGACCACGATTGCGGTGCTGATTGCCAGTCAACTGGTCGGCGGGCTGGTGATTGATCTGATCCGTGCGCACGACGTGCCGGTTCGCGCCCTGATTGGCCCGCTGTGCGGGGCGGTGATGCTGGTGATAGGTGCTTGGCTGGTAGCCAGACGCCAGTTTTAAGCGCTGATAGATAGCACCGTGCTCGCATTTTCGCCGGGTGGCGGCTAGCGCCTTACCCGGCCTACATAACTGGTGGCCAGGCACCAGTTTTAACAGCGATTTAATGAATTTCGCCGCCGCGGGTCAACTGCTCGCGGCGCGCTTCCTGCTCTTCATGCTGCTGACGACCATGATGAGCGATGGCGTTACGCAAGCGCTGCTGCTGGGCATAGCGCTCTTCGCGTCCCAGTTCAGCGTCATCGCTCAGCGCGATCAGCAGTTCATTCATATGGGTAATGACGCCTTCCGCAATCGTGGCATCCACGCGGGCGATCACTTCATCCAGATGTCGCATTCTTTTCTCCTTGCGGCTTAATTCAGTTTTACTTTGGAAAAATCGCTGCCCATCAGGCTCACGCTATAGCCGCTGACGTTGCTGCGCGTCGCGTAGAAGGTTTTCCCGGTCGCCAGGGTTATCCACGGGGCCTGCTGATAAAAAATCTCCTGCGCCTGACCATACAGCTTCGCGCGCTCCTGCGGGTCACTCACCAGGATAGCCTTTTTCACCAGCGCATCGTAGGATTTATCGCACCAGCGGGCGACGTTAGAGCCGGTTTTAATGTTGTCGCAGCTTAGCAAGGTTCCGGCGAAGTTATCCGGATCGCCGTTATCAGACATCCAGCCAAACAGCGCGCTGTCGTGCTCGCCTTTACGCATTCCGGCGAGATATTCACCCCATTCATAGGTGACAATTTTGGCTTTGATCCCAACCTTGCTCCAGTCGTTCTGGATCATTTCCGCGATACGCCGCGAATTAGGGTTATACGGGCGCTGTACCGGCATCGACCACAGGGTCACTTCCGCGCCCTTTTCCAGGCCAGCCTGCTTGAGCAGTTCTTTCGCCTTCTCAGGGTCATAGCCATAATCCGGTAGATCTCTCTTGTAGCCGAGCATATTGGCCGGAATCGGTGATTTCGCAACGCTACCGGAGTCCAGGAAGACCGCTTTAACAATCGCTTGTTTATCCGTCGCGTAGTTTAAAGCCTGACGCACCAGCACGTTATCAAACGGTTTTTTCTCGGTATTGAACGCCAGATAGCCGACGTTAAGCGCTTCAACCGAATGCAGGGCCAGGTCTTTATTACCTTTAATCACCGGGAACTGTACCGGCGACGGCGCAGGAATAATCTGGCATTCGTTGGTTTGCAGCTTCGCCAGACGCGTCTCGACGTTCGGGGTGATCGAGAAGATCAGATGTTTGGTCGGCACTTCACCATCCCAGTAATGCGGGTTAGCGATATAGCGAATCAGCGAGTCCACTTTATATTGTTGCAGCGCGTAAGGTCCCGTGCCGATAGGCCAGGTATCGACGTACTCCAGCGTGCCTTTTTTCAGCATTGCATCGCCGTATTCGGCGGAAAGAATCGACGCAAAATCCATCCCCCAATCGGCGAGGAACGCCGCATTCGGCTCGTTCAGAACGAACTGAACGTGATAGTCATCAATCTTTTTAACCTCTTTGATCAGCTTATCCAGCCCGACGTCGTGGAAATATTCATAATTTCCCTGTGAAACATTATGGTACGGGTGTTTATCGTCTTTTTGACGCAGCACCGAGAACAACACATCATCGGCGTTAAAATCGCGGGTCGGTTTGAAGTATTTGTTGCTGTTGAACTGCACGCCCTTGCGCAGGGTGAAGGTCCAGGTTTTGCCGTCCGGGGAGACGGTCCACTCGGTCGCCAGCGAAGGGATTGGCGTATTTTTTACCGGGTCAAAGTTGATCAGGCGGTTATAGAGCACCTGCGAACTGGCGACAAAAGACGGCCCTGAGCTGGCAATCTGCGGGTTGAAAGATTCCGGCGAGGCTTCGGAACAGTAGACCAGCGTATCGCTCCCCGCCGCCAATGCAGTACCGGCTGGCAGTAACGCGCTTAGCGCCAGCGCAAGCAGTGTTTTCCCTGTAGACATGGTTATAAGCCTTATGAATTTGTTATAAGTCCTCCAATAACAGCACAGGAATATTCCCCCGGCAAATAATCAATCGGTATCAGGTTATGCTGAAAACGTCGTTTTCGCCGATTAATTCAACACAAGCCTGTTTTTTCACCATTGGCATCATCAATAAATTGTGAAGTCTCCGAAAGGTTGGGAAAAAAGGGGGCGATTACCGCCCCGCTCGCCCCAGGACGCGGTGCAAACCGATACACTCGGCAAAATCGCTATACCAGGAGACGCTAACAATGACAATAACCTGCAATCTGTACACCAACGGCCAATGGCACGATGCCGAAGGTCATGCCACGTTTAGCCGCCATAGCCCGGTGACGGAAGAGATCGTTTCTGTCGCCAGTGCTGCAACGTTGACCGACGCTCGTCGCTGCGTGGAGGCCGCTGCCGCCGCTTTTCCACAATGGCGAGAAACGCCCCCCGTAGAGAGGCGTCGTCTTCTTCTGGAAGCCGCCGAGGAAATGCTGCGCCGTGAGGCTAAATTTATTGCCGCTATGGCGGCGGAAACCGGTGCTACCGCGCACTGGGCCGGGTTTAACGTCCATCTCGCCGCCGACATTCTACGCGAAGCCGCCGCGTTGACGACGCAGATCGAGGGGCAGGTTATCCCATCTAACGTACCGGGAAATCTGGCGATGGGGATCCGCCAGGGCGCGGGGGTTGTGCTCGGCATGGCACCGTGGAACGCGCCGTTAATCCTCGCGACCCGCGCTATCGCTACACCGTTGGCCTGCGGCAATACGGTTATCCTCAAAGGCGCAGAACTGTCGCCTGCCACGCAAGGGCTGATTATTGATGCGCTGGCAGCAGCAGGTTTTCCCGCTGGGGTCATCAACTATCTGACCTGTGCGCCCGCCGACGCACCTGAACTGGTGGAGTCGCTGATCGCGCATCCCGCCGTGCGCCGCGTTAACTTCACCGGTTCCACGCCGGTGGGGAGAATCATCGCCCGCACCTGCGGCGAACATCTGAAACCGGCGGTGCTTGAGCTTGGTGGCAAAGCCCCGCTGCTGGTGCTGGATGACGCCGACCTCGAACAAGCGGCGGCAGGCGCGATTTTTGGCGCGTTCGCCAATGCCGGGCAAATTTGCATGTCGACCGAGCGAATCATCATTGATAATGCCGTCGCAGATGAGTTTGTTTTGCTGCTGGCCAAACGAGCGGCAGCTCTCCCCGCCAGCCTTCTCGGGCCGGTAGTGGATATGAAAACCATCACCCGCTGCAATACGCTGATAGACGATGCGCTGGCGAAAGGCGCACGTCTGCTAACCGGCGGCAAAGCCAGTTCGACGCAAATGCGCCCCACACTGCTTGATGGGGTCACCCGGGAAATGCGCATCTGGCGTGAAGAGTCTTTCGGCCCGGTGAAAGCGATTATCCGGGTTGAAGATGAAACGCAAGCGCTGGCCGTTGCCAACGAAAGCGAATATGGCCTCTCGTCGGCGGTTTACAGCCGGGACAGCGCCCGGGCATGGAACCTGGCGCAAAACCTGCAAACCGGCATTTGCCACATCAACGGCCCTACCGTGCATGATGAAGCGCAAATGCCGTTCGGCGGCTGCAAATCTTCCGGGTATGGCCGCTTTGGCGGACGCGCGGGGATAGCCGAATTTACCGAACTGCGCTGGATAACGCTGCAAACCCGCCCGCGCGAACTGCCATTTTAAGCGTCACGACTTATTGGAGACCGCATCGTTAAGCTGACGTTCTGCCTCAGCGCTAAAGTAAAAATCGGCCAGCGTTTGGGCCAGCGCTGATGGATTTTCCCATGCCATTGAGTGCCCTGCCTGGGGCACAATAAACAGCGGGATTCCGACGGCTTTAACGTCAATGGCTTCCTGCGCGGGGAGAGAAAGTTCGCCGTAGACCAGGGCCTTACGGCAGGCTAAAGCGCTAAAGCGGGTAAACCAGGAAGGCGTAACACCTTTCACCAGGCTGCTTGCCCCGCGCCAGACGGCCCGGGGAGCGCTGTTTTGCAGGCAACCTGCCCAGGGTGATGTTTCAGCCGATAGCATGTCGCCGTAGCCCTGAGCAATAAAGCGCTCCTCAGTTTGTTCAGCAATGCGTCTGCTGTACATCCCTCCGCCGGGATACAGATTCGGCTCGGCCACCAGCAGCGCCATTACTCGCTCAGCAAGCAGTTCTGCCGCTTCAATCGCAATGCTGCCCCCCATGCTGTGTCCATATAAATAGCAGCGTGTAAGCGCTAAGTGTTCCAGTAGTTCGACCACCACCTTTGCCTGATCGCCGGTGCGATAGCCAAAAGAGGCCGGTTTATCGCTATAGCCATAACCGGGTAAATCAACAAGGAGCATCCGCCGACCTGCCAGCGCGGGATCGGCGGCAACGCGAGGATAATCATACGTAGAGGCGCAGCCCAGGCCGTGAATAAAAACAATAGGTTCGCCGCGACCGGGCAGATCGAGCCAGCGCACGGTGGCGCCAGCCTGAGAGGAAAAGAAACTGTTCATCGATGACCATCCGTTAGTTATCACTGTTTTTTTAAACAGCCATCATATAACGCGGGTTATCGATTTTTAAATCAGAACAACGAGACCAGCAGCGCCATCGGGAAGCTGAACGGCCAGGTCGCGCCGATCAACAACGCGGCAAGCAGACGTATCCAACGGCTCTCTTTGGTTAAGAACCAGCTTATCACGGCACAGATACATCCCATAACGGCATAAAAAACCAGCATTTTCTGGTATACGGTCATTTTTTCTTCTTCCTTCCCTGATAAGCATTTTCACTAAAGACAATGCTCTTTCGCACCCCAGCGTGCATCAGAGATGATGAAATCTTAAAACAAAGGCAAGCATAATTTTCAGAAAGTCGATCGATTCGGCTTTGTCCGATAGCGCAATCTTTGACCTCGTACTATACCTGTAGAGGCTTACTCAAAAAGGTGGCGTTATGGATGTTTCCAGCAAAACCGTCATTCTGATTAATGTCGGCGCAGCACTTGCGCTCATCAGCCTGTTGTCCGTTCGTTTTGGTTGGTTTTACTGATTTTACTCAGCGATGAAACCTAAAAAAGCAGCCTTCAAGGGCTGCTTTTTTACGATTTGAAAGCGCCCGCATCGGCAGCAGATCCGCTATTTTGTAAGGCAAGCACCTTCAGACTTTCAGGATTGTATGCCGGTAACAGATCGACTTTTTCACTATCCCACTCGGCAGCGATGCAGATAGCTTCCGGTACCCCCTGCTTTTCACATCCAATAATATGTTTAGCCGGGAAATTGCCGTAAAGAGTTGCCGTGGCGCAGACCACAAATAGAAAACATGCTATTTTTTTCAAAACAATATCAACTTCGAAGTAACAAATTGCGCGGAATGTTCGCATGAGCGGCTATGGAAAGTCAAACCCAGCCCCCCAGTCCTTCCTGAAGTCGTCGCTCCACATGAAATTAACAAACAAGTTACATTTATGCGTATTCAAAATACCAGAGATAAATAACAAGCACCGCTCACGTTATTTCTATAACCCCCAAAAACAACGATCGCACCC
This sequence comes from Klebsiella sp. MISC125, assembly GCF_051131775.1. Classification (NCBI taxonomy): domain Bacteria; kingdom Pseudomonadati; phylum Pseudomonadota; class Gammaproteobacteria; order Enterobacterales; family Enterobacteriaceae; genus Klebsiella; species Klebsiella sp. MISC125. The sequence continues at coordinate 3,256,649 of NZ_CP180448.1, forward strand.
GATAATTAATAACACCAATATTAATGTGGTTTAATCTATAGAGTTATTGATAAATATAAATGCACATTAAACACAACATTGAAATTGCTACCTGAGAACGCAATACGGTTATCATGTCTCTCAGCCAGATGAGCGCTTCACATCCATCAGTATTCAAGATTAAAGCATTGATGAGACAATCTCACTATTAGCACGAAATGCGATTACTCCTGATTGTTCGCGAATTGAACCAAGATGAAAATTTCAAAAAATCAATTAATAAACATACAATTACCATCATCCACGTGAGTATTTTGCATGATTTTGTCATTTAAATGATAGGAAATATCATTTGCGTTATCTGGCATAAAACCATACATTCATAAACGAAAGTTATGCAATGCTTGTTTTTCACTCATTCAATTTTTTGAGGTGGTACATGTCGGGAATCGCCGTTCTTATTGTGGCGTTAATTTTACTGGTCGCTGCGATTTATAATCTCGTGTCTTACTTTCGCGATCGTAGGCAGTCGAGTTTACCGAGCAAAAAAACAAAACGTTAGCATGATAATTATTTTATAAAAATAAATTATGCCTTCGTGTTATTGATTATTGATGATACTCCGTCATTTATTCTTCTGGGTAAGATCGCTTTAACCTGGCAGCAACATTTGCCAAAATCACACCTGCACGCTGCTCTCAATCATTCGCAATAACCCATACAAAAAGCCCCTGCAAACAATGCAGGGGCTTGATAGTCGTTGCCATTCCCGACGGGTGTTATATCGCACTACCCGCCCGGGGTACATCCTGCACCCAGGGTGGTTAACAGACCCCATCCGGCGCTTATCTCCGGCACTCATGATGGCTTAGCTCTTGAAGGGGTTTGAGAATATTCTCATAAAAAAACCGCTCTGTTTTAACATTTGCTGCTATCGCAACTATTAGCAAGCTAATTTAGAAGCCGCGTAACTATATCGCATGTTCGTTCTATCCGTGTTTAATCATCACGTGTCTGACTACTGTGTAATCTTCCAGGCCATACATCGACATATCTTTGCCATAGCCGGAGAGTTTCTGTCCGCCGTGCGGCATCTCGCTGACCAGCATAAAATGAGTATTAACCCAGGTGCAGCCATACTGTAAACGCGCGCTGAGGCGATGCGCCCTGCCAACATCTTTAGTCCACACCGACGACGCCAGGCCATACTGCGAATCGTTAGCCCAGTTAAGCACCTGTTCTTCATCCTCAAACGACGTGACGCTCACCACCGGGCCAAAGACCTCGCGCTGCACGATCGCATCCTCCTGCTTAGCGCCCACCAATAGCGTGGGCTGATAGTAGTAGCCATGACCCGATGCTTTGCTGCCGCCGGTCACCACCTGAATATGCGGCAGCGCGCGAGCAGCATCGACGGCGGCGCTGACTCTTTCAAGATGCGCCTGTGAGCTTAGCGGCCCCAGTTCGGTTGTTTCATCATCCGGGGGCCCCATCTTCAGGCTGGCGACCGCAGCGCCCAGTCTTTCCACCAGTTGATCGTAAATCCCGGCCTGCGCGTAGAGACGACAGGCGGCGGTACAATCCTGCCCGGCGTTGTAGAAACCAAAGGTCCGCACGCCCTCCACCACCGCCTCAATATCCGCATCATCAAACACGATAACCGGCGCTTTGCCGCCCAGCTCCATGTGGGTACGTTTAATCGACGAGGCAGTATGGCCGATGATATGCGCCCCGGTGGCAATTGAACCAGTTAATGACACCATTCGTACTTTAGCGTGGGCCGTCAGCGGATCGCCGACGGTTGCCCCGCGACCAAAAAGCACGTTAAGTACCCCGGCGGGAAAAATATCTTTTACCAGTTCGCCCAACTTCAGCGCAGTTAACGGGGTAATTTCTGAAGGTTTGATCACCACGCAGTTGCCTGCCGCCAGCGCGGGCGCCAGCTTCCATGCCGCCATCATCAACGGATAGTTCCACGGTGCAATAGAGGCAACCACGCCCACCGGGTCCCGGCGGATCATGGAGGTATGTCCTTCAAGATATTCACCCGCCGCCATCCCCGGCAGGCAGCGGGCCGCCCCGGCAAAGAAGCGGAACACGTCGGCGACCGCCGGGAGTTCATCGTTCACCACGCAGTGTAACGGCTTACCGCAGTTTAACGACTCCAGCTCAGCCAGCGCCTGCGCATGTTCCGTGATGGTATCTGCCAGCTTGAGCAGATACTCAGCACGGGTTTTCGGTGTGGTCTGGCTCCAGTTGACAAACGCCTCATCGGCGGCTTCAACCGCGGCATCAACCTGCGCCGCCGTGGCTTCGGCAATCGACAAAATCTCTTCACCGGTGGCAGGATTAAACACCGGCACCATTTCGCCTTCCCCAGCCACTAACTTACCGTTAATTAAAAGGTTATGTTGCATAGTCGTATCCTGTATCGGTGTTTTATTTTCCGTTTTCAGCACTCATATCGCCGTCACGGGTGAGCCACCAGGCCCCCAAAATCGGTATCGTCGTCACCAGCATCACCAACAGCGCCACCACATTGGTCACAGGAACATCGCGCGGGCGACCAAGCTGATTGAGTAGCCAGAGCGGCAACGTGCGTTCATGTCCCGCAGTAAAGGTGGTGACGATAATTTCATCAAACGACAGGGCGAACGCCAGCATCCCGCCCGCCAGTAGCGCCGATCCCAGATTGGGCAACACGACGTAACGAAAGGTTTGCCAGCCCGTCGCGCCTAAATCCATTGATGCTTCCACCAGGCTCCACGAGGTCCGGCGAAAGCGGGCAATCACGTTGTTAAACACCACCACCACGCAGAAAGTCGCATGACCCACGACGATGGTCAGCAAACCCGGCTCAAGGTTGACCGCCTTAAACGCGGTGAGCAGCGCAAGCCCGGTAATAATACCGGGCAGCGCAATCGGCAACAGTAGCAGCAACGACACCGCGTTTTTGCCAAAGAAAGTGCTGCGCCATAATGCTCCTGCAGCCAGCGTGCCAAGTACCAACGCGATAGCCGTGGACAGCGCAGCTATTTTTAGTGACAACGTCACGGATTCAATAATATCGGCACGCCCTGCCGCTTCGCTAAACCAGCGCAGGGTCAGGCCCTGCGGCGGAAAGCTAAAGGCGGCATCTTCGGTATTAAACGCATAGAGGGCGATGATCAGTAGCGGGAAATGCAGGAATATCACCCCTCCCCAGGTTGCTACTTTCAGGAACAGCGGTGCGCGTTCAGAGTGCATCAAACGCTCCCAGACGTTTCACGAACGCCAGATAAAGGGCAATCAACACGATAGGCACCAGGGTAAAAGCAGCCGCCATCGGCATATTGCCAATCGCCCCCTGCTGGGAATAGACCATATTGCCGATAAAGAACCCCGGAGGCCCCACCAACTGCGGCACGATAAAATCGCCCAGCGTCAGCGAGAAGGTAAATATCGACCCTGCCGCAATGCCAGGGATCGCCAGCGGCAGCACCACGTAGCGGAAAGTCTGACGCGGACGCGCGCCAAGATCGGCGGAAGCCTGAAGCAGCGACGGCGGCAGTCGCTCCAGCGCAGCCTGCACCGGCAGGATCATAAACGGCAGCCAGATATAGACGAACACCAGAAAACGGCCCAGCCCCGAGGTTGAAAGCGTATTGCCTCCCACGGCCGGAATGGTCAGTACAAGGCTCAGCACGCTTTCCAGCCCGAGATGGCGCAAAAACCACTGCGCTACGCCATCTTTCGCCAACAGCAGCGTCCACGCATAGGCCTTGACGATATAGCTCGCCCACATCGGCAGCATCACGGCGATGTAAAAGAAGGCTTTCATTTTGCCGCGGGTATAGCGCGCCATGTACCACGCCATTGGCAGCGCCAGAATCGCGCTGGCAACCGTCACCGATAGCGCCATCACCAGCGTACGCACAATAATGTCGTAATTCGCCGGGTTAAACAGCGCCCGCAGATTGGCCAGCGTCAGGTCGCTGGTCACCGACATAGTAAAGTCATCAAAGGTGTAAAAGCTTTGCCATAACAGGGTCAGCAGCGAACCCAAATAGACAATGCCAAACCACATCAGCGGGCCAAGTAGCAACAGAAACAGGCCCAAAGAGGGTTTACGCCAAAATAATGCCGACAAGCGACCGGTTGAAGCAGGCGGAATCACCATGGTCATGTCAGCCTCCGCTTTCCAGAGGCACCATCGCTGCTCGCGACCACGAAGCCATTACCGTTTGCCCCACCGGCGGTGCGTTTAACGCGGCGTGACCATCAATATTTGCCTGGCTCACCAGCAGCTTTTCGCCATCGGTCAGCTTCAGTTCGACGCGCGTCGCCGCCCCCTGATACTGCACCGCCTGCACCACGCCCTGCGTCTGAATTTCCCCCGCCGCGTTCAGGTGAATGTGTTCCGGGCGCAGCGACCATGCCCCGGCCATCGCACACAGTTTTTGTGCACGTTCGCTGCTAAAGACGTTGGCGGTCCCGACAAATCCGGCAACAAACGCTGTTTTGGGCCGCAAATAGAGGTCCTGCGGCGCATCAACCTGTTCAATTCGCCCGTTATTAAACACCGCAACGCGATCGGACATCGACAGCGCCTCGCCCTGATCGTGGGTGACAAAAATAAAGGTGATGCCCAGCGCCTGTTGCAGTTTTTTCAGCTCAACCTGCATCTGTTCGCGCAGTTTTAAATCCAGCGCGCCGAGCGGTTCATCCAGCAGCAGGACGCGCGGCTGATTGACCAGCGCCCGGGCAATCGCCACCCGCTGGCGCTGACCGCCAGAAAGCTGAGAAGGTCTGCGTGCCTGGACAAAACCGAGTGCAACCTTTTCCAACGCCTCCTGCGCGCGAACATGCCGCTCCTTTTTGCCGATCCCTTTGACCATCAGCCCGTAGGCAACGTTGTCGAGCACCGACATATGGGGAAACAGCGCATAATCCTGAAAAACGGTATTCACATCGCGCTGCCACGGCGGTAGTTCGCTGGCCGGTTTGCCAAAAATACGGATCGCCCCGCCGGAAAGCTGTTCAAACCCGGCGATTAACCGCAGGCAGGTGGTTTTGCCGGAGCCGGACGGCCCCAGCATCGAGAAAAACTCACCGTCGCGAATGGCGATACTGACGCCATCCACCGCCCGCACGTCGCCATACAGGCGCGAGACATTATCAAACTCAACCGCGTACATGTTCTTCGCCTCCGGCGACTTAACGACCGCCCATAATCGCGATGTAATCCTGGGTCCAGCGGCTGTAAGGAACGAATTTTCCGCCTTCAGCGACCGGTGTTTTCCAGAACGCAATTTTGGCAAACTCATTGTAGCCATTGGTCTCGCAGCCTTTTTCCCCGAGCAACGGACTGGCTTTACAGCCCTGCGGGACGACCGGCAGCGAACCAAACCACGCAGCGACGTCGCCCTGAACTTTCGGCGTCAGCGACCAGTTCATCCACTTATAGGCACAAACCGGATGTTTGGCGTCGCTATGCAGCATGGTGGTATCCGCCCAGCCGGTGACGCCCTCTTTCGGGAAGACGGTGGCGATCGGCTGGCCTTCCGCCTTCAGACCGTTGGCCTGATAGGGCCAGGCGCTGGAAGCGACGACGCCTTCGTTTTTAAAATCGCTCATTTGTACGGTAGTGTCGTGCCAGTAACGGTGAATCAGCCCATGCTGATCGCGAAGGACCTTCAGCACCGCCTGATACTGCGCTTCGGTAAGCTGATAGGGGTCATCAATCCCTAATTGCGGCTGGGTCGCTTTGACGAACAACGCGGCATCGGCAATATAAATCGGCCCGTCATAGGCCTGCACGCGCCCCTGATTGGTTTTGCCGTCCGGCAGGTTTTGTTTTACAAATACCACGTCCCAGCTATCCGGCGGCGTCGGGAAGGTTTTGCTGTTGTACATCAGCAGATTGGGCCCCCACTGATACGGGGTACCGTATACCTTCCCGCCGACGTTAAACCACGCGCCTTTTTCAACGCGCGGGTCGAGGGTTTTCCAGTTGGCAATCAGCGCGGTGTTAATCGGTTGCACGCGCTTGCCCATAATCAAGCGCAGGGACGCATCGCCGGAAGCGGTCACCAGATCGTATCCGCCTTTAGCCATCAGGCTGACCATTTCATCGGAGGTGGCGGCGGTTTTCACATTCACCTGGCAGCCGGACTCTTTTTCAAACTGGGTTACCCAGTCGTAGCTTTTATCCGTCTGGCCGCGTTCGATATATCCCGGCCAGGCAATAATATCGAGACGCCCTTCTCCTTTATCCAGAGACGTCGGCGGCTCGGCGGCCTGCGCCGTCAGGAAGGCCATACCCAGCACACAAAGGCTGCCACGGGCAATTTTTTTGCTCATCGGGTCTTACTCCTGTCACAAGAAAATTAGCGGCAGCCGTGCCGTAAAAATATCTCCCTTAATAACAGTAGACGGCGCGCTTAGGCCCCCCCGGGGAAATTTATTCAGGTTGTGACAAAGGGCACATTACGCAACAATTAATTAACATGATATAACTTTGTGGATTATAGACAAGGAGTTAGCGGGGTAATACGACTATGCGAATTTCCTATGGTTAGTCGCGGTAAAATAATAACCAGCATAATGCCCGGCTTATTTTACGGGCCGGGATAATCGACTGGAAATAAACAAAAGTGACTTCAGTTGCTCCAGACGACTAACCAAGTGCGAACCTCTGGAATTGTCCGGCGGCGCTTCGCTTGCACGGGCCTACCGAAATATAAAGGTTTTGTAGGCCGTGTAAGGCGCTAGCCGCCACTCGGCAGAAATACGAGAACCATGGTTAAAACAGGTTTGTTATCCGCCTCAAGCTACTTCAGCATCTCGCGGATCAGTTCACCCAGCCGCTTCACACCCTGCTCCTCTCTTTCACCCCAGCCCCATGCGGTATTAAAACGGAAAAACGAGGTCCAGCTGGCGGTGGTGGAAAACATTTTTCCCGGGGCGATGCTGATGTTATACGCCAGCGCACGCGCGCTGAGTTCCCCGGCATCGGCCCCGGCGGGCAGTTCGAGCCAGAGAAAATAGCCGCTATCGCTGTGGTGGATTTTGACTTCGGCGGGAAGATGGCGAAGCAGCGCCTGCCAGGCCAGCTGTTTGCGCTCGGCAAGCTGTCGGCGCAACCGCCGTAAATGCGCGTCATAGCGCTTGGTCGAGAGATAATCCACCAGCGCCAGCTGCATCGGCGAACTGGTGGAGAGCGTGCTCATGAGCTGCAATTGCTGAATACGCCGGGCGTGTTTGCCCGCCGCCACCCAGCCGATGCGAAACCCGGGTACCAGACACTTAGAAAATGAGCTGCAATGCAGCGTCATGTCATCACGATCCCAGTACTTCGCCGGCAGCGGCTTCTCGCGGCCAAAATAGAGTTCACTGTAAACATCATCTTCAATCAGCACTACGTTATAGCGCGCCAACAAAGCGACCAACTGCGCTTTTTTCTCCGCGCTGAGCGTGAAGCCAAGCGGGTTCTGACCGTTGGTCATCAGCCAACAGGCCTTGACCGGATAGTTTTGTAACGCCTGCTCCAGCGCGGCAAGATCAATCCCCTCTTTCACATCGGTCGCCACCGACAGCGCCTTCAGGCGCAGCCGCTCCAGTGCCTGAAGCGCGCCGTAGAAACAGGGGTTTTCCACCACCACCCAATCACCCGGTTCCGTCACCGCCTGCAGGCTGAGATTCAACGCCTCCAGCGCCCCGGCGGTAATCACGATTTCGTCCGGAGAGATATTCATTCCCTGCAGCGCATAGCGGCGAGCAATGGCGTGACGCAGTTCATCGTTACCCGGCGGCAGGTTTTCAATCACGCTCATGGCGGTGGCGGTTTTGCTCACCTGCGCCAGCGAGCGGTTAAGCTGCGGCAAGGGGAACAGCCGTGGGTCGGGAAAGGCCGAGGCAAAAGGCAGCATCGACGCTCGTCTGCTGGCCTGTAGCACATCAAAAATGTAGGTGTTGATATCCACCGCTTCATCGCGCGTTACCTGCGCGGGCGGCTCCGGCTGACGCTGCTTGATCGGCTGCGGCGCAACATAATAGCCGGACTGCGGGCGGGCGATAATCCGTCCCTGACTTTCCAGCAGTTGATAGGCATGGCTGACGGTCATAAAGCTCATCCCGCTGCTCACCACCTGTTCGCGCAGCGACGGCAGCCTGTCGCCAGGTAGCCATACGCCAAGCGCAATCTGTTCGGTAAGCTGCTGCGCCAGCTGCTGGTACTTTTTCATCGTCGGGTCCGGTTTATCATTCTTGTAATCAATGATATATCAGATGATAAATAATGGCAGTTTATAAAAACTGTTATGGTGTGTAGTGAAACAACACATTCCCGGGGGCGGCGCTTGACGCGCCTTGCCCGGGCTACCAATCCGCAGATGGCGGTAAATCGATAGCCCGGCGAACCGGGAGATATCCATCCTTCGTTTTGCCAAAATTTCATAACAGAACCTAACTGTTATAGGGAAAAACAGCGTTTCTGTTCCTGCAACCTGGCCTGGGCGAAGCCTAGAATTGCGCTGAATCAATTTTGTTGCGGAGTTCTGCATGTTCGGTCTTGATGCATTCCACCTGGCGCGGATCCAGTTTGCCTTCACCGTGTCATTTCATATTATCTTTCCCGCCATCACCATCGGCCTGGCCAGCTACCTGGCGGTGCTGGAGGGGTTATGGTTAAAAACCAAAAATCCAACCTGGCGCTCGCTGTACCATTTCTGGTCGAAAATCTTCGCCGTTAACTTCGGGATGGGCGTGGTTTCCGGGCTGGTGATGGCCTACCAGTTCGGCACCAACTGGAGCGGATTTTCAGAGTTCGCCGGGAGCATAACCGGCCCGCTGCTGACTTACGAAGTGCTGACCGCCTTCTTTCTTGAAGCCGGGTTCCTCGGCGTGATGCTGTTCGGCTGGAACCGTGTCGGCCCTGGTCTGCACTTCTTCGCCACCTGTATGGTGGCGCTGGGGACGATTATCTCCACCTTCTGGATCCTCGCCTCCAATAGCTGGATGCAAACGCCGCAGGGGTTTGAAATCGTCAATGGCCAGGTTGTGCCGGTGGACTGGTTCGCGGTTATCTTTAATCCGTCGTTCCCTTACCGCCTGCTACATATGTCGGTGGCGGCCTTTCTCAGCAGCGCGCTGTTCGTCGGCGCGTCGGCAGCGTGGCATCTGCTACGCGGCAATAACACGCCCGCGGTGCGTGCTATGTTCTCTATGGCGCTGTGGATGACGCTGATTGTCGCCCCCATTCAGGCGATGATCGGCGATATGCACGGGCTGAACACGCTGAAACATCAACCCGCCAAAATTGCCGCGATTGAGGGCCATTGGGAGAATATTCCCGGAGAGCCGACCCCGCTACTGCTGTTCGGCTGGCCGGATATGCAGCAGGAACGCACTCGCTACGGTCTGGAAATTCCGGCTCTCGGTAGCCTGATCCTCACCCACAGTCTGGATAAACAGGTCCCCGCGCTGAAGGAGTTCGCCGCGGAAGACAGACCTAACTCCACCATTGTTTTCTGGTCATTCCGCCTGATGGCCGGGCTTGGCATGCTGATGATTCTGCTCGGCGCGCTGGCCCTGTGGCTGCGCTATCGCGGTCGTCTGTATCACTCAAAACCCTTTCTGCGCTTTGCGTTGTGGATGGGACCGTCGGGGCTCATCGCCATTCTGGCGGGTTGGGTCACCACCGAGGTGGGCCGTCAGCCGTGGGTAGTTTACGGCGTACAGCGCACCGCCGATGCCGTTTCCGCTCACGGCGATCTGCATATGTCCATCAGCTTGTTGACCTTTATCGTGGTTTACAGCTCGGTATTTGGCGTCGGCTATAGCTATATGCTGCGCCTGATTCGTAAAGGCCCGCAGGAAGCGCAACCGGCTACCTCAGGAACGCCAGCACGCCCGCTTTCCGCCGCGACAGACGGTGTACAGCAGAAGGAGTCCCACTAATGGGTATCGATTTATCGGTTATCTGGTTTGTCATTATCGTCTTTGCCACCCTGATGTACATCGTGATGGATGGCTTCGACCTGGGGATTGGCATTTTATTCAGCACCACACGGGATGCTGCAGACCGCGATGTGATGGTGAACAGCGTCGCACCGGTCTGGGACGGCAATGAAACCTGGCTAGTGCTCGGCGGCGCGGGGCTGTTTGGCGCTTTCCCGCTGGCTTACGCGGTAATTATTGACGCGCTGGCGATCCCACTCACCCTGATGCTGATCGGCCTTATCTTTCGCGGCGTCGCCTTTGAATTTCGCTTTAACGCGACGCCATCACACCGTCCGTTCTGGGACAGAGCCTTTATGGGAGGTTCACTTCTGGCAACCTTCACGCAGGGCATGGTGGTTGGCGCGGTGATCAACGGCTTCGCGGTCAGCGGCCGCAGCTTCAGCGGCGGGATGTTTGACTGGTTCACACCGTTTACTCTGTTCTGCGGTTTGGGTCTGTGCATCGCCTATGCGCTGCTGGGTGCCAGCTGGCTGGTGATGAAAAGCGAGAATTCGCTGCAACGAAAAATGCGCATTGCCGCACGCGGCCTACTACTGGCGCTATTGGTCATTATTGCGGCAATCAGCATCTGGACTCCGCTGGCGCAACCGGCTATAGCCCAACGCTGGTTCAGCTTGCCTAACCTTTTCTTCCTGCTGCCTGTACCGCTGCTGGTCGCCGCGATAAGCGCCTGGCTATGGCGAACACTGCGTAATAGCGCCAGCCATCTGCTGCCTTTTGTCCTGACGCTAGGACTGATTTTCCTCGGCTTTAGCGGTCTGGGAATTAGCATCTGGCCGTATATTATTCCGCCGGGCATCACCCTCTGGCAGGCCGCCGCGCCGCCGCAGAGCCAGGGCTTTATGCTGGTCGGGGCGCTGCTGATTCTGCCGGTGATCCTTGGCTATACCTTCTGGAGCTACTACGTTTTTCGCGGCAAAGTTCAACATGGCGAGGGGTACCACTGATGCAACGATTATGGCTTAAAAGAACATTGTGGATGATTGCCCTGTGGGGCGGCAGCGTGCTGGCACTGGCGGCGGTGAGCATGGGATTTCGATTGCTGATGACGGCGGCGGGATTAAGGGTTTGATACCGCCGCCCGACAGCAAGTCTGCCGGGCGGCGGCTAGCACCTTGCGCGGCCTACAAAACCTACAATATCATCATGTTACGAATTCCCCGTAGGCCCGGTAAGGCGTTAGCCGACACCGGGCAATTCCAGAGAGGCGCACTTTGTCTGCAATCTGAGCCCGCTATCAGGCACCCTTGCGCTTGGGCAGGGTTTTCAGCAGATCGTCGGGGCTGACGGAAGCGACAATACTGCCCGGCAGCGGCATTTTCAGGATATGGTTTTTCATCTTGCCAATGACGTGCATTTCACACGGGCGGCAATCGAACTTCAGCGTCAGCACTTCATCACCATGAATCAGCTGCATCGGCGTCGCTTTCCAGCTCTTAATCGAACCTTTGGCCTGTTTCGGGCACAGGTTGAAGGCAAAGCGCAGACAGTGCTTGGTAATCATCACCGGCACGTCGCCCTTCTCTTCATGCGCTTCATAGGCGGCATCAATCAGCTGTACGCCATAGCGCTGATAAAACTCACGGGCCTTATGGTTGTAGACGTTCGCCAGAAACGACAGATGCGTTTCAGGATAGGCCGGCGGCGGCACGCAAACCGGCTTACGGCTGCCTCGTACCACGGCCTTCAGGCGTGCATCATCCAGCATTTCTACCGTTTCACGACGCAGTTGATTAAGCAGACTGTTCGGCACAAACAGCGCCCCCGGCAAATTAACCTGCACAGCGCGCGAGTAGTAAATCGTCTGGCCTAGCTTTGCCACGCCGTCGCGCAGGTTCGCCAGCGCTTTCTCGGCCTGAGTTGCTTCAGAAAACTCGCCGTCAAGAGTGTGGGTAACGCTCACGCCCTCTTCGCTGGTCATGGTTAAGACCAGCTGTTCCTGCCAGCCGCTCAATTCTATATCCACCGCGATTCGACGTTCGCTGGAGGTTTTCAGCAACGCCTGCTGCCAGTTATGATCGAGGTTGCGGTTCAACGGCTGGTGCGGGCGCACTTTGTACATGTCGGCGGGCATTTCATTCGGCCATACGCGATAGCGGTTTTCGCCGGTTTTTTCTACCGTATTGGCGCGAAAACCGACGATTTCACGTTTGATCATCACATTCAGACCATCGCCGTTAGTCAGCGCCTCAGTCACGTCGACGTCGAGAAAATCTTTCCCCACTTTGAGCACTTCGCCCACCGGCAGGCCGATAAACTTCGGCGAGTCAAACGCGCCGATATCGTCTTTACGCGCGTTAACAAAATAGTCGGTACTGCCGCGATGGAAAGTTTTATCGGTCGACGGAATAAAGAAGTGTTCGGTGCGACCGGCGGAAGCGCGCGCCAGATCGCCGCGATCTTCAATAATCGCATCCAGCATCTGGCGATAATGCGCAGTGATGTTCTTCACGTAGCTCATATCTTTGTAGCGACCTTCAATCTTGAAGGAGCGCACGCCCGCATCGATCAGCGCCGCCAGATTGGCGGTCTGGTCGTTATCTTTCATCGACAGCAGATGCTTTTCGTAGGCCACGACGCGGCCCTGATCGTCTTTCAGGGTATACGGTAAGCGACAAGCCTGCGAGCAGTCGCCGCGGTTGGCGCTGCGCCCGGTTTGCGCATGGGAAATATTGCACTGGCCGGAATAAGCCACGCACAGCGCGCCGTGAATAAAGAATTCAATGGTCGCGTCGGTGTTATCGTAAATGGTCTTGATCTGCTGAAGATTCAGCTCGCGAGCGAGAACAATCTGGCTAAAACCAACGTCGGAGAGAAACTTTGCTTTCTCGACGCTGCGAATGTCGCACTGGGTACTGGCGTGCAGCTCGATCGGCGGGATATCCAGCTCCATCACCCCCATGTCCTGGACTATCAGCGCGTCCACGCCGGTTTCATACAGGTCGGTAATCAGGCGCTGCGCCGGTTCCAGCTCATCATCATGAAGAATGGTGTTCAACGTCACGAATATTTTCGCGCCGTAGCGATGAGCGAAAGGCACCAGACTGGCGATATCACTCAGGCTATTGCTGGCGTTGTGGCGCGCGCCAAAGCCCGGTCCGCCGATATAGACCGCGTCGGCACCGTGTAAAATCGCTTCACGAGCGATCGCGGTATCGCGGGCAGGACTGAGAAGTTCAAGATGATGGTTTTGCAGGCGCATACGCTCGTCGTTATCCATTATAGGGGGTCGAAATGGCGGCTATTGTAGTCAGAACTACGCGCAGACTAAAACATTTTCCGCCGCCGTCGCAGGGGGAATTTTCGGTTTTCAGCAAAGCATTGAAGGAAAAGGTATTTCCCAGAAAAAGCGCCGGAGGATACAGTTATCACGTATTCCGGATTTTCCTCGTCACGTTGTGATTTGCTGTCTCAGTCATTTGCCTGGCTGCGAGTTCGCTCGCGGCTTTTTTATTTTTCTTTCGGATAGTGGATCAGCGAATGGAAATGGGCAGTCTGCACGCTACTATTGCGATAAGCATGGGCTAAGTCACCGGCGAAACGCCGCCCCTCACCGGGCTGCAACGACAACCACTCGCCTTGCAAACAGAGATCCAGCACGCCGCTAATCACCACCACATGCTCGATAACCCCTTGCTCATGGGGCGTAGACTCACTCAGCGCGCCGGGGGCCAGGGTAATGGAGAAATGGTCAAATCGTAGCACCGGGTCCCAGGGAAATATTGGCGTCACCACCATCGCCTGCTGCTGCGGGTCAAATGCGGCCGGTGCGGCGGTATCATCGGCCACGATAAACGCGGAGAACGGCACGTTCAGGCCGGTGGCAATCTTCCACAACGTGGCGACCGTCGGGCTGGACTCGTTACGTTCAATCTGGCCCAGCATCGCTTTGGATACGCCGGTTTCTTCCGCTAGTCGCGACAGGCTCCAGCCGCGCTGTTGGCGCAACGCTTTTAGGGTCGCAGACAGATGTTGCGCAATATTCATTCAACCTCCCAATAATATCTGAGGGAATTATACGCATATTCACCTGATTCTACAGGGCGTTTAGCGGCAAGCGTTAGAACGTGCACTTAAGGTTAGGAGTCAGAATCATTAAACAAGAGTTTTCAAAAAACGCTTTCTGACTTCTCTGTAACCATTATTTTGGTAAAACTTATGCGCCTGTTCCCGCCGTTCGCTGCTGGAGAGTTCAATTTGGCGACAACCGCTGGCAATAGCAATCCGTTCAGCTTCAGCCAACAATATCCGGCCAACTCCCGCCCCCCGGCAGGATTCGTCAATCACCAGTGCTGAAATTAGTCCCCAGCGCCCTTTTTCATGCATTGGTTCAATAAGATTGACCACAATCACCCCGGATAATTGTTCCTCCACCAGGGCAACCAAGGTGTAGCGGTACGAGTTATCTTCACGCAATAAGTCGCGGAGATTGGCTAAATCTACCGGGTAGCCGAGCTGTTGAAAAAGCGCGAGCAGATCGGGAGCATCGGCCTCATTAGCAATTCTGGTCGTGACCATGATGGATGACTTCCTTTGTGATTGATTTACAGTGATATCTATTGAATTTCGTTCAGTTTTGTCAAGATAAAACAGCACCATTTCCTGTTTGAACTTCACAATCACTACGCTCTGGCTGAAGCGCCAGAAACAAAACAAAGCCAGTTGTACGTTATAGCGCACAGTGTTAAGTTACATCGACCGCTATAACGCACAAGAGATACTCATGCACACATTTACCGTACCCTTTCCGACGCTGCTTGCCGGATTTGTCGCCGTATTAGTCGGCTACGCCAGCTCCGCCGCCATCATCTGGCAGGCCGCCGCCGCCGCGGGAGCCGATGCCACGCAAATCGCCGGCTGGATGACCGCATTAGGTTTGGGAATGGGCGTCAGTACCCTGGCGTTAACCTTGTGGCAAAAGGTTCCTATTCTTACGGCCTGGTCAACTCCTGGTGCAGCGCTACTGGTCAGCGGCCTGCAAGGAGTCACGCTGGCGCAGGCGGTTGGCGTCTTTATTTTTGCCAACGCCTTAATCGTACTTTGCGGCGTCACTGGCCTCTTTGCCCGGTTGATGAAGATCATTCCCCATTCGCTGGCGGCGGCGATGCTGGCCGGGATTTTGCTGCGCTTTGGCATGCAGGCTTTCGCTAGTTTGCAAGACAATCTACTGTTATGCGGCGGCATGCTGGCCGCCTGGCTATTGTGCAAAGTCTGGTTTCCCCGCTTTGCCGTGGTAGCCGCACTGTTAGTGGGAGGTGCGGTAGCCGGACTAAACGGAGATGTGACAACGTCACAGATAAATTTGAGTTTTGTTGCCCCTTCTTATATTGCTCCGGTGTTTACTCCTGCGCTGCTGCTTAGCGTCGGTTTGCCTTTTTTCCTCGTCACCATGGCTTCGCAAAACGCCCCCGGTTTCGCCACGCTTCAGGCTTCGGGTTATCGGGTCCCCGCTTCACCACTGATCGTGGCAACCGGCGGCCTGGCGCTGCTGCTGTCACCGTTTGGCGTGTATTCCATCTGCATCGCGGCGATTACCGCCGCCATTTGCCAGAGCCCGGAAGCCCATCCGGAACCGCAAAAACGCTGGCTTGCAGCGGCGGCGGCAGGCATTTTTTATCTGCTGGCGGGGATATTTGGTGGCTCGATTACGTCGCTGATGGCAGCGCTGCCGATGGCGTGGATCCAGATGCTTGCCGGGCTGGCACTGCTCGGTACCATTGGTGGCAGTCTGTTTCAGGCACTAAACCATGAAAATGAACGCGATGCGGCGGTGGTGACTTTCCTGATAACCGCCAGCGGCGTGACGCTGGCGGGCATTGGATCTGCTTTTTGGGGACTGGTGCTCGGCGGCGTCAGCTATGTTCTGCTATCAACGCTGCGCCGCCCGTAGCTGTGATGGCGTCAGGCCGGTGGCGCTTTTAACCCGGTTGCTAAAATGACTGGCGGAGCTGAAACCGCAGGCCATCGCAATATCAGTTAATGGCAGAACGCTTCGGCAGATGAGTTCCTTCGCTTTGATCATACGGCGCTGCATGACGTACTGATGTGGTGCCATTTTCATCGACTGGCGGAACATCCGCGCAAAATGGTACTCACTCAGCGCTGCTTCCCGGGCCAGATCCGCCAGCGTCAGCGGCTGGTCCAGATTTTCCTCAACCCACGCCACAGTATTGCGCAAGATATGCGGTGCTAGCCCGCCGGTCACGGTAGGCAAACGCCACTGAACGTTAGAGTAATTCTGGATAAGATGCGTCAGTAGCAACGTGCTGGCGGAGCTTAGCGTGAGTTGGTTCGCCTGTTGCTGCCAGTCGTTATCCAGCAGAAACTGGCGATAGACGGCGGTAATTTTGTCATCACTGGAGAAGGTTTTTTCCTGCAAGGTGAATGAGGCTGGGCTGCGGTCCCAAATCTGCTCGCCAACCCGGCGCAAATGCTCGTCCGTGCAGTACATATGGACAAACGAAAGGTCGCCGCGAATATCCCAGGTGCTCTCATCACCTTTCGGCATCAGACAGAAACGGTCCGGACCGCCGCCGTTTTTCCAGCCATGAGCGGTTTTCTGGTAGCTTTCATAACCATCGGCAACATACAAGCTCAGGGTATGGTGATCGCTTTGTACCGTTATAGTATCGAGATTGTTATACCAGGCCGCCAGTTGAATACCGGAGTTAAGCTTCACCGTCTCCCGCAGCACGGCATTTTTTTGACGCAATGTTTCGAAAGTCCCGTAAGCCATAGCCTTCACATTTCAGATTCTGCAGGCATCCAGTCTATGAAGAGTCACAGGCAGATACCAGCCTTCACCCGCCGATAACCAAAAATAAGCGCAAGAATTTGCAAGTCAGCAACAGGCTGATGACAGCACGGCGTAGCCTAAGGCGTCAGAATGACCGGTACAACACTCACGGGAGAGACATTTTGAACGCATTACTCTACGGATTAGTCGTCGTTATCTGGGGCACGACGTGGATTGCTATCTTTTTGCAGCAAGGACCGGTCGCCGCGCCGGTGTCCATTTTCTGGCGCTTTGCGTTGGCCAGCGTCACGATGCTGACCGTTCTTCTGGTCACCCGCCGTCTGCGCCCGCTGGCCGCACGCGACCATCTCTTCTGCCTGCTACAGGGCTGCTGCGTATTCTGCTTTAACTTCTGGTGTTTCTATACCGCCGCCGCGTATATCAATACCGGCCTTGAGTCGGTGATATTCTCCATGGCGGTGCTGTTTAACGCCATTAACAGCTTTCTCTTTTTCCGCCAGCAGCCGCCGGGTCGCTTCTGGCTGGCCGCCGCGCTGGGCCTGGCGGGTATCGTTACGCTGTTCTGGGATGATTTATGGGCCAACGGCCTGAATGCGTCGCTCCTATTCGGCATCGCGCTTAGCGCGCTGGGAACCTACGGCTTTTCGCTGGGGAATATGCTCAGCATTCGCCACCAGCGCCGCGGTCTGGAAACATTAACCACCAACAGTTGGGCTATGCTTTACGGCACGCTGGTGATGGGTGCCATTGCTCTGGTACGTGGGGATGATTTCACGCCGCAGTGGACGTTCAGCTATATGGGCGCGCTGCTGTATCTGTCGCTATTTGGTTCCGTTATCGCCTTCGGCGCCTATTTCACTCTGGTCGGCAGAATTGGCGCGAGCAAAGCGGCATACAGTACACTGCTGTTTCCGCTGGTCGCGCTGACAATCTCGACGTTTTATGAGGGATATGTCTGGCACAGCAACGCCGTGGCTGGACTGGCGTTGATTCTGGTCGGGAATCTGGTGATGTTTGCTCGTCCTGAGCAGTGGTTCCTGCGCCGCAGGCTGGCATAGGTAAATTGGGACGACCGGTGCTGCATTCTTGTCAGGTGGCGGCTGGCGCCTTACCTGACCTACAAAAACCGAGTTCAGCCGCCAGTCGATGACTGACTACCAGTAATTAAAAAGGCGCTATCAACTCATAGCGCCTTTCTTCATTGATAAAACTGACTTAGCGGTTGTTCGGGTCGAATTTCACCGCGTCAATCGCCATATCATCAATAACCTGCTTCAGGGTATCGACGGTTAACGGCGTATTTTCATTGGAGAGATCTTTACCCTCACCTTTACGCACGACTTTGATGACCGGCTTTTTAGTCGCCGCATCGATCAGCTCACCTTCAAAGTACAGGTTGGTATCCATGGTACGGTGGCCTGTTGCCGCCTGAGTACCGGCGATAATCATTGCCACCGGGATGACTTCATAGAACTGCAAGCCTTCTTTGCTGGAATCCACGCCGGTGATGGCACCACGGAAGATCAGGCTGCGTTTACCTGCGGTGGTTGCCAGCGGCTTACGCTCGGAAATAGCCTGTTTCATCTCTTTGTTGGTGTAATTTAAGATATCGGCCAATGCCTTTTCGCCAACCTGCGTCGTCGGTTTTGGTACCGGATAATAAGTGATCGGGTTATAAACAACGTTGTCGTAATTGCTCGGATTATAATCCGGAGAAATCCAGCGCAGCTCAGGTTTACCGGAAGCGGAGGTGGTTTCTTTTAAGTTTGAGTAATCTTTTAAAAAACCGGAATATTGTTCGGGTTTAGCGAGTTTTGATGAGCAGCCGGCTAACGCTAACAGGCCAGCAAGCGCGGCGACCTTAAAAAATAACTGAGTACGCATAGGTTAATCCCTGTAAATGTAATCTATCGGCACGTGTTATAGCAAAATACAGGGGTAAGTTTTGTGGCAAAAAAGGTGGTACGTCAAGTACCTGGATAAAATAAACCCGCTGTTGCCAGCGGGTTCTCATTGTATTTATTTTATATCCACCTGATAAAAAATATGCTTGCCAAAAGGATCTATTTCATAGCCGGAAACGTTTTTACGCACCGGTTCAAAAATGGTCGAATGAGCAATCATCACCGCGGGCATCTGGTCGTGCATCATTTGCTGCGCCTGGAGATAGAGTGCTTCGCGTTTTTGGCGATCGGTTATCGATTTAGCTTCAGTAATCAGCTTGTCAAATGGTTGATAGCACCATTTCGCTGAGTTAGAACCGCCGTTTGCCGACTGGCAGGTAAATAACGGGCCGAAGAAGTTATCCGGATCGCCGGTAGCCGTCGTCCAGCCCATCAACGCCGCCTGATGCTCACCATCCTTCACGCGTTTTAAATATTCACCCCACTCATAGGTGGTGATTTTGGTCTGCACGCCGATTTTCGCCCAGTCGGCCTGAATCATCTCGGCCATACGTTTGGCGTTCGGGTTATAGGGACGCTGAACCGGCATCGCCCACAGGTCGATAGTGATCGGACCTGCAACCCCCGATTCATCCAGCAGAGCTTTAGCCTTCTGTGGATCGTATTCATAATCCTTCAGATTGCTATCCGCACTCCACACGCCTGGCGGCAGCAGGTTTTTTGCCGCCGTACCGGTACCGTGGAATACCGCTTCAATAATCGCCGGTTTATTGATCGCCATAGCTAAGGCCTGACGAACTTTGACGTTATCAAGGGGCGCTTTCTGGGTATTAAATGCCAGGAAGCCGGTGTTGAGACCCGCTTTACTCATCAGATTGATATCTTTGTTCTCTTTCATCCTCGGCAAATCAGCCGGGTTGGGGAACGGCATCACCTGACACTCATTCTTCTCAAGCTTGGCATAGCGTACTGAGGCATCCGGAGTAATGCTGAAGATCAGCCTGTCGATATTGGCCTTCCCCTGCCAGTATTCCGGGAAAGAAGTAAAAAGAATGCGCGAATCTTTTTGATACTGGGCGAGTTTAAACGGACCAGTACCAATCGGGTCCATATCCACCCGCTCCGGCGTCCCGGCTTTTAACATCGCATCGGCATATTCCGCCGATAAAATAGAGGCGAAATACCAGGCAAGATCGGCAACAAATGGCGCTTCCGCATGGGCGAGCGTAAAGCGAACTGTATATTCATCCGGCTTATCGATATTGGTAATTAATTGACCAAACTCGAGACTTTCAAAATTGGAATAATTACCGCTGGAGACATTGTGATAAGGATGGTTAGGATCTTTTTGCCGCATAAAAGAGAAAATCACATCATCGGCATTAAAATCACGGGTCGGTTTAAAATATTTATTACTCTGAAACTTAACGCCTTTACGTAAATGGAAAGTATAAACTTTGCCATCTTCGCTGACCTCCCAGCTTTCTGCCAGGCTCGGCAGCAGTTCGGTGGTCCCGGCCTTAAAATCAACCAACCGGTTGTAGACAGGCACCGCGCTGGCATCCACGCTGGTACCAGAGGTGTAGAGCTGAGGGTTGAAGTTTTCCGGCGATCCTTCGGAACAGTAGACCAGCGTTTTTGCGCTAATAGCCGAGCTGGCCGTCAGCGCGGCTAATGCCAGAGCAAGCGTCGTGAATCTGCGTTGCATATGCTTTCCTTTTTAATTTGTCAGCTAATGTATAGCTTGTTGTTTTGCCATTCATACATAACACTAAAGCCTCATTGCAAACACCTGAAAAAACAAATAAAGAAGGAATCACTATGTCATCTCCGCTAGCCAGTCAATTAACCCAACGCTTCTTTCGCTATCTGGCGATAACCAGCCAGAGCGACCCACGCGCGACCACCCTGCCCACTACGCCGGGACAACACACGATGGCGCAGGCGCTTGCCGATGAGTTACGACAGCTGGGCCTGGATGAAATCGTGATTGACGAACACGCTACCGTCACGGCGGTTAAAAAAGGCAATGTTCCCGGCGCGCCGCGGATTGGCTTTATTACCCATATCGATACCGTCGACGTCGGCCTGTCGCCGGATATTCATCCACAAATTCTGCGCTTTACGGGTGAAGATCTCTGTTTAAATACTGATAAAGATATTTGGCTACGAGTGGCGGAACATCCGGAAATCTCCGCTTATCCGGGTGAAGAGATCATTTTCAGCGACGGCACCAGCGTACTCGGAGCCGATAATAAATCCGCCGTGACGGTGGTGATGACGGTGCTGGAAAACCTGACGGCGGAGCATCGCCACGGCGATATCGTTGTCGCGTTTGTCCCGGATGAAGAAGTTGGCCTGCGCGGGGCCAAAGCGCTGGATCTTTCCCGCTTTGTCGTCGACTTCGCCTGGACTATCGACTGCTGCGAGCTGGGCGAAATCGTCTATGAGAACTTTAACGCCGCAGCAGCGGAAATCCGCTTTACCGGCGTCACCGCCCACCCGATGTCGTCAAAAGGTATGCTGGTCAATCCCTTGCTAATGGCAACCGATTACATGAGCCATTTTGACCGCCAGCAAACCCCGGAGCATACCGCCGGACGCGAAGGCTACGTCTGGTTTAACGGTATCCAGGGCGATCAAAACAGCACATTGCTACAGGCCAGCATTCGCGATTTTGACCTTGAAAGTTTTAACCGTCGCAAGCAGCAGATTGGCGAAGTGGCGCAGAAAATCGCCGCGCAGTATCCAACCGGCAGCGTCGAATTCCACGTCAGCGATACCTATAGCAACATCAGCAATGCGATTGGCGACGATCGCCGGGCCATCGACCTGATGTTTGAGGCGATGGAAAGCTTAGGGATCACGCCGAAACCGACGCCGATGCGCGGAGGCACCGACGGCGCAGCGCTATCGGCAAAGGGAGTATTAACACCAAACTTCTTTACCGGCGCGCACAACTTCCACTCGAAGTTTGAGTTTCTGCCGCTACGCGCCTTTGAGGCCTCTTATCAGACCGCGTTACAGCTCTGTCTACTGGCCGCGCGTTAAGCGAGTTTGCGCGCCAGCATAGTAGCGAAACGCAGCTTAATGCGATTACCGTTGGCGTCGGTGCGATGCAGTTCGCCGACGTCTTCGTTGTACTTGAGGAACTCCCAACCCGCGTAATAATTACGCAGTTCTTGCGGTTTAAAGGCAAACGGGAAGCCAACGGTGCACGGATAGTCTTCAGTATCCATCGCCGCGACGATCAGGTTGTATCCACCCGCTTTAGTGCAGCGCTGCATGTTATCAATAAGCCCCGGGATCGTCTTTGCCTCAAGGAACATCATCACCACGGTGGAGAGAATAAAATCATACTCGCCGTCAAAGCTCAGCGAGTTAAGGTCCTTAATCGCCGCCTGCAGGTTCTCCAGCCCTTCCGCCTGACGAATACTTTCAAGATTGTTGATGCTGGCCGGGTTTTTATCCCACGCGGTAACGTCAAAGCCATTAGCCGCCAGATAAAGGCTATTGCGCCCGTTACCGCAGCCCAGATCCAGCGTCTTGCCCGGCGCGATCAGCGTAGCGGCATGCACCACTTCCGAGTGGGTGCGGGTCATGCCGTATTTATCGGTAAAGTAGTTTTCATCACGAAGAGTCATGGTTAATCCTTATTTTTTAATAACGTGTCGCGATCGACGCGAATCAGCAGTTTGCCGCGCATCAGCAGCAGGAAGGTACGAATCAGCAGCAACCCGATAATGACGTTGGTAAAGATAAACAGCGGCATCGCCAGGGCATGAAAAAATCCGTTGGGATGGGTATGACCGAGATGCAGCCCGGTGGTCGCCAACGCGGAGATACCGAACGAGAAGCTCCAGAACGACGCGTTAAACGGCTGGCGCAAATACCACGGCATCAGGCGAAACATAAACAGCAACTGGAGCAGGCCGTAGCCAAACAGCAGCTTAGCAAAGGTATCCGCTTCCCCACCGTTGACGCTCAACCAGGCGCTGCACGCCACCAGCGCCGGGGCCAGTTGAATGCCCAGCGAGGTTCGCATGGCGGTCGGTAGTTCGCCGTCGCTGCGCAGACGCTGCAAAATCACCGGCTCCAGGCTGAGCCACGAGAAGATCCCCGCGCCAAGAAACACCAGCCCGGCATCGTTAAAACCCAGCGCGCCGCAGGCCATGGCGCTAATAAAGTTGTTCGCCACCGTCGGCAAGTAGAGACCCGGCGTCGTCGCCTCTCCGGGGTGTTGTCCCCGCCATAACCCGGCGCTTTGCCAGGCAGAATAGGAGAGCTGTAGCACCACGCCAAGGCTAAACAGGACCAGCGATAGCGAGCGCAGCCATGGCACAAAGCCGATAGAGACCAGCATGGTGGTCGCCGGAAAAAGGCTGACAAAGCTGCTGGCGACCGGGTGACGCATCTCTTGCAGTACGCTATGCGGAAAACGTAGCACCCGCGAAATAAACGCGACCGCCAGCAGCGCCCAAATGACCATTGCCAGAATCACCAACCCGTCGCCAATAGCCCGGCTCACCGGCCAGATGGTACTGGCATAGCGCCAGGCGAAGCCCATACCGATAATGCCCAGCACCATGCCAAAGTAACCCGCCGGTAAATTCAATACCTGACTCTTATTATGGTTTTTATTCATTTTGTTTAATATTTCAATTTATCTTAAGTTGCATTTTAAAAGAACCTTCAAAAACGCGCTACGGAGTTTTTTGCTATCTTTATGTTAACCATACGTAATGAGAAAGTCCGATGCGCAAATATTGCCTCAGTGAGAAGGTTCGCCAGTTTCACTATGAAGAGGACGGGAACAAACATAGCGCAAATCTGCGGCAAATTGTCGCCTTGCGTGATTTCGCTGACGTGAAAGTCGGGGACGAAGGCGGCTGGCTGGACGATGAAGAGGCGCTGAGCCACAGTGGAGAATGCTGGATTTATGATGCCAATAGCGCCGTTTTTGATGGTTCGAAGATTGAGGGCAACGCGCGGTTGACCGGCGAGTGCGTGATCGGTCACGGCGTCATCATTAGCGATAATGCCCGCCTGGATAGCGTACACATCAGCTATCACGCGCGAATAAGTGACAACGTCACGATAGAATCATCCCGGATTCGGGGGGGTTGCCATCTGGCGGACGACGCGCGGATCCTCCCCCACTGCCTGATTATCGCCGCTCAGGGGCTCACCGCCGACAATGATAAGATCCTGCGTATTTATCAGCGGGCGACGGTCAGCACATCGCGGATTGTCCATCAGGCGCAAATTTACGGTGATGCCTTTGTTGAACACGCGTTCGTCGAACATCGAGCGGAGATTTTTGACAATGCCCGACTGGAAGGTAACGACGAGAACGATGTTTGGGTTTGTGATAACGCCAGGGTCTACGGCAACGCGCGGATTATCGCCGGGCGCGAAGAGGACGCCATTCCAACCCTGCGTTACAGCTCGCAGGTCGCGGAAAATGCAATCGTAGAGGGAAACTGTCTGCTTAAGCACCGGGTGATGGTCGGCGGCCATGCGCACCTGCGCGGTGGGCCAATCCTGCTTGATGATGAGGTGTTAATAGAGGGAAACGCGGCTATCTGTGGTGATGTGATAATTGAACATCAGGTGGCAATTCGCGACGGCGCACGAGTTGAGGCAAGCGCTGGCGATGCCATTCACATTCGAGGCGCAAAGGTTATTAGCGGCGACGAGCATATTACCCGTACGCCAATCGTCGGTTTTCTGTAAGCCTTACTCCCCGGGGGCGGCGCTCAACGCGCCTTGCCCGGGCTACGGATCCGAGCGGTCTGTGGGTGTTGTAGCCCGGACAGATGCGTAGCATCGCCTCCGGGAAGAACCAGCATATTACCCGCACGCCCATAGTCGGTTTTTTGTAAGCCTTGCCCCCGGGCTACGAGTCCGGGCGGTCTGTGGGGGTTGTAGCCCGGACAGATGCGCAGCATCGCCTCCGGGAAGAACCAGCATATTACCCGCACGCCCATAGTCGGTTTTTTGTAAGCCTTGCCCCCGGGCTACGAGTCCGGGCGGTCTGTGGGGGTTGTAGCCCGGACAGATGCGCAGCATCGCCTCCGGGAAGAACCTCAGATTTATTGCCCATCACAATCAATAATTCGCCCGTAGATATTCTGGTCATCATACGAACCGTTGAGGAACTCGGCCTGCTTCAGACACCCTTCAAGCGTAAAACCATTGCGTAACGCTACCTGATTGCTCTTATGGTTCGCCACCCGGCATTTGATCACAAACCGGCGAACCGTACCGCTGCGAGCGTAATAATCCATAAAAGCCTGTAGCGCCTGAGAGAGCAGCCCCTGCCCATTATGACTTTCGTCAATCCAGTAGCCGATATACGCGGTCTTGTTAATCGGTTCAATCTGGTTAAACGACAGCACGCCGATAATCTCTTCATGCAAAAAGAGCAAAAACATTTTGGCGTAGCCGCGCTGATGCAGCATCACGTTGCCCTGCACGTGGCGGCGGGTTTCATCTTCGTGGCTGACCTCAGCGGGCCAGCTCAGCGATTGCTGAAGCCAGTGCTGGTTTTTAATCACCAGTTGGTGCAACTCAGTGACGTGACGTTCATCAACAGCACGCAGGGAAAGCGCGTCGGTCACGGGGATTTGTTCTTGCATGGGGGTGTTTTCAGCAGACATAGCGCACTCTTACAGAAAGGCAAACGCCCGCAGAATCACCTCTGCGGGCGGGACAAGGAGCGATTACTTCATCACCCTATCATCAACGTAGTTGCGCTTATCCGGCGCTGGCGGGAAATACTGATACAGCC
The DNA here is from genome assembly GCF_051131775.1 of Klebsiella sp. MISC125. Taxonomy (NCBI): domain Bacteria; kingdom Pseudomonadati; phylum Pseudomonadota; class Gammaproteobacteria; order Enterobacterales; family Enterobacteriaceae; genus Klebsiella; species Klebsiella sp. MISC125. The sequence goes on from NZ_CP180448.1 coordinate 3,282,084, forward strand.
AGGTTTCGCTGATCGCCTCCCCCTGGCAGCGCAGGAACATACGCATCTCCACCGGGTCGGTAGAATCCGAAGTCGGATACCAGTCAAACTGGATGCGATAGCCATCAAACGGTTCGACGTAGAGGATCTCTATCTGCTTCGCCTCACCGCTCGACAGGGTAATCACCGGCTCAATGCCCTTCGGCGCAGCAGCTTTCAGATCGCCACCGACAAAATCGATGGCAAAGCGACGGGTCCATTTATCCGGGTAGTGCTCGCCCGGCGCCCAACCTTCCGGGAAGCCGCCCATCCCGGTGCGCGTCGCCATCACCCGCGCCAGCGGGGAACGTACCGGCGGCTGCGCGCTCCAGTAGAGACGATAGCGGAAGTCCAGCTCATCCCCGGCTTTCACTGGTTTCGCCGGTTGCCAGAAGCAAACGATATTATCCAGCGTTTCGCCGGTGGTCGGGATCTCCATCAGGCTGACGGCCCCTTTGCCCCATTGGTTACGTGGTTCAACCCACAGGCTTGGGCGCTTGTTATACCAGCCCATAATGTCCTGATAGTGGGAGAAATCGCGATCCAGCTGTAGCAGGCCAAAACCGCGCGGGTTCTTATCCTGGTAGGCGTTAAATTGCAGCTTTTGCGGGTTGTTCAGCGGACGACAAATCCACTCGCCGTTGCCCAGCCACATCGACAGGCGATCGGAGTCATGGATTTGCGGGTGGATGGTGTCGCACATCCGGCGTTCGTTGTTGCCGCAGCTGAACATACTGGTCATCGGCGCAATGCCCAGCTGTTTGATGTCCTTACGCGCATAGATGTGGTTTTCCACATCCATAATCACCTGCGTTTCCTGGCAGTTGACGACAAACTTATAGGCTCCGGTGACGCTCGGGCTGTCGAGCAGGGCGTATACGGTAAATACCGTCGCTCCCGGTTTGGCGGTTTCAAACCAGAAAGAGGTGAAGTCCGGGAACTCTTCCGGCGTATCCGTAAAGGTGTCAATAGCCAGTCCACGGGCAGAAAGACCATACTGATAAGTACTGTCCACCGCGCGGAAGTAGCTTGCGCCGAGGAAAGCGACGATATCGCGACGCGCCAGCTCCGGGGCTTTAAAGACGCGGAACCCGGCAAAACCGAGATCGCTCTGGCCTTCCAGCTGTTTGGTGTCGACGCCGGCATCATTGTATTTAAACAGCTCCGGGCGGAAGTGAATTTCCCGCGCCTGCTGGCTTTGCGAATCCAGCGAGAACATGCGCACACGGCGGCGGAACCCCATCCCCACATGGAAGAACTGAATATCCAGCTTGCGCTCTTCGATATTGCTCCATAGAGAGTGTGCCGCATCATACTGAATGCTGTTGTAGGCCTGCGGGGTCAGGTTCGCCAGCGTCGGCGGGAGATCGCGAGGCGCTCCGCCCCAGGGCTGACGGGCAAGGTCATGTGCCATCGATTGCAGCACGGAGTAGTCAAAACGGCGCGTCAGCCCATCGGCAATTCCCGAATCCTCGGCGAACGCGGCTTTACTGAACAGAGAGGCGACTCCTGACGTTCCGCATACGGCGGCAACAGCCATGGAAGATTTGAGAAAACGTCTGCGGTTCATGCCTGAGAAAGCATCCTTATTCATATGTGAATTGAGACGCGACGTAACAAACTCATGCGTCGTGAATGTCGCTCACTCTAGACAAAAACGATTGATAATCCAATTGTTGGCGGCAGAAAAAGCGTGAAAAAAATATGTCCACCGGACCAGACCGAATTCCCCCGCAGGTCAGACCTCGGGGGAATGGCGATTATTTGACGCTGACGTCAATACCGGGGAAATATTTGCCCGCCAGACGCGTGATGGTGCCATCAGCGCGAACTTTATCGATCGCCGCGTTCAGCTGTTTTTGCGTCACCTCATCCCCTTTGCGCAAGCCGTAGCCAATCCCGCTGCCGAGAATAGTATCGTCAGCCACCGGTTTGCCGATAAAACCAAATCCTTTGCCCTGCGGTTTGCTGAGGAACCCTGCCTGCCCGGCAGCGGACATCACCAGCGAGGCATCAATGCGTCCGTTAAGCAGATCGGCCCACGCCATATTCTGGTCTTTATAAGCGACGACGGTAACGCCGTGCTTTTCCCAGTGCTCTTTGGCGAAGGTTTCCTGAATCGATCCCTGCAGGACGCCAATGGTTTTCCCCTTCAGCCCTTCCGGCGTCGCCTGCATCCCGCTATCCGCCTTGCCTACCAGTTGCGAAGGGATACGGTAAATAGGCTGCGTAAAATCAATACTCTTGCGCCGCTGCTCGGTAATGTTCATGGCCGAGTTAATCGCATCGAACTTCTTCGCCACCAGCCCCGGGATCAGGGCATCAAACGACGTTTCAACCCAACTGCATTTCAGCTGCGCCGCCTGGCAAATTGCATTACCCAGTTCGATATCAAATCCCACCAGTTCCCCTGCCGCGTTGCGGCTTTCGAACGGTGGATATTCTGCTTCGACGCCGTAGCGCAGCTCGCTGGCCGCCAGCGAGGAAAAAGTGCAAATCATCCCCAGCGCGAGGGTAAAGGCTTTTATCTTCATCAGGTGGCTCCTTAGCATGGCTTAACGTGACGCAGTGCCCGAGCACCGGCCCGCAGTGTCGCTTCATCTTTGGCAAAAGAGAGGCGAATCAATTTGTTATCAGTGCCATCGGTATAAAACGCCGATAGCGGGATCGTGGCAACGCCATAATCGGTAATCAGCCGTTTGACCATCTCGCTGTCGCTTTCCTCGCTGAAATGACCGTAGTCCGCCAGCAGGAAGAAAGAGCCCGCACTCGGCAGCAGCCGAAACGGCGAGTCCGCCAACAACTGCACGAGTAGATCGCGCTTTTGCTGATAAAACGAGGCCAGCGAGAGCCAGGATTGCGGGTCGCGCATATGGTCAGCGAAGGCATACTGCATCGGGGTATCGGCGGAAAACATCAGAAACTGATGCACCTTGCAAATTTCGTCCATCAGTGCAGCCGGGGCGACACAGTAACCCACCCGCCAGCCGGTGACATGATAGGTTTTGCCAAATGAGGAGATAATCACGCTGCGCTCCGCCAGATCCGGGTGAGTCGCCATTCCGTGATGCTGTGCGCCATCAAAAACCACGTGTTCATAAACTTCATCTGACAGGATCACAATGTCGGTATGGCGAGTTAGCGCCGCTAGCTGGGCTAAATCATCCGCTGAAAACACCTGCCCGCTTGGGTTGTGCGGAGTATTAATAATGATCATCCGCGTACGTGGGGTAATCGCCGCGCGAACCTCATCCCAGTTAACGGCAAAATCCGGTACCGTCAGCTTAATCACCACCGGCGTCGCCCCTTGCAGGCGCACGATTGGCGCATAGCTATCAAAAGAGGGCTCGAAATAGATGACCTCATCGCCAGGATGCACCAGCCCGCTAATGGCGGAGTAGATCCCCTGACTGGCGCTGGCGGTAATCAACACCTCGTCGTCCACATCGTAATGCGTGCCGTACAACGCGGCGATTTTTTCGGCGATGCGCTCTTTCAGCACGCGCAAACCGGTCATCGGCGCGTACTGGTTATGCCCCTGCGCCATTGCCCGGGTCACGCCTTCGACAAGGTGTTCGTCGCAGGAGAAATTCGGTGCGCCCTGAGAGAGGTTTACGGCATTATGCTGCGCGGATAGCTGACCAATCACGGTAAAAATAGTGGTGCCGACATCCGGCAGTTTAGAGCGGGTGCTCACCGAAGAACTGAGGGCCATGGTTAATCCTTTTTCACTTTATTTGCATAAACATTCAATCCAAAGGTTCGGGATGCGACAATCGAATTGTTGTCATAGTAGCTATGCACAGCGATCATGGCTTAAGGTGAAAACGGCCAGCAGAGCTGCCGACCGTGAGAGAAATTATTTCTGATTTAAGAGGTTAAAGCTGGTCATCAGATTGCGATAGTCCGGGATATGGTTGGAGAACAAGGTCCCCAGACCTTCAACATCATTGCGCCAATCGCGATGTAGCTCACAGGCTGCGCCAAACCACGACATCAACTGCACACCCGCCTGCGACATGCGATCCCATGCGGCATCGCGGGTAATCGGATTAAACGTGCCGGACGCGTCGGTTATCACAAAGACATCAAAGCCCTCTTCAATCGCCGACAGTGCCGGAAATGCCACGCAAACCTCGGTCACGACGCCGGCGATAATCAGCTGCTTTTTACCCGTGGCTTTGACGGCCTTAACAAAATCTTCGTTATCCCAGGCATTAATGTTGCCAGGACGAGCAATGTAGGGCGCGTCCGGGAACTGCTCTTTCAGCTCCGGCACCAACGGGCCGTTGGGACCATTTTCGAAGCTGGTGGTTAAGATGGTCGGCAAACCGAAGTACTTCGCCAGGTCGCCAAGGGCAAGGACGTTGTTCTTGAACTTATCAGGATCGATATCACGCACAAGTGATAACAGTCCCGTTTGGTGATCCACCAGCAGCACAGCGGCATCATTTTTATCCAGACGAACATACGGTTTGGCCATGGTCTCTTCCTCATTTCGACATCAGATTTTCCGCCTGCAAGCAGTCTTAGCGGATTGTTTGGTTAGCAGAACTGATCATAGTGTAATCACTGGCTGAGGATTAGCCGCTGAATGTGAGACGCATTGTCCCATTTGCGGAACAAGCCGTGGCATACTGCTAAAAAGCAACACCAACCGCAGGGATACTCCTGGCACTTTTTTGTCTTTGATTTCAGGAAGAAAATAATGAGCAAAAATGTCGTTATCTGTTGTGATGGAACCGGTAATGAAGTGAAGGCGGAGCTGTCAAATGTGCTGAAACTTTACCGGGTGATGAGCAAAAACGCAGCGCAATGCGTCTATTATCAACCTGGAATTGGCACTATTGGTCAGCACAACGCCTGGCAACAGTTGCGACAAAAAGTCCGTGGATGGTTTGAACTCGCCACCGGTTTCGGCCTGGATAAAGACATCCTTTGCGCCTACCGCTTTCTTTGTGAAAATTATGCTCAGGGAGATAAAGTGTGGCTTTTCGGCTTTAGCCGTGGGGCGTACACCGTTCGCGTACTGGCGGCCATGGTGAACATGATTGGCCTTCTCAATAAAGACCAATTGAATCTCGCCGAATACGCCCTCGCCGCCTACAAGCGCGCAAGTTTAAGCAATGAACCACCTCATCAGAGCAAGCAGCCCTCTTCAGCGCTGGCCGATGCATGGCACTTCTCACGGGTCGCCGGAACGCGGATGATTCAGATTGAGTTTATCGGCGTGTGGGATACCGTCTCCTCAATACTGATCCCAAAAAAATTCGGCCTGCTGCTGGATGTGGAAAAGCTGCTCTATACCCAGAAAAACCCCATTGTGAAGTGCCTTCGCCAGGCCATCGCCATCGATGAACGGCGTCGGATGTTTCGACTGCATCACTGGCTCGAACCCCAATCTTTTAGAGCCAAACCTTTTAAGCCTGAAAGCGATATTACGCAGGATGTTAAACAGGTCTGGTTTGCGGGCGTTCATGCGGATATCGGCGGCGGATATCCGGAAACGGAGAGCGGCCTGTCAAAATTTCCGCTGGCCTGGATGATAGAAGAAGCCCGGTCGTACGGCCTGCTGGTGAATCAGGCCAATATTAATCAAATGGTTTCCGGCAAGCCGCGCCAGGGCAGTAAATATCGCTACGCCGCGCCGGATGAAATGGCTGAAATTCATCGTTCATTGACGCTGTCCTGGATCCCTCTCGAATGGTTGCCAAAAAAGGTGAAAGCCAGGGAGTGGCGTGAGCGTCGGGACTGGCTGGGTTGGTATCTTCCGCGAGGGGAACCAAGGTTGATTCCTGAGGGCGCGCTGATTCACCAATCCGTTAAGCGGCGCATGGCAGCAAGCGACTATCGGCCCGTTAATCTCCCTCAGCGCTACGAGTGGGTTGGCGTGGCGGGTAGTGAACCGCTGGCCCCCCTCTGAACCGCCCGCTGGCAGGGTGACTTGCGCGGTATAGCCATGACATACTGGTTATGATCAAAACGCATAGCTGGAGGCGACATGTCGCGAAGCGCCCTGCCATTTAATACCGTGGAAACCTTTCTGGTCACAGCCAGGCATCTCAACTTAACCCACGCCGCCCGCGAGCTGTGCCTGACGCAGGGTGCAGTTAGCCGACAGATTGCGGCACTGGAAAGCTGGTTTGGTTTCCCGCTGTTTGTTCGCCACGCTCGCGGACTGCGGCTTTCCCCGCAAGGCAGCGCGCTCTACCCGGAGCTACAATCCGCTTTCGCCCGCCTGGTGACGGTCGCAGAGCAGGCCCGTCAGCAGCAAACCGTGGTGCGCCTGAAAGCACCTACCTGCGCCATTCGCTGGCTGGTACCGCGTCTGGTCACCATTGAGCAACGCCATCCGGAACTGCAGGTCGCCCTGACCACTACCACCGAACATAGCGTTAATTTCAAAACCGAGCCTTATGACGCAGCGATCATCTTCGGCAGCCACCACAGTGCGGGCGAACTGTTGTTTGAAGAGGCGTTGACGCCGGTGATGAACCGTACGGCGGCAGGCGATAACCCGCTGAGTGGGATGACCTTTTTACATCCGACGCGGGACAAAACCGACTGGTCGCTGTGGCTGGCGCAGTTCTCCCCCGAGAAACCACTGCCGATGAGTAAAAACCAACATTTCGATACAATGGATCTGGCGATAACCGCCGCCATGCAGGGGCTGGGGATAGCTATCGCCGACGAAACGCTGGTGGCGGAGGATTTACGCGCCGGTCGCCTGACGCGCCCTTTTGCCCTTAGCGTGAAAACCGGTGCCAGCTATCGGCTGGTGGTGCGATCCTCGCAAAGCAAAGCCGACGGACTGGCGCGCTTTCGTGAAGAGCTGATTAATCCAGGGTCACATGATGTTTCATGACCCGGCGGAACAGCGCCAGGCGAGCGCGCATAAATCGGTTTTCTACTTTAAAACCCGCCTGCTTGTGCAACCCGATTCGCAACAACCGATCGCGCCCACGCAAGCTGGCGGGCCAGCGTACCGTCCCTGAAAGCTCCTGGCAGCCGCCGCCCGCTCGCCGGGCGAATTCAACCCAGTAATCCGCAACCTGCGCCGCAAAATCCCGATCGCGTTCATTTGCATAATTACGCACCGGCTCAGCCAGTTCGAGATTATCAAAAACGTATGCCACTTCGTTGCCGTGCCACGCGCCGTGCGGATAGGTTTCATGCTCGGCCTCGGCAACATAATCAAACCAGTAGCGCCAGCACGGCTGCCCTATACGCTGCTGCGCCTGCATGACCACGTAGCCCAGCGTGGTAAACGCCATGTCGCGACACACTTCGCGTCCCAGCGCTTCATCCCCCTTGACGCCAGGATAGAGTAGTTTAATTAACCCGAGACCAAAGCGGCGTTCGCGACGCAGTTTCTGGATTTGCCCGGCGATGTCGACGCCAAACACCGCCATGACGCTGGCCTCGTCGCTATTTGAACCAATCATCACCGGCAGCGGATGCTGGCGTCCGCTAAAGAACGTTTCCAGCATCGGCTGCGGCAGGACAGCATCGCCAACGATAGGTGCCGGGCCGATAGTTAACGGTGCGGTCAGCGACCAGAACGCCTCAGCCGGGATCGCCCGAAGCTGTTCGGCGCTAGCCTGCGGCAAAGCGAAATGTTCAGCGATCAACTGCCCCTTCGCCAGCGCCTTCTCGCGCGGCAAATCCGGCAAGGTATAGCCGCTTTGAATGATCGCTTTATGAAACAACCCTTTGGCTTTCGGCGAGGTCAGCAACGACAGCACGCTGCGCGCTCCGGCAGATTCGCCGAACAGCGTTACGTTGGCAGCATCGCCGCCGAAGGCATGGATGTTTTCCTGAACCCATTGCAGCGCGGCAATCTGGTCGAGCAGAGCAAAATTATAGATTCTTTCGCCATCTTCGCCTTCCAGCGCTGGATGAGCAAAAAAGCCCAGATGTCCCAAGCGGTAGTTGACCGTCACCACCACCACCTCGCGGGAAGCCAGCGCTTTTCCGTCGTAGGGTGGCAAGCTGCCGGCACCGATGGTGTAACCACCGCCATGCAGCCAGACCATCACCGGTAAAGCGCGCGCCCGAGCGGCGGGTGACCAGACGTTAAGGTAGAGACAATCCTCTGAGAAGCTGCCGGGATCGCCGCCGCCAAGTTCACGGCAATACTCAATATCCTGCCAGCTGGAAGCGGAGAAAGTATCAGCCTGACGCACGCCCTGCCAACGGGCGGCAGGCTGCGGCGCGCGCCAGCGAAGATTGCCGACGGGCGGTGCGGCATAGGGAATGCCGCGCCAGATGTGTATTCCTTCTTCGGAGGTGCCCGATAAGGTGCCCTGCCGGGTTTTCACCAGCGGGGTAGACGGATTCTGCATGACCTGCTTCCTTTAACGACTCATGCCAGCAGAGTACTGATTTCACAGCAGACCGCAACGTCGTTTGCTGCGCTCTTCCGCCTGTCGATACAGTTCAAACTCATCATAGACCGAGCCGCCCAGCGCCGTTTCAAAGGCCTCGCGGCTGGCATTGCCATGGCTATGGGACTGAATCTCATTGCCCAGGTTCGACTGAAAAATCCCCGCGGCGCTCACCGGTAAGAAGTCTTCATAAATGATCGGCTGCGCAATCACCCAGCCACGTTCGATTAATGGCTGCGGATCATCGCCCGGGCGAAACGCCTGGCGATGCGCTTCGCCTGAAGGGGTCAGACGGTAGCGGAACCAGGCCAGCCCCTGCTGGCGCAGCAGAAATTCGCTGTCCGGGAACGCGCTAAAGACTTCCTGCAAATGGCGCTGGTGATTAAGATTATCTTTGCCCACCCCTGCCTCGCTGAGCAGCCGGTCATAGAGGGCGCGGCCCTTCGGCGTCAGCGCAATGCCGCGCTGCTCAATTTCGCCAAAGCGGGCGGTGTGCGTGCCTTTATGCTCCCCGGCAAACATCACCGGCTCCTCAAGAGCCTTAAAACTGGTCTGACGCAGTAAAATCGGGACTTCACGCCTCGGCGGCCCTTCAATCAGCGCTTTCGGCGTGATACCGCACTCCGGCATTAGCGCCTGTACCCGGTCGATATCCAGCGTGCGTGGGGTCAGATGATTGATGTGACAGCCGGGGAAACAGACCACATCGGCAATCAGCCGGTGCTCTTCATGCAGCGCGTGATAGGTTTCATCATCAACGGTGGCATGGCGATGCCAGCGAAAGGTTCCCAGCGCCTGGTTGACAAACTCGCGTGCTTCAGCAGAGGTAAATTCACCCTTATCTTCATAAAGCGCCATCAGTTCACGACAGCGAGGAGTGAAAATATCGCGGCGGGCGAGAATTTTCGCCGCCCGATTGCGCAGCTCAACGTTAGCAATTAACTCCAGGCGCAGCAGAGAAGTAAAAACCCGAAACGGATTGCGCGCCAGCGCCGCGTCGTCAATGGGCCGAAACGCGGTCGAGTGAACCGGGACCCCGGCCTGCGACAGATCGTAATAGCTAACGGGATACATTCCCATGATGGCAAACATGCGACGTAAGGTCGCCAGTTCCTCCGCCGTTCCGACGCGGATCGCGCCGTGGCGTTCAACGTTCAGCCGCGCCAGCTCATCGGCATTGGCCAGTTGTTCATGCAGCTTCGGGTTATTTTCCAGTACTGCCAGATTAACGTCGGCCACCAGCTCCAGTAACGTCCCGTACTGGGGAACTTCCTGCTGGTACATCGCCGACATCGCCTGCGAAAAGCGTTCCCGAATCTCATCAGCCGTGATGGTGTTCGCCATGATGTCTTACCTCCAGTGAATACTCCCTGGAGTGTAGGAAAGCTGCTCGCAGGCGGCGGGAAGAATTTACAAACTGTGATGCGGATAGCTGAGCGACTTCTTTTAGCTGACCACTTCATAACCAATGGTTATGAAAAACACCCTTTAATTTCACTTTAAATTAACAAAACATTTACACACACTGCTTATGGCGATATTACAACAACATGCCCCTCTACCGATAAAACGGAGTACCCTATGAACGATAAATGGTCACCGCGCGAGGTTCTGCATCGCGACTACAACAGCCATCCTCCCGCTTACGCGCCGGGCTACAAAACCAGCGTTCTGCGTTCACCGCGCAATGCGCTGATCTCCCTTCAAAACTCACTCTCAGAAATTACCGGACCGGTGTTCAGCAGTGATGATCTGGGCGCACTGGATAATGACCTTATCCTTAATTATGCCAAAGAGGGTTTGCCCATCGGCGAGCGCATCATTGTGCACGGCTACGTTCGCGATGGGTTTGGCCGTCCGATGAAAAACACGCTGGTTGAAGTCTGGCAAGCTAACGCAGGCGGTCGCTATCGGCATAAGAAAGATCAATATCTTGCTCCCATCGACCCTAACTTTGGCGGCTGTGGTCGGGTACTGACCGACGAAAACGGCTATTACTGTTTCCGCACCATTAAGCCAGGCCCCTATCCGTGGCGCAACCAGGCGAGCGACTGGCGACCGGCGCATATCCACTTCTCTCTTTCCGGCGAAGCCTGGGCGCAGCGCTTAATCACTCAAATGTATTTCGAAGGCGATCCGCTGATTAAACAGTGCCCTATCGTCAAAACCATCAATAATGATGACGCTATTCGGACGTTAATCGCCGAGCTGGATACCCACGCCGCCGTGCCGCTGGACTCTCTGGCCTACCGTTTTGACCTTGTGCTGCGCGGTCATCGCGCGACGTTGTTCGAAAACCGCACTCAGGGGGCCGCCCGATGAAAGATTTTTTACCTGAAACCGCTTCGCAGACCGCCGGTCCTTACGTACACATCGGCCTTGCGCCGGACGCCGCCGGTTTTCACATCTTTGAAAAGAACTTTGGTCCGACGTTGACCACGCCGGCCACCGAAGGCGAACGCATTACTATCGAAGGCCGGGTGATTGACGGCTCCGGGACGCCGGTACGCGATGTGCTGCTGGAGATCTGGCAGGCCAATGCCGCCGGGCGTTATAACCATCCTGACGACAGGCAGCAGAACAAAAAGCAGGATGCGGAATTTCGCGGCTGGGGGCGTAGCTGCTCGGACTTTACCAGCGGTATCTGGCGCTTTGAAACGATTAAACCCGGCTCCGTTATCGGTCGCGATGGCCGCGTAATGGCACCGCATGTGAATTTATGGATAGTGGCACGCGGGATTAACATTGGCCTCAACACGCGGATGTACTTCTGTGATGAACAGGATGCGAACCAGGCCGACCCGGTACTGAATCTGATTGAGTGGGAAGTGCGCCGCCAGACTCTTATCGCGCAACGCGAAGTTCGCGGCAATGAAATCGTGTACCGCTTCGATATTCATTTGCAGGGCGAGAACGAAACCGTCTTCTTCGATATCTAGCATTTCTCTTCTTTTCATGCCCCCGCTCACCGGGGGCCTCTCTTTTTAACAATCTCAACAAAATCAACTTGTAAAATAATAAGATAAAATGTTAATAATATTTTGCTATGAAGTTAACAAATTTAATCAACATTACTTGTCACTGGCGCACCTCTGTTTTTAACATTGATTATGCAAAAAAATGGTCTTTTCAGTCAGCGCATTCGCTTGCGCCATCTACATACCTTCGTGGCCGTCGCTCAACAGGGAACTCTTGGGCGTGCGGCTGAAACCTTAAATCTTAGCCAACCGGCTTTATCAAAGACGCTCAATGAGCTTGAACAGCTAACCGGCACGCGGCTGTTTGAACGCGGGCGACTGGGTGCACAGCTCACGCTGGTCGGTGAACAGTTTCTGACTCATGCTGTTAAGGTGCTTGATGCACTCAATACCGCGGGCCAGTCGCTGAATCGCAAAGAAGGTCTTAACAGCGACATCGTGCGTATTGGGGCCCTTCCTACTGCCGCTCTGGGCGTTTTACCCTCGGTAATTGGTCAGTATCACCAACAACAAAAAGATATCACGTTGCAAGTGGCGACCATGAACAACACTATGCTGCTGGCGGGGCTGAAATCGGGTGAAATCGATATCGGTATCGGGAGAATGTCCGACCCGGAGTTAATGAGCGGTTTGAACTACGAACTGCTGTTTCTCGAATCCCTGAAGCTGGTGGTTCGCCCGGGGCATCCGCTGCTTCAGGAGACGGTCACGCTGAGCCGGGTGATGGAGTGGCCGGTGGTCGTGTCACCAAAAGGAACCCTGCCGCGTCAGAACGCTGAAACCCTGCTGCAAAGTCAGGGCTGCAAAATTCCTTCAGGCTGCATTGAAACGCTGTCGGCCTCGTTATCGCGCCAGCTCACCGTCGATTACGACTACGTCTGGTTTGTCCCCTCTGGCGCGGTAAAAGACGACCTTCGCCGCGGACTGCTGGCGGCGCTACCCATCCCGACCCAGGGCGCAGGTGAACCCATCGGCATTCTGACTCGCGTGGATGCCACCCTTACCGCAGGCACGCAGATCTTGCTCAGCGCGATTCGCAAATCCATGCCGGTCTGACTGGTGCTTTAATCATTTCCCCGGTGACGGTCCTGTTAACCGGGGAAATAGTTGTTTTTTCCTACGCGAATGCGCAACTCCATTCACCAAAATAATCAATTAGTGCGAAATCATTCATTAACAATTGCGTAGATTTATTTAACAGATCTATCATATCCATGATTTCACCAAATGGTTCACTTGAAATCAATAACAGCAAAAAACAGGCTTTTATGAAGGCCACAATCACTTCATTCAAAAGACTTCACTTGAAAAATTGATTCATCTGGTTCACGCCTGTACAGGGGTGGTTAAGGAGAAAAAATGGCAACTGGCAACGTGCCACGAGGGTTCCCCCGGATCCTGCAGTGGCTTCTCGCCGGACTGATGCTGATCATCGGTCTGGCTATCGGTATTCTCGGCGCAAAACTCGCCTCCGTCGGCGGCACTTTCTATTTCGCAATTATGGGCCTGGTGATGATTATCGCCTCGCTGCTCATCTTCCGTAACCGTCGCGGCGGCATCGTGCTGTACGCCATTGCTTTTATCGCCTCTATCATCTGGGCCATTAGCGATGCTGGCTGGACGTACTGGCCGCTGTTCTCGCGCCTGTTCGCCCTCGGCGTGCTGGCCTTTCTTTCTGCGCTGGTCTGGCCGTTCCTTTCCCGCCAACCAGCGAAAAAAGGCCCGGCGTTTAGCCTTGCGGTGATCTTCGCCGTGGTGCTGCTGGTCAGTTTCGGCTGGATGTTCAAATCCCAGCCGCTGGTCAGCGCCAGTGAAGAGGTACCGGTCAAACCGGTCGCCGCTGGCGAACAACAGAAAAACTGGGAACACTGGGGTAACACCACCCACGGCGACCGTTTCGCTGCGCTCGACCAGATTAACAAACAGAACGTCGACCAGTTGCAGGTCGCCTGGATCGCCCATACTGGCGATATTCCGCAGAGTAACGGCTCCGGTGCGGAAGACCAGAACACCCCGCTACAGATTGGCGACACACTTTACGTTTGTACGCCTTACAGCAAAGTACTGGCATTGGATGTTGATAGCGGCAAAGAGAAATGGCGCTACGATTCAAAGGCCACCGCGCCGAACTGGCAGCGCTGCCGTGGCTTAGGCTATTACGAAGATAGCCAGGCTCAGGTAACAGCCACTGCGGATACACAGCCGGCTGCCTGCTCTCGTCGCCTGTTTCTGCCGACCACCGATGCGCGCCTGATCGCCATTGATGCCGATAACGGCAAACTGTGCGAGACCTTCGGCGACCACGGTATTGTTGACCTCAGCGTTGGCATGGGCGAAATCAAAGCGGGTTACTACCAACAAACCTCCACGCCGCTTGTCGCTGGCAATGTGGTCGTGGTTGGCGGTCGCGTGGCGGATAACTTCTCCACCGGCGAGCCTCCGGGCGTTGTGCGCGCTTACGATGTTCACACCGGTAAGCTGGCGTGGGCATGGGATCCGGGTAACCCGAATCTGACCGGCGAGCCGCCGGAAGGCCAAACCTACACCCGCGGTACGCCGAACGTCTGGTCGGCCATGTCTTATGACGCGAAGCTGAATCTGATCTATCTGCCAACCGGTAACGCTACGCCAGATTTCTTCGGCGGCGAGCGCACTGCGCTTGACGATAAATACAGTTCCTCTATCGTGGCCGTTGACGCAACGACCGGTCAGGTGCGCTGGCACTACCAGACGACTCACCACGACCTGTGGGACTTCGACCTGCCTTCTCAGCCACTGCTGTACGATCTACCTGACGGCAAAGGCGGCACCACCCCGGTGCTGGTGCAAACCAGTAAGCAGGGCATGATCTTTATGCTCAATCGCGAAACCGGTGAGCCGGTGGCCAAAGTGGAAGAGCGTCCGGTTCCGGTAGGCGATATCAAAGGCGAGCGCTATTCCCCTACTCAGCCTTACTCCGTTGGTATGCCGATGATCGGCAACGAGACGCTAAAAGAGTCCGATATGTGGGGCGCAACCCCTGTCGACCTGCTGCTGTGCCGCATCCAGTTTAAAGAGATGCGTCACCAGGGCATCTTTACGCCGCCGGGCGAAGACCGTTCTCTGCAATATCCAGGCTCGCTTGGCGGGATGAACTGGGGCAGCGTGTCGGTTGATCCGAATAACAGTCTGATGTTCGTCAACGATATGCGCCTTGGCCTCGCTAACTATATGGTGCCGCGCGAGAAAGTGGCGAAAAACGCCAGCGGTATAGAAATGGGTATCGTGCCGATGGAAGGTACCCCGTTTGGTGCAATGCGCGAGCGTTTCCTGTCACCGCTGGGTATTCCGTGCCAGAAACCGCCGTTCGGTACCATGTCGGCGGTGGATCTGAAAACCGGCAAGCTGGTGTGGCAGGTTCCGGTCGGCACCGTTGAAGATACCGGCCCGCTGGGGATCCGCATGCATATGCCCATCCCTATCGGTATGCCGACGCTGGGCGCTTCGCTGTCTACCCAGTCCGGCCTGCTGTTCTTCGCCGGTACTCAGGATTTCTACCTGCGCGCGTTTGATACCGCCAACGGTAAAGAGATCTGGAAATCCCGTCTGCCGGTGGGCAGTCAGTCCGGCCCGATGACCTACGTTTCGCCGAAAACCGGCAAGCAGTACATCATCATCAACGCTGGCGGCGCTCGCCAGTCGCCGGACCGCGGCGATTACATCATCGCCTACGCGCTCCCGGAGCAGAAGTAAGTTCAAGGGCCCCGATTGGGGCCCATTCTTATTCAGCTATGTTATTATTGCGAATGGTTATCAATAATAACAACTGAACAAGGATAATGGATGAAACGTTCAACCTGCCGCCTGCTTGCGGGCACCATTATGTCGATAATGGCTGCATCGGCTCAGGCGTTGAAGGCTCCAGAGGTGGACCTGCGCAATCCGACGATATGGGAAGAAAAAACCGTGAATCCGCTCGCCGATAAACAACAGCCCTGCGAAGTGTTCAGCGGGCCAAACTGCTCGGTGTGGGAAGATGAGAAATCGGATATCCAACGTGAACGGGAGCGACGAGAACAGCGGCGGTGGCAAAACGGTTATGAAAACCTGCGGCGGGAGTAATTCTGCTTTAGCGATAACCCGGGCATGCCCGGGTTATTATTTTTACCGAAAGATCAATTCTCGCCGAAATGAATGACGGTGCGAATGGATTTACCTTCATGCATCAGGTCAAAAGCTTCATTGATCTGATCCAGCGGCATACGGTGGGTGATAAACGGGTCGAGGCGAATTTTGCCCGCCATCGCCTCTTCCACCATTCCCGGCAGCTGAGTGCGCCCTTTCACGCCGCCAAACGCCGAGCCGCGCCAGACGCGACCGGTCACCAACTGGAACGGACGGGTTTTGATCTCCTGGCCTGCGCCAGCAACGCCAATAATCACGCTCTCACCCCAGCCTTTATGGCAGCACTCCAGCGCCGCGCGCATCACGTTGACGTTACCGATACACTCAAAGCTGAAGTCCACGCCGCCATCGGTCAGTTCAACAATCACATCCTGAACCGGTTTGTCGTAGTCGTTCGGGTTGATAAAGTCGGTTGCGCCCATCTCTTTAGCGAGGGTGAATTTTTCCGGGTTAGTATCAACCGCCAGAATACGTCCGGCTTTCGCCTGTACCGCGCCCTGAATGACCGCCAGGCCAATACCGCCGAGACCGAAGACCACCACGGTATCGCCCTCTTTCACTTTCGCCGTATTGTGAACCGCACCGATACCGGTGGTCACACCGCAGCCCAGTAGACAAACTTTGTCCAGAGGCGCCTGCGGGTTAACTTTCGCCAGAGAAATTTCGGCCACCACGGTGTATTCACTGAAGGTGCTGGTGCCCATATAGTGATAAATAGGCTCGCCGTTATAAGAGAAACGGGTGGTGCCATCTGGCATCAGCCCCTTACCCTGAGTGGCGCGTACCGCCTGACAGAGGTTGGTTTTGCCCGATTTACAGAACTTACACTCGCGACACTCGGCGGTGTACAGAGGGATCACGTGATCGCCTGGTTGCAGACTGGTCACGCCTTCACCCACTTCGACCACAATACCGCCGCCTTCGTGGCCCAGTACTGCCGGGAAAACGCCTTCCGGATCGTCGCCAGAAAGAGTAAAAGCATCGGTATGACATACGCCGGTATGGGTAATTTTGACCAGCACTTCGCCTTTTTTCGGCGGTGCGACGTCAATCTCAACGATTTTTAGCGGCTGGCCTGGGCCAAACGCGACTGCTGCACGTGATTTCATATTCTCTCTTCCTCGTCGTGATTTTATTTTAAGTAGGATCGTAGCAGATGGCCAACTTCCGCCATTCTGGCGGCGCGTTGGTCTGGCGTCGTTTCGCCGCTCACCAGTTCATCTTGCAGGTGAATTTCAACCATTTCGCCCATCAGGCCGTTAGCGGCACCGCGAATAGAGGCGATCTGTTGCAGGATAGTCATGCAGGGTTCGCCGGATTCCAGCGCCCGTTCGAGCGCTTCAACCTGGCCGCGTATGCGTCGTACCCGGCTGAGGGCACGTTTTTTATCTTCAGGTGAGTGTGGCATGATTACGCCCTCAAAATCATATAGGGGGGTATACTATATTTTTTCGCTTAAAGAGGCAAATCAACTCGCCGCTTTAACCGTAGCATAGCGGCGAAAATTTACTCTTAGTCGAGATCGAGGATCATAGATTCACAGCGTAAATCAGCATTAGCCATTTTCGAATACCAGAGTTTTTCACCCAACGAAATAAAGCCCAGGCGTAGATAGAAACCGGCTGCATTTGGCGTCGCGTCGAGCGCAATTGTCCTGAACTTACGTTGTTTGGCTTCCCCGATAATTGCCGCCATGATCATGCTGGCACAGCCCTTACCCTCCCATGTCGGCAAGGTAAAAATGGCTTCAACGCTCCCCTCTTCGATATCGAGATAACCACTGGCGACCGGCTTTCCTTGCCCATCATCGACAACAAAGAAGGGATTATCGCGAACCGCATGACGATAACCTTCAGGCATGCCATCGGGAGTCCATGCGCGTATGATTTCCGGCAGATAGCTTTCCCGGCAGCCGTGGCGAATCGCCTGATTACGGATATCCCAAAGTGCTGGAGCTTCGTCTGCGATGGCAACTCTAACTCTCATCCCTTTCTCCTCAATTTTTATTGTTGATAACATTTTTATCACAATTATCAAAGGAAGAAACAAAAAACCCGCCTAAGCGGGTCTGAAGATGTTTAGCGTTTGCGCGGCATCATCCGCAGCAGCGTATTGTCTTTCCAGAAATAATGGTGCATCAGCGCCGCCAGCGCGTGCAGGCCGACAATAAAGTAGCCAGTGTTTGCCAGCAGCTCGTGCCAACCCTTCAGCGTATCCACCAGCTCAAAGTTGCTTTCTGCCGCATGGGGCATGGTCAAACCAAAAGCAAACCACGGATTGCCACGATAATACATCATCACCATGCCAATCACCGGCAGCGCGATAAACAGCAGATAGATAATCAAATGCCCGAGGTGCGCTAAGCCCGTCATCATTGGCGACGGTTTGGGCACAATTGGCGGTGCGGGAAATTTCAGACGCACGAGCAGACGCGCCACCATCAGTACAAAGATCGAGATCCCGCAAGAGACATGAATCATATTAATGACCGGCCGCGCGCTCCGAGGGAAAAAGCCTCGTAGCTCCATTGCCGCATAAGCGCCAATCACTAACAAAAAGACCAGCCAGTGGATGCCTATCTGCAGGCCGGAGTATTTATCGCGCATGGAAAACCCTTAAGGAAACAGTGATGCCGTCAACATAACTACCTTTCCTTAAAAATTCATTAACTTTTACGAAGCATTAACAAACTATTGCTGAACATGATGTAATCAGATTAAAAGCAAGCAGTTAGCGCCGTTTTATTTGGGGGTGACGTCGTCCAGGTTCACCAGCCCCTCTTCTGGCCTGACAGAAATTTATCGTCCAGACTGAAAGCAAAGACGTGGTCTGCATCGGCATTGTGCTTTACACTGCGCGCTGCAAAACTGAGTAGATAAACGATTAACCAGGCGGTAAGGCGATGAACGGAACGATCACAACGTGGTTTAAAGATAAAGGCTTTGGATTTATCAAAGATGAAAACGGTGAGAACCGCTATTTTCATGTGATTAAGGTCGCCAATCCCGATCTGATAAAGAAAGATGCAGCCGTCACTTTCGAACCCACTACCAATAACAAGGGCTTATCCGCTTATGCGGTAAAAGTGATACCGGAAAGCAAATACATCTATATCGCGGGTGAGCGTATTAAGCTCACGTCGATCAAGTCCTATCTGGTTTACAGCGAAGAAGTGCCAGCCGACACCCGCATTGATAAAGAAAACGCTGTACTGTCTGTAGGTGCGCTGATGGGGAGTATCAGGCCAAAATCAGCCGCTAAACCGGGTGAAATGCGCTCGCTGAAAAAGCTGGCGGTGACCACTTTTCAGGGAACGACGTTAATCTTTTCTGAAGATGAAATAGACGTGGATGCCACGGTAAAAATGCTCAAGGTCTGAAATGATCCTGTGCCGAAATCTTGCTTGCATAAGCAGGATTTCGGCATCGCTTAGTCGTCAGGATATTTGGCGAATTTATTTAACCGAGAGTTCCTTGCGGATAATTTCTGCCCCTGCACTTAACGCATTTAGTTTGCCTGCGGCTACCTGACGAGATAATGGCGCCATGCCGCAGTTGGTAGAAGGGTAAAGCTTGTCAGCGTCGACAAACTGAAGGGCTTTGCGTAATGTGTCAGCAACCTCCTCCGGCGTCTCAATAGAATTCGTTGCCACGTCGATGGCCCCGACCATCACTTTTTTACCGCGAATCAGCTCAAGCAGGTCCATCGGAACATGCGAGTTATGACATTCCAGTGAGATGATATCGATACTGGATGTTTGCAGCTTAGGAAATGCTTCTTCATATTGACGCCACTCTGTGCCCAGCGTCTTTTTCCAGTCGGTGTTCGCTTTGATGCCATATCCATAGCAGATATGTACCGCCGTTTCGCATTTCAGCCCTTCCACTGCTCTTTCTAAAGCCGCGATCCCCCAGTCATTCACTTCATCAAAAAACACATTAAAAGCCGGCTCATCAAACTGAATAATATCGACGCCAGCAGCCTCTAGCTCTTTGGCTTCCTGATTCAATATTTTCGCAAATTCCCAGGCCAGTTTTTCGCGGCTTTTATAGTGGTCGTCATAAAGTGTATCAATCATGGTCATAGGCCCAGGTAGCGCCCATTTAATAGGTTGTTTGGTGAGCTGACGTAAAAACCGCGCGTCCTCAACAAAAACGGGTTTTTGGCGTTCAACAGCACCTGTGACGGTTGGGACGCTTGCTTCATAGCGATTACGAATTTTCACCACTTCACGTTTTGCAAAATCAACACCGCTGAGGTGCTCAATAAACGTGGTCACAAAGTGCTGACGCGTTTGCTCGCCATCGCTGACAATATCGATACCTGCACGTAATTGATCGTACAGAGCCAAACTCAGCGCGTCCTTTTTCCCCTCAATTAACTCTTCATTTTGTAGTTTCCAGGGGGACCATAGTTTCTCAGGCTCAGCGAGCCACGAAGGTTTGGGTAAGCTGCCCGCAGTCGAAGTGGGTAATAATCTTTTCATAATAGTTGGCCTTATATCGTTAATTAAATAGCGTACTGAGCAGACTACTGATCGAGAATGTTCTTGTACGGTTTAATGAAGTTCTCTTCAGTAAATTTCCCCTGCTCAATAGCCAACTGGCTACGCTCTTCCCGGTCATAAACAATTTTTGTCAGTGAGTGATCCTGGTGATTCAGGTCAGGTTGATAGCACTGCCCTGCCACAGAGTTGGCGTTGTAAATCTCAGGCCGATAAATTTTCTGGAAAGTTTCCATCGTGCTGATGGTACTCATCAGCTCAAGATTAGTGTAATCGCTCAGTAAATCACCTGAGAAATAAAAAGCCAAAGGTGCGACACTATTTGCAGGCATAAAATAACGAACCTGCAAGCCCATTTTTTTGAAATAGCCCTCAGTCAACGACGTTCCATTCTGTTGGTATTCAATGCCCAGCACAGGATGCTCATTACCTGTTCGATGGTAGGTGTTTTTATTGGATACGCTGAGGCATATCACCGGCGGTTTGCTAAAGTTATGTTTGTACTCACTTGAGTTTACAAAACATTTAAAGATATTGCCGTGTAAATCACCAAAATTATCGGGAAGACTAAACGCTGATTGCTGTTTATTGTGCTCTAACAGCAATACGCTAAAATCATAATCTCTGACATAAGAAGAGAAGTTATTCCCTACAATGCCTTCAATACGTTCGTTGGTTTTTTTATCAATGATATTCGTTTTTAATATTTCTATTACCGGGAAAGTGTCGCCATTAGCCTCGATACTCATCTCGACAGAAATGATTTCAAGCTCGAGCGAATAACGCTCGCCTTTCGGATTATCCCAGTGCGCCAGCGTGTTGAAACGATTGTCAATCATCAATAAAGTGTTACGCAAATTCTGCTGACGATTTTGCCCTCTGGCTAAATTAGCAAAGTTAGTTGTAATACGCGTATTTTCAGAAGGGTTATAATTTTCATCGAAAATACTGCTCTTAATCGTAAAAGTAAAATTTTTATTCATCGCAATTTTGCATCCTGAGTCCTGACATGAAAACTGAATTTATACCCGTCATACTTCAAGTTGCTTGGGCGTTGGCTCAGTCAGCGGCCTTCATGTTGCCAATAAGTTAATATGGTGTATTTTATGCCAGAGCCACTGGATGAGTGAAAGCGAGTTAATTTCATTACAACATGAGCTATCTTCATGATCTTCAATCGCTGATTTGGCGCCAGGCCAATCCTGTTTACAATCTGCCTACCCCAGCTAATATGCCCTTAACGAATAAAACTGAAACAAAAAATTATTAAGCGTCAGCATGTTAGCGCCAACCTCCAGAATTCATTAAATTTTTCATATGGTTTTTTCGAACAACTGGCCATTTTGCACAAATGTCCGGTTGCCCAATCCCGATGGCTGGACTAAGCCTGGAGAAGTTTTAACGTATCAATTCAACTTACCAGGAGATTTTCATGAGCAAACTTGGGATTAATGGATTTGGCCGTATTGGACGTTTGGTGCTACGCCGGTTGTTGGAAGTGAAAAGTTCTTTAGAAGTGGTGGCCATTAACGACCTCACCTCGCCAAAAGTGCTGGCCTACCTGTTAAAGCATGACTCTAACTACGGCCCTTTCCCATGGAGCGTTGATTTTACTGAAGATGCGCTTATCGTCGATGGCAAAAAAATCACCGTGTACGCTGAAAAAGAGGCTCAACATATTCCGTGGAAAGCGGTGGGTGCCGAGCTGATCGTCGAGTGTACCGGTTTTTATACCTCCACTGAGAAAGCGCAGGCCCACCTGAGCGCAGGTGCGAAAAAGGTGCTGATTTCCGCACCGGCAGGCGATATGAAAACCATCGTTTACAACGTTAACGATGACACTCTGGCCGCAGATGATACCATTATTTCCGTCGCCTCCTGCACCACCAACTGTCTGGCTCCGATGGCAAAAGTCCTTAACGATGCGTTCGGTATTAAGCTAGGCACCATGACCACCATCCACGCCTATACCGGCACCCAGTCGTTGGTTGATGGCCCACGCGGTAAAGATCTGCGAGCTTCGCGCGCGGCGGCGGAAAACATCATTCCGCATACCACTGGGGCTGCGAAAGCGATCGGTCTGGTTATCCCGGAACTCAGCGGGAAATTAAAAGGCCATGCCCAGCGCGTACCGACCAAAACAGGATCGGTAACGGAACTGGTCTCCGTGCTGGCGAAAAAAGTCACCGCCGAAGAGGTCAATCAGGCGATGAAAAACGCGGCGGCGAACAATGAATCGTTCGGTTATACCGAAGTGGAAATTGTCTCGTCAGATGTGATAGGTAGCCATTTCGGTTCAATTTACGACGCCACGCAGCTTGAGATAGCCGAAGCCGGTGATGTTCAGTTGGTTAAAACGGTGGCCTGGTACGATAACGAATATGGCTTTGTCACCCAGCTGATTCGCGTACTGGATAAATTCGCAAAATAATCCCGCATAAGGCAGATGGTACTTGGCTATCTGCCTGTTTTCACTCCGCCGACGCGAGTCTTTCGCGTAAAAACTCAATGAATATCTGTGTCCTGGCAGGTAGTAAGCGCGTTTCAGTCATGGCATAAACGGACTGCGGAGAACCGTGCCATTGCGGCAAAATCGCGGTTAATTTCCCCGCAGCCACTTCGTCGGCCACTACCTCCACTGGCATCAAAATGATCCCCATATTGAGCGTCGCTAACCGACGAATCATCCCCACACTATTGAGCGTAAACCGCCCGCTTACCGCCACCGTCTCACTTTGCTGCTGGTGATGCAGCGTCCAGGCGTTATTTTTGAGCATTCCCAGACAGGCGTGATGCGCAAGGTCGGCAGGTGTGGCGGGGAGCCCAGCGCGAGCGAGATATCCTGGAGAAGCATACAGATAAGCTTTCATCGACATCAGCTTACGGGCGATGAGCAGAGAATCTTTCGGCTCGCCTATGCGGATCGCGACATCAGACGGCTCGCTAATTAAGTCAACTTTTCGCGGGGTGACATCAAACTCAAACGTAATGCCAGGATAAAGCCCGGCAAACTCGGCAATAATCGGCGCCAGCCACGTCACGGCAAAATCGACCGGAAACGAAGCTCTTAAGACCCCTTCAGGCTGAGTCATGATCTCACCTAATTGCTCATGCGCCAGCCGCGCTTCGTCCACGATGCGGCGGCAACGTTCAAAATAGATCTGCCCGGCATCGGTCAGCTCTATTTTACGAGTTGTCCGATGCAGCAACCTCAGACCTGTCGACTTTTCAAGCTCGCTGATTCGGCGCGACAGAGTTGACGCTGGCGTCCCGGTGATCTCCGCCGCGCGACGAAAACCTCGGGCTTTAACCACCTCAACAAACAATGACATATCGCTTAGATAATCGTTCATTCAACTGTGCCATTTATGGAACAATGAAATCCATAGTACCCACTTTATCCTTTTCATGAAACAGATGATGATTGACCTCATCACGTTCAGCGCGCCAACTACCATGCGCCCAAGAGGATTTCACCGATGAGTACAGTATTCAATCCCGTTTCAATAGGCCGCTATACGCTGGCAAACCGCCTGGTCATGGCACCAATGACTCGCTCGCGCGCGCAATATGATGGTACGCCCGGCGAATTGGCGGCAACCTACTATGCACAAAGGGCCAGCGTTGGGATGATTATTGCCGAAGGAACTCAGCCATCAGACGATGGCCAGGGATATCTCACAACTCCGGGTATCTACACGGATGCCCACGTGACTGGCTGGAAAAAAGTCACTGCCGCCGTACACGCCAAAGGCGGCAGGATATTTATCCAACTGATGCATGCGGGCCGCATGTCCCATCCGGACAATACGCCACACCACCGAGAAGGCGTGGCACCCTCGGCCATCGCACCGGGCGCGCCGATGTTTACCGCCAGCGGAATGCAGGAAATCCCCACCCCCAGAGCGCTTAGCCGCGATGAAATTCAGCAGACCATCGCCGATTTTCGCGTCGCCGCGAGAAGAGCCATTGAAGCCGGTGCGGATGGTGTAGAAATACACGGTGCCAATGCCTACCTTATCCATCAGTTTCTGGCACCTAGCGCCAATACGCGCACCGATGAATACGGAGGTTCCATACAAAATCGCGCGCGCTTCGCCATTGAAGTGACTCAAGCGATTGCCGATGAAATAGGTGGAGATCGCACAGGTATCCGCCTCTCCCCCGGGATGAATATGTGGGGAATCGACGAAGGAGAAGACCGCGCGGATCTCTATCGTTACCTGGTTGGCAAACTCAATAAATCAGGTCTTGCATGGCTGCATGTTATGCATATGGGTGATGAAAGTCTGCTCAGCGACCTGCGACAAATCTGGAGTAGTAAACTGATCCTTAATCGTCCTGGACGCCCACGCGAGGAAGTTGGCTGCGATGTAAATTCCGGCCTGGCGGACCTGGAGTCTTACGGTGCGATGGTGCTGGCAAACCCGGATTTTGTCGAGCGTCTACAAGCTAATGCACCCATGAATGAAGCACAGCGGGAGGGCTTCTTTGGTGGAACGGAAAGATTCTATACCGACTATCCGACCATGAAGTAGTTCGACGGGCCCCGCTGAATCATCAGCGGGGCTTCGGACAATGGTTTATAACTGCAAATAGACCACCTGAGTTTGCAGATACTCATTCAGGCCATGACGCCCATCTGCACCGCCAATTCCCGATTTACGCCATCCGGCATGGAAGCCCTGCATTGCTTCAAAGTTTTCGCGGTTGATATAGGTTTCGCCGAACTTCAGCCCTTTTATTGCCTTCATAGCGACATTCAGGTCACGAGTATAGATAGATGAGGTCAGGCCATAATCGCTATCGTTGGCCATTGCCAGCGCCTCTTCGAGCGTGTCAAACGCCACCACCGGCAGTACCGGGCCAAACGTCTCTTCATGAACGATATCCATCTCCTGACGCACGTCCAGCAGCAGCGTTGGCGGATAAAAATAACCCTTGCCTGCGACCGCTTTACCGCCAAGGGCAACGCGGGCGCCCTGCGCGACCGCCTTCGCCACCTTCTGCTCAACGCGCTCCAGCGCGGCGGCGTTGATCAACGGCCCCATGGCGATATCGTCACGTGAAGCCGGGTCGCCAAACTGTACCGCTTTCATTGCTTCGCCAAGTCGGTTAACGAAGCGGTCGTAAATCCCTTTTTGCACATACACGCGCTCGACGCAGTTACACACCTGCCCGGTATTGATGACACGCGAATCCACCACTGCCTTGACCGCCAGCTCGATATCCGCATCATCCATCACGATGGCTGGCGCTTTTCCTCCCAGCTCAAGGCAAACTTTGGTGATATTTTTCGCCGCAGCGGCCATGATTTTCTCACCAGCCACCACGCTGCCAGTCATGCTGACCATCGCCACTTTCGGGTTACCCGCCAGCTCCTGACCTACGGTTTCGCCACGGCCCAGCACCAGGTTAAATACCCCCTTCGGCAGTCCGATCTCATGGACGATTTGCGCAAAGGCGATGGCGTTATTTGGCGTAAATTCACTCGGTTTAATGACGATGGTATTGCCGGTAATCAACGCAGGAGCCAGCTTGCGAGCAATCAGGAAGAACGGGAAGTTCCACGGCAGGATACCGGTCGTTACGCCCAGCGCGCGTTTAAAGACCAGTATGTTTTCGCCCGGACGGTCGCTCTGCACGATTTCACCTTCATAACGACGTGCCCATTCGGCCATATAGTCGAGGTAATCGGCGGTAAAGGAGACTTCGACTGCCGCCAGTTGCTGAATTTTCCCACCTTCGGCGACAATCAGCGCGGCGATTTCATCCGCCCGCTCGCGAATACCGGCAGCAATTTTGCGCAACCACCCCGCCCGCTCAATAGCTGGCAGCGCTTCCCAGCCTGGTTGTGCCCGCTCAGCCGCCAGAATCGCCCGCTGTGCATCCTCCGCGCTCCCGTCAGGAATGCGCGAAAGCAGCGCTTCCGTCGCCGGGTTGATAACATCAATCCAGGCATCACCGCGGCCAGATTCAAACTGACCGTCAATGTACATAGGGTGTTGAACGGGTGCTGTCATGGTTTGCTCCTGTGGAGTTATTGTTTTTAACAAGTGAATTTAATGTTAAAAACTATCTCCTGAACGGCAATTCGATAGTCCTGACGCGCGTTTTTGTGAGTCATTTCATAAAAATAGAGGAGTTCGACGCAGAGATAATCACAATTCGATAACACATCATGCCCGTTTGCGATAATCCTGACGCAAACGGGCAAATTTGCGCTTGGTTATAAGACGTTTTTAATGCGGGCTGGCAGCGATGGGGTTAAGCGCATCAAGAAAATTGGCGAGAACGCAGGCGCGCATCCATGACTGGCCGCCAGGACGGCGGCCAGAGAGCGGGCGAAAGAAATATTCCCCTTCACTGACATTTTGCTGAAATAAAAAATCTAACCCAGAGTTCGCGCGTTCAGCGCATCGGACAGCAGACGATCATCACGCAGCGTCTCCCACGCCTGCACAATATGCGGCGGAATATCCACATGGGCGATAAACCCCTTACCCAGCGGGCCGTATCCCTGCGGATTATCTGCCAGCCGCGGCAGTTCGCCGAGGATTAACGCCAGATAGCGTCCAACCGGCCACAGACCCTCTTGCTCACCACTGAAGGTTAACCCGTTATCACTGTTGCACAGCACAGGCGAGCAGCCCGGCGTGCTGTACCATTGCGGCGCAGCGGTCTCCTCCCCCTGCCAGACGCGGGCAAACGTCGCCATCGTTCTGCGCTGCATCGTCGGGTCTTGAATCACCACGCCCGTGCGATGTGCAATCCCTCTCTCTTCGAGCATTTGTCGGGTAAAGCGCGCGTTCTCTCCGCAGTTGGTGGAGCGGTCTTCCACCACAATCCTTTCACGAGGAATCTGCCAGAACTGATGGGCGATATCAGCAAGAATATGCGACTCGGCGCGCCCCGATACCAACAGCGTCCGGTAGCGAGAGTCGCTCAACACCGCATCATATAAAAATGAGGTGGAATGGCCGATGCCGCCGCTGATCAGTAACGGCACAGCGTGACGTGCCGCCAGCTGGCAGGCGAAATCAATGGTCGGGATCACCGCATTACCCGCCAGTACCACCACATCTATTTGCGGATCCTGTGATAAATCATCTTGCGCCAGCCAGGCCCCCAGCCGGTTTGCCGCCGCCAGTGTATTAGTCGGTAATGATGGAAAATGTTCTGCCATATCCTCTCCTTTTCACGCCATTTCACCCTTAAGTTCCCGGCCACCATCATAAACCGCCAATTGTGCTTTGGGTAATAAAGCGCAAACATCTCGTCAACGCTTTCATAGCAACAAAGTCAACACATCTACATAGCGTTTTGTTCACTTTTTGAAGAGAGTCAAGATTCTAATAAATAGGGATAAATAGCCACAACTACGGCTTTAATGCACAAAGATGCATATTCATCCGCAACAGGCGTTATTTCTCGTTTTTTTATTCATAAAAAACTCAAGCCCACCCGTAACGACAGCATATTCTGAATTTTTGCCAAATACCGTCCCATTAAATTGGTGATAACATTCTCGTTACAGAGTTTCTCGCTGTATCTTTCCACGGTTAACAAAATAATTATCACTGCAAAACAGGACTCTTATGGAAAAGTTATCTTACGCTTCTGAAAGTAGTACATCCCCATGGACCACCTACCTGCGCCAAATTGACCGCGTCGCGCCCTACCTGGGCGATCTCGCCTACTGGATCGAAACCCTGCGCCACCCAAAACGCGCGCTGATTGTTGATATTCCGGTACAAATGGATGACGGTACCATCCGCCATTTCGAAGGCTATCGCGTCCAGCACAACCTCTCGCGCGGGCCAGGTAAAGGCGGGGTGCGCTACCATCCGGATGTAGACCTGAATGAAGTCATGGCGCTCTCTGCCTGGATGACCATCAAGTGTGCTGCAGTCAATATTCCTTACGGCGGCGCGAAAGGCGGGATCCGCGTCGACCCGTTCTCATTATCCGAAGGTGAGCTGGAGCGTCTGACCCGCCGCTATACCAGCGAAATCGGCATTATTATTGGGCCGCAAAAAGATATTCCGGCACCAGACGTCGGCACCAACGGTAAAGTGATGGCCTGGATGATGGATACCTACTCCATGAACCACGGCACCACCATCACCGGCGTGGTTACGGGTAAGCCTATCCACCTCGGCGGCTCTCTGGGCCGTGAAAAAGCCACCGGCCGCGGTGTATTTGTGACCGGACGCGAAGTAGCTCGTCGCAGCGGGATCGAAATTGAAGGCGCGAAAGTCGCGTTGCAAGGTTTTGGTAACGTCGGTAGCGAAGCAGCCCGCCTGTTCGCGGGCGTCGGCGCGCGCATCGTGGTGATTCAGGACCACACCGCCACTCTGTTTAATGAAGGCGGCATTGATATGGCCGCGCTGACCGCATGGCAGGCCGAGAACAAACAGATTGCCGGTTTCCCCGGCGCGCGCGAAATCGCCAAAGAGGAGTTCTGGACGACGCAGATGGATATTCTGATCCCGGCGGCGCTGGAAGGCCAGATTACGCGTGAACGCGCCGAAACCATCAGCTGCAAACTGGTACTGGAAGGCGCTAACGGCCCGACCTACCCGGAAGCCGATGATGTGCTGGCCGAACGCGGCATCGTGGTGGTACCGGACGTTATTTGTAACGCCGGCGGCGTCACCGTGAGCTACTTTGAATGGGTGCAGGATATGGCCAGCTTCTTCTGGAGTGAAGAGGAGATCAACGCCAAAATGGACCGCATCATGACCGATGCGATCGTTCATGTCTGCGAAAAAGCCGCTGAAAAAGAGTGCTCTTTGCGTACAGCCGCCTATATCGTAGCCTGTGAACGTATCCTGATGGCGCGTAAAGATCGCGGTATTTATCCAGGATAATCTGACCTTCTCAGCCCGGTTTATGCCGGGCTTAGGTTCGCTGCTCGTATTTTCGCCGGATGGCGGCTAACGCCTTATCCGGCCTACAAAACCCACGGTACCAACATGTTATGCATCCTCCTGTAGGCCCCGCCGGGCAATGCAACACCTTCTTAGCCCAACCGGTTGTGTTTTCTTATCCCCCTACAATAAACGCACATACCGTTAACTGATTTTTATCAATCAGCTTGAATTCTCGTTTTGGCCAGGCCTAAAATCATTAGAGCTCTAACGATATTGCAGACTGGCCTATGGATAACCGACAGCTTAACTTCTCCCATCTTTTATATCTGACCGCCCACCACTGGCGGCTTGCGGTCAACCGTCGCCTCAAAAACCTTGGCATGAGCCAGGCCAGTTGGGTCGCCGTTGCCGCCATTGCCCGTAACGAACAGCCGCTATCACAAAGCGAGCTGGCCCAGGAGCTGGGCGTCGAAAGCGCCACCCTCGTGCCGCTGCTTAACCGACTGGTCGATCTCGGCCTGGTTGAGCGGGTCAAAACCGAACGCGATAAGCGTAAACGGCTGCTGATCGCCACCGCCAAAGGCCTTGAGATTTATCAACAGGTGAAAACGGTGGCCGACGGTTTGCGTGAGGAGATCCTCACTGCCATTACCCCAGAAGAACAGCAGCAGACCCAGCGGGTGCTGGAAAAACTGCTGCGCGAGGTGGAGAAAAAATAATGCCTCGCCGTAAAAGTAACCCCTACGTTCCCCACGACTGGGCCCCGCATGAAAAACCGGCCATTCTCGGCTCACCTTCAACGCCTATTCACAGCACGCCAAAACGTATTGCCTACGGAATCGTCGGGCTGCTGGTGTGCCTGACCGGGGCGCTGGGCAACGCGGTGGTCACTGCCAACCTGCAGCTATTGCAGGGGACCTTTGCCGCCTGGTCGACAGAGATCGCCTGGCTACCGGCGGTCTACGTGATGACTAACGTCTCCATCAACCTGCTACTGGTGAAATTCCGCCAGCAGTTTGGCCTGCGCGCCTTTACCGAAGGTTTTCTGGTGCTCTACGTGCTGGTGACCTTCTTCCACCTGTTCGTTAACGACCTCAGTTCAGCCCTGATGGTGCGCGCGGCGCATGGCATGGTGGCGGCAGCACTCAGCTCGTTAGGGATTTATTATCAGGTGCAGGCCTGGCCTGCCCGCCATCGGCTAAAGGCGCTGACTATCGGCATCACTGGCTCCTCGCTGGCGATCCCCCTTGCCCGCCTTTTCTCTACCGAACTGCTACAAATTGATGAGTGGCGCGGGCTGTACTTCTTCGAACTGGGGCTGGCGCTGGTGTCGCTGGCCTGCGTGATGGCGCTGAAGCTGCCGCCGAGCGATCGCAAAAAAGTGTTCGAGAAGAAAGATTTCATCACCTTCTGCCTGCTGGCACCGGGGATGGCGCTGGTGTGCGCAGTGCTGTCGCTGGGGCGTCTGGACTGGTGGTTTGAAGCGCCGTGGATTGGCTGGTCGCTGGCGGGCGCAGTGGTGTTGATTGTTTCCGCTATCGCCTTTGAACATAACCGCAGCAACCCGCTGCTCAATACTAAATGGCTATCCAGTGGCAGTATTCTGCGACTCGGGCTGATTATGCTACTGATCCGTATCGTGCTGGCGGAGCAGAACACCGGAGTGATTGGCTGGCTGCAGTACGTCGGCCTGCAAAATGAGCAGATGACCAATCTGGCCTGGTCTATTTTTGCCGGGATCGCCTGCGGGATTGTCGCCAGCTGCCTGACGCTAAATCCGCAGCGCCTCTACTGGCCCACCGCCACGGCGCTGGCGTTGATAATGATTGCCTCACTGCTCGACAGCCAGTCGACGATCCTCACGCGACCAGAACAGCTGATGTTCAGCCAGTTCCTGCTCGGTTTCGGCAGCGCCTTCTTCCTCGCCCCGGCGATGCTGGCGGGCATTGGCGGCGTGATCGCCGATCAGCGCAACCTGGTGAGTTTTTCGGTACTGTTCGGTATGAGCCAAAACATCGGTGGCCTGCTGGGCTCCGCCATTCTCGGGACCTTCCAGACCTGGCGAGAGAAGTTTCACTCCAGCCAGCTTGCCGACCAGCTCACCACGCTTAATCCGCTGATCACCGAACGCTTACAGCAATACAGCCAGATGTACCAAAGCCAGATTGGCGACAGCACGCTGCTGAACGTTCAGGCTACCACGCTGCTGCAAAACGCCGCCACGCTACAGGCCAATATTCTCGCCTACAATGACACGTATCTGCTGACGGCGGCGATTTCCGCCGCCACGCTGGTCTGGGTTTTCTGGCGCTTAATAAGATTGCGTATTACCGCCCGTATCGCGCTGAAACGCGCCACGGGCAGCAAATAAAATTTTCACTCTGGAGTCGTTATGAGTCAGCAGGATGCGGCCAAACAACAGGCCAACACCCGTAATAATATTCGCGTGGTATCCATTTTTACCGCCGCCGCCATTGGTATCGTCGGCGTACTGGTTATTCTTTACGCCTGGCAGCTACCGCCATTTACCCGTCAAAGCCAGTTTACCGATAACGCCTATGTGCGCGGGCAGACCACCTTTATCAGCCCGCAGGTTAACGGCTATATCACTCAGGTGAAGGTGCAGGATTTCAATCAGGTAAAAGCCGGAGACGTGCTGTTTCAGATTGACGATCGCATTTATAACCAGCGCGTTCACCAGGCGGAAGCTCAGGTGGCGATGAAAGAGGCGGCGCTGAAGAATAACCAGCAACAGCGTAAAAGCGCGGAAGCGGTGATCGCGCGTAACGAAGCGGCGCTGCAAAACGCCCGCGCGCAGAATCTTAAAACGCAGGCGGATCTGAAACGCGTTCAGGAGCTGACCGCCGACGGTTCCCTTTCCATTCGCGAGCGCGATTCTGCCCGCGCCAGCGCGGCGCAGGGCAATGCGGATATTGAACAAGCGAAGGCAACGCTTGAGATGTCACGTCAGGATCTGCAATCGACCATCGTTAACCGTGACTCGCTGGTGGCCGATGTCGCCAGTGCCAAAGCGGCGCTGGAGCTGGCGCAAATCGATCTGCAAAACACCCGTATAGTCGCTCCGACTGACGGCCAGCTAGGGCAGATTTCCGTCCGGCTAGGCGCTTACGTCACCGCCGGGACGCATTTGACCTCGCTGGTGCCGCCACAGCACTGGCTGATCGCCAATTTAAAAGAGACCCAGCTGGCGCAGGTGCGCGTGGGACAGCGGGTGACTTTCACCGTCGATGCGCTGAACGGCGAAAAATTCACCGGTACCGTACAAAGTATTTCCC
This sequence comes from Klebsiella sp. MISC125, assembly GCF_051131775.1. Lineage (NCBI taxonomy): Bacteria > Pseudomonadati > Pseudomonadota > Gammaproteobacteria > Enterobacterales > Enterobacteriaceae > Klebsiella > Klebsiella sp. MISC125. The sequence continues at coordinate 3,314,307 of NZ_CP180448.1, forward strand.
CGGCGACCGGCGTTGAATTCAGCGCCATTTCGCCGGATAACGCCACCGGTAACTTTGTCAAAATCGCCCAACGCATTCCGGTGCGTATCGCCGTGGATGAGGGACAGAAAAACCACCAGCGGCTGCGTCCGGGGATGTCGGTGCAGGTCACCATTGATACGCGCGGGGAGGAGAAACAATGATCCGCCCGCTCACCCTCACCGTCATTCTCGCGTTGGTTGGCTGTCAGTCTGCCGACATCCAGCAAGCCGCCCCCACGTTACAAATCCCCGCCGCCTGGCGCGCGGATTTCGGTCCAGGCAGCCCGGTGGAAGGCGTGTGGTGGCGCAACCTTCACGACAGCACGCTCAATCTGTATGTCGATCAGGCTCTGCGTTACAACAGCGACGTGCTGATTGCCCGCGAGCGGGTGAATGAGTATCAGGCGCGGGTTTATGCCGCCGACAGCAGCTTGTTTCCCTCTCTTGACGCCGGACTAACCGGCACCCGCGCGCGTTCGCAGTCGGCAGCGACCGGCCTGCCTGTCCATAGCACGGTGTATAAAGGCGCGCTAACCGCGAGTTACGATGTTGATATCTGGGGTGCAAACCGTAGCGCCGCCAGCGCGGCGGAGGCTAGCCTTGAGGCGCAAAAGGCCGCTGCCGCGGCGGCGAACCTGACCGTCGCGACGTCGGTGGCGGTTGGCTACGTTACTCTGCTCTCGCTGGATGAACAGCTGCGGGTGACGCAGCAAACGCAAAAATCGCGAGAGGATGCGTTTAATCTGGCGAAACGTCAGTTTGAGACGGGCTACACCTCCCGTCTGGAGCTAATGCAGGCGGATTCGGAACTGCGCTCTACGCGGGCGCAGATCCCACCCTTGCAGCACCAAATCACCCAGCAGGAAAATGCGCTTAGCCTGCTGATCGGGTCTAACCCGGGAACCATTAAGCGTAATGAATTCGCCCAGTTGACGCCGCTGACGCTGCCGGCACAGCTACCGTCAACGCTGCTTAACCGCCGCCCGGATATCGTTCAGGCCCAACGTCAACTGCTCGCCGCCGACGCCACGCTGGCGTCCTCGCAGGCGCAGCTGCTACCGTCAATTAACCTTACCGCCACCGGTAGCATGCAGGACCGTACCCTGCCCGATCTGCTCGATAATCCGCTACGCTTATGGAGTCTGGGTGGCAGTATTTTGGCACCGCTCCTCAACCGTCAGGCGCTAAATGCTCAGGTGGATGTGTCGATGGCCCAGCGCAATCAGGCGCTGTACGGCTATGAGAAAACGGTGCGCAGTGCGTTTAAGGAGGTGAACGACAGCCTCGATGCGATTGGCCGCTACGGCGAGCAGTTGGCGGAGTTACAAGAGCAGGAGAAAGTCGCCCAGGAGACGCTGCGTATCGCCCAGAACCGCTATCGCAACGGTTACTCATCTTACTTAGACGTGCTGGACGCCCAGCGCACGCTGTTCTCCACCCAACTCAGCGTGGTACAGGTGAAAAACAACCTGCTGCTGGCACAAATTGATTTGTACCGGTCGCTGGGAGGCGGCTGGTCTGATTCACCAGGGAAGTAATACGGGAAGTCTGACATGCAGCAACAGTGGACGGCAGTAGATAATTATCTCGTTGAAGCATTAATCCCCAGCGATCCGATACTGGAGCGGGTTCTCGATAACAACGAGCGCGCCGGGCTTCCGGCTATCGATGTCGCCGCCAACCAGGGGCAGTTTCTGGCCCTGCTGGTACGAATGACCCGCGCAAAACGAGTGCTGGAAATCGGCACTCTCGGCGGCTACAGCACCATCTGGATGGCCCGAGAATTACCCACTGATGGCGAATTACTCACTCTGGAGGCCGACGCCCATCATGCCGCCGTGGCGCGGGAAAACCTCCGGCTGGCGGGCGTTGATAACAAGGTTAAGGTACTGGAAGGCCCGGCGCTGGCGACCCTCGAAAAGCTGGGCGATTGCCCGCCGTTTGACCTGATTTTTATTGATGCGGATAAGCCAAATAACCCAAACTATCTGCGCTGGGCTCTGCATTATTCCCGTCCGGGGACGTTGATTGTTGGTGATAACGTCGTGCGCGACGGTGAAGTGACTAACCCGCACAGCACGGACGATCGCGTTCAGGGCGTCAGAGCGTTTATTGAGATGATGGGCAGCGATCCTCGCCTGACGGTCACGGCGCTGCAAACGGTAGGCAGCAAAGGCTGGGATGGCTTTACGCTGGCGTGGGTGAACCATTAATTAATCTGAGAATCCGGATTGCGGCGCTAAGCCACAATTCGGATCATGCCTGCTATTGTTGATACTCATACTGGTATTTCTGCTGTAGCCGTTGCCCCCTTTCCACATATTCCTCATCCGCTGAACGTATTTTCGTAATAATATCAGTCAGCGTACAGTTCCCGATGTTGTCCCACGCCGAACACATATTTTCCATAATCAGTTTGGCGTTGCCATATGCAGCCTCGTCAGATAACCAGCGTCCTTTACGGTCCCAGCGAGACTGACGGTCGTAAGCAGTGGAAACAACGCGGCTTAAGCGACCCTTTTCGTTATAACTAAAATCGGTGAAAACCTTCTGCGGAGAATCAACATCATATTCCCGGACCAGGCGATGCTGGTCGTTATAGCGGTAGCGCCTGGTTCTCGTGTCGCTCAGTTTCTCCCTCCCTGTCTTATCTTCCTCTGACCAGGCGATCCGCCCCAATTCATCGGTATGGAAATAGCGGCTCGTCGTTGAGGTATTCACTTCTTTATCCCTCTTAATGACAGTCGTGATTTCCTGTACCCACCCTTTACCGCCATCCTCGCTGTTGCGGCTAAGTTTGATTTTAGTGCTTGATGTCATACCACCACCAAAATCGCTCTCCCGCGTAGCTATACGGCTTTCCAGCATACCGCAGCGGGAAAAGATCATCTTGTTGTAATACTGATTATCCTCACCGGAAATCTGCACGCTACGTAGCTCTCCCGTAAACGGTACCATTCTTGTTAAAATAAAAAAATTCGCTTCGTTGATAGTCAGTTGCGCCTTATCGCAAGCGTGGCCGTTTTGCCATTTCCATAGCGTAAATGCCACGCCGCAGGCCACTACGACGAAAACAGACATAATAACTTTTGTTTTTTTCCGCATAAGCGACTCACATCCTTGTTGACAGGGAACATCATTCAGCGCTATTCGGCTGATAGTGAATTTGATAATTCACCTGCATTTCTCGTTCGGTTCCTGCGCGATTTGTATCCGCTTCCCACATATTGATTACTGTACAGTTTCCTACAACGTCCCACCTTGTGCATTTATCCTCAAACCGCATCGTATTACTGGCAGCATTCCCCTGAAGCATACTGGACAACCAGCGCCCTTTTTCATCCCATCGCAGCAAGCGGGTGCGGGACCCTTCGGTAATATGCGCTAGGCGTCCCTTGATATCGTAGTAATAGTCGATGAGGATATCAGCCGGAAAATCCGCGTGTTTCATCACTTCACGAATCACGCGGTTCTGATCATCATATAGATATTGCCAGGTCGTGGGTTCGCGCTGTTCTTCACCTACCCTATATTGACCCTTTGCATGAGTTATTCTTCCCTGTTTGTCAGTATAATAATGTCGAGTATCGACGCCCGTCTTATCTTTATACAAACCATCAATCGCTACCTCCATTAGCCATCCCTGCGGTTGATCACGCTTAATATGAATTGTCGTTCGCAACATTTTATTATCACCAATATCACGATCTCCCGTTTCAGAACGAGTTTCCAGCCGCCCGCAGTGGGAGAGTGACATCGTGCCGGATGATTCATAATGGTAAAGTTTTCCTTTGCCAGAAAACTGCATGGTAAGAGAACCTTCGTCTGGCATCGCTGGTGGCATTTTTGTCAAAATGATATAGTTCGAGTTATTGATAGCTAACTGAGTTTCATCGCAGGGCTGATTATCATTCTGTTTCCTTTGCGCCAATACCGCCCCGCTGGCCACCAGGATGACTGCCACCGCAATAACTTTCGTTTTATTCCGCATAAACTATTTACGTCCTTGTTGATAAATTTTACTGGCCCCACACCGCCTGAATGACTTTCCCTGGCATTGATACTTTTAACTGAGAGTGGTTCGAACGTATGCTCTTGCTCAACGCTGCTCACAGGCCGATTGACTTTATCATAGCAAAATGATGCGAATTATCTCTATTTTCTTTTTATTACTCTACTTGCGTCTGCACGATGTTTTAAGTTTTACTAACACTACCGCTCAGTATAACTTTGTAAAACACCCTGTTACTTTATCTTCTTAAGGTGCAACCATTTACCTGGTTCGGAGTATGCAAATATCGTCCCTTTTATAAAATAACGCCCCCCTGTTCTACGCAGTTCAAATTGTGGCGATGGATAGGGACACGCGTCTTTTTCTTCCCCACCAGAATAATATAACTTTAAAACCCCTGACTTATTCTCTACCGAATAATCGCCTGTACATGATATAGGTGCATGCCATGTTGTCATAGATAAAGAAGCTCGATTGCTTTTATTATCTATTTTTATTAAATACTGTAATGAAACCTGCGTTCCATCGATTAACTCTTCACCTCGCTGTTCGATTCCAAACTCACCCTCCCATGAGGTTGCGCCCATCGCAAGAGCACCACCATTCCAGAAAGAAGAAAGAACCAATACACAGCTTATAAAATATCTCATGCAATCTCCCCTGATTAATAATTTCCTCCATCACTACTGTCATATACATAACATTGACCAATTAAGGATTACAGCCATTATCTTTGTATTATACCCATCAATTTTATATAGACAAGAAAAACCACCACCAGCACAAACAGCCCCCTGAAATATATACCCCGTATAAATCCCGCAGTAATAAAAAGTGTTAACAATGCCACTCCGCATGAAGAAAGTGAAAAACCTCCTATGTATGGTTAAACGCGTCCGAAAGTGTAAAAATGCGATGGCTAATGTTTTACTCCCTGACATTGCAGAATGGTTAAGGGTTTAATATTCGGGTCAAAATTAAGATCACGCAATGCTAACGCACAGCACCCTGGAATAAGCGGGAACAATTCGGGGAGGTTTTTATTTATTGCCTTAAAACACACATCTCCCTTTATTTTCCCATAGGCACCGGCAGAGGGATTTGCAGCAGATTTAAGCAAGAACTTTGCAAAATCAACATTATGTTTCCACATCGCTACCCCCAGGGGAGTTCCGCCTACAGCATTATAGGGTTTATTGATATCCGCCCCACGCGCAAGCAAAAACGCAGCAATATCCTGATGCTCTTTCGTGCCATAATATGCCGCTATAGTTAAAGGCGTTTCCTCATAGCTGCCGCTGACGCCATTAACATCCGTTTTTGCAACATCCACCAAAAAGTGAACCGCTTCAACGTTAGCTCGACCTACTGCTTTGCTTAAAGCCTCACTTCTGCTCGGAATGGTCACGTTTTCACATTGTTCCACCTCATTATATTTACATGATGAGCCTTTCAAGCATTTGTCGCAAAAAAACCATATCTCTTTTAGTTCGTTTATATCATCAGAAAAACTCGCCACCGCGCTCAACGAATAGTTCTTTTCGAAAATATTATTAAACATACTGCATCCAGAAAGCACAGGGATGAGGAAAAAAAACAGCATTGATAACCTTTGCATAAGCTATATCTCATGAGCATTAAAATCTGTAAAACAACGATAGAATTGATAGTTTTTATATCCGTTAAAAATTACATTGAGATATTCGACATAGATTTTCCCCTCAGTCGACAACCTTAAGCGTATACTCCTTATCAAAACAGGCCCCAGGACATTGCGTACCCTTAGTACCACCGTCGACTCTGAATGTTAACTCACTGGCTTTTTCAGGCACACCTGAAATATTAACATGTATATCTATACCGTCTCTTACTAAAGAGAGTTTTAGGCCATTTTCCACATAGTCATCAGAATAATTATCACCAATTTTGATACTCATTGAAGACACCGGCGTGCCGTCAACATAAATACTCGCCTGGTATTTTTCACCGACTATCGCTACGGGCAATTTATCAGGGTAAACCGTTGCGCGATTAGGGAGTATCACGCAACAACCGGTTAATAACAGGGCCGCCAATAGAGTTATTATCTTCATATTATATCCATCAAGTTTTTATAGACAAAAAACTACTATAAGCGCAAACAGAACCCCCTGAAATATTCATTCGCTGAATAAAATTCGCACTAGTATTACCTCGAGAGCTTGAATCTTTATCTACCCAATAGTAACATTGTTCATCATGGAAAGTGAATTTATTATATGGGTAGTTTTCCATCAGCGATGTTTTACTGAATGGACAATACGCTCGGCAATTTTCAATAATTCATCCTTACCCATCGGAGATTTATTTTTTGCCATCCATCCGTTCTGTGATACATAGATTAATAAACCGGGCTGTTTCTTATGACGTTTGACATAACCCATATATAAATAGTTCGTATAATCATGATACTCAAGCTTGTAGCCAATTTCTTCAGGTCTTTCGAAGATATGTATTGGAACACCCATGTAATATTCACTGATGAACATTCCTACACCTTCTCGACCATCCATTTCAATATATCGATCTTTGGGAAGTAATAGTTCTCTTTTATCTGCGCCACGTAAAAGATATTTACTATTCCACATCCAGGCCGCAATATCTTTTAGGCCAGCATTATCTGCAGGTTCACGCTCATCCAGAGGGGCTTGTCCCAAAGTCTGGAAGAATATCGTTACATCCGGGTGTTCAGTCAGTCGATAAGAAACTCCCAACTGATGTGGTTCCTGCCCTGAATCACCGGCAATAAATCCATAAGGCAGGCAAAATCCCTGTTCAGACGGTACTTCATACAATTCACGTGCGCGAAAGCGCTTGATGAATGACTGTATCTCAGGACCCGTTTCCAACATAGCCTTATCAACTGTCAGATTTTTATCTTCTGGCCTCAACCAGGCTTCGGTCCAGAAAGAGTACAATCGGTCAGCATTTTTTAAATGCAATCCGTAATCGTGGGCGCCGCTTACAGAGAAACCATTCGGATATTTTTGTACTTTGTTATCAAATTTTCGTCTGAACTCTTTTTCAAGTTCCTATGGTTATTTAATCTGACATTTTCCATCGCCTTGCCGTTTTGACAACATTTTTTGGCAGGCAGCAACGTGACGCTGGGTTTCCCGCAGCGGTCCTCCCATCAATAGTCTTTCTATCCACGGTGTTTCCATCCAATGAGCCAGTTTCTCCGGCGAGTGCAATACGCAGTGCATCGCCACCGTATGATGAAAATTATTGAGGCTATTATCGTAAGCATCATAAGCACCTTCACCAATCCCATGCGGTACCACGCCGCGATCCAGCATGGCACTGAGGACGGGAATATACTGAGGAATATGAATAAAGAAGTAGAGTAGCTGGCCTCCTTTCGCTTTGGCGTACTGCTCCAGTCCCTGGAGATACCAGTCAACCTGAGGCCGATAATTTGAGTACAGATGTAGATTATAACGCGATAGCGCCACGGCAAGCGCTTGGGAAAAACGAGTGTTATTTAAGCCAAAATCAGCCAGCATCAACAGATTATCCAGCGACAATCGGGAACTAAAGACCCGCGTCATCATCTCCGGCAGTTCCGGCAGCGCAAAATGCGCAGCAGCTGCCGCCCGACAGTCTGGCCGCTCAAACGTCGCGAGCATGGCATAAATAGGATCGGCGATATCCAGGGGTTCCTGTGCAAGCTGGGTAAAAATATCGCGAGCGTTCCCACACTGCATCACCATCCAGCACACATTGACGAATTCTCCAGCGAGAGAGTCATTAACATAAAAGTCATCTGCAACAGAATGTTCTGTAAAATCCAGCCCAGCAACCCACTTAAAACGCATAGGGAAAACAACCGGGTTTGCAATCAGACAAATAAATTCGGCAGCATCAAAGCATTTGCCCTCAATGCGCTCAAAGATAAAACGGGCAATATCCGGATGATCGAATTGACTTCGCCCTGCACGACTTTCGGCAAAATGCCGCCAGCTGCTGGCATCCGTCGCCTGCTGTTGCGCCTGGATATAAAGCGTTGAGGCTTCGAAAGCCGTTTTTCCCGCAATATATTCAATACCATCCATCATACGATACCGGTAAACTAACTCACCGGGTGAAATAAGTTTCCGACTGATAGCACAACGCTTACGCGTTTTTCCTCCTAATACTTTTTCACTGATACTGCGGAATACGTAGGTATTCATGTCACGGTCATTGTCTGCTGTGTTCGGTGTTAAATATCGCTCCTGTAATGCCCTGAACTGCGGGCTTTCCAACAGGTTTTTCATCTCTATATTGAGAGCTGGCTCTAGCTGGATACGATAATCATCGGCATCAACAAAGTAATCCAGGTGAGTCTTGCGCCTGATAAGTACCGTCAATACCGCTAATGCTTCATCGATAAAACCTTGAGTAGAAAATAAAATCATACTATAGAGATAAAAGTCAAACTTATCTTCAATATATTCTAATTTATTTAATGTTTTCCGGACAAATAGCAGTGCGTCGTCGGTACGATCAACATTCATTAAATGCTGGAGGTGGCGTGTATATTGCCGCCAGGTATCTTCACAGTATTCATTCAGCACATTGGCGCTAATCAGTCGCTCCTGTTGTTCCAATAGCCAGGCTTCATCATAATGAAATGGTCCTAATGGATGATCTTCTGCAATGACGTTTTTCAAGGCAGCACGAGTAAAACCAACTCTGGAATAATTTCCATCCTCATCGCTGAATCTGCCAAGGGACTCAAGTATTGCGGACGCACGTTGCCACTCACCATCAGCACATGCCGCATCAAACAACACCCTATTTAGCGCTGGATAGCGCTGTTTAGCCGCAAAAACCGGAGTATTTCCCCGCCAGGAGCTAAAGCCGTTTGGATGTACGCGGTGGTATGCTGTCACGGCTTCTTCTAGCCAGTATTGCGCCATGAATGCACCATTGCAGCGGATCATCGCGGCAGTACCGAGAAAAATACCTAATGCCGCAAACGGTGGCAGGCACGAGAGACAGGACAGCTCTTCATCTTCGAAAGTATCAGGTTCCAGCGCCAACAACCAGTCAATATTGGTTGTTAAAGCGTCAACAATTTTATTGTTGTCCGTTAGATAAAATGCTTTTGTCACCCATACAATGGATTCTTTATCATTCATATTTATTCCATTTACTCTTCATGGAGAGTAAAAATATTAAACACCACAGTAACCAGACATTTTAAAATGCTTTTCACTATTTTTTGTTTTGATAATGATAATCGAGTCTACAACATTTCCCTCTTCGTCCATCGTTGATGTTTCAACCGGTATATAGGTCGCGACAATAGAGAGAGTTCCATTGTTAAAAATAGAGGTTGTCGCATCAGATGAAATTTGTTTTATCTTGGTTATTTTGCCATTCAATTTTATAATGGCGGCTGAAATACAATCTCCCGGCCCGGCTGGGCAAATAGCGCCTTCGACGTAATAATAAACATCCTCAGCGTGATTGTTTTTTAGACTGAAGGTACAAACTGGATGTCTCAGATCATCAATTTCCTCAAGGCTAAACCCGGTAATGTGAAAATTTTCTGATGATATAACTTCAGACTCAGCCGCACTACAGGAATCAATGCCTGACAATAATATAAATAATGAAATTGTTATACTTACGAATATATTACCAATACTTCTGTGTAATGTTTCATACTTCAAAAATGGAAAATGCATTTAGCCTCCTTATTTTTAAAATATTGTATGTAAGCTACCGCCATACCTGGATTTAAAAATCTGCACATCGCTATGTTACCCCATACTGGGAAGAACCCACCGGCAGCGCTATCTTTTCAGAATCCATAAAGAAACCCGGCCGCTTACGCTAACCGGGTTTCTCAAGGCTGAGTTAAACTACGTTGTCAGGCGCTGATCTGATCCATCGCCTGCAATACCCGCTTATCCGAAATCGGGTACGGCGTGCCGAGCTGCTGGGCGAATAGGCTGACGCGCAGTTCCTCGATCATCCAGCGGACTTCCTGCACGTCATCATCCTGGCGACGGTTAGGCGGTAGCTTATTCAGCCACTGCTGCCACGCCTGTTGGACGCTCTCGACCTTCAACATCTGCACGCGGTCGCGATGCGGGTCGATAGCCATTTTCTCCAGGCGTTTTTCAATCGCCTGCAGATAGCGCAGCGTGTCACCCAGACGGCGGAAACCGTTGCCGGTAACGAAACCGCGATAAACCAGCCCGCTCATCTGCGATTTGATATCCGACAGCCCCAGCGCCATGGTCATATCCACGCGGCCTTTCAGACGCTTGTTGACGTTAAATACTGCCGTCAAAATCTGCTCGACCTGTTTGGCGATTTCCACCACCGTCTCGTTCAGCTCGGCGCGCACTTTTTCATGCAGTACGGCAAAGCCCTCTTCCGTCCACACCGGCCCCCCCGCTTCATCGATCAGCTTATCGACGCCGCAGGAAATACAGTCATCGATCAGATCCAGCACCTTACCGTACGGGTTGAAATAGAGCCCCAGCTTAGCTTTGTTCGGCAGCTTCTCATGCAGATACTTAATTGGCGACGGAATGTTCAGCAGCAGTAAACGACGTAGACCGCGCCACATTGCCTGCTGCTGCTCCAGCGGATTATCAAACAGCTTGATCGCCACGCTGTCGCGTTCGTCCACCAGCGCGGGCCACGCTTTCACTTTGTAGTTGCCGCGCTTCTGCTCGTAGCTCTCCGCGAGGGTGCCAAAGCTCCAGATATGCAGCCCACTCTGCTCGATACCGTCATCAGCGACTGCGGACAGCGTCTCCTGCACTTTGCCCTTCAGAGCATCCTTCAGTTCCTGGAGCGAACGCCCTTCCTGCAGCTTCTTGTTCTTATCATCTACCACCCGGAAGGTGATTTTCAGGTGTTCGGGCACCTGATCCCACTGCCAGGACTCGCGGTCGATAGTCACCCCGGTCATCCGGCGCAGCTCGCGCTCAAGAGAATCCAGCAGCGGCAGCTCCAGCGGCGTCGCGCGGCCTAAAAACGCTTCCGCATAGTTGGGCGCAGGGACGAAGTTGCGGCGAACCGGCTTCGGCAGCGATTTAATCAGCGCGATAATCAGCTCGCGACGTAAACCGGGGATCTGCCATTCAAACCCGGCGTCTTCGACCTGATTTAATAAAGGCAGCGGAATATGCACCGTCACGCCGTCGGCGTCAGCACCCGGTTCAAACTGATAGGTGAGACGCAGCTTCAGGTTGCCCTGATGCCAGAAGTTCGGATAGTCCAGCTTGCTGACCTGCTCCGCCCCCTCTTTAATCAGCATGCTCTTCTCAAAGTTGAGCAGATCCGGCGTCTCGCGACTCGCCAGTTTCCACCACTTATCGAAGTGGCGCGCGGAGACAACGTCGTGGCTGATGCGCTGGTCGTAGAACTCAAACATCGTTTCGTCATCGACGAGAATGTCGCGGCGGCGCGATTTATGCTCCAGCTCTTCGATTTCGTTGCGCAGCTTCAGGTTGTCGCGGAAAAAGGCGTGACGCGTCTGCCAGTCGCCCTCCACCAGCGCGTGGCGGATAAACAGCTCGCGGCACAGCGCCGGATCAATCTGGCTGTAATTCACCTTACGCGCGGCCACAATCGGCAGGCCGTAAACGGTAACCTTTTCGGTCGCCATCACCGCGCCCTGCGCGCGCTCCCAGTGCGGTTCGCTGTACGAGCGTTTAATCAGATGCTGCGCCACCGGCTCAACCCATTCCGGGTCAATACGCGCGGCAATGCGCCCCCACAGACGGCTGGTTTCCACCAGTTCAGCAACCATCGTCCACTTCGGCGGTTTCTTAAACAGTCCGGAACCAGGGAAGATGGAGAAACGCGCATTACGCGCGCCAGTAAACTCCTGCTTATCGGCGTCTTTCATGCCGATATGCGACAATAAACCGGTCAGCAGCGCAACGTGAATTTCCCGATATTCAGCGGGTTCGCTGTTAACCGGAATACCCAGCTCTTTGACCACCTGACGCAGTTGGGTGTAAACATCCTGCCACTCGCGTACGCGCAGATAGTTAAGGAAATCGACCCGGCACTGCCGGCGGAACTGGTTCGATGACAGCGCTTTCTGCTGTTCGCCGAGGTAGTTCCACAGGTTTACAAACGCCAGAAAGTCAGACTCTTTGTCGTGGAAACGGCGGTGTTTTTCATCGGATGCCTGCTGTTTATCCATCGGCCGCTCGCGCGGATCCTGAATGGATAGCGCCGAGGTGATAATCATCGCCTCGCGCACGCAGCCGTGTTTTTGCGCTTCCAGCACCATCCGCGCCAGGCGTGGATCCACCGGCAGTTGGCTGAGCTGGCGGCCCATTGGCGTCAACTTATACGCAGTCTGCTGCTCGTCGGTGGTAATCGCCCCGAGCTCTTCCAGCAGGCGTATGCCGTCCTGAATATTGCGCTTATCCGGCGCTTCAACAAACGGAAACGCGGCGATATCGCCCAGCCCCAGAGCGGTCATTTGCAGGATAACGGACGCCAGGTTGGTACGCAGAATTTCCGGGTCGGTAAACTCCGGGCGCGACAGAAAATCATCTTCGGAATAGAGACGAATACAGATCCCTTCCGACACGCGACCACAGCGGCCTTTACGCTGGTTAGCCGAAGCCTGCGAAACCGGTTCGATCGGCAAACGCTGCACTTTGGTGCGGAAGCTGTAGCGGCTGATACGCGCGGTACCCGGGTCGATAACGTACTTGATACCCGGTACGGTCAGCGAGGTTTCCGCGACGTTGGTCGCCAGCACGATCCGCCGCCCGCTGTGAGCCTGGAACACGCGGTTCTGTTCGCTATTGGAAAGCCGCGCATACAGCGGCAGCACTTCGGTGTGGCGTAGATTCAGCTTATTGAGCGCATCTGCGGTATCGCGAATTTCACGCTCGCCGCTCATAAAGATCAGAATATCACCGGCACTTTCGCGCCCCAGCTCATCAACGGCGTCGAAAATCGCCTGTAACTGATCGCGCTCGGTGTCGTCCGCATCTTCGACAATCGGACGATAGCGCACTTCCACCGGATAAGTTCGGCCGGACACTTCGATAATCGGCGCGTTATTAAAGTGGCGCGAAAAGCGTTCCGGGTCGATGGTCGCCGAAGTGATGATGATTTTCAGATCCGGACGACGCGGCAGCAGCTCACGCAGGTAGCCGAGCAGAAAGTCGATATTCAGGCTGCGCTCATGCGCTTCATCGATGATGATGGTGTCGTACTGCATCAGCAGTCGATCCTGCTGGATCTCTGCCAGCAGGATACCGTCGGTCATCAGCTTGACCATCGTGTTGTCGCTAACGTGGTCGCTGAAGCGGACTTTATAGCCGATACAGCCGCCCGGTTCCGTTTGTAGCTCTTCGGCAATACGGTTGGCAACGGTTCGCGCCGCCAGACGACGCGGCTGAGTATGGCCGATTAAACCTTTGACGCCGCGCCCCAGCTCCATACAGATTTTCGGCAACTGAGTGGTTTTACCGGAACCGGTCTCCCCCGCCACAATCACCACCTGGTGGTCGCGCACAGCTTCGAGAATCTCTTGTTTTTTCTGGCTGACCGGCAGATTTTCCGGATAGGTGATATCTGGTCGGGCGGCTTCGCGCAGCAGGACTCTCCCTGCCGCCTGTTCAATTTCTTGCGCCATCTCCTGAAGAATGGCCTGTTGAGCTTCAGGATTTTTAACCTTCTTCACGCCGTGCAGGCGACGGGCGAAGCGCGGTTTATCGCGCAACATCAGGCCATCAAGCCGTTGCAGGAGCTGTGAGAAGGTGATTTTTTGTTGTTCTGTCATAGCGTTATCGGGCAGCGCACTGCCGGGAAAAATCTCTTTTGAAGTATCGCGTTAGAGTACCACATCCGCACATTTTGTGCCTTGTTCAAAAAAACTGAACACAGAGTTCGATTTATTGCGCTTTCTCTGTGGCATGATTGTGAATACAGTGTCAACAAGCACCAGGGCATCAGCCCGTCAATCACATTAAAAGGAAACACCCATGAGCAAGGTATTAGTTCTGAAATCCAGTATTCTGGCAGGGTACTCGCAATCTGGTCAGCTGTCCGACTATTTTGTTGAACAATGGCGTGAAAAGCACGCTGAAGACGTTATCACCGTGCGCGACCTGGCAGCAAATCCGATTCCGGTACTGGATGGCGAACTGGTTGGTGCTCTGCGTCCGAGCGATGCGCCGCTGACTCCGCGTCAGCAGGAAGCCCTCGCGCTTTCTGATGAGCTGATCGCTGAACTGCAGGCGAACGATGTGATTGTTATCGCCGCGCCGATGTACAACTTCAACATCCCAACCCAGTTGAAGAACTACTTCGACCTGGTGGCGCGCGCTGGCGTGACCTTCCGTTACACCGAGAAAGGTCCGGAAGGTCTGGTCACTGGTAAACGCGCCGTTGTTGTAACCAGCCGCGGTGGCATCCACAAAGATACCCCGACTGACCTGGTGACGCCGTACCTGTCTACCTTCCTGGGCTTTATCGGCATCACCGACGTGAACTTCGTGTTCGCTGAAGGTATCGCTTACGGTCCGGAAGTGGCTTCCAAAGCGCAGTCTGACGCAAAAGCCGCCATCGACAGCGTTGTTGCTGCATAAGGCTGAACGCCTCCCGCTTCACGGCGGGAGGCGTATTTTACTTTTTCTCGTAGCGCAAATACCCCGCCACGCCGCCGCCCCCATCCTTTGGATGATTGATCCCATTGCTCACCTCTACGCAAGGAAAATCGAAAGGCGATACCCCTTCAATGCACGCCACATTCACGCCATACTGCTGCGGATTCGAACGCCGCTGATGAAAAGTGTAGATCCCGCACACCGAGCAAAAAAAGTGCACGGCTTCGCCAGTATTAAAGCGATACTCCGTGAGCTTATCTCGTCCACGTAATATATCGATTCCTGCAAGCGGAGCAGAGACCGCCACCGCTCCCCGCATCCGACAGTACGAGCAGTTGCAGCGCCGAATGGTATTGAATCCATCGCTGAGTTCAACGGTAAATGCCACCGCGCCGCAGTGGCACTGAGCGGACAGTTTTTCAGCCATAGCGTCTTCTCTCTTCAGGCATTGGTCATACAGCCTGTATTAGGGGTGAATGTAAAGAACAGCCTGTATTAGGGGTGAATGTAAAGAACAGCCTGCAAACATACTTAACCATTCACGCCATTAATGCCAGTATCAACATCATCTACATTGCGGTTTGCCGTTTCCCCGGAGGCGGCGCTGCGCACCTGTCCGTAGGATCCACAAACAAAAGGGCCATCTGGCGATCGCCGCAGATAATCCATACCGCTAATATCTCATCGCGGGCAGGTTGTTTATCACAATAAAATAACCTATTAGCTGGAATGGCGCGGTCACCACATCCCCGACCAAGGCAAAAGGATACAGAAGACCGAGCGCAGAAAATTTCGAGCCTTCTTTCTCTAAGTTAATCGTCGCCGGTAAGAAGGTCACTTTATCTTTACCGCCAGATTTGCTCTGTAATACGCCGGAGACATAATTCATTCGATAAATCAGTTCAGGACGTTCATCACCCTGGTAAAGACGAAAACCAGAGTCAATCAGCACCTGTTTCTCTTTCTCAGTCAATTGACGATCTCTTACGATATAGCTAATTTCAATCGGCCCGTTGCTGGAAAATTTATGCTTCGAATTCACGTGGAACGTAGTCAAACCCGCATAAAATGATAAATAATTGATATCTATAATATTTCCAACATCTTCTTTTGCCAGAAAATCAGCGAGTGCCTCTCCATCGGATGTTATCTGATAGGTGTATTTGTCGCCAACCAGACTTAACGTATTCCTCTTTTCCATCCCGTTACTGCTTGCCCGCATCGCGTAAAGCGAGTCTTTATCAATGGTATTGGCGCTTTTACTTCGCTCAATCTTCTCTGACAACCCCATCGTCATACAGCCGGATAAAAGCGGTGTCAGTAATAACAGCGCGCCGATAGTTTTCCATTTCATCATTGATCTTCCTGATTGTTATTTCATATCAAAACATTAAAGCGAGTATCCACATCATCCACATTGCGGCAACAGCCATCAGCGTTCGGCGAAGCTGTTTGAGTGCGCCCATTTTACCCTTCCCCGGAGGCGGTGCTGCGCCGCCTCCGGGATTCATTCCCAACCAGATTGTTATATCAAACCACTAATGCCACTAACCACATCACCCACGTTGCGGCGACAGCCATCAGCGTTCGGCGAAGCTGTTTGAGTGCGCCCTGCTGGCGCTCGATAAACGTCAGTTCACGCAACCTTGCGCGCCGCCAGATAAAAGCCAGCGCCTCTCCGACATGCTCGTTATTCTCCTGCGTGATGAGCGTGAAATAACGTGCATCCAGCCAGATTCGCCAGCAGCCAAAAAAAACGATCCCGCATAGCAACACGATGACGGCGCGCATCACGCCCGGTGGCGCGATAAACGTCGCCCATAGCAATGGCGGAGTGGCAAACAGCAGCAAATAGCGCCAGCTGGCCAGCGTGTGCTGAAGCAAACGATGCTGAAGATCCGCCTCAGTTGTTACATCGTCACTTTCTGCTGCCATTGCCGTAGCCTCTCCAGATGTTCATTCGTCAGCACCACCTGCGGGCGACTTCGGCGCAGAGAGGAAACCGCCTGCTCTACTGTTGCCGCATGGCCGTAGCACAGGAGCCATGCTGCCACCACCATCGCGCTGCGCGACAATCCCAACGCGCAGTGAACCAGCACCGAACCCTGCTCCTCGCGCAGTGTTTCCAGCATCGCCACCGCCAGCCGCAGCTCGGCTTCCTCCGGCGGCACCAGATCCAGCATCGGTACGCAGTAATAGGTGCGCGATAACGTGGCGCGGCTGCGCGGAAATTCGCAGGTCAGATCCAGCACCGCATGTTGTTCAGGCGGGCGGCGCGGATAGCTGCCGAGGTGAACGCCCGCAGCGATGGCGTTCACTGGCGGCAGACGTCGAGTGAACCAACGCATCGACAACCACATGCCAGCGCGCCACGGGAGCGTCAACCAGTACACAGCTGGCGGCAATCGCCCCTTTTCATCTTTACCCATGGTCGCCGCGCCAAACCCGCCATAGCCGCGTCCGGCAATCAGCAGCGCCACTACCGGCCAGAACAGCACCAGTAGTGGCCAAAAAGACCACGGCCCCAGCAGCGCCCCCGCAACCATGCAAAAGGTTGCCCCCAGCACGTAATACCGCAGCAGCCTGAAGTGGGCTATATCCGGCTGCTGCCAGCGCCAGCGGCTTTGATAAGGCACCATCCAGTCGATTAACATCCCCACCGCAAGCCCGGTCACAATATCAATGAAATGATGCTGCCAGGTGGTCAGTACCGAAACCGCAATCAGTAAAAACCAACCACTGCATAGCCTGCGCCAGCCGCCGGAAAGGTGGCGGCTGAAATGACGCCACAGCAGCCAGCAGAGAATAATATGCAGCGATGGCGACTGGTTATACGGTAAGTCAAACTGCTCAAGCTGGCTGAACAACCAGCCCGCCGCGCCGGAAACCGGCGGACGCGTAAAGCTAAACTGCAAGGGGAAAAGTGCAAATCCGACACAGGCGAGAACCGAAGCTAACACCAGGCGGTGCACCAGCCGCCGCTGCTCAAAACGCGTCGCACAGACAAACAGCGACAGCCCGTAAAACAGATCCAGACTCCAGTAAGGAATAATGCTCCACGGAATAAAGGGGATCGCCGACTCCCAACCAAACACGATGCTACCCACGTCATGATGCTGAGCATCGCGAAAGGCGGTAAATAGATTCAGCTTGCCGTAGGTGAAGAAGAAAAACGGAGCCAAAAAGAGTAACCAGCCAACCGCCTGCAGCATGACCTTACGACGTTCAGTCATCACGGCGCACCGCCATGGAAACGGTGAAAATCCCCCACTCGTCAATCAGCTGCGTACATTTCTCAAAGCCCGCTTCGCGCACCAGTGCATCCATTTCGCCCTGGGTACGCACCCGCATCACCCACGCTTTGCCATCTTTATGGCTGGTCAGCGACCAGGCGATGGTTTTTAACTGCGGGTGCCACGGCTGGCCGGTATAAATCAGCACCCCACAAGGCGGGATAGCCTGCGCAAGGCCTTTTAGCGACTCACGCACCGGCGCATTTTCCGGGAACAGCTCGTACAGCCCGGAGACAATACCCAGCGTCGGTTTCGGCTCCAGCGCCGCCAGCTCCGCGCGGTTAAAGGCATCGCCCTGCTCAAAGCGCGCGCGGGCTGACATACCGCGTTCCGCGATCATCTGCTGGCCCTTCTCAACGTTCAGCTCGCTGTAATCGCGCAGCAAAATGTCGCTTACCGTCGTTTCTGCCTCCAGCGCATCGAGCACGTAGCGCCCATGTCCGGTGGCGATATCCACCACTCGCACCGGCATGCCTTGTGCTGAGAGTTGCGCCACTGCTTGCTGAATCAACTGCTGGAGATGGACCTTACGCTGACGAATACCACGCCAGCCAACGCTATTCAGGTAATTCCTGTCGATGTGTTGCCCCAGCCAGCTGCTGCCCTGCGGCTGGTTACGGTAGACGTAATCGAGGGTGCTGCCAGAGTCAAAACCGGTTGTAAAACCCAGACGTACACCGGCGGATTGAGTCCCCAGCATCCTCATCGCATAACGCAGACCACGGTAAGCAAAATCGTCGAAAGAGTAAGGCTCCGGGCCGCCGTTCAATTGCCGCCAGCTATCCGCCCCCGGACTCCAGCGATCTTCCTGAGAGTAATCGAAAGGCTGCGGCGGCTGCGCGTACAGCACGTCAAGAAACGCGCGTATTTTGTCGAATGCCAGCGCGCGGTCGCGCTCACCCAAGGTATCGTGATAAAAACCGGGCAGCACATGCATTTCTTTCAGCGGGTGACGCAAACGCTGGTAAAAATCACGCTGCGGCTTACGGTGAACCACATAATCCGCACCGGAAACCAGCATCAGCGTCGGTAAGGTGATTGCCGCCGCATCGCTCACCAGCCGCTCCGCCGTGCGGTAGAGATCGAGCAAAATATTAACCGCAATCGCCTGCGCAATCAGCGGGTCCTGATTAAAACTCGCCACGCGCTGCGGGTCGTGCGTCAGGTATTTTCCTTTTACATAGGAATTAACAAAAAACAGGCCGCGCAGCTTGTGCATCAATCCCAGACCCGCGCGCGCGAACGGCACGTAGAGCTTCACCTTAAACGCGGGCGAAGCCAGCACCAGGCCGCGAATATTCGGCGCATAATCATGGGCCCAGGCGGCGGCCAGCACCGCGCCAACGCTTTGCGCGATCACCGTAACGTCCAGCATGTCAGCCTCAGAATTCGCCGCCGCAAAGCGAACAAATTCATCGACATCGCGCACCGAGCGCGCCAGCGAGGGACTAAACCCGCGCTCTCCCGGAGAGCGACCATGGCCACGTGCATCCCAGGCGTAAAAATCGGCCTCGGGCATGCCCAGCTCATCGACAATATGCTGCAAACGCCCGGAGTGCTCGTGCCCCCGATGGAACAGCACAATCACTTTGCGCGGCGCTCCCGCAGCAAGGGCTGGCCAGTAGCGATAAAACAGCGACGTGTTGTCGCTGGTAGCAAAGAGGTGTTCCTGCGCGATGCGAGTCTCAACCATGAGATTTTTATCCTTGTGTACGCCGTAGCGTTAGTAGCAGGAATAGCGAATAAAGTGGAAAAACACCGGTGCGGTAAAAATCAGTGAATCCAGTCGGTCAAGAATGCCACCGTGGCCAGGGAGCAGCGTGCCGCTATCTTTCACGCCAATATCGCGCTTCACGGCGGACATCACCACATCACCGCAAAAACCGGTGACGCCGATGATACCCCCCGCCAACAGCGACATCCCCCAGCCGAGCGGCGTCATTAACGGTCCCAGCAGAACCGCAACCAGCATCGTAGAGCCGATCCCGCCCAGCAGCCCGGCCAGCGTCTTATTCGGGCTCACTTTTGGCGTCACCCTGATGCGCCCCAACGATTTGCCCCACAGATACTGCGCGACATCGTTAAATTCGGTGAGCCCAACAAGGTACAGCACCAGCAGCGCGCCGGTTTGCAGGCCGTCGGCGGGAAGTATTAGCAAAAAAGCAACATGGCTCACGGCAAAAACGGTGGTCATCAATCCCCAGTGCAGCTGAGCCGCACTGTGTAAGAAGCCCTGAGTCTCGCCCACCAGCACCATCCGGGCAGGCAAAAAGAGAAAGGCATAAACCGGAATAAAAATAATGAACAGCCCATACCAGTCGATGCCGATTAACCCGTAGTTAATGGGGATAGCGATAAACATCCACAGTACGGGCATCCGGTCGGCATCGCGCGCAGGCACCAGTGTCAGAAACTCCTTTAACGCCAGCACGCTCACCAGCGCAAAGAAGGTTAACGCCAGCCAGCGGGGACTGATGAGCGCCAGAGAGAAGAGAACGACAATCACCCACCAGGTGCGGATGCGTAGGGTCAGCTCACGCCAGTCTTTATTCGGTTTGCACCAGACCAACAGACCATTAATCAGCGTCGCCAGCAGCAGCACGGCGAAGACCGCGACCAGCGATTTTTCCAGCAGCATCATGGGTGATTCCCCGGTAACACGCTGCGACAGCGGTTGATGATGGTCCAGATCAATAGCAGCGTGACAATCCCCCACGCGACATTGTACCACGCGATCAACTCCGGCCAGCCGCTCAGCGCCAGTCCCCAGGCGCCGAACACCAACGCGCGATCGCTCTTACCCATGGGGCCCGCATAGCTGCGCACGCCGTTAATCGCCTGCGCCAGAACCCCGGCGAATTCGCTGAAAACGGTGAAAAATAACATCGACAGCACCAGCAGCGGGCTGCTGCCAGGCAATAATATAAAGGGAAGATAGAGCGCGATATCAGATAAGACATCGCCGAATTCATTCAACAGCGCGCCGAGCCGGGTCTTCTGATGACATTCCCGGGCCAGCATGCCGTCCAGCGCATTTAGCGCCATACGGATAAACAGCACGACCGGCAGGAGCCAGAACAGTTCGGGATTGGGGAACAGCAGCAACAGACCGCCGGTGAGCAATGAGAGGGCCATCGCGGCCAGGGTAACCTGATTAGCGGTGATCTGTTTCTTCGCCAGGCAGAACATGAGCGGACGCAACAGCGCCTGAAATGCCGGTTTCACGCAGTAGAGGGTCATTATCAGTCCTTGATAAGGCAAAGGACCATACTGCATCAGAGCGCTATCCGACCGCCACTGCGCTTACTATAACAACGCCAGTTTCAGAATTAATTCAGACTCTGGCGCGGATTCATGTTACTGCTGCGACTTCGGCTTCAGGTTTTCATCAAACTCCAGCCGCTTACGGTCGGGTTCTGCTTCGCTCAGCGGTTGCACCTCAAAAAGCGTGTTCTGGCAACGTTCTACCAGCACCTGATACTCACGGGTGCCCTGCTTTTTCCACGTCAGTTCCTGCTCGGTTAAGGTACGAATCGCCTTAGCCGGGCTGCCGACGATCAGATGATTAGCGGGCATCTCAGCCCGGGCTTTCACAAACGCCGACGCGCCGACGATACTGTTTTCACCAATTGTCGCACCGTCGATAATCACCGCGCTCATGCCAACCAGCGCATTACGCCCAATCACACAACCGTGCAGGATCGCGCCGTGGCCGATATGCCCGTCCTCTTCCACTACCGTATCCTGCCCCGGAAAACCGTGCATCACGCAGTTATCCTGAATGTTCGCCCCATCTTTCACCACGATACGACCAAAGTCGCCGCGCAGGCTGGCGTTAGGGCCAACGTAAACCCCTTTACCGAGGATCACATCGCCAATCAGCACGGCTGTGGGGTGAACGTAGCTTTCATTGGGCACGACGGGGATCATTCCGTCCATCTGGTAAATCGGCATGGCATCTCCTGTTACGTATTAGCACGGTCTGCTCCCTCTCCCCAAAGGGGCGAGGGAACAGTGCGGCAATGTTTTCCCTTGCAGTGCAAAGAGTTAGCTCTTTTTCAGGCTAACCCACCAAAGCGTTGGTAATAAAGCAGCCCCGGTGCGGGCAGTTCGCCCACCGAGCTTTCGCCTTTTTCACTGACGAAAATCTGCGCGCCGGGTGCAACGCGTTGATAGATATTGATACATAGCTGACGCGCGGTCTGACCCAGCCAATGTGCTGGCAAAAGTTCCTCTGGCAACAGCGGATCTTTCAGCACCACACGGCGATAGAAATGGATCAGCAGTAAACGAATCTGAAAGCAGCGTTCCGGCGTCAGTTCGTCCGCCTCGGCGTCACGCAGCAGCGGCAACAACGGACGAAACAGGGTGATAAACGCCTCGTACATGGCGTTTTGTTCGGTCAGATGCCAGCACTCTTCAACCCGTTCGCGCAGCGCAGCGCGGGAGAGCGCCAGCGGCGAATGTGCTTCAAAACAGATAACGTTTTCCGCCACTCCCGCTTCGTGAAGCAATGACTGCACGTCGGCGAGCTTTTGCGACGGCGAAGCCAATAGGCTGGGCGCGAGCACACCAAAACCCTGCCAGATTAATTGTTTTTTAACTTCAGTCAGGGTGCTTTTTTCTAACCCTTCCGAAAGTAACAGCAGCCAGGTGCCGTCCCATTCCGGGGCGCTGGCGCGATAAATTTTGTTCTCAGCACGGCGCGTCAGGCGCAGACCTTTATCACTGAGGCGGTAGAAGCTGCGGCGTCCAATACGCACCACATCCAGCCACTCCTCTTTATTGAGGCGAAACAGCGCGGTGCGTACAAAGCGTTCGCCAAAGCCGAGTCCTTCAAGCAGTGCTGCGACGCTGCCGAGCCACACCTCCCCGCCTCGCTGGGACAGGCAATCGCCGTACAAGGACGCGATAAGCGAGGTACCGCTTACCGGCATCGCGGTCACCGCCTGCTGAATAAAGCTATCGAGTTTGTCCATATGATTCATTCTGTTGTTATTTTTGTCCTTTTTGAATCATAGCACAGGAAAATTTCCGCGATATGGCAGGAATTTGTAGGCCGGATAAGGCAAAGCCGCCATCCGGCAACGTTGCACCGATTTGCCTGATGGCGCTGCGCTTATCAAGCCTACGATTCTTAACCGTTTGCTGCAGCTTTGCGCAGGTCGAACACCCGGCACGCTTTGCCTTCGGAGCGAGGAATGCTGCCGCAGTTGACGATGCTCACGTCGGTGGAAATCCCGACCATCGACTTAATACGGTGACGCAGATGGTGGCAAATCTGACAGCGCTGCTCATGGTCCAGCGCCAGACCGCTCTCTTTTAGCTCCACGCGCACCGAAAGTGAATCAAGATGCCCACGGCGATCCACTTCCAGCTGGTAATGCGGCGCCAGATGTTCAATTTTGAGGATCTCTTCTTCCAGCTGCGACGGGAAGACGTTAACGCCGCGAATAATCAGCATGTCGTCGCTGCGCCCGCTGATGCGATCCATCCGGCGCATGGTGCGGGCGGTGCCCGGCAGCAGTCGCGTCAGGTCGCGGGTGCGATAGCGGATCACCGGCAGCGCTTCTTTAGTCAGGGTAGTGAACAGCAGCTCGCCATGCTCGCCGTCGGCCAGCGGCGTGCCGTCTTCTGGGTTGACCACTTCCGGGAAGAAATGGTCTTCCCAGATAGTCGGGCCGTCGCCGGTTTCAATACACTCCATCGCCACGCCCGGCCCCATCACTTCGGACAGGCCGTAAATATCCAGCGCGGTAATCCCCAGACGACGTTCGATTTCGGCGCGCATTCCCGCCGTCCACGGTTCTGCGCCAAAGACACCGGTACGCAGCGAGCAGCCGCGCGCGTCGCCGCCCATCTGGCGTTCGAGTTCTTCAATCAGGTTCAGGCAGTAAGATGGCGTCACCATGATCATGTCAGGCTTGAAATCACGAATCAGCTGCGCCTGTTTCTCGGTTTGTCCGCCGGACATCGGGATCACCGTGGCCCCTAAACGTTCCGCACCGTAATGCGCGCCCAGGCCGCCGGTAAACAGGCCGTAGCCGTAGGCGACATGGATTTTGTCCTTCGCCGTGCCGCCCGCCGCACGCAGGGAGCGCGCCACGATATTGGCCCAGGTGTCGATATCATTTTGCGTATAGCCGACGACAGTCGGTTTACCGGTGGTACCGGACGACGCGTGGATACGCACCACCTGCTCCATCGGCACCGCGAAGGTGTCGAACGGATAGTTATCACGCAGGTCCTGCTTGGTGGTGCAGGGAAACTTGCTCAGGTCACTCAGCTCACGGAAATCATCCGGATGAACCCCCGCCGCGTCGAACTTACGGCGGTACATCGGCACATTTTCATAGGCACGTTTGAGCGTCCACTTCAGACGTTCAGTTTGCAGAGCCTCTAATTCGTCACGCGATGCAGTTTCAATCGGATCTAATGTTGTTGTAGTTGTCATTTTGTAGGGTATCCGCAGGTCAATTAGCTCACACTCGCTCGAGGATCAGGGCAATGCCCTGGCCCACGCCAATACACATCGTACACAGCGCATAGCGTCCATTGCGTCGTTCCAGTTCCAGCGTTGCTGCCAGCGCTAAGCGCACGCCGCTCATTCCCAACGGGTGGCCTAAGGCGATGGCGCCACCGTTGGGATTCACGTGTTCAGCATCATCTGCCAGACCCAGCTGGCGCATCACGCCCAGCGCCTGAGCGGCAAACGCTTCGTTCAGTTCAATCACATCCATATCGTTAATATTCAGCCCGGCGCGTTCCAGCACTTTACGTACCGCCGGTACCGGCCCCAGCCCCATAAACTTCGGCTCGACGCCCGCTGTCGCCATCGCTACGATGCGCGCTCGCGGGGTCAGCCCCTGCGCCTTGGCCTGTTCTGCGCTGGCAATAATCATCGCCGCCGCGCCGTCATTCACGCCGGAGGCGTTGCCAGCGGTGATCACACCGCCTTTGCGGAACGGGGTTTTCAGTTGAGAAAGCTGTTCGAGGGTAGTTTCCGCACGCGGATGTTCATCATCACGCACCGCGCTAACCGCGCCCTTTTTGCCGATAATCTGCACCGGCACAATTTCCTGCGCCAGAATGCCGCCCCGCTGCGCTTTGGCGGTACGCTGCTGGCTACGGTAAGCAAAGGCGTCCTGGTCTTCGCGGCTGATATTTAACAATTCAGCTACATTCTCCGCCGTTTCCGGCATGCTGTCAGTTCCAAATTGTTGCTGCATGAGCGGGTTCACAAAACGCCAGCCGATGGTGGTATCGAACATCTCCGCCTGACGCTGGAATGGCGTGGTGGCTTTGCCCATCACAAACGGCGCGCGGGACATAGATTCCACACCACCGGCAATCAACAGATCCGCATCACCGGCTTTAATCGCCCGAGCGGCAAAGCCAATCGCGTCGAGCCCGGAACCGCACAGACGGTTGATGGTGGTACCCGCTACAGTGTGCGGATAGCCCGCCAGCAGCGTCGCCATATGCGCCACGTTGCGGTTATCTTCCCCGGCCTGATTGGCGCAACCGAAAATCACATCGTCGATGGCGCTGGCGTCAAGCGCGGGGTTACGACTGAGTAATTCCCGCAGCGGAATGGCCGCCAGATCGTCGGCGCGCACACCGGCCAGCGCACCGCCGTAGCGACCAATCGGGGTACGAATGCCGTCACAAATAAACGCGTCACGCATTAGACTTCTCCTGTAATAGTGCCGCCGATGCGGTGCGATTTGCCGCGAAACAGGGCCACGATTTTTTGCTGCTGGTTGATAATTTCAATGTCATAGACGCCGGTCAGCTTGCCTTGCTGCTTGACCCGCGCGGTGGCGGTCAACAGCTCGCCCACAAAGGCCGGACGCAGGAAATCAATGCTGGCGGCAGACGCTACCGCCGCCAGCCCCTGACTGTTGCAGGCGTAGGCGAATGCGGTATCGGCGAGCGAAAACAGCTGTCCGCCGTGGCAGGTTTGATGGCCGTTCAACATATTCGGTGACACCGCCATGGTCATCTGCGCGTAACCCTCATCCATTTCGATAATCTTGATACCCAGCGTTTTCGCACAGGTGTCGTTCTCGTACATGGCGCGAGCGTTGCGCCAGGCTTCATTACTCATGACGCATCTCCAGTAGCGCTTTTTCGCGCAGTAGCGCACTCGGGCGATAGCGTTCTTCGCCGTAGTGTTGTTGTAAGTTTTCCAGCAGATTCAGCACGCGCGCCCAGCCCAGCGACTCGCCCCAGGCAATCGGGCCTTGTGGGTAGTTGACGCCCAACCGCATGGCGGTATCGATGTCCTCGGCGCTGGCGACGCCTTTTTGCACCGCATCCAGCGCTTCGTTCGCCAGCATCGCCACCGTGCGCCACACCAGCAGGCCCGGATAATCAGCAATGCGCAGCACTTTTTTGCCCTGCTGCTGGAAGAAATAAACCGCTTTGTCGGTGGCGGATTGCGGATTGGTGGCGGCACTTGCCAGCACCACCGTGTCGCCCGCCGCGTAGTCGTACACCACCACCGGGCGGTTGCGCTGCACGCTTAAGGCCAGCGCGGTTTCGCCAGTGGTTTCCAGCAGCAGCACCTCGTCCAACTCAGTGACAACGTCACGCTTAATACGCTTTGCCGCACACGCAGCTGATAGCGCAGCCAGCGCCAGTTCCGGTTGTGCTTCAACGGGCCAGCGGTAGACGCCGTGACCGCTCTTTTTGCCCAGACGCCCGGCGATGGCCAGCTCCTGTTGCAGCAGCGACGGCAGAAAACGACGGTCCTGCCAGAAGGCGTTAAACACCGAACAGGTCACGGCAAAATTGACGTCCTGGCCGATAAGGTCGGTCAGCGCCAGCGGGCCCATCGGGAACCCGCCGCCGTCGCGCAATGCGGCGTCAATCACTTCAGGTGCTGCCACCTGCTCTTCCAGCGCCCGCCAGGCTTCGGCGTAGTACGGACGCGCCACGCGGTTGACGATAAAGCCCGGCGTCGAACGGCAGCGCACCGGCTGTTTGCCCCACGCGCTCACGCAATGGCACAGCTGTTCAACCACTTCCGTTGAGGTCGCAATACCACTCACCACTTCCACCAGCTTCATCACCGGTGCCGGGTTAAAGAAATGCAGCCCGGCCACGCGCTCGGGGTGTTTGATTCCGGCGGCAATGGCGGTGATGGAAATCGACGAGGTATTGCTGGTCAGCAGCGTCGACGGGGAGCAAATCTCCGCCAGCTGGCTGAACAGCGCCTGTTTGATCTCCAGGCGCTCGGACGCGGCTTCAATCACCAACTGCGCATCTGCAAGCTGATTCAGTTCGCTGGCGGGCGAAATGCGCGCCAGCAGCGCCTGCGCCTGCTCAGCGCTGATTTTTCCGCGGCTGACGCGAGAATCCAGACGCTGGGCGATACCGTCGATAGCGCGGGTAATCGCGGCAGTGGAAATGTCATAGAGCAGCACCGAATGCCCGGCGCTGGCAGCCACTTCAACAATGCCTGCGCCCATGGTGCCGCCGCCAATCACGGCGACGGTGTGGAGTGTTTGCGTCATGGCTTATTTCCCGCTGAACTGTGGAGGACGTTTACCAAGGAAGGCGCTGACCCCCTCGCGGTAGTCGTCGCTGCGCCCAGCAAGGCGCTGGAAATCGCGCTCAACATCAAGCTGGTCATCCAGGGAGTTGGTTTCCGCCAGCTGCAACGCTTTCTTGATAAGCCCTAAACCGTAGGTTGGCTGGGAAGCCAGATGGCGCGCCAGCGTCAGGCTGGTGTCTTTCAGTTCCGCGTCATCCACCAGTTGCCAGATCATGCCCCACTGCGCGGCCTGTTCGGCGCTTAAGCTGTCGCCCAACATCATTAATCCCACGGCGCGGGCGCGGGTGGTGACGCGCGGCAGCACCCAGCTACCGCCGCAGTCCGGCACCAGACCGAGCTTGCTAAACGCCATCACGAATTTAGCGGAGCGCGCCGCCAGCACGATATCGCAACCCAGCGCCAGCGTGGCACCAGCCCCCGCCGCTACGCCGTTTACCGCGCAAATCACCGGCTTGGGCAGCGCGGCTAAGCGACGCACCAGCGGGTTATAGAAACGCTCCACCGACATGCCTAAATCCGGCGCGGGGCCGCTCGGGTCGACGTTGCGGTCGTTCAGATCTTGTCCGGCGCAAAAACCGCGTCCGGCACCGGTTACCAGCAGACAGCGAATGGTGTCGTCGCGTTCGGCCTGCTTGAGACACTCAGAGAGCTGCTGGTGCATGGCATCGTTAAAGCTATTGAGCCTGTCCGGGCGGTTCAGGGTGATGGTCATCACGCCCTGGTCGATATCGCTGAGAATGAATGCGTCCACGGTTAACGTCCTTTGAAGGCTGGGGTGCGTTTTTCTAAAAAGGCAGCGATGCCTTCGCGACGATCTTCGGTAGCGCTGAGCAGGGTAAACAGCTGGCGCTCCTGGGCGAGCCCGGCCTGCAAGCTCACTTCCTGCGCCAGACGCAGGGACTGCTTGGCGGCACGCAGCGCCAGCGGTGAGTGACGGGCAATGGTCGCCGCCAGCTTCAGCGCGTATTCGTCAGAAAGGTTAGCCGGATGGATATCGCTCACCAGCCCAGCCTGCTGCGCCCGTTGGGCGTCAATGCTTTCACCGCTCAGCACCATGCGGCTGGCCAGCGCTTTCCCGACGCTGCGAATCAGGCGCTGGGTGCCGCCCGCCCCCGGCATGGTGCCGAGGGTGATTTCCGGCAGACCAAAGCGCGCGTTATCCCCGGCAATCACCAGGTCACACAGCAGCGCCAGCTCGCAGCCCGCGCCCAGCGCGTAACCGTTGACCACCGCAATCAGCGGCTTATTGAAGGTATCGATACGCGCCCACAAGCGCGGACGAATATCGTCGAAGGTGGCGGGCAGGTCTTTTTCCGCCATTTCGTTAAGATCCGCGCCCGCCGCGAAGTAGCGCGGGTTGCCGCTTATCACGCAGACGCTAACGCTTGAGTCCCCCGCCGCGCTTTCCAGCGCTTCGGCAAGCTGCGTCAGCAGCGCGTTATTCAGCGCATTACGCGCCTGCGGACGGTTCAGGGTTAGCTGTAAAACGCGGTCGTGACGGGTTATCAGCAGTTCGCTCATGCCATCCCCCGCGCGTCAAAGTCGACTATCACATCGCCGCTGGTTGGCAGCGCCTGACAGCTCAGCACATAGCCTGCAGCCAGTTCATCGGCTTCGAGGCTGTAGTTCGCCGCCATCGCCACTTCGCCGCGCACCACTTTGCATTTGCAGGTGGCGCAGACGCCGCCTTTGCAGGCAAACGGTAGGTCGGCACCCTGGCGCAGCGCGGCGTCGAGAATGCTGTCGTCTTCCGCGGAGAGCGAAATCAGACGTTCGCGACCGTCCTGACGCAACGTGACCGTGCGTCCTTCAGCCTGTACGCCGGTGGCGCGCTTGACGCTGGTTCCCGGCGTATTGAAACGCTCAAGGTGAATCGCTTTTTCCGGCATCCCCAGCGCACGCAGCGTAGTTTCTGCGTCATCCATCATCGCCGACGGACCGCAGATAAAGGCGTCGTCAAAGCGGCTGAAATCGAGCAGATGTTCAGACAGCGCGCGCAGTTTGTCGCCGTCAATGCGCCCCTGTAGCAGGTCGTTGTCCATCGACTCCTGGCTGAACAGATGAATCACCTGTAAACGCTGCGGATAGCGGTCTTTCAGGTCAGCGAGCGCCTGGCGGAACATCATGCTGTGGCTGCTGCGGTTGCCGTAAATCAGGGTGAAGCGGCTATCAGGTTCAATCGTCAGCGTGGCTTCGATTATCGCCATCATCGGCGTGATGCCGGAACCAGCAGCAATTGCCAGATATTCGGCCTGCCGTTCAGCCTGTGGCTGGTAGCCGAAGTGGCCCTGCGGCACCATCACCTCAAATGCCATACCCTGCTGGATATCGCTCTGGGCAAAGCGGGAAAAACGCCCGCCGTCGATGGCTTTCACCGCCACGCTGATTTCAGACGGCGAGCGGCTGCGGCAGATGGAGTAGCAACGGCGCAGTTCTTCGCCGCCAAGGCGAGTTTTCAGCGTCAGATGCTGGCCCGGACGAAACGCGTATTGATTACGCAGCGCGTCGGGAATGGCAAAAGTGATGGTCACCGCATCGCGGGTTTCCGGCTCAACGTTTGCCACGGTAAGCGAATGAAATGTTGTCATCGCGACCTCAAATACATTTAAAGTAATCAAAGGGTTCACGGCAGCTTTCGCAGCGATACAGCGCTTTGCAGGCCGTGGAACCGAATTCACTGATAAGCGAAGTGTGGGTGCTGCCGCAGCGCGGACAGAGCACATCCTTCGGCATCTCGTCGGCGTGACAGGCGTGGGCCTGCGGCGGGCTGATGCCGTACTGGCGCAGGCGTTCGCGGGCGTCCGGGCTCATCCAGTCGGTGGTCCACGGTGGATCAAGCTGCAACACAATGTGTACCGGCGTGTAGCCGTGCTCGGTCATCATCGCGCGAATTTCACCGAGCAGATGTTCAGTTGCCGGGCAGCCGGAATAGGTTGGCGTGAAGCCAATCACCCAGACGTCGCCGCGACGATCTACACTGCGGACCATGCCGAGGTCGGTAATGGTCAGCACCGGGACTTCCGGGTCGGGGATAGCGCTTAGCAATCCCCAAACGGTGTGCACCTCGGCGGGCGCGATGGCGGCAAGACGTTGCATAGCGACCTCCGTTTACCACTGTTGACCGGGGTAAGCACGCTGCAGGTATTGCATCTCGGCCAGCATCGGCCCCAGATGTTCACTATGCAGCCCCTGTTTGCCGCCGCTGCGAAACGCCGCTTCTTGCGGGATCTGCAAACCGGAATCGAGCAGCGCGGTGTGCACCGTCGCCTGCCATTCAGCCTGTATTTCACGCGGATCGACGGCAATCCCCTGCTCAACTAAGGCGATCTCCAGCTCATCGGCCAGGAACAGCTCGCCGGTGAAGCGCCACAGGCTATCAACCGCCTGCTGCATCAGGTTTGCCGAGTGTTCGGTGCCGTTGCCCAGACGCTCCAGCCAGCCGCGGCTAAAGCGCTGGTGATAGCGCACTTCTTTCAGCCCTTTGGCGGCGATGGCGGCAAGCTGCGCGTCGCGGCTGTTGACCAGGCGGCTGAACAGCGCCACGTGCCAGACGTCGATAAAGAACTGACGGGCGATGGTGTCGGCAAAGTTGCCGTTCGGCTGTTCCACCAGCAGCAGATTGCGGAACTGCCGTTCATCGCGACCAAAGGCCAGCGTGTCTTCGTCACCGCTGCCGTTAAGCTCGGCGGCATAGCTGAGAAAATTGCGCGCCTGACCCAGCAGGTCGAGGCCAATGTTGGTCAGCGCCAGATCGATTTCCAGCTCCGGCGCATGACCGCACCACGCGCCTAAACGCTGGGCCAGCACCAGGCCGTTATCGCCGAGGCGCAGGGCATAGGTTGCAACGGGATTTGAGTTATTCATCGTTGCCTCACATATGTTCCATGCCGTCCGGCACGGTGTAGAACGTCGGATGGCGGTAGACTTTGCTCTCTGAGGGGTCGAAAAACGCGCCGCGTTCTTCCGGCTGCGATGCGACAATTTCGCTCGCCTTCACCACCCAGATCGAACAACCTTCGCTGCGGCGAGTGTAGGCATCACGCGCGTTTTCCAGCGCCATCTGGTCATCAGCGGCGTGCAGGCTGCCGACGTGACGGTGAGACAAACCTTGTTTACTGCGGACGAACACTTCGTATAACGGCCAGTATGTTTTGCTCATTTTTATTCTCCTTAGGCGGCGTCGCGGGTCTGCTGTTTTTCGGCATGCGCCAGCGCGGCTTCGCGCACCCATGCGCCCTCTTCCCAGGCCTTGCGTTTTGCGCCCAGACGCTCGTGGTTACAGATGCCACGCCCGTTGATGACTTCATTGAGTTCCTGCCAGTCGATCTCGCCGTAGCGGTAGTGGCCGGTGGCTTCGTCAAGCGTTAGATCGGCATCTGGTACCTGCATGCCGAGGATTTCCACCTGCGGGACGGTGTTGTCGACAAAGCGCTGACGCAGTTCGTCGTTGGAATGCAGTTTGATTTTCCACGCCATGCTGCGGGCGCTGTTCGGCGAGTTGTCGTCGCTGGGGCCGAACATCATCAGCGCGGGCCACCAGAAGCGGTTGATGGCGTCCTGCAGCATCTGACGCTGTTCTTCGCTCCCTGCCGCCAGCGCCATGCAGGCTTCAAAGCCCTGACGCTGGTGGAAGCTCTCTTCTTTGCAGATTTTGACCATCGCCCTGGCATACGGGCCGTAGGAAGTGCGGCACAGCGCCACCTGATTGACAATCGCCGCACCATCGACCAGCCAGCCAATCACGCCAATATCTGCCCAGGTCAGGGTTGGGTAGTTAAAAATGGAGGAGTACTTCATCTGCCCATCGAGCATCTTCTGATACAGATCTTCACGGGCGCAGCCGAGGGTTTCGGCGGCGCTGTAGAGGTACAGGCCGTGCCCGGCTTCATCCTGCACTTTCGCCAGCAGAATCGCTTTGCGGCGAAGCGTCGGAGCGCGGGTTATCCAGTTACCTTCCGGCAGCATGCCGACGATTTCCGAGTGCGCATGCTGACCAATCTGGCGGATCAGCGTTTTGCGGTAGGCATCCGGCATCCAGTCCTGCGGTTCGATGGCTGTATCCTGCGCGATGCGCTGGTCAAAGCGTTTTTCTTCTGTCACGTCATCACCTTATGATTCCGATAAATTCAACAAATCAATTTTTGCGAATCACTTTGTTTTATAAAAGTTACATCTTAGTTAAATAAAACCACAAATTTTGTTTGTGCATTTTGTGATGAGTACCGCAAAGGCTTTTAATAATCCCTTTACAAACAGTGTGATGCCTCTATTGGAGAAGATGTTCGCGATCGCATTGTTAACAAATTATTAAAATCAGGCTTGCATTTTATGATTCAGAAAAGAACTATTTATAGCGAGATTACGTAACATATCTGGAGAATAACCATGCAGCAGTTAGCCAGCTATTTATCCGGCGCCTGGCAGACCGGCCGGGGCCGCACCCGCACCATTCATCACGCCATCAGCGGCGAAACGCTGTGGGAAGTGACAAGCGAAGGGCTGGATATGGCGCAGGCGCGCCGCTTCGCCATCGAGCACGGCGGCAAAACGTTACAGGCAATGACCTTTATTGAACGCAGCGCGATGTTAAAAGCGGTGGCGAAACATCTGCTGGATCTGAAGGCCGATTTTTATGCCATCTCCGCCGAGACCGGCGCGACGCGTGCGGATAGCTGGGTGGATATTGAAGGCGGTATCGGCACCCTCTTCACCTACGCAGGTCTCGGCAGCCGCGAGCTGCCGGACGATACCCTGTGGCCAGAAGATGAGCTGATCCCGCTGTCCAAACAGGGCGGCTTTGCCGCGCGTCACGTGCTGACCTCAAAATCCGGCGTGGCGGTGCA
The DNA here is from genome assembly GCF_051131775.1 of Klebsiella sp. MISC125. Lineage (NCBI taxonomy): Bacteria > Pseudomonadati > Pseudomonadota > Gammaproteobacteria > Enterobacterales > Enterobacteriaceae > Klebsiella > Klebsiella sp. MISC125. Next base: position 3,347,668 of record NZ_CP180448.1, read on the forward strand.
TATCAACGCCTTTAACTTCCCCTGCTGGGGCATGCTAGAAAAGCTCGCCCCAACCTGGCTTGCCGGGATGCCCGCGATCATCAAACCAGCCACCGCCACCGCGCAGCTGACTCAGGCGATGGTCAAAGCGATTGTCGACAGCGGGCTGGTGCCGGACGGCGCGATTAGCCTGATTTGCGGCGGCGCGGGGGATCTGCTCGACCAGCTTGATCATCAGGACGTGGTGACCTTTACCGGCTCGGCAAAAACCGGGCAGCAACTGCGCGTACATCCCAATCTGGTGGCGAAGTCTGTTCCCTTCACCATGGAAGCGGACTCGCTGAACTGCTGCGTGCTGGGTGAAGATGTCACGCCGGAACAGCCGGAATTTGCGCTGTTTATCCGTGAAGTGGTGCGCGAGATGACCACCAAAGCCGGGCAGAAATGTACCGCTATTCGCCGCATTATCGTGCCGCAGGCGCAGGTCAACGCGGTGCGCGAGGCGCTGATTGCCCGTCTGCAAAAAGTGGTGGTCGGCGACCCGGCGCAGGAAGGCGTGAAGATGGGCGCGCTGGTCAATAGCGAACAACGTCAAGACGTGCAGGATAATGTGAATCGTCTGGTGGAAGCCGGATGTGAAGTTTTGTTGGGCGGTAAAGCCGATCTTAACGCCGCCGGGGCATTCTTCCCGCCGACGCTGCTGTTCTGCCCGCAGCCGGATGAAGTGGCGGCGGTTCACGCCATTGAAGCCTTTGGCCCGGTCGCCACGCTGATGCCGTATCAGAATAGCGAGCATGCAATGCAGCTGGCTCGCGCCGGTGAAGGTAGCCTGGCGGGGACCTTAGTGACGGCGAAGGGTGATTTGGCGCGTCAGTTTATTCTCGGTGCCGCACGTGCGCACGGGCGTATTCAGGTGCTGAACGAAGAATCATCGGTGGAATCCACCGGTCACGGTTCCCCGCTGCCACAGCTGGTACACGGCGGCCCGGGACGCGCGGGCGGCGGCGAAGAACTCGGCGGTCTGCGGGCGGTAAAACACTACATGCAGCGCACCGCGATTCAGGGCAGCCCGACCATGCTCGCCGCCATCGGCCAGCAGTGGGTGCGCGGCGCGCAGGTGGCGGAAGATCGCATCCACCCGTTCCGCAAATATTTTGAAGAGATCCAGCCGGGCGACAGCCTGCTGACACCACGCCGCACGCTGACCGAAGCGGATATCGTCAACTTTGCCTGCCTGAGCGGCGATCACTTCTACGCCCATATGGACAAGATTGCCGCCGCCGAGTCGATTTTTGGCGAGCGCGTGGTACACGGTTACTTCCTGATATCCGCCGCCGCCGGACTGTTTGTTGATGCGGGCGTCGGCCCGGTGATCGCCAACTACGGCATGGAAAACCTGCGCTTTATCGAGCCGGTAAAACCGGGCGACACCATTCAGGTACGCCTGACCTGCAAACGCAAAACGGTGAAACGCCAGCGCAGCGCCGACGAGAAAGCCACTGGCGTGGTGGAATGGGCGGTGGAGATTTTCAACCAGCATCAGCAGGCGGTGGCGCTGTACTCCATTTTGACGCTGGTCGCGCGTCAGAAAGGGGATTTTCCTGCGTAATTTCCGTGCGATTGCCCGGTGGCGGCTAACGCCTTACCGGGCCTAAATTTGAGTTTGTAGGCCGGATAAGGCGCTAGCCGCCATCCGGAAAAACCCGACACAATCACCTGAATGCCTCTGCGGAGGCATTTTTTATAACTGGCATAACTGACCAATAACCTGGCAAGCGTGAGCAAACGCCTCGTGACGTTTGGCTGTTAGGTTAAGAGACTGGAACCGAAAAGCCTGGCACGGCACAACATAACGATAAGATGAGGTCACAATGTCTAACGCTTTGATTCAAAAGACACGCAAAACCGCACTGGCGCTGGCTATCGCCCTGTGTTGCGTCGGGACTGGCCCGGCGTTTGCCCACGGTGGCGAGGCGCATATGGTCCCGATGGACAAAACGCTGCAAGACTTTGGCGCGGACGTTCAGTGGGATGATTACGCACAGGTGTTTACCCTGATTAAAGACGGTGCCTATGTGAAGGTGAAGCCGGGCGCGAAAACCGCGATCCTCAACGGCAAGTCGCTGAACTTACAGGTGCCGGTGGTGATGAAAAACGGCAAAGCGTGGATTTCTGAAACCTTTATCAACGACGTTTTCCAGTCCGGACTCGATCAGACCTTCCAGGTCGAAAAAGTCCCTCACCCGCTAAACTCGCTGTCATCAGCAGAGATTGGCGAAGCGGTCACTATTGTTAAAGCCGCGCCAGAGTTCCAGGCCAACACGCGCTTCACCGAAATTTCCCTGCACGAACCGGATAAAAAAGCCGTGTGGGATTTTGCCCTCAATGGCACGCCGGTTAACGCCCCGCGCACCGCCGACGTGGTGATGCTCGACGGTAAACATGTGATTGAAGCCGTGGTCGATCTGCAAAACAAAAAGATCCTCTCCTGGACGCCGATTAAAGACGCGCACGGCATGGTGCTGCTTGATGATTTCGCCAGCGTGCAGAACATCATTAACGCCAGCACCGAGTTTGCTGACGTGCTGAAAAAACACGGCATCAAAGACACCAGCAAAGTGGTCACCACCCCGCTCACCGTCGGTTACTTCGACGGTAAAGACGGCCTGAAGCAGGACGCGCGCCTGCTTAAAGTGGTCAGCTATCTCGATACCGGCGACGGCAACTACTGGGCGCACCCGATTGAAAACCTGGTCGCCGTCGTTGACCTTGAGCAGAAAAAAATCATCAAGATTGAAGAAGGCCCGGTGATCCCGGTTCCGATGCAGTCGCGTCCGTACGATGGCCGCGACCGGGTCGCAAAATCGGTGAAACCGCTGGAGATCATCGAACCTGAAGGCAAAAACTACACCATCACCGGCGATATGGTTCACTGGCAGAACTGGGACTTCCACCTGCGCCTGAACTCCCGCGTCGGGCCGATTCTCTCCACCGTGACCTATAACGATAACGGCAAAAAACGTCAGGTGATGTACGAAGGATCGCTCGGCGGAATGATCGTGCCTTACGGCGACCCGGACGTGGGCTGGTACTTCAAAGCGTATCTGGATTCCGGCGATTACGGTATGGGCACCCTGACCTCGCCAATCGTGCGCGGCAAAGATGCGCCGTCTAACGCCGTGCTGCTGGATGAAACCATCGCCGATTACACCGGCGCGCCGTCGACCATTCCGCGCGCCGTCGCCATCTTCGAACGCTACGCCGGGCCGGAGTACAAACACCAGGAGATGGGCAAACCGAACGTCAGCACCGAGCGCCGCGAACTGGTGGTGCGCTGGATAAGTACCGTCGGCAACTACGACTATATCTTTGACTGGGTGTTCCACGAAAACGGCACCATCGGCATCGACGCCGGGGCCACCGGCATTGAAGCGGTGAAAGGCGTGCTGGCGAAAACCATGCACGATCCGAGCGCCAAAGACGATACCCGCTACGGGACGCTGATCGACCATAATATTGTCGGCACCACCCACCAGCATATTTACAACTTCCGCTTAGATCTCGACGTCGACGGCGAAAATAACAGCCTGGTGGCGATGGACCCGGAAGTGAAGCCAAACACCGGCGGCGGCCCGCGCACCAGTACCATGCAGGTGAATCAGTACAGCATCGACAGCGAGCAGAAAGCAGCGCAGAAGTTTGACCCAGGCACCATTCGTCTGCTGAGCAATACCACCAAAGAAAACCGCATGGGCAATCCGGTTTCGTACCAGATTATCCCTTACGCGGGCGGCACGCATCCGGTGGCGACTGGCGCGAAATTCGCCCCTGACGAGTGGATTTATCACCGTCTGAGCTTTATGGATAAGCAGCTGTGGGTCACCCGCTATCATCAGGATGAGCGTTACCCGGAAGGCAAATACCCGAACCGCTCGATTCACGACACCGGTCTGGGGCAATATGCGAAGGACGATGAGTCGCTCGATAATAACGATGACGTGGTGTGGATCACTACCGGCACTACCCACGTGGCGCGCGCCGAAGAGTGGCCGATTATGCCGACGGAATGGGCGCATGCGTTGTTGAAACCGTGGAACTTCTTTGATGAGACGCCGACGCTGGGTGAGAAGAAGAAGTAAGGTGATTTGAAGGCTGAACGGCGATAAATCCGGGAGGTGGGTTTATCGCCGTTTTTTATGATGGGGTTATGCCAGAAGTTGACTTAGCTTTTCTACTCTATATCAATCATAAACGAAATTAATGGGTGCTATTAATTGTTAATCGACATTAATATGTTTAGCTTATACCCCATGAATCATGTGAAAGGAGTTATGAGATGGATATCAATGAGTTTCCACCGGGAGTGATGGAACATCTTGGGTGGTATGTATACAGATTAATTGATCCAAGGGATGGAAGTACCTTCTACGTGGGGAAAGGGAAAGGAAATCGTGTATTTGCCCATATGCGCGGTGAGGTCGCCGTGGCTGATGATGATGAAATGCTTAGCAACAAACTAAAGCAACTTCGAGAGATAAGATTGGCAGGTCTTGAGGTCATTCATGTAATTCACCGACACGGTATGGCAGATGAAAAGACCGCTTACGAGGTTGAAGCCGCACTTATAGACGCTTATCCCGGTTTAACTAACATCATGAATGGCGCTGGCAGCAATGAATATGGTGCTGCGCATATCAAAGAGTTAATCGCAACATACCAACCTGAAACAGTCGTGTTCCAACATAAAGTGCTGATGATATCCGTTAACAGAAGTTCAAAGGATGTAGACCTTTATGATGCCGTACGTTTTAGCTGGCGTGTCAGTGTTGAACGTGCACGTAAGGCTGAAGTTATACTGGCTACAGTGAGGGGAATCGTGAGGGGGGTATATGTAGCTGATGAGTGGCTCCAATCTACCCGTGAGAATTTCCCAGAGATGCATTCATGGGATGCAGACGATGAGTTTGAATCTACTCAAAAAACCCGCTTTGGATTCCGAGGGAGAATCGCATCCTCAGAGCTAGTAAAGCTCTATCTTGGTAAAAAGATTCCGGATGCTCTAAGAAAGAAAGGCGCTATGTCTCCTGTGAAATATTCTCCAGGTTTTTGATTTCTGAATGGTCTGAACTTCTGTAGGAACTTTTTGAGGGAAGAGCCAATTTCAGCGCCTCGTTCATAGCGGTAGGTATGCCTGTTTCGATACACCAGATCACAACCACGGAATACAAAAACATGAGTTCAACGCCTGACCCACGACAATACCGTTAACTATCGCTCATTTCTGCGAGCCACCTTTCAGCAAACGGTATTGCCCGGCGTAGGTAAGCGTTGTATCGTAATGTTGTGCCTGAAAAATCAGGTACCGGGATTAGCCTCCTGACCTAAATTCCTCATCGCAACTAATCGGAGGCTACCTATGACGACATCCGTCCCCCCTGTCTGCACTTCAGATATCGTCCCTGATTTCACCCACGGCGAGTTCTATTCCCATGTTGAAGCACGCGCGATCCCTCTGTACGGCGAGTGGATGGCCCAAGCCGGTTTTGTTAACGGGATGCCAGTTAAAATTCGCGTGATGAAAGACTGCATTGTGATTACCCCGCAGAATACCCGCGAGCTTTGGGGCTGTCTTGAAGGTATGAGCACAACCTATATCAATCAGCGAAAAGTAAAGGCATGGCTGAAAACCTTTCCGGGGGCGCTGAATGATACCGGAGAGATTCCGGCGATTAAGCGCAGGAAGTTGGGCGGTAAACTCTAGCAATGAACGTGGCCCGGCCAAGCGAAGCGACGCCGGGATTCGCATCCGTGGCTCATGAAGTGTTTGGTGGCGCTTCTGCTATGTGCCAGGTATAGTCATTCACACCCTGAGAGTTACACTTTTAAGTGATTCAGGGTATGCGCTTACTGGTTACGAATATTGTGCCAGAATCATGTGGTTTGATGATTGCCGCTTTGCTTTCGAGCCAGTAAGTGCTCCACGTTCGCTAACGAATACTCAGGGCATGCAGAAAAACTGCTGACTATATTTCTTTCGAAGAGCGTGGAATGCATACCAATCCTCGATTTAAAGGAGCTGGTGATGACTGCGATTAATCAGTTTGCTGCTCATGTTGGTCTGGACTGGGCGGATAAAAAACACGATGTCTGCGTTCAGTTTAAAAACGGCGAGCGCATATTCCAGGTGGTTGAACACACTCCGGAAGCACTTGATATCTGGCTCAACGAGTTGCACCAAAAGGTGAAAGGCAGGATCGCTATCGCCCTTGAGCTGAAGAAAGGCCCGGTGGTGTATGCTCTCCAGAAGTACCCATTTGTCACTGTTTTTCCTGTGCACGCGTTGTCACTGGCCCGCTATCGGCAGACCTTCTGGCCAAGCGGTGCTAAGGATGATCCACAGGATGCTGAGTTAGCATTAGAGCTAATGCTACGCTATCCCCAAAAAGATAAAAGCCATAGAACCCGACAATGGCAATATCCGATTACTTCAACAGTTAGTTGAGCAGCGTCGACTGCTGGTTGAGGACAAACGCCGCTTTGTGAATCGACTCATCAATACGCTAAAACAGTATTATCCTCAGCCCCTGGAGTGGTTCTCACATCGGGGTAGCTTACTGTTGTGTGAGCTGATTATCCGGTGGCCCAGTCTGCAACAACTGAAACGAGCCAGGCGCGACACGATTCGCAACTTTCTGAATGCCAAAGGTGGCCGCGCAATGGCCCTTACCGAGCAACGTGTTGCGAATATTGATAACGCGATCCCATTGACGACAGACCTGAGTGTTATAGAGGCTAATGCTTTGATGGCAACAGCACTGGCGACACAAATTAAAGTCGTGAGTGAAATCATCAAAACCTATGACGAACGAATCGAAACGCTGTTTGACACATTGCCAGATGCTGGGCTGTTCAAATCACTTCCGGGCATGGGGCCGTGTATGGGCCCACGTATGCTTGCTGCACTTGGTGATAACCGTGATCGGTTTAACAGCGCTGAAGAAATTCAAAACTATGCAGGTATTGCACCGGTGACCGAACGAAGTGGCCAGAAATCATGGGTTCACTGGCGATGGCAATGTGCCAAGTTCGTCAGGCAGACCTTTGTTGAATGGGCTGCCAAGACGGTTAATTCATCATACTGGGCCAAACTTTATTACCAGAGACAGCGAGAAAAAGGGAAATCGCATCAATCAGCAATCCGGGCTCTGGCGTTTAAATGGATAAGGATCATTTACCGCTGCTGGAAGACCAGAACCCGCTACGACGAAGCTAAATATTTGCTGACACTGGAAGCGCGAAAGTCGCCCTTACTGAAGCCATAAAAAGCTTGTCGAATGTCTCAGGGCGTGAAGCGGACAAACGCCGTCCGGTGTAGCTTTACAGTGTCCCCAAAATCATTGGTAAAAAAAACAGCAGATGACAATGAATTTATTTTCGAATAACTGGCGAAAAGATAGTACGGATTTTGCCGGGATTGTTTTCTCGGCTTGAGTAAAAAACCGGTTGAAAAATAGGTACTTCGGTATTAATTTAGGTTGAGAAGAAATCACGAAGAAGGCAGAAAGAGCAACGGACCGCAAAACCTGTTACTTAAATTACTGGCGTAATTCTGTACCAGATTCTACTGCCACTATGGCCAGCATTAAGCAATTGAGGAAAATATGAATTTCCCCAAATATAACCAAACTAATTCTCAAGAAAGATTAGGTGTAAATGCTGTCGCAGAAGCTATAGCAAAAATTGGCCAGATTTGGCGTGAAACTCCAATGGCTGACGTTGGAATTGATGGCCAGATTGAGTATGTTAGTCCCGAGGGGTTTGCCACAGGAAGGATGATAGCTGTTCAAATAAAGTCAGGGCCATCCTTTTTTAAGGAAAGCAAAGGAGATTGGGTTTTCCACCCAGAAGAGAAGCACCGATTTTACTGGGAAAGATTTCCGTTGCCTGTACTCATAATTATTCACAACCCAGATACTAATTTAAGTTATTGGCAAGATGCTCGCCAAGTGTTAAGAGTTGCCAAGCCAACAGATGCAAAGGGTATTACCATACCCAAATTAAATGTCTTACAATCTACCAGTGCGAAAACACTCTTTGAAGGGTTTGCGGTCATAGATCAAGACTTCATGTCGGTCGAAGAGGTTCTTGACTATTTGATTAAGGCTAAAAGTAACAATGCTTCATTTCCTGTATCATATTTCAATCTATTCTGCTCCGGCCTAACTAATATCTGTCGCTCTTTATATTTTGGTATGGATGTAGCAATGACCGTGGCAGACGTTGAATTACAAAATCAAAATTCACCTTTTGGTGTCGGAGTGGGCGACTCAGAACATAATTTTCTGTTTGAGTATATAAAGTTCATCGTACACCAGCGTATAGCTGATGTTGATTTCTCTGACTGTATGATTGACTGGTATGATCGTGCGATGCAGCCATCTTTTATGGCACCACTGACCTCTAGAGGTAAAGAATTATTACGGCTCATCCATGAATTAGAATGTAGGTTAAAGGCGGAAGACAAAATAGAAGATACTGGGCTTTTACACGCCGCACAAGAGGGTTTTGTGCAGTTGCTATTTACCACAAGCGAAATACAGAGGATTGAACTTACCAATAAAATTCAGCGAGAGTACTTAAAAAGTGCCTAACAAGCATGTTGTCGGACTGGTTTTCTGCTGCGATCTAAACTAGCCGAAAATGTGAGCGTTATGTCCACAATTCGCTCACAGCGGACCTTTTGTTGGGCAGTAATTTATCCAACGATACGTTCAGTGATAACCTCCCGTTGATATCCGTGTATGTCATGCATAGTGTCACAACTCAATGGTGGACCGGACGGGGGCATCGTAAGATGCGCCGGTGCGCTGAGGCCGGTAGTTCCAACCCCGTCTGGTTCTACCACCAATGAGATTGGAACCCTGACATACCGGGCATCCCTCAGGACGCTTTCTCATGTACTGTCATGATGAACACCAATGGGCCCTCCTCCCGATTTTCATAGAAATGAGGAACGTCCGTTCTGGCTGTTGCCGAACACCCGGTCTTCACCAGATACAGTTGGTCCTGCACGCCCAGCGTGAGCGTGCCCGTCTGAACATAAAACAGTTCCAGCGTCCCTTCCGTATGGCCGGGTGACGCAAATTTTTCCCCCGGCTGCATTTCCCACATCCAGAGCTCTGTCATTTCGGGCCCACCCGAACCTGCGAGCAACCTTGCTCTTCCGCCTTTTTCACCTGCCCACAATTCTGGGATCTCATCTTCAGCAATGAGATGCACGGTCGGTTTAGAGCTGACATCAACAAAATCCGCCACCGAAACGCCCATCGCGGCAGCCAGGCGGCATAACAGGGCAATGCTGGGATTCGCCCGGCATCCCTCAATCTCAACCAGCGCTCCCTTGCTGACGCCCGCCCGACGGGATAGCTCATCGAGGGAAATTTTCTTTTGCTTACGATACAGCTTGATTCGCTGAGAGACGGCTTCATTCACGGTGCTGACGATAGAATTTGCGTCGGTCATTAAATTGACTTTTTTGGTCATCGGTCATTATCATGGAATAAATTGGTCATTACAGGATTATCACGTGTTAACAGTCTCTCCGTCAATTGCTCCTGAAATTTATCGTATTACTCCTGCTTTCGGGCACTCAGCATCTCCGTAAAAGCTGCGCCAGTACTTAACCCTGATACGGGAGAAACAGCGCTGCGAGAAGCATGTGAAGCGGTTCTGAGCGGTGAACCAGTATGGGCGGAATCTCATCTGGCTGCATGGGCCGACGTTTTTCAAACGTTTGGCGCTAAACCCAAACGCACCCCTTGCTCAGCTGATGCGTTACGTAAACGCGTATTACGTGACGGAACGATGCCAGCGCTCGATCCCATTGTTGATCTCTATAATGCCGTGAGTCTCCGCTACGCCGTTCCGGTTGGTGGAGAGAATATCTCTGCCTATCAGGGTTCGCCGCGCCTGGCGGTGGCAAAAGGAACAGAGCCTTTTGATACTATAAAAGAGGGTGAGAACGCCGTTGAATATCCTTCGCCAGGCGAAGTTATCTGGTGCGATGATACCGGCGTGACCTGCCGCCGCTGGAACTGGCGACAGGGGATCAGAACCCGTTTAGGGGTGGAAGCTCAGCAAATGTGGTTTATTCTGGAGAGCTTGCCGCAGATGCCGCTGGAGAAGCTTTACGAAGCCGGGAAGATGCTGACCGACGGCCTCGAAAAAATGATGCCCAGTCTGTGGTTTGAGGTGGCTCTCATCGAAGAGCAATCCCAGTAATATCATTCAGGAGAAACAACATGTTCACCGGTTTGTCTGCTTTCCCGTTAACCCCGATCGCTGGAAGCGGCGTCGACGAACAAGGGTTCAGTAAAATTGTGGCCCGCCTGGCGGCGGCCCGTGTTGATTCTATGGGCATTCTGGGTTCAACCGGCAGCTATGCGTATCTGACCCGGGAGCAGCGCAAGCGCATCGCGACGCTGGCCAAACAGCATGCCGGGGATATCCCAATGATGGTGTGTGTGGGGGCGGTCAGTACCGATGCCATCCTGCATCTGGCAGATGATGCGCAGGCAGCTGGCGCAAATGCCCTGTTGCTCCCGGCGGTTAGCTACCAGTCTCTGCGTGACGAAGAAGTCTTTGCTCTTTTTGAGACCGTTACCCGGCACGTGTCTGTCCCGGTGTGTATCTATGACAATCCAGGCACCACGCATTTTACCTTTACCGATGAACTGCACGGTCGTCTCTCATCACTGGAGGGTGTTCGCTCGGTTAAGATCCCCGGCGTCCCGGATAGCCCGGCGGCAGCGGCTGAGCGGGTGAATGCGTTACGTCACCAGTTGCGCCCTGGCGTAACCATCGGTATTAGTGGAGATGCCTATGCCGGGCTGGGATTAAACGCCGGTTGTGAAGTCTGGTATTCCGTATGCGGCGGTCTGTTCCCGGAGATGGCGAAACAAATCACTGAAGCAGCCGCAGCGAAGGATCATGAGCGTGTTACTGCCCTGTCAACTCGCCTTGAGCCGTTGTGGGCGCTGTTCCGTAAATATGGCGGGAGTATTCGCGTGATTGCCGCTGCCGCTGGCGTGCTTGGACTTACCGATACGGATTGCCTGCCTCGTCCTTTGCAGCCGTTGTCGGCAAATGATATTGCGGATATTGCCCGCGTGATAAGCGCACTGGAGCTGAAGTAACTCCCCCAAAGGACCGACAGTCTGGGCTGATATTTGCAAGACTTCAGCCCGGATGTTACCCACGGATTGATTTAGCCAGTTTCTTTTGCAGCATGATGACCATGACGGGAAATCCACATGCGGCGAATGCACTGACAACCAACAGCCGGTTTAGATTTTGCATTGTTAATCCCTGGTCAGGGAGTAATAAGGACGACAGAAAGAAGGCAAAAGTGGTTATCAGGAACATCATGGCTGTCTGCAGCGAAGAAAAATTGGCGCGTTGTTCATCTTCAGGATATTGAACCGCCACCAACGACGCACAGACAAGTCGGCTATACGAGGCGCCAAGGAATAAGGTGATAAATAGAAAGACATTATGGTAACCCATCGCCGGGATCAGCAAACTGGCGACAAACAACAGTGTGGAAAGGGTTGCCAGCGTCAACGCAGATAAACGTGACGTCAGAATACCGGTTATTTTTGTAGACAGATAACCGGCGATCCCGCCGCTTAAGAATAATAAAGGTAATAGCTTTTGCTGTGCGCCCATATATTGCGTCATTAATGGCGTCAATATGGGAATGATCAGCATGGGGCTAAATTGTACGAATGCAGAACAAGAAGCGAAGAGTAAGGTTTGAGTATCAATAGACAGCCTGGCCTTCACGCCGGATGAGACCGTATCCCTGGGGAGGATAAAAACGATCAGCGGTAAAGAGATCAGGCAAAGTAAACTGATTAACCACAGCGCAATATGCCAGCCATAGTGTGTGCACAAAAATAATATCGCGGGCATGCCGACGATACTGACCATCGAAAATGAGGCAATCACCGTCGCCAGTATTTTTCCGCGTAAGTTTGCCGGGGCATGATTAATTAAAATACTCGTCCCTACCCCCATTGTTGTACCGCCAATTAATCCTGCGCAAAATCGTAGTACCAGAAGAATGTCAAAATGCGTGGTGAGCGTGGACAAAAAGGTGAGCGCTCCCAGCAACAGCATATTTTTGATTAAGAAGGTTTTTTTATTAAACAGATGGATGCAATAAAACGCAGTAATCCCAGAAATGACCGCACCCAGCGTGTACATCCCCGAGACATAGCCAGCATAGGATACCGGCCGAAAACCCGTCGGCCATAAAAGCAAAAACAGGCGTTAACGCCATATATTCCAGCGCATTAGTGAACTGGATAAACGCCATGACGAAGGCTATCCGCATAAGGGCTTTGTGATTAAACGTCTGTGTAGTCAGTGACATAGCGAGCAACCTATGGATGAAAGAGACCCGAGTTTAATCGCTATCAACTGTGTTTATAATATGGTAGAAATGGCAAACATTATTATCATATATGGGATAGTTAATGCGTCCGGCCCTTGATTTTACGACCCTAAAAGTGTTCGTTGCGGTGGTGGAAAGAGAAAGTTTTGTTGGGGCATCGAAGGCCCTGGAAATGCCGACATCCAATGTGAGTCGTTGCATTTCTCAGTTAGAAGAAAAACTGAATATCCAGCTTATTGAGCGCAGCACCCGACATATGAAGCTCACCCAGGCGGGGCACCTGCTCTATACCCGAGCGAAGCCATTACTGGAGGCGCTTGAGCAAACCGAGACCGAATTAACGTTGCGACAAATGCAACTCAAAGGCCCATTACGGATCTGTATCCCCAATGAAATAGGCCCTGCACTGCTGGGTTCCGTTATTGCCGATTTCGCCTGTCAGTATCCGGATTTGGAAATCAGCTGTGTCACCAATTTGTCAGGTTTCGAATCGCTGCGCGATGATCTGGATTTGGCTATCATTATTAGCCGTGGCCAGATGGATGACAGCGACTACATCGCTCGTCATCTGATGACTATTCCCTGCACCATTGTTGCAGCCCCCTCCGTTATTAAGCGCTATGGCACACCTTCTCATATCCAGCAATTTGCAGAATTACCCTGTATTACAACGGTCAGTGCATTGAAAGGCGCACCCTGGCAGTTCGTCAATAAAAAGGGGGGATTCGAGACCATTAAGGTTAAAGGGCATTATCGGGTAAACAGCGGAGAGATGGCTGGACGCGCTGCGGTCGCCGGGGTCGGTTTTGCCATTCTAGCGAAACAGGCCTGCCAACCCTACATTAACGATGGACGGTTAATTGAGGTGGAGTTTGAACAATCGGCAGCCCCATTACAGTTGTTCGCCCTCTATTCAGACAGGCGTTACTTACCGACGAAAACAAGAGCGCTTATTGATTTCATCCAGCAGAAATTGAGCGATATCTCCTTCGGGGTTTAATGGTCACCCGGATAACAGGGTCAAGGAACGTCTGTTTATTGACCTTTTCCGCAGACATTGCAAATAGGTATCACACAAGCTCTAATTGTGTGAATAACCCAGCAAAAGCACTTCTACCGTGAGGATTTCCAGATGACTCCCTTTCATCAACTGACGGCCACCAGCCTGCGTGGCGAAATGATCCCCATGGCAGACTACGCGGGCAAGCTGGTTCTGGTGGTAAATACCGCCAGCCAGTGTGGTTTCACCCCACAATACGCAGGCCTTGAAGCGCTCTACAAAAAGTACGCCTCTCAGGGTCTGGTGGTGCTTGGTTTTCCCTGCAATCAGTTTGGTAAGCAGGAGCCCGGTGGTGCCGATGAAATCGCGCAGACCTGCCACATTAACTACGGCGTGAGCTTCCCGATGTTCGAGAAAGTGGAAGTCAACGGCGCGGCAACGCACTCGCTGTTTCGTTATCTGAAAGAGGAATTGCCCGGCGTGCTGGGCGGGCGGATCAAATGGAACTTCACCAAGTTTTTGATCGGACGCGATGGTAAGCCGCTCAAGCGTTTTGCGCCCATCACTACCCCGGAGAAGATGGAAGCTACAATCGTTGCTGCACTTGAAACCTAAGTTTTCCCCTCATCCACTCCCTTCACTTTATAGAGCTTTCCTTAAAATGATTATATGCGTGTTATGCCTCAGCGGGCATTTGAGAGACATTCAGGCTCACCTCCTGTTGGCTAACATTCATGATTTTATGGTCAATTAATGGTTAGCCCAAAAGAAATAGTGGCGCATTATGTCATTGTTGCGGTCGTGGCTTATGATCCCGCATGATTGAAAAGATGGCAGGAATGAAGGAAGAATATGCCAATCTTGCTGAGGCTTAAATGGATTGAGGGGCAAGAAATGGGATCGTATAAAACAGTAAAGAGAATCGTTATGCTGACCATTGTGGCCAGCCTGGCTGCGGGATGCGCGCCGTTACATCCTCCCGGCTGCCATAAGACCACGGCAATCGGTAATTGCAGTTCAGGACGCTGGGATGATCAGGATGAATGGGGTGCACAAGCGCGGGCAATCAGGGCGGCAATAAACGCCAAACTTGCTGAGCCGCAAAACTGGAAAGGGAAAAAATGCAGGTTGCATATTGAATTTGCTCAGGATGGCACGGCTTCAAACATATCAACCAGCAATGGCAATAAAGCCTATTGCCAAGCGATAAAATCAGCAGCCCAAAAAGCGAAATTCCCAGCCTTCAACAATCCCGAAGTCTATAGAGATTTTCAAAAATCCGGCTTCGACATGCGCGGTTAGCCACACAAAAACTATCTAAATATCTGCTCCTCGCTCATAGCAGATCTGATGGTCACCCAGTCTATCTGCTGCGTGCCATGAGCGGATATTGCTAACTCCCCAGCATAATAATTGTTGGGGAGCCTCTTAAGACCAAGTCACCGCGAAAGAACTTTGATGATCCGAGATACACACTCATCGCTGGATAAACTGTATGAGTCTAAAATGAGGTGTTCTCTGTTCCATGGTTCATAATTCAAATCAGTAACATCTTTCCAATCCGGCAGGGTTAACCCCTCGACTTCAGACACCCTTGTTTCTACTCGTTTACGATGCTCAACCTTATCAGAGCATACAATTTCAATTTCTAAAAAGCCGGTTCTTACAGATAGAGCGATATCCCGATAGGCATCACGGGTTAATGCCAGTGGATTCACTGAGTCAGCGATGACTGTTGCTCCTAATTGCAGGTTTTCCCTGGCGAGTGAGTAAGCAACAAAATAACCAGTAGGCCCCATTTCACGGTCATCTTCTTCGGCTTTAAGTATGGCTTGCTCAATCGTGTCTATTCGCAAGTACAGAGCATTTAATTGCTTTGCCAAAGCCTGAGCGATAGTACTTTTCCCGCTTCCAGGTAGGCCACTGAAGATGATTAGCATAACTTGCCCTTGAGTGATGAAATCCAAAAGTATTAAAACACACCGGGCCATGAATTGTGGGAATTCATGCCGCAGCGATATGATGATACCTCGCTCAAAGCAGCCCTTGCTGTTGCCGCTGACAAGTTTGAACCACCAGCAAGAGACAACGCTATCACTACGGCAGGAATAGGTTTCCCCCACACAAACCCTGTTGACTTATTCTGTAAAAAGATTACTTTTCAGGACATGAAGAAAATACTTATTATTGTCCCCGATGGCGGCATGCTGTTTGAATCCGCCGGTATTGCCGACATTCTGATGCAGGCCAACCGCCTGCATCCGGAAGGCGCTACGGACATCTGTTATCAGGTCCAGCTAGCGACAACCCAGCCGCATCAGGTGATCCATGGTCAGTCCGGTTTAAATTTGCTGGCCGATCATCGCCTGCATGAGATAGACCCTCGCGAGCCTCTCGATACCATCATTATTACCGGCAGAGGTCAAAACCTGCAGGAAGGAATTGCGGTGGTTGACTGGCTGCGCCTTGCCGCTCCCCATGCCCGCCGCATTGCCTCCATTTGCGGCGGTGCAATGCTGCTGGCGCAAACCGGGCTGCTGGACGGCAGACGCGCCACCACCCACTGGAAGCTACTGGAAACCATGCAGGCAGAATATCCTCAGGTGCGCGTGGAAGGCGGTCCGCTCTATATTCAGGACGAACACATCTGGACCTCAGGCGGGGTCAGCTCCGGCTTCGACCTGACGCTCGCGTTGGTTGAAGAGGACTACGGCTTCAGCCTGGCGCGCGACATCGCTCAGGACTTCGTCATGTACCTGCACCGCCCCGGCGGCCAGCTACAGTTTAGCCGCTACAACTTTCAGCAAACCAGCACTCTGGGCCCAATTAACGATCTGCTGGCCTGGTTGCTTGAGAACCTCACCGCCGACCTTAGCGTGGACAAACTGGCGGAAAAAGTCGCCATGAGTCCGCGAAATTTCACCCGCGTATTTTCCCGTGAAACCGGCGCATCTCCGGCGCGCTACGTCGCCGAAGCCCGTCTCGCCGCTGCCCGGCAGCGTCTGGAGCAAACCAACGAGACGCTGGAGCGTATCGCCGAACAAACGGGATTTGGCAGCAGCATTAACCTGCGGCGGCTGTTTGAAAAACAGCTCCACCTCACACCGGGTGAATATCGCCAACGCTTTCACTGTCGTAAAATGGCGTAAAGTGATCCTTTTTTGTCATTTACGCCAAACGCTGACCGGCCTACATTAGCTCCAGAGACAACAGATAAGGAGTTGATCATGGTAAAGGTCGGTATTAACGGTTTTGGCCGTATCGGACGTAACGTACTGCGTGCTGCACTGGGTAACCCGGATATTCAGATTGTGGCCATCAACGATCTGACAGACAGTAAAACGCTGGCGCATCTGCTGAAATACGACTCGCTGCTCGGAAAACTCGACGCCGACGTTACCGCCGGTGAGGGGCAACTGGTGGTTGACGGTAAACCCATTACCGTGTTCAGCGAACGCGATCCGGCCAACATCCCGTGGCGTGAGCGTGAAGTCGATATCGTCATTGAAGCTACCGGCTTCTTCACCGATCGTGACAAAGCGGCGGTGCATATTCACAGCGGTGGCGCAAAGCGCGTGATTATCTCCGCCCCTGGTAAAAACGACGATTTAACCATCGTGATGGGCGTTAACGATGGGCTCTACTCCCCGGAGAAACACTTTGTTGTCAGCAACGGGAGCTGTACGACTAACGGCCTGGCACCTGCCGCACAGGTTCTGCACCAGCATTTTGGTATTAAGCATGGTCTTATGAACACCACCCACGCCTACACCAACAGTCAGGCGCTACACGACCAGCCGGAAAAAGACCTGCGTGGTGCCCGTGCCGCAGCGCTGTCGATTGTGCCTTACTCCAGCGGCGCCGCAAAGGCGCTGGGTAAAGTCATCCCTGAGCTGGATGGCCGCTTAACCGGTTATTCGCTGCGCGTACCGGTTCCGGTGGTATCCATTGTCGACCTGACCGTGACGCTTGAGCGGGATGTAACGACAGAAGAGGTCAATAATGCGTTTCGTGAAGCCGCTGCAGCGGGGCCACTGCAAGGGATCCTCGGCTATAGCGATGAACCGCTCGTCTCAAGCGACTACCAGGGTGACCCGCGCTCTTCCATTATCGACGGTCTGTCAACGCTGGTGATTGGCGGCAATATGGTCAAAATTCTGGCGTGGTACGACAACGAATGGGGATTCTCAAACCGCCTCGTCGAGCTGGCGCTGTTGATGGCAAGGCGTGAACGTTAACCCCCTGCTCTCGCACTCAATCTAAAAAGCATAAATGCCCTCTAGGGGCATTTATGCTTTTACGGCAATGTGCGGAATGCAAATATTTTCTGATCAGGTATTCCTGTCGTGCTGGAAAATATTTAGTGCACAAATAACGCGATCAAAATAATGATAGGAATAGGCACACCCAGAAAGAAAAGCAATATTGAACGCATAGGTTCCTCCTTCATAATGAATATTGAAAGCTATAAATCACGCTGACGGCCGCCATAGGTTGCGCAGAGGCTGGCGACAAACGCACCGATTAACAGAGAAATAAATGACCACAGGGTGACATAGCTAGTGGTTTTTCTGGCAGTATCTGCGGCCTGCTGCGCTTTATTTTTTGCCTCTTTCAAATTAGCCTGCGCTTTATCATAAACAGACTGAACACGTTGCTCGGCCTCTTTCTGACTGATGCCGGTATTTTGAGAAACTAACTGCGCCACATAAGTCAGGTCATCCGGGGGAAGCGCGCCAGAATAAATACTGTTAGCAAAAATACCCGTAACCTCTGCTAATTGCGCTGGTGACTCGGCTCTTGGCGGCGCGGGCTGATTCATTGCCATGACGTCATTACCTGATGAATTTGCAGGAAGTCCGCTGTTTTCTGTCGGGGTGGGACCGGTCGCCCTAAAAAGTGAGCGGGTAAAATATTCCATCGATGACTTCGACAGCACAGAGGATTTGTCTCCCGCATTATTCATGGCGGTTGCCGTCGCGCCCCCGGCAACGGAGCCCACCACTTTTGCGCTACCGCCGATGAGGGAACTGATGGTTGTGGTCAAAAGGACTGCGGATACAAGCAATGCAACGGCCCACGTCAAAAAACCATGCGCAGTATCGCGAAAATAAACTTCATTGGTATGAGTATCAACCCATTTCGTACGAAGGCGTCCGGCCAGGTATCCCCCCATTCCTGATGCCACGATTTGTGTAAATGTCAGCCATGCGATAGCGGCAATGCCTACGGTACCGGCCGCAAGGCCGTGATTTTCCCAAGGGGAAATGGAGGTAAGGCCTAATCCTGCGCCAAGCATAAGCAACATCAGCGCCAGCGAAGCCGCTGCAGCTGCGCCTGCAAATATTGCCCCCCATGATACCGCGCTTGCGCTGTTTACAGCAGCGGCAGGCAAGTGCCTGACGGGTTCCTGATTGCCTAAATTAGTAGATTCGTAGATATTCGTCATTTACGTTGTCCTTTAAAATAACTCTTTAGTCCCGAAGTCGTATTGCACAAACGTCCACAGCAGAAGTTTACCTGCCAGATCTATGGCAACATCGAATTGGGTAATAAACGAAGCAGCTATCACTACCGCTTGAATTGCGGGCGAATCGATATAAAGCCAACTATCTAAATTAATACGAATTAACGATGCATGAATTTAATCAACAATTTGATATTAGTAGAAGATATTATTTTAACCATTTTTTATCGCCCAAAATATCACATTGCAAGTGTAACTAACTGTAAATAATGAGAATATATTTGAAGGTGAATTTTCCGCGATAATGTCCATTATAGGCAAACACTCTTAACCTCTCTGGAATTATCTTATTTTTGTGGCAGTCATCCTCTGAATACTTGCATTTATTAAAAATGGCGTATATTTCTATTTGTATTATTGATTATTTAATACGCCAGATTTAAACGTAATAAATTGCCTTACTGCAGCCAGGTTTACCTATCAACCTGGCCACAAGAGCCGCGCGGGGAATGTTCGCTTCTCGCCCATTGCCCAGCCGGCCTTATCATCGTTACCGTGGCCATACCTGCGGAAATTCATCGGCGACCAGCGGCTCGCCGTCGCGCAGCTTAAGGCCTGGAAACGGCGGCGATGTCACCCCACCACGATCGGCGAAAGTCGCATCGTCCCCCACCCACCGAGCGGAAAAAACCCGGCGTGAACGCGCGGTTGAATTCCCCTTTGCCCCATGCAGCGTGCGAAAATGAAACGCCACCGCATCGCCCGGCTCCAGCGCCCAGCTCACAATGTCATAATCCTCCTCATGGGCATCAATATCCGGCAGCTCCTTAAAGCGCGTGTGTGCGTAGAGCTTTGAACCGTTAAACCGCGTTGGGCTGAATTCGTCATCCCACAGATGTGAACCGCGAATGCAGCGCAGCGAAATCTCCTCCGCCACCGGATCCAGTGGGATCCATAAGCTCACGTTCTGCCGCCCTTCCACGCAGTAATAGGGCTGATCGTGATGCCATGGCGTAACGGTACTGCCGCCTGGCTGTTTCACTAGCGTGTGTTCGTGGAAAAACTTCGCCGTCTGCGAACCCATCAGCGCCGCGGCGATTTCCGCCGCCGGAGACTGAAACACAAAATCCGTAAATTCCGGGATCTGCGCCCAGTTGCAGTAGTCCTGAAAAAACGGCGCGGAACCGTCCTTTGGGATCACCGTTCGCGCATGACCATACTCGCTGGGGTTTGCCATCAGCGCGGCGACGCCGCCCGACAGGCTCTCGATCCACGGCGTAAATACGCCCTTGAGTAGCACCACGCCATCCGCCTGCCAGCGGTCGATGGTCTGTTGATCAATACGCGGGGAGTGCTGGTTTTGCATAGTCGCCATCCTGTGTTGATAGATCAGGTGAGAGAATCGGGGGTATCGGCGCGCATCCACGCGCAAAGGTTTTTCAACATCGCCATACAGCGTTCCGTCTGGGAGATACTGATATACTCGTCCGCCTTATGGCCCTGCTCCATGCTGCCCGGCCCGCAAATGAGCGTCGCAATGCCCGCCTCATCAAACAGGCCGCCTTCGGTACCATAGGCAACCGTTGTGAGACTGTCTTTACCGCACCACTGCGCCAGCCAGCGGGCAAAGTCCGACTGCGGGTCGCTCAACAGTCCCGGATAGTGGCTTAGCGGCAGGAAACGGATATCGCAACTCTGCGCCACCTTGCGCATCGCCGGGAGAAGCTGCTCGCGGGCATAGTCGGCCAGGGCGTCGGTCACCGCCTGCGGTCTCGTACCTGGCAAATAGCGGATTTCAAAATCAAACCAACAGGATTGCGGGACGATATTCAGCGCCGTGCCGCCGTGGAGGGTTCCCACCTGCAGCGTGCCCGATGGCGGTGAAAACCGGTTGTCCTGTTGCTGCGCGAAGCTTTCACCCAGCGTATCCAGGCGGTTAATCAGCTTCGCCGCATAGCTGATCGCATTAACCCCTTGCGGAGCATAAGCTGAGTGACAAGCGTGCCCCTCCACGCAGCAGCGCATGGCGAGTTTGCCTTTGTGCCCATAGACCGGACGCATTTCTGTCGGCTCGCCGATAATGCACAGCGCCGGTTTCTCAGCCGACGCGCGGAGAAAATCCACCAGGCTGCGCACGCCCAGACAGCCGACCTCTTCATCATAAGAAAGCGCCAGATGCAGCGGCATTCGCAGCGGCGCGGCAAGAAACGCCTCCAGCGATGCCAGAACGCAGCCGATAAACCCTTTCATATCCGCGCTGCCGCGACCGTAATAGCGCTCGTCGCGTTCGGTCAGCGCAAACGGCGGCACCGTCCACGCCTGGCCATCCACCGGCACCACGTCGGTATGGCCGGAGAGCATCACGCCGCCGGGACCCGACGGGCCGATTCGGGCATACAAGTTCGCTTTGCGTCCTTCGTCATCATAAAACAGCTGTGATGTTATGCCGCGCGCGTGCAAAAAGTCGGCGACCCAGGTAATCAGTGCCAGATTCGACTCGCGGCTGGTGGTATCAAACGCCAGCAGCTCTCCGAGGATCTCCTGCAGGCGATTACTCATCGCCCGGCACCCCGTAGGTCGGCGCTTCACGCGGATCCAGCGCGCGGGTGATGTACGCTTCCATTTGCGGCTCATAGGCCAGCCACAAAGCTTCCAGCGCCGCCACCGGGTTCTCTTCCGCCCAGTCCACGCGTAAATCAACGACTGGCCAGGCGTAATCTTCCACCACTTTCAGCGCCGCCGAGTGTTCAGGCCCCGCTTCGCCGCCCGCGTCAATTCCCGCCTGCAGAGCCGTAATCAAACGGCTGGCCAGTTCACCGGTAGCGCCTTCGAACGCCGCCGTCATAGCGATAATGACCTGCGGGTTGGCGAGCATATTTCCCGCCGCCACGCAGTTTTCGCCCTGCGCCACCTGCCAGATACCCAGCGTCTGCTCGCCGCTGAAAACGGCGCTTTCGCCGCTGGCGTCGATCACCACCACCTGGCGATAATCACTAAACCGGTCTTCGCCCAGCGCCTGCTTCAGGGCCTGCTCCGGGGGGAGCCCCGCTTCCAGACCGGCAAGGATCTGCGGCCCAAGTGCGGGCAGCGTAATATTCTGGCTGGATACCGCGCCAACGCCAGGTAGCAGCCATGGGCAGCGAGCGCCGACGGCAATGCTCGACGAGCTAATCGCGATCCCTAGCTGACCTGACTCCGGGCACAAGGCGGAAATAGAAATGGTCATAACGCCCCCTGTTCATTCCAGTCATCAGGTATCACCGCCGTGACATCAATTTCCATCAGCCACTGCGGCTGCGCGAGAGCCGACACCACCACGCCGGTCGAAATCGGAAACACGCCTTTCAGCCATTTACCCACTTCCTGATACACCGGCTCGCGATAGCGCGGGTCAATAAGGTAGGTCGTCGTTTTGACGATATGCGTCAGATCGCTTCCGGCCTCTTCCAGCAGCTGCTTAACGTTTTTCATCGCCTGCTCCGCCTGAGCGCGTGGGTCGCCAAGACCTATCAGGTTGCCGTCAAAATCGGTTCCGACCTGGCCGCGAACGTAAACGGTATTGCCTGCGCGTACCGCCTGGCACAGATCGTTGTTGAGCGTCTGATTCGGGTAGGTCTCTTTGGTGTTAAACATCCGAATGCGGGTATGTGTTGGCATATTTTGCGTCCTCAAATCAGGCGTTAGCAGGAGGGTTGGTAGTGTTGATACTGGCGCTGAATGGCAATCTGATCGGCGATATATTTCGCATCGTGCCAGACGCCCCAGATAAAGGTTGAGCCACGACGAGAAAGCCAGGGCAAGCCAAGAAAATAGACGCCGGGTTCGCTGGAGACACCGCGATGATGCTGCGGGCGCTGCTGTTCATTGAAGGCGCTCACCTTCAGCCAACGGTAATCGGTGGTATAGCCGGTAGCCCAGATGATGCTACGCACGCCCACTTTTTGCAGGTCGAGTTCAGCGAGCGGTTGGGTCAGGCAATCAGGGTCGGGCAGAAAGAAGCGAGCCTCCGGCTCTTCTGGCAGCGTCAATCCGTTGCGGGCAATATAGTCATCGGCGGCATCGAGCAACGCCAGATAGGAGGCGTCACCAAGGCGAATATTGTCCGCCAGATCGTCGCGGAAGAAGGCTTTCCCCTCGGTAAAGGATTGGGTTTGGCCAACCAGGGTAATGCCCTGGTGCGCTAGCTGGCGGAAATCGACGGTATTTCCGCCCTGGGCGCCGCTGACGGCAATCGTCACGTGCTCTTTTCCAGGCTGGTTGGCTGGCGCATCCCACAGCCCTAATACTCCCAGCCACCAGCAAAAATCACGCTGACGGTAGCGGCGCGGCGGGCGATCGTGTGCGCCGACGGACAACCACACTGCGCGCCCTGCCCGGCGTAACTCATCAGCGATTTGCACACCGGAAGAGCCTGCGCCAACCACCAGCACGCCGCCTTCCGGGAGCTGCTGCGGATTGTAATATTGCGCAGAATGAATTTGATGAACTGAGCTATCCTGCGGCGCGATAGGCGGGATCGTCGGGCGCTGGAATGGCCCGGTGGCGGCGACGATGCGCTGAGCCTCGATGATTCCCTGCGATGTCTCGACGCGAAAGCCCGGACGCCCGTCTAAACGTTCAGCGCTGAATACCTCAGCGCCGGTGCGTATCGGGGCATTAAACATTTTGGCATAAGCGGCGAAATAGTCGGCGATCTGCTCTTTGGCGACAAAACTATCGGCATCGCAGCCAGGAAACGTCATGCCGGGAAACCGATCGTGCCAGGCGGGTCCGTTGGCGACCAGCGAATCCCAGCGGCCGCTGCGCCAGGCCTCAGCGATGCGTTTTTTTTCCAGTACCAGATGGGGGACGCCGTGATGGGTCAGATGCTCGCTCATCGCGACGCCTGCCTGTCCCGCGCCAACCACCAGGGTATCGATTTCTGTAATCTGCTCTGTCATTTCTGTGTCCTTCAAGCACGGTTGTCCGGCTATTTGCCGGAATTGACAGAACTCAGGTTAAGTAAGTGTGATGAAATGGTAAAATATTATAAAACGTTCCTCTGAATAGAAATTTACGAGGCTATATAAACAATAAAAAATAATTCTTCCTGTTAGCCAAATAAAATAATCAGACCTGATGCGGCGTTAACTCAATGCTGCGACAATAATCCATAAAGAGCTGCGTCGGGCGCGTGGGTTCATTATTTGTCAGATGCGCCATAATTAATGTGGATGCCGGCATTTCATCGGCAATATCCAGCTGCACCAGTTTTTCACCATCATAGGTCATGTCGCAAAGCGGGCGGGTAACCAGTACCGAAAAGCCTAATCCCTGCCCGACCATGCAGCGCACCATTTCAATAGATGGCGAACTGTAGGCAACTTCCGGGTGATAACCTTTCTCTTTAAATATCGAGACAAAATAGTTTTTGCTGGGAACCGCATCGAGCAAAATCATCGGTTCCCGGCTTAACTCCTGAAGCGTGACGCATTTTTTCTGCGCCAGCGGATGAGACGCAGGCAACAAAGCATAAGGTTTATGCGGCGCATTCAGCAGCTCTTTATGAATGGAGTGCCCTAATTCCAGATCGTAGACCAGCGCCAGATCGAATCGCCCACGGTGCAGGCCATGCATCAGTTCGTGCTGTTCGCCATCGTAGAGCTGGAGGGTTATTTCGGGATACATTTTTTTAAACCCGGCTACCAGTTTTGGCATATACAACGGCGCAACGGATTCAAAGCAACCCACAGAAATAGTCCCGGAAACCAGCTCTTTATCCGCCCGCGAATTCTGTTCAAACTCATACGACAGCCGCAGTAGCTCTTTAGCTTTATCGTAGAAACGCCGTCCGCCAGAGGTCAGGGAAACACCCTGCGCATGATGGCGGATAAACAACTGCTGGTCGAAAGTGCTTTCAAGGTTTTTAATCGCAATCGAGATTGATGGCTGAGCAATGTGCAGTTGGCGGGAGGCCTCGGCAATACTCTCCGTTTCCACCACCGTCACGAAATACTTTAGCTGCTTGAGGGTAAATCGGTTCATAGCGTCACCATTGATAAAATATTGTCTTACTGCAATCAGGCTTAGTTTTCCGATATGCAACTTGCAAGCCTCGTGCCATACCGATTTTGATTAAAATATTGATTGGCCAGTCGCTAACTCTATTTCTTCGCGTCTAATTCCTTGAGTGATATTTACCCGATTGCACCATAAAGTCTCGCTCTGCACCTTATTGGCTCACCACGCGCTCCACTATTGCGCAAATTTTCATTTCATGGGAAGTTCTGGTTAAAAATAACAGTGATTGTTTTTAAGTTGTTTCAATAGTGTTTCGCATTAATTGCGTTGAATTACTTAAGGTTAATATTGCTGTATAGTTTTTTTAAACTTAAAGACCAAAAATTTACTAATTGCCTCCAGTGGAATACTGCCAGCATAGTGTCATTGCAATATGAACGCTGGCGACTCCCCATTTTAGAACAATGGAATCGCCTTAATTTCCGTTAATGATGGCGAGTGAAATAGCCCATGACGTTTAACTGGAACTATATGTTAAGCCTGCTCAGCGATGTCGATTTTTGGCAGGCCACCTGGACCGTCATCAAATTAAGTTTGCTGACCTGGGCTTTCAGTATTGTGCTGGGATTTATTCTGGCGCTGGCAAAACAGTCGACGCGCAAGCTGTTTAATTTGCCTGCCCGCCTCTATATCTGGCTGTTTCGCAGTATGCCGCTGCTGGTGCTGCTGATTTTTGTCTACAACATGCCCCAGGCGCTGCCGTCATTTGCGCCGGTGCTGAACGACCCGTTCTGGGCCGGACTGCTGGCGATGGTACTTAGCGAGGCCGCCTACATCGCTGAAATCCATCGCGGCGGGCTGCTGTCGATCCCTAAAGGACAAAGCGAAGCCGCTCGCGCGCTCGGGCTGCGCTATGCCGGAACCCAGTGGCGGGTGGTGATCCCACAGGCGTTGCGCGTGGCCCTGCCTGCATTGGCCAATGAGTATATTGCCATCGTCAAGCTCAGCTCGCTGGTATCGGTCATCTCTCTGACCGAAATCTTAATGGTCGGCCAGCGCCTCTATTCGCAGAATTTCCTGGTGATGGAGACCATGGCAGCGGTGGCGTTTTATTACATCCTGATCGTCACGGTCTTTGATTTCCTGCTCAAACGCCTGGAGACCTGGCTCGATGTCACTCAGCGTAAAACTACGCGCCCGGTGGATGAGGAGATGCAACGACTGGCGACGGTCCGGCGTCCGGCGATGGCCCGCAGCGTCAGCGCGGCACAGGAACCCGCGCTACAGGCCTCAAAGCTGCATAAAGCCTATAACAATGTCGAAGTGCTGGGCGCGGTCAGCCTGCAAATTCAGCCCGGTGAGGTGGTTTCCGTTATCGGCCCGTCTGGTTCCGGTAAAACGACGCTGATTCGCCTGCTAAACGGTCTTGAGCAGATCGATAACGGTGAGATCAAAATCAACGGACAACCTTTTATTCACCTGGATCGGCAGGGACAACAGAAGCCGCGTTTTATGGAGAACAGCGAACATCGCCAGAATATCGGCATGGTATTCCAGAGCTTCAACCTGTTCCCCCACCTGACCGTTCTCGGCAACCTGCTGCTGGCGCCGCGCTATCACCATCTGGCCAGCGAAGGCGAGCTGAAACAGCACGCCTGCGAACTGCTGCATAAAGTCGGCATGCTGGAACACGCGTGGAAGTATCCGCATCAGCTTTCCGGCGGCCAGCAGCAGCGGGTTGCGATTGCCCGCGCGCTGATGATGCGCCCGCAAATTATGCTGTTTGATGAACCCACCTCGGCGCTGGATCCGGAAAAAGTTAACGAGGTGCTACAGGTTATCGAATCACTGGCTCATGAAGGCATCACCATGGTGATCGTCACCCATGAGATGAATTTTGCCTTCAAGGTTTCCGACCGAATTGTGTTTATGGAAAAAGGTCGCGTGGTCTGCGACGACACGCCTGCGGCAATGCGCGACGGCCAACACCCGCGCGTGGATGCCTTCCTGAAAGATGTCTCTTTGGCTTAACGCCTCCGTTCCTCAAAGGAGAAGATTATGATTGCGCAGTGGCAAATCGAACAGTTTCATCAGCAGGGCTTTCTGGTCGTCGAAGAGGTGCTTAACGCAGAGGAAGTCGCTCTGTTGCAAGCCGATTTCGACGCCTGGGTCGAAGAGAGTCGGCAGCATAGCGAAGTCTGGGGGGAAACTCTCGACGGTCGACCGCGTTTCGATCTGGAAAGCGATCACGCGGCCCACCACCCTTCGCTGCGCCGGGTAAGTTCGCCCACGGAGATTTCCGCCGCCTACTGCCACGCCGCGCTAGATTCAAAGATGGCGACGATTGCCGGTCAGCTTATCGGCGGCAGCGGAACGCGTTTTCATCACAGCAAAATAAACTCCAAACTGCCGCACACCGCAACGCAGGTAAAATGGCATCAGGATTTTCTGTTTACCCCGCACAGTAACGACGACATCATCACCGCCCTGCTAATGGTCAGTGAAGTGACGCCGGAAAATGGCCCGCTCAACGTGGTGCCGGGCAGCCATCAGGGACCGCTGTGGTCCCACTGGCAAAACGCGCGCTTTACCGGATCGGTGGACCCGCAGGTTGAAGCGGCCCACTGCCAACAGCCGCAAGCCTGTTTTGGGCCATCGGGAT
This sequence comes from Klebsiella sp. MISC125, assembly GCF_051131775.1. Classification (NCBI taxonomy): domain Bacteria; kingdom Pseudomonadati; phylum Pseudomonadota; class Gammaproteobacteria; order Enterobacterales; family Enterobacteriaceae; genus Klebsiella; species Klebsiella sp. MISC125. The sequence goes on from NZ_CP180448.1 coordinate 3,375,233, forward strand.
CGGTATGTTTTATGCACACTCGCCTGCTCCACGCCTCCAGCCCGAATGAAACCGACCTGCCGCGTACGCTGTTTATCAGCGTGTATGCAGCGGAGGACGCCCTGCCGTATGGCGAAAATCCGCTGCCCAGCATTCATGCCGGGCAGATGGTTGCCGGTGAAGAGAGCGGCCTGGTGCGCAGTACCGTTAATCATTTACGCCTGCCGCAAAAACCGCGCGGCGCATCCTTTTTCGTCCAGCAGGCCGGTACCGATCGCGCCAGCATGTAATTTGCCCACTCCCTGGAGGTTGTATGAAACGTATTAATGCTTTGCGCCCTGCTGCCCTGCTCCTTTGCGCCACCGGAGCCCTGACGTCCTTTAGCTCGCTGGCCTTCCAGCAGCCGGGGAAAATCACCGCGGGTTCGGATATGACCTTTTTCCCGTATGAATATATGGAAAACAACAAACCCGCCGGATTCGACATCGAGTTCCTTGCCGGACTAGCGAAAACCATGGGCCGCGAGGCGGTGAATATTGATACCCGTTTTCCGAATTTAATTCCGGGCTTACAGGGCGGGCGTTTTGATATCACCAACTCGTCGATGTACATCACCGCCGAACGTCTGAAGGTTATCGATATGGTGCCCTATCTGAAGAGCGGCGAAGCAATCCTCGCGCTGAAAGGCGGCGATTATCAGCCGAAAACGCCGGAAGAGTTTTGCGGCCACAAAATTGGTTCCATGGGAGCCACCTCATGGTTGGCGCAATTGCAAAAGCTCTCCACCGATTACTGCGTGAAAAAGGGCCTGAAGCCGATTGCGCTCAGTGAATACACCACCGACCCGCAAACCACTCAGGCGCTGCTGTCGCGGGCAGTAGAGGCGCAAATCACCGATGCGGCGGTGGCGCGCGGCGTCATTGATAAACTTGGCGATCGGGTGGTTATCTCATCGGAAACCCTGATTTACCCGGTGCTGAACGGTTTTGGGGTGAAAAAAGGCAACAGTGAGGTGAAAACCGCACTGGAAGAAGGCCTGAAGAAATACAGCGCCACGCCGGAATACGCTGCGTTGCTGAAGAAATACAACTTCCAGGCACCGACGCAAGAGGATCTGCAAACCCTGATGCCAAAAGCGGAGTAATTATATGGCCCGGTCTTATGAAGAACAGACGCGTATCGACCTGGCGGCTACCTTTCGCATCATCGCCCATCTCGGGATGCACGAGGCGGTGGCCAACCACTTTAGCGCGGCCATCTCGGCGGACGGCAAAAAGTTCCTGCTGAACCCGAAGTGGAAACACTTTTCGCGGATCCGTGCCAGCGATCTACTGCTGCTGGATGCTGATGATGAAACTTGCGCCCATCGGGCGGACGTAGACGCGACGGCGTGGGCGATTCACGGGCAAATCCACCAGCGTCTACCGGAGGTGCGGGTGGTGCTGCACCTGCATCCGGTTTACACCACCAGCGTGGCTTGCCTGGAGACGCCGCATATCCCGCCGGTCGATCAGAATACAGCGCGCTATTTTAACCGCGTTGCCGTCGATACGCTTTATGGCGGCATGGCAGACACCACGGCGGAAGGCGCCCGACTGGCGTCGCTGCTGGCCGATAAGCATCGACTGCTGATGGGCAACCACGGCGTGCTGGTAACCGCCCCGTCTATTGGCGAGGCATTCGATGATATCTGGACGCTGGAGCGCGCCTGCCAGATTCTGGTGACCGCCTGGTCAACGGGGCAGCCGCTGAAGCAACTCTCTGATGAGGTGGCGGAGAAAACCGCTCAGGATTGGGAGGGTATCGCCGACTTTTCACGTCAGCATTTCGAAGAGATGAAGCAGATAATGATCGACGCCGATCCGTCGTTGCTGGATTAGCCGGTTTCCCCCGGACAACCGCGTCCGGGGATATCCCTCTACGAAGCAAAATCGGCGGTGATGGTCTCGCGGATACGGTTTAAGCGCGGGTTTTCCCGCTTTTTATGCCACACCAGGTAAAGATAACTGGTCGGTGAGATCTCGACTGGCGTCGGTGAGACTAACCTGCCCTGCGCCAAAGCATCGGCACAATGATAATCCGGCAGCACGCTCCAGCCCTGTCCGTCGATCACCATCTGGCGGATAACCCGCATGTCCGGGATCGTCAATGCCGCCTGCAACGGCGGTGCGCTATGGAACATCGTCTGCCACAACGTTCGAATCAGCGGTAGATCTTCGTCAAACGCGATCAGCGGCAGTTGGCTGAGGGTAGTCATGTCAGGCGCCACACCAATGGCGTCGGTCAACGCAGGACTATGCACCAGCAGCATTCTTTCCGTATGCAGCAAGCAGTAGTGGTAATTTTTTTCATCCGGCACGCTGGCGGTAATGGCAAAGTCGACGCTGTCATCCCCCAGCATGGCATAAATTCTCGCCCGGTCGCCCACGTGAAAGCGCACCCGATATCCGGCATTCATTAATTTTGCGAGGGTTGGGGTAAAACGGTAATAAACAAAATCCGAGGAGCCGACAAAATAGACCGTCCCACCCGCATCTACCTGTGGACGATAGCTGGCAATTTTCGCCTCCACACCGTCAATAAACGGTGCAACGGCCCGAGCCAGCTCTTCCGCCGCGTCCGTGGCCTTGACCCCACGAGCCTGGCGGACGAATAGCGGTTTACCCACCAGCGACTCCAGCGCCTGAATATGCTGCGAGGCTGCGGGCTGGGTGATCCCAAGTTGCTCCGCAGCACGGGAAAATGAGCCAGTTCTGTATGCTTCAAGAAAGGTTCGCAGGTGGGTCAGATGGCTCATTCAGGGTTACTCTTCGTTTAATTTGCTTATTAGGCTACCGCACCCTCCGCGCCAGCGGCAAGACGACGCGTAATTTGCCACCACAATAATCCCAAACCCAGTAATGAGAGCAGCGCACCAGCAAGCCCTACCCACACGATACCCGCGTGAACGATTGTTATCCCTCCCAGCACCGAACCCAGAGCGATTCCCGAGTTAAAACCGGCGATATTGAGCCCGGCGGCTACGCCGTGAGCGTGCGGCGCATGAGTCTGGGCAATGCTAATAAGGCGAGCTTGTAGCGCAGGTACGGCGGCAAAAGTCAGCATCCCTAACAGGGCAACCAGAATTCCCATGAGCCAGAGCGAACCACTGAATAGCCACATTCCCGCCGTGACGATAATGATCCCCAACACAATCAGTACCGAGGCGCGATTAACGCCAAGTGCATCAGTCATTTTGCCACCGAGGATATTACCCAACGCCGCCATCACACCGTAGATCAGCATGAATATACTGACCGTTGCCGTCGTCACGCCGGTTTTCGTCGTCAGAAGTGGCGCAATATAGGTATAGGCGGTAAACGAGCCGCCGTAGGCCAGTACTGTTACTAGCGCCCCGGCCAGCAAGGTGGGATTAAGCATCGTGGCAAGATGACTGAGCGCAGAATTGCCTTGCGCATTTTTTGGCGTAGCCAGCGCATCTTTCATACCAAACAGCAGCCCAAAGAAGCCAATCGCACCAAAGAGGCCAATCGCTGCCATTACATAACGCCAGGGCACCACACCGGCCAGAACGGTGCTGGCCGGCACGCCAATAGCCATGGCAAGCGTGAATCCGCCGAACACTACCGCCACGGCGCTACCGGCCTTTTTCGGGCCCGCCAGACGTGCGGCGGTGCTTGACGCGACGGCGAGAAACAGTCCATGGCCCAGTCCGGCGATAAACCGCGCCGCCAACAGCAGCGTCAGATTGGCGGCAAAGGCCGCGGCGAAACTTCCCAGCGTGAAAACCACGGCGGTCACCAGCATCACATTTTTACGACTCCAGGACGCGGTAAGCGCGGTGAGAACCGGTGCGGCCACGGTGGCACCCAGCGCATAGGCCGTCACCGCACCACCGCTCTGTTCAATGCTCACGCCTAATCCGTTTGCCATCACGTCAGTCAGTCCGATGGGTACAAATTCAGCTAAACCCAGCGCAAACGCGCTGAGGGTGAAGATATAAATAACGAGCGGCATAATCGCCTCCGAAAAATGAAGAGGCGATAAAAATACGGAGAATTAAGACATAACTGAAATTATCGATTTTATATCAGACATTAATATTTTTATGTCATGGTGATGGCGTCGAAGAGCGAGATACGGCGACTATCCTGATGATCGCACCTGTCCGAACTACCACACCCACGCAGGGCCGTAGCCCCGGTAGGGCGTTAGCCACCACCGGGAAAAATACCGCTAATACCGCACGCAAACCGATTTCGTTTCGCACCAGTCATTCAGCCAGTCAGGGCCAAAATCGCGTCCGGTACCGGACTGCTTCATGCCGCCAAACGGCAGGTTGGCGTCAATCAACGTATGGCTGTTAACCCACACTGTTCCCGCCTGTAGACGGTCGGTATAGTTCAGCGCCTGAGTCAAATCACGCGTCCACACGCTGGCGGTCAGGCCGAAATCGCTGTCGTTGGCCAGCCGTAGCGCTTCTTCACCGTCGGCAACGCGCACCAGGTTGACCACCGGGCCAAACACCTCTTCACGAGTGAGGCGCAGGTTAGCATCCGGGTTAATCACCAGCGTCGGCGGTATGTAGAAACCCTGCGCGTCAGGGCCAACGCTGCCGCTGATCAGTTCCGCGTTCTGCTGGCGGGCTTCGTCGAGATACGCCGCCACTTTGGCGCAGTGCGCCTTCGACACCACCGGGTTTATCTGGCTGCTCTCCAGCATGCCAGGTCCCACCTGCATCGATTTCACCGCTTGTTCGAAACCATTCACCAGCGTATCGAACAGCGGCGCTTCGATGTAAATCCGTGAGCTAGCGGCGCAAACTTGCCCTTGGTTGAGGAAGCTACCGGTCATCAACCCTTCGATCACCCACTGGGGATCGGCATCTTTGAGTACGATAGCCGGGTTTTTACCGCCTAATTCCAGGGTTACGCGGGTCAGGCGGTCGGCGGCCACGCGGGCAATCTGTTTACCGGTGGCAGTCGAGCCGGTAAAGCTCACCTTCGCCACTTGCGGGTGCGAGGTTAACGCTGCGCCGCATTCGGCACCGCTACCGGTGACCACGTTGAACACGCCATCCGGCACGCCCGCTTCCGTTGCCAGTTCCGCCACGCGCAGCAGGGTCAGCGGCGTAGTTTCCGACGGTTTAATGACAATAGAGCAGCCAGCCGCCAGCGCGGGCATCACTTTCCACATGCCAATCATCAACGGGAAGTTCCACGGCACGATCCCGGCCACGACGCCAATCGGCTCTTTTTTCGTCCACGCCTGATAGCGCGCCCCCTGCGGAAACGGAATCGACACGTCAAGCGTGCGGCCGCTGATCTTAGTGGTCAGCCCGGCGGTATAGCGCATCCAGTTCAGGGTGCAGCCCACTTCAAAGGCGCGAGAAATGTTGATTGATTTACCCTGTTCAAGGGTCTCCAGTTGCGCCAGTTCTTCGCCATGCTGTTCAACCAGATCGGCAAAGCGCAGCAATATGCGTTCGCGGTCCGCGGGCGTGCGCCCGGCCCAGCTGCGGGAGACAAACGCACGCCACGCAGACATCACCGCGCGATCAACGTCTGCGGCATTGGCATCCGCCGTGCTGGCGATGGCCTGCCCGGTGGCCGGGTTCCAGACGGTTAAGCGCTTTTCACTCTCTGCCGCCTGCTGCGCACCATCGAGGTACAAACCATGCTGTCTGTCTAAAAACTGCTGCACGCTGGCAAGTAGCGCGACCTGTGATGTGGACATACCCCTTCCTTATTGTTCGCGGATAGTGGTTTCAGTCTAAGTCGGGGTCGCCATTCGCGCTTTTTTCTCTGTGACATTCGCTTGTGCCGCTGTGACAGGCTCCGCAATTAAGCCGATTACGCGGACAGAAAATGTGCCACAGGTAATAGTTCTTTCATATACTCCGCCTCCGGCCCTTGCCTCCAGAACCATAAATGCAACAATACAAAAACATTATTATTACAAAGGATTCGCGATGAGTACGGCAAATCGTGGGCAGGATTACCAGCATTGGTTAGCAAAAATCAATCAAGTCTGCGGGCAATTCGCCGCCCGTCCGCTGGATGATAATTTTCACGGTGAGATAGACGCCAGCTATGCGGGCAGCCTGAAAGTCAGTACCGTTACCGCTCGCGGCATCAACCTTTATCGTACCCGGCAAGAAATTAAGCGCGACAATGACGCCTGGTTTTATACCGTTTTCCAGCTTTCCGGCCAGGCGACCGTCGAGCAGGATGGTCGTCAGGCGCTACTCGAAACCGGTGATATCACGCTGATTGATGCTTCCCGTCCGTGCTCGATTGTCTGGCAGCAGACCTCGCGTCAGGCCTCCTTGTTATTACCAAGAACGCTGCTCGAACAGCAACTGCGCGGCAGCGAAATCTGCATTGCCACCCGGCTGGCAAAAAGCCTGCCGATGGTTCAGCTAAGCCAGCGTCTGCTGCGAGAAAGTATGAATAGCCCCGAGCTGTCGGCAAGCGAAAGCGAAGCGGCGCTGGAGGCGATTGTCTGCCTGCTGCGTCCGATGCTGCATCATCAGGAGGCTCAGCCATCGCGGCGCGATAAGCAGTTTCGCAAAATCATGGATTTAATCGATGAGTCAATTCAGGCGGAACACCTGCGCCCGGAGTGGCTGGCCAGTGAAACCGGGATGTCGGTACGTAGTCTGTATCGGCTGTTTGCTGAAAAAGGGCTGGTAGTCGCGCAGTACATTAAGAATCGTCGGCTCGATCTGTGCGCCCGCGCGCTGCAAAGCGCACATGATGACGAAAAGCTGGCGGGGATTGGCTATAGCTGGGGTTTCAGCGATCATAGCCACTTTTCCACCGCCTTTAAACAACGCTTCGGCATCTCGCCCGGGGAGTATCGCAAGCGTTGCCGTTAGCTATTTTTTCAGCCATTTGCCGTTAAGGCCCTGCACATATTCCCCCGGTTGCGCCCTGGCGACTAGTTTTTGCCCGGCCATTTTCGCTACCTGATCCACTGGCAGATTGTTGTCATCCGCCAGCTGCTGATAGCTCTCACTGCGCGCAGCATTAATCTGTTTAACCAACGCCAGGGTTTCTTTATCCTGTCGCAGCGGTTCAAGATAGCCGTTGAGGGTTTCGCCTACCCGCCCCTGCTGGCGAGCTTCGTTCAAGGTTAAAGCCAGTGCCTGAGTGCTGAATAACACGAGCGCCAGCGTCGCAGTTAACAGTCGTTTTCTCATCATCGCCTCAGAACAGATCGCTACGCGATTTGAGCAGATTCTCAACATCTTTATCCACCTTGATATGAATTTCATGCTCAATTTTGACATTCATATTGATGGTGATCGGCTCCTTTGACGCCGCAATCTCAATGCGCGGCGTACAGCCCGCCAGCAGCATGGTCGCCAGAAAGGCGGTGAGTAGTTTGATCATTATTGTTGTTCCTTACAGGTGTTACTGTCCTGACAGCGCTGCGCGGGCAGCCTGGCATTTTGTTCAAGCCACGCTTGCAAATTGTCGCCAAAACGCAAGCTGCGCCACAGGTCAAAAATATTCTCTTCATGGGAATAGTTTAAGTGCACCGTGTTGCTTTTGCCCTCTACCCGGCTGGTGCCGCTAATCGTCGCCTTCAGCGTCAGTACGCCAAGGTTATCGAGGTTGATGCGCGTCCACGAGGTGGCGACTTCCATATAGCGCAGCCAGTTTATCGCCGCCCCGGCGGAGACGTTGTCGGCCACCAGCGCGTCCGCGGTGTCTTTATCCAGGCGCATTGTCATCGGCCCCGGATTATTGAACCAGCCGTCCTTGATTATCCATTTATCGTTATTCAGCCACAGCGGCAGCGCACCGTTAAACGGTCCGGAAACCGCAAACTGCTTCACTTTGATAGCACTAACCAGTTCGCTGCTGGAGATATTTTGCAGACGCAGCAGCGCCGGATCATGCTGCGGCATCCGCAACTGCTGCATGGTCAGCTTGCCGCCGAGTATATCGACGCTGACGTTGCTGAGCTGCAACGGGGCGTCTTCGCTCCACGGGTAAGAGCCCTGGAGATCCGCCGTCAGATTACGCGAAGTGAACTGGTTGACGATTTCCCCAATGCGCAGCGATACCGGATGACGGGTACCGAGCTGCCAGGTACCTTCACTAAAGCGGAATGGCAGAACGAAATCGACGCCGTTAATCTGGTTATCCGGCATCCAGGCGCTACCGCCTTTCAGGACGCCGTGCCCGCCCGCTTCAAAACCCTGATCGGCGGCGGCAGAGAACGCCACCTGAGCGTACAACTCGCCTTCGCGCAGCTTCATTTTCCACTCTGGCGGCACCAGCGGCTGGAACACGGTTAAAGACTGTTTTGGCCACCACGCCTGTCCACGCAGTCGTTCGCCGTCCCAGCGCCCGGTAACGCGCACCGGACCAATGCTTTGCGCATGCAATGAACCGTTGAACTGAAACCAGGTCGGGTCGCGCCCATCGACGTTAAATTTGAGCGTCGAGGGCGGTAATTCGCTGCCGCCGCTAAAGGTGGTTTTTCCGGCGTCCAGCGACAGCGCCCCGGTCAGTTTCGGGTGCTGTTCATCGCGCAGCCAGTGGATCGGCTCTTCCAGCGTCAAACGCGGCGTGCTGACCAGCATGGAGCCGTATTGCAGCTTATCGAAGCCCGTAGACAAGCTGTTGAGCACGATGGCGCTGTCGGTCCACTCCCCTGCGCCTTTGACATCCCAGCGCGCCTGCATCGGCGTAAAATGGCCCTCGCCCCAATAGCGCCACTGCCAGCGACCGCGGTCGGGCATAAAGTTGTCGGCCTGACCGTCAAGATGCAGCGTAAAGTCGCCCATCTCCTGCTCGTGGGCGCGCAGAATGGCCTGCAAGCGACCATCCACGCCCTGTTGGGTCACTTTAACGCCCGCCAGCGGCCAGCGGATCTCATCAATATTGAGCGAATCAATCACTCGCCCGCGCGAACGCAGCAGCGCGCCGGGATGAAAATCGAGCACCGGCGCGGTGAGCGGACCACTCAACTGCGCGGGCAGTTTGGCATAAAAAATCAGATCGCCGAGCTTGGCCTCACCGGTCAACTGGAGCGGCATGTCGCTGTTATCCATGCTCAACTTACCGGGGCCAATATTCAGCACCGCGTTACCCTTACCGGCCTGACCCTGAGTCAGCACGTTCAGCCGCCCGCTCACCTGCATCTGCTCGGTACCCTGCTGCCAGTTGCCTACCGACAGCGCGACGCGACCGCTCAGCGCATTACCGGCGTATTCGGTGTGCCAGCGGCCATCGCTGATGGCGATACGATCGGGCGTAATTTCCCACGGCAGGTCAAGCATTGGCTCCACTTCACCGCGCGGCGTGACCAACAGCTGTCCGCGATTCTCTTGCCACTCGAGTTCAGCATCCACCAAGCCAGGCGCTTGCGCAAACTCGAAGGTGCTGAACAGGTGGCCATCGACCGGGAAACCGTCCGGCACCAGCGGCATATGAAACTCGCCCACCAACTTCACCGGGGCCTGATCTTCCACTAAACGCGCGGAAAAGTTGCTGACCGTCAGCGCCTGGCCGCGCAGCCGCGCCTGAACAGAAATCTCTTTTCCGGCATAGCCAATATCCTGCTGCTCTGGCGTGAGCGACATCACCAGCCGCCCTTGCCATTTTTCCCACGGCGACAGGCGCAGGTTTTCAATTGTCAGCCAGCTATAAGGAAGCATCGATTGCCATTCGGCGAGGGTTTTCGGCGCACCGGGAGCGGCTTCGCTCTCCGGCAGCTTGTTCAGACAGGCGCTGTTAACGTCCAGCTCAGTGATATGTAAACGCCAGCGGCTGGGACGGGACAGCTCGGCATTAGTGACGCGAGCGATTTCGCAGTCGCCCACCAGATAGCGCAGATCGGGGATACGCAGCGAGGTGCGCGTCAGGCGTGGACTGTCATTCAGGGCGATCCGGGTTCCGGCAGGCAGCCAGATCCCCGCCAGCGTGGGGACCCAATGGGTGAGCGTCAACAACAAAGCCAGCGGTAGCAACACGAGTGCTAATAATAGCGCGATGGCGGCTTTATATTTACCCTTCATGGGCAGCTAATATCCTGATTCAAAATAAGTAAAAGCCGAGAGGCCGTTATTGTGGCACGTTCGACCTGCGAGTTAAAGTTTCCGTCCCGTTTAAGCGTAGTCGCCGTCGCGTGATTCTCCAGCAAGCTATTGAGCCGATGTTTAGTTTTCCCCTGCGACACTGATTAACATCTGCAATCACAAACGGGCGATCCTGTGGAGTTGATTATCTCGCTGGTGGAGCACGCTCAGCGCCATTATTCATTGGTATTGCTGATGGTTTTCCTGCTGACTTTCACGAAATCCTGCGCCGTTATCTCGCTGCTGATACCGGGCACCTCCGGGCTACTGCTGTTTGGTACCCTGGCCTCCGCCAGCGTCGGGCATTTCTTGCTAATGTGGCTTAGCGCCAGCCTCGGCGCAATCGGCGGATTCTGGCTCTCGTGGCTGGCAGGACGTCGCTACCGACACCATCTGCATCGCATTCGCTGGCTTAATGCCGAGCGTCTGGCCCGTGGCCAGCTGTTTCTGCGTCGTCACGGCGCATGGGCGGTCTTTTTTGGCCGTTTTCTCTCCCCGCTGCGCGCCACCGTCCCGCTGGTGACCGGCGCCAGCGGCACTTCTCACTGGCATTTTCAGCTCGCTAACGTCAGTTCCGGTTTGCTCTGGCCGCTAATGCTGCTGATCCCTGGGGCATTCAGTCTTAATATCTGGTAAAAAACATTATCTTTCAAAGAGATTCCTGAACCTGCCGATATGCTCTAGAATTATCACTATAACCTGATAATTAAACTAATTTTGAGTATTTGTAAGATTATTTTAATTATGCTACCGTGACGGTATTATCACTGGAGAAAAGTCTTATGAAAATCGCTGTGTATAGTACGAAGCAGTACGACAAGAAGTATCTGCAGCATGTTAATGATGCATACGGCTTTGAACTTGAATTTTTTGACTTCCTGCTAACCGAAAAGACCGCGAAAACTGCCAACGGCTGCGAAGCGGTATGTATTTTCGTTAACGATGACGGTAGCCGCCCGGTGCTTGAAGAACTTAAAGCCCACGGTGTGAAGTACATCGCCCTGCGCTGCGCCGGGTTCAACAACGTTGACCTCGATGCCGCCAAAGAGTTGGGGCTGCGCGTGGTGCGCGTTCCGGCCTACTCGCCAGAAGCGGTCGCAGAGCATGCTATCGGCATGATGATGTCGCTGAACCGCCGCATTCACCGCGCCTATCAGCGTACCCGCGACGCTAACTTCTCTCTGGAAGGGCTGACCGGTTTCACCATGCACGGTAAAACCGCAGGGGTTATCGGCACCGGTAAAATCGGCGTCGCCGCGCTGCGCATTCTTAAAGGCTTCGGTATGCGCCTGCTGGCATTTGATCCCTACCCAAGCGCCGCCGCGCTGGATATGGGGGTTGAGTATGTCGATCTTGAGACGCTGTACAGAGAGTCCGATGTTATCTCCCTGCACTGCCCGCTGACGGATGAAAACTATCATCTGCTGAACCATGCCGCTTTTGATCAGATGAAAGATGGCGTGATGATCATCAATACCAGTCGCGGTGCGCTGATCGACTCTCAGGCAGCGATTGACGCCCTGAAGCACCAGAAAATTGGCGCACTGGGGATGGACGTGTATGAGAACGAACGCGATCTGTTCTTTGAAGATAAGTCTAACGACGTTATTCAGGACGATGTTTTCCGCCGTCTCTCCGCCTGCCACAACGTGCTGTTTACCGGCCACCAGGCGTTTCTGACCGCAGAAGCGTTGATCAGTATTTCGCAAACTACCCTCGACAATCTGCGTCAGGTGGATGCTGGCGAAACCTGCCCGAACGCGCTGGTCTGATTTTCCTTTCCCTTTTGTGCTCCCCTCTCACGGGGGGCACATTCAGATAATCCCCACAGAAATCGCCTGCGATACAGTTACAATCCCCTTCATTTATTGATGTGATAAATATTTTTGGAGATTAAATGAACAAATTTGCTGCACTGCTGGCGGCGGGAATGCTGCTATCGGGCTGCGTCTATAACAGTAAGGTGTCGACCGGAGCGGAGCAGCTTCAGCACCATCGTTTCGTGCTAACAAGCGTCAACGGGCAGCCGCTGAAAGCAGGAGATAAGCCGCTAGAGCTGAGCTTCGGCGAAAAGATGCCGATAACTGGCAAGATGTTCGTTTCAGGTAATATGTGCAACCGTTTCAGCGGCACGGGCAAAGTCTCTGACGGCGCGCTGAAGGTTGAAGAGCTGGCAATGACCCGGATGTTATGCGCGGATCCGCAGTTGAATTCGCTGGATGCTACGCTCGGTAAAATGCTGCGCGAAGGCGCACAGGTCGACCTGACGGAAAATCAGCTCACGCTGGCCACCGCCGATCAAACGCTGGTATACAAACTCGCCGACCTGGTGAATTAATAGTTACCGCAGCTTCCGCCTGCCAGCGCCTGCTCGCTGCAGCGCTTGCCGTTTGGCAATGCGCACATGCCGATAGCTGAGCCATCAAGCTGGCGGGCCACCGATAACGAGCCGCCGACCATCGCGCAGTTTGCCTCACCGCTGCTGCTCATCGCAGCACGCATCCCTGGTGATACGTGCGCCGCTGTTGCCTGCTGAACAGGTTCATCGTTACTGCTACACGCCGACAGTAACAACGCGGCACATCCGACTAAAAAAGCTGCTCGCATTCTCTCTCCCCTCAGATACATCTGAAAATGAACAAACCCAAGAATAATAGGCAGCACAGCGAGCGGCGTCGAGAGGCAAAGTACGTATTTATGCGCCGTATTAACATTTTCTAGCAATTTTTTTGCGCAAAGGTTGATCTTATCGAGAAAGCCTGCAAGCAATCGGCCCCACTAATAAATAGGGGGTATCGTGAAAATATACGTTGAGATATTTCTTAAGTAGCCGACGCGTTGCAGAATGAGCGCATGATTACGCGCACGTAAAAATTCAGGATCGCCATGTTACGCAATTTGTTTAAATCTGAAGCAGATAAAACCAGAGACGAACTTACGACATTCAGGATCTCACTTTTACCTTTTATCAAACAGTATCAGTTGGAAGATCGTTGGCAGGAAGCGTGTGAGGTCGCGTTTCGGGGCGATGATGCCATAACCTGGATCGAAAAAAATAGCCAACTCACGCGTTCAAGCCTCTTTTTTCAGCGTGCCAAAGAAGAGATGGTTGCTGGTGCGTTTGCCGCTTATTTGCTGACGCATGCGCTGCCTCCCCTTTATTCATCGCATCTGAATACGCTGAAGCGTAAAGAACGTACGTTGACCGTTACCGACGATTATGGTGTTGAGCACTATGAAAAGTGGTTTAGCGAGCTGGAATACTTCTTCGAACACGTCATTAAATACGACCTGAACCACTGGATTGAACAACACCAGCAGCAGCTTAATCAGCTATGGCCGGACAACAACCCGGCGGAGTCAGTATGGGGGTCTGGTCGCGTGAGCTATCGCGCGTTCACTTTACCCGGGCAGTTCGAACGCATAGTGAGGCGCGAGATCATGCGCGTGGTCGACGAAATGCCCGAACCGCATACGCCAGGCTATAGCCCCCATTTAAGCGGAATCGACTATGAGCATTTTGTTGCCAGCTGTTTTGAAAAAGCAGGTGCCGCCTGCCAGGTGACTCGCGGCAGCGGCGACCACGGTCTGGATATTCTGGTCGATTACCGGGGATGTCGGCTGGCGGTCCAGTGTAAACACTATCAGGGAAAAGTTGGCAATAAAGCGATTCAGGAAGTCTTCGCCGCTAAACAATTCTACGATTGCCTGCTGGCCATGGTGGTCAGCAACAGCGAGTTTACTCCCCATGCCAGACAAGCGGCGCAAAAGCTGGATGTGTATCTTTACCATCATGATGAAATAGCCGCGTTTATTCAGATTCTCGATGAATGGATTGATGCGCCTGACGTTAGCTAACCAGTTTGCGGCTACTGACTCAGATCGCAAAACGCCCTCACCATGAAGCCATGGTAAGGGCGCTATTTGGGTCTCATTTCAGGTTGCTAAATTAACTACTGCGAGCCCAGATGCGCAGAGGATTCAATCTGACGCAAAGCAGAGTGGTTTAATTACTGGAAATACCCCGAATAATATTTGAATTGCGCATAACAAACGCATGGAAGCGTGACAAAATCACACCATTCATGCCGCCATTTCTGTCCAAATAATACCCATAACGAACAACTGTCTCGCCTGTACCGGCCGGAACAACAAAGTCCATTGACTGGATTTCCATACTTTCATTTTCCTGTTTGTATATAACACCATCAATAGAAAGTGCACAGGTCATCGGACCGCCACCAGAAGTATCACCAGCTCCCCACATCAAAATACAATATCCCAGTTTGCCCATACTCAATGAACCACTACCATAACTGGTGAACTCCATACCTGCTGTCAGAGTTCCGCCGCCATACACTTTTATAGAATCATCCTGCCGGAGTGCCCCTAAAAGCTGCACTCTCTGCTCAAATGGCTGACGATCTACAGCGAGTAAATCAAACCAAATCCACTGCGCCTTCGGAAAACGATGAGAACGATGCTGAGAAATATTGATAGCCCATGATCCTACATCTCCAATAATCTTATTAGCTCTTACGGTACCGAGGATATTACAACTCTCATTTATAACGACATTGTTTAATGTGCCTGTATCAGCCTGGATTTCACCACGAACAATAACGTTATTGAATTCACTGCCACCATTTTTGGTAATACTCCAGCCGCTTTTTCCAGTTACATAATTAGTAGATGAAAGTCGTTCGGTGATTTTCCCAATATCTATTGTGCCATTTTTAATCCGTGCACTATCGATGTACAGCTCATTACCTTCCGCAATCATCACCGGCACAGAGGTTTTGCTGGTGCGGTTAAACAGCGAGAAACGGTCGGCATAGAGGATCATGTCGCTTGTGGAACCATCGCTGCCCAGCACGATACCGGCCCCCACCTTCTTCCCGTTATTCGTCTCAACCTTAATCGAATACAGTGAGTTAACTTTGTCATTTGTTTCGGCGAGGGCCGTTTTTTGCTCCTGTACTGAACTGCTTACCTTCCCATCCAGTGTATCTACCGTAGCATCCAAGGTTTTCAGTTCTTCAGCTTTAGCAGAAAGCAATTTATTCGTTTCTATCACTGTGGCAGTGAGTGAGTCCAACGCCTTGGCACTTGCTTTATTCCCTAAATCAGCATCAAGTCCATCAACTTTCTTACTCTGAGCCTTAATTAGATCCTCATTTTTTTCAACAAGGGTATTCAGGGCGGTAAGAGCCGAAGAGTTCGCAGTGTTCGCCACTTCATCACTGACATCAATGCAGAATACGTCGTCCACATATAGATAACCCGCCGACAACGCGGTTCGTAGTGAAACAGTCAGCGCCGAATCAGCCGAGGGCTTATAGTCTGCACTAATCAGCGTCCAGGCTGTTCCGATGCTGGCTGTTAGCGGAATATCCTTCAACGGTCCGGTACTGTTGCGAATACTGATTTTGGTGTTGTTCGCGTTACTGATGGCCATGTCACCTGATGTACGAACCCATGCACCGACACGATACGTCCGCCCTCCGGTCAGATTCACCAACTGGTCACAGGCTGTTGAACCGCTGGAAGTCTTAGTTGCCTGGATAATGTACTTCCCGGACTTCGGATTCTGCGCCGCCAGTGTGCTCCAGCCCGAGTTACTCCAGCCAGTAAACCCACGCTCAAATGAGTTATTCGCCAGCATGTTATTCGGTATCGATTTTGCCGCATCAGCATCCTGCTGTGCAGTAGTAATGCTGTTATTCAGGGATGTGATGCTGCTGCTCTGACTATTCAGGGTTTTCCCCTGCTCTGTCACCGTATTTTGCAGGGCCGTCAGCGCACTCGCATCTGCTTTCTTGTTGACGTTGGCGTTCGTCGTCGACAGGTCACTGGTCAGCTTGGTAATGGCGCTGTTCGCCGACGTAATATCTTTCCCCTGCTGCGTGACCGTATTCTGCAGGGTCTGCACGGCACTCGCATCCGCCTTTTTACTGACGTTGGTATCCGTTGTCTTCAGCCCGTTCTCCAGCGCCGTGGTCCGGGTTCCAATGCTGGACAGCGTATCGCCCTGCTGAGTGACTTTCGTCGTCAGAGAATCAACAGCAGACGCTGTGGTATCGGCGGTACTCTGGGCATTGTAGGCATCGGTTGCATCTGTGATAACCATGTCGTCGATATACAGATTATAACCCGGCGTATTACTACCGTTCGCACCACGGGTCGAGACCCATACTACGGCACGGGTCGCGCCTATCGCTGTGGCTTTTGCATAACCGGAAAATTTAACCCACCTGTCACGACCGCCCAGCGCGGACTCGCTGACATTGGCAGCTCCCAGCCATGAGTTAGCGCCCGCATCATTTTGCACATTGAGGCCGACCGCCGTGATCCACCCACTTGACGGGTTTTCACTGGAAGGCATCATCGCCCAGAATTCAACCCTGAATACTGCTGTATCGCGAATGGCCAGACGCGAACCGATCATGTCGTCGCTATTGCCGTTTGTGTTCGGGGCGCGCGTAACACGCATGCATTTGCCACCGGAGTAACTAATTCCACTAACCACCCGCGCTGACCCGCCCAGATTGTGGTTTGCATCGTAGGTTTCAAACGTTCCGTCCAGCCACGGGTTTGAGCCTTTACGGGCATTAATATTCAGCGAGCTGTTCAGGCTGGTAATGCTGTCTGCCTGGCTGCTGATATCCTTTTCCGTCTGCGTTACCCGATTAGATAACGCGTTTAAGGCAGTGGCGTCAGCCTTCTTCGTCACGTTCGCGTTGGTCGTTGTCAGGTCGTTTTGCAGCTTAGTGATCGCGCTGCCCTGGCTGGTCAGCGTATTGCCTTGCTGAGTGACTTTTGACGACAGGTCATTTACTACACTGGCGTCCGCTTTACCGGCCACACCATTTGAGGAAAACACGACAACACGACGGACAAACAGTCGCGCACTGGTGGACGGTGCCCAGCTACCCGCAGCGAACCGGAGATAGACAAAATTATTGCTAAAATCTGCCGGGATGGTCAGCTCAATACTTTTCGTCTGCCAGGCCGTCGTGACTCCTTTTAGCCAGGCCGTAGTGGATGCCAGCCAGTCGGTCGGATTATTCAGATCAGAAATCACCCCGACGGTGTCAGAGGTAATGTTCGACATTGCCTCAGAGGATTTAAACTCAAACGTAACGGTTAATTTCGTGTCGGGTTCAACCGGGATGCGGGTCTGGTTGGCCACACGAATGGAGCCTGTCGTCGTTCTCAGCGCCTTTTCCCCGGCATCATACGTAAACGCGGAGCCAGTGCCGGAGTCCACCCATAGCGAGAGGTCAGATTCCATCCCCCCGTTAGCAATCAGACTACCGGATATCAGTGATGCCTGAAGCTGCGTGATGCTGTTGCTCTGGCTGGTCAGCTTCCCTTCAGCTTCGGTAACCCGGTTACTTAACGAGGTGACGGCTGACGCGTCGGCCTTCTTCGTGATGTTCTGGTTGGCGGTAGAAAGTCCGTTCTGAAGACTGGTGATACTGCTGCTCTGGCTGGTCAGGGTCTTACCCTGCTCCGTTACCGTGTTCTGCAGCGTCTGCAGCGCGCTCGCATCCGCCTTTTTATTGACGTTCGCATTTGTCGTGGCCAGGTCGTTCGTCAGTTTCGTGATGCTGCTGCTCTGGCTGGTCAGTGTCCCTTCGGCATTGCTGACCCTGCTTGTCAGATTACTGATTGCACCCGCATTAGCCGCAATGCTGCTCTCGTCCGTAATATCAACGACATAAAAATCATCGAAGTATATTTCACCGGCAGACAATGACGACCAGATCGCAGCCTCAACAATCATATCTGAAGACGCTTTCCAGGAACCGTTAATGTCTGTCCAGGTAGATCCCGTCGGTAGATCCGGCGTAATAAAATTCACCGCAGAAAGAATCGAACCGCTGGTATCACCAATTCTCAGTTTGTGATACGACTGGTCTGCCGTAACTGCCGCCCCGTTACGACGGGTGAATACACCGATCCTGTAGGTCCGGTCAGCTTTTACATTGATGCGCTGAGAAATCGCCGCTTTACCTTCGCCACAACGCACTATCCTGCTACCGCTATGCGGAGCCGATGCCGTGGTAAATGTCGCCGGGCCAGAGACTGTCCAGCGGTTGCTCCCTAATTCAAAACCACTATTAACGAGCATGTTACCCACAACGGCGACGCTGGCCACAGCATCATCCTGCATAGCAGCAACATCATTTTGCGTTGTACTGAGGGTGTTATCGAGCTTCGTCAGGCTGCTGCTCTGGCTTGTCAGCGTTTTACCCTGTTCCGTTACCGTGTTCTGCAACGTCTGCAGCGCAGCCGCATCCGCCTTATTGCTGACGTTGGCATTCGTCGTTTTCAACCCGTTTTCCAGCGTCGTGGTCCGGGTCCCGATGCTGGTGAGCGTATTCCCCTGCTGAGTCACTGTCGTCGTAAGAGAATCAACAGCAGACGCCGTGGCATCAGCTGTACTCTGGGCCTTCGCTGCCGCCGTGATGTTCCGGCAGTGCCAGTCGGTCGCATACCAGATGGTGCCAAAGGGTGAACTCTGGTTAATCTGCAGGAACGGTCTGAAATAGCCCTTCGCCGCAACCGCTGCGGTGACGGTCCAGCGCCAGGTGGTTCGCACCCAGGTTTTACCTGCCGTCGCAGAAACCGAACCTCCCGAGTTTGCGGCAGCAATACCACCCGAGGGAGAATACGCTGAGGCCACATACAAATTGAATGCAGCCGTACCAGCACCACAGGCAACCAGCGCCGATATTTCAATCACATCACCGGCAGTCGCCGGAATGTTGTTCATCTTTGGAAGATGGTCGCGTGAGGTCAGTTTGGCAACATACGCATAAGGGCTGTTCGCAGGAACGCCGGATGCCGACGACTCCACCACGGGTAAACCCATGCGGTCATAGTCAGAATCAAACGTGGGGTTAGGGATTAAGTCATCCCCGGCAGCACCCACAGCCCTGATAGCCGAAGTTAAGCCGGTGATGTTGCTGTTTGCCGCCATCAGGCCGCTTTCCGTTTTCTCCACCCGACCGGTCAGTGACGTCAGGGCGCTCTGATCCGCCTTTTTGCTCACATTCGTGTTAGTCGTTGTCAGGTCATTCTGCAGCTTTGTGATCGCGCTGCTCTGGCTGGTCAGCTTGCCTTCCGCCGTATCAACCCGGCTGGTCAGGTCAGTCACTGCTGAAGCATTTGCCTTCTTCGACACGCCGGTCGAAGAGAAAACATCGACTTTACGGATATAGAGACGCGCACTGGTAGCCGGTGCCCAGCCGCCAACGGCAAATCGCAGATAGACATAATTTCCGGTAAAACTGGCCGGAATGGTCAGTTCAACGCTTTTCGTCTGCCAGCTGGTCGTCACCCCACTCAGCCAGGGCGACACAGAGGACAACCACCCAACCGGATTTCCTAAATCCGTTATCACGCCGACAGTATCAGACGATATGCTGTTAACCGTTTCCGATGTCCTGTACTCAAAAGACACGGTCAGAATGGTATCGGCCTCGACGGGGATACGCGTCACGTTGGCAACACGAATGGAGCCGGTGGTCGTTCTCAGGGCTTTTTCACCTGAATCGTAAGTGAATGCCGAACCGGTCCCGGAGTTCTCCCAGAACGACAGATCCACATCCATTCCGCCGTTGCTAATCAGGCTCCCGTCAGCCAGGGAGTTTTTCAGCATCGTCAGCTGGCCAGACTGAGTGGTCAGGCTTCCTTCCGTCGCGGTGACCCGGTTAGTTAAAGCCGTGACGGCGCTCGCATCAGCCTTTTTATTCACATTCGCGTTGGTCGTTGTCAGGTCGTTTTGCAGCTTTGTGATCGCCTGGCTCTGGCTGGTCAGCGTTTTATCCTGCTGGCTGACGCTGGACTGCAGGCCAGTAATGGCACTGCTGTTTGCCGCCACGCCCGATTCGGCTTTCCCCACGCGGTTCGTCAGTGAGGTCAGCGAACTGCCCTGAGAAGTGAGCGTGGTGCCCTGCTGTTCCACTTTTTGCGTCAGTGACTGCAGGGCGCTGGCGTCGGCTTTTTTCCCTAGCGTGGTTTCCAGCCCGCTGATTTTGCTGGCCTGTGCGCCCTGCGCAGTCGACAGGGAACTCAGCTCCTCTGCCACGGTTGATTTATTGTCGTTGAACTGCGTCTGGAGGGACTCCCGCGCCACGACTTCAGCCCGGTCGGCGGTGATCCGCGCGTTCATTTCCTGATACAGCAGGCCGGAGCGTAAATCGCTCAGGCTGTTACTGTCTGTCGTTCCTCTTATCTGCGCCGCCAGGGTGGAGCGCTTCAGCACCTCCGCTTCATCGGCCTGGGTACGGGCCATCTCCTCATTGCGTAACGCCGCCGTACTCGCCGCCGGTGCCGGTCGTCCGACCGATATCCAGTGGATCAGGAAATAGTTGTCCGCATTCTGCCCCTGGGCCAGATCGAGACGAAAACGGCGGACCATGCCTGACGCATTCCAGTTCACATCGGGGATGGCCACCATGCTGATACCATCGCCATCAAACTCCTGCTCCGCGATACTTACCGAACGGGAATCACTCCAGCCCTGCTCATCTGCACCAATCCAGTAAAGCCGACCTTTCCAGACCGGGTTACCCACGCGTTTAATACGCAGCATGATGGTGCGATAAGAGGAGGACGGGATTTTTTGTCCGTTGGGCGAGCGGCAGGATGAGTTACTGTTCGACGCTTTCAGCCAGCCGTCATCCGTAATTTGCATCGGCACCTGACCGGCATCGTCCTCGGTCCACCCTTCGTTGTCTTTATCGAAGTACCAGATGTTGAACGAATCAAACTGTTGGCCACTACCGGCGGAAATTTCAGAAATCTGACGGGCCAGTGACTCGTCGCCATCCTGAATAATGGTCTGCAGGGTATCAATGGCGGCGACGCGCTCAATTTTTTCATTCAGCAGCTGGTCTGCTGCCTGCGCGGCTTTCGCGTTGACGTCTGCTATACGGTCGGCGGTCTCCTGTTTTACCGCTTTGTCCCAGCCCGTATTCGCCTGGGCAATGGACTGTTTCAGGCTGTTTTCAACCGTCTGCAGCTGGGATTTTAACGCGGCATCCCCCTCGGTCAGGGTTTTGTTGACGTCAGTTATCTGCTGGTCAATGGACGTATTAATATCAGTCACAGCATCAGTAATACTCTTGTTCACTGCCGAGATATTGTCACTGAGCGTCTGATTGACGAGATCGATATTCTCCGTTATTGACTTATTGACCGACTCTATCTGCCCGTCAACCTGTTTACCGATCTCCGCGACGGTCTCATCAATACTCTGGTTAATATCGGTAACCTGCTGCGCGACTTCCTCACGAATAGCGTCGGCGGCTTTCGTCAGCTCTTCGTGGGCCTCTCCAATATCCCGCTGGACTTCCTGCCAGGCAGGTGTGTCCTTAATAGCATCCGTCAACTGGTCGTAATATTCGCTAATGTCATCGCTGGCCTGCCCCTGAACCCAACTTGTCCAGGGGCTTTCGTTACCCAGACGATCGACAATACGCACCCGGTACCAGAACGTTGCGGCAATCTGCAGACCCATCTGCTGATACGTTTTGCCCGGATACGCCACGTCAGACAGCGCCATCGCCCCACTGCCGTTCGGATTAGGGCTATACTGCAACTCCGTTTTCTGGGTATCACCGGCACCGTCCGGAAACGCCC
Source organism: Klebsiella sp. MISC125 (assembly GCF_051131775.1). Taxonomy (NCBI): domain Bacteria; kingdom Pseudomonadati; phylum Pseudomonadota; class Gammaproteobacteria; order Enterobacterales; family Enterobacteriaceae; genus Klebsiella; species Klebsiella sp. MISC125. The sequence goes on from NZ_CP180448.1 coordinate 3,396,963, forward strand.
AATTCAGTTCAACACCATGCATCAGCGATGTGGTTGTCAGGGCGATAGGCGCAGAAGGCATACCGATCTTTCCGGTCAGCATTTTCTCTTCAGAATACGCCCAGCCGCTGGAAACCTCAGCCGCATTAATAGCGCGCACTCGCACGGTATAGCGCCCGGCGTAAATACCCACAACATCAAAAGATGACACGGAACTACGAGGAATATTAACCCAGTTGCCTTCATTGCGGCGCCACTGCGCTTCGTAGGAAATGGCGTTTTTTACCGCAGACCAATGAACCTGCAGCGTTTCAACACTCATCCCCTGATTAACCACCGAATAGGACTCAACGACGATATTAGCTGGCGCACTTTGATTTCCCGGGGGAATAACGCTGATCGGTCGACTGTCGATAACCGCGCCGGTATCAATCCTCGCATATTTATCAGGATCGTGAGCGGCTGCAGAAATAGTGAATGTACTATCGTTATTATCTTTAACACTCACAACCCGATATTGCTGAACCTTCAGAGAGTCAGATTCAACAGCCCATACGCATTCTGTTTCCGGTACTTCAGTATATTCGGTAGTAACGGTGACAATATCCCCATCGACATCCTGAATAGTCCGGCTTTGCGTCACGCCTGACGGCAGGTTCATCAACAGCCTATCGCCAGTTTTTGCATCCGTTTTACGATCGAGCGTAATGACGCAGCCATCCACTTTACTAGTGCGACCACCGTTGACTTTACCCGCCAACATTTCGTCCGCCACCGCAATGACATAACCGGGTTGCGGAATATTACCGTCCAGTCCGACCGAAAACGTCACTACGCGATCTTTATTGTTGGTCAGGATCCCCCAGCGCCCTTTACGGTTAGCTTCCGACTGACGGGTACAGCCAATCGCCGTCAGTTCAAGCTGATTGAAGCCATAGCGAGCCACCAGCGGCTGCTCAAAAACCGGTTCCATCGCATCAGCATATTCGTTCTCAGGATCGGACCAGGAAACCAGCGCGTTGGTATAGCGCGTTTTGCTACTGCTGCTGGCATATTGAAAACGACCATTAATCACGTTAGCTCTGGTGTAGGTGTAGTCAATATCGCGAGGCATATCCGCCAGCGCTATCACCTGATCGCCACTCCAGCAGGTCATGCCGCGGAAAATAGCCGCAAAATCACGTAACACCGTATAGGCATCGTTGCGATCCTGAATATAGACGTTACAAAGATAGCGCGGCTCGGTGCCATCACCGCCCTTACCGTCAGGCACAGGTTCGTCGCAATAACGGGCAACCTGATACAACGTCCATTTATCGATATTTTCTGAGGTAAGACGGTTTCCCAGACCAAAACGATCGGTAACGATCAGATCGTAAAAAATCCATGCTGGGTTATCTGTCCATGCCCATTTAAACGCTCCCGTCCAGATACCCGAATATTGTCGGGTTTCCGGGTCGTAATTGTCAGGAACGCGAATAACGCGCCCGCGAGGACTACAGGCAATTTTGGGGATAGAACCATTGAACTGACGGGAATCAAATTCAACGTAAAGCAGGGCCGTATTGGGATAACGTAATTTTGCGTCGAGAATCTCAGCATAGCTTTGCAACGTCATGACATCGCCAATTTTTGAGGTACTGACGTCTTCTGTGACCTTACGCAGGCGCAAAACCCAGCCCGTATTAGCCCGAGGTAAATCAATTCGATGGCATCGTTCATAACCGGAAGAGGTTTTGCCGGTAACCGCGCTTTCCAGTACCGTTTGCCAGGTGCCTCCGTCAGTTTGCAAATCGACAGCGTAGCTCACGGAGTTACCCATCAGATCGCCGTTATCTTCTTGTTTAAATAAAGATGGCCATTTTAAGCGCAGACGCACGGCAGAAAGCTGAGTATTACTAAAAGAATGGGTCCAGGCCGTTTTACTGGATATTTCCGTACCTACGTTAATTTCATTTTCTGAACCAGGGATCCCCTGAATATAATTCTGTGCCTGAGTACCAGAGCGAAATTCCCATACCACACCGCTAAAATTTTGTGAACCGTCGGAATTTTCCAGCGGCGTTCCATCAAGGTAAATATCCTTTGCGGTAAGTGCGCCAGCAAACTCGCCCTCGCCCAACGCCATAAGAATTTTGGCTTTTGCTACGGATTGTAAATCATCTGGCTGTTCCGTTGGGGTACGCGGACTCGAACTCCCGCCCTTGCGCCCTTTAATGAGGTGCTGTGTCATAGATATTATGTCCATAAAAAAAGCCACCTAAAGGTGGCCAGGAAAGAGAGAGGTTTTATATTTTACTGCTGGTCTTCTACATAAATCCCAGCGGTAATAATTGCACCGCCGATAAGCCGCTTGCCGTATAACAGCGGCACCGGATATCCCTGCGCAGTGGTATTTGTCACACCACCGAAGGCGTAAGAGGCTTTATTTTCAGGGGATTGTTGGCTGGCTAATCCGGGAACCTGAGGTGAGAGCATCTGAAGAACGCCGCCAAGTGCCATTGAAGCCCCCAGCATTGCGACGCTACCCCAACCGGAGCCAGCAGCAATGGCAGCAAATATGCCTCCAGCGCCCATTGTCGCGATTGAAGCGATCGCAATCAAAGCCACACCTAATATCGTTTGTAATACACCAGCTTTTTTACTACCAATAACCACGGGAACAATCCGTACTACGTTATCATTTATTGGGAAAGGTACATCATCTTCTCTAATATTCTCCTTTCCTTTAAACACTGCATATGTTAAGCCCATTGCCTTACTGTTGTTCATGAATTTCTCAAATCCATTTATAGTATAACATAAGGCGCGTATCGCTTCGGAGGTTGTCGCTACCATCCGACAATGCGATTTCCCGAACTTTTTACCCAAAATGCCGCCCAGTTCGATCCTGACCATACGTTCTTGCATAGATACTCCCTCGGTCTGTAGTTTTAGCTTTGCGTTATTAAAAATAAAAACATAAATCTCATCCCACCATGAATATAATAAACATTATATATGCAATTTCATATATGCTAGCATTGAGCATGAAAATTATCTCTAACCCACCAATTCGAAGATCAGATATTAATTAAATAAACAGGCATGCTATGATTTAAAATAAAAGAGGCATTCACAACTCATTATCGCTATTCAAGCATTCAACTCGATCTGTTATAACGAAAAACCTTCACCGTTCTTTCCTGCCAGTATCCACCGTAAGGTACCCGCTGACTCAAGTGACCATACAGATGATGTAGTAGCATATTACCCTCCAGCAGAATACCTGCGTGATTCCACTTATTCGCCTGCACCTGCATGATAATCATATCACCGGGTTGCAGCGGGCCAGAAAACTCGCGAAATCCGCATTCATACCAGCAATCATGGTAAAAGTTATCAGGGTAATCATCTTCCCACCACGGATAATCCACCCGGTAATCCGTCAACTCAACACCATGCTGCTGGCGAAAATAACTCATTACCAGCCCCCAGCAATCATAGTGACCAAGAACAAACGGGCGCTCCAGTAGCGGCAGTTCCCCCCGAGGATAAATCGTGCGGAAATCGCCTTCCGGCCAGCTAAAGATATGCCAGGGTAACAACATCGCGTCACACTGAGCCTTATCCAATTCGCTTGGCTGGGTCGTAGCATCAGGGTGGCTGTGCACAATCCCCGTGACGGTACCCCAATCCTCTGTCTGAGCATAATCCTCCGGCGCAAGGACAAAATGCTCTTGTGGATCGTCAGCAATATTACGGCAAGGAAAATAGCGTTCTACTCTTCCTCTTTGCGCAATCGCACCGCAGCACTCACGAGGATACTCCTGCCGGGCATGCTCCTTAATAGCCCTGATAACCTTCTGGCGCATATTAACTCCGAATTAAAGACGTGCCGGGGAAACCTCCAAAAGGTAGCTCGTTGCCTTCACCAAAGCGTAATTTACAGGCTGATAAAGTACCGTTGCAGACATCCAGCGCCGGGTCGGTAACAGATATATTATTTTTATCAAAATATCGCTGACCGGTATAATCACAGCCATCACCACTGCGGTATTTGTTTCTGATACACCAGGTACAGATAGAATGTAGCTGGCGAGTTGGGATCATGATCCCTTGCAAATCCATTGGGCTGGCAAGAGTGAACTCAATCGCTTCATTCGTTTCTTCACTTTTGGCATCAATAAAAAAGACCTTTCTTTTTTCCTGCGTGGGATCGGCAGCCGCATTCCCCTCAGGAAAATTACGTGCATCAAGATATTTTGCCAAAGTATCGTGTACCGTAACCTTCGCCTGAACCAGATCATCGTAATAAAGACACAGAGCAGTAATTGAGGCATCAATATTTGCCACCTTAAGCGATGGCTGCGCGTCCCGACCGCTGGTGGTAGACTCAATACCTTCAATAATACAAGGCCATGGCATATATTCATTTCCTTGCCACCAAATGGGTTTGGCAGGTAAACGAGACTCATCGCCGCCCGCAGCCAGAATTTCGGACTCACTATGAGCGATACTGTGTCCGTGAAAATATAAGACGTCATCCATTCCAAAGACGCTACCATCAATCTCCAGCAAGCGTATTTCATTCCCTGGTTCAAGTTTTTGATAATCAGCTGTAATCATGGTGCATATGCCTGGTTAAATGTGGCGGTTACCGTCATGACCTGACTTGATAATGGTGAAAGCTTTAATGAGTCGGGGCTGACGCGATAAAGTCCAGATTCACCCGTTGGTGAATCCCAGATAAACGACTTCGTTACATGGCGGCGCATAAAATCGAGTACCGCTAATATCTCTTCCTTTTCGCCAGTTAATGTCACCGGCCAAGTTTGTTTTTCAGAATGAATACCATCGCCCACGATCTGCTGGTAGCCATCACCAAAACTAGCCTCACGGACGTTAAAATTAAAATCTCCTTGCAAACCCGCTTGTATTTGCGTTCGCCAGGTAAAAGTTTCTATTGCCATATCATCTCCGGGAATCAAAAAATTAACGCGCGTGATTTGCATTCCAAATAAGGCCACCCGGCCTCAATTCATTCGCCACGCCAGCACGAACTGAACGGTCGATAGTCTGCTGCCAGGCGCGATTAACCGCGCCATTATTGTCGGTCGATTGCGGTTCTGAACTCTGATTCTGAATAAGTACTGAGGTCTGAATAGTAAGTGGCCCAGCACCAGAAGAACCCAGTCCTTGCATCGATGCCGTTCCCACATAACCGCCGCCCGCATACCCCTGCGCGCCGCGCATCATGGCGTAAAGATTGCCAATCCCTATCGCCGAGGTCGCCTCTTTGGTAAAAACAAATTCGCCGCCATGAACAATCCCTCTTGGCTCATATTTACCACCGTCTCCGGTATATCCGCCTCCGGAATGGCCAGTGAAAACTTTACCGATGGATGCTACCCAACCGATGCCGGAATTCGACATCGCGTTAAAGGAAGCCTGCATGGCTTTTACCAACAATAATTGGCTAAGCATCTTCAGAGTCCCTTTCAGAAAGGTCATCAGGAAATCACTAAAATTCGCCTTTCCTGTAGTTATATATTCCACCAGCGAGTTTCCCATTGAGCTAAAAGCGTCTTTAGCTAAATCCTTAAGCTTGCCATGAACGTTTTCTCCATCCTTAAGGAATTTATCCCATGCCTCTTTGGCTCCTGACATTAAACCGCCGAGCCAATCACTCTTACCCACATCTTTCTTACTATTGCCGGAATTATCTTCTCTCTCTGTGCCCGGTAGGAAAGGTATTAACGCATTACCCGCCGCGACTTTTGGAATACTGCCCATCCCTGTTAATGAATCCCAGTAACTCTTAGGTCCTGACGTGATATTGTAGGTCTCATCCTCAGATTTCTTTACCATATCCTGAAGTATTGGCCCCATTCTGGCTGGAGGAAAGGGTAACGTCTGCATTAACCGTTTCAGGCCATCCGTATGCTTTTTCTGGATATCTGTTGCAGCACGAAAAGTCTTATTAAACTCTTCACTTTTACGGCTGGCAACAGTGACTTTCTGTTGATATTGATCCAGAAGTCGGTTGCTTTTTTCCAGCTCACTGTTATTCATGCGCAGTGTTATTGTTGTATCACCCGCCATTGACTTTCTCCTGAAAGAATAAACCAGGCGATAGCCTGATTTAATTTGATTAATAAATAGAACATCCTTCCGATGAAAATCCTAACTAGTTCTGTAGTTTATTCAGGATATTCAACGCCACCCGTTCCATTATCTGAAGATCGTTTATTGCGGTTACCTCGTCAGCTACATCATAAACCCTCATGAGCCATGCTAGGACATTATAATCCAGACCGATGACCCCTCCCGGGCTGGTGCGCCACTGCGTGCTGGCCGCGCGAAAAACCACAAATGCAGGCCAGATATCAGGCCAGACGTTGATAACAACATCGTCATAGTCTTCGGCTGTCAGACCGAATGCGCTAAGCTCATCCGCTGATGGTTCAGGCGTATAGAATGCAGAGGCAACCGCAATCAGTTTTTTTCGCGATTCCCCGTCAGCTCCTGATAATAGGTGGTCATTATTGCTTTAACCGCCCCCGGATAGTTATCTATCAGTGTTGCCATATTTTCTCGCGTACAGGGTTCAGATAATGCCCAGTCGTCGACGATCTCCAGTAAAAAATCACTGGCGGTTTTCTCGTCAATATTTTCAAGTTCTGCCAGCTCTTTTATTGGCCGATGCTTAAATGTAAAATTCAGTACTCCGTCGTCTTCACCAGCACGGGGAATAATGACATCCGCTTTAAAAACAGGTTTAGGTTGTAATTTGAAGATAGCGCTCATAAGTACCCTTAAAAAAGGCTCCCGCAGGAGCCTAATCGAATTTATTTTGTGTTCTGCAGATAAGGAAAATGATTAATCTTCCGATTTGTAGAAGGTAATATCCCGCGAGTGAATGGAAAACGCGACTTGTACGGTTTCAACACTATTCACAGCCGTCACCGGTTGCGGATCAAACGACGGAACACCGGACCAATAGCGGTACTCTTTCGCATTCGGAACAAACATGCGTAGCGGTAAAATTTGGCCATAACGATCCGCCATGCTCAACACGTTGTAGATTGCTAATGAAGCATCATGGGCTAACGTGAAGGTTTGATTTTTAGCCGCCTTAAAAGTACCAATATTACGCTGGCGATCGTCTGCCAGAAACTGTACCTGTGCATACTGCTGTTCACCACCTGATTGCGCAACTTCCGTAATCTGTGGAATCTCAGTCCACTCAGTGATTTTCTGTAATTTCCCGCTACCGGCATGAGCAGGGAAAAAATTCCTGTCGCTAGAGTTAACAACCGAAATGGTTACGCTATTCGTTGTTTGCGCAGTGATTCTGGCAACTAAACCATCGATAAGTCCCCATCCCGAAGAAATAAGCACGACATCATCAACCTTAAGGTTATGATTTTCAGCAACGGTAAAAATAGCCCCTTCGGCATTAGAAACCGTACTGACTGAAACTGGATTACTCAGGCCGGAGCCAACAAAAACGGTCGAGCCATTAGGCAGAGCAAAAGCCATAATAATATCTCCATTATTGATATTTAAATTTTAGAATGCACTTTATAAAAATCAGTTTGTTTAATTATGACTTATTGTTATGCATCATAATTATCACGTTTTAAAACCAAAACTATTTTCCCTGTTAATTTATTATGAGTTTTCGGAGCTGCCATTATGCAATACGCTATCAGGGATGCGTTTTGTTACTGGTTCATTTTCAAAAATCTTCATGCCATACTGCCCAATCCACGTCGCATTTTGGTTAATATTACTAAAAATAAACTCCATAACTTCAAGCATTAACTCTTGAATTAAAGTTGCTGAGTTATCACGGCACCAGCTTTCGATCGAAGTCAGAAGAGGATCGGAGCCATTAGCAATGAACTGCTCGCCAATACTATAATGCTTCGTTTTGTTTTCATCAGTAATGCAATGCAGCTTACTGATTTGTAGAATCTCCGCGGATGGCCCAACAGTTTGAACAGTGAGCGTTACAATTTTATTCCCTGTTTCCTCAACAACAGTGGATGAGTAAAACATTGAAAGAGTTAAATCATTAGATGTATACATTTATTTTCTCCAGGTAACAGTTACGGTACTAATTATAGTAGTAAAACATTTGAGTTAATCGCATTCAGAGGTTCGTCATTAAATATTACATAGCTATTCTCGCCTTCAACCAGCCATATACAAATGATTCATTGGAATCATACTTTTCAACCAGCTCCAGATAATACTGTCCCTGGCTACAATTCAGTGCTCGAAGTAATACGTTCTCTCCCTCTTTCCCTCTGCGGATAAGGTAAAGACTCAACGCATTTAAGGTTCTGGGGCCAATAACTCCATCCGATATGAGATCCGGATAGAGCATTCCGCGATGATTAAAAGCATTTAGCCATCGTTGAAGCCACTTGCTCGGTAATGACGGTCCCATATTGACACCGGCATCACACAACTTTTCAGCGATAGTGGCAGATATGTCAGCAACCTGATCAAACCGGGGCGCAATCCAGTAGTCAGCATTGAGAATATCCAGCGCTCGCTGACGCGTCAGCTTTCGCATATCGCCATCATAGCCATGGGCCCGGGCGGTCACCTGAGTAATTCCCCAGTTTGTCGCCCCACCTTTATCATCCGGATGATTTACATAACCGCCCTCCTTATCCAAAATGGTTTTAAAAATGTCATCTTTGTTCATACATGCCTCATTTATACCCGTCATACTTCAAGTTGCATGTGCGTTGGCTTTCCTCGCTCACCCCAGTCACTTACCGGAGTAAGCTCCTGGGGATTCCCTGCGTCGCCGCCTTCCTGCAACTCGAATTATTTAGGGTATGTCGATTAAATGTGCAATATTCCCTTTCGCACGAAATACGGCCATAAAAACGAAAAAATTGACTACAACAACCAACCAGTGGGTTGACTCATATAATCCGAACAAATAGCGAAACGGTATGCTGGCATAGGTAATCACGAGTAAATATGCTGTACACGATACCCATGGCCGATATCTCCTGAGCTGTGCACGGCGATAAAACATCAAATTCAGGGTAATAAAAGCGCAGAGAACTGAATTAACCAGCGCAGGAAGGTCATTTTCCATTCGGACGCTCATTATTATGCCGGGTTAATATTTTGTACAAATCGGTTAGTTCTTGATTATTCAGAAACGTGAGGATCTTAATAATAAGTGCAGATATCAGCACCGCGCCCAGCGCGTCTAATGGCCTTTCACTATACCCTGTCCAGGATGCCAGTTTCGTCCCGATTAACCCGGCTCCCAGGACACCAACAATAAAGGAAGTCATGAAATAAGCGGCCAATCTAAAGCGGGTAATATTTACCGCAGTTGCCACATAAAATACCGCACCAGCAAAAGCCCCAAAAACAACGCCATAATCAATACCTGTTACCAACCCAAACATACCAGCTCCCATTAATCCACCAGCAACAACTAGCGATGTACCGGAAACAGGATCAGACATTTATCCTCCCTTCTTTCACTGTGAGTGATGATGAATACCGAAGTGCAGAATAATTTTTCATACTTACACTACGATTATCTCGCCGTTATTTTCTTTCTTTTTTGTAAACCAAGTGCATAGATCGCCCGATGGCAAAGATAATCAGCGGATTCTATATATTTATGCCCGAACTCTTGTTGATAAATAATTGCCGCTCGCTCAATTTGGCGTTTGTATTCTTCACGTTGCCAGATGACATCCTGAGCAATAAATTTTATAGGCACAGCGTTATCAATAGAGTCCGGCGTATGATGTACTCCTTTGGCCTGAATCTGAGCGCGACCAGGCGTCGGTCGATGCAGAACGTCTGCAGTGAGGGTTTCAGGATTTTGCAAGTGCGAGCGACGTTCACGGCGTCGGCCCGCTGCAGAACCCTTAAACGCGGTTCGACGGGACATAAAGGCCTCCTTAATGATCTTTGGTGGTACGGTCATAGCGGAGACATTCGCTTAAGAGAGCCTTATTGAAAACCCCATCCCAAAGTTCATTATTTGAGGAAACTGGCTTTTCAGCCACGTAGATTCATTACTGAATCGTTGTATCTCATCATCAGGATGATTGAGGTAAATCGTGTTGATGAAATAAAGATACCTTAAGGTTACTTAAAAATAAATACCCCTGGGTATATTTTTCTATTAAAAATTGTAATTGCATGAAAAAAAGGGATTTTTATGTGTAACTCATTTGACGGGAAAGTCGTAAAGGAGATGGAAGAGTGCAAGTGTTGCCTATGCGATGGCCTAAGCAACCCTGATAGCGGAGCCCGTGGAACATTCTCAACAAGACTTTGACACGACGCATCTGCACGCCTGACGTGCAGATGGCTGCATTTACACGAAGCGTTTAACGCTGTGGCTATAGATAACGCGGCCGATAATTTTCAGATATTGTTCATGGCTTTCGCCAATCGTCCAGTCGGCATATTTGCTGTTATCTGAATGCACAAGCAGGCCATCGGCAGTGAACTGGAGACGTTTTACCAGCACCGCGCCTTTAAATGAGAAGACATAGATGCCGTCACCTTCGAAGTAATCTTTCGATACATCAATAAAGATGTAATCGCCAGTTTCAATCGTGCCTGACATGCTATCGCCGGATACCGTGATCACTTTGATATGCTCTGCGGGCCGGTTACCAAAAAGCCTGAGCGCGCCGACGGAGTCATAGGTGATACTGCTGACGGTTTCATCAACTTCACTTGAGACAATACAACCGGGTCCGGCACTGGCTTGTGCATCCAGAACTTCAATAACGTATTGTATCTGTGGTGAATTTTCCACTCGTTCGCTCACGCTATCAATACTCCCGGTAATACCGTCCATCCATCCACGCGGCAGATTGAATGAAGATTCAATAAGTTCGACCATCTCGTCAGCTATCCTTTTCTTTTGCTTCTTACCTTCGGGGTAGAGCATCCGTGAGACATAAGAAGGCTCCCGACCAATGGTTCGGGCCACATCAACGGCTTTTCCGCCACATAAATTATCGCGGATATAGAGCAGGCGTTGCCGCCGGGTTTCGTATTTGTCCATAGGAGCGATTTTAACGTCATTTACCATCAGATGGGCAAAATATAGCAAATACTCATAAAATTACCTACAGGTAATTATCATCAATGTCCACGCTTCATCATCTTCCTGGTGCCGAACGGAAATCGGCAACATTGCTACTTATGGAAAAATGGCGCACTCAATTTTGGTGTAGGGTGTCGTCCATACGCGAGTCTCTATGCTCAAGCTGAACTAATTTATCTAACTTATGGATTTTGTAGCGCCTGGAGATCAAAAAAGCCTGGTTCTTTGGCGTCTATACTAAAACAAGCAGTCGCAAACGGGGTAACACAGCGCTCGTCAAAAATGAATTGATAAGAATCCTGTAAGGTTGCGCTGATGTCGGGTTGCAAGAAAAACATAAGCAAATGCTCAGGGCGTGTCCTTGAGCATAAATTTTATATTTATCAAACATTAAGCAATGTGAGTATTGAATATGATCACTATCGACGGTAATGGTGCAGCCGCCTCAGTCGCGTTTCGCACCAGTGAAGTTATCGCCATCTACCCGATTACGCCCAGCTCCACGATGGCGGAACAGGCGGACGCCTGGGCTGGTAACGGGCTGAAAAACGTCTGGGGCGACGTTCCCCGCGTCGTCGAAATGCAGTCGGAAGCCGGGGCAATTGGTGCCGTACATGGGGCGCTGCAAACCGGCGCCCTCTCGACCTCTTTTACTTCATCGCAGGGTTTACTGCTGATGATCCCGACGCTGTACAAACTGGCAGGCCAACTGATGCCGTTTGTTCTGCACGTCGCTGCCCGTACTGTGGCAACCCACGCGCTCTCTATCTTCGGCGATCACTCTGATGTGATGGCAGTGCGCCAGACCGGCTGCGCGATGCTCTGCGCCAGCAGCGTCCAGGAAGCGCAAGATTTTGCCCTGATTTCGCATATCGCCACACTGCAAAGCCGGGTACCATTTATTCATTTCTTCGATGGTTTTCGCACCTCGCACGAAATCAATAAAATCGCCCCGCTTTCCGACGATACCCTTCGTAGCCTGCTGCCGCAGGATAAAATTGACGAACATCGCCAGCGCGCGCTGAATCCGGAACATCCAGTGATCCGCGGTACCTCCGCCAACCCGGATACTTACTTCCAATCCCGCGAAGCAACTAACCCGTGGTACGACGCGGTCTACGATCATGTCGAAACCGCCATGAACGATTTCGCCGCCGCCACCGGACGCCAGTACAAGCCGTTTGAGTTCTACGGCCATCCGCAGGCAGAACGCGTCATTGTGATCATGGGCTCAGCCATTGGTACCTGTGAAGAAGTGGTTGAAGAACTGCTGAACCGTGGCGAAAAAGTCGGCGTGCTGAAAGTGCGTCTTTACCGCCCCTTCTCCGCCGCTCATCTGTTGGAAGCCCTGCCGGAAAGCGCCCGCGCCGTCGCAGTTCTGGACCGCACTAAAGAACCTGGGGCTCAGGCAGAACCGCTGTATCTCGACGTGATGACCGCCCTGGCGGAAGCCTTCAATCGCGGCGAGCGCGAAACTCTGCCGCGCACCATCGGCGGTCGTTATGGGCTGTCCTCCAAAGAGTTCGGCCCGGAGTGCGTACTGGCGATCTTCAACGAACTGAGCGCCGCCAAACCGAAACCGCGCTTTACCGTCGGCATCTATGACGACGTTACCAACCTTTCCCTGCCGCTGGTGGAAAATACCCTGCCGTCGGAAGCCAAGCTGGAAGCGTTGTTCTACGGACTCGGCAGCGACGGCAGCGTCTCGGCCACCAAAAATAATATCAAGATTATCGGCAACTCAACGCCGTGGTTCTCGCAGGGCTATTTCGTCTATGACTCAAAAAAAGCCGGCGGCCTGACGGTTTCACACCTGCGCGTTAGCGAGAAGCCGATTCGTTCTTCTTATCTGATTTCACAGGCGGACTTCGTCGGCTGTCATCAGCTCCAGTTTATCGACAAGTATCAGATGGTCGAACGTCTGAAGCCTGGCGGCATTTTCCTGCTCAACACACCTTACAGCGCTGATGAAGCCTGGTCTCGTCTGCCGCAGGAAGTGCAGGCGACGTTGAATCAGAAAAAAGCGCGGTTCTATATCGTCAATGCGGCAAAAATCGCCCGCGAATGCAGCCTCGGCGCGCGTATTAACACCGTTATGCAGATGGCGTTTTTCCATCTGACACAAATTCTGCCGGGCGATAGCGCGCTGGCGGAATTGCAGGGCGCTATCGCCAAAAGCTACAGCAGCAAAGGTCAGGAACTGGTCGAACGCAACTGGCAGGCGCTGGCGATGGCCCGCGAGTCGCTGGCGGAAGTGCCGTTACAGCCGGTCGATGGCAACAGCCCGAATCGCCCGCCTGTGGTGTCCGATGCCGCGCCAGACTTTGTCAAAACGGTGACCGCCGCGATGCTGGCCGGACTCGGCGATGCGCTGCCGGTTTCCGCTCTACCACCGGATGGCACCTGGCCGATGGGCACTACACGTTGGGAAAAACGCAACATCGCCGAAGAGATCCCGATCTGGAAAGAGGAGCTTTGTACTCAGTGTAACCACTGTGTCGCCGCCTGCCCGCACTCGGCTATTCGCGCTAAAGTTATCTCCCCGGAAGCGATGGAAAACGCTCCGGCCAGCCTGCACTCTCTGGATGTGAAGTCCCGCGATATGCGCGGGCAGAAATATGTATTGCAGGTGGCGCCGGAAGATTGCACCGGTTGTAATCTGTGCGTCGAAGTGTGCCCGGCGAAAGACCGGCAAAATCCGGAAATCAAGGCCATCAATATGATGTCGCGCCTTGAGCATGTTGAAGAAGAGAAAGTGAACTATGACTACTTCCTCAATCTGCCGGAAATTGACCGCAGCAAGCTGGAACGTATTGATATCCGAACGTCGCAGCTGATTAGCCCGCTGTTCGAATACTCCGGGGCCTGTTCCGGCTGCGGCGAAACGCCGTATATCAAACTGCTGACTCAGCTGTACGGCGATAGAATGTTAATCGCCAACGCTACGGGCTGTTCATCTATTTATGGCGGCAACCTGCCTTCCACACCCTACACCACCGATGCCAACGGTCGCGGCCCGGCGTGGGCCAACTCGTTGTTCGAGGATAACGCCGAATTTGGCTTAGGCTTCCGCCTTACCGTCGATCAGCATCGTCAGCGCGTTATGCGTCTGCTGTCAGAGTTTTCCGGTAAGCTTCCGGCAGAGCTGAACGACGCGCTGCATGCAGAAGCTACGCCTGAGGTGCGCCGTGAACAGGTTGCCGAACTGCGTAAGGTTCTGGCAAATGAAGAGGGTGCGAAGGAACTGTTAACAGACGCCGATGCGCTGGTAGAGAAATCCATCTGGCTGATCGGCGGCGACGGCTGGGCCTATGATATCGGCTTTGGCGGTCTTGACCACGTGCTGAGCCTGACCGAAAACGTCAATATTCTGGTGCTCGATACCCAATGCTACTCCAATACCGGCGGCCAGGCCTCGAAGGCTACCCCACTGGGCGCGGTCACTAAGTTTGGTGAGCACGGTAAGCGCAAATCGCGTAAAGATCTCGGCGTGAGCATGATGATGTACGGCCATGTGTACGTCGCGCAGATTTCACTGGGTGCTCAGCTTAACCAGACGGTGAAAGCGATTCAGGAAGCAGAGGCTTATCCGGGACCGTCGCTGATTATCGCCTACAGTCCTTGCGAGGAGCACGGTTACGATCTGGCCCTGAGTCACGACCAGATGCGCCAGTTGACCGCAACCGGATTCTGGCCGCTGTACCGCTTTGATCCGCGTCGTGCTGATGAGGGTAAACTTCCGCTGGCGCTTGACTCCCGTCCACCGTCAGATGCGTTAGCAGAAACGTTGCTTAACGAGCAGCGCTTCCGTCGCCTGAATGCACAGCAGCCGGAAGTGGCGGAGCAGTTGTGGAAGGATGCAACAAAAGATCTGCAAAAACGCTACGACTTCCTCGCGCAGCTGGCCGGTAAGGCGGAAAAGCCAGCGACGGAAAGTTAAACCGCGGACGTTTTTTCAGCATATAAAAAAAGCCCGAATATCAATTCGGGCTTGTCATTTAACCGACCAATAAAAACCATTCTCAGGAACGGACGGCAGCAAAAAAATTTTTGGATGACAATAAAGGCATATAACGGGCGGATAATACGACATTAATATTGACGTGTATAATTTTTATTTTATATACTTTCAGTGAAAGTATTCACTATAATTATCATCATTTCATTCGTATTATTTGTTTTAGATTTTACTTATATCGTAACAATTGATACTTACCATATATTAATTCGCTCCTTTAGCATGAGTTCACTTCCCTTGAGGAAGCTAAAACAAAAACAGCTAAAGGATTGTCTAAATGAAAAGAAAAGTACTGGCCCTCGTTATCCCGGCATTATTAGCTGCTGGCGCTGCTCATTCCGCTGAGATTTATAATAAAGACGGAAATAAACTAGACCTCTATGGCAAGGTAGACGGTCTGCATTATTTCTCTGATGACTCTTCTAAAAATGGCGATCAGTCTTACGTTCGTCTTGGCTTCAAAGGCGAAACCCAGATTAACGATCAACTGACCGGTTACGGCCAGTGGGAATACAACGTCCAGGCGAACAACACCGAAGGGGCTGACAACCAGTCCTGGACCCGTCTGGCGTTTGCTGGTCTGAAATTCGCTAACTACGGTTCATTCGATTACGGCCGTAACTATGGCGTGCTGTACGACGTAGAAGGTTGGACCGATATGCTGCCAGAGTTCGGTGGCGACTCCTACTCTCAGGCTGACAACTTCATGGCTGGCCGCGCCAACGGCGTAGCAACCTACCGTAACAATGACTTCTTCGGTCTGGTTAACGGTCTGAACTTCGCCCTGCAGTATCAGGGTAAAAATGAAAACGCCGGTAGCGGCGAAGGCACCAACAACGGCGACCGCAGCGTGCGCAACGCGAATGGCGACGGCTTTGGTCTGTCTACTTCTTATGATTTCGGTATGGGTATTAGCGCCGCTGCCGCTTACACCTCTTCTGATCGTACCAACGATCAGATGACCCAGACCACTGCCGGAGGCGACAAAGCTGAAGCATGGACGACTGGCCTGAAATATGATGCCAACAACATCTATCTGGCAACCATGTATTCAGAAACTCGCAACATGACTCCGTACGGCAACGGTAACGGCGTCGCGAACAAAACGCAGAACTTTGAAGTGACCGCTCAGTATCAGTTCGACTTCGGTCTGCGCCCGGCAGTTTCTTTCCTGATGTCTAAAGGTAAAGACCTGAGCAATACCGATGGCGACAAAGACCTGGTGAAATATGCTGATATCGGCGCAACCTATTACTTCAACCGTAATATGTCTACCTACGTTGATTACAAAATCAACCTGCTGGACGAAGACGACAGCTTCTATTCTAACAGAGGCATCTCTACTGATGACGTTGTAGCATTGGGCCTGGTTTACCAGTTCTAATGTTAAGGCCCGCCGGTAACGGCGGGCTCCCTCCTTCTCTTACCCCTCCAACAGCCTCAGTCAAATCAAAACAATATATCTAATGCCTTAAAATAGTCGTTCGATGAATGATATATTGCTATCAAGAACTGCAGTAGCCGTAGAGGACGCCCGTTATGAATCATCAGCCCGTAAAATCTTCCCGAATCACCTCCATCGCCTACGACGAGTCCTCTGGCATTCTTGAAATACGCTTTCGCGATAACCAAACGCTGCAGTATATCGGTGTCCCGCCGCGTATTTACCGTAATTTCCTGCAAGTTGTTTCTAAAGGTCGTTTTTACGATGGCGTCATCAAAGGTAAATTTACCGAACGCCGCTGCACCTGATAGTAAAAGTGTGAGTGTGGTCAATGTACAATAATCGCCTGGATGGCCTACACTTTTAGTGGTTACTTAAACAGGAGGTTTTATGAACAGAATGATTCTTGTGCCCATCGATATTTCCGATACAGAATTAACTGACCGCGTTATCAAGCATGTTGAAGCAGAAGCCAGAATCGATGATGCCGAGGTGCATTTCCTGACCGTCATTCCCTCCCTGCCCTATTACGCTTCGCTGGGAATGGCCTACACCGCTGAGCTACCTGCGATGGATGACCTGAAAGCGGAATCTGAATCGCGGCTGAAGGAAATTGTGAGTAAGTTTAATATCCCGGAAGACCGCATCCATTTCCACATTACGGAAGGTTCGCCGAAGGATAAAATCCTCGCGATGGCGAAATCGCTACCCGCAGACCTGGTGATTATTTCATCGCATCGCCCGGATATTACTACCTATCTGCTGGGTTCTAACGCTGCCGCTGTCGTGCGCCACGCCGAGTGTTCGGTGCTGGTCGTGCGTTAACCCTCTTAGCCCGCCATCGTGCGGGCTTTTTGTCTTTATTCCGCACCCTAAGCCGTGAATTATCGTTATACCCGTCATACTTCAAGTTGCTTATGTGTTGGCTGCGGATTACTCGGCCCATCCATGGGCCTCGCCCTTACGGGCCGTCGCAAGCGACGTTCAAATCTGCTCCCGGCAGATTTGTCGCTCACCCCGGTCACATAGTTATCTATGCTCCCGGGGACTCACTCCCTTGCCGCCTTTAAGCAACTCGAATTATTTAGGGTATATATCGGCTGATATTATGACTATTTTTAACCTGCTATTAAATTTAGTAAGTTGTTACTTTCTCTTTTTGCTGTATAAAATCCCTCTCCCCACTGAGGGTTTGTTATACAACAATTATAGGGATGATATGAAAAAGTTAATGATGGTAGTTTTAGCCGCAGCCGCTATTTCTGGCTGCGCCCAGCAGAGCTTTACGGTAAATCCTGGCGTTACCGTTCAGCCTCAGCAGGTCACCACCCACCACTTCTTTGTTAGCGGAATTGGCCAGGCCAAACAAATCGACGCAGCTAAAGTGTGCGGCGGCGCGGACAAAGTCGTCCGTACCGAAGTTCAACAGACTTTTGTTAATGGCCTGCTGGGTTTCGTGACTCTGGGTATTTATACCCCGCGTGAAGCGCGCGTCTATTGCGCTAAATAATCGCCTGCGGCAGGGATCGCCTGATGCCTGCCGGTTTTACCTACGCCACAAAGCCCTGCTATATTTACTCCCGGCGGATTAAATTGCCTTAAATGTGCTGACATATTCCTCGCTAATCCGTACCATACACGCCACACTTTTTACTCATCATCATTCAGGTGTAGACGCGCTGGCGATGTTCATTTCGCCCTCAAGCCGCCCTGGCTTGCCGCCTTTCTACAACCTAAATGCAAATGAGTAGATGTTAGACCGAATTCATCGTTATCCTCAGCCAACCGCTGTCAGGGTACGTATGCCACACTATGAATTGAGCCACTATTAAATGCTGCAAAATCAAGAAATTAGCAAGAAAGAAAAATACAACATCGACAAGCTGCAAAAGCGCCTGCGTCGCAACGTCGGTGAGGCTATCGCCGATTTCAATATGATTGAGGAAGGCGACCGTATTATGGTCTGCCTTTCCGGTGGCAAAGACAGCTACACTATGCTGGAAATCCTGCGTAATCTGCAAAGAAGCGCGCCGATTTCCTTCTCGCTGGTCGCGGTAAACCTCGATCAAAAACAGCCGGGCTTCCCAGCGCATATCCTGCCGGAATATCTTGAGCAGTTGGGTGTTGAATACAAAATTGTTGAAGAGAACACCTACGGCATCGTTAAAGAAAAAATCCCGGAAGGCAAAACCACCTGCTCGCTGTGCTCTCGTCTGCGCCGCGGAATCCTCTATCGTACTGCCACGGAGCTGGGCGCGACCAAAATCGCCCTGGGCCACCACCGCGACGACATCTTACAAACGCTGTTCCTCAATATGTTCTACGGTGGGAAGATGAAAAGCATGCCGCCGAAGCTGATGAGCGATGATGGCAAGCATATCGTTATCCGCCCGCTGGCCTACTGCCGCGAAAAAGATATCGAGCGCTTCTCTCAGGCGAAAGAGTTCCCGATCATTCCGTGTAACCTGTGCGGTTCACAGCCTAACCTTCAGCGTCAGGTGATTGGTGATATGCTACGCGACTGGGATAAACGCTATCCGGGACGCATCGAAACGATGTTCAGCGCGATGCAAAACGTGGTGCCATCTCACCTCAGCGATACCAACCTTTTCGACTTTAAAGGGATTAACCACGGTTCGGCGGTAGTTGACGGCGGCGATCTGGCATTCGATCGCGAAGAGATCCCGATGCAGCCTGCGGGCTGGCAACCGGAAGAAGACGAAGCACAGCTCGATGAGCTGCGTCTGAACGTGGTGGAAGTTAAATAATGACGAGCGTCTCAGGCCACTGCCTGAGACGCGTTTTCAACGCTTATTTCAGCAGACGAACCCGGCAGGCTTTACCTTTGATTTTACCGTTTTGCAGTTGCTTAAACGCCTTATGCGCCACGCCCTGACGAACGGCAACGTAAACATGCGCCGGATGGACGTTGATTTTACCGATGTCCGCACCATCAAGACCGATATCACCCGTTAACGCTCCCAGCACATCGCCCGCGCGCATCTTGGCCTTTTTACCGCCATCAATACACAACGTCGCCATTTCCGCCTGTAGCGGCACAATGTTGCTATTTACCGGACCGTTCATCCAGTTCAGCTTTATTTGCAGCATTTCTGCGAGAATATTCGCGCGCTGCGCCTCTTCCGGCGCGCAGAGGCTGATTGCCAGACCACTTTCACCGGCACGGGCAGTACGACCAATACGATGCACGTGAACTTCCGGATCCCAGGCCAGTTCGTAGTTCACCACCAGCTCCAGCGACTTGATATCTAATCCGCGAGCGGCAACATCTGTCGCCACCAGTACACGCGAGCTGCCGTTGGCAAAACGCACCAGCGTCTGGTCACGATCGCGCTGTTCAAGATCGCCATGCAGCGACAATGCACTTTGTCCGGCAGCATTCAGGGAATCGCAAACGGCCTGACAATCTTTTTTAGTATTACAGAACACCACGCATGAGGCAGGCTGATGCTGACTCAGTAGCTTTTGCAGCAGCGCGATTTTACCGTGTTGCGAAGTTTCAAAGAACTGTTGTTCGATAGCCGGAATGGCATCAACGGCATCAATTTCAATGGTCTGCGGATTGTTCTGTACGCGACCGCTAATCGCCGCGATAGCTTGCGGCCAGGTGGCAGAAAACAGCAACGTCTGGCGCGAAGCCGGAGCAAAGCGGATCACTTCGTCAATGGCGTCGCTAAACCCCATATCCAGCATGCGGTCTGCCTCATCCATCACCAGCGTTTGCAGGGCATCCAGCGACACGGTGCCTTTTTGCAGGTGATCGAGTAAACGCCCCGGTGTGGCAACGATAATATGCGGCGAATGCTGTAGCGAATCACGCTGCGCGCCAAAAGGCTGCCCGCCGCACAAGGTTAAAATTTTAATGTTTGGCAGGAAGCGCGCCAGACGGCGCAGTTCACCTGCGACCTGATCCGCCAGTTCACGCGTCGGGCACAACACCAACGACTGCGTCAGGAACAGCGACGCATCAACGTGCTGGAGTAATCCGAGGCCAAATGCCGCCGTTTTACCGCTGCCGGTTTTCGCCTGCACGCGCACATCTTTACCGGCCAAAATCGCGGGCAAAGCCGCCGCCTGAACCGGAGTCATCGAGAGATATCCCAGTTCATTCAGGTTATCTAGCTGGGCGGCGGGCAAAACATTCAGAGTAGAAAAAGCGGTCACAATTATTTCTCGCATTACATTAAAGGGCGGACAATCTGCTGGCGCGTATCCTCGCAGATCTCCGCTCGCGATGCGACAATTTAATCGGTTCATCGTCAGGCGGAGGATCAGGTAACGGATGCGGTCGCGGTCTGGGATCGGGCACCGGAACCGGGTCGTTAGGTTCAGGTGAGATAGGTATTGAGTTCAGTGGCTGATAACGCATATTGACTCCCGGTTATGGGCGGGTACACCAATTAAGCGTAGAAGCTGACAAACAGAGCGCAAAAAAAAGCCGACTCATTAAAGTCGGCGTCGTACGAATCAATTGTGCTATGCAGTAATTCAAAAAAGGAAGTAAGACAATATGGAGCGCAACGCCCATCGCTTGACGTTGCATTCACCTGCGAGAGAGATATTGCCCTGAATGGGTAGGTGGTTTATTGATTTCGCTCAAACATTGCCGGGTTTTCACTATCATCATTATGAAAAAAGGCGATTCTTTACAGCCATTTACTACGATGCAACCACCATGTAACACCGCCAATGAGAACAACTAACATTATGCAAAAAATAGAAAAACCCATATGCCAGCTGTTGCCTGGAATGCCGCCGAGGTTGACGCCAAACAGCCCGGTTAAAAAGGTGCTGGGTAGAAAGACCATCGCCATCAGCGACATCGTGTAGGTTCTGCGCGATAGCGACTCCTGCATAATCTGCGCTATCTCATCGCTCATAATCGCCGTGCGAGCAATGCAGCTATCAATCTCATCAAGCCCGCGTCCCAGGCGCTCGGCAATATCCTGCATCCGCCGCCGCTGGTCATCGGTTAGCCACGGCAGACGTTCGCTGGCAAGCCTTGCATAGACATCCCGCTGCGGCGCCATATAGCGGCGCATGACGATAAGCTGTTTACGCAACAGCGCCAGAAAACCGCGCGGCGGCACCTGCTGATCCAGGAGGTCATCTTCCAGATCGATAATGCGGTCGTGAAGCTGCTCGATAAACTCGCTCGCATGATCGGTCAGAGCATCGCAAACGTCTACCAGCCAGCTGCCGCCGTCTGTCGGACCATTACCCTCTCGTAAATCGCCAAGCACATCGTCCAGCGCCAGGACTTTACGCTGCCGGGTCGAGACGATTAAACGCTCATCCATATAAAGGCGCATTGCCACCAGCTGGTCTGGCCGCTCATCGGTACTGCCGTTGATACAACGCAGCGTGATCAGCGCCCCATCACCAATCCGCGTGACCCGGGGACGAGTGCTCTCCCCGGATAGCGCATCACGTACGTTATTGGGCAGCAGCGGCGTTGAGGCCAGCCATTCCGCGCTATCAACATGGGTATAATTGAGATGCAGCCAGCAAGGATGCTCTTTATCGATGGTATCGCTGTCGGCCAGCGGTTTAACGCCGCCCTGCCCGTCGAATACCCATGCAAAAACGGCATCCGGCACGTTCAGTTCCGATCCCTTAATGGCGTCCACTGGACCTCCGTAAACTCATGCACATTTCCGTAGTCTAGCCTTACACTACGGTTACGCAAGAGTTAATCAAGGCATGCTGCTGAATTCGCTGGTAAAACGGAGGGGAGGAAAAAAGAACCCGCCGTCGGCGGGTTGTGGATGTGCTTTGCGATGCTGTGCCTAACCCGCGTTATAAGCCACCGCCAAAAAACAGGCTGGCGGGATGGCAGGCTAGCGGGAGCCGTTCATTTTTTCTCTTCTGCGTACTGACGAGCGTTATCGTGCAAATGGGTACACATGCTTTAATCCTCCATAGTCGTAAGCACAACAAAGATAGATGAGAATGTGTATTTTGCAAGTTTATACCCGTCATACTTCAAGTTGCTTGTGCGTTGGCTTTCCTCGCTCACCCCAGTCACTTACTTCAGTAAGCTCCTGGGGATTAATGAGAGGCTCCTGCCTCTCACCGGAGGCCAGTCTTTGACTGGTCAAATTCGTTCCCGACGAATTTGTCACTGCGTCGCCGCCTTCCTGCAACTCGAATTATTTTGGTTATATTCAACGCGTATGTCTAAACAATCTTTCATTTGCAAATATTTCAGCAGCAGCAAAAGGTCCAAATCATTGCGTAAATTGAATTTAGACATAATTATTCTTTTATGGGAGAAGACCGTCTTAGTGCAAAGCGCGAGTTTTCGCGCGATATCACTTACCGGCAGACCTTCATGTAATGCTGCGGCAACTTTTTTCTGCTGTGGGGAAAGTTTCCGATGACGACATTCACAACACCGCACATCAGGTTTATCCATCGATGGCGCTTGCATCAGCAGGTGAATCCGTTTTATTTTTGTCATAATTCGATTTATCTGTTCATCCTGCTGAATAAAGACCATATTCTGCAGACATAATGGCAAAGCCCCTCCCGGACGCATGAACCGCTTATCAACCAAACCGATAAGTAAACCCACCCGGCGATTCAATAATTCCGGGTGGCAAACAAACTCTTCTCCCCGGCACAAATTCAGCGCCATAATATCAGCATCAACGATGACCTCATTATCAACATCGTTTATTACGTGCATATTAAATAACACATCGGGAAAGAGACTTTCCATTAACTTACTAAACCCTACCCTAAAAAAGTAGTTATCATTTTTGATGAAAATATTCAATATCGTCACTTCGATCTCTAATTTATAGGTGATAGTATATCGAGCATCAACCAGACGATTGTTGTCACTGAAATAACAGCGACTGCCGTTTTACAAAAAAGCATACAGAAAAGCATGACAATCCTTTATTGCCAGGTAAACGTCGCAGTAACCACCGCACTAATTGTTCCAGGTGTAACGTTCCCTTGCGAACTAAATGCTCGGGCACGTAGATGGTAGCGATACTCATTATTGATAATAATGCCGCTGACTGTTTTATCTTTCCCTAACGGCTGGCCGTCCGCTGTTTGCAGCTGAATCGCTATATTGCCTGCGCTGCCAGCATTCTGGTAGAGATCATCCGGCCCGGCGCTATCGGCATTGCCGGATAACTGCATCGTGGCTTTTACCGTTCCCGCCGGGCAGCGTTCAATATTAAAATCAAAGAAGACCCAGTCTGTGGCTGAACCCGGCGTATACAGAGATGAGGACTGAACACCCTGAGCGCCCGTCAACGGGACGGTTCTTGCGATACTATCGCTGCTGATCTGGCAAGGTGCTGCAACAATCTTACCTTTGATATTCAACGCAACCGGATCGCCCCCGAAAGCTGTAGCGGAAATAAAGATCAGACCCGGGAGCAAATATTTTAACTTAGTTATCATTTCCCCTCCTACTGATAAGTCATATCCAGCGTTGCAGTGGTATTTGCCTCGCCTGCTTTCACCAGCGATTTAGTTTGGTAATAGCGCGCCATAATCGGGAAGCTTTCCAGCCCGCCAGGTGACTGTTTTAACATCAGTCGATTGTTTAACTGTATCGGGACATTGTTATAAAGCAGTTGCACTCCGACGCCATCTGCGACGTTATCTCCCCCCTGCCCGGTTAATGCCAATACGCTGGCATTAGCACTGGCATCAGGGTTTTGTACGCCTTTAAGCTCAACGTTAATATTGACACCCGGATTGCAGTTAAGCCCTAAATTCTGCGTGTCCGTATGTGAAGGTGTAAACCCAGCTGCAGAGCCAAATTCTGCGGCACTGACGGAACCCAGATCAAAATTCAATACCTGGCTCGAAATAGAGCAACTGAGCACATTTACTTGTGAGTTTGCATCCAATGATATTTTCGTAAAGTAACTTCCCGGAGTGCCAAACCAGGCCTGGGCAATTAATCCCGGCGTTAACAAACCAGGCGTTATATTTCCTGTTTTCACCAGCGACACCGTATAATAACCAAGATGAAAAACATAATTCGGCGTCACCGGAGGTAAACTAAAATCGCCGGGCATACCGTTAATTTTTATCCCTACGCCATCCAGATTTGTTTTATAGACCCCACTAATTGACGACTCGATACCAGACAAATACACCATAGAATAATTCCCTGGGCAAGATTCCCCGGTATCAGAAGTAATTCTAGCTTGCGCATAGCCCGGCGATACCGTTGAAGCAATAGTCGCCCCCGGAGGGGTATCACGCTGGACATTAACCGTACCAAAACCGACGGTATTTATCTGTGCAAGTAATACCTCACAAGTTACCGCCGGGCAGGTAAAAGCCGTAAAGCTTAATATAAAAATAATAAAGCGTATTAATTTATCCATAGAAATACTCATCGACTTCAGGCCAATATACCCGTCATACTTCAAGTTGCATGTGCGTTGGCTACGCGCGTTCACCCGAATCACTTACTTGAGTAAGCTCATCGGGACTCTCTTGCTTGCCGCCTGCCTGAAACTCGAACTATTTAGGGTATAAAACTTAATGACAGGTAAACTCTGCCATGCTGATTCCGCTGACGCTACTCTCTCCAGCCAATGAATAATTCACCCGGCAGCACTGCGAATTATCTTGTCCCCAGACAACAATTAACTCACCTTGCGGCGGCAATCCCGTCAGATAAACCTGCCCTCCTTCATCAAGGATGGCGCTACGCCCCTCATTTCCTTTGAGGCTGACCAGCGCGCCAAATGGCACGGGCTGCTGGTTAATTTGTTTGAGCGTCAACAATGCCCGCATTCCCACGTTGGCAACATAGTCTGCTCGCACCACCGCGCCACGCGTCGGAATGACGGTTTTATTAGTAATATCCAGATCAACGTTATCCGGTAACGTAGCAGTATTCAGACCAATATCATTCTTACGGTAAGGTGAAACGTTATTTGTCACGGTATATCCGCGAAAATCCGTTTTCGCACCATTCTGATTATTAACCCCCACGCCAGTTGCGCCCGGGGCTTTCACCAGGACATTCGTTTCGCCCAACGGTTGCGATAGCGTGACACCATCAGCATGAGCCAGGATGCCTCCCGCCAGACCATAATTCAGCCGTTCACTGTTTTGGTCGTAACTGAACCCCGTCGTCACTTCGCTGTAGGTTCCCCGATAGTCAGCGTTTGCGCTGCCGTTGTAACCGACATCATCAGTACCATAGCCCTGCTGAACGCTCCAGTTCAGCGCGTTTCCTTCCAGAGCCATGCCATTTATTCCGACGGTGTGCGTTGTTCCGCCATTCTTACTGGTATTGAGGGCATAATTTGCCCAGGCGCTGCTGGCAAAGCGCTGTAACGGTATGCTGATGTTGAGTGAAATAATCTGCTCTGAACTCTGCGAGTCCTGGGTTCGCCCGCCAGAGGTTCCACCATTTTTGCTCCACGTCCAGTTAATTCCATAGCTAATCCCTTGCCAGGAGTTGTTATAACCAGCGCTAACCGAAGAGGCGGAACGGTTGGTGCGCCAGTAATCTTCGCGCACCGCGCTCATCATAAATGAACCGGCACGTTCGCCCAGCGCCTGGCTCAGCGTCACTTCCATTCTATTGCGCCGCTGTTCACGCAGCGCATTGCTATTGCCCCAGGAATCCAGAACCTCCTGCATGCCGTAATAACCACCGGTGGAGTAGCGATAGCCCGCAATCGCGAAGTTGGTCCCGGTTGCCACGATATTTTTGCTATAGCGCATTCGCCACGACTGACCGGATTGCTTTTCTTGCCCTTGAGGATGCGACCAGGCCTGCGTCACATCGCTGGATATCGCCCCGACCTCTCCGAGATTCTTCCCTAGTCCGCCGGCAATAGACTGATATTTCGATGACTCCTGTAAGCCGCCATAGATCGTTAATCCGCCAGCCAGCCCCAAAATTCCCGTCATCTGGCCAAAAGGTGTTTTATCGACTTGGCTATCATAAGAACGGTACTGCCCGGCGGTAAGAGCATATTTGATTCGTCCTTCGCGCTGTAATAACGGCAGCGAAGCATAGGGAACGGTAAAATTCTGCTCGCTGCCATCAGCTTCTTTAATTGTGACATTCAGATCGCCAGAGCCGCCGGTGGAATACATATCACTAATTTCAAACGCGCCCGGTGCAACATAGTTTTGATAAATAACGTAGCTATTTTGACGAATAATCACCTGCGCGTGAGTCCTCGCAATCCCGCGGACCACCGGCGCATAGCCGCTCATCGACTCCGGCAGCATGTCATCATCGGAAGCTAACTGGCCACCACGAAACGGCATGCTATCGAAAATATCGGCGGGTGCCGTACTATCACCCAGCGTTAGCTGCGCTTTTAACGCAATAATATTACGCTGCGCATAACTATAAACCGTGTCCCACTTATTCGTTCCCTGGCTGTCTCGATTCCAGGTCGTATAGTTACGCAGGCGCCATGGGCCAACATTAATACCGGGACGCAAATTGGCATATTGATTGTTGCTGTTTTTATCCTGATTGCGCGCCCAATTGTTAGCTCCGCTGAACATATAGTTCAGCATGACGGCATTAATTCCTTCATCCCAGAGTTCCGGAGAAACATAACCTCGGGCTACCGGTGATAGCGCCGCTTGTGGAACACTTAACCGTAGTTTTTGCGTATTAAATAGAAACTCAGAACTGGCCTGCGGTATTGCAGAGAGATTTGCACACTCTCCTTTTCCTGACAAAGCGGGGAATTGTGCCGTTTTCACACCATAGCTCCGCAGCTGTTCAACCGTCAGGCAGGGTTCAAGCACCACCTCCCCGCCTCCGTCTTTGACGGTATAAAACACAATATCCCGAGTATCAACCTGACTATCATTAATAATCACATCAACATGATAGGTACCCGGTGCCTGAGCGCCGCTTTCAAACGCCGAAAGATCGGCCCCTTTCATCGCGGGATTATCAATTTCAAGAAGTGCCGAGTTAAAGAAATCACGGCCCTGCGCACTATTCCACATTGATGACGATACCAGCGAGATCCAAACCGCCATGAATGAAGGATAATATATAGATATTTGCTTCAGTGCTTTCATTAGCATTAACTCCCTTGCGATAGCTTTTATCATTTTTATTTCCGCTATCGTCTGATCATTTTATTTATAACCTGGCGACATGCGTCACTCCAATTCCGCCATAGTCATTAATAATTTTGAATTCAACCTGTGTCGAGGTTCCGCCGGAGGGCAACCTGTACGAACTGGTTGAACCAGGTGCGACAAATGTCACATCATCAATTTTTGACGCCCCCACTTTTATTTCATTAAAATTCATATAGTAAGGCGTTGAATTGGTCACCAGAATGCGATCACCCGTTCTTTGCCATTTCAATTTATCCGCCTGTTCTTCCGGGCCTGATTTATTTAGAGCGGAGGGACGATAAATGAGTTTTATTCTTGTTTTGACAGCCACCTGTAAAGTGTTATCCCGAGGTGCGACAGACGGAATAGACTTAATATTCAGCCAGAACATAGATTCTTTATCCTGCGCTAAATTTCCGGTCAGTACGATGCGCATAACGTTTTGCTGTTTTTTATCCAGCCGATACAACGGTGGCGTAATAATAAAAGGCGCTTTACCTCCACTGGTGGATGGCGGCTCTATCCAGGATTGGATCAGATAGGGTAAATCGTCAGGGTTCGTAATACTTAATGATGCCTCTTTTTTATCACCCGCGTAAATGACGCGCGTCCCGCCGATAATCACCCCTGCGTAAGATATTGAGGTGATAGTTGCCATTAACAGCGTGCTCATCATGACGCCAGTAAAAAACTTCATTGAATACTCCGGACAGTAAGGGCCGAATATCGGCCCCGTTTGACGCTAAAGAATTAGTTATAGTTAACGGTAAAGTTAGCTACTGCGTTAGCCGTACCGGCGGTAACAACCGCCTGAGTTGCCTGGTAGGACGCATAGAAATCGAGGTTGTTATCAGCCGTTGTGACCAGCGGATAGCTATAGCTATTGACCTGGTTCAGGCCCTGCAGGCTTTTATCCGCTGTCATCAATTTGACGGCGACCCCCGTTGCCGCGGCAGCCCCCTGAGTCACAGCCAACAAATCACTATTGCTTAAGTCATTCGCGCCATCGAATTTCACTTTCGCCGAGCTAACGGAAGCTGGGCAGTTGATTAATTTAATCGTGAACTTCGTTGAATCAGACTCATCTCCTGTACTCTGGAAAGAAGTCCGGGCTACGCGACCAAGGTCAACGGTCATCGTGTTGCCACTGCCGATATCAACAGTACAGGCCTGGTCAATAATTTCACCGGTGAAGTTGATTGTACCGTCAGCAGCATAAACGTTTACTGCGGACAAAGCGGCGCTAACGGCGAATGCGGCGATCATTATTTTATTATTCATTGTGATACTCCTTACTTGGTTAAGTATATTCCTGTGAATAAAACATTAGATGTATGTCTCATCAGTTCATATTTCACAGAAATTCCATTACTTCATCATATTAGTATGTAAATAGTCATTATGTCGGAGGTAACGCATGAGAATATGCTTACCATAAAAAACATTAAACAGGAGATATCAACCCGTAATGAATCAATATTAAAAAACCCAACATCATTACTACTGCTTTAAATATTGATATAAATACACACATCAACTCAAGTGATTTTTCGGTGTAATTTTACACCGACAGGGATATTCACTCCCTGCTACATATTGGCACATAATTTCGGTCTCAAATGAATCGGCATATTCATGCACAACGTTCTCCCAGCAGAGAGTTAAACGTATCTGACGGTATAAAAACAGTGAAAACAAGTATGTACAATGCTTTAACCTTTAAACCTAATCAGCATATTGAAAACCTGATCAACCAACTCAAACCTGAATCCAACATATTTGAAACATATACAAGACAAAAAATTAACTATGAGAATGATAGCTCCCGCAAATGTTACTTGTTGCTTTCGGGAAGTATTGCCCTTTTTCGCACCCGAGATGGCTTCATGATGAACTCGGAATCAGCTCCTTATGTTTTTGGTTTAAGCAATCAGCTTGCGGCTGCTGACTATCTTTATATGCAAACGATGGAGCCTTCCCGCATTGCCTGCCTGTCTTTATTTACAGCAAACACAATTATTGCCGAAAGAGATTTATGGGAGAGTCTGTCACATCTGTTAATTTACACAGCGGGAAGGGTTTACGATCACTGCACGCGCATTTCGGCACCAACTTCGTACGCGATTATACGTTCTCAGCTGTATGAATTGATGCAGGAATCCGAGGAAATTCGCCACACTATTACGGCGGCAAATTATATCCAGTCGCGTACGTTTCTTTCTCGCAGCAGCATTATGAAGATCCTCGCTGAACTAAAAAAGGGGAGCTACATTACGACCGAGCGAGGCATTCTTTTACAGATAAAACAGGGCATCCCGATGAAGTACTAACGTTTTCTCTCAACGGGCATTATGTTGTCCAACGACAATGTTCTGCTAGATTTAATGTCATATCAGATTAACCAGAAAAATCTATGACAGCGCACGATCGTCACACCGATATCAAAATTCCCTCCCCGCATCTAACGCGTCTTCTTGCCGCGGTGACTTGCGATGAGGATTTCCGCACGATGGCTAAAGGCCGCAAACTTTTTTTTCGCCGCAGCGCAGAGCCACTGTGCCATTTTGTACGCAAAGGGAGTCTTCTGCTCGCTCGTAATGAAGATGCATTCTCGCTCGGTATTCTCTCCGCCCCACTGGCATTGGGTTTTACCGTACCGTTATCCGAACATCTTCATCTACGTACGATGACGGAATCTGAAATCGCCACCCTTCCTTATGAGCAAGTAATGGCGTTGGTTGAAGAAAAACAAGTTTGGGATCTTTTAGCTAAACACGTCATGTTCGTGACTAACAAGCTTTTCATTTATAACGAAATGCTGACGGCACCTACCAGCTTTGATATTTTACGCTATCAGTTACTGATGCTCATTCAGGAAGCTGACGAAATTCGTGCCAGTACCGCTGCTTATCAGTACATTCTTGACCGCACCCGATTATCACGCAGCAGTATTATGAAAATGCTGGCTGAGCTTAAAAAGGGCAACTATATCCAGTTGGAAAATGGCAAACTGATCGCCATTCACCATTTACCCACCCGCTTTTAAACGCCCAACCAGGTTACCCACCTTTGCAGATAGTCAGTATCGGCTGGGCAAATTTTCAAAACGTGTAGTTCATATTCACCGAAACGTTACGGGGTTCGCCATAAACCGCCGAATCATCCAGATACGAGTAATATTCACGATCGAACAAGTTATTGACGTTCGCCTGCACGGTCAGTTGCTTCGTTAACTGGTATTGCGCAAACAGGTTAACCAGCGGATAGCTGCCCTGATACAGACGCTGCGTTTCACCATCCGGGCCGGTCACATCCTTATAAACCCGATTTTGCCAGGTTGCACCGCCGCCGACGGTCAGTTCAGGCAGCACCGGAACACGGTAGCGGGTAAACAGTTTGAGCTGTGTTTGCGGGGCGAAACTGTTGTAGCGGCCGCTGCTATCAGTAGCGACGTAGCGGGTGGCGCTGAAGGTCATTTGCATGTTGTCCGTCACCGCGCCATTAACTTCAAACTCCGCCCCCTTACTCACCGCGCCTTTTGTCGCGCGATAAGCCTGTTCGCTGGAGCCATTGACAAAGACCCCGCTGATGGCTTCCGACGCGTTCTCCTGCTCGATGCGGAAAATGGCGAAGTTGGTGGTTAATCGGCTATCCATCCAGTCGGCTTTTAGCCCGGTTTCGTAGTTCTTGCCGGTGATTGGCGACAGCCATGCCCCATCAGCGGATCGTTTAGTTTGTGGCGAGAATATTGACGTATAGCTGGCGTAGGCCGACAAACTTTCCGTGATGTCGTAGACCACGCCGCCGTATGGCGTCATGTTGTATTTGCGCATATCGCCACTGCTGCCGTTAGCGCTGTACTGCGTATAGCGAGCGCCAAGAATGAGCGACAGCGGATCGGCCAGAGAGAAACGCGCGGCGGTATAGGCTGATTTCTGCCGCACAATATCATCGGCATTAAGATACCAGTCACCCCATTCCGGCTGAGCGACGCTGCCGTTCCAGTTGTTATTAAAGATGCCCATCTGGTCGCTATCCATCGGCCCATCCTGGCTATAGCTCGCGTTGTGCTGTCGGCTGTAGCTGGCCCCGGCCATAAGCTGATGCTGGCGGCCAAATAAATTAAACGGCCCGCTGGCGTAGGTATCAAAAGAGTCAAGGGTCCGTTTGCCGCGGTCTTTACTGCCCCAGCCGGTGGTACCTTCACCGGTGGTCGCATCGGGGTTACCCATCACGTACAGCAAGGTGTCGTTAAACGTCTGCTCGCCATGAGTACCGTTGAAACGCAATGACCAGCCGTTATCCCAGTCGTGGGTCAGATTGGCAAACACCTTGCGCGATTCGACAGCGTAGCGCGTCCAGTCGGCTGCCGTATTGGTGCTGCGATCATAATGGGTGCGCGAGCCGTCGCTATACAGGCTCGGTAGCCCGCCCCACGTTGGATTACCGGTATTGGTTTTTTGGTAATCCCAGCCCAGCGACAACGTTGTCCTGTCCGTTAAATCTGCATCCACGACGCCGTAAAGAAACTTTTTGGTCTTATGATAGCGATCCAGCCAGCTATCCTGATCCTGATAACCAGCAATCACCCGTCCGCGTACGCTGCCGTCGGCGTTGAGTGGTGTCGAGAAATCGCCGACATAGCGCTGCTTGTTCCAGCTCCCGTAACTGGCGCTGACGTTGCCGGTTACAGTTTTGCTGTCGGCTTTTTTGCGCACCATATTCACCGTCGCGCCGGGATCGCCTGCTCCGGTCATCAGCCCGGTTGCGCCACGTACAATTTCAATACGATCGTAAATAGCGGTATCTTCCGCCGCATCGCCGTAATTCCACGCATCGCCCAGCGAGGTGGGGATATCGTCGTAGGAGAAACTGGTGATTTCAAAGCCGCGAGAGTAGTAATACGAACGTTCGCTGTCGATTTCCTGCGATGACACGCCGGTCGCGTTGGTCAGTACATCATCGATAGTTTGCAGGTTTTGATCCTTCATACGCTGCTGGGTAACGATGCTGACAGACTGCGGCACATCACGCGGTGCCAGCAGCATTTTGGTGCCCGCACGCGTGGTTTTCGCGGCGTAATCCTGCGGGTCATCCGCGGTATTTTCAGTACTGCCGTACACCACCATATTCTGCTGAGTATTTTCTGCTGCCTGGGCAGGGTGAATAAACGCGTGTACGGCCAACGCCAGCAGCGAAACGGTGAACGGTTTTACTATTTTGTTTATGGATGCGTGCCCTGAACTTCCCTTGCCATTGAGAAACATAACTTTTTTCCATCAGGAATTATTCTTGTGAATGCAGCTGTTGCGCCGGCAGCGCTGATGAAATAGCCCTCTATTCCATGAGGTTTAGCGCCACAAATAACGTGAAACAGCAACAATTGAGAATGGAAATGATAATTATTTGTTTTATTAAACTCATAGTGTTTTGTAAGTTAACTGTAAGGAAATGTATACTTACATCAAATCAATGTATTAGCCTCTCCCCACCCCGCATTCCCACTCACTACCGCTGAAAAATACCCATCCAGGGTCTTAGAAATCAGCGCTCTCCCCCCTCCCACTCCGTTAGCCAATTTGCTCAACCCAAACAAATGATTATGATTCTCATTCTTGTTTTAGCGACGTTGCTCTGCCTTAGAGCACGTAAACCCAATGATGGAGTTCAGAATGAAATCGTTGTTCAGCCCGCATAAAACCACGCTTTCCGCTGCGCTGGTTACGGCATTGACCCTGACCACGTTGCAGGCCATGGCAGAGACATCGCCACCAGCCACTGCCGCCGTCCACCAAAAAACCACATCACCTCTGGTCCAGCGTCAACTGGGGGATGGTTTATATGAGTTGGCTCTGATACCTGGGCAAAATGCCCTGTTTGTTGCCAGCGCTCAGGGGTTCAAAGACGTTAACGGCGGCATGCTCTACCGACTTGACCCGACAACGCTGACCACCACGGTCGAAACCCATACCGATCTCAAAAACTTTGGTATGGCGGTCGATGATAACGGTCAGGTTTTCTACACCACTAACTCGCTGGACGGCGGCGTGTCAAAAGTGGATGCCCATAGTGGGAAAGTACTGCAACGCCTGATGTTCGAGGGCAAGGACAAAGATGGAGATCCCGTTGGCGCGCGGGAAGTTCTGTTTCACGACAATCAACTCTACATCGGCCGCGTGACCGATCCCGGCTACATTTCCGTGGTTGACGCGAAAACCATGACTTTGAAAACCCAGATTGAAAAAGCCGGCAAATGGGTGACCGGGATCATCTACTCTCCGCTAACCAAACGCATCTATGCGGCTAACGGCGGCGGCGAAATTCTGGTGATTAATCCGGCCACCAATAAAATTGAAAAACGCTGGACTCCGGGCGACGGCAAAGAGTACCTGTTCCTCAACATGGCGGAAGATCCGGCGACTGGCCGCCTGTTCGTGACTGACGATTCAAAAGCGAAAACGACGCTGGTGTTTGATGAGCGTACGGGCAAAGTGATTAAACGTCTTGAGGGTGATGCGCTGGGGATCAAATTCAACGCCAAACGCAATGAAATTTATATCAGCCAGCGCGAGTCGAAAAAGGTATTACAACTCGACGCCACCAGCTATGCGCTGAAAAATACATGGTCTTTCGATAGCCATCCGAACAGCCTGCTGATTTCTCCTGACGGCAACACGCTTTACGTCACCATCAAGCAGGATTTCAACGAGGATAACACAACCAAAGGCCCTGACAGCGTGGCGCGCATTGCGCTGAACTAACCTCCGCATCATCCCGATTTCTTTTGCCGCAAAATGCTGTATTATGCGAGTTATTGCAGCATTTTGCGGAATTTAAAAGATGCATAAAACGGCCAGGCAAAAATACCTGCTTGATATTCTTAGCGAAAAGGGTGAAGTCACTATCAGCGAGCTGGTAGATAAGCTGCAGGTTTCTGCGGATACCCTGCGCCGCGACCTTACCGATCTCGAAAAACAGGGCCTCGCACAGAAGAATCACGGCGGCGCTATCGCCCTGAATCTCTCGTTGATGAACCGCCAAAGCAGAAACGCTCTGCTCGCGGATACCAAACAGCGCCTGGGCAAAATGGTGGCTGAGAAGATCCCCAGCGGATCGACTCTGTTTCTTGACGCAGGCAGCACGGTACTGGCCGTCGCGAGCCAGGTAACCGGCCCCATGACGGTCATTACCCATTCTCTGGACATTGCCCAGCACTTCAGCGATCGCCCGGATATTCAGCTTATTCTGCTGGGTGGAAAATGGGATATGCAACAGCGCCTGTTTGCCGGTCACGCCACCCTGTCGCTGCTCGAACGCTATCGTGCGGATATCGCCATTCTTGGCGCCTGCGCGCTTCATGCCGAACTTGGCCTGAGCGCCAGCCAGGAAGCCGATGCCCAGGTGAAGCGCGCCATGCTGGCGGCCAGCGCTGAACACTGGCTGGTCGCCGACCATATGAAACTGAACCACTGCGAACCCTGGCTGGTCGCTGAACTCACCGATATCCATCAGCTCTTTCTCGACCGTCCGTGGAAAGAGTTGAAGGATAACGGCTCAATACACCTCAACATCGCTGATGCGTAATGACGCGGAGACGCTTATGAATAACGCTAAGAACATCAATATCGCCCTGATTGGCTATGGTTTTGTCGGCAAAACCTTCCATGCG
Organism: Klebsiella sp. MISC125; assembly: GCF_051131775.1. Lineage (NCBI taxonomy): Bacteria > Pseudomonadati > Pseudomonadota > Gammaproteobacteria > Enterobacterales > Enterobacteriaceae > Klebsiella > Klebsiella sp. MISC125. Next base: position 3,432,298 of record NZ_CP180448.1, read on the forward strand.
CCGCTGATCCAATCCGTTGACGGCCTGAATCTGGCGATTGTCGCTTCCCGCGATGAAGAAAAAGTGAAGCGCGATTTGCCGAATGTGACCGTAATTGCCTCACCTGAAGAGGCTATTCAGCATCCGGATATCGATCTGGTGGTCATTGCCTCCCCAAACGCGACCCACGCCCCGCTCGCCCGGCTGGCCTTAAACTCTGGTAAGCACGTGGTGGTCGACAAACCGTTTACGCTCGATATGCAGGAAGCCCGCGAGCTGATTGCGCTTGCGCAAGAGAAACAGCGAGTGCTGTCGGTGTTCCATAACCGCCGCTGGGACAGTGATTATCTCGGCGTTAAGCAGGTTATCGAGCAGGGACTTATCGGTAAGGTTAAACATTTTGAATCGCATTTCGACCGCTTCCGCCCGGAAGTCCGCGTTCGCTGGCGCGAGCAGAATGTGCCGGGCAGCGGCCTGTGGTTTGATTTAGGCCCGCATATGATTGACCAGGCGCTGCAGCTGTTTGGCCTGCCGCAATCCGTACAGGGAAATATCGCGACCCTGCGCGATGGTGCGCAAATTAACGATTGGGCGCATGTGGTGCTGAATTATCCGCAGCATAAAGTGATTCTGCACTGCAGCATGCTGGTGGCCGGCGGCGTATCGCGCTTTACCATTCATGGCGATAAAGGCAGCGTGGTCAAACAAAAAGCGGACCAGCAGGAGAGTCAATTACTGGCAGGTGTGGTTCCTGGCAGCGAAGATTGGGGCCACGACGACGATAGTCTGGTGGTTTACGATGCCGATCTCCAAACCCAGGAAATCAGTACACCGCAGGGCGACCAGCGTCAGTACTATATTCACGTCCGTGATGCGCTGACCGGGAAAATCAACAACCCGGTATCACCATTAGAAGCGCTCGCCGTGATGGCAGTACTGGAAGCCGCGGTGCAATCTGCCGAGAGCGGGATGACGCAAACTTTAGCGCTGACCGCCGATGAGCTGGCTGGCCTAAAATAAGCAAGGTTCTGTAACCAGGGAAATCGCCGGGCAAGCAATAAAAACCACAGCCAGTACGGACCGGTAGCCAGGACAGGTGCGCAGCAGCGCCTCCGGGAAACCGCCACGCCGTGTCGACATTATGCCCCGTCGTTACAGGCGCTTCAGCGCCGTCTTCGGGGAATCTATCCGGTCTACAGTTTCACCCGCATCAGATCGCTAAAACGGGTGGTGTAGGCCGGAGATAGCATGTTTCGCTTCATCTCCCAAGCACGCTCTATTCCCTGAGCGGCAAACCAGAGACGCCCTTTTCCTCGTTGGTTAACGTGATCGAGTACCGTCATGAGCTGCTCGCTATTGGCTCGCGGCCGATAGTCATCAAACAAGCTCAACTGAGCCACCCCCTGGCTAAAGAAGTCGCCCAGCATTACGCCACACTTTTGAAACCGATACCCCTCCCGCCAGATGGCATCCAGACACTTTATCGCCGCAGCGACGATATCCCGGCTATCCTGCGTTGGGATCTGGATTTTGGTCCCGGCATCTTTACCATAATAGACTTCATTACCTGCAAACGGGCTGGTTTTAATAAAGGCGGAAACATAGCGGCAATATTGATGATCTGCACGGAGCTTCTCGGCGGCGCGAACCGCATGGCTGCATATTGCTTCACGCATCGGTTCATATTCGCTCACCTTTTGGCTAAACGAACGCGAGCAGATGATTTGCTGCCTCGTCGGCATAAACTCTTCCGGTTCAAGACAAGGCTCGCCGCACAACTCTCGCACTGTGCGCTCCAGCACGACGCTAAAATGTTTTCTGATAAGCGACGCGGGCGTTTCAGCAAGCTGAAGCGCCGTTTTAATGCCCATATCATTGAGCTTTTTCGCTATTCGTCGACCAACGCCCCAGATCTCGCTGACCTCAACCTGAGCCAGCAGTTTTCGCTGCCTGGCCAACAAAGAGAGATCAACAACGCCTCCGGTTTGCGGCCATCTTTTCGCTGCATAATTAGCCAGCTTAGCCAGTGTTTTAGTCGGCCCAATTCCCACACCTACCGTCAAGCCAGTGCACTGGAGTAATGTCGTTCGCACGTGGCGACCAAATGCCTCGAGTTCCCCTGGACGATTAAGCCCGGTGAGATTCACAAATGCTTCATCAATGGAATATTGGTGAACTGATGGGGCCAGCTCTTCAAGAAGGGTCATTACACGGTGCGACATATCGCCATACAGTGCGTAGTTACTGCTAAATACCGCGATCTGGTAACGCTCAAACTGAGATTTCACTTTGAAATACGGCGCGCCCATGGGGATCTCAAGCCGTTTAGCTTCGCTATTTCGGGCAATCACGCAGCCATCATTATTGCTTAATACCACCACCGGACGCCCGCGCAAATCGGGGCGAAAGGCCATTTCACAGCTGGCGTAAAATGAATTCACATCTACCAGGGCAAACATTAGCGAAACCGATTAATGCTGAACGTGACGACGCCAAAAATCTCCAGCTCTTCACCACCATCGTGTAGTTCAATCGGAGGAAAATCAGGGTTCATCGGCATCAATTGCATCACGGGATGCGTGCAGAGGCGTTTGACCGTGTATTCACCGGCCAACGAGGCAATGATGATATCGCCATGCGTTGCTTTCAGGCTGCGATCCACCACCAGTAGCGAACCCTCATAAATACCGGCATCAACCATCGACATGCCTGTCGCCATCACAAAATAGGTCGCCGCAGGATGGCTGATACAAAGCTCGTTGAGATCAATCCCCTTCTCAATATAATCCTGCGCCGGGCTGGGAAACCCACACGGGACAAGATCGCTAAACAACGGTATTGATATGACCTGACGCAATTCAACCGGCTTGTAGAACATCATGATAAACTCACCTGCATATACTGTATTTATATACAGTATCAATACTTCAATGGCGTTAATCAAGCCACATGCAGGGCATTAACGTGAACACATTGAAGTTGTGGAGAATTTAGCATCCGTACGCTAATCATATCGTCGATATTGTGTAGGGGCCCCTATACGTATTCCCGATGGTTTGTATTGCTCTCTGGAAATTTCGGTCAATTGGGAGGAGGATAGAATTTGCCAATCGGCTCTTTGCTCACAAATTGTGGCGATCCATCCGACATACTGAACGGGAGATTCTTATGTATTACACGTTAGGAGACACCACTCTCCACTTTTATCGCTATCAGTGCCGCTTCTACGTCGCTCATTGGGACGGTGGCCATGTGATGACAGAGAAGTTCAAGCCGTTCATTGCCTCGATCACGGAGAAGACGGGCATTGATGCAAAGAACGTTGAGGCAGTCGCACGAGACTACTTCACTAACGTTGATTAAGATTGCACTGGCTACCATCGCTATCGGGTCTCCTGAAGCGATGGTGATCGTGTTACGTAAGGCCGAAAAACTTATCTCGCAGAAATAAAACGCCAGTGTCGCATGATTGTAAAACTTAGGCCGTAAGATGAAGCCCGGACGCCACCAGCGCTAAAACGAGGTGAAGAGATGGGAATAGTCAAGGCCAGTGATTTGGAACAGGCAAAGCAACTTCTGCAATCCAGTGAAGCCATTAAAATCGAACTGGATTTTGAACTCGACTCTGATGAGTTTTTTAATTTTGCCATTGAGCACTGTACCAATGGAGCAAAGCTCACGCGCGTTGACGATCGCTTCGTGATTTCACGCAAAAAAAAGTAACCCAATAGCCATATCCGATCATTCACAACATCACAGAAGCTTTTGTTTCTGGCTTCTGTGATAGTGAAGATGCCGTCTAATCAATTAGTATTAGAATATTGACGTATCGCGCATTTTCATCAGCCATGGAGGAATAATGTAGCTTCGGTATCTCACCGAGGATTAAATTGTGAAAAAGTTATTAATATGTTGCCTGTTCGGCGAAACGGCAGGAATTATTGCCAGAAAAATGCAAAAAATAGCCGATACTCAGAGTTTAGATCTCTTAATCAGTGCCGTTGGTGTTGAGAATTTCTTTAGCGTAGCACCTGCCTATGACGGCGTTTTGATCGCTCCGCATATTCAATATAAGATCCCAGAATTCATGAACTCATTGAATTCGGAACAAGAAATTGCAGTGATCGAAAGTTTGCCTTACGCATCATTTGATGGTGAGAAAATCCTCACGTTCGCAATGAGTACGATTCCTCAATCACTAACATAATGTGGTTTAGTATGCGCTATGCAGAACCCGTGAAATCACGGGTTCCTTCCACCACCCGCACGCTTATAATTTTAAATTAAACAAATAATCTCTCGCAGAGTTCCAGGTAAAAAAGATAATAAGCATGACCATTATTTATACCAGGAAATACCATGCGTAAGCTCTCCCTTGTTATGCTGGCTACAATGCTAACGGCCTGTAGTTCACAGCCTCCCAAAACCTTAACTAAAATAGATGCGTTACACATCCCCGTCGTGCAAAACAATCCAATAGCCAGCGACCCGGTTGCGACAACGATGCTGCATCAGAAAAATAAGCAAATCATTGATAATGTATCATTCAGTTTAAAAACAGATTATCTGTTAGATGTGAAAACTAACGATATTTTTGATGTCCATAGCCAGACGTATCGGGTTTATGCTTCGCTGACAAAATTGGATCAAATGCGCTTAATGAATAACTACTATCTGAAAGAGCAGAATATCGCCGGGTTACAGAAGATGAACGACTCTCTGCAATCACTCACTCAGGGATAAAAAAGAGCCCCCTTATTAGCAATAAGGGGGCTCTTTCCAGGCCGTTGAATTTACTGACCAAATCGATAGCTGACGCCAGCCATCACGGAGCTCACATCGCTGCTCATGCCAATCTGGTTTTCGTTGCCCACATTGTTAACCCACTGATACTCCAGACGCCCCGACCAATTGTTGTTAAAGGCATACTCAGTACCAATCGCCACCACCGGACGCACGCCGGTATCAAAACGGTTATGGCCATTCACGTCAGACTCCGCGCGATAGCCCATCAGCCCTGCGCGGCCATAGAGATCCCAATCGCTGGTCAGGCCGTAGCTGGCTTTCAATGAGAGCTGCAATCCCTGACTTTTCATCTGCGAACCGGATGCACCATGGCGACCGTTGATCCCCATATTACCTAAATAATCATACCCACCTTCTACCGCCAGCCACGGGTTAATCTGATAACCGGTAAACACACCGCCGCCGACGTTATCACGGTCTACATCGACAGAATGATCGGAGCTTGAGTCACCATAATGCGACCAGCCAAATTTAGAACCCGCATACCAGGTTCCCTCCTGCGCAGCAGCAAAAGCAGTGGTCGCGGTAAAAGCATTAGCAATAATTAACGTAATAAGCGTCTTTTTCATAAAAATCCTGGTGTCGACCCGTTGTCGAATAAATGAGATACTTAAGAATTAAGTGGGCCTACAATAGAATATAAATGCAGCAATGATAACCGCTTTATTATTTAATTTTGGACAAACCAACCAACCTAAAAACGCTCAGGTAAATTATTCAATTCAATCAAATAACCACCGCGTTTAAAAACGATGTAGTTACCACTTTTTAACGCAGAAAGCACATTTAATACACTACTTCGGGATAAATGTGTGCGTTCCTGAATATAATCAAGAATAGATACGCGCATTCGAGCTCCCTCCGGGAGCAGGCTCATTTCTATTAAATGATTGCGAATGACGGCATAGGTTCGTTGCTGTACCACTAGGGCATCACGATAAAAAAGATAGGCCGTATGATACGACAACAATGAGGCGACATCTTCCCATACGCCGTGCTGACGAAAGGCCTCCATCGCTTTTTGCGCATCGACGCGCAGGATTGTCGATTCAGTTTCCGCCCGCAATTGATGGCCGCGCACCGGCTGGATCATTTCAGCGATGCCAAACAGATGTGGGTTGTAAACGGTGACAATTAGCAGGCCGTCTGATGCCCTGAGTATCGAAAGCTCGCCTTCCTGAAAAAGGTACAACTGAGGTTGATTTTTGTGCGTCCAGGTGATGCGTTTCCGCGGCACTACTTTCATTTTTTCGGCAATCGGCTCCAGCAGTGCCGTCAAGCGTTGGATACTCTCTTCCGGGCGAACAGGTGGTAAAATGTGCATAGAAATACCTGATAAGTTTCAATCAGCACAATTATAGAACGTCATAATGTTTTCGTAAAAATTGCGCAACTCAGTATTTACTCATATCAGGACAAAATAAAAAACCACGATTGTATTTAAATTTAAACAACCCCAAAAGCCAGGCGCAGGAAATTCGACCATAAAAAACACAAATAAATACAGAAAGTTACACTTGGGTGTGGAGCTGATTGGTGTATTACAAGGAATTAATGACTAATCGAGACGGAAAAAGATATGGCACTATAGACGTCAAAAGGCCCCTTTCGGGGCCGATTTATTTCCTTAACTCCAGCGATGCTGAGTTTTTAGAAATATGTATGGCGATGTTATCGAGTGTAATCATTGAAGATTTACAAAAGATACATTTCGCGCCAAACGGATTTGTTGCAGACACATCGTAAGCCGATGTTCTGTACTGTGACCCATGACAGCATGGGCACCTGAAATGAATGTGGTCAGTCATGATGTTAGCCTCTATTTGCTACAACATTCACTACCGCAGGGACATTTAGCCATATTCAACTGAAAACGCTTTCCTGGTTTTCAATGACAACGCAAAAAGCATTGTTCTGAATGGTCGATAATAACAAAGACATCATTGTCATTAATTCTTAAAGATAAACCCGAAACTCTTCGGATTAAAATCTATACTGCACCAGCGATCTTTTGGATGTTGTTTGTTTTTTAATGTGCCTTCGGCACGTAACGTTAAGTAAAATTTAATACAGAAATATTAAGTGTATTCGGGATGTCGTATCTCTCATACACTTTCGATCATTTTAAATGGGTACACTGGCACCGTCTGCTTCAATATACCCTTTACTACTCTCTTGTAAACCTGTCTACTCGGGCTTAGACCGTCATCGTTGTCGCAGGTTCAAAAGATTTTAGAAAATTATTAATCGCGCAAAATGACATTTGCAGCAGCAGGACCTTTGGCGCCATTCTCGATAGAGAAATCAACTTTCTGCCCTTCAAATAAGGTTTTGAAACCATCACCCTGAAGTGCAGAAAAATGTACAAAGACATCCTTACTGCCATCCAGTGGAGAAATAAAACCAAAACCTTTGCTTTCGTTAAACCATTTTACTAAACCAGTCATCTTCTCAGACATAAATATTACCTCAATAATCAGCGCCTTACGGCGAAAAAGTTCGCATCACAGAATTTAATTAATAACGATAAGGAGGCTCGAAAAAAGGATTATCTATGGATAACGCTTGAGATGAGAACTGCTTTACTAAACCGCTTTATTTTTAGGTCTGTGTACCAAACCAACCCCCTATTGATCGCACAGATAACAATTGATAGCAAGCTTTATTTTTATAGAGACTCTGTTCAGCTGGCAATATTGCGCCAACTACGGTTCGCATTCCCTCTTCTACCAGGCTATATCTTAGACACCTAATTCACATGGGAGTGGTTATGATGAGTAAGAAAATTCTAATGCTGGTCGGCGATTATGCTGAAGACTACGAAACGATGGTGCCATTTCAGGCATTGCAGATGATTGGTCATCAGGTTGATGCAGTCTGCCCTGACAAAATCACAGGCGACTACATTATGACTGCAATACATGATTTTGACGGTGCCCAGACTTATAGCGAGAAGCCTGGTCATCGTTTTATTCTCAACGCCGATTTCAGCGCAGCGAAGGAACAGGATTATGACGCTCTGCTGATCCCCGGTGGACGCGCGCCTGAATACCTACGATTGAATGATGAAGTACTCAAACTGGTACAGGCGTTTGATGCTGCACGTAAACCGATTGCCGCAGTTTGCCACGGTCCCCAACTGCTGGCCGCAGCAGGGATACTAAAAGGACGCACCTGCAGCGCCTACCCGGCCTGTGCACCGGAAGTACGGCTCAGCGGTGGTCATTATGCCGACATCGGCATCGATCAGGCGCACGTCGATGGCAATTTGGTCACCGCCCCTGCCTGGCCAGCGCACCCGCAATGGCTGGCGAAATTTGCCGAATTGTTGCAGCAGTAACAACGCTACAGTCCTCCTGTTGAATAAAACGAACGTGACCAGGTGACGACAAGAGATAATCAGAAAAGACAGGCTGGCGCTGAAAACAGCGCCAGTTGCGGGTTTTACGGTGGTGCACTTATCAGTGCTTCAGATTGCTGACAAAGTGCACCTGGCTGGAATTGCCCAGTGGCGGCTAGCGCCTTACCGGGCCTACGAAAAATGCACAATTTATTGATATTGTGGGTTTTGTAGGCCGGGCAAGGCGTCAGCCGACGCCCGGCAGAAACGCGAGCACAATCTTTAAAACTGGTTTGTCATCAGTGCTTCTCGATATACATCGTGCGGCTGTATGCCACATCTTCCGGGTTGGTTATCGGATATCCTTTCAACCACGGTTTAATCAGACGCCCGTTGGTGTATTGATAAATCGGCGCGATAGGCGCTTTCGCCATAATGATTTTTTCCGCTGAGTTGTAATCATCGTTACGCGCTTTTTCCGAGTTTTCCAGCGCTGCCTGGGTCAGGATCTTGTCATAGGCCGGATCGTTAAAGCGGGAAATATTGCCGCTGTGGGTTGAGGTCAGTAGCGACAGGAAAGTCGACGGTTCGTTGTAATCCCCTACCCACGAGGCGCGGATCACATCGAAATTCCCGGTATTTCGACTGTCGATATAGGTCTTCCACTCCTGATTTTGCAGCTTCACATCAACGCCAAGGTTTTTCTTCCACATCGACGCCACCGCGATAGCGATTTTCTGATGATTTTCCGAGGTGTTATACAGCAGAGTCAGCTTCAGCGGGCGGTTTGGGCCGTAGCCCGCCGCCTGCAGCAGCGCTTTCGCCTGAGCATTCAGCTCGGCCTGACTCATACTCTCTATTTGCACCGGCTGCGGAGTGAAGCCTGCTGTGACATCCGGGGTAAAGCGCCAGGCCGGTTTCTCGCCGGTTCCCAGAATTTTCTCTGCCATCAGACGACGGTCAATCGTCATGCTCAGCGCCAGGCGCACGCGCTCATCGGCAGTTGGCCCCTTCTGCGTGTTAAACGCATAGTAATAAGTCCCCAGCTGCGGCGGGGTATAGACCTGTCCCGGGATGTCCTTCAGCAGCTTCTGATACAGGTTTTTCGGGAATGACTCAGTGATATCGATATCGCCCGCCAGATAGCGCTTGGTCGCCGCCGATTCCTGGTTGATCGGCACAAACGTAACCTGCTGAATAACAGTTTTGGCGTTATCCCAATAGTGCGTATTGGGAACCACCACCAGCTTTTCATTCACCACGCGATCTTTTAAAACATACGCGCCGTTACCGACCAGATTACCCGGGCGCGTCCAGTTATCACCGCTTTCCACATTGGCTTTCTGCACAGGATAAAAGGCGAAACTGGCCGCCAGATTGCTGAACCACGGCAGCGGTTTATCCAGCTGCACGCGCAGGGTCCGCGCATCCACCGCGGTGACGCCGAGGCTATCCGGCGCAGCTTTACCATCAATAATATTTTGCGCGTTGCTGATGCCCGCCAGAGCGGCAAACCAGGCGAATGGCGAAGTCGTTTTTGGGTCCACCAGCCGCCGCCAGCTATAGACAAAATCCTCTGCCGTCACCGGCGTGCCGTCAGACCAGCGGGCGTTGTCACGCAGGGTGAAGGTCCAGACGCGGTTATCATTGCTCTGCCAGCGAGTCGCCACGCCAGGAATCAGGTTGCCTTTCGCATCCTGATTGACTAAACCTTCAAAGAGATCGCGGATCACCTGAATTTCTGGCAGGCCCACGGCTTTAGCGGGATCTAATGTGGCGGGTTCATCTTTAATGTGCCGCACCAGCATCTGTTTTTCAGCTAATACGGTGCCCGGAGGGACATCCGCCGCCCAGGCAAGAGAAGAGACGCTGGCTAACCACAGCGCGCCGCATGTCAATGTGACAGGATACTTCATAAGATCCCCTTTAAAATAAAAAAACCAGAGCTGGCAGTGCGATAATTATTTGTTTCATCACCTGAAATTGCAAACAGCTTGTGATAGAAAATTGACATATATGCTGATTTCTCGATCGCAGGAAACTGTTTGATTCCGGGACGGTTTTACACAACACTGCTCAAAATAACCTGATAACAGGATGCCCTATGCCCGTTTCTCGTCCTCGCCCTCAACGCGGCGCTTTTCCGCCGGGAACCCAGCGCTACGGCCAGTCTCATCTCGGCGCACCGCTGCTGTGGTTCCCTGCACCGCTGGCCGATAGCCGCAGCGGTTTAATTCTTGCCGGCACCCACGGCGATGAAAACTCATCAATCGTCACCCTCTCCTGCGCGTTACGCACGCTCAAACCGGAGCTGCGCCGTCATCATGTGGTGCTGGCGGTGAATCCCGACGGCTGTCAGCTAGGGTTACGCGCCAACGCACGTGGAATCGACCTGAACCGAAATTTTCCGGCGGCGAACTGGAAGGAAGGCGAAACGGTTTACCGCTGGAACAGCGCGGCAGAGCAGCGTGATGTGGTTCTGCTCACTGGCGAAAAGCCCGGTTCAGAGCCAGAAACCCAGGCGCTGTGCGAGCTGATCCACCAGATCCATCCCGCCTGGGTCGTTTCATTTCACGATCCGCTGGCCTGCATTGAAGATCCCGGCCACAGCGAGCTGGGACGCTGGCTCGCCGATGCCTTTACTTTGCCGCTGGTGGGCAGCGTCGGCTATGAAACGCCCGGCTCCTTTGGCAGCTGGTGCGCCGATATCGGCCTGCCGTGCATTACCGCCGAATTTCCGCCAATATCCGCCGACGAGGCCACGGACAAATACCTGTCGGCAATGATTAACCTGCTGCACTGGCATCCTCAAAGATGAAGTACGCCGGTGCTGAAATGCAGCGCCGGCTCAACATCGACCGCCAGCCAGGTTGGGCCATCAAGATCGGCAAAACGGGCCAGCGGCACCAGTGGCAACGCGGCGCTAATGGCTCGCGAGGTACACAGCATACAGCCCAGCATCCGCGCAAATCCCTGTCGCTCCGCCTCCTCCGCCAACAGCAACGCTTCGGTCAGGCCGCCGGTCTTATCGAGTTTAATATTGACCATTTCGTAGCGACCACGTAACGCCGCGAGGCTGTCGCGGGTATGGCAGCTTTCATCAGCACAAACAGGCAACGGATGAATAAAATTCTCCAGCGCCGCATCGTCCCCCGCCGGAAGCGGCTGCTCCAGCATCGCCACGCCGATATCCGCCAGAAGCTGACAACGCTCAGCCAGACCATCGCTACGCCATGCCTCGTTAGCATCAACAATTAACGTCGCCTGCGGCACCGCTTCGCGAATCGCTATCAGCCGTTCGCTAATCAGATGATCATCTAGCTTCACTTTCAGCAACGTGGCCCCTTTCTGCCACAGCGCTGCCGCGCTGGCTGCCATCTGCTCTGGCGTACCAATGACCACCGTTTGCGCGGTGACCACCCGGTTGGGCAGCATTACGCCTGACTGCTGAGCAATGCTCTTACCCGCACTGCGCGCTTGCCAATCCCAGAGCGCGCAATCGACGGCATTACGCGCGGCTCCCGGGGGGAGCAGGTTTTGGATCTGCTCACGCGAGATGCCGCGTTCAATCTGTTCGCCAATCGTCATAATCTGCGCCATCACCGAGGCGATACTCTCGCCGTAGCGGGGGTAAGGCGTGCATTCCCCCACGCCTTTCACGCCATTTTCTTCGATCTCCACCACCACCACTTTGGCCTCGCTGCGGCTGCCGCGGGCGATCACAAAAGGAGTATGTAACGGCCAGGCTTCTTCATAGACTCGCAGATTTCGCATTCCCTGAACCTCGCAGGTAAATATTAAAAGGATTTGCCGTGCTGATGACTGATGTCATACACTAGCCAGAACGTTAACTATATGTAAACAGGAAGATAACCATGTCACAAACCGTGCATTTCCAGGGCAACCCCGTTTCTGTTCAAGGCACCATTCCGCAGGCAGGCGCTAAAGCGCAGCCGTTTACGCTGGTCGCCAAAGATCTCTCTGACGTCGCGCTGAGCCAGTTCGCAGGCAAACGTAAAGTGCTGAACATTTTCCCAAGCATCGATACCGGCGTTTGCGCGGCATCGGTACGTAAGTTTAACCAACTGGCGTCTGAACTGGACAACACCGTAGTGCTGTGCATCTCCGCCGACCTGCCGTTCGCCCAGTCTCGCTTCTGCGGCGCTGAAGGCCTGAACAACGTTGTCACGCTGTCCACCCTGCGCGGCGCGCAGTTCCTGGCCGACTACGGTGTCGCTATCTCCGCAGGCCCGCTGGCCGGTCTGGCGGCGCGCGCTGTGGTCGTCATTGATGAAAACGACCAGGTTGTTTACAGCCAACTGGTGAATGAAATCACCGAAGAGCCGGACTACGACGCCGCTCTGGCCGCGCTGAAAGCGTAATAACACAGCTAGCACCTTGAGCCCTCGTTGATCGGGGGCTTTTTTATTCCCGCGCCGCATAGCGGGAGATAAAACGTGCAATCGCCGGACCGGTCAGCAAGATGGTGAACAGACGCAGCGTCTGCATCGCCATTATAAAAGACATATCCGCCCGCGTACCTGCAGCAATAATCGCCACCGTATCCAGCCCGCCGGGACTGGTTGCCAGATAAGCAGTCATAAAATCCAGCGGCAGAACCTGCGTTAATCCAAAAGCCATCAGCGCACACAACAGAATCAAGCCAACAATCGACGCCAGGATCTGCGGTAAGGTTTTCAGCGCCAGCAAGAAAATCTGTTTATTAAACTTTAGACCAACGCTCCAGCCAATGGCGGCATAGGCCAGCGCCAACAGCCATTCCGGGAGTTCGAGTACCAGCCAGCCCTCTCCCTGCACCAGCGCGCCGAGCAACATCGGAAAGAGCATCGCCCCCGACGGAAAGCGCAACCGCAGACCCAGCCACCCTGCCGCCGCGGTCAATAATAGCGTGAGCGGAAGCTGCCAGCTTATCGGAGGAAACCAGATAACCTGCTGGGTCATCTCCTGAGCATCGCCGCCGAGAGCGACGCGAACGACCAGCGCCGCGGCCCCGGCGACGAACAGCACCCGCAGGTACTGCATCAACGCCACCAGCCGAACATCGGCACCGTAATCCTGAGCCATAACCACCATCGCCGACGCGCCGCCCGGCGAGCTTCCCCACGCGCCGGTGGCACCAGGTAACGCGCTATAACGCACCAACAGCCATCCTGCCAGCGCGCTAATGGCGAGCGTGGAAAAAAGAATCAGCAGCACCAGCGCCCAGTTTGCCAACAGAACGCCAAAGATCGAGGGCGTGAGGCTGCGGGCAATCATGCAGCCAATAATCGCCTGGGCAGCAATAAAAAACGGGCGGGGTACGCGAATTTCTGCGCCGCGAAGGCTAAGAGTAATCCCGGCAATCATCGGCCCCAGCAGCAGCGCTGCGGGGAGATGAAACCAGAACAGAATAAAGGAGAGCGCACCGGAGAGCGCCAGCAATTTCATCCACTGAAAGAAGTGACTACGCGAAATCCACATGCGTATTCCTGAGAGAAAAAGAGTAAAAGCGGAGTATATACAAGATCATGCTACGGGAAGAACCCTCCCTTTTTTGGAAACGCTAATCGGCTGCGCAAGCAGCCGGTGGTGAGGATTAGTCGTCGTTTTTCTTCTGGCTCAGGCCATACTCGCGCAGTTTATTGGCGATCGCGGTGTGCGAGACGCCAAGGCGTTTAGCCAGTTTACGCGTGCTGGGGAAGTTGCGATAAAGCTGGGTGAGCACAGAGCGCTCAAAGCGGCGAGTGATGTCATCCAGCGAACCTTCCATCGCTTCTTCGCCCACAGGCAAGGAGGCCACATCGTGATCCGGTAACAGAATATCCTGCGGACGCAGTTCAAAACCGTCCAGCTGCGTCAGCGCGCGATAAACCGCGTTCTTGAGCTGGCGCACGTTGCCCGGCCAGCTATAGCGCGTCAATACGCTATTTAAATCAGCAGAGAGTTTAGGACGAGGGATCCCCTGCTCATCGGCAAAGCGCGCGACGAACAGTTCGGTCAACGGCATGATATCCTGCGGGCAGTCGCGTAGCGGCGGCAGATACAGGGTCAGAACGTTGAGACGATAATAAAGATCTTCACGGAACAGCCCTTTCTGCACCAGCTCCACCAGGTTTTTCTGGGTGGCGCAGATCACGCGTACGTCGACATGAACCTCATGATCTTCGCCAACCCGGCGGAAGGTACCATCGTTGAGGAAACGCAACAGTTTGGTCTGCATTCTCGGCGACATCTCACCGATCTCATCCAGCAGCACCGAGCCGCCGTTCGCCTGCTCGAAGAAACCTTTTTTACCCTGAATCGCATCGCCAAACAGCTCGCTTTCCACCGCATCTTCCGGAATAGAGCCGCAGTTCAGCGCCAGATAGGGTTTTCCCGCGCGCGGGCTGGCCAGATGACAGGCTTGAGCCAGCAGATCTTTGCCGGTACCGGTATCGCCAACGATCAGCAGCGGCGCGCTAAGCATTGCCAGCTTGCGGGCCTGCTCCACGACATGGCGCATTTTTGGACCAACGGCGAGGATCTGACTAAAGGCACTGGTATCCTGAATGGTCATGGTTTGCAGCTGTCGGCCCATGCGGACCGTTGAACGCAGCATTGCCACCGCACCGGTCAGCACTCGCTCGCCGTGCTCACCTTCCAGATAGACCGGGGTGATTTCCAGCAGGAAATTCTGTCCGTTAACCACCACATGCTCAGCATGCGATTCCTGCGGGCTATTTTCCAGCCAGCGCTGCACGTTAAAATCAGTGATCAGTTGCGCGACCGGATGGCTGCGCAGTTTGTCCTGGCTCTGGGCAAACAGCTGACAGCTGGCCGGGTTAGCCAGTTCAACTTTCCCCCTGGTATCCAGAGACAGCACCGGTTCCGGCATCGCCACCAGCAGTGCGCTAAGTGCGAGATGTTCACGTTCTGATGGCATCCACGGCACGGTACGCACATCTGTCACTCCAGCAATACGGCGAATTTCCGCCATCAGGCTGCTGAAGTTGGCAAACTCCAGTTCGGCAAAATTGAGATAAATTCGGCCAATAGGGTCGATATCGATACCGCGCAGATCGATACCACGCAGCACCAATAAATCGAGTAATTCACGGGTCAGACCAAGACGGTCTTCACAAAAGACTTCAAGACGCATAGGAGTTTTCACCCTAAAAAGGCCAATGACGGATGAATAATAGGACAGTTATTTGCTGGCGTGAAGATAGCTGTCAACAATTATTGACAGTATGGCGGAAAAATGGCCTTTCTGCCGTAAAGTTATACGTTCAGAGCGGACACATGACCAGAATCGTTCAGACGAGTCATCAGCCCTCAAACCGGCAAGGTACCTTATGCTGGTTTGAGGGCAGCATCATCGAACCGCTCCGTTAACGCAAAATATCGACCACTCCCGTTCTTCCGTTCACCCTGACCCGCATCCCATTCTCCAGCAGCGTCATGACCCCGCGCACGCTCATCACTGCCGGAAGCTGCAACTCCCGCGCGGTGACAGCCCCATGTGACAACGGTCCGCCGCTTTCGGTGATCACTCCGCTCGCGCGATAAAACAGCGAGGTCCATGCAGGATTAGTCGTGCGAGCCACCAGAATCGCGCCTTTGGGAAACGCGGCAAACTCCTCCGGCCCATGAACCAGAAAGACCTCACCTTCCACCTCGCCAGGGCTACCAGCCATCCCCTGTAATCCCTCACCCTGCCGCAATTCGGGGATCGCATCATCTTCGCCAAGATTCCATGACGGACTGCGCTGTTTCGCCGCCTGCCAGGCAGACTTATTGGCGTGCACCTGCGCGGCCAGATCTTCGAAAGCGTTCTGCGCCACCGCAGCGTCAAGATCGGCGAATGACGCGAAATAGAGATCATCCGCTTGTTGCAGAATACCCGCCGCCGTCAGCCGCTCCCCCATCTCGCGCACGCCGCTGCGGAACGGCAGCGTCAGACGCGTGGTCTGATAATGCTCAAGGTCGTCCAGCCAGGTATAAACGCGCGCCAGGCGAGTCACCTCTTCAACAAAGTAACGCAGATCTTCCGGCACCTGAGCCAGCCAGGCGTGCTGCGCCGCTGAAGCCGCCAGCTTGCCGTTAAGCGCCTGCGCCGCCAAATCATCGTCCGGCAGCTCCACCAGCATTTTTAGCTGATCCAATACAATATGCGGCGCTTCAAGCCAGGTCGGATAATAAGCGTCGAAATCCAGCTCGCGATGGCCGTGGCGTTGCAGGAACTGGTTGAAGTCAGTATCAAACGCAGGATACGCGCTAAGACGTGAAACAAGCGCCAGCGACGGGGTGTCGGCGAACTCCCGCAGCAGCTCAGGCTCGTTACGAACCTGCCGCGATAGCGCCCACAGTTCGGCGTTAACTTGCCCGGTTTTAGTCTCAGCGACCGACAGCAACAGATCGAACATCGATTTGGCCTCTGCCGCAGACATCGACATTTGCAGGATCTGGTAGAGCACGGCATACAAGGTGCGCTGGGTCAGGGAAATAGCAATATTTGGCAGGAAATAACGTTTACCCGCATCGCGTACCCGCAGCAGATAATCCCAGCACTGCGCCAGCGTGTAGCTAGCCAACGGCTCGCGCATTAGCGCACCGATTGCCAGCAGATAGGTATCCAGATCGCGCATCCAGCAGATCGGCAACTCCTGCACCCAGGCATAGCGCTTTGCCAGGGTCGGCAGAGCCGCTCGCAGCTGCTCCAGCGAACTAATGCCACCGGGCATTCTGCCAGCATACAGCTCCACCGCATTCTGGTTGCCATAGACATAGCACTCTTTTACCGCAAACCATTTCCCCCCAAAACCAGGCAGGCCCATCAGGGAAAAAGAGAAGTTGAGCGATTCATGGAAACCTTCCTCTACCAGATCCCAGGTCAACGGCGTTACCGCGTTAGGGAAGCGTTCAGCGGATTCATCGCGCGTCCAGCGTTCCGGCACGAACGTGACCGGACGGGATTGCAGCAGATAGAACGAAGCGCCGGAAAATGCCCATTCAATATCCTGGGGAAAACCAAAAAACGCCTGAGCCTGCCGGGCGACGCTCGCCACCGTCAGACATTGTTCATCGCTAAGCGAACTCTGCGATTGCCGGGATGCGGGCAGGACCACATCGTGTACGCCCTGGCTGTCTTTCAGCAAAATCGTCGTTTTTTGTCCGATACGACGTTCCGTGACTTCTCCCTGCGGCATGGCAACGCGGTATTCATCCACCTCCCGCTCGCCGCCGACAACGCTCTCGCCTAATCCAAAGCAAGCGTTAATCAACACTTGCTCCAGCTCGCCGCGTACCGGATCGATGGAAAAGGCCACACCGGCCGCATCGCTTTCCGTCATCTCCACCATCTGCTGGATCACCACCGCCATCGCGGCGTCGAGGTGAACGAGTTGCAGATGCGCGCGATAGCGCATGGCGTGTTCATGCCATAACGAAACGTAGCATTCGCGCACCGCGTTGAGGATCGCATCAGCACCGCGCATATTGAGCAAGGTATCGTGCTGTCCGGCGAAAGCCGCGCCGGGCAGATCTTCAAACGTCGCTGAAGAGCGCACGGCAACGTTCCAGTCCTTCGCACCAAGCGCGTCCAGCCGTTGCGTTACCGCCGTGCGTAGCGCTTCCGGCAAAGCTTGTCGACGAATAAGCGCCTGAATTTCGCGGCTGCATATGCCGAAATCGTCATATTGTTGCAGTAGCATCTGGATTTGCTCTCTTAGCGGCGCCAGAAACAGTTGATAAGCAGAAGCCGACACAATCAGACCGGGCGGCACCGGCAGGCCCCCTGCGGTCAGACGCGCGAGGTTGGCGCCCTTCCCCCCGCTCAGCGCCAGTTCGCTGGCGTGCGGATCGTGAAAGGTAAAAATCATCGAGTCTTCCGTTAGCATTATGCCTTCCTTATCATGTTGTTACGGCTGAAGAAGCCGCAGCGGCGCAGCCATACCAGCACCAGAAATGCCAGCAGAGCACCAAAAATCAGATCGATACCGTAGTGAAAGCGCAGATAGAGCGTCGCCAGGATCAACCCCATCACCAGCGGCGACAGCAACAGCGCGCAAAAATAGCGACGCTGTAAAAGCAGATAACCAAACACATAGAGACTAATCCCGCAGTGCAGGCTGGGAAAAACGTCCATACCCGTTCCGCCACTCGCCACCAGCGAAACCAGCAGCGCGGTCAGCGCGCCGCCTTGCGGCGGGTAGGAGAAAACGTCCGGAAAGGCAAGATAAGGCCCGGCGGCGGGCACCAGCAGATAGCCGATAAATCCAAAGAGATACATCAGCATCAGGCCATAGAAGAAACCACGGCTGGCAAGTTCATGGCGACGGAAAGCGCAAAACAGCACCGGCAGCAGAATAATGAAATAGAACGAGAGGTAGCACAGGCTCATTACCTCACTTAACCAGACCCTCTCCCAGCCGAGCAGCCGTTCAGTCAATCCGCTACCGAATAGCCAACGATCGCCCGCCAGCAGCCATACGTCCATTGAGCGCGGCATCGCCAGCTGAATCGCCTTAAACAGAGGGAAAACCAGCCAGCTGGCGGCAAACTGCAGTACGCCAATCCAGCTGCGCCAGCGCGACGACGAACGCATTGATTGCAGCAACAGCAGCCAAACCACCACGCAGGCGATTACCGGCGCAATAAATTGGGGGTCACGCAGTTGCCAGGCGGAAAAAATCCCCAACCCGCAAATCAAGGCGATCAGGGCTAAGTAGACCCCATAACCCGGACGGTTCCGGGAAGCCAAACCGACAAAATGGGTATTCTTTATCAGGCTCAAACGTTTTCCTCCCCCCAAACCGAACGTTGCCGCCACCCCAGGTAAGCCGCTGTATAAAGCAGCCACAGCCAGGGAAAGATAATACCCAGCACAATCAAACAGGGCAGCCACAGCAGCGAGGCGGCAAAACCGCTCGCCAGACGAAAAAAGGCCACCGTATTGCGCCCGTCGGCCTGTCTGCCAACCCACCAGGCGCAGAGCAGAACCGGAAAAAGTACCAGCACAAACGGCAGTTGCAGCGCGCAGGCCCAAATGTTTCTTTGCCGATGCCGCTTATCAGATGGTTTTTCAGCATGCGTTCCGCTTGCCGTTCGTTTAAAAGCCAACGCCCAGGATTCGCTATGCCGCCGCTGGTGGGCATAGCTTTCGGCGTCTGCCATGGTCGCCTCGCTGTCGCAGTTGACCGAAACCTGATTCAACGCATTACTCACACATTCAGAGATTTCAGTTTCCCAGGCCTCCTGGGACTTATCTTCCCGCGCGGGAAATACCAGCGCTTCGCCAACCAGCAGCTCGACCCGCGAACCAAAGCGATCCGGAGCCTGGTAGAAACTCCCTACCGGGATCACCCGAAAGCGCTGGCCTTCCTGCAACAGTCGGCGAATGATTTTCACGGTTCCCGGCTGATAAGGTTGTGGTGCATAGCTCCATTCGCTGGTGCCTTCCGGAAAGATAACCAGACTGCCGCCCTGCTTTATATGGGCAATAGCGTGCAGCACCGGGTTTCCCGCCTGCGTCCGGCTAAAACCGTAGCGAACGCGATCCTTGTCGCGCACAACCGGAATGCCGGTAAACAACAGGCGCAAAAAACGCGATCGCAGCAGTTGAACGGAGGCAAGAAACTGGCCATGCGGCAACAGTGGGCTAACCACCCACCCGTCGGTCGCCCCATTACGGTGGCTGACAAGCAGAATTGTGGGAATAGCGTCGTCCAGCGGTAAAACACGGTGGCCACGCTCGTCAATAAAGTCGATCGAAGCGTAGTAGAAATGGCTCAATAGCCTGGCGATAAAGCGATACCAGCGCGGCAACGCTCTGCCCGGAGTGAATCGCAGCCAGGGAGGATTACGTTTTTCCATAACGTGCGGTTGTCATCATGTCCTTGTTTAACATTTTCGCACAATAGACGCTTCGTTAAGGGATTACAATGAGCAGTTTGGGGGCATCATCGCCCCCTCAGAATTACTGTGGGTGAAAAGCGGGCATCAGCTTCCGGTTATGTTCGATAACCTCGTCCAGCGCCTGTTCAAGCTTCTCACCGCTGACGATCAGCGGGTTCAGCACCAGCGCGCGCCAGGCGGTATGCCGGTTACCCGTTATCGCCGCTTCGATGGTTAGCCGCTCGAAAGACTTCATCAGTTGCAGCAGGCGTAGCGTATCTTCCGGGAAGGACGCCACATTCAGCGGCTGCGGGCCGGAAGCGGTAATTAACGAGCTCACTTCAACCGCACAGTCGTCCGGCAGGCCGTTAATCGCGCCGTTGTTACGCGTGTTAACGTGCATAATAATGCGCTTGTCATTATAAATACCGTTCATCAATTCACAGGCCGCTTCAGAATAGTATTGCCCGCCGCGCCCTTCCAGTGCCTTCGGTTTTACCGCCAGATTCGGGTCGCTGTACTGGGCGAACAGCTCTTTTTCCAGTAGTTTAACAACTTCTCCGCGCGTCCCTTCCCCGTCAGCCTCCGCCAGCTCCTGGCGCAACATGTCGTCCTTCATATAGTAATAACGCAGATAGGCGCAGGGGATCATCCCCAGTCCTTGTAGCAGATGCTGCGGCCAGCGGAACGGCGGAATATTGCGCGGTACCAGCGGATCGTTACCTGCACTAATCTGCGCAATGGCTTCCGGCAGCCACTCTTTGCCTTTATGCAGAATCTGCCGCACGAAGATGAAGTGGTTCAGGCCCGCAACCTGCATGATGAAATCATTTTCGTTGGCGCAATTAAGCAGCTGTGCGACGCCCTTTTGCATAATCACCGGCACGTTGCACAGGCCCACGGCTTTAATTTTGCTATGACGCAGCACCGCCTCCGTCACCATGCCCGATGGGTTGGTGAAGTTCAGCAGCCAGGCGTCCGGGCACAGGCGTTCCATATCTGCCGCAATCTCCAGAGCAATCGGGATTGTCCGGCAGGCATTGGCAAAACCGCCCAGCCCGTTGGTCTCCTGGCCAATCAGGCCATATTTTAACGAGATGCGCTCGTCGCTGATGCGCGCATCCAGGCACCCGGCACGGAACTGCGAGCAGACAAAATTCGCGCCCTGCAAGGCGCTTTCGCGGTCAAGCGTCGCCACCACTTCAATAGACAAACCCGCTTTGGCAATCATTCGCCGCGCCAGCCCGGCGATAATTTCCACCTTTTCTTTGCCGTCTTCAATGTCGACCAGCCACAGCGTCTTAACCGGCATCTCAGCGTGCCGTTTAAGTAAACCTTCGATCAGTTCCGGGGTATAGCTGGAACCGCCGCCAATCACCACAATTTTGAGTCCTAACATGGTATATCTCCATTTGATATAGGGTATAACTATTTAAAACCGTCATAACTGGCGGAACAAACGAAATAAAATGGCTCATGCATGAATATGATTAATGCATAACGGAGAGTGACCATGCTGGAGCAACAAAGTATTCTTGCGCTACTACAAACCTTTGAAGTGACCGCGCGCCACCTTAGCTTTACCCTCGCAGCACACGAAATGAACCTCACCCAGGGAGCGGTGAGCCACCGAATTCGCAAACTGGAGATGCACATCGGCTTTCGCCTGTTTATCCGGCTGACGCGTAAGCTGGCGCTAACCGAAGAAGGCAAGCGCCTGCTGACCACGCTAAGCCACTCGCTGCGCGCCATTAATGATGAAATCGAAGATATTCGCGAACAGGATCTGCGCGGGACGCTGCATGTTGGCATCGCACCGACGCTGGCGCATTTGTGGTTGATGCCGCGCCTGCCGCGCTTTCAGGCGCAGTGGCCGGGGTTGAACTTACAGTTTCGCGTGCGGGCCGGAGTAATGGACTTTAACGAAGAGCGTGTGGATCTGGCTATTTACTACGGCGCGACCCAGTATCCCGATCTCTATCAAGAGCGGTTGATGGGTGAGAACCTGCTCCCGGTGTGCTCGCCGGAATATCAGCGTCAACATCAACCACTGAGCGCAGGAGCATCGTCAGGAGTGCTCTGGATCCACGCGTCTGAATCGACGGATGTCCAGGATCAGTTCAGCGAGTGGCGATTATGGTGTCAGCAAACGGGGACGAATTTACCTTTTGAGGGGCGTTATTACGCCGTGAATAACCACTCCATCGCGATTCAGATGGCGGAGAACGGTTTAGGGGTGATGATGGGCCGTCAGACGCTGATTCAACCTCTGCTCGACAGCGGTAAGCTGGTGGCATTGAGCGAGGAAAAGGTGCCCTCGCCGTTTGGATATGACCTGATTTGCCCGCAAGAGAACCGCTCGCGCCCGCGTTTTCTCGCCTTTAGTGAGTGGTTACAAGATGAGTGTGGTCAGGATCAATCCCCGGTGACGTAGTGCTGGACGGTAGCCCGGACAGGTGCGCCAGCACCGCCACCGGGAAACAACGCGCGCAGCGTCTGATTCTCTCCCCGGTAGCGGCTAGCGCCTTACCGGGGCTACGGATTCACAGCTATCTGCTAGCCGGGAATGCCCAAAATGCCTATTTCTCCGGACTGTTTTTACTCTTCTGTAAGGTATCTTTCAGTTGACCAATCAGCTCGCGACGAAAATCACCCAGCCGCGGCTTATCATCGGCGATCCACGGCAGCGGGCGACAGAGTTCCATCGCTTTGATCCCCAGCCGCGCGGTCAGCAGTCCGGCACCAATGCCCTGGGCCGCGCGCGCCGACAGCCTGGCCGCCAGATCCTGCGACATCCAGTCCATCCCCACTTCCCGCACCACCTCGCTGGCTCCGGCAAAAGCGATATTCAGCAGCACCAGACGGAACAGGCGCAGACGGCTGTAGTAGCCCAGCTCAATGCCGTACAGCGTGGCGATGCGGTTGATCAGGCGTAAGTTACGCCAGGCGATAAAGGCCATATCCACCAGCGCCAGCGGGCTGACGGCAATCATCAACGTCGATTCCGCCGCCGAGCGGCTGATTTCGCGCCGTGCCTGGGCATCAAGCACTGGTTGCACGATCTGCGCATACAGGCTGACCACTTCGCGATCGTTCTGCGTCTCGTGGATCGCCGCATACCAGCGCTGTAGCGCCGGATGCGATTGATCCAGCCCTGCCTGCTGCGCGAGTTTTTCACAAAACGCACGCCCTTTGCCAACCGCATGGCTGTGCATCAAATCCCGCGCCTCATCGCGTTCGTGTGCTCGTTGACGCAGCCGCCGCAGACGCCGCCATTCGGTCGCGACTGAACCGACGCCAGCGCCAATAATCAGCGCCCCGGCAGCGCAACCGCCAAGCGCGATCCAGTCCTGCGTCTGCCAGGCGGTCATTGTCCACTGCACGCCCTGCGCGACCACGCTCACGCCGAAAATAGTCAACCCGGCGCTGACCATTTTCCGCCACAGGCTACGTTTGGGCCGCAGAACTGATTCAACAACTGCTTCCGCCGCGCCCTCTTCTTCTTCCACGACATCAAGGCGCGCCGGAGCAAACTTCCCGGCATCCACGTCATCAAAAGCGCGGGCGGATTTGAGAATTTGCGCCTTTTCCACCTCCAGCGGGCCGTCGAAATCGATACGCGGTTTTAACGGTTCGGTCATCGCAATTTATCTCCAATTAAAAATTCCAGCGCCGCATCGAGGCGAATATGCGGCAGCGGCTTATCAACATCCATCACCTGCGGACGGAAGTTTTCAAACTGAAAGCCCTGTTTCTCCCAGAATACCTGGCCCGGCAGACGTGCGGGCACCTCGCCGGGATAAACGGTCAACGGTTGGCCATCGCTCAACCGGTTACCCCGCAGCGCAGGGATCTTTTCGCCGTTCACCTCGATAAGCCCGCTCTGGGTCGCCTGAATCGACGCCAGCCCCAGGCAATCCATACTGATCCCCTCGAACGCCGCGTTTTGCCACGCGTCCTGAATCAGCTGTTGCAGCAGCGACACCATATTACTGTGCTGATCGACGGTCACGTGATCGGCTTTGGTGGCCGCAAACAGCAGCTTATCGATAACTGGCGAGAACAAGCGGCGGAACAGCGTGCGCTGACCATAGTGAAAACTTTGCATCAGCTGCGTCAGCGCCAGGCGCATATCGTTGAACGCCTGTGGCCCGCTATTGAGCGGTTGCAGGCAGTCCACCAGCACAATCTGCCGATCGAAGCGCAGAAAATGGTCTTTATAGAAACCTTTGACGACTTTCTCGCAGTAGTATTTAAAGCGCTCGCGCAACATCCCGGCATTGGTGTGTTTGTCCGCCTGGGCCAACCTGGCCTCCCCAGTCGCATCAACATCCGGCCAGGGGAAAAATTGCAGCGCAGGCGCGCCGGCCATTTCGCCGGGCAGCACAAAGCGCCCGGGCTGAATAAAGTGCATCCCTTCGCGTTTACAGGTGTGCAGATAATCGGTCCACGCGCTGGCAATCTCCGCCAGACGGGTTTCATCGGCCGGAGCCAGCGGATCCAGCCCTTCACAAAGCTGCCGCCAACGCGTCGACCATTCTGCCCTCTGCCCTTGCAATAGCCCGGTCATCTGTCGTGACCAGGTGAGATAGTCCTGGGCCAGCATCGGCAGGTCCAGCAGCCACTCGCCGGGATAATCGACGATTTCCAGATACAGCGTTGAGGTCTCTTTAAAGTGGCGTAACAACGAATCGTTGGAACGATAGCGCAGCGCCAGGCGAATTTCGCTGACGCCGCGGGTGGGCGTTGGCCAGACCGGCGGCTGACCATACAGCTGGGCCAGCCCTTCGTCATAGGTGAAGCGCGGAATGCCAAAGTCCCGCTGCGGTACGCGCTTGACGCCGAGCAGACGCTCCTCTCTGACCGCGCTAAGTAGCGGTAGACGCGCCCCGGTGTGAATATTCAGCAGTTGGTTGACCAGCGCGGTGATAAAAGCGGTCTTACCGCTGCGGCTAAGGCCGGTAACGGCCAGACGGAGATGCCGATCAACCCCACGATTAACCAGCGCATTGAATTCAGTTTTGAGTCGCTTCATCGCCATCCTGTTGTGCCTGAAGAACGAGAGAGAGAATAATATGGGGGCTATACGGCTAATTATCAATGGCTTGCATTAGCCCCGCGACCGCGGGGCTGAAGATTACTTACTGGCGCTTTTCGGCATATCTATCTGATTAAGGCCACCCGCATTAACTACCTGAGTGTAGCCCATCTCGGTCAGCATCTGCTGGGCCTGACCCGATTGTCGCCCGACGTTGCAATAGACTTTAATGGTATCGTTTTTATCCGGAACTTCACTCGCAATCCGCGTTTTTATATCAGCCAGCGGGATGTTAATCGCCCCTTCGACGTGTTCTTTTTGATACTGCTGCGGAACGCGAACATCTATCCAATGCTCCGCCGCAGACACCGGTAAGGCGACGGCCAGAGCTAAACCCAGAAGTAGTTTTCGTAGCATTTTATCATCCTGATATGTTGAGTTTTTAGGCACTCATAACATACGCCATCCGCGACGTTTAGAAAACTGCTGCACCGCCCGGCTTAACGCTTATTGTTGGCGATCGGCGCTCTTGTATTGTCATTAGCAAACTAACTTCATAAGATATGCGGCATTAACTTACGCACGGAGTCCAAAGAATATGTCTCCTACCATTTACGATATCGCGCGCGTGGCTGGCGTATCAAAATCGACGGTATCGCGGGTGCTTAATAAGCAAACCAATATTTCTCCAGAAGCGCGAGAAAAAGTATTGCGCGCGATCGACGAACTCCAGTATCAACCGAATAAACTTGCTCGAGCGCTGACCTCTTCAGGCTTTGATGCCATCATGGTTATTTCGACCCGCTCGACTAAAACTACCGCCGGTAACCCTTTTTTCTCAGAAGTGCTGCATGCGATTACGGCAAAAGCAGAAGATGAAGGCTTTGACGTTATATTGCAAACTTCGCACAGCGCGGAAGACGATCTGCAAAAATGTGAAAGCAAGATAAAACAAAAAATGATTAAAGGCATTATTATGCTGAGCTCACCCGCCGATGAATCATTTTTTTCCCGTCTGGATAAATACGATATTCCGGTTGTCGTGATTGGTAAAGTTGAAGGCCAATACCAAAATGTTTATTCAGTTGATACCGATAACTATCGTGACAGTATTGAATTGACCAACGCGTTAATTAATAGCGGTCATCAGCATATTGCCTGTCTGCATGCGCCGCTGGATTACCATGTTTCCATTGATCGAGTTAATGGATATAAGCACAGCCTGAGCGCCCACCACCTTGAACTCCATGATGAGTGGATTGTCGATGGGGGTTACACGCATGATACGGCGCTTTCCGCCGCCCGGGAATTACTCAGCCATCGTCTGCCCGATGCGGTTTTCGCAACGGATAGCTTAAAACTGATGAGTTTATATCGTGCGGCGGCTGAAAAGAATATTACCATCCCCGATCAGCTTGCCGTCGTGGGCTACAGTAATGAAATGCTGTCGTTTATTCTTACGCCCGCCCCGGGAGGGATTGACGTACCAACGCAGGAGCTAGGCGAACAAAGCTGTGGCCTGTTATTTAAGCTGATCGCCGGAAAAAACATGCCGCAAAACATTACGGTGGCGACGCATATGCTATTACCTGAGGCCGCCAGATAAAAAAGGGGCAAACCCGCCCCTTGATAACTCAGAAGGCGTAGTTGATACCTACGCCTGCATAATGGAATTTATCGTTATCGCCCTCATCATGGTTTTCCCACTCGAAAGCATATTCCAGTGACATCGATAAACCATTCTGAAAATCATAGGCATAGAGCATCCCAACGCGGTTGAAGTTATGCCCCTCACGCTCAGGATCGTCCTGCCAGTCCCAGTTGGTCCAGCGATCCAAACCGATACGGGTGTACGGCGTCAACGTTGTATCGCCGAGTGCGATAGGCAAATAAGCGCGGATCTCCTGGGTAGAAAACTCGCCGTTATTGCGCGATGTATCCATATTAAATCCGCGTTCCAGATAATAGTTGGCGACCACGGAGAAAGTATCATCAATTTTATAGGTAAAGCCGGTTTCCGTTTCTACGCGACTATCGGCATAGCCGGTCTTATCCAAATCATTGGCAAATTGATACATCGCAAACCAACCGCCAAAGCGCCAGTCATCACTCAGCTTGATATCCCAGTCTGGTTGAATCTTCCAGCGCTGCATATTTGCCGTGCCTGCGTCATCGCCGTGTTCATCCTGGAAATGATAGCCATAATTACGAAAACCACCGGTTAAACCGAGGGTAAAATCATCATCACCGAAAATTTGATAACGAATCTCCAGCTCCGGACGGTCGAAATAAGTACCACGGGTACCGTTGCTATAATCAACCGGGCCTTCCTGATAATACGCAACGGCAATTTTCCACGGACCTCGTGAGGCATTAAACCAAATGGAGGGTTCAGACAGCCCATCCATATCTTCCGCCTGCCCTTCAACGTTTTCACTTTCATACATTGCGCCAACATTAAAATGCCAGTCGTTATTTTCAGCAGCCTGCGCACAGGCCATTCCTGCGCACATAATGAGCGCAGCACGGCTTAGTAAGGTATTCATTTTAGATCCTTTAAAAAAATAAAAGACACATGCACGCCGGGATAATTCCCGGCATTTATATTTATTGAATTACAGCTTCACTATCGGTATCAAAGAAATGACATTTATCCATATCAAAATGGATATTGATATTTTCTCCTGCGTGATAATCATTCATTGCTCCGGCACGGACAACCAGCTCGTGCCCCCCTACAGTGGTATATAACATAAATTCAGCACCGGTTAATTCTGCTACACTGATATGCGCCGCGACGCTGTTATTTTCACGTTGTTCAGGGTGTACATCCTCCGGACGAATACCCATCACCACCGCTTTATGCATATATTTTTGCGCATTCAGTACGGCTAATTTGTCCTGTGGGATCGTTAGCTTCAACGTTTCGGTAACAAATTGATTTCCATCAATAGCGCCACGGATAAAGTTCATTGCCGGCGAGCCGATAAATCCAGCGACAAACATATTTGCCGGGTGGTTATAGACGGTCTTCGGCGCGCCAACCTGCTGCACGATTCCATCTTTCATGATGACAATGCGCGTCGCCATAGTCATGGCTTCGGTTTGGTCGTGAGTCACATAAATCATGGTGGTATTCAGCTTCTGGTGCAGCTTGCTAATCTCCGCCCGCATCTGAACACGCAGTTTTGCATCGAGGTTAGAGAGCGGTTCATCCATCAGGAATACGCCCGCTTCGCGAACGATCGCTCGCCCAAGCGCCACGCGCTGGCGCTGGCCGCCGGATAACGCGCCGGGTTTGCGCTTCAGGTATTCACGCAGGCCAAGGATCTGCGCCGCCCAGCTGACGCGCTCCTCAATAACCGCAGCGCTGATTTTCTGCATTTTCAGGCCAAATGCCATGTTGTCATAGACGGTCATGTGCGGATATAACGCGTAGTTCTGAAAGACCATCGCAATGTTACGCGCCTTCGCCGGAACATCGTTCATCCGTTTACCGTCAATCAGCAGATCGCCCGCGCTGATCTCTTCCAGCCCCGCAATCATGCGCAGCGTGGTGGATTTCCCGCAGCCCGACGGACCAACAAAAACAATGAACTCTTTGTCTTCAATTTCCAGGTTAAAGTCTTTAACCACATGCACCTGGTTATCGTATATTTTTTGTATATGTTGCAACGAAAGCTGTGCCATATTGATTCCCTTACTTTTCGTTTTGCCAGAAAGCCGATAAGCACGGCCACGTCAGAAATTCAGTTACCGGAAGATGCAAATCCGCCCCGGCTAAAGCCTCGCCCACCCCGACTGACAGCATGCCGCTGGCGTTGATAGCATCGATACCCGCCTGCGCATCTTCGATCCCAATACAGGCTTCAGGCCTGACCCCCAGCCCTTTACAGGCGGCCAGAAATATTTCCGGATCCGGCTTCGAACGGGTGATTTGCGACGCATCGGCGCAAAAATCAAAAAAATCCGTCAAATTCAGCGCACATAAAATGGCCGGAGCGTTGAGCGAAACCGAGGCAAGACCGACCAATACCTGTTGTTCGCGCAGCGTACAAAGCAGTTCCCGAATGCCTGGCAGCACCGACTGGGCAGTCAGTTCACGCAGTGAGTGCACGTACAGCGCATTTTTTCGTGCTGCCAGTTGCGCACAGTCGTCAGCGCTAAACGCCCCCTCTTTGCCGCCAAAACGCAGAATACGTTGCAGCGATTCCCCCCGGCTGATGCCCTTCAGGCTGTCGTTGAACGCTTCATCAATAACAATGCCAATCTCGTCGGCTATCTGCTTCCAGGCGAGGAAATGCAAATGCGCGGTGTCGGTGATCACCCCGTCTAAATCAAAAATAATGGCCTGTGGTTTCATTCATTCGCCCTCCCTGGTAGCGGTCCCAATTGTGGATAAAATAAAGTCACTCAACTTCAATACCTTCTCACCGTCAACGACAACCCGGTGACCATTGAGCCACAGCGTGACCGGCGCGGAGCTATCCATGCAAATCGTGCCGCTATCTATGGAGATAAACATGTCGCATCCCTGCCAGCGCAACGGAAACGAGAGCCGCTGCCACGCCCCAGGCAGCGACGGGTTCAGATGCAACTCCCCGTAGCGCACGCTGACGCCCGCAAATCCCTGGATCGCGCCCAGCCAGATGGCCCCGGTGGCCGCCGCGTGAATACCATCATCACAGCTGTGCGGATCGTCGCCGAGATCGATAAGCGTCCCGTCGCGCCAGAACCGGTAACCCTGTTCCGGGTCGCCGCAGCGGGCGGCCACAATACCGTGGATCGCTTTGCTTAAAGAGGAGTCATGAATGGTACGTGGTTCATAAAAATGCAGGTTTGCCCGACAAATTTCCGGCGTAAACGCCTCCGGCAACATGTAGGTCAGCATCACCACATCCGCCTGTTTGAGAATTTGCATCTCGTTAACTTCAGCGCGCGAGTAATCAAGCAGAATGGTCTGCTTGCCGGCCTTCGCCTTATAGGACGATAAATCGATAACCGGCTTGCTGAGAAATGAATCATCCTGCGGCAACACGCCATCCGCCTGAACTTCCGGCCGCCACAGGTGCTGCAAAAAATGTTCAGCGCGTTGCATAAACGCTTCGTCAGCCATCCCCAGTTCGCGGGCAAAATGCAGAGCCTGCGCGACGTTGTTCCAGGCCATATAGTTGGTAAACGCGTTGTTATTCACATGCTCGGTATATTCATCAGGACCGATGACATCATGAATTTCCAGACGTCCGTTGACCTCAACCGCGCGGCTAATCCAGAACCTCGCAGTATCTAACAGCAGCGCCATGCCTTCACGAGACACAAACGCCCGGTCTCCGGTCGCCTGCCAGTAAGCAACCACGGCCCAGGCAATATCTGCAACCAGATGGTGTTCAGCCAGCGCGGAAGCCACTTTTTGCCGTAATCCGGTTCGGATGTTGATGGCGGCAAATTCCGGGGTCTCTTCCCTGCCGCTGCGCGCGCTTTCCCAGGGAAACAGCGCGCCCTGCCAGCCGTTCTTCCTGGCTTTTTCCCGTGCGCCCGGCAGGTTATGCCAGCGATAGCGCAGTAGATTTCGGGCAATATCTGGCTCGGTGAACAGATGAAACGGCAGCAAAAAGACTTCGGTATCCCAGAAAATGTGCCCTTTATAGCCCTCCCCGGTGATGCCCTTCGCGCCAATGCTGCTACGTTCATCATGCGCTGGAGTCATGATGCGCAAGTGATAAAGCGCATAATCCAGCGCCTGCTGATCGGCGCTATTGTGGCTCACAACCTGAACGCGACGACGCTGCCACCATGCCTGCCAGTTCGCCGCCGACTCCGCAAATAGCGCGTCGTAACCGCGTTCAGCGCAAGCTTCCAGCCGACGCAGGCCCTGGCGACTCCAGCTCTCCACAGAAAGAGACTGCTCGCTGCGCCAATCGATCCAGGTGAGCTTCTCCAGCGTCAGGCTTTGCCCCGCGTTGACCTGCGCGCTGTTGTGTTGCAGTAAACGACGCTCTTTCGCCGTAAAGCAGCGCTGCACATCGCCTTTCACACAACAATAAGACGAAATCGCAACGTCATGGCGGCCATCCTGAGTGGTATAGATCCCCTGAAGAAGATGCTGCCCGAACACTCTGACCTGAATTTCATCCAGATGCTGGCGACCGTGATTGGTCGTGGTAGCGTCAATTCCGGTCGATAGCGAAATCGTCGCCTCACCGTCCAGCGGGGTAATCACCACCGTCATAGCCAACAGCGGCAGTTGCTCCGCCGAGGCAAAACGTCGGCTCTCAATCGCAAAACGCGCGCCGCCGGGCGATCGCCAGAGAATTGTTCGCCGCAGTTCCCCGGTCGCAAAATCGACGTGGCGCTGCCAGCTTTCAATGGTGCCGCTCAGCAGAGAAAAGATCTCGCCGTTCAGGACAATATCCACGCCGATCACGTCCGGTAGATTGACCAGTTCGTTGATCTCATTTTTTCCTGCCCGATGATAAAGTCCGGCCAGAAACATGCCGCGCGTCTGTTGCGTGTAATCTTCTTCGTGGCACGCGCGAATGCCCATATAGCCATTGCCTGACGCCATCAGAGAGGCGAATTTATTCAGGCTATGCGGGCAAAAAACCGGATCGGTTAACATTACAGGCTTAGTCATAGTTCCACACACATCCCTGTTTCTGCGGATTGATAAAGCGCCGCCACCAGTTGTTGAATCACCAGCCCCTGCTCGGCGTCAGCGATCGTGACCGGTTCTCCCTGAACATGTTTCACGAAGGCTTCCATACTGCGAAAATGACGGTTGTCATCCGCTTGTTCACGCTGGCACAGCACGTTGAGCTCACCATCACGATCGTTATAAACCTGCGCCGGGAACAAGGTTGCCCCCGCTTTATCGCCGCAAAAGTTCACGTTCATAATCGATTGTTCGGGGATATTCAGCGCAAAGGAGGTTTCGAGACGCAAAATGCCGCCATTGTGAAATTCAATGGTGCCAAATAGTGAATCTTCCACGGTATAAGTCGCGGGATCCCACTCGCCGAACTGACCGCTATTTTTGCGGGTGCCAATCTTCTGGAAGCTGTGAGCGAAGACATTTTTTACACGGGGAAAGCCCAGCACGTACATCGCCGCATCCAGCATGTGAACACCAAGGTCGATCAGCGGCCCGCCGCCCTGTAGCTCTTTATTGGTAAACACGCCCCAACCGGGCACGCCGCAGCGCCGCAGCGCACGAGCATTAGTGACGTAAATCTCCCCCAGTACGCCCGCCACGACCTGTTCGCGAAGCAGTTGTGTATCAAGCGCAAAGCGATGGTGAAAATCATAAGCCAGCACCTTACCCACTCGCCGGGCGGTATTGCACATCTCAAGGGCCTGCTCCGGCGTCATGGCTGGCGGCTTCTCACACATCACATGACAACCAGCCTCCAGCGCCAGCAGTGTGTGTTCATAATGAAAACGGTTAGGCGAGCAGACGCTGACAATATCCGGCTTCACGTCGCGTAACATTGCCTCAAGGTCATCCCATGCCTGCGCATTACCGTATTTATCTGCCAACGCCTGGGCCTGAGACAGGCGGCTGTCACAGACAGCCACCAGTTCCAGATCGTCGCGGGTGCAGTAGTACGAAGCATGAACTTTATCCGCTACCTGCCCGGCACCAATAATGGCGACGCGTAGCGGAGAGCTTGTCATTGCACTTTTCACGGAAATCCTCTTAGCAGGTGCGCAGCCAGGCCAGCGACTGGCGGTAGGCTTCCGGCAGGTTATCTGCCCTTACCCGTCCCTCATACACCACGTAACCCTGGTAGTTGTCCTGCCGCAACTGGTCGAACAGCGCGGCGAAATCCAGGGTGCCGGTACCCGGCTGATAGCGGTGGTTATCGGCGATATGTATATGCCCGAGCAGATCGCGGTTGTCGTGCAGCGACTGCGCCATATCGTCTTCTTCGATATTCATGTGATAGAAATCGCCGATGATCTGCACATGCTTCAGGTCGTTTTCCTCGATATAACGACGAGCGTCGGCGAGAGTGTTGATCATGTGATCCTGATAGCGGTTGAGCGGCTCCAGATACACGACGGTACCGGTGCGTTCCGCCACTTCATCAAGAAAGCGCAGCGAGTCGTTCACCGCTTTGCGGTCACCGGCCAGGCTACGTGGCGAAACCATCGGCGGTAAGCGGAAAGTGAACATGCCCCATGCAGCCGGGACAATAATGCCCTTGCCGCCCACTTCCGCCAGCGCTTCCAGAATGCGCTCGATTTGCTGCAAGCCATTCAGACGACGCTCTTCGATAAAATCACCGATCCAGCCGTCGTAGCCGCCGCAGGCGGTAGTGACCGGCAGGCCGGTTTCTTTAATCGCCGCTTTCACTTCGTCAAGATTATTCACTAACAGTTTGCCGTCGATTTCAAAGCCGTCGAAGCCCATTTCTTTGATATAGCGGAATTTTTCCAGAATATTTTCCGGGAAGAATGCCTGATTCTGAGTACCAATTTTCATCTTATTCATTCCTTTGAAATTAAAACGTCACGCCCATTTTGATGCTCTTTTCCGGATGCTGGTCGACATACTCCATGTAGCTTTCCGGACTGTGGGTAAAGGTGACAATCGGATCGATAATCTCTTCACAATCGAGGTATCCGTTCATCAGCAGTTCCCAGCAGGTGTTTTCGATACGCTTGCGGCTCCAGCGCGGATAGTCCGG
The DNA here is from genome assembly GCF_051131775.1 of Klebsiella sp. MISC125. NCBI lineage: Bacteria > Pseudomonadati > Pseudomonadota > Gammaproteobacteria > Enterobacterales > Enterobacteriaceae > Klebsiella > Klebsiella sp. MISC125. The sequence goes on from NZ_CP180448.1 coordinate 3,466,025, forward strand.
ATTCGGCTCGCTGCATGCGCGGGCGAAAACAATTTTCGCGTTGTTGAAGTGCGCTTCACGCCCGAGGTTAAACCCGGCAGCGAAGGGTTTAGCGAAGGCCACATAGGAGATGGTGCCGCCGTAGGCCAGGCCGCGAAGCGCTGATTGCAGCGCGTCCGGGTAGCCGCTGGTTTCGATGATCACATCAGCGCCCTGCTTGCCGGTCAGCTTCTTAATTTCCATCCCCACGTCAGTACCGATAGGATTCAGGCAGAAATCCGCGCCGTGGCGACGGGCGATATCGCAACGATGGGTAATCGGGTCAACGCCGATCACCACCGATGCGCCCGCTTTTTTCGCCAGCTGCACCGCAATCTGACCAATGGCGCCCAGTCCGACAATAACCACAAAATCCCCAACGCGTACGTTCGCATCGCGCACGCCGCTCATGGCAAACTGCGCCGGGTCGTAGCAGACCGCGTTTTTCCAGGAGCTGCCTTCCGGCATTTTGCGCAGTTTGTAATTATTCACCGCGTTGAAAATCACCGTTTCAGACAACGGTCCGTAGCCACATACGCTGTCGCCGATAGCGTAGTCAGTCACGTCGCTGCCGCATTCGATGATGTCGCCTACCACCATGTTGCCTAACTGGAACTTACCAAATTCGATACCGCGCGGCGCGCCTTCTGGACGCGGCATAAACATCTGCCACTCGGCGTTGAAATCTTCATCAATAAACGGGCTGACGCCGCGGAAATCCACAACTTCAGTACCATGTTTCGGCGCACCGAACCGGACGCGGATTTTCACTTCGCTCGCTGACACGGCTCTGTCTTCATATTCCACTAATGCCGCAACGCGCGGTTCAGTTGCCACTAACTTTTTCATTCATAACTCCTTAATTAAAATCGGCCGCTTTAGCCCTTCACGCCGCCAGCGGTCAAACCACTTTTAATAAAACGTTCAGAAAGTGCGTACATAATGACCACCGGTAGCGCGGTTACCAGCGATGCGGCCATCATGCGTCCCCAGATATAGTCAGGCGTGCTGAACAGCGCGTTCAGGCCAACCGGGAGTGTGAAATTGCTGGCGCTGGAAAGGAAAATCGAGGCGAACAGATAGTCGTTCCAGGCCACCATAAAGCAGTAGACGAAGACCGATACCAGCCCCGACATCGCCAACGGCACGGTAATGCGGAAAATGATTTGCAGTCGGTTAAGGCCATCCATCATTGCCGCCTCTTCAATCTCATCCGGGATGGTGTCGAAATAGCTCTTCAGCATAAACACCGCCGTCGGCAGCGTCTGCGTCACCATGGTGATGATGAGCGCCATTTCGGTGTCGTAAATTCCCAGCGCAGTGATGATCTTGAACAGCGGCACCACCAGCAAAATGCCCGAGAACATATAGACCGTGTAAAAACTGGCGTTGATGGTCATCCGCCCCTTGAAACGCAGGCGGGAGAGTGCATATGCCCCGAGAATGCCCAGAAACACGGCCACCACGGATGAAACGACTGACACCACCATGCTGTTGCGGAAGTAATCAACAAACGGAAAAATCAACGGGTTAAAAATGTCGACGTAATGCTCCAGCGTCCAGTGCTGCGGTAATAGCGTTGGATGCAGGGAGATCGCCTCTTTGGCGCTCTTAAACGAGGTCATCAGCATCACAAAAAACGGAAACAGCGTGATGACCAAAAAGACAATTAACCCGCAGTAAAAGCCGATACGGCCGAGCGTGCGCTTATTTGTTGCCATTGAGGTTCACCCGTTTTCTGGTCAGCAGGATAACAGCGAAAATGATGACGAAGAGGACCACGGAAATGGCCGCCGCTTTGCCTAAGTCGTTAAATGCAAACGCTGTTTTGTAGAGATACACCCCGAGAATATCGACTTTAGTCGTCAGCAGATAAACGTCGGCGAACATATAGAACATCCAGATGGTGCGCAGCGTGACCACGGTGGCCAGCACCGGCATGATCGCGGGCAGCGTGACAATACGAAACCGCTGCCAGGCATTCGCGCCGTCCATCTCCGCCGCCTCATACAGCGATTTATCGATGGTCTGTAAAATCGCCAGAAATGAGATAAAGGCATAAGGGAAGTAGCGCCAAATGGCGAACAGCACCACCAGAACAAAACTGCTGCCCGGATTATCGAACCACAACGGCGCCTGATCGTAGAGATGAAGCAGATCCACGCCGAGGTAGTTCACAATGCCGTAGCCGTTGTTGAACATGTACTTCCAGGCAAACACCAGCGAAATGGAAGGCGTCACGTAGGAGAGAATCACCAGCGAGCGCGCCGTTTTGCGCAGGCGAAATTCGCGGTTAAAGAACATCGCCACGCCCAACCCCAGCACCGTACTGCCGGCCACGACCAGCGCGGTATACCAGACCGTCATCCATAGCGAGTGCCAGAATCCAGGATCGGAGAGAATGCGAATATAGTTGCTCAGCCCGACAAACGTGGAATCGATGCTCGGATTAAGCGGCAAACGCAAAAAGCTGATTTCGATATTCGAGATCATCGGCCAGGCCACCAGGCCTCCCAGCAGCAACAAGCTGGGAGCCAACAGCAGCATGGCAAATGGCATATCGGAACGACCAGAAAATAACCTATTCATCACACCATTCCACTTCCGCATTAACGCTGTTCAACAAGTTCATCGAGTTTTTTCTGGCTGCCATTGATCGTCGTAGAAAGGTCGGCTTTGCCTACCGTGACGTCATGAACCATCTTGCTTACCACACCTGAACCCGTCACATCGCCCATACGGGTAAAATTCTTGTCCCCTACCGCGCCAAACACCTGAATATTGGGCAGTTCTGCGATGAGTTGTGCTGGCAATTCCCCCAGCGCATTAATGACATCGTTTCCTTTCCAGGCCGGCGTATTCACGACCGCCTTGTTAACCGGCAGCGCAGCCCCCGGCGACATCAGCACCCAGTCGGCAATGTTGTTGGCCTGCTCCATAAAGGTGACAAATTTTTCAGCGGCTTCCGTCTCTTCTGTTTTCTGCCCATTGGTGATGGTGAGCGAAGTCAGCATGCCGTAAACCGCCGAATTTTTTTCCGTCGGGACCATAAAGCCAACGTTCTTCGGATCGCCCTCTTTGATGACCGCCGGGAGGATATAGGTGGAATAGATAGCCATCGGCGCGGTGCCGTTCATAAAGGCGTCTTTCACTTCCATAATGTCGTTAGAACCCGGCATCGTGTTCTCGGCCAGCGAGCGGTAATACCCCAGCGCCTGAGTCATTTCCGGCGTATCGAGGGTGATCTTGCCCTCGGCATTAAAAACGTTGGCCTGGTTCGACAACGCAAATTGCGAGAAGGACTGCTCTGTCAGGACGCTCTCAGCGGTGGGTAATGCGATGCCATATTTTTTATTGCTCGGATCGTTAAGTTTTTGCGCCACCGTCAGCAGTTGCTGCCAGTTTTTCGGCTCTTCAAGCCCGGCCTTAGTCAGCACATCTTTGCGATACCAGATACCGCCAATCCAGGCGCTGACCGGTACGCCCGTCCATGCGCTACCATCTTCAGTGCGAACAATACGCAGCACGCCGTCGTAGAACGCACCTTCCCCCACTTTCTGGATAACGTCTTTCACCGCATTGCGGTCAATAAGCTGCTCTTTATCCATTACCTTGGCGTAGTCGTGGCTGGTCTCGATCACCTCAGGTAATGAACCGCTTCGCGCCAGCGTGATGACCTTGGTGTTGTAGGCATCCTCTTCCACCGGAACCTGCTTCACCGTGATGCCAGGGTTTTCTTTTTCGAAACGTTCAATCAGTTTTGTAATAACCGCCTGACGTTCCTGTTCCACAGAGGAATGCATAAATTCGATGGAGACGTTGGATTTATCTTCATCTTTACACCCGGAAATCAGGGCGCAGGAAACCAGTGCTGATATCAGCACAATCTTTGATTTAAGCATTAGATATTCCTTTTTATTTTTTAATCCACATAACCTGCCACGGAGACAACATGACATGCTTATCCGTTATATTTTCACCACCTATCAGATCGAGTCCATTTATCTGATCTATATTTACACTCTGTTTGCTATCGCTGACGTTAAACAATGCCACGATGGATTCACCGATATCTGCCTCACGAATAATTTGCATGACGCAAGGCGAAAGATAATTGATGGAAAAGTGGCTGTCAGGATGAAAGGCTTTATTATTTCGACGAAGCATAACAAGATGCGATAGCTTATGATAAATAGCATAACGCAATGTATCGTCGTTTTTTATTTCAGTTTCAATTTCATCGATTAAATATTTCTTGCGATTGATAGCTCGATTATATCCCTGTTGCTCTACACCGTCATAGTCATTACGCGAACCCAATATGCTTTGAATATAAATCGCGGGTACCCCAGGAAAGCTTAATAAGATCGCGTGCGCAAGAGTAAAGCGGGCAATGCGCTCATCGTCGCTGCTGTTACGACCACTAAGCGCATCCATATAGGTGACGTTGATTTCATAAGGGCTGCGCGTGCCGTCCGGGTTATTTTTCCAGTTAACCAACGCCCCCTCTTGCTGCAACGACTCAACCAGTTGCACGATTTCCTCTTCCGGCAGCAGGCCGCGAAGCGGGTTCAACCCAATGCCATCATGTGAGGCGAGAAAGTTAAACCAGGTCGTTTTATTCGATGGCAAGATTAATGACTGCGCCCAGTCGCACAGTACTCGCACATCCTGCCGCTGCACGGCGTGCAATACTAACGGAGGCAGCGAAAACTGATAGACCATATGAGCTTCGTCATGGCCATTGCCCAAATAAGAGATGTTGTCTTTGTGTGGAACATTGGTTTCGGTGATGATAATCGTACCCGGAGCCACTTCATCGGAGATAGCCCTTAATAACTTGATTAACTGGTGCGTTTTATCCAGGTGGATACAGGTGGTACCCGGCTCTTTCCACATAAACCCAACCGCGTCCAGGCGGATATAATCGGCCCCCTGTTCAAGATAGGCCAGCAGCACATCGACCATGGCCAGCAGCACTTCAGGGCTGCGGTAGTTCAGATCGACCTGGTCTTCGCTGAAGGTCGTCCAGAGATGACGAACCGAATTATCCTGCATAATAAAAGGCGTCAACAGCGGCAGCGCTCGCGGACGGGTTACCGCACTGAGATCGGTCTCAGGAGCAACGTCAATAAAGAAATCTTCAAACCCAGGAGCTTGCTGTAAATAGTTTTTAAACCACTCACTTTTGGCCGACATATGATTACAAACAAAATCAAACATTAATCGGCTACGTTGGTTCAGTACATTTATATCGCACCATTCACCAGTTTCACTGGCAACCTGGTGATAATCAATCACTGAGAATCCATCATCTGATGACCAGGGATAAAATGGCAAAAGATGGACATGAGAAAAAATAGATTCTAACCATTTTGCATAAAACTGATTGAAAGTCGGGAGCGGTTTTTTCTCCTGACTGCGGAATTGATCGGCGTACGTAATAAGTACGACATCTCCTTCATCCCAACCCTGCTTGCGCTGTTTTTTTATTAATAATCGTGATTTATTAATACGCTCACTTAGAGCCTGTGAATGATGCTCTAAAAATGTTTCCCCATAAACTTCTGTCAGGATTTTTTGGATTTCTGTGTTCACTTTAATTTTCCATGGTAGCGGTCCCACGAAAAAGGAGACTACTCCATGAAAAATAAGCTGTCAATCAGATGGGAGGGTTCACGGGGGGACAAAAAAGGATTTTAGCAGCCCCAAAAATCGTATTTGTGAGCTGCCGCAAATAAACAAGTCGTTTGTAGCCTGAGTGTTACATGAATTATACGATTCTGTGGTTAACCATGATGATTAGTATAGCGTTTGGAAAACCTGGCTGCGGCGCGGCTCAATATCGGCTCCAGAACCACCGCCAGCAACATTTTTAGCGGCCGACGGGCGACGGATTTAACCGCCCAGCCAGCAACGCCGGCCGGGCCATAACGCAGCGCGGTCAGCAGAACCAGCTTGCCCGCGAATTTCAGACCTGGTTTCACTTTTTGCCCTGCCTGCTGCCATTTCATGTTCATCATTAACCTCACGTTCAGTTACAGCTGGCGAAAACGACTGCGCAGCGAAAAGGTATCGGAGGTGACGTAACGTTCCATTTCACGTAAACGACGCTCCCCCGCCGCCAGTTCCTTATCTGCGGCAGCCAACAGTTCTCCACTGCTCGGCATTTTTTCACCATTCAGTTCGCTTTCCGGCATCGGATCCAACGCGAATGAGAGAATAATGTAGGCCACGACCACAAACAGGAACAGGCCAAAAATCATTGCCAGCACGGTAATCAGGCGCACCAGCTTCACCGGCACGTCCAGATACTCCGCGATACCGGCGCAAACCCCTTTCACCATGCCGCGCTGCGGAATGCGCCACAGTTTTTTACTCAAATCCAGTCCGCCCATTATTGGTCTCTCCAGTTCGGATGCTCAGCATCAAGAATGGCTTCCAGCGCCTGAATACGCTCGCGCATCCGCTTAGCGTCATCGGTCAGTTGCAACAGACGCTGCTGTTCGTTCTGCGATAAGCTGCCGCTGGCGGTGCGATTGTTGTAGTGCAGCCAAAGCCAGACCGGCAAAACAAACAGCACAAACAACGTCAAAGGGATGGCGAGAAAAAGCATGCTCATGTCGACTCCTTGCAGGTGGCAGCGGCACATCTCGGTGCCGCCCAAAAACGATTACTGGTTATTTTGATTCATTTTGGCTTTCAGCGCCGCCAGCTGCTCGCTGATTTCATCGTCCGCTTTCAGGTCGGCGAACTGCTGATCCAGCGATTTGTCTTTGCCAAAACGATGGCTTTCCGCTTCGGCTTCCATATGATCGATACGGCGTTCAAACGATTCAAAACGCGCCATCGCCTCATCAATCTTGCCGCTATCCAGCTGACGACGAACGTCGCGGGAAGAGTTGGCAGCCTGATGACGCAGCATCAACGCCTGCTGACGTGCGCGGGTTTCGCTCAGTTTGTTTTCCAGCTCGCCGATCTCTTTTTTCATCCGCGTCAGGGTTTCATCAACCAGCTGCGCTTCATGTTCAAGGCTACCAATAAGATCGGTCAGCTTCTGTTTTTCGATAAGCGCAGCGCGAGCCAGGTCATCTTTCTCTTTACGTAACGCCAGTTCAGCTTTGTCCTGCCATTCACCCTGCTGGGCGACGGCCTGCTCAATACGACGACTCAGTTGTTTCTTTTCAGCCAGCGCGCGCGCCGAGGTCGAACGGACTTCAACCAGCGTGTCCTCCATCTCCTGAATCATCAGTCGAACCAGCTTCTGCGGGTCTTCCGCTTTCTCCAGCAGGGAGTTGATGTTGGCATTCACGATGTCGGCAAAACGAGAAAAAATACCCATAATTTCAATCCTCATAGTTCTTGGTGTCAGGCATCGGCCTGTGCAATGATTAATACAAATGGCGTGCCAACTTTTTATCTCATTGATTTTAAAAGATGAGGTTGTTATCTGCACAGTGGATTGCTAAAGTGATTTAGTGAATCACACTACTAAATGGCGAAATTCATCATGGCGGAATACAAGGACAACCTGCTCGGCGAAGCCAACAGCTTTCTTGAGGTGCTGGAGCAGGTCTCACGGCTGGCACCGCTGGATAAACCAGTGCTGGTGATCGGCGAGCGCGGTACCGGTAAAGAGCTTATCGCCAGCCGCCTGCACTTCCTCTCTTCCCGCTGGCAGGGGCCGTTTATCTCGCTGAATTGCGCCGCGCTCAATGAAAACCTGCTCGACTCCGAGCTGTTCGGCCACGAGGCCGGAGCGTTTACCGGCGCCAGCAAGCGCCATCCGGGGCGTTTTGAACGTGCTGATGGCGGCACCCTGTTTCTTGATGAACTGGCAACCGCGCCGATGCTGGTGCAGGAAAAACTGCTGCGGGTGATTGAATATGGCGAGCTGGAGCGCGTTGGCGGCAGCCAGCCGCTGCAGGTTAACGTTCGCCTGGTGTGCGCAACCAATGCCGACCTGCCGCTAATGGTAGAAGAAGGACTGTTTCGCGCCGACCTTCTCGACAGGCTGGCCTTCGATGTGGTGCAACTGCCGCCGCTGCGCGAGCGGCACAGCGATATCATGCTGCTCGCCAGGCAGTTTGCTATCCAGATGTGCCGCGAGCTCGGGCTTCCGCTATTTCCCGGCTTTAGCGAGCGGGCGACGGAAACGCTGCAAAACTACCGCTGGCCAGGAAATATTCGCGAATTGAAAAATGTGGTTGAGCGCTCGGTCTACCGCCATGGCAGCAGCGACAGCGAGCTGGATAACATCATCATTAATCCCTTCCACCAACGGCAAACCTCACCGGTCGTCGCAGAAAAAAATAACGCCGGGCCTGCGCTGCCGCTCGATTTGCGTAGCTTCCAGCACCAGCAAGAAAAGAGCCTGCTGGAGATGAGCCTGGAGCAGGCAAAATACAATCAGAAACAGGCAGCGGAATTGCTCGGTCTCACCTACCACCAGCTACGGGCGTTGCTTAAGAAGCACCAGCTCTGAACCGAACGCAGGATTAGAAAAATAAGTGACGCCGTCACTAAATTATCGATGCATTAATGGTTAATTATTTGTAACTAGCAAGATGCTTCAATGTGAATTATCATCTGCGCCATGACCATTCAACGGACTGAAAATACAGATGATTCCGGTTAATTCCTCGACACTTAGCCGCTATGCCGCGCACGTCAGCTTAATCCATACTATGAAAGGCCATAAGGCCCCTGCGCTGTCGGTCATGATGATCTTTTCAGACCTGTGTATCCGTTCAACCGAGGATTCCTATCGCCAGCAAGGCTGGGAAATTACGCAGAAAAAAAGTGGTCTGGTACTGCGAACCTATGTTGCCACCCATCACGACGGTGATGAGTTTGAAATTACCCCCAAAGATTATATCGCGCGATATAACCAACTCCTTCCGCTGTAGCCCTCCCTGCCCAGCCGCGGTGGAAACACGGCTAACTGGAGAAACCGCTAATAAAAAGATACCATGTGGCAAAAATCAGGGTGCCCGCGCCCCGTGGGACATATGAATCTCTTTTCATAATACCTTCGCTCGCCTGACGCCAAACGCAGGGTGATTTAAGAGGTATACTCGAAGTTAATAAGCGGTTTAAATTTGAATTAGTTGGCCAAATAACCAACGCAACCATCGCTTACATTATCTCCATAAGCAATTAAGGTGGTGGTAAATGTTATTTAATATTAATAAGATAGAGCCTTTCTCTATAATCAAAAAGATACTATGCGCCTGAAATTGTCATCTCTCCTGGCAGCCGTCTCTATGCTGTGCGGACAGGCCTTTGCCGCGCCAGCGCTGCCTGCTCACGCCGATATCCGTGATAGCGGCTTTGTTTATTGCGTCAGCGGTCAGGTCAATACTTTTAATCCGCAAAAGGTCAGCAGCGGACTGATTGTCGACACGCTGGCCGCCCAGCTCTACGACCGCCTGCTTGATGTCGACCCTTATACTTACCGTCTGGTGCCTGAGCTAGCGGAAAGCTGGGAGGTACTGGATAACGGCGCGACCTACCGTTTCCATCTGCGCAACAACGTGCCATTCCAGACCACCGCCTGGTTCAAACCCACCCGCAACTTCAATGCCGATGACGTTATTTTCACCTTCGGGCGCATTTTTAATCGCGACCATCCGTGGCATAACGTCAACGGCAGCAGCTTCCCTTATTTCGACAGCCTGCAGTTCGCTGACAGCGTTGAAAGCGTGCGTAAGCTGGATAACCAGACCGTCGAATTTCGCCTGAAACGCCCGGACGCCTCGTTCCTTTGGCACCTGGCAACCCACTACGCCTCGGTCATGTCGGCGGAATATGCCGCGAAGCTGGCGCAGGGCGATCGTCAGGAGCTGATTGACCGCCAGCCAGTCGGCACCGGTCCGTTCCAGTTGGAAGAGTATCGTAGTGGCCAGTACATCAGGCTACAGCGCCATTCAGCCTACTGGCGCGGCATGCCGTTGATGCCGCAGGTTGTCGTCGATCTCGGTTCCGGCGGGACAGGTCGCCTGTCGAAATTGCTCACCGGCGAGTGCGACGTGCTGGCCTGGCCCGCCGCCAGCCAGCTCTCAATTTTGCGTGACGATCCGCGACTGCGTTTGACCCTGCGTCCTGGGATGAATATCGCCTGGCTGGCGTTTAACACTGCGAAACCACCGCTCGATAACCCGGAAGTGCGTCATGCGCTGGCGCTGGCGATTAATAACCAGCGTCTGATGCAATCGATCTACTACGGCACGGCAGAAACCGCAGCGTCGATGCTGCCACGCGCCTCCTGGGCCTACGATAATGACGCCAAGATTACCGAATACAATCCAGCGAAAGCGCGCGCCCAACTGAAAGCGCTGGGGCTGGAAAAGCTAACCCTCAAACTGTGGGTGCCAACCAGTTCGCAAGCCTGGAACCCCAGCCCGCTGAAAACCGCCGAGCTTATTCAGGCGGATATGGCGCAGATCGGCGTAAAGGTGATTATCGTGCCGGTTGAAGGTCGCTTCCAGGAGGCAAGATTGATGGATATGAACCACGATCTAACGCTCTCTGGCTGGGCAACGGACAGCAACGATCCGGACAGTTTTTTCCGCCCGCTGCTGAGCTGTGCGGCGATTACCTCGCAAACCAACTACGCTCACTGGTGTAACCGCGAGTTCGATGAAGTGCTGCAAAAAGCGCTGACCTCGCAGCAGCTGGCATCGCGTATTGAAGCCTATAAAGAGGCGCAGCATATTCTCGCCAACGAACTGCCAGTACTGCCGTTGGCTTCTTCGCTGCGTTTACAGGCTTACCGTTACGATATGAGAGGCCTGGTACTGAGCCCGTTTGGCAATGCTTCCTTTGCGGGCGTCTCGCGCGAGAAAGAAGACGAGGTGAAAAAACCATGATTATTTTTACCCTGCGCCGCTTCCTGTTGCTGCTGATTACGCTCTTTCTGCTGACCTTCGTCGGCTTTAGTCTGAGCTATTTCACGCCGCACGCCCCGCTACAGGGCGCTTCGCTGTGGAACGCCTGGTTGTTCTGGTTTGAAGGAGTACTGCACTGGGATTTCGGCGTCTCCAGCATCAACGGTCAACTGATCTCCGAGCAGCTCAAAGAGGTTTTCCCGGCCACCATGGAGCTGTGCATCCTCGCCTTCGGCTTCGCGCTGTTAGTCGGCATTCCCGTCGGTATGCTGGCAGGGATTATGCGTAATAAATGGCCGGACACCCTGATTAGCGCCCTGGCGCTGATGGGCTTTTCTATTCCGGTCTTCTGGCTGGCGCTGCTGCTGACCCTGTTCTTCTCTCTGACGTTAGGCTGGTTCCCGGTATCAGGGCGCTTCGACCTGCTGTATGAAGTCAAAACAGTCACCGGTTTTGCGCTGATTGACGCCTGGCTTTCTGATTCGCCGTGGCGTCATGAAATGATCGTCAGCGCCGCGCGTCATATGGTGCTGCCAGTGCTCACCCTCGCGGTGGCGCCGACTACCGAAGTGATCCGCCTGATGCGTATCAGCACCAGCGAAGTCTACGACACTAACTATGTCAAAGCCGCAGCGACTCGTGGCGTTTCACGGCGCACCATTTTGCACCGCCACGTGCTGCACAACGCCCTGCCGCCAGTGATCCCGCGCCTGGGTTTACAGTTTTCCACCATGCTGACGCTAGCGATGATTACCGAAATGGTCTTTAGCTGGCCGGGTCTTGGCCGCTGGCTGATCAACGCCATTCGTCAACAGGATTACGCGGCGATTTCGGCGGGGGTGATGGTCATTGGCGCGCTAGTGATCATTGTGAACGTGATATCCGATATTTTGGGTGCTATGGCTAACCCACTGAAACATAAGGAATGGTATGCCCTACGATAGCGTTTATCTGGAGAAGCGCCCGCCCGGCGCGCTGCGCACCGTATGGCGAAAATTTTATGGCGATACGACCGCGATGGTGGGTCTGTACGGCTGCGCGGCGTTAGTGCTGTTATGCGTTTTCGGCAGTTGGTTCGCTCCGTATGGCATCGACCAACAATTTCTTGGCTATCAGCTATTGCCGCCGTCGTGGTCGCGCTACGGCGAAGTCTCATTCTTCCTCGGCACGGACGATCTTGGCCGTGACGTCCTCAGCCGACTGCTAAGCGGGGCGGCACCAACGGTAGGCGGCGCGTTTGTGGTGACCCTTGGCGCCACCCTGCTGGGTCTGGTGCTGGGCGTGATTGCCGGCTCTACTCACGGCCTGCGCTCAGCCATCATGAACCATATCCTCGACACTCTGCTGTCGATCCCGTCCCTGCTGTTGGCGATAATCGTCGTCGCCTTTGCCGGGCCGCACCTCAGCCACGCCATGTTCGCCGTCTGGCTGGCGCTGCTGCCCCGTATGGTTCGTTCGGTTTACAGCATGGTGCATGACGAGCTGGAAAAAGAGTACGTCATCGCCGCCCGCCTCGACGGCGCGTCGACGCTGAACATTTTATGGTTTGCGGTGCTGCCGAATATTACCTCCGGCCTGGTCACTGAGATTACCCGCGCGCTGTCGATGGCCATTCTGGATATCGCTGCACTGGGCTTCCTCGACCTCGGCGCTCAGCTCCCCTCTCCGGAATGGGGAGCAATGCTCGGCGACGCGCTGGAGCTGATTTACGTCGCGCCGTGGACGGTGATGCTGCCGGGGGCGGCAATCATGCTAAGCGTCCTGCTGGTTAACCTGCTGGGCGATGGGATCCGCCGCGCAATCATCGCCGGGGTGGAATAATGCCGTTACTTGATATCCGTAATTTAACCATCGAATTCAAGACCAACGAAGGCTGGGTCAAAGCCGTCGATCGCGTTAGCCTGACCCTGGCAGAGGGTGAAATTCGCGGTCTGGTCGGAGAATCTGGGTCGGGAAAAAGCTTAATCGCCAAAGCAATTTGCGGCGTCACCAAAGATAACTGGCGGGTGACCGCTGACCGTATGCGCTTCGATGATATCGACCTGCTGCGCCTCTCGAACCGTGAACGCCGCAAGCTGGTGGGCCACAACGTATCGATGATTTTTCAGGAGCCGCAATCCTGTCTTGATCCTTCTGAACGTATCGGCCAACAACTGAAGCAAAACATCCCCGGCTGGACCTTTAAAGGTCGCTGGTGGCAGCGCCTGGGCTGGCGTAAGCGTCGCGTCATCGAGCTGTTACACCGCGTGGGGATTAAAGATCATAAAGACGCCATGCGCAGCTTTCCCTACGAACTCACTGACGGCGAGTGCCAGAAGGTGATGATTGCTATCGCGCTGGCAAACCAGCCGCGGTTGCTGATCGCCGATGAGCCAACCAACGCCATGGAACCGACGACCCAGGCGCAAATCATCCGCCTGCTGACGCGGCTCAATCAGAACAACAACACCACCATTTTGCTGATCAGCCACGATATGCAGATGCTTAGTAAATGGGCAGACAAAATTAACGTCATGTACTGCGGGCAGACAGTAGAGAGCGCTCCCAGCGAAGAGCTGGTGACCATCCCCCATCACCCGTATACCCAGGCGCTGATTCGCGCAATCCCGGATTTCGGTAGCGCCTTGCCGCATAAGAGCAGGCTCAACACCATGCCCGGGGCGATCCCATTGCTTGAACAGTTACCGATCGGCTGCCGCCTCGGCCCGCGTTGCCCCTATGCCCAGCGTGAATGCATCGAAACGCCCCGGCTGGTGGGCGTGCGTAACCATCTCTACGCCTGTCATTTCCCGCTGAACATGGAGAAAGAGTGAAATGGTCGAAACATTGCTTGAAGTGCGCAATCTGAGTAAGACCTTTCGCTACCGTACCGGCTGGTTTCATCGACAAACCGTGGACGCGGTCAAGCCGCTGAGCTTTACCCTGCGTGAACGCCAGACCCTGGCCATTATTGGCGAGAACGGCTCAGGGAAATCAACGCTGGCGAAAATGCTTGCCGGAATGGTCGAGCCCAGCACCGGCGAACTGCTGATTGATGACCATCAGCTGGAATTCGGCGATTACTCTTATCGTAGCCAACAGATTCGCATGATCTTTCAGGACCCGTCGACTTCACTCAACCCACGGCAGCGAATTTCTCAAATTCTCGATTTTCCGCTGCGTCTGAATACTGACCTCGAGCCAGAAGCACGACAAAAGCAGATTATCGAAACGCTCCGTATGGTCGGGTTGCTGCCGGACCATGTGAGTTACTATCCGCATATGCTGGCGCCAGGGCAAAAACAGCGCCTCGGTCTGGCCCGCGCGCTAATTCTGCGCCCGAAGGTGATTATTTGCGATGAGGCGCTGGCGTCGCTGGATATGTCGATGCGTTCACAGTTAATCAATCTGATGCTGGAGTTACAGGAAAAACAGGGTATCTCCTATATCTACGTCACCCAGCATCTGGGGATGATGAAACATATCAGCGATCAGGTTTTAGTGATGCATCAGGGGGAAGTGGTCGAACGTGGCAGCACCGCAGATGTACTGGCCTCGCCGCTGCATGACCTGACCAAACGTCTTATCGCCGGGCATTTTGGCGAGGCGCTCACGGCCGACGCCTGGCGTAAAGACGGCAAATAATCCGAGGCGTACAATACGATGATTATTCCGGTTCAGTTTTCCTCTTTACCCGTGACGCCGTGGAAAAACGGCGGCGGCGAAACTCGAGAAATTGTCAGCCTCCCCTCGCCTGATGCGCCTTTTATCTGGCGCGCCAGTATTGCCACCCTGAGTAACGATGGGCCGTTTTCCCTCTTTCCTGAGGTTGACCGGGTGATTACCCTTCTTGAAGGGCAGCCGCTGTGGCTGCACGGCGACAACATCGCGCAGCGCCTTGAATTATGGCAACCGTGGGCTTTTGCCGGAGAATGGCCCCTCGTCAGCGAGGGCATTTCCGGACGCGGCCTGGATTTCAATATCATGACTCAGCGCTCGCGCGCCGCCGCTCAGGTCACGGTTGTCGCAGAGCAACAGCAGCCCGGCGCGGAAGGTATCGCCTGGGTGCTGCAAGGTCGCTGGCAACTGGCTGGCAAGACCTGTACAGCCGGTTCAGGGATCTGGTGGCACGGCGAGTCGCCGGGAGAGCTGCTCCCGCAATCTGCGGATGCCCGGCTTTTACTGGCCGAGATTGAACGCCGCTAACAACGGATGTCTGTCATATCAGAGGGTATACTCTCTTGTATGCACGGTAACCCTTACGTGATAAGGCGTAAGGGACGACAGAAAAATATCGTGACACAAGGGGTCGTCAGTGGGATATAATTCCCGGCTAAATTTGAGTTATTTTGAAATAACAACGCTAACCAAATGATTGTTAAAGTAAAAATACGCAATAACGATAAGGATTAAAGCTATGGGTTTTCTTTCCGGTAAGCGCATTCTGTTGACTGGCCTTGCCAGCAAACTGTCCATCGCCTACGGTATTGCGCAAGCAATGCACCGTGAAGGGGCTGAACTGGCGTTCACCTATCAGAACGAAAAACTGAAAGGTCGTGTGGAAGAATTTGCTGCGGCACTGGGTTCCAACATCGTACTGCCGTGCGACGTGGCTGAAGATGAGAGCATTGAATCTCTGTTCACCGAGCTGGAAAAAGTATGGCCGAAGTTCGACGGTTTCGTACACTCTATCGGCTTCGCTCCGGCGGATCAGTTGGACGGCGATTATGTTAACGCGGTCACTCGTGAAGGCTTCAAAATCGCCCACGATATCAGCGCCTACAGCTTTGTGGCGATGGCTAAAGCCTGCCGCGGTATGCTGAACCCGGGCTCCGCCCTGCTGACGCTGTCCTACCTGGGCGCAGAGCGCGCGATCCCGAACTACAACGTAATGGGTCTGGCGAAAGCGTCCCTCGAAGCTAACGTTCGTTACATGGCGAACGCTATGGGTCCGGAAGGCGTTCGCGTTAACGCTATCTCTGCCGGTCCGATTCGTACTCTGGCCGCTTCCGGCATTAAAGATTTCCGTAAGATGCTGGCGCACTGCGAAGCGGTCACCCCGATCCGCCGCACCGTCACCACTGAAGACGTGGGTAACAGCGCAGCATTCCTGTGCTCCGACCTGTCTGCAGGCATCTCCGGTGAAGTCGTTCACGTTGACGGTGGTTTCAGCATCGCCGCAATGAACGAGCTGGAACTGAAATAAGTTCTTTGCCCTCCTCGCGTCCGTGAGGAGGGTGCTTTCCCCCGCACTTTTCTTTTGTTATTCCAATCCGCTATTTGTTAGCACGTATCAATATTTTCTCCCGCTCCGGGGTTAAGCCAGGATAGTTCAGCATAGCGCAACCGCGAAACGGTGGTTTGCCACATACCGAACAAGGATCCCCCATGGAGCAACGCCGCGTTAACGGCAAAAACCACTGGTATCATGAGACCCAGTCAACAATCTGCCCGGTGGATGTATTGCCGCTCGTCCCTGAAGCCGCCCATGTCGAAGATCGCTTTCTACTCGACCTGACTCTGCCCGAAGATCTTTTCCAGGCGCATGCGCGTTGGATAGCGCCTGCCCGTCAGTTAGCCGATGCCTTCTTCCCGACGACAGTGGTTGTGAGCCGCTTGCAAACATTTAATGCCTACGACCGGCTAAGTACTGCGCTGACCGTGGCACAGGTTTACGGCGTACAGCGCCTGTGTAACCACTATGCTGCCCGCCTGGCACCGCTTCCCGGCCCGGACTCTTCGCGAGAGAGCAACCGTCGTCTGGCACAGATCACGCAATATGCTCGCCAGCTTGCCAGTTCGCCTTCGGTTATTAACGCGCTATCCCGCAGTCAGTTGGATGAGGTGGGCTTGACCAGCCGCGATATTATTCTGATCAATCAGATTGTTGGCTTTGTCGGCTTTCAGGCCCGCGCTATCGCCGCATTCCAGGCCGCATTAGGTTATCCGGTTCGCTGGATACCCGGCATGCCGCAGCAGGAAGATGCGCCAGAAGCGCTTTTTGCCGCGAGTGATGTCGACTGGCAGCCGGGCCTGGACGATTCAGATTTACACTACGCCAATGATGAGCGTCAATCGCTGTTAGCTGACTGGCAGAAGCATCCCGGTTTGTTCGAACTGGCACCGCTGCTGGCGACACAGGAGCCACCTCTTAGTGTGCTGGAACAAGTTCTGACACATCTCAGCGACGCGCAACAGTTTGTCAGTCAGGTGGCGCTGATAACCGCACGCATTAACGGTAGCACCAGCTGCTTTAACGCCTGGGTCGCACGATGTCCGGATTTGCCAGACCTTATTGAGGCTTTGCGTGGCCATGAGGCAGACGCTCAGGCATGGGGGCAGCAACATCCCCAGGAACGCGTCATTTTACAGGCCGTCCAGCTTTTGACCCGAGCCCCAGACCGCTTCAGCGCCGCCCAGCTAACTCCCCTTATTGAATACGGACTCTCTCGCACTTCGGCTATCGACCTTCTTGCCTGGTGCGGGCTGTGCGGTTGGATGAATCGACTAAAAATCGCCCTCGGGAATGTGTGTCAGCAGACGTAAAATGCTGAAACAGCGCTTGCTGAGGCAGGCATATTCGCGTAAAAATGTCAGCCGCTCTTTTAGCCACGAAAATAAGAAATTATGTTTCAGGACAACCCGCTGCTAGCGCAGCTTAAACAGCAACTGCATTCCCAGACTCCGCGCGTTGAAGGGGTCGTTAAGGGGACGGAAAAAGGCTTTGGCTTCCTGGAAGTCGACTCGCAGAAAAGCTATTTTATTCCGCCACCGCAAATGAAAAAAGTGATGCACGGCGACCGTATTATTGCCGTGGTCAATACTGAAAAAGAACGCGAAAGCGCTGAGCCGGAAGAGCTGGTTGAGCCTTTTCTGACGCGTTTTGTCGGTAAAGTTCATAAGAAAGATGACCGTCTTTCCATCGTTCCTGATCATCCGCTGCTGAAAGATGCCATTCCCTGCCGGGCCGTTCGCGGCGTTGAGCATGATTTTAAAGAGGGTGACTGGGCCGTAGCTGAAATGCGCCGTCATCCACTGAAAGGCGATCGCGGCTTCTATGCCGAGCTGACCCAGTTCATCACCTATGGCGATGACCATTTTGTACCGTGGTGGGTTACCCTCGCGCGCCACAATCTGGAAAAAGAAGCGCCGGATGGCGTAGCAACTGAAATGCTCGACGAAGGTCTGGAGCGCCGCGACCTAACGGCTCTGACTTTTGTGACCATCGACAGCGCCAGCACCGAAGATATGGACGATGCCCTGTACGCAGAGCTTGCCGCGGACGGTAAACTGCACCTGACCGTCGCTATCGCCGATCCGACCGCCTGGATTGCTGAAGGCAGCAAGCTGGACAACGCGGCGAAAATTCGTGCCTTTACCAACTATCTGCCGGGGTTCAATATCCCAATGCTGCCGCGCGAGCTGTCTGACGACCTGTGTTCCCTGCGCGCCAACGAAGTTCGTCCGGTTCTGGCCTGCCGTATGATTCTGGCTGATGACGGTACCATTGAAGATGATATCGAATTCTTCACTGCCACCATCATGTCCAAAGCGAAACTGGCTTACGATGATGTTTCCGACTGGCTGGAAAATAACGGCAGCTGGCAGCCAGAGAGCGATGCTATCGCTCAGCAAATCAAACTGCTGCAGGATGTCTGCCTACGCCGTAGCGAATGGCGTAAAACCCACGCGCTGGTGTTTAAAGACCGCCCGGACTACCGCTTTGTGCTGGGTGAGAAAGGTGAAGTGCTGGATATCGTTGCCGAACCACGTCGTATCGCCAACCGCATTGTTGAAGAGTCGATGATTGCCGCCAATATCTGCGCTGCCCGCGTGTTGCGCGATAAACTCGGTTTCGGCGTCTATAACGTCCATACCGGTTTTGATCCGGCAAACACCGAGCAACTGGCTGCGCTGCTGAAGACGCACGATGTGCACGTTGACCCGGTGGAAGTACTGACGCTCGAAGGCTTCTGCAAGCTGCGTCGCGAGCTGGACGCACAGCCGTCTGGCTTCCTCGACAGCCGCATTCGTCGCTTCCAGTCGTTCGCGGAAATTAGCACCGAGCCGGGACCTCATTTCGGTCTGGGCCTCGAAGCTTACGCGACCTGGACCTCTCCGATCCGTAAGTACGGCGACATGATCAACCATCGTCTGCTGAAAGCGGTTATCAAAGGGGAAACCATTGCGCGTCCACAGGATGACGTTGCGGTACAGATGGCGGACCGCCGTCGTCTTAACCGCATGGCGGAGCGCGATGTCGGAGACTGGCTATACGCCCGTTATCTGAGCCCAAAAGCCGGAACCGATACGCGTTTTGCAGCTGAAATCATTGATGTCAGCCGCGGTGGAATGCGCGTGCGTCTGGTCGATAACGGTGCTGTCGCCTTTATCCCGGCTCCGTTCCTGCACGCCGTTCGCGATGAACTGGTTTGCAGCCAGGAAAATGGTACCGTGCAGATTAAAGGTGAAGTCGCCTACAAAGTGACCGACGTAATCGACGTCACGATTGCCGAAGTTCGCATGGAAACCCGCAGTGTGATTGCGCGTCCTGCCGCCTGATAGACTGCTCTGTGCGGCTCCCGTTCGGAGCCGCATCCTGGCCCTTCCCGTTGTTTTCCTGCGCGTTTTCCGCTAATAACAGTAGATGAGTTAGGTTGTGAGTTTTTTTCGCTTCTCTTTTTCATCCGTTTTTAGCATCATTGATTTTATTCACATTTGTAACCAGGATTACGCCATGTCAGATCTGAATGCCCGCCTGCTCGCCCAACGTATTGATACCGTGCTGGATATCCTGGTTGCCGGAGATTATCACTCCGCCATTCATAATCTGGAAATTCTAAAAGCTGAACTGCAGGCGCTTTCTAGTGACGAACAGGAAGCCAAGCCCGGCCAAACTAAAGCGCCGTGGGAAATCTAAAAACCTTTATCGCCGCGGTCGGCCGTTCAGCGCCGATTGTCAGCCTCAAATAGCCCTTTAACTGTGATGTTGCTATGAACGCCCGACAACAAAGTATTTTGCAAATGGTCATTGATAAAGGCCGTATGAGCGTGTCCGATCTCGCGAAGATGACCGGTGTCTCTGAAGTCACTATTCGCCAGGATTTGAATTTACTGGAAAAGCAGAGCTATCTGCGACGTACCCATGGTTTCGCTGTTCCTCTGGATAGCGAAGATGTGGAAACTCGCATGATGACCAACTTTTCTATTAAACGAGAGCTGGCTACGCGAGCCGCTAAGCTTGTTTCTTCCGGCGAGACGGTGTTTATCGAAAACGGCAGCTGCAACGCCCTGCTTGCCCGTACGCTTGCTGAGCGTGGCGATATCACCATCATCACCGTCAGTAGCTATATCGCTCACCTGCTTAAAGAGACGCCCGGAGAAGTCATTCTACTGGGGGGGATTTACCAAAAACGCAGCGAAAGTATGGTTGGCCCACTGACGCGGCAGTTCATTCAACAAGTTCACTTCAGCAAGGCCTTTATTGGTATCGATGGCTGGCAAGCTGAAACCGGGTTTACCGGCCGGGATATGATGCGCGCCGATGTCGTCAACGCGGTGCTGGAAAAAGGCTGTGAAGCGATTGTGCTAAGCGACAGCTCGAAGTTCAGCGTCGTTCACCCCTATCCGCTAGGCCCTGTAGAACGATTTAATCGCATTATTACCGACGACAACCTAAACGATGCCGTTCGCGATCGGCTGGCTGCGTGCGGGTTAATCGTCGATATCGTTAATCACCCCTAACTCCCTATTTCGCTGCAACTCCTCACTCTGCCGGGTAAATACCCGGCTCATGCTTCGTCTGAGACTTTTCTGACACCTGAATTAAGACTTTTTACCTCCCTGAAAATTTTATAGAAAGTAAAATTAATGTTAGCGATATAACAGGAAGTGACTATCACCTGCGTGATTAGAGTAACACCTGCGCAACTCAGCTTCATGGAATACTCCTTAAGCAGGAGTAACAAGCTATGCTTATAGGAAGTTGTATCCGTGAATAGATTATTCAGGAGAAAATTATGATGACTTCAATGAACAAAAAAATGGCCGCTGCGGTCCTGGCAATAACCGTTGCAATGTCTCTGAGCGCTTGTTCTAACTGGTCTAAACGCGATCGTAACACCGCTATCGGTGCGGGTGCCGGCGCAATCGGTGGTGCAGTGTTAACTGACGGTAGCACCCTGGGTACGCTGGGCGGCGCCGCAGTCGGCGGTATTATTGGCCACCAGGTTGGTAAATAATATATATTGGATTAAAGAGAATAAAAATATAGTAACTGACTAGTACAGCAGCAAAATTTAAGGCCGCGATATTTATCGCGGCCTTATTTATTGATTAACCGCCAGCAAGCTTAACCCTCATTCCTTTGGCTTCCAGAAGCGATTTGAGTAAATCACGCTTATCGCCCTGAATCTCAATCACGCCATCCTTCACTGAACCGCCGCAGCCACATTTCTTTTTCAGTTCAGCAGCCAACTTAGCCAGCGCCTCGTCGTTTTCATCGATACCTGTAATCAAGCACACGCCTTTGCCTTTGCGACCGCTGGTCTGGCGCTGAATGCGCACAATGCCATCACCTTTCGCACGCTCTTGTACCTGTTTGGGCTCATCAATACGCCCGGTGTCCGTCGAATACACCAGACGACTGTTGGAATCGCTCATCACGCCCCCTTGTTCAATGATGCATTAATACTACTTAGCGTGGCGGCCGGATCGGCAGACTGAGTCACCGGGCGACCAATGACCATATAATCAACACCAGCGGCCAGCGCCTGTTCCGGCGTCATGATCCTCCGCTGATCGCCTGCATCGCTGCCTTGCGGACGAATGCCTGGCGTCACCAGCTTAAATGCCTGACCTAGTTCCCGTTTGAAGCGCACCGCTTCCTGTGCTGAACAAACAACGCCATCCAGGCCACAGTTCTGGGTCAGCGCCGCCAGCTTCGCGGCATAATCGGCTGGGGAAAGCGTAATGCCCAGATCCTGTAGGTCGCTGGCTTCCATACTGGTTAATACGGTCACCGCGATCAGCAGCGGCGCATCATTACCAAATGGTAGCAAGGCTTCACGTGCGGCGGTCATCATGCGCGCGCCGCCGGAGGCATGAACGTTGACCATCCAGACGCCGAGTTCTGCCGCAGCAGCGACCGCCCGCGCCGTGGTATTTGGAATATCGTGAAATTTCAGGTCGAGGAAAACCTCAAAACCACGCTGGTGCAGACAGCGGACAAACTCCGGCCCCAGCAGAGTAAACATCTCTTTGCCAACCTTCAGTCGGCAGTCGCGTGGGTCGATGCGGTCGACAAATGCCAGCGCTTTATCACGGTTATCATAATCGAGAGCAACAACAATGGGAGAGGATGTGACAACGCGGGAAGAAGATGTAGCAGTAGACGTCATGACCGGACCTTAATTGTTGATGGGCGCCAGTGTGGCGCAAAAAAGGTAAACGGGCAGCATTCTACCTGCGATGAGGCGAAAATGACAGGTTGTATTTCCCGCCCTGCCAGGCGGGTTTACTTCCGATGCCAAAGGAAATGGAGAATAAAAACACCCTAGTATGTTGTAACTAAAATGCGGATTTTTTTTAATCTACTGCCCATCAAGGCCGCGAATTGGCTTAATTGTTGCCCATGAGCGACAGGATGGACAGTGCCAGTACAGGGTATGGGCGGTAAAACCACATTTCTGGCAGCGGTATCGCGGCTTACTGCGAACCTGTTCACCGACCATCTGGCGTAAAACGCCCAGGCTCTCTTTCGCCCGCCCCTCTTCAGCCTCGTTGATATGGTAGTCAATCAGCTTATGGAACACGCGCATCGTCGGATGTCGCTCCAGCTGACGCGTGACGTAGTTTTGCGCCGACTCCATACCTTCCCGCTGTTCAAGGATTTGCGCCAGCATTAAGTCAGCGGTCGCCCCGGTATTTTCTTCTGCGCAGCGGCGCAAAAACGCTTCCCACTCATCGGTTTTGCCCAGCTGCTGGTAACAGGTTTGCAGCATATCTAACGTTTCGCCGACCAGTTCTTTGTCCTGCTCGATGACGCGCTCCAGGCTCTCTACCGCTTTGGCATAATCGCCCTTTTCCATCCATACCCGGCCCATCATAATGGAGACGCGAGCGCTATTACGATCGGCAGCGGCACCTTTTTTCAGTAACGTCATGGCCTTATCCAGATCGTTACCCGCCATTTGCTGTAAGGCAAGCTCACACCAAAAATTGGCAATTTCGCCGCGATGTTTATCTTTGCCCAGCTTAACCAGACGTTCTGCCATTTCGATAGCGGACTGCCAGTCGCTGGTTGCCTGATAAATTTGCAGCAGCTGTTGCAAGGCGCCGAGACGAAAATCGGTTTCATCCACCAGCTGTTTAAACATGCTTTCCGCACGGTCATACAGACCAGCGGCCATGTAGTCGCGACCGAGTTGCTGTACGGCCAGCAGTCGCTGGTCATACGTCAACGAAGCGCTTTCCATCAGGCTTTGGTGAATGCGAATGGCCCGGTCAACCTCGCCGCGGGAGCGGAACAGGTTACCAAGCGTCAGGTGGGCTTCAACGGTACCGGTATCCTCTTTCAGCATATCGAGGAACAGATCAACGGCTTTATCCTGCTGATTGCTCAGCAGGAAGTTGACCCCCGCCACATAATCACGTGACAGACGGCTCGCATCGTCCTGTTTGGACTGTTGTGCACTTCTGCGCCCCATATACCAACCGTAGGCAGCGGCAACGGGCAAAAGCAGAAACAACAACTCCAACATAAATGATTATTCCTTCACTGCGGGAACACCGGCTTGCGCAGGTGTAGCGCTGGTTGGCGCGATCTGGTGTTCCAGACGCTTGATTCTACGTTCAGCACGCGCCAGCGAGACGCGAACGCGCAGCCAGAAAAGGCCGCAAATCAGCCAACCAATAGCAAAACCAGCAGCAAACAGGACGGCCAGCAGTGTCGAAATCCGGAATTCACCCTGCGCGAGCAAATAATTGAAAGTGACTACCTGGTCATTTTGCGCACCCAGCGTCACTGAAATGACAAAGATCGCTAACACCAGTAAGAAAATGAGTAAATATTTCACATTACTTCCCGTTATGTGGGTTGCGCGAAAAAATCCCGCGTTCAGCCCTATAAAGTATCATTTTCGCCGCAGCGGTGAAATGGAAATGCACAACGCCAGTACAGGATATGCGGCCTGATGGCGGTAAAATCAACATTACTCCGGTGCTGCAGCCCTTTTTTTAATGTCCTGAGCCTCTTCTCCCGGCGGCGATAGCGGACCACAAAACCGTTGCGTAAGCCAGGTCGCCAGGGTAACCAGCAGCCAGGAAATCACGGTTGCCACGATCAAGTCCAGCGGCCAGTGCATACCAAGCGCCAGGCGGCTGCCCATCACCGCAGTGGCCCATGTTAGCAGTAGCGCCAGAGTGACCCAACGACGCCGCGGCCACAGCAAACCAACGCCGAGTAATGCCCAACTGGCGGCAAACATCGTGTGACCGGATGGGAAAGCGAATCCAGTCTCTTTCTGCCAGTGCTTACGCAGAAATTTAGGAATTTGCTGCTCTTGCGCTAGCTGCTCATGCACCAGTTTAGCGCGATCTTTACGTTTCAATGCGTAGAATTGATTCACTGGCACTTGTTGCGTCTTTTCCAGCCAAATGACGAAGGGTCGAGGCTCCTGCACGCGATCTTTAATCCAGGATTTCATGCCCTGCCCGATCAAAATTGCAGCCGCCAGAATCAGAAACAGCACGATTGCCGCCCGTAGACGAAAACGCAGGCACCACAGGAACCAGCCGCACAGGATAACATGGGTAATAACGCCCCAGGGTTGAGTCACCGTTTCGGTCACCCAATACAACAGCTTCATCACCCCTTCCGGCAACCCTGGATGCCATTTCCAGCCGGAAATCCAGACTACAACAGGCATAACCAATAACAGCGCCGCGCCAACGGCGGTTCGTCTGGCAATCAACAGCATCTCGTCTCCTTATCATTGACCTGGATATCATAACGGAAAGTGGTTCGTTTGTGCGCTTTGCACGCAAGCAGCCGTGCGCAATTAGGAGAACGTCACGCCGTTGTGGCAAAATAGCGGCAAACAGAAGCACAGTCAGGTGCTGATAGAATCTGGAGAATCACATGCAGCTTAAACGTGTGGCAGAAGCCAAACTGCCAACCCCATGGGGCGATTTTCTCATGGTGGGTTTTGAAGAACTGGCAACCGGGCAGGATCATGTTGCCCTGGTTTTTGGCGATATCTCGGGGCAGATCCCCGTTCTGGCTCGCGTACATTCAGAGTGCTTAACGGGCGATGCCCTTTTTAGTCTGCGTTGTGATTGCGGGTTTCAGCTAGAAGCGGCATTGTCGCATATTGCCGAAGAGGGCCGCGGCATCCTGCTATATCACCGTCAGGAAGGGCGCAATATTGGCCTGCTGAACAAAATCCGCGCCTATGCTTTACAGGATCAGGGTTATGACACGGTCGAAGCTAACCATCAGCTCGGTTTTGCCGCCGATGAGCGCGACTTCACGCTGTGCGCCGATATGTTTAAGTTGCTCAACGTCGATCAAGTGCGCCTGTTAACCAACAATCCGAAGAAAGTCGAAATTCTGACCGAAGCAGGCATCAACATTGTTGAACGCGTACCGCTGATCGTGGGTCGTAACCCGAAAAATGCGCACTATCTGGATACGAAAGCCGCCAAAATGGGGCACTTGCTCAATAAATAATCCGGGCAGAAAAATTCAGGGCCAGCATACGCTGGCCCTCTTTGTTTAAAGCATCGAGGTTTATAGCATATTGCGAATGACATAATGCAAAATGCCATCGTTCTGGTAGTACGTCAGCTCAGTGGCGGTATCGATACGACAGCGGCAGTCTATAACGTCCAGTTTGCCATCTGCTCGGGTTAGGGTCACCGGAACCGTCATCCCCGGCTGCAGTGATTGCAGGTTGCTGATATCGATCCTCTCCTCACCAGTGAGTCCCAGCGTTTTACGCGTAACACCCTGCGGGAATTCTAACGGCAATATCCCCATCCCAATCAGGTTCGAGCGGTGGATACGCTCAAAAGATTCGGCAATAACCACCCTGACGCCAAGTAGACGCGGTCCTTTCGCTGCCCAGTCGCGGCTGGAGCCTGAGCCATACTCTTTCCCGGCGATCACCGCCAGCGGCGTGCCTTCATCTTTGTACAACATTGCCGCATCATAAATCGCGACAGGTTCACTATCGGGAAGATGGCGCGTCATCCCTCCTTCCACTCCGGGCACCATTTCGTTGCGAATACGGATATTGGCAAACGTACCGCGCATCATCACCTCGTGGTTTCCGCGTCGCGAACCGTAGGAGTTAAAATCGGTGCGTTCAACGCCATGATTTTGCAGGTAACGACCCGCCGGGCTATCGGCTTTGATGCTACCCGCCGGTGAAATGTGGTCAGTCGTCACTGAGTCACCCAGCATCGCCAAAATGCGCGCGCCATGAATGTCTTCTACCGGTTTGGGTTCAACGCCCATGTCGTCAAAGAACGGCGACAGGCGAATATAGGTTGAGTCATCCTGCCAGTCGTAGGTATCAGAGCGATCGACTTTTATCGACCGCCATTCGGGCGTCCCTTCAAACACCTCGGCGTACTCCTTATGGAACATCTCCGTCGAAACCTGCTCAACCGCACGCGCGACTTCGGCTCCACTTGGCCAGATATCTTTCAGATACACGGGCTGACCGTCTTTGCCGATGCCCAACGGATCGCGGGTCAGGTCGAGGTTCATATTGCCCGCCAGCGCGTAAGCTACAACCAGGGGTGGCGAGGCCAGCCAGTTAGTTTTCACCAGCGGATGAATTCGGCCTTCAAAGTTACGGTTACCGGAAAGCACGGCCCCGACGGTCAAATCGCCCTGTTTGATTGCGCGCTCAATCGGATCCGGCAACGGCCCGGAGTTACCGATACAGGTAGTACAACCATACCCCACCAGGTTAAAGCCCAGCTCATCAAGATATGGCGTCAACTTTGCGTGGGCCAGATAGTCGGAGACCACTTTCGAACCCGGCGCCAGCGAGGCCTTCACCCACGGCTGCGGCTTTAGTCCCCGCTCGACAGCATTTTTTGCCAGCAGGCCGGCGGCCATCAACACGCTGGGGTTAGAAGTGTTGGTACATGAGGTAATCGCGGCAATCGCCACCGCACCATCCGGCAGCGAATATTGCTGTCCGTTCAACGTATAGTCGATGGGCCGTTTGTCTTTCTGCGCATGGTTAACTTCCAGCTCGGCGCTGGCGGCAAAAGCTTTAGGGACATCACCCAGAGCAACGCGATCCTGCGGGCGCTTCGGCCCTGCCAGGCTAGCTTCTACGGTCCCCATATCCAGCGCCAGAGAGCTGGTGAAGACCGGTTCATCCCCTGGCTGTCGCCACATCCCCTGCGCTTTCGCATAGGCTTCCACCAGCGCCACCTGCTCTTCGCTGCGCCCGGTCAGGCGCATATAGCTCAACGTGACGGCATCAATAGGGAAGAAACCGCATGTCGCGCCGTACTCCGGCGACATATTAGCGATGGTGGCACGGTCTGCCAGAGGTAGTGAATCAAGTCCATCTCCGTAGAACTCGACAAATTTACCCACTACGCCGTGTTTGCGCAGCATTTGCGTCACGGTTAGTACCAGGTCGGTGGCGGTGATACCTTCACGCAGCTTGCCGCTCAGCTTGAAACCGACAACATCCGGGATCAGCATGGAGACAGGCTGCCCCAGCATCGCGGCTTCCGCTTCGATGCCGCCAACGCCCCACCCCAGTACGCCGAGGCCATTGATCATCGTAGTATGCGAGTCGGTCCCGACCAGGGTATCCGGGTACGCCACCCATTCGCCGTTTTGCTCTTCACTCCATACCGCCTTGCCAAGGTACTCAAGGTTAACCTGGTGGCAAATCCCGGTGCCCGGCGGCACCACGCTAAAGCGGCTGAACGCCTGCTGTCCCCAGCGCAAAAATACGTAGCGTTCGTGGTTACGCTCCATCTCAAGACGGACGTTCTCTTCAAATGCATCATCATCGCCAAAGCGGTCTACCGTCACCGAGTGGTCAATGACCAGATCGACGGGAGAGAGCGGATTCACTTTGGCGGTATCGCCTCCCAGGCGTTTTACCGCTTCACGCATCGCTGCCAGATCCACCACTGCGGGAACACCGGTAAAATCCTGCATCAGCACACGTGCCGGTCGGTAGGCGATCTCTCGATCAGCATGAGCATTTTTCAGCCATCCGGCCAGGGCGTGAATATCTTCGGCGGTTACCGAATCACCGTCCTGCCAGCGCAGAAGGTTCTCCAGTAGTACTTTGAGCGATTTAGGTAAACGTGACAGATCGCCCAATTCTTTGGCGGCCAGCGGTAAGCTGTAGTAATGCCAGGTCTTATCATTAACCTGTAAGGTTTCCTTGCTGGCGGCTCGTAGGGTTGACGACATAGCTCCTCCTTAACATAGGGATAGCAAGCCCTGATCCTCCTCAGGGACATTATTAAAGATAACACATCTTTGACGTAACATTTTGATAACAACCCAAATTGCTAAAATCGATGAAACGCATCAAGACAGAAATTTTGAATAATGGGTGCTAAAAATATTGAGAAGGTTTGAATGAGGTGCGTTTTATTACTGCGGAGTTGTATTAGTACACGAGTACAAAAGAAGAACTAATCGCCACTATTTTGACGATTAGTTCAGCAGAGTAAATTTATAGAGAGAGACCAAAAAGGCAAAAAATATATACTCCTTATGACTGTTATTTTATCGAATGGAAATAGTTCTCAAATCCAGTTTGTCATAAAAAAGACACAATCAATTTGACTGGAAATGTGCTCTAGTTAAGTAACCACACGTTGCAGACAACCAGAGCAATGACGCTCCAGAACATCGCAAGCCCAAGGATAACGGCGCTCCAGGCCTTACTTCTCAAAACCGGATCTATCTCAGTCTTGTCACGTTCCTGTGACATCGCATACTTCATATAATCGATATCACTAATCATTTTTTCACCACCAATCGTTAATAACAACTAAGTACAGATAAATCTTAATTATGGATTCAGTATTAATCCAGTGAATTTGCCTCTCGGAAGATAAATTTCATCAATACTTTGATCGCGACGGGTATATTTGCAAATGTGGTAGGATGAGTTAGCAAAAATTGTGATTCAGACGAGGTTTAGATATTCAATTATAGGCCATCATAGGATTTGGCATCCCCTTGAGGATGCCATTATTATTTATACGCTTATTTTTCCGGTAACTTAATATCTTTGAACATCGCTTCAATATCTTCATTTGAACGCAATGCCACAGCGGTATCGACGACATCACGCGTCAGATGTGGGGCGAAACGTTGAATAAAATCATACATATAGCTTCGCAGGAAGGTGCTGCGACGGAAGCCGATTTTAGTCGTGCTGTGGCTGAAAATATCGTTGGCATCAAGTTTGACCAGATCCGGATCGGAGACAGGATCGACTGCCATGCTGGCAATAACCCCTACCCCAAGGCCCAGGCGCACGTAAGTTTTTATTACATCAGCATCGGTTGCGGTAAAGACAATGCGTGGCGTCAACCCGGCACGGTTAAAAGCAGTGTCCAGCTCGGAACGACCGGTAAACCCGAAGGTGTAGGTCACCAGCGGATACTGCGCCAGTTCCTCGATAGATACCGAACCTCGGGAAGCCAGCGGGTGCTCCGGCGTCACAACCACGGAGCGGTTCCAGTGATAGCACGGCAGCATGACTAAATCATCATAGAGATGCAGCGCTTCGGTCGCGATCGCAAAGTCAGCATTACCTTTCGAGACGGCCTCAGCGATCTGCGTTGGCGAGCCCTGATGCATGTGCAATGAGACGCGCGGATAGCGCTCGATAAACCCTTTAATCACTCCCGGGAGCGCGTAGCGAGCCTGAGTATGAGTGGTCGCAACGTACAGCGAACCTTTATCAGGCCAGGTGTGTTCACCGGCGACCGACTTTATCGCATCCACTTTTGACAATACTTCACGAGCAATGCGGATGATCTCCTGCCCGGCGGGAGTCACCTGAGTTAAATGTTTGCCGCTGCGGGCGAAAATCTGAATTCCTAGCTCATCTTCCAGCATGCGGACCTGCTTGCTGATGCCTGGCTGTGAGGTATACAGCCCTTCGGCAGTAGAGGAGACGTTCAGATTATGGTTAACAACCTCAACGATGTAGCGGAGCTGCTGTAGTTTCATGGCTGATATCCGATAACGCGTAAAATGAACCCGCTTAATACATTTTACGTTCAGGCGACTTCCTGGCAGGCAAGCAATACCCTACCATCCCTGCGACTCGCCATGCTGGCGCCACAACGCATCCTGAAAACGATGATGTATAAGACGATTTGATAATAAAAAAGAGATTAGCTATAACCACTATATCATTTATATCTACAGTGTATAGATACTAACGAAAAATAATAAGCCGGTTATAAGGCGGGGAAAATACAGGATTAAATGTTGTAGATCAGTGACCTGTGATGTTAAAAAAGGGCCGCGATGCGGCCCTTCTTAGCGGTCATAGCGCTTACTTCTTCGCTTCAGTCCATTTGCCATCAATATAGAAGGCTGACCAGCCTGTCGCTTTACCGTCTTTCTCTGAAGCAACGTACTGTTGCTTAGTCTTACGGCTAAAACGCACCATTGTTTTGTTGCCTTCCGGATCCTGCTGCGGCGCATCGGCCAGGTAACGCAGTTTCTCAGCCAGACGATCGCGGAAGCGATACAACTCCTCCACTAACGGCGCGCGAGTTTCACGCGATTTAGGGAAGGTGTTCGCAGCCAGGAAAACACCTGCTGCGCCATCACGCAACACAAAGTAAGCGTCTGATTTCTCGCACGGGAGTTCTGGCAGCGGAACCGGATCTTCTTTCGGTGGTGCCACTTCCCCGTTACGCAGGATCTTACGCGTATTTTTACACTCATCGTTGGTACAAGCCATGTACTTACCAAAACGCCCCATCTTCAGGTGCATTTCGGAACCACATTTTTCACACTCAACGATCGGACCATCATAGCCCTTGATACGGAACTCGCCCTCTTCGATCTCGTAGCCATCGCAGGTCGGGTTATTACCGCAGACGTGCAGTTTACGCTTCGGATCGATGAGGTAGCTGTCCATCGCCGTGCCGCATTTCTGGCAGCGACGTTTGGCGCGCAACGCGTTGGTTTCGGCGTCATCACCTTCCAGCACGTTCAGCACTTCGTTTTCCGGCACCAGGTTGATGGTGGTCTTACAGCGCTCTTTCGGCGACAGCGCATAGCCTGAGCAACCCAGGAAGACGCCGGTCGTCGCGGTACGGATGCCCATCTGACGGCTACAGGTCGGACAGTCGATGCTGGTCAGCACCATCTGGTTCGGCTGCATACCGCCATCTTCAGGGGCTTTTTCTGCTTTTTCCAGCTGGTTGGTGAAGTCGCCGAAGAAGCTATCGAGTACCTTCTTCCACTCGGCTTCGTGGTTAGCCACCTGGTCAAGACTGTTTTCCATCTGCGCGGTAAAGTCGTAGTTCATCAGCTCGCGGAAGTTGGCTTCCAGACGATCGGTAACGATCTCACCCATTTTCTCTGCGTAGAAACGACGGTTTTCACTGCGCACATAACCGCGATCCTGAATGGTCGAAATGATCGACGCATAGGTGGACGGACGGCCGATACCGCGTTTTTCCAGCTCTTTAACCAAAGAAGCTTCGCTAAAGCGCGCAGGCGGTTTGGTAAAGTGCTGTGCCGGGAGCAGTTCAACCAGGCTTAAGCTATCGCCCTGTTTAACCACCGGCAGAACCCTGTCTTCATCGCCTTTACGCAGCGCTGGCATCACTTTCGTCCAGCCATCAAAGCGCAGCGTACGACCGCGCGCCTTGAGCTTAAAATCACCCGCTTTTACGGTCAGCGTGGTGGAATCGTATTGCGCAGGCGTCATCTGACAGGCGACAAACTGGCGCCAGATCAGTTGATACAGTTTCTGCGCATCCGCTTCCATATCTTTCAGCGATTCCGCCACCACGTTCACGTCGGAAGGACGAATCGCTTCGTGCGCTTCCTGCGAATTCTCTTTGCTGGTGTACTGATTGGCGTTTTCCGGCAGGTATTTCTTGCCGAAATTATCGCCAATATAATCACGAACCATATTTACTGCATCCTGACTCAGGTTGGTGGAGTCAGTACGCATGTAGGTGATGTAGCCCGCTTCATACAAACGCTGCGCCATCATCATGGTTTTCTTCACCCCGAAGCCCAGACGCGTGCTGGCCGCCTGCTGTAGAGTGGAGGTAATAAATGGTGCGCCAGGCTTGCTGCTGGTTGGCTTGTCTTCGCGCTCAAGGACGCTATAACCCGCTTTTTCCAGCTGGCTGACCGCCGCCATGGTTTCGTCACGATTGACCGGACGGAATGGCTTGTCGGCTTTATGCGTTACCTGCAACGCCAGCGCGTCGCCGCCAGGCGTGGTGGTGTTGGCGTCAATTTCCCAGAACTCTTCCGGAACAAACGCTTTAATTTCGCGTTCGCGCTCAACAACCAGACGTACGGCAACGGACTGAACGCGGCCTGCGGACAGACCACGAGCAATTTTTTTCCACAACAGTGGAGACACCATGTAACCCACAACGCGGTCCATAAAACGACGCGCCTGCTGGGCGTTAACACGGTCAATATTCAGTTCGCCCGGCTTTTCAAAAGCCTGACGGATAGCATTTTTGGTGATCTCATTGAACACCACGCGACTATAGCGCTGCTCATCACCACCGATAACTTCCCGCAGGTGCCATGCAATGGCTTCCCCTTCGCGGTCAAGGTCGGTTGCGAGGTAGATGTGGTCGGCTTTTTCTGCCAACTGTTTGAGTTCCGCGACGACCTTTTCTTTACCCGGAAGTATTTCATAGTGCGCATCCCAGTCATGCCACGGGTCCACGCCCATACGATTGACCAGAGCACCACGTTCATCCTTCTTAGGCTTTTTAGCCCCTTTGGTGGCGGTAGAGTCGGCGCTCTTTTTGGAAGCTGAGCCACTGGTCGGCAAATCGCGGATATGACCGACGCTGGATTTCACCACGTAGTCATTACCCAGATACTTATTGATCGTTTTGGCTTTTGCCGGGGACTCAACGATAACGAGAGCTTTACCCATATTCACCTTTACCTAATTTGATTCATCCAGGAATACATCGCACATTGATTCACCATCCACTGGCGACACGTCACAACCTAATGTTGCGTCGTTGTCGATGGATATCAACCCTTTGCATTGGTTTCACATCCATAAAACCAGATTGCTGAGTTTGCTGGCTTTATCTTGCCAGGCGACATAGCACGAATAATTTTTGGCCGAATGTCAAGCAAATCTGCTACCAGATCGCTGAAAGCGTCACACTGTACCTGATAAAATTCGTTACGCAACTTTATTAGCATGCAAAAGCAAATCCCGCCACTAAACTGATGTTTATTAGGCCTCTGCGGTTCCCCCAACAAGATTAATGGAAAATTTGCCCCTCGCCGCCGCGCGGCGTAGACTACCGGCGAAGAACCACAGGAGGCATTTATGCAAGGTACAACCCAACCCATCGATCGCCAGACGCTGCTTGAAAAAGCCAATAAACTCATTCGCGAACATGAGGATACGTTAGCCGGGATCGAGGCTACCGACGTCGTTCAGCGTAACGGCGTGCTGGTATTCAGCGGCGAGTTTTATCTTGATGAGCAGGGTCTGCCAACGGCAAAAAGTACGGCGGTATTTAATATGTTCAAATACCTCGCACATGAGCTGTCTGATAAATATCACCTGGCAGATTAACCATTACCTGCCGGGCTAATACGACAACGCGAGGCGTGAGCCTCGCGTTGTTTTGTTTACATCAGCGGTTTTTGTCCGCGTTGCCACCATCGTAGCAGCAGTTTGTCGGCACTTTCAGCCGCGCTGCCGGTAAAGCGGTCGAGCATCTTCTTACGTTGTTGATAACGCACGCTGATGACCTCGTGCTTATCCATCAGTCCCAGCAGCAGTTCATCACTGGTTTCCACTTCGTCCACCAGGCCTTTTTCCAGCGCCTGAGTACCGTACCAATGTTCGCCGGTCGCCACCTGCTCAATATCCAACGAGGGACGCATCTGGTGAACAAAATCTTTGAACAGCCGATGCGTATCGTTCAGGTCTTCGCGGAATTTCTGTCGCCCTTCTTCGGTATTTTCGCCCAGCATCGTCAGGGTACGTTTGTACTGTCCGGCCGTATGCAGCTCAATGTCGATATCTTTGTTTTTCAGGAAGCGGTTGATATTAGGGATCTGCGCCACGACGCCAATAGAACCAAGAATGGCAAACGGCGCAGAGACGATTTTATTTGCCACGCAGGCCATCATGTAGCCACCGCTGGCCGCTACTTTATCTACCGCTACCGTTAACGGGATCTGTTTATCACGAAGGCGCTGCAGCTGCGAAGCGGCAAGACCATAGCCATGCACCACGCCGCCGGGGCTTTCCAGGCGAATAACGACCTGATCCCGCGCTTTCACCGCTGCCAGCACCGCGGTAATTTCTTCACGCAGGCTGCTAACTTCGTGAGCATCCATACTGCCTTTAAAATCCAGCACCCAAACGCGCGGCTTGCCTTCTGGCTCTGCCGTGCCCAACTTCGCGCGCGCCTTTGCCGCTTTTGCTTCCTGCTTAAGCTTTTTCTTTTGCCCTTTGTGCCACAGTTTTTGCTGTGGGCCGTCGAGCAATGAAACCGCCAGCTCTTCCTTCATCTCCTTATATTGCTCGCTAAGATTGGTCACCCGGAGCTCACCGCGCTGCCTTTTGCGCTGAGTCAGGTTAACAATAATGGCGACGACAACCGCAATAGCGACAACAATGGTCGCGATTTTGGCCAAAAACAGGCCATATTGAGCAAGTAATTCCACGTTTTCACCTTGTGTAAAGCACTGACGTTGACGCACAGTGTACATCAGCCATCTGCGAGAAGTCTTTGTGCTTTGCGTCGCATGCGAGGCGCATTCCTGTTTTTTTCAGCGACGATGAAATCGTTGCAAGATATTAATTCCGCGAAGACTTTCCGTTTCGCTGATTGCAATAGCAGGCGCTTTCAGGCATAAAGCGCAAAAGTAAGATACCGAATAGCCAGCGCGATCGTCAGCAGATCGCCCGAGGAGTCGCCGTGCATTATCAACCGCAACGTCACCTGTTACAGGACCGCATCATCCTGGTTACCGGCGCCAGCGACGGCATTGGCCGTGAAGCCGCCCTGACCTATGCCCGCTACAGCGCCAGCGTGATCCTGGTTGGCCGTAATGAAGAGAAGCTGCGTCGCGTCGCACAAGAGATTCAGCAAGCAGGAGGTATTCCTGCCCCATGGTTCACGCTTGACCTGTTGACCTGCACGCCGCAGGAGTGCCAGCAGTTGGCGCAGAAGATTGCTATTCATCACCCGCGTCTCGACGGCGTCCTGCACAACGCGGGTCTGTTGGGCGATATCTGCCCAATGGATGAACAAAAGCCGGACGTATGGCAGCAGGTTATGCAGGTGAACGTAAATGGCACCTTTATGCTCACTCAGGCATTGCTTCCTTTATTACTCAAATCTGAGTCCGGTTCACTGGTCTTCACCTCCTCCAGCGTGGGTCGTCAGGGGCGAGCGAACTGGGGTGCTTATGCGGCGTCCAAATTTGCCACCGAAGGCATGATGCAGGTGCTGGCTGAGGAGTATCAAAGCCGCCATCTGCGGGTTAACTGCATCAATCCTGGCGGCACGCGCACCAAAATGCGCGCCAATGCTTTCCCAACCGAAGATCCGCAAAAATTGAAAACGCCTGCCGATATCATGCCGGTTTATCTGTGGCTGATGGGCGACGACAGCCGTCGCAAGACGGGAATGACTTTTGACGCCCAACCGGGCCGCAAACCAGGAATCGCACAATGAGTGATGAACGCTACCGTGAACGCCAGCAGCGGGTAAAAGATAAGGTCGATGCCCGTGTGGCGTCAGCCCAGGAAGAACGCGGCATTGTGATTGTGTTTACCGGCAACGGTAAAGGCAAAACTACCGCTGCTTTTGGCACCGTTACCCGCGCCGTCGGGCATGGCAAAAAGGCCGGTGTTGTGCAGTTTATTAAAGGCACCTGGCCGAACGGCGAGCGCAATCTGCTTGAACCGCACGGCGTTGAATTTCAGGTGATGGCCACCGGCTTCACCTGGAATACTCAGGATCGTGAAAGCGACACAGCCGCCTGCCTCGCCGTCTGGGAACATGGGCGCAGAATGCTGACCGATGAAAGCCTGGATCTCGTTTTACTGGACGAGCTAACCTACATGGTGGCCTATGACTACCTGCCGCTGGAAGACGTGCTGACTGCCCTGCGCAACCGTCCTGCGCATCAAACGGTCATTATTACCGGTCGCGGTTGCCATCGTGAAATTACCGAACTGGCCGATACCGTCAGCGAATTGCGCCCTGTTAAGCACGCGTTTGATGCCGGAATTAAGGCGCAGATGGGGATCGATTACTAAGCGTCAGCCGTTCAAGCAACGCATAATTAAGCGGCAGGCACAGGCAATCTTCCCCCATAGCCAGTTCGCTTTCGAGAATGTTTTGCCGCGAGACAAAGCGTTTACGATATTCGGTCGGCGTCACCCCACAGTATTTATTAAATGCGGCAATCAGGTATTTATGCTCCTGAAAGCCGCAGCTGTGGCTGATATCGGTGATTGGCGTTCGGGTGTCGCGCAGTAAGGTGCGGGCTTTATTCAGCCGTACCAGCGTCAGATACTCTTTGAAATTATGCCGACTGACCTTTTTAAACAGCCGCGAAAACCATGAGTAGCTCATCCCGCTATGGCTGGCGACTTCGCTCAGGGTCAGCGGTTGGTCAAAATGCTGATTAATAAAATCAATACCTTTCTTGATCATCGCCTCTTCACGCAGCGTACTTTCCGCATGTTGCGTCGGCTTCCCGGCGGTCACTATCGCATCTAATAACAGATAAATCGCCGCGATGCGTTGAAACGGCGGGTGGTTATCAATCAACCGCTCCAGTAATGCCGCCAGGCGTCGATGTACGTCGTTGTCAGTTGACGAATAAACCTGCCCGGAAGTGCACCAACTCAGCAGTGGAGAAGGATGTAACTCATCAAACAGGCCGGGAGAAAACTGTACGGTCACCAGTTGGCTTCCCGTCTCCTCCGCGCTAAGCGAGTGCACTTCTTCAGCGTTGATATACAGCATATCCCCCTGCGCCAGCTCCACGCATTGCTGCCCCACGGAGACCGTAAAGCGCCCCGCCAGCACGGTAATCAGCTCCGGAGCCGGATGCCAGTGAGGTTCGCAGTAACGCACCTCGGCGGCAAACACGTTCAGCTTCTCTGCGTCAAAAGCAATCAGCTCATAGCCGCTGTTTACCGTTTGCCGTCCGGTTTGCATCACTGCGCGAGAATGAGTGACTGAAAAAGGGAACATGCGCAATCTCCTGTCGTTAGCCGTTAATTACGCCCCGCCAGCACGGCATTGAGCTCATCACGATCGATATCCAATGCTAAGAATTCAGTCAACGCGATCAGCAACCCGCAGAACAGATCCGGAGCCAGTCGAATCAGCTTTTCACGCACCTGATCCACCGGCAACGGGCTCTTATCAGCGATCAGATTCACCACGCGGGCAAAGGCCTCCGGCTGTTGGATCAGTTGCTGGAGCGAATTATCATCGCGTAGCGGCACATAGCGCGGCGGACAGTCCACTGTCATTTCAGCACAGAGCGGCAGGTCGCGGGATGAGCTACCAACGCGGAGCTTCCAGAGACCCGGCGTCACCACCCAATCTTCAAGGCATGGGTGGTAACAGGCCAGCTCGGCAACAGGCAGTTGCAGGCTCACGCGACGAGTTTCCCCTGCGGCCAGTTCCACTTTACTGAACGCCTTCAATGCCTGCACTTCACGAATCAGTTCCCCGTCAGGCGCACTCACATATAGCTGAACAACCTCTTTACCGGCGAATGCTCCGCAGTTGGTCAGATCAAACGAAACGCTGAGGGTCTCATTTTCCCCTAATCGGGAGGCTGAGAGCGCGATATTATCGTAAACAAATCGGGTATAGCTTAAGCCAAAACCAAACGGAAACAGCGGAGTCAGGCGGCGTTTATCGTAGTAACGATAGCCGACAAAAAGCCCTTCTCCGTAGTGATGACGTAGATTCTCTCCCGGATAGTGCAGCCATGCGGGGGTCTCTTCCAGCGAATTGGGAACCGTCACGGTTAATTTACCGCACGGGTTACGCTGGCCGAAAAGAATTTCCGCCACCGCGCGGCCCATGCCCTGCCCGGCGAAGAAAGTTTCCAGCAGCGCTTTACACTCACCAAGCCATGGCATGACGACCGCATCGCTGTTGGCCAGCACCACCACCACATTTGGCTGGACCGCCGCCACTTCCCGGATCAGCCGCTCATGAACCGGCAGAATATTCAGGTCCTGACGATCGCCATTCTCGCCATCTTCACCGACGGCGGTGCTGACAAAGATCACCGCCACATCCGCCTCCTGCGCAACGGCGCGGGCCTGTGCCAAAGCCTGTTCATCACAGCGCAGATCGTCCGGGGCACCCACCGCCCAGGAGACGCTAAAATCATCCCCGGCGAGGTCAAAAATTTCATCCAGCGGACGATCCAGTAGATACGGCACAGTGGTTGCGCATCCGGAGCCCTGAATCACCGGCTCCTGCGCCGGCTTACCCAGCACCGCGATGCGTGGCGTCTTCCCTGAGCGCAGCGGCAGCAGATCATCTTCATTTTTCAGCAAGACGATAGATTCGGCTGCCAGTTGTTGCGCCAGCGCATGGTGCGCCGGAAAATCAGCGCGCGTTTGCGGACGACGATGACGCTGGACTTTATCCAGCAGCGCCAACATTCGCCAACAGGCGCGATCCACGACTGCCATCGGCACCTCGCCTGATTCAATCGCCGCCAGCAACGTTTGTTTATCGCGTCGGGTTTCCGGCATCGCCAGGTCGTTGCCCGCCATCAGCGAGGCCGGACGGTCCTTGATCCCGTACCAGTCGGACATCACCAGGCCGTCATATCCCCACTCATCGCGTAGTACCTGGGTGAGCAAAAACGGGTCCTGGGACGTCTGCACCCCGTTAAGGCGATTGTAAGAGGACATCACCGTCCACGGCTGGGATTTCTTAATCGCGCGCTGGAAACCCGCCAGATAGATTTCGCGCAGCGCCCGTTCTTCAATAATCGAGTCCATTTCCGTGCGGCGGTACTCCGAGTTATTCGCTGCAAAGTGCTTCAGGCTGGCACCAACCCCCTCCTGTTGCAGGCCGTTAATCAGCGCCGCGGCGATGTCGCCGCTGACTACCGGGTCTTCGGCGTAATATTCATAGCCGCGGCCCGCCAGCGGAGTGCGACGAATGTTGATGCCCGGGCCAAGCAGGATCCCAACGCCCATCTGCTGACACTCTGTCCCCAGCGCTTGCCCCATCTGATGAACCAGCTCCACATCCCAACTACAGGCCAGGCTGGAGCCATTCGGAAAGCAGGTTGCCGGGAGCGAGGCGCTGAAAAGCGCTTCACTGCCCCCCTTCGCTGCAGATTCTTCTGCGCTGGCCTGGTCTGCGGTCTGGGTGATGACCGAGATAAAGTCATCCATGCTCCACTTTTCACGGCCATCAATTTGCGCACTGCTGTAACGAACGCCGTAAGTACCGTCCGTCATGACGATATCTGCAATACCATGCTGTGGTAGAGAAGCCGTGCGCCACAGGCCGCTACCTGTCAGCAGCGCCACTTTGTCTTCTACGCTCATCACGGCGAGTGTCGTGTTAAAATCGTTATTCATCTCTCTGGCTCCCTGAGGTTAAAGCGCGTTCTGTTGTTTACGCAGGCTGATTTTTTGCACAATATCGCGATAGGTTTTTTCATCCAGCGAATAGCAGGCGACAAATATTGCGCTTAGCGCAAACATCGCACCGGGAAATAACGTCATCAAAATATTAATGCCATTGATTGCGCTGCTCGAAATATTGCCAGCATCATAATGATAATAATCCAGCATCCACCCTGCGCAGCCGCCGCCAATCGCCATCGCTATTTTGGTGATAAAATTAAAGAAGCCATAAATTGCGCCTTCAGTCCGCACACCATGATGCCACTCAGCATATTCAACGGTATCGGCAATCATTGACCACATGGAAACAAACCCCATCCCTAACGTAATACTGTACAAGCATACCCCGGTCATGATCAGCCAGATATTGTCGCCGGCAATAAAATATTGCATTAGCACACCGAAGATACCAATCAGCAGCGCAACCAGCGTCATTTTCTTCTTACCGATCAGCGCAATGACTTTTTCCGAAATAACGGTACCCACGATATAGGCCGCTGACTGAATCATAAAGAAGGTTGAGGTAAACCCTTCATTACCGATAATATATTTAATAAAGTAGATCGCTATCGCCATCCATACGGTATAGGCAATATAGAAAAAGACGGTAAACAGCGACAGGTTAATCAGCGGTGTGTTACCTGCCACCGCGCGGAGCATTTCCCTTAACGTCGGCGCAGGCGTCTCCTCTTCTTCACCTACCCGTTCTTTAGTCATCCCAAAGCAGGCAAGAAACAAAAAAGTCGCCAGCAGAGCGAAGCAAGAGACCGCAAAAACGTAGCCCAACTGCTTATCGTCAAACGGTGAAATCAGCATATCCGCGGTAGTTGAAACAATCAGATAGCCGACAATCGCCAATACAAAGCGGTATACCGACAGCGATGAGCGGGACGCTTCATGCTGAGTCAAACGGTTGGTTAACGCTGAGTATGGCGTGTTCACCGCCGTATATGCCAGACAATAAATAGTATAAGAGATCAACGCAAAATAGAATTTCGCCTCGCCACCAAAAGGCACAAAACACAATACGGTTAAAAAACCGAGCGGTATTGATCCATATAATAACCACGGACGTAATTTGCCGTAGCGGCTATGCGTTTTATCGATAGCAAAACCAATCAAGATATTAAAAACAGCATCAATAACGCGAGCAATAACAAAAATCAAACTCGCCTGCACTGCGCTAATGCCGTAAATGTTAGTATAGAAATATAATAAGAAAAGTGAAACAAAGCCGAATGATAAATTAGAGGCAAAGTCACCAAAGCCGTAGCCTATTTTTTCTTTCACGCCGATAACCACATAGCTTGCCGATAGTTTTCCTGCTGTATCCATTTTTGGCTACCCGTTTATGTAATCAGTGGCGTCAGTATATGGCGTTGGCTGGCACAGCGCTTTGCGTTATTTGTCCGGGAATTTCCCGTTTTTTGTCTTTATGCAGAAGTGTGAAAGATATCACAGGCAGGAGAAAATAAAGCGAAAATTCCGGCGGTTACCCGCCGGAACGAAAGTCATTAACCGTTACCGTTATTACGGCTGCTGGAGCGCCGGCTATTATTGTTATTGCCGACCTGGCTGTGGCGCTTGACCGCACGACGAATTTGGTTCGCTTTCATGCGACGACGATCTTTCTCGACCGCCACTTTTGAAGTGGTTTCCGGCGTCAACTCCACCAGCTCGCGCAGGTAGTTGGTTTGCGCCAGATCCAGCTCGGTATAGCCGCCGCGAGGCAGGCCCTTCGGCAGCGGAATATCGCCATAACGAACGCGGATCAGACGGCTAACCTGTACGCCAACGGCTTCCCACAAGCGGCGAACTTCACGGTTACGCCCTTCGGTCAGCGTCACGTTGTACCACTGGTTAATCCCTTCACCGCCGGTGAATTTGATGGTTTTAAACGCCGCCGGACCGTCTTCCAGCTGTACGCCACGAGACAGTTGACGAAGCTTATCTTCATCAACCTGACCAAACACGCGCACGGCGTATTCGCGTTCAACTTCACGGCTCGGATGCATCAGGCGGTTTGCCAGTTCACCGTCGGTGGTGAACAGCAGCAGACCGCAGGTATTTACATCCAGACGACCCACGGCAATCCAGCGCGCGCCGCGCAGTTTTGGCAGACGATCGAATACCGTCGGACGACCTTCCGGGTCGTTACGGGTACACAGCTCGCCTTCTGGCTTGTAGTACGCCAGCACGCGACAGATTTGTTCCGCAGACTCTTTCACCGAAATCAGGTGACCATCGATACGAATTTTTAAACCAGGGACAATTTCAACGCGATCGCCGAGAGTAGCGATTTTGCCATCGACGCTGACGCGGCCAGCTTCGATTTTAGATTCAATTTCACGGCGGGAGCCGTGGCCAGCGCGGGCCAGCACTTTTTGTAATTTCTCGCTCATTGAGCATCCTTAAGGTGTCGCCTTCCCAGGCGTCTGGTATACTTCGAAAAACATGACGCTATCAAAATTATGATCTAACACCATGTTCTGTATATATATTTTGCATCCAGGCATATCATGTTCTGCGTCGTTTTAACGGCCAAAATTGAGACATGCCCTCTCGCGTGGGCGAACATGGTACACGAACTTTAAGATGAATGCTTCTTTGCGTTTCATGTGGCCGTGCTTTTCCACCAGGATACAAACAAACCTTATCAATTATGATTCATGCTGACGGATTTTCCTGTGGCCGGAAAGGCCGGTCATCAGGCTTTCGGGACATAGAGGCGTTGAAGTTCATCATTGCGGGTCAGCGCCTGCTCGGTTGCGGCCTGTTTCATCAATAACACTAATGATTGTATTGCCATTTATAATTTTTAGGATTATTCTCAATTCACATTTCGTTTTACCCCCTTTGGGATTCATTATTCAATTAAAAACAAAAAGTCTGGAATGAGCTCATATACCCGGTCTAATTTTAAAAATGAGTTTTGAAAATGAAAAACATTGAACACCTCAAACTTCGTGATGTGTGTTACGCCAAAATAAGAACATGCAATAACGATGAAATGATAATCAAAATTTCCGACATAAACATGGTGGTTGCACAAGGTGATATTTGCATTCTTTCATTAAGAAATATGCCATCACCGGTAAAACTAAGAAACAAACTCTCTGAAATTGAATCGTTGCTCAACATGACTCAGCATACCGTCATTCCTTGCGTTGACTCAGCCCACGCTGGTTCAGACGATACATAATCACAATAAAGTCACAATCTATACCCTAAATAATTCGAGTTGCAGGACAAAGCACTCATGCCTTGAACAGCGCTTGCGCTGGCCCCGAAGGCCGAGTACGCGGCAAGGAAGTGACAAATTCGTCGGGAACGAATTTGACCAGCCGAAGGCTGGCCTCCGGTGAGAGGCAGGAGCCTCTCATTAATCCCCAGGAGCTTACTGAAGTAAGTGACTGGGATGAACTGACGCAGCCAACACACATGCAACTTGAAGTATGACGGGTATATACATTTAATCATGAAGGGGCTTAAGGCCCCTGTCATTTCATAAAAAATCACGGTTCAGGTTAATTTTAAATCCACTGCTACTGCATCATAAAAACACACATAATATTTAATTGCGCACCTATTATAATTAATAGTTTTCATTATTAACCTGTCGATAAAAATACACACATTCCATTCAAGAAAAAAAGACAGCTACAGAGTATCGGGGAAAATATTACCATCCACCTCCGCCGCCCCCTCCTGCACCGCCGCCGGAAAATCCTCCGCCGCTGCCGAAACCAGAAACGCTGGAGGCCCCACTGCTCAAATGCGCCTGTAAGGACAACAACATCCCGGATCTGG
Organism: Klebsiella sp. MISC125; assembly: GCF_051131775.1. NCBI lineage: Bacteria > Pseudomonadati > Pseudomonadota > Gammaproteobacteria > Enterobacterales > Enterobacteriaceae > Klebsiella > Klebsiella sp. MISC125. Next base: position 3,509,634 of record NZ_CP180448.1, read on the forward strand.
CTATCTCCGGCGTCTTAATCGCCGCCGCCAGGGATGGAGCCAGGCGATTGGCCCACTCCTTACCCAACCCTGCGGCCACCGCCCAGCTAAGCAATGAAATATCCAGATAACGGGACTCGCCTTTGCGCCGTCGTCCGCTGTACGTCGCGGCCTCCAGGCGTTCCAGATAGTGGATTACCCCCCTGGCCCGGGCAAAGCGCTGCTGGCCTGATTGCGTAAGCTGTGGAAGCAAGCAAAAGCCCAGCGCGGTGATATAGCCGGTCAGGCACCAGGCGCTGAAGTATCCGGCGGGCATATACCATTGAAAGAGCGAAAAACCCATTTTTGCCCATAGAAGCAGAAAAATCAGGCCACCACCGATAAGCGGAAAGAACAACGTTGCCAGTAAACTCTTGCGAATCGGTTTGCCGAGATCGCTCTCAACCACCAGGTTAACGCCGCTAAAGAGAAGCGGAAGAACGAAGAAAAGGCCCGCAAAACAATCCGCAGTTAAGGTTCTGGCCGTCCAGCCCGGACTCTGTGCATTAGCAAGAGCCTGAGTCGCAAATATCGCCACAATCCCACACAACAGGAAGCTCAAAGGCCGATATCCCGCGCCCTTATGCTGCTGACGATAATGTTTCTCCATCCGAATAAAAGCTTTACGCAGCGTTCTATTGTAGCGCCCTTTGAGCACCACCTTATCGCCCTTGCGGAACAACAGATCCATCAATAGCTGCTCTTCCTGGGTCGGTATATCGCTTTTTCTGCTCGCCCCCGAATGAACCCTCACCAGGCATTGCTGCGTTTTGTCACCCGACACACTCTCCAGCGCCACCCGCCCCTTCACAATCAGGTTAGTCACATCAGCGCAAAAGCCTTTATCGTCATAAGTCTGCTTTGCCGCCATGCGCAGATAACCGGGCGAAAACTCCGTGGACATTGACGTCAGCTCCGGCACGTCAACCGGAGTAAAGCGCGGCCTGCGTAGCCATAAAAATAAGAAATAACCCGCCAACAACCCGCAGGGGATCCAGACGATCAACGACGATAGCGTGGGGATAAAAAGATGCGGGAGAAGATGAGTCGCCTGCGGCTCTGCGGCATCAGGCAACAGCGCACGAGGCCAGCGATAGAGTACGGTAAAATCCTGCTGGTAGAAGGGTTCGCGGGACTCAATGTGCCCGCCCGGCAGAAGGTGGCCATTTTTTAACCTTTCGCCATAATCGCCGGTAAAAAAGTCGATATGCTTAAACGGATCCCCTTGAGCATCCGCCAGCTGCAGCGCGAAGCGAACCTGGTATATTTCGAACGACCAGCTATCGCCGGTGACGTTCCAGATAAGCACGTCATCATCGCCATCGCGAATAAACGCGTTGCTGACCTGATAGTGCACCTGGTAGCGATAGTCGCCTTCCGGCAGAAGAGTCTGTTCATCCCCCACGACGATTCTCATGGTCCCCCTGCGCCAGCGAAGCTGCCAGGGTTCAGGTTTGCCGTCACGGGTCACGCCGATAACATGATACGTCAGCAGGGCCGCGTTACCGTCCGGTCGCACCCACATGCGCGGAAGATCGCGAAAAAAACCGTGTTTAATCTGCCTGTTGCGCGCCTGGAAGTGAATGTTTTCTTGCACATCCAGCACGCCGTCCGGGCGCATAGTGGCCTGGACGTCAAACAGAGAAATAGCTTCTGTCGAGGGGGATAAAATATCTGAACGCGCATGGCTGAACGGAGCACTGAACAGCCATAGCAAAAGAAAAAACCGACACATCAATATCCATTTCATCACTATTCCTTCCGTGGAACAATTGGGAGATTACAAGAACGGCTTCACATCCCCTACGCCTTCACGCACCACCACCGGCGCATCTTCGGTAAGATCGATAACCGTGGTCGGCTGCTGGCCCAGATAGCCGCCGTGAATAATCAGATCCACCTGTTTCTCAAGGCGATCTTTGATCTCTTCCGGGTCAGATTCGGTAAACTCGCTTCCCGGCAGCATCAGTGAGGTTGAGAGCATCGGCTCGCCGAGAGTTTCCAGCAGCATCTGCGCAATCGGGTTCGACGGCACGCGCATACCGATAGTTTTACGCTTTTCCTGCAGCAAACGACGCGGCACCTCTTTGGTCCCTTTGAGGATGAAGGTGTAGTTACCCGGCGTGTTGTTTTTAATCAACCGGAACGCCACGTTATCAACGAATGAATAGGTCGACAGCTCGGATAGATCGCGGCACATCAGGGTAAAGTTATGGCCGTTTGGCAAATCACGGATACGACAAATCCGCTCCATCGCACCTTTATCTTCGATTTTGCAGCCTAATGCGTAACCAGAGTCAGTCGGATATACGATAACCCCGCCTTTACGCACAATTTCCACCGCCTGGTTTATCAACCGCGCCTGCGGGTTTTCCGGATGGACATAAAAAAACTGGCTCATACTTCCCTCTCAATTTTGTTCTACGGCCACTTCCCAACTGCGCCAGATCCCTTCTACGCCAGCGGGTAGCCAAAGTTTACGGCCCAGCTCGATCCACGGACAAGGCTGATGGAAATCAGACCCCTGGGAGGCGAGAAGGCCAAACTGCACGGCGTAAGCAGCAAGCTGTGCGCGCTCATGCGGTGCCTGCTGGCATTGAGCGACTTCCATCGCATCGCCGCCCTGCTCACTAAAATGGGCTAACAATCTTTTCAGCCACTTGGCAGAGAGGTCGTAGCGCCCAGGATGGGCAATAACCGCTTTGCCGCCAGAATGATGAATGACATCAATCGCTTGTTTTATTGTACACCACTGTGGCGGAACGTAACCGGTTTTCCCACGCGCGAGATATTTCTTAAAGACGTCAGCAATGTTGTTCGCATAACCCCCTTCGACCAAAAAACGGGCGAAATGGCCGCGCGTCACCGCCCCGCCGTCGGCCAGTTTCAGCGCCCCTTCCCAGGCACCGGGGATCCGAGCTTTATCCAGCCGTTCTGCAATCAGCTGAGCCCGCAGCTGGCGGCGCGCTTTCTGTTCATCAAGTAACGCGGTCATCGCCGGATGGGTAATATCAATATTCAGCCCGACAATATGAATCTCGTGGTTTTCCCACAGCGTGGAAATCTCCACGCCATTTATCAACGTTAGCGGTAAACCTGCACGTTCAATTTCCGCTTTGGCGGCGGGTATTGCCGCCACGGTATCATGATCGGTAATCGCCAGGGTGCCAACGCGCATCTGGTGGGCGCGATGAACAAGTTCTTGTGGAGTCAGTCGCCCGTCGGAGGCGATGGTATGGCTGTGCAGGTCGTAAATCACTGCGTAGTTGGTGTTGCTCAAGATGACTCCTGCTGGACATAAACCTGTACCCGTCATACTTTAAGTGACAGGAAAGTTGGCTGCGTTTCGGTGATTCAAATTATTGATAATCTCACCAGGCGCATCATCATACCGACTCACCGATAAAATCTGCAAACAGGGGTTGACTTTACACCTCCGGACTAGTTAACTAGTACGCAAGTTCACATGAAGGGGTATCAACGATGAAAACGCAATTTATCACTCTGCACGGCTGGTGGCGTAGCTCCTGTTATCGGGCGGCGTGATCGCGTTTTGCACTCAGCATACAGATACCCGGCCCGCCAATGAGCGGGCTTTTTATTGGACAAATTATTATACCGAACAGGCGAGAACAATAATGCAAATATCAAAACCGGCACTCGAGCTTCTCACCAGCGACGCCATCTATCGGGAAAACCCGACGGCGTTATTCCACCAGCTATGCGGTGCGCGTCCGGCCACCCTGCTGCTGGAATCCGCGGATATCGACAGTAAGGATGATTTAAAGAGCCTGCTGCTGGTGGATAGCGCGCTGCGCATTACCGCGCTAGGTGACACTGTCACTATTCAGGCACTCTCCGCTAACGGCACAGCGCTGCTGGATTTGCTGGATAACACTCTGCCTTCGGGTATTGATAATCAGCGCCAGCCAAATGGGCGGGTGTTAACATTCCCTCCTGTCAGCGCACTGCTTGATGAAGACGCCCGCTTATGTTCATTATCGGTATTTGACACTTTCCGCCTGTTGCAAGAGCTGGTTACCGTGCCGCAGGACGAGCGCGAAGCCATGTTCTTCGGCGGGCTGTTTGCTTATGACCTCGTCGCCGGCTTCGAAAACCTGCCGCCGCTGGAAAGCGATACCGCCTGCCCGGATTACTGTTTCTATCTGGCGGAAACGCTGCTGGTTATCGACCATCAGACTAAAAACACCCGCATCCAGGCGAGTCTGTTCACCCCGCTGGAAAATGAAAAACAGCGTCTGCTACAGCGCATCGCCCAGCTTCGTCAGCAATTGAATGAGCCGCCCGCGCCGCTGCCGGTGACAACAGTTGCCGAAATGCGCTGCGACTGCGATCAGAGTGATGAAGAGTACGGTGCCGTAGTGCGTAAAATGCAGCGCGCCATCCGCGCGGGTGAAATTTTCCAGGTGGTGCCATCGCGCCGTTTCTCGCTGCCCTGCCCGTCGCCGCTCGCCGCTTACGATGTGCTGAAGAAGAGCAACCCCAGCCCGTATATGTTCTTTATGCAGGATAACGATTTCACCCTGTTCGGCGCATCGCCGGAAAGCTCGCTGAAATATGACGCTGTCAGCCGCCAGATTGAGATCTACCCGATTGCCGGAACCCGCCCGCGCGGTCGCCGTACCGACGGTTCGCTAGACCGCGATCTCGACAGCCGCATTGAGCTTGAGATGCGCACCGATCACAAAGAGCTTTCCGAACACCTGATGCTGGTTGACCTGGCGCGTAACGACCTCGCCCGCATCTGCACGCCTGGCAGCCGCTACGTGGCCGACTTAACCAAAGTCGACCGCTACTCCTTTGTGATGCACCTCGTCTCCCGCGTGGTTGGCGAGCTGCGCAACGATCTCGACGTGCTCCACGCCTATCGCGCCTGTATGAATATGGGCACGTTGAGCGGTGCGCCTAAAGTGCGCGCAATGCAGCTTATCGCCGCCGCTGAAGGCAAACGCCGCGGCAGCTACGGCGGCGCGGTGGGTTACTTTACCGCCCACGGCGACCTCGATACCTGCATCGTGATTCGTTCTGCTTACGTGCAGGATGGCATCGCCACGGTACAGGCCGGTGCCGGTATCGTGCTCGACTCCGTTCCCCAATCTGAAGCGGATGAAACCCGTAATAAAGCTCGCGCGGTGCTGCGCGCTATCGCCCAGGCCCATCACGCGAAGGAGATTTTCTAATGGCCGACATTCTGCTGCTCGATAATATCGATTCATTTACCTATAACCTGGCAGACCAATTGCGTTCGAACGGCCATAACGTGGTGATTTACCGCAACTCAGTCCCGGCGCAGGCGCTGATTGAGCGCATCGGCACCATGAAAAATCCGGTATTGATGCTTTCTCCCGGTCCGGGCACGCCGAGCGAAGCAGGCTGCATGCCGGAACTGCTGACCAGACTGCGTGGTAAGCTGCCGATTATCGGCATCTGCCTCGGTCATCAGGCCATTGTCGAAGCTTACGGCGGTTACGTCGGGCAGGCTGGTGAAATCCTCCACGGTAAAGCATCAAGCATTGAACATGATGGTCAGGCGATGTTTGCCGGGTTGACTAACCCACTGCCGGTTGCGCGCTACCACTCGCTGGTCGGCAGCAATATCCCGGCAGGGTTGACGATCAACGCCAACTTTAACGGCATGGTGATGGCGGTGCGCCACGACGCAGATCGCGTCTGCGGTTTCCAGTTCCATCCTGAGTCGATTCTGACTACCCAGGGCGCACGCCTGCTGGAGCAAACGCTGGCATGGGCGTTGCAAAAGCTGGAGCAGACCAACACTATCCAGCCAATTCTGGAAAAACTGTATCAGGCCGAGACCCTGAGCCAGCAGGAGAGCCATCAGCTGTTCTCCGCAGTAGTGCGCGGCGAAGTCAAGCCCGAGCAACTGGCCGCTGCGCTGGTCAGTATGAAAGTGCGCGGTGAGCATCCGCAGGAAATTGCCGGGGCCGCTACCGCGCTGCTGGAAAACGCCGCGCCGTTCCCGCGCCCTGATTACCTGTTTGCCGATATCGTTGGTACCGGCGGCGACGGCAGCAACAGCATCAATATTTCGACCGCCAGCGCCTTTGTTGCCGCCGCCTGCGGCCTGAAAGTAGCGAAACATGGCAATCGCAGCGTTTCAAGTAAATCAGGCTCATCTGACCTGCTGGCAGCCTTCGGTATTAATCTCGATATGAATGCCGATAAATCTCGCCAGGCACTGGATGAGATGGGCGTCTGTTTCCTGTTCGCACCGAAGTATCACACAGGATTCCGTCACGCGATGCCGGTCCGTCAGCAGCTCAAGACCCGCACCTTGTTTAACGTGCTGGGGCCGCTGATCAACCCGGCGCATCCGCCGCTGGCGCTGATTGGCGTTTATAGCCCGGAACTGGTGCTGCCGATTGCGGAAACCCTGCGCGTACTGGGCTATCAGCGTGCTGCCGTGGTCCACAGCGGCGGCATGGACGAAGTGTCGCTCCACGCGCCGACGGTGGTCGCTGAACTGAACAACGGCGAAATCAAGAGCTATCAGCTGACCGCCGCCGACTTTGGCCTGACGCCTTACCATCAGGAACAGTTGGCTGGCGGCACGCCGGAAGAAAACCGTGACATTCTGACACGCTTACTACAAGGTAAAGGTGAAGCCGCTCACGAAGCCGCCGTCGCCGCCAACGTCGCCATGTTGATGCGTTTACATGGGCACGAAGATCTGAAGGCCAACGCACAGCACGTCATCGAGGTCCTGCGCAGCGGAGCGGCCTATGACAAAGTGACCGCATTAGCGGCAAGAGGGTAAATAATGCAGACCGTTTTAGCAAAAATCGTGGCCGACAAAGCGATTTGGGTAGAAGCCCGCAAACAACAACAACCGTTAGCCAGCTTTCAAAATGACGTCGTGCCGACGCAGCGCAATTTTTACGATGCCCTTGCCGGTACCCGCACCGCGTTTATTCTCGAGTGCAAAAAGGCCTCGCCGTCAAAAGGTTTGATTCGTGAAGATTTTGACCCGGCGACCATCGCCGGGGTCTACAAGCACTACGCATCGGCTATTTCGGTGCTGTGCGATGAGAAATATTTCCAGGGCAGCTTCGATTTTCTGCCAATTGTCAGCAAAATCGCGCCGCAGCCGATTCTGTGTAAGGATTTCACCATCGATCCTTACCAGATTTACCTGGCGCGCTACTATCAGGCCGATGCCTGCCTGCTGATGCTCTCGGTGCTTGATGATGAACAATATCGCCAGCTCGCCGCCGTCGCGCACAGCCTGAATATGGGCGTGTTGACCGAAGTCAGTAATGAAGAAGAGCTGGAACGCGCCATCGCGCTGAAGGCCAAAGTGGTCGGTATCAACAACCGCGACCTGCGCGATATGTCGATTGACCTCAACCGCACCCGCACGCTGGCACCACGACTCGGCCATGACGTCACGGTGATCAGCGAATCCGGCATCCATACTTATGCCGAAGTGCGTGAACTGAGCCACTTCGCCAATGGCTTCCTGATTGGTTCAGCGCTGATGGAACACGACGATCTGAACACCGCAGTGAAACGCGTGCTGCTCGGCGAAAATAAGGTCTGCGGCCTCACCCGTCCGCAGGATGCCCAGGTAGCGTATGAATCCGGCGCCGTATACGGCGGACTGATTTTCGTCCCCACCTCGCCGCGAGCGGTAAATGAAGCCCAGGCGAAAGCGGTTATTGATAGCGCTCCCCTGAGCTACGTCGGCGTATTTCGCAATGCGCCGGTGGCAGAGGTTGCCGCCCGCGTTGAAAGCCTAAACTTAGCCGCCGTCCAGTTGCACGGTGGTGAAGACCAGAGCTATATCGATGCCCTGCGCGCCGAGTTACCGGCCAAAGTGCAAATATGGAAAGCCCTCAGCGTTGGCGAAACGCTGCCGCAACGCAATCTGAACCATGTCGATAAATACGTTTTTGATAACGGCCAGGGCGGCACCGGTCAGCGTTTCGACTGGTCTTTGCTGCAAGGTCAGGACCTGCGTAACGTGCTGTTAGCAGGCGGCCTCGGCGCCGATAACTGTGTAGAAGCCGCCAAAAGCGGTTGTGCCGGACTCGATTTTAATTCAGGCGTGGAGTCACAGCCGGGTATTAAAGATGCCAGCAAACTGGCCTCGGTGTTTCAAACGCTGCGCGCATATTAAGGAGCAACAATGAGTACTTTACTGAACCCCTATTTTGGCGAATTCGGCGGAATGTACGTTCCGCAGATCCTGATGCCCGCCCTGCGCCAGCTTGAAGAAGCGTTCGTTAGCGCGCAGAAAGACCCGGCATTTCAGGCCGAATTTACCGACCTGCTGAAAAACTACGCCGGTCGCCCGACCGCGCTGACCAAATGCCGTAACCTCACTGAAGGTACCCGTACCACGCTGTATCTGAAGCGTGAAGACCTGCTGCACGGCGGCGCGCATAAAACCAACCAGGTGCTCGGTCAGGCGCTGTTGGCAAAACGGATGGGCAAAACGGAAATTATTGCCGAAACCGGCGCGGGTCAGCACGGCGTAGCCTCTGCCCTCGCCAGCGCCCTGCTCGGCCTCAAATGCCGCATTTATATGGGCGCAAAAGATATCGAGCGCCAGTCGCCGAACGTCTTCCGTATGCGCCTGATGGGTGCAGAAGTGATCCCGGTACATAGCGGCTCATCAACGCTAAAAGATGCCTGTAACGAGGCGCTGCGTGACTGGTCCGGCAGCTATGAAAAAGCCCACTATATGCTCGGGACCGCCGCCGGCCCGCACCCGTTCCCAACCATCGTGCGTGAATTCCAGCGCATGATTGGCGAAGAGACCAAAGTACAGATTCTTGAGAAAGAAGGTCGCCTGCCGGATGCGGTTATCGCCTGCGTCGGCGGCGGTTCTAACGCTATCGGCATGTTCGCCGACTTTATCGACGAAACCACTGTCGGCCTGATTGGCGTGGAACCGGCGGGTCACGGGATCGAATCCGGCGAACACGGCGCACCGCTGAAGCACGGGCGCGTTGGTATCTACTTCGGTATGAAATCGCCGATGATGCAGACCGAGGACGGGCAAATTGAGGAGTCCTACTCCATTTCCGCTGGACTGGACTTCCCGTCTGTCGGCCCGCAGCACGCTTATCTGAACAGCATTGGTCGCGCCGACTACGTATCGATTACCGATGATGAGGCGCTGGATGCCTTTAAAGAACTTTCCCGTCATGAAGGGATTATCCCGGCGCTAGAATCATCCCACGCCCTGGCGCACGCGCTGAAAATGATGCGTGAGAACCCGGAAAAAGAGCAGCTGCTGGTGGTTAACCTCTCCGGTCGCGGCGATAAAGACATCTTCACCGTACACGATATTCTGAAAGCGCGAGGGGAAATCTGATGGAACGTTACGAGACGCTGTTTGCACAACTGAAAGCTCGCCAGGAAGGCGCATTTGTTCCCTTCGTGACGCTCGGCGACCCTAACCCGGAACAATCGCTGAAAATTATTGATACGCTGATTGAAGCGGGTGCCGATGCGCTGGAGCTGGGTATCCCATTCTCCGACCCGCTGGCGGACGGCCCAACCATTCAGGGCGCAGCCCTGCGCGCATTTGCCGCAGGCGTCACGCCAGCACAATGTTTTGAAATGCTGGCGGCAATTCGTCAAAAGCACCCGACCATCCCGATCGGCCTGCTGATGTACGCAAACCTGGTGTTTAGCCCTGGCATTGATGAATTTTATGCCGCATGCGAACGCGCGGGCGTTGATTCAGTGCTGGTAGCCGATGTACCGGTCGAAGAGTCGGCACCGTTCCGCCAGGCCGCATTGCGCCATAATATCGCGCCAATTTTCATCTGCCCGCCAAATGCCGATGACGACCTGCTGCGCCAGATTGCTTCCTACGGTCGCGGCTATACCTATCTGCTGTCTCGTGCGGGGGTGACCGGCGCGGAAAACCGCGCCGCGCTGCCGCTGCATCATTTGATTGAAAAGCTGGCCGAATATAACGCTGCGCCACCGCTGCAGGGCTTTGGTATCTCCGCGCCGGAGCAGGTCACCGCCGCGATTGATGCCGGCGCTGCCGGGGCGATTTCCGGTTCTGCGATCGTCAAAATCATTGAGCGTAACGTTAACGACCCGCAGGCTATGCTGTCTGAACTGAAGACCTTTGTGCAGAGCCTCAAAGCCGCCACCAAAGCGGCCTAAGCACGCCTGCCGCCCGGCACTGCGCCGGGCGGTTATTTCTGCTGTAAGCTGTCTGCGTACTTGCGCGTCAGACGAAACAGCGCCATCACATCCTCTTGCGCCCATCCCGCCAGCACTTGATTCATCAGCCGCGTTCTTGCAACCGAAATACGTTCGATCATTGCCTGACCCGCTTCGCTAAGCGTGACTTCGCTAATCCGCCGGTCTTTGGCGTTTGGCTGCTTTCGCGCCAGCCCTTGCGCTTCCAGTTTCTTCACCTGCCGACTGACGGTGGTGTAATCGCGCCCGAGACTATCCGCCAGTTCCACGACCCCCACCGGCCCCCTGCGCCCTACCGCCACCAGCAGCGGGAAGAGGATCTGATCAAGCTGAACCCCAGCAGCCTGCAGTATCTGCTCATCGCGCACCGGCTGGTTCATCACGCTGATGATGTCGAGCAGCGCACCGTGAAACTCGCTGATGTCGTAATTATTATGTGCATGTTGCATATATTATTTAACCGGGTATAGTGCCGTTAACTGATATGTGCATTTTACACATAATCATCCCAGGAGAGAATACTATGAAAGCAGCCGTCGTTTTTGACCTGCAACAAGGCCCGATTTGGGCCGATTTTAGCGACCCGCAGCCCACTGAACATGAGGCGTTGGTCAAAGTGCGTGCCTGCGCTATCAGCCATGTCGTGAAAAGCCGGGCCTCCGGCAAACATTACAGTTTCGATGGCCGCCTGCCTTTCGGCGTCGGGATTGATGGCGCCGGAACATTGCCTGACGGTCAGCGAGTTTATTTCGCCTTCCCCACCGCGCCATGGGGCAGCATGGCACAGTGGGCACCGGTCGCGCTAAACCACTGCCTGCCGCTGCCGGATGATCTGGACGACGTTACCGCCGCCGCAATGGCTAATCCAGGCATATCGGCATGGGCGGCGCTGGTCAAGCGCGCGGATCTCAAGGCCGGAGAAACGGTGCTTATCAACGGTGCGACCGGTAGCGCCGGACAGCTGGCGGTACAAGTCGCCCGCTTTCTGGGGGCTAAAAAGGTGATTGCCACCGGGCGCAACGCGTTAAAGCTCGCCTCCCTCGGGGCCGATAAAATAGTCAACTTAAGCGAAGATGATGCCACCGTACGGTCGCAGTTTGCGGAGCTGGCAGCGCAGCAGATTGATGTCGTCGTCGATTACCTGTGGGGTCACAGTGCTGAACTGTTGCTCCCTGCGCTGGCAAAGCATAGTCCAGGGAAGGCGCCGGTACGCTTTGTTCAGGTCGGTTCACTTGCCGCCGCCGATATCACGCTCAGCGGCGCGGTATTACGCTCTGCACCGTTGCAACTGATGGGCAGCGGGATTGGTAGCCTGTCCATGCCACAACTGCTGGCGGCGACCGGGAAAATGCTGCAGGCCTCGGTCGCCGGGAGATTTACCATTGCCACCACTGCACGGCGGCTTCATGACGTTGCCACGGTCTGGCCACAGGATGACAGCCAGAAACGCACAGTTTTTATCGTCGATTAAAAAAAAGCGCTTCCGCACAAAAGTTGGGGTTGATATCTTAAATGAGAAATATTATCTTTCTCATTACCGAATAGTTGAGTAAACAACTCAGGTATTCGGTACGACATTGCTCACATTGCTTCCAGTATTTTTGCCCGCACTTGTGCGGGCTTTTTTTATGATAGCTGACACACCTTGCGCACCAGTTGTCTTAACCAGCCCCTCTGTTAATGACGAGATTACTATTGGTAAAAACAGCGTCAATTCGCCCTTTTCAGATGCTTGGTGCTAGCGAGATATACTCGACAGGGACATAATACTGAAGGGTGTAAACAGGCCACTCGTTTTCAAACAAAGCACCTTTTTGAGAGATAAAATGTTCGATGTCATAGCCTTCACGTCGATATAGCCCTAACTCCGGGAGGAACTTCATATATACGTTATTTGAAAGAAAGGTAAAATCCGACCATGAGCCATTAAAGTCGAATCTAAGATACAACCCCCCCTTGACGACTTTCACATCTCGAAACAGAGTGTTCCGCTGAGTCAAAGGTGCACCGATAAACCCATTCACCCTGATTTTAAAGTCATTATCCATTGAGGGGGAAAAATCAGAAAGGATGTAAAGATTCTCTTCCCCACAGGATACTCTTCCAGCTACTTTTCGCCTGGTGATCTCTTTCCTTGAAGAGATATCGCTTGTAGGACATAGCAAATAGTTAAATCCATATCCGGTAAACGTTTGTTCCTCAAGAATACACAGGTAAGGTGTTGTTAACCCACCCCTCTCAGATACTATTCTCTGAAACAATAAGGTCATATCCCAAAATTTTGAAGCCCTGTACTCTCTGGGCTGAAGACCGAAAGTCTTTTTAAACTCCCGAGAAAATGTTTGATGGGAGTCATAATTCAATAGATATGCGATCGATGATATAGATTGTCGGGTTAGCTTTAATTTCCCCGCAGCAAGCGTCATTCTACGCATTCTGATATATTTCCCAACAGGTAGTCCGCCGTACTCCTGGAAAACATTGTACACAGAACGACGAGAACACCCTATTCCATGAGCAATATCATCAACGGATGGGTTAATAGCAAGCCGGGCCTCAATCCATTCCACCATGTTATTAAATATCACATTTCTCATCTCTCATCTCTATTGACAATATCTTCATTAAATCATCACATAGCGCTATTTTATCAGTACCCCAACGGCAATACTAAGCTTTTTGTGCACGATAAAAATAAATAAAAAATCATAAAATAAAAAACAATGAAATCTTAAACACCACATTGAAAAATAAGACTTTTCTCATAAAAAATACCAGAAATCTCATTTTATTTACAGATATTGATTTTCTTAAGCGTCTGCAATATCTTAATTAAATATTTTAACTCTAATACATTACTGAGAGCATGGGTATTGATGCTGCTCTCTCTATTTTAATTTGAGATATGTATTTTGATAACCGTGTGAATCTAAAAATATGATTAATGTTTTAATTAATACTAAAAATACCTACACCAACCATGCCATCAGACAGTTGCTACAGGAAACTATTGCTTCAGGGGAATCGCTCACCTTTGAAGACGACTACACCCAAGATTCCATCGCGCAGGCTCATATAATATTCACTGAAATGGAGCCAGGGGAAATATTTCTATGCCATGATGAATTAAAATATACAAGTGGCAAAACTTTGCTATGCATTCTTCAGGAACGGAAAATTGAATGCATCAGAAAGGAACTGCCTAATTGCATTAAGGAGAGTTTGTTTTTATATAAGTCCGACTCAATCCCCACCATTAGAAATAAAATCAAATCAGGTATTGACAGGGTGGTCACATCTAAGAATGAAGAGCATCCCTCAAATGAGGCTATGCGCTGTATTAACTGCCCATGTAAATCGATTACCCAAGCCCAGTCAAAAGTTGTTCATGCCCTCAGCCTTGGGCTTAATCAACTGGAAATAGCGCAGGAATTAAAAATTAACTATAAAACCGTTTTTTCTCATAAAAAAAATGTCATGCATGACTTTAAAATACAAAGTAACAAAGAACTCAATAGATTCCTAAGCGTACTTATGAAAAGAAAAAAATTTATGTCTTAGAGTCGCGATCGCCAGAGGTATAAAAGCAACGAAACACCGCGCGTCGCCTTCTGATTTCATTAAAATAAGCCATCCCGTTATATACAGAAACAAACAAAAGCAATATGGAAACTAGTAATAGAAATAAATTACTCATTATGCACCATGAATTGAAAAAACACATATAAGGACATGGGCATCATAGTGCATGAGGAATTATTAAAACAAGTCAATTTGCTTTATTTAAGAATATATGGCATGGCGACAAGATATTTCTCATCCAGAGTTACCACCTGACTTTTTAATTAAAAAAATCATGTGGTTACATACTCTTTAATCATGCCATTTATATCTATGAATTACCCTTCCTCTTTAAAGGGAATAACCTTTCGTACAGGGCTTGATGTAAGTAAACACGTAAAATGTTAGATGAGGTACCACTACTTAGTACTCACACGATAGCGTGACACGGTAACGTCCTCTGGCTCGTTAGTCTCACCGAAGGCAATTTTTCGTTTTCCCGGCCGCCTACAAGATAAAATGACACAGCAATGATATTATTCAGGCCTAAGAGGTAGGCAGCAACTGACATTAGCGTTAAATCTGGAGCAACTGATGAACGATGAAGTACCACTGAAATATTATGACATTGCCGATGAGTATTCGACCGAATCCGCAGAGCCAGTGAGCGAGTCAGAACGTGAGCCATTGGCTCGCTATTTTCAATTGTTGATCACTCGCTTGATGAACAACGAAGAAATCAGTGAGGAAGCACAGGGAGAAATGGCCATTCAAGCAGGGATCAATGAGCAGCGTATTGATGATATCGCGAACTTCCTCAATAAATGGGGCAATGAGTAGATCTTGTTAAAACGATGTACGCAGGCCAATGTATCCTTTCATAGTAAGTCACTATCAAGCCAAACCGTTCGCGGAATAATTATTACAGAATAGAATACCAAGAGCTGGTCATACAGCGACCAGCTCTGCCGAAAAACTTTAGAACCGGTAGCCCGCGGAGAACATAAACACCCACGGATCCAGGCGCACGCTGTCATGCTGGCGAGCCTCGCCCAGTTTATAGCTCGCGGTGGTGTCGATATCCATGTACCACACCGACATGTTAATCAGCCAGTCACGGTTAATCAGGTAATCCATACCGACCTGACCCGCAGCACCCCAGGAATCTTTCAGACTCAGATCGGAAATCCCCTGATTTTTACCATTGTCGTTCACACCTTCGTCAAAGAAGGTGGTGTAGTTGATACCCACACCAACATATGGACGCAGCTTGCTGCTCGAATCGCCAAAGTACCACTGCGCCATTAAGGTCGGCGGTAAATGGTGAACGGTGGCAATATTACCGGTTGCTGCGGTGCCTACCTTATGACGGAACGGCGTCGCGGCCAGCAGCTCAACCCCGATATTATCGGTTGCCATATAGGTGAAGGTCAGGCCGAGCTGCGTGTTATTGCTGACGCTAAATCCCCCCAGGCTTCCCAATGTACCGCCCGCCCCTTCCGTTGGCCTTACCGTTGCCGAACCTGCGCGAATAAAAAATTCACCAGCTTCATGCGCCCAGACGCTGCTGCTGGAGAGAGTGCCGAGAATAACAAATGCCGCTGCTAACTTTTTCATATCCACTTCCTCATTATGGTTATTCAGCGCAAGAATATACCTACAATGAAGTATGTTTGATCCAACATAGATCACACAAAGTCGGGAAATTTAACATTTATTGATCCAGATTAATTTTCACTTTTTTCATATAACTAGCGATAAACATACTGTATCAATTTTCTGTTTTTACTGGAGCCAAGGCGATGGACCGCTGATTGTGCCTTCTATTTACAAAGATATACTTAGCGCGCAGGAGCAGAGACTGCTACCCAGGCACGATTTGCGGTACAATCGCCGGCTAGTTAACACCTGCAAGACTCAAGGAGAATGCATGTCTATCACGGCGAAGTCCGTCTACCGTGACACCGGAAACTTTTTCCGTAATCAGTTCGTCACTATTTTGCTGATTGCATTGTTGTGCGCGCTTATTACGGTAGTACTTGGCCATGCCTTTTCACCCAGTGAGGAGCAATTATCGATTCTGAGCGAAGGCGATAGCCTGACGGGTAGCGTCGGGTTGTTCGAGCTGGTGCAAAGTATGACGCCGGAACAGCAGCAGGTCCTGCTACGAGCTTCGGCAGCCTCTACATTCTCTGGACTGGTGGGCAATGCGATCCTTGCGGGCGGCGTTCTGCTGATGATTCAGATGATCTCCTCAGGTCAACGCGTTAGTGCCTTACGTGCGATTGGTGCTTCTGCGCCAGTGCTGCCAAAGCTGCTGCTGCTGATCCTGCTCACGACTTTTGTCGTGCAAATGGGGATGATGCTGGTGGTGGTGCCTGGCGTGCTGCTGGCGATCGTCCTTTCATTCGCGCCAATTATGCTGGTTCAGGACAAAATGGGTGTTTTCAGCGCCCTGCGCAGCAGTATGCGTCTGGCATGGGCCAATATTCGCCTGGTTGCACCCGCGATAATCGGCTGGCTGCTGGCGAAAACCCTACTTCTGCTGTTTGCATCCAGCTTTGCCGTACTGACGCCAAACGTTGGCGCAATCGTGATAAATACCATCAGCAACCTGATATCCGCATTGTTGCTGATCTATTTATTCCGCTTGTATATGCTTATTCGCAACTAACTTAATCTGGGTCGGGCGCTCCCGGCCCATTCTGAACGACGGAATCGATGTATGAAGCAGTTTCTGGATTTTTTACCGCTGGTAGTCTTCTTCGCATTCTACAAGCTCTACGATATCTACGCCGCAACGACCGCGCTGATTATCGCTACCGCCATCGTGCTGATTTACAGCTGGGTGCGCTATCGCAAAGTCGAGAAAATGGCGCTGATTACCTTTGTCCTGGTCGCATTTTTCGGTGGCCTGACCATTTTCTTCCATAACGATGAGTTTATAAAATGGAAGGTCACGGTCATCTACGTTCTGTTCGCTGGCGCTCTACTGTTTAGCCAGTGGGTAATGAAAAAGCCGCTAATCCAGCGCATGCTGGGTAAAGAGCTGACGTTACCGCAGCAGGTCTGGTCGCGTCTGAATCTGGCCTGGGCGGTATTCTTCATTCTTTGCGGTTTGGCGAATATCTACATCGCCTTCTGGTTGCCGCAGAATATCTGGGTCAACTTTAAAGTCTTCGGTTTAACCGCTATGACGCTGGTGTTCACCCTGCTAAGCGGCGTTTACATCTATCGCCATATGCCGCAGGACGACAATCACTAAGTTCGCTTCGGCACGCACAATTCCCTGCGTGCCGCCTTCTCCTCTCTTTTTATATACAACGCATAAAAAACTTCAGCTGAAACGGTTCATGCCGTAAGATATTTCGTATAGAGGATGGCATTCCCTCTTGAACCGCCATGTGGCTAATGATGCCTGCTTTTTATTCCCGGACCGGGAATGGGCAGGCATATCTGTATTGCAGGCACCGCGTCCGGGAAGGTTAACCTTCTAAGGAAATAACGATGCGTGCACCCCGATTTTCACAACTCACCCTGTTTTTCTTCCTCGGGAAATGGCTGTTTCTCGCCTTTATCATCGCCGTCCTGGCGGGTACGGCATCGGCTTTCTTTCTTTTCTCCCTTGAATGGGCTACTGCAACGCGTGAAACGCATCGCTGGCTTATCTGGCTGCTGCCGATCGCGGGCTTTGCCGTCGGCTGGATTTATCTGCACTACGGCACCCGCGTGGAGGCCGGTAACAATCTCATTCTGGAAGAAGTCCACGATCCTAAATGTGTGATCCCCCTGCGTATGGCACCGCTGGTCTTTTTCGGCACCGTGATATCGCACCTGTGCGGGGCGTCCGTGGGCCGTGAAGGGACTGCGGTACAGATGGGAGCCTCGATTGCCGATCAATTTACGCCCATTTTTCGCCTCAACGACGATACGCGACGGACGGTGCTCATGGCCGGGATCAGCGCCGGTTTCGCCTCAATTTTCGGCACTCCGCTCGCCGGAGCGCTATTTGGGCTGGAAGTGCTGGCCATCGGAAGGATGAACTACACCGCCATATTCCCGTGTCTGGTCGCCGCAATCGTCGCCGATCGGGTCGGGATCATGTGGGGGGTGCAACACACCCACTATATCGTTTCCAGCATTCCACCCCTCACCCTTTGGACCCTGGCGGCAATGGTTATCGCGGGTTGCTGCTTTGGCCTGGCGGCGCGCGTTTTCGCTGACAGCACGCATTTCATTGGCGGGTTAATGAAAAAATATGTTCGCTATGCGCCAATGCGCCCGTTTACCGGCGGTTTGTTCATTGTTGCTGCCGTCTGGCTGTTTCATGGCGATCGCTATATTGGCCTCGGCATACCGGTGATTGTGGATGCCTTTCAGCATCCACTAGCTCCGTGGGATTTTCTCGGCAAACTGGTTTTCACCGTGACCTCTTTAGGGAGCGGTTTTAAAGGCGGAGAAGTGACGCCGCTATTTTATATCGGCGCGACGCTTGGCAATGCGCTGGCTCCGCTGCTACATATGCCGGTGAGCTTTCTGGCCGGGATTGGCTTTGTCGCCGTCTTCGCTGGGGCAGCTAACACCCCTATAGCATCGACGCTGATGGCAATCGAATTGTTTGGTTCTGAAATCGACATTTACGCTGCGCTAGCCTGCGCTGTCGCCTGGCTGGTTTCAGGATATACCAGCATTTATCGCGCGCAGCGGGTCGCCTGTCTGAAACAGGGCTATGTGCCGACGGGTATTAGTCTGGCAGAACTTCCCGCGTGGTATCAGCAACAGAAAACCGATAAAACAATGGGCAAATAATCTCTTCAGGCCAGGAACATCCCAGCAAGTCGGTACGGTAAACCTTACCGACTCCTTCACGATATCTACCAGATGCTGGAAAGTTGCGGCAATTGTGAGGATATCATGGAGATTCGCCCCTCGCAATTGTAATGATAATAATTATCATTGATATTCTCGATCTCAATTTTTCATGACTTGATATGGATATTTAAAATGAGATCGCAGAAAAATCACATCGCCACTCCCCTGGCCCTGGCCATCGCTGGTTTGCTTAGCCCAGGGGCTTTCGCCGAAGAGGCTGAATTGGATACCGAAACGATGGTGGTTCGGGGAACCGCGGAAGAAGCGCTAAAGCAGCAGCCGGGCGTCTCGATTATCACCGCAGAAGATATTGCTAAAGATCCGCCGGTTAACGATCTGTCTGAAATCATTCGTAAAATGCCCGGCGTTAACCTGACCGGCAACAGCGCCAGCGGCAGCCGCGGCAACAACCGACAGATTGATATTCGCGGCATGGGGCCGGAAAACACGCTGATTCTTATCGATGGTGTGCCCGTCAGTTCGAGAAACTCGGTGCGCTATAGCTGGCGCGGCGAGCGCGATACCCGCGGCGACAGCAACTGGGTTCCGCCGGAAATGGTCGAGCGCATCGAAGTTCTGCGCGGCCCCGCGGCTGCTCGCTATGGATCAGGGGCAGCAGGCGGCGTGGTCAATATCATCACCAAGCGCCCGACCAACGACTGGCATGGCTCACTCTCGCTCTATACCAATCAGCCGGAAAATAATAAAGAAGGTTCCACCAACCGGGCTAACTTTAACCTTAACGGACCGCTGGCCGGGGATGCCCTGACGATGCGTCTGTATGGCAATATCAACAAAACCGAGCCGGATGCCTGGGACATCAATAGCGCGCAAAATGGCTCTTATGCCGCAGGCCGCGAAGGCGTGCGCAATAAAGATATTAACGCCCTGCTGTCATGGAAAGTAACACCACAACAGATTGTCGATTTCAGCTATGCCTATAGCCGCCAGGGCAACATCTACGCCGGTGATACGCAGTACAGCAACAGCAACATGAGCCCAAATGGTCTGATCGATACGCTATACGGCCAGGAAACAAACCGCATGTATCGCCAGACCTGGGGCCTGACCTATAACGGCATCTGGGATTGGGGCCAGTCTAAAGCGGGCGTCTATTACGAAAAAACCAACAATACCCGTATGCAGGAAGGCACTACCGGCCGCGTAGAAGGAATGATCAATAGCGATGTCTATGATACCAGCCGCCTGGAATCGTGGCGCTCAACCGCTGAGGTGAACCTTCCATTCAACTGGCTGGCTGAACAGACCCTTACCCTGGGGATGGAGTGGAATCACGACGAGCTAAACGATCCGGCCTCAATGCAGGCCACCACGACGACGGATTATCTCCCCGGAGTTTCCGGCGATCCTTCACAACGCAGCCCTAAAAACAGCGCTACGCTGACCGGTATCTATCTCGAAGACAATATTGAAGCGACCCCAGGCACCAATATTATTCCGGGCCTGCGCTTTGACTACCACAATGACTTCGGCGGCAACTGGAGTCCGAGCCTGAACCTGTCGCAGGATCTGGGCGATATGTTTAAGGTCAAAGCAGGTATTGCCCGGGAATTTAAAGCACCGAACCTGTATCAAGCCAGCGAAGGTTATCTGCTCTCTACGCGCGGAAACGGCTGCCCGATAAGTATTGCCAATGGCAACTGCTATCTTTTGGGCAACCCGGATCTCGATCCCGAAATCAGCATCAACAAAGAGATCGGTCTTGAGTTTAATCTGAACGGTTATAATGCCGGTATCACCTGGTTCCGTAATGATTACAAAAATAAAATCGTCTCCGGCACCGAGGTGCTGGGTAATACCGCTACCGGAGCGAATATCCTGCAATGGGAAAACGGCGGTAAAGCGGTCGTTGAAGGCCTCGAAGGGACCCTGCTGGTGCCGGTGATTGCCGATACACTCAACTGGCGCACCAACGCCACCTATATGATCAAATCGGAAAATAAAGATACCGGTAACCCGCTGTCCGTTATTCCAAAATATACCATCAACACCATGGTCGACTGGCAGATTAACAGCAAGCTCTCGGCCAACGTCAACTGGACGATGTACGGCCGGCAGAAGCCGCGTGAATATGCGGAAATTCGCAATGAAAACGGCGTACTGGCAACCAACGAAGTCGGTTCCTATTCCGTCGTCGGAATTGGCGGTAACTATCAGCTGATGAAAGATTTACGCCTGAATGCCGGGATCAGCAACCTGTTCGATAAGCAGCTTTATCGCGAAAACGAAGGTGCCTCAACCTACAACGAACCGGGTCGTGCGTACTACGCTGGCGTCACGCTCTCCTTCTAAACCTCTACGCCCGCACTGGCGGGCGTATTCCCCCTATTCTCTCCACGCCCTTTTCATAGTAGCATCGCGCCTGATCATCTTTGACGAGTACAGAGTACCGAATGACAACAACAGATCTCGCGCCGAAGGGCGAATTGGTTTTACGCACCCTGGCGATGCCAGCGGACACCAACGCCAACGGCGATATTTTTGGCGGCTGGTTGATGTCGCAAATGGATATCGGCGGCGCCATTATGGCGAAAGAAATTGCCCATGGTCGCGTGGTGACCGTGCGCGTCGACGGCATGACCTTTTTACGTCCGGTCGCGGTCGGCGATGTGGTGTGTTGCTACGCCGACTGCGTGAAGCGCGGCAATACCTCGGTGACCATCAATATGGAAGTATGGGTAAAGAAAGTGTCGTCTGAGCCAATCGGCCAACGCTACAAGGCAACCGAAGCGCTGTTTATCTACGTTGCGGTGGATAACCAGGGCAAGCCGCGCGCGCTGCCTGCCCAATAATGCAGATAGCCCGGCAAACTCGCCGGGCTATCTGATTACAGGAAACCGAGTAAAGAAAAGAAGAAGTAGCCGATCACGATGGTAATCACCGGCAGCACGTACAGCGGGAAATACTGCACCAGAATAGTATGACGCGGCACCACGACACGTTCGGCGATCTGCTCGCGCGTCAGCCCTTCCGCCCCCTTGGCCTGCTCAAGAATCAGCTGATCCTCAACCCCCTCACGCAGAAACTTCGCCTGACGGCTCATCCGCGCGCCGGATGCCTGCAGCGCCATCCCGACAAAGATCAGGATATAGATAATCCAGAAGCCGATATTCATGCCGTGCTTAAAGTCCGGGAGCGGCGAGTTGTACCAAAAGAAATTCAGGAACGGCGTATTGAAGCGCATCATCTCGATCATCACGTGCGCAAAATCCATCATCACCGCATCAATCCCCGGCTTTTTCTCGCTGTGCTCGTACATAAACTTCAGCACCGAAATCAGCGTCGAGATAACTGCCGGAATAAACACCACCCACCCCAAAATACGTTTAAGTACTGCAATGCGTCCAGCTTGTTGATACGTCATGGGTTCCCCTTGTTAAGACGCTCTAGCCACTCTAAGAACCTATCTCAGGCTATTTCACTTGCCACTTTGGACCAGGGCAGTGCTCAAAATCCTCACGTACTTCATGTACGCTCCGGTTTCTGCGCGCTGTCCGTGTCCAAATTGGCTGCGCCAATAACGCCTGGTGGTATACGCTCTAAGTCTACCTTCGTCGGCGAATTTCGCCCAATAATGCGCGGTATGATATACCATGAGTGCCAATTCGTTATCTACTTACGCTACAGGAGAGGGACTTATGTCAGCCAGGCGACAGATTCATGCCGCAATTTTTGATATGGATGGATTACTGATTGATTCCGAACCGCTATGGGATAAGGCAGAGCTGGAGGTGATTGCAAGCCTCGGAGTGGATATTAGCCGCCGCAGTGAAATGCCCGATATTCTGGGGCTACGCATCGATTTAGTCGTCGATCTGTGGTTTGCCCAGCAGCCGTGGAAAGGCCCGGATCGCGCCGAAGTGACCGCGCGAATTATCAACCGCGCTATCCAACTGGTTGAAGAAGCGCGCCCGCTCCTGCCCGGCGCGCGGGAAGCGGTGGCGATGTGTAAAGCGCAGGGGCTGAAAATCGGCCTGGCCTCAGCATCGCCGCTGCGGATGCTGGAAAAAGTCCTCACCATGTTTGAACTGCGCGACCAGTTTGATGCACTCGCTTCCGCCGAAATGCTGCCGTTCAGCAAACCGCATCCACAGGTTTATCTGAACTGTGCGGAAAAACTTGGCGTCAGCCCGCTGAACTGCGTGGCGCTGGAAGATTCTGTCAACGGCATGATTGCCAGCAAAGCGGCGCGGATGCGCTCTATTGTCGTGCCTGAAGAAGAGAATAGCCGCGATCCTCGCTTTGTGCTGGCCGATGTGAAGCTAACGAGCCTGAAATCCCTCACCCTGACCGACCTGCTCGGTTAAGCCATCCGGTGATAATGGGATGGTATCCCTATCCCATTATCACAAAATTAAAACACCGTTTCATTTTTAATTGTTTTTTCTTCCTCCTCCCTCTATGCTTGTCCTCAATGGCGTTATTTAACGCATGAAATCAGCATACAGAGGTGCATATGGTACTGAACGCCTTTGACCTTACGGGTAAGGTCGCTATCGTAACGGGTTGTGATACCGGGCTCGGCCAGGGCATGACGCTGGGCCTTGCGCAGGCCGGGTGCGATATCGTCGGGGTCAATCGTAGAATTCCCCATGAAACGGCGGAAAAGGTTCAGGCGTTGGGCCGACGCTTCACAGCTATCCAGGCCGATTTGAGTCACCAGGATGAGATTGGCTCGATTGTCACTCAGGCCGTTGCTGCGATGGGCAGAGTCGATATTCTGGTCAACAACGCTGGCACAATCCGCCGCACCGATGCACTCGATTTTTCAGAAAAAGATTGGGATGACGTCCTGAATCTGAATCTGAAATCGGTCTTTTTTCTTTCGCAAGCGGTCGCCCGGCAGTTTATTCAGCAAGGCGATGGCGGAAAAATTATTAACATCGCCTCAATGCTCTCCTTTCAGGGCGGCATTAGAGTGCCTTCATATACTGCCTCAAAAAGCGGCGTTCTCGGCATTACTCGCTTGATGGCTAATGAATGGGCGGGACATCGCATCAACGTTAACGCCATCGCGCCGGGATATATGGCGACCAACAACACTCAGCAATTACGTGATGATGCCGAGCGCAATAAAGAGATCCTCGACCGCATTCCTGCCGGGCGCTGGGGCGTTCCGGATGACCTGCAAGGGCCGGTGGTATTCCTCGCCTCTAAGGCAGCAGATTACGTCAGTGGCTATACTCTGGCGGTTGACGGAGGCTGGCTGGCACGTTGATGGTTTTGTGACAAAGAGTTACACCGTCACCTCTTCCGCACACTGTATAAAAACCCTATACTGTATGAATTGACAGTTTAGGGTTTCTTATCATGACGGCGGAAGGTCACCTTCTCTTTTCTATCGCCTGTGCGGTATTTGCGAAAAACGCGGAATTAACCCCCGTTCTGGCCCAGGGGGACTGGTGGCATATTGTCCCTTCCGCAATTTTGACCTGCCTGCTGCCCGACATCGATCACCCTAAGTCATTTCTCGGGCAGCGTTTACGCTGGATTTCAAAACCGATAGCCCGCGCCTTTGGTCATCGCGGCTTCACCCATAGCCTGCTGGTAGTCTTCGGCGCTCTTGCGCTGTTCTCGTTAAAAGTGCCCGATGGCTGGATAATCCCGGCGGACGCTGTCCAGGGGCTGGTGCTGGGCTATCTCAGCCATATCCTTGCCGACATGCTGACTCCTGCGGGAGTGCCGCTGCTTTGGCCATGCCGCTGGCGCTTTCGCTTACCTATCCTCGCACCACGTAAAGGCAACCAGCTAGAGCGCGCGCTGTGTATGGCGCTCTTCATCTATGCGGTGTGGATGCCGCAGACTTTTGCCGATAATAGCGCCGTGCGCTGGTCATCAAGCATGATTAACACGCTGCAAACCACCTTTAATCGATTTATTAGTCACCAGGCAGGACAATAAACAAGCGAATTATCCATTTAGTTATAATCAATTCCATTTGAATATAAGTAACGAATAACGCCTTCTGCTACCCTTGCCGTCATAAGAGTTGGTTATTGACCAACCCGGTAAAAAAGATATCAGGAGAACGGGGATGAATTTTCCATTAATAGCGAACGTTATCGTGTTCGCGGTTTTGCTGTTGGCGCTGGCTCAAACCCGCCACAAACAGTGGAGCCTCGCTAAAAAAGTACTGGTCGGTCTGGTTATCGGCGTTATTTTCGGCCTGGCGCTGCAATTTATCTATGGTTCCGACAGCCAGGTGCTGAAGGATTCTATCCAGTGGTTCAATATCGTCGGCAACGGCTATGTTCAACTGCTGCAAATGATCGTTATGCCGCTGGTCTTCGCCTCTATCCTGAGCGCGGTCGCCCGTCTGCATAACGCTTCACAGCTGGGTAAAATCAGCTTTTTGAGCATTGGCACCCTGCTTTTCACCACGCTGATTGCAGCACTGGTCGGTGTTCTGGTTACCAATCTGTTTGGCCTGACCGCTGAAGGGCTGGTGCAAGGCAGCGCGGAAACCGCTCGTCTTAACGCCATTCAGAGCAACTATGCCGGTAAAGTGGCGGACCTGAGCGTCCCGCAGCTGATCCTCTCTTTCGTACCGAAGAACCCGTTTGCCGATCTGACCGGCGCGAACCCAACGTCGATTATCAGCGTGGTTATCTTTGCGGCCTTCCTGGGCGTCGCGGCGCTGAAGTTGCTGAAAGATGACGTTGCCAAAGGCCAGCGCGTGCTCACCGCCATCGACACGCTGCAAAGCTGGGTTATGAAGTTAGTGCGTCTGGTTATGCAGTTAACGCCGTATGGTGTGCTGGCGCTGATGACCAAAGTGGTTGCTGGCTCTAACTTGCAGGACATCATCAAGCTCGGCAGCTTCGTTATCGCCTCCTATCTCGGCCTGGGCATTATGTTCGTGGTGCATGGCCTGCTGCTGGCAGTGAACGGCGTGAGCCCGCTGAAGTACTTCCGCAAAGTGTGGCCGGTGCTGACCTTCGCCTTCACCAGTCGTTCCAGCGCAGCGTCTATTCCGCTGAACGTCGAAGCGCAAACCCGCCGACTGGGGGTACCAGAATCTATCGCCAGCTTCTCAGCATCATTCGGCGCGACCATTGGTCAGAACGGTTGTGCGGGTCTTTACCCGGCAATGTTGGCAGTCATGGTCGCTCCGACCGTCGGTATCAACCCGTTCGATCCGCTATGGATTGCCACCCTGGTGGGCATTGTCACCGTCAGTTCCGCAGGCGTTGCGGGCGTTGGCGGCGGCGCAACCTTTGCTGCGCTGATCGTTCTGCCGGCAATGGGTCTGCCGGTGACGCTGGTGGCGCTGTTAATTTCAGTTGAACCACTGATTGATATGGGTCGTACCGCGCTGAACGTCAGCGGTTCAATGACCGCCGGTACCCTGACCAGCCAGTGGCTGCGTCAAACCGACAAAACCATTCTTGATAGCGAAGAGGATGCCGAACTGGCCCACCGCTAATCTGAGAGGGCCATAAAGCCTTCAGAGATAAAAAACCGCTGATGACCTCAGCGGTTTTTTTGTTTTAGCGCGCGCCCTCAGGCATCTATCTCGCCTTCCTGCCTCATCTGCTCCGCCCAGCGCTGCGCCGCTTCCGGCACGTTAAACGGCGGTGAACGGCGAAAATGTTCGTCCACCAGCACAAAGGCGACGTACTTATTGCGCAGCACCCAGACATCGCGATAACCGTCCATTTTGACGGCGTGTTCCGGCGGCGCTGGCTCCACTCGAGGCACGTAGCTAATGACCTGACGATTTTGTTGGCGATGTGGTTTCATCACAAATAGATTCACTAAACAAAGCGGGAAACATAAACCCCTATCATAGCTGAAAGCGCCCCCTTTCGTCGCCCCCTGCTTATTATCCTTAAAAGGTAAAAGTCCTGGAATAAAATCTGCTGGAACAGATGTTCTATAGTTAGAAGGGTTTTGGTTCAGCAACGACCATTTTCAGTAATGAAAACAGGAGCGAGCAATGTCAGAGAAACACCATAAACCACAAACCCACCAGTCACCGGTTCACGATGACCGGGAAGCGAAACCAGGTCTCGATTCTTTAGCACCCAATGACCAGAACTGGCGACCCACGCCGCACCCCACCGCTCCGGGTGAAGAGCCGACCGCGCCTGGCAGTATAAAAGCCCCGAATACGCATAGCGGTAAGCTTGACGCGCTGGATAATCACCGTAAAGGCGGCGAGGATTTTGCGCTCACCACCAACCAGGGCGTACGTATCGCTGACGATCAAAACTCGCTGCGTGCGGGCAAACGTGGCCCCACGCTGCTGGAAGATTTTATCCTGCGCGAGAAAATTACCCATTTTGACCATGAACGCATCCCCGAGAGGATCGTCCACGCCCGAGGCTCCGCAGCGCACGGCTACTTTCAGCCCTATAGAAACCTGAGCGACATCACCAAAGCCGATTTTCTCTCCGACCCGGAGAAGAAAACCCCGGTGTTCGTGCGCTTTTCTACTGTCCAGGGCGGTGCAGGGTCCGCCGATACGGTGCGCGACATTCGCGGTTTCGCCACCAAGTTCTATACCGACGAGGGCATTTTTGATCTGGTCGGCAATAACACCCCCATCTTCTTTATCCAGGACGCGCTCAAATTCCCTGATTTCGTCCATGCGGTAAAACCGGAACCTCATTGGGCCGTCCCGCAAGGGCAAAGTGCACATGACACCTTTTGGGACTACGTATCACTACAGCCAGAAACGCTGCACAACGTAATGTGGGCGATGTCCGATCGCGGTTTACCCCGCAGCTATCGCACGATGGAAGGGTTCGGTATCCATACCTTCCGCCTGATAAATGCCGAAGGCAAAGCAACCTTTGTACGTTTTCACTGGAAACCAGTAGCGGGCAAGGCCTCTCTGGTGTGGGATGAGTCGCAGAAGCTGACAGGTCGCGATCCTGATTTCCATCGTCGCGATTTATGGGAAGCTATTGAAGCGGGAGATTTCCCCGAGTATGAACTGGGGCTACAGCTCATCCCCGAGGAGGATGAGTTTGCCTATGACTTCGATCTGCTGGACCCCACCAAGCTTATCCCGGAAGCGCTGGTCCCTGTTCAACGGGTCGGGAAAATGGTCCTCAATCGCAACCCGGATAATTTCTTTGCCGAAAATGAACAGGCTGCGTTTCATCCCGGGCACATCGTGCCGGGGATAGATTTCAGCAACGATCCGCTGCTTCAGGGCCGTTTATTTTCCTATACCGATACGCAGATTAGCCGTCTTGGCGGGCCTAATTTCCATGAGATTCCTATTAATAAGCCCACCTGCCCGTATCATAATTTCCAGCGCGACGGTATGCATCGCATGGATATTGATACCAACCCGGCAAACTATGAACCTAACTCAATCAACGATAACTGGCCTCGCGAGACGCCGCCAGCCGCTAAACGCGGAGGATTCGAATCCTACGCCGAGCGGGTAGACGGCGAAAAAATTCGCCAGCGCAGCCCGTCGTTCGGCGAATACTACTCTCAGCCTCTACTGTTCTGGCGCAGCCAGACGCCACTTGAGCAGCAGCATATTATCGACGCTTTTAGTTTTGAGCTGAGCAAAGTCGTCAGGGAGTGGATCCGCGAGAGGGTTGTCGATCAACTGGCGCATATCGACCTGCAGCTGGCTCAGGCTGTGGGTAAAAATCTCGGTATCGAACTCACTGACGACCAACGTAGCATCACGCCGCCGCCGGATGTTAATGGCCTGAAAAAGGACCCTACCCTGAGCTTGTACGCTATTCCCAGTGGAGACGTGAAGGGTCGTGTGGTGGCGGTGTTACTTAACGATCGTCCGGTCGCCAAAGAGCTGTTGGTGCTGCTGAAAGCGCTCAAGGCAAAGGGGGTGCATGCCAAACTACTCTATTCCCGTATGGGTGAGGTGAAGGCCGACGATGGTACCACTCTGCCGGTTGCCGGGACTTTTGCCGGGTCGCCTTCATTAACCGTAGATGCGGTCATCGTTCCCGGCGGCGATCTGCAAAGCCTGAGCAACAACGGTGATTTCCACTATTACCTGCTGGAAGGCTACAAACATCTGAAGCCGATTCTGCTGGCAGGTGATGCCAGACCGTGTAAAACGTCGCTTCAGGTCGCCAGTCAGGGTGAAGAAGGGATTGTTGAAACGGACGCGATAGATGGCAAATCCATGGATGAACTGATTACCCTGATGGCGGCACATCGGGTGTGGCCAAGAAGCGCTAAAATCGCCGCAATTCCTGCATAAAAAACAAGGCCCAGCATAAATGCCGGGCCTCAGATTGCTGACAAAGTGCCCATGGCTGGAATTGCCCGGTGGCGGCTAGCGCCTTACCGGGCCTACGAAGAATGCACAATTTATTGATACTGTGGGTTTTGTAGGCCGGGCAAGGCGTCAGCCGCCGCCCGGCGGAAACGCAAGCACAATCTTTAAACCTGGTTTGTCATCAGTCTCAGGCCCGGCATAAATGCCGGGCCTCTTTACCTGTCATACGTCGCGATAGGTTCCGAGCCGATAGCCGCGTTCGGCTATCGCGTACTTCAGCGAATCAGATGTCAGCACGTCCAGCTCGGTCAGACGCGGGTAACAATAAGCGCTGCCCATAATGGTGTTATCGACAAAAGCCGGGTGGCACATCACTTCCAGCGACTTTTCGTCACGCTGGATGGATGCTTCCAGAGTTTGCAAAAACAACCCTTCACAAACGGCTTCACCATAAAATTCACTGGCAAATCCCTCGCTGCTGCGCGCTGCATCCTGCTCCAGCCCGGAAAGGGTCGCTAGCTGGCGATCGATACGCATCGCCACGCCCTTCTCACGTGCAAACGCCGCCACGATGGGGTAGATCTGCGCAATCATATGCACGTGGTGATGGCTATCAATATGCGTCGGCTCATAGCCAAACAGCTCGACAAACCGGCGATACTGGCACTCCAGCTCGTGCGCGATTTCATCAAGCGGCAGGCTATCCTCTTCCGCCATCTGCCAAATCCACTTACCCAGACGCCCTTCGCGGGTTAAGCCCGGCATCGCCGACAACGGTTCGCCCAGCGTCAGGACAAAGTGCATTCCGACCGCCAGCTCCGGTACACAGCGGCTGAGCTGGGCGGCGTGGCTGATCGCCGCGCCGTTGACCAGTGCCGTCGTGGAGGTTACCAGACCATTTTTGCAAGCTTCGACAATACCGTAGTTTTGCCCCTTGCTGAGGCCAAAATCATCGGCATTCACGATCAACACGCGTTCCATGAGCCGCTCCCTTTATTGTTTCAGTTTTTCGATAGTCGCCGCAAAGTTTGGCAGCCATTGCTCGTGCGCGAGGATCATCTCCCGTGCCAGCTTTTCGGCATCACGATCGGAGTGGATCAGCGGGCTCAGGTTAAGCGCCAGCAGGACATCATCCAGCTTGCCGCTGATTGCCGCTTCGCTGGCCGCCACTTCAAAACCCTTAATGGTGTAAATCAGCCCCAGCACTTTCTCATCGAAATGCGTGATGCGCGGTGTCGGTTTCGCGCCATCACGGCCCAACGTGCAGGTCATTTCCACCGCCCAGTCGGCCGGGATGTTATCAATGTGGCCATGATGCGGCACGTTCACGTAGTGCTCGGCCTGCTTATCATTGTAGATGGCATTGATCACTTCACAGGCTGCGTCTGAGTAGTATGCCCCGCCGCGCTGCTCCAGCTCTTTCGGTTTGATGTTCAGATCCGGATTTTTATACAGCTCGAACAGCTGTTTCTCAACTTTCTGCACAACCTGTGCGCGCGCACCGCCTTTATAGTACTCACCCATTTCAATCGCCAGCATCTCTTTTGGCTTGAAGTAGTAGAGCAGATAGGAGCACGGAATCAGGCGCAGTGAGCGAATCAGCCCTTCGCTAAACGGCAAATCAAAGATATTTTTCACTGAGTTTGCGGTCAGGCGACCGGAAGCCACGCCGTCCAGCAGTTCGTCAAAGCGCGAAACGCCGTTAACCAGCACGTCTCGGACAAACACCAGATGATTCAGACCAAACAGATCGATGTTCAGCTCATCGCTCGGGCTCAGCTTCAGCACGTCGGTGATAAACATCTTCATGCCGATTGGAATATTGCACACGCCGATAAAGCGCTTAAAGCCGGTGTGGCGATAGACCGCTTCGGTCACCATACCTGCCGGGTTGGTAAAGTTAATCACCCAGGCGTTAGGGCAGACTTCCTGCACATCCTTTACGATGTCAAAAATGACCGGAATAGTGCGCAGGCCTTTAAACAAACCGCCCGCCCCGTTGGTTTCCTGGCCTAAATAACCATGGCTCAGCGGAATGCGTTCGTCTTTCTCACGCGCCTTCAGTTGGCCAACGCGCAGTTGGGTGGTCACGAAATCCGCCCCTTCCAGCGCCGCGCGGCGATCGAGGGTTTTATAGACTTTCATCGGCACGCCGGCTTTTTCCACCATGCGCTGGCACAGGGCGTGGATAATATCGAGCTTTTCCTGCCCTTCTGCGACGTCCACCAGCCACAGTTCGGTAATTGGCAGTTCATGATAACGTTTCAGGAACCCTTCCAGTAATTCCGGGGTATAGCTGCTGCCGCCACCGATAGTCACGACTTTCAATTTCTGGCTCATTATTTTCTCCCTTGTGGACTACGCATATACGTACCCCACTCTCCGTTTAAATACGGACAGTTAACTTGAATATTTAGACCGCGCGGAATATTCCGCGCCCGCTTAATTAATACTGGTGAGGTGTTTCCGATAGCTGCTGGGAGTAAATGAAGTCAGCTTTTTGAATGTTTTAATAAACAAACTTGGGCTACTGTACCCCGACTCATAGGCAATATCGGTCACCGAGTAGTTGGTTATCTCTAACTGTTTCTTGGCGAAGTTGATACGAATATCATTAATTATCTGCATCGGCGTTTTTGCATAATAACGTTGGGTCGCTCGGGTTAAGTACTCCTGAGTTTTTCCGGAGAGCTCAACCATATTTTCCAGTGCGCACTCGCCAAACTTAAGATTATCGTGCATCCCCTCGACGGCATTTTTCAACCATTGCGGAATCACATCTTCCACGGGTTCCTCGCGGTAATGCCGTAAACGATTAAGGGTGTAAAACGAGACCAGTTCGATAAATTCGTCAAATTCAGTTTCGCGAAAATTCAGCGATGCAATAACCGACTCAATGTAACTGAGAAAAGTACTTTTGACGCCGTAGACCTGAGAAGCAACCACACCAAACGGTATCAGCGGCAGATAGTGTTTCTCAAAGAAACTTTTGCTAATGCCGACGTTAAGAATGCGTGTCGCGCCAAATTCATAAAAACTCTGGTGATGCGACCCCATCGGGATGAAGACAAAATCCCCGCGCTCCAGCAGCACCCGCTTACCATTAATGACCTGATAATAGCGGCCGGTTAAAACGATGGTGTACTCGTAATAATCATGCTGGTGAAGCCCGCTCACGCTCTCCGTTTTGTTATAAATGACCACATGAAAGTTTTTGCCGTTGAACAGTTGTTGCTCCCGGGCGGTACTGATTTCAGTGGTCATCATCTTTGGTTGCCTCATCGTGTCGATGACCTATTGTACCTTCTCGTGCAGCTCAATCAATTCGGCAACCAACTCACGAGCCAGCATTGAGGTCATTAGATGATCCTGCGCATGAACCAGCACCAGGCTCACCTTCACTTTGCCTTCACCCTCATCGCTCTCGATCAGCTGCGTCTGTACAAGATGCGCTTCGCTCAGCGCCACCCTTGACTGCTCCATCATGGTTTTCGCTGCATCGAAGTCACCCTTTTTCGCCTGCTTCAGTGCGGCATAGGCCAGGCTGCGTGCTTGCCCGGAGTTGATAATCAACCCCATCACCACCTCTTCGAGGTCGTTTATCGGCGTGTCTTCTGCTGCGATATTATCCAGATCAAACATAATCATTCCCTCGTTGCTCAGGCGGTACGGGAAACCTCCCGCACCGCTCGATATTAGAATTTCAGTGCGTTAGCGATATCTTCTTCGCTCTCTTCCTGCTCAATGACGCCCTGCGCTTTGTTGGAAATTATCACAAACGGCAGGTAGACCAGCGTGGCTATACCCAGGTTGAAAAGTGCGAGTAACAGTGCAGCAACGCTGCCGTTAGTGTTAAAGAAGGCACCTAAACCGGTCGGCATGGTCCACGGCGCGATGTTGGTAATCGGCGGGATGATACCCAGGGTGTAAGCGGTCATGGTGATAGCCGCCAGCAGAGGCTGAATCAGAATGAACGGGATAAACATCACCGGGTTCATAATAATCGGCAGACCGAACAGGATTGGCTCGTTAATCTGGAAGATGCCTGACGGCAGCGCCAGCTTCGCAACCTGACGATGATCCTCACGACGTGAAGCGATGAAGATAGCGATGATTAAGCCCAGAGTCGCACCGGTACCGCCAAGGAAGATGTAGGAATCAAGCATCGGCTTGGCCCACATATGGAAACTCTTACCTGCTGCCAGCGCGGCTTCGACAGAACCGTACTGCTGGTAGGTGGCGATGTTTTCCAGCGCCCACGGCGTCATGATTCCGCTATCCAGCGCCGACAGCGCCAGCGAACCGTGTACACCGAAGAACCACAGCAGCGAGGTGAAAATCACATACGCCCAGCCAACGACGGCACCCATTGAGGCCAGCGGCGTGGAGATGGTATCCATGATGATCTGGTGGAAGTTAGTGCCCCAGTGGGTCAGCGCCCAGGAGATAATCCCCATGATCGACAGGATAATAAAGGCAGGAATGACCGCCGAGAATGAGCGGGAAACCGAAGCCGGTACGCTGGATGGCAGCGTAATCACCCAATTACGATGAACGATGAAGGTGAACATCTCGGCAACGACCAGGCCGATCACGATACCCGAAATAATATTAGCGCCGCCTAACCAGTTAGCGCCAACGGCGTAGGCTTCACCCACGCTATAAGGCGTAACGGTCATAAATGCCGCGACGGCCAGTAAGCCTGCCGCCATCGGGTCCACTTTACGCTCTTCAGCTAACGCGGAACCGATAAAGAAAGGCGCCATCAACGACATAATACCCAGCGTACCGTTATAAACGTTACCGCCGATAGCTTTAAAACCGTTGAGGGTTTCAATTGTAGAAGCATCCAGACGAATGCCCATTGAATAAAAGAAAGAGCCGTCGCCAAAGCTCAGAAATACGTTGTTAATTAGAACAAACATTGCCCCAGCTAGCGTCAATGGCATTAACTTAATAAAGCCGTTCTTAATTGCATTGACGTGAGGTTGTCTTCCTATTCTGACCGCAAAAGGAAGGAGTACCTTTTCAAGCGAATCAATCACTTTACTCATAATAAATACCCTTTAAGGCCGTAATATAATTATTACGGCGATGATGGATGAAATTACTCTTTGACGGGAAAATAAACTCTCGATACTCCGGACAGCAAAGTGGCTAAAACTACCCCTACGAAGTTGTTAGCATTGCTATCCGAAATATGTCGAGTTTTAAAATAAAATTATTGTGCAGCAGCTTTCTTAATGGCCGCAACGGCCGCTTTCAAAACACCTAAACCATCGATCTTACCGTATAAAACCGAGTCAATGACTTCCACGGGTTTATTTGGCAGTAAACGTTGAATATCTGGCAGCATATAAGAGATCTGCGGGCCTAATAGTACGACATCGGCTTCAGGCCCTTTTTCACCGGCCAGCGTTTCCGGGAATGCTTCAATAACGACCGGCACTTCGTATTTCTCGGCCTGAGCGCGCATTTTAGAAACCAGCAGCGATGTAGACATCCCGGCGGAACAAAATAGGTAGATATGTTTCTTTTCCATGAACGCTTCCTCAATGTGTGTGACCTGCGCTCTCTGCATCCTGATGCCTGAGAGCCGGGTAAGACATGTTTTCTTTCAATTAGTATTGTTTATGCATTGAGTATACGGCATCACCTGGCAGCAGGATAATTCCTCCTTGAACAAAATTGTCTCTCATTGACCTTACGTTTTGACTACCCTCACATTTCCCTCAAATAATTCGCGCAATTAAATAAGCATGACAAATCATAAAAAAGCCCGACCACTGGTCGGGCTTACGTAGAAATCAGCAATACGGCGGTATCTTACTTGCTGTTGCGCGGATCCGTGTCGTACTCTGCGCAGGTCTGATAGCCAGAATTGATAACGTGTCCCGTATCGTCTAAGGCAACAAAATAGGTTTCAATTTTACCATCGCGTTGACCCAGGATGTATGTCTGGCAGGTACCACGCGCATGAATCATGGTGACTTCAGATGAAGGTTTACCGGCAATTTGCGTTACCTGAGCACGGGTCATACCTTTTTTAACGTCTTTAACCACCGGCTGCGTGAACTGATCTTTGGTACGGTCATAGGCCGTACACCCTGCCAGCATGGTCAATACTGCTGCTGCGCCCAGAAATCCTGCAAAATTCTTGTTCATATACCATCCTCTTTTTTTTGGCGTGTTAATAAGCCTGGAATAAATATCGTTATTTTTCAAGCCGAAGGTGGAAATGAGCAAAAATTAAGAGCTTTCCAATAATAAAAGCTATGTCCTTGAGGTTGCATGCTTTTGCGTCACTCAAAACTGTGATCCTTGTCGTTTTACCGTCAAAGAGGTAGCTTAAACCCTTGCTGATTGCCAAACAGATTCACTTCCCGGAGGGCGCGATGACGCTACAACAAGAAATTATTCAGGCGCTGGGCGCAAAACCCCAGATCGATGTCGAAGGCGAGATACGCCGCAGCGTAGACTTTCTCAAGTCTTACCTGCAAACGTATCCTTTTATTAAATCACTGGTTCTTGGCATCAGCGGCGGACAGGACTCAACGCTGACCGGCAAACTGTGCCAGATGGCCATCAACGACCTGCGTGCCGAAACGGGCGATAGCAGCCTGCAATTTATTGCCGTCCGTTTGCCCTACGGCGTGCAGGCGGATGAGCAGGATTGCCAGGATGCCATCGCCTTTATTCAGCCGGATCGCGTATTAACGGTCAATATTAAAGGCGCTGTGCTGGCCAGCGAACAGGCACTGCGTGAAACGGGCATCGAACTTAGCGACTTTGTTCGCGGCAATGAAAAAGCCCGTGAACGTATGAAGGCGCAGTACAGTATTGCGGGGATGACCCACGGCGTGGTGGTCGGGACCGACCATGCTGCGGAAGCGATTACTGGATTCTTCACCAAATACGGTGATGGTGGTACCGACATTAACCCCATTTTCCGTCTCAACAAACGTCAGGGCAAACAGCTGCTGGCGCAGTTAGGCTGTCCGGAACATCTGTATAAAAAACTGCCGACCGCCGATCTTGAAGACGATCGCCCCTCCCTGCCGGACGAAGTGGCGCTGGGCGTGACCTACGACAACATTGACGACTATCTGGAAGGCAAAACATTGGACGAGAAAATCGCCAAAACCATCGAAGGCTGGTATCTCAAAACCGAACATAAACGTCGGCCGCCGATTACCGTTTTCGACGACTTCTGGAAAAAGTAACGCCCCTCTCCTTTCACCCCGGCTCAGGTCGGGGTTGTTTTTTGCCCTTCTCGCCTTTTATTGCAACTGCTATACTGGATAAATAAACAGCATCAGGAGTGATAGTGGCAAGAAGGCAATCCGCACCGCGTCTCGAATTTGAAGCGGCAGCAATTTATGAATATCCCGAACACCTGCGTCCATGGCTTGAAGCGCTGCCAAAGCAGCCAGGGGTGTACCTGTTTCACGGTGAAAGCGAGACTCTGCCGCTTTATATCGGGAAAAGCGTCAATATCCGCAGTCGGGTGCTGTCTCACCTGCGCACACCGAACGAAGCCGCAATGCTACGCCAGGCGCGGCGTATTACCTGGCAACGCACGGCGGGCGAACTCGGCGCTTTATTATTAGAAGCGCAGCTCATCAAAGAGCAGCAGCCTTTGTTTAATAAACGCCTGCGGCAAAACCGCCAGCTGTGTTCGTTACGTCTGACGGACTCCCGCCCGCAGGTGGTCTACGCGAGCGAACTGGATTTCTCACAGCAAAACGATCTCTATGGTCTGTTTGCAAACCGCCGCGCAGCGCTCCAGGCGCTGCAAAAAATCGCCGATGAACATCGCCTCTGTTACGGGCTTATGGGGCTGGAACCGCTCAACCGTGGCCGCGCCTGCTTTCGTTCCGCGCTGGGCCGCTGCGCGGGTGCCTGCTGTGGTAAAGAAAGCACAGACGCGCACCATCAACGACTGCGTGAAAATATGCAAAAAATGCAGTTGGTATGCTGGCCGTGGCCCGGCGCGGTCGCACTGGAAGAAAGCAGTGGCGACATGACGCAATATCACATCATTCACAACTGGCTGTGGCTGGGTGCCGTCGATTCTCTACCGCAAGCGTCAGCGTTAACGCGCCTGTCGGCCAAATTTGATCATGACGGTTATAAAATATTGTGCAAACCGCTGCTCAGCGGCAGCTATAAGCTTCATCCGCTATGAGCGGAGTTTAAACCCCGGTTTATGCCGGGGCTATTTCCCCGCATTTACCAGCCGCCACCGCCTCCACCGCCCGAACCACCGCCGGACGAGCCGCCGCCGGAAGATCCCGAACCGCTGTAGCTCGAGCCTGATGAGCCAGATCCTGAACTGCTGCTGGGCGTTGGCATCGAAGACGTTCGGCAGGACTCGCTGAAGTGACTTACGCTCCCCCAGTCGGCGCTGGCAAACGCCGCCGACATTGCGCCGGTACTGCTCAGATAGTGCGCAAAGGTATCGGCCCAGGTTTTCCCCACCCCGAGCGCCAGCGCAACCGGCAGCAGCTCTTCAAAGTGGGTAATCATCTGTGCGGGCGGATAGATAATCTGATAACGATGCTTTTCAGCGGTACCGAGATACAGTTGCAACCCTTTGGCGATCGCCAGCTCATCCAGCCCCTGTTGCGTATAACGAGGCGTTTTCCAGCCGGCAAAAATGCATAGCACGATCGCGGCCAGCAGCGCGCCGATATAACCGGCAGGAAGCTGGGTTACAGGCAATATCCCGAAGAGAAAAAGCCCTCCCCCCAGCGTCGCGAAAGGACCAAAGATGACAGCAAAAAATAGCAGCCCCGCCCCCCAGGCGCGCCACATTTCCCGCGGATGGCATAAAAAGCGCAGCAGAAACGTCAACATCGTTGCGCCGATCAGCATAAAGAGCGCCGCCGGGATGGTGAGCAGCGCAACTTCAACGTTAACCCAGATACCGCAAATCACCGGTATCAGCAGTGCAATATAGATGCAGCGTCGCAGCGGTTGCGCCCACTTGCGAAACAGTTTAGGGCGTAGCGCTTCACAGCGTTTATCCTGCCGATCGCGGCCATTCTGCATCGACTTCTGATGGGCCACGCTGAGGTCGATATTCTTTCTTTTACCTTTAAATAGCGTGCTTAATAGCTGCAGGTCATCGCTGTTTAAGCGGCTGTTCCCCTCAACGGGCAAACGAGTCAGCACCTGTTTTCCGCCCGAGTCTGAAAGCCAGGGACTATGGGATTGATTTTCGTCCCCCTTCACCGCCATCCCGCGCTTCGCTACCAGCCCCAAAAGGTCGCTACTAAAAGCAATATCATCATATTTACGCCGGATGAGAAAACGCAGATAGCCCGGCGACATCCCGGCAGGCAGCGAAAAGAGCGGTACGACCGGCGGCTTCCTCAGTCCTGCTTTGGTCACGTGTTTCCGCCACCAAAGGCCGTAGTACAACGCCATCATCAGCAACGGCAGCCATATCACACTGGTCTTCAGCGTCGGAATAAGGAGATGCACCAGCGGCAACGCGGCTTCCGGTGCCGGAGCGGCAGCAAGAATCGCCCGCGGCCAGGTATAGACAACGGTCAGCCCTTCCCCTTTTGCCAGCGGTCGCAGAGTACGCACGCTACCGTCGGGCAGAACTTCCGCATTGTGCTCCTTGGCCCCTGCGAATCCGGTATACACGTCAATAGAACGCAGCCTGGCGTCTTTGGAATCTACATTGAGATTATCGGCTGCTCCCGGCAGCTCCAGACGAAAGCTGGCCCTGGTTATCGGCCAGGCCCAGTCATTTCCCGTCACGTTCCAGTAAAGCTCATCCCACTCGGGAAAGCGGCTGAAATGGTTACTGATCTGATAGCGAATCTCATAATTGTAGATCCCCGGCCTGAGGGTTTGTTGTGCACTCCCAATACGCAACGTCAGCGTTTTGGCCTCTTTATCAAGGCTATAGAGCTCATATTCACCATCGCGCGAAACCGATTTAATCTCATAATCGACGCTGAAAATCTTGCCGTCCTGACGATTCCAGGTCAGGGGCAGCGTGCGAAAAATTCCCCGACGGATCTCTTTTCCCAGCGCAAGCACCTTAATATTTTCTTGCATCTCCATGCTGCCATCGGGGTTAAAACGCGCCCGGGAGTCGAAAGAAAGAATATGTTCATACGCCGGGATCGCGCCTGTCGGGAGTTGGGAGGCATCCTTGAGAATAATCACGTTATCTGAAGCGAATATGGCAGGGCTGGCCAAAGACAGCAGCAGCCCGAGAACGCGCAGCAGGCGGGTGGACAAATTGAACATGCAATCACTCCATCCGAGGCGATTTGGCCTCTTCGGGAGAGTCCAGTTCAAAAAACAATTCTGTTTTAAAATTAAACAGCCGCGCCAGCAGCAGACTGGGGAAAGACTCCACCAGAATATTGAAATCGCGTACCGTACCGTTGAAGTAGCGGCGAGCCATTTGCAACTGCTCTTCTATTTCGCTGAGGGATTGTTGCAGGGAGAGAAAGTTTTCGCTGGCTCTGAGCTCAGGATAAGCTTCGCCGAGCGCAAATATGCGCCCAATCGTGCCAGCGTAGCTGCGCTCGTTATCCGCTATCTGACGAGTATTGCCCACCAGTTCGCCACGCTGGCGGGATATCTCTTCCAGCAGTTCCTTTTCATGCTGCGCATAGCGTTTCACCAGGCTTAGCAGATTAGGCGCCAGGTCGTGACGACGTTTGAGCTGTACGGCAATGCCGCTCCAGGCCTCATCTTTGAAACGCCGCAGGGAGATAAAGCGGTTATAGGTCATGACGACCCAGACGAGTACCACAACGATAATGGCCAGACCGATATACATTTCCATATGTTAAATCCATAAAATAGCAGGCAGCATTAATATTTTGCATGCACCTGCAATGATACCAAGGGTATCTATCCTGACACACTCGACCCTGTGGGGTAAATCGGGTTTAACTAACCGGGCATTTTTCGGTTAACCGGCTATATATAAAGAAAAAACCGCCGGCCCTGCCCAAAGCCTGTTGGCATTATTGGGCAAGACCGGCGGTCTTAAGTCAGCGCGCTGAGTTATTCAGCTGGTGCAGGCATTTTACCTTCAGGCGCTTTACGTTCTGTCAGATGCTTCTCAAAATTGGCATTAAACTGTTTTTTCTGTTCCGGCGTCAGAATGTTGTAAATCTTGTTCTGGGTTTCCAGACGGGCCAGCGCCATCTCTTTGTGCTGGGCTTCCATCTTATCAATCTGCGCTTCCGCCTTTGCTTTATCGAAGGTGTCGCTGGCGACCAGTTCATGCATCGCACGGCGTTCATCCAGAGACGGGCGCTTCATATTTTCACGCTGGCCTTTCATGATGTCGCGAATTTGCGTTTTCTGCGCATCGGTCAGGTTCAGACCTTTGAACATCATTTCGTGCGGGCCGCCTTTGCCTTTATGATGCATCATCGGCTTGCTGTCGGTTGGAGTGGCGGTAGCGTCTGCCGCGTGAGCCAGGTTAGCCGCGCCCAGAGCCAGAGTAGAGGCAACAAACAGTGCAGTAATCTTCTTCATAGTTCAATCCTTACTTTGCGTTATTCTTACGGCGCGTTGCCGTGTTGACGAGATAAACTTTACGACGTTTATCGTCAATTAGTCAGAGCAAGCGTAAAACAATGAAAGTGTAAAAAACATTTTCTCGCCAATTGTGGAGAAAATATGAAAAATAAGGAGATAATTGCAAGGATAAATAATTAACAGGCTGTTTTATCGAGAAATTATGGAGATTATAAATCAGCAAAGATTAAAAACAAAGCATTTAACCAGGAATAATCTGCAATCAATCTTCAGCGCACAAAAAAATAAGATTAAGGCGGAAAGCCAATTACGCAATACCCCGCCGCCCGACCGGACGACGGAATATCTAGAACCGCTCCAGCATCAGCCCGGCCCGCTGGCCAAAAGCAACGCCAGGGTTGGGAAACAGCACATATTCCTGCGCTCTTTCCACCACGTAGCGGATATCGCCATCTTCGGCCAGCAGCGTACCGGCGGTGAACGACGTGAAGTTGAGCGTCTGCGCCGACATATGCAGTCGAAACAGTTCGCTGCTGCGGGTGATTTGCTGTATCACCCGGTAGCGCAGCGGCGTTTGCCCCTCCTCCAGCGTCATATCCCCCGCCAGTAGACGTGCCAACGCATGTTGGGTCGCAGCAAACTGATTCAGATCGTTGTCGCCAAACGGTAACGCCTTGCCTAACTCCAGCGTACAGGAAAGCGCAGCAAAACGTTCACAGCTGAAATGGGTAAAGGTGCCGCCCGGTTGCTGATGAAACACCAGCGCTTCCAGACCCGCCGCGCCCAGCCAGCGCAGAAAATCGTCATCCCACGGTTTATCCCGCGCCGGAAGCACGCCAAATCGAGGATGGAGCGAGCCGCGAATGGCGGTGTGTAAATCCAAATGCCAGCGTTCCCCCGGGCTTGCGGCATAAAACCGCGTCACTGCACGTTCTAACTGCCTGGCGCGAGCGGTTTCATCACTGGGACTAAACGCTCGCCAGCGCTCACCAAACATACGGTTGATATCACTGTGCACATAGCGCTTGTTCGCTCGCAAAGCCGGTGGATTACCGAGGATCACCAGCAGCCGCCAGCGTAGCGGTAGCTCTCCGCGAAATAGCTGACGCAGCAGTAAATCAGTGATTTCAACCGGTGCGGTTTCATTACCGTGAAGCCCGGCTGACAGCACCAGCGAACGATCGCAGGACTCATGGGGGATAAGCTGCAAAATACCGCAGTCAAGCCAGTGCCAGCGAAAGTGCGCGGTTTGGCCATGAAAATGGTGGGGCAAACGCCCCGCCAGGGTTAATGCGAGAAAGTCATCCACAACGCCTCCTTATTGCTGGAACGGATAGACCGAGCCGAGGCGCAGGATTTGCGTTAAGCGATCCAGCGCCTCACGCCCTTCGCGCAGCAACTGCGGGTCGGCAAGATCCGCCTGAGTCAGACGATCGCGGTAGTAGCGGTCCACCCAGTCATTAAGCGTCACGAACAGCCCGTCGTTCATCATGACCGCCGGATTGACTGCCTTCAGCTCGCTTTCGTTCAGTACCACCCGCAAGCGCAGGCAGGCGGGGCCACCGCCGTTGG
Organism: Klebsiella sp. MISC125; assembly: GCF_051131775.1. Lineage (NCBI taxonomy): Bacteria > Pseudomonadati > Pseudomonadota > Gammaproteobacteria > Enterobacterales > Enterobacteriaceae > Klebsiella > Klebsiella sp. MISC125. Next base: position 3,551,629 of record NZ_CP180448.1, read on the forward strand.
CCATGCTTTCACGCAGATCGTAGACCTGTAGCTCGTCAATGGGGTTATCCTCAGCCACCAGCTGGTTAAGATAGCGCCAGACACCTTCGTGTTCTTGCGCCTCCTGCGGCAGAATCAGCCGCATTCCGCCTTGCGCTTTACTCAGCAGTTGGCTGTTGAACAGATAGGTTGCCACCGCGTCTTCGACCGATACCTGGCTTGCCGATACGACGAGAGGCGTAAATCCAGGAACCTGCTGCGCCAGCTGTTGCAGCAGCTGCGGCTGATCAACAAACGCCTGCTCGTGGCAGAACAATACCTGCTGATTGCTCACCGCGATGACGTCATTATGAAAAACGCCTTTATCGATCACCGCCGGATTTTGCCGGGCGAAAATCACCTGCCGGGGATTAACCTGGTTCAGGCGGGCAACAGCCTGGCTGGCCTCCAGCGTCTGCCGCGCCGGGTAGCGCTGCGGGTGGCTTTCGCCCCCTTGCTGGCGACCATAAATAAACAGCTGCACGCCCGGCGCACCATATTCGCCGCCGAGGCGATTATGGTTTGCCGCCCCCTCGTCGCCGAACAGCGAGACCTGAGGCAGCGCACCGTGTACCGCAAAGTGCTGTTCATCAGGGAAAATAGCCTGCAGCAGCGCTTCGGTGGTCGGCGCTTCGCTGGCGCGGTGGAATTTATCATTCAGATTGGCGACGGTCAGATGCACCCGCCCGTCCAGGGAATCAGCGGACGGCGAGACCGTGGCGGCGTTCGCCACCCACATCGATGAGGCGGAGCTGACCGAGGACAATAGATCGGGGGCCTGGCACGCCGCTTTTTCCAGCACCTGTTCATCGTTGCCGGTAAAGCCAATCTGGCGGAGCAGTGGCAAATTTGGTCGCTCCTGCGGCGGGATCAGCGCCTGCGGATAGCCCGCGTCAGCAAGGGCTTTCATCTTCTTTAGCCCCTGCTTCGCTGCCAGGTGCGGGTTCGATACCCGATAGCGATGTTTGGTCGAGGCTTCGTTTCCAAACGATAATCCCGCATAGTGGTGGGTCAGACCCGGCAGCCCATCAAAGTTCACTTCCCAGGCTTTCATTGGGTTGGCTCCTGCTGGAAATCCAGCCCAGGGCTTAGCGTTGCCGGTAGCGACAAATCCGGTGACTCCAGGCTCGCCATCGGCCAGGCGCAATAGTCTGCGGCATACCAGGCACCAGGGCGATGGTTGCCGGAAGCGCCGGTGCCGCCAAACGGCGCGGTGCTGGCAGCTCCGGTCAGCGGTTTGTTCCAGTTAACAATCCCGGCCCGCGCCTCCAGCAGCAGACGGTCAAACTTCTCGCGTTCAGCGGAGATTAGCCCGCACGAGAGCCCAAATCGGGTCGCGTTGGCAAGGGTAATCGCCTCGTCAAAGTCGTCATAACGCCAGACACAAAGCAGCGGGCCGAACACCTCTTCATCAGCCACCTGCGCCACCTCGCTCATCTCGACGATGCCGGGCGTCAGCAGGGACGTTCCGGCCTGCAGCAAGCGCGGCTCCAGCAGCGTCTTGCCACCGTTTGCCACATGCGCCAGCCACGCCTGATGGACCTTTTGCGCCGCCTGCGCTGAAATTAACCCACCGAGGAACGGCTGTGGGTCAGCATCCCACGCATCGGGGATGAGTTTTTGTGACACTGTCACAAGCCGTTGCAGAAACGCATCGCCCGCCTCACCGCGTTTAACCAGCAGACGACGCGCGCAGGTGCAGCGCTGTCCGGCGGTAATAAACGCCGACTGGATCGTCAGATGGACAGCGGCGTCGATATCCTGCGGCTCATCGACAATTAGCGGATTATTGCCGCCCATTTCGAGGGCGAGAATTTTTTCCGGCTGGCCCGCCAACTGTTTATGCAGTTGGAAACCAGTATGCGAGCTGCCAGTAAACAGCAGGCCGTCGATATCCGCCTGCCCGCTCAGGGCCTCGCCGGTTTCACGGCCGCCCTGCAGCAGGTTAAGCACGCCCGGCGGCAGGCCCGCCTCGGCCCACAGTTTTACCACCGCCTCACCGCTCTGCGGGGTCAGCTCACTGGGTTTAAAAACCACGGTATTGCCCGCCAGCAGCGCCGGAACAATATGCCCGTTAGGCAGATGTCCGGGAAAATTATAGGGGCCAAACACTGCCAGTACGCCATGCGGACGGTGGCGCAGCGTCGCGGCTCCGTCGGCCATCGCGGTCTGTGCCTCTCCCGTACGGCTATGATAAGCACTCACTGAAATAGCCACTTTATTGATCATCGCAGTGATTTCCGTTGCCGCTTCCCAGCGCGGCTTGCCGGTCTCCTGAGCAATGATCGCCGTTAATTCCGTCTTGTTCGCCTCCAGCAGCGCGGCAAACTTTTCCGCTATCGTCCGACGCGTAGCGAAGGGCTGACGCGCCCAGGCCGGAAACGCCTGACGGGCAGCGCTCACCGCCAGCGTAACCTGCTCGGTATCCGCATCATTACCCTCCCACAGCAGCGCCTGGCTCACCGGATTGTTTTTAGTTCGGGCCGGGCCGCGACCGCTTTGCCAATCGCCATTAATCCATAAACTCATGATTTTTTCTCCTCGGGGCACAGGCGAACCAGTCTGACCGGGTCGCCGACGTGGCATTTCAGGGCATCGAGTTCGCGCGCGCTTAACATTAAGCGATCGGTTTCCGGGTCGGCGTGAACTAACATGGCGCGAAACTGCTGATATTGCTCATTGGCGACCAGACACACTGGCCACTCTCCAGGCGCTGGCTCTCCTTCTGCGACGGTGACCAGCCGACTTTTGCGGATAGCCCTGACGCGGTTAATTTCACACTCCAGCGTCGGACCGCCGTCGAAGATGTCGACGTAATTAAGATAGCGGAAGCCCTCTTTCTCCAGCACCGCACGGGCCGGGGCCGTTTGCGGATGGACCTCGCCGATCACCGCGCGCGCCTCATCGGATAGAAAGTCGATGTACAGCGGATGCTTCGGCATCAGCGCGGCAATAAATGCCTTTTGTCCGGTGCCGCACAGGTAATCAGCGCGGGAAAATTCCATCGCAAAGAAACGTTTGCCGAGGCTTTCCCAGAACGGCGAATAGCCATGCTCATCGATAACCCCACGCATCTCCGCCACCACTTTTTCGTTGAAGCGCTCGCGGAACGCGGCCATAAACAAAAAGCGCGATTTCGACAGCAGGTAGCCGTTGCCCTCTTTGCGCCATTTCGGGTCGAGAAACAGCGTACACAGTTCGCTGCTGCCGGTATGGTCGTTACTGAGAAACAGCGTCGGCAAGGCGTTATAGACGTTAAGCTCTTTCGAAGCATGGACCTGGGTCCCGACGCGGTAGTTGTACCAGGGATCGTTCAGCCCAACGGCAACCTCGATAGCGCAAATCCCCGCTACCGCGCCGCTGGTGCAATCCTCAAGTACGAACACATAGCCCTGTTCACTTTTCGGCAGCTCACCGCGCCAGGTCATCTGCGAGCGCTCAATCCGCGCAGCAAGCGTTGCCTCGTCAGCCGGAAGCGACGTCAGGCCGCCGCCGGTCTCGCCCGCCAGGGTCATCAACCCCGGCAGATCCCCTTTTTCAACAGGACGGATCACCATCATGATGAGACCCCCGCAAGAAAGTGTTTGCAGGCCAGCTCAAAGCGATCCAGCCCGCAGTTAACCTCTTCTTCACTGACAATTAGTGCGGGCGCAAAGCGCACCACGTTCGCACCAGCAATCAGGATCATCAGCCCATCTTCCGCCGCCTGGTTGCTGATAGCCTTTGCCTTCCCGGCATATTCCTCTTTCAGCACGCAGCCAATCAGCAGCCCCAGACCACGGATCTCTTTAAACAGGCCGTAACGCGCGTTAATGGCGTTGAGTCGTTCACTGAACCACTGATGGCGCTGCTTAACGCCGTTGAGCACGGCTGGGGTATTGACGATGGATAACACCTCTCCAGCCACCGCGCAGGCCAGCGGGTTGCCGCCGTAGGTGGTGCCGTGGGTACCGACGGTCATTACGCTCGCGCAATGCTCCGTAGCCAGCAGCGCGCCAATCGGGAAACCGCCGCCCAGCGCTTTGGCGGTCGAAAGCACGTCCGGCGTGACGCCATAGTGCATATAGGCGTACAGCTCACCGGTGCGCCCGACGCCAGTCTGCACTTCATCGAAAATCAGCAGTGCGTTATGCGCATCGCATAGCTCGCGCAGACCGCGCAGGAAATGGGGATCGGCAGGCACTACGCCGCCTTCACCCTGCATTGGCTCAACAATCACCGCGCAGGTATCGTCATTAATCAGCGCTTTTGCCGAATCAAGATCGTTGTAAATAGCGTGCTGAATTTGCGGCGGCAACGGCGCGAAGTCCTGAGAATAGGCGGGCTGGCCGCCAGCGGAAACGGTGAACAACGTGCGGCCATGGAAGGCATTTTTGAACGCGACGATGCCGCTTTTCTGGCTACCGAAATGGTCATGGGCGTATTTACGCGCCAGCTTGAGCGCCGCTTCGTTGGCTTCAGCCCCCGAGTTACAGAAAAAGACCCGGTCGGCAAAGGTGGCATCAATCAGCTGTTTAGCCAGGCGCAATACCGGTTCATTGGTATAGCCGTTGCCGGTATGCCAGAATTTCCCCGCCTGGTCGGTCAGTGCCTTCACTAGTTGCGGATTCGCGTGACCGAGGGCATTAACCGCAATACCGCCGGCAAAATCGATATACTCCTTCCCCTGCTGATCCCACAGGCGTGAACCTTCGCCGCGTACCGGAATAAAAGCCGCTGGCGCGTAAACAGGCATCATCCATTCATCAAAGTGGCTACGCGTAATTGACTGAGACATATCGACCTCTTCCGGTAAATAAAAAGTTTAAATAATGTTAATAAATATGGTTATCACGGTGTAAATGTAGATTGCACGGTTCGTGCCAGCCAGAGGAAAAAATGCATAAATCGAGGTCAATAACGAAATATCAACAAGTTACAAAAGTCACTTATTCACACAAAATGCATAAAAAGTGAATAAAAATGCCACGCGAGCCTTTTGCAGTGGAAAAAAAAGAAAGATTATGCAGAGGTAAGATATAATTCTGTAATTGTGATCCTCTACGAAATTTATCGGTAATATTCGCCCTTTTTTGGCGCATCGCGTTCCAGAATGGTGCACAGTTTGTGCAAACAGGCTATGGGCTACCGACCACAGCAATTGGCAGATTGACTGCTCCCCGCCCTAAAGGGCGAGAATTCCCACTTCACGGAACCGAACCTAAGCCGCTTTATGCGATTCAGGATTTACAGGCTCTCCGTGGGCTAACACTGCCAGCCCGGCAGCTTTGATATTACGGGCCGCGTTAACGTCACGATCATGGTCTGCGCCGCATTCTGGGCAGTGCCATTTACGAACATCAAGAGGCATCTTTTGCAGGGTGAAACCGCAACAGCTACAGCGTTTTGAGGACGGGAAAAACGGGTCGATTGCGACCACTGAACGCCCGGCCCATTCGCCCTTATATGCCAGCTGGCGCGTGAACTCACCCCAGCCTGCGTCTGCTATCGCTTTAGATAGCGACGGGTTGCGGAGCATGTTCTTCACCTTGAGGGATTCGACGCAAACGACTTGGTTATCGTTAATCAGTTTGCGGGTGGCCTTGTGCAAGACATCCATTCGGCAATCGGCAATTTTCGCGTGGAGTCGGGCCACCTTTAAGCGGGCTTTGGCGCGATTTTTCGAGCCTTTGGCCTTTTTACTTAAACGGCGCTGGAGTAGCGCCAGGCGTGCCGCGTATTTAGCGGTATGGCGGGGATTGCCGGACTTGAATCCGGTATCGGTGACGAATAAATCTTTTAAACCAACATCAATGCCGACCATGGAAGCGATGATCGGCAGTGATACAGGCTCAAACTCGCAGAGGCACGAAACAAAGTACCGCCCGGCGGTATCTTTGCTGATCGTGACCGTGGAAGGGACAAATGGCAAAGGGCGACTCCAGCGCACGTCTAAAGGCGCTTTGCTCTTTGCCATGTACAACTTGCCATCACGGTATTTAAACGCAGCATCGGTGAGCGTAGCGGCTTGTTTATGGCGTTTGCTTTTGAATGTCGGGTATCTGGCACGTCCGGCGAAAAAGTTTGAGAATCCGGCTTGTTGGTGGCGCAAGGCTTGCTGTAGCGGCACGCTGGAAACGTCGTTGAGCCAGGCAAATTCTGGCTCCTTTTTCAGTGCTGTTAAGCGGGTGCTGGCTTGCGTATAGCCGATTTTCTCCTGGCGCTCATAGTACGCGTCAGTGCGCCAGCGAAGGATGCTGTTATAGATAAAACGCACGCACCCGAACGTTTGAGCCAAAAGCTCAACCTGATCGGGTGTTGGATAGAATCGATATTTATAGGCGCGTTTCATAGGGCTAATAAAATACGCTGAAAAATATAAGCGATGTTGACGAAGGTCAACAAAAATTACGCAGTTACCGCGCTTATATCCCCCCCCCGATTGGGCGAGGTCTTACGCGCAAATTGATAAAACGTCTAAGCGCAGCCAGACCGGCGAATTTCTGCTACCATCCCTGCACTATTCACCTTGCACAGTGGCAGCAACTATGAAATTTGTCTCCTTTAATATCAACGGCCTGCGTGCCCGCCCGCATCAGCTGGCCGCCATCATCGACAAACACCAGCCCGACGTCATCGGCCTGCAGGAAACCAAAGTTCACGACGATATGTTTCCGCTTGAAGACGTGGCGAAGCTTGGCTACAACGTTTTTTATCATGGGCAGAAAGGTCATTACGGCGTCGCGCTTCTGACCAAAGAAACGCCTGTCTCCGTGCGTCGCGGTTTCCCAAACGACGGTGAAGAGGCCCAGCGCCGCATTATCATGGCGGAAGTCCCTTCCCCATTTGGCAACGTCACGGTCATTAACGGCTACTTCCCGCAGGGTGAAAGCCGCGATCATGAAACCAAATTCCCGGCGAAAGCGGCGTTTTATCAAAATCTACAAAACTACCTGGATACCGAGCTGAATAAAGAAAATCCGGTGCTGATCATGGGCGATATGAATATCAGCCCCACCGATTTGGATATCGGTATCGGCGAAGAGAACCGCAAGCGCTGGCTGCGTACCGGTAAATGCTCGTTCCTGCCGGAAGAGCGTGAATGGATGGAGCGCCTGTTGGGCTGGGGTCTGGTCGATACATACCGCCATGCCAACCCGCAGGACAACGAGCATTTCTCGTGGTTCGATTACCGCTCGAAGGGCTTTGATGACAACCGCGGCCTGCGTATCGATCTGCTGCTGGCGAGTAATCCGCTGGCGCAGCGTTGTATCGAAACCGGCATTGACTATGAGATTCGTGGCATGGAAAAACCGTCCGACCACGCGCCGGTTTGGGCAACCTTCAAACCGTAAATCTCTCCCTGCATCAGGCTCTCTGCCCCGGAGAGCCTGAGCCATATCAAAAAAGCCGCGGTAATAGATTGTGAACGGCGGCAAACTATTATACTGTCGCGCGCACTTTTACTGCCCGCGCAAGACAGGAGAACCCAATGCAAAAGAAGCCGTCATAAAGCAGAATATAAGCTGCTTTTTGTTGTGGTCGTATTGAGCATTGTCGCCTGTATTATTCAGCAGTCGGGTTTCACCGAGCTGGTGACTCATTTTCATCATCTGCGCGAGGTTATCCTTCAGAGCGGAACCTTCGGCTATACGCTCTATATTCTGCTGTTTATTATCGCAACCTTGTGTTTGATGCCAGGAAGTATTTTGGTTATTGCCGGAGGGATTATTTTTGGCCCGCTGCTGGGCACCGTACTATCGCTGCTTGCCGCGACCGTCGCCTCTTCGCTTTCGTTTCTGTTTGCCCGCTGGCTGGGCCGCGATCTACTGTTAAAATATGTCGGACGGACGGCGATATTTCAGGCAATCGAAAAAGGTATCGCTCGTAGTGGAACCGATTTTTTAATTCTGACGCGGCTGATCCCGTTATTCCCTTATAATATTCAAAATTACGCCTATGGCCTGACGGCTATTCCGTTCTGGTCATTTACCTTTATTTCCGCCATCACTACCTTACCCGGCATATTTATATATACGCTGATGGCCAGCGAGCTTCTCCGCGACGGTATTACGCTCCTCTTTGTGCTTAAACTGACTCTCGCAGGTCTGGCCTTATTTGCCCTGATACAGGCGGCGAAAAGATACGCCCGCTACCGGCGAATCGATACCGAACAACGACAGGCTGACGATGAAAAATTATAACGCGTACTATCGGGCGGCGATCGGCATCGTGCTGATCGTCGCCCTGCTGGCCTGGTGGCTGGTACCTGGCGTAAATACGTTTATGCAGCACAGCCTCGCGGCTTTTGCCACACTCGATCAGCAGGCGATTGAGCGCTTTATCGACTCCTGGGGTCCACAGGCGGCGCTCGTTTCCTTCGCACTGATGGTTCTGCAAGCTATCATCGCCCCGCTTCCCGCGTTCCTGATCACCTTCGCCAACGCGTCGCTGTTCGGCGCCTTTTGGGGCGGCGTGCTCTCGTGGGTGAGCTCCATGACCGGCGCGGCGCTATGCTTTTTTATCGCCCGGGTATTGGGTCGCGAGGTGGTGGAGAAACTCACCGGTAAAAGCGTGTTGCAGAGTATGGATGGCTTTTTTACCCGCTACGGCAAACACACCATCTTAATTTGCCGCCTGCTGCCGTTCGTCCCTTTCGACCCGGTGAGCTACGCCGCCGGACTCACATCGATACGCTTTCGCCACTTTATGCTGGCCACCGGTGTCGGCCAGCTACCCGCGACAATTGTCTACTCCTGGGCCGGTAGCCTGCTCACCGGCGGCACCTTCTGGCTGGTGACCGGTTTATCGATTCTATTTGCGCTGGCAATTGTGGTGGTCGTCGCAAAAGCCCTCTATCTTGAACAGCAAAAGAGGAGTTCACGATGAGCTTACCGCCCCTGAAGTCAATTCCCCTGATCTTACGCCCGCAGGCCTGGCTGCACCGCCGCCACTACGGCGAAGTACTCAGCCCTATCCGCTGGTGGGGGCGCATTCCGCTGGTGTTTTACCTGGTGTCGATGTTCGTCGGCTATCTGGAGCGCAAACGCTCACCCCTCGACCCGGTACTGCGATCGCTGGTCAGCGCCCGCATTGCGCAACTCTGCTTGTGCGAGTTTTGTATTGATATTACCAATATGAAGCTGGCGGAACGTACCGGCAGCAGTGACAAGCTACTGGCAGTCGCCGACTGGCGAAACAGCGCATTGTTCAGCGAGCGTGAGCGGCTGGCACTGGAGTATGCCGAAGCCGCCAGCATGACGCCTCCGGTCGTCAACGATGCGCTGCGCAGTAAAATGGCCGCGCAATTTGATGCCCAGGCGCTGACCGAACTCACGGCGCTTATCGGTTTACAGAACCTGTCGGCGCGCTTTAACTCGGCGATGGCGATCCCCGCACAGGGGCTATGCCAGATCCCAACCGATTCAAAACCATAAGGAGTGGTTATGCGCAGTTTGTTGATCCTGGCTTTACTATTGCTCTCTCCATTGACCGCCAGCGCCAACTGGCAATCCACACAACAAGAAGCCCGCGGTCAGACGGTATGGTTTAACGCCTGGGGTGGAGATCCGGCGGTCAACCGCTATCTCGATTGGGTCAGCGGCGAAGTAAAGCGTGATTACGCCATCGACCTGCGCATCGTGCATATCGCCGACGCCGCAGACGCGGTTAAACGCATCCAGACCGAAGCCCGGGCCGGGCGCAGTCAAGGTGGTTCCATCGATCTGCTGTGGGTCAACGGCGAAAACTTCCGCACTCTGAAAAGCGCAAATCTACTGCAAACTCAATGGGCGGAAACGCTGCCCAACTGGCGCTTTGTCGATACGCAAAAACCGGTACGTGAAGATTTCTCCATTCCCACCGACGGCGCGGAATCACCGTGGGGCGGCGCGCAGCTCACCTTTATCGCCCGCCGCTCACAAACGCCTGATGCCCCCAAGAATGCGCAGGAACTGCTGACGTTCGCCGCCGCGCATCCCGGCAGCGTCACCTATCCGCGCCCGCCAGATTTCACCGGCACCGCTTTTCTCGAACAACTGCTGCTGACGCTGACCCAACAGCCCGATGCCCTGAGCCAGCCGCCGCAGGAGGCCACCTTCGCCGCCGTGACCGCGCCGCTGTGGCAGTATCTCGACCATCTTCACCCTCTGCTGTGGCGTCAGGGCCGCGACTTCCCGGCTTCGCCCGCCCGTATGGATACGATGCTGACGAGCGGTACGCTTAAGCTTTCATTGACCTTCAACCCGCTTCACGCGCAGCAAAAAGCAACCAGCGGCGAACTACCAGAGGACAGCTACGGTTTTGGCTTCACGAAGGGCATGCTCGGTAACGTCCACTTTGTGGCGATCCCAGCCAACGCACGCGCCACGGCGGGCGCAAAAGTGGTCGCCAATTTCCTGCTCTCGCCCGAAGCGCAACTGCGCAAAGCTGACCCGGCAATATGGGGCGACCCCAGCGTGCTGGATCCGGCGAGTTTAACGGATACTCAGCGCCAGGCCTTTAACGCCGTTGTGCCGCAGAATATGCCGCCGATGCTGGGCGAACCGCACGCTGCCTGGGTTGATGCGCTGGAGCAGGAATGGCTGCGCCGCTACGGTACGCACTAACGCTGCTAACCTGGGGAGCGGTGGCGCTGATCTATTTACCACTGCTCCCTGCGGCTTCACTGATGGCGCTGCCAGCACTGCGCCTCTCCTGCTGGCAGGCGCTGTTTGCCGATCCACAGTTCACTCAGGCGTTAACGGCAACTCTGGTTTCGACGCTGCTGTCGGTTGGCGGCGCGCTGCTTATCACCGCCACTGTTGTTGCCGCACTCTGGCCATCGACTGGCTGGCAACGGCTGGTGAGAAGGCTTCCGCTGCTGCTGGCGGTACCCCACATCGCTTTCGCCACCGCTGCTCTGCTGCTGTTTGCCGAGGGCGGCTGGCTCTATCGCCTCTGCCCCTTTTTATCCCCCACGGTCGACCGCTACGGCATCGGTCTGGGCCTGACGATGGCGGTTAAAGAGAGCGGTTTTCTGTTGTGGGTGGTTTATGGCCTGTTGGGTGAGAAGCGTCTGGCCGGGCAGGCCACGGTATTAAAAAGCCTCGGTTATGGTCGCTGGCAGTGTCTGAAATGGCTGGTTTTACCGATGCTGCTTCCGTCGCTGTCGATAGTGCTGCTGGCGACCACCGCCTGGAGCCTTTCGGTGGTGGACGTCGCGCTGGTGATCGGCCCCGGCAACCCGCCGACGCTGGCGGTGCTGGCATGGCAATGGCTAAACCAGGGCGATGATGCGCAGCAGGCCAAAGGCGCTATCACCAGCCTGGTCTTGCTGTTGATCCTCGCCGTTATGGCGACCGGGGCATATGGCGCGTGGCGTCTCTGGCGTCGGCGAATACCGCGCGTTGAGGGAATGCGTCAACCCCAGCCACGAGCGCTGGCGGGGAAAACGTTCGCCATTTTCCTGCCACTGTGCGGCGTGGTCTGCGCCCTGTTTCTCGCGGCCGTCGCGCAAAATACTCAGCCGGTCAGCGAGAGCATCAGCAATAGTTTATGGTTGGGGCTATGCTCAGCGCTTATCGGAGCGGTGATTTGCCTGCTATGGCTGGAGCTTGGCCCCTCCCGCGTCAGTGGATGGATTTGGCTACCGCTGGTTTTGCCCGCGTTACCGCTGGCGGACGGGCAATATCAGCTGGCGCTGTATGCATGGCTGGACGGCGAGTGGCTCACCGTTTTGTGGGGACATCTGCTGTGGGTGGTGCCGTGGATGCTGTTTATCCTGCGCCCGGCGTGGCGTAGTCTCGACCCGCGCACGGTGCTGGTTGCGCGAACCCTCGGCTGGCAACGGGGGCGCATTTTCTGGCTGGTCACTCTGCCCTCGCTAACGCGCCCTTTGTTGACCGCGCTGGCGGTTGGCTTTTCAGTGAGCATCGCGCAATATCTGCCAACTCTGTGGCTGGGGGCCGGACGTATTCCAACGCTCACCAGCGAAGCCGTGGCCCTGAGCAGCGGCGGCGATACGGCAACCCTCGCCGCCCAGGCGTTATGGCAGCTTCTTTTACCGGCGATTTTCTTTGCCCTCACCGCCCTGCTGGCCTGGCTGACGGGCCGCTATCGACAAGGATTACGCTAATGTTGACCGTCAAAAACTTAACCCTGGAGCTCGATAAACAGTCGCTGCTGCACAATGTGGATTTTTCAGTGGTTCCCGGTGAAGTCCTGACGCTGATGGGGCCATCCGGTAGCGGAAAGTCGACCCTGTTTGCCTGGATGGTGGGTGTGCTGGAAGAGAATTTCCGCGCCTGCGGCGAACTGTGGCTGGATAACCAGCGCTGCGATAATTTGCCAATCGAGCGGCGATGCATCGGTATTTTGTTTCAGGACGCGCTGCTGTTCGACCACTTCAGTGTGGGGCAAAATCTGCTGCTAGCGCTTCCTGCAGACATTAAAGGGATGCAGCGAAAAACGCAGGTGGAACAGGCGCTGGAGCGCGCCGGGCTGGCGGGTTTCTATTCCCGCGATCCGGCGACACTTTCCGGCGGCCAGCGCGCGCGGGTCAGCCTGCTGCGGTCCCTGCTGGCCCGACCGCGAGCGCTGCTGCTGGATGAACCGTTTAATCGCCTCGACGTTGACCTACGCGCCGACTTTCGCCAGTGGGTATTCGACGAACTGACACGTCTGGCGATCCCTGCGGTACTGGTCACCCATGACAGCCAGGATACTCCCATTGGGGGGCGCTGTTTGCATATGAGCCTCTGGCATTGAAAGCCTGCGCTATCGCAAAGAATTATTCACTGATAACGCGGAGAATTGCCGCTCAATTTTCTACTGTCGGGCATTTCGATGAAACGTGTTTCTCAATTGACCGCACTCGCCCTACTGATGGGGCTTGCTGCTACTTCCACCCTCGCCGCTGAAACCATGCCAACGCTCGCGCTTTCCACCCTGCAACAGCAGAATGGCGTCACCATTGATACCCGTCTCAGCGCTTTCTATAACGGTTGGCCGCAAAACGCCAACGGCACGCAAGGCCATGAGCCGCAGGCGCTGAATCTTTCCGCCAACTGGCTTAGCGCCATGAGCGACGAGCAAATCAGCGACTGGGCTAAGCAACATAATTTACAGGCGGCAACGCCGATTGCGCTGTACGGCAATGCGGACGACAACGCCAAAGTCGCAGCACGGCTTCAGTCCGCCGGATTTACCCATCTCAGCACGCTCGGCGATGCCCTGAGCCAGGCAGATCGTCTGCAAAAGCTGCCGCATTTTGAGCAACTGATTTATCCGCAGTGGCTGCACGACCTTCAGCAGGGTAAAAAGGTGACCGCCGCCCCTGCCGGACAATGGAAGGTGTTTGAAGCCGCCTGGGGCGCGCCGAAGTTTTATTTGCTCAACCATATTCCGGGTGCCGGTTATATCGACACCAACGAGGTTGAAAGCGAGCCGCTGTGGAATAAAGTCTCCGACGAGCAGCTTAAAGCGATGCTGGCAAAACACGGTATTCGCCATGACACCACGGTGATTCTGTACGGTCGAGACGTGTATGCCGCAGCCCGCGTGGCGCAGATCATGCTGTATGCTGGGGTAAAAGATGTGCGCCTGCTCGATGGCGGCTGGAAAACCTGGTCCGATGCCGGGCTGCCGGTCGAGCGCGGAACGCCGCCGAAACAGAAATCCGAGCCGGATTTCGGCACGACGATTCCGGGTCAGCCACAGCTGATGCTCAATACCGAACAGGCTCGCGCCCTTCTGCATCGTCAGGACGCTTCGCTGGTAAGCATTCGTTCCTGGCCGGAGTTTATTGGCACCACCAGCGGCTACAGCTACATCAAGCCGATGGGTGAGATTGCCGGTGCCCGCTGGGGCCACGCCGGAAGCGACTCTACCCATATGGAGGATTTCCATAACCCTGACGGTACCATGCGCAGCGCCGATGATATCGCCGCCATGTGGAAATCATGGAATATTCTGCCAAGCCAGCAGGTCTCTTTCTACTGCGGCACCGGCTGGCGCGCCTCAGAAACGTTTATGTACGCCCGGGCAATGGGCTGGCAAAACGTCTCGGTGTACGACGGCGGCTGGTACGAGTGGAGCAGTAATCCGAAAAACCCGGTTGAAACTGGCGATCGCAAACCGGAGTGATATCGTGGTTTTGATGCCGGGCGAGGGATTTGCCCGGCACGCTAACAACAAAGGACGATGAAATTGACCATTAATACCGATTATATCGAGAATCTTATTCTGACATTCATGGTGGTTTTACCCATTGTGGCCACCGTAGCTGTTGCATGGCAAACCTGGTATAAACATAAGTCCGATCCCGACACTTTCGGCAAACACTGGCGCGTATGGCGCAATGCAATCCTGACGATAGTTATTAGCGCTGTAGTAGGTTTTGGCCTGGTGCTGGCCAGTCTTACAAACTAATTCACTCCTGATTCGCCGTACCACCAGCGCTCTCATTTTCTTTTAGAGTCAGACACCCGCGTAAAGGTCGTAAGAACCCATAGCCCGGCTAAGCGCAGCGCGAGCCGGGTGGAAACAGCGCCAGCGAATCAGACTCAACACATTTCCCGGAGGCGATGCTACGCATCTGTCCGGGCTACCGGACCGCAGACGACGGTGAACCCGCCGCCCGGCATCAAACATGCTCACTAAACTCCCACCTGTTTAAGTGTGACATAACCACTCCACACCCGCGTAAAGGTCGTCAGCCAGCACAGCGCGCCAAAAATCCACGCCAACCAGGCAAACCATTCCGGAAACAGGCAGCCCAGCACAAACAGCGCGATGGTCTCCGTCCCTTCCGTTAGTCCGCCAATATAATAAAACGATTTATGGGCATAGCCTGGATTATCTATCTGATGCTTCGCCGCCAGCGCGGCAAAGGCCAGAAAGCTGCTGCCGGTACCGATAAAAGCAAACAGCAGCCAGCCGCCCGCCAACGCATTGTGCGTCGGGTCGGCGAGGATAAAGCCAAACGGCACCAGCGCGTAAAACAGGAAATCGAGCGAAATATCCAGAAAGCCGCCCGCGTCGGTCAGCCCGCGCCGCCGGGCCAGCGCGCCGTCTAAACCGTCCAGCAGGCGATTGAATACTATCGCCGCCAGCGCCGCCTGATACCAGCCCAGCGCCAGGAACGGCAGCGCCAGCACGCCAATCGCAAAACCAAACAACGTCAGGCCATCGGGAGAAATTGCAGGGCGATCCAGCAGCGCGGCGATGGCGTTGAGCACGGGTTTAAGTCGAGGATGTAAATGGCGGTCAAGCACGGAGTCTCTCCAGCGGGTTTAGGGTTGTTTGAACGGCAGGAAGGCGGTGATAATAGGCCATTATCCCGCACAGAGCGATGATTCACATGCTAAAAACCATTGATGTTGTTGCCGCCATTATCGAACGCAACGGGCAAATTTTGCTGGCACAACGGCCTGCGCACGCCGACCAGCCGGGGATGTGGGAATTTGCCGGTGGTAAAGTCGAGCCAGGCGAAACACAAGCTCAGGCGCTGACCCGTGAGCTTCAGGAAGAACTCGGGATCGTCGCCCAACCGCAATGCTATATCGCCAGCCATCAGCGCGAAGTCTCCGCCCGCCTGATTCACCTTCACGCCTGGTGGGTCCCGCAATTTAGCTGCGAGCCAACAGCCCACTACCACAGCCAGCTACGCTGGTGCTCGCCGCAGGAAGCCTTAACCTTCAATCTTGCGCCAGCCGACATCCCCCTGCTGGAAGCCTTTATCGCCCAACGTGCATCTCTCCTTTCCCGCTAATTTTGTCAGGCTATTGTCATCGTTTTTGATTATGACCAAAGCCTAATTATAAATTTTGCTTTCTGGACAATTTTTCCTTGCTTAACTAACGATTACCGGTGGTATAGTCGGAAAATCGGCCTTTTCAAGAGCCGAATCATAATAAATAAATGCAATCACAATCATAAGGGGAACTTATATCAATGGATCAGACGTGCACTCTGGAAGGTTTTCTCGCCCGCGTTCAACAGCGCGATCCAAATCAAACTGAATTTGCTCAGGCAGTCCGCGAGGTGATGACTACCCTGTGGCCTTTCCTTGAGGAAAATCCGCGCTATCGTCAGCTGAATTTGCTTGAACGTCTGGTTGAACCAGAGCGTGCTATCCAGTTCCGCGTTGTTTGGGTTGATGACCGTAATCAGGTTCAGGTAAACCGCGCATGGCGCGTGCAGTTCAACTCCGCTATCGGCCCGTACAAGGGCGGTATGCGTTTCCACCCATCGGTAAACCTGTCGATTCTGAAATTCCTCGGTTTTGAACAAACCTTCAAAAACGCCCTGACCACCCTGCCTATGGGCGGCGGTAAAGGCGGTAGCGACTTCGATCCTAAAGGCAAGAGCGATGGCGAAGTGATGCGTTTCTGCCAGGCGCTGATGACCGAACTGTATCGTCATCTTGGCCCGGATACCGACGTTCCGGCAGGTGATATCGGCGTAGGCGGTCGTGAAGTGGGCTTTATGGCCGGGATGATGCGCAAGCTCTCCAACAACAGCGCCTGTGTGTTCACTGGTAAAGGCCTCTCCTTCGGCGGCAGCCTGATTCGTCCGGAAGCAACCGGTTACGGCCTGATCTACTTTACCGAAGCAATGCTGAAACGCCACGGTTTAGGCTTTGAAGGCGCTCGCGTCGCGGTGTCCGGCTCGGGCAACGTCGCGCAATATGCCATTGAGAAAGCGATGGAGCTTGGCGCGCGTGTTATTACGGCTTCCGACTCTAACGGCACCGTGGTTGACGAAGCTGGCTTCACCAAAGAAAAACTGGCCCGCCTGATCGATATTAAAGAGCGCAGCCATGGTCGCGTAGCCGATTACGCCCGCGAGTTCGGCCTGACCTATCTTGAAGGCAAGCAGCCGTGGGGCGTACAGGCAGATATCGCGCTGCCGTGCGCAACGCAGAACGAGCTGGACGTCGATGCTGCCCGTCAGCTGATTGCTAACGGCGTGAAGGCCGTCGCGGAAGGCGCCAACATGCCAACCACTATCGCGGCAACCGACCTGTTCCTCGAAGCGGGCGTCCTGTTCGCGCCGGGTAAAGCGGCTAACGCCGGTGGCGTGGCAACCTCTGGCCTGGAAATGGCGCAGAACGCCGCGCGCATGGGCTGGAAAGCGGAGAAAGTTGACGCGCGTCTGCACCACATCATGCTGGACATCCACCACGCCTGTGTGGAATACGGCGGTGAAGCGAAGCAGACCAACTACGTTCGCGGCGCGAATATCGCCGGTTTCGTGAAGGTCGCTGACGCCATGCTGGCTCAGGGTGTGATTTAAGACACCGATAACGCCTCACTGAAACAGGTGGGGCGTTTCTTTTTTGTTACTAAACTTCTTTACGGCAATGGGTAATAGCTGCTTTCCAGACCACACTGCGTGATTAACTGTTTTGCCAACGCTTGCGCCTCTGCAATTTCCTCAGGTGACATCGCTCGCTTTATTCTCAACTTCATCCCTGCCGGGCCATAAATAAGCGCCCATGCCCATGCATCGACGTTACTTTTCTCGGTCCCGCATCCACGGTGATACAGCGTAGAAAGCGCATCCTGAGCTTGTTTGTGCCCCCTGAGCGCCGCCCGCGCGCACCAGGTAAAGCCCTGTTCCTCATCCTTCTCCACGCCCTCGCCGCCTTCCAGATAGATCTTATGCAGCATAAATGCCGCATCGGTATCCTCGCCTTGTTCAAAGGCCTGCGTAAACCAGTAAACAGCCTGGCGATAATCAGAAAGGTGATTTTTATACAACTGCGCAAGGTTAAACTGGCTATCCTTATCGCCCTGTTCTGCCGCGAGCGTGTACCATTTGCATGCCTGATGGGAATCCTGATTCACACCATCTCCATCCTCAAACATAATGGCCACTCTATTTTGTGCTGCTGCGATCCCTTGCAACGCAGAGGCATGGATATAATGAAAAGCCATACGACTGTTTTGCTCCACACCAACACCATCAAGGTAGAGCATCCCAAGGGCAAATTGTGCATGGCTGTAGTTCTGTTCGGCCGCGAGACTTAGCCAATAAAACGCCTGTTTCGCATCGCTGTTGGTAATTTCCCCGAGCCGATGCATATCACCAAGATAAAATTGCGCACAAGAATCATTTTGTTCAGCGGCTTTACTAAACCATTCATATGCCAGGGTGTAATTCTGCGGGATACCCTGCCCGTAATAATATTTATGCCCAAGTTCATTTTGCGCATTAACAAAGCCCTGTATGGCCGATTGATAACACCATTCAAACGATTTTTGCTGATCTTTTTCCACCCCCAGCCCATCCCGGTAGAGAATACTCAGATTATGTTGCGCGGTGCTTTCACCCTGGTCAGCGGCCCTGATATACCACGCCCTGGCCTGGTGATAATCCTGCGCGACGCCCCAGCCATGAAAGTACATGATTCCCAGTTCACTTTGCGCGAAATCATAACCACTCTCTGCACTTTTAACGCACCAAGCAAAAGCCTTAGCCAGATCCGCTTCAACACCCGTCCCGTTACGTAACATCTTTGCCACTTCAAGCTGTGACCAGTTATGTCCCTGTTCAGCGGCTTTCAGATACCACTCAAACGCCAACATCTGATTCTGCTCAATACCGGAACCTGACTTATACATAAATCCCACGGAATATTGCGACTTGTCATCGCCCTGCAGCGCGGCCTGCATAAACCATTTAAACGCTTGTTGCGTATTTGCCTCAACGCCAACGCCATCGCGATACAGGGTTCCAAGGTTGTGCTGGGCAGAAATATGCCCTGACTCCGCCGCGCGGGTAAACCAGTACGCCGCCTGGGTATCGTCTTTTTCGACATCAGCACCAATATAATATTTTTGTGCGAGCTTGTTATAGGAGAAAACATGGCCTTGTTCTGCGGCGCTTAGATAACTGCTAACCACCATTGATGATGCGTAACCATTATTCTGTACGTTCAGCGCGTTAATTAGCTTGCGATAACTTTGTTTATGCACCGCCGCCAGTGCATGAAAACGGTCGGACAAAGACCACGCACGGCGTTCTTTATCCGGTTTATATGACCATTCAACCAATTCTGTGAGCTGACGTAAAAATGATACCGACAGCGAAAGCTGATCAATCTGCATCAGCAGCGCAAAATCAAACCACTTCTTACTTTTCTCGTTATCCCGTAAGGAATAATAGCTATCTTTAATTTTATCGCCGTATTCAACTTCATCAATAGCCGACATCTCGGCAAAGAAATAAGGTGCAATCTCTTTTTCAATATTACGATACAGAATACAGCCTTCGTTTATCGCCGTCTGGATACTGGCCTGAGCGCCCCCCGCAACCAGATGCCAGCGAAAGGTTTTTGCCGCGGCTAATACCAGTAACGGGCGCGATATCTGGTGCAGGTTGACCAGCAACGCCTCCTCAAAACGTATGCGCGATTTGAGGTCCAGAAGTTCGAGTTCATTCAAAGCGCTTTCTAGCTGCTTCTGCGCATTTTCCGGGAGCTTTTCATTCGCCAGAAACAGGCGCTCCAGAACATTTTGCCAGTTCAAAGACGCGCTCACCGCGCCCGGAGATCGGCGCTGGATTCGTATTCGTGGCTGAGGCATATCAACAATATCTTGACGAATATTGATATTATCCCGTTCGGTGTGTTCTTCTTCATCTGGAAAGACATCGTCCACCTCTTCCCAGCTCAGCGCCGCTTCATAGGCGTTACGTAGCCGCTGATACGCCTGCGGATCGTCCTCCGGACGATTGACCTTCACTAATTGCGCAAAGCGCCGCTTAATTTCACGCAGCTCGACTCCCGGCTCCAGGCCTAATATTTCCCAGCACGTCATACCTGCAAACCTCCCTTCCATGGCTCAGTACCTATACCTCGATATTACCGTATTTACCTTAACTGATATCTTCTAATATATTGATGAGCAATATCTTCCGCTTCAGCTAATTCTCTGGCGGATAATTTACGACGAATCTTGCCTTTATCTATTTCAGGATGTGGAGTCGACGAAATAATTATCCAGACCCAAGCCAAAATATAGTTAGTATCGGTTCCAAAACCGTTAGCATACATAAATGCAACCACCTCCTGAGCTCCTGCGTGATTGAGCTTAGCGGCTTTTTCATACCAAAATAAGCTGGAGCTGTAATCTTTTCCTATTATACCCTCCCCGCGCATGTAGATCTTCCCCAGCATGACTGCCGCATCAACGTTCTCCTGCTGCCCGGCAGCCGTAAACCAGAATATGGATTTCTGTATATCTCGGGGTACTCCAGTTTCTTCAAAATACATAAAGCCTAATTTAAACTGAGCATCGCCATATTCCTGCTCGGCCGATTGCATTAACCAATATTGCGCCTTTGCATAATCTGGCTGCATTATTTCATCATCACTGTATAGCTGCCCAAGATTATATTGGGCAATAGCATCTCCTTGCTCTGCGGATTTGGAGTACCATTCAATAACCATCTGATAATTTTGCTCAATGCCACGTCCGTGATAATACATCATTGCGACTTCATTCTGTGCAGGTGCATATCCTTGCCGTGCGGCTTTAAGAAAATAATCATAGGCCAATTGATAGTTAATCGGGCCAGACAGGCCATCACGATACAATATACCTAGATTATATTGGGCAACATCACAATGTTGCTCAGCGGCCAAAGTGAACCATCTCAACGCCTGCTGGTAATTTCGGCTGCCTGTTGTTTCGTTATAATACAACCAACCCAGATGGTTTTGGGCATGAGCAAATCCCTGCTGCGCCGCTTTCTGGAACCAATAAAATGCCTTTACATAATCTTGCATATCCGAGGTTTCGCAGATATAAATTCGACCAAGATCGTATTGTGCATAGACATTTTCTTGCACTGCACTCTTCATAAGCCAATATATAACCTGTTGAAAATCCTGATTTGTCCCCTTACCTTCGCGGTAGCAAACGCCTAATGAATGCTGTGCATCGGCATGCCCCTGCTTTGCTGCACAGGAGAACCAGAAGAAAGCGCGATTATCATCCTGTTCGACATCTTCTCCCTGCTCATAGAGCAGTCCGAGGTTATAGCGTGATATCGCATGCTTTTGCTCCGCCGCTTTGGCATAACTCACTGATGTTTTCGATGTATGGTAAACGCCGTCGGCTGCGCTGATAGCAGCGCACAGTTTTTCATACCCCAGCGGGTGGATTATCTCTAACGCGTGAAAACGTTCAGAAAGCGACCAGCAACGAATGCTTTTATCTGGCTTAACTGACCATTCAAGCTTCTCAACTATAAAACCCAGAAATGCACTGGAGAGATCGTATCTGACGATTTGCATTAATACCGCTGCATCAAACCACGGTCTGTTTTCCGCATCATCAGCATAGTTCTGATAAATACGTTTAAGCCGATCGCCGCTTTCAATTTCATCAATAGCCGACATATCAGCAAAAAACAGCGGTGCAATTTCCGCTTCATTCAGTAACCAAAGCGTACGCTTGTCATTAATCGCGCAGCAGGCAGCCTGATGATTGCCCCCGGATGTCAAATACCATTTAAATTTTTCTGCCGCCGCCAGCGTCAGCAAAGGACGAAATACCCGACTCAAATTTAAAGCCAGATGTTCCTCAAACTGTAAACGTGCTTTCAGGTCGGAAGAAGAAAGCCTGGCGACAGCCTCAGTTAACTGGGCTTCAGCCTGCTGAGGCTTGCTCTCGTTGACTAAGAATAGATCGTCAAGCACGCTTTGCCAGCTTAGCGTCGCGCTTACCACGATGGGATTTTGATGATGGATGCGGGCTGATATATTTACTGTCGGAAATCTAATACGCGTGGGCGTGGCGCGCTTCGACACCGGCTCTTCATCGTCCCACACATCGCCATCTCTAATTGGATTCTCTTCACTAGATAGCGCCTGCTCGTAGGCATCGCGTAACCTCTGATAGACAACCGGATCGTCCTCCGGACGATTGACCTTCACTAACTGCGCAAAGCGGCGCTTAATTTCACGAGGCTCTGCTCCTGGCTCCAGGCCTAATATTTCCCAGCACGTCATCTCAGAACTCCTTTTCTTCTTTCATCTTTATTTAAGCTGAAATATCCGCCGATACCTTGCAGCCATCGCTTGCGCTTCCGTCATCTCCTCAGCGGATAATTTTTGCCGCACGGTTTCTTTATCGATATAGGGATTATCGCCTCCGGCAATAATGATCCACGCCCAGGCCTCAAGATAGCTCTGCTCTTTACCCGTCCCGAGGGCATACATCGCTGCAAATTTTCCCTGAGCCTGGACGAAACCTAATCTGGCCGCTTTTTCATACCAGTAGAAGGCATTATTTTGGTCTTTTTTTACACCATCTTTGCCGGCGGCATAAATCTCTGCGAGGATAAATGCCGCTTGCGCCACGCCCCGCTGACCCGATTCCGAAAACCAGTGAACCGCCTGCTCAATATCAGCGGCAATATGTTCACCGCGGTAATAAAGACACCCCAGCTCAAACATCGCCTCGCCAGATCCATGCTCCGCCGCTTTGCTGTACCAGGTCAATGCTTTTTGACGATCGGGGGGCGCTAATTCCCCTTCATTATAGATTTTACCTAACCAATATTGCGCGTCGCCGTTATTCTGCTCTGCGGCTTTGGTATACCAGACCAGCGCCTGCTGCACATCGCGTTCTACCGCTTGCCCATTGTAATACAGATGCGCCAGCTCAAGCTGCGCCGCGGTATTCCCCTGTAGCGCAGCCTGACGAAAAAGTCCAAATGCCCGCAGGCAATCCGTGTCGATACCGTCGCCGACAAGACAGATAACGCCTAGCGCATATTGCGCATAATCATCATTCTGTTCCGCCGCTCGGGAAAACCATAAAATTCCCTGCTGACGATTTCGGGTGACCCCAAAACCGCCTGTGTATAAACGACCCAGCGCATACTGCGCGCTCGCATGGCCTTGCTCCGCTGCCTTGCTGTACCATTGAAACGCCGCGTTGTTATTACGTTTTCGTTCATAAAGCTGGGCAAGATGATACTGAGCGGGCGCCAGTCCCTGCTCTGCGGCGCGTAGATACCAGTGCATAGCCTGCGACTCATCTTGCGGAACGCCAAAACCACCGTAATACATTTTTCCGATGGAAAAACAGGCTTCGATATCGCCCTGCTCAGCAGCTTTAAGACGCGCAGACAAGACTTTCGAGACTTGATAACCATCCGATTCCAGCTGAAGCGCGCGCACGACTTTTTGATACGCGGATTGATGAATAGATGCCAGAGCACGGAATCGCTCATTCAGATTCCAGACCAGTACCGACTTTTCCTCATCTAAACTTTGGGCTCTCTGTATTTTCTCCGTCTGCGTCGTCCACCTGATTTTTTCACTTATCATGCCCAGATAATCAGCAGAGAGCACAAGCCCGGCTATTTTCAGCAGTACGGCGATATCAAACCATTGCAGGCTTTGCGCATCGTGCTCCAGTGCGGCAAAAATAGCGTAGAGCTTTTCGCCGCACTCTACTTCCTCAATGCAGCTCATGCCGTTAAAGAAAAGCGGCGCAATATCCCGCTCAATGCGCCGATAGATCAGGCAATGGTCATTAATGGTGTTTCGCGCACCAGTATCATCCTTATCCGTCACCAGATGCCATTTAAACTTTTCCGCCGCCGTCAGCATCAACAAAGGACGATGGTCCCGCGCCAGCTTTGCCATCAGAGTGGTTTCAAACTGTAGCCGGGATTGCAGGTCAAATGCGACGAGATCCACCAGCGCCCGCTCCAGCTGCAAGTCGACAGCTTCCGGGAGGTGTTTATTTTCCACCAACAGAGCCTCCAGCACGTCAGCCCAGCCATTCTCCCGGGTAACCGGAGGTGGTGGGCTAACGGGCGTGACGCGCGGCAAAACAACCGGTCTGACGCCCGCGGTAGTGCAAGGTTCAACGTGTGGCTGCGAGCTGTGATCATCCGTACAAGCCAGCGCCTGCTCGTAGGCATCGCGTAATCTCTGATAGACAGCCGGATCGTCCTCAGGGCGGTTAACCTTTACCAACTGCGCAAAGCGGCGCTTAATTTCGCGCGCCCCGGTTCCCGGCTCCAGGCCTAATATTTGCCAGCAGTTCATAGCAGGCGGTCCGTATCTATACCGTCGAGAATTTGATTAACCTGTTCGCGGAAGGCGATGATCTGATCGTTTTCCTGCTTTTCCAACAGATAGCTGAACTTCCGCGAGCACTCGCTGACCCATTCACGTGCATCGCCAAGGCTCAACTGATAGAGATGATCGAGACGGGCCATCAGCGCCTGGTTCGCCTGTTCATCGCGTGGGTGAATTTTCAGCGTGCTGAGTTTGGCCTGCGACTGTTGGATCTGATCTTCCGTCAAAGTGCCCGGATGCTGTTGAATAAGCAGACTGCTGCGGTTGCCGGTTAACGGTACATGAATATCAACATCGAGCAGCCCGTTAATATCGTAGGTAAAACGAACTTGTATTTCCACCTGCCCCGCCGGTTTTGGCGGCACGGCAATAGACATTTCGGCCAGAAAGATATTGTCCTCCACCATCCGGCTCTCGCCCTGGTAGATTTTAAAATCCACATTAGTCTGGTCGTCATTAACGGTATAAAAATTCCGCACCCGACTACAGGGGATGCTACGGTTGCGCTCAATAATTGGCGCAAAGTAGCCCGACTCTCGCGTGTGACCCAGCGACCTTGAGGTATCGACGCCCAGGGTGTAAGGGCAAACATCAGTGACCACCACATCCTCAAGTTCACGATTGCGAGCCTTGAGCGCAGCCTGAATCGCCGCTCCCTGGGCAATCACTTCATCCGGGTTCAGATGCATCGCAGGCAAGCGGCCAAAGAGCTGCGCCACCAGCTTGCGAATTAGCGGCATCCGCGTGGTTCCGCCTACCAGAACAATCTGGTCCAACTGCGAGATATCCAGTCGGGCATCGCGAATCGCCATTTCCAGAGGTTCCCGAATGCGGGCGAAAAAAGATTCCAGCAGCAATTCAAAATCCGCCTCGGTAATTTGCCACTGATAACGCTCACTCTCGATTTCCACGCTGAAAACCGCCGTTTCACGCAGGCTCAGTGCCCGCTTAACCCGTTCGGCTTCTACTCGTAGCTGCCGTTGTAGAGTCGGCTCCCGCCATTCGATCTCTTCCGGGAATTCCTGCTGATGGCGAAAGGCCTCGACCAGAATATCCACGATATCCTCACCGCCGAGGAAGTTATCCCCGGCGCTGGCGCGCACTTCCATAATATTGTCGAATAATTCCAGAATAGAGACGTCGAACGTACCGCCGCCCAGGTCGAAGACTAAAAACTGATGTTCATCTTCCTGATTGTGTAAGCCATAGGCCAGCGCGGCAGCAGTCGGCTCGTTAATTAAGCGCTCAACGGTCAACCCGGCCATGCTGGCGGCGATTTTGGTCGCTTTACGCTGCACGTCACTAAAGTAGGCGGGAACACTAATCACCGCCTCCGTCACCGGTTCGCCCAAAAAATTCTCGGCATCTTCTTTTAGCTGACGCAATACCAGTGAGGAAAGCTCCTCCGGGCGAAACGCCTGTTTCCCCAGCATAATGGTCTGCGAGGTGCCCATAATCCGCTTGAAGTTCGCCGCGCAGTTTGCCGGACGCACCAGTTGCAGGTCGCGGGCCGCTTCGCCCACCAGCACCATGCCGTCATCATCGACGCTCACCACGCTCGGGGTGAGCAATTTACCCAACGCATTGGGAATTAATACCGCTTTTCCCTCCTGCCAGACCGCAACCAAACTGTTTGTTGTACCTAAATCTATTCCAATAATCATTTATCATCCCTGTTTATATAGACCAGAAAAAGTTTGTCAGCGCTAAATACTAATCCATCATAAAGTTTTTGAGAATAAACTAAAGCATTTGGCAATGACTAACCTTTAATTCTACACATAAGAACCCAGGCAATAGAAAACCGACCATTTAATATATTAACGAGAAGAATATATCATTAAGAATAGTAATTTGAAGTTGAGGGAAGTGAATATTTAAAAATGGGGCATTTTACAAATTGGATGCTATTTTGGTCTCTGTTTTCCGCCCCGGCGATTTACACCTTCCCGGGGCAGAAAACTCACGCAGTTGCCTCTCCGCCCGCCTCATCTGCTGGCCGTGATTTTTTCGCCGTACGTTTACGCGGAGCGCTCTTCTTCTTGCCGTCGCCCGGCGCGACAATGCCGCGGAAGCGGCGAACCGGGGTACTGCGCGCCTGGTCGATAAGCTGGAACAGCGTGCCTACCAGCGGTTGCATAAAGTCCTGATAGCGGCACTGCTTTTCGCTGATTTGCGTCAGGATCGACTCCCAGTGGGCAGTCATATCCGGACGGGTTGCCATTTCGGGCAGCGAATGGAACAGCGCCTTCCCGGCCTCGGTTGAGTGAATATAGCGCCCCTTCTTGGTCAAGAAACCGCGCTTAAACAGCAGCTCGATAATCCCGGCGCGGGTTGCCTCCGTACCCAGACCGTCAGTCGCGCGCAGGATCTTCTTCAGATCCTTATCCTGCACAAAGCGGGCTATCCCGGTCATCGCCGACAAGATCGTCGCGTCGGTGAAATGACGCGGCGGCTGAGTCTGACGCTCCACGACTTCGCCCTTTTCGCACAGCAGCTCGTCGTTTTTCGCGACTATCGGCAGCGGCGTCCCGTCGTTTTCCTCATCGCGCTCTTTATTACCCAGCAGCGTTCGCCAACCGGCTTCCGCCAGGAAACGGGCTTTGGCGATAAATTTGCCGTTGGCGATATCGAGATCGATCTGGCATTTGCGAAACACCGCATCCGGGCAAAACTGCATCAGGTACTGACGAGCAACCAGGCCGTAGACCTTTTCCTCGTTGTCGCTGAGCTTAACCTGCGAACTGCGCGCGGTGGGAATAATGGCATGGTGCGCATCGACCTTTTTATCATCCCAGCAGCGATTGCGGATCTCCGGGTCCACTACCGGCTGCGGTAGCAGGTCTGCCGCGTGCACGCTAATGGCGTTAAGCACCGCATGACGACCGGCAAAATGCTCCTCCGGCAAATAGCGGCTATCCGAACGCGGATAGGTAATGAGTTTGTGGGTTTCATACAGCTTCTGGCAGATATCCAGCACGTTCTGCGCGCTAAAACCAAAGCGCTTCGCGGCTTCAATCTGTAGCGCGGAAAGCGAGAACGGTAGCGGCGCAGGCTCGGAATCCCGCTTGTCGTTATAAGCAGTCACCGTCGCCGGTTGGCCTTCAATGCGCTTAACAACGTGTTCGGCAAGCGGACGATGGAGCAAGCGCCCCTCTTCGTCCTGATATGACTCACAGGCTTCGCTTGGCACCCAGTTAGCGACAAAGCGTTCATCCTTCGGCGTGACGATATGCGCCTTCACGTCGAAGAAATCTTTAGCGACGAAGTTTTCAATCTCTTCATCGCGGCGCACCACCAGGCCAAGCACCGGGGTCTGCACGCGCCCGACGGATAACACGCCCTGATAACCCGCGTTACGCCCGAGAATAGTATAGGCACGAGTCATGTTGATCCCGTACAACCAGTCGGCGCGGGCGCGGGCCAGCGCCGAGACGCACAGCGGAATAAATTCACTGTTGGCACGCAGGCGATTTATCGCCCGCTCCACCGCCTGCGGGTTAAGGTCGTTAATCAGGCAGCGCTGTACCTGCTGGCGCTTTTCCGGCGCCAGCTGCAGATAATCCAGTACCTCATCTACCAACAGTTGACCTTCCCTGTCCGGGTCACCCGCGTGAATCACTTCCTGGGCATCGCCGAGCAAGCGCTTAATCACGTTAAGCTGTTTGGTCACAGACGGTTTGGGTTGAAGCTGCCACTTCTCAGGCACGATGGGCAGGTCGAGCAGGTTCCAGCGCGCATAGCGCCCGTCATAGACGTCAGGCTGCGCCTGCTCCAGCAGGTGGCCGATACACCAGGTGACCACCTGTCCGTTACCGCACTCAATGTAGCCGTCGCCTTTACGATGTGGTTTTGGCAACACCTCAGCGATGGCGCGACCGAGACTTGGTTTTTCCGCAATAAACAGCCGCATGAAATCAACGGATCTCGATCATTGGGCGACCGCCGCGGGCGGTGACCAGCTCGCCGATGGCGGCAAGCGTAATACCATACTCAGCCGCCGCGGCCTGAACCTCAGCTTCCGCATCCGGCGTTACCGCCAGCAGCAGACCGCCGGAGGTTTGCGGGTCGCACAGCAAATCGCGCCACTCTGGCGGCATTTCGCCCATCAGATGACCGTAGCTGGCAAAGTTACGCCCGGTACCGCCGGGTACCGCGCCCGCGGCAATATACGCTTCCACACCAGGCAGTTTCGGGATATCCGCGTAAGTTAGCTGCGCCTGCACGCCCGCGCCACGGCACACTTCGCTCAGGTGGCCAAGCAGCCCAAAGCCGGTGACGTCGGTCATCGCTTTTACGCCTTCAATGTTGGCAAACGCTGAACCAACGAGGTTCATCTGGCACATGGTTTCCGTCGCCAGCCCCTGATGCTCAGGCTTCAATAGCGATTTTTTCTCGGCGGTAGTCAGCACGCCGATACCCAGCGGTTTAGTGAGATACAGTTTGCAGCCGGCCTGAGCGGTGCTGTTTTTCTTTACCCGCTCGGTCGGCACCACGCCGGTCACCGCGAGGCCGAAAATAGGTTCCGGGGCATCAATCGAGTGGCCGCCCGCAAGGGCAATACCCGCCTGCTGGCAGGCAAAGCGCCCGCCATCGACGACCTGACGGGCGATTTCCGGTGCCAGGGTATTAATCGGCCAGCCGAGAATGGCAATCGCCATGATCGGTTTACCGCCCATCGCGAAAATATCGCTGATGGCGTTGGTCGCGGCAATGCGTCCGAAGTCGAACGGGCTATCGACGATCGGCATAAAAAAGTCGGTGGTGCTGACAATTGACGTGCCGTTACCGAGGTCATAGACGGCGGCATCATCGCTGGTCTCATTGCCCACCAGCAGGTTCGGGTCGATAAACTTCGCCCGGTCACTCTGCAGAATCGTTTCCAACACTTTAGGGGAAATTTTACACCCGCAACCGGCTCCGTGGCTGTATTGCGTTAAACGAATAGCTTGCTCGCTCATGGACATCTCCTGTCATTGCAATCCCGCTATGGTAGCGCCCAAATGCCAAGGTGATAAGTACGACAGTCCTAAATCGCGCATAGTTGCTCATTAAGCAGACAAAAAACCGATTTTGCGATACAGAACCCTTTTTTTAACGCCATTTTAACCTTTACTAAAAGATGACAGAAATGTGACAAAAATAATTCTGTTTCATCTGGACATATAACAACGTAAGGAAATTTTAATGAAAAAGCGCGTTCTCGCCCTTTGCCTGGCCAGTTTCTTCTCCATTAACGCTTTCGCCCTGGCTCCAGCCGGTAACGACGTCACCACTAAACCCGATCTCTACTATCTGACCAATGCCCAGGCCATTGATAGCCTGGCGCTGCTGCCGCCGCCACCGGAAGTAGGAAGCATCGCGTTTTTAAACGATCAGGCAATGTATGAAAAAGGCCGTCTGCTGCGCGGCACCGAGCGCGGTAAATTAGCCGTGGAAGACGCAAACCTGAGCGGCGGCGGCGTGGCCAATGCCTTCTCCGGCGCCTTCGGCTCGCCCATCACCGCGAAAGATGCGCCGGAGCTGCATAAGTTACTGACCAATATGATTGAAGATGCTGGTGACCTGGCGACGCGCGGCGCGAAAGAGAAGTATATGCGCATTCGGCCATTTGCGTTTTATGGTGTCGCCACCTGCAACACCACCGAGCAGGATGCGCTGTCGAAAAATGGTTCCTATCCTTCCGGGCATACGTCTATCGGTTGGGCAACGGCGCTGGTGCTGGCTGAGGTCAATCCACAGCGGCAAAACGAAATTCTTAAACGCGGATTTGAGCTGGGTGAGAGCCGGGTCATTTGCGGTTATCACTGGCAGAGCGACGTAGACGCGGCGCGGATTGTCGGCTCAGCAGTGGTTGCCACGCTGCATACCAATCCGGCCTTCCAGCAACAGTTGCAGAAAGCGAAAGACGAATTCGGTGACTACTCCCCACAGTAAACGGCGAGGCTTCCCACTTCTCAGGCTGCCACTGGCACAACGCCAGACTGACGCAAGCCTCGATGGGCTTTGACGGCAAGTCCTGCCGCCATTAATTCTGTTATGCCCTTGCGCTGGATGTTGATCGCCGCGTTGATATCGCGGTCATGGTCAGCATGACAGCCGGGGCAAGTCCATTCGCGTACTTTCAGCGGCATTTCCACCATCTTATAGCCGCAACAATGGCACGTTTTCGAGCTGGCGAACCACTGATCCAGTCTGACCAGGTGAACTCCTGCCGACTCCGCTTTGTAGGCGAGTTTCGCCACAAACCCGGACCATGCAGCATCCCCGATATGACGGGCAAGGCGACGGTTTTTCATCATGTTTGCTGACTTCAGCGTTTCCACAATCACCGCTTGATTTTCGTCGATAATTCGTCTGGAAAGTTTGTGCTGGAAGTCAGCGCGGGCACTGGCTACCCGCTCATGCTGCGCGGCAAGGCGTAAGCGCGCCTTACGGCGGTTTGCGCTCCCCAATTTCTTGCGGGATAGCGCCTTGCTGTCGCGGCGTAAACGGCGGTATGCGTTGACCAGATGGCGAGGATTAGCCACCTTGCCGCCGTCATTGCCAATTAAATAGTGCGATAGCCCCAAATCATAGCCCACCACGGTGGTGATATAAGTCGGCTTTGCTGCCGCTTCCTGTCCATCGTCTGCAAGTATTGAGGCGTAGTATTTGCCCGCTGCGTTGCGGGTGATGGTGATGCTGGAAACCTTACCAACAATCTCACGGTGGACCTTCGCCCGGACAGGTGGGATTTTCGGCAACTGGATAGCGTCAGTGAGTACCTTTCCGTTGGGATGGTAGCTGGATTGCCTGCCGTGCTTGCTTTTGAAGGCAGGGAATTTAGCGCGCTTCTGAAAGAAATTAGCAAATGCCCTGTCCAGATTGATCACCGCTTGCTGTAGCGCCAGGGAGTCGTAGTCTTTGAGCCAGCCATAGCGGCGGGATTTTTTCGCCACGGCCAGCAACGGCTTTATATCGCGTGTTGGTTTGAGAGAAATGCCGTGACGCTGGTACAGGTGGCGGCAGATATGCAGGGCTTTATTATACGCGAACCGAACCGCGCCGAACTGCGCATTTAAGAATGCGGCCTGTTCGTCGGTCGGGTAAATGCGTACTTTGGTCGCTCGCTTCATCTCAATACCGTCAGAAATAAAGTGGTTATTTATACAGTATTTTTGTGGGTAAATTTTGATGCAAAACAACGTTAGGGCCCCTTATATCCCCGCCCGCATTGGACGAGGGTTTACGGGACATTCGCTAAACAGCAGAAGTAACTTCGTCGCCGTTGGATCCCCGGAGGCGGCGCTTGATGCGCCTTGTCCGGGTTACGGACTTAAAGCACAGGCCGGGTCAGGCGCTAGCCGCCACCCGGCCTGACTCAGAAGTGCGTCACAAACGGCGCGGTGTCCGGCAGCGCTATGTTGGTTGAAGCTTTGAGCTGCGGCGTGCCCAGATAGAGAAAACCGACTATTTTATCCTGCTCACGGCAGGAAAATCCTTCACGCACCACCGGGCTCTCGGTTAACGCACCGCTGCGCCAGATACCGTTAAAGCCCTGTGCGACGGCCGCCATCTGCATGGCCATCACCGCGCAGCCCGCCGACATCTCCTGCTCCCATTTCGGCACCTTTGGATGATCTTCACAGTGCGCCACTACGGTAATAATCAGCGGTGCACGAAACGGCGCGCTGCGGGCTTTTTCAATCGCCTTCTCATCTGCCCCTGCCGCCACCGCACCTTTTTCCAGTAGCTGGCTAAAGCGCTCACGCCCTTCATCGGCAATAATAAAGAATCGCCACGGCTGTAGCGTCCCATGGTCCGGCGCGCGCAGGCCTGCACGGAGAATATTTTCCAGCTGTTCACCCGCCGGAGCCGGGTCGGTCAGACGTGAAGCGCTGCGGCGATTAACCAGTAGTTCGAGAGCATCCATCTGTATAACTCCTGTGATGTGATTTTTCATAAAATTAACATGCACAAGGATTTTGTTACAGCCCAACGGGTGATTCCTGCTGACAACCGTCGGCACTCTCTTTAGGATAGCCAGACGCGGCGGCCCCTGATGTCCGCCCATTTTTGATAATGCTTAGGGAGAATACATGCGAACTCTTTGGCGACTGCTCGCCGGAATTTTTAAATGGACATGGCGAGTACTCAACTTCATTCGCCAGCTCGCACTGAACGTGGTTTTCCTGGTGCTGGTGCTGGCCTGCGTCGGCATCTGGGCCCAGTTCAGCAGCAGTACAACAGAGCACACCACTCGCGGCGCGCTGTTGATGGATATCACCGGCGTGGTGGTCGATAAACCTTCGGCCAGCAGCAAACTAGGGGTTATTGGTCGTCAGCTGTTTGGCGCCAGCTCCGATCGTCTGCAGGAAAACTCACTGTTCGATATTGTGCAAACCATTCGTCAGGCGAAAGATGACCGGAACATCACCGGTATCGTGCTGGATCTGAAGAATTTTGCTGGCGGCGATCAGCCGTCGATGCAGTATATCGGCAAAGCGCTGCGCGAATTCCGCGACAGCGGTAAGCCAGTGTATGCCGTTGGCAGCAGCTACAGCCAGGGTCAGTACTATCTGGCTAGCTTCGCCAATAAAATCTGGCTCTCACCGCAGGGCGAAGTGGATCTGCACGGCTTTGCCACCAACGGTCTGTACTACAAATCGCTGCTCGACAAACTCAAAGTCTCTACCCACGTGTTCCGCGTCGGCACCTATAAATCAGCGGTAGAACCGTTTATTCGCGACGATATGTCTCCGGCAGCCCGCGAAGCGGACAGCCGCTGGATTGGCGAGCTGTGGCAGAACTACCTCACCACCATCGCCGCCAACCGCCAGATTACCGCTCAGCAGCTGTTCCCAGGTGCTCAGGGCGTGATTGACGGACTGCGTAAAGTCGATGGCGACACGGCAAAATACGCGCTGGATAACAAGCTGGTTGATGAGCTGGGCACCTCCACGGATGTGGAAAAAGCGCTGACCAAGCAGTTTGGCTGGAGCAAAGCGGATAACAACTACAGCGCTATCAGCTACTACGATTACACGGTGAAAACGCCTGCCGATCAGGGCTCCGCGATCGCCGTTATCTTTGCTAACGGCGCGATAATGGATGGCGAAGAAACGCCGGGTAACGTTGGTGGCGATACGACCGCTGCGCAGATCCGCGACGCGCGTCTGGATCCGAAAGTTAAAGCTATCGTGCTGCGGGTCAACAGCCCTGGCGGCAGCGTCAGTGCCTCAGAGGTGATTCGCGAAGAGCTGGCTGCGGCAAAAGCGGCAGGTAAACCCGTCGTTGTGTCGATGGGAGGTATGGCGGCTTCCGGCGGTTACTGGATCTCAACCCCGGCGGATTACATTGTGGCGAACCCAAGCACCCTCACCGGCTCCATCGGTATCTTTGGGGTGATTAATACCGTCGAGAATACGCTCGGGTCGATTGGCGTACACACCGACGGTGTGGCAACCTCACCGCTGGCCGACGTCTCCACCACCAAAGCGCTGCCGCCAGAAGTGCAGCAGCTGATGCAGTTGACCATCGAAAATGGCTATAAGCGCTTCATCACCCTGGTGGCGACCGCGCGTAAGAGCACGCCTGAGAAAATTGACCAAATCGCTCAGGGCCACGTCTGGACGGGTGAAGATGCGAAGGCTAACGGCCTGGTCGATGGCCTCGGCGACTTCGACGACGCAGTGGCGAAAGCTGCAGAGCTGGCGAAGCTGAAACAGTGGCATATCAATTACTATCAGGAAGATCCCACTTTCTTCTCAATGATGGTAGATAGCCTGACCGGTTCGGTCCGCGCGGCGCTGCCGGCAGCGGTACAAGCGTATCTGCCTGCGCCCGTGGCTGCTGCGGCTAACGCGGTGAAAGCGGAAAGCGACAAGATGGCGGCATTCAACGATCCGCAAAACCGTTACGCGTTCTGTTTAACCTGCGCCAATATACGTTAATCCTCTGCCGCCCCAATCACGGGGCGGCATTTTTACACTTCATCCATTACACACAAAAGCAGCCAACGCCCCTGCAACTTGCGGCGTGTCGGGTATATACTTCGCCGGTCCATATATAACCTAAGCGATGCTATGCAGAAGAAATCTATTTACGTTGCCTATACCGGCGGTACCATTGGTATGCAGCGTTCTGAACACGGCTACATTCCCGTTTCCGGCCATTTACAGCGTCAGCTGGCTTTAATGCCCGAGTTCCACCGCCCGGAGATGCCGGACTTCACCATTCACGAATACGCCCCGCTGATGGACTCTTCCGATATGACGCCAGAGGACTGGCAGCATATCGCTGACGACATTCGTGACCATTATGACCAGTACGATGGCTTCGTTATCCTGCACGGCACGGATACCATGGCGTTTACCGCCTCGGCGCTGTCATTCATGCTGGAAAACCTGGGTAAACCAGTCATTGTGACAGGGTCACAAATCCCTTTGGCCGAGCTGCGCTCTGACGGACAGATTAATCTGCTCAACGCCCTGTACGTCGCCGCCAACTACCCGATTAATGAAGTGTCGTTGTTCTTCAATAACCGCCTCTATCGCGGTAACCGCACCACCAAAGCTCATGCCGATGGTTTTAATGCCTTCGCGTCGCCGAACCTCGCGCCGCTGCTGGAAGCGGGGATCCATATCCGCCGCCTCGGTACGCCTCCGGCCCCGCACGGCGTGGGCGAGCTAATCGTACACCCAATTACCCCGCAGCCGATTGGCGTGGTAACGATTTATCCCGGTATTTCCGCCGATGTGGTACGCAACTTCCTGCTCCAGCCGGTAAAGGCGCTCATTCTGCGCTCATATGGTGTAGGTAACGCTCCGCAAAACGGCGAGTTTATCCAGGTGCTGACCGAAGCCAGCCAGCGCGGCATCGTGGTGATAAATTTGACTCAGTGTATGTCCGGCAAAGTGAATATGGGCGGTTATGCCACCGGTAATGCCCTTGCGCAAGCAGGCGTGATTAGCGGTTTCGATATGACCGTTGAAGCCACGTTGACCAAGCTACACTATTTACTGAGCCAGAATCTGGACGTTGAGGCTATCCGTAGCGCAATGCAGGAAAACCTGCGTGGCGAACTGACCCCCGATGAGTAAGGAGATGCACATGACCCAGCGCGCGCTGTTACTGGTCGATTTACAGAACGATTTTTGCGCCGGCGGTGCGCTTGCCGTCCCGCAGGGCGATAGTACGGTGGACATCGCCAATCGGCTTATTGAATGGAGTCTGCCGAGAGGTGAAACGGTGGTCGCCAGTCAGGACTGGCACCCGGCGAATCACGGCAGCTTTGCCAGCCAGCATCAGGTTGAACCCTATACCCAGGGCGAACTTGATGGCCTGGCGCAAACCTTCTGGCCGGATCACTGCATCCAGAATAGCGAAGGCGCGGCGCTGCATCCGCTGCTTAAACAGCAGGATATTGCCGCCGTGTTCCATAAAGGCGAAAACCCGGTCATTGATAGCTACAGCGCCTTTTTTGATAACGGTCATCGGCAGAAAACGCAGCTTGACGCGTGGTTACGCGAGCGCGGGATTGACGAGCTAACCGTACTTGGCCTGGCAACCGACTACTGCGTGAAGTTTACCGTGCTTGATGCGCTGAATCTGGGCTATTCCGTCAACGTGATTACCGACGGCTGTCGCGGGGTAAATATTCAGCTACAGGACAGCGCACACGCGTTTATGGAAATGGCGGCGGCGGGCGCGACGCTGTATACGCTGGCAGACTGGGAAGAAACTCAGGCGTAACCCTGTCGGCGT
Organism: Klebsiella sp. MISC125; assembly: GCF_051131775.1. Classification (NCBI taxonomy): domain Bacteria; kingdom Pseudomonadati; phylum Pseudomonadota; class Gammaproteobacteria; order Enterobacterales; family Enterobacteriaceae; genus Klebsiella; species Klebsiella sp. MISC125. The sequence continues at coordinate 3,587,465 of NZ_CP180448.1, forward strand.
CAGACCTCAATATTAACACCGTGCGATCTTTCTCCCGGGGGCGGCGCAAAGCGCCTTGCCCGGGCTACCGGCCCACATGCTTTGGTAGATACTGTGAGCATCGGCAACCATTTTTAGTTGCGGGGCTCTCTCCGGTTTCTGGATGACAGACACACCACCGACAGCACCCTCTGGGTGCTGTTTTTCTATTCCCGCAGTCTTTTCGTCCCTACGCTACCGCTATTCCATGTTGTGACGCATCGAACGGCTCCCCTGACTTCAGCACTCCGTACGCCACCTGCGCCAGCTTGCGCATCATCGCCCCTATGATAACTTTCGCGCGTTTGCCATTCCCTTCCAGTCTCTTTCTGAACGCTTTTCCCCACGCCGTGTGATACAGCGCTGATATTGCTGGCATATATAATGCTCTGCGCAACTGAACCGGACCCGCTTTACTCATCCGGCTCGCCCGCATCACGCTACTGCCTGACTCATGCTGCACCGGCGTCAGCCCTGCATACGCGGCGAACTGCCGCGCTGTGGCAAACCTCAGCTTCAGTCCCGTATACGCCAGCAGGACCGCCGCCGTTTTCTCGCCGATACCCGGGATGCTGTTCAGCAGCTTCCGCCGTTGCTTCATATCCGGGTCGTTGTCCGTCAGGTCTTTTATCTGTTTTTCGATACGTTTCAGTTCAGCACTCAGGCACTCCAGGAGCACATCGATGCTCGCTAACTGGACCTCCGGGGCTGTTTCCTGACGGTTTTTCTCCTGCGTCTGCATCTCTGTCAGCGCCTGATGCCGTAACACCAGCGCTTTCAGGGCTCGCTCTGTCGGGTGCGGTGCCTCCCATGCTGACGGACGTTTCTCCCGGCAGAAGTGCGCCAGCATACGGGCATCGACTTTGTCGGTTTTACTGCGCAACCCTTCACTACGGGCGAAGGCGGCACTCAGGGCGGGGTTGATAATGGAGACGGTATAACCGGCATCACTCAGATACGCGGCAGCCTCTTCCATGTAGGTACTGGTGGACTCCATGCAGACATGGGCATGGTTCACATCATGGCTGCGAAGCCAGCGGACAAGCGCTTCATGTCCGGAGGGCGTATTTTCGAATTTTTTACCGCGATGTCGACCATCAGGGCGCAGGATATCAACATCGAGCTTAGCTTTGGCTACATCAATGCCGATGAAGTACAGTTCATTTTCCATAGTGAAACCAACCTTGCGAATACGGGTTACCGGTGAAAGCCGGTCCATGATACTGTCCGGTTTATCACATGAGAAAGAACGGCAGTCCGGTGCAAAGATCTACGGAACAGGCGCGAAAGCCTAAGCCCGGACACGGCATCCGGACCGCCATCAGAGAGAACTGGCCGGTTCTTTCTGATGGAGTCATCATACAAGCCCGGACAGATGCGCGGCATCGCCTCCGGGACACCGGCAAAGCATCACCCGATGCTCGAAATCTCCTCCAGCGACACTTTGCGCGTTTCGATACCAAAGCAAAACAGAATTAGCGCGCAGAGCACCAGCATCACGCCGAGAACAATGAAAACGGTGATTGAACCATAGCGGGTCAGCAACACGGCCACACCATAGGGCGTAAACACCGCGACAATTCGCCCTACGGCGTTCACAAAGCCCGAACCACGTAGCCGAAGATGCGTCGGCCACAGTTCAGGCACGTAAACCGCCGAGGCAAAACAAACGTACATGTAGAGGAAAAAGATCATCACCAGGCCATAGCTCAAAATGGCCCACTCCTCGGTTTGTATTGAATAGAAATAACCGAGCAGCGCAATAATAATCAGCAGCGATGAGCCAAATAATCGCCGCGGAAAACGGTCAATAACCAGCGCGGCAATAAAAATCCCCACCGGCGCGCCAATCATAATAATCGCCGTCATTAAAATAGATTTTGTCACATCGATCCCCGAATTAACAAAAATCGTTGGGATCCACACCGTAATGGTATAAAGCGAAATATTCATCGCGATCAGCACGGTAATCGCCACCAGCGTGCGTTGCAGCATCTGCCCTTTAAACAATAGCCAGAAGGAACCACTTTCCGGGTACTCGTCCGCCTTCAGTTCGCTATTCTGGAAATCTGGCAAGATAATGTTCTTCTCTTTCTCGATTTGCGCTTCCACTTCCAGGAGATGTTTTTCCGCGGCGCTTCGCTGCCCTTTTCCCGCCAGCCAGCGAGGAGATTCAATAAAATACTTACCGGACAGATACCAGGCCAGCAGCATTGCCACTCCGCCGAGCAAGAACATCATCCGCCAGCTTAAAAAAGCAATAACCACGACGCCAATTGCCGCTGATAGCATCGGCGACCAGTTGCCAACAAATGACAACCGTGCGGACCATTTGCCGCGAACGGCGGGCGGAATAAATTCAGTAAATGAGGCGTAACCGACCATGATCAGCGCCCCCATTCCCGTGCCCATCAGGCAGCGGAAAAAGATTAGCCAGTACATGTTAGGGACAAAAGAGGCCGCGCTTGCGGAGATCCCGACAATCAGCAGGTTAATGCGAAATGCTTTGCGCCGCCCAAGATAATCGCCAATAAAACCGCCGGTCAGCGAGCCGATAAAATAGCCGAACATCAGCGCCGAGGTAAATGCGGCATTAAGATAATTATTTGACCAGCCGTTGCTGACTAATTTTGCCAGCACCACGTTCCCGGAATAGCTAAGAAAACCGGTGACTAATAAACTGAAACTAATAATGCCGAAAATACGAAAATGAAATCGAGATAAGGGTAAGCGATCTAATCTTGCGCCGATAGGGTCACAATGTTCCATCTGGATGCCTCAAATTCAGCTAAAATATAAAGTATGGCGATCGCGGCAGAGTAAAACTTGCCGCGCCATCCATCATCATTAATTTTTGGCATTAACCCGATGCGATTTTAAATAATACCACCCAGCCTGACGTTAATAGACAAGTTGAATATTATTTTCTTTGCAAAATGCAATCCACTCCGCACCCGGTGCCTTATTGGTTATAAGATAATTAATATGACTAAAATCGACTAACTGGACAAAGGCTTTACGATCGAACTTAGAGTGATCGACCAACAGGGCCACTTCTGTCGCCTGACGGATCATCGTTTTCTTGATTTCCGCCTCCGCTTCATTAGAGTCAAGTGCCCCGCTCTGCATGTCCAGGCCTTTGCAGCTCATCACCATGATATCAACATGATAGCGGCTGATAATCTCTTTGGTGATCCGCCCCTGTAACGATAGCGTGTTCTTATTCAGCTCACCGCCGGTAGAAACCACTTTAATTTCCGACTGCGCAAGCTCATGAAATGCTTCCGCCGAGTTGGTTAATAACGTGAGGTCGTTTCTTTCCTTGAGCAGCTTTAATAATTCCATGGCGGTACTGCTGGAGTCAGCAGCCATAGTGGTTTTATTTTTAATAAACGGTAATGCATTGTGAGCAATAATCTGTTTTTCTTCAAAGAAAGACTTTGCGCGCTTATAAAAATGAATATTGTCGGACAACGCAGTAGTATTTAATACTGCCCCGCCATACGTTCGGGTCAAAAAACCTTCATCTTCGAGCTTTTCCAGATCGCGGCGAATGGTTTCCTCAGTCACCTGAAAAATTGAGCTTAAATTAGAGACCGCCACTTTTTTATCATTAGCCACCATTTGCTTAATGGCCTGAATTCTATCTTTTGCCGCCACGATGACACCTCTGTTTCCTGCAAAGTAATAATAAGACCTTAGTATCTCACAGGCTATGTTTATTTTCAAAAGAACATGTCTGAATCACAGATTTAAATACTCTTTTACACAGAAACAGAGGTTAGTAACATCACTCTTATTTCGTATCCAACGCCTCTGCCATTCGCCTCATCAATAATGAATCATCATCGGTTAACGAGATCGTCAGGGCTTCGACGTTCTCACGTACCTGCTCTGGTGCCGTCGCCCCGCTTAACAGGGTGATTAAATCACTCTGCTTTAAAATCCACGCCAGCGCCAGCGCCGGGATCGAGCAACGATATTTATCGCACAGTGGCTGCCACTGCTCGAGCATATCAATCACCCGCAGCATATTTTCCCGCTGGAACCAGACTTTGTTGGCCCGCGCACCGCCAGGGACATAATCCCGCGTGATGGTTCCGGTTAACAGCCCCTGCTCAAGCGGTGAGTAGACCTGCACGATGATGCCATTCTGCTGGCATAGCGGCAGCAGTTCAGCTTCCAGCGCCCGATCAAGGATGCTGTACTTGGCCTGGATGATATCCAGCTCGCCGTGCTTGAGATACTCCTTGATATGCCCGGCATCCACATTCGCCGCGCCAATAGAGCGGATTTTCCCCTCTTTCTTGAGCGCGTTAAGCGTATCCATGGTTTCCGCAATGGGCGTAAAGCAAGGCTCTACCGACTGCCAGTGGGTCATATAAATATCAATGCTGTCGATACCGAGCCGTTGCAGGCTGGCGTCCACCTCTTCGCGAATCGACTCAGGCGTAAGGTTTTTATACAGCTGGCGGTCGCCCACTTTGTTAAACAGGCTGCCTTCCCGCTCCCAGACAATGCCGCATTTGGTTTCAACAACGATCTCGCCGCGCGGCAGCTTTTTCAGCGCCTGACCAACAATCACTTCGCTATTACCGAAGTTGTAGCCCGGCGCGGTATCAATCAGATTAATGCCGCAACGGTGCGCTTCAAGAATGGTGTCGATACACACCTGCAAATCAAGATCGCCATTCCATGCCGGACCGCCGCCGATGGCCCAGGTGCCCAGCCCCATGCGGGAGAGCGTAATATCCGTACTGCCTAAAGGAATCATTTTCATCTGCCGCTATTACCCTTCGTATTCGTCGAGAAGTTGTTCAACCAGCTTTCTATTTTTCACGCCCGTCGTGGCACCCACGCTGAGTACCGATATCGCCGCCGTCGCGTTGGCAAACAGCGCGCAGTCGCGAAGCGGTTTGCCTTCAAGCAGCGCAGAGATAAACCCCGAGGCGAAATTATCTCCCGCGCCGATGGTGTCGATGGCGGTAATTCCCGACACCGCCGGGACCTCCATTTTCATATCAGCACGCTTGATAAAGCAGCCTCTCTTGCCGGTTTTAATCACTACCGTTTTCACACCGCAGCTCAGGAAACTATCGGCGATTTCATCCAGCGTCTCTTTCCCGGTGAGCAGTTTTGCCTCGTCAAAATTGGGAAACAGATAATCCACGTAGCTCAGCGCCTCACGGATGTCGTCCAGGGTTTCATTCAGCCGCGGTTTAATCATATCGGCGCAGATAATGAGCTTATGCGCTTTCGCCTGAGTGAAAATAGCCGTTAACGCTTTGCCGTTCAGCAAGGGACTATTAAAGATGCTTGCCAGCGACAGTAGCTTTGCCTGCGAGAAACGGTCAAAATCAACATCGTTAATATTCAGTTTCCACAGGCTGCCGTTGCGGTTGGTGACAAAGGTGCGTTCACCATCGGCTGTGACTAAACCCACGTTAATGGAAGTATCAATATCCGCATCCTGTTTCAGGCTCTGAATATCCATATTCTCCCGACGGCAGTGGTCGACAATAAAATGCCCCGCAGCATCGTCACCTACCCGGCTTATTAACGCAGTACGATGACCGAGACGAGAAATAATCGTCGCTTCATTAATCGCGTCTCCCCCGGTGGTCATGGCAATACGTTCTAAGGGATAAGAATCTACATCAAAGATATTTTTACTCACCGGCTGCAAGGGAATATCAACAATAGCCGCCCCTATACAAATAACCTCGATCTTATCCATATTGTCATTCCGCTTTACCGTCTGAACCAAACAATTTGATTTTCTCCAGCGCGCGCTCTTTTACGGCTTTACGTACTTCACGCTCTACGTGCAGGAACGGCTGGTCCTGGTTCTCCTGCACCGCCACCATCGCGGCCTGGCACAGTTCGGTGTGAATATTGATTTTCGAAATGCCTAATGAAATGGCTTTCTTAATATCCGCATCGCTAATGCCGGAGGCACCATGCAGCACCAGCGGAACGGATACCGCCTGGCGCACGCGTTTAACCACGTCAAAGTTCAGTTTCGGTTCGGAGGTGTAGACGCCGTGCTGGTTACCAATCGCTACCGCCAGCGAGTCACAGCCGGTACGCTCGACAAACTCAGCCGCCTGGCTTGGGTCAGTGTAGTGATAACCGGCCAGCGCCTCTTCGTAGACCGTTTCATTCCCCACATGGCCCAGCTCTGCTTCGACCGGAATACCCAGCGGGTGGAAGAAATCGACCGCCTCTTTGGTCAGGCGAATATTTTCTTCGAAATCAAAAGCGGAAGCATCACGCATCAGCGAGTTCATGCCGTGGGTCCAGGCGTTATGGATAATCTCCATACTGCGTCCGTGATCCCAGTGGGTAATGACCGGTACCGAGGCCTTTTTCGCCATAGAAACCATCATATGCGAAAAATCTTCAAACGAGGTATTGCCGACAAACCCGGTGCCGAACGAGATAATTACCGGCGATTTCGACTCTTCCGCCGCATCAATCACCCCCATTAACATTTCCGCATTCCACACGTTAAAGTGGGCAATAGCATAATGTTTATTCTGGGCATCGTTTTCCCAATATTTAATATCTGCTAGCATGGTTATTTCTCCCTTTTCAATTAATTAATGATTAACTTTAATAACGCCTTTAATAATGTCGCGTTTGTTATTAACGGATTCATCAAACGCGCGCTGAACATCTTCATAATCGTAAATATGCGTCACCATCGACTTCACATCGAAACGACCGGAGGAGATGGCCTCAATGGTGACCGGATAGCGGTTGGCATAGCGAAAGACGGTCTGAATCGAGACTTCACGGTTAATTTTGAGGAAATTAATCGCCGAATCACCGGGTACCGTGCCGACAATCATGATTTTGCCGCCACGCATCACCAGATAAGGGGCCTGCTTAACGGTGATGGCTGAACCGGCGGTTTCAAAAACAATATCGGCCCCCATTTCGCCTGAGAATTGCTGGCAGCGGACTACCGTGTCCTCTTTTGCCCCGTTGATGACGGTCGTCGCCCCAAGCTTCTCGGCCATGGCCAGGCGTTTTTCCAGCACATCCACCACCGCAATGTCGGTTGCCCCCATGCACTTACAGGCTTGCAGAGTCATTAAACCGATACAACCGGCCCCCAGAATGACGATTTTCTTCCCTGGTTTAACATCCGCCAGCATCGCGGCATGCATCCCTACCGCCGCAGGCTCTACCAGCGCCCCTTCCATGGTGTCCATATTATCGGGCAGCTTGTAGGTGAAGCTCTCCGGGTGACACAGATAGTGGGTTAGCGCACCGCGATAATTTGGCTGGGTAGCCATAAAATCGACATCCGGGCAGATGTTGTATTTACCTTCCAGACAATAACGACAGTGGCCGCACGGCACGCCGGGCTCAATATTGACCCGGTCGCCAGGTTTAAATTTGGATACCCTACTCCCTACCGCCACCACCGTACCCGCGCATTCGTGCCCGAGGCCAATTTCCTGGTTGGGGTCTTTTGGCGGAATAAAAGGACCCGATTCGAAACCATGAACATCTGAGCCGCAAATACCGACGTATTCAATTTTAATCAGCACTTCATGCTCTTTCGGTACCGGCATATCGGCGGTGATAATCTTCATCGTGCCGGGCGTTTTTAATATTGCTTTTGAATTTTGCATTTTCTTTCCCATCAATATTATTTGCTGGTGGCTGCATCAATACCGAGACTTTCGACAGAGACACCTTTGGTTTCAATTCCGATAGTAGCGATGGCAATGGCGACAATAATGGAGACCGCCCCGAGCAGTACAAACACTCCCGTCACGCCGTAACTATTAAGCAATACTGCGACCGCGTAAGGCGCAGCGATGCCGCTGATACGCCCCACCGCATTTGCCAGTCCGGAGCCACGCAGTTTCGCTTCGGTTGGCCATATTTCCGGTACATATACCGCTGAGGCGTAGCAAACGTACATATACACAAAGGTAATCAGGAAGAAGCCTATTAACGTAATCAGCAGCATGCTGGTTTGCAGCGAGTAGATATATCCCAGCACGGCGATTAATACTAATAAGCCCACCCCCATGGTCTTTCTGGGAATTTTATCCATCACCAGCATGGCGATAAATATTCCAAACGGCGCACCAAACATACTCATGGTATTTAAGACAATGGAATCTTTCAGGTTAATGCCCTGGGTCATAAATATCGTCGGCAGCCAGTTAATTAAGGTGTACTGCACGACGTTCATGGCAATCAGAACAAAGGAACCTAAAATAACGCGCTTGAGTAATACGCCGGTTAATAAAGCCGAATACGGAACAGAGCGCGGTGCCTTGCCGTCATCTTCTATCACCACTGGCGGCAGTGGCTTACCGGTCTGCTGAACCACGCCCTCTTCTATTGCCCGCATCACTTTTTCGGCTTCCGCGTAACGTCCACGAGACTCCAGCCAGCGAGGCGACTCGGGGAACCAGCGCCAGGCAATGGCGGTGGCAATCAGCGATAGCACCGCCGGGATCAGCAGTTGCACGCGCCAGTTCCATTCAGCACTGATTAACGGCGTCAGTCCCATCGCAATCAGCGAGCACAGCGGATAAGACCAGTTACCGATAAACGAGACCCTACTGGACCAGGTACCGCGATTTCTGCCAGGCATATATTCGGTGAACCCGGCAAACAGAGTCACCAACAGCGCACCTAATCCCACCCCCATCACAAAACGGCAGGCAATAAGGAAGGTCATATTTGGCGAAAACGCCCCCACGACCATGGCGATAATATGAATCGCTTCATACAGGATAAAGGCATTTTTGCGCCCGGTTTTATCCCCGATAATTCCCCCGGCAAGCGCACCGAGAAACATTCCCGCCGTGGTAATGGCGGAAAACGTAGCGGTGGTGGAATTATCGGTCCAGCCAAGTTCTTTTAACTGCGCGAGAATTAATCCGCCGACGGCATTACTCCAGCACACCAGTAATCCAAAGGCGACCATGGCAAACATCGATGAGTGCCAGCGACAGTCAGGCAGCCTGTCCAGCCTGGCGCCGCAGTGCGGTTTTGCTATCTGTTCCATCCGGGAACCTTCCTTTAATAAATGGGGTTATTCATCAAAGTCGTAAGTCATGATCACTTTAATCGCGGTTTTATCGACCATGGCGTCAAAGCCTTCTCGCCATTGCGACAGGCCGATACGGTGAGTGATCATTGGTTTAACTTTGATCGCGCCGCTGGCCAGCAGGCGGATGGCGTTGCGCCAGGACGTGGAGTCATAGGCCATATGACCAATGATGCTTTTGTTCCACGCAGTGATGTCGTTGATGGAGAAATCGAGAGGTTTAAAGCCCATGCCGACGCGAACGACTTCACCATTCGGGCGCAGCATTTCGATCGATTGTTTAAGGGCGATATTGGCACCGGAGCATTCGATGACCAGCCCCAGATTGTCTTTACCGCAGATTTCCTGGCAGCGCGCGACCACATCTTCGGTGGAACCGTTAACAACAGCTGTCGCGCCCAGCTCTTTGGCGATCGGGAAGCGTACAGCAACATCCTCTTCCAGCCCGACCATCACGATATTGACGGCCCCCATAATGCGCGCCATTTGGACCGAAAAGAGGCCCAATGGACCGGTACCAAAGACCACCACATCCTGGCCTGGAAGGAATTTAGATTGCTGGGCGATAGATTTGTAGGCGTTGCAGATGGGATCCAGCACTGCCGCTTCTTCATAATCAACGCCCTGCGGAATTTCCCACAGCGCGTGACGGTGAATTTTGAGGATTTCCCCCGGCACCAGACAGTATTTCGAAAATCCACCGCCCCAGGTATTGTTGTCCAGACCCAAATTCACTTTTTCTGTGCAACACAGAAAATCACCTTGTTCGCAGGCTGGACAAACGCCGCAGACGTGTCCGCTGTTGTCAGAAACCACCCGCTGGCCAACTTTCCAGTCCTTGACCTTTTCCCCCACCCGCACAATGTTGCCCGCAAATTCATGGCCACGAACGGAGTTGAACTGGTCGGAACCGCTGTCGACATTGTAATGCTTCATGTCCGCGCCGCAGATGGCCGCCGCTTTGATTTCAATCACTACGTCATCCGGACCGCATACCGGTTCCGGAACCTCAATCATCTTATAGCCGCCAAAGGCCTTACCAAATCTTGCCAGTGCTTTCATTGCGTCTTCCTTTGTGTTTAGTTTGCATCAGTGGCACCAATACTTAACCACAATATCTTCAAGGTCAACATTAAATCTTTAAAACACAGATAATGATCTGCATTTCACAACTTAGATCACAAATACCGCGAAATGGGTGCTACATGAAGGTGGAGGATTGGAAGAAAGAAAAATCGACAGGCGTGCCGCTGCGCTTATACGTACAGCCGTGAACACCTTCGCAGTTTTGTACTGTGGATGATGCTAGCCTGCTAAGGTTGTTTTTTCGCCACGCCATTTCCGTGGCGTGTTTGTTTTTAATGTCTTTTTTAGTCAAAGAGGATCAGATATGAAACTTTTGCCTTTGTTGGCAGCATTACCCCTGCTCTGCGCGAGCGTTGTTTCCGCTAACTCACTGATGTCCGTCGGCTACTTTAACGGCGGTGGTGACGTCACTGCCGGTCCCGGCGGCGATATCGATAAACTGGACGTGCGCCAGATTACCCATCTCAACTACTCGTTTGGTCTGGTCTATAACGACGAAAAAGACGAAACCAACGACGCTCTAAAAGACACCAGCAAGCTGCATCAAATCTGGCTATCACCGAAAGTGCAGGCTGATTTGCAGAAAATTCCCACATTGCGTAAGCAGAATCCGAATCTGAAAGTTCTGCTTTCCGTCGGCGGCTGGGGGGCACGCGGCTTCTCTGGCGCAGCGGCAACGAAGGAGACCCGTGCGGTATTTATTCAGTCAGCACAGGGTATTGTTGAAAAATATGGTCTTGATGGTATCGACCTCGACTGGGAGTATCCGGTCAACGGCGCATGGGGGCTGGTCGCCAGCCAACCGGCCGACCGGGATAACTTTACTGCCCTGCTGAAAGAGCTACGGGCGGCCTTTGGGCATAACAAGCTGGTCACCATTGCCGTGGGCGCAAACGCGGAGAGTCCGAAAAGCTGGGTGGATGTGAAAGCGATTGCCCCGTCGCTTGATTACATCAACCTGATGACATACGACATGGCGTACGGCACCCAGTACTTCAACTCCAACCTGTATGACTCGACGCAGTGGCCGACGGTGGCGGCGGCGGATAAATACAGCGCCGATTTTGTAGTCAATAACTATCTTGCCGCTGGTCTAAAACCGAGCCAGATGAACCTGGGAATTGGTTTCTATGGCCGGGTGCCTAAACGCGCCGTCGAGCCGGGCATCGACTGGAGCAAACCTGATGCACAGAAAAATCCGGCGACGCAGCCTTACTTCGAAGCACAGCAAGTTGAGCTGTTCAAGTCGTTAGGCTTTGATCTGACCAAAGATACCTATGTGAAATACAACGACATTGTGGCGAAGCTAATCAACGATCCGCAGAAGCGTTTTACTCAGCACTGGGATGATGAAGCGAAGGTCCCGTGGTTGTCGGTGCAGTCGGCTGACGGTAAAGCGCTGTTCGCCCTCTCCTACGAGAACCCACGCTCGGTGGCTATCAAAGCGGAGTACATCAAGAGCAAGGGCCTGGGAGGCGCGATGTTCTGGGAGTACGGCGCGGACGATCAAAACCAGTTAGCGAAACAGCTCGCAGAGACGTTAGGGATCAAGCACTGATCGACTCTGTGCCATGCCAGGCACAATAGGTTATGATTATCACCATCCGCTGCGCCAGACATTGGCGCAGTTTTTCATTTTCTATAGGAGGCATGGGGTCTTATGGCTTTTATCCCCAAAAACTACGCCCGTCTTGAAGTCGGTTATCGCGAAAAGGCGCTAAAAATTTTTCCCTGGGTCTGCGGGCGCTGTTCGCGCGAATTTGTTTATTCGAACCTGCGTGAGTTAACGGTGCACCATATCGACCACGATCACTCCAATAACCCGGAAGATGGTAGCAACTGGGAGATGCTGTGCCTGTATTGCCACGACCATGAACATTCCAAATACACTGAAGCCGATCAGTATGGCTCCACGGTGGTGGCGGGCGAAGATGCGCAGAAAGACATCGGCGAAGCAAAATACAACCCATTTGCCGATCTGAAAGCAATGATGAATAAGAAGTAACGCCAGGCGCTCATTACGCTTCAGCGCCCGGCGTTCAACAGCCGGGCCAGGCTATCAGGATTTAAACGTCGCAATCGGTTCAGGCGTAATGCCAAACTCAACCTTTAGCTGCTGCTTGCTCTTCATCACCATTTGTCCGTTGGTGTCGATAGTCATATGCTGCGCTTCAACGTTGTGTCGGGCCTGCCAGAGCATAACCAGTTGCAGACTGTTCTCCTTCTGCTCCGCCGTTAACGCCACGCCATCCGGCCATTTCCCCAGCTCCACTGCCGTCGCCAGACGCTGATAAACTTCCGGCGTCATGCTATCGATAATTTGTTCAATTTCCATCTTCCGCCAGCCCCGCTTTGGAATAATTTGCTGAATCGGTTTTTCAACCTTTAATTTGCTCACCATTTTCATCATTGGTGAAGCTTAAAGACGCCGAATTAACACAAAAACGCTCGCCGGTGGGTTGCGGACCGTCCGGGAACACATGTCCAAGATGAGCATCGCATTTTCCGCAGCGAATTTCAGTGCGCTGCATACCGTGGGAGTAGTCCGTTAGATAACGGATCGCGTCCTCGCTGACTGGCTCATAAAAACTCGGCCAACCACAGCCTGAATCATACTTGGTTTGCGAGTGAAACAGCGCTGCATCGCACACCAGGCAGTGATAGACGCCATCGCGTTTGTTGTGGAGTAGCCGCCCGGTGAACGGCGGTTCAGTACCGTGATTCTGCGTCACGTAAAACTGCATCTCGCTCAAATCTTTTTTGAGCTCGTCCGAGGAGGGTTTATTCGACATTGGCTTGCTTCTCGCTGTGTAAAGGACAACTTTTCGCGTCAATTCTAACAAAATATTAACAATGAAGCGTGAACTTTTGTTCTAAACTTAGGCGATGCCAAAAGGCAGCTACGCAATTGTGATTAAGATCACGTTTTTATCTTTAATGCCCTTTAAAATTCCGGGCGCAGCCCCCATATGGAATTGGGCTCAAAGGGAAAGTGGGGTAAATCAATCGCGCAAAGGTATGCTGAGGATTGATTTGTCGCAATGATTGACACGATTCCGCTTGACGCTGCGTAAGGTTTTTGTAATTTTACAGGCAACCTTTTATTCACTAACAAATAGCTGGTGGAATATATGACTATCAAAGTAGGTATCAACGGTTTTGGCCGTATCGGTCGCATTGTTTTCCGTGCTGCTCAGGAACGTTCTGACATCGAGATCGTTGCAATCAACGACCTGTTAGACGCTGACTACATGGCATACATGCTGAAGTATGACTCCACTCACGGCCGTTTCAACGGTACCGTTGAAGTGAAAGACGGTCATCTGATCGTTAACGGTAAAAAAATCCGTGTTACCGCTGAGCGTGATCCGGCTAACCTGAAGTGGAACGAAGTAGGCGTTGACGTAGTTGCTGAAGCAACTGGTCTGTTCCTGACTGACGAGACTGCTCGTAAACACATCACTGCTGGCGCGAAAAAAGTCGTTCTGACTGGCCCGTCCAAAGACAACACTCCGATGTTTGTTAAAGGCGCTAACTTTGACAAATACGAAGGCCAGGACATCGTTTCTAACGCATCCTGCACCACTAACTGCCTGGCTCCGCTGGCTAAAGTTATCAACGACAACTTCGGTATCATCGAAGGTCTGATGACTACCGTTCACGCGACCACCGCAACTCAGAAAACCGTTGATGGCCCGTCTCACAAAGACTGGCGCGGCGGTCGTGGCGCAGCTCAGAACATCATCCCGTCCTCTACCGGTGCTGCTAAAGCTGTAGGTAAAGTACTGCCAGAACTGAATGGCAAACTGACCGGTATGGCGTTCCGCGTTCCGACTCCTAACGTATCTGTTGTTGACCTGACCGTTCGTCTGGAAAAAGCTGCTTCTTACGAAGAAATTAAGAAAGCAATCAAAGCTGCTTCCGAAGGCGCAATGAAAGGCGTTCTGGGCTACACCGAAGACGACGTTGTATCTACCGATTTCAACGGCGAAGTTTGCACTTCAGTATTCGATGCTAAAGCAGGTATCGCTCTGAACGACAACTTTGTGAAACTGGTTTCCTGGTACGACAACGAAACGGGTTACTCCAACAAGGTTCTGGACCTGATTGCTCACATCTCCAAATAAGTTGAGATGAGAAAGTAATCTGTAAGAGCGACTTCGGTCGCTCTTTTTTTTATCTGAGCATTAAAGGATTGCGTAATGATTGATAAAATTTTTGCTCTCCCGATTATCGAACAGCTTACCCCTGTCCTCTCCCGCCGTCAGCTTGATGACCTTGAGCTAATCGTCGTTGACCATCCGCAGGTTAAAGCCTCCTTTGCCCTCCAGGGCGCTCACCTGCTCTCCTGGAGACCTGCCGGAGAAGAAGAAGTTCTGTGGCTCAGCGGTAACACACCGTTCAAAAATGGCGTTGCCCTGCGCGGCGGCGTGCCGATTTGCTGGCCGTGGTTTGGCCCAGCGGCACAGCAAGGCCTGCCTTCACACGGCTTCGCGCGCAATCTGCCGTGGACGCTGAAAGCGCATAAAGAAGACGACAACGGCGCGGTGCTGACCTTTGAACTGCAAAGCAGCGATGCGACTCGCCAGTACTGGCCGCACGAATTCACGCTATTAGCCCGTTTCAAACTGGGTAAAACCTGTGAGATTGAGCTGGAAGCACACGGCGAATTTGAAACCACTTCCGCCCTGCACACCTACTTCAACGTTGGTGATATCGCCGCGGTGAAAGTGAGCGGCCTTGGCGATCGTTACGTTGATAAAGTCAATAATGCCGAAGAGGGTGTATTAAGCGACGGCGTACAGACGTTCCCTGACCGTACCGACCGCGTTTATCTGAATGCGGATGCCTGCAGCGTAATTCATGACGACGCGTTGAACCGCAACATCGACGTTATCCATCACCATAACAGCAACGTGGTAGGCTGGAACCCAGGACCGGCGCTTTCTATCAGCATGGGCGATATGCCTGACGATGGTTATAAAACCTTCGTCTGTGTAGAAAGCTGCTGCGCGATCGAGCCACAGAAGGCCAGCGAAGAGAAACCTTCGCGCCTGGCGCAAACCATTCGCGTGGTGAAACGCTAAGATCCAGATTGGATAGTCTTGTATTTGTACCGGGCGGCGGCCAACGCCTTGCCCGGCCTACTGTACTTAAGCCCCGCTGAGTCGGGGTTTTTCTTTAAACCATATCCAGCGGCGTTTTTCTTCCCGGTGCCGGATAGGCTTTATCCAGAAGCGCCAGCTCCTCGGCACTGAGCACAATTTCCAGCGCCGCAGCGTTTTGCTCTACGTGCTCGATGCTTGCTGCTTTTGGGATAGCCAGCACACCCTGATGGCTAATCACCCACGCCAGCAGCACTTGTGCGGCGGTGACGCCTCGAACTTCAGCGATATTTTTCACAACGGTATGATTTAAAAGTCCATTGCGCAGGCGTCCGGCCTGAGCAAGCGGGCAGTAGGCCATCACCGGCAGCCGCTGCTGCTGGCACCACGGCAGCAGGTCATGCTCGATACCGCGGGAAGCCAGGTGGTAGAGCACCTGATTGGTCGCGCACTGATCGCCACCGTCCGTCTGCCAGAGCTGCTGCATATCATCGTAATCGAGATTCGACACGCCCCAGCGACGAATTTTCCCCTGCGCCACCAGCGCTTCCATGCCTTCAACCGTTTCCTGCAATGAATAATCGCCGCGCCAGTGCAGCAAATACAGATCAAGATAGTCGGTATTCAGGCGGCGCAGGCTGGCTTCGCAGGCGCTGGCTATTTTGCGCCCACCAGCATTCCAGGGATAGACTTTGGAAACCAGCACTACACGGTCACGCTGCCCGCGAATCGCTTCGCTCACCACCTCTTCCGCACCGCCATCAGCGTACATTTCCGCCGTGTCGATAACCGTCAGCCCCAGATCGATGCCCGCACGTAGTGCAGCGACCTCCTGAGCATGCAGCGCCTGATTTTCGCCCATATACCAGGTACCCTGACCAATTACCGGGACTGCATCATGCTCACCAAAACGTATTGTCCTTTCTGCCATAAATTCCTCCTGTCGTTTGATTGCACCACCGTAATGCAAAACAGGGCATTACGCCCTGTTTTGATGCACGAATTGCCTTGTAAAGAAGCACAATCAGAAGGAGTAAGTGATCCCGGTAGAAATCACACCGCTCCAGGATTTGTCCACCATCGGGCTATCGGTGATTTCGTCAGACAGGCGGGTATAGCGCGCAACGCCGTATACGCTCCAGTCGCCGAGGAAACGATAGTTTGCCGACAGCTCCAGGTACGGGTTCCAGCTGCTATCCGGATCGTAGCTACGCATACCGCTGCGATCTGATTCATGCTTCGAAACGCCATAGTAGTACTCGTTCTGATTGTCGCTATTCCACTCCACGCCAATACCCGGCGTAAGCGTCAGGTTACCGTTGGTATAGCGATACAGCCAGGCCAGATCCCACACAATGCCGTTACTGTTATCCAACGTATCGCCTGCCAGGGCGGTACGCAGGAAACCGTACTGTGTATGGTGTTCGTAAGAAAGCCCGGCCATCACTGTAGATTTACGTTTATCCAGGCGACGCATTTGCTGGCTGTCACTATCACCCGGCTTAAAGTACATCGGCGACCAGTAGGCGGTAATCGAGAGCTTATCATTGGTATCATTCCACAGGTAGTAACCACCACCTAAACCACGAAACCAGAAGTTATCGCTCTCATAATTAATAACAGGCACCGGGTAAACATCAGCATCGTACTGCTTGTAAGGATGTTCGACGACACCCACACCCGCACCCAAAGTGAACTTCCCTTCAGCGTGTACGACGGATGCTGAAGTCACAATCAACACACCAAGTGCCAGAAGTTTGATTTTAGTCACGATCCATATTCCTGTTGTCAAATAATCAGCGCAGGCAGTTTAACGTTGTAAACGTCATGCCTCAAATTCTTTACCTGTCATTACACTAAACTAACTAATTTCTCATCCTCAGATGACTGCAGGCTGACAACAAAATGACAGCGTGATGACGCCCGTTGACAAGACGTGAGTAAAGCCGTCGCTTTTCTTGATGAGTTATTGATATGTCATTGAAATTGATTTTCTGTGCCATGCAAGTTTTCCAAATGCATCTACGCTTTAATTTAGAAGAAGTAATTGCGGGGCACGTTATCCAGAGACTTCGCCAACCTGGCATAAGGGTTGCTGGAGAATCAGTGAACGTTGTGCGGCTTACCTCTTCCGGGAGCTCCCACTATTCATATGAACGGCTCTCAACCTGTGCTAAATACGAAAGGACGGCATGCCATGAATATATTCGATCACTATCGCCAGCGTTATGAAGCTGCCAAGGACGAAGAGTTCACACTGCAGGAGTTTCTTACCATCTGTCGGCAAGATCGCAGTGCTTATGCTAACGCAGCAGAAAGATTGCTGATGGCCATCGGTGAGCCGGTCATGGTCGATACGGCCCTGGAACCCAGGCTATCCCGTCTCTTTTCAAACCGGGTTGTCGCACGCTATCCGGCGTTTGAAGAGTTTTACGGTATGGAAGATGCCATTGAGCAGATTGTTTCTTACTTAAAACACGCCGCTCAGGGGCTGGAAGAGAAGAAACAAATTCTGTATCTGCTGGGACCCGTGGGCGGCGGTAAATCATCGCTTGCCGAACGCCTGAAGTCCTTAATGCAGCGCGTCCCGATTTACGTTCTGAGCGCCAACGGGGAGCGCAGCCCGGTTAACGATCACCCGCTGTGCCTTTTTAATCCGCAGGAAGATGCGCAGATTCTTGAGAAAGAGTACGGCGTGCCTACCCGCTATCTGGGGACTATCATGTCGCCATGGGCGGCCAAACGTCTGCATGATTTCGGCGGCGATATCACTAAATTCCGCGTGGTCAAAGTCTGGCCATCCATACTGGAACAGGTTGCCATCGCCAAAACCGAGCCGGGTGACGAGAACAACCAGGATATCTCCGCGCTGGTGGGGAAAGTGGATATCCGTAAGCTGGAACACTACGCGCAGAATGACCCGGATGCCTACGGCTATTCCGGCGCCCTGTGCCGTGCCAACCAGGGGTTGATGGAGTTTGTGGAGATGTTCAAAGCGCCAATTAAGGTGCTGCATCCGCTGCTGACCGCCACTCAGGAAGGGAACTATAACGGGACCGAAGGGATCTCAGCCCTGCCGTTCAACGGGATTATCCTTGCCCACTCCAACGAATCGGAATGGGTTACCTTCCGTAATAACAAAAACAATGAGGCCTTCCTCGACCGTGTGTATATCGTCAAGGTACCTTATTGCTTGCGCATCTCGGAAGAGATCCGTATCTACGAAAAACTGCTTAACAACAGTGAACTGACCCATGCGCCTTGCGCCCCAGGCACCCTGGAAACGCTATCGCGCTTCTCAATTCTGTCGCGCCTGAAAGAGCCGGAAAACTCGAGCATTTACTCAAAAATGCGCGTTTATGATGGCGAGAGCCTGAAAGATACCGATCCGAAAGCGAAATCCTACCAGGAGTATCGCGATTATGCCGGTGTCGACGAAGGGATGAACGGCCTGTCCACCCGCTTCGCCTTTAAGATCCTTTCGCGGGTATTCAACTTCGACCACGCGGAGGTCGCTGCTAACCCGGTACATCTGTTCTACGTCCTGGAACAGCAAATCGAGCGCGAACAGTTCCCGCAGGAGCAATCCGAGCGTTACCTGGAGTTCCTCAAAGGCTATCTGATCCCGAAATACGCTGAGTTTATCGGTAAAGAGATCCAGACTGCCTACCTTGAATCCTATTCTGAGTATGGGCAGAACATTTTTGACCGTTATGTCACCTACGCCGACTTCTGGATTCAGGATCAGGAGTATCGCGACCCGGATACCGGTCAGTTGTTTGACCGCGAGTCGCTGAATGCGGAACTGGAAAAAATCGAGAAGCCGGCCGGGATCAGTAATCCGAAAGACTTCCGTAACGAGATCGTCAATTTTGTGCTGCGCGCCAGAGCACATAACAGCGGGCGTAATCCAAACTGGACCAGCTACGAAAAACTGCGCACGGTTATTGAGAAGAAAATGTTCTCCAATACCGAAGAGCTGTTGCCGGTTATTTCCTTCAACGCGAAAACGTCAACCGATGAGCAGAAGAAACACGATGATTTTGTCGACCGCATGATGGAGAAAGGTTATACCCGCAAGCAGGTTCGTCTGCTGTGCGAATGGTATCTGCGGGTCCGTAAATCATCCTGATAGACCAGCCCGACAGGCAATAACTGCCGGGCTAATAAAACTGCGTATACCCAGTGACATTCTGCTGCGGGGCACACGCTCCCGCCGGAATGACCAAGGGCATCAGTTGGCAAATGCAGTACAGGAGGGCATATGACCTGGTTCATAGACCGACGCCTGAACGGGAAAAACAAAAGCGCAGTCAACAGGCAGCGCTTTCTGCGCCGTTATAAAGCGCAGATAAAACAGTCGATCTCCGAGGCCATCAATAAGCGCTCGGTGACTGATATTCAGAGCGGAGAGTCCGTCTCCATCCCAACGGACGATATTAACGAGCCGATGTTTCATCAGGGTCGCGGCGGGCTGCGCAATCGCGTGCACCCGGGTAACGATCACTTTGTACAAAACGACCGCATCGAACGCCCACAGGGCGGCGGTGGCGGTGGTGGCAGCGGTCAGGGACAAGCCAGCGCCGACGGCGAAGGACAAGATGAATTCGTCTTTCAGATTTCGAAAGATGAATATCTGGATCTGTTATTTGAAGATCTGGCCCTGCCAAACCTGAAAAAAAATCAGCAACGGCAGCTGACAGAGTTTAAGAGCCACCGTGCAGGTTATACCGCCAACGGGGTACCGGCTAATATCAGCGTCGTTCGCTCGCTGCAAAACTCGCTGGCGCGGCGTACTGCAATGACAGCGGGTAAGCGTCGGCAACTGCACGCGCTGGAAGAAGATCTGGATATCATCAGCAAAAGCGAACCGGCACAGCTGCTGGAAGAGGAACGCCTGCGTAAAGAGATTGCCGAGCTACGGGCGAAAATCGACCGCGTACCGTTTATCGACACTTTTGACCTACGCTACAAGAACTATGAAAAGCGACCAGAGCCTTCAAGCCAGGCGGTGATGTTCTGCCTGATGGACGTCTCCGGATCGATGGATCAGGCAACCAAGGATATGGCCAAGCGTTTTTACATCCTGCTGTATCTGTTTCTCAGCCGGACCTATAAAAACGTGGATGTCGTTTATATACGCCACCATACGCAAGCTAAAGAGGTCGATGAACACGAATTCTTTTATTCGCAGGAAACCGGCGGCACGATTGTCTCCAGCGCCCTGAAATTGATGGATGAAGTGGTCAAGGAGCGTTACGACCCGGGGCAGTGGAATATCTACGCCGCACAAGCATCGGATGGTGATAACTGGGCTGATGACTCGCCGTTATGTCACGAATTGCTGGCGAAGAAAATTCTACCGGTAGTGCGTTACTACAGCTATATCGAGATAACCCGACGCGCGCATCAGACGCTGTGGCGCGAATATGAGCACCTGCAGTCAACGTTCGAGAACTTTGCCATGCAACATATCCGCGACCCGGAGGATATCTATCCGGTGTTCCGCGAACTGTTCCACAAGCAGACGTCAAAAACCGACAGTTAGTCAATCCAAAACAGCCAGCGACGCGTTGTTGCTGGCTGTTTCCGCCCTCACTTAGCCAACTCGTTCACACTCCGGCGTCAGTGGCAGCAGGTCAGAATCAATCTCAGCCATAATCAGGCTGGCGAGGTTCTGCTTCTGATGCACCTTACCGCACTGGACAATGATCTGCCGCGCGTTGTCATAGCCCGGAGCCCAAAGCCGATTGTTCATGCGCACATCTTTATAGATGGCGATCAGCGGTTTTTTCCATGCCGCCGCCATATGCACAACGGAAGTATCCGGTGAGATAACCAAATCAGCTTGTGCAATCAGCGCCATAGTATGGTGCAGCGTTTTAAACGGATTCACCCTCACCTTTTCGGGCAAAGGAATACGGATCTCATTGCGATGATCGAGCAAGACAATGTTTATATCAGGATACTCTGAGCGTAATTTTTCAATGATTGACGCGAGTTGTTCCTGCGACAAACTGCGGTCCTGATGCCCGGCAAAAATATTAATCACCACCTTACGCCCATCCAAACCGGCCAGATACTCGCGAACTTGCTGATAGGTATCCTGCGGAATATGCAGGTCATAGGACTCCAGATGCTTTTTATCCAGCTTCAGGTGATCGGCAATAAGTGCAAATGTCTTGCTGACGTGCCAGTTTTCGCAGTCAAAATCAAAGGACTTGGTGTAGTGGTTAATCGACGCCCACTTATTAAACCCCAGCACTGACTTAGCTTTTATTTGCCGTAGCAGCAGCATTCTGTGTACAGGGATATCAAACAGCGAGGGGTCAATAATAATATCGTACTTATTATTCGCAAGCTCATCAATTACAGGTTGAGGAACATTGTGTTTGAATTTACGCAGGTAATCCGCGGAATCGACATTTTCAGCTTCATAGATGCGACGGATGTGCGGATTGTGCCGCATAACCTGACTGTTTGACTTTGTCAGCAGGAAATCAACGGTCATCCCCGACTCATGGAGGCATTTAACCAGCGCCGAATCCACAACCACATCGCCTATCGCCCCTTCATTACGCATCATCAGAACCGTTTTAGCCGATGACAAGTCGACATCATGGCGTTTGCGATTATCCCAAAATGCTTTGGCGATATGAACCCGCAAGACATTGCGTACTTTCTTAACAAAGTAATTACGGCGCCTGTTCAGCTCTCTTATTTTTTTGAACTTCCTGGGGGATACCTGCACCGCTGTGTTTTCCATCATCATAACCTCGTAACCACTATCAACAGTACTTCTCCTGATCTTGCTAAGGACTAATAAAAATAAGAAAAGTTCGCTTGATAAATAAAATTCTTATGTTTATGGCGCAGGACGAATAGTAATACTTTTTGTCATTCCAGCATAACTGATTGAAGATAAAATGAGTAAATTGTGGAATTAGCCTGGATATCATCGGGCAACCCAGTTTTCATAGCTGCCTTATACTTAAGAAGCTACTTATCCCCCATCCCCGGTCAATATTTGCTCACCGGAGGTAAGCCGTTTGAATGACATACCCAGTCTGGGCATGGTAAAATCAGCGCAATAACTTTGGCGGAACTATCATCATGAAATTAAAGAATAAATTACTCCGCCATTTTATTTCTGCGGGCGTGGTTGTCCTGACCTCTTCATTTCTGGTGTATGAATTAGTCGCCAGCCATCGGGATATGTCAGAATATATGCGATATATCGTCGAAAAAGGCGAAGCCACATTTTTGTACGATAAATATCAAAATCAGCTTATTATCTCCCAGCTCTCACGCAAACTGGATACATCCCCCTCTGCGGAAATGGCAAAACAAGCTTGCGACGGCGTACAAACCAACGGAGAAGTCAGTGGGTTAAATATTGCCGGACGCTCGTTTCCTCTGCTTCACGGTACGCTCAGCACCACTCAATCTTCATGTCAGCCGTGGGTTAATGACCTCCCTGCACTACAGGCATTTGACGCAGCGATTATCCAGAACAAGGCCATCTCAGCGCAGAGAACGGGCATTGCCAAATCAGACCAACGCTTTCGTTATTACATTGATTTAAAAAATAAATATGCATATTTTCATTCGCCACTTGAGATAAACAGCAGCCCGGTAGATAACTGGAATTTTCTCCATGACAGTAAGCTAGGCATAACCCAAACCAGTTTTAACAATTTACTGCGTGGACGCACGCTGATTTCCAGCATCTACGCTGACGCTTTGACCGGGCAGAATATTTTATCTTTTTTAACGCCGGTCTATCATCAGGAGCAACTTAAAGGGGTCGTCATGGTTGATGTTACCCGTAAAGATCTCGGGAAACTCCTCTATACCGCCGACCGTCCCTTAGTCTGGCGCTATCTGGACGTCACCTTAACGGACTCGGATTCAACAACCGAAATTATCGTTCACCGCAGCCAAACGCATATTTTCGGCTATGCACACTACAACAATCAGGTTGCAGAGAATATGCAGATCGCGCTGTCGCTGGACGTGATGTATTTCCTGCTTAGCTCCTGGAAGCTGTTCCTGTTTTACCTGATATCTACTGGCGTACTGCTGCACCTTGTACGGATGCACTTCCGTTTGTATACCGATGTTTTCAAAGAAAACATCAGCGATTCATTAACCGGTCTTTTCAACCGTAAAATCCTCTCCCCGATCCTTGAGTCCCGCCTGCAAAAGCTAACGGAACAGGGCGTGAACATCGTGTTTATGGCGCTCGACTGCGACCGACTGAAATACATTAATGATACCTGGGGGCATAACGAAGGCGACCGGGCTATTGTTATGCTCGCACAGGCCATATCGTCGTCCATACGTAAAAGCGATTACGGTATTCGCCTGGGCGGAGACGAGTTCTTTCTGATTCTGATCGATTACGCCAATGAAGATGCTCAGGATATTCCCGAGCGCATCCGCCAACACCTGACGGCGGTTGATATCAATAAACGCGTTAATTTCTCGTGGGGAGCCAGCAGCATGGCGCCGGGAGATAATCTGGTGGACGTGATGAACATCGCCGATGCCCGGCTGTACGAAAATAAAAAACAGAAAAAACATCCACTTCCGGCACGAGAAGGTTAAGCTGGATACTTTAACCCGCAAGGACAGACTGACATGAATGCGCCTGTAATACAGAGCACCCACCAGCGGTTGCTCGAATTGCTTAACCGATCCGATGCTCGTTTCCGGGTTGTTGAGCATGAAGCCGTCGGGAAATGTGAAGCGGTATCCGAGATCCGCGGTACGGCCTTGGGTCAGGGTGCAAAAGCGCTGGTATGTAAAGTCAAAGGTCATGGGGTGAATCAACACGTACTGGCGATTCTTGCCGCCGATCAACAGGCCGATTTAGCCCGCCTGGCCGAACATATCGGCGGCAGCAAAGCCTCACTGGCCAGCCCCGCAGAGGTCGATACTCTCACCGCCTGCGTGTTTGGCGCGATTCCACCTTTCAGTTTCCACCCATCGCTGCGTCTGGTCGCCGACCCGCTGCTATTTGAGCGTTTCCCGGAAATCGCCTTCAACGCCGGGCAGCTCGACAAATCGATTATCCTCAACACCGCTGACTATCTACGTATTGCCCAACCCGAGCTGGTGGTCTTTCGCCGCGAGGTCTGACCCCTCCCTGCCTCTATTGCAACGTTATCTGAGTCATTTCCGATAGTGTTGCATTTTATTTTGCATTCTTTGTTACCGGTATCACGAAAAGCATTTTACGTAATTCTGATACCAAATCCCGCAATTGTTAACCCTCCAGCTTCAACCACACTATAGCTCGTGATTACTGAAACCTTACCTTAACTAAGTCTGGTGACATCAATGACGACTAAAGTTACCCGTAAAGAAAAGATCAGTTATGGCCTTGGGGATATGGCCAGCCATATCGGCCTGGATAACGTGATTATTTTTCTGACGTTTTACTATACCGATGTGGTGGGCCTCCCGGCAGCCTTTGTCGGCACGATGTTTCTGCTCGCCCGAACCGCCGATGCCATCATTGACCCGGCAATGGGCTATATGGCTGACCGCACTCGCTCGCGCTGGGGGAAATTCCGCCCGTGGATGCTGTGGTTAGCCCTGCCATTTGGCCTGAGCTGCCTGCTGACTTACGCCGTACCGCAATCTCTGGATATGACCGGCAAAATGATTTTCGCCAGCGTCAGCTACACCTTCATGATGCTGATGTATACCGCCATCAATATTCCCTACTGCTCGATGGGGGCGGTGATCACCCCCGATAATGACGAACGTATCTCCCTGCAATCCTGGCGCTTCTTCCTTGCCACGCTCGGCGGCGCGATGTCGACGTTTTTCATGATGCCGCTGGCGGAGTACCTCGGCGGCGCGGATAAACTGGCGGGCTATCGTTGGGCGATGGCGATTATGGCCAGCGCAGCAGTGATTATGTTCTGGATCTGCTTTGCCAACACCCGTGAACGTATTAAAGCGCCAGCCACTCACAACAACTATCTTGCTGAACTGCGCGACCTCCTGCGCAACGATCAGTGGCGGGTCGTCGCGGTGCTGGTGATGACCAACATTGGCTTTGGTGTAATCCGTCTCGGGGCGATGATGTACTTCGTCACCTACTACCTCAGCAGCGCCAGCTACTTTATGTGGATGCTAGGCGCGCATATTCTTGGCAAGGCCGCAGGTAGCTTGCTGGCCAAACGACTGACCCGTAATTTCAACAAAGTTCAAATGTTCGGCTACTGCGCTGTGCTGGCGGGGGTGCTGAGCATCGCTCTATTCTTCGCGCCGAAATCCGTTTTCGTGCTGGTCCCGCTGACGTTCATTATCTCCACGCTTTATCAGGCCACCACCACGCTGATGTGGGTAATGATGGCCGATGTCGCCGACTACGGCGAATGGCGACAGGGTAAACGTATGGATGGCGTCATATTCTCCACCTTCCTCGCGGTTCTCAAGCTGGGAATGGCCCTCAGCGGCGCTATCGTCGGCTGGACTCTGGGCTTTAGCGGCTACGTCGCCAACGCGCCGGAACAAACATCACTTGCAATGAGCTGCATCGTCGCCCTGTTTACCGTTGTTCCCGGCCTACTCTCGCTGGCGGCCTTCGCCACGCTGCGCTGGTACAAGCTTGATGACCAGACCATGCAGGAAATCAATTTGGCTAAAACGCAACCTCTTGTGAAAGGATGATCTCACCATGAGCGAATTAATACAGCATGCTAACGCCATCGAATGGCGCTTCGAACGGCAGATTTTACGCCTTGAGCCCTGGGGCGAAAACAGCCTGCGGGTACGCGCCACCTGCGCGCCGGAGTTTAATTCGGAGCTTCAGGCGCTACTGACACCAGAATCATGCCAGGCCGAAATCTCCCGGGATGCGGAAACGCTGACCCTGCGTAACGGCAATATCAGCGCGGTGTTGAACCTCAAGGGCCAGCTAGCATTTTACAATCAGCACGGCGAGCTGCTACTCGAAGAGATGTGGCGGCAACGTTCCACCGTCGGTATCGGCGCCAGCGAAAAGAGCCAGGACAAATACGTCAGCGCCCTGAAACTGGACGGCCGCGAATTTAAACCACTTCCTGGGGGCAAATATCAGCTAACGGTTCGTTTTGAAGCCCGCCATGAAGAGAGACTGTACGGCATGGGCCAGTACCAGCAGCCGTGGCTGGATCTGAAGGGTTGTTCTCTTGAGCTGGCGCAACGTAACTCACAGGCCAGCGTGCCGTTTGTGCAATCCAGCCTCGGCTACGGCCTGCTGTGGAATAATCCAGCGATTGGCGAAGCCAGCTTTGCCAAAAACCACAGCCAGTGGACTGCCCGCGTCACCCAGGAGATGGACTACTGGATAACCGCCGGTGACAGCGTAATGGAGATAACCCGCCAGTACGCTAAAGCCACCGGTACGCCCCCCGCCGCACCAGAATTCATTAGCGGCCTGTGGCAGTGTAAATTGCGCTATCGTACCCAGCAGGAGGTGCTGGAGGTGGCTCGCGAATACCGCCGCCGTAGCCTGCCGCTCTCGGTGATGGTTATCGATTTCTTCCACTGGCCGAATCAGGGTACCTGGTGTTTCGACCCTACCGACTGGCCGGATCCGAAGGCGATGGTAGAAGAGCTCGAATCAATGGGCATCAAGCTGATGGTTTCAGTCTGGCCGACCGTTGAAGCCCGCAGCCCGCTGTTCCCACAGATGAAGGCTAAAGGGTGGCTGGTGACCAGCGATCGCGGCGTACAGGTCAACCTGGATTTTATGGGCAATACCACCTTCTTTGACGCCACCCATCCTCAGGCACGGCAGTTTGTCTGGGATACGGTAAAGAAAAACTATTTTGACTACGGGATCAAGCTGTTCTGGCTGGATGAAGCCGAGCCGGAGTATCGCGCCTATGACTTCGATAACTATCGCTATCACGCCGGACCGGTGCTGGAAGTGGGCAACCGCTACCCGCGCGATTTCGCCCAGGGCTTCTACGATGGCCTGCGCGCGCAAGGTGAAGAAGAGATTGTCAATCTGGTGCGCTGCAGTTGGGCAGGCAGCCAGCGCTACGGCGTGCTGGCGTGGTCCGGCGACGTTCACTCCTCCTTCCATTCGTTTCGCAATCAGTTGGCTGCCGGGCTCAACATGGGGCTGGCGGGCATTCCATGGTGGACGACCGATATCGGTGGTTTCCAAGGCGGCAATATCCACGATCCGGCATTTCACGAACTATTGATCCGCTGGTTCCAGTGGGCCGTATTCTGCCCGGTTCTGCGCATGCACGGCTATCGCGAGCCGCGGATCCAACCACCGGAAAGCTATCGCCACGGTATTCCTCAATGCGACAGCGGTTCGCCAAATGAGCTGTGGAGCTACGGCGAGGGTAATTTCGCCATCATGCAACGCTGGCTGGGCGTCCGTGAGGCGTTACGTCCCTATATTGATGAGCTGTACGCCAATGCACATCGCCACGGCGACCCGCTCATGCGCCCGCTCTTCTGGCACTATCCCGACGATGCGCAAAGCTGGCAGGTCGAAGACCAATACCTGTTTGGCCAGGATTTGCTGGTCGCTCCGGTCATGCACGCAGGCCAGCGTCAGCGCGAGGTCTGGCTGCCGGGTGAACATCAATGGGTCGATTTACAGGGCGAGCGCTATCAGGGAGGGCAGCGTATTTCAGTTCCCGCCGGGCTGGAGACTATTCCGTTGTTTATTCGCGAAGGCAGCCCGCTGGTTTCGCTGCTGGTGAAATAAATCAGGCAGATGCCTGAAATAGCGAGCATGCGCTAAAAAAAGCCTGTCTACTCACGCAATTATGCGTAGAGTAAACGGGCTTCTCTTTTTTTGTATTTTGGCAAGGACCTCTGCACATGCTCGACACCACCCTGTTAATTCTGCTGGGCCTGGCGGCGCTCGGCTTTATTAGCCATAACACGACCGTTGCAATTTCAATACTGGTTTTAATTATCGTCCGCGTCACCCCGCTTAATACTTTCTTCCCGTGGATTGAAAAGCAGGGGCTGACCATCGGGATTATCATCCTGACTATCGGCGTGATGGCGCCTATCGCCAGCGGTACTCTTCCGCCCTCAACGTTGCTCCATTCGTTCGTTAACTGGAAATCACTGCTGGCGATTGCCGTCGGCGTCGGCGTCTCATGGCTCGGCGGGCGCGGCGTGGCGTTGATGGGCTCGCAGCCGCAGCTGGTGGCCGGGCTGCTGGTCGGCACCGTACTCGGCGTTGCTCTCTTCCGCGGGGTACCGGTAGGTCCGCTTATCGCCGCCGGGATCATTTCGCTGTTTATAGGGAAGTCGTAGTCAGGCTGGCGAGATAACGTCCCGGCGTTTGGCCCAGCCCTTTTTTAAACATGGTGATAAAGGCGGTGGTGGAGTCATAACCCAGACTCTGCGCTGTCTGCTGCACGCTTTGCCCGCGGATCAGCATTTGCAAAGCGAGGATCAGCTGCAGCTGATGCCGCCAGCGGCGAAAGCTCAGGCCCGTTTCGCGCACTACCAGCCGCGCCAGATTACGCTCGCTCATGGCGAACTCCGCCGCCCACTGCGCCAGCGTTTGCCAACGAGCGGGATCATCGGCCATGACCTCCGCCATCTGGCGAATTTTCGGATGTCCGGATACCGGCAGTTGCAGATGCTCCTGCGGCTGCTGGGGTAGCTCGTCAAACAGCACCTGCACCAGGCGGTGCATCGCCGCTGATTCCAATTCTGCCCTGCCGCGCTGGGCCATGGTCAAAATAAGCTCGCGCACCAGCGATGAAATCTTTAACGTACAGCAGAAATTCGGCATCGGGGCCGCACCGGGTTCAATAAACAAAAAGCAGATCTGCGCTCCCGGCGTCGCACGGTTGCTATGGGGTATCTGCCCAGGGACCCACACCGCATACTGCGGCGGCACCATCAACATGGCATTTTCCACTTCGCAGGTTAGTGCTCCGTGCAGCGCCAGGATCAACTGACCTTTGCGGTGCTGATGACGCGGAATATGCTGCTCGTCCGCGACAACCTGAATACGAAATGCCAGCGCTGCTTCATGGCCGCTGTCCGGGTCATAGCCATCCAGGCCGAGTCCGATCATAAGATTGTCCGATATTAGCGATATTCTGTCATTTTAGCTTGATTTAAACGGGTCGCAAACAGGCTATTGTTAACGCCTCGTTTTTCTTGTCTGAGATAGCCATGAATTCTGTTTCATCTTCTACCGGCCGCCGTAATCTTTTATTGATTGCCGGTATCTTGCTGATTGCGACCACCTTACGCGTTGCATTTACCGGCGCCGCACCGCTGCTGGACGCAATTCGCAGCGAATATGGCCTCACCACCGCGCAAACCGGCCTGTTGACGACCCTGCCGCTGCTGGCCTTCGGCCTGGTCTCACCGCTGGCTGCGGGCATCGCACGCCGATTCGGCATTGAACGCAGCCTGCTGCTGGCGATGATCCTGATTTGCCTGGGTATCGGTCTGCGCTCGCTACCTTCCGTGGCATTATTGTTTATTGGCACCACGATTATCGGCTGCGGTATTGCGCTGGGGAACGTCCTGCTGCCCGGATTAATCAAACGCGATTTCTCGCAGCATGTTGCCAAAATGACCGGTGCCTACTCCCTGACGATGGGCGGTGCCGCTGCGCTGGGGTCGGCGATGGTGGTCCCGTTGGCGCTTGCCGGACTCGGCTGGCGCGGGGCGCTGCTGATGCTGATGGTTTTCCCGCTGCTGGCGCTGTTTGTCTGGCTACCGCAGTCGCGTCAGCAGGCCTCTGCGCCGCTAACGAATTCGGGCGCGGTCCACAACCGCGGGATCTGGCGCTCGGCGCTGGCCTGGCAGGTCACGCTATTTCTCGGCATTAACTCGCTGGTCTATTACGTCATCATCGGCTGGCTGCCCGCTATTTTGCAAAGCATTGGCTACAGCGAGGCGCAGGCGGGATCTCTGCACGGACTGCTTCAGTTAGCAACCGCTGCACCAGGGCTGGCGATTCCGTTGATTCTCCATCGGCTGAAAGATCAGCGCGGTATTGCGGTTCTGGTCGCCCTGATGTGCGCCGTTAGCGCACTCGGATTATGGTTTTTGCCCGCTCAGGCGGTGATATGGACGCTGATATTCGGCTTTGGATCCGGCGCAACCATGATTCTGGGGCTGACCTTTATTGGCCTGCGCGCTAATTCGGCACATCAGGCCGCCGCGCTATCGGGAATGGCGCAGGCCGTTGGCTATCTGCTGGCCGCATGCGGGCCGCCGGTGATGGGGAAAATTCATGATGCCAACGGCGACTGGCATATTCCGCTGATCGCCGTGGCGCTGATTTCAATCGCAATGGCGGTATTTGGTGCGCTGGCCGGTCGCGATCGGGAGATCAACAGCTAGCAACACCAGCGCCCGGCAATTTTCGCTGCCGGGCGTTTACTTATTGGCTTGCCGCGTGCAAAAACGCGTGCACCAGCGGCGATGGGCGCCCTTCCAGCGCATTGCGCTCGTGCTGGAATAGCGTGGCGACAAAGAACGGATGCGTTATCAGCTCCACCGCCCGAATCTCGCCATCATCATCCCAGCCGGTCACCCGCAGATCGCCCTGCTCCAGCTCGCGAGCAAAGTCTTCTGCAATCCCATAGTTGCAGTGGTAACCCTCTTCAATGTTGTCACGCCCATAGGCGCGAGCGATCAGGGTATTGGCACGCAGTTCAATGCCATCTGTCTTTTCCACCAGCGAGCAGCTCAGCGGTGCAATCACCATCCTGCCTTCAGTATCGGTTTCGGCATGCGCAGCATCCTGCCAGCCCATCACATTACGCGCGTATTCAACGATCGCGTGCTGGAAACCGCCGCAGGTACCGAGGAACGGAATGCTGTTTTCACGCGCGTGGCGAATGGCGATAAACGCGCCTTCGGCGTTTTTATAAGGACTGGCGGGAACGACCCAGATAGCATCGTAGTCGGCCAGATCGTCGGCGGAGCTTATCTCGCTGGTTGCCAGCCAGTCGTAGCGCAACGCAAGCTCCATTACGGCAGCGGCATCATCAATCGCCAGCGGAATCGCTTTATGGGCAATTACATCAGGGTTGTAGTCACCAACCAGGGCAATACGCAAGGGGGAGGAGTTCATAGCAGGATCCTTATGTCAGAGCGATTATCAGGCAACACAAGGAGCCTCAGGTTAGCGATCCCGGCGGCGGAACACAATCCTTATTTTTTACACGCCAGGTCCCGCGCAATTTTGCCTGACAGGCGGTATGGTATAAAGCAAAGGAATGGCTACGGATACGAGATGAAGAGCAAAATTCTGGTCAGCGCCTGTCTGATGGGCTTTCAGGTTCGCTATAACGGCAGCAACAAGGCGCAGCTGGCCGACGCGCTATCGCGCTGGCAGCAAGAGGGACGGCTGGTCATCCACTGCCCGGAGCTGGCAGCCGGTTTGCCGGTCCCCCGACTCCCGGCAGAAATCCTCAATGCTCAGGGCGCTGATGTAATGCAAAACCGCGCGCAAATCGTTGAAAGTGATGGTCAGGATGTTACTGCGCACTATCAACTGGCCGCCTGGCTGGCGCTGAAAGCAGCGCAAGAAGAAGGCTGTGCCGCCGCATTGTTGACCGATGGTAGCCCAACCTGCGGTAGCCAGTTTATCTATGATGGTACCTTTAACGGGCAGCGCAAACCTGGCTCTGGCGTTGCTGCCGCGCTGCTTCGCGAACACGGCATTACGGTATTTTCCGACGGGCAGATCCCGCAACTGCTCAACTGGATGGAACAAAGGGAGAGTGACGATGATTCAATGTAAACGCGTTTATGACCCACAAGAAGAGAGCGATGGCTATCGCGTGCTGGTTGATCGTCTGTGGCCGCGTGGCATTAAAAAAGAGGCGCTGAACTACGATGAGTGGTGTAAAACGCTGACCCCGTCGGCTGATTTACGCAAGGCTTTCCACAGCGAAACTATCGATTTTGCTCACTTCAGTCAGCTCTATCGTCAGGAACTGGATGCCCACCGCGATGAAGGCGCGCGCCTCGCCGCCCTGGGCCGTCAGCAGCAGCTAACGCTACTCTATGGGGCGAAAAACACCCGACAAAATCATGCTCAGGTGCTTGCCGCCTGGCTGGAAGCGCTGGAATAAGCGCTACGACTTAGCCGGATGATCGCGACGCCAGAGGTCCCATTCGTCAATCGTTTCGCCACCCGGCAGCTTACAGTCCGTGCGCACGCCCTGCGGGCTTTGTACAGGCACCTGAGTGCCTCCCAGCTGTTCGCAGTAAACCGACGCTGGGTTAGCCATGCCCACCGGATGCGTGGGCTGAGTCTGTTGAGACTGAGCGCATCCGGCGAGCGCCAGAGGCAGCATGATTGTCATCCACTTCATTTCTACTCCTTAATTGATCAAATCGGTCTTTCGCCCTGAATCTCCACGGTTTCTCCATTTTAACTACACTTTTACCTCGTAGAGTAGCCCCTGTTCTCGAACTGACCAGAGAACAGATCATTCCATAATCAATGAGTTTTTCCCCGTCGCCCCCGACGGGGCTTTTTTTCCTGGTGCCGATACAGGTATTCTCCCAACAGATGTGTTAAATTTTATGTATCTCTGTTTACTCTGCGCTGATGGTCGTTTTTAGCATAATTTGCTGGTAGTCACGATTAGCGTTCGGGAGCCGTATCATTCATGTCCGACTTTATTCTTGCCCGCGTCTCACAAACTCTCGCCAATGAACACTCTCTGGAAGCATTGGTGCGGCAGTTACTTGAGATGCTGGAGCTTGTCACTCGAATGGAATCCACCTACCTGACGCGTATCGACTTTGAAGCGCAGCGACAGCTGATTATGTATGCGCACAACAGCAGCGAAATGCAGATCCCCGAAGGTTTTTCCGTCCCATGGAACGACTCGCTGTGCAAGCGTGCGCTGGACGATCGCTGCCTGTTCAGCAACGACGTGGCCGAGCGCTGGCGTTCGTGCATTGCGGCGCAGGACTTGGGCATCGCCACCTTCTTCAGCATTCCGGTGCGTCTGACCGATGGCTCGCTTTTCGGTACGCTGTGTGCAACCAGCCGCGAAAGACAGCCCTATAACCTTGAGGGTGAGCAGGTCATGAACCTGTTTGCCAAACTCATCTCCCATTACGTTGAGAAAGAGACGCTGGTGCAACAGTTGCGTACGGCTAACGTCGCGCTTGAAATGCACTCTTATACCGATGAATTGACCGGTTTGCCCAACCGTCGTTCGCTGTTTAAGCACCTTTCCGCTCAATTCCCGCGCGCATGTGAGCAGCAGCGCAATGTGCTGATGATTTTTATCGACCTTGATGATTTTAAAGCGATAAACGATCGATTCGGTCACCCGTGTGGCGACAGTTTTCTCATTCAGATTGGCGAGCGTCTCAATGCCCGTGTACGTAGCGGCGATATTGTCGGTCGCCTTGGTGGAGATGAATTTTTAATTGTCGGCCCGGGCCTTAAATTAGCAGAACAGCTAGAGTATATCGCCGCGTTACGCCATGAGCTAACGGGGACCTATTTTCTTGCCGGAAACCGTATTCACTACCCCGGCGCCAGTTTTGGCGTTATTGACGTCAACCCTCAGAATATGGGCGTTGAACAGGCGCTACGTGCCGCCGACGATGCGATGTATCAGGATAAGAAGTCACGCCGCCAGGGGACTTTCTTTCATATAGACTAATACAACGCGTCAATATCCCGTATGATGTCAGGCATATTTCGCACCTACAGGGATAAAACAATGAGACTGGGCATTCTATTTCCGGTGGCTATATTTATCGTCGCCGTTGTTTTTCTGGGCTGGTTTTTTGTCGGCGGTTATGCGGCACCGGGCGGGGCATAATGAAAAAAAGCACTATTATTATGCTTATCATTGCCATTGTGGCTGTAGCGGGTACGCAGTTCGGGTGGTGGTAAGGCGGGTGGCAGAACGCTGAATAAGGCGAACTTCGGTTCGCCTTATTGCATTACGCTAGTCCTGACGATCGGAACCTAAAAACAGGAAACCCAGCGGAATAGAGAACAGCAGCGTGAACACAATGCTATAAACCGTGACCATCGCCCCTTGCAGGAAGAACATTGACGTCGTCCACTCTGAGTACGGCATATTATACTCGCTCACCACGCCCCCAAAGGTCGCACGGCCAACCACGAAAAGCGCGATGGCAAACACTGCCCCTATCGACAGGAAAAACTTCTTGCTGTTTTTGTTGCTGGTGAGTTTCTGCAGAATCATCCGGGTTCCCTTTTTTCTGAGCGATAATCGGCTGTATATGTAACACCAATGCAATAAAAATTGAAGGGATTTTGTTACGAAACAGTGATAGTCGCTATCGGGCCGGTCGCACGTACCGGCCTGATGACTATGACTGCAGGGTTGCCAGACGGGCGGCGAAACCGACAAAGACTAAGCCAATAAGGCTGTTGCCGATTTTCGCCAGTTTCTTTTTCGTTTTGACATAGCGCGTCACAAAAGAGCCGGAGACGATCAGGAAGCTCATGTAGCAGAAGCTAATGATTTCCAGAGTCAGCGCCAGAATAAAGAACGCGAGGCCTGGGGTTTTGGCATTAACGTCGATAAACTGCACGAAAAAAGAGACATAAAACAGAATGGCTTTCGGATTCGTCAGGCTGAGAGTCAGCGAACGCTTAAGAATCGCGCTCCCTGGTTCGGAATCAGACGCAGAATGACCATCGCGCTGGGTTAACACCGCGTAGAGCATCTTACCGCCCATCCACAGTAGATAAATCGCCCCCAGGTAACGGACAATATTGAACAGTACCGGCGTGGTTTTGATAAGCGTCGCGACACCCGCAAAAGCGAGAAACATCAGCACCGCATCGCCGATAAACACGCCAGCCGCCGCCAGATAGCCTTTTTTAACGCCGTGAGCAACGCCAGTCTTGAGGACAAAAAAGGTATTTGGGCCGGGCACCAGGATAATAAAGATAGCCCCAACCAGATAGGTCAGGTAATTCAAAACACCAAACTCAGCGAACACAACGCACTCCTTCGCTTACAACAAAAAATATGATCCCGCGCACGTTAACGCAACGGAGACCATTTTGAAAGCGCTGTGAGTGCGGATGTCTTAATACAGCGAAGTTTCGCCCTGCGGACGGGTTTTAAAGCGGCGGTGAACCCACAAATATTGCTCCGGCGCACGCAGGATCTCTCTCTCAATGACTTTATTGATATAGCTGGCCGCATCCTGCTTATCTTCGCCTGGATAATCGCTCATCACATCACTGATATAGAGGCGGTAACCTTTGCGGTCTGGCTTGCGTACCATGCTGATAGTCAGCATTTTCGCACCAGACAGGCGAGATAGCACGTAGGTACCGTTGGTCGTTGCTGCGTGTTCCACAGAGAAGAACGGAGCAAACACGCTTCCCTTGGGGCCGTAATCCTGATCCGGGGCGAACCAAACGGCCTCGCCAGATTTCAATGCATGGACCAGACCAGACAAATTGCGGCGGTCAATCATCGCTTTGTTGGAACGTAAACGGCCGCGAGTCTGCACCCACTCCATCAGCGGGCTGTTGTGTGGGCGATAAGTTGCCATCATCGGGCGACACAGCCCCATAGTGCGACCACCTAATTCAAGTGACATAAAGTGCACGCCGACAGCCATCACCCCTTTTCCCGCACTCATCGCGTTGTTGAGGTTATCCAGGCCTTCAACGTCAAACCATTTTCTCACTCGCTCATCGCTCCAGAACCATGCCATACCGGTCTCGATAAGACCCATCCCTAGCGACATGAAGTTCTGTTCAATAAGCTTGTCTCGCTCCGCTGGCGACATATCCGGAAAACAGAGTTCGAGGTTACGTCGGGCGATACGTTCACGGCGTTTTAGAAAACGTCGCGATGCCCGGCCAGCGCTGGTACCGATGGTATGTAAAACGGGATAGGGTAATTGAACGATGAGCCAGAGTATGGCAAGGCCAAACCAGGTCCCCCAATTACGGGGATGGAGGAGACTTTTATTAAAAGCGCAAGACATGGTTTTTCCTGTAAACATTCAAACATGAGGTAACGCTTAAGGAAAAAACGAGTCCCTTCATCGAGTCATTAGGCGATACGTATAGCATTACTGACAATAATAATACTGGTAAATTCACTCCGGCAAGTAAAAAACCACGCCAGCATAAAAAAACACAATACAAGCACACCTGTAACAAAATGTAAAATAAAAATGAACAAATCATTACGAATATCTATAAAAAGAATGTTTTCCAGGCTAATCATTCATCAGAGCACCATTGAACTTCGATGCCATGCATGCAGAAAATCATGGGCTGCCTCAGAAGCCATGCGGTGTAGAAGGGAACCACTGGAGGTTAAGTTCGGCCCCTTCCCTGGACCTTATAAGCAATAAATACCACGCTAATCATTACTGGCCAAAATACAAAACCCCACGGCCGTCAATCAGAATTACCCGCCAAAAAAGAGATGCAAGGTGAAATATTTTCGATATTCACTCTGAAATAAGAATCACCTTATTTTACACCGCTGACAGTAAATAATGTTTATCGACAGTTATTCATATTCCTTGCGTTATTTTTCACTCTCCACCTGGACCTTTACACCTTTAACTGAACAGCAGGCGATAAAGTTCAGACGGTGCTTTTGACTTTGGAAAAAGCGCATCATCGATAAAAATCTCGGACGATTCTCGCGCTTCAGTAAACCATTACAGGCAATCTTCAGCGCCTGTTTGAATCCTTCATCTTTGATAAGCCCTTTGGGCGACATTAGCGACATCCGCCCGTGGTGATAACGAACGTAATCGAAACCTGTCCGCTCAAAAAGCGCCTGCCAGCCTTCGGCGCTCAACGGGCTCACGTTGGATTTCACTACGCCCTGCAACTGCATCCGAGCCCCCTCTTCCAGCGCCTCTTGCGTGTACATAATATCGTGGGTCAGCAAACGGCCGCCGGGTTTGAGCACGCGAAAATATTCCGCCACCAGCCTCTCCTTAGCTTTATCACCATACATCGTCAGCATCGCCTCATTAATCACTACATCAAAGGTACCATCAGGAAAAGGCAGTCGATTAGCATTAGCCTCCATCACTAATACCCGATTATCCACGCCTTCACGGACGATGTTTTGCCGCGCTATCGCCAGCGCGTCTTTATCCATATCAATTGCGTAGACGCTACAGCGAAAACGCTGCGCCAGCTCTATCGAAGTGGTGCCCATATTACAGGCAACCTCCAGCACTTTGCTGTCAGGAGTCAATCCCGCTTGCTGAAACAACCACTCCGTCGCCTCCACGCCGCCGGGGCGCAGACGAGTTTTCCCCAAACTTGCCAAAAAGGTATGCCCTGCTTTGTCGCTTGCGTTCATCAGAATCTCCTTACCTATAACATGCATTATAAATACATCATTATGATTACCGAGGGAATAATGATAATGAATTTTATTTGCATTAATGGCAGGGGTAATTGCGGTAAAAAAATCTATTCAATATTTAACAGTTACTTATAGCAACTATTCACTTCATGATTGATAAGCGGATTGCGTTTTAATTGAAATGATAACCATTCTCATATTAACATACGGCACACTGATGAATTTTTCTGAACCCGCTCATGTCCCAGCCTTCCGCTACCGCTGCACCGTTGACGCTTGCCTCGCTGTATAGCGACCATCACGGCTGGCTGAAAAACTGGCTTACCCATAAGCTGCAATCTTCCTTTGACGCCGATGACGTCGCGCAGGATACCTTCGTGCGAATTATGGGCGGCGAGCCGCTGGCAACGATTCGCGATCCAAAGTCTTTCCTTTGCACTATTGCCAAACGGGTGATGATCGACCTGTTCCGCCGCAATGCACTGGAGCGCGCATGGCTGGACATGCTCTCGCAGCTACCGGAAGAGCTGGTCCCCTCGCCCGAGCTGCGGCAAAGCCAGCTTGAACTGTTACAGCAAATTGACGCCATGCTGGATGGGCTCAATGTAAAAACCCGGGAGGCATTTTTACTCTCGCAGCTCGAAGGCCTGACCTACGCCGAAATCGCCAACCGTCTGTCGGTATCCGTCAGCTCTGTCAAAAAATATATGGCGAGAGCTACCGAGCACTGCCTGCTTTTTCGCCTGGAGAACGGCCTGTGAACCCGGCGTTGAGCGACTCCCGTCGTCAGGCGTTGCGTTCGGCTTCGCACTGGTACGCCGTTCTGAGCGAAGGTCACGTCAGCCCAACGCAGGAAGCCCGCTGGCAACAGTGGTATGAGCAGAACAATGATCACCAGTGGGCCTGGCAACAGGTGGAAAACCTGCGTCAGCAGATGGGGCAATTGCCCGGCGGACTGGCCAGCCGGGCGCTGCACGATAGCCGTCTGGCTCGCCGCCAGGTGCTGAAAGGGCTGCTGCTTTTGCTGGTTGCCGGTGGCGGCTGGCAGCTATGGGATTCCGAACTGGCTGATGGGCTACGCGCCGACTACCGCACGGCAAAGGGCCTGCCGCGCCAGCAGCGGCTTGCCGATGGCACGCTGCTCACACTTAACACCGAAAGCGCTGCTGATGTCCGTTTTGACGCTCATCAGCGCCTCGTCCATCTGCGCTATGGCGAAATCGCCATTAAGACCGCGCACGACAACCAACAGCGACCGTTCCGGGTACGGACTCGTGATGGCTTGCTAACCGCGCTCGGAACCGAATTCACCGTGCGCCAGTTCGCGGGCGGAACACAACTTGCCGTGCAGCAGCACGCCGTCGAAGCGGTTTTGCCTTCGGGCAGCAAGCAAAGAGTCAACGCCGGAGAAAGCCTGTGGTTCACCCGCGATCGCTTCGCCGCCCTGGTCGCACTTAACGGCGGTGAAGATAGCTGGACGCAAGGAATATTAACCTTCCGTGATACCCCACTGAGCGAGGTGGTCGCCAGCGTAGCCCGCTATCGCTCCGGCGTACTGCGCTGCGATCCCGCCGTGGCTGATTTACGCCTCAGCGGAACCTTCCCGTTAGGGGATCCTGACGCCATCCTTAAGGTCATCGCACAAACCCTGCCGATAAAATTGCAGTTTGTCACCCGCTATTGGATCACCGTGATTCCGGCTTGAGAAAAAAAATCAAAAAAATTCTCATTCTCCATTGTCCCTTTTCCCCTGCTCGTTCGACTTATTAGGTGAATACAACCAAAAACGATCATGGAGAACTCATGACGCCTTTACGCGTTTTACGCAAACCGCTGCCTCTGGTGATGGCAATCCGTATCAGTCTGCTGCCGTTAGTGGGGCTGACTGCCGTGCCGGTATTTGCCGCCACGCAGTTTGATATTGCAGCCGGGGATTTGGACAACGTACTTAACCAATATGCCGCCCGCAGCGGCATCACGCTCTCCGCCGATGCCAGCCTGACGCGCGGTAAGCTCAGCCCCGGCCTGCACGGCAGTTTTGAAACCGAGCAGGGATTACACACGCTGCTGGACGGCAGCGGATTACAGCTAAAAGCGCTGGGTAATAACGTCTGGACGCTGGAACCCGCGCCCGTCAGTAGCGAATCTACCTTAACCGTAGTGGGCGACTGGCTCAGCGACGCCCGGGAAAACGATGTCTTTGAGCACGCAGGTGCCCGTGATGTTATCCGCCGGGAAGATTTCGCCAAAACCGGCGCGACCACCATGCGCGAAGTTCTGAACCGAATTCCCGGCGTGAATGCACCGGAAAATACCGGTACCGGCAGTCACGATCTGGCGATGAACTTTGGTATTCGCGGCCTCAATCCGCGCCTTGCCAGCCGTTCCACGGTATTGATGGACGGCATCCCAGTGCCTTTTGCGCCTTACGGCCAGCCGCAGCTTTCGCTGGCACCGGTCTCGCTCGGTAATATGGATGCGGTGGATGTGGTACGCGGTGCCGGTGCGGTGCGCTATGGGCCGCAAAGCGTTGGCGGCGTGGTGAACTTCGTGACCCGCGCCATTCCTCAGGATTTCGGTATAGAGGGCGGCATTGAGGGGCAACTCAGCCCTACCTCTTCGCAAAACAATCCGAAAGAAACGCATAACTTAATGATCGGCGGCACGGCGGATAACGGTTTCGGCTCCGCCCTGCTCTACTCCGGCACCCGCGGCAGCGACTGGCGCGAACACAGCGCGACACGCATCGACGATGTGATGCTGAAAAGCAAATATGCGCCCAACGAAGTGCATACCTTTAACAGCCTGCTGCAATACTACGACGGCGAAGCCGATATGCCCGGCGGCCTCTCCCGCGCCGACTATAACGCCGATCGCTGGCAATCCACCCGCCCTTACGACCGCTTCTGGGGACGCCGCCAGCTCGCCAGTCTTGGCTACCAATATCAACCGGACGCGCAGCATAAATTTAATATTCAGGGGTTCTATACCCACACCCTGCGCAGCGGTTATCTGGAACAGGGCAAGCGTATTACACTCTCGCCGCGTGAATATTGGGTTCGCGGCATTGAACCACGCTACAGCCAGAGCTTTATGATGGGCCCATCGGCGCATGAAGTCGGCGTCGGCTACCGCTATGTGAATGAATCGACCCACGAGATGCGTTATTACACCGCGACCACCAGCGGCGAGCTGCCCAGCACCGCCAGCCCGTACGATCGCGATACCCGCTCCGGCACCGAAGCCCACGCCTGGTATATCGACGACCGTATTGATATCGGCAACTGGACGATTACGCCGGGCATGCGCTTTGAGCACATCGAGTCGTATCAGGACAACAATATAAAAGGCACCCGCGAGCAGGTCAGCTATAACGCGCCGCTCCCGGCGCTAAACGTTCTTTATCACCTCACCGACAGCTGGAATATCTATGCCAACACAGAAGGCTCATTCGGCACCGTACAGTACAGCCAAATTGGCAAGGCTGTGCAAAGCGGCAATGTGGAACCGGAAAAAGCACGCACCTGGGAAGTCGGCACCCGCTACGACGACGGCGCGCTGAGCGCCGAGATGGGACTATTCCTGATTAACTTTAATAATCAGTACGACTCCAACCAGACTAACGACACGGTTACCGCACGCGGTAAAACCCGTCATAGCGGCCTGGAAGCGCAAACCCGTTACGACCTTGGCGAACTTTCCCCCACCCTGGATAACCTCTCGGTCTACGCCAGCTATGCCTATGTCAACGCCGAAATCCGCGAAAAAGGTGATACCTACGGCAACCAGGTTCCCTTCTCGCCAAAACACAAAGGCACCTTTGGCGTCGATTACAAGCCCGGCAGCTGGACGTTTAACCTCAATAGCGACTTCCAGTCCAGCCAGTTTGCGGATAACGCCAACACCGTGGAGGAGAGCGCCGACGGCAGCACCGGGCGTATTCCTGGCTATATGCTGTGGGGCGCGCGAGTGGCCTATGATTTTGGCCCGCAAATGGCCAACCTCAACCTCGCGCTGGGGGTGAAAAACATCTTCGATCATGAGTATTACACCCGCTCTTACGACGATAACAACAAAGGCCTTTACGCCGGTCAGCCGCGCACGCTGTATCTGCAAGGATCGATGAAATTCTGATGATGGTTTGTTGCCGGATAGCGGCGCAAGCGCCCTGTCCGGCAAGCTGGAGTTGACTATGTTTAGCATTGTTCGCATGTTTATTTTTGGCCTGCTATTCCTGACAGGCCCCGCATTCGCCGTCACCGTGCAGGATGAGCACGGCACTTTAACTCTTGATAAGACACCGCAGCGGATCGTGGTGCTCGAACTCTCCTTTGTTGACGCGCTGGCGGCGATTGACGTCAGCCCGGTGGGCGTGGCCGATGATAACGACCCATCGCGAATTCTGCCGGACGTACGTGCGCGCCTGAAACCCTGGCAGTCGGTAGGTACCCGCGCCCAGCCCTCACTGGAAGCCATCAGCGCCCTGCATCCTGACCTGATTATTGCCGATAGCAGCCGCCATAGCGGCATTTACGCCTCCCTGCAACAGATTGCCCCGGTACTGTTGTTGAAATCACGCAATGAAACCTGGGAGGAAAATCTGCAGTCGGCGGGAATTATTGGCAAAGCGGTTGGCAAAGAGGCAGAGATGCGGCAGCGCCTGGCGCAGCATCGGCAAACTATGGCAGCGTTTGCCCGCCAGCTACCAGCCGGTGCCAGCGTGCTATTTGGCACCTCGCGCGAGCAGCAGTTCAATCTTCATTCGACGCAATCGTATACCGGCAGCGTGCTGGCGGCGCTTGGCCTGAAGGTTCCGCAGCCGATCAACGGCGCGCCGATGGCGGCGATCAATCTCGAACAGCTGCTGGCGATTAATCCGCAATGGTTGCTGGTGGCCCATTATCGGGCCGAAAGCATCGTTAAAAAATGGCAGCAGGACGCGCTCTGGCAAATATTACAGGCCCAACAAAAGCAGCAGATTGCCGCCGTCGATAGCAACAGCTGGGCAAGAATGCGCGGGATCTTTGCCGCCGAGCGTATCGCTGGCGATATGGTGAAAATCGTCCACCACCAGGCGGTTGATAGCGCACCATGAGACCGTTCCGTCGATCGTTTTTTATCTGGGGATTGCCGCTGCTGACGCTCATCGGTCTGTTCTAGCTGAGCCTGTTTTGCTATTCGGCAATCCCGATTTCGCCGCTAAATGCCCTGCACGCCTTGCTCGCGCCGAAAACGCCTCCCCTTGCGCAGGCGTTAGTGCTTAATCTGCGCCTGCCCCGCAGCCTGGTGGCGATGATGCTCGGGGCCAGCCTCGCTGTTTCAGGCACGCTGCTGCAAACCCTGACCCATAACCCGCTGGCCTCTCCCTCTTTGCTGGGCATCAATAGCGGCGCGGCGCTGGCAATGGCGCTGACCAGCGCCTTCAGCCCGGCACCGCTGACCGGGCTTTCGTTGGCGTTGATTGCCGCCTGCGGCGGTGGAATCAGCTGGATGCTGGTGATGACCGCTGGCGGCGGCTGGCGTCAGGAGCTGGATCGCAATCGGCTGATCCTCGCCGGGATTGCCCTCTCGGCGCTATGCATGGCGCTGACCCGCATAACTCTGCTGCTGGCGGAAGATCACGCATACGGTATTCTCACCTGGCTGGCTGGCGGCGTTTCCCACGTGCGCTGGGCAGAGTTCTGGCAGCTTCTGCCTTTTACGGTATTGATTATTCCCGGTGTCTTTCTGTTGGCCAATGCGCTTAATTTGCTGAACGTCAGCGATAGCGCCGCCCATTCACTGGGAGTGAACTTGCCCCGTCTGCGCCTGCTGATTAACGCCGCCGCTTTGTTACTCACCGGGGCCTGCGTCAGCGTCGCCGGGCCGGTCGCCTTTATCGGTCTGCTGATCCCGCATCTGGCACGGCTTTGGGCCGGTTACGATCATCGTACGCTTCTGCCTATGAGCGCCACGCTGGGCGCTTTATTTATGCTATTAGCGGATATTCTCGCCAGAGCGCTGGCCTGGCCGGGAGAGCTCCCGGCGGGCGCGGTGCTGGCTCTGGTCGGTGCACCCTGTTTCGTCTGGCTGGTCAGGAGGCGCGGATGAGACTCCGCCGCGTCAGCTTTTTACTGCTCGTTCTGGCGCTGTTAACCGTGCTTTCGTTGCGTATGGGCGCAGTCCCGCTGCCGTGGCGGGCGCTGCTTGATGGCTGGCATCCGGGTAGCGAACATCACTACGTCCTGATGCAATATCGCCTGCCGCGCGTGGTGCTGGCGCTGATAATCGGCGCCGCGCTGGCGGTTTCCGGCGTGCTGGTTCAGGGAATTGTACGCAATCCGCTGGCCTCGCCGGATATTCTGGGCATTAACCATGCGGCAAGCCTGGCGTCGGTAAGCGCATTGTGGTTTATGCCGTCCCTGTCCCTGCTGTGGCTACCGCTGCTGGCCTTTATCGGCGGGATGTCGGCGATGGTCATCCTGATTGCCCTTGCCGGTTTTTCCCGCCCAATGCGCCTGGCGCTGACCGGCGTGGCGCTGTCG
Organism: Klebsiella sp. MISC125; assembly: GCF_051131775.1. Taxonomy (NCBI): domain Bacteria; kingdom Pseudomonadati; phylum Pseudomonadota; class Gammaproteobacteria; order Enterobacterales; family Enterobacteriaceae; genus Klebsiella; species Klebsiella sp. MISC125. Next base: position 3,631,620 of record NZ_CP180448.1, read on the forward strand.
GCCTGCTGGGCCAGCGTGACCGATTATCTTTTACTGTCGCGCCCTCAGGAAATCAATAACGCGCTGCTGTGGCTAACCGGTAGCCTGTGGGCCAGAGATGGCTCGTTTGTGATTGTCGCTCTGCCCTTGCTCACCGTGCTGCTACCGCTGAGTTTCGCTCTCAGCCGCGATCTCGACCTGCTGGCGTTGGGCCACGATCGCGCCGGGACCTTGGGCGTCAATATTCGCTGGCTTAACGGCTACGCGTTGACCCTGGCGGTGGCCCTCGCCTCGGTCAGCGTCGCGGTCTGCGGCCCTATCGCTTTTATCAGTCTCGTCGTGCCGCATCTTGTTCGCCGCCTGTTCGGTGGACGTCATCGTTATTTACTGCCGGTTTCGGCGCTGATGGGCGGGCTGGTTCTGCTGCTCGCCGATCTGCTGGCGCGAACGCTCAACCCGCCGATGGAGCTTCCGGCAGGCGTACTGACAGCGATTATTGGCGCGCCCTGGTTTATCTGGCTACTTGTGAGAATGCGTTAAATGGAACTGCGAACGGAAAACCTGACCGCTGGCTATGACGGCAAGCGCATTATTAACAATCTCAACCTGACGTTACCGGGCGGGAAAATCACCGCGCTGCTGGGGCCGAACGGCTGCGGTAAATCCACTCTGCTGAAGTGCTTTTCTCGCCTTCTGACGCCGGACGCTGGGGAGATTTGGCTTGGTAATCAGACCTTAAATGGTATCTCGACTCGTCAACTGGCGCGGCGGCTGGCGCTCCTTCCACAGCAGCATCACGTACCGGAAGGCGTGACCGTGCGCGAGCTGGTCGGCTATGGCCGCAGCCCGTGGTTGCCAATGTGGGGGCGGCTTTCGACACAGGATAGAGAGAGCATTGAGCGCGCGCTTGAACGAACAGGCATCGCTGGGCTGGCGGAGCAGCCACTAAGCGCCCTTTCCGGCGGCCAGCGGCAGCGGGCATTTCTGGCGCTACTGCTGGCTCAGGATACGCCGCTGGTGCTGCTTGATGAGCCAACAACCTGGCTGGATATCAATCATCAGGTGGAGTTAATGAAGCTGATGCGCGAGCTACAGCTAATGGGAAAAACCGTGGTCACTGTGCTGCACGATCTTAATCAGGCCAGCCGCTACTGCGATCATTTGGTGGTACTTGCTGGGGGCCAGGTGCAGGCTCAGGGCCCAGCGGAAACGGTGCTGACGCCAGAAATGCTGCGCGAGGTCTTCAGTCTGGAGGCAGAGATTCATCCGGAGCCGGTATCGCAGCGCCCGATGTGCGTGGTGAAATAATACGAGGTATGGCGCAGAACGCGCCATACCTGAGGATAATCAGTAAGTGTGGAAATATTGCTGAATCACCTGCGGATTTTTAGTTTGCGTCAGCGCCGTCATCAGCAGAATGCGCGCTTTAGCCGGATTGAGCGAATCGGATACCAGCCCCGGCTGGCCGTCATCAACCGGTACCACACCGCTACCGGTACGCGAGGCGCGAACCACCACAATACCGGCTTTTTCCGCTTTTTCGATCCCTGCCGCACTACGTACGGAAACAGAACCCGCTCCGGTACCCGCATAGATAATGCCGTCGGCATGGTGCGCAATCGCCGCGGTCGGGTAAGGACACGGTGTTACCACCGCATCCTCCCCTAAGAACCGTGCTTGCGAGTTTCCCCGCACACGGCTCAAGCCTTTCAAAGCCCCACTGGAGGAGCCGGTTTCACCACTTTGAATCGGCGTGCGCGGGCTATCTGGTAGCAGTCTGGATGTAACATTATCAGATTACTGTTGGTATCTCGCCCACCGTCGATCGTTCGTTTCACGTGGAAGAGACGCCACCCAGTAGATTCTCCGATCATCTGTTGGCAGACAGGGCAATGTCGTTCCTGAGCCAACCATATTCGAATCAGCCGGGTTCGTCCCTTGATTGACCTCTGCATTGCAAGGGCCAATCGCTCTTCGAAGTAGATTTCCCATTTAGGATCAAATGGATTGGCATCAGAACGGATTTTCCTGTGCCGCCTGATCGGCGTACTGTCAATGTTGTAAAGCTCCAGAAGCTCGGGGACTCCAGTTTGGAGTATCCTGCCGGTTTCCGTGGCAAAGACCCAGTGCCGGGATCCAATGATTCGGAAGTACTTCCTCCTAATCCACCCAGTTCCCTTGTGGGGATGCCGACGTTTTACCCAGCGCCACAGGCTATGCCATATCGCGCAACTGACCTTACTTAATGTTTGTTTCGCCACAACATGCCGATAGTAATTTGCCCATCCACGTAACATCGGGTTGAGTTTCTTTATCAGTGTATCGTGTCGCACCATTGCATTACCCTTAATCACTCCCCTTACTTTGCGCAGGAAACGTTGGACACTTACAGGAGCTGGCTTGATTAACAGTTTGCCCCCATATTTGCGTACGTTCATGCCGAGGAAGTCGAATCCATCGCTGATATGTGTGATCCTGGTCTTTTCTGGTGACATCGAGAGACCTCGCTCCGCCAAAAACTGCTCGACCATAGGGATAACTTCTTCTGCCAGCATTTCACGTGTCACACCGGTTATGATGAAGTCGTCTGCATATCGAACAATATTGACCTTTGACGGATTGCGGGTACTCCTGCGATATTTAAGTCGCAGCAAGTGTTCTAATCCATCAAGAGTCATATTCATCAACGTTGGCGATATGATCCCCCCTTGGGGTGTGCCCGCCGCTGTTGGATAAAGGACACTATGGTGAAAGTAGCCAGCTTTCAGCCACATTCGCAAGATCGCCTTGTCCATCGGGATATTGGTGACCAGCCAGTCGTGCGATATTTCGTCAAAGCAGCTACGGATGTCAGCTTCAAGGATCCATTCCGCACAATCGGTGTGTGAAAGAGCCTTGAAGCACTGTTCAATTGCATCAGCCGTTGATCGGGCAGACCTGAACCCATATGAGTTCGGGTCTGCGGTTGTTTCGGCTATCGGTTCCAAAGCGAGCAAATGCAATGCCTGCTGCGCCCGGTCGATCATGCAGGGAATGCCCAGTGCCCGCTGCTTCCCGTTGGCTTTTGGGATGTAAATCCGCCTCAGTGGCTGAGGACGATAGCCCCTTCGCCTGAGTGATAATACTGCTTTGAGCTTGATCTTCGGCGTAGACCACGTAATCCCATCCACGCCAGAAGTTCGTTTGCCGCGATTCTCTGTCACTCGCTTAACGGCGAGAGCTTTGCCGCTGAACGAGTGGGTGAGCAGCCATTGCAGGGCTTTCACTCTGCCATGTCTGCCTTCCTGCGTTGCCTTCACGATACGTGCCTGAAGCCTTCTGACCTCGCGGTGGCATCTTGCCCAGTCAATACTGTGCCAGTGCGTCGCCTGATCGGAGAGTGCACCAGAGCTATTTAGCTGCGCCGTCATTTGCTTTCCCTCCTTTAAAGGTTCGCCAGACTCTCTCGTGATGAAAGACCAGACTGAAGTTTGCCCGCTTTCGCGTGAGGTAATGTTGCCTATCGACGCAACCTCTATCCATTCCATTACAGAATGGCCTTCGCTTTCTCAGTCCTCCTCTATCCGCACCGCCAACGGTTTCCCTTACGAGGCCCCTGCCCAACCGGGCGGCAATACGGATTTACCATGTTCCGTTCGAAGAACACGATGGGTTAGGTTCTGCTTCTCCGCCGGTAGCTCTGTTGTCCGCGTATCCCCAGTATAAAAAGGAATATCCAGCTACTGTGCCTTTTGGCTACAGCCTTTCAGTACCTTTAGCTGCTTAATGTTGACGACGTTTATCAGCAGTTCACTTGTGTTAACCGTACCATCAAGCCTAGCGCCTGAGCCGCATTGGTACTTGCAGCCCCTGCTACATTGTCCCGATCGCTTCAGACCCAACAGTTACCCATCGAGCCTGGATCAGTAGGCTACCGCTGACGGAACAGCGGGCTTTATCACCGCGATACTTGCGGGTAAAGCAATTCTTCGAACGACTTCATGTCGCACTCATACATATATTCCGGATCGTCCTGATAGCCATAAATAATGACCACTTTTGGCAGTGCGTTAAGGTTACGCACGTCAAAAACAGAACGCACGGTGTGAATTTTATCCACCCGGGTTTCAAACTGCGGCTTGCCGCTGACGATAACACCCAGGTAGCCCTCTTCGGGCGCCTTGAAGGTATCCAGCGTCGTCGCATTCGTTTTGGTCACGAAACGTGCAGCACCGATACGATCATTAAGAACCACCATCACGCCACGACCTTTCGCTTGCGGATCAGCCGCCACGGTCACCGCCTCCAGCAGATTCATCGGACCATCGGCGCTGATGGCCGTTGCCGGACGCATTGCCGCGGTGAAGACCACTGGCTTATTGCTTTTTACCGTCAGGTTGAGGAAATAAGGCGTTTCATCCAGCGTATCGGTTCCATGAGTAATCACGACGCCGTCTACGTCATCGCGGGCCAGCAGCTCATTAACGCGTTTTGACAACTTGAGAATAATATCGCTGGTCATATTTTCGCTGCCAATATTGGCTACCTGCTCACCGTCAACGCGCGCGACCTTGCTCATCTCAGGCACGGCATTAATCAGCGTCTGTACGCCAATCGCGCCGGCTTTATACCCGGTCGTTTGGGTGTTGCTGGCCGCCGAGCCGGCAATGGTTCCTCCGGTCGCCAGGATCACAATGTGCGGCAGGCGCGTCTCACTTAATGCAAAAGTACTCACTGTCAGTAACGCAATGGCCAGTAATGCTCTAAAATTCATAATTACTCATCCCAAAATAGATATTAATCAAACACGCACAGCGTTAATGCAAACGGCTTGCCAGGATTTATTTTTGTTTTAAACATAAAAATGATTAACTATCAGACAAAAAAGGATTTTTTATTCACCCTTGGCGCTACTTTGGTGCAGAGACGCGCTAAAAATAGGCGCTATAAAATTCTGAATCAGAATCAACTTATTCAACGAATTCTGTAATACAGGCATAAAGCGCGTGATGGTTACATAATCGGCATTGTGATGAGCGAAATGAACCAAAACAATTCGGGTAACGCGATGGAGAAAAACGATGCGTATCGCCTTAAAATCAGCATTGATGCTTGCCACCCGCGTCATACAAATCATTAACCCTGAATTACATCTTCATATGCAAAGAACGGCGCTGATTGCGCTGGAGCTTGCGCTCGCGGCCGGTTTGTCTCGTCAGCAGCAGCAGACCATTTTTTGCGCCGCTCTGCTGCACGATATCGGCGTGCTGGGCGACAAAAGGGTTATCGCTTCACTCAACGCGATAGATAATCTCGACGACCCGCATCAGCATCGGGGAGCCGAAATGCTAGATGGGTTAGCCACTCTGGCCCCCATTCTGCCGATTATCCGCGACCACCATTTTAGCCCGAGCCACAGAGGCAGCCTCGAACAGCATATTGTTTATTTTGCCGACGTCTTTGAGCGCCTGTTATCCAGCGATAAAACTGCCACCACCTATCAAACCGACATTGTCATTGATAAATTTCGTGCGCTATATCAGGAGATCGACCCGCAGCTGTGCCAGACCTTATGCCAGCTCGCCCAAAAGGAGCATTTTTGGCTGCATCTTAACCCCGGGCATATTCAGCGGATGCTGGAGATTATCGGCCCAATTAACGCTATTTACATCGATATCGATGGCCTGAAAGACATCTGTTTATTGATCGCCAAAATTGTAGACACCTACAGCAGCTTTACCGCCAGCCACAGTCTGATGGTCGGGAAAATATCCCGAATGCTGGCAACCTACATAAATCTGCCGGAATTAGAGTGCCAAAAAATCGAAATCGCCGGCTATTTACATGATATTGGCAAAATCTATATCCCGTTGGCGATTCTGGAAAAACAGGGTGAACTGGATGACGAAGAGCTACTTCAGGTTCGTGAGCATAGCTACATGACCGGTAAATTGCTTAGCGCCTTTAGCGAACTTGGCGAGATCATTAACTGGGCTGCCAATCATCATGAAAAACTGGATGGCAGCGGTTATCCTCTCCATCTTAATGAGGATTATCTGCAGCTCCCGGACCGAATTATCGCCATCGCCGATATTTTTACCGCCCTCACCGAAGACCGCCCCTATCGCCACGGAATGAGCCTTCAGCAAGCATTACAGCTGATAGAGGCTGATGTTATAAATGGTGCGTTGGATAAAGACGTGTATCGCGTTTTGCACCAGCATGCCAAAGCGCTCCACGCTATTATTACTAACACACTGCACTCTTGAGAGTCGGGCCTGTACGGGTAAACCAAGGGTGCAGTTATAAAAAAATATAATTAATTCATCTGCACGCAAGGATATATCCGGTGAGAATCGCCACCATGACCAACTGGGCCTACGGGATCACCGTCGCCCTGACCCTCGCTTCAGGCATCGCAATGCTGATGGCCTCCAGCGCGGACAATGCCGAACGTCGCGCCGTTGAACAGCGTCAACAGTTCGATCAACTTAGTGAAGAAGTTGAGAACGGAGCCTGGGAGCTTTCAGACCTCGCCCGGCTGTATATCATCAGAAAAAATCCGGATGTTTTACGGGAGTATCGGCAACAGGCTCAGGCAATAACTGCGATTGAACATCGGCTGGAAAAGCTCAGGGACAATGGCGCGACGCTTGAAGAACTGGCGCTATTGCGTGATGGTTTGCAGAAAGCCGATGAATTGCAGGATGAACAGCAAACGGCCCTGGCGCATGCCGATCGAGGGGAAGAGAAAGAGGCGGTAAACTTACTGTACGGCGTTCCCTACGAGCAAGAACTTGAGCAGGTGCAGACGCAGCTTGACCATTTTCGCCTGATGCTTGAAGGCCGGGTGAATAAAACCATTTCCGAGGCCACGGAGAAATCGCGCATCTGGCGAACCCTTTCCGAGGTGATGGTGGGGCTGACGGCGCTGATGTTCCTGTTTGTACTGGGTTTTCTTCTCAAACGCCGGGTGTTATATCCTGTCGTGCGCTTGAGCGATGTCGTGCAGCGGCTGGCTTCCCAGGACTACGCCGTCGAAACGCCGCAGTTTACCCAGATAGATGAAATTGGCGATATGGCCCAGGCGATTCGTATCTTCCGCGAAAACGGTCTTGCGCGGCAGCGACTTGAGCAAGAGCGCGATGCCGACTGGGCAATTCGGGAACTGCTGGCGCGGATGACCCAGCGGCTACAAGGCTGCGAGTCGTTCGAGGATGTCATTAAGGTTGCTGAGCTGTTCGCGCCGAATATCGCCCCTGAGATCCCCGGCCGACTCTATATCCTCGATACCGATCCCTGGCAGATGCGCTGCGTCGCGCAGTGGCTGTCGCCGCCGGATGAACCTCTTGTTTTCCATCCCGACAACTGCTGGGCCGTTCGGCGCGGGCTGAGCCACCCACCGGTAAATGGCGAACCAGACATTGCCTGCTACCACCTGCCGCAAGCGCAGGCTAACCAATCGCTGTGCGTGCCGCTCATTGCCCAGGGCGAAGCCATTGGCCTGCTTTCATTCCGCAACGTAACCCCTTCCACAGCCCCTTCTCGCGCCTATCTCGAACTGATGGCGGAAGCGCTGGGGCTGGCGTTGGCTAACCAGCGTTTACGTAACGCGCTACTGGAAAAAGCGCTGTTCGATTCGCTCACTGGACTGCGTAACCGCCATCATCTTGACGATGCTCTGCACACGCAAATGAATCTGGCCGTGCGCAACGGCACACCGCTAAGCTGTTTGATGATCGATATCGATCACTTCAAGGCAATCAATGATAATTACGGCCACGAGGCGGGCGATCTGGTGATTAAAAGCGTCGCCGCGATCATCCAGCGTGCAGTGCGTGATATCGGGATGGCCTTCCGCTACGGCGGCGAAGAGTTCCTGGTGCTGCTGGCCGGAACCAACGAAGAGGCCGCTATGGCCTGTGCTACCGATATTTATAACAGCGTACATCTGCTGACCTTACGCTATGGACTGGCTGAGATGGGTCAGGTTGATGTCTCCATCGGCATCGCCAGCTACCCGCAGCATACCCAAAGCGATAGCCTGCTGCGCGCGGCGGATGCGGCGCTTTACCGGGCAAAAGAGCTGGGGCGTTCAAGGATTGTGAGCTTTGGGATGTTGAAAACGGAGTGAGTGGCGTTCTTAGCCCCCTCTCCTTTCGCTAATGCTGCGCAACCGGGGCGGCAGAGACGCTGTCGAATAGCGCTTACATCGCATTTAATAGCGTCTCTTCCATCAGTTGCCCCAGCAGCGCCCTTGCTCCATGAATGGCATCGTTTCCCGGCCCCTGCTCCAGGGTAATCCCCAGATTCCCCGGCGATGGCAGCATACTTCCCGCCACACGCAAGTTGCCGGGCATTCCGATACGGGTACGCACGGTAATGCCAAGCCCCGCCTGCAAAGCTGCCCAAATACCGCTCAGGCTGTGGCTGACAAACACCACTTGCCAGGCGATGTTGGCACGGTCGAGACAATCAATGGCACGGGAACGCATCAGGCACGGGCTTTCCAGCATCACCAGCGGCAACGGCTTGCCCTGCGCCAGCAGCGTGCCGATGTCCAGTTGCGGGTGCGTTATCCACTCCAGCGGACACTGAGCAATCAACTTGCCGTCACGTTGTGCGCTCTCCGGCTGCCAGAGCAACGCCATATCAAGCGCGTTGTTATTGAGCGCCTCGAGCAGCGCCCGGTTGCGGTCAACGCGGGCAATCATTCGCATCCCCGGATGGTGGCGCTTGAACTCGCCAAGTATTCCGGGCATAAGCGATTCGCCAAAATCTTCCTGCATACCAATACGTATTTCACCCTGTAACAGTTCGCCATTCAGGGCCCGCAGCGCTTCATCATTTAGCACCAGCAGACGACGGGCATACCCCATGATTATCTCGCCATGATGGGTCAGCTCCAGGTGGCGACCTTTCTTTACCACCAGTTCGGTGCCGCACTGTTGCTCCAGTTTTTTCAGCTGTGCACTGACCGCCGAGGTTGAACGGCAGAGGCGATTTGCTGCCTGCGCAAAGCTGCCGCACTCAATGCCAGTTACAAAACTGCGCAGTGCGTCGAGGTCGAGCGTAAGAGGAAGCTTATTCATTATCGTCCTGAAATACGGGATAGATAGTCGCGGATAATTCAATTTTCAGGATCGAAATATCGCGCCAGAATGACTTCACTGTCAATACGGAGAGAGAACGATGACGAAATCCCTTGATCGTGAAACCCTGGCCCGCGTCGCACCAAAGCTGGCTGAATTGAGCCGGGATGTACTTTTTAATGATATCTGGAAACGAGAACCGCTTTCCCCACGCGAGCGCAGCTTAGTGACGCTGGGAGCCCTGACCGCACTTGGCCGCGTTCATCAGTTACCCTGGCATATCCGCTTCGCCCAGCAAAATGGCGTGACCCGTGAAGAAATCGTTGAGGTTTTCACCCATCTGGCATTCTACGCGGGCTGGCCTGCAGCGGTTTCCGCCTTTGAATGCCTGGAAGAGGATTAACGAGATGCCTTTCACTCGTATCACTCTGAATCAGGGTTATAGCGACGCGCAAATAACGCAGATTTCCGACATTCTGCAACAAAGCCTTGAGAGAGAATTTGCCGTTCCGCCTCATGATCGCTTTCAGGTTTTCGAAAGGCTACCTGCGAACCTGCATGTGTTCGACCGCCAATATAAAAGCGGTGGCCGCAGCGACAATTTCATTCAGTTCCATATCACGGCAGGTAAACCTCGCGCATTCGAGCAGAAGAAAAACCTCTGCCGCACGCTATGTGAGCAGCTGCATACGGCGCTGGGTATTAATCCGGATGATGTCATGGTGATCATTCAGTTCAATACCGCCGATGAGTGGAGTTTCAGCAATGGACTGATGCTCTCTGAAGAGGGGTTATGATTGTAACGTGCCAGGGATATCAGTCGCTGGCAGTTTTTGCGCGCCGAATGCAGGTCAGGTTGAGCTTCTGCTCACTGCTCAAGTGCAATAATTGCCAACTCAGCGACTTTTAATGTTGTCGATACATCGCCGTTACTTTCGAGGGACCATGCTGCTGATAGCCCGCACCATGAAATGATCCATTTGAGAAGGCGCTCTCTGTCCAGGCCCGCCGTCTCGGTAACGATACTTAGTCGTTGTTTAAATATCTCCGGAACAGTCGCTACACGCGGCACTGGATTATCAAGATCCGGATTAGTGAAAATATTGGCAAAGTCGAACCCTCGTTCACCTATGAGCCCTTTTGGATCGATGGCCAACCAGCCAGACGTCTCAAAATCAAGCACATTACCGTGGTGTAAGTCACCATGTAACACAACGATATCGCGTGGAGACGAAAGCAATTCTTCTGAGGTCTCCGCACAAATTGTCAGGGTGCCACCATATTTCAGAGCTGCTGGTTTTAGTGCAGAAAACCACTCATGCAGAGTTGTTAACCGGGGCAAGGGTCTCGTGGAGGGGCGATGAAGCCTGTTAGCCGTGGCGCACAAAATGCGACAGGCTTCATTATCCTGACCTTTTCTCGACATCGTTGCCAGTGACGCAGAGCCTGTCGCCCGGGCGAGTAGAATTGCTTCGTTTTCATGCGCAATAACCTTTGCTGCACCGTTACCTTCCCACCATGTCATGAGTGCGTTCCCGGTTTGCTCATCCGCATCATCAGTCACTTTCAGCATGGCCTTAATACCATGTGCTGCTGTTTTAACCGGGAGTAGCTTTGAGGTATGCGTGATAAATGGGTTGCCGTCCGCGATGAGATCCCAACGATTCAACCAGAAACTTAACTTGTCTGTATCCATCACGCTTCCTTTAACATTCTTATTGTCATTTTCTAGCCCCTCACTGCGCCGTCCGGGCACATTCAGGCCCTCATATCAGCGAGGGCCTGCATTAGCTGCAATCTGCTGCGTAATACCTTGTCAGGGGATAATACACGCGGATCTCAATTGCGCGAACAGGCTGAAAAACATGTCGTCGGTTGCCTGCATGCGAGTAAAGCCTGCCCGACGCAATTTGCTACCGTCACCAAACATGTCGTAATTCCAGCTAAACACAAAATCGGCAAACTTCCCGTCGTTTAGCTGCAAGATGTCCGCTTCCACCAGCCTGCTCCCGGCAAGTTCGCGCCATTGTGCGCGATAGTCCTTAAATAACTGGTGAAATGACAGTCTGACCGGCGGGGCGCATTCCAGCTCAAACCAGCGCGCGATATGCGGCCACAACTCGCTCCAGCGCCAGACGTCACCGTTATTCACGTTAAATGCCTGATTCTCTGCCATCGGCGAGGTTGCTGCCCACAGCGTCGCCTCCGCCAACAATCCGGCATCAGTATGATCAACGATGCTGTGCCAGGTTTGTTCCGAGCCGGGAAAGCGCAAAGGTAAATTCTGCGCCTTACACAAAGACGCATACAGTGCGATGCTCAAAGCGAGGTTCATAACATTACCGGGCACTGCGCTACCCACCACGCCCGGCCTGATGGCATTCCAGTGCCACGTTTTTCCATGCTGAAAATCGCTAAGCCATGCGAGTTGAGCAGCGTTAAATTCCGCGCCGGGTACGCCAGGATCGCTTTCGCGCGCTGGGGTTTTGAATGGCCCAAGATGCGCGCCGTAGACTTTGTAGCCCTGCATCAGGCTTACGGTCTGTAGCGGGGCCGTTTTCTCAATGTTACTCACCAGGTTGCGCAGCATGGTGACATTAGGTTCAACCATTTCTGTCCAGTTCGCGGCATTCATCCAGGCGCTGTAAAAAATATGGGTGATGCCGCAGAGGGATTGCAGTCTCTGGGCGCTGTGCTGTGCATCCAATAAGTCGACGTTGATTATCGGAATGCCATCAGGGTGGGATGACGCCTGGCGGCTCAAGCCGATAACCTCCCACTTATTGTGCAGGAGCGTTTTGACAAGTTGCCTACCCACAATCCCGCTGGCGCCGGCAACCAGCGCGACCTTTTGTTGCTGCATCTTATTCATGGTGCTTCCCCAGAGAAGGTGACAGATACAGTGTGATATATTATTTTTTTCACACATATCCCATGAAACTGATGACACTTATAAGAAAAATCATTAAATGAACAATAAGCTCAATGCGATTGCCACCTTCTTGCGCGTGGCTGAAGCAGGCTCCTTTTCTGCGGCCGCCCGACAGAGCGGTATCAAACAATCGGCGGTCAGCCAGCAGATTGCCGCGCTTGAGGAGGAGCTCGGCGTGGTATTGCTGCATCGAACAACGCGAGTAATGGCGCTGACTGAACAGGGAGAAATCTATCGACGTGATATGCAGCTTTTGTTGGAGGCCATGCGGGAAGCCGAGAGGCGACTGAACCCCGACCATCTATGGCAAGGCAAGGTACATATGCAGTTGCCGAGCGGTCTGGGCCAGATCTTTTTGCCACATCTGCTGGCGCTTCAGACCACGAATCCAGAGCTGCATCTTACGCTTTCACTTGATGACCGCGTTGTTGACCTTGTGACTGAAGGGGTTGATGTCGCGCTGCGCCTCAGCAGTGAGCCCCCGCAGACACACGCAGCGCGCGTGCTGGCACGCATTGAAACGGCGCTTTTTGCTGCCCCCGGCTTTAAACCCGTGGATGCTGTGAGCAAGTTGACTGGACTTCCTTATGTACGGTTCAGCGGCATCGCGCAGGAGGCACCGCTACGCTTAATTTCTGCTGATGAGACTATCGATGTGAAGGTCAATACCGTTTTCCGTGCCAACACCAGTGAAGCGCTGTTACAGGCACTGGAGTCAGGCATCGGTATCGGCGGCATGCAGCGACCGCTCGCGGCCAGGGCTTTACGATCGGGTACGTTGGTTCCTGTATTACCCGCCTGGCGGTTACCTGACCGTTTCCTCTATGCCGTCTATCCCGATGCCCGCTTTATCCCCCAGAGAGTCAGAAGCATTATTAGTGCGATCGAACAATTACTGCCTGAGATAACCGGGAATATCTGAAACATTTATCATGCGGCTACCGCTGTGAAAGAAAACTCTGTGAATATTCAGGGAGCGGAAAAAGGAGAAAACAGATCAAACTGGTAAACCGCCACCATCGCTGAGATATTCAATATCACGCTGATGATAAAGTAGGTTTTAAATGGCTGCTTTTGCGTTTTATGGCGAAAGAGTTGTTGACCCACTATCGCGCCAGGCCACCCTCCCACAACCCCAAATACCAGCAAGGTGAGTTCCGGCACTCTGCGCCAGGCCTTGCGTGCCGCCATTTTATCCACGCCGTAAACGACCAGCGTCAGGATGTTGACGAGCAGAAGCCATATGGCACAGGAATGCGGGGTAAATAGGCTTCCAACCGCCGCGATGACCAGGAGTAAATAACAGAAGCGATTGAGATTCATATCAGTAGCCACGGCCGTTATCAGAAAGTCCTGGAATCGAATTATACTCAATATAGATCGCTAAAAGAAACTTCTGCTATGAATCAGAAATAGAGAGCTATTGAGAAAATTTCATGGTCCTCAAGGGCTTGGTGACAGTATAGCTTTGTCTGTTATGAGCAAAGAAAGTACACTATTCATGAAAAGATACTTCTGGGAACCAGACTCAGAAATTCGGCCCCCCCCTTTAAGAACATATTTTTGGCAACTGACCAACTAAACCTGCCACACTATGCTGTAACTCAATTAGGATTGTCGCAAATCGCTATCCCCTTCAGGATTTTTGTCATTACCGATGAACAGTCTCAATTATTGCCTGTTTAATCATTTTTTGCTTTGCTCACTCTTGATAGGATTGGCTTGATTTTTTACTTATGGGAATAGGGATATGAAAAAAATAGTTTTGGCACTCGCGATTATTGGTCTTACCGGATGCGCAAGACCATATGGCCCGGCAGAAAAAATACTAAACCAGGAAGTCGTAAAGCCGAATAGCGCTCATCCGCAAACAAAAGTGACAATAACAAGAAATAAACAATTTATTGCCAGCGCTAGCGGCGGTACATGTAAGTTTTTAATCTCTATTGATGGTAAAGATGTCGCGCTCTTGCGCCAAAACCAGTTCGTGAGCGCATATCTTAATAATGGGCCGCATAAATTAAAAGTGAGTAATGAGTGCACTACGCTGAGTATGGGAATGCGTAAAACACTGGATATTGTTGCCGATGGAACGCCTCAGGAGTATGTAACAGAGCAGGGAGCATGGGGACAATATCGAATGTGGCAAACTAAATAGCAAGAAACTGACGTGAAGGCCGCAGGTTGCTCAGCCTTTTTATTACTGATACAAAACGGGAGCCCATCGGCTCCCGTTCTTATTTAACCCAAAATCTGGATTACATGTTCGCGATGATCGCGTCGCCAAACTCTGAACATTTCAGCAGCTTAGCGCCTTCCATCAGACGTTCAAAGTCATAGGTCACAGTCTTGGCAGCGATTGCGCCTTCAGTACCCTTAACGATTAAGTCTGCGGCTTCGAACCACTGCATGTGGCGCAGCATCATCTCAGCGGACAGAATAATAGAACCTGGGTTTACTTTATCCTGGCCTGCATATTTCGGTGCAGTACCGTGGGTCGCTTCGAACAGTGCACACTCGTCGCCAATGTTCGCGCCCGGAGCGATACCGATACCGCCAACCTGCGCCGCCAGGGCGTCAGAGATGTAGTCACCGTTCAGGTTCATACACGCGATAACGTCGTATTCCGCCGGACGCAGCAGGATCTGCTGCAGGAAGGCGTCGGCGATCACGTCTTTAACTACGATCTCTTTCCCGGTGTTCGGGTTTTTGATCTTCAGCCACGGGCCGCCGTCAATCAGTTCACCGCCGAACTCTTCGCGTGCCAGCTGGTAGCCCCAGTCTTTAAACGCGCCTTCGGTGAATTTCATGATGTTGCCCTTGTGCACCAGGGTCAGCGAGTCGCGATCGTTAGTGATAGCGTATTCGAGAGCGGCGCGAACCAGGCGTTTGGTGCCTTCTTCAGAGCATGGCTTGATACCAATACCGCAATGTTCCGGGAAGCGAATTTTCTTCACGCCCATTTCATCACGCAGGAATTTGATCACTTTATCGGCTTCTGCTGAGTCAGCTTTCCACTCGATACCTGCATAGATGTCTTCTGAGTTTTCGCGGAAGATAACCATGTCGGTCAGTTCAGGATGTTTAACCGGGCTCGGCGTACCCTGGTAGTAACGTACCGGGCGCAGGCAAACGTAGAGGTCCAGTTCCTGACGCAATGCGACGTTCAGAGAACGAATACCGCCGCCAACTGGCGTGGTCAGAGGGCCTTTGATAGCAACACGATAATCACGAATCAGATCAAGAGTTTCGGCAGGCAGCCAGACATCCTGGCCATAAACCTGGGTCGATTTTTCGCCAGTGTAAACTTCCATCCAAGAAATTTTACGCTCGCCCTTATAGGCTTTCTCAACGGCAGCATCAACCACTTTCAGCATTGCTGGGGTTACGTCAACACCGATACCATCGCCTTCGATGAACGGGATAATCGGGTTATGAGGGACGTTCAGTTTGCCGTTTTGCAGGGTGATTTTTTGACCTTCCGCCGGAACTACTACTTTGCTTTCCATTAACCTCTCCTTCGAGCGCTTCTGGTTCTGCTCTTCCCTCTTCACGCTAGCCGGGCGTTGGCTTTAATCGCCCACTCCCGTCATCGGAATATCCCGCTAACCGGAGATTTCGCGTCCGTGTCGCCTTCCTGTAATGCGAATCGGTTTGAGCAACCTTTTTGTTAATAAGTTGTAATGAGCATGTCAATACTACCTGAATGTTTGCGTCCATGAAAGGCATTCGTAATTAGGCTATAATGCGGCAATTGATAGAGTCTGAAAATACCATGCAAAAAACTTCATTTAGAAAACATCGCGTTGAGCGATTCAGCAAGCAACAAGTCACCAGACAACGTAAAGAACACCAACCAAAAACTGTGATCTTGTTCAATAAACCATATGATGTGTTGCCACAATTTACTGATGAATCCGGGCGCAGCACGCTAAAAGATTTTATTCCGGTTGCTGGAGTCTATGCTGCTGGTCGGCTGGACCGGGATAGCGAAGGCCTGCTGGTACTAACCAACGACGGCGCGCTACAGGCGGCGCTGACTCAGCCAGGCAAACGCACCGGCAAGATATATTATGTTCAGATTGAAGGTGAGCCGACGCAGGAGGCACTGGTCGCCCTGCGAGACGGCGTCACATTAAATGATGGCCCGACCCTGCCCGCCGGCGTTGAGCTGGTTGCGGAACCCGTGTGGCTATGGCCGCGAAATCCACCAATCCGCGAGCGCAAGTCAATCCCCACCAGCTGGCTAAAAATCACGCTTTATGAGGGGCGCAACCGTCAGGTTCGCAGAATGACCGCACACGTCGGCTATCCCACGCTGCGCTTGATTCGTTATGCGATGGGCGGCTATACGCTGGATGGACTGACCAACGGCGAATGGCGAAAGGTCGAATAATTCAATCCAAAGCAGCATAAGGTCATTTCAGGGAAGAAAAAATATGCGTTTAGCCCTTCTTGGTACATTGAGTCTCTGCTGCATCTCATCACTTTGTTTTGCAGAGGATAATTGCGACGCCCTTGCCGGTATCGCCGCCGGAGAGGCCAATTACCTCTATGATTCAGCCCAGGTAAAAACCGGGGGGCGATTGCATTTCTACTCGGCTCCCGCAGCCAAATGTTCGCTCCCGGCGTTTCTGATTGCTGGCGACAACGTCGAGATACTCCGCAGTATTGCGCTGGGTGACTCTGCGGATCAGCAGTATCAATACGTACGTTTTCGCGATGCCAAAGGACAATTCGCCGCCGGCTGGGTAAATGCTGCCGGATTGGCACCGGAGAATAATCCCCTACCCGTCAGCAGCCAGTGTCAGAAATGGGCAAAAAAAACGATGCGACAGCGCGAAAGTCTCGCTCCGGCTCAGGATAACCACTATCAAATACAAGGATCCGGCCGGGCGTGGTTCTACTCCGTGCCGAACGAACAGTGTCGCAGCAGCAGCGTTTTCCTCCTGCCCGGGGATACTGTTTCCGTCCAGGAACAATCCAACGATGATTTTATCGAGGCCGTTTATTACACCGCCGCTCGCCATATCGTGCGCGGCTGGTTGAAAAAATCCCGGCTCACGCCCCTAAACCGTGGCGATAGCTACCGTGAGGATATCAATCCCTTATCAACGGACAAAGCATCACGCCTGGTAACGCTTAATTTACGTCACGACTATAGCTGTATATTTTATGAAAGCTGGAATGCGGAAAAACAGATTCAAATGATGGTGCGTGAAGATCACCAGTCCCCGCAGTGTCGCGGCGCAGGCGACCCGGAAACATCGCCTGTTATCGCTTACATTAGCCTTAATAAACTCAGCGGCGAAATTCGCTGGCCGGATGTCGCAGAAGGGTTCGAACCATAATAAGGACGCAATATGTTTAAACCGCACGTCACCGTCGCCTGCGTAGTTCACGCGAAAGGCAAATTTTTGGTTGTTGAAGAAACGATCAATGGCAAAGCGTTATGGAACCAGCCTGCGGGGCATCTGGAGGCCGATGAAACGCTGGTGCAGGCCGCAGAACGCGAACTGTGGGAAGAGACCGGCATCCGCGCGACACCACAGCATTTTATCCGCATGCATCAGTGGATAGCCCCGGATCGCACGCCGTTTTTGCGTTTTTTGTTCGCCATTGAGCTTAACGATACGTGCGCCACTGAACCTCATGACAGCGATATTGACCGCTGCCTGTGGCTTAGTGCTGAGGAAATCCTTAACGCGGCAAACCTGCGTTCTCAATTAGTTGCCGAGAGCATCCGCAGCTATCAGCAAGATCCACGTCACCCTCTGTCGTTAATTGGCGAATTTAACTGGCCGTTCACAGGGGGTGCCTGAACGGGAGACGCGTGCTAGAATACGCCGCCTCGAAGTTCAATGTAGTGAGTATTCCAATGTCAGAAAGCCAGAAAAAAGTGATCGTCGGCATGTCCGGCGGGGTTGATTCCTCAGTTTCCGCTTACCTGCTTCTCCAGCAAGGTTATAAGGTGGAAGGCCTGTTCATGAAGAACTGGGAAGAAGACGACGGCGAGGAATATTGCACCGCAGCAGCAGATCTGGCGGACGCGCAAGCCGTCTGCGATAAGCTCGGCATTGAGCTTCACACCGTTAACTTTGCCGCAGAATATTGGGACAACGTGTTCGAACTGTTCCTTGAAGAATATAAAGCCGGACGCACGCCGAACCCGGATATTCTGTGTAACAAAGAAATTAAATTTAAAGCCTTCCTCGAATTTGCCGCTGAAGACCTCGGTGCTGACTACATCGCCACCGGTCATTACGTGCGTCGCGCCGATGTCAACGGTAAGAGTCAGCTGCTGCGCGGCCTCGACGGCAATAAAGACCAGAGCTACTTCCTTTATACTCTGGGTCACGAGCAGATCGCGCAAAGCCTGTTCCCGGTGGGTGAGCTGGAAAAACCGCAGGTGCGCAAAATCGCTGAAGAACTGGATTTAATCACCGCGAAGAAAAAAGACTCCACCGGCATCTGCTTTATCGGCGAACGTAAATTCCGCGAGTTCCTTGGCCGCTACCTGCCTGCTCAGCCGGGTAAAATCATCACCGTTGACGGTGATGAAGTCGGCGAGCATCAGGGTTTGATGTACCACACGCTAGGGCAACGTAAAGGCCTGGGTATTGGCGGCATCAAAGACGGTGGCGAAGACCCGTGGTACGTGGTCGATAAAGATGTCGAGAATAATATTCTTATCGTGGCCCAGGGCCACGAGCATCCGCGTCTGATGTCAGTTGGCCTGATTGCCCAACAGCTGCACTGGGTCGACCGCGAGCCGGTAACGGGCACCCTGCGCTGCACGGTAAAAACCCGCTATCGCCAGACCGATATCCCCTGCACCGTGAAGGCGCTGGATGACGAACGTATCGAAGTTATCTTTGACGAACCGGTCGCGGCCGTTACGCCTGGCCAGTCAGCGGTCTTCTACAGCGGCGAAATCTGCCTCGGTGGCGGTATTATTGAACAACGCTTGCCGCTGCAGGCCTGACAGACGTTTTTGCCGCTGGATGTACCAATCGGGCGTCCGGCGGTTTACAAGGAGAATGTGTGGCGAAGAATTATTATGACATTACGCTGGCGCTGGCCGGAGTTTGCCAGGCCGCGCGTCTGGTTCAGGAACTGGCGCACCAGGGGCATTGCGATGGCGATGCCCTGCATGTGTCGCTGAACAGCATCATCGATCTCGACCCGGATTCGACTCTGGCGGTGTTCGGTGGCAGTGAAGCCAATCTTCGCCTCGGGCTGGAAACCCTCATCGGCGTGCTGAACACCAGCAGCCGTCAGGGACTGAATGCCGAACTCACCCGCTATACTTTAAGCCTGATGGTGCTGGAGCGTAAGCTTGCTGCCAGCAAAGGGGCGATGAATACCCTCGGTGACCGCATTGGCGGCCTGCGCCGTCAGCTGGAACATTTCGATCTGCAATCTGAAACCCTGCTCAGCGCGATGGCGGGCATCTACGTTGATGTGATTAGCCCGCTGGGCCCGCGGATTCAGGTAACCGGCTCCCCTGCCGTGCTGCAAAGCCCACAGGTACAGGCCAAAGTTCGCTCTACCCTGCTGGCGGGCATTCGCGCCGCCGTGCTCTGGCACCAGGTAGGCGGCGGACGGCTGCAGCTAATGTTTTCTCGTAATCGTCTGGTTAACCAGGCAAAACAAATTCTTGCTCATTTAACCCCGGAGTTATGATCTATGGAATTATCCTCACTGACCGCCGTTTCCCCAGTCGACGGACGCTACGGCGATAAAGTCAGCGCGCTGCGCGGTATCTTCAGCGAATTCGGTTTGCTGAAATTCCGTGTTCAGGTAGAAGTTCGTTGGCTGCAAAAACTGGCCACGCACGCAGCGATCAAGGAAGTTCCTGCTTTTGCTGCCGACGCAATCGGTTACCTTGATAAAATTGTCACCGATTTCAGCGTCGAAGATGCAGAGCGCATCAAAACTATCGAGCGCACCACCAACCACGACGTTAAAGCGGTTGAGTATTTCCTCAAGGAAAAGGTCGCTAATGTGGCCGAGCTGCACGCAGTTTCCGAGTTTATCCACTTCGCCTGCACCTCTGAGGACATCAACAATCTGTCCCACGCGCTGATGCTGAAAACCGCGCGCGACGAAGTGATCCTGCCCTACTGGCGTAAGCTTATCGACGCGGTTAAAGACCTCGCGGTACAGTATCGCGATATCCCGCTGCTCTCCCGTACCCACGGTCAGCCGGCCACGCCGTCCACCATGGGTAAAGAGATGGCAAACGTCGCTTACCGTATGGAACGCCAGTATCGTCAGCTAAACCAGGTTGAAATCCTCGGTAAAATCAACGGCGCGGTCGGTAACTACAACGCCCACATTGTCGCCTACCCCGAAGTGGACTGGCACCAGTTCAGCGAAGAGTTTGTGACCTCGTTGGGCATCCAGTGGAACCCGTATACCACCCAGATTGAGCCACATGACTACATCGCCGAGCTGTTCGACTGCATGGCACGCTTCAACACCATCCTGATCGATTTCGATCGCGACGTGTGGGGCTATATCGCGCTCAACCATTTCAAGCAGAAAACCATTGCTGGCGAAATCGGCTCTTCAACCATGCCGCATAAAGTGAACCCGATTGACTTCGAGAACTCTGAAGGCAACCTCGGTCTGGCTAATGCGATGATGCAGCACCTGGCGAGCAAGCTACCGGTTTCCCGCTGGCAGCGCGACCTGACCGACTCCACCGTGTTGCGTAACCTCGGCGTGGGTATCGGCTACGCGCTGATCGCCTATCAGTCCACCTTAAAAGGCGTGAGCAAGCTGGAGCTGAATCAGGACCGTCTTCTGGACGAGCTGGACCACAACTGGGAAGTTCTGGCCGAACCGATTCAGACCGTGATGCGTCGCTACGGCATCGAGAAGCCGTACGAGAAGCTGAAAGAACTGACCCGCGGCAAGCGCGTTGACGCTGAAGGCATGCAGCAGTTCATCGACAGCCTGGCGCTGCCGGAAGATGAGAAAGTTCGCCTGAAAGCGATGACTCCGGCCAACTATATCGGCCGCGCGACCACCATGGTTGACGAACTGAAATAAGCCCTTCGCCCCTCTTTCCTGCAGGAAAGAGGGGGATTTTCGCCCCGTCATTTGCCTGCCATCTGGCCCCGGGTTGCAAACCAGAATACCAGCGCCAACAGGCTGACCAACGCCCCCAGCAGGCAAACACCCTGCCATCCTCCGTTTGCATACACCGCAGTTGTACTTATAGCCCCCAGACCACTGCCAACGGCATAAAACAGCATATAGAGTCCGACCAACCTGCTGTGCGCCTCGGGACGAGTGCGGAAAATCATACTCTGGTTAGTGACATGCAGCGCCTGGCCCCCGAGATCCAACAGCACAATGCCCATTAACAACGCCGCCGGTGACCACACCATCAGCGATAACGGCCACCAGGCGAGGAGCAGAATCACCAAAGCCGCAGCACTGGTACGCTGGCCATATCCCCTGTCGGCCCATTTCCCGGCACGGCCCGCCGCCAGCGCCCCAATAACCCCCACCAGGCCTAACGCGCCAATCTCGGTGTGGGGAAAGCTAAAAGGCGGTGCGCTTAGCGGTAGCACCAACGCACACCAAAAAATATTAAACGCAGCGAACATCAGCAACGCCAGCACACCGCGAATCTGAAGCACTCTTTCCTCGCGCAGCAGCGTCAACATTGATGTCAGCAGTTGCGGGTAGCTCAGGGTATTTGGCACCGCCGTTAATACTGGCAGCCGACGCCATAACGGCAGCGCGATGCTCAGCATCAGCAAAGCAGCAAAGATGTAAACTCCGCGCCAGCCGAGCAGATCGCTGATGCCTCCGGAAAATACCCGCGCCAGCAGCAGTCCGATAAACACTCCGCTTTGCGCGGCACCGACAACGCGCCCCTGCTCATGGGGCAAAGCGGCGCTGGCTGCGTAGGCAATTAATCCCTGAGTCATCGCGGTCCCCAAAAGGCCAACGGCAAGCATGCTGCCCAACAACATCAGGGCAGAAGATGCCATGCTTACCGCAGCGAGCGCGGCAATCAGTAGTATCAATTGTATCGCCATCAGGCGGCGGCGATCCACCCGGTCACCAAGCGGCACCAGCAATAACAACGCCAGCGCGCAGCCAATCTGGGTCGCCGTAATCACGCCCCCGACGGCAGCATGGCTAATAGCAAAATTCCGTGCTAACGCGTCGAGCAACGGTTGCGCGTAATACACATTTGCCACACTCAAGCCGCTGGCGATGGCAAATAACCAGACCAGACTGCGTGGCATCACTGCAACCGGGTCCATTAATGATGGCGATACTAATGACGCTTTCATGATTCCACCTTACTATTCTGGTTTCAAAACAAAACCAGTTGAAGGCTAGATGATGTAGTTTTAAAATGCAACCAGATTAGCCAAATGTCAGGAGAGCGAATGTCGTCGCGTGAAAAGTTGAGAAATGAGACCTGCCCCGTGGCGCGCAGTGTGGATATTATCGGTGACCGCTGGTCGTTGATGATTGTTCGCGACGCCTTTGATGGCATGCGCCGCTTCAGCGATTTCCAGCGCAGCCTCGGAATGGCCCGTAATATTCTCTCCGATCGTCTGCACAAGCTGATGGATGCCGGTATTCTGACCACTCAGGCTGCTTCAGATGGTACGGCCTATCAAGAATACGTACTGACGGAAAAAGGAGAGCGCCTGTTCCCCATCGTCGTCGCGTTACGCCAGTGGGGAGAACAATATCTCTTCGCCGACAGCGAGCGTCATTCAGTACTGATCGATAAACGAACGCAGCACGCGCTTCCCCTGATGATGCCGGTCGCCCAGGATGGAATGCCGCTAACGCCTCATGAAACAGAGGTCCAAAAAATTAAATAAAACTCGTTATTTAACAGCTGTTTATATTAAAGGTGTATAATTAGAGCTAAACTATTCAAATCATAAATAAAATGGAGAACTGGCATGCGCGTACTCGTGGTTGAGGACAACGCTCTGCTGCGCCATCACCTGAAAGTTCAGTTGCAGGAATTGGGCCATCAAGTAGATGCGGCAGAAGATGCGAAGGAAGCAGATTACTATCTGGGTGAACACGTTCCGGACATCGCTATTGTTGATCTTGGCCTGCCGGATGAAGACGGTCTGTCGCTCATCCGCCGCTGGCGCGGTCACGACGTTTCGGTGCCGATTCTGGTGCTCACCGCGCGTGAAGGGTGGCAGGACAAGGTCGAAGTTCTCAGCGCCGGGGCCGATGACTACGTCACCAAACCGTTTCATATCGAAGAGGTCGCCGCCCGCATGCAGGCTCTGCTGCGGCGTAACAGCGGCCTGGCCTCACAGGTTATCTCCATCCCGCCTTTCCAGGTTGATTTGTCGCGTCGCGAGCTGTCGGTCAACGACCAGCCGATCAAGCTTACCGCTTTCGAATACACCATTATGGAAACGCTGATCCGTAACCGGGGCAAAGTGGTCAGTAAAGACTCGCTGATGCTGCAACTCTATCCCGACGCCGAACTGCGCGAAAGCCACACCATTGATGTACTTATGGGAAGACTGCGCAAGAAAATCCAGGCCGAGCATCCGCAGGATGTGATTACGACGGTCCGCGGCCAGGGCTATCTGTTCGAACTTCGCGGATGAAAGGCGTGCTACGGCATATTCTGCCGCTGTCGCTTCGCGTCCGCTTTCTGCTGGCGACAGCCGCTGTGGTGCTGGTGCTGTCGCTGTCTTACGGAATGGTGGCTCTGGTCGGCTATAGCGTAAGCTTCGATAAAACCACTTTTCGCCTGCTACGTGGCGAGAGTAACCTGTTCTATATGCTGGCAAAGTGGGAAAACAACACAATTGAGGTCGATATTCCCGAAAACCTCAATATGCAAAGCCCCACAGTGACGCTGATTTACGACGCCAACGGCAAACTCTTATGGGCACAGCACGACGTGCCGTGGCTCACCAAACGCATTCAGCCGGAGTGGCTGAAAAACAACGGTTTTCATGAGATTGAGGCCGATGTCGACAGCAGTAGCATGCTGCAACACAATAACCTGGAAGTGCAGCAACAGCTGGACGCTATCCGTGAAGAGGATGACGACTCCGAGATGACCCACTCGGTGGCGATCAATCTTTACCCCGCCACCAGCACGATGCCGCAGTTGAGTATCGTGGTCGTCGATACCATTCCGGTGGAACTTAAGCGTTCCTATATGGTGTGGAGCTGGTTTATCTACGTGCTGGCGGCCAACCTGCTGCTGGTGATCCCGTTACTATGGGTAGCAGCATGGTGGAGCCTGCGACCTATCGAGTCGCTGGCAAAAGAGGTGCGTGAACTGGAAGAGCATCACCGTGAGATGCTCAACCCGAACACCACTCGCGAGCTCACCCGGCTGGTCAGTAACCTCAACCGCCTGCTGAAAAGTGAACGCGAGCGCTACGACAAATACCGCACCACCCTGACCGACCTGACCCATAGCCTGAAAACGCCGCTGGCGGTGATGCAAAGCACCCTGCGCTCGATGCGCGGCGGGAAGCTCAACGTCAATGAAGCCGAACCGGTGATGCTGGAACAAATTAGTCGTATCTCGCAGCAGATTGGTTACTATCTCCATCGCGCCAGCATGCGCAGCGGCGGTTCTCTCCTCAGTCGCGAACTTCACCCAATCGCCCCACTGCTTGATAGCCTGACCTCGGCGCTAAACAAGGTCTATCAGCGTAAAGGCGTGAATATCACCCTCGATATTTCACCGGAAATCAGCTTCGTCGGCGAACAGAATGATTTTATGGAAGTCATGGGCAACGTGCTCGACAACGCCTGCAAGTATTGCCTGGAGTTTGTGGAAGTCTCCGTGCGTCAGTCCAACGACAACCACCTGCATATTCTGGTTGAAGATGATGGTCCAGGGATCCCCCAGAGCCTGCGTAACGCGGTGTTCGATCGCGGTCAGCGCGCCGATACCCTGCGCCCCGGACAAGGCGTAGGCCTCGCCGTCGCCCGCGATATTGTTGAACAGTATGATGGCCGCATCCTGACCGAGGACAGCTTACTCGGCGGAGCCTGCATGGAAGTCATTTTTGGTCACCAGCTCCCTGACGATAAAGAAAGCTAAAACAATCAGTTTTTTAACGGCGCCTGCATCATGCAGGTGCCGCATCCGTTATAATCCCTAACAAACACCTGCTGTGGAATATAATTATGGATTATCAATTAACGCTGAACTGGCCCGACTTTATCGAGCGCTACTGGCAAAAACGCCCGGTAGTACTGAAACGTGGCTTTGCTAATTTCGTCGATCCTTTAAGCCCGGATGAGCTGGCTGGGCTGGCCATGGAGAGCGAAGTCGACAGCCGCCTGGTTAGCCACCAGGACGGCAAATGGCAGGTCAGCCACGGTCCGTTTGAGAGCTACGATCACCTGAGCGAGAATAACTGGTCGCTGTTGGTACAGGCGGTAAACAACTGGCACGAGCCATCAGCGGCGCTGATGGCTCCGTTCCGCGCCCTGCCCGACTGGCGCATCGACGATCTCATGATCTCATTTTCCGTCCCTGGCGGCGGCGTCGGTCCCCATCTCGATCAATACGACGTATTTATCATTCAGGGCACCGGTCGTCGCCGCTGGCGTGTGGGCGAAAAGGTGCCGATGAAGCAGCACTGCCCGCACCCGGATCTGCTGCAGGTTGATCCGTTTGACGCGATTATTGATGAAGAGATGGAGCCAGGCGATATTCTCTATATTCCACCGGGATTCCCGCATGAGGGTTATTCGCTGGAAAACTCGCTGAACTATTCCGTTGGCTATCGCGCCCCTAACGCCCGCGAGCTGTTCAGCGGCTTTGCTGATTATGTTTTACAGCGCGAGTTAGGTAGCCAGCGTTACGCCGATCCGGACGTGCCGTCGCGGGATCATCCGGCGGATATTTTGCCTGCCGAGCTGGATCGCCTGCGCGAAATGATGCTCGGGCTGATTAACCAGCCGGAGCATTTTAAGCAGTGGTTTGGCGAGTTTATTACTCAGTCCCGTCACGAGCTGGACGTCGCGCCGCCGGAGCCGCCGTATCAGCCCGATGAGATTTACGACGCTCTGCAGCAGGGGGATAAGCTGGCGCGCCTCGGTGGCCTGCGCGTGCTGCGTATCGATGGCGAAGTGTTCGTCAACGGCGAACAAATTAACTCCCCGCACCGCCCGGCGCTGGATGCCATGGCAACGCACCTTTCGCTCAAGGCAGACCATTTCGGCGATGCGCTGGAAGACCCATCATTCCTCGCCCTGCTGGCGGCGCTGGTCAACAGCGGTTACTGGTTCTTCGAGGACTGATCCCCCAGTTTGCCCGGTGGCGGCTAACGCCTTACCGGGCCTACGGCCGAGCTCCGGTTTACCGCTTTGCCGTCAACTCGGCGATACGCACAATCACCTGCACCGCTTTTTCCATACCTTCGAGAGTTACGAACTCATGCTTGCCGTGGTAGTTATAGCCGCCGGTAAACAGGTTCGGGCACGGTAAGTCCATAAAAGAGAGCTGCGCGCCGTCGGTGCCGCCACGAATCGGCTTCATTTCCGGCTCAATATGGCAATCAACCATCGCCTGACGAGCAATCTCGACCACGTGCGGGTGCGCCATCACCTTCTCATGCATATTGTAATAGCTGTCCTCAATGATCAGCTCAATATAGCAATCCGGGTGCAGCCCTTTGCCAACCTTCTTGGCGATCTCCATCATTTTGCGTTTGCGGGCTTCAAACTGCTTACGGTCAAAATCGCGGATGATATAGTGCATATCTGCGCGATCGACCGTACCTTTGATACTGGCCAGATGGTAGAAGCCCTCGTAGCCTTCGGTGGTTTCCGGTGCTTCATCGGCGGGCACTTCGGCATGAATGCGTGCCGCCAGCGACAGCGCATTGACCATCACGCCCTTTGCGGTGCCGGGATGCACGTTATTGCCGACGATCTTAATCGTCACCGATGCGGCGTTAAAGTTTTCAAACTCCAGCTCACCCACACCGCCGCCATCGACGGTATAGGCCCAGCGGGCGTCAAACGCGGCGACGTCAAAATGCTTCGCCCCTTTTCCGACCTCTTCATCCGGGGTAAAGGCCACGCGAATATCGCCGTGGGGAATGTTCTTCGCCTTTAGCGTTGCCAGTGCGGTCATAATCTCGGCAATACCCGCTTTATCATCAGCGCCGAGCAGAGTTTTACCATCAGTGGTAATTAACGTCTGTCCAAGCAACTGGTGCAGCACCGGAAACATCACCGGAGAAAGCACCTCGTCACCAATACCAAGAGCAATATCGCCGCCGCGGTAGTTTTCAACAATCTGCGGATTGACGTTCTTGCCGCTGAAGTCTGGCGACGTATCAACGTGAGAAATAAAGCCAATGGCCGGAATATCGCCCGCGACGTTAGCCGGCAGGGTGCCCATGACTGTCCCTTTCTCACTTAGCGTCACATTGACGAGTCCCATTTCTTCCAGCTGCGCCTGGAGCAGGCGTAACAGCTTCCACTGCCCTTCGGTGCTCGGAACCTGACGCACACCAGGCTTCGATTGCGTGTCCAAAGAAACGTACTGCAAAAAACGCTCAAGCAATTTATCCATGTAGCCACCCTCTTCTTTTGTGACAACATTATTGATAAGCCGGAAAAGACAAATATTGCGTCAGGTCATTTTTAGCCCGGCAAATGAGAATTTAATACATTTCGAACGATAATGTTGTAAAGGTAGTTCATCGTGGCGCATCAATCATTGGCGATTACAATCGTTTGCCGTAGAATGCTTGCCCTTATTATTTCATGTGCAAACCCAAAGGTGGTTAACCACAAACCCCGCATCGGTAAGCTTTCCGCTGCGTCTACATGGGACAGAGTCAAAAATTGAATATACAACCGCGTTCGCGTTCGCCGCTGGTTCAACTGGCGGGAGTTCGCAAAAGCTTTGATGGTAAAACGGTAATATCCGACCTCAATCTGACCATCAACAACGGTGAGTTTCTCACCCTGCTTGGCCCCTCTGGCTGCGGTAAAACAACCGTTCTTCGTCTTATCGCCGGACTGGAAAACGTCGATAGCGGCCATATCCATCTCGAAGATCACGACATCACCCATATCCCGGCGGAAAACCGTCACGTTAACACCGTTTTTCAAAGCTATGCGCTCTTTCCGCACATGACGGTATTTGAGAACGTCGCCTTTGGCCTGCGCATGCAAAAAACCCCGGCGGCGGAAATTACCCCCCGCGTCCATGACGCTTTGCGCATGGTCCAGCTTGAAGAGTTTGCCCAGCGTAAACCGCATCAGCTTTCCGGTGGGCAACAGCAGCGCGTAGCGATTGCCCGAGCAGTGGTTAATAAACCGCGTCTGCTGCTGCTTGATGAATCCCTCTCCGCGCTGGACTACAAACTGCGCAAGCAGATGCAGAACGAGTTGAAAGCCCTCCAGCGTAAGCTCGGTATTACTTTCGTGTTCGTCACTCACGATCAGGAAGAAGCGCTAACCATGTCCGATCGCATCGTGGTGATGCGCGACGGAAAAATCGAGCAGGACGGCACGCCGCGTGAAATCTACGAAGAGCCGAAAAACCTGTTTGTCGCCAGCTTTATCGGCGAAATCAACCTCTTCAATGCCACGGTCATCGAACGTATCGACGAACAGCGAGTGCGTGCTAGCGTTGAAGGTCGTGAATGCAATATCTATGTCAACTTTGCCGTCGAAAATGGCCAGAAGCTCAATGTGTTACTGCGCCCGGAAGATCTACGCGTCGATGAGATTCACCACAGTAACGAGGCAGATGGCCTGATAGGCTATATCCGTGAACGCAACTATAAAGGCATGACGCTGGAGTCGGTGGTTGAGCTGGAAAACGGCAAGATGGTGATGGTCAGTGAATTCTTTAATGAAGACGATCCTGACTTTGACCACTCTCTCGACCAGAAAATGGCCATTAACTGGGTAGAAAGCTGGGAGGTTGTGCTGGCCGATGAAGAACACAAGTAGATTCCAAAATGTGGTGATTGCCACCATCGTGGGCTGGCTTGTGCTGTTTGTCTTTCTGCCCAACCTGATGATTATTGGCACCAGCTTCCTGACCCGCGACGATACCAATTTCGTCAAGCTGGTCTTTACGCTGGATAACTACGCGCGCCTGCTCGACCCGCTCTACTACGATGTGCTTCTGCACTCGCTGAATATGGCGCTGCTGGCAACGCTGGCCTGTCTGGCGCTCGGCTATCCCTTTGCCTGGTTTCTGGCGAGATTGCCCGAGAAAGTGCGTCCGCTGCTATTGTTTTTGCTGATCGTGCCTTTCTGGACCAATTCACTGATTCGTATCTACGGACTGAAGATCTTTCTCAGCACCAAAGGTTATCTCAACGAGTTTCTGCTGTGGTCAGGCGTTATCGATACGCCGCTGCGCATCATGTACACTCCCTCGGCGGTGATTA
This sequence comes from Klebsiella sp. MISC125, assembly GCF_051131775.1. NCBI lineage: Bacteria > Pseudomonadati > Pseudomonadota > Gammaproteobacteria > Enterobacterales > Enterobacteriaceae > Klebsiella > Klebsiella sp. MISC125. The sequence goes on from NZ_CP180448.1 coordinate 3,661,022, forward strand.
TCGGCCTGGTCTATATTCTGCTGCCGTTTATGGTAATGCCGCTCTACTCCAGCATCGAGAAACTCGACCGCCCGCTGCTGGAAGCAGCGAAAGATCTGGGTGCCAACAAGCTGCAAACCTTTATCCGCATCATCATTCCGCTGACCATGCCGGGCATTATTGCTGGCTGCCTGTTGGTGATGCTCCCGGCGATGGGGCTGTTCTACGTTTCTGACCTGATGGGCGGCGCGAAAAACCTGCTTATCGGTAACGTGATTAAGAGCCAGTTCCTCAACATTCGCGACTGGCCATTCGGCGCAGCGACGAGCATTACGCTCACGTTGGTGATGGGCCTGATGCTGCTGATTTACTGGCGCGCGGCACGTTTACTGAATAAAAAGGTGGAGCTGGAATGATCGGTCGACTGCTGCGCGGCGGCTTTATGACCGCCATTTACGCGTACCTCTATATCCCCATTATTATTCTGATCGTCAACTCGTTTAACAGTTCACGCTTCGGCATTAACTGGCAAGGCTTCACTACCAAGTGGTATAGCCTGTTGATGAACAACGACAGCCTGCTGCAGGCGGCGCAGCACTCACTGACCATGGCGGTGTTGTCGGCGACTTTCGCCACGCTTATCGGCTCGCTGACCGCCGTGGCGCTGTATCGCTATCGCTTTCGCGGTAAGCCGTTTGTCAGCGGGATGCTGTTTGTGGTGATGATGTCGCCAGATATCGTGATGGCGATTTCGCTGCTGGTGCTGTTTATGCTGATCGGTATTCAGCTCGGCTTCTGGTCGCTGCTGTTTTCGCATATCACTTTCTGCCTGCCCTTTGTGGTCGTCACGGTATTCTCGCGCCTGAAGGGCTTCGACGTGCGGATGCTGGAAGCGGCAAAAGATCTCGGTGCCAGTGAAATAACCATTCTGCGCAAGATTATTCTGCCGCTGGCGTTGCCCGCAGTGGCAGCAGGCTGGCTGCTGAGCTTTACTCTGTCGATGGATGACGTGGTGGTCTCTTCGTTCGTTACCGGTCCAGGTTATGAAATCCTGCCGCTGAAAATTTATTCGATGGTCAAAGTTGGAGTATCGCCAGAGGTCAATGCGCTGGCGACCATTTTGTTGGTTCTGTCGCTGGTGATGGTGATTGCCAGCCAGTTAATTGCACGTGATAAAACTCAGGGGACGTTAAAATGAAAAAATGGTCACGCCACCTGCTCGCTGCGGGGGCTCTGGCAGTAGGTATGAGCGCCGCGCACGCGGACGATAGCAAAACGCTCTACTTCTATAACTGGACCGAGTATGTTCCACCGGGCCTGCTGGAGCAGTTCACCAAAGAGACCGGCATCAAGGTTATCTATTCGACCTACGAGTCGAACGAGACCATGTACGCCAAGCTCAAAACCTATAAAGACGGCGCTTATGACCTAGTGGTGCCGTCCACCTATTTCGTCGATAAAATGCGCAAAGAGGGCATGCTACAGAAGATCGACAAAAGCAAGCTGACCAACTTCGGCAATCTCGATCCTGAAATGCTGAACAAACCGTTCGATCCAAATAACGACTACTCGATCCCCTACATCTGGGGCGCGACGGCGATTGGCATCAATAGCGACGAAATCGATCCAAAGACCGTCACCAGTTGGGCTGATTTGTGGAAGCCCGAGTATAAAAGCAGCCTTCTGCTGACCGACGACGCGCGCGAAGTGTTCCAGGTCGCGTTGCGTAAACTGGGCTACTCCGGCAATACCACCGATCCGAAAGAGATTGAAGCGGCGTATAACGAGCTGAAAAAACTGATGCCTAACGTGGCGGCGTTCAACTCCGATAACCCGGCGAACCCGTATATGGAAGGCGAAGTAAATCTCGGCATGGTGTGGAACGGCTCTGCATGGGTGGCGCGCCAGGCCGGTACGCCGCTGGAAGTGGTATGGCCGAAAGAAGGCGGCATCTTCTGGATGGATAGCCTGTCGATCCCGGCAAACGCCAAAAACGTCGACGGCGCGCTGAAGCTGATCAACTTCCTGCTGCGCCCGGAAGTGGCCAAACAGGTGGCGGAAACTATCGGCTACCCGACGCCAAATCTCGCCGCGCGTAAGATGCTGAGCCCGGAAGTCGCTAACGATAAATCCCTCTACCCGGACGCCGAGACGATTCAAAAAGGCGAGTGGCAGAACGACGTCGGCGGCGCCAGCACCTTGTATGAAGAGTATTATCAAAAGCTGAAAGCGGGTCGTTAATCGCTCCAGCCTGCCGGGCTTCGGTTAAGTTTAATACCCAAAATAGTTCGAGTTGCATCACGGCGGCAACTAAACGCATCCCCGGGAGCGTACAAACAGTACGTGACCGGGGTAAGTGCAGGCAGCCAACAAAGATGCGGCTTGAAATATGACGGGTATTAATGTGTTACAAGGATAAGTACACATGAAACAAGACAGTAAAGTCCTTTATTATATCTTCCTCAGCATTGGCATCGTGATGATGCTCATCTCCGCCGCTATTTTTTATTATCAATATCGCTCTACCAGCAACGTTATCCATACTACCGGTATTATCGTTGATACCGAATTGCGCAGAAGCAACCCCAACGCCAAAGGGACAAAACGCAACAAAGCCACCTGGCGTCCCGTTGTCGCCTTCCGCCCGACGCCGGATTACACGCTCATTTTTAAATCAAAGAGCGGAAATTCCCTTTATGAAAACAGTGAAGGAGAAACCGTCGACGTTATTTACCCTCCTGGACAACCGCATCAGGCCAGAATCCATAGCCCATGGATGAATTTTTTTAAATGGGGTTTTTTAGGTCTTATTGGCATCATTTTTACTGCGGGTAGCCAGCTTATTCGCCCTTCCTCTAAAAAGAAACGGAGGGTAGTCCAGTGAGGAAGTTAATTACCCTATTGTTCTGTCTTTCGATATTTCATCCTGGTTTCGCAGCGTCAACGCCTGACATCGAAGGATACTTTACGGATACTACCAATACGGTCTCCAGTAAGAGCGACATTATCCAGCGCGCTGAGCTTTTCAAAAAGCAAACGGGGATCGCGCCGTTTATTCTGTTAACCACGCAAGAAACCCTTTTGCTGGCGAAAAAAGCACAACTCCTGCAATCGGCAAAACGACTGGCTGACGAAAATCAGGGCTTCCTTCTGCTGATTATCACTACCGACAGCCGCCAGATTGAACTGATTGGCGACCCGAAAGCACAGTCACGCCTACGGGACAGTCACGCGGCCTTAATCATTGAGAATCACACCCTCGCCTACTGGCAGAATAGTCTGTGGTTCCAGGGACTCAATACCGCGCTGGACGTATTACAGGCGGCGCTATTACAGCAGCCCACTCCGCCGCTCACCTGGTATGCTTCGTCGGATGCGCCCTACAAAAACGATTTGCCCGGCCATCCGCTCGGTTTTCTCTTCTGGGTACTGGCGTTTATGGCCTTCACATGGTGTTTCCGCTTCACCACCCGCTGGCGCTATGCGCTGAAGTTCACGCTGGCCATGACGATAGCCAACCTCTTTTATCAGGCGCTGTGCCTGTTCTTAAGTCACGGCGGGTTCTCACTGCACAAAATTGCTCCGCTATGGGCAGTGCTTATCGGCTTCTGCACCTTTCTGGCTACCTGGCTATGGACGAGAAGAAGGCGTTGAATAACGCCACTGATTGCTGACAAAGTGCACTCATCTGGAATTGCCCGGTGGCGGCTAGCGCCTTACCGGGCCTACGAAAATGCACAATTTATTAATATTGTGGGTTTTGTAGGCCGGGCAAGGCGTCAGCCGCCGCCCGGCAGAAACGCGAGCACAATTTTTAAATCTGGTTTGTCATCAGTCTCAGGCGTTGAATAACGCCGCTCTTTTCTTAACCCTGCTGGTGCAGAGCGTCGGCAATTAAGCGCGCTTCTTTCGCCGGGTCTTCCGCGTGGGTAATCGCAGAGCCCACAATCACCACGTCCGGCTTCAACGCCGCGTAGGAAGCAATCGTTTTGCTGCTGATGCCCCCGGCGACGGCGATTTTGGCATGGCGGCGGTGCTCAATCATCACCGCCAGGTCGTCAATCGGCTTACGCCCCGCGGCCTGCTGGTCGGTACCGGTGTGGACCGCCAGCATATTGGCGCCGGCATCTTCAAGCTGGTGCACGCGCGCCGGAAGGTCATCAACGCAAATCATATCGACCACCACCTGCTTACCGAAATCTTTCGCCGCCATAATGCAGGACTGAATGGTCAGAATATCCGTCACGCCCAATACCGTGACATATTCAGCGCCAGCGTTAAATGCCATTTCAGATTCAAAATAGCCGCCATCCATAATTTTGGCGTCAGCCAAAACTTCTTTATGCGGATATTTCTCTTTAATGGCTTTTATCGCATGGCATCCTTCACGAATTAAAAAGGGTGTTCCTACTTCAATAATATCAATATCCTTCTCAACTTTATCAATAAAGACCAGCGCTTCGCTTAAGGTCATTTCATCAATAGCCAGCTGTAATTTCATGTTAATTCCCCTATGATTATTCAAGATTGGCGTGCAGCGCAAAACCTTTGGTTAATAGATGGCCGTTCATTTCTGCCAGACGTAAAGTCAGGGTATCGCCGAGCAGCAATACGCTCTCTTCAAACATACTGCCGCCGGGCAGCACGCCTTTAACGTTATCCGGTCCGTCCGGCAGCTTGTCGGTATAGGCCGGCAGCTTCACCGTGACATCCGCCAGTTGGCCTAAGGTTGATTCTGGAAAGATGCTTAACAACGCAATTTTACCGCCCAGACTACGGGCCTTTTTGGCGACCTGAATCAGCAAACCGGTTTCACCGGACGCGCTGGCAAGCAGCAGCAAATCGCCTTCCCGCAACGCCGGAGTCACGACGTCACCAACAATATGCACGCTTATACCGATATGCATCAGCCGCATCGCAAACGCTTTAAGCATCAGCAGCGAACGCCCGGCCCCATAAACAAATACCGCAGGGGCTTCGCTAATGAGCAGTTCCAGATGCTGTACATCATCGGCATTCACTTTTTTAAATAGCTGATGCAGATCGTTGCTGGCCTGAATGACGTTATTTACCGAGTTCATTATCTTCCCTCCCGAACGGGCAATAACTCATCGTGAATATCCAGCATGGACATAATTTCATCGACATAACTGTCAACGTTACCCAAAAAATGAAAACGCTGCGGGTCTTCTTGATAGCTCTGATAAACCGGTTTATTAAAGACGATCCCCAGCCGTGGATTCTCTTTTACCGTGGCAAAGCGTATTTTCGGCAATTGTGGATAATGTTTATTTTTCACCACCGTCAACTGACCGCTCTCTTCATAGACCGAACAGCTCATACCGTGATAATACTGAACGGGTTCGTAGTGGATCGCACAGGGGACATAGGCCAGATTGCTGAATACCAGCGGACCGTCACCAATATTAATTGCGCAGTGGCCATAATTTGGCGGAACAATGATACTTTGCCCGGCCTTAACGACGGCAATAATAATGTCATCTACCGCTAACTCTTGTGGATCAACGGAATAATCTGGTGATTTTTGCAGAACATAGGCCGCCGTACCGCTGATGACTTCATACACCTCAGGGTGCGTATTCTTACCGCTCTCATTAATGCCATGATAATGGCCGCTGGTTTTCTTACGCTCATTGCCAATCAGCCCGGACAGCACAATCGTAATATCGTAGCGATACCTGTCGGCTTCCAGTGTTTTTTCATCTTCAGGGAAAGCAATCCCCCGATAAACATCATAAACCAGGGTATCTTTTTTCTCTTCGCTAAATTCCCAGAGTAGCCCCGCCATCTGCCCGGCTTTTTTTCGTCCATAGCCTAAATAATTCAACGGTGCCTTAAGAGCCATAACCTCATCGGTATCCAGCCACAGGGGAATACCGCTATGCGTGAGTAATTTCATAGAACCTCCTTTAAGAGTGAACAGTGTGAAGTACAGCCTTTTCCTGCTGCGCCTTAACGGCGCGAATTTCTTCTTTTAAACGGTCGGATTTCATGCCAAAAACGCTTTGAATATTCTGTCCAACCTCAACAATTCCCGATGCGCCTAATTGTTTAAGCCTGTTCTTATCCACAATAGCTTTATCGACAACATCAATACGCAGTCGCGACATGCAAGCCTCAATGCTGCGCATATTCTCTAATCCACCGTAGGCGGCAATAATGTTGGTGATTAGCGCATCCGATTTCACATCCGCGCTATTACCGTTTTCTGCTAATATTTTTTCACGCCCCGGAGTGAGTAAATTCCAGCGTTTAATTGCCCAGCTAAACAGGAAGTAATAAACCGCGCCCATCACCAGACCGACCGGAATCACCATGTACCAGTTGCCGCCGCGCGGCAGTACGCCAAAAAATAGGTAGTCAATTAAACCGCCGGAGAACGACAGACCAATGTGAACGCTGAACAATTCCATCAGCAGGAATACTACCCCGGCAAGCACCGCATGAATGCCGTAGAGCACCGGTGCGACGAACAGGAACGAGAACTCCACGGGTTCAGTAATGCCGCAGACGATAGAAGTAATCGCGCCGGAGAGCATAATGCCTTTTACCCGCGCCTTATTTTCGTCATCAGCGCAGCGATAAATCGCCAGGGCAATGGCCGGGATACAGAACATCTTGATTGGCGTCAGGCCGGCCATAAAGGTCCCGGCGGTGAGCGGCACCTGGTCTTTTAACTGCGCGAAGAAAATCAGCTGATCGCCGTGAACCACCTGCCCGGCTTTATTAACGTATTCGCCAAACTGTAACCAGAAGGTAGGCCACCAGACGTGGTTTAAACCAAAAGGAATCAGCAGGCGCTCTACGAAACCAAACAGGAAAGCGGAGAACCCAAGGCCGGAGTTCATCATGGTATTAGACAGGCCATTAATCGCATGCTGCACCGGAGGCCAGATGATTGCCATAACCAAACCAACAAACAGCGCTGCGAAGGAGGTAATAATTGGCACAAAGCGCTTGCCGGAAAAGAATTCCAGCCAGGAAGGCAAGCTTATCTGGTAATAACGCTTATAGAGCCATGCGGCGATAATACCGATAACAATCCCGCCAAAAACCCCCGTTTGTAGCGATGGAATCCCCAGCACAAAGGTATAATCGCGCACCTGAGATACCGATTCGGCAGTAATACCTAAAAACTGCCCGATGGTGACATTCATTATCAAAAATCCGACTATCGCCGATAGCCCGGCAATACCCTGATCGTTTGACAATCCCACCGCTACGCCGACGGCAAATAACAACGGCAGATTGGCAAATATAATTCCGCCTGCCTCCGACATAAGTTTTAATGTGTGAACTAACCAATTTGCACCCAGAAAAGGCAGCTGCGCCACAATATTGGGATCCTGTAAACTGGTACCAAATGCCAATAAAATCCCTGCCGCCGGTAACATTGCAATAGGAATCATTAGCGAGCGACCAATACTTTGCAGTTTTTGCAACAAATTAAATTTTTCCATTCCGCAACTCCTGATGATCGTTGAACGTCATTTAGCCCGAAATATTTTTTTGCTTTCGCAACTCTGACTTACACGTTTACTCCAGGCTGCGAATAGACTGATTATTTGCCGTGGAATGCTTTTTAAAAACTGTAATAAGCCACACTTATTACTTCCGGTTTTAGCCAAAAACAGGAAGTACTTTGAACGCAATCACACTTAAAGCCGCCATTCCTGCATAAAATAGGAAAAAATTCCTTTTATGGAGCGGAAAACTGATGGCGAATATCGAAGATCACTTCCGCAAATTGTACGCACGCTACGGCGTCGGCCAGGATATGCCGGTCCAGGTGCAGCAAATTGCCGAGTTGTTCGATTGTTCAATAAGAAATGCGCGTATTACCCTCACGCGGATGCAGCAGGAAAAATGGATAGAGTGGCAGCCCCAGCGCGGTCGGGGTAAACAATCGATATTGCGTCTGCTGATCGCACCGGATACGTTAATCAACCAGAATATTGAGCAGATGATTGCCCATTTTGACTACGGCAACGTGCTGAAATTTATTGGCAATGAAAAACAGGCCCTGAATCGAATTATTCAATATCGCTTCGGCGCCCAAGAAAATAATAGCGAAACCCGCGTTCGTATTCCCTATTATCGCGATATTGACCGGCTCAATCCCCTGCACCCGCTGCGGCGTACGGAGCGACATCTGGTTCGTCAGTGTTTAAGCGGTCTGACCCGTTATGACGGCGTTCAGGGAAAAATTGTCCCGGATATCGCGCATTACTGGACTCACAACGAGCAGGCTACTCGCTGGGAGTTCTATATAAAATCAACGGCCCATTTTTCCGACGGCGAACGGCTCAGCGCGCCTCTGTTGGCGCGCTGTCTGAACGCCGCCAGCCAGAGCCCCTGGTTTGCTGCGTTGTTTAGTGATTTATCCGCCATTTACGCTGCCGATGAATACCAGATGGTGGTCGAAACATCTGTCTCAATGAACCGGCTCGACTGCCTGCTGGCGACCCAGGCCGCTCTGATTTTCGACCTGCGGGACAGCGAAATGCGCTGTAGCGGCCCCTTTCGCATTCAGCGGCACCAGGGCAACTTTCTGACGCTCCATCGCAATGAGCATTATCATCAGGCCCGGCCAATGCTCAATGAAATCAACATCTTTACCTGGGCACCGGAGAGCATCAGCATGAGTTTTATCCCGGTGTTACACGGAGAGCAGGCGCTGGATACCCGCCCGCTTAGCGAGCGGCAGCTGGAAAAAGGGAGTTGCTTTGTGCTGGTGGATAACGAAGGGCTTTTCGCTGACGATGTCGGCAGGCGTTTTCTCAATCACGTGCTGCAACCCATGGCGCTGCTCGATCGCACTAATCTTCCACAAGAGTACGCCAGCATCCTGTCGATTGCGCAAGGGTTACTGCCAGAATGGAACCACCGACGGGTCGATTTCGGCAATATTCCGCTACCGTTTACCGCTCACCGTCAGGTAACGATTGCCACCTTCGGTCAACCGGAGCTTGTCGAGCTTGCGCAGGCCATGGCCGACATCCTGCGTGGGCATCATTTTCAATGCACCGTGCACGTTTACACTTTTGAAGAATTTACGATGGGGAACACGCAGAGCGCGGATGTCTGGCTCACTAATTTTATGCTGGATACGCTTTCCAGCCCGGCTTTCCTGGACTGGCTGGCCTCGTCCCCCGTCTTTCGCCATTTGCCGGAAAAAGCGCAACAGGATCATCGGGCGCTTATTCAGCACATTCTCAATGAGGCCGACGATGTTGCCCATCAGCGCATCAACGAACACTTTCATCAGCTCACTCATCAGCGGTGGATTATTCCGCTGCTGCACCACTGGATGGAGTTCGCTAACGAAAATTCGTTTACCTGGCGCGATTTGAGCACCCTGGGCTGGCCCGATTTCAGCCAGCTGTGGCTATAGTGAAGGGTTACGCTCTTAGCGGGTGGATCCTTGATTTAACCAGCGCTTCCTCAACGTCAAAATCCGCCAGCGGGTAGTTGGTCGCCACCAGATAAAATCGGCCATCTTGCGCCGGGTATTCATGTACGTTGTAGTTCACCATTTTTGGCTGCGCGGAGGCGGAATCTGTATTGGCGGCGTAACGCTGAACCGGCGCTGAATATTTCGAACGGACCTGGAGAGAGTGGGTTTTGATATCGCGGTAGGTTTCGCCGTGATGTTCGTCGCCGAGGATAAGGTAGTCAACATACTCAGTGGCCATGGTTATATTCCTTCTCTGTTACCTGAGTTAAGGAACATGCCACAAATGAATATTTGATAATGCCTCGTTAGTCACAATGTTACTTTTTTGTGAAGCAAAACGGTATTGAAAGCTCCCGGAGGCGGTGCTGCGCCCCGTCCCCAGGAACGGTGAAAGGCCTACAGCAGCGCTTTCGCTTTGGCGACTACGTTGTCAACGGTGAAGCCAAACTCTTCAAACAGCAGCTCTGCCGGAGCAGATTCACCGAAGGTAGTCATGCCGACGATAGCGCCGTTCAGGCCCACGTATTTGAACCAGTAGTCAGCGATACCAGCTTCAACCGCCACGCGAGCAGAGACCGCTTTCGGCAGCACGGCTTCACGGTAAGCCGCATCCTGCTTGTCGAATGCGTCGGTAGACGGCATGGAAACCACGCGCGCCTTCACGCCTTCGGCAGTCAGTTTTTCGTATGCGGCTACCGCCAGCTCCACTTCTGAACCGGTGGCGATGAAGATAATCTCCGGTTGACCCGCGCAATCTTTCAGCACGTAGCCACCGCGGGCGATGTTCGCCAGCTGCTCTTCGGTACGTTCCTGCTGCGCCAGGTTCTGACGGGAGAGGATCAGCGCGGTCGGGCCGTCCTGACGCTCAACGCCGTATTTCCACGCGACAGCGGATTCAACCTGGTCACACGGACGCCATGTGGACATGTTTGGCGTGACGCGCAGGGAAGCAACCTGCTCAACCGGCTGGTGGGTCGGGCCATCTTCGCCCAGACCGATGGAGTCGTGGGTATAGACCATCACCTGACGCTGCTTCATGAGAGCCGCCATACGCACCGCGTTGCGCGCGTATTCGACGAACATCAGGAAGGTGGAGGTGTACGGCAGGAAACCGCCGTGCAGCGAGATACCGTTGGCAATCGCGGTCATCCCGAATTCACGCACGCCGTAGTGGATGTAGTTACCGGCGGTGTCTTCGTTGATGGCTTTAGAGCCGGACCAGATGGTCAGGTTAGACGGTGCCAGGTCAGCGGAGCCGCCGAGGAATTCAGGCAGCAACGGACCGAAAGCTTCGATCGCATTCTGGGATGCTTTACGGCTGGCGATTTTCGCCGGATTCGCCTGCAGCTTAGCGATGAACTCATTCGCTTTCGCATCGAAGTCAGACGGCATATCGCCTTTCATACGACGGGTGAATTCTGCCGCTTCCTGCGGGAAGGCTTTGGCCCAGGCGGCGAACTTCTCGTTCCAGGAGGCTTCTTTCGCCTGACCGGCTTCTTTCGCATCCCATTGAGCATAGATATCAGACGGGATTTCAAAGGCCGGGTGTTTCCAGCCCAAAGCATCGCGGGTCAGCGCGATTTCCGCGTCGCCCAGCGGCGCGCCGTGGGAGTCGTGAGTGCCCTGTTTGTTCGGCGAACCAAAACCGATGATGGTTTTGCACATCAGCAGAGACGGTTTGTCGGTAGCTGCACGCGCTTCTTCCACCGCGCGTTTAATCGCCTCCGCATCGTGACCGTCCACGCCACGAACAACGTGCCAGCCGTAGGCTTCAAAACGCTTCGCGGTGTCGTCGGTGAACCAGCCTTCAACGTGACCGTCGATGGAGATGCCGTTGTCGTCATAGAACGCCACCAGCTTGCCCAGTTTCAGGGTACCGGCCAGGGAGCATACCTCGTGAGAGATACCTTCCATCATGCAGCCATCGCCCATAAAGACGTAGGTAAAGTGGTCAACAATGTCGTGGCCCGGGCGGTTGAACTGCGCCGCCAGCGTTTTCTCCGCAATCGCCATACCCACCGCATTGGCAATCCCCTGCCCAAGCGGCCCGGTGGTGGTTTCTACACCCGGGGTGTAACCCACTTCCGGGTGGCCCGGCGTTTTAGAGTGCATCTGGCGGAAACTCTGCAAATCGTTCAGCGAAACATCGTAGCCCGTCAGATGCAGCAGGCTGTAAATCAGCATCGAGCCGTGACCGTTGGAGAGAATAAAGCGGTCACGATCGGCCCATGCCGGGTTGCTCGGGTTATGCCGCAGGAAGTCCCGCCACAGGACCTCCGCAATATCCGCCATCCCCATCGGCGCCCCGGGGTGGCCGGAGTTTGCCTTCTGCACCGCGTCCATGCTCAGCGCACGCAGCGCATTGGCGCACAGGCGGCGGGTATTATTGGTTGTGTTCATCAGGATATTCCCCACGCCTTACAGCATCTGCTGAATCTGATTTTCCAGTTTGACCTGGTCGACCGCGAACAACCGGATCCCTTCCGCCAGTTTATCCACTGCCATGGGGTCCTGATTATGCGACCAGAGGAACTCCGCCTGGGTCATCGGGCTGGGGCGGGTTTCCGTCACGTTGCCTGGCAACAACTGACGGGTCAGGGTACCTTCGCTGGCGGCCAGTTCATCAAGCAGCGCCGGAGAGATAGTCAAACGATCGCAGCCTGCCAGCGCCTGGATCTGCTCAATGCGGCGGAAGCTGGCGCCCATCACCACGGTGTCGTAGCCGTGGGACTTGTAGTACTGATAAATCTGGCGCACGGAAACCACGCCCGGATCGCGGTCCACCTGATACTCCGCCTGCGGCTGATTTTTCTGATACCAGTCGTAAATACGTCCGACAAACGGCGAGATTAAAAAGACGCCCGCTTCGGCGCAGGCCCGTGCCTGAGCAAAAGAGAACAGCAGGGTCAGGTTGCAGTTGATGCCGCTCTGCTCCAGCTCTTCAGCAGCACGAATGCCCTCCCAGGTGGCGGCAAGCTTGATTAAGATACGCTCTGGACCGACACCGTTCTTTTCGTACATCTGGATAAGTTTGCGTGCTTTCGACACGCACATCCCGCGATCCCAGGCAAATCGGGCATCGACTTCTGTCGAGATACGCCCCGGTACGTGGCGCAGCACTTCGCTACCGATATCCACCGCCACCTGGTCGCAGGCGTTAATCAGCTGCGTTTGTGCGCTGCCGCCCTGCTGGCGAGCCTTGCCGATAGCGTCGGCAATCAGCGCCTGATACTGCGGCAGCTGTGCGGCCTTGAGCACCAGCGAAGGGTTAGTTGTGGCATCCTGCGGGGCAAATTTTTTAATCGATTCAATATCACCGGTATCGGCGACAACTGTGGTGTATTTTTTCAGCTCGTCTAATTGGCTCATAGTCTGTTCCTTATATTACGACTGCGGATATTAATCTCTGGCGTGCTGGTGTTCGTAATAATCGATACGCTCTACTTTCGATGCAGAGCCGCCGCCTTCATATTCGGATTCAAGCCATGCCTGAATAATTTTTTTGCCCAGCTCCGGGCCAATCACGCGAGCCCCAAGGGTAATAATCTGCGCATTATTACTTTTGCGCGCCCGTTCGGCGGAGAAGGTATCGTGGCACTGGGCTGCACGAACGCCCGGCACTTTATTCGCCACAATGCTCATCCCAATACCGGTGCCGCAAATTAAAATGCCGCGTTCGTGCTCGCCCTGCTTAATCGACATCGCCACCGCATGGGCAACGTCCGGATAGACCGTACTGCCCTGGCGTTTATCGCTGCTGTAATCCGCGACGTTAATTCCCTGCCCATTCAGATAAGCGACGATAGCGTCGCGGAAAGCATAGGCGGCATCATCCGCACCAATAGCGATTGTTTTCATTGTAGTTTCCTTAATTTAACAGTACGTCTTAATTCAGATTTTATAGAAAGAAATTCGGTCGCCAGTTTGGATATATTGTGGTGTTTTGCCACAAAGATGTACCGTCCCTGGTAATTCAGCGCTTACCGCCCCATCAAAATTTAATGTAATATGACCAAGCTGTTTTAAATTTGCCGTTGCAACACTGCCCACCGCAGTCACCCGATAAATAGTCTCATTTATTTTCATTATCTGCCCGGGTGACAGTTCAGCCGTCAGCTCACTGCCCTGGTGTACGGCGCAATACATCGCAATATCGTCAGGAACGGAATCTGAGAATAAAATCAGTTTCTGCTCCAGCAGGTAGTTTTCAACATATTCCCCAACAGCCGTGATAAGTAATGAATACAACGGCACGGTCATATTATTTGTTTCCTTTTGCGGCATGAGAAGATAATGCTACCTTCTCTTCACTCTCTTCTTTTTTTACCGGTTCAACGGCCGGGGCTCGCTTTTTCAGGCGTTTATCGAACCAGGCCACCAGAATCGGTGCGGTGATCATGGTGATAATGCTCGCCGTCGCCAGCTGTGCGGTGGCGGCATCAACGTACATCGCCAAAGAAGGGTCGGCCTGAGCCACCATTGCTGGCGTCAGCGCCGAACTGGCGGCAGTCGTCCCCAACGCGGCACCCAGCGCAGTTTTCTTCTTCAGAAACAGGTTGTAGATAAAGTAGAACACAATGCCGGTTATCGCGGAGATAATACCCAGTAAGATCCCGGACAAACCGGCGGTAAAGACCGTATTGATACTGGAGTTTGCGCCGATAGCAAACGACATAATAATGATGATCAGCGGTTGAGCGGCGGCGCACAGCTGCTTGAAGCGCTCATCAAGGTTGCCCCACAGCATGCCAATCAGTAAAGGGATCAGCATCGACAGCAGCGCGGCGAACGGGATATTAGCCAACCCGCTGACGCCCAGTACCATCATGGTCACGAACGGACCATCTTTGACGCAGAAGACGGAAATAGCCCCAGCATCGCTGGCATCGCCGTAGTTGCTGCATAGCGCGATATACAGCGAGCTGTTGGAGCTGGTTAAGCAGGCAATCAGCGCCAGCGTCGAGATGCCAAGAAAACCATTAGGGCCAAACATCGCCCCAGCGGCCCATACGGCCAGCGCACCGGCAAGGCATTTAAGGAACAACAGCACCGCGCCTTTATAGAGTGGCAGCCCGGCCTGGCGGATATTAATCGATGTGCCACAAATAAGCAGAAAAATGCCCATCATCGCGCTGGAACCGACTTTAAATAATGCGGTCGTCGGGCCGCCGATGCCCAGAACTTCAGGAGCAAAGGTATTAATAAGAATCGCCGCGAGCAACGGTATAATAATTAAACCGCCTGGCACCTTATTCATTTTCTCAAGTATATTTATGTTCATAGGGTAACTCATAAATTATGATTTAACAGAGATAACGACGCAATACTACCCGTACGACCATTACGCCGTTTTTTAGTTATATGACTTTTGGGTTATTGCTGTGATTCTTTATAAATTCTATCGACAATGGTACTAATAATATCCTCCGGCCCGGTTAAACCTCCTTTGCCGACGCAAATCAACCCGGCATAATCGCCGCCGATAATACGCACCATATCGGTTTGCGGTATCACATAGTCAATCATTTCAATACCGGTAGCACCGAGTTCCTTCAGCACATTCACCATGGTGTCACCGCCGGTCATATACAGACCTTTAATTTCACCCGATGCGCAGTTAAGCACTTCACGCACGATACTCCCCAATCCCTGGTTAATATTTTCCGCAGCCTGACCGTGCGCCAGGCCAAATCGCTGCTCTTCTTCCTGAAGATTCAATAACCGTCCGGTTAACGCAGATTCAAAAACAAACAGCGCGTTCTGCTGTGCCGGTACGCACTGCCGCGCATGCTGAACCACGCGATTGACTTCGATCTCAGCGGCATTTTTCTTGTCGACCAGCAGCTCGGCATCGACTGGGATATGGCAAACCCTTTCATCATTGGCGATCAGATGCTGGAGTTGCCTTTTGGTCACCGGCGTTGCGCTCCCGGCGACGACCAGGATCGAGCCGCGCGGGTTTTCCGCTGCCGCGGTCGTTGACGCGCTGTTGCGCGCTTCCCGCATCAGGCCGCGACGCACCGCCAGCCGTTCGGTAAATGGACCCGGATCGACCGCCAGCACATTCCAGTTCAGCGAAACCACCGCCCCGGCAATCGCGTCGACATCCTCAACCGTAATCGCATCAACCACGATGACCCGCACACCGCGCTGCTGCTGTTCCTGGAGAGCCTGCTGAATCTGCCCCTCGCCTTTCATCACCGAAGCCAGCGCGATATGCCCGACCTGATGATGGGTTTGCGCTGCCAACAGCCCCGGAACCCACGACTCGGTCACCGGAGTACGCACATCGCGAGCCACATCGGTACGCGAGAGCGCAACGGAGTCAATCACCGAGTAGCCGCCAACCAGAATACGGCGCGACTGCGGCATCGCGGGGACCACTACGGCAACCGTTTCCAGCGGCAGCTGTTCCAGCATAGCGTCGATTTCAAAACCAATACCGCCGCGCAGAGTGGTATCAATACGTTTGGTAAAGTAGTGCGCCCCGCGCGCCTGCAGCTGCTTCACCGCGGCGCTAACCTGATGCTGAGCTTCAGCTTTCGGCAGTGGACGGCTGTCGCTACTAACCACCATCGCCGGATACTCTACTTCGTTGCGGGCGAAAGATTCGGTATCGAAAAAGGCGGCGGTTTTCAAGCCGCTGCGCGCCAGCAGTACCCCAACGGTGGTCGCACCGGTCAGGTCGTCGGCGACGATGCCCAGCTTACCGCCTTCTCCTTGCGGCCAGACCATTTCGATACAGGCTGGCGTGACGCCGGAAACGTATATTCCTTCGTGAATAAACTCCGCCAGCGGGCCGCTTTTGCCGGTTGGATGCAGGTTAATCGTCGGAATACCGCGTTTGGGATAGAGACCGCAGCGCAGCGTGCCGCCGCAGTCGATAACCATCAGACCAATTTCCTCTTCCGGCGGCTCGCCGTTTTTAAAGACATCAACGGACGGCCAGCCGGTAAGCTCGCTCAGGCGTTCAACTACCGGGGGACAAATCCCCCCGGTAATATAAGCAATCTTTTTCGCCTGGCTAATATTAATGGTCAGCGGCCCACCCCAGCCCTTACTGCCCTTGCTAATCAACAGATGTTTTTCCATTTCTCTGCCCTTTTGCTTCGCATGAACGTCAGCGATTAGTGGTTTTTCATTTTCCAGTAGCGCGCCGCAGCCATGGTGGATTCCAGCATGCTGACGGTGCCCGCTTTACCCGTGCCTGCAATGTCAAACGCCGTCCCGTGATCGACAGAGCTACGCATAAACGGCAAACCGAACGTGATGGTCACGGAACGTTCAAAATCGAGGGTTTTACAGGCGATATGCCCCTGATCGTGATAAAGAGAGAGGATGGCGTCATAGCGACCCAGCTTGCCAAGATGGAAAACGGAATCTGCCGGTACCGGGCCGATGGCGTTAATGCCCATGTCCTGCGCCGCTTTAACCGCCGGGATCAGGTTATCGGCTTCTTCATGACCAAACAGACCGTTATCTGAACCGTGCGGATTCAGTGCGGCCACCGCAATGCGCGGGTTCTGGATATTCAGCGCAGTGAACTCATGGTGGATTTGCTGTACGCAAGCCAGCACGCGCTCTTTATTGGCGTAATCGCAGGCATCTTTCAGCGCCATATGGCGGCTGACGAAAAACACGCGCAGATTGTGGACGTGGAACATCGTCAGGCCGTAATCCGAATTGGTTTCAACCTGATAGATTTCGGTATGGCCCGGTAATTTACATCCCGCCAGCTTGATAGCTTCTTTATGAATGGGCGCGGTAGAGACCACATCGATCAGGCCCGCTTTGCCCAGCTCGATAGATTTCAGGACATAGTCCAGCGACATTTTCCCCGCCAGCTTCTGTACTTTCCCCCATTCAATACTCTCGCAGTCGTAATCACCGGTTTCCAGGACATCCAGCGTACCCCAGCTAAAGCGAGCTTCCTGCGGATGGGTAATTTTGTTTATCGGGAAATCACATCCCATGATCTTCATCGCTCTGGCGATAATAGGCACTGAACCAATTAAAAAAGGTTTGCACTCGTCGTAGACGCTTTTTTCCATCATCGTCGCGACTGAAATCTCTGGGCCAATTCCAGCAGGATCGCCAATGGTAAGTGCGACAACGGGTTTTTTCTCTTGTGACATCGTGGACCTCTCGTAGTGGAAATCAGTTTTTGTTCATATGTTCATTGATTAATCATATGGTCAGAACATTACCTGATGATTGAGAGGTTATTAGTGATTTAGATCACATAAAAAAATCCATAGATTTATTTTATAAAAAAATGTGATCTAACATATGTTCACACAGTGATAAAAAGTTCAATCTCACTACTACGCGAACTCACTTTCACTACAAGCTATTGATTTATCTATTATGGAGAATAACAATGGAACAAATCTGGTTAGGAACCAGCTGGAAAATGAACAAGCCGTTGTCTCAGGCCATGGCCTGGTGTGAAACGCTGACAGAGCGGCTACCGGAGGTTTTACATCCGAAAATTCAGCCGTTTGTTATCCCTCCCTTTACCGCTATTCATCCGGTTAGTCAGTATCTCCAGCAGCACCAAATCCCTTGTCTGACCGGGGCACAGAACATGCATGAAGCGGAAAACGGCGCCTGGACAGGTGAAATTTCCGCCGCCATGCTGGCTGAAACCGGCGCAACCCTGGTCGAACTTGGCCATTCTGAACGCCGGGGCGCATTTAATGAAACCGATGCCGCCATTAACCAAAAGGTGCATAGCGCCCTGCGCCACGGTTTGCGGCCGCTTATCTGCATTGGCGACAGCGCCGACGAGAAGCGCTGGCAGGTATCGCGAGAAACCGTGGTACGACAGATGAAAATCGCCCTGTATGGTTTAAGCGAAGAACAGGTTTTACAAACTCTGGTCGCCTACGAGCCGGTATGGGCCATTGGCGAACACGGCACCCCAGCGACGCCGGAACAGGCCGCAGATATCCACCGGGCACTTCGTCAGGCATTGTGTGAAACCTTCGGCACAGAGACCGGACAGCGCATTCCCCTGCTGTATGGCGGTAGCGTCAATCGGCAAAATGCCGTAGAACTACTCCTTCAGGATGATATCAATGGGCTGTTTATTGGTCGTTCGGCATGGGATGCCAACGGCTATTGCGACATTGTTCAACGCGTTACAGAGGAATTTATTCTTCAGGCGCAGTAGTATTAGGGAGACATCAAAGATGGAAACACCGGGCGATAACTATGACTGAACAAGACTCAGATTATGCGCTGCTGACAGAAATTGCCGTGGCTTATTACGATCAGGAACAAACCCAGGAAGAGATTGCAAAGCGCTTTGGTATCTCGCGCATTAAGGTCGGTCGTTTGCTGAAGAAAGCCCGTCACGAAGGGATTGTCGAGATCAGCGTGAAATATCATCCGGTCTTCAGCTCGCAGATAGAGCAGCAGTTTATTTCTCATTTCGGGATCAAACGTGCGCTTATCGCCTTAGACCATCACGACGAGGACGAACAGCGCCAGCAGGTGGCGGCGCTGGTCAGCAACTATCTGGCCGGGATCCTCAAAAATGATATGACCGTGACCGTTGGCCAGGGGCGCAACGTCGCCGCCGTCGCTAACCATGTGGGGATTTTCCCGGAACGCAACTGCCGCTTTATTTGCGGTATCGGCGGAACCAAGCGCGATAACCAGCTGATCGATGCCGATCACATCAGTCGAAACCTGGCGCGCAAATTTAACGGCTTTAGCGAAACGCTGTACGCTCCAGCCTACGTCGAAACCCCGGAACTGCGTTCAGCGTTTATGCAAAACCGGCTGATTAAAGCTACGCTCGAACAGGCCAGCAAGGCGGACGTTGCCATTATTGGCCTCGGCGATATGAACGAAAACAGCTTTATGGTGCAGTTGGGCTGGTTCTCACCGCAGGAGATAGCCACCGCTCGTCAGGAACAGGGCGTGGTGGGCGATCTCGCGGGCTATAGCTTTTTCAATATTCAGGGCACGCCGGTTGATACGGTAATGAATGATCGGGTTATTGGCCTGAGCCTTGAACAACTGCGCACCATCCCCTGCGTGATTGCTATTGCTTCGGAAAGCACTAAATCAACGGCCATTCTTGGCGCGCTGCGCACCGGCGTAATAGATGTGCTGGCTACCAGCGCATCAAATGCCCGGGCAGTGATTAACATGCAGAAAGCGTTATAAAAAAGGGCGCCGCGGCGCCCTTAAGCAATAATCGCACTCCCCGGAGTGCGGCGCTACCCGACAACGCAAGCCCTGTAGCCCTCCCCGCCCCGGGGCTAACAAAACCATTATGGCTGCAACTCGACGAATATCAGGAAGCAAAGAGAAGGGTTACAGCATCCTCAACGCCACTGTTGCCATTCGGGAAAACAGAAAGCCGGACCGGTTAAATAGACCTCTGCTTAAACGTATATCTACGTGCCGGTTGAGGATGCTGTAAATTTTATGCGCTGACCTCACGCTCGAAGATAGTCATCATATTATCCCAGGCATCTCCCACGTCTTCCGCCAGAGAAAATAGCCCGGATGTGCCGACGATAAAGACATCAACGCCTGTTTGAGCTATCACTCCGAAGGTCTTCTCATTGCAGGAGCCATCGATCTCCGTCAGATAATGCCAGCCGTTCTCTTCGCGCATGGCAATCAGCTGTTTAATCTTATTCAGCGATTCCGGGATAAATTTCTGCCCGGCATAACCCGGATCCACCGACATCACCGTCACTTTATCGAGCAGATGCGCGTACTCTTTAATAGCTTCCGCTGGCGTCGCCGGGTTCAGCACCACGCCACAGCGGCGGCCTGCATCTTTAATCTGGTTCAGTAAACGAAAGATTTTGTTATTCGCCGTCTCAGGATGGAAGCTGATAATGTCCGCCCCTGCCTCAAGACACATCGGAATAATATCTTCCGGGTGGTTCACCATCAAATGCACATCAACAGGCACATCGGTTATCTTTTTCAGATTCTCGATAAAGAACGGCGACAGCGTGATGTTTCTGACGTAGTTGCCGTCCATAATGTCGACGTGATAGAAGTCCGCTCTGCCGTTCATCGCCGTAATCTGCTCTCTGAACTGGGTTAAATCCATGCACATCAACGAGGGCGAAAATTTAGCTGCCATACCCCATCTCCAAAAAAATCAATTAATTAAACCAGGCCACAACGTGTCCGAGCACGATGCCGACCACGCCGAAATCCGCATCTCCGAAGGTGGTGGATGCAAAGCCCAGGTCGCCCATCAGCGGCAGAAGAATGGCCGGTAAGAAAGAAATCAGTAATCCTTGCGCAAACGCGCCAGCGATGGCGCCTCGGCGGCCGCCGCAGATATTGCCGTACACGCCCGCCGTTGCGCCGCAGAAGAAATGCGGGACCAGGCCGGGAACTATTACGCTCAGGCCAAACAGCGGGCACAGGAACATGCTTACCAGACCGGCGGCAAAGCTTGATAAGAAGCCAACGATGACCGCATTCGGCGCGAACGGGAATACCGTTGGGCAATCGAGCGCCGGTTTAGCGTCCTTAACCAGTTTATCGGCGATACCTTTAAAGGCTGGGACGATTTCGGCGATCACCATGCGCACACCCGCAAGAATGATCCATACCCCGGCGGCAAAGGTCAGCGACTGAATAATGGCGAAGATAATGAAGTTCTGACCACCGCTGATGCTGGTTTCAACAAACGATTTCCCTGCCACCAGAACCAGAATCAGGAACAGAATCATCATGGTCAGCGAGATGGCTACCGATGAGTCACGCAGGAAGTTCAGCGATTTAGGAACCTTCAGTTCTTCAATCGACGGACTGCCCTTGCCTACCGCTTTGCCGACCAGCGCCGACAGCAGATAGCCAGTGGAGCCAAAGTGGCCCAGCGCCAGATCGTCAGTCCCGGTAATTTTGCGGGTAAACGGTTGCAGGATTGCCGGGGAAATCACCATCATAGCGCCGAGGATCACCGCGCCGAGAGCAACAACCCAGAAAGGAGACAGGCCGCCAACGGAAAGGATTACCGCCAGCATCGCCGACATATACAATGTGTGGTGACCGGTCAAAAAGATGTATTTCAGCGGGGTGATGCGTGCCAGCACGATGTTAAACAGCATCCCCAGCACCATAATCATCGCGGTCGCCGTACCGTAGTTCTTTTGCGCCAGCGCGGCCATCGCATCGGTGTTGGGTACCACGCCCTGAATATGGAATGAGTGTTCAAACAGCTGGCTGAAGGTTGTTAACGTGGTGGCGATAATCGCCGCACCGGATGTTAATATCACGAAACCCATAATCGTTTTCAGGGTTCCGGAAATAACATCAGAAATAGCTTTTTTCTGTAATAACAAACCGATTAAAGAAAAAAGACCGACCAGTATCGCTGGTGTGCCAAGCACATCATGAATAATAAACTGCAGCATAGAATGACTCCGTAGGGCCGCAAGGAATTAATTAAAGGTTATCAACCAGGATTTCTTTAATTTTGTTATTATCCAGCAGATTATTTAAACCAAAGACCTGAGCGGAATGTCCGGACAGATGCTCAGCAATATCTTTAGCGCTCAAAATAATATCTGCAGATTCGCTTTTTGCCGAGGTGAGATCGGTATGTGATACCTCCGCCTCTTTGCCTAGCTCGGCAATGATTTTTTTGACATTCATTTCTACAATGAAGCTACTGCCTAAACCATTACCGCAAACAATCAGGATTTTTTTCATGACCAACCTCATTATTCATTGATAACACTGTTAATTTCTTCAATCGTCGATGCATTAAGCAGACTTTCCAGACGTGTCTCATCGCAGAAAATTTCCGCCAGGGCGGTTATCATGCGGATGTGCTCATCACCAGAAACTGCGCATAGCATAATCACGACATAGATAGGATCGTTTTCATCAGCATCAAAAGAAACACCCTCTTTAATATGCAGTAAAGATAATCCATTTTTTTTAGCACCCTGCTCCGGACGAGCATGAGGCATTGCCAGACCGGGAGCCAGAACATAATACGGGCCTAATTCCTCATGACTACGAAAAATAGCTTCAATATAATGTTCATTAATTGATTCATCAGCTAACAGTGGCTGCGCAGAAATAGCCACGGCCTGTTTCCAGTCGCTAACGCTATCCACTATTTGAATCTTCTTTTCTGTTAACCAGGTAGAAATCATAAATCCCCCGCTCTATTTCAATATGGGCCTACTATAGTGGAATACTTTCGTGGCTTACCGTGATCTGCATCTCAAAGTTAGCGCTAACACGATAAAATGTTAAAATACTTGTTACCGCTAACTTTGTTAACCATACTGATGGTGACTGTAGGAATGAGCATTAGTAGTGCCCTGGTCGCCCGCCATCATTTACAATAGGCCCGGGCGATTGGGTAAACAGGAGGAAATCAGTGCAGACGTTACAAGCGGATGACGGCGCAAAAGAAAAACGCAGAAAGAACACCGGCAAAATCACGCTGGCGGAAGTCGCAAAGCTGGTGGGCGTCAGTACCATGACCGTATCCCGCGCGTTACGCATGCCTGAAAAGGTCAACCCGGAGCTGCGCACGCGCATTGAGGCCGCAGTCAGCGAACTCGGCTATGTGCCCAATTTACAGGCGCGCAGCCTGGCCTCTGCTGATTCAACGCTGGTGATGGGCGTCGTCCCCTCATTTTCATCGCCCGGTTTTATCGCCGCCTCAGAAACGCTGCAAACCGTCCTCGCATCGCGAGGCTATACGATGATGTTTATCGAATCCGGCCAGGGCGGACAAAGCGAGGAAAAGGCCTTTCAGCAGATGTTGGCCTATAATCCGGCGGCGATCGTTCAATTCAATATCGATAACATCGATAGCTGTGCGCAGATGCTGATAAATGCTGGTATACCGGTGGTAGAAATCGGCGCGATTAACCACGAGACGACCGGCGTCAGCATTGGGGTGGACTACTCCGCCGCATTAAAAAAACTGGTCACTTCGCTGGCGCAGGCGGGCTATAAGAATCTCGGATTACTCTGTACGGCGTCGAACAACATGATGTTCAGGCAGGTATTGAGCGGCTGGAATAGCGGGATGCTTTCGATCAACTACTCTCCGCATCGGGTAGTGACGCCGCATTTACCTTCAGGGATCACCACCGGCTTCAATCTGTTGAACGATATTCGCATCACCTGGCCCGAACTGGATGCGCTGATCTGTACCTCAGACGAACTGGCCTGCGGCTGTATTATGGCCTGTCATAACGCGGGGATTAAGGTACCGGATACGCTGGCGCTGGCCAGCCTGAGCGGCGGTACGCTGGCGGCAGTCTGCTCACCTGCGTTAACTGCGGTAGAGTTTCCGTGGAGTGAAGCGGGTACGATTGCTGGTAAAACGCTGCTGGATTTGCTGGCAGGAAATACGCTGGAGAGCGCCATTGAGCTGCCCTCCAGCCTGAAAGTTCGCGCCAGCAGCAGAAAGCCGCAGCGTTAAAAACCCTTCAACAGCTTGTCGATAAACTCCGGCACGACTACGCTTGCCAGGCCATAGTGTTTTTCAGCAAATTCACTGCCCACCTGGCTTGGCTCAAGGTTTAGCTCCACCGTATGCGCGCCCTGTAGCCGCGCTTCATGAACAAACCCTGCCGCCGGATAAACGTGCCCGGAGGTGCCGATGGCGATAAAAATATCGCATTCGGCCAGCGCCAGGTAGATCTCATCCATATCCAGCGGCATTTCACCAAACCACACGACGTGCGGGCGCAGCGGCGCGGGGAACTGGCAGCAGTGGCATTTGTCTTCCGTCGTCACATCGCCGGTCCACTCCAGCACCTGCCCGCTCCACGAACAGCGCACCTTCAGCAGCTCACCGTGCATATGTATCACCCGATGATTACCCGCACGCTCGTGCAGGTTATCGATATTCTGAGTAACCAGCAGAAAATGATCGCCCAAAGCTTCTTCCAGCCGCGCCAGCGCCTGATGCGCCGCATTGGGTGCGATATCCGGGCTTTGCAGCTGGCGACGACGGTCGTTGTAAAACGACTGCACCAGTTCTGGATTACGGGAGAAACCTTCCGGCGTCGCCACGTCTTCTACCCGGTGCTCTTCCCACAGGCCATCGGCGGCGCGGAAAGTTCTAATTCCCGACTCCGCCGAAATGCCCGCGCCGGTTAACACCACGACTCTTGGTTTTTCCATCGTCTCAGAGTTCTCCTTATCATCACCGAAGAAAATCCGCTGACGCAGACG
Source organism: Klebsiella sp. MISC125 (assembly GCF_051131775.1). Classification (NCBI taxonomy): domain Bacteria; kingdom Pseudomonadati; phylum Pseudomonadota; class Gammaproteobacteria; order Enterobacterales; family Enterobacteriaceae; genus Klebsiella; species Klebsiella sp. MISC125. Next base: position 3,685,680 of record NZ_CP180448.1, read on the forward strand.
GTCACGTAACCGGCGTTTGTTGCGGCGAAATCGGCTTAATCGATGTAAGCGGCGCGACTGCATAGCTACCTCTGTAATTAATGAGTCAGATGAAGGAAGGCCGCACCGCGCATACCTCCGGCATCACCATGACGTGCACGCTCAATTCGCGGCACGCTGGCGACAGGGAGCAGATGTCGCGGCAGACGCTGCGCCAGCCCTTCGGTTATTGCCGTAAAGTTAGACAATCCTCCGCCAAGCACCAGCAGATCCGGGTCAACGATGGTTAAAATATTGCCCAGGCACACCGCCAGCAGATCGAGATAGCGCTCGACATGCTCACGCGCTTTCGCATCGCCCTGCTGCCAGAGCGCAACGATTTCCGGCGAAGTTAAGGATTGTTGATAAAAATGTTCATACAGCCAGGCAAATCCACGACCGGAAAGGTAATTTTCGATGCAGCCAAGCTGGCCGCAACCGCAGCGGGTCAGCGGAAAATCACGGCCCACCACTTCCAGCGCATCCACCGGCAGGCGGATATGGCCGAACTCGCCGGTAATATAGCGATGTCCGGTAATCGATTTGCCGTTGAGCACCAGACCACCGCCGACGCCAGTGCCGAGGATCATCCCCATCACCAGCGGATACTGCGTAAACTCATCGTCCCACGCTTCGGAGAGCGCAAAACAGTTAGCGTCGTTATCAAGGCGCACGTCGCGCCCCAGACGTTCGCTCAGATCCGCCCGCAGTCGCCTGCCGCTGGCAGCGGGAACGTTGGCGGCATACAGCGTGCCGTCCTCTGTTTCCGGCATTCCCGGAATACCAATTCCCACAGAGCCCTTGCAGCCAAAACGCTGATCGGCTTCCTGAACCAGTTCTTCCACCGCCAGTAAAAAGGCCTCGTAGCTATCTTTCGGCGTGGCGATGCGTTTTTCCCACTGCAATCGCCGCTCTTTATCAAATACGCCCAGCGCTATCTTGCTGCCGCCAATGTCAAATCCGTAGTACATTTCAGCAATTCCTCTTGATGCATCGGCAAAGCCGATCATGACGATAAATTACTGGCCACTCAGCACCCTCGCCGGGTCAATGCGGCTGGCGCGGCGGGCGGGATACCAGCTGGCCAGCAAACTCAGCAACAGTGCCGTCACCAGCACGTAAACGACGTCCAGCCAGTGCAGTTCAGACGGCAGGAAGTCAATAAAATAGATGTCGCCGGAGAGGAATTTATGCCCGATCAGATCCTCAATCCCGTTAATAATCGAGGTCAACTTGAACGCACAGATAACGCCAATCGCCACCCCAATCAGGCTCCCTACCGAACCGGCAAGTAAACCATACCATACGAAAATCGCGCGGATCAGGCCGTCTTTTGCGCCAAGCGTGCGCAGCACCGCAATATCGCCGCTTTTATCCTTCACCGCCATCACCAGCGTCGAGACGATGTTAAAGCAGGCCACGCCGATCACCAGCACCATCGCCAGATACATAATGGCGCGGATCATCTGAATGTCGCGATACATATAGCCGTAGGTGCCAATCCAGCTCTTGATATAAACGTAGCTGTTGGTCACTTCACCCGCGTCGCGCACCAGGGTATTCGCATGAAACACATCGTTCACTTTAAGCGCGATACCGGTCACGCTGCTGCCCATATCCAGATACTGCTGCGCATCCTGCATTGGGATCATGGCAAAACTATGATCGAGCTGACCGCTGAGCTGCAAAATGCCGGTGACGTGAAGCCTGACGCGCTTGGGTTGCAACAGTTGGTGATCGGCATCGGAGTTAGGGATCATGATCGAGACCCAATCGCCCTGCTTAACGTGCAGCGCGTCGGCAACGCCCTTACCGAGGATCACCTGCTGCTCACCGGCCTTGAAGCTGGCCCAGGCGTTATTCTGCACAAACGTTGGCAATGAGCTGAGACGACTCTCCTGCAGCGGGTCGACGCCCTTCACCTGAATCGCCCGCATATTGCTGCCGCTCTCCACCAGCCCGGTGAAGTTAATATAGGGCGCGGCGGCAACGATGCCTTTGACCTTTTCAACCTTCGTCAGCGCATCGTTCCAGTTGTTCCACGGCTGGTTTACCGGCTCAATTTCACCATGTGGGACCACCGCCAGAATGCGGTTATTGAGTTCGCGTTCAAAGCCGTTCATCGCGCTCAGGCCGACGATTAACACCGCCACCCCCAGCGCAATGCCGATGGTTGAGATAACCGAAATCAGCGACACCATCCCGCCGCGTCGCCGCCCGCGGCTAAAACGCAGGGCAATCAATAACGATAACGGAGAAGCCATTACTCGGCCCCCATCAGGGAGAGTTCAGCGGTCAAGTGTCCATCGCGCATCTCCAGCTGGCGGTTCATACGTTTTGCCAGCTGCAGGTCATGGGTGACCACCAGAAATGCAGTGCGCTGGGCCACGTTCAGCTCGCCGAGAAGCTGGAAAATGCTGTCGGCGTTGCGGGCATCGAGGTTACCGGTAGGCTCATCCGCCAGCACCAGACGCGGTTTATTGACCAGCGCACGGGCAATCGCTACGCGCTGACGCTCGCCGCCGGAAAGCTCCGACGGGCGGTGGTCACTTCGATGCTCAAGCCCAACTGCGCGCAGCATCGCTTTGGCCTGGCGTTCAATATCCGCCGCCTTCTGTTTACCAATCAGCAGCGGCATCGCTACGTTTTCCAGGGCGGTGAAATCCGGCAGCAGGTGGTGGAATTGATAAATAAAGCCCAGCTCGCGGTTACGCAGGTCGGCACGAGCTGCGGCAGAAAGCTGGCTCATCGATTGACCGGAAAAAATAACGTCGCCGGAGGTCGGCGTATCCAGCCCACCCAGCAGATGCAGCAGCGTACTCTTGCCGGAACCGGAGGTACCGACAATCGCCATCATCTCGCCCTCTTCAATGCTGAAGCTGACATCGTGCAATACGTCGGTTTGCACAGTGCCTTCCTGATAGCGTTTGCACAGGTTGTCGCATTGCAGCAGGATCTTATTCATAACGTAAAGCCTCAGCGGGTTGAGTGGCGGCAGCGCGCCATGAAGGATACAACGTAGAGAGTAATGCCAGCACCATCGCCACCAGGGCGATGGAAATCACCTGCAGCGGCTCAATGGCTACCGGCAGCGCGGCGCCATCAAGGAACGCGCCGATAATCGGCATTAAATTATTCAGCTGGCTGGCGAGCAGTGCGCCCAGCCCGGCCCCCAGCAGCGCACCGACAATCCCGGCGCTGGCCCCCTGGACCATAAAGACCAGCATGATTTGCCGCGGCGTGAGCCCGAGAGTCTGCAAAATTGCCACCTCACCCTGTTTCTCCATCACCATCATCCCCAGAGAGGTGATGATATTGAAGGCGGCGACGGCGATAATCAGGCTCAGCAGCAGGCCCATCATATTTTTTTCCATCCGCACGGCCTGGAACAGCTCGCCTTTACGCTCGCGCCAGTCCTGCCATTTAGTGCCTTCCGGCAGCGTTTGTTGACTGAGGGTATCAACCTGCAAAGGCTGACTCAGCCAGAGACGCCAGCCGGTAATATTGCCCAGCGGGTAGCGCATCAGGCGAGAAGCATCGTCAATGTTGGTCAACATCTGATAGCCATCGACTTCACTACTGGCAGCAAAGGTGCCGATCACGTTAAACAGACGCTGGCTGGGAACCCGCCCCATCGGAGTGAACTGGCTGGCGGAGGGGACCATCACGCGGATCTGATCGCCGCGATTAACCCCCAGTTGTCCGGCCAACTGCTCGCCGATAATCACGTTGTATTTTCCAGGTTGCAGATCGCTTTGCTTGACGTTCACCAGGTATGGCGTCAGAGGATCTTTCTGCGCCGGGTCGATACCCAGTATTACGCCAACCGCCACGCTGCGGGCGCTTTGCAGCACCACATCGCCGGTCGTCAGCGGCGCAATCCGGGTGACGCCCTGTAACTTCACCGCGCTTTCCGGCAGCTTTTGCGGATCGATGGACCCTTGCTGGGCGCTAAGAATGGCCTGTGGCATCAGCCCCAGGATGTTGTTTTGCAGTTCGCGTTCAAAGCCGTTCATCACCGAAAGCACGGTAACCAGCGCCATTACGCCAAGCGTAATGCCAATGGTCGAGAGCCAGGAGACGAAACGACCGAAGCGGTCAGCTGCGCGCCCGCGCATATAGCGAAGGCCAATAAAGAGTGCGGCAGGTTGATACATGTAATCCATCTGATTGCTGAAGCCGATGCCCGAGTATATAAGCGATTATGAGCAGCGTAAATGTCTGAAACCTGACGATTTTATTAGCAAACCCATTAAAAATCCAATATAAACAGCCACATAGATAAGTAAGTCCTTATTTATCTTTACGCTTATCAGAGTCCGTTACATTTTTGCCCAAAACATGACATTTGCGATACGGGTTGGCGAATCCAGGTCGATCGCGGATAATCACACTATTGAATATCAGCGAGTTGCCCTCCATATCGGCAGAGCGAATCCCCAAGAGATTATGATACCGTCTATGCCTGAACAAAACCGATACTCTCTGCCGGTCAAAGCCGGCGATCAGCGCCAGCTTGGCGAACTTACCGGCGCGGCCTGCGCGACGCTGGTGGCAGAAATGGCCGAGCGTCATGCCGGACCGGTGATCCTTATCGCCCCGGACATGCAAAACGCTCTGCGGCTGAATGATGAAATCAGGCAGTTTACCGACAGCATGGTGGCAGGCCTGGCGGACTGGGAAACGCTCCCCTACGACAGCTTCTCGCCGCACCAGGATATTATCTCTTCCCGTCTCGCCACCCTTTATCAGCTTCCGACTATGGAACGCGGCGTGCTGATCGTTCCGGTCAGCACCCTGATGCAGCGCGTCTGCCCGCATAATTTCCTTCATGGTCATGCGTTGGTGATGAAAAAAGGCCAGCGTCTGTCACGGGATGCGCTGCGCTCGCAGCTCGATAGCGCCGGTTATCGCCATGTCGATCAGGTGATGGAGCACGGTGAATACGCCACGCGCGGGGCGCTGCTTGACCTGTACCCAATGGGTAGCGAGCAGCCTTATCGCCTTGACTTTTTTGATGACGAAATCGACAGCCTGCGTCTGTTCGACGTCGACAGCCAGCGCACGCTGGAAGAAGTCGCCGCCATTAATTTGCTACCTGCGCATGAATTTCCGATTGACCAGGCCGCTATCGAACTCTTCCGCAGCCAATGGCGCGACCGCTTCGACGTGAAACGCGACGCCGAACATATTTATCAGCAGGTCAGTAAAGGCACGCTGCCAGCGGGGATCGAATACTGGCAGCCGCTGTTTTTTAACGAGCCGCTACCGCCGCTGTTCAGCTATTTCCCGGCTAAAACGCTGATTGTGAATACTGGCGATCTGGAGGCCAGCGCCGAACGATTTCAGAATGAAACCCGCGCCCGCTTTGAAAATCGCGGCGTCGACCCGATGCGCCCTCTTCTGCCACCTGAGATGCTATGGCTGCGTAGCGATGAGCTGTTTAGCGAGCTAAAAAAATGGCCGCGCGTGCAGCTTAAAACCGAGCGTCTGGCGGAGAAAGCCGCCAATACCAACCTCGGTTATCAGACATTACCCGAACTGGCAATTCAGGCGCAGAACAAAGCGCCGCTGGATAACCTGCGCCGCTTCCTTGAATCCTTCAGCGGGCCAGTGATTTTCTCTGTGGAAAGCGAAGGCCGTCGCGAAACGCTGGGCGAAATGCTGGCGCGAATTAAGGTGGCGCCGAAATATATTCAACGCCTTGAAGACGCTACCGGTAATGGCCGCTACCTGATGATCGGCGCGGCGGAACATGGTTTTATCGACAGCCAGCGTAACCTAGCGCTGATTTGCGAAAGTGACCTTCTGGGCGAACGCGTTGCCCGTCGCCGCCAGGATTCGCGGCGCACCATTAACCCGGACACCTTGATCCGCAACCTGGCGGAGCTGCATATTGGCCAGCCGGTGGTGCATCTTGAGCATGGCGTAGGCCGCTACGCCGGAATGACCACCCTTGAAGCGGGCGGCATTAATGGCGAATACCTGATGCTGACCTACGCCAACGACGCCAAACTGTACGTGCCGGTGTCGTCGCTGCATCTGATTAGCCGCTACGCCGGTGGCGCGGAAGAGAACGCGCCGCTGCATAAACTGGGCGGCGACGTTTGGGCCCGCGCGCGGCAGAAAGCCGCAGAGAAGGTGCGTGATGTGGCCGCCGAGCTGCTGGATATTTACGCCCAGCGAGCAGCAAAAGCAGGCTACGCGTTTAAACATGATAAAGAGCAGTACCAGCTATTCTGCGACGGCTTCCCGTTCGAAACCACACCGGATCAAGCGCAGGCCATCAACGCCGTGTTAAGCGATATGTGCCAGCCGCTGGCAATGGACCGTCTGGTCTGTGGCGATGTGGGCTTTGGTAAAACTGAAGTCGCCATGCGCGCCGCTTTTCTGGCGGTTGAAAACCATAAGCAGGTGGCGGTGCTGGTGCCGACCACACTGCTCGCCCAGCAGCACTTTGATAACTTCCGCGATCGCTTCGCCAACTGGCCGGTGCGCATCGAGATGCTCTCGCGCTTCAGAAGCGCCAAAGAACAGGCGCAGATCCTCGAACAGGTCGCTGAAGGAAAAATCGACATACTTATCGGCACCCATAAGCTGCTGCAACCGGACGTTAAGCTGCGCGATCTTGGCCTGCTGATTGTCGATGAAGAGCACCGATTCGGCGTGCGCCACAAAGAGCGCATCAAGGCAATGCGCGCCGACGTCGATATCCTGACCCTGACCGCGACGCCAATTCCGCGAACTCTGAATATGGCGATGAGCGGAATGCGCGATCTGTCGATCATTGCCACGCCGCCGGCCCGCCGTCTGGCGGTCAAAACCTTTGTGCGCGAATATGATGCTCTGGTGGTGCGTGAGGCTATCCTGCGCGAAGTGCTGCGCGGCGGCCAGGTTTACTATCTCTTTAATGATGTCGAAAACATCCAGAAAGCGGCAGACAAGCTGGCAGAGCTGGTACCGGAAGCGCGTATCGCCATCGGCCACGGGCAGATGCGCGAGCGCGAGCTGGAGCGGGTGATGAATGATTTCCACCACCAGCGCTTTAACGTGCTGGTGTGCACCACCATCATCGAAACCGGGATCGACATTCCCACCGCCAACACCATTATTATCGAGCGCGCCGACCACTTCGGTCTGGCGCAGCTGCACCAGCTGCGCGGTCGTGTTGGTCGTTCGCACCATCAGGCCTATGCCTGGCTGCTGACGCCGCATCCGAAAGCGATGACTACCGATGCGCAAAAACGCCTTGAGGCTATCGCGTCGCTTGAAGATCTCGGCGCTGGGTTCGCGCTGGCGACCCATGACCTCGAAATTCGCGGCGCGGGTGAACTACTGGGCGAAGATCAGAGCGGTTCGATGGAAACCATCGGCTTCTCGCTGTATATGGAGCTGCTGGAAAACGCCGTCGATGCGCTGAAAGCCGGGCGCGAACCCTCTCTGGAAGATCTCACCAGCCAGCAGACGGAAGTTGAGCTGCGGATGCCGTCACTGCTGCCGGACGACTTTATCCCGGACGTGAATACTCGCCTGTCGTTCTACAAGCGCATTGCCAGCGCGAAAAATGAAAACGAGCTGGAGGAGATCAAGGTTGAGCTTATCGATCGCTTCGGCCAACTGCCGGATCCGGCAAGAAACCTGCTCGATATCGCCCGTTTACGCCAGCAGGCGCAGAAGCTAGGGATCCGCAAACTGGAGAGCAACGAAAAAGGCGGTACCGTTGAGTTTAACGAGAAGAATCACGTTAACCCCATGTGGCTAATTGGTTTATTGCAGAAACAGCCTCAGCACTATCGACTTGATGGCCCGACGCGGCTGAAGTTTATGCAGGACCTTGCCGAGCGTAAAACGCGGATGGACTGGGTGCGTCAGTTTATGCGTCAACTGGAAGAAAACACCACCGCTTAGCGGTATTAGGGATACGGCCTGGACGCCGTATCCCGGCCCTCCAACATGCTCTGCAAAATTTACAAACATTTTGCAATCCCCCTGCACTTCCCAACACTCGCTACGCCATAATGCACAAGACTTTACGTATAAAAATAACCACTTACATTATATGGAATTAGCGTGATGAAAAGCTTTTCGCGTATTTCAATTTGGTTGGGGATGATTGCCATCGCCGCCGCGCTGGCGCTACCCGCCCGCGCCAATACCTGGCCGCTGCCGCCTCCGGGCAGCCGGCTGGTTGGGCAAAATCAGTTTCACGTCGTCGAAAATAACGGCGGTTCCCTGGAGGCCATTGCCAAAAAGTACAATGTCGGTTTTCTGGCGCTGCTACAAGCGAACCCTGGCGTTGATCCTTACGTTCCGCGAGCGGGCAGCGTGCTGACAATTCCGCTACAAACCCTGTTACCTGAAGCGCCGCGCGAAGGGTTAGTCCTTAACCTTGCCGAGCTGCGCCTCTACTACTATCCGCCGGGTAAAAGCGAGGTCACCGTCTATCCTATCGGCATTGGTCAGTTGGGCGGCGATACCATTACGCCAACGATGGTCACTACCGTTTCCGACAAGCGCGCAAACCCGACCTGGACGCCGACGGCCAATATTCGCGCCCGCTATAAATCAATGGGCATTGACCTGCCCGCCGTCATGCCTGCCGGGCCAGATAACCCGATGGGCCACCACGCCATTCGTCTGGCAGCCTACGGCGGCGTCTATCTGCTTCATGGAACTAACGCTGATTTCGGCATCGGTATGCGCGTCAGCTCCGGCTGCATCCGCCTGCGCGATGACGATATCAAAACGTTGTATAGCAAGATAACGCCGGGCACTAAGGTCACCATTATCAATACGCCGATTAAAGCCTCTGTCGAGCCGGACGGTACACGTCTGGTTGAAATTCACCAGCCGCTGTCCAAACACATTGATGACGATCCGCAGACGCTGCCTATTACGCTTAACGACAGCATGCAGGCCTTTAAGCAGACCCAGTTAACCGATGAGGATGTTATGGAGCGCGCAATGACGCTGCGTTCAGGTATGCCGGTTGACGTGACGCGTCACCATGGTGGCGGCACGCAGTCGCTATAGCCTCCTGAAAGCAGATATAAAAAAACCGCCTGACACAAACGTGCTGGCGGTTTTTTTGTAGCAATAATCAAACAGGGTACAACATATTTCTTGCTAACGCGGGCTGCTGAAGGGGTCAGGTCCGCGTTTTGTCAGTGGCATGACAGGGTACAAAAAATTATTTGTAGATAACCGCAGTCCCGTGAAGGGTGTTAGGACCGGTTACCGAAGTAATACGATAAGAGCTTGCGCCCATTTCTTCAGCCTTTTGCGCCAGCTGATCTTCCAGAGAACCCAGGTTGGTCCCGGCGGAAGCGGAAACGGTGCCAATTTTATGCTGGCCTGCCGGGGTTGACTGAACTTCAACAGCGGCAAAGCTTGCGAAAGAGAGCGAGCTAAGAACAGCGGCGACGGCCAATGTTTTAACGTTTTTCATGATTATTATACCTATGCAGATGAATGTTTTTGTAGGGTCGAACGAATTAACTTAACGATCGATAGGTAAATAATAATGTGATCCACATCACACGTCAAACCATTTTTATAACGACCGTTTAACTATTTATAAAAAACTTAAAATTCATACATATATGAATTATTTATTTTTAGAGCAACATCACTGGCAGCCCACGACGTTTATTTTTATAATGCCCTTTCAACAAACCAACACAGGTACAACGGCGCCATGACAACTGACGTTCAAGGTTGCGTAAAAAAAAGCCGTGGCCGACCTAAAGTGTTCGACAGGGACGCGGCGCTGGATAAGGCCATGACACTCTTCTGGCAGCACGGCTATGAAGCCACCTCTCTTGCCGATCTGGTAGAGGCGACGGGCGCAAAAGCGCCAACGCTCTATGCAGAATTCGTGAATAAAGAGGGGCTGTTTCGCGCAGTGCTGGATCGCTACATCTCTCGCTTTGCCGCCAAACACGAAGCATTGCTGTTTGATGAGGGCAAAACCGTCGATCAGGCATTGCGCGATTACTTCACCGCTGTCGCCACCTGCTTTACCAGCAAAGAAACGCCCGCAGGCTGCTTTATGGTCAACGCCTCTGCAGCGCTGGCGGCCTCGTCTACCGATATCGCCAATACGCTTAAATCGCGGCATGCCATGCAGGAACAGGCATTGACGCAATTTCTACAGCAGCGGCAGCTGCGCGGCGAACTTCCGTCTGACGGCGACGTGAGCCAATTGGCGCAGTTCTTAAGCTGCGTATTGCAGGGCATGTCAATCAGCGCCCGCGAAGGTGCAGATTTCACTAAAATCATGCAAATTGCCGAGACCATGATGCGTCTTTGGCCGCAGGTTCTTCAGCACTAAACCTCTCTTTGACCGATGGCTCCTCCGTCGGTCACCCCCCCTGCTTACCCACACATTAATTAATGATTTCAATAGGTTATTTGCACATTTCACGTAAATGATATTGATAACAATAATCAATACGGGCAAACTTCAGCCTTAAACATTTCTGTTTATTTCACCTTGTAACAACCGGTGCGCCCGTACCGGAAAACTAAAACAACGATATCGTAAACTCATAAAAGGAATGAGCATGAAAACGCGTCTCTGGGTGCTTAACCCACTGCTGCTGGCAACCGCCCTCCCCGCCTGGGCCGCTGATGACAACATGATCGTCAGCGCCAACCGTACACACCGTACCGTCGCTGAAATGGCCCAGACCACCTGGGTTATCGAAGGCCAGGAAATTGAACAACAGGTTCAGGGCGGTAAAGAGTTCAAAGATGTCCTGGCACAGCTGATTCCCGGCATCGACGTCAGCAGCCAGGGACGTACTAACTACGGCATGAATATGCGCGGTCGCGCGATCGTGGTGCTGATTGACGGCGTTCGCCTTAACTCTTCCCGTACCGACAGCCGTCAGCTCGACTCTATCGATCCTTTCAACATTGAGCACATCGAGGTGATCTCCGGGGCAACATCGCTGTACGGCGGCGGCAGTACCGGCGGTCTTATCAATATCGTCACCAAAAAGGGCCAACAGGAGCGCCAGGTCGATCTGGAGCTGGGCGGCAAAACCGGCTTTGCTAATAGCAACGATCATGATGAGCGCGTCGCGACGGCGGTGAGTGGTGGAACCGACCACGCATCTGGCCGCTTGTCTGTAGCCTATCAACGCTTTGGCGGCTGGTATGACGGCAACAACAATGCGCTGGTCCTCGATAATACCCAGACCGGGCTTCAGCACTCGGATCGCCTGGACGTGATGGGAACAGGAACCATCGAAATTGACAATAACCGTCAGCTCCAGCTGGTCACGCAATACTATAAAAGTCAGGGAGACGACTACGGACTGTATCTGGGGAAAAATATGTCGGCGGTGACCGGCGACGGTAAAGCCTTCACCACTGACGGGCTTAATTCCGACCGCGTCCCCGGCACCGAACGCCACTTGATTAGCTTGCAGTACTCAGATGCTGACTTCTTTGGTCAGAACCTGGTCAGCCAAATCTACTATCGTGATGAATCCCTGACCTTTTACCCCTTCCCTACGCTGAGTAAAGGCCAGGTCAGCAGCTTCTCTTCCTCAAAGCAGGATACCGATCAATATGGCGCGAAGATAACCTTGAATAGCCAGCCGCTGGACGGCTGGGATCTGACCTGGGGGCTAGATGCCGATCACGAAACCTTCAACGCCAACCAGATGTTCTTCGACCTGGGGCAATCGATGCCTTCCGGCGGCCTGAATAATCAGTCGATTTATACTACCGGTCGTTATCCGAGCTACAGCATTACCAACCTGGCACCTTTCCTGCAGTCCAGCTATGACCTGAACGATATCTTCAGCATTAGCGGCGGTGTGCGCTACCAGTGGACGGAAAATAAGGTCGATGATTTTGTCGGCTACGCCCAGCAGCAGGATGTCGCCAACGGCAAAGCCAGCTCGGCGGATGCGATTCCGGGTGGTAAAACCGATTACGACAACTTCTTATTTAACGCCGGGATTGTTGCCCACCTTACCGACCGTCAGCAAACCTGGTTTAACTTCTCCCAGGGCGTTGAGCTGCCGGATCCGGGCAAATATTACGGCATTGGCAAATATGGCGCGGCGGTCAACGGTCATCTGCCTCTGCTTTCAAGCGTTAACGTCGGCGATTCACCGTTGCAGGGAATCAAAGTCAACTCTTACGAGCTCGGCTGGCGCTACACCGGTGATAATCTTCGCACTCAGTTGGCGGCTTACTACTCCACCTCGGATAAGACCATCGTCGTTAACCGTACCGATATGACTATCGACGTCGAGTCTGACAAGCGCCGTATTTATGGACTTGAGGGAGCGGTAGACTACTTCTTCCCTGATAGCGACTGGAGCGCCGGGGCCAACTTTAACGTACTGAAATCTCAGGTGAAGAGTGAGGGCAGCTGGAAAAAATGGGATGTTACGCTCGCGTCGCCTTCAAAAGCCACCGCCTGGGTCGGCTGGGCGCCGGAACCATGGTCGCTACGGGTACAAAGCCAACAGGTGTTTGATATCAGCGATGCCAGCGGCAATAAGCTCGATGGCTATAACACCGTGGACTTTATCGGCAGCTACGCGCTTCCTCTCGGCAAGCTAACCTTCAGCATCGAAAACCTGCTCAATGAAGACTATGTCACCATCTGGGGCCAGCGCGCACCGCTGCTTTACAGCCCAACCTACGGCAGCAGCTCTTTATATGAGTACAAAGGACGCGGTCGCACCTTTGGCCTGAACTACGCACTGAGCTTCTGATAAAAAAGCCCCTCAGACTGAGGGGCTAATAGAAATAAACATCTTTTTTACGCTTTATTAGTCAGAATCAGCTGGCCATTACCGTCCAGCGGAATTTGCGTTCCGGGGTCGCGATCCATGCGGATTTTACCCTGCTGGTCGCCGATTTTATAAGTGACGTCATAACCGAGCATTTTTTCCGATTTGTCGTACACCGTTTTACAGCGCTGCTGGGTAGTGGTGTAGGTATCCCCTTCCTGCATCGATCCCTGTATCTGGTTACCGGCGTAGCCGCCGCCCAGCGCACCGACCACGGTAGCAACATCACGACCGCGTCCGCCGCCAAACTGATGGCCAATAACGCCACCGGCGACTGCACCTAATACGGAACCCGCGATACGGTTTTCATCCTGCACCGGGCGACGATGGGTCACGGTGACGTTTCGGCACTCCTGGCGTGGCGTTTTAACGCTCTCTTTTATCGGCGTACTGGACACCACCTGCGCATATTGTGGGCCACGATCTAACACGTTAAGACCGGCAACGGCTGCAACGCCCAGCGCGGCGGCCACGCCAATTCCTATACCCGCCAACATCGATTTATTCACGGGAGATCCTCCTTCATTGCTATTGCCTGTAATTCTGCGATCGGGACACAGGGCTTGCAAATAAGAAGCGGATTAAAAATACAGGAAAATAGCAGGATTCAGAGGAATCCGAGAAGATTTAGCGGATAAGGCAGAAGGATATTCTGGAATTGAGCTATAAATATACCCTAAATAATTCGAGTTGCAGGAAGGCGGCAAGTGAGAAAGTCCCGATGAGCTTACTCAAGTAAGTGATTCGGGCGAACGAGCGTAGCCAACGCACAAGCAACTTGAAGTATGACGGGTATAAATCGGGCGGCAAAACCATCAGGTTCTGCCGCCCGTCGGTCATTAATGCAGCTTCAGACGCGGACGAATAATACGGTTGATACGGCCAACCAGCATCATCAGGCCGGTTTTAAAGTAGCCGTGCAGCGCAATCTGGTGCATACGGTACAGAGAGATGTACACGAAACGCGCGATGCGCCCTTCGATCATCATAGAACCGCGCATCAGGTTGCCCATCAGGCTTCCGACGGTGGAATAGTTAGAGAGCGATACCAGCGAACCGTGATCTTTATAGGTATAAGATTTCAGCGGTTTGCCTTTCATTTGCGCCAGAATATTGTGCAGGGCGCAGCTCGCCATCTGGTGTGCTGCCTGGGCGCGCGGCGGCACAAAACCACCTTCCGGACGGGCGCAGGAAGCGCAGTCGCCGATTGCGTAGATGTCCTGATCGCGCGTGGTCTGCAGCGTCGGCTCAACCACCAGTTGGTTGATGCGGTTAGTTTCCAGACCACCAATCTCTTTCATAAAGTCCGGTGCTTTAATCCCTGCCGCCCAGACCATCAGATCAGCGTCAATAAATTCACCGTCTTTGGTGTGCAGACCGTTAGCATCGGCGCTGGTGACCATGGTTTTAGTCAACACGCGAACGCCAAGCTTGGTCAGCTCGCTGTGCGCAGCGCCAGAAATGCGCGGCGGCAGTGCAGGCAGAATGCGCTCCCCGGCTTCCACCAGCGTCACGTTCAGCGCTTCGTTAGTCAGTCCTTTGTAACCGTAGCTGTGGAGCTGTTTTACCGCATTGTGCAGTTCAGCAGAAAGCTCCACGCCGGTCGCGCCGCCGCCGACGATGGCGATATTCACTTTGCCGTTCGCGCCGAGATTCGCAGAATACTTCAAGAACAGATCCAGCATTTCCTGGTGGAAACGGCGCGCCTGATGCGGGTTGTCGAGGAAAATACAGTTCTCTTTTACGCCAGGGGTGTTGAAGTCGTTAGAAGTGCTTCCCAACGCCATGACCAGCGTGTCGTAAGGCAGCTTGCGCTCGGCAACCAGCAGTTCGCCTTTTTCATTATGCACCTCAGCCAGGGTGATGGTTTTCGCTTCGCGGTTGATATCCATCACCGAGCCCAGTTGGAACTGGAATCCGTGGTTGCGGGCATGAGCCAGGTAGCTCAGCGCATCTACACCTTCATCAAGTGAACCGGTTGCCACTTCATGCAGCAGCGGTTTCCACAGGTGACTATGATTGCGATCGACCAGCGTTATTTTGGCTTTTTTATTACGACCTAGCTTTTTACCCAACTGAGTCGCCAGCTCCAGCCCACCGGCCCCACCACCTACAATCACTATTTTTTTCATTGGTGTAGTCACACAACCCCCTAAAATTATTAACCAATTGTTAATTAAAAGTTATAACAATAGCCTTTAATTAACAGCAGGTTACAGCAATGAAACCATCCAACGAGATCGAGAATAACATGAACGGTGCATTGGTCATACCAAAATTGATATGCATCAAGTTTTACCGCATATTTTTTGAGCGCACAGTCGCATAACTGGATAAAAAAAGCCCGCGGTGTTTTCACACTGCGGGCTGGAGGAGGATCAGCCGAGGGTTTTAAAGGCTTTTATTCGCTGAAGATGAGGAGAGATATTTTTAAACTTGTGGGTCTGCTCTTCATCCCAGATGATCTCGTAGTAATGATGCAGCAAATCCGCCGAACGCTGGCTATTCAGCGCTTCGTCCTGACGCGAGAGCACGACCAGGCAACGATCGCGATTTTTTTCACGGAAGTTATTCACGCACTTAGTGGCGATATCCGCATACTCTTCCGGCCGGTCAATCTTGCCTTCCATATTTTCATTGGGGAACAAATTCGGGTTCAGAATGGCCTGACGGATATCACAAAGAAAACCAATCCGTTCCGCCCAGAAACCGCCAAGGCCCACGCCGCAAATGAGCGGGCGATCGTCAGCGCTCAGCTGTAGCATCTTGTCGACCTCTTTCAACAAGTGCTGCATATCATGTTTGGGATGCCGCGTGCTGTAGCTAATCAACCGGACATCAGGGTCGATAAACTGAAGCTGAAGCACCTTCTCATGGTTACCGGGGCTGTTTGAGTCAAAACCATGTAAATAGATAATCATCGCATCCTCACCAGACAACAACGCCTTTCAGGTTTATTACGCGGATTTCGCCTCTTGCCAGCGCTCGTGAAGCTGTTCGAGCTGCGCGCTTATCGTTTTCCAGCGGGCGGAATCCCTTAACTCCTGACGACTAAAAGAACCTTTATGATACAATTTCGTAACACACTCTGTTTTGATCGGCGACAGGTTATCCAGCACGCTGACCGCACCTTTACGATTATTGCAGACCAGGATCATATCGCAACCCGCATCCAGCGATGCCTGCCCACGCTCGGCATAGCTGCCCATAATCGCCGCTCCTTCCATCGACAGATCGTCAGAGAAAATAACCCCATCAAAGCCCAGTTCACCGCGCAGAACCGTCTTCAGCCAGTGCGCTGAACCGCTCGCCGGACGCGGGTCAACGTCGCTGTAAATAACGTGAGCAGGCATAATGGCATCCAGCCGCTGCTCAGTGATAAGCGTGCGGAACACCGCCATATCTTTAGCGCGAATCTCCGCTTGCGCGCGCGGGTCACGCGGCGTCTCTTTGTGTGAATCTGCGGTCACCGCACCGTGACCGGGGAAGTGCTTACCGGTAGTTTTCATTCCCGCACCGTGCATTCCGTCAATAAAATGACGGGCTATCGCCAGCGCTTTGTCGGGGTCTTCATGATAAGAACGTTCGCCGATGGCGGCGCTGATATGCCCAACGTCCAGCACCGGCGCAAAGCTAATATCGATATCCATGGCGATCATTTCGCTGGCCATCAGCCAACCGGCCTCTTCTGCCAGCTTACCGCCCTCTTCCATGCCGAGCAGCGCGGCAAAGGATTGCGCCGCCGGTAAGCGGGTAAAACCCTCGCGGAAACGCTGCACGCGACCGCCTTCCTGGTCAACCGCCACCACCAGATGGTTGCGAGAAGCCTCGCGGATCTGGCGAACCAGCTCGCGTAACTGCGCTGGATCGTGGTAGTTGCGGGTAAACAGGATTAGCCCGCCAACTAAGGGATGCGCCAGAATCTCACGCTCTTCCGCATCCAGTTCAAAACCTTCGACATCCAACATTACCGGGCCCACACATACCTCTCTTATCTTTTTATTCTTTCTCTAGCTGACGCCATATCTCATTCGCCAGCGCAATAAACTGTCGATCGCCGGTTTGTTGCCAGCGTCGCTCATACCAGCCTGCAATCAGCAGACGTACCCATGGACGCCAGCGCTGTATTTGTCGCCATAGTTGAAGCTCATCAATATGCGCCAGCCTCGCGTACTCTGACGCTAGCTGGCGGTGCGCCACGGGCTCAATCCATACCGCAGCCAGCTCCAGCGCGATATCACCATCTCCGGCATATTCCCAATCAATAAGCCGCAGCCCACCCTCGCTATGGACAATATTGCCCGCGTGAACATCCATATGTAATGGCGCGAGACGCAACGGCCGAGGTTCGCCGCGTAGCAACAGTTGCTTATGCCAGCGTAACCATAACGGCGTGCGCCGGGCGGAATCGCACTGCTGCCAGTAAAGCTCAAGCAATGGGCTCAGCGTAATACGCCAGCCAAAGCGTGGTTGCCGGTGCAGATGATACAGTAACCCCGCAAGCGCCGGACACTCCGGCAGTGCGTTTGCCACGTCACCGATGAAATATTCCACCACCATCCAGGCTGGAGAATAAAAAAGCGGAGCCGGAGCAAGCGTAGCAGGGAGACGGGAGAGCGCATGGTACTGGCGACGAAAATGACAGATTGGCGCCTGCACATCATGCGGCTGGCGCAGAACCAATCTTTGGCGACCATCGCTGATGACACAACTGCCGCCGCTCAGACCGTTTTCAGTCAGCGCGGCAACAGGTGAAAAGCAAGGAAAAAAGCGCGACAGCACTTCGTCGCGCGTAAGCTTATTGTTGCTGAACCGCACCTTTACCTGACCAGATAATTTCGCCAGTTTGCACCAGCATCAGTTGCATTTTCAGCTCAGGCGAGTTGACGTTGCCGGTCGCGTTGGAATAGAGCACATACTGTGCGCCAACGGTACGGGCAATACCCATCGCCTTACTGCGGCTGCCGAGACTATCCTGTGGCGACAGGCCAAGCTGCTGTTTGGCGACGCCGAGCTGCTGCTGCGATACGAGGGTAAATTTACCATTACCCGCCAGCGCGTTGTGTAACGCGGTTGTCGCCTCAGCGGCGTTCAACGTGCCGTTGGTGCGGTTGTTTACGCTATCAATCAGCAGGATACTACCTGCTGTCACGCCGCCCGCTTGCAGCATTTGTCCAACCATCGGCTGCACTGCGCTGCTCCAGTCATAATGACGCACGCGCGGGGCCGGTTGCGCTGGCTCCTCGCCATGTTCAATTGGGCCTGGCTGCGTAGGTATCACAGGAATACTTGGCACAGTCGGCTGCGGCTGAACAGGCTGCTGCGGTTTTGGCTGTGCTTCCTCAACGGGAGCGGGCTGCTGACCTGGCCCTACGCACCCGGCAAGGAATATCGCCAGTGCGGTAACAAGTGCATAGCGACACATTTTAATCATTACGATGACCTCTTACAGATAAAGATAAAGTCGGGCCTTGTGCGCCCCCAGAATATTGGCGCTGCCGTAAAGCGTGACCGAGGAGTGCGCGGGAACCGTTATGCTGCGCGCCGGCTCAAGTGGATGCATCTCCAGCCCTCTGGCGTCATACCAGAAAAAGCGATAATGCACGGTCACCGGTACCTGGCGCTCATTAAATAATCTTGTGGTCGCCGTCGCTTGTATCTCTGAGGCGGTCACCGTCGGTACTTCAGCGCTAATCCCCGCCGCCAGCACGTTAGATTCCATAACCAGACTTTGCTGATCGCTGACCGGTATTTCCGGATGCGAACTGCATCCAGCCAGGAGCGTCGCGGCCAGAAGTGCGCCGAAATGGGCTGCGCGCATGGGTATTAACCTTTGTGGGCCAGCATTGGACCTAATGGACGCCCGCCCAGCAGATGCATGTGGATATGGTAGACCTCCTGACCCCCGTGGCGATTGCAATTGACGATCAGGCGGTAGCCATCGTCGGCAAGCCCCTCGTCGCGGGCAATTTTCGCCGCAACGGTCATCATCCGGCCAAGAGCCAGTTCATGCTCCGTAGTCACATCGTTGACGGTTGGAATCAGGATATTAGGAATGATCAGAATATGGGTCGGCGCCTGCGGGGAGATATCGCGAAAAGCGGTGACCAGCTCGTCCTGATAAACAATATCCGACGGGATCTCCCGGCGAATGATTTTGCTGAAAATCGTTTCTTCTGCCATGACTGATTCCTTATTAATTTTTATACCGTGCTCTGGCCTGCCCCTGCAGATAAACGCGGATGCACAGGATTCGCTTAAGAGTATGAGCGAGTTACTCCCACTCTTTCAACCTGAAAGCGTTTTTTCTTACGCGACAAAGGACTTAGCTGCTGACTGATTAATCATTTCGCATGTTCGCCATTTTCACTAGCCCACCCAAAATCATTCAGCACACATATTTTACCTCTGTTTACATATTAAATATTAATGCGTATATTTCTCATTTGTATTCACATTGAATGCAGCGCGCTTTCGATCGACCGCGGTCACAGAGCCTCGGCGAATAATAATTATCATATGATCAAGGGTTTATGATGTCTCTCTCCACCAACACCCGGGATGGGCGTATTGCGCCATCTCTGCTTGCTATGGGCATAGCGCTGGCGCTCTTTCCTGACCTCGGCCAAGCTGCCAGTAAGTCCGAAGAAACTCTCATTGTAGAAGGTTCCACAGATACCGCTTCCAGTGCTCAAGAGCAGGATTACAGCGTCAAAACCACCTCTGCCGGGACCAAGATGGAAATGGCACAGCGCGATATCCCACAATCGGTCAGCATTATCACCGAGCAACGGATGCAGGATCAGCAGTTGCAAACCCTTGGCGACGTGATGGATCACACGACCGGGATCAGCAGCAGCCAGGCAGACTCAGATCGCACCAGCTACTACTCTCGCGGCTTTCAAATTGACAACTACATGGTCGATGGTATTCCGACCTGGTTTGAATCCCGCTGGAATCTGGGTGACGCCCTTACCGATATGGCGCTCTTCGAGCGAGTGGAAGTCGTGCGTGGCGCCAATGGCCTGCTGACAGGTACGGGCAACCCGGCCGCGTCAATCAACATGATTCGTAAACACGCCACCAGCCGCGAGTTTAAAGGCAATGTCTCTGCGGAGTACGGTAGCTGGAACAAGCAGCGCTATGTTGCTGATATGCAAAGCCCGCTGACCGAAGACGGCAACGTGCGTGCGCGTATTATCGCGGGCTATCAAAATAACGACTCGTGGCTCGATCGTTATAACAGCGAAAAAACCTTCTTCTCCGGCATTCTTGATGCTGACCTCGGAACCTCAACCAGCTTATCCGCTGGCTACGAATATCAGCGTATCGACGTGAATAGCCCAACATGGGGTGGTCTGCCGCGCTGGAATACCGATGGCAGCAAAAACCACTACGACCGTTCTCATAGCACCGCCCCTGATTGGGCTTATAACGACAAAGAGATCAACAAAGTTTTCGTCACGCTGAAACAGCGCTTTGCCGATACCTGGCAGGCGACGATGAACGCGACCCACTCCGAGGTCAAGTTCGACAGCAAAATGATGTACGTTGATGCGTACGTCAATAAAGAGACCGGGATGCTGGTGGGGCCTTATGGCAATTACGGTCCGAGCTTTACCTACGTTGGCGGGACCGGCTGGAACAGCGGCAAGCGTAAAGTCGACGCCGTGGATTTGTTTGCAGATGGCGGCTACGACCTGTTTGGTCGCCAGCACAACCTGATGATTGGCGGCAGCTACAGCAAGCAAAATAACCGCTACTTCAGCTCCTGGGCAAACGTATTTCCGGATGAGATCGGTAATTTCTATGACTTTAATAGTGCCAGCTTCCCGGAAACCAACTGGGGACCGCAGAGCCTGGCGCAGGACGATACCACGCGAATGAAATCGGTATATGCTGCGACTCGTATCTCCCTGCTTGACCCGCTACACTTGATCCTTGGCGTTCGCTATAACAACTGGAGTATCGAGACGCTGACCTACAATATGGAGAAAAACCATACTACGCCGTACGCCGGTCTGGTTTACGACATCAACGATAACTGGTCGGCCTACACCAGCTACACCTCCGTTTTCCAGCCGCAGAATAAGCGTGATAGTTCCGGTAAATATCTGACCCCGGTTACCGGTAATAACTATGAAGTCGGCCTGAAGTCCGACTGGATGGACAGCCGCCTGACCACCACCCTCTCCATATTCCGCATCGAACAGGATAACCTCGGCCAGGCAACCGGCGGGCAAATCCCTGGCAGCAACGGCGAGGCAGCCTATAAAACCGTCAATGGTACCGTAAGCAAAGGGGTGGAGTTCGAAATCAACGGCGCGCTTACCGATAACTGGCAGATGACCTTCGGCGCGACTCGCTTTGTTGCCGAGGATAATGAAGGCAACGCGGTGAACCCTAACCTGCCGCGTACCAGCGTCAAGCTGTTCACCAGCTATCGCCTGCCAGTGATGCCTGATCTGACCGTCGGCGGCGGCGTTAACTGGCAAAACCGTGTTTATAAAGATACCGCTACCCCTTACGGTACTTTCCGTGCGGAACAAGGCAGCTACGCGCTGGTGGATTTGTTTACCCGTTACCAGGTCAGCAAAAACTTTGCCTTACAGGGCAACGTCAATAACCTGTTCGACAAAACCTACGATACCAACATCGACGGCTCGATTGTGTACGGCGAACCGCGCAACTTCAGCATTACCGCCAGCTATCAGTTCTGATTGGTGGTCAATGTTTCGGGAGCCAATCGGCTCCCTTTTTTATGTTATATACCCTAAATAATTCGAGTTGCTTAAAGGCGGCAAGGGAGTGAGTTCCCAGGAGCATAGATAACTATGTGACTGGGGGGAATGAGCGTAGCCAACACATAAGCAACTTGAAGTATGACGGGTATAGACCCATTAAAAAAGGCAGCCATTTGGCTGCCTTAGTCTCCCCACATCACAACTTAGTTGCTACGGATGTACTCATCCATTTCAGTTTTCAGGTTATCGGATTTGGTACCGAAGATTGCCTGAACACCTGAACCTGCAACAACCACGCCAGCAGCGCCCAGTTTTTTCAGGCCAGCCTGATCAACTTTCGCTACATCCGCCACGCTAACGCGCAGACGGGTGATACATGCGTCGAGGTTAGTAATGTTTTCTTTACCGCCGAAGGCTGCAATCAGGGCCGGAGCCATTTCGCTGGTCGCGCCAACTTTGCTGTCTTCAGTTGAATCTTCACGACCCGGCGTTTTCAGGTCCAGCGCTTTGATCAACACGCGGAATACCACGTAGTAAACAATCGCGTAGCAAATACCGACTATCGGGAACAGCCACAGTTTGCTGCTGTTACCGGACAGAACGATAAAGTCGATCAGACCGTGAGAGAACGAAGTACCGTCACGCATACCCAGCAGGATACAGATTGGGAATGCCAGGCCTGCCAGAATCGCGTGGATGATGTACAGGATCGGT
This sequence comes from Klebsiella sp. MISC125, assembly GCF_051131775.1. Taxonomy (NCBI): domain Bacteria; kingdom Pseudomonadati; phylum Pseudomonadota; class Gammaproteobacteria; order Enterobacterales; family Enterobacteriaceae; genus Klebsiella; species Klebsiella sp. MISC125. Next base: position 3,707,977 of record NZ_CP180448.1, read on the forward strand.
GCAACGAACATGAAGGAGAACTCGATCGGCTCGGTGATACCGGTCAGGAACGAGGTCAACGCTGCGGAGATCATGATACCGCCCACTTTCGCGCGGTTTTCGGGTTTAGCAGAGTGCCAGATAGCGATGGCAGCAGCCGGCAGACCGTACATTTTGAACAGGAAGCCGCCGGACAGTTTGCCCGCAGTCGGGTCGCCAGCCATGTAACGAGGGATGTCACCGTGGAACACCTGACCTGCCGCATTGGTGTATTCACCAATTTGCATCTGGAAAGGAACGTTCCAGATATGGTGCAGACCAAACGGCACCAGGCAGCGCTCGATAAAGCCGTAGATACCAAACGCGACAACCGGGTTCTGATAAGCAGCCCACTGAGAGAACGTCTGGATAGCAGTACCGATCGGCGGCCAAATGAAGGAGAGCACGATGCCCATAAAGATCGCGGTCAGACCAGAAATGATCGGCACGAAACGTTTACCGGCGAAGAAGCCCAGATACTCAGGCAGCTTAATACGGTAGAAGCGATTAAACATGTACGCCGCGATCGCGCCCGCAATAATACCGCCCAGTACGCCGGTATCTGCAAGGTGTTTAGCCGCAATCTCTTCAGCAGGTAAATGCAGAACCAGAGGCGCTACCACCGCCATGGTTTTCACCATGATGCCGTAAGCGACAACCGATGCCAGCGCAGATACGCCATCGTTATTGGTGAAGCCTAACGCAACACCGATAGCGAAAATCAGCGGCATATTGGCGAAGACCGAACCGCCCGCTTCTGCCATAACATGTGAAACGACTTCTGGCAGCCAGCTGAAGTTTGCGGAACCGACGCCCAGCAGGATACCTGCGATAGGCAGTACGGATACCGGTAGCATCAGCGATTTACCGACCTTCTGCAGGTTAGCAAATGCATTCTTAAACATAATTGAGAGTGCTCCTGAGTATTTGGTGCTTTTTTTTACGTTTTCACGCATTGGCCCGGGGGGAGAACCGCGCCGTGGACAGGACGTCTAAGCGCCCTTTATTTATTACACAGAGTAAAATAATTAGCGGAATGATTGTTTGACGGCTATCACGTTTCAATCAGCCTTCAGGTAAAAACTTACACTGTTTTACATAACACGTGTCTGAATGTTGCCAAAAAAGCTTCACCGCCCCATTTGTGGCGGTGAACTTTACTCGCTTTGAGTATTAATTACGAGCCTTAAAATAATAAGGAAGATCAGGCAGGTTGTAGCCGGGCGGGGTCAATATGAAAAAGCGTTGCAAAGTTTTCCGTGGTCCGTTGCGCCAGCGTATCCAGCGAGACACCTTTCAGAACCGCCATGTACTCAGCAACGTCACGAACCATCGCCGGTTGGTTCTCTTTACCACGGTGCGGTACCGGCGCCAGATACGGCGAATCGGTCTCCACCAGCAGGCGGTCAAGAGGCACGTAGCGCGCCGCGTCACGAAGCTGTTCTGCATTGCGGAACGTCACAATACCGGAAAACGAGATATAGAACCCCATGTCCAGCAGCTTACCCGCTGTCTCTCTATCCTCAGTGAAACAGTGTAGTACGCCACCGCAATCCGTCACTTTTTCTTCGCGTAAAATTGCCAGCGTATCGGCGCGGGCATCACGAGTATGCACAATAACCGGCTTGTTAAGTTCCCGACCGATACGAATATGATCGCGGAACGACGTCTGTTGACGTGTTTTGGTTTCTGGCGTGTAGAAATAATCCAGCCCGGTTTCACCCATCGCCACTACCCCCTCTTCCGCCGCAAGTTTGCGCAGCTCCTCGACGTCGTACTCTTCATCCTGATTTAACGGATGCACGCCACAGGAGAAAGCAACGCTGCCACTCTGTCCCACCAGCTCGCGCATACTGCGATACCCTGGTAGCGTCGTGGCAACCGCAAGGCAAAACTTCACATCGCGCGCGGCGGCTTTTGCCAGCACATCGTCCACATTTTTATGCAGCGTTTGATAATCCAGGCCATCAAGGTGGCAATGGGAGTCGACTAAAAACATGATATCTCTCTCAGAGATGGGATACGGGAAGTACCGCCCCGGGTTGCAGGTAATGTTCCCAGCGCAGAAGGCGCTCGGTTAGCAGTAGTTCGCGGTTAACACCAACAACGTTTAATAGCTGCTCGCGGCAGAAGCTCACGTCGCGCGCTATCACTTGTAAACGTGCGGCAGGGAGCGCCTGGGCCAGTTGATTCACCAGCGTCCAGACGTCCGGGTTACTGACAAGCGTAATCCCCTGCTGTCTTTTTTGCGCATCAACCAGCAGCGATGCCAGCCAATGCAGGCGAACTGCGGCCTGTTCGTGATTTAAAATGGGTAGCAGCGTCAGCCAGTCACCCTGAGTTAAAACGTTTGCCAGCGCCTGACAAAGCTGTTGACGCGCAGTCCAGTGCGCATCCTGGAGCAGCTCCAGAGCTGCCGCTGGCGCATTCGCGCTAAGACGCAGAGCAGCAAGCAATGCATCTTGTGACATTGTCACTTCACGCTCTAACCACGCCAGCGCGTACGATTCCGGAGGCGGTGTGAGGTGATGTAAACGGCATCGACTGCGCAACGTCGCCAGCAAACGCGCGGGTTCCTGGCAAGCGAGGAAGAACCAGGTATTCTCCGGCGGTTCCTCCAGCGTTTTCAGCAACGCGTTGGCCGCCGCGTCAGTTAGCATGGCGGCATCACCGATCCATATCACCTTAGCGCCGCCCAGCCGGGCGTGTTCATAGAGCTTTTCGTTGACGTCGCGCACGGCATCAATACCGAGCGAACTCTTCCCCTTTTCAGGAGTCAACGCATAATAATCAGGATGAGTGCCCGCCTGCATCAACTGACAGCTGCGGCAATGGCCACAGCTTTTATGCCCTTCCGGTTGCCGGCACATCAGGAAGCGACACAGCGCATAAATCAACGCATCGCTCCCCATGCCCGGCAATGCCTGGACCAGTAGCGCATGGTGACCCCGTCCTGCCTGGTAGCTGGAAACTAGCTGTTCGAAAGACGGGCGTAACCACGGATACCATTTCATGCGCGCAGCTCCGCCACCCATTGGCTCACTACCGCACGAATATCACGTTCCACAGCTTCCAGCGGCTGCGTGGCGTCCACGGTGCGAATGCTGGGGTCAAGTGCGGCCAGCTCAAGGTAGCGTGCGCGGGTACGGTTGAAGAAATCCAGGGATTCCTGTTCGATACGATCAAGATCGCCACGAGCGCGAGCGCGCTTAAGTCCCACCGCAGGCGTCACATCAAGATAAAGGGTCAAGTTGGGACGAAAATCGCCCAGCACCGCATCACGCAGGGTTGCCAGCATGGTTTGATCGATACCACGACCACCGCCCTGATAGGCCTGAGTAGAGAGATCATGACGATCGCCGATCACCCACTGACCGCGAGCCAGCGCCGGTTTAATCACTGTTTCAACCAACTGCACGCGAGCCGCATAAAACATCAGCACTTCAGCTTTGTCATTGATAACTTCATCGCCGGTTGACTGAATATCCAGAACCAGGCTGCGCAACTTCTCGGCAAGAATGGTGCCGCCCGGCTCGCGGGTGAACACCATATCGCTAACGCCCAGCTGTTTTAGCGTCTCTACCACCAGATTACGTGCGGTGGTCTTCCCTGCGCCTTCCAGGCCCTCGATGACGATATAGTTACTGCGCATTTTTTTCCTTAAGTACTTTCAGATAATCCTGCACCGAACGGTTGTGGCTGGTCAGATTGGTATTGAACGTATGACCCCCTTTTCCGTCGGCGACAAAATAGAGATACGGCGTTTTTGCCGGATGGGCAGCGGCATTCAGAGAAGCCTCTCCCGGTGCGGCGATAGGCCCTGGCGGCATGCCGTTAATGACATAAGTATTGTAAGCCGTTGGGGTTTCCAGGTCTTTACGCGTTAACTTGCCATTATAACTCTCACCCATCCCATAAATCACGGTCGGATCGGTTTGCAGACGCATGCCAATACGCAAGCGATTGATAAAGACCGATGCCACGCGATCGCGCTCTTCAGACACCGCCGTCTCTTTTTCAATAATGGAGGCCATTGTCAGCAATTGGTTCTGATCTTTATACGGCAGATTATCCATCCGCCCTTCCCAGGCTTTCTCAACAGCAGCAACCATTTTCTGATGCGCTCGCTTAAGGATCGCCACATCGCTGGTATTGGCGGTATACATCCAGGTATCCGGCCAGAACCAACCCTCCACCCAGTCCGCATGCTCCAGATCAAGGGCCTTCGCGACGGTTTCATAGCTGTCATCCGCCAGCGTATGTTTCACATAAGGCGCATCGCGAAGCTGTCGCAGATAGTCGCTTACCCGCATACCTTCGACAAAGCGCAGCGGAAACTGGGCTTCTTTCCCACTGGCCAACAGTTGCAGCATCTCACGTACCGTCATGTCAGGCGTGAAACGATATGTCCCAGCTTTAAAGTGGGAGAGCTCAGGTTCAATACGTAGCAACCACTGGAACACCCGTGGCCGGTTAATGACTTTATCGCCGTAAAGCTGTTGGCCCAACGCGATGCGCCCGGTGCCCGTTTCAAGAGTAAAGATGGTCTCTTCTTTAATGAGTAACTTGCTATCCGCCAATTGGCGAACTTTCCACATGCCGACGCCCGCAGCAATGCCCAGCACCACTACCAGCAACAGGATGAAACGTAACATTTTCTTCATGACTAATCAGACAGCTCACACAATGGGGCTAAAAAATGGTAAAGCTCGCGCGCGGACCAACATGTGTCGTCCCAACGGCGAACCGGCACCAGCGGCATTAATGCGTTACAGATAAGCACTTCGTCGGCTTCGCGTAGCGCATCGGGGCGCGTAGTCACTTCGACAACGCGAAACGGCGATGGTGCCAGCGTTGCGAGAATGTGCTGGCGCATAATACCGTTTACTCCCGCCTGATCGAGGCGCGGGGTAAAAACATCAAATCCTTTACGCCAGAATACGTTCGCGGCACAGCATTCCGTAAGCCACCCTTCACTGTCAAGAACCAGTGCTTCATCAGCGTCCGTCTGCTCAAGATGAGAGCGGATCAGTACCTGCTCCAGGCGGTTAAGGTGTTTTAGTCCGGCAAGAGAAGGATTACGTCCCAGCGGCATGGGACTTAGCGACACAGAAACCCCTTCTTCTCGCCAGCGGGCATAATGGGCAGGATATGGCGACACGCTAAGAATTCGGGTAGGGTTTGTGCAGCCCACAGTGCTGTATCCACGGCCGCCGGCGCCACGAGTGATCATCACCTTCAGAACCCCCTCCTGACATGGCTGCGCCAGACGCTGCATCTCCTCGGCTAATACTTTCCAGTCGCTAAAGGTAATAAAGAGTCTTTCACAGGTGGTTTGCAGGCGCGCCAGATGAGCAGGCAGAAATTGTACACGGCCCCCAATTATTCGAGCTGTCGTAAAACAACCATCACCGAACTGCACGCCGCGATCGTTCACCGCAAGCGTTTCACTTTCAGTGCCATTTATCAAAAACATAAAGGACTCCTTATCGCTGGTCGGTCAGTGTCGCAGGAGGAAAGATACGGTACAAGCGGAGAAAGCCGAATAAAAAAGGCCCGACAAGCGGGCCAATTTTTGATGGGCATTAACGGCATAACTAATGTTGCGCCAGGCGCGCATCAGACCTTTTTAAAGATCAGCGAACCATTTGTACCACCGAAGCCGAAGGAGTTACACAAGGTATACTCCATACCGCTAACCTGGCGTGCTTCGTGCGGGACGAAGTCGAGGTCGCAACCATCATCCGGGTTATCCAGATTGATAGTCGGCGGAACAGCTTGATCGCGCAGCGCCAGGATAGAGTAGATAGACTCTACTGCACCCGCGGCACCGAGCAAGTGGCCGGTCATTGATTTAGTCGAACTGACCATTACGCGGCCGGCGGCATCACCGAAGACAGACTTAACGGCCTGCGCTTCTGCTTTATCGCCAGCAGGCGTTGAGGTACCGTGCGCGTTGACGTAGCCAATCTGGCCTGCATCGATACCCGCATCACGGATAGCGTTAACCATCGCCAGTGCCGCTCCAGCGCCATCTTCCGGCGGCGAAGTCATATGGTAGGCATCGCTGCTCATACCAAAGCCGACGATTTCAGCGTAGATTTTCGCACCGCGTTTTTTGGCATGTTCGTACTCTTCCAGCACGACCATTCCCGCGCCATCACCTAGCACAAAACCATCACGCTCTTTGTCCCACGGACGGCTTGCCGCCTGAGGGCTGTCATTACGAGTGGAGAGCGCACGTGCTGCACCAAACCCACCAACGCCCAGTGGAGTACTGGCTTTTTCTGCACCACCGGCAACCATTGCGTCAGCATCGCCGTAGGCGATAATGCGCGCGGCTTGACCAATGTTGTGTACGCCCGAAGTGCAAGCGGTCGCGATGGAAATACTCGGTCCACGCAGACCAAACATGATGGTCAAATGTCCGGCCACCATGTTAACAATTGTGGAAGGAACAAAGAATGGGCTGATCTTACGCGGTCCGCCTTTTACCAGCGAACTGTGGTTTTCTTCGATCAAACCGAGGCCGCCAATACCGGAACCAATAGCGGCACCGATGCGGGTAGCATTCTCTTCCGTCACTTCAAGGCCAGAATCCTGCATGGCCTGAATGCCAGCGACAATTCCATATTGAATGAATGCGTCCATCTTGCGCTGTTCTTTGCGCGAGATGAAATCATCACAGTTAAAATCCTTTACTAAGCCAGCAAATTTCGTTGCATAGGCGCTAGTATCGAAATGGTCGATCAGGCTGATGCCACTCTGACCGGCAAGGAGAGCTTTCCAGGTAGACTCTACGGTATTGCCGACAGGAGACAACATGCCCAGTCCGGTCACAACTACACGACGCTTAGACACGGTTGTCCTCCAGGGAGGGAAAATAGATTCTTGTGGGACAAAATGTAGATAAAACTCAGGCGGTCGAATGACCGCCTGGAGATGTTCACTTACGCCTGGTGACCGTTGATGTAATCAATGGCAGCCTGAACAGTAGTGATTTTCTCAGCTTCTTCGTCCGGAATCTCAGTATCAAACTCTTCTTCCAGAGCCATTACCAGCTCAACGGTGTCAAGAGAATCAGCGCCCAGGTCTTCAACGAAGGAAGCATTGTTGGTAACTTCTTCCTGCTTAACGCCCAGCTGTTCGCCGATAATTTTCTTAACGCGTTCTTCGATAGTGCTCATACTCTTAAATTTCCTATCAAAACTCGCTTTCGCGATGGTTTTCGTAGTGTATAAAATGTTGAAAAATTTGCAACTAAATCCCGGCAGGTCTTACCACGATTTTACGCTATTTTGCGGCTTTTTCCCCTCATAACGCAAATCATTTTGCACAAAACATTACTGTGAATCGCACGGACTGCGCGGTTCCTGAGCGTTTTGCACAAATCTCGGTCAGACCATATACATCCCGCCGTTGACGTGCAAAGTTTCACCGGTGATGTAACTCGCTTCGTCAGAAGCTAAAAATGCAACCGCACTGGCGATTTCATTTGGAGAGCCGAGGCGCCCCGCAGGAACTGCTGCCAGAGTACCCGCACGCTGCTCATCGGTCAGCGCACGTGTCATGTCCGTTTCAATAAAGCCCGGAGCAACAACGTTTACAGTAATACCGCGTGACGCAACTTCGCGAGCCAGTGATTTACTGAAGCCAATCAGACCCGCTTTCGCCGCAGCGTAGTTGGCCTGACCTGCATTTCCCATGGTACCAACCACAGAACCGATAGTGATAATACGTCCATGACGCTTTTTCATCATAGCGCGCATTACCGCTTTTGACAGACGGAAAACAGATGACAGGTTGGTTTCGATAATATCGTTCCACTCATCATCTTTCATGCGCATTAACAGGTTATCACGAGTAATCCCGGCATTGTTCACCAGGATATCAACTTCACCAAATTCTGCGCGAATATTTCCCAGAACAGATTCGATAGATGCCGGATCGGTCACATTCAACAGCAGACCTTTGCCATTGGCACCTAAATAATCGCTGATCGCCTGCGCACCGCTTTCGCTGGTTGCAGTACCGATAACTTTCGCGCCACGGGCAACGAGCGTTTCAGCAATTGCGCGGCCAATCCCGCGACTTGCACCGGTAACCAGCGCGATTTTTCCTTCAAAACTCATGGTTTTCCTCTTTTATTGCTCAAGCGCCGCAGACATGGCCGCCGGCTCGTTAAGCGCGGAGGCGGTCAGGGTGTCAACAATACGTTTAGTCAGGCCGGTGAGGACTTTACCCGGCCCCACTTCATACAGATGCTCAACGCCCTGTGACGCCATAAACTCAACGGTTTTGGTCCACTGAACCGGACTATACAGCTGGCGGATCAATGCATCACGGATAGCATCAGGTGTCGTTTCACACTTCACGTCAACATTGTTCACAACCTGAACAGTCGGCGTGTTAAAGGTGATTTTTTGTAATTCAACGGCCAATTTTTCAGCAGCAGGCTTCATCAATGCACAGTGAGACGGCACGCTGACCGGCAGCGGCAACGCACGTTTAGCGCCCGCAGCTTTACATGCTGCGCCAGCGCGCTCTACGGCTTCTTTGTTACCGGCAATAACAACCTGTCCCGGTGAATTAAAGTTTACCGGAGAAACCACCTGACCTTCAGCAGACTCTTCGCAGGCTTTCGCAATTGATGCATCGTCAAGACCAATGATAGCTGACATTGCGCCGGTACCTTCTGGTACGGCTTCCTGCATGAATTTGCCGCGCATCTCAACCAGACGCACCGCATCAGCAAAATCGATAACGCCCGCACAGACCAGTGCAGAATACTCACCCAGGCTATGACCCGCCAACAGCGCCGGTGCTTGACCGCCCTGCTGCTGCCAGACACGATACAACGCGACGGATGCTGTCAGCAGCGCCGGTTGTGTCTGCCAGGTTTTGTTCAGTTCTTCCGCTGGGCCTTGCTGTACAAGCGCCCACAGATCGTAACCCAACGCCGCAGAGGCTTCACGGAATGTCTCTTCGACTACCGGGTAAGCGGCTGCCATATCGGACAGCATCCCGACGGTCTGAGAGCCCTGTCCCGGGAACACAAAAGCAAATTGCGTCATGTTTAAATCCTTATACTAAAAACGAACCAGCGCGGAACCCCAGGTGAAACCACCACCAAAGGCTTCCAGCAGAATGAGCTGACCACGCTGGATACGGCCATCACGAACGGCCTCATCCAGCGCGCAAGGAACAGAGGCTGCTGAAGTATTACCATGTCTGTCGAGAGTAACCACCACGTTATCCATCGACATCCCCAGCTTTTTCGCCGTGGCGCTGATAATACGCAGGTTGGCCTGATGCGGCACCAGCCAATCCAGCGCAGAACGCTCGAGGTTATTTGCCGCCAGGGTCTCATCAACGATATGCGCCAGTTCGGTCACGGCAACTTTAAAGACTTCGTTGCCCGCCATCGTCAGATAAATTGAGTTGTCAGGATCAACGCGATCGGCGTTCGGCAGCGTCAGCAGTTCACCGTAGCTACCATCCGCATGCAGATGCGTAGAGATAATACCCGGTTCTTCAGAAGCGCCCAGCACAACCGCACCAGCGCCATCGCCAAAGATGATGATGGTTCCACGATCGGTCGGATCGCAGGTTCGCGCCAGCACATCAGCACCAATGACCAGCGCGTAATCAACCGCACCGTTTTTAACGTATTGATCGGCGACGCTCAGCGCGTAGGTGAAACCCGCACATGCAGCAGCAACGTCAAACGCCGGACAACCTTTAATGCCCAGCATTGATTGAACCTGGCAAGCAGAACTTGGAAATGCATGGGTACCGGAGGTGGTCGCAACAATAATCAGACCAATTTGTTCCGGCTTAACGCCCGCCATGTCCAGTGCATTCTTAGCGGCTGCAAAGCCCATCGTAGCAACTGTTTCATTCGGTGCGGCAATACGACGCTCACGGATACCTGTTCGAGTGACAATCCACTCGTCAGACGTATCTACCATGTTTTCTAATTCAGCGTTCGTACGCACGTGCTCAGGCAGATAACTGCCGGTACCAACAATCTTCGTATACATGTACGCTCAGTCACTCTTGGGTAATATACCTGGGTTACTCAAACTACCGGGCGTCAGTCGTTACCAGTTATCCCAGTCTGAGAACCGGAACTCCCGCTTCTGCCGCCCTCAGGCAGTTCGAAACCTGTAGGGTATAAAGATTCCAGGCGAGCGGCAATCCGCTGAGGGATCTGCCGCTGCACCGCCTGCACTGCCTGCTCTATCGCTACGCTAAAGGCGCGCTGATTGGCAGCACCGTGACTTTTAATCACGGAACCGCGCAATCCTAACAGACAGGCGCCATTATACTGGTCGGGGTTGAGGTGACTGAATCGCCTCGACAGGCTTTTTTGTAACCAACGCTTTAATAAAAGCAGCCACCACGACCTTTTTTTCCCCTCTCCCTGTGATTTCAACAGTGAAAGGAACATTCTGACAACACCTTCCATCGTTTTTAATGTGACGTTGCCCGTGAATCCATCACAAACCAAAACATCCGTCTTACCCGTCAACAATTCGTTGGCTTCCAGATAGCCAATATAGTTGAGGGTTGGCAAGGTTTTCAAAACCGCCGCCGCATCGCGAATACTGCTGAGACCTTTCATCTCTTCTTCGCCAATGTTCAGTAATGCAACTCGGGGATTTTGAATACCGATGACCTCTTCGGCTAAAACTGCCCCCATCACCGCAAACTGCACCAGCATCGTACTATCGCAATCTACGTTAGCGCCTAAATCCAGCACCACCGTTTTGCCCTTCTGCTGATGCGGCAACATCGTTACCAACGCAGGACGCTCAATCCCTTCGATGGGTTTGAGCAACAGTTTCGCCAGCCCCATCAGCGCCCCGGTATTGCCCGCGCTAACGCAGGCCTGCGCCCGCCCTTCTTTCACTAACTCCAGCGCCACGCGCATTGAGCTACCGCGACTGGCGCGGATCGCTTGTGCGGGTCGCGCATCACTGGCAATAACTGACTGCGCAGGAATCACCTGCAGACGTGAACGTTGTTCAAAATCAGCTTTGGCTAGTAATGGCGTGATAGTGTCGGGATCGCCGACTAAAAGAAGTGTGAGTTGTGAATTAGAGTTCAGTGCCTGCAATGCTGCAGGCACCGTCACGGAGGGTCCGAAATCTCCCCCCATGACATCTAACGCCAGGGTTAGATGTGTCAAGATATCGTCGCTGCTCGGTTTGGTTATTCCCCAGTTACCCGGGGAAATCCTCACTAAGCTTCATCACGCTTTTACTCTTCGTCTTTCACGCTGCAAGTGCGTTGACTGCGCTCGTTCACACCAGTCACATAGTGAGCTATGCTCCGGGTGCTTCTCTCGCTTGCGTCTTCTTGCAACGCGAAATCCATGGAGTAATGCGTGATTACTTAGCGATTACCTTGCGACCGCGGTAGAAACCGTCGGCAGTGATGTGGTGACGCAGGTGTTTCTCACCAGAAGTTTTGTCTACAGACAGGCTGGTGACTGCGGTCAGAGCGTCATGGGAACGACGCATGCCACGTTTGGAACGGGTTGGTTTATTCTGTTGTACGGCCATGGACCTTACTCCTCAATTACTTATGCTTTAAGCTGGCTAATACGGCAAATGGGTTTGGTTTTTGTGCCTCTTCAGGCAGTTCGCCAAAAACCATGTCCGCGTCGGACACTTCACAGTGTTCAGAATCATGCACCGGAACTACAGGCAAGAAGAGGATAATTTCATCTTCAACGAGCGCCTGCAGATCGATTTCACCGAATTCGTTAACCTCAATCGGCTCATACGCTTCCGGCAGTGCTTCCGCCTGTTCGTCATTTCTGACGGGGCTGAAACAATACGTTGTGTGGACATGATAAGGGAACGGTTTCCCGCAACGCTGGCATTCGAGGGTTACCGACACCGTTGCATCGCCGTTTATCACGGCAAGGCGCTGATTATCAATAGCGAACGATATGCTGCATTCCACATCGCTGTCCACGCTGACAACAGAATCGGCGACACGCACAACTTGATCACGGGTATAGATACCTTGGTAATCTAAGCGTTTTTGAGCCGTGCGAACCGGATCGAGAGTCAGGGGTAATTTTACCTTTTGCATAGGGCGCGCATATTAACTTTGTAATGTCATAGAGTCAAAGAAAAAGGCAGCCTCAGGTTGCCTTTTGCCAATTATTCGCACACATTGCGGCGCATAGTTTAAAATGATGCTCTGCGAAGCGCTACATGTGGATGAAAAAATATGTCTGAACTGATCCTGGCGTCAACCTCTCCATGGCGGCGAATGCTGCTGGAGAAGCTTTCAGTGCCTTTTGAATGCGCAGCTCCAGACGTTGATGAAACGCCGCTGCCGGGTGAATCGGCACGCCAGCTGGTGATGCGTCTGGCACAAGCAAAGGCGCAAGCCCTCGCCGAACGCTTTCCACACCACCTTATTATAGGTTCTGATCAGGTTTGCGTCCTGGATGGTGAAATCACTGGCAAACCACATACCGAAGAAAACGCCCATCGCCAGTTAAAGAAAGCCAGCGGCACCATCGTGACCTTCTACACCGGTCTGGCGCTGTACAATTCAGCTAATGGTCATTTACAGACCGAATGCGAACCCTTTGACGTTCATTTCCGCCGTTTAAGCGACCAGGAAATTGACAGCTATGTGCGCAAAGAAAACCCACTGCAATGCGCTGGAAGTTTCAAAAGCGAAGGATTAGGTATCACGCTTTTTGAACGTCTTGAAGGCCGCGACCCAAATGCACTGGTCGGCCTACCGTTAATCGCCTTATGTCAAATGCTCCGCCGGGAAGGATTTAACCCCTTACTCACATAAGCAGGCGTTAAAATGGGATCGGAGGTTTTAATATCCTCCCGATCCCATAACGACCTCATTTTACGCAAGAGCCATCAGGCTGGTAAACAGCATGTTGCCGCCGACAAATAACAGCACGCAATACACGATGCGCAGGAACGTCTCCTTATTAATACGCTGCAGGAAGGCCATTCCCAGAAAGAAGCCGATCGCCGCCATCGGGAAACCGATAGTCAGAGCGCCCCCAAGATGTTCCGTCCATGCGCCATTACGATACTGGTTAAATGCGTTCCAGGTGTTAAATACCACCCATACCATATTCATGGTATTACGAAATTTTTCTTTCTCCTTCACCGCTTCAATCGTGTAAACGGTGATCAGCGGCCCACCGATAGTGAACGCACCGTGCACAACACCACCTAAAATAAGACAACCATAACGAAAGCATTTTTTCGCTGTCGTATCTGGCACATTAATAGCTTCTGCTTTTTTAAAGATCAATGGATTGACGATATGCTTGTAAATGTTCATTACTGCAATAATCGTGACCATTGCGCCAATACAGATTTTCGCTACATTGGGACTAATTGTATAAAATAAATAGTTACCGACTAATATTCCCGGAACGCACAGGGCGACTATTTTTCCTAAATCTTTCCAGGAAACATCGCGCCAGGTTCTGACCGCCAGAAAATATAAAAAAGGTAAGGTAATCAACGTACCATAAGGTACCCCTACCGACGTTCCTAGTAAACCGTTAGTCACTGATGCCGCGATAACGGTACAGCCAAATCCGGTACATCCCTGAACAAAAAAACCGACAATTTGCATCAGGCCGACAAGTATAAAATCAGTATTGAAACTCATAATATCCGCCCTGGATATAAAGACATTCGCATTATCTCTGGCTTTTTTCTACCCAACCAGAGAAATCAGGGTGTGGGTCGGCCTCTCTTTTGTTGTCCCGGAGATATAAATCCCATATCTCCGGGATGGTAAAAGTTAATAGCCTTCCCACAACATGCTGCACGTTATTATCAGAAATGAAGTTCAGTACGCTGAATCAAATCTTTCTGTAACGGTTTGCCGAGTTCGACAAAATAAGCGCTATAACCTGCAACGCGAACCAGCATGTCTTTATAATCCTCCGGCTTTTTCTGCGCGGCGCGCATGGTTGCCGAGCTCATGATATTGAACTGAACGTGCATCGCCTGCTTGGCAATATACTCATCAATAAAACTCAGCAGATTATCGCGCCCTTCGACTCCAGCCACCGCTTCTTGTGGGAATCGAAGATTCATCAGAGTACCGTTGGTCGCCAGGCTATGGTCAACTTTGGTTAATGAGTTGACTAACGCCGTTGGCCCGCAGATGTCATGAGAGCCGCCGTCAGTGTGAACTGGCCCCATATTATCGGAGATAGGCTCAAATTTTTTACGTCCATCAATAGAAGCATTTGTGTTCAGACCCATGCCGACGTTGGCATTCACGGAATAAACGCCTGGACTGAATTCTCCCCCGCGCGGCGTCTTTCTACCGCTAATATGACGGCAGTAGCATTCAAACATGAATTTGAACAGATCATCCGCATAATCATCATCGTTGCCGTAGTGACGCACCTTCGAACTATTGACCAATGCATACAGTTTTTCGTGGCCGACCCAGTTATCCTTAACTGCCTGCAGCATCTCAGCACCGCTATACCGCTTCTCGTCGAACACCAGCTGTTTAATGGTGGCCAGACTGTCCGCACAGGTCGCCATACCCGCCGCCTGCGGAGCAATACCGTTGTACTTCGCGCCGCCTTCAGTCAGATCCTTACCTGAAATCATACAGTCTTCATAGAAAGCGGAGACGTAGGGAACAGGTTTCAGCTCGCGATGTGCATTGTCGATAATATTCAAACTGCTGCACATTTGATCGGTCCAGTATTCAAACTGTTGATCGACGCTTGCCAGAACTTCATCAAAGCTCTTGTAGGTATCCAGGCTACCGGTATCAGGCCCCAGTTGCTCTCCGGTACTAAGGCTGCGGCCACCGTTGACCACCATCTCCATCATTTTAGGCGTATTCACATAAGCCGCATCATGCCAGCCATACTCTTTACCCGCTAAATCCAGCTCGACGCAGCCAACAACGCAGTAATCTCTGGCCTCTTCAAGAGTCATTCCCTTGCGCAGCATCCCCTTAATAGAAGGTGCATCATTGAATAGCTTCGGATGTCCGTAACCTGCGCGGATGCACTCAACGGTCTTAATTTTTAATTCATAGGGCGTATTTTCATGCATGCGAACACAAACCCACGGGTTCATCATTCGCGTATGGGCTGAACCTTCCAGCATCAGCATCGTCAGATCGTTAGTCGCATCATTCCCCTCACGATCGACGCCGCCAAGAGTCAGGCTTTCACCGCCAAAACCACGACCGTTACGCACTGCAACGGTGCCTTTGTCTTTTAGCTTGGTGGGGTTGTTCATCTTCACGTACTGAACTTCGATTAACTCAAGTGCGAACTCTTTAGTCATCGTGTTGTTCTTCATGTCCGCCGCGAACCACGGATAAAGCCACTGATCCATGCGGCCATAGGAAATGGAGTGCCCATTACTTTCAATTTGGATTAGCGTTGTGGCGAAATTGAACAACTGCAGCGCTTGCCAGAATGTCTGCGGTACACCACCGGCGATCTGCTGACAATTTAATGCCATGGTTTCGAGCTCTTGCTTTCTCTGCGGGTTTTCTTCTTTTTCAGCAGACTCTTTAGCCAATTTTGCATATCGCGCAATATATTTTTTAGCCGCTTCAAGTTCGATAATCATCGCTGTATAGAAGTCACGCTTGTCGCCATATTCAGGATCACGCTTGCTTAACTTTTCCAATCCGGCTTGCGCATTGTCGATCAGACCGTTATAACCCACAGCCATTAAACGGGCGTAATCAATCGCCAGATGCCCTGCTCCGGCATAATGATAAAGATTGGTCTGGAATATCTTCTCGCCAACTTCAGACCCTTTAGTCTGATCTTTTTCAAGCCGACTGTTGATCAAATCATCAACGGTTTTACCTTCCCAATATCGGCAAAGTTCAACGATCTCCTTGCGTTCCTCATCATTGCGAATATAGAACTGATCGTTGGCACGCTCTTCAAAAGGAGAATGCAGGATCTCATTAATGATCCAGTTGACAGAGAACTCAGGATATATCGGTGATGCTTTGGCCGGGGCCGCTATTTCACCAAGAATAAGATCTTCATCATAAATATATAACCTGGTATTCAGCAGGATGTTTTCAAACGCCCTGGCACACTTCAGCTTACGCGGTGCATCTTCATGCTTCTGATATGCTTCAGTTACCAGTCTTAAGCGTTCAACATCAATATCATAAGGCATGTCGAGAAACGCCTGCCGCAGGCGATTGACGCGGGGGTATGGAGACCAGTCTTCATGATGAACTTGATAGCCCAGGCTATAGGTTTTATCAAAAGGCTGGGTCCCACATGCAGTAGTATGATTTACTTTCATAGAAGTTATCCCATTTAAGATTGAAATAAAATGTTGACTATTTTTCTTTTGTCCCCACCACGCAATGAATGCCGCGCTGGTTAAAATATTCGGCTAGCATCTGGATATGCTTTTGAAATGACCTGCGATTAACCTTCACGTTTTTCATTTTATAAGGAAGACCCAGCGCAGTATATTTCTCTTCACCAAGACGCATAAAGCTTAAGAGCTGTAATGTCCGGATTTTCCCGCCGAGTTCATTAAGAATAAAATCGGCGGTGGCTTCTATATTCGCCATATCATCATTCACATTTGGAATAACCGGAATACGTAAAATGATGTCATGTCTTTCTGCTGTTAACTTTATTAAATTCTTCAGAATCTTATCATTAGATACTTTAGTATATTTTTTATGAATTTCAGGATCCATATGTTTAATATCTGAAATAATAAGGTCGGTGTACGGCAGAACATTCTGCACTTTTTTCCATGGCACATATAACGATGACTCAAGGCACGTCTGAATTCCTTCACTCATGCAGGCTTGAAATAGTTTGGCGACAAAATCACTTTGCAGTAAGGGTTCACCACCAGAAACCGTCACCCCGCCACCAGAGCGTTCATAATAGCCTTTATCTTTACGAATCTCTTCCATGCACTCTTCTACCGACATAGATTTCCCCCATAGCTTAATCGCATCGGAAGGACAGGCATTATGACAAGCCAGGCAGTTTGTACAGTCGTGGCGTTCTATTGAAGTCAGTTTTCCGCGAGTAAACTGTAGTACATTTTCCTGCGGGCAAGTATCGTCACAAGCAGCGCATTTTTTATAGGAAATGCATTTTGTTTTATAGACCCCCACCTGCGCATAGGGCATAAAACTTTCAGGATTGCTGCACCATTCGCAACGTAACGGGCAACCTTTTAGAAATAACTCGGTGCGCAGACCTGGGCCATCATGGATAGTGAAGCGCTGAATATTGAAAATAATCCCTGGTGGTGATTGATTCATTCTGCATTTCCTCAGCGTTCATTTAAATATTAATGCATATAACACATAGTTTACATGCATTAATATTTTTATTTTCAATACCCTATAAACTCAGGATATCTAAAATGAACGCTTTAGAAAATCGACCGGACTTACTATTTTACATAGGGAATACTCCCTATTTTAAACCTCTACTCCGGCTATTTATCTTCAAACCACTTATACAATTGAAAACGACTGTTAACTCCGCATTTAATGTATATATTTTGTATGTGTTTTTTTACAGTATGGTAACTAATTACCAGTTCATCAGCAATTGCCTGATACGTTAACCCGTTATACATCAGCCCGGCAACCTTCTGCTCCGCCTGGGTCAAAGGTAATTTGATGCCAGAGTAGTCATTAACTTTTCGATCTTCTTTCTGAGAAATGGTGATCCAGTGGTAGGTGTCAATAATTCCATTTGAATAGTTTTGATCATAGGTATAGATTTTGAAAATATAGTCTTTTATAACCCGAGTCTGGACACGATGAGTGGTAGTGCCCTCACCTTCATTACCCAATAAAAATGGGAGCCAGTTACAAGGCCTGGTACTGCTAATCTCTTCGGTAATCGAGGGGCCAAGAATATCTTTCAAAAACTCCTGCGCCATTTCATTTGAACTCATGATGTGCATGAAATCATCAGTGATTAAGTATGCTTTCTCACCTGAAGAGATGATCTCATTTTGAATGTTTGAGACAATTTTAGCCTGTTCGTGCTTCTTGAAATTTTTGTATGAGTTGGCTACATAAACATATATTTTATTTAACGTAGCTATTTCATTATCAGTGAAGTCGCCCTCTTGCTGATTTTTAAAAAAAGCCACCTGAATATAAGCATTGATACCAAATGCCATTGTCACGCCATAATGCTGCTGGAAATTTTCCTCGAGAAATCGCACGTAACCAGAGTGTTCATAATCGATCGTGTTAATAATATCGGTTGATTTATATAGTCTTGGTGTGACATTAAAGTAAGTGAGTTGATCGGCCACCGCTTCCTGATGTATCACATGCCTGACAACATCATTCGCGATAAACTTACGGTATGGATGCTCTTTACCATCAAGATGAATACCATCCCAGTTGACCCATGAAAGAAACTTCCCCTGGGTATCGAAATATGAAATTAAGATTTTTTTGAAACCAAAGTTTCGCTCGAGAGAATCCAATAAGACGCTACTAAAAAATTCCCGCGCAGATATTTGTCGCTCTGACATTTCCGAAAAAAAATTTAACTGACCAACACTTTCGTAGTTCATGGTCACTCTCCATTACTTTTATAAATCCGGGGGCCGATACTCTGACCTATTACATCCGTTTTTAACAAAATATGGTTTTTCTCGCAATTCATTTCCATAAGAAAAAGCTGAACATTGAATTTAGATCACAATGGCTCAGCTTTTCTCACAACCTGGCGAATTTAATTTAAAGAATCATTAAAGTTTTAGAAACCTGTCATAACGCCTTTTCGTAAAGTGCAATAATATCCTTTAATGTCGACTGCCGTGGGTTCACCAGAATATTACCGCTTTTCATAGCATCTTTTGCCATATCAGGGATCATTTCAGCCTTAACACCAACAGCAGACAGTGATGCAGGAATTCCACAGTCGACATTAAGTTTTTTAATTTCCTCAACAAGCATCTGCGGCTTAAATCCATTTAATACGCCATTGCCTTCACGGATATAATTATAAATCACCTCATAGCGTCCACAATCGGCAAGCGCATTATATTCAACCACCGTTGGTAGAAGAATTGCGTTCGCGACACCATGTGGTACATGGAAAAAAGCGCTTACCGGATGGCTCATCGCATGCACATTGCCCAATCTAGCCCATGCAAAGGCGATACCGGCAAAATTGCTTCCCAGCATCATGTCACATGCTGCTGCCTCATCTTTTCTATTTGCAATAAACCGACGCAGGCTACCACCAATTAATTCCATCGCTTTTTCTGCCATGGCATCAGAAAACGGAGAGGCGCTGGTGGATAGATAGGCTTCTAAGGCATGAATCAGCGCATCAATACCGCATGCAGCAGCAATATGTGATGGTGCAGTCATGATCAATTCGGGGTCCAAAAGTGCATATTTGGGCAGAATCTCATAACTGATAACGGAGAGTTTATAGTTCCTGGCTTCATCCGTAATGACTGACGAAGCCGTGACCTCACTCCCCGTTCCCGCCGTGGTCGGGATCGCGATCATCGGAACAATCGGTCCTGGGACTTTATTGCTCCCTTCGTAGTCAGTGATGCTTCCACCATAGTTAACTAATACTCCCACTGCTTTCGCAACATCTATCGAACTGCCTCCGCCGAGCGCCACAATACTCGTTGCACCACATTTCTTGTAGACCGCAGTTGCTTCATTTACGACGTCTACGGTCGGATTCGGAATTACTCCCAACCAGGTGGTATGATGAATTCCCGCAGAAGCAATAATATCTTCTATCTTTTTTACTACCCCAAGACCTTCGAGACCGGGGTCGGAAATCAAGAGCACATTTTCAGAATGATTTTCCTTTAAGATTTGCGGCAGTTTATTTAGGCAGCCGATACCAAACTCAATGCTTTGCGGTATTTTAAAGTTAAAGCTTTTCATCATCTTCCCTTCTATTTTCAGTAATTAAAAGACATGAATATCTCTTCTTCCCCTGCCCTAAAAATCATAAATTTGGCCTGGGCGTACTTATTTCATAAACTCTGAGAGTTGGCTGAACGCAGGCCAAAATTTCAAGCATGTATAACCGACAATCACCACGAATATGATATGGATGAGAGCCATCAGGCTTCCTCCTTTGAACATAGCCCTGGCATCCAGACCATAGGCTACAGGGATTGCCCGAACGCTGATGGGCAGCATAAATTCTGCGTTGAAGGCCATCACGGTAATAAACCAGTAGGGAATAGGATTCAAACCAAGCTTGGTGGTAAATCCAAGGACAATAGGCAGCACGACAGCGGCTGAAGCAGTTGAGTTTGTTGATTCAGAAATGATGCGGGCCAGAACCACAAATACAATAATGGTAAGCAGTCCGCCATCGAGCGATAGTTGTGAGATAAGACTGGCGATTCCAACGCTTGCACCAGAGTCATTCACCAATTTTCCTAACGCTAAACCACCGCCAAAGAGAATCAGCATTCCCCACATGGTCTCTTGTTGCGCCATCTCCCAGGTCAGCATCGGTCCTTTTTTGACCGTAGTTATCACAAAGCAGAGGCAACCAAGAATCAGATATAAATGAGCAGGAGACAGTGCCGGAAAAATAGGTGCATACAGAGGACGCGCAAAAGCGCCAATCAGGCCTAAAATGAACAGCGAAGCGCAGACTTTCTCATCACGCGTCATCGGTCCGAGTTCGCGGTAATTCTTTTCAAAGTACTCGCGCGTTCCATTTAGCATTTTAACTTTCATCGGCATCAGCAGCATACAGGCAAGGCTGACAATCGAAATAATGATGTAAAACGGTGCCATACGAATGAGCCAGTCAACGTACATAAACTCGTGACCAATACGCTCTTCAAGAATTGAAATAGCCGCAAGGTTCATCGCTCCCCCCAGAGGACTCCCTACACCACCAATACCAACCCCCCAGCCAATCGCCAACAGGATTGGAACCGCTGGTTTACATGAAGGTATATCGTCGTAACCTGACGCTGCCAGCATGGCGATAGCAATAGGCGTAAACAATGCGCAAACCATCACATTCGGGAGAATGGTTGAAGCTACGATGCTGGCAAGCAACCAGACCGTAATCTGCGACTTCATTGATGGGCCGATAAGAGAAAGAACTTTTAAAGCAACCCGGCGATCTAAACCAATCGAAGCCCAGGGGATGCACAGCAGTCCCGAACCAAAAATAAGGATAATGCTATCGGACCAATACTGGGCCGTAATGCTCCCCATCGGCACAATATTAAAGAGCGCGTTGATAACAATTGGTAGGAGGCTGGTTACAGCAACATGCACCGGCCGGGTAACCCACCAGAAGATCATCCACAGCAAGGTACCGACAGCCTGTGCGCCTGGGGTTGTCAGGCTATGTGAAAAAATCAGGATAGCCACAATAAAAATGATAGGGCCGCTTAAGAGATATACCAAGCGTCGTGAGTTATTCATAGCATATCCCCAGCGTCAATTCTTTCAGTTGTAGGCCAATAGATGCACATGTGTTTAAAAAACGTAATTATATAGATACGAAAAATCGCAACTTCATATCAATAAAAGTAAATTTATTCTTTTCTACGAAGTGCATCACATTTAGCAAAAACGATTCAGTTATTTTTCAAAAAAAAACCCAGCCAATATCACCACTGTATTTAAAATGTATCTACATTGTTGAGAAGTATAGGTCATATAGATATACCGAATAACATGAAAAAATAAATTAATCCTTATATATCAAAACCATATCAAACATTAAAAATCAAAAAAAGCAGCTATCCTTACTATTTTCCATAGGGAGAACTCCCTATTTTATAAAGATCATGCGCTATATCTCTTATTGAAAAGTGAAATCCAAAACAAAGTGATGCCGTCTCTATCAGTAATATAAATAGAATGTGAGATACTTTGTTGTGTATTTTTTATATATAGAATAAATAATTGTTGCATGCATTGATTAAATGTCATGAGACAAACTGCGAAAGGTCAGTTAATTCTCAGCAGTTAGCCCGACAAGCGCTTTGCTGGTCAGTAACTATTTTAATCCTGGACGCTCGCTGGCAGGTGAAGTGGCTTATGAAGATTTGCGTACCGTCGATTTTTCAGCAGCTTAAAAGGGGTCAACGACGTCTTCGCCAAAGTCCATAAAGTATGGGCATCGCAAAATACGTAGGGCTGGAAACGAAAACGTGGCCAGAACTTGACCACGTTTTTTATAAAGCGCAACAGGACGAGGTTTTCCCATGGCTTGATAAGTGGCTCAAATCCTGAGCCTGATACACATTACTTTGCGTTACGCAAAACCTGTAGGCAGCGCTTAAGCTGATTATCTAAAGGCGCTTCGACACGCATAACTTCCCCGGTTCCCGGATGCGTAAATTTCAGCGCTGCGGCATGCAGGAACAGACGGTTAAGGCCGGTTCCTGCCAGTTGCTTGTCGAATTCACGGTCGCCGTAACGATCGTCAAAGGCTATCGGGTGACCGGCATATTGTGTATGCACACGAATCTGATGGGTACGACCGGTTACCGGACTACAGCGCACTAGCGTCGCATGGGTATAACGTTCTTCCACCTTAAAACGGGTCTCTGAAGGTTTGCCCTCCTGATTGACCCGAACAATACGCTCGCCACTTTGCAGAATATTTTTCAGCAGAGGAGCCTGCACCACTTTGGTATGCGACTGCCACTGTCCACGCACCAGGGCCAGATAATCTTTCTGCATTCCTTTATCGCGCAGTTGCTCATGCAGCGAACGCAGCGCTGAACGCTTTTTCGCAACCAGCAAAACGCCAGACGTATCCCGATCGAGACGATGAACCAGTTCCAGGAAGCGAGCCTCCGGGCGCAACGCACGCAGACCTTCGATCACGCCAAAGCTCAGACCGCTACCGCCATGCACCGCTGTACCTGAAGGCTTATTGAGCACCAGAATGTGATCGTCTTCATAGAGAATGACGTCCGCCAGGGCGGCCACTTTTTGCAGATGCGGAGATACCGCTTCTTCTTCCCTTTCCGCTACCCGCACCGGCGGGATACGAACTTCGTCACCGGCTTCCAGTTTGTATTCCGGCTTAACACGTTTTTTGTTCACCCGCACCTCGCCTTTACGCAAGATGCGATAAATCATGCTCTTCGGTACGCCTTTGAGTTGCGTACGCAAAAAGTTGTCGATACGTTGCCCTGCGTCATCATCCGCAATGGCAACCATTTTTACGCTTGGGGTCTCAGTTTTCATGGTGCGCGATTCTAAATAGCCCGACGCATTAGCGCCACTCATTTTTATATGCTTATATTTATCATTATCTGGATTGCATCGCATGCTTCATCGTCGTTTTGTTTGTTATTAGAACAATCTGTATACGCTGGTGAAGAAACTGTGAGTAACCGGATGATAAAAGGTAAAAGTCAACTTGCTATAACAAGCTTAGCAATGGAATAATGATGCAGTTTTCCGTGCTGAGCCTTGTTAGAACAAGAAATTAGCGGAATGACCAATTTTGTCTGACCGATCATCCACGCAGCAATGGCGTAAGACGTATTGATCTTTCAGACAGTTAGCGGGCTGCGGGTTGCAGTCCTTACCGGTACAGGCTCTATGGATTTTACGTCGCAGGAAGGCGTCAACTCCGGGATTCCCGGGAGCTCATCTGAGTCAAATGATTGAGATGAGCAGGTTAAGCCAACACGCCTGCAACGTGAAAAACAATGGGTATAAATGGAATCTTCTCTGGTGATACATCCCAGGCAGTTCCCCTGATAATTGCACTGTGTTTCCGTTTGAAATACAGGCGACCGACACTCTGCGCCTCTTAAGCGCGCGACAACCGTGAGGTTGGCGACGTGAACCAGACTCGAGGCCATCGGTTTCCCCCGGTAAGGCGTTACTCTGCCCGTAGCTTAGTCGTCAATGTAAGAATAATGAGTAAGTTACGATGAAAAGAATGTTAATCAACGCAACTCAGCAGGAAGAGTTGCGCGTCGCCCTTGTTGATGGGCAGCGCCTGTACGACCTGGATATTGAAAGCCCCGGGCACGAACAGAAAAAAGCGAACATCTACAAAGGCAAAATCACTCGCATTGAACCTAGCCTCGAAGCCGCATTTGTTGATTACGGTGCCGAGCGTCATGGTTTCCTCCCCCTCAAAGAAATCGCCCGCGAATACTTCCCTGCCAACTACAACTCTCATGGCCGCCCTAACATTAAGGACGTGCTGCGTGAAGGCCAGGAAGTGATCGTTCAGATTGATAAAGAAGAGCGTGGCAACAAAGGGGCCGCCCTCACCACCTTTATCAGCCTGGCGGGTAGCTATCTGGTGCTGATGCCGAACAACCCACGCGCTGGCGGTATTTCACGCCGTATCGAGGGTGACGATCGTACCGAGTTAAAAGAAGCGCTGGCTAGTCTTGAGCTGCCAGAAGGCATGGGGCTTATCGTACGCACCGCAGGCGTCGGCAAATCCGCTGAAGCTCTGCAGTGGGACTTAAGTTTCCGCCTGAAGCACTGGGAAGCTATCAAGAAAGCAGCCGAAAGCCGCCCTGCGCCATTTCTGATCCACCAGGAAAGCAACGTTATCGTGCGCGCTTTCCGTGATTACCTGCGTCAGGATATTGGCGAAATCCTTATCGACAACCCGAAAGTGCTTGAGCTGGCTCGCCAGCATATCGCAGCGCTGGGCCGTCCGGATTTCAGCAGCAAAATCAAACTGTACACCGGTGAAATCCCGTTGTTCAGTCACTATCAGATTGAGTCACAGATTGAATCTGCTTTCCAGCGTGAAGTTCGCCTGCCTTCCGGCGGTTCTATCGTTATCGATAGCACCGAAGCACTGACCGCAATTGATATCAACTCCGCACGCGCGACCCGCGGCGGCGATATCGAAGAAACCGCGTTCAACACTAACCTGGAAGCAGCGGATGAAATCGCTCGCCAACTGCGCCTGCGTGACCTCGGCGGCCTGATCGTTATCGACTTCATCGACATGACGCCAGTACGCCACCAGCGTGCGGTTGAAAACCGCCTGCGCGAAGCGGTGCGCCAGGATCGTGCGCGTATTCAGATCAGCCACATTTCTCGCTTTGGTCTGCTGGAGATGTCCCGTCAGCGCCTGAGCCCATCGCTTGGCGAGTCCAGCCATCACGTCTGCCCGCGCTGTTCAGGCACCGGAACAGTACGTGACAACGAGTCGCTGTCGCTCTCCATTCTTCGTCTGATTGAAGAAGAAGCGTTGAAAGAGAACACCAAAGAAGTTCACGCTATCGTGCCGGTACCGATTGCTTCTTACCTGCTGAACGAAAAACGTGCTGCGGTTAGCGCCATTGAAACTCGTCAGACCGATATACGCGTCATCATCGTCCCGAACGATGAGATGCAAACCCCGCACTACTCTGTACTGCGCGTGCGTAAAGGTGAAGAAACCTCGACTCTGAGCTATCTGCTGCCGAAACTGCACGAAGAAGAGATGGCGATGCCTTCTGATGAAGAGCCGCCAGAGCGCAAGCTTCCAGAACAACCTGCACTGGCTGCTTTTGTGATGCCAGATGCACCGCCTGCTCCTGCACAGGATGAACCAACCAGCTCACCAGCGGCTAGCACTCCAGCGGCATCTGCTACGCCTAAAGCGGCTGCACCGGCTCAGCCTGGCCTGGTATCGCGCTTCTTCAGCGCGTTGAAAAACATGTTCTCCGGCGCAGAAGAAGCCAAACCAGCGGAAGTTCAGGTAGAAGCTAAAGCGGAAGAGAAAACAGAACGTCAGCAAGAGCGCCGTAAACCGCGTTCGAATAACCGACGCGATCGCAACGATCGTCGCGATAATCGTGACAATCGTGATAACCGGGACAATCGTGCTGATAACGGCGAAGGTCGGGAGTCTCGCGAGTCTCGCGAAGAAAGCCGCCGCAATCGCCGCGAGAAGCAGCAGAACGTCGAGGCGCGTGAACCTCGCCAGACTACCGGTGAAGATGCGGAGAAAGGCAAAGTCCGTGACGAGCAACAACCTCGTCGCGAGCGTAACCGTCGTCGTAATGATGATAAACGTCAGGCTCCACAAGAAGCGAAAGCACTGGCTCCTGAAGAACCTGTCGTGCAGGAAAGCGAGCAGGAAGAACGCGTTCAGACAATGCCACGTCGCAAACCGCGCCAGTTGGCACAGAAGGTTCGTGTTGAATCTGCTGCTGCCGAGCAGGTTGTTGAAACGGTTGAAGCTGCGCAGCCGGAAATCGTCGCGCCGCGTACGGAACTAGCAAAAGTCGATCTGCCAGCGGTTGTTGTTGAAACTGTCGCTGAGAACGACGAAAGCATTGATACACGCGAAGCCGATGCTCGTGAATCTAACGGTATGCCGCGCCGCTCACGTCGCTCTCCTCGCCATCTGCGCGTAAGTGGTCAGCGTCGTCGTCGCTATCGTGACGAGCGTTACCCGACTCAATCCCCGATGCCGCTCACTGTAGCCTGTGCATCGCCGGAAATGGCGTCAGGTAAGGTGTGGATCCGTTACCCAGTCGTTCGCCCGCAGGAACCGCAGCAAGAAGAAGCTCAGGTTCAGGAGTTCACGACTGTAGCGGTAGAACCTGTTGTTTTGCCAGCTGTTGTTGCAGAACCTGTTGTCGCTGAAGTTGTGACACCGGCAGTGGTCGAAGAGAGCGTTGCGGAGCAGGTCATTACCGCTGAGCCGCAAGTCGTCATCAGCGAACCTGAAGTTCCGGTTGTAGAAACAACTCATCCGGAAGTTATCGCCGCGCCGGTTGATGAACAGCCGCAGCTGATCGCGTCAACAGATGAGGTCGTGGCTGAAACTGTCGTTGCTGAATCCGTAGAAGCAGCTACAGAACAAACTGTCGAACCAGAAGAGCTGGCGGTTGCAGAAGAACCTGCCGCAGTAGAGGACGTTGCTGTGGTAGAAGAAATTCCTGTAACTGCGCAGCCAGCACCTGTAGCAGAACCGGTTGTTGAAGCTGAGTCTGAAGCGGTTGTTGCCCCGGTTGTCGTTGTAGCTAATCGCAACGCTACCGCGCCGATGACGCGCGCACCTGCACCAGCTTATGAGTCGGAAGCACCGCGCCACAGTGACTGGGTCCGTCCGGACTTCGCCTTTGATGGTAAAGGTGCGGCAGGCGGACACAGTGCAACCCACCAGGCGTCAGCTGGGCCTACTCGTCCGCAACCTGTAGAGTAAGTTCCACACCTAAAAAGACCGGCCTTTGTGCCGGTCTTTTTTTATTCCCCTTCCGGCTGCTGCATCCCTGCTACCTGCGGCATCACCTCTCGCATCAAATCAAGAAACTTACGCAGCCGTGTCGGATAATAACGCGCCCACGGATAAACCAGATGCACCGGTAGCGAAGAAGCTCTCCACTGCGGAAACAGTTCAACCAGCCGCCCGGCGGCAATATCTTCCGCAACTGCCCAGCTTGAAACTATCGCTACTCCCAGCCCAGCCAGCGCGGTATTGCGCGCCACATGTACGCTATCGGTACTCAGACAGGGGGCAATAGCAAAAGTAATTTGCCGACCGTCGGTCTCAGATTGCAGCATCACTTCATGCTGATAAAATGTACTGATTGCTACCCACGGCAGTGCCGACATCTCCTGTGGAGTCTTTAAGGTCGGAGAGTTCGCCAGTAATGACGGTGAGGCAACAACGCTACGTGGAACCACAGCCAGTTGTACCGACACCGTCGCTGGATCGACTTCAGCGCCTACACGAATCGCGCAGTCGATACCGTCACTGAGAAAGTCTACTGTCTTATCATTCAGCATCCACTCCACTGACAGCTGCGGGTAGCGCTGTAGAAATCCTACTAATGGTCCTAATAGTTGCTGCTGACCAAACGCGTGTGGCGCCCTTACCCGCAATACGCCGACCGGCCGATCGTCTGTAATGCGTAGATCGTCTTCCAGTGCCAGCCAGGCATCTACAACCTGCCGCGCATGCTGATAACAGCGCTCACCGTCATCGGTTAACTTCATCGCATGGGTGGTACGTAGAATCAGCTTCGCGCCTAGCAGGCCTTCCAGAGACTGTAATCGTCGACTTACCGTTGCCTGAGTCGTATTCATCTGTACAGCTGCCGCTGAGAGAGAACCAGCCTCAACGATACGAATAAACGTTCGCATCAGTTCTATACGATCTATACGCTCCTGCTTCTTCATTTTTCTTTTGCCTATACGCTATACGTATAACCGTTTTACCACCGGTCTATCTACCACGCCAACCCTATTCCGGGAAAAATAGCGCCATCGCTTCTACGAGGAATTCATCATGACACCAACTCCACTCACTTCCCGCGCCGCCGGATGGGTTATTTTTATACTCGCCCTGGGCGCAGGCTTCAGCGTCGCCTCAATCTATTATGCTCAACCGCTACTGCCGCTGATGGGGGCGAACCTGCATCTGAGCATAGAGGGAATGGGGCTGGTTCCGACCCTAACGCAAGCGGGCTACGCGCTGGGCATTCTTTTTCTTCTCCCGCTTGGCGACCGCCACGATCGCAGGACGCTGATTCTGATGAAAAGCGTCGCACTGGCAATACTTTTGCTGTTGTGTAGCCTGACTGGCCAACTGACTTCACTACTGGTTGTCAGCCTGCTTATCGGCATGGCGGCAACAATGGCCCAGGATATCGTACCGGCTGCGGCCATCCTGGCTCCGGCGGGCAAACAAGGGAAAATGGTGGGCACGGTTATGACCGGCCTGCTGCTGGGGATCCTGCTCTCGCGAACCGTCAGCGGATTAGTCGGTGCCCTGTTCGGCTGGAGAGTGATGTATCAGGCCGCAGCTGTCAGTATCGCGCTGATTGGCCTGGTCATGTGGCGCGTGCTGCCACGCTTTGAAATTCACTCAACCCTAAGCTACCCGCAGTTGATGAAATCTATGGCGCATCTGTGGCAACGCTATCCGGCACTGCGTCGCGCCGCATTTGCTCAGGGTTTCCTTTCTATTGCCTTCAGCGCATTCTGGTCAACGCTGGCGGTCATGTTGCTGGCGCATTATCAGATGGGGAGCGCGGTAGCCGGCGGGTTTGGTATTGCAGGTGCCGCCGGGGCGCTCGCCGCACCGCTGGCCGGCGGCCTCGCCGATAAATTTGGGGCAGAAAAGGTCACACAATTGGGTGCCGCGCTGGTTACCATCTCTTTTGCTCTGATGTTCCTGCTACCGATACTGCCGCCGCACGGCCAGCTGATCCTGATAGCCATCTCGGCTATCGGCTTTGACCTCGGGCTGCAATCCAGCCTCGTGGCCCACCAGAATCTGGTTTATGGTCTGGAACCTCAGGCACGTGGTCGCCTGAACGCGTTGCTGTTCACCGGGGTATTTATTGGTATGTCACTGGGCTCCGTCCTGGGCAGCAAACTGTATGTAGCGGCGGGCTGGAGTGGCGTGGTGACGCTGGCGGTCATTACCGGTGCGATTGCTCTTGGGATCCGCTTGCTGGAAAGCGCCCGGGTCGTCTCGGCACAGCGTACCGTTAGGTAAAAAAAAGCCGCTCTGCATAGATTGCAGAGCGGCTTTTTATTCTGGTCAACCGGCTCAGACCGTGCGCCGAGCGAACTCTTTCACGCGAAAGCCCAGCAGCAATAGCGTCGCGAAGTAGGCAATGACGCCAACCGCAACAACCGCCATCAAACGCAGCAGACGCAATGGCATCGTCCCCAGCGACCACTCAGGCATCACGTACATCATGCCGAGCAGCGCCGCAGCCATCACCACTACCGCAACCACCAAGCGCAACAGGAACAGGAACCAGCCCGGCTGAGGAGTGAAAATTTTCTGCTTGCGCAATTGCCAGTACAACAATGCGGCGTTAAGGCAGGCAGCCAGGCCAATCGATAATGACAAACCCGCGTGCTTCAGCGGGCCAATAAATGCCAGGTTCATTACCTGCGTCATAATAAGCGTGACTATCGCTATTTTTACCGGCGTTTTGATGTCCTGACGCGAATAAAAGCCGGGAGCCAGTACTTTCACAACAATCAGTCCCATCAGGCCAACGGAATATGCCACCAACGCACGTTGTGTCATCGCCGCATCAAAGGCAGTAAATTTGCCATACTGGAACAACGCAACGGTTAGCGGCTTGGCGAGTATCCCTAGCGCTACGGCGCTGGGCAGCGCAAGCAGGAAGCACAGGCGCAATCCCCAATCCATCAACCTGCAGTACTCATCATGGTTGCCGCTGGCAAAACTCTTGGACAGCGAAGGTAGGAGGATGGTCCCTAGCGCCACACCCAGCACGCCGGATGGGAACTCCATCAGGCGATCGGCATAATACATCCACGAAACGGACCCGGAGACCAAAAACGAGGCAAAAATAGTGTTAATGATCAGAGATATCTGGCTGACGGATACGCCAAGAATTGCCGGACCCATCTGCTTAACTACCCGTACGGCTCCCGCATCTTTGAGATTAATTCGCGGTAGCACCAGCATGCCGATTTTTTTCAAGTGCGGCAGCTGATAGGCGAGCTGCAAAACACCGCCAACCGTCACCGCCCACGCCATGGCCAGCATCGGCGGATTAAAGTACGGCGCAGCAAACAACGCAAAACCAATCATGCTCACGTTGAGGAAAGTTGGCGCAAAAGCAGGTACCGAAAAACGGTTCCAGGTGTTGAGAATCGCCCCAACCAAAGAAGCCAGCGAAATCAACAGAATATAGGGGAAAGTGATGCGCAGCAGCTGAGTCGTCAGCAAGAATTTATCAGGCGAATCAGCAAACCCTGGCGCCGTCACGGTAATCACCCACGGTGCCGCAAGCATACCGGCAACGGTCACCAAAGCCAGTATCA
Source organism: Klebsiella sp. MISC125 (assembly GCF_051131775.1). NCBI lineage: Bacteria > Pseudomonadati > Pseudomonadota > Gammaproteobacteria > Enterobacterales > Enterobacteriaceae > Klebsiella > Klebsiella sp. MISC125. The sequence continues at coordinate 3,738,796 of NZ_CP180448.1, forward strand.
GCGTCAATAACCCAGAGACATAGGATACAAAAACGCGAGTCGCGTCTTCGCCCTGCTTGCTTTTATATTCGGCAAGAATTGGCACAAAAGCCTGAGAGAACGCGCCCTCAGCGAAAATACGCCGTAAAAGGTTTGGTAACTTGAACGCGACGAAGAAGGCGTCGGTTGCCATTCCTGCACCAAAAATACGAGCGACAATCGCATCACGCGCAAAACCCAACACGCGCGAAAACATGGTCATCGAACTGACTGCCGCCAGTGATTTTAAAAGATTCATTAACGTGTAATTCCACAACCCTGGAGTAAAACGCCCGCAAATGCGGGCGCTGGAAAGTGGCGATAGTCTACCGAGTTCATGATGAAATACTACTGCCAGATGTTACAACGGGTTATTCACTCATCGCCTCGCGCCAGAGTTTTTCCACAATGCGCTGGGCCAACAGCGCCTGCTCGCCTGCAGTTTCGGGAACCGTCTGATTTTGCACACATTCAATAAAATGGCGCGCACAGCCGGCAAATCCACGTTGTTCCAGAGTCGTTTGCCAACCGGGAACCGGACGTTGTATTACGCCGAGCCCACGCTCTTCTTGCCACTCTCGCATATCCTGCACTTCATAGAGTCCACCGTCGGTCACCGCCTGCACCCACTCCCGCTGGCTACCGCCGCGACGGTGCATGCTGGTTGTGACCTGAATTTGTGCGGAGCTGAAATGATGTTCCGCGTAAAGCATTTCACCTTGCGCCGTCGTTTGCAGCGTTCCGCTGCTCAAACGCACCTTATCACCTGCCAGCCACAATGCTGTATCGACAACATGTAAATAGTCATCCAACAGAGTAAAGCGCAGATCGTGGCCCACGCTGTCGCTGCGGTGCTTATCCATTCGCAGCGAGGCCGCATTGCTCAATTGCGCTTTTAGTTCACGATACAGCGGCGCAAAACGACGGTTAAAACCCACCATCAGCGTTAGGTTACGCCGGGCTGCCAGTTCTACCAGCGACTCCGCATCGCTGAGCTTATCCGCCAGCGGTTTATCAACGCAGACATGAACTCCAGCATTGAGCAGTTGGCTCACAATTTCATAATGTGAAGCCGTTGAAGTGTGCACGAATACAGCGTCACACTGTGCTGCCAGTTGCTCTAGTGAATCGGCATAGGGAATACGCCAGGTTTCGCAGACAGGCAACGCTTTCTCTTTTCCACGGGACCACGCCGCCTGTAGCGTCCAGCCGTCCGCGGCCCCCAGCACCGGCAGCCAGGCCTTTTGTGCTATCCCCCCTAAACCAACAACACCTACGCGTAGTTTTGCCGACATGCTTAATCTCCCAGATGAGCCAGCAGTGAATCCAGCCGCGCTTTTAGCTCTGCCACTTCCTCTTCCAGAACCTCAACACGGGCCTGAAGATCATCACCCGGCGGTGAAACGGCTTCCACTGCGGTGATAAGTGAATCCATATCATCGCAGAAGAGATGCATATAGCGACTTTCACGTTTTCCCGGCTCACGCGGCAAGCGCGCGACATACGGACCGTCTTCGCGTTTAGCCAGATTTTCGAGAACGCTTTCAACTTCCGCCATATCGCTGAACTCATGCATCCGTTGTGCTCGTCCCCGGAGTTCACCAGGCGTCTGCGCGCCGCGCAAAAGTAGTGTGGTGACGATAGCCACCTCGGCAGAGGTTAATTTCAGATCGCCAAACTCAGAGTTGCAGAAACGTTGTTCATATTTGGTCACCCGGTTACCGAACCCACTCACCGTGCGCAAGTAGTGCCGTTTCACTAGCGTATCAAGGAGGTCCTGAACATCGCTCTCACTTAATGACATCACCGGCTCACGGTTCGTTTTCTGATTACACGCGGTCACGACCGCATTAACCGATAGAGGATATTGCTCCGGCGTGGTGACCTGCTTTTCCAACAGGCAGCCAATGACGCGCGCTTCATGCGCGGTTAACTGATATTTCATGGTGTCTCCTTAGCGACCCGGGATCCAGTCCGGTGTCGTCAACGCCGTCAATACATGATCGCGCCACTGCCCATCGATCAGCAGATAATCTTTGGCGTAACCCTCTTTTTCAAAGCCCAAACGCGCCAGTAAATCGCCGCTGCGCTGATTATGCGGCATATAGTTTGCCATTATGCGGTGGATGTGTTGCGTGCGTTGCATATAGCGAATGGCCGAAGTTAATGCTTCGAACATCAGTCCCTGTCCCTGCCATTTCTCAGCGATGGAATAACCGAGATAACAGGCGTGAAACGACCCGCGCACGACATTGGAAAAATTCGCCACGCCGACAATTTCTTTTTCTTCCGCATCAAGCAGAGCAAAATAAAATGCCGAACCTTGCTTATGAAACTCCGAGATCATCGACAAACGCGCCTGCCAACCGGAAGGGTAACAGTGGCTGTCATCGCGCACTGGCTCCCAGGGTTTTAAGAACCCTTTATTCTCCGCGTAATAATCGGCCAGACGCCAGGCGTCACGATCGTGAACCAGGCGTACCACCAGCCGGTCCGTCGTCAAACGCACCTTCGGTACGTTACTGCGATAGCCAAACATTCCCCTCTCCTGTTCCCCTGACGCAATACTTGCTCACTTTACTATACCTGTCCTGCGCGGCAGTGTGAAAACAGCAACATACCATTTTCTGCACCATCTCCGCTTTTCGATGAATAGCCTCTATCGTTCTTGCATTTTGATAAAAAAATATTGTCGCAAGTTAGCTGGGAAAATAACCTTCTACCCCGCAGAATGTCAGAGCTTATCCTTATTTTTCCCTGGAGGGGAAATGTCCCGCGTATCGCAGGCACGGAGCCTGGGTAAATATTTCCTGTTAGTCGATAACATGCTGGTGGTGCTCGGCTTTTTTGTCGTATTTCCGCTGATCTCTATTCGCTTTGTCGATCAAATGGGCTGGGCAGCACTCATGGTCGGGATCGCGCTCGGCCTGCGCCAGCTGGTGCAGCAAGGATTAGGTATCTTTGGCGGCGCGGTTGCCGACCGTTTCGGCGCCAAACCCATGATTGTCACCGGCATGCTGATGCGAGCCGGCGGTTTTGCTGCCATGGCCGTCGCCCATGAACCGTGGGTATTATGGCTGTCCTGCATTCTCTCCGGTCTTGGCGGCACCCTATTCGACCCGCCGCGAGCAGCCCTGGTGGTCAAACTTGTGCGCCCGCATCAGCGTGGCCGCTTTTTCTCTATTCTGATGATGCAGGACAGCGCAGGAGCGGTAATCGGCGCGCTGTTAGGCAGTTGGCTGTTGCAATATGATTTTCGTCTGGTTTGTAGCGCCGGGGCTGCGTTGTTCATCATCTGTGCGGCATTTAACGCCTGGTACCTTCCCGCCTGGAAACTCTCTACGGTGAAAACACCCGTGCGTGAAGGGCTGGGTCGGGTACTCCGTGACAAACGCTTTGTCACCTATGTTCTGACGCTGACGGGCTACTATATGCTGGCGGTTCAGGTCATGTTAATGCTGCCAATCATGGTCAACGACATTGCCGGTTCTCCATCAGCGGTAAAATGGATGTATGCCATTGAAGCGGCTATTTCACTAACCCTGCTCTATCCGATTGCCCGCTGGAGTGAAAAACGCTTTCGCCTTGAACATCGTTTGATGGCCGGCCTGTTGGTCATGACGCTGGCCATGATGCCGATTGGCTTAAGCAGCAATCTACAGCAACTGTTTACGCTGATTTGCATCTTTTATATAGGTTCTATTATTGCTGAACCTGCACGTGAAACGCTGGGGGCTTCGCTGGCGGATGCCAGAGCCAGAGGTAGCTACATGGGCTTTAGCCGCTTAGGATTAGCCTTTGGCGGTGCCTTCGGTTATGCCGGCGGAGGCTGGCTTTTTGACGCCGGTAAAGCCGCCGGGCAACCTGAGCTACCGTGGTTGATGTTAGGCATCATCGGCTTTGCAACGTTTATCGCGCTGTGGTGGCAGTTCAGCCCGAAACGTTCGACCTCAGGAATGCTGGAACCGCGCACCTGAGTTGCCGGACCCTCGTTTCTCTTCCATAATGAATTCAGGACACTCAGTCACTATGGAGGAGAAACGTGAAGTTATATATCTACGATCACTGCCCATTCTGCCTTAAAGCCCGCATGATTTTCGGCCTGAAGAATATCCCCGTCGAACTGATCACGATTCTGGAGGATGATGAATCAACCCCAACCCGAATGATCGGTCAGAAGATGGTGCCTATTCTGCAAAAAGACGACAGTCGCTACATGCCGGAAAGCATGGATATCGTGCATTACGTCGATAAACTGGATCGCCAACCGCTGCTCACCGGCCCGCGTAATCCGGCGATTGAAACCTGGTTGCGTAAAGTCAACTCCTATGCCAACCGCCTGCTGATGCCGCGTTTCGCAAAGTCTGCCTTTGATGAATTCTCTACGCCTGAAGCGCGCGCTTATTTTGTGAATAAGAAAGAAGCGTCAATTGGCAGTTTTGCCGATCATCTCGCACATTCCCCCGGGCTGGTTAAGAACATCAGCGACGATCTGCGGGCGCTGGATAAACTGATAGTTCAGCCTAACGCCGTTAATGGGGAACTGTCTGAAGATGATATTCATCTCTTTCCGCTACTGCGCAGCCTGACGCTGGTCGCAGGTGTGAGCTGGCCAAGCCGCGTCGCTGCCTACCGCGATAATATGGCCAAACAGACGCAGATTAATTTACTGTCATCTATGGCCATTTAGACCTAAGGCAGCGAAAGGTTGGGTCGTTCGCTGCCACCTCGCTTCTTTTTCAGTCTTTTCCGCTAGCACCTCCCGTGCTGGTAGGCCATGCTGCTTTGTGTCAGGATGAACCTATGGCATGACATTAAGGAACCCAATGAAAAAGATGTTTATCGCGGCCGCGCTTATTGTTAGCGGCCTTCTGAGCGGCTGTAACCAGCTTACGCAATATTCAGTTAGCGAGCAGGAAATCAACCAGGCGCTGCAGAAACGTAATCACTTCGCCAAGGATATTGGCCTGCCTGGCGTAGCGGATGCCCACATTGAGCTGAAAAACCTTACCAGCGCCATTGGTCGTGAAGAACCGAACAAAGTGACGTTAAGCGGAGTGGCGAATTTAGATCTGAATTCATTATTCGGTAACCAGAAAGCAACCATTGATCTGAAGCTCAAAGCGCTTCCGGTCTTTAATAAAGAAAAGGGGGCCATTTTCTTGCAGGAGATGGAAGTTGTTGATGCGAAAGTCCACCCTGAGAAGCTGCAGTCTGTCGTCCAAACGCTAATCCCCTATCTCAATCAATCACTACGTAGCTACTTCAATCAACAGCCCGCTTACGTGCTGCGCGAAGATGCCAGCACTGGTGAAGCATTGGCGAAAAAGTATGCTAAAGGTATCGAGGTGAAACCAGGGGAGATCATCATCCCCTTCACCAATTAATTCTTCGGGCGCTTCAGCGCCCGTTTTTTTACGGAAATTGATGCAAAGGAAAACGTTTACGCTTATCCTTGGTGCCCGGCAAAAACAGCCCTGATGACTGAACTTATTAGCCGGAGCCTTCCATGACAGCACAATCCCAGGTATTGAAAATCCGCCGCCCTGACGACTGGCATATTCATCTGCGCGATGACGATATGTTAAAAACCGTCGTGCCTTATACCAGTGAATTTTATAGCCGGGCGATCGTGATGCCGAATCTGGTCCCTCCTGTCACCACAGTAGAAGCCGCCATCGCCTACCGCCAGCGTATTCTTGATGCCGTCCCTGCGGATCATGATTTTACACCGCTAATGACCTGCTATCTGACCGATACACTCGACCCGGCAGAACTGGAACGCGGATTTAACGAGGGCGTGTTTACTGCCGCCAAACTCTATCCGGCCAATGCCACGACCAACTCCAGCCATGGCGTTACCAGCACCGATGCCATCATGCCAGTGCTTGAGCGTATGGAAAAACTGGGCATGCCGCTGCTGGTTCACGGTGAAGTCACCCACTCTGATATCGATATTTTCGACAGAGAAGCACGCTTTATTGACACGGTCATGGAGCCTTTGCGCCAGCGTCTGCCCGGCCTGAAGGTTGTCTTCGAACACATCACCACGAAAGACGCCGCTGAGTATGTACGCGATGGTAACGACCTGCTGGCGGCCACCATTACCCCTCAGCATCTGATGTTTAACCGCAACCATATGCTGGTTGGCGGCGTGCGCCCTCACCTTTACTGTCTACCGATTTTGAAACGTAATATCCATCAGCAGGCACTGCGTGAACTGGTCGCCAGCGGTTTCGAGCGAGCCTTCCTTGGCACTGACTCCGCCCCGCATGCCCGTCACCGCAAGGAGGCCAGTTGCGGCTGCGCAGGTTGTTTCAACGCGCCAACCGCGTTGGGAAGTTACGCGACGGTGTTTGAAGAGATGAACGCTCTACAGCACTTTGAAGCTTTTTGTTCACTTAATGGCCCACGTTTCTATGGTCTGCCGGTCAATGAAACCTATGTTGAACTGGTGCGTGAGGAAAGCACAGTGGTAGAGAGTATCTCGCTGCCAGGCGATTCACTGGTGCCGTTCCTCGCCGGAGAAACCGTGCGCTGGACGATGAAAAAATAAATCCCGCGCTCCCTGTTGTAAACGTGCAAATGATACTGTATAAATAAACAGTATATTACACAGGGGGCAATTATGCGCATTGAAGTGTCTATCGCCAAATCTACAGCCTTACCCAGCGGCGCCTTAGAAGCGCTGAACAATGAACTCTCGCGGCGTATCGATCAACAGTTCCCTTCGATGTCAAGTCAGGTGACGGTCCGATATGCGGCCAATAACAATTTGTCGGTCATCGGCGGTTTGAAAGAAGATAAAGACCGGATTAGCGAAATCCTGCAAGAAACCTGGGAAAGCGCTGACGATTGGTTTGTCCGCGACTAGTCAATTAAATTTGCTCCCTCATTGTGCAACTTTTTGCCGGGTCGCCCCGGCTTTTTTATTCTTTTCATACTCAGACATTCCCTATTGCCCCCGCTTACACCCTTATAAAATAACGAAGAATGAAGCCTTGCGCGCACAAAAAATCAGCAATCAGTGGTGTATGTATCTCTATTTCGTTTAATTTCTCGAGTTTATTCTTGACTACTGATATAATTAATTTGCTTCAGAAAATATGCATTAAACCTCGAGAACTGTTGTCTTTTAACATATGAAGAAGGGGTTATGATGGAAAAGAATAATGAAGTCATCCAGACCCATCCCCTCGTTGGATGGGACATCAGCACCGTGGATAGCTACGATGCGCTGATGTTGCGCCTGCACTACCAAAACCCCGCTCAAGAAAGCAGTAGAGACGCAGAAATTGGCCAGACGCTATGGCTAACAACGGACGTCGCACGTCAGTTTATTTCTATTCTGGAAGCAGGTATTGCGAAGATTGAATCCGGCGAATACCAGGAAAATGAGTATCGCAGACATTAGCAATAACGCACTAATGTCTAAATATTCACTGAACAGGCACCTATGGGTGCCTGAACTATTTTCGGACTTGTATAACAGCGGGTTGTTAATTACCCTGCTAATAAAGCAATAACCCGGAACTCACCATGCAATATGACCTCATCATTATCGGTAGCGGCTCCGTTGGCTCCGCCGCAGGCTATTATGCGCGACAGGCAGGGCTTAACGTTCTGATGATCGATTCACATCAGCCTCCACATCAGGAAGGCAGCCATCACGGTAACACGCGCCTCATTCGACACGCCTATGGCGAAGGTGAAAGGTATGTCCCTCTGGTGCTACGAGCACAAAAAATGTGGGATGAATTTGCCGCCGCCAGCGGTGAAGCCGTTTTTGAACGCACGGGGGTCATTAATCTTGGGCCCGCAAACTCCGAATTTCTGCGCAACGTTGCCAACAGCGCGCGCCAATTCCAGCTCAATATTGAAGAAATGGATGGCCAGGCCGTGATGGCTCGCTGGCCGGAAATCCGTGTACCACATGATTATCAGGCGATATTTGAACCGGCATCCGGTATATTGCGCAGCGAGCTGGCTATTGAGACCTGGATCCGCCTCGCCCGCGAAGCAGGCGCGGCCCAGCTATTCAATTGCCCGGTCTCCGCCATTCATCATCAGCCTAACGGTATAACCGTAGAAACAGTAGATGGTGAATACAGCGGTAAAAAACTGCTAGTCAGTGCCGGAACCTGGGCCACTCGCCTGCTGCCAAATCTGCCTGTTCAACCGGTCCGTAAGATTTTTGCCTGGTTTCAGGCCGATGGCCGCTACAGTACCAAGAATAACTTCCCGGCGTTTACGGGCGAATTACCCAATGGCGATCAATATTACGGTTTCCCGGCCGAAGACAATGAGTTGAAAATAGGCAAACATAACGGGGGGCAGCTCATTTCAGCCCCCGAAGAGCGCGCACCATTCGGCGCAGTTGCTACTGATGGCTCCGAATCTTTCAACTTCCTGCGCAACGTATTGCCCGGTATCGGCGGCTGTCTCCATGGCGCATCCTGTACCTACGATAATACGGCTGATGAAGACTTCATTATTGATATTCTTCCCGAACAGCCCAATACGCTCTTGATTACCGGGTTAAGCGGACACGGCTTTAAATTCGCTCCGGTACTGGGAGAGCTTGCCGTACAGTTCGCACTTGGTGAATCTTCTGAGTTTGATCTGACACCCTTTTCGCTGGCTCGCTTTCAGCAATAATAGCCAACTCTGCGGTTCTGCAACCGTGCAAAAAACAACGGCCTCGATTGAGGCCGTTAATCACTGAGAGATTTTATGCGTCGCCTGTTTGAATTACTGATCAACAACGTCCGCGAGCATTTTATGATTTATCTGGCGCTGTGGCTTCTACTGGCGATTATCGATCTCATCTGGTTATGGTTTTTCTGAAGACTCAGGATCCGGGATCCCTAACCTGGTGTTCAGACGACCGCGAGATTTATTGAAGATTTTATTGCCATTTTCGCGCCCGGCGCGCAGTTTCCGCTGCTCCTCTTCCGGCAGCTTATGCTCTTCCATACAGGCTTCGCTACAGCACCCGGCAAATTTTTCCGCGCAGTCCGGGCACTGAATAAACAGCAGGTGACAGCCATCGTTCAGACAGTTGGTATGGCTATCGCAGGATGTACCGCACTGATGACAATGAGCGATCACATCGTCTGAGATCCGCTCGCCCATACGCTCATCAAAAACAAAATTCTTACCGACAAAGCGTACCGGCAGCCCCTGCTCGCGGGCGCGGCGGGCGTACTCGATAATACCGCCTTCGATATGCCAGACTTTACTGAAGCCGTTATGCTTCATCCAGGCGCTGGCTTTTTCACAGCGAATCCCGCCGGTACAGTACATAACGATCTTTTTATCTTTATGTTCCTGCATCATTTCGACGGCTTTCGGCAACTGATCGCGGAAAGTATCCGCTGGAATTTCCAGCGCATTATCAAAATGACCAACTTCGAATTCGTAATGGTTACGCATATCGATAAAGACCGCGTCTGGATCATCAAGCATCGCATTCACTTCCGCGGCCTTCAGATAATCTCCCACGTCCGAAGCATCAAACGTTGGATCATCAATACCGTCAGCGACAATACGGTCGCGAACTTTGAGGCGCAGAACCCAGAAGGATTTACCATCGTCGTCCAGGGCAATATTGAGGCGCAGGCCTTTCAGTGCCGGGTCAAAGCCATACAAAAATTCACGTAACGCATCGACTCGGCTCTGCGGAACGCTGATCTGTGCGTTAATACCCTCATGGGCCAGGTAAATGCGTCCAAAAACGTTCAATTTGGTCAGCGCTAGCCACAGCGCATCACGGGTCGCTTTCGGATCGATAATGGTGAAATACTTATAAAATGAGATCGTCGTGCGCGGCTCGGTTTCAGCCAACATTTGCGCTTTTAACGTCTCATTTGAAATGCGGTTATGTAACACTGGCATGGTGTACCTGCTCGGCATAATCAATGGGTCAATAAACGGCGGGCATCATATAGCAAACACCAACAATTTACATCCCTACATTTTGAGCTACATTTCCCTCATCCCCATTGATGACTATTAACAATAAATGCCTTCAGAGACTGTCATTTTGGCTGATGTATAAAAAAATGCGATAATAGAACGCGTTGCTTAATAAAACAGGTATGAGATGACCCATTTACCTAAATTTTCTGCAGCGTTGCTGCATCCACGTTATTGGTTACTTTGGTTTGGCGTTGGCCTGCTTTGGTTGGTCGTACAACTTCCTTATCCAGTGATTTACCGCCTTGGTACCGGGCTGGGCCACCTGGCCAGACGCCTGATGCGTCGCCGGGCTAAAATAGCCTCTCGCAATCTGGAACTCTGTTTTCCCGAAATGAGCGAGCAAGAACGCCGCCGGATGGTAGTTGCCAACTTTGAATCTGTCGGTATGGGTTTAATGGAGACCGGCATGGCCTGGTTCTGGCCAGCCAGGCGTATCGCGCGCTGGACCGATTCCATTGGCGTTGAACATATTCGGGCCGTACAGGCACAGAATCGCGGTATTCTGCTTATTGGCATCCACTTCCTGACGCTGGAGATGGGTGCGCGCATGTTCGGTATGAATGAGCCTGGTATCGGCGTCTACCGCCCAAACGACAATCCGCTTATCGACTGGCTGCAGACGTGGGGGCGATTACGTTCCAACAAAGATATGATTGACCGCAAGGATCTAAAAGGCATGATCCGCGCGCTGAAGAGAGGTGATGTGATCTGGTACGCACCGGATCACGATTACGGCCCGGCAGCCAGCGTGTTTGTTCCCTTTTTCGCGGTCGATCAGGCTGCCACAACCTCAGGAACCTGGATGCTGGCAAAAATGTCGAAAGCCTGCATTGTCCCGTTCGTACCTCGTCGCAAACCTGACGGTAAAGGTTATGAGCTGATTATGCTGCCGCCGGAATGCGATCCGCCCCTGGACGATGCCGAGACAACGGCTATCTGGATGAATAAAATCGTCGAGAAATGCATTCTGATGGCCCCAGAGCAATACATGTGGATGCACCGTCGCTTCAAGACTCGTCCACCTGGCGTCCCTTCTCGTTATTGATCCGGCAAATGCCCCGATCCCACATCTGAGCGCAGATGTAGGGATTGGCGAGCACACTCTTGACCTGTTTTAGCTTTAAAAGCTGTCGTCCATTGCGACGATCATTTCTCAGGCGCATAATTAGCAAGCTCATATTTTCAATTATTTGACCTGCTTCGCAGGTCAGTGGAATCCTATGCCCTCTGCTGATACCCCGATTAACTGGAAACGCAATCTCACCGTGACCTGGCTCGGCTGCTTTTTAACCGGCGCCGCGTTTAGCCTGGTGATGCCTTTTCTTCCTCTCTACGTTGAACAGCTCGGCGTAACCGGTCATAGCGCCCTCAACATGTGGTCGGGGATAGTCTTCAGTATCACCTTTTTATTCTCTGCAATTGCCTCACCGTTCTGGGGCGGCCTTGCTGATCGTAAAGGGCGCAAAATTATGCTTCTGCGTTCTGCGCTCGGTATGGCTATTGTCATGTTGCTGATGGGGCTGGCGCAGAATATCTGGCAATTTCTGATCTTGCGCGCGCTGTTGGGCCTGTTGGGTGGGTTCATTCCCAATGCCAATGCTCTGATAGCGACCCAAATCCCCCGGCATAAAAGCGGTTGGGCGCTGGGTACGCTGTCGACGGGCGCAGTTAGCGGCGCGCTGCTTGGGCCTCTGGCTGGCGGTTTCCTGGCCGATCACTGGGGATTGCGTACCGTTTTTTTTATGACTGCGGCTGTTCTGTTTATCTGCTTCTTGTTTACCCTATCCCTCATTCGCGAGAATTTCGTCGCGGTCAGCAAAAAAGAGATGCTCAGTGCGAAAGATGTTTTCTCTTCGCTGAAAAATCCCAAACTGGTCCTAAGCCTGTTTGTGACCTCATTAATTATCCAGGTTGCCACTGGCTCAATTGCGCCAATTCTGACGCTATATGTGCGCGATCTGGCCGGTAACGTCAGCAATATTGCGTTCATCAGCGGCATGATTGCCTCGGTACCCGGTATTGCCGCACTGCTCAGCGCCCCCAGACTAGGAAAGCTGGGCGACCGAATTGGTCCGGAAAAAATCCTGATTGTCGCCCTGGTGATTTCGGTTCTACTGTTGATACCGATGTCGTTCGTCCAGACGCCATTGCAGCTTGGGATTCTGCGTTTCCTGTTGGGTGCCGCCGACGGTGCGCTACTGCCCGCCGTACAAACGCTGCTGGTATATAACTCTACCAGCCAAATTGCCGGACGAATCTTCAGCTATAACCAATCGTTCCGCGATATTGGCAACGTGACGGGTCCATTGATTGGCGCATCGGTTTCCGCCAATTACGGTTTTCGCGCGGTCTTTTTAGTCACCGCCTGCGTGGTTCTGTTCAACGCGGTTTACTCTACCCTCACTCTGCGTCGTCCGCGTCGCGTTCCACCCACGGACGACGCGAGTTCCGGCAATCATTCAGTAAATTAATAACGCGAGGGGGGTTACCTCCCTTGACGCTTTGCCAACTGCCTTCTATAGATTGAATCGTGTTCATTTCTATTCTTCTTAGGGGGTTAGCCATGCCAAAGGATTCGATGTTCTATGCCACGCTCGAAGAAGCTATCGATGCGGCCCGCGAAGAGTTTCTTGTTAATAATCCGGATAGCGACGAAGAGAGCGCCAACGTCGAGCAATTAAATATTCAAAAATACGTGCTGCAGGATGGGGATATCGCCTGGCAAGCAGAATTTTTTGCCGATGAAGATGAGCAAGGCGAATGTCTGCCAATACTTAGCGGCCAGGCAGCACAAAGCGTTTTTGACGGTGACTATGATGAGATTGAGCTTCGTCAGGAGTGGCTGGAAGAAAATACGCTGCATGAGTGGGACGAAGGTGAATTTCAGCTCGAACCCTCTCTTGACACCGAAGAGGGCCAGGCCGCTGCCGATGAATGGGATGAACGCTAATTAATTGTAGGGGCCATGGCTGGCGTCCAGCGGCAGCAATAGCGTATCAAACACCAGCGAAAAGGGCAGATCGAGAATCGTGATATAGCGCCATGAGGAATCACGCACATCCCACTGTACGCCGGGATAATACTGGTTTCCATGTCCCTGCCCCGGCACCGTACGACTGATAATGCTACCGCAGCCGCTGAGAACCAGCGTCATGGCGATAACCAGTAAAACTCTCATCTATAACCTCTATTTTCAGGTAAAAAAATACCGGCATTTTTGCCGGTATTTTCCTTTACGTACGGCTTACTTCACTTTCAACGCCAACGGATTCAACGTCAATTGCTGGTAGGTATCCACCCACGAAGAGTATTTCTCCGGCGCGGCCCACACGCGATAGTGCAAACGCGACATTGTAACCGGGTCGCTCAGCAAAACCAGACGACGATCGCGGTTGAGTTTATCCGGCGTCTCGTTCAATGCCTGCTCAACATGACGTTCACGGGCGATATCCAGAATATGTCCATGGCGGTGACGCGCAGTTGCCATTGCCGTTGCCAATGCGTTGAATGATGGATTAAACACGGCATGCATAAAACCATCGTCCAGAGAACGCTGACGATTCAGCGTCAGGTACGTATCGGTATCTTTCAGCACCTGCGGTGGCGAATACTCTTCCGGGATCAGGAATAGCTTACAGCGCTTACTGCGCAGACCTAGCGTGGCACGGCTGGAGAGGGCCGACACGAACGGCGACAGAATCAGCGAAACCACAATCGGCGCCAGCCAGAACAGGAAACGCAGATCCAACCACGCCATACCGACCGCCCAGACCAGGCCCAGCAGCATCTGTGAACCATGGCGCATAAACGCCTCGCCCCACGGAGTCGAGTCATCATCGCGCTGCGGTGAGTTCCAGACTACTTCCCAACCGAGAAACGCACTGACCACAAACACGGTGTGGAACAGCATACGCACCGGCGCCAGCAGTACTGAGAAGAGCACTTCCAGCAGCAGCGAAAGAGTGACTCGGAGGAATCCACCGTACTCTTTCGAACCTTTGCACCATACCAGAATGATACTCAGCAGCTTCGGCAGGAACAACAGCACCATCGTTGACGCAAAAAGCGCGATAGCCAGCTCCGGACGCCACTGTGGCCAGACCGGGAACAGCTGTCGCGGCTGCAGGAAGTATTGCGGTTCGGTCAATGCATGCACCACCTGCAAAGCGGTTGAGAGCGCAAGGAACATAAACCACAACGGTGCCGACAGATAGGACATGACGCCAGTCAGGAATACCGCGCGGTGAACCGGGTGCATCCCCTTAACCAGGAACAGGCGGAAGTTCATCAGGTTTCCCTGACACCAGCGACGATCGCGCTTCAGTTCGTCCAGCAGGTTTGGCGGCAGCTCTTCATAAGAGCCAGGGAGGTCGTAGGCAATCCATACCCCCCACCCGGCACGACGCATCAATGCAGCTTCAACGAAGTCGTGCGACAGAATCGAACCTGCGAAGTTACCCTCACCAGGCAACGGTGCCAGGGCACAGTGCTCGATAAACGGTTTTACGCGAATGATAGCGTTATGGCCCCAGTAGTGCGACTCACCTAACTGCCAGAAGTGCAGGCCTGCAGTGAACAACGGGCCGTAAACGCGGGTGGCAAACTGCTGGCAGCGAGCGTAGAGCGTATCCATACCGGATGCGCGCGGCGATGACTGAATAATACCGGCATTCGGGTTCGCTTCCATCAAGCGCACCAGACCGCTCAAGCATTCACCGCTCATCACTGAGTCGGCATCCAGTACGACCATATAGCTATACTGGCTACCCCAGCGGCGGCAGAAGTCATCAATGTTGCCGCTTTTACGTTTCACGCGGCGGCGGCGGCGGCGATAGAATATTTGCCCTCCACCCTGCACTTCAGCGATCAGCTCCATCCACGCCTTTTGCTCAGCCACGCAAATATCCGGGTTGTAGCTATCGCTGAGGATATAGACGTCAAAGTGCTCAGCATTCCCGGAAGCTTTTACCGATTCCCAGGTTGCACGCAGACCAGCGAAAACACGATCAACGTCTTCGTTGCAGATAGGCATAATGAGCGCCGTGCGATGCTCCGGATTCAGCGCCTCATCCCCCACCGTCGAAGCAGAGATACTGTATTTATCACGCCCAATTAGCAGTTGCAGGAAGCCCATCAGCGCCGTCCAGAACCCAGCGGAAACCCAGCAGAAAAGCACGGCAAACAGAATCAGAATCCCCGACTGCAGCACATACGGCAGCAGTTGCATAAAGGAAATCCACAGGTTCTGCCCTACCATATCTGCCGGGTTGATCAGCGCCCAGCCCTGATAAGGCAGAATAGTTTTCATGTACCAGGTTGCCACGACGGTCTGCGCCAGCGTCAACAGCAGCAGGATGTAGCGACGAATCGAACCGACGGTACGCCATTTCTGCTCACTCTCCTGCTCTTCTTTCGTCAGACGAGAAAGATAGCGCGGGGTGACATCGCGTCCACGCAGTCGGTCCCAAAAGCGCCCGACCGGGTTAGTACGCCATGGGTCCGGGAACATAGAGGAACGTTTTGCCTTCGGCATCGCGTTCAACTGTGTACGCCCTTCGTCATCCTTCATCAACTGGTCACCGGCCAGTGAATCCGGCCAGCTGTGTTCCAGTCGTGATTTTACTGACCCCAGCGGCGAGTCATCTTCACGCTTATAGACATGATGTTCAGCGTCCAGTGCTTCATGTACGGCCTGCAGGCTGGCGTCAGGCAACGCGGCTTTTTCTGCGTCCGACAGCGGCAATGCGTCGATGTACTTCGTTATCTTATTCATTAGCAGGCAGCTGATAGCTCCAGGTTTCACTCAGCGTCTGATCGGCATTGACCAGCGCAGCGCGCATTTCCGTCGTTTTCTTCGGATCTTTTACTTTCACGCGCAGGATCATACGCCAGCCTTTAGTTACCGGGTTATAGCGCACCGTATTTTCAACGATTTCGGCGTTATCGCCGATGCTTGCCTGGGCGGTTACCGCGGTGTCGGCTGGCAGTTTTTTCATCTCAGTGCCGGTAAAATCGACGATAAAGGCGATGGTACCATCCGGCTGGCGAATCAGATTCGATTGCTTCACGTCACCAGTGGAACGACGAGTCTGCATCACATACGCGTTATCTGGCGCATGCAGTTTGTCTTCATCGCGACTGAAGGTGATGGTGTATTTGAAGTTCATCTCTTTGCCTGGCTCCGGCAATTGGTCCGGCGTCCAGTAGGTGACGATATTATCGTTGGTCTCGTCATTGGTCGGAATTTCAACCAGTTCGATTTTACCTTTACCCCATTCGCCTTTTGGCGTGATCCACGCGCTTGGACGCAGGTCGTAGCGATCGTCAAGATCCTCGAAACGAGAGAACTGGCGGCCACGCTGCAGCAGGCCAAAGCCTTGCGGGTTTTCCATCGCATAGCTGCTGACGGCCAAATGTTTTGGATTATTCAGCGGACGCCAGATCCATTCACCATTTCCGGCGAGGATAGAGAGACCGTTGGAATCATGCAGCGCCGGGCGATAGTTGGTCGTCGGAGACGGTTGGTGCGGCCCAAACAGGAACATGCTTGTCAGCGGAGCAACGCCCAGCTTGCCCACTTTGTCGCGCAGGTAGACCTTCGATTGCACATCAACAACGGTGTCGCGGCCCGGCATCACTACAAAGCGATAGGCTCCGGTTGCGCGCGGGGAATCCAGCAGTGCATAAATCGTCAGGCGTTTATCCGTGGCTTTCGGACGTTCAATCCAGAACTCACGAAAACGCGGGAATTCTTCGCCAGAAGGCAGTGCAGTATCGATAGCAAGTCCACGGGCAGAAAGCCCATAAACCTGGCCCTGTCCCAGTACGCGGAAGTAGCTTGCTCCGAGCATGCTGACAATTTCGTCGTTCTTATCTTTGCTATTGATCGGATACAGGACTTTAAAGCCAGCAAAGCCCAGGTCTTTAACCGTGTCTTTGTCGTGCTGAACATTACCAAAATTGAAATAATCCGGGTTATATTTAATTTTACGCACGCTGGTCGCAGTCACTTCATTAATGGTGACCGGCGTGTCGAAATACATCCCCTGGTGGTAAAACTCAAGCTTGAACGGGCTTTTAAGATTATTCCAATAGGCTTTATCGTGATTAAACTGAATTTGCTGATAATCCGCATACTTCATATCGCGGAAAGCAGAGGGCAGGTTACTTTTCGGCGCTTCATAGCCTTTGCCAGCTAACGTTTGAGCCTCTTTTGCGACGTCATCAATGCTGAATGCCCATGCAGATGAAGTACACAGGGACAACATTACGGCTGCGCTTAACCAACGCATTTTCATCATCTGTGGTTTATGTTTCATATAAGTAAGCACTTCCCCCTTTGTGTGCTTAAATCGATCCGATCTATTTTAATGGAAACTCGGGCAATCCGACAACATAATCCCTGCATTGTTCAGCCTGGCGGCACAGGGAATAAACAGTTCACTGTCCCACTTGCACTTTGCGTGCTTATCCTGGAGACAGATACCCAGAGTTCATGTAGGGTTGCAAAGAATTTAAAGGTTATCACGTTGAGTGATAAGACGAATTGTCTGAGAATGTAGCGAAATTGTATGAATAATACTCCAGTACAGCGTGAATATTTTTTCGATAGCATCCGCGCCTGGCTGATGCTGCTGGGAATTCCTTTTCACATCTCGCTCATCTACTCCAGCCACAGCTGGCATGTTAATAGCGTAGAACCTTCATGGTGGTTGACGTTGTTCAACGACTTCATCCATGCCTTTCGGATGCAGGTCTTCTTTGTGATTTCCGGTTATTTTTCCTACATGCTTTTTCTGCGCTATCCGCTTAAGAAATGGTGGAAAGTGCGCGTTGAGCGCGTAGGCATTCCCATGCTAACCGCCATTCCGCTACTGACCTTGCCGCAGTTTATTATGCTGCAGTACGTCAACGGCAAGGCTGGAAACTGGCATACCCTCTCAGGATATGACAAGTTTAACACCCTGGCCTGGGAATTAATTTCACATCTGTGGTTTTTACTGGTGCTGGTTGTGCTGACGACGCTAGGCATTGTGCTGTTTAAATGGCTGACCAGTCGACGTTCTGACACCGCCCCCACCTTCAGTGACACCGTCACAATGGGCCAGCTATCGATGATTTTTCTGGCGCTCGGCGTACTGTATGCGGTGATTCGTCGCACCCTGTTTATGGTTTACCCGCCTGTTCTCAGTAATGGCCTGTTCAACTTTATTGTCATGCAGACGCTTTTCTATCTGCCTTTCTTTATTCTTGGCGCCCAGACGTTTATTAACTCACGCCTGAAAGCGATGTTCACCACCTCATCACCCTGGTGCTTTGTTGGGGCGCTGCTGGGCTTTATCGCCTACCGCCTGAATCAGCAGTATGGGTCTGGCGATGGCTGGATGTATGAAACAGAATACGTCATCACCATGGTCCTTGGCCTGTGGATGGTCAACGTCGTCTTTTCCCTTGGCCACCGGTTGCTGAACTTCCAGTCCGCGCGAGTCACCTATTTCGTCAACGCGTCACTCTTTATCTATTTGGTTCACCATCCGCTGACCTTACTCTATGGCGCATGGATAACCCCGGTGATTAAATCGAATACCTTAGGGTTTATTACCGGGCTGGTCTTTGTTGTTGGGATTGCGCTGATTCTGTATGAAATCCATCTGCGGATACCGCTCCTGCGCTTCCTTTTCTCCGGGAAATTCCAACAAAAAACAGCTAAACCACAGATTTCAGCGGGTTGATAAAGTCAAAAGCTGCCGTGTATTTTGCGTTCGGCAGCTCTACTCTTTCATGAACAACAGATGAAATACGTTGCGGTAAAGCGCCTCCATCGCCGTCTTATCAACTGTCGAGGTCGTTGCCAGTTCACACCGATAGGCTGCACCTTCAGTTAAGATCGCGATAAATTCACAGGCGACATTAATTTGTTCTGCGCTCATTTCAGGATGATAGTGTCGGGTCAGTCGCCCACCCTCTTCTTTCAGACGACGATCGGCTTGATGCATAATTTCGCGCAGGCGGGGATTTCTGGATGCTTCCGCGTTAATTTCCATCAACAGATAATTATCAGTCTTTGTGTCATCGGTCGCTGGGATCACGCCGGCTAAAACTGAGGCCATCCGGACCAAATCATGGTTTCCGTCCACCATCTCGCCAACCCTGGCATTGACTATTTCACTGACGATCGCTTCAACGATCTCTTCTTTACTGGCAAAGATACGATACAACTGCCCTACGCTCAGACCAGCCTGACGCGCAATGTCCGCAACGGAGGCGCCATGCAGTCCCTTTTCCGCCAAACATTTCTGTGCTGCAGCCACAATTTCCGCACGGCGAATCTGTTGTTTATGCAGTACTTTCCCTTCAACCACGCGTAAATCTCCAGTGATGATAATTTCCTGCGAATGCGGGAAACTATCATATCTTATTCCTGCAAGGGATCTGTATAACGAACTACTGCGTCTGAAGCAATCGGGTATAAATGCCAGCCGTTTCAGCATCGAAACAGACAAAAATGACGCGTTCCAGAGGGTTGTAGCGAGTGAGAAACGCATTTACCGTGCGTACGGCAATTTCTGCCGCAGCCTCTTTAGGATACCCATAAACGCCAGTGCTGATAGCGGGAAATGCAATTGAGCGATAGTTATTTGCTGAAGCCAATAGCAGGCTATTTTTATAAGCATCTGCCAGCAACTCTGCCTCCTGCCGGTCGCCGCCGTGCCAAATTGGCCCTACGGTGTGAATGACCGCGCTGGCAGGTAGATTTCCCGCGACGGTAATGACTGCATGACCTGGTGGGCATTCTCCCTGCTGTTGAAGAACGATTTTACAGGCAGCCAGCAGTTCAGGGCCGGCAGCGCGATGAATCGCGCCGTCTACCCCACCGCCGCCAAGCAATGAAGGGTTTGCGGCGTTGACGATAACATCGACCGCGAGCGTTGTAATGTCGCCGAGAATAACCTCAGGTTGAACAGCCATTTCTCCTCCTGTCGGCATACGTCTAAGGATAAATACTTGAGGATAATATGGCATGATAGCCCCCGGGACGAAAGCCTGGGGGCTAGTTGTTACCGATAATCGACGTCCAGAATAGCGAGGGTACGTTGCGGGTTAATGTATCTTAACTGCGCCGAGCGGATGTTTTCGTTGTGAATATTTCCTTTTTCAAGCTGCTGAGCTGATATCCGTACCGTCTTCGCCCGTGGGCAATCCATAACAACCTGATTGTCTGTTGCATTGAGTTGGCAAGGTGCTTCTACAACCTGCCCGTAGAAATGGATGACGCCAGCCTGCACCTGCTCCGCCATGGCCGGGCTAAATAACGTGGGCAAAACACATAAAGCAGCAACTAACGCGCATTGATATTTTTTCATGATAAAACTCCTCGGCATATCTGCATAGCTATCAAAAAGCACAAGCCATCCATGAGTGCATCGAGTCACATCCACTTACAACTAACGCATTTATATTAACAAAACAAAAACAAATTAATTTCATTTATAGCAATATTGTTAACAAAATCGATTCACTGACTGACGGTACAGTGACTCAAGAACGTGTAGACGGGAGGGAGGTTTAATGAAAGGAATTCCGGACACAAAAAAACAGGACCTGAAGCCCTGTTTTAAGGTAAAGCGTGTGGTTTATACGTGATTAGCTGTTTTCGTTAGCCAGTGCTTTATTTTTCGCGGCTCGCGCCGCCAGCCACAGTCCGCTATTTTTCATAGCGTAGCCAAAGACCAGGCCCAATGCCAACGAAGGTACCGCCAAACGCCAGTCGCCGTTGGTCGCAAACGTCGCGCATGCACCAATAAACGTACCGGGTACGAAGGAGAGCAGCAGCTGACGCGCCTGTATGCACATCAGAAACGCCACGATACCTGTCATCACATAGCTCAGGATTTCCAACTGCGGCGCCAGCGCGCTGCCATAAATAATCACCAGCGCCCATATCACGCCGCTCATGACCGTACAGGTGGAAATGAGCAGCCCTTTTAACCCACCTTGCGGACAGGCAAAGTAAGCGGTGCAGCCGAGGAAACCCGCCCAGCTCAGCAGGCCAAGTGCGACAGCCACCCATCCCCAAATTCCGGAGAGAATGCCAGTCGTTAATGCGATTGCGAAGAGTATGTTCATAGTGCGCATCATAGCAGATACGCACCTGGCAAATGCGACATAGAACACATTATGTGAGATGTGTAATTTTGCGTTGCATTAAATTTGTGATTTAAATCACAAATTATTGCTCATTTTCTTCCTGCAGTTCATCCCACATTGCAGAGAGAGCTTCGCGGGTCAGCGGCGCCATAGTACGCCAGAATGGCGTAGTCGCATGCGCTTCAACTTTACCAAGGAAGGCCCCACACCATGGCAGAATGTAATCGGCAAACAGCGTTTCCAGAGTCTCGCTTTCATCCTCAGTGGCATGATCTTCCAGCCATGAGGCAGCCAACAGCAGCGATCCGATATGATCCGTTGCGCTTTCTCCGGTTGGGATCCCGTGTGCACTCAGAAAACCACGAACTTCAGCTTCTGTCGCCCCTTCCACCCATGCGCTACGGTAAGGCGCAACGCTGCACTCTTCACCAACAAACAGGGCATTATATTCGGCGGCCAGCGACTGCATATCACAACTCTTTTGCAGACGCTCCAGCAGCTCATCCTGCTCCAGCGGCCAGCTCGCCGCCAGCTTCCCTTCACGAATAAGGGTAAATAGCGGGACCAGCAGCGGGTCCTGCGGCTGACGGTTGTACAGTGAACCCAGCACGCGGCAGAGGATAGAAAACTCGTTCATTCATTTCTTCCAGTTATTCAAATTAAAGTTCAGCAAATTCAGGGATCGCCGCCATTCCTCGTGATTCAAGGAAATCAAGCATACGCCGGGGTGTCACGTTAAGGATGCGATCCTCCGGGAAATCAACGGCATCAAGGATCTTACGGCATTCGGTAAATTCGCCCAGCGTGAATGCGGTATGGGAATCCGACCCCAGCGCAACCCAACCGCCGGCATCACGCACGGCCTGCGCGACGGCACGGCAATTATCTTCACTTCCAATGCGCGATGAGACAAAAGATGAGTTATTGATCTCCAGCGCAACATGGTATTTCGCCGCCGCAGCAGCAATGGCCGGGATATCAACGGGGAATTTGGGATTACCGGGATGACTAATAATATGCACTGCGCCGCTGGCCATGGTGGCGATCATCGCCTCCGTATGAGTCGCTTTATCCTGAGGCGGGAACACCGGCTCGTGGAAACCTGCAATAATCAGGTCCAGAGAGGTGAGCATTGGCCCAGTACAGTCTATTTCGCCCTGTGTATTTTTGATGTTGGCTTCAATGCCGCGCAGAATGCCAATGCCGTCCACCAGCCGCGGCCAGATGCGCATGTTAATGAAATGCCAGTAATGTGGCGCATCAGCCATGTCAGGGCCATGGTCGGTAATGGCAAAGAGTTTGATCCCCTTGCGCTTTGCTTCGGCAATATAATCGTGCAGGGTACTGTAAGCGTGGGTGCTGGCAATGGTATGCATGTGCAGGTCAACAGGATACATCACATTCTCCTTCTCTGTTTGTGGCAAGAATAGCAGGAATATGCGCTCATGATCAGCAAAAACCCCGCCGCAGCGGGGTTATCTCTTAGTATCCTCGCTGGCGATCGACCTGCCCGTTTACCGTTTCGCCTCGTTCCAGTTGGCCGATAGTTCCTGCAATATAAGCAATGGCTTCCTGAGGCCGGGTGACAGCTGCAACATGAGGCGTCATCGCAACCCGTGGATGCGCCCAAAGTGGGCTCTCTTTCGGTAATGGTTCGCGGCTGAACACGTCGAGCATAGCCCCTTTAAGCTTACCGCTATCCAGGGCCGCCAGCAGATCGTCTTCAACCACATGAACTCCACGCGCCAGATTCAGCACATAGCTATTATCCGGAAGCTGTGCCAACAGCGTTTTATCAATAATGCCAACGGTTTCCGCAGTGTTAGGCAACAGGTTAATCAGCACGCGAGTGCTGCTCAGAAATTCGCCCAGTTCTTCTGCCCCAGCAAAACTCGTCACCTGCGGCCAGGACTTACGGCTACGGCTCCAGCTGCGCAGCGGAAATCCCCACGCTTGCAGCCCTTCTGCCACTTTAGCGCCGAGCACGCCCGCGCCCATAATCCCGATAGTAAACTCCTCGCGATGATACTCATCCAGAGGCTGCCAGCGGGCTTCCTGCTTTAATGCCTGGTAATCATCAAAACGACGGAACCAGTGCAGAACCTGGCTCACGGCGTACTCTTGCATCTGCAAGCCCATGCCGGTGTCTTCCAGACGGAATAACGGAATCGACAGCGGCAGCATTTCCGGATGTTCCCGCAGCTTGCTAAGGATTGAATCGACGCCAGCGCCAAGGGCAAAGACCGCCTTTAAGTCACGCCCTTGCAACATTTCTACCGGAGGATGCCAGACCAACGCATAGTCGGCGGGTTGGTTATCGCCCGGTTTCCACTCGCGCACTCGCGAACCGGGCAGTTGCTTCTCCAGCTCCGTAATCCAGTACGAAGTGTCAAACGTCGGGTGGTAAAAGATAATCTCCATGATGGCTCCTGATAGCCGACGCCCCAGGCAGGTTAGGTTAGCGTCGTGTTTTATTCGTTGTTTTCTATTGGTTTGTCAGCATAGCAAATTTCGTCTGGCTATCGTGTTAAAAAAGAAATGGTGACAAAAAAATCGATTCTCGCGCATTTAGAAAGCAAGTTGCTTGAAGTTTGGCTAAACGCACGGTTTTTTAAAAAAGTTGATTGACGAGACTTACGTATTTCCCTAAATTAGCGCCCGTTCCCGGCAGCAACGGGAATGACAATATGGTGAGGTGTCCGAGTGGCTGAAGGAGCACGCCTGGAAAGTGTGTATACGGCAACGTATCGAGGGTTCGAATCCCTCCCTCACCGCCATATTTTAAGAAGAGCTCGTACGCAAGTACGGGCTTTTTTTCGCATATTGCCCCCCACCACCCGGTAGCCCGGACAGGCGCATCGCGCCGCCTCCGGGAACAGCCAGTCTTCTGCGGCTTCAGACTATCTTCGACAGCGCTGCTCCTTACGGATTTTATCAAATCCTAATCCTCCTCCATCCGCTGATACTCTTCGCTCAGGAAATCAACCAGCGCCCTGACCGATGGCAGCAGTCCGCGGCGTGAAGCAAAAACCGCATGGATCACCTCTCTGCGCGGTTGCCACTCATCAAGCACAACCACCAGTTCCCCTGCTGCGAGCTGATCGCGCACCATTAATAAAGGAAGCTGCACGACCCCTACTCCGGCAATTGCCGCTTCTCGCAGCGCCAGCATATCCGTTGTCACCATCCGGGGAGCGAAATAGACCTCCGCCCGCGCGCCCTCGGGGCCGGTTAATTGCCAGTGATGTTGATGTTTTCCTGCACCGATACTTAATCCCGGCCACTCGCTGAGTTCAGACGGTGCCTGGGGCACGCCCAACCGCTCAACTAACGCTGGACTCGCCACCAGCCGATGCCCGCGGTCGGCCAATACGCGCATCACCAGATCGCTATCTTCTATAGGCCTTGGCCGCACGCGAATAGCCACATCAACGCCTTCCCCCACTACATCAACCCGCCGGTTCGTCGCTTCCAATAATAGCGTTACCCCCGGATGACGCTGCATAAACCGCGCCAGCATTGGGCCGATATGTACATGCAAAAGCGTCACCGGGCAGGTCAGCTTCACGCTGCCGCACGGCTCTGAACGCAGCGTTTCCACCGCCTGTTCAGCCGCCTCCGCCTCTATCAACATCGCTTTGCAGTGTTGATAAAAGGTGTGTCCGACCTCGGTCACCGCAAACTGCCGGGTAGTACGCTGAATCAGACGCACCCCGAGACGTTCTTCAAGCTGAGCAATCCGGCGGCTTAATTTTGATTTAGGCTGATCGAGCGCTCTCCCTGCCGCAGCAAAACCGCCGTGATCGACCACCTGGACAAACCAGGCTAAATCATTGAGATCCTGCATCCTTCCTCCATCGTTCCATTTTTAGAACAGTATAGGCCATTTTCACTATCTACCGGGCAATTAGAACTGAATATATGCTTATTCACATCAGAAACAGACATGCAGGAGACCTCCATGAAACAGATTACTGGCATCTATACCGCCCCCTCGCAGCACTGGGTAGGCGACGGTTTCCCGGTTCGCTCGATGTTCTCTTATCAGACTCATGGCGAACAGCTAAGCCCCTTCCTGCTGCTTGACTATGCTGGCCCGCACCACTTCCCGGCTGGGACAGAGAAACGCGGCGTTGGTGAGCATCCGCATCGTGGATTTGAAACCGTCACCGTCGTGTATTCAGGGGAAGTTGAGCACCGAGATTCTACCGGCCGAGGCGGCGTTATTGGCCCCGGTGATGTGCAGTGGATGACGGCAGGTGCCGGAATACTGCACGAAGAGTTCCACTCGGCGAATTTCACCCGAACCGGCGGCGAGCTGAAAATGATTCAGCTCTGGGTCAACCTTCCGGCAAAAGACAAGATGACGCATCCGGGATACCAGAGCATCACCGCTGATGCAATCCCTGTCATTGCTCTGCCCGATAACGCGGGTCGTATGCGGGTCATTGCGGGCCGCTATGGAGATGTTGTCGGACCGGCGCATACCTTTTCACCGCTCAATGTCTGGGACCTGCAGCTTAATCAGGGTCAGGACATAACGCTGCATCAGCCCGATGGCTGGAGCACCGCGCTGGTCGTGCTGGAAGGTGAAGTTAAGGTGAACGGAGAGGGAAGCGCCCGTGAAGGCCAACTGGTGGTGCTCAGCCAGAAAGGGGAATCACTCCACCTTGAGGCGAGTTCTAATGCGAAAGTCCTGCTGATGGCCGGCGAGCCACTACAGGAACCCATTGTCGGTTACGGCCCATTTGTGATGAATACCAAAGCACAAATCGCGGAAGCCGTTCGTGATTTTAACAGCGGCCGCTTCGGCCAAATCTAATATTACAGAGGTGAATAGTATGTCGACTCCAGCTAACTTTAACGGTTCTCGTCCGGTGATTGACGTGAATGATACCGCCATGTTGTTGATTGACCATCAGAGCGGCCTGTTTCAGACCGTCGGCGACATGCCGATGCCGGAACTGCGAGCCCGCGCCGCTGCCTTGGCAAAAATGGCGTCATTAGCAGGGATCCCGGTGATCACCACGGCATCAGTCCCGCAGGGGCCAAACGGCCCACTGATCCCGGAGATTCACCAGAACGCACCGCACGCGAAATATATTGCGCGTAAGGGCGAGATCAACGCCTGGGATAACCCGGAATTCGTTGACGCAGTAAAAACAACCGGGCGTAAAACGTTGATTATTGCCGGTACCATTACCAGCGTCTGCATGGCGTTCCCGTCAATTGCCGCCGTTGCCGATGGTTATAAGGTCTTCGCCGTGATTGACGCTTCCGGTACCTACAGCAAAATGGCGCAGGAAATCACCCTCGCCCGCGTGGTACAGGCAGGCGTGGTGCCAATGGATACCGCCGCGGTCGCTTCCGAGCTACAGCGTACCTGGAATCGCCCGGATGCCGCAGAGTGGGCTGAGGTTTATACCAAAATCTTCCCGGCATACCAGTTACTGATCGAGAGCTACGCCAAAGCGCAGGACGTGGTGAAAAACAACGAACAGCTTGATTCACAGCGCTAAAATGCCTGCCCTGCCGCCCGACGGCGGGGTAGTGTTCATTGCTTGACCGAACGGTAAAGAAAGAGTAAATACTGCTTGACCGTTTTAGCGCAACTCCCTATAGTAGCGCCCCGTTGCCCACCTAAGGTGAGCAGCGAAACAATATGGTGAGGTGTCCGAGTGGCTGAAGGAGCACGCCTGGAAAGTGTGTATACGGCAACGTATCGAGGGTTCGAACCCCTCTCTCACCGCCATATTTTAAGAAGAGCTCGTACGCAAGTGCGGGCTTTTTTTTCGCCTGTTGCACCATCCAGAAACTGCATTCGGCCTACTATCACCCGCAACTCTCCGCATGCTACTTTTATATACCCATATAAAAGATGGACATCCAAATGAGCACCATTGCAGTTATTGTTCTGACTTACGTTAAACCGTTAGATGAAGTTGACGCGCAGCTTTCCGCACACGTGGAATGGCTTAAAAAAAGCTACGCTGACGGATTGTTTCTTGCTTCAGGGCGTAAGATCCCCAGATCTGGCGGAGTCATTCTGGCAAAAGGCGATAACATGGATTTGCTACGGGCCTGGCTGAGTCAGGATCCGTTCCAGCAATCGGGTGTAGCGAAAGTCGATATTATTCCTTTCGAAGCCACCATGGCCGCTCCCCCGCTGCAGAACTTGCTTTAAACCAGCAAAAACAAAGCCCGGTCTTCCCGGGCTTTGCAAGCTCAAAAACAATCAGTAGTAGGCTTTAAGCGCGCGCTGACAAAGCGTCGAGCGCACGCAGTCATCGGTCGTGAAGCGCACCACGCCAACCATCTCATCTTCTTCAAAACGCGCCAGCGCATCGACCAGGCCAGACCTCACGCCAGAGGGTAAATCACACTGGGTAATGTCGCCATTGACGATAACCGTCACGTTCTCCCCGAGGCGGGTCAAAAACATTTTCATTTGCGCAGCGGTCACGTTCTGGGCCTCGTCCAAAATCACGACCGCATTTTCAAATGTACGTCCGCGCATATAAGCGAACGGAGCGATTTCCACCTTGCCGATTTCCGGACGCAGGCAGTATTGCATAAAGGAAGCGCCCAACCTCTTCACCAGCACGTCATAAACCGGTCGAAAATAGGGAGCGAATTTCTCGGCGATATCTCCCGGTAAGAAGCCGAGATCTTCGTCGGCTTGCAGAACGGGACGGGTAACAATAATTCTGTCCACATCCTTATGGATCAGGGCTTCAGCTGCTTTTGCCGCACTAATCCAGGTCTTCCCGCACCCGGCCTCGCCTGTCGCAAAGATCAGCTGTTTATTGTCGATGGCATTCAAATAATGCGCCTGAGCGTCATTGCGCGCTTCAATTGGCGATGCATCACGACTATCCCGCGCCATACCAATTGCTTCTACGCCACTCATTTGCACAAGCGATGTGACCGATTCTTCTTCGCGCTGTTTATGGCTGCGCGAATCCTGTCTCAGCACACGTTTGGCCTCACGACGAGCTTTGGTCACTGCTTTTTGTCTTCCCATGGATAGCACCTTGCGTTGTTGGTTTACATCACACGCGTCAACATCGACGCGATTATGCGCACGAACGATTGAGGTTTGGCTTCCTTGTAAGCCATTGCTTGCCTGTCGAATTGACAACGGGTCACGGCTACGCGCACCGCGCACCCTGTCTGGGTTCGAGTTTTCTGTTGTAGTGGGGGATAAATTTGGGGTGTGGGAATCGCGGCCGGAAATGTGGCCCCCGTGCTGATAAGTACGGTATGAGGTTTGACGTTTTCCGTTACAGCAATCGGGCATTCGCGATCTCCATAGTGAGACGACATCACTGCCGGGAACTACCGCGTCTTTAATAAGTACATCAAAAATAATTCTTAATGCAACTTATTTTTCACAAAAAGACAACAAATAATTCTCACTGCAGCTGTTTGGAGTTTCCGACATTAAGATTACAGAAAAATTAAACAAGGCAGGAAATACAAAAAAAGAATGGAAAAACAGCAGAAAACGCCCTGCCCTTACGGGCAGGAGCGTCAGGCTTCGAGCAGCGATTGCCCGAGATAGTGCTGACTGTCGATAACTCCCGGCAGAACAAAGAAATAGCCCCCGCCGATCGGCTTAACGTACTCTTCCAGCGCTTCTCCGTTCAGGCGCTTTTGCACCGTCAGAAAGCCTTTTTCCAGATCGTGCTGATAGCAGACAAACAGCAGCCCCATATCCAGCTGGCCTGAGTTAGTCACCCCCAGCGAATAGCTGTAGCCCCGGCGCATCATCAGGCTGGACTCGGTCTCCAGAGTGCGCGGATTGGCCAGACGAATATGACTATCGAGCGCAATGGTGTCACCGTCCGGGTCCTTGCTGTAATCCGGCACATCGTGCTCATGCTGCATACCCAACGGTGCCCCGCTGTGCTTATCGCGACCAAAAATCGTCTGCTGCTCTTTAAGCGGCGTGCGATCCCAGAACTCGACATGAAACTGAATAATACGCGCTGCCTGATAACTGCCGCCCGTTGCCCACACAGGCTCTTCCTGGTCGGCAGTAACCCACACCACTTTATCCATCAGCGCGTTATCGGTACTGACAGGATTAGCGGTACCGTCTTTAAAGCCCAGCAGATTAACCGGCGTCTCTTTACCTTTACTGCGCGCGGCGCTATCGGAAATGAAGCCTTCCCGCTTCCAGCGTACGCTGAGCAGGTCCGGGGTGTGCTTAATCACATCCCGCAAAGCATGTATCACCGTATCCTGAGTATTCGCGCAAATTTGCAGCAGCAGGTCGCCGTGGCAAAGTGCAGCATCCAGAGAGTCATTCGGAAAACGCGTCATCTTTTGCAGCTTTTTCGGCGCGCGGTTGGCCAGGCCAAAACGCTCGTCAAACAGCGAATGACCAACCGACACGGTCACCGTCAGGTTATCCGGGGCGATCCACGGCCCCAGAATCCCTGAATCCATCGGTGGCAAACGCGGGTTTGGCGTCTCCGGCGCTGGCCCACCTTTGGTCAAAAAGGCAATACGCTGAGTCAGCAGGCGAAACAGACGTTCAAGGTCTGCTTTATCGCTAGCCAACACGTCGAAAGCGACAACCATCATCGACGTCTGCTGTGGCGTCAGCACACCCGCCTGATGCGGGCCATAAAACGGCTGCGCTTCCATGCGCGCATTTGGCGACAACGTCCCCGGAGAGCTGTTGTCTTTTGCCGCGTGCGCCACCGGGCAGCCACCGGTAATCGCCAGCGCGCCGCCAAGCGCACCGATCCCTTTTAATAACCGCCGACGCGACGGTTCATTGACATCATACTTTTGCTCTGCCATCGACTTAGTCCAGACCGAGGATCCCGCGCAGTTGTGCCAGATCTTCCGCCAGAGTGGTGATCGGGCCTTTCAGCGCATTGCGATCCGCATCAGTCAGCTTGTCGTAGGTCTCAAAGCCGTCTTTAGTGCGGTATTTACTCAGGATGCTATCCACTTTCTTGAAGTTGGCATCCACTTTCGCCAGCAGCGTACTGTTCTCTTTTTGCAGTTGCGGACGCAGCAGGTCGACAATTTTCTGCGCACCGTCAATGTTGGCCTGGAAATCCCACAGGTCGGTATGGCTGTAGCGATCTTCTTCACCGCTGATTTTGCTGGCCGCCACTTCTTCAATCAAACCAGCTGCGCCGCCGACCACTTTTGATGGAGGGAAAGCCAGTTCGCTGATGCGTTTTTGCAGGTCGAGAACATCGGTGTTCAGCTGATCGGCATATTTATCCATTCCTTTGACGCTGTTATCGCCAAACAGCGCTTTTTCCAGACGGTGGAAGCCGGTGAACTTCGGATCCTCTGCTTTTTTCTCGTAGTCATCTTCACGGGCATCAATACTGCCGTCGAGGTCAGAGAACAGCTCGGCAATGGGTTCAATGCGTTCATAGTGCTGACGCGTCGGCGCGTAGAGGGCTTTTGCCTTCTCGATATCCCCCGCTTTCACCGCATCGGTAAAGGCTTTGGTGCCGCTAACCAGTTCAGCGGTCTCAGCGGTAACGTAGGCTTTATAGGCGGTAATAGCTTCACCCAAGCTGAGCAGCGCATCAGCTTTGGCAGCGTCTTTGGTGGCTTCACCGGTCACCGTCAGCTTACCTTTCGGGTTAGTCAACAGGCCGCAGGTCATGTCATATTCGCCAGGCTGCAGGTTCGCCGTCAGCTTTTGCGTAAAGCCAGGAGCGATATTCTCGCGCTCTTCCACCACCATCACGCCTTTCAGAATCTCCCACTCCAGCGCTTTCTGGCTGTGGTTCTGAATGATGAACTGGGTTTTGCCCGCTTTCACGGTGACGTTCATCGGCTCACACTGTTTGTCGGTGACGGTCACTTTGACCTGCGGGATATCGGCAGCCTGGGCATAAAAGGCAGAGCTGAACAGCGCAGCGAAGGCGAGCTGCAACGCATTACGGCGAAATTGATTCATGGTGATGACCATCCCTTTCGATAAGTATGTTGTAACTATTTCAATCCGCGATGCCCAACTAAGCAGCTCGGGATGCAGTGGTTTTATTGCTCGGCGGCAGAATGAACAGCACCAGCGCCGGGATCAAATAGATAAAGTAGACCGCCACTTCACTGATGGTCGGCGTTTCCTGATAGCCAAAAATCCCCTCCAGCAGCGTGCCAAATAGCGTATGCGTAGAAAGAACGTTGCTCAGATCGAAGGCGACATCCTGGAAGTGATTCCACAAACCGGCCTCATGGAAAGCGCGGATAGCCCCCGCCGCCAGTCCCGCGGCCACCAGCAGAATAAACAAGCTGGTCCATTTGAAAAACACGCCGAGATTCATGCGAATACCGCCCCAGTAGATCAGGAACCCTAAAACGATGGCGGTTGCCAGACCCAACATAGCGCCGATCGGCGGCCAGATTCCCACATCCTGCTGGAAAGCGGCCAGCAGGAAGAACACCGATTCCAGACCTTCACGAGCCACGGCGAAAAAGACCATCATCACCAGCGCCCAGCCGTGGTTGTTCCCGCGCTGAAGGGCATTGTCGACCGCCTGCTCAAGCTGCTGCTTCACGTTGCGCGACACTTTACGCATCCAGAACACCATCCAGGTCAGAATGCACACCGCGATCACCGCCACAATGCCTTCGAACAGCTCCTGTTCGCGCTGCGGAAATTCGCCGGTTGTTTCGTTGATAAAGATCCCCAGACCAAGGCAAAGCGCCGCCGCGAGGAACACGCCAATCCACATTACGCCTATCCAGTTGCCGCGCTGAGTGCGTTTCAGATAGCTGGCGATCAGGCTGACAATCAGCGCTGCTTCCAGGCCTTCACGTAACATGATGAGAAATGGGACAAACATGCCGACACCCTTAAATGTGAACCGCAGTCAATTGATGCAAAGATAGGTAAATATTTCTGATAGTGATTATCATTACAATAATCAGAAACACAAGTGAAATGTGTAGAGAATGATGACGAGTTGTAAATTAATCGCTAACAAATAATGACTTGCGGGATTATCTGCCTGGCATCCTGGAAAACCACAGGATAAGGGAATTTTTCACGACGGATATTTACCCGGTCCGACGGCTGTGGCTAAATGGCGGCCTAATTGACCTGCGAAATGAACAACATGACTCAATTTTTGCACTTCCTGCTGGCGCTGGTGGTTATTCTGGGCCTCGCCTGGCTCGCCAGCTATGACCGACAAAAAATCCGCATTCGCTATATTATCCAGTTAATTATTATTGAAATTGCCCTGGCTTTCTTTTTTCTCCACGCCGAAAGCGGCCTGTGGTTGGTTAAAAATATTGCTGGCTTCTTTGAATCACTGCTCGGTTTCGCCGCCGAAGGGACCAATTTTGTATTTGGCGGCATGGGCGAAAAAGGCCTGGCATTTATTTTCCTCGGCGTACTTTGCCCCATTATCTTTATCTCAGCGCTGATCGGTATTCTTCAGCACTGGCGTATCCTCCCCATTTTCATTCGCTTGATTGGTACCCTGCTGTCAAAGGTTAACGGTATGGGCAAGCTGGAATCCTTTAACGCGGTCAGCTCGCTGATCCTCGGGCAATCGGAAAACTTTATTGCCTATAAAGGCGTGCTCGGGGACCTCTCCTCTCGCCGTCTGTTCACTATGTCAGCCACCGCTATGTCGACGGTTTCGTTGTCAATCGTCGGCGCTTACATGAGTATGCTCGATGCGAAATATGTTGTGGCGGCGCTGATTCTGAATATGTTCAGCACCTTTATCGTACTGTCGATAATTAACCCAACGCGTCCAGGCAGCGAGGAGGAAATTAAGCTCGAAAAAATGCACGAATCTCAGAGTTTCTTTGAAATGCTCGGGGAATATATTCTTGCCGGTTTCAAAGTCGCGATGATTATTTTGGCTATGCTGATTGGTTTTATAGCCTTAATTAGCGCGATTAATGCGCTGTTCGCCATGATATTTGGCCTGAGCTTCCAGCAGATCCTTGGTTACGTTTTTTATCCGCTGGCGTGGCTGATTGGTATCCCGCTAAGCGATGCACTTAATGCGGGCAGCATAATGGCGACCAAGCTGGTGGCGAATGAATTCGTCGCCATGATTGAGCTGCAAAAAATCGCCGCCAGCATGACGCCGCGCGGCCTGGGCATTTTGTCGGTCTTCCTGGTCTCTTTCGCCAACTTCGCCTCTATCGGTATTATTGCCGGGGCGATTAAGGGACTGAATGAGCAGCAGGGAAATATTGTTTCCCGCTTCGGCCTGCGCCTGGTGTATGGCGCAACGCTGGTGAGTTTGCTCTCCGCAAGCTTCGCGGGGCTGGTACTATAATCGTTGAATGTTGGCTTCAATGCTGGCCTGTTTTCCCGGGGGCGGCGCAAAGCGCCTTGCCCGGGCTACAGGTTCACAGCCGTTTGCAGGCCGGTAGCCCGGGTAAGGCGTCAGCCGCGACCCGGGATTTGTAAGATTTATGGGGTTGTAGCCCGGACAGATGCGCAGCATCGCCTCCGGGAAACAGCGCGCAGCGTAGATCTCGTAAGCCGGCCGCGACCGGGCCATTTTACCAGGGCACAGTTTAAAAATGTACGCAGACCGGCTGGTCAACGCGCATCACCGACTCCTGCACAAAACGTGATTTGTAAGTATTGCGCAGCGCCTCAATCCCCTCTTCGCTCTTCGCCTCTTTGCCATGGATCAGCATCAGCGCCTTGCTCTGCTCGCGCGCGACGGTGCCGTCATTGCCCAACCACTGACCGCGCGCATCAAATACCGTCAGGCCATCGCGAAAGCGCGGCGTCACGTCGCGGTCCACGAACTGTTGCCACTCCTGAGCGGTAATATCTTTCCCCGCAGGACGGCTTAAGCCGAAATAAAGCGTCGTCTGCACCATAGCGTTACCCGCCGGGCAGGCGTTAGCGTCTGCCGCCGGGGCCGTCTTCGCGGCAGGCGCCACGCAGCCGCTTAATATCCCTGCCAGTACCAGCGCCAGCGCACCCTGTCTGAAATTCATTTTGCTATCCTCATTGTTATTTGTGCTGAGATATCAGCGTATTTTCAAGCAATTAGCAAGAGGCACAAATAACAAAGCCCGCAGAACGCGGGCTTGAGGTCAATTCAGAGGATTACTGCGCAGTAGCACGTACCGGCGGCGCAGTATGATAATGCGCGTCCGCTTCGGCAAAGCGTCTTTGCATTTCTGCCGACGGCGCTTTCCCCAGCAAGCTGAATACCACAATCCCCAGGCTACCGAAGATAAAACCAGGAATGATTTCATACAGGCCCAGCCAACCAAACTGCTTCCAGACAATCACCGTCACTGCGCCGATGATCATCCCGGCCAGCGCGCCGTTACGCGTCATTCGCGACCACATCACCGAGAACAGCACCACCGGGCCAAACGCCGCACCGAAGCCTGCCCAGGCGTAGCTCACCAGACCCAGCACGCGGTTCTCCGGGTTTGCCGCCAGGGCGATGGACACCAATGCCACCACCAGCACCATAAAGCGCCCTACCCACACCAGCTCTTTTTGACCGGCATTTTTGCGCAGGAACGCTTTATACAGATCTTCGGTAATCGCGCTGGAGCACACCAGCAGCTGGCAGCTCAGGGTCGACATCACCGCCGCCAGAATCGCCGACAGCAGGATCCCGGCAATCCACGGGTTAAACAGAATCTGCGCCAGTTCGATAAACACCCGCTCAGCGTTTTGATTCACCGCGCCCGCAACGCCCGGATTGTTATTAAAGTAAGCGATACCGAAGAAACCAACGGCAACCGCGCCTGCCAGGCAGAGGATCATCCAGGTCATGCTGATGCGACGGGCATGAACAATGCTGTGGTGCGAATCCGCCGCCATAAAGCGCGCCAGAATATGCGGCTGACCGAAATAGCCCAGACCCCAGCCCATCAGCGAAATAATCGCCACAAAGTTCAACCCTTTGAGCATATCGACGTTCTCAATGCTCTTTTGTTTAATGACTTCCAGGGAATCGCCAAAACCACCGACGGAAATAATCACCATGACCGGAGTCAGAATCAGGGCAAATATCATCAGGCTGGCCTGAACAGTATCGGTCCAGCTCACCGCGAGGAAACCACCAACGAAGGTATAAATAATGGTTGCCGCCGCACCGGCCCACAGCGCGGTTTCGTAGCTCATCCCGAAGGTGCTTTCAAATAGACGAGCGCCAGCGACAATGCCGGATGCGCAATAAATCGTGAAGAACAGCAGAATAACCAGCGCTGAAATAATCCTCAGCACCCGGCTGGTGTCCTCAAAACGGCCGGTGAAATAATCCGGCAGCGTCAGCGCGTTATTATTGACCTCGGTGTGAACACGTAAACGCCCCGCCACCAGCTTCCAGTTAACCCATGCGCCCAGCGTCAGGCCAATGGCAATCCAGCTTTCGGAAATACCGGAAATAAATATCGCCCCCGGCAATCCCATTAACAGCCAGCCGCTCATATCCGAGGCCCCGGCGGAGAGCGCCGTAACAAATGGGCCAAGGCTACGGCCGCCAAGGATATAATCATCAAAGTTCTTGGTCGATCGCCAGGCAATAAAACCAATGAGTACCATGCCAAAAATATAAACAGTAAAAGTCACCAACATGGGTGTGCTAATAGCCATGCAAAAATCTCCAGAATTTTTTGTCGACAGCGTCCAACTTTGTCGTTTTTTCCACTACCGGAACGGGGTAATGGCATATTGGTTGTATTGGGCGACCGTATCCTGACGGAAGCTTTGTTTTTTCACAAACGATTTAACACAGCATTTACACGAAATACTTCCGGGACCAAACTTCATTTTGTTATAGGTTGCACTCTCTCACGTTTTTAGCGGTTGCACCACGCAAAAGTGTTAACTCACGCATATAACGACTCTCATATACAGGGAATAAATACCTACCACTTTCACCATAAAATTTAACAATCAAAGCAATTTTCAGCCTGCCACACAATTCTCAATTAACAAGGTTGCACAAAGTTGCAACATGATAGATATTTCTACGCAACCGCATAACTGCACAGAAGCGAAGTTCGCAAAATCATTCAATCTGCGTCGAGGCGGCAAATTTGTAAGTCCCTGGGAGCATAGATAACTATGTGACCAGGGCGCACAAATGCAGCCAACAAAGAGGCAGGTTGAAGGATGAAGCGAATGACCAATAACAGGAGTTCCTGACATGGGCACCACCACCATGGGTGTAAAACTTGACGACGCGACGCGCGAACGCATTAAATCCGCGGCGAGCCGTATTGACCGCACGCCGCACTGGCTGATTAAACAGGCCATCTTCAACTATCTGGAAAAGCTGGAAAACGACGAGACGCTTCCGGAACTGCCAGCGCTGCTCGCTGGCGCGGCTAACGAAAGCGATGAGACAGGCACTCCGGGCGACGAGCCTTATCAGCCGTTCCTTGAATTCGCCGAGCAGATCCTGCCGCAGTCCGTCTCCCGCGCCTCCATTACCGCCGCCTGGCGCTGGGCCGAAACCGATGCTGTGCCGATGCTGCTGGAGCAAGCCCGTCTGCCACAAAACCTGGGCGAACAGGCGCACAAGCTGGCTTATCAACTGGCAGAAAAGCTGCGTAATCAGAAAACCGCCAGCGGTCGCGCCGGCATGGTGCAAAGCCTGTTGCAGGAATTCTCGCTCTCCTCACAGGAAGGCGTGGCTCTGATGTGCCTGGCGGAAGCGCTGCTGCGCATCCCCGACAAAGCCACCCGTGATGCGCTAATTCGCGACAAAATCAGCAACGGCAACTGGCAGTCGCATATCGGCCGCAGCCCGTCGCTGTTCGTCAACGCCGCCACCTGGGGGCTGCTGTTTACCGGCAAACTGGTCTCTACGCATAACGAAACCAGCCTGTCGCGCTCGCTGAACCGCATTATCGGTAAGAGCGGCGAACCGCTGATCCGCAAAGGCGTCGATATGGCGATGCGGCTGATGGGTGAGCAGTTTGTTACCGGCGAAACCATTGCTGAGGCGCTGGCTAACGCCCGCAAGCTGGAAGATAAAGGTTTCCGCTACTCCTACGATATGCTCGGCGAGGCGGCGTTAACCGCCGACGATGCTCAGGCCTATATGGTCTCCTATCAGCAGGCGATTCACGCCATCGGCAAAGCCTCGAACGGGCGCGGAATTTATGAAGGTCCGGGGATCTCAATTAAGCTCTCCGCGCTGCACCCGCGCTATAGCCGCGCTCAGTACGATCGCGCGATGGAAGAGCTTTACCCGCGCCTGAAGTCCCTGACCCTGCTGGCGCGCCAGTACGATATTGGCATCAACATCGACGCCGAAGAGGCAGACCGTCTGGAGATCTCTCTCGATCTGCTGGAAAAACTCTGTTTTGAGCCGGAACTGGCGGGCTGGAACGGCATTGGCTTTGTTATCCAGGCCTACCAGAAACGCTGCCCGTTTGTCATTGACTACCTGATCGACCTCGCCACGCGAAGCCGCCGTCGTCTGATGATCCGCCTGGTGAAAGGCGCTTACTGGGACAGCGAGATCAAACGCGCGCAGATGGATGGCCTCGAAGGCTATCCGGTCTATACCCGCAAGGTCTACACCGACGTGTCTTATCTGGCCTGCGCGAAGAAACTGCTGGCAGTACCGAACCTGATTTATCCGCAGTTCGCAACCCACAACGCCCATACACTGGCAGCGATTTATCAACTCGCCGGGCAGAACTACTATCCGGGACAGTACGAATTCCAGTGCCTGCACGGCATGGGTGAGCCGCTGTATGAGCAGGTAACAGGCCCCGTTGCCGACGGCAAGCTCAACCGTCCGTGCCGTATTTATGCCCCGGTCGGCACCCACGAAACGCTGCTGGCGTATCTGGTGCGTCGTCTGCTGGAAAACGGCGCTAACACCTCATTCGTTAACCGTATTGCCGATAATACCCTGCCGCTGGATGAACTGGTTGCCGACCCGGTAACCGCCGTGGAAAAACTGGCCCAGCAGGAAGGTCAGACCGGCCTGCCGCATCCGAAAATTCCGCTACCGCGCGATCTGTACGGCAAAGGCCGCAGCAACTCCGCCGGTCTGGATCTGGCCAACGAACATCGCCTTGCCTCCCTCTCCTCTTCTTTATTAAATAGCGCCCTGCATAAATGGCAGGCGCTGCCGATGCTGGAACAACCGGTTGCCGAAGGCGAAACGCAGG
Source organism: Klebsiella sp. MISC125 (assembly GCF_051131775.1). Lineage (NCBI taxonomy): Bacteria > Pseudomonadati > Pseudomonadota > Gammaproteobacteria > Enterobacterales > Enterobacteriaceae > Klebsiella > Klebsiella sp. MISC125. The sequence continues at coordinate 3,777,073 of NZ_CP180448.1, forward strand.
CGGTGATTAACCCGGCGGAGCCAAAAGATATTGTCGGTCACGTGCGTGAAGCCAGCGAGGCTGAAGTTCAGCAGGCGCTGAGCAACGCGGTCAACAATGCGCCAATCTGGTTCGCCACCCCTCCGCAGGAGCGCGCGGCCATCCTTGAACGCGCCGCCATACTGATGGAAAGCCAGATGCCGACTCTGATGGGCATCCTGGTGCGCGAAGCGGGTAAAACCTTCAGCAACGCCATCGCCGAAGTGCGCGAAGCGGTGGATTTCCTGCACTATTACGCGGGACAGGTGCGCGACGATTTTGATAACGAAACCCATCGCCCGTTGGGCCCGGTGGTGTGTATCAGCCCGTGGAACTTCCCGCTGGCGATCTTTACCGGCCAGATAGCCGCCGCGCTGGCGGCGGGCAACACCGTTCTGGCGAAACCCGCCGAGCAGACGCCGCTTATCGCCGCTCAGGGCGTGGCGATCCTGCTGGAAGCTGGCGTGCCGCCGGGGGTGATTCAACTGCTGCCGGGGCGTGGGGAAACCGTCGGCGCTGCATTAACTTCTGATGAGCGCGTGCGCGGCGTGATGTTTACCGGATCGACCGAAGTCGCCACCTTATTACAACGCAATATCGCTAGCCGTCTTGACGCGCAGGGTCGCCCGACGCCGCTTATCGCCGAAACCGGCGGCATGAACGCGATGATCGTCGACTCCTCGGCCCTGACTGAGCAGGTAGTGATCGACGTACTCGCCTCGGCGTTCGACAGCGCAGGTCAACGCTGCTCCGCCCTGCGCGTGCTGTGCCTGCAGGACGACATCGCCGAGCATACGCTGACCATGCTGCGCGGCGCGATGGCCGAATGCCGGATGGGCAATCCGGGCCGTCTGACTACCGATATCGGGCCGGTGATCGATGCCGAAGCCAAAGAGAACATCGAGCGCCATATCCAGACGCTGCGGACCAAAAGGCGCAAAGTCTTCCAGGCGGTGCGCGAAAATGGAGAAGATTCCCGCGAATGGACCAGCGGTACCTTTGTTCCGCCAACGCTTATCGAACTCGACAGCTTTGACGAGCTGAAAAAAGAGGTCTTCGGCCCGGTGCTGCATGTGGTGCGCTATAACCGCAACGAACTGGATCAACTGGTCGAGCAGATTAACGCTTCCGGCTACGGCCTGACCCTCGGCGTGCATACCCGTATCGACGAGACGATCGCTCAGGTGACCGGCAGCGCTAACGTCGGCAACCTGTACGTCAACCGCAATATGGTCGGCGCGGTAGTCGGCGTGCAGCCGTTCGGCGGCGAAGGGCTGTCGGGTACCGGTCCGAAAGCAGGCGGCCCGCTGTACCTGTACCGCCTGCTCTCCAGCCGTCCGCAAAACGCCGTCGGGATCACCCTCGCCCGCCAGGACGCCGAGCGCCCGCTGGATGCGCAGTTGAAAACGCTGCTGGAAAAACCGCTGGTTGCGCTACAGCAGTGGGCGGCAGATCGACCGGAGCTGAAGGCCCTGTGCCAGGCGTTCAGTGAACAGGCACAGGCCGGAACACAGCGTCTGCTGCCGGGGCCAACCGGCGAGCGCAACACCCTGACCTTTATGCCGCGCGACCGGGTGCTGTGCGTGGCCGATAACGAGCAGGATGCGCTGACCCAGTTGGCGGGCGTCACCGCCGTCGGTTGTGAAGTGCTGTGGCCAGATGCGCCTCTCCAGCGCGAACTGGCGAAAAAGCTGCCGCGCGAAGTCAGCGAACGCATCCACTTTGCCAAAACGGAAACCCTGATGACCGAACCTTTCGATGCGGTTATCTATCACGGCGACTCCGATCAGCTGCGGGAACTGTGCGAACAGGTAGCGGCACGCGATGGCGCGATTGTTTCGGTGCAGGGCTTCGCCCGCGGCGAGAACAATCTGTTGCTGGAACGCCTCTATATTGAACGTTCGCTCAGCGTCAATACCGCCGCGGCAGGCGGTAACGCCAGCCTGATGACGATTGGTTAGGTAATTTCCCGGAGGCGGTGCTGCGCACCTGTCCGGGCTACAAAACCCGCAAACCTGATAAATCCCGGGTCGCGGCTGACGCCTTACCCGGGCTACCCAACTTTCAGGCCGTACGCACTCGTAGTCCGGGAAAGGCGCTCTGCGCCGCCCCCGGGAAAACAGACCGGTATCAACGTCAGCTAATGACACCAGGCGCAGGCTGTGGTTAATTAAGGCTCCCGGACGGGAGCTTTTTTTATGGGAGTTGAACAATGAAACGCACTTTACTCGCTCTTGCCGCGCTGCTGGCAAGCACTCATGCGCTGGCGGACGAATGCAATAACGCCAGCAATCAAACGGAGATGAATCAGTGCACCGCCGCCCAATACCAGGCGGCGGATAAAAAACTGAATGAAACCTATCAGGAAGCACTGAAGCGCGCCTCCGGCAAGCAGCAGGAATTACTCAAAAAAGCGCAGCTGGCGTGGATTACTCTGCGCGATGACGACTGCAAATTCCTCGCCTCCGGCGCAGACGGCGGCAGCGTACAGCCGATGCTTATCAACCAGTGCATGTCCGATAAAACCGTTGAGCGCGAGTCGTTCCTTGCCTCGCTGCTACAGTGCGAAGATGGCGATCAAAGCTGCCCTCTGCCACCCGCCAATTAACGCAGGCGAATCCCTTCGATAATCATCCGCTGCACGTTATCGACGGTTTGCTGAAAGAATGCCTCATCGCGCAGCGTTGCGCCGGTCACCGCCTCAACCTGAGTAGCGAAATCGGCGTAATGCTGGGTGGTCGCCCAAATCATAAAAATCAGATGCTGCGGGTCGACCGGCGCCAGCTTGCCGCTCTCGACCCAGCCGGAAACAATCGCCGATTTCTCATCCACCAGCGCTTTTAAATCACCGGTCAGCTCGCCCATCAGCAACGGTGCGCCCTGAAGCATCTCCAGACAAAACAGCTTCGACGCCTGCGGGTGATCGCGCGACACCTCCAGCTTCAGGCGAATATATTCACCAATCGCCACCAGCGGGCTGATATCTTCACGAAAGGCCTTCAGCGGCGCCAGCCAGATAGCCAGAATCTGCTGCAGCACGGCAATATACAGCGCCTCTTTCGACGGGTAGTAATAGAGCAAATTGGTTTTTGACACCCCGGCCAGCTCGGCGACCTGCTCAAGGCGCGTACCGTGGATACCAAACTGCGAGAACGCGTCCAGCGCAGCGGCCAGAATAGCCTCTTTTTTCGCGCTCACCGCCAGTGAACGTTTTCCGGTCTTTTTCACGGCGCCCTGTGCCATTGATTATCTCCTTCTTTTTACGCCATCAGCATAGCAAAAGCCCAACGCCGACACGACTCTCTGCACCTCGATTGCGCATGACTGCGGTTTTTTCGTGCACTGATTTTGACCATTTAGTCTACTTTTTCGCTGTTATTTTCAGCAACCAATCAGCAACACATTAATAACATTGGCCTTTGCAAAACTGGCATCGCCTTTGCTTTATCTTTGACACGGGGCGACCAAAGGAGATGCAGGATGCAGCGCCGCGCGACTTCTTGTTCAACGACATGCAGAGAGGTAGGTATGAAAATTGGTGTCTTCGTTCCGATTGGTAATAACGGCTGGCTGATTTCCACCCATGCTCCCCAGTACATGCCGACGTTCGAGCTGAATAAGGCCATCGTGCAGAAAGCCGAGCACTATAATTTCGATTTCGCCCTTTCGATGATCAAACTGCGCGGCTTCGGCGGCAAAACTGAATTTTGGGATCACAACCTTGAATCCTTCACCTTGATGGCCGGGCTGGCGGCAGTCACCTCGCGCATTCAGATCTATGCCACCGCCGCCACGCTGACGCTGCCTCCGGCAATCGTCGCCCGTATGGCCTCGACTATCGACTCTATCTCCGGCGGTCGCTTCGGCGTCAATCTGGTGACCGGTTGGCAAAAACCGGAATATGAGCAGATGGGCATGTGGCCGGGGGATGATTACTTCGCCAGCCGCTACGACTATCTCACTGAATATGTCCAGGTTCTGCGCGACCTGTGGGGCACCGGGCGCAGCGACTTTAAAGGCGACTACTTCACCATGAACGATTGTCGCGTTAGCCCGCAGCCGTCGCAGCCGATGAAAGTGATCTGCGCCGGGCAGAGCGATGCCGGAATGGCGTTCTCCGCCCAGCACGCCGACTACAACTTCTGCTTCGGGAAAGGGGTTAACACCCCCGCCGCCTTCGCACCCACCGCAGCGCGGATGATGCAGGCAGCGGAAAAAACCGGCCGCGATGTCGGCTCCTACGTGCTGTTTATGGTGATTGCCGATGAAACCGATGAGGCGGCCCGCGCCAAATGGGAGCACTACAAAGATGGCGCAGATGAAGAAGCGCTGGCATGGCTGACCGAACAGAGCCAGAAAGATACCCGCTCCGGCAGCGACACTAACGTCCGCCAGATGGCTGACCCCACCTCGGCGGTCAACATCAATATGGGCACTCTCGTCGGCTCTTACGCCAACGTCGCCCGCATGCTCGACGAAGTGGCGGCTGTCCCCGGCACAGACGGCGTGCTGCTGACGTTTGATGATTTCCTTATCGGCATCGAAGCCTTTGGTCAGCGCATTCAGCCGCTGATGCGCTGCCGCGACCATATCGCCACACTCACTCAAGAGGTTGCCTGATGATTACCCTTCCCGCTCGCCCGGAATCCCTGACCTTTGCGCCGCAGCAGAGCGCGCTGATCGTGGTGGATATGCAAAACGCCTACGCCAGCGTTGGGGGTTATCTTGACCTCGCCGGATTTGACGTTTCCGCCACCCGACCGGTAATCGACAATATCAACACCGCCGTTGCCGCCGCGCGCGCCGCCGGAATGCTGATTATCTGGTTCCAGAACGGCTGGGACGACCAGTATGTAGAAGCCGGTGGCCCCGGCTCACCGAATTTTCATAAATCCAACGCGCTGAAAACCATGCGTAAAAACCCTGAGCTGCAGGGCAAACTGCTGGCAAAAGGCGGCTGGGACTATCAGCTGGTCGATCAGCTTAAGCCGCTGCCGGGCGATATTGTGCTGCCAAAACCGCGCTACAGCGGTTTCTTCAACACCGCGCTCGACAGCATCCTGCGCAGTCGCGGCATTCGCCATCTGGTGTTCACCGGGATCGCCACCAACGTTTGCGTGGAATCGACCCTGCGCGACGGCTTCTTCCTCGAATATTTCGGCATCGTGCTTGAAGATGCCACCCACCAGGCCGGGCCGTCGTTCGCCCAGCAGGCGGCGCTGTTCAATATTGAAACCTTCTTTGGTTGGGTCAGCGACGTCGCCAGCTTCTGCTCGGCCCTTGAGCCCGCAGCACCGCTCTCATTCCCGGAGGAGAAACGTTATGCCTAAACAGGTAATTATTCCGCCAGGCACCACCACGCCTATCGCGCCTTTTGTCCCCGGTACGCTGGCCGACGGCGTGGTTTACGTCTCCGGCACGCTGCCGTTTGATAAGCAAAACAACGTGGTTTATATCGGCGACCCAAAGGCGCAAACCCGTCACGTGCTCGACACCATCAAGAGCGTTATCGAGACGGCGGGGGGCAGTATGGAGGATGTGACCTTCAACAGCATCTTTATCACCGACTGGAAAAACTACGCCGCGATTAACGAGGTCTACGCTGAATTCTTCCCCGGCGATAAACCGGCGCGTTTCTGCATTCAGTGCGGGCTGGTGAAGCCTGAAGCGCTGGTAGAGATAGCGACCGTCGCGCATATCGGGAAACCGGCATGATTAAGCTCAATATCTCCCCGGCGCCTTATCCGGGCGCGCCGGTGGTGGTGCTGAGCGCCGGGCTCGGCGGCGCGGGCGGCTACTGGCTGGCGCAGCGGGCGGTGCTGGAAACACGGTATCAACTGGTGAGCTATGACCATAACGGCACCGGTGAAAACGGCGGCCCGCTGCCCGCAGGCTACAGCATGGCGACCATGGCACAAGAGCTGTACACGGCGCTGCAAGAGGCAGGAGTTTCGCGTTTTGCCCTGGTCGGTCACGCGCTGGGCGCGCTGATTGGCCTGCAGTTGGCGCTGGATTTTCCCGAATCGGTCAGCGCCCTCGTGCTGATTAACGGCTGGCTGACGCTCTCCCCGCATACCCGTCGCTGCTTTCTGGTGCGCGAGCGCCTGCTGCACGCGGGCGGCGCTCAGGCATGGGTCGAAGCGCAGCCGCTGTTTCTCTATCCGGCGGAGTGGATGGCCGCGCGCCTGCCGCGCCTCGAGGCCGAAGACGCGCTCGCCATCAGCCATTTTCAGGGCAAAGATAATCTGCTCAAAAGGCTTAATGCCCTTAAGCAGGCCGACTTTTCACGGCGGGCAGCGGCAATAGCCTGCCCGACGTTCATCATCAGCGCGGCTGACGATCTGCTGGTTCCGGCCTCCTGCTCCCGCGTGCTGCAAGCGGCAATCCCCGCCAGCCAACGGGTGGAAATGGCCTGGGGCGGCCACGCTTGTAACGTGACCGATACCGCCACTTTTAACTCTATTTTATGCGACGGGCTGGCCAGCCTGCTGCCCATTACCAAGGAGAATCTATGAGCGAAGCCATTAGCCCAGCCGCCTGCGCCACGCTGTTTACCGATGCCCGAACCCACAACGGCTGGCTGGACAAACCGGTCACCGACGACCAGCTGCGTGAAATCTACGCCTTGATGAAAATGGGGCCCACCTCCGCCAACTGCTCACCGGCGCGTATCGTTTTTATCCGCACCCCGGAGGGCAAAGAGACACTGCGCCCGACCCTGTCCAGCGGCAATCTGGAGAAGACCATGCAGGCCCCAGTCACCGCGATTGTGGCCTGGGACAGCGCTTTCTATGACCGCCTGCCGGAGCTGTTTCCACACGGTGACGCCCGTAGTTGGTTCACCTCCAGCCCACAGCTGGCGGAAGAGACGGCCTTTCGCAACAGCTCATTACAGGCGGCATATCTGATTTTCGCCTGTCGGGCGCTGGGCCTGGATACCGGTCCGATGTCGGGTTTCGATCGCGAAAAGGTCGATGCGGCGTTTTTTGCCGACGGCGGCTGGAAAAGCAACCTGCTGATTAATATCGGCTACGGCGATACCAGCAAACTGTACGCTCGCCTGCCGCGTCTGCCCTTTGATGATGCCTGCCAGCTGGCATAAGGAGCCCGCATGTCTATTGCCGATAAACAAAGCTTTCGCGACGCCATGGCCCACGTTGGGGCGGCGGTTAACATTATTACCACCGATGGCCTGGCAGGCCGCGCGGGGTTTACCGCCAGCGCCGTCTGCAGCGTGACCGATGCGCCGCCCACCCTGTTGGTGTGTCTGAATCGCTCAGCCTCGGTCTGGCCGATATTCAGCCAGCACCAGGCGCTGTGCGTCAACACGCTGGCGGCCGGTCAGGAGGGATTATCGAACATGTTTGGCGGCAAAACGCCGATGGCGGAGCGCTTCGCCGCCGCCGACTGGCAAACCGGAACGACCGGCTGCCCGCGTCTGGAACAGGCGCTGGCGAGCTTTGACTGCCGCATCAGCCAGATTGTTAGCGTCGGGACTCACGACATTCTGTTTTGCGAAGTGGCGGCGATTGTTCGCCATCCGGAACCGCGCGGACTGATGTGGTTCGATCGCGGCTACCACACGCTAATGCGCCCGGCCTGTTAACCTTAAACCCAGGATCTCATCATGGCTCTCTTCGATTTTCCTCGCTGGCAGTTAACCTCCCCCTCCGCCGCGTCCGGCGTCGTCGCTCCCGATGAACGGCTGTCTGCCGGGCAAACCGTGGTGATGGGCGTTCAGCACGCGGTGGCGATGTTTGGCGCAACCGTGCTGATGCCAATCCTGATGGGACTGGATCCCAACCTGTCGATCCTGATGTCTGGCGTTGGTACGTTGCTGTTCTTTTTGGTTACCGGCGGGCGCGTGCCGAGCTATCTCGGCTCCAGTGCCGCCTTCGTCGGCGTGGTGATTGCCGTCACCGGTTTTAACGGTCAGGGGCTGAACCCGCACCTCAGCGTCGCGCTGGGCGGCATTATTATCTGCGGGCTGGTTTATACCCTGATTGGCCTGGTAGTGATGAAGATCGGCACCCGCTGGATTGAGCGGATGATGCCGCCGGTGGTGACCGGCGCGGTGGTGATGGCGATTGGCCTGAACCTCGCGCCCATCGCGGTGCGCAGCGTGTCGGCAACGCCGTTCGACGGCTGGATGGCGGTGCTGACCGTTCTGTGCATCGGCCTGGTAGCGGTGTTTACCCGCGGGATGCTGCAGCGGCTGCTGATCCTCGTTGGGCTGATTGTCGCCTGCGCGCTCTACGCGCTGCTGGCGAACGTGCTTGGGCTGGGCAAGCCGCTCGATTTTGGCCTGCTTGAGCAGGCGGCGTGGTTTGGCATGCCGCAGGTTACCACCCCGACGTTTAACAGCCAGGCGATGATGCTGATCGCACCGGTCGCAGTGATTCTGGTAGCGGAAAATCTCGGCCACCTGAAGGCGGTTGCCGGAATGACCGGGCGCAATATGGACCCGTATATGGGGCGCGCGTTCGTCGGCGACGGGCTGGCAACCATGCTTTCAGGCTCGGTTGGCGGCAGCGGCGTCACGACCTACGCAGAGAATATCGGCGTGATGGCGGTAACCAAAGTGTACTCCACGCTGGTGTTCGTCGCGGCGGCAGTGATTGCGATGCTGCTCGGATTTTCGCCGAAATTCGGTGCGCTGATCCACACCATTCCCGGGCCGGTTATCGGCGGCGCATCCATTGTGGTGTTTGGTTTGATTGCCGTCGCGGGCGCGCGGATTTGGGTACAAAACCGGGTGGATTTGAGCCAGAACGGCAATCTGATTATGGTCGCGGTGACGCTGGTACTGGGCGCGGGTGATTTTGCGCTATCGCTGGGCGGCTTTACCCTCGGCGGGATTGGTACGGCGACATTCGGCGCGATTCTGCTCCACGCCCTGCTTAACCGCCGTCAGCATGAAGTCAAACAACCTGACGTCACCCCTGTTTAACCCGTTGGCACGTACCTGTAGCCCGGACAGATGCGCAGCATCGCTTCCGGGAAATTATGCCATCCTGCGCTGTGCTCCCGGGGGAGGCGCAGGGCGCCTTGACCGGGGTACAGGTCCACCGCCGTCTGCGATCTGGTAGCCCGGACAGATGCGCAGCATCGCCTCCGGGAAATTATGCCATCCTGCGCTGTGCTCCCGGGGGCGGCGCAGGGCGCCTTGACCGGGCTACAGGTCCATCGCCGTCTGCGATCTGGTAGCCCGGACAGGTGCGCAGCACCGCCTCCGGGAATACTTAAGGCTCGGTACGATCCCTAATCCCGGATAAGGCGTTCACGCCGCCATCCGGGAGCTTCTCTGGCGGCAGGATCTTTTTCCGCTTCCACTTCAGCTCGCTAACCAGCACGCCCGCCAGAATAAACACGCAGCCCACCAGCGCCAGCAGCGGCAAACGCTCTCCGGCAATACGGCCAAACAACCCCGCCCACACCGGTTCTCCGGTGTAAATCAGCGTTGCCCGCGTCGGCGACACGCTGCGCTGTGCCCAGTTCATGGTCACCTGAATAATGGCGCTGAAGATGCCTAATCCCAGCGCAACGCCAATCAGCCCCGACGTCATCGGCGGAATGCTTTCTCCAACCGGGGCCATACCGGCAAACGCCACCAGCGACGCCGTCGCCAGTTGAACTACCGTCACCCGGCGGATATCCACCTTCCCCGCCCAGGCGCTGATCAGAATAATTTCTGCCGCAATCGCCACCGCGCTGGCAAGAGTGATCATCTCGCCGACACCCAGCGCCAGCAGGTTACTCTCCGGGCCGGCCAGCAGGATCAGACCGATAAACGCCAGCACGATACCGACGCAGGACATCATCCCCGGCATCCGTCTGAGGAACAGCCATTGCAATAGCGGCACTAGCGGCACGTACATGGCGGTAATAAACGCCGATTTACTGCTGGAGATCGACTGCAACCCCCAGGTTTGCAGGCCGTAGCCCAGCGCAATCGAGATACCTATCGCCACGCCCGCTTTTAGCTCCAGCCATGTCAGGCCGCGTAATGTACGCAGCGACAGTAAAGCCACCGCCAGCGCGGCGGTACCAAAACGCAGTCCGACGAAGAACAGCGGCCCGCTTAGCGTCACCGCATACTGAACGGCGAGAAACGTACCACCCCAGAACATGGTGATAACAAGCAGGATGGCTTCCTGGCGGGTAAGGGAGAATTTAAACGAAGACATCACACGGCCAATCATAATAAATAGCCCGCTAGTGTGCAGTCTGCCCCCCGCAGAGGCAACCATTCACCCATAAAAAAACCGCCGACAACATGTCGGCGGCGAGGGTGATGGGGTCGGGCCCGGGAGATTAACCCCCATCAGGAAACAATCAGATTAACCGCTAACTCTCACGGTTGCCGTGACTGTTTTTCCCTCCTTTCTTGCCAGCTTCGGAAGCGCGCTGGGGATCGTTTTTAAAGTTCCCCCCGCTATGCTGGCCACCTTTACGACCGGCTTCTGATGCTCTTTCACGGTCTTCGGCAAAGTTGCCGGCACCGCCACGATGGTTTGCCATTATGGACCTCCATACATGCTGCATTAGTGAATCACAAGACCGTAGCCTCCACGATACAGGTGTCGTATCGCGTGCCTTTAAGGTTAGCGAATGAAAACCATGCTCAATGAATATAGTCACATCCTGAAATAGATTTTCCATAAGAACGACCATTGTCATGCCACGCGTTCGCTAAGCGCCTCTTATGGTTGCCGAAAAACGTCGGGTTAAATATGTATCTTTTTGCAACAACCTTTAATCTTTGCAATTTTGTTATAAATCAAACAAATGATTGTTGCATTTGCACTCTTCGCCAGAGGTCTTATCTTTAAAGGTAGCCAGTCAAGTAACTGGTCTATAACGCAACCGAGGAGTGATGCAAATGGCTAAGATTCTGGTGCTTTATTATTCAATGTATGGACACATCGAGACCATGGCGCATGCCGTCGCTGAAGGGGCAAACCGAGTTGACGGTGTCGAAGTGGTCGTGAAGCGCGTGCCGGAAACCATGCAGGCAGAGATTTTTGCCAAAGCAGGCGGGAAAACACAAAACGCCCCCGTTGCCACGCCACAGGAGTTGGCAGAGTATGACGCCATCATCTTTGGTACCCCAACCCGTTTCGGCAACATGTCCGGACAGATGCGCACCTTCCTTGATCAGACCGGCGGCCTGTGGGCATCCGGCGCGCTGTACGGTAAGCTGGCCAGCGTATTCAGTTCGACCGGTACCGGCGGCGGTCAGGAGCAAACCATTACCTCCACCTGGACCACCCTTGCCCATCACGGGATGATTATTGTGCCGATTGGCTACGGTGCCCAGGAGCTGTTTGATGTGTCGCAGGTTCGCGGCGGTACGCCATACGGTGCAACAACCATTGCCGGTGGCGATGGTTCTCGTCAGCCAAGCGAAGAAGAATTGGCGATTGCCCGCTATCAGGGTGAACATGTCGCCGGTCTGGCGGTTAAATTAAACGGTTAGGAGGAAAAGCATGCCGACTCAAGAAGCTAAAGCCCACCGCGTGGGTGAATGGGCAAGTTTACGCAATACCTCTCCCGAAATTGCCGAGGCAATTTTTGAATTAGCCAATTACGATGAGAAGCTTGCGGAGAAAATCTGGGAAGAAGGCAGCGATGAAGTGTTGCCCCGCGCTTTCGCCAAAACGGATAAAGATTCCCTGTTCTGGGGCGAGCAAACCATTGAGCGCAAAAACGTCTGACTATCTGTCGTTGTAGCCCGGACAGGTACGCAGTACCGCCTCCGGGAGTTATTGCATGAGCTTCCCGGAGGCGGCGCGTTGCGCCTGTCCGGGCTACAAAGTCTTGCTCAACCGTCAGCTGCAAAACCCGGATTTCTCCGGGTTTTTTATTACCTTCGTTACTTCGTCGCCTCGGCCATCGCCTTTTTGAAGGTATCCATCGGACAGAAGCCGTTATCATCAACCGGACACCCGTTCAGCGCTAGCGTCACCCGCTGCGGCGGTGATTGCAGGGTCAGCGCGTCGGCATTGCGCAACTGCTCGGTACTTTGATAGACATACTCAATTTTCATCAAATCGCGGTTGCCGCTGTTATCGTGCCAGCGCTGGAACACCAGCTTGCCGCCAATTGGCGTGCGCTCGTACTGGTTATGCAGCTGATAAGGTTTAAAATCCAGCGCCGTCAGCAGCGAGGCGATATTGGAGTCATGGCCTACCAGTAGCGTCACTTTCGCCGCCTTTGTTGCATCACCCACCAGCGCGTTATCAATGTATTTCACCAGCGGTTTAGCCACGTTGCGCGCCACTTCTGGGGAAGTAAACAGGCTATCCTGGTAACCGTTTTTCAGCTTCGACAGCACCTGCCACTGCTTATCGCTTTTGATTTCCCCCCACGCCACCTGATCTTTGGGGAAACCTTCGTAGTATTGCAGCGTAAAGGCGTCAACCAGCGAGTTGCCGACCTTCAACGGCCCGGATACGCCCGGCTCCTGCTGATATTTGGCGCTAAAGGTATCTTTACCATCGCTCAGCGAGCACTGTTGTTTCTCTTTGCAGGAAGGCGAATTGCGATAATCCGTCATCTCCTCCAGCAGCTTATAGCTCTCGCTCAACTGCATTCCCTGGCGCTCTTTCTCCATCGCCTGCACGGCCTTTTCGCTGAAGGCGGCGGAATCATCGGTGATCACCGGGTTGAAGGTTGGGTCCATGGTGCCCATTTTTTCCTGATGATGCACCGTTACGCCGCAGCCGGGAAACGCGCCGGTAATAAAGAACTGCGCGGTGGCGACGGTGCGTTGCAGACTATTTGCATACGCATAAACCGCGTTCTCCGGCGGGCACTCACCGCTGGTCACCAGCCCCTGCTGCGCCAGCCATTCGCGCATATAGTGCCCCATATAAACTTCCAGCACCCCACCCTTGGTGGTCAACTGGCCGCCGGGCACATCCCACTCCGGCCAGGACTTCGGCGTTGACTGCTCCAGTACGCTGCCGTTGTTCGCCAACGGCGCGCGCAGGTTATGACGACTCATGATCAGCACCTGTTGCAGCTGGTACCCTTCCGGTGCGGTCTGTTCCTGCGCCTGGACGCCTGCGGACAGTAGTACAACGCCTGCCACGGCGGCGGCGAGTAGACTTTTTCTCATCCCTTAACCCTCAGTCAGTGATTATCATCGCCTTAATTGTGACAAATTTATGACATTTTTCCGGGCAATGGCTCGCAAACTCGCTAACAAGACGATTTTTCTAGCGTTTTAACTGATGCCCGTTCTGCCGCATCCACTCCGCCAGCGGTTGCAGCGCGCTGCGCATCGACAGCCCCAGGTCGGTTATCTGATATTCAACCCGTGGTGGAATCTCCGCATAGACGTGGCGCGACACCAGTCCGCGCTGCTCAAACAGGCGCAGTTGGCGGGTGAGTTCTTTTTGCGTAATCGGCGATACCGCGCGCAGCAGTTCGCTGAAGCGCACCGGCACGTTAAGCACAATCAACCGATAGAGGATCGGTATCGCCCATTTCCCGGCAATCAGATTGACGAAGTCGGTCATGGGACAAGATTCTTGCGGCAAATTTTTTTGCGTTGCCCGCGCCGCGATTTCCGCCATAGCACACCCCTTTGTTCATTAGTACCCAATTGGTACCTGGTACCCTTTGTATACTAATGTACTTATAGTGATTTTTCCAGTCACGCAAGAGGAGTGAAAAGATGGGACGTTTAGCAGGAAAATTTACCTTGATTACCGGCGGTACCAGCGGCATCGGTCTTGCCACCGCGCAGGAATTTCTCTCTGAAGGAGCCCATGTTGCGGTCACCGGGCGCAACCCCGTCGTACTTGAACAGGCGCGGACGATACTGGGTGAGAAGGCGTGGGTTATTGCCGCCGATGCAGGGGATATCGGCGGGCAACGTCAGCTGGCGGAAACGCTGAACAGCCGATGGTCACAGCTTGATGCGGTGTTTATCAACGCCGGAGACGTAACCCATGGCGAGCTCGGCGAATGGAATGAAGAGCGCTGGGATCGGCTGATGAACATCAATCTGAAAGGCCCCTTTTTCTTGCTACAGGCGCTGCTGCCGCTGCTGGCAAACCCGGCGTCGGTCATTCTGTGCGGTTCGGTAAGCGCCCATATCGGCTTGCCGACCAGCAGCGCTTATGCCGCCAGTAAAGCCGGGCTGCTATCGCTGGCGCGTACGCTGTCCGGCGAGCTGCTGTCGCGGGGGATCCGCGTTAACGGCCTGAGCCCTGGCCCGGTACGAACTCCGGCGCTGAATAAACTGGGGCTCAGCGCCGAGGCGCTCGAAAGCCTACAGGCGGAGATCGAGAATCTGGTTCCGCTGGGCCGGATGGGCACAGCGCAGGAGCTGGCGAAAGCCGCGTTGTTCCTGGCCTCGGATGAATCCAGCTATGTTGTCGGGACAGAACTGTTGGTCGATGGCGGCACGGGGAATCTATAACTTTCGCAGCGGCCGTTACTCCGGTAGCGGCACCGCCGCCAGCGTACAGATGGCTTCATGCTCACCACCGCGATGGTCGATTATCAGTACTTTATCTCCCGCCTTTTTACCTTCGCAGGGTTTTAAAACCTGATCGACAATACGTTCACGAATTGACTGGCGATCGGAATCAGCCAGGCTACTAAAGGAAGCCACCACCAGCGCCAGTCCAATAAGACCAACGATATGCTTATTACCCATTTATTACTCTCACCCATATTTAAGCGGGCCAAGATTAGCAGCCTGCCGGGCTCGCGTCTGTAAATTCGCTTAAAGGTGTGTAACTCAGTTCACTTTTTAACCACCCCAATGCTTTACACTTCACATTTATTCATGTAAATAATAAGTTAATAGCTTCACTGGCAGTCCATTGTTGTCTAACTCACCGGGTCATCTTTAAGAAATATCCCGATGCTATTATCTCGATATCACGGTATTTTTTCTTCATGTTAAACATAACATTAGGTTAATCTATGTCAGGTATCCTGCTCTTTATCGTCGCGGTAGTTTTGCTGGGAGTAGCCCTCTACAGCCTGGTGTCCTATATCAAGGATCGACGCGCTGGACAACTACCAATTCATAAGAAAAAGAAATAATACATCCTCACTATTCTTACCTTCTGCCCCTACTATTTTTACCGGCCCGCCTGATTTCAAACGATAATGACAAAAAAGAAGGCAGGCTTGCTCGCCTGCCTTTGTGTCGGCGTAAAAAATCGTTACGATTCCCAGGCCTGTTCCGCTTTGGCTCCATCAAACTGCGGCGGCGGCTTGCGGAATCGGCGGGTGAGATAAGTCAGATAGAGTAAACCCAGCCCCGCCCACACCAGACCGAGCGTCAGCGATGTCGCCTCCAGATTCACCCACAATACCCCTACCGTCAGCGCACCAACCATCGGCAACAGCAGATAGTGAAAACGATCTTTCCACGTTTTGTTGTAGCCTTTACGCCGCCAGAAGTGGTTGTACACCGACAGATTAACGAAGGTGAATGCCACCAGCGCGCCGAAATTAATCAGCGCCGTGGCGGTGACCAGATCGAAGAACAGCGCCGACAGCGCAACAATCCCGACCATAATGACGTTCAGCGCCGGGGTGCGCCATTTCGGGTGGACGTAGCCAAAAATGCGCTCCGGGAAAACGTTATCGCGGCCCATCACATACAGCAGCCGTGAGACACTGGCGTGCGAAGCCAGTCCTGATGCCAGGGTATTCACAAACGTCGTGCACAGGAAAATCGACTGGAACAGCTTGCCGCCGACGTAGAGAGCGATCTCCGGCAGCGCCGCATCCGGATCTTTAAAACGGCTGATATCGGGGAAAAAAAGCTGCATAAAGAACGATGCAGCGATAAATATCACCCCGCCGTAGACGGCGGTAAGGAAAATCGCCTTCGGGATCACCCGCGCGGCGTCCGGCGTTTCTTCGGAAAGGGTGGTCACCGCATCAAAGCCGAGGAACGAAAAGCAGACTATCGTCGCCCCGGTAATAATCGGGATCAGGTGCGCGTTCTGGCTAATAAACGGCTGGAGCGACCAGACGGTACCGACCCCTTCCCCTTTATGCAGCCCCTGCACCACCAGCACGATAAAGACCACCATAATCGAGATCTGCACCAGCACGAACAGGGTGTTGAAGTTCGCCACCAGGTTGACGCTTTTCAGGTTCGCCGCGGTGAGGATCGCCACAAACGTCACCACCCACACCCAGGGCGGTACTTCCGGAAACAGCGCGGAGAGATAAATCTTCGCCAGCAAAACGTTGATCATCGGCAGGAACAGATAATCCAGCAGCGACGACCAGCCAACCATAAAACCAACATGCGGGCTGATCGACTTCTGTGCATAGGTGTAAGCCGAGCCCGCCTGCGGAAACTGGCGCACCAGCTTGCCGTAGCTAATGGCGGTAAACAGCACACCCGCCAGCGCCAGCAGATAGGAAGCCGGTACGTGGCCGTTGCTGATGCCGGAAACAATTCCGAAGGTATCAAACACCGTCATCGGGGTCAGGTAGGCCAGACCCATCATCACTACCTGCCACAGCTTGAGCGATTTGCGCAGCCCGGGTTTGCCCTTTTCAGGAGCGTTGTCAAGAGAGGTGTTAATAGCCATTGTCATTTCCCCCGCTGCAAACCTGGGTTTGCGGTCGTAATGACCGGAAAACAAACCAACTTCGCAACGGGGTTAATGGCAAATCAGAAGGTAAAAAGAACCGACCAGCGGCGGTGGCTGCGCACTCCATGCGGCCAGGACGGCCCCCTTCTCCCTGCGGATATTTGAACATCTGCATCATCTCACTTTCCTCGTCACACACTGTGTCGTTAACTAAAGCCCGTTGCCGCCTGCGCTCCTTAACGCGGCATCCGGGAAATGGCTGGGCTCCCAGCACAAACGTCCGACCAGGCTCCGCTCAGGCCGTATGATGCTACTTGTGGTAAACCTAAGGTGCCCCTCGCGGGGCGGCAATCAGGCGTTTTTCAACATCCACTCAATTTCAGTTTCGGTAATCAGACGCTCAAACTGCAGTAGTTCGTCATGTTTACAGGCGTGATAAACATGACAGAAACGTTCGCCAAGCCGCTCGCGCAGATGATCGTTTTGCATAAACTCCCACAGCGCATCGCTCTGGCGAATCGGGAACGGCAGGCCATCTTGCTCCAGACCGTTGCCTTCCACCTCTTCCTGTAGCGGCAGCGTGTTATCCAGACCGTGCAAAATACCGGCAAAAATCGCCGCCATCACCAGATACGGGTTGGCATCCGCCCCGGCCACGCGATACTCCACGCGATGGTTATGGCGATCGCCGCACGGAATACGCAGCGCCACCGTCCGGTTGTTATGCCCCCACGACGCCTGGGTCGGCACGTACATTCCCGGCTGGAAGCGGCGATACGAGTTCACGTTCGGCGCCAGCAGCGCCATCGAGGCCGGCATCAGGTCAATCATCCCGGCGAGCGCACGTTTTAACATCGCGGAATCTTCGCCATCAGCTTCCGCCAGCACGTTCTCGCCTTTGTTGTTCTGCATGCTGATATGGATATGCATCCCGCTACCGGCGTGCTCTTCATAGGGTTTCGCCATAAAAGTGGCGTGCATCTTATGCTTCTCGGCCATCAAACGCACGAGGCGTTTTAGCGCCAGCGCGTCATCGCAGGCGTCCAGCACGTTATCGGTATGATGCAGGTTGATTTCAAACTGACCAGGAGAGGCTTCCGCCACCGCGCCGTCGGCCGGGATCAGCTGAAGCTGGGCGATTTCATCAATATCGTTAAGGACATCGGCAAAGTGGTTGAGGTTATCAACGGAGTAAACCTGGCTCTGGGTATTGCGATCGCCTGTCCCCGGCGCGCACGGCGGCTGCAGGTAGCCTTCGGCATCGCGCTTGCGGTCAAGTAAATAGAACTCCAGCTCTACCGCTACCACGGGGAACAGTCCGCGCTGGCGCAGTTGCTGCCAGAGTCGGTTCAGAACGTTCCGCGGCTCAACGTCAAAGGGAGCGCCATCTTCATCAACCATGGTCAACAGCACCTGACCGATATATTCCGGGTCCGCCGCCGAGGGCGTTAAGGTACCCAGCACCGGCACGCAGGTGCAATCCGGCTCACCCATCTCCTGGCCGAGACCCGCTTCTTCCACTACGTTGCCAAGAATGTCCATCGCGAACACCGAAGCCGGGAAATAGCACCCTTTCTCCAGCTTACTCAGGCTGGAGACTGGAATACGCTTGCCGCGGAAACAGCCGTTCAGGTCGGTCAACAGGACATCGACGTATTGCGTATTCGGGTAACGCTCGAGGTAGCGCCTCACTTCATGAGTGAATGCGCTTACCCGTCTCTCTTCCGACTGCTGAACAAAATTCTCAACTTCTACGATATTGGTTTCCATGATTCACCGCCGTTGTTTTAGTTTCGGACCCTGAAAAAGCACTGTTAAATATAATGTCCACCATTCGAATGTGTATGCAAACAAATTGTTTGTCAAATGTTAAATTAAGTTTGCAAAGGGCTATTTCCACTGCTAGATTGAGAAAATATTGAACGAAATGGCCGTTTTACCCGCTAATCCGGTCATAATTTAGTCCACTTTGTGAGGGCGATCATGGAAAATATAATGTACAAGCCAGTTATTGGCGTGGTGATGTGTCGGAACAGGCTTAAGGGTCACCAGACCCAAACTCTGCAAGAGAAGTACCTGAATGCGATTGTTCACGCCGGAGGGTTACCCATTGCCCTGCCGCACGCGTTAGCGGAACCGGACCTGCTTTCTACGTTACTGCCTAAACTGGATGGCATTTATCTGCCTGGCAGCCCGAGCAACGTGCAGCCGCACCTTTATGGTGAAAACGGCGATGAGCCTGACGCCGATCCCGGGCGTGATCTTCTGAGCATGGCGCTGATCAACGCCGCGCTCGAAAGGCGCATCCCCATTTTCGCCATCTGCCGTGGGTTACAGGAACTGGTTGTCGCCACCGGCGGGACTCTGTATCGTCGTCTGTTCGAGCAGCCTGAACTGCTTGAGCACCGCGAAGATCCTGAACTTCCTGTAGAACAGCAATATGCGCCCTCGCATGAAGTCCAGGTTCAGGAAGGAGGTTTACTTTCTCAGTTAATACCGGGCTGCAACACGTTTTGGGTCAACTCGTTACACGGACAGGGAGCAAAAACACTGGGTCCACGGCTGCGCGTGGAGGCCCGTTCTTCGGACGGGCTGGCGGAAGCGGTTAGCGTTTATGACCATCCTTTCGCTCTGGGTGTGCAGTGGCATCCTGAATGGAACAGTAGCGAATACGCCCTGTCGCGGATGTTGTTTGAAGGTTTTATCACCGCCTGTCAGAACCATATCGCTGAAAAACAGCGACTCTGACCACTACCGTTAAGGAAATGCAAATATGAGCGATGACGGACTGGCGCCAGGGAAACGTTTGTCAGAGATCCGCCAGCAATTGGGTCTCTCACAGCGTCGTGCCGCCGAACTGTCTGGGTTAACACATAGTGCCATCAGCACCATAGAACAGGACAAAGTCAGTCCTGCCATCAGCACGCTGCAAAAGCTGCTGAAAGTCTATGGGCTGTCGCTCTCGGAATTCTTTTCTGAACCAGAAAAACCGGCTGAACCGCAGGTGGTTATCAATCAGGACGATCTGATTGAAATCGGCAGTCAGGGGGTGTCGATGAAGCTTGTTCATAATGGAAATCCGAACCGCACGCTGGCGATGATTTTTGAAACGTACCAGCCTGGAACCACAACCGGGGAGAGGATCAAGCATCAGGGCGAGGAGATAGGCACCATACTGGAGGGTGAAGTCGTGTTGACCATTAACGGTCAGGCGTATCACCTGGTGGCGGGGCAAAGCTATGCCATTAACACTGGCATACCGCATAGCTTCAGCAACACCTCGGCAGGCATCTGTCGAATTATCAGTGCCCATACCCCCACCACATTCTGATTTTTAGCCTGAGATTTTTTTCAGGCTTTCTTCAGGCCTGCGCCGTCGGAGCTTAATTCCGGCGGCGCGAAGAAAACGCAGATCACCTTGCGCAATGTGGAAAGACTTATTCCGCTGGCCCCTTTTGGGAGAGGTATTCTTTTGTTTTACTGAAATCGCTAACACGTTGTTATGTAGTAAAAAATGACAGCAGGACAGTTCCCTCTCCCCTACGGGGAGAGGGTTAGGGTGAGGGGCGAGTGTGCGCAAAAATGCCCTCACCCCGGCCCTCTTCCGAAGGGAGAGGGAGAAAACCATCCCCAGCTTTTTATTTCTGGGGATCTCTCAGCCCGCAGACCGAGTAATACGACGATTAAAACGGTATTAACCCCGGGGACGCCCTGCGCCCTGAGGGTCAGAAATAATCAAATTTTATATTTTCCCGATTACGTTATTAAGGAGTCATGATGGATTTTCACAACCTGGCTTACTGGCAAGAAAAAGCAAAAACGCTCGTTATTGAGACGCGCTTATTTATTAACGGTGAATACAGCGCCGCCGCCGATAATAGCGTTTTTGAAACCAATGATCCTGCCGCGCAGCAGACGCTCGCCGAAGTGGCTCGCGGTAAAAAAGCCGACGTGGATCGTGCGGTGCAGGCCGCCCGCAGCGTATTCGAGAATGGCGACTGGTCGCAGGCATCCCCTTCTCAACGCAAAGCAGTGCTAAATAAATTCGCCGCTCTAATGGAAGCTCACCGTGAAGAGCTGGCGTTGCTGGAAACCCTGGATACCGGCAAACCGATTCGCCACAGCCTACGCGATGACATTCCCGGCGCCGCCCGTGCGATTCGCTGGTACGCCGAAGCCATTGATAAAGTGTACGGCGAAGTCGCGCCTACCGGTATCAACGAACTGGCGATGATCGTTCGCGAACCCATTGGCGTGATTGCGGCGGTAGTACCGTGGAACTTCCCGCTGCTGCTGGCCTGCTGGAAGCTTGGCCCGGCGCTGGCCGCCGGGAACAGCGTGGTTCTCAAACCTTCCGAAAAATCCCCGCTTACCGCTCTGCGTCTGGCGGGCCTGGCGAAAGAGGCCGGGCTGCCGGACGGGGTGCTCAACGTGGTGAGCGGTTTCGGCCATGAAGCCGGTCAGGCGCTGGCGCTGCATCCGGATGTTGAAGTCATCACCTTCACCGGCTCTACCCGCACCGGCAAGCAGCTGCTGAAAGATGCAGGCGACAGCAATATGAAGCGCGTCTGGCTGGAGGCGGGCGGCAAAAGCGCCAATATCGTCTTTGCCGACTGTCCGGACCTGCAAAAAGCGGTCAATACCACCGCCGGCGGCATCTTCTATAACCAGGGCCAGGTCTGTATTGCCGGAACCCGCCTGCTACTCGAAGAGAGCATCGCCGATAAGTTTCTCGAGCTGTTAAAAGAGCAGGCAAAAGGCTGGCAACCAGGCAACCCGCTCGACCCGAATACCACCATGGGCATGCTTATCGACAACAGCCACGCCGACAGCGTCCACAGCTTTATTCGCGCCGGGGAAGCGCACAGCACGCTGCTGCTGGACGGGCGCAAAAATCCATGGCCCGCAGCGGTCGGCCCGACCATTTTTGTCGACGTCGACCCCGCATCTCCTCTCAGTCAGGAAGAGATCTTCGGCCCGGTGCTGGTGGTGACCCGTTTTAAAACCGAAGAACAGGCCGTGAGTCTTGCTAACGACAGCCGCTACGGCCTCGGCGCGGCGGTCTGGACCCGCGATCTTTCCCGCGCCCATCGCGTCAGCCGCCGCCTGAAAGCCGGCTCCGTCTTCGTGAATAACTATAACGATGGCGATATGACCGTGCCTTTTGGCGGCTACAAGCAGAGCGGCAACGGACGCGATAAGTCCCTGCACGCAATGGAAAAATTCACC
The DNA here is from genome assembly GCF_051131775.1 of Klebsiella sp. MISC125. Taxonomy (NCBI): domain Bacteria; kingdom Pseudomonadati; phylum Pseudomonadota; class Gammaproteobacteria; order Enterobacterales; family Enterobacteriaceae; genus Klebsiella; species Klebsiella sp. MISC125. The sequence continues at coordinate 3,798,906 of NZ_CP180448.1, forward strand.
GAACTGAAAACTATCTGGATTGCCCTGGAGGCTTAATCATGACCGAACATACCACCAGCTATTACGCCGCCAGCGCCAATCGCTATGAACCGTTTCCAACGCTGGACGAATCGATAAGCTGCGACGTCTGCGTCGTCGGCGGCGGCTATACCGGACTCTCCTCAGCGCTGCATTTAGCCGAAATGGGTTACGACGTGGTGCTGCTGGAAGGCACGCGCATCGGCTTCGGCGCCAGCGGGCGCAACGGCGGTCAGTTGGTTAACTCCTACAGCCGCGATATCGACGTTATCGAGAAAACCTACGGCCCGGACGCGGCGAAAATGCTCGGCAGCATGATGTTTGAAGGCGGCGATATTATCCGCGAGCGCATCCAGCGCTATCAAATCCAGTGCGACTATCGCCCCGGCGGCCTGTTTGTCGCGCTGAATCATAAACAGCTGGAGACGCTCGAAGAGCAGAAAGAGAACTGGGAGCGCTATGGCAATACGCAACTGGAGCTGCTGGATGCCAGCGCTATTCGTCGCGAAGTAGACAGCGATCGCTACGCGGGCGCGCTGCTGGACCATAGCGGCGGCCATATCCATCCGCTGAATCTGGCGATCGGCGAAGCGGACGCGATTAGGCTGAACGGCGGTCGGGTTTACGAGCAATCGCCGGTCACCCGTATTCAGCACACCAGCCCGGCGGTGGTGACCACCGAACGCGGTCAGGTCACCGCCCGCTACGTGATTGTCGCCGGTAACGCCTATCTCGGCGATAAAGTCGAACCGGAACTGGCGAAGCGCAGCATGCCCTGCGGTACCCAGGTCGTCACTACCGCACCGCTGTCTGAGGATCTGGCACGTTCGTTGATCCCGAAAAACTACTGCGTGGAAGATTGTAACTATCTGCTGGATTACTACCGCCTGACCGCCGATAACCGCCTGCTGTACGGCGGCGGCGTGGTGTACGGCGCACGCGACCCGGACGATGTTGAACGTATGATCATGCCGAAGCTGCTGAAAACCTTCCCGCAGCTGCAAGGGGTGAAAATCGACTACCGCTGGACAGGCAACTTCCTGCTGACCCTCTCGCGGATGCCGCAATTTGGTCGTCTCGATAACAATATCTACTATATGCAGGGCTACAGCGGCCACGGCGTCACCTGTACCCACCTCGCCGGACGACTGATTTCAGAGCTGCTGCGCGGTGACGCCGAACGCTTTGACGCCTTCGCCAAGCTGCCGCACTACCCGTTCCCCGGCGGGCGCAGCCTGCGCATTCCGTTTACCGCGATGGGCGCGGCCTACTACAGCCTGCGCGACAGACTCGGCGTTTAATCCCCTCGGCCGACGGCACCCGCCGTCGGCAATTTCACCTCGACGTACTGCTGCGGGAAGCGCTGCTGGAAGTAGTGACGCAAAAACTCCACGGTGGTGCGAATCTTCGCTGAGGTCGCCAGCCGCGACACATAAACAGCCCAGATATTGGCGGGCTGATAGTACTCCGGCAGCAGGTGCAGCAGATTCCCGCTGGCGATATTTTCACGCACATCCCACCACGAGCGCAGCGCGATCCCCTGTCCGTCCAGGCACCATTGATGAACGATCTCGCCGTGGTTTGACGACAGCGGCCCGGTTACTTTAATCGCGTGTTCGCCCTCTTTGCTGTGCAGTTGCCAAACGCCAAAGGGCCGGTCGCGCTCTTTGATCACCAGGCAAGGTAGCGCGGCGAGATCGCTAAGCTGCTTTGGGCGCGAATGACGAGCCACAAATTCCGGCGAGGCGCAGAGAATACGGTGGTTAGTCGCAAGCTGACGGGCAATCAGATTGGGGGCAATATCGTCGCCGACGCGAATATCCAGATCGACTCCCTCATTGGCTAAATCCACCAGCCGGTCGGCGACGTCAAAACGGATCTCCAGCTGCGGATACCGGCGGGCCAGCTCGGACAGCGCCGGGGCGATAACCTGACGGCCAAAGCCAAAGCTGCTGATAATGCGCAGCGTCCCCTGCGGAACCTGCCGCACATCGGACAGTTCGTCCATCATCTGGTCGACATCCTGCAAAATGCGCTGCCCCCATTCGTAAATGCGTTCGCCCTCCTCAGTAATGGCGACCCGCCGGGTGGTCCGGTGCAGCAGTTGGACGTTGAGCGTCTGCTCAAGCAACGACACCCGCTTGCTGACAAAAGCCGGAGAGACGCCCAGTTCTTCAGCGGCGGCGGCAAAACCGGCGCGGCGGGCGACCAGCATAAAGACGCGTAAATCGTTCAGCAGCGGCAGATTATTCATGATTCGTGTTTTATGTTTCACCAGTTGACGGGATTAATTATGAATCAGTCAATTATAGGATAGAGGTGAAGTCAATTTCCCTTACCGCAAACTGAGAACAACGATGAATAAAACCTTACGTATTGCCGCCATCCCCGGCGATGGCATCGGAAAAGAAGTGCTGCCTGAGGGCGTTCGCGTACTGCAGGCCGCCGCTGAACGCTGGGGGCTGGCGTTAAGCTTTGAGCATTTTGAGTGGGCCAGCTGCGATTACTATGCGCAACACGGCAAAATGATGCCCGATGACTGGCACGCACAGTTGCAAGAGTTTGATGCTATCTACTTCGGCGCGGTCGGCTGGCCGGATATCGTGCCGGATCACATTTCGCTTTGGGGTTCGCTGCTGAAGTTCCGCCGCGAATTTGACCAGTACGTCAACCTGCGCCCGGTGCGCCTGTTTCCCGGCGTTCCCTGCCCGCTGGCGGGTAAGCAGCCGGGCGATATCGATTTTTACGTGGTACGCGAGAATACCGAAGGGGAGTATTCCGCCCTCGGCGGACATGTGAATCCGGGCACCGAGCATGAAGTGGTGATTCAGGAGTCGGTGTTTACCCGCCGCGGCGTTGACCGGATCCTGCGCTACGCCTTTGAGCTGGCGCAAAGCCGCCCGCGCAAAACGTTAACTTCAGCGACTAAATCCAATGGCCTCGCCATCAGCATGCCTTTCTGGGATGAACGCGTGGAAGCGATGGCGCAGCACTACCCGGAGGTGAAGTGGGATAAGCAGCATATTGATATTCTGTGCGCCCGCTTTGTGCTGCAGCCGGAGCGTTTTGACGTAGTGGTCGGATCCAATCTGTTCGGCGACATCCTCTCCGATCTCGGCCCGGCCTGTACCGGCACCATCGGGATTGCCCCATCGGCGAATCTCAATCCGGATCGTACCTTCCCGTCGCTATTTGAAGCAGTTCACGGTTCAGCGCCGGATATCTACGGCAAAAATATCGCCAACCCTATCGCTACCATCTGGGCCGGGGCGATGATGCTCGATTTCCTCGGCAACGGGGATGAACGCTATCAGGCCGCTCATGACGGTATTCTGGCGGCAATTGAGCAGACCATCGCCAGCGGGCCGAAAACGCCGGATATGAAAGGCACCGCTTCCACCCAGCAGGTGGGCGAAGCGATTTGTCAGGCCATTGCCGGATAAAAGTAGCCCGGACAGGCGCGCCAGCGCCGCCTCCGGGAATGTATACGGATTCCGTTCACCGCTATCCCGCAGAAAATGTATTTCCGTCGAACGTGAACGGGTAAAGGGGGAGAAAACCGTCTCCCCCTTTACAATCCCCACGGTCCCGCAAAGAAATCGGTGCTGCGCACTGCGCTCACCTCCCGGTCCTCAGCCTGCGGTCGGCTCAACTCGACATCACTGTCTCGATTCGCCTCTGTCCGCCATCCCTGGCGGCCAGCCCTTGTCTTCCGACCTCCGGTTCGCCGATTTCAGCGGGCGCCAGGGCATCGCTGTGAGTTTTTCTGTTTCAGGGGCAATTTAGTTGCTGCATGAAAATCTCCCGGAGGCGGCGCGTTGCGCCTGTCCGGGCTACCCAATCCGCCTCCCTCAGGCACCGAGCCCGGAAATCCCGGGTCGCGGCGCAAGCGCCTTACCCGGGCTACAAAACCGCAGACGATGTCGAACCGTAGCCCCGGTAAGCGCAGCGCCACCGGGGAGATTTTCCGGTCCGAACTACAGCTCCAGCTCGCGCTGCAACAGCGTCGCAATCGCCTCGCTGCTCTCAGCCGTCACCAGCGCCTTGCGGAACTCCTCATGCATAATGCGCCGCGCCAGACGCGAGAAAATACGCATATGCTGATCGCCAGCCGAGTGCTTGTTCAGCGTCAGCATAATCACAAACTGCGCCTCATCGTCGCCCCAGACTACCGGCTGCGCCAGACGAGCGACGCTGATGGTTGACTGCTCAATATGCTCCGATTTACTGTGCGGAATGGCGAAGCTAAACCCTAACCCGGTAGAGAACACCGCTTCGCGGGCCCACAGGTCGGCCTCCAGCTTGCGCGGGTAGCGGCAGCGCCCGGCCAGCAGCAGGTTATCGGTCATGCCCTTAATCACTTCTTCTTTGCTACGCCAGTCGCTGTTCAGCGTAATGCACTGGGCGCTAATCAGCGGCGCATCCTGCTGGGTCATGCGGAACTGGGCCAGCAGGTGTTCGACTTCAAGTGAAGTGCGGCACTGCATTGCCTGATTAAGCAGCTGACGGCAGGCGCGGCTATCAAGCTGCGCCAGACGCGCTTTGGTCGCCGGGATCGACGGCGCGCTCATGCTTAGCTCATCCAGCCCCAGCCCTACCAGCAGCGGCAGCACCGAACCTTTAGCTCCCAGCTCGCCGCACAGGCCAATCCATTTCCCCTGGCGATGCACCGCCTGAACCGCATAATCCAGCGCGCGTAAGAATGCCGGATTGAGGCTATTGTAGTGACGCGTTACCTTGGCGTTATCGCGATCCACCGCCAGCAGATACTGGGTCAGGTCATTACTGCCGATACTAAAGAAATCAATCTCTTCACAGCACTGATCGATGATAAACATCACCGACGGCACTTCGAGCATAATGCCCAGCGGGATTTTCTCATCAAACGGAATATGTTCGCTGCGCAGCGATTGTTTAGCATCCGCCAGTTGCTCTTTGACCCATAGAATCTCTTCCATTGATGAAATCATCGGGATCATGATTTTCAGCGAACCGTGCGCCGAAGCGCGCAGAATTGCCCGCAGCTGGGTGCGGAACAGCGCCTGATACTCTTCGTAAATACGCACCGCGCGATAGCCGAGGAACGGGTTGTTCTCTGCCGGGATATTGAGATAGGCCACCGGCTTGTCGCCGCCAATATCCATGGTACGAATAATAATGCTGCGTCCGTTGGCCGGCTCCAGCGCCTGGCAGAAGATGTTGTAAAGTTCATTTTCCGACGGTGCGCTCGGGCGGTCCATATACAGCATTTCGGTGCGGAACAGCCCTACCGACTGCGCGCCGTTATTAAATGCCGCCATTGCCTCTACCGAGTGGGCAATGTTCGCCGCCACTTCCAGACGAATACCGTCTTCCGTGCGCCCTTCTTTATCCAACCAGGTCTGCTGCTGACGGCGAATTTGCTCCTGCACCCACGCTTCCTGCTGATAGTAGCGCGCTACGGCTTCATCGGGTTTCACCACCACCAAACCGGCGTTGCCGTCAATCTGCACCTGTTGATCAACCCACGGCAGCAGCGCATCCATATCGACGCCCACCAGGGTCGGAATATTAAATGAGCGCGCGAGGATCACCGTGTGTGAGGTCGTGCCGCCGCTACGCAGCAGCAGTCCTTTGAGCAGCGTTTTATCCAGTTCGAGGAACTGGCTGGGGGTTAATTCATCAGCCAGACAGATAGACTCTTCCGTCAGCTTGCCCGGTACCGGGAAGCGCGATTCGCCGTAGATATGCTGTAACAGCTGAAAGCAGACGTCGCGAACGTCCAGCACGCGCTCCTGCAAATAGCTATTGCCGGAGGCGCTGAACTGGGCGCAGAAATGTTCGCTGGTCGCCACCACGGCTTCAGCACAGCTCAGGCCGGTCAGCAGGCCGCCAAGCAGATGCTGGCGCAGCGAGGCATCGGTCGCTAAAGAACGATGTGCTTCAAGGATCGCGCTGGCGGTGCCGTCGTTATCCAGCAGACGGAACTCAATATTTTTAACCAGCAGCATCAACCCTTTATCCAGCGACGCCTGCTCTTGTTCAATATTTCCCGCCGCCGGCAGCGTGCCTAAATCGCGCAGATCCAGCGATTTAAGGTGCGTGAGCCGTCCACCCGCGCTTCCGGCGCAGACGGGTAAGGCATGAAACAGCGTGGGATTAAGGCGTGAGAGCGATTCCGGAACCGGCTGAACGTCCATTTGATCGACGGTAGGCAACGGCGCATCGCAGTGCGGAAATTCGTCGGTGATAAAGGCCGACAGCGCGTCAAACGCTTGCTGCTCATCCTGACCGCTGATAATCAGCTGACAGCTATCACCCTTAATGGTGTTGGTACCAATAATCGCCAGCGCACTTTTCGCATTCCCGCGCCCTTCGCTGCGGGTATTCAACCATTCGACCGAAGACGAAAAAGTATTACACAGCGTTTCTACCAGGCTTGCCGGACGCGCATGTACGCCGTTGGGCAAATCACATATGAATTCAATTACCAGAGCCATCGTCTTCCTCCTGAAAATACGTTATTGCCTCCAAAGTAAAGAAAGAATCCGCCAGCCACTACACGACAAAACTGGTAATTACTGGATAATTGTATGCACGGATCTTTTTTATGCTCGACATCACAAATACGCCAGCTAAATAGCTTAAAAACCCAGCAGGACTAAGATTTGAGGTGGATCGCAATTTTCTTCTCGCCTTACAAATATCCAGTAAATGCACTTTTTCTCTACTGTTTTATAAGCCGCCCTTTTTCTAAGGTTGATGCATCAACTCAGTCACGAGCCGCACAGGCTCAGGAGAAAACAATGAACGAACTGGTGCAAATACTAAAAAATACACGCCAGCACCTCATGACCGGGGTTTCACATATGATCCCTTTTGTCGTGTCCGGAGGAATATTGCTGGCCGTCTCCGTCATGTTGTACGGCAAGGGCGCGGTGCCCGATGTTGCCACCGATCCTAATCTGAAAAAACTGTTTGATATCGGCGTGGCCGGTCTGACGTTAATGGTGCCGTTCCTGGCGGCCTATATCGGCTACTCCATTGCCGACCGCGCAGCGCTGGCCCCCTGCGCGATTGGTGCCTGGGTTGGCAACAGCTTCGGCGCCGGTTTCTTCGGTGCGCTGATTGCCGGGATGATCGGCGGCCTGGTGGTCTACTACCTGAAGAAAATCCCGGTGCACAAAGTCCTGCGCTCGGTGATGCCTATCTTTGTTATCCCGATTATCGGCACCTTTATTACTGCCGGGATCATGATGTGGGGCCTCGGTGAACCGATTGGCGCGCTGACTGCCAGCTTAACCGGCTGGCTGCAAGGGATGCGCGAAGGCAGCATCGTCGTGCTGGCCATCATTATGGGCCTGATGCTGGCTTTCGATATGGGCGGGCCAGTAAACAAAGTTGCCTACGCCTTTATGTTGATTTGCGTTTCGCAAGGTGTTTACAGCGTCGTCGCGATTGCCGCCGTTGGCATCGCCGTACCGCCGCTGGGCATGGGGCTGGCAACGCTGATTGGCCGTAAATACTTCTCCGCTGAAGAGCGCGAAACCGGTAAAGCTGCGCTGGTTATGGGATGCGTTGGCGTCACCGAAGGCGCGATTCCTTTCGCCGCCGCCGACCCGCTGCGCGTGATCCCGGCCAACATGATTGGCGCCGCAGCCGGCTGTGTGACCGCCGCGCTGCTCGGCGCGCAGTGCTACGCCGGTTGGGGTGGACTGATCGTTCTGCCGGTCGTTGAAGGTAAATTCGGCTTTATCGCGGGTCTCGCGGTTGGCGCCATCGTTAGCGCAGCCTGCGTCATCCTGTTCAAAGCCCTTGCCAAGAAGAAGACGTCAGACGCCAATGCTGATGACGAGATGGATCTTGATTTCGAAATTAACTGAAAAACTGGAAGGAATATTTTATGACCAAAATTATCGCCGTTACCGCTTGCCCGTCTGGCGTCGCACATACCTATATGGCCGCCGAGTCGCTGGAAAGCGCCGCTAAAGCCAAAGGCTGGCAGGTCAAAGTCGAGACTCAGGGCTCCATCGGCATTGAGAATGAACTGACGGCAGAAGACGTCGCCAGCGCCGACATGGTTATCCTGACCAAAGATATCGGCATCAAGTTCGAAGAGCGTTTTGCCGGGAAAACCATCGTGCGCGTCAACATCAGCGACGCCGTTAAGCGCGCCGAAGCCATTATGAACAAAATCGACAGCCACCTTTCTCAGAATGCCTGAATAAAATGCCGGGGCGCGGTCTGCGCCCCGCAAAAAAATAACACGGAGTTTGTCATGACTAATCGCACTCAACGTTTAAAAGACCGTTTGTTCGCTAACCCGCGCGAGATCTCCCTCGAGCGCGCCCTGCTCTATACCGCCAGCCATAAGCAGACGGAGGGGGAGCCGGTGATGATCCGCCGGGCGAAAGCGACCGAATGGGTCCTCGACCACGTACAGATTTCGATTCGTGATGATGAACTGATCGCCGGTAACCGGACGATTAAACCGCGCGCCGGGATTGTCTCCCCGGAGATGGACCCCTACTGGCTGCTCAAAGAGTTGGATCAGTTCCCGACCCGCCCGCAGGACCGCTTCAACATTAGCGAAGAAGACAAACGTATCTATCGTGAAGAGCTGTTCCCGTACTGGGAAAATCGCTCGATGAAGGACTTCATCAACAGCCAGATGACGGATGAAGTGAAAACCGCCGTCAGCACGCAGATCTTTAGCGTTAACCAGACCGATAAGGGCCAGGGGCACATCATTATTGACTACCCTCGCCTGCTGGAAAATGGCCTTTCCGCGCTGGTGGCGGAGCTTAAAGCGGTAAACAAACAGCATCCGCAAAACAGCTTCTATCAGGCGGTGCTGATCCTGCTGGAAGCCTCTCAGCGCCATATTCTGCGCTATGCGGCGCTGGCCGATGAAATGGCTGCCAGCTGCGTTGATGAACAGCGTCGTAAAGAGCTGGAAACTATCGCCGAAATTTCCCGCCATAACGCGGTGCATCGCCCGGAGGATTTCTGGCAGGCCAGCCAGCTCTTCTGGTATATGAATATCATTTTGCAATATGAATCCAACGCCAGCTCCATTTCGCTGGGGCGCTTTGACCAGTACATGCTGCCGTATTATCAGGCGTCGCTGAATCGCGGCCAGGACCCGCAGTTCCTCAAAGAGCTGCTGGAATCGCTGTGGGTGAAGTGCAACGATATCGTTCTGCTGCGCTCCACCAGCAGCGCGCGCTACTTCGCGGGCTTCCCGACCGGCTACACGGCCCTGCTCGGCGGCCTGACCGAGACCGGGCGCAGCGCGGTGAATATCCTGTCGTTTTTGTCCCTCGACGCCTATCAGAACGTGCGCCTGCCGCAGCCGAACCTCGGCGTGCGGGTCAATGAATTGATTGACCGCCCTTTCCTGCGCAAAACCGCAGAGACCATTCGCCTCGGCACCGGCATTCCGCAAATCTTTAATGATGAAGTGGTGATCCCGGCGTTTCTCAACCGCGGCGTGTCGCTGGAAGACGCGCGGGATTACTCGGTAGTCGGCTGCGTTGAGCTGTCGATCCCGGGGCGCACCTACGGCCTGCACGATATCGCGATGTTCAACCTGCTGAAGGTGATGGAAATCGTGATGCTGGAGAACGAAAGCAATCCTGACATCACCTGGGACGGACTGATTGACCAGATCCGCGACAAGACACGCTACTACATTCGTCTGATGGTCGAAGGCAGCAATATTTGCGATATTGGCCACCGCGACTGGGCACCGGTTCCCCTGCTCTCTTCATTTATCGAAGATTGCGTGCAGCACGGCAAAGATATTACCGAAGGCGGCGCGCGCTATAACTTCTCCGGAGTCCAGGGCATCGGCATCGCCAACCTCAGCGACTCGCTGCACGCGCTAAAAGGAATGGTGTTTGAGCAAAAACGCCTGAGCTTTGCCGAGCTTATGGCGGTGCTAAAAGCCAACTTCCAGACGCCGGAAGGCGAGAAAATCCGCGCACGTCTGATCAACCGCTTTGAGAAATACGGCAACGATATCGACGAGGTGGACAACATCAGCGCCGACCTGCTGCGCTTCTACTGCAAAGAAGTTGAGCAGTACCAGAACCCGCGTGGCGGCCACTTCACGCCGGGTTCATATACCGTATCTGCCCACGTGCCGCTGGGTTCAGTGGTTGGCGCGACCCCGGACGGGCGTCTGGCCGGGGAACAGCTGGCGGACGGCGGGCTGTCGCCGATGGTCGGCCAGGATTCTCAGGGCCCGACCGCAGTGCTCAAATCGGTGAGCAAGCTGGATAACTATCTACTGTCCAACGGCACGCTGCTGAACGTCAAATTCACCCCGGCGACGCTTGCCGGAGACGGTGGACTGAACAAGCTGGCCGATTTTTTACAGGCGTTCACCAAGCTGAAGCTGCAGCATATTCAGTTCAACGTGGTCAACGCCGACACGCTGCGTGAAGCCCAGCAGCGACCGCAGGATTTTGCCGGTCTGGTGGTACGCGTCGCGGGCTACAGCGCCTTCTTTGTCGAGCTGTCGCAGGAGATTCAGGATGACATTATCCGCCGCACCGCGCATCAGCTGTGAGGTGATGGAAACGCGCGCCGATAAGGCGCGCATTTTTAACATCCAGCGCTACTCTTTAAATGACGGTCAGGGGATCCGCACCGTCGTTTTTTTTAAAGGCTGCCCGCATACTTGTCCGTGGTGCGCCAACCCGGAGTCGATCTCGCCGAAAATCCAGACCGTGCGCCGGGAGAGCAAATGCTTGCACTGTTCCCGCTGCCAGCAGGATGTTGTCGAGTGCCCTTCCGGCGCATGGGAGCAAATTGGTCGCGACGTCACGCTGGATAATCTGCTGAAGGAAGTGCTAAAAGACGAGGTCTTCTTCCGCGCCTCCGGCGGCGGCGTCACCCTATCGGGAGGCGAAGTGCTGATGCAGGCCGAGTTTGCCACTCGTCTTCTGCGCCGTTTACGCGAGTGGGGGATCAGAACCGCGATTGAAACGGCTGGCGATACCGCGTTCAGCCGTTTTTTCCCGCTGGCGAAAGAGTGTGATGAAGTCTTATTTGATCTTAAAATTATGGATGAAGCGCAGGCCCGAGGGCAGCTATTGATGAATATGCCACGGGTACTGGATAACTTCACCCGCCTGGTGGAAGCCAATATTCACATCATTCCTCGGGTGCCGTTAATTCCGGGTTTTACGCTTGATGAAGAGAATTTCCGCCAGATCCTGGCGTTTTTGGCCCCGTTTAAGCTGCCCGAAATTCATCTTCTACCGTTCCATCAATACGGCGAACCAAAATATCACTTACTGGGAAAAACATGGTCGATGTCGATGATTAAAGCACCTGAAGAATCTGAGATTCAACCATTCAAGACGCTGGCTGAACAGGCTGGTTTTAGCGTGACCATCGGCGGATAACGCCTGGAGGATGCTATGGATTTCAATATCGTTGCCGTAACGGCCTGCGTAAGCGGTGTCGCTCACACTTATATGGCAGCCGAGCGCCTGGAAAAGGTCGGCCACCATGAGAAATGGAATATCAAAATTGAAACGCAAGGAGCGTTGGGGGTTGAGAACAAAATCACGGCGGACGATATTGCCCATGTCGATGTCGTTCTGCTGGTGACGGATATTGAAATCGACGATGCCAAGCGTTTTAGCGGCATCCGCACCATTAAGACCAGCATCAAAACCTTCTTGTTGCAGCCGCAGCAGATTGTCGAGGCGGTGAAATGCATTATGAAAAAGCCAGTGGTCTATATTGAGATCCCTTGAGTGAGGGAAATCCCGGAGGCGGCGCTTAACGCGCCAGTCCGGGCTATCGGTGCTCAGCAATTCTGTAGTCCGGACAGGTGCGCAGCACCGCCTCCGGGAACAACGTGCTCAGCAACTTCAGATTTACTCCACACCCAGCAGCCATTTCTGCGCAGGCGTCAGGCGGCTGGCGGTTTCCGGCGTCAGCCAGCGCTGCTGATCCTGCTGTGCGGTATCTTCGCGGTCGATATACAAACTGTGCAATACGCGCCTTCTGCTGCCGATACGGTTGCGCGTCCCGCCGTGCCAGGCATGGGCGTTGTAAATCATTACGCTACCCGCCGGCGCGGCAAACACCACCTCATCAGGATGCGTCAGCTCTGGATTATCCAATACCTCTTCCGGCAGCTCAGGTCGGTGGTGCGTTCCAGGAATAATGCGCGGTGCGCCGTTTTCCGCACTTAGATCATCAATAGCCCAGATAGCATTAACCAGATGCACTTTCGGGAAATCCGGACGCGGCTTTTTCCAGTCCGCATGCAGCGGCTGATGGCCACCGTTAAACAGCGCTTCCCGCGCGTTCAGGCTGGAGACTTTAAAATCCCCCTGAAAAATATACTGACAGGCAGAAAGGACCAGTGGATGGGACCAGACTTTCTCCCAAACCACTCCTTTATTAATCAGATTGGCAATGCGCGTTGCCGTCGCCTCCTGATGGTGCTCAATCGCGAGGTTATCACCCTCTTTCTCGACGATAGCATCGATAAGCGTACGCATTGCCTCCAGCCACTCCGGGTCCGCCACGTTATGCACGACGGTGTAGCCCAGGGTATCCAGTTCCTGTTTCATTTTCGGGGTCAGCGCCACGTTCGCCCCCAGCGCTTCCAGATAAACCGCAGATTGTTGTTCCATATTTATATTCCTTAACTTATCGATAACACAAAACAAACTCTAATCTGTGCCGACCGGGAATACATGAGGCTAAAACTACGAAAAACTGGACAAGCGTACACGGCAGGAAAAAGTGTGATGGCTATCAAAATCCAGCTATCACCTGAGACTCGCCAGGGCGGTCAATACCGGGGTAGTCTGATACAGGACAAATCACTGCTGATAAAATAGATTATAATCAACAGGATAATAGCTCTATTCTAAGGTCCACGGGATGATTGACGATCTGGCAGACATTTTAAATCGCTTAGTAAATCAGAAGGATAATCTGCACGTCAGGTTTCCCGAGCCGGATATCTCCGAGCCTGCGCTGGCGTTTAAAGTGCCTTTTCCGCGGCTGGAAATCGTGCTGGAGGGTGAACTGAAGGAAAATGGCTTGCCGCTGTCGGAGACGATGCTATCCACCTCGCAGGTGCTTTACGTCCAGGCGGGGAAATGGACCCAGCCGGAATGGACCGGACCGGCATCAACGCTAAGCATCCTGTTTGGCCGCCAGAAGCTCGGGTTTTGCGTTCAATACTGGGATGGCAAACAGCTGCGAACGGAAAAGCAGAACGTCGCTCGCCTCGGGCCACGCGTGGGCTCCTACCTGCTACTGTCGCTTAATGAAATCTGCTTACAGCCTGACCCGGTGACCGCCAGGCTGGTGGTCTCTGCGCTCTTGAGCCACTGCCTTGAGCAACTGGTTGGCCTGGAGATGCGGGTCAGCCGTAGCCGCGATCTGTTTATGGCAGTGCAGGATTATCTGGAAGAGCATCTCAGCCAACCCCTGACCCGCGAGTCGGTAGCGAAACGCTTTCATATCACGCCTAACTATCTTTCGCATATTTTCCAGAAATCAGGTTCCGTCGGCTTCAACGAATTCCTCACCAGCGTGCGCCTGGAGAAAGCGAAAAAGCTGCTGCGCGGCTACGATCTGAAAGTAAAAGAGATCGCCCATAACTGCGGATTCGTCGACAGCAACTATTTCTGCAGGGTGTTTAAACGCTATACCGAGCGCTCGCCTTCCGAATATCGCCGTCACTGCCGCAGCGCGCAGCAGGGATAACTCAGGCCGCGCTATGCGGCCCACTCCACGCGCCCGCGACCGCTATTTTTCGCCTTGTAGAGCGCGTCATCGACCTTTTTAATAAACTCATTCTGCGGTTCATCCTGATTGCGCAGGCCCACGCCAATGCTGATCGACAGCGGATTATCGTGATTAATCAGGATTGCGCGGGCATTTTGCAAAATTGACTGCGCCAGTTCATCAACTTCCTGCGCCGACAGGCCATCAACAATAATGGCGAACTCTTCTCCGCCGATCCTCGATGGCAACACCTTATCGCTGGTGAGCTTCGCCAGCTGCTTACCGAGGGCAAACAATACTTCATCGCCCACCAGATGGCCGTAGGTGTCATTGATTTTCTTAAAGAAATCGATATCGACAATCATTAACGCCAGCGGATGCCCCTCTTTCTCACGGATGGTGTCGATAAAGAAGCGGCGGTTTGGCAACTGGGTCAGCTCATCCTTCAGCGATTGAGAACGCGCATCGACGTACAGAAGATTAATACGCTCGATGATTTTGTAGATCCCGATAGCGGTCAGCAGCATCCCGGACAGGCGCAAGAGGTCTTCACAGTAGTAGCCCATCCAGCGCGGCTGGCGGAAGATTTCGTCCATCAGGTCAAACGTTCCCCCGGCAATCCACAGCAGCAGCCCGTAGCGTACCCAGTTAACCGCCACATGGTTCATGCGTACTTTGGTTGAACTCCACAATATAAACAGCAGAAAAAGCAGCGCCAGGAGGTCGATATACATTCCAGGATTAGACAAAATCACGCTCCAGGGCCCCAGCGGCGGCGATACAAATGCACACAGGCTGGATACGGCAACGATCGTCAGCAGTGCGGGAAGAAAATGCGTTCGGGAAATAGCGGAGAGTGGTTGAATATTGATATTTTTTTCGCGTTCAGGCATGGGTAGGTCTCTCAACAACGTGGCTTACCATGTGTTAAGCATACCAGCCAACGGTGTTCGAGCGAACTTTAAAGGCGCATTGCCCGCAGATGGGGATATCAGCGAAAGAGAGAGTGGACTGACCCCGCGGAATTTTTCCAACGTACTACCAGTCCATGGCGACGAAGTCAGTGCCGCGGATGGTATAGGGTTCTCCTGATAGGGATTTAGCTATCGGTGCGGGTTGGGGAGGACTTTTTGGGACTGTGGGAGGTGCTTTCCAGTTTTGGTGGGTTGGGCTTATATGAAATTATTATCGAAGTGATGTTTGCAAAAGATCACCTGAGATTCACCCTATCAAACATTTAATTTGAGATTGTTATTGCATCAGGTCCCTTTCAAAACCAAAGAGTGATCGGTCAGATGGCTGCGAGTGTCTTAATTGCAAGAGCACAGGAGGTAAACGCAGCGCTGAAGCTATCCCCGGCTCGCGCTGCGCTTAGTCGGGCTACAGGTTCGCACGGTCTGAAGGTTGGGTAGCCCGGACAGATGCGCAGCATCGCCTCCGGGATCCGTTTACAGCTTCAACACCGCGCGCGAGTACGCGTCAATCGCCAGCGCCACATCGTCGGTGGTAACCGACTCGGCGGGGTGATGGCTGATGCCGCCTTTGCAACGCACAAATAGCATCGCTGACGGCCAACACTCGGCGATAGCGATGGCATCATGCCCGGCGCCGCTCGGCAGGCTAACTGAACGCCCCTGCACCTCCTGCACCGCCTCGCTTAATACCCGCTGCAATTCGCTATCGCAGGCGGTGGCGGCAATGCGGTAAAACTCTTCGGCGCTGAATTGCAGATGGCGACGAGCGGCAATTTCCTGCGCACTCGCGAGTAGCCTGCTCAACAGCGCATCGAGCGGCTGGTCGTTCGGCCCGCGAATATCGAGGGTCAGCGTCACTTCGCCGGGGATCACGTTAACCGCGCCAGGGGCGCAGCGCAGCGTCCCTACCGTAGCAACCAGATTTCCACCCTGCTCGCGGGTCAGGGTCTCGACCAGCACCATCCACTCGGCGGCGGCGGCCAGCGCATCTTTGCGATGACTCATCGGCACCGTCCCGGCATGCCCGGCCTCGCCGGTAAAGCAGCAGTTCAGGCGGCGTGCGCCGTTGATAGCCTCCACCACGCCCAGCGCCAGACCTTCCTGCTCCAGACACGGCCCCTGCTCGATATGCAATTCCAGATAGGCGGCAATCTCCTCCTGGCTGCGGGCAGCAAGGTGAATACGCGCCGGATCCAGCCCGGCCAGCACCATCGCCTGCGCCACGCTGACGCCATCGGCATCGGTCTGCGCCAGCCAGCTCTCAGGCCAGGTACCGGTCAGCCCGCGGCTGCCAAGCAGCGTAATGCCAAACCGCGTCCCCTCTTCATCGCAAAAACCGACAATCTCGATAGCCTTTTTCAGCCTCCGCCCCTGCCGGTGCAGGCTGTGCACCACCTCAATCGCCGTCAGTACGCCGAGCATGCCATCGTAGCGCCCGGCGTTGCGCACGGTATCAAGATGCGACCCCAGCAGGATAGCCGGTGCGCCTTCCTGTTCCCCTTCGTAGCGCCCGCAAATATTGCCGACGCTGTCCTGCCAGACGGTCATTCCGGCCTGGGTCATCCACAGCGCCGCCTGCTGGTTGGCCTGCAGATGCTGGGGCGACAAATAAACCCGGGTCAATCCCTCCGGCGTTTCGCTGATTGCGGCCAGCTCATCGGCGCGGGCCATGACCCGTGTTGCGGCCTGCTGCATCTCCGCCTGCTGGCGTGTTGTTTGACTCATTGCGCGCTCTCGTTGCGATAGTGATCCCACGCCGCCTGCATCGCTGCGCCCTGAGTGGTCGAGAATTTGAGATAGTTGAGCACCGACTCCAGCGCGCTGAGAGTGGTCATCACACAATCCTTACGCGCGTTGTAGCCCATGGTGCCGATACGCCACACTTTGCCGTGCAGCGGGCCGAACGAGGTTCCGATTTCAATGCCGAAATCTTCCAGCATCAGCTTGCGCGCCTGGTCGCCGTTGATCCCCTGCGGGATCACCACGCCCAGCACGTTGTTCATCTTATGTTTCAGATCGCCGAAGGTCTCCAGCCCCATCGCCTGGATGCCTTTTACCAGCGCGTCACCGTGCAGTTTATGGCGGGCGATACCGTTATCCAGACCTTCCTGCAGGATCAGACGCGCGCATTCGCGGGCAGCAAACAGCGCCGAAGTGGCTTCGGTATGGTGGTTCAGGCGCTCCGGCCCCCAGTAATCCATAACCATGCCGAGGTCGAAGTAGTTGGAGTAGATCATCTCTTCGTCGCCGTCGCGATGGGCATCGGTACGGATCCCCTCTTCCACGCATTTACGGCGGCGAATGGCCTCTTCCATGTGCGCGCTGAGCGTCACCGGCGAGGTCCCGGACGGGCCGCCGAGGCATTTTTGCATCCCCGCCGACACCGCATCCAGCTGCCAGGCATCGGTTTCCAGCGGGTTACCGCCCAGCGAGGCGGTGGCGTCGGTGTAAAACAGCACGTCGTAGCGGCGGCAGATTTCCCCCAGCTCCGCCAGCGGCTGCAGCATAGTGGTGGAGGTATCGCCCTGTACCGTCAGCAGCAGGCGCGGGCGCACGCGTTTGATGGCATCTTCAACCTGATCCGGGGTAAAAACTTCGCCCCACGGCACTTCGATAGTGTGCACTTCCGCCCGGCAGCGGCGGGCAATTTCGCACAGCAGATGACCAAAGCGGCCAAATACCGGCACCAGCACCTTGTCGCCGGGACGAATAGCCGAAATCAGAATCGCTTCAATCCCCGCCCGCGAGGTACCGTCCACCAGCATCGTCCAGCGGTTTTCGGTGCGAAATACGCCACGGTACAGCGCCATCACCTCATTCATATAGTGGGTCATCGCCGGGTCATACTGGCCGATAAGCTGGCTCGACATGGCGCGTAGCACGCGCGGGTCGGCGTTAATCGGACCAGGCCCCATCAGCAGGCGCGACGGCGGGTTGATTTGCGAAAACTGAGTGATATCCATCTTTAAGTCCTTATTGATTGAGGCCGCGCACGGATGAAATAAACTGCTTCAGCTCGCTGGTCTGCGGGTTGGCAAACAGCGTTTTGCTGTCGCCCTGCTCCCAGACGCGTCCCTGATGCATAAACACTACGCGGTCGCCCACTTCGCGGGCAAAATTCATTTCATGGGTCACGAGAATCAGCGTCATTCCCTCCGCTGCCAGCTGCTCCAGCACTTTGAGCACTTCGCCAACCAGCTCCGGGTCCAGCGCCGAGGTTATCTCGTCACAGAGTAAAACTTTTGGCGACATCGCCAGCGCACGGGCAATCGCCACGCGCTGCTGCTGGCCGCCGGAAAGACTGGACGGGTAGTAATCAAGCCGGTCGCCAAGCCCGACTTTCTCCAGCATCCGCTGGGCCAGTTCGCGGCACTCGGCGGCGCTCTTTTTCAGTACCCGGCGCGGTGCCAGCATAACGTTTTCCAGCGCCGTCATATGCGGGAACAGGTTAAAGTTCTGGAACACCATGCCGATAGAACGGCTAATTTCCCGCGCCTGGGAATCGCGGTCGGTAATGGTCATCCCGCCGAGCTTAATGCTGCCGTCCTGATAGCCTTCAAGACCATTAATGCAACGCAGCAGCGTGCTTTTGCCGGACCCGCTGCGGCCGATAATCGAGATAACTTCGCCCATATCGATATCCAGATCGACACCCTTGAGCACGTGGTTATCGCCGTAATACTTCTGCATCTGATTAATGGTGATGAGAGGCATTGAATTTGTTCTCCAGATAACGGCTGTAGCGGGACAGCGGGTAACACAGAATGAAGTAGCCCAGCGCCACCAGCGCAAAGACTTTAAACGGCTGATACGTCACGTTGGTCAGCATCGTTCCCGCTTTCGTCAGCTCGACGAAGCCGATAATCGACGCCAGCGCCGTGCCCTTAATCACCTGGACGGCAAAACCCACCGTCGGGGCGATAGCGATCCGCAGCGCCTGCGGGGCTACCACCCGAAATAGAGTCTGACCAAAGCTCAACCCCAGACAGCGCGAAGCTTCCCACTGCCCTTTTGGTAGAGCGCGAATGCTGCCAAACCAGATATCGAGCAAAAAGGCGCTGGTATAAAACGTTAGCGCCAGCGACGCCGCGGTCCATGCCGAAACGTCAATGCCGAACAGCGCCACGCCGAAAAAAGCCAGAAACAGCTGCATCAGCAGCGGCGTTCCCTGAAACAGCTCGATATAGCCGCGGATCAGACGTTTTACCTGGCGTCCACCGGTCATACGCAGCAGCAATAACGGCAGAGTGACCAGCGCACCGCCGATAAACGCCACCAGCGACAGCAGCACCGTCCAGCGCCCGGCGAGCAGCAGATTGCGGACAATATCCCAATCAGTAAAGGTGGTCATCATGCCTGCACCCCCAGCCATTTACGCCCTGCCGCCATCAGCAACTGGCGCATCGTTATCGACAGCACTAAATAAATGCCCGTCGTCACCAGATACACCTCAAAGCTGAGGAAGGTGCGCGACTGAATCAGGTTGGCGGCGAAGGTCAGCTCTTCATAAGAGACCTGCGACACCACCGATGAACCGAGCATCACGATAATGCACTGGCTAACCAGCGCCGGATAAATACGCTGTAGCGCGGGCGGCAAAATCACCTGAATAAAGGTCTGCGTTCGGGTCAATCCCAGCACGCGCCCTGCCTCCCACTGCCCTTTCGGCGTCACCTGAATTCCGGCGCGCACGATCTCGGTACTATAGGCCCCGAGGTTCACCACCATCGCCAGCAGCGCGGCTTCACCGGCCGTCATCTTTAGCCCCAGATTCGGTAAGCCGAAGACGATAAAAAAAAGCTGGACCACAAACGGCGTGTTGCGAATCAGTTCGACATACCCGCCCCAAATTCGGCTGAACCACGTGGTGCGCCCGCTGCGGATAGCCGCGCCCAAAATGCCTATCGTCAGGCCGCCGATGGTCGCCAGCACCGTCAGCTGAATGGTCACCCACAGCCCCGCCAGCAGCTCCGGCCAGTGCGGCCAGAGCTCAGAAAAATGAAGTTGCTCCGTCATGCCCGGGCCTTACGCGCCAAGGTTGGCAGGCAGCGGCGCTTTCAGCCACTTTTCAGACAAATCGTTCAGCGTGCCGTCTTTGACGCCTTGCTCAATCAGCGCATCCACTTTCGCTTTCAGCGCCGGTTCATTCTTTTTCAGCCCGATAAAGCACGGCGAATCCTTCAGCATAAAGCTCGGCACCGGCGCTTTATCCGCATTCTGCCGCGAGATAGCCGCCACCACCAGGTTGCCGGTCGCCACATACTGCACCTGGCCGGAAAGATACGCCGACAGCGTGGTGTTGTTATCTTCGTAGCGCTTAATCTGCGCTTCTTTCGGCGCTACGCTGGTCAGCACCATGTCTTCCACCGCGCCGCGGGTCACGCCAACGCTTTTCCCGCTCAGCGCCGCCGGGTCTTTCAGCTCAGCGCCTTTCGGGCCAAACACGCCGAGGAAGAACGGCGCGTAGGCGCGGCTGAAATCAATCACCTTCTCGCGCTCGGCGTTTTTACCGAGGCTGGAAATCACCAGATCCACCTTATCGGTTTGCAGATAAGGTACGCGGTTGGCGCTGGTGACCGGCACCAGTTGCAATTTGAGCTTCATCTCTTTGGCGAGGTAGCGCGCCATATCGATGTCGTAGCCCTGCGGCTGAAGGTCGGTACCCACCGAGCCAAACGGCGGGAAATCCTGCGGCACCGCAATGCGGATAACGCCGCGTTTTTCAATATCCTGGAACTGGTCAGCCTTCGCCGCCGACAGGTTGGTTAACAGACAAGCGGCCCCGGCCAGTGCGATCAACAGTTTCTTCATGATGTTTACCCGTTACGTTAGCATGAAACAAAAGATTCTTTAAAGTCACTTTTGCAACTAATGTGCCAGATAAATCTCAGCGTTAAGCCATTAACCGAAATTCCGTTAACCGCAGGGAATAAAAGAGAAAGAGGTGAATTAAGAGGAAACGGAGGTGCGTCTCCTCGTTATTTTAGCGCACCAAAACTATGCAAAGCACCACGCTGGCGCCCCATTATCGTTGTTCCAGTTCGTCCAGTTGCTGGTAAAGGGTCGCTATGTCGTGAATGCGCGGACGCCCTTTATCGAGGATTTCATGCAGGAAAGCGTTCGACAGCAGATTGATCAGGCTATTGACCGAGGCGTAGCTGTCGTAGGCCGATACGCTATCCAGCGGCGCGCAGAGCTGCCAGCGCGCCAGCGGAAACAGGCCATGAGCCTGCGGCTCGCACATCAGCAGAACCGGGATCCCGCTGCTCTGTAGCTGCTGCAACAGCGGGCGAATAATTCGCGGGCGGCGGCGAAACGCCATCACCACCACCAGATCCTCGGCGGTTAAATCCACCAGCTCTTCGCTTAAGCTTTGCCCCGGCTGCGGCAGTATTTGCACCTGCCCACGCGCCTGTAATAGCTGCTGGCGCAGGTGCAGCGCCGCAGGATAAGCATTGCGCATGCCGACAATAACAATACGCCGGGCGGCAACCAGCGCCTGAATCGCCTCGGCGAACTGCTGCACATCCAGCGCGTTGACCCACTGGGTCAGGTTCGCCATCTCCTGTTTATAATGGCGCGCCAGCAGCGTATTGCCCTGCACCGCATCGCGGTTGTCGGTCAGCGGCATGCCGCTCTGGCGCAGCGTGCGCAGCTCATCGCGCATATCTTTATATTTCTCATAGCCCAGACGCTTGAACAGACGGCTGACCGTGGCCTTCGATACGCCGCTAAGCTGTGCCAGCTCTGCGCTGTTGTAACTAATCAGGTCATCAAAATGATCGAAAATAAAATCCGCCACCCGCTGCTCCTGGGGCGATAAAGACGCGTACTGCTCTTTTAGTCGTTCATCAAGCTGTTGCATAAGACCTCTGTAACTTTCGTTTCACCGCATCATAACCGTATCCGCTTTCATAATGCATGCCAGTTCCGCAAAAAATGCGCGGTGTCGGCAGCGGTTGAAACTTTACGTTCAGACATGGAACAGCTTTTGCAACCCTCAGCAAACGATTCTGTTAATTGAGGACACTCCATGCAAAGTCATGTTGCCGCCCACGGGATGGCGGTCGCCCCCCATCATCTGGCCAGCCAAAGCGCGCTGGCGGTTCTGCGCGAAGGGGGAAGCGCGATCGAAGCCATGGTCGCCGCAGCCGCTACTATTGCCGTGGTTTACCCGCATATGAACGGGCTCGGTGGCGATGGTTTCTGGCTTATCGTCCCGCCCGATGGCGACCCCATTGCCATCGACGCCAGCGGCGCGGCGGGTTCGCGAGCAACGCCGCAAGCCTATGCCGGGCTGGCGCACATTCCCCATCGTGGCCCGCAAGCAGCGCTGACCGTGGCGGGTACCGTTAGCGGCTGGGATGAAGCGCTGACGGTTTCGCGCGATTTAACCGGCCGCGAACTGCCGCTGACGCGCCTGCTGGAGGACGCCATCGGCTACGCAGCAAACGGCATCCCGGTCACCGCCTCGCAGGCCAGCGCAACCGCCGGTAAATTCAGCGAGCTGCGCGACCAGCCCGGCTTTGCCGAAACGTATCTGGTCGACGGCCAGCCGCCGAAAGCCGGCAGCCGCTTTTTACAACCAGCACTGGCGAACACCTTGCGTCGTTTAACAGAGGAAGGATTAGACAGCTTCTATCGCGGGCCGCTGGCGGAGCATCTGGCTCGCGGCATGGAAAAGTACGGGCTGCCGGTGACCCTCAGCGACCTGCAGCAGCATCGCGCCCGCCGTCCGCTGCCGCTCCGGCTCGATCATCAGCACGGCGAACTGTGGAACCTCGCACCGCCGACTCAGGGGCTGGTTTCGCTGGCCATTCTCGGCATTACCGACCGGCTGGCGATGGCCGAGGCTGACGAGGCGATGACCGTCCACCGCATTGTTGAGGCCACCAAGCTGGCCTTCGGTCTGCGCGACGCGCATATCACCGACCCGCGCCACCTGGATGTCGATATTCAAAGCCTGCTGGAACCCACCGCGCTACAGCCGCTGGCGGATAAAATCAACGACCAGCAGGCCGCTCCGTGGGGCGCAGGCAAAGGTCCTGGCGATACGGTGTGGATGGGCGTGATCGATAAAAACGGCCTTGCGGTTTCCTTTATCCAGAGCCTCTACCACGAGTTCGGCAGCGGCGTGGTGCTGCCGGATAGCGGGATCGTCTGGCAGAACCGTGGAGCGTCGTTCAGCCTTGACCCGAGCCACCTGCTGGCGCTGGCCCCCGGTAAGCAACCGTTCCATACCCTGAATCCCGCCGCCGCACGGCTAAACGATGGCCGGGTGATGGTTTATGGCTCGATGGGCGGCGACGGCCAGCCGCAAACCCAGGCCGCCATCTTCACCCGCTACGTAATGCAAAATGCGCCACTGCAGGAGAGCATCACCCGGCCGCGCTGGCTGCTGGGGCGCACCTGGGGACAAACCTCTGACTCACTCAAGCTGGAGGGCCGCTTCAGCGCTGAAAGCATCGCCCAACTGCGCGAGCTGGGGCACGACGTTGAAGTTCTGGCCGATTTTAGCGAAGCCATGGGCCACGCCGGGGCAATTGTTCGCCACCCCAATGGCCTGTTTGAGGGGGCCAGCGATCCGCGCAGCAACGGCTCCGCCGCCGGATATTAGGAGCTGATGATGAACACACCGCACAACGAATGGGATGCTTATCTCACACAAATGGAACAGCTGCTAGCGCTGGAGCTGGACGAAGAACGCCGCGCAGAGCTCAGGGTGCAGTTCAGCCGCATTGCGGCGATGGCCGGGCCGCTGCTGGTCTTTCCCCTCGACGAGCGCGTCGAAATTGCCGGAGTGTATAAAGCATGAAGCTCAATGAAATGACGATTCACGAAATACAGCGCGCGCTGACCAGCGGTGAACTCAGCGCCAAAGAGATTGCCCGCCATACGCTGGAGAACATCGCCCGCGTTAACCCGCAAATCAACGCCTGGACCCACGTCAGCGAAAAGCGAATGCTGGCTGAAGCGGAGAATATCGACACCCTGCGGCGGGAAAAAAAGCCCCTGCCCGCGCTGGCTGGCGTTCCCTATGCGGTGAAAAATCTGTTTGATGTCGCCGGGCACACGACCCTTGCCGGAGCGCAGTTGCTGAGCGATCGTCCTGCGGCGACTGCCGATAGCTGGGCGGTACGCCAGCTGCATAGCGCGGGCGCGCTGCTATCCGGCATGCTGAATATGGATGCCTACGCCTACGGTTTTACCACTGAAAATAGCCACTACGGGGCGACGCATAACCCGCACGATCTTTCGCGGATCGCCGGAGGTTCTTCAGGCGGTTCGGCGGCAGCGGTGGCCGCCGGGCTGGTGCATTTTTCGCTGGGGAGCGATACCAACGGCTCTATTCGCGTCCCGGCCTCGCTGTGCGGGATATTTGGCCTGAAGCCGACCTTTGGCCGTTTATCTCGCTCCGGTAGCCATCCGTTCGTCGCCAGTCTTGACCACATCGGCCCGTTTGCCCGCAGCGTTTGCGACCTTTCAGCGGTTTATGACGCGCTACAGGGCCGCGATCCCGCCGATGGTTTTCAGGCTGACAAGGCCAGCGAGCGCACGGCGAATCTGCTGCCGCGGGGCCTGGAAGGGCTGCGCTGCGCCACCCTCGGCGGCTATTTTTCAACCTGGTGCGATAGTGATGCGCGTACCGCTGTCGCCCGCGTAGCCCAGGCGCTTGGGGCGCATGAAGAGCTTATCTTCCCGGAGGCCGAACTGGCCCGGTCGGCGGCGTTTATTATGAGTGCCTCCGAGGGGGGAAATCAGTACCTGCCCGCCCTGCGCCGCGAACCTGAACGTTTTGAGCCAAACTCCCGCGAGCGCCTGCTGGCAGGGGCGATGATTCCAGCCTCCTGGTATCTCCAGGCCCAGCGCTTCCGCCGCCACGCGCAGCAGGCGTTTAAAGCCCTGTTCGCCCACGCCGATGTGCTGATCGCCCCGGCGACGCCTTGCAGCGCCACGCTCATCGGCGCGCAGACGATGGAGATCAACGGCCAGCCGCTGCCCATTCGCGCCAGTATGGGGATGCTGACCCAGCCTATCTCTTTCCTGGGGTTACCGGTGGCCACGGTACCGCTGCGCACGGCGAGCGGGCAGCCGATTGGTCTGCAATTAATTGCCGCGCCGTTTAACGAACAAGCCTGCCTGCGCGTGGCGCGGGCGCTGGAAGAGATGGGCATGACCGATGCCCGACCTGCGGAGATAGCTGCATGATGATGCAAGAGCATATTAACCGCCCGCTCGTCCTCGCCGAGGTAACGGCGGCGTTTTACCGCTATGAGGAGGCGCTGGTGAGCAATGATATTGCGGTGCTGGATGAGTTGTTCTGGCACGATAAGCGCACGGTACGGCTGGGAGCCGGGGAAAATTTATACGGTATCGACGAAATTCGCGCCTTCCGCGCCGCCCGGCCTGCCGCCGGTTTGCAGCGCGAACTGCGGCACACCACCATCACCACTTTCGGTGAAGATTACGCGGTGTGCAGCACGGAATTCACCCGAGCAGGCAGCGAGCGCATTGGCCGCCAGCAGCAAACCTGGGTGCGTTTCCCCTTTGGCTGGCGCATCGTCGCCGCCCAGGTCAGTTTGATGAGTTAAGTCCTTGTGCATTTTCCGGTGGCGCCACGGCTTCCCGGGCTACGGGTAGCCCGGACAGATGCGTAGCATCGCCTCCGGGAAACCATGCAACGCTCTGCGGCCTTCCCCCGGGGGCGGCGCAATGCGCCTTGCCCGGGCTACGGGTCCACCGCCGTCTACGGGCCGGTAGCCCGGACAGATGCGCAGCATCGCCTCAGGGAAATCATGCAACACTCTCCGGCCTTACCCCGGGGGCGGCGCAATGCGCCTTGCCCGGGCTACGGGTTTACCGGTAGCCCGGGTAAGCCGCTTGCGGCGCGACCCGGGGAACAACGTTACCCACCAAACGGATGAAATTCGCGCCAGTGGTCGGCAATCTGCTGACGGGTACAGACCCAAACCTGGTCGTGCTGCTGAACATAATCAAGGAAACGCTGCAGGGCACGGAAGCGGCCCGGACGCCCAAGCAGGCGGCAGTGCATGCCGATGGACATCATCTTCGGCGCGCTGGCCCCCTCTTCATACAGCACATCGAAGCTGTCTTTCAGATAGGTGTAAAACTGCTCGGCGGTATTGAACCCTTGGGCAGTGGCGAAGCGCATATCGTTGGCGTCGAGTGTATAAGGCACGATCAGATGCGGCTTACGCGTACCGTCGCTGCACGCCACTTCGCTCCAGAACGGCAAATCGTCGCCGTAATAATCGCTGTCATAATCAAAACCGCCGTGTTCAACCACCAATTGGCGGGTATTGGGGCTATCGCGCCCGGTGTACCAGCCGGTGGGCGGTTTGCCAAACAGATCGGTTAACACCTGCACCGCTTTATTCAGATGCTCCCGCTCCTGCTCAATGGGCATATTCTGGTAATGGATCCAGCGCCAGCCGTGGCTAACCACGTCATAGTTCGCCGCTTTAATCGCCTCGACCACCTCGGGATGACGCACCAGCGCCATGGCGACGCCGAACACGGTCAGCGGCAGTCCACGCTTGCTGAACTCATTATGGATGCGCCAGAAACCCGCGCGGCTGCCGTACTCATATAATGAATCCATCGACATATGGCGGTCAGGATAGCTGGCGGCACCGATGATGTCGGAGAGAAACTGTTCGGAACCGGCGTCACCGTGCAGCACATGGTTTTCCGAACCTTCTTCGTAGTTCAAAACAAACTGCACGGCAACCCGCGCGTTGTTCGGCCACTGCGCATGCGGCGGCTGCCCGCCGTAGCCGCACAGGTCGCGCGGATAATCGTCTGCCCAAAATGCCATCTGCCACCTCTTCAATTTAAAATGGATTTAATGCCTGAAATTTGCCGCTCAACGCCTTAGCTTCGGGAAAGGCCAGATCGCCGTGCTTGCTGGTCGACAGACCCAACGCCACCAGCGACTCAACCATTTTGACCGCCGCGCTGACGCCATCGATCACCGGCACGCGCAGCTCGCGAGTCAGCTCCTGAGCGATCGTCGCCATCCCGCCGCAGCCCAGCACGATAGCCCCGCAGCCATCCTCCTTTAGCGCCTGAATACAGCGCGCGCGCACCTTCTCCTGCGCCAGACCGCTGCCGTCCTCCAGCGCCAGCACCGGTAAATCAATCGCGTGCAGCGCGGCGCAATGGTCGTGAAAACCATACTGATGCAGGAGATGACGAGCGATAATTAAGGTGCGCGGTAGCGTGGTCACGATGGAGAAACGGGTGGCGACCAGCGTCGCCATATGCATCGCCGCTTCCGCAATCCCCACCACCGGCCCTTGCGCTAGCTCGCGCGCTGCCAGCAGTCCTGGGTCGCCGAAGCAGGCAATCACGTGACCATCCACCCCCTGCTGGCGACCGGCTTTAATCTGCTCGAGCACGCCGACGGCGGCAATGGCTTCATCAAAATGGCCCTCTATTGACGGCACGCCCTCGCTCGGGCAGACCGCCAGAATTTCGGTTCCCGGCGCGGCAACCGCCCGCGCGGCGGCACCGATGGTTTCCGTCATCCCGGGGCTGATATTGGGATTTATCACTTGTATACAAATAGCGGCCATTACGGCTCCTTAAAATCGGCAAACAGCCGGGCAAAATCAGGTAAGGTCATGCCAGAACGCTCAAAGCAGAGGCTGGCGACGATATGTTCAAAATGGTGCGTTAGCGCATCGCTCAGGGGCTGCAGCGCTTTGTCGCGTAATAGCTGAATAAGCTGTTCATGATCGTCACAGCGGCAGCCCTGACGCCACGGCGATCCCCACGCCGCGATAACTAATGAAGAGCGCTGGCTCAGGCGGGTCACCATCTCGGTGAGCACTTGATTGCCGGAAATCGCCTGTAGCTGGATATGAAACTCGGCGGAGTAGCGGATCGCCGCCGGGCCGTTATAGCTTTCGTGCGCCAGCTGCTCCTGACGGGTAATGGTTTCCAGCGCCGCCAGATGCGGCGGCTGGCAGCGCGCCAGCACATCCGGCAAATTCGCCACCTCCAGCAACGCGCGGGTGCGAAAGATCTCCTGCGCTTCTTCTACCGTCGGGCTGGCGACCTGTGCACCACGTTTGGGCGTCAAAGCGACCATTTGCACAGTGGCGAGCCGTTGCAGCACTTTTCTGATCCCCGTGCGGCTCACGCCAAACACCTCCGCCAGGGCCTCTTCCGGCAGTTTGCTTCCCGGCGGCAGCTGATGCTCAACGATAGCGGTCATCAGCGCCTGATAGATTGATTCGTCTTTGTCATGCAGCTCTGGCGCGGCCTGCAGGCGATGTTGGTTGTTCATTAACCACTCCGATTTTTACTTTTTAATGCCAAATCGTATACATAAAAATAAATTATTGCATACAAAATTAACTATTTTGGCCTGAATCCTGCAACAGCCTCTGCAATCCATTTAAACGGGTTTTCATTTACAGGAGCAGGTTTCATGCCAAATACACAAAATACGCACCAGGTTAAGGCCGCTGATCCCCACGCTGGATACAGCCCACGACTTTGCAATGAGGATCTGGCGCCGACGCGCGACCAGAACTGGAGCTGGTACAACATCTTTTCTTTCTGGATGTCGGATGTGCACAGCATGGGGGGTTATGTGGTAGCCGCGAGCTTCTTTACTCTTGGCCTGGCAAGCTGGCAGGTGCTGCTGTGCCTGCTGGTGGGGATTTGTATCGTTCAGCTGTGCGCGAATCTGGTGGCGAAGCCCAGCCAGATGGCGGGCGTCCCCTACGCGGTGATTTGTCGTCAGGCGTTTGGCGTCTTCGGGGCCAATATTCCGGCGGTGATCCGCGGACTTATCGCCTTCGCGTGGTACGGCATTCAGACTTATCTGGCGGCTAACGCGCTGATGCTGGTGCTGCTGAAATTCTTTCCTTCGCTGTCGACGCTCACCGAAGCCAGCTTCCTTGGCCTGTCGCATCTGGGCTGGCTGTGCTTCGCCACCATGTGGCTACTGCAGGCAATGGTGTTCTGGCACGGGATGAGCGCCATTAAGCGCTTTATCGATATTGCCGGTCCGGCGGTCTACGTAGTGATGCTGGCGTTAGCGGGATGGATTGTATACAAAACTGGTTTTGACGGGATCTCATTTACCCTCGCCAGCAAATCGCTGAGCACTGGGGAGCAAACCTGGCAGATGATCACCGCCACCGCGCTGGTGGTCTCCTACTTCTCCGGCCCGCTGCTCAACTTTGGCGATTTCTCGCGCTACGGTAAAAGCATGGGCGAGATCCGCCGCGGCAACCGCTGGGGCCTACCGTTCAACTTCCTGCTGTTCTCTGTCGTGACCGTGGTGATTGTTTCCGGCACCCAGTCGCTGTTTGGCCGCATGATCACCGACCCGATTGAGACCGTCAGCCGCGTGGGCAACGACCTGGCGGTCGCCATTGGCCTGCTGACCATGATCACCGCCACCATCGGGATTAATATCGTGGCTAACTTTGTCTCTCCGGCGTTCGATTTCTCGAACTGCTCGCCGCAGAAAATCAGCTTCCGTACCGGAGGGATGATTGCTGCGGTAGGGTCAATCCTGCTGACGCCGTGGAACCTGTTTAACTCACCGGAGCTTATCCACTATACCCTCGACGTCCTGGGGGCGTTTATCGGCCCGCTGTTCGGTATCCTGATCGTCGATTTTTACATCATTAAGCGCGGGCAGGTTTCGGTCAACGACCTGTTCGACGACACGCCAAAAGGCCAGTACTGGTACCGCAACGGCTTTAACCCGAAAGCGATCGCCGCGCTGGTGCCCTCCGTGGCTATTGGTCTGATCATCAGCTTTATTCCAGCCCTGCACGAAGTGGCTAACTTTAGCTGGTTTATCGGCGTATTCCTGAGCGGCGCGGCCTATCGCTGGATTGCCCGCGATGAACGGGTCGGCGCCACTGCCGGTTTTAGCGCCCTCGCCCAGAAAGAGTGATTCTCCTTCCCCCGCCGCGGCATCCTGTCGCGGCGGTTCTCCTCCTGCGCAAACTGGCATCAATCTTGCTCAATTAACCTATCCTTTCGCTAATCCACAAGGCAGCCAAGATGATGGACTACCATGCCGCAGTTCGCGGCGCATTTTTCGATATCGCCGCCGTTGCCGATAGCGCTGACGATATCGCCCGCCACGCGCGCTATCTGGAAGATGGTATTTTGTTTCTCCGGGACGGGTGCATTCAGGCGCTGCTGCCCTGGCAGGAGGGCGAACAGTATCTGCATCCGCTGAAGGGCTATCGCGACCTGCGCGGTAAGCTGCTGCTCCCCGGCTTTGTCGATGCCCACGTGCATTATCCGCAGACCGAAATGATTGGCGCATTCGGCGAGCAGCTACTGGAGTGGCTCACTACCTACACGTTTCCGGTGGAGAGCCAGTTTGCCGACGCCGACTACGCCGGGGAGATCGCGCAATTTTTCGTTAACCAGTTGCTGAGTCACGGCACCACCACCGCGCTGGTATTTTGCACTTTGCATCCGCAATCGGTCGATGCGCTGTTTAGCGAAGCGCTACGGCTGAATATGCGCCTGCTCGCCGGGAAAGTGATGATGGACCGCCACGCGCCGGATTATCTGAGCGAAAGCGCAGAGCAAAGCTACCGACAAACTCGCGAGCTGATCCAACGCTGGCACCAGCGCGGCCGCCTTGGCTACGCCATTACGCCACGCTTCGCGCCAACCTCGACGCCGGAGCTGCTGGCGGCGGTGCAGCAGCTGCGGGAAGAGTTTCCCGATACCTGGCTGCATACCCACCTGAGCGAAAACCTCAACGAAGTCGCATGGGTAAAAAGCCTGTGGCCGGAACATGAGCACTATCTTGATGTTTACCATCACTATCGGTTGACCGGCGAGCGCAGCGTATTCGCCCACGGTATTCATCTGGCGGATGCAGAGTGGCAGTGCCTGCACGATACCGGTTCGGCGCTGGCCTTTTGCCCGACCTCAAATCTGTTTCTCGGCAGCGGACTGTTTCGTTTGCCGACCTGCTGGCAGAAAAAGGTGCGGATGGGTATCGGTAGCGATGTTGGCGCAGGCACGACGTTCAGTATGCTGCGCACTCTCGGCGAGGCGTATAAAGTGAGCCAGCTGCAAAGCTATCGCCTGCGCGCCAGCGAAGCGTTCTACCATGCCACTCTCGGCGGCGCGCGCGCCCTGCGTCTTGATGAGAAGATTGGTAATTTCCAGCCGGGAAAAGAAGCCGATTTTGTGGTTATCGATCCAGCGGTCACGCCGCTTCAGCGCTTACGCAACGGGCGTTGCAAAGATATCTATGAGCAGTTGTTCGTCCTGATGACCCTGGGCGATGAGCGTAATATCAGCGAGACGTGGGTGAACGGCGAGCGCGTATGGGGAGATGCAATAGCGGAGTAGTTTTTTCCCGGGTCGCGGCGCAAACGCCTTACCCGGGCTACCGGACCACAAGCGACTGCGGACGTGTAGCCCGGCCAAGCGTAGCGCCGCCGGGAAAACCAGCCGCAGAGGATTTTCATTCAGAGACCATCCCGGGTCGCGGCGCAAGCGCCTTACCCGGGCTACCAAACTACAGCGCCGCCTCCGGGGGAATTTAGCTGCCGCGATAGGTCGACCAGCCGCCGGGAGCGATTAAAAACGGTAGATGAAAGTGGTCGTCCGCCGCCTCGCGGATGGCAAAATCAATCTGCGCGTTCAGATACAGCGTCTCGCGCCCGCTGGCGGCAAACCATTCGCCAATCTCGGCAACCAGCCGGTAAGACCCCACCGCCAGCGGCCCGGCCCCCAGTTCGCCAATGCGGCCATGACTATCGGTCACGCCGCTGGCAATCCGCGCCCCTTCTCGCTCCAGCACAACCTTAACGCCCTGCGCCGGGCGGCCGGTTGAGATATCCAGAATATGGGTGCTTAAGGTGCTCATTCGCCAATAACTCCTTCCAGTCTTAATAAGGTGATTTCGCGCAGCTGCGCTAACGCGTCCTGTACTTCTTCGCTATCGCTATTACGCAAACGACGCGACAGCATCTCTAAGATCTCATCCCTGCTGCGCCCTTTGGCGCGAATCAAAAAGACCCGGCCAAAACGCGCTTCGTAGCGGGCATTGCCCTCTTTCAGCGCCTGGGTCAGCCGGACATCGCGATCGTTAACGTTCCCTTGTTCCTGACGTGAGAGCGCCGCATGCGCCTCTTGCCCTGCGGGCTTCTCGCCGATACGCGGATGGGCGCTCAGCGCCTCGTTCAATTCCGCTTCCCCCCACTCCTGCATCAGCTGCTGCGCGGTGCTGAGCAGCACGGCAAAATTCGCAAATGGTCGTGCCTGTATCAGCGACGCTGACCAGATTGGAAGCGCTACGCAGGGCTGAAGCACAGCGCGAGCATCGTCTTGACTGAGCTGATTAAAGCGTTCCAGAGAAATCATAGTGGCTCCTTTAGCCTCACTCACAACCTGAACCTTGCATAAACCACGCCAAACCTCCCCCACATGAAACAATAGATTCCCCATAACTCAATTAGCAATTTTTGATTCATAAAAAGGCATTCACGGTGGCAAAACGCACTACTTTGGCGCATTTACGCCGCCCTTTGCCGTAAATATCGCCGTTCAACAGGGTGGTACGCAAATTGCTCAAGCCAATAACGACCCAGGCAAAGGAGAAGTAAATGAAGGCATTAGTTATCGGCGGCGGAATTGGCGGCCTGAGCGCGGCGGTGGCGCTGAAAAATGCAGGCATAGACTGCGAAGTGTTTGAAGCAGTTAAAGAAATTAAGCCGGTGGGCGCGGCTATCTCTATCTGGCCCAACGGCGTGAAGTGTATGCAGCATTTGGGCATGGGCGAGATTATCGAGAACTACGGCGGCCCGATGCATTTTCTGGCTTACAAGGATTACCTGCAGGGAGAGAACCTTACCCAGTTCAGCCTTGCTCCGCTGGTGGAACGCACCGGAGGTCGTCCCTGCCCGGTGTCCCGCGCCGAGCTACAGCGAAAAATGCTCGAATTCTGGGGGCGCGATGCCGTGCAGTTTGGTAAACGGGTCACCCGCTGCGAAGAACACGCCGACGGCGTTCGCGTCTGGTTTACCGACGGGTCGACGGCTGAGGGGGATTTTTTAATTGCCGCCGACGGTAGCCATTCAGCGCTGCGCCCTTACGTCCTCGGCTTTAGCCCGGAGCGGCGCTACGCGGGCTACGTTAACTGGAATGGTCTGGTAGAAATCGATGAGGTGATTGCGCCGGGTAATCAGTGGACGACCTTTGTCGGCGAGGGCAAGCGCGTGTCGCTGATGCCGGTTTCTGATGGGCGGTTTTACTTTTTCTTTGATGTTCCGCTCCCGACCGGGCTTGCTGAGGATCGCAACACGTTGCGCGCGGATCTCAGCCGTTATTTCAGCGGTTGGGCGCCGCAGGTGCAGAAGCTGATTGCTGCTCTCGATCCGCAGACCACCAACCGGATTGAAATCCATGATATTGAGCCGTTTGATAAGCTGATCCGCGGTAAGGTCGCTCTGCTGGGCGACGCTGGGCACAGCACCACCCCGGATATCGGCCAGGGCGGCTGCGCGGCGATGGAAGATGCGGTGGTGCTGGGAGATCTGTTCCGCCAGAGCCACGATATTGCCGGGGTATTGCAGCAGTATGAAGCGCTGCGCCGCGACCGGGTTCGCGACCTGGTGCTGAAAGCGCGTAAACGTTGTGATGTGACCCATGGCAAAGATATGGCGCAGACGCAAGCCTGGTACCAGGAGCTGCAAACCGAGACCGGTGAGCGGATTATCAACGGCCTGTGCGAAACCATTCAGGGCGGCCCGTTAGGGTAATGGCTGTGGTTCCGAGCCCTTCCCGGGTTGCAGACGGCAATAAACCCGTAGCCCGGGAAGCCGCAGCGCCACCGGGGAAACAGGTTGCAGGAAATTTCAGGTTAGGCACATTCCCGGAGGCGGCGCGTTGCGCCTGTCCGGGCTACCAGCCCGCAGACGGCGGTGAACCCGTAGCCCCGGTAAGCGCAGCGCCACCGGGGAGGCAAAGCGCAGAGGATTTCAGACCGGGCTACTCGTTCGCAGAGGACGGCGTCTGCATCTCCTCCATCACCGCGGTGAGTTTCTGAATCGCCATTTGCGCCGGGCGGGAAAGCTGGCGCGAGGGAGCGGTACACAGGGCCAGGGTGAGAGGTCGTAGCAGCTTGTTGCGCAGCGGGACAAACGCCAGCAGCCCGCTTTTTACCTCATCCAGCACGTCCAGGCGGCTGAGGATGGTCACGCCGCTGCCTTTGAGCACCAGCGACTTAATCAGCCGGATATCGTTGCAGCTGATGCTGTTCGCCGGGGAAAAATCATAATGTCGATAGAGCATCGCAACCTGCTCATGAACGATCAGCGGCGCGCCGGGAAGAATATGCCGCTCCTCGCTTAGCTCACCCAATAAGAGCATCGCAGCATGCGCCTGGGGACGATCCGGGCGCATCACCACGCCCATCTCCAGCTCTGCAAAGGCCAGCACGCTTAGCCCGGCCTGGCCTTCGGGGTCCAGAATCAGGCCGAAATCGAGATCCGCTTGCCGCACCTTCTGGCTGACGGTATGGCTGTCCGCCACCTGCAGATTCAGCTCCAGCCACTGCCAGCTGGCGATGATCTCCGCCAGCGCGGCGGCAAAGCACCCTTCCGCCAGCGCCTGCACCATACCAACGCTAACGGTACCGCGCTTCAGCCCCTGCAGCTCATCAAACTTCTGCCGCGTCAGATGAAACTCCTTTTGCCAGCGCAGCAGGTCGTTGTACAGCAACTCTCCGGCGGTGGTCATGCGCAGCCCTTCCGGCAGGCGCTCAAAAAGCGGCGTGCCGAAGGCTTCTTCCGCCTGCAAAATTTGCCGGTTAATCGCCGAGGCGGAAATATGCAGTTTTTCCGCCGCCCGCCGCAGGCTGCCGCTGCGGGCTACTTCGGCAAAATAGAGAGCAAAACGCGAAAATGGACTCATCTTTATCTGTACTCTTTTTTGCAACAGCTAGCTGAATTAATGGCAATGGATGTCAACACCCTAATATGGCAACAATAAACTCACAACAATTAAACAAATGTTTTTTGTGAGCAGGAAGAGAAGCCATGAACAGACAACAACCCACCCCACCCGCCCATTGCACCTTTGAGCCTGAAGACTGGCTGCGCCTGGCGAAATGCTGGCACCCGGTCGCCCGCGCCTGCGATATCGGCCCCGCGCCGGTGAAAGCCGTCCTGCTTGATGAGCAGCTGGTTATCTATCGAATTAAGGGCCAGGTGGTGGTCGCTCGCGACGTCTGCCCCCATCGCGGCGTGCCGCTGACGCTCGGTTTTCATGATGAGGAAGGGATCGTCTGCCCCTACCATGGCCTGCGCTTCGGCGAAGATGGCCGCTGCAACCGCATCCCTTCCAGTCCTGACCAGCCGGTACCGGCAAAGCTTAACCTCACCTCTTTTGCGGTGGAGGAGCGCTATGGTCTGATCTGGACCTGCCTGGCCTTCGACCCGGAAAATCCCCTGCCGCTGCCGGTGATGCCACACTGGCACGACGACGGCTTCCAGCAAATTAACTGCCCGGCATTTGAAGTCAACGGCTTTGCGGGTCGCCAGGTTGAGGGCTTTCTTGATGTCGCCCATTTTGCGTGGATCCATACCGATACCTTCGCCGACCCGGATAATCAGGTAGTACCGAACTACAATCCGCAGGAAACGGCGTTTGGTTTTATCGCCGATTACTGGAGTTCGGTCGGCAACTATCCCGCCAGCTCCGAATTTCGCGCGCCGGAAGGTTTCCAGTGGCTGCGCCGTTTCGAGATGCATCTGCCGTTTACCGCCACGCTGACGATTCATTTCCCCGGTGACGCCAGGCTGGTGATTATGAACGCCGCCTCACCCGTTTCCTCGCGAATAACCCGGATGTTTGCGCCTATCGCGCGCAATTTCGACCTGCACGTGCCGGTGGAAGATGTCCACGCGTTTAACCTGCGCGTCTTTGAGGAAGATCGCCTGATGGTGGAGACCCAGCGCCCGGAAAGATTACCGCTGGATTTAACCCTCGAAGCGCATATCCCCGCCGATCGCAGCTCTATCGCCTATCGGCGCGGGCTGAAGAAAATGGGCTTCGGCGACTTTTTCCTCGTCTGAGTGGAGAATCATCATGAGCGATATAATAGAGGTTATCGTTGACGGTCTCTGGCGTCAGGGGAGTCAAAGCCTCGCCGTCAGGCTGGTAGCGCAGAACGGTCAACCGCTCCCCGGCTGGCAGCCCGGCGCGCATATTGATGTGCATCTGCCCTGCGGGATTATCCGCCAGTATTCGCTTACCGGCCCTGAAAGTCCCGATGACGGATACCTGATTTGCGTCGCGCTGGAGAAAACATCCCGCGGCGGCTCGCGCTATATTCATCAGCAACTGCGTCCCGGCCAGACGCTGCTGATTTCCTACCCGCGAAACCTGTTTCATTTACACGCGGCGGAACGGGTGACGCTGCTGGCCGCCGGGATTGGGATTACGCCACTGTATGCGATGGCGCTCAGGCTGGGCGCAGAGGGCGTACCGTTTACGCTGCATTATTATCTGAAAAACCGCCAACAGGGGGCGTTTGTACGCGAACTGCAGCAGCGGTTCAGCGCTGAAAGCGTGGTGATTCATAGCTCTTGCGAAGAGGATAGCGCCCGGCACAACTTGGCCGCGGCGCTGAAGGATGCGCATAACGGGCATCCGATATATCTCTGCGGGCCAGAGGGTTTTATGGCCACCGCGCGTCGGGTGGCGCGGGAAAAAGGCTGGACCGAAACGCTGATCCATAGCGAAGCCTTTCAGCCCATCGTAACGCCAGCCGGTGCTCAGGAGGGAGAAACCTTTAACGTGACGCTGGCGTCATCGGGCGAACAGTGGCCGGTGCCCCCGGATAAAACCATTGCTCAGGTACTCCAGGAGAACGGCGTCCCCGTCCCGCTCTCCTGTGAAATGGGGATTTGCGGTGCCTGCCTGACGCCGGTCATCGACAGGGTTGTCGATCATCGCGACACCGTGCAGTCGGAGGCGGAGAAATCCGCCAGCGCGCAGCAGATTGCCCTGTGCTGCTCGCGCAGTCGGTCGGCAAATCTGTGCATTGATTTATGACTTTGCGACGTTAACTAACAAAGACTCGCGCCTTGCCCACGACGTCGATTCGCACCGCCGCCCCCACTCTCCAGCCGTGCTGGCTGACGGTTTTGACGATCAGCGGTTCATGTTGACCGGGAATCGCCAGGGTTAACGTTGACAGGTGGCCGGTAAAATCGACATCGCGGATGGTCAGAGGCTTTTTATCTGCCGGGCAGGAGGAAATAACCAATTGTTCCGGGCGCAGCATCACCCGCCCCTGTCCGACGGCATCAGGATTGTCGGTGAACACTTCGCCAATCGCGCAGCTTGCGCGTCCGCCGCGAAGCTCGGCAGGCAGCATCAGCGCATCGCCGAGAAATAGCGCGGTCTCTTCATCAACGGGATGGCTATAGACCTCAAACGGCGTACCGACCTGGGCAAAACGCCCCTGACGCATCACCGCAACCTGGCTGGCAAAAGAGAGCGCCTCGTTCTGATCGTGAGTCACCAGGATCGATGCGACCCCAGCCTGTTCCAGGAGATCCGCCGTAGCTTTACGCGTGGTCGCACGCAGCCCGGTATCGAGGGCTGAGAAAGGTTCATCCAGCAGCATCAGCGCGGGCTGCTGGGCCAGCGCGCGCGCCAGAGCGACGCGCTGCTGCTGACCGCCGGAGATTTCATGCGGCCAGTGGTTCGAAAGCTGGCTGTCCAGCGACACCATATCCATCAGCGCCGCCACCCGCTGGTATTTCTCCTGACGACTGCCGTCCAGACCCCAGGCAATATTGTCCGCAACGTTAAGATGGGGGAACAGAGCGCCTTCCTGCGGAACAAAACCCACCCCACGCAGGTGGGCCGGAATAAATGTCCCCTGCGTAAACAGCGTTCGCCCCTGCAACACGATGCGCCCGCTGTCCGGCGTTTCGAAGCCCGCAAGGATCCGCAGCAGCGTCGTTTTACCGGAGCCGGAGGGGCCGACAATCGCCGTCCGGCTGCCTGCGGCCACCGTCAGATTCAGGTCATCGAGCACGCGCGTACCGGCAAAAGATTTTGAGATTGAGGAGAGTTCGAGCATTTTACAGGCCTGCGATTTTTTTCGACTGTACATAGAGAATACCGGTCAGCGGCAGCGACAGCAGAATCATCAGCATCGCGTAAGGCGCGGCGGCGACATAATCAATCTCGCTGGTTAAGGCCCAGAAGCCGGTTGAGAGCGTGCGGGTACCGAGCGGAGAAAGCAGCAACGTGGCGGTCAGTTCATTAGTGACACCGAGGAATACCAGCGCCGCCCCCGCTGCCGCGCCCGGCGCCGCCAGGCGCATCGTCACGCTCCATAGCGCCCGGCCGGGGCTGCGGCCTAAACTGCGGGCGACGTTTTCCAGCTCGACCGGAGCCTGAGCGATTCCGGCGCGCAGGTTGATAAGCGCCCTGGGCATAAACATCAGCAGGTAAGCCAGGAACAGCGTGACTTCAGTTTGATAGATGGGTCGCGCGTAGTGAATAGTGACCGTCACCAGCGCCAGCGCCGTAACGATGCCGGGCAGAGAGCTGGTCACGTAGTTACACCCCTCCAGCAGGCGAAAAAGACGCTGCGGATAGCGAACGCCCAGCCAGGCGATGGGGACCGCGCAGGCGGTGGTGAGGAGAGCGCCCACCGCGCCAAGAAATAGCGTTTGCCGCAGAGAGTGCCAAAGGTCGGCGTTCATCCAGCTCGCCATTCCGCCCAGCCATAGCCAGCGGCAGAGCACCATCAGCGGAACCCCCAGCGCCAGGATGACCAGCGTCAGCAGCGCGAGCTGTAGAGGGATCGCCGCCCGCAGGCTCAGCCGCCAGCGTTTTTGTTCGCGCGCGGTTCCTGACCCAATTCTGGCATAGCGCGCTTTGCCCCGCGACGCTCCTTCCAGCAATAGAATGGCCAGACAGCAAAGCGCCAGCACCCCAGCCAGCATATTCGCCGCCGGGCCGCTGAAGGTCGACTGGAACTGGTCGTAAATAGCGGTCGTAAAGGTATCAAAGCGGACCATCGCAAACAGGCCGTACTCCGCCAGCAGGTGTAGCGCCACCAGCAGCGCGCCGCCGCATATCGCCAGCCTGAGCTGCGGCAAAACCACGCGCAAAAAGACGCGCCACGGCGGCGAACCTAATGAGGCGGCAACATCTTCCAGCGTGGGATCCAGACGGCGCAATACCGCGGCAACCGGCATATAGATAAACGGGTAATAGGCCAGCAGCGAAAGGAACACCCCGGCGGAAAGACCGTGCAATGAGGGTACCGCGCTGACCCAGGCGTAGCTTTGCACGAAGGCCGGGATCGCCAGCGGCGCAACCGCCAGCACCGACCAGACTCGCCGCCCGGCCAGCAAGGTCCGCTCCGTGAGCCAGGCCAGAGCAACGCCCAGCGCAATGCAAAGCGGTACCGTCAGCGCTATAAGCCACAGGGTATTACTCAGCAGCTCACCGACGCGCGGGCGAAATACCAGCGTTTTGATAGTCTGCCAACCGGTTTCAATGCCTACGGCAACGACAAATCCCAGCGGCAGCAGCGCCATCAGGGAAAACAGAATAGCTAAAACGATCATCGGAAAGGCAGGACGCCTGCGCTCGGGCAGGCGTTGTGCTTTTTTCCCGAGCACGAAACTCAGAGAAGACATGGCGTATTCACTTTATCTGGCGATTACAGCAGGCCAGCCTGGGTCATCAAATCGACCACTTTTTTGCTGTTCAGTGAAGATGGCTCAACCTTCGGCGCATCCAGGTCTTTCAGCGGCGTCAATTTCGGGTTGGATGCGGCGTTAACGCCCACGGCATATTCAAAGGCGTTGTTGGTACGCAGCTCTTCCTGGCCCTGCTTGCCAGTTATCCACTTGATAAAGGCCTGCGCCTGTTCCTGATGTTTGCTGGAAGCCAGAACGCCACCGCCGGAAATGCTGACAAAAGCGCCCGGGTCCTGGTTTTTAAAGTAGTAGAGACGGGTGTTGTTGCTGTTCTCGCCGGTTTTCGCCTGATCGACAAAGCGGTAATAATGGTAGATAACGCCGCCATCAATCTGACCGGCATTCACCGCCTTCATCACCGTGCTGTTGCCTTTGTAGGCCACGAAATTGGTTTTCATCGCTTTGAGCCATTCGAGCGTAGCCTGCTCACCCTTCAGCGCCAGCATCGCGCTGACGATAGCCTGGAAATCCGCGCCCGATGGCGAAGCGCCCCAGCGGCCTTTCCACTCCGGCTGCGCCAGATCCATCAGCGATTTTGGCAGCTGCGCTTCACTGATTTTTGCCGGGTTATAGACGAATACGGTACTGCGGGCGGCAATGCCAATCCAGCGTCCATGTTCAGGGCGATATTGCGGCACAACCTGTTTGAGAGTTTCAGGCGCCAGCGCTGCAAACAGCTTCGCGTTATCCACCAGCACCATCGCCGGAGAGTTTTCCGTCAGGAAGACATCCGCCGGGGAGGCAGACCCCTCCTGCACCAGCTGATTCCCCAGCTCGCTATCGCCGCCGTTACGCAGCGTCACTTTAATTCCTGTCTCTTTAGTAAAGCCATCCACCCATGACTTAACCAGATTTTCATGCTGCGCGTTATAGACAACAATTCCCTCGCTGCTGTCAGCAGCCATAACCTGCGGGGCAAGAAATGCAGAAGAAGCAAGCAACGCAGCGGTGCAATAAAACGATAAGCGAAAACGCATAAGCTAATCCTTAGTATATGTGGGCAAATTAAACCAACCAGCCGGCGGAAAGGATTAAAACACAGTGAAATGTGAATGATAATGAAAACAATTACCATCTAATAAAAAGAGTGAAATATACTGAATGCGGATACTTGAGGACGGGAAAATTCTTTTAAAAAAGAATGGAAATAATGAACATTAAAATAACCTTAAGACGACTTAACTTTTTACAGCCATTAATTAAAAACATGATCATCATCGCACTGGCGTGATACAGAATACACGCTTAATTAGCGAAAACTCCACTGTATGCTGACGACAAAAACGGTCGGGATAATAATCCCGGTTTCAATGCCAAAGTAATCGGTGAAGTTGTACTGAAAACCATGATAAATATAGGGAGAAAAGCCGATCCCAGTGGCATCTTTAAAATCCTTATAAGAACCATGGTCACCGCAGTGCTCAAAAGCATCGAAGAAGAATTCACCCACGTAGCCGTAAATGCCCTTAAATACCCAACCGTTGCCGAAGGATACCCAGTCGCGGCGCACGCCAAGCGCGATGCAGCGGTCGTCAAAGCTGTTTTTCATCGTCCCGGCCAGCAGGCTGTACTTTGAGTCCTCAGAGAACTTGCGCTCAACGGAGGCAAACTGGTTATCAAAACCTTCAGTGTACTGCCCGTGGTTGTTCGACAAATGATAAATCCATGAGCCGGTATTAACTGAATAGAGATTGATTTCATCCGCCTGCACGAGCGTCGCCGAGGTAAACAAAGCGGCAGTCGCCATTGCGCACTTCATTTTTCTGTACATCCGTATCGTCTCTTGGTTCAGGCATCAGATAATGAGAGTATAGAAACCGCCGCGCAGGTCTGCTGCACAAATGACTGATTTTCTGCAACTTGATATTTCAATAACTTTTATGCAGGCAAATTTTATCAAAAAATAATCTTCAACTGTTATTTACTCGGCAACAGGATG
This sequence comes from Klebsiella sp. MISC125, assembly GCF_051131775.1. Taxonomy (NCBI): domain Bacteria; kingdom Pseudomonadati; phylum Pseudomonadota; class Gammaproteobacteria; order Enterobacterales; family Enterobacteriaceae; genus Klebsiella; species Klebsiella sp. MISC125. The sequence continues at coordinate 3,840,356 of NZ_CP180448.1, forward strand.
GATATATTTAATGCTATTTAATTTATTCTCAAGGTTGAAATCGACAAGCAACAATAAATACCTGGCGTCAGACCAGGTATTTATTGATATATATTTAGCGCTGGCAAATTTTAATCAACAATTCCGCCATCCAGCGATGGCTTCTGTCCTGACCGGCAGTTTCGTGCCATGAGAGATAGCAGGTACGGCTGCTCATTTCTAATGGCAAAGTCAGCAGTTGCAGTTCAAATTGTTCTTCAAATTCCCTGGCTAACCATTCTGGGGCAATGGCGACCATATTAGTTTGTGACACGACGCTCAGTACGCTGACCATCGCATTACCGTGAAAAGCAACGCAGGCCTGCTGCTCTTCCGAGCTATACCAAGGGTGGCTGAACGACGCGTAGCGATCCAACGCCACGGAGGCATGCTGTTCCTGATAAATTTCCTGTTCGGTCAGCGGTCCTGAAATGCGCGGATGATTTCGGCGGGCCACTAGCACCATTTCATCGTTAAACAACGGGATGCTGGTGAATTCAGGATGGTTAAACTTGTTGTAATCAAGAACAAACTCAACTTCCTGATAGCGCAGCTGGTTCGTGACCTGTTGGCTCAACGAGGATTTAAATGACAGACTTACCCTTGGCGCGATCTCACTAATCTTATTAAATATCAGCGGGGTCAGATAGTTATCCAGCGGGCTACAAACGCACAAATTATAAATACGTTCACAGTCCAGCGGGTCAAAAAGGGTATCGGGCAGTTCATTTTGCACCAGCTGCAGCGCGCGGCGCACCGAAATGAAAAGCTGAAATGCACGGTCTGTCGGTTTAATCCCACGGCCGTTGCGGACAAACAGTTCGTCTTTAAACAGTACTTTTAGCCGAGAAACCGCGCTGCTGACCGCAGGCTGAGACATCCCCAGCGTTTGCGCCGCTTTGGTTAAGCTTTGTTCCTGCATGACGGTATCAAAAATAGTCAATAGATTGAGGTCGACTTTTCGTAATACAGGTTGGATAACTTTCTGTTCAGAGGTTGGTTTTGATGTTGTGTTTTCATTCATGTAGGCAACTCCACCAGCACATTAATCAGCGATCCTGCTTCGTAACACGGAGACTTTCCGCCAAAGAAAAAAAATGGGTAGATAAATCATCATCGGCCAAAACAGCCATGTGTTATCTGTTTCCAGCAGTACGCTCAAATGTATGAAACTTATTATTAATATGGAAAAAAGCATAACAATATGAAGCGTATTATGTTTTCTGGAGAAAACGGCATAACGGTGCAGCATTATTTTTCCCTTCGTTCACTCCTTGAACAAAGGATAATACCATATAAAAAGTGGTGAAATTTCTGAAAAGTACGCGACTAAATCCTAATAAGTAAATTCTCAACCACGATTATTCACAGAGTAATCGCATGATTTATACGAATTCAATATGTAGATCGTAGTGGTGAATTTTGCAGAAATTGTTGAAATAGAGATTTTTTGCTGTTTGTCTTATGCAGCCACGGCGGGATAGTCAGAGGCTTAAAACTAAGCATCTATGCAGAATGGATAATGAATGGTGCCGACTACCGGAATCGAACTGGTGACCTACTGATTACAAGTCAGTTGCTCTACCTACTGAGCTAAGTCGGCATTGGGCCGCCATCGAGGCCTCGAACCCCGTTCCCTACAACGTATGTCGTTCGCTCTTCCAGATGAGCTAATGGCGGTTATATGTAATGAGTAAATTCCCGAAAGGGTTAATACTCATTAGCGGCGCGCATCATACCCAGAATCATCAGTCATGTAAATAATATCTAAAGAGAAAAATCTGAAAGCGCTCCGCTATCTGATATAAATTGCTGTAACCATGGCCATTTGGCCCCCAGTCCTTTTTGAGACCCCTGGGTTTTCAGTTATCAGTTGGAGAGTTTATGGAACGCTTATTTGTCTACAGCACCCTACGCCCGGGTCACGTTAATGCCCATATTCTGCAAGCTATTGGCGGAGAGTGGCTACCAGGTTACGTAACGGGCACTTTTTTTGAACGTGGCTGGGGAGCGGCGGCAGATTTTCCGGGGATCGTGCTTGATAGCCGTGGGCCGCGGGTCGAGGGCTATCTGTTCCAGTCCGATAACCTTAACGACCACTGGCCAATGCTGGATGAATTCGAAGAAGGTTACGATCGTATTGCCGTTGAAGTCACTACCCATGATGGTCAGCGCGTGACCGGAGAGCGTTCAGAATTCTGTGTCACGTTAAAAATTCTACAGCGTCATCACTTCATTCAGTCGCCCATCAAAATAAATGGCTAACTGCGACAATGTCAAATTCCAGCTTTGGATGGGCATTGTCCATTTTTCCTGGGCATTCATCAGACCCAGATAAAGCAGCTTCAACAGGCTGTTTTCATTCGGGAAAGCGCCTTTGGTTTTGGTCAGCTTTCTGAACTGGCGATGTACCGATTCAATCGCATTCGTGGTGTAAATGACCTTGCGGATATTTGCCGGATAGCGGAAGTACGCTGACAAGTTTTCCCACTTGCGCCGCCACGACTGGAGCACCACCGGATATTGCTGGCCCCATTTTGCTTCCAGCTCATCCAGCGCCGTTTCTGCCGCTTCTTTCGATACCGCGCGATAGACTGGCTTCAGGTCAGCCATGAACGCTCTATGATGTTTTGACGCCACATATTTAATCGAGTTACGTATCTGATGAATAATACATAGCTGAACTTCCGTCTGCGGATAAATACTGTTTATCGCTTCCGGAAAACCGGTCAATCCATCCACGCAGGCAATCAGAATATCTTCAACCCCACGATTTTGCAGGTCGCTTAAAACCGACAGCCAGAAGTTCGCGCCCTCACTTTCTGACAGATACAGACCCAGAACTTCTTTTTTGCCTTCCAGATTAAGCGCCAGCACGGTATAAACCGCTTTGCTCTGATAACGACCATCCTCCCGGATTTTATAGTGAATGGCGTCCAGCCAGACGAAGGGATAAACCTTCTCCAGCGGGCGCTGCTGCCATTGTTTTAGCTCAGGAATGATTTTATCGGTGACGGCGCTGATAGTTGCGCTGGAAACACTGAAAGCATAAAGATCTTCAATCTCCCGGCTGATGTCCTGGTAGCTCATCCCCAGCGCGAACAGGCGAATGATCTTACGCTCTATCTCATCAGACAGCGTGGTCTGATGCTTTTTCACTAGCTGAGGCTCAAAAGTGCCATTACGATCACGCGGAGTCGTCAGCTCGAAGGGGCCGGTCGGGGCTTTAATGGTCTTTTTGCCTGTGCCGTTTTTACGGTTGGCTTCAACATCCTGAGCCAGATGGGAGTCAAGCTCTGCAGAAAGAGCAGCTTCGGTTAACTGTTTGATTAAAGGCGTTAAGATCCCATCTTTGCCGGTTAATGCCTGACCGGACTGGAGTGCTTTAAGCGCTTTGTCGAAATCGAAGGGCTGGGACATGTGTCATTCCTTTTTGATTGTATATTACTGGAATGACACAGAATTTCTAACACTCCCCGTGACCGCGTGGGTCTATCAGCTACAGCCCCGGGCTGAGCCATAAAACGTTTTCGCCCCACATCACGTAAAGCCTGCGGGGCGTTATTTATTTCAGCTTTACGCGTCGCGCCAGCCCATTCCCGGAGCAACATGTTTCAAAATGGATTCAATAACATGTACGTTGTAATCCACACCCAGCTGGTTCGGCACGGTCAGCAGTAACGTATCCGCTTCGGCGATCGCTTCATCCTGTTTCAGCTGTTCGATCAGCTTGTCCGGTTCCGCGGCGTAGCTGCGACCGAAAATGGCCCGGGTTTTCTCATCAAGGAAACCGACCTGATCGCTGGTATCACGGCTTGAGCCAAAATATGCCCGATCGCGATCGTCCATAAGTGCAAAAATACTCCGACTAACCGAAACTCGCGGCGTATGCGTATGCCCCGCCTGTGCCCAGGCCTCACGATAAGTGCGGATCTGCTTTGCCTGCTGAATATGAAACGGTTCACCTGTTTCATCGTTTTTCAGCGTCGAGCTTTGCAGGTTCATCCCCAGTTTTGCAGCCCATTCAGCGGTTGCATTTGAGCCCGCCCCCCACCAGATTCGTTCACGTAGCCCTGCGGAGTGAGGCTCAGGGCGCAGCAGGCCCGGCGGATTTGGAAACATGGGCTGCGGATTGGGTTTGGCAAAGCCTTCTCCACGCAGCACATCCAACAGCACTTCGGTGTGGCGGCGCGCCATGTCAGATTCGTTTTCCCCTTCAGCAGGGACGTAACCAAAATAGCGCCAGCCATCAATGACCTGCTCCGGGGAGCCCCGACTGATCCCCAACTGTAAACGTCCGCCGGCGATCAGATCCGCCGCGCCCGCATCCTCGGCCATATAGAGCGGGTTTTCATAGCGCATATCGATAACGCCAGTGCCGATTTCAATACGCTTAGTCTTCGCGCCTATTGCGGCCAGCAGCGGAAAAGGAGAAGCAAGCTGACGGGCAAAGTGATGCACCCTAAAATAGGCGCCGTCTGCGCCCAACTCTTCGGCAGCAACGGCCAGATCGATGGATTGCAGCAGCGCATCAGCAGCCGAACGGGTTGCTGACTGCGGCGACGGCGTCCAGTGACCAAATGACAAAAAACCGATCTTTTTCATGACATGTTCATCCTGGTTTTCAGGGGAGTGACAGGCAGGCCGAGCGTCGTATCAAGTGGAAAAAGCCGGTTTCTGCCGTGTAATTCCTCTACTCTACGCATTACCAGGTTAGAATAAATATCGTTTGTTTAACAGAATGCATCAAATAAATTGATGGTCCCGCTTACTGGCGAGAAAAGTGGCACTCTCTCCCGGCACCAGCCAAAGATGATGCATCGCTTGCTGACTCTAACTCAGGCCCCACGTATCGTCCACGTGGTCGAATCACCTTGCCAGTGTTGATTTGCTCCATCGCATGCGCCAGTAAACCGACGCTTCGGGCGATTGAAAACAGCGCAAATGCCGCATCGCCCAGAAGACGATAACGGGTCACCAGGGCAGCAAGGACAACATCAATATTGGGCAGCAGCCCGGTTAGGGTAATCACCTTTTCAATAAATTTCGCGATCTCCTCCGGCGGCTCGAACGCTTCCAGCAACGCCACTGCGCGCGGATCCCCATCGGGATAAAGATGATGCCCGAACCCCGGGATAGGGATCGCCGAGGTGAGATAACGGTTAACCACTCGATCGGCACTGGAGTGCTCAACCTCATCAAAAAGCGCCTTAACGCGCTGGGTTGCATCACCGTGTAATGGCCCGGTAAACGTCGCCAGCCCGGTAAGTAGACAGGCGGGTAACGATGCGCCGTTGGAAGCCGCGATTCGCGATGAGAACGCGGAACTGGTCAATTCATGATCCGCCAGCAGCACCATTGCCCGGCGAAAGATGTCCGCCACCTCTTGTTCCACTCCCCACCCCATCGCCAGACGCTGGTGAATCAACATTTCGGGATGGTTTACCGCACCAAACGTCGCTGCCAGGTGTCCCACCAGCGTCGCGGCTTCAGCATGAAGAACCTTAAGCGTTCGCGCATGAGTCGAATGGCCCGACGCCGTTGCCGAGGCCAGCGCGATAAACGCATGCGACCGCTCAGGAGGAGTGAGAGGATAATCGCGGGTGGGGACCGAAAATCCGCTGGTGATTTCAGCGTTCCACAGCAAACGCGCCGTGTCCTCCAGCGTTGCGCTCTCAGAGAACGAAATGACGTTTTTTCCGCGATAGTACAAATGACCTTTCGCAAAAGTTGAGATGGCGGTGGGAATACTCGGCTCGGTACCAAACAGGGTGTTAACGGCGAGGGTTTCACGCTTTCTTCCCTGCTGTTTTCTCTGTTTCAGGTTGTGGATGTTTTCCGCGCTATACAAACTACGCCGCGTGTTCTCGGGGTCCGGGTGCGATGAGATGAGCCCCCGGCTCACATAGGCATATATGGTTTGCGGACGGACGCCGAGAAACTCCTGAACCTCGTCCAGCGTGAGCCAGAGCGCTAACTTCATCTTTGGTTGCATCAAATACCTATCGCATAAGATTTCGGGTAAGCGGGATGCTGTCGTCCTTATCTACCGTAGCCTGCCAGCATAGCATTTATCTTCTTCAACCACTCATCGCCGTTTTTCGCAATAAACTCATGCTCGATAGCCGGTTTCATCACTTCTCTGAACGCTTTGGCATCAACCTCATTAACCTGCAATCCCGCACGCTTCATCTCTTCAAGGAACATCGCTTCGTTTTCATTAGAAAAATTGCGCGTTGCCACCGCACCAGCCAAAGAAGCGCTGAGCAAAATATCTTGTTCCTGCTTTTCAAGGGAAGTGAATCTGGCGTGGTTCATCACCTGAATCAGAGGGCCATACATGTGGCGCGTTAGCGAGAGGTAGTTCTGCACTTCATACAATTTTCGTGCGTAAATAACCGAAACCGGATGCTCCTGGCTATTGATTGTCCCTTCCTGAATCGCCGCATAGATAGCCCCTGACGGAAGCGGTAGCGTAGCGATACCGACGCCTTGCCATAACGCCTCATGAACCTGATTGCCTGGCATCGTGCGAATCTTCAATCCCTTAAAATCATCGGGATGATTGATAGGCTTAACGTTGTTGGTAAATGAACGGATACCGTTCTCCCAAAAACTCAATCCTTTCAGATCGTTATTATCCAGCACATCGAGCATTTCACGCCCGAGTTCGCTATCCATTATCTGGTAGGCCTGTTCAACGTTTTCAAAGAGATAAGGAATATCAAAAATATTGATCCGCCCGTCGAGTGAAGCGAAATACCCCGCACCGCCGAGAAAGATATCGAGTTCGCCCTGCTGAACCATTTCGATCATTTTCGGGCCGTTACCAAGCTTAGCATCGGGATAAAGCTCAAACGTTATGCTTCCCTGTGATAATTGGCTGGCAATTCGCACCATTTCCTTGATACCCACGCCCTGAGAGCTCGCCATTGAACCCTCAAGACCAATGCTGAACTGGCGCGTTTCGCGGCGTGCTGCGGACAAACTGTCGACAAGTACCATTTCTGTGCTCTCCATGTGCGGTTGCGGGTCTGAGATAAATCAAACACTATACGAAAACTCTACGTTTCCATTTTCAACCAATCAAGATTGATTAATTAAATCAACTGATAGATGGCTCTCAAAATGGCTGAATATATTCGGCATCTAAAATAGGGGGCCATATGACTCTCAGGAGTAAGGCTCTGAATTCTGGCATCCAATTTTTGAATCCCTTTTAATTGTCGGTGTCAACTGACAATGTCAATCTATCGCTACTGCATCACACTCCTTAACTATCGAGCGGGATATTGATGTTGATTTTTTTAATCAAGATTGATCCCGGCAATTCGTTATTTTAACTTCAGCCCAATCAATCGTCACATGCAGTGAAGCCTGACAAATTGATGCCCAAAACAAATGACAAAGACAGCAAGCAACGGATCGACAGAAAAATAAAGGGGTTTTCCCGGGATGAATTTCCCGGTAAGAAAACGCATTGAAGTTTTATTTGCAGAACCGCTGCTCACGAAAAAAGATGGGCATTTGGGTCGGATAGACACCTTACGAAATAATGATTAACCTGTAAAAGAATGGGTTAACAAATATAACGTATACCTACAAATCCATGAAGGACGAAAAATATGAGTAATATTCAACAACAAGAACTTACCGAGGCATCTATAGATGCCGGAGTTGTTCCTAAACAGAAGGCAACACGAATCAGGTATTACATGCTGGCCCTGATACTCTGCGCGACTATCATCAATTTTGTCGACCGTTCGAGTCTGGGTATTCTGGCTCCGTTTATTAGTAAAGATCTCGCACTTGATAAAGTTCAGATGGGGCAAATTTTTGCCGCATTTGGTCTTACCTACGCCTTTGCACTCGTCCCTGGGGGCATTATTGCGGATGTTTTAGGTTCGCGCGTAGCTTATGCATTTTCACTGATTAGTTGGTCGCTGGCGACAATGACGCAGGGAGTCGCCAGCGGTTTCAATATGCTTTTCGGTTCTCGCCTGGCGATTGGCGCGCTTGAAGCACCGGCTTTTCCGTCAAATGCCCGCGCCGTCACCATGTGGTTTCCCACCGGTGAAAGGGGTTTTGCCACCAGCGTTTATGTCATGGGGCAATATATCGGCACACCTTTATTCACCGGCCTGCTGTTGTGGATTGCGAACGGCTTTGGCTGGCGTTCCGCCTTTTATTTGACCGGTGGCGCGGGCGTAATACTCGGTATTTTGTGGTATATCTGGTACCGCGATCCGTTAAATCACAAAGCAGTCAACGCCGCTGAACTAAAACACATTCAAGAGGGCGGTGGCCTTGTTGGCAAGAAAAAACGCGACCGTTTTGACTGGAAAAACGCCTTCAGACTGCTGAAGCACCGTCAGATTTTGGCTATTTGCCTGGGTAAGTTTTGTAATAATGCTATTCTGGTTTTCTTTACCACCTGGTTTATGACTTACCTCGTTGAAGAACGCCAGATGACAATGATTAAGGTCGGTATTTTCCAGGCATTACCCTTCCTCGGGGCAACCGCCGGGATATTACTGGCAGGTTTCTTTTCGGATTTCTTTATTCGTCGCGGCTATTCTATGTCGGTCGCCAGAAAAGCGCCGTTGATTATTGGCACGCTGCTGGGATCATCTATTTTATTAGTGAATTTTGTCACCTCAAACGAAATGATCATTGTTATCTTGACCGTCTCTTTCTTTGCCCAGGGTGTCGGCTCATCGTCATGGGCGGCGGTATCTGAAATAGCGCCACGGCAATATATTGGTTTAACCAGCAGCATCACCAGCCTTGCCGCTAATATTGCTGGCGTCACTACGCCGATAATGATTGGCTACATTCTTCATGCGACCGGTCAATTCTTTTGGGCGCTTAATATGATGGGAATTATGTGCTTGATTGGCGCATTCGCCTATTCATTCCTGCTGGGGCCGTTGTCGCGCATCGAAATGGACTAATAAGTCAACGCTGATTCACCCGGTTTGAGCCGCTATCCGCGTTCGTCTGTGGCTCAAATCGGCTTTATAGATAGAGGAGTAAACGTGTCCGAATATACATGGGATCATTTGCAGTTACGCAGTCCTGACCCTGAGCTTACTGCCGCCTGGTTTGAGCGCTGCCTGAACGCTGAAATCATTCGCAAGCCCGGCAAGGTGGATATCCGTTTAGCCGGGATCAATATCTTTATCGCCCCGGTGACCGAAGGCGATGGCGTCGCACCGCCGCCGCTCCCGCCCTATCAGGGCCTCGATCATTTTGGCCTGACGGTCGACAACCTGGATGAAACCGCCGCCGAGTTAAAAAGCAAAGGTGTGGAATTCACCCAGGAACCGATCGCCATTCGCCCCGGCGTTCGCGGTTGTTTTATTCGCGGGCCACAAAATATCTCGATTGAAATCCTTGAGCGACGCTTGAGTTAATCGCCCCCGGCATACGTAAACATAAGAATTTAGTCTGCCATTTATTGGCCGCAACTATGGATATAGCATAATGAAACCCAGCATCCTGCAGTTAAATCCCATCCTCATTCCCGCGATTAGCGAGAAATTAAACGCGCTGTATACCGTGCATCGTTTCTTTGAACTGGAAGATAAAGAGGCGTTTATCAAAGAATATGGCAACACCATCCGCGGGGTCGTCTCCGGCGGGCATACCGGTATCAGTAATGCATTGATGGAGCAACTGCCTGCGCTGGAAGTGGTTGCCATCAACGGCGTTGGCGTTGATGCAGTCGACCTGAACTATGCGCGCAGGCGGAAGATCCACGTAACCGCCACTCTTGGCGCGCTAACGGAAGATGTTGCCGACCTGGCCATTGGTTTGCTGATTGCCACCTGTCGGGGGATCTGCGCGGGCGACCGCGTGGTACGCAGCGGCGAATGGGCGAAAAATCCGCATCCCGGCGCGATCCCCCTCTCCCGCCGTTTCAGCGGTATGCGCGTCGGTATCGTTGGCATGGGACGCGTTGGACGCGCGATTGCCGAACGCGCCGCCGCCTTCGGCTGTCCGATTGCCTATACCGACCTGCATCAGATGACCGATCTCGATTATCCGTTTATTGCCGACCTGTGCGAGCTTGCCGGTCAGAGTGACGCGCTGATCCTCGCCGCTTCCGCGGATAAAGCAGAAGGCATCGTAAATGCCGCCGTACTCGACGCGCTCGGCGAGAATGGCTTCCTCGTCAATATTGCTCGCGGAAAGTTGGTGAATGAACCCGATCTGGTTGATGCGTTGATTGCCGGGCGTATTCAGGGTGCGGGACTGGATGTTTTCGTTGACGAGCCGCACGTTCCGGCACCGCTTTTTGAAATGGACAACGTTGTTCTGCAGGCGCACCGCGCGAGCGCCACCATTGAGACCCGAACCGCCATGGGCGAAATGGTGCTGGCGAGCCTGGCTCAGGCGTTGAGTGGCCAGCGTCCTGAATGCAGCCTGACCGCTTAAGACCTGACATTTCAGTCGATGATTTTCAATACATTTTAAGAAGGATGTAGCCATGTTCACTTCAAGTAAAATCGCCCTCGTCACAGGCGCAGGCAGCGGGATTGGCAGAGCGACGGCTATCGCCTTGTCGAATGCCGGTTATTTTGTGGTCCTCGCCGGACGTCGCCTGGAACCCTTACTGGAAACCGTGGCGGCATTTGGCGGCGGCGAGCAATCGATGGTTGTGCCCACCGACGTCACCAGCCCGGAATCCGTGGCGGCCCTGTACGCCCGTATTCATGAAAAATGCGGTCATCTTGACGTGCTGTTCAACAACGCGGGGACTAATTTCCCGGGCATTCCCTTCGAAGAGTTGAGCTACGAGAAGTGGACGGCGGTTGTTGATGTCAATCTGACGGGGATGTTTCTCTGCGCCCAGGGCGCCTTCCGCCTGATGAAAGAACAAAACCCTCAGGGCGGGCGAATCATCAACAACGGCTCGATTTCCGCCCACGCCCCGCGTCCTGATTCAGCGGCCTATACGGCAACCAAGCACGGCGTGACCGGCCTGACGAAAAGCATCTCCCTTGATGGCCGTAAATACGGCATCGCCTGCGGTCAGATTGATATTGGCAATGCGCACACCGAGCTGTCGCAGCGCATGTCAAAAGGCGTCAAACAGGCTAACGGAGAAGTGGCGGTTGAAGCGATGATGGATGTCTCACAGGTTGCCAACAGCGTGGTTTACATGGCTGGCATCCCGCTCGACACCAACGTACAGTTTATCACCGTGATGGCCACCACCATGCCGTTCGTTGGCCGTGGCTGATTGGAAGTAACACAATATGGGCTGGGTCTCTCAGCCCATAAAAACGCCCCTCAGTAAGCGCCGACTGACAAAATTGTCAGAAGACCGTCAGCCTGACGACAGGTGGCTTACGCCAGAATAACGTTAAGTACCTGACGTTTGCTGATTGAGGGAATAAACATAATGAGAACAGTAATTAACGCATTTCTGACGATGATGGTCATCGGGCTGACGGGGTCGGCCGCTTTCGCATCGGAGAATATTGCCGTGCCATCCCGGACGTTGATTGTCTATTTCTCTCAGCCGGAGGAGATGGCCGCTGACGCGGTAGATGGATTTTCCGGTGCCAGCGTATTGCAAAAGCTGACGCCGGAGACCGGCAGCACTCAGTACGTTGCGCAGCTCATCGAGAAGCAGACTCAGGGCGACCTGTTCCGCATTGAAACAGCAGAGCCCTACCCCCGCCAGCATGATGCGCTGCTGCGTGTTGCCGAAAAGGAACAACAATCCAAAGCCAGACCTGCGTTAAAAACACCGCTTCCTGACCTCAATAATTACGACACGATTTACGTCGGTTATCCTATCTGGTGGTACACCATGCCCATGGTGATCTATACCCTCTTCGAGCAAAATGACTTTTCTGGCAAAAATATCGTTCTCTTTACCACTCATGGAGGGAGTCGGTTAGCGGATTCCCTGCGCGAAATAGCCCGCATGCAGCCACAGGCGAAATTAATCACTCGCGCCCTCACTATATCGCGCAGCGATATTGCACGCCCCGACATACCGCAACAAGTCGAACAATGGGTTAAACAAGTCCATCCGCAACCTTAATCAAGATGAAAAGAGTCTATCTTTTTCAGGTCATGCTGGATGCGCTGATGGCTTTGTTACTGCTTGTGCTTATGGGATTTCATCTTCACGGTGAAATATTGCATGAATGGGCGGGGCTTCTCTTTACGCTGACCATTTTTCTGCATTTATATCTCAACAAGCATCGATTGTGGTCGCTGTCGCCGAAGCTCCCTACCGGGATGGTCTTCATTAACAGAACCATTAACGTGGCGACGTTGGTGATTATCCTGACAGCGCTTGTTTCCGGGATGATGCTCTCACGTCACCTGCTGTCTGACCTACCGTTTCATCATCCGCAAATATGGGTCAGGAAGGCCCATATGACGGCAGTACACTGGGGCATGCTCATTCTCGCCATACATATCGGCTTGCACTGGAAAATGCTGGCGACGTTTTTCTGTCGCATCATGCATATTCCTGAAAGCTCTGGTTTCGCGAATGTCACCATGCCGGTTATTTTTTTCATCGTCGCGCTACACGGAGCCTACTGTTTTCTAAACGGAGACTATCTTTCGTATTTGCTGATACAGGTTGATTTTTCTTTTTTCGATTACGATGAGTCTGCCTCCGCTTTTTATGCGGGCTATTTATCCATCATTATCTTATTTTCCCTGACCACTCGATTCCTGCTGTGGCTGTTTATTTTCAGAACAACTCGGGCTGACTCTGAGAAATAGCGATACAGCCGAACGCGTATTACCGTTCGGCTGTAGGCGATTGAACAAGCTCGGGCGCTCGCTCCAGTTAAGTCATTCATGAACCGGCAAAGCGTAACCTTTACGGGCACTCTGCCATGCCAGGTAAGCAAGACCCAGCGCAATAAACGACAGAATAGCGCCCGCCCAGTTCGGTGAGGCCAGACCAAAACCTGCGGCAATGGTCACCCCGCCAGCCCATGCGCCCAGCGCGTTTCCCAGATTAAACATGCCAATATTGACCGATGCGGCCATCGTAGGGGCACCCGCATGACTGGCGCGTTCCATCACCAACTTCTGAATCGGCGAAACCGTCGCGAAGCCGAAAGCCGCCATCAGAAAGACCGAGAAACTCGCGACCCACGGGTTTTCGACACCAACCCAGAAAGCCAGTAATACAAACCCCTGAGCGGCAAGCGTGACGAAAAGCGTACCGAACAGGGAGCGATCGGCAAAGCGCCCGCCAATCCAGTTTCCAACAGCAAGTCCCAGACCAAACAGCACCATCAGCCATGCTACGCCTCCAGCGGAGAAACCGGCCTCCTGAACCATCATCGGGGCAATGTAGGTGATGGAGGTAAAAAAGGCTGCCGGACCGAAAATAGTGATCCCCATGACAAGCAACACTTGCGGATCAACAAAGGCCCGCAACTCGTTGCGTAAGGCAATGGCCTTGCCCTTGGCAATATGCGGAATCAGTACGGCTACGCTTGCCATCGTCAGCAGCCCGATACCGGCTATCACCCAGAAAACAAGCCTCCAGTTGAACGTCTGAGCAAGCCAGGTGCCAGCCGGAACGCCGACCAGATTGGCCAGCGTCAGTCCCGAAAACATGAAGGCAATGGCGCTTGCCTGGCGTCCAGGAGCCACCAGCGATGCGGCAATAATCGAGCCGATACCGAAAAAGGCCCCGTGATTAAAGGAGGTAATAATACGGCCCGTAATCGCCATCTCCATCGTCGGCGCGATCGCCGTAATGATATTGCCGACCGTAAAAATCCCCGCCAGCGCGATCAGCATGGCCTTGCGAGGGACCCTTGCGCCCAGCACCGTTAGTAGCGGTGCGCCAACAAAGACGCCAAGCGCGTAGGAGGTCGCCATCATTCCCGCTTTCGGGATGCTGACGCTAAATTCTGCCGCAATTTGAGGCAAGATCCCGGCGATGACAAATTCAGTCAGACCGATACCAAATGCGCCGACGGAGAGGGCGAAAAGTGCGATAGGCATTGCAACTCCATTATCTATTTTATGGGTTAATAATATTAGGTAGAATTTAGTATATTCATATTTTTATTCAGACCAGGAAGCCTTATGAGCGCATTTGATAAAGAAAAAGATGGCATTCGGCAGACAAGGCATAAACCAGCGGAACTGGATGCCATTGACCGAAAAATATTAGGTGCATTAGCCGTTGACGCAGGTCGCAGTTACGCTGAGTTGAGTGAGATTGTGAATTTATCGGCACCTGCGGTTCACGATCGTGTGAAGCGCCTGAAGCGTGATGGTGTGATCAAAGGCACCGTAGCGATACTGGATGGCTGCATGTTGGGACGCACGCTATTAACGTTTCTGGTAATCGATACCAGCAGCTATAAAGCGACGCGCGCACTTCTTCAGTTCACCAGCCGCAAGGAAGTGGAAGAATTGCATACCGTTGCCGGGGACGGCTGCGTATTTATCAAAGTACGGGCCGCCGATACCGAATCGCTGGAAAATTTTCTGATGGAGATTCAGAGCCTTGAAGGCGTTCGTTCTGTGCGCAGCTATATTGCACTTTCAACGTTTCTTGAGCGCGGGCCTTCGCCTGACTAAGGCGCGCTGGCTCTCTGGCGTGATGTGAAAAATGTCAGCACGACGGCGCTCAGGAGCAACATGCTACTCATTGCAAAAGCGCTCTGCCAACCAAGGTGGTCAAACACCATGCCACCTGCGGTTGAACCAAGAGCAATAGAGAGCTGAATTACCGCGACCATCAGTCCGCCTCCCGCTTCTGCATCATCGGGAAGCGTGCGGGCAATCCATGTCCACCACCCTGTTGGCGCGGCGGTTGCCAACATCCCCCAGAGGCCTAACAGCAGGGCGACAATCCAGATACTGTGTCCGGTCAGAATCAGGGCGATGGCAATAACGGCCATCAACCCAGGAATAGCCATTAGCGTTGGGTAGAATTTCGCATTGAGGAACGTCGAGACAATCAACGTGCCAATAAAACCCGCCACTCCGATAACCAGCAGAATGAGGGACAAGCCGGAGGTATCGACACGCGTCACCGTCTCCAGGAACGGGCGCACGTAGGTAAATAAGGCAAACTGCCCCATAAAGAACAGGCCACAGGCCAGCATGCCAATGGAGACAACAGGACGACTGAACAGGCGGAATACGGATCCACGTGATGCAGTGCTTTTATTGCCGTTCATACCCGGCAGACTAAAGCTCTGCCAGATAAGGGCCACAACAGCTATGGGAACCAGGCACAAAAAAGCGCCTCGCCATCCGATGGTTGCCCCCAAATAGCTCCCCAACGGCGCTGCCACTACCGTCGCCAGCGCATTGCCTCCGTTGAAAATACCTAGTGCACGCGCGACCTGATGCTGTGGCACCAGGCGAATCGCCGTTGCCGCTGACATCGACCAGAATCCGCCAATCGCAATGCCAATCAGGGCCCGGCCTGCCATATACACAAGATAACTGGAGGCCAGTGCGATAATAATCCCCGATATTGCCATCAGCACCGTCATCCCCATCAGCAGGTATTTGCGGTTCACATTTCCGGCAAGCGTCGAAATAGTCAGACTGGTCAGGACCGCCAGCACGCCGGAGATGGCAATCCCCTGACCTGCCAGCCCCTCCGTCACGCCCAAATCTCGGGCGATAGGGGTGAGCAGGCTAACGGGCATAAATTCCGATGCAATCAAAACAAAGACGCACAGAGTCATGGCAAAAATACCACCCCAGTACGCGTGCTGATTATTCTGCGATGTTGTTTGGCTTAGTGTCGACATATTTAGGTTTCACGAAGGTCAGAATCAAAGCCACCGGAATAGACAGGTGGCTTTGATTCAATTTAATTGACTGGGTTTATTTCAGGTTGGTTTTAAAAAACTGTTCAAACTTCGCGAAAGGTATTTTTCCGGCAACGTTATCGTACAGGTCCACATGGTTTGCACCCGGAACCACCACCAGCTCTTTGTCTTTGCTGCCGACGGCCTTGTAAGCATCTTCAGCAAAATAGCGTGAATGCGCTTTTTCACCGGTCACGATAAGCGTCGGAATGGTGATTTCACTGGCGTAGCTCAGCAGCGGCATATTCATAAACGACAGCGGCATCGTTGCCGTCCACGCCCCGGTCGAGTTAACGGAACGCGCGTGGAAACCGCGCGGCATGCGGTAGTAATCAAAGAACTCTTTCACTATCGGATGAGGATCCGCCGGTAACACCTCTGGCAGAATACGTTCGCCAGCACTGGCCTTACCGTTGCTGTCGACGTTAACATCATGGCCAGCGTGTGCGAACGTCCCACTTTCCGCATCTTTCCAGCGTTGTTCATTCAGATACTGCAGTACAGCACGGCGATCGGCGGTTGAATAACGGTCTTTGCCATCACCCACGCCATGACCCATTGCCCGGCTCATGTCATACATCACGCTGGTGGCCACCGCTTTGACGCGGGTGTCCATCGCGGCGTCATTTAACGCCATGCCGCCCCAGCCGCAAATACCGAGCAGCCCGATACGATTGCGATCCACCTCTTTTTGTAATCCTAAGAAATCCACCGCCGCGCTGAAATCTTCAGTGTTGATATCCGGTGAGGCGACGTTACGCGGATAACCGCCGCTTTCCCCCGTATAAGACGGATCAAAAGCCAGCGTAACAAACCCCTGCTCTGCCAGAGTCTGCGCATACAGACCGCTGGATTGCTCCTTCACCGCGCCAAAAGGCCCACTGACGGCAATCGCCGCCAGCTTGCGATCGCCCCGATCTTTTGGAAGATAAAGATCGCCCACTAACGTGATGCCATATCGGTTCTGAAACGAGACCTTACGGTGATCGACTTTATTGCTCTCGGCGAAGGTCTTATCCCATTTTTCGATCATGGAAACGGGGGTATTTGGATTATTTGAATCGGCATAACTCATTGTCGTTACTCCACTTAATGATGCGAATAGCAGCATGGCAGGCATAGCGGTTTTTAGCGTTCGGGCGATAGCATTCATGAAAAATCCCCATGAAAAACAAGAGAGAGATACAGGTTTCTTACGGACAACGCTGCTGCGCTTTGTTTAGATGGGCTCATTATAGTTAGCAGAATTAGTGCTGATTAGAGGGCTATAGCTGCTAAGATTAATACCATATTGTTATAAATTAATGCTGTGTATGGCGGGTGATAATCAATGGCGAAAAGAGAGAACTACAACGAGCTTTATCTGTTTATGCAGGTGGTAAGAGAAGGTAGTTTTACCGCTGCGGCGCAACGGCTTGGGCTTGCTCAATCAGGGGTTAGTCGATCTGTTCGTGAGCTTGAAGAAAGATTAGGTGTCCAGCTTCTGGTGCGTACCACGCGCAAGCTGTCGCTGACGCAAGCCGGAGAGCAGCTCTACCAGAAGACGGAGTCGGGGTTTGATGCATTAGACCTTGGGCTTGCCACGCTGGCGCACTATCGTGAAACGCCCTCCGGCACGGTCCGCATCAATGCCAGCCAGCACGCTATTGATAAATGCCTGCTGCCAAAGCTTTCGGTATTTAAACAGCGCTATCCTGATATCAGGCTTGAGCTGATGAATGAGAGCCGGTTCGTCGATATTATCGAGGAAAGATTCGACGCGGGCATCCGTCTGGGACCCGAAGTGGGCCAGGGTATGGTTGCAGTACGCATTACGCCCGATATGGAAATGGCCATTGTAGGTACCCCTGAGCATTTTCGGCGCTACGGCTTTCCGCAAACCCCGGCGGATTTAAAGACGCACCCCTGTATCGCCTATCAGTTTGCCGACGGAAGCCTATACCAATGGGAACTCAACCAGGATGATAAAAAAATCACTCATCGACCTGAAGGGCAATGGGCCTTATCTGACAGCTATATGGAAGCAGAAGCCGCCCGGCTGGGTCTGGGGCTGGCCTATATCCCTGTCGAGCTGGTTGCTGATGATTTGGAGCAAGGTAAGCTTATCAGGGTGTTGCAGCGTTACAGCGTAAGAATGGAGGGGTTGTTTCTTTATTATCCTCATCGCAACGTGTCCCCCGCCCTGCGTATCGTTATTGATACCCTGAAAATCTAACCGTTCGCGGTAGTAAATTGCGCGTTAGTTTGCAATTTCGAATGTCACATCAATGTTGCCAGTACGCCTGAAAAGCCCTACACCAGAGTGAATACGTCCAACCTTCTGAAGATGGCTGATTCGTTCATTGTTTTGTTCATACATGATGACAAAGCTGTGGCGAGGCGCCCAGTAGACGATATCACCCACTTCATATCCGCTGGTTTGCTGTTCATTGGCCGGTAAAGCGTCGGGGAAGCGATAACACATCTCCCGGTTGTATAAATCTTCCATCGGCAGCGTCAGCGGAAATCGGGAAACCAGCGCCCGGGTGGTTGCATTATCATAAAATGTTGCCGTCATTATCTGGTCTCCAGCAGTGATTTTCACTTTAATACCTCAGCATCAGAAGCTATTGACGAGAATGACACGGCGGTCAGTGAAACCAGAGCAAGCAAAATAGGTTTAAACATAAAATTCTCCATTTTTATATTGTTAGTGATAACGGCACGAAAAGCTGTGCCGTTTAAATAAGATGTTATTTATTTGAATTCAGATTGGTATTAAAGAATGAGACCAGCTTATCCCACGGTATCAACTCAACGCGGTCATACAAATCAATACGGTTAGCCCCTTTGATCTCCACGAGCGCTTTCGGCTCTGCCGCCATCTTATATGCCGTGTCGGTATAGGTTCGGGAAGGCGCAGAGTCACCAACAACAAACAGTATCGGGCGTGGTGATATGGACTCGATGTCAATAAACGGATGGAAGTTCATAAATTTAGCGTAAGTCGCAGGGGTAGACCGGCGATCGTTAGATGCCACTTTTCCGCGCTCCGTCTGATAAAAGTCATTAGACTCTTTACCTTCAATAAAGACCGGATCGTTTTGCCCCGGCCCGTAAACGGGCTGACCGGTTTCAAACGTCTTGTAACGCTGTTCAGCTGCGGTGGCCAAGTCTCTGTTTCTCATTTCCACAGTTCGCTCATGGTTCAAACCAGTGCGGAAATATTCGCCCATATCGTACATGCTGACGGTGGCGAGAGCCTTAATACGCGGATCCACCTTTGTCGCCGCGATGGCAAAACCACCACTACCGCAGATGCCAATCACGCCAATGTTGTCCCGATCCACAAAGGGGCGCGTCCCCAGGAAATCAACGGCGGCGCTGAAGTTTTCAGCATAAACATCAGGCAGCACGGCCCCACGCGGAGAGCCGGCACTTTCTCCCCAGAAGGACTGATCAAAAGACAGAGTGACAAAACCGGCTTCCGCCATTTTCGTGGCATAGAGATTCGCAGCCTGCTGCCTTACTGCGGCAAAAGGATGGCCGATAATCAGGGCATTATATTTCTTCCCTGCGTCCATATTTTGGGGGGTAAACAACGTACCGGTGACTTCCATACCATAAATATTTTTGAATTTAACGGTTTCCGAATTCACTTTATCGCTTTTATAGAAATTGTCTGCTCCATGGGACATATCCGCAGCCGCGGCTACGGTTGTTCCCATCCCCAGAGTCACGCCTAATATTGCCAGTGCGGCCAGCGTTTTTAATTTCCCTTTGGCATGTTGTTTCATGGTATCTCCTGAATTAATCAAAGGTGTTAATACAAACGGAGTGGTATATCCGAGGAAGAATAAATCTTCGGACAACCGAGCCTATCCCAGTAGGCGTTATTGGCGCAGACAGTTTGAGCACGGACAGCGCGGAAGAACCGGAGCGTACACGTAGTACGTGAGGATTCTGAGCACTGCCCAGGTTCAAAATGGCAAGCGAGATAGCCCTAATGGGATAGGTTCTAAGCCTTTTCAGGCCGGTTTTCGTTTAGCTAATGCAGAGCGTTTCATCAGCAGGTATGCAACAACCGCCGTGGAGAGCACAACCAGCGCGCCGGTCAGGAATATGGCATTAACCCCCAGACGCCCGCCAACCCAGCCAAGGGCGGGACTGCCGACAGCCATCGCCACGTCGAGGAATGCCGTGTAGATCCCCATGACCATGCCCCGGTTATGAGGGCTTGAGCCGCTAATGGCTTCAATACCGAGTCCCGGATAGACCAATGAGTAGCCGAAACCTGCAAATGCGGCCCCTACAGAGGCAACTAGCGAAGTACTGGCAAGCCAAATCAGCAACATTCCGGCGGCCTGGACGAGGACAAAAATCAAAGCGATACGCGCCCCGCCAAAACGATCCGGCAGATGTCCGGCAACCGTTCGAGCAATAATCAGCGCAACGCCAAAGGCGGTAAACGCCATCCAGACGGGCTGCCAGTGCATAGCACTGTAATAAAGAGAACTGAAGGCCAGAATAGCGCAGTAGCCCGTGCTGGCTAGCGCGGCGCCCAGGCCGGGTAACCACACCGCATGCATGACTGAGCCAAAGGAAGCCTGTGCGGCATGCTGATGAGGTGCCACTGCGGGCATGCGTGCTAGATATATCAGCACCAGCAACGGAAGCAGCAGCGTCAGAAGCGCGATCGCCTCAAAGCCAAACGCGTCATAAAGCAGTGAGCCAACAGGCCCGCCGAGCGCCATAGCGGCAAACATCGCGGTGCCCATCCAGGCGATGACCTTGCCAGCATGCTCTTTGTCCACCAGAGCCAACCCCCACGCCACTGCACCGGTAATGATGAAACTTTCCGCACCACCAAGGATCGCACGCCCGGCAAGCAAGACGGCTACCGACAGTAGCGGAATACCGACCAGCCAGAGCGACACCTGGTATATCCCGCCTGAGACGGCAGCGGCGATGAGTCCGACTACCACACCTTTTTTGGCGCCGCGCCTGTCGGAATAGCTCCCGGCCCACACGCGGGAAATAAGCGATGCAGCAAACTGTGCCCCGGCGACCAGGCCCACGATAAACGTCCCGAAACCCAGGTCATTTTTGACATGCAGCGGCAGGACGGGCAGCGCCACACCGATAATGATAAAGCCGACCAGGACTGCGGCCATTACTGGCATCAGCGTTGCGACGACCGAAGTGCTGGAGGCATTGTGATAATGTTTTACAGACATATAAATCAGCCATTTACCTTTTAATGAACGGAATGTCGCATAAGTGTTTTTTATTTTTCGGGCACGATGTGGCCCTCAGGAAATTCCAGTAAGAATTTCCCGTGTGCAAAAATGCTGTTAATCAGGACTGCTTTTCTTATTTCCAGATGGTATTAACCCCCGGAAAAATCGGGCACGCCTGTCGGAGGTTAATAAATCTGAACTGTCGGTCGGGAAAATATTTCGTTAACGTCCACGTCATCAGGCTGGCTGATTACCAATGCGACGATCCATTGTCCTGTTTAGACGCAGCGTGACCTTCAGGGTTAATGATATTGCTCGTCAGAGACAGGCTCCTGCCAGTCCACGTTTTTACCCTCCACCCTATACGTCATGGCCAGGTGACTCATGGGGGACGTCGACGTGGCGCCATGCCAGTGGCGGACCGTTGCAGGGATCCAGACGACATCGCCCGGAGCGATATCCTGGCGAACCTTACCCTCTTCCTGAACCCACCCTTTGCCTGTTGTGACGATCAGCAGTTGCCCAGCGGGATGGGTATGCCACGCGGTGCGCGCACCCGGGGCGAAATCTACCTGGCCCAGACTGGCTCGCGTCGACTCGTTAGGCGGTAATAACGGGCTGACAACCGCATGGCCTGAAAAGTTATCTGCCTTGCCGACGACAGAAGGGGTCTGGCCGTTACGACGGATCTCAATACTTTCAGCGCAAACCTGCGCTGCCCCCAAAACGGACATGGCCGCTGCTGCAATAATTGCTTTCATCTTTAGCCTCGCTGGTTGCTGATAATGATCTGCTTGCTTCAAAAGATACGCATGGTTATTTAGTGAACGAAAGTAGTATATCGAAGGACTTATTAAGTGATTAGAGGCTAAAATGAGATTGAAATTATAAGGAGAGCTTCTTAATGTCCGAACAGAACCTGAATGACCTCGCTGCATTTATGGTGGTTGCCAGAGAGCAAAACTTTACGCGAGCGGCAAAGCGGCTGGGCGTTTCACAGTCCGCGCTAAGCCAGACGGTTCGCGGACTTGAGGCTCAGTTGGGGCTTCGGTTACTCAACCGAACGACGCGTCGGGTCGTGCCGACAGAAGCCGGAGAGCGGTTAATGGCCTCCATCGGGCCACAGCTCGAGGATATCCAGCGCCAGCTGATGGTGCTGAGCGAATTACGGGATAAGCCAGCCGGTACCATACGTCTTACGGCTACGGAATATGCCGCAGAGTCAGTGCTTTGGCCAGCGGTGGCGCGCCTGGTTAAAAACTATCCCGATATTAAAGTCGAAATTCTGACGGATTATGGCCTGACGGATATCGTAAGAGATCGTTTTGATGCCGGCGTACGCCCCGGCGAAACCATTGCCAAAGACATGATTGCGGTTCGTATTGCGCCTGATATGCGGATGGCGGTGGCAGGATCGCCTGAATATTTCAGTAACAGGGCAGCTCCAGTAACTCCGCAGGAACTTACGGATCATAGCTGTATAAATCTGCGTCTTTCCGGGCATGGGGGGCTTTATGCGTGGGAGTTTGAGAAAGATGGACGAGAGCTAAATGTACGGGTTGACGGCCAACTGGTCTTTAACACCGGAAGTATGATACTGAGAGCGGCACTTGAGGGGCGAGGACTGGCGTACCTGCCAGAAGCCCAGCTTGAACCTTATGTCGCTTGCGGGAGGCTTGTTCGCGTTCTTGAAGAATGGTGTGAACCCTACTCCGGTTACCATCTTTACTATCCGAGTCACCGTCAGCCGACGCCGGCGTTTAGCCTGCTGGTCGATGAATTACGCTACTCAACCCACAAATAGCTTTAGAAAGATCTCTCGCTGTTATTTAACGATGTATTTAATCCGAAATTTGAATGTCCGCTCTTATACGCTGCCGCCGTGAGCCACCAACGAAAGATGAAAACATCATTGCGGTAGCTACCTGCTCGAACCACCAAAACAGTCATGATGATCATCATCTGTAACATCCGCAGCAGCATTGAGTGAGACACGATGGCTCAAAGCTGGGAACAGCACATCAGAAACCGTATAAAACGAAAAACCCCAAGCTAAATAATAGCTTGGGGTTTAGATTTGGCGGAAGCGTAGTCCGCCATGTTAGTGTCCGTCTAACTCTAGATAAATACTATTTTTTAAATATAAAACAATATGTTGTCATTATTTAGTGTTCGGTACTGTATTGCTAAACGGTCTAAAATCTGTCATTTTATGCACCACCCAATGCACCATGATGAAATATTACTTATGCCAAAGAAAGCTAAAGAACTGTCTGCACTGGCTGTTTCTAAACTTAAGGCCGATGCAGAATATTACGTTGGTGGCGCTGATGGCCTGTATCTTCGGATTATCGGACGCTCACGAGTGTGGGGCTTGCGTATTGTAATGGGAACCCGCATCAATAAAGCAGGTAAAACAGTTCCCCGCCGCCTTAACATGGGGTTAGGCCCCTATCCCGAAATTTCGCTGTCAGAAGCGCGCGATAAGGCGCGTGAACTGCGTAAGCAGATCCGTAATGGCATTGATCCCCTTGCAGAAAAACACGCTCGAAAAGCGGCTCAAGAAGCTCTGACACGAAAGCAAAAGACATTTCGTGAATGCGCTGACGCCGTGATAGAAATCAAAAGTAGCGAGCTAAAGAATAAAAAGCATGTGGCGCAGTGGCGATCGACACTGGAAACCTATGCCTACCCATTCATTGGACAAAAAGTGATTGGTGAAATCACTAAAGTTGATCTTCTGGCAATACTGGAGCCTATTTGGTTAACCAAGAATGAGACGGCTAGTCGTCTTCGTGGTCGTATTGAAGCAATCATCGATTACGCAAAGGCTAAAGAGTATTTTGAAGGTGATAATCCAGCAACATGGAAAGGCATGTTGAAACCCCTTCTCCCATTACCGAGCAAAGTACAAGCTCAGAAACATCATGCGTCATTACCTTATGAAGAAATCAGTTCTTTTATGTCTGAATTGCGCAAACGTAAAGGAGTCTCAGCCCGTGCGTTGGAGTTTTCTATCCTGACGGCTTCTCGCTCTGGTGAAGTTCGTGGCGCAGAGTGGTCAGAGATCGATCTGAAAGGAAAAACATGGACGATTCCCGCCAGTCGCATGAAAGCAGCAAAAGAACATCGGGTTCCCCTATCTGATGCTGTTGTTGCTCTGTTAAAAGATTTACCACGATTAAAAGATAACAATCATGTATTCCCTGCCCCTCGCGCTGAAACGCTTTCTGATATGTCGTTATTAGCTGTATTGAAACGAATGGGACATAGTGGCTTAACGCAACATGGCTTCCGTTCTACTTTCCGTGAGTGGGCTGGTGAAACTACGGACCATCAACGTGAAGTCATTGAACATGCGCTGGCTCACCAGTTGGCAGATAAGGCTGAAGCAGCATACCAACGCGGGACGTTATGGCCTAAACGGGTGGCGCTGATGGATGACTGGTCAAAGTACTGCTTTGTTACTTTCTAACTATTCTGTTTGAAAACACCATAAACAAAACCCCGCGCAATATGCGGTAATGACACGAAGCAGGACGTCTGTGGACATGGTTTGAGTCAGGTTTGTGGTCAGGACGCGTTAGAGCTTCAGATGAGCTATAAGAAAATCAACGGCATCCGTGCTGCTTATATACAAGGCAAAACACCTCGAACAGCGCCGCCTGATGCTCCAGTGGTGTGCTGATGTCCTTGATGCTAACAGTAATGCTATGATTAGGCCGTTTGAGTTTACAAAGAAGGGATGAGTTTAACTAAGGCCACGGAAGGCTTGATTTATTCGTTTTATAATCGTTATGATTAGTGTGTAGACAATAAACATTGAAGGGACTCATATGTTGCAACAAGAGATTTTAATTAAATAAGCGAATAATCTTTTTCCCCACCGTGGTATCGCAGTATGAAACCTCAGTTCAATCAACATTGATGACCATGCTATATTTTCAGAGGCCAGCCGTATAAAATATCCAATATCATTCTAATGAGATTCAAAAAAACTAATTTGATAGAACGTAATGCAGACATCATAGTTCTACAAGAAAAAATAAGTCTAAAAGCAATTCGATTTACAATAAGCAGAGGCAGAAATAAAAAACACAAGAGACAGTTTATTAGGTGCAAGCATCATAAAAACGACAACAAAATATTTATTATCAACTTAGCTAAAGGAGTTGCGGGCCAATGTCAAGAAGCTATTTGGCACGAAAAAAATTGACTTTTCTGTAAAAGATAATGTAATTTTTATTTTAGATAAATTAGAAAAGTACTTTATAAAATAATCCCAATAAATCAAGAAAATAGTCCAGTGTGTTAAGGACTATGCTTAACGCCTGCATACACAGAATCAAAGCAGTCTCAAATGAAACAATTATGTAAATCTCGAGTGCTTTTAGCACAATACATAGAGATGCGATTGAACCAATTTTTTTAGGCATGTATGCAATGAATGCTGAAGGAGTGTACAATAACCGTACACACAAAATAATTTTTTAAAGTCGATTAAAAATAATATAAAATTATTAATGAACATCTCATAAGCAGTTATTTTATTTTGGATGCTATTTTTTCCTGAAAAAAACCACCGCATGAGATAAAAGAGATAAAAGAGATAAAAGAGATATGAGTATTGGGCAAAAGCAGTAGATAAAAGAGTAGAAATAAAGAAATTACGCGCAGAGGTCGAAGGAGTATTGAGGAAAGAGCTATAATATTGAAGTCTGCTTCTGCATTTAAATAATAATGGAGGGTGTATGGAATATTTATTAAAAATAGACAGAAATGGAAGTGAAGTACCATTCTTAAAACAAAATAGAACATTTGTTGATCAAAAAAGATTTTTCTTTAGATTAGATGATGGTAAAGTCTTTCAGAAATTCATTGCAGTACCTTTTCTTGAACATGAAATTGAAAATACGCTATTCGAATTAAAGATAATTGGTAAAGATAGTTATAAGCTCCTTTCATGTGGTGAATTACATGAACTGGATTACTACAACAATGAAATAGAAATCCTAAGAAAATATGAACAACTATCTCTTCTATATACATCAACATCTTTTATGTATAAATACCTTAAGGAAGGAACGCCTCATTTAATTTTCATGAGCCTACCATTATTAGATGATAAATATTTCCATAAGATTAACTTTCCGATTCCGACGCTGAGTGTCACAATGCTATGATTTGAATAGATGTGTATGACAAACTGTTAATTGATGAAATGCGCAGATTACCTTCAAATAGCTGTTTGCCTCATAGCTCGATATCAGGCTATCCAGAATAGTAAAGTAGATTTCTAATGAAAAAAATTCGTCTGGAATACCAAAACTAAAATTAATGAATATCACTGTCGATAACATCACCGTTCATAAGTCATTATTTGTTAAAATTTTTAATGAGAACAGTCTACACTTTGATGTATTAAAGTAGTTTTAGGGTAAAAAAGAAAAGCGCGATAGACTTATCTGGAATGGTAAACGTTAGGCTAGAAATTAATTTCACTTTACCTTAATAAGCATATCATTCCTGTCGTCCAACCATATTTTCTAGGAATCTTTTCCCTTCTAATTTAACTCTTGCTTTAGCCTCCGCATTGATGTTCGAAGTTTGTAATAATATCCCCAATACAAACTCCTTGTCGACATCTTCAACTTTACAGCCCATAGCTTTAGCTACTTCAGCACCAATGATGATCTTCAGACGTGTCTCAGCACTCTTTGATAAGGATTTTTCTTTTGTCTTAAGGCGATTCAGTCGCATCTGTGCTGAAGATATTTTTTGCTCTAAAGTTTTCTCCACACGAACATTTTTATCATTTTGTCTTTTTATAATTGGGGTTGTTTGCTTATTCATCATAATTTCCTTTGTAATAAATAAATTCACTTACACATAGATAACCTTAATATGGTATAAAGTAAATACACCAAAGTTAAGTATTTTAAGAAATATACAATATATATATTCCTATAAAGAGAAAAGATAGAAAAAACCTCCCTGAAACATAGGGTTAAGAATAAAAAATAAACTGTGAGAGCTTTATTAACACCCAATGCAATTAGTTACAAAATAGCCGTGATAGTAAAATAAAGTTGTAGCTATATATATTTTGATTTCATTATCAGAAAACCAATCTGTAAATTAAAAAATATAAAAATACACATAAATGACAAGGTAAACATCAACTTTACATTGATAAAAGAGGGAGCCAAACCACTTGATAAAAGTCATTAGAAGTTACTAAAAGTGTTAATAATAAGTATTTTAATAATTTAATTACTCATTGTGTTTTTAATGCAAAGCATCTTACATTGTCAATTGTACAGTATTCTTCATCTTCCGTACATGCATCGGAACCAGATGCGACCCATCCAAGAGCCGTATAACCATTTTCATCAAGATATTTTTGACATATATCACCATAGTTCTTCGTTTCTCCAGAGATTGTGAATGTCATTCTTTTCAATGATGTTGTGATATTCCAGATACCGTTTACGCATGAAAGTAACTGCCCTGTAGCTGTTCGACCCTGTAGACCATTTGGAAAACAGTTAGTCCCAATTACAGCCTGACCTTTTATAAACACATATTCTCCAACATTAACTCTCCCTTCAGAATCTATATTACCGTTTGAATGGACATAATTTGAATTGATATTTCCAGAGGCCCATATAAACTTTGAATTAATCTGATTACCAACATCAACATTATTTGAAGCAAAAAAGTCTCCGTTACTGTTAAGATAAGCACTGGTAGAACCACCATGTCCTGCAGCAATTGTTCCCGCAGCATATACATCAAGAGTTCTTAAACCACCGCCCCATCCTGTGGGTAAATCATTGGGATCATAGCCCATTAGTCCAAGTCGTTGTTCTATTTTAGCATTTTTGTTTACTTGTAAAACAGTTGTATAACTCGCCGTATTTGGAGAATATATAGTAAGTGGCTTTGTTCCATTATAGAGTCTAATTTCATAATCATTACCATCGCTTCCACCAATTGCAATTACATCATTATTACCATTGTGAGCAATAAGTTCTTTCCCAGCAGTTATCGAATCAAATGATTTAAGTTCCCCCTGAAAATTGCCTGCACCACTGGCGCTCAAATTTTTAATATTATTTATATCATATCCACCCAAACTTAAATCACCTGTCATAGGAAGAGTTCCATCGCGTCTGAGATATATTGTATATAAGGCACTATTGAATCCTACTCTCATTGCGAGCAATCCACTTTTATTAATATTAGAAAAGTTCGTTGCGGATTCATTCCATTGCCCCTGTAATCCAGAGACAAGGGTTGCGCTATCAGTCATACCACTATCTACGCCAGCAGTCTGCATGGCCTTACCAAGCAAATCGTAGCGTATGTGTGAGCCGTCCATCCAAGGTATGGTGGTAGTGATCAATCCATTGATAATATAGCTAGGTGAAACGCCATCTCGTTTCAGTATAATTTTATATGGAGATTTATAGATATTAATTCCAGTATAGGATGCTGGCAATAAACCTTCATTCAGTAAAGTGTTATATGTTATTTCGCATTGTGTTGAATTACATAACCTTGGCCCCGGATCATTACCATCATTACTGCTATTTGATAGCGTGGATAACTTATCATATTTCATGGTGATATAGCTATTTACTGCCTGACCTAGCTGTTTCAGTTGCTCACCCGCAAGCGAAGCAGTAATATTTTCCTGTGTTGACTTCATTTCCTGAAATTTAAGAAGCCCCATTAATGTTCCAATTCCGAGCACTAATATTAATTCAAGTAATGAAAAACCATTTTTCTCTTTTATAAATCCCATAATATTACCTCCTCACGTTATTTTATTTTATTACTAACATAACCTCAATACAAATCAAGGCACATTTAAAAATAACCTTAAAAAGTAAAAAATATGGCAGGCTTTCTGCACTATAAAAATGACAATCTTAATGACGTGTTTATTTAATTGAGATTCAGGAAGTTATGTAGCACACAGAAATAAAACAGCCATATACATTATAATATATGGCTGGCATTACATATTTTTAGATTGATGTAAAAATTAAAGTATTACTATTACCGCCACCTTCGCATTGTTTAGTTGTCTCGACGATATCTAAAAGCTCACCTGCTTCTTTAACATTACCTGCCGAACCTACTCCCGCACTATAAAAATTACCAGCTGCTGCTGTAATTATTTTGGTGCATTCAGATGCTGGCACATTATTATATGTTATAGTGAAAGAAGAACCTTCGGCTCCTGATGGTCCTGTATTTGCTGGTTCAAGCATAACTGCCCCTTTGAAAGCATTTATAGGGGTCGCTGATGAGCCTGAACCGCTTAACATATTATCAGGGAAAATCTTTGCCTGAACTGCAACCGAATTACTCAGACCTGTAAAACTTGAAGAGGAAGTGTATAATGACTTCACTCCAGCTTGAATAGTTGCGATATTATTACTTTCAGCTTGTGAACGTTGAGAAGCCTGAACTTTAGGATAAACGATAAAAGCCGCTACTACTAATGCTGCGATAATACCTAGTACCAGCAATAGTTCTAAAAGTGAAAACCCTTTTTTACTCTTATATTTTCTTATTAAAATTTTATTTTTCATTTCCTTTTAATCTCCTTTAGCTATGGAATGATATAAAAGGTATAATCAATATGAATAAAAATCACAACAATAGATATATTCCTTATTGATTTCTTTCCGATAAACGGAGGACTAAAAAAAGAATATCATCTGAAATATTAGCTTTTAGGCACGTATGCTA
Source organism: Klebsiella sp. MISC125 (assembly GCF_051131775.1). Taxonomy (NCBI): domain Bacteria; kingdom Pseudomonadati; phylum Pseudomonadota; class Gammaproteobacteria; order Enterobacterales; family Enterobacteriaceae; genus Klebsiella; species Klebsiella sp. MISC125. The sequence goes on from NZ_CP180448.1 coordinate 3,870,198, forward strand.
ACGTTTCTTATAACTCAGTTTCCTCTATCCTTACTTATGCAAAGCCATTTAAAAAGAAATATACAACCCCATCTTTAAATATAAAAGTCAAAGATGACATTTTATCTAAATTAGTAGTGAGATTAGTAGTAGATAACATTTAAAAATAAATACTTTATATGTCATAGTGGTCGGTTATATTGCATATAGACTACAAAAAATATTTTCCAGAAGGTGGCATTAACAAACCCGTTAGAGATGATGTGTTGCCAGATAAGACATGCCACACCATCTTTTGTATCATTTGGGATGATTTTATGCATTACCGAAAGCGTTTACCCCTACTACGTTCAGAAATATTTCGGAGTGGGCGAAATGCAACTTTCATTTTCCTCCTATTTTTAACATATGAAATAAAATAGAAAATTGATACAAAAAAAAGAATAAATGCCAAAATAAGCATTAAAAAATTTGACATGGACTGTGGTCTCAAGAAATTAAAATAAGTTTTGATAAGATATCAACAATTGAATTCATCTCAATATAAAACAAATGAAATACGTAAGATTGAGAATCCCCCCATAACTAACAAGAAAAATCCTAATGCCTATATCATTTACCCCGAAAACAGATCGTAAAAAACGAATGATTTACTCAAAATTTCCAAATTGACGTTTGCGACGAAGTATAGGAATATTCTTAATGAGTATGTCAAATTTCTTATTTAGTTTTAATAAATAAATATTTGTTGCTAACAAAATAGTAATGCTAGATTATAAATCAATAATCACTTAGATATAATCAGGCAATACATGAAATTTTTAATCATTTCTGACAGCAACGTTTTTTTTTGCATCGGTATTCACTCTGTTATTTTAGATGTTATTAAAACCTTGAAAATAGAAAATTTTACTATTGATACTATAGAGCATCAAGTCGATGATATTAAACAATACGATATTATTATTTCCGCATTGAGTATAAACGATATGACGATATGCAACCCAATGTACTTAAAGAGAAAAAAAACCTCAAAAATCTTTTTTCTTCTTGATAAGAATAAATTCTTTCATAATAACTCATATCCTTTATGTTTGAATGGCTCTGTTTACCTTGAAAAGAATGTGACCAGAGATTACGTATCAAAAATATTAACAGATACAATTAATAACATTTACCTTGAAAAAGAAAGGTGCTCTTTTCTCACTCACTTAACCTGTTTAGCATGTAAGAGTCAAAAATTAACACATAAGCAACAGCTTTTAATTTCAGGATTAGCTAGTGGGCTGACAATAAAAGAAGTCTGCGCACTGATGAATATTAAATATAAGACTGCAATGTCGCATAAATCAGATATAATGAAAAAATTTAATATAGAAAGCAAGAAGCAATTTATAGATTTTGTTAACAGACAAAATTACAATTACAAAAAATAATTAGCAAAATGGCCCAATATTATGATTATTGATTTTGGAAATATTATACTCAACTATCAAGCGATATATTCAGTGAAAGGTGGTTCAATAGCAGGTATCGAAGTTTTAATCAGATATAGGTCAGAAACAAAAAGTATCAGTACTGATGAATTAATAAAGCAAGCAATAAAGGCTAATAAAATAAATGAACTCACTGTTTTTGTTATAAAAAAATCTTTGCAGGAGATTCATAACACTATACTTGAATATAATTTGTTTTTGAGCCTTAACTTCCATCCAATTAACCTTGAAGAACCTAGTATTATAGCTACATTGATTGATGAAGCTACGAAATACCACATTCCTTTCAATTATATTATGATTGAAATAACGGAGCATAAAATTGTATTTTTAGAACTCGTTAAGTCTTTATGTAATGAGATATTAAATAAAGGATTTAGACTGGCTATGGATGATTATGGTTGTGGGTATTCAAATGAAGAACGAGCATACTCGCTACCTTTTTCAGAAATTAAGATTGATAAAACTATAACCCGTTCCTTTATAAATAATCACAACCCTAACCTTGAAATATTTCTAGAAAAGATATCTAAAAATGGAGTGAATATAGTTTTCGAAGGTGTAGAAACTGAGGGTGATTACATATGTATAAAAAAATCATATCCTCATTGCTATGTTCAGGGTTGGTATTTATCTCATCCTATTGATAAAGAAGAATTTTATTATTCTGTTAATCAGATAAACCACAATCGAAATCATAAAACCTTCGCACTAGATTCAAGTTAGTTGCTATAGAAATAAAATTGTGCAACGCATGTGATAGTAATCACTAACACAAAACATCCGGCACTCTCCACGTTACTTATTTTTGTACTTTTGTTATTTTATTTTCACCTGTTATTTTTTAAATCTGTTTTCAGGTCTTAACCTGTGAATTGTGCAACACATAACGCTCTCTGTTTTATTAGTTTTCCTCTTCAATTTTAGCTATCCCGCCTTACGGCGAGAACAATTAACACTTCTTTTGCCCTTACGGGCCTTTTCTTTACTCTTTTTTCCTTTGGGCGTGAAACCTACACCTTTAATCCAGTTCATGCCGTTTAATTTAACGCATCATTTTACAAGCATCAGTATATTTCGTATTAATTAATAAGGGGTGTTTTTTACATTGGCTTATTTTTTTAAAGACAATGCCCACCTATACACTCACTCCGTGAGCGTGTGGGGTCTACCGACGGTTGCCTGCCGCAGGCTAAAACCAAGGTCAACGTCAACCCCAAAGTTTTTCTGGCGAAAAACTAACAGCAGCACTTTTATTTGAGGTTAATTTTTTAATGGCGATTTTTCATCTGGATTTTAAAATTGTAAAACGAAGTGAAGGCATGACTTCCGTTGCGAAAGCTGCCTACCATGCCCGTACACGTATTACAGATGATCGCATTGGACAGGTTTTCGATTTCAACCACAGAACAGATCTACATGGTCATATTATATTGGCACCTATTTCCGCACCTTCTCATATTGTTGAAAGCTCGTCAGCGCTTTGGAATGAAGTTGAAAGAGTGGAACGCCAGAACAACGGACAAACAGCCCGTTATTTTGATGTCGCCATACCTGTTGAACTCAACAACGATGACAAGAAAAAATTAGTTGCTGAATACTGCCAGAAGAACTTTGTTGATAAGGGGATGATAGCTGATATCGCATTTCATGATCTGGATAGTAAAAATCCCCATGCTCACGTTATGTTAACCCTGAAAACTATCACCGCTGCTGGCTTCGGTAAAAAAGACAGAAGCTGGAATGATAAGAAGATGATGCTCCAGTGGCGTGAGTCGTGGGCTACGATGTCAAACAGCTACCTTGAGACCGCAGGCAGTGAAGAACGTATCGATCACCGTTCTCTCAGGTCGCAATGTGCTGATGCTCTTAACCAAGCAGAAGAAGCATTCAGCGCTGAAGAGAAAGCATTCTGGCTTGCCAAGGCAACAGAAACAAACCGCCCGGCAATGCAGCGTGTTCATCGTGCCAAGTGGAATGACACTGAGTCACAGGAACAGCGAGCTGCTGAACAAGCCCAACGCAATCTTCAAATTGAGGAAGCTAAAAAGGTCTATACAACCTTTAGTGAGCTACCATTGGAGATCATTGTTGATGTCAGAAGCTTTACGATTACACATCTTGCTGAACCCGAAGAGATCGTTCTTCCCGACTACCCGGCAACGGAAAAACAGCAGCCTGTTTTTACAACATCTAAACCACACAGAAGGCCAGCCGTAAAATCTTACCGTGATCCAAACAAGATAAGTAAGGTTGGTATGGCAGGAGAAGAAACTCCCGTTCTTGTTGCTCCTAAACCGAATAAATCCACTAAACTGAAAACACCTTCTTCTCAAAACACCAGAGCGATGAACCGCGCTCCCATGAACAGTAGGAAACAGACTAAGCCACATCAAAATGGTCTGTTTAAGCGTTTCACACTACTTGTGATGGGCTTCTTTAAAGAGAGATTTATATGGGCCAGAAGGCAACCAGACACTACTGACGCTGACCATGATAAGCGTATCGCAGAAAACTATTCCTTTGATGAGTTGTTGGGGATCTACGTTCAACGCTCTGAGCATGAAAAACGAGTAAGGCTCAACAGTAATGGCTATGAACCTATGCCAGATGAGATTACTCGCTTCCCAAGTCGTCCTAAACAGGAAACCCCACATATTGATAACCGTACGGAGTTTACTTTACATACACCTGTAATAGATACTTTCGATACAAAGTTACCGCCTCCCTCTGGTTATTATAAAAATAATTATTAGTCGCCTCGAGTTTTACGTTTAGTGTTTGGATATAACTCAGAAAGAGATCGCATGGAGTTTTCCACAATAAAATTAAGTCTTAAATCTACCCTGTTTGATATATTGTAAGCTATCTTGATAATCCCCATTCTTTCATGTAGGGGGCTTAAGTGTAATACAGGTAGTTCTACATTTAAAACCAAAACTGAATCTCCAATTTTTTTACTTATCTTGGTTATATTCCTTTGAATTAGATTACTTGAATATTTATTTATTTTATTAAAAAAATCCATTCTCAACTCACGCTCAAATTGCATCTCTGGATCGGGTGAGTTTAAATTAGAATAGTTTACTTTTTTATTGTTCATAATTAAGAAAACATCTTTTAACTCAGGTATAGCATCCGTTATGTCTACATAGATAATACCATTCCTTACCCCTTCCTTTATTTCTATTTGTTTTAAAGCCTCATCTATTCTTGTTATCAATTTATTTTCTGATGTTATTTTCTTACATTCAATGAACGTATCATTATTAATAACTACATCAGCTCGCTGAGATACACTTATGTTATAACCAGAAAGTAAAAAGTATGCAGCCACCTTTAACTCATACAAGAACTCTCTACATTTATCATCATTTATAACATCCTGCTTATATTTAAAAGCCACACCTTTAATAATATTTTTTATCTTTTCATTGAGATTGTCATTCCTATCCTTGAATGCTTGATATACGATCCTTAGTCCTTCAAGTTCAATATGAGCAATTGATATTTTAACCTGCTCTTCATTTATAGTGCCGGGTATTGTAATTTCATATGCTTCAAATACTTTGATATACTCATTCAATCTTGGGGCTTTTTTATTTATAATTCCTTCGACCCAAAGAACACTTTCCTTAAGTTCATTTAGATAATCTATATCTTTAAAATACCTTAAATCATAGAATTTGAAATCATGGAACCACTCAATGTGATATTTATCACCTCGGGTTGTTTGTTTTACGTCTAAAGGATTTAGATCTATATCTGTCGTGATATTTACTGACGTTCTATCATATAAGTCATTTGTGAAATTGAAAATATGCTTAGATTCTTTGTGAGAATAAAACTCAATATCTCTTAAGAAAAGATTATCTGACTTGCTCGGTAAATTTAATTCCTCTAGTATTATTAATAATTTTTTACCTAATTCATCTTCTTTTGATAAAATGTCCTCCAGAACACTTTGAGCCATATATTCCGGGTTGTAAAGTATCTCTTCTATAATTTTACCTAAGTGTTTTTGCGCCCTGATCCCTAAATTAAATTTTATACCAATGTAGTTTTCTGCTTTGTCAGGTGTTTCCCCAAAACCGACAACCATCCACTTAGATTCCCCCAGAGGAATATCACCACACCTTTCAATCTTCATTCAATACACCTTTTGAATTATGTAAACATATTATTTTAATACCTTTTATTTAATAAATCAATAATAAATAAAAACACAATCGACTCGATGATTTTATTGTTTTAATGAATGACACCAAGAAATCAAGATGAATTTCATGTAATATTCATTAAATCAGCAATTACTGCTCTTTACGCATTGTATTTCAATACAGATAGAAATATAGCAACCTCAGTAAAATATATGCTGAGGGAGATATGCCGATGATGATATTTATATAGCATAAAAACCAGTTTTTAAATTGAGCAGCTTATGATTTATAATCATTTTCGCCAGAATAAAAGATTATAAAAGTAAATAGCTTTACCAGCAACAAATGCAATAACTACACTTATTGTCAGAATGATAACTGCTTCAGCCATGCGTGTAGATATATTTATTGTAGAGGACAAGCAAGATGATCACGAAGGCATACCACTTTAGGTAGGTAAGCAGCCTGAGTAAACATGCCCCCACTCTTACTTTCCACAGAGCAATAGGGGCATTTAACGGTCCAGTATTCTCTTAGTTAGCTTTCCAGCCATTGCTGGTCTTAACAAGATTCATGGCGCCATCAGCGGGTTCATTCATCCCTTTAACGCCAGCGAACGCTTTTTTGTCAATCCAGCCCGGAACGTCAACCAGCTTCCATGTATAAGACACGCGAACAACCTTCTGACCGCCGTTACCCGGTTCCGTCCATTCCTTAATCTCGTCAACGGCACGACGACCTACACAAGCACCGTCTGTTGTGCTCCAGACTTTAGCTTTTTTGCCTTCTTCTGTTATCCCTAATACGTTCGAATCATAGCCCTGCTCAAAGACCATCATTCCCTGCTCAACAAATCCATCGAGGATCACTGAATTCGTCCCTGTGCCAGTCGAATCAAGCCGTGGTTTGGCAAGACGGATGGGGAAGCTGGTGTTATTGTTATCCAGCGAGAAGCAGTATTTGTTCTGCCCAATCTTAGAGTTGATCGCTTTCTCGAAATCACCTTTTTCACCACATCCCGCCAGTGCCAGAGCTACGCCAGCAACGAGTAAAGTCTTCTTCATCTACGTATCCATCCTGATAATCCAAAATGTTGCCATGTATTGGTGCTTTTCTGGTTAGCTGTAGTGTTTCTGCGTGTTCAGACAGATATGACACAACAAAACCACTGCCTAACCAATTGATAGGATTCAATTCTTTTTGAGGCTCGTCATATCGTTTAAAACGATCAAAAACAACCATATGATAGTTTAAATCTATCATAATTTAATATTCGATCGTTTGTAACAATTAATCGCCGATCGATATCACATATTCAATCGTTAAAAGCTATCAATAATCAATTATCGATCTTTTTTATCGATCATATTTTTACAGTTTGATAGGCTTGGGAGGCAGGGACAAGAGCCTCAGTCGCAGCGCCATAAGAGCCAGAAACTCCTTAGAGTTCTGCGAACAGGCCAAGCCCCTTTAACTCATTCACATGGAGGAAGTAAAAGTGGAAACAACAGGTATTATATTTTTGATAGTAATTTTTATCATTATATTGACTGTTTCTGATATACAGAAGAAAAAGCACTACAACAGCTTTACAGAAGTTCTGGACGGCGACATTTTATCTTATGAATGTCAGCGAACCGGGATCGTTATAGATACAAAACAGCGAACTGTTCGTTTTTTCGATAAAGAAGGAGACAAGACATATTCTTATGACAATATCAGAGAGATCAATTACACGCTTTCAGAAGGTGGTAAGTTTTACGGAAATGGAACATTGAAAGGCATGAATAATGCGGCTATTGCTAACTGGAGAGAACAACTTGCAGCTAATAAACGATCTGGCCTAAATATCTTAACTGATGATATTAAAAATCCCATGTGGAAGATTAATGTTCCCTTGAAGAACAAAACCACTTCAAATCAAGAACTTTGCGAACGCTGGCTTCTTGTTTTTAAACAATATGTTTTTTAATCCGTTATCTTTAATTATTATCTACCTATGGGCCTAAAATGAAAAAAATGCTTATTGCTGTATTGGCTATTGTTCCCCTTGGCAGTTGCACCGTACATGGTAATAAATCTCTTACAGATGAAAATCATCAGACGGTAAAGCTAAAAATCGTCAAGGGGAAAACCACCCAACAAGAGATCCTTACCGCGTTCGGAGAACCACAGACACGCGCCACAAACGATGGACAAGAGATGTGGAGCTACTCCAGCATGACGGGAGAAAGCCAGTTATCTAACTATATTCCCGGCCTCGCTCTACTGAACAGTAGCAGTACAGCACACATTAAATCGCTGGATATCTGGTTTAAGGGTGATGTTGTAGAACGTTATAATTTTAGTCAGACAGCAAGTAAGCGTTCACATGGGTTGTTGGACTAAAATCTATATTTTAGCATTATACATAAAAGCCACTATAGAAAGTGGCTTTTAAAACAGAAATTATTTTATTTTTCTTTCTTACTTAAAAAAATTTTTTCTCTAAAACTTCGGGTAGAATGTTCTAACCCTGAATCAGCTATATTAAAATTTCGCACTTCAATCTCAATATTCAAAATATCTTCGCTAACAATGTATACTACTTGATGTATATGTTGTTGCTCAGTATTATAAGCAGAAGAGACCCTATCCTCTTCAACACCATCTAAATGAGTGGGGAGAGGAGTTGTGTATGACCAGAATGCATTCTTATCCATAACGACCTCCTTATATTTTAGGATCATTATAGCATTTAATTCTTTCAATGTATAATTTTTTTAAAGAAATTAAAACCCCCAACATGTGAAATATAGGTTTTAACAACGCATAGAGGCTTTCAGCCTTTAAGTCATTCTCTAGGAAATTCACTCTATTAGCATATATGTTGAAAATACATATAACTGACTTACCTTCAAAAGGAGTTGAAATTTTCATTGGATCAATCTCAATACTATATATTGGAAAAGAGATGAGAGATTTCGGTTTATCACTATCTTTTTCATAATAATTTCGAATAGAGCGTTCATATGCTCTTTGAAATGAGGGGACTTTCTAAGATCACTAATGTAATCATTTACAGATTCAATTATATTTTTTATATAAACCTCATGACTATTAAGGGCTGCATAAGGAGCACCAAACAAGTTTGGGTGATTCATTTTTGTATCGTGATGTTTTAAAGTGAATGGCATGCATAGTGGCTCAGCTTCTTTATCAATGCCCTCATTATAACAATTAGAAAAATTGTTTTTTTTATCCAACTGGCATGTGCATGTTTTTTCACAAACTAAAATAAAATCACAACTTTCTAGTCTAGCCTGTAGATTTGCAGAAAAGAGAAAAAAGGGCGATGAAGTTACCGCTTTGGCATTGAATATAGAATTATTATTATATGACTCTGTTGATAATCCGCTATAAACAGCTTTTGAATTTATTAAATTAAAAACATTAGCTTTTAAATGTACATCATCATATCCGTCTATAGATCTTTTAGTTATCAGTAACACAGATTGAATTGCTGTTTCAATAGCTTTATCCATTGATGTATTAAATTTTTCCCTTTCATTTACATCACCAAAAACAACACCTTTCTTATTATTTTCCTTCGCCTCAATGAATTTAAAATCTTGTACGCAATCATTTATAACTTTCATTAAATTTAAGCATTGAGTACTATTTTCTTTAATAGCTTCATAGGTAGGCCGTGTATAATTTTGAAGTTCCTTTTCCTGACTTCGGATGTAATGTAAGAAGCTCAATATTAATGTTAACGTGACTGAAGTTCCAAATATGAACGTCTCAATCCCCCAATCAGTTCCGCCGAACCATTGTTGTTGTAACTGAGAGCCGAATACTGAAACAATAGATGCCCAAATTATACTCACCCCAACAAGTACGAAGTTCCCATTTGCAGTATGCGTCCATTTAGACATCATGGAGGTTATGTTGTCTTTTCTCCTCCTTGAGAAATAAAAACATAATGATACCGAACAGATGATTACAATGAGTAAAGAAGTACCAACAATCCCAAACTGATTTAATTTTGATATTATATTTTCCATTTAACCACCATCGTGTATTCATCAAACAGAAACGATTATACTTTAACTTTTAAATCTAAACAAAAACTAATGCACAGATGTAAATCACGAGTTTTTTTACTGGTTGATACTGGTTTTGTCATAAGTCACCTCTGATTGAGAGTTTACTCACTTAGTCGCGTGTATACTATTGCTGGGTAAGATTAAACCTCATCCGAGTGGCGACTTCAGTTGTTTTACTTTGCTGGTAGTTAAATATATAAGAGAGAAACCTCTCCAAATAGCTGAGCGGAATAGTGTTCCACTTTCGGGCAGCACAAGCAGGGAAAGGCATCAGCGCTGTTTACTATACCTGACCATGCTGTATCGGGTTTGAGATGTGTTGCCCATACTCAACATGCCGCCCATTAGTAAACAGTAGGTATAGAGGTATTCGGCGCAGTTATTTAAGAACACTTGTATATTAAAACATTTTCTTAATGATGTTTTTTTCATAGTCTATTAATTCATTATAATCATACAGTTTTTTATTTGATATCAACCGAACAACTTCATCATCAACTAGGTGATCGGGTATAAATTTCGCAATTTTTTGTATTGCCGACTTAGGAACCCCATATTCTATAAGGATATTTAAATGTTCTGGTATAAAATCATTTTCTATTATGGATGAATAATACAAATAATTTCCGGGTACTAAACCCAAAAGCTTACAGACATATGTTTGCAATTCATTTAATACAGATAACAACTTTGGAAGCTTATATTGAAACCAATGACGCAATATATAAAAAGAATCTTTTATCGATTCATCTATTATTTTTATCGTTTTTTCATTATTCATCTTTCCTGACTTTCTTAAATTATAGTTATATGTATTTTTTACTAACTCTAGTATATTTTGGGAAAAGCCATAATCAAAAGTAACTTTAGTTAATCTTTCGGCGGACATTTGATTACTTTTCTCATTATCTTTTAATAAATACTCCCAACACAAATGTATACAAAATTTTAACTGTTCATATTTTGGCGTAGAGGTCCATGCAACCAGTGCATAATTATCACGTATGTTGGACTTTAAATAATCAAGAAGTTTTTTTTGTCCACGGATGTTTATAGAGTTATTTTTAAATAAAATACTTTCATCGAATGGTGATGCTTCCAATTAGTAGAACATGTGTTTTTCAATAAACGTCCCGATGACTTTTTCGTGGATCTCTACTGAACGCGAGAAGCAGATTGTTTTACGAGCCAAGCGCTTAATGCGGGTGCGCAGCGTCAGGTTATTGCGCTCAATCCGTTGGGTGAATATTTTTCCGGTCAGATGCTTATCCTTCGGCACCTCCCGGCCATAGCTGCCCCAGTCGTCGCTGGTGATCATGCCGATGTTGAATGGCGTAAGCAGTGCCAGTAGTTCCCGGCAGGTTTCATCGGTACGGGGACCAAAAGTGTAGGCCAGTACACCCCCTGTTTTGGTGTTATACGCGTACCAGAGCCAGTGTTGCCGGGCTTTACTGCCAACGAAACTCCATTGCTCATCAAGTTCGCAGATAAGCGCCACATCAGCATGAGCAACGGGCGAAGACGTTATTCGCTTTGGCGTGAGTTTTTTAAAGTCCGGATGACGGTGTTAATGCCAATTTTCAGTGTTCTGGCGGTATCGCGAACCCCGGCGCCATTGAAGGCCATTTCAGTGATCAGCTCTTTAATGCCCGGCTTACGGGCCTCATAAGTGTAAGTGAGCTGAAAAACGCGGTGGCAGTCACGGCAGCGAAATCTGTCATGGCCTTTAGGGTTCTGACCATGGCGGTAGACCTGTGCAGACTGACAACGAGGACAATGAATGTTAACGCTGGCCATGAAAGAACCTCAAAAGCCCGCATTATACATCAGATTCAACTAATTAGAGGCATCACCGAAAATTTACTTTCTTAGTCGCGTGCCCACTATTGGTGGGTAAGATCAAAGATCATATTGCATCGGAACAGAAAATTAATTTACCTTCCATCGCTCATCGCCTCCTGACGCTATCAGGCAAAGCATTTTACCAGAACACTGCCACTTATTGCATTCGACTTTAACCTAACCCATGTTCGTTGATAGCTCTGGATATAGATTCAACCCAAAAGCATTGACCTTATGGATAACATCACAATATCTGAAACTGATAACTCAGATTATAACATCTGTGATTTTATAGTTTCTTCACTCATCTGTGTGAGTTCTGAAACCAAGCGAATATAAATATTTTTCAACCTATCTTTATCGCAACGACTTACAGACTCCGATAACAGATAATGGCTATAATTATTGACATAAATATCATTGCCATTTTCAAGAGTGAGTTTTATTCCATGTTCAGTATCTTCTACTTTGTTTACAATACAGATCATAAATGGTGTTTTCTCATGGGGATGAAAGAGTGTTATCATTTTAATATTTTTCATTTGATTTTTTCTTTTTTATTCATTACTATTTAATACTACATCGCGATCGTGAAAATCAAATTTATTTATGTTTTAACCATGATTTTTTCTCTTATTTTTAAACTACTTTTTGAAAAAATCTTTATCTCTGTGCTGACGCACGACTACGCCCTGACGCTGACATTTTTATTTTATTCATCTCCTGCCTGTTAAATAAAAATAAAAGTACTCGATCATTGTTTGATCTCTTTTCCTCATGATGCTGAATTTAGATCCTATGTTTAAACATAGTTTTACCTTTAGACATATAGCATTTTCTCTTAAACGTATAGGAAAACTATATCCTTGGTAGCAGCACTTCGTGATTGTTGCGAACAATCACTCTGCTGAACAGGGCTTGCCCCTGTTAATATTGGATTTATCCAAAAAAGATCGCGTCGTAGACGCATATAAAGTTAAAGTAAAATTAATTAAGCAGTCCCGATAGTAGCAGCGGTTCGTGATTGTAGAAAACAATCACTTCGCTGTAATAACATAGTAGGAAAAATAACACAGATAACACCACTGGTGCCATTTTGATAAGGCACCAATCAACTAAAAAGAAGAACTATTTTCAATATTACATTCTTTAAAATGTCATCCAAAGCTTCGCTATTTGAATAATGAAGAAGAAAAATGCTCTCAAGCCAGCTATAGCTTAAAACAAAGTACGCACTCTCGGGAGTTAAAGTCCCGAATCCCGGTACTTAAGTTGATAACTATTCTCAAATAAAAATAATAAAGTTTTATTTTTATATATTCTGTAGCACTACAAGTTTTATACGTAAAAACATCAAGTGTTAGCTATTTTAAAAAATATAAACTTTAAGTATTGACTTGCACACAAAATATAGTATTTACTTAAATGTATAACTAAAAAAATAAAGGAGTAAATACCATGATAGAAAATAAGATACAAACTGAAGTAAAGAAATCAAGAAGAGGTCTCCCACGTCATACTAAAAACCCATTTCTTAATGATACAAGTCTACATACAAAAACTGGCGTCAGACGTATTACTACAGGAAAAGATCGATTAGCATTAGTTAATGAGAGTACGGGAGAGCAAGTTGGTAATGGTGGTTTCTTTCAGTCTATGGAAGTAGACAAGACACAGTTCGTGAAGCTTTATGTGGATGGCGTATCAGCTATTGAGGGTTTATCCTCATCCGGTAAGAAAGTATTCAAGATACTGTATCTTGCTATCAGAGATAATAAAGATACAGATACGATATTAATGTCATTCGATATTGTTGATCAAGATATCGTAAAAATATCAAGAACTACTTATTTCAAAGGTATGAAAGAACTTGCTGACAAGAAATTTATTGCTGAGACCATGATACAAAACTATTATTTTATTAATCCAGACTATATGTTTAATGGTGATCGTTTAACTTTCATGAAAACTTATTACTTGAAGGACAAAAAGAAAACAGTGAATAATAAAAATTAATTACCAGCGGGAAAACAGGCAAAAAAAATCGCCGTAATAAACCACGATTGCATTAAAGGTATTTTCTTGCCAAGAGAGCTAAAGAGCTAAAGAGCTAAAGAGCTAATTTGACACTAACACTATATCTCGTAATATAAATATATCCACCATTTATTAACGAGGTATTTTTATGAGAAAAGTAAAAACAGACAACAGTGATTTAATCCAGTATTTAGAGACAGCCAAAGAACTAAAAAATCATATTACGATTGAAGAATACAGAAATGAATATCGTAGACTACGCTCTGATGATATTCCGTGGAGTAAAGTTCAGAAATTTAAATCTGAACATACTGAACTTCGCAGACTGGATAAAAAGAGAGAATCCTTTATTGAATGTTTTATTGATGAATTAAATCCTATCAGTAGTTCAAAAGCTAACACATCAGCAAAATCATCAGGTAATTTTGATCTATTTAACGAACGTGCATTATATCGTAAAGCACTTTCAGAAAAAAGTGATGATGAAATATTTGCCTTAGTCATAAAACAGCGTACAGAAGCCGCTGTTGAGTTCCAGCGTTCCATAGAACAAAGTCTTGAGCAACTCTCTCACATCTCGTCAGAGTTCGAACCATCAAGCCAAAAGCGTAGAAAAATGTCTCTTTAAAGAACTGCTCTATGTTATCTGTGTCAAATAGGATGTTTTAAGATTGCTTAAGCGACAATATTTACTATATTATTGATTAACTGATATGCTTTTGACTGTTCAACAGTATTGCATACATTCACCTTGAAACGGCCATTTTTTATACAGGAGATATATAAACTATGAGTGAAGCTCTCAAGGCACTGAACAATATTCGTACACTTCGCGCACATGCTCGTGAAACCGATCTGGCAACTCTAGAAGAGATGCTGGAAAAACTCTCTGCTGTCGTTGAAGATCGTCGTGAGGAAGAAAGAGCCGTCCGTAAAGAACAAGAAGAACGTCAGGCTAAGCTGCAAGCCTTCCGTCAGAAACTGTTAGAGGATGGTATTGACCCGGCTGAACTCCTTTCTGTAGTTAGCTCATCTCAGCCTAAAGCCAAATCGACCCGCGCTCCTCGTCCAGCTAAATACAAATATACAGATGAAAACGGCAATGAGCAGACTTGGACAGGTCAGGGCCGCACTCCTAAAGCAATGGCTGCTGCTATTGAAGCAGGTAAGACGCTGGAAGACTTTGCGATTTAAATTTTGAGTGTGATACGGGTTCCATGCTTCTGTTGCAGAAACCCGTATTCTCCCTCTAGATGTTTAAGATAACTATATTAGTATATATCGACTGACACACTGCCTGATTTAGTACGTTTTTTGAACTAAGCGAGTATACTCAAAACTTGGTATTATCTTTTTAACGATTCTCTCAACAATAATTTTTATCCAAATATTAGTTTCTGTCTGCTTTACTGTCAGATAATTTTATTTTACGATTTAACCAAGAAACAATACGGTCCTCTTTTTTAAAGACTTCTAAAAAGCTTATCATTGCCTTCAGGACAGCCGAACTAGAGATTATTATCAACAGACCTAAGCTATTTGGCACAGGGAAATAATTTTCTATGCCTACTGTGTATCCAATACTTTCCCCTGCTAGCTGCATAGCTTTTACAGCTGCAACAAAGAATAAAAAAGCATCATTTATTTTTTTGATCCTCTCACCGCATCTTAAATAAATATATAACAAAATTAATGAGGAAAGTAGCGGCACTAGAATTATCATATATAACTCTGCAGGTATTTTTTCAGTCACAAAATAAATAAGCACCCCATATAATGCAAGAACAAAAATGCCAATGATAAGCCCAGAAATAACAAGTCCCAAAAAACCGAAAGTAGTCAATGAATTTTTAGTCAACTGTTCTTTTTCATCACTCATTTCATCTTCCTGAAGTATGTGTATATCAAAGTATATAGCTTAATTAAATTTAGTGATGTTTACAAGTATTTATTAAATGCTTGATTTTTTCCTAAAACATGATAATAAATAAGTAATATTAAAAATAACAGCGGAAGAAAATATGAATTATTGGCTCAAAGAGATTGATGGTAAAAATGCCCAACTATTAACGATATCTTTCTATTATATAGGTTTTATTATTAACACGATGGTATTCTTCACCATAGTTGATGACAAAATACATTCTGGCGCGTCATTCGTTATGACGTTGTTTTTGTTAACCTCCCCTGTTTTTTCCGCTTTGTTATACGAAAGCTTATGTTCTTATTCGAAAATTAAATTTAACGCATTAATAACTGTAAGTATTTTTATTACTAACTTCATCGTAATTACTTTGATTTTCATTTAACAATAAAGTATTATTTCATACCTTTTTGTTGTTTGAAATTAAATAACCATTCAAGATTACGCCATATATATAAGGCTCACTATAAATTAATAATCTTCGGTTTGATATTTATTTAATTCCCATTGACTATTCCTGTCGTTTACATCCTTCCTTATGCCCATTCTTACATGCCAGCCCAAACCAAGTTCTTGCTTGTTTCAGATTTATACTTCCCCCCTGACCAAGCTCATTCATAACGCCAAGATCGAACTGTGCCTGCGCATCATTTTGAGCAGCAGCCTTTTCATACCAAGCCCTCGCCTGATGAAAGTCCTGCCCAACCCCTTCACCATTTTCGTATATTACGCCAAGGTTATACTGAGCATCGACATGACCTTCCCCAGCTGCTTTTTCGAACCATTCCTTCGCCTTTCGATAGCTCTGAGTTACGCCCTGACCGTAGTAATAGATCTGACCTAAATTATATTGAGCATTCAGCTGATTTTGAGACGCGGCTTTTTTAAACCATTCTCTGGCTTGCTGAAAGTTTTGATTAACTCCCTCACCTTTGTAATAGAGCATACCAAGATTAAACTGAGCATTGGCGAAATTTTGTTCTGCTGCTTTCTCATACCAGTCTTTTGCCTGCTGGTAGTCCTGCTCTACACCATTAGCATTGGCATACAGAATTCCAAGGGCGAACTGCGCATCAGGGCTATTTTGGGCTGCAGCCTTTTCATACCAGCTTTTGGCTTGACGATAATCCTGTTCTACCCCGTTACCCTTTGCGTATAGAACAGCGAGATTGACCTGAGCACGCTCATCATTTTGAGCAGCAGCTTTTTCATACCACATCTTTGCCTGTTGGTAGTCTTGGCCTACCCCGAGACCATCGTTATACATCTCTCCAAGCAAAAATTGCGCATCAACATCATTTTGAACCGATGCTTTTTCATACCAAGATTTGGCCTGTTGATAATCCTGATTTACCCCGAGACCATTTGCATACATCAAACCGAGTTTAACCTGCGCACGCGGATCATTTTGGGCAGCGGCTTTTTCATACCAAATCTTTGCCTGCTGATAATCGACATCCAGTATTTCTCCATATAAATACATGAGACCCAACGCATACTGAGCTTCTACATCTCCGTTTTCACCTGCTGATTTCAACCTAGAAAGCGTAGAATCCCTGTCACTGATAGCAGCATAAACAATCGCAAGAAGGATAATAAATCCCGCTATTAACCAATATTTCATTTTTCCCATGTCACACCCAGTCCATTTAAAGGCTATAGCGCCTCTACAGAGATCTTTACTCCAGACTATCCCAGTCAGGCAGATTGTTAACTACCTTTCGCCACCAATGATACGCAGCCATAAGAACACCAAAGCAAATACCTGCGACTATGCTTGAGACAAATGCAACGCCCGGTTGCATACCACTGTCCTTCCATGAAGAAAACCACATACAAATCCCCCATGCCGGGCCAAACCATACCCCCATCAACAGGGTAATTTGCCAGAACGAGGCAAAAGGTAATGGTGGGATCTTGAGGCCAGCTTTCCATGCGAGGCGTAGCAAAGGAGGGGCATAGTTACTACGCCACATCTTCTTGCTTTCCATTATGGCAATGGCGCGTTTCTTTTTCTCATCAAAAATCATGTGTTTTTCCACAATTAGAACATATGAATGCGTCCGCCCGACAACACCTGCTCACACGAGACAGGTTCAGGGCGTTATACGGAAAACAGAGACAAAAGCACATTTCGCCATGCCCGGAATCAAGCGAACCAGCGAATACCTTCCCCACTTTCTCGGATGAAGTTTCATCATATAATCTGTCGAGACATGCTTTAAATGGGGACTCCAGTTTTCCAGCTGTTTTATATCATCAATACCCCATTTAAAACGCGCCTTCATCTGTCCAACGGTTTCGTGTGAATCTGATTTTTTCACCAGTCGATTCGAGTAACCATCGAAGCAAATGCTTGCTCCCCGGAGACGCTTGATCAGTTCATTGAATAACTGCTTAACCTGTTGCTCGGTAAAATAGACAAGAACACCTTCTATAAAGAAAGAAAATGAACCTTCAGGGTATTTGTCTAGTAAGGAATCCATCCACTCTGTTTCCAGAATAGATCCGACCATAAATATATTACGTTCATTATTATTAATATTTAATTTATTTCTAAATGAAATTACTTCTGGCAAATCAATATTGATATGTATCCCTTCACCATTATCAACACGGCTAAACCGGTTATCCAGACCACATCCTAAATGAACCAGAACTGGGTTTTTCCTGCGCAAGGTTCTTTGCGCCCAATGGTCAAACAAACTTACACGGATCGCCGTCCCTACTCTGGTCAGTTTCTTATTCTCAAATTTAGAAAAATCAACTGACAATAATCTCACCAGCTCTTCAGCTTCCTTATCTTCGAAGAGACGGTCTGATCGACGACTTTCTTCTGCCCTCATCCATAAAGGAATAAGTAAGGTATCAGAAACTATGTCATCAAAGAGTAACTTATCCATCTGTTTCAATCCCCTGTCAAAATTAACACCTCATAACAATTACATAACCTGCCAACAACATAAATGGTAATGATTATCATTGTCATTATCAAGAGCTTGTGTGTCAATCACTACTTCTATAAATGATCTCAAAAAGAAGCATATGTAAAAGATTTACTCTGACAGTTCCATCGTAAGCGCAGCATATTCCCGATACATGTTCCTCCAGAATCTCGTCGTTATCAGAGGTCTTCTGGTAAAATCCGGTCACACGCCATTTTCATAATCAACTTTTGTAATCTTTTTATTTTCAAATTATATGCCTTCTTCTCACCGATCTCCTGATAGTATTCTTCCCGGCGCTCCGCAACAACTTGACGGAACTTCTTCAAAAGCTGTTCCAGTGTTTTGATGTCGGTAGTAGCCGCTTCAGCTTGGATTTTTCTATACATATACATTACGTGGAATTCATCAATCATCTTAAACCTCTTAGTTTTATTATTTCCCTCTTTCGAGGGAATAATCATTACATCTAAATATTAAATAAGTGTTATTTTTAACTTCCAATAAGTAGGATCTTGATTTTCATTCTGATTTATATTTTTAAACACAAGTTCAATGATATGCTCCAGATGCCAATGTAAGATCTCTTCCTTCAAATCATTTTTATCGATATCATATATATTATTGTTGATAGAGTATTTCATTATCTCACGAGTTATAACCACATCATAAATAACTTCTGAAAGTTTGCCCCAACTCATAATATAGATTGCTGTTTCAGGTTCTTCTTCATAAATGGTATATATTTCATCACAGAATCCTTGTAAGATGTTAGCAATAAGATGGTTTTTTGTTTTATCATAACTGTTCAATACAATCTCTTTCATTTTCCTATCCTTATTTTTCAGTTAATAGTTAGTAAAATACTAGTCGTTATAAACAAGATTGATAATGACAGATCCATATTCCAGATCTAACTCATCAACTAAATCGTTATTGATATGTCGATTTAGTGCATCAACTAAGTTCTTATCTTCAATTATTTCTTCTACTGAATATCCACTCAGAGCAACAAACACATCTAAGCTTTCTTGAATGGTGTTCATCACTTCGGAGGTTCCCTCGCACAACATACTTACTACTACAGATATTTTATTTGTCATTAATATTTTCCTCTTATATTTTTTGGTTAGCCCCTGCGGGGCAATATTCGTTATTATTTTCTGAAGATTTCTGAATACCCTACTAACATGGCAGCGATCTGTTCAAAGTTAACCTGATTAATATCACCACTGTTTCCTTCTTGAGCAGTGAATCTTTCAAAGTTGTTCTGAATATGATTAATCACATGGATAATAAATGGACTCATAAAATCTGGGTCATCCAAATAATCATTGGCGTCACCATCACCATTAACTCCCATGAACATATTCCAGCTTGCGCTAAACGATCTACATGCAAGGTCATAAAACAGTTCGGTTGATTTATTAACACCTATCTTTTCTTTAAACATAATTAACCCTCATAGCTATATGATTATTTGGAATTCAGTTTATTTTGACCCACACTGGGAGAACTATTTTTATAAGCAAGTTCTATGATTACAGAACCATATTCTAAATCTATCTCGTCAACCAGTTCATTATTCACATGTCAACTCAAAGCCTCCAATAAGTTTTTACCCTCCATGATTTCCTCGATAGAATAACCACTCAGAGCAAGAAAAACGTCGAAGCTTTCTTGGATGACTCTAAGTGTCTCAGGCGTTTTTTCACATAACATACCTACTATTACTGAAATATTATTTTCCATTTACACGTTCCTTCTTAGGTCGATTATTAGCCCCTTGACGGGGCTAAATAGAGCAAATGACATTATTAATCAGGGTTAAAAATCACGTTATGCATAAATCTCAAATTCACTTTAATCTCATCAAAGAATACTTCTTTCAGAGAGCCTGAACCACCGTGCTCTTTAACAAACTGATTAAATCCTTCCTTACTGTTATCTATTACCTTGTCAAAAACATCATCCATGTATTTCATATCCTCGACATTTTTACAAAACTTCTCGCCCATATACTCCTGCATGTTATGAAGATAAAGTTCATAACAGGAAAATGATTTTGCAAGAAACCATCTGGTGGACTCATTGGTGACTTTTATTACATGAGCTTCACTTATTACATTATTCATATTTATTTCCTTCTGATATTTTAATTGAAAACATCCCTACAGAAAATCTGTATTACTCCATTTTGGAAAAGGATATCGTTAACAGCAAACTTCTTTTTGGTTTTGATTTTTTTTTACATAAAACCTCCTTATATCATTATATGATTAACATTTATTAAGCTGCTTGTTTGCGTGATACCTGAATAGTCTGCTCGATCCATTCATCTATCTCACTTTCAACAAAAGCGACACACCTTGGTCCTATTTTTACCCTGTCAGGAAAGTTCCCTTCCTTAATACGCTCATATAAGGTAGTGCGGCTGAACCCCACTCGGTTAAGAACATCTGGAACACGGATAAATCGTTTTACGTTGTTTTCATTATTTTCTTTCATTGTTTGTCCTCTATTGTTTAACGTAATCTCTATAAGATTTCGTTTTTCTCTATGTTGTTGCGACGAGAACAATAATAGCGAATTTGCTTATGACATTTTAGGGACGCTCAAAGAAGAGTTTTATGAAAAAATCGAAGGGAGTTGAACGAAAAAAGATTCGTTAAGGCTGGATGCGATCACGTTCGCTCACAGCGAACGTAACCCTTTTTACTTGGCTGCTTTTTTCTTCTTCTTATCATCCTCAACATGCTTATCAATCGGTGAGTCTTTTAAGTGATTGTTTTGCATGATGTAATCTTCAAGCGATTTTAGATAGCTTGCATCAGTCAGAAAAGCCATTGCCAGCGGGTAGTCCGTTGCCTTTAGCATTCCTTCATCACGATCGTTGTCGCTGTCTTCGTGAAGCAGCGAAGAAATCAATGAAAGCGGGATTTTGACGCCATTGTCCTCACCCCAGAAAATCAGGTCCATCATCGGAATAAGACGATATTCAATAATTTTTCTGAACGTGCTTTTGCCGAAACGATACTCCCGTTCCGCAGGAGCTTTCATCTTTAGCTGTCTCTTCCATTGGGGGATCAGCACTTTCAGATGTTCAATGATTTCTTCAGTTGATGCCTCTTCCAGATGAATATCGACCGTAATACGGGCAAGGTTTTTCAGCGATGTTTCTTTTAGATACTCGGACAGAAATTCGGATTCGCTTAACGCGGAAAGCTCAGGAGTGGCTTCGGTTAATGCCAGCGTTTTCGCATAAAATTGCGCGTGGCTTCGTGTCGTAGGGTTTACTGCGTAGGTTCTGGCAAGCTCATGTCCAAGGGTGGCAGTATCACCACTGAAAAAGATTTCGCCTCGCAAAATTTTATAGCGGTAGTCATCCAGCAATAATCGATTAAAGGTTGGTATGGTATTCCGGCTCAGCAACATCCTGTAGGCCAAGATACGCCGCTCAATCTCCACATAAAACTGTTGAAGGCTTAGCTTCTCTATCGCCTCATAGCGTTCAACATCAAACCATCCTTCCAGTGCTTTCCTGATTTCACTTCTTTTCATCCGTCCTCCTGCAATCCATTACGCTCTCTTTAGCTGTTTTAACCGACAGAACAATCGGTTGTCCAGTAAACCATCAGCGCAATACGTTTGGGCTACAGGGTCCCATGCTGATATGTCGCTTTACCTGCTCGGAGTATGTTTGAGGACTTAGCGCTGGGAGGATTGTTCCCTGATTTCTTAACAGAGCACGGTTCGAAATGGATTTGCCCTCACCCGAAAGATGAGTATCTGAAAGGATTTTTAGTGAGAAAGGACGGATTTTAGATGTAAAAAAAGCCCGTATAAACGGGCTTTTTTTGTACCACTTTATGCACCATAAAATCAAAACCATACTTCAAGTTATTGATTTTATTACAAATTTGGCGGAAGCGTAGAGATTCGAACTCTAGAACCCTTTCGGGTCGCCGGTTTTCAAGACCGGTGCCTTCAACCGCTCGGCCACGCTTCCAATGAGGCGCACTATAAACACCTCCGTTCGGGCTGTAAAGCACGATTTTATTCAACCGCCTTAAAAATAAACAAAATCGTGCTATTCGCCTGAAATTCAGGCGGTTTGCGCAGAATTTCAGCGCAAACCACCCTCTCATCGTTAGTGTTTTTTGATGTACATATCTTTGGTGTAGTAATACCCCAGCTTGTCAGGCGTGAACCCACCCACCCACGGCTTCACCAGGTGTGTACGCACGTAGTGATAAACCGGAACGGCAGGTACATCCTGCCCCAACATATCCTCGGCCTGCTGGTAGAACTTACCTCGGGTCGCCGCATCAGCCGCTTTGGCCGCATTATGCAGCGCCTCATCGTAGGCAGGATTGCTGTATTGGGTGGTGTTTTCACTATCGCCAGTACGGAAGTTATTAAGGAAAGTCGCCGCGTCATCATAATCGGCAATCCACGAATAGCGCACAGCGTCAAAATTATGCGTATGCATGGTATCGAGCATGGTTTTCCACTCCTGGTTTTGCAGCTTCACCTCAACGCCAAGATTCTTTTTCCACATCGAACTGGCAGCAATGGCAATTCTCTGATGCGATTCCGAAGTGTTGTAGAGCAGATTAAACACTAGTGGATGGGCCTCATTATAGCCCGCCTCATTCAGTAGCTTTTTCGCCTCGGCAATTCGTTTATCGCGCGGCCAGCTGGCGTACTCCGGGTTTTGCAGTTTGACTCCACCAACTTCCGGCTGACTGATAAGCCACGCCGGACGCTGTCCCTGCCCCAGCACCTTCTCGGCGATAATATCTTTGTCAAGCGCCATATTTAGCGCGCGACGTACACGGGGATCGTTAAACGGTGGACGGGTAGTATTGAACTCGTAATAGTAGGTTGCCAGCTGCGGCGAAACATTCAGTTGATCGCCCATGGTTTTTTTAAGCTGAGCAAACTGGTTAATCGGCACGGTATACACTATGTCGATCTCACCCGCTTTATAGCGGTTCACATCGGCAGCTTCGGAGCTTATCGGCAAATATGTCACCTTATTGATAACGGTATGCGCATTGTCCCAGTAGCGCGGATTGCGCTCGGCCACGATGCGCTCATTCACTACCCAGGTTGAGAGCTTATAGGGACCGCTGGTCACCATATGCTCCGGCTTAGTCCACTTATCGCCATAACGCGCGATAAGCACTTTATCGAGTGGAACCATCGAAGGGTGTGCCAGCATTGCCAGGAACGCCGCATTCGGCTGATTCAAAGTTACCTCAAGAGTCGTGTCATCAATGGCTTTCACCCCCAGCGTCTCGGGCGTTTTTTGCCCCCGCGCGATCTCTGCAGCGTTAACGATATGAATGTTGCCAGGATAACTCGCATAAGGGGAAGCGGTAAGCGGTGAGACCAGGCGCTGCCAGCTCCAGACAACATCCTGCGCGGTGATTGCCGAACCGTCGGACCAGGTTACGCCTGGACGTAAATGAAATGTCCAGACGGTGTTATCCTTATTTTCCCATTTTTCCGCCAGTCGAGGCTGGATCTCCCCCGCCGGTGAAACGCTGACCAATCCTTCAAAGAGATCGCTGAGGATATTAAACTCAACGTCACTTTCGACTTTATGCGGATCCAGCGATGATGGCTCGCTACCGTTATTTCTGACTAATTCCTGCTTCTCTGCCAATACCGTTCCCGGCGGCACCTGAGCGGCCAGCGCCGGGATTGCCATTGAGAACAGGCCGACCGCCAGTAGCACACGTGTGATGTGATTATATTTTTGTGATTTCATATCCCTTGCCTTTATTACGTTTGGTTTGTACCCTCTCCAGACTTAGTCGCAGAATGGCGATAACACAATATTTTTCAGTTACTTATCAGATTTAGATCTAATTCTTCAAACTGAACATACGAACATGCTATTCACGTGATATTTTACGGAATAATATGCTATATAAAGCTGCTCAGGGCTAAGTAAAGATGGGTAAAAGCACTATGGCTTCAGCTCTGCTTTTTTTATGCTTGGTTATTAATTACATCTGTCATAAGAGAGTGACTCATGGATCGTATAATTACATCGTCGCGTGACCGTTCATCGCTGCTCAGCACGCACAAAGTTCTGCGAAACACCTATTTCCTGCTTAGCCTGACGCTGGCATTCTCCGCCATTACGGCGACGGCCAGCACGGTGCTAATGCTACCTTCTCCGGGTCTGATTTTGACGCTGGTCGGTATGTATGGCCTGATGTTCCTGACCTATAAAACAGCGAATAAACCGGTCGGTATTCTGTCGGCATTCGCCTTTACTGGCTTCCTGGGTTATATCCTGGGGCCAATGCTTAACGCTTACCTGTCTGCGGGCATGGGCGATTTGATTGGTCTGGCGCTGGGCGGTACCGCGCTGGTGTTCTTCTGCTGCTCGGCCTACGTGCTGACCACGCGCAAAGATATGTCCTTCCTTGGCGGGATGCTGATGGCGGGCGTGGTGGTCGTACTTATCGGTATGGTCGCAAACATTTTCCTGCAGTTGCCAGCTCTGCACTTGGCGATCAGCGCGGTGTTTATCCTGATTTCTTCAGGCGCCATCCTGTTTGAGACCAGCAACATCATCCGCGGCGGTGAAACCAACTACATCCGTGCGACCGTTAGCCTGTACGTCTCGCTGTACAACATCTTCGTCAGCCTGCTGAGCATCCTTGGCTTCGCCAGCAGAGATTAACCTTCTCCCCGGCAGTTCCGAGGCCCCGCTTATGCGGGGCCTTATTTTTTGCTACACTGCCGCCAGTTTCAGCGGTATGTGAAAAATTATGTTTATCTTTGAAGACAATGAAATTGAGACCGATAACGACGGTTATCTGAAAGATACCACCCAGTGGAATGAAGCGATGGCGATAGTTATCGCTGAGCAGGAAGGGATCACCCTATCCGCCGAGCATTGGGAAGTGGTGCGCTTTGTGCGCGACTTTTACCTGGAGTTCAATACTTCACCGGCCATTCGTATGCTGGTGAAAGCGATGGCGAATAAGTTCGGCGAAGAGAAAGGCAACAGCCGCTACCTTTACCGTCTGTTCCCGAAAGGCCCGGCTAAGCAGGCGACAAAAATTGCCGGGCTGCCCAAACCGGTCAAATGCATCTAATACAGAATGGCGAACTTTTGCCACTCTCTGGTAGGTTGATGGGGTTCTGTCAGCACTCTGTCGACCCGCGCGCTGCGTGGCCCACCGGCCTTCAGCCAGTCAATTAACTTATCCACCTGCTGAGATTCGCCACAGGCGAGAACCTCTACGCCACCGTCATCAAGATTACGCGCATAACCCGTTAGCCCGAGCCGTAGCGCCTCACGCTGGGTTGAATAGCGAAAGCCGACGCCCTGAACGGAACCGTATACCCACGCCATCGTGCAAACCGTTGCCATGTTCCCTCTCCTTTTCGGCTAATGACTCAATACTGAGGATAGCAAATTCTTTCAACGTACATGCTTGGGCAATACGCCATAATGCTGGCGAAAACGAGCGGTAAAGCGAGATCCGCACAGGTAGCCGCTGTTTAGCGCAATTTCACCAATGGGCCGCGACGTCGACTGTAATTGCCCCAGCGCGTAGGCCATACGCACCTCTTCCACTATCTGGCGGAAGCTCCGTGACTCCTGTTGCAGGCGGCGGCGCAGCGTCGATTCGCCCAGAAACAGCATTTTAGCGACTTTCGCCACACTCCACGTCTCGGCTGGCGACAGCATAATAATTTGCCTGACCTGACCGGTTAAATCCTGCTGCCGCTCGTTGAGTAAGGGTCCGGCGTATCCTGCCTGATACAGCGCCAACAGCAATCCCATTGCCTGATGATGCTGTAGCTGGGCGGAAAGCCCTCCGCGTACCGCCTGTAGGACGTTCTGCCACATAAACGTCAGTTCAGGGGCAAGCGGCGCGCACAGCGATGTCAGACGCCCGGTCTGCGGCTCGTTCATATAGAGAGCCTTAAAATCCGCCAGCAGTTCCGGAGTTAATGAAAGAAGATCGGAGCAAAATAACCCATTTTCCGGCTGATTAATCACTTCAAGCTCAACATCGGCAGGCAAAATGATCAGCTGCTGCGGCGTCGCCAGCATCTGACTGACGCCCTGCACAATCACCTTACTGCCGCGGTTTACCCGACAGAGCGCAGGAGAAAACAGCGTGACGCGATGCAGCTTGCATAATCGCCGGGTGGTGATTTCCGCCGCCGTTAAAGCATTATGCTGAAAATTGATACTCCGCATCAGGCTGCCCTTATTTTTGTTTATCGCCCGGCCATCGCTGTTAATTCCGCGCTGGCGATTACGTGGCTATGCAACATAAAACCGACTAACGCCCCGCTAGCCTGGGCATCAATGGGTAATGTCGGCGTATTGAGCGCCCACACCGTAAAGCGATAGCGATGAGGTTTGTCTCCGGCAGGCGGACACGCGCCGCCAAAACCTGCATAACCAAAGTCATTACGCCCTTGTACCGCCCCAGCAGGCAGTTTAGCGTTATTTTTATCTCCGGCACCAGAGGCTAAACTCGTTACCTGACTGGCGATATTCACTACCGTCCAGTGCCACCAGCCGCTGCCGGTCGGCGCATCCGGGTCGTAAGCGGTCACCGCAAAACTGCGGGTGCCCGCAGGCGCATTTTTCCAGGCGATTTGCGGCGAGATATTTCCGCCTGAGCAGCCAAAGCCGCCAAACCAGTGCGCCTGCGCCAGAGTCGCACCTTTGCGCATATCCGCACTGCTGACGCTAAAGGGGGCGGCAATCGCCACGCCGCTCATCATAGCCATTATCACGACCGCTAATTTTAATTCTGTTTTCATTGTGTTTTCCTCCATGCGTGAGGAAAACACTGTAAGATCCTGGCGTGATTTTTATTGTGCCAAAGCGCCTGTGTTTTGTGCCGAAACGCTCACCTGTCAATACCGGTGGAATGGTGCTTGCATCGGCCACTTGTGCTAACCTACGCGCCATTTTTCGGTGCCGACATCCCTGTTGCTTAAAGGTAGCCCCATGACAGATTCCGTTTTCCCCCGCTTAGTGTTAACCAAAGGACGCGAGAAATCCCTGCTGCGTCGCCATCCATGGATTTTCTCCGGTGCTGTCGCCCGGATGGAAGGTAAAGCCCGCTCCGGTGAAACCATCGATATTGTTGATTCGCAGGGAAAATGGCTGGCCCGCGGGGCGTTCTCTCCTTCTTCACAGATCCGCGCCCGCGTCTGGAGCTTTGATCGCGATGAAGCCATCGATAACGCCTTCTTCGAACGTCGCCTGCAGCAGGCGCAGACCTGGCGCGAGTGGCTGGCGGCCCGCGACGGCCTTGATAGCTATCGTCTGATTGCCGGTGAATCCGACGGCCTGCCGGGCGTGACTATCGACCGTTTTGGCGACTTTTTTGTTCTGCAGCTGCTGAGCGCCGGTGCGGAATACCAGCGCGCACCGATTGTCAGCGCACTGCAAACGCTGTTCCCGAACTGCTCTATCTACGATCGCAGCGACGTCGCGGTGCGCAAAAAAGAGGGTTTGGATCTGGCGCAGGGGCCGGTCGTCGGCGAACTGCCGCCTGCCCTGCTGCCGATTACCGAACATGGTATGCAGCTGTTGGTGGACATTCAGGGCGGTCACAAAACCGGTTATTACCTCGACCAGCGCGACAGCCGTCTGGCGACGCGTCGCTATGTTGCGGATAAACGTGTGCTGAACTGCTTCTCCTATACCGGGGGTTTTGCCATTTCCGCGTTGATGGGTGGCTGCAGTCAGGTGGTCAGCGTTGACACCTCACAGGAAGCGCTGGACGTCGCAAAACAGAACGTTGAGCTGAATAAGCTGGATCTGTCGAAAGCGGAATTTGTCCGTGATGACGTCTTCAAGCTGCTGCGTAAATATCGCGATCAAGGCGAAAAGTTCGATGTTATTGTGATGGACCCGCCAAAGTTCGTCGAAAACAAAAGCCAGCTGATGGGCGCCTGTCGCGGCTATAAAGACATCAACATGCTGGCGATCCAATTGTTGAACCCCGGCGGCGTGCTGCTGACCTTCTCCTGCTCCGGCCTGATGACCACCGATTTATTTCAGAAAATCATCGCCGATGCCGCCCTGGATGCCGGGCGTGATGTACAATTTATAGAGCAGTTCCGTCAGGCTGCCGATCACCCGGTGATTGCAACCTACCCGGAAGGGCTGTATCTGAAAGGGTTTGCCTGTCGCATCATGTAAGTTGAAAAGTGGAGAATCTGCCCGCATTTATACCCTAAATAATTCGAGTTGCAGGAAGACGGCGACGCAAGGAATCCCCAGGAGCTTACTCAAGTAAGTGACTGGGGTGAGCGAGGAAAGCCAACGCACATGCAGCTTGAAGTATGACAGGTATAGCAGGTAATCACGTTTCCCAGGAGGTGCTTATGATAGCCAGCAAATTCGGTATCGGCCAACAGGTTCGCCACACGCTCCTGGGTTACCTGGGCGTCATTGTGGATGTCGATCCTGAGTATTCGCTCACGGAGCCGGAAGAAGACGAAATCGCCGCTAACGACGAACTGCGCATGGCCCCATGGTATCACGTGGTTATGGAAGACGATGATGGGCAGCCGATTCACACTTACCTTGCGGAAGCGCAGCTAAGCAGCGAACCCAGCGACGAACACCCTGAACAACCCTCAATGGATGAGCTGGCGAGAACGATTCGTCAGCAGCTTCAGGCGCCAAGACTGCGGAATTGATTCCCTTTGCCTTATCCCAACAGATAAAAGCCCTGCCTGAACAGTCAGGGCTTTTTACCAATGCCACGCAACTTCAATGATAGGTTATCGTAAACGTCGCCGTGCCATTAGCAATACCGGCCGTCACCCGGGGACCCGTTTGATAATAACGTGCCTTAAGTTTGACGACCTCATTACCACCGTAGAGAGAAGTGTAGTAGTCAGTCTCTCGGCCAAATTCCACCGCGCTTCCACCATCAGGTTGGTACCAAAGTTGAATACCTACTCCCGTTGCCGCCATATCCCCCCGCTGGGAGTCTAATTTCATTACGCCCGGAGCGTGGGAAGCATCTGCGTCAGCCTCTATGCGCACGTTAATTTTGGCCCCTTTCGCGCAGTTAAGTGGAATATTTACAGATTGCCAGGATGTGGTACTACCTGGCCCACTAAATTCAGATTGTAAACGACGACCCAGAGGCACATTAATCATCGACGAAAGTACCGAACAAGTGGGAGTAACAATATCGCCTCCCCCGGCAATATAAAGTTCACTGACGTAACGAGGCCCTACACCATAAACAGTATATGTACCGGTCTGTAATCTGCCTGCGGAGACCGCACCTGTCTTAATTAACTCAACCTTCCACCTTGGCCCATACTCCCAAGATAATGTTCTATTTTGACTCCATGTTTCATAAGGGTCATTGGGGACTAACACCACTTTACCGGCTGGATATAACCAATGAATGCGAATGCCAACGCCGGAAACATTGGTTGCCGCAATCCCATTATTGTTGGGCGTCCAACCGTTTATATATTTTACCCCTCTCGAATTTCTACCCGTGCATTTCGCATACTGTTCTTTATTATGATTTTCACTGACTTCTGTTTCATAAAAAACACTGCCAACCGGTAAATTATCCGCAACAACAAATTGGTTTGGGAAATTGAATGCCAGCTTCCGGTTATTCCAGCCGTTGACGGCATCACAACCTGCGTACGTCGCAAACGTCAGCAAAGACAGAACCAATAGCATCAAACTGCGAACAATTTTCATCAACGACACTCCTCCCTGAGGCGAATAACCGACTGCCTATCCGATTGAGGCAATTTGAACGATACGTTGCATATTTGCGTTTTGCCCCACAAAACCGTCAGATGTTCTTCGTCCTGAACGCCAGAAAGATAAACCTCGCCATCATTACCCACGATACCGTTCGCTGTCGAAGAAGATGAGACAATAGCGCCAAAGGGGATCGGAGCACCTTTCCAGGTCAGCGATACCAGTACTCGATAACCAATACGTGTACTGTAGCTAGCCACCACCACCGCCCCCTGCGTTGGGATCATCGTTTTAACCGGCAAATCGACATCAACGTTATCCCCGAGATCTTCAACATTCAGCTGCAGGCTGTTTTTCCGATAGGGGCTAACATAAGGAACCACGGCGTTCCCCCAGATATCAGTCATGATGCCTGGAAAGTTTTGCACTTTAATTCCTTCGGCTCCCGGCGTTCTGACAATCGCTATTTGGTCAGCAAGCGGCTGAGAAAACGTCAGTCCATATGGATGCAGCACCACTCCGCCTTTAAGGCCGTAATTAAGTTGTCGCGCATTGCCACTGTTACTGTAGCCCGCATTCATTTCCGCATACTGGCCTTTATAATCAGCGCTGAGATTCCCACCCGAACGTTCACTTTTCGAATAACTCTGTTGCACGCTATAGCTAAGATTACGCTCGGCTAGCGCGTTACCGCCGATGCCAATTTGTGCTCGTGTATCGCCTCTTTTTACGCTCGTGGTGCTCAAATTCGCCCAGCTATCGGTTAATAACCCTGAAAGTGGGATTTGTATATTGACCGCGAGCTGTTCTTCACTCGCTGAAGCCCCATTTGGCGATCGGCTCTGACTGTAAAGTATGCTGTAACTAACATTATATAGTTGACCGCTCCAGCCACCGCTAAGCGTCAGTTCGCGCTCTTTTTTATGCCAGTAATTTTGCTGCCATGCTGACAAAAACAGAGAACCAATAGCCCCCAAGCGCTGAGAAATATCAAGTTGCAGGCGCTGGCGTCGATTACCGTTCTGGTTTTTATCGCTGGTGTTAAACGCATCAGCAAAAGTGTAAAAACCGCTGGTGGAATAACGATAGCCCGCCAGGCTAATGTTCGTCCCGGTTGGCGCTATGCTTTTCGAATATAACAAGCGATACGAGGTGCCTTTTTCTGCCCTGGAGCGCGCGGCGGTCACATCAGCAGAAACCGCGCCAAGCCACCCTAACCCCAAGCCAATTCCCAACGCGTAGGCACGGTAATCCTGGGCATGCTGCACGCCGTTGTACACCGTCATACCGCTCGGTAATCCATACATCGACGTGAATTGCCCGAAAGTCGGTTTATCCTGGCTATCACGATAGTTACCGACGGTGGCCGCGTATTTCAACCGCCCTTCACGCTGCATCCGCGGCACGGAGGAAAAAGGCTGGAGAAACGAATGCTCGCTGCCGTCCGCTTCCCGTACCGTCACCGTCAAATCACCGCCGGCCGATGTCGGATACAGATCGTTGAGCGTAAATGCGCCGGGCGCAACGTAGGTGCGCAGAATCGTGTAACCATTTTGCTTCACCGTGACTTCCGCGTTCGAATGCGCTATCCCACGAATAACCGGAGCAAAGCCGCGCAGGCTGTCCGGTAACATGTTGTCATCTGACGCCAGCTGTACGCCGCGAAAAGACAGGCTGTCAAATACATCCGCCGGTGAGTAGCTATCTCCCAGAACAAATTGGCTCTTCCAGGGCGCAATATCACGCTGCAAATAACGGCTAATAGACTGCCAGCGGCCGCCTGATTTGCCCTCATAATTCCATATGGAGTAGTCACGAAATCGAAAACCCCCCAAATTAACGCCGCTTTGCAAGTTAGCGTAATAACGATCGCTATCGGTGTTTTTCCCGCCGTGCCCACCGCTCAGATTGTAATTCAACAATGCCGCCGACACACCTTGATCCCAATCGGCACTATCTATTACATCCAGGGTAGGGTTCAACATTGCCGCCTGCGGGATGCTAATATTTAATCTTAATTGGTTAAAGATAAACGCTGTTGAGGCCATCGGAATAAAGCGTTCAAGCGCCACAATGGGCGTATCATCAGCCTGTGCAGAAAAGAAATCTGTTTTAACACCCCACCGATGCAGCATTGCAGAAGTCAATTCTGGATGTAGTTTGCCCTGTTCATCACTCACGAAGTTAATGCTTTGCTCTTCCCCTTGTCGTTCACCGTTAATATAAACACTCACCAAATAAATACCGGGCGGCTGACCGCCCGACTGGGTAAATAGAGAAAGGTCTGCCATCCCCTGCGCCGGGTTATCCAGTTCTAATGCGTGAACATTAAAGACTTCCTGCGCATACAGGGGGAAATGGCTCAGCCACGCCACCGTTATCACCAGGTGATATGACGTTCTGGTCATAAAGATATCCCTAAAGCTGGCGATGAACCGCCTGGCTGATACCACCATAGTCGTTGATTGCCCGCCAGCTCACCTGAGAGGCCGTTACCGCAGGTAATCTGATGCTTCCTTTTGGAGGAACAATGTTGATATTGTTGTATTCTTTACCGTCTACATTCAAAGAATAAAGCGAGACAAAGTAGACGCTGGGATTTGAAATAACCAGCTGACTTCCCTGATGGGTTACTTTCAATTCCTGCCAGGACTCTTCGGGTAATCCGCGCAGTTCAGCCGGACGATAAAGTAGTTTTAGCCGCGACTTAACGACCATCCGGAGAGCATTCTCTGACACCTCACGACTGTCCATCGCCGGAATAGACTTCACGTTCAGCCAGAATAGAGACTCACGATCCTGCGGCAGCGTTCCTCCCACAAAAACCACACGCAGCATGTTTTCTTCGCTAGGAAGAATTCGAAAAAGGGGCGGAGTCACAATAAACGGTGAGGTCTTCCCGGCAATATCTGACTCTATCCAGCTTTGCACCAAATAAACGCCGGAGGATTTCTCATTACTCACCATTAGCGACACATTTTTTTTCTCCGCAGGATAAATGACCCGCGTGCCGCCAATAATAATCCCCGCCTGGACGCTGGTAGTGAAAGAGACCAGCGCAAGCATTGCTGCACACATTTTCATATTCAGACTCTTCCCTGTCAGTCGAATGTTATTTGTAGATGATAGTGAACTGCGTGGTCGCGTTGGCGCTGCCCACCGTCACAGCTGCGGCGGTCGAAACATAGCGGGCGACAAAATCAAGGGAGTTTGTTCCTGAAGTCAGAGGATAATTGCGGGAAGCGATATGCAGCGGGATCGGCGTACCTGTTTTGTCAGCAATCTCAACGGCAACACCCGAAGCCACGGTCACCCCGCTATCCAGAGTAAGTAAATCAGGATATTTATCATCTCCGATACCATCAAATTTGAATGTCGCTCCGGTAACGGTTTCCGGACATGACTTGATGACCAGGGTAAAGCGGGTTGGTGAACTTTTCTGACCAATAGCGCCATTTAATGAAGCTTTTGTGACTTTACCTAATTCCACAGTCTGGTTTTGCGATGAACTGTCTACAACACAAGTTTGGTCTGCAATGTTACCGGTAAATTTAATCGTACCATCGGCAGCAATTGCGCTGGAGGTAATTAAAAACAAAAAGCTTACTGTTTTTTTATTTATGAAAGACTTATGCATATGAAACTCCCTGACGTTGAAAATAGAACAAATAGAAATCATGGCCCAAGAGACGATGCGCAATGGACAAATTATTTGCGCAAAAACGGTGTTAATCTAAAGAATAAAATATTACGCATTTACCAAAAAATCACATTGACTAATATGATTTCATGGGGATAAATTACAAGTCGTAATTTATAGCAGCAAGGTAATCCTCACAAGCTCCAATTAGTCTCCATCTGGACTGAGCGTTTGTTTTATTTTTAAATTGTACAATTTTACGTCAATGATCTTTTAATTCTTTGTTCTGAAGGAAGAAAATGAAAAGGAACAGCAAGAGTCAACTCCAGGATGACATATTAAGAAAAGTCGTTAAGCCTACGAAAGATATAGAAAAATTGATTGAAGTAATCGCTAGTGGGCGAAAAATATGTACGATTAACAAAAAACGCAACATTAACTTGACGCAGAATGGTGAGCGCCAATGCCTGATATTACTTAGCGGAAGCGTAGCCCTGAATCGCATCAGTGATGGGATGATCCTTAATGCAGAGTGTGCGCCATTTATTTTCGGTGCGAGCGCTCAATTATCATACATGCGTCACCTTTACGTCAAAGCCAAAGAGACTTCAAATTTACTACTGCTCCCGCAACGAATATTCCATGAGGAAATTGCAAAAAACAATCTGTGGCAATCGCTCGCCATGCTTCAGGACTATAGCTCAGCGAAAGTATATGCTCATTGTCTGACCGTATCCCAGCTTTCTGCATACGAAATTATTCGTAGCCACCTTATTGAGCTACTTAACGAACCCGATGAAATTAAAAGAAAAATAACTGCAAGCAATTATATTATGGACCATTCTTTTCTATCCCGCAGCGGGATAATGCGAATTCTGTCGAAACTGAAAAGTGATGGCTATATTAATTTATCCCGCGGAATTTTAACGGATATTATTGATCTACCGGAAAAACTTAATATGTTTTACTCTAAATTCGAGGCAAAACATTCTGAACAGTAACTGAGTTCCGCACCTCAATGCGTAGCTGATTCCGTCGCCGCCAGCGCCTGGCAAATCAGACTGTTGAACTGTCCGTCCCGCTGCTGTTTCTCAGTCCAGCGGGTATTAGCCAGCTTCATTTCGCGGGAAATACCTGCGCTGCTTTGCGCTAACTGTTGAAAAAATGGCCGCAGCATCTCTCCCCCTGGCAGCGACCGGAGTTTAAACACCGGGCTGCCATCAACATAGCGATATGCCAGCACCTTATTCGGCAAGATTATCGCCGGGAAAGCGTGCTGTGCGTAGCTAGCCCAGAAGGGCGCCGCATTATAGCCACGAGAAAAGTTACTCTCGCAAGCAGGAAGTTCAGCTAACGGCGCGATTCTTTTTTCTGCGGGCCTGAACGCATTTTCCATCCAGCGCGCCATCCCTTCCAGATACCATTTTTGTTTAAACACCGCGTAGCCGTACTGGTACAAATGGAAAAGCTCGTGGGCAGGGGTAACGTTACGTGCGGGCTGTAGCGCAGCGTTAAGCACAATTTTTAATCCGCAGGGAAGCACAGTGCCATCGTTCATGGTTTCCGCCGCTACGCGATCGAAGGCCAGACCGTTGCCTTTTGGGAGAGTCAGCAGGTAGATATTAATCTGCCGGGCCTGGGCGTAGATCTTCTGCTGCAGCGGTGAATGTAACCCCAGCAGCGTAGTATAAAGATATTGTGCCGCCTGGAGCTGGCTTGCGATATCCGTTATCACATCCGGCACGCCTCCCCCGAGGCTATCCTGCGGATATTGCAGGGCATCCTTACCCTGCAGGCTGTAGTAAATATGAAAGTCATCCACTACGTGCACTTTTTCCAGTCGATGCTCGTGGAGCAAAGCACCGGGCACGCAGCGGGAAACCTGCAGCACATCGCGGGCCGCAAGCGGCGAGCAGCAGCAGGATGCCAGCAGCAGCGCGATGATTCGCCTCATCGCGCCTCCGAACGAAACCGAAGAGCACGGCTATCCAACGTTAGCCGCCCGACCAGTTCCGACCAACGGTTCCTCATCATCAACGATCAACCGCTCGCTTGCCTCCTGCCATGCCGCCCAGCGCCTGGCAATGGCGCTGGCGTAATAGCGCTGAGCGTTACTCAGCGCAGCTTGCTGCATACTTTGCTGCAACGCTTTGTCGGAGATGACTTTTATCAACGCCGCCGCCAAAGCGTCTTCATCACCGCAGGGCACCAGAATCCCGGCCTGCATATCCTGCAGGATATCGCGCGGACCGTATTTAATCGCAAAACTAATCAGCGGCGTGCCGTAGGCCATCGCTTCAACGGCAGAAATAGACTGCCCCTCCTGGGTCGAGCAAAGCACCGTGCAGCAGGCCGTTTTATGCGCCAGGGCGATATCCGACGTAAAGCCGTTAATATGGATCGCCTGCTCAAGCCCCCACTCCGCCACCTGTGCACTTAAGTTGCGCCGCAGCGGCCCAACGCCATAGGTATGCAACTGCGCGCCAGGGATCGCCGCCACAACCTGGCGAAATGCGCTCAACAGCAAGGTATGCTGTTTCTCCGCTGAATAGCGCGCCAGGTAGATCACCGTTTGTGAAGGAATTTTCTGTGGGGCCGCAGGGATATTGCTGTTATCCAGGTGGTTTGGAATCACCGCCATTTGCTTGTGCGGGAATCCTTCTTGTTGCAAGTCTTGCCACTGTTCATCGGTCAGGATAATTAGCGTATCCACAAGGTCCGGTTGTTGCAAAATATGCCGGTACGAGCTTTTCAGCTCACCGTTGGACAACTGGTGATGAGAGTGAATGATAGCGCTCAGCGAGCACGTCATACGCTGGGCTGGGCGCGAGCAGACAAAGTTTTTCCACGTTTTATTCTTATCGACAATAAAGTGCCAGCTCCCTCTTCCCGCCAGCATGGTTTCCAGCATCCAGGAGAAAAATGCTTCCTCTTGCGCAAAGCGTTTCATTTCACCGTTCGCCAGGGCAATTTCAAGATAGCTTAACTGCACATTGGCTTTTTTCTCGTCATAGCATTTGCGCAAAAGAATATTCCCCGCGCAATCAAGATAATCCTCAATGATATTTCCCTGAGGGCGCTGCAGATAATTGTTTTTACCCACTGGTAGATCCGCATCGGGATTTACAGCGTGCCTGAGTTCAATATTCCCCGCTAACGGTGCCAGCGCGGTGAGTATCTTCATCTCCCGGCAGTCACTTAGCCACTGATAAATATTATAAACCGGCACCTCTTCGGGTAGCGCGCCGCGAGCTTTCAGCGCTTTTACCGTTTTCGGTAACGCGGGATCCCACGTCGTGGTAATCAGCCACGGTACGGTGCGCAGATGTTCGGTAAACAGCTTCGCCCGACGCATAGCCGCCACTTCGATACCATTGCCAACATCGCGCAGCATCTCCAGCAGGAAAACAGGGGTCGCGTTATTCGACGGCAATGCGTCGTCCTGCTGGAGCGGCGGCTTTTTTGCCGCTAAATGATATTTCTGATAAGCAATAAAACCGGAAAGATAGTGCTCCACATCATCAATTCGCACGCGATAGCTGTGGTGGCGAATAAAGAAGCTGTTGACGATCCGCGCGGGATTTTTAAAGAACATCGCCAGTTCGGGCCAGAAAAAGCCGTTCAACAGATAGCGGGCGCGGGTTTCCAGCGCCTGCCAAAACTTCTGCTGGTCAAAATCATTCAGCAAATGCCGATGCTCAGGCGACGCGTCCAGCCGGGTCACCATTTCAGACGCCGCCATCATGAGTTCAAGCAGCGTAGGATAGGTCGTGACTCGATGGAGCACGAAATCAAGATGATCGCGCACGTTGCTCAGGCCAAAGCGAAAGTACTTCTCTTCCGGGCGAAAGCGGGTCAACTCGTTGACGCAGTAGCTCAGCCAGTGATCGTGATGCTGCCAGTGTTTATTTTTAATGAAGTAGGCGAAAGCTTTTTCCACCATCTCCAGCCACTGTGCTTCTTTGGTCAGGCCGTACAGGCGCATTAAGGCAAAAGCGGCTTCACCATCGTAATAGATGATGCGGAATTTGGCTTTCAGCGAGAGATCTTTGCTGTTCAGTACATGGACAAACTCGCCGCTGAGCGGATCCTGCATAAACGCAAGCCCGGTCGCCAGCTGTGCCATCAGCGGCAGATATTGCTTGTCCCCAGTGACTTCGGTGTACTTCACCAGCGCCAGAATGCTGACGGCGTTGCCGCCGAGTTTGATCTCATCACCCACGTCGCAGAGAAACGCCGCCTCGCGGCCATCGTCCAGCGTGCGGACTTCAATCAGGTGACTCACCAGATACGCAATCGCCCGGTCTATCGCCTCACGCACCGCGGGCTGACGCGTGGCCTCCCAGCCTTCAATCAGCGAATAGGTGGAACTGGCATGGCGTAGCGCGTTATAAGAGCGAACTGGCCGGTCGAAACAGGGAAACCAGCCGTAATGATAAAGGCCGTCTTTCTTCACCTGGCGGGCTAAATAATCGGTGCCTTTTTTAATCACCTCGCCCAGGCACTCATCCTGCCAGTTTTCACCAATCGTGCGATAGCCGGAGCCCCGCCCGTCATGTTCAATCACTTTTGCGCCAAAGCGATCGCAGAAGACGCCCTGAGTTTTGAAACGCCAGAAAGGCTGCTGTGGGTCTTCTGGCCAGTTGAGCTCTTGCTTAAACCGCCGCTGGGCGTAGTTTTGCAGATTAACGCTATTCGGCGCGACCACGCCGTTATCACCATCATAAAGCAGCGCGTTCCCGGCAATCTCTTGTTCGAGCATTGCGCAGCTAAACTGCGGGTCAAAAGCGAGACCGAAGCGGAAATAGTTGCGCTTGGTAATGAGGAATTTTTCACTGAGCGATTGCCAGCTCAGCTTTTCAACGCTGTCCACCACGTCGACGCGCAGCCATTGCGGCTCGTTGTCTTGTTTCTTGCGCCACGCTTGCAAGGCACGGGCCCCTGCCAGCCAGGCGAGATCGAAGCTGGTTCCTGTCGCTATGTGCACATGCGCGCGCTCTTTGCCATCGCTGACGCTAAAGAAGATAACCCATGCCGGATAATCAGAGGGCAATGCGGCGGATGTTAATTTTTTGGCCTGAAAGCAGGCATGTTGTAGTAAATCGCTTAGCGCCATCTTTCCCTCTCCGTATATTCAAAACTGCATTGCATGTTTAAAAAATTATTATTAGTGACTGCCGACAAACCCGTTTTGGATATTGCGCCACATTATTATCGGGTGGCGGCTTACGCCTTACCCGACCTACGAAAACTGCATTGCGCGCTATTTCCCCGGAGGCGGTGCTGCCGCACCTGTCCGGGCTACCGGCCAGCAGACGGCTGTAAACCCGTAGCCCGGTCAGCGCAGCGCCACCGGAAAGAAGTTCGCACTTTAATTAGCGTTCCCTTAAAGCTTCTTTTGCCCGATTAAACGGTTTAACCAGATAATCCATCACCGTTTTTTCACCGGTCTTAATATCGACGGTGGCAATCATCCCTGGACCAATTAAAAAGCGTTTGCCGTGTTTATTTTCCAGGTAATCGTGATCGGTGCGAATAAACACCCGATAGTAGTAAATATCCGGTTTAGCCTCATCCTGGGTCGTGTCCGGTGAGATTGTTTCCACCACACCTTCCAGCGCACCGTAGATGGCATAATCATAGGCGGTAATTTTTACCAGCGCCTGCTGATCGGGATGAATAAACGCGATATCGCGCGGTGAGATCCGTGCTTCAATTAATAAACGTCCGTCAATGGGGACAATTTCCATTAACTCACCGTTGGGCGCAATAACCCCACCAATAGTGTTGACCTTGATATTTTTAACAATTCCCTGCACCGGCGAACGCACCGTTAAGCGGGTGACCGAATCGGCGCGACCTTTAATCACTTCCGCCAGGCTGGCGACGTCGGCATTGGCTTTTGATAGCTGTTCACGAGCGTCAACAAAATAGCGCGTGTTGATATCGATTTTTTTAAAGCCAATATCCGCCACCTGCTGGCGCAGGCGCAGCACTTCAACATTGCTCGCCGCTCCGGTTTTTGCCAGCTTTTCGGTAATGGCCAGTTCGCTATTGACCAGCTTCAGCGACTCATCCAACTGACGCGTGGATTTGATCAGCTGATCCTTACGGCTATGGTACAGGCGAGTCTCTTCCGCCAACAGCGCGGGCCAGGCTTTCAGCGTGTCGGGAAATACCAGCGGCTGGTTGTTAACCTCAGCGGTTAAGCGAATGCTGGCGGCCAGCGAAGCGCGGTACTTCGCCTGGCTTTCGCCCACGTTAGATTCACTGCGGGTCGGGTCAAGACGAGCCACTACCTGCCCGGCTTTAACCTTGCTACCTTCCCGCACGTTCAGCTCGGTTAAAATGCCGCCATCGAGAGTCTGTATCACCTGCTCGCGGGAGCTGGGGATCACTTTGCCAGTGCCCGTGGAGACTTCGTCCAATACCGCGAACCATGCCCAGACGCCACCGACGAGTAGCATCATTGCCAATACCAAAATTAACCGACGCGATTTGACGATCTTCGCTTCATCTTCTTCGCTATCCGGCAGCAGCGCGACCGGGTCGTTATCAGTCAGCGCTGGTAATACAACATTGCCCGGCTTATTCATATATTCACCACCTGAGCGCGAGCTTTCTCTTGTTCAAAAACGGTTGCTTTCGGTTTATCCAGCGCCAGCTGTCCGTCCTGAATAACCAGGATCCGGTCAACAATATTAAGGACTGCGGCTTTATGGGTGGCGATAATCATCGTTCTCTCTCCGGCCCATTGCGCCAACTGATCCACAAAGGCTTTTTCCGTGCGCTCGTCAAAAAACGAGGTCGGTTCATCGAGCAGGATGATGTTCGGGTCGCGCAGCAGCGTTCTTGCGAGCAGCAGTGACTGCCGCTGACCGCCGGAAAGCCCCAGCCCGCCCTCCATAATGACGTGTTCAAGACCAAGGGGCAGTTTGCGCACAAACTCCAGCGCACCGCACAAAGTCAACAGCGAGAAGATTTCATCATCGGTCGCTGCCGGGCGTCCAAGCATCAGGTTTTCACGCAGCGTGCCGTGGAACAGACGCGCTTCCTGAGTCAACAAGGTGGCGTTGCGGCGAATATCCGCAAGATCGATCTGCGGCAGGCTCAGGTCATCCAGGCGCAGCTCGCCGGAAGCCAGCTCGACGTTGCCCATCATCGCCTGCAACAAGGTTGATTTACCGGCGCCGATACGCCCGAGAATGGCGATTTTCTCTCCGGCTTTAATGGATAATTGGTTAATGCGCAGCGGGACAGTGGCGTCGTTAAGGCCATAGCGAAATTCCGCCTGACGAAACTCGTAGTTGCCGTGCAGCACAGCACGATGAACGCGGGGTTCATCCTGGCCGCCTTCCACCGGTAGCGCCATCAGATTGTCGAGGCTGGCTTTCGCCGTTTTCACCTGCTGCCAGCGGGCAAGCACGCCGCACAGCGCGGTCATCGGCGCCACCATACGGGTCGATAACATCGATGCCGCCACCATCGCCCCGGTGGTGATATCGCCGCTGATCACCAGCGGCGCACCGACCACCACCACCACGGCATAGAGCAGGTTTTGTACCGACATTCCCCAGCTCACCAGGCCGTGTGTCAGCTTGCGCGTTTTGACACCGGACTCGGCGGTAATGGCGATATAGCTATTCCACTGATGCAAAAAGCGACTTTCCGCCTGCATCATTTTGATATCCTGCAGGCCCTGAATACTTTCCACCAGAATAGCGTTACGTAAGGTGTTTTCATGTTGGTTCTTATTTGCCAGCGCGGCGAGCTTACGCTGCAATAACAGGCCGGGAAGGATCATCAGGAGCGTCGCTACCGGCGCAATCCAGCTCAGCCACGGCGAGACAATAAACAGCACCACCTGGAAGAGTAAAAAGAACGGCAGGTCCGCCACGATAGTCATCATCGTTGAGGTCATCATTTCGCGCACCTGCTCCAGTTCGCGGATCTGCGAAATAAAGCTCCCAGTCGAGCGCGGCACCGCGTTGTTTTTCAGGCGTAACGCGTGACCGAAAACCCGGTCCGATACGCGAATATCCCCACGTTTACCGAGCAGATCCGTCACGTGCCCGCGCATGATCTTCAACGCAAAGGCAAATATCGCCGCCAGCACCACGCCGCTGAACAAGACATATAAGGTGGGATAAGATTGCGCCGGGATCACCCGGTCATAAACCTGCATCGAAAAAAGAATGCCGCTCAGCGCAAGAACGTTAATGGCGAACGAGGCCAGCATCACATGCATATAGGGGCGAATATCTTTCAGAACGATCTTGCGCAACCAGTCCGGCTGGAAGCGGGTCAAATAGCTTTCGCTGCGAATGTCCTTTTCCGGCGCCGACGGGCGAAAAGCAATTGTTTGTTCTATTTCCGGCAGCAGGGTTTCCAGCGGGCAATAGCTGAGCAGCGAAAGCTCTTTCACAAACCGCACTCCGACCGCATTGTTCACGTCAAAGCTTTCAATAACCGCAATCTGTCCATCGCGAAGCTGAATGACCAGCGGCAGACGCCAGGCCGACATTCGCTGGTCGGTGGCGGATAAAAACTGGCAGTTTAGCCCGGCATGGCGCGCCAGATGCCGGAGCGCCTCCGGCAGGGTCTTCTGCGTTGCCCACTCGGCGGCGGCATGCAGCGTTCCGGGTGAAAAGCTTTGCCGGTAGTGGTTAGCGATAAAGGCGATGGCATTGGCCCAATCGAGCAAATGCGGCACCCCTTCGCGTTCATTTTGAGTGGTCATGGGCGGATCTCCACGCCCTGGATATTTTGATTTTCCAGCGCGAACACCGTGCGCATCTTGCCGGTACTAAACAGGCAGTCCAGTTCAAGGGAGCGCAGTTGCGATTCCGTCAGGACCTGGCTAAATCTGGCCTGGTAAATTTCCTGATCGACGTTGAGCAGATCCAGCAGCGGGCGCGAACCCAGCTGGAGATATTGATCCTGGTACAGCGCCCGGGTTTGCTCCCCTAGCTGCTGCTGGCGTTTCTGAATACCCAGCGATTGAGCAAGGTTAACGGCTTCATCGCGAGAGGCGTTCAGTTTCTGGCTGGCGTCCAGTTGCGCAGTTCTAATCGCCGCATTAGCCGCCGCCAGGCCTTGCTGGGCAGCGTCGCGGGAGGCGGTCATCGCCCCGCCCTGATAGATAGGCATCTGAACCTTAACCCAGGCGGAATATTGCGTTTTATTGAGCGCCGCGCTGTTGGCGTAATTGTCGTTGAGATAGTGCGTGACCTCAGGTTCAAGGGAGATGGTCGGCAGCATTTGCGCGTTGGCGTTATCCAACTGCGCCTGAGCCTGGCCTGCCTGAGCCAGCGCGGCTAATACTGCGGGAACAGATCGATAATCAATTTTGGATACCGCACAAGCGGCATCCATCCCCGGAGGCACCTCATCCGTTACCGTGGCGATCCCGCCGATGCCGATATAGGTCGCCAGCGTGGCTTTCCAGCGTTCGAGTGCCGCCTTATATTGCAAGAGCGTGGATTGCGCCCCTTCCACGCGGGTATCGGTTTGCACAACATCCGATAACGAAGACGCGCCCGCATCGTTGCGCTGACGAATAAGGTCGCCAATTTGTTTAAGCGAATCGACCTGCGCTTTGGCGATGTCAACCAGCTTTTGGTAACCCTGCACCTGCACCACCGCCCCGGCGGTATCATGAGCGACCTGATCGATATTCAGCATGACGGTGGCCTGCTGTTGGGCCACGCCGGAGTCCGCGGCTCTGACCGAACTGGAAACTTTGCCGAAGTCGTAGAGCATTTGCGATACCGATACCACCAGTGATGGTGTATATCCGGCATCAGAATAAGAGTTTGTATAACCATTATTCATACCCGCACTGATTTGCGGGTAATATTTGGCTTTCGCCACATCCACCTTTTGCGCCATTTCCTGGAGCTTACTCACCTCCTGAGTAATAGATGGATGCCAGTTGACTGCATTTTTCACCGCTTTTTTAATATCAAGCGGGCCGGACATTCGGGTTTGGTTATTAATAATCTCTTCATTGTACCCCGCTATCTGCTGGCTATCGGTTAAGCGCTGGCTACTAATATCATTTGGCATTAAATATGAGCTTTCTGCATTCACCACAAATGCAGGGTTGAGTGAAATAAATAAGGCGGTATAGCCGCAGGTTATGACAATCCCTTTTTGTTTAAATAGGCGCATCAAATTTACCCTTCAGAAAGCACGCACTGAAAAAACGGATATCATGATTTCCGCATCATTGTTTTTATTAAATGATAGTCTGCTATTTCCCGGTTCACTGCCCGAATTCATTCCTCCGCGATAAAATAACCTCGACAGCACTTCCCTGTGCTGTCATCGGTGTAATACGCCTTAGTTGGAGTTATTGGTATCAAGCAGCTCGTTGAGCGTATTGATATGTACTCCTTCCAGCGTAATTAAGGTTGTTGATTGATGGTTGCCAGCCCCACCGTCGCGGTCGATTGATACCACCGTATTACTGCCGACGTAGCTCAGAGTGACATAGTTGCCCAGGCTACTGCTGTTTCCATCCCAGCCGACCAGCAGCGCCGATACATCTATGTGGTCCCCTTGCGCCACCGAGAAGTCCTTCCAGGTATCGCTGCCGTTGCCGCCGGTATTGTCATCAGCCAACAGGTTGTAAACCACCGTATCGGCCCCGACACCCATGGTGAAGGTATCGTTATAAGCGGTACTGTGGATATCATCGCCGTTCACGCTGCCGCCAATCTGCGGATGCAGATCGATGGTCAGGTGTCCGGTAGACGCCGGGCTGCCATTATCGTTCAGGGTATAGTTGAAGATCTCCTTACTGGTCATGGTTGATACATCAACATTTGCTTTCAGT
Organism: Klebsiella sp. MISC125; assembly: GCF_051131775.1. Classification (NCBI taxonomy): domain Bacteria; kingdom Pseudomonadati; phylum Pseudomonadota; class Gammaproteobacteria; order Enterobacterales; family Enterobacteriaceae; genus Klebsiella; species Klebsiella sp. MISC125. Next base: position 3,914,904 of record NZ_CP180448.1, read on the forward strand.
GCATAGGTATATGCGCCGGAGCCTGTTATCGTCAGCACGCCATACTGACCCGTCACTTGTACGTTACTAACTGTCGCTCCACTACCATTGGTGATAGTGCCGTCATTGTGGAAGGTCCAGGAATCGGCATTACCCAAACCGTTCTTGCCGGAGATGGTAAACCCACTATGGTAAGCACCGTAGGTATCATCGACTCCGCCGGATCCCGAACCGTTCAGGATATTCCCCGTCACCGACTGCGCAACGGTGTAGTGCGTTGCGGTATCGACCAGGTTTCCGTTCACTGTAGCTGACGAGCTATAGGTCACATTCAGCGTCGATGTCAGATTGTGCGAAACCGTCAGCGTGTAGTTACCCTCAGCCAGATGTAGCCCGGAGAAGGTAACAGTGTCGTTATCACTCCCGCTGCTTGCCAGTGCACCTGTCAGCGACTGCGAGTAGTTCTGAGTCTGCACTACCACCGTAGTCGTTGAACCATCACTATTGGTCACAATCTGCGATATCGTTATCGTCCCTGTCAGTGATGCATTCAGTCCCAGCCCAGTGATCGGAACCCGACTGGTCCCCGCCAGACTCAGAGTTATTGCCGGGTTATCCAGTTCGTGATCCGCGGCAACGGTAAAGTTCATCGTTCTGGTGACGCCGTTAACCGACTGCCCCCCATTCACCTGCGTCGCCGCCACGCTGAGATTTGTCGCGACATACGGTGTTATCACCGCTGCTGCCAGTGCCGTAGCCACGTTCATCGATACCTGGTCATCCACCGCCTGCGAAGGTGCGCCGTTGATATCAATCGTCAACGTAGTGCTCGCCGTATGCCCCAGACTATCGGTGATGGTGTAGGTAAAGACATCCGATTTACCTGCACCGTTGAGGCCTCCATTCGGCTGGTAGGTATAGCTACCGTCGCTATGGATAGTCAACGACCCCCAGGCACCCGCTATCGTCGTTCCGCTGCTGCTTACCGACACGGGTTCGGATCCGTTAACCGAGGTAGCCGTTACGCTCGCCACCTTGATATTTACCCCAGTATCCGCAACATCACCACCAACGTCGCTTTGCAGTACGTTACCCGCAAGGCTATCCGTGTGATAACCCTGAGAATCGGCGACCGATACGTTGACATAGGTCCCCAGGTTCAGGTCCAGCAGTGATTTCAGGATCCCTGTTGTCGATGGTGAAGAGACAATTGCCGTGTAGGAGCCTGTAGGCAACATGGAAGTCCAGCCGCCTCCGCTATAGACCAGGTTAATACCGCTCGCATTAATGCTGACCGCATTCGACAGCACTTCGACAACCTGACCGGTAGCCTTATCGACGATGGAGAGATCCGCCGTAAAGGACGAGGCGCCACCCAGCAGGCTCAGGATCGCTGCCACACTGAGCCCGGCACTTCCTGAAACAGCAAGCTGCACTTTTTCGCTCGAACCAGCGGCTACATTAAAATCAAAAGTGTTACCGTTAAGCAGGCCAACATCGACTGAACCCAGCAGCGAAACCCCGACAAGCTGTCCGATAGCACCGCTTTCTCCATTAAGAGTGTCGTAAATCGAGGTCACATCCGTATCCTGCGTATCCGGATTGGCCTGTGCCGGTTCGATATTTCCTCCAATATTGATAGTCAACGATGTTGTGGAGGTGTGACCCCCGGCATCGGTTATGGTGTAGCTAAAGACGTCCGATTTACCGATGGCGGCCCCGCCTTTGGTCAACTGGTAGCTATAGCTGCCATCAGAGTGAATCGTCAGCACCCCATAAGCGCCGGTTATATTGACGCCTGCGCCAGTCACAGTGACGGCGGTTGACCCCTGAACCGAATCAGAGACTGCACTTGTGACCGTGATTCCGCTGCCGCTGTCCGCCATATCCCCGCTGGATGTGGTATCCAGCACATTGCCTTCAATGGCCCCAACGCTGTAGCCTACGGAGTCCGTCACATCAACATTGACGAAGGTTGCCACCTGAGCCGCAGCCAGCGCGTTTATCAGCGATACCAGGGTGCCGGTACTATTCGGCGAAGAGATGACCATGGTGTAATCGCCCGCTGGCAGGTTCGCGAAGGACGCCGTGCCGCTATAGGTGAGTCCGCCAATCAGGCTCGCCGAGATAGACACGCTATTTGCCGCAATCGCTACCACCTCACCGGTAGCGGTATTCACGACCGAGAGATCGGCATTCAGCGTGTTTCCAGCCCCCAGCAGGTTGACGATCGTGGTCAGTAATCCGCTAACCGTTAACAGCGAGTTACCGCTCACCGATACCGTCATATCTTCGACGGTTCCAGAGCCAACGCTGAAGCGGAAGTTACTACCTGACAGCAGTGAGACATCCACGGAGCTGAGTAACGTCACGCCAACCAGTTGGCCGCTGGTGCCGCCGTAACTGTTCAGGTTACCTTCCAGTGCCACAACGTCCGGGCTGTTGCTATCTGGGATAGCCTCGACATCACTGTCGGAATCAGAATCGCTGTCTGAATCCGAGTCGCTGTCGGAGTCCGAGTCGCTGTCAGAATCCGAATCGCTGTCGGAGTCGGAATCGCTGTCGCTATCCGAGTCACTGTCTGAATCGGAGTCGCTGTCCGAGTCTGAATCGCTGTCAGAATCCGAGTCACTGTCGGAATCCGAGTCGCTGTCAGAGTCCGAATCGCTGTCCGAATCCGAGTCGCTGTCAGAGTCCGAGTCGCTGTCAGAGTCCGAATCACTGTCGCTATCCGAGTCGCTGTCGGAATCCGAATCGCTGTCGCTATCCGAGTCGCTGTCGGAATCCGAGTCGCTGTCAGAATCCGAGTCGCTGTCGGAGTCGGAATCGCTGTCAGAGTCCGAGTCGCTGTCAGAGTCCGAATCGCTGTCGGAATCCGAGTCGCTGTCTGAGTCAGAATCGCTGTCCGAATCCGAATCGCTGTCAGAATCCGAATCACTATCTGAATCCGAATCACTGTCAGAATCCGAGTCACTGTCGGAATCCGAGTCACTGTCGGAATCAGAATCGCTGTCAGAGTCCGAGTCGCTGTCAGAGTCAGAATCACTGTCAGAGTCAGAATCGCTGTCCGAGTCGGAATCCGAGTCACTGTCAGAGTCCGCATCGCTGTCAGAGTCCGAGTCGCTGTCAGAGTCAGAATCGCTGTCCGAATCCGAGTCGCTGTCAGAGTCCGAGTCGCTGTCAGAGTCCGAGTCGCTGTCAGAGTCCGAATCGCTGTCCGAATCCGAGTCGCTGTCAGAGTCCGAGTCGCTGTCAGAATCAGAATCACTGTCCGAATCGCTGTCGGAATCCGAGTCGCTGTCAGAGTCGGAATCACTGTCTGAATCCGAATCACTATCCGAATCCGAGTCGCTGTCCGAGTCAGAATCGCTGTCCGAATCCGAATCACTGTCAGAGTCGGAATCGCTGTCAGAGTCCGAGTCGCTGTCAGAGTCAGAATCGCTGTCCGAATCCGAGTCACTGTCCGAATCCGAATCGCTATCGGAGTCGGAGTCGGAGTCGGAATCACTGTCTGAATCGGAATCGGAGTCCGAGTCGCTGTCCGAGTCCGAGTCGCTGTCAGAATCCGAATCGCTATCGGAATCAGAGTCGCTGTCAGAGTCCGAATCACTATCCGAATCCGAGTCGCTGTCGGAATCCGAATCACTGTCCGAATCCGAGTCGCTGTCGGAATCAGAATCGCTGTCAGAGTCCGAGTCGCTGTCGGAATCAGAATCGCTGTCAGAGTCCGAGTCGCTGTCGGAATCAGAATCGCTGTCAGAGTCCGAGTCACTGTCCGAATCCGAATCGCTGTCCGAGTCGGAGTCACTGTCGGAGTCCGAGTCGCTGTCCGAGTCAGAATCGCTGTCCGAATCCGAATCGCTGTCAGAGTCCGAATCACTATCCGAATCCGAATCCGAATCCGAATCCGAGTCGCTGTCAGAGTCCGAGTCACTGTCCGAATCCGAGTCACTGTCAGAGTCCGAATCACTATCCGAATCCGAATCCGAGTCGCTGTCAGAGTCCGAGTCACTGTCCGAATCCGAGTCACTGTCAGAGTCGGAGTCGCTGTCGGAATCCGAATCACTGTCGGAATCCGAGTCGCTGTCAGAGTCCGAGTCGCTGTCCGAATCCGAGTCACTGTCAGAGTCCGAATCACTATCCGAATCCGAGTCGCTGTCGGAATCCGAGTCGCTGTCAGAGTCCGAATCGCTGTCCGAATCCGAGTCGCTGTCAGAGTCCGAATCGCTGTCCGAATCTGCGTCGCTATCCGTATCATCAGCCAGACCAATGTTGATCGTCAGCGTCGTTGTTGCCGTATCGCCATCAGCATCCGTGATGGTGTAGGTAAAGACCTCCGTCTGACCAACAGAATCAGCATCCCCCGTCGCATGATAGGTGTAAGTCCCGTCGGCATAGATCACTAGCGTACCGTAGGCACCATTGATGACCGTCCCGCCCGAACTGACCGGCTCCGCCGTTGCCCCCTGCACCGATGTCGCCACGATGCTGGTCACCGTAATACCTGTGCCGATATCACCCACATCTCCACCTGCGTCCGTCTGCAGCACGTTGCCGTGGATAATCGCGGATTCGTATCCTACAGAGTCGGTCACCGCTACATCCACCGCAGTCACTACGCTGATATTGGCCAGGAAGTTCACCAGTGTCGGCAGGAGTCCGGTCGTTGTCGGCGACGAAATCACTACCGTATAGTTACCTGCCGGCAGATCGCTGAAGCTGGCGCTACCGCTGTAGTCCAGGCTGACGCCTCCCGCAGTGATAGTCACCGCATTCGACGCAACCGCAACCACCTCGCCGGTCACGGTATTAATCACCGCGAGATCGGCCTGGAAGGTGTTCGTGCCTCCCAGCAGAAGCAGTAGCGTATTGAGCAGCGCCGCCGAGCTGAGGATCGTGTCACCGGAAATATCCAGCGCCACATCCTGGGTCGTTCCGCTCGCAACCGTAAAGTCAAAATCGTTGCCGCTAAGCAGCGAAACATCCACCAGACCGAGCACATTCACGCCCGTCAACTGGGTCACCGTACCGCTTAAACCTTCGAGATTGTCATGGTTCTCCACGATCAGCGCGGTGTTGGTATCCGCGTTGGCCTGCGGGATATCAGAGTCGCTATCTGAATCGGCATCACTGTCGCTGTCAGAGTCGCTGTCCGAATCCGAGTCGCTGTCGGAATCCGAGTCACTGTCCGAATCCGAATCACTGTCGGAATCAGAATCGCTGTCGGAGTCCGAGTCGCTGTCAGAGTCGGAGTCACTGTCGGAATCCGAGTCGCTGTCCGAATCCGAATCACTATCTGAATCCGAATCACTGTCAGAATCCGCATCGCTGTCGGAGTCGGAGTCGCTGTCGGAATCTGAGTCGCTGTCCGAGTCCGAGTCGCTGTCCGAGTCCGAGTCGCTGTCGGAATCCGAGTCACTGTCAGAGTCCGAGTCACTGTCAGAGTCCGAGTCGCTGTCAGAGTCCGAATCGCTGTCAGAGTCCGAATCGCTGTCAGAGTCCGAATCGCTGTCGGAGTCGGAATCGCTGTCTGAATCCGAGTCGCTATCGCTATCAGAATCACTGTCAGAATCCGAGTCGCTGTCGGAGTCGGAATCGCTGTCCGAATCCGAATCGCTGTCGGAATCCGAGTCGCTGTCAGAATCCGAATCGCTGTCGGAGTCCGAATCACTATCCGAATCCGAGTCGCTGTCAGAATCCGAATCACTGTCGGAATCAGAATCGCTGTCGGAGTCGGAATCGCTGTCAGAATCCGAGTCGCTGTCTGAATCCGAATCGCTGTCCGAATCCGAATCGCTGTCAGAGTCCGAATCACTGTCAGAATCCGAATCGCTGTCGGAATCCGAGTCGCTGTCGGAATCAGAATCGCTGTCAGAGTCCGAGTCGCTGTCGGAATCAGAATCGCTGTCAGAGTCCGAGTCGCTGTCGGAATCAGAATCACTATCCGAATCCGAGTCGCTGTCGGAATCCGAGTCACTGTCAGAGTCGGAATCGCTGTCAGAATCGGAGTCGCTGTCCGAGTCCGAGTCACTGTCGGAGTCAGAATCGCTGTCCGAATCCGAGTCACTGTCAGAGTCCGAATCACTATCCGAATCCGAGTCGCTGTCAGAATCCGAATCGCTATCGGAGTCCGAATCGCTGTCGGAGTCGGAATCGCTGTCGGAATCCGAGTCGCTGTCGGAGTCCGAATCACTGTCGGAATCGCTGTCGCTATCCGAGTCACTGTCCGAATCCGAATCGCTGTCAGAGTCCGAGTCGCTGTCCGAATCCGAATCGCTGTCAGAGTCCGAGTCGCTGTCGGAATCCGAATCACTGTCCGAATCCGAGTCGCTGTCAGAGTCCGCATCGCTGTCTGAATCCGAGTCGCTGTCCGAGTCCGCATCGCTGTCGGAGTCCGAGTCGCTGTCCGAATCAGAATCGCTGTCCGAATCCGAGTCGCTGTCGGAGTCGGAATCGCTGTCCGAATCCGAGTCGCTGTCAGAGTCGGAGTCACTGTCCGAATCCGAGTCGCTATCAGAGTCAGAATCGCTGTCTGAATCCGAGTCACTGTCAGAGTCGGAGTCGGAGTCGCTGTCCGAATCCGAGTCGCTGTCAGAGTCCGAATCACTGTCAGAATCCGAGTCGCTGTCGGAATCAGAGTCGCTGTCGGAATCCGAGTCACTGTCAGAGTCGGAATCGCTGTCAGAATCGGAGTCGCTGTCCGAGTCCGAGTCACTGTCGGAGTCAGAATCGCTGTCCGAATCCGAGTCACTGTCAGAGTCCGAATCACTATCCGAATCCGAGTCACTGTCGGAATCGGAGTCACTGTCAGAGTCCGAATCGCTGTCGGAATCAGAATCGCTGTCAGAGTCGGAGTCGCTGTCAGAATCCGAGTCGCTGTCAGAGTCCGCATCGCTGTCCGAATCCGAGTCACTGTCAGAGTCGGAGTCGCTGTCGGAATCCGAATCACTGTCCGAATCCGAGTCGCTGTCAGAATCCGAGTCGCTGTCAGAATCCGAGTCGCTGTCGGAGTCAGAGTCGCTGTCAGAGTCCGAGTCGCTGTCAGAATCCGAGTCGCTGTCCGAATCCGAGTCGCTGTCAGAGTCCGCATCGCTGTCGGAGTCCGAGTCACTATCAGAGTCCGAATCACTATCCGAATCCGAGTCGCTGTCGGAATCAGAATCGCTGTCCGAATCCGAGTCGCTGTCGGAATCAGAATCGCTGTCCGAATCCGAGTCGCTGTCAGAATCCGAGTCACTGTCAGAGTCGGAGTCGCTGTCGGAATCCGAATCACTGTCCGAATCCGAGTCGCTGTCGGAGTCAGAGTCGCTGTCAGAGTCCGAGTCGCTGTCAGAATCCGAGTCGCTGTCCGAATCCGAGTCGCTGTCAGAGTCCGCATCGCTGTCGGAATCGGAGTCGCTGTCAGAGTCCGAATCGCTGTCCGAGTCGGAATCGCTGTCGGAGTCGGCATCACTGTCAGAGTCCGAGTCGCTGTCAGAGTCAGAATCGCTGTCCGAATCCGAGTCGCTGTCAGAGTCGGAATCACTGTCAGAATCCGAGTCGCTGTCCGAGTCCGCATCGCTGTCGGAGTCGGAGTCGCTGTCCGAATCCGAGTCGCTGTCGGAATCAGAATCGCTGTCAGAGTCGGAATCACTGTCGGAATCGGAGTCGCTGTCCGAGTCAGAATCCGAGTCGCTGTCCGAGTCAGAATCGCTGTCCGAATCGGAATCGCTGTCGGAGTCGGAGTCGCTGTCAGAATCCGAGTCGCTGTCAGAGTCCGAATCGCTGTCCGAATCCGAGTCGCTGTCAGAGTCGGAGTCACTGTCGGAGTCCGAGTCGCTGTCGGAGTCGGAATCACTGTCGCTATCCGAGTCACTGTCAGAGTCCGAATCGCTGTCGGAGTCCGAGTCGCTGTCAGAATCAGAATCGCTGTCAGAGTCCGAGTCGCTATCGGAATCCGAGTCGCTGTCACTATCCGAGTCACTGTCAGAGTCGGAATCACTGTCGGAATCGGAGTCACTGTCTGAATCCGAGTCGCTGTCTGAATCCGAGTCGCTGTCAGAGTCAGAATCGCTGTCCGAATCGGAATCGCTGTCGGAGTCGGAGTCGCTGTCAGAATCCGAGTCGCTGTCGGAATCGGAGTCGCTGTCAGAGTCCGAATCGCTGTCCGAGTCGGAATCGCTGTCGGAGTCGGCATCACTGTCAGAGTCCGAGTCGCTGTCAGAGTCAGAATCGCTGTCCGAATCCGAGTCGCTGTCAGAGTCGGAATCACTGTCAGAATCCGAGTCGCTGTCCGAGTCCGCATCGCTGTCGGAGTCGGAGTCGCTGTCCGAATCCGAGTCGCTGTCGGAATCAGAATCGCTGTCAGAGTCCGAGTCGCTGTCAGAATCCGAGTCGCTATCTGAATCCGAGTCACTGTCGGAATCGGAGTCGCTGTCAGAGTCCGAGTCGCTGTCCGAGTCGGAGTCACTGTCGGAGTCCGAATCGCTGTCAGAATCCGAGTCACTGTCGGAGTCGGAGTCGCTGTCGGAGTCGGAATCGCTGTCCGAATCGGCATCGCTGTCCGAATCGGAGTCACTGTCAGAATCCGAGTCGCTGTCGGAGTCGGAATCGCTGTCAGAGTCTGCATCGCTGTCCGAATCGGAATCGCTATCGGAGTCGCTGTCAGCATCAGCATCCGAGTCATCACTGAGATCGACTGTCAATTCAAATATCGGAGAACGCTCACTCACGTTCCCGGCCAGATCGGTCACCGTGGTGCTCAAATTGTGAGTGCCCTCACTCAGCGCATCCGGGGTAAAGCTCCAGTGGCCGTCTTCGCCCGCAATCACGGTACCCAGCACGGTATCGCCGTCGTAAATTGTGACTGTACTGCCGGCTTCTGCCGTGCCGCTCAGCGTCGGCGTGTCATCATCAGTGACGTTACCATTGTTCAGAATACCTGTTTCTTCGCCTGCATTATCAAACACCTGCAGATCGCTGACCGTAGCCACCTCCGTGTCCACCGTCAGCTCAAAGGCCGGCGAGTGCACGCTGGTATTCCCGGCCTTGTCAGTTACCGTGGTGCTCAGGCTGTGGGCACCTTCACCCAGCGCGTCCGGAGTATAGCTCCAGTGACCGTCCTCACCTGCCACGACCGTGCCCAGCACGGTGTCGCCATCGTAGATCGTTACCGTGGAACCCGCTTCCGCCGTGCCTTTAATCTCCGGAGTTGTATCATCGGTGACATCTCCGGAATGCAGCACACCGGTAATGGAACCTACATTGTCATTAACCGTTATGTTCTCAGCTGCTGCAGGGGCTTCGGAATCCGAATCGCTGTCCGAATCCGAGTCACTGTCGGAATCAGAATCGCTGTCAGAGTCCGCATCACTGTCCGAATCCGAGTCACTGTCAGAATCCGAGTCACTGTCAGAATCCGCATCGCTGTCGGAGTCGGAATCGCTGTCTGAATCCGAATCGCTGTCGGAATCGGAGTCGCTGTCGGAGTCGGAATCACTGTCAGAATCCGAGTCACTGTCGGAGTCCGAATCACTGTCAGAATCCGAGTCGCTGTCAGAATCCGAGTCGCTGTCAGAATCCGAGTCGCTGTCGGAGTCGGAATCGCTGTCAGAATCGGAGTCGCTGTCAGAATCCGAGTCGCTGTCGGAGTCGGAATCGCTGTCCGAATCCGAATCGCTGTCGGAATCCGAGTCGCTGTCCGAGTCAGAATCGCTGTCGGAATCCGAGTCGCTGTCAGAGTCCGAGTCGCTGTCAGAATCCGAGTCGCTGTCCGAATCCGAATCGCTGTCAGAGTCCGAATCGCTGTCAGAGTCAGAATCGCTATCGGAGTCGGAATCGCTGTCAGAATCCGAGTCACTGTCAGAGTCCGCATCGCTGTCAGAATCCGAGTCGCTGTCCGAATCCGAGTCGCTGTCAGAATCCGAGTCGCTGTCGGAGTCGGAATCGCTGTCAGAATCCGAGTCGCTGTCAGAGTCGGAGTCGCTGTCCGAATCCGAGTCACTGTCAGAGTCAGAATCGCTGTCCGAATCGGAGTCACTGTCAGAGTCCGCATCGCTGTCGGAATCAGAATCGCTGTCCGAATCGGAATCACTGTCAGAATCGGAGTCGCTGTCAGAGTCCGAGTCGCTGTCAGAGTCAGAATCGCTGTCCGAGTCCGAATCGCTGTCCGAATCCGAGTCACTGTCAGAATCTGAATCGCTGTCAGAATCTGAATCGCTGTCCGAGTCAGAATCACTGTCCGAATCCGAGTCACTGTCACTATCCGAGTCACTGTCAGCATCCGAGTCGCTGTCAGAGTCCGAGTCGCTGTCAGAGTCCGAATCACTGTCAGAATCCGAGTCACTGTCGGAATCGGAGTCGCTGTCAGAGTCGGAATCGCTGTCCGAATCCGAGTCACTGTCAGAGTCCGCATCGCTGTCGGAATCAGAATCGCTGTCCGAATCGGAATCGCTGTCGGAATCAGAATCACTGTCAGAATCCGCATCGCTGTCCGAGTCCGAATCGCTGTCAGAATCCGAGTCACTGTCGGAGTCGGAGTCGCTGTCGGAGTCGCTGTCGGAATCGGAATCGCTGTCAGAATCGGAGTCGCTGTCGGAGTCCGCATCACTGTCGGAATCTGAATCGCTATCGGAGTCGCTGTCAGCATCAGCATCCGAGTCATCACTGAGATCGACTATCAATTCAAATATCGGAGAACGCTCACTCACGTTCCCGGCCAGATCGGTCACCGTGGTGCTCAAATTGTGAGTGCCCTCACTCAGCGCATCCGGGGTAAAGCTCCAGTGGCCGTCTTCGCCCGCAATCACGGTACCCAGCACGGTATCGCCGTCGTAAATTGTGACTGTACTACCGGCTTCTGCCGTGCCGCTCAACGTTGGCGTGTCATCATCAGTGACGTTGCCATTGTTCAGAATACCTGTTTCTTCGCCTGCATTATCAAACACCTGCAGATCGCTGACCGGAGCCACCTCCGTGTCCACCGTCAGCTCAAAGGCCGGAGAGTGCCCGCTGGTGTTCCCGGCTTTATCCGTCACCGTGGTGCTCAGGCTATGGGCACCGTCCCCCAGCGCTGCAGGGGTAAAACTCCAGTGACCGTCCTCACCTGCCACGACCGTGCCCAGCACGGTGTCGCCATCGTAGATCGTTACCGTGGAACCCGCTTCCGCCGTGCCGCTCAGGGTCGGCGTGGCGTCGTTGGTCAGATCCCCGCTGCTCAGCGGGCCGGTGTGCTGATTAACGTCGTCGGTCACCACCAGATCGCTGACCGGGGTCACCTCCGTGTCCACCGTCAGCTCAAAGGCTGGCGAGTGCCCGCTGGTGTTCCCGGCTTTATCCGTCACCGTGGTGCTCAGGCTGTGCGCACCATCCCCCAGCGCTGCCGGGGTATAGCTCCAGTGACCGTCTTCGCCCGCAATCACGGTGCCCAGCACGGTATCGCCGTCGTAAATTGTGACGGTACTGCCCGCTTCCGCCGTGCCGCTCAGGGTCGGCGTGGCGTCGTTGGTCAGATCCCCGCTGACCAGCGGACCGGTGTGCTGGTTAACGTCGTCGGTTACCACCAGATCGCTGACCGGAGCCACCTCCGTGTCCACCGTCAGCTCAAAGGCCGGCGAGTGCCCGCTGGTGTTCCCGGCTTTATCCGTCACCGTGGTGCTCAGGCTGTGGGCACCATCCCCCAGCGCTGCCGGGGTATAGCTCCAGTGACCGTCTTCGCCCGCAATCACGGTGCCCAGCACGGTATCGCCGTCGTAAATTGTGACGGTACTGCCCGCTTCCGCCGTGCCGCTCAGGGTCGGCGTGGCGTCGTTGGTCAGATCCCTGCTGACCAGCGGACCGGTGTGCTGGTTAACGTCGTCGGTTACCACAAGATCGCTGACCGGGGCCGCCACCGTGTCCACCGTCAGCTCAAAGGCTGGCGAGTGCCCGCTGGTGTTCCCGGCCTTGTCAGTTACCGTGGTGCTCAAATTGTGAGTGCCTTCACTCAGCGCATCCGGAGTAAAGCTCCAGTGACCGTCTTCGCCCGCAATCACGGTGCCCAGCACGGTATCGCCATCATAAATCGTCACCGTGGACCCCGCTTCCGCCGTGCCGCTCAGGGTCGGCGTGGCGTCGTTGGTCAGGTCCCCGCTGACCAGCGGACCGGTGTGCTGGTTAACGTCGTCGGTTACCACAAGATCGCTGACCGGGGCCGCCACCGTGTCCACCGTCAGCTCAAAGGCTGGCGAGTGCCCGCTGGTATTCCCGGCCTTGTCAGTTACCGTGGTGCTCAGGCTGTGGGCACCTTCACCCAGCGCGTCCGGAGTATAGCTCCAGTAGCCGTCCTCACCTGCCACGACCGTGCCCAGCACGGTATCGCCGTCGTAAATTGTGACGGTACTGCCCGCTTCCGCCGTGCCGCTCAGGGTCGGTGTGGCGTCGTTGGTCAGATCCCCGCTGCTCAGCGGGCCGGTGTGCTGGTTAACATCGTCGGTTACCTGAAGATCGCTGGCATCCGGCGCAGTTGAGTCTATCGTCAGCACAAAGGCTGGCGAACGCTCGCTGACGTTTCCGGCTTTATCGGTCACCGTAGCGCTCAGGCTGTGAGTACCCTCGCTCAGTTCCGGCAAAGTGAAACTCCAGTGCCCATCTTCACCTACAACGACAGAACCTAGTACGGTATCACCGTCATAAATCGTTATCGTGGTGCCAGCTTCCGCCGTCCCTTTAATCTCCGGGGTTGTATCATCGGTGACATCACCGGAATGCAGCACACCGGTGATAGGCCCCACATTGTCATTGACCGTTATGTTCTGGGCCGCGGTAGGTAATTCTGTATCTGAGTCGCTATCCGAATCTGCATCGCTGTCAGAGTCGCTGTCAGAATCCGAATCACTGTCCGAATCCGAGTCACTGTCGGAATCAGAGTCACTGTCAGAATCACTGTCCGAATCCGAGTCACTGTCGGAGTCCGCATCGCTGTCGGCATCAGAGTCACTGTCGGAGTCCGAGTCGCTGTCAGAATCCGCATCGCTATCGGCATCGGAGTCACTATCCGAATCCGCATCACTGTCGCTATCCGAGTCACTATCAGAATCTGAATCATCAGGAGAAATTGAGGAGTGGTGATCTTTATTTGAAGTACCGGCAAACATCGCCGCAATGCCCAGTAGAGCCGCACCCGCCATGGCCCAACCGGCAATGCTTTGCCCTGCACCACCGGTGGCAATGACTTCTGAAAGATCGCTAATCAGAGAATAATGGGCACCATCAGTACCCGCGCCCTCCAGCCACCATAATGCGCCCGTCTCATCGTCCATAAGAACCAGGTCACTGTGCTGTCCATGCTCATCCACAACGAAAAAGTTTTTAATTGTAACGGTGTCACCGTTATGGAGTTTTAGAACAAGATCATTACCTTGCCGGGCATATGAACTAATCTCTTCACGCTTGACATGCAGGAGAACCACTGACTGCGTATTTAGATTAACTAGATTGCCATCAACGGTGCGTTCGACACCCGTTTCTTTCACTGTCACATTTATATTTTTCATCAGGTTGCACCCTTGAGATGAAGACGCAGTCAGAGGTATGAGATAATTCTTAATAATCCATCTTATTAGATATACCAGTTCCTGGAGTCCCGCAAGAGCATGACAAAATAAGAAAATTACATCCTGAAATAACATAAAAACGTTATTTTACATACAATTAAAATAATACGCTTACATTTTGAGATGTTAATAGCGACCATAAGAAAAACGGTTGCTCACGGTTATTACAATAAAGATAAAATCATGAATAATACATTTCTCATATTGAGAAACATCCATTTAACCACTGATTCAAAAATATCTGTGATATTAGTCATGTAAATAACAGATAAAAAGCGACAGTTTTTTTTAAAGTTTAAAAAAAATCATAACAGATAAGCCCTACACTCACAGTGGTTTATTCAGAAAAATAAATTGCCTGGCGGAGGAGATTTTAAGAATAAGGAAAGAAAAAGAGACAAAACTTGCCAGTTAAAAACGGGAAGACAACGCGTAAAAGTAAAATTTAGACTGGCGTTCGTTTTACTTTAAAATAAAGAAACGTTTCGATGTAGTTTTAATTAAAACACTTACCATAAATAACTTAATAAATATCGCTAAAAGAAAACGGCTCCCTTTCATGGAAGCCGTTATTGTGCCGCAGTTAAACTCGGTCAACCGTTCCTTAACTGCTCAGCATTGCCGTCTTGCGCGGCTTTGGATTTATCTGGCTAATCCTAGTCGTGGGATCTCAATTGCCGGACAGCGATCCATCACCACATTAAGCCCGGCATCACGCGCCAGAACCGCGGCCTGCTCATTTATAACGCCCAACTGCAACCACAGCGTTTTCGCCCCAATAGCCACGGTCTCCTGCGCAACGCCCCACGCCGCTTCCGAATTGCGGAAAACATCGACCATGTCTACTTTTTCCGGCACATCGGCAAGCGTTGCATATCCTTTTTGCCCCAGCAGCGTAGTGCCCGCAACCTTGGGGGAAACTGGGATGACGTGGTACCCCTGCTCCAGAAGATATTTCATCACCCGGTAGCTTGGACGGTCAGGTTTGTCACTCGCGCCCACCAGCGCAATGGTCCGAGTCGAGGTTAGAATTCCTGCGATATCGTTCTCTTTCATTTTCATCCTCCTGCTATTTAGCCCAAGTGTATGCTAATCCGGCTGAACCAGCCATCCACTCTAACCTACAGATACATCAAATTTTTTCACCCTGGCGCTTGCAGCAGCAGCCACTTCCAGTAATCTGTCTGCAGGCCAAAATGTGGAATGAAATAATGGAACTGACAATACGTACATTACCCGCGCGCAAACATATCGCGCTGGTTGCTCACGATCACTGTAAAGATATGCTGATGAAATGGGTTGGGCGCCACCAGCAACTGCTGGCTCAACATACGCTATCAGCAACCGGCACGACCGGTAACCTCGTCGCCCGCGCAACCGGGCTTGAGGTTCAGGCACTTCTGAGTGGTCCAATGGGCGGCGACCAGCAGGTGGGCGCACTGATTTCGGAAGGTAAGATAGATGTGCTAATTTTCTTCTGGGACCCGCTGAATGCGGTGCCGCACGACCCGGATGTTAAAGCCCTATTACGTCTGGCAACGGTATGGAACATCCCGGTCGCTACCAATGCTTCTACCGCTGACTTTATTATTCAGTCTCCACACTTCAGCGATCCTGTTGATATTCTGATCCCGGATTATCAGCGCTATCTCGCCGATCGTCTGAAATAAACCGCGCTGGCGGCCAGGCCGCCAGTTGTTATGGTTTTCTCGCTATTGGTACATCCAGCGCCTCTAACATTTCGACAAACGGTGAAGGTTGTTGTTTGTTAAATAGCAGCCAAACGCGTAAACGAGCACGCGTGATTGCGACGTACAGCAAACGTCGTTCTTCGGCATCAGGAAAATCTTCCGGTTGCGGTAACAATGCCTGCTCCATTATCGATTCACGCGCCGGTGCCGGAAATGCATCATCCCCATCCTGGAGCCCCAAAACAATAACGTAATCCGCCTGTTGCCCTTTGCTGGCATGGATAGTCATAAAATCAAGCTGCAGGTGCGGCCAGCGTGTTGCGGCTTTCTCCAACGCCGTAGGTTTCAAATGATGGTAACGGGCCAGCAGCAAAATTCGCTGTTCGCGTTTGACATAACCGCTCAGTTTATCCAGCAACTCGTCGAGTTTGTCCTCGGCCAATAATGTCACTGCCTTTTTATCCCCTGCGACCAGGCTATTTAACGGTTTGGTTAACTGGTGTGGATTTTGCTGAATAAACTCGTTGGCTACTTCGCCTATCCGGCCATTAAAGCGGTAGGTGGTATCCAGCGCGCAACAGTCACCTTCACCAAAATAGTGATTAAAGGCCGTCGTCAGGGAAAGTTGAGCGCCGCTGAAACGATAGATAGCCTGCCAGTCATCGCCGACGGCAAATAGCGTGGTCTGCGTATTTTGCCGACGCAACGCTGCCAACAATGATGCACGCTGCGGAGAGATATCCTGAAACTCATCAACCAAAATATGTTTCCATGGACTGACAAACCGCCCTTTATCAAGAATATTAATCGCCTGATGAATCAGGCCGGAAAAATCGACGGCATTCTCATCTTTTAACGCCGTTTTCCACGCTTTGAGCAACGGTGCCATCAGCTTGACCCGTTTGCCAAAGAGATCGCGCACCTCTTCCGGCGCCCCCGCAATCATCTCGGCCTGCGATCCTCCGTGCATTCGCATCAAGCTGACCCAACGGTCGAGGCGACTCGCCACCCGACGCTGGAGCTTTTTGTCCTGCCAGAAATCCCCTTCCGGAATCTGCCAGTCCATCTCCTCTTCCAGCCACAACCGCCAACCTTTCGCCTGCGCTTTTTTCTCCTGACACTGCTGCTGCCAGCTCTGCACTAATAGCTTTTGTCGGGTAGCGGTATCGCTTTCCAGCTTACTGATCGTTGGCACTTTTTTACTGCCTTGCTGAATAATATGCAGGGCCAGGGAGTGAAAAGTACGAGCGGATATCTCTTCTGTGCTCAAACGCTCACGGATACGTTCATCCATCTCCTGTGCCGCCTGGCGACCAAATGCCAGCAGCAGGATCTGGTCGGCTGCGGCTTCGCCACGCGTCAGTAACCAGCCCGCACGCGCCACCAAAACGGAGGTCTTACCGCTTCCGGCACCGGCCAGAACTAATAACGATCGCTCACCGTTCACCACCGCACGGGCTTGCGCCGGGTTCAGTGGTGATGATTCCACGCTGGCAAAAAAGCCACGGTACTGTTCCAGCATCGATTCAGTAAATGCCTGATTATGAGCGAGCCTGGCCTTTTCCGTATCACTCAGCCAGCCCAGGCACTGCCGCCACAGTTCACGGCAGTTATCGAAAGCCTCAAGGCGACCAGTCGGCATAGGTAATCCACTTAGCGCACTTCGGATTTTACTCTGAATATCAGTCACCTGCTGGCGAGTTAGCCATTTACCCTCAGCGCTTGAACGCGCCACTTCTGCCAACTGCTGGCGAAGTAGATCGGCAGCAATGTCGCTCATTTCCGCGCTCCACTGCTGCCAGAGAGTATTCAGATGATGATAAAAACGCTGCGTGTCGTTCCATTCGGTGCCATGCAAACGCACAACTTTATCATCTGGCAGGACAAATTCCAGTTCGCCCCATACCAATCCGCGCTTGCAATGAACCGACAATAACTGATTGAAAGGTATAAGATACTCATGGCTGTCGCCGGAAACCTTTACTCCGGCATTGAGGAGTTGCACCCTGTCATAAGGATGCTGCGCCATGCGTTTGCCTAATGTTGTCGCTTTAAGTTCCATATAATGTCGAATTTCAATCAGGTTGGTTGTTTTTAAGTTTAACCGCCAGTGGCCGAGTGCTCCAGCGTAAAAAACGCTACAATGGGCGAGTCTTATTATCCACAGGATTAAACAGAGGGTTTATGCGTACCATTCTGAATATTTTAAACTTTATCCTTGGCGGTTTCGCCACCACGCTCGGCTGGTTGCTGGCAACACTAGTGAGTATCATTTTGATCTTTACACTACCGCTCACGCGTTCCTGCTGGGAGATTACCAAGCTCTCTTTGCTGCCATACGGAAATGAAGCGATTCATGTTGATGAACTTGAACCTCAAGGAAAGAATAGCCTGTTGAACGCGGGCGGTACGCTACTGAATATATTATGGTTTATTTTCTTTGGCTGGTGGTTGTGTCTGATGCATATCTTCTGTGGTATTGCACAATGTGTGACCATCATCGGCATCCCGGTCGGTATCGCCAATTTTAAAATCGCCGCAATTGCTTTGTGGCCAGTGGGCCGTCGAGTCGTTTCTGTTGAGACCGCCCGCGCCGCGCGTGAAGCCAATGCCCGTCGCCGCTTTCAGTAATTGGATGGAACAAAGAAATGCTTAGCCCCCTGCTACGCCGCTATACCTGGAACAGCGCCTGGTTATATAACATCAGGATCTTTATCGCACTCTGCGGCACGACTGCATTTCCATGGTGGATTGGTGAAGTAAAACTGACTATTCCCTTAACACTCGGAGTAGTGGCTGCGGCGTTGACTGACCTTGATGACCGCCTGACAGGACGTCTGCGCAATCTGGCCATCACTCTGGTGTGCTTCTTTATCGCTTCGGCATCGGTGGAGCTTCTCTTTCCCTGGCCCTGGCTGTTTGCGATTGGCCTGACCCTCTCCACTATAGGCTTTATTTTGCTCGGTGGATTAGGACAACGCTATGCAACAATCGCCTTTGGTGCTTTATTAATTGCTATCTATACCATGCTGGGCGTAACGCTTTACAGCCATTGGTACCTCCAGCCGTTGTTTTTGTTAGCCGGTGCGGTCTGGTATAACTTACTTACCCTAGCCGGACATCTTATCTTCCCTATCCGCCCTCTTCAGGACAATCTGGCCCGCAGTTACGAGCAGTTGGCTCACTATCTGGAGCTTAAATCGCGGCTGTTTGATCCGGATATCGAAGATGAAAGCCAGGCGCCGCTGTACGATCTGGCAATAGCCAACGGCCAGCTAGTTACCACGCTGAATCAGACCAAAGTCTCTCTGCTGACTCGTCTACGCGGCGATCGCGGCCAGCGCGGTACCCGCCGCACTTTGCAGTATTACTTCGTGGCTCAGGATATTCACGAACGCGCCAGCTCATCGCATATTCAGTACCAAACGTTGCGCGACCACTTTCGCTATAGCGACGTGATGTTTCGCTTTCAGCGTATGTTGTCTATGCAGGCGCAGGCATGCCAAAAACTCTCACGCGCTATCCTGCTACGCGAACCCTATCAACACGATGCCCACTTTGAACGGGCATTTATGCATCTTGATGCCGCACTCGATCGCGTACGGGCTAGCGGAGCACCTACGGAACAGCTTAAGGCGCTCGGCTTTTTGCTCAATAACCTGCGAGCGATAGATGCCCAGTTGGCGACCATTGAATCCGTACAGACTACCGTACAGACCAATAACAATACTGAAAATCTGCTCGCTGACGATCAACCTAACGGTTTTAGCGATATCTGGCTACGTTTGCGCAATAACATGTCACCGGAGTCAGCTCTATTCCGTCACGCGGTTCGGATGTCGTTAGTCCTGTGCGCGGGCTACGCCTTTATTCAGCTTACCGGGCTGAACCACGGCTACTGGATATTGCTGACCAGCCTGTTTGTTTGCCAGCCAAACTACAACGCCACGCGCCACCGGCTGGCATTAAGAATAATCGGTACGCTGGTTGGGGTTGCGATAGGACTCCCGATCCTGCTCCTGGTACCTTCAGTAGAAGGCCAGCTACTTCTGATTGTTCTGACTGGCGTGCTGTTCTTTGCTTTTCGCAACGTACAATACGCCCACGCAACGATGTTTATTACCCTGCTGGTCCTGTTATGCTTTAACCTGCTGGGTGAAGGCTTTGAAGTCGCCTTACCACGTATATTTGACACGTTGATCGGTTGTGCGATCGCCTGGGCAGCCGTAAGTTTTATTTGGCCCGACTGGAAATTTCGCAATTTACCGCGAGTCCTCGAACAGGCAATCAACGCCAACTGCCGATATCTGGATGCCATTCTTGAGCAATATCATCAGGGACGTGACAACCGCCTGGCTTATCGTATCGCACGGCGTGCGGCGCATAACCGAGACGGTGAACTGGCATCAGTAGTCTCAAATTTGTCCACTGAACCCAGAGCTGACTCAGCGATGCGAGAAACCGCATTCCGCTTACTGTGTCTGAACCATACTTTTACCAGCTATATTTCAGCGTTGGGTGCCCATCGGGAAAAACTGACAACACCGGATATTCTGGCGCTGCTGGACGATGCCGTTTGCTATGTTGATGATGCGCTGCACCATACACCCGCTGATGAACTGCGGGTACAGCAAGCTTTGGCAAGCTTGCAGACCCGGATCCAGCACCTTGATCCTCGAGCTGACAGCAAAGAGCCTTTGGTGCTCCAGCAAATTGGATTACTGCTGGCGCTGCTGCCAGAAATATGTCGGCTACAGCGACAGGTCGAGGTTCAACCTGAGTAAGTCCCTATCTCTCGTTGCTGCTCTACCGCCCACTCTTCGAGGTCCTGACGCAGTTGCATCGGGAGTGTGGCGGCATGCACGCCATTGATTGCCCCAGCTAACGAATAAAGCACATTGACCGTTAGCGCTTTATTCAATCTTAATAGCCTCAGCCAGGCTTTTTTCGCTCCAATTTCGCGCAACGTTTTTTCATCAGGAATGCCTGAATTAATCAACTGCAGCTCCATGTGGAAACTAATATTTGGCAAATTTTTTAATCTCCCTGAGCTTTTCTGCTTTTGCTTTTCATTACGTGCGGTCTGAAATGAAAAAACTGATAGCTGGAAAAGCATATTGCTGTCACGCCAAAGCGCTTCATCTATATGATAATATTTCAGTGCAGCTGGTCGACCATTCTTTCGCATTATCAAAAGAGGGGTTTTATGTTCAACGCGATACTCCGCACTCTGCTCACAAACCCTAAGATAAATTTCCCCCTCAGCAACCATAGCAAAAACGGTATTATCTATCGCCAGACTATAGCCGCCAAATAAAGGCCGACAACTTATTTTTCCTAATGATGACAAGCACTTCCGGAACTGTTGAATCCGTAGACCTGGAAATTTCTTCATGATTATTCCTTTGTTAATCATGTAAATAAAAAATAGTTTCGTTAACGGATCCGCTAATTAAGAAAATAAGTGACTTCTCTTGATGCGGCAAGATGAATTATGTCTTCATTTTAACCAACTTATGTTTTTGCGAGCCGCTTTCAAAAAAATATCGCTCAATGAAGTCAAAATGCCGAAAGGTAAAGTATTTGATAAATATTAATAACAAAAGAAACCAGAATACTTAGCATCGGTAGTACATCCAAAACGGATAACACTCTTACAGGGGAGAAAAATTCACTCAAGTTAAAATGTTTTCAACCATGAATTCACATCATATGCATACCGACATCAAGTCATACTCGCCAATCTGCCGATCTGAAGGGGAAAAATGAAGTACAGATTTCAGTCAACAGAAGAGAAAATGTGGTTGATCTTTTTACCTGTCGCATATACTGTACATACATACAGTAACCCACAGGCGGGATAGACTATGTTTACTTCAGCTCACGCAAATCGTTCACCACTGACTTCTACTTCAGTACGCCGTCACGCTCATGACGCAGTCGAACACCCAACCAATGGGCTGATCAGTGAAATTGTCTATCGCGAAGATCAACCCATGATGACGCAACTATTATTGCTTCCTCTATTACAGCAACTTGGTCAGCAATCGCGCTGGCAGCTGTGGCTAACGCCTCAGCAGAAACTGAGCCGCGAATGGGTACAGTCCTCCGGTTTACCGTTATCAAAGGTGATGCAGATCAGCCAAATGTCGCCCAACAATACGCTGGAATCCATGATCCGCGCACTGCGTACCGGTAATTATAGTGTTGTGATTGGCTGGTTGTCAGATGAACTCACAGTTGAAGAACATGAACGACTGGTTGTCGCTGCGCAAGAGGGTCATGCAATGGGGTTCATCATGCGTCCAGTGAGTAATACTGGTCAGCCAGGCAGACAACTTTCTGGGCTAAAAATTCACTCAAACGTGTATCATTAAATGAATTTAGGATTAATCCTGGAATTTTTTTTGCCCTGGTGGATGGCTTAATTTTTTAATGCCCGTTTTTGTTAAAATGCCTGTCTGATGCGGTCTCGCGACTTTTTTTGCCATATGAAATTCAACCCTACGTTGTTAAACATTGGGTACACAACCCTTTTTTTTCATATGCCTGACGGAGTTCACACTTGTAAGTTTCTAACTAAGTTGTAGACTTTACATCGCCAGGGGTGATCGGCTTTCGCTGCATGTATCAGCATAGTTAACAACAAGTCACGCCCCGGGTGAAGGATTTAACCGTGAGGTCTTTTGTACCTTCATGGCGAATTTTGGATGATAATGAGGCGCAAAAAATGAAAAAGACAGCTATCGCGATTGCAGTGGCACTGGCTGGCTTCGCTACCGTAGCGCAGGCCGCTCCGAAAGATAACACCTGGTATGCAGGTGCTAAACTGGGCTGGTCCCAGTATCACGACACCGGTTTCTACGGTAACGGTTTCAAAGGCAACAACGGTCCGGTTCGTAACGATCAACTGGGTGCTGGCGCGTTTGGTGGCTACCAGGTTAACCCGTACCTCGGCTTCGAAATGGGTTACGACTGGCTGGGCCGTATGGCTTACAAAGGCAGCGTTGATAACGGTGCTTTCAAAGCTCAGGGCGTTCAGCTGACTGCTAAACTGGGTTATCCGATCACTGACGATCTGGATATCTATACCCGTCTGGGTGGTATGGTTTGGCGTGCAGACGCTAAAGGCAACTACGCTTCTAACGGCGTTTCTCGCAGCGAACACGACACTGGCGTTTCCCCAGTATTCGCGGGCGGCTTAGAGTGGGCTGTTACTCGTGACATCGCAACCCGTCTGGAATACCAGTGGGTTAACAACATCGGCGACGCAGGCACCGTTGGTACCCGTCCTGATAACGGCATGCTGAGCTTAGGTGTTTCCTACCGCTTCGGTCAGGAAGATGTTGCTCCGGTTGTAGCTCCGGCCCCGGCCCCGGCTCCTGAAGTGACTACCAAGCACTTCACCCTGAAGTCTGACGTTCTGTTCAACTTCAACAAATCTACCCTGAAACCGGAAGGCCAGCAGGCTCTGGATCAGCTGTACACCCAGCTGAGCAACATGGATCCGAAAGACGGTTCCGCGGTTGTTCTGGGCTACACTGACCGTATCGGTTCTGATGCCTACAACCAGCAGCTGTCTGAGAAACGTGCTCAGTCCGTTGTTGATTACCTGGTGTCTAAAGGTATCCCGTCTAGCAAAATCTCCGCTCGTGGTATGGGTGAATCCAACCCGGTTACTGGCAACACCTGTGACAACGTGAAAGCTCGTGCAGCTCTGATCGACTGCCTGGGTCCAGATCGTCGCGTAGAGATCGAAGTTAAAGGCTACAAAGACGTAGTAACTCAGCCACAGGCTTAAGTTATCGCGTTAATAAAAAACCCCGCTGATGCGGGGTTTTTTTTGTATTAAATTCATGTTTAAAGCAACAAACCAGCGGAATACCAACACTCACTTTAGTTCTTAATTTAATGGCTACTCTTTACCCAGCAACACTTGCAAGTCATGCTTCAAACTGGACATTTTACTAGCATATTTTTCTTTATGTTCAGCATCCTCAATCAGCTGTACGATCGTTTCCGACAGGGTCATACCCCGCCTTTGCGCCAGACCTGCCAGCCGCTGCCAGACCATGAACTCCAGATCGATAGATTTTTTACGAGTATGCTGATGCTCCGCGTTAAAATGTCGCTTGCGACGTGCGCGTATAGTCTGCTTCATACGGTTCGCTAACTCTGGATTCATATGCTGCTCAATCCAGGTATTCACCAGAACAGGTTCATTTTCGAGCGTGAGTAAGACATCGACCGCAGCTTGTGCAGCGCTGGCTTCAATGTAGCGGGTTATCGGTTCACCTTCCCGGCACTTTTTTACCAGATATGTCCATTTCCAACCGCTTTCAAGATTTTCCAGTTGTTGATATTTCATTGCGATCTCAATGTGACCGTGTAACTCTTTTCAGGATATCAGTTTTTTCTTGATCTGCTGAGAATAAATCATCTTTCGTGATGTGGGTAGATTCGTTATCACTGCGACCAACGCAATCACTCGTGTGCTCAGACGCCGCATAATGTATAATCGCGCGTTTTACATCTGACTAAAAAACAGCGACTTTGACCATTACGAAACTTACCCGAAACGACCTCGCTCCTGATACGGAAAGTTATCAGGCGCTGTTTGCACAAGCCGACTTAGCACAAGCAGAAGCATCTCTCTCTGGCGAACTGCAACCCCGCTTATTCTATGCCCTGGAGCAACTTCTGGTGACTCCAGCCATTTCGCCGTTCATGCTGGTTAAAGCACCAGAAGAGCCAGAGTATCTGCAATGGTTGGCGAACGAAACTCGTACTTTACATCAACCATCTGAACCGCTTTATGGCGTACGTTATCAGATTGATGGTGGAAACATCACCAGCATCCCGGCACAAGCCGCAGAAGATAATTTCGCGAGCATCGCGCCGGTTGAAGCCGCCGACTGGGTAGAAGCAGAGCAACTCTTTGGCTGCGTACGCCAGTTTAATGGTGAAATTAGCCTGCAACCAGGTCTGGTTCATCGTGCCAACGGTGGTGTATTGATCATCTCCCTGCGCGCATTGCTGGCTCAGCCCCTGCTGTGGATGCGGCTAAAAAATATGATTGCCCGCCAGCGTTTTGACTGGCTGTCAATCGATGAGTCCCGCCCTCTTCCGGTTAGCATCCCCTCAATGCCGCTCAACCTGAAAGTCATTCTGGTTGGCGAGCGGGAATCACTAGCAGATTTCCAGGAGATGGAACCCGAGCTTTCTGCCCAGGCTATTTACAGCGAATACGAAGACAATTTACAAATTGTCGATGCCGACATCCTGAAACAATGGTGTCAGTGGGTCTGGCAGAACGCACACCAATTCGAACTCCCTGGGTTAGCTGCCGAAACCTGGCCGCTATTGATTCAGGAAGGTGCACGTTACACTGGCGATCAGGCAACCCTACCACTGTGTTTGCTATGGATTGCACGCCAGCTTAAGGAGGCTGCGGCCTTCTGTGAAGGCGAAGAGATTAGCGCCGAAGAGATGCAAACCATGCTGGAACGTCGTGAGTGGCGCGAAGGCTATCTCGCGGAGCGGATTCAGGACGAAATCCTGCAAGAGCAAATCCTCATTGAGACCGAAGGCGAATGCATCGGCCAAATCAACGCGCTATCGGTTATTGAATTCCCAGGCCATCCGCGCGCATTCGGCGAACCGTCTCGCATTAGCTGCGTTGTTCACATTGGCGATGGTGAGTTTATTGACGTCGAACGCAAGGCTGAGTTGGGTGGCAATATCCATGCGAAAGGCATGATGATCATGCAGGCGTTTTTGATGGCTGAGCTGGAGCTTGATCAACAACTCCCCTTCACCGCCTCGTTAACCTTTGAGCAATCCTACAGTGAAGTGGATGGCGATAGCGCCTCCATGGCTGAACTGTGCGCATTAATCAGTTCGCTGGCCAATGTTCCCATTAACCAGAGTATTGCTATTACCGGCTCTGTCGATCAGTTTGGTCGTGTACAACCTGTTGGTGGACTCAATGAGAAAATTGAAGGTTTCTTTGCTATATGCCAGCAGCGTGGTTTAACCGGTAAACAGGGCGTCATTATCCCAGCCGCCAACGTCCGTCATCTGTGTTTGGCAAAGGAGCTACAACAAGCCGTTGCTGAGGAACAGTTCTTTATCTGGGCCATTGATGACGTCACTGAAGCATTACCCCTTCTGACCCAACTATTGTGGGATGGAGAAGGACAAACTTTAAGGCAAACCATCCAGGAGCGGATTGCACAGGCGACACAGCAAGAAGGTCGCCATCGCTTTCCGTGGCCGCTGCGCTGGTTAGGCGGTTCAGGTTCTAACTGATCGGACTTGTTCAGCGTACACGTGTTAGCTATCCTGCGTCCCGAACTCAAAATAAGGCTTACTGAAAACATGGTAGATAAACGCGAATCCTATACAAAAGAAGATCTTCTTGCCTCTGGCCGTGGTGAACTGTTTGGCGCTAAAGGCCCACAGTTACCAGCGCCAAATATGCTGATGATGGACCGCGTCATCAAGATGACCGAAACCGGTGGTAACTACGATAAAGGTTATGTTGAGGCAGAACTCGATATTAACCCTGACCTGTGGTTCTTCGGTTGCCACTTCATTGGCGATCCGGTTATGCCTGGCTGCCTGGGCCTGGATGCCATGTGGCAACTGGTTGGCTTCTACCTGGGCTGGTTAGGCGGCGAGGGTAAAGGGCGTGCGTTAGGCGTAGGTGAAGTTAAACTCACCGGCCAGGTACTGCCAACGGCTAAGAAAGTGACCTACCGCATTCATTTCAAACGCGTGATAAACCGTCGTTTGATTATGGGCCTGGCGGATGGTGAAGTGCTGGTTGACGATCGTCTGATCTACACCGCAACCGATCTGAAAGTGGGTTTATTCCAGGACACCTCTGCGTTCTGATAAAACAGTGACACTTTAAAAGGCGAAGCCCCCGCACAGCGGAGGCTTCATTTTTAAAGAGACAGTCAGGCAATTTGCACCCTGTCCTCCATGGCTTCTCGCCAGCCTCCTAGCCACCAGGACCTTTGATTCAAGGTCTGATAAGGACACATTTCTTTCGATCTTCCGGTAATACCGGCTTGATATCCACGTTGATGTGCCCGTTCCAGGCGATCTCGTTTTTGTCTCTTCATGCCTCGTTTCCCTCATTCTTTGATCTGGTGGAAAAGAAAACAATGGTCACTAAATACGCAACCACGGTTAACGAATACCGCGAATCAGAGACAGCGTCAATGCGCAAAATTCACGCCATTGTCATATTTGTGAGCTACATGAAAGTTCATTTGTACAAAAAATGTGAACCGGCACAAGTTAACAAGCTGATGAGACAAATAAAAAGCCGCTGCGATTTTGTTACCCGCAGCGGCTTTTTACTTTTATTAATTTTGCTTATGGCAGGCGATTCAACTCGCTGGCAATTGCAGTCGCTTCCTGAGTCCAGGCCTGAGCGAGGGTTTTAACCATTGCGTCATAACCATCCTGCTGTTGCTTAAGCTCAATGTTGAACGGACGCTTAATCAGCTGCCCCTGATGCTTCAGCAACCACTCACCGCTAACGATCACCCGGCCATCGTAACGACCGTGAAATCCGCTGACGGACACGTTTAGCGTATCCTGCTCGCTCCCTAAAGGCTGAGAGGCCACCACCCACCCCGGCAGCTGGTTGCTAAGATTCGCCACCAGCGTGGTACGCAGTTGCTGATCGAGCGGGCTCGCCCACAGATTGTTATTGGCGATCACATACTGGACGTCGGTGGTCTGATACACCACGCCATTACCCGCCAAATAATCAGGAATGCTGACTTGTTCAACCCACAGCAAATTTTTGCTTTGGTGAGCGGCGCTTTGTGCGCCACTCTGTACCACCGGAAGCTGGTAGTACGTTTTGCTCTCACCACCACTGCTGCACGCGGTCAGCGCGCATACTGCCGCCGCTATTAGCCATCTTTTCATTATTTCGCTCCCTTTGGCTGCGGATCTTTTTTATCCTTCGCCTCAAATACCAGCGCATTGCTCTTGTCGTTGAGCGTTTTCAGTACCGGTTGCAGTTCACGAAGAACCTGATCCAGGCGCTGCATATCCGCCACCATCTTATTGTATGCCGCAGAGCCTGGCTGGAAGCCTTGCATACTACGATTCAGTTCACGCAATGTGCTCTGCATATCGCCCGGCAGCTGCTGCATGGACTGGCTTGAAGTTATCTTATTCAGGCTATCCAGCGTCGTTTGCACGTGCTGCATGGTCTTCTCGCTTTGCGCCAGCGTACTGGTTGCCTGCTCCAGCAGAGGATTAATCGGCAGATTGTTAATCTTATCCAGGGCATCCATCAGACGCTGCTGGATCTGCGCCAGGCCACCGCTCACAGTCGGTATGATCGGATAACCACCAAACTCCTGAATCTTGCCGCGCGCAGGCGCTTTTGGATAGAAGTCGAGATCGATATACAGCGCACCGGTTACCAAATTGCCCGTTTTGAGGGAACCACGCAGCCCACGATTCATCAGATCATCAATATGCTTGTGAATGTCTGGATCGCCGCCTAACTGAGTGATCAAACGTTCTGGTTCAATCCGCACTTCAACCGGGATGCGGTAATCGTCGTTTAGGTTCTGTTTCAGCCCAGGGATAAAGAACGGCACTTTACCTACGGTTCCGAGGCGAATACCGCGAAACTCCACAGGCGCACCAGGCTGCAGGCCGCGGATAGAATCTTTAAAGAACATCACGTAGTCGATATGCTGGGTAAAGACCGAATCCTGAATGCTTCGTTGATCGTCGAAAAGGTGATATTCGGTTTTATTCGCTACCGGCTCTCCTAACGGTAATCCCTCAGGAATATCAAAGCTGACGCCGCCGCCAAACAGAGTTGACAGCGATCCCATTTCAACACGCATACCCGCAGCGGTAAGATCCACCGCAATACCGCTGTCTTTCCAGAAACGCACGTTGTTGGTCACCAGACGATCGTTTGGCGCGCTGATAAACAGCTGGTAGGTGATATTGCGTTTTTGCGCATCAAAGGTGCTGGTTTCGACTGAACCGACGCGATAACCCCGAAAGAGCACCGGATCGCCAGGAGAAAGCTGACCCGCTTTACTGCTTTCCAGTAAAATGCGAATGCCTTTAGCGTCAGGGGAAGCCAAAGGGGGTGAATCCAGCAGCGGATATTGCGCAGGCACAGAGCCTTTAGAGCCAGGCTGCAATTCGATATAAGCACCGGATAATAACGTGCCTAGCCCGCTAATTCCTTCACGCCCGACCTGCGGTTTGACCACCCAAAAAACCGAATCCTTATGTAGCAATTTTTCCATGCCTGAATTCAGCCGGGCTTTAATTTCTACGTGAGTCAGGTCATCAGTCAGCGTTGCGCTTTCTATCACGCCAACATCAACGCTGCGGCTTTTAATTCGGGTTTTACCCCCTTCAATACCTTCAGCATTGGTGGTGATTAACGTCACCTCCGGCCCCTGATGGCTATAGTGATAAAATAGAATCCATGCGCCGATAAGCGCCGTGACTATTGGGAAGATCCACACCGGTGACCAGTTCTTCACCTTTTGCACTTTCGCTTCTCCGCTCTTATTTTCCATGCTGCAGTCTTTCCTCATGGCTTGGATCTGGCTCACGGTCCCACAACAAACGAGGGTCAAACGTCATGGCCGAGAACATTGTCATAACAACGACCAGCGCAAACATCACCGCTCCGATCGCCGGATAGATATTCATCAATCCGCCGATGCGCACCAGAGCTGAGAGGACTGCGATGACAAAAACATCGATCATCGACCAGCGGCCGACGAATTCGACAACTTCATAAATCAGGTGCATGCGCTCAGAGTCACGCGATCCTTTGCCGCTGGCATTCCAGCACAGCCAGCCAATAGCGATCATTTTTAACGTTGGCACCATAATGCTGGCGATAAATATCACCATCGCCACCGGATATGATCCCTCGCTCCACAGCAGGATCACCCCCGCCATAATGGTGGAGGGCATTTTATCGCCCAGCAGATCGGTAATCATGATCGGCAGAATATTGGCTGGCATATAGAGGATTATCGACGTCATCAGCAGCGCCAGCGTCCATTGCAGACTGTTTTTACGTCGAGCGGTTCCTTTGGTATGACAGCGCGGGCATACGGATTCGTCAACGGGTAAAACTGCCGTACAGCATGAGCATGAACGCAGTCCCTGGCGAAGGCCGGAAACACCGACTTTCAATGGCTGTTTAATCAACGGCATTGGCGCAATGTCGTCCCACAGCCAACGGCGGTCCACGCACTGGAATGTGCGTAGCTGCAATACGCAAAACATACACCAGGGAATAAAGCTTAAACCGATACCAATATCACCGTAGGCCATCAGCTTAACAAAGCTGACCAGGACTCCGGCGAGGAAGATTTCCGCCATTCCCCAGGCTTTGAGGTGAAACAGGATCCGTGCCAGAAATGCTTTTAGGCCGGAAGGCATGCGTACACGGTTTACCAGCAGCAGGATGGTGATAAGGCAGAAAGCCGGCACCAGCTGCACAAAGAGTAAAAAGAAGGTGCCAAGGCTGGCGTAATCCTCGGTAAAAAGGACATTAGGGATTTCCAGCAGCTCAATTTCGCTACTGATGCCACCGACCTTCATGTAGATGAAAGGAAACAGGTTTGCCAGCAGCAGCATAAACAATGCGACCAGCGCATAGGCAGTGGGACGCTGCCGAGGCGCGTCCCACGAAGTCGTCAATGTCGTTCCGCAGCGCGGACACGCAGCTTTCTGGCGATGCTCCAGCTGCGGCAAAGCCACCAGCAGATCACATTGTCGGCACAGAATATGCCGCGCAGCATGATGATGATCGCACATGAAAACTCCTCAGCTTATGCGCCGTTTTTTAATCCTTCAAGATATTCCCAGCGTTCGAAGGCAGTTTCCAGCGCCTGCTCCGCTTCGCTCATCTGCGCCAGCACCTGCTGCGTATGGTCATGCGACTGACCAAAGAAAGAAGGATCGGCAACCTGCTCCTGCAGAGTCTGCAATTGGGCCTCAAGCTCTTCCAGTTTCTGCGGCAGTTGTTCCAGTTCGCGCTGCAGGTTATAGCTTAGTTTGCTAGCCGCACGTTTGACACTTTCTGCTTTCGGTTGAGCAACTTCTACCGTTTTTTTGGCAACTGACTGCTTTTGTGCCAGATACTGAGATTGCTGACCTCGGGCATCGTGATAACCGCCAACATATTGGCCAATTCTCCCTTCCCCTTCAAAGATCCAGCACTCTGTTACGGTGTTATCAACAAACTGACGGTCGTGGCTGACCAGCATCACGGTGCCCTGATAGCCGTCGACTAACTCTTCCAACAGTTCCAGGGTTTCGACATCCAGATCGTTTGTCGGTTCATCGAGGATCAACAGGTTACTGGGCTTGAGGAACAGGCGCGCCAGCAGCAGACGGTTACGCTCACCGCCGGACAGTGCACGTACCGGCGTCATGGCGCGTTTCGGATGGAACATAAAGTCTTGCAGGTAGCCCAGAACATGGCGCGGCTTGCCGTTCACCATCACTTCCTGCTTACCTTCAGCAAGGTTGTCCATCACCGTTTTGTCCGGGTCAAGCTCAGCACGGTGCTGATCGAAGTAAGCAACCTCCAGCTTAGTACCCACGTGGATGCGCCCGCTATCTGCCTTCAGCTGGCCGAGCATCAGTTTCAACAGCGTGGTTTTACCACAGCCGTTCGGGCCAATCAGCGCAATCTTATCACCGCGCTGGATCTGGGCGGTAAAATCCTTCACCAGCACTTTGCCATCAACCTGGTAGTTAACGTTCTCCATTTCGAAGACAATTTTGCCCGAACGCGCGGCCTCTTCGACCTGCATCTTCGCACTACCCATCACTTCACGACGCTCACCGCGTTCGCGGCGCATCGCTTTCAATGCACGCACGCGCCCTTCATTACGGGTACGACGGGCTTTAATCCCCTGACGGATCCAGACTTCTTCCTGCGCCAGCTTGCGGTCGAATTCAGCATTCTGTAGGTCTTCAACGCGCAGCGCTTCTTCTTTATCCAGCAGGTATTGATCGTAATTGCCTGGATAGGTCACCAGCTTACCGCGATCGAGATCGACAATCCGCGTCGCCATATTGCGAATAAAGGAACGGTCGTGCGAGATAAAAATAATGGTGCCTTTGAACATCTTCAGGAAACCTTCCAGCCAGTCGATCGTTTCAATGTCGAGGTGGTTAGTCGGTTCATCCAGCAGCAGCACGCGCGGCCCGCTGACCAGCGCGCGCCCCAGGGCCGCCTTACGCAGCCAACCGCCGGAGAGCGAGGAGAGCTCGGCGTTAGGATCCAGATTGAGCTGCTCAAGCACTTCATTAATACGGCTATCCAGCTGCCAGAGCCCTAAATTATCAAGCTGCTCCTGAAAGCGTGCCAGTTCGTTTAAGTTCTTGTCGCTCGGGTCGGTCATCACCAGTTGTGAAGCATCGTGATAGCCTTTGAGGTAGGCCGCCTGTTCGGCAATCCCTTCCGCAACGAAGTCGTAAACGGTTCCGGTAATGTTACGCGGCGGATCCTGCTGCAGACGTGCGACAACCAGATCCAGCTCATAAATAATGCGCCCGTCATCAAGACCCTGTTCACGGTTGAGGATCTTCATCAGAGTCGATTTACCCGCACCGTTACGCCCTACCAGGCACACGCGTTCGTTATCTTCGATATGCAGTTCAGCATTATCCAGCAGCGGCGCATCGCTGAATGAAAGCCAGGCGCCGTGCATACTAATTAATGACATTCTTTATTCCTTTCAGGCTGAGGTGATCAGCCAGCAGTTGTGAATCTGACGGTTGCGGGCAAAATCTTGAGATTGCGTTTTTTGCGTAATCTCCTGCGCCTTCAGGCCCAGTTGCGCTAACCCGTCATGATCCATACGGAAACCGCGTTTGTTGTTCGAGAACATAATCGTGCCGCCTTTACGCAGCAGACGTTTTAGATCGGTCATCAGACGCAGATGGTCGCGCTGTACATCAAACGCGTCTTCCATGCGCTTAGAGTTAGAGAAGGTCGGCGGATCAATGAAGATCAGATCAAACTGTTCGGTGCTCTCACGTAGCCAGCCCAGCACATCGGCCTGCATCAAACGATGAGCGCGACCGGTTAAGCCGTTGAGGCGCAGGTTGCGCTCCGCCCATTCGAGATAAGTGCGCGACATATCGACCGTCGTGGTAGAGCGCGCGCCGCCGAGGCCTGCATGTACGCTTGCGCTGCCGGTGTAGGCAAAAAGATTGAGGAAGTCTTTGCCTTTGCTCATCTCGCCAAGCATGCGACGGGCGATACGGTGATCAAGGAACAGGCCAGTATCCAGGTAGTCGGTCAGATTGACCCACAGACGCGCGTTATACTCCTGCACCTCAAGGAAATCACCCTTCTCAGCCATTTTCTGATACTGGTTTTTCCCTTTCTGCCGTTCACGGGTTTTTAGCACCAGCTTATTCGGTGCAATCCCCAGCACGGCAATCGTGGCGGCGATAATATCAAACAGACGCTGACGCGCTTTGTGCGCATCCACGGTTTTCGGCGGAGCATACTCTTGCACCACCACCCACTCGCCGTAACGGTCAATGGCTACGTTATATTCCGGGAGGTCGGCATCATAAAGGCGATAGCACTCGATACCTTCCTGACGCGCCCACTTCTCATATTTTTTCAGGTTCTTACGCAGACGGTTGGCGAAATCCTCCGCCAGCGTCGCGGTTTTTCCGCCCTCGCTTTCGGCGAGGTGGTAGTTCTTCTGCACGCAGTCCAGCGGGCCGTTTTTGGCTTTGAACTGCTTATCAGCGCGTAATTGCAAGCAGCTAAGCAGATCCGGCGAGGCGCTGAACAAAGAGAGGTTCCAACCGCCGAACTGATTTTTCATGATCCGGCCCAGTAGGCTATGCAGAGCAATCAGCGCCGGTTCGCTCTCCAGACGCTCGCCGTATGGCGGGTTACTGATAACCGTACCGTAAGGCCCTTTCGGCAGCGGATTGTCCAGTTTGGCAACATCTTTAACCTCGAACGTCACCAGTTCGCCAATGCCAGCACGACGGGCGTTGCTGCGCGCACGTTCAATCACGCGCGCATCAATGTCAGAACCATAGAAACGGGATTCATACGCCGCCAGACCCTGACGGGCGCGGGTTTGCGCTTCGGCTTTCACCTCTTTCCAGATAGCATCATCGTGCTGCGCCCAGCCGCCGAAACCCCAATGACCGCGGTGTAAACCCGGCGCACGGTCGGTTGCCAGCATAGCGGCTTCAATCAGCAGCGTGCCGGAGCCGCACATCGGATCAAGCAGCGGTGTCCCCGGAGCCCAACCTGAACGCATCACGATAGCCGCAGCCAGGCTCTCTTTGATCGGCGCCATACCGGTGCCATCGCGGTAGCCGCGCAGATGCAAACCCTCGCCGCTAAGATCTAAAGAAATATGTGCGGTTTCTTTATTCAGCCAGACGTTGATGCGCAGATCGGGGCTTTCACGATCGACATTAGGACGCGGCAGATTCTTACGCGTAAAGCTATCAACAATGGCATCTTTGACCTTCAATGCGCCGTACTGACTGTTACGAATCTCTTCGTTAAGCCCGCTAAAGTGCACGGCGAAAGTGGCGTCTGGGGTGAAAATCTCCGTCCATGGAATGGCCTGTACGCCGAGGTAAAGGTCCAGATCGCTATACACGCTGCACTGACCCAGCGGCAGCATGATCCGCGAAGCCAGCCGACTCCACATCAGGCTTTGATACAGCAGGCGCGTATCTCCCTGAAAATGGACCCCGCCCTGGACTACCTGGCAGTCCACCGCGCCAAGCCCTTCCAGTTCAGTTTTTAACAGCTCTTCAAGCCCACGAGCCGTACTGGCAAACAGAGAATTCATATCGTCACTTTTACTAAAAGAAAATTGGTGCGCATTATAGCCAATATGTGCCCTATGTCATAAAGTTAAAGGCTTATTTTTGAACCCAGGGGCAGCGTATGGTAACGCTTTCGCGACTTTTTATTCATCCCGTTAAATCGATGCGGGGAATTGGCCTGAGTCACGCCTACGCAGGCATCAGTGGTCTGGCCTTCGATCGTATATTTATGGTGACGGAAACCGATGGCACCTTCATTACCGCTCGTCAGTTTCCACAAATGGTTAAGTTTATCCCCGCCCCGCTCCACGATGGCCTCCATCTGACGGCCCCGGACGGCAGCAGCGCGATGGTGCTCTTCAGCGATTTCGCCCCGCAGCAAGAACCAACTGAAGTCTGGGGCAACCATTTTACTGCCCTGGTTGCGCCAGCGTCAGTTAACCAGTGGTTAAGCGGCTTCTTTAATCGTAGCGTTCAGCTTCGCTGGCTGGGGCCACAACTCAGCCGTCGGGTGAAACGCCATGATGCCGTTCCCCTCTCCTTCGCCGATGGTTTTCCCTACCTTTTAGCTAATGAAGCCTCCCTGCGCGATCTACAAAATCGCTGCCCAGCCAGCGTAAGCATAGAACAATTTCGCCCGAATATGCTGGTCACTGGCGCGGCGGCCTGGGAGGAAGATACCTGGAAAGTCGTACGTATCGGCGAGGTTGTTTTTGATGTGGCAAAACCGTGCAGCCGCTGCGTGTTTACGACCGTCAGCCCGGAACGCGGACAAAAGCACCCTTCTGGTGAACCCTTAACCACGCTGCAAGGTTTTCGTACTGCGCTGGATAACGGTGATGTCGATTTCGGTCAGAACCTAATCGCCCGTAATAGCGGCGTGATCCGCGTAGGTGATAAATTGGAAGTACTGTCCCGAGGACCGGCAAAAGCCTACGGCGCCGGCGATAGCGACGATACGCTGATGCCCGATGCTCAACAGGACGCAACGGTAGAGATTGAGTGGCAAGGGCTAAGTTTTACCGGCAACAATCAGCAAATTTTGCTGGAGCAGTTGGAGCAACAGGGGATCCGCGTTCCTTATTCCTGCCGGGCGGGCATTTGCGGCAGCTGCCGCATCCGACTGGAAGAAGGAGAAGTTAGTGCGCTGAAGAAAAATGCGATTGGTACAGATGGCACCATTCTGTGCTGCAGTTGCGTGCCAAAAACCGCGCTACGGCTAGCGCCTTAAACTGCCTGGCCCAGGCTGTAGCTGGCTGCACCCGGCGCTGGCTGCAGCCGGTCGTTCATAATTTTAATCACGTCGCCAAGCTGCATAACCCGCCCGGCAAGCGTCAGGCCGGGCTGCGCTAACAGACATAATGCCGCGTTTTCACCAGCTTCAACCACCAAAAGATTCACCTGCTGCCCGGTATCGCTAAGCCAGGCGCTGGCAGCATCGCCGCCGCCGGGCTGCCAGCACTCTTCATGGGTTGTGAAATGCCAGCTTTTCGGCATCTGCGGCTTGAGAAAGCGAATAGCGACCAGCGCATTCAATACTAATTCAGCGCGCTGCTCTTTTGATAATTCAAGGTCGCGGCATTTTTCTTCAAATGAAAAATAAAGCGCGGCATCATCGACGCAAAATCCGGACGGAGCAAAGGCGTCGGGGGTCAGCATTCGGCGTGCGAAACGTGAACGAAATAACATGCCATTAGCCAAATCGAGCATCATACGATCGTGCTCTTCATCGTAATACCAACGCCAATTATCGTCAGGTTTAATCCGCATTTCTTCCCCCGTCCTCTATCACTTCCATCTGTAATTAACAGGTAAACTGCTACAGAATATTTCCAAAATTAAGAAAAGACTAAAATGTCTAAATAAGCAACAATGAAGGAATATAAAACAACCAGGGCTATAAATAAAGCCCTGGTAGGATATAAGAAGGGAAAAGATTAGATATGGGTAACAATTTCTTTAATCAGTGGCGGACCTTTAAAAATAAATCCGGAATAAATCTGCACCAATGTAGCGCCCGCAGCAATCTTTTCACGCGCTGCAATCACCGAGTCAATACCACCAACTCCGATAATGGGCAGGCGCCCCTGTAATTCCGCTGACAGCATACGGATAATTTCTGTACTCTTCAGCTGTAAAGGACGACCGCTAAGCCCGCCGGTTTCGTCGCAATTTTTCATGCCCTGAACCAGCGACCGATCCAACGTGGTATTAGTCGCAATCACCCCATCAATATTATGTCGAACCAGACTATCGGCAACCTGGATCAATTCCTCAACAGAAAGATCCGGCGCGATCTTCACCGCCACGGGGACATATTTCTGGTGCTTCTCTTGCAGTTCGCGTTGCTTATTTTTAATACCGGAAAGTAAATCATCCAGCGCATCACCGTATTGCAAAGTACGCAGGCCAGGGGTATTCGGCGAAGAGATATTAATGGCGATATATCCGGCGTAGGCATAGATTTTATCCATACAAATCAGATAATCATCTTTGCCTTGTTCAACTGGGGTATCTTTATTTTTACCAATGTTAATCCCCAGGATCCCGTCAAAATGGGCCTTTTTCACGTTCTCAACCAGGTTATCAACGCCGTGGTTATTAAAGCCCATGCGGTTGATCAAACCTTCGGCATCGACCAGACGGAAGATCCTCGGCTTATCGTTACCCGGCTGCGGACGCGGCGTCACGGTACCAATTTCAATTGAGCCAAAACCCATTGCGCCGAGCGCATCAATGCACTCGCCATTTTTATCCAGCCCGGCGGCCAGACCCAGCGGATTCTTAAATGTGAGCCCCATGCAGGTTACCGGCTTTGTCGGTACCTTCTGGCGAACCAACATTTCCAGCGGTGTGCCTGAAACACGGCGTAATTGTTGAAAGGTTACTTCATGAGCGCGCTCAGGATCGAGCTGAAAAAGGGCTTTACGAACGAAGGGGTAGTACATGAACTCTCCTGGATTCCCGGTGTGCAAACCGGGGGCGTATTATGTGCGATCCACCCCGGAAAGGGAATTGACCTGCGACAAAAAATCGCATCTCAGACGCAAACGTTTACTTTTGTCTCCCTCTTTATGCACTTTCTGACAATTCAACGCTGGATAAATCATTTAGGGAAATAAAAGCGCTCTGTCACACTGCAGCTAAATGTTATCAATTATAGATAAATGAAAATTTTTAGTTATAAGGAGAGAGTATGCGAGTCATAACACTTGCGGGTAGCCCGCGTTACCCTTCCCGCTCCAGCGCGCTTCTGGAATACGCCAGAGAGACACTCTCCGCTGCGGATATCGAAGTCTGCCACTGGCATCTGCAAAATTTTGCCCCGGAAGACCTGCTCTACGCACGCTTTGATAACCCCGCTCTGCATGCGCTGAATGAACAACTTGCTGGTGCGGATGGGCTGATTATCGCCACCCCGGTTTATAAAGCTTCTTTTTCCGGCGCGTTGAAGACGCTACTCGACCTGCTGCCAGAGCGTGCGCTGGAAGGCAAAATCGTCCTGCCGCTGGCTACTGGCGGAACCATCGCGCATATGCTGGCGGTCGATTACGCCTTAAAACCGGTACTCAATGCGTTGAAAGCCCAGGAGATCCTTCATGGCGTCTTTGCTGATGATAGTCAGGTGACAGATTATCAACATAAACCGCAATTTACCCCAAACCTGCAAGGTCGACTCGACCTGGCGTTGGAAACCTTCTGGCAGGCACTTCATCGCCCCAGTAGCCGAGCTCCGGCACTGAAAAGCTTGCAACGGGTAGAGCATGTTTAAAGGCTAACGTTGACGCTCACACGGAAATAAAAGGAACACATCATGGCGACCCTTTCGCAAAAATTCCTGATACGCGTGGCCCCCTGGCTTCTGCCGGTGGGCAGCGTGATTATCTGGCAATTCGCCTCTTCGATGGGCTGGCTATCCACCCGCATTTTGCCGTCGCCGGAAGGGGTACTGAAGGCTTTCTGGACGCTCTCCGCCAGCGGTGAGCTTTGGCAACATCTGGCGATAAGCTCATGGCGAGCATTGATTGGTTTCAGCATCGGTGGATCCATTGGCCTGGTTCTGGGATTAATCAGCGGCCTGTCGCGCTGGGGTGAACGCCTGCTGGATACCTCCATTCAGATGCTGCGTAATGTGCCGCATCTTGCGCTGATCCCGCTGGTTATCTTGTGGTTCGGTATCGATGAGAGCGCCAAAATCTTCCTCGTGGCGCTGGGGACGATGTTCCCAATTTATATCAATACCTGGCACGGGATCCGCAACATCGACAGAGGACTGGTCGAGATGGCCCGTAGCTACGGTTTATCCGGCGTTGCTCTGTTCCGTCATGTGATCCTCCCCGGCGCACTCCCCTCTATTATGGTCGGCATTCGCTTTGCGCTTGGCCTGATGTGGTTAACGCTGATTGTTGCCGAAACTATCTCTGCTAACGCCGGTATCGGCTATCTGGCGATGAACGCCCGCGAGTTTCTGCAAACCGATGTCGTGGTGGTTGCCATTATTCTTTATGCCATTCTTGGCAAACTGGCCGACTTCAGCGCCCAGCTTCTGGAGCGCGTCTGGCTGCGCTGGAATCCGGCTTATCACCTTCAGGAGGCTAACGCATGACGACTGCGCGTCTTAATCCGGGGATCCCGCTGCTGCTTAACGGCGTGAGCAAGCGTTATGGTAGCAACACGATCCTGAATGAACTCGATCTTCATATTCCCACTGGGCAATTCGTCGCGGTGGTTGGGCGCAGCGGTGGTGGTAAGAGTACTCTGCTGCGGTTGCTGGCCGGGCTGGAAAAGCCCAACGCCGGTGAACTGCTTGCTGGTTCAACGCCGCTGGCGCAAGTCCAGGACGATACCCGAATG
The DNA here is from genome assembly GCF_051131775.1 of Klebsiella sp. MISC125. NCBI lineage: Bacteria > Pseudomonadati > Pseudomonadota > Gammaproteobacteria > Enterobacterales > Enterobacteriaceae > Klebsiella > Klebsiella sp. MISC125. The sequence goes on from NZ_CP180448.1 coordinate 3,953,863, forward strand.
ATGTTTCAGGACTCACGCCTGCTACCGTGGAAAACGGTAATTGACAATGTTGGCCTCGGGCTAAAAGGCCAGTGGCGCGAGGCTGCGCTTAAGGCGTTGGCGAGCGTCGGTCTGGAGGATCGCGCCAGTGAATGGCCTGCGGCGCTTTCCGGCGGGCAGAAACAGCGCGTGGCGCTGGCCCGTGCGTTAATTCATCGCCCTGGATTATTACTGCTTGATGAGCCGCTGGGTGCGCTGGACGCGTTAACTCGTCTGGAAATGCAGGATCTGATCGTTTCGCTGTGGCAGGAGCATGGATTTACCGTCCTGCTGGTGACCCATGACGTCAGCGAGGCGGTGGCCATGGCCGATCGCGTTTTGCTAATTGAAGAAGGGAAAATTGGCCTGGATCTGCTGGTAGATATTCCTCGGCCCAGACGCACAGGCTCAGCGAAGCTGGCGGAACTGGAAGCGGAAGTACTGAGTCGGGTGATGCAGCGCGGCAAGAATGAATCCTCGCCGCGCTTAGTGAGCCACGGTTAACACCTGCGACATTTCCCCGCTCGCGCTGCGCTTCGCGGGGCTACAGGTTTAGACCCGCGCTGGCGTTACGCCAGCGCTTTGCTGATTTTCTCGAACAGATCCCCGGAAAGATTCTCCAGGCCTTTCAACTGCTCCAGCGCCGCGCGCATCAGCGCCTGACGCTTCTCATCATAGCGTTTCAGGCGAATCAACGGCTCAATCAGACGTGAGGCAACCTGCGGATTGCGGCTGTTCAATTCAGTCAGCATCTCAACCAGGAACTGATAGCCGCTACCGTCTTCGGCGTGGAATGCCGCCGGGTTACTCCCCGCAAAGGCACCAATCAGCGAACGGATGCGGTTCGGGTTGCTCAGACTAAATGAACGATGATTCAGCAAGCTACGTACCGTCTCCAGCACGTTATCCGCCGGGCTGGTGGACTGCAGGATAAACCATTTGTCCATCACCAGGCCGTCCTGGTGCCATTTGTCGTCATACTCCTGCATCAACGCATCACGGCACGGCAGCTGAGCCGCGACTGCCGCCGACAGCGCTGCCAGCGCATCGGTCATGTTGTCGGCATGATGATACTGCGCAGTAACCAGCTTATCCGCCAGCTCCGCATCGCCAAACGCCAGATAACGCAGACAGGTATTACGCAGAGAGCGCTTGCCAATATCGGCATGCTCAACACGATAGCTGGCGAGCTTATTGGCGTTGTAAATCACCAGGAACTCGTCTGCCAGCTCTTTCGCCAACGTACGGGTGAGCGCCTCGCGTACCGCCGAGATAGCGATCGGGTCAATAGTCGCAAACAGCTCGGCGATTTCGTTGGCTGAAGGCAGGGTCAAAATCTCTGCCGCCAGCGCCGGATCGATCTTCTCATCCAGCAGAATTGCCCGGAATGCATCGGCAACGTGGACAGGCAACGACAGCGGTTGTCCCTGCTGATGACGGTTAACGTTGAGCTTGATATAAGTCGCCAACAGACTCTGTGCCGCATCCCAACGGGAGAAATCGTTACGCGCGTGGCGCATCAGGAAAGTGAGCTGCTGATCGCTCCACTTGTACTCCAGTTTCACTGGCGCAGAGAATTCACAAAGCAGCGCGGGTACCGGCTGGAAGTAAACGTTATCGAAAACAAAGGTCTGCTCCGCCTGGGTCACATTCAGCACGTGATGTACCGGATGACCACCTTTCTGCAACGGAATCACTTTTCCTTCGTTATCATAAAGTTCAATGTCGAACGGAATGTGCAGCGGCAGCTTCTCTGCCTGTTCAGACGTCGGCGGCGTGCGCTGGCTGATGGTCAGCGTGTACTGTTCCGTTTCCGGGTTGTAATCGTCATGAACGGCGACAATCGGCGTACCGGACTGGCTATACCAGCGGCGGAAGTGGGACAGGTCAACATTGGAAGCATCCTCCATCGCCTGAACAAAATCGTCGCAGGTGGCGGCGCTGCCGTCGTGGCGTTCAAAGTACAGCTGCATCCCTTTCTGGAAATTCTCTTCGCCCAGCAGAGTGTGCAGCATGCGAATGACTTCCGCGCCCTTCTCATACACAGTCAGGGTGTAGAAGTTGTTCATTTCGATAACCCTATCCGGGCGGATCGGATGCGCCATCGGGCTGGCGTCTTCAGCGAACTGCATACCGCGCATGGTGCGCACATTATTGATGCGGTTAACCGCTCGCGAGCCAAGGTCAGAGCTGAACTCCTGATCGCGGAAAACGGTCAGGCCTTCTTTCAGACTGAGCTGGAACCAGTCGCGGCAGGTCACGCGGTTGCCGGTCCAGTTATGGAAATATTCATGGCCAATAACGCGTTCGATATCCAGATAGTCTTTATCGGTCGCGGTATCGGTACGCGCCAGCACGTATTTGGAGTTAAAGACGTTAAGCCCTTTGTTCTCCATCGCCCCCATGTTAAAGAAGTCGACGGCGACAATCATATAGATGTCGAGGTCATACTCGAGACCAAAGCGCGTTTCGTCCCACTTCATGGAGTTTTGCAGCGAGGTCATCGCCCACGGGGCGCGGTCAAGGTTGCCGCGGTCAACGTACAGTTCCAGCGCCACTTCGCGCCCGGAGCGGGTTTTGAAGGTATCGCGCAGGACATCGAAATCACCAGCCACCAGCGCAAACAGGTAGCACGGTTTCGGGAACGGATCCTGCCACTGAATCCAGTGGCGACCGTTTTCCAGCTCGCCCTGAGCCACGCGGTTACCGTTAGAGAGCAGGAACGGATATTTTGTTTTATCGGCGATGATTTTGGTGGTGAAGCGCGCCAGAACGTCCGGGCGGTCCAGATACCAGGTAATATGGCGGAAACCTTCCGCTTCGCACTGGGTACACAGCGCTTCACCCGACTGATACAGCCCTTCCAGCGCGGTATTGGCCGCCGGGCTAATTTCGTTGACGATGGTCAGGGTGAAATGTTCCGGCAACCCGCAAATTACCAGCTGGTTATTTTCTTCCTTGTAGTCGCTCCACGGTTGGCCATCAACCAGCAGAGAGACCAACGTCAGGTCTTCGCCATCCAGACGCAATGGCACATCAGACGTAGCCGCGTGGCGGGAGACCTTGCTCTCAGCCGTAACAACGGTTTTCGCGGCATCCAGGTCAAAGGTCAAATCAATATCGCTAATCAGATAATCCGGCGCACGGTAGTCGTGGCGGTATTTGGCTTGGGGCTGTTGTGTCATAAAAAAACCTTTAGCGTGTCCTGTAAAGTGTCGACTCAGTCTATTCCTGTTGCGCAAATCTCGCTATGCAGAATCTTCATCTTTTCAATGCCAAACATGAAAATTACTACATTTTGATAACATGAGAGGCACGAAATGCACTCGACCAGGCGCAAAGCTTGTGGTGTGATGCGTGTTCAATATATTAAACTAGGCCTCGCAAATGACCGTCAGCGTCGTCATCAGCCGTCGCCGCGGGACAGAGTCGGGTATTACAGGTATACTCCGGCTCCTTTTACCGCTTTGGTTTTGATGGAAACGCTCCAGTGAGAGGATGCTACTGCGCACCATGACCCAATTCACTTCTCCTGTACTGCACTCGCTGCTTGATACGGATGCCTACAAGCTGCACATGCAGCAGGCTGTCTTCCACCGCTACAATGATGTACAGGTCGCGGCAGAGTTCCGCTGCCGTGGGGACGATTTGCTCGGCATCTATGCCGATGCGATTCGCGAACAGGTTGAGACGATGCGCGACCTGAAGTTACAGGACGATGAATATCACTGGTTGTCGAGCCTGCCCTTCTTTTCGCAAGACTACCTCGACTGGCTGCGCGACTTCCGCTATGACCCGCGCCAGGTTTCCGTCACTAATGATAACGGTAAGCTCAATATTCGCCTCTCAGGCCCATGGCGTGAAGTTATCATGTGGGAAGTTCCGCTGCTGGCGGTGATAAGCGAGCTGGTCCATCATTATCGTTCGCCTGAAATTAGCGTTGATTTAGCGCTGGAAACCCTCGAGCAAAAGCTTACCGATTTCAACCATTTCACCGCGGATATTGATATGTCCGGCTTCCGCCTGATGGATTTCGGTACCCGCCGTCGATTTTCGCGCGAAGTGCAGCAGGCCATTGTTAAGCGCTTGCAGCAGGAGACGTGGTTTGTCGGCACCAGCAACTACGATCTGGCGCGTCGTCTGGACCTGACGCCGATGGGAACCCAGGCGCATGAATGGTTCCAGGCGCATCAGCAAATCAGCCCAAATCTTGCCAGTAGCCAACGCGCCGCTCTCGCCGCCTGGCTGGAAGAGTATCCTGACCAGTTGGGTATCGCCCTGACTGACTGCATTACAATGGATGCTTTCCTGCGTGATTTCGGCCCGGAATTTGCGACCCGCTATCAGGGACTACGCCATGATTCCGGCGACCCGGTTGAATGGGGTGAGAAAGCCATTGCCCACTACCAAAAACTGGGCATTGACCCGCTAAGTAAAGTGTTGGTGTTTTCTGATAATCTCGACCTGACGAAAGCGGTCGACTTATATCGCCACTTCTCATCGCGGGTGAATCTGAGCTTTGGTATCGGTACCCGTCTGACCTGCGATATTCCGCAGGTTAAGCCGCTGAATATCGTTATCAAGTTAGTGGAATGCAACGGTAAGCCGGTGGCGAAACTTTCCGACAGTCCGGGGAAAACCATTTGTCACGATAAAGCGTTCGTGCGCGCGCTGCGCAAGGCGTTTGACCTGCCGCCGATTAAAAAAGCCAGTTAAGTTCAAAAAGGAAAATACGTCCGCAACTGCGGACGTATCAGATTGCTGACAAAGTGCGCTTTTTTGGAATTGCCAGGCGGCGCTTCGCTTGCGCGGGCCTACGGAAAAACTCATAATATGATGACATTATGGCTTTTGTAGGCCGGGTAAGGCGTTAGCCGCCACCCGGCAGAAATGCGAACACCATAGCTAAAGCAGGTTTGTCATCAGTCTCGTATTTGTTATTAATTGCGGTTTATTGCGGCAAACGGGTTCGGATAACTTCGGCAAAATATTCCGCACCGGTTAGTAAAATCTCATCATTAAAATCGTAACAGGCGTTATGCAACGGAATATTTCCTTTAGCATCTGACTCATCGCCATTACCTAAAAAGACAAAGCACCCAGGTATCGCCTGCAAAAAAGCGCCAAAATCTTCAGAAATCATCATTTGTTGTACATTACCATCGACATTTTTTTCCCCTACTACCCCTCTGGCTGCATTAACCGCCACGTCCACGCAGGACTGCCAGTTAACCGTCGGCGCAAATTCATGGGTATAAGAAAACTCACATTGCGCACCATGCATAGCACAAATTGCCTCGCTAATAGTACGCATCCGCTCCTCCAGTAGTTTCTGCACCTGTGGAGAATAGCTACGGGTATCGCCTTTAATTTCAACATGAGTTGGAATTGCGTTACGAATGCCGTCGGTATGCAGTTCGGTACAAGAAACTACTGCCGGAACGTTGGGATCCATATTCCGGGAGACAATGGTTTGTAGCGCAAGAATAATTTCTGCAGCGATAACCAGCGGGTCTTTGCTCATATGCGGACGCGCGGCATGCGAACCCTGCCCTTTAATGCGAATAACAAAATTGTCTTCACTGGCCATGATTCCACCGACGCGTGTCGCAATGGTCCCGGCTTTCATCCCCGGCATATTGTGCAGACCGTAAATTTCCTGAATACCAAATCTTTCCAGAAGCCCATCATCTATCATCGCTCTGGCGCCGTAGCCCGGTTCTTCCGCAGGCTGGAAGACAAAACACACTGTGCCGTTAAAGTTTTTCCGTTGCAGCAATAGCTGCGCCGCCCCCAGCGCGATACAGGTATGACCATCGTGACCGCAGCCATGCATTCTTTCAGATCTGAGTGAACGGTAGGATACATCGCCCTGCTCGGTAAGCTGAATGGAATCAATATCGGCCCTGATAGCGATAACACCGTCGCCATCGCCGCATTTTAAAATGCCGACCAACCCGGTTTTACCGATATCCCTGTGTACTTCAATACCCATTTGTTCAAGCTTTTCAGCGATAAACGCCGACGTTTTGAACTCTTCAAAAGCGCTTTCCGGATGTGCATGCAAGTGATGACGCCATGCAATAAGCTGCTGGTTTAACTGTTCCTGATTCATTTTTAGCTCCTTTCAAAGGGATCTTTCGGCACGTTTGAGCACCACCTGTAACAGCACATTTGCTCCGGCGATAAGATCATGAGATTCGGTATGTTCTTTAACGTTATGACTGATGCCGCCAACGCATGGCACAAAGATCATCCCAGCCGGGCAGACAGAAGCCATAAACTGCGCGTCGTGCCCTGCTCCGCTCGGCAATCGACGGTGGCTTAGCCCCTGCATCTGCGCCTCTTTTTCAACAGCATCAACGATTTCATCAGCAAAAATGACCGGATTAAATCGCACCAAAGAGCGCGTGGTAATGCTTATGCCCTCTTCTTGCGCCGTTTTTTCAACAAAACTCAGCAGTTGCCTTTCCGCACGCTTTAATTCCTCATTATCGGTATTGCGTAAGTCCACTGACATCACCACGTGATTGGGGATAACATTGATAAGGTTGGGCTTGAAGGTCATATGCCCAACGGTAGACACTTGGTCCCCCGCAAACTTCTGTGCCAGTTCTCGGGCAAACACGGCAATCTTCGCAGCGGCAAGTCCGGCATCATGGCGCATTGCCATCGGCAACTCCTGCTGCCCGGCGTAAATACCGGTGACGTTACCAATTGCATCAATTTTCACGCTTAATCCCAGCGCCTGCATTTTATCGACAACAAAATCTCTTCCTGCTTTATCTTCCGGCGTTGCCGCCAGCCGGCATACGCCCCCACCTTCCAGCGCGCCATGCTGGCCCAACTCAAAGAGTGAATCGACAAACCGTTGGCCGTTTATTTCCAGATGCTGACTCATATAAATATCTCTCGGTTAACGTGTAGTTAGCGGGCCATTCCATAAAAAATGGCCGAGACGGTAATCAGGCCGATAACGGTGACAAAGACATTGCTGATTTTGCCTCTGTAGGGAGCGAGTACCGGCAATTTGTGAATGGCGTACATCGGCAGCAGTAGCAGGATTGCCGCACCGGTAGGGCCGCTGATGCTCTCGATAATGCCAAGGATGCTGGGATTTTTATAAGCGGCAAACCAGCAGGTCAGAATCATGAAAACGAAGATTGCAGCATTAACCGTTTTGATTCCCGGCTTCTTATCTCTGCTTGCTGCGGCTTCGATAATCATGTCACGCAGGGATTCATAAGCACCGATATAGTGGCCTAAAAATGATTTGGTAATCGCTACGAAGGCGATTATCGGCGACAGCCAGGCAATAACCGGGGTATCAAAATGGTTGGCGAGATAAGAAAGAATCGACAGGTTTTGCGCTTTTGCTTCAGCCAGTTGCTGTGGCGACAGGCTTAAAACGCAGCTTAGAACAAAAAACAGTACCACACCCACCATCAGCAAAATCCCACGACGCTGGATCTGTCCGCATTTAGCATCGGCGGCGGCAACACCATAAAGTTGTTTCTGGCGAACCACCATGGGTGAAATAATCGGATAGTGGTTAAACGACATGACCAGTACCGGGAAAGTCATCCATAACGTCAGTAGAACACCTTGCCCGGTGGTTGTGGAACTTAGGTCCACACTGTCAAAAATTGCACCGTTCCAGTGCGGAATAAGAAAGAGCGCCATAAAAATCAGCGAAGCGATAAAGGGATATACCAGAGCACTCATCACTCGCATAATCAGCCGCTGGCCGAGGCGAACAATAAACATCAGCCCAAGTATTAACACCAGGGAGACCAGCGCTCGAGGCGGTTCCGACAGACCTAACTGATGGGTTATAAAACTCTGCGCGGTATTGGTTATCGCCACCGCATACATAATCAGAATGGTATAAATGGCGAAAAAATAGATAATGGTAAAAATCTTACCAGCCCGTAAGCCAAAATGCTCACCAATGACATCAGTTATAGTACTTTCGGGTGTAGTGGATGAGTAAATAAAGCGAGCCAGTCCACGGTGTGCTAAATAGGTAATGGGAAAAGCTAGTGCAAATACAATAAGCAGTGGCCAAAAGCCGCCTATCCCAGCATTAATGGGCAAGAAAAGCACCCCGGCACCGATTGCTGTGCCAAATAACCCCAATACCCAAATGGTATCCTCGCCATGCCATTTTTTCGGATCTATTAATTCATTACTTATCGGTGTCGTATTATTTTTCATCGATAGTGTTCTCTTATTTATTATGCCTTATGGCATATTTTATTTATTACCAGAACGTTTTTATTAGGGCCTGTAGGGTAGGAAAATGGCCCTTTTATCAACTACGGCTGCTGCTTCAACCGTTACGACCGAACCAGACAATATCCTCATAGATATCCGGAGAGGTATCACCTTCTGTACTAATTAGCAAAACATGAGAATCCGTATTAAGCTGCAAAGCTTCGATAATCCCCCTATAGTCTTCACGGCTCATTAATTCATAGATAAGTCCAGTACCAATAGCGCCCGACTCCCCTGATATAAAGGGAGCATCAGTTCCCGGTCGAGGAGAGGCCAGAATACGCATCCCGTTAGCCGCTAAGCTATCGTCAGCAGAGATAAAACAGGATGCGTAATCGCGAATCATCGGCCAACTGGTGATATTGGGTTCGCCACAGGCCAGCCCCGCCATCAGCGTTGCCATATCGCCGCCCACGCTATGTGGTTGCCCATCATTAACGACGGAGGAACGGTAAAGACAGTTTGCTTTATGTGGTTCAACGATAATGATTTTGGGCGCTCGGGCTTTCATTTTCTCAAGGAAGTAGCCCATGATGCTGCCAGCAAAAGAACCGACCCCAGCCTGTAAAATAAGATGCGTTGGCAGTGGTGATCCGCTTTTCGTGAGCTGCTCCCAGGCCTCAATAGCCAGTGTCATATAACCCTGCATTATCCAGGTAGGGATCTGTTCATATCCCTGCCAGGCGGTATCCTGCAACAATACCCAACCTTTTTCTTGTGCCATTTTATTGGCCAGACGGACGGTATCGTCGTAGTTAAGATCGGTTATCGAACATTCGGCACCATGGTGGCGAATATTCTGCGCACGGATAAGCGATGAGCCTTTTGGCATATACACTACCGCCTGCAGTCCCAGCTGTTCTGCTGCCCATGCAACCCCACGGCCATGATTGCCATCGGTAGCCGTAACAAAAACGATATCTTTTATCCTTGCCTTAATTTCAGGAGAATTCAATGAAGAAAACGATAGTGTATTAATATTCTGGCCTAATTTTTCTGCCAGATACTTTCCAACCGCATAAGAGCCACCCAAACCTTTAAATGCATTAAGACCAAAACGCTGAGATTCATCTTTCACGTGAATTGAGCTAAGCCCTAAACGTTGACTAAGATGCGGTAAACTACGTAAAGGGGTGACACAATAGTCCGGAAATTTCTGATGAAACGCCAGAACCTCATGGCCAACAGATTCATTCAACAAGCTAAGGTTGACGCCCTCGCCATATATTTTTCTTCGTGGATTTAATTGGCACTTAATAACATCCATCATAAATATACCTTCATCTCCATGTTCATAAGCCGCTGGCAACATCTTTATAGCGCAACCCTGCTCTGAGAATAAAAAAGAAAAAGGTTTCGCATAACAAAAAAGACGTCCAGTTACAGACATTACAAAATAATCTGCAATGCAATGTGGATAATAAGAAGCAAAGATAAAATCATTCATTCATCTCTTTCCCTCACTCATCAAGATGGTACACTGCGCAAGGCAATTAAATGACGCAAAATTGCCTCTTAATGCGCAATATTCACCCTTAATAAGGGTTGAGACGCAACAAAATTGCATGAGGTGATGTATCTCACAATAATTGAGGGTAATGCGGTTATGAAACTCGACGCCTGGGATAAAAAAATTCTGCAACATTTGCAGCATAGCAACCGGCTCTCACAGCGAGAAATTGCCGATCTCGTCAGCCTTTCTCCTTCAGCGGTCAATCGACGTATTGCTGCGCTGGAAGAAGCGGGTGTGGTTAAAACTAACGTCAGCATAGTGGATGCCAGCAAAGTGGGTCGCCCTATCACCATCATGGTGCAGGTGACCATTGAAAATGAACGGCTCGACTTATTAGAGGAGGACAAACAAAGGTTTGTTAACTGCCCACAGGTTCAGCAGGTTTACTATGTCACGGGAGATTTTGACTTTCTGCTGGTAGTTAACGTCCGCGACATGGCGGAATATGAGGTTCTGACTCGTGATCTTTTTTTCGCCTCGGGAAATATTAAGTCGTTCAGAACCATTGTTTCGATGCAAAACGCCAAGCAAGAGATGACGGTGATGATTGAATGACTTCCTCGCCAATCGTAAGAGTGAGAAATTAAAGCGCTCTCGCCATTTATTTACTAAAACTCCCCCTTCTCGTGCGAAATCTGCTTGTCTGATGGAAGATGACAGGTAACATAGATATCCCCCCCACTGAAGGGGGATACAGATTTTTCTATTGGACTATAAAGAGAGACTATTATGAGCGTTGTGCCTGTAGCCGACGTACTCCAGGGCCGCGTTGCCGTTGACAGCGAAGTCACCGTGCGCGGATGGGTGCGTACCCGCCGAGATTCTAAAGCTGGCTTTTCTTTCCTCGCCGTCTATGACGGTTCCTGCTTTGATCCTGTACAGGCCGTCATCAGTAATTCTCTTCCCAATTACAATCAGGAAGTGCTGCGCCTGACCACCGGTTGCTCGGTCATCGTCACCGGTAAAGTCGTGGCCTCTCAGGGCCAGGGCCAGAGCTTCGAAATTCAGGCCAGCAACGTTGAAGTCACCGGCTGGGTTGAAGACCCGGATACCTACCCGATGGCGGCAAAACGCCACAGCATCGAGTACCTGCGTGAAGTCGCTCACCTGCGCCCGCGTACTAACCTTATTGGCGCGGTTGCCCGCGTGCGTCACACGCTGGCACAGGCGCTGCACCGTTTCTTTGACGAGCAGGGTTTCTTCTGGGTTTCTACCCCGCTGATTACTGCTTCCGATACCGAAGGCGCTGGCGAGATGTTCCGCGTTTCAACGCTGGACCTGGAAAATCTGCCGCGCAACGATCAGGGCAAGGTCGATTTCGATAAAGATTTCTTCGGCAAAGAAGCCTTCCTGACCGTTTCCGGCCAGCTAAACGGCGAAACCTATGCCTGTGCGCTGTCAAAAATCTACACCTTCGGCCCGACTTTCCGTGCGGAAAACTCTAATACCACCCGCCACCTGGCAGAGTTCTGGATGCTGGAGCCGGAAGTCGCCTTTGCTAACCTGAACGATGTTGCAGGTCTGGCGGAAGCGATGCTGAAGTACGTTTTCCAGGCGGTGCTGACCGAGCGCGCTGACGACATGCAGTTCTTTGCCGAGCGTGTGGATAAAGACGCGGTCGATCGTCTGCAGCGTTTCGTTTCCGCTGATTTCGCTCAGGTCGATTACACTGACGCGGTCACCATCCTGGAAAACTGCGGTAAGCAGTTTGAGAACCCGGTGTACTGGGGCGTGGATCTCTCCTCCGAGCACGAACGCTATCTTGCTGAAGAGCACTTTAAAGCACCGGTGGTTGTCAAAAACTATCCGAAAGAGATCAAGGCGTTCTACATGCGTCTTAACGAAGATGGTAAAACCGTTGCCGCCATGGACGTCCTGGCTCCGGGCATCGGCGAAATCATCGGCGGCTCACAGCGTGAAGAGCGTCTGGACGTGCTTGACGCGCGTATGGCGGAAATGGGTCTTAATAAAGAAGACTACTGGTGGTATCGCGACCTGCGTCGTTACGGCACCGTGCCGCACTCAGGCTTCGGTCTGGGCTTCGAGCGCCTGATCGCTTACGTAACCGGCGTGCAGAACGTGCGTGATGTTATCCCGTTCCCACGTACCCCGCGTAACGCAACATTCTGATTTATCTTCATGACAGCCAAAGGCCAGCGCAAGCTGGCCTTTTTCGTTGATGCATCCCGTATCGATAAACGTAAAATTCTGCAATTTGAAATTTCACATGGTGGGAGTAAAGTGAAAAAGTTCAAATAATTAATGCAGTTATCATATGAGAGCGGGCAATGAAAGAACCAGGCTTACCAGCAGATCAACAATTTTTTGCCGATCTCTTCAGCGGCCTTGTACTTAACCCGCAGAGCCTTGGCCGCGTGTGGTTTGCCACCCAGCCCGTATCGCTGCCAACGGGGAGCTTGTGTATCGAGCTTCCACGCCTTGATATCGTCCTGCGTGGCGAATACGGCAATCAACTGGAGAAACAGCAGCACAGCCTCACCGAAGGCGAAATGTTGTTTATTCCCGCCCGAGCGGCCAACCTGCCCATCAGCGATAAGCCCGTGATGCTGCTAAGTCTGGTGTTTGCTCCGGCCTGGCTGGGCTTGTCGTTTTACGATAACCGCACTGCGTCTCTATTGCGCCCGGTGCGCCGTATTGAGCTGCCGCACCCGCAGCGCGGTGAAGGTGAGGCCATGCTTACTGCGCTAACTCACCTCAGCCGCTCCCCTCAGCTCCAGGATATCATTCAACCGCTGGTGCTCAGCCTGTTGCATCTGTGCCGGGCCGTGGTGAATGCGCGTCCTGATACGCATCGCCCGCGTTCGGAATTTCTCTATCACAGCATGTGTAACTGGGTGCAGGATAACTATGCCCAGCCGCTAAGCCGCGAAAGCGTGGCGCAGTTTTTCAATATCACGCCAAACCATCTATCTAAGCTTTTTGCTCAGCATGGAACGATGAGTTTTGTGGAATATGTCCGTTGGGTACGAATGTCCAGAGCGCGTATTATTCTACAGAAGTATCATCTGCCGATCAGCGAAGTGGCGCAGCGGTGCGGATATCACGACAGCGACTATTTTAGCCGGCTTTTCCGGCGCCAGTTTGGCCTGACGCCGGGGGATTACTGCGCTCGGTTTCAGTAAAGCCGAAGCTTGAGTATCAGAACGTCAACTCCGCTTCCAGCAGCGCCAAAATGCTTTCGGCATTTTCAGCAGCGAACAGCGACTGACGGAAGTTTTTATTCACCAGTTTGCGCGCCAGCTGCGAAAAGACCTTCACATGGTTAATACCTTCGTCAGCACCGAGCGTCAACATAATGACCAGCTCCACCTCTCCCATTTCTGACTGCCAGTCGATGGGCTGAGTGAGGCGAGCAATGCTGATGCTGGAGTGGCGAATCCACTGTGATTTTGTATGCGGTATCGCCACGCCAAACCCGACCGCCGTAGTGACAATCTCCTCACGCTGCCAGACATCCTCTTCCAGCTCAAACGGATGTTCGGTACGCCCGTTAACGCCGAGGTTACCGCACAGGAACTGAATGACCTGCTCTTTGTTGGTGAGCGCTTCGCCGACGAAGATATTTTCCCGCGCCAGTAGTGGACGGACATCGTCTGGCGGCGCGAACTGATTGAGCAATTCCTCGATCTCCTGCGCACTGCGACATTCGCACGCCCGCAACGCCAGCTCCCGGCAGGCCTGGCTATCGAGCTGACGCAGCTGGCTTTTCACTGCCGGAATACGCGGACTGCTCATACTGAGCTCATCCAACTCCAGCCCGAGAAGCAACGGCAAATAGCGGCGTTCACCGCCCAGCTCGCCGCATATACCAACCCATTTTCCATGCTGATGCGCCACGCGGATAATCTGCTGTAGCATACGCAGGAATGATGGCGTAATCGGGTTATACAGCGTTGAGACGCGCGGATTGTTACGATCGACGGCGTACAAATATTGCGTCATATCGTTCGAGCCGATGCTGAAGAAATCCACCTCATCGCAGAAGTGATCGATGATGTAGCAAACCGAAGGCACTTCAACCATGATGCCCAGCGGAAGAGCCTCTACGTGGCGTAAGCCTTCTGTTTTCAGCTCTGCTATCGCTTTTTGCAGCTCGCTCTTGACCCATAAAATCTGATCGAGGCTGTGGACCATTGGGATCATCAACTGCGCGTTGCCAAACGTGGCCGCCCGCAGGACAGCGCGAAGTTGGGTACGAAACAATCCGGCGAACTCAGGGTAAATACGCACCGCGCGATAGCCAAGGAACGGGTTATCCTCCTGTGGGATCTTGAGATAGGGTATATTTTTATCACCACCAATATCCATAGTGCGAAAAATCACCGTTTTCTCACCGGCCGCCAGCAATACCTGCTGGTAGGCCTCAAACTGCTCCTGTTCGTCCGGGGCGCTGTCGCGGTCCATAAACAGCATTTCTGTACGAAACAGACCGATACCTTCAGCGCCGTTAACAAATGCGCCTGGGGCCTCCAGCGCAGTGCCAATGTTCGCCGCGATATCAATACGCTGATTATCTCGCGACAGTCCAGGCTGGGCGGCATCTCGCGCCTGCCGCTGCTGACGCTTACCCGCCAGATTTTGGGCGACCGCATAATAACCACTGACGGCGGCATCCGGATTAATAGCCAGCACGCCGCACTGGGCATCCAGCACCGCAGGCTTACCGGCATAACGCCCGATAGCCTCCAGCGGCAATCCGCTCAGCACCGGGATGGCAGAGGCGCGAGCCAGAATCAGAGTATGCGAGGTGCGCCCGGTTTTCTCCAGAATCATCCCGGACAGATGCTGTAAATCAAGGCTCAAAAACTGGCTTGGCGTCAGGTCTTCTGCCACAAGGATCGTCGGCTGATTCAAGACCAGCGCATTGCGCGGACGCCGCTCGGGCCAGGTGATATGCAGTAGCTGTTCGCTGATATCACGGATATCGCTCACCCGTTCGCGCAGGTAGTCGCTGGCAGATGCCGAGAGCTTGTCGCACACCTCCTCCATATTGGCAATAATCGCCGCGCCCAGCCCCTTTTGCTGTTCAACCATCAGGCGGCGAATGTTGCCCGCAAACTCATCATCCTGAATAAGCGACAGATGCGCGCTGAGAATGGTTTTACTCTCACCGTCACGTTCACGCAGCTGTTGATTAAGCTGTTCCGCAAGCGTCGCCAGACTATGTTCCAGCCGGGTGTTATCTTGCGCATTCGCCGGGATCGCCCGAAAGCAGTCCAGGCTATCGCTCTGCCACAAAACAAGCTCACCCGAGCCAACGCCGGTTGCCAGCACCGTACCGTACAGAACGTCCGGGTTTAGACGAGTCAGGGAACGCGGCAGCGGGTGCGCCGCCAGTTCGGCTGCCGTCGGCTGGACGCTGTCGCTGTCAATAAAGCGGTGCTGAAGATAATCCTCCAGCGATCTTCTGGCCTGCTCTTCATCGCTGCCGTTAATGCTCAAGCTACAGCTGTCATTAAACAACGTACCGGTACCAATCAGCGCCAGCGAGCTTTTCGCATCCGCCCGCGCGTTGTGGCGATGATTGATAAACGTGATGTCGCTTTGCCACTGGCCGCACTGCTCTTTCAGCTCCCACGCGGGGCGCGCGTGCAGACCGTTTGGCAACGGGCAGAGAAATTGAATCGTTAACATAACCGCTCCTGATTAGCGCGAGGAAATCATCTGAAATCCTGCAAATGAGCCACCGTCTCGCGCGTAAGACGAGTAATAAGGGCCGATAAAAGTTGGTGCGTCCAGTTAATGTCCCGGCAATCGGCAATTGATACGGCACAGTGTCCATGACGAGTGGCCGGCCCTATCACCACCGTCGGGATTCCGGTTCCGCTCAGATGAACCGCCCCGCCATCCGTTCCGCCATTGCTGAACATATCCAGTTGAAGCGGTACGTTGATCTCTGCGGCGACGCTCTCTACCCAGGCGGTCAGTTTAGGCGGCGCAATTAACGATTTGTCGGCAAGCACCAGCATCGGTCCTTTGCCAATTTGTCGATGGTTTGCTGCGCCATAATCGAAGTTTTTCGCCCAGCAGGCGGTGTCCAGCACAATGGCGACATCCGGTGCGACCGCACGGGCCGCCGTTTGTCCACCGCGCAACCCAACTTCTTCGCTGGAACTGGCTACCAGCCAGATTTCCGCGGGCAGTTCCGTTGCATGCCATTCGCGCAGCAGGCTGATTAACAGATAGCATCCCAGCCGGTCGTCAAAGGCTTTACCCATCACCCGCTGATGCGGCAGTTCCTGAAGTGCAGAGTCGAAGGTCACCCGATCTCCGGGATAAACCCCCGCCTGAATAACCTCATCATAAGAGCGAGCGCCGATATCGACGCGCAGTGCGCCAACCTCATTCCCGCTACGTTCACCGTCAAGCAACCCGGGGATTTTGCTGCACTTACGAGTGGTGATTCGCACCGGCTGGAGCTGACGCGCCGCCATTCGCACGTTGCCCACCGGCAGCACGTCAATCGCCCCTTCAGCCGAGATGCTGCGCACGATAAATCCCACTTCATCCATGTGCGCGCAGATCATCACTTTCGGACCGTCCGATTGATTCAGGCGGATCAGCACCGATCCCAAACCATCGAAACGCACCTCTTTATGTAGGCTCTCCGCTTCCGCCAGTAAAATCTGGCGCACCTCCTGCTCCGAGGAGGCAATTGCATCCGCCTCGCTCAGCGCTTTCAATAGCGATAAATCCATTACGCGACTCCTGTCAGTAACACGGTTTTTGGCATGGCATAGAGCACCTCGGCACCGTCTGGCGTCACCAGCACTACATCTTCAATGCGCACGCCGCCCTGTCCCGGAAGATAAATACCTGGCTCGACGGTCAGCAGCATGCCCGCTTCCAGCACCGTGGTATCCGCTGGCGAAAAACGCGGGTCTTCATGCACCTCAATGCCAATGGCGTGTCCGGTATTGTGGCCAAAATAGTCACCATAGCCCGCTGCGGATATAACCTGACGCGCGGCGGCGTCCACCTCGCAACAGCGCACGCCCGGACGAATCGCCGCTACCGCCGCGAGCTGGGCCTCAAGCACAATCTGATAGACAGGCCAAAGCGGGTTCTCTTGCGCCACGCCTGCTCCGGGCAGCAAAAAAGTGCGCGTCATATCAGAGCAATAGCCACGATACTGCGCCCCGAAATCCAGGGTGATAAACTCCCCTGCCTCAACGCGCTTGTCGCTGGCTTTCCCATGCGGTAGCGCACCGCGCCAGCCGCTGGCGACGATGGTATCGAATGAGGCTTTTTCCGCCCCTTGCATCCGCATAAACCACTCCAGCTCGGCGGCTATCTCCCTCTCACGCAGACCTGGCTGAATAAAGCGGCAGATATGTTCCACACTCACATCAGCAATCCGACAGGCTTCGCGAATGCAGGCGATTTCTTCCACCGTTTTAATCCGTCTTAGCGTATCGAGAGGGGCGCTCACCAGCCTGACCGGTAATGCCTCCTGCCATACGCGCGCCGTTTCCCAGCTAACCTGCTCACCTTCAAATCCCACCGATTTCAGTTTTTCGGCATCGATGAGCTGGTTCACGATGGTCGTCATCGTCTGCTCGCCGCCGAGCAAGTGAAGTTGATAACCGCTGACGCGAGCCTCGACGTCAGCGTAGTAGCGGGAATCGACCAGGATATGCGCACTTTGGCGGCTGACAAACACAAACCCAGAACTACTGGAGATCCCCAGATGCGGCTGCTTATTCTGTCGTGACGAAATCAGCACCGCATCCAGTTGCTGCGCCTCTAGCCATTCGCGCAGTGATGCAAGTAAGGTCATAATGGCAATCCCTTAAAATTAGAGGCTTTCGATCAGCAACTTGCCTCTGCGGTACATCATATTGCGTAAGAAGACGACCATCAGCGCCGTAATCACCGCCCCCAACAGGATCCCCGCCATATAAACGCCGAGATTGCTGACCAGCGGCCATGCCCAGATAGCCGATTCCGGGAACCACTGCACCGCCCCCAGCCATACCGCAGTGGTCGAGCCCACAATCGCACCCACCATATACGACGGAATAGCGGTGATCGGGCTTTCCAGCGCGAACGGAATCGCCCCTTCGCTGATCCCCATAAAGGCGAGGAACATTGCCGTTTTACCTTGCGGATAGAGCTGAGCGCTAAACAAGCGTTTGCCCGTTAAGCGACGATCGATAATCGTCGCCAGCCCCAGACCAATTGGCGGAATAACGATAGCGATAGAACGTGCGGTCACCGGCAGCACGTGATCGGTGGTGAAGCTGAACGCCACAAATCCTGCCGCTTTGTTGATTGGGCCGCCAAGGTCGATAGCCGTTGCCGCCGAAATTCCCATCGCGTACATCAACGTGCCCTTCTCTCCCGCCGCCGTCAGCAGCGCGCGAATGCCGCCGTTGATCCAGCCGCCGAACGGCGTAATCACGTAATACATCGCCAGCATGACGAAAACTGCGCAGAGAATGGGCAGTAAAAAGGTGGTTTTGAACGCCAGCAGGAAACCGGGAAGCTGGATTTTTTGGTTCATCCACTTCACCAGATACCCGGCGACAACCGAAATAATCAGCGCACCAATGAAGGTTGATGGCACCGGTGCGCTCGTCACCCATTGCAGGCTAGCCGGGTCAAAATTGAGCAGTTGCGTGGGCTGGGTGGACATCAGGCCGCCGATAAACCCCGCAGGAAACGCCAGCTTGCCGCCGATGGAGTTAGCGACAAAGGCAGCAAACATCGGAATAGCAAAGCCAAACAGCACACCGCCGAAAGATTGCGATAGCCACGCAAACTTGAGTAATGAAAGGTTAAAACCGTCGAATTTACCGCTGTTAAGCGCATCCATAATGCCGATGTCAGCGGGAATTTTCAGCCAGCTATAGGCAATCAATTGGGAAAAGGCGAGGATCACCCCGCCCATAATTAACGTCGGTACCATGCGCGAAATTCCCGACATCACATGCTGCGGTAATTCGCCCCAGAAGCTGTTGCGGGAGGCCTGAGGATTTTTTATAACCGCGGCCGCCCCTGATGCGCCAGGCACAACGGTTGCACTGCGTTTTTTAATGGCCATACGTGTATCCCTGTCGACAATTATTGTTGTTCTGCGGCAAGCATCTCTTCAATTTCTTTAATGATTCCGGCGGCGTTTTTGATCGCATCCTGTAGCGTGATTTCATAGACGTCGCGGGTCTCAAAACGCTCGTTGTCTTCTGGCGTTACGGCGACAGAATGGATAATTAACGTCGCTTCGGCGATATCCTGCGCCGTCAGGCGGTTTTGAATACCATCCGCCCCCTGGGTTTCAATTTTCACTTCATATCCGGCTTCAATCGCCGCTTCTTCCAGCGCCTGCGCCGCCATAAAGGTATGGGCCAGCCCCATCGGGCATGCGCAGACTGCAATCAATTTTTTACTCATTTCAAGCTCCTCGTGATAGTTAACGAGAGAAATTATGGCTGCGGGGAAGCGATCGTTGTTATCAGAGAAATAATGCTTTTACTGGACAAATAATCCCGTCATTCGGAATTGTGACGAGGGTCGGATTGGCGATTCTAAGACGAAAAATGCGCCGGCTTGCGGTCTTACCGGACTCACCAGCAGCATAAAATTATGCCAGTGAAACCCTACGTCACTGCGCAGCAGCAACCTCTTTTGTCAGGAAACTTAAACATCAACCTTGTTTATTCACATTTATGTTACGCACTATTTCGATACCCTGCGGACACAAAAACCGCACCTTATGTTCATAAATTGCCAAACCGGCTGATTATTTTGCTCATTTTTCAACCAGAGACCGCACAACTTGCAAAGACAGGAACTGAATAAAAAAGAATCAAAATAGTGACAAAAAATGCATGAATGCTCTCTTATCTAAATTAATCATAATTAATTCATATAGATATATATGAAGAGTGAGTTTTATCGGTAAATCAGAGCGGAATGTTGATTGAGTTCACAAAGTTCCCTTAAATACACATTTAGTTACACACAGTTTCCTTTAGTTACTCATATGCGACATTGGTAGCATTTTCCGGCTAGCGAAACGTTGTTCTGGATGGAAAGATGCCTCCAGACACCAAACTATCATCAATAGTTCCGTAAATATTTATTGACAGAACTTATTGGCGGCAGTGGCAAGTGTTCATATAAAAATATAAATGAGGGTAATAAATAATGATGAAGCGCAAAATTCTGGCAGCGGTAATTCCTGCCCTGCTGGTAGCCGGTGCAGCTAACGCTGCAGAAATCTATAACAAAAACGGCAACAAACTGGACTTTTACGGAAAAATGGTTGGCGAGCACGTCTGGACCACTAACGGTGACACCAGCAGCGACGACACCACCTACGCCCGTATCGGCCTGAAAGGCGAAACCCAAATCAACGAACAGCTGATCGGTTATGGCCAGTGGGAATACAACATGGATGCGTCCAATGTTGAAGGTAAACAGACCACAAAAACTCGTCTGGCTTTCGCAGGCTTAAAAGCAGGTGAATACGGTTCATTCGACTACGGTCGTAACTACGGCGCTATCTACGACGTTGAAGCGGCAACCGATATGCTGGTTGAATGGGGCGGCGACGGCTGGAGCTACACCGACAACTTCATGACTGCCCGTACTAACGGCGTGGCAACTTACCGTAACTCTGACTTCTTCGGCCTGGTTGATGGCCTGAGCTTCGCGCTGCAGTATCAGGGTAAAAACAAAGACCGCGACGTTAAGAAACAAAATGGCGACGGCTTCAGCACCTCGGCAACCTACGCGTTTGACAACGGCGTTGCGCTGTCCGCAGGCTACGCTAACTCCAGCCGTACTGGCGATCAGAAAGCTGATAAAAACGGCAATAAAGCTGAAGCATGGGCAACCTCCGCTAAGTACGACGCGAACAACGTCTACGCTGCAGTTATGTACTCCCAGACTTACAACATGACTCCGGAAAGCAGCGATGGTAACTACTTCGCAGGTAAAACTCAGAACTTCGAAGCTGTTGTTCAGTATCAGTTCGACTTCGGTCTGCGTCCGTCCATCGGTTACGTCCAGACTAAAGGTAAAGACCTGCGCTCTCGCGCTGGCTTCTCCGGCGGCGATGCTGACCTGGTTAAATACGTCGAAGTGGGTACCTGGTACTACTTCAACAAGAACATGAACGTTTATGCTGCGTATAAATTCAACCAGCTGGACGACAACGATTACACCAAAGCTGCTGGCGTTGCTACCGACGACCAGGCTGCAGTGGGTATCGTTTACCAGTTCTAATCAGCAGTACACCCCTTCGTGATATGCCTAAAAAGCAGGACTTCGGTCCTGCTTTTCTGCGTTCCTAAGATGAAGATCGTAACTTTTGAAAACCTTCTCGCTTTTAGTCGCAAACGGTTGGCAATTTGTAAATCTCCCGTTACCCTGATAGCGGATTTCCCTTCAGTAATCACAATGGAACCTCGTCATGTTTGAGAAAATTACTGCCGCCCCCGCCGACCCTATTTTGGGCCTGGCCGATCTATTTCGTGCCGATGACCGCCCAACAAAAATTAACCTTGGAATTGGTGTTTATAAAGATGAAACAGGTAAGACACCAGTCCTGACCAGCGTGAAAAAAGCAGAGCAATATCTGCTGGAAAATGAAACCACCAAGAATTATCTGGGCATCGACGGTATTCCAGAATTTGGTCGTTGCACCCAGGAGCTCCTGTTTAGCAAAGGAAGCGCGATTATTAATGATAAACGCGCGCGTACCGCCCAGACTCCGGGCGGTACCGGTGGCCTGCGCGTTGCCGCAGACTTCCTGGCGAAGAATACCGATGCTAAACGCATTTGGGTGAGCAACCCTAGCTGGCCGAACCACAAAAGCGTGTTTAACTCAGCCGGGCTGGAAGTTTGCGAATACGCTTACTACGATGCGGCTAACCACCGGCTTGACTTCGACGGTCTGCTGGCCAGCCTGAACGAAGCGCAGGCTGGCGATGTCGTACTGTTCCACGGCTGCTGCCACAACCCAACCGGTATCGATCCGACGCTGGAACAGTGGCAACAGCTGGCGCAGCTGTCCGTAGAGAAAGGCTGGCTGCCGCTGTTTGACTTCGCCTATCAGGGTTTTGCTCGTGGTCTGGAAGAAGATGCTGAAGGCCTGCGTGCGTTTGCCGCGCTGCATAAAGAGCTGCTGGTTGCGAGCTCCTACTCGAAGAACTTCGGCCTGTACAATGAACGCGTAGGCGCCTGTACGCTGGTTGCTGCTGACCAGGAAACGGTAGACCGTGCTTTCAGCCAGATGAAGTCCGTTATTCGCGCTAACTACTCTAACCCACCGGCTCACGGTGCTTCGATAGTGGCGACGATTCTCAGCAATGACGCGCTGCGCGCTATCTGGGAACAAGAGCTGACCGATATGCGCCAGCGTATTCAGCGCATGCGTCTGCTGTTCGTAAATACCCTGCAAGAGAAAGGCGCGAGCCGCGACTTCTCCTTCATCATTCAGCAGAACGGGATGTTCTCGTTCAGCGGCCTGACCAAAGAGCAGGTTCTGCGTCTGCGTGAAGAGTTCGCGATTTACGCCGTGGCATCCGGGCGTATTAACGTCGCCGGTATGACACCGGACAACATGGCCCCGCTGTGCGAAGCGATTGTTGCCGTGCTCTAACCTTGTCTTAAAAAAACAAAAGGCCGCATCTGCGGCCTTTTTTACATCCTTCAATCCGGCATCATTACCAGACCGGCATTTCATCCTGCAGAAAAGGGTTATGCAGGCGCTCATAGCCCAGAGTCGACATAGGACCGTGACCGGGAATAAACGACACGTCATCGCCCAGCGGCAATAATTTGCGTTTTATCGCCTCGATCAACTGATTGTGATCGCCGCGCGGGAAGTCGCTACGCCCTACTCCGCCTTTGAAAATCACATCACCAGAAATCAGTAGTCTGGAAGCATCGTCAAAGAAGACCACATGCCCGGGGGTGTGGCCAGGGCAATGCAGCACCTGCAGGGAAATATTCCCCACGCTAACCACATCGCCCTCATTCAACCAGCGATCCGGTTGTAGCGGCTGGCACTCATCCAGACCAAACATCCGGCTTTGCGCGGGTAATCCTTCCAGCCAGAACTCATCTTCTTTTTCCGGACCGATAATCGGCACGCCGTAATGTTGTGCCAGTTCCGCCGCGGCGCCTACGTGATCGAGATGACCGTGAGTGAGCAGAATCTGCATCAGGCTAACACCTGCCGCCGTCACTTCCTGTTTGATTCGCTCAGCGTCACCGCCAGGATCGACCAGAGCCGCCAGCCGGGTTTGTTCACACCAGATCAAAGAACAGTTCTGCGCGAACGCGGTAACCGGAATAATACGATAGTTCATGATGCTCCTTTCGTTACCAGTGCCGTACCGGCCCGGTATCAATATGCACAAAGTTGCTACGTGGGTAATATCCTACACCACCTGTGCGCATAGATAACGCCGCTTTGCGAACATTGCTTAACGAAATGCCTTCAATATGGAAATCCATGGCCTGACCCTTAGTGTGGTAGCTATGCTTCGCCACACCACGGCTTCGTGCCCGAAGTTCATCATTGGTATCGAGGGAACGATAACCAGAGATGAGCTGGACAGGCTTGTTGGTGCCAATTAATCCCTGCAAGCGATAGAGTTGATCGAACAAACCAGGATCGATGGATTTAATTTTATTCGCACGGTAGTCGCGGAAAAAATGATTAAGTCTTGCTAATTCATCCTGAATATAGCCTCTGCCATCGAAAAACTCCGCCTTGAGTGATTCACCAGTATGCAGGTTGTTCAGCGTCAAAATACGCGGTCGGGGGGTCGAGAGGGTGGCAAATGCCGGCGCAGGCAGAATGGCAGCAGCACCGAGCGCAGCTCCACCTAACGCCAGCAGTTTGCGGCGATTAGCGTCAAATTTGTCCATGATAATCAGGTCTACAGGTAAATGAATCGTAATATACTTTTCCCGCAATCCGCCTGTTAGCCGCCAGCACGCGCTCACCTCCCTGACAGCCAATAAATATCAGCCACAGAGAATTTGCTGCTTACCGCCACACGCATTTGCAGGATTATATGTATATGCACTTCTGGCGCACGAAAGGCACCTTACCGGGCATTATTGCCAACGTCAAGGTAGCCCAACCCCAGTAAACTCGGGCCTTGCAGACAACAAGGCCCGTTTTCACACAAAGATAGGACAACCGAATCCGTTGAACTACTTCATTTATCTGATTAATTGTTCAGCTTTAGACAGGATTTGTGCGCTGGATCGCGCGGTGAGATCGTAATTGTAAATATCTGTTCGATATTGTGTACGTCCATCCGTGCCAACAAAGGCGGTCAAATAATAGAGATTAACCGGGATATTCTGGCGAATATTCACGTAGCGGGTATTGCCCTGCTTGAGCGCATCTGAAATTCGCGCATCGTTCCAGCCAGCATCCTGCAGCAGCATATTCGCCAGCTCCGAAGCTTTATTAACGCGCACGCATCCGGAGCTCAGAGCCCGACCGTCTCTCTGGAACAGATTATGGTTCGGCGTATCGTGCAAATAGATAGCATCCGAACTCGGCATATTAAATTTATAACGCCCCAGCGAATTACGCGCACCAGGTGCTTGCTGGAAGCGGAACGGTAAATTCGATGCCGTTATGGTCTCCCAATCAACCTGCCACGGATCAATCGCTTCTTTACTGTTCCAGCCGCGCATAAGCGTATAACCATGCTGCTCAAGATAACCTGGATTATTGCGCACCTTCGGCAGAATATCTTTACGCGCCAGCGTCGGCGGCACATTCCACGGCGGGTTAACCACCACGTTGTTCAGCGCGCTGCTCATCATCGGCGTTTTGCGATCCGGACGGCCAACGATAACCCGCGATGCCAGCACCTGGCTGCCATCCTGGTAGTAGACCAGCGAAAACGCCGGGATATTGACCATAATTCCAGTCGACAAATTGCCCGGCAGCAAGCGCAAACGCTGAATATTCAGCGCCAACACGCCTGCACGCTGCGCTGGTGAAACATTGAGCCAATCACGAGTTGCCGGGCCAATGACCCCATCAGCCCCTAAACCTTGCCACGCCTGGAAGCGCTTAACACCTTCAACTAATTGCCGATCGTAAACGCCGCGACCGCTGCTTTTGGCCGTTTTCTCAGCGGATGGACTAACAGCTTCATCGCCAGGCAAAGCAATTTTGGCAGAATCATCCAGCATGCCAGTGCGCTGTAAAATTTCACGCAGCGCGCCTGCATCGTTGCTCCACTCCCCAGGACGCAGCGATGCCTTACTGGTGAGCTGCGGCCATGGACGCGAATCGGCAACCTGGGCTAATAACGCCTGGTGCATAGCGGCATACTGCGGATGCTGTGGCGAAAGACCGGCGATAAACTGCGGTAGCGAACCGTTATCCAGCGCCTGCTGCCACAGGTTAATGACTGATAGCGGCGGCGTCGACATCGTGTACGGTTTTGTGCCATACAGCCAGCGATTCCCCTGTGTCGGAATACCGCTAATAAAATGCAAATAACCCATCATGGCATCGGATAAGACAACATCACGCGCCAGGCCGTTGACCGCCGGGTCGGTCAGCAACTCTACCCATTTAGTGAACTGCGGTTGAAAACCGGCGATAGCGACTTCAGCCAGTTGTTGTTGAAACGCCTGCACCGCCTCACGATTATCCCACATCGGTTTCATGTCCCTGGCCGCATACAGCGATACCAGTGGATTCATAAATACCGGCTGATAACCGGATGGCAGAACGGCCTGAATATCGGCACGGCTTTTTATCGCCGCATCGGCGGGAAGCGCCTGCTCACCAGCCATTTTGGCGACCGCCGCAGATTGGCCTTCGCTCTGGCCCAGCGCAGAAGAGAGCTCTCCGATAGTTGCAGAGCTGTCTGTTGGTACAACTTCAGGCTCTTCGGCCTGGACATTGAACAGTGGAGCAAATGCAAAAGCCAGGCTCAGGCTGAGCACCGACAATTGACGACCATACCATTTCTTTAGCAACATCCCTTGCCCCCTGTTAACACATTGCCGCCCGCAAAATTGGGGCTCACTTTCAGTATATGAAGACGAAAACGCTTTTGCCTTCCCAAATGTAAAGAAGTTAAAAGATTATACAATCCTAAAATACAGGAACGGATAACAAAAAGGGCGACATCATGCCGCCCTTTGACTGGTCACCGAATAGACCTATGAAGCATCAGCCGTTCCCGGCAGCGTTTCAGGTAGCTGTGGGGCAAAGCCACGCAGCCCAACGACATGCACATGCTCGTGGTTATTCACCACTTTACGCACCAGTTTGTAAGTCGTCCCTTTTTCCGGGCTGATATTTTCAGGTGCCGCGATAATCAACTGCATTTCCAGACGATCGCACAGCTCGAACAGCGTCGCGATAGAACGGGCATCCAGACGCGCCGCTTCATCAAGGAACAGCAGACGACACGGCGAGATATCCTTGCCGCGCAGGCGCAGGGATTCATCTTCCCAGCTCTGCACCACCATCACCAGAATCGACATCCCGGTACCGATAGCCTCACCAGTTGACAACGCCCCGGACTCCGCACGCAGCCAGCCGTCAGAACCACGGTTAACTTCGACTTCCATCTCCAGATAGTTACGGTAGTCGAGCAGCTCCTCGCCAATGGTTTGCGGCGTGCGCTGGCCCATATCTATCTGCGGATTCAGGCGCTGATACAGCTTCGCCAACGCTTCCGAGAAGGTCAGACGGTTGCTGTTAAACAGGTCCTGATGCTGCTCGTGCTGCTCAGACAACACGTCCAGCAGCGTCGAGTGGGTCTCCCGTACATTGACGTTCAGACGCACGCTGTTGACCTGACCGAAGGAGACGCTCTGCAGCCCCTGGTTGAGCATACGAATACGGTTCTGCTCGCGCTGGATGGTCTTGCGGATGATATTGGCCACGCTGCGAGAGCTAATAGCCAGCTTCTGCTCGCGGTTGGTCAGCTCTTCCGTCAGACGGCTGAGTTCAATCTCCATCTGCTCAATCGCTTCGACCGGATCGTCGGTACGGATGATGTCCTGGCGAATACGCTCGCGCAGATGCTGATAGACGGCGACGAAGAACTGAATTTTACGTTCCGGGCGCTTCGGATCTTCAGAAACACGCAGTACATCGCGTAGATGCTCGTTATCCGATACCGCCAGACGCAGCGCACCGAGCGCCTTATCCGACATTGAACGCAACTCGTCAGCAGAAAGGTAAGCCAGCTCACGGCGATGCAGACGACGTTCTACGCCGTTGTCTTTCACCAGGCGCATCACCGCGCACCAGCCCGCTTTGGCGCTCACCACCTGTTCGCGCATTTCGCAGTAATCGCGCTCCAGCTTACGCAGCTTGCGGGTCAGGTTGTCCATTTCTGCTTCGCAGAAGGTCAACGCTTTCTCGAGCTGATTACGCCGCGAACGGTTGTTGCTGAGCTGAGCATGCAGCTCATCACGACGCAGACGGGCGCGCTCTTCAGCACCCGCATCAGCGCGTACGCCGATATCCTGCAATTCTTTATGCAGATCGTTGAGCAGCTCTTTTTTGGTGTCGTACGAGCTCTTCAGCGACGCCAGTACCTGGTTGTACTGGTTGAGCTGCGCGGCGTGGGTACGTAACGCTTCACGAGTTCGGGCGCGTTCCGCTTCCGCCTGCTCAAGACGCTGACGCAGCTTCTCGTTCAGATCGCTATTCCCGCTCAGCATCTCTGCTGAATCCGAGTAGCTAAAGTGGGCACGGCGCTGCACCACTTCGGTCAGCGCAAACGCCTGCTGACGCGCATCGCGTTGAGTCTGCTGCGAATACGCGTAATCTTCTTTTAACTGTTCAAACTGTTCCGGGTCGCTCTGGAGAACGGAAACCATCGGCTCCAGTTTCGCCAGTTGATTTCCATGCTGCTGGACGAAACGCGCGGCTTCCTGCGCTTCATCAAGACGCTCCTGGATTTCATCAACACGATCGGCCAGCGAGTCGTCGGCTAGCAGATTCAGGCGCGGTAGCAGACGGTTGAGCGCCGAAACGCCCTCTTTCGCCTGATCATACTGTACCCGGTTTTGCTGGTTATCGCTCTCGTGCGCGCTAAGCGCCCGTTCCAGCTCGCCGCGACGGGTGTTGAGTTTACGAATTTCTTCTTCCGGATCGTCCTCAAAAGCGACAGCCAGATGATTGCCGATAAAGCGGCTGAACGCCTGATGCAAACGCTGAGTTTTCTGCACATCAAACGACAACGTCGCAAAACGTTCTGACAGACCTTCACGCTCGGCGTGCAGCGTTTCAACGCGACTTTCGCGCGCGGCGCGGCCAAACAGCGGCAGCGTCGGGAAGCGTGAATAGCGCCACTGGCGATCGGCAATCTTAACGACAACCGCTTTTTCCAGTTCATCAACGCTGAATACGCTGTCATCAAACGACTGCGGATCTCCCTCGATCAGATAGAGATCTTCCGGACAATCTTCCAGCCCTTCCAGCTGTTCAGCAATGCGCGACAGGTCCGGTACCACAATCGCGTGGCGGGACGGTCCGTATAGCGCGGAGTAATACGGTGCATCGTCGAGGCTAACGTCATCATAGATTTCTGACAGCAGCACGCCGCCGAAACGCTCGGCTAGCGCATTCAGGCGCTGATCTTCAGAGCCGCCCGGCTGACTGAGACGCTCAATTTCATCGTCGATAGCGCGCTTGCGGGCACCGACTTCGTCACGCTCGACGATGGCCTCGCGTTCACGCTCCAGCAACTGCTGGAGATATTCAGTGACGTCCTGGCTTGATTCAAACTGCTCGCCGCTCTGCTCGCAAAGCTGGTTGAGGCTGTTCTGCGCTGCCAGCCAGATTGGCGCGCGGCGCATCAGAGTCTGAGTGCGCGATTGCAGCTGCTCCAGTTCCTGACGCAGGGTCATGCGCCGTTCACTGGCGGAAGAGACGCTATCAGACAACGAAGCAATACGGGCTTCCAATTCCTGATGCAGGGCTTCCAGCTCGTCGATATCGTAGCGTTTGCCCTGACGTTTGCAGAACTCGGTCAGTTGGCGCTCGGCATCCTGCTGTTCACGCAGGCGCTGTTCAAGTTCAGTCAGGCGACTGCGCAGCCCGTGGGCCTGCTCAGCCTGATGCCGCTGATTGACGCCATCGCGCAGCAGTTCGCGTGCTACGTCCCAGGCCTCGTTACGCGCCAGCGGGCCGTTGATCGATGCCACCAGTTGATACGCCTGCTCGAACTGGCTGTGCGCGGTTTGCGCCACGCTCATTTTCTGGTCCAGCGACAGCATTTTCTCCGTCGCTTCCTGCTCTTTCGCCTGGAAGGTTTCCAGCCACTCGTCGGCGCTCTCCGGGGTTAAGTCCGGCAGATGGCAGAGGGCTTTTGCCCGCTCCAGCGCCTGCAGCGCCTGGTTATACTGAATCGCACGAGTCTGCTGCACATCCAGCGCCTGCTGGTAGTCGGCCAGCTGGTTTTTCAGCTCATCCACTTCCAGCTCTGCGGCTTCGGCGCGGGCTTCGTTCTCTTCCTGCTGGTCAGAAGCTTCCGCTACCACTTCATTTTGTTCTTCGAGGCGAATCTGCAGCTCATCGAGATCCGCTTCATAGCGCTCGATTTTTTCCTGCTGGCGCAGAGCGGTTTGCACCAGGTTCAGGTGGTCGCTGGCGGCCTGGTAATCGGCTTCCAGATCGCCTTCCGCTCCGTTATGTTCCTGCAGTTCGCGCGCCATATCGACGTGCTTGTACTGCTCGGCGGCAAGCTGGGCGCGGGAAGTAAACAGATCCCGGCGGTATTCCAGCGCTTTGTCGAGATGAATGCGTCGCTCGTTGGCGTGGCGCATATAGTCAGCCGCCACGTAGTTGGTGGCTTCGCTGATCAGATGTTTGAACAGATCGCGGTCAGACTGCGTGACGCGAATCGCTTCCAGCGTCATGCGGTTTTCGCGCAACGCTGCTTCCATATCCTGGAACGCTTTACGTACGCCGCTGTTTTCCGGCAGCAGGTAGTCGCGCAGCGAACGGGTAATGGTGCTCGAAATCCCGCCGTACAGAGAGGCTTCGATCAGGCGATAGTATTTGCTACGGTCCGAGGCCGAACGCAGGCGACGAGCCACCACGCCCAGGTCAAACATCAGCGAGTGATATTCGGTGATAGAGTTGAACTGCTTGAACTGCACCCCTTCCATCGCTTCGAGTTTATCTTTCAGCTCGTTGAGCGTAACGACACGCGCCTGGCGTTCGTTAAGGGTTTCAGTTAGCAACTGAGTCGGCTGAATGGAGGTCGGCAGGCCCTGAATCGCAAAAGGTTTGATATCGACTTTACGATCGCGACCAGCGACCTGCTGTAGACGAACCCCAACCACCACGCGCTGGTGACGAGAGTTGATAACGTCCAGCACTGAGTAACAAACCCCGGCGCGCAGCTTACCGTGCAGACCTTTGTCGCGCGAACCGCTGGTGGCCCCGGCTTCCGTGGTGTTACGGAAGTGCAGCAGCGTAAGGTCCGGGATCAGCGCCGTAACGAAAGCCGCCATGGTTGTGGATTTACCGGCACCGTTACCGCCCGAAAGCGTGGTCACCAGTTCATCGAGATCAAAAGTACGGGCAAAAAAACCGTTCCAGTTAACCAGCGTCAGCGAGCGAAATTTACCGCGTTCAATCATTACTCTTCCTCCCCGCTATCCGGCTGATTCTCTTCATTCTCATCATTGAGCTGCAGGCGATTTTCCAGCGCCATGGCTTCGCCGTCGCGGATCATGCGCAGCTGCGCTTCGCGTGGATCGTCTCCAGCACGTACGTCAGCCCCGAAGCGGAAGACCGATTCAGTGATGCGGAATTTGCTGCTGTCATGGCCCATAAACCACACCATGCCAAGACGGCGCAGACGGTTAAGCGAGGCGCGCATTTTTTCCTGCAGTTTCTGACGGTCAAGGTCGGAACCAGTGGAGCGGTTATTCACCAGCTTCAGCAGTTTCGCTTCATCCGCCAGAGTCAGCAGCTCATCATAAAGCTCCTGCTGGGTGAAGATACCTTCATTCGCCAGACGTTCCGGGCTCAGGTAGAGGTAGCAAAGAATTTTACCCACCATCATATCCAGCTCGGAGAGCACCGAACGCGGGATAAGCGTGGTGGAACGCGGACGCAGGTAGAAAAATCCCTCCGGCGCGCGAATCAGCTCAACGTTATAGCGAGCATAAAACTCTTCCAGGTAATCCTGAAAATCCATTAAAAAGGCGTGATTATCCAGCTCGTCGAGACCGACGTGACGGCCCGCGCGCAGGGCGCTATCCAGCGCCGGGAATAACGGATTAGCCAACGCTTGCGCCAGTTTAACCGGCATCACTTGTTCAATATTTGTCGATGACATGCGCCTGTACCTTGGCTCCGTAATCATTAATCGGCTGCCATTTGGCTGGCAGTCCGGTGAAATCTGCTTGCGCTACGCCCAAACGTACCGCCTGGTCGACAACGATTCGCGCAACGTCAAAGTGGCGCGCACGCGGATACTGCGCCAGATATTCGCGTACCACCAGACCGAGATCCAGCGGCAGGCCTTTATCTTTATAAATCGCCAGTTGAGATTCGATGAGCGCCGCAAGCTGCTCGCGAATTTCGTTAAACTCTTCGTACTCAAGATCCGCAGGAAGTTCCCCGGTTACTTCTTCATCATGCAGCGCCATCTCTTCATCGCGCATATCAAGCAGGCGATCGGCGCTAGCATGAGTGAGTGCCCACGGTGCATCAAAGTAGGTCTGAACCGACTGACGCAGGCGCTGAGCGAAGACGCGGTTCTTATCCATATCAATCGCGGTACGGATAAACTTGTGCACGTGGCGATCGTAGCCAATCCACAGGTCAATAGCCTGTTGGCCCCAACTGACGATACGGTCCAGCTTGCTTTGCAGATCGAAAACCAGGCGATCGACGAAGTTAAGATCGTCGCGGGCCATGGTCGAATCCTGAATGCGCAGCAGGTTTGCCTGCAGCTTATCGCCGGCTGCATCCAGCGTATCCTGCAGTTCACGCAGAGTACCGGAGGTTTCCGACAGCAACAGTTCACAGCTGGAAATCGCCGCCCGCCAGTCTTTGTTCAACAGCTGAGCAATGTCGTCTTTCACCAACTGCTGCTGTTCGTCCATGATTCGTTGGGTGAGATCGATACTGTCGAAAATTTCCGCTACCGAGTATTTCAGCGGTGCGAACACATTACGGTGCCAGTGGAACTCATCGCCTCCCTCTTCTGCAGAGTCAGCGGCACGCTTTAGCTCACCGGCAACGATCGATAGCTGCATCGACAGACGCAGGGTGGAGAACTCACGCTGGCGAATATAGTAATCGGTAATGCCGATGCCTAAAGGCGTCAGGCGATAAATGGCATTGCCTTCGGTAATTTCGCTGGTAAAGCGGTTCAGCAGACGCTGGCGCACCATATCATTAATGGCATTATTGGCACGCTGGCTGATGGTTTCGCTGGTCTGCTCAAACGCATCACTGACGTGGCGGAACGCGTCCACCAGTTCTCCCTCGGTCATTTCCCCTTCCATCCGCTCACCGTTCAGCGTGGCAATCGCCAGCAGGAAAGAGAGTCTGTCGACCGGCAGCGAAATAGAAAAATCATTTTTCCTGGCCCAGGCAACCAGTTCGGGGACTGTCTGGGAAAATTCACTCATAGTTTATCCTTGCATCTGCGGCTTAAGCGCGGTGACATGAATGTAACGACCCAGGCTGATATACGGCTCCTGGCGACAGTAGCGCGTTTCCAGCTCCAGTAGCGCCGCAAACTTGTCGTGCTGTTGGCGTTTTTCACGCAGATAATCATGAAACACTCGCACTCCGGTCTTACCGGTAATCTGCCAGCCAATTTCTTCCAGCCAGCCATAAACCTGCTGCGGATCGCGCGGGTAATCCGGCGATAGCGTGCGTTTTTTCTTTTTCGGCATACCTAATTGCACATAGTCTAAATTTCCGACAACGATATTGCGCATCAATAGACCGTTAGCATTGTAGAACATGAGCGACAACGCGCCGCCGGGACGTAACATTGACCACAGCGTACGCAGCATCGCCTGCGGCTCGGCTACCCATTCCAGCACCGCATGAAACAGTATCAGATCGACAGGACTTTCCAAATGCTGCTCAATATCCTGAGCTGCGCATTGTACAAAATGCATGTTGTCGATCACACCTTTATCGGTAGCAGCCTGTCGGGCACGAGCCACCATTTCGCCGGAAAGATCGCATAATGTGACATGGTGGCCCATTTCCGCCACTTTGATTGCCGTTTGCCCTTCGCCGCCGCCCGCGTCAAGAACCCGCAGTGGTCCCGGCCCCATCTGGCTGAGCAGCGGTTGCAGATCCTGCCAGAGGATCGCCTGCCGCAGCTGGCCCTTGGTGGTACCGTAGATATTGCGCGAGAGCTTATCAGCAATATCATCGAAATTACGATCCTTCACGGATGACTCCACACGCCAACACAAAGCCGCTATTTTGTCATACCCGCGCGGAGAATGGAGCGATCTGTTATAAGATCCGGGCATATCTTTGGTTATATGGTTAAAAAGGAACCATCCGGCATGCTTTTTACGCTGAAAAAGTTTTTAGGCGGCATGATGCTCCCGCTCCCCCTCCTGTTATTGCTTATCGCCCTGGGGATAGCGTTGCTGTGGTTTAGCCGTTTCCAACGCACCGGCAAGCTCTGCGTGAGCCTCGGCTGGCTACTGTTGTTGCTTCTTAGCCTGCAACCCGTGGCCGACAGTTTGCTCAAACCTATTGAGGATAAATACCCGACGTGGCGCGGCGAAGAGCGTGTGCAGTACGTGGTTGTGCTCGGCGGAGGCTACACGTGGAACCCTGAGTGGGCTCCCAGTTCAAACCTCATCAGCAATAGCTTGCCGCGGTTAGCGGAGGGGATCCGCCTGTGGTATGCAAACCCGGGTGCAAAATTGATCTTTACTGGCGGGAGAGCAAAAACTAACCCGATGAGTTCCGCAGAAACCAGCGCCAGAGTTGCAGAGAGTCTGGGCATACCGCGCAGCGAAATTATCGTGCTGGATAAACCCAAAGATACTGAAGAAGAGGCTGCGGCGGTGAAAGAAGCGATTAGCGATGCCCCATTCCTGCTGGTGACCTCCGCCTCACACCTGCCGCGAGCGATGATTTTCTTTCGTCAGGCCGGACTGAACCCTTTACCCGCCCCCGCCAACCAGTTGGCGATCGAGTCACCACTCAATCCGTGGGAACGCGCAATTCCGTCCCCCGTGTGGCTGATGCATAGCGATCGGGTTGGCTACGAAACGTTAGGCCGCATCTGGCAGCGGTTAAAAGGATCCTCAGGCGAGCCAGGGCAAAATTGATTTTGCCGCAAGGTCGAAACGGGCGCGCTCAAAGCGCCCGGTATTCACCAGGTTTTCCACTTCATCCCACAACAGATACAACCAGCGCCGCCAGAGAAAAGCCTCAGCTACCGGCGCACGACGCAGATAGTGCCACAATAGCTGCTCTCCTTGCCCACCATCGGCCAGACGAAATAACTCAAATTCACGCGGAGCCCACAGCATCATGCCCGGCCCCACCATCGCCAGCAGCTGATCGCTACGCGCATCTTTCAGCATGCTGCGCAGCGTAAAGCTACCGTGCACCAGAACACAGTTATCATTAAAGTCTTTAAACAGATCTGCAAGGCATTCGCGAGTACGGAACAAAATACGTTTGTCCTGCATGGTCAGGCCGGTATCCTGATAGAGATTCAGCGTGCTCCATAACACCTCGATCCGTTGGCGATACCAGTGCGGCCAGAGGTTTTCCTGAGTGCTATCAACCATCCCTACGCAACCACCGCTATCCTGCCGATGCCAGGCCAGTAGCGCTTCAACGATTTGCTCCTGCAATTGTTCCCAGCGTTCCGGGGTACGGGTGGGCGCTTCAACCGAAACGCCACGCAGTCGTTCAATCAGCAGGACATCGGGCCCAGGTTGCTCTTCATGCGTCATCACGCCATAGACAACCGGCATGCGTACGGTTCCACTACGCGCCAGAGTCGAGATTTTCCACGCCAGCTGACGCGCTATACCCGGCGTCGTAAAACTACGCGCCAGCAGCGGCATTGGGTTTCCTTGAGCATCATATAGCGACCACAGCGCCGACGAAGGCTTTTCACTGACGCACTCCACGCGGCTTAGTTTTTCACCAAGCAGATGGCTCAGTTCGGTACGCAACTGTTCCATTTCAGATTACCCCTATGAATACTATCGATTTCATAATGAGCGTCTGCTACGGGGTTGTCATCGGGTAAGATCAAAATTGCCGCAAAAAAGTATGGAAAAATGGCCTGAATATATCCCCTCCAGACGGAGGGGATGAAAAGATTAACGCAACTCCGCGCGAACGCGTTCCAGATCTTCCGGCGTATCAACGCCCGTACCTGGAACCACTTCAGCCACCGCAACATGGATTTTTTCGCCGTACCATAGCACGCGCAGCTGCTCCAGCATTTCAATCTGCTCCAGCGGACTTGGCGCCCAGCTGACGTAGCGACGAATAAAACCGGCGCGATAGCCGTAAATACCGATATGGCGCAGCAGAGAGTCGCCGATAGTTTCGCGGGATTGAGCAAAACGATCGCGATCCCACGGGATGGTGGCGCGGGAGAAATAGAGCGCGTAGCCCGCAGCGTCCATCACGACCTTTACCGCATTCGGATTGAATGCTTCTTCGGCATCGTGGATTGGCACGGCTAACGTCGCCATGCCGCTGGTGCTGGCCGCCAGATTTTCGGCGACCTGACGCACTATCGCCGGCGGGATCATCGGCTCATCGCCCTGAATGTTAACGATGATAGTGTCGTCACCAAAGGCGCATTTCTCGACCACCTCGGCAAGGCGCTCGGTACCGGATTGATGATCTTCACGCGTCATACATACTTCACCACCGGCAGCTTCAACCGCGCGGGCAACATCCGGGTGGTCAGTAGCAACGATGATACGGTCGGCTCCGGACTCACGTGCACGCTCCAGCACATGGACAATCATCGGTTTGCCATTGATATCCTGGAGCGGTTTTCCCGGCAGGCGAGTCGAAGCAAAACGCGCGGGAATGATAACCACGAAGCTCATGACTGGCTCTCTTCTACGGCAAGCGGACGGGCTTCAGTTTCTAACAGTACAGGAATGCCGTCTCGCAGCGGGAAAGCCAGGCTATCAAGTTTGCAGATCAGTTCTTGCTTATCCTGGCTGTAATACAGCTTACCGTTACAAACCGGACAGGCGATAATTTCAAGTAAACGATGATCCATGATTCCTCCAGATGGACCGAATAGATTCCGCAGAAGCATACCACACGCAGGCTCAAGCGGCGTCAATTTCCCAACCCTGCCGTTGCCCGGTAAAGAGCTCCGCCGGCAGCTGCCCGCAGGCCACCTGCGTCGCGTCCTGCCAGCGGGCGAAATCATCAATCGCCCGTTTTAATCCCTTCTCCAGCCCCGATGTCAGCTTGACGCCATCCTCCAGCCATAGTGAGAAAATTTCCAGTATCCCGGTTTTGCGATGCATTTTGCTATCCATCCGCCCCACCAGCTTTCCCTGGTGCAGAAGCGGTAAAACAAAATAGCCGAACTGGCGCTTCGGTGCGGGCGTGTAGCACTCCAGCCGATAGCTAAAGTTAAACAGCTGTTCAGCCCGTTTACGATCCCATACGACCGGATCGAAAGGCGAAAGTACGGCGCTATGGCTGGCAGACAGTCTGCCGCCAGGTGCTGACTCCCGTTGCGCTAGCGCATCGCGATGGAGCCACATTTCACCCAGCGCTTCTACGTTCACCGGTACCACCAGCCCTTCTTCCTGCCATTTCGCCAGCAAACCAGGTAGCGAGGGTTGGCGCAAGCGATAATAATCCGCCAGCCACTGCGGGCGAAAAATCCCCAGGCTACGGGCGCTGTTGCGCAGCATAATGTCTTCTGCCTGCTCTTGCGAAAGCCCATCCCGCTCATCATTCCAGTGCGGCATTACCCGATGCATCAGGTCATAAACCCGCTGAAAATTGCGCCGTTCGACAACCATAACTTCGCCAGCGGTAAATAAACCTTCAAGGTGACGTTTATGCGGTTTCCACTCCCACCAGCCGCTAGTGCCTTTGCGCGGATGCTCGAAATCTGCCGAGCGGACCGGGCCGTTTTCAGCGATATGATTCAGTAATTCCTGAATGCTCTCGGCATGTTCGTCCATCCACTCTTTATGATACTTCCAGCCCATTTTATCCGGCGTCAGCATGCGGTGACGCACCAGCGAAAAGTCACTACGCGGTAAAAAGCAGGCCTCATGGGCCCAGTACTCCATCAGTTCACCAGTGCGTAGCGCCTCATCCAGCCAGCCCTGGTGATAGTGACCGAGGCGGCTAAAAAGCACCAGGTATGGGCTACGGGCGACAACGTTAATGGTGTCGATTTGCAGTAAAGACATCTGCTGGATAGTCTGCAAAATATCTTCGGGTCGCGCGCGACGGCGGGGCTTTTTCAGCAGCCCCTGCGCGGCAAGATGGAGATGGCGGGCTTCTTTAAGCGAGAGGGACAATACCGACATGCAGGTTCTCCATTAAGGGCTCCAGCGCAACGGTATGGCAAAACTAACGTTGCGCCAGCGTAACTAAGTCCGTGAGCAGCCGCTGTGCGCGTTCATCAGCCATTATGGCGTCGACGGGTAAATACCACCAGTTAGCTTGCGCAAACTCCCGGCATTTGACCGCGTCTTTTTCGGTCATCAGCAGGGTTTGCTGTGACGTCGCCAGGGCAGCGACGTCGCTTTGATTCAATGCCTGATGATCGGCTAAGGCCACCGTTTTCACTGGCTGCACGCCACAGCTCTCAAGCGTGGCGAAAAAACGCGGCGGGTGACCGATTCCTGCCATCGCCACCACATTGTCGAATGCCGTGACGTTTCGACGTTCGCCAGTCAGCAGATTCACCGCCAGTCCAGGACGGAGCTGCATCGGGATCTCTCCCGGTCGGGCCACACCGCCATTAACGATAATCGCATCCACGCTGTGTAAACGTGAGGCGCGCTCGCGCATCGGTCCGGCGGGCAGCCACCAGCCGTTGCCAAAACGGCGCACGCCGTCTATCACCACGATTTCTTTATCACGCGCCAGCTTGTAGTGCTGTAGACCATCATCAGTGACGATAATCTGCAGATCGTTTGCTGCCAGTAAAGCCTGAACCGCATCGCTACGAGATGGAGAGACGGCGACTGGTACACCGGTACGCTGGCGAATCAGTACCGGCTCATCGCCTGCTTCAACAGTACCGGTATCAGCATTCAACACAAGCGGATAGCTTGCCGCTTTACCGCCGTAGCCGCGAGAAACAACGCCAACGCGAATGCCGCGCTGCTGGAGATGCTCCACCAACCAGATCACAACCGGCGTTTTACCATTACCGCCGGCGGTCAGGTTTCCCACCACCACGACCGGGACCGGCGCTCGCCAGGCTTTTCGCCATCCCAGCTTATAGCTAAGCCGTATTAACCCGCTCACCAGGCCATATAGCCAGGAGAGCGGCAGCAACAGCCACCATAAAGGCGATTCACCGGACCAGATGCGAGCAATCATGCGCCGAATTGCATCTTATGCAGTTGAGCGTAAACGCCCTTATGCTCCAGCAGATCGGTATGGCTGCCGCGTTCAACGATTTGGCCATCTTCCACCACCACGATCTCGTCAGCTTGCTCAATCGTCGACAGGCGGTGGGCGATAACCAGAGAGGTGCGGTTTTTCTGCAGTTCGTCCAGCGCAGCCTGGATAGCGCGTTCGGATTCAGTATCCAGCGCCGATGTGGCTTCGTCGAGAATCAGAATCGGGCTGTTACGCAGCAGCGCGCGCGCGATAGCAATACGCTGGCGCTGTCCGCCGGAGAGCATCACGCCGTTTTCACCGATAATCGTATCGAGGCCATTATCCATTTTGTTAATAAAGTCCATGGCGTAAGCCATGCGTGCCGCTTCTTCAATCTGCTCACGGCTGTACTCTTCGGTACGCGCATAGGCAATGTTATTTGCCACCGTATCGTTGAAGAGATGGACGTTTTGCGACACCAGCGCGACCTGATCGCGCAGGGAAGTCAGCGTGTACTCGCGCAGGTCATGACCGTCCAGCAATATCTGGCCTTCATCGACATCGTAGAAACGCGTGATAAGGCTGGCGATAGTCGATTTACCTGAGCCTGAACGCCCAACCAGCGCCACGGTTTTCCCTTCGGGTATGTTCAGGTCGATATTGCGCAGCGCAGCAACTTCGCGTCCTGGGTATCTGAAGGTGACGTTTTTAAATTCCAGATTGCCCTTCGCGCGCGCGATCTCCAGCTTGCCTTCGTCTTTCTCCTGCTCGGAATCAAGGATAGCGAAAAGCGTCTGGCACGCCGCCATCCCACGCTGGAACTGGGCATTGACGTTAGTCAGCGACTTTAAAGGACGCATTAAAGCAATCATTGAGGAGAAGACAACGGTGATGGTACCGGCAGTCAGCGTCTCCATTACGCTCGGGAAGCTCGCAGCATAAAGCACAAAAGCCAGCGCCAGAGAGGCTATCAGCTGAATGATCGGATCCGAAATAGAGGACGCAGAGACCATTTTCATCCCTTGCAGACGCATCTTGTTACTGACCTTATCAAAACGCTTGGTTTCCACCTTCTGGCCACCAAACATCAGCACTTCTTTATGCCCTTTCAGCATTTGCTCTGCGCTGGTCGTCACCTGACCCATCGTGTTCTGCATATTCTTACTGATGTTACGAAAACGCTTCGACACCACGCGGATAGCGATCGACACAATCGGCGCGAGCACGATAAGAATCACCGAGAGCTGCCAGCTGTAATAGAACATCATGATAAACAGGCCGATAATCGATGCTCCTTCGCGCACGACGGTGATCAGCGCACTGGAAGAAGAGGATGCGACCTGCTCGGAATCATAGGTAATGCGAGATAACAACGTACCGGTGGACTGTTTGTCAAAGAAGGAGACCGGCATTCCCATCATGTGGCTGAATAAACGGCGGCGCATCGTCATAACGACTTTGCCTGAGACCCATGAGATACAATAGCTCGAAACGTAGCTGGTAACACCGCGCAGAATCATCAGCCCGATAACCACCAGCGGCATCCATATCAGCACTGAGCGATCCGTTTTACCAAAACCATCATCCAATAACGGTTTAAGAAGCGATAGCATGAAGGTATCACTAGCCGCGTTAAGCACTAGCGCCACTGCCGCAACGATTAGCCCGGGTTTAAACGGCGCTATAATCGGCCAGAGTCGGCGGAAGGTCTGCCACGTGGAGAGATCTTTATCGTTCTGCATTCAATAAACCAGCTTGTGTTGAAATAGCCGCATATTCTACCCGTTCTACGCCTTCCCGCCAAACCACTGATGATACCAACGAGGTAAAACTTGATCCCGTAAGCCATGGATTTGCCAACTATCTGTGGAAAAAACAACCGTAATTTGCCCCTGGTGCGGGGTATCGAACCATTGATAACCCAAGTTCCGATAACGCTGAATCACTTTACTGGAGGGCATACGCCAAGCGTTAAAGCGTGAAGCTGAGGCAAGCGCCGCTTCGCCTCCCACGCTCTGAAGTAAAGCTGTCCCTGACGAGGTATTGCTACCGTGATGCGGAACCTGGATAAGTGTAGACGCAAGATGCTGCCAATAGTGGCTGATCATCGCCATTTCCGCAGGGGTTTCGATATCACCCGTAAGCAGAATACTGTGCTTGCCGTCATCAATTCGCACTATGCAGGAACGATTATTTCCCTGCTTTGTCACTCCCGGCAGTGGCCACAGAGCACGAAAAGTTAACCCTCTCCATTGCCAGGTTTCACCGCGCTGACAGGCTAAATGCCCCGCCCAGCCCAACGGGCTACGAACCCATAGTTGCGGCCATGCTTTCCGTATCGAATTCAATCCGCCGCGATGATCGAGATGTTCATGGCTCAGAATGATCCCCTCCGGTTGCAAATGATGCCAACGCAGCCAGGGGATAATAATTTGCTGACCACTGTCACCGTCTGGCCACGCCAGCCCGGTATCATAGAGA
This sequence comes from Klebsiella sp. MISC125, assembly GCF_051131775.1. Taxonomy (NCBI): domain Bacteria; kingdom Pseudomonadati; phylum Pseudomonadota; class Gammaproteobacteria; order Enterobacterales; family Enterobacteriaceae; genus Klebsiella; species Klebsiella sp. MISC125. The sequence goes on from NZ_CP180448.1 coordinate 3,994,722, forward strand.
AGCGCCGCTCCCTGACGTTCAATAACCATAGCCAGCCCCTGCCCCACATCCAGCATCGTCACTCGCCATTCATTAGCGTCGGTATTACGCCCAAAAGGCCGACTCAATAACACAAGGCACCCTAAACAAAGCGCAGGTAGCGTCCGCCAGGCATGAAAGCGCCAGGCTATCAATGCCAGCCAGGGTATTATGCTTACGCCAAGCCAGCGAACATCCAGGCCCAACCAACCGGGTGGCAGTTGGCGTAATGACCAGAATAACGCGGCCAGAATCCGGTCCGTCAGTTGCCACAAGGCCATCTCTACAAATATCGGCCCGCAGAGATGCAACAGCATTGCTACCAGAATCAGCGGGACAACGACGAAGGTAACCAAGGGCACGGCAATCAGATTGGCGATGATGGAAGTCATACTGATGCCATGAAAGAGAGCAATTTGGATGGGGATAAGTAAGAACATCAATCCAATCTGCAAATGACACAGCGCAAGTATCTGACGTAGCAACCAATGCCTTTCACGAAGTGAAATCGGCGCCAACTGGTACCAGAAGATCAATGCAGCGACAGCAAACGCTGATAACCACAGGCTTTCGGCTAAAACCGCTAACGGGTCAGCGAACAAAATCGCGCCAAGACAGCAACACCATATTTGCCACGGCGACCAGCGTTTGCCGGATAACCGGAGCCAGCAGCCGACGGCTAATGCGGCGCAGGTACGCAATGCAGGCGGTTGCATACCAGTCAGCCAGGAGTAGAAGATGGCGCATCCCAGGCCAATAAGAAGCGGTGCCCGCCAGCTAAGCCAGCGGCATGGGAGAAAGAACTGCAGCCCTCTCAGTAATAACCAACCAAGCGAAGCCCCCAGCGCAATATGTAAACCCGAAATCGCCATCAGATGCGACGTGCCGGTTTCCTGCATCAAAGTCTTAATCTCACGAGGAACGGCCAGACGCTCTCCCATGCCTAATCCTAGTATCACCGACCGCCATGGTAATGTATCAAGTGTTTGGTTTAGCGATGCCAGATAGCGTGCCCGCAAACTACAGCGTCTGTCCCGGGCTTCGGCGGTAAGAAATCGTCCAGTCAGCGGGCTGATGCTGCGATAAGGCATAGCGTTGACTATCAAATCCGCCATCGTTGAGTTGTCCGTGAACCGGGCGAGCGCGAAGCGTCATTGCCCAGACCTGACCCGCGCAGGGTGTTTCAGGTAGATAGTTACCGTAGAGGCTCACTCCAGGAGCGGGAAATAGCCGCAGCCCATCCAGACGAACGATCTTTCCCTGATGGGCTGTCTGTCCATCGGTTGCGGTAAGTTCAATTTCAACCTGTCGATTTTTGCCTGGTAATGTTTCGGTTGGCCATAACACCTGTCGGGCGCTGAGTATCCCCCAAACCAGGAACAACATTATCAGCGCGACATATTGCGCAGTGCCGTGACGGTATTGCGCAATAAGTAATGCAAGGGCAATGAGTCCCCAGACAACAAAGCGTCCGGGCAAAACGGGTAACCAGAGCAGCGGTAAGATACCGACAATCACACAGCCAGCGAGTTGTGGTAAACGCATTGACACCTCCTTGTCGGCAGAAGTGTCGCGCCAAATAGAAGATATGTCTCACACGGCGTAGATGAGTTGCATGGTGCTTTCCAGTGAATTTACTCTGTTACCAGAAAACGACCTGTGTTTTGTGAGGAGAGATGGAGAAAATACAAAAAAAAGCACCCGAAGGTGCTTTTTCAACGTTTAAGTATGTTGTCGCCGCTCAGCGAAACTTACTCTTCGTAAATATTGGCGCGGTCGCGTAATTCTTTACCTGGTTTAAAGTGTGGAACGTACTTACCTTCCAGTTCAACTTTGTCGCCAGTTTTTGGATTACGCCCGGTGCGGGGTGCTCGATAATGCAAAGAGAAGCTGCCGAAACCGCGGATTTCAATGCGCTCACCTTGAGCAAGCGTTGAGGCCATATGCTCCAGCATTTCTTTAACAGCATCTTCTACTGCTTTCGCAGGAATGTGAGATTGCTGGCTGGCAAGTCTTTCTATCAATTCTGACTTGGTCATTATTCCTCCGGTTTCCTTCAAGGCAAAGTTATCTAACAGCTTAAACAAGGGCGGCCGTAGCCGCCCTTTGTGCTTGATTACAGGACGAATCCTGCAATCTGTCAAGTAAACTCGTCATAATTCAGGTTGTTGTAACCCGAAAGACTAAGATTACTCGCCTTTAGCTGCTTTGAAAGCTTCAGCCATTGCGTTGTTAGAGAAACCTGCTTCTTCCTGTTTGTTAACAGTAGCGATAGCATCTTTCTCATCAGCTTCGTCTTTAGCACGAACAGACAGGCTGATTGCACGGTTCTTACGATCAACGCCGGTGAATTTAGCTTCAACGTCGTCGCCTACGCTCAGAACCAGAGTTGCATCTTCAACGCGGTCACGTGAAGCTTCAGAAGCGCGCAGGTAACCTTCAACACCGTCAGCCAGTTCTACGGTTGCGCCTTTAGCGTCAACTGCAGTCACTTTACCGTTTACGATTGCGCCTTTCTTGTTCAGTGCAACCCAGTTGTTGAACGGATCTTCTGCGAGCTGTTTAACGCCCAGAGAGATACGCTCACGTTCTGCGTCAACCTGCAGAACAACTGCTGCGATTTCGTCGCCTTTTTTGTATTCACGTACTGCTTCTTCGCCTGCAACGTTCCAGGAGATGTCAGACAGGTGAACCAGGCCGTCGATGCCGCCGTCCAGGCCGATGAAGATACCGAAGTCAGTGATAGACTTGATTTTACCTTCAACACGGTCGCCCTTGTTGTGGGTTTCCGCGAACTGCTGCCATGGGTTGTTTTTGCACTGCTTCAGGCCCAGGGAGATACGACGACGTTCTTCGTCGATATCCAGAACCATAACTTCCACTACGTCACCAACGTTAACAACTTTGGACGGGTGGATGTTTTTGTTGGTCCAATCCATTTCGGAAACGTGAACCAGGCCTTCAACGCCTTCTTCGATTTCAACGAAGCAGCCGTAGTCGGTCAGGTTGGTCACGCGACCAGTCAGTTTGGTACCTTCCGGATAACGCTTAGCGATAGCTACCCATGGATCTTCGCCCAGCTGTTTCAGGCCCAGAGATACACGAGTACGCTCGCGGTCGAACTTCAGCACTTTAACAGTGATTTCGTCGCCAACGTTTACGATTTCGCTCGGATGCTTAACGCGTTTCCATGCCATATCGGTGATGTGCAGCAGGCCGTCAACGCCACCCAGATCAACGAATGCACCGTAGTCAGTGAGGTTCTTAACGATACCTTTGACTTCCATGCCTTCCTGCAGGTTTTCCAGCAGCTGATCGCGTTCTGCGCTGTTTTCGGACTCGATAACGGCACGACGAGAAACAACAACGTTGTTACGTTTCTGGTCCAGCTTGATGACTTTGAATTCAAGCTCTTTGCCTTCCAGGTGCAGCGTGTCGCGCACCGGACGAACGTCTACCAGGGAGCCTGGCAGGAACGCACGAATACCATTCAGCTCAACAGTGAAGCCACCTTTAACTTTGCCGTTGATAACACCGACTACAGTTTCAGCTTCTTCGTAAGCTTTTTCCAGCGTGATCCAAGCTTCGTGACGTTTAGCTTTTTCACGGGACAGCAGGGTTTCACCGAAGCCGTCTTCTACTGCATCCAGAGCAACGTCAACTTCGTCACCAACCTGGATTTCCAGCTCGCCCTGGGCGTTTTTGAACTGCTCTGCCGGAATGGCAGACTCAGATTTCAGACCGGCGTCAACCAGTACGATATCTTTGTCGATAGCAACAACAACACCACGAACGATGGAACCCGGACGGGTTTCGATTGTTTTTAAGGATTCTTCAAATAGTTGAGCAAAAGATTCTGTCATGTTTAATCTTCAGGTTTCATATTTAACGTCCACCTGGCTCCATGCCGGATGGGGTTGTTTAACATACCCGCTAACACTCCATTGCTGCGGGGGTACTGCTAAAATTCGGAGGCTATTGCGCTTCACCGATGAACAATTAAGCGACTGCCAGTTTTTCGCGCGCATATTGTAGCGCTTTTTCAATCACTTGCTCAATGTTTAGTTCTGTGGAATCAAGAACTAAAGCATCGGCTGCCGGGACAAGCGGCGCCACTGTGCGATTACGATCTCGGTCATCGCGCTCTTTTATCTCGGATAAAAGGCGATCAAAGTTAACACTAAAGCCCTTCTCCTGCAACTGAAGCATGCGGCGCTGAGCACGTTCTTCCGCTGAGGCATCAAGGAAAATTTTCACCGGCGCATCAGGGAACACTACGGTCCCCATATCACGCCCGTCGGCAATCAGGCCGGGGAGATCGCGGAAGGCGCGCTGACGGCGCAGCAACGCTTCTCTTACACGTGGGAAAGCGGCCACTTTTGATGCCGTATTGGCCACTTCCTGAGTGCGAATTTCAGCACTAACATCCTCGCCTTCAAGAATCACTTCCAGGCTACCGTTAGTAGAAACAAAACGCACATCAAGATGCGCGGCCAGTGGAACCAGCGCGTCTTCAGATTCAACATCTACGTGGTGATGCAATGCCGCCAGAGCCAGAACACGATAAATCGCCCCAGAATCCAGCAGATGCCAGCCCAGCGTTTCCGCCATTGCCTTGCACAATGTGCCCTTACCCGCACCGCCAGGCCCATCAATGGTGATTACCGGAACAGCTACCGTCATCTTTTTCTCCTTCAGCAAGGCGCATAAATATATAAACGCCGCGCATTATACGCATCTATACGACGGAAAGTGAGTGTTGCTTGCAAATTACGGACAACAGGAAATGGAATGCAGAAGAATTACGCAATTATAGCGGGCTGATGGAGCATCAGCCCGAATTGGGGCAAAGTTTTACTTTTTATCAGCGGCGATGCGGTCGCGAATATGCTGCGCACGTTCAGCTGAAGGCGGATGTGAATCGAACAAAGATTTACTATGTCCGGCGTCAAGGCTGGCCAGTTTGTCGAAGCTTCCCACCAGACCCTGGGTGCTGATCTTACGTTTCTTCATCAGATCGTAAGAGAAATCATCGGCATCCGATTCCTGAGAACGAGAGAAGGCTGAGTTAATCATTCCCTCGGCGATATCACCCAACTGAGATTTAGACAAACTCGCAGCCGCTCCACCAGTTGCTGAAACAGCATCACGCGCGGCGATAGTTGCATAAGCGGTTTGCATCGCTTTACGCGAGTGACCCAGCGCAACGTGACCCAGTTCATGGCCCAGTACGCCCTCGACTTCATTATCGGTCATCATGTCCATCAGACCGCTATAGACGCGCACGCAGCCGTTAGCCATTGCCCAGGCATTCACGTCTGATGTCACGTAAACTTTGTAGTTCACCGGGGTGCCATCGATATTATTGCCTAACGCTTTGGCAATTTTATTCAGGCGTTTGGTGTACTTGCTTGAAGAGCCCGCCAGTTGATTTTCGCCATCCATTTGCTTACAGGCATCATCGGAAAGTGTTTTGACTTCAGCGTCAGAGAGGGTCGCTGCTTTGTAGGCCGTCATCCCGGAATTGACCAGGGCGTTGGTATCCACACCTTGCATATTTTTACAACCTGCCAACAACGTGGCAGAAACAGCTAAAGCCAGCATTAATTTTGTATTTTTCATATCAATCATCCATTGATTTTTCATATTAATTGCTTATAAATCCTATATTTACAAGCACTCAAGGCTAGCATTTAGTTTATCTGCCGACAAGCACGTAAAAAAAACGCCGACCTCCTGGTCGGCGTTTTTATAGGACTTGCGTCATTCAAGCCAGTGTGCTGATACGCGCCAGTTGCTCAAAGTAATCCGGGAAAGTTTTCGCCGTACACTTCGGATCGAGGATCGTGACTGGGGTATCGGAAAGCGCCACTAACGAAAAACACATCGCCATGCGGTGGTCGTTATAGGTACCGATGTCTGCAAACTGCAGCTTCACAGGTGGCGTAATGCGGATGTAATCCTCACCCTCTTCAACTTCAGCGCCCACTTTACGCAGCTCTGTTGCCATAGCAAACAGGCGGTCGGTCTCTTTGACACGCCAGTTATAAATGTTGCGCAGCGTGGTGGTACCTTTCGCAAACAACGCGGCAGTGGCGATAGTCATCGCAGCATCCGGGATATGATTCATGTCCATATCAATGGCGTTCAGCTCGCCATGAGTACAGGCAATAAAATCGTCCCCCCAAGTAACGGTTGCGCCCATTTTCTCCAGCACATCGGCGAAACGAATATCGCCCTGCACGCTGTTACGACCGATACCGGTCACTTTCACCGTACCGCCCTTAATCGCGCCAGCAGCGAGGAAATAGGATGCCGAAGAGGCGTCCCCCTCAACCAGATAGTCGCCTGGTGATTGATACTGCTGATTGCCGCGTACCACAAAACGCTGATAAGACTGGTTTTCAACCTCAACGCCAAACGTCTTCATCAGGTTGAGCGTGATATCAATGTAAGGTTTAGAAACCAACTCGCCTTTAATAGCAATAACGGTATCCTGCGGAGCCAACGGCGCGGTCATCAACAGCGCAGTGAGGAACTGGCTGGAAACGCTGCCGTCAACTTCAACATGACCACCGTTGAAACCACCGCGCAGACGCAGAGGCGGATAGTTTTCCTGCTCCAGATAATCGATTTGCGCGCCGCCCTGACGCAGCGCATCAACCAGGTGGCCAATCGGACGCTCTTTCATTCGCGGCTCACCGGTCAGCACAATATTATTGCTACCCAAGCATAACGCCGCCGCCAGCGGGCGCATTGCGGTCCCGGCGTTACCGAGGAACAGTTCCAGCGCCTGGTCAGACTGTAGTGGGCCCCCGTTACCTGTCACTTCGCAACGAGTACGATCGGAGGACAGGGTGTAATGAACTCCCAGGGCGTTGAGGGCATTCAGCATGTGGCGCACATCGTCGCTGTCCAGCAAATTGGTCAGCACCGTAGTGCCATCGGCTAATGCCGCCAGCAGCAAGGCACGATTGGAGACACTTTTGGACCCGGGCAGGTTAATAGTGCCATCTACACGTGCGATGGGTTGTAACGTCAGGGATTCCATTAAACTCAACTCTCAAACAAACAGAATAAAAACCCCGCGGGCTGGCTGCGGGGATGAAAAACAAGGCAACGATTAACCGTGACGGCGTTCGAAGTCCTGCATAAAGTCAGTCAGCGCCTTCACACCGGCCAACGGCATCGCATTATAAATGGAGGCTCGCATGCCGCCCACGACGCGGTGACCTTTCAACGCATGCAGACCGGCTGCAAAAGACTCTTCAAGGAACAACTTGTCAAGAGCGCTATCCGCCAGTTGGAACGGCACGTTCATGCGAGAGCGGTTCGCCACAGCAACGTCATTGCGATAGAAACCACTGTGGTCAATCACGCCATATAATAAGTCGGCTTTCTGCTGGTTAATTTTATCCATCACGGCGACGCCGCCCTGCTCTTTCAGCCACTTAAACACCAGGCCTGACAGATACCAGGCAAATGTCGGCGGCGTGTTGAACATCGAGTCATTCTCAGCCAGGATGGAATAGTCAAGAATCGACGGGCAGGCTACGTTGGCTTTACCCAGCAGATCTTCGCGAACAATAATCAGCGTCAAACCGGCCGGACCGATGTTTTTCTGCGCACCAGCGTAGATCACGCCATAACGGCTAACGTCGATTTCACGAGATAAAATAGTCGAAGATAAATCCGCCGTGACTATCACATCGTCAGCAAAGTTCGGCGCTTCTTCGATGGCAATACCATCAATGGTTTCATTCGGGCAGTAGTGCAGGTACGCAGCGCCAGGCGTCAGTTGCCATTCGCTCATTGGTTTAACCGCGCGCAGGCCGTCAACGGTGATTTTGGCGTCGATTACGTTCGGATTACAGTATTTATGCGCTTCTTTAACCGCGCTGGCGGCCCAGTAACCAGCATCAACGTAGTCGGCAACGGTTTTATCGCCAAGCAGGTTCAGTGGGATGCCCGCAAACTGCCCGCGGCCGCCGCCATGACAGAATAAAACTTTGTAGTTGGAAGGAATATTGAGCAGGGAGCGAAAATCCTGTTCCGCCTCTTCAGCCACCTTAATGAACTCCTTCCCACGGTGGCTGATTTCCATCACCGACGTCCCCAAACCGTTCCAGTCGCACAGCTCCTGCTGCGCCAGTTTGAGTACTTCCGCCGGCAGCATTGCCGGGCCCGAACTGAAGTTATAGACCTGAGCCATTTACCCTCACCACGTTGCTATGTTATTTGCCCGCGAACCGTCGCGGGCATAAGTTATTCCTGTGGCTATCGGTTTTATCATTCAGTGACACGTACCGCAACGGCTAAAACTGAACAGTGGCAAAATGCGGCCTTGCTCACACAAAAGAATCTGCCAGCTTGACGTCATATAACCGACATAATTGCTGTCAGGTGACTCTTTTTGCTCGACTGACCTTCGACCATTCTGCATTTGCACAGCGTGGGCATAATTGCTTATCCCCGGCACGAAGCGTAAGGATTGCACTACAGCGGACGCAGGCGTACTCATCATCCTGCGGAACGGTAGTAAAACGCTCAGTAAAGCGTGAAGGTAGAATAGAGAGCCCGGCTTTAACATCCGGATCCGGGTAGTAATAAAGGCTAATTTGTCCGTTGGTTTCCAGAATAGCCAGCCGTACCTGCCCCAGTTGCTCCACGCCGTTGGTACGAAGCTCCATAAAAAACTCAAATTCGGTCATGTTTTCCGCCTGGAGTTTTTCCCATGCCAGCTCGCCGTTTTCCACCACCACAATCGGCTTACCTTCGAGTAAATCCTCCAGCTTTTCACTGTGCCCCATCAGCCACATGACTAGCCGGTACAGGAGCGCCAGGGTGATAAAAACGGCCAGCACCGGCAGCATGGGGACATCATCATAGAATGCGACATCACCCGCCGCCGAGCCCAAGGTCAGAATAATCAGTACTTCAAACAACGACATCTGTCGAACGCCGCGCCGCCCGGTGATTTTAAGGAAAATAAATACCAGCACGAAGGTATAGAGGCTACGTAACGCCACCTCGGCAAGAAATTCCACTGGCACCTTATCCAGTGCCATACGATGCCAATCAAAAGTCTTCATGGTTAACGCCTGAACAGTTATCGAGTGACATAAGCATAGCCAGACGATGGAGATAGCACCTGTCATCTAAAACCCGTATGATTGCGCGCTTTACGTACGATAAAAGTGATTGCCATGACTCAAACATTTATTACCGGCAAAGATGCCGCCCTGGAAGATTCCATCGCCCGCTTCCAGAAAAAATTGCTCGACCTCGGATTTGATATTGAAGAGGCCTCATGGCTCAACCCGGTACCGCACGTCTGGTCAGTGCACATCCGCGATAAAGAGTGCGCCTTGTGTTTCACCAACGGTAAGGGCGCAACCAAAAAAGCCGCTCTGGCTTCCGCGTTGGGGGAATACTTCGAGCGTCTCTCCACTAACTACTTCTTCGCCGATTTCTGGCTGGGCGACACCATCGCTAATGGCTCTTTCGTTCACTATCCGAATGAAAAATGGTTCCCACTCACCGACGATGATGAAGTGCCGGAAGGCTTGCTAGATGCCCGTCTGCGTGCGTTCTACGATCCTGACGATCAGTTAACTGCCAGCATGCTGGTGGATCTGCAATCAGGTAATGACGATCGTGGCGTGTGCGGTCTGCCGTTCACTCGCCAGTCTGACGGCGAGACGATTTACATTCCAATGAATATCATTGGCAACCTGTACGTTTCGAATGGCATGTCTGCGGGCAATACCCGTAACGAAGCCCGCGTTCAAGGCCTGTCAGAAGTATTTGAACGTCATATTAAAAATCGCATTATTGCTGAAAGCATCAGCCTGCCGGAAATTCCGGCGGAGGTGATGGCGCGTTATCCGGGCGTTGTGGAGTCGATTAATAAACTGGAAGCCGAAGGTTTCCCGATTTTCGCTTATGACGGTTCACTGGGAGGCAAATATCCGGTTATCTGCGTTGTGCTGTTTAACCCGGCTAACGGAACTTGTTTTGCGTCTTTCGGCGCGCATCCTGATTTCGGCGTCGCGCTGGAACGTACCGTTACCGAGTTACTGCAAGGCCGCAGCCTGAAAGATCTCGACGTATTTACGCCGCCGACCTTCGATGATGAAGAAGTTGCCGAACACGCCAATCTTGAGACTCACTTTATCGATTCCAGCGGTCTGATCTCCTGGGATATGTTTAAGCAGGATGCCGACTACCCATTCGTGGACTGGAGCTTCTCCGGAACGACGGATGAAGAGTTCGCCACCCTGATGGCTATCTTCAAACAAGAAGATAAAGAAGTTTATATCGCCGATTACGAACACCTGAGCGTCTACGCTTGCCGAATCATCGTTCCGGGCATGTCCGATATCTACCCGGCGGAAGATCTCTGGCTGGCGAACAACAGCATGGGTGCACACCTGCGGGAAACTATTCTTTCCCTGCCGGGAAGCGAGTGGGAAAAAGAAGATTATCTGGCGCTTATCGAACAAATGGACGATGAAGGCCTTGATGATTTCACCCGCGTTCGCGAGCTGCTTGGCCTGGCGACTGGCAAAGATAATGGTTGGTACACGCTACGCATTGGTGAGTTAAAAGCGATGCTGGCGCTGGCGGGCGGTGATATTGAGCAAGCCTTGATCTGGACCGAATGGACCATGGAGTTCAATGCTTCAATATTTAGCGCTGAACGCGCTAATTACTACCGTTGCCTGCAAACGCTACTGTTGCTCAGCCAGGAAGAAGAGCGCCAGCCGCTGCAATACCTGAACGCCTTTGTGCGTATGTACGGCGTTGAAGCAGTAGAAGCCGCCAGCGCCGCGCTTAGCGGCGAAGCTCCTTTCTACGGTTTGCAGACCGTAGACAGCGATCTGCTGGCTTTCCCGGCTCATCAGTCTTTACTGAAGGCCTATGAAAAGTTGCAGCGCGCAAAAGCAGAATTCTGGGTTAAATAACGCCTCTTTATCTATCAGAATGTCAGCATCACGGGGTCAGTTGTGACCCCGTTTTTTTATGCTTTTCGCAAGCCCTCGATTATTTGTGGCAATAAAGTTAATTAATAGTAAAAAATAACGAATAATCGCTGAGAATATTGTTAGTTTTAATAAAAATACCCCATTTTAATTAACCGCTACAGAGGGCAAAAATGAAAAAAATCAACATAATTTGCAAATTTTAAAATTTATTTTTTACATAAAAAACAATAGATTAATTGCATTTTAAGCCAAAACCATACACTGAAAAGGCCTATAGTTCCGGTAGGATATGATCTACATCAAATTCCCTTCTATAATGCTTTGTTAGTATCTCACCGCCAACTTACATAAAGAGAGAGTTAGTGTGAAAGCTGACAACCCTTTTGATCTTTTACTCCCTGCTGCAATGGCGAAAGTTGCCGAAGAAGCGGGTGTCTATAAAGCGACAAAGCATCCGATAAAGACGTTTTATCTGGCTATTACCGCTGGTGTCTTCATCTCTATCGCTTTTGTTTTCTATATTACGGCAACAACCGGCGCCGCTGGGATGCCTTTCGGTGTTGCCAAACTGATTGGGGGCGTCTGCTTCTCACTAGGTTTGATTCTCTGCGTCATTTGCGGTGCCGACCTGTTTACCTCAACCGTACTTATCGTCGTGGCGAAAGCCAGCGGACGAATTACATGGGGTCAACTGGCAAAAAACTGGCTCAACGTCTATGTTGGTAACCTGATCGGCTGCTTACTGTTTGTGTTATTGATGTGGCTTTCAGGCGAATATATGACCGCCAACGGTCAATGGGGACTTAACGTCCTGCAAACCGCCGACCACAAAATGCACCATACTTTTATTGAAGCCGTGTGCCTGGGTATCCTGGCAAACCTGATGGTCTGCCTTGCGGTATGGATGAGTTACTCCGGCCGTAGCCTGATGGATAAAGCCATGATCATGGTTTTACCGGTGGCAATGTTTGTTGCCAGCGGATTCGAGCACAGTATCGCTAATATGTTTATGATCCCGATGGGCATCATAATCCGCGACTTTGCAAGCCCGGAATTCTGGACCGTGGTAGGTTCAACTCCGGAAAGTTTCTCTCACTTAACCGTCATGAACTTCATCACTGATAACCTGATTCCGGTAACTATCGGGAACATCATCGGCGGTGGTCTGCTGGTTGGGTTGACATACTGGGTCATTTACCTGCGTGGCGACGACCATCACTAAGGGTTGTTTCAGGCAGTAAATAAAAAATCCACTTAAGAAGGTAGGTGTTACATGTCCGAGCTTAATGAAAAGTTAGCTACAGCCTGGGAAGGTTTTGCGAAAGGTGACTGGCAGAAAGAAGTCAACGTCCGCGACTTTATCCAGAAAAACTATACCCCGTACGAAGGTGACGAGTCCTTCCTAGCTGGCGCAACTGACGCGACCACCAAGCTGTGGGACAACGTAATGGAAGGTGTTAAACAGGAAAACCGCACTCACGCGCCTGTTGATTTTGACACTTCCCTTGCATCCACCATCACTTCTCATGACGCTGGCTACATCGAGAAAGCTCTCGAGAAAATCGTTGGTCTGCAGACTGAAGCTCCGTTGAAACGTGCGATTATCCCGTTCGGCGGCATTAAAATGGTTGAAGGTTCTTGCAAAGCGTACGATCGCGAGCTGGACCCAATGCTGAAAAAAATCTTCACCGAATACCGCAAAACCCATAACCAGGGCGTATTCGATGTTTACACCAAAGACATCCTGAACTGCCGTAAATCTGGCGTTCTGACTGGTCTGCCGGATGCCTACGGTCGTGGTCGTATCATCGGTGACTACCGTCGCGTTGCGCTGTACGGTATCGACTTCCTGATGAAAGACAAATACGCGCAGTTCCTGTCTCTGCAATCCGATCTGGAAAATGGCGTAAATCTGGAAGCAACTATTCGTCTGCGTGAAGAAATCTCTGAACAGCACCGTGCACTGGGTCAGATCAAAGAAATGGCAGCAAAATATGGCTGCGATATCTCTGCTCCGGCAAAAACTGCTCAGGAAGCAATCCAGTGGACCTACTTCGGTTACCTGGCTGCCGTTAAATCTCAGAACGGCGCGGCAATGTCCTTCGGTCGTACTTCCAGCTTCCTGGATATCTTCATCGAACGTGACCTGAAAGCAGGTAAAATCACCGAACAAGACGCTCAGGAAATGATTGACCACCTGGTCATGAAACTGCGTATGGTTCGTTTCCTGCGTACTCCTGAATATGATGAACTGTTCTCCGGTGACCCGATTTGGGCAACTGAATCTATCGGTGGTATGGGCGTTGATGGCCGTACGCTGGTAACCAAGAACAGCTTCCGCTTCCTGAACACCCTGTACACTATGGGGCCGTCTCCGGAGCCGAACATCACTATCCTGTGGTCTGAAAAACTGCCGCTGAGCTTCAAAAAATACGCTGCTAAAGTGTCCATCGATACCTCTTCTCTGCAGTATGAGAACGATGACCTGATGCGTCCGGACTTCAACAACGATGACTACGCTATCGCTTGTTGTGTAAGCCCAATGGTTGTTGGTAAGCAAATGCAGTTCTTCGGTGCTCGTGCAAACCTGGCGAAAACCATGCTGTACGCAATCAACGGCGGCGTTGATGAAAAACTGAAAATGCAGGTTGGTCCTAAATCTGAACCGATCAAAGGCGATCTTCTGAACTTTGATGAAGTGATGGATCGTATGGATCACTTTATGGATTGGCTGGCAAAACAGTACGTCACTGCGCTGAACATCATCCATTACATGCATGACAAGTACAGCTACGAAGCTTCTCTGATGGCGCTGCACGACCGTGATGTTATCCGCACCATGGCATGTGGTATCGCTGGCCTGTCCGTTGCTGCTGACTCCCTGTCTGCAATCAAATATGCGAAAGTTAAACCGGTTCGTGATGAAAACGGTCTGGCTGTTGACTTCGAAATCGAAGGCGAATACCCGCAGTTTGGTAACAACGACCCTCGCGTAGATGACATGGCGGTTGACCTGGTTGAACGTTTCATGAAGAAAATTCAGAAACTGACCATGTACCGTAACGCTATCCCGACTCAGTCAGTTCTGACCATCACCTCTAACGTTGTGTATGGTAAGAAAACCGGTAACACCCCTGACGGTCGTCGCGCTGGCGCTCCGTTCGGACCAGGTGCTAACCCGATGCACGGTCGTGACCAGAAAGGTGCTGTTGCCTCTCTGACCTCCGTTGCTAAACTGCCGTTTGCTTACGCGAAAGATGGTATCTCCTATACCTTCTCTATCGTTCCGAACGCGCTGGGTAAAGACGACGAAGTTCGTAAGACTAACCTGGCAGGCCTGATGGATGGTTACTTCCACCACGAAGCCTCCATCGAAGGCGGTCAGCATCTGAACGTCAACGTCATGAACCGCGAAATGCTGCTCGACGCGATGGAAAACCCGGAAAAATATCCGCAGCTGACCATTCGTGTATCTGGCTACGCAGTACGTTTTAACTCCCTGACTAAAGAACAACAGCAGGACGTTATCACTCGTACCTTCACTCAGACCATGTAATTCCCTGTCTGACTGAAAACGCGTACAATAAAGGCTCCACGCAAGTGGGGCCTTTTTAGCACTCCCCTCTGCCATAGTCTCTTTTGTCTGCTGTCTATACTCAATGGATAACCGCCAAAACAGACTTAACACAGCCGGTTTGAGCTGTGCATCCACAGGCCCCGAACGGGCCGAATCTGGAGATATCACTGCAATGTCAACTATTGGTCGCATTCACTCCTTTGAATCCTGTGGCACCGTCGATGGCCCGGGGATCCGTTTTATCACCTTCTTCCAGGGCTGCCTGATGCGCTGCCTGTATTGTCATAACCGTGATACCTGGGATACCCACGGCGGTAAAGAGATCACCGTTGAAGAGCTCATGAAAGAAGTGGTGACCTATCGCCACTTCATGAACGCTTCCGGAGGCGGAGTGACGGCATCCGGCGGCGAAGCTATTTTGCAGGCTGAATTCGTTCGCGACTGGTTCCGCGCCTGTAGGAAAGAAGGCATTCATACTTGTCTCGACACCAACGGTTTTGTGCGCCGCTACGATCCGGTTATTGATGAACTGTTGGAAGTGACCGACCTGGTGATGCTCGATCTCAAACAGATGAACGACGAAATCCACCAGAACCTGGTTGGTGTTTCTAACCACCGTACGCTGGAGTTTGCGCGCTATCTGTCCAATAAAAACATTAACGTCTGGATCCGCTACGTTGTGGTTCCGGGCTGGTCGGACGACGACGACTCCGCTCATCGTCTGGGCGAGTTTACCCGCGATATGGGCAATGTCGAAAAAATCGAGCTGCTGCCGTATCACGAGCTGGGCAAGCATAAATGGGTCGCAATGGGCGAAGAGTACAAGCTAGATGGCGTTCATCCGCCGAAGAAAGCGACCATGGAGCGCGTGAAGGGTATCCTTGAGCAGTACGGTCATAAAGTGATGTACTAAACAAAATATCCCCCGGTAAACTTTGCGTTACCTGGGGATTTTGCAAGTGGCTGGCGTCAGGACATAAAATATTCCGACAGCTTATTCGCCACGCTCTCAATCGAGAAAATACGTTTCTGATGCGCTTTGCGGTATTCGGCATAGCGCTCATCCTGTTCTTCCAGCGCGCTCAGGATCCGATCGGCCACCATCATCGCGCCCGCTATTTCGGCAAACCCCGATTCCCCTTCCCCTTGCAAAGCAACGGCTGCCTGAAGGTTCCAGTCAGACAGGCGGGCTAACGGCGTAAACGTCCCACGCGTTAGCGATAATATTTTAACCCCCTGCTGTTTTGCCAGAGACAGGGCCTGCATCATGTCCGCCGATGCCTGCTCGGTATGAATGACAATAATGCCGATTTTTTGATTATCAGCCAGCAGCGGCATCGCCGCCGGATAAGAGCGATCGACAAAACTTGCCGCTTTACCCATATTGATTAAATTCATTTGCAGGAACAACGCGACCGGCACCGCCGTACCTACAGCATAAATAGCAATATTATTCAGCGAATTAAGCCAGTCTGCGGCGGCTTTAAGCTCCTGATTATCAACAATGGCATTACTGTCGCGGATGCTCGCCAGTACCGGAGCGATCTCTTCATTGCCATTGTCTTCCGAGCGTGCAGCACCCTGCTCCATCGCCAGCGCCGTTCTGAAATCCGAAAAGCCTTTAAAGCCGAAAGCCCGACAAAAACGGGTGATACTCCCCTCACTGGTATCAATGGAGTCAGCCAGTTCTGAAATCGTGTGACGCATCACAAAATCAGGATTTTCCGTAATAAAGCGGCCGACTTTCTCCAGTATCGGGCTTAGCCCCGAAGCTCCATTTCTTATGCTTATCAACAAGTTATTGTCTATCTGGCTCATTTTTTGCCTTATTTGCTCAAAATGCAAACACAGTCACATCTTTCGTCCTGCGGTAAAGATAATAATTATTATCTCACACAAACAAATAAAAATAATTATTTTTACAAACAGGAGAACATCTCATGAAAGGTCTCATAGTCTGTCGTACCGGTATGGGTAGCTCGTTAATGCTCAAAATCAAAGCCCAAAAAATTATCGACAAACATGGCTGGGATATCGATCTGGAACACGATGTCCTTTCGGGTCTGAGGACCTGGCGAGACATTGATTTCGTCATCACTATGCGCGATCTCACCGATGAAGTCGAAGCAGCCGGATTCAGAGCTATCGGCATTACCGATCTGATGAATAGTGAAGAAATGGAATCTGCCCTCACTCGCGTCGTTCAAAGCAACTAACCTCTCCCGGAGGCAATATGGATCTCCTCAGATTTATTGTATTCGACATTCTGGGCGTAACCCCACTTTTAGTTGGCTTTATCGCATTAATCGGCTTGTTAATCCAACGTAAGCCGATTGAAAAAGTCCTTTCCGGCACCTTCAAAACTATCGTCGGCTTTTTGGTGTTCGCCGGTGGTGCCGGGCTCGCGGTGACCTCTCTGGGTAATTTTCAGACGTTATTTAGCGATGGATTTGGTTTAAAAGGTGTTATGCCGCTCGCGGAAGCACTAACCGGGCTGGCGCAAACCAAATTCGCGATGTGCGTGTCGCTTATCATGGTGATCGGCTTTGGCTGGAACCTGTTCTTTGCACGCGTCACGCCGTTTAAATACATCTTTCTTACCGGACAACATAACCTTTATCTCTCCGCGCTGCTTACCGTCACGCTGAAAGCGCTCGGCTATAGCGACATGACGACCATTATTGTCGGCTCCGTGTTATTAGGTCTGGCGGCCTGTCTTTATCCGGCGATTGCGCAACCCTGGATGCGAAAGATCACCGGTAACGATGAGATCGCGATGGGGCACTACGTGACCCTGGCTTACGCCGCGTCCGGCTGGATCGGTTCGAAGGTCGGCGATCCTAAACAATCCACCGAAAAGCTGAACCTTCCCGGCTGGTTGGGGATCTTTAAGGATTACATCGTCTCTGTGTCGATCTCGGTGAGTATTTTCTACTACATCGCCGCGCTCGCTGCCGGGAAAGAGGCGGTAACCGCTGCAGCAGGTGGAATGCACTGGCTGGTTTATCCCCTCTTCCAGTCGCTGACCTTCACCGCTTCGCTGTACATCATTATTACCGGCGTGCGTCTGCTGCTGTCAGAGATTGTCCCGGCCTTCCTCGGGATCTCGGAGAAATTTATTCCTAACGCCAAACCCGCGCTCGACTGTCCGGTGGTCTTCCCGTATGCCCCCACCGCCACGGTTCTGGGATTTATTTCTTCGTTTGTTGGCGGGCTGGTGGTGATGGGCTTTCTCGCGATTTTGGGGCAAACCGTCATTATTCCCGTGGCCATTCCTTATTTCTTCATCGGCGCCACCGCAGCGGTTTTTGGTAATGCCTCTGGCGGCTGGAAAGGTGCGATTGCGGGAAGCTTCGTCACCGGGATCCTCATCGGCATTGGCCCTGCGCTGATTTACCCGATTATGGAGTCCGTGGGTTTGTCAGGCACCAGCTTCCCGGAAACCGACTTCGTTGCCCTGGGCCTGGTTGTGTACTACATCGGTAAAATGCTGCCATAAGAAGGAAAAAACATGAACATTGATGAACTGAAATCTCATGCGCTCGCCGCTCGCCGCGAGATAGTCACTATGATTTACGAGTCCGGAATCGGTCATCCAGGCGGAGCGTTATCGATCATCGACATTCTGACCTGGATCTATTATCAAGAAGTCGATCTGACAGCCTCTCCGCGTTCGCGAGTGGTGATGAGCAAAGGGCATGCCGTCGCTGCGCAGTACGCCATGCTGTACCAAAAAGGAAAAATCGATCGCAGCGAGTTTAGTACGTTCCGCCAGATTAACTCACGTCTGCAGGGACACCCCAGCATAAAATCACTGCCGGATGTCGATGCAACGACCGGCCTGTTGGGTCAAGGGCTGTCCATTGCTTTCGGTATGGCGGCGGCGAAAAAACGGCACGACGATCCCCATCGGGTATTCGCCATTATTGGCGATGGCGAAATGCATGAGGGGCAAATCTGGGAAACCTTGCAGCAGGCCGGGCATATGAAGATGGATAACCTGGTTGCCATTATCGACTACAACGGCTTCTCTTCTCACGATCCGGTCAACGAAATCGTTAACCTCGAACCGCTGGCGGATAAAATCCGCGGCTTTGGCTGGCACGTACTTGAGCTTCATAACGGCAATGATATGCATCAGGTGGCTGACACCCTGATGTTATCCCGCCATCTGAAAGGCAAGCCAATTGCCATCGTGGCGCACACCACGAAAGGTTCCGGCGTCAGCTACATGGAAAACAACGGCGACTGGCACTCAAAAACCCCGAGTAAAGAACAGTATCAGCAGGCAATGGAGGAGTTACAGTGATGAAAGCACCCCGTGATGAGATCGGTAATGCCCTGATTGCCCTGAAAGAAAAAGGCTATCCTGTCGTTGCCATTGACAGCGACTTAGCCAGCTCAACGCGTACCGACCAGTTTCAGGCAATCTACCCTGAGGCCTTTTTCGAAATGGGCATTGCGGAAGGTTCCGCTATGAGCTTTGCGGTCGGCCAGGCGCTGGAGGGATTTATGCCCTTCTATGTCAACTTTGCGATGTTCGTAACCGGAACCGCCTGGACTCAGCTGCGGCAGGCCTGCTATGCCAAAGCGAATATCAAGCTCGTCGGCAGCCATCCTGGCATGGATGATGGCCCGGACGGCGCATCGCATCACGCACTGGAAGATCTGGCGTTAACCCGCGTACTGCCTGGCTTGACTATTCTGACGCCTGCTGATGCCGAAGAAATTGCCGAAGCCTTTGAACAAGCCGCGAAAATTAATGGGCCAGTCTATATCCGCGTCGCGCGAGAGCCGATGCCGGTTCGCGATAAGAGCGCGATCCCGCGGGTGACCGATATCGCCGCCATCGCCGACAGCGGCAACGATTTCGCCATTATCTTCGAAGGAACCGTGCTCGAGCAGGCTACCGACGGCTACGAAAAACTGCTCGCCAGCGGCAAAAAGGGCAAGCTGATCCATGTGGCTACGCTCAAGCCTTTCAATCAGCAGGCATTTTATCAGCTGGTTGAAGACTGTCCGCTCATCGCCACGCTGGAAAATCACAGCGTAAACGGTGGTCTCGGCGGGTTGATTGCTGAAACCATGGCGCAGGCGGCTCACCCTGCCCGTCTTGCACGACTGGGGACGCAGGATACGTTTACTGAATCGGGTAATAGCAGGCAACTGAAAGCGAAATATGGTATCTCGGGCGAGGCGCTGTTGAACGCACTTCGTTAACCGTCACGCGAGCCGATCGCATTGCCGATCGGCTCCGTTATTAAAGAGGTCCAATATGGAAAAAGCGTTATTTTCCGCCTGTCAGTATGCCAGTAACGGTCTGGACTGGCGCAATGCCATTCATCTCGCCTGCCGTCCTCTCGAACAGCAAGGAAAAATCATCTCGGAATATGCTCAGGCAATTATCAGTGCCACAGAACAGCACGGCCCCTGGTACATACTCAGCCCGGAATTTGCGCTACCGCACGCGCGTCCGCAAGAAGGCGTATTAAGCCAGAGCAGTGTACTTTCGTTGCTTTGTTGCGAAGAAGGCGTTGAATTTCCCGGCTATCCCGGTATACGGCTGATAGTGGTGCTGGCGGCAGCGGATAGCGAACAGCATATTCAAACGATCCAGCGGTTAGTGTGCTGGCTGGATGAGGGGGACAGGCTACAACAATTCACTACGGTTCAGGATAGGGCCCAGTTTGCGGCGCTTATCGCTTCTCACCAATAGTCAGGGGATGTATCCCCTGACTATTGCTTGAATCAGGCATGCGCCACCGGCGTCGGATGATGTCCGGCTTTGCGCAGCAGCGTCAGAAGGTAGATAAAGGAGACGCTGGCAATCATGATAAACAGCAGATTGTCTGAGAAATTTTGCATCAGCATGGCGGTAAGCGTCGGACCAAGCAGGCTACCAACGGTGTAGCTCATCAACAGCGCCTGGTTCATCGCCACCAGCTGATGACGTTCCACTTTTTCACAAGCCCAGGCCATAGCGACTGGGTAGAGCGTGAAGCCGGAAGCGCCAAGCACGAACAGCGCAGGCGCCATTGCGGCCTGGCTTAGCATAGCCAGACAGCCCAGAATCACCACAAAAACCTGGACACGCAGAACCATCAGGCGACCATAGCGATCGGCCAGTCGACCAATGGGCCACTGCCCAACAATACCCGCACTCACCATCACCGCCATCCAAAAGCCGATGCCCGAATCGCTGACGCCCTTATGGTTCAGCCATAGCGGCATCAGTCCGTACAATGAACCGAGGACTATGCCGGAGATAATGCAGCCGTTAACTCCGTGACGCGCCTGGCGCAGCCTTAACATTGGCCAGATACGTGCGGGTTCATGTTGCTCATCAGCTTGATTTGCCACGCGGGTGAACAGCAGCGGCAGAATGCCAGCCAGGGCCAGCGCAGTCACCCACGGTAGTACGCTCATCAAATCCGTCGGCAGTTTGCTGACCATTAATTGGCCCAGCACCGTGCCGACATAATAAATCATCATATACGCCGCCAGCAGGCGACCACGGCTACGTGAGGTGCCGCTACAGACCAGCGCGCTCTCAACTACCACCCAAATCATCGCGCAGCCCACGCCCGCGATGAAACGCCAGCTAAACCACGTCCAGAAGCCAATGGTGATACCAAGACCCACGCAGCCAACGGCAAAAATCATCGATGCCAGATAATAGCTACGGTTAAAACCCAGACGCTTAATCACCCATCCGGCCAACAGCGTTCCCACCAGGTTGCCAGTGAAATAGGACGATCCCACCATCCCAACCTGCCAGGTAGGCATATTTTCATGGGCGAGCCAAAGCGGGACGAGCGTATTTAAAACCGCTATCGCCAGCGTCAATAAAAGCAGGCCACAGAGCAACATTTGCACTGGCCGGGTGTAGATGGTCATGGGTATAAACCGTGATGGAGTTCAGATTTCGTGCGCATCATGCCACTGCTGTAAACATTGTCAATCTACCTGAAGTCAGGCCTGACGCGGTTTGCGGGCGAACGATAGAAGTTTTTTATCCAGCGGTTCGACAACAGAATGGTTATTTATATTATTCCATTGTTTTTATTAATTTATTAGAAAAAAGAGGCGGGAATGTCAGTAGAAATATTTCATGAATCAGCAGCACTTTTTATCGCGCCAGAGTACTTATTTCTGGCGCGATAAAGATTATTAACTGGCGATAGCCATCCCAACGGTCATATGCAGACCATAGAAGACACCGCGGCCAATCATCTCACCCACCAGAACCAGCACAAATGCCAGACCCAGCAGCGGTAAGGCAGGCTGATAACCTTTGAGCTGTGGAGTAATCCAGCATACCAGCGCCAGCACCAGCGCAACGACACGCCAGGCCATCAGCGAGCCGTAATCCGGCACCAGCGCCGAGGCCTGCTGAATAGAGCTATGAATGGTGGCCAGCTCGCTCCCCTGCATCAGCACAACGGTCACGCTAACCACCAGCGCCAGCAGAGTCACTGCAGGTAGCAGACGCATCGCCCAACCATCAACGCCCGCAACGCGCAACAGCAGATACCCCAGCAGTGGGCCGCCGATAAACAGCGTCAGGAAGAAGCTAAGCGGCGTCCAGACCGTGTACCAGGTAGGCACCGTATCAATGGTGTTATACACGCGAACCATCATCCAGACGAAGATGACCCCCAGCACCATAGTAATGACCAGCCAGAGGCTACGCAGTCCCGATGGTAGTTTATTGACCACCGCTAACAGCCAGCCAATACCACCAACGGCAAAGAACAGCGCCCCGCTGGCGATTTCATTACTGAGCGGCGAAGCCCCCACGCGGTTCAACGAATTAAAAGCACGCATCGGCGACCCCAGATGCAGGGTCGAGGCAATAAAGCCAATCCCCATCAGCACCCACAGGCCGAACATGCTCCACACCACTCGCTGCTGCTGCTCTTGCGAAAGGTCACCCTTCATTAGCGCAAGGGCCAGCACAATAACCCCCCCCACAACGCATTGACCAAAGACCGTGAAAATCATCAACGGCCATTCATGCCATCCACTCCCCATTTCACACCTCCTTCGGGTTGGCCAGATAGCCGGTGGTATCACCACACGGACGGCTGTTGGCGTTAGGTTTTATTACAATGCTCGGCTTAGTGAAATGCGCGGCAGGTAGCGGCGCAACAGCAGCCAACTGACCGTGTTTTTTACGCAGTTCTTCAATAGGGCCAAAATCGAGTGCGCGCAGCGGACAAGATTCCACGCAGATCGGTTTTTTGCCTTCCGCTACGCGTTCATGGCAACCATCACACTTGGTCATATGCCCTTTCGCCGCATTGTACTGTGGCGCACCGTACGGACAGGCCATATGGCAATAGCGACAGCCAATACACACATCTTCATCCACCACCACAAAGCCATCTTCACGCTTGTGCATCGCACCGCTTGGACAAACCTTGGTACAGGCCGGATCCTCACAATGGTTACAGGCGATAGAGAGATAGTAGGCAAAAACGTTTTGCTGCCAGACGCCGTTATCTTCCTGCCAGTCGCCACCGGCGTATTCGTAAATGCGGCGGAAGCTCACATCCGGCGTGAGATTTTTGTAGTCTTTACAAGCCAGTTCGCAGGTTTTGCAACCGGTGCAACGGGCGGAATCAATAAAAAATCCATATTGAGTTGTCATCGGTCACTCCTTACAGCTTTTCAACCTGGACAAGGTTGGTATGCGATGGGTTGCCTTTCGCCAGCGGCGACGGGCGTTGGGTGGTCAGCACGTTAATGCTGCCCGCCTGATCCACGCGACCTGCATCCGGGTTGTACCAGGCCCCCTCTCCCAACGCGACAACGCCAGGCATCATTCGCGGTGTCACTTTAGCTTCGATATGCACTTCACCACGGTCGTTGAAAATGCGGATACGTTCGCCATTGGCGATCCCGCGTTTCTTCGCATCGAGTGGGTTAATCCACATCTCCTGACGGCAAGCGGCTTGCAGTACATCAACGTTGCCGTAGGTTGAGTGGGTGCGAGCTTTGTAGTGGAAACCGGTAAGTTGTAGCGGATAATTTTTAGTCAAAGGATCGTTATAGTTTTCGAACCCTGGGCTATAGATCGGCAGCGGATCGATAACGTCTTCTTCTTTTAGCTCCCAGGTCGCGGCAATCTCCGCTAGCTGTGCAGAGTAAATCTCTATTTTCCCTGACGGAGTGGTTAACGGGTTAGCCACTGGATCCTCGCGGAAAGCCTTGTAGGCTACGTGATGCCCTTCAGGATCGCGCTGTTTGAACATTCCTTGTTTACGGAATTCATCAAACGGCAATAGCTCAGGAATCGCTTTACGGGATTGCTCATAGAGATGACGTAACCACTCTTCCTGAGTACGCCCTTCCGTAAACTGTTGCTCAACACCCATGCGTTTTGCCAGTTCCGTCGTCATGTCGTAGATGGTCTTGCACTCAAAGCGAGGTTTGATCGCCTGGTCGGCAAAAATAACGTAAGACATGTTGCCGCAGGAAGCATCCAGGGCAAAATCCATCTGTTCCGAAGCCGTACAATCCGGCAGCAGAATATCGGCATATTTCGCCGACGAGGTCATATGGCAATCGATGACCACGATCATCTCGCACTTTTTGTCATCCTGCAGGATCTCATGGGTGCGGTTAATTTCTGAGTGCTGGTTAACCAGGCAGTTACCGGCATAGTTCCAGACCATTTTGATGGGCACATCGAGCTTATCTTTGCCGCGCACGCCGTCGCGCAGCGCGGTCATTTCGGTCCCGCGTTCAATAGCATCGGTCCACATAAACATGGAAATGCTGGTCTCGATCGGGTTGTTCAGCGTTGGCATGCGCTCAAATGGCAGCGAATATGAACCTTCACGTGCACCGGTATTCCCGCCGTTGATCCCTACGTTGCCCGTCAAAATTGCCAGCATAGAGATTGCACGGGAAACCAGCTCGCCGTTGGCGTGACGCTGCGGCCCCCAGCCCTGGGAAATGTAGGCAGGTTTGGCACCAGCAATCTCACGCGCCAGTTGCACAATACGCGCCTGCGGGATGCCGGTTATCGTCGACGCCCACTCAGGGGTTTTCGCAATACCATCTTTGCCCTGACCGAGAATATAGGCCTTATAGTGGCCATTGGCTGGCGCACCTTCGGGCAGCGTTTTCTCGTCATAGCCTACGCAGTACTTATCCAGGAAAGGCTGATCAACGAGATTTTCGCTAATCATCACCCACGCTAGCGCGGAAATCAGTGCGGCATCAGTACCGGGTCGGATGGGGATCCACTCGTCTTCACGCCCGGCGCCGGTATCGGTGTAGCGAGGATCGATAATAATCAGCCTGGCATTGGATTTCTCTCGCGCCTGCTCCAGGTAGTAGATCACCCCGCCGCCGCTCATTCGGGTTTCACCTGGGTTGTTGCCAAACAGCACCACCAGCTTACTGTTTTCGATATCCGAAGGGCTATTGCCATCGGCCCAGCCGCCGTAGGTGTAATTCAGGCCCGCGGCAATTTGTGCGGTAGAGTAGTCGCCGTAATGATTGAGATAACCGCCGCAGCAGTTCATCAGGCGGGCAATCAGGGTTTTCCCCGGTGGCCAGGAACGCGTCAAGGTACCACCCAGAGTTCCGGTACCGTAGTTCAGATAGATCGATTCGTTACCGTAGTCTTTAATCAAGCGCTGCATATTGCTGGCGATAGTATCGAACGCTTCCTCCCAACTGATGCGCTCAAACTTACCTTCACCGCGTTTGCCAACGCGCTTCATCGGATATTTCAGGCGATCGGGATTATAGACGCGCCGACGCATCGAGCGACCGCGCAGACAGGCGCGAACCTGGTGCAGACCATCATAGTTATCATCGCCGAGATTATCGGTCTCAACATATTTGATTTCGCCATCAACCACATGCATACGCAGCGGACAGCGGCTACCACAGTTAACCGTACAGGCGCTCCAGGTGACCGTTTCGCTAACAGGAATTTGGGTGTCCGCAGCATAGGCAATGCGCGCGAAGGGTAATGTAAATGCGCTGCTGGCCATCGCCAGCCCGCCAATCGCCGTGGTTTTCATTAAACCACGCCGGCTCACCTCGGCAGCCAGTAAAGCATCGGGGGTTTTGGTTTTCATAGATACTCGCTTTGGTTGCTCACAATTAACTGAAAACCGCTATATAGCTTAATATATAACGAAATTAGCCTTTATTAGTTTTTTATACTGGTTAATCCAAAGGGAGTATCTTCGTATTCACAGGGCCGATTATTGCCCGGTATCAAGAAGGGGGTAAAAAAAAAGCGCCTGAAGGCGCTTTTAGGACGATTAACGAAAATCAGTCGATGAATTCGATGCCGCGCATATATGGGCGCAGAATTTCCGGGATCTCAATGCGGCCGTCAGCCTGCTGATAGTTCTCCATCAGGGCGACCAGCGTGCGTCCGACCGCCAGGCCAGAGCCGTTCAGCGTGTGCACCAGGCGAGTTTTCTTGTCAGACTTGCTGCGGCAGCGAGCCTGCATGCGACGCGCCTGGAAATCCCCGACGTTGGAGCAGGAAGAAATTTCGCGGTAGGTGTTCTGCGCCGGAACCCACACTTCCAGATCGTAGGTTTTGCATGCACTAAAGCCCATATCACCAGTGCACAAAGCCACTTTACGATACGGCAGACCCAGCAATTGCAGAACTTTTTCCGCATGCCCGGTCATTTCTTCCAGCGCTACCATTGAATCTTCCGGACGCACGATCTGTACCATTTCAACTTTGTCGAACTGGTGCATGCGGATCAGGCCGCGAGTGTCACGACCGTAGGAGCCCGCTTCGGAGCGGAAGCACGGCGTATGCGCGGTCATTTTGATCGGCAGATCGTCTTCGTCGATGATCTCATCACGAACCAGGTTGGTCAGCGGGACTTCCGCCGTCGGGATCAACGCGTAGTTGCTGCTGTCCGCTTCTTCTTCCAGCGGACGAGTGTGGAACAGGTCACCGGCGAACTTCGGCAACTGACCCGTACCGTACAGCGTCTCCTGGTTAACCAGGTACGGAACATAGTTTTCACTATAACCGTGCTGTTCAGTGTGCAGGTCCAGCATAAACTGCGCCAGCGCCCGATGCAGGCGAGCCAGTTGGCCTTTCATCACCACAAAACGGGAACCGGTCAGCTTCACGGCGGCGGCAAAATCCAGGCCTCCGTGCATTTCGCCCAGCGTCACGTGATCGCGAACGTCAAAATCAAACTCACGCGGCGTACCCCAGCGGCTAACTTCAACGTTATCGTTTTCATCGCGGCCGGCCGGAACATCGTCGTGCGGGATATTAGGGATAGTCAGCGCGATATCACGGATTTCCGCCAGTAGTGTATCCAGTTCGGCCTTCGCAGCATCGAGCTGTTCACCGAGCTTATTCACTTCCAGGCGTAATGGCTCGATATCTTCCCCACGCGCTTTCGCCTGGCCTATGGATTTCGATCGGGAGTTGCGCTCCGCCTGCAGGTTTTCAGTTTGAACCTGCAGAACTTTACGACGCTCTTCCAGAGCGCGAAGTTTATCTACATCCAGCTTATAGCCCCGGCGTGCCAGTTTTTCTGCGACTGCGTCTGGCTCGGTACGCAGCAGATTGGGATCGAGCATGCTTATCCTGTGCTTATCGAATTAATAAAGAAAAATGGCCGCAGATGCGACCACGGAAATATTGTGACAACCTTACCGCAACGCCCCAATTATCGGTAGCGTTTTATCGGGCTATTTTGATCCTGTTCGGTTAACCAGGCGAGCTTTTCGCCTATTTTGCCTTCCAGCCCCCGGTTTGTCGGCTGATAATAGCGTGTTTGTGCCATTTCCTGTGGGAAATACTGCTCTCCCGCAGCATAAGCATTGGGTTCATCGTGCGCATAGCGATACTCTTGCCCGTAGCCCATTTCTTTCATCAGTTTGGTTGGTGCATTACGCAAATGCACCGGTACATCATAGTCAGGACGCTCGCGAGCATCAGCCATCGCCGCTTTAAATGCCGTGTAAACCGCGTTGCTTTTTGGCGCGCAGGCAAGATAGACAATCGCCTGCGCAATCGCCCGCTCGCCTTCAGCAGGGCCGACGCGGGTGAAGCAGTCCCAGGCGGAAATGGCGACCTGCATCGCCCGCGGGTCGGCATTGCCGACGTCTTCCGAAGCAATCGCCAGACAGCGCCGAGCCACATACAGCGGATCGCCACCGGCAGTAATAATTCGCGCATACCAGTACAGGGCCGCGTCCGGTGCGCTCCCGCGAACCGATTTGTGTAGTGCGGAGATTAAATCGTAGAAACGGTCGCCTTTATTATCGAACCGCGCGCTGCGTTCTCCGGCAATTTCAGTCAACAACTCAACGTTCAGCACTCGATTACCGGAAGCATCGGTTTCGGCCATATCGGCCATCATTTCCAGGGTATTCAGCGCCCGGCGCGCATCACCGTTTACCAGATCGGCAATGGCCTTGCGCGTCTCGTCCGGCAGAACGATATTTTGCCCGCCGTAGCCGCGCGTCTTGTCACTCATTGCCTGGTGAAGCACCTGCTCAATATCATCGCTGGTTAACGATTTCAGCAAATAAACACGTGCGCGGGATAGCAGTGCAGAGTTGAGTTCAAAGGAAGGGTTTTCCGTTGTCGCGCCGATAAAGGTGATGGTCCCGTCTTCAATATGCGGCAGAAAAGCATCCTGCTGGCTTTTATTGAAACGGTGAACTTCGTCGACAAACAGAATCGTGCGGCGGCCTGCGTTGCGGTTTTGACGCGCCCGCTCGATGGCCTCACGGATCTCTTTCACGCCGGAGGTCACTGCCGAGATGCGTTCTACGTCGGCGCTGGCATAGCGGGCAATGACCTCAGCCAGCGTAGTTTTTCCGGTACCCGGCGGTCCCCACAGGATCATGGAGTGCAGATGACCGGCTTCAATTGCCCTCGGCAACGGCTTACCGGTTGCCAGCAGATGCTGCTGACCAATGTACTGTGCTAAATTTTCTGGCCGCATACGGGCGGCCAGTGGTTGAAATGCGTTGTCGGAAAAATCGAGCGACAGATTGCCCACATTCGCCTCTACTTACGTTGATCGTCCACCGTAACCCCTTGCGGCGGCGTAAAGGTGAACTTAGATGCGTCGATAGCACCATTTTGTTGCGATTTCAGCTGATAGCTGCTGCGTTGATCGTCCTGTTCCACGGCGCTGAACTGATGAATCGTACCGTCACGGCCGACGTTGATGGTGAACTGCTTCAGGTTACCGCTGCCGTTTTTCGGCGTCAGAACAAAATCATCACCATTCTGCTTGATGTTGTAGTTCTGCCAGTCGCTGGACTGGTTACGGGCAATCAGCATAAACGGCGTGTTGCTGGTGGCGTCTTTCAGCCAGGTGGCGGTAGCCTGCTCGACAAATGGGTTGTAGAACCACAGGGTTTTACCATCAGAAACCAGCACGCTTTCATCCGGCTGAGTCATATGCCAGTTGAATAGATTTGGGCGCTTGACCCACAGGTCACCCTGCCCGTCCTGCACGGCATTGCCGCTACCATCGGTCACTTTCTGCGTGAAGCTGGAGTGGAAACTGCTCACTTTATCAAGGCGGCTTTTTAAATCGCTGGCGGCATCCGCCCATACCTGGCTTACGACAAAACCGGACAGTAATGCACAGGTGATTGCGAGTTTTTTCATTGTTATTCCTTAATGTGCGTCACTCCCGACGCGGGAGCCTCTTCTGCTCCTAATGTAGGACCACCAACGGCGGCGTAACAGCAGAACAGGCTGATTTTCACTTATTTACCCAACTTTGCCGTTACTCGAAAGGCGGCGGAGCCAGCACTTCACGGTTACCATTATGACCTTGTTCGCTAACAATGCCCTGAGCTTCCATCTGTTCGATGATACGCGCAGCACGGTTATAGCCGATGCGGAACTGACGCTGCACCCCGGAAATAGAGGCTTTGCGTTTTTCCGTTACAAAGTTGACGGCCTGATCGAATAGCGGATCAAGCTCTTCGCCGCCCTCGTAGCCACCGCCGCTGCCTTCGCTCTCGCTATCGGAGGTAATTCCATCAACATACTGCGGACGTCCACGAGCTTTCCAGTCCTGAACCACAGCATGCACTTCCTCGTCGCGAACAAAGGCACCATGAACACGCACTGGGATCGTCGAGTTTGGCGCCGAATAGAGCATATCACCCATACCCAGCAGTGATTCCGCTCCGCCCTGGTCAAGGATGGTGCGCGAGTCAATTTTACTCGACACGGTAAAGGCAATACGCGTCGGAATGTTCGCTTTGATAAGGCCGGTAATAACGTCAACCGAAGGACGCTGGGTCGCCAGTACCAGATGAATCCCTGCGGCACGCGCCTTCTGCGCCAGACGAGCAATCAGCTCTTCCACTTTCTTGCCAACGGTCATCATCAAGTCAGCAAATTCATCGACCAGAACCACAATATAAGGCTCTTTTTTCAGCACCGGATGGGTGGCATCCATGCTATCGCCGGGTTTCCAGTACGGATCAGGAATTGGCCGTCCCATGCGTGCGGCTTCAGCAATTTTCTCGTTGTAGCCCGCCAGGTTGCGCACGCCCAGAGCAGACATGAGCTTATAACGACGCTCCATCTCATTAACGCTCCAGCGCAGTGCGTTGGCTGCATCTTTCATATCCGTAACGACTTCCGTCAACAGATGCGGGATCCCTTCATAAACCGACAGCTCTAGCATTTTCGGGTCGATCATGATGAATTTCACATCTTCCGGCTGCGCTTTATAGAGCATGCTGAGGATCATGGCGTTGACCCCGACCGATTTACCGGAACCGGTGGTACCGGCGACCAGCAGGTGCGGCATTTTTGCCAAATCAGCGGTAACCGGATCGCCTGCAATGTCTTTACCCAGAACAACGGTCAGCGGCGAAGGATTGTCGCGGAATTTCGCACAATCCAACACTTCGCGCAGGTAAACGGTCTGACGCTTTTTGTTCGGCAGTTCCAGACCCACGTAAGGCTTGCCTGGAATAACTTCCACGACGCGCACAGCGGCGGTAGACAGCGAACGCGCCAAATCTCGCGACAAGTTGGAAATTCGCGCTGCTTTCACCCCAGGAGCCAGATTCAGCTCAAAGCGGGTGATAACCGGGCCTGGCGAGTAGTTCACCACATCGGCTTTGATACGGAAATCAGCCAGACGTGCTTCGACCAGCCGCGCCATTTGCTCCAGCGCGAAAGTATCGACTGGCTCAACTTCAGACGGCGGCGGCGTCAGCAGATCTAAAGACGGCAGTAGCGTAGTCGGTTTTTGTAGCGGACGGCTATCGCCATTACGCATCAACAGCGGATGAATCAGACTTTCCTGCGGCTGTGGTACTGGCTGTTGCGCCACATGACTCTGAGGCGCAGGCTGCTGCGGATAACCACCGGGAACCTGCGTCATCTGAGGAGCCATTTGCGGATGCTGTACCGGTTGCTGTTGAACCGGCTGATAAACCTGCTGCTGCACAGGCTGAGGCGGCATCTGTTGCTGAGGCATCTGCGGATGTGCCGCATGATGTACAGGCTGCTGATACTGATGAGCAGGCTGTTGCACTTCCGGCATCGGCGTGAACATCGGCTCGCTCGGCGTATCATCAACTAACGCTTTCATCGGCGAAAATTCATAATCTGCCGGAGAGAACGGATGAGAACCCGGTGGTTGTTCGCTTGCATAGCGCTGCTGCTGAGTCGCAGCAAACTGACGAGCGAGTTCGGCCTCAGCGACAGAATCTTCATCATCGTCTACTTCATCTGCAACGTCAGCACCGTAGGTTTCGCTATAACGCTGGTTTTGAGAGGCGGCAAACTGACGCGCCAGTTCACCCTGCTCAAGTTCAGCAACTTCTTCATCGGTTAATGGCTCATCATCGTAGTGCTGGTGCTCAGCCTGACGAGCACGTTCCTCAGCCATTCGTTGCGATGGCAGTTTAATGCCATAGGAGGCGAGCTCACGACGCGTTGGCACACGAACACGATTTGGGCGCGGCAATTTCGGACCTATGCCCTCTTTTACCTGCACGCGAGGACCACCAGAGACGGGGCTAAATAACGGCGCAGCGCTGGACGCCGCAGATGCGGCGGAAGCCACCACAGAGCTAGCGGCACCTGCGCCAGTTGCTTGATGGACGCCTGCAGCCAGCGTGCTGACTGCTGCGGCATCAACCGGCGATGGCGTTGGCGGAGCGATCGGTTTTGTCGCTACCGGACTAACAGGCTCTGGAATGGGCTGATACCACGCTGCAAGCTGTTCACGTTCACGCGCGCGCTTCTCTTCAACCTCTTCAAAATAATACATAGGCGGACGCTGCGGCTTCACTTCCTCTTGCGGGGCCTCAGGCTCCACGACAGGAGCGGGAGCGTACGGCTCAGGCTGATAAGCTGGTTGCTGCATCGGGGCCTGTTCCGGCTGATATGCATGCTGCGGCTGGTAAGCGGGCTCAGGCTGATAAGCTGGCTGCTGCATCGGGGCCTGTTCCGGCTGATACGCCTGCTGCGGCTGGTAAGCGGGCTCCGACTGATAAGCTGGCTGCTGCATCGGGGCCTGTTCCGGCTGATATGCATGCTGCGGCTGGTAAGCGGGCTCAGGCTGATAAGCTGGCTGCTGCATCGGGGCCTGTTCCGGCTGATACACGTTCTGCGGCTGGTAAGCGGGTTCAGGCTGATAAGCTGGCTGCTGCATCGGGGCCTGTTCCGGCTGATATGCATGCTGCGGCTGGTAAGCGGGCTCAGGCTGATAAGCTGGCTGCTGCATCGGGGCCTGTTCCGGCTGATACGCGTGCTGCGGCTGGTAAGCAGGTTCGGATTGATACGTTAGCTGGGCCTCATGTCCTGCCACTGGCTCAGCCCACGCTTGCGGCGCGCTGGTTGCCAATGCAGCGGTTGCAACCGGGTCGGCAACGCTGTGGCCATTCAGCAGCGGATCGTATGGGTCAAAATCACCCGGCCGTGCCGCGCTAGCGCCAGAAAATAGTACATCATCAGCATCCGCCGGACGCGCAGCGCTGGATCCAGAGAAAAGTACGTCTTCAGCCGCCACGGGTGCGCCGCTAGCGCTGTACTGAACGTCTTCTTCGGCATCATCCATACGCCTGCCGGAGAACAACGCCGCATCGGTCTTGCGCCCCATCGGGTTGGAAAACTTCTCAGCCAGGCGCTGACGGCGTGCTAAAGCGCTACGTAAAATTCGTGCACGACGCGACTCTTGCGGTTTCGCAGAATCATCGTCTTCATATTCATCTTCATCATCTTCATATTCCCCTTCATCGACCCAGGTATCGTCGCGACGGGTACGGTTGCTGGCGAAAGTTAATACTGAAAGGATCGCGCCGCCTAGCTTTTCAGCGATACTAACCCAGGACCAGCCGGTAAACAGCGTCAGACCAGCCGCCCAGATGCATAGCAGCGCAATCGTCCCACCGCTGCTGTGGAGCAACGGCTTTAACGTGGTGCTCAGAAGGCTACCAATCACGCCACCAGAGGCGAAATACCAGATATCATCAGCATTAATGGCCGCCAGCCCACACGAGGTGAGGATCAGTGCTAATGCACCAATCAAGCGTAATGACACGGCGAAGTAGTCGATATATTCGTCGTTTTCCTGATGACGCCATGCAAACCAGCAGCCACCGATGATGATGACCGGGATGGTGTATGCCATTACGCCAAAAATGAAAAATAGCGTATCGGCAAGCCAGGCGCCTGGTATCCCACCTATGTTATGGATAGGTTCGTGCCATGCAGTTTGTGACCAGCTCGGATCCGAGGGATTAAAGCTGAGTAAGGCCGCCATCAACCAGATGGCAAAAAGGGAGCAAAGAATGAGTAACGCCTCAAGGAGTCGACGCCCACTACTAAGCTTTGTAAATTTGACTTCTTTGTCTTCAGTGTATTCCTGGCTCAAGAAAGGCTCTCCAGGTATCAGGCTGTTTCCTGCCTGCAGCTAAAACGGACAACAGTGCCGGGTCTCCCCGGCACTGTTGCTGTATGGATTAACAGGAGTGTAATCAAACTACGTCGATTTTGCACCTGTTCCGTGTTAGCGCGTCTTGATTACCAGACGATTACTTTGCTTGACTTCTTCCATTACCACGTAGGTACGGGTGTCATTTACGCCCGGTAGGCGCAGCAAGGTCTCGCCCAGTAACTTACGATACGCTGACATATCCGGTACGCGGGTTTTCAACAGATAGTCGAAATCTCCGGATACCAGATGACACTCTTGAATTTCTTCAAGTTTTTGCACAGCGGAGTTAAATTGCTCAAACACATCCGGCGCGCCACGATTCAGAGTAATCTCAACAAATACCAGAAGTGATGCATCCAGATAATGCGGGTTGAGCAGCGCTGTATAGCCCTGAATAAAACCCTGTCTTTCCAGTCGACGCACACGCTCAAGGCAAGGCGTCGGAGAAAGTCCCACCCGTTTAGAAAGCTCGACGTTGGAAATACGCCCGTCTTTTTGCAATTCATTCAAAATATTACGATCGATGCGGTCGAGATCTTTGCCAGGGCGCTTCTTGCTATCTACCATTATTATTGTCTCTCTGTATTCCTTCCCTACTCCTGTTCTGACCCTGGCCTTCACTGCCAGAGTCCATCCTGTTATTACCCGTACGACATTGGGTAACCCAGGGGTACGTGAGAAGTCCGTTGCCTGAAGGCAGCCACCGACATCACGCATGGCGTCTGTCCACACCATGCGTAGATTTCGCTGACCCGGATAAAAATGGCATTTGCGTGCATGAAAATTCGCCACACGCGAAACACTGCTTTTCTTCTTCCATGAATGTTTTCGCAAAAGCACAGGGGATTGTCAAAGCAAAACATCGATTTTTAGTACAAGATGCCAGATATTCATTATCCTCCCCCGTTGATTCTCATGTTTTCCTCTTATAATTGTCCCGCTGACAGTAGAATTAGTTATATTCTTCGTTCGTTAAATCGCCAATTCATCGGCAGCTTCTATTGCACATATCGTTAACAAAACCGCTGCGCTCTTTTTTTACGACAACAAATTCCCTACAATCCAGCACATGTATGCCAATAAATTATGGGGTTCTCATGGGCACGGCCAAACACAGTAAACTGCTTATTCTTGGTTCTGGACCTGCGGGATATACCGCTGCGGTCTACGCAGCGCGCGCAAATCTTCAGCCGGTACTGATTACCGGGATGGAAAAAGGCGGTCAGCTGACCACCACGACGGAAGTGGAAAACTGGCCTGGCGATCCAAGCGATCTGACCGGACCGCTGCTGATGGAGCGCATGCACGAACACGCAACCAAGTTTGAGACCGAAATTATTTTCGATCATATCAACAGCGTCGATCTGCAAAACCGTCCATTCCGCCTGGTGGGTGACAGCGGTGAATATACCTGCGATGCGCTAATTATCGCTACCGGTGCGTCCGCGCGCTATCTGGGACTGCCATCCGAAGAAGCCTTTAAAGGCCGCGGCGTTTCCGCCTGCGCCACCTGCGACGGCTTCTTCTATCGCAACCAGAAAGTTGCCGTTATCGGCGGCGGCAATACCGCAGTAGAAGAAGCGCTGTATCTGTCTAACATCGCTTCCGAAGTCCACCTGATCCACCGCCGTGACGGCTTCCGTGCGGAAAAAATCCTTATCAAGCGCCTGATGGATAAAGTGGCAAGTGGCAATATCGTTCTGCATACCCACCGTACGCTGGAAGAGGTGACGGGCGATCAGATGGGCGTGAGCGGTCTTCGCCTGCGCGATACGCAGAATACTGACAATGTTGAATCGCTGGAAGTCGCGGGGCTGTTCGTCGCTATCGGCCACAGTCCGAACACAGCGATTTTTGCAGGTCAACTGGAGCTGGAAAACGGCTACATCAAAGTTCAGTCCGGTATCCACGGTAATGCAACCCAGACCAGTATTCCGGGCGTCTTCGCTGCCGGTGATGTGATGGATCATATCTATCGTCAGGCCATTACTTCAGCCGGTACAGGCTGTATGGCCGCGCTGGATGCCGAGCGTTATCTGGATGGTTTAGCCGACGCTTGTAAATAATCTTTACAAGTCAGTAACAAAGGTAAAGAAGGCGACGAAAAGTCGCCTTTATTTTTGCCCCGTTGTAACATTGCCGAGCCCAAAAAACTCATAACTACACCTGCTAAGCGCGCAATGAATAAAACCCGTCAACAAGAGTTAACCCGTTGGTTAAAAGATCAAAGTATTATCTCCCGTCGCTGGTTGATGATTTCCCGTGCACTCGGTGTCATTAGCGGTCTGCTGATCGTTGCCCAGGCCTGGTTCCTCGCGCGGATACTCCATCGTATGATCATGGAAAATATCCCCGCCACGGCGCTGTTGCTGCCCTTTACGTTGCTAGCGCTGACCATCGTGCTTCGTGCCTGGGTGGTATGGCTGCGCGAACGAGTCGGCTTTCAAGCTGGGCAACACATCCGCGTTGAGATCCGCCGCCAGGTTCTGGATCGTCTGCAGCAAGCAGGCCCGGCATGGATTCAGGGCAAACCCGCGGGAAGTTGGGCCACGCTGATTCTTGAACAAATTGACGATATGCATGACTACTATGCGCGTTATTTGCCACAGATGACGCTGGCAGCCTGCGTGCCGTTATTAATTGTCATCACCATTTTCCCGATTAACTGGGCTGCGGCGCTCATTCTGCTGGGTACCGCGCCGCTTATTCCGCTGTTTATGGCGCTGGTGGGAATGGGGGCGGCTGATGCCAATCGGCGTAACTTCCTTGCTCTGGCGCGATTAAGCGGCCATTTCCTCGACCGCCTGCGAGGGATGGAAACGCTGCGAATTTTTCATCGCGGCGAAGCAGAAACGGACAATATTCGTGAAGCCTCCCAGGATTTCCGCCAACGGACGATGGAAGTGCTGCGTCTGGCCTTTCTCTCTTCCGGCGTACTGGAGTTTTTCACCTCGCTCTCTATCGCTCTCGTCGCTGTCTACTTTGGTTTCTCCTACCTTGGGGAGCTCAATTTTGGCCATTACGGCGTCGGCGTGACCTTAATGTCCGGCTTTCTGGCGTTAATTTTGGCCCCAGAATTTTTCCAGCCGCTGCGCGATTTAGGCACTTTCTATCACGCAAAAGCACAGGCCATTGGCGCTGCGGATAGCCTGAAAACCTTTATGGAAGCACCGCTGGCACAGGCCGAGCGTGGTGAAAAAGTATTGAGCGACAATGAAATGGTGAGCCTTGAAGCGCGCGATCTGGTGATTAAATCGCCTGAAGGTAAAGTGCTGGCCGGGCCGCTGAACTTTTCATTGCGCGCAGGTGAGCGCGTGGTCCTGGTTGGTCAAAGCGGCTCCGGCAAAAGTTCTCTTCTCAATACCTTGACTGGTTTTCTTCCCTATGAGGGGTCTCTCAAAGTCAATGGCGTTGAGCTACATACTCTGGACGCCGACCGCTGGCGGCGCCTTCTGAGCTGGGTTGGACAAAACCCACAGTTACCTGCGGCAACGCTGCGCGAAAACGTTCTGTTGGCATGGCCCGAAGCCACCGAGGCCCAGCTTCAACTGGCGCTGGATAAGGCCTGGGTCAGCGAATTTGTCTCTCTCCTGCCCCAGGGTATTAATACTACTGTCGGCGATCAGGCCGGTCGTTTGTCTGTTGGGCAGGCCCAGCGTGTCGCCGTTGCGCGCGCGCTACTGGTTCCTTGCCGTATGCTGCTGCTGGATGAACCCGCCGCCAGCCTTGATGCGCATAGCGAACAACGAGTGATGCAGGCGCTCACCAATGCCTCAACCCAGCAAACCACGTTGATGGTGACCCACCAACTGGAAGGCCTGGCAAATTGGGACGCCATCTGGGTTATGCAGGATGGCCAAATTGTCGAGCAGGGCCGTTATTCGCAGTTGGCAACCGCAGGTGGCCCTTTTGCTACCCTGCTCGCTCACCGTCAGGAGGAGATTTAAATGCGCGCATTATTGCCTTACCTGGCGCTCTACAAACGGCACAAATGGCTGCTGATGCTCGGCGTTGTACTGGCGATCGTTACGCTGCTGGCCAGCATTGGTTTGCTGACGCTCTCGGGCTGGTTCCTGTCGGCATCCGCCGTTGTCGGCGTGGCAGGCATCTACAGTTTTAACTATATGCTGCCTGCCGCTGGTGTACGCGGCGCGGCTATTATTCGTACCGCAGGACGCTACTTCGAGCGTCTGGTCAGCCACGACGCCACCTTCCGTGTTCTCCAGCATCTGCGCGTATTTACCTTCAGTAAACTTCTGCCGCTCTCCCCCGCCGGACTGGCTCGTTTTCGTCAGGGCGAACTGCTCAACCGGGTCGTTGCCGACGTCGATACTCTGGACCATCTCTATTTGCGCGTGATATCGCCGCTGGTGGGTGCCCTGGTGGTGATCCTGGTGGTAACTGCGGGTCTGAGCGTACTGGATGTGCCGCTGGCCCTGACCCTCGGCGGCATTATGCTGATCACCCTACTGGTACTGCCACCGCTGTTCTATCGCGCCGGTAAACCCGCAGGTGAAAGTATGACCCAGCTGCGTGGCCAGTATCGACAACAGCTCACTGCATGGCTTCAAGGCCAGGCTGAACTGATGCTGTTCAATGCCAGCGATCGCTACCGGGAGCAGATGGAGAAAACCGAAGTCCGCTGGCAGGATGCACAGCGTCGCCAGGCAG
This sequence comes from Klebsiella sp. MISC125, assembly GCF_051131775.1. Lineage (NCBI taxonomy): Bacteria > Pseudomonadati > Pseudomonadota > Gammaproteobacteria > Enterobacterales > Enterobacteriaceae > Klebsiella > Klebsiella sp. MISC125. Next base: position 4,032,929 of record NZ_CP180448.1, read on the forward strand.
AACTTACCGCACTCTCCCAGGCGTTAATGCTGCTGATTGGCGGTATTGCGATCATCGCTATGCTATGGCTCGCCTCGGCGGGCGTCGGCGGTAATACTCAGCCTGGCGCGCTAATTGCCTTGTTTGTCTTCTGTGCGCTGGCGGCATTCGAAGCGTTAGCGCCAGTAACCGGTGCATTTCAGCATATGGGACAGGTTATCGCCTCGGCAAAACGCATCACGCAAATTACCGAGCAAGAGCCGGAAGTGACCTTTACGCAAGGTGAAGGTCAGAAGCTGGAGCAGGTCGCGTTAACCTTAAATCAGGTCACCTTCAGCTATCCACAGCAACCCTCCCCTGCGCTGGATAATGTTTCACTGCAGGTCAAGGCCGGGGAACATATCGCCATTCTGGGCCGCACCGGCTGCGGTAAATCGACTCTATTACAGCTACTGACCCGCGCCTGGGATCCGGCTCAGGGTGAAATTTTACTCAACCATCAGCCGCTAACTCAGCTTGATGAGACAACGTTGCGTCAGGCAATGAGCGTCGTGCCGCAGCGCGTGCATCTGTTTAGCGCCACGCTGCGTGACAACCTGCTGCTGGCATCGCCGCAGTCCAGCGATGCACAGCTTTCAGAAACGCTGGAGCGCGTTGGCCTGGGGAAATTACTGGAAGACAGCGGCCTCAATAGCTGGCTGGGTGAAGGCGGACGTCAACTTTCCGGCGGCGAATTGCGTAGGCTGGCTATCGCCAGGGCCCTGTTACATGATGCGCCGCTCATGCTGCTTGACGAACCAACCGAAGGCCTCGACGCGACGACAGAAAGCCAAATCCTTGATTTACTGGCCGAAGTGATGCGTGACAAAACCGTGTTGATGGTTACCCACCGACTGCGCGGATTGGCGCGTTTTAATCAGATAATAGTCATGGACAACGGCAAAATTATTGAGCAAGGTAGTCACGCAGAACTGCTGGCTGAACAGGGGCGTTACTACCAGTTTAAGCAGCGCCTGTAGGCTACTATTGAATCATCGCCTGATGTGTTGAGGTAAAAATGCGGCTGGTTCAGCTCTCTCATCATTCCATCGCCTTCCCTTCGCCGGAAGGCGCACTGCGCGAACCCAATGGCTTATTAGCGCTAGGCGGCGATCTCAGCCCGGCGCGTTTACTTATGGCCTATCAGCGCGGTATTTTTCCCTGGTTTTCGCCCGGCGATCCCATTTTATGGTGGTCGCCAGACCCTCGTGCGGTACTGTGGCCGGAGAAATTTCACCTCAGCCGCAGCATGAAGCGCTTTCACCAGCGCTCACCGTATCGTGTCACTCTGAATCACGCTTTTGGGCAGGTGATTGAAGGCTGCGCCGACCATCGCGATGAGGGGACATGGATAACGCCCGCTATCGTTCAGGCCTATCACCAACTTCATGAGCTAGGCCATGCCCACTCTATTGAAGTATGGCAAGGAGATGAGCTGGTCGGCGGTATGTATGGCGTAGCGCAGGGCGCACTCTTTTGCGGTGAGTCGATGTTTAGCCGTGCGGAAAATGCCTCTAAAACCGCGCTGCTGGTATTTAGCCAGGCGTTTATGCAGGATGGCGGAAGATTAATTGATTGCCAGGTGCTCAATAATCATACGGCCTCGTTGGGCGCGGTAGAAATTCCCCGCCGCGATTATCTGGATTATCTCTCTGTACTGCGAACTTATCGTCTTCCAGAGCGATTTTGGGTGCCTCGGATGCTATTTGCGGGCGAAGTATAAATGTTTTCAGCACATTTTTTGTTGGGATGGTATAATTGCGCGGTAGAGTAGCTTCTGCCTGTTGCCCCGCCGCCGTTTGGGAATAATAAGAGTCAGATAACGCCCATCGTTCTGTCACTCCCCTTTACGTTTGCGCCTGTCATGCGGTTTATCCGCGTGAATTCCGGGCAATACGCCAAAACTACTTCGGCGATTTGACGTAAAACTTTACTTACTTGCTGAACTTCGGCATTATCTTGCCGGTTCAAAACTACGGTAGTGATACCCCAGAGGACTAGATGGCCAAAGAAGACAATATTGAAATGCAGGGCACCGTACTTGACACGTTGCCTAACACAATGTTCCGCGTAGAACTGGAAAACGGTCACGTGGTAACTGCGCATATTTCCGGTAAAATGCGTAAAAACTACATCCGCATTCTGACGGGCGACAAAGTGACTGTTGAGCTGACCCCGTACGACCTGAGCAAAGGCCGCATTGTCTTCCGTAGTCGCTGATCGTTTTCGCCCCTAAGGCGCCAGATGCTGAAGGCCGGGATATTTCCCGGCCTTTTCATTTCTGCTATTCAAGCCTCATTTCCTCACCCTCAGTTTTTGTCAGTTGTAATACCGATTCCGGAATCGCGATATTTGCGCTTTTTCCAGACTGCCTGTACGGCAGTGAACACCGAAAACTGACACCGGCAATGCTGAATGCTTTTCTAAGCTGCCTGTACGGCAGTGAACGAAGACCAGCCGCAAACCATCGGCGAAATTTCTTTCTAAGCTGCCTGTACGGCAGTGAACCGATAAAAGCAGCCATCAAAGCTGGCGTAGCGTTTCTAAGCTGCCTGTACGGCAGTGAACTGGAGCAATTTAGCAACAACCATTTGATTTAAATAAAAAACACCCACATTTACCCAATAAACCCTTTTCTGACCAGTGCATAGCTGTCATTTAAAATCAACAACATAGCATCACGTTCTAAAAAAGGGTTTTCTGATTACCCGGCGAGGAATTCTGCGTAGCGCCGGTTGATTCCCATCCCTCGCCAACGGCAGCGCTAAAACCAGGGGATAGTCGCGACGTTACTTAGCCCGTAGCTGCTAAATTTTCCTGACACGCGCAGCCCCCTCAGTTCACCGTGACAAACAAACAGTGGGAACATCTGCCCATTAGAGAGACTTTTCATATTCAGCCAGGGAAGATTCGTCGATTGATCCTGCATGGCGAGCAACCGCTTATCCGCTTCATCCTGCGTCAACCAGCCTTTTCTCACCGAGCGGCGCATCAATCGCTCCGGGCTACTTTTTACCTGTACCCGGCTGACGCTGCGCCAGCCTTTTATCTCCGGTACCGGCATCACTCTCCCGCTCTGACAATAATCATTAAGCCCCTTGCGCCACAGCGTTTCTTCCAGCGCAGACAGTGCGGATTCCTCACCATGTAAGCGTAATAATGGCCCTGGTTTTATTGAGAATTCAGGAAAACTTACGCCAATATCACCCCGACCTCTGGCCCCTAAAGCACGGTGTAGCTTTGCAAACAGGGCGGCCATAAGCATCTCCTCGCCAAACTCAGGGTCAGGTAGAACGCGGATATCCAGGAAATAGTCCACGGCGGCTCCTTATTCGCTTTTCTCACCAAATACGCCACCGCGGATGAGAACCGCCATCACGTAATGCTGTTGTTCAACATCCGGCTTAACGCCCTTTGTCACCCAGTTATCCAGCAGGGTGTAAAAATCCATCTTATCCTTCGGCTGGCGGCAGGCCACACCACGGCTGGTCACCGAGCCGTACGGCTCCACCGCAATCGCCCCCAGCTCGTCAACTTTAGGGTGCCAGGTATCAATGGTGCGCAATGCATTGCCAATTTTTTGCGAGTGGATCCCGGCAATACCCGCAACCTGATACAGCACACGGCTTTTACTGCTGTTGCTATCCAACACCAGCTCTTGCGATGGGAAGACCTCTTGTCCTGCCCCCAGACGAACCTGAGCGGTGACCGTTAGCATCACCCATTCCTGACCACGCAGCCCTTTTTCAATTAACGCAGAAAGAGAGGTTATCGCTGCATCGTCTTGCCCGAACTCACGCAAAGAGTAGTCATGACTGTTAAATACCCACGTCTGCTCTTGCGCGCTCACGCTAACCTGAACCTGCTCAGCGCCAATACGGTTGCGCCACAGAAAACGTCCGTTGGCGAGGTTAGCGGCATAGCGACGAGTCAGTTCAGCAAATCCCTGCTCGCCCACATAGCCCTCAATCACCTGCTGAAGCGCATCCTGGTAAGCCATGTCGTTACATACTGATGGCGTAGATAAATTGCCCAGCACGCGTAGGGTAAAGACCACTTTCAAGGTGTCAGCATCGGCGGGTAACGCTGCCGTGTCTACACGCTGCAGGTTTGCTTTTTGGATCTCAGCATCCAATTTTGTCGGATCGCTGGCGATCGCATTTTTAAGTCGGTTCGAGATGGTTCCGCGAACCGCTTTTTCCTGAATTTCGATCGGTTTCCAGCATTCACTCTGCCAGTTCCCCGCATACATCATTGCATCAGAGGTAGCGAGCTTGCGCTCAAATGCCAGTACGGAAGCCGTTTTTACAGATACAGGAGCCTTTGCCATAGTTATGTCCTTATTCGAAATCGTCGTCTTCATTGAACGTAAAATCATCAGCAACAGGCGTAGCAGAACAGTAGTAGCCTGTGTCCGTCGTGCGATAGCGCCAGAAAAGCGGCTGAATATCGGCTACGCGATGTAACCCGCGCCATTCACCTACGCCATAAACAGCCTCAGCGAACGCAAAGGGCGTCGTCGTATCGCGAACGTTGCCAACCTCGCCGGGAGCATACAGTTGAGAAATGCGCTGATACCCGCACATCAGCGGTACCAGGTAGCCCGGCATGGGTTTGGGTTGATAGTCCCAGATTGCGCTATCCCCTTCTGCCGATGGTACGGCTTGATATTTAATTGCGGCAAAATCCAGCCAGGCATCCAGTAAAGTGCTTTCCGGATACTGCTGTCGCCGTGCATCATGATGCTCCATCAACCATTCGCTGCGATCGTAGAGCGCAAAACCCGGCATCAGCCGCCAGAGGATCTGACGCAGTTGCTGTTCATTATCAGGTGTATGAAATATCTGCGGATCGCGCATACTGACAATGCTTCCCCCCGCCAGCTTCTGGCTCTGACAGAGCATTTTCAGGTCTGAACACAGTGCAGTTTTGCCATAATCGCCGTTGGTTATCTCCCCCTGACACTCAATCAGCAGGGAGACCGTGAGGTGCATTCGCCCCTCTTCGTTAAAAGAGGCCGTTTTTCCCTCTTTGGTCAGCGGATTGCGGGTTAACGCAAACTGATAGTCACGCCCGGAGGTATAAGCCTGGACATGTTGTTCATGACTGATAACCGCGCAGCCCGTAAATCGCACGCGATACCCGGCGCTGACTTTACGGGAAAGTGCATGAACGTAGCCCAGAAAGTGGGTCATCGCCGGGAATCCCCAGGTCAGCCCGGACACCGCATTAGCATTTTCAATACGCACATGGGGCAATAAAACCAGGTAACTCATTTCAGCGCCTCCTGCACGATGGCTTCCATTTCGCGCATCCGCTTGCGAAACAGCGATTGGGTTCGCCATTCCCGCCGTTCCACGATACCGACATCCAGACGCGCTTTGTTCAGACGCTGATTCAGCCAGCGCGCAAAATCATCCGCGACATGTAATTGCCAGTCACCTTTTTCACGCTCAAGGCGAAAGGTTTCGTCTGTTTCACCGCGCCAGGGATCGAGCCAAAGCTGCTGATGAAGGGGTAATTCAGGACTGTTGTCGCTCCAGCCCTGCCACTCTTCCTGCTGGAAAGTGGAGGCATGCATAAACAGCAGATCGATAAGTTCGTCGACGTATCTCGCTCGTGCACCGCGAATATGGCGATTATTTTTATCGGCATTCTCTTTCAACAGAAAAACCATTTGCGAAACAATCCCGGATGCAGCGCGGTTAAAGACCTCGCGTAACGCAAAGATATTGCTCATATTTTGCGGCGCTCTATCCAAAATCCTCCATTTTGGCGGCTGCGACGGCAGCAGCCAGATCCGCCCGCCGCGCAAACTGTTTAGCGCAGAGATATTCTGCGGCTTGGTGCCGCCAAAATGCATTTCGGCAAGATTGGGATAGCGCACATCGGGCTGCTCATGCCATTTGCCAGCCCGGTGAGCCTCACGCACCGCTTTTGCCTCTTCGCCAAATCGCGCTGCGACCATCTTTTCATGCATCGCCTGGGCCAGAGACGTGGCAAACAGCGGGGACAACAGGTGATAACCCTCCCCAACGGGAAAATAGATCTGTTTGGCGAGCTTATGCGAGGTGGGTTGAGCCGGAATTAACGCCTGAGTAAACCCAGCAACCCACTGCGCCAGTTGAGCTTCGTTTTCGGCAAAAGCCATCAGCGGACGATGTTCACCGCGTTTCAGGCACGCCAGCAGCGAGTCGCCATCCACATTGGTTTGCAGCAGTTTTGCCACATCCAGGGCGGCCGCGTTTCCGACCGCATCGGCGGATAGCTGAGGCAACGCTGCGGTACTTAAATAGCCCTCGTCGCCCGGCGTTTCGCGGTAAATGCTGCTGCTTTTTGAGTCACCGTGGGTGAACTTCGCCGCATGGGTGACAAGGCTGATTTGCCCTGCCCGTCTTGCCGCATCCGTCAGCCAGCTGCGCGGCTGATATTTTACTTCAAGGTCTTGACGCTCCTGCGCAATCACGCTGGCGTCTTCGCCCTGTGCCAACCGTTTTGCCGCCTCTTTTTCGAAGGCCTCTAACTTGGGTTGCCTTCGGGAGGCGATGTAGTCGGTAATAAAGGTGGTCAGTGCTTCGTTTGTCATGACTGCTCCTGACATCGTTAATGTATATCCCTGTAAACACCCAGCCACGGGTGATAATTCCAGTCGCTGATAGCGTCCTCCTCATGACTCACTGGTACCCGAATCTCGCCGAACATAGCCCCCACGCGGTCAATTTCGATGCACTGCGATTCAGCCATCGCCAGCATTGCTTCTCGGTAATCCACGTTTACCCAGCAGGCTACGCCGTCGGCAAATTCCTGGGCCTGAAATACAAATTTATCAGAGGCTTTGACGCTGCCGTCTTCAGCGAAAAAAGCAAAGCAGGGCTCACTCTCCTCATCATCCATATAAAGGAAAAATGGGGCGTCCGGCTGCGACTGACGAAACGGCGTTTTGCGCTGCATCCAGCCGCTCCAGGTCACAGGCTCACGCCACCAGCTTGCTGCAATCACCTGCCGACTTTTGCTGCTCAGTAATTCATTCTTTAGCCGTTTATGTTCCAGCGCAGCCAGTTGGTTTTCACCCTTTGCAGGCAAAATTCTCGGCAGCGCGTTAATCGTTTGATAATCCTGCAGCGGCAGCAGTTCGCGCAGATCGTGGCTCATTAGCAGATGGTTTTTATTTTCAAATCCCGGCTTGCAGAAGGCAGGAGACTGATTGCGTAAAGCCCGAATGTTGTGGCTCAGGATCGCCAGATTCTCACTCTCAGGAACCTGGCGACGGTGGCGCTGAACGCGACCGGCAAACTGAATGATGGAACGCATTGAGCTGGGCTCAATAATGCCCCAGTTGGCGTCCCAATCGCGCCCGACCTCCATGACGGATGTCCCTAGCACCACGAAAAGATGATGCTTTTCCGGGCGACTGCGAAGCGCTTTTTCAACAGCCGGGTGCTGCCAGAGCAAATCGGGCTGGTGACGAGTAAAAGCACCATCCAGGCACGTTTCAATAGCTGAACGGACCGCCAGCGGATGCCGACTGTGATAAACGCAATAATGAATACAAACGTCTTGTGGAGAAGGCGTCGCAAAAAGTGCTTTTGCTACCGCCACCAGCGGATTGATATTCGCCAGACGCACCAGACCCAGCGATACGGTTTTACCGCTTTTGTGCAGTTCCTTGTGCGCCTGATGAAGGCTCAACATTTGCGTATGGATGGCTTGTGCAACGCTCACAATGACATCAGAAGCCGCTGAAGATTCCTGGCATACGGGCACAATCCGGCCAAAATGTAGCCTCGGTTTCGCCGCCAGCATCTTTGCGCGTTGCGCAACAAACGCGCTGTGTGCATCGCTAAAGGAGCGTCCATCTGCGATCTGTTGCGCACACGCGCCCTTCTCATCAAACCAGGCGCAGCAAAGATTGACGGGCCTGTCGCTAATCCCGCAGGACGCTTGCCAGACTTTTCGTCCGGCCAGATATGCAGCAAACAGCGCCTGGATTAGGTCCGGCGGCAGCGTAGCCGAGGACAGCAGCACGCGGCTCCCCAGCATCCCGGCCCAGTTCACCAGGCGGCAGACCGCATGAAGATCGGCAATATCAAAATCATCTGGCTCGTCCAGCACCAAATCGCTGGTCAGCAACCGCAGCATGGCGGGTAGCTGCTTTCCGCCCCGCACACCTTCCGTTGCTGGGATCAGGTGATCGAGAGTGGTAACCAGCACGGGCGCACTGACCAGCGCCGATAATTTATCGTCGCCGCTCAGCCATTTTTCCAGAACCCCTGGCTGTGTACTGCCCGCATACTGCACATACTGTCGCTCCTCAGACAAACTTTCCGCCGAGGCGCTACCCCGGTCGGGTTCCGTTCGCTGCTTCTGCTGCCATAATTGCGTTACCGCCGCCGAACCGATCAGCACCGCCAGGTCGTCGTCATCCAGTTTCAGACGACTACGCAAAGCATCTCCGGTCTGTAGCGTCAACGTTCGCAGCCCCAGCGCGACGGTAAAGCGGCAGCCTTCCTGTTCATCCGCTAGCGCATACATAATTCGCGCATTGGCGAACGTTTTTCCGCAGCCGGTAGAGGCCATATTGACGCCAAAAAATCCTTCTTCCCGGCTCCGCTCACGCAGCGCGACGGCCACGTCCCACGCTTTATTCTGCCAGTGGAAGCGGATTTGCCGCCCGTTCCCGGAAGCCTTTGTGCCGCGCAATGGCCGGAAGTGAGGAACGAACGCGCATCAGTTGCCGCCCCAAAAGTAACGCATGATGTGCCACACCACAAAGATGCTCATCCACCCGCTGTTTCAGCGCACCGCTGTTACGATCGCTGTTGGCCCAGATACAATATTTCGGATCCTGCCATCGTGGCTGTGGATCGCTGGCGGAATAAAAGTGATCGGCCAGCATCAGACAAAAACGCGCCATATGCAGCGTGAACAGCCGATCCATCTGCCCCCAGTGCTGCAATGCCACAGCATTTTTAGCGCGTCGGGCAATCTGCCTGGCTTTTTCTCGCCAGGTGAGACTTTGCAACGGCGTTCCCTGCATAAAGGTCCAGACCTTACGAAAGTCGATTTCTGACCATTCGTCGCCGTCATGATTCAGGGCATTCCAGTCAGCGTTAAGCTGGTTCTCCAGCCAGCGGCCGCAATCCTCCGACGACTCGTGGCACTTACTGCGTAAATTTTCGGGCAGACGATGATGGGACAACATCAGCCAGGCAATCACTTTCGCCAGCGGAGGAAGCGTGCGGAAAGGACTGTCGGAAAAGTGCGGATTATCTTTACGCAGCCTGGCGAGTAGTTCAGCGTCATCATCCGGCGAAAGCGTTTCAAGTTTAGCCAGCCATTGCTCATCATCTTGTTCGCCGACAAATGCCTGAAACAGACGAACAGAAACCCATTCATGCCGGTAAGGCTGGAAGCTTTTAGCACTTTTACCCGTCAGGCTTTCCTGAAAACAGCGACCCGATTTACCAAAATCATGAAACAACCCGGCAATAGCGGCCAGCAATGCGATACTTTCGGTGCATTGCCAACGCTGGCCCTCATCAGAAACCCAGCGCGAAGAGGTGGTGCGATGAGTCGGTACTCTCCCCTGCGCATTAAAACGACGGGAATTGCCGACGATCCACATTAGCTCAGACTGCCCGCTCTTTTTTATCCAGTGGCAGGCAACCGCCGTATTGCGTCGCGCGGTTTTGCGTAGCAATTTGCGAAGGGTTGTGAGCCCTTCCATCGTGATAGCAGTTTGCCAGGCGCTGCTTCCCATACGCTCAGCAAACTGATCGATAATCCGACAGCTCTCTTCCCTGGCCTTCTTCGTGCATTGCGAGATAATCAGCACATTCATTCTGTACTCCCGCCCACTTCGGCAGCGGTTTCCTGCAGTGCGGTAATCATTAAATCAAGCGCGTCTGCCTGCTGAAAATGATTAATGCAGGCCTGCCTGAAAGCCTTATCATCATCACCCTGCATGGCGGAGATAAATGCCTGCGGCATCACCAGCGCATCTTTAATTAAATCAGCAATATCAAAGACCAGCCCGCCGCGCCGGGTTTTGCCATGCATAACGGCCAGACCGTGAGGGATGCCGGTGACCCACGCGGCGACGGCTGCGAGTCCATAGGCCAGATAATTCCCCTGATCGAGGAAACGATTCGCCAGATCAATACCGCCACCACGTTTTGCGCGTTTAAAATCGCCATATCCGGAGGTCTGGCTGATAAGTTTGTATAAGGCTTTGGTTAGCTGCGCTTCCTGTAGCATCAGTGAGGTGTGGTTATCCGCCTCCGCCATACCTGCCCGGGCACGTTCAGTTAATCCCAGCAGTTTTTCTTTATTCACCGGGAATTTCGATTCACACTGCATCCGGCTACCGAGCCAATGTTTTTCAATTTGCGCGAGACGGATATTTTGAAAACATTTCGCCGCCTGTAAGCGCTTTGACTCCGTAAACCAGAATGAAACCCAGCGCTGCAAATACTCCGTTGGTCGATATTCGCTTTGTGGCGACAGCCAGGAAACGTCAATATCGACTTCATTTGCCGCATATAACGGTGTTCCATCCGTACCGCAAAACCCCACCATGACGCCCGCGCGGGCGAATTCACGCATTGCCGCCTGGCTTACCGATGTTCCCATCCCCAGCATAATTGCCGTGGTGTTCGCGATCGGGATATTCCAGTAAAAAGATTCGCGCCCCTCGCTGGTGACATATTCCACCCTGCCGCCATTGACCTGCACTCGACATTTTTCCAGATAGTAAATATTGGCGCGTTTTGAATGAAGAATCGTTTTTAAATCAGAGGGGGCAATATATTTCGCGGGCATAGTCACGTCCTGTGGCTCAATGTCGATTGCTGTTTATAAAAACAGTATATTAGATGTAATATTTTGACATTAATCCCAAATTTGAAAATAAATGATGATTTTTAGTGCCTGATTCGGGGATGGAAATTGGGGTTTTATGGCTGCCTGTGCGGCAGTGAACTTCCTCAAACCGGCACATGGTTATTGCAGAAATTTCTAAGCTGCCTGTACGGCAGTGAACCCTGACGTGCTCGTGGGCGGTACGCCGTGCCATTTCTAAGCTGCCTGCACGGCAGTGAACTGCGCTGCGTTTGTTGTCTGGTGCCACCAGCATTTCTAAGCTGCCTGCACGGCAGTGAACAAGAATCCCCGATAGTGTAAAAGCCGATTTTTTTTCTAAGCTGCCTGCACGGCAGTGAACAGATCTGGGGCTTTAAGCCCCAGCTTTTAAGATTTCTAAGCTGCCTGCACGGCAGTGAACGCAAAGATACGATCAAACCCCGCCACGCTCCCTTTCTAAGCTGCCTGCACGGCAGTGAACGTAATACCGGCACCAGGATTAAAGCGGCATTTTTTCTAAGCTGCCTGCACGGCAGTGAACTGGACAGACTAAGCCCTACCATATTGTTATTACTGAAATTAATCAACAAACCCCCGCTATAACCCTAATTTCCCACTTGATTACCATCTTTTTTAAAATCAAAGAGTTAAAAATACGCCAATAAAAAGGGTCCAGCGTAAAGGCGTAAAAAAACCGGCCCTGAGGCCGGTTTCCCGTGTTTAACACAAGAGCATGTTAATGCGCCGCTTCCGGTTTGTGCTTCTGCGCACTCTGAAACTCGTAGGTCAACGCATTTTTCTCTTTATCCAGCTCAACGGTCACCTGACCGCCGTCAACCAGTGAGCCAAACAGCAGCTCGTTGGCCAGCGGTTTCTTCAGGTTGTCCTGAATCACCCGCGCCATTGGACGTGCGCCCATGGCCCGGTCGTAGCCTTTCTCTGCCAGCCAATCACGAGCTTCCTGGCTGACTTCCAAAGACACGCCTTTCTGATCCAGTTGAACCTGCAGCTCGACGATAAACTTATCCACCACCTGATGAATAACCGTCGTAGACAGATGATCGAACCAGATAATATTGTCGAGACGGTTGCGGAACTCCGGCGTAAAGATTTTCTTGATCTCATCCATCGCATCCGGGCTATTGTCCTGATGGATAAGGCCAATGGATTTACGCTCGGTTTCACGCACCCCGGCGTTGGTGGTCATCACCAGCACCACGTTGCGGAAATCCGCTTTGCGGCCGTTATTATCGGTCAGCGTCCCGTTATCCATTACCTGCAGCAGCAGGTTAAAGACGTCAGGGTGCGCTTTTTCGATTTCATCAAGCAGCAGCACCGCGTGCGGATGTTTGATAACCGCATCGGTCAGCAGCCCGCCCTGATCGAAACCAACGTAGCCCGGAGGCGCACCGATTAAACGGCTGACGGTGTGACGTTCCATATATTCGGACATATCAAAACGCAGCAGTTCAATACCCAGCGACTTCGCCAGTTGCACGGTCACCTCGGTTTTCCCAACCCCGGTCGGCCCGGCGAACAGGAAAGAACCAACAGGTTTATGATCATGACCCAGCCCGGCGCGCGCCATCTTGATGGCTTCGGTTAACGCTTCAATCGCCTTATCCTGACCAAAGACCAGCATTTTCAGACGATCGCTGAGGTTTTTCAGCGTATCGCGATCGCTGCGGGAGACGCTCTTCTCAGGAATACGCGCAATGCGCGCCACCACGGATTCGATATCCGCCACGTTGACCGTTTTTTTACGCTTGCTGACCGGCATTAAGCGCGCACGCGCACCGGCTTCGTCAATCACGTCAATCGCCTTATCCGGCAGATGACGATCGTTAATATATTTCACCGCCAGCTCGACCGCCGCACGCACCGCTTTCGCGGTATAACGCACGTCGTGGTGCGCTTCGTACTTCGGCTTCAGACCGTTGATAATCTGCACCGTCTCTTCCACGGAAGGTTCGGTTATATCAATTTTCTGGAAACGACGCGCCAGCGCACGATCTTTTTCAAAGATATTGCTGAACTCCTGGTAGGTCGTCGACCCCATAACCCGAATTTTACCGCTGGAGAGCAGCGGCTTAATCAGGTTAGCGGCATCGACCTGCCCGCCAGAAGCGGCGCCCGCACCGATAATGGTGTGGATTTCATCAATGAACAGAATGCTGCTGGTATCTTGTTCCAGCTGTTTAAGCAGCGCTTTGAAACGTTTTTCAAAATCGCCGCGGTATTTGGTGCCTGCCAGCAGTGAGCCGATATCCAGCGAGTAGATAGTGCAATCAGCCATCACTTCCGGTACGTCGCCCTGCACGATACGCCAGGCAAGCCCTTCAGCAATGGCGGTTTTACCGACACCGGATTCCCCCACCAGCAGCGGGTTGTTTTTACGACGACGGCACAGTACCTGAATAGCGCGTTCCAGCTCTTTCTCGCGACCGATCAGCGGGTCGATACCGCCAACGCGGGCAAGCTGATTGAGGTTGGTGGTGAAGTTTTCCATACGATCCTCCCCGCCTGCTTGCTCTTCGCTGCTGCTGGGCTGGCTTCCGCTGTTATCGGAAGACTGGCTCGGCTCGTCTTTACGCGTACCGTGAGAGATGAAGTTCACCACATCAAGTCGGCTGACTTCATGTTTACGCAGCAGGTATGCCGCCTGGGATTCCTGTTCGCTGAAAATCGCAACCAGCACATTGGCGCCGGTGACTTCGCTACGACCAGAAGACTGAACATGGAAAACGGCACGCTGCAACACGCGCTGGAAGCTCAGCGTCGGCTGAGTATCGCGCTCTTCTTCCGTTGCAGGCAGAACGGGTGTGGTCTGTTCGATGAAGGCTTCAAGTTCCTGACGCAGCGCGACCAGGTCCACGGAACACGCTTCAAGCGCTTCGCGGGCCGAAGGGTTGCTAAGCAGCGCCAGCAACAAGTGCTCGACGGTCATGAACTCATGACGGTGCTCGCGCGCTCTGGCGAAAGCCATGTTTAAACTGAGTTCCAGTTCTTGATTGAGCATAGGCACCTCCCCCAATTTTCGTTGCCTGAATTCAGGCTTTTTCTAGCGTACACAACAACGGATGCTCGTTCTCCCTCGCGTATTCGCTCACCATCGCAACTTTGGTTTCCGCGACTTCTGCGGTAAACACGCCGCAAATCGCTTTACCTTGATAGTGAACTGTAAGCATCAGTTGCGTTGCACGTTCAACATCATAAGAAAAGAATTTTTGTAACACGTCAATAACAAACTCCATTGGAGTGTAGTCATCATTGACCAATATCACTTTATACATAGATGGCGGTTTAAGCGCATCTTTAACTTCGTCCTCTACTAGCTGATCGAAGTCTAACCAGTCTCTCTTACTCATCGTCAGTGTTCATCATCGGTTGCTGTTGCCAACAGGCGGCCGCCTGTCGATGACCAGAGGCTATGCACATCACAAATCTACAATAGATCATAGATAACTATCATCTATTACTTCCATCCGCGATGTCTGTCACATTCCCCGGCAATAGCGTTAACTGCTTCAAATTTTGACGCATTTTTCACCGTCCCCCAACGTCAATTGCTTGACGCATTTCCTGATTTCTCTAAATTGTAGTGGCGAGAGTTGGCGAGCAAATGAACAACTCGTCACTCCACTACCGGTTCATTCCATCTTACCTATAAGATTTACGAAGGATGTCGAAGTATGGAAATGGGTACTGTTAAGTGGTTCAACAATGCCAAAGGGTTCGGTTTTATTTGCCCTGAGGGCGGCGGCGAAGACATTTTCGCCCATTACTCCACCATCCAGATGGATGGTTACAGAACGCTAAAAGCCGGACAAGCCGTTCGGTTCGATGTTCACCAGGGGCCAAAAGGTAATCACGCCAGCGTGATTGTCCCTGTAGAAGTAGAAGAAACGGAAACGGCCGCATAACTCTTTTGCTTCATTGTGTACATCCCGCCAGTAAAATGCCAGTCCTTCTGACTGGCATTTTTTTATCACTACTCGCGGGCCAGCGCATCAACAGGATCCAGTCGCGCGGCGTTGCGCGCCGGTAGCCAGCCAAATAAAACCCCGGTCAGCGTTGAACATAAAAATGCGGTTAATAACGCCAGCGGTGAGAAACCAATCTCCCAGCCGGGTAAAAACAGTTGCAACACAAAGGCTATCAGCAATGATAGCGTCACGCCCAGCGCGCCGCCGACCAGGCAAACCAGCACCGCCTCAATCAAAAATTGTTGCAGCACATCGCTGGCTCGCGCCCCGACCGCCATACGGATGCCAATTTCTCTCGTGCGTTCAGTCACCGAGACCAGCATGATGTTCATCACGCCAATCCCGCCGACCACCAGCGCAATCACCGCCACCAGCGTCAGAAACAGCTGTAATGTATGTGTGGTCCGTTCTGCGGTTTTCAAGATGTTGTCCATATTCCAGGTGAATACATCTTTTTTGCCGTGACGGAGCTCCAGTAAACGCAATAGCTGCTGCTCGGCAATCGTGCTGTCATAACCATCCCGCAGGCGCACGGTGATTGAGTTTAGCCAGGACTGTCCCATGACCCGGCCAGCCATTGTGGTATAGGGCAACCAAACGCGCAAAATTTTACTGCTGCCAAACATCGACTGTTTTTCTGCTGCGACGCCAATCACCGTCGCGGGCATATTGCCCACCAGAATGACTTCACCAACCACCTGAGCTTTATGCGGAAACAGCTGTCGACGCGCATTACTATCAAGCACCACCACCTGCGCGCGGCTATTTAACTGCAGCGCATTGAAGGTGTTACCTTCGCTAAAGGTCATGCCGTAGACGTTAAAATACTGCGCTCCCACGCCCTCTGCACTGGCGGCGACGTCAATATTGTTTGCCCGCAGGCGTAGGCTTTTTGATACCGCAGGCGTCGCCGAACTGACCCACGGCTGTTTCTGAATCGCCAGCAGGTCATCGTACTTCAACGCTTGCTGATAACGAGGGTCGTCGTCGCCAAAATCTTTACCGGGATAGACATCGATAGTATTGGTGCCAATAGCACGAATATCCGCCAGCACCATCTGTTTGGCCGCATCGCCCACCACCACAATTGACACGACTGACGCAATGCCGATGATGATCCCGAGCATCGTCAGCAGGGTGCGCATTTTATTCGCCGCCATCGCCCGCCAGGCCATCACCAGCGCCTCACGAAAGCCGCTGCTGAACTGACGCCATGCCGAAGGCTCAGCCGCTGTGCGCTGGCGCAGCACGCCGCTTTGCGCGAAACTCAGGGCGGGAGGATTACGCACGATTTCGCCATCGTGGATTTCGATAACCCGCTCCGCCTGCGCCGCCACCTGCGGGTCATGGGTGACGATAATCACCGTATGTCCCTGCGCTTTCAGCTGGTGAAGGATCCCCATGACTTCTTCACCTGAACGACTGTCCAGGGCGCCAGTAGGTTCATCCGCCAGGATCACTTCGCCGCCGTTCATTAAGGCACGAGCAATACTCACTCGCTGCTGCTGGCCACCGGAAAGCTGCGAAGGCTGATATTCGGCCCTGTCGCCAAGCCCCAGCCGCACCAGTAGCTCATGAGCCCGGGCAAGGCGCGCTTTACGCTCCGCTCCGGCATAGACTGCCGGAACCTCCACGTTCTGTGCCGCAGTCAGATGTGATAACAGATGATAACGCTGGAAGATAAAACCAAAATGTTCCCGCCGCAGACGCGCCAGCTCATCGCCGTTAAGGCGGGCGACATCCGTCCCCGCCACCTGATAAGTGCCGCTGGTGGGCTTATCCAGACAGCCCAGAATATTCATCAGCGTGGATTTACCAGACCCGGATGCCCCGACGATCGCTACCATCTCTCCGGCGGCAATGCTCAACGTGATGCCTTTTAGCACATCGACGCTGCCTCCCCCGGATGGATAGCTGCGGCGGATATCACGCAGCTCCAGCAGCGCCGTCATTTCGCCGCTCCAGCCGCGCCTTCGCCGATAATCACTTCATCGCCCTCTTCCAGCCCTTTTACCACCGCCACATCGGTGTCATTACGCGCGCCAATGACGATTTCACGCTCTTTGGCTTCACCGTTTCGCAGCAAACGCACGTGGTAGCGGTTATCGCCGATGGCATCCCCTAGCGCACTCAGTGGAATCGTGATCACGTTTTTCACTTCAGAGAGCTGGATATGCACCTGAGCGGTCATCTCCAGGCGCAGAATACCCTGCGGGTTCGGTACTTCAAAACGGGCATAATAGAAAATGGCGTCATTGACCTTTTCCGGGGTCGGAAGAATATCCTTCAGCGTTCCTTCATAGCGAGTGAGCGGGTCGCCCAGCACGGTAAACCAGGCCTTTTGTCCCGGCTTAAGATGAATCACATCCGCTTCGGAAACCTGCGCTTTCACCAGCATGGTGCTGAGGTCTGCGAGAGTCAAAATATTCGGCGCCTGCTGGGCGGCGATGACCGTCTGCCCTTGTAGAGTGGTGATTTGCGTCACTTCCCCGGACATGGGCGCCAGAATTTTGGTGTAGTCGAGGTTAGTTTTCGCTGTATCCAGCGTTGCCTGATTGCGCTGAATTTGCGCTTCAATCGTGCCGATTTGCGCCTCTTTTACCGCTAAATCAGTCGCCGCAGTATCCAGGTCCTGGCGTGAAACCAACTGCCGTTGCGCCAGCTGCTGCTGGCGGCCCAGAGTGACTTCAGAGAGCTTACGTTCAGCCCGCGCCTGATTTAGCTGCGCCCGCAGCTCCATCAGCGTCGCCTCAACTTCTTTAATCTGGTTTTGCGCCTGCTCCGGGTCGATAACCCCCAGCAGTTGATCTTTTTTCACCTTATCGCCAATCTCGACGCGCAGCGTTTGTAGCTGCCCGCTCACCTGCGCGCCAACGTCCACTTTTTGTAACGCATCCAGCTTACCCGTCGCCAGTACGCTCTGCTGCAGGTCGCCTTTACGCACTACCAGCGTTTGATACTGCGGCAACGGCGCATTCAGTATTCGCCATCCCCAGATGGCGAGGGCCAGCACGACTATCGCCAGCAGCCACCAGACTTTCCTGCGCTTTCCATTTAATTTCATAAAAATTCCCGATGTTTTAACCCGCAGATCCAGACGACGATTCTATCGAAACCTGCAAACAACATAACTCTCATTTTTAGCTGTGCTTAATTTTTGTTTAACTGGAGTTGAAGCAAAGATAAGAAGAAGGGAGTGCCGGACGGGTGCCCGGCACCGATAAAACAGGTTAATCTGCCCGCCCGCGCGCCAGCCATAGGACGCGAGAAAACATTTTTTTCAGCAGCGCAGGGATAGCATCAACGCCGCGACGCCCGGCCTCCATTGCCACTTCAATCGCCAGATCTGGTTTTGACGAACGATGAATAGCTTTGGTTATCACCCGCCGCATGTTCATAGGAATATTCATCGGCAACTGCGCCACCCGGTGATAAACGTTATCAAACCCCTGGCGATACATAAAATGTTCCATATCCATCGCCGGTAACGTCGTCAAATGATCGCGCTCAAGAGTCCTGTCGTCGTTCAGCAGCCCACGAACCGTCGCGGCATATTTCTTCCCAGCCTCATCACCATCTACCAATACATGCCACTCAATTCCCATTCGCCGGGCGAATTTGATTAGCGGTTTTAACCCCGACTGGGCAAACTCAATGACCTTGACGCCTTCCGCATCAAAGTGATGACCACACTGGCGGGCCAGCTCGTTGATAACCCAAGTTTCCGTCTCCCCTTCTACCAGCAGCCAGCAGCGGGCAAACAGCGACGAGGAACGATTAAAACGGATATGAAACGCGATGCGCCGACTGTCTTCGGCATTCATTCCGCCAGGGCCAAGCCGCCAGGCGGCTACCCGAGAGGATTCGCGCACCAGACGACAAACGTGCTCGACGGGCGTTAGCGACAGCAGTTCGCCGGAATTAGTGGTAGTTATCCGCTGCAACGGCAGCAAGTTCATCAAATGCCAGGCGACAGACAGCATGATGGGATGTAAACGGGTTTCAGGGTCCTCAACCAACAGCAGCGGTCGCGCGTCGCGATCGAGCCTTACCGTGCCTTTTGCCTGCAATAGGGTAGAAAACAAACCCAGCAAAATCACCCGATGGCTGCGGCCACCAGGTTTGTCGATCATGCGGTTAATAATATCCAGATAGCGCCAGCTGCGCTGTTCATCATGTGAATGGCGACGCATCAGACGGTTACGCGATTGCGCGCTGCTTTGCTCGGCGAAATAGTGTTCCAGTAACTGCACCATCGCCGAGAGGCCCTGACGTATCTGGCCATCTGTTAAATTTTGCGGATGATGAACCAGTTCACGAGAGAGAAAATCAAGCTGGCGAGCGGTAATCTCAATCTGCGGCGAATGCGGTACGGTGTCGTTATGGATCCGCCGCATAAAACGCGCGTCACGCAGGCGCAGCACCGGCATCAGTCGTACCAGGTGACGGGCCAGCTCATCGATATCGTCCAGATCCAGCGCTTCCCCTTCGCCGTTAATAAAGCTACGCAGGGTCATGACGCTATCGTCATCGGCAAGCTCCCCTTCCAGGCGATAGAAAACCCGCTGGTAGCCATCATCGCAGGGTACCCAGCAGTCGCTTAGAGGGCGATAGCGCCGAACACGGTGCCGACCAGGTTCATTTTCACGGAAAGTCAGAATGATATGCAGGTGACGCTCGCGCCCCTGAACATCTCCGGGCGGAAACCAAAAATCCTCGCGGACAAAATGGTAGAGATCAAACTCCGGCGACAAGAGCAGCGTCAGAGCGTCCAGCAGGCTCGATTTACCCCATGCGTTTTCGCCAATCAGTACGTTGTTTTGCTCAAGCATCAACGATAAGCGATTGATACCGCGAAAACCGACAATTTCGACGCGCTCAAGATGCATATATCCTCCGCTCGGTGGTCACTTTCTCCTTCAGTTATCAGCAGTATAGCGAGGCAAGCGGGAACATGACACTCCCGGAGCGTCTGGGGACTCCATCTCCCCGGCTTAAGAATTCAGAATGTGATTCTGCAGATATCACTTATTTCAGAAAATAATTCATCATTAAAAACCGTTATTTTAATCATTTTTGCTCTACACTTTTAAGAATTCACCATGGCAAAAGGAATACCATCACCTTGTTCTAAATCAAATTACATCAATTTATTTAACTAGTCCCCGGATGGCAATCGTCCCTAGAATAGCGACGCTTTATTTTAATCGTGATTCTTTGTGTCGATAAATAAAGGCCGGCACGATAGTTCGTGCTTGTTTATGTTTTTTATTGAGGTGGTTATGTTTAGAAAATTAGCAGCAGAATGCTTTGGTACATTCTGGCTGGTGTTCGGTGGTTGCGGTAGCGCTGTTTTGGCTGCAGCATTCCCGGAGCTGGGAATTGGTTTTGCCGGTGTCGCACTGGCCTTCGGTTTAACCGTATTAACCATGGCGTATGCCGTCGGTCATATTTCCGGCGGGCACTTTAACCCGGCGGTGACTTTAGGGTTATGGGCCGGTGGTCGTTTTCCGGCCAAAGACGTTATTGGTTATATTATCGCCCAGGTTGTCGGCGGTATTATCGCCGCCGCTATTCTGTATGTTGTCGCCAGCGGTAAAGCCGGCTTTGACGCCGCCGCCAGCGGATTCGCGTCTAACGGTTATGGCGAACATTCTCCAGGCGGTTTCTCTATGCTTTCCGCCATTGTTATTGAGATTGTCCTGACCTGCGGTTTCCTGCTGGTTATTCACGGTGCGACAGATAAAAATGCACCGGCTGGATTTGCCCCTATCGCTATTGGTCTGGCGCTGACCTTAATTCACCTGATCAGTATTCCAGTTACCAATACCTCCGTTAACCCGGCGCGTAGCACCGCGGTAGCTATTTTCCAGGGCGGTTGGGCATTGCAGCAGCTGTGGTTATTCTGGGTCATGCCGATTATTGGCGGCATCCTCGGCGGCGTGCTCTATCGCACCCTGCTGGAAAAACGCAATTAATTTCCCCCCAGGCCCGGCATTGTCGGGCCTTTCTTTCTTTCGACTACTTTACTCAGTCCGGGGATTTGGGTAGTGTCAGTGACGCTATTTTCATTCTGCAAGGACCATGTCGTTCATGTTTTCGGGATTACTCATCATTCTACTGCCGTTGGTCGTAGGCTACCTTATTCCTCTCCATCAGCCGTCCGCCCTTAAACTTATCACACGACTTCTGAGCTGGATTGTCTACGTTATCCTCTTTTTCATGGGGATTAGCCTCGCCTTTCTCGATAATCTGGCCAGCAACCTGCTGGCGATCCTGCATTATGCAGCGGTCAGCGTGGTCATTATTATGCTGTGCAATATTGCAGCCCTGATGTGGCTGGAGCAGAAAATGCCGTGGCAAAATAAGCATCGCCAGGAAAAATTACCCTCGCGTATCGCTATGGCTCTGGAATCCCTTCAACTGTGCGGCGTTGTGCTGGTTGGTTTCCTCGTTGGTCTGAGCGGCCTGTCTTTTTTACAACACGCCACCGAGGCCAGCGAATATACGCTGATCTTCCTTTTATTCCTCATCGGCATTCAGCTACGAAATAATGGAATGACGCTGCGGCAAATTGTGCTTAATCGTCGCGGCATGATTGTCGCGGTAGTGGTGATGGTCAGCTCATTATTGGGCGGCGTCATCAACGCCTTTATTCTCGACCTGCCGCTGAAAACTGGTCTGGCAATGGCTTCCGGATTCGGCTGGTATTCCCTCTCCGGGATCCTGCTGACCGAATCCTACGGGCCGGTAATTGGCAGCGCCGCATTCTTTAACGATCTCGCCCGAGAGCTGCTGGCCATTATGCTTATTCCCGGCCTCGTTCGCCGTAGTCGTTCAACAGCATTAGGTCTGTGCGGCGCGACGTCAATGGACTTTACGTTGCCGGTATTACAGCGTTCCGGCGGCGTGGAAATCGTCCCGGCTGCGATTGTTCACGGCTTTATCCTCAGCCTGCTGGTGCCAATTTTGATGGCATTGTTCTCCGCTTAATACTCCTCTGGCGGTAGGTCTCTACCGCCAATTTTGCGCTAAATCAATATCCCTGTAAGTTGTATCAGAAATACCTTTTCTCTACGCTCGCTCGGGCATAACCTTAAACATGTATATTAAATATAACTTTAAAAAAGGTGTGACCATGTTTTGTGTGCAATGTGAACAAACCATCCGTACCCCGGCAGGGAACGGCTGCTCTTACGCGCAGGGTATGTGCGGGAAAACAGCCGAAACGTCCGATCTGCAGGATCTGCTGATTGCTTCTCTGCAAGGCCTGTCCGCATGGGCGGTTAAAGCTCGTGAATACGGCATCATCGACCATGAAATTGATAACTTTGCGCCGCGTGCCTTCTTCTCCACGCTGACCAACGTTAACTTCGACTCCCCGCGTATCGTTGGTTACGCTCGTGAAGCTATTGCCATGCGCGACGCGCTTAAAGCTCAGTGTCTGAACATTGATGCCAACGCCGTGGTCACCAACCCAATGGCCGACCTGCAGCTGGTCAGCGACGATCTGGGCGACCTGCAGCGTCAGGCGGCAGAATTTACCCCAAATAAAGACAAGGCGGCGATTGGCGAAAACATTCTCGGCCTGCGCCTGCTGTGCCTGTACGGTCTGAAAGGCGCGGCAGCTTACATGGAGCACGCGCACGTTCTCGGGCAGTACGACAACGATATCTACGCCCAGTACCACAAGATTATGGCGTGGCTGGGCACCTGGCCTTCCGATATGAACGCTCTGCTGGAGTGCTCAATGGAAATCGGCCAGATGAACTTCAAAGTGATGAGCATTCTGGACGCGGGTGAAACCACCAAATACGGCCACCCGACACCAACTCAGGTCAACGTCAAAGCGACCGAAGGTAAATGCATCCTGATCTCTGGTCACGACCTGAAAGACTTGTACAACCTGTTGGTACAAACCGAAGGCACCGGCGTTAACGTCTACACCCACGGTGAAATGCTGCCAGCGCACGGTTACCCGGAACTGCGTAAATTCAAACATCTGATCGGTAACTACGGCAGCGGCTGGCAGAACCAGCAGGTAGAATTCGCTCGCTTCCCGGGCCCTATCGTGATGACCTCTAACTGCATCATCGACCCAACCGTTGGCGCGTACGATGACCGTATCTGGACCCGCAGCATCGTCGGCTGGCCGGACGTAAGCCACCTGGAAGGCGATGACTTCGCGCCGGTTATCACCCAGGCGCAGCAGATGGCGGGCTTCCCGTACAGCGAAATTCCGCACCTGATTACCGTCGGTTTCGGCCGTCAAACTCTGCTGGGCGCTGCTGATACGCTGATTGACCTGGTGAGCCGCGAAAAACTGCGTCATATCTTCCTCGTCGGCGGTTGCGACGGCGCGCGCGGTGAACGTAATTACTTCACCGACTTCGCCACCAGCGTACCGGACGACTGCCTGATCCTGACCCTGGCCTGCGGTAAATACCGTTTCAACAAACTGGATTTCGGCGACATCGAAGGCCTGCCGCGTCTGGTGGATGCAGGTCAGTGTAACGATGCTTATTCAGCCATCATCCTTGCGGTCACCCTGGCGGAAAAACTGGGCTGCGGCGTGAATGACCTGCCGCTGTCTCTGGTGCTCTCCTGGTTTGAGCAGAAGGCAATCGTGATTCTGCTGACCCTGCTGTCCCTGGGCGTAAAAAACATCGTCACCGGCCCGACTGCACCTGGCTTCTTCACTCCGGACCTGCTGGCAGTTCTCAACGAGAAATTTGGTCTGCGTTCCGTGACCACCGTTGAAGAAGACATGAAGCAGTTGCTGAGCGCATAAGGAGTATTAGCATGACTTTGCCAACCAATCAGTGCCCATGGCGGATGCAGGTCCATCACGTTCACCAGGAGACGCCGGACGTCTGGACAATTTCGTTACTGTGCCACGATTACTACCCGTATCGTGCCGGACAGTATGCGCTGGTCAGCGTGCGTAACTCGGCGGAAACCCTGCGTGCTTACACCCTCTCTTCAACGCCGGGCGTTAGCGAGTACATTACGCTGACCGTTCGCCGGATTGACGAGGGTGCCGGTTCGCAGTGGCTAACCCGAGACGTGAAGCGCGGCGACTATATCTGGCTGTCTGATGCGATGGGTGAATTCACCTGTGAGGATAAAGCAGAAGACAAGTTCCTGATGCTGGCTGCCGGCTGCGGCGTAACGCCGATTATGTCAATGCGCCGCTGGTTGGCGAAGTACCGCCCACAGGCCGATGTGCAGGTGATCTTCAACGTGCGTTCGCCGCAGGATGTGATTTTTGCCGACGAATGGCGTCAGTATCCGGTCACTCTGGTGGCGGAAAACAACGCAACCCACGGCTTTGTTCCCGGTCGACTAACCACTGAGCTACTGCAAAGCGTGCCGGATTTAACCTCACGTACCGTAATGACCTGCGGCCCGGCACCGTATATGGACCTGGTCGAAAAAGAAGTGAAAGCGCTTGGCGTGACGCGCTTCTTTAAAGAACAGTTCTTTACGCCAGTAGCCGAAGTCGCCACCAGCGGCCTGAAGTTCACCAAGCTTCAGCCAGCGAAAGAGTTCTACGCGCCGGCTGGTACCACGCTGCTGGATGCACTGGAGAGTAATAAGGTTCCGGTGACCGTTGCCTGTCGCGCGGGCGTTTGCGGCTGCTGCAAAACGAAAGTGGTTTCCGGCGAGTATACGGTCAGCAGCACCATGACGCTGACCGATGCGGAAGTTGCCGATGGCTATGTGCTGGCCTGCTCCTGTCACCCGCAGGGCGATTTAGTCCTGGCTTGATTATTCACGTTAACGATAGTGCCCACGCTACCCGGCGAACCGTCGGGTAGCATTTTCCCTTCTAAACGACTAACACCTGTGCGCCCTTTTGAAATTGCCCGGCGGCGCTTCGCTTGCGCGGGCCTACAGGTAATGCATAATATTTTGATATTGCTTGTTTTTGTAGGCCGGATAAGGCGCTAGCCGCCATCCGGCAAAGATGCGAGCACAATGGTTTGTCATTGCATTGGCTAATGCTGCCTGTACGGCAGTGAACAAGAAACCGGAGAAACAAAAATTGCGAAGTTTCTTCTAAGCTGCCTATACGGCAGTGAACGCGCTTTAGCCACGCCACCCGCCGCGATACGCCTTCTAAGCTGCCTATACGGCAGTGAACGACGTCTGTTTCTGCTGCTTCGGGGTAATCCGCTTCTAAGCTGCCTATACGGCAGTGAACTCCAACCAGACTCTTCTACCTTATTGTTTAATAAAACAATAATCAATAAAAACCCCTTTTCACCCTTTTTCTAAACACCCTCAAACAAGAATTAAAAATCAATAACTTATAAAACCGTTCAAAAAGAGGGTCTGAGGGAGCATAAATAAAAACCCTGGCATACGAGACGCAGCCAGGGTGATGGAAAAGACTCGATCGAACCTACCGCCAGGCCGAATTTCCTGCCACGGCGTAACGCCCCGCGCCCAGAAACGCCACCGCCAGCGCGCCGATAAAGAAATAGACCAGACTCTCAATGGCCCAAGCCCCTACCGCGTCCAGCGCGAAGGTTTTGCCCGTCCCGACCATCAGCCAGGCGACGACCATTGTAAACGCCAGCACCAGCGCCGCCGGACGCGTCAGAATTCCCAGAATCAACAGACAAGGTGCAACCACCTCGCCCACTAATACGCCATAAGCGATAAAACCCGGCAATCCTTTTGCCACCAGCATATTGCTGATTCCCCCTACGCCATCAAATAACTTATGCAACCCGTGAAACAGCATTAGCCCGCCGACGGCAAGTCGTAACAAGAGTTTGCCGAAGTCGTCATGGGATAGCATTTTATTAACTGAATTTAACAGCGATTTAACCATTTGAAATGATTCCTGTTTACCACTTTATGTGTACACACATTATCGGAATTTTCGCCTAATGAAACCAGCTGAAATTGAGGGGCAGCAGCGGGCGTAACGGCCAAATTCATCTAAGCTTGTAAGCGTTATCACAAAAAGGAGATGGAGAACCATGAAACAGACCGTGGCGGCATATATTGCTAAAACTCTTGAACAGGCTGGCGTTAAGCGTATTTGGGGCGTTACCGGAGATTCTCTCAATGGTTTAAGCGACAGCCTGAACCGGATGGGAACCATTGACTGGATGCCCACGCGCCATGAAGAAGTTGCCGCCTTCGCCGCCGGAGCGGAAGCGCAGCTGACCGGCGAGCTGGCGGTGTGCGCCGGTTCCTGCGGGCCGGGCAACCTGCACCTGATTAACGGTCTTTTCGACTGCCATCGCAATCACGTACCGGTGCTGGCTATCGCCGCCCATATTCCATCCAGCGAAATCGGCAGCGGTTATTTCCAGGAAACCCACCCACAGGAGTTATTCCGCGAATGCAGCCACTACTGTGAGCTGGTCTCCTCCCCGGAGCAAATCCCGCAGGTGCTGGCTATCGCCATGCGCAAGGCGGTAATTAACCGCGGCGTATCGGTCGTGGTGCTGCCTGGCGACGTGGCGCTAAAAGCCGCGCCGGAAAGCGCCAGTAGCCACTGGTATCACGCGCCGCTGCCAGAAGTGATCCCGCAGGAAGAAGAGCTCAAAAAACTGGCCCAGTTGCTGCGCTACTCAAGCAATATCGCCCTGATGTGCGGCAGCGGCTGCGCCGGCGCGCATAAAGAGCTGGTGGAGTTCGCCGCGAAGCTAAAAGCCCCCATCGTCCACGCCCTGCGCGGGAAAGAGCATGTGGAATACGACAACCCCTACGATGTCGGCATGACCGGGCTGATCGGCTTCTCCTCCGGTTTCCACACCATGATGAACGCCGATACTCTGGTGCTGCTCGGCACCCAGTTCCCCTACCGCGCCTTCTATCCGACGGACGCCAAAATCATTCAGATCGATATCAATCCGGGCAGCATTGGCGCGCATAGCAAAGTCGATATGGCGCTGGTCGGCGATATTAAATCCACCCTCAGGTCGCTACTACCGCATCTGGAAGAGAAAACCGACCGCAAGTTCCTCGATAAGGCGCTGGAACACTATCGCGATGCACGTAAAGGGCTTGATGATCTGGCGAAACCCAGCGAGAAAACCATCCACCCGCAGTACCTGGCGCAACAGATTAGCCACTTTGCCGACGACGACGCCATTTTTACCTGCGATGTCGGTACGCCAACCGTCTGGGCCGCGCGCTATCTGAAGATGAACGGAAAACGCCGCCTGCTGGGATCGTTCAACCATGGATCAATGGCCAACGCCATGCCGCAGGCCATCGGTGCGAAAGCCACGGCTCCGGAACGTCAGGTGGTCGCGATGTGCGGCGACGGCGGCTTTAGTATGCTGATGGGGGATTTTCTCTCGCTGGCGCAGATGAAGCTGCCGGTGAAAATTATCATCTTCAATAACAGCATTCTCGGCTTCGTGGCCATGGAGATGAAAGCCGGAGGCTATCTCACCGACGGTACCGAGCTACACGACACCAACTTTGCCCGCATCGCCGAAGCCTGCGGTATCAAAGGCATTCGCGTAGAAAACGCGGCGGACGTTGACGAAGCGCTGCAAACCGCCTTCAGCACCGACGGCCCGGTGCTGGTGGATGTGGTCGTCGCCAAAGAAGAGCTGGCGATCCCGCCGCAAATCAAGCTGGAGCAGGCCAAAGGTTTCAGCCTGTATATGCTTCGGGCGATTATCAGCGGACGCGGCGACGAAGTACTCGATCTGGCGAAAACCAACTGGCTGCGTTAACTCGCGGTTGCGGGCGTTTATCCACTGACGAAACGAAACGTCAGCGGGTAGCGCTCGCTATTGGCCCATCCTCGCGTAAATTCAAACGGAACGTTATCTTTGCGCCGGGATGCCAGACGCTCAACGCGCATGCAGGGCTGGCCGGAAGGGATATCCAGCTTCTTCGCCATATCCGCCTCCGGTAAGCAGGGGAAATAGCTCTCCTGCGCCGCGATGCTCAGCAAGTAAAATCGTTCGCCCAGCACGTTATACAGCCCCGTGGTTTCCACTTCCTCACGCTGTAAATCTGGAAACAGCGCCAACGGCAGGCAGGTCTCTTCATAGAGCGCAGGAAGACTATTCGTAAAGCGCAGACGCACCATAAATATCACAAAATCACTGGCCGAAAGATGCAGCTTTCGTTGCTGTTCGGCATTCGCCAGCTGCTGCGTAAACGTGAGGATAGAGGTACTGGCTTTCAGGCTATGCTGGGCCATATTCTCCGAAAAGCTCAGCGGCTGATGGCGTCGGGCTTCAATCGGCGGACAGGTGACGCGCGTCCCGACCCCCTGTTTTTTTACCACATACCCTCTTTCCGCCAGCATCTCTACGGCCGCCCGCAGCGTCGCCCGCCCACCGCTATACTGCCCCACCAGCTCACCTTCGCTGGGCAGCATGTCGCCCACTCTAAACTCCCCGCGTTCTATCCGTCCTTTCAGATCCAGAGCTATTTGAACATACAATGGGTTAGCACTTTCCAGTTCGTCCACGTTCCTCTCCCGCCCACACGTCTTAATTATCGAATTTCGTTATGCCAGAGATCCACACTCATCGCATGCTGAATTAACACCCACTTTTTGATGAAAATGTGATCAATCCTATGGACGCCAGTATACCCGATTCTCTATCTTGTTCAAACATTCGGATGTTTGAATGTTTGAACAAATACCGCAATACAGGAGGCACCGTGAATACCTCGATCATTGATACCGAAGAGATCAGTTTCCAGATTATTGCCTGCGCCGGTGATGCGCTTAGCAAAATGCATCAGGCGCTGGCGTGCAGCAAGGCACAGCAGTTTTCTGAAGCCACCCGCTTGATGCAGGAGGCCAACGCAAGCCTGAATGAAGGCCACAATTCGCATACGCGTTTACTGGTCGCCGAAAGCGAAGGTGCCTGCGCAAGCTATTCCACTCTACTCGCCCACGCACAGGATTCGCTCATGAATGCCCTGCTGGCACACACCCTTTTCCAGGAATTTATCGAAATCTATCAGCACCTAAACGGAGCCCGCGATGAATCTTTCAACGTTAACGCATCTTAATATTCTGCTGGTTTGTAACCTGGGCGCGTCTACCGGCGTCATGGTGAGTAAAATGCGCGCGATCGCCGCCGATAGCGAAAAGTTACGCGCCATTAAGATCAATATTGAGGCCCATCCGGCCGGATTACTGGTCGAGAAAATCAGCGAGTTTGACGTCGTGCTGCTGGGGCCGCAAATCAAACACCGCCTGGCGGAACTGGAAGCGATTTGCCGTGAACACCAGCGGCCGATTGGGGTTATCGACGTCCGGGATTACGGCACTGTAAACGGCGGCAATATTCTGAAAACCGCCATTCTGCTGCGCCTGGGTCAGGAGATAAACGCATGAGCCGGGCAAACACCTTTATCACCTGGCTGGAGCACTGGTTAACGCCGATAGCGGCCCGGATAGAACGCCAGCGGCATATCTCCTCCATCAAAAATGGCATGATCGCGCTGATGGCGGTATTAATGGTCGGCTCCATCTCGCTGATGCTGATGGGAATTGGCGGCATGTTCCCTCAGGATAGTGCCGTCCGCCTGTGGTTCAACCATTACAACGACCTGATTAGCCTCCCTTTTCAGTTTACCTTTGGCCTGCTGTCTATTTATTGTGCCGCCTCGGTAGCCTGGCATCACGCCCAGCAAATGCAGGTCCCGATTCTGCCCGCGATCACCGGTTCGATGATGGCGACCCTGATGCTGAACGTGAGCATCGTCGATGGCAAAATGGTGACGGATTACCTCGATTCACGAGGACTATTCGTCGCGCTGATCGCCTCACTCGGCACCGTTGAGCTAATGGCGCTATTTATTCGCAAGCGCATCACCATTCGCATCAACGGCCTGCCCGCAGGTATCGCACAAACATTTGAATCGATTATCCCACTGCTGGTTTCGCTGATCGCCGCCACCGTAGTGCATGGGGTGGTCGCTAATCTGTCCGGAGGGTTGATCCTGCCGCAGGTGCTGATGAGCCTGCTGGCCCCGGCCTTCAACAGCATCGATACCCCGCAGGCCGTCTTTCTGATCTCGTTTCTGGAGATGATTTTCTGGTTTATCGGCCTGAACGGCTACGCCATTATTGTCGGCGTGGTTCTGCCCTTTATGACCCAGTACCTGGCGGAAAATGCGGCTGCATTCGCCGCGGGCGCGCCGATCCCACACGTGTTTGCGCCGAATTTCTGGGATTATTTCCTCGGTTTTTCCGGCTCAGGCATCACTGGCGCATTGGTCATTTTATCGTTGCGCAGCCGTTCGCAGGAGCTACGCGCCGTCGGTAAAGCCGCCGTGGTCCCGGCTATTTTTACTATCTCCGAACCCGTGGTTTTCGGCCTGCCCGTCGCCTGGAACCCGTGGTTCTTTATCCCCTTTGTGCTGGGTACGCCGACGATTGGCGTCATGAGCTGGTACATCTTCCATTGGGGTTGGGTTCGCCCGCCGGTCACCAACGTCGGCGCAACGCCCATTCCGCTGGCGCAGTACCTCTCAACCATGGACTGGCGCGCGGTTATTCTGGGATTTGCTATCCTCGGCATCGCTACCCTCGTCTACTACCCCTTCTTTCGGCTTTACGAACGCAGCCTGCTGCAGAAAACGCAGCAGCAGGATAGCCGTCAGGCAGCCTTCGACAGCCTGGACCTGGATTTTTGATTGAGAAATAAGGACCTGAGAATGCATATTTATCACCAAGACACGGCGGTTCAACTGGCGCAAGCCATCAGCTTACGCATTGCGGCACAGCTACAGGAGCGGCCCGATAGCCTGTTATGTCTGGCGGGGGGAGAAACCACGCTGCCCGTGTTTCGCGCCTGCGTCGCCGCACAGCAGGCTGGCCTGGCGGATTTTAGCCGCTGCCGCTTTGTCAGCCTTGATGAGTGGATCGGCCTTGGCCGCGAGGACGTCGGCAGCTGCCTGCAAACGCTGAGCGATGAGTTATTTCAGCCTCTGGCGTTAAGGAACGAACAGATTGTGTTCTTTGACGGTCAAGCGGCGGATTTGCAAAATGAATGCCGAAGAATCGACGCGGTCATCGCCGCCCATGGTGGCCTGGATCTGGTTGTGCTCGGGGTGGGCATGAATGGTCATATCGGTTTCAACGAACCGGGCGTCAATGGCGAGCAAAACAGCCATATCGAACCGCTGGATGAGGTCACCCGCACCATCGCCCCGAAATATTTCAACCGTCCGCAGCCGGTCACGCAGGGCATCACTCTGGGCATTCAGCAACTGCGCACGGCGCGACAGATTTTGCTGATGATCACCGGTGATCACAAAACTGACATTGCTGAACGGTTTATCAACACGCCGGTTGGCCCACATTTCCCCGCCAGCCTGCTGCGTGATTTACCGCAAACAACCTTCTGGACGGACAGGGTTATTCCTCGCGCCAACATCACTCAGGAGGCGATACGATGAAACAGATAGCGCTGCGCGGCTGGCGCGATGGCAAACCGTTCACCTTCTCCTGTAGCCAACTGGTGCTGGGCTCGGCGAACTGCTTATGTAAGGATCGCCGGGAGGAAGCCTTTGCCCTGCTGGACGCCTTCTTCGCCGCTGGCGGTAACACGTTTGATGTCGCACGCCACTACCGCGCCAGCGAGACGGTATTAGGCGACTGGATTGCACAACGCGGCCTACGCGAGCAGGTGCGGATAGCCACCAAAGGCGGTCACCCCACGCGCGAGGAGCCCGAGCGCTCACGCATTTATCCACCCGCCATCGATGAAGACATTTTCACCAGTCTTGAACAACTGCAAACGGACTATATCGACCTGTATGCGCTGCATCGTGACGATCCCGGCGTCGACGTTTCATCGTTAATGTCCTGCCTGCATGAACATGTCCTTAAGGGCAGGATCCGCGCTATTGGCGTGTCAAACTGGTCTCAGGCGAGGATCACCGAGGCGCAGAATTTTATTGCGCGCCACGGACTTACGCCATTGAGCTTTAACAGTCCGCAGTTAAGCCTTGCGCAAAGCCGGGTCCCCCGCTGGCCTGGATGTATTAGCGCCGACCCACAGATGCAGCAGTGGCATCAGCAAACGCAGCTCCCGCTGATTGCCTGGTCATCGCAAGCCGGAGGCTTTTTTTCCGGGCTGTACGGTCCAAACCAGCTACCGCAGGAACAAGAGATGGTCGACGCTTTTTGCTTCGATGACAACTGGCAACGATTGAGCCGCGCTCAACAGCTGGCACAGCGTAAAAACGTCAACGCCATCAATATCGCCCTGGCCTGGGTGCTGGCCCGCCCCTTCCCCTGTGCGGCAATCATCGGCCCTGAAACCCCCGCTGAATTAGCAGATTGCCTGCGCGCGGCGGCGTTAACGCTAACGACAGAGGAACTTAACTGGCTGGAAACAGGAGACAAAGCATGAACAACGGAAAATTTGCCGTACAGCTCTATACCTTGCGTCACGCGCTCACTGAGGACTTCGCCGGGACATTACGTGAAGTTAAAAAAATGGGCTGGAAAGCGGTGCAAATAGATGGCCTGCGCGGGCACAGCGCGGAGGAAGTCAAAGATGCCTTGCGCGAAACCAATCTGAAGGTCGCGGGAATGCATATCAGCCCGCAGAGAATGGTCAATGACCTGGATGCGGTCGTTTACGAAGGGTTGCTGTTCGGCACAAAGACCATGTTTTGTCATTATCTCGAACCGGAGCGACAAAATGAATCGGGCTACAGGGAGATTAAATCACAGCTGCTGGGCGTCGCCGATAAGCTCGCGAAGCTCGGCTGGCGCGTTGGATACCACAATCACGAGTTTGAGTTTCAGTCGCAGGTGGATGGGCTCGTCGCCCACGACTATCTGATGGCGCCGGAAAATAATCGCTGTCTGTATCCGGAGATTGACACCTACTGGGTCAAATATGCCGGGTTCGATCCGCTTAGCTGTATCGAAAAATATCCATACCGCATCCCCATCCTGCATCTGAAGGATATCTATGCCGACCCGGCACTCGGCTACCCGGAGTCGTTAGCCGAAATTGGCCGTGGAAGTATTGATTTCCTGCCCATCCTGCAATGGGGTGAGCGCTACGGCGTTGAATATTACGCCGTTGAACAGGATATCTGCCCTGGCAACCCGCTCGATAGCCTGGCCATCAGCCTGGAGAATTTACAGCGACTGGCACAAAAATGCGCCTGACCGAGGAGTGATATCGTGAATTATCTACAAGCACATATTCGCATTCGCAACCCTGGCGGCCTGCATGCCCGGCCTGCGGCGCAGTTAGTCAAAACCGTTAAGGCACTGGATTTCCCGGTGGAGATTGCCCATACGCGGCATCCGGAGCGCTTCGTCAATGCGGGCAGTTTAATGAAGCTTCTCGGCCTCGGCGTCAGCCGCGGGGATGAGATAATCCTGCGCCTGCCCGCCGGAAAAGCAGCGGAAATGGTCAATTTGCAGGCGTTGATTAATGCCGGGCTGGGGGAGAATATCGATTAAACGGACTTTTCCTTCTCCAGAGTGGCGTAAGCCTGGAACTTCCGGTACAAATTGAAGACAACTCTTGAGAAGGAATTTATATGATTGATTTACGCAGTGATACCGTCACCCGCCCGGGCCGCGCCATGCTGGAAGCGATGATGGCCGCCCCGGTCGGGGACGATGTTTATGGCGATGACCCGACGGTAAATGAACTTCAGCGCTACGCCGCAGAACTGGCGGGCAAAGAAGCGGCTATCTTCCTGCCGACCGGCACCCAGGCCAACCTCGTGGGCTTACTCAGCCACTGCCAGCGCGGCGAAGAGTATATCGTCGGCCAGGGCGCACATAACTATCTCTACGAAGCCGGCGGCGCAGCGGTGCTCGGCAGCATCCAACCGCAACCAATTGACGCCGCTGCAGATGGCTCCCTGCCGCTGGATAAAGTCGCCGCGAAGATTAAGCCAGACGATATCCATTTCGCCCCCACTCGCCTGCTCACCCTTGAAAACACCCATAATGGCAAAGTGCTGCCGCGTGAATATCTTAAAGAAGCATGGGAATTCACCCGTGAACGCGGCCTGGGGCTGCACGTTGACGGTGCGCGTATTTTCAACGCCGTAGTGGATTACGGCTGCGAGCTGCGCGATATCACGCAGTACTGCGATTCATTCACTATCTGCCTGTCAAAAGGCCTCGGTGCGCCGATAGGCTCGCTGCTGGTGGGGAGCCAGGAGTACATTCACCGCGCTATCCGCTGGCGAAAAATGGTCGGCGGCGGGATGCGCCAGGCGGGGATTCTGGCGGCGGCGGGTCTGTATGCCTTGCAGAATAACGTCGAGCGTTTAAAAGAAGATCACGACAACGCCGCATGGATGGCGGAGCAGCTGCGCGCTATCGGCGCTGACGTTATGCGCCATGATACCAACATGCTGTTTATCCGCGTCGGCGAAGAGCATGCCGCGCTGGGTGAATATTTGCGCGAGCACGGCGTGTTGATCAACGCCTCAACGGCCGTGCGTCTGGTGACGCATATTGACGTGAATCGTCAGCAGCTTGCCGAGGTGGTGAACCACTGGCAGGCGTTTCTGAATCGTTAAGGAGTCCGGCGTGTCGCAACGAATTCTGGTGCTTGGCGCCAGCGGTTATATCGGCCAGCATTTGGTTAAAAGGCTCAGCGAGCAAGGTTTTCCGGTGCTGGCGGCGGCACGCCATATCGACAGGCTCAAAAAACAGAACCTCCCCGGCGTCGAGTGTCATCAGCTCGATTTAAACCAACCAGACGCGCTCCCCGCTCTGCTGGCGCAGGCCGATACCGTCTACTACCTGGTTCACGGAATGGGTGAAGGTGGCGACTTTATCCGTCATGAGCGTCAGGTTGCGCTGAACGTGCGCAACGCCCTACGCCAGGTCCCGGTCCGCGAAGTGATTTTCCTGAGTTCGCTTCAGGTTGCGGAACAAGAGCAATCCGACCATCTGCGCGCCCGCCAGGTCACCGCCGACCTGCTACGCGAATCGAGCGTTCCGGTGACTGAAGTCAGGGCGGGCATTATCGTCGGGGCGGGTTCCGCCGCCTTCGAAGTGATGCGCGATATGGTTTACAACCTGCCGGTACTGACGCCGCCGCGCTGGGTGCGCTCGCGCACAACCCCGATTGCGCTGGAAAATTTGCTCTACTATCTGGTGCAGTTGCTTAATCATCCCGCCCACGAGCATCGTGTTTTTGAAGCCGCCGGGCCGGAGGTTTTAAGCTATCAGCAGCAGTTCACCCGTTTTATGGCGGTTAGCGGCAAGCACCGTCTGCTGATCCCCATCCCCTTCCCAACCAGCTGGATTTCGGTGTGGTTTCTCAACGTCATTACTTCGGTGCCGCCCACCATCGCCAAAGCGCTGATCCAGGGTCTGAAGCATGATCTGATCGCCGACGACCACTCTCTGCGGGCGCTCATTCCCCAACCGCTCATCTCCTTCGATGAGGCAGTGCGCCGCACGCTGAAAGAAGAGGAGCAACTGGTGAACTCCAGCGACTGGGGCTACGATGCGCAGGCCTTCGCCCGCTGGCGGCCGGAGTACGGTTACTTCCCGAAACAGGCGGGCTGTACCGTTAACACGCCTGCCAGCCTGGACGCGCTGTGGAAGGTGGTCAACCAAATTGGCGGCAAAGAGGGCTACTTCTTCGGTAACGTCCTGTGGAAAACTCGCGGCGCGATGGATTTACTAGTCGGCCATCGGCTGGCAAAAGGCCGCCCGGAAAAAGAATATCTGCAGACCGGCGACGCGGTGGACAGCTGGAAAGTGATTATCGTCGAGCCGGAAAAGCAGCTCACGCTGTTATTTGGCATGAAAGCCCCCGGCCTTGGTCGCCTGAGTTTTACCCTGCGCGATAAAGGCGATCATCGCGAGCTGGACGTTCGCGCCTGGTGGCATCCGCACGGTATGCCAGGCCTGTTCTATTGGCTGCTGATGATCCCAGCGCATCTGTTTATTTTTCGCGGCATGGCGCGGCGCATCGCCCGGCTGGCGGAGCAAATCACCGACACCCCGGGTTGATGACAAGCCCGTTTTAACTAACGTGCCCGCATTTTTGCCGGGCGGCGGCTAGCGCCTTGCACGGCCTACGGTTCACAACTGTCTGCGGGCCGGTTGCCCTGGCTGGCTACGGGCTTGATGTCATACGCGGATCGCGTAGGCCCGCCCCCGGCAATTCTTTGCTCGCAATCGGCTATACCCTAAATAATTCGAGTTGCAGGAAGGCGGCAAGTGAGCGAATCCCCAGGAGCTTACACTGGTAAGTGACTGGGGTGAACGAACGCGGCCAACACACATGCAACTTGAAGTATGACGGGTATATATGTAGCGAATTCTTTCATGATTCCCATTGCATCGCAGTCAGAATCACGGAAAAATGCGCACGAAATTCTTTTGTGGGACAGTGGATCGATATGAAGGTACTGGTTACCGGTGCGACCAGCGGATTAGGCCGCAACGCGGTGGAATATCTGCGTAACAAGGGCATCAGCGTCAGAGCGACCGGACGTAACGAAGCGATGGGCAAGCTTCTGTGCAAAATGGGCGCCGAGTTCGTTCCCGCAGACTTAACCGAGCTGGTCTCCTCGCAGGCCAAAGTGATGCTCGCCGGTATCGATACCCTGTGGCACTGCTCCAGCTTTACCTCGCCGTGGGGCACCCAGCAGGCCTTCGATTTAGCCAACGTTCGCGCCACCCGTCGCCTCGGTGAATGGGCGGTCGCCTGGGGTGTACGCAACTTCGTACATATCTCTTCGCCATCGCTCTATTTTGATTATCACCATCATCGCGATATTCAGGAAGATTTTCGCCCAAACCGGTTCGCCAACGAGTTTGCCCGCAGTAAAGCGGCAAGCGAAGAGGTGATCAATTTGCTGGCCCAGGCTAACCCGAATACCCGTTTTACGATTTTGCGCCCGCAGAGCCTGTTTGGCCCGCATGATAAGGTGTTTATACCGCGCCTGGCGCAGATGATGCAGCACTACGGCAGCGTTCTGTTGCCGCGCGGCGGCAGCGCGCTGGTGGACATGACCTATTATGAAAACGCAGTGCACGCGATGTGGCTCGCCAGCCAACCGCAGTGCGACCGTCTGCCTTCGGCTCGCGCCTACAACATCACCAACGGCGAACCGCAAACCCTGCACAGCATTGTGCAGAAGCTTATTAATGAGCTGGGGATTAAGTGCCGCATCCGTTCGGTCCCTTATCCAATGCTGGATATCATCGCCCGCAGCATGGAGCACTTTGGCAATAAGTCAGCTAAAGAGCCCGCATTCACCCACTACGGCGTCTCTAAGCTGAACTTTGATTTCACTCTCGACATCACCCGCGCCCAGCAGGAGCTAGGCTACCAGCCGGTGGTGACAATGGATGGAGGCATCATCCGTACCGCCGCATGGCTAAAAGACCACGGTAAACTGCACCTCTAACCCCGCCCGTACTTTTCCAGCAGCGCTTCAGCAATCGCCAGCGTTTGGGCATCGGCAACGCCATCCCAGCGCGCGGGGCGGAAGTGCATCTGGAATGCCATAATCACCCGCTTCTGCTGCGCTGGGGTCATTTCCGGCGTCACCTGATAGCCGTAGCGCGACAGCACGTCCAGCAGCTCTGCCGTATCCACTGGTTCGTATGACGGGCGGCCTTGCAGATAAAACGCCACCCGCTGCGCATCCGGCCATGCGCCTATCCCCTGCTCCGCCAGCCTGTGCCACGGGAAAAGCGGCCCCGGATCGTCTTTACGCTGCGGGGCAATGTCTGCATGGGCAACAACGTTCTGCGGCGCAATGTGGTAGCGGGCGATAATATCTTTCGCCAACGGGATCAGGGCGTCAATCTGCGCCGGATTAAACGGCGTGAAGCTTTTTACCCCTGCCGTTTTTTGCCAGCCGCGATTCTCCAGCTCAATACCAATCGAAGTATCGTTAATGCGCGTACTCCCACGCCAGAAACTAATGCCCGCATGCCAGGCCAGATCTTCTTCCGGCACCAGTTGCCAGATCCGCGGCTTGCCGTTATGCCGCGGCGGTTTCTCTGGGATCAGGTAGTGGGAACTCACCTGATTATCCGTTAGCGTCGCCAGCGAAACGTCAAAATCATCGGCGGTGTAGTGAATCACCAGCACCTTGATGCGCGGATAAGCCGCCTGCGCCGGGTGGCGCGTATCCAGCTGATAGCCGTCGCGATCGATAATCCCTTTTTCCGAGGCGCAGCCCGCCAACAGCAGCGCGAGCAGGACGCCAGCCCGGCAAATTCTCATCGCCGGGTCTTCACCGCGGTGCCGCTGACGCTCACCATCAGCATGCTGCTGTCTTTACCGACGGTTTCGTAATCAATATCGATACCGACTATCGCATCCGCACCCAGTGATTTCGCCTGCTCGCTCATCTCTTCGAAAGCGATTTCCCGCGCCTTACGCAACTCTTTCTCATATGCACCAGAACGACCGCCGACGATATCGCGAATGCTGGCGAAAAAATCGCGGAATACGTTGGCACCGAGAATCGCTTCCCCCGTGACGACGCCGCAGTATTCAATAATGGGCTGACCTTCCAGGGTCGGGGTAGTTGAGAATTGCATGATGAAACTCCTTCTTTAGCGTTCAATGCGTTAGCTCTAAGGGTCAAGCACAATCCCTATCTGATACACTATGCTTGAAAAGATATTCTAACGTAGTGAGCTTATAAGGAAATCATCATGCGCTACAAAGTTCTTGCATTAGTCCTCCCCTGCGCGCTGGCGCTCAGCGCCTGTACCACCGTCACGCCTGCCTACAAAGATAACGGCACCCGCAGCGGCCCTTGCGTCGAAGGCGGTCCGGATGACGTGGCGCAGAAGTTTTATGATTACCAGGTGCAGAATCGCAACAGCGATCTGACGGCGCTGCGTCCGTATCTGAGCGACGATCTGGCAAAATTGCTGAACGACGCGCGTCAGGACCCGTCAAACAATTCCCTGCTGCAGTCTAACCTGTTCTCCAGCAGCACAACGCCTGCCGACAGCGCCGATGTCGCCAGCGCCTCCACGATCCCTAATCGCGATGCACGTAATATTCCGCTGCGCGTTGAGCTGAAACAGGGGACGCAAAGCTGGAAAGACGAAGTACTGATGATTCAGGAAGGCCAGTGCTGGGCCGTTGACGACGTCCGTTACCTCGGCAATAACTCCCACGCGCCAGCAGGTAGCCTGCGTCAGAGTCTCGAAAAACGCTGAGTTGGGCGTTGAACTGACTCTGCCAGATTAATAACCCCGGTAAAATGTCGGTATTCCTTCCAGTAATACCGACATTTACTCCCCTCGCCTTCACGAAGCCATATTTTGTGCTACCTTTAAATGTAAACGTGGTTTACATTTAACTTTTAACGCATAAATATTGCATAACTATTCTGCCAAAGGTACTATTTGCGGCCTCAATTGCTATTTGTATCAGACTGCCCAGATGAGTATTAAACTAAACGGCATTAACTGCTTCTACGGCGCACACCAGGCGCTGTTCGACATCACGCTGGATTGCCCGCAGGGGGAAACGCTGGTGCTGCTCGGCCCTAGTGGTGCCGGTAAAAGCTCGCTGCTTCGCGTACTCAATCTGCTGGAGATGCCGCGTTCCGGTACCCTGCACATTGCCGGGAATCATTTTGACTTTACCAAAGCGCCTTCTGACAAAGCCATTCGTGAGCTGCGCCAGAACGTCGGTATGGTTTTCCAACAGTACAATCTGTGGCCGCATCTGACCGTGCAGCAAAACCTGATTGAAGCCCCCTGCCGTGTACTCGGCTTAAGCAAGGATCAGGCTTTGGCCCGCGCCGAAAAGCTGCTCGAACGTCTGCGCCTGAAACCCTACAGCGATCGCTATCCACTGCATCTTTCCGGCGGCCAGCAGCAGCGTGTCGCCATAGCCCGCGCGCTGATGATGGAACCGCAGATTCTGCTGTTTGATGAACCAACGGCGGCGCTCGATCCAGAAATCACCGCTCAGATCGTCAGCATTATTCGCGAACTGGCTGAAACCGGCATCACGCAGGTTATCGTCACCCACGAGGTGGAAGTGGCGCGTAAAACCGCGAGCCGCGTGGTGTACATGGAAAATGGCTATATCGTCGAACAAGGGGATGCTGACTGCTTTACGCATCCGCAAACCGACGCGTTTAAAAACTATCTTTCACATTGATGTTTTCGGGGAAATGACGATGAAAAAAGTACTGATTGCCGCTCTTCTTGCGGGCATGAGCCTCTCCGCCACCGCAGCCCAGACCATTCGTTTCGCCACCGAGGCTTCCTATCCTCCGTTTGAAGCGATTGATGCTAATAACAAAATCGTCGGATTCGATGTCGATTTGGCCAACGCGCTGTGTAAAGAGATTGATGCCACCTGCACCTTTACCAACCAGGCTTTCGATAGCCTGATCCCAAGCCTCAAGTTCCGCCGTTTCGATGCGGTAATGGCCGGGATGGACATCACCCCTGAGCGTGAAAAACAGGTGTTGTTCACCACGCCATATTACGAGAACTCAGCGCTGTTCGTCGGTCAGCAGGGTAAATTCACCAGTATCGATCAGCTTAAAGGCAAAAAAGTCGGCGTCCAGAACGGCACGACTCACCAGAAATTCATCACCGATAAGCACCCGGAAATCACCACCGTCCCTTACGACAGCTACCAGAACGCGAAGCTGGATCTGCAAAACGGTCGCATTGACGCCGTCTTCGGCGATACCGCTGTCGTCACCGAATGGCTGAAGAGCAATCCGAAGCTGGGAGCAGTGGGCGACAAAGTCACCGACAAAGACTACTTCGGCACCGGTCTCGGCATTGCGCTGCGCCAGGGCAATACCGAGCTGCAGCAGAAATTCAACGCTGCGCTGGAAAAAGTGAAGAGCGATGGGACTTACCAGTCTATCTATAACAAATGGTTCCAGAAGTAACGCTGAATGAACGAATTTTTTCCATTAGCAAGCGCCGCCGGGATGACCGTCGGCCTTGCCGTTTGCGCCCTGATCATCGGTCTGGTGCTGGCGATGCTGTTTGCCGTCCTCGAGTCGGTGAAGCTGCGTCCCGTCGCCTGGCTCGCAACCGGCATTGTCACCCTTTTGCGCGGACTACCGGAAATTCTGGTGGTTCTGTTTATCTATTTTGGCTCCTCGCAGCTGCTGCTCATTCTTTCTGACGGCTTTACGATCAATCTCGGCTTTGCGCAGATCCCTGTGCAGATGGAAATTGAAAACTTCGACGTCAGCCCGTTCCTCTGCGGGGCCATTGCCCTCTCTCTGCTCTACGCCGCCTATGCGTCGCAGACCCTGCGCGGGGCGCTAAAAGCAGTCCCTCAGGGACAGTGGGAATCCGGCCAGGCGCTGGGATTATCGAAAGCCGCCATTTTCTTTCGCCTGGTGATGCCGCAGATGTGGCGGCACGCGCTGCCGGGTCTCGGTAACCAGTGGCTGGTGCTGCTGAAGGATACCGCGCTGGTGAGCCTGATCAGCGTCAACGACCTGATGCTGCAAACCAAAAGTATCGCCACCCGTACTCAGGAGCCGTTTAACTGGTACATCATCGCGGCGGCAATCTATCTGGTCATCACCCTGTTAAGTCAGTACATCCTCAAACGTATTGACCAGCGTGCGACGCGCTTCGAAAGGAGTCCAGGCTGATGCTTGATTATTTACCCGAACTGTTGAAAGGACTGCACACCAGCCTGACGCTGACTGCGGCATCCATCGCGGTGGCGCTGATTTTGTCGCTGATTTTTACCATCGTCCTGACGCTCAAAACGCCGGTGTTGGTATGGATTGTTCGCGGCTACATCACGCTATTTACCGGCACGCCGCTGCTGGTGCAGATCTTCCTGATTTACTACGGCCCGGGCCAGTTCCCGTCGCTGCAGGAATATCCGGCAATCTGGCACCTGATTTCCGAGCCATGGCTCTGCGCGCTGATTGCCCTTTCGCTGAATAGCGCCGCTTATACCACGCAGCTGTTTTATGGTGCTATTCGCGCTATTCCTGACGGTCAGTGGCAATCCTGCGGCGCGCTGGGGATGAGCAAAAAGGATACCCTGGCGATTCTGCTGCCGTACGCTTTTAAGCGCGCCCTCTCCTCTTACTCCAACGAAGTGGTGCTGGTGTTCAAGAGTACCTCTCTGGCCTACACCATCACGCTGATGGAAGTGATGGGCCATAGCCAGCTGCTCTATGGACGCACCTATGACGTGATGGTGTTCGGCGCTGCCGGGATTGTCTATCTCATCGTCAACGGCCTGCTGACGCTGCTGATGCGGGTGGTTGAACATAAAGCATTGGCATTTGAGCGACGCAACTAACCGCTCCAGCGAAATGCATAATTAGCAAACCGAGGACGGACAAGCCCAATGACTTGTCCGTCTTTTTTTATTCATATAAAAATAAATATCCATTTTTATTGCATATAAATTCATTAAATGGCATTGTTAGACCCAGCCGCAAATACGGCACAACATCATAAGATTGACCGACGGGAGTTTGACGATGAAAAAGTTAGTTCTGGCTGCACTGCTTACCTCTTTCGCCTTTGGCGCCGCCGCCGCAGAAAAAATCAGCTTTGGCGTTTCAGCGACTTACCCACCGTTTGAATCGATGGACGCCAACAACCAGATCGCCGGTTTCGACATCGACCTGGCAAACGCGCTATGCAAACAGATGCAGGCCGAGTGTACCTTTACCAACCACGCTTTTGACAGCCTGATCCCGGCGCTCAAATTCAAGAAATATGATGCGGTGATTTCCGGTATGGACATCACACCGGAGCGCAGCAAGCAGGTGGCGTTTACTGACCCGTACTACGCCAACTCCGCGCTGGTTATTTCGAAGAAAGATGCCTTCCACTCTTTCGACGATCTGAAAGGCAAGCGCATTGGCATGGAAAATGGCACTACGCATCAGAAATACCTGCAGGATAAACATCCTGAAGTGAAAACCGTGGCCTATGATAGCTACCAGAATGCATTTATCGACCTGAAAAATGGCCGTATCGATGGCGTGTTTGGTGATACTGCCGTGGTCAACGAGTGGCTGAAAACCAACCCACAGCTGGGCGTAGCGACGCCGAAAGTGACCGACCCGCAATACTTTGGCACCGGCCTCGGCATTGCGGTACGCCCGGACAACAAAGCGCTGCTGGAAAAACTGAATAACGCACTGAAGGCGATTAAAGCCGACGGGACCTACCAGAAAATCAGCAACCAGTGGTTCCCGGAGTAATCCTTCCCGGAGGCGGCGCGGTGCGCCTGTCCGGGCTACCCAGCCCGCAGGCGACTGTGAACCTGTAGCCCGGGCAAGGCGCATCAAGCGCCGCCCCCGGGATGATAATGTGCAACCACACGACCTGGACAGAGCCGGTCAACAAACCAAGAACCTTAAACCGGCAGGGTGAAC
The DNA here is from genome assembly GCF_051131775.1 of Klebsiella sp. MISC125. NCBI lineage: Bacteria > Pseudomonadati > Pseudomonadota > Gammaproteobacteria > Enterobacterales > Enterobacteriaceae > Klebsiella > Klebsiella sp. MISC125. The sequence continues at coordinate 4,076,140 of NZ_CP180448.1, forward strand.
TGGAAACAGGCCCCTGCCGATACTTCCAGAAGGCGTATATCGCCGCCGTGTAGCTGTAGCATCCTGCGCACAATCATCAACCCTAACCCTCCCCGCAATGCGCTTTGTGCGCCCGGCTCAAGTACCGAAGGCCGTTCAAACAACGTTGCCCGTAGCTCACCAGCCACTCCCGGCCCGCTATCCGCGACCTCAACGATAAACTCCGGCCCTGAACGATGCGCCGTCAGGCGAATCACGCCGCCTTCCGGGGTGTGCCGCAGGGCGTTATCGAGTAGATTAGTCAGCACCCTTTCGATCATCGACAGGTCCGCGACAACCGGCGGCAAACCCTCCGACAGCTCCAGCTGCAAAGCAATTTTTCGCGTGGCGATCGTCAAATCGAACTTTTGCGCCACGTCCTGCACCAGCTCAGCCAGCGCAAACTTCTCCGGCTGCGGCTTAATCCCCCCGTGCTCCAGGCGGGCCAACTCAAACAGCTGCTGAGAAAGATGGCGAACTTTATTCCCCTGACGTAGCGCGATGTTCAGATACTGTTTGTTCTCCTCCACCGTGAGTCGATCGGCCTTAAGGGTCAATGTTTCCAGATAGCCCAGCAACGAGGTCAGCGGCGTGCGCAGGTCGTGAGAGATATTGGCGACGAATTCGCGACGCTGGCGATCGCTATCAGCCAGGCGATCCCACTGCCCGGCAATCTGGCGGGCCAGCTCGATAAAACGGTTGTATAGCACGGCGACTTCATTGCCCGGATTCGCTTCCGGCGTTTGCGCCGCCAGCGCTTTAATCGCGCGAATGCTGTCTTTTTCATCCGTCGCCACCAACGCGGTAAGCTGGCGCACCGGGCGCGTTACCCAATACCAGGCAAGGCCGCCCGCCAGCAGGCCAAGGGCAGCCACCAGCAACAGGGTCCACAATAACAGGCTCCACAAGGTTTTCTGCCAGGCGCTCGCCGCCAGTTCATTAAAGGTTTCACCCTGTAAAATGATATACAGATAGCCGCGCAGCTGGCCGTCCTGCCTTAGCGGCGCGACGCTAAACACTTTTTGCTGGTCGATACTGCGCGGGTCGTCGCCATAAATCGGCCACGTGCCGCCGGAGAGAAAAGTTTGTACCGGGGCCAGACCAATACGCTGGCGCTTGATATGACCCGGCGGCGCAGCGTCGGCCAGCAGCTCGCCGTCGGGTGAAACCAGATACAGCTCGACGCTTGGGTTAAAGGTCATCAGCCGGTCGAAAAGTGGTTTCAGCATCTGGCGGTCAACCTGCCCCTGGGAGTCCAGTAGCGGTTCGCGGGCGGCAATTTGCTGCGCCAGTCCGGCAGAGAGGCGCTGCACCATCGCATTACCATATTGCGCGCTGCTGTAAAGCTGGATCAGGCACACGGCGATGGCGCAGAGCAGCAGCAGCGAGGTAAAAACCAACGCCAGGCGCTGGCTGAGGCTGAGACGGTGGATCATGACAGCGCCTCTTTGCGCTCCACGGCGAACTTATAGCCTTTTCCCCAGACGGTCAGGATGATGTCAGGTTCAGCCGGGTCGCGCTCAATTTTGGTACGCAGGCGGTTGATATGGGTATTGACCGTATGCTCATAGCCGTCATGCTGGTAGCCCCATACCTGGTCAAGCAGCGCCAGGCGGGAAAAGACCTCGCCCGGGTGGCGGGCAAAGTAGTACAGCAGGTCAAACTCTCGCGGCGTGAGATCGATCGCCTCGCCGCGCAGCTTCACTTCGCGGGACAAGGGGTCGATGCTCAGACCATGGCTGACGATGCGCCCGGCATCCATCAACAGATTCTGGCCCATCGCCTCCTGGCGGCGAAACACCGCTTTCACTCTGGCGGTTAGTTCGAGAATTGAAAAGGGTTTAGCAAGGTAATCATCCGCACCCATTTCCAGCCCCTGCACGCGCTGGGTTTCGCTGGCGCGAGCGCTGATAATAATCACCGGCAGGTAACGAGTTTGCAGGCGAATGCGCCGACAGATTTCCAGACCATCAACGTTGGGCAGCATCAGGTCGAGAATCACCGCATCCCAGCTCTCTTTCTCCAGCCGCTGTAGCGCCTGCGCCCCGTCCGCCTCGTGGACAATCTGATACCCCTCATCCTGCAGATTGAGGCGCAGCAGCGCGGCAATATCGTCATCATCTTCAACCAACAGAATTTTTTTTGCCACCGCAGCGCTCCGCTATTCTTACGTTCTGATTAGCCAAGCTTACCCGATCTTCGCCTGCTGAAGAGTTCACATTTTAGTTATACTTCGCGAACCAGCAGGGTCAGTACTTCATAGTGGGCGGTATGGGGAAACATATCGAACAGCTGAACGCGCTCAACTCGGTAGCCGGTCAGGCGGGCGATATCTTTCGCCATCGTCCGGGCGTTACAGCTGGAGTAGATGATAAATCCGGGTGCCATGCGGCTTAAATAGTCACACAACTCGTTGCCGATACCACGACGCGGCGGATTCACCAGCACCAGATCGGGAACTTCCCCTTCGCCAGTGGCGAACTGCGTGGAGTCGAGCGCCTGAAAATGCAGGTTATGCAAGCCAAGCTCCGCTGCCGACTGCTTCGCGCAGGCGATGGCCTCTGGAGCGATTTCAATTCCGGTCAAGCGCATCTGCGGCGTAGCGCAGTGCAGGCCAAAACCGCCGACTCCGCAGAACAGATCCCACATATGGTTGACCGGCAGCCCGCGCACCCAGTCGCGAGCGGTGGCGTACAGCTGGCTGGCAACCACAGGGTTAGTCTGAAAGAAACTTTGCGGACGGATCCACAGCGGCACGCCGTTGAAATTTTCCGCCAGCGCCTGCTGGTCAGTAAGGAAAATTTCCTGCTCCCCTTCCATAATCGCCATATGCACCGGCTGAATGTTGGCGGTAATCACTTTCAACTGCGGCAACTGAGCCTGTAGCTCCGGCAGCGCGGCGCGCAGCTGGTCAAGTTTGGCCTCTGAGCGCAGGACAAAGCGCAGCATCATGCTGCTGTCCTGCTGGCTTTCGGTAAGCAGAATATACTTCAGCTCGCCGCGTTTGCGGGCAACGTTATAGGGCGTGAGTCCGGCGCGGGCGATAAACGGTTTAAGCGCGGCAAACACTGGCGCAAAACTTTCGGGATATAGCGGGCAATCGGTGAGATCTTCCGGGGTACCATCGCGGTGCAGCATGCCAAGGAGCGGACGCTCAACGCTGCCGCTGACCACCATTTTGGCTTTATTGCGAAACCCGGCTTCCGGGCCACAAACCGGTGCGCACCAGTTAGCTACCGGAATCTCCGCCAACAGCCTATGCAGGTCGGCCATTTTATCGGCGAGCTGTTGCGGTACCGGTAGTTCCAGCCACTGACAGGAGCGACAGCGGCCCGCGTCATAAAGTGCGCAGTGCATAAGAAGACCTTCAAAAAAACAGGGGCGGGGATTGTATCACCGTTACTGTAAACGGAAAAAGCGTCGACACGGGGCCGGGACAAACAGCAGCACCAGCACCAGCAAATCCGGCAGTTTTTGCATCATCAGCGAGCGGAAGATTTCGCGCTTCGATTCTCCGGCGATGCTAAATAGCTCGGGATAACCGTAACCCAGCGATGCGGCCCACAGATAGCCGATGACGATAACCTGAGTCAGCAGATACAGCCAGCGCGCCCAGTTACGCCCTTTTACCAGCGAAAACGCACACCAGATTTCAACGAACACCAGCACCAGACTTGAGAGAAAGACCAACGTCAACGGCCATGTCTGCACGCTGCGATGGATAAATTCCGCGATCCCTCTGACGCCAAGCTGATTGAGGATCATCAACAGATCCAGACCACGGATCAAAATAATGGCGAAAGCCGCCACCTGCACCAGTGCAGGAACGTTAAGACGAGCATGAGACGAGTGCGTTTTTGTAAACAATCCCAACGTAAAGTCTTCCATGAAAACGGCGCCACAAATGCGGCGCCGATGTTAACTCTATTGCAGATATTATACCCTAAATAATTCGAGTTGCTTAAAGGCGGCAAGGGAGGGAGTCCCCAGGAGCATAGATAACTATGTAACTGGGGTGAGTGAGCGTAGCCAACACATAAGCAACTTGAAGTATGACGGGTATAGGCGGTTCAGCCCCTTCTTGCACGCTGGATATCGCGCACCCGCTGCTTTTCTGCGCGCGCCATCAAATACCAGGCGATAAAACCGACAATTCCGACCACGCCGAGGATTAAGGTCGCCAGGGCGTTAATCTCCGGGTTCACGCCCATGCGCACGCTGGAGAAGACCAGCATCGGTAACGTCGTCGCGCCCGGCCCGGAAACAAAGCTGGCAATTACCAAATCGTCCAGAGACAAGGTAAACGCCAGCAGCCAGCCGGAGACTACTGCCGGCATAATCATCGGCAGCGTAATGACGAAAAAGACCTTCAGCGGCGCAGCCCCCAGATCCATTGCCGCCTCTTCGATAGAGTGGTCCAGCTCGCGCAGACGCGACGAAATCACCACCGCCACGTAAGCGGTACAAAAAGTGACGTGCGCCAGCCAGATGGTCAGCATTCCGCGATCCGACGGCCAGCCAATAGAGTGCCCCAGCGCCACAAACAGCAGCAGCAGCGACAAACCGGTTATCACATCAGGCATCACCAGCGGCGCGGTAATCATAAAGGCAAAACCGTTTGAACCGCGAAAGCGACCAAAACGCACCATCACCACCGCGGCAATGGTACCGAGGATCACCGCCGCCGTCGCGGCGCAGGCGGCAATGGTCAGGCTCAGTCCCACCGCGCTCATCATCGCATCGTCATGAAAAAGCTCGCGATACCAGCGCGTCGACCACCCGGCCCAGACCGTCACCAGCTTCGAGCTGTTGAACGAGTAAATCACCAGCATGAGCATCGGCGCGTACAGGAAGGTAAAGCCAAGCACCAGAATTAAAATTCGCCACGGCGAACGGACTACCGGCAAATCACTCATCCGTGTTCTCCTCCCTGTTTTTGCTGATGCTTGTGGAACCACATGATCGGTACGATCAGCAGCAACAGCATCACAATCGCTACCGCCGAGGCCACCGGCCAGTCACGGTTATTAAAGAATTCCTGCCACAGCACGCGGCCAATCATAATGCTGTCCGGGCCGCCCAACAGTTCCGGAATCACGAACTCCCCTACCGCCGGAATAAACACCAGCATCGACCCGGCGATAATGCCGCCTTTGGTCAGCGGAACAATGACCTGGAAGAAGGTTTTCAGCGGACGTGCCCCCAGATCCAGCGACGCCTCGACCAGTGAGTAATCGATACGCGTCAGAGCGGTATAAATCGGCAGCACCATAAACGGCAGATAGGCGTATACAATGCCGATATAGACCGCAAGGTTGGTATGCAGGATCTCCAGCGGCTGATCGATAACCCCCAGCCACAACAGGAAGTTATTCAGCACACCGTTGCTTTTCAGCAGTCCCATCCAGGCATAGACGCGGATCAAGAACGACGTCCACGATGGCAGGATAACCAGCAGCAGCAGGATGTTGCGCGTCGATGGTTTACTGTGCGCGACCGCCCACGCCAGCGGATAGCCCATCAGCAGGCAGCAAAACGTCGAGATCCCCGCCACCTGAAGCGACTGCAAATACGCTTCGAAATAGAGCGGATCGTCGGTAAGCTGCAGGAAATTGCCAAGATTCAGCGTCAGCGTCAGCTGGCCGTCAGCCCATTCCAGCAGATCGGTATAAGGCGGGATCGCTCGCGCCATTTCCGCCAGGCTGATTTTAAACACAATCAGGAACGGCAGCAGAAACAGCAAAATCAGCCACACGTAAGGTAGCGCAATCACCAGTTTGCGCCCGTGAGCCATTTGCAGGCGCGCCAGCCACAGCGCAAAACCGCCCGGCTTTTTCGCGCCTGACGGAGGTTCTAATGTACTCATCGCCCTCTCCTTACACCGTCAGCACGACGCAGCTATCGGCGTCCCAGCACAAACGAACCTCATCGCCCCACGTCGGCGCACCTTTGCGGTAGCGGTGTTCGTTTTGTAACTGGGCGCTGATCATCTGCCCGCTTTTCAGGCGTACATGGTAGATAGACAGGTCGCCGAGATAGGCGATATAGATAACTTCGCCCACCGCAAAGTTGTAGCCATCCGCAGGCGGATCTTCGCAGAGCATGATTTTTTCCGGGCGCAGAGCTACCCACACAGGGACGTTATCCACCACGGAGGCGTCAGGGTCTACTTTCAATGGATGCGTCAGACCCGGCGAATCCAGCACCAGTCCATCTTCCTGACGCTCTTTCACCAGCCCTTCGAAGACGTTGACCGAACCGATAAACTCCGCGCTATAGCGGGTGGTTGGATGCTCGTAAATCTCCTCCGGCTCGCCAATTTGCACAAACTTGCCGCGGTTCATAATGGCGATGCGTCCCGCCATGGTCATCGCTTCTTCCTGATCGTGGGTCACCATCACGCAGGTGACGCCGACGCGCTCGAGAATATCGACCACTTCCAGCTGCATCCTGTCGCGCAGCTTTTTATCCAGCGCCCCCATCGGCTCATCGAGCAACAGCAGCTTCGGTCTTTTCGCCAGGCTACGGGCCAGCGCCACGCGCTGGCGCTGGCCACCAGAGAGCTGATGCGGTTTGCGCTTCGCGAACTCCTGCATATGCACCAGCGCCAGCATCTCCTGCACCCGACTGGTGATTTCCGCTTTCGGTAATCTGTCCTGCTTGAGGCCAAAGGCGATATTCTGCTCGACCGTCATATGCGGAAACAGCGCGTAGGACTGAAACATCATGTTGATAGGCCGCTGATACGGCGGCACCCGCGCCAGGTCGACGCCATCGAGAACAATCTGCCCAGCTGTTGGCTGTTCAAAACCCGCCAGCATGCGCAGCAAGGTCGATTTACCGCAGCCGGATGCGCCCAGCAGGGCAAAGATTTCGCCTTTGTAAATGGTGAGATTGACATCGTCGACGGCGTGCTGCCCATCAAACGACTTGGTTAAATTACGAATTTCCAGTAGCGGGGTCAGCGCTTTGGGGGCTTTTGCCTGCGGGCGGGGGATTGCGTCATTCACGGGGTGTTCTCCGGCAGAAATCAAAACTGGTGCAAACGCACTGTTATGGTGCGTATCGCCGGGCAGCGCTAACGCTTGCCCGGCCTACGGGTTTTGTAGGCCCGGTAGCATTAACGCCACCGGACAACGGTATTAAAAGTCGTTATTTCCCGCTTTTCACTTTTGTCCATGCGCGAGTACGCACGCGGTCGATTTTTGGATCCTGTACTTTCAGGGTGAACAGCTTGGCGAATACGTCAGCTGGTGGATAAATTGCCGGGTTATTACGAATCTCTTCGCTAACCAGCGGCGTAGAGGCTTTGTTACCGTTAGCGTAATAAACGTGATCGCTAATATGCGCGATAACATCAGGACGCATCAGATAATTAAGGAACTGATAAGCCTCATCTTTATTTTTGGCATCCGCAGGCATGGCGAAGACATCAAAGAACGCCAGCGCCCCCTCCTTCGGAATAAAGTAGGAGACATTTACGCCGTTCTTCGCTTCTTTCGCCCGATTAGCCGCCTGCCATACGTCACCCGCCCAGCCGATAGCAACGCAGATATCGCCGTTGGCAAGGTCATTGATGTACTGCGAGGAGTGGAAATAGCGGATGTTCGGACGCAGCTTAAGCAGCAGGTCGGTCGCCGGGCCAGTGTAATCATCGGCTTTACTGCTGTTCGGATCTTTGCCGAGATAGTTCAGCACGGTGGCGAAAATCTCTTCCGGAGCATCAAGGAATGAGACGCCGCAGCTTTTCAGTTTCTCCAGGTTTTCCGGCTTCATCACCAGATCCCAGCTGTCCAGCGGTACATCTTTGCCCAGCACGGCTTTGACTTTATCCACGTTGTAGCCAATACCGGTAGTCGCCCACAGGTACGGTATCGCGTATTTATTGTCCGGATCGTGCTTCGCCACCAGCTTCAGCACTTCCGGATCGAGGTTTTTCCAGTTGGGGAGCTTGCTCTTATCCAGCGGCTGGAAAACCCCTGCCGCCAGCTGTCGTTCAAGGAAGCTCGCTGACGGCACCACCAGGTCAAAGCCGGTGCTGCCCGCCATGAGTTTGCCTTCCAGCACTTCGTTGGAATCAAAAACGTCATACACCACTTTAATACCGGTCTCTTTTTCAAAATTCGCTACCGTATCCGGCGCAATATAATCAGACCAGTTATAAACATGCAGGGTTTTTTGTTCAGCTGCGAGCGAACCGGCAGAAACGGCCATCAGCGCACCCGTAACCAGACCTGTTAACCATTTTTTACCAAAGGCGGTCATATCTCTTATTCCTTCTCAATGCCCGTTAACAAGCGGGCTGAATATACGCACTTGTTTGCATGCAATAATCATGCATATTTTTTCATTGCCTAAGAAAAGGAGAGAGGACCTCTCCCGGAATGGTTGCCCGCAACTGGAAGCATCGTCAGAATAACTGTAGCCAGAATAAGAGGCTATAGCCCAGGTAAAAAAACGCCTTTTATCAATTTTTTATGCAATAACGGTCTACGTGATAAGCCGAAAGCGGCAGAATGGCGGTGAAAAATTCTTTAAAGAAAGGTTAATGGCAGAATAAAAGCGGGAAATACGCAGCCGCTATGGCAGTGGCTGCGCTATTTTTCGACAGGCTTAGTGAAGAAAATGGTACTGGATATTCTCAGCGACGGGCTCTTCTTCCTCAGGCTTATACAACACCTGATTGGCGCTGGCTTCGAGCATAACCATTGAAATCTGTTCTTCGCTCTGACGGAAAAACCACGCGAACTGATCAAAGGTAATACCGACACCGACGATCAGCGCCTGGCACACCACCAGTTTCGGCAGATTATCATCCTGAATATCGAGAAAAGCCTTCACGGTCAACGAACTGGCGTTAATCGCTGAAAGATCGGCAGAGAGCGGCAGCAGCGCAGAAGGCTTAACTTCCGCCAGTGCGGAAAAGAGTACCACGTTGTCCACCAGGTCGAGTTTGGCATCAAAAATGCCTTCGAAATTCTGCATATGCGGCAGATGTAGCGCCTGGCAGGAATCACACTCAAAAAAGCTGATGCCCAATTCGTCGAGCCATTGACGTAACGTATCAAGACCCGGAACGACCAGTGAATCCATATGACCTGTGACCTCTTGCTGTGAAAAAATGCGACGCCATAGCTTACGCAAAAAAAGCGTCGTGTACCATGACGCTGTCGTGAAAGGAAACTAACCTCCCATTTTCAGACAAAACCCCGGTGTTGCCTGATGCTCAATCCAGTCAATCATTCGCCCGGCAATATCCGCCCCCGTTGTGGTTTCAACGCCTTCCAGGCCTGGAGAAGCATTCACTTCCATCACCAGCGGGCCGCGCGTAGCACGCAAAATATCGACGCCCGCCACATCCAACCCCAGCGTTTGCGTGGCTTTAATCGCCATTTCTCGCTCCTGCTCGCTGATGGTCGCGACCGTCGCCACGCCACCGCGATGCAGATTGGAACGGAAGTCGCCCTCCTTCGCCCGGCGTTCAATCGCCGCCACCACTTCATTGCCCACCACCAGGCAGCGCACATCCCGACCTTTCGCCTCGGCGATATACTCCTGCACCAGAATATGGGCGTTCAGACCGCGAAACGCGTCAATCACGCTCTCCGCCGCCTGGCGGGTTTCGGCCAGCACCACACCGATGCCCTGCGTACCTTCCACCAGTTTTACCACCAGCGGCGCGCCGCCCACCATCGCGATCAGGTCGCTGGTATCATCCGGTGAATGGGCAATCCCGGTGAGCGGCAGGTCAATCCCCTGACGCGCCAGCAGCTGTAGCGAGCGCAGCTTGTCACGGGCGCGCGTAATAGCAACAGACTCATTCAGCGGATAGCTGCCCAGCAGCTCAAACTGACGCAGCGCGGCTGTGCCGTAATAGGTGATCGCTGAACCGATGCGAGGGATCACAGCATCGAAATGCGGTAGCTGGCGGCCTTTATAGTGAATCGATGAGGCCACCGGACTGACGTTCATATAGCAAGAAAGTGGATCGAGGATTTCGACCTGATGACCGCGTTTATGCGCGGCTTCACGCAGGCGTCGACATGAATAAAGCGTTCCATCCCGGGATAATATGGCAATTTTCACCCTGTACCTCTGCGAAAAGACCCGCTTTGGCGGGCCTTTGATAGCTAACAACGACTAAAATTTACGCTGACCTTGCAAAATCGCCTGGCGTCAGGCCGGGGCAGTTTACACGCAATCAGCGCGTAGCCCATCCCTGCTTATGCAGATATTCAAGAATAAACGGGCGACTCTCTTTAACAATAGTACGACGGATATGGTCGCTCCAGGTATCACGACGCGTGTTGCTCCCACGTGACAGATAATACTGCGCCAGCTGCTCGTCATATTCGCTAAGTACCGCATCGTCTAGCGGCTGATAGCTGTTTTCGTGTACCAGCATCGCCGACGGCATGCGCGGTTTTACGTCCGGGTTATCCGCAGGCCAGCCAAGGCACAGGCCAAACAGCGGCAGTACGTGCTGCGGCAGCTTCAGCAGTTCGGTCACTGCATCAATATTGTTGCGCAAGCCGCCGATATAGACACCGCCCAACCCCAGAGACTCTGCCGCCACCAGCGCATTCTGCGCCATAATCGCGGTATCAACGCAACCCAGCAGCAACTGTTCCGCCAGTCCCAGTTGGGCATCGGGGCAAATTTGCTGATTGCGGTTAAAATCGGCGCAGAACACCCAGAACTCGGCAGCCTGCGCCACGTGCTTCTGACCGCCGCTCATTGTCACCAGCTGTTGACGCAGCTGTGGATCGGTAACACGAATGATTGAGGTACATTGTAAAAAACTGGAGCTGGAAGCCCCCTGTGCACCGGCAATAATCGCAGCGCGCTGTTCATCACTGATAGGCGCGTCGGTAAAATGGCGAATAGAACGGTGGCTACGCAGCAGCTCAATGGTCGGCGTCATCTCGTTTTTCTCTGTCAGACAAGGAAGAAGGTGGGGTTTTGGTTTGCGTCAACTGCGGAGCAATCACTTTCGCCACCCGCCACATTAACGCCACGGCGGCCGGGAGCATCAGCAGGATCCCCGCGAAGATCATCAATAGCGCAGCCGTCGGGCTGGAAAACGGCGCGGGTAGACTGACGTACTGATTGAGCGAGAGCCAGGCCAGCGTCAACAACACCATGCCGAGAATCTCAACCACCAGCACGCTTTTTGGCAATGCAGCGGGCGATCGCATAACACTCCTCCGGTCCAAATAATTCGCACAACCCAGCGATAACGGGTCACGCAACAGGGCCAGTATAGCGGTTTCATCGCCAGAGTATTTATCAAACATAGCCCTAAACCATCGAAGCAAAAGGCAGAACCTTCTTTCCCTCGTCGGCATAACGCGTCATGATACGCCCCATTCGCCATCAGGCTGAGATTTAAGGAGAGAAACGATGTTTACCGTAATTTTTGGTCGTCCAGGTTGTCCGTATTGCGTTCGCGCCAAAGAACTGGCTGAAAAGTTGACCAATGAGCGTGATGATTTCAACTATCGCTACATTGATATCCACGCCGAAGGCATCAGCAAAGCCGATCTGGAAAAAACCGTGGGCAAGCCAGTAGAAACCGTACCGCAGATTTTTGTCGATCAGAAACACATCGGCGGCTGCACGGATTTTGAAGCCTGGGCGAAAGAGAATTTGGGACTGTTTGCCTGAGACGGCTCAATCTTCTGATGAGTGCTTGCGTCTGGTATCAAGCCAGGCGCAAATAAACAGAAAGCATAATGCGCCAAGCGCGCACCAGAACACAGCGCTAAACAACCACGCCAGCTCCTGCCAGAAAGAACGCTGAGTCACAAAGAAAAGCCGCATTACCACCAGACAAATGGGGGCCGCCAGCATCGCGCCGATAAGGGGACGAATAACCCGCTGTCCAGGTGAGAGGCAGCTTGCCGCAGCGCCGGGGAGTAAAAAAAACAGTAGCCCGAGCTCGGGATTACCGGTAGCCCGAAAGGCACCTTTCATATGTAACAGCAGCGATAAACAAACCACAATAAATAGAAAGAACCCACAGATAATACCGGCCCAAGCACGCTCAGATTTCACTACATCCTCCTGATTTTGCCTCTAACCAACTTCCACTTCGTCCAGTCAGATAAAGATTCTGGCAGTCCATTCCAATTAAAGATCCCGCCAGTGCAAAAACGATTGTTACTAGCCGAAGCCTCCAGGAAGGATTAAACTATCGACTATATTTTGCTGGTTATAACGGGATGCCAGAATAGCGTTCGTGATAGCGCGAACACTAGAGCAACCTTAGACCAAATAACCATTTCCTTCAACAACTTACTAGTAAATGAGAAGTTGGCTTTCGTGAATATAAACGTCGCAGATTTGTTAAACGGGAATTACATCCTGTTATTGTTCGTTGTTCTTGCATTAGGTCTTTGCCTCGGGAAACTGCGTCTCGGGTCAGTACAACTTGGTAATTCCATTGGCGTTTTAGTCGTTTCGTTATTATTAGGCCAGCAACATTTTAGTATTAACACTGATGCCCTAAATCTCGGCTTTATGCTGTTTATTTTTTGTGTCGGCGTGGAAGCGGGTCCCAACTTTTTTTCTATTTTTTTTCGCGATGGGAAAAATTACCTGATGCTGGCTCTGGTGATGGTCGGTAGCGCAATGCTGATCGCCATGGGTCTGGGTAAGCTGTTCGGCTGGGATATCGGCCTGACGGCCGGGATGCTCGCCGGGGCAATGACCTCAACCCCGGTGCTGGTCGGCGCTGGCGATACGCTACGCCACTTCGGCATGTCCAGCGAGCAGCTCGCCGCCTCACTCGATCACCTGAGTCTTGGCTACGCTCTGACCTACCTGGTTGGCCTGGTGAGCCTGATTGTTGGCGCTCGCTATATGCCCAAACTACAGCACCAGGATTTGCAAACCAGCGCCCAACAAATCGCCCGTGAACGTGGCCTCGATAACGATTCCCGGCGCAAGGTCTATCTGCCGGTGATCCGCGCCTATCGCGTCGGCCCGGAGCTGGTGGCATGGGCAGACGGCAAAAACCTGCGCGAGCTGGGTATTTATCGCCAGACCGGCTGCTATATCGAGCGAATTCGCCGTAACGGCATTCTCGCCAACCCAGACGGTGACGCGGTGTTGCAGATGGGCGATGATATCGCGCTGGTAGGCTACCCGGATGCCCATGCCCGTCTCGACCCGAGCTTTCGTAACGGCAAAGAGGTCTTCGACCGCGACCTGCTGGACATGCGCATCGTCACCGAAGAGATCGTGGTAAAAAATCACAATGCCGTTGGCCGTCGTCTGGCGCAGCTGAAGCTGACCGATCACGGTTGCTTCTTAAACCGCGTGATCCGCAGCCAAATCGAAATGCCCATTGACGATAACGTGGTGCTTAATAAGGGCGATGTGTTACAGGTCAGCGGCGACGCGCGTCGCGTTAAAACTGTCGCAGACCGTATCGGCTTTATCTCTATTCACAGCCAGGTGACCGACCTGCTCGCCTTCTGCGCCTTCTTCATCGTCGGCCTGATGATCGGCATGATCACCTTCCAGTTCAGTTCGTTCAGCTTCGGCATCGGTAACGCCGCCGGTCTGTTGTTTGCTGGGATCATGCTCGGCTTCCTGCGAGCTAACCATCCGACGTTCGGCTATATCCCCCAGGGGGCGCTGAATATGGTGAAAGAGTTCGGATTGATGGTGTTTATGGCCGGTGTCGGCCTCAGCGCGGGCGCGGGGATTAATAACGGCCTGGGCGCCGTCGGTGGCCAGATGCTGGCAGCGGGTCTCATCGTCAGCCTGGTGCCGGTGGTTATCTGCTTCCTGTTTGGCGCGTACGTCCTGCGCATGAACCGCGCAATGCTATTCGGCGCGATGATGGGAGCCCGCACCTGTGCGCCAGCGATGGAAATTATCAGCGACACCGCGCGCAGCAACATTCCGGCGCTGGGATACGCCGGGACCTATGCTATCGCTAACGTGTTGTTAACCCTGGCAGGTACGCTAATTGTCATCATCTGGCCAGGGCTACAGTAAATTTTTCAGAAAAAAACGCATATTCTCAGAACTTTTTTTGCTGGCATCAGTCATAAGTAGTGCCACTGCTTTTCTTTGATGTCCCCATTTTGTGGAGCCCATCAACCCCGCCACTTAGGTTCAAGGTTGATGGGTTTTTTGTTTTCTGCGCCCCGCTCACTCCCCCGCCAGCCTCCCTACCATCAGTCGAATCGCTTCTCTCGATAGCGGCGCTCTGTCGGTCACGAAATGTAGCGTCATACCCTCAATGAATGCATCCAGCCCGCGGGCCGTTGCCGGTTCAAACCACTGCTCGAGGGTTTGCTGGCTGCGTAGCATCCAGTTCTGCATCACTGCTTTTAAATTCGGCTGGCTGCTGCAAAAGGCGTAAAGCTGGTACATCAGTTCCATATTGCGCGCGGTGGTAACCTGGGCGCTAAAAATTAGCTCAGCAATGGCGTCACACGCCTCTTCACGGTTGCTTACGTTCGCGAAGAACTGCTGATACTGTACCGACATCTGGCCGGTAAATACGCTGAATGCTTCTTCGACCAGCGCCTCAATACCGCTGAAATAGTAAGTCAGCGAGCCCAGTGGAACACCAGCACAGCTGGCGATTTTGCGATGCGTGACCGCATGAATTCCATGTATAGCAATCGTGTCCAGCGTCGCCTGCAAAATGCGCTCCCGACGCTGTGGGTCGTTCGGTCGACGAGCCATAAGTTTCCCTCTTTTATTCAAATGGACGCATACTCTCACAGCACGCGCTTAAGATATCCCTCAGGCTGAATCGAGTCATTGAGGTCAATAAAAAAGCGGCCAGCAGCAAGCAACCTATATGTACAAATGTACACAACCTTGCTACTGTTGTCTCCATCTCTTCACTCACGGGCATTTACGGATGACAGCACAAACCTCCCGCAGAGCCCTCCAGCTACGGCTGTGGGCGCTCTTCATGTTCTTTTTTATTCCCGGATTACTCATGGCCTCATGGGCAACCCGCACGCCAGCGATACGCGATTTGCTGACGCTATCCACGGCGGAAATGGGGATTGTATTATTTGGACTATCGATAGGTTCAATGAGCGGAATTCTCTGCTCTGCGTGGCTGGTCAATCGTTTCGGCACCCGTAAAGTCATTCGCGCCACCATGTCCTGCGCGGTGGTAGGGATGCTGGTGCTCAGCGTCGCGCTGTGGTTTACATCAGCCGTTCTGTTTGCTCTTGGGCTGGCTATCTTTGGTGCCAGCTTTGGCTCAGCCGAGGTGGCGATTAACGTTGAAGGCGCTGCCGTTGAACGTGAAATGAATAAAACCGTCCTGCCGATGATGCATGGCTTCTACAGCTTCGGCACGCTGATCGGTGCAGGAATTGGCATGGCGGTCACCGGTTTCGGCCTACCCGCCGCGCCGCATATTCTGCTGGCGGCGCTGGTGGCTATCCTCCCTATCGCCATCGCCATTCGCGCCATCCCCGACGGTACCGGCAAAAATGCTGCTGAAGCCGCGCGCCACGAAGGAAAAGGACTGCCGGTCTGGCGTGATACCCAACTGTTGCTCATTGGGTTAATCGTGCTGGCGATGGCCTTTGCCGAAGGTTCCGCCAACGACTGGTTACCGCTGCTAATGGTGGATGGTCATGGCTTCAGCCCAACCTCCGGCTCTTTGATTTACGCAGGCTTCACGCTCGGAATGACCATCGGTCGCTTTACCGGCGGTTGGTTTATCGACCGCTACAGCCGGGTAACCGTCGTTCGCGCCAGCGCGGTGATGGGCGCGCTGGGCATTGCGCTGATTATTTTTGTCGATAGTCCGTGGGTCGCCGGCATTTCCGTGCTGTTATGGGGCCTCGGCGCTTCGCTGGGCTTCCCGCTGACTATTTCTGCCGCCAGCGATACCGGGCCCGATGCGCCGAAGCGTGTTAGCATCGTGGCGATCACCGGCTACCTCGCCTTCCTCGTCGGCCCGCCGCTGCTGGGCTTCCTTGGCGAACATTTTGGCCTGCGCAGTGCGATGATGGTCGTGCTGGCGCTGGTCCTGGTGGCAGCACTGGTCGCCCGCGCGGTGGCGAAACCACAACCTGAACCTGTTTTGGAGAACAGTTAATGAGCATCAAATTGATTGCGGTAGACATGGATGGCACCTTCTTAAGCGATGCCAAAACCTATAACTGCCAGCGCTTCCTTGCCCAATACCAGCGAATGCGTGAACAAGACATCCGCTTCGTCGTGGCCAGCGGCAACCAGTATTACCAGTTGATTTCGTTCTTCCCTGAGGTAGCCAATGAGATTGCTTTTGTCGCCGAAAACGGCGGCTGGGTGGTCAGCGCCGGGGACGATGTGTTTAACTGCCAAATACCAAAAGCGCATTTCAATACCGTCATCGATCATCTGCAAACGCTGACTGATATTGAAATTATCGCCTGCGGTAAACGCAGCGCTTACACCCTCAATCAATATAACGATGAACTGAAGGCGATCGCAGCGAAGTATTATCATCGCCTTGAACTGGTCGACGACTTCAATCAGATTGATGATGTGATTCTGAAATTCGGCCTCAACGTACCGGATCACTTAATCCCGCAGATGCAGCCGAAACTGCACGCTGCGCTGGGCGACATGGTCACTGCCGTCGCCACCGGCTACGGCAGCATTGACCTGATTATTCCTGGCGTACACAAAGCCAACGGCTTGCGTATTTTGCAGGAGCGCTGGGGCATTGAAAACCATGAAGTCGTCGCGTTCGGCGACGGTGGCAACGATATTGAAATGCTGCAACACGCCGGTTTCGGTTTTGCGATGGCAAACGCCGCCGCCCCGGTGAAAGCCGTTGCTGGTTACGATGCGCCGCACAACAACGAGGAAGGCGTGCTGCATATTATTGATAAAGTACTTAATCGCGAAGCGCCGTTCGCCTGAGGAATGACCCGCTGCGGCGCTTAACGTCGCAGCGGGTGATTTTGAAAGTCACTGAGGATCGTGGGAGCTTCCCACGCTCTTATCCTTCAGGAAGTAGACCGTCATTGCCAGCCACAGCACCCCGCTCAGTAAGTTTAACAAGCTGAAAATCCCGCTACCGCCAGATTCATAAGCATGCTTACTGACTTCAATGCCAACGGTAAAGATCAGCATTTGCAGCATCCCCATCGCCGCAGACACCGTCCCCTTACTCATCTCGCTGGCAAATAGCGTCAGGCGAACCAGCCCGGCGTTGGCCAGACCAATCCCGAACGCGTAAACGCTCAGCCCTGCGGTCATCCACAGATAGGCGTGGGTTGAAGCCACCGTCGCCACCGCGGAAATCAGCAGGCCAATCATAATCGGCCAGCCGCCGAGAATAATTAGCGAACGCACCGTTTTGCGTGAAGTCTGGCGCGCCAGCACCAGATTACCGGCAATCAACGCGCCAAAAATCGGTACTTGTAGCAGGCCATATTCATAGCTGGTCGCCTTCTCGCCGCTGATAATAATCACTGGCGATTGGGCAATCCAGGCCAGCAACGGCAGACTGACAAAACCGGTCGCCAGCGCTCCGGCTACAAAACGCAGGTTTTTCAGCACCTCACGGTAATCGCGCCCCAACTCTTTTACCGACAGTTTCTCGCCCATCCGGGTGGCGGTTTCCGGCATCGCCCGCTGTAGGCCAACGAAAGCGATAGCCGCCAACACGGCGAACAGGACAAACATCATTTCCCACGGCAGAACGTGAACCCAGGCAGCCCCCACCAGCGGCCCGAGAAGCGGCGCAATCAGCGCAACGTTGGCCATCAGGGCAGTAATTTTGATACAGACCGCCTCTTCGAAAGACTCCTGAATCGCTGCATAGCCCACTGCGCCGATAAAACAGAGGCTAATGCCCTGCAAAAAGCGCAGCAGCGTAAACTGCTCAATAGTTTGCGCCAACAGCGTCGCCAGGCAGGTCACGATAAACCACACAACGCCGGTCAGCATCACCGGACGGCGGCCGATACGGTCCGACAGCGGCCCCAGCAGCCACTGTAAAAACATACCGCCGGCCAGATAAGCGGTCATCGAGGTCGGAACCCACTCATTGCCAACGCCGAACTCTTCCACCACCGAGAGCATTCCCGGTTGGATCATGTCGTTGCCGATATAAGTGGAAAATTCGTATAGCACCAGGCACAGCGGAAACAGCAAGGCCTGACGTCCGAGGCGCTTGCCCGAAAGCGAATAATTCTGCATGAAATCTCTTATTTAAATAAAACCGCGCAAAGTTTAATGAAAGTCGAGCCGGTGAGATAGCGAATTGTGAGCGACAACGAAAAATAGCGCCACTCAGGTAACAACATCGCCATCAGCAAATGAAAAGCCAACTGTATATATTTCGTTTATGTTTCAATTAGATTACAGGCTATATACTCTCCATTGCAGTCTGTTAACGAAGGCACAAATACGTATAAATTCGTAACAAACTGATAATTAAGACAATACTGCTTTACCTCATCGCCACCCTTTTTTAAGGTAGGCGGCTTATTGCTGACGGACTAAAGAGCCTGGATGTATGCTGGAAAATATCAACTACGCGCTGTTTGCATTGCTCAATGCAACGCCTGACTCCCCGTGGTGGGCGATTGAAGTGGCGACTTTTATTGCCAAAGACCTGATTATTCTTGTGCCATTACTCGTATTAGCCCTATGGCTATGGGGGCCCAATCAGCGCCAGTTGGTATTTAAGGTCATGATGGCGTTAGCTATTAGCCTCACGCTTTCATGGATATTCGGCCTTCTCTTTCCACACGAACGTCCGTTTGCCGCCGGTGTCGGCTATAACTTCCTGCACCATTCGTCGAATAACTCTTTCCCGAGCAACCACGGCACCATCTGCTTTACCTTTGCGCTGGCCTTTATGTTCTGGCATCGACTGTGGTCTGGCGCATTGCTCCTCGGTATCGCCTGCGCAATCGCCTGGTCCCGGGTTTATCTCGGCGTCCACTGGCCGATGGACATGCTGGGTGGACTGCTGACCGCCATGAGCGCCTGCCTTAGCGCCCAGCTATTGTGGCATAGCGGAGGGCATAGCCTTTACCAGCATCTACAGCGGCTGTACCGCCTGTTTTTTTCGTTGCCAATCCGCAAAGGCTGGGTGCGCGGATAATCTTATTCCTGAGAAACCCATCGCGTAGTCACGGCGCTATTCCACCGCGTGACTAACCCTCTTTCGGCAGGTAAAATCGCCGCTGACGCCCTGTCGATGCAGGGCGCTTTGAGCTTAGAGGGAATATGGAAACTCGTCGTGACGAACGCATCAGTCAGCTTATTCAGGCACTCAAGCGCAGTGATAAACTCCATCTAAAAGAAGCAGCAACCCTGCTTGGTGTGTCAGAAATGACCATTCGTCGCGATCTCAATGGTCATAATGGTCCGGTGGTGCTGCTCGGCGGTTACATTGTGCTGGAGCCGCGTAGCGCCACGCACTATCTGTTAAGCGACCAAAAAACGCGCCTGGTCGATGAGAAGCGACGCGCCGCCCGCCACGCCGCCAAACTGTTAGAACCTCATCAGATGGCCTTTTTCGACTGCGGAACGACCACGCCGTGGATCATCGACGCCATCGACAACGCCCTGCCCTTTACTGGCGTGTGCTATTCGCTCAATACCTTTCTTTCCCTTCAGGATAAGCCCCAGTGTCGGGCGATTTTATGCGGCGGCGAATTCCACGCCAGCAACGCGATTTTTAAACCGCTAAGCCTTCAGGATACGCTGAGCCATCTTTGCCCGGATATCGCGTTTTATTCAGCGGCCGGAATTGACTGCGAGCAGGGCGCAACCTGTTTTAATCTGGAAGAGCTACCGGTCAAACACTGGGCGATGAAAAGCGCTCGCTACCACGTGCTGGTGGTCGATCACAGTAAATTCGGTAAAGTTCGGCCGGCGAGAATGGGCGATTTAGCGCAGTTTGATGTAATTGCCAGCGACGTTTGTCCGGATGACGACCTACAGGCGCTGGCGAAAGAAAAACAGATTTCACTACTCTACTAACCGCGCCCCGCAGGGCGCGGCCTGCATCTTAAGAGAACCAGCTACCGAACCAGCCGTGCAGTTTCATCAGCACGAAATCAACCATCCGGCTAAAGAAACCACCTTCGTTTACCGCTTCCATCACTATCAGCGGTCGCTGCTCAATGGTCTTATCATTGAGTTTAAAGTCGATAGTACCCACGACCTGGCCTTTGGTCAGCGGCGCGGTCAGCTGCGTTTCGTTCAGGGTGTAGCTGGCCTTCAGGTTTTTCAGCTGTCCTTTCGGCAGCGTAATGGAACCGGCCTCGCCCGCGCCTAACTTCGCTTCGCTGCTATCACCAAACCAGACGCGTTGGGTAATAAAGGTGGCATCCGGTTTAATCGGCGTTACGGTTTCATAGAAGCGGAAGCCCCAGGTCAGCAGTTTTTCTGACTCATTAAAACGGATGCGGTCAGTTTTAGTTCCAAGTACCACGGCAATCAGGCGCATATCATTGCCCTGCGTTGCGGAGGAAACCAGGTTATAACCCGCACCTGCGGTGGTCCCTGTTTTCACGCCGTCGGCATTAAAACTGGTGCTCCACAGCAGCCGGTTGCGGTTTGGCTGACGAATTTTGTTAAAAGTGAACTCTTTTTCTTTATGAATGGCGTACTCTTCCGGCACGTCATGGATCATCGCTTTAGTCAGCAGCGCCATATCACGAGCGGTACTGAACTGCCCCGGCGCATCCAGGCCGTGCACGGTCATAAAGGTGGTATTAGTCAGGCCCATCTTCTGCGCATAACCGTTCATCAGGCTGACAAACGCATCCTGACTTCCCGCCACGTAGTCGGCAATCGCGATGCTGGCATCGTTGCCGGACTGAATGATTACGCCCTTATTCAGGTCTTCGACCGAGACCTGCATGCCCGGCTTGAGGAACATCACCGACGAACCGCGCAGCGCCGGGTTACCGGTTGCCCACGCATCACGCCCGATGGTCACCATGTCGGTGGACTTAATCTTACCCGCCTTTAACGCCTGACCGACGACGTAGCTGGTCATGATTTTGGTCAGGCTCGCCGGGTCGAGTTTTTCATCAGCATTGCCTTCGCTGAGCACTTTGCCGCTGGCATAGTCCATCAGGATCCAGGCTCGCGCGTCAATCGACGGCGCATCGGGGAGTTGTTCCGCAGCCTGCACCGCAGGCGCAACGAGAAGTAAAAGCGCGCAGCCTGCCGCGAGGCCGCGAAGGGAAAAAGCATCATGCGTCATAAGAGCCACCCAAGTATCCTTTCCAAACAAAAATATGCCGCAACACTCTTTCGGCGCCGCAGCAGCCGGTGAGTAAAGCGTACAAATGACCTTAAAGAAACAGCGAGTTGGTAAAGTTTTTAAAGTTTACGCAATAACCTCACGCCCTGCCGCAAACAGAGCAATTTTTTTGATCGTGGTTGCCTATATATTAACTTTATTCCAACATGAATGCTCATCACGCTGCAATGGCGGCTAAATAAAAGGCAGGAGCGGATATGATTACGCTATGGGGCAGAAATAACTCGACCAATGTGAAGAAAGTGCGCTGGGTGCTGGAAGAGCTCGATCTCCCGTATCAGCAAATTCTGGCGGGACTGGAGTTCGGCCTGAACCATGACCCGGCGTATCTGGCCATGAACCCCAATGGCCTGGTGCCGCTGTTAAAAGATGAGTCCACCGACATCGTGCTTTGGGAATCGAATACTATTATTCGCTATCTGGCCGCGCAATATGGTCAGAATCGCCTGTGGGTAGAGTCGCCGGCATTGCGTGCCCAGGGTGACAAATGGATGGACTGGTCCAACGGTTCGCTCTCTCCTGCTCATCGGCCCATTCTGATGGGGCTGGTCAGAACACCGCCGGAAAAGCGCGATCCCGCCGCAATTGAAGCGGGCATTGCCGCCTGCGAGGCGCTGTTCGCCATTCTTGATGATGAACTGGCGCAGCATCCGTGGCTCTCGGGAGATGCCTTCGGCCTGGGCGATATTGCCGTCGCGCCGTTCGTATACAACCTGTTGGAAAGCGTAAAAACCTGGCAACCGCGCCCGCACCTGCAGCGCTGGTATCAGCAGATTAACGAGCGTCAGGCCTGGCGCAATGTGGTAATGATCCCTGTCACTTGATTTAGCCTGCCGGACTCACCTTCAGCAGTTCGCCGTTGGACTCGTCGGTTAACACATACAGATAACCGTCGGGTCCAACGCGCACATCACGGATGCGCTTCCCGCGATCGGCCAAAATGCGTTCCTCTTCAGTGGCTTTATCGCCATCCACCTTCAATACAATCAGCGACTGATCCTTCAGCGCACCGATAAACAACCGGTGTTGCCACTGCGGGAAGGTCGCTGCGTCGTAAAAAGCCATCCCGCTCACCGCCGGAGATTTTTCCCAAACAAACAGCGGAGCTTCAGTTCCAGCCACCGCCTTGCCTTTGGCTTCCGGTATCGGCAGACCGCTATAATTGATGCCGTGCGTCGCCAGCGGCCAGCCGTAGTTTTTCCCCTTTTGCGGGATATTAATCTCATCACCACCGCGTGGACCGTGTTCATTCAGCCACAGCGTATCGCTCCACGGATTCATCGCCATCCCCTGCGGATTACGAATACCGTAAGACCAGATTTCCGGCCTGACGCCCGACTTACCGACAAAAGGGTTATCAGTGGGGACTTTGCCATCAGCCGTCAGACGGACCACTTTTCCCTGAAGCTTATCCAGATCCTGAGCTGTCGAACGCTGGTTATTTTCCCCAAGTCCGATAAACAGATACCCGTGGCCGTCAAACACCATCCGTCCGCCGAAATGGTTGCCGATAGAGAGTTTTGGCTGTTGGCGGAATACGACCTGGAAGTTTTCCAGACGCTTGAGATCATCGCTTAATCGCCCATAGCCGACGGCGGTCCCCGCTTTGCCATCATCGCCGCCTTCGGCATAGCTCAGCCAGACGCGTCGCGACTGGGAAAAGTCTGGCGCTAATACAACGTCCAGCAACCCACCCTGACCGTTTGCCCATACCTGCGGAACGCCAGATAACGCCGAAGACAGCCCTTTGTTCGGTTGCCAGAGCTTAAGCTCGCCGCCGCGCAGGGTTATCAGTATGCCTTTATCATCAGGCAGAAAGGCCAGCGCCCACGGGTGTTCAAGCTGATTCTGCAACACCTCTACGCGCTCCTGGGCGGCAAAGGTTGCGGCGGGTAACAACAACGCGGTAAGGGCTATCAGGTTGACGGTCTGGCGCATGGCACTCTCCTTTTGTCAGCAATGGGATAAGGGTAGCCAGCGTGGGGAGGCGGGAAGAGATTTTTACATAACATTAATCAGGGGGAGCAGGCTCCCCCTTATCTCAGGCAGGGTGAATAGGCGCAGAATCATTCAATTTATGAATATTTAGCGTCAATACTGCCAGGCAGCGTTCCAGCTTATCTACGTTAATCGCAATGTAGGATGGGCAATCATGATGCCCGGTCATCAGGCATACCGCCGCAGAGGCGATGGCTTCACCCGCAAGTCGCAGGGCTTCCTTCTCCTCCGGCGCGATGGCGTGCTGCAAGCGCGGAGCGCGTTCACGCATTTCATGACACAGTTCAAACAGGTTATCACGCAGATGGTCATTTTCGCTGACCGACATATAGCCTTTCGCTTTTCGCAACTGCAAATAAGCATCAAGATCAATATTGGCATTAATCAGCTTATTCATAAGGTTACGATATAGTTTGTCAACAGTCATCATAGCTCCTCCTCTGTCGTCCTTTACCATAACTATAATATGGTCATTTTTCGTACAAAACGATGAGAGAGATCAATAAATACCAGTCCATTAACATCATTTACAATGTTACAACGATAGGTAAAATCCTTCCCTGCGTTCAGACAGCCCCCAAAGCAAAAAACAATAAAAATGTTATACGCTCTCATAAAAATACAATTTTCAATCTGGCGATGAACAATCATTTATTGCAGCAATGATCACAAAACAGCGTAATGCTTATTGCCTGAAAAGCCTGCCGGGTGTCATATCATGCCAATAAATGTATTACGTATAACATTCAAAAACAACAGCAAGCAGCTCGATCCTGTTTGCAACCTTTATCTCTATCGCTTGAAGGAACTGAAATGATTACGCCCGGCAAAAGAAACTATATCTTGTTGAGTCTTTTCGATTTCCTCTATCTGTTCGCCTGGTCATCGACCATGGCGTTTTTTGTTATCTGGACCACTCAACACCTCGGGATTAGTGCGACCAAAACCGGCCTGCTCTATTCGGTCAATGCCTTTATCGCCTTGCTGATGCAGCCCTTCTTCGGTTTTATTTCCGACAAGTTTGGCCTGAAAAAGCGGCTGATCTGGATCCTGGTCGCAATGCTGCTGCCGGTTGGCCCGTTCTTTATCTATTTATATGCGCCGCTGCTGGTACACAGCTTCTGGCTAGGGGCACTGCTTGGCGGGGTATACCTGGGGATTATTTTCAACTCCGGCTGCGGGGTGATTGATTCGTATATCGATAAAATCTCGCGCCGCTATCAGTTCGAATATGGTCGCGTGCGGATGTGGGGATCGTTAGGCTGGGCGGCTGCAGCGTGGATCGTCGGCAAATATATCGACAGCAATCCGAACCTTGCTTTCTGGCTGGCCAGCTTCGCCATCGTTATCGCGGCAATCTGTTTTATGCTGACTAAGGTCGAATTGACCGAAGCGGAAATGCAAAAAACCAGCGCGTTGAAAGTTTCGCATGCCCTGGAACTGGCGAAGAACGGTCAGTTCTGGATGCTGTTGGTGTTTACCCTTTTCGTTACGCAAATCTACGACACCTATGACCAGCAGTTCGCTCAATACTTTTCTCTGCAGTTTCCGACGCCGGAAGAAGGCAACCGTTGGTACGGGATTCTGGCTTCCATTCAGGTGTGCGGCGAAACGCTATTTTTATGCCTGATGCCGTGGTTTGTTAACCGCACCGGCGCGAAGTGGGCGTTGATCATTGCCGGGCTGATTATGTCAGTGCGTATCGTCGGCTCTGCTATCCCGCTTGGTCCGGTGTGGATCGGCGCGGTCAAAATGATGCATGCGCTGGAAAAACCGCTGATTCTGGTTTCGGTGTTTAAATTTATCGCCGCCAACTTCGACAACAAGCTGTCATCGACGGTCTACCTGCTGGTGCTGTTTGTCGCCTCTATCGCCACCGCGATTTACTCACCATTGGCGGGATATTTGTACGACACCATTGGCTTTGCGCACACGTATTACATTCTGGGCGGCATCGCCGGGCTGTTTACACTGATCTCGATATTTACCCTTCGCGATAACCGGGAGCCGACCTCCCCCGGAACAGCGCCAGGTACAGGGGTGACGCAAGCGCAGTAATTTTCGCGCCCGGGATATTATCCCGGGCTTTTTCATCATTAAGCATGTCGTTGCTATACTCTTTTCCCCAAAGATCTGTAAAATCCCTGCCCTGACCATTCCAATAATTGAACACTTTTTAAGCTATGAGCAATGTCACCCATCAGCCGAAAATCGGCTTTGTCTCTCTGGGCTGCCCGAAAAATCTCGTGGACTCAGAACGTATCCTGACTGAACTGCGCACCGAAGGTTACGACGTGGTTCCTTCCTACGATAACGCCGATATGGTTATCGTTAATACCTGCGGCTTTATCGATAGCGCCGTGCAGGAGTCGCTGGAAGCGATTGGCGAAGCGCTGAAAGAAAACGGCAAAGTGATTGTCACCGGTTGCCTGGGCGCGAAAGAAGATCAGATCCGTGAAGTCCATCCGAAGGTGTTGGAAATTACCGGCCCGCACAGCTACGAGCAGGTGCTGGAACACGTCCACCACTACGCGCCGAAGCCAAAACATAACCCGTTCCTGAGCCTGGTGCCGGAACAGGGTGTTAAGCTGACGCCGCGTCATTACGCCTACTTAAAAATTTCTGAAGGCTGCAACCATCGCTGCACCTTCTGCATTATCCCGTCAATGCGCGGCGACCTGGTCAGCCGTCCGATTGGTGAAGTGCTGGCGGAAGCCAAACGCCTGGCCGATGCCGGGGTCAAAGAGCTGCTGGTGATTTCTCAGGACACCTCCGCCTACGGCGTTGATGTCAAGCATCGCAGCGGCTTCCATAACGGTATGCCGGTGAAAACCAACATGGTAAGCCTGTGCGAAGAGCTGGCTAAGCTCGGTATCTGGGTGCGCCTGCACTACGTCTACCCGTATCCGCATGTTGATGATGTCATCCCGCTGATGGCGGAAGGCAAAATTCTGCCGTATCTGGATATTCCGCTGCAGCACGCCAGCCCGCGTATTCTCAAAATGATGAAACGCCCTGGCTCCGCTGACCGTCAGCTGGCGCGTATCAAACAGTGGCGCGAAGTCTGCCCTGAGCTGACCCTGCGCTCGACCTTTATCGTCGGCTTCCCGGGCGAAACGGAAGAAGATTTCCAGATGCTGCTCGATTTCCTGAAAGAGGCCCGTCTCGACCGCGTTGGCTGCTTCAAGTACAGCCCAGTGGAAGGTGCGACCGCTAACGAACTGGCGGACCAGGTACCAGAAGAGGTTAAAGAAGAGCGCTGGAACCGCTTTATGCAACTTCAACAGCAGATCTCCGCCGAGCGCCTGCAAGAGAAAGTGGGCCGCGAAATTATGGTCCTGATCGATGAAGTTGATGAAGAAGGCGCGATTGGCCGCAGCATGGCGGATGCCCCGGAAATCGACGGCGCGGTCTACCTGAATGGCGAAAGCAAAGTTAAACCGGGTGACGTTGTGCGGGTGAAAGTTGAGCACGCTGACGAATACGACCTGTGGGGCAGCCGGGTTTAATTCCTTCCTCTGAATGTGTCCCGGATTGCGGCGCTAACGCGCCTTATCCGGGCAACAAAACCACAGAGGATTAACATTCCCGGAGGCGGTGCTGCGCACCTGTCCGGGCTACAAAACCCTCGAACGCCTACCCCTTTATCTTCGGATCCAGCGCATCGCGCAGGCCGTCCCCTAGCAGGTTAAACGCCAGCACCGTCAGAAAAATGGCAATCGCCGGGAACAGCGCCACATGCGGAGCCATCACCATATCCGCTCGCGCCTCGTTCAGCATCGCGCCCCACTCAGGGGTCGGCGGCTGCGCGCCCAGACCGAGGAACGACAGGCTGGCGGCAGAGATAATGGATACCCCGATGCGCATGGTGAAATAGACCACAATCGACGATACCGTGCCGGGCAAGATATGGCTAAACAGGATATTAGCGTCGCTGGCGCCGATACTGCGCGCCGACTCGATAAAGGTCTGCTGCTTAAGTACCAGCGTGTTGCCGCGCACCAGACGTGCAAACGCCGGGATCGAAAAGATCGCCACCGCGATAATCACATTCGACATCCCGCTTCCCATCACTGCCACCACTGCGATCGCCAGCAGAATACCGGGGAACGCAAACAGCACGTCGCAGATGCGCATAATGATGCGATCCCACCAGCCTTCGTAATATCCGGCCAACAGCCCAAGCACGGTGCCAATGACCGCACCGATCAATACCGCGAACACCCCGGCAGCCAGCGAGATC
This sequence comes from Klebsiella sp. MISC125, assembly GCF_051131775.1. Lineage (NCBI taxonomy): Bacteria > Pseudomonadati > Pseudomonadota > Gammaproteobacteria > Enterobacterales > Enterobacteriaceae > Klebsiella > Klebsiella sp. MISC125. The sequence goes on from NZ_CP180448.1 coordinate 4,103,679, forward strand.
TGCGCCCCCACCAGCACCCGACTAAAGATATCCCGCCCTAATGAATCGACACCGAACCAGTGCATCATTGACGGGCCGTCGTTAAGCCGATCGTAGTCAAAGTAGTTTTCCGCGTCGAACGGCGCAATCCACGGCGCAACGACCGCAACCGCAATCAGCAGCAGAACAAATATCCCCGCTCCCATCGCCACCGGCTGGCGACGAAAACGTCGCCAGAACTCATGCCACGGCGTGCGTATCTGCCCGGGTTTAATCCCTGGCATCGCGTTGATAACCGCTTGTCTTCTCCAGTTGAGCAATCGCACCTTACTTGTACCTGATAGCCGGGTTAATGGCGGCATAGAGTACGTCCACCACTAAATTGATAAGAATAAACTCCAGCGAAAACAGCAGCACTTCCGCCTGAATCACCGGATAGTCGCGCATCTCGACGGAGTCCACCAGCAAACGCCCAAGCCCAGGCCAGTTAAAGACCTTCTCCACCACGATAGACCCACCGAGCAGAAAGCCAAACTGTAACCCCATCATGGTGACTACCGGGATCATCGCATTGCGCAGGCCGTGCTTAAGCACCACCAGCGTCTCGCTAACCCCCTTCGCCCGGGCAGTACGCATGTAGTCTTCATGCAAAACATCGACGAACGAGGCGCGGGTAAAGCGCGCCATCACCGCCGCAACCGCCGCTCCGAGCGTCAACGAAGGCAGAATATAGTGCCGCCAGCTGTCGGCGCCCACCGTCGGCAGCCAGCCCAGCTCAACGGAAAACACCTGCATCAGCAGCATGCCGAGCGCAAACGCCGGGAACGAGATCCCGGTCACCGCCAGCGCCATACCTAAACGATCCGGCCAGCGGTTACGCCAGACTGCCGCCACAATTCCCGCCGCCATACCAAACACCACCGCCCAACTCATGCTAGCGAGCGTTAGCCAGAACGTCGGCATAAACCGGCTGGCGATTTCGCTGCTTACCGGACGGCGCGAAGCCATCGAGGTGCCGAAATCTCCCTGCAAAATATTGGTGATATAGTGCCAGAACTGCACGTACAGCGGCTGATCGAGCCCCAGTTGCTGGCGGACCATTCCAACCACCTGCGCATCGGCTTCCGGCCCGGCAATTAGCCGCGCCGGATCGCCGGGCAGCATATGCACGAACAGAAACACCAACACCGCCACAATCAGCAGCGTAGGGATCAGCCCCAGCAGGCGTTTAATCACATAATTGAGCATGCTTCTCCTTGCGTGAAGTCCCCGCGGCCTGCGCCCGGGGAACCGCAGCTATCTACTTAAGATCCGCCTGTTCAAAGCTAAACCCGGTATCCGGCTGGATATAAAAACCAGTCAGGTTTTTACTGTGCGCTGAGACCAGTTTTTCCACCACCAGCGGCACCCACGGCGACTCTTTCCAGATAGTATCCTGCGCGTCTTTATACAGCCGCGTTTTTTCCTTCACGTCGGTCGTTTTCAACGCCTCGTTGAGGTCTTTATCGACCTGAGGATTGCTGTAGAAAGCCGTGTTGAACAGGGTCGGCGGCCAGTTTTGCGAAGCAAACAGCGGCGACAGCGCCCAGTCGGCTTCACCGGTTGAGGCCGTCCAGCCGGTATAGAACATCCGCACGCCGCTCTCTTTCTGCCCTTTACCTTCCACTTCCGCTGCGCGCTGGCCCGCATCCATCGCCGTCAGCTGCGCCTTGATGCCCACCTGCGCCAGCTGCTGCTGGGTAAATTGCAGCACTTTCTGCGCCGTGCTGTGATTATGCGACGACCATAGCGTGGTGTTGAAACCGTTAGGATATCCCGCTTCTTTCAGCAGCTCACGCGCTTTAGCCGGGTCATACGGCCACGCGGTGTAGCTTTCAGCATAGGCAATAGATGGCGGCACCACGCCGGTCGCCGGGGTGGCATAGCCCGCAAAGGCCACTTTCACCAGCGCCTGACGGTTGATGGCGTAGTTAATCGCCTCGCGCACTTTCGGATTATCAAACGGTTTTTGCGTCACGTTCATGCTGATATAGCGCTGCATAATTGACGGGCTGGCCACCAGTTCCAGCTTGCTGTTTTTCTCCAGCAGCGGCGCCTGCTCGTAAGGGATCGGGAAAGCAAATTGCGCTTCACCGGTCTGCAACATTGCCGCACGGGTATTGTTATCCACCACCGGACGCCAGGTAATGGAATCCAGCTTCGGCAATCCCTGCTGCCAGTAACCGGCGAACTTCGTCACTTTAACAAAATCGGTCTGGTTCCAGGTATCAAGCTGATAAGGCCCGGTACCCACCGGATGAAAACCAATCTCTTTACCGTATTTCTTCAGTGCTGCCGGGGAAATCATCGCCGTCGCCGGGTGGGCCAGGATATTAATAAACGCCGAGAAGGGCTGCGTGAGGGTGATTTTCACCGTTGTCGGATCTACCGCTTCGGTGCTGGCGATATTCTTATACAGGTTATAGCGCTTGAGATGATTTTCCGGGTTACTGGCGCGATCGAGGTTAGCCTTCACCGCTTCGGCATTAAACTCGGTACCGTCCTGGAACTTCACGCCCGGATGCAGCTTAACGGTATACACAAGCCCGTCCGGGGAAACGGTGTAGCTCTCCGCCAGCACATTCTGCAATTTCATCTCTTTATCAAGGCCAAATAGCCCTTGATAGAAGGACTTAGCCACCGCCTGCGACAGCGTGTCGTTAGCATCGTATGGGTCGAGGGTCGTGAAGTTAGAACCGACCGCTACCACTATATCTTTTGCGGCAAAGGCCGGAGTTGTCGCCAGCGCCGAAGCGACGCCCAGCGCCAACAGCCATTTGCCTGAAACGCGTTGAGTCATGTTGTTCTCCTGAAATGCTGCGTTATTGGTGTCGTTGTTATCGTGCCAGTACGTCAGCGGCGGGTTCTCTGGCGACAAAATGTCCCGGGCCTACCTGTTGTAACGGCGTACTGATCCCCTCTTCTCCCCGCTTGTAGATATTGCCCGGCAGCTCGTCAGAGAGCAGCACGCGCTGCGGGTGACGATGCGCCGGGTCGGCAACCGGTACGGCAGCCATCAATTTACGGGTATAGGGGTGCTGCGGGTTTTCAAACACGGCGCGCCGCGGTCCAATCTCGACAATCCGCCCGCGATACATCACCGCCACGCGGTGGCTGATACGTTCAACCACCGCCATGTCGTGGGAAATAAACAGAAACGCGATGCCCATTTCGCGCTGTAAATCGAGCATCAGGTTGATAATTTGCGCGCGAATCGACACGTCCAGCGCCGATACCGATTCGTCGGCGATAACCACCTTTGGATTGAGCGCCAGCGCGCGGGCAATACAGATGCGCTGCCGCTGGCCGCCGGAAAACTCGTGTGGATAGCGCCATGCGTGCTCCGGCTCCAGCCCGACGCGCTCCAGCAGCCAGGCCACGCGCTCACGCGCGGCTTCGCCTTCCAGCAGCCGATGCACGCGCAGCGGCTCCATAATCGAATACCCCACCGTTTGCCGTGGGTCGAGAGAAGCGTAAGGATCCTGGAAGATAAACTGAATATCACGGCGCAGCGCCTGAAGCTTACTGCCTGCCAGCGTATCAATACGCTGACCGTTAAACGTAATACTCCCACCCTGGGTTTCCACTAGCCGCAGCAGCGCCCGGCCAGTGGTTGATTTACCACAACCGGACTCGCCCACCAGGCTTAAGGTTTCGCCAGGCCATAAATCAAAGCTGACTTTTTCCACCGCATGTACCTCGCGGGTAACGCGGTTGAGAATGCCGCTGCGTAGCGGAAAGCGCGCCACCAGATCGCGGACTTTAAGAATGGGTTCTCCAGCAACAACGGTATTCAGACCCTCTTCCGGCGCGCTTTGGTTGAAGAGTGGGAAGCGACGCGGCAAATCGCTGCCGCGCATCGCACCCAATCGCGGTACCGCCGCCAACAGCGCCTGGGTATAGGGGTGTTTTGGCGCACGGAAAATCTCTTCGACGCTGCCTGTTTCCACCGCTTCACCGCGATACATCACCAGCACCCGGTCGGCAATATCGGCGACCACGCCCATATCGTGGGTAATAAAGATAACGCCCATCGCCATCTCTTTTTGCAGGACGGCAATCAGCTGTAAAATCTGCGCCTGAATAGTCACATCCAGCGCGGTCGTGGGTTCGTCGGCAATCAGCACCGCCGGGCGGCACGACAGCGCCATGGCGATCATCACGCGCTGACGCATCCCACCGGAAAGCTGATGCGGATAGCGCGACAGCATCGCTTCAGCTTCCGGGATCCGCACCTGATCGAGCATCTTCTTGGCCTCACGCAGCGCCTCATCATGCTTCAACCCCTGATGCAATCGTATTGATTCAGCGATCTGCTCACCGATGGTGAACACCGGGTTCAGTGAGGTCATCGGCTCCTGAAAAATCATCGCCATATCCGCACCGCGCACGCTGCGCATATCGGCATCAGACTGTTCGCTAAGTTCAATCACCTGCCGGTTGCGGCGACGTAGCAGCAGCTGATCGCTGCGCACTTCGCTGGTCGCCGAATCAAGCAGACGCATCAGCGCTAGCGACGTTACCGATTTACCCGATCCAGACTCACCGACAATCGCCAGCGTCTCGCCGCGCCGTAGTGTGAACGAGAGGTGACGAACGGCAGAAAAAGCCTGCTGCTGCTGAGTAAACGAAACGTTCAGATCGCGTACCAGCAGAACATCATTAGCATCGATTTCCAGACTATGCGGCAACGCCCTTTCCTCTTATTCGCGATAAATTCCAATCGTGGGCGTATCGCCCGCGTAGCACCAGGCACGGTACATACCTTCGCTATTAAATGGCAATACTACGTTGCCTTCTCTGTCGACCGCAATCAGACCGCCGCTGCCGCCCAGCACCGGGAGTTTCTCCATCACCACCCGCTCGCACGCGTCGTGCAAACTGAGATTGCTGTACTCCATCAGCGCCGAAATATCATAGGCTGCCAGGGTGCGCATAAACACCTCGCCGGTACCGGTACAGGAGACGGCAACGCTGGCGTTATTGGCATAGCAGCCAGCTCCCGGCAGCGGGCTATCGCCGACGCGTCCCGGCAGCTTATTGGTCATTCCGCCGGTGGAGGTTGCCGCCGCGAGATTACCCACCAGATCCAGCGCCACCGCGCCGACGGTGCCCATTTTATGTCGCTCATCCAACGGGGCAGCATGGTGATCGAGCACGATATCATCGCCCTCCTGCGCCTGACGTAGCTGCAACAGGCGCTCAGGAGTCGAAAACAGATCATTATCCACCCGTTCCATGCCGTGGGAAGCGGCAAAGTGTTCCGCCCCTTCACCAATCAGCAGGACGTGCGGACTTTGTTCCAGCACCAGACGCGCCGCCAGCACCGGATTGCGTAAATGCTGAACTCCGGCCACCGCTCCCGCCTGTAAACTGTAACCATCCATGACGCAGGCATCGAGTTCATGAGTGGTATCGCGGGTAAATACGGAGCCTATACCGGCGTTAAATAACGGACACTCCTCCAGCAGTCGCACCGCTTCAGTTACCGCATCCAGCGCGCTGGCCCCGGCCGCCAGCATTTTTTGCCCGCTATCGACAATCGCCGACAGCGCCGCCACGTACTCCCGCTCGCGTTCCGGCGTCAACTGCGCGCGGGTAATTGCCCCGGCGCCGCCATGAATTGCTATAACCGCCTTGCCCATTACGCCATTCCTTAACGATAAAGTGTATATACACACCATCATTCGAGATGCATCGAGGCGGCAAGAGAAGAAATCCCCGGGAGCATAGATAACTATGTGACTGGGGTTTCTGAGCACAGCCAACAAAGAGGCAGCTTGAAGGATAACGTGTATAAATATCATTATCTTGCTGACTGTCCTATACCATTTTTGAATATAGAAAGAGCAAGCAGTGATGTAAAGCTTGTCGCCAGGTGGCGATATAGCCTGCTTATCTTTTCTGCCATATACCCGTCATACTTCAAGTTGCATGTGCGTTGGCTTTGTTACTCGGCTCATCCATGAGCCTCGCCCTAACGGGCCGCCGGATACGGCGTTCAAATCTGTTCCAGACAGATTTGTCGATCACCCCAGTCACTTACTGAAGTAAGCTCCCGGGGGTTCCCTACGTCGCCGCCTGCCTGCAACTCGAATTATTTAGGGTATAATAGGCGTTTTCGATGTTTGCCCGCAGGAGAAACCCATGGATTTTACCGCCGGACTGATGCCACTCGACACAGCCCTGACCCAGATGCTCAATCGCATTACGCCGCTGAATGCGACGGAAACCGTACCGCTGTTGCAGGCCTTTTCGCGCGTGACCGCCCATGATCTCGTTTCGCCTCTCGACGTTCCTGGTTTTGATAACTCGGCGATGGACGGTTACGCCGTTCGCCTGGCTGAACTCACCGATGGCGCGGTGCTACCGGTGGCAGGCAAGGCTTTTGCCGGTCAGCCTTTTAACGACGTCTGGCCCGCAGGCACCTGTATCCGCATTATGACCGGCGCGCCGGTACCGGAAGGCTGCGATGCGGTGGTGATGCAGGAGCAAACCGAACAAACCGACGGCGGAGTGCGCTTTATCGCTCCGGTAAAAAGTGGGCAAAATATTCGTCGTCGTGGCGAAGATATTGCCAACGGCGCGGTCGTCTTCCCTGCGGGAACCCGCCTGACCGTCGCCGAACTACCGGTGCTGGCCTCTTTGGGCATTGCTGAGGTTGAAGTCATACGTAAAGTACGGGTCGCCGTTTTCTCTACCGGTGATGAGCTCCAACTGCCGGGCCAGCCGCTCGCTGACGGGCAGATTTACGACACCAACCGCCTGGCGGTACACCTGATGCTGCAAGGGCTGGGCTGTGAGGTCGTTAACCTCGGCATTATTCCCGACGACCCGGCCAAACTGCGCGAAGTCTTTATTCAGGCTGACCAGCAGGCCGATGTGGTGATTAGCTCCGGCGGCGTCTCCGTCGGCGAAGCAGATTACACCAAAGAGATCCTCGAAGAGCTGGGGGAAATCGGCTTCTGGAAGCTGGCTATCAAGCCGGGCAAACCTTTCGCTTTCGGCAAGCTCAACCACAGCTGGTTCTGCGGTCTGCCGGGTAATCCAGTCTCCGCTGCGTTGACCTTTTATCAGCTGGTGCAGCCGCTGCTGGCAAAACTCTCCGGCAACGTCGGACAGACCCAGCCGATGCGCCTGCGCGTACGCGCCGCTTCACGGCTGAAAAAATCGCCGGGGCGCCTCGATTTTCAGCGCGGCGTACTGCAACGCAACCCGGACGGTGAACTGGTCGTTAGCAGCACCGGTCATCAGGGTTCGCACATCTTCAGTTCATTCAGCCTCGGCAACTGTTTTATCGTCCTGGAACGCGAGCGCGATAACGTTGAAGCGGGTGAATGGGTAGAAGTTGAGCCCTTTAACCATCTTTTCGGGGGGCTGTAATGGGCGTGGAGCTGAGCGATGCAGAGATGCTGCGCTACAACCGGCAAATCATCCTGCGCGATTTCGATTTTGACGGCCAGGAGCAGCTAAAAGCCTCCTGTGTGCTGGTGGTTGGCCTTGGCGGATTGGGCTGCGCCGCCGCGCAGTATCTGGCGGCAGCTGGCGTTGGCCAGCTTACCCTGCTTGATTTCGACACCGTGTCGCTCTCTAACCTCCAGCGCCAGACTCTGCACAGCGATGCCACCATCGGCCAGCCGAAGGTCGACTCCGCCCGCGCTACGCTTGCGCGCATTAACCCTAACGTTCAGCTCACGCCGCTAAACGCGCTGCTGGATGAAGAAGCGCTGTGGGCGCAAATCGCCGCCCACGATCTGGTGCTCGACTGTACCGACAACGTCACCATTCGCAACCAGCTCAATGCCGGGTGTTTCCGGCATAAAACCCCGTTGGTCTCCGGCGCGGCGATTCGCATGGAAGGGCAAATCAGCGTCTTTACATATCAGGAAGATGAGCCCTGCTACCGTTGCCTGAGCCGTCTGTTTGGCGAAAACGCCCTTACCTGCGTCGAAGCCGGAGTGATGGCGCCGCTGGTCGGTACCATTGGTTCGCTTCAGGCAATGGAAGCCATCAAGGTTCTGACCCGCTACGGCAGTCCTGCTACGGGTAAAATAGTTATGTACGACGCCATGCGCTGCCAGTTTCGCGAAATGAAACTGATGCGTAATCCACAGTGTGAGGTATGTGGTACACCTTAACCCTTCTCCGGCGGGCCTTGCCGCCGGATTATTTGTGACCGCTCGCAACTTTTTTGCTCCCGCTTTTATCCCCCACTCTGCTTGTTGATTTACATCAATACAACTTTCATTCGAAAGTAATTTAATCTTCATATGAAAAGAAGAGGATAAATCATGATCTTCAACATTCAGCGTTACTCCACCCATGACGGCCCAGGGATCCGCACCGTCGTATTCCTTAAAGGGTGTTCATTGGGCTGCCGCTGGTGTCAGAACCCGGAAAGCCGCGCCCGCACGGCGGATCTGCTGTATGACGCGCGCTTGTGTCTTGACGGCTGTGACCTCTGCCAGCAGGCGGCGCCGGACGTTATTACCCGCAAACTGGATGGCCTGATTATCCATCGTGAAAAGCTCACCGATGCACATATCAGCAAGCTGCGCGACTGCTGTCCGACTACGGCGTTGACGGTCTGCGGCGAAGAGAAAAACGTCGAAGAGATTATGGCGAAGGTATTGCGCGATAAACCGTTCTACGATCGCAGCGGTGGCGGCGTCACTCTCTCCGGCGGCGAGCCGTTTATGAACCCGGAGCTGGCCCGCCAGCTGTTTGAAGCCAGCCACAACGCAGGGATTCATACCGCCGTCGAAACCTGTCTGCACGTACCATGGAAATACGTCGAACCCTCTTTACCCTTTATCGACCTGTTCCTCGCCGACCTTAAGCATGTCAATGAAGCTATTTTCCAGCAGTGGACCGACGGCAGCGCTCGCCGGGTGCTGGATAATCTGCAACGCGTGGCGCAGGCCGGGAAAAAAATCATTATTCGCGTGCCGCTGATTCAGGGCTTTAACGCCAATGAAAGCGATATTACCGCCATAACCGATTTTGCCGCTGACCGCTTAAAGGTCGGCGAGATCCACTTCCTGCCGTATCACACGCTGGGAATGAACAAATACCAATTACTCAGTCAGCCCTATACCGCTCCGGACAAACCGCTTGCTGCCCCCGAGCTGCTCGCCTTCGCGCAGCACTATGCTCAGAGCAAAGGTTTAACGGCGACTCTACGAGGATAACCTTATGACAACGTTGAAACTGGATACCCTAAGCCCGCGCATTCAGGCACATAAAATGGCGCTGGTGCATATCGTCAAGCCGCCGGTCTGTACCGAGCGCGCCCAGCACTACACTGAAGCCTATCAGCAACATCTGGATAAGCCGATCCCAGTACGCCGCGCGCTGGCGCTGGCCCATCACCTGGCAGAACGCACTATCTGGATCAAACATGACGAACTGGTTGTCGGTAACCAGGCAAGCGAAGTCCGCGCCGCGCCAATCTTCCCGGAGTATACGGTTAGCTGGATTGAAAAAGAGATCGATGACCTGGCCGATCGCCCCGGCGCAGGCTTTGCGGTCAGCGAAGAGAACAAACGCGTACTGCACGAAGTGTGTCCGTGGTGGCGTGGCCAGACCGTACAGGATCGTTGCTACGGGATGTTCACCGATGAGCAAAAAGCGCTGCTCGCAACCGGGATTATTAAAGCCGAAGGTAATATGACCTCCGGCGATGCGCACCTGGCTGTCAACTACCCGCTGCTGCTGGAAAAAGGCCTTGACGGAATGCGCGCTAAAGTCGCCGAACGCCGTACTCGCATCAACCTGACGGTACTGGAAGACCTGCACGGCGAGCAGTTCCTGAAAGCCATTGATATCGTGCTGGAAGCAGTGAGCGAGCACAGCAAGCGCTTCGCTGAGCTGGCGCGCAGCATGGCGGCGACAGAGACCCGTGAATCCCGTCGCGACGAGCTGCTGGCGATTGCCGAGAACTGCGACATTATCGCCCACGAACCGCCTAAGACCTTCTGGCAGGCGCTGCAGCTGTGCTATTTCATCCAGCTTATTCTGCAGGTCGAATCCAACGGCCACTCGGTCTCTTTTGGCCGCATGGACCAATATCTCTACCCGTACTACCGCCGCGACGTCGAGCTTGAGCAGTCTCTGGACCGCGAGCACGCCATTGAGTTGCTGCACTGCTGCTGGCTGAAGCTGCTGGAAGTTAACAAAATTCGCTCCGGTTCGCACTCTAAAGCCTCCGCCGGTAGCCCGCTGTATCAGAACGTCACCATCGGCGGTCAAAATCTGGTAGACGGCGTAGCGCAAGATGCAGTAAACCCGCTCTCCTACGCGATTTTAGAATCCTGCGGTCGCCTGCGTTCTACGCAGCCAAACCTCAGCGTGCGTTACCACGCGGGCATGAGCAACGACTTCCTCGACGCCTGCGTACAGGTGATTCGCTGCGGCTTCGGGATGCCAGCGTTCAACAACGACGAAATAGTTATTCCGGAATTTATCAAGCTCGGCATTGAGCCGCAGGACGCCTACGATTATGCCGCTATCGGCTGCATCGAAACCGCGGTCGGCGGCAAGTGGGGCTATCGCTGCACCGGGATGAGCTTTATCAACTTTGCCCGCGTGATGCTGGCGACGCTGGAAGGCGGCCGTGATGCCACCAGCGGTGAAGTTTTCCTGCCGCAAACGCACGCGCTGTCGAAAGGTAACTTTGATAACTTCGACCAGGTGCTGGCCGACTGGGATACGCAGATCCGCTACTACACGCGCAAATCTATCGAGATTGAGTATGTGGTCGACACCATGCTGGAAGAGAACGTGCACGATATTCTCTGCTCGGCGCTGGTTGATGACTGTATCGAGCGCGCGAAGAGTATCAAGCAGGGCGGCGCTAAATATGACTGGGTTTCCGGTCTGCAGGTCGGTATCGCTAACCTCGGCAACAGCCTGGTAGCGGTGAAGAAACTGGTGTTTGATCAGGGCGTCATTGGACAGCAAGAGCTGGCAAAAGCGCTGGCTGAAGACTTTGAAGGCCTGACCCACGAGCAGTTGCGCCAGCGCTTAATCAACGGCGCGCCGAAATACGGCAACGACGAAGATAGCGTTGATATCCTGCTGGCCCGCGCTTATCAGACCTATATCGATGAGCTGAAGCAGTATCACAACCCGCGCTACGGTCGCGGCCCGATTGGCGGCAACTACTACGCCGGGACCTCCTCCATCTCCGCTAACGTCCCATTTGGTGCGCAGACCATGGCGACGCCGGATGGCCGCAAAGCGCATTCACCGCTGGCGGAAGGGGCGAGCCCGGCTTCCGGTACCGACCATCTGGGGCCGACTGCGGTTATCAGTTCGGTGGGTAAGCTGCCAACCGGTTCAATTCTGGGCGGCGTGCTGCTGAACCAGAAGCTGAACCCGGCAACGCTGGATAACGAGTCCGATAAGCAGAAACTGATGGTGCTGCTGCGCACGTTCTTCGAGGTGCATAAAGGCTGGCATATTCAGTACAACATCGTGTCGCGCGAGACGCTGCTGGAAGCGAAGAAACACCCTGACCAGTATCGCGATTTGGTGGTCCGCGTGGCCGGATACTCGGCGTTCTTTACCGCCCTGTCGCCGGATGCGCAGGACGATATTATCGCCCGTACCGAGCATACGCTGTAAGTTAAATCCCCCGGAGGCGGCGCGTTGCGCCTGTCCGGGCTACCCGACGGCACAAGCCCCGTAGATACTGTGAGCATCGGCAACCATTTTTAGTTGCGGGGCTCTCTCCGGTTTCTGGATGACAGACACACCACCGACAGCACCCTCTGGGTGCTGTTTTTCTATTCCCGCAGTCTTTTCGTCCCTACGCTACCGCTATTCCATGTTGTGACGCATCGAACGGCTCCCCTGACTTCAGCACTCCGTACGCCACCTGCGCCAGCTTGCGCATCATCGCCCCTATGATAACTTTCGCGCGTTTGCCATTCCCTTCCAGTCTCTTTCTGAACGCTTTTCCCCACGCCGTGTGATACAGCGCTGATATTGCTGGCATATATAATGCTCTGCGCAACTGAACCGGACCCGCTTTACTCATCCGGCTCGCCCGCATCACGCTACTGCCTGACTCATGCTGCACCGGCGTCAGCCCTGCATACGCGGCGAACTGCCGCGCTGTGGCAAACCTCAGCTTCAGTCCCGTATACGCCAGCAGGACCGCCGCCGTTTTCTCGCCGATACCCGGGATGCTGTTCAGCAGCTTCCGCCGTTGCTTCATATCCGGGTCGTTGTCCGTCAGGTCTTTTATCTGTTTTTCGATACGTTTCAGTTCAGCACTCAGGCACTCCAGGAGCACATCGATGCTCGCTAACTGGACCTCCGGGGCTGTTTCCTGACGGTTTTTCTCCTGCGTCTGCATCTCTGTCAGCGCCTGATGCCGTAACACCAGCGCTTTCAGGGCCCGCTCTGTCGGGTGCGGTGCCTCCCATGCTGACGGACGTTTCTCCCGGCAGAAGTGCGCCAGCATACGGGCATCGACTTTGTCGGTTTTACTGCGCAACCCTTCACTACGGGCGAAGGCGGCACTCAGGGCGGGGTTGATAATGGAGACGGTATAACCGGCATCACTCAGATACGCGGCAGCCTCTTCCATGTAGGTACTGGTGGACTCCATGCAGACATGGGCATGGTTCACATCATGGCTGCGAAGCCAGCGGACAAGCGCTTCATGTCCGGAGGGCGTATTTTCGAATTTTTTACCGCGATGTCGACCATCAGGGCGCAGGATATCAACATCGAGCTTAGCTTTGGCAACATCAATGCCGATGAAGTACAGTTCATTTTCCATAGTGAAACCAACCTTGCGAATACGGGTTACCGGTGAAAGCCGGTCCATGATACTGTCCGGTTTATCACATGAGAAAGAACGGCAGTCCGGTGCAAAGATCTACGGAACAGGCGCGAAAGCCTAAGCCCGGACACGGCATCCGGACCGCCATCAGAGAGAACTGGCCGGTTCTTTCTGATGGAGTCATCATACAAGCCCGGACAGCCGGTAGCCCGGGTAAGGCGTTTACGCCGCAACCCGGGGATTTTCTCCTGCACATTGGTGAACGCAAACTTTCATTCGAAATAAATTTGTGCTCCACATCACATTGTAATTAGAATGTTGCTGGTCGAAGTTAAGCCAGGAGCATTTGTTATGATTGTTAAAGTTATCGTCACCGATATGGACGGAACTTTTCTCAATGACGCCAAGCAGTATGACCGCTCGCGTTTTCTCGCGCAGTTCGCGCAACTCCAACAGCAGGGTATCGAATTCGTTGTCGCCAGCGGCAACCAGTACTACCAGCTGATCTCATTTTTCCCGGAAATCCGCGAGCAGATCTCCTTCGTTGCCGAAAACGGCGCGCTGGTATATGAACACGGTCAACAGCTGTTTCACGGCGAACTCACCCGCCACGAATCCCAGATAGTGATTGGTGAATTGCTCAAAGACCCGCAGCTCAACTTCGTCGCCTGCGGCCTTGAAAGCGCTTACGTCAGCGACCGCGCGCCCGACGCCTTTGTGGCGCTGATGTCAAAGCACTACCATCGCCTGCAGCGCATCAGCAACTACCACGATATTGACGATAAGCTGTTTAAGTTTTCGCTTAACCTGCCGGATAGCGAAATCCCGCTGCTTATCGACAAACTGCACGTCTCGCTGGATGGCATCATGAAGCCGGTCACCAGCGGCTTTGGCTTCGTCGATTTGATTATCCCTGGCCTGCATAAAGCCAACGGCATCAGCCGCCTGCTGAAGCGCTGGAACATCTCCCCGCAGGCCTGCGTGGCCATTGGTGATAGCGCGAACGATACGGAAATGCTGAAACTGGTGAAATACTCCTTCGCGATGGCCAATGCCGCCGAAAGCATCAAAGCGGTGTCCCGTTTCGCCACCGATGACAACAACCATGACGGCGCGCTAAATGTTATTCAGGCCGTCCTCGACCATGCTCCCCCTTTCAACGAATGATCTCTCACCGGGGCATTTCTGCTCCGGTTTTCCGTTTTGTGCACCTCCGCATAATTTTAAACTTGCATTAACTTAATTTTAACTTAAATTAACGTTTGTAAGATTTATTACTTTCGAATGAAAGATGAGAGGTCATCATGGCTGTTACCCATACCTGTGAAACACTACCCGCCGACCATAAAGCGGCAATCCGCCAGATTAAGCAGGAGCTGCGCGCGCAGATCGGTGACGTGCAGGCGGTGTTCGATCGGCTGACGGCGCGCATCACCGCACGCCTGGAGGAAATTGACGCCCTCAAAGCCAACGGCCAGGATGTCTGGCCGGTCATTCCGTTCAGCGATATTGCGCAGGGCCAGGTAACGGATGCCCAGCGCGAAGCTATCAAGCGTCGTGGCTGCGCGGTCATCAAAGGTCATTTCTCTCGCGATCAGGCGCTGGCGTGGGATAACTCAATGCTGGAGTATCTCGACCTCAACCATTTCGACGACATCTATAAAGGCCCCGGCGACACCTTTTTCGGCTCGCTGGATGCTTCGCGCCCGGAAATTTATCCGATTTACTGGTCACAGGCGCAAATGCAGGCTCGCCAGAGCAACGAAATGGCTGCCGTGCAATCTTTCCTCAACCGCCTGTGGACTTTTAACCGCGACGGTAAGCAGTGGTTCGACCCGGATGTCAGCTTGATTTATCCAGACCGCATTCGCCGCCGCCCGCCGGGAACCACGTCGAAAGGCCTTGGCGCACATACCGATTCCGGCGCGTTGGAGCGTTGGCTGCTGCCGGCTTATCAGCAAGTCTTTGCCGACGTTTTTAACGGCAATATCGATGCTTACGACCCGTGGGACGCGGCACATCGTACTGAGGTGGAGGAGTATACCGTCGATAACACCACCAAATGCTCAGTGTTCCGCACCTTCCAGGGCTGGACCGCGCTCTCCGATATGATCCCCGATCAGGGCCTGCTGCACGTGGTGCCAATTCCTGAAGCGATGGCCTATGTGCTGTTGCGCCCTCTGCTCGACGATGTGCCGGATGATGAACTGTGCGGCGTCGCGCCGGGCAAGGTGCTGCCTATTTCGGAAAAATGGCATCCGCTGCTGATTAAAGCCTTAAGCTCTATTCCAGCGCTAAATGCAGGCGATTCGGTGTGGTGGCACTGCGACGTAATCCACTCGGTCGCGCCGGTGGACAACCAGCAGGGCTGGGGCAACGTGATGTACATCCCCGCCGCGCCGATGTGCGAGAAAAACCTCGCCTATGCGCAGAAGGTCAAAGTGGCGCTGGAGAAAGGCGCTTCGCCGGGAGATTTCCCGCGTGAAGATTATGAAGCCGACTGGAAAGACCGCTTTACCCTGGATGATTTAAATATCCACGGTAAGCGGGCTTTGGGAATGGCATAACGAGGTGGCATTTCAACCGAACTCTCCCCCGGTGGCGCTGCGCTTACCGGGGCTACGGGTTCACCGCTGTCTGCAAGTCGGTAGCCCGGATCAGGCGCATTAGCGCCGCAATCCGGGACAAACAATGGGAAAATTATTCGACGCCTTTACTGCGCAGATAATCTTCGTAGTTACCGGTGAAGTCTACCACGCGCTCAGGCGTAATTTCGATCACGCGGGTTGCCAGCGAACTGACGAATTCGCGGTCGTGGGAGACGAAGATCAGGGTGCCCTGATACATCTCCAGCGCCATGTTCAGCGATTCAATCGATTCCATATCCAGGTGGTTGGTCGGTTCATCCATGACCAGGATGTTCGGCTTCTGCATCATCAGCTTACCGAACAGCATACGGCCCTTCTCACCACCGGAAAGTACTTTTGCAGGCTTCTTGATATCGTCCTGGCTGAACAGCAGACGGCCGAGGAAGCTGCGCACCACCTGCTCATCGTCGCCTTCCTGTTTCCACTGGCTCATCCAGTCAAATACCGTCAGGTCATTTTCAAATTCGTATTCATGATCCTGCGCGTAGTAGCCAATCTGCGCGTTTTCGGACCATTTAACGGTACCGTTATCCGGCGTCAGCTCACCGACCAGCGTTTTCAGCATGGTAGATTTACCCACGCCGTTGGCGCCAAGAATGGCAATCTTCTCGCCCACTTCCAGCAGCAGATTGAATTTTTTAAACAGCGGGTTGTTATCAAAACCTTTCGCCAGCTCTTCGACTGCCAGCGCGTTACGGAACAGTTTCTTGTCCTGCTCAAAGCGAATGAACGGGTTTTGACGGCTGGAGGCTTTCACTTCATCAAGTTTGATTTTATCAATCTGACGGGCGCGAGAAGTCGCCTGGCGTGATTTAGAGGCGTTGGCGCTAAAGCGGCTGACGAAGGATTGCAGATCGGCAATCTGCGCTTTTTTCTTAGCGTTATCAGACAACAGACGCTCGCGGGCCTGAGTAGCGGCGGTCATGTATTCATCATAGTTACCGGCGTACACGCGCAGCTCGCCGTAGTCGAGATCCGCCATGTGGGTACAAACCATGTTGAGGAAGTGACGGTCGTGCGAAATGATGATCATGGTGCTGTCGCGCTCGTTCAGCGTCTGCTCCAGCCAGCGAATGGTGTCGATGTCGAGGTTGTTCGTCGGTTCATCGAGCAGCAGGATGTCCGGATTAGAGAACAGCGCCTGAGCCAGCAGCACACGCAGTTTCCAGCCGGGAGCCACTTCGCTCATCGGACCGTAATGCTGTTCCACCGGAATGCCGACGCCCAGCAGCAGCTCACCGGCGCGCGCTTCGGCAGAATAGCCGTCCATCTCGCCGTACAGCACTTCGAGGTCAGCCACTTTGTAGCCGTCCTCTTCGCTCATCTCCGCCAGAGCGTAGATACGATCGCGCTCCTGCTTCACTTCCCACAGCTCGCCGTGGCCCATGATAACCGTATCCAGCACGCTGAACTCTTCAAACGCGAACTGATCCTGACGCAGTTTACCGATACGTTCGTTTGGATCGAGGGAGACGTTGCCAAGCGTCGGTTCCAGATCGCCGCCGAGGATCTTCATAAAGGTCGATTTACCGCTACCGTTGGCGCCAATCAGGCCGTAACGGTTGCCGCCGCCAAATTTGACGGAAATGTTTTCGAACAGCGGCTTACTGCCGAACTGCATGGTGACGTTGCTGGATACTAGCACGGGGTTATCCTGAAAATAGAGAATGAGAAGTGTGATGAACCAGACATTATGCCAGCAAATGCTTCACTTTTCACGGGTCGTAATAAAATCGTAGCGGACGCTTATGTTAGGGTCATTGTCATATTGCGCGGTTACACTGCTTGATGCGTAATTTTTCTCCATAAACTCGGAAGGAACCTTTGACTGCTCCCCGCCGTAAACAGCGAGGATTCCCACTTCACAGAGCCGAACCTAAGCCGCGTGACGCGATTCAGGATTTACCCGCTCTCCGTGGGCTAACACTGCCAGCCCGGCAGCTTTGATATTACGCGCCGCGTTAATGTCGCGATCATGGTCTGCGCCGCATTCAGGGCAGGACCATTTACGAACATCCAGAGGCATTTTTTGCATGGTGAAACCGCAACAGCTACAGCGTTTTGAGGACGGGAAAAACGGGTCAATGGTGACCACTGAACGCCCGCCCCACTCGCCCTTGTATGCGAGCTGGCGCGTGAATTCACCCCAGCCTGCGTCTGTTATCGCCTTTGATAGCGACGGGTTGCGGAGCATGTTCTTCACTTTGAGGGATTCAACGCAAACAACCTGGTTCTCGTTTATCAGTTTGCGGGTGGCCTTGTGCAGGGCATCCAGACGGCAATCAGCTATTTTCGCGTGGAGTCGGGCCACCTTTAAGCGGGCTTTGGCGCGGTTCTTTGAGCCTTTAGCCTTTTTGCTCAAACGACGCTGGAGCAACGCCAGGCGGGCCGCGTATTTGGCGGTATGGCGGGGATTGCCGGATTTGAATCCGGTATCGGTAACGAACAAATCTTTTAAACCCACATCAATGCCGACCATTTTTGCGGTGATTGGCAGTAATGCGGGTTCAAACTCGCACAGGCACGAGACAAAGTACCGCCCGGCGGCATCTCTGGAAAGGGTGACGGTAGACGGAGCAGATGGCAATTCACGGCTCCAGCGCACGTCTAACGGCACTTTGCTCTTTGCCATGTACAACTTGCCATCGCGATATTTAAAGGCGCTGGCGGTTAATTCAGCAGCCTGCTTATGGCGCTTACTTTTGAATGCCGGGTATGCGGCACGCCCGGCGAAAAAGTTCGCAAAGGCGGTCTGTTGGTGGCGTAGTGACTGCTGCAATGGCACGCAGGAAACATCATTGAGCCAGGCAAATTCCGGCTCTTTTTTTAGAGCTGTTAACCGGGCGCTGGCCTAAACGTAGCCAATTTTCTCCTGCCGCTCGTCGTACGCATCAGTGCGCCAGCGAAGGATTGAATTGTAGACGAAACGCACACAACCGAACGTCCGGGCCAGAAGCTCAGCCTGTTCGGCTGTTGGATAGAATCGGTATTTGTAGGCGCGTTTCATATTTCACATCATATACATAAATTCGTGAGGCTGTAAATGCATACAGGTAAACTCAAAATAGGGTTAGCTCCCTCTTTTCTCCCCGCCCGCATTGGGCGAGGTCTCCGGAGGGCTATTTGATGACCACTCTCTCCCGCCATCCGGCTTTCTTATCGCTACAGGGCGGTATCAACTTTCGTGACCTGGGCGGTCAGCGCACCGCCGACGGTCGCCGCGTGCGCTCAGGTAAACTGCTGCGCTCGGGCTCGTTGCATATGATGACCCACGATGACTTAAGTCATCTGGATACTATTCCTCTTAGCCGGGTAATTGACTATCGCGACCCGGCTGAAGTGAATCGTAGCCCCGATAAGCTGAACGAACTGGCGCACTATCTCAACGCTCCCGCCAACCCGCACGTTCGCGACGTCAATGCGAAAGTGACAGAGCTGAATGCCTCGACGCTGAATGCCCTGAACGGCGAGCAGTTTATGATCGAACTTTATCGCCAGCTTCCGTTTAATAACGCCGCCTATCGCCAGCTCACCGGATGGCTGATGGAGCCTTTCGATGGCGCGCTGCTGCAGCACTGCGCGGTGGGTAAAGACCGTACCGGCGTCGGCTGCGCCCTGACGCTGCTGGCCCTCGGCTGTGATACCCATACGGTGATGGAAGAGTACCTGCTCACCCACGGCATGCTGACCCAGGTCGAAGATTTTATGCTTGAATCGCTCGGCGATGAGCTGACCACTCGCGGGCGGCAAAATCTGGCCGAAATGATGACGGTGCAGGAGTCATATCTCGCCGCCGCGCTTGGCGCAATTAATGAGCGATATGCCAGCGTTGATAGCTGGCTGGAAAAGGAGTATCAGCTCACGCCGCAGGCGCGAGAAGCGCTTCAATCAAGACTTCTGGAGGGGTAGTCCCCTCCGGCCTGGATGCCACAAATTGCGACAACAACCAACGCCCGCAGGCTACACTCAAAACAGCACGGGGAAAAAAATGTGATTTCGTACACATCTCATTTACCTGTTTGCCGGAATGCACATATAATGCGCTCCCATCGACTCCCTGTTTAATCTGACAAAGGCCTGTGTGGCATTGTTTTCGCCAACGACATAAAGAATATGAAATTATCGACTCTCTTCGCGGCAGCCTTCGCCATCGTGGGCTTTTGCAACACAGCTTCTGCTGTAACCTATCCACTGCCTACCGATGGCAGCCGTCTGATTGGCCAAAACCAGGTCATCACCATCCCGGAAGGCAACAAGCAGCCTCTGGAATACTTTGCCGCCGAATATCAGATGGGCTTATCCAACATGCTGGAAGCCAACCCTGGCGTGGACACCTTCCTGCCAAAGGGCGGTACCGTACTGAATATCCCGCAGCAGCTGATTTTGCCGGACACCGTGCATGAAGGTATCGTTATCAACAGCGCGGAAATGCGCCTGTACTACTATCCGAAAGGCACCAACACTGTGATCGTGCTGCCTATCGGTATCGGTCAGTTGGGTAAAGATACGCCGATCAACTGGGTGACTAAAGTTGAGCGTAAAAAAGCGGGCCCGACCTGGACCCCAACCGCCAAAATGCACGCTGAATATATTGCCGCAGGTGAACCGCTGCCAGCCGTTGTCCCGGCAGGTCCGGATAACCCGATGGGCCTGTACGCGCTGTATATCGGCCGTCTGTACGCCATCCACGGTACTAACGCCAACTTCGGTATCGGTCTGCGCGTGAGCCACGGCTGCGTGCGTCTGCGTAACGAAGATATCAAATTCCTGTTTGACAACGTGCCGGTCGGCACCCGCGTTGAGTTTATAGATGAGCCGGTAAAAGCCACCACCGAGCCTGACGGCAGCCGCTTCATTGAAGTTCACAACCCGCTGTCCACCACAGAAGCACAGTTCCAGGACGGTGAAATCGTGCCGATTAACCTGACCAAGTCAGTGCAGGCCATTACTGGACAGACGGATGTTGATCAGAGCGTGGTTGATCAGGCCATTCAGAACCGTTCCGGTATGCCGGTGCGCCTGAACTAAGCTGATAAGAAAAAACAGAACGGCGGGCCTGGTGCCCGCCATTTTTTTATCCGTTATTGACCAGAATAATGCCGCCATGATCGTAGCGGTAGTGGCAATGGGCATACTCCAGCGGAGTCCCATCCTCCAGATAGATAACCTGCTCAACCTCTAGGACCGGATCGCTCACCTCGCAGTTGAGATGCTCCTTATCCAGATCTTGCGGTTTTATCGCCCGCACTACGCGATACGACCCCATCATTTTTAGCCCCAGCGTCTCCTGCACGTAGCGAAACACCGAGCTTTCCAGATGACTTTTATTCAGGCCGGGCACCAGCGCAACGGGCATCACGGTCAAATCCAGCGATACGGGTTCGTCGTTGAGCAGGCGCAGACGAACGAAATCATAGACCGGGGCGTCGGCGTCGATCAGCAGCGACGTTTGCTCTTTCTCGCTGGGAAAACGCAGCTCAAAACGAATCACCCGGCTGGTCACTTCCCCTAAATGTTCCCAGGTTTTCGTCGCGCCAAAATAGTCGCTGCCGGGCAGCTCCCATTGCGAAAGCTGGAGAAAATTCTTGCGCACAAAGGTGCCCTGCCCCTTACGGGTGTAGATAAGTCCTTCGACGATAAGCTGGCGCATCGCCTGCTGGATGGTCATCCTGCTGGTGCTGAATTCCGCCGCTAACGCGAACTGGTCGGGTAATGGCGCGCTGGCCGGATACTGCTGGCTGATGATGCGCTTTTTAATTTCCCGCGCGATATTCAGATATTTGGCCGTCATTGCCCGATCCTTTTGCTTTGCTGATGGTGGCTGGCGGGCAGAATACACTATCTGCCCGCCTGACGCGCCGTTACATCTCTTCGCCGTTGCTGTGAATAGCCCGCTTCAGCCAGGCATAGCTTTTCTTCGGCACGCGTTTGAGGTCTTTCAGATCGTGGTTTTCACGATTCACGTAAACAACCCCGTAGCGTTTACGCATATCGCCCTGTGAGCTGAGAATGTCGATCAATCCCCAGCCCAGGTAGCCAATCACCTGCGCGCCATCCTCAAACATCGCTTCTTTCATGGCGTTGATATGATCGCGGTGATAGGCAATGCGATAATCGTCAGCCACTTCGTTTTCGCCATCCCAGGATTCAATCACCCCAATACCATTTTCAATCGGGAATACCGGCAGCCGCCAGTCGTTGTAGTAGCGGGTGATGATCATGCGAAAGCCCACAGGGTCAATCTGCCAGTTCCACTCGGTGGCCTGCAGATATTCATTCTTTTTATCACCATACTGCATGTAGTTATTCACCGAGGTGCCCGACGGAATCGCATCGCTGTCGAGGGCTTTACTGGCATAGTAGCTAAAGGCCAGATAGTCGATTTTTACCGTCGCCATCAGCGCCAGATCCTCTTCGCGATAAATATCGTCGAAGCCTTCGCGGGCCACGACATGCATCACTTCCGGGCTGTAGCCCTCCCCGGCGTATGCGCGCAGCAGGTTCTGGTTTAGGAACTCATCAAGCTGCTGGGCGCAGAGCATATCGCGCGGTTTGCAGGTTGCCGGATAAACCAGCGCGTGGGCCAGCATACCGCCCATCAGGCACTGCGGTTTGCTCTGGTGCATATACTGCGTCAGATGGACGTGGGCCATCATCACATGGTGCTGAATCTGATAGAGCTCGCGCAGGGTTTTCTCTCCGCGCATATAGCCTGAAATCAGAAACGCGTCCGGCATATGGTAGAGATTCTGTTCATTAAAGGTCAGCCACCACTTCACCTTATCGCCAAAGCAGTCGATCATCTTCTGCCCGTAGCGGATAAAGGCCTCCATTACGCGGCGGTCGGTGAAACCGTTGTAGCGCTCCGCCAGCGACAGCGGCATATCGAAGTGATAGAGACAGATCATCGGCTCGATGCCGCGGGCGATCAGCTCATCAATAAACTGGTGATAGAAGTCGATACCCTCTTCGTTGAATTCGCCATCGCCTTGCGGGCATACGCGGCTCCAGGCAATCTGGAAGCGGTAGCAGTTCATCCCCAAATCTTTCATGAGGTCAAAATCTTCCCGGTAGCGGTGGTAAGAGTCGGTGGCGACCTTCCAGTCGGAAGCAAATTCCGCGGGCTGGCGGATATCATAGACCGACATCCCCTTACCGCCTTCATTCCACGCCCCTTCGGTTTGCATACTGGAGACCGAGTTACCCCATAGAAAATCTGCCGGTAGTGTTTTATTCATGATTCGCACCTTATGACTAGTCATATTAATTTCATGACTAGTCATATAAACGAATTTACGTTATCAAGCAAATTTGCGGATCGTTTTTGTGAGTGTTGCGTATAAAAAAGCCAGATCGTGGTCTGCACGATCTGGCTTATAGAAAGCGGAGGAAATGGGACGTTACTGCTGCGCGAGCTGACCCCGACGGTATTCACCCTGGCGCTCCAGCATCCAGCCCGGATACTCCTGCGGCAGCGCGCTGACCGCATCCAGCTGTTCCAGTTCGACGTCACTGAGGTGAATCGCGGTTGCCGCGAGGTTGTCTGCCAACTGATCCGCACGCTTCGCGCCGATGATCACGCTGCTCACCGCCGGTTGATGCAGCAGCCAGGCCAGCGCGATTTGTGCCACTGAAACGCCTTTAGCCTCGGCGATTCCACGCATCACATCGATGCAGTCAAAAGCTCGCGTCTTGTTCACCGGTGGGAAATCAAATTCCTGACGGCGACCGCCGCTTGCGGACTGTCCATCGCGATCATATTTCCCGCTGAGCAGGCCGCCAGCCAGCGGGCTCCAGACCATCAATCCCAGCCCTTCGCTTTGCATCATCGGCACCAGTTCACGCTCAAGATCGCGCCCGGCGATGGTGTAGTAAGCCTGCAACGAGGCAAAGCGCGCCAGCCCAAGCCGCTCGGAAATCCCCAGCGCTTTAGCGATTTGCCATGCGGCCCAGTTCGACACGCCGATATAGCGGACGTGACCCTGCTGCACCAAATTATCCAGCGCATACAGCGTCTCTTCGATAGGCGTTGCCGGATCGAAACCGTGCAGTTGATAGAGATCGATATGATCGAGCTGAAGGCGTCGCAGGCTCTCTTTTACGCTGCCAATAATGTGATAGCGCGAGCTGCCGCGTGAATTGACGCCCGCGGTGCCGGTTTCACCAAATACTTTGGTGGCCACCACCACGTTTTCCCGCGGCACTTTCAGATTCTTCAGCGCCTGGCCGGTGATCTCTTCCGAACGCCCTTCAGAATAGACGTCAGCGGTGTCGATAAAGTTAATCCCCGCATCCAGCGCGCTGCCCACCAGCTGTTCCGCTTCCGCCTGACGCAATTGACCCACTTTCCCCCACAGGCAGCCTTCTCCACCGAAGGTCATGGTGCCCAGGCACAGCTCAGAAACAAACAGGCCGGTATGGCCCAGTTTTTGATATCGCATAGAACTCTCCTTAATCAGGCTGATTAACTGCCGGGAATAGTTATACCCCGGAGTCGAAGAGTGCGAATGTGGCGTTCCTGTTTGTTTCTTGCCCAATTCTCTGAAAATCAGCGTTGCAGTAACCCGTAGCCCACCAGCGCCGCCCACAGCAGCATGGGTAGAGAATAGAGATGGAAGCGCCACCAGATACGGCGATCGCCCGCCATACGCAACGCAATCAGGTTCGCCAGAGAGCCCGGCAGCAGGCCAAAACCGCCCACGTTGACCGCCCAGGCCAGCAGCACCGAAGGCGGAACGTAGTTAAGCAGTAAAATAGTCGCCGGAACGTTGCTGATAAACTGCGACAGGCCAATCGTCGTGAGCCATAACCCTCCGGCAGAAAGCTGTCCGACGCCGTTGAGCGCATGCTGTAGAACCGGGAGCTGGGTCAGCAGGTGAACGTCAATGAACATCGCCATAAAGACCAGCAGCAGCGACCAGTCGACGTTAATAATCACCGCCCGCGCCAGCAGCAGAAAACCCAGCGCAATCAGCACCAGCCCCCACAGCTCTTGCTTCAGCTCTAAAGCGGTCAAAAAGACCAGATAGAACGCCAGGCAGCTCCAGACCAGCTTCGGCCGCCATGAAGGCGATCTGTCGCTACTCTGATAGTTAAGGGGCTTCGCAGGAAAACAGAACCAGCACAGCGCCAGCAGAGTAATCATCATCGCCGCCGCCAGGGGCAGCATCTGACCGATGAAAGCCGGGAAAGAGAGGCCGGAACGCCCCCACAGCAGGATGTTTTGCGGGTTGCCGATAGGTGTCAATAAAGACCCGGCGTTGACCGCCAGCGCTTCAAAAATAATTAATCGGCTGGTTGGAATAGCGCACCATTTTTTTAGCGTCAGCGTAAGCGGCACGACGATAAACAGCGCGACATCATTGGTTAAGAAAGTGGAAAGTAG
Organism: Klebsiella sp. MISC125; assembly: GCF_051131775.1. Taxonomy (NCBI): domain Bacteria; kingdom Pseudomonadati; phylum Pseudomonadota; class Gammaproteobacteria; order Enterobacterales; family Enterobacteriaceae; genus Klebsiella; species Klebsiella sp. MISC125. The sequence continues at coordinate 4,128,526 of NZ_CP180448.1, forward strand.
CGCGGCGGCCAGCACCATAAAAATGGCTAGCTGGCGCTCGGTCACAAAACGGCGCGCCATTTTGCGGCCGAGCACATCAAAGTAGCCGCTAAGTTCGATGCCTTTGGTCAGTAGCATCAGCCCGCTAAGAGTAATAATCGTGTGCCAGTCAATGGCGTGAAGCCAGCTTCTGGGGGCAAACGGGACAAAAAAGCTTAAAACAACGCCAACAATCAGCAGCAGATGTAAAAAGCGGTCGCGGGCCAACGACTGAACAAAGACGAGATTCATTCCCCTTGCGACCCCTGCTTAAGGGTAAACTGTTTAAACATCGCCAGCGTCTCTTCGCTGACATGGTGCTCCATCCCTTCGGCATCGCGACGGGCTATCTCCGGGCTGACCCCGATCACCAGTAAAAAGTTTTCGACGATTTGGTGACGTTCACGGCTCTCGTGTGCCAACTTCTCGCCTTCAGGAGTTAAAAAGATCCCTCGCCACGGGATCTGTTCGATCAGCCCAACGCTCGCCAGACGTTTTAACATCTTCGCAACCGTTGGCTGCGAAACACCAAGACGTGCGGCCATATCTACCTGACGAGCCTCACCCACTTCGAGGATCAGATCGGAGATAAGCTCGACGTAGTCATCAATTAACTCCCGACGATGCGCCTCACGCACCTGACGAAACCCTTCAACGTGTTCTTCGACATTCACTAGCTGCGTCACTTTTTTAGTTATTGGCTTACCTGCGCGACGGTTCATTGTGCTTCCTCATTCCTGTGACGCATCAAGCATCATCTAAAAGGACCCCCATTGTAATGGATCGTGCACAGAGAACAAAAATTTAACGTTTTAGCCATAGCTATACAATATAGCCTGTGCTATATCTGTATGTAATACACACATCCTTCAAGGAGCGAAGGACGAAATTACAGGAGGTCACCATGAACGAATTCAAGAGGTGCTTAAACGTGTTTACTCATTCCCCTTTTAAAGTTCGGTTAATGCTTGTCGGTATGCTGTGCGATCTGATCAACGGCAAACCTCAGCAGGATAAACCGAAAAACTAATGCGGCGTCGCGGTACGCCGCTTCATTTTTCTGCCACAATTCCCCGCCAAACTGTCCGGTTCCTCCGTATTTCTGCGACTTTTTTCAAGTTTTGTAAGCATCCTCCCAAAACAATCTGTTATGGATAGTTGACCTTAACATTTGCAAGCCCTATCTTTTGTCAGCCCTGCCACTACTGCGGCTCGCAGAGACCCTCTTCAGGCACTGTCCAGCAGGTTTTACCCCTTGATGCCAGGGGACGCACATGGCTCTTTTTTGATTGTTTATTATGAATGTCACGCTGAAAGAAACGCTGGTCGCCCGCGGAGTGGTACTGAACCCATGGACAGGATTCTACTTTTTACAATCACTGTTTATTAACCTGGCGCTTGGCTACGATTTTAGCCTGCTCTATACCGTTGCTTTTACCTGCGTACTGCATCTGCTATGGCGGAGCTTTCCGCGTGCGCAAAAAGTGGTGATTGGCGCTTATTCGCTGTTAGCAGCCATGTACTATCCATTTGGCCAGGCCTACGGCGCGCCAAATTTCAATACGCTACTGGCGCTGCATGCCACCAATATCGAAGAGTCCACCGAGATCCTGACCATCTTTCCGTGGTACAGCTATCTATTAGGCATGTTCATCTTTGCGCTCGGCGTGATTGCCGTACGCCGCAAACCGCAAGCGTCAACGCGCTGGGGTAAAATCGACACCCTCGGCCTGCTATTCTGCATCGGCATTTTCTTCCTGCAACCGGTGCAAAACCTCGCATGGGGCGGCGTCTTTAAGGTTATCGACACCGGCTATCCTGCCGTGCGCTTCGTGAAAGATGTGGTGGTGAATAATAATGAAGTGCTGGATGAACAAGCGCGGATGGCCCAACTGGCAAACATAAAAGATAGTTGGCACGTGCTGGCGGTGAAGCCAAAATATCATCTGTACGTGGTGGTCATCGGAGAAAGCGCACGCCGCGATGCGCTCGGCGCCTTCGGCGGCCATTGGGATAACACGCCGTTTGCCAGTTCGGTAAAAGGTTATCTGTTTAATGACTACATCGCCGCCAGCGGTTCAACGCAGAAGTCGCTCGGTTTAACGCTCAACCGCGTCGTCGATGACAAGCCGCAGTTTCAGGATAACTTTGTCACCCTCGCCAACCGCGCCGGTTTTCAGACCTGGTGGTTCTCGAATCAGGGACAGATTGGCGAATACGACACGGCAATTGCCAGTATCGCCAAACGCGCTGATGAAGTGCAGTTCCTCAAAAATGGCGATTTTGAAGCCAATAAAAATACCCAGGATGAGCAGCTTTTGAAACTTACCGCACAGGTGCTTGCCACCCGTCGTACCCAGCCGCAGCTGATTGTCCTGCATCTGATGGGCTCGCACCCGCAGGCCTGCGATCGCACCAAGGGAAAATACACCGTTTTCGTTCAGTCGAAAGAGACCTCCTGCTATCTCTACACCATGACGCAAACCGATACGCTGCTGAGCAATCTTTATAGCCAGCTACAAAACTCCGGCGACACTTTCTCGATGACCTATTTTTCCGATCATGGTCTGGCGTTCAAGGAGCGAGGGAAAGAGGTGCAGTATCTGGCGCATGATGATAAGTATCAGCAGAACTTCCAGGTGCCGTTTATGGTGCTGTCCAGCGACGATAAAGCGCATAAGGTCATTAAAGCGCGGCGCTCGGCCAATGATTTCCTCAGTTTCTTCTCGCAGTGGACCGGGATCAGCGCTCAGGAGATTACCCCGCGCTATCGTTTTATCTCCGAGCAGAAAGCCGGGGCGACGTACATCACCAACTTCCAGCTGAAGAAAGTGGACTACACCCATTTGGGCACCGACGCTTTCACCGTCAATTAAGTCTGGCGACCTGAAATCGCAGGCAAAAAAAATCCGCCCCTCGAGGCGGATTTTTTACATCACCGAAGTGATTAGAAGCGGTAACCTACGCCAGCAATCCAGGTGCCAACGTCAACGTTACGAATGCGAGACTGCTCGTAGGAGAAGTCCAGAGCAACGTTTTCGATCGGGTTGAACTGCAGGCCAGCACCGTAAGAGAAACCGTAGTCGCTCATATCAGATTTGTTCGGGTAGCTGTTGTCCTGGAATTTACCGTAACCAACACCCACTACACCGTAGATGCTTGCCCAGTCATTCAGACGGTAAGCCGGACCAGCGGTGATACCGTAGTACTGGCCTTTCTTGTAAACGCCATCTTCGGTACGATCTTTAGCGGTATAGGTGAAAGAACCGATAACGCCCAGCGGGTTATTGTCTTGCTCGTAGCGGTATTTCAGGTTGAAACCACCTGCTTTGTTCGCTTCGCCCTGCATGTCGCTCTGAGCGTAACCACCGGTAACGGTAGACGTTGCAGCGAAAGCAGTGGTGCCTACGGATGCAGCCAGTACAACGGCCAGTGCTGAAAAACGTGCAATTTTATTCATAACCACCTCAAATGTGTTTCTAATAAGTCCTAAGTCTTAAATATATCAAAAACTTTTGGGAAACTCTTTTCACTTTACACTGTCTAACGTACTTTTTCATGTAACTAAAAGTTTCCACACTTCTATAACAAACTGGAAAACAACCTTTTTTAGCGGATACATACATATTAAGGCTCACAAAGCGCCCGATATGCATCCAGATTATTCCTAATCATCTGGTGAATTTATCTTCGCACCTCATCTCATTGTACTGCTCCCGGGGCGGATTATTTCAACATTAGCTAAACCGCCGCCGGGTAATTCCTTTACACTGGAACCTTTACCGCGTTTGACAAAATTTGACAGGAGAAAGGATGCCCGGCTCGTCCCGCAAAGTACCGGCATGGTTGCCGATACTGGTTATTATCATCGCCATGATTTCCATCCAGAGCGGCGCATCGCTCGCGAAATCGTTGTTCCCATTAGTGGGTGCACCTGGCGTCACCGCCCTACGTCTGGCCCTGGGAACCTTAATCCTGGTGGTGGTCTTCAAGCCCTGGCGCCTGCGTTTCGCCCCGGAGCAGCGTTTACCGCTGCTGTTATACGGTCTGTCGCTTGGCGCCATGAACTACCTGTTTTATTTATCGATTCAACATATCCCGCTGGGAGTTGCGGTCGCGCTGGAGTTTACCGGGCCGCTGGCCGTGGCATTGTTTGGCTCTCGCCGCCCGCTGGACTTTGTGTGGGTGGCTCTGGCGGTGCTCGGACTGTGGTTCCTGCTGCCGCTGGGGCAAGACGTTTCGCAGATAGATCCGATGGGCGCGCTGTTGGCGCTTGGGGCAGGAGCCTGCTGGGCAGTCTACATTCTCACCGGCCAGCGTGCCGGGGAAGAGCACGGCCCGGCAACGGTGGCGATGGGTTCGCTTATCGCCGCAGTGGTTTTCGTGCCAATAGGGATGATTCAGGCCAGCGATACGTTATTTCAGTGGGCGCTACTGTTGCCAGGGCTCGGGATCGCTATTTTGTCGACCGCTCTGCCCTACTCGCTGGAGATGATCGCCCTTACCCGCATGCCCAGCAAAACATTTGGCACGCTGATGAGCATGGAACCGGCCCTTGCCGCGCTTTCCGGGATGGTGTTTCTTGGCGAGATGCTAACCCTCGTGCAAACGCTGGCGCTGGGAGCAATTATCCTCGCCTCGATGGGCTCCACTTTGACGATGCGTCGGGAAAGTAAAATAAAAGAAGTCGACATTAACTGATCGCAGGCTCTGCTTGATGACAACCCATCACGCAGAGCCTTAGTTGTCTGATTTATAAGATATAAAAACCGTCCAACAGACCTGTGCTATCAAACCGATAGAGACTACCGACACTGCAAACATCATATCCGTTGCTATACTTAATCCCGCAAGTTATTGGGACGAGACGCTCCGCATAATTCAAATTTGAAGTATGACGAGTACAAATATCAAGAGGATATGAAACTATGAGTACCGCAAAACTGGTTAAAACTAAAGCAACGAATCTGCTCTATACCCGTAACGACGTCGCAGATAGCGCGAAGAAGGCGACCGTTGAGCTGCTGAATCGCCAGGTGATCCAGTTCATTGACCTGTCGCTGATTACCAAGCAGGCTCACTGGAATATGCGCGGTGCAAACTTCATTGCCGTTCATGAAATGCTGGACGGCTTTCGCACCGCGCTAGTCGACCATCTTGATACCATGGCTGAACGTGCCGTACAGCTTGGCGGCGTGGCGCTGGGGACCACTCAGGTCATCAATAGCAAAAGCCCGCTGAAAAGCTACCCGCTGGATATCCATAGCGTGCAGGACCATCTGAAAGAGCTGGCCGATCGCTACGCCATCGTCGCTAACGACGTGCGTAAAGCCATCGAAGAAGCAAAAGATGAAGATACTGCCGATATCTTTACCGCAGCTTCCCGTGACCTGGATAAATTCCTGTGGTTCATCGAAGCCAATATCGAGTAATGCCAACTGCCGTCAGCCCCGCTGGCGGCTTTTTTTTGTTCCACCACCTCAATCGCCTTAATGCACCACATCAGTGCGCAAAAGTGTTCAAATTACGCACCAAAGTAAATCAATTGTAATAATCACCTCACACAATCGTTACGGCGAGATTGTTTTCCCCTCTGATTTTGCGTTAAAAATGCTCTTGTTATGCGATGTGCTTATGATGCACCAAAACAACGCCCCACAATGGTGCAATTAGCGTTATCCGTTATCAAAAGCGTGCAATGAGATTCATCCTGGTTGTTGTAAAACAACAAGTTGTAAAACTGGCACGATTTTTTCATAAGACTATTCGTTCTCGCAGGGGATCATCCCGTGGATAAAAAAGGAAATGCTATGAAGTCTGTATTTAAAGTTTCACTGGCTGCACTGACCCTGGCTTTTGCGGTTTCTTCTCACGCCGCTGATAAACTGATTGTCGCGACCGATACGGCATTTGTTCCGTTCGAATTCAAGCAGGGCGATAAGTACGTTGGTTTCGACGTCGACTTGTGGGCTGCAGTCGCCAAAGAGCTGAAGCTGGACTATACCCTGAAGCCAATGGACTTCAGCGGCATTATTCCGGCGCTGCAAACCAAAAATATCGACCTCGCGCTGGCGGGAATTACCATCACTGAAGAACGTAAAAAAGCAATCGACTTCTCTGATGGCTATTACAAAAGCGGTCTGCTGGTGATGGTCAACGCCAATAATAATGACATCAAAGATGTTAAAGATTTGAACGGTAAAGTGGTGGCAGTGAAAGGCGGTACCGGCTCCGTTGACTACGCGAAAGCCAATATCAAAACCAAAGATCTGCGTCAGTTCCCGAACATCGACAACGCCTATATGGAACTGGGCACCGGTCGCGCTGATGCGGTACTGCACGATACGCCGAACATTCTTTACTTCATCAAAACTGCGGGCAACGGCAAGTTCAAAGCGGTCGGTGATTCACTGGAAGCGCAAGACTACGGTATCGCCTTCCCGAAAGGCAGCGACGAACTGCGTGAAAAAGTGAACGGCGCGCTGAAAACGCTGCGTGAAAACGGCACTTACAACGAAATTTATAAAAAATGGTTCGGTACTGAACCAAAATAATAATGAGCGTTTTCTCTTCCAGGCCTGCTGATAAGCAGGCCTGAATGGTTTTCTCAGAGGGTCTACCTCTGTTTTCGACACGGTAACAGGAACACATTTATGCAGTTTGACTGGAGTGCCATCTGGCCCGCCATTCCAATTTTGCTGGAAGGCGCCAAAATGACGCTGTGGATTTCCGTCCTCGGCCTGGTCGGCGGCCTGATAATCGGCCTGGTGGCTGGTTTCGCCCGCTGTTTCGGCGGTTGGATAGCCAATCACACCGCGCTGGTTTTTATCGAAATCATTCGCGGCACCCCGATTGTGGTGCAGGTGATGTTTATCTACTTCGCCCTGCCGATGGCGTTTAGCGATTTACGTATCGATCCGTTCTCTGCAGCGGTAGTCACCATTATGATTAACTCCGGTGCCTATATTGCAGAAATCACCCGCGGCGCGGTGTTGTCCATTCACAAAGGCTTTCGCGAAGCGGGTCTGGCGCTCGGCCTTTCACGTCGAGAAACCATCCGCCACGTGATCCTGCCGCTGGCGCTGCGCCGTATGCTGCCGCCGCTGGGCAACCAGTGGATTATCAGCATCAAGGATACTTCGCTGTTTATCGTCATCGGCGTTGCCGAACTAACCCGCCAGGGCCAGGAAATCATTGCCGGTAACTTCCGCGCGCTGGAAATCTGGAGCGCCGTTGCCGTCATTTATCTGATCATCACCCTGGTGCTGAGCTTTGTTCTGCGTCGTCTCGAAAGAAGGATGAAAATCCTGTGATTGAATTTAAAAACGTTTCCAAGCATTTTGGCCCAACTAAAGTGCTGCATGATATCGATCTGAAGATCAACCAGGGCGAAGTGGTGGTCATTATCGGGCCGTCCGGGTCCGGTAAATCAACCCTGCTGCGCTGTATCAACAAACTTGAAGAGATTACCAGCGGCGAACTGATCGTCGATGGCCTGAAGGTCAACGATCCTAAAGTCGACGAGCGACTGATTCGTCAGGAAGCAGGCATGGTGTTCCAGCAGTTTTATCTGTTCCCGCATTTGACGGCGCTGGAAAACGTCATGTTTGGCCCGCTACGCGTTCGCGGTGCCAGTAAAGCGGCGGCGGAAAAACTGGCAAAAGAGCTGCTGGAGAAAGTGGGGCTGGCGGAGCGCGCGCACCACTATCCTTCTGAGCTTTCCGGCGGTCAGCAGCAGCGCGTGGCGATTGCTCGCGCGCTGGCCGTGAAGCCGAAAATGATGCTGTTTGATGAGCCAACATCTGCGCTGGACCCCGAACTGCGCCACGAAGTGCTGAAAGTGATGCAGGATCTGGCCGAAGAAGGCATGACCATGGTCATCGTCACCCACGAAATTGGCTTTGCCGAAAAAGTGGCTTCGCGCCTGATCTTTATCGATAAAGGGCGTATTGCGGAAGATGGCGATCCGCAGGTACTGGTTAAGAACCCGCCAAGCCCGCGCCTGCGCGAGTTTTTGCAGCACGTAGCCTGATGCCCAACGGCTCTCCCCATTCGTGGGAGAGCCGCTTTCCAGAATCATCCCAACCTCCCCCTCCAGATCTCGTCTTCTATACTTATCGGTTTGAGATGCAATGGAGGTGCCTGTGCTGCGGATTCTGTTACTGCTCGCCATGCTGTTTACCACCCCGCTATTCGCCGCAACGCTGCCCGGTGTGCCGGCTGCCACGACTGACCAGCCCGGCAGCAGCGAACCCAATCTTGAGCAGAAGAAAGCCGCCTACGGCGCGCTGGCCGACGTGCTCGAAAACACCGATGCTCGTCAGGAGCTTATCGACCAATTGCGTAAAGCCGCCGCCACGCCGCCGCCCGCCAGCACGCCAAAGCTGACGCCGCCCGAAGTCGAAGATGAGACCACGGTGCTGGAAAACGTTACCCAAATCAGCCGCGAATACGGCGAGCAGCTCTCGTCACGTTTCTCCCAGCTCTGGCGTAACATCACCGGTTCTCCGCATAAACCCTTCAATTCAGAAACGTTCAGTAACGCCGCCTGGCACTTTTTACTACTGGCAGGGCTGGTTTTTGCCTTCTGGTGGCTGGTGCGCCTGGCGGCCTTGCCTCTGTATCGTAAAATGGGCCACTGGGGACGGCATAAAAACCGCGATCGCAGCAACTGGCTCCAGCTCCCCTCAACCATTGCCGGGGCTTTTATCTTTGACCTGCTCCTGCTCGCGTTAACGCTATTCGTCGGCCAGCTTTTAAGCGATCGCCTCAACGGCAATAATTCCACTATCGCCTTTCAGCAAAGCCTGTTTCTCAACGCTTTCGCGCTGATTGAGTTTTTCAAAGCCCTTCTGCGGGTCATTTTCTGCCCACGGATCCCTGAACTGCGGCCGTTCAATCTCAGCGATGAGGCAGCGAAATACTGGAATTTGCGCCTGAGCGCCCTGAGTAGCCTGATTGGCTACGGCCTGATCGTCGCGGTTCCCATTATTTCCAATCAGGTCAACGTCCAGGTTGGCGCGCTGGCCAACGTCATGATTATGCTGTGTATTACCCTGTGGGCGCTGTACCTAATTTTTCACAATAAGGCATTGATTACTCAGGGGCTTATTCAGCTTGCCGATCGTTCATTGGCCTTCTTCAGTTTGTTTATCCGCGCCTTTGCCCTGATCTGGCACTGGCTGGCCTGCGCCTACTTTATCGTGCTGTTTTTCTTCTCGCTGTTCGACCCCGGCAATAGCCTGAAATTTATGATGGGCGCGACATTACGCAGTCTGGCGATTATCGGCGCTGCTGCGCTGGTTTCTGGCATCTTGTCGCGCTGGATTGCCAAAACCATCACCTTATCGCCAGAAACCCAACGCAATTACCCTGAGCTGCAAAAGCGGCTTAACAGTTGGATCTCCGCTTCGCTAAAAGTCGCGCGGATATTAACGGTCTGCGTGGCGATCATGCTGCTGCTCAGCGCCTGGGGACTGTTCGATTTTTGGAGCTGGATCCATAACGGTAGCGGGCAAAAAGCGGTAGACGTTCTGATTCGCATCGCGCTGATCCTGTTCTTCTCGGCGATTGGCTGGACGCTGCTCGCCAGTCTGATAGAGAACCGCCTGGCGTCGGATATTCACGGTCGCCCGCTGCCGAGCGCCCGCGCCCGGACGCTATTGACGCTGTTTCGCAACGCGCTGGCGGTGGTGATCAGCACCATTACGGTGATGATCTTGCTTTCGGAAGTGGGGGTGAACATCGCCCCGCTGCTGGCCGGTGCCGGGGCGTTGGGCCTCGCGATTTCGTTCGGTGCGCAAACTCTGGTCAAAGATATTATTACCGGGATTTTTATCCAGTTTGAAAACGGCATGAATACCGGCGATCTGGTCACTATTGGGCCGTTAACCGGCACGGTGGAACGAATGTCGATTCGCTCGGTCGGCGTGCGCCAGGATACCGGTGCCTATCATATTATTCCGTGGTCTTCGATAACCACCTTCGCCAACTTCGTGCGCGGCATCGGTTCAGTGGTCGCCAACTATGATGTTGACCGACAGGAGAGTCTGGATAAGGCCAATCAGGCATTGAAAGAGGCGGTAGCGGAAGTGATGGCGCAGGAAGAGATTCGCGGGCTGATCATTGGCGAACCGTCTTTCGCCGGACTGGTGGGTTTGAGTAATACCGCCTTCACCCTGCGGGTCACCTTCACCACCCTGCCGTTGAAGCAGTGGACGGTTCGTTTTGCCCTCGATACCCAGGTGAAAAGACATTTCGACCTCGCTGGCGTTCGCGCACCGGTGCAGACTTATCAGGTGCTACCAACACCGGTACCTGCCGGGCCGCCGGCTCCTGCGGAGCCGACGTTATAGCAGATTAAAACGGACGGCGGCGTTTGGCTTCGTCCATAAAGGTCCAGGCGATAAAGCGGCTTTGCTTGTTGCCCTGGGCCATCTCTTTTTTTACCACTTTTACCGCGCCGACGTCGGTCAGCGCGCGATACAGCAGCGGCAAATTGTCACCTCGGGAAACCAGTGAGGTAAACCACTTCACCTGACGGCCAAACTGCTGGCTCTCCTGAATCATCTGGGTGATAAAGGCTACCTCGCCTCCCTCGCACCACAGCTCCTGCTGCTGGCCGCCAAAGTTGGTTACGCTATCTTCGCCCAGTCCCAGATTGCGACGTTTGCGCTCCCCGCCTTCCCGCGCGCTGGCGGCGGAATCATGGAACGGCGGGTTGCACAGGGTCGCGTCGTAAGTTTCGTTTTTATGAATAATACCGGTCAAAATCGCTTTGGTATCTTTTTGGCGACGCAGGCGAATCTGGCGAGTCAATCCAGGATTACCGTTGACGATAGCCTGCGCGCTGGCGAAAGCCTCAGCATGCGTTTCACTGCCGGTAAAACGCCAACCGTATTCGTGTACGCCAATTAGTGGATAGATGCAGTTTGCGCCGACGCCAATATCAAGAATGCTGGCCTGTGAGGGAATAGTCCCGGTGTCCAGCGCCAGCAAATCGGCGAGGTGATGAATGTAATCAGCTCTTCCCGGCACCGGCGGGCAGAGAAAACCCTCAGGGATATCCCAGTGTTTCACCGCGTAAAAGTGCGCCAGCAGCGCTTTATTCAGCGCCTTCACCGCCAGCGGGTTGGCAAAGTCGATGGTCTGCTCACCCACCGGATTGAGGGTGATAAAGGCCTGAAGCTCAGGGTGGGCCTGGCACAATGCGGGCAAATCGTAGCGTTGGTGGTGGCGGTTACGCGGGTGTAACCCCGGTTTCTGGGCTTTCATGGCAATCTCCTTTGAACAGCCGCGTAAGATACCCGTTGACGGCGGCGCGGTAAATAAGTGAGTCTGGATATCTACTCTTTCGTCATGGGTGTCGTATGTACTTCTATCAACCTTCGCACGGACACGGTCTGCCGCACGACCCGCTGAATGCCATTATCGGGCCTCGGCCCATCGGCTGGATCGCCTCGCTGGATAGCAGCGGGCAGCGCAATCTCGCACCCTACAGTTTTTTTAACTGCTTTAACTATCGGCCACCAATTATCGGTTTTGCCAGCAGCGGCTGGAAAGATAGCGTGCAGAATATCGTCGAGACTAAAGAGTTCGTCTGGAACCTGGCCACTCGTCCTCTGGCGGTAGCGATGAACGAAACGTCCGCCAGTATACCGCGTAATGAGGATGAGTTTTCACGCGCCGGGCTCACGCCCGCTGCCAGCCGTATTGTCAGCGCCCCACGGGTTGCCGAAAGCCCGGTGAACTTCGAATGTCGCCTCTCGCAGTGCATCCAGTTGACCACCGCCGACGGCATGGCGGTTGAAAGCTGGCTGGTGCTGGGCGAAGTGGTGGCGGTGCATATCGACGAGTCGCTGCTGGAGGAAGGGATTTACCAGACCGCTAAAGCCCAGCCGATTTTGCGCGCCGGAGGCCCCAGCGCTTATTACGGCATCGATGAAAGCTTGCGCTTTGATCTTGTTCGTCCGGACGCACGCTAACTCCTTTATCCTGAACTACGCGATCTGCAATATAGGGCCCACATCCAGGTTGGGCTCGTTCCGCTTTTATCCTCGCCCATAGCGCCCCTTCTTTATGTAGAAAAAATGCAGTCAATGTAAATAAATGTATTTATTTTTTTATAAATGAGTGATAAAAATTCGGCCGTTGTTTGATAATGATTATCACAATCATTATCAAAAGCATTGCTTTTGTTAAAAATCACCTGCAGTGGTCGGGGCGAAGCATCGCTTCGTCTACGGTCGTTATGGCCTAATTAAAACTATAAGTCACTTATTGATATGGAAAAAAATAACAATTTGCCGTTCAGCAGTTTCAACTCACTGACAATCTTCACCGGTTTATGCCTGAGTCTCTCTCCGACCGGTCAGGTGCTTGCAGCGGACAGCACTGAAAAGAATGCTGGCGAAACGCTGGTGGTCGAAGCGCAAACTCCATCGCTGTATGCGCCGACCCACTCCGCCGATCCTAAGTTTTCTCGTCCGATCGCCGATACCACGCGAACGGTCACCGTTGTCTCTGAGCAGGTGATGAAGGATCAGGGCGTCACCAACCTCACCGATGCGCTGAAGAACGTTCCCGGCGTGGGCGCGTTCTTTGCTGGTGAAAATGGCAACTCCACCACCGGCGACGCCATCTACATGCGCGGAGCGGATACCTCCAACAGTATTTACGTCGACGGTATTCGCGATATCGGCAGCGTCAGCCGCGATACCTTCAACACTGAACAGGTTGAGGTCATCAAGGGGCCGTCTGGTTCCGACTACGGTCGCAGCGCGCCGACCGGTTCAATCAATATGATCAGCAAACAGCCGCGTCTGGACTCCGGTATCGATGCTTCCGCAAGCGTAGGTAGCGCCTGGTTCCGTCGCGGCACGCTGGATATCAACGAGACCATTGGCGAAACCAGCGCGGTGCGCCTGAATCTGATGGGTGAAAAAACTCACGATGCAGGCCGCGACAAGGTGAAAAACGAGCGTTACGGCGTGGCGCCATCGGCGGCGTTCGGTCTTGGCACTGAGACCCGCTTGTACCTGAACTATCTGCACGTGACCCAGCACAATACGCCAGATGGCGGCATTCCAACTATCGGTCTGCCAGGGTATTCCGCCCCCAACGCCAGCACCTCGGCGCTGAATCACTCCGGTAAAGTCGCCACCAGCAACTTCTACGGCACCAATTCCGACTACGATGATTCCACCACCGATACCGTGACGATGCGCTTCGAACACGATCTGAGCGACACCACGACCATTCGGAACACGACCCGCTGGTCTCGCGTGAAACAGGATTATCTGATGACCGCGGTGATGGGTGGGGCGACGAACATCATCCAGCCTAACCCTGATGATGTTGGCACCTGGACCTGGTCACGTCTGGCAAACACCAAAGACACCAGCAACAAGATCCTCACTAACCAGACTAACCTGACCTCGAAGTTCTACACCGGTTCCATCGGCCATGACGTCAGCACCGGTGTGGAATTCACCCGCGAAACGCAGACCAACTACGGGGTTTATCCGCTAACGCCGCCGGCGGTGAACATTTATCACCCGAACAGCGATATCTCCATCGGCGGCCTGGACCGCAGCGGCGCCAACGCCAACGGGCAAACGGATACCTTCGGCGTTTATACCTTCGACACCCTGCAAATTACTCAGGACTTCGAACTTAACGGCGGGATCCGTCTGGATAATTACCAGACCAAATACGATAGCGCGAGCCTGTGCGGCGGTACCGGACGCGGTGCTATCGCCTGCCCGACGGGCGTAGAGAAAAATACACCGGTCACCACCGTCGATACCTCCACCAGCGGTAACCTGGTGAACTGGAAAGCCGGTGCGCTGTATCATCTGACCGATAACGGCAATATCTACGTCAACTACGCCGTTTCTCAGCAGCCGCCGGGAGGCAGCAACTTCACCCTCGCACAAAGTGGTACCGGCAACAGCGCCAACCGTACCGACTTTAAACCGCAGAAAGCAAAAACCAGCGAAGTCGGAACCAAGTGGGAGCTCATGGACAAGCGCCTGCTGCTGACCGCCGCCCTCTTCCGTACTGATATTGAAAACGAAGTCGAACAGAACGACGACGGCACTTATTCACAGTACGGTAAGAAACGCGTGGAAGGCTATGAGATCTCTCTGGCCGGTAATATTACTCCTGACTGGCAGGTTATCGGCGGTTATACCCAACAGCGCGCCAGCATTAGCGAAGGCGCGAATACCGCCCAGGATGGCACCAGCGCGCTACCGTATACGCCAGAGCACGCCTTTACCGTCTGGAGCCAATATCAGGCCACTGAGGCTATCTCCGTTGGCGCTGGCGCACGCTACGTCGGCAGTATGCATCGCGGCAGCGACGGCGCGGTCGGTACGCCGTCCTATACCGAAGGCTACTGGGTAGCGGATGCCAAGGTGGGTTATCGTGTTAACCGTAATCTCGACCTGCAGCTGAACGTCTATAACCTGTTTGATACCGACTATGTCGCCTCTATTAATAAGAGCGGCTACCGCTATCATCCGGGGGAACCACGGACCTTCTTGTTAACCGCCAATATGCATTTCTGATCCACGATGGGGCGGCAACGCCCCGTTTCTTCAGGAGACAAAATCATGATGTACCATATCCCCGCCGTCCTTAGCCCACAGGAAGTGGACTATTTCACCACCAAGCTCCAACAAGCCGATTGGGTTGACGGCCGCGTAACTACTGGCGATCAGGGCGCTCAGGTCAAAAATAACCAGCAGGTAGACACCCGCAGTAGCTTGTATGGCGAACTTCAGGCAACGGTCGTCGCAGCGCTGAATCGCAGTTCGCTGTTTTTTGCCGCCGCGCTGCCAAAAACCCTTTCCAGCCCGCTGTTTAACCGCTATCAGCAGAGTGAAACTTATGGATTTCACGTTGATGGTGCGGTGCGCAGTCAGGCCCAGGGCGGCTGGATGCGTACCGATCTCTCCGCCACCCTCTTTTTATCCGCCCCGGAAAGCTACGAGGGCGGCGAGCTGGTGGTTAACGACACCTACGGCCAGCACTCGGTTAAGCTCCCGGCTGGCGACCTGGTACTCTATCCTTCAAGTAGCCTGCACTGCGTCACTCCCGTTACAGTGGGTACCCGCGTGGCCTCATTCTTATGGGTTCAATCCATGATCCGCGACGATAAGCACCGCGCCATGCTGTTTGATCTGGATGGCAATATTCAGAAGTTAAAAAGCCGCCACGGTGAAAGCGACGAAGTGCTCTCTCTGCTTAATCTGTACCATAACCTGCTGCGCGAATGGTCAGAGATCTAAGCCTTGTCTGGTCATTTTTTATCCCCATATTCTCTATACTGACAGTCAACGAGATAACGAGGTGAACCATGGCATCAGGCTGGGCAAATGACGACGCCGTGCAGGAGCAAATCGACAGCACCATTAATGATGCCATCGCGCGGGCGCGAAATGAGCTTTCATCGGGTGAAAGCAACAAATTTTGTGAAGAGTGCGGAGAGCCGATTCCGGAAGCGCGTCGGCAAGCGGTTGCGGGGGTGAGATACTGCGTAAAGTGCCAACAAGATAAAGATTTACATAACAATACATTTTCAGGATATAATCGCCGTGGTTCTAAAGATAGCCAGCTTCGCTGACCGTCATTTACCGTTCATTACCGCAGATCGCGTTATCTTTTCGCGCACGTTTTTTGGCAAACTGAGTGGCAAAATGTGCCCTTACCGCCCCCTGAACTTCGCTTCAACCCGTTTTCTCTTCGCGGGCTAAAATAATTTATTAATATTCAATAAATTAATAATCGTTCAAAAAATTAGATTGAGATTGTTAATTTCCTTCGATTTTATCTCTCGCTCAAAACCGTGATACTTCTCACATCGACGAAACATCGTCACCTGTACAAGACAACCTGCGAGAGATTAATTATGAAAACTATCAAATATGCTGCCGCCGCCATCGCCCTTTCCGCTCTGTCCTTTGGTGCTTTCGCCGCTCAGCCGGTAACATCGGCCCAGGCAGAAAGCATGAACAAAATCGGTGTGGTTTCCGCTGAAGGCGCAACGACGCTGGATGGTCTGGAAGCTAAACTGGCAGAGAAAGCCGAAGCAGCTGGCGCAACCGGCTACAGCATCACCTCTGCTAACACCGCGAACAAAATTAGCGGTACCGCGGTTATCTATAAATAATCGCCACAAATTCCTGTAGCAAGTAAGACCCTGTAATGCCACTGTTTCAACCCTGTAAGACCCTTTAATACCCTTGCCTTGCCCGTCCATCCCACTGGACGGGCTTTTTTTTAATCAACAAGAATAATTTTCAACGCAAACAGCATTGCAACCGCAATGACGCACAGATTCAGCTCACGCCATCTGCCACAGAAGATCTTCATAATGCAGTAAGCCAGAAAACCAAGCGCAATCCCCTCGGTGATAGAGAACGTGAAAGGCATCATTACCGCCGTAATAAAAGCCGGAACTGACTCGGTAAAATCATCCCAGTCAATACGGGCGAGGCTGGATGTCATCAACACGCCAACGAAAATTAAGGCTCCAGCCGTTGCATATCCCGGCACTATTTCAGCCAGCGGCGAAAAAAACATCACCAGCAAAAACAAAACGCCGACAACCACCGCTGTAAGACCGGTCCTGCCTCCTACCGACACACCAGCCGTACTTTCGATATAAGCGGTCACCGATGAAGTACCAATAAAAGCACCGGCCACTGAGCTCAAACTGTCAACATACAGCGCCTTATGCATATTAGGGAACTTACCATCTTTGCCAATTAAACCCGCTTTATCCGTCACGCCGATTAGCGTCCCTGAAGAATCAAATAGATTAATCAGCATGAATGAGAATATAATACCGGCCAGATCCAGCGATAAGGCACCTCGTATATCCACTTCGCCGATCACACCGCTGATACCAGACGGTGTGGAATAAACACCATTAAAATGAACATCGCCAAAAAATAAACCACAACATGATGTGACGACAATTGAAACCAGCACTGCAGCATGGAAATTTCGTGAAGAGAGAACGGCAATAATAAAAAAACCAACAATCCCTAATAACACGCTATGCGAACTCAAGTCGCCAATGGCAACTAACGTATCTTTATTTGCAACAATGACTCCTGAATTTTTCAGCCCCATCATTGCAATAAACAACCCTATTCCACTGGTGATACCTATGCGCAAACTTATTGGGATGTTTGCAATCATCCAGTAACGAATGCGAAAAAGCGTTAATAAAAACAACCCCACAGCGCCCCAGAATATTGCGCCCATCGCGGTCTGCCAGCTCATCCCCATCGCCCCGACAACCACAAAGGCGAAAAAGGCGTTTAGCCCCATTGCGGGTGCCAGCGCAACAGGAAGATTTGCAATAAGTCCCATGGCAATGCTACCAATACCGGCAATCAAACAGGTGGTGACAAAAACGACCTTCGCATCCATATGCGCCGCAGCTAGAATTTGTGGATTAACAAAAACGATATAAACCATCGTTAAAAACGTAGTGAGCCCAGCGATCGCCTCGGTGCGCACACAGGTATTATGCTGCTGTAGTTTAAAAAAACGGGAAAGACTGCTAGTACTCTGATGAGTGTTTTCGCTGTGTTCATTTTTCATGTTTTTCATCCGCTGATGAAGAATAACTTCATGATACATCCACTGACTTTACTCTTTTTAAATCATACCTAACTCATAATTCAGTGATAGCTATCACATCGTAAAAATCTATTTATCGATAAAATAAAAAACCACCACAGATGATAAAATGATAATTAAAGAATCAATTTGATAAATCAAAATGAGAAAATAAAATGATAAATAGAATTAACTTTAAATATCACCAGATTAGTCGTCAAAACAGACAAGAATTACTCGCCGTATCACGTGGAGAGGGTGCTGCAGATTATATTATTGATAATGTCACTGTACTTGATTTAATTAATGGCGGGAGTTTCGCAGGCCCCATAGTGATAAAAAACCAGCATATTGCCGGTATTGGCCCAGAGTATGCCGATGCTCCGGCTCACCAGCGTGTCGATGCCCGCGGAGCAACAGCAGTACCTGGCTTTGTTGATGCCCATTTGCATATTGAATCGAGCATGATGACCCCCGTTGCTTTTGAAACGGCAACTCTGCCGCGCGGCCTGACAACCATCGTTTGCGATCCCCATGAAATCGTCAATGTGATGGGGGAATCCGGCTTCGCCTGGTTTATTCGCTGCGCCGAACTGGCACAACAAAATCAGTATATTCAGGTTAGCTCCTGCGTCCCTGCCCTGAAAGGTTGCGATTTAAACGGTGCCGATTTTACCCTTGAACAAATGCTCCGCTGGCACGACCATCCCCTGGTCACCGGGCTCGCGGAGGTAATGGACTATCCCGGCGTTATCGCCGGAGAGCGCGAAATTGCGGATAAAATAGACGCGTTCCGTACTCTGACGATAGACGGTCATTGCCCGGGACTGAGCGGTAAAGCGCTTAATGCATATGTTGCTGCTGGCGTCGAAAACTGCCATGAAAGCTATTCTCAACAAGAGGGCCGTGAAAAGCTACGGGCTGGAATGGGGTTAATGATCCGCGAAGGGTCCGCTGCGCGAAATCTCGATTCGCTCGCGCCGTTAATCAATGAAATGAACAGCCCACAATGTATGCTTTGTACCGACGATCGTAATCCCTGGGAAATTGCCCATGAAGGCCATATCGACGCGCTTATCCGCCGCCTTATTAACCAACATAATGTGCCGCTGCATGTCGCTTACCGTATTGCCAGCTGGTCAGCCGCACGCCATTTCGGCCTGAAACATCTCGGACTGCTGGCACCGGGAAAACAAGCGGATATCGTCCTGCTTAGCAATCCTCAGCAAGTTGAGGTACAGCAAGTGTTTATTAAGGGAATGCCTGTCGATGAACACGCATTACTGCGCGCCGAGTCTGCAACGTTAGCAAAAACGCATCCCCCCTTAGGCAACACGGTTGCACGCCAGCCGGTATCAGCCACCGACTTTTCCTTCGATTTCACTCCCGGCAGGCGCTATCGCGTGATTGAGGCCATTCCTAACGAGCTGATCACCGGCAATGGAGAGAGCCTGTATACCGGGGAAGGATTTGATCGAGAAGATATCTGCTTTATCAGCGTCCTGGAACGTTATGGCAAGCAAACCCCGCCCGCCTGCGGTCTACTAAGCGGCTTTGGTTTGCGCGAAGGGGCGCTGGCGGCAACCGTCAGCCATGACAGCCATAACATCGTTGTTATTGGACGTAGCGCGCAAGAAATGGCCACAGCGGTAAATCAGGTTATCTCCACCGGCGGCGGATTGTGCGTCGTGCATCATAACCAGGTAGCGGCTCATTTGCCGCTACCTGTCGCCGGGTTAATGAGCACCGAAACGGCACAAACGCTGGCGCAGCAAATAGGTTCTCTCAAAGCTGCAGGTAAACTCTGCGGCACTCTTCCCGACGAACCTTTTATCCAGATGGCGTTTTTATCACTACCGGTTATCCCAGCGCTCAAGCTAACCAGCCAGGGGCTCTTTGATGGCAGTAAGTTCGATTTCACGTCGCTGGAAATCACTGAGTAAACAGAGCCGCCCACAATGGCGGCGATGATTACCAGTGCTCAGCCACTTTTGCCAGTCCCTGTTCCAGAGTGGCTGCTTCCCCGGCAGCCACCAGGCAGCAGGCCAGCTGGATTCTCAGCGACAGGGGTAGCGGTTCGCTCCCTGTCACACAGCGTTCAATCCAGCGCGCGGTAATCTCCGGGTCTTTTGACTCTGGTAGCGCAACAGCCTGCGCTATACCTATATCCTGACGCTCGTTCAGTACACGCGTTCCAGCAGCATCAATCAGGCTAATCTGCGGGCAGCGTTGTGGGTTAGCATAGACTTCGCCTTCAGTACCGTGCATCAGCAATGCCCGTCCGCCGATTTCAGTAAAGAATTTCGCCACTCGGGTGACATATTCCGGATGAGAGACGCTCGACAGACGCAGCGCCGCATCTTCCGCGAACGGCGTCGCCAGCTTGGCCAGCGTGTGCGCACTGTTGCGCACGCCCATACGCCAGCGTATCGCTAACTGTTTCTCCAGCGCTGGACAAAGCGCACCTATCGGAATGTAAACCGGCTGATGGCTGTCCAATCGCGCCTGGGCCTGACCCGCGTGTCGCGTGGCAGGAATCCCCATCAGTTCGAAAATCGTTTCTGTGAGCACGCGGGTTGGATCATGACTCACGCCGTGCACCACCACCGGGAAACCGAGTTTGTGCAGCAGGATGGCGATCAGCGGGGTCAGGTTTGCCTGTTTGCGCGCGCCGTTATAGCTGGGGATGACAATCGGCATAGGTTTGCCTGGCGGCGGCGTCAGGCGTAACGTCTGCTGCTGCATCGCCTCGTAGAAGCCCTTCATCTCCGCTTCTCCTTCACCCTTGATGCGCAGGGCTATAAGGATGCCGCCCAGCTCGAGCTCGGGTACTTCGCCGCTAAGCATCCGCGAATAGAGCGCGCGGGCCGTTTCGACATCCAGGTCACGGGCGTGGTTTTTCCCCCGCCCAACTTCTTTAATGATCTTGCTGTAGTCCATCGAAGGCTCCTTTGAGCTTCTCACATCGTCGACATTGCACCATTAACGCCGTTTGCGACGCGTCGGTTTTGCTTTAGTTTTTACTATAACCTCAGGGACGGCAGGCTGCTCTATCGGAAATACGGGTAATGCATTCAATAAGCGTTGGCCGTAGTTTTTGGTCAACAGTCGCTTATCGTAAATCACCACTTCCCCCCAGCAGCTATGGCTACGGATCAGGCGACCCACCTGCTGAATCAGGTTGAAGGAAGCACTCGGCAGACTTTGAACTTCGAACGGATAGCGATTGAGGCTTTTGAGCCACTCGCCTTCGGTAATCACCACCGGGCTGTCTATCGGCGGGAAGGCAATTTTGTGGATGTGAACCTGGCTCAGCAGCTCGCCTTTTAAATCGAGCCCTTCGGCAAAGGATTGCAGCCCGACCAGTACGCTTCGTTCCCCACCTTCAACGCGCTTACGGTGCAGTTCCACCAGCCGATAGCGCGGCTTATCACCCTGCACCAGAAGCAGCAAGCGCAAATCGGTCACGTGCTCAAGAAAACGCTGCATCGCTCTTCCGCTGGCAAACAGCACCAGCATGCCAAGATGCTTTTTACTCTCAACCTGCTCGCGAAAGTAAGCCGCCATCTCGGCGATATGCTGTTCTTCGTGGTCAATAAGCGGTTCGTAGTGCATCTGCGGGATGACAATTTTACCCTGTTCGACGTGGTTAAACGGCGAATCCAGCGCCACAAAGCGGTCTCCCGCCTTCTCTTTCAGCCCGCTCATCTCTTGCAGGCGAGAAAAGCTATTCAGCGAACGTAGCGTCGCCGAAGTGACAACAATATGCGGGACGCTGCGCCAGAGCAGCCTTTCCAGCTGATCGCTGACGCGGATCCCCACACAGTGGAACCAGATATGCATCTGACCGTCACGCAGGTCGCGGGTGGCCCATTTGGTCACCGGCGCGCCTGAAGACTGCGCCAACGATGCCAGACGCCACAGTTTGCTCTGACTCTCAAACATCCCCAGCGCGCGGTTCATCTGCAGCAGAACCCGGTGTAGACGCACCACATCATGACTGCCTGTTTTTTCGCCAAGATCGTTGAGGAACAGCTCCGCCAGCCCGCGCAACGTTTCCGTCAGCTTCGCCAGCCGCTGGCAGATCTCCATAACTTCCTGCGGCAGCTCGCCCATCGGAAAGCGGTGTTCCGCTTCCTGACCCGCAGGCATATACAGGTTAAGAATATTATTTAGCGAGGAGATAAGCTCAAACAGCTCCTCGCAGTGCGCGTTCAGGCGCTCAGGATTCGCCAATGGCGGTGTGGTTTTAGGCCGGAACTGTTCCATGCAGGTGGCGACCAGTTTAGTGAACAAATCCAACTGCAGGCGATACCACGGAGCGGTGATTTCAGCGCTCATTTCCAGCGCATCGCGGGCGACATCCGGCAGGTGGTGGCCTTCATCAAGCACCAGCAGTAAATTCTTCGGATCCGGCAGTACCGCCTCGCTCTCCATTGCCGCCATGACCAGCGCATGGTTTGCCACCACCACTTCGGCTTCCTGAATTTCTCGCCGGGCGACGAAAAATGGACATTCGCGATAATAGTGGCAATTGCGATTCAGGCAGCTGGCTTTATCGGTGCTCAGACGGCTCCACAGCGAATCATCTATGTTTTTATCGGTGTGATCGCGCAGGCCATCCCATTTATAACTATCAAGATCCGTTTTAAGCGTCGCGCACAGCTTCTGTTCTGCCTGGTTATTCGGTGTGAGGTCGTCATCAAGGAAGGCGAGCAGATCCTGCTGTGTCGGGTCCGTACTGGCGAGAGCGGCCAGGTTACGCGTACAAACGTAGCGCCCACGACCAAAGGCAGCGGTAAATCGCAGGTCGGGAATAATTTTACGCAGCAGCGGCAGGTCTTTGCTGTAGATCTGGTCCTGCAGCGCTACGTTGGCGGTGCTGACTACGAGCGTTTTTTGCTCTTCACGGGCAATCGCGATGCCGGGGATCAGGTATGACAAGGTTTTGCCGACGCCAGTGGGAGCCTCAATCGCCAGATGTCGCCCCTCTTCCCCGGCAAGCGTCTTCGCGACATCGGCGATCATCTGCCGCTGCGGGGGACGGGGAATAAAGTCCGGAATCTGTTCCTGGAGCGCCTTATACCAGGCGGCGATTTGCGCTTTTAGCGCTGCGGTCAAAGCCATGAGAGAACCTGAATACTGTATAAACAGCCACTATTGTGCCATTTTTGACAGGGCGGAGGTATCCCTTTTTCGGTAAACAGGAAGCCGACTCGCAGAACAGGATAAAAACCAATAACGCTCTTTTCGCCAGTGCAGTGAGTCGTTTACGATGGCTTATCCGTATCCATTTTATGAATAATTAGTAACGACGCTATTTTCAGTCTGCACTTAGCGTTTTTTTCTAATTCATACTGTAAACATCAGATATTGGTCTTCCACATCAGAAGCCCGAATGTGAAAAAATGATAAAGAATTAATCAAACGTTCTAAATACATTCCGAAAAGAGTATAAAAAGAGACAATGAAAATAATCTAACTTTTTGATTAATCTTATATTTAAGATAATCTACATTCATAAGATATTATATCTTAACCACTAATCCGTATACTAACTTTCAGAGTCTACAGGGCCTGTTAATTATTGAGGATGTTTATGGTTGCTTTTTTCATGTTAGTGGTTTCTGTGATACTCCTTGTGGTTGCTGGCTACAATTTTGTCAGCTATTGCAAAAATCGCAAGAATGGTTCACTACCGAAAGTGAAGCACGGTAAAAGATAAATTTTAATCTGATGGTTATTGATGAGTGAATTTTAAAATTGCAGGATCAGAAGCAGTACAAAGGCTGACTGCGGCAGATTAACATGCCGCAGCCAGAACAACATTATTCAGCCGACGCCGGTTTGCGCGGGCGACGACGCCGTGGAGGTTTACCGTCTGCAGTACGTGCTTTCGGCGCTTCACCATCGTTGCGGCGCGGAGCAGATTGCTGGCTACGCCCCTGGCTCTGGCCGCTGCGGCCCTGGCTTTGGCCACCACGACTCTGGCTTTGACCACCGCGGCCACCGCCACGCTGCTGCTGGCGACCGTTCTGAATCGGCTCGGCTTTGATGGAAGGATCCGGTTCATAGCCCGCGATGGCGATACGTGGGATCTCTTTTTTCAGCAAGCGTTCGATATCATGCAACAGCTTATGCTCGTCAACGCAGACCAGCGACAGCGCTTCGCCAGTTGCAGCCGCGCGACCGGTACGACCGATGCGGTGCACATAATCTTCCGGTACGTTTGGCAGTTCGTAGTTCACTACGTGCGGCAACTCTTCAATATCCAGACCGCGAGCGGCGATGTCGGTTGCCACCAGCACGCGGATGCCACCGGATTTAAAGTCAGCCAATGCGCGAGTACGCGCGCCCTGGCTTTTGTTACCGTGGATTGCGGCGCTGCGAATACCATCTTTATTAAGCTGCTCTGCCAGATGGTTTGCGCCGTGCTTGGTGCGGGTAAAGACCAGCACTTGCTGCCAGTTACCTTCGCCGATCATCTGCGACAGCAGCTCGCGCTTGCGTTTTTTATCAACGAAATGCACTAACTGGCTCACCTGCTCAGAGGCGGTGTTACGGCGGGCAACTTCAATTTCCAGCGGGTTATGCAGCAGTTTTTCCGCCAACGATTTAATGTCGTCGGAGAAGGTTGCAGAGAACAGCAGGTTCTGGCGTTTCGCAGGCAGTTTCGCCAGCACGCGGCGAATATCGTGAATAAAGCCCATATCCAGCATACGGTCGGCTTCATCCAGTACCAGCACTTCAACCTTATCCAGGCTGACGGCATTCTGATGTTCAAGATCCAGCAGACGTCCCGGCGTGGCCACCAGAATATCGACGCCGCTGCGCAGCTTCATCATCTGCGGGTTAATGCTTACCCCGCCGAAGACGACCAGCGAACGAATATTCAGATACTTGCTGTAATCCCGTACGTTCTCGCCAATCTGTGCTGCCAGCTCGCGCGTTGGAGTCAGGATCAAAGCGCGCACCGGGCGACGACCTTTAGCATGCGGTTCTTGTTGGATCAGATGCTGAAGCAGCGGCAACGTAAAACCTGCCGTTTTACCGGTGCCGGTCTGGGCGCTGGCCATCAGATCGCGACCCTGTAATACCGCAGGAATAGCCTTCTGTTGGATAGGGGTTGGCTCAACATAGCCCTGTTCAGCGACCGCGCGCAAGATTTCAGGATTCAGGCCAAGGGAATCAAAAGACATAACAACTCCGAACCGCCCCGGCCCGTCACAGGCGTAGTCTTCAGGGAGATTATTGCGAAAGAGATGGCAAAAACCACAATGCCATGAAGTGGCGCAGTCTAGCAGATTTTGTGACGAACCGCATAAAATCTCCCGAAAAGAATACTCTGACTAACAAACCACTGCTCCCCGTTCTATAGACGAGGAGCGGCAATTACGCTTCGCGATAAATATCCCCGTAATAGCTGACTAGTAGTATCTCACGCAGCTCAGCCACGAGCGGATAGCGTGGGTTAGCGCCGGTGCACTGGTCATCGAAGGCGTCTTCGGACAGCTTATCGACGTGGGCGAGGAAATCGGCTTCCTGCACGCCCGCCTCGCGGATGGATTTCGGAATGCCCAGCTCGGCTTTGATGCTCTCCAGCCACGCCAGCAGCTTCTCGATTTTCGCCGCGGTGCGGTCTCCCGGCGCGCTCAGGCCTAAATGATCGGCAATCTCTGCGTACCGACGGCGGGCCTGTGGACGGTCGTACTGGCTGAAAGCCGTTTGCTTGGTCGGGTTATCGTTGGCGTTATAGCGAATGACGTTGCAGATCATCAGCGCATTCGCCAGACCGTGCGGAATGTGGAACTGCGAGCCCAGCTTGTGCGCCATGGAGTGGCACACCCCGAGGAAGGCGTTGGCAAAGGCGATCCCGGCGATGGTTGCCGCATTATGGACGCGCTCGCGGGCCACCGGGTTTTTCGAGCCTTCATGGTAAGAGGCTGGCAGGTACGCTTTCAGCAGCTTCAGCGCCTGTAGCGCCTGGCCATCGGAGAACTCGGAGGCCAGCACGGAAACGTAGGCTTCGATAGCGTGGGTCACCGCATCCAGGCCGCCGAAGGCGCACAGGGACTTCGGCATATCCATCACCAGGTTAGCATCGACAATCGCCATATCCGGGGTAAGGGCGTAGTCCGCCAGTGGATATTTCTGCCCGGTGGCATCGTCGGTCACCACCGCAAACGGCGTGACTTCGGAGCCGGTGCCGGAAGTGGTGGTGATCGCCACCATCCGGGCTTTGACGCCCATTTTCGGGAAGGTGTAGATACGCTTGCGGATATCCATAAAGCGCAGCGCCAGCTCTTCAAAGTGGGTTTCCGGATGCTCGTACATCACCCACATGATTTTCGCCGCATCCATCGGCGAGCCGCCGCCCAGGGCGATGATGACGTCGGGCTTGAAGGCGTTAGCCAGCTCTGCGCCTTTGCGCACGATGGTTAGCGTCGGGTCGGCTTCCACTTCAAAGAAGACTTCGGTTTCGACGCCCGCCGCTTTCAGCACCGAGGTGATCTGATCCGCGTAGCCGTTGTTGAACAGGAAGCGGTCGGTGACGATCAGCGCGCGCTTATGGCCATCGGTGATCACTTCATCCAGCGCGATGGGCAGAGAGCCGCGGCGGAAATAGATGGATTTCGGAAGTTTATGCCACAGCATATTTTCAGCTCGCTTTGCCACGGTTTTCTTGTTGATCAGGTGCTTCGGCCCGACGTTTTCCGAGATGGAGTTACCGCCCCAGGAGCCGCAGCCCAGCGTCAGGGAAGGCGCGAGACTAAAGTTATAGAGATCGCCAATGCCGCCGTGGGAGGTCGGGGTGTTAATCAGGATGCGTGCGGTTTTCATTTTTTCGCCAAAGGTCATCACCCGCGCGGCCTGGTTATCCTGATCGGTATAGAGGCAGGAGGTGTGGCCAATGCCGCCCATATCGACCAGCTTCACCGCTTTTTCTACGGCGTCGGCGAAATCTTTTGCCCGGTACATGGCCAGCGTCGGGGAGAGCTTTTCATGAGCAAAAGGCTCGCTGTCGTCGATAGCTTTCACTTCACCAATCAGAATTTTGGTATCGGCAGGCACGCTGATCCCGGCCATTTCGGCAATTTTAATCGCCGACTGCCCGACAATCGCTGCGTTTAGCGCGCCGTTTTTCAGCAGGATGCCCTGAACCGCTTTCAGCTCTTTTCCCTGTAACAGGTAGCCGCCATGGCTGGCGAAACGCTCACGCACCGCGTTATAGACGGTATCGACCACCACCACTGACTGTTCGGAGGCGCAGATCACGCCGTTATCGAAGGTTTTGGACATCAGGATGGAGGCCACCGCGCGTTTTACATCAGCGGTTTCATCAATGACCACCGGGGTGTTACCTGCACCGACGCCAATTGCCGGTTTACCCGAGCTGTAGGCGGCCTTCACCATACCCGGTCCGCCGGTGGCGAGGATCAGATTGATATCCGGGTGGTGCATCAGGCGGTTAGACAGATCCACGGTCGGTTCATCAATCCAGCCAATAATGTCCGGCGGCGCACCGGCCTCGACTGCGGCGCGCAGCACAATTTCCGCCGCGCGGTTGGTGGCGTTTTTCGCCCGCGGATGCGGCGAGAAGACGATGCCGTTACGGGTTTTCAGGCTAATCAGCGATTTAAAAATGGCGGTAGAAGTTGGGTTGGTGGTCGGGACGATCCCGCAGATCAGCCCAATAGGTTCGGCGATGGTCATGGTGCCGAAGGCTTCGTCTTCGCCAAGAACCCCGCAGGTTTTTTCGTCTTTATAGGCGTTGTAGATATATTCAGACGCGAAGTGGTTTTTAATCACTTTATCTTCCACGATGCCCATGCCGGACTCGGCGACCGCCATTTTCGCCAGCGGAATGCGGGCATCAGCGGCGGCTAAAGCGGCAGCGCGGAATATTTTGTCAACTTGTTGTTGCGTGAACCCCGCGTACTGACGCTGAGCTTTTTTGACGCGCGCAACCAGCGCGTTTAATTCTTCAATGGAATTAATCGACATGGAAACCTCGAACGGAAACAGAAAAGCGCCGCCGCAGAACGCGGCGGCGAAAGCGATTAACGCAGACGATACTTAATTTTTTCGACCATCATCGCGGTAGATATACCATAGCGGTCATGTAGCGTCGGCAGCGCGCCAGCCAGCAGGAACTCGTCGGGCAGGCCAACCGTATCCAGCTCGCAGCGCACGCCTTTACGCATCAGCAGCGCGGCGACCGCTTCTCCCAACCCACCGACTGAGGTGTGGTTTTCCGCAGTGACCACCAGACGACCTGGCTTCGAGGCTTGCTCAATAATCGCTTTTTCATCAAGTGGTTTGATTGTCGGCACGTGCAGCACCGCCACGCTGATATTGTCGGCGCGCAGTTTCTCCACCGTTTCAAGAGCGCGCATGGTCATCAGCCCGGAAGAGATAATCAGCACATCGTTACCGTCCTCCAGCAGCTTCGCTTTGCCCAGTTCGAACTGATAGTCATATTTATCCAACACCAGCGGTACCCTGCCGCGCAGCAGGCGCATATAAACCGGGCCGTTATGATCGGCGATGGCCGGTACCGCCTGTTCTATCTCCAGCGCATCACAAGGATCAACTATCACCATGCCGGGGATGCCGCGCATAATCACCAAGTCTTCCGTTGCCTGATGACTTGGCCCGTAACCGGTGGTAAGACCCGGCAACGCCGCGCAGATTTTCACGTTCAGATG
The DNA here is from genome assembly GCF_051131775.1 of Klebsiella sp. MISC125. Lineage (NCBI taxonomy): Bacteria > Pseudomonadati > Pseudomonadota > Gammaproteobacteria > Enterobacterales > Enterobacteriaceae > Klebsiella > Klebsiella sp. MISC125. The sequence goes on from NZ_CP180448.1 coordinate 4,156,893, forward strand.
CTCTTCGGCGATAACCTGATGGATAAAATCATAGGCCCGTCGGGTAGCAAAAGCGGCGTAGGTGGTGGCGAAAGGGATAAATCCCTCTTTCGCCATTCCCCCAGCGGCCCCCATCAGCAGCTGTTCCGCCATCCCCATCTGGAAGAAGCGATCCGGAAAGGCCTGGGCGAAAATATGCAGGTCGGTATACTTCGACAGGTCGGCGGTCATACCGACGATTTCCGGGCGTTGTGCCGCCAGCTTAGAGAGCGCGACACCAAACGGTGCAGGAACGGTCACCTGATCTTCATCGGCGATTGAAGCGATCATTGCAGACGTTTTTAAACGGGGTTTCTGAGTAGTCTGGCTCATTACAGCACTCCTTCCGGTTTGTTGGCATCCAGCACCGCAATCGCTTTTTGCCATTCATCGGCATCGACGCGTATAAAATGGTTCTTATCGCGGGTTTCAAGGAACGGTACGCCTTTACCCATCAGCGTGTCGCAAAGAATGACTCGCGGCTGTTCGCCTGGATGGTTTTTCGCGTTGTCAAAGGCGGCAATCACCGCAGCCTGATCGTTGCCGTCCACACGCTGCACGTACCAGCCGAAGGCGGCCCATTTCTCGTGTAGCGGTTCAAAGCCGAGAATTTTGCGCGAATCGCCATCGGCCTGCTGTTTGTTCACATCGACGATGTTAATAAGATTGGTCAGCCCATAGTGAGCCGCCGACATCGCCGCTTCCCAGGTTGAACCTTCGTCCAGTTCACCATCCGACATCGAGTTATAGACCCACGACGCGCTTCCCTTTTGCCTCAGCCCGAGCGCCATCCCCACGGCGATAGACAGCCCTTGCCCTAAAGAACCGCCAGACATCTCCATCGCTGGCGTATAGGTTGCCATTCCTGACATCGGCAGGCGGCTATCATCGGAACCGTAGGTTTCCAACTCCTCCTCCGGGATAATTCCCGCCTCCAGCAGCGCCGCATAATAAGCGATGGCGTAGTGACCGTGAGAGAGCAGGAAGCGGTCGCGCCCTTCCCACTCAGGGTCTTGCGGACGATAACTCATTGCATGGCTGAATGCGGTCGCCAGCACATCAGCATAACCCAGCGCCTGGCCAATATAGCCCTGCCCCTGAACTTCCCCCATTCGCAGAGCATAGCGACGGATACGCCACGCCGCAGCGGCAACTTTTTGTGATTCGGTCGTCTTCATCTGATTGCCTCGCTTAGTGGATTAACATGCCGCCGTTGACGTCCAGGGTAATGCCGGTGGAGTAGGACGAGAGGTAGCTTCCGAGGAACAGCGCAGCACGTGCGATGTCCACAGCATCACCAAGGCGATTCATCGGGATCCCGGCGAGAATATTGGTGGTCATTTCATCGGTCAGCTTACCGGCGGTAATATCAGTCTGAATCAGCCCAGGGGTGATACAGTTGACGCGGACGTTATCTGGTCCCAGCTCACGCGCCATCGCCCTCGCCAGCCCCAACACGCCAGCTTTTGCCGCGCTGTAGTGCGGGCCGCCGAAAATACCGCCGCCACGCTGGGCGGAAACGGAAGAGATGCAGACGATGCTGCCGGATTTCTGCGCCCGCATTACCGGAATCACCGCCTGCGACATCAGCAGCGTGCCGCGCAGGCTGACGTCCAGCACCGCATCATAGTTGGCGCGCTTAATATCCATTAGCTTCAGCGGCTGAGTAATACCTGCGTTATTGACCAGCACGTCAACCCGACCGTATTTCGCCATAATTTGCTCAATCGCCGCCTGCACCTGAACTTCATCAGCGACATTTGCTGCGAGACCAAGATGGCCTTCGCCTAATGCCGCAGCGGCGGTTTGACTGGCTTCGCCATTGAGGTCGATAATGACCACTTTGGCGCCGTTTTCGGCAAATAATTTCGCTGTTGCAAAACCCAAACCGCGTACGGAAGCCGCGCCCGTAATAATGGCGACTTTATCTTTTAATAACATATTTTCACTCCATGACTTTACGTCATATTAATTGACAGAAACATTTTCCATTACTGTGGTTCATCAAGAAATAAAATAACCACCAGACCTATTGCGGCGCAGATACCAAAATAGGTGAAGACTGAATTAAAGCTACCAGTCTGGTCGAGTAAGAACCCCGCAGCCATTGGGGCAACGAATCCGCCGAGGTTGCCGCCGCTATTAATAATAGAAGAGGCGATCGGATATGTTTTCGTATCCGAAACAGCCATACCGTAGGCGGTAAAAGCCGGCCAGCCGATATTCAAACATAAACCCACGAAGAATAATCCAACGCAAACTGCCCAAGTGCTCGCCGGAATATTCAACATAATGAGCATCATGACGACCGTTGAGATAGCGGTGAACATCATGGTTGGCTTACGGCGGCGGCCTAATAATTTATCTGAAATCCATCCACCACCAATTGCGCCAATAAAACCACCGATGCATGGCATACTTGCCACAAAGCCCATGCTCATCACATCAAAGCCACGCTCTTTGACTAAATACAGCGGAATCCAGGTTAATAAACCATACAACACGCTAACCATCATAAAATAGGCCAGACAGTCGCCAAGAATATTTTTCGAGGTAAATAAGCCTTTCGCCGTATCAATAGGTGCCATCTTTTTCACCCGGATAATTTTATCCAGCAAGGTGAATCGGTCGGCAATTAATATATTTTCCCGCACAGCGTTTTTATCGCTATCGCGTCCGGCATTAATCTCTTCCAGTTCGCCTTGCGAAACAAATCCGCTCTCCGAAGGCTTTGACTTAACCAACAGGTACCACGCTATCGCCGCGACAATCCCTGGTATCGCAAAGGAGAAAAAGACCCACCTCCAGCCCCAGGTCACCGCAATCCACACAGCCAGCGGCGGTACAATGATCGGCGCAAACATGGTGGCAGCGATATAAACGCCCGTTGCCGTGGCTTTCTCTTTCGGCGGGAACCAGTTATTAATCGTCGAAGCCAGCCCCACCGGGCACGGCCCTTCGCTAAGCCCCAATCCCAGGCGCACCATCTTGAGGCCAAAAACGGAACTCACCGTGCCCATCAGCCAGGTAAATGCAGAAAAACCAAAAATCGACAGCGAAACCAACCCTCGGGTACCACGCTTCGTGATAAAGAAGCCCGCCGGTATCTGACTTACGGCATAGCCGAGGAAAAACATACTGGCAATCGCGCCGGCTTCAAAGTTATTGATGTGAAACTCATCAATGATGAAAGGCAGTACCGCGCCAATATTCGTCCTGTCAGCATAATTTATTGCATACACCAGGAAAATCATCGCCAAAACGACGAAACGATATTTTGTCTTCCTGGCGTCAGTACAGACCACAGTATCTATACGTGACATAGGGTATCCTCATTATTGTTTTATGTTTTTTTCGCGAATCTTGCTGCATCGCGCCTTGTTATCAGGCCTGTGGTTGCAATATAACAACCCAAAAAAGAAAGGGTATTCAAAAAACCTCAATTATGAGTGAGAAAAATTTACTTCGTGACTGCATTCAAATTCCTGTGAATAAGTTTGATGCCGGGCTCTACGCTTAAAACTGTTAGCTTCATCACGGATTCCTGCATAATTTATTTTTTGGCTATGTTATGCTTTCCTACAATTCCTGGGATAATTGGTCTGCATACTTCTTTTGGGTAATAAAAATTTATCCCGTTCACAGGAGGAAAGGATGAGTCAACCGATTCAAAATAAAAGCCTGCCGATGCCTTCCTTACGCAACATTCAGGCTTTCATTGAAGTTGCCGATACCGGCAGCCTCAATCTGGCCGCTGAAAATCTCAATATTACCGCTTCGGCTGTCAGCCATCAGATAGCCAGCCTGGAACAGTATTTGGGAAAAAAGCTGTTTTCTCGCAGCAGTAAAGGAGTGATATTAACCACTATTGGCGAAAAATATCTTAAAGAGGTTTCCGGGGCATTAAATATAATTGGTCAGGCCACCAATCAGGTGATTAATGACATCCACCAGGATTATTTGCGTATTCATTCAGCACCTAGTTTTGGTTTATTGTGGCTGATGCCCCGCCTTAATAAATTTCGCCAGGCGTGGCCGGATCTTAAAATTAGCCTGACTTGCTCTTATGAAAGCATCCAGTTCTCCCGCGATAATATTGATATCGATATTCGCCACGGGCTTTCACAATGGCCGACCCTGGTGGTCAAGACTATAAAAAATGAGCGCGTGCTCCCTTATACATCATCATCTTATTTAGTTGATCATGATATTCAGATCATTGAAGATTTACTGACCTGCGATCTTATTCATTCAGATAGCACGCTGATCAACTGGAGCAACTGGCTGTCCTGGCACAAGGTTCGCGGCTGGAATAAAAACTTTATTTTTAATTTTGACCGTTCCTATATGAGCATTGAGGCGGCGCGTATGGGGATGGGCATTATTCTGGAAAGCAATCTGTTAGCCGGACAGAGCGTTAATCAGCAGCATCTGACCACCGTATTTACCACCGACGTAAGTATGCCGGTCAACGCCCATCATTTCGTTTTACCCCATACCAATGAGCAAAAAGAGAAAGTGAAAATATTCTTTAATTGGGTTTCTGAAGAGCTGAGTCGAGAAGGGTTTTATATTTAACATCCGACGGTGGACAAACTTCAGATACGCGCCTAAAGTTAATCAATCGATTGATTAACTTTTTTAGCGCGATGACAACGACCCCCATTACCAGCAAAGGCGAGCAGGCTAAAAGCCAGCTTATCGCTGCCGCTATCGCCCAGTTCGGCGAATACGGCCAGCACGCCACAACCCGCGATATCGCCGCCCAGGCCGGACAGAATATCGCCGCTATCACCTACTATTTCGGTTCGAAGGACGATTTGTACCTCGCCTGCGCCCAGTGGATTGCCGACTTTATCGGCAATAATTTTCGCCCTCATGCACAGGCGGCAGAGGAACTGCTGGCCCAGCCCGCTGCGGATAAAGCCGCAATGCGCACTCTGATTCTACGCGCCTGCCAGAATATGATTTTACTGCTGACCCAGGAAGACACGGTCAATTTGAGCAAATTCATCTCCCGCGAGCAGTTGTCGCCGACGCCCGCCTATCAGCTCATCCACGACCAGGTCATTGCTCCGCTACACTGCCACCTAACCCGTTTAATCGCCGCTTATACCGGCCTTAACGCAGACAGCACGCAAATGATCCTTCACACCCACGCGCTGCTGGGGGAAGTTCTCGCGTTTCGTCTTGTTCGGGAAACGGTGCTGCGTCGCGCCGGTTGGGCTGAGTTTGATCAAGAAAAAACCGAGCAAATCATTCAGGTCATCACCTGCCACGTTGATTTCGTTCTGCAAGGATTATCGCAAAGGAGTCTGGAGTCATGAAAAAACCGCTCATCGTCGTTCTACTGCTTCTCCTGATGGCTGCTGTGATCGGCGGCGGCTGGTGGTGGTATCAAAGCAGCCAGCAAAAAGCGCTCACCCTGTATGGCAACGTGGATATTCGTACCGTTAACCTGAGCTTCCGGGTGGGAGGACGGCTGGCGTCGCTAAGCGTCGATGAGGGCGATGCGATTAAAACCGGGCAAACGCTGGGCGAGCTGGATCGCGCCCCTTATGAAAATGCCCTCCAGCAGGCGCAGGCCAACGTTTCTACGGCCCAGGCGCAGTACGACCTAATGATGGCGGGCTATCGCTCGGAAGAAATTGCCCAGGCTGCCGCCGCGGTTAACCAGGCCCAGGCGGCTTACGCCTATGCGCAGAACTTCTATCAACGCCAGTTGGGGCTGCGTAAAAGCAGCGCTATCTCCGCGAATGACCTTGAGAACGCGCGCTCCTCACGCGACCAGGCACAGGCCACGCTGAAATCAGCCCAGGATAAACTGCGCCAGTACCGCGCCGGTAACCGTCCGCAGGAGATAGCCCAGGCCAAAGCCAGCCTCGAACAGGCTCAGGCCGCGCTGGCGCAGGCGAAACTCGATCTGCACGATACCACGCTGACCGCGCCGTCCGACGGCACCCTGATGACCCGCGCCGTGGAGCCAGGCAGTATGCTCAGCGCAGGCGGCACGGTGATGACGCTATCATTAACCCATCCGGTTTGGGTACGCGCCTACGTCGATGAAAAAAATCTCGGCCAGGCCCAACCGGGGCGTGAAGTCTTGCTCTATACCGATAGCCGTCCGAATCAACCTTACCGTGGCAAAATCGGCTTTGTCTCTCCTGTGGCTGAATTTACGCCGAAAACCGTCGAGACCCCGGACCTGCGCACCGACCTGGTTTATCGCCTGCGGATTGTGGTCACCGATGCCGACGGCGCGCTGCGTCAGGGGATGCCGGTGACCGTCGCTTTCAGCAACGGAAACAGCCAATGAGCGAAGACGTTATCACGCTGCGCGGGCTGACCCGGCGTTTCGCCGGCATGGACCGCCCGGCCGTCGCGCCGCTGGACTGCACCATTCACTCCGGCTATGTGACCGGGCTGGTTGGCCCCGATGGCGCGGGGAAAACCACCCTGATGCGTATGCTCGCCGGTCTGCTCAAAGCCGACAGCGGCAGCGCACAGGTCATTGGTTTTGACCCCATTGCCGATGATAGCGCCCTGCACGCGGTGCTCGGTTATATGCCGCAGAAATTTGGCCTGTATGAAGATCTGACGGTGATGGAAAACCTGACCCTCTACGCCGACCTGCGCAGCGTCACCGGCGAAGCACGAGAGAAAACCTTCGCCCGGCTGCTGGAGTTTACCTCTTTGGGCCCCTTTACTGGCCGTCTGGCGGGCAAGCTCTCCGGCGGTATGAAGCAGAAACTCGGCCTCGCCTGCACCCTCGTCGGTGAACCGAAAGTGCTGCTGCTGGACGAACCCGGCGTCGGCGTTGACCCCATCTCACGCCGCGAACTGTGGCAAATGGTCCACGAACTGGCGGGCGATGGAATGCTGATCCTCTGGAGCACCTCCTATCTCGACGAAGCCGAACAGTGCCGCGACGTGCTGCTGATGAACGAAGGCCAGCTGTTGTATCAGGGCGCGCCCAAAGAGCTGACGCAGACCATGGCTGGACGCAGCTTTTTGATCTCCAGCACCGAGGAAAATAACCGCCGCCTGCTACAGCGGGCGCTGAAGCTGCCACAGGTGAGCGATGGCGTGATTCAGGGCAAATCGGTGCGCCTAATCCTCAAAAAAGAGGTCAATATCCGCGAAGTGCAAAACGCAGCCGACATGCCGCCGCTGGAGGTAGCTGAAACCGCACCGCGTTTTGAAGATGCGTTCATCGACCTGCTGGGCGGCGCGGGTACGGCTGAATCGCCGCTGGGGAAAATTATCCACACCGTGGAAGGCTCCCATGACGACACGGTGATTGAAGCGCAAACCCTGACCAAAAAATTTGGTGATTTTGCCGCCACCGACCACGTCGATTTTCAGGTCAAGCGTGGAGAAATCTTCGGACTCCTCGGCCCTAACGGCGCGGGCAAGTCCACCACCTTTAAGATGATGTGCGGCCTGCTGGTCCCCACCTCCGGCAAAGCACTGGTGCTGGGGATGGACCTCAAAGTCAGCTCTGGCAAGGCACGCCAGCATCTGGGCTATATGGCACAGAAATTTTCGCTGTATGGCAACCTCACCGTTGAGCAGAACCTGCGCTTTTTCTCCGGCGTTTATGGCCTGCGCGGCAAAGCGCAGAACGAAAAAATCGCCAGCATGAGCGAGGCGTTTGGCCTGAAAAGTATCGCCCGGCAGGCCGCCGACGACCTGCCGCTCGGCTATAAGCAGCGCCTGGCGCTGGCCTGTTCGCTGATGCATGAGCCGGATATTCTGTTTCTGGACGAGCCAACTTCGGGCGTCGATCCCCTTACCCGCCGCGAGTTCTGGCTGCATATCAACAGCATGGTGGATAAGGGAGTGACCGTAATGGTCACCACCCACTTTATGGATGAGGCGGAGTATTGCGACCGTATTGGTCTGGTCTATCGCGGCAAACTTATCGCCAGCGGCACGCCGGACGATCTCAAAGCAATGGCGGCGGATGATGAACAGCCTGACCCGACGATGGAACAGGCATTTATTACCCTCATCCATGACTGGGATAAGGAGAACGCCAGTGAGCGCTAAAATCCTGGCATGGCGGCGCGTGCGCGCCCTGTGCGTCAAGGAGACACGGCAGATCGTCCGCGACCCCAGCAGTTGGCTGATTGCGGTGGTGATCCCGCTGCTGCTGCTGTTTATCTTTGGCTACGGAATTAACCTCGACTCCAGCAAACTGCGGGTCGGCGTGTTGCTGGAACAGCAGAGCGAAGAGGCGCTGGATTTCGTCCATACCATGACCGGTTCGCCCTATATCGACGCCACCATCAGCGACAACCGCCAGCAACTGATTCAAATGATGCAGGCCGGGCGGATCCGCGCGCTGGTGGTGGTGCCGGTGGATTTTGACCAGAAGATGGCCCGTCCCGGCGACAATGCGCCAATCCAGCTTATCACCGACGGCAGCGAACCGAATACCGCCAACTTCGCCCAGGGCTATATCGAAGGCATCTGGCAAATCTGGCAACAGCAGCGAGCGGAAGATCGGGGTGAAACCTTCGAGCCGCTGATTGATGTGCAGATGCGCTATTGGTTTAACCCGGCCGCCATTAGCCAACATTTTATTATCCCCGGCGCGATTACCATCATCATGACGGTGGTCGGCGCGATCCTGACCTCGCTGGTGGTGGCCCGCGAGTGGGAGCGCGGCACCATGGAGGCGCTGCTGTCGACCGAGATTACCCGCGCCGAGCTACTGCTGTGTAAGCTGATCCCCTACTATTTCCTCGGCATGCTGGCGATGCTGCTGTGCATGCTGGTGGCGGTGTTTATTCTCGGCGTGCCCTTTCGCGGTTCGCTGGTGATTCTGTTTTTTATCACCAGCCTGTTTCTGCTAAGCACGCTGGGAATGGGGTTGCTGATTTCCACCATTACCCGCAACCAGTTCAACGCCGCCCAGGTGGCGCTGAATGCCGCATTTCTGCCATCGATTATGCTATCCGGGTTTATTTTCCAGATAGACAGTATGCCAGCGGTGATCCGCGCGGTGACCTATGTGATCCCGGCGCGCTATTTTGTCAGCACCCTGCAAAGCCTGTTTTTGGCGGGCAATATTCCCGTAGTGCTGCTGGTGAACACGATGTTTTTAATCGCCTCAGCGGTAATGTTTATTGGCCTGACGTGGATAAAAACCAAGCGGCGCCTGGATTAACTTGCCGAAGGCGGTAGTTTGCGGGTCTTGTAGCCCGGACAGGTGCGCCAGCACCGCCTCCGGGGATCACAAAGAGAGAATAGATATGTTTCATCGCTTATGGACACTAATCCGCAAAGAACTGCAATCGCTGTTGCGCGAACCGCAGACGCGGGCGATTTTAATTATGCCGGTGCTGATTCAGGTACTGCTGTTTCCGTTCGCCGCCACGCTGGAGGTGACTAACGCCACCATCGCTATCTACAACGAAGATAGCGGCAAGCATGCGGTGGAGCTAACCCAGCGCTTCGCCCGCGCCAAAGCCTTCACCCATGTCCTGCTGCTGAAAAGCCCGCAGGAGATTAGACCCACCATCGATGAACAAAAAGCGCTGCTGGTCGTGCGCTTCCCGGCAGATTTCTCACGTAATCTCGACACTAACCAAACCGCCCCGCTCCAGCTTTTGCTCGACGGACGTAACTCCAACAGCGCGCAGATTGCCGCCAATTACCTCCAGCAGATCGTTAAAAACTATCAGCAGGATCTGCTGGAAGGTAAAGCGAAGCCGAACAACAGCGAGCTGGTGGTGCGCAACTGGTATAACCCGAACCTCGACTATAAATGGTTCGTGGTGCCGTCGCTGATCGCCATGATCACCACCATCGGCGTGATGATCGTCACCTCGCTATCCGTAGCCCGCGAGCGTGAGCAGGGCACTCTCGACCAGCTACTGGTTTCACCACTGGCGACCTGGCAGATTTTTATTGGCAAAGCGGTTCCTGCACTGATTGTCGCCACTCTTCAGGCGAGCATCGTGCTGGGGATCGGCATCTGGGCCTATCAAATCCCCTTCGCCGGATCGCTACTGCTGTTTTACTTTACGATGATTGTTTACGGGCTATCGCTGGTGGGATTCGGGCTGCTGATTTCATCGCTGTGCTCCACGCAGCAGCAGGCGTTTATTGGCGTGTTCGTCTTTATGATGCCGGCGATCCTGCTATCCGGATACGTTTCGCCAGTGGAGAATATGCCAGTATGGCTACAGAATTTAACGTGGGTAAACCCCATTCGTCACTTTACTGATATCACTAAGCAAATCTATCTGAAGGATGCGAGTCTGGAGATTGTGTGGGGAAGTTTGTGGCCGCTATTGGTCATAGCGGCCACTACCGGCTCAGCGGCGTATGCGATGTTCCGCAGAAAGATCGCGTAATTTTTTATCTTTCGCCAGCAACGAAACCACTGCCGGGCCTGCCAGTATCACCAGCCCGGCGAGGGCCAGCAGCAGGTTATTGTGCAGCACGCGCGACAACAGCCATAACGCGATAACCGCCGCACCGAAGTACCAGGTGGTGGTGAGTTCTTCAAGGAAATCACCCACATCACGCCAGCGCTCTTCGTGATGACGCTGCAAAAACAGCATCGACAGTAACGTGACGCCGTACAGCACGCACAAACCTAGTCCGACGCGAACCAGCGCGCCGCTCATCCAACCCATCACCAGTACTGCCACGACCAGTAGATGCAACATAATCTGCCAGCAACTAAGACCCGTTGCGACGCGTACACGTTGTTGCCACTTCATGGCTTCTCTCCTGAAGGATTTTTCTCTGCTACTCAGAGTACCGCACTTTACGGAAAATTCCGTATCACCGCATCTTTTTGTGACCTCTACTACACTATTTCATTCAGGAAAGTGACATTGACTGGAGAAATATGGACGAACAAACGCCGCGATTTTCGTTGAACGTGCTAACAATTAACACCCATAAAGGCTTTAATGCGTTTAATCGCCGCTTTATTTTGCCTGAATTGCGCGAAGCGGTACGCAGCGTCAATGCCGATATCGTTTGCTTGCAGGAGGTGATGGGGGCGCATGAAATTCATCCGCTGAATATTAAGAACTGGCCGGAGACCCCACACTATGAATTCCTTGCCGACACAATATGGAACGATTTCGCCTACGGGCGTAACGCGGTCTATCCACAAGGGCATCATGGCAATGCGGTGCTCTCGCGTTTTCCCATCGCGCATTACCAGAATCTTGATGTATCCGTCGGCGATAGTGAAAAACGCGGTCTGCTCTACTGCCGCATCGTACCGCCAGAAAGCGGGATAACCCTTCATCTGATTTGCGTGCATCTGGGACTGCGCGCGAATCAGCGCCAGGCTCAGATGACCATGCTGGCGGATTGGGTGAACAGTTTGCCTGCGGGCGACCCGGTGGTGGTCGCAGGTGATTTTAACGACTGGCGACAGCAGGCTAATCGGCAGCTAAAAGCCCAGGCCGGGCTGGAGGAGATCTTCACCCGCGCCAGAGGGCGTCCGGCGCGTACTTTCCCGGTCAACTTCCCGCTGCTGCGCCTCGATCGCATCTACGTCAAAAATGCGCACGCCAGCCAGCCGAAGACGCTAGCCCTGAAACAGTGGCGTCATTTGTCCGATCATGCACCGCTTAGCGTGGAGATACATCTGTGAAATGCAGCTGGCAGGAAGGAAACCGCATTCAGCTATTAGAAAACGGCGACAATTATTATCCGGCGGTCTTTTCCGCGATTGGCCGCGCACAGCAGCGGGTCATTCTCGAATCTTTTATCTGGTTTGAGGATGACGTCGGCAGGCAGCTCCATGCCGTGTTGCTTAAGGCCGCCCAGCGCGGGGTGCGCGTTGAAGTGCTGCTGGACGGTTACGGCTCGCCCGATTTAAGCGATGATTTTGTCGGCGAGCTAACCTCGGCGGGGGTCATTTTCCGCTACTACGATCCGCGCCCGCGCCTGCTCGGTATGCGCACCAACCTGTTTCGCCGGATGCACCGAAAAATCGTCGTTATCGACGACGTTGTCGCCTTTGTCGGCGGAATTAACTACTCTGCAGAACATATGACCGACTACGGCCCGGAGGCCAAACAGGATTACGCCGTTCAGGTTGAGGGCCCAGTGGTGCTCGATATCCTGCAATTTGAACTTGAAAACCTGCCCACCAGCGAAGCCACGCGCCGCTGGTGGCGTCGTCGTCGGCATAAGCCTGAAATCAACCGTAATCCCGGCGAAGCCCAGGCGCTATTTATCTGGCGAGATAACCAGGAGCACCGCGACGATATCGAACGTCACTATCTGAAGATGCTGACCAGCGCGCGCCGGGAAGTGATTATCGCCAACGCCTACTTCTTTCCAGGCTATCGGCTGCTGCACGCCATGCGCAACGCCGCCCGCCGCGGCGTTAGTGTCAAATTAATCGTGCAGGGAGAGCCGGATATCCCGATAGTCAAATTCGGCGCGCGCCTGCTCTATCACTATCTGGTGAAGGGCGGCGTGCAGATTTTCGAATATCGCCGCCGCCCGCTACACGGCAAAGTGGCGCTGGCGGACGACCACTGGGCCACCGTCGGCTCCAGCAACCTCGACCCGCTTAGCCTGTCGCTGAATCTGGAAGCCAACCTGATTATCCACGACCGCGAATTTAACCAGACGCTGCGCGACAATCTCAACGGCCTGATTGCCAACGACTGTCGTCAGGTTGATAAAAGCATTTTGTCGAAACGGACCTGGTGGCGGCTTGGCGTTAGCGTGCTGGCGTTCCACTTCCTGCGCCACTTTCCGGCCTGGGTGGGCTGGCTACCGGCCCACACTCCGCTCCTGTCGCGCGTTCAGCCGCCGGTACAGCCAGAAATAGAAACGCAGGATCGCGTTGAGACGGAAAACCAGGAGGTGAAGCCCTGATGGCGAAATCGCACCCTCGCTGGCGGATGGCGAAAAAAATCCTCACGGTGCTGTTTTTTATCGCCGTTGCGGTGCTTCTCGTGGTCTATGCGCAAAAAATTAACTGGCAGGAAGTGTGGAAAGTTATTCGCGATTACAACCGCACCGCCTTGCTCAGCGCGATAGGGCTGGTTATCGCCAGCTACCTGATTTATGGCTGTTATGACCTGCTCGGGCGCGTGTATTGCGGCCACAAGCTGGCAAAGCGCCAGGTGATGCTGGTGTCATTTATTTGCTATGCCTTTAACCTGACGCTGAGCACCTGGGTGGGCGGTATCGGCATGCGCTACCGGCTCTACTCGCGTCTGGGCCTAAGCGGTGGAACCATTACCCGCATCTTTTCGCTGAGCATCACCACCAACTGGCTGGGCTATATTCTGCTCGGCGGCATCATCTTTAGCGCCGGAATGGTACAAGTCCCCGAACGCTGGTATATCAGCCAGCAATCGCTGCAAATTCTGGGCATCGTTTTGCTGCTGATTTCCGCGTTTTATCTGTGGGCCTGCGCTTTTGCCAAAAAGCGTCATCTGACGATAAAAGGCCAGCGCCTGGTGCTGCCTTCCTGGCGATTCGCGCTGTTGCAGATGGCAGTTTCCACCCTGAACTGGATGGCGATGGGGGCAATAATCTGGCTGCTGTTAGGCCAACAGGTTGACTACTTCCTCGTGCTCGGGGTGCTGTTGGTGAGCAGTATTGCCGGGGTCATCGTGCATATCCCCGCCGGGATTGGCGTGCTCGAAGCGGTATTTATCGCCATGCTCTCGGGGGAAGATATCTCGCGCGGAGCGATTATTGCCGCCCTGCTCGCTTATCGTGCGCTGTACTATTTTATGCCGCTGCTGCTGGCAACAGTGGCTTATCTACTGTTGGAGAGTCGGGCGAAAAAGCTACGGCAAAAGAATGAGCGCAAGCTGGCGGGAGAGTAGTGGAAATTCCCCGGTCGCGCTGACCGGGGCTACAGTTTCGTGCGGTTTGTTCCCGGGTCGCGCTGCGCTTACCCAGGCTACGGGTCCGCCGCTCTCTGCAATCCGGGAAGGGTTTAGCGACGGTTGCCGAAAATACGCAGCAGCATCAGGAACAGGTTGATAAAGTCCAGATACAGCGTCAGAGCGCCAAGAATCGAGTATTTACGCAGCATTGACGCATCGCGAACATCAATCTGCTCGCCAATATTTTTCAGCTTCTGGGTGTCATAAGCCGTTAAGCCGACGAAGATAACCACCCCGATATAGGTCACTGCCCACATCAGCGCTTCGCTCTTCAACCAGAAGTTGACCAGTGATGCCAGTAAAATACCAATCAGCCCCATAAACAGCATATTGCCGAAGCCGCTGAGATCGCGTTTGGTGGTATAACCGTAGAGGCTCATCGCGCCAAACATACCGCCTGCAACCACAAAAGTGCTGGCGATTGACGAGTAGGTATAGACGATGAAAATGCTGGATAGCGTTAATCCAGTTAGCGCCGAATAGAGCATAAACAGCGTCGTCGCCATCCCGGCGCTGAGCCGTTGCACCATGCCAGAGAGCACGAAGACCAGCCCCAGCTGTGCGATAATCAGCCCGTAAAAGGTGATTTTGCTGGAAAACACAAACATCATGACCGCTGGGGTATTAGCGGCAAACCACGCGATAAACGCAGTGAGCAGCAGCCCGACCGTCATCCAGCCATAAACCTGCGCCATATAAGTTTGCAGGCCGCTGCGGCCCTGCACGATTGAATCGGAACGAGGGTATCTGTCCATGACTATCTCCTGATTAACGAAATTTATCCTCTAAGCGTACCACACTACCAGCGTTCTGCCGCCTGTCTGTCGCTATCCCGCGCATCGACCCAGCGCTCCCCTTCCGGCGTTGCTTCACGCTTCCAGAACGGGGCTCGAGTTTTCAGATAATCCATAATGAATTCCCCGGCCGCAAACGCACTGCTGCGATGGGCGCTGGTGACGCCGACAAAGACAATCTCTTCGCCGGGCCACATTTCCCCGATGCGGTGAATCACCGTTACCCGCCCCAGCGGCCAGCGCTCGCGCGCCAGTTCAACAATTTCCGCCAACGACTTTTCGGTCATACCGGGATAGTGCTCAAGAGTCAGCGCTTTCACGCTATCGCCCAGGTTATGGTTGCGTACTTTGCCGGTGAAAGTCACCACCGCACCGTCTTCATCGCGTTCAGCAAGC
This sequence comes from Klebsiella sp. MISC125, assembly GCF_051131775.1. NCBI lineage: Bacteria > Pseudomonadati > Pseudomonadota > Gammaproteobacteria > Enterobacterales > Enterobacteriaceae > Klebsiella > Klebsiella sp. MISC125. The sequence goes on from NZ_CP180448.1 coordinate 4,172,002, forward strand.
CAGGGATATTCGTCGCCAACCTTAAAACGCTCATGGCTGACCACAATACGGGTTTGCGTCATCTTAACCTCCGGTAACCGGCGGGAAGAATGCCACTTCATCACCGGCTACCAGCGGATGATCAAACGAGGTCAGCGTCTGATTCACCGCCGCCAGCAGCTTGCCCTCTTCCAGCGCCAGCGCCCAGCGGTCGCCTCGCGCAACCAACTGTTGGCGAACGGCTTCAACCGTGGAAAGCCCGTTCGGCTCGAGAGTCAGGGAATCGGTGCCGAGCAGTTCGCGCACCTGAGCAAAAAATAGAACGTTAATCATGGGCATCTTCCACTCTGAAATCGCCGGACTTGCCGCCGCTCTTCGCCAGCAGGCGCACCGGACCAATCACCATATCTTTCTGCACCGCTTTACACATATCGTAAATCGTCAGCGCGGCGACGGAAGCGGCAGTCAACGCTTCCATTTCCACGCCGGTTTTACCGGTCAAACGGCACAAGGATTCGATGCGCACCCGGTTATGTTCCGGCTGCGCCTGTAGATTGACTTCAACTTTGCTCAACATCAGCGGGTGGCACAGCGGGATCAGCTCCCAGGTGCGTTTGGCCGCCTGGATCCCGGCGATTCGCGCGGTGGCGAAAACGTCGCCTTTGTGATGGCTGCCGTCGATAATCATGGCAAGCGTCGTCGCCTGCATTTCAACGTAGGCCTCGGCGCGCGCTACGCGAACCGTCTCCGCTTTCGCCGAGACATCAACCATGTGCGCTTCGCCCGCGGCGTTAATATGGGTCAGTTGCGACATAAATTACTTCTTAAGATGAGAGATAAAGTTGCACGGACGGGTGCGGGCATCGAGCTGCGGCGCAATAATATTGTCCCACGCGGTATGGCAAGCTTTGGTTGAGCCGGGCATCGCGAAAATCAGCGTGCGGTTCGCCACCCCGGCAACGGCACGGGATTGCAGGGTCGAAGTACCAATCTCTTCAAAAGAGAGCATGCGGAACACTTCGCCGAAGCCTTCAACTTCGCGGTCAAACAGCGGCAGCAGCGCTTCCGGCGCCTGATCGCCCTCGGTAAAACCGGTGCCGCCGGTGATCAACACCACCTGCACGTCATCGCTGGCGATCCACGCCGAGACCTGGGCGCGAATAGCATAACGGTTCTCTTTAACTATCGCCTTATCGACGACGGTGTGCCCCGCTTCCTGCGCCGCATCGCGCAGCCAGTGACCGGAGGTATCGTCCTCTTCGCCACGTCGATTTGAAACGGTAAGAATTGCAATACGGGTCGGGATAAACTCAGCGCTGGCCTGACTCATCTGTTCGCTCCTTAAAATGAATTATCCGCCAATATACGACAGGTTCTGCGTAATACCGGTGTTGCCCTGATGCAGGAAATGGGTTTGTTTTTTATGCGTTAACGCTTCAGAAATCCGCGCTTCCAGTTCGGCCTGCTGCGCTTCTTCAGCGAGCAGATCGCGCAGATCAACGCCACCTTCGCCAAACAGGCACAGGTGCAGTTTGCCAACGGAAGAGACGCGCAGGCGGTTGCAGGTGGCGCAGAAATCTTTCTCATACGGCATGATCAGGCCGATTTCACCGGCATAATCCGGATGGCAAAAGACCTGCGCCGGGCCGTCGCTACGCTGGCGGATCTGATGGATCCAGCCGCGGCGCAGCAGCTCGTCGCGCAGCACCATGCCTGAGATATGATGGCGGTGGAACAGGTCACTACCCTCGCCGGTTTCCATCAGCTCAATAAAACGCAGTTGAATGCGGCGCGGTTGGATCCACGCCAGAAAGGTGTCGAGCTGATGATGGTTAACGTCGCGCATCAGCACGGTGTTGACTTTAACTTTCTCAAAGCCAGCAGCAAAAGCGGCATCGATGCCGTCCATTACCTGGCGAAATTTATCCTGGCCGGTAATGGCGTGAAACTGGCGGGCATCGAGGCTATCCACGCTGACGTTAATCGCCGTCAACCCAGCATCGCGCCAGTTTTCAACATCGCGCGCCAGCCGGTAGCCGTTGGTAGTGACCGCAATCTGACGAATAGAGGGATTTTCCCGCACGGCGGCAATAATGTCGGTAAAATCACGACGTAGCGAAGGTTCACCACCGGTCAGGCGCACCTTTTCCGTGCCGAGTGCTGAAAATGCACGCGTGACGCGACGAACTTCATCGACGCTGAGAAAGCCTTTATTGGTGACGGCGCCGGGCTTGTAGCCATCGGGCAGACAGTAGGTGCAACGAAAGTTACACACGTCGGTAATAGACAGGCGCAGATAGTAAAACTTCCGCGCAAATGCATCGGTAAGCTGTGAAGCCATAGACACCTTTCCAAATACGGGAGACGCGGTCATTTCTTTCCGCGCCCTGGCGACAACCGGGGCTGTCACGGCCAAAGCACCATATCTTGCGACACAGGCACAGAGGCTAGAGTGTTAGTGGGTTACACCAAATAGTAGCGCGTTAAGTGTGGTTTCGCCATACCCACATTTCGTTATGTAATGATGTATATATCGGATATATATAGCTTTTTTTACGCTAAGTTAGTGAGAACACAGCGTAATCCCTCGTTCTGCTATTCGCCCTCCACCCGATACAAAACCGTCAGGTATTTTATAGTTACCCAGCAAAAAGTGATATTCTCGCCGCAGAAGCAAGGAAAGAGACTTATTCAATGAAAATAATAAGTTAACAGTTAACAATCGGTCTACAAAGGACGCAACATTACGATGAGCCGATCTCTTCACGCCATCCTGGCGATGCTCACACTTTGCAGCGGTTCCGTTTTCGCCGCCGAGCCGTGTATTCACTACGCCCAGGAGGTCAAACTCAGCGGATATGTTGAGGTCAGAACCTTTTTTGGCCCCCCCAACTACGGCGAGAACCCAAAAACGGATAGCCGTCAGGTGCAAAGTATGCTCTTCCTGGATGAGCCTGTCTGTGCAACAGCAGCCCCGAATGCCACCCAGTATGATGAAGATGAAAGAGATCAAATAGAGGTGACGTTACGCACCGAAAGCCCCTCCAGCGCGTTAACCTCTCTCGCCGGTAAACACGTTACGGTGACCGGCAAACTTGAGCATGCCGAAACCGGACATGACAACAGCAAGCTTATTTTGTCCTCAGCGAAGCTGATTGAGAGCACGGAAAGAAAAGCCATTCTGGACGCCCTTCGTCCACAGGCTGCAAGCCAGGCCGGGCAGGCGGTACGTATAAAAGTCGATCGCTTAAACATCAGCAGCGAATGGGCCATTCTGGTCGGGGAAATCGTCGCACCTGAGGGGCAAAAGCTCGACTGGTCGCGGGCGAAAGATTGCGAAGCCGAGCTTGATAAAATGCTGTGGGTCATCCTGAATAAAACCGCCGGGCAGTGGCGCGTAAAAGAGATGACGATTTGTGCGTCAGAACCGCCCTGGTGGTATTTCAACGATGCTGACCTCACTCTACCCTGTGAGGTTTATGACGGACTGGAATCTCCTGAGGAGGGCCAGCCTTTTGACGATCTGGCGACACGTTGCAGAGCGCTCAAAACCAATACCACTGTGACAGAAAATAGCAATAAAATCAGACACTTACACTAAGCTTAATGATGGCAGGGCCTTCCGGGCCTTGTCATCCCGCGTCATTATCGTCGATATATAATACCACCTGCTTTTCAAAGTCGCCGCCGCCGTATTCAAGGTAGTGTTGTAGTGTTAACAGCCCCCGGCGTTTCGCCAGCCGCCATTTGCAGTAATGTCCTTCCCATTCATCAACAGGCGCACCGAACAGCAGAGTCAGGCGCGCCTTTAAATCCTGATAATGCTTTTTGATGTTATCGGCGTAGTCAGACTCCAGAAACTCATACTCTCCCCACTCATCTTCTGTGTAATAGACGTCGGCAAGCGTGATAATTGCACCAAACTTTATGTCATCCTTTTCGACTCTGTCAGCGTCAAAGTCATACTCCTCGCCTGCCAACTGCGCCCCGCTGCCGCTAATTTTATTCACCAGCACAAAAGGACGGGGCCTGGCCGCAATCAGCGCGTTAACCGCATCACCAAGCGTTGCGCCAGGGTAAATTTCTGCCGGTGAAATACTAAAGAAGAGATAAGGCATCCAGACTTTCTGATCATCGAAGATGCGGATAACCTGCTGTTGAGCATTTTTCAGAACGGCGGTTTGCCGAACCCCATCAAACGAAAGCGTCGCTACCGTCTTCCCTTCGGGGTCCACATACTCAAGCTCATGGCGGGAGATAATAAACACCGTCGTATTGCTGCTGGCAAAACCAACAATAGCGTTTTGCGTATCGACGACCGGTTCCATCCACCGTCGCTGATGAATAAATTTACCCTGCGCCGTCAGAATGCCCCATTGCCCTTCGACTGTTCTCACGATAGCTGCGCCCACCGGGTAAAAATCGGTACCGTAGCTCCATAACGTCGAAGTCAGTGATTTACCATTCCCGAGATGGCTATAGCTGACGTAGAGACCACCTTTACCGCCGATCCGGACGATGCCGTGAGCGATTTTCGGTACCTCTGTCGTTTCAATTTCCAGCACCCGTTCGCCGTGAGCATTGTAAAATGCGCACAGCTCTTCGCCGCGCCAGCGCTGGGCACAACAAAAACCGCTGGTATCATAGTGAGAAATAAGATCGTAAACAGGCTCGACAACCCAGCCCCCGCGTTTATCAATCAGCCCGTACTGGCCTGATTCATCAGAAAAAGGGGCGATACCCTGCTCTGAAAAACTCTCGCCATTTCCTTCGCGAATCGAAAAGGTAAACTCACCGTGGGTGTTAATGTAGCCCGTGAAAATACGGTTTCCCGCCAGACGATGAAAGCAGGCCATACCGCTGGGGCTGAATTCATCAAACCACTCCCTTTCAAGAGCCTCTGCGTGGGGTAACTGAATCTCCGACCGTTCGCCGTTGACGTTCAACAGCAGGAATTGACCTTGTTGAGTCTTGCCGATGGACAAGCCACCCACCGTCGGGGTCAGGGTGTGGTAAGTGCAAGGAATGACCTGCTCACCCGCACGGTTGACGATCCCCCATCTACCGCCGTCGCAAACCCGCGCCACTCCATCGCGATTAAACGCGCGAACATCATCGAAGCGTGGCGCAATAATCCACTCCCCGGTGACAGAGATAAGCCCCGACTTGCCATTTCCCTGCTTAATTGACAGCCAGGGCACACCACCGTCCGCAGGCGCGCCCTGATAATCGCAATGTGAGTACAGAAACGATTTCTCTTCTCCATGACGATTCAGGTAAACCCTAATTTTTGGCTGGCCATAGCGAACGGGGATATCCAGCTCAGACAGTGTTTCCATAATTAACTCAGGTCGATTCAGTTGAAAATACAGAAGAGTTTCTGTCGCCAGGCGGCAGAGAATTAACTCACGCCGGGAAAGCGGGCTGAATTACCGGCTAATATTATCACTGTGTGACACCCCCACTTTTAGCAAATAGCCATGTCCAGAGCGTGCTACACAATAGATGTCAGAGGCCGGGCATCGTTTTTTAACAAGAGATCGGTTACTGTGAGCCCGATTAATTGATAGAAGGGATTTTTATGCGCAATCGTACTTTCGCCGATCTTGATCGCGTTGTGGCTCTGGGCGGCGGACATGGGCTGGGCCGGGTAATGTCATCACTCTCCTCCCTTGGCTCACGCCTGACCGGAATTGTCACCACCACCGATAACGGCGGTTCCACAGGGCGAATTCGCCGCGCGGAAGGTGGCATCGCCTGGGGAGACATGCGCAACTGTATTAATCAGCTTATTGCCGAACCCAGCGTGGCGTCGGCGATGTTTGAATATCGTTTTAGCGGTAACGGTGAACTGTCCGGGCATAACCTCGGAAATCTAATGTTAAAGGCGCTCGATCATCTGAGCGTGCGGCCTCTTGAAGCGATCAATTTGATCAGAAATCTGCTCAAAGTCGACGCGCTGCTGATTCCCATGTCGGAACAACCGGTCGACCTGATGGCGATTGACCACGAAGGGCATGAAGTATACGGCGAAGTGAATATTGACCAGCTCGCCTGCGTGCCGCGCGAACTGATGCTCTCCCCACCGGTTCCCACCACTCGCGAAGCGATAGAGGCTATTGCCGAAGCCGATTTAATTCTTATCGGACCAGGTAGCTTCTATACCAGCCTGATGCCCATTATCTTGCTCGATGAGATGGCGCAGGCGCTGCGCCGCACGCCCGCACCGATGGTGTTTATCGACAACCTCGGTAAAGAACATAGCCCTGCCGCCAGCCTGGCGCTGGCGGACCGGGTGGCCATTATGGAGCAACATATCGGCAAGCGGGTGATTGACGCGTTAGTGATCGGCCCGAAAGCGGACACCACAGGTATTGAACATCGGGTGGTTATCCAGACGTCGCTGGACGCCAGCGATGTCCCTTATCGCCACGATCGGCAGCTATTACGCAGCGCGCTGGAAAAAGCGATCCAGGAGTTAGGCTAATTCTCAAGGCAGCGTTATTCTGGCCACCAATCCAGCCAGGCTTAAAATCTTAAGGTTGTCTTAAAAAAACATCGGCAACATAGCGACCATCTCTTTACGTGGACGTCGCTATGTCACTATTTTCTTTACGTCGGCCGGTGGTTAGCCGTACAACCTATCTGATTCTGTTTGCCTGCTATATTGGGCTGGTACTAAATCTCGCCTTCTATCGTCAGGTATTTACCCTGCTGCCGGTCAACGACCTGCACAACTGGCTGGTGTTCCTCAGCATGCCGATAGTGGCAATTAGCGTGATGAACATCATTACCACCATCGCCTCGTTCCTGAAGCTTGACCGTCTGGTTATTAGCCTGTTTATCTTGCTGAGCGCCTCGGCTCAATATTTTATCTGGACCTTCGGCGTGGTGATAGATCGGGGAATGATCACCAATATTTTCGATACCACCCCCGCCGAAAGTTTCGCCCTGCTCTCCAGCAAAATGGTTCTGATCCTCGGCCTTTCCGGGGTTCTGGCGGTAGCTGTCGCCTGGTGGGTTAAAATTCGTAAACCGCAAACGTTATGGCGCGGCGTCGCCGTGCGCCTGCTCAGCATCGTGGTTTCAGCACTGTTGATTATTCTGGTCGCCGCGCTGTTTTATAAAGATTACGCCTCGGTGTTTCGCAATAACAAAGAGCTGGTGAAATCTTTGAGTCCGTCGAACAGTATTGTGGCGATGAATTCCTGGCATGCACATAACAGAATGGCCAATCTGCCGCTGGTAAAAATTGGCGAAGACGCCGTGCAGAAGCCGGAAATGCGCAACGGAGCGAAGAAAAACCTGACCATTGTCGTGTTAGGCGAAACCTCAAGAGCGGCGAATTTTTCGCTCAACGGCTATTCCCGCGAAACCAACCCGCGTCTGAAGCAAGATAACGTGGTCTATTTCCCGAATACCACTTCCTGCGGCACCGCCACGGCAGTTTCCGTGCCGTGCATGTTCTCTAATATGCCGCGTGCCCACTATGATGAAGAGTTGGCGCAGCATCAGGAGGGAGTGCTGGATATCCTGCAACGCGCAGGAGTTAAGGTACTGTGGAGCGACAACGATGGCGGCTGCAAAGGGGCCTGCGACCGGGTTCCGAACCAGAACGTGACCAGGCTCAATCTGAGCGGTCAATGCATTGATGGCGAGTGCTACGATGAAGTGTTGTTCCAGAATCTGGACAGCTACATCGACGGTTTGCAACAGGACGGGATTATCGTTTTGCATACTATCGGCAGCCACGGTCCGACCTATTACAATCGCTATCCGCCGCAGTTCAAACAGTTCACACCGACCTGCGACACCAATGAGATACAAGGTTGCACTCAGCAGCAGCTCACCAACACCTACGACAATACGATTTTGTATGTCGATTATGTGGTCGATAAAGCGATAAAATTATTGCAGTCGAAGCAGGATAAATTTACCACCAGCCTGGTGTACCTCTCGGACCACGGCGAATCGCTGGGGGAAGATGGGGTTTATTTACACGGTCTGCCGTGGTCCATTGCGCCGGATACGCAAAAGCATGTACCGATGCTGCTGTGGCTGTCGCCGGATTATCAACAGCGCTATGGTGTATCCGGACAGTGTTTGCAGCAAAAAGCGAAAACACAACCGTATTCGCAGGATAATCTCTTCTCCACCCTACTCGGCCTGCTCGGGGTTCAGACCCATGAGTATCAGGCAACAGATGATATTTTAACGCCATGCAGAGAGGCAGGCCGATGAAAATTTTAGTCATTGAAGACGATGCGCTCCTGTTACAAGGATTAATTCTGGCGATGCAAAGCGAGGGCTACGTGTGCGACGGCGTATCAACAGCCCACGAAGCGGCACTCTCTCTGGCCAGCAACCATTACAGCCTTATCGTTCTCGATTTGGGGCTACCGGATGAGGACGGCCTGCATTTCCTGGCGCGCATGCGTCGGGAGAAGTTTAGTCAGCCAGTGCTGATCCTCACCGCCCGCGATACCGTTGATGACCGCATCAGTGGCCTGGATACCGGCGCGGATGACTATTTGGTAAAACCTTTCGCTCTTGAAGAGTTGAACGCGCGCATTCGTGCCCTGCTGCGTCGCCACAACAATCAGGGAGATAATGAGCTGACCGTGGGTAATTTACGCCTGAACGTCACCCGCCGTCTGGTCTGGCTCGGCGAGCAGTCTCTTGATTTAACGCCGAAAGAGTACGCCCTGCTCTCACGCCTGATGATGAAAGCGGGCAGCCCGGTACACCGCGAAATTCTCTACAACGATATTTATAGCTGGGATAACGAGCCGGCCACCAACACCCTGGAGGTGCATATTCACAATCTGCGCGATAAGGTGGGTAAAGCGCGGATCCGCACCGTCCGGGGTTTCGGCTATATGTTGGTCAACAATACTGAAGTGGAATAACGATATGTCGCTGTTCGTTAATGCAAACTGGACCATGCGCCATCGACTGCTGCTGACTATCGGCACTATTCTGGCGGTTTGTCAGTTGGTTAGCGTGTTCTGGCTGTGGCATGAAAGCCAGGAACAGATCCAGCTACTGGTGGCCAGCGCCATTGAGGGGCACAACAACCAAAAGCATGTTGAGCATGAAGTCCGGGAAGCGGTCGCCAGCCTATTGATCCCAAGCCTGTTGATTATCGGCCTGGCGCTGTATATCAGCCTGCTGGCGGTCAAACAAATCACCAAGCCGCTGTCACGACTGCAAGAAGAGCTGGAGAGTCGTACCCCAGACAATCTCCAGCCGATTACGCTGAAAGAGTCGGTGCCGGAAGTTACCGCAGTGACGAGCGCAATCAATCAGCTGGTTTCTCGCCTGAATCTGACGCTGGATCGCGAGCGCCTGTTTACCGCCGACGTCGCCCACGAACTGCGCACGCCGCTTGCCGGGCTGCGTCTGCATCTGGAGCTGCTGGCCAAAGTCCATAGCGTCAGCGTAGACCCGCTAATTCAGCGGCTCGATCAAATGACCAACAGCATCAATCAATTGCTTCAGCTGGCGCGCGTCGGCCAGTCATTTTCCGCCGGGAGCTATCAGCAGGTGGCGCTGAAAGAGGATGTTGTCGAACCGCTACAAGATGAGTTACAGGCGATGCTGGCGCAGCGGCAACAAAAGCTGGTGCTTGACGAAGGAAGTGGTGAGGCGATTGTGTCAGGCGACGCTACGCTGGTGCGGGTGATTTTACGTAACCTGGTGGAAAACGCGCATCGTTACAGCCCTGCCGGGTCGACGATTCGCGTGTCGATAAAGCCTGGCCTGACGTCAATTCTGGCGGTGGAAGATGAAGGTCCGGGAATTGATGAAGCAAAAAGCGGTGAATTGAGCAAAGCGTTTGTACGCATGGACAGCCGCTACGGTGGTATTGGTCTGGGGCTCAGTATCGTAACCCGCATCGCCCAGTTACACGATGCCCAGTTCTTTTTACATAACCGTCAACCCGGCCCAGGAGTTCGCGCCTGGGTGCTCTTCCCTAAAACGTCCCGTCAGAACGTCAGCACCCACTGATGGAAGAAGGCAACGACAATAACAAAGGCGCAGGTAACTGCCAGGTATTCGCGGAAGGTTAATTTTTGCATGGCGCTATCCTCAGTAGATTGAGGATAGTTTCGCCGAACAATATTAAGCCAACATTAAGGGCCACGGAAAAACGGGATTGAACCCGTGACTGAAAATCCCGGGCCGCAGACTGCTGTGAACCCGTAGCCCGGGCAAGGCGCGTCGAGCGTCGCCCCCGGGATGAAGCCACCCGCAGGTATCTGATCCGGCACATTTCCCGGAGGCGATGCTGCGCATCTGTCCGGGCTACCGGCCCGCAGACGGCTGTGAACCCGTAGCCCGGGCAAGGCGCGTCGAGCGCCGCCCCGGGATGAAGCCACCCGCAGGCATCTGATCCAGCACATTTACCGGAGGCGATGCTGCGCATCTGTCCTGGCTACCGGACCTCAGACGGCGGTGAACCCGTAGCCCGGGCAAGGCGCGTCGAGCGTCGCCCCGGGATGAAGCCACCCGCAGGTATCTGATCCGGCACATTCCCCGGAGGCGATACTGCGCATCTGTCCGGGCTACCGGCCCGCAGACGGCTATAAACCCGTAGCCCGGGCAGGCGCGTCGAGCGCCGCCCCCGGGATGAAGCCACCCGCAGGCACCTGATCCGGCACATTTCCCGGAGGCGATGCTGCGCATCTGTCCGGGCTACCGGCCCGCAGACAACTGTGAACCCGTAGTGAACCCGTAGCCTGGGCAAGGCGCGTCGAGCGCCGCCCCCGGGATGAAGCACGCGCAGACATCTGATCCGGCACATTTCCAAGAGGCGATGCTGCGCATCTGTCCGGGCTACCGGCCCGCAGACGGCTGTGAACCCGTAGCCCGGGCAAGGCGCGTCGAGCGCCGCCCCGGGATGAAGCCACGCGCAGGTATCTGATCCGGCACATTCCCCGGAGGCGATACTGCGCATCTGTCCGGGCTACCGGGCCTCAGACGGCGGTGAACCCGTAGCCCGGGCAAGGCGCGTCGAGCGCCGCCCCCGGGATGAAGCCACGCGCAGGCATCTGATCCAGCACATTTCCCGGAGGCGATGCTGCGCATCTGTCCGGGCTACCGGACCTCAGACGGCGGTGAACCCGTAGCCCGGGCAAGGCGCGTCGAGCGCCGCCCCCGGGAGGAAGAATTTCGCAAACGGCTACGACGCAGCGATAAACAGATCGCGCAGCTGATGAAGCTGGTCGCGAATTTGCGCCGCCTCTTCGAACTCCAGGTTTTGCGCATGCTGCATCATCTGCCCTTCCAGCTCGCGAATTTTCTGCTGTAGCGCTTTCGGCGTCAGGGTCAGTTCCACCGCATCAGCTTCAACCGGCGAGCGGAACTTGCCGCGTCCCTTGGTTTTGGTTTTCGCAATATTCTGACCCAGCGCCAGAATATCAACCACTTTCTTATTGAGTCCCGTAGGCGTAATACCGTGCTCTTCATTGTAACGTTGCTGCTTCTCACGACGACGCTCGGTTTCATCAATCGCTCTGGCCATCGACGCAGTTATCCTGTCGCCGTAAAGAATCGCTTTACCGTTGATGTTACGCGCCGCGCGGCCAATAGTCTGAATCAGCGAGCGCTCCGAGCGCAGGAAGCCCTCTTTGTCGGCATCCAGAATAGCCACCAGCGACACTTCCGGCATGTCTAAGCCTTCACGCAACAGGTTGATCCCGACCAGCACGTCAAACTCGCCCAGACGCAGGTCGCGGATAATTTCCATACGTTCCACAGTGTCGATATCTGAGTGCAGGTAGCGCACCCGCTCACCGTGCTCTTCCAGATACTCAGTTAAATCTTCCGCCATCCGCTTGGTCAGGGTGGTGACCAGCACGCGCTCGTTAATCGCGGTGCGAATACGAATTTCCGAGAGCAGGTCGTCCACCTGGGTTCCCACCGGACGCACTTCAATCACCGGGTCAAGCAGCCCCGTCGGACGGACTACCTGGTCCACCACTTCGTCACCGGATTTATCCAGCTCATAGGCCCCAGGCGTTGCCGAAACATAAATGGTCTGCGGCGCGAGGGCTTCAAACTCTTCAAACTTCATCGGACGGTTGTCCAGCGCCGACGGCAAACGGAAGCCGTACTCCACCAGCGTCTCTTTACGCGCCCGGTCACCACGATACATGCCGCCAATTTGCGGAATAGTGACGTGGGATTCATCAATAACCAGCAGGCCATCAGCAGGCAGGTAGTCGAATAGCGTCGGTGGCGGCTCGCCCGGCCCGCGCCCCGAGAGATAGCGCGAGTAGTTTTCAATCCCTGAGCAATAGCCCAGCTCGTTCATCATTTCGAGATCGAACTGGGTACGCTGACTCAGGCGCTGCTCTTCCAGCAGCTTGTTGTTCTCCAGCAGCACCTTGCGCCGGTCAGCCAGCTCAACTTTAATCTCTTCCATCGCCTGGACGATACGTTCACGCGGGGTGACGTAGTGCGTTTTGGGATAGACGGTATAGCGCGGGATCGTTGATTCCACGTGGCCGGTCAGCGGGTCGAACAGCGACAAGCGCTCAACTTCCTCGTCGAATAGCTCGATACGCAGCGCGATATCGTCAGACTCCGCCGGGAAGATATCGATAACTTCGCCGCGAACGCGGAAGGTACCGCGCTGGAAGGCCTGATCGTTGCGGGTATATTGCAGTTCGGCCAGACGACGCAGAATGGCGCGCTGGTCAATTATCATGCCGACGGTGAGGTGCAGCATCATCTTCAGGTACAGGTCCGGATCGCCCAGACCGTAGATAGCGGAAACCGATGCCACCACCACCACATCGCGACGCTCAAGCAGCGCTTTGGTCGCCGACAGGCGCATCTGTTCAATATGTTCGTTGACCGACGCGTCCTTCTCAATGAAGGTATCCGAGCTCGGCACATAGGCTTCGGGCTGATAATAATCGTAGTAAGAGACGAAATACTCCACCGCGTTCTCCGGGAAGAACTCTTTCATCTCGCCGTAAAGCTGCGCCGCCAGCGTTTTGTTAGGTGCCAGCACCATCGTCGGGCGTTGTAGATCGGCAATAACGTTGGCGATGGTAAACGTTTTACCCGAACCGGTTACGCCGAGCAGCGTTTGATGCGCCAGGCCATCTTCCAGCCCCTCTTCCAGGCGACGAATGGCTTCCGGCTGGTCGCCAGAGGGACGGAAAGCAGAATGCAGCTTGAACGGTTTACTCATCAATCAGGACCTGAAGAAGGGTTGAACGGCAGGTGTTTAATTCTACCCTTCAGTTCAACTTTTGCCAATAAATAATACTGGATATAAAAACAGTATCACACTATTGTATATCTCCAGATTTGTCTTTTTTACCGCCATCGCGGACGAAAAAAAGCCGCCTTGCGGGATAATCCACCAATCAGTAGGGTTATCCCCAGAAACTTTTGGCATTTAACATTTGTCAAGCAAGGGGATGAATCTTTTGTGGCAGTCGGTGACACTTTTTTTACAGCCATTGATTTTATTTAATTAATTGATATTTAACAATATTTAAGAAAAGATGGGTTTCGCGTCAATTTGCCCGCAGGCCGCGTAATCTCTAGCTTACCGCAAGTTCTCTAACTCTAATGCACAAGGTTATCCACAGGAATAGTGGATAACTGTCTGCAGCCCATGACCTATGCCACCCGGCCGAAATCACTGAATGGGGCAAAACACCTGCTAAAAAAATTTATTGAATTTTTTTTGCGATTTATCGGCAAAGAATAGCTGGATTTTCTATTATTTTTTGCACCACATTTCAGCGCTCTGGCACCGGGAAAGTGCAAGGTCTGCCGTAACCCTCTTCACTTTCACCATGCTGCCCCTGTATTTGTCAGCAAATACCGAGAGTTCTTTTTCCTGGCAAGGGATTTGCAGAATCTTCTTGTCGCCCGCTATCCCGGGAAAGGAGAAAACGTCTATGTTGAGTCTACGTGCCGTGAACCACTATTACGGAAGCCAGCACACGCTGTGGAATGTTGACCTTGAGCTCAGGCCGGGGAAATGTACTTGCGTAATGGGGCGTGAGGGGATGGGGAAAACCACCCTCGTTAACTGTATTACCGGGCACCTCCCGGTGGCCAGCGGCAGTATGACCTGGCAGGACGCGGGGGCTGCGCCCTATGACCTGATGCCGCTCTCCGCGCAATCGCGTAGCGCTATCGGTATCGGCTACGTCCCGCAGGACAAACGCATCTTTTCGCAACTGAGCGTGGAGGAGAATCTGCATATTGCCCTCGCGGCAGGCGGCGAATCCGCGTCAGCGGTGGCCGGGGAGATTTACGATCTGTTTCCGGAACTCTATACGCTGCGGCAAAGCAAAGGCATTACGCTGACGGCTGATGATCAGTACCAGTTGGCGCTGGCCCGGGCGCTGATAACCCGCCCACGCCTGCTGATCCTTGATGAACCCTCGCGCGCTGGCGGGCAACGTTTTCTGCACAAATTAGGCGACCTGCTGGTTCGTCTGAACCGCGATATCGGCCTGACGGTGCTGATCGCCGAGCAGCACCTGCCGTTTATTCGCCGGGTCGCGGACAGTTTCTGCCTGTTGCACTGCGGTCGCAGCGTCGCCCAGGGGGATGTTATCCAGCTGGATGCGCCGCTGCTGGCGCAGTGGATGACGCCCGATCCAGCACGCTGAGATCGAGATAGTGGCCGAGATCCTCGCGCTGTGCCACATCCGCCAGCCACGGGATCTCACCAAGAAACGGCGCGGGCAGTACACGTTTTAGCGTCGCCAGATACTCAAGGTGGCGCTTGCCCGGCGGCTGGATATCGTTAGCTATCCATCCCGCCAACGGCAGCCCGGCCTGAATCACCGCCTGAGCGGTGAGCATCGCATGGTTAATGCACCCCAGCTTAACGCCCACCACTAAAATCACCGGTAACTGCTCTTGCTCTACCCAGTCGGCAAAGGTCAGCGTTTCTGAAAGCGGCGTAAACCAGCCCCCCGCGCCTTCCACCAGCACCCAATCAGACAATGCTTCCAGACCGCGCAGGCCCGCAGAAAGCGACGCGGCATCAATCGGCCTGCCTTCAGCGGCGCTGACAATATGCGGCGACGTCGGCTCAGCAAAAGTGAAAGGATTGACCTGCTCGTAGCGTAGCGCTACCTGACTATTGCGCTGTAGAGCCAGCGCATCGTCGTTGCGCAGTCCTTGCGCCGTATATTCGCTGCCGGAAGCTACCGGCTTATAGCCCGCGCTATTGAATCCTGCGCGATTGGCCGCCTGTAGCAGAGCGCAGCTGGTGACGGTTTTACCGACTTCGGTGTCGGTTCCGGTCACAAAGAAGCGTTTAATCACGTTCGATGACTCCTGTAAAAAGATGGTACGTCAGCGGGCATAACCCCTGCTGCTGCGGCCAGGCCAGTTGAAGCTGGCGCAGTTTGCCACGACTGAGCGGTGTGGCGCTGCGGCCCTGATGCAAATGGGTCGCGCCAATGCCTTTAAGCGAACGCATCGCGCTGAGCGCATCGGCAAACGGCAGAGTGATGGCATGGACATGACCGGTAGCGCGGCGACCAACCAGCGTCTGGCGTACCGCCTGCTCGCTGAGAAAACGGTTAGCATGCGGCTGTTCATCAATAGCTCGCCACGCCTGATTCAGCTCCGGCAGCGAACCTGCCAGCAAAGTGCTAAACGCCACCCGACCGCCGGGTCGCACGACCCGATACAGCTCATTAATGGCAGTGGCAAGATTGTCGCACCACTGAACCGCAAGGTTGCTCCACGCCAGGTCGACGCAGCTCTCCACCAGCGGTAGCGCTTCGATATCCCCTTCGACGTAGCGATCCGCGCTGTCTCCGCGCCGGGCTTGCGCCAGCATCTCAACGGAGAGATCCAGCGCCGTCACCCGGCACCCGGCCTCGCGCCAGAAGCGGCTTATGCTGCCGGGGCCACAGCCCGCATCCAGTACCTCGGGGAAGGTTTTTATATCGAGCTGCTCCAGCAGCCGGGAGGCGCTCAGACGTTGCAATTCATCATGCTGAGAGTAATGGCCCGCCGCGCGACCAAACGCCGCTGCTACCGCGCGTTTATTCACCGCCATCATGCAGCACCTCCAGCAGGCGGGCGATATCGGCGGATTCATGGGCCGCCGTCAGCGTCAGGCGCAAGCGCGCGCTACCAACAGGGACTGTCGGCGGACGGATGGCCGTCACCCAGCAGCCCTGTTCACGCAGGCGCGCCGCCAGCCGCAGCGCACGGGCATTGTCGCCGACGATCAACGGCTGGATTGCGCTGATGGATTGCGTGAGTTCACCGGGATAGTCGGCCATTTGGCGGCGAAAATCGGCAATATGACGGGCCAGCGTCTCCCGCCGCTGCTGACCGTCGTCGCTACGAATCACGCCCAGCGCAGCGCTGAGGGCCACCGCCTGTGCCGGAGGCATGGCGGTGCTGTAAATCAGATGACGGGCAAACTGCAACAGATAATCCGCCAGCGCCTCGCTGCACAGTACCGCCGCGCCGCTCACGCCAAAAGCTTTGCCGAAGGTAACAATCAGCAGATCCGGATGTACCTGCTGGCTATCGCAACTGCCTCGCCCCTCTTCGCCGACCACGCCGATGCCGTGCGCGTCGTCCACCAGCAGGAGCGCCTCAGCCGCCCGCGTCGCCCGCTGGATATCCGTCAGCGGGGCGCTATCACCATCCATACTGAAAATCCCTTCGGTCACCACCAACTGTTGACCGGATAGCGGTTTCGCCAGCAGCTCTTCAAGATGCCGGGCGTCATTGTGCTGAAAGCGCCGCAGCTGCGCCGGACTGAGATTAGCGGCTTCAAGAAGCGAAGCATGGCTGAGGCGATCGGCAACAATCCGATCTTCTTTGCCCGCCAGCGCGGCAATCACCGCCTGATTGGCGGCAAAGCCTGAAATAAACAACAGCGCGCGCGGGTAGCCCAGCCAGTCGGCAAGCTGCTCTTCCAGTGCGCAATGCGCCTCGCTATAGCCGCTGACGTGACCTGAGCCGCCGCTGCCGACGCCATAGCGCTCCGCGCCTTCCTGCCAGGCTTTGACGATCGCCGGATGCTGGCTGAGGCCAAGATAATCGTTACTGGAAAAATTGAGCCAGCGCTGGCCTTCGCGGGTGAGCCAACGACCGGCTCCCTGCGTCACCGGCAGACGGCACCGCAGAGCGTCCGCCGTCTGCCGCTCTTCCAGCGCCTGCTCGATACGCTGCTGCCAGCTCATAGCGCCGCCGCGTTGTAATATTCCTCGGTATCAGGATTCATCAACACCTGCTCCAGGCGCTGCTGCTGGGCGTTATCGCCTTCCAGCACCGCGGTTTGCTGCGGGTTAATCCCCAGTTTGCGGAACAGCTGCAGATCTTTGTCCTCTTCCGGGTTGGGCGTAGTCAGCAGTTTGCAGCCGTAGAAAATCGAGTTGGCCCCGGCCATAAAGCACATCGCCTGGGTTTGTTCGTTCATCTGCTCGCGCCCGGCGGAGAGGCGCACGTGCGAGGTCGGCATCATGATACGTGCGATGGCGATAGTGCGAATAAAATCAAAAGCATCAACGTCGTCGTTATCCGCCATTGGCGTGCCTTTGACCTTCACCAGCATGTTGATCGGCACGCTTTCCGGCGGGGTCGGCAGGTTAGCTAATTGCAGCAGCAATCCGGCGC
Organism: Klebsiella sp. MISC125; assembly: GCF_051131775.1. Taxonomy (NCBI): domain Bacteria; kingdom Pseudomonadati; phylum Pseudomonadota; class Gammaproteobacteria; order Enterobacterales; family Enterobacteriaceae; genus Klebsiella; species Klebsiella sp. MISC125. Next base: position 4,189,618 of record NZ_CP180448.1, read on the forward strand.
GATCTTTGACCGTTTCGCCTAAGCCGACGATACCGCCAGAGCATACTTTGATTCCGGCACCACGCACTTTGTCGAGGGTATCGAGGCGCTCCTGGTAGGTGCGGGTAGTGATGACATTGCCGTAAAACTCCGGCGAGGTATCGAGGTTATGGTTGTAGTAATCCAGACCGGCACCGGCCAGGCGCTGCGCCTGGCTGTCGTTAAGGGTACCGAGGGTCATGCAGGCCTCCAGCCCCATCTCTTTCACCCCTTTCACCATCTGCTCGAGGTAGGGCATATCGCGATCGTTGGGGTTCTTCCACGCCGCCCCCATGCAGAAGCGGGTTGAACCAGCTTTTTTCGCCTGCCGCGCCGACTCCAGCACCTGCTCGACCTCCATCAGGCGTTCTGATTCGAGACCGGTTTTGTAGCGCGCGCTTTGCGGGCAGTATTTGCAATCTTCCGGGCAGGCACCGGTTTTAATCGACAGCAGCGTGCTGACCTGAACCTGACGCGGGTCGAAGTGCTGACGGTGGGTCTGCTGTGCTTCAAACAGTAAATCCAGGAAGGGTTTATTAAACAACTCAGTAACTTGTGACATTGTCCAGCGGGTGTGGTGAGCCATTAGCCTCTCCAAAAAAGTCGTACACCTCCTATTTCACACAGCCTCTTTGTTGGCTGCACTCGCTCACCCCAGTCACATAGTGAACTATGCTCCTGGGGATTTTCTCGCTTGCCGTCTCGACGCTGCGCGAAATATTTTGTGTACGTTTCATTGTAAGTTCAGTGTAGACTTGTAAACCTAAATGTTTTCAAAATGGTTTACAAGTCGATTATGACAATGGACGATCTCGCTTTCGATCGGCGCCACATCTGGCACCCTTACACTTCAATGACTTCCCCACTGCCGGTCTATCCGGTGGTGGCCGCCCACGGCTGCGAGTTGACCCTTGCCGGTGGCGAGCAGTTAGTTGACGGCATGTCGTCCTGGTGGGCGGCGATTCATGGCTACAATCACCCGCGGCTCAACGCGGCGATGAAAGCGCAGATTGACCAGATGTCGCACGTGATGTTTGGCGGGATCACTCACCCTTCCGCCGTCGCGCTGTGCCGCCAGCTCGTGGCGATGACCCCGGAATCTCTTGAATGCGTGTTCCTCGCTGATTCCGGTTCCGTTGCCGTTGAAGTGGCGATGAAAATGGCGCTCCAGTACTGGCAGGCAAAGGGTGAGTCGCGTCAGCGCTTTCTCACCTTCCGCAACGGCTATCACGGCGACACCTTCGGCGCGATGTCGGTCTGCGATCCGGATAATTCGATGCACAGTCTGTGGCAGGGTTATCTGCCGGATAACCTGTTCGCCCCGGCGCCGCAAAGCCGCTTCGATGGTGAATGGGATGAGCTGGATATGGTGCCGTTCGCTCGTCTGATGGCCGCCCATCGCCATGAAATCGCGGCGGTTATTGTGGAACCGATTGTCCAGGGCGCAGGCGGAATGCGGATGTACCATCCCGAGTGGCTCAAGCGGATCCGCAAAATGTGCGACCGCGAGGGCATACTGCTGATTGCCGATGAGATTGCCACCGGATTTGGTCGCACTGGCAAGCTGTTCGCCTGCGAGCACGCAGGCATCGCGGCAGATATTCTGTGCCTCGGCAAAGCGCTAACCGGCGGCACCATGACCCTCTCCGCCACGCTGACCACCCGCCAGGTAGCGGAAACCATCAGCAACGGCGAAGCGGGCTGCTTTATGCACGGCCCGACTTTTATGGGCAACCCGCTGGCCTGCGCGGTAGCGGCGGAGAGCCTGCGTCTGCTGGCAAGCGGTGAGTGGCAACAGCAGGTGGCGGCGATAGAAACACAGCTGAAAGCCGAGCTGGCCCCGGCAAGAGAATCCGCGCTGGTTGCCGATGTCCGCGTGCTTGGGGCGATTGGCGTAGTCGAGACCCGCAGGCCGGTGAATATGGCAGCGCTCCAGCGCTTTTTCGTCGACCAGGGTGTGTGGATCCGCCCATTCGGACGCCTGATCTATCTGATGCCGCCGTATATCATTACGCCAGAACAGCTGACCCATCTGACCCACGCGGTTAACGCCGCAGTACAGGAAGAAACATTTTTTAGCGAATAAGAGACGGTAATGATTCGCCTCACACGCTACACTTCTTTGCTAATCAGTAGATTAACCTGAGGAGAGGCGATGAAATTAATCAGTCATGATTTGCAGGATGGCGAGAAGCTGCCCAATCGTCATGTATTCAACGGCATGGGCTACGATGGCGATAATATTTCGCCGCATCTGGCGTGGGACGAAGTCCCTGAGGGAACCAAGAGCTTTGTGGTGACCTGTTACGATCCTGATGCGCCAACCGGATCCGGCTGGTGGCACTGGATTGTGGCCAACCTTCCTGCCGATACCCGAGTGTTACCGCAGGGGGCTGGTTCCGGTCTGGCGGACCTGCCTGAAGAGGCCATTCAGACCCGTACCGATTTTGGTCAGGCGGGATACGGCGGCGCGGCACCACCGAAGGGCGAGACCCACCGCTATATCTTCACCGTCCACGCGCTGGATGTTGATAAGATTGATGTTGACGCGGGTGCCAGCGGTGCGATGGTGGGCTTTAACGTCCATTTTCACAGCCTCGGCAGCTCGTCGATTACCGCCCTGTTTAGTTAACTCCCGGATTGCGGCGTAAACGCCTTATCCGGGCTACAGGTTCGTGCGATTTGGTAGCCCGGGTAAGGCGTCAGCCGCAACCCGGGAAAACCAAAACATTAACTACTCGGTCACCGCCAGCATGGCGTTTTTTCTGACCCGCGCGAACCACACCACCGTCAGCAGACCGAGCCATACCAGACCGGCGATCAGCGCAATCCGCGTCTCCTCCACCATCCCCAGCACCGCGATCACCAGCCCCATAAACAGCAGGGTCAGCAGCGGCGCAACCGGCCAGAACGGTACCGGGAAAGCGATGTTTCGACGCTCTTCTTCAGACAAACTACGACGCATCGCAAAGTGCGCCAGCAGGATCATCAGCCAGACCCACACCGTGGCGAAGGCCGCCAGCGAGGCGATCAGCACAAATACCTGCTCCGGCATCAGATAGTTCAGCACCACCGCTGCCAGCAGCGCCACCCCCATCACCACCACCGTCATCCACGGCACGCCGTTGCTGGCGATGCGCTGGAAGCTCTTCGGTGCCAGCCCCTCTTTCGCCATGCCGTACATCATGCGCCCCGCGCCGAAAATATCGCTGTTAATCGCCGAAATACTGGCGCTGATCACAATGATATTAAGGATGGTGGCTGCCGCCGGGATGCCCAGGCCATCAAAAATCAGCACGAACGGACTGCCCCGCTCGCCGAAGCTATTCCACGGGAAAATCGCCATCAGAATCGCCAGGGTGCAAACATAGAACAGCACGATACGCAGCGGGATAGTATTAATCGCCTGCGGGATCACCTTCTGAGGGTTCTTCGCTTCGGCTGCGGTCACGCCGATAATTTCCACGCCGCCGAAGGCGAACATCACTATGCCGAGCGAGGCGATAATGCCCTCCCAGCCATTAGGCGCAAAGCCGCCGTGGCTCCATAAATTTTCCAGCCCGGTTGCCGGGAAAGCGTTACCGAAACCGAAGAAAATAATGCTGCCGCCCGCCACAATCATGGCAATAATCGCCACCACTTTAATCAGCGACAGCCAGAACTCCATCTCGCCGAAAACGCGTACGCTGCACAGGTTCATGGCGCCGATAAAAAAGATAATGCTCAGCACCCAGATCCAGCGCGGAACGTCGGGGTACCACAGCCCCATATAGATGCCGAAGGCAGTGACGTCCGCCAGGGCGACAATCACCATTTCGAAAGTGTAGGTCCAGCCGGTAATAAACCCAGCCAGCGGGCCAAGATACTGGCGCGCGTAGCTGCCGAAGGAGCCGGAAACGGGGTTACGCACCGCCATCTCCCCGAGCGCGCGCATAACGATAAACACCGCCGCGCCGCCGATCAAATAGGCCAGCAGTACCGCCGGCCCGGCGGCCTTAATCGCCGATGCGGAACCATAAAACAGCCCGGTACCGATAGCGGAACCAAGCGCGATGAAGCGAATGTGACGGGCGTTCAGCCCGCGCAGCAGGTGTGGCTTGTTCTGTTGTTGCATATGCAAGTGTCCTGATAGTTTTTATACGACGACAAATATGCGTGTAGGGTGACCGGGAGGAGAGATCCTCCCGGCGCAGGTACAGAGAACAGCGATGGTTTAGTGTTGGTCTGAGAGCACGCCAGGCAGCAGCCGCGTCAGGTGACGCTCCGCCAGAAGCGCAATAGCGTTTTCAATATCCGGGGCAAAGAAGCGATCTTCGGTGTAGTGCGTGACTCGCTCGCGCAGCAGGTGGCGCGCCTCTTCCAGCAGCGGACTGCTGGCCAGGCCTTCGCGCATATCCAGCCCCTGCACGGAAGCCAGCCACTCAACGGCCAGCACGCCGCGCGTGTTTTCCGCCATCGCCCACAGGCGACGACCGGCAGCCGGAGCCATCGAGACGTGGTCCTCCTGGTTAGCTGAAGTCGGCAGGCTGTCCACGCTGTGCGGATGCGACAGTGCTTTGTTTTCGCTGGCCAGCGCTGCGGCGGTGACCTGGGCAATCATAAAGCCGGAGTTGACGCCGCCGTTTTTGACCAGGAACGGCGGCAGCTGCGACATATGGCTGTCCATCATCAGGGCGATACGGCGCTCCGAAAGCGATCCGATTTCGGCAATCGCCAGCGCGATATTGTCCGCCGCCATCGCCACCGGCTCAGCGTGGAAGTTACCGCCGGAAATCACGTCGTTTTCGCTGGCAAACACCAGCGGGTTATCGGAGACCGCGTTGGCTTCAACCAGCAGCACTTCCGCCGCCTGGCGAAGCTGGGTCAGGCAGGCACCCATCACCTGCGGCTGGCAGCGAAGAGAGTACGGGTCCTGAACCTTGGTGCAGTTATGGTGCGACTGCGAAATGGCGCTATCATCAGTCAACAGATGGCGATAGAGCGCCGCCGCGTCAATCTGCCCGCGCTGACCGCGCGCTTCATGAATGCGCGGATCAAACGGACGACGCGATCCCAGCGCCGCTTCGGTGGTTAACGCCCCGCAGACTACAGCGGATGCAAACAAATCTTCGGCTTCAAACAGGCCGCGCAGGGCAAACGCCGTTGATGCCTGAGTGCCGTTGAGCAGCGCCAGTCCCTCTTTTGCCGCCAGGGTAATCGGCTCAAGGCCCGCGATGTGCAGCGCCTCCGTTGCCGGTAGCCATTCGCCGCCGCGCACCCGCGCTTTTCCTTCGCCCAACAGCGTTAAAGACATATGCGCCAGCGGCGCGAGGTCGCCAGATGCGCCGACCGAGCCTTTCGCCGGGATCCACGGCGTCACGCCCGCATTCACCAGACCTATCAGCGCCTGAATCACGCTCAGGCGGATCCCGGAAAAGCCGCGCGACAGGCTGTTAATTTTCAGCACCATAATCAGACGCGCCAGGTCATCATCCAGCGGTTCGCCAATCCCCGCCGCGTGCGACAACACCAGCGAGCGCTGAAGATTTTCGAGATCTTCGGTGGAGATGCGGGTTTGCGCCAGCAGGCCAAAACCGGTGTTAATGCCATACGCGGTGCGGCCTTCCGCCAGAATCGCGTTGACGCAGGCGACGCTATCGTCAATGGCTGCAAAGGCGCTCTCGTCGAGGGTGATGTTGAGCGGCTGGCTATAGACATCGCGCAGCTGCGACAGGCTGAGTTGACCCGGAATCAGTGTTAAAGCGTTCATTTAGCATGCCCCTGCGTTGCTGCCACCATCGGAAGATTCAAACCTTGTTCTGCTGCGCATTCAATAGCAATGTCGTAGCCCGCATCGGCATGGCGCATCACGCCAGTCGCCGGATCGTTGTGCAGGACGCGGGCAATGCGCGCCGCCGCTTCGTCGGTACCATCACAGACGATAACCATGCCGGAGTGCTGCGAGAAGCCCATCCCTACCCCGCCGCCGTGGTGCAGCGACACCCAGGTCGCACCGCTCGCAGTATTCAACAACGCGTTGAGCAGCGGCCAGTCGGAAACCGCATCGGAGCCATCGCGCATCGACTCCGTCTCGCGGTTCGGGCTGGCGACGGAACCGGAATCAAGATGGTCGCGGCCAATGACGATTGGCGCAGAGACTTCACCACTGCGCACCATTTCGTTAAACGCGAGGCCCAGCTTCTGCCGCCACTCCAGCCCCACCCAGCAGATACGCGCCGGTAAGCCCTGGAAGCTGATGCGCTCGCGGGCCATATCCAGCCAGTGATGCAGATGCTTATCGTCTTTCACGATCTCTTTGACTTTAGCATCGGTTTTATAGATATCCTGCGGGTCACCGGACAGGGCGACCCAGCGGAACGGACCGATGCCCCGGCAGAACAGCGGGCGAATATAGGCGGGAACGAAGCCTGGGAAGTCAAAGGCGTTACCAACGCCCATCTCCTGGGCCATCTGGCGAATGTTGTTGCCGTAGTCAAACGTCGGCACGCCCATTTCGTGGAAGGCCAGCATCGCCTGCACGTGGTCGGCCATTGAACGCTTCGCCGCCAGGATGGTACCCTGCGGGTCTGATTCGGCTTTCACCTGATACTCTTCCCAGCTCCAGCCTTTCGGCAGATAGCCGTGCAGCGGGTCGTGGGCGCTGGTCTGGTCGGTCACCATATCCGGGCGCACGCCGCGCTTGACCATTTCCGGTACGATGTCTGCCGCGTTACCGCACAGGGCGATAGAGATCGCCCGGCCTTCAGCGGTGTATTTTTTGATGCGCGCCAGGGCGTCATCCAGCGAAGTCGCCTGTTCATCAACGTAGCGGGTACGCAGGCGGAAATCGATACGGCTCTGTTGGCATTCAATATTCAGCGAGCAGGCACCCGCTAAGGTTGCGGCCAGCGGCTGCGCGCCGCCCATGCCGCCCAGGCCCGCTGTTAATACCCAACGCCCCTTCAGGCTGCCCTGATAGTGCTGGCGACCGGCCTCAACGAAGGTTTCATAGGTACCCTGCACAATGCCCTGGCTACCGATATAGATCCAACTGCCGGCGGTCATCTGGCCGTACATTGCCAGACCTTTGGCATCGAGTTCATTAAAGTGTTCCCAGGTCGCCCAGTGCGGAACCAGGTTGGAGTTAGCGATCAGTACGCGCGGCGAATTTTCGTGGGTTTTGAATACGCCCACCGGCTTGCCGGACTGCACCAACAGGGTCTCATCGCTCTCCAGATCTTTCAGCGCCTTCACGATGGCGTCGTAGCATTCCCAGTTGCGCGCCGCGCGTCCAATACCACCGTACACCACCAGCTCATGCGGGTTTTCGGCGACATCCGGGTCGAGGTTGTTCATGAGCATACGCAGCGGGGCTTCGGTCAGCCAGCTCTTCGCATTTAACGTTGTGCCACGCGGTGCACGTACGTCCTGCTGGCGGTATTTGCTTTGCGACATCGGGGGTTTCTCCTGACAATTAACGTTGTGTACGTAGATACATATACTTGTCTATACAAGCATGCGCAAGCCAGGATTTAACACAAATGATACATTTTTGTTATATTGCGTCAGCAATCACATTTTGCCAACGCGCGTAAAGATCAGGAACCAAAGTGGCCCTGCAGGCGATAGCGGCTACCGGGAAAAAGCAGGCGCGCATGGGAGACGATATGGGTGGTGGACCAGGTACGGCGGCGAATCAGCAGGCACGGATCGTGGGCATGGATATGCAGCAGCACGCACTCCTCCGCGGTGGCCTGCACTGCTTCAACGATGTGCTCCCCCTCGGTTAAGGGGGCAATCAGCGACAAATAGTCGTGAGGCGTAGTGGTGGTATAGTCCTGGCGCAGATAGTCCGGTACGACGGCGGCGTTAACGCAGCGGTCTTCAATCTGTACCGGAACATCATTTTCAAAATGCACCATCTGCGAATGAAAAATCCGCGTACCGACCGCCACGTTCAGCGCCGTGGCCTGAATCAGGTCGGCCTGAGTCTCCTCCAGCAGCAATACCTGACAGCGGTGCTGATGGTGGCGGGAGGCAATTTCGTCGGCGATGCTGCGTACTTCAAACAGCGCCGACTGCCCTTTAGGCTCCGCCACGAAGGTACCAACGCCCTGAAGTCGCACCAGCAGGCCCTCGTCGGTCAGCTCGCGCAGCGCCCGGTTGATGGTCATGCGGCTGAAGCCAAACTGCGCCACCAGCTCCGCCTCCGAAGGAATACGATCGTGCACACGCCAGACGCCGCTGTGGATCTTTTCGCTGATCGCCTGTTTCACCTTTTCATAGAATGGCGCGGGTGCGGAACGAGGTTGCGGTGAGAACATAGCCGGGCTTTCCTTGTGCTAATGGGCGGCGAAACGTCCAGAATATACCGAATCGCTAATGCCACCAATGGGCGATTTGCCATGCCAGACGCGCTGCCGCGCGGGCTCCTTGACTATCGATATCATATTGCGGATTAAATTCTACTAAATCCACCGCCTGGAGCTTACCGCTGCGGCACAGCGGTTCAACAATGCGCAGCAGCGTTGCCAGCGGGATACCGAGCGCAGCAGGCGCGGAGACCGCCGGCATTTCACGCGCGGGCATCACATCCAGATCAATAGTCAGATAAAGGCGATCGTAACAAGCGATATTACGCGTGATTTCCGGGATAACTCGCGCCTCAAAAGATGCGAGAACATCGAGATCCTCAATAATCATCACCTCGCGGCGGGCGGCCTCATCCCACAGCGCCTGGGTATTGGCGGCGCGGCTTACGCCGATACAGGTGTAATGGAAGCCTCGCTGCTGCGCTTCACAGGCCAGCGCCAACTGGCGGAACGGCGTACCGGAGCTGGCCTGGTCGGTAAAACGCAAATCAAGGTGCGCATCGAGGTTAATGATGCCGACTTTCTCGTCAGGAAACGCATCCAGCACCCCGGCACCGTGGCCGAAAGCCGTCTCGTGCCCGCCGCCTAATACCAGCGTGCGTTTGCCTGCGCGTTGACAGGCAGTAACCGCTTCGCGCAGCGCCTGCTGAGCCTCTTCCAGTCCCTCACCCACTGCGCTGATGGTTCCCATATCAACGCAGCGGTCATGCCCCTGGTGACTGGCCATGTTCGCCAGCGCCCGGCGCAGGGTTTCAGGTCCCTTTTCGGCCCCGGTGCGCCCTTTATTGCGCCGGACCCCTTCATCGCAGGCGAATCCCAGCAGGGCAATATCACCCACCAGCGCTTCAGGTGCAAAACGTTCAGCCCGCGCGATGGTTTGAAACAAGCGTAGTGCGTTAGCCGCTTCCGCGCTGTCATCGCGCCCCTGCCACAGTGCTGCGGGCGTAGATTGCCAAAGCTTCATGCGATTTCTCCTCGAACGACGCGCTGCCACAGCGGGCTGCGCCCCGGTTCATAAACCATTTCCACCGGATGTTCGGCATCCCAGATAGCAAAATCGGCAACAAAGCCTGCGGCCAGCTGCCCGTGGCTCGCCTGACGGCCCAGCGCCTGCGCCGCATGTCGGGTAACCCCTGCCCACGCCTCCTCCGGCGTTAAGCCAAATTTCACACAGGCCATATTCATCGCCAGATGCAGGCTGGCAAAGGGGCTGGTGCCAGGGTTGTAGTCCGTCGCTACCGCCATTGGCACGTGATATTCACGCAGCAGCTCAACCGGCGGTTTACGGGTTTCGTTAAGAAAATAGAACGCGCCGGGCAGGAGCACCGCCACGGTGCCGCTGCGGCTCATTGCCGCGACTCCCTCTGGCGTCAAATATTCAATATGGTCGGCGGAAAGGCCTTTATAGCGGCTCACCAACTCAGCGCCGCCCAGCGAAGAGAGCTGCTCAACGTGCCCTTTAACCGGAATCCCCAATGCCTGGGCCGTACTGTAAACCCGCTCGGTTTGCGCCGGACTAAAACCGACGTTTTCACAAAAGGCATCGACGCTTTCGAACAACCCCTCTTCCCACAGCGTGGGCAGAATCGCTTCGCAAACCAGATTAATGTAGCCATCCGGGTCGCCTTTATATTCCGGCGGCGTGGCGTGAGCGGCGAGCAGCGTTGGCGAAATCTCGACGGCATGGTTTGCGGCGAGCTGTTGCACGACACGCAGCATCTTGCGTTCGTTTTCAAGGTCTAACCCGTAGCCGGATTTAATCTCCAGAGTGGTGACGCCTTCACGCAGCAGCCGCTCCAGACGCCGTCGGGCCAGTTCCAACAGTTCCGCTTCGCTGCTTTCCCGGGTAGCGCGCACCGTTGAGTTAATACCGCCGCCGTTGGCGCTAATAGTCTGGTAGGAAACACCATTGAGGCGCTGCTCCCACTCCTGCGCCCTACTACCGCCGAATATCAAGTGAGTATGGCAATCAATTAACCCCGGCGTCAGAAGTCTGCCACCGAGATCGATACTTCGCCCTGCGGGCGCCTCGTTATCGGCAACAACGGCCTCAATGCGACCATTGCGCACCAGCAGCGCGTGATGCTCCAGCAGGCCATAAGGTTGTGAGTGGTCAGGATTCAGGGTAGCGAGACGGGCGTTTCGCCAGATTACACGTTCGGAGGTGGCTTCAGTCATAGCGGTCAACTTGTCATGGGTTGTATAGACATTTATTTTGATCCTGCGTGAAATGTCAACAAAAGCAAGGATGAATGTTATTTATTTGTGACCAAACGCGACCCATTCCCGGTTCCTGCTATACAAAAGCAGCAACTTTTTTGCGCTATGTCTTCCCGTTTCGCTTAACTTGGTATAAAACAGCAGGCTTTAAAGGACTTATACCCGTCATACTTCAATTCAGGGTATATCTATTTGATTGATTCTTGCCCGGAGCAACATGAACACATTTTCCGTTTCCCGCATGGCGCTGGCGCTGGCCTTTGGCGTGACGTTGTCCGCCTGTAGCTCGACGCCTGCCGATCAACAGCCCTCAACGCAGACTGCGCCGGGCACGGCTTCTCGTCCTGTTTTAACCGCTGATGAGGCGAAAAACTTCTCAACGGCGAGTTATTTCCAGTCTCTTGATCCTAATGCCCAGGCCTGGCACCCGTCTGCCATTAGCCTGCCGGCGCAGCCTGATTTTGTCGTCGGGCCTGCGGGAACCCAGGGCGTGACCCACACCACTATTCAGGCCGCGGTTGACGCAGCGATTACCCGTCACTCCAACCGTCGCCAGTTTATTGCCATCATGCCGGGTGAATATACCGGCACCGTGTATGTTCCGGCGGCCCCGGGCGCGCTGACTCTGTACGGCACCGGCGAGAAGCCGCTCGACGTCAAAATCGTCCATCCGATTGATTCAGAAATCGATTCAACCACCTGGCGTCACCTGGTCAATCCGGGCGGCAAATATATGCCGGGCAAACCAGCGTGGTATATGTTCGACAACTGCCAGAGCAAACGTACCGCGACTATTGGCGTAATGTGCTCGGCGGTATTCTGGTCGCAGAATAACGGCCTGCAGTTGCAGAACCTGACGATCGCCAACGATCTCGGCGACAGCGTTGACGCGGGCACCCACCAGGCCGTCGCTCTGCGCACCGATGGCGATCAGGTGCAGATTAACAACGTCAATATCCTTGGTCGTCAGAACACCTTCTTTGTGACCAATAGCGGCGTACAGAACCGTCTGCAGGATAACCGCCAGACCCGTACTCTGGTCAGCAACAGCTATATTGAAGGCGATGTCGATATTGTTTCCGGTCGCGGGGCAGTGGTGTTTGATAATACCGATTTCCGCGTTGTGAACTCGCGTACCCAGAAAGAAGCCTACGTTTTCGCGCCAGCAACCCTGAAGAGCGTGACCTACGGGTTCCTGGCGATCAACAGTCGCTTCACTGCTTACGGCGATGGCGTAGCGCAGTTGGGTCGCTCTCTGGACGTTGACGGCAATACCAACGGCCAGGTCGTTATCCGCGATAGCGTCATTAATGAAGGCTTTAATATGGCCAGACCGTGGGCCGATGCCGTGGGTTCTAACCGTCCGTTTAGCGGTAATACCGGCGCTGCCGATGACAAAGGCAACCCGCAGCGCAATCTGAACGATGCTAACTTCAACCGCATGTGGGAATACAATAACCGCGGCGTGGGAAGTTTTGTTGTCGCTGAGCCGAAGCAGTAACGGTTATAAACTTGAAGGGGGAGCCATTCCCCCTTTTCTCTCCGCTCCCTTCAGGCTCTATCCCCTTTTCCCTTCCACCACCATCGTCAGGATAGTTCATCCTGGTTGCTAAATCTCCACGCTGTACAAGTTTTTAATCATAAAAATGACAATAAAAACAATCACCTATAATTTAAAAACAAAAAACATAATCTATAAGTACAAAATAACCTGCAAAAACTGTACAAGTACAAAATCATGACTATAGTTAAAACGTAAGTTTTAATTTCTCTGCATTACAGCATCCTTATGACTTAAAAATTGCACACCATTTCTCTTGATATGGTGAAAAACTGAATAACAAAGATGATTGTTATCAATCGGCTTTGTTGGTTGATTAATTATTGAATGCAGCCTGAGATATATCATGCAGATTAAAAACACTATTCCCGCAGAGTTTATTCCTAACTCTGCTTTGCTAAAAAACATCGAGCATATGGTGCAGATTAAGAACGAAACGGTGAGTAATGAGCGTTTAATCATTGAGGTTCAGCACCGCCTGAATATAGAGAAAAATGAAATTCTCGCTGATTTGTATATGCAAATACTACATATGTTATACGGAAAAAATCATCACTAAGCGCGACTTTTAGCAGGCAAACATACAGCAACTAACGACCCAGGCTCGGAGGACAAATGAATAACGACAAACCAGATTTCTTTTGTAATCATTACGATCTTTGGATTAACAATAACCTTCTCCGTCAGGGTTTACAGCTTATTCTTGATTCACTATCACCGGGCTGCTTTCATGGCAAATACGTTTTCTTCACCAGCGACAACTATTATTCTGTGTTAAATCATAAATATGACCAACGGAGGGTTCGCTTTGTTCTGCTTACGGATGGTAATGACTTAAACTTCTTAAGTGAAATTCCAATGTTCAGAATCTCCGCGCGCTCCACGCCAGCTGAAATAAAATCGTTTATTCTCCGTCCAACGCTGTATGGTAAAAAACCGGATGGCGAATCCGAGGGTATTATTCTTACCAGTCGTGAGAAAGCGGTTATCCGCTTAATGAATGATGGTGAAGCGATGGTTAATATCGGAAAGTCACTGAACTTGCATATCAAAACGATTTATCAAATCCGCCTGACGTTGATTAAAAAATTAGGCTGCTCCGGGCGCACAGATTTTTTTAACATTAGCCGTAGCGAAACGTTCAAAGCCTGGTCACAGCTCAATTCTTAATATTTTATCGTGAGGCCGAGTTAAAATATCTAAAAAAGCAAAAGCGGCGGAATATAAAAACAAAACGCATGTTCCGCTGCTGGCTTCAATTCCCCCTATTAATCCCCATGAAACTCGATGGTAAACCCCTGACTTTGCCAGTGGCTGAGTAATTCCGCCTGCAAAGGAGATAATGCACGGCCGGTCCAGACAAAAATGTGCTGTCCAGGGAACAGTTCCGGGCGAGGAGAATCAAGCGGTTCAGCCAAAACGTTGACATGCCAGGCACGCTGCGACAGTCGCCACGCTTCTAACCAGAGCCGGGTACGATCTTCATTACCCCAGCCAACCAACAACGTCTCTTTACCAACTTTTTTACGCGATTCGGCAAGGAATGACGCCACGCTATCGATCAAAATTCCATCCAGCATGCTGCTAATGGCCAGCGACGTGTTTTGATCAAGATTTAATTTCTGCCGCACGGGCACCAAAAGCTGGTCTATAAGACTATCCACGGGATATTCGTGGCTAAGAGACATAATTCTGGCGCGTAATTTCGAGGGTTGTACAACTCGCAGAAGAGTCATCATCTCGTCCTGGAGTAAAGCTGAACCATCGTGCGCCGCAGGTTGATGACCTTCCAGTAACGCCTTGACCTTACCGACAGAGACTCCACGTTCAATCCAGCGCTTGATCTCCTCAATACGCTGAACGTCTTCATCGTCAAACTGACGGTGTCCCCCCTCGCTTCTCTGCGGTTTCAGCAAGCCGTATCTTCGCTGCCATGCACGCAAAGTAACGGGGTTAATTCCGCAACGTTCGGCAACTTCACCGATACTGTAATAAGCCATTAGCGCCCTCTTAACATGCCATACTTTCCTGGCTAAATTAACGAATTTAGCCAGACTGTACAATTAACTTTTCTTGTACAGTTAAAATATAACAGGTTGGACGCCAATCTGTAGGTCAAAAAGGGAGTATGACTGATTTATCTGGCGTTTTCAGACTATGGGTACCAGCAAATTTTAAAGAATTTCCCAGGATGATTTTTTTTCGGGCCATGCGACCACAGGAATTCCGCCCAAACACGGACTGGCAAACAAATTACCCTGAAAATGCGCGATTCCCGCCGACTCGAGCCACATCCACTCTTCCGGCCGCTCGATTCCTACCGCCGAGACGGCAATTTCCAGCGAGTTACAGCATTTAATAATGGCCTGCACTATGGCCTGCCTTGGCCCGTGCTTATGGATATCTTTGACCAGTTGACGATTGATCTTTATGCGATCCGGCTGAAACTGAGCCAGTAACAAAAGTCCGGCAAACCCGGCACCGAAGTGATCGATAGCGACGCGAATACCCGCGGACTTGAGCTTACGAATAGAATCAGTGAATTCATCAATACGTGAGATAGCTTCACTCTCGGTGAACTCAACAATAATCTGCTCTGAAATCAAACCATTCGCCTTGATTTCATCTAAAAGAAACTCAACAGCGCCGGGAACATTCACCAAAGTCATTGGTAAGAGATTAATAGACAACGTGCATCCACGCAGACGCAAACGTCCCGCCATGGCAAACGCCACCCGCTTACTGTGGAGGTCCGCCTTATAAATATCCTCTCGCGAGAGTCCATCAAAATAAACCTCTGGCGATCCACCGCAGGCGGTACGCAGCAACGCCTCAACGGAAACAATTTCTTTAGCAAACGGGTCGATCACCGGCTGAAAAGCGAAGCTGCACTCGGCCTGTGCGAACGGGACTTCAGGATAAAAAGCTGTGCTATCCGTTACAAAATCCCAGCTTTCCGGCGCGGGGATTTCGTAATAATTATCCTTTTCCGTCGCTTCCACGAAGGTACGAAAAAAGTGGAGAGCCCGGTCATCGTAAGTTAGCTGATATTTAGTGGTCCCTTTATCCAACACCATTTGCAGAACGTCATCGCGGTCATACTCTCGTAAATCAAAGAGCTCCATACCAATGTTGCCAAATCTACGCGTCGGACCATGATCGCTAAGCAGTTCAACAAGATTATGGTGGCGCGAGTCCCCACAGATATGACGATAAATTTCCAGAACCTTCTCTTCAGGTCCTTCTAATAGCTGAAAAAAATGGGTGCCGTTAAAAAGTAAAATCCCGGACACGTCCATCTGGCTATTTTTTACATTTGCTTCAACAACCATGCTTTCGAGCGATTTAACTGACACGTTGTCGCAGATATGACTGCGATAAATGATGGTAGTGAGCATGAAATTCCCGACAGGAGAGAGAAAAGATATTGAGATATTACAGTAGCAGATCCGATGTCCTGCGTCCTGTTAAAAAGACAAATACATTAACAAATATTTCACATTAAACCGTTCTTTTGATTGACCTTCTTCTCCAGCCAACACCTGTACAGAATGCACATCCCACAGATAGTATGCGCCCTGTGGGGAAAAGATTAAAAAAATATACAAATCAATTAGTTATGTTGATAAACAAAAAAACTAACATTTTTATTTCATTTTTTGTGTACAAGTTACCGATCATTGTATAACTTTAATAGCAACTTAACTGATGATTGAACTGACAGGAGCACATATGCAGCAGAATAGTTTTATTCCTGACACAGCTAGCGCTATTGCCCATTATTTCAATAAAGCCTCTTTGCCTTCACAGCAGGAAACGCTGGGACAGATTGTGATGGATATCCTTTATGAAGGCCGAAATCTGAATCGTAAATCTCTGTGTACCAAGTTACTGAGTCGCCTTGAAGTTGCTTCTCAACCTGAAGAAGAGAACCACTATCAAACGTTAATCGGTTTGCTCTTTGAGCGACAAGATTAAGCGTGCCAGCAGTAATCTGGTGAATTAAGTCGACACTGAAGAGTCTGGTTTCACGGATGATGCCAATACTTAATCAGCGCATCGACTTCAAACCAAATCTCCAGTTATGGAGACGACGGTAATCAGAGATACAGTTATGAATAGTGGTGAGATTGAACACTTAACAGATGTACTGATTGGAGAGGCTGTCCTCTCTCTACTCAAAAACAAGGGGCCGATCAATACTCAGGCTCTGGTAAATAAACTCCAGTCGATGCAGGTCGGTGAAACGGATAAAAAACGGCGAGATACAATTGGGCATATTATTGATGAAATCAATAATATGGTAGCTCTTCGAGGTAAGAAAAAGTCTCTGGGTACTTCAGGTGCGAAAAATTATTGGGATGACCCAAATGCTTTATTGGGTTCATCTTCGCAATCTGGTACAGGTAAAATGCACTGACCATTAATGGTCGATTCTTTAATTAACAAAGTTGAGAATATGATGAGACAGACTATGCATCAGCAATCAGATATCTACGCAGGCCTGAACGATACCGCACTCTCTGAATATTTCCGCAATGCAGGCGACAGGCTGATCGATGAATCTGCAGTGATGTCCCTGGCCATTAGTAGTATCCTTGCCACTGAAGGGCATCTCAGTAATAAGGCTATTATATTCTGGTTAATTAATGCCCTTGAGACGACCAGCGATGTGGTGACCGCAGATGTTATCCGTAAGACGCTGGAAATCGTCGTAAGTTATACCATGGATGATATCTAAGATAGCAACAGGAATTAATGAAACAAGGAAGTCCGCTATTGTTAATAGGTGGAATAACGGTTAAACAGGGCCTGAGGATAGAAATAAAACCCGCCTGTAGTATAATTTCGCCTAAAATTCGCCTCCTGTTGCCAGGAATAAAATCCACAACAGGAGACGGATATTAAATAAATATATGCAATATTTAATCAGCCTTTTTATAAGGCTGAATATAAAAACACATCACCACGCGCTAAAGCACCGCAGCCAGACGCCTGACGCCATCGACCAGGACCTCCGGCGGATGGTTGGCAAAACCGAGTAAAATCCCCTCTCTCGCCATCGCCCGCTGACAGTATCGCTCAAAGGTCTGTACACCTAAGCCTATCCGACGAGCCTTGTCTTCCACCTCTTTGGCTTTTATACCATTCAGCAGCCAGCAGACTAAATGAACGCCCGAATCCGTCGGATGAACCGCCATACGTCCAGGAAAATAGTGCTCAATCGCCGCCTCCAGCGCACTTTTGCGCTCAAAACAGGCTTTGCGGATACGACGAACATGGCTGGCGTAGTGCCCCTCACTGAGAAAACGCGCCAGAACCGCCTGTTCCAGATAGCCGCTACTAAGATCGGTGTAATACTTGGTGATGGCAAACTGTTCGCGTAAATGCTCAGGCACCACCAAAAAACCAAGGCGAAATTCCGGGTACATCATCTTAGAGAATGTCCCGGAATAGATAACCCGCTGATGTTTATCTAGCCCCTGCAAAGCCTGTAATGAACGGGCGGCGTAGCGAAATTCACTGTTGTAGTCATCTTCGAAAATCCAGGCCCGATGGGCTTCTGCCCATTCCAGTAAGGCAAGCCTTCTCGGCAGGCTGAGAGTTCCGCTGAGCGGAAACTGATGCGAGGGCGCGGTATAGACCAGTTTCGCTCCTGGGTAGTGCAATATTCCATCCTGAATATCCATGCCATCGCTATCAACACGAACGGGCCGGACGGAGACACCTCTGGCGGCGAATGCCCCGCGAGCGCCGTTGTATCCAGGGTCATCCAGCCAAACCTCATCACCCGGTACCAGCAATGCCTGAGTGGTGATCGTCAGCGCCTGTTGAATACCATTGACGATAATAATTTGATCTTCATGACAATTTACCCCACGAGTCGCCTGAATATAGTGACTGATAGCTCGTCGCAACGGTAGATATCCGTAAGGCGTGGTGTGCATTCCCAGTTCACGATGCGACTGTCGCCAGACGCGCCCCAGCAATCGTCCCCATAAAGCGTGAGGAAAGAGATCGGTACAGCCGATACCCACCGCAAAAACCCGGTTCATCCCCCCACTCTCCTGGCTTTCGGACCATGAGGGTATCAATGCCGAGATATCGGGGTTGAGCTGCCCGATAGCAGATGCCGCCGCTTCAGGTGCCGCTGGTGAATAATGCTCGCTTATGAAGTTATCCGGGATATGTTGGCAGACAAATGTGCCCGCGCCCTTGCGCGTCACCAGATACCCCTCATCCATCAGGCGATCGAAACCCGAGATAACCGAGTTCCTGGAGATCGCCATCATCTCAGCCAGCGCACGGCTTGAGGGGACTTTTGAACCCGCCGTCAAACGACCATCAAGGATAGCGTTACGCAGGGCGTGATAAACCTGATCTTTGATGATCCCGCGTTGTAATAACAGGTCCTGAAAGAGAGGTGCAACTGGTTTTGCCATAGCTATGAGGAATATCTTGAAGGTAAAAGTGGATCCTACAAATATATAGAAAGTGTCACTTTTTAGGAACCATAAGAACTTCTAACATGGCGCTCAGTGAGGACAAAACTCCCATTTTTAAAAATAAGGACCACTATGAATTTATCTCAAATCACCATCGAACCCGCGACCGAGAGCGACTTTGCCCAGTGGTTGCCGCTGTGGAAAAGCTACCAGGTATTTTACCGCGTCGATATCCCGGAAGCCGTGACGCAATTAACCTGGAGCCGTTTTTTAAATCCCATTGAACCGATGTTTTGCGCCGTAGCAAAGCACGAAGGAACGATAGTGGGGCTGGTGCATTACCTGTTCCATCGCACCACCTGGGCCGAAAGCGACTACTGCTATCTGGAAGACCTGTTCGTTAACCCAGAGGTTCGGGGCAAGCATATCGGCAAACAGTTGATTGAATATGTTCAGCAGCAGGCGCGTAAACGCCACGCTGCCAGCCTGTACTGGCACACCCATGAAACCAACCTTCGCGGCCAGCGTCTGTATAACTGGGTAGCGGATAAAAGCGGCATGATTGAATATCGGATGCGGGTAAAATAGCCGTTGCATCTGGCATAAAAAACCTCGCCTGGGCGAGGTTTCAGACTGCTGATACGGCTTAAAAAATAGCATCACTATTATATGAATATTCTAACATACTGATATTTCCCTGGCGTTAACGTAACTTTCGAACTTGCTCTTCCCCTACACTAATTTACTCACTACGTTGGCAGACATTTTTAAGCATATTACTATTGTCAAATAGATCAGTAGTGATGCAAAACAGGATCTTGTTTTGCGCGTAACAAGGCAAGGTTTCTCAATCTCCGGTAAAGAATAGGATCTTGTTGCATAATCAGTTTGCGAACTAACGTATCCCGATCTCTATAAATCAACTTATCACTAACGCCAAATTCACGCGCTATCTCCTTAACAGAGAGTCCCTCCAGTAGATGGAAAACTATTTGCTGCTCGCGGAGGGTAAACAGGAAGCAATTATTATACTTTTTTTTATTCTCCGTAATAACAGCATGACAGTGCATTAAGAAAATTTCCATTCTCCCTTTAATAACATCAAGGTCGTTACGTCCCGCCAGATGTAGCATAGAGGTTTTATCAGGGTTATACATGTCAACAAAAAATAGTACATTGCTAAGTATAACTCTTTTATCATCCTGCCATTTAACAGAAAAAATAATATCATTCTCAAAATGCTTGCTACGCACCTTACAAATATCAAAATTCCTTGATGAGAATGGAATGAATTTTATGTATTTATCAATAAGATGAAAAGGAATGTCTTCTTGTAGCTCACTCTTCAGCTCAGATGAAAAAAGTAACTCTTTAAAAACTGCATGCACTGCAATTCCATCATATACATTTTTTGTCAGATAAATAAATTTATAGCGCAGTAATGATGAGTTAAATCCCAACATGGTGTTATCCCTCTCATTATTTCAAGCTAATACGCTCTACGCCATAATCATCTATCCAGGTAAACGACTTTATACTTTCATTTACCAGAGCTATCTTTCCTGATGGTATATCCAGTGATGAGAAAGGAAATAGCAGACCATCTTGTGGCAAATCAATTATCTCCTTACCGCTACCCAGGCTAATTTTCAATAAAGAGTAATGAAACGGAGTTCTATTTTCAAGACGAATACACTCGCTATCATCACAATTTATTTTAATTGCCTTAATTTTTTCAATTTCTTTCTCAGTATTAATCTGAGATATAGCTACTGGACGATAAAATATCTTTATCCGTGTCCGAAAAGCAACCTGTAGTAAAACCTCGTCTGTTGTACCCTTAGCTTTTTGTGGGATCTCCAAAGCATTTAGCCAAAATAAGGATTCCTTATTTTTTGGTAATGATTCTTCATTATCGATAAGTTGAAGTCGCACGGTACGCGAATCCATCCCGTTCAGGCGGAATACGGGTGGTAAAATCATAAATGGCGCCTTTATCGATTCAGGCTTATCCATGATGTTATCCCGGTCGGTCCAGAGTTGCATAAGAACCGCATTATCACCTTCATTTTTAATTCTAAATGTCACTTCCCGTTCATTTTCATTGAGAATGAGTCGAGTAAAATTAATATATGTGGCCGCAGATGCTTGTGAACAAAAGGCGAACAGTAACGTGACAAACAAAATTTTAACAAAAAAGATCATAATGCGAATTCCTGATAACAATTTTTATTTATAACTCAAAGTGAAAGTAACCGCCCCATTAATTCCCCCGGAAGAAACACTCGCTTCCGTTTGATACAACCCAGCACGCAATGGAACTGTATAGGTTGCATTATCGGCCGAGGGGTCATAATCAGTTAGCAAATATGAATTATTAAACGACAAGGGTGCATCCTGAGCATTCAATAATTGAATTCCGACACCACTCGCGCTGGATGTTGAACTGATAGCAAATACGCCTTGAGAGTTATCAATTATTGCTGTTGTTGGCGTAAAGAGATAACTAATACTCGCTAAACCAGCCGGACACTTTGTGAATACCAGATCAAAATCTTTCCTTGATGTGGTATAGCCCACTCCAGTAAAACTTGCACGACTGGCTGGAGGAAGATTCACATTAACATCAGACGTTGTACAGGTCCCACCCGTTGTCGAGATAACTAACCCACCGGCACGAAACTGGGCAATCATATATGTCCCGCTACCGACAGAGGTTCTGCCATCATAAATCTGATAATGTCGCATATACATTGGATCAAAAAGTGAAGTTGAACCTGCTGTTAATGATGGCTTAGTTTTCACAAACCTGACCTGCACATCTACACCAATATTCCATGAATTATCGTCGTCATAGCTAACATTAAATAATTGTGAAGGTGTCTGGTTACCCCCGGTAGAGATAGTTAATGGGTACCAATCGCTTAACTGACCTTTAACGGTATAACGCCAGCGTGCCACATAACCTAATCCATCCTTTACCGCCGTATCATAAACATTATAAGTTTGGCCATCGATCTGCATCGTTCCCCAAACGCGGTATGGAGGGTATCCTTGAACCGCCATTGGTACCGTATAACTCTGATAATTAGTGACGTGTTTGCAAGTCCATGCGGTAGGGTTCGATGAAGTCATCCAGTTACCCAGCAAATCACCCACTGCAGCATCTTTACCCACCTGCACTGTTGTCGAATCAAAATATTGATAATAACCGCTGGTTCTAATGCAGTTGACCCAAGTACCATCGGCCCTTGCATACCCGATCGCGCCAGCGAAGGCTAATAAGTGCAAAACCAAGATACGGACTATTTTTATCATTATGCACTCTCCTGTTATTGGCAAACCGCATTAGCCTGTGGCAAACCAGCACCTGTTCCTGCTGACTTAGTAGGTAGTACGTAAGCAAATGAACATGTTTGTTTACCGTGGCCACCCCATTTCACATGGAGTTTTCCTGTTTCATTTTTAACTCTAACAAAAGCCTGTCCCCCTTGTGTGACATAACCAACAGAGCGATTGTTTTCATCCATAATCGCAGAACCAAACGGTAATTCTTCTGTGGGGTGACTTAATGCCAGAAGCATAGAATGACCAACATCTGTCTTATACTTCATCAATACTACCGCCCCTGCTGTTGGCACAATGTTCTGACTGGTCACATCGAGCGAAATATCGTTCGATAACCCTTTAGGATCGAGTTCTATAGTATTCTGACGATACGGCGTTAAATAAGGAACCGCCGCTTTACCGTAGCGATTTAAACTCAGACTATTGTTATTGGTTATTCTTGCTCCAGCGGCATCATCAGCCTCAATAATCGCCATTGTATCGCCCATAATAGGGGTGAAAACCACACCATTTTGCCATGCCACGACGCCGCCAGATAAGTTCATTCCATACTGTTGGTAACCACTTCCTGTCGAAACATTAGCCCCAACGCTACTCCATGGAGATGCCCAGTTGCCGCTTACTCCTCCGGTCGTTTTAGTGCCGCTTTGCTTATAGTGGTCAACGTTGCCAAAAGCACTATAGGTAAACTGGCGATTTTCACCGGTCGTTCCGGCAATGGAATTTTGAATACCACTATGGTCTCGTTCTTGAATAAAAGTCGAGTTGAGATAAGCCGAACGCCCACTTTCACCAAGGGGTAGAGAAATACCAATGGCAATTTTATTATCCCATTTATCTTTCAGCAGATCGCGGGTTCTACTGCCATTTATATTCAAATTGAAATGTTTAAATGAATTTGTATAACCGAACTGATATTCCGTATCATGCCCACTTCGATTCCAGTAGTCCTGAGTGCTCGCACTGAGATTAAAACTTCCCCAGGTATCATTAATCGTTTGCGTTGCGCTTATCTGTACGCGGTTTTTACGGTTAACCGTATCGTTAAACCAGCTATAGTTACGCTGCTGACCATCACGCAACATCATTGCGTCATCAATACTATAATACCCGGAACTAGAATAGCGGTAACTGGCAAGTGTGACGTTGGTATTCACAACCGGCAATATTTTGGCGAAAGAGAAGCGAATACTTTGCCCTTCACGCTTTATGTCATCATGAAACGAGCTGCGTGCATGGGTTATATCCGTTGAGATTGCACCAATTGAAGTATTTAAAGCGACACCGCCAGCAATCGACTGATAATTCTCAGCACCCAGCATGCCAGAATATCCGGTGATGAGGTTTGAAAAGCCATGACGCAGAGTTCCCATCAGGATATTCGGATTTTCATTTACAGTCGAATTATGGTAACGCCCCCCCATTAGGGTATAACGAGTAGTGCCCGGACGTAAAAGTTCAGCAATTGACGCGTAAGTCACGGTGAAACTGCGTTCGCTGCCATCAGCTTCTTTTATTGTGACCAGCAAATCGCCACCTGTCCCGGTGGGGTATAGATCATCAATCGTGAAAGGTCCCGGTGGTACGGTTGTTTCATAAATTCGCATACCTCTCTGACTGATACGTACCAGAGCAGTGGTGTTGGCAATGCCATTAATTATTGGCGCGTATCCACGTTGAGAATCCATATACATGCGATCGTCAGAGGTCATCATTACGCCGCGGAAGCCAACGCTGTCGAAGACTTGTCCGTCAGTTGATGATTCTCCCACCACCAATTTACTACGTAACGGAACAATCGCGCGTTCGAGATAGGTATTGGCATTGTCATAGCCCCAACCTTTTCCTTCGTTCCAGTTAAACGAGCCTCGGTAGCGCAGGCGCCATACATCCCAGTTAATTCCGCCCCTAAGTCCAAGATATTGGGTTGAGAGAGAATCAGACCCCGACATGTCAGAATGATAGGCGTTATAATCATATTGCAACGTTGCCGCCGTAATTCCATTATCCCAAAGTTCAGGACTGACATAGCCGCGCGCATGGCGTAGTAAATAGGTTTGAGGAGACTGTACGTTAATACGCTGTGTAGCCACATCAAAGTTTGCGACAAGATCCGGATAAATATCTTCAGTACGCACACAGGCTTCATCTGCTTTTAATCCCTGTAAAACATCAGGGTTAATTTTAGCCAAATCTATTCCGGCCATAGAAATCAATTTAATATTAAAGCAAGGTCTGGCTATCGCTGACTGCAAACTATCCTTTGCAAATTTAACATTGACATACCCTTTCCATTTTTCATTAACATAAAGATCGACGGCATAGTTACCACTGGCAACAGGATTCCCTTGAGAATAGGCACTGACGTCAATAGCAGAGCGCATAAACTCACTATTAAAAATAACATCATCATTTTGTTGCGCTGTTGCTACCTGAGAAATAAAAATTGATACAATAACAAACTGTGCTATCTGAGTTAAACAAATTGAAGAGGAATGCTTTTTATTTACTTTGCAGTGTCTGCTCATTCTTTGTTTCTCCTCCATAATCATTGATCACACTGTAAAATAGAGTGAGACCGTCCAGCCTCTCTGATTTTTTAGTTACTAACTGGAGATTCATCTCCCCTTTAGGTGCAATCATGCGTTGAGGGAAACTCTCAACAACAGCCGCTACCGCAGAACCCTTTGCCCTGCGAATCTCTACGCTACTTAACGTAATAAAATAAGAAGAGTCATTTTTAACATTTAAAGTATTACCATTTCTTTTAAATCTAATTTTTTTATACGACTCCAGTACGCTGTATTCGAGATTAGCAGGGCGATAAAATAATTTTATCCGCGTACGAAATGCTAGTTGCAGAATATTAGAGCCAGCTTCGATCATCTTCGTAGGTTTTGGCGGTACTTCCAGCATATTAAACCAGTACAATGATTCCCTGTCCTGAGGAAGGATAGCGCCAGTGAACATAACTCTCACTGCCTGCCCTTTTTCGGGGTCAATACGTACAACAGGAGGGGTGATAACAAATGGTACGTTTACCTCACCTGGTCTGGATTTAGGATTACCATCATCAATCCATAATTGTAATAGATAAGGATTCTTACCATTATTTTTTAATTGCACAACCGACTCTTTATCTTTTGCATTAAAAACAATTCTCGTCCCATTAATAGCAACATCAGCCAAAGCTGAGACAGAGATAAAAAAAGATGCAATTAAAATAAAACAGTGGGGGATTTTTTTTAACATTAAAGAACCTCATCATTGATGGGAGTAAAAACAGTTGCTTTTACTCCCATGAATCAATTACTCGTAAACCATGGTGTAATCAACCTGAGTGGTTACAGAGCCCGCAGTAGAAGCATCGGTTGCATAATACTGAGCATAGTAATTAAGAATACCGGCACCAGAGCTGATATCTACTGGGATATCATTCTGACCATTCGCTACTGAAGCACCAGCAACAATAGCGTTACGATCGGCATTCAATAATTGCACTTGCACATTACCCGCGGCATCTGGAGCAGTAGTATCAATATTCAAGCGACCAGTCTGGCTATCAACATAAGCGCCAGGCTCAAAGTAGGTACTTGCAGTTTGTAAAGACAGGCCTGTACAACCAGATAGTGAAATATTGAAAGGTGTTGCTCCAGCTGTTGCTCCTGTAGAAGCCAAGGAGGAAACTGAGACAGTCGGCAGTGTTACTGTTGCATCAGTATTACCACCATCGATAGAAATAGTGCATGTGGTGTCAGTGACCAGCCCATTAATAGTAATGGTACCGTCCGCAGCAGAAGCGGAAGTTGCTACGACTGAAGACAATCCCAGAGCTAATGCTGAAATAGCATATTTATAATTACGCATATATAGTTCCCTATTTGGGTTAAGATGTACAACAACATAAAAATGATATTGAAACAATTAACACTACTTCCTTAATCCTTAAGAAATAGGAAAAGAACAATATCATCTAAATTCCATAACAATAATATACAGCAATTTATTGATGCGCAATAATAGGAAAATTCAACTACATTTATATCTTAATAATTTATTTAAGGAGGGCTTGTCTATTTTATTTATTTATATTTGATAGTGCTAATATATCTTAAAATGGTTTTTTACAATGTTTTTTTAGTTAAAAAAACATAAAATTTCATAATGATGTTTAGTTGATATAGATCATTTACACTGATTAAAATTAACATCCCAGCAACAATTAAAAGATAATCATTGTACGACCATCGATCAGTTTGATCGTATTTTAAGCACATTTTGTTGTGCCAATTTGTTTTTTTCTCCTCTCCACCCTGGAGGTTGAAATATCGCAAGAAATATCCTCTTCACATGGTTAAAATACTTTAAAATACATAGAAATATAAAATTAAAAGTTGCAATATTTATTTACACGAGAAAAATCCTAATTAAGAAAAATTATCAATGTTTTGTTAAAAAAACACCTCAAATGAGATTTTTCTCATATAGATTTACTTACTTAGAACCATGTCTTATCCAGCACAAAAAACTATAGGAAAACATAAATTGCTTTACTTAAAAAAATAAAACTCCGTTTGACCGTCGTCGTTCTGATAGAACTATTATCCAGGTGTTTATCCCTGGTAGAAAAATCCTGGAAAAGCATGAATGTGAGGGATTGAAAGCGCAGGAGCTCCTCTTGTCTTTCCCCGGAAGAGCGTGAGCAAACGCTCACTTCAGCTAATGCAAAGTCCATGTTGTATGGCTTAACTCACGAAAATGACGAAAGAAATAGCTTTTATTAGTGAAGCTAAGATGAATTAGAGAGATAAAAAAACCTCGCCGCAGCGAGGTTTTCAGTCATAACCCACAGCCTTAGTATGCGTTAACCACTACCCACATAGGACCCTGGCCGACGGCATAGCGCCCTTTTTCTTGCAACAGGCCCTGCTCACCTTCGATTTCATACACCGCGACATGATGCGATTTCTGACCAGCAGCAATCAGGTATTTACCGCTGTGATCGAGGTTAAAGCCACGCGGTTGTGCTTCGGTTGGCTGATAGCCTTCAATGGACAACACGCTGCCGTCTTCGGAGACGCTGAAGATGGTGATAATGCTGGCGGTACGATCGCAGGCGTAGAGGTGACGACCATCCGGGGTGAGATGGATATCCGCCGCCCAGCGAACACCGGTGAAATCAGAAGGCATCATGTCCAGCGTCTGCACGCACTCGATTTTGCCGTACGGATCTTTCAGGTCCCAGACGTCAACAGAGCTATTAAGCTCATTGACGCAGTAACCGTACTGCTGGTTCGGATGGAACACCATATGACGCGGACCCGCGCCTTCAACGGTGGTCACTTCAGCCGGTTCCTGCGCACCGAGGAAACCATCATCACTCAGGGTAAACAGGCAAATACGATCCTGCTTCAGCGCCGGAACCCATAAGGTGCGGTTATCCGGGGAGATATTTGCCGAGTGGCACCCTTCCAGACCTTCAATAACGCTCACCGTTTCACCCGGCAGGCCATCGGTCAGCGGCGTGACGCTTACGCAGCCCGAATTATAAGAGGCGCTAAAGACAAAGCGTCCCTGATGATCGGTAGAAATATGCGTCGGGCTACCCGGCAGCGCGGCTTCGCCGGCAAAGGTAAGAGCGCCATTATCGGGGGCAATGCGGTAAGCCAGTACGCGAAACTCCGGACGCACGCCGACGTAGAGATACTCTTTGTTCGGGCTCACCACCATCGGCTGCACCTGACCTGGGGCGTCAACAACCTGCACCAGCGTCAGTTTCCCCTCAACGTCCAGATTCCAGACGTGGATCTGCTGGCTTTCCGGGCTGGCGGTATAAACGGTTTGTTTCATGAATACTCCTTTCCTCACTGCTCGTGGAAATTTCATTTTTCAGACTAACGACGCGCTGAAAAACACAATACGCATACACTACATGATTCAGGTTGCCTCGCAGCAGCCAGAAGGATCAAGTGTATCGACTCTTTTAGCGGTAGATGCTGAAAAGTTTGCCCGAATGGCACAGCGGTGTACCATCATAGCCTGCTCACTTTTCACCATTAACCGGAAACAACACATGACCTCACGCGTGATTGCCCTGGATTTAGACGGCACCCTATTGACCGGAAAAAAAACAATCCTTCCCGCCTCGCTCGACGCACTGGCTCGCGCCAGAGACGCGGGATACCAGGTGATCGTCGTCACCGGCCGACATCACGTCGCTATCCATCCTTTTTATCAGGCACTGGCTCTGGATACACCTGCAATTTGTTGTAATGGCACTTATTTGTATGATTATCATGCAAAAAAGGTTCTGGAATCCGATCCGATGCCAGTCGACAAAGCCCTGAGCCTGACGGATATGCTGAACGAGCATGATATCCACGGCCTGATGTACGTTGATGACGCCATGCTTTACGAACAGCCGACCGGACACGTCGTGCGCACCGCCAACTGGGCGCAATCTCTGCCGGTCGAACAGCGTCCGGTATTCACTCAGGTCAACTCGCTGGCGCAGGCGGCCCGCGAAGTTAAGGCCGTATGGAAATTCGCGCTGACCGATGAAGATACCGCTAAGCTACAGCGCTTTGCCCAGCATGTTGGTCAGACGCTGGGTCTGGAATGTGAATGGTCATGGCACGATCAGGTTGATATCGCCCGCGAAGGCAACAGCAAAGGCAAACGCCTTGCGCAGTGGGTGGCGGCACAGGGCTTGTCGATGCAGGACGTGATCGCTTTTGGCGATAACTACAACGATCTGAGCATGCTGGAAGCCGCCGGTACTGGCGTGGCGATGGGCAACGCGGTCGATGACGTCAAAGCGCGCGCCAACGTGGTGATTGGTGAAAACGAAACCACCAGCATCGCCGACTACATCAACCGCCATCTGCTGTAATCAGGCGGCGATCGACACGCTTTTAATTTGCGCGTACAGCTGCTGGCCTGGGGTTATGCCCAGGTCATCACGGGCCCAGGGGCTGATACGCGCCCACAGCGTACGACCGCTAATCTCAAGCCTGACCTCAACCTGACCGTTACTTTCGATGCACTGCATCACCTGTGCGGGCAAAATATTACGGATGCTGGTTTGCTGCCCTGGCTGCAGGACCAGTGACACATCCGAAGCCTGAATGCGAATCCGCGCCGCTTCACCCTGCGGCCTGTCGAGCTGATTGACCCATATCTGCTGGTCGCCGAGCGCCAGGGCGGTCATCGCATACTGTGGATGCTGAGCGGCAATGGTCACATTGAGAATGGTGCTTTGCTGATCCTGCGGTAGCCAGGGGTGCATTATGCTGCTGCTCCACACCGCTTCCAGGTCACCAAAAGCTTTTACTTTCCCCTCTTCCAGCACCAGCACTTTATCCGCCAGATGCTGAATCTCATCCAGTGAATGGCTGACGTAGAGCATCGGGATGTGAATCTCCCGCGCCAAACGTTGCAGATAAGGCAGCAACTCGCGTTTACGCGGAATATCCAGCGACGCCAGCGGCTCATCAAGCAGCAACAGTTCGGGGGCGGTGAGTAATGCCCGACCAATCGCCACGCGTTGTTTTTCCCCACCGGAGAGCCCTCCCGGCAGGCGATCGAGCAGCGGCGCAATACCGAGCAGATCCACCAGCTTATCAAACTGGTCGGCCATACTCTTCGCCATGCCGTACTTCAGATTGCCGCGCACCTTGTAGTGCGGAAACAGGCGCGCATCCTGAAAGACATAGCCAATGCGCCGTTTTTCCGGCGCCAGACAGATACGCTTTTCGACATCATTAAGCACTCTGCCGTTAAGCACGATACGCCCCTGCTGCGGGCGCGTCAGGCCGCTGATGGCGTTAATCAGCGAAGTTTTCCCGGCACCGGAAACGCCGAAAACCGCCGTAATGCCGCTGGCGGGGAGCGTCTCGCAGATCTGCAAACAGTGGGTGCCCAGCGTCTGGGTGAAATCGAGCTCAAGCATGATTATTTCCCCATCCGTTTGCGGCTAAGCCGGGCCAGCCATTCAGAAATCAACAGCGATATCAGCGCCAGCACAATCGAAATCAAACACAGCCGTGCTGCCGCACCTTCGCCGCCGGGGGTCTGGATCAGAGTGTACATAGCCGAGGGAATGGTGCGGGTTTCACCTGGAATATTAGAAACAAAGGTAATGGTCGCGCCAAATTCGCCCAGCGAACGGGCGAAGGCCAGCACGGTACCCACGATAATTCCCGGAAGCGTTAAAGGTAGGGTAATGGTGAAAAACACCCGCCAGCGGCCAGCGCCAAGCGTGCGCGCCGCCTGCTCCAGCTTAATATCAACCCCTTCCAGCGCCAGGCGAATAGCCCGCACCATCAGTGGAAAAGACATCACCGCCGCCGCCAGCACCGCGCCGCGCCAGCTAAAGGCAAAGCTCAGACCAAACCAGTCATAAAGCCAGCTGCCGATAAAACCACGCCGTCCCATGGCAATCAATAACAGATAGCCCACCACCACCGGCGGCAATACCAGCGGCAGGTGGAGGATGCTATCGAGTAGCGCTTTGCCGGGGAAATCCCGTCGAACCAGCAGCCAGGAAAAAAAGATCCCAAAAGGTAAGCTAAACACCACCGCCAGGGATGAAACTTTCAGGCTCAGCAGTACCGCCTGCCATTCGGGATCGCTTAAGAACATTAGTGGGTAGTAAATCCGTAACGTTTAAAGATGGCCGAAGCTTCCGGTCCTTTCAGATAGTCATAAAATGCGCTAACCGTCGCATTTTTATGTCCATCAACGATAGCCAGCGGATATTCCACTTTCTTGTGGGAATCTTCCGGGAAGGTACCGACAACTTTTACACCCTTACTGGCAACGGCATCAGAACCGTAGACGATACCCAGCGGGGCTTCACTACGCTCGACCAGCGCCAATGCACCGCGAACATCTTCCGCCGGAGCCAACTTCGGTGACAGGGTTTCCCAGGCACCCAGTTTTTGCAGCGCTTCTTTGGCATAGATTCCCGCAGGCACATGCTCCGGATCGCCAACCGCCAGACGACCGCCTTTTAGCAGGCTGGTCCAGTCGGTTTTATCATTGATGGTGATATCGCCCTGAGCGCTGGCTTTCGGCGCAACGACCACCAGGCTATTGCCCAGCAGAGTGGCGCGTGTCGCCGTATCAATGCTCTTTTTCTCAACCGCGTAGTCCATCCATTTTTGGTCAGCAGAGATAAACAGATCTGCAGGCGCACCCGCTTCAATCTGTCGTGCCAGAGTCGATGAAGAAGCAAACGAAGAAACAACATCAACGTTCTTCTCTTTCTTATACTCTTTAGCGATATCCTGCATTGCGTTAGTCAGCGATGCCGCTGCAAACACCGTAATTTTACCATCTTCCGCCAGCGCGTGACCTGCAACGGAGAGCGTTAACGTTGCTCCGGCAAAAAAGCGTAACCATTGACCTGCCATCTGAAAC
Organism: Klebsiella sp. MISC125; assembly: GCF_051131775.1. Classification (NCBI taxonomy): domain Bacteria; kingdom Pseudomonadati; phylum Pseudomonadota; class Gammaproteobacteria; order Enterobacterales; family Enterobacteriaceae; genus Klebsiella; species Klebsiella sp. MISC125. The sequence continues at coordinate 4,220,985 of NZ_CP180448.1, forward strand.
TCCTGTGAGTGCGTTATGTAGGAGCTAATATAGCGATAAGGTTGGGGTTTTCCCAGAGCAAATTGGGGGTAATTAGAGGCGGATCAATTGAGGGGACAAATAAAAACGCCCGGTAGAACCGGGCGCGGGAATCAGTGGTTTTGCGGCCTGTTGTCTTTATGACCTGCTCCGGAGAAGAGGTTAAACACTTCGCCCAGACCGTAGATCAGCCCGAGGATGATAGCCATCACCACGGGGACCATCACAACGGCAAACACCAGACTTTTCAATAGCTCTAACATGGTTGGCTCCAGAAAATACGAATGTTTAATTGTAACCGTTTCGGCTGGAAAAACACGCCCGATTTGTGCGATGCCTGGCAGACATTCACCGCAGATGCATCTTGCAAGATAACCGCTATCGGTCACAATACCCTTTTTCAACAGGATATGATTATGCAGGCCGAAATTCTTCTTACCCTAAAATTACAGCAGCGCCTGTTCGCCGATCCCCGCCGTATCGCCCTGCTGAAGCAGATTGACCAGACCGGCTCCATTAGTCAGGGGGCAAAAAACGCCGGCATCAGCTATAAAAGCGCCTGGGATGCCATTAATGAAATGAATCAGCTGAGCGAGCAAACCCTGGTCGATCGCGCTACCGGCGGCAAAGGCGGTGGCGGCGCGGTCCTCACCCGCTACGGGCAGCGGCTGATTCAGCTTTACGACCTGTTAGCGCAGATTCAGCAGAAAGCGTTTGATGTCCTGAGCGATGATGACGCTCTCCCCCTCGACAGCCTGCTGGCGGCGATTTCTCGCTTCTCTCTCCAGACCAGCGCGCGCAACCAGTGGTTTGGCACCATTACCGGGCGCGACCACCAGCAAGTGCAGCAGCATGTTGAAGTGCTACTGGCCGACGGACAAACCCGCTTTAAAGTCGCCATTACCGCGCAAAGCGCCGAGCGTCTGGGCCTTGATGAGGGTCAGGAAGTGCTGGTGCTGCTGAAAGCACCATGGGTCGGTATCACTCAGGATCGCACGCTGGCCCAGCAGGCCGATAACCAACTGGCCGGGCGCATCAGTCATATTGAGCGCGGGCCGGAGCAGAGCGAAGTACTGATGGCGCTCCCGGATGGTCAGAGCCTTTGCGCCACCCTGCCGGTGGAGGAGACACGCGATCTGACGGAAGGGGCGGAAGCGATAGCCTATTTCAATGCCGATCGCATCATTCTCGCCACGTTGTGCTAACGGCATTGACATTCCGGCCGTGAAGACGTATCCCTGATGCAAATTGCTGCAAAAAGTGGGATACACAATGTCATCATTGCAAATTTCGCAAGGCACGTTTCGCCTGAGCGACACAAAAACGTTAAATATTGAGCACCTCAGCGTGCAGGCTGGCGAAAGCTGGGCCTTCGTCGGCAGCAACGGCAGCGGGAAATCTGCCCTCGCCCGGGCGCTGTCCGGCGAGCTAACGCTGCTTAGCGGCCAGCGCGAGAGCACGTTTTCGCGCATCACCCGCCTCTCTTTTGAACAGTTGCAAAAGCTGGTCAGCGACGAGTGGCAGCGCAACAACACCGATTTGCTTAGCCCCGGTGAAGAAGACACCGGACGCACTACCGCGGAAATCATCCAGGATGAGTTTAAAGATTCATCCCGCTGTGCCCGCCTTGCCGAACAGTTTGGTATCACCAGCCTGCTCCAGCGCCGCTTTAAATACCTCTCCACTGGTGAAACGCGCAAAACGCTGCTGTGTCAGGCGCTGATGGGCAACCCGGATCTGCTCATTCTTGATGAGCCGTTCGACGGACTCGACGTAGCATCGCGCCAGCAGTTAGCCGAGCTACTGGCTACGCTAAACGGTGAAGGTATCACTCTGGTATTGGTACTTAATCGTTTTGATGAGATCCCGGCGTTCGTGCAGTTTGCCGGTGTGCTGGCGGATTGCGTGCTGAGCGAAACTGGCGAAAAGCAGGCCTTGCTGCAACAGGCGCTGATTGCCCAGTTGGCGCATAGCGAAAAACTTGACGGCATGACCCTGCCGGAACCGGATGCTCCGGCGGCACGTCACGCGCTGGAGGATAACGCACCGCGCATTGTACTTAACGACGGCATGGTCTCTTATAACGATCGGCCGATCATTAACCACCTGAGCTGGACGGTAAACCCCGGAGAACACTGGCAGATAGTTGGCCCCAACGGTGCCGGTAAGTCCACGCTGCTCAGCCTGGTGACCGGCGATCATCCGCAGGGGTACAGCAACGACCTGACGCTGTTTGGCCGCCGTCGCGGCAGCGGGGAAACCATCTGGGATATTAAGAAGCATATTGGTTACGTCAGCAGCAGCCTGCACCTTGAATACCGCGTCAGCACCAACGTGCGTAACGTGATTCTCTCAGGCTATTTCGACTCGATAGGCATCTATCAGGCCGTTTCCGACAAGCAGCACAAGCTGGTACAAAACTGGCTGGATATCCTCGGGATCGACAAGCGCACTGCCGATGCGCCGTTTCATAGTCTCTCCTGGGGACAACAGCGGCTGGCGCTGATCGTCCGCGCGCTGGTCAAACACCCTACCCTGCTGATCCTTGATGAACCGCTACAGGGGCTAGACCCGCTCAACCGCCAGCTGGTGCGCCGTTTTATCGATGTGCTGATTAGCGAAGGGGCAACTCAACTGCTGTTTGTTTCTCACCATGCCGAGGATGCCCCGGACTGTATTACCCACCGTCTGGCGTTTGTCAGCAGTGGAGACGGTTACACTTACGAAGTGGGACCGCTGACAAATTGACCTGATTCAGGGGTCTGCGGATCCCTGTTTTTTTTCGGAAAAAGATCAATACGCCACATCATTCCCCTGTTTTAAAACAATAAAATCTTCAGTGTGCGCATTGATAATTTTAGTGTAAACGATTCCACCAATTTGGCCTGTGTCACACTTTTCCCATCTTTGGTATGCTATCTTCTTCTCACACGATAAGCCTATTGGAGCGAATCATGAAAGTACTGGTTACAGGTGGTAGCGGTTACATTGGAAGTCATACCTGCGTTCAACTGCTACTGCAGGGACATGAAGTGATTATTCTCGACAATCTCTGCAACAGTAAGCGCAGCGTATTGCCAATCATTGAACGTCTCGGCGGGAAAAATGCCACCTTTGTCGAAGGCGATATTCGTAATGAAGCGCTAATGACGGAGATTCTTCACGATCACGCGATTGAAGCCGTGATCCATTTCGCCGGTCTGAAAGCCGTCGGAGAGTCCGTCGCTAAGCCGCTGGAATATTACGACAATAACGTAACCGGTACACTGAAATTAGTTTCCGCCATGCGTGCTGCTGGCGTGAAAAACTTTATTTTCAGCTCTTCCGCTACCGTTTACGGCGATCAGCCGAAGATCCCTTATGTTGAAAGCTTCCCGACCGGCACTCCGCAAAGCCCGTACGGCAAAAGTAAGCTGATGGTTGAGCAGATCTTGACGGACCTGCAAAAAGCACAACCTGATTGGAGCATCGCCCTGCTGCGCTACTTCAACCCGGTTGGCGCGCATCCGTCGGGCGACATGGGTGAAGACCCGCAGGGCATCCCGAACAATCTGATGCCGTATATCGCGCAGGTTGCTGTAGGTCGTCGCGAATCGCTGGCGGTCTTTGGCAACGATTACCCGACCGAAGACGGCACCGGCGTACGTGACTACATTCACGTGATGGACCTTGCCGACGGCCACGTCGCGGCAATGGAAAAACTGGCTGATAAAGCGGGTGTGCATATCTACAACCTTGGCGCAGGCGTCGGCAGCAGCGTACTTGACGTGGTCAATGCCTTCAGCAAAGCCTGCGGTAAACCGATTAACTACCACTTCGCGCCACGCCGCGACGGCGACCTCCCGGCCTACTGGGCGGACGCTGAAAAGGCCGATCGCGATCTGAACTGGCGCGTGACGCGCAACCTTGACGAAATGGCGCAGGACACCTGGCACTGGCAGTCCCGTCATCCGCAGGGTTATCCAGACTAAGGAACCTTCATGAGCGTATTTAACCCCGTCGACCATCCACATCGTCGTTATAACCCGTTAACCGGGCAGTGGATTCTGGTTTCTCCGCATCGCGCCAAGCGCCCCTGGCAGGGGGCGCAGGAAACGCCGGCAAAGCAAACGTTGCCCGCGCACGATCCGGACTGCTTCCTGTGCCCGGGTAATACCCGCGTCACCGGTGACACCAACCCGAACTACACCGGTACGTTTGTTTTTACCAATGACTTTGCGGCTTTGATGACCGATACCCCTGATGCCCCGGAAAGCGACGACCCGCTGATGCGCTGTCAGAGCGCCCGCGGCACCAGCCGGGTCATCTGCTTTTCGCCAGACCACAGCAAAACGCTGCCGGAACTGAGCGTTGAAGCGCTGGAAGGCGTGGTTAAAACGTGGCAGGAACAGACTGCGGACCTCGGAAAAACCTATCCATGGGTCCAGGTCTTTGAAAACAAAGGTGCGGCGATGGGCTGTTCCAACCCGCACCCGCATGGCCAGGTGTGGGCAAACAGCTTCCTGCCGAATGAAGCGGAACGCGAAGATCGTCTGCAAAAAGCGTACTTCACCGAGCACGGCGTGCCGATGCTGGTGGATTACGTACAGCGTGAATTAGCCGACGGTAGCCGTACTATCGTCGAGACCGAACACTGGCTCGCCGTGGTCCCCTACTGGGCTGCGTGGCCTTTCGAGACGCTGCTGCTGCCAAAAGCGCACATCCAGCGTCTGACCGATTTAACCGACGACCAGCGCAGCGATCTTGCGCTGGCGTTGAAAAAGCTGACCAGCCGTTACGACAACCTATTCCAGTGCTCATTCCCCTACTCGATGGGCTGGCACGGCGCGCCGTTTAACGATGAAGATAATAATCACTGGCAGCTGCATGCACATTTTTATCCGCCGCTGCTGCGCTCCGCCACGGTGCGCAAATTTATGGTCGGCTATGAAATGCTGGCTGAAACCCAGCGTGATCTGACGGCCGAGCAGGCTGCTGAACGTCTGCGCGCTGTGAGCGACGTCCATTTTCGCGAATCCGGAGTATAACCATGAGTCTGAAAGAGAAAACCCAAGCCCTGTTTGCTGAAAAGTTTGGCTATCCAGCCAGCCACGTTATCCAGGCCCCTGGCCGCGTTAACCTGATCGGCGAACATACCGACTATAACGATGGATTCGTGCTGCCTTGCGCAATTGATTACCAGACGGTCATCAGTTGCTCGCCGCGCGACGATCGTACCGTGCGGGTGATTGCCGCCGATTACGACAATCAGACCGATGAATTCTCTCTGGATTCGCAGATTACCCGCCACGATACCCAGCAGTGGTCGAACTATGTTCGCGGCGTGGTGAAGCATCTCCAGCAGCGGAATAACAACTTCGGCGGCGCGGACCTGGTCATCAGCGGCAACGTACCGCAGGGCGCAGGATTAAGCTCCTCGGCTTCACTGGAAGTTGCCGTCGGCACCGTGTTCCAGCAGCTCTATCACCTGCCGCTAGACGGCGCGCAGATTGCGCTGAACGGTCAGGAAGCGGAAAACCAGTTTGTTGGCTGCAACTGCGGCATCATGGACCAGCTCATCTCCGCACTCGGTAAAAAAGACCACGCGCTGCTGATCGACTGCCGCTCCTTAGGGACTAAAGCAGTCTCGATGCCGAAAGGCGTCGCGGTGGTGATTATCAACAGTAACTTTAAACGTACCCTGGTCGGCAGCGAATACAACACCCGCCGCGAACAGTGCGAAACCGGCGCTCGCTTCTTCCAGCAGCCCGCTCTGCGCGATGTGACCCTGGAAGAGTTCAGCGCCGTTGCCCACGAGCTTGACCCGGTCGTCGCCAAACGCGTTCGCCACGTCCTGACCGAGAACGCCCGTACCGTAGAAGCCGCAGTGGCGCTGGAAAAAGGCGATCTGCAGCGGATGGGCGAACTGATGGCGGAATCTCACGCTTCAATGCGCGATGATTTTGAAATCACCGTTCCGCAGATCGATACCCTGGTGGACATCGTCAAGGCGACCATCGGCGACAAAGGCGGCGTACGTATGACCGGCGGCGGTTTCGGCGGCTGTATTGTGGCGCTGATCCCGGAAGATCTGGTCGATACCGTGCAGCAGGCCGTTGCCAAAGAGTACGAAGCAAAAACCGGTATCAAAGAAACGTTCTACGTGTGCAAACCGTCTCAGGGAGCTGGACAATGCTAAACCAAACAATAGAGCTGGCGCCGGACGGCCAGCCGTGGAATCTCCTCACCCTGCGTAACGACGCGGGGATGACGGTCACCGTCATGGATTGGGGCGCCACGCTGCTATCCGCACAAGTGACGCTGGCTGACGGCAGCGTGCGCGAAGCGCTGCTCGGCTGCGCGACCCCTGGCGACTATACGCGCCAGGCCGCCTATCTCGGTGCCTCTGTCGGTCGTTACGCTAACCGCATCGCTAACAGCCGCTTTACGCTGGATGGTTGCACCGTCAATCTGACCCCGTCCAACGAAGCGGGCCATCAGCTGCACGGCGGGCCAGATGGTTTTGATAAGCGCCGCTGGCAGATTGTCAGCGCTGATGCTCGCCACGCGCTATTTTCACTCTCATCTAACGATGGCGATCAGGGATTCCCCGGTAATCTGACGGCAACGGCGCACTATCGCCTGACCGACGATAATCGGATCTCCATCGAATATCGCGCCACCGTTGACCAGCCCTGCCCGGTGAATCTGACCAACCACGTCTATTTCAACCTCGATGGCGTGCAGAGCGACGTGCGCAACCACAGGCTGCAGATTTTCGCTGATGTTTATTTGCCGGTAGAGAGCGATGGCATTCCGGGGGGCGATCTGCAAAACGTTACCCTGACCAGCTTCGATTTCCGCACGCCGAAGGTGCTGGCAGATGATTTCCTGCGCGACGAAGACCAGCAAAAAGTGAAAGGCTACGACCACGCGTTCCTGCTTCAGGCGCTGGGCGATGCCAACAGCCCGGCGGCTCACGTCTGGTCGCAGGATGAAAAACTGCAGATGACGGTCTATACCTCCGCTCCGGCTCTGCAATTCTACTCCGGCAACTATCTGGGCGGCACGCCGTCACGTACGGCGCAACCGTACGATGACTGGCAAGGTCTGGCGCTGGAGAGCGAGTTCCTGCCGGATTCGCCGAACCATCCGGAATGGCCGCAGCCGGATTGCGTTCTACGCCCCGGCGAAGAGTACGTCAGCCTGACGGAATATCAGTTTATTGCGAAATAATCCCAAGCCCTCCTGATGGAGGGCTTTTTTATCCTTTCGCTGAAAAATACGCCACTTACAGACAAAAACATAACCTCAATTTTACAAGCATCTTACACTGAGCCACTATTTTCGCTATGGTTAGGGATAAGCATTGCCGTGAGGTAAATCACAGCAATATAATGAGAATAGTTATCAATCAATAAATATATACACTACAGCATTCGGGTCGCATCAAGGCGGCAAATGAACGAATCTCTGGGAGCATAGTTAACTATGTGACCAGGGTGAGTGAAAGCAGCCAACAATGAGGCGGCGCGAAGGATGACGTGTATTGAGGAGTAAGAGAATGGCTGTAACTAAGCTGGTACTCGTTCGTCACGGCGAAAGCCAATGGAACAACGAAAACCGTTTCACCGGTTGGTATGACGTTGACCTGTCTGAAAAAGGCGTTGGTGAAGCAAAAGCAGCCGGTAAGCTGCTGAAAGAAGAAGGCTTCAGCTTCGATTTTGCTTATACCTCTGTGCTGAAACGTGCCATCCACACCCTGTGGAACGTACTGGATGAGCTGGATCAGGCCTGGCTGCCGGTTGAGAAATCCTGGAAACTGAACGAGCGTCATTACGGTGCACTGCAGGGTCTGAACAAAGCAGAAACCGCTGAAAAATACGGTGACGAGCAGGTTAAGCAGTGGCGTCGTGGCTTTGCGGTAACGCCGCCGGAGCTGACCAAAGACGATGAGCGCTATCCGGGCCACGATCCGCGTTACGCAAAACTGACCGATGCAGAACTGCCAACTACCGAAAGCCTGGCGCTGACTATCGACCGCGTTGTGCCTTACTGGAACGAAACCATTCTGCCGCGTCTGAAAAGCGGTGAGCGCGTAATTATCGCCGCTCATGGTAACTCCCTGCGTGCGCTGGTGAAGTACCTCGACAACATGGGCGAAGCCGAGATCCTCGAACTGAACATCCCGACTGGCGTACCGCTGGTGTATGAGTTCGACGAAAACTTCAAACCTATCAAACATTACTATCTGGGGAACGCCGACGAAATCGCCGCGAAAGCCGCTGCCGTTGCGAACCAGGGTAAAGCCAAGTAATTAATTTACCGGATAGCTCAGGCTATCCGGTACTTTCACTGCCAGCAAAAAATCCGCCCCGCAAAGCGCCATCTGAGCCCATGATTAAAGCTGCGCACTGACCGTTTTCTCATCGTTTCCCTTCAATACTGAAAGTGCCAGATTCACCACGGCTCTCGCCTCCTGCTCCGTCACGCCATCTCTGACCTGAATTGATAAACCAAAAAGTACGGTCGTAAAATATTCAGCCAGTATATGGACTTGCTGCCGGGCAGCAGAATCTCCCGCCGTCTGTTCTTCCATCAACCGGCGTTCAAATAGCAGAGATGTTCTCCGGCGCTCCTCATTCAACATTGACCGTATAGGGGCGCTGTCCTGCGAGCCTAAAAGCGCAGCCAGCACGACAAAACACCCTTTATGGCGCTCATCGGCAAAAAACTGCGTCAGAGTCTGTTCAAAGAGAGCGGCAATCCCTTCCCGCGCGCTCTTTGAGCTTTGTAATGCTTTTTCCCGGTATGCGCCGTATTTAGCAAGGTAAAAAGTGACGGCCTCGGTAAAAAGGGCATTTTTGCTACCAAATGCCGCATAAAGACTGGGTGAATTAATTCCCATTGCCGCTTTCAATAATGCCAGACTTGAGGCTTCATAGCCGTACTGCCAAAACGTTTCCAGCGCTTTTTCGAGCGCTATGTTGCGATCAAAATCCCTTGGTCTTCCACGAGTTACTGCATTTTTTGTTGTCATAATATTCTATTTCATACTGATCGATACATAAATGGCTTGACTCTACCTGAACCAATTATATACTGATCGATACATAAACAACAGAAGATCAATACCGCATTGCGGTGCTTTAAAAATCTGAATTCTAGCGAGTCACCTGCCTGTCATTTTTCGCCATGACGGATCTAAATATAGTTAAATAAGAGATATACATCATGAAAGTAAAAGCAACCTTACTTGCGACAATGATTTTTGCGTTTGTCAATTCTGCCCATGCTGAATACGACCCAAACCTTAAATCTATTGATACTCCCCCTGCTGTATCGCAACAGAAATTTGATCTTGTCAAATCTGAACAGCACGGGCAATACGCTTATAGCGAGGGCCTGGAAAGTAAATTTATTGAAGTTGATGGTATTCGTCTGCACTACGTTGAAGGTGGTAACAGCGGCACACCGATAATCTTTATTCACGGCTTTGGTTCCACATGGAAAATGTGGGAACCCGTGATGGAAAAATTTAAATCCGGGCATAAGGTCGTTGCTATTGATTTGCCAGGCCTGGGTCAATCCTCACCGATAAACAATGAGGATTATTCCGCACAAAACGTTTCAAATATCCTGCTGGCCGCCATTAAAAAAATTGTCGGTGATGACCCAATACTGTTTGTCAGCCACGACCTCGGAAACTCAGCGTCCTATCCTTTGGTTGCCAATAACCAAGGCTACATTAAGAAAGTCGTTTTTATGGACTCGCCCATTCCTGATAAATCTATGTTCGAATATGCTGGCTATACCCCATCGGGGCCTGGTCTGGGCTGGCATTTTGGCTACTTTAGCTTTGGTGATATCGCTGAGAAGCAAATCGCCAACGATCCCTCACTTTTCTTCTCCTATTTTATAAAAACCTATGCAGGTAAAAAGGATATTTTTACCCCTGAATTACTGAGTGAACTTATCGAACCCTATTCAACACGTGAAAAATTGCATGCTGCATTTGGCTACTACAAATCCCATGCTAAGTCTGTGGCCCAAAACGAGCAACTTCTTGTCGAAGGAAAAACATTATCGATTCCCTCAATGGCGTTGACGGGTGAAAAAGGCGTAAATGACATATTAGTTAAAGAGATGAGCAGCCGCTTTGTAAAAGATCAGCAAAACTTTAAAGGTGTCATACTTCCTGATACCGGCCACTGGATGGTTGAAGAAAATCCAACAGGCGTCACCCAGGAGCTGTCACAGTTTTTATTTGAGTAAATTAATGAAACCACTTTACTCTTCTGAATAAATTAAGCTTTCTACTTTCTGATAGAATTCGCGAGGCTGTATGTCCAATCAATTATTTTCAACACTGAAAATAGGCAATTCTGTGCTCAAAAACCGAATAGTGATGGCACCAATGACCCGTTCAAGGGCTCAGCAACCAGGGGATGTGCCATCAGCAATGAACGCCAGATACTATGCGCAGAGAGCCTCTGCGGGTCTTATTATTACCGAAGGCACGCAAGTTTCTGAACAGGGTAAAGGCTACTCATTTACTCCGGGCATCTACTCCGCAGCACAAATCAATGGCTGGAAGCAAGTCACGGACTCTGTTCATGAGCAAAATGGGTTGATTGCAGCTCAGCTGTGGCATGTGGGGCGAATGTCGCATCATATGCTGCTGCCAAATGGCAAGTCTCCGTTAGCTCCCAGCGCGATACAGGCTAAAGCCTCGGTTTACGCTGTTGACGAGGATGGAGTGGGCGCAATGGTGCCTGCAGACATGCCCAAAGCCATGTCATCAGACGATATTAAGCAGGTACAGCAGGAATTTGTTAACGCGGCGATAAACGCGTTTTCAGCAAATTTCGATTTCATCGAAATTCATGCTGCTAATGGATACCTGTTTGATCAATTTCTGGCGGCAGGCGTTAATCATCGTGATGATCAATATGGTGGCTCAGTGGAAAATCGCGCCCGTTTTCTGCTGGAAACCGTTGATGCTGTTATCAAAAATGTCGGAGCAGAGCGCGTTGGTGTACGCATTTCCCCATGGTGTAATATCAATGGTATGGACAATGAACCGCGGCAGGATATCACGCTGTACGTTGCTCATGAGCTGCAAAAACGAAATATTGCCTATCTGCACGTAGCAGAGTGGGAATGGGCTGGAGGGCAGCCTTATCCAGCGGGTTTCCGTCAGCAACTCCGGGAGGCGTTCCACAACAAATTAATCTATTGCGGCGGATATTCTGCGCAAAGCGCGGAATTACTCTTGCAGCAAAGGCTTGCAGATGCCGTTGCTTTTGGCCAGCCCTTTATCGCCAATCCCGACTTTGTCGCACGCGCCTGGAACAATCAACCGATGAGCCCGGCAAAAAAAGAGTTCTTTTACGGTGGGAATGACGTGGGGTACACCGACTATCCCGTTTATAACGAGTAGTTGTTACCGGAGCAATAGCCGGACTGACGCCGCAGTGACAGGCTGCGGCAGTCCGAATCACTCAGCTCATCGCATCAACTCGCGCAGCAGTCTTCGTCATATTTTAATCTTACTGCCGCAGGCCACGTGGTAGTTTCCGTCGCTAATGGAGCGCATCTATGCCTTCTCGTCGATTGTTCCTTTCAATATTGCTTGCCCTCTCCGCACCAGTGGCAGCTTCCGATTCTCCTTCTTATGGTGCTCAGCTAGAGGGGTTTGATTACGCCTGGCCAGTCAAACACTTCACCTTCACCTCACAAAACCAGCAACTCGATATGGCCTATCTGGATATTCAGCCGCCAAAGCCCAACGGTCACACCGTAGTGCTGATGCACGGCAAAAACTTTTGTGCAGGGACATGGGAAACCACCATTAGAGTGCTGGCAAATGACGGATATCGTGTCGTCGCACCGGATCAAATAGGCTTTTGCAAGTCAACTAAGCCCCTGAATTACCAGTACTCATTCCAACAATTAGCCAATAATACTCATGCCCTGTTGAAACAGCTCAATATCGAGCGGGTTACGGCAATAGGACACTCCACTGGCGGTATGCTGGCCACGCGTTTTGCCCTGATGTGGCCTCAGCAGGTTGAACAACTCGTCATGGTTAACCCTATTGGCCTGGAAGACTGGAAAGCACGGGGCGTACCTTATCAGTCGGTGGATCAATGGTACCAACGTGAGCTAAAAACCAGTGAAAATAGCATTCGCCAGTATGAGAAAAACACTTATTACGTTGGAGAGTGGAAGCCAGAATATGAACGCTGGGTGAACATGCTTGCCGGGCTAAACAACGGTCCGGGTAAGCAACGGGTCGCATGGAACTCCGCATTGCTCTATGACATGATTTATACCCAGCCGGTTATCTATGAATTTGAAAAACTGACGATGCCGGTGATGCTGCTCATCGGAACTCAGGATAACACCGCCATTGGCAAAGATGCCGCACCGCCAGAGATAAGAAAACATCTTGGCCGCTATGCGGTATTAGGTAAAGAAGCAGCCATGAAGATCCCTCATGCCACTTTAGTTGAGTTTGACGATATGGGACATGCACCGCAAATACAGGATCCCAAACGTTTTCACCAGGCATTGTTAAAAGGGTTGCTACCTTGAAGATATTTCTATCGGAGCGTTCGCGGGCCTGGAAAATACCCTTCTGAGCTAGAGCCTGTTGGATGACATCTGATATAAAAAAACCGGCTAAAAAGCCGGTTTTTCAATGAATAAGACAGCTAGCCGCGACGCGCTTTTACCGCATCTGCCAGTTGACGCAGGATAACATCGGTATCTTCCCAGCCAATACAGGCATCGGTAATACTTTTGCCGTAGGTCAGCGGCTCGCCGCTTTCGAGGTTCTGATTACCTTCCACCAGGTGGCTTTCAATCATCACGCCCATAATCGACTGTTCGCCGCCGGCAACCTGCTGACAAACGTCCACGCCGACATCCATCTGCTTTTTAAACTGCTTGCTGGAGTTGGCATGGCTGAAATCGATCATGATCTGAGCAGGAAGCCCTGCTTTCGCCAGCCCAACCTTCACTTCAGCGACGTGCTGTGCGCTATAGTTCGGCTCTTTACCGCCGCGCAGGATGATATGGCAATCGCTGTTACCGCTGGTGTTCACAATAGCCGAATGACCCCACTTGGTCACCGACAGGAAGCAGTGCGGCGCGCCGGCAGCATTAATCGCGTCAATCGCGACTTTAATCGTCCCGTCGGTGCCGTTTTTAAAGCCCACCGGGCAAGAGAGGCCGGAAGAGAGCTCACGATGCACCTGTGACTCGGTGGTACGCGCGCCAATCGCTCCCCAGCTCATCAGATCGGCAAGATACTGCGGGGTGATCATATCGAGGAATTCCCCGGCAGCAGGCAGCCCGCTGTCGTTGATATCCAGCAGCAGCTTACGTGCAATACGCAAACCATCATTGATGCGGAAGCTGTTATCCATATGCGGATCGTTAATCAGCCCTTTCCAGCCCACGGTGGTACGCGGTTTTTCAAAATAAACGCGCATCACAATTTCTAGCTCACCCTTCAGCTCTTCACGAAGCTTAAGCAGACGTTCAGCATACTCTTTCGCCGCCGCCGGATCGTGAATGGAACACGGACCAATCACCACCAGCAGGCGATCGTCATTACCTTTCAGGATCTGATGGATCGCTTTGCGAGCATGCGCAACGGTATTAGCCGCATTTTCGGTAGCAGGGAATTTCTCCAGGAGCGCAACGGGAGGTAATAATTCGTTGATCTCTTTAATGCGTAAGTCATCGTTCTGATAATTCATCTTATTTCCAGCGTTGCCATACTTATCTAGTTAAATGCAATCCCTCCAATCTATCTCTTCAGTCAAAAAGTGTAAACGTGATTTTACAGCACCGACAGAATACTCCTGGAATTAGGCTAAATTCGACCATAAAGTAGCGGAATGATGGCCATAAACTACAATTTTTAACTGTTAGAACTTAATTTTCTTTAGCATTCAGCATTATATATTAATGCCGTTCGCTGATACCGAGCCTTTAACCATCGCGAGCTAAGCCTCTGATAAATGCACTGTTGGAAGCGTTATCCGACAAATCGACCATAACAGGAGCATCTAATGAAAACGAACAAACTCACCAGCCTTCTCCTCGCAGCAACCCTGAGCCTGGCCAGCGGCGCGGTTCTTGCCGCCGATACTGGCGCGCAATCTAATAACGGACAGGCCAACTCGGCAGCCGATGCCGGACAGGTCGCACCTGACGCACGCGAGAACGTCGCGCCTAACAATGTGGACAACGGCAACATTAATACTGGTTCCGGCAATACCGGCGGCACAATGCTCCACCCCAATGGCTCAAACATGAACCATGACGGCATGTCGAGCGATGAAGTGCATAAAAACTCGATGTGTAAAGATGGTCGTTGTCCGGATACCGATAAAAAAGTCGGCCAGGATGATGCCAGTAAAACTGACGGCACCACCCAGTAATCGTCGTGTGATGTTGATAATTGAGGAGAGCTCAGGCTCTCCTTTTGCATTTTGTTAAACTAAGAGCGCGATGTTGTCTTAAAGTAATAGGGAAAATAATAACGTAGGGATGGCGCCATGGGGCACTCACACTCGCATACTCCTGCTCAACAACCTGAAGATAATAATGCTCGCCGCCTGCTGCTGGCGTTCTGTATAACCGCCGGATTCATGCTGGTTGAAGTCGCTGGCGGACTGCTCTCAGGCTCATTGGCACTGCTGGCCGATGCCGGGCATATGCTTACCGACGCGGCAGCTTTGCTATTCGCTTTTTTAGCCGTTCACTTTGCCCGCCGTCCGCCGAATACGCGCCACACCTTTGGCTGGCTACGGCTGACCACGCTGGCGGCATTTCTCAACGCAATAGCCCTGGTGGTGATTACCATCCTGATCGTCTGGGAGGCCATCCAGCGCTTTCATCATCCTCAACCGGTTGCCGGTAAAACGATGATGATCATCGCCGTTGCCGGGTTGTTGGCCAATATCCTGGCATTCTGGATCCTGCATCGCGGCGGTGAGGAACGTAACCTCAACGTGCGGGCCGCCGCTCTGCACGTACTGGGGGATTTACTCGGTTCCGTCGGAGCGATAATCGCCGCAATAGTGATTCTTACCACCGGCTGGACGCCAATCGACCCGATTCTCTCCGTGCTGGTTTCGTGTTTGGTTTTGCGTAGCGCCTGGCGTTTGCTTCAGGAGAGTATCAATGAACTTCTGGAAGGTGCGCCGCGTTCGCTTGATGTCGATGCACTCAAGCGCGACTTACGCCGCTCAATACCGGAAGTGCGCGACGTTCATCATGTTCATGCCTGGCTGGTGGGTGAGAAAACGGTGATGACGCTGCATGTTCAGGTAGTGCCGCCGCACGATCACGACGGCCTGCTGGAGCGGATTCTGCATTTCTTACAGCACAAATATGCGATTGAACACGTTACGGTGCAGATGGAGTATCAGCCCTGTAGCGGCCCGGAATGCCGTCTGAACATGTCGCACGCCGGGCATGAACATCATCACCATCACTAACGAGAAAACGCGTGAGAACCGCGCTCACGCGCGCTGTTAATCCACATCCGGCTGCCGTTGAGCGCGATAAAGGTCAGAAGCAGATATTCGAGCGACATCGCATATACGCCCTGGAGCGCGAAAATAACCACGCTAATGACGTTGATAATCACCCACAGCAGCCAGTTCTCAACATATTTACGCGTCATCAGAATCATCGCCGCAATCGACAACACCATCATGCACGAGTCCCAGAATGGGAACGCGTCGGGCTGCAGCTCCGGCATCGCCACCTGCAACCCCAGCGTTTGCATAAGCACAACGGCAATGCGCGTCAGGAAGGCAAAGACCGGGTTGATAAACACCGTCATTAAGCCAATAGCGACCACACAGGCCGCCAGCCAACCCAGCGC
Organism: Klebsiella sp. MISC125; assembly: GCF_051131775.1. Taxonomy (NCBI): domain Bacteria; kingdom Pseudomonadati; phylum Pseudomonadota; class Gammaproteobacteria; order Enterobacterales; family Enterobacteriaceae; genus Klebsiella; species Klebsiella sp. MISC125. The sequence goes on from NZ_CP180448.1 coordinate 4,236,895, forward strand.
TTTAGGCAGCGGTAGCCAGCGTATTTGCAGCTCCGCCTGATTATCGCTGGTTTGCCGTGACCAGGCATACCAGCCGTAAACGTTGGCGGCGAAGAAAAATATCTGCAACAACAGGCTGGCATAGAGCTGAATCTGGAAGAAAATAATGGCAAACAGAGTGACGTTGATCAGCCCAAACGCATAGTTGCTGATCTTCTCCAGGCTTGCCAACCAGATGCATAGCAGGCCTGCAACGGTGCCAACTGCTTCAATCCACGATAAATCATATCCCCCGGCGCCAATGGGTATGTGCACTAATATGTTCTGCGTACTAAAAAAATCCATCTTATCCCCAGAGCGTGCTGTGACGCGGTAATGAGTTATCCCCGAAGTGTAGCCGCAAAATCGAGCATTCTGTTCAGCGGAACTAACGCGCCGGTACGCAGTTTCTCATCAACATGAATTTCATGTTCGACTCCTCCCCGCTCCAGCCCTTCAGCAATCGCTTTCAGGCCATTCATCGCCATCCACGGGCAGTGTGCACAACTGCGACAGGTTGCCCCTTCGCCCGCCGTCGGCGCTTCCAGCAGCTCTTTTTCCGGTACCTCCTGCTGCATTTTGTAGAAAATACCTCGGTCGGTCGCCACAATCAGCTGCTTGTGCGGCAGCGTTTTAGCCGCGTTGATTAACTGACTTGTAGAACCCACGGCGTCGGCCATATCGACAATCGATTGCGGTGATTCCGGATGGACAAGTACAGCGGCATTTGGGTAAAGCGCCTTCATTCTTGCCAGCGCTTGAGTTTTGAATTCATCATGAACAATACAGGCACCTTGCCAGCACAGAACATCGGCACCGGTCTGTTTTTGTACGTAGCTGCCTAAATGGCGATCCGGCGCCCAGATGATTTTTTCACCCATGCTATCCAGATGCTCAATGAGTTCCACGGCGATACTGGAGGTGACAACCCAATCAGCGCGCGCTTTCACCGCCGCTGAAGTATTGGCATAAACCACCACGGTGCGATCCGGGTGGGCGTCGCAGAACGCGTTAAATTCCTCAATCGGGCAGCCCAGATCAAGCGAACATTCCGCATGCAACGTGGGCATCAGGATGGTTTTTTCCGGGCTGAGGATTTTTGCCGTTTCACCCATAAAGCGCACGCCAGCAACCAATAGCGTTGAGGCGGAATGGCGAGCGCCGAAGCGCGCCATCTCCAGGGAGTCGGAGATACAGCCGCCGGTTTCTTCGGCCAGTTGCTGAATTTCCGGGTCGGTGTAGTAGTGGGCAACCATCACCGCATCGCGCTCGCGAAGCAGACGTTTTATTTTTTCACGATAAAAATGCTTCTCATCGCGGTTTAACGGCATTGGCTTCGGAGGAAAAGGATAAATCGCCGATTCCGGGTTAAACATTACGCTCATCTTGCAGTCTCGTTTTACTGGCTTAACTCAAAGACCGTTAATATGCCCATCAATGGTCTTCAAACGGTTATGGTGTTTTATATGCTAAACAAGATAGCCGATTGTACAGAAAATGTCGTGAGGAATTTGTTCACCAGACAGCATTTCCCGGAGGCGATTCTTCGCATCTGTCCGGGCTACTGGCCTGTGCCAATTGTAGCCACGGTAAGCACAGCGCGACGGTGGAATGGCGCAGCATTAAGGTATTGTGGATGGTTATAATTTTTGAGGAATGGCAGATAGCAAAAAAGCGCCTTTAGGGCGCTTTTTTACATTGGTGGGTCGTGCAGGATGACTCGCTTCGCTCGCCCTTCGGGCCGTCGCCGCAGACGGCTCCGTTGTCTCTCTTCGTTCGACTCGAACCTGCTGCAGGTTCGAATCTTGTATATCGCAGATAGCAAAAAAGCGCCTTTAGGGCGCTTTTTTACATTGGTGGGTCGTGCAGGATTCGAACCTGCGACCAATTGATTAAAAGTCAACTGCTCTACCAACTGAGCTAACGACCCCTTGCGGGATTTTACTGCTTGAAGTATTCAGGATGGTGGGTCGTGCAGGATTCGAACCTGCGACCAATTGATTAAAAGTCAACTGCTCTACCAACTGAGCTAACGACCCGCTCGGGTACTTCCTGAATCTTTCTTCACTCGTCACCAATCGAAATTGGTGGGTCGTGCAGGATTCGAACCTGCGACCAATTGATTAAAAGTCAACTGCTCTACCAACTGAGCTAACGACCCGAGTGGTGGGTGATGACGGGATCGAACCGCCGACCCCCTCCTTGTAAGGGAGGTGCTCTCCCAGCTGAGCTAATCACCCGATACTGCGCTGGATACATCTTTTAGTGGTGGGTCGTGCAGGATTCGAACCTGCGACCAATTGATTAAAAGTCAACTGCTCTACCAACTGAGCTAACGACCCACTATTTTTGTCGCTTTGGGCTTATTCGATATCCCTTGGCAACGGCGGCATATATTACTGATTTCAGAATTCAGCGCAACAAAAATTTAGATAAAGATCACTTAACTGCTTAGGATTCATGCGACAAGACCAGAAATAACGCAATTTCTGGTCATGCCATAATCATCCGAGAGCGTTAAGGCGTTTTTGCGCTTGTTTTGCCCCATCGGTGCCAGGAAATTTACTGACCACCTGCTGGTAAACTGCCTTCGCTTTTGCCGTGTCACCTTTGTCCTGCATGATCACGCCGACTTTAAACATCGCATCGGGTGCCTTCGGGGATTTTGGGTAGTTTTTCACCACAGAAGCGAAATAATACGCTGCATCGTCTTTTTTACCCTTGTTGTAATTCAACTGACCGAGCCAGTAGTTGGCATTCGGCTGATAAGTTGAATCAGGGTACTTTTTGACGAAGTTCTGAAATGCCGCAAGGGCATCGTCCTGGCGAGAAGAATCCTTAACCAGGGCGATAGCCGCATTGTAATCCGTGTTCGCATCGCCCGTCTGCGCCGGAGCGCCTGACGAAGCCGCTGGCGCAGTCGTGGTGGCCGCAGCCCCCTGATCGCCCGCAGATGTCTGCGTCTGTGCTCCTGTTGCACCTGATCCGCTGCTCAGACCATCGATCTGCAGCAAAATCTGCTTCTGGCGCTCAACAACCTGATTTAGCTGATACTGACTTTCCTGAATTTGACCACGCAGGGAATCAATATCAGACTGATTATCAGAGAGTTGTTGCTGGAGTTGGGTTAAAAGCTGGCTGTGAGCATTAGAAATACGCTCGAGTTGAGTGACGCGGTCTTCGACCGAGCCTGAGCCGACACTACTGATTGGCGCCTGAGCAAAAGCGGCCCAGGGGGCCGCTATGCCAACCAGTAACGACAGACTCAACAGATGATGTCTGAAGTTACTGCTCATGCAATTCTCTTAGTAAACCAGTACGGCGCGACGGTTTTTGGCGTAAGCCGCTTCGTCGTGGCCCAGTACTGCAGGTTTTTCTTTACCGTAAGAAACGATGGAGATCTGGTCAGCAGAAACACCTTTGCCCTGCAGATACATCTTAACGGCGTTAGCACGACGCTCACCCAGAGCGATGTTATACTCCGGAGTACCACGCTCATCCGCATGACCTTCTACAGTCACTTTATAGGATGGGTTGCTACGCAGGAAGTTAGCGTGCGCGTCCAGCATTGCAGCGAAGTCAGAACGGATATCGTATTTGTCCAGATCGAAGTAAACGATATTGTTCTGCTGCAGCTGTTGCATCTGCAGACGAGCCTGCTCTTCGGAAGACATGTTGCCGCCGTTCGCGTTACCGTCCATACCAGTGCCGGCACCCAGCATGCCTTCACCGCTCTGGTCGTTGCTTGCGTTCTTGTTAGAAGAACACGCCGCGATTGCCATAACCGGCAGAGCGATCATCAGCCCTTTCAGCACTTTGTTCAGTTGCATTTCTTTGATTCCTTTAATAATCAATTATTTATTATCACAGATACGGCGACCAGGCAGGTGATTTTACCTGTCCATCAGTTGCCGGAAGACGCGCTTTGAAACGCCCATCTGTAGAAACCAAATTCAGTACGGATCCCATCCCCTGAGAAGAGCTGTAGATTACCATAGTGCCGTTTGGTGCCAGACTTGGCGTTTCATCTAAAAACGTTGATGACAGAACCTGCACACCACCCGCTTCCAGATCTTGCTTAGCAATGTGCTGCTGACCACCGGCCGAGCTAACCATTACCATAGTTTTACCATCTGCGCTCACGTCTGCGTCCTGGTTTTGTGAACCTTCCCAGGTAATACGCTGCGGCGTGCCGCCATTAATATTGACTTTATACACCTGCGGACGACCGGCCTGGTCAGAAGTGAAGGCCAAGTTTTGACTATCCGGGAACCAGGTTGGTTCGGTGTTGTTGCTACGACCGTTGGTGACCTGACGCATCTGACCAGAACCCAGATCCATCACGTACAGGTTCAGGCTACCGGTTTTCGACAGGGCGAAGGCCAGTTTGCTGCCATCCGGAGAGAACGACGGCGCGCCGTTGTGCTGCGGGAACGAAGCAATCTGACGCACAGAGCCGTTAGCCAGAGTCTGAACGACCAGCGCAGAGCGACCGCTTTCAAAGGTCACATAAGCCAGTTTCGCGCCGTCCGGAGACCAGGCCGGAGACATCAGCGGCTGGGTTGAACGGTGGACGAGGAACTGGTTGTAGCCATCGTAGTCAGATACGCGCAGCTCATACGGGAACTGACCGCCGTTGGTCTGCACAACGTAAGCGATGCGGGTACGGAAGGCGCCCTTAATACCGGTCAGCTTCTCAAATACCGCATCACTAGCAGCGTGTGCGGCATAGCGCAGATACTGTTTAGTGACTTTAAATGAGTTCTGAGCAAGCACGGTACCCGGCGCACCGCCGGTATCCACCAGCTGGTAAGCGACGTTATAAGAACCGTCCGGGTTTTGCGTAACCTGGCCAACGACCACGGCGTCAACACCGAGCGCAGACCATGCCGCAGGCTGCACTTCCTGAGCGCTACCCGGCTGCTGAGGCAAACGCGAACGATCGAGCGGATTAAACTTACCGCTGTTACGCAGGTCAGCCGCTACGATACCACCGATATCTTCCGGCGCAGCACCCTGCCCCGCCCACTGGAACGGCACAACGCCAATTGGCCGTGCCGAGTCGACCCCTTGGGTGATCTCGATACGTACTTCTGCGTGCAGCACTGCCGCCCACAGTATTAAAAAACCAAATGCTACTCGTAATGCCTGCTTCATCATATCTCCCTTATCCAGGCGGAAAGCCCACGATAATTTAGCAGAATGTTAACAAACTCAAATACACAAAACTACCAAAACCCTGGGACTACCGAAGTTTGTTTTTCCCCGCCTGAACGGGGAAGATCGCTACAGTTTAAAGTCCAGTGTGGCATTTTTTATTTTTTCATAAACAGCCTGACTAGGCGGTTTAGGAATAGTCGCAGTTTTAGCCGCCGTCAATGCAGCCTGGCAAAGCGCAGGATCGCCCCCCTCAGACGTTATGCCTTTTAAAGTACCATCAGGAGCAAGGTTGATATGCAAAACACACCGCTTGCCCTGATAAAGGCTCGCATCGTACAGACGGCGCTGGATAGCTATCTGAATTTGCTTAGCATAAGCGCTTATTTCTGCGCCGCTATCACCACCGTTTGCCCCAGAGGTCCCTGTGTCTTTTGAAGGCTGACTATTACCTTTCGCTCCACCACCCGCTTTCGGCGCATTCTTACCTGAGCTCAGGTCTCCGAGCAGGTCGTCAACACCACTTGCCTCTTTGGCTGCAGCAGCTTTCTTCGCGGCTGCGGCCTTAGCAGCAGCAGCTTTAGCGGCTTTATCCGCTGCGGCCTTTTCTGCAGCGGCAGCTTTGGCTGCTGCTGCTTTCTCGGCTGCGGCTTTTTCCGCTGCGGCGGCTTTATCGGCTGCCGCTTTATCAGCAGCAGCTTTCTGGGCGGCAGCTTTTTCCGCGGCTTTATCTGCAGCGGCTTTCTCAGCAGCTGCCTGTTTAGCCGCTTCCTGTTGAGCTTTCTTCTCTGCCTGCTGCTGAGCTTTCTTCGCCGCATCGGCTTCGGCTTTCTTCTGTGCGTCCGCGGCCGCTTTCGCGGCTTCCGCTTCTGCCTGTTTCTTCGCATCAGCCGCCGCTTTTGCTGCAGCAGCTTCGGCGACTTTAGCCTGAGCGTCGGCCTTCGCTTTGGCGTCAGCAGCGGCTTTAGCAGCCGTTTCCTGCGCCTCTTTCGCCTGGGCGTCCGCTTTGGCCTTCGCCGCTGCAGCAGCTTCTGCTGCAGCCTGTTCGGCCTGTTTCTGTTGTTCTTTCGCTTCTTTAGCCGCTTCCTGCGCCTGCAGTCGATCTTGTTCCAGTTGTTTCAGCCTTTCCTGCTCGGCGGCCTGTTTTTCACGTAGCTCTTCCGCCTGCTGCTGAGCCTGCTTTTCCCGCTGCTCGGCGGCGCGACGGGCGCTGGCCTGCTGTTGCTGTTGGCGGTTGTAATTATTCACAACCGCTCCCGGATCGACCATTACTGCATCAATAGAAGAACCGCCGCCACCGCCGGCTGAAGCATCCAGATGCTCATCAAACGAACTCCAGATCAGCAGCGCTATCAATACGATGTGCAGCGCGACTGAAACTATGATCGCTCGTTTAAGCTTGTCGTTTTGTTCGGTTGCCTTTGACACTATCGGTTCCCAAAAACTGTTCGCCTGTGCCCGCTATATCTGCATGGCTACGAGCTGATTTCAGCTCATAGCCAACATTCTGGCGGGCGCACATATCTCGAGCGATTAGATCGGCTTGGTCATCAAGCCAACCGATTTAACCCCTGCGCTATGCAACAGGTTAAGCGCTTTAATAATTTCATCGTAAGGCACCTCTTTGGCGCCACCGATCAGGAATACCGTTTTCTCATTCGCCTCAAGTCGGCGTCTGGCTTCGGCAATAACCTGTTCCGGCGGCAGCTGCGACAGCGTTTCCGGGCCCACTTTCACGCTGTACTGCCCTACTCCGGAAACTTCAACAATCACCGGTGGATCGTCGTTGCTTTTCACCGCTTGCGATTCCGTTGCGTCCGGCAGGTCGACCTCTACGCTTTGCGTAATGATCGGCGCTGTCGCCATAAAGATCAGCAACAGCACCAACAGGACATCCAGCAGCGGAACGATGTTGATCTCGGACTTCAGTTCGCGACGTCCGCGTCCACGTGCTCTGGCCATGGCTTACCCCTTATTGCTTTCGCTGCTGGTAAACGCCTGACGGTGCAGAATGGCGGTGAACTCTTCCATAAAGTTGTCGTAGTTCAGTTCAAGTTTGTTCACTCGCTGGTTCAGACGGTTATAGGCCATAACCGCAGGAATAGCGGCAAACAGGCCGATTGCCGTAGCGATCAGCGCTTCGGCGATACCCGGTGCCACCATTTGCAGCGTGGCTTGTTTTACCGCGCCCAGCGCGATAAAGGCATGCATGATCCCCCATACGGTACCAAACAGACCAATATACGGGCTGATGGAACCCACCGTCCCGAGGAAAGGAATATGCGTTTCCAGCGTTTCCAGTTCGCGGTTCATGGAAATGCGCATGGCTCGCGATGCCCCCTCAACGACCGCCTCTGGCGCATGGCTATTGGCACGATGTAACCGGGCAAATTCTTTGAAACCACTGTAGAAGATTTGTTCCGAACCGCTCAGATTATCGCGACGGCCCTGGCTCTCCTGATACAGGCGAGAAAGCTCAATACCGGACCAGAATTTATCTTCAAACGCCTCAGCTTCACGCGATGCCGAATTGAGTATACGCGTTCTCTGAATAATAATGGCCCAGGAAGCGATAGAAAAACCAATCAAAATCAACATGATAAGTTTAACCAGAAGGCTCGCCTTCAGGAACAAATCAAGGATATTCATGTCAGTCACTGCTTAAACTCCGCGACAATAGACTTGGGAAGCGCACGAGGCTTCATTAAGAGTGGATCAACGCACACGATAAGAACCTCAGCTTCATTTAAAACGACGTTCTCGGCGTTGACGATTCGCTGCGTGAAAACCAAAGAGGTGCCTCGCATCGAGGTTATTTCCGTCTGGATTTCGAGCATGTCGTCGAGTCTGGCGGGCGCAAAATACTCCAGAGTCATTTTGCGAACCACGAAGGCAACTCGTTCAGCCAGCAAAACCTGCTGACTGAAGTGATGGTGGCGCAGCATCTCTGTGCGTGCTCTTTCATAAAAAGCGACGTAGCTGGCGTGGTAAACCACACCACCGGCGTCGGTGTCTTCGTAATAGACCCGAACCGGCCATCGAAACAGCGTTGTATTCACTTTACATCCCGGTAATGCAACAAAAGATTAGTGCTTTCAAACTTCGCTACTATACGCGCGGGAATCGTGGTTTGGAATGGGGGAAAGTAAACGACGAGTAAATTTTTATGGGCTTATGCAAGCCCATATGATTAACAGAGATTTCTTATTCAAAAGAAGAAAAAGAACAGGCCCAAAACGAGCACAATATCAGCGATGAGTGGACAAAAAATTCCCTGCCAGTGAATAGCACGCGGACGAAAACCCACGCCGTGGATAACGCCGGTACAAACCGCCCACATCAGCAGGAAACCATGCCAGATTTCCAGCTCGCTGGTTTTCGCCGCAAAGCGCGACGGATCCCAGAAGATACAGCCAGCTAACGCCAGCGCCATCAATAAGGAAAGCGCCCTTAACGGGCGCTTGTCCATTATCGCATACAGAGTAGCGATAATACTCATCAGTGTTCTTCTTTACCTGCTTTGGTAGCTTCCACGTGCTCAAGCGCCAACGCGGTAATCACTCCAAAGGCACAAGCAAGAAGCGTTCCTAAAATCCATGCGAAATACCACATATATATAGCTCCTTACCTTAGTACAGCGAGTGGGTGTTCTTTTCAATGTCTTCACGAGTGATGCGTCCGAACATTTTCCAGTAACACCAGGTGGTGTAAGCCAGAATAATCGGTACAAACACAATCGCCACGTAAGTCATCAGGTTCAGCGTCATCTGGCTGGAAGTCGCATCCCACATGGTCAGGCTAACGTTCATCATAGTGCTTGATGGCATGACGAACGGGAACATCGCAATACCAGCGGTCAGGATGATGCAAGCCAGCGTCAGGGAAGAGAACAGGAACGCCCAGGCGCCTTTATCTGCTTTCGTCGAGATGACGGTCAGCAGCGGCAGCACCACGCCCAGGACAGGAATCGCCCACAGCGCTGGCATATTGTTAAAGTTCACCATCCAGGCACCAGCTTCACGCGCCACTTCTTTGGTCAGCGGGTTAGATGGGGCAGTATGATCCATGACGGACTTCACCACATAGCCATCGATACCGTAGTAAACCCAAACACCCGCCAGCGCGAAGCAAACCAACGTCACCAGCGCCGCAATCGTAGAAATGGAGCGAGTGCGCAGGTGCAGTTCACCGACGGTACGCATTTGCAGATAGGTTGCGCCCTGGGTCAGGATCATCGCCACGCTAACAATACCGGCCAGCAGACCAAACGGGTTCAGCAGTTGGAAGAAGTTACCGGTGTAGTACAGGCGCATATATTCGTCCATATGGAACGGAACGCCCTGCAGCAGGTTACCGAAAGCCACGCCAATCACCAGCGGCGGCACGAAGCTACCGATGAAAATTCCCCAGTCCCACATGTTACGCCAGCGGGTGTCTTCAATCTTCGAACGGTAGTCGAAACCAACCGGACGGAAAAATAAAGACGCCAGCACCAGCACCATTGCCACGTAGAAGCCGGAGAACGCAGCAGCATAAACCGCCGGCCAGGCAGCAAACAGCGCGCCACCCGCGGTGATCAGCCATACCTGGTTTCCATCCCAGTGCGGGGCAATGGAGTTAATCATAATTCGACGCTCGGTGTCGTTACGACCGAGGAAACGGGTGAGCATGCCCACCCCCATGTCGAAGCCATCGGCGACAGCAAAACCAATCAGCAGTACACCAATCAGCAGCCACCAGATAAAACGCAATACTTCATAATCGATCATTTGACGACTCCTGTCTTAGCGTGCCGGCTGAGTAGTCGCGGAAGACTGCTCAAAGTGGTAACGACCGGTTTTCAGGCTGCTTGGGCCACGGCGCGCGAATTTGAACATCAGGTACAGCTCCGCCACCAGGAACAGGGTATACAGACCACAAATCAGCAGCATCGAGAAGATCAGATCGCCCGCGGTCAGCGACGAGTTAGCGACGGCCGTTGGTAGCACCTCACCTATCGCCCACGGCTGACGGCCATATTCCGCCACGAACCAACCGGATTCGATAGCAATCCACGGCAGAGGAATGGAATACAGCGCGATGCGCAGCAGCCATTTTTTCTCGCCTATCTGGTTACGGATAACCGTCCAGAAGGAAACCGCAATGATCGCCAGCATCAGGATGCCGCATGCCACCATGATACGGAAGGCAAAATAGAGCGGCGCAACAGCAGGAATGGAGTCTTTGGTCGCCTTAGCAATCTGCTCTTCCGTCGCGTCAGCGACGTTTTCGGTATAGCGTTTCAGCAGCAGACCATAACCAAGATCTTTCTTAACATCGTTAAACCGATCGCGAACGGTTTGGTCGGTTGAGCCAGCGCGCAGCTGTTCCAGCAGCGAGTAAGCTTTCATCCCGTTACGGATACGCTCTTCGTGCTGAATCATCAGGTCTTTCAGGCCGGTAACCTGTTTATCCACGGAGCGAGTGGCAATGATGCCCAACGCGTAAGGGATTTGAATCGCGAAGTGGTTTTCCTGCGCATCCTGATCGGGAATACCAAACAGGGTAAAGGAAGCCGGAGCCGGCTGCGTTTCCCACTCAGCTTCGATAGCCGCGAGTTTGGTTTTCTGCACGTCGCCCATTTCGTAACCGGATTCATCACCGAGAACGATAACGGAAAGGATAGCCGCCATACCGAAGCTGGCAGCGATAGCGAAGGAACGCTTAGCAAAAGCGAAGTCACGGCCGCGCAGCATATAGTAGGAGCTGATGCCGAGGACGAACATCGCGCCGCAAACGTAGCCAGAAGCAACGGTGTGGACAAACTTAACCTGAGCGACAGGGTTCAGGACCAGCTCAGAGAAGCTGACCATTTCCATACGCATGGTTTCAAAGTTGAAGTCCGACGCAATCGGGTTCTGCATCCAGCCGTTAGCAACAAGGATCCACAGTGCTGACAGGTTGGAACCCAGCGCCACCAGCCAGGTCACCGCCATGTGCTGAACTTTGCCCAGACGATCCCAACCGAAGAAGAACAGACCTACAAAGGTAGATTCGAGGAAGAAGGCCATCAGACCTTCAATGGCCAGCGGCGCACCGAAGATATCGCCCACATAGTGAGAGTAGTAAGACCAGTTAGTCCCGAACTGGAACTCCATGGTCAGACCGGTTGCCACACCCAAAGCGAAGTTGATACCAAACAACTTGCCCCAGAATTTGGTCATATCTTTATAAATCTGTTTGCCGGAAAGGACGTAGACCGTTTCCATAATGGCCAGCAGGAACGCCATACCGAGCGTCAGTGGCACAAAAAGGAAGTGGTACATCGCGGTCAAGGCAAACTGTAAGCGCGACAGTTCGACTATATCTAACATCATGACTCCTTGCTCATCGCATGAAGACTCCGAGAGTGAACCCCGTTAGAAAGGGTCACACGCATGCCCCAATACACAAATTTATTTGCGTCTTATCGCCACCGCCGTTTCGCCAGGAATCAGGAAACGGTAGTCGTGAAAAGTTACAAACATGTTAACAAAACACCCAAATTGATCCCGTGATTATATTACGCCGCAAAACCCTTACAATAAATAGGTTTTTATTGAGATAAATTTGCAGTTTTCGACGGCGATCAATTTATAGCGAAAATACCGGTTTTCGGTCAATTTGATCCGCGACAATTTAACTCCATTTCATATTCTTTTCCAAGTTTTAAACATTGATTTAAATCAATTTTCATTTTAAATGTTAATTATGTTTATCTTGTTCACCTCTAGTAAATCCAAGGTTAACGATATGTTTTACAACAGTATCATCGGTTACTGAAAATGATAGTCGATTTATTTAATCCCGGAGCGGAATTTAATGAGCGGAAGAATAGCAGTCAAAACTGAGCCATAAACTGATAATGACGTGTAGCTCACAGATTTTTTTTATCAAGTCAGCACCCTATATTTTTTACTTATTTTATTTATCATTGATTTTACCTTTAATTAACACACCTGCGTAACTATCTCATTCTCAAGTAAATGCACTGCATAACAGTCCCCTCCTCTGCAGTCAGAACGACTTCCCCAGCCTCGCTATCGACAAAGCGCCCTTTTCCCCCTGACGATGTTCATCGGGTCGATTTACGCCCTCTTCGTACTCGCCAACAAAAATGAAATATAAAAATCACATATCGCCATTTTTTATCTTTAATCTAACAATTTGATTTTTGTATATATAAACGACTGTCTAAATTCCGTTATGCGGCTCACAAAACAATTTAAAGAATTGTATCCCTTACTTATTAAAAAAAAGACCAATTAACTAAAAACAAAATAAGACCTTGCTCACAAACATCACAACGCATTTATTAGACCCACACTAAGCAACAATACCTCGGTGTAAAAATAAAAATATAACTATATGATATTTAATGACTTTAAAAACAAAAATCAAAAACGAGAGTTTTTCGAAAGATATTCTGAAAATAGATCAATTGCTTCCCCCCTACTAACCACAGACACTCCAGCCCTATTAACAGGCAGCCGGAATCAACGCTGCTAAATATTAAAAGTCGTTTTTATTTTAGACCATCAGCCCTACAGAGGATTACCCATGAAGAAATCAACACTTGTTATTGGCGTCATTGGTGCTGACTGCCATGCAGTAGGTAATAAAGTTCTGGACCGCGTTTTTACTGGCCATGATTTTCGCGTAATCAATCTGGGGGTGATGGTAAGCCAGGATGAATATATTGATGCCGCCATCGAAACCGGTGCTGACGCCATTGTCGTGTCATCCATTTACGGTCACGGCGATATCGACTGCCTGGGACTGCGCGAACGCTGCATCGAACGCGGTATTGGCGACATTCTCCTCTTCGTCGGCGGTAATCTGGTCGTCGGCAAACACGATTTTGCCGATATTGAAGCCAAATTCAAAGAGATGGGCTTTAACCGCGTCTTCGCTCCAAGCCACGATCTTGAAGATGTCTGCCAGCTCATGGCCAATGACATAAATCAGCGCCACGGCGTCGAGCAGCGCTGCCTGGAAGAGGCTATCTGATGCAGACCGTCTCTGTCGATATCGGCTCGACGTGGACCAAAGCAGCCCTCTTCGCGAAGGAGGGAGATGCATTAACGCTGGTTAACCACGTTCTGACCCCGACCACTACGCATCATCTGGCAGACGGTTTTTTTGCCAGCCTGAATCAGGTGCTAAACGTTGCCGATGCTCGTCCCCTGCTCAATAGCGGTGAAGTGACGCTAAAGTATTCCTCGTCGGCAAAAGGCGGTCTTGCCGTCGCTGCCATGGGGCTGGTGCCATCCATCACCCTGGAATCGGCAAAGGTGACCGCCCACTCGGCGGGGGCGAAAATCGCCCAGTACTACTCGTATAAACTCAACCGCCACGATATCGAGTCGCTGGAGGCCTCGCCGCCGGATATCCTGCTATTTACCGGCGGAACGGACGGCGGCGAAGAGAGCTACGGCCTGGCCAATGCCCATGCGCTGGCAGAGTCAACGCTCGACTGCGCCATTATCTACGCCGGAAATCGTGATATTCAGGACGACGTGCAGGCTATCCTGGGGCATAAAGATCTGACCACGGTGGACAACATTCTGCCCGACCTCGATCACCCAAATCCTTACGCTGCCCGCAAAGCAATTTGCGATGTGTTCTTGTCGCGTATCGTCAAAGGTAAAGGGCTGGACGTGATCGTCGGTGAAACCGGTGAAGAGCCGATGCCGACCCCGTGGACCGTTTATGAGCTGGTCAAAGCCATCAGCGACTACGACAGCGCATGGAAAGAGTTCATGCTGATCGACATGGGCGGCGCCACCACCGATGTCTATTCCGCCAGCGCGAACACCCTCTCACCCGATACCGTCCTGCACGGGGTTCCTGAACCGTTTGTTAAACGCACGGTAGAGGGCGATCTCGGAATGCGCGTCTCAGCGGTGGTGGTTGGTGAAAGCACCCATGAGCTGGTGAAGGTGGTCTTTGCTCAACAGCCGGAACGTCAGGAGGCCTTTTACGGCTATCTGCGCCATCTGGTCGCCCATCCCGATTATCTGCCGCAAGGCGCCGAAGAGACATTCTTCGACTCCCTGCTCGCCGGACTGTGCGTCGGCTACGCCAGCGAACGCCACGCGGGCACCAAAAAACAGGTTTGCACCTGCGTGGGCAACGTCGATTTACAGATGGGCCGCGACCTGACCACCGTACGCAAAGTCGTCGGTTCCGGCGGATGGCTCTCCCGCGCCAGCCAGTTCGACATCCATAGCTGGCTGAAATACCGCGAACTGGACGACGACGGCAGACGCATTCTCTTACCCACTCAGTTTGAATATTACCGCGATGCTAAAGGCCTGCTTCCTCTACTGGCAAACGTTGCCAGGCTCTACCCAGAACTTGCCGCCCGCACCAGCATTCAGTGTTTAACCCTATAAAATTTAAGGCAACGACGAATGGAACTCCGCAATAAAAAGCTAACCCATGATGAATTCATGACCGAGCGGCATCAGGTATTGCAGACCTGGCAGACCGGGAAAGATGTTGAGAAATTCGAAGATGGCGTGAAGTATCAGCAAACCATTCCTGAGAAAAAACGTTTTTCTCACGCCCTGCTGAAGGCCGATCAGGAAGGGAAAACCCTAAGCCAGCCGCGCGCGGGCGTGGCGTTAATGGATGAGCACATCGAACTGCTTAAAACGCTGCAGGTAGAGTGCGACCTGCTGCCCAGCACCATTGATGCCTATACCCGTCTGAACCGTTATGAAGAGGCGGCGATTGGGATTCAAAAATCCATCGAAGCGGGAACGTCCAAACTGAACGGCCTGCCGGTGGTCAACCACGGCGTCGCTGAATGCCGTAGAATGACCGAGTCGCTGGAAAAACCGGTTCAGGTGCGCCACGGCACGCCTGATGCGCGTCTGTTAGCTGAAATCTCAATGGCCAGCGGATTTACCAGCTACGAAGGCGGCGGTATCTCCTACAACATCCCTTACGCCAAGCGCGTCACCCTGGAAAAATCAATTCGTGACTGGCAGTACTGCGACCGCCTGATGGGCCTGTATGAAGAACACGGCATCCGCATTAACCGCGAGCCGTTTGGCCCACTGACCGGCACGCTGATCCCACCGTTTATGTCCCACTCGGTGGCGATTATCGAAGGTCTGCTGGCGCTGGAACAGGGCGTAAAATCCATCACCGTCGGCTACGGCCAGGTCGGTAGCCTGACGCAGGATATCGCGGCGATTCAATCCCTGCGCGAACTGTCGCACGAATACTTCGGCAATTACGGCTTCGACGATTATGAGCTGAGTACCGTCTTCCACCAGTGGATGGGCGGCTTCCCGGAAGATGAATCGAAAGCGTTCGCCATTATCTCCTGGGGCGCGGCGGTGGCCGGTATGTCCGGCGCGACCAAAGTGATTACCAAGAGCCCGCACGAAGCCTTCGGCATTCCGACCGCCGCAGCAAACGCCCAGGGTCTGAGAGCCTCGCGCCAGATGCTCAACATGGTCAGCGACCAGAAATTCCCACCATGCGCTGCCGTTGAACAGGAAGTAGACCTGATCAAAAGCGAAGTTCGCGCCGTACTGAAGAGAGTTTTCGAACTGGGCAACGGCGATATCGCTCGCGGCACGGTACTGGCTTTCGAAGCCGGCGTGCTGGATGTGCCTTTCGCTCCGGCCTCCTGTAACGCGGGCAAAATCCTGCCGGTTCGCGATAACTCAGGCGCCATTCGCGTGCTTGAAGCCGGCTCGGTTCCGCTGCCAAAAGACATTCTCGCCCTGCACCATGATTACGTCGCCGAGCGTGCGAATTTCGAAGGACGCAAGCCTTCATTCCAGATGGTTGTTGATGACATCAACGCTGTATCCCACAGTAAATTAATAGGAAGACCATAATGAAAATTAAACAGGCCCTTTTTACCGCTGGCTACTCTTCATTCTATTTTGACGACCAGCAGGCGATTAAAAATGGCGCGGGTCATGATGGATTCATGTATACCGGCGCGCCGGTTACCCCGGGCTTTACGTCGGTGCGCCAGGCGGGCGAGTGCGTCTCGGTACAGCTGATTCTGGAAAATGGCGCGGTGGCAGTCGGTGATTGCGCCGCCGTACAGTACTCCGGCGCGGGTGGCCGCGATCCGCTGTTCCTGGCGGAAAACTTTATCCCGTTCCTCAATGATCATATCAAACCGCTGCTCGAAGGCCGCGATGTCGATGCGTTCCTACCGAACGCCCGCTTCTTCGACAAGCTGCGTATCGACGGCAATCTGCTGCATACCGCCGTCCGCTACGGCCTGTCTCAGGCGCTGCTCGACGCCACCGCGCTGGCAAGCGGTCGCCTGAAGGCGGAAGTGGTTTGCGACGAGTGGCAGTTGCCGTGCATCCCGGAAGCGATTCCTTTATTTGGCCAGAGCGGCGATGACCGCTACATCGCCGTCGACAAGATGATCCTCAAAGGCGTGGACGTGCTGCCGCACGCGCTGATCAACAACGTGGAAGAGAAACTGGGCTTTAAAGGCGAAAAGCTGCGTGAGTATGTGCGCTGGTTGTCCGACCGAATCCTCAGCCTGCGTACCAGCCCACGCTATCACCCGACGCTGCATATTGATGTCTACGGCACCATCGGTCTGATCTTCGATATGGACCCGGTGCGCTGCGCCGACTACATCGCCAGCCTGGAGAAAGAAGCGCAAGGTCTGCCGCTCTATATAGAAGGCCCGGTAGATGCCGGTAACAAGCCGGACCAGATCCGTATGCTGACCGCCATCACCAAAGAGCTGACTCGTCTGGGTTCCGGCGTGAAGATTGTCGCCGACGAATGGTGCAATACCTATCAGGACATCGTTGACTTCACCGATGCCGGTAGCTGCCACATGGTGCAGATAAAAACCCCGGATCTTGGCGGTATTCACAACATCGTGGACGCGGTGCTGTACTGCAACAAACACGCGATGGAAGCCTATCAGGGCGGTACCTGCAACGAAACCGAGATCAGCGCCCGCACCTGCGTGCACGTCGCGCTGGCCGCACGTCCTATGCGCATGCTGATCAAACCAGGCATGGGCTTCGATGAAGGTCTCAACATCGTGTTTAACGAAATGAACCGCACCATCGCGCTGTTGCAGACTAAGGATTAAGAGATGGCTCGTACATTTAAGATCTTATCGCCTACGGCTATTCTGGGTTATGGCTTCCCGGAAGAGAGTTTTCGTAAAGCCATGGAAGAGTCGCCAGATCTTATTGCCGTTGACGCAGGTTCATCCGATCCCGGCCCCCACTACCTGGGGGCAGGTAAACCCTTTACCGACAGGGCCGGAGTGAAACGCGATCTGCGCTATATGATCGTCGCTGGCGTGAAAAACAACATTCCAGTCGTCATTGGCACCGCCGGCGGTTCTGGCGCTGCTCCGCATCTGGAGTGGTGTCGTCAGATAATCCATGAGATTGCGCAGGAAGAAAAACTGTCTTTCTCGATGGCGCTAATCCCATCTGATGTTGATAAAGAAGTTGTTCATCAGGCGCTGGATAACGGCAAAATTACCGCGTTGGATTTTGTTCCGGAACTGACTCACGAGGCTATCGAAGAGAGCACCTACATCGTCGCACAGATGGGGATCGAACCTTTCCAGCGGGCGCTGAAAGCCGGTGCGCAGGTGGTATTGGGTGGACGCGCTTACGATCCGGCCTGCTTTGCCGCCCTGCCAATTATGCAGGGTTTCGATGAAGGGCTGGCGCTGCACTGCGGCAAGATCCTTGAATGTGCGGCCATTGCCGCCACGCCGGGTTCCGGTTCCGACTGCGCCATGGGGATTATCGACGACCACGGCTTTACGCTGAAAGCGTTCAATCCAAAGCGTAAGTTCACCGAAACCTCCGCGGCGGCGCATACCCTGTATGAGAAGTCCGATCCGTACTTCCTGCCGGGCCCTGGCGGCGTGCTGAACCTGAAAGGGTGTACCTTCAAAGCCGTCAACGAGGGCGAAGTCTACGTCAGCGGTTCACGTCACGAAGAAACACCGTACGCACTGAAGCTGGAAGGTGCTCGTCAGGTCGGCTTCCGCTGCCTGACCATTGCCGGAACGCGCGACCCGATCATGATTGCCGGGATCGATAACATTCTCGAAGAGGTACAAGCCAGCGTGGCGCGTAACCTCTCGCTGACTGACGACAGTATCCGCATGACGTTCCACCTGTACGGTAAGAACGGCGTGATGGGCAACCATGAGCCGATGAAAACCGCCGGACACGAGCTGGGGATTTTGCTGGATGTGGTCGCGCCAACTCAGGATATCGCCAACAGCGTCTGTTCGCTGGTGCGCTCTACCCTGCTGCACTACGGCTATGAAAATCGCATTGCAACTGCGGGCAACCTCGCTTTCCCGTTCTCGCCGTCTGATATTCAAAGCGGGCCGGTGTATGAGTTCTCTATCTATCACCTGATTGAAGCCAGCGACGCGCTGCGTTTTGATTTCCACATTGAACAGGTGACGCCAGAAGGAGTTCAGGCATGAAACAATCCATATGCTCTCTGGCGCAGGTCATTCGTTCCAAAAACGCCGGACCGTACGAACTGGTTTTAGATATTTTATTTAAAACCCAGGAAGATTATCAGCGGGTAAAACGTTCGGAACAATTAACGCCGCAGCTTATTGCTGGATTATATAACGTAAAGCCTGATTTTATTCATCGCATTGTGTGGTTTGATCCGGCTAATGCGGTAAAAATCGTCATGCCTCGCGATATTATTTCCGGCAACGTCGGTGACAATGATGTATATGGCGCGCAGCAGCACGCCCCATTATTAAGTATTGAGTTCGATCTGTAGAAAAAAACACAATAACAGCCATTGGAGCACCGAATTCAGCTGTATCACCGTGCTTCGAATTATCCATGCGGTTGGTCACAACAGGCGTGCGCCTGAGCTGCTGTGCTGGCTCAGGCGTACGTCACCCTACACCAAATCCAACCTTTATCCGATGGAGTCACAATGAAGAAAATTAGTTTAACCAAAATGATCATATTAGGCCTGATACTCGGCATGATTGCCGGGGTGGCTATTAATAATATGGCCTCGGCTGATACAGCAAAGTCGTACGCGCAGGATATTTCCATTTTTACCACCATATTTTTACGGATGGTAAAAATGATCATCGCCCCGTTGGTTATTTCTACTCTGGTCGTCGGTATTGCCAAAATGGGCGATGCGAAAACGCTCGGGCGTATATTCTCTAAAACCTTTTTCCTGTTTATTTGTGCTTCCCTACTGTCGATTGCGCTGGGTCTGGTGATCGTCAATATGTTCCAGCCGGGTGCAGGCATCAACTTTGTGGCCCACGACGCCGGAGCCGTCGCGGCCGTGCAGTCAGAACCGTTCACGCTGAAAGTGTTTATCTCTCATGCGGTGCCCACCAGCATCGTTGATGCGATGGCGCGTAACGAAATCCTGCAAATTGTCGTGTTCTCAATCTTCCTTGGCTGCAGCCTGGCGGCAATCGGCGAAAAAGCCGAGCCGATCGTGAAGGTACTCGACTCGCTGGTCCACGTCATGTTGAAGCTGACTGGCTACGTCATGCTGTTTGCGCCACTGACCGTTTTCGCCGCTATCTCCGGGCTGATTGCCGAACGTGGCCTGGGCGTGATGGTCAGCGCCGGGATCTTTATGGGTGAGTTCTACCTGACGCTGGGTATGCTGTGGGCGATCCTGATTGGCCTGTCGACGATGATTGTCGGTCCGTGCATTGGCCGTCTGACCAAAGCGATCCTCGAACCCGCGCTGTTGGCCTTCACCACATCCAGCTCAGAAGCAGCCTTCCCTGGCACGCTGGATAAGCTGGAAAAATTTGGCGTCTCTTCCAAAATTGCCAGCTTCGTTCTGCCGATTGGCTACTCCTTTAACCTCGTCGGCTCGATGGCCTACTGCTCGTTTGCCACGGTGTTTATCGCCCAGGCTTGTAATGTCCATCTCGGAATGGGCGAGCAGATCACCATGCTGCTGATCCTGATGCTGACCTCGAAGGGAATGGCGGGCGTGCCGCGCGCCTCAATGGTGGTTATCGCCGCCACCCTGAACCAGTTCAACATTCCGGAAGCCGGTCTGATCCTGTTGATGGGCGTCGATCCGTTCCTCGATATGGGCCGTTCTGCCACCAACGTTATGAGTAACGCCATGGGGGCAGCCATTGTTGGCCGTTGGGAAGGCGAACACTTCGGTGAAGGCTGTCGTGGCAAAGCGCCAGCCAAAACGCCGGAGCATGAACGTCCTGCGACCGAACCTTCAGAAGTTGCTCTGTCCTAATCCAACAGGCCGACTTAGCGTCGGCCTTTTTTCAACATTTCAACAGGGTTGCACCATGAATGTAAAATTTCTCAGCACGTGCATCTTAACTGCCAGCTTACTGTTTAGCGCCACGACGCTGGCGCAGAACGCGCCGGATTACGCCAGTATTATCGAACAGGCGCACCAGAAATATAAAAGTAACCACGACGGTAAAGTCGCCGACTACATCCCTGCCCTGGCGACCTACAGTCCTGACAATTTCGCCATCACCCTTGCCACGGTCGACGGCAAAATTTATCAGGTCGGCGACGTGAAAAAAGCGTTTCCGATGGAGTCCCTGAGCAAGGTTTTCACGCTGGCACTGGCGATGGAGCAGCGCGGGCCGCAGGAAGTTTTAGATAAACTCGGTGCCAATGCCACCGGCCTGCCCTTCAACTCCGGCTTAGCGGTGGAATTAACCAAAGGGGCCCCTGAGAATCCGTTAGTCAATGCAGGAGCCATGAGCACCGTCAGCCTGGTTGAAGCAAAAGACAAAACCGATCGCTGGAATAAAATCCTCAACAATCTCAACGCCTGGGCCGATGCCTCACTCACCGTTAACGAGCCGGTATTCAAATCCGAAATGGAAACTAATCAGCATAACCAGGCGCTGGCGATGCTGATGAACTCTTATAACAGCTTCTATGGCGATACCCAGGAAGCCGTCGAAATTTATACCCGCCAGTGCTCGGTGGATATCACCGTTGAGCAGCTCGCCAAAATGGGGGCCGTACTCGCCAACAAAGGCCAATCCCCCTTCAACGGCAAGCAGTTGCTAAATGAAAACTATGTCCCGCAGGTGCTGGCAGAAATGGCTATCGCTGGACTGTATGACGGCAGCGGCAAATGGCTGTACACCGTGGGCATCCCGGCGAAATCCGGCGTTGGCGGCGGAATGGTTGCCGTGGTGCCAGGACAATACGCCATTGCGGTCTACTCTCCCCCGCTGGATGAAGCCGGTAACAGCGTTCGCGCCCAGCAGACCATCGAATATGTCGCCCATGCGACCCAGGCCAATCTCTTTTTAGCAAAATAGTGAGATGTAAAATGTCTAAACCCTTTGTCTGGCAGGAACTCTTTGTTCAAAGCAAAGATAATACAGAGTATGAATTACTGAGCAGTCAATACGTTACGGTGACGGAGTTAGATGGGGAAGAAGTCATCAAAGTCGCGCCAGAGGCGTTAACTCTGTTATCTCAGCAGGCGTTTTATGAGGCTTCATTTTTCCTGCGCAGCGGGCATTTAAAACAGATTGCCAGCATTTTGCGCGACCCGCAGGCCAGCAGTAACGATAAGTACGTCGCTCTCCAGCTGCTGCGCAATGCCGAAGTCTCAGCCAAAGGCGTGCTGCCAAACTGCCAGGACACCGGCACCGCAACCATTGTGGCGAGTAAAGGCCAGAACGTCTGGACCGGTTGCGACGATGCCGAAGCCTTAAGCAAGGGCATCTACACCACGTTTCAGGAAAACAATCTTCGCTACTCGCAAAACGCGCCGCTGGATATGTACACCGAAGTGAATACCCATACCAACCTGCCCGCGCAGATCGACATCAGCGCTACGCCAGGCAGCGAATATCGCTTTCTGTTCGTCAATAAAGGCGGTGGCTCGGCCAACAAAGCGGCGCTATTTCAGGAAACCAAATCGATTCTACAGCCGGAGAAACTCACCGCTTTCCTGACCGAAAAAATGAAATCGCTGGGCACCGCCGCCTGTCCGCCGTATCACATCGCTTTTGTTGTGGGCGGCCTCTCCGCCGACCAGGCGCTGAAGGTGGCAAAGCTGGCCTCAACGAAATACTACGATAACCTGCCCACCGAAGGGAACGAACTGGGCCAGGCGTTTCGTGATACCGCGATGGAAACCACGTTGCTCAACGCCAGCCGCGAATTCGGCATCGGTGCGCAGTTTGGCGGTAAATACTTCGCCCACGATATTCGCGTCATTCGCCTGCCGCGCCACGGCGGCTCCTGTCCGATCGCCATGGCCCTCTCCTGCTCCGCCGACCGTAATATCAAAGCGAAAATCAACAAGCACGGCATCTGGCTGGAGAAACTGGAACATAACCCGGGTAAATTTATTCCCGAATCCTGCCGCGTGGAAAACAGCGGTCAAACCGTACAGCTCAACCTGAACCGACCGCTGCATGAGATCCTGCGCGACATGTCCACCCTGCCGGTCGGTACCCGATTGTCGCTGAGCGGGCCAATTGTCGTCGCCCGCGATATCGCCCATGCCAAGATCAAAGAACGCCTGGATAACGGCGAACCGATGCCGGAATACATGAAAAATCATATCGTCTATTACGCAGGCCCGGCGAAAACCCCGGACAATCAGGCCTGCGGTTCAATGGGGCCCACCACCGGCGGGCGCATGGACGGTTATGTCGATGCTTTCCAGGCGGCGGGCGGCAGCCTGATCATGCTCTCCAAAGGTAACCGCAGCCAGCAGGTGACCGACGCCTGCCAAAAACATCGGGGATTTAACCTCGGCAGCATTGGCGGTGCGGCAGCCCTGCTGACGCAGCAGTATATCAAGAGCCTGCATTGCCTTGAGTATCCCGAACTGGGGATGGAAGCGGTGTGGATGATGGAAGTCGAAAACCTGCCCGCCTTTGTGCTGGTGGATGACAAAGGGAATAACTTCTTCAGTCAGTTTGAGCAGCAGCATCGCTGCGCAACCTGTCCGGCCGGACATTAAGGAGCGAATATGCAAGCGCGAGGAAATACCGACCGCCACCGCCTGCGCCAGCAGAAGCTGAAAGAGCAGATCGATACCCGAGTGGCGGCGGCGACGGAGAAAAAAGGCGTTCTGATCGTCTTCACCGGAAACGGCAAAGGCAAATCCACCGCCGCCTTTGGTACCGCGACGCGCGCCGTCGGGCACGGCAAAATCGTCGGCGTCGCGCAGTTTATTAAAGGCCAGTGGGATAACGGTGAATACAACACGCTGCATCCGCTGGGCGTGGAATTTCACATTATGGGCACCGGCTTTACCTGGGAAACGCAAAACCGGGAGGCCGATATTCAGGCGGCAACGGCGGTATGGCAGGAGAGTAAGCGCATGCTGGCCGACCCGCACTACGATCTGTTGGTCCTGGATGAGCTCACCTATATGCTGGCGTATCACTATCTGGATACAGAGGAGGTGATTGCCGCAATCGTGGAACGTCCACCACAGCAGAGCGTGATTATCACCGGACGCGGCTGTCACGCCCGATTGCTGGGTCTTGCCGATACGGTGAGTGAACTTCGCCCGGTGAAGCACGCGTTTGATAGCGGTATTCAGGCACAAGTGGGCATCGACTGGTAGTTTTATCCGATTCGCTTTTCTCCCGGCTCGCGCTGCGCTTAGCCGGGCTACGGGCCCACTGCCGTCTGCGGGCCGGTAGCCCGGACAGGCGCGTCAAGCGCCGCCTCCGGGAAATATGCCAAACCTGATACGTCTGCGCTGCTTCGTCCCGGTGGCGCTGCGCTGACCGGGTTACAGGTTCACCGCCGTCTGTGAGCAGGTAGCCTGAACCGGTGCCATCAAGTAGCCGACACCAGCGATTTATGCAATAACCAGTCGCGGAATACCTGTAAATGCCGGGATTCCGCTTTATCTTCCTGCCACGTCATAATAAAACGATTTCCGGTGCGAATCGGCACATCGCAAGGAATTACCATCTCGCCGCTATCGAGATCGTGCTGAATGGCAAAACGCGGTAACAGCGCCACCCCCAGATTCGAACGTACCGCCGCAATCAGCATCGATAGCAGGTCAAAACGCGGGCCGATATTAATCTGCGCGCTGGTGATATTCGACAACGCGAACCACTCCTGCCAGCCGTGAATGCGTGTGCTTTGATGCAGCAGCGGAAATTCACCCAGCAATTCCTCGACCGCCAGCTTTTGACCAGGGTCTGATAGCAGCCCGCAGCCGCATACCGGCAGGATCTCCTCTTCGAATAAGTACTCAACCTCCGTCCACGGCGAGCAAAAATCCTCGCGCATGATGGCGGCATCGTACTCACGGCTGAGAAAATCGCCAATATTAGCCAGCGAATGAATATTGACGATAATACCCGGGTTTAATTTATTAAACTCACGCAGATTAGGGATTAACCAGTGGGTGCTAAAGGTGGGGTTCACTGCCAGTTCAAGAACCTGCACCGTCGGCTGCCAGGTCATAATTGAATTGGTATCACGCTCCAGCTTGTTAAGCGTTTCCTTAACGATGGTCAAATAATGCTTGCCCGCCGCATTTAAAAAAATCCTTTTTTTCGCATGATTAAATAATGACGTATGGAGGAAATCCTCCAGCGCCGTGACTTGTCTGAACACGGCGCTTTGTGTTAAAGCTAACTCTTCCGCTGCTCGGGTATAGCTTTCATGGCGAGCCACAACTTCAAAGGTCACCAGCAATTCAGTTTTGGGGATTTTTCCTCTCATAACGTCTTCCATTTACGGCGTGCAAAAATTGTTTAAAGAATAAAAAAAGCGCGCAAGGACATCAGGTTATCCCCGAGTGTTATATTTTATTATCCCGTCAGATGTCATTGATCTATTCCATGATTAATGCATATTAGCAGTGATCAAATAATAACCAATAATACCCAGGCATCTCAATAAACACAATTTAAACAAGGTGTCTGACCCGCAAATAGCGTCAATAAGTTGTCAATATTTTTTCACGTTAACTTGTTTATTATCGAAGTCAGCCAGAGGGGGTGAAAAATTAATTTTCAGCTACCAGCTATAAATTAAAATTTTCAGCGACCGGGGACACATTATGGATGCTTCAGGAAAAATCTGTCTTACCTTTATCCTGCCCCGGTATGGGTTATGACGATGCCGAGAGAGACTGCTGGCGGAATGATTGCGGCGTAGTGCGATGTGCCATGCGGAACACTCGACAAAAGTAGCTGGTTTGTGC
Source organism: Klebsiella sp. MISC125 (assembly GCF_051131775.1). Taxonomy (NCBI): domain Bacteria; kingdom Pseudomonadati; phylum Pseudomonadota; class Gammaproteobacteria; order Enterobacterales; family Enterobacteriaceae; genus Klebsiella; species Klebsiella sp. MISC125. Next base: position 4,262,287 of record NZ_CP180448.1, read on the forward strand.
GTACTGAAGTTTTCGGGCGACGCCATCTATCGAATACGCAGGATCGCCAAGCAGTTCCCCGGCTCGCTGCATTCTCTTCTGGCTCACCCAGACTTTGAAATTCACCCCCTGCTGCTTTTTAAAAAAGCGACTAAAGTAATTGGCGCTCAGGCAAACATGAGCCGCTACCGATTCGAGAGACAACTCATCATATAAATGCTCATCAATATAACGTAGGGCAGAGGCCATTTTTATTTCATGCGGTGCACGTTGCGCATAATAGAAATCACTATTTCGGCGAGATTGCTTATTCGCGATCGCTTTTATCCCCTCAACCGGCGTGACGTTATTCACAATAAAATGAAGTAATCTTTCTGCCGCCAATCGATGACTATTGTCGATGGCCTTACTGTGGTCACAAATAATATATCCCCACACTTTTTCAAAACACATGAGGGGCAGTGAAAAGAAATTTAACCCTGCATAGCGGTCAGGCAATCGCTCCCCGCGGGTATCAATCACCACGGCGACCAGACCGGTTGCACGAGAAAAAGTCGTTGCCAACGAAGAGAAAAACCGGTGTTCATCATCCCTGTCTCTTTGCTGCACATTATTCTCCAGTAGCCTGATAGTCAGCCGCTAATATGCAGAATTTAGCGCATCAAAAGAATGACGTTAGACGCAAAAAATAATCTCATTTGCGCAGATGAATATGATCAAAATGCATGACCAACCCAGCACCATGCAAACACCCACTAATGGTTCAATGAACGCCCCCGGTACAATAATTCTCAAACTTTAACTAATCTTCACAGATTGTTGTGAGCATGATTTTGCCACCACACAAACAATAATGTTTATATTTCAAATAATTAGATATTTTTAATACATTCACATGATGTTCTTGTTTGTGAGAATCATCATGTGAATGTGAAAGAGACTACTGAATAATATGCTCAATCAGTAAACAATCTGAACGGAGTGGAGTCATGGCCGTCACAACAGGGGTTATCGCCGACGATTTTACCGGCGCAACGGATATCGCAAGTTTTATGGCACAACAGGGCTGGCGAGTCGCGCTATTGCCCGGAATGCCCGACCTTACGCAGCAGTGGAACGAAGAAGTTGATGCCATTGTTATCTCGCTGAAAAGCCGCTCTCTGCCCGCAGAGCAGGCCGTCGCCCAATCGCTGGCTTGCGCCCGGTGGCTAAAACAAAACGCAGGCGTCAGGCAAGTCTATTTCAAATACTGCTCAACGTTTGACTCCACACCACACGGCAATATTGGCCCGGTAAGCGATGCCCTGATGGAAGCAATGCAGCTCCCGCTTATCGTTCATTGCCCCGCTCTGCCGCAAAACGGACGCACGGTGGTGCACGGTCATCTGTTTGTCAACGGTGTTCTATTGAACGAGTCCGGCATGGAAAAGCATCCGCTTAATCCGATGACCGATGCCAATTTGTCACGCCTGCTGTCCGCGCAAACGCCAAACGCCATTGGCAATATTGATCTCAATACCATTCGCAGCGGTGTGCAAGCAGTCACTCACGCGCTGACCAGCCTTAAAGCTGAAGGAAAACGCCACGTGATTGTCGATACGCTGGACGAAGCCGATCTCCACACGCTAGCCCAGGCGCTGCACGACTCTCCCTTGTTAGCCGGAGGTTCCGGGCTCGGCGGCGCGCTGGCCGCCAACGCTGGTGCTCAGCAGACATCGCCACCACAGGACTTTCCGCGCCCCGTCAAAGCGGTGGTCTTTTCCGGGAGCTGTTCGGCGATGAGCAACCGTCAGGTCAATCGCTATAAAACAGCAGCGGCCTCTCGTTTGCTCGACGTAGCACGTTGCCTGTCGGACGCCGAACGCTATACCGATGAGCTATCGCAGTGGGCCATGTCGCATATCAGCGACCCACATGCGCCGCTGATTTACGCCACCCAGCCACCTGATGCGCTAAAACGCATTCAGCAAGAGTATGGCGAGCAGCCCGCCAGCCAGGCGATTGAACATACGTTTGCCCGGCTGAGCGCGAAGCTCCAGGCCGCAGGCGTGAACACCTTTATTGTTGCTGGTGGCGAGACATCCGGCACCGTCGTGGAAGCGCTACAGGTAACGCGACTGTCCGTCGGCAAGGCCATCGCCCCGGGGGTTCCATGGGTCTTCTCCGCCGAACTGGCGCTGGCGTTGAAGTCAGGCAATTTTGGCGACGAAGATTTCTTTTTTACCGCCCAGGAGTACACATCATGAGCCAGGTGAGTGAGCAACAACTTCGCGAGCAGCTCGTCCATTATGGTCGCTCTCTATTTATGCGCGGCTACAGCAGCGGCGGCTCCGGCAACCTGAGCGTTAAGCTCGCGGATGGCGGTTATCTGGTCACCCCAACCAACTCCTGTCTGGGAGAACTTGACGCCGCAACGCTGAGCAAACTGGATGCCAACGGCGTTCATCTCAGCGGCGACAAACCGTCGAAAGAGGTGCCGATGCATTTGGCATGGTATCGCCACCGTCCCTCCTGCGGAGCAGTGGTTCATCTGCATTCGCCGTGGCTGACCGCACTCTCTTGTCTGCCGTGTGAAACACCGGAGAACTGTCTGCCGCCGCTAACGCCGTACTATGTGATGCGCGTCGGGCAATTACCGCTGCTGCCCTACTTCAAACCTGGACATGAAGGCATTGCCAGCGCGCTTAGCGAAATCGCCGCTGACCACACGGCGGCGCTGCTGGCCAACCACGGCCCGGTCGTCAGCGGTCGCTCGCTGCGCGAAGCGGTATTTAACGCCGAGGAGCTGGAAGACAGCGCCCGCATCTGGTTGACCTTAAAACCGCTCGGTTACGTACCGCTTTCAGAAGAAGCGGTAGCCGAACTCGAACAATCCCGGCGAGCGTGAGGTGAGATGATGATCCCCGAACAACGACGTGACTTTATCTATCGCTACGTTCATGAAAAAAACGTCGCCTCATTTAATGAGCTGGCGGACTTGATGAGCGTGTCGCATATGACCGTGCGCCGCGATATTCAATTGCTGGAAGAAGAAGGCAAAGTTATCTCGATTAACGGCGGCGTGAAGCTCAATAACCTGCTGAAGTCCGAGCTGCCGTGGCGGGAAAAGGCGGAACTGCATCATGAGGTAAAACGCAAAATGGGTCAGCTTGCCGCCATGCTGATTGAACCGGGGCAAACGCTGTATCTGGATGCCGGAACCTCGCTGTTTGAAGTAGCGAAAGCGGTGGCCGCCAGCCACTGTTTTAACCTGACCGTGGTGACGAACGACTTCTCCATCAGCCACTACCTGATGGACATGCCGCATATCACCCTCTATCACACCGGCGGTCTGGTGGATCAACGCAACCGCTCAAGCCTTGGCAAAAGCGCCGCCAGCTTTTTACGCACCATTAATATCGACGTGGCGTTTCTCAGCTCATCGTCGTGGGATACCGAGCGCGGCATGTCGACCCCCAGCGAAGGCAAAGCCTCGGTTAAAGAGGCGGTGCTCACCGTTTCCCGACGCCGGGTACTGGTCTGCGACAGCAGTAAATTTGGCAAGTACGGGATGTTCCATATCTGCGGTCTGGATCAGCTAACCGATATTATTTCTGACAATCAGCTGCCAGATGACGCGCAACAAGCCATCGCCAATCAGGGGGTAAAACTGCACCTGGTCGATAGCCGGGAGGGGAAACATCATGCTGAAATTAGCGGCTAACCTTGACTGGTTGTTTACTGAATTGCCGATAGCAGCACGCTTTCAGGCGGCAAAAGACGCGGGTTTTCGCGGCGTGGAGGGGCTGTTTCTCTGGCAGCATCCGCTGGAGACGTTGCTGGTAGCTCAAGGGCAAACCAGCCTGCCGGTAGTGCTAATGAACGCCCCGGCAGGCCACTGGCAGCAGGGTGAACGGGGGCTGGCGGCATTACCGGGCCGCGATGAGGCGTTTCGCCACAGCCTGAATATGGCCCGGGAATACGCCACAGCGTTAGGCTGCCGCCGGATTCACGTGATGTCGGGCCTGCGCTGTGATGATCTTACCCTCAACGCTCAGCGCACTATTCTGATCGACAGATTGCGCAGCGCCTGTGATGTAATGGCGGAAGCGGGAATTGACGTACTGATTGAGCCATTAAATCCGCAGGATATGCCGGGCTATATGATTGATAACTTCCCGCTGGCCGAATCCATTATTCGCGAGGTCGGCCGGAAAAACATCGGCTTGCAGTTTGATATTTACCACTGCCAGAAAATTCACGGCGATGTGGTAAAAAATATTGAATGTTATTTCCCATTGATAAAACACTTTCAGATTGCCTCAGTTCCTTATCGTCATGAACCAGGAACCGGAGAATTAAATGAAAAGTGGATTTTCGATTTTATTGCACAACTGAATTATCAGGACTGGATCGGCTGTGAATATCAACCGTCAACGTCAGGACCTGAATCATTACGCTGGATAACATCTTACTTATAATTTTAATCTCTCTGTACCGGAGGAAAACATGTCGGATACTGTTATTATCTCACTGGCGCCCGTGGCTGCGGATTGCCCCAGAGTGATACCTGAAGAACTGGCGCAGGAAATACTCGCCAGCGTGGAACACGGTGCGGCCATTGTTCATTTGCACGTTCGCGATCAACAGGGGCGCCTGACCCCGGACACCCGCGATTTTCAGGCGACCATCGACTGCGTGATGCGCCACTCAGACCTGATTATTCAGGCCTCAACCGGCGGTGTTTCAGCGATGTCCATCGCTGAACGCTGCGCCCCGCTGACCTGCCCCGGCGTGGAAATGGCCTCGCTGAACGTCGGCTCTGTCAATCTCGGCGATGTGGTCTATTTTAATCCCGGTCCGGATGTCGAATATTGCTCCCGGCAAATTACCGCACGCAATATTATTCCGGAATTTGAAATTTTCGAAATTGGCATGATTAATAACATCCTCGCCCTGCAAGATAAGATTAAATTTAAACAGCCGATGTTATTTAATATCGTCCTGGGACATCGCGGCAGCACCCCAGCCACCGTTGATGCCTTAATTGCTCTGCGCAGTATGATCCCGCGCGATGCGTTATGGGGAATTACCCATTTCGGCAGAAAGAACTTCGATATTATTGCCGCTGCGGTTGGCATGGGTGCCAGCGAAGTGCGTATCGGTTTTGAAGACAGTTATTATTTAAGCGCTGATGAACGCGCTGAACATAATTACCAGCAGGTCGCCAAACTTGCCACGTTGATTCGTAGCATGGATAAAAAAGTCGCCACGCCAGAAATCGCGCGGAAAATGTTAGCCATTCCGCCCCGGCAGCAATAACGAGGAAGGACATTTCATTATGACTATGACGAGCGTTATACATAAAGCCGGGCTCGGCGTCAGTATCGCCGGTATCGCGCTGGCGGCGATTGGCGCGCTGATGCAATCTCCCGCTCTCTGGCAGCCCGGACTGGTGATGTTCACTGCCGGGTTTGCGGCAGGCGCGGGTTACTGGCCCGGACTACGCAGCTATCAATTTACGTTGTGGATCATCGCCGGTTTTGTCGCCGCGATGACCTGGTCTACAGATCTGATCGTCTGGGGCGGTTTCAATATCACCCATAAATGGATCGTGTTTTTGGTTATCCAGGCCACCATGTTCAGCATGGGCACCAAGTTGACGATCCAGGATTTTATCGACGTCGCCAAAATGCCGTGGGCGGTATTTATCGGTACCTTCTGCCACTTCGTGATCATGCCGCTACTTGGCCTGAGCATTACCCTGATCTTTGATTTTCCGCCTGAAGTGGCGGTGGGTATTCTGCTGATCGGCGCCTGTCCGAGCGGCCTCTCTTCGACGGTAATGGTGTACATCGCTAACGCCAACCTGGCGCTGGCCGTTTCCATCGCCGCAGTTTCGACGCTGGCGGCAACGGTGATGACGCCGCTATGGGTGAATTTGCTGGCCGGTTCCATGATCGATATTCAGCTCACCGCGATGGTGATGGACGTGGTGAAAATCGTGCTCATCCCTATCGGCGCGGCGATTTTACATGACTACCTGAAAACATACGCTGGCGTGCGCGGCCGTCGAACCGTGCAGATTCTGGCCGGGATTGGCGCTCTGTGGCTGCTGTATATGAGCGCCGGTGGCTGGGACGCACAATTCGGTTCCGCCAGCGCAGAAGCGCAAATGTACGCGGTGGTGCTGAATTTTGTCGCAGGCGGTCTCGTCTGGGCGCTGTTCTACAACTGGCTGTACGGTCGCGTCGAGAGCATTAAGAAGATTATGCCGACCATCTCAATGATCGGGATTATTTTCTTCACTACGACTGCCGCTGCCGCAGGGCGCGACAACCTGGTGCAGGTCGGCTTCCTGCTTTGCTTCGCCATGCTGATGCATAACCTCGGCGGCTTCCTGATTGGCTACCTGATGAGCCGCTGGATCTTCCGCATGGATGTACAGTCCGCCCGCACCGTGGCCTTTGAAGTCGGCCTGCAAAACGGCGGCATGGCCTCAGGGCTTGCCGCCGCCATGGGCAAACTGGCGACCGTCGGCCTTGCCTCGGCGGTAATGACCCCGCTTGGCAACGTCAGCGGCTCACTGCTCGCCAACTACTGGCGCAAAAAAGATGCCCGCCAGGCGCAGGCAGCGGCCGCTCAACAGACACATCAGCCCGTTTCTGAACATCTTTCAAAAGGATAATTCATGATGACTACTCTGACCTTACAGCAAGCAATACGTGCCGTGGAGAGTGCGCTCACCCTCGCCGAAAATCGTTACGCAAATCGCCCGCTAAGCGTCGCGGTGTGCGATGCCAGCGGGGAGTTACTGAGCTTTGCCCGCATGGATAGCGCCAAACTGTTAACCATTGAGCTGACCCAGCGCAAAGCGCGCACCAGCAGCCGCTTAGGCTGCACCACCCAGGCATTTTTGCAGCGCCTGCAAAAAGAACAGTTAGATATTGGTTATTTTGCCGACCCGCGTTTTACCGCCCTGCCCGGCGGAGTTCCAATTCTGCATGACGGTAAATGCCTGGGCGCCGTCGCGGTCGGCGGCCTGTCAGCACAGGAAGATCATGATGCGGCAATAGCCGTCGCGGAAAATTTGCTTAAGGAGATTGTCCAATGAAAAAAGTCGCTATGCTACACACCAGTGCCGCCACCCTCGCCATGATGCAGCAGCTAATTGCCGACATCATGCCGGAAGTCGAGGTGATGCACCTGGTCGAAGAGTCGATGATTAAACAGGTGATGAAGGCCGGAGGCGTGACGCCAAATATTGCCGCCCGCATCGCCGACTATGTGCATATCGCCGAAAAAGCGGATTGCGACATCTTTATTACCGCCTGCTCCTCAATTGGCACAGCGGTCGAACAGTGCCAGTTTATGACCCCGCTCCAGCTTGCGCGTATTGATTGCGCGATGGTGGAAGAGGCCATCAGTAAAGGCGAGCGTATTGCCGTGCTGGCAACCGTCGCCACCACGCTGAAGCCGACGCTGGATTACGTGCAGCGCAAAGTCCACGAAAGCGGTCAGCAGCGCACTATCACACCGATATTAATGGAAGAAGCCTTCCATGCGCTGCTGGCAGGCGATATGGACACCCACGACCGTATCGTCAGCGAAGGATTAAAGAGCGCGTTTACCCAAGCGGATGTGGTGATGCTGGCGCAGGCCTCGATGGCGCGGGTGCTACAGCAACTCCCTGCCCCGCCGGTACCGGTAATGACCTCACCGGAAAGCGGGATCCGCTGGCTGAAGGCGCTGGCGTCATCCTGATAATGGCTGGGTAAGCGCCAGAGCCACTGTGCTGGCGCTTACCCATCGTACAAATCAGGCCAGTTTCAGACTAAACGTCCGCGACTGTCCTGGCTGAAACGCACCGTTGATCCCCTGAGTATCATCCTGCCCGGTGCGCGGTACTTCATCCATACCGGTTTCACGGCAACGGGTTATGCCATGACTAAACGACACCGCCGCATCGCAGCAGACGCTATCAGAGGGATTGAACAGACGCAGGATGATTTCATCCCTGTCCTCGGCTTTTTTCAGCACGCTCAGTTGGCACCCAACCGGCGACATACTCAACAGGCTATAGCTGTCGGGAGTCGTAAACGCCGCCTTATTCAGCTTCATTGCATCCCACGGGATTTTGTTATAGCACTGGATCGGCGTCAGCCAGGCCCGCGCCTGCTGAGCCAGTCCGACGTTCAGAGGCGTCCCGCTATAGCTAAACAGGCTGAAGCGCCCGTGCAACACGCCGCGCACCTGGGAGTCAGGCACCGGCATTTTGATGCCTGATGGCCTGCCGGGGCGCAATAACAGATCCTCTTTACCGAGTAAACCAACCCCGCGCAGCAGCGTCAGGGCAAACGCTTTTTTCTCCTCGCCCACCACCTCGAACTCGCGCAATCCTTCACTAAACACCGCAAGGCCGTTACGCCCATCTTGCAACGCGGCGTAGTTAAGTAGATTCCAGACGGGTACCGGCGCTTCTTTCCATCCCTCTTCCTGCCAGTTGGCCATCGCCTCGTCATGAACGGGGCGCATTATTGTGCCAAACTGGGTATCCGTCAGCACTTCGGTGGCGTTAAACGGCGTCGGGATCAATACCCGAATGCGGTGATCGTCAGCCTGATTATCCAGACGGACATCCACATCAACCCGCCGACTGTTATGGCTTAAGGTGATTTCAATTTCGATGCTAACTTCGCCGTTGCGCTGACGCGCCGCACGGGCGGCCAGATTCTCCGGCACTGCCATCCGGTAGCGAATTATCGCCCGGCTTTGCCACCCCTCACGGATAACTTCATGTTCAAACGCGACGCCCGCAGAAGTGAGCCGCCAATCCTCCCGTGAGGGGGAGTAGTCGTATTCATCGCCGTCGTCGGCGCTTTCTTCGATTTCCAGAACCCGCTGATAAATAATCCCTGAATCCTTATCCCGCAGTTGTAGCGTTCCATCGTTATTGAGATCGATCTGCCAGAACGCATTTTCCAACAGCGCTTGCGTTGCCGCAGCGGGTATCGCCTGACGGCCCGCAACGTGCGGCTCGATATACAGCGTACGGTAGCCCATTGAAGGCAGAATCTGGTTCAGCTGAATATCGAATTCCATAAACGGTTCGTAGTTGCCGTAATGGACGATTTGCCGATCAATAAGGCCCGGATCCAACTCGCGCGCGTCGCGAATAAAGTAAGGAATTTCGTTCCCCTTACCATCTAACAGGCGGAACTGGCTGGCGCGAAGGCGGATGGTGGTGTTGATCACCTCTTCACGCGGCCACGGCATCAGGTTGAACATCACCAGTTTGTCTTCTTCACTGTGCGCCATGTTGTCGGTGATCTTGCGCAGGTAGAAACGAATCAGGTTATCGGCCATATCTTCAGCCAGTACGAAGCGAGAAACGATTTCGCGATGCACTTTATCGCTACAGCAGCAGCCGATGCTGTCATGGGCGTGGTTTTTTAAGATCTCTTTCCACATTTTTTCCAGCAGACCGTGGTGATATTCAAAACCTAACGTCCAGGCCAGCGTCGCCAGCGGTTCCAGCAGGTTGACTATCTTATTCTCAATGCGGGCATGGGCAATTTTGATGTCCATTCGCGTAGAGCCAATCGTTCGATGCACGCGCATATATTTGCCGTCGATAAACTCGCCACGCAGCGTAGCCAGCTCTTCGCGGTGCGCTTCGATGCTGGCGAACACCTCTTCGAAACGGCTCATGACAAATTTCCGCTGCGGGTAGATTTCACGCAGTTTATCCATCACCGCAAAAATATTTTGCTGCAACGGCATCTGGTCGTGCCCGTTGGGCAGCAGAATCTCTTTGGTGATCGAGGCGTTTTCCAACACCTCGAAGTAGCTATCGAGCCGCTTACGCAGCCCGACTTCATCCTCTGGTAAGTACTTACCAATCGCATAGCCCAGCGGTAGCACCTGTGTCGTGACCTCGCTGCCGTCGGCGCTTTGCCATAGGAACTCGGTTTTGTCAGTGCCATGGCGCTCAGAGCAGCCGCGCCAGAACATAGTACGAGTGATACCAAAACCGTTGTAAATATGCGGCATCTGCGCGGACATCCCAAATGAATCAGGTAGATAACCAATCTTCATCGGCTCACCGAAAGCCATGCAGTCACGGATACCGTACATCAGGTTACGAACAATCGACTCACCGGAAACAATGCTGGTATCCGTCTGCGTATACCACGGCCCGATAATCAGCTTCCCGGCCTCCACAAGCGCTTTCACCCGCTCACGGTTTTCCGGCTTAACGGCAAAATAATCCTCCAGCACTGCCGTTTGCCCATCCAGTACGTAATATTTGTACTCAGCATCCTGCTCAAGGCGAGCGAGGATCTCTTCCATATTGTTGACCAGCAAAATGCGCGACTCTTCGGTGGTGAAATACCACTCTCGGTCCCAGTGCATATGCGGCGTAATGTGAACGCGAGATACTGCTTTCATCTTCGTTTCCTGTTGAGTAAGTGCTTATGGCATCACGCTATCGGTGACGTATTTCCCCTGTTTTACCGCCTGGCGACGCCAGAGCAGCAAAATCGCCGTGGAGATGACCGTCCCAAGCAGCGCAGCGCCAAACCAACCCGCGGCGGCCATCACCGCGCTCATGTCTGCGGGCAGGAGTAAAAAGAGAGAGAAAATGCCTGCGCCTGGGGTGGAAAGCCCAATCCCCATAGCCCCAACGATTGCCCCGGTCGCCATCGAACCCAGCACGAAGGAGCCAATCACGCGCACCGGATCTTCAATCGCCATCGGAATCGCCCCTTCGGTAATCCCCGCCAGACCGAGCAACCAGGTGGATTTACCGGTCTCGATCTCAAACTGTTTAAACAGATGCGGAGCCAGCATGGTTGAAGCTGTGACGGTGAAGGCGGAAACCATTTTCACCGAAGCGAAAATGGCGTAAGGGCCGAAGACGCCGTTGGCCATCGCTCCCAGGCAGAAGGCATACGCCGCTTTATTGACCGGCCCACCGAGGTCAAATGAACACATAAAACCCAGGATCATACCGAGCAGCAGCGCGTTGGTGCCCGATAGCCCATTCAGCCAAGCCGTCAGCGAGGTGTTGATCCAGGCGACGGGCTCACCAATCACAAACAGCATCAGGCTGCCTGCGCCCAGCGTGCCGATAACCGGATAGAGGTAGTAAGTCAGAAAGCCGTTAAAGCGGTTGCTCAGGCGAATATGTTTTTTCACCCAGCGCATCAGATAGCCGGCAATCAGGCCCCCCGCTACGGCACCTAAAAATCCTGCGCCAATCATATTGGCCGCCAGCCCGGCGGCAAAGCCGGGAGCCAGTGCCGGTTTGTCCGCCAGGGAATACGCCGTATAGGCCGCCAGCACCGGCACCATCAGCGTCCCCAGCAGGCCGCCGCCGAGTTTGCGATACATCCATAGCCACGAATTTTCCTGATCGAACAGGTGCTGCAAACCAAAAATCTGCGCCAGTAGCACCGCCACGGCCAGCACTGTCCCCCCGGCGACAATCAGCGGCACGGCAAAAGAGATACCGCTCAGCAGCGCCTGTTTTAGCTCGGTTTTAACGCTCTTTTTCACCTCCGCCTGCGGCTGAGATTTTCTCTCACCCTGCATCGGTTCCAGCGCCAGCGCCCGGTCTATAAGCGCTTTCGCGTGACGCAAAGGCTCGGCGACAGGCACGGAAATTGACGGAATTCCGCTAAAGCGCTCGCTCTCTTTGATCGCCACTTCCGCCGCAAAAATACACGCCCGCGCATCGTTTAACTGCTGGGCGGTTATGCGTCCTTCAATCCCGTTAGCCCCCTGCTTTTCCACGATCACGTTGACGCCCATCTGACGTCCGGCCTTTTCCAGATACTCCGCCGCCATATAGGTATGCGCGATCCCCGCAGGACACGCGGTAACGCAGACAATGGTGGGCGCGTTCGCGTTTGCCACACTGCCTTCCTTCGCGGGTTCAGAATCCAGCGCCGCCAGCAGTTCCTCTGCGCTGTTGGCCGCCATCACGCGACCACGCAAATCGTCATCCGCAAGGCGGGTGGTCAGTTCTGTCAGAATCTGGATATGGGTGGAACCTGCTTCTGCGGGCGGGATTGCCAGCAGGAAGATAAGCTCAACCGGTTCAGGGCCATCGACCCCTTCCCATGCCAGCGGTTCGCTCAGCGTCGCCACCGCAAACGCCGCCTCTTTTACCGCTGCCGACTTGCCATGCGGCACCGCCAGCCCCTCGCCAAGCGCGGTGGGTCCCAGCGATTCGCGCTGAAAAACTTCGTCCAGATACGCTTGTGCATCGGTAATTTTTCCCAGTTCAGCCAGGCGCTGCGCCAGTTGGCGAATGGCGTCATCGCGATCGGTAAATCGTGCATGTAAACAGACCGCACGAGGGTGGGACAGAGTCGTCAGGTTCATCATGATCCTCACAGGATTGTCGTTATTATGTACCACGATTGTGCCAGACAAGATAATACATTTAAGTGATCAATTTCACTAAATAACGATAATTTGTATTTAAATTGTATTATTTACTATTGTGCAGATGTCGGCATAATTCCCCTAAAGGTATTAACCGATTGATACAAAAGTGAAATGAAATGAACAAAAAACCGATGTATCGCCAGATTGCCGATGAACTGCGCCAGCAGGTTACGCGCGGCGAGTTAAAGCCGGGGGATGCCCTGCCGACTGAATCCGCGCTGCAGGTGGCCTTTAACGTCAGCCGCGTGACCGTCAGGCAAGCGCTGAAGCTGCTCACCGAGCAAGGGATCATTGAAAGTATTCAGGGCAGCGGCTCATATGTTAAAGAGGAGCGGGTCAACTATGACATTTACCAGCTCACCAGCTTTTATGAAAAGCTCGCCGACCGTCAGGTTGAAACCCACAGTGAAGTCAAAGTCTTTGAGGTTATTCCCGCCGGGGAAACGCTGGCCGAACTGCTACAGCTAACGGCTGCGGATAAAGTCTGGCACGTAAAGCGGGTACGCTTTATTAAACAAAAAGCCGTTACCCTCGAAGAGACATGGATGCCCCTCGCGCTCTTTCCCGATCTGACATGGGAAGTGATGGAAAACTCTAAATATCACTATATTGAGCAAACCAAAAAGATGATTATCGATCGCAGCGAACAGGAGCTGATCCCGGTCATCCCGGATGAGGATACGGTAATGATGCTAGGTATTACGCAGGGAAAACCGGTATTGGAGAAAGTTTCTCGCGGGTTTCTGCTGGATGGTCGCGTCTTCGAATACAGCCGCAATACCTTCAAAAGTGATGACTACAAATTTACGCTGGTGGCAAAACGCCGCCGTTAAAAAAGGCCATCATCAGATGGCCAACCATGTCGAAACTGGACCAGCCCTTGACCATGCAGATAGTCAGGGCTGTTTTTTTACTTATTACTTAATGACTGATTTCAGCGCTTCGCCGATATCGGCCAGGCTGCGAACGGTTTTCACGCCTGCGGCTTCAAGAGCTGCGAACTTCTCATCCGCCGTCCCTTTACCACCCGCGATGATCGCGCCCGCGTGACCCATACGTTTGCCTTTCGGCGCGGTCACACCTGCGATATAGCCAACAACCGGTTTAGTCACGTGATCTTTGATATAGGCAGCCGCTTCTTCTTCCGCGCTGCCGCCGATCTCACCGATCATCACGATCGCTTCGGTCTGCGGATCTTCCTGGAACAGCTTCAGGATATCGATAAAGTTAGAGCCCGGGATCGGGTCGCCGCCGATGCCCACGCAGGTGGACTGGCCGAAACCGTAGTCAGTAGTCTGCTTAACCGCTTCGTAAGTCAGGGTACCAGAGCGGGAAACGATGCCCACTTTGCCCGGCTTGTGAATGTGGCCCGGCATGATGCCGATTTTGCATTCGCCTGGGGTGATAACACCCGGGCAGTTCGGGCCAATCATGCGCACGCCCGCTTCATCAAGTTTCACCTTCACGGTCAGCATATCCAGCGTCGGGATACCTTCGGTGATGGTGATGATCAGTTTGATGCCTGCATCGATCGCTTCCAGAATGGAGTCTTTGCAGAACGGAGCCGGAACGTAGATAACCGATGCAGTCGCGCCGGTCGCGTCTACCGCTTCACGCACGGTGTTAAACACCGGCAGGCCCAGGTGAGAAGTGCCGCCTTTGCCTGGCGTCACGCCGCCAACCATTTGGGTACCGTAAGCAATCGCTTGTTCAGAGTGGAAAGTCCCCTGGCTACCGGTGAAGCCCTGGCAGATAACCTTGGTATCTTTATTAATTAAAACGGACATTATTTCCCCTCCACTGCGGCAACAACCTGCTGAGCTGCATCCGTCAGACTTTTCGCTGCAATAATATTCAGGCCGCTGTCAGCCAGTTTTTTCGCGCCCAGTTCGGCGTTGTTACCTTCCAGACGAACAACCACCGGGACGTTAACGCCCACTTCGGCAACCGCGCCGATGATACCGTCAGCAATCAGGTCACAACGAACGATACCGCCGAAGATGTTAACCAGAACCGCTTTCACGTTGTCATCAGAGAGGATGATTTTGAACGCTTCGGTCACGCGCTCTTTGGTCGCACCACCGCCAACGTCGAGGAAGTTAGCTGGTTCGCCGCCGTGCAGCTTAACGATGTCCATGGTACCCATCGCCAGGCCTGCGCCGTTAACCATACAGCCGATGTTGCCGTCCAGCGCGACGTAGTTCAGTTCCCACTGTGCTGCCTGCGCTTCGCGCGGGTCTTCCTGAGACTGGTCGCGCATTTCGCGCAGATCAGGCTGGCGGAACAGCGCGTTGCCGTCAGCGCCCAGTTTGCCGTCGAGGCAGATCAGGTCGCCTTGCTTAGTGATAACCAGCGGGTTGATTTCGATCAGCGCCAGGTCACGCTCAAGGAAAATGGTCGCCAGGCCCATAAAGATTTTGGTGAACTGCTGAACCTGCTTACCTTCCAGACCCAGTTTGAACGCCAGCTCACGACCCTGGTAAGGCATCGGGCCCGCCAGCGGATCGATAGCAATTTTGTGGATCAGGTGCGGGGTCTCTTCCGCCACTTTTTCGATTTCCACGCCGCCTTCGGTAGAGGCCATAAAGACCACGCGACGGGAGCTACGGTCAACCACAGCGCCAAGGTACAGTTCTTTAGCGATATCGGTCGCCGCTTCAACCAGGATCTGGTTAACCGGCTGGCCGTTGGCATCTGTCTGGTAGGTCACCAGGCGTTTGCCCAGCCAATGTTCAGCAAAGGCGCGAATGTCTTCTTTGCTGTTAACCACTTTCACACCGCCCGCTTTGCCGCGGCCACCAGCGTGAACCTGACATTTCACTACCCACGGACCCGCGCCGATTTTTGAAGCGGCTTCTTCTGCTTCACGCGGAGTAGTACAGGCATAACCCACCGGCGCCGGTAAGCCATAGCGGGCAAAGAGTTGTTTTGCCTGATATTCATGTAAGTTCATGTGTTCAGTCCATCCTTCAGGTAATCGTTATCATGTAGCCGACAAAACTGCAGGCTGATGATGTTTTTATTGGCCCGGGCCTGGGCACCGGGCCATTGGGACTACTACACGTCCAGCAGCAGACGAGTCGGGTCTTCCAGCAGATCTTTAATCGCCACCAGGAAGCCTACCGATTCACGTCCGTCGATCAGACGGTGGTCGTAGGAGAGCGCCAGGTACATCATCGGCAGAATTTCTACCTTACCATTGACCGCCATCGGACGGTCTTTAATGGCATGCATACCCAAAATAGCGCTCTGCGGTGGGTTGATGATTGGCGTGGACATCAGAGAACCGAATACGCCGCCGTTGGTAATAGTGAAATTACCGCCGATCAGGTCATCTACGGTCAGCTTGCCGTCGCGGCCTTTCAGTGCCAACTCTTTAATATTCTTCTCGATGTCCGCCATGCCCAGCAGGTCGACATCGCGCAGGACCGGGGTCACCAGGCCGCGCGGCGTGGAGACCGCCATGCTGACATCGAAATAGTTGTGGTAAACCACGTCATCGCCATCAATGGAAGCGTTCACTTCCGGATAGCGTTTCAGCGCTTCAACGACCGCCTTCACGTAGAAGGACATGAAGCCCAGGCGGATACCGTGACGTTTTTCAAACGCGTCGCCGTACTGCTTACGCAGATCCATAATCGGCTTCATGTTGACTTCGTTGAAGGTCGTCAGCATGGCGGTAGAGTTCTTCGCTTCCAGCAGACGCTCAGCAACGCGTTTGCGTAGACGGGTCATCGGCACACGTTTTTCAGAGCGATGGCCCAGTTGTGCTGCCGGAGCCGCTGCGGTGGTGGCTGCTGCCGGGGCTTTCGCTTCCGCTTTAGCCGGAGCGCTTGCCAGATGTTTCTCAACATCTTCACGGGTCAGGCGGCCGCCAACGCCGGTGCCTTTAATGGCCGCCGCGTCGAGGTTGTGTTCAGCCAGCAGGCGACGAATCGCCGGGCTCAGCGCGTCGTTGCTTTGTTCTTCCAGAGACGCTTGCTGACGCTGAGCCGGGGTAGACTCTTTGGCGTCGGCTTTCTCGCCGGACTCTTTGCCCGCGCTGTTGCCTTCACGCAGGCGACCGAGGATCTGACGAGACAGCACGGTGGCGCCTTCATCTTCCAGCACTGCTTCCAGAATGCCGTCCGCTGATGCCGGTACTTCCAGTACCACTTTGTCAGTTTCGATTTCTACCAGCACTTCATCACGCTGGACGCTATCGCCCGGTTTTTTATGCCAGGTCGCAACCGTCGCGTCAGCTACGGACTCAGGCAGATCGGGAACCAGAATATCTACGCTACTCATTATGTATCCTTTAATTAATCGACGTTCAGCGCGTCATTGACCAGATCTTGTTGCTGTTTCTGGTGAACGGACAAGTATCCTACCGCCGGAGAGGCGGAGGCCGGGCGGCCTGCATAACGCAGAGAAGCCCCAAACGGAATCACTTCGCGGAAGTGATGCTGGCTGCAGTACCACGCACCCTGGTTGAGCGGTTCTTCCTGGCACCAGACAAATTCATGCACGTGCGCATAAGGTTTCAGCGCTTCCTGTACCGCCTGATGCGGGAACGGATAGAGCTGCTCTACGCGAACGATAGCAACATCTTTTTGGTCGTTCTTGCGGCGCTGTTCCAGCAGGTCGTAGTAAACCTTACCAGAGCACAGCACAACGCGCTTCACCGCTTTCGGGTCGAGGTCGTCGATTTCTCCGATAGCCGGTTGGAAGGTGCCGTTCGCCAGTTCGTCCATGCTCGACACCGCCAGTGGGTGACGCAGCAGAGATTTCGGTGACATTACGATCAGCGGACGACGCATACCGCGCAGCGCCTGACGACGCAGCATATGGTAAACCTGCGCCGGAGTTGAAGGCACGCAGACTTGCATATTTTGCTCAGCGCAAAGCTGCAGATAACGTTCCAGACGCGCGGAGGAGTGCTCCGGACCCTGGCCTTCGTAGCCGTGCGGCAGCAGCATCACCAGGCCGCACATACGGCCCCATTTCTGCTCACCGGAGCTAATGAACTGGTCGATAACTACCTGCGCGCCGTTGGCGAAGTCACCAAACTGCGCTTCCCAGATGGTCAGGGTGCGCGGCTCAGCGGTGGCATAACCGTATTCAAACGCCAGAACGGCTTCTTCAGACAGGACGGAGTCCCAAACCTTGAAGTGACCCTGACCGTTGTGAACGTGCTGCAGCGGCGTATAAGTCGAACCATTTTTCTGGTTATGGATCACCGCATGGCGGTGGAAGAAAGTGCCGCGCCCGGAGTCTTCACCCGACAAGCGCACGGAAATTCCTTCATCAACCATGGTGGCGTAGGCGAGGTTTTCCGCGCCGCCCCAGTCGAACAGCTTCTCACCGGCGGCCATTGACTGGCGATCGCCGTAAATCTTCGCCACGCGGGACTGCATCTCAATGCCTTCCGGCACGGTGCTGATGCGCTTAGCCAGCTCCTGCAGACGCTTAGGCTCAACTTTGTCCGGGTAGCTCTCATCCCACTCGTGGTTGAGGTACGGGGACCAGGTAAAGGAGTGCATGTTCATCGGACGCCACTCCTGCACCACGCATTCGCCAGCATCCAGCGCGTCGCGGTAGAGGTTAACCTGCTCGGTAGCGTCTTCCAGCGTCGCGACTTTATCGGCTTCCAGCTTGTCAGCATAGATTTTGCGCGGGGTCGGATGCTTTTTGATTTTCTGATACATCAACGGCTGAGTTGCGCTCGGCTCATCGGCTTCGTTATGGCCATGACGGCGATAGCAGAACAGGTCGATAAAGACATCGCGCTTGAAGGTGTTGCGGAAATCCAGCGCCAGTCGGGTAACGAAAGCGACAGCTTCCGGGTCATCCGCATTAACGTGGAAAATCGGCGATTGCACCATTTTACCGATATCGGTGCAGTACGGGGTAGAACGCGCATCCAGTGGGTTGGAAGTGGTGAAGCCCACCTGGTTGTTAATAACGATGCGGACGGTACCGCCCACTTCATAGCCGCGCGCTTTGGACATGTTCAGGGTTTCCTGAACCACGCCCTGCCCGGTGACTGCGGCGTCACCGTGAATGGTAATCGGCAGAACTTTGTTGCTGCTCGGCTCGTCCAGACGGTCGAGGCGAGCGCGTACGGAACCAATAACTACCGGGCTGACGATTTCCAGGTGCGATGGGTTAAACGCCAACGCCAGGTGCACCAGACCGCCTTCGGTTTCCATATCGGAAGAGAAGCCCATGTGGTACTTCACGTCGCCGGTGCCGAGGTGTTCTTTATGTTTGCCAGCGAACTCGTCGAACAGGTCCTGTGGTTTTTTACCCAGCACGTTGACCAGTACGTTCAGACGACCACGGTGCGCCATACCCAGCACCACTTCGCGGGTGCCGCTCTTACCCGCGTGGCGGATAATCTCTTTGAGCATTGGGATTAATGCATCGCCACCTTCCAGCGAGAAACGTTTTGCGCCAGGGAATTTCGCCCCGAGGTAGCGCTCCAGGCCTTCCGCTGCGGTCAGCTCGCTCAGGAAGCGTTTTTTCTCTTCTGCGCTAAAGCTCGCTTTGCCAGCTACCGACTCAATGCGCTGCTGGATCCAGCGTTTTTCTTCGGTAGAGGTAATGTGCATGTATTCCGCGCCGATGGAGCCGCAGTAGGTTTGCTTGAGGGCGGAAACCAGATCGCCCAGCTTCATCGTATCTTTACCGATGGCAAAAGAACCTACGTTATAGATTTCCTGGAAATCGGCCTCGGTCAGATCGTGGTAAGCCGGATCAAGATCCGCCACTCTCTCTTGCTGCCACAGCCCCAGCGGATCGAGATTCGCATGCTGGTGACCACGGAAGCGGTATGCGTTGATGAGCTGCAGGACTTTAACCTGCTTCACATTGGTGTCAGGGTCGGAAATCGAAGAAGTGTAACGTGAGGCATCCTTCGCCAGGCGGCGGAAATAATCACGCGTTTTGGAATGAAATTGATCCGGTTTGACTCCGGTGCCAGGTAACTGCTGGAACATAGAACGCCAGTTGGCGTCAACAGAGTCAGGATCGGTTAAGAAGTCTTCATAGAGCTGTTCTATCCAGCTCTGGTTAGAACCAGAGAGGTAAGAAGAGTCCAGCCAGGCTTTCATTGCGCCGTTCTGCATCGTGATCCCTTAAGCATTTATATGCTTATTTCGCCGTAGAAACTACCACGCACAGAAGTTGTACGTGCCGGGGTTCACTTTTTGCGGAGGAGTTGTGGTTTCTTCCGCTAAGGAACCTTTAAAAACTGCCATTAATCTTCGGCGTTCAGGCTGCGGTTGCGTTAGCTGCCTTCACTTACCCCGGTCACATAGTTCACTATGCTCCCGGGGATACGTTCAGTTGCCGCCTTACCTCGCTCTGAACGCCTTGATTACTGGTACATATTTGGCGGTTTTTAAAGATTTCCTGCTATCTGTCCCCTCTCCCATTGGGAGAGGGTTAGGGTGAGGGGAACAGCGCTCCCCTCTGACTACTTATGCACTGCGCTGCAATAGCATCGACTTGATGTGGCCGATGGCGCGCGTCGGGTTCAGACCCTTAGGACAAACACTGACGCAGTTCATAATGCTGTGACAGCGGAATACGCTGAAAGCATCGCTCAACCCTTCAAGACGGCTGTCGGTTTCGGTATCGCGGCTGTCAATCAAGAAGCGATACGCCGCCAGCAGACCGGCCGGGCCGACAAACTTGTCAGGGTTCCACCAGAACGACGGGCAAGACGTCGAACAACATGCGCAGAGAATACACTCGTACAAACCATCAAGTTTCTCACGCTGCTCTGGCATCTGCAGATGCTCGCGAGCCGGAGGATTTTGCCCATTATTCAACAAGTAAGGCTTAATCTTCTCATATTGTGCATAGAATTGCCCCATGTCTACAACCAAATCGCGAATAACTGGCAACCCTGGTAGCGGACGGATAACAATTTTCTTACCTGGCTTATTCAGCGCGGAGATCGGCGTGATACAGGCCAGACCATTTTTGCCGTTCATGTTCAGGCCGTCGGAGCCACAAACCCCTTCACGGCAGGAACGACGGAACGACAACGACGGATCTTTTTCTTTCAGCTGCATCAGCGCATCGAGCAGCATCATGTCGCGACCTTCTTCCGCTTCCAGGGTGTAATCCTGCATATGCGGAGCATCGTCTACGTCCGGGTTATAACGATAAACTGAAAACTCGAGTTTCATATTCCTGTCTCCGCATTAATAAGTACGAATCTTCGGCGGGAATGCCGGACGCAGTTTCGGTTCCATATTGACTTGACGTCGCGTCATGGATTCCGATTCTGGCAGATACAGGGAATGACACAGCCAGTTCGCATCATCACGATCCGGATAGTCGAAGCGGCTATGCGCGCCACGGCTTTCAGTACGGAAGTTTGCAGATACCGCAGTGGCGTAAGCGGTTTCCATCAGGTTATCCAGCTCCAGGCACTCAACGCGCTGGGTGTTGAACTCGCTGGAAGTGTCATCCAGACGGGCATTTTTCAGACGCTCGCGGATAGCTTTCAGTTGCTCAAGACCTTTCGCCATCGCATCACCTTCGCGGAATACCGAGAAGTTGTGCTGCATACATTCTTGCAGCGCTTTGCGGATTTCGACCGGGTCTTCACCGTTGCGGTTGCCATTCCAGCGGTTCAGGCGCTCCAGAGAAGCATCAATCTCTTCTTCTGTTGCATCGCGAAGTTCGCCCTGCTCAGCAATAGATTCTTGCAGATGCAGACCGACCGCGCGGCCAAAGACCACCAGGTCAAGCAGCGAGTTGCCGCCCAGACGGTTAGCGCCGTGGACCGATACGCAGGCGATTTCACCCACCGCGAACAGCCCCGGAATCACCACGTCTTCACCCTGCTCGTTCACGGTCAGCGCCTGGCCGCTTACGCGGGTCGGAATACCGCCCATCATGTAGTGGCAGGTTGGAATGACCGGAATCGGCTCTTTCACCGGGTCAACGTGGGCGAAGGTACGGGAGAGCTCAAGGATACCCGGCAGACGGGATTCGAGAACTTCTTTACCCAGATGGTCGAGTTTCAGCTTCGCGTGCGGGCCCCACGGACCGTCGCAGCCGCGGCCTTCGCGGATTTCGATCATGATGGAACGCGCCACCACGTCACGACCCGCCAGGTCTTTCGCATTCGGGGCATAGCGCTCCATAAAGCGCTCGCCGTGTTTATTCAGCAGGTATCCGCCTTCACCACGGCAGCCTTCGGTGACCAGAACCCCTGCCCCGGCGATACCGGTTGGGTGGAACTGCCACATCTCCATATCCTGCACCGGCACACCGGCGCGGATAGCCATACCAACGCCGTCACCGGTATTGATATGCGCGTTGGTGGTGGACTGGTAAATACGGCCTGCGCCGCCGGTCGCCAACACGGTGGCGCGGGCTTTGAAGTAGACTACTTCACCGGTTTCGATACACAGGGCGGTACAACCGACCACTGCTCCATCGGCGTTTTTCACCAGATCCAGCGCATACCACTCAGAGAAGATAGTGGTGTGGTTTTTCAGGTTCTGCTGATACAGCGTGTGCAGCAAGGCGTGACCAGTACGGTCAGCTGCCGCTGCGGTACGTGCCGCCTGCTCACCGCCGAAGTTTTTCGACTGGCCGCCAAACGGACGTTGATAGATGGTGCCATCGTCGAGACGAGAGAACGGCAGGCCCATATGATCCAGTTCAAGAATCGCTTCCGGACCGGTTTTGCACATATATTCAATGGCGTCCTGGTCACCAATATAGTCCGACCCTTTTACGGTGTCGTACATGTGCCATTCCCAGTTATCTTCATGGGTATTACCGAGCGCCACGGTGATGCCACCCTGTGCGGAAACGGTATGGGAACGGGTCGGGAAAACTTTGGAGAGCAGCGCACAGGTCTGGCCGCTCTGGGAAATTTGCAGCGCCGCGCGCATACCTGCGCCACCGGCACCAATCACAACTGCATCAAATTCTCTGACAGGCAATTTCATTACACACCCCACACCACAACAAATCCATAAAGAACGTAAGCCACCAGCGCAACCACGATAAGCAGTTGCAGAACCAAACGTACAGCCAGTGGTTTAACGTAGTCCGTTAACACCTGCCACATACCGATCCAGGCGTGGATCAGAATGGAGACGAGAGCCAGCAGGGTGAAGACTTTAGTGAACGCGGAGGAGAAAAAGCCCGTCCAGACTTCCCATGAAATTTCACCAGTGGTGGCAAAGAAGCCGACCATATAGATGATGTATAGGGTGAGGACGATGGCGGTAGCACGGACCAGAATAAAGTCATGTACGCCGTTGCGTCCTAGTGCTGAGGCGTTGCTTACCATACGAGTACTCCTGCGAGAAGTGAAAGCACGACAGTAATAACAAAAGAAATCTTGGCGGAGCGTGTCCCTACTTCGAGGGTTTCTTCAAGATAGCCAAAATCCATCAGTAGGTGGCGAATACCCACCACTGCGTGATAAGCCAGCGCGGTTAAAATGCCCCACATGATGAACTTCACAAAGAAGCTATCCATGATGGATGCCGCCGTGAGGAAACCTTCGGGAGAGGAAAGGCTGGTGCCCAACAACCAAAGCAGAATCCCGACCGCCACAAAAGTGATCACTCCGGATACGCGATGGAGAATGGACGCTATCGCCGTGATTGGGAACCGGATCGTTTGTAGATCCAGATTGACAGGTCTTTGTTTTTTCACATTTCTTACCATGAATAACGCCCACATGCTGTTCTTATTGTTTCCTTCCTCCGGTCTGCTTGCGGGTCAGACAGCGTCCTTATCTATAACCTGAAGTCATATTAAAACCCCTTTTCAAGAGTTCAAATCTGACAAAATAACGCTGGGTGGCTCGGGATTGCAGGGTGTTCCGGAGACCTGGCGGCAGTATAGGCCGTTCACAAAATCATTACAATTAACCTACATATAGTTTGTCGGGTTTTCTCCCGAACAGTGATCAATGTCACGATAACAACATATTTTTAAAATTTAATCATCTGATTTGACAAATATTAAACATTATTGTTACAACCATTACCAGATAAATGCGATGATAGGCAAAAGTTATGGGGTCACTCTTTTACCTGCGAATAAGTTATGTAACAGTGAGAGAGTATTGACCGATGTAATCAGGACAGTTATTAGTGGTATATAGTTTATAAAATTCGGGCTGCTAAAACGCTGATTTGCTGTTGTTTCAACGTAGACTGAAGACTTACCATCAAGCGCCCTTGCTCTGTACCCTGCCCTTTTCGCGACGCAGAGCGATGTGCAACATAACAAACTGGTAACGTCATCCGCTACGGGCCGAATGCAAATCCACCACCCGGCAGCCTTAAGCAATAAAGGCGCTAAGGAGACCATAAATGTCTGATGCTAAAGCAAAAATCACCCTGGGTGGTGATACTGCTATTGAACTGGATGTGCTAAAAGGCACTCTCGGTCAGGATGTTATTGATATTCGTAGTCTTGGTTCAAAAGGCGTATTTACTTTTGACCCTGGTTTCACCTCAACCGCATCATGTGAATCTAAAATCACCTTTATCGACGGTGATGAAGGTATCCTGCTGCACCGCGGTTTCCCGATCGATCAGTTAGCGACCGATTCCAACTACCTGGAAGTGTGCTACATCCTGCTGAACGGCGAAAAACCGACCCAGGCTCAGTACGACGAATTCAAAACTATCGTTACCCGCCACACCATGATTCACGAGCAGATCACTCGTCTGTTCCACGCATTCCGTCGCGACTCTCACCCGATGGCCGTGATGTGCGGTATCACCGGTGCGTTGGCTGCGTTTTATCACGATTCGCTGGATGTGAATAACCCACGCCACCGCGATATCGCCGCATTCCGCCTGCTTTCCAAAATGCCGACTATGGCGGCGATGTGTTACAAGTATTCAATCGGCCAGCCTTTCGTTTATCCGCGCAATGACCTCTCCTACGCGGGTAACTTCCTGAATATGATGTTCTCCACGCCGTGTGAAAAGTATGAAGTGAACCCGATACTGGAACGCGCCATGGACCGTATCCTGATCCTGCATGCCGATCACGAACAGAACGCCTCAACATCCACCGTGCGTACCGCAGGCTCTTCTGGCGCGAACCCATTCGCCTGTATCGCTGCGGGTATTGCTTCCCTGTGGGGACCGGCACACGGCGGCGCCAACGAAGCAGCGCTGAAAATGCTGGAAGAGATCAGCTCGGTTAAACACATTCCGGAATTTGTGCGTCGTGCGAAAGACAAAAATGACTCTTTCCGCCTGATGGGCTTTGGTCACCGTGTTTATAAAAACTATGACCCGCGCGCCACCGTGATGCGTGAAACCTGCCATGAAGTGCTGAAAGAGCTGGGTACCAAAGACGATCTGCTGGAAGTGGCAATGGAGCTTGAGCACATTGCGCTCAACGACCCGTACTTCATCGAGAAGAAACTTTACCCGAACGTCGATTTCTACTCCGGTATCATTCTGAAAGCGATGGGCATCCCATCTTCCATGTTTACCGTTATCTTCGCGATGGCGCGTACCGTGGGCTGGATTGCACACTGGAACGAAATGCACACCGATGGCATGAAAATCGCCCGTCCACGTCAGCTGTACACCGGCTACGAAAAACGCGATTTCAAAAACGATATCAAATACTAAACCTGATATTGCGAAGATAAGAAACGCGCCTGACGGCGCGTTTTTTTATGGCTGACAAATTTCACCTGGCTGGAATTGCCCGGTGGCGGCTAGCGCCTTACCGGGCCTACGAAAACAGGCATATAGCTAGTGCTGACACCCCGGGCACCAGTAAAACGGTCGCGACGATAGCATCGTTCTCTCGATAATCCCGCCGCAGCGCTCGCAGGCTTCCCCTTCACGATGGAAAACCTTAAAACGAAACAGCGCACCGTGATGTTTATTTTCATCCACCAGACCGCGCGTGTTGTAAGACAAACGCGGGATATCGAGCAGCGCGTGGGCCAGCGCATCAAGCTGTTTGTCATCCAGCTCAGAGGCTTTATGACGCCCGGTTAATCCCACCTGCCAAAGGATCTCAACGCGCAGATAATTCCCCAATCCCGCAAGAAACGCTTGATCCAGCAGCAGCCCGGAGAATTGACGGTTGCGAAATTTCGTCGATAGAAGCCGCTCTTTGACCTGTTCAACAGTGAGGGTCATATCAAGCACATCCGGCCCCACCCGCAGCAAAAACGGATGCTGAGCGAGCTGTTCCGGGGTCAGCATCTCAATATCGGAGGCGCTATAGAGCAAAATGGCCTTGTGCGCCGTCTGTAGCCTGACGCGCAGAATGCGGGTCGTCTCTGGCTGAGACTCAGCCTCGACCACCCGCCAGACGCCGTACAGCTGATTATGGCTATAAAGCGTCAGCCCACCGGAGAAATGAGTCAACAGCGCCTTACCGCGAGTTTCAATGCGCGTGACCTGCTGACCGACCAGTTGAGATTGATAAGATTGTAATTGCGGAAAGGCGAACCACGCTCGCGTGAGGGGTTCGCCTTTGATCGCCGCCTCCAGGCTATCCGCCGCGCGGCGGATTTCCGGGCCTTCCGGCATAATCATGTCCTTCTGTTTAGTGCGTGGCGCCGCCACCGATTTTAACGTCATCGCCCTGTTGCAGGGCGGCAGCGATAGCCGTTTCCAGCGCTACACGCACCGTTTCTACCGCCATACTCGCTTCACCAGGATGGGCCGCAGCCTGCTCCGGCAGATAGGGAATATGGATAAAGCCGCCCTTTGCGCCTGCCTTTGCACGCAGTCCATGCAGCAGACCGTACATCACATGGTTGCAGACAAAGGTTCCCGCCGTTTGCGACACCGATGCAGGGATCCCCCGACCACGCAGCGCGGAAACGATCGCTTTGATCGGCAACGAGCTGAAGTAGGCCGCCGGACCATCGGCAACAATCGGCACGTCGATCGGCTGCAAACCTTTATTGTCCGGGATCCGCGCATCATCGACGTTAATCGCCACCCGTTCGACGGTAATATCGACGCGTCCTCCCGCCTGCCCAATGGCAAGGGTCAAGACGGGATCCAGCTCATCCAGCGCGGCATTTAATACCGTGAGGGCTTCGCCAAAAACGCACGGCAGCTGCCGCGCCACCACAGGCTGTCCGGCAATGATAACGCCATCCAGTTGCTTTACCACTTCCCACGAAGGGTTAACCGCCTCGCCGCCAAACGGCTCGAAACCGGTAATCAATACGCCAGCCATGATCCCTCCTTACAGGAACATCAGGAAATAGAGCAAAAAGACGTTAACGGTAAGCAGCAGTACGCCAGTCGGTATCTGCGCCTTAATGACCGCATTTTTATCCGGCAGATCCAGTAACGCTGCCGGAACGATATTAAAGTTGGCCGCCATTGGCGTCATCAGGGTGCCGCAATAGCCAGAAAACATACCAATCGCCGCCATCACCGCCGGGTTACCGCCATGCTGAAGCACCAGAATGGGAATGCCGACCCCTGCGGTAATAATGGGGAACGCGGCAAAGGCGTTACCCATGATCATCGTCAGCAGCGCCATGCCTATGGTATAGACGGCAACGGCGATAAACCGGCTGTCTACCGCCAGATAGTTCTGCGTCAGCCAGGAGATGCTATTGCCAACGCCCGCAGCGGTAAACAGCAGCCCGAGAACCGCGAGGATCTGCGGTAAAATAAACGCCCAACCGACCGAATCCAGCAGACGACGCGCTTCCTGTAACGGTTGCGCTGCCGTTTCATGGGTCATTCGAATAGCCATCGCCAGACCGATCAACGTTCCGAGCGTCATTGAGAAGAGAGTAATCAGCGTAGAGTGGTTACCCGCGCCAAATACCATCACTTGTAACGACGGCAGATTGTTAAACAATAAAACACCGACGACCGTCACCACCGGAATCGCCAGTGCCGGATAGAACAGCCGGTTACCGAGGCGGGTCGCGCTCTCAGTACGCTCTTCAGGCGAACGTTGATGATATTTTCCCAGCTTCACGCCGCCAAAACCGGCAATCAGCGCCAGCACCACGACCACGCAGCCAACGGCAATATTAACGGTGCGTTTATCGCCGAACAGTTGGTATGTCCAGTCACCAAACAGGAATACAACACCGTACAGACCCCAGAACAAACCGGTAGTCAGACGGCGCGGATTCGCTTTATCCCGCCATGACATCACCGCCACAATCAGCAAAATGACGCCCGCAAGCCAGTAGAGATAGTTTTGTTGGAAGTTCATGCCGCACCGCCTTCAGTCCGGCCAGCATTGATCTTCTTCAGTTCACGCTGTATCTGATGATCCAGCCGCCACAGGCGCGCGGAGTGAATCAAGAAGGCGCAGACCGCCGTCGGGATCCCCCACAGAGCGATATGCAGCGGTTCGGTCTGAATACCGCCCGACTCCAGCATGAAGTTATGCATAAAGATAATCGCACCGAAGGCGACGAAAATATCCTCACCGAAAAATAAGCCGACGTTATCGGTCGCGGCCGACATGGCGCGTAAACGATAGCGAATTGCGCCGGGCAGCGGCCCGTGGACTTTCTCTGCAGCCCCCTCCGCCATCGGCGCCAGCAGCGGGCGCACCATTTGGGGATGACCACCCAGGCTGGTCAACCCGAGCGCGGCGGTCACTTCACGGATAAACAAGTAGACGATCAGCAGACGACCAGACGTAGCGCTTTGGATCTTCGCGATCCACGCCTGCGCACGTTCTTTCAGGCCGTGCCGCTCCAACAGGCCAATAACCGCCAGCGGCAACAGCAGGATAAGCGGTAGGTTGCGGGTATTAAGGAACCCTTCACCCAGCTTTTCAAGAATGGTGGCAACCGGCATATGGGCCGCCAGACCGGTGACGATGCCGGAGATAATCACCACCAGCACCGGGTTAAAACGCAAAACGAATCCGACCACGATCGCGGCAATACCGATCAACGGCCAGAGGGATACTGACTCTCCCATAGTAACATCCTGTATGTTGTGAATTGTTGTTTGTTGTTAACTAACTGATAATATTGTTTTTATTCTTCTATTTCAGCGCTGACCTGTATATTGCGCCCGGCAAACGCCGCACGCAAGCGGCGCGCAAAAACTAATGCATGTTCCCCATCTCCATGTAAACAGACGGTTTCTGCCATCACATGCGCCCACTCTCCGGTAACGCTGCGTACCCGATTGTGTTGGACCATTTCCAGGGTCTGCGCCAGCGCCTGCTCTTCGCTATCGATAAGCGCTCCCGGCTGCGTGCGCGGTACCAGGTTGCCATCAGCCTGGTAGCCGCGATCGGCAAAAACTTCCTGCCGCGTGGTCAGGCGATAGTGCTGCCCGGCGCGGATCAGTTCACTGCCCGCCAGCCCCACCAGCACCAGCGCCGAATCGAGATCGCGGACAGCTCTGGCGATAGCGTCCGCCAGCTGCGGGTCTTTTGCCGCCTGGTTGTAGAGCATACCGTGAGGTTTGACGTGCTGGAGCGTGCCACCTTCCGCACGAACCATCGCCGCCAGCGCACCAACCTGATACAGCGTCTGCGCATAAACCGTCTCCGGCGGCAGCTGCATGGCCGTGCGGCCAAAATTCTCCCGGTCAGGAAAGCTGGGATGCGCGCCCACGGCAACGCCGTACTTTAGCGCTTCCCGGACACACTTATGCATTATCACGGCATCCCCTGCGTGGAAGCCGCAGGCGATATTGGCGGACGAGACCAGTTGTAATAACGCGCTGTCGTTACCACAGCCTTCGCCGAGGTCGGCATTCAAATCAATTTTCATCGTTCAGTCTCCACGCCAGTTGCTCCAGATAACGCTGCTGATCGGCGCGGGCTTTCAGCGCCTCTTCCAGCGTACAGGGGACAAAGTGAATCGGTTGGCCGAGCGGTATTTGCGCCAGCTGATACATATCGGCTTCGATAATGCTGGCAATGCGCGGATAGCCGCCGGTAGTCTGCGCATCGTTCATCAGCACGATAGGCTGGCCGTTATGCGGAACCTGCACCACGCCGGGCAGCAGGCCGTGGGAAAACATCTCCCGATTGGTGGTACGCACCAAAGGCTGCCCTTGCAGGCGATAGCCCATCCGGTTGCTCTGCGGGCTAAGCTGCCACGGCGAGCGCCAGAAAGCTTGCTGCGACGCGCTATCAAACTCATGGTACTCCGGACCCGGCAAAGCACGGATCCAGTTACCCACAGGCAACTGTTTTACGCCACGCGGTGTGCTGAACTGCTTCGTCGATTTCCCCAGTTTTAGCTGGTCACCGTCCTGCAATCGTCGCCCCTCAAGGCCGCCAATTCCCACTTTCAAATCGGTACTGCGCGAGCCGAGGACTTTCGGTACCGCAATCCCTCCCGCCACCGCCAGATAGCTGCGAATGCCGATCCGCGGCGTTTTGAGTACCAATCGTTGACCCGCTTTTGCTGCCACGCGCCAGCCCAGCCAGACCGGTTGACCATCCAGCGTCGCTTCACAGGCGGCACCAGTCAATGCAAACCAGGCATCGCGGGCAAACTGAATGTCCACCTGGCCCAGGGTGATTTCCAGCGCTGCGGCGTTGGCCCCATTACCGACCAGCAGATTGGCGATAACCAGCGCCGGTTTATCCATCGCGCCGCAGCGGCTGATACCCAGCTGGCGTA
Source organism: Klebsiella sp. MISC125 (assembly GCF_051131775.1). NCBI lineage: Bacteria > Pseudomonadati > Pseudomonadota > Gammaproteobacteria > Enterobacterales > Enterobacteriaceae > Klebsiella > Klebsiella sp. MISC125. The sequence goes on from NZ_CP180448.1 coordinate 4,292,306, forward strand.
ACCCTTCACGCCCGCCGTCCTGTACCGAGGTATACATCCCGGCACGGATAATCTTCAACATACGCCCTCCTTTTGCGGCACGAAACGCACCCGGTCACCGGAACGCAGCAGTACCGGTTCCTTGCGCTTCGGATCAAACAGCGCCAGCGGCGTATGGCCCAGAAGCTGCCAGCCGCCCGGCGTAGCCAGCGGGTAGATCCCGGTTTGCGCCCCGCCGATACCGACAGAACCAGCGGGTACCAGCAGACGCGGCTCCGCCCGGCGCGGCATGGCCAGCTGCTCCGGCAAGCCGCCAAAGTACGGGAAGCCCGGCTGGAAGCCGAGGAACCACACCATGTACTCCACCGACGAGTGCAGTTCAACCACCTGCTTTTCACTCAGGCCGCTGTGGCGAGCCACCTCTCCCAGATCCGGCCCCCCTTCGCCGCCGTAAACCACCGGAACCGAAATCTCCCGCGATTGCGGCTCAAGCGTGTCGCACTCCTCCCACCAGAGCTGCAAACGCTCAATCGCATCCCACGCCGTTCGCTGGGGGTTACGCAATATCACGGTAATGTTGTTCATGCCCGGAACGGCTTCCACCACCTCGGTATGACCAATCAGCCGCTGGGCTAAACGCCAGATCCGTTTCTGACTCTCCAGTGTCACCGGAGGTTCAAGCTCCAGTACGACTGCCGTTTCACCTAACAAATAACAACGCGCTCGCTGCACTTTTGCCTCCGTTCATCAAGCCGGGTTCGGAATATCAATAAACGTGACATCCAGTTCGGTGTTTTCCGTCAACCATTCGCTTAACGCGCGAATACCGCCGCGCTCGGTGGCATGATGGCCGGCGGCATAGAAATGCAGCCCCTGTTCGCGCGCCGAGTGGATGGTTTGCTCCGAAACTTCACCGGTAATAAACGCATCAACGCCAAAACGGGCCGCGCTATCGATAAAGCTCTGGCCGCCGCCGGTGCACCACGCCACGCGGGTCACTTTGTCCGGCCCGGTATCACCGCTCCACAGCGGTTTACGCCCCAGCCGTGCTTCAATCCACGAGGCCAGCTCCAGCCCGGATACCGCCATCGACAGTTCGCCCCACGGCACCAGCGGTTCGATTTCGCCCATCACATTAATGCCAAGTAATGAAGCCAACTGAGCGTTATTACCCAGTTCCGGGTGAGCGTCGAGCGGCAGGTGCCAGCCATAGAGGTTGATATCGTTAGCCAACAGCGTTTTAAGACGGTTGCGCTTCATGCCACGAATAATGGGCGATTCGCCTTTCCAGAAATAACCATGATGAACAATCACCGCATCTGCCTCCAGGCGCACGGCTTCATCAAGCAGCGCCTGGCTGGCGGTCACGCCGGTCACGATTTTTTGCACCGTCTCGCGCCCTTCCACCTGTAACCCATTAGGTGCGTAATCGCTGATGGCCGCGCTATTCAGTTTTTCATTAATCAGTTGTTCCAGTTCGCTATTTTTCATTATCGCTCCATCAGGTCTTCGTGTAATGCAAAGGAATAACATAGCGTTATCCGCCCGCTCCGTCGATAGTTCTGCCGCTTCGGGGTCTGTTTTGACTTTTAGCAAAATCCCGCGATTTGTCTACTCCCCTCTTCGCGCATTCGTGTATATTTATGCACTATTACAGCATATTAAATAACCAGAAAGCCTATAAGGCCATGAATATCACTAGCTAATGGCTATTCATGCAGAAAGATCGACTTTCCTTTTTATGGCAGGACAGAACGTTAAATGAACACATCATCTTCACAGCCGCGGGCGATTTATTACGTCGTCGCGCTGCAAATCTGGGAATACTTCAGTTTTTACGGTATGCGCGCACTGCTGATTTTGTATCTCACCAATCAGCTTAAGTATAACGATAACCATGCGTACGAACTGTTCAGCGCCTACTGTTCTCTGGTTTACGTTACCCCTATTCTCGGCGGCTTTCTGGCCGATAAGCTGCTCGGCAACCGCATGGCGGTGATGATTGGCGCCCTGTTGATGGCTGTCGGTCATCTGGTGCTCGGGGCCAGCGAAGTCGCTCCCACCTTCCTTTATCTGTCGCTGGCGATTATCGTCTGCGGCTACGGGCTGTTTAAATCCAACGTCAGCTGTCTGCTCGGCGAACTGTATGAACCCACCGATCCGCGTCGCGATGGCGGCTTCTCGCTGATGTATGCCGCGGGTAACGTGGGGTCGATCATTGCGCCAATTGCCTGTGGCTACGTGCAGGAAGAGTACAGTTGGGCAATGGGCTTCGCCCTGGCGGCGGTCGGGATGATCGCCGGGCTGGTCATTTTCCTTTGCGGTAATCATCACTTCCGTCACACCCGGGGCGTGAATCGCGAAGCGCTGCGGGCGCGGAATTTCGTGTTGCCAAACTGGGCCTGGCTGCTGGTACTGCTGGTCACGGCGCCGTTGTTGATTACCGTGCTGTTCTGGCAGGAGTGGTCGGTGTATGCGCTAATTGTGGCGACAATTATTGGCCTGACGGTTCTGGCGCGTATCTACCTGCGCGCAGAGACTGCCAAACAGCGTAAAGAGCTGCGCCTGATTATGGTGCTAACCTGCTTCAGCCTGCTGTTTTGGGCATTTGCGCAGCAGGGCGGCAGCTCAATTAGCCTGTATATCGACCGCTTTGTGAACCGCCATTTTATGAGTTACGAGATACCGACGGCGATGTTCCAGTCGGTCAACGCCTTTGCGGTCATGCTCTGCGGGGTCGTGCTGGCGTGGTTGGTGAAAGAGAATATCAACGGCAACCGTACCGTGCGTATCTGGGGCAAGTTCGCGCTGGGCCTCGGCCTGATGAGCGCCGGTTTTTGCATCCTGACGCTGAGCGCGCGCTGGTCGGCGGCTTACGGGCAATCCTCAATGCCGCTGATGGTGCTGGGGCTGGCGGTAATGGGCTTCGCCGAGCTGTTTATCGACCCGGTGGCGATGTCGCAAATTACCCGTATTGAGATCCCCGGCGTGACCGGCGTACTGACCGGCATCTATATGCTGCTCTCCGGGGCCATCGCCAACTATCTGGCGGGGGTAATTGCCGATCAAACCTCGCAGGGTTCGTTCGACGCCGCCGGAGCCGTCAACTACTCCATTAACGCCTACATCGAGGTGTTCAGCCAGATAACCTGGGGCTCGCTGGCCTGCGTCGGCCTGGTGCTGGTTATCTGGCTGTACCACTCTGTGAAGGTCAGGACTCGTCGCCTGGCGCTGGAGTCTTAAGTTCTCTGGCGGCCTCCCAGGCCGCCAGCGTCTCCAGCCGCGCCTGTTTGTGATCGACAATCGGGCGCGGGTAATCCAGCATCACGCCATTTTTCTCCGCCCACAGCCACGGTTGATGCACCGCTTTCTCCGGTACATTGGCCAGCTCCGGCAACCAGTGACGAATAAACTGCCCGGATTTATCAAACCGCTCTCCCTGGGTCGTCGGGTTAAAAATGCGGAAATAAGGTGCAGCATCGGTACCGGTTGACGCCGCCCACTGCCAGCCGCCATTGTTCGCCGCCAGGTCGCCATCAATCAGCTGTTCGATAAAGTAGCGCTCCCCCAACCGCCAGTCGATTCGCAGGTCTTTCACCAGGAAGCTGGCGACAATCATCCGCAAGCGGTTATGCATCCACCCAGTAGAATTAAGCTGACGCATGGCGGCATCAACGATCGGGAAACCGGTTTGCCCGCGCTGCCAGGCCTGCAGCGCGGATTTATCATCCAACCACGCCACGTTATCGGTCCAGGCGATAAAAGGTCGTCCTTTACACAAATTCGGGTAGTAAACCATCAGATGGCGATAAAACTCGCGCCAGATAAGTTCGTTGAGCCAAACCGCCCCCGCTTCCCCCTCCAGCGCTCGCGGCTGCTCCACCAGCAGGCGATGCAGGCACTGACGCGGTGAAAGCACGCCGACCGCCAGGCACGGCGACAGTCGGCTGGTCCCCTCGATGGCCGGAAGGTCGCGCTGCTCATCATAATCGGCGGCCTTCTGCTGGCAAAAACGGCGTAGCTGATTGATAGCGGCTTTTTCATCCGCAGCAAACAGGTCGCTATCAAACGGTGTCTGCGAATAGTCTAACTTCACTTCAGTCGTTGAATCTATTGCCCCACCGACGCGGGCTTTCGGCGCAGCAACGCACTCCGGCAGCGCCTCCTTTAAGCGGCGAATAAAGGCATTTTTAAACGGTGTAAACACCTTATACATTTCGCGATTGCCGGTCAGCACGCTGCCGGGCGGTAACAGCACACTGTCATCAAAGCCCTGACATATCACGCCTTGTAAGTTTTTCTCGACTAACGCATCGCGCTGGCGTTCATTAATTTCATACTGGTAATTGTAGAAAAGATGGCTGACCTGCTGCTGCTTACAGACTTCAGATAGCAGCGTCACGCTGGCGGCGAAGTCCTCCGCATGTTCAATGAGCAGCGGGATCCCCCGCTCGGCCAGCGCCATTTGTAAGCTATCAAGATGACTGACAATAAATGCCGCCTGACGCGACGCCATGCCGTGCTGACGCCATTGTCCCGGCGTGGCGATAAACAACGCCACCACGCGAGCATGAGGATCGCGACAGGCAGCAGCAAGCGCCAGGTTATCGTGAACGCGCAAGTCCGCGCGAAACCAGACCAGATGGGTGGCCATAAAACTCCTGCAATCAGTGATTTTTTATTCGTCCAGCGCTTGCGGCCAGCCGGTGAAGTAGCGCTGGCCGGAGAGATAAGCGTCCGGAAATTCGGCCATATAGTGTTTGAGCTGATTCACCGGCGCAAGCAGCGGCTCTTTTCCCAAACGATAGTCGTCGATAAGTGCAGTCAACGCCTGCTTCTGTTGGGCAGTGAGATGTTCGCGGAAATAACCCTGAACGTGCATGAGCACATTAGTATGGTTTTGCCGGGTGGAGGGATGAGCCAGTAGCGTCACCAGACACTCACGATAGGCGTCAAAGAAGGCGTCCAGCGAAGACCAGTCGGCCATGGCTGCCACAAAAGGGCCAATCTGCCGGTATTCCGGCTGTGAATGCGCCAGCAATATCAGCTTGTAGCGGCTATGAAAATCCACCAGTTTGCCCCGGGTCAGCCCATCGCGACGCAGATTATCCAGTTCACGTAAGGTGTAAATACGGGTTTTGCTATCGTCTTCCAGCCAGGTGTCGCTCATCACTTCTCCTTGTATCATCAGAAGTAATAAGTGTAAGCCACAACAGGCAAAAAAAACCGCCGGGGGAAACCGGCGGCTTACAGCGTTCAGACGATATGTGGATATCAGTAAAAATCTGCGGAGGCTTTTTCCGCCTGCGCCATCCATACCGGCTGGTCGCTGGTTTTTGACCACACGCGGTGCAGCCAGCTGTAAAAACGGGCACGATCTTTCCAGAACAACATCACCGGAAGCGCCGCCACGCCAGCCACAACGGCGAAAGTGCGACGCGCGAAGATTACGTGAGCAGGATAAGTTTTGTACAACGCCATAATTTCTCTCCCCTTTGTCAGGCCGGCAATCAACGCCGGTAAAGTATCAATGTGTCTCTGGTTAAAATAGTACCGCTTTGGCTGTAATTTTACTACTCATCCGACCACTAAAAAGCACTTATTTAGCCTTTATTTACATTCACCCGGTAACTTAGTTACATAAAAGTTAAAATAATACTAACCATTAGTTAAATTAAGGGATTGGTGATTTTTATATTTTTTTTACACCCTTGCAGCTAATTTTTGCGAAATCTTTGCGCCCGACTTCCTATCCTCCTCGTAAATCAAAAAGACACCCGGAGGTGGATTGTGACTGCAGGCGTAATCGCTGGCGTAGCGCTGGTGTTCCTGTTGCTGGTTTATCTGGTTTATGCCCTGATACACGCGGAGGCATTCTGATGGCCGCTCAAGGATTTTTACTCATCGTGAGCTTTATTCTGCTGCTGATGCTCCTGGCTCGTCCGCTGGGAACAGCGCTGGCGACCATGATCAACGATGTCCCGTTACCGGGACTTGCCGGTATAGAACGCGGATTATGGCGGGCTGCGGGCATTCGTTCGCAGGAGATGAACTGGTATCAATACTTACTCGCCATCCTGCTGTTTAACGCGCTGGGTCTGGTGGCGCTGTTTGCGTTGCTGATGTTCCAGGGCTCCCTGCCGCTTAATCCGCAGCATCTGCCCGGCTTGTCCTGGGATCTGGCGCTGAATACGGCAGTGAGCTTTGTCAGCAACACCAACTGGCAGGCCTACGGCGGGGAAGCCACCATGAGCTACCTCAGCCAAATGGCGGGGCTGGCAGTACAAAACTTCCTCTCCGCTGCCACCGGCATCGCGGTGGTCTTTGCGCTTACCCGCGCTTACGCCCGGCAAAAAGTCAGCACGCTTGGCAATGCCTGGGTCGATCTGACTCGCATCACCCTCTGGCTGCTGCTGCCCATTTCACTGCTGATTGCGCTGTTCTTTATTCAGCAGGGTGTGCCGCAGAGCTTCGCGCCGTATCAGGGTTTTACCTCGCTGGAAGGGGTACGCCAGATGCTGCCGATGGGGCCGGTCGCCTCGCAGGAAGCGATTAAAATGCTCGGTACCAACGGCGGCGGCTTCTTTAACGCCAACTCGGCGCACCCGTTTGAAAACCCGACCGCGCTGACCAACATGGTGCAGATGCTGGCGATCTTTTTGATCCCGGCGGCGCTGTGTTTTGCCTTCGGTGAGGTAGTGGGCGACCGCCGTCAGGGACGGGCAATTCTGTGGGCAATGACGCTTATCTTTATCGTCTGCGTGGCGGTCGTCATGTGGGCCGAAACTCGCGGCAACCCGCACTTGTTAAGCCTTGGTGCCGACAGCAGTCTAAATATGGAAGGCAAAGAGAGCCGCTTCGGTATTCTCGCCAGTAGCCTGTTCGCCGTGGTCACTACCGCCGCCTCCTGCGGGGCGGTCAACGCGATGCATGACTCCTTTACCGCACTGGGCGGGATGGTGCCAATGTGGTTAATGCAGATTGGCGAAGTGGTGTTCGGCGGCGTTGGCTCGGGACTATACGGCATGCTGCTGTTCGTCATGCTGGCGGTATTTATCGCCGGGCTGATGATTGGCCGCACACCAGAGTACCTCGGTAAGAAAATCGATGTCCGCGAAATGAAGATGATTGCGCTGGCCATTCTGGTTACGCCAACGCTGGTGCTGCTCGGCACAGCGCTGGCGATGATGACCGAGGCCGGGCGCGCGGGGATGTTTAACCCCGGTCCGCACGGTTTCAGCGAAGTGCTATACGCCGTCACCTCAGCGGCGAATAACAACGGCAGCGCCTTCGGTGGCTTAAGCGCAGCAACGCCGTTCTGGAATCTGCTGCTGGCATTCTGCATGCTGGTCGGTCGCTTCGCGGTCATTATCCCAGTGATGGCGATTGCCGGTTCGCTGGTGAACAAGAAAATTCAGCCCACCGGTACCGGTACGCTCGCCACGCATGACGTGCTGTTTATCGGCCTGCTGATCGGCACCGTACTGCTGGTTGGCGCGCTGACCTTTATTCCCGCGCTGGCACTCGGCCCGCTGGCGGAACACTTTTCCTTACTTTAAGCGATTGCGGAGCAACCTGTTATGAGTCGCAAACCATTAGCCCTGCTGGAGCCGACGCTGGTGCGCCAGGCGCTGCTGGACGCAGTGAAAAAACTTAGCCCGTCAGTACAGTGGCGTAACCCGGTGATGTTTATCGTCTGGATTGGCAGCTTGTTAACCACCCTGCTCGCCATCGCCATGGCCAGCGGGCAGATCGCGGGTAACGCCGGGTTTACCGCCACTGTCAGTATCTGGCTGTGGTTCACCGTATTGTTTGCCAACTTCGCCGAAGCGATGGCCGAAGGCCGCAGTAAAGCGCAGGCCAATAGCCTTAAAGGGGTACAAAAGACCTCGTTTGCCCGCAAGCTACGCGCCCCACAGCACGATGCGCAAATTGATCACGTACCCGCCGAAGAGCTACGCAAAGGCGACGTGGTGCTGGTCGAGGCGGGGGATATTATTCCCTGCGATGGCGAAGTTCTCGAAGGCGGCGCGTCGGTAGATGAAAGCGCCATAACCGGCGAATCAGCGCCGGTTATCCGTGAATCTGGCGGCGACTTCGCCTCGGTGACCGGCGGGACGCGTATTCTTTCCGACTGGCTGGTGATCCGCTGTAGCGTTAACCCCGGCGAAACCTTCCTTGACCGGATGATCGCTATGGTTGAGGGGGCCCAGCGTCGCAAAACGCCAAACGAAATCGCGCTGACGATCCTACTGATCGCCCTGACGATTGTGTTCCTGTTAGCCACCGCCACCATCTGGCCCTTCTCCGCCTGGAGCGGTAACGCGGTGAGCGTCACGGTACTGGTGGCGCTGCTGGTGTGCCTGATCCCCACCACCATCGGCGGCCTGCTGTCGGCCATCGGCGTCGCCGGGATGAGCCGGATGCTCGGCGCTAACGTGATCGCCACCAGCGGGCGCGCGGTAGAAGCGGCGGGTGATGTTGACGTGCTGCTGTTGGACAAAACCGGTACCATCACCCTTGGCAACCGCCAGGCCTCAGCGTTCCTGCCCGCCCAGGGCGTGGAGGAAAAAACCCTTGCCGATGCCGCCCAGCTCTCTTCGCTGGCAGATGAAACCCCGGAAGGCCGCAGTATCGTGGTACTGGCGAAGCAGCGCTTTAATCTGCGCGAGCGCGATCTGCAATCACTGCACGCCACCTTCGTGCCGTTTACCGCCCAGACCCGGATGAGCGGTATCAACATCGACCAACGCATGATCCGCAAAGGTTCGGTGGATGCCATTCGTCGCCACGTGGAAGCCAACGGCGGTCACTTCCCGGCCGATGTCGAAAAACAGGTTGAAGAGGTCGCACGCCTCGGCGCAACGCCGCTGGTGGTTGCCGAAGGCGAGCGGGTGCTGGGAATTATTTCACTCAAAGATATCGTCAAAGGCGGCATTAAAGAGCGTTTTGCTCAACTGCGCAAAATGGGGATTAAAACGGTGATGATCACTGGCGATAACCGCCTGACCGCCGCCGCCATTGCCGCAGAGGCCGGAGTGGACGACTTCCTTGCCGAAGCCACGCCGGAAGCCAAGCTGGCGCTGATCCGCCAGTATCAATCCGAAGGGCGACTGGTGGCGATGACCGGTGACGGTACCAACGATGCCCCGGCGCTGGCGCAGGCCGACGTGGCGGTGGCGATGAACTCCGGCACCCAAGCGGCAAAAGAGGCTGGCAACATGGTTGACCTCGACTCCAACCCGACCAAATTGATTGAAGTGGTGCATATCGGCAAACAGATGTTGATGACCCGTGGCTCTTTAACCACCTTCAGTATCGCCAACGACGTGGCGAAATATTTCGCCATTATTCCGGCCGCGTTTGCCGCCGTCTATCCACCGCTGGCGATGCTTAACGTGATGCATCTGCACTCGCCCTCCTCGGCGATTTTAAGCGCGGTGATTTTTAACGCGCTGATTATCGTCTTTCTGATCCCGCTGGCGCTGAAAGGCGTGAGCTATAAGCCGCTGTCGGCCTCGGCGATGCTGCGCCGTAATCTGTGGGTCTACGGTCTCGGCGGGCTGCTGGTGCCGTTTATTGGTATCAAAGCCATCGACCTGTTACTGACCCTGACCGGGCTGCTGTAAGGAGATAATCATGTCAATAATTCGTCCGGCCCTTGTACTTTTTATTCTGTTGACGCTCATCACCGGCGGCGTCTATCCGCTATTAACCACCGCGCTGGGACAGTGGTGGTTTCCGCAGCAGGCCAACGGCTCGCTAGTGCGCATTGAAGGCGAAGTGCGTGGTTCCCGCTTGATCGGGCAGAACTTTACCGCTGCGGGCTATTTCCAGGGCCGCCCTTCCGCGACGGCGGAGGTAGCGGATAACCCGTTGGCTTCCGGCGGCAGCAACCTTGCCGCCAGCAATCCGGCGCTGGATAAAGCCATCAGCGAACGGGTGCAGGCCCTGCGCGACGCCAACCCGGATGCGAATCCGACGGTACCGGTTGAACTGGTGACCGCTTCAGCGAGCGGGCTGGATTACAGCCTGACCCCGGCCGCCGCGCTGTGGCAGGTACCTCGCGTCGCCAAAGCACGACAGCTCAGCGTTGAACAGGTGAGCCAGTTGGTTAATGAGGCAACGCAAAAACCGTTGCTCAGTTTTCTCGGCCAACCTGTGGTAAATATACTGCAGCTGAATATGTCGCTGGATGCCCTGAAGGATAAGTGAAATGAGTGACGAGCCGCTGCGTCCGGACCCTGACCGCCTGTTACAACACACCGCCTCTGCGCATCGCGGAAAACTGAAGGTATTTTTTGGCGCCTGCGCGGGGGTGGGTAAAACCTGGGCAATGCTGGCGGAAGCGCAGCGGCTGCGCGCCCAGGGGCTGGATATTCTGGTTGGCGTGGCGGAAACCCATGGGCGTAAAGAGACGGCGGCGATGCTTGAGGGGCTGAGCACCCTTCCCCTGCGCCGCCTTTCCCATCGTGGGCGCTACGTTAAAGAGTTTGACCTTGATGGCGCGCTGGCCCGCCGTCCGGCGCTGATCCTGGTGGATGAACTGGCGCACAGCAACGCGCCCGGCTCGCGGCATCCTAAACGCTGGCAGGACGTTGAAGAGCTGCTCGAAGCCGGCATTGACGTTTTTACTACCGTCAACGTCCAGCATCTGGAAAGCCTTAACGACGTGGTCAGCGGCATCACCGGCGTACAGGTCCGCGAAACCGTCCCCGACCCGTTTTTTGACGCCGCCGACGATGTGGTGCTGGTTGACCTTCCCCCCGACGATCTGCGCCAGCGGCTTAATGAAGGAAAAGTCTATATCGGCGGTCAGGCCGAGCGGGCAATTGAGAACTTCTTTCGCAAGGGCAACCTGATTGCCCTGCGCGAGCTGGCGTTGCGCCGCACCGCCGATCGGGTTGATGAGCAGATGCGCGCCTGGCGCGACCGCCAGGGTCAGGAAAAGGTCTGGCACACCCGCGACGCCATTTTGCTGTGCATTGGCCACAATACCGGCAGCGAAAAGCTGGTTCGCGCTGCCGCCCGACTGGCGGCTCGCCTGGGCAGCGTCTGGCATGCAGTTTACGTTGAAACCCCCTCTCTGCACCGGCTGCCGGAAGCCAAACGGCGGGCGATTCTTGCGGCGCTCCGGCTGGCGCAGGAGCTGGGGGCCGAAACTGCCACCTTATCCGACCCTTCGGAAGAGAAGGCCGTTCTGCACTACGCCCGCGAGCATAACCTCGGCAAAATAGTGATTGGCCGCCAGCAAAAAAGACGCTGGTGGGATCGCAGCGGTTTCGCCGATCGCCTGGCCCGGCACGCGCCGGATCTCGATCTGGTCGTCATCGCGTTGGATGAAAAAACCGCCCCTCTGCCCGCTCGCGCCAGCGATGGCCGCACGGCGATGGAAAAATGGCGTTTGCAGGTTCAGGGCTGCGTGGTCGCCATCGCGCTGTGCGCGGTCATTACCGTCGTCGCGATGCAGTGGCTAATGGCCTTCGAAGCCGCCAACCTGGTGATGCTGTATCTGCTCGGGGTGGTGATTATCGCCCTCGTGTATGGCCGTTGGCCGTCGGTACTGGCGACGGTGATTAACGTGGTCAGCTTTGACCTGTTCTTTGTTGCGCCGCGCGGTACGCTGGCGGTTTCCGATGTGCAGTATCTGCTGACTTTTGGCGTGATGCTGACCGTCGGACTGCTTATCGGCAACCTAACCGCTGGCGTGCGTTATCAGGCGCGTGTGGCACGCTATCGCGAACGACGCACCCGTCATCTTTACGAAATGTCAAAAGCGCTGGCGGTGGGCCGCAGCCATGAGGATATCGCCACCACCAGCGAGCGATTTATTGCCTCGACGTTTCAGGCGCGCAGCCAGCTGCTGCTACCCGATGATGCCGGAAGGCTCTCGCCGCTAACCCAGCAAACCGCAGCCATCACCTGGGATGACGCCATTGCCCGCTGGAGCTTCGATAAAGGCCAGCCCGCCGGAGCCGGTACCGACACCCTGCCCGGCGTGCCCTATCAGATTCTGCCGCTAAAAAGCGCCGCCCGTACCTGGGGATTGCTGGTGGTAGAACCGGATAATTTGCGCCAGCTCATGATCCCCGAACAACAGCGTCTGCTGGAAACCTTCACCCTGCTGGTTGCCAGCGCGCTGGAGCGGCTGACGTTAACCGCCAGCGAAGAGCAGGCTCGGCTGAGCAGCGAACGCGAAAGCCTGCGCAACTCGCTGCTGGCGGCGCTGTCACATGATTTGCGCACCCCGCTGACGGTGCTGTTTGGTCAGGCGGAGATCCTGACGCTCGATCTCGCCAGCGAGGGTTCGAAACATGCCCCGCAGGCCAATGAGATTCGCCAGCATGTGCTGAACACCACCCGGCTGGTCAATAATCTGCTCGATATGGCGCGGATCCAGTCCGGCGGCTTTAATTTGCATAAAGAGTGGTTAACCCTGGAAGAGGTGGTCGGCAGCGCTTTGCGTATGCTGGAGCCGGGACTCGGCGGGCGGCATATTCAGCTTGCGCTGCCGGATCCGCTGCTGCTGGTGCACGTCGACGGGCCGCTATTTGAACGGGTGCTAATTAATCTGCTGGAAAATGCGGTGAAATACGCCGGGCCGCAAGCACAAATCGGCATTGCGGCGCATACCGACCCGCATAATTTGTTTCTGGAGGTGTGGGATAACGGGCCCGGTATCCCAGCGGGGCAGGAACAGGCTATCTTTGATAAGTTCGCCCGCGGCAATAAGGAGTCGGCAATTCCCGGCGTCGGCCTGGGGCTGGCGATTTGTGAGGCCATTGTCGAAGTCCACGGCGGGACGATCAGCGGCGCGACGCGTCAGGAAGGCGGTGCCTGTTTCCGTGTTACACTGCCGCGAGAAGCGCCCCCTGAACTGAAAGAGTTAGCCGAGGAAATGTGATTAACGTTTTGATCATCGAAGACGAAAACGCTATCCGCCGCTTTCTGCGCACCGCGCTGGAAGCCGACGGCATGCGGGTATTTGAAGCGGAAACGCTGCAACGCGGGCTGATTGAGGCCGCCACCCGCAAGCCGGATTTAGTCATTCTCGATCTTGGTCTGCCCGATGGTGACGGCAACGCGTTTATTCGCGAGGTTCGCCAGTGGAGCCAAATGCCGATTATCGTGCTGTCGGCGCGCACCGAGGAGCTGGATAAAATCGCCGCTCTCGACGCCGGTGCCGATGACTATCTGAGTAAACCTTTTGGTATTGGCGAGCTACAGGCGCGTTTACGCGTGGCGCTGCGCCGCCATGCTGGCGCTCAGGCCGACGAGCCGCTGGTGCGCTTTGCCAATATCGAAGTTGATATTCCCGCCCGCCGCATCGTACGTGGCGACGAAGAGATCCATCTGACGCCAATTGAGTTTCGCCTGCTGGCGGTGCTGTTGAATAATCCCGGTAAGGTGCTGACCCAGCGTCAGTTGCTCAATCAGGTTTGGGGACCGAATGCGGTGGAGCACAGCCACTATCTGCGGATTTATATGGGACACCTGCGGCAAAAGCTGGAGGTTGACCCGGCGCGACCGCAGCATTTGCTGACCGAAACGGGGATCGGCTACCGGTTTATGCCGTAGCCGTTGCCCCAGGTTGCGATCGCGTGTCGATTGTTTCCCGGCGGCGCTGCGCTTGGCCGGGCTACGGGTTCACCGCCGTCTGGCGATCAGGTTGCCCGGACAGGCGCATCACGCCGCCTCCGGGGGTTCAACCCGGCGGCGCTGCACTTGGCCGGGCTACGGATTCAACGCCGTCTGCCGATCAGGTAGCCCGGACAGGCGCATCGCGTCGCCTCCGGGGGTTCAACCCGGCGGCGCTGCACTTGGCCGGGCTACGGATTCAACGCCGTCTGCCGATCAGGTAGCCCGGACAGGCGCATCGCGTCGCCTCCGGGAGATTCCCACGATTATTGCCCGTAATAGGCTCCTGCCCCATGCTTACGTAAATAGTGCTTATCCAGCAGCGTCGTAGATACCGGCTGCTCCTCGCTCACCAACTGCCGGGTCCACATATTCATGTAGGCAATCTCTTCCAGCACCACCGCATTATGCACTGCATTCGCCGGATCTTTTCCCCACGCAAAAGGGCCGTGACCATGCACCAGCGCGGCAGGCACGCTGAGCGGTTCGATATCCTGCTTCCTGAACGTTTCAATCATCACATAACCGGTATTGGTTTCATAATCGCCGCGAATTTCATCATCGCTCAAGGGACGGGTACAGGGTATCGGCCCATAAAAATAGTCCGCATGCGTCGTCCCCATCGCCAGCAGCGGCCTGCCCGACTGCGCCCAAATCGTCGCGTGGCGCGAATGGGTATGCACGATCCCGCCCACGCCGCTAAACGCTTTATACAGTTCAAGATGCGTCGGGGTATCGGATGAGGGTTTATAGCGCCCTTCCACCACTCGCCCGGTCGCCAGTTCAACCACCACCATATCGTCAGCCGACATCACATCATATTCCACGCCGGAAGGCTTAATCACCACCAGCCCCGCGTCGCGATCGATGCCGCTGACGTTGCCCCAGGTAAAGGTGACAAGATTAAATTTCGGCAGCGCCAGATTGGCGTCAAGAACCGTCTGCTTGAGTTTATCCAGCATACTTCACTCCTGAATTCACATTAACTTCATACTGCGGGGCAAGAAAACCCTGCTGGTATTTATCCGTTAACCACGCTTTGGCCTCGGCAATTCTCTCGCTATCCAGCCCGTCATTTTTGGCCCACATCTCAATCAACCATGCGCCGCGATAGTTCAGCGCGGCAAGCGAGCGGAAGGTCTCGATGAAATCCACGCAGCCGGTGCCGAACGGCACATCGCGGAACTGCCCCAGCGAGGCGTGTGAAACGGGCTGGGTGTCTTTCAAATGGATGGCGCTGATTTTATGAATACCCTTACTCAACTCTTCAGGAACATCGTTTTGCCACGCGCTTAGGTTGCCAACGTCCGGATAGACGCAGAACCACGGGCTACATACCTTGCGCTCCAGATCCAGCCAGCGGGAGATATTGCTCATAAAGGCGGTGTCCATGATCTCCATCGACAACATGATTTGCGCCTTCGCCGCTTCAGCCACCGCCCAGTTAATCCCTTCAATAAAATATTCGCGAGTTTGCGCGGAGGAGGATTCGTAGTAAACGTCATAGCCTGCCAGTTGGATATTGCGGATCCCAACGTGGCTAGCAAAGTCCAGCGCATCAAGCATCAGTTCGCGCGCCTTTAGCCGGGTGTCACGGTTGACGCTGCCAAAAGGATGGCTGCGATGCGCGGAGAGGCACATGCTCGGCACATCGATGCCGCTGTTGATTTTGTCGGCAACGAACGCCAGCCTCTGGCCCCGATTCCAGCGCAGTCGGGCCTGGCGTTCCGGACTCTCATCGACTGAGATTTCGAGGAAATCAAACTCCAGATTTGCTGCCAGTTCGAAGCGTTTTGACCAGTCCAGCGCAGCGGGCAGCGCTTTTTCGTAAATACCAAGTCTGGGTTTCATCGCGCAGCTCCCGTCGCATTGGCCAGGCTCTGTGCGACCTGCAAGTAGCGGTCATAGCCTTCGCGCAGCTGCTGATGTCGTTTGGCATCCGGCTGGTAACAAACGACTTCCGGCTGCGTCGCCTGGATAGCTTCGCTGAAGTTGGCATAGGCACCGGTTCCGGCAGCCGCGCACAGTGCAGCCGCGCGACATCCGGCCTGTTCAATATCCACCACTTCCAGAGGGAGGTTGGAGGCATCGGCGTACATCTGCGTCCAGCCTTTCGACTGGCTCGGGCCGCCGGTGAAGCGGATTTTTTGAATATCCTGATTGAGTTCAATAATGCGGTCCTGGTGCACCAGGTGGGAAAAGACGATCCCGCGATAGATGGCCGCAATAATGTCTTTTTTGGTGTGATGACCCGCCAGGCCGACCAGCGCACCGGGGAGATCCATCGCCAGATTGGAACCAAACAGATACGGTAAAAAGACCAGATTGCTGTCGGTATCTTCTGCAATCCAGCTTTCGAAATGCTCATAGCAGCGGTCATCGTCAGGAAAGAACTGTTTCACAAACCAGGAGAGATTACTTGCCGAGGTAGGGCTGCCTTCATGAACAAAATATTTCCCCGGAATACAATATTTCCCCCAGATATAGGGAAAGTCGCTGGCAATAATATTATCCGTCACCGAGGTGGCAATACTCCAGGTACCGGCTACCGCACTGAGGGTATCGGCCCGATCAATCCCCGAAGAAACGGCGGAGGCAACCACATCGAAAAAGCCGCCAAAAACCGGCGTGCCAGGACACAACCCGCAGTCCAGTGATGCCTGCAGGGTAATGTGACCCACGCAATCCGTTGAGTTCACCACCGGCGCGGTTTTATCCACCACTTCCTCAATACCAAAAAGCGCCATCATGTCGCTGTCGTAGCGGGAGGTAAACTGGTTATAAAAATTACTGCCGGAAATATTGGTGATTTCTGCCGTCGCTTCGCCGGTCAGGCGGAAACGGATGTAGTCGTGGACCATCAAAACGGCATCAATTTTGTCGTAATTGGCCGGCTCATACTCTTTTAGCCACGCCAGCAGCGACACCGGATGTCCGGTCCACAGCTGCTGCAATCCTTTTGGATAGGCCAGTTTGTCGATACCTTCGCGGTACCATTTTTTGACAAACTCAAGCGCCCGGGTATCAGATGAAATAATCCCATTGCGTACCGGCTCGCCTTTTTTATCAATCGCGTAAAGCCCCTTACCGTGCGAGGAAAAACCGATCCCGCCAATACTTAACGGTGGCACCTGGCTTTCATACATCACTTTTTTAATCACGTTACATACGGTATCCCAAAGCTCATGCATATTTCGCTCGGTAAAACCCGGCTGTTCGGATAACACCTGCGCATATTGCGACGCGACGTGGATCTCTTGCCCTAGTTCATTATAGATACCGGCTTTGGTCACCGTCCCGCCGATATCGACTCCGATAAAATTCATATCCCTTCACCCCACAATGAAAATGATTTAGCGTCTGGCAGAGCTAATAAAAGTGGCACCCCAAATAATGAGCCCTTTCACTACGTACTGGACATAAGGCGAGATCCCCAGAAGATTTAAGCCATTATTCAGTACCCCGAGCATCATCGCGCCAATTAACGTGCCAATAATCATTCCTCGCCCACCGGCAATAGACGCGCCGCCGAGCACAACTGCGGCAATAGCATCCAGTTCAAAACCAACGCCGGCATTAGGCTGACCGCTCATGACGCGCGAGGTAAAAATAAGCCCGGCGAAACTGGCGGTAAAACCACTAATAACGTAGACCAGCAACTTATAATATTTAACCCGCAGACCGCTCAGGCGTGCCGCCTCTTCATTACCCCCCAGGGAGTAGACATAGCGACCGAACGGCATATGGTTCAGGACGATATAAAAGATGATATATAAAACCACCATCAGAATAATCGGCACCTGAATACCGAACAGATATTCACGGCCCCAAAAGGCAAATGAATCAGGTAATCCAGAGATGGGATAGCCACCGGTATAAATCAGCGCCAGGCCCTTAGCAATAATCATCGCCCCGAGAGTGACGATAATGGGCGGCATCTTGCCATAAGCGGTTAAAAAGCCGTTAATCGCGCCAAAAGCCACACCGGAACACAAGCCGATAAGGATGGCTAACCATGGGTCTAAGCCATAATACTTCATTAACCCCGCCATCAGCGTACCGGCCAGCGCCATCACCGCGCCGACGGAGAGGTCAATACCGCCAGTCAGAATCGCAAACGTCATTCCGATGGCGATAATAGCATTAATTGAAACCTGGCGGGCGACGGTCGAGAGGTTATCTACTGTTAAAAAGTAATCATTAAAAATTGCCATACAGGAAAACAGTAATACCAGACCGACAAACGGCAGGAACGCGGGCATCTTTAATAATCCATGGAGGATTTTTTTATTTTTATCAGGAGATGCAACTGGCGCTAATGATGCATTTTCATTACTCATTTAAGACTCCCTAAATAATATTACCGGCGGCATGCAGCATAATGACCGTGGAATTGATATTTTCATTTTCAAGTTCGGCAACGATATCGCCATCGCGGAAAACCATGACGCGGTCGCTAACGCCAATCACTTCCGGTAACTCCGATGAAATCATAATTATCGAAATACCTTGTTCGGTAAGATTGCGCATAATTTGATAGATTTCAGATTTAGCCCCTACATCAATACCGCGAGTTGGCTCATCAAAAATCAAAATATTGACATCATGATTTAACCAGCGGGAAATAACGACCTTCTGCTGATTACCACCGCTTAATGTTCCGACGGCGGTAAAGGCATCGGGCGTTTTTACCCCAACGTGACGAATTAAATGTTCAGCCGTTTTACGCTCTTCGCCATCGCGAATAAGCGAATAGTGGCAAGTATGCTTGTTGAGCCAGATATTATCTTTAACTGAAAAACCTAGCACCAGCCCCTGAGTTTTACGGCTTTCAGGCAATAAGCCAATGCCCAGCCGCAGAGCCTGATCGGTGGACTTTATCGAGACCTCTTTCCCCGCCAGACGGACATGTTTTTTAAAGCATTTATCCGCGCCGGTCAGCGCCAGAATCGCTTCTGAACGCCCTGACCCCACCAGCCCTGCGAGGCCTAAGATTTCGCCTTTGCGCAGCGTTAATCGGTTCACTTTGCTGCTTTCGGTAAGCTGAATTTCCGCATCCAGCAGAAGATCATGATTCTCCAGCGTCCGTCGCTCCGGATAGATATTCTCCACCTCGCGGCCAACCATCATCTGGATCATCTCCGCGAGATCGATATCATCAACCTTCGCTGAACCGATGTATTTCCCATCACGCAAGATGCTCAGGCTGTCGCAAATCTCGTAGATTTCCTCAAGATGGTGAGAGATGAAGAACATGCCCACGCCTTTCGCTTTTAAATCGCGCATCACGCGAAAAAGGTGTTCGGCTTCGCTTGGGGTTAAGGTGGCAGTCGGTTCATCGAGGATCAGAATACGGGCATCCAGCGAGAGCGCTTTGGCAATTTCCACGAACTGCTGCTCAGCCACGCTGAGATGGCAAATTTGCTCATCGGGATCCAGCGTCACGCCGAGCTCTTTAAAGATCCTGAGTGCCTCGCGGCGCATGGTTTTACGGTCTAATAAACCAAATGGATTCACTTTTTCGCGATTGAGAAAAATATTCTCATAGGCATTAAGATAGGGAATAAGAGAAAATTCCTGAAAAATAATCCCAACACCGCACTGAATGGCATCGCGATAATTATGAAAATGCTGCTGCTTGCCATCAATAAAAATATTGCCGGTATCCGGTTGATATATCCCACAGAGGATTTTCATCAACGTGGATTTACCCGCACCATTTTCACCAAGTAAAGCATGCACCTCCCCTCGCCCAAGGGTAATATTGACATTATCGAGCGCCTTGACTCCGGGGAAGCTTTTACTGACATTTTTGACTTCCAGTAAGCTGGGCATGAACATCGCTCCATGACGGCACGATAATATATCGTGCCATACTTTAATAAGAATCCACGACGGCCCACGAACTCAATCGCGAGCCGTTATGGAGTAATAACGCTCTTACCAATGGAAATCTTTGGCGTTTGTTTTATCAATAAGCTTCACATCAACAGGGATCTCTTTCGGAATATTCGCGCCCCAGTGTTTAGCCAGAGCAATACCTAAACCAATACGTAACTGGTCGCGCGGGAACTGCGCGGCGGTCGCAATAAATGGCGTAGTGCCTTTGGCAATTTCAGCTACCGCTTCCGGCGAACCGTCAACGCTAACTAATTTCACATCACGACCGGAAGACTGAATAGCCGCCAGCGCACCAAGAGAGCCAACGTCATTAACGCTGAAAATACCGTTGAGCGTTGGATTGGATTGCAACATATTTTCCGTCACGCTCATGGAGGTATCGCGTTCTTGCTTGCCGTTCAGTTTGGTAATGACTTTAATATTAGGATGCTTCTTCATCGCATCTTCAAAACCACGAACGCGTTCCAGAATAGGCACCACGGGAATACCATCGAGAATCGCTACATTGCCTTTATCACCCAGTGCTTTGGCTAAATGCTCACCGGCAATAAAGCCCGCGTCATAGTTTTTGGAACCGACAAATGAGTCAATAGGCCCGTTTGCCTGAGCATCAATCGCTACCACCACCACACCTGCTTTTTTCGCCGCCAGAACCGCCGTTTCCGCGCCTACACTGTCAGCCGGGTTGATCAGCAGAATATCAATTTTCTTCTGCAGCATATCCTCAACGTCGCTAATCTGCTTGGAGACATCATGCGCAGCATCCGCAGTATATACAGTGGCATTAATATCTTTTGCCGACTGTTCAAGCGACTCTTTCATGGTGACAAAATATTCGTTATTCAATTCCTGGAACGACATGCCGATAGTTAGCGGCTTAGCATTAACGCAGGCGACCATACTCATCGCCAGAAGTCCTGAGAGTAATGCTTTCGTATTCAATTTTACAGGCATTCAATATCTCCTTTTTGAGTTATGCGCTAAAGGATCAAGATTATCCTTTAGCGTTTTCATGGTACGAATGTTGCCTGATAGCCTGAGCAATAAATTAATGACCGGTAGACTTCACCTGGCCACCGATATTTACCCCAGTTATCACCATGATACAAATCCAGTATTTATTTAGCCGCCATCCATTTCAAAGCGGATGATAATTAAAATAAATGGCGTCATTTAAGAATTACGTTTTTATGGCTTAATAACGACCTTGATAGAATCGAGCGATTTTGCCATTTCAAATGCCGCTTTCCACTCATCGATGGAATAGAAATGAGTGACGACGCCTTTTGCAGTCAGCAGGCCGCGCTCAAAGAGATCGATGGCGATTTCATAGCTGTACGGGCCAAGATGCGCACCGCGAATATCCAGCTCTTTGCGGTCGCCAATGATCGACCAGTCGGCGGTGGTTTCTTTACCAAACACGCTGAACTCGACAAAACGACCTAGCTTACGAATCATCTCCAGTCCCTGGGTAACACCAATCGGCGCGCCGGTAGCTTCAATGTAGACGTCGCAACCGTAGCCTTCAGTCATGGCTTTAACAATGGCAATGGCGTCTTCTTTGCCCGCATTGATAACCACATCCGCCCCAAACTCTTTCGCCAGCGCCAGACGGTCTTCCATGGTGTCGATCACTACCAGCTTTTTCGGCGTCTTAAGATGCGCGACCTGCACCATGCACAGACCCAGCGGGCCGGCACCAGCGATAACAACAACATCATCCAGATCGATATCCCCACGGCGTACCGTATGGATAGCACAGGCCATCGGTTCGATAAGCGCTGCATCTTCTTCGCTTAATGACTCGGGAATTTTGTGAATAATCGCTCTTTCGGAGAAGCGCATATATTCAGCCATACCGCCATCGGCAACATCCTTTTGAAAACCATAAATATCATGGGTTTCACACATCCAGTATTTCCCGGTTTTACAGAAACGACATTCATGACAAGGTACTATCTGCTCCGCCAGAATACGATCGCCAATTTTTAATTTATATTTTTCTGCCGAGCCGGGGCCTAATTCAGCAACCCGGCCATAGAATTCATGTCCTGGCACCACTGGCGTTTTCACCCACGGGTTTTCACCCCAAAACATCGGTGCGCCGTCCTGGGCTTTGCAATCACCAGCACATATTCCACAGCCATCAACTTTAATAACCACTTCTTTTTCTTGTGCTACCGGGCGCGTAATCTTTTCGAAGCGATAATCCTGGGGACCATGGCACACAACAGCTTTCATATCTTCAGGTAATTGTTCCATCGTAAACCTCATTTTCGGATAAGTAATGAAGATGGATAGTATTGCTGACGCAATTATCCTCCACCTGGCACAAGAGTCGTGAGATGATGATGCAAATGTATTATTACGTAGAGAGTTTAACTGGTCTCTACGATTTCAAGGCATTCCTGACGATAGATATCCTTTGGTAGCTTATTAGTAATAAGAACATCAATATCTGCGAGGTCGCAGATTTTATATAATGAATAGCGCTCAAACTTACTGCTATCGACCATCAGAATTTTTTGGTCGGCCACTTTCAGCATTTCTTGTTTCAGACGCACGTTGACTTCATTGCTATCTTTGATTTCCAGGCCAGAATCAAGGCCCTGACAAGAAAAGAACAGTTTATTGACCTTAAAGTTATTAATAATAAATTCAGCTACCGGCCCATGAAAATCGCCGTGTCTTTCAGAATACTCACCACCCACGCTGACAATTCTTATTTTCTTTCGGCAGGCTAATGTCTGAATAATATTTAATGAATTGGTAATTACCGTCAGTTCGATATCGGGCAACTGCCGTGCTAAAAACCAGCATGAACTACTATTATCCATAATAATGCATTCATGCTCATGAATGTACTGTAATGCGCTTTTGGCAATGCGCATTTTTCGCTCTGGTTGCTCTTTTGTTCGCTTAATAAATGCTTCAGCTTTATCGACAAAATTCCCATTATTTGTGGGATTATCCACATCTAAAAATGATGCATTATTTTCTGAAATCATCGCACCGCCAAAGCTACGGACTAATTTTTTATTTTTGGCGAGCACAGTTAAATCTCGGCGAATAGTTTCCGGAGACACGCCAAATATTCGCGACAATTCATTGACTCTAGCGCAACCATTTTCAACGACAAATTCCAGAATTAATGAGTGACGTTTAACTTGTAACATATAAGTTCTCAAGAAAGCATCCAGGATTTAATGACATAAATGTAACAAAATCATCCATATCATTAAGTGATTCAAATCATACAAAATCAAAACAAGCGTTCAGCTTTTTTTAATTTGAAGTCAGTCATACATTTAAAGTAAGTTGCATTTTTTAAGATGGGATTTTGTGATAAAGGTAGCAAAATATAACTTCATTGATGCCCCGGCACTCAACGTCAATCTATAGAATGGGCAAACCCGGTCAAAAAAATAATACCCGTTTGTGCCCGATTCAGTCACCGCAGGATGCACATAATCTGTATTGTCGTAATAGCAGGTCAAATAACCTCGTGGTCAAACCTTACGGCAGCGCCATAGTGTCACCACTTTCGCCGCTTCCGAGAGCAGTAAGAGCCCGATAAAGAACGCTATCCCCTTGAACCCCATTTCACGCAGCATCCATAACACCAGCGAAAGCGACGGCAGCATAAAGACCAGCCGCAATGGCGTTTGCACCCACGTCAGCCACAGGGCATAACGGCTCTGACGCAAGAAAAGAACCATCGACACGGGAATGCTGGTTATCAACAAGAAATTAAGCGGAAACAGCCACGCGGCGGCGGAGCCGTAGGTATGCAGAAGTTGGAGATATGCGAGGATATCGTCGTAGAACGGTACGCGCCGGTGATAGAGATTCCAGCCGACAAACTCAATGAGATAAAAAAGATCCATCCCAGCCCAAAACCAAAAGACTTTTTTGCGTTCCAGTTTCATCGCACTCCTTGCGAAAAAAAACAGGCCCTAAAAAGGGCCTGATTATCATGGCTAATAATTACGCGTTTTTCAGCACTTCGCTGACAATCTCCACCGCTTCTTTCTCAATCTGCTGACGGTGCTCAGCGCCGAGGAAGCTTTCACAGTAGATTTTGTAAGCGTCTTCAGTACCTGACGGACGCGCGGCAAACCAGCCGTTCTCGGTCATCACCTTCAGGCCGCCAATTGCCGCACCGTTGCCCGGAGCCGCAGTCAGGCGCGCGGTGATCGGGTCGCCTGCCAGCGTGCTGGCGCTTACCATTTCCGGAGAGAGCTTAGACAGCGCTGCTTTCTGGGCTGAAGTTGCAGAAGCCTGCAGACGGTTGTAGCTTGGCGCACCGAAGCGCGCTGCCAGTTCATCATAGTGCTGCTGCGGGTTTTTCCCGGTTACGGCGGTGATTTCCGCCGCCAGCAGGCACATGATGATGCCGTCTTTGTCGGTAGACCACGGCGTGCCGTCGAAGCGCAGGAACGAAGCCCCCGCGCTCTCTTCGCCGCCGAAGCCGAAGCTACCGTCAAACAGACCATCAACGAACCATTTAAAACCAACCGGTACTTCCACCAGCTTGCGGCCCAAATCATTCACTACGCGATCGATCATTGCCGAGGAGACCAGAGTCTTACCGACAGCAACATCTTTGCCCCACTGCGGACGATGCTGGAACAGGTAGTTAATCGCCACTGCCAGGTAGTGGTTCGGGTTCATTAACCCGGCAGGCGTCACGATACCGTGACGGTCGTAATCCGGGTCGTTAGCGAAGGCCAGGTCGAACTTGTCGCGCAGCGCCAGCAGGCCAGCCATGGCGCACTCGGAGGAGCAGTCCATACGGATCGCACCGTCTTTATCGAGGTGCATAAAGCGGAAAGTCTGATCGACATTATCGTTAACGATAGTCAGGTTCAGCTTGTAGTACTCAGCAATGCGTTTCCAGTACTCAATACCGGAGCCACCAAGCGGATCAACACCCAGCGTCAGGCCCGCTTTCTGGATAGCCGCCATATCGACGATATCCGCCAGCCCTTCGATAAACGGCTGCACCAAATCCTGCTCTTTCACATGACCTGAGGCCAGCGCCGCATCAAGAGAAATACGCTTCACGCCCTGCAGGCCAGCAGCCAGCAGTTCGTTAGCGCGATTTTCAACAACTTTAGTCACGTTGGTATCAGCCGGGCCACCGTTCGGCGGATTGTACTTGATACCACCGTCTTCCGGCGGGTTATGGGACGGAGTAATGACGATGCCGTCAGCCTGTGGGCCGCCTTTCTTGTTGTGCACCAGAATCGCATTAGAAATCGCCGGCGTCGGGGTGAAACCGTTATTTTCCTGAACGATGACATCAACACCGTTCGCCGCCAGCACTTCCAGTACGGAAATGAAAGCAGGTTCGGATAGCGCGTGGGTGTCCTTCCCGACGTAGCATGGGCCGGTGATCCCGTTCTTTGCGCGGTCTTCAGCAATTGCCTGGGCAATCGCCAGAATATGCTGCTCGTTGAAGTTGTGGCGCGCCGCGCTGCCGCGGTGGCCGGAGGTGCCAAACTTCACAGCATGTTCCGCATTGCCCACTTCTGGCTTCAGCACATAGTACTGGGCGGTCAGTTGGGCGACGTTAATCAAATCACTCTGTTGCGCAGGTTGACCTGCGCGCTTATCGATTGCCATTGCCTGATCCTTCTGGTGCAAAAGTTAAATGACTAGATCGTACCGCAAACCTTTTCGATCAATTCAGCAGGGAACTGCATTGACTGCATGATATGTTCAATCATGCTGCATTTGCGGCCGGTATTGGTATTTGTAATAACCCACCACGGCGTGCCCGGAACCTGCTTAGGTTTTGTCTGATTACCATTTTTCTGTAGCGTCCGCTCATCTTCAGCGAAATAGACGCGAGTGCGCCCATGCAGAGACTCGGTCGCCTCCGCAAAGCCTTTGCTGTCTAAGGAGTAGAGGGTAGTCAGAACCAGCATGAAACGGTTTACCGCGCGTTTTTGTTCGGCGTACTCATCAGATAGCAGCAGCTCGCGCATGGCGCGGACTTTATCCTTCAGAGGATTGGCGGGTTTCACTTCAACGACAGGCGTTGGCGCCGGAGCCGGAACGACTTTCGCTACCGGTGCGGCAGGCTGGGAAACGGCGGAAAACTTCAACATGCGCCGTAAAATGTCGGATGCACTCTCGCCAATATGCTTGGTGTGGCTGGCAATATAGCTATAGAGTTCATCATCAACTTCAATTGTTTTCATCTTAATCCAGTACGATATCTTTTCTGAATACAAGTTGTCGGGATTATAAGGACAAATCCCAACCGCGGATAGCGTCAAACCAGGATGGCGGTAAAACTCGGAAATCTTCCGGGTCTTGCAGCCGGATGGCAGAATGTCCAACATAATACCCTAACCCGACGGAGCGAAAAAAAGAACTTTGCCATGAAATTAAATAGCCGAGCGCAATCTGCACAGAATCCGCACAATAATCCCCCTATCGTCCTGGTCCATGGCCTTTTTGGCAGTCTGGATAACCTTGGGATCCTCGCCCGCGATCTGGTCGCTGACTACGATATTTTACAGGTCGATATGCGAAATCACGGTCTTTCCCCGCGCGCACCAGAGATGACCTATGCCGCGATGGCTCAGGATTTGATTGATACTCTCAATGAATACCAAATAGAAAAAGCGACCTTTATTGGTCACTCAATGGGCGGCAAGGCGGTCATGGCGCTGAGCGCGCTGGCCCCGGAGCGCATTGCGGGCCTGGTTGCGATAGATATTGCCCCTGTGGATTATCACGTTCGTCGCCATGATGAAATCTTCGCCGCCATCAATGCCGTGACCGACGCCCACGCGGCCACTCGCCAGCAGGCAGCGACGGTTATGCGCGAACACCTTCATGAAGAAGGCGTCATTCAGTTCCTGCTGAAATCCTTTGTGGACGGTCAGTGGCGGTTTAACGTGCCGGTATTGTGGGAGCAATATGACAATATCGTCGGCTGGCAAACCATCCCCGCCTGGCCGCATCCGGCGCAGTTTATCCCCGGCGGTAACTCACCCTACGTAACCGATGCCTACCGTGAGGCTCTGCTGGCTCAATTCCCCCAGGCACGGGCCCATGTGATTGCCGGAGCCGGACATTGGGTACATGCAGAAAAACCAGAGGCCGTTTTACGGGCAATACGCCGTTATTTGACCTCCATAGCCGCGTAACTGGCTAAAATCTGCCCGACCGCGCGGCAGAATGCCCGCGGTCGTTGGCGCAGCCCCTCGCCTGATGTATTATGGCGGGCTATCTGCGTCGGCTATGCCCGACAGCTTGTTTCCCCCGAAGTCACTCTGAATCATGGCAAAAGAACAAACGGACCGTACGACATTAGATTTGTTCGCAACCGAGCGTCGGCCGGGTAGACCGAAAACCAATCCGCTTTCACGCGACGAACAGCTGCGTATCAACAAACGCAATCAGCTCAAGCGCGATAAAGTTCGCGGTTTGAAGCGCGTTGAGCTGAAGCTCAATGCCGATGCGGTTGATGCGCTCAATGAGCTGGCCGAAGCCCGCAACATGAACCGCAGCGATCTGATTGAAGAGATGCTGATGAACCAACTGGCGGCCCTGCGCAGCCAGGATAAAGCCTAAAACCCTCAAAAAATAAGCTTTCATGTAGCAGAGTGTGCAGTCGGGCGTGATTGCTGTTTCCGCGCCCTTCTCAGTTCTGCTATCATTGCCCCTATCTGTGGGCATTTAAGTCCCTACCACATCATTAAGTTTCAAGAGGTTATTTTACTCATGGCAATCATCGGCATCTTTTTTGGCAGCGACACCGGCAACACCGAAAATATTGCAAAAATGATTCAAAAGCAGCTTGGTAAAGATGTTGCTGATGTTCGCGACATTGCCAAGAGCAGCAAAGAAGATCTGCAAGCTCACGATATTCTGCTGCTCGGCATTCCAACCTGGTACTACGGTGAAGCACAGTGTGACTGGGATGATTTCTTCCCGACGCTGGAAGAAGTCGATTTCGACGGCAAACTGGTCGCGCTGTTTGGCTGCGGCGATCAGGAAGACTACGCTGAATACTTCTGTGATGCGCTGGGTACCATTCGCGACATCATCGAACCGCGCGGCGCCACTATCGTTGGTCACTGGCCGACTGCTGGATATCATTTCGAAGCATCTAAAGGTCTGGCAGATGATGACCACTTCGTGGGTCTGGCCATCGACGAAGACCGTCAGCCAGAACTGACTAACGAACGCGTGGAAAAATGGGTAAAACAGATTTCTGAAGAGCTGCACCTCGAAGAAATCAAGAATGCCTGAGTCTAAACGGCGTTATCGTCAGATTTCGCCGAATTAATAGATAAAAGCAATCAAAGTTATAGCTACAAGTTTTTAACTTTTAATCACATATCTGTACAATGTCCTCTGATTTAACGAGGTCACGTGAAGCACTTTGTAGCCAGTGCCTCGTTTTTGACAGCATACAAGGCCCGATGCTTGCAGTTTTCATTTCACCATGGCAGTTCTATAATGAGACGCATTACATCGGGTGATTCTCTGTATTACTTCCGCTGATGGAAGTAGATCGTTTAGCAACAGGACAGATTCCGCATGACTGACAACAATACCGCATTAAAGAAGGCTGGCCTGAAAGTAACACTTCCACGATTAAAAATCCTGGAAGTCCTGCAGGAACCGGATAACCATCATGTCAGTGCGGAAGACTTATATAAACGCCTGATTGATATGGGTGAAGAGATTGGCCTGGCCACCGTCTACCGCGTACTGAACCAGTTCGACGACGCCGGCATCGTCACTCGTCATAATTTCGAAGGTGGTAAATCCGTTTTCGAACTGACGCAGCAGCATCATCATGATCACCTGATTTGCCTCGATTGCGGCAAAGTGATCGAATTTAGCGATGACTCAATTGAAGCTCGTCAGCGTGAGATTGCCTCCCGACACGGTATTCGCCTCACCAACCACAGCCTGTACCTGTACGGTCACTGTGCAGAAGGCGATTGCCGCGAAGATGAACATGCCCACGACGCGGTGGAAAAGTAATTCCCCGTTGCGTAAGCAGCAAAAAGCCAACCTGATGGTTGGCTTTTTTTATGGCTACGAAAAGTAAAAATCAGGGTTTCGTGTTGTTGCTACGAATCTCTTTCCAAATCTGGTCACAGCGCGACTGTACAGCCTGATCGTTACCGGTTTTACGCGCCTGGATACATTGCTGGTAATCCAGTACTCGCACGCTTTCCTGGGTGGCGAACTGCTGATGCTGCTTCTCTTGCTTCAGAACGTCTAATACGCTCTGGCAGGCTTCGACTTTATCTGGGTTACCTTCAGCAGTATTAATACAGGCGCTGTAGGCATCTTTTAACTTTGAATCCTCTTTCGGCGCTGGCGACTGCGTGCAGGCAACCAGACCTGCCGCCATAATAGCGACAAGCAATAGCTTCTTCAT
The DNA here is from genome assembly GCF_051131775.1 of Klebsiella sp. MISC125. NCBI lineage: Bacteria > Pseudomonadati > Pseudomonadota > Gammaproteobacteria > Enterobacterales > Enterobacteriaceae > Klebsiella > Klebsiella sp. MISC125. Next base: position 4,321,245 of record NZ_CP180448.1, read on the forward strand.
AATCGACCTCGGGAAATTGCGGCAGGCTCATGCCCGCCGCACTGGCATCAGAAAATGGTGAATGGAGCAATAACCATGAACTTCACGTCGCGCTCATCCTGGAAGATGTTGCCGTAGCCGCCGCTCCAGCTTGGGATATCGGAGTGGTTGTCGTATTGAGTAAAGTGCAGTTTAAACAGCGTACCCTTCGCACGTCCTTCCTGTACGGTGTACATCGCATCCAGGCTGTAGGCTGACTCTTCCAGACGTTTGTCAGGGTTGTAGTAAGCATCAGGAGAAGACATTTTTCCTGGTTTTGCATCCCATGCATAAACGTAGGACGCGCCGAAGGCCCAACCCGGCATATTCCAGTTCTTCATGTCATACATCGCCCCGAAGAACACCGCTTTTTCACCGTTGGCGTTGAAGTCAGAGCGGTTATCCCACCAGACATCGAGACGACCGTTAGATGAGGCGTAAGTCGGCGTCATACGTTGCAGGAAGTAGCCCTGCTGACCATCGGCTTTAACCCAGGTTCCTTCCAGGCGCAGGTCGAGAACATCGGCAACTTTATAGCCAAAGGTCAATGCCTGCAGCCAGGCGGTACCATCATAAATATCGTTCGCCCCGCCGTTACTGACTTTATCGCGAGTACCGTAGAACTGGTAGCTGGTGTTTAGCGGCGTGCCTGCGATATCAAATTTGTAGCTGGCCTTAGCGAAATACTGGTCGATGTAACCCTGTGCCTGGCCAAATGCGGCTTCCAGCACGAGGTCATTTTTAAAATCATACTTGGCGCCGAGAGAGTGGAGATAATCAACCTTGGTTTTCTTATCGTTCTGGTAGAACTCGTCCATTTCAATGTGCCACGGTGCTTTATATTCGTTTGTCCACATATAGGAGAAACTCAGCGCGCCCGTATCACCATAATCAAAGTTGGCACCGGCTTCAGCACCCTGGTAAGTACCCGGCATAAAGCTCCAGTGCGGAGCCAGCAATGTTTGACCGGTAGGCTGGATATAGCCTGCACGTGCCCATGCCGGGCCAAATTTAAATTTGGCGGCTGCTTTGTACAGACTGATCCCGCTCTTATCACCGGAATAGTCTTCATCGTAAGTTTTATTGCGCGAGGAGAAAGCGATTTCGTTCGGGTGGCCGCTGTCACTGCTTTCGCCCATTTCGATGGCGGTAAAGGCGGCAACATCAATACCGAACATGTCGGCAGCATAGCCAGACTGGAAATCCAGGTTGGCGTTCCAGGTGGAGTGAGAAAGGTTAGTTTTGTATTTGTCACCGTCGGTCACATCTTTACGGTCACGCTCACGCTGCCAATAATAGATGCCGCCGGTTAACGTTGAATCATCAATGAACCCTTCTGCTTTCGCATCCGGTACCATTGCAAAACCTGACAGTGCTGTCACACCGGCGATAGCCAGCGCCAGCGTACTACGTTTGCCACTAAACGTACGCATATGCATATCCTCTTTGACTTTTTAAAAACGCAGTTACCAAGGGCAACTAGCGAAAAAAATAAAATAAAACTGCTAAAAAAGTGGAGCGGTAAAATCCGCATAACCACTGGGTATAGACTATTTTTCGTGACGCGAATTATCAATCTCTTTCGGTGACAAAAGATGAAGATTATGACAAAGCGCACATAATCTATGTCTTTTTGTTTCAGTCGTAGAAGTCATGCATTTGACGTGGAAGTGCTTGCTATATCAGAAAAAACAGGCGTAATGAAAGCGATTACATGTTTTTATAGTGGATGACCAAAGGGATAAACAGTCGTAATTTTTACAATCTGTAAACAAGATTAATTCGCATCGCGAAAATATGACAATTTAATCCCCTGATTCTGAAATAAAAAAAAACGCCGCTGTTTGCGGCGTTCTCATTGATGGCGGATAACTACGCGCCGACTTTCGCCCAGGTGTCGCGCAGACCAACAGTACGGTTAAATACCAAATTGGTTGCGGTTGCATAGCGGCTGTCGAGGCAGAAGTAACCTTCACGCTCGAACTGGTATGCTTTTTCAGGCTGCGCCTGCGCCAGGCTTGGTTCAGCAAAACCCTGCTTGATAATCAGCGATTCCGGGTTCATGACCGACAGGAAATCATCAGCAGCACCGGGATTTGGCACGCTGAACAGACGATCGTACAGACGAATCTCTACCGGCAGCGCATGTGCTGCGCTCACCCAGTGAATAACGCCCTTAACCTTGCGACCATCGGCCGGATCTTTGCTCAGGGTGTCAGCATCGTAGGTACAGAAGATAGTAGTGATATTACCTTCCACGTCCTTCTCTACGCGCTCGGCTTTGATAACGTAAGCATTACGCAGACGGACTTCTTTGCCCAGCACCAGACGCTTGTACTGCTTGTTCGCCTCTTCACGGAAATCCGCGCGATCGATCCAAATTTCGGCGCTGAATGGCACTTCACGGCTACCCATATCCGGTTTGCTCGGATGATTCGGCATCGTTACCTTTTCGCTGCCGCCCTGCGGATAGTTTTCGATAACCAATTTAACCGGGTCGATAACGGCCATCGCGCGCGGAGCGTTTTCGTTCAAATCCTCACGAATGCAGGATTCCAGCGAAGCGATTTCAATGGTGTTGTCTTGTTTGGTCACGCCGATGCGTTTGCAGAACTCACGGATGGATTCAGCGGTATAACCGCGACGACGCAGACCGGAGATCGTCGGCATACGCGGGTCATCCCAACCTTCAACGTGCTTCTCGGTCACCAGCTGATTCAGCTTGCGCTTGGACATCACGGTGTATTCGAGGTTAAGACGCGAGAATTCATACTGACGCGGATGCACGGGGATGCTGATGTTATCCAGCACCCAATCGTACAGACGGCGGTTATCCTGGAACTCAAGGGTGCACAGGGAATGAGTAATCCCTTCCAGCGCATCGCTAATGCAGTGGGTAAAGTCGTACATCGGATAGATGCACCACTTGCTTCCGGTCTGATGGTGATCGGCAAACTTAATGCGGTACAGCACCGGATCGCGCATGACGATAAACGGAGAAGCCATGTCAATTTTTGCACGCAGGCAGGCTTTACCTTCTTCAAAACCGCCGGTACGCATTTTTTCAAACAGCGCCAGGTTCTCTTCTACGCTGCGATCGCGATACGGGCTGTTTTTACCCGGCGCTTTCAGCGTGCCGCGATATTCGCGAATCTCTTCCGCCGACAGTTCATCAACGTAGGCAAGGCCTTTGTTGATCAGCTCAACCGCATACTGATGCAACTGATCGAAATAGTCAGACGAGTAGCAAACGTCCCCGGACCAGTGGAAACCTAACCACTGCACGTCGTTTTTAATCGACTCAACGTACTCGATATCTTCCTTCACCGGGTTGGTGTCATCGAAACGCAGGTTGCATTGACCCTGGTAATCCTGGGCGATACCAAAGTTCAGACAAATAGACTTCGCGTGGCCAATGTGCAGATAACCATTCGGTTCCGGTGGAAAACGGGTATGAACAGTGGTGTGCTTACCAGTAGCCAGATCTTCATCGATTATCTGACGAATAAAGTTAGTCGGGCGGGCTTCTGCCTCACTCATCGCGGGTTCCTCAAAGCGTAAACAACGTATAACGGCGTATGATCTTATAAGCCGAAGAGGCTGACAACCTTTAGTTACGCAAAAAAGGTATCAAACGGAAATATTGAGGTTATTTGCAGTAAAAAAAAGCGGCGCAGATTTCGCTGCGCCGCTTGAGGCATAAACTCTACTCAGGAGCCTTACTTGCCTTTAATTTCGTACAGCGGTGTCTGACCTGCTACAACCTTACCGGTTGCCTGAATAACCAGCGCGCTGTAGTCGTCGCTGTTGCTGCACACCACCGGGCTAATCATGGAGCGCGCGTTAGCGTTCAGGAACTCAAGATCCAGTTCCAGAATCGGCTGACCAGCGTTCACTTCCGCGCCCTCTTCCACCAAGCGTTTAAAGCCCTGGCCGTTAAGCGCAACGGTATCAATACCCATATGGACAACGATTTCCGCGCCATTTTCAGTTTCCAGGCAGAATGCATGGTTGGTGTTAAAGATCTTCACCACCGTGCCTGCAGCCGGAGCAACAACAATCTTGTCCGTCGGTTTCACCGCCACGCCGTCGCCGACGGCTTTGCTGGCAAACGCTTCGTCCGGAACCTGCTCCAGAGCCACAATGTCACCGGTAATTGGCGAAACCAGCGTTTCCACGGTTTTCGCATTCGCCACGGCCTGTGGTTTAGCAACTGATGCAACAGGTGCGCTATGAGCAGAAGAGGCAGATGTCGCCGCAACCGGGCCACGCGCAACCACTTTCTTCATTTCATCACCAACGGATTCAGCTTTCGCACCCACGATAACCTGAATGGTCTGTTTGTTCAGTTTAACCACACCCGAAGCGCCCAGGCGCTTACAGGCCGCATCGTTAACCAGTGCAGAGTCTGCAACGGTCAGACGCAGACGAGTAATACACGCATCAATCGCTTTCAGGTTATCCGTACCGCCAACCGCTGCGATGTAGTTGGTTGCCAGTTGAGTCAAACCTTCTTCGGTATTGCTGTTTGCTTCCTCAGTCACCACGTCATCGGTTTTATCTTCACGACCCGGCGTTTTCAGGTTGAACATACGGATAACCGCACTGAACAGCAGGAAGTAAATGACGAAGAACACCACGCCCATAACAATCAGCATCCAGACGTTTTTACTGGCTGCTGGCAGGCTGTACATCAGAACATAGTCGATAGCACCTGCGGAGAAGGAGAAGCCTGCATGGATGCCCAGCGCTGTCGCAACGAACAGGCTGATACCGGTCAGGATGGCGTGCAGGAGATACAGCAACGGCGCCAGGAACATGAACAGGAATTCCAGCGGCTCGGTAACACCGGTCAGGAATGCGGTAATTGCGACAGACAGCAGCATACCGCCGACCATTGGACGACGTTCTTTAGGGGCCGCGAAGTACATCGCCAGCGCAGCACCCGGCAGACCGAACATCATGATCGGGAAGAAGCCGGACATGAACATCCCCGCCGTGCCGTCACCCGCGTAGAAGCGGTTGATGTCACCGTGGAATACCGCACCTGCGGCGTTAGTGAATTCACCAATCTGGAACCAGGCAATGGTGTTCAGAACCTGATGCAGACCGGTTGGGATCAGCAGACGGTTGATGAAACCGAAGATACCAGAACCCAGCGCGCCAGCGCCGACGATCCATTCTCCGCCTGCATGAATGGCGTTCTGCACCGGAGGCCATACATAACCGAAGATAGCCGCCAGCACCAGACAGAAGAAGCCGGTAGCGATTGGTACAAAGCGTTTGCCACCAAAGAAGCTCAGGAAGTCAGGCAATTTGATGCCCGACCAGCGGTTGTAAGTCGCACCCGCCACCAGACCAGTAATAATACCCGCCAGGACACCCATGTTAATAGCAGGGTTAATGGTGACCATCGCTTTGGTCAGGACGAAGTAACCTACTGCACCGGCCAGCGCTGCTGCACCCGCGCTGTCTTTAGACCAGCTGGAGGCAACACCGATAGCAAAAATCAGCGCCAGGTTATCAAAGATTGACCCGCCCGCCTGTGCAATGAACGGTATGTTAAGCAGATCGGGCTGACCGAATCGCAGCAGCAGCGCGGCGACTGGCAGCACTGCAATAGGGAGTTGTAACGCCCTACCGAGTCGCTGAAAAAAACCTAAAATATTCATCTTATTCCCCCTATGAGACCCCGATAAGGCTCATTCAAAGCCACTTTATTATTGTGTAACTTGGTTAAATTTTTAACTTACCTGCAAAGTGTCTGAAAAATTAATTCGTCTCGCAAATTAAATGGGCATTTTTTGTGACAATAGTCACCAAATATCGTATTCACCCCCGCCTTTTACTGGCTAACAACGAAAACTTATTTTATCATTCAAAAAATCAACACGGATTGACCCCAGCCGACGCAGTTACTGCAATACTCTTAATAGTATGCTGGCGCCAATCCGCCAGGTTCTAATTTAACTATAGAGGTGAACAATGAGACTGATCCCCCTGGTAACAGCTGAGCAAGTCGGTAAATGGGCTGCCCGCCACATCGTTAATCGCATCAATGCGTTCAATCCTACGGCGGATCGTCCGTTTGTACTGGGTCTGCCAACCGGCGGCACCCCGCTGACGGCTTACAAAGCGCTGGTTGAGATGCACAAAGCAGGCCAGGTCAGCTTTAAGCATGTCGTCACTTTTAACATGGATGAGTATGTTGGTCTGCCGAAAGAGCATCCGGAAAGCTATCATAGCTTTATGCACCGCAACTTCTTTGATCACGTTGATATTCTGGCAGAAAACATTAACTTGCTGAATGGTAATGCGCCTGATATCGATGCTGAATGCCGTCGTTATGAAGAAAAAATTCGTTCTTACGGCAAAATCAACCTGTTCATGGGCGGCGTAGGCAACGATGGGCATATCGCGTTTAATGAACCGGCCTCTTCGCTGGCTTCCCGTACCCGCATTAAAACCCTGACTCATGATACCCGTATAGCAAACTCCCGTTTCTTTGACGGTGACGTAGACCAGGTGCCTAAATACGCGCTAACCGTTGGCGTAGGTACTCTGCTCGATGCAGAAGAAGTGATGATTCTGGTGTTGGGGGGTCAGAAAGCGCTGGCGCTGCAGGCAGCGGTTGAAGGCAACGTTAACCATATGTGGACCATTACCTGTCTGCAACTACACCCGAAAGCGGTTGTGGTCTGCGACGAGCCGTCTACGATGGAACTGAAAGTTAAGACCTTGAAATATTTCAACGAATTAGAAGCTGAAAACATCAAAGGTCTGTAATGTAGTCTCGTCCCGCGGCCGCCCCCGCGGGACAACCATTTTTGACAACCGGGGGTCGTAATGTATGCATTAACCCAAGGCCGGATTTATACCGGTCATGAAATTCTGGATGACCATGCGATCGTTATCGCCAATGGCCTTATCGAACGTATCTGTCCGCTGACTGATTTACCCACCGGGATTGAACAACGCTCGGTTGATGGCGCCATTCTTGCTCCCGGTTTTATCGACGTACAGCTGAACGGCTGCGGCGGCGTGCAGTTTAACGACACACCCGATGCCGTCACCGTTGAAACGCTGGAAATTATGCAGGAGGCTAACCAGCGCTCCGGCTGCACCAGCTACTTACCCACGCTCATTACCGCCAGCGATGACCTGATGAAACAGGGCGTACGCGTAATGCGCGAATATCTGCAAAAGCATCCGAACCAGGCTCTGGGCCTGCATCTCGAAGGTCCGTGGCTGAACATTGTTAAGAAAGGCACGCATAACCCAGACTACGTGCGTAAGCCTGATGCCGCGCTGGTCGACTTTCTGTGCGAAAACGCGGATGTGATTACCAAACTCACGCTCGCCCCAGAGCGCGTTGAGCCAGAAGTGATCCGCAAGCTGGTCGCTGCAGGTATTATCGTTTCCGCGGGCCATTCCAACGCCACGCTGAAAGAAGCGAAAATCGGCTTCCGTTCTGGCATTACTTTCGCCACCCATCTGTTTAACGCGATGCCTTATATTACTGGCCGCGAGCCGGGTCTGGCGGGCGCGATTTTCGACGAACCGGATATTTACTGCGGCATTATCGTGGATGGTCTACATGTCGATTACGCCAACGTCCGTCTCGCTAAGCGCCTGAAAGGCGACAAACTGTGCCTCGTGACCGACGCGACAGCACCGGCAGGTGCCAATATTGAACAGTTCATTTTTGCTGGTAAAACAATATACTACCGGAATGGATTGTGCGTGGATGAAAACGGCACCCTTAGCGGTTCTTCGCTGACCATGATTGAAGGGGTACGTAACCTCGTCGAACATTGCGGCATCGCGCTGGACGAAGTGTTGCGTATGGCAACCCTCTATCCTGCTCGCGCGATTGGCGTGGACAAACAATTAGGCAGCATTGCTCCGGGGATGGTCGCTAACCTGACCGCATTCACCCGCGATTATAAAATCACCAAGACCATCGTTAATGGTAACGAGGTCGTCACTGAGTAAGTAAAAGTATGACAGCAGGCGGACAAGCTCAAATTGGTAACGTCGATCTCGTAAAACAGCTGAACAGCGCGGCCGTCTATCGGTTGATTGATCAGCACGGCCCAATCTCGCGTATTCAGATTGCGGAACAAAGCCAGCTTGCCCCTGCCAGCGTAACCAAAATTACGCGTCAACTGATTGAACGCGGCCTGATCAAAGAAGTCGATCAGCAGGCCTCCACCGGGGGCCGCCGCGCGATCTCGATTATTGCCGAAACCCGCAATTTCCACGCAATTGGCGTGCGCCTTGGCCGCTATGACGCCACCCTGACGCTGTATGATTTAAGCAGCAAAACCCTCGAAGAAGAGCATTACCCACTTCCGGAAAGAACCCAAGAAACCCTGGAGCATGCGCTGCTGAACATCATCGCCTCCTTTATGGAAGGCTGCCAGCGTAAAATCCGTGAGCTGATTGCTATCTCGGTCATTCTACCGGGCCTGGTTGACCCTGAAAGTGGCGTTATTCGCTATATGCCCCATATTCAGGTTGAAAACTGGGGGTTAGTTGAGGCGCTAGAAGCACGTTTTAAACTAACCTGCTTCGTTGGTCACGATATCCGCAGTCTCGCGCTGGCAGAGCACTATTTTGGTGCGAGTCATGATTGCGAGGACTCCATTTTAGTGCGGGTACACCGCGGGACCGGTGCGGGAATTATTTCCAATGGTCGTACCTTTATCGGCCGCAATGGCAACGTTGGTGAAATCGGACATATCCAGGTCGATCCGCTGGGCGAGCGCTGCCACTGCGGTAACTTTGGCTGTCTGGAAACCATTGCTGCCAATGCCGCCATCGAGCATCGCGTTCGTCATTTACTGGAACAGGGCTATCAGAGCAAAATTTCAATAGATGACTGCACCATCAAAACTATCTGTAAAGCGGCGAATAAAGGTGATGCGCTGGCCTGTGAGGTTATCGAACATGTCGGTCGCCATCTGGGTAAAACCATCGCCATTGCGATTAACCTGTTTAATCCGCAAAAAGTGGTCATTGCCGGTGAGATCGTCGAAGCGGAAAAAGTCCTGCTGCCAGCGATTGAAAGCTGCATCAATAACCAGGCGCTAAAGGCATTTCGTAAAAATCTGCCGGTGGTGCGATCCACTCTCGATCATCGCTCAGCGATCGGCGCTTTTGCTCTGGTCAAGCGCGCGATGCTCAATGGGATCCTGCTCCAGCATTTGCTGGAAAGTTAAAGCCGCTTTATAGTTTCGCCTTTCTCCAACGATGTCGGACTGTCCATGACCATTCAAAACGTAATTTGTGATATTGACGGCGTGCTGATGCACGACAATGTGGCTGTGCCGGGCGCCGCTGAATTTATCAAGCGCATTCTCGAAAAAGAGATGCCGCTGGTGATGCTGACCAACTACCCTTCACAAACCGGTCAGGATCTGGCGAACCGCTTTGCGACTGCGGGAATTGATGTGCCGGATACCGCTTTTTATACCTCAGCTATGGCGACTGCGGATTTTCTGCGTCGTCAGGAAGGCAAGAAAGCCTACGTGGTGGGTGAAGGCGCGCTGATCCATGAACTGTATAAAGCCGGCTTTACCATCACCGACGTTAACCCTGACTTCGTTATCGTCGGCGAAACCCGCTCCTTTAACTGGGAGATGATGCATAAGGCCGCTTTTTTTGTTGCCAACGGCGCGCGTTTTATCGCCACCAACCCGGATACTCACGGTCGCGGATATTATCCAGCCTGCGGTGCGCTGTGCGCCGGCATCGAGAAAATCTCAGGCCGTCAGCCGTTCTATGTCGGCAAACCCAGCCCGTGGATTATCCGTTCAGCGCTAAACAAAATGCAGGCGCACTCTGAGCAAACAGTCATCGTCGGCGATAACTTGCGCACGGATATTCTGGCAGGCTTTCAGGCGGGCCTGGAAACCATTCTGGTGCTTTCTGGGATCGCCACGCTCGACGATATCGACAGCATGCCATTCCGACCATCATGGATTTACCCCTCCGTCGCAGAAATTGATATTTTCTGATCAAAACCACGTCCCCGGGCGTGGTTCTTCATTTCTAAGCGACCAAAAAACACCTTCATCTAATGAAAATGCATTATCACTAAACATTCATCAATAAAAGCGTTCAAAACATAATCTTTTTTCATTATTCAGCAACAGTAGTTGCATTATTTCTTTTCTCGACCGTAAACCCCTTGCGCGCCCCGCTCCTTTGCGGCATTTTCTTAAGCATGCACTGAGGCTTCGCAATAAGACGCAGCCTGCACAACATTAAACAAGACAGGGTAACGGAGAAGGCTATGTGTTCAATTTTTGGCGTACTGGATATTAAAACTGACGCGGTCGAACTGCGTAAAAAGGCACTGGAACTTTCCCGCCTGATGCGCCACCGCGGTCCGGACTGGTCCGGTGTTTACGCATGCGATAAAGCCATTCTGGCGCATGAGCGTCTGTCTATCGTTGACGTTAACGCTGGTGCGCAGCCGCTATACAACGCCCAAAAAACTCACGCCCTGGCCGTCAATGGTGAAATCTACAACCACCAGGCGCTGCGCGCAGAATACGGCGATCGCTATGAATTCCAGACCGGTTCAGACTGTGAAGTCATCCTGGCGCTGTATCAGGAAAAAGGGCCGGACTTCCTGGACGACCTGCAGGGGATGTTTGCATTCGCTCTGTATGACAGCGAACAAGACGCATATCTGATTGGCCGCGACCATATCGGGATCATCCCGCTGTATATGGGTCATGACGAGCACGGTAACTTCTACGTCGCTTCAGAAATGAAAGCACTGGTTCCGGTCTGCCGCACTATTAAAGAGTTCCCGGCAGGCAGTTACCTGTGGAGCAAAGATGGCGAAATCCGCCAGTATTATCAGCGTGACTGGTTCGATTATGACGCGGTCAAAGACAACGTTACTGATAAAAATGAACTGCGTCAGGCGCTGGAAGAATCAGTAAAAAGCCACCTGATGTCAGATGTTCCTTACGGTGTACTGCTTTCCGGCGGCCTGGATTCATCGGTTATTTCCGCTATCACCAAAAAATATGCCGCTCGCCGCGTTGAAGATCAGGAAAAATCAGAAGCCTGGTGGCCGCAGCTTCACTCCTTCGCCGTGGGCCTGGAAGGCGCACCTGACCTGAAAGCTGCGCAGGAAGTCGCTAACCATCTGGGTACCGTGCACCACGAGATTCACTTTACCGTACAGGAAGGTTTAGACGCGATTCGTGATGTTATTTATCACATCGAAACCTACGATGTGACCACCATTCGCGCTTCAACACCAATGTATCTGATGTCACGTAAAATCAAAGCGATGGGCATCAAGATGGTACTGTCCGGCGAAGGTTCTGATGAAGTGTTTGGCGGCTACCTCTATTTCCATAAAGCACCAAACGCCAAAGAATTGCATGAAGAGACCGTGCGTAAGCTGCAGGCGCTGCATATGTTTGACTGCGCCCGCGCCAACAAAGCGATGTCAGCCTGGGGCGTTGAAGCACGCGTACCGTTCCTGGATAAGAAGTTCCTCGACGTGGCAATGCGCATTAACCCGCAGGATAAAATGTGCGGCAACGGCAAAATGGAAAAACATGTTCTGCGTGAATGTTTTGAATCCTACCTGCCGGCAAGCGTCGCCTGGCGCCAGAAAGAGCAGTTTTCTGACGGTGTAGGTTACAGCTGGATCGATACGCTCAAAGAAGTCGCGGCAGAACAGATTTCCGATCAGCAGCTGGAAACGGCCAGCTTCCGTTTCCCATACAACACGCCATCGTCAAAAGAAGCGTATCTGTATCGTGAGATCTTTGAAGAATTATTCCCGGTACCCAGCGCTGCGGAATGTGTACCCGGTGGCCCGTCCGTTGCCTGTTCTTCAGCGAAAGCCATTGAGTGGGATGAGTCGTTCAAAACCATGAACGATCCATCAGGACGCGCAGTCGGCGTGCACCAGTCGGCTTACTAAATAACCATCAATATCTAAAACGGATCCTACGGGGTCCGTTTTTTTATGCCTTATGCAAATCATTAAAAACGATAAATAACCAATAATTGCCGATTATTACATCACGCTGTTCGCAACCTAACCAAACAGTCGTTTTCAGCCCATTTTCGATGAAAAAGGGGTTGACGCTTTAAGGCTCAATACGCATAATGCGCCCCGCAACGCCGATAAGGTAGCGCGAAAAAAAGATGGCTACGTAGCTCAGCTGGTTAGAGCACATCACTCATAATGATGGGGTCACAGGTTCAAATCCCGTCGTAGCCACCATATTTTGCGGGAGTGGCGAAATTGGTAGACGCACCAGATTTAGGTTCTGGCGCCGCAAGGTGTGCGAGTTCAAGTCTCGCCTCCCGCACCATTTACTCTTTCGCGTTGCAAGTAAAAGTTTTTTGTTGGGGTATCGCCAAGCGGTAAGGCACCGGTTTTTGATACCGGCATTCCCTGGTTCGAATCCAGGTACCCCAGCCATATTTCTTCGATGTTTGCGGTTCACCGCGACGGTATTGGGGTATCGCCAAGCGGTAAGGCACCGGTTTTTGATACCGGCATTCCCTGGTTCGAATCCAGGTACCCCAGCCATCGAAGAATATGATAAGATTTTGGCTACGTAGCTCAGCTGGTTAGAGCACATCACTCATAATGATGGGGTCACAGGTTCGAATCCCGTCGTAGCCACCATACAAGGACTTATTGATTTAGTTCGATAAATCCAAAAAAATTGTTGGGGTATCGCCAAGCGGTAAGGCTCTGGTTTCTGATACCAGCATTCCGAGGTTCGAATCCTCGTACCCCAGCCAATTTTAAAAGTCGCTCACATTGTGGGCGCACCCGTTGGGGTATCGCCAAGCGGTAAGGCTCTGGTTTCTGATACCAGCATTCCGAGGTTCGAATCCTCGTACCCCAGCCACTTAATAGCAAAAAGCTCGCTTCGGCGGGCTTTTTGCTTTATGAAATCCGAAAAATCTAATCTGAAGTTTACATCTACGTTAGCTCTGGATACATTGCAGAGAAAATGCGTAAAAGGATTTGCGATGAACTATCAGGTTTTCCCGATTTTTACCCGAATAACAACGCTGCTCTTTTTTCTGTTCAGCTTCATTTCTTGCTTCTTCGGGATTTCTGCCTTATTAACATATTGTGTTCTGGTTGGTTTATTCTTTCCTATTAGCATATCAATGCGTCTTCATCGCCTCAACGAAACTGGTATCGCGCTTACGCTTACTGAAAATACCCAATGGATAACCTATATTCATGGCTTCCCGGCTCAGGAACAACGCGCTGTGCTTAAAAATCCATGCTTCTGGTCAACAGAGAGAATCCAACAATTTTTTATCCGCTGCTTTGTGGGCAAGATGGTTTTACAGGGTAGCTGTATCGCCATACTTGCTTATGAGTTTCAGTCTTTCAAAGGAAGCGAGGTTTCCGTAATACTTGCATTGCTGGCGCTACTGTATCTGCTCTATATGTCAGCCAAAAGCGCACATATGCTCTATTTAGTAGCGACTAATCAATGGCAGTGTGAATCCCTGACAACCTCCAGAGGAAGTATCTGGTATCAGGGATTCTTGCCAACAAAAGAAGGTAGAGACACGCTGTTTGCAAGGTTATGTTAAACGCAGATTACAATCCCAACGCGTACTTCAGTGCCTGTCGCTTCAGGACACCAGCTCGCCCGGCAGCCATCAGACCGATATTTCGCAGCATACGGATTGGTGCCAGATCGTTGCTGAACCCGGCATAAAACAGATCCATCCCTGTTTGCATAATCAGGTTATCTGCTCTGCGCCGGGCCTGGTAGCGCTTGAGTACAGGCAGACTGGCCCACTCTTCACCGTGCTCGCGCGCACGGGAAAGAATATCCAGCAGCGCATCAACATCACGATAGCCTAAATTCACCCCCTGCCCCGCCAGCGGATGAATAGTGTGCGCGGCGTCGCCCACCAACGCCAATCCCGGCTTAACGTATTGCAGTGCGTGGCGACGGGTCAGCGGGAATGCCCCCGCGCTTAGCGGTGTAACCTCACCCAGACGGGACGGGAAATGGTGGGCAATTTCTTGCTGCAGCTGAGCCATATTCATTCCCTGCAGTTGGCGGATCCGCGCGGGCGTGTCGTACCACACGAGTGAAGCCCAATGGTCGAACAGCGGTAAAAATGCGCGCGGTCCCGTTGGAGTGAACTGCTGCCAGGTACTATCACCGGGATCGTCCACGCACTGCACGCTTATCAACATGCAGGATTGCTGATACTGCCACGCCTGGACGCCGATTCCCGCCAGTTGCCGTACCTGCGAGTTAGCGCCGTCCGCGCCAATAACCAGTCGTGCATCGTACTGATTATCATCAGTCAACGTTAGTGAAACATGCGTTTCTGCGTGGCGCATTTCCTTCAATGACGCTCCCACATGAAGAGAGACTTGCGCATGGGCTTCCAGCGCCTGCCATAAAGCAAGCTGGAGGACGTTATTTTCCACCATGTAGCCCAGCTCAGGCAGCTCTAGTTCTGTCGCATTAAAGGCAACATGGGCACTTTCCCACTCCCAGGTCTCCAGTTGACGATAAGCATGGGCGCGCATCGCCCGAACTGAATCCCAGACACCCAGACTTTTCAGTAGCCCTACGGATGAAGCGCTGATTGCCGAAATACGCACATCTGGAACCGAGGTCGCATCAAAAGTTGGCGGCGCATTTTTTTCAATCACCGTCACCGTAAAGCCGCGCTGTGCCAGCCCCAATGCCAGGGCGCCGCCAACCATTCCGCCGCCGACGATAACGACATCTGTTGCATGAATTGTCATGGCTATTATCCTTAAACTCGAATCCCTTGAGTTTACCGGATTTTTATTCACCTTGTGGTGATTACGGTCGTACTGGTCAGGGCGCGGTCAAAGCATTACAATACGCGCCCTGCAATCCTGGCTTTATATCCGTCACCCTTCACATTGCAGAGCAACATCCGGTGAAGACGCTGACTTTGGGTATACCTAATTAAGCATGAGCAAGTCGATGACAAAAAAACTCCATATTAAAACCTGGGGCTGTCAGATGAACGAATACGATTCATCAAAGATGGCCGATCTGCTGGATGCCACGCACGGGTTTCAACTCACCGAAGTGGCAGAAGAAGCGGATGTGCTGCTGCTCAATACCTGCTCAATCCGTGAGAAGGCCCAGGAAAAAGTTTTCCATCAGCTCGGTCGCTGGAAACTGCTGAAAGAGAAAAACCCCAACCTGATCATTGGCGTTGGCGGCTGTGTGGCTTCTCAGGAAGGCGATCATATTCGCCAGCGCGCTCACTATGTCGATATTATTTTCGGGCCGCAGACCCTGCACCGCCTGCCGGAAATGATCAACTCCGTACGCGGTAATCGCAGCCCGGTTGTCGATATCAGCTTCCCGGAAATCGAAAAATTCGATCGTCTGCCGGAACCCCGTGCCGACGGACCAAGTGCATTTGTCTCTATCATGGAAGGCTGCAACAAATATTGCACCTATTGCGTGGTGCCATACACCCGCGGTGAAGAAGTCAGCCGTCCAGGCGATGATATCCTGTTTGAAATCGCGCAGCTCGCGGCTCAGGGCGTGCGTGAGGTTAATCTGCTCGGGCAGAACGTGAACGCCTGGCGCGGTGAAAACTACGATGGCACCCCTGGCAGTTTTGCCGATCTTCTGCGCCTGGTTGCGGCGATCGACGGTATTGACCGGATTCGTTTTACCACCAGCCATCCGATTGAATTCACCGATGACATTATTGAGGTTTATCGCGACACGCCGGAGCTGGTGAGCTTCCTGCATCTGCCGGTGCAGAGCGGTTCTGACCGCGTGCTGAATCTTATGGGGCGCACCCATACGGCTCTGGAATACAAAGCGATTATCCGCAAACTGCGCGCGGCACGTCCTGATATTCAGATTAGCTCCGACTTCATCGTCGGCTTCCCTGGTGAAACCACCCAGGATTTCGAGCAGACCATGAAGCTGATTGCGGATGTGAATTTCGATATGAGCTACAGCTTTATCTTCTCCGCGCGCCCGGGCACCCCGGCAGCCGATATGGTCGATGACGTACCGGAAGAAGATAAGAAGCAGCGCCTGTATATTCTGCAGGAGCGAATCAACCAGCAGGCAACGGCATGGAGCCGTCGTATGCTCGGCACCGTGCAGCGTATTCTGGTGGAGGGCACGTCACGTAAAAGCGTTATGGAGCTTTCCGGCCGTACCGAGAATAACCGCGTGGTCAACTTCGAAGGTTCACCTGAGATGATTGGCAAGTTTGTCGATGTCGAAATCACCGACGTCTGGACAAACTCTCTGCGCGGTAAAGTGGTACGTACCGAAGACGAAATGGGCCTGCGCATCGCAGAAACGCCGGAATCGGTGATTGCTCGTACCCGTAAAGAAAACGATCTTGGCGTCGGTATCTACCAGCCATAATCCGTTCAGGCCTGCCGACTCCGGCAGGCCTTGTATTTCCTCTCCTGAACCCAATATCTACAGCGATGCTTGCGCCATATTCCGATGACGTGAATAATTTCCTGACAGGCCGGTGAACGTTTACCTTCCGGCTACCTATGCATAAGAGGAACAGTTTGAACACAGACACTCGCGAAATCACCCTTGAGCCCGCTGATAATGCCCGTCTGCTGAGCCTTTGCGGCCCGTTTGATGACAACATTAAACAGCTGGAACGCCGTCTCGGCATCGAGATTAATCGTCGTGACAACCACTTTAAAATAACCGGTCGCCCGATTTGCGTCACCGCTGCGGCGGATATCCTGCGCAGCCTGTATGTCGATACTGCACCGATGCGCGGCGAACTTCAGGATATTGAACCAGAACAAATTCACCTGGCGATCAAAGAAGCCCGCGTGCTGGAGCAAAGCGCCGAAAGCGTGCCGGACTTCGGCAAGGCCATCAATATCAAAACTAAGCGTGGCGTGATCAAACCGCGCACGCCGAATCAGGCGCAGTATATTGCCAATATTCTTGACCACGATATTACCTTCGGCGTTGGTCCTGCCGGGACCGGGAAAACCTACCTTGCAGTTGCTGCTGCGGTCGACGCGCTGGAGCGTCAGGATGTTCGCCGTATTCTGCTGACCCGTCCGGCCGTTGAAGCCGGGGAAAAGCTGGGCTTCCTGCCTGGCGATTTGAGTCAGAAAGTCGACCCGTACCTGCGCCCGCTGTACGACGCGCTGTTCGAGATGCTCGGTTTTGAGAAAGTCGAGAAGCTGATTGAGCGCAACGTGATTGAAGTCGCGCCGCTGGCCTATATGCGCGGTCGTACGCTGAACGATGCCTTTATCATCCTTGATGAGAGCCAGAACACTACCATCGAACAGATGAAGATGTTCCTGACCCGTATTGGTTTTAACTCCAAAGCGGTTATTACCGGCGACGTGACGCAGATTGACCTGCCGCGTAGCACCAAATCCGGCCTGCGCCACGCGATTGAAGTGCTGGCCGAAGTCGATGAGATTAGCTTCAACTTCTTCCATAGCGAGGACGTGGTGCGCCATCCGGTTGTCGCCCGCATCGTTAATGCCTATGAAGCGTGGGAAGAAGCGGACCAAAAACGTAAAGCAGAACAGGCCGCCGAGCGTAAACGCGAAGCCCAGGAGCAGGAACACAAATGAGTCAGGTTATTCTCGATTTACAGCTGGCTTGCGCAGATAACAGCGGTATGCCGGATGAGGCGCAGTTTCAACGCTGGGTCGATACCGTCATCCCGCAGTTCCAGGAAGAGTCGGAAGTCACGATCCGTCTGGTCGATGAAGCGGAAAGCCATGAGCTGAATATGACCTATCGCGGGAAGGACAAGCCGACTAACGTGCTGTCTTTCCCGTTCGAAGCCCCTCCGGGCATCGAATTACCACTGCTTGGCGATCTGGTCATCTGCCGTCAGGTCGTCGAGCAGGAAGCAAAAGAGCAAAACAAACCGCTGGAAGCGCACTGGGCGCATATGGTTGTCCACGGTAGTCTGCATCTTTTGGGCTACGACCATATCGTTGACGAAGAAGCGGAAGAGATGGAATCCCTCGAAACAGAGATAATGCTTGCTCTGGGCTATGAGGATCCGTACATTGCCGAGAAGGAATAACCTGCCGCCGGCTTTGCCGGCGACTGGCCGCTATGCCGGACGCTGAGTATACGCGTGACGAGCGACGATTTAACCAACATGAGAACCCATACGACGCCATGAGCGACGACAATTCACACAGTAGCGACACAGTAAACAGCAAAAAGGGATTCTTCTCCCTGTTACTCAGCCAGCTCTTTCACGGTGAACCCAAAAATCGTGACGAACTACTGGCGCTGATCCGTGATTCCGGGCAAAACGATCTTATCGACGAAGACACGCGCGATATGCTCGAAGGGGTAATGGATATCGCCGACCAACGCGTCCGCGACATCATGATCCCTCGCTCGCAGATGATTACCCTGAAACGCAACCAGACGCTGGACGAGTGCCTCGATGTCATCATCGAATCAGCCCACTCGCGTTTTCCGGTGATCAGCGAAGATAAAGATCACATTGAAGGGATTCTGATGGCCAAAGATCTGCTGCCGTTTATGCGCAGCGACTCGGAAGCCTTCAGCATGGAAAAAGTGTTGCGCCCGGCGGTTGTCGTGCCTGAAAGCAAGCGGGTTGACCGTATGCTGAAAGAGTTCCGCTCCCAGCGTTATCATATGGCTATCGTTATCGATGAGTTTGGTGGCGTCTCGGGTCTGGTGACCATTGAAGACATCCTTGAACTGATCGTCGGCGAGATCGAAGACGAATACGATGAAGAAGAAGATATCGATTTTCGTCAACTGAGCCGCCACACGTGGACGGTACGCGCGCTCGCCTCAATCGAAGACTTCAACGAAGCCTACGGAACCCACTTCAGCGACGAAGAGGTCGACACCATCGGCGGACTGGTGATGCAGGCATTTGGTCATCTGCCAGCCCGCGGCGAGTCTATCGAAATTGATGGTTACCAATTCAAGGTCGCAATGGCTGACAGCAGACGTATTATTCAGGTACATGTAAAACTTCCTGATGACGCGCCTCAGCCGAAGCTGGAAGACTAATCCAACGGGACGATTAACCTAAATGGTATTTGCCTCTCTTATTGAACGCCAGCGCGTACGCCTGCTGCTGGCGTTGTTATTCGGAGCCAGCGGAACGCTGGCTTTTTCACCTTATGATTTCTGGCCAGCGGCGATTATTTCGCTAATCGGTTTGCAAGGTTTAACCCTTAATCGTCGACCGGTGCAAAGCGCCGCTATTGGTTATTTCTGGGGGCTAGGCCTGTTTGGTTCCGGGATTAACTGGGTCTACGTCAGCATCGCGCAGTTCGGCGGGATGCCGGGGCCGGTCAACGTTTTCCTGGTTGTTCTGCTGGCGGCTTATCTGTCCCTTTATACCGGGTTATTCGCCGGTATTCTTTCGCG
This sequence comes from Klebsiella sp. MISC125, assembly GCF_051131775.1. Classification (NCBI taxonomy): domain Bacteria; kingdom Pseudomonadati; phylum Pseudomonadota; class Gammaproteobacteria; order Enterobacterales; family Enterobacteriaceae; genus Klebsiella; species Klebsiella sp. MISC125. The sequence goes on from NZ_CP180448.1 coordinate 4,340,699, forward strand.
CCTGTGGCCGAAAGCCAGTTGGATACGCGTGGCTGTCGCTGCACCGGTAGTGTGGCAAATTACCGAATTCCTGCGCGGTTGGGTATTAACCGGTTTCCCATGGCTGCAATTTGGCTACAGCCAGATTGACGGGCCACTGAAAGGCCTGGCCCCTGTTATGGGCGTTGAGGCGATAAACTTCCTGCTGATGGTTGTCAGCGGCCTGCTGGTGCTGGCGCTTATGCAGCGTAGCTGGAAACCGCTGATCGCCGCCGTAGTGCTGTTCGCCCTGCCCTTCCCGCTGCGTTACATTCAGTGGTACCAGTTGCTACCGGAGCGAGCCACTCAGGTCTCGCTGGTACAAGGGGATATTTCTCAGGAGATAAAGTGGAATGAGGGCCACCTAGCCAGAACGCTGGAAACTTATCTGGATCTCACCCAGCCGCAAATGGGCAAATCTCAGCTCATCATCTGGCCGGAGTCGGCAATTCCGGATCTGGAAATTAACCAGCAGCGGTTCCTCAGCACATTGGACGATCTACTACGGTCGAAAAACAGCTCACTGATCACCGGCATCGTCGATGCGCGTCTGAACGCGCAAAATCGCTACGATACCTACAACACGATTATTACCCTGGGCAAAGACAATCCTTACAGCTACGACTCGAAGAATCGCTACAACAAGAACCACCTGGTACCGTTTGGCGAGTTTGTACCGCTGGAATCGATCCTGCGTCCGCTGGCTCCGTTCTTCGATCTGCCGATGTCCTCTTTCAGCCGTGGTCCTTACGTGCAGCCACAGCTTATCGCGCATAACATGCGTCTGACGGCGGCCATTTGCTATGAAATTATTCTTGGCGAACAGGTGCGCGATAACTTCCGCCCGGATACCGACTTCCTGCTGACCATCTCTAACGATGCGTGGTTCGGGAAATCTATCGGTCCGTGGCAGCACTTCCAGATGGCGCGGATGCGTGCGCTGGAGCTGGCCCGTCCGCTGCTGCGCAGCACAAATAATGGCATTACTGCCGTCATCGGCCCACGCGGTGAAATTCAGGAGATGATCCCGCAGTTTACTCGTGCCGTATTGACCACCAAAGTGACCCCGACGTCTGGTCTGACACCGTACGCCCGTACGGGGAACTGGCCGCTGTGGGCGCTGACCGTCCTGTTTGGTTTTGGTGCACTACTGATGAGCCTGCGAACTCGCAAGCAGTAAGCAAAATGGGGGGAATCGAACGCTCTTCCCCCCATGTTCCATTAGTCAACATCAGGAAGACAGGCTACGTCACCATACTGCGGATGACGAACGAGCACCCTCGGAGCAAGCGACTTATCGCGATCCAGCACCGTCAGCGCTTTTGCCCCCAACACCTATATCTGCTTGCCATCGGCTGAAAACCGAACTTGCCTTGCGCGGCTGGCAGGGTAAACCCCCACAACCTGGCTCGCATCCACGCTGAGCAGAACGATATATCCTTCTAACCCATAGGTCGATAGCGCGATATATCGACCATCCGGGCTTATCGCTTCAGCAGAATAGATACTTCGGCTGCACCATTGAGCCAGTAGCTTCGGCTGCTGTGATGTCTGGCTAATCCGTGAAATTCCCAGGCTGTCGGCAAAAATAACCTCACCCGTTTCCGGGCGAAAACCGACAACGCTCGTCGTCCCCTGGGTATCCCCCGCCGGATAATCCACCTTCTGGTGGGTACTGGTACCAATGCGCACAATATCGCTTCTCCCCATATCGGGGACCAAAAGCGTTTTTTCATCCGACGAGAGCGCAATTGGCCTTATGTTAGAGCCGCCACTCTTACCTGCTCCGTCATATTTTCCCAGTGGAATATCGCCGATCGGCTGATATGACGTAAGGTCAATAGCTGAAATAGTGTTGCTGGTCCGGTTCATTATCCAGGCACGCTTACCGTCGCGAGAAATCACCATCGCGTCCGGGCTACGCCCCGTTGCGATAGTCTGAATAACTTCCCCCGTAGCCACCCGAATCACCGACAATGAATCCGGTTCAAACCCTGTCGCATAGAGCCGCGTTTCATCCGGACTAAGCTTCAGCGCCCTGACCCCCCGATCGCCACAATCACTACAGCGCCCTTTGTAATTTGCGGCCCTTACCGTACCAGTAAACGTTCTCAAAACCTTGTGCTGTTCCAGGCTGTAAACCGTGATGGTGTTGTTATCCTCAACCGCCGCGTACAGCGTCTTTCCATCCTTACTCAGCGCGATGTCGTTAATGTCAGGTATCTCAGCCAGTGTCGTGCCGCGGGCCTCCTCATTGCTTACCGGCTCTGGCAGCCTGATCATATGCTTTTCACGTTCATCAGCCAGCACCTTTCTTCTCAGCTGCCGCTCTTTCTCGACGGACAGGGGATAAAACTCATCACGCAGGCTCGCCCTGACCTCCAGGTCCGATTCATCAATCTGCCGCTGCGCAAGCCACGTCCCGCCCAGCAACAACGCGCAGCAGCCGCAAAAGAGTAATGCATCCAGAAGCAGCTTTTTTCGCGAGCTCATCTGAATCAAAACCATTGCAAAACCAATAACCGCGCCGGCGCACAGGCCGCCAATATGGCTGGCGTTGTCCACCTCCTGCTGAGTACCGTACAACAGCGTTAGCACGACCATTCCAAGGGTCGAATACAGCACCCGCCGGTCGTTTTCACTGCGAGCAGCAGGATCGGCAAAAACCAGCGCGACTATTGATGCACCGGCCAGCCCCATAATGGCGCCGGACGCACCGATGCTGATAATCACCTGCGGCGCTAAAGACAAAAAATGGATGGCAGTTTCACCACCAGTTCCCCGGTCGCTCAGTGCATAGCAGGCGCTCACGAGAGAACCGAAAGAGCCGGATAGCAAGTACACAACCAACAGACGCCACCTGCCCAGCAATCTTTCAGCAACAGCGCCAATAACCGCCAGAGCAAGCATATTCAAGAACAGATGAGAAAAAGAGCCATGGAGAAAAAGGCTGGCAACCAGTCGCCAGGATTCGCCGGTTAACGTTAGCTCCGCAACGTTTGCTCCTAAGTGAATCAGCGTCGCGTGATTAATATCACCATCCACAGATGATCGAGAAAAATAGCCAAACCAAACCACGTTCAGGGCAATAAGGAGAAATGTTACATAAGGGATCTTAACGACGACGAAAGAAGGCGAGTTGAAATGTTGTGCAGCCATAGCGATTTTCTTCCCTGAAAATATGAACGCTAACAAGAACGCTATTTTAACTTAGAAATCAACTTATGCCGATGTGAACAGGGTGATATCTCACTCAATTCAGCTTACTTCACCAGGTTCTGGCACGTGAATTGCAAAATAAATCTTAGAGATGAATAGCATTCGTCTACTGGTTACACGCTTGCACCGACACGGAGCAAGAGCAGCACTTAAACAGTGCAGCAAAGGATTTATGCCTCTTATTGGTGCGGTACGCCTCGCAAAAATCAACAATATAAGAGCAAAATCTTTACATTAAGCCAAACTAAATGCTAACAAACACATACAAATGCTGCACGCAAAGATGGCAGCAATAAAAAGCACACACACTCACAATGGGCATCAATAGCGTCAATGACGCTGAGGATAAGGAGTCGGATATGCAATTACGTAAACTCGCCGCAGCAATGCTGGCCATAGGTCTGACCGCCAGCGCGGCGCATGCAGAAGATGCTGCACCTGCCACCGGGCAGAGCACTCTGGATAAAATTGCCAAAAACGGCGTGATCGTCGTTGGCCACCGTGAATCCTCCGTTCCGTTTTCTTACTATGACAACAAACAGCAAGTCGTCGGCTATTCTCAGGACTACTCCAATGCCATTGTTGATGCTATCAAGAAGAAGCTGAACAAACCTGACCTGCAGGTAAAACTGATTCCGGTCACCTCGCAAAACCGTATCCCGCTGCTGCAAAACGGTACTTTTGATTTTGAATGCGGCTCCACGACTAACAACCTCGAACGGCAAAAACAAGCGGCCTTCTCCGACACGATCTTTGTTGTCGGTACGCGCCTGCTGGTGAAAAAAGGCGGTGCGATTAAAGACTTCGCGGACCTGAAGGATAAAGCCGTTGTTGTGACGTCGGGAACGACCTCAGAAATTCTGCTGCATAAGTTGAACGATGAGAAAAAAATGAATATGCGCATCATCAGTGCGAAAGACCATGGCGACTCTTTCCGCACCCTGGAAAGCGGTCGTGCAGTGGCCTTTATGATGGATGACGCACTGCTGGCCGGTGAGCGAGCAAAAGCGAAGAAACCGGATAACTGGGAGATTGTAGGCACCGCTCAGTCTCAGGAAGCCTACGGCTGTATGCTGCGTAAAGACGATCCGCAGTTCAAAACGCTGGTAGACGAAACCGTCGCCCAGGCCCAGACCTCTGGCGAAGCGGCAAAATGGTTCGACAAATGGTTCAAAAACCCAATTCCGCCGAAGAACCTGAATATGAATTTCGAACTCTCTGAAGAGATGAAAGCGCTATTCAAATCACCAAACGACAAAGCTCTTAACTAATTAAAAAAAACAAGGGGCGGGAAATCCTGCCCTCCCGATTGTTACTACAGCACGGACAGACTATACGGTGGCTGGTCGTTCCCCAGCCGCCGTGAATACCGCAACAAGCTGAGCAACAATCTTCGAGGGTAGCGCTGCTACCCTTTTTTTTCCAGGAGTCATTTATGTCAATAGACTGGAACTGGGGCATATTCCTGCAACAGGCCCCGTTCGGCAACACCACCTATTTAGGCTGGCTTTGGAGCGGTTTTCAGGTCACCGTCGCACTGTCGGTAACGGCCTGGATTATCGCCTTCTTCGTCGGTTCACTATTCGGTATTTTACGCACCGTTCCCAATCGCCTGTTATCAAGTATCGGTACCTGTTACGTTGAACTCTTCCGTAACGTCCCGCTTATTGTGCAATTCTTCACCTGGTACCTGGTGGTACCTGAACTACTGCCGGAAGACCTTGGCATGTGGTTTAAATCCGAGCTGGATCCGAATATTCAGTTCTTTGTCTCTTCCATGTTGTGTCTTGGATTATTCACCGCCGCTCGCGTCTGTGAACAGGTCCGCTCAGGCATTCAGTCGCTGCCGCGTGGACAGAAAAACGCCGGGCTGGCAATGGGGCTGACGCTACCGCAAACCTACCGCTATGTTCTGCTGCCTAACGCCTACCGCGTTATCGTGCCACCAATGACTTCTGAAATGATGAACCTAGTGAAAAACTCGGCTATCGCCTCCACCATCGGGCTCGCCGATATGGCCGCACAAGCGGGTAAGCTGCTGGATTACTCGGCTCACGCCTGGGAATCGTTTACCGCGATCACTCTCGCCTACGTGTTCATCAACGCAATTATTATGCTGGTAATGTATGTGGTTGAACGTAAAGTTCGCCTGCCGGGCAATTTGGGAGGCAAATGATGTACGAATTTGACTGGAGTTCCATTATTCCCTCCATGCCATACCTTTTGGCTGGCCTGGTTATCACCCTAAAAATCACCGTTATCGCGATTGTTATCGGGATTGTCTGGGGAACAATTCTGGCCGTTATGCGCCTGTCGAGCTTCCTCCCGCTGGCATGGTTTGCTAAAACCTATGTTAACGTTTTTCGCTCTATCCCGCTGGTGATGGTCCTGCTGTGGTTTTATCTGATTGTTCCGGGCTTCCTGCAAAACGTTCTGGGATTGTCGCCGAAAACCGACATTCGCCTGATATCCGCGATGATTGCATTCTCCATGTTTGAAGCGGCGTACTACTCGGAAATTATACGCGCCGGTATTCAGAGTATCTCACGCGGCCAGTCCAGCGCCGCGCTGGCGCTGGGGATGACCCACTGGCAATCCATGAAGCTGATTATTCTGCCGCAAGCGTTTCGCGCCATGGTGCCACTGCTGCTTACCCAAGGTATCGTCCTGTTTCAGGATACCTCACTGGTCTACGTCCTGAGTCTGGCAGACTTCTTCCGCACCGCCTCCACTATCGGCGAGCGCGACGGAACCCAGGTTGAAATGGTCCTGTTCGCAGGGGCCGTATATTTTGTTATTAGTCTCAGCGCATCGCTGTTGGTCAGCTGGTTGAAGAAAAGGACTGTGTAATGATTACCCTGAAAAACGTTTCAAAATGGTATGGTCACTTTCAGGTGCTGACCGATTGCTCCACGGAAGTGAAAAAAGGTGAAGTTGTGGTCGTTTGCGGGCCATCAGGTTCGGGCAAATCAACGCTGATTAAAACCGTTAATGGTCTGGAACCCATTCAACAAGGTGAAATCATCGTTGACGGCACCACGGTTAATGATAAAAAAACCAATCTGGCCAAACTTCGCTCCCGCGTTGGGATGGTGTTCCAGCACTTTGAACTGTTCCCACATCTGTCAATTATCGAAAATCTGACGCTGGCTCAGGTCAAGGTGCTTAATCGCGATAAAGCCGCTTCCCGCGCCAAAGGGTTAAAATTACTGGAGCGTGTAGGTCTCTCAGCTCATGCAGATAAATTTCCAGCCCAGCTTTCCGGCGGTCAACAACAGCGTGTGGCGATTGCCCGTGCGCTATGTATGGACCCTATTGCGATGCTGTTTGACGAACCCACCTCTGCGCTTGACCCCGAGATGATTAACGAAGTACTGGACGTCATGGTTGAACTGGCTAATGAAGGAATGACCATGATGGTGGTGACCCATGAAATGGGCTTTGCCCGCAAAGTGGCCAACCGGGTGATCTTTATGGATGAAGGGAAAATTGTCGAAGATGCTGATAAAGAAGCCTTCTTCGCTAATCCTCAATCCGAACGAGCTAAAGATTTCCTCGCAAAAATTCTGCACTAAATTTCAGGCGTGTACGTAAAGTACACGCCGTCCCCCCTCAGACATACTCAATATGATTGAGTATTAAAATCAAAATAATCACATGTTATATATCAAACCTCATCTGTAATAATTCATAAGATGAAATAATCAATTCAAATAAAATTCAGGCTTTGTATCGTAGCCTGAATAATCTCGTATAGCTAACATAGCGCAACTTTTTACAACGACGCTGAGTATGTCGTTCAGTGATTTATTTTGGCGATTTATAAAAAATAAAATTTTTAAAGAGTGAGTACCTGATTCGCCTTACTGACAAAATAGCCCCAAGTCGGAGATAGGCAAGCTGGGGTATACTTATCAAATGAAACAAATGGACATTGCTTCATGAAAAAAAACCAAAAAAAACTGCTCAACGTTATTTTGATTTATCTATTTCTTTCAGCATCCACCTTCGCGAATGTATCCACCAGCCATACCAACCAGACTGAGCAGGATAAAGCACGCCAAAGCGCATTAAAACCTGAGCAACAGGAATATCAGTCATCACGATCTGGATCCTATAAACATAAATTAGTCTTTCCATCGGAAACAACGTGCCAATATATCAATAAGGTCGACATCATTTCCGAGGATGAAAAACTAACCCAGCGTCTGTTAGGTGGCATTGCTATCCAGGCGGAACACCAATGCCTGGGTATTGCTGGTATACGCATACTCACAGCAACCTTACAAAACGAATTAATTACTCAGGGTTATATCACTTCGCTTATTGATGTTCCTTCACAATCTCTGAATAGCGGTATCCTAAAAATTACGCTCACCTATGGTCACATTGGCGACATCACATGGTCTGCGGACAATAGAGCAGCAACCAGCCTATGGAACTCTATGCCCTCTGCCAGCGGAGACATACTGAAGCTGACCGATCTAGAACAAGGAATGGCTAACCTGCAGCGTACCCCAGGTTCATCAGCTCGAATGAAAATTGTTCCCGGACAAAAAAACGCTGAGAGTGATATTCAACTCACGCGTGATTTGACAAAGAAATGGCAAATCGGCGCCTGGTTGGATGACGCCGGAAGTCGCGCCAGCGGACGTTACCAGGGCGGTGGTGCACTTTATCTTTATGATTTAACCACCCTGAATGACATTTTGTACTTCTCAGCCGGCGGTGACGTTGAATTCAATCAACATGATGATGGTAACCAGAATAGCAGCCTTTATTACTCCATCCCCTTTGGCTACTGGTCATTAAGCCTCTACGGCTCACAGAGTGAGTATCTTCAACAATTTAAGGGTAACTACTCGGTTACTGAATATAAAAGTAAAAACCGTTATGCCAGTGCAACGCTGTCGCGCCTGCTTTCACATACTCGGCAACAGAAAACAACGCTGGATGCCCGCATAGCAAAGAGCACATCGCACTACTATTTTGGCGGTAGTGAACTCAGCGTAATGCGCAAGCAAAATCCGGTTTGGGAGTTAACCTTACGCCAGCAGCGTTACTTTGATAAAAAGATCGTCGAGGCCAGCCTGGGCGTACAGCGTAGTTTGCCCTGGCTAAGCTCCACGCCCACTCCGGAGGAGAAAGCCGGGCTCTATAGCAAACTTTCACGCGTGGTCCATTTGGATATCCAGGCCTATATGAAATTTGCCCCGACAGGCGATCGATTCAGCTACGCTCCGCATATCAATGCTCAATTTAGTCCTGACATATTATCTACCGATAATAAATTCAATATTGGTAACCGTTGGACTGTACGTGGTTTCGATGGCGAAAATACCCTTTCTGGTAACCAGGGCTGGTACTGGAGTAACGATTTTATTTGGGACATCCCCCACCCCGGCCAGCAGTTTTATTTAGGCCTGGATATTGGCCGTATTACCGGCGAGGAGCAATACAAAAAAGGAAAAGTCATCTCAGGTGCAGTAAGCGGACTTCGTGGAGAATTATTATCCACTCAGTATGATTTTTTTATTAGCACGCCACTTACCAAACCCGATAGTTTTCATACCGAACCGTTTAACCTCGGTTTTTCATTAAAATGGAGGTATTAGTACTGTCATTTATTCAAGCCAATTAATCGTTAATTTTCTCATCCAATAATATTTAAAGGTATAATTTTAATGTTTAAATTCAAATTTTCTTACGTCATGCTGGCGGCAGCGCTTAGCTCAAGCTTTGTTTACGCCGACCCAACCACCTATACCCACTCTTCTGGCACTAAAGTCATTGATATTGAAAAACCCAATGCGGCCGGTGTATCACATAACATGTATCGTGATTTTAATGTTGACAGCAAGGGCCTGATTCTCAACAACAGCGCTAACGATCTTAAACACGATTCGCTGGGTAACATAGCAAAGAACAATAATCTAGCTGATGGTAGCGCCTCCGTTATTCTTAATGAAGTTATCTCAGACAAATCCAGCGCGTTAAACGGTTTTATTGAGGTTGCCGGGCAGAAAGCTGACGTCATCATCGCTAACCCAAACGGTATCAGCTGTTCAGGCTGTAGCTTTATCAACACCAATAAAGCGGTTCTGACTACCGGTCAAGTCGCACTGGACGACACTGGTGCTATCTCAAAATATACCGTGACTAACGGCAAGATAACCATCGGGCAAAACGGGATGGATGCATCTAACAGCTATGCTGCACTATTAGCTGATGCAGTTGCTATTAATGGTACCGTTAACGCTGCTAATGCATTAGTAGGCGCTGGCAACTTTACTTTTAACAACAGTACCGGAGCGATGACTTCTGCAGGTAAGTCTGCAACAGTACTGCAGACTTTAATTCCCGAATACAGTATCGACATCAGCAATCTTGGTGGTATAAAAGCTAACAGTATTAGCATGGTCGGTAATAACCTTGGTTTTGGTATGCGTAATAAAGGGACGATCGTTACAAATACTAGTCTTTCAATGACCAGCAACGGCTTACTCACCAATGAAGGCTCCATTACCAGCAATGGTATGCTCACTCAGATAGTTTCTTCCGGAAATCTTAAAAATACAGGAAATATTTCCACTACCAATACCACACTGCTCAATAGTTTAAGTTCACTCACAAATAGCGGGACAGTTTCCAGCACTCGCCCTCTATTAGTCAATTCATCTGGAAATATTGAAAACACGGGTACTCTAAAATCGAGCACCGCATTGAGTGTAGCGACTAACGGTAACCTGAAAACAACCTATGGCTCTAATCTACTTTCTGACAACCAATTAGTAGTGACTGCTCTCGGAAATATTGATAATGGCGGTTCAACTCGAGGCCAAAATACAATCATGACCTTTGGTGGTAACACGCTTAAGGTAACAGGAAACGTTTATGGTTATGATACACTACTTATTCAGGCGAAGAAAAATGACTCCATGACATCTGGTGAAATAACGAACTCTGGTACTACCTCAGGAGGGTCGGTTACTGTTCAAACAAATGGTACGCTAGCCTTAACAGCCAATAGTCGATTACTTGCCTCAAAATCTCTGACATTGAATAGCCACTGGTTAAATAATGCCAACGGGTCCATCCGTGGCGATACCGCAACAATTAATATCAGCAATGCAGTCACCAGCAACTTCGGTGAAATTATTGGCGGCACGGTAAATATATCCACGTCGCATGATCTGCTTAACGAATGGCTTATCCAATCTTTTGGCGACATGACGATTGATACACAGAATAAAGGTAACATCATTAACCAAGAACTTATGGTCGCTAACGGCACTATGACATTAAACGCTAAAAATGTGATTAATGGTGGCTATAGCTGCGGTCTTTTCGGCTGGAATACATGTGAAGTCGGCACACTCAAAGCCAACAAACTGGTTCTGAACTCTTACCATAACTATGCAAGTAATATGGGGGGGAACCAATACTTCAAATTATCAGAGGTCAACAAAACTAACTAAGCGGCTCACTAAAACAGCACAATATGTTTACCTTTGCTGGCGTTTTTCGCGCCAGCAATTAATCATAAAGACCAAGAGTCTATCCCTGCAGGAGTGGTTGTTGAAGGTTGTTTAGACAAGGGCAGCGCTTCGATCCCCGAACGTATTCGTAGTGCGTGAGGATTTAACTCGCCTCCTCCCTTCCAGGATTCCTGAAGGACGTTCAAAGATAAATATTTGTGGCAACAGTCCAAAGCCAAACCAGAAAATAACCTTATGAAATAGGATCCAATTATAACTACCTGGATCGTTAGCTGTATCAGGCCTATAGCTCAATATTTGATTAAGATCACCATATGAAAACGTAGCGCTCTTATCCTATTACTTCTTTTTTCTAACATCGATGAATGCAATGGATAATGCAAACCTTGCTATTGGTATCGATCTCGGTACCACCAATAGTTTAATCGCCGTCTGGCAAAATGGTGCCGCACAACTCATCCCAAATAAATTTGGTCAATACTTAACACCATCCGTAATTAGTCTTGATGATAACAATCAGATTCTGGTGGGAAAACCGGCAGTTTCACGTAGAACTTCTCATCCAGCTAAAACAGCTGCATTATTTAAGCGGGCAATGGGTAGTAATACGAACTGGCAACTCGGTGATGAGTCCTTTTCCGCACCAGAATTATCTTCCCTGGTATTGCGCTCATTAAAAGAGGATGCAGAAGAGTATCTGCAGCAACCTATCCATGATGTCGTCATCTCTGTCCCCGCTTACTTTAGTGATGAACAGCGCAAACATACGCGCATGGCGGCACAACTGGCGGGCCTGAACGCGGTTAGATTGATAAACGAACCGACCGCCGCAGCTATAGCCTACGGGCTACATACTCGCCAGAATACGCGTTCACTCATCTTCGACCTCGGCGGCGGCACCTTTGACATCACCGTGCTGGAATACGCTTTTCCTGTGATTGAGGTTCGCGCTTCTGCGGGTGATAACTATCTTGGTGGAGAAGACTTTACTCGATTGTTGCTGGAGGATGCACTCAAACGCTGGCAATTAGATCCACTGAAAATTAGCCGTAATGCCCTCTCAGCCCTCTATAGCCAACTCGAAAGCGCAAAATGTAATGGGTTGTTCCCGCTCAGCTGTATGTGGCAGCATCAGGAACGTTTACTGGAAATCAGCTGGCACGAAGATGAACTGGAAACGCTATGGCTACCGCTGCTTAACCGCCTTCGCGCCCCAATAGAACAAGCGCTTAGAGATTCGTTACTGACCCCCGAACAGATAGACAGCCTGGTGCTGGTTGGCGGCGCATCCCAGCATGCTCTGGTACAGCGCATTGCCGTACGCCTGTTCGGAAAAATGCCGTATAAAAATTACGATCCCAGTACCATCGTAGCTCTGGGAGCCGCGACGCAAGCCGCTTGCCGCCTGCGTCATGAAGATATTGAAGAAGTAATCCTCACCGACGTCTGCCCCTATACCCTGGGCGTCGAGGTTTGCTCAAACGGCACTGACGGCGTGTTCTCGCCAATTATCGAGCGTAACACCACCGTGCCAGTATCAAAGGTCGAAACCTATTACACCCAACATCAGGAACAGAAATATATTGAAGTCAGCATCTACCAGGGCGAAAGCCATAAGGTGAAAAATAATATTCTGGTTGATGAATTGTCTATCGAGCTGACTAAAACAGGCTCCATTCAGTCGCTGGATATCCGCTTTAGTTATGATATCAATGGCCTTCTGGAGGTGGATGTTATCTTCCCTGATTCCGGCCAGCGGATCTCGAAGGTGATTAACCGCAGCCCGCTCCAGCTCAGCCAACAGCAAATTGACGCCAGTCGAGTACGTCTGGAAGCGTTAAAAATCTGCCCCAGAGACCTGCTGATTAATCGAACATTTAAAGCACAGTTGGAAGAAAAATGGTCTCGGGCATTAAGTGATGAACGCCAGTGGATTGGGCGCATCATTACCGAGTTTGAAAATGCACTGCGGGAAAACGACGCGCAGGCCGCCGAGAATATTCGCCGAGAAACCTGCGCGGAGTTGGGTATCGCGCTAGACCTCAATGCCCCTCTGAATTAAGGCATCTTATCTATATTATGCTGGAGCACGCGCTCCAGCAGATTTATACATCAGCCAAAAAGGTGCAAAATCCGACTTAACGCCCCAGCGACCAGAAAAATGTAGAAAATCACTTTAACAACGCTGAATACACTGAACGGTTTTGTATTGCTGTTGGCACTATCCGACTGATCGACACCATCTGCGGTCGACGTTTCTGCCCCTGGCGGCATCAGGGCACCAATAATCAGCGCCTCAAAGGGACAAAGATCGTCCGCCATCTGCCTCTCAACCAAAGGAATGTAGTGCTTTGTTGCTGGTAATTTCTGACGAACCAATAGCTCAGCGAGCTGATACAGAGGCCAGCGCGGATGCGAACGGTATTGTTTATCAATCTCCGGGAATTTACTTTGCAAAACACGCGTCACAAAACAACGGCTCAATGGCGATAATATCCCGCTATGCAGGGCTTCAGCCCACAGTAAACGCGTGCGGGCGCTGGTGCCGTGGAAGTAAGCCAACTCTTCACCCTCGCTGCCCCGCTGCTCATGCCTTTCAACTGCCAGGACCACCAGCGGATAGTCGTCAGGGCGATTCTGGCGGCACCAGTGCAGCAGCAGATTATCCATCTGCGTAGACGGCTCCTGTTTCCACAGAGCGCAAAGCTCAGGCAGCAGGCTGTCACCTTCACCACAATAAACACGCTGAGTATATTCATAATATTGTGGGCTGCTATTATCCGGTTCATCCTCTCTCCACGCTTTCGCAACGGGAATCAGCTCCGGGATCCCCCATTGCAGCGAGCTGTACCAACGCAGAAAACGTCGCTGGAACTGAAGATCATCCGGTACAATCGTTACGCCATGCTGATTGATAAACTGGGAAAAAAACGCGGGATGGTTGAAAAAAGATCCTTCCAGAGCAGCATAAAATGCGATGGTCTGATTTTGCACTTCTGCGGGTAAATGAAACAACAGCGAGTAATCGAACATATCGCCATGTTGAACGTCCCGTAGAAAATCTTCCAGTGCTTCTCTATCCACCGCTTCGCCGCCGTCAAGTCGCTCCCAGCTCAGCCGTTCCGCCAGCAGCCTCAGACACGTATACGAAACCGGATACGCTTCCTGAGCAATGGCGTACAGTGGCCAGCGCAGCCTCTCTACCAGCTTAATAGGGAGCGTGTTAATTTGCTGAATAAAACGCTGCCAGGCTGCTGGTTGAAATCGCCGTTCATCGCAGGCCAGCAAATCGCGAAACACTTCCTGGATTTCATTGATCTGCTGCGTATTCGCATCCAGCGCCACCACTGGCGCAGCGGGTTTTTTAGCTTCCTGCAAAGCGCTTTCATAAGCCTGACGCAGCGCTTTAAACCCCTGAGGATCGCTTTCCGGGTGGAACGACGGTAGCAATGCCAGGTAGGCCTGACGAATAGCATCTGCATCGTGGGTATACTCAATACCAAGAACTTCCCAACATGTTTTCATAGGTCGCTAACATCCTTGAGCGTTTCCGGGCATTCGGGATAATCCACTAATGGCCGCCACGGCAGCGTGGCGTAAAAACTATCCTCTTGTGACACAAGGTCCCGAAACATGCGTTCACCCGCTTTGTCATACTCTTTGCGCGCTAAAAATATTTTCAGCGCCTTCAGATCATCCTCTTCTGGCGATTGCCAGTACAACCGTCCTAGCGAGTAGGCGGCGTAATACTGCACCCAGCCGCTATAAAAATGCAGCGCCCGAAGATGCACCCGCGATTGCAGCCACAGGCTCTCCTCTTGCGTTAACCATTTATTGAGTACGCCCACTCGGCACAGAAACCCCATACGAACATAATCCCAGGCGCGTATCCCCCCTTCGCCACAGCACATCGCCGTTTCGGCAACAAACTGCGCGAAAGCGCGCCCTTTGTCACCCAGCCCATCACAGATAAGCGCCTGCCACTCCTGCGGCGAAAAGCGAAACCAATTGCAATAAAAACCAGCCAACTGTGTCGCATGACCATCATCCGTCATGCGATAAACGGTTTGAATTAATTCATCGCGATTTTCAATACCCCAGGAAGAGGCGAGATCGAAAAACTTCATTCCTTCATACATTTTTGGTGACGTGTGTGATGGGGAACAATCGTGGTTCAGAATTTCCATTGGAGTAGAAAGTGCAAATAATAAATATTGATCGTCTTTATTCATAAAGCAGTATCCATTGCTATCGATTTTATATTTCAATCGATAATGATATTTTGATCGTGTTATTCAGCCGTAATATACGGTGAGTATAAATCCAATGGAGATAAAAAGAACGAGCGGCATTTTCTTAAAAACAAAGGCCAATATATTTATGGGGTTTATATTGGCCTTCTGATTTATTCTGAATTCTACTCAACAACGCCCGACGCATCTTTATCACGCCGGGCCTCATTATTTATGGCTCGAATGGCCGACGCTGGAACTGATCGTGCCCGCATTTTGGGCAGCGTGGCAGTACATCCGGGGTATAGACTGGCAGATGGTAATGACACTTCTCACATACCAAATTTCCCAGTCCCACTACTTCACCACTGTGATAAACGCCGTGATGGCTGAGATCCTGAAAAACCTCACGCCACTCAAGCTGAGTTTTATCCGTAATATCCGCTAACTCCTGCCACAGGCTTTCTTTAATCACGCGCATAAAGACGCTATCGGTGAGTTCATCCTGACTCTCTTCATAGCTGAGCGCGAACTCCTCCAGATCACGTCTGACAGCGCGGATAACGTTCTCGATTTCGCTCTGCGTTAACTCGCCGGACTGGCTGATTTTAACCCTGGCCTGCTCCACCAGCGCATCAATATCGCGTTCTCCATTGCGTAACCGCTCGCTAAGCGTCGACACCAGCTCTCGGTAGAATTGAGCAACCTTGTTCATCATTTCGCCTCCGGTGTGGTTAACTTCTTATAATAATAGACGTTATTTTCCCGGTGCTTTGCCAGTTAGCCCACATAGTCGTGAAATTTCCTCCGCCGCTTTCATCCATGGAAAGTGTGCGAAAGGCTGTTTTGACGTTGGCGTTTGGGCTATGCTATGCCGATCTGAAATAACACATCCATTGGCTACGCTTTGTAGCTGTATTGAACACAGGACCACTGGCTGCCATGCAAGAGCAATACCGCCCGGAAGAGATAGAATCGAAAGTCCAGCTTCACTGGGACGATAATCGTACATTTGAAGTAACTGAAGACGAGAGCAAAGAGAAGTATTACTGCCTGTCGATGCTTCCTTATCCTTCTGGTCGACTACACATGGGCCACGTGCGCAACTACACCATCGGCGACGTGATTGCTCGTTACCAGCGTATGCTGGGCAAAAACGTACTTCAGCCTATCGGCTGGGATGCATTCGGTCTGCCTGCTGAAGGTGCAGCGGTAAAAAATAACACCGCTCCGGCCCCGTGGACCTACGACAACATCGCCTACATGAAAAACCAGCTGAAAAAGCTGGGATTCGGCTATGACTGGAGTCGTGAAGTTGCGACCTGTACCCCGGAATATTACCGCTGGGAGCAGAAGTTCTTCACCGAACTGTATAAAAAAGGTCTGGTCTATAAAAAGACCTCAGCCGTTAACTGGTGTCCGAACGATCAAACCGTTCTCGCCAACGAACAGGTTATCGATGGCTGCTGCTGGCGCTGCGATACCAAAGTTGAGCGTAAAGAGATCCCGCAGTGGTTTATCAAAATCACCGCCTACGCGGACGAGCTGCTGAACGATCTGGATAACCTGGATCACTGGCCGGATACCGTGAAGACCATGCAGCGCAACTGGATTGGTCGCTCTGAAGGCGTCGAAATCTCCTTCGACGTGAACGAGTATGCTGACAAGCTGACGGTCTATACCACCCGTCCTGACACCTTTATGGGTTGCACCTACCTGGCCGTTGCAGCGGGTCACCCGCTGGCGCAGCAGGCTGCTGCCAACAACCCAGCGCTGGCTGCCTTTATTGACGAATGCCGCAATACCAAAGTTGCCGAAGCGGATATGGCGACCATGGAGAAAAAAGGCATTGATACCGGCTTTAAGGCAATTCACCCGCTGACCGGCGAAGCCATCCCGGTATGGGCGGCAAACTTTGTGCTGATGGAATACGGTACTGGCGCAGTGATGGCCGTTCCGGGCCACGATCAGCGCGACTACGAGTTCGCCAGCAAATATGGTCTGAACATTAAGCCGGTTATTCTGGCTGCTGACGGGTCTGAACCTGATCTGTCCGCTCAGGCGATGACTGACAAAGGCGCGCTGTTTAACTCTGGTGAGTTCAGCGGTCTTGATCACGCAGCGGGCTTCAACGCTATCGCTGACAAACTGGCTTCTCTCGGCGTTGGCAAACGTAAGATCAACTACCGCCTGCGTGACTGGGGTGTATCCCGTCAGCGCTACTGGGGCGCGCCGATCCCAATGGTCACCCTGGAAGATGGCACCGTAATGCCAACGCCGGAAGATCAGCTGCCGGTTATCCTGCCGGAAGATGTGGTGATGGATGGGATCACCAGCCCAATCAAGGCCGATCCTGAGTGGGCGAAAACCACCGTCAACGGTCAGCCAGCGCTGCGTGAAACCGATACTTTCGACACCTTTATGGAGTCTTCCTGGTACTACGCGCGCTATACATGCCCGCAGTACGACGAGGGAATGCTGGACCCTAAAGCGGCGAACTACTGGCTGCCGGTTGATATTTATATTGGCGGTATCGAACACGCCATCATGCACCTGCTCTACTTCCGCTTCTTCCACAAGCTGATGCGCGATGCGGGCATGGTTAACTCCGACGAACCGGCTAAACAACTGCTGTGTCAGGGGATGGTGCTGGCGGATGCCTTCTACTACGTCGGCGAAAACGGCGAGCGCAACTGGGTTTCCCCGAAAGACGCGACCGTGGAACGTGACGAGAAAGGCCGTATCGTTAAAGCCTTCGACCCGCAAGGCCGCGAGCTGGTGTATACCGGCATGAGCAAGATGTCTAAGTCAAAAAACAACGGCATCGACCCGCAGGAAATGGTTGAGCGTTACGGCGCGGATACCGTGCGCCTGTTTATGATGTTCGCCTCTCCGGCAGACATGACCCTCGAGTGGCAGGAGTCTGGCGTAGAAGGTGCTAACCGCTTCCTGAAGCGCGTCTGGAAACTGGTTTACGAACACACCACCCAGGGGGCTGTTGCTGCGCTGGATGTTGCCAGCCTGAGTGAAGATCAGAAAGCGCTGCGCCGCGACGTGCATAAAACGATTGCCAAAGTAACCGATGATATCGGCCGTCGTCAGACCTTCAACACCGCCATTGCGGCGATTATGGAGCTGATGAACAAGCTGGCGAAAGCGCCGCAGGAAAGCGAACAGGATCGCGCACTGATGCGTGAGGCTCTGCTGGCGGTCGTGCGTATGCTCAACCCGTTCACCCCTCATGCCAGCTTTACTCTGTGGCAGGAGCTGGGCGGCGAAGGCGACATTGACAACACGCCGTGGCCGGTCGCTGATGAAGGCGCGATGGTTGAAAACACCACACTGGTCGTCGTCCAGGTAAATGGTAAAGTTCGTGGTAAAATTACCGTTGCGGTGGATGCAACCGAAGAGCAGGTTCGTGAACGTGCTGGTCAGGAACATCTGGTCGCGAAATATCTTGACGGTGTGACCGTACGTAAAGTCATTTACGTTCCGGGTAAACTGCTCAATCTGGTCGTTGGCTAAGCGCGGGAGGAAGCGTGCGATATCTGGCAACATTGGTGTTATCTCTGGCGGTGTTAATCACCGCCGGTTGCGGCTGGCATCTACGTAGTACTACGCAGGTTCCAACCGCAATGAAAACCATGATCCTCCAGTCGGGCGATCCGAATGGTCCATTAAGTCGTGCGGTCCGTAATCAGCTGCGTCTGAACGGTATCGAACTGGTCGATGCCAGCACTTTGCGCAAAGATATTCCTTCTTTGCGTCTGGAATCATCGTCGATTCAGAAAGATACAGCATCTATTTTCCAGGATGGCCGTACGGCAGAATATCAAATGGTGATGACGGTGAATGCCAGCGTGCTGATCCCGGGCCATGATATCTATCCGATCACGACCAAAGTCTATCGCTCGTTCTTCGATAACCCGCAGGCGGCGTTAGCGAAAGATGCTGAGCAGGACATGATCATCCAGGAGATGTACGATAAAGCCGCGGAACAACTGATCCGTAAGCTGCCAAGCGTTCATGTCGCGGATGTCGAAGCCACAAAAGAGGATGAGAAGCCGGTCGCCACGACCCCAGCATCTTCAACCTCCGGCAACCGCGTCTCCACTACGCTGGGTAACTGATGATTCGGTTGTACCCGGAACAGCTCCGCGCGCAGCTCACTGAAGGGCTGCGCGCGGCCTATCTGCTGCTTGGCAACGACCCACTGCTGTTGCAGGAAAGTCAGGACGCGATACGCGAAGCCGCTGCTGCCCAGGGCTTTATCGAACACCACTCCGCCACTATTGATGCCAGCACCGACTGGTCTGCCCTGTTCTCTCTGAGCCAGGCGATGAGCCTGTTTGCCAGTCGTCAAACGCTGCTGCTGATACTGCCGGAAAACGGTCCTAATGCCGCCATCAATGAACAGCTGGCGACGCTTGTCGGCATGCTTCACGACGACTTATTGCTGATTATTCGTGGCAATAAGCTAACAAAAGCTCAGGAAAACGCCGCGTGGGTGACAACCCTTGCCAATCGTGCGGTACAAGTGAGCTGCCAGACGCCGGAATATGCCCAGCTACCGCGCTGGCTCGCCGCACGCGCAAAACAAAATAATCTGCAGCTTGATGACGCAGCCAGCCAACTGTTGTGCTACTGCTATGAAGGCAATCTGCTGGCACTGGCGCAGGCCCTCGAACGTCTGTCATTACTGTGGCCTGACGGCAAACTGACGCTACCGCGCGTTGAACAGGCGGTGAATGATGCCGCTCATTTCACCCCTTATCACTGGGTTGATGCGTTACTGGCAGGCAAAAGTAAGCGCGTCCTGCACGTGCTGCAACAACTGCGTCTGGAAGGCAGCGAACCGGCAATTCTACTGCGAACACTCCAGCGTGAGCTGCTGCTGCTGGTGAACCTGAAACGACAGTCTGTTCATACGCCGCTGCGTTCGTTATTCGATAAGCATCGGGTGTGGCAGAATCGCCGGCAACTGGTCAGCGATGCTCTCGCTCGCCTCAGCGCCGACCAGTTACGTCAGGCCGTCACGTTATTGACCCGTGCAGAACTCACCTTCAAGCAGGATTACGGACACTCCGTCTGGCCCGAGCTGGAAAGTCTCTCTTTGTTGCTCTGCCATAAAGCACTGGCAGACGTTTTTATTGATGGTTGATATGACTCAGTTGCAGGCTATGTACGGCGGCACCTTCGATCCGGTGCACTATGGTCACCTTAAACCGGTGGAAATTCTGGCTAACCAAATCGGTCTGAATAAAGTCATTATTGTACCCAACAATGTGCCGCCGCACCGCCCGCAGCCCGAGGCCACCAGCGACCAGCGTAGGCACATGCTGGAGCTTGCCATCGCCGATAAGCCTTTGTTCATCCTTGACGATCGTGAACTTAAACGTGATACACCGTCATATTCGGCGCAAACATTGCGGGAGTGGCGCCAGGAGCAAGGGCCGAAACGACCGCTGGCCTTTGTTATTGGCCAGGATTCGCTTCTCACCTTTACCACCTGGCACGACTATGAAAGCATTCTTGATAACGTTCATTTGATCGTTTGCCGACGTCCGGGCTATCCGCTGGCAATGGATTGCGAACAAGATCAGCTGTGGCTGGACAAACATCTGACCCACGATGTTGAGCGCCTGCACAGCAGCCCGGCAGGCGTTATCTATCTGGCCGAGACGCCATGGTTTGATATCTCTGCGACAATAATCCGCCAGCGTCTTGAGACGGGTGAATCCTGCGCCGATATGCTGCCAGCAGCAGTACTGGACTATATCCGCCAGCAAAAGCTTTATTGTTGACCCGGCGCTGGCGATGCCGCTGATAAACAGAGTATCGTTGTGCTTCGTCTCTTTCCTCATTAGCGAGGTTAATCATGAAATTATGGTTAGTTCGTCACGGTGAAACCGAGGCCAACGTCGCGGGCCTGTACAGCGGGCATGCTCCAACTTCATTAACCGAACGTGGCGTCAGGCAAGCGCACGCCCTGGGAAAGCGCCTTCATGCTGTCCCCTTCCAGCGCGTATTTTGTAGTGAACTCGAACGAACCCAACGCACGGCCAGCCTGCTGCTTGGCGAACGAGAAATTCCCCAACAATATTTTCCCGAACTCAATGAAATGTTCTTTGGCGACTGGGAAATGCGCCACCATAGGGATTTACAGCATGAGGATGCGGAAAACTACGCCGCCTGGTGCGCCGACTGGCAGCACGCCGCCCCCACCAACGGTGAAGGCTTTCAAGCGTTTGCCCAGCGGGTTTCCGGCTTTACCGCCACTCTCCCTCAGTATCAACAGCTTGAGCATCTGTTAATCGTCGGTCATCAGGGCGTCCTTAGCCTGTTGATTGCCCAATTGCTCAACATGCCGGCGGCCTCAATGTGGCACTTCCCCATCGAGCATGGCGCATGGAGCATGGTCGATATCCAGCCAGATTTCGCCACGCTTCGGGTGCTAAATAGCCAGGCCGTTTGGCTAGCGGAAGAAGAATTGCGCGCAGACCATTGACAGGCCAAAGCAGGCTGTTATTCTCCGCAGCCAGGCTGCACCCGCCATTTGAACTTTGCAGAAATTGTTTTACAAAAATGGCGATGCAATCATCGGCGATGGATGGGATGATAGCCGCCTTCACCGCCTGTCTATCGACATTTATCCCGACTTTGTCACCAGTTCGGGTATACTGTCAGGCTGTTTATTATTATCACACTTCACACTCACCCAGGGGGAACTCTTGCAGGGTAAAGCACTCCAGGATTTTGTTATCGACAAAATTGATGACCTGAAAGGTCAGGACATCGTAGCCATTGACGTTCATGGCAAATCCAGCATTACAGATTGCATGGTTATCTGCACAGGCACCTCCACGCGCCATGTTATGTCCATCGCCGATCACGTTGTGCAAGAATCTCGCGCCGCCGGTATGCTGCCACTGGGCGTTGAAGGTGAAGCCGCTGCCGATTGGATTGTTGTGGATCTTGGCGACGTTATGGTTCACGTCATGCAGGAAGAGAGCCGTCGTTTGTACGAGCTGGAAAAACTCTGGAGTTAATGCGTGAAGCTGCACCTGGTGGCCGTAGGCACCAAAATGCCGGACTGGGTTCAGACCGGCTTTAGCGAGTATCTGCGCCGTTTTCCAAAAGATATGCCGTTCGAACTGGTGGAGATCCCCGCCGGTAAACGCGGTAAAAATGCTGACATCAAGCGCATCCTTGAAAAAGAAGGGGAAATGATGTTGGCGGCCGCAGGAAAAAACCGCATCGTGACCCTGGATATCCCGGGGAAACCGTGGGATACGCCACAGTTGGCGTGCGAACTGGAGCGCTGGAAACAGGATGGCCGCGACGTCAGCCTGCTCATCGGCGGCCCGGAAGGCCTTTCTCCAGCTTGTAAAGCGGCAGCGGAACAAAGTTGGTCGCTCTCAACGCTCACATTACCTCACCCGCTGGTTCGCGTACTGGTGGCCGAGAGTCTTTATCGGGCGTGGAGCATTACCACCAACCACCCTTACCACCGTGAGTAATGATGACCAGGGTAGACTAAGCAGCGAATGAAATTACAGAATTCTTTCCGCGACTATACGGCTGAATCCTCGCTGTTTGTGCGCCGGGCGCTGGTCGCTTTTTTGGGGATTTTGCTGCTTACCGGCGTACTGATCGCCAACCTTTATAACGTGCAAATTGTGCGTTACACAGACTATCAAACACGCTCGAACGAAAACCGCATCAAGCTGGTCCCTATTCCGCCGAGTCGCGGCATTATCTACGATCGCAACGGTACGCCGCTGGCGCTTAACCGCACAATTTACCAGCTGGAAATGATGCCGGAGAAGGTCGATAACGTACAGCAGACGCTGGATGCGCTGCGTGACGTCATCGACCTGACCGATGACGATGTGGCGAACTTTAAAAAAGAGCGCTCGCGCTCGCATCGCTTTACCTCTATTCCGGTGAAAGTGAACCTTACCGAAGTCCAGGTGGCTCGTTTCGCGGTTAACCAGTACCGCTTCCCCGGCGTGGAAGTCAAAGGCTATAAACGCCGTTACTATCCCTATAATTCCGCCCTTACCCACGTTATCGGCTACGTCTCTAAAATTAACGATAAAGACGTCGATCGCCTGGATAAAGAGGGGAAGCTGGCTAACTATGCCTCGACGCATGACATCGGTAAACTCGGTATTGAGCGCTACTATGAAGATGTGCTGCACGGGGAAACCGGCTATGAAGAGGTCGAGGTTAACAACCGTGGTCGCGTGATTCGTCAGCTTAAGGAAGTCCCACCGCAGGCCGGGCGCGATATCTATTTAACGCTCGACCTGAAACTACAGCAGTATATTGAAACGCTGCTCGCGGGAAGCCGCGCGGCCGTCGTTGTAACCGACCCACGAACCGGCGCGATCCTCGCATTGGTATCGACTCCAAGCTACGATCCGAATCTGTTCGTTGACGGCATCTCCAGTAAAGATTATTCAGGGCTGCTCAACGATCCGAATACGCCGCTGGTCAACCGCGCGACTCAAGGGGTATATCCTCCTGCCTCGACGGTTAAACCCTACGTCGCAGTCTCAGCGCTCAGCGCGGGCGTAATCACCCGTAATACCAGCCTGTTTGACCCCGGCTGGTGGCAACTGCCAGGTTCAGATAAGCGCTATCGCGACTGGAAGAAGTGGGGCCACGGGCATCTGAACGTCACTAAAGCGCTGGAAGAGTCTGCCGATACCTATTTCTATCAGGTTGCTTACGATATGGGTATCGATCGCCTGTCCGAATGGATGAGCAAATTCGGGTACGGCCACTATACTGGCGTTGATCTCTCGGAAGAACGCTCCGGCAATATGCCTACCCGTGAGTGGAAGCTCAAACGCTTCAAGAAGCCGTGGTATCAGGGCGATACTATTCCGGTCGGCATCGGTCAGGGCTACTGGACCGCAACGCCTATTCAGATGAACAAAGCGCTGATGATCCTGATTAACGACGGTGTCGTCAAAGTGCCGCACCTGCTGCAAAGCACGGTTGAAGATGGCAAACCAGTACCATGGGTACAGCCGCACGAACCGCCGGTCGGCGATATTCACTCTGGTTTTTGGGAAATCGCCAAAGACGGAATGTATGGCGTAGCCAACCGTGGAAACGGTACTGCACATAAATATTTCGCCAGCGCGCCGTATAAAATTGCGGCGAAATCGGGCACCGCCCAGGTCTTTGGCCTGAAAGCCAATGAAACCTATAACGCGCACCGAATCGCAGAACGCCTGCGTGACCACAAACTCATGACGGCATTTGCCCCTTATAACAACCCCCAGGTTGCCGTTGCAATCATTCTCGAGAACGGCGGCGCAGGGCCTGCAGTCGGTACCATTATGCGCCAGATTCTCGATCATATAATGCTGGGCGATAACAACACCAATCTGCCGAGTGAAAATCCGGCGGTCACGGCTGGGGAGGATCAATAATGACGGATAATCCAAACAAAAAATCGCTATGGGATAAAATCCATCTCGATCCCACCATGCTGCTTATCCTGCTGGCGCTACTGACCTATAGCGCGCTGGTTATCTGGAGCGCTAGCGGTCAGGACATGGGCATGATGGAGCGCAAAATCGGCCAGATCGCCATGGGCGTCGTTATCATGATCGTCATGGCGCAGATCCCGCCGCGTGTGTATGAGGGCTGGGCTCCCTACCTCTACATCGTCTGTATTATCCTGCTGGTGGCGGTGGATGCCTTTGGCGCAATTTCCAAAGGGGCGCAGCGCTGGCTGGATCTCGGTATCGTCCGTTTTCAGCCCTCGGAAATCGCGAAGATTGCCGTACCGCTGATGGTGGCGCGCTTTATCAACCGCGATGTTTGTCCACCATCGCTAAAAAATACCGCTATTGCGCTGGTGCTGATTTTCTTACCCACGCTGCTGGTTGCCGCGCAGCCTGACCTCGGAACTTCGATTCTGGTAGCGTTATCCGGCCTGTTTGTCCTGTTCTTGTCTGGGCTGAGCTGGCGTCTGATCGGCATTGCGGTGGTGCTGGTCGCCGCCTTTATCCCCATCTTGTGGTTCTTCCTGATGCATGATTATCAGCGCCAGCGCGTGATGATGCTGCTCGACCCGGAAACCGATCCGCTCGGCGCGGGCTACCACATTATTCAATCAAAAATCGCTATCGGCTCCGGTGGACTACGCGGAAAAGGTTGGCTGCACGGCACCCAGTCGCAGCTGGAATTCTTACCGGAGCGCCATACCGACTTTATCTTTGCCGTTCTGGCTGAGGAGCTGGGGCTGATTGGCGTACTGATCCTGCTGGCGCTGTATATTTTGCTAATCATGCGTGGGCTATGGATCGCCTCCCAGGCGCAAACCACCTTTGGTCGGGTTATGGCTGGGGGTTTAATGTTGATTTTATTCGTTTATGTCTTCGTAAATATTGGTATGGTAAGTGGTATTTTACCAGTGGTGGGGGTACCTTTGCCGCTGGTCAGCTACGGGGGCTCTGCCCTAATCGTATTGATGGCCGGGTTTGGTATCGTCATGTCGATCCATACTCATAGAAAAATGTTGTCGAAAAGCGTTTAAGGGGTTCGCGATGCGTAAGCAATGGCTGGGGATCTGCATAGCAGCAGGGCTGCTGGCGGCATGTCAGAGTGATGACGTTCAACAGAAAACGGTCAGCACTCCACAGTCGGCCGTTTGTAATGGACCAACTGTGGAAATCAGCGGTGCGGATCCACAGTATGAAACGCCTAACGCAACGGCGAATCAAGACTACGAACGCGATGGCAAAAGTTATAAAATCGTCCAGGATCCCTCTAACTTTACCCAGGCTGGTTTTGCCGCGATTTACGATGCAGAGCCGAACAGCAACCTGACCGCCTCAGGGGAAGCCTTCGACCCGACGCAGCTCACCGCCGCGCATCCGACGTTACCGATCCCAAGCTACGCGCGGATAACAAACCTCGCCAACGGGCGAATGATCGTGGTACGCATCAACGATCGCGGACCTTACGGCAACGATCGCGTCATCTCGCTTTCACGTGCCTCAGCCGATCGTCTGAATACCTCGAACAATACCAAAGTGCGTATCGATCCGATCGTTGTCGCCCCAGATGGCTCACTTTCCGGCCCCGGAATGGCCTGTACGACCGTTGCTAAACAGACCTACGCCCTGCCCGCACGTCCGAATCTTGATGGTGATAACGGTGCAGCCATCGGTCAACCCGCGCAAACTGATGTTCATGCCATCAGCAACTCAACTTTAAAGCCAGAAGATAGCACCGGCGCACCGGTAAACAGCGGCGGGTTCCTTGGCGCGCCAACGCCGCTGAACAGTGGGGTGCTGGAAAGCAGTGAGCCAGTTGTGCAAACCGCGCCGGTTACAGCTCCAGGTTCGGTCCAGGGCGGCGTAGCGCCTGCCGTAGCGGCGACTGCTGCGGTAACACCAGCGGCTGCCACCACCAGCGGCGACTTCGTCGTACAGGTGGGTGCCGTCAGCGATCAGGCCCGTGCGCAGCAGTATCAGCAGCGCCTGAGCCAGCAATTCTCCGTACCCGGCCGCGTGATGCAAAACGGCGCGGTATGGCGTATTCAATTGGGTCCATTCAGCAGCAAAGGGCAAGCCAGCACGGTTCAACAACGCCTGCAAAGCGAAGCTCAGCTGCAATCATTTATTACTCGCGCCAACTAAACGCGTCGGGCTGTTGTCCTCCGCTCACCACGCATGACAAAGTCATTAACAAAGTCATGCGCAATGTCGGATGCTGGCCCGCAGTGCATTTGCTATAGTAAGGCACTTTTTTTAACTCCATCACGGATGCCGTTGTTCAGACCATGAAGACCTCTTTCACCGCTCGTTTACTTGTTACGGCGCTCTCCGTGGCAGCGCTATCCTCAGCTGCCCGCGCCGATGACCTGAATATCAAAACTATGATCCCTGGCGCCCCGCAGATTGACGCCGAATCCTGGGTTCTTATCGATTACAACTCAGGCAAGGTATTGGCTGAAAATAACGCCGATTCCCGTCGCGACCCGGCGAGTCTGACCAAGATGATGACCAGCTATGTTATTGGTCAGGCGATGAAAGCGGGCAAGTTTAAAGAATCCGATCTGGTCACCGTTGGTAACGATGCGTGGGCGACCGGTAACCCAGTCTTTAAAGGCTCCTCACTGATGTTCCTTAAGCCTGGTATGCAGGTACCGGTTTCCCAGCTGATCCGCGGTATTAACCTGCAGTCAGGTAATGACGCCTGTGTGGCGATGGCCGACTATGTCGCTGGTAGCCAGGATGCCTTCGTCGGCCTGATGAATAACTACGTTAACGCTCTGGGTCTGAAGAACACCCATTTCCAGACCGTTCATGGCCTAGATGCCGATGGTCAGTTCAGCTCGGCGCGTGATATGGCGCTGATTGGCCAGGCGCTGATCCGCGATGTGCCGAACGAATACACCATCTACAAAGAAAAAGAGTTCACCTTTAACGGGATTCGCCAACTCAACCGTAACGGCCTGCTATGGGATAAAAGTCTGAGCGTCGACGGCATTAAAACGGGCCACACGGACAAAGCGGGCTATAATCTCGTGGCTTCGGCAACCGAAGGTCAGATGCGCCTGATCTCCGCCGTGATGGGTGGACGTACCTATAAAGGCCGTGAGTCCGAGAGCAAAAAACTGCTGACCTGGGGCTTCCGCTTCTTTGAAACCGTTAACCCGATTAAAGCAGGGAAAGAGTTCGCCTCTGAACCCGCCTGGTTTGGTGATAACGATCGCGCCTCCCTCGGTGTGGACAAAGACGTTTATCTGACTATCCCTCGTGGTCGTATGAAAGACCTGAAAGCCAGCTATGTCCTGAACAATGCCGAACTGCACGCGCCGCTGCAGAAAAACCAGGTTGTTGGCACCATTAATTTCCAGTTGGACGGTAAAACTATCGATCAGCGCCCGCTGGTCGTACTGCAGGAAATTCCGGAAGGCAATTTCTTCGGCAAAATCATTGATTACATTAAGTTAATGTTCCATCACTGGTTTGGTTAAAAATTGAACACTTGAAAGTGTGATTTGCGTCCCCATATACTAGGTATCCTGATAACTCCCACACGTCGTGGGAGTTATTATTTTTTGTTGTAACACCGGAGCTGACATGAAAACCAAACTTAACGAACTGCTTGAATTCCCTACCCCTTTTACTTACAAAGTAATGGGACAGGCGTTGCCGGAGCTGGTTGACCAGGTGGTTGAAGTGGTACAGCGCCATGCACCAGGTGATTACTCTCCGACGGTAAAACCCAGCAGCAAAGGTAACTACCACTCGGTCTCCATCACGATTAACGCCACACATATCGAGCAGGTAGAAACCCTGTACGAAGAGTTGGGCAATATTGAAATCGTGCGAATGGTGCTGTAAACCGATTGCTTGACCCGGCCTTTGTGCCGGGTAATCCTCTCTTTCTCGCTGTGATATACTCCCCACTCAAGTTATTCTCTCTCTGCGGAGACGTTGTTTTGCAGCACAATAAAATCCTCATCCGCCAACTCGGCCTGCAACCTTACGAACCTATCTCGCAGGCAATGCATGAGTTCACCGACACTCGCGACGACTCCACCCTGGATGAAATCTGGTTGGTCGAGCATCATCCAGTGTTCACTCAGGGCCAGGCCGGAAAAGCCGAACATGTTCTTGTTCCTGGCGATATCCCAGTGATTCAGAGTGACCGTGGCGGGCAGGTTACCTATCATGGTCCTGGGCAGCAGGTGATGTACGTCCTGCTGAACCTTAAACGTCGTAAGCTGGGTGTACGTGAGCTGGTCACCCTTTTAGAGCAAACCGTCGTGAATACGCTAGCAGAATCTGGCATTGAGTCGCACCCCCGCGCCGATGCTCCCGGCGTCTATGTCGGCGAGCAAAAAATCTGCTCTCTGGGCCTGCGTATCCGCAAAGGTTGCTCATTCCACGGTCTGGCGCTGAATATCGCCATGGATCTGTCACCATTCCTGCGAATTAACCCATGTGGTTACGCTGGTATGGAAATGACTCAAATGCGTCAGTGGCAGCCGAATGCTCGTCCAGAAACCGTTGCTCCGCAATTGGCCGCGAATCTGTTGGCACTGCTCAATAATCCACCGTACGAATACATTTCAGTCCGGTAATTATTACGTCCCGTGGTCGCGGGACGTCACATTTCCCTCTCACAACAAATTAAGTCTTTATATTTGCTGTGTATTATCACGTATCAGAATGAGTCTGGTCGTTATAATGATGCTATTCACCATTATCGGAAATATAGAGTGGAAGAAAATAACGCTCCAGCAGAACCCACTGACCCACAAGATGATCGCCACGGGCGGCAGATGTTTCGCATTTTGCGTAACATAGACCTGAACTTACTGACTATTTTTGAAGCCGTTTATGTGCATAAAGGCATCGTTAATGCGGCAAAGGTGCTCAACATCACCCCCTCAGCGATCAGTCAATCAATCAACAAACTGCGAGCACTCTTCCCCGATCCGCTGTTTATTCGCAAAGGCCAGGGCGTAACTCCTACCGCCTATGCAACGCATCTTCATCAGCATATTAGTCAGGGAATGGAGGCTTTTCTCAACGCGCTGGATTTAACCGGTGATACGCACCAGGAGCGAGTGATAACCATCGCGACCTCTCCGGCTATCGGAGCGTTGATAATGCCGGTAATTACCAAAAAACTGAGAGCCGTCTTTCCTCAGGTATTGCTGCATAATATCGCCATCAACGACGCCGTCAGCCAGTTGAATCAGCGTCAGGTCGATCTGTTGATCGACAGCTTCGCGCACGCCGGGCTGTCGATTACGCATCATGTGTTATTTCAGGATAGTGTGCACATATACTGCCGGGCAGGCCATCCAGCGTTAAAAATGCCGGCAACTCCAGAAAACCTTCGCCAATATGAATTCGCGCTGCTGCAACCTGAGCACCATCGCTATGCGACAATTCTGCGTCGCCTGCATGAACACCTGGGCGAGCGTCGCTGCGGCTTCAGTAGCTACAATTTGTTAACTCAGGCCGCACTGGTCAGTGAAAGCGAGATGCTGGGGCTGATTACTTCCGGGATGTTCTCCCTGGTAGAGCGCATATGGCCGTTAAAAATGCTTGATTTCCCACCTTTACAGGCGGAAAAAATTGATATTTCGCTACATTACAATAAGCTCAGCGCGCAAGAACCCTTATTGAAAGAGATTGTAGAGACCATTCGCCAGGCCTTTTAGGTGATAAAGCACGTGTGGGAAAAGCATAAAACAACAACTATTTTACAATTTGCCGTGTTACCAGGCTGCTTTCTGCCCCGCATCAATGGTATACTGCCTGCGCTTAATTCAAAAATAGTTGATAAATACAACATTTTCTTGAATTAATTCGCTTTCCTTCGTGACTTGCAACTGGAACACGCACGCTATGAGTAAACCCATTGTGATGGAACGCGGTGTTAAATACCGCGACGCCGATAAAATGGCCCTTATCCCGGTGAAAAACGTGGCAACTGAGCGTGAAGCTCTGCTCAGAAAACCGGAATGGATGAAAATCAAACTTCCGGCTGACTCGTCCCGTATCCAGGGGATCAAGGCAGCGATGCGTAAGAACGGCCTGCACTCCGTGTGCGAAGAAGCCTCTTGCCCGAACCTCGCGGAATGTTTTAACCACGGAACGGCGACTTTTATGATTCTGGGTGCCATCTGTACCCGTCGTTGTCCGTTCTGCGACGTGGCGCACGGGCGCCCGGTCACTCCTGACACCAACGAACCGCAAAAGCTGGCGCAAACTATTGCCGATATGGCCCTGCGTTACGTTGTGGTGACCTCCGTTGACCGTGACGATCTGCGCGATGGCGGCGCTCAGCATTTTGCCGACTGCATCAGCGCTATTCGCGAGAAAAATCCGACCATCAAAATTGAAACCCTGGTTCCGGACTTCCGCGGTCGTATGGATCGTGCTTTGGAAATCCTCCAGGCGACACCGCCGGATGTGTTTAACCATAACCTGGAAAACGTGCCGCGCCTGTATCGCCAGGTTCGTCCGGGAGCCGATTACAACTGGTCTCTGAAGCTGCTGGAGCGTTTTAAAGAAGCACATCCGGAGATCCCGACTAAATCGGGTTTGATGGTTGGTCTAGGTGAAACGAACGCCGAAATCGTTGAAGTGATGCGCGATCTACGTCGTCACGGCGTCACGATGCTAACTTTAGGTCAATATTTGCAGCCAAGCCGTCATCACCTGCCGGTACAGCGTTATGTTAGCCCTGATGAGTTCGAAGAGATGAAAGGTGAAGCCATGGCAATGGGCTTTACCCACGCCGCCTGCGGGCCGTTCGTTCGCTCGTCCTATCATGCTGACCTGCAAGCCAAAGGTATGGAAGTGAAGTAATCCGTACCTCGACTGCTGCGTGAAACCTGGTAGCGCAGCAGTTTACTTTTCTGTTCTGCTATTCCCGAAATTCCCCATTGAAATGAATTAACCCAGCGCGGTAACAGTTGGTTGCATCTTTTTAGGCCAAATAACGTATATATAACAAAAAGAGGCCGCAACGACTAACGCTGCGGCCTCTTTGCCGTCCAGGTTCACACCTGTCGGCAGCGTGCTCCCCTCCACCGGGAAGCACGAAGTGAATTACTCTTTATGAGAGAGTTTCTGTGCCGGGATCTCTTCCTCTGCACTGGTTTTCTTCGCACTATCATCGTCATCGTTCATGGCCTTTTTAAAGCCTTTGATGGCCGAGCCCAGGTCTCCACCCAGCGTGCGTAATTTTTTGGTACCAAACACTAAAATAATCAGCGCTGCGACTACCAGCAGTTTGGTAATACTAATCTCACCCATAGCTAACCTTCTTCTCTAATACAAGCTGCGAATACGCCATCATACACGCATACAATTAACGGCTATTTGACGCGCGGACACAATAGCAATCTGTAACAAGGTGAATCAAGCCTTGTTTAAAAAAACGTCATAATAATTGCGGTGGCGCAAAGCGACGATTCTGCAACACCGGCAAGCGTTCCCGTACCAGCTGAAGATAATCAGCTGAAAGCTCAGCAAAAATCAACTGCGGCTGTTCTCCTGCCCCAGCGATCGTCGTTCCAAGAGGATCAACAATACGACTCTGTCCAATATTGCGGGTTCCGCACTCACCTGCCGCGATAATATAACAGGTAGTATCCAGCGCCCGCGCCGCCAGCAACGTCGACCAATGATGTTCCTTAAGCGGCCCTTTCACCCACGCAGTGGGTAATACTAAGAGTTGCGCCCCGCTGAGCGCTAGCGACAGCGCCAGTTCAGGAAAACGCAAATCGTAGCAGGTCATCAGCCCGACGCGCATCCCATCAACCTCAATAAGCGGCGGAATTTGCTGTCCGGCATCGACCAACCGGGATTCCTGAATATTGAAAGCATCATACAGGTGTAGCTTCTGATATTGCGCAATAATCTTACCCTGACGTAAAGCCACCAGCGTGTTAGTTGCCCGCCCCTCGCCTGAAGGCACGTGCAAAGTCAGCACCGTCGTCAGCGCGCTGTTTTTACTTTCCGCCAGCAGTAACTGTAAAAAGCCGCCATCCAGGAGTTGGGCTGATTTAACCGATAAATCCGCATCGTTGTCATCTCGAGCAAGTAGCGCTTCTGGTAATACCAATAACGAAGCCCCCCTTCCGACAGCCTGACGCATCAGCACGACGCAAGTCTGCGCATTGGTCGTCCAGTCTGGCGTTACGGCAAATTGTCCGGCAGCAACAAGCATCTTTTCTCTCCCATCAGGTAATTCATAGCCAGCAAGGTATTTCGCGAGCTACACTCGAAGTTTAGTATCAATCAATAAACAGGGAATGACCGTGTTGCAACTCCTTTTGGCTGTATTTCTTGGCGGCGGCACCGGCAGCGTTTTACGCTGGTGGCTGGGTATGAAGCTTAATCCCATGCACCACGCTCTCCCCATTGGTACTCTTACTGCTAACCTGCTAGGGGCATTTATTATCGGAGCCGGTCTGGCCTGGTTTAATCGCCTGACGGGTATCGATCCGATGTGGAAACTGCTTATCACCACCGGCTTTTGCGGCGGACTGACAACCTTCTCCACATTTTCCGCCGAAGTGGTGTTTCTTCTGCAGCAGGGGCGCTTTAGCTGGGCATTGCTGAATATCGTCGTCAACTTATTAGGCTCGTTTGCCATGACGGCAGCGGCATTCTGGCTATTTTCTCAGGCAGCAAGCCGCTAACTACAGGCAAAAAAAAACCCGCTAAGAGCGGGTTTTTATATTCTACTGACGCGTTGCTTAGATAGGCATTACGTTTGCAGCAGAAGGGCCTTTGGCACCGTTAGTGATTTCGAACTCTACACGCTGACCTTCAGCCAGAGTTTTGAAACCGTTGGACTGGATTGCAGAGAAATGTACGAATACATCTTTGCTGCCATCTTCCGGAGTAATGAAACCGAATCCTTTGGACTCATTAAACCACTTAACGTTACCTTTAATCTTAGACATCAAAATTACCTTTATATGAAAAAATCGACACTAATACTGTGTCGGGTATCAGTACACCAATTGTGGTACCTTTTGTCCAGCGCAACTTTGCTAAAAAGTGATAAAAGTCTCTATCTTTTTGTAGACATATAACTTTAATCATTGTTTTTTCAGAACATAGTCCGCTTATCACTTTTGTTGCAATGCAATGCCGTGCTGGTTAAAACTGGATGCGCGCCCACGCAAAGTAAACGTTACCGTTGTTATAGGTACCTGGAATATAGGTCATTTGGAATGTTGCAGGACCGTAACCAATGGAGGCCAGAGGCAGCACAACTGGAATAGGGATATAGTTCCAGTTATCACGCGCCGTTACGCCAAGGGTATAGCCTAAGCCAAGATGGAAGTTATCGTCAGCCAAGGGACGCCAGGTTTTTTCCCAACCGTAGCCGCCAATGGGCTCCCATTTGTTATAGGAGTCTTTGAAGGCCATGAGGTAAATACCATTCCAGTTCCCTTTATCATCCCAACGCGAAATGCCGAAGCCAGCCCCCCAGGGACGTTCGTTATACTTATCCGTTTTTTCTTTATCGTAGGCGAAACGAGCATGCCAGGTCACCGCCGGTATGAAAAGATCGTAGTGCTCAGGCTCATTCCAGGTCTGCGCAATGTTATCACTTAGCGTGTTGTAACCATCGCGCAGCGTTGAGCTAAACGATGCGTTAGCAGTAGCGGATGAGAGCAGCAGTCCCAGGCATCCAAGAAAAAACCATGTAAATCGACTCAGCATTAACACTTCTCTATTACCAGTATCATTTTTAAGGCGGGTTAAGATAGCAAAGATAAACTTAATAATACCTTAACGGAATTAGGCAAACTCTTGATTTGTCCGGTACAAAAATCTGAAAATCATCACGACTGGCGTTTTGACCACGTCCCCATTGTACGGCAATTAGGGTATTCTCACCGATTTATTGATTTGCATCAGCGAGTTCAGCCCGTTTTTTAGGCACATTCGCTCACTTAATTTTTTCTTCGCTTTATTTATCAGCAGATTCTTTGGGTTAATGGTTTAGGGGTAAAAGATGCTTACGCTAGTAGAGATCCTCATTGGGATTGTGGTCATTGTGGGCGTCGCCCGCTATATCATTAAAGGCTATTCAGCCACCGGCGTGTTGTTCGTCGGCGGTTTAGTATTACTCATCGCCAGCGCACTAATGGGGCATAAGATTCTACCTGGTGATGCAAAGAGCACTGGTTACTCCGCCACAGATATTATCGAATACGTCAAGATTCTGCTCATGAGCCGCGGCGGCGACCTCGGCATGATGATAATGATGCTCTGTGGTTTCGCGACCTACATGACGCATATTGGTGCCAACGACATGGTAGTGAAACTGGCCTCAAAGCCGCTGCGCTATATTAACTCTCCATACCTGTTAATGATCGCCGCCTATTTCGTGGCCTGCCTGATGTCGCTGGCAGTCTCTTCAGCGACCGGTCTCGGCGTGCTGTTGATGGCAACCCTGTTCCCGGTGATGGTCAACGTCGGCATTAGTCGCGGCGCGGCGGCCGCTATTTGCGCCTCTCCGGCTGCGATTATTCTCTCCCCCACTTCTGGCGACGTGGTGCTGGCCGCCAAAGCCGCCGAAATGCCGTTGATAGACTTTGCCTTTAAAACCACCCTGCCTATTTCCATTGTGGCCATCATCAGCATGGCTATCGCCCACTTTTTCTGGCAGCGCTATCTCGATAAAAAAGAAAATGCCTCGCACGAAATGCTGGATGTGAACGAGATAACCACCACAGCCCCTGCTTTTTACGCCATCCTGCCGTTTACACCTATCATTGGCGTACTGATTTTCGACGGTAAATGGGGTCCGGAACTGCACATCATCACGATCCTCGTTCTCTGCATGCTATTGGCTGCAGTACTGGAGTTCTTTCGCGGCTTTAATACCAAAAACGTGTTTAATGGTCTGGAAGCCGCTTACCGAGGTATGGCGGATGCTTTTGCTGGCGTAGTCATGCTGCTGGTTGCCGCAGGCGTCTTTGCCCAAGGGCTGAGCACCATTGGTTTTATCAATGGCCTGATTTCTATCGCCACCTCATTTGGTTCAGCCAGCATTATCCTGATGCTGGTATTGGTGATACTGACAATGCTGGCGGCGATGACCACCGGTTCCGGCAACGCACCATTCTATGCCTTCGTTGAGATGATCCCGAAGCTGGCACACTCTTCCGGTATCAATCCCGCTTATCTTTCCATCCCGATGCTGCAGGCGTCTAACCTTGGACGAACTATTTCACCCGTCTCCGGCGTGGTGGTCGCGGTTGCCGGGATGGCAAAAATATCACCTTTTGAAGTGGTTAAACGCACCTCAGTCCCCGTTCTGGTTGGGCTGTTGGTCGTTATAGTCGCTACCGAAATTTTGGTCCCGGGCAGTGCTATTCACTAGCCGTGAAACCACGCGAAAAGGCGCCTGTTGGCGCCTTTTTTATGCTTTAATAACTCAATGTTATTAATGACCGTCAGTCATCAGGAATAAAAATGTTCAGGAAGGATTTCGTCGCCATTGCTCTGTTGCTTATTTCTACTCAGGCCAGTGCAGACCCGCTAATAGCAACGCAATACGGCGATTTCGACCGCTACGTGCTGGCCCTCTCCTGGCAAACGGGATTCTGCCAAAGCATGCATGACAAAAACCGTAGCGAGCCGGATGAGTGTCGTTTACAGCAAGAAAGCGCAAATAAAGCCGATTTCCTGACCGTACACGGTTTATGGCCCAGTTTGCCAAAATCCATCGCCGCACGCGGCGTAGACGAACGTCGCTGGATGCGTTATGGCTGCGCGACACGTCCACTCCCTAACATGCCAGAAGCCAAAGCCGGAAG
This sequence comes from Klebsiella sp. MISC125, assembly GCF_051131775.1. NCBI lineage: Bacteria > Pseudomonadati > Pseudomonadota > Gammaproteobacteria > Enterobacterales > Enterobacteriaceae > Klebsiella > Klebsiella sp. MISC125. Next base: position 4,377,019 of record NZ_CP180448.1, read on the forward strand.
AAAATGCCAGGCAGCGGAAACCGGTCTGTCGCTAGAGATGGCGAATAAGCTCAACGGCGTGATGCCAGGTTCCGGTGGCAATTCGTGCCTTGAACGCTATGAATATGCCAAACACGGCATTTGCTTCGGTTTTGATCCTGATAACTACTTCGGCGCTATGGTTCGTCTGAACGGTGAAGTCAAACAGAGTGCTCTGGGGGGATTCCTCGCACAACACTATGGGCAAACCGTGAGCCGTGAGGGTTTCGATGCCGTAGTCGCGCAAGCCTTTGGAAAACAGAACGTTAAAGCGTTTAAATTAACTTGCAGCGGCAACCCTGCCTATCTGACCGAGATGCAAATCTCGATCAAAGCCACAGCCATAAATGCCCCACTTTCCGCAGATTCATTTTTGCCTCAGCCCCATCCAGGTAATTGTGGCAAGCAATTTGTATTAGATAAAGTGGGTAGCTAAAGGAAGCAGACTCTGATGCCGTTATCATAAATTTCATACGGCTCAGCTATTGATCATTGATGAATGTGCGTTTAATCACTTCAAACCGTCGACAAGTCTCAGTATGATGAGAGGACATTAACCCTTGCCATTTTCGGCGAGGGTTTTCTTTTACGGATAGGTTCCTGGATAACATGGAGTATGCGATGACCAGACCCGCAATCATCATTAATGAACTCGATGCAGAACGCATCGACCGACTGCTGGAACAACCGGCTTTCGCCAACTCTCCGGTGGCGGATGCATTGAACGACGAACTGGACCGGGCACAGATGCTCGCCCCGGAAGCCATGCCGCATGATGTCGTCAGCATGAATAGCCAGGTCAGATTTCGCGATTTAACAACGGGTGAAGAACGCGTACGTACGCTGGTTTTCCCCTCTCAGGTCACGGATAGCGCTACGCAGCTATCGGTCATGGCCCCGGTCGGCGCAGCCCTACTGGGCCTGAAAGTTGGCGGTACCATTCACTGGGAATTACCCGGCGGCACCTCAACGCATCTTGAAGTACTGGAACTGCTGTATCAACCGGAAGCCGCAGGCGATTATCACCGTTAATCTCCCTACTGCCTGAGGCGTTTCGCGCTTTATTCAGAGGATGTATTCGCATCCTCTTTCTGCATATTTCACTGCCCTTGCTGCTTTTGACAAATTTTTACGCCCTCCTCTACCCGATCTGACAGTTTTGCGACCTGAATGGCACAATATTCTCCTATAATATGTTGATATAGAAACCAACGAACAAGGAGGAAGCATATGTACAAGACGATCATTATGCCTGTTGATGTTTTTGAGATGGAGCTGAGCGATAAAGCCGTCCGTCATGCGGAGTTTTTAGCCCAGCAGGACGGGGTTATCCATCTCCTTCACGTACTTCCCGGTTCATCAAGCTTCACAATGAGTCGCTTCACAGCAGACCTGCGTCGCTTTGAAGAACATTTACAGCATGAAGCAGAAACCCGTCTACAAACGATGGCCGGGCATTTCAGCATTGACCCATCGCGAATCAAGACGCATGTCCGTTTCGGCACCGTGCGTGATATGGTCAATGAACTAGCAAATGAAATTAAAGCCGATGTGGTGGTCATTGGTTCACGCAACCCTTCAATCAGCACGCATCTGCTGGGTTCCAATGCCTCAAGTGTGATTCGCCACGCCCATATCCCGGTAATGGTTGTTCGGTAAGCTGAACGTGATTGAGATAAAAAAGAGGCTACCCCAGGGTAGCCTCTTTACTTTGCAGGTTTGGTCTTACTTTATTATGAATTATGCAATCGTAGTGCGAATCAGGTAATCGAATGCGCTCAGGGACGCTTTCGCACCTTCGCCCGTGGCGATAATAATCTGTTTGTACGGTACGGTGGTGCAGTCACCGGCAGCAAAGACGCCCTTCACGTTGGTTTCACATTTCGCATCAATGATGATTTCACCCATGCGGTTACGTTCAACTGCGCCTTCCAGCCAGTTGGTATTCGGCAGCAGACCGATTTGCACGAAAATCCCGGACAGCGCCACGTGATGCTCATCGCCGCTAACACGGTCACGATACTGCAAACCGGTTACCTTACTACCGTCACCCACCACTTCCGTGGTTTGCGCATTCAGAATAATATCGACATTCTTCAGGCTGCGAACTTTATCCTGTAATACCTGATCCGCCTTCATTTCCGGCGCAAACTCAAGCAGAGTCACATGTTCAACTACTCCGGCGAGATCAATCGCCGCTTCAACGCCTGAGTTACCGCCGCCGATAACCGCAACGCGTTTACCTTTAAACAGCGGGCCATCGCAGTGCGGGCAATAGGTTACGCCTTTAGTACGATACTGATCTTCGCCTGGTACGTTCATGTTACGCCATTTCGCACCGGTCGCAATAATAACGCTGCGCGCTTTCAGCACCGCGCCAGAGGCTGTCTCAATCTGATGCAGCCCCCCTTCAACGGTAGCCGGAATCAGTTTAGATGCGCTCTGAGAGTCAATAACATCGACATCATATTCATTGACGTGCGCTTTCAAAGCGCCAGCCAGTTTCTGGCCTTCGGTTTTCGGCACTGAGATATAGTTTTCGATATCTACGGTATCCAGCACCTGACCGCCAAAACGTTCCCCCATCAGGCCAGTACGAATACCTTTACGTGCCGAGTACACCGCTGCCGCCGCACCTGAAGGGCCGGAGCCAACAATCAGCACATCATAAGCTTCACGTTTATTCAGCTCTTCTGCCGCGCGTTTTTCCGCGCCGGTATCGACTTTGGCAACGATTTCGCTCAACGTCATACGACCCTGGCCAAATTCCTGACCGTTCATAAATACTGCCGGAACGCCCATCACGTTGCGATCGGTGATTTCGTTCTGGAACGTGCCGCCATCAATTGCCGTATGCTTGATGCGCGGGTTCAGTACCGCCATCAGGTTCAGCGCCTGAACAACATCCGGGCAGTTATGGCAGGTCAGTGAATAGTAGGTTTCAAACTCAAAATCACCATCGATATCGCGTATCTGCTCCAGCAAAGTCTGCGCTTCTTTTGAAGGATGACCGCCCATCCACAGCAATGCTAAAACTAAAGAGGTGAATTCATGTCCCAGCGGAGAACCAGCAAAGCGCGGCCCCTGCTGTGAACCCGGATTCGTAATCAGGAAAGAAGGCTTGCGCACGGGCAGGCTATTTTCTTCTTTAAAGGTGACTTTGTCTGACAGTTCAGCAATTTCAGCCAGCAGTTCCCTGATTTCTGCCGATTTAGCGCCGTCATCCAGCGTGGCAATCAGCTCAACAGGTTTAGTCAGTTTCTCAAGATAAGCCTTGAGCTGGGTTTTCATGTTGGTGTCGAGCATTTTTAATCTCCTGGGCTAAAAACATCATCATGCAAACGGCCTGGTCCAGGCTGCCTGAATGCGCTTGCATCATAGTGTTGGAATAAAACGGGCGCGGCGCACCCGTTTGAGGATTAATTCGCCAGTATTTCGCGTGACAGGAAGGCAGCAAGCTTATGAATCCCCGGGAGCTTACATAAGTAAGTGACCGGGGTGATTAAGCGAAGCCAACACACCTGTAGCGCGAAAGACGCTGCGAATTTTAGATCTTACCGACCAGATCTAAAGAAGGAGCTAAAGTCGCTTCACCTTCTTTCCACTTAGCCGGGCAAACTTCACCTGGGTGAGAAGCTACGTACTGAGCAGCTTTGATTTTACGCAGCAGGTCAGACGCATCACGGCCGATACCTTCAGCGGTAACTTCGATTGCCTGGATAATACCCTGCGGGTCGACAACGAAGGTTGCACGATCTGCCAGACCTTCATCTTCACGCATATTCTCGAAGTTACGGGTCAGGGCGCCAGTCGGGTCACCGATCATCGCGTATTTGATTTTCGCGATGGTATCAGAGCTACCGTGCCATGCTTTGTGGGTAAAATGAGTGTCAGTAGAAACGGAGTACACATCGACACCCAGCTTCTGCAGCTCTTCGTAATGGTCCGCAACGTCGCCTAATTCAGTCGGGCATACGAAGGTGAAGTCAGCCGGGTAGAAGAAGAAGACGCTCCAGCGGCCTTCGGTATCTTTCTCGGTAACTTCGATGAATTCACCGTTTTTGAACGCCTGGTTTTTAAAAGGTTTGATTTTGGTATTAATTAAGGACATCTATACTTCCTCCGTGTTTTCGTTGAGGTCTAAGTTAACGAATTTTTCCTGACTCGACCAATGCGTTTGCATTATCAAATCAATAAGCGTTATCTAACAACCGGAACAAGACAACTTTGTGAACCTATCAATGCGATCGCAGCCTTACGCCGCTTTTCACATCATATGTTGCTGAAAAGTAAAAAGGCCGCCCAATCAGGCGGCCCCGTTACCTGAAATACCCGCAGGTAGATTCAGCGCCAGGCTGACTGGCTATGTGTTGCGCTCTACACCTTAATGTAACAGCATAGGGATTACATCACCCGCGGGCTTAAAGGGCAATCTACCCAGCTCCAGGTCCTACCTATGGCTGCAATAGGTTTTACCACTATACTTACTCTCCCCATTGATTTAACAAGGAATGATCATGTTAAAACGTCTGTTTTTCCTCAGTCTTTTACCCTTATGCAGCTATGCCGAGGATCTTCCCGCCCCCGTAAAAGCAATTGAAAAACAGGGTATTACCATCATTAAGTCCTTCGAAGCGCCTGGCGGAGTAAAAGGTTGGTTAGGAAAATATCAGGATATGGGCGTCGCCATCTACCTGACGCCTGATGGCAAGCACGCCATTTCAGGCTATATGTATGATGAGAAGGGTACCAACCTCAGCGAACAGTTATTTCAGAAAGAGCTTTATACGCCTGCAGGCCAGGAGATGTGGAAAAAGCTGGAGGGAGCCAGCTGGCTTCTTGACGGCAAAAAAGAGGCTCCTATTGTCCTGTACGTCTTTGCTGACCCGTTCTGTCCCTACTGCAAACAATTCTGGCAACAGGCTCGTCCGTGGGTAGACGCAGGAAAAGTTCAGTTGCGCACCCTCTTAGTCGGTGTCATCAAACCTGAAAGCCCAGCCGCGGCGGCAGCGATTCTTGCCAGCAAAGATCCGGCGAAGACCTGGCATGACTATGAGCAATCCGGCGGTAAAATGCGGCTGGATGTGCCAACGTCCATTCAGCCAGAACAAATGAAGGTACTTAATTTCAACCAGCAATTAATGGATGAACTCGGTGCTAACGTGACTCCGGCCATTTACTATATGAATAAAGAAAATACACTTCAGCAAGCGATCGGGCTTCCAGATAAAGAAAAACTACAGATTATGATGGGTGCAAACTAAGCGTTCTTAAACTAACGCATTCTGCCTGGTTTGCCAGTACACAAAAGGATCTGGCGGAATGCGTTTCTGTGGTATATATTTAGATAAACTTAATGCAATACTTAGTTTTAAATAATAAAAAAATGAATAATCACACAGTGAATATCATGCAAGCACATAATACTCCCTTTTTTACTCTCGCCAACTTAACAGGACGTTGATAATGGCTAATCTTTACGATCTCAAAAAATTTGACCTTAACCTATTGGTTATTTTCGAATGCATTTACCAGAATTTAAGTATCAGTAAGGCAGCGGAAACGCTCTTTATTACCCCTTCAGCGGTCAGTCAGTCACTACAGCGCCTGCGAAATCAACTTAATGACCCGCTGTTTGTCCGCTCTGGTAAAGGGATAACGCCCACGACGGTAGGCGTTAACCTGCATCATCATCTGGAAAAAATCTTAACCAGCTCGAACAAACCATCAATATCACCAATCGTTCCGAGTTAAGAAAACGCCTTGTTGTTTATGCGCCGCAACTTTTTATTACCCCAAAAACAACAAATTTAATTCATATGTTATTAGATGATTCAAATCTTCATGTTGAACATCACGATCTTCTGGCGTCGGGGGAATCCGTCGAGAGCTTATTATCCTACCGTAAAGCCGATCTGATATTTAGTACCTCGTCGCTGTCATCCAGAGCCACGGTGTGCAAACCTGTTCAGGAACTCGAGATTGCTCTTGTTTGCAACGAGCACCACCCGCGAGTAGAGTCGTTAACAACAACTAAAGCCATACTCCAGGAGAGCTTTACATATTATCTTTCTAATGATCTCGGGGCTAAATCCTTTCAGAGCCAGGCCGCCGGCCTTCTGGCTGATAGAAAAATTTCTTTCAGTAGCGACTCTTATATCGCGATTGTGAATGTTATTCAGCAAACTAATTTAATTGGGTTTGTACCCACCTGTATCCTGCAACATTTAACTTTTAAAAATAAACTTAAAATTATAGATGCTCCTTTCAAAATCCCAACGATGATGATTTACATGCTCTATAATCGCGTTAATCTTGATGATCATAACTTCATGAAATTCATCAGTGACTGTGAGACAAATAATATTTTTGCATGATTATCGGCCACACATTATCTGCATGAATAATAACTAATATCTTGATTAAGAAAGGAATATAATGTAACTACACAGTATCTTTGATATCAAAGGAATAATGGCTGTGTCTTTTATAAAACTTCCATTACCAGAATCCGTTCTGCAAGCCAGTCAGCAGCGAATAGAGTGGGTAATGGAAAACTTCTCTCGTATTTGCGTCTCCTTTTCCGGCGGAAAAGACTCCACAACCATGCTGCACCTCACCGCGCGGCACGCTCGCCAAACGGGCAAAAAGATTTGCGTTCTATTTATTGATTGGGAAGCGCAGTTTTCCTGTACCATTGCCCACTGCGAAAAGATGCGCGAAGAATATCGCGACGTCATTGAACAATTTTATTGGGTCGCATTACCTCTAACGACCCAAAACTCCCTCACCCAGTTCAATCCAGAATGGCAATGCTGGGAACCCGGCGCTGACTGGGTACGCCAGCCTCCAGAGGATGCAATTACCGACCCGGATTATTTCCCGTTTTATCAGGTGGGGATGAGTTTTGAAACGTTTGTCCGCGAATTTGCCGACTGGTTCTCGCAAAACCGGCCGGCCGCGGTCATGGTCGGCATTCGTGCCGATGAATCGCTTAATCGGTTTATCACCATTTCCTCGCAGCGAAAACTGCGCTTTGCTGACGACAAACCCTGGACTACCTCAGCACCCGGCGGTCACGCGTGGTATATCTACCCTATCTACGACTGGAAAACCGCCGATATCTGGACCTGGTTTGGCAAAAGCGGTCTGACCTACAACCCACTCTATAACCTGATGTACCAGGCAGGCGTCCCGTTACGCTACATGCGGATTTGTGAACCCTTCGGCCCGGAACAGCGTCAGGGGCTATGGCTTTATCATGTATTAGAACCCGAGCGCTGGGCCGCGATGTGTCAACGCGTCAGCGGCGTGCACTGCGGCGGCGTCTACGCCGGGCATGATAATAAGTTCTACGGGCATCGCAAGATGGATAAACCCGAGCATCATACCTGGAAAAGCTACGCCCTGTTTTTGCTCGACAGCATGCCGGAGAAAACAGCGGAGCATTATCGCAATAAAATCGCCGTCTATCTCCATTGGTATCAAAAACAAGGGATGATGGATATTCCCGACACCCAGGCGGCAGATATCGGCTCCAAAGACATTCCTTCATGGCGGCGCATCTGCAAGGTGCTATTGAACAATGATTACTGGTGCCGCCAGCTCTCTTTTAGCCCAACCAAATCTAATCAATATAAACGCTACCGTGAGCGTATGAATCAAAAGCGTCAGCAATGGGGGATATTATGCAACGACAATTAATTCAAGAACTTGAATGCTATCTTCAGTCATTGAGGGGAGAGGAGGAAAAGATTACAGCACTTAACGCCTTTCGCCAGATTTTACATGAATATAGTCCATTCAAATCACAACCCGTCGATTGCGTATTATGGGTCAAGCAGGAGACCGTTACGCCTAATGATTACAACCCAAACAACCTTGCTCCGCCGGAAAAAAGGCTGCTATTCACCTCCCTGGAAACAGATGGTTTTACTCAGCCCATCGTGGTGCTGAAACAGGGACAGGAACACTACTCGATTGTCGATGGTTTTCATCGCCACGAGCTAGCCAACGGCAAAGCAGCGCTGAAAAAACGACTGAAAGGCTATCTCCCCGTCACCTGCTTGGAAAGCAGTACCGCCAAGCGCGATACCCTGATGGCCGCCACCATTCGCCACAACCGGGCGCGCGGTCGTCATCAGATTCATGCGATGTCGGAGATTGTCCAGGAGCTGGCGCATCTCGGCTGGTCTGACGATAAAATCGGCAAAGAATTAGGAATGGATTCAGATGAAGTATTACGCCTGAAGCAAATCAACGGTCTGGTGGAGATGTTCGGCGACCGTCAATTCTCTCAGGCATGGACCGTTAAATAGCTACAAACGACACAGGCGTTCTGCCGCAGCCAGCAGCGTTGCTGGCTGTTTCGCGAAGCACAGGCGAATCAGCTTATGCGGGAACGGGTCAGCGCAGAATACCGACAGCGGGATCGCCGCCACGCCAATTTCTGTGGTTAGCCAGCGGCAAAAACTCACATCATCCAGATCCGAGATTGCGCTGTAGTCCGCCAGCAGGAAATAAGTCCCTTCACAGGGCAAAATTTCAAGACGGCTAGTACGCAGCGCATCAATAAACAGATCCCGACGCTCGCGGTAAAACTCCGGTAGCTGACGATAGTGCTCCGGTTCGCTGCGCAGCATATCGGCAATCGCCAGCTGAGCAGGCGTATTGACGGCAAACGTCAGATACTGATGCACTTTACGCAGTTCAGCGCTAATGGCGGCAGGCGCCACGCAGTAACCCACCTTCCAGCCGGTCATGTGAAAAGTTTTGCCGAATGAAGAAACCGCCACCGCCCGTTCGCGCAGCTGCGGATGCGCCAGCACGCTGGCATGTCCTTCGGCGGCAAAGCAGATATGTTCATAAACTTCATCGCTAATCACATAGATTTCACGATCGGCAATCGCCTGCCACAGGGCAGCAAAATCTTCACGTTGCCATACCGTCGCCGACGGGTTGTGCGGAGTATTGAGGATCACCAGCCGGGTTTTATTGCTGAGGGTCTCGGTGAACTGCTGCCAGTCAACGCGAAAATGCGGCGGCTGGAGAGCAATACGCTTGAGCACGCCGCCCGATAGCTCAATCGCCGGGGCATAGCTGTCGTAGCTCGGGTCAAAGCAGATAACTTCGTCACCAGTGCGTACCAGCGCGGTAATCGCCGCATACAGCGCTTCCGTCGCCCCAGCGGTAACGGTCACGTCGCTGTTGGCATCGGGGCGGTAACCGTACAACTCTTCGGTTTTATCGACTATCGCTTCGCGTAGCGCCGCCACGCCGGTCATCGGTGCATACTGGTTGGCCCCCTGCGCAACATGATACGCCAGCCGCTCCTGCAAAAAGCGCGGGCCATCAAAATCCGGAAAGCCCTGCGACAGGTTAATCGCCTGATGCTGCTGAGCCAGGGCGCTCATTTGGGTAAAAATAGTGGTGCCTAATGAAGGGAGTTTACTCTCAGGAATCAGTGGCTTATTGCTCATTCTTTTTGTACCGTCTGTGATGCTGTTGTTGAAGCCACTATAACACGATGCTAATATTTGGCAATCAAGACGCTTAGACGTCTAAATGATAATGTTATTTCGCTTATGATTTAAATGCAGCTATCAACACAACGCCACCGTCAGCACGACCCACCGCTCACTCTGGAGAACTCATGATCCGCGCTATCGTGACCGATATTGAAGGCACCACCAGCGACATTCGCTTCGTCCATAACGTCCTGTTTCCCTACGCCCGCGAACGCCTGGCCGGCTTCGTCACCGCTCAGCAGTTTGTCGAGCCGGTAAAGACCATCCTCGATAACCTGCGCGAAGAGATAGCCGAGCCTGGAGCCAGCACCGCGCTGCTTATCGACACCCTGTTTGCCTTTATGGATGAAGACCGCAAATCTACCGCCCTGAAGGCGCTACAGGGAATTATCTGGCGCGATGGCTATGTGAACGGCGACTTCACCGGCCACCTTTATCCGGACGTTCTCCCGGCGCTGGAAAAATGGAAATCACAGGGTATTGATCTCTATGTATATTCCTCAGGCTCCGTTGCCGCGCAGAAATTGTTATTTGGCTACAGCGATGAAGGTGATATTACTCATTTGTTCAACGGCTATTTCGATACCCTGGTAGGCGCTAAGCGTGAAGTGCAGTCCTACCGCAATATTGCTGAGCAACTGGGGCACCCTCCTGCCGCGATCCTGTTCCTGTCCGATATCCATCAGGAGCTGGATGCCGCAGAAGAAGCCGGTTTCCGTACAGTACAACTGGTGCGCGGCGACCGCGACCCGGCCAGCCATCATCCGCAAGTTCAGCGTTTTGACGATATTCATCCGGAGCAGATCCCAGCATGAGCGCATTAACCATTTTTTCCGTGAAAGACCCGCAAAACCCGCTCTGGCACAGCACCAACGCCGAAGAGATCCAGCAACAGCTCAACGCCAAAGGCGTACGTTTCGAGCGCTGGCAGGCCGACCGCGATTTAGGCGCGGCACCGACTTCAGAAACGGTCATTGCTGCCTATCAGCATGCAATTGATAAGCTGGTTGCAGAGAAAGGCTACCAGAGCTGGGACGTGATCAGCCTGCGCGCGGATAACCCGCAGAAAGATGCGCTGCGGGAAAAATTCCTCAATGAACATACTCATGGAGAAGACGAAGTGCGCTTCTTCGTCGAAGGCGCCGGTCTGTTTTGCCTGCATATTGGCGACGAGGTGTTCCAGGTCTTATGTGAAAAGAACGATTTAATTTCCGTCCCTGCGCACACGCCGCACTGGTTTGACATGGGGTCAGAGCCGAACTTCACCGCGATCCGCATTTTCGATAACCCGGAAGGCTGGATCGCCCAGTTTACCGGCGACGATATCGCCAGCGCCTACCCGCGCCTGGCATAACGCCAGAATTTAGTTTCCCGGATGCGCATGGCGCGCCTTGTCCGGGTTACCCACCCCGTAGGCCGGGCAAGGCGCCAGCCGCCGCCCGGCAATTCCCGGCACCTAAGCCCGAAGAAACCTCGGTGGATCGAAAGCGGTCACCGGTGGCAGTACATCACGCCACGGTTCAATTTCCACCCAGCAACTTTGGGCGCTACAGCCCTGCCCCAGCCGCGAGCTTCCACGATCTTCAGTTAACACGTTAGGATTACCGTGCTTATCCAGCGACCCCTTTTCATTTGGGTCCAGCGGATCGTACCAGGCTCCGGTCGACATCTGCACTACGCCTGGCAAAATCTGCTCGCTAAGATGCACCCCGGCCAGAATCGCCCCACGGGCGTTATAAACTTTCACCACGCTGCCTTCGCTAATGTCCCTCGCCTGCGCATCCAGCGGATGCATCCACAGCGGCTCGCGCCCCTGAATTTTTGTCGCCCGGCTTACGCTACCGTGATCGTACTGACTATGTAACCGGGTACGCGGCTGGCTGGAGAGCAGATGCAGCGGCCAGCGCGCTGCTTCCTGCCGTTGCCAGGCCGCTTCCTGCTCATCCCACCACGGGTGACCGGGGCATTCACGATAGCCAAATCCGGCGATAGTTTCGGAAAATAGCTCAATCTTGCCGGACGGCGTAGAGAGCGGATAGCGCTGCGGGTCGGCGCGAAAATCGGCCAGAAATACCTGCGGTTTTTCAGGCGTGCTGTATTCCAGTACCCCTTGTTGCCAGAACGCCTCGAACGACGGCAGCTCAATTCCCTCTTCCCGGGCGCGTGGTCGCGACTCTTCATAGATTTGCCGTAGCCACTGCCCGGCATCACGTCCTTCGCTAAAGCGCTCGCCGCAGCTCAGCCTTTCGGCAAGGTCGCAGAAGATGGCGTAATCGTCGCGCGCTTCGCCTACCGGCGGGATCTGCGCGCTCATGGCAATCATAAAGCCGTCGTGGCCGCCGCTGCCGATATCTTCCCGCTCAAGCGAGGTGGTGACCGGCAGAACGATATCGCAGAATTTGGCCTGCGCGGTCCAGTACTGTTCATGTACCACGACGGTTTCCGGCCGCCGCCAGGCTTCACACAGACGGTTAATATCCTGGTGATGATGAAACGCGTTGCCGCCCGCCCAGTAAACCAGGCGAATATCGGGATAGCGCAAATGCTGACCGTCAAACTCATAGGATTCGCCCGGATGCAGCAGCATATCGGAGAGCCGCGCCACCGGGATCACGCTGTTCACCGCGTTTTTGCCAGCCGGAAGACGTGGGCCGGAAAACGCTTTACGCGCCGCTCCCGCCAGATTGGTACAGGCATAACCAAATCCCAGCCCGCCGCCCGGCGTACCAATTTGCCCCAGCAGCGCGGTGAGCGCTACCGTTGCCCAGTAAGCCTGCTCGCCCTGACGCGCCCGCTGAATGGACCAGGAAATATTCACCATCGTGCGCTTGCTGGCCATCTCACGTGCCAGCGCAATAATCTGCGGAGCGTCAATGCCGGTTATCGCCGCCGCCCACTCCGGCGTTTTCGCGACGCCGTCACTCTCCCCTATCAGGTAGGCGCGATAAGTTGCAAAGCCTACCGTATGGCTGGCGACAAAGCCGCTGTCGTACAGGGATTCGTTAATCAGAACGTAACAGAGCGCTAGCAGCAGCGCGGTATCGGTCCCCGGACGAACGGCAAGCCACTCGGCGCTCTCCACGGCGCTCAGATCATTACGCACCGGGCTGATATTGACGAAACGCGTTCCCTGCTCCTGCATCTTCTCCAGCCAGTATTTCAGCATATGGTCGTTGGCGCCGCCGCCGTTGACCTGCGAATTACGCAGCGGCAGGCCGCCAATCGCCACAAACAGCTGGCACTCCCGCGCCAGCTCGGAGAAATGGGTGTGCTGACGGTGCAGTGGGCTTAGCGGCCCGAGGATATGCGGCAGAATGCGTTCACCCGCCGCGCTGCTGTAGGTGTTGGTGCTGGCGGTATAGCCGCCGAATGACTTGAGGAAACGGTGCAGCTGGCTTTGGGCATGGTGAAAACGCCCGGCGCTGGCCCAGCCGTAGGAACCGCCGAAAATGGCTTCATTACCGCAGCGCGCTTTGACCGACTTCAGCTCGCGGGCCAGCAGGTCGAGCGCCACCTCCCAACTCACTTCTACAAACGGCTCTTTGCCACGACCCTCTCGCGAAGCCGGGCCATTTTGCAGGTAACCCGCGCGTACCGCCGGGCGACGAACTCGCGTCTTGCTGGTGACCGCATCGGGGAGCGACTGACCGATACGTGAGGGATTTTTATCCCAGGGCACCGGCGTCACCGCATCAATCTTGCCGTCGCGAGCCTGTACTTGCCAGGTTCCCCAGTGCATCACGGTCAGATTATGTTGTTTTCTCATATTGCCTGTTTTCTTCTCACCCGATAAAGGTCGCCATAATAAAGCGCACGAATCTTGGGAATAAAATACGTATCACCATACAATCTGCTATAGAGAAAGGATTCTCCACGCAGAATAGGTCTACGTTATTCCAGGATGCGATATATTACAGCGACAGAATAATTATAATTACGTAGCAATCTTTATTTGAATAAATAAGACTTGCAAGCAAATTAAATCCACAAAATAAAAATGGATAAAATCGCATCATGAAATATTTTCAGGTTGCAGATGACAAATTTACGTTTTCCTCAGGCAAATCTGCGATATAACATTGTTGATATAACTTAGACATATTTTGTATTTGAGGTTGCATGGCTGTTATTGTCATGCTACTGCTCCGCAGCCACCTCCATCACAGGACCATAATAAGAATGTCGCAGAAAATGAAATTATTGCCCATCGCGCTGGGCCTGCTCTCGCTCGCCTCCGTTAACGCCCTGGCGGCCGATGCCTTATCGCTTCAGGGGAAAACTATCGGCGTCGCCGTTGTCGGCACGCAGCACTTCTGGGATCGTGAAGCCTATAAAGGTGCGACCGAAGAGGTAGAGAAACTGGGCGGTAAAGTGATCGGCGTCGACGGTGGCCGTGACAACCAGGTTCATGCCAATAACCACGATATTTTGCTGTCGCGTAAAGTCGATGCGGTAATTAGCATTCTGGGCGATAGCGCCGTTGAGCCTAAATTCAAAGCACTGCGCGATGCGGGCATTCCGGTATTTACCGTTGACCACGTTTCAAAATACTCCGTCAATAACACCACTTCCGATAACTACACATTAGGCTCGACCATTGGTCGTTATATGGCCGATGAGCTAGGCGGCAAAGGCAACGTTGCAGTATTTAACGCCTTCTCCAGCTCCCTGCGTATTTGCGGCATTCGTTATGACCAGTGGAAATATGTCCTTAAGGATTACCCGGATATTCATATTATTCAACCAGAGCTGGCGGAACAGTTTGCCAACTCTCCGGAAGATGCACGTAAGAAAACCCTCGAACTGCTGAGCCAATATCCAAAAGGTAAGCTCGACGCCATCCATGTTGCCTGCTGGGATCAGCCCGCTATCGGTATTGTCCAGGCGCTGGAAGAGACTGGTCGCGACAAAGACGTTAAAGTCACCGCCATCGATGCGGGCCCGGAAACGCTGGAAATCATGGCCGAGCCGGGCAGCCCGTTCGTTGCCAACGTCGCGCAGCAGCCGCACCTGATCGGCCAGACCTCTGCCGACAACGTCGCCCGCTACTTCGACAAGCAGAAACTGCCGGTACAAACCTTTATCCCGGTGGTCCCGGTGAAAGGCCCGCAGGAAGCGAAAGCGGTCTACAAACAGCTGGGATATGGCGAACTGCAGTGATCACTCAATCTACCGGCGGGGCCAATCCCGCCGCTGGTCTGGCGATGAACCAGATCAGCAAAAGCTTTGCCAACGTGACTGCATTAAATGCGGTCACGCTGCTTCTGAACCCTGGCGAAATTCACGGCCTGATCGGCGAGAACGGCGCGGGAAAATCGACGCTAATTAAAATTCTTGCGGGCGTCTATCAGGCCGATAGCGGCAACGCCACGCTCGACGGCGCGCCTCTGCCGCTCGGCAATCCGGCGGCTATTGAAGCGCTGGGCATTCGCGTCATTCATCAGGAGCTCAACCTGATCCCGCACTTTACCGTCGCGGAATCGGTTTTCCTCGGCCAGGAGTACCGCACCCGCTGGGGCGCGCTGGATCGACGGCGGATGAATGCCGCGACCGAGGCGTTTTTCCGCGACAGCTGGCAACTGGAAATCAATCCGCGCCGCCTGATCCGCGATCTCAGCCTTGCCGAGCGCAAGCTGGTACAAATCGCCCGAGCGCTGATTGACGGCGCGGCAAAGTTGGTAGTGTTCGACGAACCCACCGCGCCGCTGGAAGCACAGGAAGCCAGCCTGGTCTCCTCAGCCATCTTGCGCCTTCGCGAGCAAGGGATCGCGATTCTTTATATTTCCCACTATCTCAACGAAATCGCCGCCCTTTGCGATCGCGGTACGGTGCTGCGTAACGGCGAGGTTGTCGGCTACCCCGACCGTGAACTCCTGCAAAATACCGATGCGCTAATCAAAATGATGGTCGGGCGCGATATCGAACAGCTCTATACCCCGCGTCAGAGCAGCGCTCTGGCAGTCGATACCGCCGTACCGGTGCTGTCGGTTCGCCACCTTAGCGACGGCCAGCAATTAAACGATATTAGCTTTGATATTCAGCCGGGCGAGATCGTCGGCGTGGCGGGTCTGCTTGGCGCAGGGCGCGACGTGCTGGTCGATCTTCTCTACGGCCTGCGCCGCGCCCGTAGCGGCACGATTAACATCGACGGCGAGCCGAAACGACTGCGCACGCCCTATCAGGCCACCCGCGCCGGGCTGGCGCTGGTCCCGCGCGACCGTCGCCATCAGGGGCTGATTCTCCCCTTCTCTACTGCCGACAATATTAACCTTGCCTCGCTGCCGGATACCGCCACCTTCGGCTGGGAACACCGAGGGCGGGCACTGGAAAAAGCGCACAGCTGGATTGAACAGCTCTCCATCCGCCCCGGTCGCCCGGAACTGCCGGTGCGCTTCATGAGCGGCGGCAACCAGCAAAAGGCGATTCTCGCCCGCTGGCTGGGCACAGACGCGCGGCTATTTATTCTTGATGAACCCACGCTCGGGGTCGATATCGGCGCGCGCAGCGATATTTATCAGCGCACGCGCGAACTGGCGGATCGCGGTCGCGGCGTGCTGGTCTCTTCCAGCGACGCGCCGGAACTGCTGGGCCTTTGCGACCGCATCCTGGTAATGTGGCGCGGCGAGCTGGTGGCCAATCTTCCGACCCAGGGGCTGACGCTGGACGCCCTGCTGGTGACGATCAACGGTGGACAGGAACAACAGGTATGAGTGCAGGTATCCAGCGCCGCCCCCTTACGGGCATAACGACGCTAATCGAAAAATTCCCCCTGATTCTCTTTTTCGCGCTGCTGGTCTGGCTCAGCCTCCAGTCGCCGTTTTTTTTAAGCTGGCAAAATATCAGCATGATGCTGGTGCAGAGCGTGCCGCTGGCGATCCTCTGCTTCGGCCTGGTGTGCGTCATCGCCGTCGGCGGCGATGATGTGGTCTCCGGCGGCATCGACCTCTCGCTGCCCGCCATCGCGGTGCTCGGCGTAGCGCTGCTGAGCCTCGGCATGACGGAGTGGAATACCCCTTACCTGCTGCTGTTTTTACTGCTGATTGCCGTCTGTCTGGCCTGCGGTGCGGTCAACGCCACCCTGGTGCTGGCGGCGGGCCTGCCGCCGCTGCTGGCAACCCTGTCAACCTCCGTCGCCTTCACCGGGCTGACTGACCTGCTGACCGGGCAGCGGCGCATCGCGGTAAACGACCCGCTGATGGTGGCCTTTCGCGATAACAACCTGTTCGGCATCCCGTGGCCGCTTATCTACCTGCTGGCGGTCTTCGCGCTGTTTCAGTTTCTGCTCCATCACTCCCGCTTTGGCCAGCATTTACAGGCGGTAGGCGGCAACCGCGATATGGCGCAGATGAGCGGACTCAATGTGCGCCGTTTGACCATCATCGTCTGGCTACTGGCGGGGATCGCCGCCGGTCTGGCGATTTTACCGCTGCTCAGCCAGGGCTCCGGCAGCTCCAGCGGCACGGCAACGCCGTTGTTGTTGGAAACCGTCCTCGCCACCTTTATCGGCGCGGCGTTCTCGCGGCGTCGCGTGGTCACCATCTGGGGCGCGCTGCTCGGCGCGGTGCTGGTCAACGCGCTCTCTAACGGGCTCGGCCTGCTGGGGGTGAACATTTTCTGGATGGGCGCGATTAAAGGCGGCCTGATCCTCGTGGTACTGGCGGCTTCGGCGGTCAGACATAAAGGAGGCAACTGATGAGCCAGTTGACGCTCAAGACCCCATCAACGGGGCAAACCGCAGCGAATCCGCTGGCGTGGCTGTCGCGGGCAGGATTCGGCGTGATTACTCTGCTGGCGATTGCCCTGTTCGGCTGGGCAAATCCGGTTTTTTTGACCTTCGATAACTGGGCGAACCTGCTACAGGGCAGCGCGATCCTGCTGATTGTGGCGATGGCGATGACCCTTATCGTCAGCGCCGGGGCGATTGATCTCTCCGTCGGCGTGGCGCTTGATTTTGGCGCGGCTTTTGCGCTGGTGGCGCTGAAAACCTGGCACCTGCCGTGGCAGGCTGCGGTCGGCTGCGCGCTGCTCGGCGGGGTGATTATCGGCCTGCTGAACGCCTTCCTGATCCTTATCTGCCAGATTCGCCCGTTCCTCGCCACCCTCGGCACCTGGTTTATCGCCAGCAGCGCCGAGCGCATTTATACCGACGGCGGTGGCTCTATCTCTTATCGCCGGATGGCACCGGAATATCACGATCTGGCGGTCGGTAATATCGCCGGTATTCCAACGCCAGTGGTCATTGTTCTGGTGCTGTGGCTGGCGGCGTGGCTGATTACCGAACGTACGTTGTTTGGCAAATACGTTCGCGCTATCGGTCAGAACGGCGAAGCGGCGCGCATCGCCGGAATTCGCGACCGCCGTACCATGCTGTGGGTGCTGGTGGCGGCCTCCGCCCTGTGCGCCGTCGGCGGCGTTATTCTTTCCGCCAACCTGCGCCAGTTTACGCCGCTGGCCGGCCAGGCCTATCTGATGGACGCCATCGCCGCGGTGTTTATCGGTACCGCCTTTAACCGGCTGGGCCGGGTCAGCATCGCCGGAACCCTCGGCGGGGTGCTGTTCCTCGCGATTATTGATAACGGCCTGAACCTGATGGGGCTGAACTACCTGGTGAAAGATGCGCTGGTTGGCGTGATTCTGGTCGTCGCGCTGGCCCTCTCCTTCTGGCAGGCGCGCCTGCGTCAAACCCATCGTTAAGTGGAACTCTCATGGCAACCTTTGACGCCGTCTTTGTCGGCCTGACTATTCTTGATATCGCCGGTCGCCCGGTTATCGACATCCCGCCGCGCGGTGGGGTAGCCTTTATTGAACAGATTCGCCTTAATCCCGCAGGAACCGCCGCCGGGGCCAATATTAACGCAGCCAAACTGGGGATTCGTACCGCAGCGGTGGCCTGTCTGGGCGAAGATGAAAAAGCTGATTTTATCCTCGCCAGCTATGCGCGGCTGGGCATCGACTGCTCGCAGGTCCAGCGCACGGCACTGAAGGAAACGTCGGCGACAATTCTGCCTATCCGCCCCAACGGCGAGCGCCCGGCGCTGCACTGCCGGGGAGCTTCGGATGTCCTTTTCATCCGCGAAGAGGAGTTTGATGCGATTCTTGACTGCCGCTTCCTGCACCACGGCGGCACCGGCCTGCTGGCGGCGATGGACCAGGGGCAAAGCGCCCTTTTGCTACAAGCCGCAAAGGCTCGCGGCATCACCACCAGCTTTGATTTAATCGCGCCCAATGAGCACACCCTCGATCTGCTGCGCCCGCTGCTGCCGTCGGTGGACTACTTTATGCCTTCTCTTGAGGAGGCAGCGTATCTCTCTGGACAGGCACAACCGGAAGCGATCGCCCGCTTCTTCTTCGAACTTGGCGTCGGGACCTGCATTCTGAAAGAGGGTGAAAACGGCTCCTGGCTGCTGACCCGCGACGGCGCAGTCGAGCATATCGCGCCGTACCGGGTCGATGCTGTCGACACCACCGGCTGCGGCGACAGCTACTGCGGCGGCTTTATTGCCGCGCTGGCCCGTGGGTTAAGCGTCAAAGAGGCATGTGAGGTGGCTTCCGCCGTCGCCGCGCTGGTGGCGACCGGGATGGGCTCAGATGCAGGTGTGGTCGACTGGCAGCATACTCAGGCATTTATGGCGGCTAACCGCGCCGAGTGGTAAGCACTTCGCCGCCGTATTTCGCGGCGGCTAAAAAGGCTTAACGCCACTGATAGAGCAGCGGCTCCCCGGCAACATAGCGCTGGAGGTCGGCAGCAATCATCGCCGTATGTTTAGCGATGCTTTCTCTCGTCGCCCCGGCGATATGCGGGGTGATAATCACGTTATCAAACTCGGTAACAAACGGATGGTCGCGCCACAGCGGCTCGCGATGGTATACATCCAGCGCCGCGCCGCCCAGCGGGCCGTGGCGCAGCGCGTTAATCAACGCTTCTTCATCCACCACCGCGGCGCGAGAGGTGTTAATCAGCAGCGCCCCCGACTTCATGCTATTCAACAACTGCGCGTTCACCAGGCCATCGCTGTGCGGGCCGCTACTCAGATGCAGGCTGACAATATCCGCCTCACGGAACAGACCCTCAAGCGTCGTTTTCTGTAGCCCCGGCTCGTTGATATCCTCGGCGGCGGCAAACGGATCCACCACCAGCACCGCCATGCCAAAGGCGCGGGCGATACGCGCCACGCGGCGGCCAATGTTGCCATAGCCGATCAGCCCCAGGGTTTTATTGCGCAGCTCGCTGCCTTTAAACACTTCATAAGGACTTTCCGGGCTGACGTCCCACACCACATCGCGGCGCAGCCCGCTCTGGGTGGCCTGGGCGGCGTTCTCGGCGTTGGTGAATTCACCGCGTTTCAGCGCCGCGTGCGATTGCGGAATATGTCGCGCCAGGCTCAGCATCAGCCCCAGCGTCAGCTCGGCGGCGGCGTCCGCGTTGCGGCCCGGCGTATAGAGTACGCGGATATCGCGTGCCTGCGCGGCTTTGGTATCAATATTCACCGGGTTGGCGCGGGTGCAGGCGATAACCTGCAGGCGCGGGCAGGCGGCAATCACCTCTTCCGTCACATCATCGTAGCTGGTCACCAGCACGTCAGCGTCGTGGGCCAGCTCAATCAGCTGGCCAGCGCTCAGCTTCGGTTTACCCAGCGCCCAACCTTCCACCCGCAGTTCGCCCAGTTGCTGAAATGCGCTGAGATCGCCTGCGTGTTCGGCGGTAAAAACAATTTTCATATGCGTTGTTCCTGAGAAATACGTTGAAGCGCCTCGTGGCGGGCCTGCCAGACCGGGAGCATCTGCTCGCGCAGCAGGCGATAAACCGGATACAGAGCGGCATAACGGCTATGCGCTTGCGGATTAGGTTGATAACGAGTCTGCTCAAGCGTGGGGTAGCGGGTCAGCGCATCGACGCTGCGCGCCGCCAGAATCGCCGCTCCGCGCGCGCTAAGCTCGTTAAAAGTACTGGAAACCACCGTTCTGCCGGTGCAGTCGGCAATAATTTGCAGCCAGGTCGCTGACGCCGCCCCGCCGCCGGTCAGGTACAGCTCACCGCCCTGCGGATAACCCTGAAGCGAGTCGACGATGGCGTAAGCCAGCCCTTCAAACACCGCCCGCTGTAGCTGCGCGCGAGTGGTGTGTTGGCTAATGCCAAAATACCCGGCCCGCGCTTCGGGACTAAAGAACGGCGCGCGTTCGCCGTTGAGATAGGGCTGCCAGAAGACGCCGCCGCTGCCCGGCTCAACGCTGGCGATGCGCTGTTCCAACTGCTGTAAATCGGGATTCAGCGAAATCTGCTGCTGGAGCCAGTCGATATTTGGCGTTCCGGCCTGCATCGGAAAAAGGTTAATAAAGCTGCCTGCCTCGGTGTGGGTGACATAGCGCGTCCCCTCGTTGACCGTTTGACGACCATGGCAGACGATGCCGGTGCAGCAGGTGGTGCCGAGAATGGTATAGATGTCGCCGTCGTTCACCGCGCCGCAGCCCAGCGCCGCGCTGCACACATCGAGCGCGCCAGCCGCCACCGGAGTCGCAACGGGAAGCCCGGTCAGCGCCGCGACCTCTTCGCGCAGCGTACCTGCCTGCGCATCCGATGCCAGCAGCGGCGGGAACAGATGGGCTAAATCCGCCAGCCCCATCTCACTGAGTACGACCCCGGATAATGTTCCGCTCTGCTGGTTTAGCAAAGAGGTGCTGGCATCGGTGAGATCCAGCGCCGCAACGCCGGTGAGGCGAAAGCGGATCCAGTCCTTAGCGAAAAACAGATAGCGGGCCGCCGCCAGCCGTTCGGGCTGATGATGTTTGAGCCAGCATAGCTGCATGCTGGTGTTGCAGGGTTGCAGATGGGTGCCGGTATCGTCAAAGAAACGGCGGTCAAAACCGGGGCGGTTGAGCAGTTCGCTCATCAGCTCGCGGCTGCGGGTATCGCTCCACAGGATACCCGGCCCAACCGGTTCGCCCTCGGCGTCGCTAAGCCAAACGCCTTCGCCCTGCCCGGCAAGGCCAATTGCGCGTAAACGCCCTTTTTGCAGCGCCGGATGCTGAGCAATCTCGCGCAGAATCGCCACCACCGATTGCCACAGCTGGGCCATATCCTGTTCGGCATAACCGTTAGCCGACAGGCGCGGGCCGGTATTCTGCGCCGCGCTGGCGCATGCCTGAAAATGTTCATCAAACAGCACCGCTTTGACCCGCGAGGTGCCGATATCGATTCCGAGATAAAAATCCATGCCTGACCCGTTAGTGGAGAGAAATTTAGTCGCGCTCGTAGCGGCGACGCATCAGCTCGCACTCGAACAGAAACTCCAGTCCTTCCAACTGACGACGGGCCTCATTAATGTCTTTGCCCCAGCAGGTCAGGCCGTGGCCGCGCAGCAGGAAGCCGTAGCGCAGCGGGTTGGTCTGCGCATAGTCTTCAATGCGCGCTGCCAGGGCGTCGATATCCTGGTCGTTATCGAAAATCGCCACCGGTACGGTATCAAGGTGGCTATGCTGACCGGTCAGGGTTTTCTGCATCTCATAACCCTGCAGCGCCAGAGTGTCGCTTTTTTCAATGCGCGACAGCACGGTGGCGTTGACGGTATGCACGTGCAGCACAAAGTTGGCCTCCGGGAACAGGCGATACACCAGGGTATGCAGGCCGGTTTCGGCGGAAGGTTTACGCCCGGAAGGCGCTTTATTGCTGGCGATCTCAACCTGGAGAAAATCTTCCGTCGTCAGGCTGCCTTTATCGCGTCCCGACTCGCTGAGCCAGCACCAGGTCTCGTCCTGACGCACCGACATATTGCCGCCGGTGGCCGGAGCCCAGCCTTTCGCGCCGATCCAATGACAGGTGGTGACCAGTTGCGCGAGTCTTTCTTGCCACATAGCAGTTCCTTAGTTTAGCGATGTTATATTTAGCCGTCTAAATGGCTATTCACCCGATACTAACATCGCCCGCTCAAGTGAACAATATTTCAGAAAAGACTTACATTAGTAATGGTTATAATAGAATTGCATATTAAATTACTTTTTTAACAATAAAGAAATTGAATGCATTCATGATTCCAACATTACCAACTGCACGCTCCCCAAAAAATAGGCGATCGTTCCGCCAGGAAACGACGCAAAATTGGCATCATTTGTCGATTCAGCCCTCCCTGTAGGTCGGGTAAGGCGCCAGCCGCCACCCGACAGGAATGCGCGCAATAGCTCAATCCCACTGCTCCACGGCGGTGCAAAACATGTCACAGTGCACACATTTATGGCAAACATCGGCTAAATAACGCCATTTTATGTGCATAGTGCCCATATATCAGTGTTATCCCTGCCCCGATTTTGTTGGCATATCTCTTGCTACCCCTCTGGCATCGCCATTCGGATAGCCACTTAGAGGTTCCACAATGTCAAACAGCAATGATTTTCCGCTCGTCGAAGCGCCTGCCTCAGGGCGCAAAGGCGTATTTTCGATCTCCATGGTCCTGTTCAGTTTTACCTTTTTTACCGGCACGATGTTCGCGGGCGGCAAGCTTGGCGTCTCTTTTTCTATTGTGAACCTGCTATGGATTGCGGTTATCGGTAACTTTCTGCTGGCGCTATACGCCGCGTCGCTCGGTTGGATTGCTGCGCGCAGCGGGCTGAATACCGTGCTGATGGGGCGCTTTTGCTTCGGGGAAATCGGCAGCAAGCTCGCCGATTTTATTCTCGGTTTCGCCGAGCTGGGCTGGTACGCCTGGGGTACCGCGACGGTCGCCATCTCGCTGGTCAAAATCCTCGCCCTGCCCGAGGCGATGACCATTCCGCTGATGATCCTGTTTGGGATCCTGTTCTGCGTGACCGCGCTGGTGGGCTACAAGGGGCTGGATGCGCTATCACGCGTGTCGGTGCCGCTGATGTTTATTCTGCTGGTGATTTCTATGTATCTAGCCGCCCATCACGCCGGCGGCTGGCAGGCGATGACCAAAATCGAACCGGGCGAAACCATGACCTGGTCGGCGGCCATCACCATGGTGTTCGGCACCTTCGCCAGCGGCGCGACCCAGGCGACGAACTGGACTAGACTGGCCAACTCCAGCCGCACCGCTATCGTCGCCAGTATGAGTAGCTTCCTCGTCGGCAACGGGTTGATGATTGTTGCCGGGGCGTGGTGCGCTATCGTCTACCAGCAGGCCGACATTGTAGAAGTGCTGATTTTGCAGGGGCTGTCCGTCGCCGCGGTGGTGATGCTGTGCCTCAACCTGCTGACGATTCAGGGGCCGACTATCTATAACGTCTCGGCTGCCGCCTGCCATCTGCTGCGCAGCGAACGCCGCCGTACCCTGACCGTGGTCGCCGCTGGCGTCGGCATTCTGCTGGCCATTGGCGGGATGTACGAAATGCTGATCCCGTTCCTGGTGCTGCTCGGTAGTATCATCCCGCCCATCGGCGGCGTTATCCTCGCCGACTATTGGTTCTATCGCGGCGGGCGCTATCCGCTGCTGCAAACCGCCCGTTTACCGCGCTTTAACTGGTTGGGGCTCAGTGCCTACGCCGTCGGCGCGGTGGTGGCTTACCTGTCGCCGTGGATTGCGCCGCTGGTGGGGATTTCCGTCTCCGCGCTGGTCTACATCGCTCTGACCCGCCTGAGCAAACGCCAGCCCGCCGCTGACTCAGTTGCGGAACAGTAACCATGAGTCTGACGGTCAATGAAATCCTCGCGCTGGACGGGCTCTCCGCCATGCGCCTGCGCGCGGGTAAACAGGGCCTCCAGCTGGCGGTTCGCTGGTACTACGTGGCGGAAAATGAAAATATCGCCGAGTGGATCATGGGCGGGGAACTGGTGTTTATCACCGGGATCAACCATCCCCGCGACGAAGACAACCTGATTCATTTGCTGATGGAAGGCAAGCAGCGCGGGATCGCCGGGATGGTGATCCTGACCGGCGACGCTTATATCCACACTATTCCGCCGCGGCTGATCGCGCTGGCCGACGAGCTGGGCATTCCGCTGATCGAGCAGCCCTATCTGCTGAAGATGGTGATCGTGACCGAGCGCATCGGCACCGCGCTGGTACGCAGCGAGAATGCCCTGCAATCACAGCGCGATATTCTACTGCAGCTGCTAACCGGCGATTATCCCGACCTGCAAATCCTGCATCAGCGTGCGCTCCACCAGCAGCTGGATTTTACCCGCCCGCTGCGGGTGGCGGCACTGCGCCTTGAGGGGATAGCGCGCCTGTTTCGCCAGTTTCCGCCCGAGCAGGCCGAAGCCTGGCTCCAGCAGGCCCGCCGCACCGTGCGCCAGCGCTTGCAGCAGCAGCTCAATCAGCAGGGCAACCCTTTTCCGCTGGTCGAGCGCAGCAATATGTTTCTCTTTCTGATCCCGGACGAGGAAGGCGAGTTTTATCAACAGAAAAAGTGGTTGGAGCAGTGGTTGCTGGCGCTGGCGGAAAGCGATGATAAGTTATCGCTGCTGTGTGGCCTTTCCGCACCGGTGCAGCAGCTGCAGGGCTATCCACGCGCGCTGTCGCAGGCGCGTCAGGCGCTGGATCTTAGCGATACTTTGCGCCCGACCCAACGCATCAGCGACTACCAGCAACTGGGCTTTATCAAACTGCTTTCCGCCGTCGGCGACCCCACCCTGCTAACCGACTTTATGCATGACACCCTCGGCTGCCTGATCGAACCCGATCGCAAAAGCCCGTGGCTGTTAATGGAGACGCTGGAAACGCTGCTCCAGGAGAGCGGCAACGTAGTCAGGGCCGCCGAGCGGTTGGGGATTCACCGCAACACGCTGCATCAGCGCATCCAACGAATCGAAAAGCTGACTGGCTATCCGGTCAGCCATCCGCAGTTTCATCTCAACGCCTCGGTCGCCCTGGCTATCTGGCGTATGTCGCAAAACCATTTACGGGAACAACCATGAAAATTATCAACGCGCGCCTGCGCCATAAAGAAGCGCTCTATACCCTCGATCTCCAGGACGGTTTGATTAAAAGCATCACCGCGCAGGCCGCAGCGCAGGCGGTTGACGCCAACGATATCGACGCGCAGCAAAAGCTGGTGATCCCGCCGTTCGTCGAACCGCATATCCACCTCGACGCCACCCTGACGGCGGGCGAACCGGAGTGGAATATGAGCGGCACGCTGTTTGAGGGCATCGCCCGCTGGAGCCAGCGTAAAGAGAGCGTCACGGTTGAAGATACGCGCCAGCGCGCGCTGAAAACTATTGGTATGCTGCGCGATAACGGCGTACAGCACGTGCGTACCCATATTGATGTCACCGACCCCTCCCTGACCGCGCTGGAAGCCATGCTGAGGGTGAAAAAAGAGG
The DNA here is from genome assembly GCF_051131775.1 of Klebsiella sp. MISC125. NCBI lineage: Bacteria > Pseudomonadati > Pseudomonadota > Gammaproteobacteria > Enterobacterales > Enterobacteriaceae > Klebsiella > Klebsiella sp. MISC125. The sequence goes on from NZ_CP180448.1 coordinate 4,402,837, forward strand.
CGGCCCATCTTATCGACCTGCAAATCGTCGCCTTCCCGCAGGAGGGCATCGAATCCTTCCCCGGCGGGCGCGAGCTGATGACCCGCGCTATCGAGATGGGTGCCGACGTGGTCGGCGGCATTCCGCATTACGAAAATACCCGCGACAAGGGCGTCAGTTCGGTGATGTTTTTGATGGATCTGGCCCAGCGCCACGGCTGCCTGGTGGACGTGCACTGCGATGAAATTGACGACCCGCAGTCGCGCTTCCTGGAAGTGCTGGCGGAAGAAGCCCGGGTTCGCGGCATGGGCGCGCAGGTCACCGCCAGCCATACCTGCGCGATGGGCTCTTACGATAACGCCTACTGTTCGAAGCTGTTCCGCCTGTTAAAAGCCTCGGGGATCAGCTTTATCTCCTGCCCGACCGAAAGCATTCACCTGCAGGGGCGCTTTGATACCTGGCCGAAACGGCGTGGCGTGACGCGGGTGGCGGAGCTGGACCGCGCCGGGATCAACGTCTGCTTTGCTCAGGACTCCATTCAGGACCCGTGGTATCCGCTGGGCAACGGCAATATCATGCGCATCCTCGACGCCGGGCTGCACATCTGCCATATGCTGGGGTATGAAGATTTGCAGCGCTGCCTCGATCTCATTACCGATAACAGCGCCCGCGCGCTGTGCCTTGGCGATAATTACGGTATTGCCGAAGGACGTCCGGCGAACCTGCTGATCCTTGATGCGGAAAATGATTATGAAGCCGTGCGCCGCCAGGCCAAAGTGCTGACCTCCATTCGCCACGGCAACATCATTTTGCAGCGCCAGCCGGAACAGATTTGCTATCCAAACTGATGTGTTAAACACCCGGCGGGTTAATCTGCCGGGCTAAAAATCACTGATGCGCTCCGGCCCTGCGCCGCTCACCTTCATCATGGCGGAAAAATGCTGCTGGATAAGCTGCGCCTTGAGCGGCTTAAACTGCGGGTCGTGCCAGTGGTCATGAAATTCATGCGGATCGTTATCTAAATCAAACAACTCCCCCTCTTCAGCATCGTGATAAACATTCAGCTTATAGCGGCCATCAAAATACATACTGCCGCGCGAACCGATGCTGCCGGGAAAGCCAAGCGCGTCAAAATATTCGCTCAGCACATAGGGCTTATGCTGATGCAGCGCGCTGTCACCGTTGAGCAAAGCGTACAGTGACAGTCCCTGGTTCTGCGCGGGTATCGGTAGCCCAGCACTCTCCAGCAGCGTCGCTGGAATATCTACCAGCTCGACTAAGGCATTCGAGCGCCTCTGCGGCGCGAAACGCTGCGGCCACGAAACGATCAGTGGCACGTGCACCAGCCCTTCATAAAAGCGGCAGCCTTTGTAGAGTAGGCCGTGATCGCCCAGCATCTCTCCGTGATCGCTCATAAAGATAACCAGCGTATTCTGCCGCTGCCCGTTCTCATCAAGCAGCGAGGTCAGGCTGCCGACCAAATCGTCTATCTGAGCTATCATGGCGAAATAGGCCGCGCGAATGGCCTTCGCATCCCAGGATTCCGGCGGCGTGTCATGGCTGCCTTGCAGGCTTTCCCCCTCTACCGCCACATTCGGATTGACAGCCTTTTTGGTCTGCTGGTCAACCCGCGTAAAACGCGCCTGATGGGCCAGATCGCTTTCGGCAAACAGCGGTGGGCGAATGGCATCCGCATCAATACGCTGCAAATACGCCTGCGGTGGGTCAAACGGCGGATGCGGATCGTAGAGGTTAATGCTGAGGAACCACGGCGACTGCTGATGGCGGGAGATAAATTCTCGCGCCCGCTCTGTCGCCCAGGTGGTCTGGTGAAATTCCGCCTCAACTCCCGGATAAATCGCGCCCTGCGCGTGGGCGTATAGCGCCTGCGGAACGACGCCTTTCTCTTCCAACCACGCCTGATAATCGTGGCCCTCCGGCCAGTCCGGGTGCGGATGCTGACTCCAGTAAAACTCATCGTAACCATCGTCGGGGCGCTGCTCTACGCCGTGCTGGCTGGCGGAAAGATGCAACTTACCAATCAGCCCGGTGCGATATCCCGCCTGCTGAAATGAACGAGGCAACAGATGCAGGTGCTCGGGAAAGCGGCGGTTGCCGTTGCGCTGTATTTGATGCGCAATCGGATACATTCCGGTCAGAAAAGATGCCCGGCTGGGGGTACAGATTGGACTTTGCACATAGGCGCGTTCAAACAGCACTCCGGCAGCGGCAAGGTTATCAATGTGCGGCGTCTGCGCGCCGGGCGTCCCGAGGCAGGAAAGCGTATCCCAACGCTGCTGGTCGGTACATATCCATAAAATATTCGGCTGATTCATGGGTTATCGCTTACTGTTTATGGCCCGCATGTCTGCGGGCTGTCGCTCCGTGGGTTAAACCTCGGAAGAAACATCCTGGGGCGCTAACCCCAGCCGCTCAAAGGCTTCCGGCGGCGCATCATTTTTCGCCATCAGATCACCCATTAACTCGCTAAGCTGCTGTTCAACCACCGGGTCGTACAGCGGGGCGAGCTGCCCCGGGTCCTCAGCCAGGTCGTACAGGCGGGTCTCTTTTTCCAGGAGCGACCCCGGGCCGTAGTTGTTATACATCGGCGAGGTATCGATAACCGGCACTTTCAGCAGTGGAACGCCTTTGGTGAAGGGGAAAGGTGCAGCCAGCGTGGTATCCGCCAGCTCTTCGGTGCTAAAACGCGAGGTGATATGCGTTGGCATCAACGTGTACTGGTAAATCTCCTGCTCGCTGAGGTTTTCCGGGTAGCGGTGGTAGGTATAGCGGCCATCGGTCACGTTGACCGCCCCGCCGAAATAGCCAAAGAGAATGCCCTCCCGCAGCGCCCGATCCTGCGCCACAACCGGCAGCAGCGAGTGTCCTTGCATCTCCGCCGGCCTTTTCGCGCCGTGAATATCAAGGAAGGTGGCGGCAAGGTCCGGCGTCTGAGTCAGAGCCTGCCTGCGCTGCCCGGCAAAGTGCGCGTACTCAGGATGGTGAATAAACAGCGGAATATGCGCCACCTCCTCGTACATATTCATGCGGTTTTTCGCCCAAAAGTCATGCTCGCCCAGCAGGAAACCGTGGTCGGTGGAGAGCACCAGTGCGGTATCTTTCCACAGGTCGTGTTGATCAAAATAATCCAGCACATCGCCAAGCAGCGAATCGCACAGCGCAATTAGCCGATAGTAATTGGCGCGAAGTTCCTCGCCCTCTTCCGGTAATTCATCGACGCGACCATAGCGCGGCCAGTCAAGAACCGGCCCGGTCCAGTCGGTGTTAATCACATTATAAAAACGCTCCGGGGCGGTAAATGGCTCATGCGGATCGAAGGTTTCAATTTGTAGAAACCAGTTGTCGGCATGGCGGTTGGTATCCAGAAACTCCAGGCCACGGGCAAAGCATTGCACCGAGGGAAAGTCTTTCTCTTCGCGGATATACTCCCGGTTGATGATATTGCACGCTTTTAAATCCCGCCGTCCGTTTGCAAACTGCGAGGGATGGTATTTTTCCCGCAGGCGCTCCCAGTGCGGCTGCACCATCGCCTTCCACGGGTCGCCCTCCTGGCCGCGAATAAACTCAAACGAATCATAACGGTTATGATAGGTCGCGCCGCCATCTTCGAAATAGTGGTTATGATCGGTGATCAGATGGCTGTAGACCCCCTGCTGATACAACAGCTCAGGGAAAGAGTTATCAAAGGGCTCTAGCGGCCCCCAACTACGGTGCAAAAAACTCAGGCGACCGGTCTGCATATCGCGTCTGGCGGGCATACAAGGCATGCTGCCGACATAGTGGCGATCGAACGCCACTGAGTGCCTCGCCAGACGATCAAAGTTCGGTGTTGGCACATGCTGGCCGCCGTAAGGCGACAGAGCCAGACGGTTTAGTGAATCAAACAGCAGGAAGACGGTACGCATTATTGCTCCTTAGTCAGGGGAATTCTTTCGCCGCTTTCGGCATCAAACAGGTGAATGTGGCGAACATCCGGCAGCAGACGGATGCTATCGCCCGGCTGGAGTTCAAGCCGCTGGCGGAAGGTACAAGTCAGGGTTTCGCCGCCCAGACGGGCGTTGATCAGGGTTTCCACACCGGTGGGCTCGGTAACGTCAACCTCAGCAGGCAGACCATCAGCAGAATTGAGGACAAAGTGCTCCGGTCGGATGGCGTAAATCAGCGCCCTTCCGGCAAGATGCGCCAGATTATCCGCCAGCGGCAGAAGCAGACCGGAATCGCTGATAAAACCTTCGCCATCGTCAGAAATGCGACCGGCTACGCAGTTGATCTCCGGCGAACCAATAAATGAGGCGACAAACAGGTTACGCGGCTGGTCGTACAGCTCCAGCGGGGTCGCCACTTGTTCAATACGCCCCTGATTCATAATGGCGATCCGATCGGCGAGGGTCATCGCTTCTATCTGATCGTGGGTCACGTAGATCATCGTGGCGTCCAGCTGTTGGTGGAGTTTTTTGATCTCAAGGCGCATATCCACCCGCAGCTTGGCATCGAGGTTCGACAGCGGCTCATCGAATAAAAAGACCTCAGGATTGCGCACCATCGCCCGACCAATCGCCACCCGCTGGCGCTGCCCGCCGGAGAGTTCGCGTGGATGACGCGCCAGCAGCGGCGTAAGCTGTAGCGCTTCGGCAGTAGCGTTAACCCGCCCGGTAATTTCCTGCTTTTTCACCCCTTTGATCTTCAGCGAAAAGCCCATGTTCTCCGCCACGCTCATATGCGGATAAAGTGCATAGCTCTGGAAAACCATGGCAATATCGCGCTCGCTGGCGGGTATCTCATTGATATCGCTCCCCTGGAGCAAAATTCGCCCATTCTCAACCTCCTCCAGCCCGGCGATCATCCGTAATAGTGTGGATTTTCCGCAGCCGGAAGGGCCGACGAGGACAATAAACTCCCGCTTTTCAATATGCAGATCGATATTCTGCAAGACCGTGACGTTGCCGTATTTCTTATCGACGCTCTCGATTGCAACCGCGCTCATTGGATTTTCCTTTTTAATGTCATGCCTTCACCGCGCCGGACAGTAATCCTTTGACGATAAAGCGCTGGCCCACCACGAGCAGCAGCAGTACCGGAATCGAAACCAGCAGGGATGAAGAGGCCATTTCCGCATAGCGAATCTGTTCATTTTGCGAAAAAGCAGTGATGTATACGGGCAGAGTTCGCGCCTGCTCCGAACTGAGAATTAACGCTATCGGAAAGTCATTCCACACAAACAGCAGCACCAGAATCGTCGTTGCGGTCATACCGGATCTAATCAGCGGTACGAAAACGTAGCGAAAGCGTTGCCAGTGGCTACAGCCGTCAACGCTGGCGGCATCCAGCAGCTCTTTGGGGATCTCGCGGGCAAACGTCACGCCCAGCCAGAGCGCCATGGGTAGCCAGGCGGCCACGCTGGCGATAATGATGGCAATCCGCGTGTCGTAGAGGCCCAACTGGCGAAAAAGATTGAACCAGGAACCCACAAAGGTCACCACCGGCAACAGGTTGAACAGCAGGCACCAGCCAAGCAGAACCGCCCCTAACGCGGGAGGCAGCTTACGTACGGTGGTCAGCGCGTAGGCGGAAAACAGCGTTACGGCGACGATAATCGCGGTCGTGGTCAGCGTAATCACCACGCTGTTGACGAAATAAGCGCTAAACATCGAGCCGGGGTCGAATAACAGCTCACGCAAAGTATTCAGCGTCGGCGTAAACACAAAACGGGCGAGCAGAATATCGATTTGCTTTTTAAATGCGGTGCTCAATAACCAGATAAAAGGAAACAGCACCAGCACGGCGTACAACGTGATTGCGGCGCCACGACCAGCCGTAAACAGCCGGGCGCGCCCGCGTAGCGATAGCAGCATCAGCTTATCCTCCGCTTACGTAGGCTCATCAATACCACCAGCAGCAGAGCAATAATGAAGAAGGTAAACAGGGACATCACTGCCCCCAGCCCCTCACGGTCCTCAATAAAAAAGGCGCGATAAATGGAGTAGCTGACCATCTCGGTGGCAGTACCTGGCCCCCCTTTGGTGAGCAGATAGATTTCATCAAAGACCTTGAACGAGAAGATGATGCGCAGCATCAGGGTTATCAATAACGCAGGCCACATCATGGGTAAAATGACGAAACGTAGGCGCTGCCAGCGGCTGCAACCATCCAGTTGGGCAGCCTCCAGCACCTCGCGAGGCAGCGCCTTCAGGCCCGCAAGCAGCAGCAGGAAGGAAAACGGCGTCCAGTGCCAGACATCAACCACAATCACCGATAGAAACGCCAGCGATGGTGTTCCCAACCAGTCAGGCGGTACGATATCCAGTTGACTCAGCACCACGTTAAGCACCCCAGAGTCGTTGTTGAGGATCAGTCGCCACATCGCACCGATTACGATGGGAGAAATCACAATCGGCAGCAGCAGGATGGTAGTCAGTAAACGCGGCTCTTTCTTCATATCGTTAACCGCCAGCGCCAGCGCAAAACCGATAACAACTTGCAGCGTCACGGCAATAACGGAAAACGCCAGCGTATTGACCAGCCCCGGCCAGTAGTAGGGATTGGCGAGAAAAGCGCGAATATTATCCAGTCCGACAAACCGGGTGACGGCGCGTCCATCCTGCCAGCTCACCTCCTGGGTGATCAGGCTGAAAAGATGGATCACTGGGGTAACCATCAACGCGGCAATAATGACAATCAGCGGCGTCAATGCTAGCCACGGCCACCAGTCACGACGTTGATACCGCGAAGGGGCTATGGACCGGGGCACGGAGAGCGGTTGTCCAGACATGGCGATTATCCTTTGCTCGCGGCATCATCAGGCAGATCCGGCGGAAGCTGCGTTTGATAACCCGCCGCCGACAGCAGTTGATACACCTGATGTGCGGCGGTATTCAGCGCCTTCTCCGCCGACTGTTCACCACTTAGCGCTTTGTAAAGCTGGAGCCCCAGCAGCGCGTTGATCTGGGCGGACTCCTTAACCGGGCTAATAATCTGCGCCTCGGCGGTCGCTTCCGTCAGCGCAGGTAAGAAGTTGAGCGGGTCTTTTGCAACGCCCACCAGGTCAGAACGTACCGGCACACCGCCAGATTCATACAGATAAACCTGACTGGACTGTTCTTCATACCATTTGAAGAAATCCAGCGCCGCCTGCTTGTTTGCCGCCGGAATATTCTGTGGGATACCGCCAACCCAGTGTCCTGCGGCATAAACACCCTTCGCTCCAGCGGGATGAGGAATAACCGTAACGCCATACTTGTCCGTAACGATGGAGCTATCCGGATTGCTCAGCGGGCCCCGGGCCGCCGCCACAATATTCGCCTGCGCGGCCTTCCCGGTGGCGAAAAGCTGAATTAACTCCCCCTGGGTTAATGCGCCAGGATTGCTGTAACCCGCTTTGGCAATGGCGATATAGTATTTAAGCCCACGCAACGTTTCCGGGCTATTGAGGATAATATTAAAATCACCTTCGCGCGGATCCTTAAATATCCCACCACCGGCAGAGAGCAGAAAGGGTGAAATATCAAAAACGATATCCTGCGGACCACCACGAATCAAAAAACCATTCTGGCGCGGCGGCTGATGCAGTTTTTTTGTATTCTCTGTTAACTCTTCCCAGGTTTTCGGCGGGGTCAGCCCGGCCTTCTGGTAAATATCTTTGCGATAATAAAACAGCTGCGGATTCGCGGTAACCGGGAAGGTATAGAGATCGCCGGATTGTTTATTGAAAACCTTGCGCGCATTGTCCCAATAAAGCGCATCGCCAAATGTCAGTACCTGCTCAGGCAGGCGATAATCGGCCTCAATGCTTTTAATCGGCGTAAGAAAACCGCCACCGTAGAACTCTCCTAACCAGTTGATATCTACCATAGTGATATCATAGACACCCTCCTTCGCCCGCACCGAACTGCGAATTTTATCGAGTAATCCGCCGTAGGGTACCGCATCAATGCTGACATTATTTCCGGTGTCATGATTATATTTTTCGACTGTTTTTTTAAAGCCATCGAGCCATGGCGACTGGTTGATAACGATTTTAACATTGGCCGCATAGGCCGTAGATAAGGAAGGCAACGCCAGCATAGTTAATATCGCCGCGCCGGAAATACGTAAAAAATGGTTTCTTGCCACTGGTTTTACTCCGCAAGTTACAAATCGAACAATATTTATATTCACCCCTGGTAATGCAGATAAAACTATCTTGCGGAAATAATTGCTGTCCATAACGCAGATAGCATAACTTATGCGTCACATGAATATGCTAAAAAAAGAGAGTTTAGTTTTTTGTTTTATAAAGATTTTTTATTTTAGCCGCTCACATATCCATATTATTACAATGCTTAGTGAAATAAATGATTAGGAATAATATATATCAAAAGCTGACAGGGAAAGCGCATCAACCCTCTGCTCGCTCAGGGATTTATATGGTACCTTCTTACTACTGCCGACCATGGCTCCCTGAGAACAACCCGTACCCTGACACTATGAGCGAAAAAAAATGGATTAAGGCTGAGGACGTTGCCCGACTCGCAGGCGTCTCTCGTTCGGCGGTTTCCCGCACCTTTACGCCCGGCGCGTCGGTGGCGGATAAAACCCGGCAGAAAGTTCTCGCCGCTGCGGAAACGCTCGGCTATCAGGTCAATATCATCGCCCGCACGATGATTACCGGCAGCAGCAATTTTATCGGCATCGTCACCGCCGGATTTGATAACCCGTTTCGCAGCAAGCTATTGTCGCCGCTGGTTCACCAGCTGGCGCTCAACGGCTTTATGCCGCTGCTGATGAACGCCGACGATCCGCAGCAGCTTGCGCCGTCGCTTAAACAGCTGCTGAGCTACCACGTCGCAGGGGTCATTATCACCTCCGGGGCACCGCCGCTGTCGCTGGCGGAAGAGTATCTGGAGCGAAAAATCCCGGTGACGCTTATCAACCGTCACGCCGACTTAACCGGCTGCGACCGCGTTTGCAGCGATAACGCCCAGGGAGCGAAACTGGTCGCCGATTTATTTACCCAGCGTCAGTGGCAACAGGCCGGGTTTATTGGCGAAAGTCTGGATAACTTCAGCACCCGGCAGCGCTACGAAGCGTTTGTCGCCCATACACAAGGTATGGACGTTGCCGCGCATTTCTGCGAAAGCGGCGGTTATCAGGCAGGCTTTGCCGCCGCCAGGCAGCTGCTCGCCGAACATCCGCAGCTCCAGGCACTATTTTGCGCCACTGACATGCTGGCGCTCGGCGCGCTGGATGGCCTGCGGGCAGATAACCCCTCCGCGCCCCTGCCGGCGATTATTGGCTTCGATGATATCCCCCAGGCCGACTGGCAACCCTACCAGCTCACCACCGTGCAGCAAAATACCGCCCTGCTCGCCCATCACGCGGTGGATCTACTGGTCACGAGGATCGCCAAATTCAGCCTGCCCTCGCGCCACCGCGAAGTACCAGTGAAATTAATCATTCGTCAAAGCGCAAAATGAAAATTTCATTTTATGCAGATGCGATCACAGAATAATCTTTAAGATCCCTCCACACTCATTTCGCCCTTCGGGGCTATTTTTTACACGCAAAATGCACACGTGTGCAAAAATGGAGAATAAACATGAAACCTCTGGAATCGGACGCTCTGCAAGCCCGCTATCGCCTGGCCTGCGAGCTGGCTAAGGCCGGTGCGGAACTGGCTTTCGAATACTATCAACAGCGCGACCGGCTGGCGGTGGATCATAAAGGCAATGATCTACAGGACGTGGTCAGCGTCGCCGATAAGCGGGTCGAAGAGTTTGTTAAGCAACGCATTATCAGCGCGTTCCCGCAGGATGGTTTTCTTGGCGAGGAGAGCGGAACGCAGATGCCCGACGCCCGCGTGCTGTGGGTGGTCGATCCTATCGACGGCACCAGCTGCTTTCTTAACGGCCTGCATACCTGGTGTCTTTCGCTGGCTATCGTCGCCGACGACGAACCGGTTATCGGCGTGGTGTATGACCCCAACCATCGCGAGCTGTTCCACGCCCTGAAAGGCCAGGGCGCGTGGCTCAATGACGCGCCTATCACGCCGCATCCGGCAGCCACGGTCAAAGAGGGAGTCATGGGCGTCGGCACGTCGCACCGCGTGACGCCTGCTCTCTTCCTGCCTTTCCTCGATGCGTTGCTCAGCGACGGCGGCATGTTTATCCGCAACGGCTCCGGGGCATTAATGAGCGCGTGGGCGGCGGCGGGACGCTTAATCGGCTACTACGAACCGCATATGAATCCGTGGGATGGCCTGCCGGGGCTGGTGCTGATGCGCGAAGCAGGCGGCCTCACCAATGACTATCTGGCAGCGGATGGCATTCGCAATGGCAACCCGCTGCTGCTGGCCAGTAAAACTCTCTACCCACAATTAAAAAACATGCTTTGCCACCCATTACCTTAACCCGTATGGGGTCAGGCTTTATCTGATTATGTACTCTACACAAAGACGATAATCCCTCACGGACGAACCACATCAATCAGTCAGGCCTCCGACCTTCGGAGATAACACAATGTCTGGAATTATTGCGTTTTTTCGGGCCTTACCGCCCAAAGCAGGCGTGCAATTTGATGAGAAACGTTTTCGTTTTGTGCGCTGGCAAACCTTTATTGCCATGACCCTGGCGTACGTCACGTTCTATGTTTGCCGACTGTCGTTTACCGTCGCCAAGAGCGCGCTGGTTGAGCTTGGCATAACCCCGACCGAGCTTGGCATGATCGGCTCAACGCTGTTTTTTAGCTACGCCATCGGCAAACTGGTGAACGGTTTTATCGCCGATCATGCCAACGTGGTGCGCTATATGAGCCTCGGGCTGCTGCTGAGCGCCGGGATGAACCTGATGATGGGGATGACCACCAACGCCATGCTGCTGGCCATCTTCTGGGGGATCAACGGCTGGGCGCAGTCGATGGGTGTCGGCCCGTGCGCGGTGTCGCTGGCGCGCTGGTACGGCTGCAAAGAGAGGGGCACCTTTTACGCCATCTGGTCAACGGCGCATAACATCGGCGAAGCGATGACCTATATGGTGATCGCGGCGGTGATTGCCGGGTTTGGCTGGCAGATGGGCTATCTCTCAACCGCCGCGCTCGGTGCCGCCGGGATCGTGCTGTTGCTGTTGTTTATGCGCGACTCCCCGCAAAGCAGCGGCTTTCCGTCAATCAACGTGATTCGCGATGAACCGCTGGAGGAGACCGAAGCGCGCGGCTCGGTGTTTAAAAACCAGCTGCTGGCGCTGCGCAATCCGGCCTTGTGGACGCTGGCGCTGGCCTCGGCGTTTATGTATATCGACCGCTATGCGGTGAACTCGTGGGGGATCTTCTTCCTTGAGCAGGATAAAGGCTATTCCACCCTGGAGGCGTCAGGCATTGTCGGGGTCAACGCTATTGCCGGGATTGCCGGAACTATTATCGCCGGGATGCTCTCCGATCGCTTCTTCCCGCGTAACCGCAGCGTGATGGCCGGGTTTATCAGCCTGCTCAACACCGCAGGCTTCGCGCTAATGCTCTGGTCGCCGCACGGCTACTACAGCGATATTCTGGCGATGATTATTTTCGGCGCGACCATCGGCGCATTGACCTGCTTCCTCGGCGGATTAATTGCCGTCGATATCTCATCGCGCAAAGCCGCAGGCGCAGCGCTCGGCACCATCGGTATCGCCAGCTACGCGGGGGCCGGCCTCGGCGAGTTTCTGACCGGGATAATCATCGACAAAACGGCAATTATCGAAAACGGTAAAACGCTGTACGACTTCAGTACGCTGTCGCTGTTTTGGGTGGGCACCGGCCTGATGTCCGCGCTATTCTGTTTTACCACCGCCGCGATTGTCGCCAGACGACACGCGATAGAACGTCAGACTTCATTCTCTTCATAACCCTTTAACCAATAAGGAAGATCTTATGATGCCTGTACGACATCAGGTTTTGCTACGCCTGCTGCTTGCCTGCGCCCTGCCGCTGCTGGCGGCCCCGGGCCACGCCACAACGCAGTATCAACTGGAAAAAGTGGTTGAACTCAGCCGCCATGGTATTCGCCCGCCAACGCCAGGCAACCGGGAGGCCATCGAAGCGGCAACCCAGCGCCCGTGGACTCAGTGGACCACTCACGACGGCGAATTGACCGGCCATGGCTATGCCGCGGTGGTGAATAAAGGGCGCGAAGAAGGCGCACACTATCGCCAGCTCGGCCTGCTGACGGCGGGCTGCCCGACGAGCGGGGAGATTTACGTTCGCGCCAGCCCCTTGCAGCGCACGCGAGCCACCGCACAAGCGCTGGTTGATGGCGCATTTCCCGGCTGCGGCGTAGAGATTCATCACGTCAGCACCGACGCCGACCCGCTGTTTCAGACCGATAAGTTTGCCGCCACGCAAACCGACCCCGCTCGCCAGCTGGCGGAGGTGAAAGCGAAAGCCGGAGATCTGGCACAGCGTCGGCAGGCGCTGGCTCCGGTGATTCAGTTGCTAAAAAACGCAGTATGCGTAGCCAATAAGCCCTGCCCGGTGTTTGATCTACCGTGGCAGGTGGAGCAGAGCAAAAGCGGCAAAACCTCGATTAGCGGGCTGAGCGTGATGGCTAATATGGTCGAGACGCTGCGCCTGGGCTGGAGCGAAAACCTACCGCTCAGCCAGTTGGCGTGGGGCAACATCACCCGTGCCAGCCAGATAACCGCCCTGCTGCCGCTGCTCACGGAAAACTACGACCTGAGCAACGACGTTTTTTATACCGCGCAAAAACGCGGGTCGATTCTGCTCAACGCCATGCTTGAAGGGGTAAAAGAAGGCGCAACACCGAACGTGCGCTGGCTGCTGCTGGTGGCCCACGACACCAATATCGCCATGGTGCGCACGCTGATGGATTTTAGCTGGCAGCTACCGGGATACAGCCGCGGCAATATCCCGCCGGGCAGCAGCCTGGTGCTGGAACGCTGGCGCGATACCCACAACGGTCAACGCTACCTGCGCGTCTACTTCCAGGCGCAAGGTCTGGACGATTTACGCCGTCTGCAAACGCCGGATAGCCAGCACCCGATGCTGCGCCAGGAGTGGCGTCAGTCGGGTTGCCAGACGACTGATGTCGGGACGCTGTGCCCTTATCAGGCAGCGCTGACGGCGCTGGGCCAGCATATCGACCGGCAGTCCGCTCCGGCTGTCGAGATGGTGCTGCCATGATTTAATTATCGTGCCCGCACGCTTGTCAGGTGGCGGCTAGCGCCTTACCTGACCTACAACCGTTTCGTAGGCAATTGAGAGAGGTGCGCTTTATCCATAACGGACGCGAAGCTATGGAGGTAGCTTCGCGTTTTAACTTAAGCGCTTTCTAACGCAAACGCCCCGGCTGCAACCTGCGCCGGGGTCACCACGCCAGTATCCAGCACCCAGCCGCTAATCAGCGCGGCGGGCGTCACGTCAAACGCTGGGTTGTAGACCGCCGCGTCTTTCGGTGCCCACTGCACCGCGCCAAAACTTCCAGCGACGCCGGTCACTTCCGCCGCCGCCCGCTGCTCAATCGGGATCGCTGCGCCGTTCGGACAATGACGGTCAAGGGTGGTCTGCGGCGCAGCCACATAAAACGGGATCTGGTGATACTTCGCCAGCACCGCCAGCGAATAGGTGCCGATTTTATTCGCCACGTCGCCGTTAGCCGCAATACGGTCGGCGCCGACCCAAACCGCATCGACCTGCCCCTGCGCCATCAGGCTGGCGGCCATCGAATCGGTAATCAACCGATACGGCACGCCCAGCTCACCCAGCTCCCAGGCGGTGAGGCGTCCGCCCTGTAACAGAGGACGCGTTTCATCCACCCATACGTTCGCCACTTTCCCCTGCTCGTGCGCCAGCGCAATCACCCCCAGCGCGGTACCCACCCCTGCCGTCGCCAGACCGCCGGTATTACAGTGGGTTAACAGGCGGCTGCCCGGCGTGACCAGGGCGCTGCCAGCTTCGGCAATATGGGCACAAAGCTGCTTATCTTCAGCGATCAGGCGCAGCGCTTCCGCTTCCAGCGCCTGGGGATAGTTCTCTTCCGCCAGCGCCAGCTTCATACGATCGAGATTATTCATCAGGTTTACCGCCGTCGGACGCGCCGCGCGCAGCGTCTCCAGCGCCTGAGAAAGTTCATCGCGGGTCAGACCGCGCTTCCCCAACAGCGCCAGCAGCAGGCTGGCGGAAAGGCCAATCAACGGCGCACCGCGCACCCGTAGAGCGAGAATATGGTCCACCAGCAGCGCCACGTTATCCGCCGCCAGCCAGCGTTTCTCCTGCGGTAGAGCCTGCTGGTCAAGAATAAAGAGCTGATTTTCGCTTACCCGCAGGCTGGTGGTCTGTAGTGTCTGCATTTAGTTAAATCCCTGTTGCGTTGTTGTATCACATTGTGTCAGGATGGAATCCAGAAGTATAGACGTCTGAACGGCTTAATCAGAATTTTGAGGATCAAGGCAATGTCGCAATACCATACTTTCACCGCCAACGATGCGGTGGCTTACGCACAACAATTTGGCGGTCTCGATAACCCGTCAGAACTGGTGTCCGCACAGGAAGTGGGCGACGGCAACCTCAATCTGGTATTTAAAATTTTTGATAACCAGGGCGTCAGCCGGGTTATCGTTAAGCAGGCCCTGCCCTACGTGCGCTGCGTCGGGGAGTCCTGGCCGCTGACGCTCGACCGCGCCCGCCTTGAGGCGCAAACTCTGGTCGCTCACTATCAGCACTGCCCGCAGCACACGGTACAAATTCTGCATTTTGATCCCGAGCTGGCGGTGATGGTGATGGAAGATCTCTCCGATCATCGCATCTGGCGCGGCGAGCTGATTAACAATGTTTACTACCCGCAGGCCGCCAGCCAGCTGGGGGAATACCTGGCCCAGGCGCTGTTTCACACCAGCGACTTTTATCTGCATCCGCATGAGAAAAAGGCCCAGGTGGCACAATTTATTAACCCAGAGATGTGCGAAATCACCGAGGATCTGTTCTTTAACGATCCGTATCAGGTTCACGAGCGCAATAACTACCCCGCGGCGCTGGAAGCCGATGTCGTCGCCCTGCGCGACGATGCACAGCTAAAGCTGGCGGTTGCGGCGCTGAAGCACCGTTTCTTCTCCCATACCGAAGCGCTGCTGCACGGCGATATCCATAGCGGCTCGATATTCGTCGCTGAGGGCAGCTTTAAGGCTATCGACGCCGAGTTCGGTTATTTCGGGCCGATTGGTTTTGATATCGGCACCGCCATCGGCAACCTGCTGCTCAACTACTGCGGCCTGCCTGGGCATTTAGGTATTCGCGATGCCGCCGCCGCACGCGAGCAGCGCCTGAACGATATTCAGCAGTTCTGGAATACCTTCGCCGAGCGTTTCCAGGCGCTGGCGGCGGAAAAAACCCGCGACGCTGCGCTGGCTTACCCCGGCTATGCCTCCACGTTCCTGAAGAAAGCGTGGGCTGATGCTATTGGCTTCTGCGGTACCGAGCTGATTCGCCGCAGCGTCGGGCTGTCGCACGTGGCGGATATCGACACTATTCAGGACGAAACCATGCGCCATGAATGCCTGCGCCACGCCATCACGCTGGGTAAAGCGCTGATTGTGCTTGCCGATCGCATCGACAGCGTCGATGAGCTGATTGCGCGAATTCGCCAGTACGGTTAATCGTTCCCGGGCCGCGACGCTAATGCGTCTTGCCCGGGCTACCTGGTCATAGCCGACCGCAAACTTGTAGCCCGGGTAAGGCGTTTACGCCGCGACCCGGGAAGGCAATAACCACAATCCCCTACCCCAGATACTCAATCACCGACAGCCCGCCGTTGTAATCGGTGCTGTAGATAATTCCCTGCGCATCAACAAACACATCGCAGGACTGAATCACCGGCGGGCGGCCCGGGCGGGTATCCATCATTTTTGCCGGTGCTGCAGGCACCAGCGCCCCGGTTTCCACCGGTCGATAAGGGTTAGATATATCGTAAGCGCGAACGCCCGCATTCTGGTACGTGGCAAAAATCAGCGTTGAGCTGACAAAGCTGCCGGGACGGTTTTCATGCAGATTATGCGGGCCGAAATGCGCCCCTTTCGCCACATAGTCAGTCTCATCCGGCTGCGGGAAAGTCGAAATACTCACCGGGTTTGTCGGGTCGCGAATATCAAACAGCCAGATCAGCTTCTCGCCATCCTGCTGGTTATCCAGCACCGCTTCATCAAGCACCACCAGCAGATCCCGGTCCGGTAGCGGCAGCGCGGTATGGGTACCGCCGCCAAACGGCGGGCTCCAGTTGCGATGGCTAATCAGCTTCGGCTGCGCGCGGTCTTTGACATCCAGCAGCGTCAGGCCGCCGTCGCGCCAGCTGCCGTAGGCGGTGTCCCCGGCGATAATCGCGTGATGCAGGGCATAGCGCTTACCTTCGGGCCAGTGCGGAGTTTCCCCCGCCGCCTGATTCATCCCCGGCAGCCACCAGCGCCCGGCGACTTCAGGTTTACGCGGATCGGCCAGATCGATGGTCAGGAAAATATAATCGCTAAAACCGTCGATCAGCGCGGAAACGTAGGCCCAGCGTCCACCGACGTACCAGATCCGATGAATACCGATCCCGTTGAGCGACAGGAAGCTGATTTCGCGCGGTTTATCCGGCGTCGAAATATCAAAAACCCGCAGTCCGGCGCTCCAGCCCTTATCCTGCACGTCGCTGACCGTCTCGCCCACCGAGCGGGTGTAGTAAACCTTTTCGTCGGCAAAGCGGGCATCGGCAAACAGATCCCGGGCGTTGATTACCAACAGCAGATCGTCATGGGCCTGCAAATGGACGTTCCAGGTACCGGGCGGCGCGGCAATGTAATTGACCGTTCGCGGATTTTTCGGATCGCGCACGTCGACCACCGAAAAGCCTTGCGACACCATATGGCCGATGTAAGCAAAGCCGCGGTGCACCATCAACTGGACGCCATCCGGGCGTCCCCCCTGTTCGCTATGCCCAATCAGCCGCATATTGCGGCTATATTCGGGGGTGGGTAATGCCGTCACGTTAGCTCCTGTTGCCGGGTGGCGCTGGTTTTCCCCCTCTCCCCGTGTGAGAGGCCGGGGTGAGGGCACCAGACAGCCACCGGACGCTATTATTTGTTTTTCGCTTCCAGAGTGGCGAACCACGGGGCGATAAAGTCTTCGGTCTGGCCCCAGCCCGGAATAATTTTACCCAGCGAGGCGACGTTCACCGCTCCCGGCTGCGCCGCCAGCAGCGCCTGTGGGATCGCCGCGGCTTTAAAGTCGTAGGTGGCCGGAGTCGCTTCACCAGCAATCTTATTGGCGATCAGACGCACGTTGGTGGCGCCGATAAGCTTCGGATCCACCGCCACGCTCACCTTCCACGGGCTTCCGGATTCGCGCATCAGTTGCAGATCCTGGTTAGAAATATCGATGCTGTAGAGCTTGATCTCGGTGCGGCCATTCTCTTTCAGCGCTTTATAAGCGCCCTGGCTGAAGGCATCCCAGGTGCCCCAGATAGCATCAATTTTGCCTTTCGGGTATTTGGCTAAGATCGCGCCGACTTTGTTGGCGGTATCGCCCTGCACGTCAGAAGAGACGGCGCCAATCGACTCCAGCTCCTTGATGCCGGGATTTTGCTTAAGCAATGTCTGGTAAGCGGCCTGACGGCGCTCCATCGGCGGGAAGCCTGCGACCCACAGCTTGACGATATTGGCTTTGCCGTTGAAGTCTTTCACCAGTTGGCCAAAGGAGAGTTCGGTCAGCGAGGCGTCATCCTGCTGGGTGACGGTCACGCCCGGAATTTCGCCGTTGACTGCGGTATCGAAGACCGAGACTTTAATCCCTGCATCCACGGCTTTTTTCACCAGCGCGGTGGCGTAAGGGTCGCGCCCCTGGGAAAGGATAATGCCGTCATATTTCTGGCTAATCGCCTGGTTAACGAAGTCCTGAAATTTGGCATCATCACCGTTGCTGAGGAAGGTGCTGATTTTAAAACCGAGCTTTTTACCTTCCTGAATCGCCCCAGAGACAAACTGGGTGGTGTTATCGTCAGAGCCCAAATTACGGATCACCGCGATGCGAATCGGGCCGCTATGTTCGGCAATCGCCGCCGGAACCGGCGTCGGGGTTTCAGCAAAGGCCACCGCAGAGTTGAACAACCCCAGCGCGATGAGTGAAAGCGTTATCTTTTTCATAGTGTTTACCCTGTAAAATTTTAAGTGCGGCGCTGAAAATAAGTCAGTGCCAGTGCGCCAGCCAGTACCAGCCCTTTAATAATGTCCATGGCGTAATACGGCACCGAGAGCATCACCAGGCCGTTGGAGAGCACGCCCAGAATCACCGCCCCCACCAGCGTACCGAGTGCGTTTGGTTTACCGGAACCGGCCAGCGAAAAGCCGATCCACGCCGCCGCGACCGCATCCATCAGATAGCCGCTACCGGCATTCACCTGCGATGAACCGATGCGCGAAGCCAGAAGAATGCCGCCCAGCCCTGCCAGCAGAGAAGCAATGACGTAGGCCGCCACTTTGTAGCGAGTGATCCGCAGGCCAGACAGGCGCGCCGCTTCCGGGTTGCCGCCGATGGCGTACATCCGCCGTCCGTGAGTGGTAAAAGAGAGCGCCAGCTGGGCGATAACGGTCACCACCAGCATAATGATCACGATAGTCGGCACCTGCCCCAGTAAACCAAACGCTGCCGGAATCGCACCTTCCGCCATATCGCCGCTCGGCAGCACCATGTTTTCGGTGATTGATCCGCCGTAGCTGTAAGTCATCGCCACCCCCTGAATCACAAACAGGCTGGCAAGCGTCGCCAGCATGTCGGGAATACGCAGGATCACGATCAGAAAAGCGTTAAATAGCCCGACTAAAGTACAGAGCGCGAGGGTGATAAGAATCGCCTCGGTAGTGCCAAAGCCGTGCCAGACGAACAGCGAAATCACCAGCGCGTTGGCCAGCGAGGCGGTTGATCCCACCGACAAATCAAAGCCGCCGATAGTCAGCGATATCGACACGCCGATGGCGATCACCGTCACGATGGCGATGGATCGCAGGATGTTGATGATGTTAAACGGGTCGAGGAAGTTGTCCGACGCGAGGCCAAAAACGGCGATCAGCAGAACAACGGTCAGCAACATGCCCCATTTGTAGAGAAAATCAAAAAATCGCTGACGGCCCGATACCGTCGCGTTAACTGTCAGGGCCTTACTCACGCTGCTGCTCCTCCGGTGGAGTAATAAAGAATGTTCTCTTCCCGGGCCTCAGCGCCGGGAATTTCCGCCACGATGCGTCCGTCCCACAGCACGCAGATGCGATCGCACAAGCCGACCAGCTCAGAGAATTCGCCCGAGGCGTAAATCACCCCTTTGCCTTCCCGCGCCAGGCCATCAATCAGATTGAATAGATCCGTTTTGGCTTTCACATCGACGCCTTTGGTCGGCTCATCGAAAATCAGCACGTTGGCGTTGCCGCGCAGCCATTTACCAATCGCTACCTTTTGCTGATTGCCGCCGGAGAGGCGGCGCAGGGTCTGCGCCGGTCCGGAAGTGCGAATACCCACCCGCGCAATGACTTCTTCCGCCCAGCGCCAGGCCTGACGATGACCAAAAAGGCTCCAGCGGGAAAAGCTGTTATCGGCGCTGACCGCCAGATTCATCGCCACCGGCTCCTCGATAAAAATCCCCTCTTTGCGCCGCTCTTCCGGCACCAGCGCCAGACCGCGTGCCACCGAATCCGCCGGATCGCGCGGTCGCCAGGGCTGGTTGTTCAGCTCTCCATGCGTCAGGCGGCTTTTGCTGGCACCAAACAGCGCCTTGCACAGTTCCGTTTTCCCGGCCCCAGCCAGCCCGGCAATACCGAGAATTTCCCCCTTGCGCAGGCGCAGGGAGATATCCTGCAGCAACCCTTCGTCGTGCAGCCCTTCAACCTGCAGCAGCACCTCATCGCTGTGCGGCGGACGCTTCGGCGGAAAGATATCGCTCAGCTCATGGCCGAGCATCTTCTCGACGATCTGCTCACCGCTCAGTTCAGCCATCGGCCCGCTCTCAATCAGGCGACCGTCGCGCAGCACCGTCAGGGTGTCGCAAATCGCCTTCAGCTCATGAATACGATGCGAGATAAACACCACGCCAATCCCCTGCTGCTGCAGGCGGCGAACCACCGCAAACAGGCGTTCGCTTTCGTTCTGGTCCAGCGGCGCGGTGGGTTCGTCGAGGATAAGAAAACGGCAATGATGCGACAGGGCGCGGGCCAGCAGAATTTGCTGTTTTTCCGCCAGCGTGCAGCTATCGATTGAACGCCGCACGTCGAGGGTGACGTCCAGCTGGGTCAGCGCTTCGCGCGCCAGTTGACGCAGTCGTCCCCAGCGAAAGGCGATCCCCGGTTCCGCCAGCCTGTCGAGCATAATGTTTTCGGCGATGCTCAGGCCCGGAACCAGCGCAACATCTACCTCCTGCTGCACCAGATGAATACCCAGCTGTTTGGCATCGCGCGGCGAGCGAATACTCACCGGCTGATTGTTGATCACCACTTCGCCTTCGTAATGCGCGTGCGTACCGCACAGCACCGCCATTAGCGTCGATTTCCCCGCGCCGTTAGCCCCGGTGAGCGCATGCACCGAACCGCCTTTCAGGGTGAATGCCACGTTGCTCAGCGCCCGGAAGCCAGAAAAGGCCAGGCTAATGTTTTGCATCTCAAGGCGATTGCCGGTCATCCCCTGTACCCTGTCGATTAATCTTCTGATTTAATGAATTTTTCATAGCCGCCCTTGACTGACAAATGCATAAAAGGCATAAGATAAAGCGAAATAATATTAGCCATCTGGATGTCCAGACATAACATCAGGTTAGCGAAACACAACAAGGACAGCATTTATGAGTCACAGCGATATCCGCGTGGTCCCCGGCCCCGCCAACTACTACTCCCATCCCGGCAGCCTGGCCCGACTGCATGATTTTTATAGCGAAGAGCAGCTTTCACGGGCGGTATGGGTTTACGGCGAGCGGGCTATCGCTGGCGCGCAGGATTTCCTGCCGGAAGCGTTTAACGCTCCTGGAGCCAAAAGAATCTTATTTAAAGGTCATTGCAGCGAAAGCGACGTCAGCGAACTGGCCCGCGAGTCAGGTGACGATCGGTCAGTGGTGATTGGCGTCGGCGGCGGTGCGCTGCTGGACACCGCGAAAGCGCTGGCCCGCCGCCTCGGCCTGCCGGTAGTGGCGATCCCCACCATCGCCGCCACCTGCGCAGCGTGGACGCCGCTGTCAGTGTGGTACAACGACGCCGGTCAGGCGCTGCAGTTTGAAATCTTCGACGACGCCAACTTCCTCGTGCTGGTGGAGCCGCAAATTATCCTCAACGCACCAGCGGAATATCTGCTGGCGGGTATCGGCGATACGCTGGCGAAGTGGTATGAAGCGGTGGTACTGGCCCCGCAGCCGGAGACGCTGCCGCTCACCGTGCGCCTCGGCATCAACGGCGCGCTGGCGATCCGCGATGTGCTGCTGGAAAGCAGCGAAACCGCGCTGGCCGACCAGCAGCGCGGCGAGCTGACTCAGGCTTTCCGCGATGTGGTAGACGCGGTTATCGCCGGCGGCGGTATGGTCGGCGGATTAGGCGAGCGCTACACTCGCGTCGCCGCCGCCCATGCGGTGCACAATGGCCTGACGGTGCTGCCGCAGACCGAGAAATATCTGCATGGAACCAAAGTCGCCTACGGCATTCTGGTACAGAGCGCCCTGCTTGGTCAGGACGATGTGCTGGCGCAGCTGGTGCAGGCGTATCAGCGCTTTAACCTGCCGACCACCCTGGCAGCGCTGGAGGTCGATATCAACAATCGCCAGGAGCTGGATCAAGTCATCGCTCATACCCTGCGCCCGGTGGAGTCCATCCATTTCCTGCCGGTTGAGCTGAACGCCGAAACCCTGCGCGCGGCGTTCGAAAAAGTCGAACGCTTCGCCGGTTAATTCCCCCGTTTAATTCGCCTCTGCCGCCCGGCGGAGGCGATTTCGAGTCGCCTCGCAAAGCCGATGTTTCTGTCTTTATTCCGCATAAAATCTGCATTATCGTCTCCTATAAGATAATTTAAATTTACTTATAATCTTATTATTTACTTATGATGAGCTTTGACATAAAGTGGAGGTCAGGATGATCGTTTTTTGGTCGAAAAGCGCAGAAAAACAGCTCGCCGCAATAGATTCCCGCTATCAGGAGAGAATCAAAGAAAAGCTACGCACCATGGATGATAAAAATGCACCGGCTCCGGATATTAAAAAACTCAAGCAGTCGGCGCCCGAAGATCATTATCGGTTGCGTGTAGGCGATTATCGAATCATCTTCACACAGTTTGAGGGGATATCTGAAAGCTGCTATGTCGTCGCGATAAAGCGCAGAACCTCAACAACCTATCTTCACGAGGAGGCAACGCCTTATGGCTGTGCAACTAATTAAGGATGACGAGGGCAACCCACAATATGTGGTGATCCCCTATAACGAATACTTCCAGATGCGTCTGAAAATGGCGGAATACGATGATGAAAAAGAGGAAGAGTGGGAAGACGTCCCCTACGAATCTGATGAATTCGACGATGTCCCATTACCTGACAGCGTCTGCGACATCATGCATCGTGAGAAAGTCAGCCTGCAGGCTGCCTGGCGTATCCTACGTGGCCTGTCGCAGCAGGAAGTAGCCGATAAGCTTGGCGTGAGTCAGTCTGCGGTTTCCCAGCTAGAAGCTATCGACTCCCGCCCGCAAAAGCGCACCCGCGAAAAGCTGGCGGCAATATACGGCTGCACACAGGAACAAATCAGCCTGTATCTGCCGAAAGAGGGTTAACCCCCGTGCGAAGTAAGATTAACGGCTATGACCAGAGCCGTTAATCTTTACTTATGTCGAAGACGCTATTTCTTGTCTGAACTACAGCTTTGCACCCGCTCCGGGAAAATGGTCTGCAAAGTACTGGAGAGCTTTGTCCATTCGCTGCTCATCTGCTGCGCCTGTTCAGCGGTTAATACCGCCCCCTGCTTCTTAATCAGATCTGATTCTACTTTGGTGTAATGAACCAGAACGGAATCGACATTTTTATATTTATCGCTCGCCAGCATATTCTTCATAGCGTTGATATTGGCAATACCATCGTCAACAAAAACAACGGACTGATATTGACGCTGCGTTTTATCGAGCAAGAAATCCAGAATCACGCCTTTATCCTGCCCGGATGACAGCATGATGCCGTTGCCATAAATATAAGAGCGTTTCAGTCTGCCCTCATAAAGAGGCGCATCGGTTGCATTAAGCGGCTTAAGTGGTGAAGCACTAAAATTGATACCGTTCTTTTTCAGCTCACGCTCAGTAGCATAGCGGGTATCCGGAGCGCGCGAGGTTAGCGCGAAAACGCTGTGTTTCTCTTGCCAGGATTTCATCTGCGCCGCTAACCCGGGGTCGGTCAACGTCATGGTGCCAATATTATAAAGCAGCGCAATGGAATCTTCATATAAGCAAGAGACCTTCTGGTCAGCGCTGGGTTTCAACGGTAGCTTATTGGTTTGCCATTGATACCAGATATCGCCGCCCACTTCGAGCTGGCTGGTCAGGACCGTATTATCGATATCAAATACCAGTAAGACATTTTCTGGCTGATAACGTGTGTCCTTCTCTTTAATTATCTTACCGACGGTTTCATAGGAATCCGATTCAATCGTCGTCACTTCTGCCAGAGAAAGAGGAATATAGCTTAATAAAGACAGGGCAATAGCATACCTGCAGACTTTAATCATAACAGTCCCTTATTTAATAATGTTTAGTTTTTAAAAGGTATAAGTTAAACCCATACGATAACGACCCTGGCGCTCATCAGTAGTTTTATCGGTACCGCGGTAATCAGCAATACTGACGTAAGGCACCCATGAACCAAACTTATAACCGACTTTGAACGAAGCGGTATAGTTTTCGTTGCCATTATCCCAGGTAATATAGCCGTTGTTATAATAAACAAGATTCAGCTGATACTGGAAATTGCTATTATCCGGGCGATAATCAACCCACAGATCGTAACGGCGGTTATTGCGATCATCGTTACCATAGCCTTTTGATTTACTGGTGGCTTTATCCATGTCATAACGGAAACGACCGGAGACGCGCCAGGCTTTGCTAAAGTTATAACCCGCGGATAAACCATACTCGTAGGTGGTCCAGTATTCGGTAGAATCCAACCAGAACATCGGCTCCAGCCAGAAGTTTTTATCATCCAGTGGCTTAAAACGGTAAACAATAGAAAGGCCGGAACCATTGTTATTAAACTGCGACGGGTCCCATTTATCCTTATTGCCTTCCTGAGTGTTGTAACGTAACTCACCCATTAACCCGATACCATTACTAAAGAAGGTTCCGAATTCAACACGATCGGCGTGGGTTCTTTTCTTATCTAAATATTCGTGACGATAATCGATAAAACCATGCGGCTGTTCAGCGTAAACGCTGTGCGCCGCCAGACCGGTCAATACTAATGCTGCAACTGGAATTATTCTTTTCATTATCTACCCCTTATCATAATTGTCTGGTCGACGTAGTTGTTTATATCGTGTAGCAAACCTGGCGCGGAGCGCTGGCGAATGAGCGACTTCACTGCCTTTAGCAAAAAAGGCCATATCATCATCCGTCACCGCTGAGCACAATTTATCTAAAAGCGTTTTCTGTATATCTTCATTAACAAATGCAGATTCAATCGCCATCATCGAAACATCAATCAGTTCTGCGCGTTGAAAACCAAATGAGTCCATAGCAAACTGATATTCTTTTAATATATCCGTTGCACAAATGCCGGCATCGTCCGTATTAAGATTTAGCCTCACGCCACTATCATAAAGCGCTCTGATGGGATGAGTGCTATTCCCTTGCCGGATATCATTAATCAGCAAATGATTACTGGTTAATGAGACTTCGAGTAATATTTCTTTCTCAACAAGTTCCGCAATAAGCTCCGGACATTCGATGGCACGAATACCGTGACCAATACGCGAAGCACCGGCAGCCAGCGCCTCTTTTACACTTTGTGCACCGCAGATTTCCCCGGCATGTAAAGAGCCGCGCAGACCTTGCTGATAGAGCATGTTGAGAGAAGGAACATAATCATTGAAACGATGTATTCCTTCATGCCCGGCGACATTGACACCAACAATATAAGGATCTGGGTTGTTCAGAAAAAGATCCACAACCGCACCCGCTCGCTCTATTCCATCGTGCCTGATAAGAACAACATGCAGGCGGGTGACCGTACCATATCGTTCCTCAGCGTCTTTTATTGCCCGCGTCACCTCACGCAAACAGGCAAGATAATTGCTCTCGCCATCACCGTCGCCAACCTTCATCATATGGTCTGGTGAAATAAGCAACTCACAATAGATCATCCCCGCTTGCGCATTGCGTGAAATGAAATCCATCGCTATCAGATAATAATCTTCCGGAGTCTGAACTAATGATGAGATAAAGTCATAAATATTAATAAAATGACTGAAATCTGATGTGTCCCACACATACTCATAATCTCCGGGGATGGCACGCTGCTTTATATAATCATTTGATAAAGCAATTCCATTTTTTCGCGACAGGTGGACCGCTAAATTAGCCGTCACTGACCCCTCCAGATGTTCATGCAAAATAATCTTTGGTATTGATAACACTGATATTATCCTTAAAACTTTATATCATCCAATGAATTGCATAATAACGTGATAACTTTTACTACCAAGATAGACGCCAACAATACCGATAATTCCCGGTAGCACCGGCGGTGCAGGTATTGGCAGTTTAAAAATACTAAATATAAGGCCAGTCACAACCCCAACCAAAAGAGCAATAAAAACCTCAGACATACAAAACCCTTGAGTAGAAATAAAGAATGGCCGTCCTTAATAAAGGAAAGAAATCCTATATATTCAGTTAATCATCTCTACCAGAGATTGTTCATGGTAAAAAGTATACAATGAAAAATTGGTAGATACCACTATAACAATAAAGCAAGGTGTGACAAAGTTCACATTCAAAACAATAATCAAAAAATCATTTAAATACAATAAGTTATGTTAATTCATTTATTCAAAATCGTGCTTCAATTGCATCAAAATCTAAAAACCACTACAGTTAATGCATTATTGGTACCAACCACGGAACGAAAAAGCATATGTCAGGTTTGTCTTCCCCATCGAGCAATGACTCACAGTCGCTAAAATATCTGGATCTGTTCACCATCATTAAAGAAAAAATCGATAACTATGAATGGCCAGAAAATGAAACCATCCCCACCGAACGCGAGTTAGCTGAACGCTATCAAACCAGTCGTACCACCGTGCGCAAGGCTATCGAACATTTACGCCAAAAAGGCTATCTACATAGCGAACACGGCCGCGGGACATTCGTTCTTCCTGAACTCAGCCGTCGTTCCCAGCGCCAGTTACACGGATTCACCGATGATATCCTCGCGCGTAAAGGCACGCCGAAACAGCAGATCCTCGAATTCGGCTTCGTTGCGGTGAATGAACCTATCCGTAATGCGTTACAGCTCTCTAGTCATACCCGAGTTTTGCGGATCAAGAGAGTGCGTTTTGACAATACCACCCCGATGGGTATTCAAACGACCTATCTTCCTATCGATGAAAACAATGCGTTTACCGAGGAAGAGCTACTGGAATTTGGCTCTCTGTATAAACTCCTGGCCGAGAAAATGGGACTTGAACTGCTCGAAGCTTATGAAACCATTAGCGCTCGCCAGCCCTCTTCTGCTGAAGCCTCGCTGCTGGAACTCTCCGTTCATGATGTCATTCTGACCTGTACCAGAGTCACACTTTCCATTAATAGAAAACCGATGGAATATGTCGAAATGATCTACCCTGCCAGCCGCTACTCTTACGAAATAAAAATTACCAAAGACAGCTTTAACCGTAAATAAACCGATCCCCCGGCGAAATTAGCTTTATTCCCGGGGGAAATACTTCGGCTACTTCAGAATATCGTTTACATCCTGGAACAGATAAAACTTGGTATTCTGATACGGCTGGAAATTATTATCCGAGACAAATATCAACGTCTTTTTACCGTCAATTAGCGGGCCGAAGGTGACACCTTCTATGCAGTCCGGTGCATTCGTCACATCAGAGAAATCAATCAGCAATTTTTTCACCGCCGATTGAATAATGCTCCGCTTCTCAACCTGCGCCAGCGATTTAATCTCTTTGATATCCGTGCTTGCCGTAGTGTCCGCCAGCCACACCTTGACGGAAAAATCCCAGTCGTTAAACCCTTCCGAGGCATTACGTCCGGAACGCTCAACCACCAGCAGTTTATTTTCATTAAGCGCTAAAACTTCCGACACGCCGTTATCGTTAATCCCAAACGTCGAGATATGAGCCACTGGATCAACGTTGTAAAGGAAGGATTTTTCCAGTTCGGGCTTCTTATCACCGCCGTGATAGCGGAACTTTAAAATCCGCGCCGGGCTTGAGTTCATTGGCGAGGCCAGCGGACCATCTTGTTTTAATGCCCCTTCAGCCGCCACGAACAGATATTGATTATCCGGGGTAAACGAAAGTCCTTCCCAGGAAATGCCGCTGCGAAATCCTTCGGGATCCTCTTTTTTACTATCAACCGAATACCCCTCAGGAAAGACAGCGCTCAGGTCTTCAACGAATTTGCCGGTTAACGTGCTTTTACGCAGCGGGCTACCGGCTTCAGAGGTCCAGAGCAGCTGATTTTCTGGGGTGATGACCATCCCTTCCGCATCGACAAATCCCTTTTTAAACGCTTCGCCACCGGCATCAAGAAGATCGTACTGCTGCTCAACGACGACATCCTTAATGCCTTCGGCGGAGAGATCGACTTTCAGTTTATAGAAACGCGGTTTACCTTCCGTCGGGGTATTTCGACTGTCAGAAATAGCATAAAAACGCTGCTCGCCTTCATGCCAGCGAATTGCCGAGAGTCCACCAAAGGGCACATTCTTCCAGGTAAATGACGTCGGTATCGTATACTCGCCAAGAAATTTAAGGCCCGATTCATTGGCAACAGAGTACGTTGAAAAACCCAGTAATATTGAAAGTGCAGCACCGGATAATAAAATATTTTTAATATTCAAAACCTACTCCTTTCCTTTTGCGGATGAAATAAACTGGCTAATTTCGTCAATACTGGCCAAATGTCCTCTGGCACCTATCTGCATAATATTCAGCGCGGCGGCAGCACTGGCAAACTCTATCGCTGGCGCTAATTTATAGTTATGTGCCCAGGTGTAAATAAATGAAGCGTTAAAGGTGTCCCCTGCGCCAGTGGTATCAACAACGGGGATCTTAAAACCCGGATGACGAGCTTCTTCCTGCTCGGTTACGGCGATAACTCCTGCTGCGCCGCAGGTCACCACCAGCGCAGACAGCGAATATTTGCGGCGTAGCGCATGCAACACCGGCCATTCCGGGTCGCAATTGCAGCTGGCGGTAAAACCGTCCTGGTTAAAAATAGCAATATCGGCCAGATTTAATATTTCCGCCAGTTGCTCTTTATCGCTGGCAATATGCGGCTCAATATCGACCGCCACCAGGGTATGATGTGCATGAGCATACTGTGCCTGAATAGCATATTTTCCGAGGTCGCCCGGCATGGTGTACATAATGTCGCTTTCAGCAATCGCGGTAAACGCCGTCTGCGGATCCCATTCACAATTATCCCCCGGAGCATAGATTAATGACTTCTCTCCGCTCTCATCGAGAATAATAATCGCCATATTGGGGTCCTGGCCTGGGTTGATTTTGATATAACGGGTATCAACACCGTGACGATTAAAATCATCGACAATCAACTGACCATAGCGATCGTCGCCAGCGCTGGATAACGAGACCACCTTCAACCCCAGCGTTGACATCATGCACGCGCTATTCGCTACAGTGCCGCCCACATTTTCGGATATTTTTTTGCCAACGACTTTGTCATCATTTCCCGGCAGCCTGGGCACCCGAAAAACCAAATCAATGTTGCCACTTCCGACCGCAACGACATCATATTTTTTTATCATTTCGTATCCTCGAATGTAACGCGCTCTCCACCCATTGCGACATAACGCTCCGCCAGTGTTAAAGAGAGTTGGAAAAGCAGCAGTATATTTCGCTGTAAATAATCATGCGCTCTGAAATTCCCTGGCGGCGCAAAGCAATATGACAATGCCCCCTGGCGAGTCAAACGCTGCTGAATAGAGGCACACAGTGCCAGGTCTTTATCTTTTTCGGGAAACATCACCACAAGGTGCTGTTGATTGGCCTGGTTGAGCCTTAGTGCATGGCAATACTCTTCAATCGGGAAAAAATGAGCCTCTATCTGCGGCCCGCAGGACATAAGATTTGACGCCAGATACGCCATCCCCCAGGTCATTCCATTTCCCAGAAACACCACCCGACGGGAGAAAAATGCCTCAGCATACTCCGTCAGCCATGTCTGCCACTGCACGTTTTCCCAATCCTGAGCCAAATGTGGAATATCGACATTGGTTATCTCTGGCACCGCCGTTTTCGCCTGAATAATCCGCTCAGCCAGCCTCATTAATAAAAACAGCGTTGCGGAACTACTTTGGGTCGGCATCCCTTTTTTACATGCCTGTGTAAACAGCATTCGCGACGATAAGTTAGCAAACGGGCTTCCCGGTGAGTTGGTCATCCCTACAACCCCGGCTTTCATCGTGAGCGCATGGGCAAGCGCATCGAGAACCGGAGAAGGCCTGCCGCTGGCACTGATGACAACCACCAGCGAACCAGCGCTAAAATGCGCCGCTGACAGGCCCAGGAAGGTAAACGACTGCACGGCGCGGCATCGAATCGCCCCACAACGATTCAGATATGCCTCTACCATCAGCGCAATGGCGTATGAATCTCCAGACCCCACCAGGTACAGCTGTTCCAGCGAGGAAAAATCAATATCCGCTAGTGCCTCCAGACCATCAGACTGAGACTGAATCGCGGATAGCAGACCGGAGATCCCGGCAATTTCTTGCCGGGTGCTGGACAATGGCATGATGACCTTCTCTTCCCTATCCGCTCTCATTTTTCGTTAACCTTTTAGAGATTCCATGGCCAGCTTCGTCAGCCCGGAAGCTATCTCCGGCAGATTAAAGTCGCGACTGTTTACGGAGTTGAAAAACGCATACTGCTCTTTCGGCAGCGCGTCGAATCCCTTCCAGGCACCCGCAATCGCCCCGGCCATCGTAGCAATACTGTCCGTGTCGTTACCGACATTACTTGCGGCGACAATGGTCTCCCACGGACGCCCCTCGCAGAAGGCAAGCAGACCAATTGCCGCCGGGATGGACTCATGCGCCGCCACGGAGTTACCGATATAGCCTTCAATCTCATACAGGCATTTTTCCAGTGAATCTGCTTCGCGGGCGATTTTTACCGCCAGTCGGGTGCGCATTTCAATGGAAGGACCGGCGACGCAGCGCGCATGTTTTTTCGCCAGCGATTCGCCATAGCGTGCACCTTCCAGGCTGGCGTCAATAATCTCATCCAGCGTGGTATCAACCACCATTGCCTGAGAAGTTGCGCCCGCAATTGCACAGGCGCTGGCAATAGCGATATTGGTATCATGCGAGGGAATGCAGGTCAGCAGCGCGAGGTCGCAGGCCTTCGTTAGCTGGCCTGGATAGATTAACCCGGCTGGTGCCACGCGCATTCCCGCGCCGTTGGTAGTGCCAACATTGGGTGCCTGACGGGTCGAGGTACCAATACGCCCGATAGTATTGGTCGGATACCCTTCACGTAGCGCTTTGACGACCTGTTCTGTGGTTGGCCCTTTGTACATCGCGTAAGGCATCATATCGGCCCAGCGCAGCAGCGCGGCTTTCCAGTCATCATTGGTAAATTGCCCGTAGCCCGCAGCAATCAGCGCTTCCGCTAAAACATACATCTGGCTTGAGTCGTCGGTGATTAAACCCGCCACACCCTTTAGTGAACCGGCAAAAGTATCCAGTGGCGGCTCGACAAACTTGTCTAACCAACCGCCCCACTTCTGTTTAATCTCATCGATGCTATACAATTCCGTCGCCGCGCCGAGCGCATCGCCCATCCCCGCACACGCCAGCGCCCCGAAAATTTTGTTGTAAACCACCGAATCGTATCCAACTAAAGCCATATAAATATCCTTAATAGTCATAGAGGTAAGAGCCCGATCCGACTAGCTGACCGGTTACTGATTTTGCGCTAGCAGAATCAGGCTCTCATTCATTAACATCACACTGACAATCAAAATTGGTAGATACCAATCAAACCAACAATCAGAAGAAATAAAAATTAAAAGTGCAAAAATATGTGATAAACATCAAAATAAATTTTAATAAAATTAATCAAATCAAATAATTATAAAAATAAATACTCAGCATCTCAAAAGGCATTTATTTTTATTGTGGTAGATACCAATTTGGTGATATTACTTTTAATGAACTGCGGCGACGCCTCAAAAACTCTCGTATCAGGACATGTGAGACTATGAAACTTTCAATCGGGGAAAAGATTGGCTTTGGTGCTGGTGATATGGCTATCGCTATCGTCATGATGTCGATGGCGATGATTATCACCTATTTTTATACGGACGTTTACGGCCTGACCCCTGGCGATTTGGGGATTCTGCTGATTGGCGTACGCTTTATCGATGCGGTGATCGACCCGCTGATTGGTATGATGACCGACAAAACAGAGAGTCGCTGGGGAAGATATCGTCCCTATCTGCTGTTTTTCTCCATCCCGTTTGGGATAACCATCTGGATGATGTTCACCACGCCAGATTTTGACTATACAGGCAAGCTTATCTGGGCCTGGGGTTCCTACATTGCGCTGACGCTGACCTATACGTTTATCTCAATCCCTTACGTTTCACTCATCGGCGTCATCACCGACGATCCTAAAGAACGTCTGAGCGCGAACAGCTATCGCTTTGTGATGACCAAAATCGCTATGTTTTTAGTCACCATTATCGTACCGATGGCGGCGCTGTACTTTGGCAAAAACAACCTGGCCAGCGGCTACCAGTTGGCGATGGGATCGATGGGGATTGTGTCGACGCTGCTGTGTATTTGCTGCTTCTTCACGGTAAAAGAGCGCATTACGCATAAAACCGAGCACATCCATTTTCCGACTCAGTTCAAGAATCTGATGAAGAATGACCAGTGGTTGATCCTCGGCGTATCGATTGCGTTAATCATGTTTGGCGGTATCGTGCGTAACTCGGTCGCGGCTTATTATGCCAAGTACTATCTGCACGGCGGCAACGAGCTGATTTCTCCGTTTCTGACCACCGGGGTTGTGGCGTCCGTTATGGCGATGCTGCTGGCCGGGACGATTACTCGCTACTACGACAAAATCAAAATGTTCCGTTATACCCAGCTGCTAACCTTCGTCGCCGGGGTTGCCATGTACTTCGTCGTTGGCGAGCAGAACATTTATCTGGCGTTTGTTTTCTTTTTCATCATTACGCTATTGGGCGACATGCAGTTGCCGGTGTACTGGGCCTCTATCGCAGAAGCAGTGGACTACGGCGAAGTGAAAACCGGCACCCGCGTTTCTGGGCTGGCGTTTGGCGGGATCCTCTTCTTCCAAAAGCTGGGAATGGGGCTGGCGGGTGGATTTATCGGCTTTTCGCTGAGCTTCTTCGGTTATCAGGCAGATGTCGAACAGTCGCCGTCATCGTTGCTGGGCATCACCCTGATGATGACGCTGATCCCGTCCGCATTTAACCTGATCGTCGGTCTGTTTATGAAGAAATACGTGATCAACGATCAGTACTACGAAGGCATCAAACAGAAGCTGGCGCAGGGTGAGACGGCGTAAAAAAGAAAAAGGCTTCAGAATCTGAAGCCCGAGACTGATGACAAACTTGGTTTAGATATGGTGCTGTATTCCTGTCGGGTGGCGGCTGACGCCTTACCCGACCTACAAAACCATCAATATCATCAAGTTATGCACTCCCCGTAGGCCCGGTAAGGCGCTAGCCGCCACCGGGCAATTCCAGAAGAGCGCACTTTGTCAGTAATCTGAGGCTTCAGAATCTGAAGCCCTTTTTATTAACAGCACTTCGCCCCACCTTTGCCGCCGTAGCGCGCATCCTGGCGTTCGCGGAAAAACTCTTCGTAGGTCATCGGCGTCTGCTCAGGGTGAGTGGCGCGAATGTGCTCGACGTAGTTGTCGTAATCCGGAACGCCAATCATCATTTTCGCCGCCTGACCTAAATATTTTCCTGCTTTCGAAAGGGTATCGAACATATTTACCTCTAACCACTGCCCCTTTCCCATTCAGGAAAGGGGCTAACTCTATTAGTGCGCGCGTTTAGCCTGAGCCACCAGGTTGTCTGCATCAGCAGGCATCGCCTGGTAAGGGGTCTCTTTCGCCGTCGGTTTGTCCTCTTTCAGCGCCGCCAGCGCGGTTTTAATTGAGAACAGCGCCAGCACCACCACAACCACCATAAAGAAGATGGTCAGACCGGCGTCCAGACGGTTATTAAACACCAGCTGTGCCAGCTGCGATTCGGTGTACTGCGGCGGGATGTTGCCGCTGTCGATCATCGCCTGGAACTTATTGGCAATCGCCAGGAAGCCGACTTTGGTATCGGTGCTGAATGACTTCTGCCAGCCTGCCGTCAGGGTACAAATCAGCAGCCAGGATGTTGGCAGCAGCGCCACCCACGCATAGCGCTGGCGTTTCATCTTAAACAGTACCACCGCGCAGAGCATCAGCGCCATCCCTGCCAGCATCTGGTTGGCGATACCAAACAGCGGCCACAGGGTGTTGATGCCGCCGAGCGGGTCGACCACGCCCTGATGCAGAAAGTAACCCCACGCCAGTACGCATAGCCCGGTCGCAAGAAGGTTAGCCGGAAGCGAACTGGTTTTCTTCAGCCCCGGGCTTATCACTCCCAGCAAATCCTGAAGCATAAAGCGCGCTGCACGCGTCCCGGCGTCTACCGCCGTGAGGATAAACAGCGCCTCAAACAAAATCGCGAAGTGATACCAGAAGGAGACGTCCATCAGCCCACCCAGCGAGCCGTGCAGGATGTAGGCCATCCCCACCGCTAGCGTCGGCGCGCCGCCCGCACGGGAGATAATCGACTGCTCGCCCACTTCTTTAGCTATCTGGCTGAGGGTATCAGGCGTAATGGTAAAGCCCCAACTGCTCACCACCTGCGCCGCTGATGCCACCACATCGGTGACGCCCGCCGGGGCCAGCACTGCCATCGGGCTGTTCATGGCGAAGTAGACGCCCGGGTCGATAATACAGGCTGCCACCAGCGCCATAATCGCCACGAAGGACTCCATGAGCATACCGCCGTAGCCGATAAAGCAGGCCTGACCTTCGTTAGCCAGCATTTTCGGCGTGGTACCGGAGGCGATCAGGGCATGGAAGCCGGAGACCGCGCCGCAGGCGATAGTGATAAACAGGAACGGGAACATACTGCCGCTCCAGACCGGACCGGTGCCATCAATAAACTTGGTCAGCGCGGGCATCGTCAGGGTTGGGCGCATAATCAGGATACCGATCGC
This sequence comes from Klebsiella sp. MISC125, assembly GCF_051131775.1. Lineage (NCBI taxonomy): Bacteria > Pseudomonadati > Pseudomonadota > Gammaproteobacteria > Enterobacterales > Enterobacteriaceae > Klebsiella > Klebsiella sp. MISC125. Next base: position 4,437,326 of record NZ_CP180448.1, read on the forward strand.
CAGACCGACGATGGTGCCGATTTTGAGGAAAGTGGAGAGGTAGTCGCGCGGTGCCAGCAGCAGCCACACCGGCAGGACGGCGGCGATAAAGCCATAGCCCACCAGAATCCAGGTCAGCTGTACGCCGGTATAATCAAACCACGGTGCCCAGGTTGGGCTTTCCGCCACCCAGCCGCCGGAGATAATGGCGAATACCAGCATCACCAGGCCAATCACCGATACCTCGCCGATGCGACCCGGGCGCAGATAGCGAATATAGATCCCCATAAATATCGCCAGCGGGATGGTGAAGGCCACGGTGTAAGTCCCCCACGGGCTGTGAGTCAGCGCTTTCACCACGATCATCGCCAGTACCGCGAGGATGATCACCATGATCATAAAACAGGCCACCAGCGCCAGTACCCCAGCGGTGGGCCCCATCTCCTCCTTGACCAGCTCGCCAAGCGAACGCCCGTCGCGTCGGGTAGAGACGAACAGCACCATAAAGTCCTGCACCGCCCCGGCCAGCACTACGCCCGCGAGGATCCAGATCATCCCCGGCAGGTAGCCCATTTGCGCTGCCAGCACCGGCCCGACCAGCGGGCCCGCTCCGGCAATCGCCGCAAAATGGTGACCGAACAGCACTTTTTTGTCGGTCGGGACATAGTCGAGACCGTCGTTGTGACGCACCGCAGGCGTCATCCGCGTCGGGTCAACTCCCAGCACGTTTTTTGCGATATACAGGCCATAGAAACGATAGGCGATCAGATACACGCAGACTGCCGCGACGACAATCCATAGCGCGTTGATCTGTTCACCCCGGTTTAACGCGATATAACCAAGGGCAAAGGCTCCGATAACGGAGAGCAGTGTCCAGATAAGGTATTTCCCTGAATTATTCATCATTGTGTTCCACAGGTAGGGTAATCAGGATGTTACAATTTGTTTCTAGAACACAATATGGATTTTAACAACTTAGAAACGATGCAGATGTCGCCTGACGGCAATGATTTATCTCACATTGCTAGCGAGATCACTTCTGGCAGGAAAATGAATGAAAATGGAGATGGATATTCTGTAGCTGCACCGCGATGTGTTTCCCGGAGGCGGCGCGTTGCGCCTGTCCGGGCTACCCTACCGCAGACGGTTGCAAACCCGTAGATACTGTGAGCATCGGCAACCATTTTTAGTTGCGGGGCTCTCTCCGGTTTCTGGATGACAGACACACCACCGACAGCACCCTCTGGGTGCTGTTTTTCTATTCCCGCAGTCTTTTCGTCCCTACGCTACCGCTATTCCATGTTGTGACGCATCGAACGGCTCCCCTGACTTCAGCACTCCGTACGCCACCTGCGCCAGCTTGCGCATCATCGCCCCTATGATAACTTTCGCGCGTTTGCCATTCCCTTCCAGTCTCTTTCTGAACGCTTTTCCCCACGCCGTGTGATACAGCGCTGATATTGCTGGCATATATAATGCTCTGCGCAACTGAACCGGACCCGCTTTACTCATCCGGCTCGCCCGCATCACGCTACTGCCTGACTCATGCTGCACCGGCGTCAGCCCCTGCATACGCGGCGAACTGCCGCGCTGTGGCAAACCTCAGCTTCAGTCCCGTATACGCCAGCAGGACCGCCGCCGTTTTCTCGCCGATACCCGGGATGCTGTTCAGCAGCTTCCGCCGTTGCTTCATATCCGGGTCGTTGTCCGTCAGGTCTTTTATCTGTTTTTCGATACGTTTCAGTTCAGCACTCAGGCACTCCAGGAGCACATCGATGCTCGCTAACTGGACCTCCGGGGCTGTTTCCTGACGGTTTTTCTCCTGCGTCTGCATCTCTGTCAGCGCCTGATGCCGTAACACCAGCGCTTTCAGGGCTCGCTCTGTCGGGTGCGGTGCCTCCCATGCTGACGGACGTTTCTCCCGGCAGAAGTGCGCCAGCATACGGGCATCGACTTTGTCGGTTTTACTGCGCAACCCTTCACTACGGGCGAAGGCGGCACTCAGGGCGGGGTTGATAATGGAGACGGTATAACCGGCATCACTCAGATACGCGGCAGCCTCTTCCATGTAGGTACTGGTGGACTCCATGCAGACATGGGCATGGTTCACATCATGGCTGCGAAGCCAGCGGACAAGCGCTTCATGTCCGGAGGGCGTATTTTCGAATTTTTTACCGCGATGTCGACCATCAGGGCGCAGGATATCAACATCGAGCTTAGCTTTGGCAACATCAATGCCGATGAAGTACAGTTCATTTTCCATAGTGAAACCAACCTTGCGAATACGGGTTACCGGTGAAAGCCGGTCCATGATACTGTCCGGTTTATCACATGAGAAAGAACGGCAGTCCGGTGCAAAGATCTACGGAACAGGCGCGAAAGCCTAAGCCCGGACACGGCATCCGGACCGCCATCAGAGAGAACTGGCCGGTTCTTTCTGATGGAGTCATCATACAAGCCCGGACAGATGCGCAGCATCGCCTCCGGGACAATATTCCGCACAGCTGCCACGGTAGCCCGTAGCCCGGCGAAGGCGTTCACGCCGCAAGCCGGGAACAGGCGTCTCCTCAGCCGAGGACCGCCGTGCCCAGACGGCAGGTACAGCAGCGCCGGCCCCGCTCGTCAAATACGGCAATCTCCCAGCTCTGGCCCTGGCGTCCGAGGTGCAGAGGACGGCATTCGCCGCGCACTTTGCCGCTGGAAACCGCCCGGTGATGGGTGGCGTTGAGCTCGGTCCCCACCACGCACTGGCCCTCTTCGGTCATCAACCACCCGGCCATGGAGCCGAGGGTTTCCGCCAGCGCCGCCGATGCGCCTCCGTGTAACAAGCCAAAAGGCTGATGAGTACGGCCGTCGACCGGCATTTCGGCCTCCAGCACACCCTCCTCAATCCGGGTATAGACGATACCCAGATGCGCCACCATCGTATTCGCGCTGGTCGCATTAAGCTCATCCAGCGTCAGCTGACGTTTCCAGGCCATTTATGCCCCCAGCGTCGAGCCGCCGTCCACCACGATATCCTGCAGCGTGATGTGGCTGGCGTGGGCGGAAGCGAGGAACAGAATCGTATTGGCGATCTCCTGCGGGCGGGCAATTTTCCCTAACGGAATGCCCAGCTTAAACTGCTCGCCGAAACCGCGAATACGCTGCTGTTCAGCGTCGTCGCTGACCCACAGCGTCCGCTGCATATCAGTATCCGTCGATCCAGGAGAAACCAGATTACAGCGCACACCGCTGCCCGCCAGCTCAAGGCCGACGGTCAGCGCCAGGCTCTTCAGCGCCGCTTTCGAAGCGCCGTAAGCGCTCATGCCAATGCGCGGGGTATGTGCGGCGTCGGAAGCCACGGTGACAATTGCCCCGCCCTTCTGGCGGCGAAACTGCGCCATCGTCTGCTGGAACAGGTTAAATGCTCCGCCGACGTTGACGGCAAAGGTCTGCTGCCAGTCTTCCAGACTCAGCGTATCGGTCGCCCCCATGCGCAAAATTCCGGCGGCATTGACCAGCACATCCAGTCGCTCGATATTATCCAGCAGGCGGCCGCAGACCTGCGCCACCTGCTGCGCATCGGCAACGTTCAGCGTCTCGGTGGCGAAAGGATAATTGTCGCCTTCAAACGCCAGGTCAAAACCGGTCACGGTCGCGCCAGCCTCAACAAACGCCAGCGCGGTCGCATAGCCGATACCTTTGCCCGCGCCGGTAATCCACACGGTCTGTCCGTGAAAATCTAATCCAGACATTATTTCACCTCGCGGGAAAGCAGCGCCCACCAGGCATCAATGGTCGGATTTTTCGCCAGCACCACGAAGTCGATATCGCCATGAACCTTACGCCAGCGGGCGGCCAGCGCCATCATACGCACCGAATCCAGACCGTAGTCGATCAGGTTTTCATCATCCATTGGCTCGTCGGATTCATCCAGCAGCGGCAGCACCAGCGCGCGCAGCGCGGCTTTCGACGCCGGTAGCGGCAGCAGCTCTTCGGTCATCACCACCCGACCGGAGCGACCCGCGACGTATTTCAGCGCCATCAGGTGCTCTTCACGGCTGAAATCAGCCAGCGCATCGGCAACGAAGAACGGCTTAATATCGCGCATAAACGCGTCGGTCGCCGTGGTCATACAGCCAATATGGGCGTAAACACCGGTGATGATCAGCTGGTCACGACCGGCTTCTTTCAGCATCTCTTCCAGCGGTGAACGATGGAATGCGCTGTAGCGCCACTTCACCAGCACGGTGTCGTTGTCGTCCGGCGCAAGTGCAGCGATCACCTGCTGCTGTTCCGGCGAGCGGGTCAGGCCCGGCCCCCACATATCGTTCAGCAGCGCGCGGTCTTCATCGCTCTGCTCTTTTGGCTGCGCGGTGTAAAACACCGGAATGTTATTCTGTTTGCAGAAATCGCGCAGGGCAGCGATGTTGGCCACCACTTTCTCCATCATTGCGCTGTTTTCGCCCCAGAAATTGAGGAAATATTCCTGCATATCATGGATTAACAGCGCGGCACGGGACGGCTCAAATGCCCAGTTCACTTTGTTCGCCGGGATATCGCTGGCTTCCGGCAGCGCGTAAGCCTGTAATTTAGGGATTGCCATTCTGTCTTCTCCTTCAGCCCAGCTTGCGTTCAGCCAGCCACTGACGTAATTGTTTTTTATCGACTTTGCCCACCGGCGTCAGCGGCAGCGCGTCAACGCACTCCACGCGGTCCGGAAGTTTAAATTCAGCGACCCCTTGTTCACGCAGGAAGCGGCGAACCGCCACCGCGCGCAGAGGTTCTTTGACCACCAGATATGCACAGCTTTTTTCGCCCAGCAGGCTGTCTTCCATGCTGACCAGCGCAACGTGGATCACCGCAGGATGGCGCAGCAGCAGGTTTTCGATCTCTTCCGCTGCGATCTTTTCACCGCCGCGGTTGATCTGATCTTTCTCCCGACCCTGCACGGTGATGTAGCCATCCTCGTCGATCGAAATCAGATCGCCCGAGCAGTAGAAACCGTCGGCATCAAACGCTTCGGCATTGTGCTGCGGGCTTTTGTAGTAGCCGCGGAAGGTATAGGGTCCACGGGTCATCAGGCGCCCCACTTCACCGCGCGGCAGCGGATTACCATCGGCATCGGCCACCCACACTTCATCATCCGGACACATCGGGCAGCCCTGGGTGTTGATAATGCGCTCCGGGCTGTCGTTGAGGCGGGTGTAGTTCACCAGCCCTTCAGCCATGCCGAAGACCTGCTGAAGCTGGCAGCCAATTTCCGCCGGAATACGGGCGGCGAGCGTCGCGGACAGGCGCGCTCCGCCAACCTGTAAAAGCTGCAGCGATTGCAGCTGGGCATTGCTGCCGGAGTCATGGATCTCCTGTAGCCACAAGCTCACCGCAGGCGGCACCAGCGAGGTCAGGTTGATTTGGTGTTTTTCAATCAGCGGGAAACACAGCGTGGCGCTCGGGTCATGCGCCAGCACCACCACGCCACCGGCGAGGAACACGCCTAATGAACCCGGCGAGCTCATGGCGTAGTTGTGGGCGGCGGGAAGCGCGTTCAGATAGCGCGTTTCGGCGCTCACACCGCACAGTTCATTGCTGCGGCGAATGCTGTAGTCATAATCGTTATGGGTGCGCGGGATCAGCTTCGGTGTGCCGGTACTGCCGCCGGAAAGCTGGAAAAACGCCACTTCATCGGCAGGCGTCGGATTCGCCACGAAATTATCGGCCGGTTGTTCAATGGCCGCCGTCAGGCTCTGCTCGCCGCTGTCGTTCAGCAGCAGCGCCACGCGTACCGACGGATGCTGCTCAACAAACGCGTTAAGAAAAGCATCACCAGCAAACAGCGCGTGTTCGCGGTCGGCAATCAGCAGCGCGGGTTCAATCTGGGTGGCATAGGCATTCAGCTCGCTACGTTGATGGCTGAACAACGCGTTAACCGGCGCAACGCCAATACGCAGTAGCGCAAACAGAGTGATATAAAATTCCGCAACGTTACCCAGTTGCACCAGCGCCGTTTCGCCGCGCTTCAGGCCCTGACGTTGTAGCGAGAAGCCAAGGTTATCCACCAGACGGTTGAATTCGCGATAGCTGTACTGTTTGTCGCCTTCGATAATCGCGATGGCGTCGTTTTCCGCATGGCGAGTAATCAGATTGGTGAGCGGCAGATCCTGCCAGTAACCTTTTTGCCGATAGCGGGCCGCAAAATCTTCCGGCCAGCGATTAAATTCAATCATCATAGTCCCTTATTGCAAGCCGAATACGTTCAGCATGGTAGTCAATTTGACGCCGGTTTCGCGCCACTCGCCCAGCGGCGAAGAGGCCGGGACGATGCCTGCGCCAGCAAACAGGCGCAACGTGTGCTGATGCAGACGGGCGCAGCGAATCGTCACCACCCACTCGCCGTTACCTTCGTCATCGCACCAGCCGACAATGCCGCCAAACAGTTGGCGATCAAACGGCTCCAGTTCGTTAATCAGGCGTTTCGCCACCTGATGCGGGAAACCGCTCAGCGCTGGCGTCGGGTGCAGCAGGCAGGCGAGCGACATGGCGTTTTCTTTTGCCAGCGCGGTCCCCTGAATCTGCGTCGCCAGATGCCACAGGGTTGGCGTAGTGGTCAGTTGCGGGAAGTCCGGCAGAGAGAGTTCGCTGCTGCGCGGCGTTAATACGGCTTTCATCGCCTGAGTCACCAGGTCGTGCTCATGACGGTCTTTTGCCGACGCCAGCAGCTTATGCCCCGCTTCGCGATCCAGCACATCGTCCGGCTGACGGCGGGCCGAACCGGCCAGCGGCACCGAGCTAAAATGCGCCCCTTCTTTACGCAGCAGCAGTTCCGGGCTGGCGCCCAGCAGCACGCCGCCGTCTGATAACGGCACGTGAAAGTTAAAGCTGGCCGGGTTCTGGGCGATCAGGCGCTCAAGCAGCGCCCCGCTATCAACCCGTTCGCGAGTGGTGATATCAATCAGGCGCGACAAGACAACTTTGTCCACTTCCGGCGTCGCGGTCAGGGCCGCTGCGCGCTCAACCATCGCCATAAAGGTGTCCTGCTCGGGAATTTCCCGACGCTGCACCACGTCCATTGGCGTCTGGCTTGATGCATAACGCGCGGACTGCTGTTTTTCGGTGCGAGAAAAGTCTTCCCAGCGCTCAGGGATGAACAGCTCGGACGGCTCGTTGGTATCAAACGGGATAGCGCCAACCATCACTGGCTTTGCAATCCCCGCAGCACGCGCCTCTTTAAACGCAGCCGCCATCTTGCTCTGGAACTCACCGGCCAGATTGTCGCCATCGGCGGCGGGATGCGAAAAGCGGCTAAAGCAGCCAGACGTTCTGAAACTGCGGTACGGCGACATAAAGAAGAAGCTTTCCGGCGACAGGGTCATTTTTTTCTCCCGAACATCCTCAGCCAAAGACGTTTCCATATCATCCTCCAAAAAACGATAAAGATATTACGAATAATTATCATTTATATTTTGGTTGGCTAACCTAAAAGGTATTGCTCTACATGTCAACCGTACAGGTAGCATGTTGTGCTACTTAGACTTGCATCCACGCGGCGCAAAGCTGAAAATGAGAAGCATTTATCACAACTTAATCAGGATGCGAATACGTGAATTTCTCCACTTTTTGCCGCCGTACTCTCTTCGCCAGCGGTCTGGCGATTTTAGGAATTAGCTCAGCGCTGGCGGCAGACTGGCCGCGCCAGATTACCGACAGCCGCGGAACGCATACGCTGGAAAGCCAGCCGCTGCGCATTGTCTCCACCAGCGTAACGCTAACCGGCTCGCTACTGGCAATTGACGCGCCAGTCGTCGCCAGCGGGGCCACCACGCCCAATAACCGCGTCGCCGATAGTCAGGGTTTTCTGCGTCAGTGGAGCGATGTGGCGAAAGAACGCAAATTGTCGCGACTTTATATTGGCGAGCCGAGCGCCGAAGCCGTTGCAGCCCAGATGCCGGACCTGATACTGATTAGCGCCACCGGCGGTGATTCGGCAATGACGCTCTACGATCAGCTTTCCACCATCGCCCCGACGCTCATCATTAACTACGATGATAAAAGCTGGCAGGCGCTGCTGACCCAACTGGGGAATATCACCGGCCATGAAAAACAGGCCGCCGGGAGAATTGCTGAATTTGATAAACAGCTGGTGGCGCTGAAAGAAAAGATGAAGCTACCGCCGCAGCCGGTCACCGCGCTGGTCTACACCGCAGCGGCCCACAGCGCCAATATCTGGACCAAAGAATCCGCTCAGGGACAGATGCTCGAACAGTTGGGCTTTACTCTTGCCGACCTGCCCACCGGGCTACACGCCAGCCAGAGCCAGGGGAAACGCCATGATATTGTGCAGTTGGGTGGGGAGAATTTAGCCGCCGGGCTTAACGGCCAGAGCCTGTTCCTGTTCGCCGGTGACCAAAAAGACGCCGATGCGATTTACGCCAACCCGCTGCTGTCGCATCTGCCTGCGGTCGAAGGCAAACGCGTTTATCCGCTGGGGACCGAAACCTTCCGCCTTGATTACTACAGCGCCCTGCTGGTGCTGCAACGGTTATCAACGCTCTTTGGTTAACATCATCGTCCCGGCGCATGCCGCCGGGATATCATCAGACATCATTTCCAACATCATCTCTTTGTTATAAAAACACTTTCTTATTTATATCCAGCCCAAACACCTCATCGCCATCACTCTTTCCTCAGCCGAAATATCATCGTTTTTTGTGTTGTTTTGTGATTAGCCCTGGGCAGCCCGTTAGCCGATTATCTGCTCCACACCACTCACGGTGAGCATTCACAGCAAAAGGAAATTAACGTGGCAACCAGCAAATTGATTAAAGGCGATACCCTTACTGAAACCAGCAACGCAGCTGATGGTTTTAACCCGGCAACCGAAGTGAGCAACTATAGCTATACCTCTGCCCGCGTCACAAAACCGGTTTATAACCAATACAAGTCCTCTACCACTAAACCAAAAGTCTTCGGTTACTACACCGACTGGTCTCAGTACGATGGCCGTCTGCAGGGTGGGGATTCAAAAGATAACCGCGGTCGCGGCTACGATCTGACCAACGTTTCCCCGACAGCCTATGACAAAATCATTGTCGGTTTTGTCGGCGTGACCGGATTCCATAAAGTGGACGGTCTATGGCGTGACGTGGTTGCCGAAGGCGCAGAGTCGTGCGGTAAAGTGCAATATGAGCCGACCTTCCTCGACCCGTGGGGCGATTTCCAGTCCTACGTTAACGTCGGACACGATGTCAGCGGTTGGGACGTCGATCCGAAAACCGTCACTCAGTCGAACACCAAAGGCCTGCTCGGCGGCCTGCGTGACCTGCAAACCAAAGCAAAAGCTCAGGGCCACGAACTGGCGCTGTCCATGAGCATCGGCGGCTGGACCATGAGTAACGGTTTCCACGAAACCGCTGCTTCTGATTCATCCCGTAAAGTCTTCGCCAAAGGCGTGGTGAAACTGTTCAAACAGTTCCCGATGTTCAGCGAAGTGGATATCGACTGGGAATACCCGAACCATGAAGGCGCGGGTAACCCGTGCGGTCCGGAAGATGGTGAAAACTATGCCCTGCTGATTGGCGAGCTACGTAAGCAACTGGATTCCGCAGGCCTGAGCAACGTAAAAATCTCTATCGCCAGCTCCGCTGTGGTTAAAACGTTCGATTACTCTAACGTCAAAGCGCTGCTGAATGCCGGTCTGTACGGCATCAACCTGATGACCTATGACTTCTTCGGCACCCCGTGGGCTGAGACCGTTGCGCACCACACTAACCTGAAAGCGCTGGAAGAAGGCGGCTGGGCAGTGAACACCATCGTTGATCACCTGTTGTCCGAAGGCTTCCCGGCTGACCGTATCAACGTTGGTTATGCAGGCTACACCCGTAACGGCCGCAACGCCGAACTGGAATCCCTGTCTCCGCTGAAAGGCACCTATGATGCAGGCACCGGTACCACCGTGGGTACTTTCGAATCCGGCACGACCGAATGGTATGACGTGATTTATAACTACCTGGATCTGGAAAACCAGAAAGGCCGTAACGGTTTTAACGTTTACACCGACAAGGTTGCCGACGCTGACTACCTGTACAATCCGGAAACCAAACTGTTTATGTCTCTGGACACCCCGCGTTCAGTGAAAGCCAAAGGCGAATACGTAGCGAGCCTGGGCCTGGGCGCGATGTTCACCTGGACTATCGATCAGGACAACGGCGTGCTGGTTAACGCCGCGCGTGAAGGTCTGGGCTACGAGATCTCTTCTAAAGTCGTTGATATGGCGCCGTTCTACTTCGAAGGTATCAACGTTGAACCGACTGATGAAGAAGAGCAAGAAGAGCAGGAACAGGATCAAGATGAAGAGCAGATCGAACCGTCAGTAAACCATGCGCCAAAAGCGGCTATTGAGCTGATGGTAGTTGGCGGCTCCCGCGTTCGTCTTTCCGGCGAAAAATCGTCTGATGAAGATCAAGACGACCTGACCTACAGCTGGGGCGTGCCTGCGGCTATCGATCTGGCGGACAAAACCACTGCGACTATCGAGTTCAATGTTCCGGAAGTGACCGTGGATACTGAGTTCACCTTCACTCTGTTCGTTCGCGATACCTGGGGCGAGCCGTCAACACAGCAGCGCTTTGTGCTCTCTGTGGTTGCCGCTTCCCAGACGGACAAAGACGAAGACGAGTCCGAAGAAGAGTTCGATGATGAGCCTGCGGACGATCAGAATGATGCCGATGACGAATCTCAGCAGGAAGATGATGTTGTTCCAGCGGATGAGACTGCACCTTACCCAACCTGGAGCTCAAGCACTGTTTATGGCGGAAACTGGGGTACTTTCGAAATCGTAAGCTGGAAAGGTCATAACTACCAGGTGAAATGGTGGTCTCAGGGCAACCAGCCGGACCTGAACTGCGGCCAGTTCGCCGTCTGGACCGACCTTGGCGCGTACTAAGCGTTAACCCTCACTGACGAGTGATAACAAGCCCCGGAGCCATCCGGGGCTTTTTATTATTGCTATTCTCGCCTCTCGGTTATTTTTCCCGATGGCGCTGCGCTGACCGGACTACGGATTCACCACCGTCTGCCGCTCAGGTAGCCCGGACAGGTGCAACGCACCGCCTCCGGGAAATGTGCCGGACCTCATGCATCAGCGCGGCTTCGTCCCGGTGGCGCTGCGCTGACCGGGCTACGGGTTCGCCGCCACCTGCAGGTTTGGTAGCCCGGACAGGCGCAACGCGCCGCCTCCGGGAAAGCCCAGCGTATTTAACTTTCGCTGACCATCTCCGGTCGCTGAAAGCGGCGCAGCTCACGCAACAATCCAACCAGGATCACCCCAACAATCACCAGCGCCCAGCCGCTAGCGCTTGCCGAAGCCACTGGCGTCAGAATCGCACCCAGACCGCCGAGCAGAGCCGCGCCAATCGCATCGCCGGTCACGTTCTGCGCCGTCCACAAGCCGTTGATGCGTCCGAGCATATTTTCCGGAGTTTGGCTCTGAATCAACGTATATTGCAGCAGCGAGCTTATCGCGCTCAGCCAGCCAAACACCGCCAGGCACAGCGCGCCAAGTTCCCACATCGGCATCAGACTGAATAACGCAATCGCCACAAACGACCCCACGGTAGACGCCAGCATTAGCGCCCCGGGCTTCGCCGTCTGCGCCAGCTGCCCACTGGTCAACGCCCCCAGCGCCGCACCCAGAGGGATCGCGGCGTACAGCAGGCCAATCTGCGATGTCGACATCTGCCAGCTTCCGGCCAGCGCCGGATAGAGCACACGAACCGCGCTCGCCATCGTCAGCAAACCGCCGAGCAGCGCGATGCCGCCGATAAGCGGGCTGTTAAACAGGAATTTCACTCCCGCCAGCAGCGATTTCAGCGGATGTTCACGCGGCTGCGGAGGCGGCGCTAACTGCGGTAAACGCAGCAGCGTCAGAGTGGTAATAAAGGTCCCGGCCGCCGCCAGACCGTAGTTCCAGGCTACCCCGCCGGTGGCCAGCAGCAGGCTACCGATCATCGGCGAAATCACCGAACCCAGACGCACCGTCAACATGGTGATCGCCCCCGCCTGCATCAGGTTTTCCCGCCCGACCAGCGCCGGAGTCGCCGCCAGCAGCGCAGTCACGCCAATGGAGGCAAACAGGCCGTCCCAGATCCCCAGCAGATAGATAGCAATTAGCGACGGCTCCGGCAGCATGGCGTTCAGGCACAGGCCGACGAAGCCGATCCCGCAGGTACCGCGCGCCAGCAGAATCAAGCGCTTGCGCTCATAGCGGTCGGCCAGCACGCCGCCCACCATCAGGCCAACAAACATCGAAGCGCCGGTTAAGGTGACCGACAACCCCACTTGCCAGGTCGAGTGGGTCATCATCTGGATCTGTACCGGGATCGCCACGCCCAGCAGGCCAAGCGACAGAATTGAGATAAAGCGGGCGATAAAGACGGCGCGAAAGGCCGGATGAGTTTTCAGCAGGCTGAGATTCAGCAGCCGGGATTGTCGGTTCATGACAGCGCCTTGTTATTATTTTCCATACCATTTTTATGGGTGCACATGCTAACATAACCGAATAGAATCGATAACGATAATTACTATCATTATCATGTCAGGGATGTAAGCCATGTCGTCTTCCATGACCACGGCGCGCGCCTTTGCCGTGCCGGGTCTTTTGATCGTTTTAACCATCGCCGTTGCGCTCAGCCTGTTGATTGGCGCGAAACCCCTGCCGTTTAGCGTCGTCGTCGATGCTTTTACCGGTACCTGCCAAAGCGCCGATTGCACCATCGTCCTTGATGCCCGACTGCCGCGAACCCTCGCCGGACTGCTGGCGGGCGCCGCGCTGGGCCTCGCCGGGGCGCTGATGCAAACCCTGACCCGCAACCCGCTGGCCGACCCGGGGATCCTCGGCGTCAACTCCGGCGCCAGCTTTGCTATCGTGCTCGGCGCGGCGCTGTTTGGTATCTCTTCGCCACAGGAACAACTGCTGATGGCCTTTTGCGGCGCGTTCGGCGCATCGTTATTGGTGGCCTTTACCGGCAGCCAGGGCGGCGGTCAGCTTAGCCCGGTGCGCCTGACCCTCGCGGGTGTGGCTCTGGCGGCGGTGCTCGAAGGCCTTTCCAGCGGTATCGCCCTGCTTAACCCCGACGTCTACGATCAACTGCGCTTCTGGCAAGCGGGTTCACTGGACGTGCGCACGCTGCAAACCCTGAAAATCGTCCTGATCCCGGTGTTGATTGCCGGTCTCGTTTCGCTGCTGCTCAGCCGGGCGCTCAATAGCCTCAGTCTCGGCAACGATACGGCGACCGCGCTCGGCAGCCGGGTCGCGCGTACTCAACTGATTGGGCTGCTGGCGATTACCGTCCTGTGCGGTAGCGCCACGGCAGTCGTCGGGCCAATTGCCTTTATCGGCCTGATGATGCCGCATATGGCCCGCTGGCTGGTGGGAGCCGATCATCGCTGGTCGCTGCCGGTCACCCTGCTGGCCACTCCTGCCCTGCTCTTGTTTGCCGATGTGCTTGGCCGCCTGCTGGTTCCCGGCGAGCTTCGTGTATCGGTGGTCAGCGCCTTTATCGGCGCGCCGGTTCTGATCTGGCTGGTGCGCCGCCAGCCGCGCGGAGGTGGAATGTGATTGCCCCTTCTCGCCGCCTGATTTTTAGCTGCCTGCTGCTGGTGATCGCCAGCGTGCTGGTCTCCCTGTGGGGGCTTGGCACCGGCCTGGTACCGTTAAGCGTTGAGCAAGTTATCTCCGCGCTGATTGGCGATGCGCCGCGCAACGTCACCATGGTGGTGACCGAATGGCGTCTGCCGCGCGTGCTGATGGCGCTGCTGATCGGTGCCGCGCTCGGCGTCAGCGGGGCGATTTTCCAGTCGCTGACCCGCAACCCGCTGGGCAGCCCGGACGTCATGGGCTTTAACACCGGTGCCTGGAGCGGCGTGCTGGTGGCGATGGTTATGTTCGGCCAGAACCTGGCAGCCATCGCCATGGCGGCAATGGCTGGCGGCATCCTCACCGCGCTGGTGGTCTGGCTGCTGGCCTGGCGCAACGGCATTGAGACCTTTCGCCTGATTATTATCGGCATCGGCATCCGCGCCATGCTGGTGGCGTTTAACACCTGGCTGCTGCTGCGCGCCTCGCTGGAAACCGCGCTCTCAGCCGGGTTATGGTATGCCGGTTCCCTTAACGGCCTGACCTGGGGCAAAACCTGGCCCTCCGCGCCGCTGATTCTGCTGATGCTGGTTTTTGCCGCGCTGCTGGCGCGACGCATGCGGCTGCTGGAGATGGGCGACGATACCGCCTGCGCGTTGGGCGTGCGGGTTGAGCGTTCGCGCCTGCTGATGATGCTGGTCGGGGTGGTACTTACCGCCGCCGCCACCGCGCTTGCCGGGCCAATTTCATTTATCGCCCTGGTGGCACCGCATATCGCGCGCCGCCTTAGCGGTACCGCTCGCTGGGGCCTGACTCAATCCGCACTGTGCGGCGCGCTGGTGCTGGCACTCTCTGACTACTGCGCGCAGCGCCTGTTTATGCCTTATCAGTTACCGGTGGGCGTGGTGACCGTCAGCCTCGGCGGTATCTACCTCATTGCGTTGTTAATTCAGGAGTCCCGCAAAAAATGACCGCTGTAACTTCCCGTTTGCGCGGCGACCAGTTGACCCTGGCGTACGGCAAAAAGACCATCGCCGAATCGCTGAACGTGACCATTCCCGATGGACATTTTACCGCCATTATTGGCCCTAACGGCTGCGGTAAATCGACGCTACTGCGCACCCTTAGTCGTCTGATGACGCCGACCAGCGGTCATGTCTGGCTCGATGGTGAGCAGATCCAGCATTACGCCAGTAAAGAGGTGGCAAAACGCATTGGCCTGCTGGCGCAAAACGCCACCACGCCGGGCGATATCACCGTTCAGGAGCTGGTGGCTCGTGGGCGCTATCCGCACCAACCGATGTTTACTCGTTGGCGCAAAGAGGATGAAGAGGCGGTCAGCAAGGCGATGAAAGCCACCGGGATCACCGACCTGGCGCTGCAAAGCGTCGATACGCTCTCAGGCGGCCAGCGTCAGCGGGCGTGGATTGCCATGGTGCTGGCTCAGGAGACGGCAATAATGCTGCTCGACGAGCCGACCACCTGGCTCGACATCAGCCATCAGATCGATCTGCTGGAACTGCTAAGCGAGCTAAATCGGGAGAAGGGATATACGCTGGCGGCGGTGCTGCATGACCTGAACCAGGCCTGCCGCTATGCCACCCATTTGATTGCCCTGCGCGATGGCAAAATCGTCGCGGAAGGCGCGCCGAAAGAGATTGTTAACGCGGAGCTGATCGAGAAGATTTACGGCCTGCGCTGTACGATCATTGAAGATCCGGTGGCGCATACGCCGCTGGTGGTGCCGTTAGGACGTCGGTAGTTCCTTTCCCCTCACCCCGCCCCTCTCCCACAGGGAGAGGGAGAAAACCAGCGCTCATTTTTGACATTGGTCCCCAACCACAATTCGCAGGTGGAAAGCCACCGCCCGCGCCCTGCCGATCTGTCCCCTCTCCCACAGGGAGAGGGAGAAAACCCGCGCTCATTTTTGACATTGGCCCCCAACGACAATTCGAAGGTAGAAAGCCACCGCCCGCGCCCTGCCGATCGGTCCCCTCTCCCTGTGGGAGAGGGTTAGGGTGAGGGCTACCCGGCGTTCAATTACCCCAAAATCTCCCTGACTACCGGGCCGATCGCCTCAAAGGCCTGTGGAGAGATAATATCCACATGGGCGCAATCCTGGCTAAAGACCTCCAGCTCACCAACCCATGGCCCCCAGACCACCTGCGGCTCCATCCCCGCCTGACGGGTTCTCTCCGCCACGAATAGCGTCGCTTTACCGTCAAACTTCGCGCTGTGGGCGGTAGTCAGCAAGCGTACTGCATCGGCATAGTTGCCTTCGATAACGCTGAATAGCTCGCCGGAAGCCTGCCCCTGCTGAGCGGCAAGAAACGCCTCACGTTCCCGTTCGATCTCCGCCAGCACCTCAGGATCCAGACCGTTAGCCTCTTTCTCCGCCCAGTTCTGCGTTTCCGGCGGCCAGGTGTCCAGCAGCCCGAGGAACGCCACCGCTTCGCCGCGCTGACGTAAACGGGCGGCAATGCCCTGCGCCAGCGTGCCGCCGAGCGAATAACCGAACAGGTAATAAGGGCCGTGCGGTTGCTGCTTAAGCAAGGTTTGCAGATGATGCTCGCAGACCGCATCCAGATCCGCCGCCGTCGCCATTGGTCCCTGCGGTCGCGGCGACTGAATGCCGGTGATAGACCAGCGCGGACTTAAATAACGCGCCAGCACGCTGAACTGCCAGGCAAAACCAGAAGCAGGATGGAAGCAGAACAGCGTCGGGCCATCGCTCGCTCGCAGCGGCAGTATCGTGTCGAAGCCCAGGCGCTGCACCTGCTCATCGCTGAGATCCGAAGCCAGCAGCGCGCTCAGCTTGCCAACGGTCGAGGCGACCATCACCTGCCCCGGCGTCACCTGACGTTCCAGCTCGCGGCTCAGCAGCGCCGCCAGGCGCATTGCCAGCAGCGAATGACCACCTAAAGCGAAGAAATCAGCTTCAATATCGTTTACTTCGCAACCCAGCAGCTGACTGAACGCCGTTGCCACGGTGCTTTCAATCCCCGGCTTCGGCGGACGACCGCTGCGCTCGCGGCTTAGCGTCGGCAGCGGCAGCGCTTTGCGATCCAGCTTGCCGTTGGCGCTCAGCGGCAGCTCCGGTAATTGAATCAGCACAACCGGCATCATATGCGGTGGCAGCTGTTCCCCCAGCCGCGCTTTGAGCGCTGCGGTATCCAGCGGCAGACCAGATTCAGAAACCAGATAGCCCACCAGCTGACGAGCATCACCGCCAGTGGCTGCCGCCTGGTTGAAGACGCAGGCATGAGTCACCGCCTGCGCGACGTCCGGCAACTCCGACATCACGCGATCGATTTCGCCCAGCTCAATACGCTGACCGCGAATTTTCAGCTGATCGTCGCTGCGCCCGAGATACTCCACCGCGCCGAAATCCTGCCAACGGGCAACGTCGCCAGTGCGATACATGCGCTCGCCCGGTGCGTAAGGGTCGGCAATAAAGCGGCTGGCGGTTAAATCAGGACGCCCCAGGTAGCCCTGCGCCAGCTGAATGCCGGTCAGGTAGAGATCTCCCGCCACGCCCGGCGGTACCGGGCGTATCGACGCATCCAGAATACGCAAACCGGTATTCCATACCGGCCAGCCAATCGGCACGCTGGTGCCGGTGACCGCCGCCAGTTCAGGCCCGCAGGCCGGATACCAACTGACGTCCACTGCCGCTTCCGTCGGGCCGTACAGATTATGCAATGGCGCGCCGGTCAGCGATTCCCACTCCCGGCACAGCGCCGTCGGCAGCGCTTCACCGCTGCAGAATACCCGCCGCAGGGTTTGACAGGAGGCGACATTTTGCGCATCCAACGAAGCAACAAACGCCGCCAGCATCGACGGCACAAAGTGGGTCGTGGTCACGCCGTAGCGGGCGAAGAACTGCTGCATCGCCAGCGGGTCGCGATGGGCCTCAGGCTCGGCCATCACCAACTGCGCACCGGCAATAAACGGCCACCAGAACTCCCATACCGAGACATCAAAACTGCACGGCGTTTTCTGCGCCACTACGTCGTCAGCACAGAGCGGATAGTGGTTCTGCATCCACAGCAAGCGGTTGACGATGGCGGTTTGCCCGACCATCACCCCTTTAGGACGTCCGGTAGAGCCGGAGGTAAAGATGATATAAGCGGTATGGTCAGGCTGAGATATGGCCAGCGGTGCAGCGTCACTCGCTTCCAGCGGCTGCTGGTAACAGAGACTTTCCAGGTTGGGGATATCGCTAAAGCGCGCCAACTGATCCTCAGAAGTAATCAGTAGCGATGGACGCGCATCTTCCAGCATCATTCGCAGACGATCGTCAGGATAACCGGTATCCAGAGGCAACCATGCGGCCCCGGCTTCGACAATGCCGTGCAGCGCCAGGGTCAGGAACACCGAACGCGGCAGCGCCACCGCCACGCTATCGCCCGGTTTAACCCCGCGTGCGCGCAGCAATTCCGCCAGCGCCACCACCTGCTGGCGCATCTCTTTGTAGCTAAACTGCCAGTTGGCATCCACCAGCGCCGGGGCATCCGGGGTTTTCGCTGCCTGCTCCGCCACCAGCGCGCTCAGCGTGGTGGAAGGCAGAGCAATGCCGGTATTGTTAACCTGCTCCAGTTGCGTTATTTCCGCCGCCGATAGCATATTCGCGTCGCCGCAGCGCAGGCCCGGATGGTCAGCAAACTGCGTCAGCAGCGCGGAGAGCCGGGCGATATGCCCGCGCAGCGTCTGTTCATCGTAACGCTGTTTATTGGCCAGAATCTCCAGCGACAGACCGCCCGCTTCGTCCGGGAACAGCGCCAGCTCAAGGTCATTGACCGGGCCGGTCGCCAGAGTGTGGGTTATCGCCTGCACGCCGTCGATATCCAGCTGATAATCGAAAACTTTTATATTGAGCACCGGGCCAAATAGCGGCTCATCACCCGCCGCCTTGCCGCTGTCGCGGACGATCTGCTCGGCGTCATAGCGCTGGTGGCGGCGCATTTTTTTCAGCTGCCCGGCAAGGCGCGTTGCCAGCTCGGGCAGCGTTTCCTGCGCGTCAATATTGACCGCCAGCGGCAGGACGTTCAGTACCGGTCCAGTTGCGGTTAGCGCCGCCGACCCCATGCGGCGCATAAAGATAAAGCCCGCCGCGTAATCCATTCGGCTGCACAGTCGCCCCAACCACAGGGTGGTCAGCGCTAGCGCCAGATCCGCACGCTGACACTGCGGAGCACTCGCTGCCAGACGGCTAAAGACGCCAGCATCGACCTCCAGCTTCATGCGCCAGATATCGGTGCCGCTCGCCCTTCCCGCCAGCGGCGCGGCAGACAGCGAAGCCGGAGACGGTAGCGCTTTACGCTGCGCCTGCCAGAACTGTTTGTCACGCTGCCAGGCGTCGCTACCGTAGTAGCGTTGATACTCTTCCACGACTTCCGCAAAGGGAGTAAACGGCGAATCAGGCGTTTCTTCACCCCGCTGCCAGGCGCGATAAATTGCAGCGATCTGGCGAGTAATCGCCGGGAAACTGAAGCCATCGACCAGCAAATGGTGATAACGCTGATACCAGTACCAGCGATTATCTCCTACCCGTAACAGCTGATGGCAGACCAGCGGATTGCCGCCGTCTACGCGCAGATTCTGCCCGAGGTCGGCCTGCATCAGCGCCAGCGCGGCGGCGTGCGGGTCGCTCGCGGCGCGCAGATCCTGATAATCCGGTTCGGCAAACACATGAGTTTCATCGACCCACTGCCAGGCTTCGCCGTTATCTTCACAAAAACGCATGCGGAGGGTATCGGCCTGCGACAGTCCGGTAACAATCGCCCGTCCGAGCAGAACCGGGTCGATCTCACCGCGCAGTTCTACATAGTGGGCGACGCTCCAGGCACCGGGCAGCGTCGAGAGGCGCTCTGCCATCCAGATCCCCGGCTGTGCCGCAACCAGCGGTAAACGAGTGGTCATCATCAGCTCCTTAGGACGCGTGGTGCGCGGGGGTGAGGGTTGACCAGTTCGCCGCCAGCCAGGCGTTGCACGCTTCTAGCGACTGCGGCTGGCACTCCACCGCCCAGCCTTCCGGCAGCGAGCAGTGGTGTGGCCACAGGCTGAACTGCTGTAAATCATTGCGCAGAATGTAAAACTGCCCTTGCGGATTGTCGAAGGGGTTACTGAATTGCATTTCAAATTCCTCGTAAAGCGCACTTTGCTACTCTTCGCGGCATAAAGGCTGCCACAGCTGGATTAACCCCGCCGTCAGCCCGCCGCGCCAGCAAAGCGCATCATGCCCGCCGTCAACCTGACGCCAGAAAATCGTCTGCTGTTCCAGATGCGCGAGAAGCGCCTGGTTCGCGCGAAAAATAATCGGCTCGCGAATACCGGCTTCCAGCCAGATTCGCAGCCCTTGCGGGTGTAACTCGCCGCGGCTTAGGCGGTCAATCAGCAGTCCCGTCTGCACCCCACCGCGATGCGGCCACCAGTAGGAACCTGACTGGCTAAGCACGCAGCCAAAGCGCTGCGGCCAGTAGAGCGCAGCGAACATTGAAGCCAGGCCACCAAAGCTCTGGCCTGCCACCACGGTTCGGTCAGCGCGATCGCTGAAAGGGGCCATATGACGAACTAACGGCAGCAGCTCTTCCTGAACCGCCAGCCAGAACGCTTCATTGCAGGGAAGCTCTTCGCCGCGATGCTGGTTATCAATCACGTCAATCAGCAGATAAACCGCCTGCGGGAGCCGCTTTTCGCGGGTTAACCCCGCCAGCGGTGACCATATCGGCATGCTTTCGGCCCAGAACTGGCCATCAAGCAGAATCGCCAGAGGGCGCTCTTGCGGATTCGCATCACCGGTAGCGTAAACCCAGATCCGTCGCGTATTGCCCAGGCGCTGGCTCTGCCACTCAATGCAGACCGGCGGCTGATAAGGTTCATCGCGCAGCGCCCAGCCCGGTTGTTCCGGGGCTTCAGGCAGCTCCAGCGCAGACACCGCATGACCGCGGCCGCCCTTCCAGCTTTGCGGATTGAGCGGGTCGGAGATCGCGCGCGGCAGCAGTTTGCGCCAGCCTTCACGCAGCAGCGTACGGTCCGGGCTATCGCCGTTAAAAAGCTCAGGGGAAAAATCGTTATCGCGCTCGGAGGGAACAAAACAGTAGCTCCCGCGCCAGGTGGGTGAGAGCGTGGTTTGCCAGAACCAGGCATCGGTACCGGGAACGCGTTGCAGCGTCTGCGGCAGCGAATTTTTATGATGATCGGTGACGCCGGTGATGTAAATCCATACCCGCTGGATCGTCGAGGAGGCCTCGCTGCCCGCCGGGTCTCGCCACCAGAACGTCACCCGATACGCGTCGTCAACGGCCTCAATCTGCGGACCGGAGATACTTCGCCACCAGTCGTCACTTCCTGTCTTTTGCATTCCTTTTTTAACCTTATGTTTATCGTGACATTTATCAACAAACGTATCAATAAACGTAATATTTATTGATAATATTATTGATAACTATTTTCATTTGCAATAGCGTATTAGCGCGCTGTGGGAAGCGCGTCTTTCAAAATTAAACATGTCAGAGATGGCTTATTTAGAGCCAGGACAGCAGGCGTCATTGTTGCCGGCAGTTTGAACACGGACAGCGCGGAGAACCCGGAGCGTACATAGAGTACGCGAGGAGTACGAGCACTGCCCAGGTCCAAACTGGCAAATAAAATAGCCTGCTGCCGGGTTCTTAGTCAGCGACGGAGTGCCTGTGCCCTCTACTGGCAACATTGATACCGCCTCCCCTCCCGACGGGAAAGGGCTTTTGGGGAAGGTGGCGACGAAAAGCAGGATTTACAATGAATAACAGGATCAAATCCCTGGCCTTGCTGGTCAATCTGGGAATCTATGGGGCTGCTTTTCCGCTGAGCGCGGCGGAAACCTCCTCTGATAGCAAAGCCGCAACCGCTGACGAAACCATGGTCGTTACCGCCGCCGAACAGAACCTTCAGGCTCCGGGCGTCTCAACCATCACCGCCGATGAAATCCGTAAACGTCCGCCTGCGCGCGATGTATCTGAAATTATCCGCACCATGCCGGGCGTTAACCTGACCGGCAACTCCACCAGCGGCCAGCGCGGCAACAACCGCCAGATTGATATTCGCGGTATGGGCCCGGAAAACACTTTGATCCTGATTGACGGCAAACCCGTCACCAGCCGCAACTCCGTGCGCCAGGGCTGGCGCGGTGAGCGCGATACCCGCGGCGATACCGGCTGGGTTCCGCCAGAAATGATCGAACGCATTGAAGTCCTGCGCGGCCCGGCTGCCGCACGCTACGGTAACGGCGCGGCAGGCGGTGTCGTGAATATCATCACCAAAAAAGGCGGCGATGAGTGGCACGGTTCATGGGACACATATTTCAATGTACCAGAACATAAAGATGAAGGTTCCACCAAACGAACCAATTTTAGTCTTAATGGGCCGATGGGTGGGGATTTCAGCTTCCGGTTGTACGGCAACCTAGATAAAACCCAAGCCGACGCATGGGATATCAACCAAGGGCATCAATCTGCACGAGCAGGAACTTATTCCACTACACTCCCTGCTGGGCGAGAAGGTGTGATTAATAAAGATATCAATGGTTCCGTCCGTTGGGATTTCGCTCCAATGCAGTCTCTAGAGTTTGAGGCTGGCTATAGTCGCCAGGGCAATCTGTACGCGGGAGATACCCAGAACACTAACTCTGACGCGTATACTCGCTCCAAATACGGCGATGAAACAAATCGTATGTATCGCCAAAACTATTCTTTGACATGGAATGGTGGCTGGAATAACGGAGTTACAACCAGTAACTGGGTACAATATGAACACACGCGTAACACGCGAATTCCTGAAGGACTCGCCGGGGGGACAGAAGGCAAGTTCAATGAAAAAGCCAGCGAATCTTTTGTTGATACCGATCTTGATGACGTTATGCTGCACAGTGAAATCAGCATACCTTTCGACCTTTTGGTGAACCAAAATCTGACGCTTGGAACTGAATGGAACCAACAGCGGATGAAAGACTTGAGCTCCAATAGTCAGCCGCTAACCGGTAACAATACTGGCGGTACGATTCCCGGCGTAGATTCAACAAATCGCAGCCCATACTCAAAAGCAGAAATTTTTTCTCTGTTTGCAGAGAACAATATGGAAGTAACCGAGAGCACCATGCTAACTCCGGCGCTGCGCTTCGATCACCATAGCATCGTTGGTAATAACTGGAGCCCGTCACTAAATCTGTCTCAAGGTCTGGGCGATGACTTTACTCTGAAAATGGGTATCGCTCGCGCTTATAAAGCACCAAGTCTATACCAGACCAACCCAAACTATATTTTATACAGTAAGGGCCAAGGCTGTTATGCCAGTGCCGGTGGCTGCTATCTACAAGGTAATGATGATCTGAAGGCCGAAACCAGCATCAATAAAGAAATCGGTCTTGAGTTTAAACGTGATGGTTGGCTGGCTGGCATTACTTGGTTCCGTAACGATTACCGGAATAAAATTGAAGCGGGCTATGCTCCCATTGACAAAAATGACAGTGGAACCGATCTGTATCAATGGGAGAATGTGCCAAAAGCCGTTGTTGAAGGCCTTGAGGGGACATTAAACGTACCGGTAAGTGAAACGGTGAACTGGACCAATAACATCACCTATATGCTGAAAAGCGAGAACAAAACAACCGGCGATCGCTTATCGATTGTTCCAGAGTATACGTTGAATTCGACCCTTAGCTGGCAGGCTCGTGATGACCTTTCAGTACAATCCACCTTTACTTGGTACGGTAAACAACAACCCAAAAAATACAACTACAAAGGACAACCCGCAGTTGGTCCAGAAACTGCTGAAGTTAGCCCTTATAGCATCGTTGGCCTAAGCGCGACGTGGGATCTAACCAAAAATGTCAGCCTGACCGGCGGCGTGGATAATGTCTTTGATAAGCGTCAGTGGCGCGCAGGTAACGCACAAACAACTGGCGATCTTGCAGGTGCAAACTACATAGCTGGCGCAGGTGCGTATACCTACAACGAACCGGGCCGTACCTGGTATATGAGCGTCAATACCCACTTCTGATTGCTCAGCTTGATCTCCTCCGCCCTCTTCTCATAGAGGGCGGACGGGAGAATCTGCTAACATTCCACGATGCAAATCCAACACTCAATCATTCAGCTTGCCGATCATTCACTTCAGCGGGTGGATTTCGACCCGGCGACCTTTCAGCCTGAAGATCTGTTCTGGCTCCCGCATCACGTCCTGCTATCCGACTGTGCCCGCAAGCGGCAGAGCGAACATCTTGCCGGGCGTATTGCGGCGGTTTATGCGCTACAGGAAGTGGGAGAGAAAAGCGTTCCTGCCATTGGCGACCAGCGCCAGCCCCTATGGCCCACCCCGTGGTACGGCAGCATCAGCCACAGCAAACAGACCGCGCTGGCGGTAGTTTCTGCCCAGCCGGTCGGCATTGATATCGAAAGGATCATGACGCCTTCGCTGGCGGCAGATCTGGAAAGCAGTATCGTCAACGCAGCGGAAAAAAGAGTTCTGGATGACAGTGGTTTACCGCCTGAGCTGGCGCTGACGCTGGCGTTTTCGGCGAAAGAGAGCGCGTTTAAGGCCTGCCATGTGGACGTACAAGCCGGAAGAGGTTTTACCGATTTTGAGTTGGTGTATATAAAGGAAGGAATTTTGCTTCTTCGGTTATCCGCTAAAGAGTTTAGGCTGCAATGGATCAAGGCCGGAGAATTTGTTATTACGCTTTGCACGTCGTAAAAGGTGCCGTTTTAGACACCGTGCTCGTATTTCTGCCGGGCGGCGGCTGACGCCTTGCCCGGCCTACAAACACCACGACATCAGCATGTTGCGCTTTCTTTGTAGGCCCGGTAAGGCGCTAGCCGCCACCGGGCAATTCCAGAGACATACACTTTTCTACAAGCTGAAATCAACGCATCTTCTGCGTCAGTTCAGCAATAGAGGCCGCATCAAAACCGTGATGTTTACGCAGCCAGCCGCGATCTGCCGCAGCCGCATACTCACCATCCGGGATCCCCAGGCGCTTGAGCTTAATACCGACGCCCGCTTCCGCCAGCACTTCCGCCACCAGGCTACCCAGTCCGCCGTTGACGTTATGCTCTTCCACCGTAATCACCGCTTTGCATGGCTTCAGCGCTGCCAGCAGCGCGGCGGTATCGCAAGGGCGGATTGAAGGCACGCTCACCACTTTAGCCTGAACCCCTGCATCGGCCAGAATCTGCGCCGCATCAACGATTTCATGCACCGTAGAGCCAGTTGCTACCAGCGCGATATCTTCGCCTTCGCGCAGCGTCACTACCGCACCGGGCACAAACTGATAATTTTCGTCGTGCAGCTCCGGCAACGCCTTGCCATCGAGGCGAATATAAACCGGCCCCTGATAGCGAATGGCGTAATCAATAATCTGCCGACATTCACGCGGTGAAGAAGGGGCAAAAATCTGGATATTACCGAAGCCGCGCATCACCGCCAGATCGTCAATCGCGTGGTGGGTACTCGCCAGCGGGCCGTAGCTGGCCCCGGCATTGAGGCCAAATAGCTTAACGTTGGTGTTGTTGTAGCAAACATCGACTTTAATTTGCTCGTTAGCGCGGGAAATCAGGAACGGCGCGGCGTTACAGGTCACCGCAACTTTTCCGCCCAGCGCCAGGCCAGCTGCTGTGCCGACCATACTCTGCTCGGCGATGCCCACGTTAACCAGGCGGCCAGGGAATTGTTTAATAAACGGGGCGATTTTTGCCGTCGAGGTTGAGTCAGCTACCACCGGTACCAGATCAACACCGCTTTCAACTGCATCAATAAACGCTTCAACCATCACGCTCGCCAGGTGTTCTGCATTACTCATCTTTCAATTCCTCCAGTGCCAGTGCAATTTCTTCGCCTTTCGGTACCCGGTGGTGCCATTCCGGACGCCCCTGGATAAAGGAAATACCGGCACCTTTTGTGGTGTTGGCGATAATAACGTTCGGTTTACCTTCCTGCTTCAGCCCTTCCAGTGTCGCCACCACCGACGCCATGTCGTTGCCCTGGCACTCGGTTACCGTCATGCCGAAGGCTTTCCATTTATCGGCCAGCGGATCGGTATTCATAATTTCACGGGTCGGCCCAGCCAGCTGGAGGTTGTTCTTGTCATTAATGATGACGAGGTTATCAAGCCCATAGTGCGCCGCGGCCAGAGCCGCTTCCCAGTTGCTGCCTTCAGCCAGTTCGCCATCGCCGGTAATTAAAAAGATGCGGCGGGAGCTGTTGCTTTTCTTCGCAGCCAGCGCCAGCCCCACCGCAACAGGCAAACCGTGGCCCAGCGCGCCGGTGTTGAGTTCGATGCCCGGCGTTTTTTGACGTACAGGGTGGCCAGGAAGATGAGAGTTGGCATGCTGATAGGTATCCAGCCAGTCAACGGGGAAGAAACCCGCTTCGGCCAATACGCAGTAGTAGCAACCCACCGCGTGGCCTTTCGACTGGATGTAGATATCACGCTGATCGTCAGCAATACGGTCCGGCGCAACGTTCATAATGCGGAAGTAGAGCGCGGTAATCAGTTCAACCTGAGACAGGTCGGCTCCGGTGTGCCCACCCGCAGGGCTGTTGGCATTCAATCTGACGATATGGCGACGAACGGCGCGGGCTTTACGCTCAAGTGCCTGGACATCATAGCTATAGGGATTCATTTAATACCTCTGAATTTATTTTCAACTTGGAATATTTATTCCGTCAGGGACTAAAAAAACCAGACATCCCCAGGCAACGCATCGCAAGGCTTACGCCGCTGCATCATACTCAGGAACATTCTGCCTCCTTACCACCAGGCCTGACAGCGCCTGGGTACTTTTCAGTTGACCTGAAATCATCATGAATATATATTCAATAATGATTCTTTATTCAATTATGCAGCCACTGTTCTGTTTTTGTCCATAGCTGTTTTTGAGGATTGGCGAAAGTTAGATATCCATCACACTTAACTGTCTTTTCTTTTCGCGTATGATGATGAGCTCTAAGATAATGGCTGCACGTAAATGATTTTCGGGGAAATATATGGCTAAGCAGGATGAACAACGGCTATTAGTTAAGATTGCCACTCTTTACTATCTTGAAGGACGAAAGCAGTCCGATATCGCTCAACTTCTCTCGCTTTCTCAGTCATTTATCTCCCGAGCGATTACCCGTTGCCAAAAGGAAGGCGTGGTCAAAATTAGCGTTGTTCAGCCATCCAATATTTTCCTCAATCTTGAAAAAGGTCTCGAGGATCGCTACGGAATTAAACAAGCCATCGTGGTGGATACCGAAGAGGACGCGAACGATCACACCATCAAGCGCGCCATTGGTTCCGCCGCCGCCCACTATCTGGAAACGCGATTACGCCCAAAAGACCTGATTGGCGTCTCCTCCTGGAGTTCGACCATTCGTGCGATGGTCGATGAAGTTCACGCGCAAAATCTGAAGGCCAACGGCGTGATTCAACTGCTGGGTGGCGTAGGGCCAAACGGCAATGTCCAGGCAACGATCCTCACCCAGACCCTGGCGCATCATCTTAACTGTGATGCCTGGCTGCTTCCTTCCCAAAGCATTGAAGGCTCAACGGAGGAGAAAAATCGTCTCGTTGCCAGCAAAGATGTCGCCGATGTCATTGCCCGCTTTGACGAAGTCGATATTGCCATCGTCGGCATTGGCATCCTCGAGCCTTCGCAACTGCTTAAAACGTCGGGGAACTACTATCACGAAGATATGCTTCAGGTGCTGGCTGCACGCGGCGCGGTCGGAGACATTTGCCTGCACTACTACGACAAAAACGGCAAAGCGGTGTTACGCGATGATGAAGATCCTGTTATCGGCATGGCGCTGGAAAAAGTGAAGAAGTGCCCCAACGTGGTGGCCCTTGCCGGCGGCAGCGATAAGGTTGCGGCTATCAAAGGTGCGCTATCAGGCGGTTATATCGATGTGTTAATTACTGACTACCCCACCGCACGCCTGCTTATCGCGGGTTAACTTCCTCATTCCAACACTTTCCCACAGCCTTTACGCTTTCCAGGAAGCGTAAAGGTAATGCAAATAAATATTTATATTTCAATACGATAAATGCGTTAACCTGCTCTCTTTTTCACTCATTGTCAGATGCTCCACCGAACGGATAAGTGTGATTGCCAGCACAATTGATAACTTTTCCTGTAGCCCGATGGGAAGTTTCTGGCTAAGGTATCAAATAAATAATCACTATCGAATATATATTCAGTGATTAAAAAAGTGAAAACGAATTGTCACATCATGGCCTGCTAAGAAGCAATGCGATAAAGAGGAATGCCGACTCTTCCCCCTCCGCGCCAGGACGAAGTGTGACTCAGGAGACTACCTAATGCAGGCAACACGTAAAGAGTTCATCATTGCACTGGACGAAGGCACCACTAACGCCAAAGCCGTCGTGCTCGATAGCCGCGGTGACGTGGTAGTGAAATTCTCGCAGCCGCTGGCGATTCAAACACCGCGCGATGGTTGGGTCGAGCAATCGGGAGAAGTTCTGGTCGAAGCCTCGCTCGACGTAATCGCTAAAGCGGTTGAACACGTCGGTGCAGAGAACGTCGCCGCATTGGCCATCAGCAACCAGCGCGAGACCGCCATAGGCTGGTATCGCCAGAGCGGTAAACCCATTAACGCCGCCATCACCTGGCAGTGTACCCGCAGCGCCGCGTTTTGCGATGAACTACGCCGCGACAACAAAGAGCAGCAAATCAAAACCATCACTGGCCTGCCGATTGCGCCTTTGTTCTCGGCCTCAAAAATGCGCTGGCTGCTGGAATCCATTCCTGAGGGCCGCATGTTGGCTGAACGCGGAGAAATCTGCCTCGGCACCATCGACAGCTGGCTGCTGTGGAATTTAACCCAGGGCGAAGCGTTCCATTGCGATCACTCCAATGCTGCACGCACCCAATTGCTGAATCTGCAAACCGGGCAGTGGGATGATGAGATGCTGGCGCTGTTCCAAATCCCTCGCGCCGCGCTGCCGGAAATTAAACCTTCCAGCGGATTATTTGGCTATACCCGCGGGCTGAACAATATCCCTGACGGTATCCCAGTGATGGCGATGGTGGGTGATTCCCACGCCGCGCTGTTTGGTCACGCGCTTGGCGAACTGGGCTGCGTTAAAGCCACCTACGGCACGGGGTCATCAGTGATGGCGCCGGTAAAATCCGCACAGTGCGATATCGACGCACTGGCCACCACCATCGCCTGGCACGACGGCGACAGCATCACCTACGGACTAGAAGGTAATATTCCGCATACCGGCGATGCCGTGGCGTGGATGGCCGACAGCACCGGCTTAAGCGAGCTTTCTGATGCCGAGTTGGCTCACGAACTCAATACCCTCCCCGCCTCCGTGGACTCTACGCTGGGCGTCTATTTTGTGCCAGCCCTTACCGGACTTGGCGCACCATGGTGGGATGACAGCGCCCGCGGCGTGATTTGCGGTCTGAGCCGTGGCGTTAAACGCGCGCACCTGATTCGCGCCGCGCTGGAGTCCATTACCTATCAAATCGCCGATGTTGTTGTCGCCATGCGTCAGCAGGATGACTTCCACCTGGCGGCATTAATGGTCGACGGCGGCCCAACGAAAAATGATTGGTTAATGCAGTATCAGGCCGACCTGCTGGGATGCCCGGTGATGCGCAGCGATGTTGCCGAACTCTCGGCGATTGGCGCAGCCCTTCTGGCCCGCAAAGCCCTGACCCCAGGCTCGGTGACCGACCTGAAAGCCTTCTTAACCGAACACAGCGAATTTATCCCCGATATGGCCCGCCACCAGCGCCTGCAGAAAAGATGGCAGGAGTGGCGCCATGCGGTGAACAGAACATTATGGAAACCGGCAACGTCCGCCTGACGCCCACCAGGGAATCTCGTGTGTGACGAACCTTAATCATCAACAGAAGGAGACCCCCGGCCCATAAACTTGATTTTCAGGCCTTACGTTGTTTCACCGTACCCGACAATAACAACCAAGAGAGAAAATTGTCATGAAATTACGTTTAACGCTTTTAACAGCCGCTACCCTGACCGCTTTTTCTTTTGCCGCCCAGGCAGCGGAAAAAGGCACCATCATGATCATGGTAAACTCGCTGGATAATCCGTATTACGCTTCTGAAGCCAAAGGCGCCAGTGAGAAAGCAAAAGAGCTGGGATACCAGACCACCATTCTTTCGCATGGCGAAGATGTAAAAAAACAGAATGAACTGATCGATACCGCCATCGGTAAAAAAGTTCAGGGCATTATTCTGGATAATGCTGACTCTACCGCCAGCGTCGCGGCGATTGAAAAAGCGAAAAAAGCCGGTATTCCAGTGGTATTAATCAACCGCGAAATCCCTGTCGATGACGTCGCCCTTGAGCAGATTACCCATAATAACTTCCAGGCCGGTTCTGAAGTCGCCAACGTATTTGTTGAGAAGATGGCAGAGAAAGGAAAATATGCCGAACTGACCTGTAACCTTGCGGATAATAACTGCGTTACCCGCTCTAAATCTTTCCACCAGGTTATCGACCAATACCCGGATATGGTCAGCGTGGCGAAGCAAGATGCCAAAGGGACGTTGATCGATGGCAAACGCATTATGGACAGTATTCTGCAAGCGCACCCTGACGTGAAGGGCGTAATTTGCGGCAACGGTCCTGTCGCTCTTGGCGCAATTGCCGCGCTGAAAGCCGCCAATCGAACCGATGTCGTGGTTGTTGGTATCGATGGTAGCAACGACGAACGCGATGCGGTGAAAGCCGGAACCCTGCAGGCGACGGTGATGCTCCAGGCCCAGGCTATCGCCGCTCAGGGCGTGACCGATCTGGATAACTACCTGCAAAAAGGTGAAAAACCAGCGAAGCAGCGCGTGATGTTCCGCGGGATTCTGATCACT
This sequence comes from Klebsiella sp. MISC125, assembly GCF_051131775.1. Lineage (NCBI taxonomy): Bacteria > Pseudomonadati > Pseudomonadota > Gammaproteobacteria > Enterobacterales > Enterobacteriaceae > Klebsiella > Klebsiella sp. MISC125. Next base: position 4,467,800 of record NZ_CP180448.1, read on the forward strand.
CAAGACAATGCAGACAAAGTTCAGGACTTCAATATCAAGTCCTGAGTTCGGGTTGTTGCGCCCCTACGGGGGCGCATAGGAGAGTATTATGTTTAAAAAAACCTGGCTGGCGCTGGCCGTTCTTACGCTTGGAGGCTGCCGTATTGTCTCTCAGCAAGAATTGGCCGATCTTAAATCCCCGCCCAATCCGCACATGACGAGTATTGATAAAACATGGCAGGACCAGATCGTTCCGCAGGTCGTTGCCAGGGCTCGTCCCGTTGCCGAGTTGATGACCGCCCTGCGCGCGGCGAAAGATTTCGACAGCGCCTGCAAAACGTTAGGCTATCGCGCTCAGGATGAGAATCCATGCGTTTTTTACGTCAAAGTTGAAGGTAATATCAGCAAAATTGATTCTGCTTCCCGTAGCGGAAAAATGACCATTCAGGATCTCAGCGGCAGCAACGTGGTGGTGCAAATTGGCCCAACGCTGCGCGGGACGTTATTACGCGACGGCTATCAAGGTGCCAGCTATCAGGACTTTAACGACCAGGTACTGTTTGGCGAATATGGTCGGGCGATTAACGAACATGCGGTCAATATGATTCAAGCGGCACAGGTGAAAACCGGCGAAACGACACAGGTATATGGCGTGTTTTCAGCCTGGGATATTCCGCAGACCATTCCTGATATTACGCCAGCGAAAATTGTTCGTGCGGGAGGACAATAACATGCAACGGCAAGAACTCGTCAATTCCCAACCAGTCGAATCTGAAGTTATTATCGAAACCCGCGGATTATCTCGCGTTTATCCAGGCGTTATTGCCTTAGATAACGTGGACTATCGGGTCTATCGAAATAAAGTAAACGTTCTGATCGGTGAAAATGGTGCGGGTAAATCCACCATGATGAAAATGCTTGCTGGCGTTGAAACTCCCTCCTCCGGTCAAATTATTCTTGATGGTACTCCGGTTACCCTTAGCTCGACTCACCAGGCCGAAAAGCAGGGAATCAGCATCATTTTTCAGGAATTAAATTTATTCCCGAATATGAACGTCATGGATAATATTTTCATGGCTAACGAGTTCTTCCAGAAAGGGAAGATCAACGAAAAATATCAATATGAGTTAGCCAAAAAATTACTGGAAAGGCTGGAGCTCAATGTCGATCCCTATACCCAACTTGGTGAATTAGGCATCGGTCACCAGCAGTTGGTTGAAATTGCACGCGCGCTTTCAAAGGACACGCGCGTATTAATCATGGACGAACCTACTTCTGCACTCAGTCAGTCGGAAGTCAAAATCCTGTTTAACGTCATTGAGCAGCTTAAACGTCGCGGCGTCACCATTATTTATATTTCCCATCGACTGGAAGAGCTGATGGAAATTGGTGACCACATCACTATTTTCCGCGACGGACGCTTTATCAGCGAGCGCGAGGTCAGTGATGCCAGTATCCCGTGGATCATCGAACAGATGGTCGGCGATAAGAAAAAACATTTCGACTATCAGCCCGCACCGAAGGGCGAGGCGGTACTTGCCGTTGAAGGTCTGACGGCGTTACACCACAGCGGCGGTTATAAGCTCAACGATGTGACCTTCACATTAAGTAAAGGGGAAGTGATTGGTATATACGGCCTGCTGGGCGCCGGGCGCACGGAGCTGTTTAAAGGCCTGGTCGGGCTGATGCCTTGCCAGAACGGCAGCGTCCATCTTAACGGTGAAAATATTGGCAAAACTCAGTTTCAGGCGCGGCTTAAAAAAGGGCTGGCGTTAGTTCCTGAGGACCGGCAGGGCGAAGGCGTGGTGCAGATGATGTCGATTCAATCGAATATGACCTTATCTGATTTCAGCCTGAAAGGTTTTCGCCAGGCATGGAAGTGGCTGAACCCGCAAAAAGAGATTGTCAGCGTCAAAGAGATGATTCGCGAACTGGCTATTAAGGTCAGCGATCCTGAACTGCCAATCACCTCTTTAAGCGGCGGCAACCAACAAAAAGTGGTGCTGGGCAAAGCGTTAATGACACAACCACAGGTTGTTTTTCTCGATGAGCCAACGCGCGGCATCGATGTGGGTGCCAAAACTGACGTTTATCACCTGATTGGCAAAATGGCCCACCAGGGTCTGGCAGTGATGTTCTCTTCATCGGAACTGGATGAAGTCATGGCGCTGGCGGATCGCATCCTGGTGATGGCCGATGGCCGTATTACCGCCGATTTACCGCGTCATGCGGTTACCCGCGAAAAATTAATCGCGGCTTCAACACCTCAAGATTAATCAGGCTGGAATCCATCATGAACCAGAAATATATGATTTATATGTACCTGCTGAAGGCCAGAACGTTTATCGCTCTGCTGCTGGTTATCGCGTTCTTCAGCGTGATGGTACCGAATTTCCTGACCACATCTAACCTGCTGATAATGACTCAGCACGTGGCCATCACCGGCCTGCTGGCCATCGGCATGACGCTGGTTATCCTGACCGGAGGGATCGACCTTTCCGTCGGTGCCGTCGCCGGGATCTGCGGAATGGTTGCGGGGGCATTATTGACCAACGGTCTGCCCTTATGGAACGGCAGCGTCATCTTCTTCAATGTGCCTGAAGTGATTCTGTGCGTGGCCATTTTCGGCATCCTCGTCGGCTTTATTAACGGCGCGGTGATCACCCGCTTCGGCGTCGCGCCTTTCATCTGTACGCTGGGCATGATGTATGTCGCCAGGGGTTCCGCCCTGCTGTTCAACAACGGCAGCACCTATCCTAACCTCAACGGGATAGAAGCGCTGGGCAACACCGGTTTCTCCACCCTGGGGTCCGGGACGTTAATGGGGATTTATCTGCCCATCTGGCTGATGATCGGCTTCCTGCTGCTTGGCTTCTGGCTGACCACCAAAACCCCGCTGGGCCGCTATATCTACGCTATTGGCGGTAACGAATCCGCCGCTCGCCTGGCCGGCGTCCCAATCGTTAAAGCAAAAATCTTCGTCTACGCCTTCTCTGGCCTGTGCGCTGCGTTCGTTGGCCTGATTGTCGCTTCGCAGCTGCAAACCGCGCACCCAATGACCGGCAATATGTTCGAAATGGATGCTATCGGTGCCACCGTACTCGGCGGAACCGCGCTGGCGGGCGGCCGTGGTCGGGTGACTGGCTCAATCATTGGTGCTTTCGTTATCGTCTTCCTTGCCGACGGCATGGTGATGATGGGAGTCAGCGATTTCTGGCAAATGGTCATTAAGGGCGTGGTTATCGTCACCGCCGTCGTCGTCGACCAGTTCCAGCAGAAACTACAGAACAAGGTCATCCTGATGCGCCGCCATGAAGAGAAACTGGCGACGGCAGGAGCCACCAGCTAATAACGTCTTCATTACCCCGCCGGACGCACTTGCGTCCGGCCTATACAAGGGAAGAAAAAATGCAAAGAAATTTCAAAAACAAAACGGTTGTTATCACTGGTGCATGCCGTGGAATTGGTGCCGGTATTGCTGAGCGCTTTGCTCGGGACGGCGCGAATCTGGTGATGGTCTCTAACGCCGATCGCGTTCACGAAACGGCGGAAACCTTACGCCAACGCTATCAGGCCGATATCCTGTCGTTACAGGTCGATGTAACCGATGAAGCGCAGGTGCAATCGCTGTATGAGCAGGCGGCAGCGCGCTTCGGCACGATTGATGTCTCTATCCAGAACGCTGGCGTGATCACCATCGATTACTACGATCGTATGCCGAAAGCCGACTTTGAAAAAGTGCTGGCCGTTAACACCACCGGCGTCTGGCTGTGCTGTCGCGAAGCCGCCAAGTACATGGTGAAACAAAACCACGGCAGCCTGATTAATACCTCTTCCGGCCAGGGCCGTCAGGGCTTTATCTACACTCCGCATTACGCGGCCAGCAAAATGGGCGTTATCGGCATCACCCAGAGCCTGGCCCACGAGCTGGCACAGTGGAATATCACCGTCAACGCCTTCTGTCCGGGCATTATTGAAAGCGAGATGTGGGATTACAACGACCGCGTATGGGGCGAAGTCCTCAGCACCGAGCAGAAACGCTACGGCAAGGGTGAGCTGATGGCGGAGTGGGTCGAAGGCATTCCGATGAAGCGCGCGGGCAAACCAGAAGATGTTGCCGGACTGGTGGCATTCCTGGCGTCTGACGATGCACGTTATCTCACCGGTCAGACCATCAATATCGATGGCGGCCTGATTATGTCGTAATGACACAAATCATGTCCCGGAGGCGGTGCTGCGCACCTGTCCGGGCTACCCGACGGCACAAGCCCCGTAGCCCGGACAGGCGCAACGCGCCGCCTCCGGGAACGCCAACACCGGGCATGCTAAAGAATATTTTTAAGAGAGTAATAACTATGATCGCAAAAGATTTTGCCCAACAGTTGTTTAATCTGCAGGACCGCGTAGCCTTCGTGACCGGCGCGGGCAGCGGCATCGGTCAGATGATTGCTTACGGCCTCGCCAGCGCAGGCGCTCGGGTGGTCTGCTTTGATCTCCGCGAAGACGGCGGACTTGCCGAAACTGTTAAAAATATTGAAGCGATTGGTGGGCAGGCCTGCTTCTACACTGGAGATGTACGCCAACTCAGCGATCTACGCGCGGGCGTTGCGCTAGCCAAAAGCCGCTTCGGTCGCCTTGACGTCGCCGTTAACGCTGCCGGTATCGCCAACGCCAACCCGGCGCTGGAAATGGAAACCGAGCAGTGGCAGCGGGTTATCGATATTAACCTCACCGGCGTGTGGAACTCTTGTAAAGCGGAAGCTGAAGTGATGCAGGAATTCGGCGGCGGCTCGATTATTAATATCGCCTCCATGTCCGGCATTATTGTTAACCGTGGCCTTGAGCAGGCGCATTATAATTGCTCCAAAGCCGGTGTTATTCACTTATCGAAAAGCCTCGCCATGGAATGGGTCGACAAAGGGATCCGCGTTAACTCTATCAGCCCGGGCTATACCGCTACGCCAATGAACACTCGCCCAGAGATGGTCCATCAAACTCGCGAATTTGAAAGCCAAACGCCAATTCAGCGCATGGCGAAAGTTGAAGAGATGGCCGGGCCAGCGCTGTTCCTCGCAAGCGATGCCGCATCGTTTTGTACCGGTGTTGACCTGGTGGTCGATGGTGGTTTTGTCTGCTGGTAAAACCAACTTTGCGTACAAAAATGCGGGGCACCCTTCCCCGCATTCTCCCGCCTTAATAACGACCTCAGCAAACAGGCAACAGTTATGTATAGCCACTACCACGGCCTTATTTTTGATATGGACGGAACGCTTTTTGACACCGAACCTTTGCACCGCCAGGCCTGGTTAAGCGTATTCGCCGCTGAAGATATCGTGATTACTGAAGAAGAACTCATCCCGTTTAATGGCTCAGCCTCCTGGCAGGTCGCCAGTCAGGTTGTCGCCTTAAAAGGATTAACTACCGATCCGTTCTTACTGGCCGATCGCAAAAAGCAGGCCATTGAAAAATTGCTACAGACAGCGGAAATCCAGGCTTTACCCGCGATGGACATTTTACTGGCGTGGCAGGGTATTAAGCCCCTCGCACTGGGCACCGGCAGCGAGCGCAGTACCGTGGACATTCTGCTTAACCGCTTTAATTTAACCCAGCATTTTGCCGCTATCGTCTCCGCAGACCGGGTTAAAAACCACAAACCGGCCGCCGACACGTTTTTATTGTGCGCCAGCGAAATCCAAGTACAGCCAGAGTACTGCCTCGTTTTTGAAGATTCCCGTTTTGGGATTGAAGCGGCGAAAAATGCGGGTATGGACGTGGTCGACGTTAATACTCTGAGCTAAAAATTATGCAGGGTGGCGGTACTATTGCTTTTAACCGGTCGATTTTCTCTCGCCGTCCATCCTGCTCCCCATCAGCAGAAAAAAGGTGCCTTAAGGTTCCTTACCCAGTCTGCGGATAGGCGGGGATTGCTCCCCGCATACCGGCTACTTCTTCGTTTCGTAAGCGAGAACGGCCTTAAACTCCATACTACGTTCTTTGATACTCAGCTCGCACAGCGAGTCGCGTACCATTAACGTGAATCCCAGCGCTGTCAGACATAACACTATGACAGCCACCAGAGCGTACTTTGTCAGCATCTCGTTGCCTCCATGCGAAGAAGAGGCTACTATCCAACGTGCTAGGGTTGGATCGTGAGCCTCAGGTTGATGGGAACATCTCCTGGGGCTTCGTCTTTCTGAATCCTCACCTAATAAGCCTGAACTCAGAAAGCCTCAGGCACCCGCAGTCATCATACCCTTCCCTGCTCACATCACTGTATACTTAACCAGCTAAAGTCATTTTTCAGAAAACGTTTAGGCTGGCTGGATTTCAGGGAAGATCTCGTCTTTACGAGAGAAGTGGAAAACTCAAAAAAAGCGATTTACGTTAGCGAAAATCTTCCAGTCGCTTCAATTGCCGACCTTCACCATCAAAATTCTCCACCGCCAGCCACGCCCGTATAACCGCATCACACGCAGGCCATTCGCTGTCGATAATCGACAGAATATCGCTATCGCGGGTTCTCTCTTTACGCACCATTCTCTGGCGAAGACGCCCTTCCCAGGCGAACCCCAGTCGGTCAGCGGCGCGGCGAGAGGCGATATTCATCGAGTCGCACTTCCACTCCAGCCGACGATAGCCATGGGCAAAGCCATTTTTCAGCAACAGCCAGATCGCCTCGGTACCGAGCGGCGTGTTTTTCATCGGCCTCGACCAGGTCACGTGGCCAATCTCTACCGTTCCCATCGCCCGCTCAATCGCCATATAGCTCACCAGCCCCACGGCCCGTTCCGAATGCAGATCGATGACCGCGTACGGCACCAGCCCGTCATCCATGACCTTACCGGTAATCCAGCTTGCCGTTGACTCCACGCTCTGCGGGCGCGTGCTGGCAAGCCAAGTCCAGTCGCTATCGTCACCAAGGGCATAGGCAGTGAACAGATCCACCGCGTGCCGGCTGGCATCCAGCGGTTCCAGTCGACAAAAGCGGCCATTTAACGCCGTCCGGCGCAGAGTATCCGCCCCATGCCATCCTGGGACGCGATCGTTGACCTGCTGACCAAACTCATTGATTTCCGGCACGCTTCTACCCTCAACTATTGTTAGTGTTTTGTTATATCAAGAAGCCAGAATTACCGATATAGAGCCAGCATAATTATCCTTAATAACCCATTGGCATTGATTATGCTTTTTAAGCATAACCTTATCCGCATTTTGACTTTACGCCTTGGATTAAGCGGCCTAACGTAGCGAAACATCAATAATCACAATAACTCTTTTCAGGGATCGCTCATGACTAAAAAACTGCTGCCGCTGCTGATACTGACCGCATTATCCGCCGCCGTTCACGCCGCCACGCCGCCTGGTACTCTGGTGGTTGCTCAGGGCCTTGATGATATTGTCAGCCTTGACCCGGCGGAAGCCAACGAGCTTTCCAGCATCCAGACGGTACCGAGCCTCTATCAGCGCCTGGTGCAGCCGGACCGCGATAACCCTGAAAAAATCACGCCAATTCTGGCCGAAAGCTGGCAGGCAGATCCGGCGGCAAAAACGCTGACCATCAAGCTCAAGCCCGACGCCAAATTCGCCTCCGGCAACCCGCTGCGCCCGGAAGATGTTATTTTCTCGTATACCCGCGCGGTGACTCTGAATAAATCCCCGGCGTTTATTCTCAACGTTCTCGGCTGGCAGCCGGATAACATCGCCAGCCAGTTGAAAAAAGTGGATGACCACACGCTGGAGCTCCACTGGACCGCCGACGTTAGCCCGGCGGTGGCGCTGAATATTCTCTCCACGCCGATCGCCTCTATCGTCGATGAGAAGCTGATCGCGCCGAACGCCAAAGATAATGACTTCGGTAACGGCTGGCTGAAAATGCACTCTGCGGGCAGCGGCGCGTATAAGATGCGGGTCTATCAGCCACACCAGGCCATCGTGCTGGAGGCCAACGACAGCACGCCAACCGGTGCGCCGAAGTTAAAAAGCATCATTATTAAAAACGTGCCCGACCCGGCTTCCCGCCGCCTGCTCATCCAGCAAGGTGATGCCGACGTAGCGCGCGACCTCGGGGCCGATCAGATTGCAGCCCTGCAAGGCAAAGCGGGCGTTAACGTTCTCAGCATCCCTTCCGCCGAGCAAAACTATCTGGCCTTTAATACCGCCAACAGCGCCAACCCGCTGCTGAAAAACCCGGCCTTTTGGGAAGCGGCACGCTGGCTGGTGGATTACGATGGCATCACTAAAGACCTGCTGAAGGGCCAGTACTTCGTCCATCAAAGCTTCCTGCCGGTCGGCCTGCCGGGCGCGCTGGACAATAACCCGTTTAAATTCGATCCGGCAAAAGCCAAAGCGATCCTCGCCAAAGCGGGCATCAAAGATGCGCATTTCACCCTTGATGTGGAGAACAAGCCGCCGTTTATCACCATCGCCCAGTCTATGCAGGCAAGCTTTGCCCAGGGCGGCGTGAAGGTGGATCTGCTGCCGGCCGCCGGTAGCCAGGTGTATGCCCGCGTGCGCGCTAAACAGCACCAGGCGGCGATTCGTCTGTGGATCCCGGACTATTTCGACGCCCACTCTAACGCCAGCGCCTTTGCCTACAACGATGGAAAATCCAGCACCGTTGCCGGGCTTAACGGCTGGCAGATCCCGGAGCTGAATAAAGCGACCCTGGCGGCAGTGGCCGAGCCGGATTCCGCTAAACGCCTGGATTTGTATAAAAAAATGCAGGAAGAGCTGCAGCGCAGTTCGCCTTACGTGTTTATCGATCAGGGTAAAACCCAGATTGTGGTCCGCGATAACGTCAAAGGCTATCAGCAGGGCCTTAACGCCGATATGGTCTGGTATGACCGGGTAACCAAGTAACGCCTGGGGCAGGAGCGATCGGGTAGCCTGGACAGGCGCAACGCGCCGCCTCCGGGAACGCAGGCCCCGATGCCGTATGTTTTCCCGGTAGCGCTGCGCTGACCGGGCTACAACAACAGATCGCACCAGCTGATAACACTGTACTTTTTATCGACGGAATAACCATGTCTGCTGTTTTACCCACCAGAGCAGAGCGGCGCGCAAAACGCCCTCTGCTCGCGCTATTTCAGGGGCTGCTGACGCTGGCGCTGACCCTGCTCGGCCTGTTATTGGTCACCTTCACGCTCTCGGCGCTGTCGCCGGTTGACCGGGTGCTGCAAATCGTTGGCGACCACGCTAGCCAGTCCACCTACGACCAGGTACGCCACCAGCTCGGCCTCGACCAGCCGCTGCCGGTGCAGTTCTGGCACTATCTGGTGAATCTCGCCCACGGCGATCTCGGTATTGCCAGCTCTACCGGGCAGCCGGTGCTCCACGATCTGCTCGCCGCCTTCCCGGCAACGCTGGAACTGGCGACGCTGGCGCTAATTATCGGCGCGCTATTCGGCGTTATCGCAGGCGTCCTGTGCGCCCGTTTCGTCGGCTCGCCGTGGGATCTGGCGGTGCGCACTTTTACGCTGCTCGGCAACTCGGTGCCGATCTTCTGGCTCGGCCTACTGATGCTGGCATTGTTCTACGCCAAATTGCAGTGGACGCCAGGACCAGGACGGCTGGACGATATTTATCAGTACACCGTTGAACCACGCACCGGCTTTGCGCTGATTGACACCTGGCTTTCAGGCGATAAAGAAGCGTTTAAAAATGCCGCCGGACACCTGCTCCTGCCAGTACTGCTGCTGGCCTATTACTCACTAGCAAGCATCACCCGCCTGACCCGCTCCGCCTGCCTGAGCGAAATGAACAAAGAGTACATCCTGCTCGCGCGCGCCAAAGGGGCCAGCGAGATGACCATCCTGCTGCGCCACGTGCTACCGAATATTCGCGGCACGCTATTAACGGTGATCGCCCTGGCATATACCTCAATGCTGGAAGGCGCGGTGCTGACCGAAACCGTTTTCTCCTGGCCGGGAATTGGCCGCTACCTGACCACCGCGCTATTCGCTGGCGATACAACGGCGATTATGGGCGGCACGCTGCTTATCGGCGCGAGCTTTGTGTTGATTAATAACCTCACCGACCTGCTGGTGCGGCTGACCGACCCGAGGGTGCGCTGATGCCGACTTATCTGTTTTTACGCCGCCTGCGCCGCTCCCCCGCCGCCTTTTGCGGCCTGACGATTGTTATTTTGCTGCTGATGGTCGCCCTGTTCGCGCCGTGGCTGGCCCCGCTCGACCCGAACTGGCAGGACGCCGCCGCGCGTCTGCAAGGGCCGAGCGCACAGCACTGGCTCGGTACCGACAGCTACGGGCGCGATCTGCTCTCGCGGCTGATTTTCGGCGCACGCCCGGCACTTGGGCTGGTGGCGCTGGTCACCGTGATTACCTTGCCCGTTGGGTTGCTGGTGGGGATCCTCTCCGGCTATTACGGCGGCTGGATCGAACGCGTACTGATGCGATTTACTGACGTGGTGATGTCGATGCCGCGGTTAATTCTGGCCTTCGCTTTCGTCGCCATGCTCGGTCCGGGGCTGGTCAACGGCGCGCTGGCGCTGGCGCTCACCACCTGGCCCGCCTACGCTCGCCAGGCGCGCAGCGAAATTCAGCGCCTGCGCCACAGTGATTATCTGGCAGCGGCGGAGATGATGGGCATTCGCGGCTGGCGTCTGCTGATCGGCCATATTCTGCCGCTGTGTCTACCATCAGCTATCGTCAGGCTGGCGCTGGATTTGGCCGGTATTATCCTCGCCGCCGCCGGTCTGGGCTTCCTCGGTCTCGGGGCGCGTCCGCCAATGGCAGAATGGGGCGCAATGATTGCCGACGGGATGCAGGTTATTTTCGACCAATGGTGGATAGCCGCCGCCCCGGGCGCCGTTATTCTTATCGCCAGCCTGGCATTTAACCTGCTGGGCGACGGCCTGCGCGACGTTCTGGAGCCGCAACATGACTGATACCCGACTGACCGTTCAGGGACTCGCCATCGACTACCCCGCCGCCCGGGTAGTGAACAATTTAAGCTTTACCCTCGGCAACGAGCGGCTGGCGCTAGTCGGCGAATCCGGCTCTGGCAAATCGATGACCGCCCGCGCCCTGATGGGGCTGGTGCGCAAACCCGGTACCGTCAGCGCCGATACGCTCAACGTGCTCGGGCGCAACGTGTTGACGCTTAACGATCGCGGCTGGCGCGACCTGCGCGGCAACGATATCGCCATGGTGCTCCAGGATCCGCGCTACGCGCTCAATCCGGTGAAAAATATTCAGGCACAGCTGGAGGAGGCATTAACGCTGCATCAGCGCCTCAACCGCCGGGCGCGACTGGAGGCGGTCAAGGCTGCCGTTGCCGCCGTGGGGCTGGATTTACCGGTGCTTAGCCGCTATCCGGGAGAACTCTCCGGCGGGATGGGCCAGCGGGTGATGATCGCCATAGCCTTGCTCAACAATCCGCAGGTGCTGATCGCCGATGAGCCCACATCGGCCCTCGACGCCCGGCTGCGTAATCAGATCCTCGAACTGCTGGTGGAGCAGTGCGAACAGCGACAGATGGCGATGCTGTTGATTAGCCACGACCTGCCGTTGGTAGCGGAACACTGCCATCGGGTACTGGTGATGTACCAGGGCGAGAAGGTCGATGAGATGGCGGCGCGGGATCTGCCGACGGCAACCCATCCCTATACCCGAACCCTGTGGACCTGCCGCCCGGACGCGCAAACCTACGGCCAGATGCTGCCCACCCTCGACAGAACCCTGGACTTTACGGAGGCGGCGCATGGCGGTCGTTAATCTCAAGGATTTGCAGGTTATTTTTGCTGAAAAAACGGCGGTGTCAGCGGCCAGCTTTGCCGTGGATACAGGGGAGACCTTCAGCCTGATCGGCGCATCCGGCTGCGGAAAATCAACCATTCTGCGGGTGTTAGCAGGGCTACAGCGCGACTGGAGCGGCAGCGTCGAACTGTTTGGCAAAGCCATTACGCCAGGCGTACGTTTTCAGGGCGAGCTGCGGCGCAACGTGCAGATGGTATTTCAGGACCCGTACGCTTCGCTGCATCCGAACCATACTTTGTGGCGCACGCTGGCGGAGCCGCTGAAGATTCACGGCATCGGCGAGATTGAGCTGCGGGTGACCACTGCACTGGAACAAGTCGGCCTGCCCGCCGACGCCGCGCGCCGTTATCCGCACCAGCTTTCCGGCGGCCAGCGCCAGCGCGTGGCGATAGCGCGCGCCCTGCTGCTGCGCCCAAAGATCCTGCTGCTGGATGAGCCAACATCGGCGCTGGATATGTCAGTTCAGGCGGAGATTCTTAATTTACTCAATAGATTAAAACAGGAGCATGGCATGACCTATCTGCTGGTCAGCCATGATGCCGATGTGATTGCCCATATGTCAGACCGGGCGGCGTTTATGGCTGAGGGCGTGATTCAGCGCTTCTTCGACCGCGAAGCGCTGGTGAACGGTGAACACCGGATGGGGTGAGGTTTTCCCCCTCGCCCTGTAGACTGAAGTCTTACTGGAACGGCGATTTTCCCCCTCTCCCTGTGGGAGAGGGCCGGGGTGAGGGCATCAGAGCGCACATTTTCCCCTCACCCTAACCCTCTCCCCAAAGGGGAGAGGGAACTGTCCCTCTGCGAATTTGGTAGCCCGGACAGGTGCGCAGCACCGCCTCCGGGAAACACACCGCACAAATCCCCTACTTCGCCAGACTCGCGAAACGGGTGAATACTGCATCAAAAATCGCCAGGCCTTTTGCTACCTGCTCAGCGCTGATGGTGCACGGCGGCACCACGTGAATGCGGTTTTCCACCACAAACGCCAGCAGGCCAGCCTCGGTTAACGCGCCCTTAATCGCCGCCATATCCGCAGCAGTCAGCGGCGTTTTCTGCTCGCGGCTGCTGACCAGTTCCAGCGCCTGGAACAGACCACGACCGCGGACGTTACCAATAATTGCATGTTTCTCCGCCAGCGCTTCCAGCCCCGGGCGCAGGACTTCATTGCCCATGGACGCCGCATTCTCCACCACTTTCTCTTCTTTCATCGCATCAATGGTGGCGACAATCGCCGCCATCGCCAGCGGATGCCCGGAATAGGTCAGCCCTCCGGCAAAGAAATGGTCGTCAAAATAGCGGGCAATCGGTTCGCTAATCAGTACGCCGCCCGCCGGAACATAACCGGCGTTAACCCCTTTGGCAAAGGTCACCAGATCCGGCACGATGCCATCCTGCTCGAAGGCGAACCAGCTGCCGGTACGCCCAAAACCGGCCATCACTTCATCAAGAATCAGTATGATGCCGAACTCGTCGGCCAGCGCCCGCACGCCCTGCATATAGCCATCTGGCGGCACCAGAATTCCGGCGGTACCCGGAATGGACTCCAGCAGAATTGCGGCAATCGCGTTCGGGCCTTCGCACTCGATCATCCGCCGCAGATGCGCCAGCGCGCGCTGGCACTCCTCCTCTTCCGTCGTGGCATTGAACTCGCTGCGATAGAGATAGGGGTTGAAGAAGTGAACGTGGCCGCGCGAATACTCGTTCGGTACGCGACGCCAATCGCCGGTAGCGGCAATCGCGCTGCCGGTATTACCATGATAAGAACGATAGGCAGAGAGCACTTTATCGCGCCCGGTATAGAGCCGAGCCATGCGGATAGCGTTCTCGTTAGCATCCGCTCCGGCGTTGGTGAAGAACACTTTACTAAAGCCTTCCGGCGCCAGCTCGACGATACGCTTCGCCGCTTCGCCACGGGCGAGGTTGGCGGTGGCAGGCGCGATGGTTACCAGCTCTTCCAGCTGCGCTTTCATTGCCGCCAGCACCCGAGGATGCTGATAGCCAATATTGACGTTGACCAGCTGGCTGCTGAAATCAAGGTACGTATTGCCTTCGTAATCCCACAGCTCGCAGCCTTTGGCCCCGGCGATCACCAGCGGATGTAAATTGCCCTGCATCGACCATGAATGAAATACGTAGGCGCGATCCAGCTGCCGAACTTCATCATTGCTTACCGCTACATCGTTCTGTATTGCCAGCTTCATACCCTGCCCTCTCTCATGTCGTTGTTGTTGACATCATCATTGGCTGCGCCTGAGAAAAACGGATAGAGCCAGTACGGCAAAAATGATGTGACACCGTGTCACATCGCCGCGCGCCGACTGGCCCTGTGCCCACGCGCGCGCCGTTTTTATAGTGGGAGCGACAACCTGCACAGGAGAATGAAATGGCAACGAGCAAAGTGGTGTTTATTACCGGGGCGACCTCGGGTTTTGGGGAAGCGGCGGCGCAGGTTTTCGCCGATGCGGGCTGGTCGCTGGTGCTGAGCGGACGCCGTGTTGAGCGGCTGAAGACGTTAGCAGATAAGCTCAGCGCTAAGGTACCGGTGCATATTATCGAACTCGACGTGCGCGATAGCGATGCGGTCGCCGCGGCTGTGGCAGCGCTGCCCGCTGAATTCGCCGATATCACCGCGCTGATTAACAACGCCGGGCTGGCGCTGTCGCCACTGCCGGCGCAGAAAGTGGAGCTGGAAGACTGGAAAACGATGATCGACACCAACGTCACCGGTCTGGTCAACGTGACCCATGCCCTGCTGCCGACGCTGATTATCCACGGCGCGGGCGCGAGCATCATTAATATCGGCTCTATCGCCGGGCAGTGGCCCTATCCGGGCAGCCACGTTTACGGCGCCAGCAAGGCTTTCGTGAAGCAGTTCAGCTACAACCTGCGCTGCGACCTGCTCGGCACCGGTGTGCGCGTGACCGACCTCGCGCCGGGGATTGCCGAAACGGAATTTACCCTGGTGCGCACCAAAGGTGACCAGACGGCGTCGGATAATCTTTATCGCGGCACCACGCCGCTGAGCGCGCTGGATATTGCCGAGCAGATGTTTTATATCGCTACGCTGCCGGACCATATGAATATTAACCGGGTGGAGGTGATGCCGGTACGTCAGGCCTGGCAGCCGTTCGCAATCGACCGGGATTGAGCGTAAACCTGCCCAATAACGCAACACCCTCACCCCAGCCCTTATGTCTTGACCTTCTCCGTTCCGGCGGAGAAGATCCCCGACTGATCATCGGGAGGTTACCGGTGAGCATCACCCAGCCCTGGAGCCCCTGAGCCCGCGGGAGAGATTATGCCCCGGTAACCTGTTTCCCTGTCGCCTCAAGACCGAACGGTATCCTGTGCCCTGAGCACCCACATATAAGGATGGTCCGGCGATAATATTCATAAGGTTACGGAGTACCATGATGAATCTTGTCCCTGTCGGCGTTGATATCGCCAAACTCAAATTCGACGTTGCTGTCCAGCTGCCAAACCAGAAGTACAAAACCAAAAAATTCGCCAATACCCCAGCCGGATGCCGCGAATTTCTGAACTGGCTGGCGCGTTTTGGTCACTGTCACGTCTGCATGGAGGCAACAGGTTGCTACAGCACTGAACTGGCCACCCTGCTGGCCGATAATGGCTGCTGCGTCAGCCTTGAAAACCCGGCACGTATCCATGCGTTCGCAAACACTGAACTGACCCGCAATAAAACGGACAAAAGCGACGCGGCGCTGATAGCGCGCTACTGCGCTCTGTATCAGCCGGCCCCCTGGCATCCTGCGCCGCTGAGCGAACGACAACTGACGGCTCTGGTACGCCACCTGCGTAACCTGGAAGAGATGCGTCAGATGGAGGTGAGCCGCCTTGAGGCGGCAGATGAAGTCATCGTTCCTTCCCTGAATGAACACGTTACGATGCTGGATGAGCTGATTGAAGAAACCCTCAATAAAATCAACCGGCATATCGATGATAACCCGGACCTGAAGCGGGACCGGGAGCTACTGAAAAGTATCCCCGGAATAGGAGACATGCTGAGAGTGAGCCTGCTGGCGTTCGCAGGAAATCTGCGACGGTTCAGCAACAGCAAGGCACTGGTGGCGTATGCTGGTTTGAATCCTCGTCGTTGTGAGTCAGGGATGTGGAAAGGGAAAAGCAGGCTGTCGAAAGTGGGCCATGCAGAGCTGCGTAGCGCACTGTATATGCCAGCGGTAGTGGCAGGAAGATGCAATAAGGTGGTGAAAAACCTGATGGAAAGGCTTGCAGCCCGGGGTAAGACAGGGAAAGAGCGAGTGTGTGCAGGAATGAGGAAATTACTGCAGCTGGCTTATGGTGTGGTGAAATCCGGGCATGAATTTAACGCTGAAATACCACTTGCCGGATAACCGGCAAGACGGTATCTCTCCCCACAGGGGAGAGGGCGCAAAGACGGCCCGAGTCGACATGGGGCATGTAGCCCGGACAGGCGCGTCAAGCGCCGCCTCCGGGAAGATTTTCATGCAGCAACTGAATCCCCCTGAAACAGAAAAACTCACAGCGATGCCCTGGTGCCCGCTGAAATCGGCGAACCGGAGGTCCGAAGACAAGGGCTGGCCGCCAGGGATGGCGGACAGAGGCGAATCGAGACATGGACAAAATTGCCCGGAGCAATTTTGAACAGCGCTTGCGCTGGCCCCGGAAGGGCGAGTCCCAGGGATGGGACGAGTAGTGTCGAGTTGAGCCGACCGCTGGCTGAGGTCCGGGAGGTGAGCGTAGTGCGCAGCACCGATTTCCTGGCGGGACCGCGGGGATTGTAAAGGGGGAGACGGTTTTCTCCCCCTTTACCCGTTCACGGGGAGTGTTAGAAATTCTGTGTCATTCCAGTAATATACAATCAAAAAGGAATGACACATGTCCCAGCCCTTCGATTTCGACAAAGCGCTTAAAGCACTCCAGTCCGGTCAGGCATTAACCGGCAAAGATGGGATCTTAACGCCTTTAATCAAACAGTTAACCGAAGCTGCTCTTTCTGCAGAGCTTGACTCCCATCTGGCTCAGGATGTTGAAGCCAACCGTAAAAACGGCACAGGCAAAAAGACCATTAAAGCCCCGACCGGCCCCTTCGAGCTGACGACTCCGCGTGATCGTAATGGCACTTTTGAGCCTCAGCTAGTGAAAAAGCATCAGACCACGCTGTCTGATGAGATAGAGCGTAAGATCATTCGCCTGTTCGCGCTGGGGATGAGCTACCAGGACATCAGCCGGGAGATTGAAGATCTTTATGCTTTCAGTGTTTCCAGCGCAACTATCAGCGCCGTCACCGATAAAATCATTCCTGAGCTAAAACAATGGCAGCAGCGCCCGCTGGAGAAGGTTTATCCCTTCGTCTGGCTGGACGCCATTCACTATAAAATCCGGGAGGATGGTCGTTATCAGAGCAAAGCGGTTTATACCGTGCTGGCGCTTAATCTGGAAGGCAAAAAAGAAGTTCTGGGTCTGTATCTGTCAGAAAGTGAGGGCGCGAACTTCTGGCTGTCGGTTTTAAGCGACCTGCAAAATCGTGGGGTTGAAGATATTCTGATTGCCTGCGTGGATGGATTGACCGGTTTTCCGGAAGCGATAAACAGTATTTATCCGCAGACGGAAGTTCAGCTATGTATTATTCATCAGATACGTAACTCGATTAAATATGTGGCGTCAAAACATCATAGAGCGTTCATGGCTGACCTGAAGCCAGTCTATCGCGCGGTATCGAAAGAAGCGGCAGAAACGGCGCTGGATGAGCTGGAAGCAAAATGGGGCCAGCAATATCCGGTGGTGCTCCAGTCGTGGCGGCGCAAGTGGGAAAACTTGTCAGCGTACTTCCGCTATCCGGCAAATATCCGCAAGGTCATTTACACCACGAATGCGATTGAATCGGTACATCGCCAGTTCAGAAAGCTGACCAAAACCAAAGGCGCTTTCCCGAATGAAAACAGCCTGTTGAAGCTGCTTTATCTGGGTCTGATGAATGCCCAGGAAAAATGGACAATGCCCATCCAAAGCTGGAATTTGACATTGTCGCAGTTAGCCATTTATTTTGATGGGCGACTGAATGAAGTGATGACGCTGTAGAATTTTTAACGTGACACAGAATTCTGAACGCTCTCCGTTCACGTACCGCGGTGAGACATTTTCTGCGAAATAGTGGTGAACGGAACCCTTCTACACCGTCCCGGAGGCGGCGCTGGCGCGCCTGTCCGGGCTACCGCCCCGCGACCCGGGGTTCACTGTTATCGGCTGCTCTGCAAAAACTGCCTGACGCGCTCGGAATCCGGGTTGGTGAAAAACTTCTCCGGCGGCGCTTTCTCAATCAACAACCCCTTCTCAAGAAACACCACTTCATCCGATACCTGACGCGCAAAGTCCATCTCGTGGGTCACCACCACCATGGTGTAACCCTCGGCCGCCAGCGCCTTCATCACGCCCAGCACCTCGTTGACCAGTTCGGGATCGAGGGCTGACGTCGGCTCGTCGAACAAAATCACCTCCGGCGACATCGCCAGCGAGCGGGCAATCGCTACCCGCTGCTTCTGTCCGCCTGAGAGCGTAATGGGGTAAACGTCGGCTTTATGCGCCATCCCCACTTTCTCCAGTTGCTGCATGGCGATAGCTTTCGCTTCATCACGCTTCATCCCCTTCACGTGCAGCAGCGCTTCGCTGACGTTCTGCTGCACGGTCAGGTGCGGCCACAGGTTAAAGCTCTGAAACACCATCCCGACCCGCTCGCGGATTTTCGACAGCTGGCGATGGGACATGGCCCGGCCATTATCTTCATCAATACCCAGCCGCTGGCCGCTGATGCGCACCTCGCCGCGATCCGGCTGCTCCAGCCAGTTCATGCAGCGCAGCAGCGTCGATTTACCGGAACCTGACGAACCGAGGATGCTCACTACGGTCCCCTTCTCTACCGTTAGGTTGATATCACGTAGAACTTCAATGTTATCAAACTGTTTAGAGACGTTTTTGACGCTTACAGCAGTCGTATCATGCATGGCTCATTCCTCTTCTGGCTCCCCAGGCGCTCAGACGTTTAATCAGCAGTTCCAGCAGAATGCTGACAGCCCAGTAGAGCCCAATCGCGACGATAAAGGCGTTAAACGGAATAAAATAAGTGGCCTGCACGCTGTTGGCCGCAGCGGTTATCTCCTGGACGGTGATAATGCTGAGAAAAGCGGTGTCTTTCAGGCAAATAATCAGTTGGTTACCCATCAACGGTAATGCGGAAGACAGGATATTGGGCAGAATAATACGGCGGAATATTTTGTAGCGAGAAAAGCCCTGCGCCACCGCGGCTTCTATATAGCCACCGGAAAATACCCGGCGCTGACTGCGCAATATTTCAAAGAAATAAGCGCCGTGATAGATAATTAAGGCGATTAATCCGGCGGTCCACGCCTCCATACTGATACCGACTTCCGGCAGACCGTAATAGAGCAAATAGGCCAGTATCAAAAATGGAATGGCCCGCATTAAACTGACAAAGCCAATAATAAGCCGGTTAAGCGTTTTCTTTTGATATTCGGTTAAATAGCACAGCACAATACCGATAATTAAACCGGCAATGGCTGCGGTAATAAATAGCTCAATGGTGGCGAGTAAACCGGCAATAAAGCTGTCGCGCACCGACCAGATAACGGCCCACTGATTCATAGCACCTCCTGTATTTATCGCGCCAGACGTTTCGCTTTACGCTCCGCCATCCCCTGCAGCTTCAGCAGCAGACCAATAATCACCACGTACAGCAGGCCCGCCGCCAGAATCGGCGAGAGAGGCTCATAGGTGACCGAAGAAATTCGATTGGTGACGCGGGTGAGATCAACTACGCCAATCACCGCAATCGCCGGGCTGCCTTTAATCAGGAACGACATCTCGTTGACCAGCGCGGGCAGGCTCTCAATCCACATCTGCGGCAGCATGATATAGCGGAAGTAAGCCCAGCGACGCATCCCCACCGACTCCGCCGCTTCCCGCTGCTCGCGGGGGAAAGTACGAAAAGCGTTGCGCCAGATTTCGGCGTTGAAGGCCGAGGTATTGAGCGTCAGCGCCACAATCGCCGCGACGTTTTTATCGAGGTTAATCCCGACCGTCGGCAGAGAAAGAAACAGGAACAGCACCAGCGTCACCAGCGGCGTAGCGCGGGCCAGGCTGATATAGACCACCAGCAGCTGATCGATAACCGGTACGCGTAGCATTCGCACCAGCGCAATCAGCAGGCCAATCACCACGCCAAAGGCGATGGCGATGGCCGAAATCCAGAGGGTCGTCCATGCGCCTTCAATCAGTAACTGCCAGGAAATTGCATCCATGAAGCCCTCCTTCACCTTAACAGGCGGCGGTGACCCGCCGCAGAACATATTACAGACCGGCTAATTTATGGAACTGTTCCGGGCTGGTAATCGCTTCGGTCGGCAGGTCGTCATAGGTTTCGCCAAACCACTTTTTCTGCAGCTCAGCGAGCTTGCCGGTTTCCTTCATGTGGTTCATAAATTTGGTCATATAGGCCAGCAGCTGCGGCGAGTTTTTCGGGATCGGCCATGCCATATAGCCCGGACCAGAAACCGCCAGACCTTTGGCGAATACCTTTGGCTTGGCCTTCGCCAGGTCGTTGACCGAAATAACCACGTTAATCACGTAATCGAGGCGTTTGTTGGCGAGGTCAGCGTAGGCTTCAGGGTAGGAAGGATATTCCACCACCGGCCCCAGCTTGCCGCCGGTTTTCTCCAGCATCGCTTTCAGTTCCGGCAGACGCGCCAGCAGCGCGCTGCCCGCCTGAACGCCCACTTTTTTGCCGCTCAGACTCGCAATCGTATCCAGTGAATTATCGCCAGCGCGTTTGACAAAATAGTGCTGTGCTGACGCCCACGGCGGCGTGAAATCAAAAACTTTCAGGCGGTCGTCGGTAATCACCGCGCCGGTTAACGCCATATCGTACTGGCCGGTGGAGACCGCCGCTAATAGTCCGGTCCACGGCAGAATGCTCTGATCGACATTGAATTTCGCGTATTTACGTAATTCATCGAGCATATCTTTGTTAAAGCCATCCGCCTGGCCGTTATTCATAAAGTTAAACGGCGCGTAATCATCTTCGGTCGCGACCTTCAGCGTGCCGGATTTTTCTATTTCAGGAAGATCGGCGGCAACTGCGTGATAAGAAAAGGCCATCGCCATAACGGCCCCCAGACACATTGAACCTAATGATTTTTTCATCAATCCACCCCTAATTAATTCGCCAGACGTGTTCATTCCAGAACATGAAAAGGTTTTGCAAAATATGTGCCGACGGAAGTTCCGGTCCGCGACTGATGAATGCGTTTTTACTGTAGGGAGCGTTTTTAATTTCCGGATAGAGCCAGATTCACCGCGTGGATGTGTCAGTCATTTTCAGGATGGTATGGAATTTGCTCCAGTTCATGCACAGAGCGTTCGCGTAAGGAGCTAAGCATGATCCGACACCTGTTACACGTTGATTTCGACCCGCGCCGCGGTTTGCAGGAGCAGGTGCGCGAGACGCTGATTAACGCCATTCTGGGCGGCATTTTTTCCGCCGACATGCCGCTCCCCTCCTGCCGCCAGCTGGCCAGCCAGCTGCGGGTGTCGCGTAACACCACGGCGCTGGTTTTTGAGGGGCTGGTGAACGAGGGGTATCTGGTAAGCCGCCCGCGCAGCGGGTACTACCTGCACCCGGATTATCAGCACGCTTCCCCTTCCGCGGTGCCGGAAGCTGCACCGCATGACGAGAGTTTTGCACCACGCTGGGGCACGCGGCTGCAAATTACCCCCAGCCAGCAGGAGTCGATTCTGAAACCGGCGGGCTGGATGAACTACCGCTACCCGTTTATCTACGGTCAGCCGGATACCCGCCAGTTTCCGCTGGCGACCTGGCGTTCAGCGGCTAACTGGCTGCACGGCGGGGTGCGCGATCCGGCGTGGGTGGTGGACCATATCGACCAGGACGTGCCGATGCTGATTGAGCAAATCCGCACCCGGGTACTACCCAAGCGCGGCATCGTCGCCGCGCCGGATGAGATCCTGATTACCCTCGGTTCGCAAAACGCGCTCTATCT
Source organism: Klebsiella sp. MISC125 (assembly GCF_051131775.1). Taxonomy (NCBI): domain Bacteria; kingdom Pseudomonadati; phylum Pseudomonadota; class Gammaproteobacteria; order Enterobacterales; family Enterobacteriaceae; genus Klebsiella; species Klebsiella sp. MISC125. The sequence goes on from NZ_CP180448.1 coordinate 4,489,629, forward strand.
GCTGACCCGCCTGCTGATGTCGTCGAAGACGCGAGTCGGCGTGGAGAACCCCTGTTTTCGCGAGGCCATCAACACCTTCCTGCTTGCCGATACGGATATTGTGCCGCACCCGGTGGATGAACAAGGGATCGTCCTCAACGATACGCCCTGCGATTACTACTATGTGACCCCCGGCCACCAGGTACCGACCGGCGTGGCGATGAGCAAGGCGCGACGCAGTCAGCTGCTGGAGCATGCTGCTCACCATGACGCAGTCATTATTGAGGACGATTACGACTCGGAGAGTAACTTTATGCTTAACCCGCTTCCGGCGCTGAAGGCCAGCGATCGCTGCGGACGGGTGGTCTACGTCAGCAGCCTGTCAAAGGCGCTGTCGCCGGGTCTGCGGCTGGGCTTTATGGTCGCCGACCCGGACCTGATTGATGAAGCGCGGGCGCTGCGCCGCCTGATGTATCGCCATCCGCCGACCAACATTCAGTATCAGATGGCCCACTTCCTTGCCCAGGGGCACTATGAAACGCATCTGCGGCGTTACCATTACGACTCGGCCCAGCGCTGGGACAGGCTCAACAACGCGCTGCAACATCACCTGCCGGAGTGCCGGATTATTCCCGGCAGCGAGCACGCCAATGCGTTCTGGCTATCCACGCCGGAGCAAATCAATACCCAGCAGCTCACCTGGCGCGCCGCTCATGCGGGGGTGTTGATTGAACCCGGCGCACGGCATTTTCTCAGCAACGCGCCGCCGGGTAACTTCTTCCGCATGGGGTTCCATGCCATTAACCCCGACGCTATTGAGCAAGGGGTTGAAGTGCTGCGCGGTCAGCTGGCGCAGATGGGTTAGCGGTATTGTTCAAACTCCACGGCTTCGAGCACGCTGAGCAGCGCCGCACGTAGGTTATCGAGAGGAACGGATCCGAGGGCAATGCGCAGCGCCTGCGGGACGTGGGTGGAAACACAAAATGGCTCGGCAGTCGAAACGGAAATATTACGCTCCATCAACGTTTTCACCAGCCGGTCGGCCCGGCTCTCCTCACCCAGAGGCAGCCAAAGAAAGTACGAATCCGGATGGCTTACTAAGGGAAGCGCACCGAGAACCTCACGGGCAACCCGCTGCCGCTGCCGCGCGTCCTGTCGTTTCTGCGTTTCAAAGCGTGCAACCGTGCCGTCTTCAATCCAGGCGCAGACCAGCGAACTCATCAGCGAAGGGGTATTCCACGTCGTGGCGCGGATAGCGCGCTCAATCTCAGGCCGATAGCGAGACGGGCAGATAACTCCCCCCACGCGCAGACCAGTAGCCACGTTTTTTGAAAAACCGGTGACATAGACCGTTCTTTCCGGCGCATAGCTGGCCACCGGCGGAGGTGAATTACGCACCAGCCAGGCGTAGGCCGTATCTTCAATAATCAGCAGATCGTGCTGGCGCGCGAGATCGGCCAGCGCCTGTCGTTGGCGGTGATTCAGTACCCAGCCGAGCGGATTATGCAGCGTCGGCATGGTATAAACCGCCCGCACGCGCCGCTGTTGGCATAGCTGATGAAGCGCATGGAGATCTGGTCCCTCGGCGCTACAGGGAATCGCCACCAGCTCCAGATGATAAAGCGCCGCCAGGGCTTTAAAACCTGAGTAGGTTAGCGCATCTACCGCCACCACATCGCCCGGTCGCAGAAGCCCCATCACGGTTACCGCCAGCCCGTGCTGAGCGCCGTTGACGATCAGCACATTTTCCGCGTCAGGAGCAAAGCGGTTGCCGGTCAAATGACGAGCGATAATTTCACGCTCTGCGACCCGTCCAGCATGGGGTTGATAGCGCAGATGAGAGTCAATATCTCCCGCCATCGCTAGCTGTTTAAGCGCTTCGCGCAGCGCATCCCCCTGCCCCGGCAGCGAAGGATAGTTGAAGTTCAGATCTACGACATCGGCAGCTATCACCTGCTGATCGACGCCGTGCCCCGGTGGGAGCGAGATGTCGCGTACAAAGGTTCCGCGCCCGGTTTCGCCGCTCACCAGACCTATTGCTTCCAGTTCGTGATACACGCGCGTGGCCGTGGCCAGCGAGATATGTTCATCTGCCGCAAGGGAGCGATGCGTGGGAAGACGGGTTCCGGCGGGCATCTTCCCGCTATGAATCGCCTGCGCGTAGCGATCAACAATGGCTTTGTATCGAGCTTTCATCGGTGAATGTATCTATGACAATAATTTGATTGTATTAGATTAGGCACACTACCATCGCCTCAGACATTGCTCAAGTCAGTACAGTACATCCAATATAGCGAGGTTAGCGTGGTAGATTCAGCGGTTCACAAAACAGATCCGGGGTCATGGTCGGGATGGCTCAACGGTTTACTGGGGGTCATTATTTTTAGCGGCTCGCTGCCCGCGACGCGTCTGGCGGTGCTGGATATGGACCCGTTCTTGCTGACTTATCTGCGCGCCTCTATCGCCGGGATGCTGGCCATCGTCCTGGTGGTGAGTTTTCGCCAGAAATGCCCGCGCCTGTCGCAGCTTTTCCCACTGGTGATTGTCTCATTGGGCGTGGTGATTGGCTTTCCGCTGCTGACTGCACTGGCGTTACGGCACGTTACCTCGGCTCATTCCATCGTTTTTCTTGGCCTGCTGCCGCTAACGACGGCCATTTTTGGCGTGCTGCGCGGCGGGGAACGTCCACGTCGCGCGTTCTGGATCTTTTCTATTATTGGTAGCCTGTTAGTGGTGGGGTTCGCGCTGAGGCAAAATGCGGCAGCTTCGCTCAGCGGCGATCTGCTGATGCTGGCGGCGGTTATCGCCTGCGGCCTGGGCTATGCCGAGGGCGCAAAGCTGACCCGGGAATTAGGCGGCTGGCAGGTGATCAGTTGGGCGCTGATTATTGCGCTGCCTTTTATGCTGATCGCCTCGTTGATGACGCAGCCCGAGTCCTGGCGCGCGATATCAATTTCAGCCTGGGCCGCGCTCGGCTATGTGTCGCTATTTAGCATGCTGATTGGTTTTATCTTCTGGTACAAAGGGCTGGCTATTGGCGGTATCGCCGCCGTCGGTCAGCTTCAGCTACTACAACCATTCTTCGGGCTGGCTCTGTCGGCGGCGCTTTTGCACGAAACAGTGAGCCCAGTGATGTTGGCGGTGACGTTGGGAGTGGTTCTGTGCGTTGTCGGCTCGCGTAAATTTAGCCGCTAAAGAAGTTCCCGGAGGAGAGGGCCTTGTAGCCCGGAGGCGGCGCTTCCGCGCCTGTCCGGGCTACAAAACTGCAGACGATGCCAATCCCCCCCTCTACACCGCTCGCGCGTACTGCAGCATCACCTGCAGCAGCACGTTGGCTCCGGCCTCGACGTGTTCCGGCGAAGCATACTCAATTTCGTTATGGCTGATGCCGTCCTTGCAGGGGATAAAAATCATCCCGGTCGGCGCCAGATAGCTCATATACACCGCGTCATGCCCGGCACCGGATACAATCTCCCGCGCCGGATAACCGAGGCGCTGTGCAGCTCCGGCAATCGCCGCCTGGCAATCCGGGTGGAACGGTGCTGCCGGATAGTGGCTCACCTCTTTCAGGGCCACCTTCAGGCCGCTCCCCTGCTCGACGCTGCCGATAAACTCGCGCAGTTGGCGGTCCATCTCATCCACCAGCTCATCGCTAAGATTGCGCATATCAATCGAAAAGGTCACCTCACCCGGCACCACGTTGCGGCTATTCGGATAGACCTGCACCATTCCCACCGTGCCGCGCCCCTCTTCGCTGCGCCCGGCAATCGCCACCACCTCCTGCATAATGCGGGTCGCGACCTGTAACGCATCCTGGCGCAGGCGCATCGGCGTCGGCCCGGCGTGGGACTCCTGACCAGTTACCACGCAGTCGTACCAGCGAATACCCAACACGCCCTGCACGATACCAATGATTTTCTCTTCATCTTCCAGAATCGGCCCCTGCTCGATATGCGCTTCGAAGTAAGCGCCAATCGGGTGGTCGCCCGGCGTCTGGCTGCCGATATAGCCGATACGCGCCAGCTCCTCACCCACGGTCTTGCCTTCCGCATCCTTCGCCGCGTAAATGGTCTCCAGCGGAAATACCCCGGCAAACACCCCGGAACCCATCATCACCGGTACAAAACGCGAACCCTCTTCATTGGTCCAGAACACCACTTCAATCGGCGCGTCGGTTTCAATCTCCAGATCGTTCAGGGTACGCACCACCTCCAGCGCCGCCAGCACGCCGTAGTTACCGTCAAATTTGCCGCCGGTCGGCTGGGTATCAATATGGCTACCGGAAACAATCGGCGGCAGCGCCGGATTACGCCCTTCCCGACGCATAAAGACGTTGCCGATTTTATCAACGGTGACGCTCATCCCGGCCGCCTGCGCCCAGCTAATGACCAGATCGCGCCCCTGCCGGTCGAGATCGGTGAGCGTCAGACGACAGCAACCGCCCTTCGGCGTCGCGCCGATTTCCGCCAGCGTCATTAGCGAATCCCACAGGCGCTCGCCATTAACACGGCAATCGGTGGTCTCTGTCATCGGGGTAAAAAGGACATCACTGCTCATTTCGGTCTCCTTGCATAAACGCGGCGGCCAGCTCAACCAGCAGACGATCGCTGCCGCGTGGCCCTAAAAATGAAATTCCCAGCGGTAAACCGCCCACCTGAGTAACCGGCAGAGTCACCTGCGGACGCTGAGTCATTACGGAAATTAACAGCAGGTCGTGGGACAGGCGGCGAACCGCTTCTATCTCTTCAGCCTGCGCCGTCAGCAGCGGCGCGCCGTCGGGAACCGTTGGCATCACCAGCACCGCATCGCCGAGCTGCGCGTCCCACCAGGCGCTAAACCGTTCGCGCAACTGACAGGCGGTTTCAAACTGCTCGCGAGTCACCGCTTTGCCCCAAAAGAAGCGTTCGCGCACATCCGGTCCCAATTGCAAGCCGTAGCGCTCAATAGTTTCACCCTGCGCCTGCCACGCTTCGTAGCCCTGAATCTGGCGGAAGGCGAGATAGATATCGTCCACCTCCGGCAGCGATTCGCTCAAGGGTAAAACCGTGCCAAAAAAGTGCCCCAGCCGCTGGCGAACCGGTAGCAAGGCCTGCTGGCTGCGCGGCGGCAGACGGGAAAATAGCCCATCATGGCTGGCCAGCCGAACGCGGGTAATATCCACTCTCTCATCACTAAACAGGCAGGCGGCAACGGCAGAAAAGACTTCCGGCGAGCGGGCAAAGAAACCGCAGGTATCCATGGTGGCACACAGCGGCTGACAGCCGTCGAGGGAGATTCTCCCGTGGGTCGGACGCAGACCGTACAATCCGCAATAGCTGGCGGGAGTGCGTACCGAGCCGCCGGTATCGGATCCGAGGGCAAAATCACAGGCATCGTTCGATACCGCCGACGCCGAGCCGGACGAAGAGCCGCCGGGAATATGATTGGGCGCGGCCCCGTTGCGCGGGGTGCCATAATGCACGTTGTGTCCGCTCATCGAATACGCCAGCTCGCTGGTATGGGTTTTGCCGATAAAGCGCGCGCCGTTATCCAGCAGCGTTTGCACCACCGGGGCGGTGCGTTTTTTAATTCCGGACAGCGCCAGCAGGTGCGGGTTGCCGCCACCGGTCGGGTAGCCCGCCACGTCGAACAAATCTTTGACCGCAAAGGTCAGCCCGCTCAGCGGCCCGCTTAAGGCATGCGCCACCGGGTGCGCCGGATAGGGCATAAAGGCGCGAAGGTCATCCTGCATGTTGGTCTCCTCTGTGATTCAGGCGTAAAGCGCCTGGTTTTCAACGGACGCATTCAGCTCGCGCCAGCGATGGCAGCTCACCACATGACGCGACCCTACCTGTTCTGTCGTTGGTTGGCTCTCGGCGCAGGCCGGTCGCGCGTGCGGGCAGCGCTCGGCAAAGGCACAGCCTGGCGGCAGGCGCGAGAGATCGGGCGGCGAACCGGGGATGCAGTGCAGCGCGTCGCCCTTTTTCAGCCCCTCTTTCGGGCGGCTGCCTAACAACACCTGGGTATAGGGATGACGGGGGCGGTATAAAATATCCTCAATCGACGCCTCTTCAACGATGCGCCCGGCGTACATCACCGCCACCCGGTCGGCAATCTCCACTGCCGCGCCGATATCGTGAGTCACGAAGATAATCGACAGGTCTCGCTGCTTTTGCTGCTCGCGCAGCAGGATCAGGATCTGGATTTGCACAGTGGCATCCAGCGCGGTGGTCGGCTCATCCGCCAGCAGCAGCTGCGGATTGCAGGAGAGCGCAAGAGCAATCATCGCCCGCTGGCGCATCCCGCCGGACATCTCGTGCGGATAGGCGTCCAGCCGCCGCTCGGGGCTGGGAATGCGCACCCGGCGCAGCGCTTCCAGCGCCCGCTCCCGCGCAGCCTGACGCGACAGCCCTTCGTGGCGGCGCAGCCCCTCAACAATCTGTTGTCCCACGGTATAGACCGGGTCGAAGGCCAGCAGCGGCTCCTGAAAAATCATCGCGCAGCGCGCGCCGCGATAGCGCCGTAGCTGCCCGGCGCTCATGGTCAGCACCTCTTCCTCCCCGACTTTCAGGGTGCCGGAAAGCACGCTGCTTTTCGGCGGATGCAGGCGCATCAGGGCGCGTAGTGTGACGCTTTTCCCGGAACCGGATTCACCGATCAGCGCCATCACTTCGCCCTTTTGCACATCAAAGGAGACGCCGTTGACTGCGTTGACCGTCTGGCCGTCTCGGCGAAACTCCACCCGCAGGTCGCGGATATGGACATAAGCTTCATGCGACATGGCTCACCTCCTGGATGGCGATATTCTGATGCCAGGGCGACGCGGGCTGCGCCATCAGGCAGGCGCTTTGATGTCCTTCACCGATGCTTTCAAGCTTTGGCTTCACCTGCGAGCACACCGCTCTGGCATGCGGACAGCGGGTATGAAACCGGCAGCCAGAAGGGGGTGAAATCGGGCTGGGCGGATCACCGCTCAGCGGGGAGGTTAAGGTGCGATGTTGCGGATCCATCGACGGCATCGAGCTTAATAACGCGCGGGTATAAGGGTGCGCCGAGGCGGTAAACAGCTGCTCCGCCGGGCCAATCTCCACCACCTCGCCGAGATACATCACCAGGATGCGATCCGACAGCCAGCGCACCACGTGCAGATCGTGACTGATAAACACATAGGTCAGCGCCAGCGTTCGCTTAAGCTCCTGCAACAATTGCAGCACCTGGGCCTCAACCGATTTATCCAGCGCCGAGACCGCTTCATCGAGAATGACCAGCCGGGGCTTCATCGCCAGCGCGCGGGCGATGTTGACGCGCTGGCGCTGGCCGCCGGAGAGCGCGTGCGGGTAGCGATGGGCAAAGCGTCCAGGCTCGAGGCCGACGTGCGCCAGCAGATAGCGTGCATATTCGCTGGCCTCTTTGGCGCTAACGCCGTGTACCCGCTGACCGAACGCGATGCTCTCTTCCATGGTCATGCGCGGATTCAGCGACGCGTAGCTATCCTGAAAGACCATTTGCACCTGACGGCGATACTCTTTCATCGGCAGGCGCGATGAGCCGACCTCCAGGCCATCAAAAATCAGCTCGCCGCTATCCTGCTTAAGCAGTTGCATCAACAGCCGGGCGGTGGTTGATTTACCGCAGCCCGACTCCCCTACTACGCCAAGGGTTTCGCCTTTGACCACCGTAAAGCTAACGTCATCCACCGCCTGCACCACTTCGCGCTTTTTGCCGCCGCCGGCAGGAAAATGTTTCAGCAGATTGTTGACCTTCAGCAGCGGCTGAGCCGGTCCGCCGAGGTCGATATTGATAAAGGGTTGCATCGCTTACTCCTTAATCGCCATTGCCGCGCGCAGGCGGTCCGCGAGGATATTGAACGAAATGGAGGTGATAAAAATCATCAGGCCGGGCAAGGCCGCCACCCACGGCTGGGTATAGATTGCCGTGCGCAGGGTGTTGAGCATCAGCCCCCACTCAGGCTCAGGCGGGCGAACGCCAAGACCCAGAAAAGAGAGGCCGGAAGCGAGGATCATGCACACCGAAATCAGCCCGGTAGAGAAGACGAAAATCGGCCCTAAAACGTTGCCCAGCACCTGCACGCGAATAATCGTAAACGCGCTGGCCCCGGTGGCGCGGGCGGCGTCGATATAATCCATATGCCGCACCTGCGCAGTGACGCTTTCGGCGATACGCGCCACCTGGGGGACAAACACCAGGGTCAGCGACAGCAGCGCATTACCGATGCCTGCGCCCAACGCGCCGGAGAGCGCTATCGCCAGCAGAACCGAGGGAAACGCATAAAACACGTCGACGGTGCGCATAATAAGGGTGTTGGTTTTACCACCCGCGTATCCGGCGATAATGCCGATCGCGCCGCCGATAAAAAAGGCGAACACCACCGGGACTATGCCCATAAACAGCGACAGGCGAGTGCCAAGAATCAGCCTGGAGAGCATATCGCGCCCCAGCTCATCGGAGCCCAGCACAAAGCCGTCGGTGCCTATCGGTTTAAGACGTAAAAACATGGAGGTCTGATACGGGTCTTTGACGATCAGCCACGGACCGAACAGCGCCAGCGCCAGCAGAATCAGAATGATCGCCCCGACAAACACCCCACCGGGGTCGCGCAGCAGTCGGCTAAACACGCCGTGCCAGTAGCCTTGTCGGGCGACCGTCGTTGCAGAAACGGGAATGCCTTTGGTTGTCACGGTATCCACCATCGTCAGCTCCTCTTAATTCGCGGGTCGAGACTGGTTTGCAGAATATCCACCAGCAGATTGAGCAGCACAAAGAACAGCGCCAGCACCCAGATGGTGCCCTGCAATAACGGCAGATCGCGCTGGAAAATGGCGGTGTTCAGCAGCATCCCGGTACCGGGCCAGGAGAAGACGGTTTCCACCAGAATCGAGCCGCCCATCAGATAGCCGACCTGCAGGCCCATTACCGCCAGCGCGGTCGGAGCGGCGTTTTTCACCACGTGCAGGAAGATTCGCGACTCGTTGAGCCCCCGGGCGCGCAGGCCGACGATAAACTCCTGGCTAAGAATGTCCGCCACCTGCGAACGGACAGTGCGGGCGATAATCCCGGTTGGGATCACCGACAGCGTAAAAGCAGGCAGCAGCATAAACTGCAGATGTTCCCAGTCCCACTGCCAGCCCACCTCGCCAATCGGCCCGCCGCCGGTGGCCGGCAGCAGCGCGAGTTTGACGCTAAAAATGATGACCAGCAGCATCCCCAGCCAGTAGTGCGGCACGCTAACGCCAAACACCGACAGCACCGAAGCCAGGCGGTCGATAATGCTGTTACGAAAGTAACCGGCGACAAAACCAAACAGGCTACCCAGCACAAAGCCAATCACCGTCGCCAGCAGCGCCAGACGCAGAGAGTAAGTCACCGCCGTCATCACTTCGCCAATCACAGGGCGCCCGGTGGCGACCGACATGCCCAAATCGCCGTGCAGCGCCCGCCATAGCCAGTGGACAAATTGTAGCGGCAGAGGTTTATCAAAACCGTAGGCCTGCATTAAGGTCTGACGCAGCGCTTCCGAGGCGTCCGGCGGCATCACCGACACCAGCGGGTCGCCCGGTGCTATTTGCACCAGCATAAAACAGATTACCGCCACCCCAAGCATGGTGGGGACGGCCAGCAGGATGCGATATAGCAGCGTATTGATCATCTCTTGCTCCCGTGACGATTACTCTTTTTTGCTCACCAGACTGAGGTCGATAAACCAGCTTTGCGGCTGTACTACCCCGGTAACGGCAGGTGATATCGCCCGTGGCCCGACGTCGTGGGCAACGAACAGGAACGGCACCTGATCGACCAGCGCGGCGTGCAGCTCACCGGCGGCTTTATCCATTTCAGCCGGAGTAAAGGCGTGCTTCACCGCCGTGGCCAGCTTTTCGGTTTCCGGGGTCGAGAAGTAGCCCCAGTTCGTTGCGACCGGTGGGAAGGCTTTGGCGGTAGAGAAGCGGATCATGCCGAAATAGGGGTCGTTCACCGCGGCGCTGACGTTGATCGCGTCGATCCCCTTCGCGGACGGATCTTTCGCTCCGAGACGCCAGTTGGTAAACAGGGTGTTCCATTCGTTAACTTTGATATCGACGTTAAAGAAGCAGCTTTTCAGGCTCTGCTGGATGTACTCGTTCATCGGCAGCGGCTGCATCTGCCCGGAACCGGATGCCGAGGTGGCGACGGTCACGTGCAGCGGCTTACCGGCGCTATATCCGGCTTCGGTCATCAGCTTACGGGCGGTGTCCGGGTCATACTTAATCTGGAAAGTGGGCTTACCGTGCCACGGGCTGTCGGCCTCATAGACGCCGGTCGCCTCGGTCATATAGCCGCCGAGATAGCTTTTCAGCTCGGCGCGGTTAAGGCACAGGTTGGCGGCTTTGCGCACGCGAATATCTTTCCACGGCGAGCCCTCCTCGAAGGAGAACTGCCACGGCCACAGGTGCGGCTGGGTATTAGCGTAGATTTTAAAACCCTGGGCCTTGATTTGATCGACCGCGTCCGGGGCCGGGGCCTCAATCCAGTCCACCTGCTTTGAAAGCAGCGCCGCGGTGCGGGCGTTGGCTTCAGGCAGCGGGATCAGCACCACTTTATCCACCCGTGGAATGCGATCTTTGTTCCAGTAGTCGGGGTTTTTATCGAGGATCAGCTGCTGGCGGGGAACCAGTTTTTCCATTTTAAACGGGCCGCTGCCCACCGCATGGGCGGCGAATTCGGTCCACGCCTGCTTACTGCGCGCGGCGGTATCGCCGCTGCTTGCCGGTACCGCGTCATACAGTTTCTGCCACGCCGTCGGGGAAACGATAAACAGGTTAGTGATGTTGTACGGCAGCAGCGCATCCGGCTCGGAGGTGGTCAACACCACGGTGTGGTCGTCAATCTTCTGCGCACCGGTCAGGGTCGGCATGCGCGAAAGCGTGTTGCCAATCTGGCCCGGAGCGTACTGCGGCGCGGCTTTATTCAGTACTTTATCCACGTTCCAGACGATAGCATCGGCGTTGACCTCCGAGCCATCATGAAACTTCACTCCCGGGCGCAGGGTGAAAATCCAGCGACTTTGATCTTGCGGGTCAACGTGCCACTCGGTCGCCAGCCCAGGAACCAGGCCGCTGGGCTTTTCCCCTTGCGACAGATCCCACTCAACAAGAGCGTCGTAAAGCGGGATACCGGTAAAACGGTTTCCCTCAAAACCCTGATCGGGCTGGCCGAGGGTTAAAGGGATATCGGCGGCGGTCATCGCTATGCGCAACGTTGAGGCATGAGCCGGCAAAGCGGCAAACAGCGCCAATGCCCCGCTAACAGCAACGGCGAGATGGCATTTACGTGAGAGTAATTTTTTCTTCAGCATCACATTGTCCCTGTTAAATAAAAGTCGCTATTTAACAGGCAAGATGCATACCAGTTCTGAACCTGCGGTAAATAAGTGTGAAATGGCTTATAAAATAAGAATGGCTTATATTATCCCAATGATTTTAATTGAAAAAATAAAACAACCTTATCTATTTGCACCACCAGCGGGAATTGTGTTGCAGGATTGCACCAGCCTTAATATTCCCGGGAGATAATAATCACGCCGCGTCATTTTTTATAAATTAAATTCATGATATCCGGTAAATCATCAGTTTGGATCGTTCTCTTCTATACTCTTCTTATAGCGATAATCCGGGAGTCGCCATGCCTTTACCCGATTTTCACCGTTCAGAGCCTTTTACCCTCGGCATCGAGCTGGAACTCCAGGTCGTCAATCCGCCGGGCTACGATCTAAGTCAGGACTCTTCCGCGCTTATTGATGAGGTGCAAAACACGCTGAAAGCGGGCGAAGCCAAGCATGACATTACCGAAAGCATGCTGGAAATCGCGACCGGTATCTGCCGCGATATCCACCAGGCCACGGCGCAACTGGGCGCCATTCAACAGGCGGTGCTGCGCGCCGCCGCCCGCCATCATGTGCAAATCTGCGGCGGCGGAACCCACCCGTTTCAAACCTGGCAGCGCCAGCAAATCAGCGCTAACCCGCGCTACCTGAAAACCGTCGAGCACTTTGGCTATCTGGCGCAGCAGTCAACGGTATTCGGTCAGCACGTTCACGTGGGATGTCAGAACGGCGATGACGCGATTTATCTTCTGCACGGCCTGTCGCGCTTTGTGCCGCATTTTATTGCTTTGAACGCAGCATCTCCCTGGCTCGACGGGGCGGATAGCGGCTTTGCATGCTCGCGACTCAATCTCTTTTCTGCCTACCCGGACAACGGCCCGATGCCGTGGGTCGACAGCTGGCAGGCCTTTATCGGGCTATTTCGTCGCCTCAGCTATACCAGCATGATCGACAGCATGAAGGATTTGCACTGGGATATTCGCCCGAGTCCGGGTTTTGGTACCGTCGAGGTGCGGGTGATGGATACGCCGCTGACGATAGCCCAGGCGGTGAATATTGCCGGATTTATCCAGATAATCGCCTGCTGGCTGCTGACGGAGCGTCCGTTTAAGCATCAGCCTGAGGATTATTTGCTCTACCCCTTCAACCGCTATCAAGCCTGTCGTTATGGGCTGGATGGCATCAATACCGATGTTCACACGGGTAAACAGCAGACGTTTCGCGAAGAGATTTTACAGCTGGCGGATAAACTGACGCCCTTTGCCCATAAGCTTCAGGCCGACAGCGCACTGGATGCAGCCATCCGCCAGGCGAAGCAGGATCGCAGTGAATCTCAGCGGATGCGCGAGTTTGTCGCCAACGGCGGATCGCTAATCGGCCTGGTACAGAAGCATTGCGAGATCTGGACGGCGTAGCGGCGATAAAACGGTATACTGCACGCCATCGTTGTTGCCTGGAATTCTATCGCCGTGCGCTTTTCATCTCTCCTGCCGCTGCTGTTTTTATCTCTACCCGCGTTCGCCAGCGGGACATGTTCACTCACCGACCCATCGCTGACTCTGCAAAGCTATACCGTTAATCCACAACGCGAGCGCATTGTCATGTACTGGCAAAAAGCGGACGGCGAAGCCTGGGGATCGCTGCGTTCGCTGCTGGCGGATATCAACCAGAACGGACGGGTACAGATGGCGATGAACGGCGGAATTTATGATAAAGCGTATGCGCCGCTGGGGCTGTATATCGAGAAAGGCAGGCAGTTGACCCCGCTTAACCGCGCCTCTGGCGGCGGCAATTTTTTTATTCGTCCCGGCGGAGTGTTTTACCTGAAAGGGCAAAATGCGGGCATTGTCAGCCTCGAGAAATTCAAGCCCTCGCCAGCCATCCAGTACGCTGTGCAGTCCGGGCCGATGCTGATTGAAAACGGCAAGATCAACTGGCGACTGAAGCCCTCTGCCAGCTCGCGAAAGCTACGTAACGGCGTGGGAATCACCCGTGAGGGCAAAGTGGTGTTCATGCTTAGCGCGCGCGAAACCAATTTCTATGATTTCGCCTGCTATGCGCAGTCAAAGCTCAACGTGCGCCAGATGCTGTATCTCGACGGCACCATTTCGAAGATGTACCAGAAAGGCGGCAGCGTGCCGTGGCAGTACCACCCGTTCGTGACCATGATTGCTGTGGAGAGCAGGTAGTCCCCGGTTGGCGGCATGCCTGAACAGGCGCTAGCCGCCACCCGGCAAAATACGCATGCAATACCGAACTTAGATTTTGTAGAATAGTGTGCCTGTCGCAATTGGGGACTGAACGAAGCCAAAGTACTCATAGAACGCTTTAGCCTGCTCATCAATGGCATGAACCATAACGGCCTTAATTCCCACCTGATCCGCCAGGTTAGCAACGCGCATCACTGCATCATTAAGCAGCCATTTTCCGAAACGATGGCCCTGAGTACATACGTCGACAGCAAGACGCCCCAATAACACGACCGGTATCGGGTCAGGCATATTCTGACGCAAACTACGGCCTAAATCAGCATGGCTCACGGAACCGGTTGCAATCGAATAATACCCCACTACGCGCAGGGTTCCTTCAAGACAGATAACAAAAGTGCGGGAAGCATTGAGGAGCTGATTTTTCATCGCCCGGCGGCGTAGCCATTCGTTTAAAACATCATTCCCACAATCGAATGACTGAAGGATATGCCTTTCCGTCAGCAAAGCCGGAGCAGTCACGTTTATTTCCATTCAGGCTTCACATCCATTAAACGCTGGCGGCCCTCAACATTTTGCACAGGCGCTTCAAGCTGTTCGATGAAGGCCTGATAACGGGCATCATCCAGAACAAATACACGCTGATCCAGAATGATGTTCTGAGCCTCATGTACAGCCTTCTCAATAATAAAATCCGTTCGATTTTTATTCACCAGACTTGCTGCATAATCAATCACCGCCCGCTCTTCATCAGTGGCGCGGATATTGATCTGCTTATCACGAGTTGGCTTGCGGACGGTGTTTTGCATGATTTTTCCTCACTGGTAACAAATTGATATACGTAATCGTAGCTCGAAAGGTAACAAATTGCTATACACTTTCATGGGTTTTATAGCCCGGACAGGCGCGTCAAGCGCCGCCTCCGGGACGGTGTAGAAGGGTTCCGTTCACCACTATTTCGCAGAAAATGTCTCACCGCGGTACGTGAACGGGTAAAGGGGGAGAAAACCGTCTCCCCCTTTACAATCCCCGCAGTCCCGCAAAGAAATCGGTGCTGCGCACTACGCTCACCTCCCGGACCTCAGCCAGCGGTCGGCTCAACTCGACGTCCTGTCTCGATTCGCCTCTGTCCGCCATCCCTGGCGGCCTGCCCTTGTCTTCGGACCTCCGGTTCGCCGATTTCAGCGGGCACCAGGGCATCGCTGCATATATCGCAGTTTCAGAGATATTCCCGCAGCTGTATGAAGATATCCCGGAGGCGGCGCTGGCGCGCCTGTCCGGGCTACCAAATCCGCCCTCAGTCCCCGGAAATCCCGGGTCGCGGCGTAAACGCCTTACCCGGGCTACCAAAACCGCACCGTGTCCGAAGCACCTACATCCGCCGATGCCCCCACTCGCGCAGGCGCTGGAACAGCACGTACAGCGATGGAATAAACAGAATGCCAATCACCGTCGCCACCAGCATGCCGCTAAACACCGTGGTACCGATAATCCGTCGACTCTGCGCTCCGGCGCCGGTGGCGAGCATCATCGGCATAATCCCAATGATGAAGGAAACCGCCGTCATCATCACCGCCCGGAAGCGGCGGGTAGCTCCTTCGCGGGCAGCATCGACTATCGACATCCCTTCTTCCCGCTTTGCCCTGGCAAATTCGACAATCAAAATCGCATTCTTCGCCGCCAGCGCAATCAGCAACACCAGGCCAATCTGCACGTAAACATCGTTGGCGTAACCGGCCCACCATAACCACAGCAGCGACCCGCCGATGGCAAACAGCACTGACAGCATCACGCTCGCCGGAAGCGTCCAGCTCTCATACTGGGCGACAAGAAACAGCCACGCCATCGCCACCGCCGCCAGCACAATCCACACCGCCTGGTTGCCGGTCTGCTGCTCCTGCCACGAAATTCCGCTCCAGGCGTAGTCATACCCTTGCGGCAGGTTCGATTGTAAAATCTGCTCCATCACCGCCATTGCCGTGCGGCTGCTGACGCCTTCTGCCGCCGAGCCGCTCACCGATACCGATGGAGACTGGTTATATTGCTGAATAAACGGCGCGCCCACCGTCGGCGTAATGGTCACCAGGTTGCTCAGACGAACCCGCTCGCCGTTGTCACTACGCACGTACAGCTCGCTAATCTGCTCCGCCCGTTCACGCCACTGCATCTCGTTTTGCATTACCACATGGTAAACGCGATTGTTGATGCTGAAATCCCCGGCGCGGGTGCCGCCAAACGCGGTTTGCAGGCTGCTGAAAATCCTTGCCACCGGCACGTTCAGCCGCGCCGCCTGGTCGCGATCAACGTTGAGCGTGAGCTGCGGGACGTTGCTGCTCCAGGTGGTAAATACCCGGCTCAACTGCGAATGCTGGTTCGCCGCCCTCAGAACCTGATTCGTCAACTGCTCCAGTTCCGCTGGAGATTGTCCGGCCTGAGCCAGAATGCGTAAATTAAACCCGGAGGCGTTGCCCAGCCCCGGCAGCGTTGGCGGCGAAAAAGTCATAATTGTCGCTTCCGGCAGCCCCATCAGTTGGCCCTGTAGTTTCTCCATTACCGAATCCAGCGGCGGCCGCTGATGCCAATCTTTCAGCATTACCGAGATAAACCCGCCGTTTGAGGCGCTGGTGCCGTTGAGAATATTGAAGCCGGACACCTGAATCACATCCTCAACCACCGGATTTGCCAGCAGCAGCTCGCGGGCCTGGGCCATCACCGCTTCGGTACGCTCCAGCGAGGCGGCTTCAGGAAGCTGCACGCTGGCAAAGAAGTAGCCCTGATCTTCCTGCGGCAGAAAGCCCTTCGGCATGGTGGTGAAGCTAAAGACCACCAGCCCGGCAGCCGCCGCCGTCGCGGCCAGCGCCAGCCAGGGACGACGATTCATACCTCCCACCAGACGCCCATAGCCATCGCGCACCTTATCCAGGCCGCGGTTAAAGCCGCGCCAGATAGCGGCAGGCCTTTCCGGACGCGGGCGCAGCAGCAGCGCGCACAGCGCGGGTGTCAGGGTCAGCGCCACCACGCTCGATAGCGTTACTGCCGTCGATAGCGTCACCGCAAACTGGCGATACAGCTCGCCGACGATCCCCGGCAGCATCGCCACCGGAACAAATACCGCCAGCAGCACTAAAGTCGTCGCGATCACTGGACCAGCGATTTGCCGCAACGCCTCGGCGGTAGCGGCCCCGCGATCCAATCCCTCCGCCATTTTCGTCTCTACGCTCTCCACCACCACGATGGCGTCATCCACCACCATGGTCAGGGCGAGAATAATCGCGAACAGGCTCAGCGTATTGGCGCTGTAGCCCAGCGAATAGAGCACGGCAAAGGTGCCGATAAGCGACACCGGGATTGCCAGAGCCACTATCAGGGTTGCCCGCCAGCTTTGCAGGAATAGAGACACCACGACCACCACCGCCAGCAGGGTCAACGCCAGCGACACGCCGATCTCTTTGATCGTCGCCGCCACAAAGCGGGTGGTATCAAACTTCACCTCCCAGGTCAGATCCGCCGGAAAACGCGCGTGCAGCCGGGTCAGCTCGGCGCGCACCGCGCTGGCAACCTGTAGAGAATTGGCGGTTGGCGTCGGGTAGATGCCAAGATAGGCGGAATCTTTACCGTTGAGCTGTGCGCCAGAGCTATAGCTGCGTGCGCCCAGCTCAATAGTTGCCACGTCCGACAGGCGCACCAGCTGACCGCGTTCGCCGCTGCGCACCACAATCTGCCCGAAGCTGGCGGCGTCGCTCAGCCGACCGATACCGTTGATGGTCAGGGTCTGCTGCTGGCCGTTAAATACCGGCGGCGTCCCCACCTGCCCCGCCGCGCCCTGCACGTTCTGTTCGCGTAGCGCCTGGGCAATATCATCGGTGGTGATATTGAGCGCGTTCATGCGGTCAGGTCGCAGCCAGATGCGCATGCTGTAGTCGCGCGCGCCGAACATCTGCACTTCGCCAACGCCCGGCAAGCGCGCCAGCGCTTCGCGCACCTGGGTGCTGGCGTAGTTGCTGACAAACAGCGGCGATAGCGTACCGAGCGGCGAATAAAGGCTCACGCCCATCAGCAGGTTGGTTGCCCGTTTGCGCACCTGCACGCCGTTCTGCTGCACTTCAGCAGGAAGCTGCGCCACGGCCTGGGAAACGCGATTCTGCACATCAATCGCCGCTAAATCGGCATCGGTACCGGCAGCAAAGGTCAGGCTCAGGCTGTAGGTGCCTTCATCGGAGCTGGTAGATTCCATATACAGCATATGGTCAACGCCGTTGAGCTGGGTCTCCAGCGGTGCGGCGATGGCTTGTGCCACGTCCGCCGCGCTGGCCCCCGGCCAGCTGGCGCTAACGTTGATGACCGGCGGCGTAATCTGCGGATATTGCTCGACCGGAATCAGCTTTAGCGATACCGCGCCGATAAAAGTCATCAGCAGCGCAATCACCATCGCAAAACGCGGGCGACGGATAAAAAACGTCAACATCCCTTCCCCCCTCTTTAGTTGAGCAACTGAACGGCTACGCCATCACGCAGGCGCTGCACACCTTCCGTCACCACGCGCTCGCCCGCATTAATACCGTCTACCACCGCGAACTCCTGCCCCTGCTGGCCGCCTGAGGTAAAACGTCGCAAGGTGACGGTGTTATCCGCCATCAGCACCCAGCTGTAAAAGCCCTGCGCATCCTGCTGTACCGCAGACGCTGGGATCATCGGGCTTTGCGCAAGCTGCTGCGGACGGAAGAAAACCGCCACGTTAGCGCCGGGCAGCAGACGGTGCTGCGGGTTTGCAAATTCAGCACGCAGCGCCACGCTGGCGGTGCGGCTATCAATGCGGTTATCGACGGAAGTCAGTACGCCGTTTTGCCGCTGCCCATCAACATCGACCTGCGCTATCCACGCCTGCTTCAGCGCGGCAATATCCGCATGCTGGCCCGCTTTGTCGAAAAAGGCGGTTTCATCGAGTGAGAAGGCGACGCGAATCGGATCAAGCTGGACCACGTCTACCAGCACGCCGCTAGAAGGGTTGACCAGGCTACCGACGTGAAACGCGCTATGGCCGACGCGTCCGGTGACCGGCGAAGTTATACGGGTATAGCCGAGCGTAATTTGCTGGGCGGCAATGCGCGCCTGCGCCTGCTCCACGGCGGCGGCGGCGACATCACGCTGCATCTGCGCGGTATCCACGTCGTTGCGGCTGATCGAGTGGTTATTTTTTAGCTGCTGATAGCGGCTTAACAGCTGCTGGGCCTGGCGGAGCGAAGCCTGCGCACTTCTCAGCTCGGCCTGCGCCAGCGCCAGCGCGGCTTTGGGCTGAGCGTCATCAAGGGTAAACAGCAGATCGCCTTTATTGACGTACTGCCCATCCTGAAAATGGCGCTGCACGATCGCCCCTTCAGTACGGGCGCGAATATCAACAGAGTGGATGGCCTCAACGCGACCAGAAATTTGCCGCTCGTTGGCATGCGGCGCTTGCTCAACGGTGGCAACGCGCACCGGAATCGCCGGAGTGGCGGCGGTCGTCAGAGCGTAGCCTGACAGGCCGCAAGCCAGCAAGGCGGAGCGGATGATCTTTTTCATGGGGGGAATTCCTTACGACGATGCGGCGTCCCTCCTCCCGCAGGAGAAGGGACGCCGGACGAGTCAGACAGACTACGCGGTTTTGCGGAAACGGCGGGTCAAGCGTTTCTCAACTTCGACCACCAGGAACATCGCGATACCGATGACCAGAGTGATGAACCAGTAGCGCAGCGGCAGCCCTTCGGTGCCAAACATCGTCTGCATCACCGGTACGTAGATGATGACCAGCTGCATCAGCAGCAGCACGCCGCTCACCAGCCAGATGCCTTTGTTACGCAGCAGCCCCATATTCAGCGAGAAGCTGTTGCTGCTGCGGCAGTTAATCATGTACACCCACTGCGCGGTCACCAGCATCTGCAGCAGCACGGTGCGGATAAACTCCGGGCTGTGGCCGCGCGGCGCCAGCCAGGCCTCAAGAATAAAGGCGGCGACGGCAATCATCGTGCCGACGAAAGCGACGCGCCAGACGGCAAAGGCATCCATCACATGCTGGCCGGTTTTACGCGGCGGGCGGTTCATCGCGTTGCGCTCGGCGGCTTCAAAAGCGAGGCCGAAGGAGAGCGTGGCGGAGGTCGCCATGTTCATCCACAAAATCAGCACCGGCGTCAGCGGAATAATGTTCCCCGCCAGCAGGGCGATGATAATCAGCAGCCCCTGCGCCAGGTTGGTCGGCATAATGAACAGAATGGTTTTCTTCAGGTTGTCGTAGACCCGACGCCCCTCTTTTACCGAACTGGCGATGGTGGCAAAATTGTCATCGGTCAGAACCATGTCAGCGGCCTCTTTGGTCACTTCGGTTCCTTTGATACCCATGGCGATGCCGACATCGGCCTGACGCAGCGCCGGAGCATCGTTGACGCCATCGCCAGTCATACCAACCACTTCACCGTTATCCTGCAGCGCTTTCACCAGGCGTAGCTTATGCTCCGGGCTGGTGCGGGCAAAAATATCGTATTCAACGGCGGCTTTCGCTAACTCGGCGTCGTCCATGTGCTCCAGCTGGTAGCCGGTCATCGCCTGGCGGCTGTTAGTGATCCCCAGCATCTGGCCGATGCTCATCGCCGTCTGCGGGTGGTCGCCGGTAATCATCTTCACGCGGATCCCCGCGTTCTGGCAGGCGTGGATAGCGTCAATCGCTTCCGGGCGCGGCGGGTCCATCATCCCGGCAATGCCGAGGAAGACCAGACCTTCACGGAGATCGTCGTGGGTCAGCGTGGTGCTGCCAACGTTAGCCGGTTTGTAGGCGGCGGCAACCATGCGCAGGCCCTGACGGGCAAAGCGCGCCATTTCCTCTTCCCAGTACTGCGGCTCGAACGGCACTGCGCCCTGCTTGCTCATCTGCTGGCGGCACATGGCAAAAATCACGTCCGGCGCACCGGTAATCAGCACCTGCTCGACGTCGCCCATTTTCTGATGGGTCGCCATATACTTGTACTGCGAGTCGAACGGAATTTTCGCCACCAGGCGCGCATCAACAGGCTCCAGCTGCGCTTTCGCCGCCAATACCTTCAGCGCCCCTTCGGTCGGCCCGCCGGTAATGCCCCACAGGCCGCGCTCGTCCTGAATCATCTGGCTGTCGTTACACAGGTCGATGGTACGCAGGTAAGTTTCCAGTACACTGCCCGGTTTAATCTGCACCGGCTCATCGCTGCCTTCCAGGCAGATGTTGCCCTGCGGCTCGTAGCTGTCGCCTTCAACGCGGTAGCAGCAATCGGCAGTGATGATCGCTTTGACGGTCATCTCGTTCATCGTCAGGGTGCCGGTTTTATCCGAGCACACCACGGTCATTGCGCCCAGGGTTTCCACCGTCGGCAGCTTGCGGATAATCGCCCGCTGACGCGCCATCGCCTGTACGCCGAGGGAGAGAATAATTGAGATAATCGCCGGTAAACCTTCCGGCACGGCGGCAACCGCCAGGCTAATCAGGGAGAGCAGTAGCTCGCCAAGAGGGATGTCGCGCAGCGCCAGGCTGAAGACGAACAGCGCGACCATCATCGCCAGGATAATGACGAAAATCGCCTTGCCGAGCTTGTCCATCTGCACCAGCAGCGGCGTGCGGTGCTTCTCAATGCCCGCCATCATCTGGTTGATGTGGCCAAGTTCGGTCTCCTGACCGGTTGCGGTCACTACGCCAACGCCGCCACCAGCGCTGATGGTGGTGCCGGAGAACAGCATATTCGTGCGATCGCCCAGCGGCAGTTCACCTTCCAGCGCGTCGGTAGTTTTATCCACTACCGTCGACTCGCCGGTCAGAATCGCTTCTTCCACCCGCAGATTGTGAGTTTCAATCAGGCGCATGTCGGCAGGCACACGGTCTCCCGCGCGCAGAATGACGATATCGCCCGGAACCAGGTCGCGGGTCGGGATGGTTTCATGCTTACCGTTGCGCTGCACGCGGGCGTCGCTGGAGAGCATATTACGGATGCCCTGTAGCGATTTTTCAGCATTACTCTCCTGGATATGGCCGATCAGGGCATTGATCACCGTGACGCCAAGAATAACCAGGGTATCAACCCAGTGGCCCATTACCGCCGTAAGCGCGGCAGCAGCCAGCAGGACAAAAATCAGTACGTCGTTAAAGTGGGCGAGAAAGCGCAGCCAGGCGGGCTTGCCTTTCTTCTCTGGTAACGCATTCGGGCCGAAGGTCTGCAGACGCTCGGCGGCTTCAGCAGAGTTCAGTCCGTTAATATGGCTGTTTTTTTGCGCCAGCACCGCATCAACGGTCTGCTGATATGCCCGGCGTGGCGCGGTATCCCCTGAGGGGGTGGTATTATTAGTTTTGATCATTTTGGTCAAAATATATCTCCCTTAAAATTCCGTGAGGCGGAAAGCCTGGAATCATTCCGGGCCAATGAGAAAATTAAAAAACAGGCGGGAGATAATTTGAGCTTGCGCAATATTTAGTCTCTCGCAAATACAAAATTTGTGGTAAGTTAATTCTATAAAACAATAATTGCAAAATATTAATAAACCAAAACTAAACGAGGTCTACTATGTTTGGAATCTACCGCGGACGCCGTCTGGTGCTGTACATCTTGCTGGCCATTATTATCGCTACTCTGGTGGGATATAGCACCTATACTTTTGTAAAAGCGCTGGCTTAATAATGACGTTAATTTACAGTCCGGTGTAATTAACTTAATCACAAATATGCCCAAATTAATTAACATGGGGATTAAAGAGGATTATTAGATATAATACTTAAGACGTAATTTAATTCCCTGCGAAACTATATTGCATTGATTCACCTTTTACCGGACAATATGTTTTTAACTGATGATTAACAAATAATGAAACATCCGCTAGAAACGCTCCTCAGCGCCGCCGGCATTCTTCTGCTGGCGTTGATATCCTGCCTGCTGCTGCCAGCGCCATCTCTTGGCTTGACGCTGGCGCAAAAACTGGTTGAGACGTTCCACCTGATGGATCTCAACCAGCTTTATACGCTGATCTTTTGCCTTTGGTTCTTAGCGCTGGGCGCTATTGAGTATGTGGTGTTGCGTTGGGTCTGGCGTCGCTGGTTTTCCCTTGAGCGCTAAGCCAGTAAAGTCACGCATACCGTTGACCAGCGCCTCGCACCAGGCGGCGTAATCGTGACCGCTGGAGGAGGGGTGGAAGCTCACCGCATAGCCCTTCTCTCTCAGTACCTGCTCAAATTCGAGGGTATTGGCATAAATGCCGCCATCCGGCCCGCTGGTTTCGAATTTACCCGCCTGTAGCCAGAAACGCACCGGATAGCGCGGCGATTGCTGGTACTGCCGCGTTAGCCAACTGGCCTCTTCTCCTTTCGGTGCCCACCAGTACGACCCGGACAAGCTCAGCACGTTGCCAAACTGCCGCGGATAGCGCAGCGCCACCCAGGATGCGGCCAGCCCGCCGTAGCTGGAACCTGCGACCACGGTTTTTTGCCGGGTCAGGTTGAGCCCCTGCCGGTTCAGCCACGGCAGCAGTTCATGAGCCATAAAATCAGCAAAATGCGGATTTGGCGGCAGCTCTTTTGCCCGTCGCGGATGATCAAGGCTATCGATAAACACCACGTTAATCGGCGGCAGTACATGGCTGGCGATCAGGGAATCCAGTACGTTGGCAAAGTGATATTCGTCCTGATAAGTCTTTCCATCGAACAGCATTAAGGTCCAGCGTGCGGGCTGCGGCAGACGCGGGCGGTAAAGCATCACTTCACGTGTATTTTGCAGGAAGTCGCTACGTAGCTGATGGCGGGTTAAGGTTCCGTAGCGCAGCGGTTGCGTCATACGCTGCGCCGAGCAAAAACGTGCAGGATTAAGCGCCAGCAAAGAGTAGCGACTCCAGCGATCCTGGGCGGTGTTGACGCTGTTGGGGTTGAGCGGATCTGCCTGGGCGCTGACCAGGATCGCCCGCCGCTGATCCCGCGCGCTGCCCGCAATCTGCGGCACATCCGGGGCGAGCTTATACTGCATTAGGGTATCGGCGGGCACCACGTAGCTGCGAAACCAAACATCGGAGTCGCCTAGGCGAAACAGCGGATCGTGATCTCCCGCCGGAGAACCCAGAATAAACACGTTCTGGCTCGCCCCGCGCCACAGGAAAGTCACTCGCTTATGGCTGACGTCCACCGGTTCCACCATGGGAGTCCCTTCCAGTTCACGCTCCTGCCAGAAATTCGCCGTTGAACCTCCCGCCGCCAGCTCGCGCTTGAGCTGCTGCAGGCGCGGGCTGACCGGATCCAGTGCCTGGTTTTTTGCCAGCGCGGTGGTTTCTCGCATCTGCCATTGAAAACGCCAGCGCGCGCCCTCTTCACCGTGCAGCACCAGTGAGGAGGCGCGGTTTACCGGCAGAGAAAATAGCAAAGTTTGTTCTCCATCTGCCGGGCCGCCTGCCAATAACGTGCGCAGGCGACGATTGTTCTCATCCAGCAGTCGGGCATCTGTGACGCCGGAAAGAGTCGCCGCAACATAGTTCTCGCCCAGCTTTGGCAGGTCAAAACAGACCTCGCCGCTGGCATCAAACTTCCCCTGCAGTTCACCTTGTAGCGAAGGTGATTCACAGTTCATCGCCGCTGCCGGTAAGGCACTCATGCCAATTAGCAGGCCGCTCCACGCCGTCTTCATTGCCCGATATTTCCTTGTAAAAATTTGTTAATAACGCTAATGCAAATAATAACTATTTGCAATAACATTGACACCGTTAATGACAGCCGCTGGGCAATTCATCTCGAAGATGGCGGTTTTTTGATGGCGATTTAACCAAGGAAAAATCATAAAAATGTTTAAATATAATAAGATAACAGCACTCTGGGCCGCGAGCCTCGCGGTATCCACCTTCGGCGGGCAGGCGCTGGCGGCGGAGGAAACGATCGTTGTCACCGCAGGCAGCGGCGAAGATCCAACAGCGCCGCTAAAGGGAATTGTCGCGACAAAGACGCTGTCGGCAACGAAGACTGCCGCAGAGATCGTCAAGACGCCGCAGTCGGTGTCGGTGGTCACTCGCGATCAAATGCAGGCGCTGG
Organism: Klebsiella sp. MISC125; assembly: GCF_051131775.1. Lineage (NCBI taxonomy): Bacteria > Pseudomonadati > Pseudomonadota > Gammaproteobacteria > Enterobacterales > Enterobacteriaceae > Klebsiella > Klebsiella sp. MISC125. Next base: position 4,514,218 of record NZ_CP180448.1, read on the forward strand.
ATGTCACCTCGGTTTCCCAGGCGCTGCGCTATAGCGCGGGCGTCTTTACCGAATATCGCGGTGCCTCGAACCGCAACGACGAAGTTTTCGTGCGCGGCTTTAGCTACGTGCCCAAATTCCTCGATGGCCTGAGCTACGGGGCCACCGCCTCCTCGCAGACCGGGACTTTCGACCCGTGGCTATTGGAGCGCGTTGAGCTGGTGCGAGGCCCGGCCTCGGTGCTGTTTGGCCAGGTTAACCCCGGCGGGCTTATCAGCATGACCAGCAAACGCCCCACCAGCCAGCCGATTCATGAAGTGCAGTTCCGTATCGGCAATAACAACCTTGCCGAAGGGGCTTTCGACTTTGGCGGCCCGCTGAGCGATGACGGCCACCTGCTCTATCGCCTGAACGGGATCGCCCGCACCCAGAATAATCAGATAGATGACTACAAAGAGACGCGGATGGCCATTGCCCCGGCACTGACCTGGTATCCTAACGACGCCACCCGCTTTACCTTGTTAACCAGCTATCAGAAAGACCCGGATGCCGGTTACCGTAACTTCCTGCCGCGCTACGGCACCGTGGAAAGCGTCGATGGCAGCTATATTCCGCGCGATTTTAACGTCAGCGACCCTAACTACAATCAGTCGTGGCGCGAACAAACGATGATTGGTTATGAATTCGAGCACCAGTTAAACGATACCTTCACCCTGCGGCAGAACGCCCGTTATGCCACCATCAAACAGAAATATCGTTATCTGGTGTACACCACCAGCGCCGCCAACAGTTCGGTGCTCTCGCGCCGCGCCCAACATGAAGAGCGCCAGACCGATGAGTTTGGTATCGATAACCAGCTTGAGGCGCAGTTTGCCAGCGGCCAGGTGGCACATACGGTGATTGGTGGTCTGGATTACAAAACCAGTAAAGATAAACAGTACCTCGGCCGCGCCGGTGGTTCACAGTACGATATCGACTGGCGCAGTCCCTCTTACGGCGTTAGCGTTGATGAAAGCACCTTCAGCACCGCCAGCGATGAGCAACAAAATCTCGACCAGGCGGGAATTTACCTCCAGGATCAGCTGAGCTGGCAGAATTGGGAGCTGCTGGTTTCGGGGCGCTACGACTGGGCAGAAGTGCGCACCACTGATTTTACCGATGCCAGCAGCACTCAGCAAAACGACAACAAGTTTACCTGGCGTACCGGGTTGCTGTACGCCTTTGATTTCGGCCTCTCGCCCTATATCAGCTACAGCACTTCGTTCGAACCTAATCTACAAACCAACCGCGCGCCGGGCGTCGGGCCGTTCGATCCAAGCGAAGGCAAGCAGGTAGAAGTGGGCCTGAAATATCAGCCGAACCCAAACGCGTTAATGACCCTCGCGCTGTATGACCTGACGCAGAGCAACGTCGCCACCTACAACAGCGCGGCCGGATGGTTTGAAAATAGCGGTAAGGTTCGTTCGAAAGGGGTGGAAGCCGAAGCGCACGCGACGGTCTTTGAAAACCTCAACCTGATTGCTTCATATACCTGGACCGATGCGGAAACCGTCAATACCACCGTGGTAGATACCGAAGGAAAAACCCCAGCACGTATTCCGACCCATATGGCCTCGGCGTTCACCAGCTATACCCTGCCAGACGGCGCGCTAAAAAGCCTGACGGCGGGCGTTGGCGTACGCTATATCGGCACCAGCTATGGCGATGCGAAAAACACCTTTAAGGTTCCGGCGGTGGATTTGTATGACGCGATGGTGAGCTATGAGTTAGGCGAACTGAGTTCGAGCCTGAAAGGGGCGAAAGTACAGTTCAACGTCAACAATATTGCGGATACCAAATACGTGGCTTCATGCGCCAGCGACAGCGCTTGTTTCTACGGTATTGGCCGGACGGTCACGGCAACGATAAACTACGCCTGGTAAGAAAAAAATGTCCGCCGGTCTCCCCCAGCGGACATTTTTCAACTTTTCAGTCTTTCAGTGCGCGCGGCTGTGATTCTCTTTGCGATAAGCACCCGGCGGCTGGTTGAACGTGCGGGTGAAAATGCGGGTAAAAGTTTGCTGCGAATCAAAGCCGTATTTCAGGCAAATATCGTAAACCCGCTGATCGGTATCGCGCAGATCGCGCGCCGCCAGCAGCAGCTTACGTTCGCGAATATAGCGCCCCAGACTCTCCCCTTTATAATGCAAAAACAGCCGTTGCAGATGCCATTTCGAGTACCCCGAATGACGCGCAATATCGTCAATGCGTAGCGGTTGATGCAAATTATCATCAATCCACTCGACGATTGTATCAATGACCTGAGCGGAAATAGTCATAAGTCCTCTCTCCTCTTGAACCACTCTCATCGTGACCGCCACCAGGCGTTAAATGATTGCGTTTTATCCGCGACCCAAACCGGCTCACCCAACATTGGCGTCAGCAGTCGCCACGGTCGCCCTGTGCTGGCCTCCGCCAGCCTTTTATACGGATCGTCCCATGTATGTTTTGCCAGCACGAAGCGCCCGGCGTGGCCCGGTAGCACCGCTCGGGCGTGTAAATCGTCAGCAGCCTGCGCCGTCTCTTTTGGCATCATGTGAATATATTTCCAGTCCTGGTCATACTGACCGTTTTCCATGATTGCCAGATCCACTTCACCAAACTGTTCCCCAATGGCTTTAAAGTGCGGGCCGTAGCCGCTATCGCCGCTGTAGTAAATTTTCTGCTGAGGGGTGACGAACATAAAGCTGGCCCACAGCGTCTGATTACGCTTGAGGCCGCGACCGGAAAAGTGGCGCGCGGGCAGCGCGTGTACTGTCAACTCATCGCTAATCTGCACCGATTGATTCCAGTCCACTTCACTGATAATCGCGCTATCAACGCCCCAGTAGCGCAGATGCGAGCCAACGCCCAGCGGCGTCACCACGCGCTTGATTTTCGGCATCAGCGCTTTGATGGTGGCGTAGTCGAGATGGTCATAGTGATCGTGCGAGATAATCAGCAGATCGATATCCGGCATCTCTTGCGCATGCCACGGATAGTCGCCGGGGAAGGCCTTATTAAGAAACGAAAACGGCGCGGCATAGTTGCTGAACACCGGATCAATCAGAATGCGTTTGCCCGCCAGCTGTAGGTACCAGGAGGAGTGACCCAACCAGACCATAGTGTCCTGCCCTAACGGCAGGCTGGCGAGATCGGTTTTCACCAGCGGTAGCGGCTGGGCCGGTCTGGCATTTTCCCGTTTGGTGACTAAAAAATCCCACCATGCAGCCAGCATATTTTTTTGCCCGGTAAACCCGGGCGTGGGCAGTTGATTGTGAAACTGGCCGTCATGATAGTGCGGCGACTGTTCGACCAGGCTGAGCTGTTCGCCCTGCGGTGCCTGACCAAATCCGGCATTTAACACAAACGGCAAAGTTGTTGCTGACGCTAATAACATGATGGCGACCACGCTTAAGATGACACGGTTCATATCCTGACCTGGCGAAATCCTCCTTCCTGGAGGTTTTTGTTATAAGACTTGATTATGAGTGAGTAAGCACTCATTATTAGGAAGAAGCTGAAAGTCGTCAAGACGATTTTCAAATTTTGACAGTCGGCGTTGCAGTGCCCATGCCAGGCATGCTTAGATCAGGTTTTTATAACGTGTGAGGTAAAGTGTAGTGGCTCGTCCTAAGAGTGAAGATAAAAAGCAAGCGTTACTGGAGGCCGCAACCGCCGCCTTTGCCCAATCGGGAATCGCCGCCTCAACCTCCGCCATCGCCCGCAGCGCCGGGGTTGCTGAGGGGACGCTGTTTCGCTATTTTGCCACCAAGGACGATCTGCTCAACGAGCTTTACCTCTCTATCAAATCGGGTTTAGTTCAGGTGATGGTGTCTAGTCTTGTCCCAAACGAAACCCGCCCGAAAGAGAATGCGCGTAATATCTGGAACAGCTATATCGACTGGGGCATGCGCAAGCCGATGGAGCATAAAGCCATCCGCCGCATGGCTCTCAGCGAAAGAATTACCGATGAAACGCGTACTCGGGTCAAAGAAATGTTCCCCGAGTTAAACGAAATATGCCAACTTTCGGTAAAACCCATTTTTCTTAGCGATGCGTATCGTACGTTTGGTGATGCGCTATTTTTGTCACTGGCAGAAACCACTATCGAGTACGCCAGCAACGATCCGCAGCGTGCCAGGGAACTCATTGCATTAGGCTTTGAGGCAATGTGGCAGGCGCTGCATGAGGAAACTATCTGATGGACCACCGCTCGCTGCATGACCACGCGCATCGTATCGCGCTGGAGCTGCCCTTCACCGAACACTGCTGGCCGTTTGGCCCGGAATACGATGTGTTTAAAGTCGGCGGGCGAATTTTTATGCTGAGCATGACGATACGCGGCCGTGCGCTGATCAACCTGAAGTGCGATCCGCAAAAATCGCTGCTTCATCAAGAGATTTACCACAGCATCGAGCCCGGTTATCACATGAACAAAAAGCACTGGATCACCGTAGTTCCCGGCGAGGATATCAGCGAGGGCCTGCTGGCGGATCTGATTGATGATTCGTGGAACCTGGTCGTCGATAAGCTCAGCAAAAAAGAGCAGCAGCGCCTGCGCCCAGCGTGATTTTCAGCGCAGCGCGATAAGTGTTATCGCATTTTTGCCCCTTATCATTTCCCCAACATCGCTGTACTCTTCCTGCACGAAACGCACCCGCAAGGGGTTGTAAACAGTGAGGAAGAGTATGGATATCGTATCGGTTGCCTTAAAGCGCTACTCCACCAAGGCATTTGACGCTACTAAAAAGCTGACTGCTGAACAGGCGGAAAACCTGAAAACGCTGTTGCAGTACAGCCCGTCAAGCACCAACTCCCAGCCGTGGCACTTTATCGTCGCCAGCAGCGATGAAGGTAAAGCCCGCGTCGCTAAAGCGGCGAGCGGCACCTACGTCTTTAATGAACGTAAAATTCTTGATGCGTCCCACGTGGTGGTTTTCTGCGCGAAAACCGCGATGGATGACGCCTGGCTTGAGCGCGTCGTTGACCAAGAAGAGGCCGATGGCCGCTTTGCTAATGCCGACGCCAAAGCCGCGAACCACAAAGGTCGCACCTTCTTTGCCGATCTGCACCGCAAAGACCTGCACGATGACGACCAGTGGATGGCGAAGCAGGTTTACCTCAACGTCGGCAATTTCCTGCTTGGCGTTGCGGCAATGGGTCTGGACGCGGTGCCGATTGAAGGCGTTGATTTCGCGATTCTTGATGACGAGTTCGACCTGAAGGCCCAGGGCTACACCAGCCTGGTGGTAGTGCCTGTCGGCCATCACAGCGTTGAAGATTTCAACGCCGCCCTGCCGAAATCCCGCCTGCCGCAGGCGACGACGATCACCGAGATTTAATTCTCTGGTTTTCTTTTACGCCAGGATAATCCCCGGATTGCGACTGTCGTCTTATCCGGGCTACAAAACACCTACTGTACTAACCCGTAGCCCGGGCAAGGCGCGTCAAGCGCCGCCCCCGGGTTTTGCAGCCGGGATACCCCCACCTTAACTACCGCTCCCCATCGTGCCAGATACGCTCCGCATAGCGGCCAATCACCGCCAGCGAAACGGCAAGGATCAGGAAGAACACCACCTTGTGCATCCCGTCCCAGAAAAACTCGAAGAAGCGGGTATAGAGGTTGATGGCCAGGAACGTCAGGCCGAAACCGCGCAGCATGCCATCATCGGTTTTCAGGCTGATATAAATACAGATCCCTGCCGCTACGGCGAACAGCAATCCCCACGGCAGCAGCTGTCTTTGCACCATCCTGGACCAGCTATCGATATCGTAATTGCCGAAAATAGACAGGATCCACAGGGCGATAAACAGATACGTCAGGCCCATCGCTTTGCTGACGGTAAACAGCTGGCGCTCGCGTAAATATTTCTGCGCGCCATAACAGAGTGCGAGCAGCGCGCCGCCGAACAGTACAAAGCGAATCGGATAGCTCATGCCCAGCCAGTAGGCTCCCCACCCCGACGCATAGCCCGTTTCTGCACCAAACCAGTTACCCAAAGACAGCAGAAAAAATAGCCACACCAGTCCAGAGCGGGCAAAGAAGCCAATCGCGCCGTAAATCACGCATCCGGCCAGGAACAGCGGCGCGATATGGCCGCTGCCGGTATCCAGGCGCTCACCCAGTTGCCATAGCGCCACGGCGGTAAAGACCACACCAAGAAACAGAATCGCTTCTGTACTGTAGTGCCACTGGGTTTCCCGCCGCTGGCGACGAAATCCCCAACCGTAGCAGGCCGCCGAGAGCAGCGTGGGCAGTATTATCCGCGTCAGCGCCGAGCTGCTGAACAGGCTAAGTAGATACTCAATCAGGTCGCTGTCGGCAAACAGGCTGCCCAGCGCCACCAGCACGCAGGCCAGCGCAGTCCAGAAAGCGTAGCGGCTCAGACGCTGCCAGTCGAAGGGGGAAACGTGCAGCGTTTGTGCTAATCGCTGGCTATCCTCCGGTGTTAACTCACCGCTGTTCTGCCAGGCGTCCAGCGTGCGCTGAATGATGCGTTGCTCTTTACGGGTAATGTTCATAAGCATTCCTTGAGACTGATGACAAACCTGTTTTAGCTATTGTGCTCGTATCTCTGCCGGGTGGCGGCTTGCGCCTTACCCGACCTACGAAAAACCGCAATATCAACCTGTTATGCAATTCTCTGCAGGCCCGCGCAAGCGCAGCGCCGCCGGGCAGTACCCGAAAATTGCACTTTGTCAGCAATCTGTTTCCTTGTGGTTAATGTTTATCCAGCCACGCCAGCGCCTGCTCGCCCGCATCATCCATCGGTAAATAGACCAGCAGGCGTGAGCCATTGCGCGGGGCCGAGTACCAGTACATCTGCTGCAAGCTAAAGCGTCCAAGCTGCGGATGGTTAAAGTTTTTCACCTGATTCTCCACTCCGCGCACTTCATAGCGCTGATGCCACAGCGCCTCAAACTCCGCCGAAGCGGCGAAAAAGCGCGCCAGTTTATTCTCCCACAGCGGGTCGCCACGGTGCTCCGCCATCGCCGCGCGAAAGTAAGAGACAAACGTCGCCAGCACATCACGATTTTCGATCCGGCTGCGCCAGGTTTCATTGGTCAGATACAGATAAATGCAGTTGCGATCCTCTTCCGGGATCGTGGCGAAGTCGATACCCATCAGCCGACAAAAGCTGTCGTTCCACGCCACAATATCGAAGCTCGGCTTCTGAATACTGGCGGGCTGCGGCATCAGGCTATCGAGCATCCGCCTGGTCCCGGGGCTGATACCTTCACATACCGTGATCTGAGTGGCCTCCGGCGGAGTCAGCCCGGCCAGAACAAACAGATGCCGGGTCTCCAGCGGGCTGCACTGGAGCGCATTCGCCACCCCCACCAGCACCGCCTCAGACGGATTCACTTCCCGCCCCTGCTCCAGCCAGGTGTACCAGGTGACGCCAACGTCCGCCAGCATCGCCACCTCTTCGCGACGCAAGCCCGGCGTGCGTCGCCGCCCGACGCGCGGCAGCCCCAGACGCTGCGGGTCGAGGCTTTCGCGCCGGGCGCGCAGAAACGCACCGAGCTGTTTACGACCGTCATCTGGCGCCGTGACCGCCGATTCTCGTTGCGGCATCGTCGTCATAAATCCTCCAGCATGGTAGTACCAATACCAGTATAAGCAGGAACTGGTACCCGTTTAAATTATCGATGATGCTACGGCTATCCGCTGAATGACGCAATGGAGAGATCCGATGAATTCGTCTGCTGTTTCACCCGGCCGCGCCGGTTTATTCCTGCTGTTGACCGGCCAAATGCTGCCGTTGATCGACACCTCGATCACCAACGTCGCGCTGGATTCGATCACCCAATCGTTGAACGCCAGCGCCACCCAACTGGAGCTGATTGTCGCGCTGTACGGCGTCGCCTTTGCCGTCTGTCTGGCGATGGGCAGCAAACTTGGCGATAACTATGGCCGCCGCCGTCTGTTTATGTGGGGCGTAGCGATTTTTGGTGTCGCCTCCCTGCTGTGCGGGATGGCAAATTCCATTCATACCCTGCTGGCGGCACGCACCTTACAGGGTGCCGGTGCGGCGCTGATCGTGCCGCAGATCCTCGCCACTTTGCATATCACCCTCAAAGGCACCGCCCACGCTCGGGCCATCAGCCTGTACGGCGGCATTGGCGGTATCGCGTTTATCGTAGGTCAGATGGGCGGTGGTTGGCTGGTATCGGCGGACATCGCCGGTTTAGGCTGGCGAAATGCGTTCTTTATCAACGTGCCGATCTGCCTGCTGGTGCTGGCTTTTAGCCCGCGCTACGTCCCCGAGACCCGGCGCGAAGCGCATTCGCGTATCGACTGGCAGGGCACTTTCAGCCTTGCGCTGATCCTCTGCTGCCTGTTGTTCCCAATGGCGCTGGGGCCGGAACTGCACTGGCCGTGGGCGCTCCAGCTAATGTTAGTCGCCGTGCTGCCGCTGCTGCTGTGGATGCGAGCCAGCGCGCTGGGCAAACAGCAGCGCGGCGAACAACCGTTATTGCCGCCCCGCCTGCTGAAGCTCACCAGCATTCGCTTTGGCATGGCCATTGCCCTGCTCTTTTTCAGCGCCTGGTCCGGGTTTATGTTCTGTATGGCGCTGACCATGCAGGCAGGTTTGGGTATGGCGCCGTGGCAGTCCGGCAACAGCTTTATCGCCCTCGGCGTGGCCTATTTCATCTCTGCGCTGTACGCGCCGAAGTTGATTGCCCGTTACAGCATGGGGCGCATCCTGCTGATTGGCCTGTCGGTGCAGATTGTCGGCCTGCTGCTGCTGAGCGCCACGTTTTATCACCTTGGAACGCAAACCTCTACTCTGGCTCTGGTGCCGTCCACGGCGCTTATCGGCTATGGCCAGGCGTTGATCGTCAATAGCTTTTACCGCATCGGAATGCGCGATATCAGCGCCTGCGACGCCGGGGCCGGGAGCGCGATTCTCAGCACCCTGCAACAGGCAACGCTGGGCCTTGGCCCGGCGATCCTCGGTTCGCTATTCTTAACCCTTGCCCATCGCGGCGGCGGGGACTATCCATTAGCGTTAATCGATTTTCTGGCGGTTGAGGTGGTGATGATGCTGATATTAGGCGCCATCGCGCTATGCCTGCGCCATCATCTGAACGTGCATCCGGCGGTAGCGGCTTCATAATTCACATCTGCGTAACCTGCGATTTGCATAATAGTCATCCAGCGGTCATCATAACCGCTGGATGTAAAGGAGACGTTATGCAGGAATTAATATCGCAAATCGCCGCGTTAGGCATCGAAATAACCCCCACCAGCTCACTCATTATTATCTTCGGCATTATTCTTCTGACGGCAGTTGTCGTTCACCTTATTCTGCACAAAGTGGTGCTGCGTACTTTCGAAAAACGGGCGCAGGCCAGTAGCCATTTGTGGCTGCAAATCATCACGCAGAACAAACTGTTTCACCGCCTGGCCTTTACCCTGCAAGGGATTATCGTCAACGTACAGGCGGTTTTATGGCTGCAAAAAGGCAGCGAGGCTGCGGAAATACTCACCACCTGCGCGCAGCTGTGGGTGATGATATACACGATGCTGTCCTTCTTCTCACTGCTGGATGTAGTGTTCAATTTATCGCAGAAATTCGCCACCGCCTCTCAGCTTCCGCTTAAGGGGATATTCCAGGGAATAAAGCTGGTTTGCGCGATTATTGTCGGCATTCTGGTTATTTCATTATTGATAGGCCAATCCCCGGCGATTCTGATTAGCGGCCTCGGCGCGATGGCTGCGGTATTAATGCTGGTATTCAAAGACCCGATTCTTGGCCTGGTGGCCGGTATTCAGCTCTCCGCCAACGATATGCTCAAGCTCGGCGACTGGCTGGAAATGCCGAAATACGGCGCTGACGGGGCGGTGATCGACATCGGCCTGACCACGGTGAAGGTGCGCAATTGGGATAACACCATCACCACCATTCCAACCTGGTCGCTGGTGTCCGACTCGTTTAAAAACTGGAGCGGCATGTCCGCTTCCGGCGGTCGACGCATAAAGCGCAGCCTGAATATCGATACCACCAGCATTCATTTTCTCGATGAACAAGAGCAGCAGCGCCTGATTCAGGCCAAACTGTTGAAGCCGTATATGGATTCACGTCACCAGGAAATTAGCGCCTGGAACCAGCAAAATGCGACCGACCAATCGGTGCTGAACCAGCGCAAAATGACCAATATCGGCACCTTCCGCGCTTATTTGCAGGAGTATTTACGCAACCATCCGCGCATCCGCAAAGATATGACCCTGATGGTGCGCCAGCTGGCCCCGGACGCCAGCGGCCTGCCGATTGAGATTTACTGCTTCACCAACACCGTGGTGTGGGCGGAATATGAGAGTATCCAGGCGGATATTTTCGATCACGTGTTTGCAGTCGTTGACGAGTTCGGCCTGCGGATTCACCAGTCCCCCACCGGCAACGATATTCGTTCGCTGGCGGGCGCGGTATCTCAGTAAGGTTCTCAAGCACTGGCTCGGGATATCACGCGCCAGTGCCTGGTACTTTTAGAACCGTTCATGGTCCAGAAGCAATAATCCCCCTTTTATATTTATCGCCATTACATATATACGACGATTTCCACTCAAGAAATAAATTCAAATCGAATAATTAGCAAGATAATTTATTGTATTCACGTGCACTATCAATCATTAATACAGCAACCATTTTTTGTTAACTTCACATCTCCTTTATGATAAAAATATAAACATAATTACAAGGTGCCTGATGCCATGAAGAAGTCGGCACTAACAACATTTCATTTTAGCAATGTCAAGTCATTAATATTTTATATGAATTTATATTCATTGATAATAAAGGGATGAATTAATAAATGAAGACAAAAGCCGCCTTAATCGTTCTGCTAGGCCTTCCATCAACCTCTTTTGCAGGCGCACTTACCCCTCCTGATTTTACTGCCTCTAGTGTTAGTACCTCAGCCTCTCTTGGCTGGCTGGCTGGGGAATCTAAAGAGTATGTTTACGATCCTGATAGCGGAAAAAAAATCAGCCAACTGAACTGGAAAATTAAAAATACGGCAATACTAAAAGCCGATTTTTCCTGGGATGCATGGAGCTGGTTGACGGTAAATGCTCGAGGTTGGACATCTCTGGCATCAGGTAGCGGACAAATGGATGACTATGACTGGCTGGATGATAGCAAATCAGGTTGGTCTGATTGGTCACACCATGATAACACCACGCTTAACTACGCTAACGAATTTGATCTTAATTTAAAAGGCTGGTTATTACAGGGTGAGAATTACAAAGCTGGCGCCGTGCTGGGATACCAGCAGACACGCTTTAGCTGGACAGCCTCTGGGGGTCGATATAATTATGATAATGGTGAATCCATCGGTGAGTTCCCACTCGGTGAAAGAGGGATTGGTTATAGTCAGAAATTTACAGCTCCCTATATCGGTCTTGTAGGACAATTCAATTACCGAGGATTTGAAGTAAATGCTCTAATGAAGTTTAGCGATTGGGCAACAGCTAAAGACAATGATGAGCACTACGCGCGTTCCCTCACCTTCCGTGAAAAAGCGACGGATACTCGTTACTATGCCGCCAGTGTAGATATCGGATATTACGTCACGCCGCAAGCGAAGGTATTTACAGAGCTTAGCTATAGTCGCTATAAAGAAGGCAAAGGTGGTACTGAAGTGATCGATCGCGACACCGGCGAGTATGAAAATATAGGAGGAAATGCTGCTGGTATTGCAAATAAAAACTACACCATTACTGCAGGCCTTAGCTATCGTTTTTAAGTATTGGCCTACTTAGTAAATAATGACTCCCTGTATATAAATTAGGGGAGTCATACGAATAAAACGGAATATCACGATGTATAAAATAGCTATTGCAATAGGATACACCCTCACTATCCTTTCCGGCTGTACTTCCTCAAAATCTTCACCAGAACGCCATGCTTACTATTTTGTCTCGCATCGCACCGATTTTGTCGGCGGTAACTTCACCACTAACCGTCAGGAAAACTACCGCTTAAATCTGCCCAACTTTACCGAAATTTATGCCCGAGGCCAGCAGGATAGAAAATCAGGAATGAGCGAAAGCGACGCCCGCCGTACCGCCGATGCCATCAAGCAGCAGGCGGCGCAGGGCACGAAGACGCAGCACTCTTTCAACGGTAATGCCAACGATAAGTGGGATAACGAGATGGAAAATAAAGACGCCATACTCTTTGGCAATGAATTGTCCGGGGCTTATCTGGACGGCTATCACGGTGTGAAATAACAACAAAATTATGCCCCGCCGGACGGCGGGGCTGTCACGCACTACGCCGGGCGGCGCAGAGTTTTAAAGGCCACAAACAGGAACAGGATCCACACCGGCAGCAGAATCGCCGACAGACGCATACCGTCGATCGTGCACATCAGCACCAGGATCAGCCCCAGGAAGGCGATGCAAAAATAGTTACTGCCAGGCGACAGCAGCGCTTTAAACTTCGACTCACGCCCCTTGCGCCGCTGGGCAGCACGGAATTTCAGGTGCGCCAGGCAGATCATAATCCAGTTCAGCAGCAGCGTCGCCACCACCAGCGCCATCAACAGGCCGAGCGCGCTCTGCGGCAGGAGGTAGTTAAGCAGCACCACCAGCGAGGTGATAATCCCCGAAAGCATCAGGGAGTTGACCGGTACGCCGCGCTTGCTGACGCGAGCAAGAAACTTCGGCGCGTTGCCCTGCACCGACAGGCCGAACAGCATCCGGCTGTTGGAGTAAACGCCGCTGTTGTAGACCGACAACGAAGCAACCAGAATCACGAAGTTCAGCGCTGAAGCCACCACGTTACTGTCGAGATTATGGAAAATCATCACGAACGGACTACTGTCGGATTTGATTTCCACCCACGGATAAAGAGCTAACAGAACCACCAGCGAACCGATATAAAACAGCAAAATACGGTACACCACCTGGTTAACCGCTTTCGGAATGCTCTTCTCTGGATTATGCGCCTCGGCGGCGGTAATGCCGATAAGCTCCAGCCCGCCGAAGGAGAACATGATCACTGCCAGCGACATAATCAGCCCGTGCCAGCCGGTGGCAAAGAAGCCGCCGTATTTCCACAGATTATCGATTCCCGCTTTGCTGCCGCCGTGGCCGCCAAACAGCATCCACAGGCCAAAGCCAATCATGCCGATAATCGCCAGCACTTTAATCAGCGCGAACCAGAACTCCGCTTCGCCGTACAGGCGAACGTTAACGAGGTTAACCGCGTTGATAATAATGAAGAAGACGGCGGCCCAAATCCACGTCGGCACGTCCGGTAGCCAGTACTGCATGTAGATCCCGGCGGCGGTCAGCTCAGCCATCCCCACCAGCACGAACATCACCCAGTAGTTCCAGCCGGAAAGAAAACCTGCGAACGGACCCCAGTATTTATAGGCAAAGTGGGCAAAGGAGCCAGAAACCGGCTCTTCGACAACCATTTCGCCAAGCTGGCGCATAATCAGAAAAGCAACGATCCCGGCCACGGCGTAGCCGAGCAGTACGGCCGGTCCCGCCATTTGAATCGCTGGCCCAATGCCGAGAAACAGGCCGGTACCGATGGCGCCGCCAAGGGCGATAAGTTGGATATGTCGGTTCTGTAAACCGCGGTGAAGCGTCGGGCCGCTTTCCTCTACGGCATCCGACGACGTTGACGCGTCTTTCACGTCGATCCCCTGTGTGTTTATATGAAGGGGCACCTTGTAACACTTATCCCCGTCATACTTCAAGCCGCAGATGCCCTGGCTTTATACGTTCATTGATTTATCACAAGGGGCGAGCAGCCCTGCCCGCCCCAGCGTTTTGCTTAGAACTCGTAGCCGACCGAAACCTTGAACGTCCGCGGCTCACCGCGGAACAAATAGGTTCCACTGTCATCAGCACCGGACCAGTAGTTCTCATCCGTCACGTTATCCACCCCCGCCCGTACCGTCATCTGGTTCTGATTCTCGTTAAGCGCCAGACGATAGCGCACGCCGAGATCCAGGGTGGTGTAGCTATCAATCTTCTTGGTATTCGCCTGATCGGCATACTGCGAACCGGAGTGATTGAGGCGCGCGGTGGCGGTCAGGCCATCAATAGGCTTAATGTCATACTCCGCGCCAAGCACCGCATAGAACCCCGGCACGCCAATCGCTGTTTTACCATCGTTGATGCCATCTTTGGTTTTCGACAGCTCGGCTTCCAGCCATGTGGCGCTGGCGTTAAGGCGCAGACCGTACAGCGGCTCACCGAAGACGTTGAATTCAATGCCGCGGTTACGCTGCTCGCCGTCAAGACCATAGTGTTTCTTGCTGTCGAGGAATGCTGATGGCATTTTAATTTCAAACAAGGCTAGCGAGCCGCCAATACGGCCGAAATCTGCCTTCACCCCTACTTCGTTTTGTTTGGAGTGGATGATCCCAATACTTTCACCGTAGTTAGTGGCGGAGTTCGGCGCATTGCTGCCCGGCTGAAGAGCTTCGGTATGGTTGGCGTATAAAGAGATAACCTCCCACGGCTTGTAGACCACCCCATAGGTTGGCATCCAGCGACTGTCGTCATACGCATCGCTTTGCAGACCGGTGGTTTTGTTATAGTTACGCACCACCACTTTTTGATGGCGCGCGCCAGCGGTAAACAGCAGCGTATCGTCCAGAACGCCCAGGGTATCGCTCAGCAGCCAGCCCTGCGAACGGGTACGCCCGCTGGTGAGCGGATCGTAATAATTACCATCGGATGAAGAAGTGGCTGGAGGCGCAACCTGCTGAGTATCATAGATATTCACCAGCGGGTTAACCTTAGACATTCTCCACGCCGTTTTATCGTTTTGGGTTTTCGCCGAATAGCCGACGTTCACTTTGTGCGAGACAAAACCGGTAGCGAACTCGCCGCGAATGCCGGCCATGCCGCTGGCGGTATCAATATAGCGGTTGGTATCCAGACGACCCGCCGTGGCGTTGCCTTCTCGATCAATAAGCTTCGAAGCGCTATACAGGCCAATTTCATGGGCGTGCTGAGCGCCCAGCGACGCATAGGCAGTCCATTTATCGACAATGTCGTACTCCATTCTCAGCATACCGAACTCATTTTCGATATCGCTGTAAGCCCATTTTTGCGTGTAGTTATGGGTATTGCCCGGCAGACGCGGAATAAAATCAACGGCTGAAATATTGATCCCCATCGGGCCGCCGTGGAACGTTTTCTTCTGATAGCCAAAATCAAAAGAGCTGCGCAAGCGCTCGCCGCGATAGTCGAGGCCAATAGCGGCCAGAGTGGTTCTGCGCTTGTCATTCTCGACCGCCGCCTCGCCTTCACGATGTACCAGGTTCACCCGCGCGCCGAACTGGTTATCGTCACCAAAGCGACGGCCTAAATCCAGCGAACCGCCGACCTGAGAATCAGAGGTATAGTCCACGCCAACGTTGGCGGTCGGGGTATCTTCCGCACGCTTCGGCTCCAGGTTAATCATCCCGCCGACGCCGGAGCTGGCGGCACCATTGAGCAGGGCGTTCGCGCCTTTAAAAATCTCAACCCGTTCAAGCATGGCGGTATCCATCACCTGACGCGGCACCACGCCGGACAGGCCGCTCAGGGTCATATCATCGCCGTCGAATTTGAGGCCGCGAATGCGGTAGGTCTCGGCATAGTTACCGTAGCCCTGCACCGGCTGAACCCCGGCATCGTTGCTCACCACGTCGGTAATGGTTTTCGCCTGCTGATCCTGAATCAGCTTCGAGGTATAGCCGATGATGCTAAACGGAACGTCCATCGCGTTTTGCTCGCCGAGCATCCCGAGACGACCACCGTTCGCTACCTGCCCATCCAGATAGGCAGGAACGACCAGATCGCCGCCAGATTTAAAATCATTGTCGGAAGCCGCCCGGACGACCATGGTTTCTTCGGTTTTTTTACGTTCGGCGTCGCTTTCCGCCGCCGTTGCCGAGTGAGTGATAGCGCCAATAGTTAACGCCAGCAGCGTTTTCCGTAGCGGGAAAGCCGGATAGTGAGATATACGCATAATGAGTCCCATAGGTGAGGAAAGTAAAACAAAGGGCCCGTTACCGGGCCCGAATTTCTTATTTCGCGGTCAGGTCAATGCGGACAACGCTGTCCGGCCCTTTCGTCGAATGATCTTTATTAAACGGCTGCTTAACGGTGACAAACAGCGTCTGGCCGTCAGCGGAAATAAGCAGGCTGTTAGGGTTAGCCGGAATATCCCACGACTTTTTCAGCGCGTAGCTGGTGCCATCGAGGCTGATAACCTTGCCGGATTCGCGCTGGGAGATATAAATCTCGTTGCGCTTAGGATTGAACTGCACCGCCAGCGAGTCGCCCACGTCCAGTTGCTTAATCACCTTGCCGCTGTGAATATCGAGTACCAGGGTGGTTTTAGCTTTGGAGTTATCAGTGACGAACAGACGACCGGTGGCGCTATCTTCAGCAATGTTCAGCAGCAGCGCCGGTTTATCGCCCAGCGGCTTCCAGCGGTGTTCGATACGGTTATTGCGCGGGTTAATCACCAGGATTTCACCGCCGCCGTTTGCCGCGTACAGCCGTTCGGTTTGTGCGGAATAGTGCAGGCCGGTCATCCATTTACCGGTATTTTTAATCCGCGTTTTCAGCTTCAGGGTGTCGGCATCGACCACCCAGATTTGCGCCGGATCGGCGACTGCGCCAACGTAAAGGGTGTTATTGAGCAGCAGGATTTGACGCGCACCGTACGGGAAACCTTCTTTATTGCGTTCGCTAAACAGTAGGCGTTTTTGGACTTTGCCGTTGGCCGTGTCGATAGCGCTAATGCCGCCATCCAGCGAGTTGGTGACAAACAGCGTACTGCCGTCAGGGCTGAGCTGTACGGCAAAGTTTTTCAGATCGGTGTGGGTCATGCCGATAGTTTTCAGGGTTGCCGGATCCAGCTTATAGACCGCGCCGCCCTGCACATCTTTAAAGCCTTCAGCGCTGGCAACGTACAGTGCATCGCCTTTCGGGCTGAGCGCCATTTCATACAAACCTTCCGCCAGCTCGCGTTTCAGCGGTTGTACGGCGGTTTCCGCTTTTTGTTCGGCAATAGGTTGAGAAACAGGAGAGGTGTGAGTGGCGGCGCAGCCGCTTAAGACCGCAGAGATAGCCAGCGCCAACGCCGGGAGAGTGTATTTCATAAGATCAATCCTGAACAAAATCAATGATCCGATGGTGACTCCGCCGCCGATGTTCTCTTTTCGGTCTTGCGTTAGCGAGCCCCACCCTACGCCTTCGAAGTTTCCCTGTGAGCACGCCACTAATGCAGGTTATTCCCTGACAAGCCCGCAAACAAAAAGAAGAATGAGAACTATACGCATTATCCTATCGTAATCAAGCCTGTCTTTTTCCGAATGGAAAAACGTTTCATTTTTCGGTGAAAGGTATTCAGAGCAGTGGTATTGGCTGAGGGTGAGGAAAAATGGAATACAAAACGCTGATGGAAAAGCGCCGGAACTCGACAGGTTCCGGCGTCGAAAACTATGCGCTGGCGGTATCCAGACGCGCCAGCTGTTCAGCGTGGAGGTTCAACGCAGCGGCACGGGCAAAGCTCTCCACCTGAGCGATACTGGTGGCGCTGGCAATCGGGGCCGTTACGCCTTCACGACTCATTAGCCAGGCCAGCGCGACTTCGGCAGGTTTCGCATTCTGTTGTTCCGCCACCTCAACCAGAGTATCGACGATACGCAGCCCGCGCGGATTGAGGTATTTTCCGATGCCGCCGCCGCGCTGGCTTTGCGCCAGATCGGACTGCTGACGGTATTTACCGGTCAGGAAGCCGGATGCCAGGCTGTAGTAGGTCACCACACCGATATCGCGGCTGATGCACAGGTCGCAGAGCGCGCCTTCAAAGGCCGAACGATGATAAAGATTGTATTCCGGTTGCAGCACCTGCCAGGCCGGTAGACCGCTTTTGCGCGAGACTTCCAGGGCGCTCGAAAGCTGCTGTGCATCGAGGTTAGAGGCCCCCATCGCGCGGATTTTTCCCGCCAGCTGTAAGGCATGGAACGCGTCGAGGGTTTCGGCAACCGGGGTTTCCGGGTCCGGCCAGTGGGAAAAGTAGAGGTCGATATAATCGGTGTTCAGGCGGCGCAGCGAATCTTCCACCGCCTGCTGGATCCAGGCTTTTTTCAGTCCTTTATGGCCGGGAAGGCCTAAATCGGAACCAACTTTAGTGAAAATTTTCACCTTATCGCGCATGCCTGGCCGCGCCTGCAGCCAGCGACCGATAATGGCTTCGGACTCGCCGCCCTGGTTACCGTCCGCCCAGCGGGAGTAAACATCCGCCGTATCAATAGCATCAAAGCCGTGGTCTACAAACGCATCAAGAATGGCAAAACTGGTTTTTTCATCGATGGTCCAGCCAAAAACGTTGCCGCCAAACACCAGCGGGGCAATGGAAAATCCGGTTTTGCCCAAGGGACGTGTCATCATGCCGTTCACTCCTTATTTACCCGTCATACTTCACGCAACGCGAATTATATAGGGTAACGCTTATATTCTGTGTCCTTTCAGGAAATGCCAAAGGTCAGAAATGATAGTAAGAAAAGGAAGCTTGAAGCGGGCTTTCCGTGCCCGCTGAATGCATAACAACATTATGTCCCGGAATAGACATCAAAGCTAAAATATTTCCCTGCTAGCTTTTTATAGGTGCCGTCGGCGAGAATTTTGGCAATCGCGCCGTTAATTTCCTGACGCAGGGCTTCATCGTCTTTACGCAGACCAATCGCCGCCCCGGCGCCAAACAGCTTGTCGTCCTGCAAATGCCCGCCAACGAAGGCGAAATCTTTGCCCTGCGGCTGCTGCAGGAAGCTGTAGTCGGCCATCATCCCGGAAAGCACCGCGCCATCAATACGCCCGGACTCCAAATCCTGTACCACGCGATCCGCCCCCTGATAGGCAACGATATTGATTCCCGCCGTGCGCCAGTGCTGGTTGACGTACGTTTCCTGCGCCGACCCCTGCTCTACGCCGATGGTTTTGCCCTTCAACTGCTCGACGGTATTCCCGGCCAGCGTGTTTTTACGCGCCACGAGGAACACCGGGCCGTTATACAGCTTATCGCTAAAGCCAATCTGCTCTTTACGCTTCTCGGTCATATACATTCCGGAAAGGATCGCATCGAACTTGCGCGCCTTCAGCGCCGGAATAATGCCGTCGAAGTTGCTTTCCACCCACACGCACTTCGCCTGGAGCTGCTCGCAAATCGCGTTCCCGAGGTCAATATCAAAACCCGCCAGCTTACCCTGTGGGTCTTTCCATTCAAATGGCGCGAAAGTCGGGTCAACGCCAAAGCGAATTTCCTTATTTTCTGCGGCCAGGGCTGAAGTTGAGGCCATCAGCGCGACCCACAGCAGAAGAGATTTTTTCATTATTTACGGACTCCAGAGATCAACGGCAGTGTGTTTCAACTAACCGGGCGAACAGCGTCGCGCCGGTGGAAATAATGTCATCATTAAAGTCGTAGCCGGGGTTATGCACCATGCAGCTGCCCTTCCCGCCTTTTTCGCCATTGCCCAGCAGGAAGTAGCAGCCGGGACGCTCCCGCAGCATAAAGGCGAAATCTTCGCTGGCGTTCATTGGAGGTATCGATTCCAGAACGCCCTCTTCGCCAAACACCTCCAGCGCCAGCGCTTTAGCGAACTCAGTTTCCTCAACGCTGTTGGTCAGCACCGGATAGGAGTCAAAAACCTCGACTTCGCTGCTGGCGCCGTAGCTTTTGGCGGTAAACTCGGCGAGCTCCTTGATACGTTTGATTAGCAGATCGCGGATTTCCGGTTTCATCGCCCGCACGCTCAGTTCCATCACCACGTTTTCGGGAATCACGTTAGAAGCGATACCGGCCTGGAAAGTCCCCACGCTGACCACTGCGGTTTCGCCCGGCGGTACGTTACGCGCAACGATACTTTGTAGATTCATCACCAGCGCCGCGCCGGTCACGATCGGGTCGACGGTGCGCTCAGGATGCGCGCCGTGACCGCCATAGCCGGTAATGGTGATTTTGACCGTATCCGCCGAGGCCATAAAATTGCCGGCATAGAAGCCGAGTTTCCCCACCGGCAGGCCCGGCATATTGTGCAGACCGAAGATGCGCTCGCAGGGGAAGCGCTCAAACAGGCCGTCTTTAATCATTAAATCCGCGCCGCCAATAGCTTCTTCCGCAGGCTGGAATATCAGATGTACCGTGCCGTTAAACTGACAGGCCGGAGAGGCGATATATTTCGCCGCCGCCAGCAGAATCGTGGTGTGACCGTCGTGGCCGCAGGCGTGCATTTTTCCGGCAACGGTGCTGGCCCAGGGGAGATCGGTCGCTTCGAAAATCGGCAGTGCGTCCATATCGGCACGCAGGCCAATGGTGCGTGGAGAGTCGCCCTTGCGCAACGTCCCCACCAGGCCGGTTTTTGCCAGCTCACGAGTTACCGTATAGCCCCACTCGGTCAGTTTCCCGGCCACCAGCTCACTGGTATTAAACTCTTCGAGGCTTAATTCCGGATTGGCATGTAAATAATGACGGATCGCAATCATCTCATCTTCAGTGGCTTTAATTTCAGGAATAACAAAATCGGTCATGCCGGTCTCCGGGATATAAAAATAGATGCTCAGTTTTAATAACTTAACTTGGTAGAGGTTTAATGCAAGCAGCATTTCTTATTACAGAGGCAGGTGGCATCTCATTTATTCATATTGATTTACCTACGAAATTTCTTTCTTTATATCTCAGAGCAAAACAGAGTTATTTCTAATCATCTGGTTATTATTGCTTTATAAGATCAATAATAATAAACCAAATGGAACAATGCAGATAAAGAATCGATAAAATACCTAAATTCCAATATTTTATTCTTTCATAAGATCATCTCCTGTCTGGAAAAAATCGTTATCACGGTCACACAATTTTGCTTTTCTTTTTACTTTGTTTCCATTGTTAACTATGTTGGGTTCACTTGTTTAGTCACCAACGTATATCGAGGTTTGAAGATGAAACAACCCCACAATAGAGTTGCCCAGGGAGTCTGGCTGGCGATGGCCGGGCTGCTGGCGTTATCGGCCCCGCTGGCAGTAAACGCCGCGACCGCCATCAGTGAAATGGCCGGTAAGATTCTGCCATATCAGGAAAAACCGCGCGTCTTCGTACTGACCGATATCGGCAACGAGCCTGACGATCAGATGTCGTTAACCCGCTTTTTGCTCTATGCCAACGAAATGAGTGTCGAAGGGCTGGTGGCGACAACCTCCACCTGGCAGCGGGAGAAAGTGCATACCGATATGATCGATCTGGTACTCGGTCATTACGGCGAAGTGCAGCCTAACCTGCTTAAGCACGCCACCGGGTTCCCAACGGAAGACCAGCTTAAAGCCGTCGTCGCGCCGGGCCTTGCCAGCTACGGTATGGCAGCGACCGGTGAAGGGAAAAATACCGCC
The DNA here is from genome assembly GCF_051131775.1 of Klebsiella sp. MISC125. Taxonomy (NCBI): domain Bacteria; kingdom Pseudomonadati; phylum Pseudomonadota; class Gammaproteobacteria; order Enterobacterales; family Enterobacteriaceae; genus Klebsiella; species Klebsiella sp. MISC125. Next base: position 4,535,633 of record NZ_CP180448.1, read on the forward strand.
GGTTCCGACCTGCTGGTCAAGGCCATTGAAAAAAGCACCGACGCTAACCACCCACTGTTTATCAACCTGTGGGGCGGCGCGAATACTCTGGCGCAAGCGCTGAAAGACCTGGCGCAAAAACATCCTGCCAGCACCGTTCAGACGCTGACGCGCAACCTGGTGGTCTACTCGATTTCCGATCAGGACGACGCTGGTTTTTGGGTGCGCGAGCACTATCCGGATATCACTTATATCGTCGATCCCTCCAGCCAGAACGGCGAAGATTATGCTCGCGCCACCTGGACCGGCATCAGTGGCGACCAGTACTATCGCAACGCACCGGGGGCAGATTTCACCACCGTGTCCCAACACTGGCTGGATGAAAATATCCGCAACATCGGACCGATGGGCAAAGGCTACCTGCAATACCTGTTTATTATGGAAGGCGATACCCCGGCGTTTCTCGGCCTGATCCGCAACGGCCTGAATAGTGAGCAGAATCCGGGTTGGGGCGGCTGGGGCGGGCGCTATATCGTGCGCCAGCCGCAGCATGAAACGCGCGCCATCTGGAGCAGCGGCGGCGATTTCTATCCCGGCAACCCCAACGCCGCCGATACGGTTACCGGCATCGACGGCAAGCGCTATACCTCAAATCAGGCCACCATCTGGCGCTGGCGTGAGGCATTCCAGCACGATTTTGCCGCCCGCATGGCGTGGGGAGTGAAAGATTACGCCTCCGCTAACCATAATCCACAAGTGGTGGTAAACGGTCAGCAGGGACAACAGGTGGTGTATATGGATGCTAAAGCGGGCGACGTGCTCACATTAAGCGCCGCAGGGAGTAAAGATCCCGATGGCAATCAGCTCAGCTATAGCTGGTTCCGCTACCCGGAGGCCGGTTCCGCCAGCTCTCAGCCGGTGGCGGTAAACGATGTGCAAGGTCGTCGCGGCGAGGATAATCTGCAGGCCCCCGCAATCCTCGAACTGAGCGATAACGGTAAACCAACGGTTGAAGTTAAAGCGCTGCGCAACGGCACGGAACATATCATTCTGGCGGTGACCGATAACGGCAAACCGTCTCTCACCTCTTATCGACGGATTATTGTTTCGGTCAAATAATCCATCTGGGGCGGCGCGCATTGCCGCCCGATGAACGGAATGCAGCGCAATGGTATGATGAACGCTAAAGCAACCCTGTGGGCAGAGGCGAGACGGCGTGGATTACAAACAGCAGATCCTCAATATATTGCATAGCGAAGCGGAATCCCGGGCGGAGATGACCAAACGCCTTGGCGTCACCAAAGCCTATATCACCAAGCTGACGGCACGCCTGCTCGATGAACAATTGATTGAGGAGCGGGAAGTCAAAGATCCGACTTTTGGTCGCCCGCAGCAGCTGTTAGCAGTGAAAAGCGCGAAAGCCTGGAGCGCCAATATCATGCTGCGTAAAGGCAGTTTTCAGGGCACGCTCAATGATTACAATACCCAGTTGCCGCCGTTAGCGGATCTGCATTTTTCCCTACCGGAGACAATGACCCCGGACCAGTTGGTAGACTTTGTCGCCGATGGTATCGCACGACTATGCGAGCAAGCCAAACTGCCGCAAAGCTCGCTCAGCGTAGCCAGCATCGCGCTACAGGGCGGGATCGAGCATTTCACCGGAGTTGTGCGCTATTGTCCGCTATTTCAGGAACATAATGTCAATCTCGCCGCCCTGCTTGAGCAGAAGCTAAACCTGCCAACCCGCATCTACAATATTGCCCACTGCACTAACTATCTGCTGGCGAAAAGCTCGCCCGGGCAGTCATACGTCGCGTTTATGCCCGGATTTGGCAGCCTCGGCTACGGTTATTGCACCCACGGCGAACCGGGACTGGGCGAAAACGGCTTCTATCCGGAAATTGTGCATCTCCCCTGGCCCGGTGGGCTGGAACCGGCGTTTAACGTCGAGGCGAATAATATATCCGCAGGCATCCTTACCACCGCGCAGGCGCTCTATTTTGCGATTTGCTGTACCGCACCGATTCATAATATTAAGCGAGTTATCGCGACCGGTGAGTTATTCGAAGATTACGGTGAGCATATTTTGCCGCTCGCACAGAAAATGCTTGATGAAAATACCAATTCACATATTCGTGAAATACATATCCGCCATTATAAAACCGGACACAATTATGGCTGGAAGGGATTAGTACAGCTCAGTTCGGACAGTATCACCGCGCTGCTGGTGTAATGCGATTTTCCCCCGGTGGCGCGCGACCGTCCCTCAGACAATGCGGAACCTGTAGCCCGGATAAGGCGTTTACGCCGCGATCCGGGGTTTACAGGCTCGAACTTGCGAGGTGCGCGGGTTTTGTAGCCCGGACAAGTGCGCAGCACCGCCTCCGGGGATAAGACCAACGTTAGTGGTTCAGCGCGCCGTTAATCAGGATCGACGTAATAATCCCGGTCGCAGCGGCAATCAGTACATAGTTACCGTCAATATACGACCAGTGTTGCCCACGCGGTGGTGCCGGAAGCCCGCGATCGTTCCAGTCGTTTACTCGATAGTCATTACCGCGGAACCGTTCCGGAGCCGGCTGGCCTTTGCGGAAATCATGGCCACTCCACGCGAAGTGATCCTGCTCGTGGCGCTCCTGATGGCGATTATCGGACGAATGATTACCACCGCGATCCGGGCCACGATCGCCACCGTTCCCCTGATGATTATTACCTTGCGGCCCATTGCCCGGCGCCTGCTGTCGGTTACCGTCCGGACCGCCGCGGCCGGAATCGTTCTGCCAGACCTGCTGCTGACCGCGATTGTTACCGCCAGGGCCATCAGCCCATGAAACGGATGTAAAAGCACAAGATAAAATAATCGCCAGTGAAAGAATCTTTTTCATAGTACACCTCCTGATATATTTCCTTTTTACCGGGAAAATGTGGAGGAATAGTGAGTAATAATATAACCAGGATTATTCCTGGCTTATTGGGTACATGAGCTTATAAATAGCATTCAGCCACACAAATAAAGCGCGCTAAATAACAAAAAGGCCGCTTTCGCGGCCCTTTTTTAAAGAATTGTCAGTGATTATTCAGTGACTTTATTTTTTAACTCTTCAGCACCTTGCTTGGTTTTATCCCAACCTTCTTTGCTGACCTCTTTGGTCTTATTCCAGCCTTTTTCGCTGCCTTCTTTGGTCGCGTTCCAGCCTTTCTCGGTGCCTTCTTTGGTTTTATTCCAGGTTTTCTGCGCGCCTTCGCTGACTTCGCTACCTACGCTGTCGCTTTTCCCTTCCGCCGCGTGTTTGGCTTTGAGCTGCTGCTCTTCGCCCTGGTGCTGAGCCTCATGCAGTTTTTCCTTCGCGGTGTTCGCCCCTTCGTGGGCTGCCGCGACGGTATCATCAGTTGCGTGTGTTGTTGCAGCAAAAACAGGAGCTGCTACCAGAATCGCAGATAACGCAATCATTGCTTTTTTCATAATGTCCTCTCTCTAACGAACTTAATGTTACGAGTCGCATTTAGCATGGCACAAGATTTTGCCGTTTGGCTTTAGGGATTGTTCTTAAAACTAATTTCAGAATTTTCAATCGAATGTTCACCTGATGGAAAAGAGTATTTTCTCTGTATCAGTAAATTCTAACCAGAGTTTCCCGGAGGCGGCGCTTGACGCGCCTGTCCGGGCTACTGTCCTTCAGACGATTGAAAACCCGTTGCGCAAGCAATCGGGACGCCCTATTTTTCACCAACGGATTCTCGTTTTCATGCCCTGGCTCGCACTTTTCCACATGTGACATTCCCCTCATTCTGTCCCTATGCTTTAATGTGCTAAACCGGTTTAATTAAGTTTAGCTATGGAGGATTTTCAGCATGAATGCAAAAGTTTGGGTTCTGGGAGATGCGGTAGTCGACCTGCTGCCGGAAAGCGAGGGCCGCCTGCTGCAGTGTCCCGGCGGCGCGCCGGCTAACGTGGCAGTGGGTATCGCTCGCCTTGGCGGCAACAGCGGCTTTATCGGGCGCGTCGGCGACGATCCGTTTGGCCGCTTTATGCGCCATACCCTGCAACAGGAGCAGGTCGACATTAGCCATATGCGCCTCGATGGCCAGCACCGCACCTCCACCGTAGTCGTCGACCTTGACGACCAGGGCGAGCGAACCTTTACCTTTATGGTGCGTCCCAGCGCGGATCTGTTCCTGGAGGAAGCAGATCTCCCGCAGTTTGCCGCCAGACAGTGGCTACACGTCTGTTCCATCGCGCTAAGCGCCGAACCCAGCCGCAGCACCACCTTCGCGGCGATGGAGAAGATCAAACTTGCCGGCGGCCGGGTGAGCTTTGACCCCAATATCCGCCCGGACCTCTGGCAGGATCAGGACCTGCTGCACGCCTGCCTCGATCGCGCCCTGCGGCTGGCAAACGTGGTGAAGCTCTCCGAAGAAGAGCTGGTATTTATCAGTGGTAGTGATGATTTAGCGCAGGGGATCGCCAACGTTGTCGAGCGATATCAACCTGAACTCCTGCTTGTGACTCAGGGCAAAGCGGGCGTACTCGCCGCGTTCCAGCAACAGTTCATCCACTTCAACGCCAAACCTGTCGTGAGCGTAGATACCACCGGCGCGGGCGATGCTTTTGTTGCCGGACTGCTTGCTAGCCTTGCCGCCAACGGAATGCCGACGGATATTGGCGAGCTGGAACCCACTCTTACCCTGGCACAAACCTGTGGTGCGCTGGCGACAACGGCGAAAGGCGCGATGACCGCGTTGCCTTATCAGCACGATCTTAATCGCCAGTTTTGATCCTTTAGGCCGCCCAGCGCGGCCCACTTTGTTGCATCCATCACAATTATTAAACCGGTTTAGCAAATTCCATTTCAAAATGTTAAAGGTCGTGTTTAACATAGCGCCTAAACCGGTTTAGCAAACACACACCATTTTCAATTTTCCTTTTGGGATGCAACCAGCATGTATAGAAAAAGCACACTCGCGGTTCTTATCGCTTTGCTAACCGGCGCCGCCTCAGCCCATGCGCAAACGGACCTCAGCAGTATTGAAGCCCGTTTAATCGCGATGGAAAAACGCCTGCAGGATGCAGAAAACAGAGCACAAACGGCGGAAAATCGCGCCGAGTCGGCGGAGAAAAAAGTCCAACAGCTCACTACGCAGCAGCAAAAAACCCAGAACAGCACCCAGGAAGTGGCTCAGCGTACCGCCAAACTGGAGAAGAAAGCCGATGAGAAAAGCGGCTTTGAGTTCCACGGCTACGCCCGCTCCGGCCTGTTGATGAACGATGCTGCGTCCAGCAGCAAAAGCGGCCCCTACCTGACGCCAGCCGGGGAAACCGGCGGTGCCATCGGTCGCTTAGGCAACGAAGCCGACACCTACGTCGAGTTGAACCTTGAACATAAGCAGACGCTGGATAACGGCGCGACCACCCGCTTTAAAGCGATGCTGGCCGATGGACAAAAAACCTATAACGACTGGTCGGCCGACTCCAGCGACCTGAATATTCGTCAAGCGTTCGCTGAACTTGGCAGCTTACCGAGCTTCGAAGGGCCATTTAAAGGTTCCACGCTATGGGCAGGTAAACGCTTTGACCGCGACAACTTTGATATCCACTGGCTCGATTCCGACGTGGTGTTCCTCGCGGGCACCGGCGGCGGTATTTACGACGTGAAGTGGAACGACAGTATTCGCAGCAACTTCTCCCTTTATGGGCGTAACTTCGGCGATCTGGAAGACATTGATAACAATGTGCAGAACTACATTCTGAGCATGAACCACTTTATCGGCCCGGTGCAGGTGATGGTCAGCGGCCTGCGGGCGAAAGATAACGACGACCGTAAAGATGCCAACGGCGATACCATTCAGACTGACGCCGCTAACAATGGCGTCCACGCGCTGGTTGGCCTGCATAACGACAGCTTCTACGGCCTGCGTGAAGGCAGCAGCAAAACCGCCCTGCTCTACGGCCACGGTCTGGGCGCAGAAGTCAAAGGTATCGGCTCGGATGGCGCGCTACTCTCAGACGCCAATACCTGGCGTTTCGCCACCTACGGCACCACGCCGCTTAGCGAACGCTGGCACCTCGCCCCAGCGGTGTTGGCGCAAAGCAGCAAAGACCGCTATGCCAAAGGCGATAGCTACGAGTGGGTCACCTTCAACATGCGCCTGATCCAGGAGATCACCCAGAACTTCGCCCTCGCTTACGAAGGCAGCTACCAATACATGGATCTGCATCCCGAAGGCTACAAAGATCGCAACGCGGTGAACGGTAGTTTCTATAAACTCACCTTCGCCCCGACGTTTAAAGTCGGCGACATCGGCGATTTCTTCAACCGTCCCGAGCTGCGCCTGTTCGCGACCTGGATGGACTGGAGCAAAAAACTGGATAACTACGCCAGCGACGACGCCTTCGGCAGCAGCGGTTTCAACGCGGGCGGCGAGTGGAATTTTGGTATTCAGATGGAAACCTGGTTCTGACGGTTAGTACCTGACGACAGATATCTCCGGGGCGACAAGCCCTGGACACAATAACGACGCAGAGACTGCGCCCCCGTAAACACGGGGCGACAATACGAAAATTATTACGCATTCAGAGGGTATTATGGATTTTGAACAGATTTCCCGCTCGCTGCTTCCGCTTCTGGGAGGCAAGGAAAATATCGCCAGCGCCGCGCACTGCGCCACGCGTCTGCGCCTGGTGCTGGTCGATGATTCGCTGGCCGATCAGCAGGCCATCGGCAAAATTGAAGGGGTTAAAGGCTGTTTCCGTAACGCCGGGCAGATGCAGATTATTTTCGGCACCGGGGTGGTGAATAAAGTCTACGCTGCCTTTATTCAGGCGGCAGGGATTGGTGAATCCAGCAAATCGGAAGCCGCCGATATCGCAGCGAAAAAGCTTAATCCTTTCCAGCGCATCGCTCGCCTGTTATCAAACATTTTCGTGCCGATTATCCCGGCTATCGTCGCCTCCGGCCTGTTGATGGGCCTGTTGGGGATGGTCAAAACCTACGGCTGGGTCGACCCGAGCAACGCCATCTACATCATTCTGGATATGTGCAGCTCGGCGGCATTTATTATTCTGCCGATCCTGATTGGCTTCACCGCCGCCCGCGAATTCGGCGGTAACCCTTATCTCGGTGCGACGCTCGGCGGCATACTGACCCACCCGGCTCTCACCAACGCCTGGGGCGTGGCTGCCGGTTTCCACAGCATGAACTTCTTCGGCCTTGAGATTGCGATGATCGGCTACCAGGGCACGGTGTTCCCGGTGCTGCTGGCGGTGTGGTTTATGAGCATCGTTGAGAAGCAGCTGCGTCGTGTGATCCCCGACGCGTTGGATCTGATCCTCACGCCGTTCCTGACGGTGATTATTTCCGGTTTTATCGCCCTGCTGATTATCGGCCCGGCCGGTCGCGCCCTCGGCGATGGCATTTCGTTTATCCTTAGCACCCTGATTACCCACGCCGGTTGGCTGGCCGGGCTGCTGTTCGGCGGCCTCTATTCGGTTATCGTCATTACCGGTATTCACCACAGCTTCCACGCCATCGAAGCCGGGCTGCTGGGCAATCCGTCCATCGGCGTCAACTTCCTGCTGCCGATTTGGGCGATGGCTAACGTCGCCCAGGGCGGTGCTTGTCTGGCGGTATGGTTTAAAACCAAAGACGCCAAAATTAAAGCCATTACCCTACCGTCGGCGTTTTCCGCCATGCTGGGCATCACTGAAGCGGCGATTTTTGGTATTAACCTACGCTTTGTGAAACCGTTTATCGCGGCGCTTATCGGCGGTGCGGCGGGCGGCGCGTGGGTGGTGTCAGTGCACGTCTATATGACTGCTGTAGGCCTGACGGCAATCCCCGGGATGGCTATCGTGCAGGCCAGCTCGCTGCTGAACTATATTATCGGGATGGTTATCGCCTTTGGCGTTGCCTTCGTCGTCTCCCTGGTACTGAAATACAACACGGACGCTGAATAATGTCACTTCCATCACGCCTGCCTGCGATTTTGCAGGCCGTTATGCAGGGCCAGCCGCGCGCGCTGGCCGATAACCACTATCCCCGCTGGCATCATGCGCCGGTAACCGGGCTGATGAACGACCCCAACGGCTTTGTTGAGTTTGCCGGGCGCTATCATCTGTTTTATCAGTGGAACCCGCTCGCCTGCGATCATAAGTTCAAATGCTGGGCGCACTGGAGTTCTGCCGATCTGCTGCACTGGCAGCATGAACCGATCGCCCTGATGCCGGACGAAGAATACGACCGCAACGGCTGCTACTCCGGCAGCGCGGTGGATAACCACGGAACCCTCACCCTGTGCTACACCGGCAACGTCAAATTCGATGACGGTAGCCGAACCGCCTGGCAGTGCCTGGCGACGGAAAACGCCGACGGCACTTTCACTAAGCTCGGCCCGGTATTACCGCTGCCGGAGGGCTATACCGGCCACGTGCGCGACCCAAAAGTCTGGCAGCATGAAGGCCGCTGGTACATGGTGCTGGGCGCGCAGGATCGGCAAAAGCGCGGCAAGGTGCTGCTGTTCAGCTCCGCAAATCTCCATGAGTGGACGAGCGAGGGCGAGATCGCCGGTTACGGCATCAATGACCTGCACGACGCGGGTTATATGTGGGAGTGCCCGGACCTGTTCCCGCTCGGCGACCAACATATTCTGATTTGCTGCCCGCAGGGCATCCCCCGCGAGGAAACGCGCTTTCTTAACACCTACCCGGCAGTGTGGATGGCGGGTGATTTCGACTACGGCCGCGCCGCTTTCAAACATGGCGAACTTCACGAGCTGGACGCCGGATTCGAGTTTTACGCCCCGCAAACCATGCAGACCAGCGATGGCCGCCGCCTGCTGGTCGGCTGGATGGGCGTGCCGGACGGCGAAGAGATGCGCCAGCCGACGCTGGCTAACGGCTGGATCCATCAGATGACCTGCCTGCGCGAACTGGAATTTGTCGACGGCAAGCTCTATCAGCGCCCGCTGCGTGAACTCACCGCCCTGCGCGGCGAAGCGCACGGCTGGCAGGACAGCCCTCTACCGCTGGCACCGATGGAAATCAGCCTCGAAACCGCAAGCGACGACGCGTTAAGCGTCGATTTCGGCGGCACATTGACGCTTGAGCGCGATACCCGCGGGATCCGTCTGGCGCGACGCAGCCTTGCCAGCGATGAAACACACTATCGCTACTGGCGCGGCGAGGTTCGCTCACTGCGAATTTTCATCGACCAGTCGAGCGTGGAAATTTTCATCAATGACGGCGAAGGGGTGATGAGCAGTCGCTACTTCCCGACTTATCCGGCGCTGCTGACTTTCACGGGCAGCAAGCCGGGCGCATTCTGTTACTGGTCGCTGCGCACATGCATGATAGAATAAGCGTTTTGCTTTCAGGCTCATGGCGTCGTGATGAAAACCAAACGCGTTACCATTAAAGATATCGCCGAACTGGCGGGCGTTTCCAAAGCGACCGCCAGCCTGGTGCTGAACGGGCGTGGCAAAGAGCTGCGCGTGGCGCAAGAAACGCGCGAGCGCGTGCAGGCGATTGCCCGCGAGCAGCACTATCAGCCGAGCATTCATGCCCGCTCGCTGCGCGATAACCGTAGCCACACCATCGGACTGGTGGTGCCGGAAATCACCAACTACGGCTTCGCGGTCTTTTCCCATGAGCTTGAGATGCTGTGCCGAGAGGCGGGCGTCCAGCTGCTTATTTCTTGTACCGACGAAAACCCCGGTCAGGAGAGCATGGTGGTGAACAATATGATTGCCCGTCAGGTCGACGGGCTGATTGTTGCCTCCTGCATGCATAACGATGCCGACTATCTGAAGCTCAGCGAGCAGCTGCCGGTGGTGCTGTTTGACCGCTGCCCTAATGAAAGCGGCCTGCCGCTGGTGATGACCGATTCAATTACCCCGACGGCAGAGCTGATTTCTCGTATCGCGCCGTCGCATAGCGATGAGTTCTGGTTTTTAGGCGGTCAGCCTCGCCTGTCGCCATCACGCGACCGTCTGGCGGGATTCACTCAGGGCCTGGCCCAGGCGGGTATCGAACTGCGTCCGGAATGGGTGATCAACGGCAACTATCATCCCAGCTCTGGCTATGAGATGTTCGCCGCCCTCTGCGCCCGTCTCGGTCGGCCGCCAAAGGCGCTGTTTACCGCCGCCTGCGGGCTACTGGAAGGGGTACTGCGCTACATGAGCCAGCACCATTTGCTGGATTCAGACATCCATCTGGCGAGCTTCGACGATCACTATCTCTACGATTCGCTGTCGCTGCGTATTGATACCGTGCAGCAGGACAACCGCCAGCTGGCCTGGCACTGCTACGACCTGATAAGCCAGTTGATTGACGGCAACACGCCAGAGCCCCTACAGCGCTACCTGCCCGCAACGCTGCAGTTTCGTCATCGTTGAAATAACGCGGCATCGGATACCCGTTTTAGACACCGTGCCCGGATTTTTGCCGGGTGGCGGCTGACGCCTTACCCGGCCTACAAAACCGATAATATGCTCAGGCGAATTGGGGAAACGCGCACTTTTATCCCCAGAATAGAAAACACTCACGCATCCAGCCCGCTGATTCGCACCAGGTGCACGGTGAGCCATAGCAGTTCGTTGCCGCCGAGGGTGATATCGAGCTGGGCTTTGACGTAATCGCGGATCAGCAGCGCGCAGCGGTAGGCTTCCGGATACTCCTTAATCACCTGCACCAGCAGAAAACTGTCCCGCGCGCCGTCCAGCTCCCCCTCTTGCAAACGCTGGAGGAAGAACTGCATATGGACCAGAAAGCGCGAGTAGTTAATCGATTCGGTGTCTATCTGCTGCTTAAAGTGGTACTGCACAAGATTAAAAATATCCTTCAGCATTTTCACCGACTGCATGGTCTGCGCCACGTCGTCGCCCTCGCTCTGGCCATTCACCAGATGAAATGCGATATTCCCGGCTTCCTCTTCCGGTAGCTCAATCCCGTACTGCTGACGAATAATCGTCACCGCTTCGCTGGCGACGCGAAACTGCTGCGGATAAAAGCGCCTGACTTCCGGCAGCAGGCGGTTTTGAATGGCGATCCCTTTGCGACTGCGTTCAATAGCAAACGTCAGGTGGTCAGCGAGGGTAAAGAAAATCTGCTCGCGAACCTTACTGGCAAGCTGCATATTGGCGCGGGAAATAATCATCGCCGCCATTTCGATGACCTCATCCGGAATGGTGGAGAGCGCTTCAAGATAACCGCTGCGCACGCCGAGCGTCTGGGTCACAAACAGCTTCTCTATCATCTGCGGGGCAATCTCATCCCCCGGTCGGCTGTTGAAGCCAATACCTTTTCCCATGACGATAACCTCCCTGTTATCGTCATCCATGGAGAGCACCAGGCTATTATTGAGCACCTTCTGAACAATCATCACTGAGACTCGTCGTGGTTACCGTTTTGCGTAATGACATCCTTATACCACCAGAAGCTGCGTTTGCGGATCCTTTGCAGACTCTTCAGGTCATCTTCACCGCGATCGACGTAGATAAAGCCGTAGCGCTTGGCGTAGCCCTGATGCGTGCTGACCACGTCAATCGCCGCCCACGGGCAGTAGCCCATCAGCTCGACGCCATCAGCAATCGCCAGGCGCATTTGCTCAATATGCGCCTGTAAGAACGCGATACGATAGTCATCATTCACCGTCCCGTCATGCTCCAGCTTATCCGGCGCGCCCATGCCGTTTTCGCTGATCAGAATCGGCAAGCCGTAGCGCTCGCACACTTTGCGCAGCGTCAGGCGTAGCCCCACCGGGTCGACCACCCAGCCGTAAGGCGTTTTGCCCACCCACGGATTTTCCGCTGGCCGATAAACCCCCTCTTCGCCCAGCATAATTTGCTGATCGCCCGCGCGCGGAGCAACGTCCGCGCCGTCGCCCCGACTGGCGGCAATCGTCGCGGTGGAGTAGTAGTTAATGGCGATAAAATCCGGCCGCCCCTGCTGCAAAATCAACGCATCTTCTGGCTGCATTTCCGGCGCGAGGCCGCGATCCTCTAAATATGCCCATGCTAAGGCGTTGTAGCGGCCATGCACCGCCACATCCAAAAAGCTCCAGCAGCGCAGCGTTTCCCAGTTATGCGCGGCGATGGCATCTTCCGGTTTGCAGCTTTCGGCGTACATCGAAGTGGTGTTAATCGCCGGGCCGATGCGCAGCCCGGGAAACTCGCGGTGGCACAGGGCGAAGATCTGCGCCTGGGCCAGCATCATATGGTGATTCTGCTGATACAGCGCTTTCTTGTCCGGCAGCTCACGATCCGCAGGCACACCAATCGCGCCGGGGTGCAGGATCATGGTGTTCTGCTCGTTAATCGTCAGCCACAGCGGGACTTTATCGGCAAATTCGCTGAACAGCAGCCGGGCATAGCGCACAAACGCCTCCCCGGTTTTGCGGTTCAGCCAGCCGCCTTTTAGCTCCAGCGCCCAGGGCAGGTCGAAGTGGTACAGAGTGACAATCGGCGTAATGCCGTGGCGCGTCAGGGCGTCAATCAGGCGATGATAAAAGGCCAGCCCGGCTGAATTCACCGCGCCGTCGCCGTCCGGGATGACCCGCGACCAGGCCACCGAAAAGCGATAGGCCTTCAGCCCCATTTGCGCCATCAGCGCGACGTCCTCTTCTACACGATGATAGTGGTCGCTGGCGATACGAAAGTCCGCCGTTCCCGGCGGGTGGCTGAGCATATCAACCACTGACGGTCCTTTACCGTCTTCATTCCACGCGCCCTCGACCTGATAGGCTGAGGTGGACGCCCCCCACAAAAAACCGTCCGGGAACTGCGCTTTGTTTTGATAAATCATGCCTGCGCCTCCTTAGTGGATTGCACCATCAGCTGTTCGCCGTAATCGACCTGCACGGCGGCGGTCAGGCGCAGTGAGTGCTGCTCGTCACCGTTGACCACAATCACCGGAGTAATCAGGTCATACCCGGCCTGTTCGATAGCGGGAATATCAAAGCGGATCAGCTCTTGCCCGGCTTCCACCTTATCGCCCACTTTCAGCACGGAGCTAAAGTGCTGACCGTTAAGATTAACCGTGTCGATACCAATATGGATAAGCAGCTCAAGCCCACTTTCGCTTTGCAGACCCACCGCGTGACACGATGGCAGGAACATCATCACCGTGCCGCTAAACGGCGCGCGCAGTACCCCTTCCTGTGGACGAATCGCCAGGCCCTCACCCAGCAGACCGCCGGAAAAGACATCATCATTCACTTCGCCGAGCGCCACCACCTGGCCGCGCAGCGGGCTGAGCACTTCAATCTCACCCTCACTTTTCGGGCTAACGACAGGCTGCGGCGCCTCGCTGACCTCTTCTTGATCCTCAGGCGTATCTTTAAAGGCGATAAACCAGGTCAGGGTAAAGGTCACCACGATAGAAATCGCGCAGGTCACCAGCGCATGGACGATGTTCATCGGGTTTTCGCCGATAAACGCCGGCAGCGCCGCGAGGCCTGGAGAGACAAACGCGTAGCGCACCAGCCCGCTCACCCCGGCATAAACCCCGGCGCAGCCGCCGCCAATCATCGCGGCAATCAGCACTCGGCGGAACTTGAGCAGCACCCCGTACAGCGCCGGTTCGGTGATCCCCAGCAGCGCGGTAAAGCCCGATGACGAAGCCAGCTGGCGCAGGTTGCTATTTTTGGTTTTCAGCGCCACGCACAGCGTCGCCGCGCCCATTGCCACGTTTGACGCCAGCATCCCCGGTCCGTTAATCATCTCGTAACCGCTTTTACTCAGCTGTCCGGTGGCGATTGGCGTCATCGCCCAGGCGGTGCCGGTAATAATCAGGAAGGGTTGCAGGGTTCCCATCAGCATCGGGATCAACCAGCTGGCGTGGCGGTCGATTGCGCCCGCGCCTGCGGCGACCAGATCGTTAAGCAAAATGCCCGCCGGGCCGACAACCACCAGCGCCAGCGGCGCGGTGATCAACAGAATCAGCATCGGCTTAACGAAGAATTTGATAATCGAGGGTGAGACCTTCTCAGCGAAGCGCTCAACCCACGACATCAGCCACACCGTCAGAATAATCGGCAGCACCGATCCGGCGTAATCGGAAAGCAGAACGTTGATGCCGGCAAAATCGACCGCTTTACCGGCAGCCATCATCTGGCCGATGCCCGGGTGCAGCAGCACGCCCGCAAGGGTCATCGCCAGAATGGGGTTACATTCGAACTTCAGCGACGCCCCGTAGGCCAGCAGCACCGGCAGGAAGAAGAACGCGGCATCAGCAATAATGTTGAGCAGCTGATACGTCGAACTGGTTTCGCTAATCACGCCGGTTAGCTTGAGAATGGCCAGCAGCGCCTTGATCATCCCCGCGCCGGTAATCGCCGGGATCACCGGGGTGAAGGTGGTCGAAATAACGCTGATAATGCGTGCGAAAATGCCGGTCGGTTTGGCGTTTTTGTCGCCGCTTGCCGGACTTTTCTTCTCCGGTAGCGCCTTATTAAGCAGGCGATAAACCTGCTGCACCTCATTGCCAATCACAATCTGGAACTGGCCGCCCTTCTCCACCACGCTTATCACGCCGGGGATAGTGCCAATCTGCGCATCGTTAACCTTTGCGCGGTCGTTGAACTCCATACGCAAGCGGGTCGCGCAATGGGTGAGCATTCGGATATTCTCCGCACCGCCCACCGAGTGGAGGATTTTGTCTGCTGTTTCGTTATAGTTCATAGTGTTCCCTGGTGTTGGGGCAAAAAAAAAGACCAAAACAGAGACGCTCCCCTTGGCGGGAGAGCATTTCTATTTTGGTCTTGCCTGCTTTCGCAGTAGCACGCCATCATAAAAATGGGTTATTTCGGCGGATTATCTAAGCGGCTTTGCTGTATTTCAATCACCAGCGGGTAAAAATGTGATCTTGATTGAGTAAATTCTTAAGTAAATATCAACCGAGAGCCTGCTGACGCAGCCAGCTCTGCAATAGCTTAGCGTTAGGCGTCATATCGCTATCCTGACGTACGCAGAGGTAGTAATCCCGGCCATCATCTATCGCCGAATCGAAGATTTTCACCAGCTCGCCGCTCTTCAGGTAGGGGGCGATCAGCGGCTCACGCATCAGAGCGCAGCCCAGTCCGGCCTGTACGCCCGCCAGAGTCAGCAGGCCATCCTCAAATAATGGCCCCGTCGAGCGCGGTGGACGCTTTACCCCCTGCTGCACAAACCACTGGTTCCAGGTCGTACGCTCCTCGTCGTGCAGTAGCGGCATCTGCAATAGCTGCTCCGGGGTATCAATATGCCCATGCAGACGCAAAAAGGCCTGGCTGCATACCGGCACCATTCTGCCGGAGATCAGCTTTTCGCTCTGATAACCCACCCAGTGGCCGTTGCCAAAGCGGATCGACATATCGGAGGCGTCGCTAAGGTAGTTACGGTGGTTGGCGTAAACCACGTTGATTTCAGTGTTCGGATTAGCATGCACGAACGACGGCAGGCGGGGAATAAACCAGCCCATGCCAAACAGCGGGATCAGGCTGATCGTCACCTGCTGGGTTTGCACCTGATCGACCAGATGCTCAGTGGCCTGGCGCAGCACGTTAAACGCCGCGCGGATCGAGCGATAATACTCCCGCCCCTGCTGGCTGAGGGTCAGCCGCCGCCCCTGGCGTTCGGTGAGCGGGATCTGCAAATAACCTTCCAGTACCTTCAGTTGATGGCTTACCGCCGAGGGTGAAATCGCCAGCTCCTGCGCCGCCAGGGTCACGCTGCCCAGCCGCGCAATCGCCTCAAAAGCGCGCACCGCCCGCAGCGGCGGATCGTTGGCTAAAGTGCTCTCCGACCAGCTAACCGGCCCTTCCGATTGTTCTGTTTTTTTCATATGTTGATTTTCTTAGCGTATTTCCCGATCCGACACATTATTTAATTATATTTAAAATCATAAAGATAGTTAACCACACTTTTATAATAAGAAAGAATATATGCGTATTTTACAATTTAATTCATTTGTTGGATGGTAGCTGTTATTTGAGCATCTTGTCGGAAGAATCAGTTGGACACACTCATACAACAAATTATCAACGGGGTCATGCTCGGCAGCATTTACGCCCTGATTGCGCTGGGCTACACCATGGTGTACGGCATTCTGCGCATTATTAACTTTGCCCACGGCGATATTCTGATGGTCGGCGCGCTGACCACGCTCTCCGGGATGAACGCGCTTAACGCCCACTTTCCCGGCCTGCCGCCGCTGGCGCAGCTGGGGCTGGCGCTGCTGCTGGCCATGGCGGTGTGCGCCCTGCTGGCGATGGCGGTCGAGCGTTTTGCCTACCGTCGCCTGCGCAACGCGCCGCGCCTGGCGCCGTTGATCTCAGGGATCGGCGTTTCAGTTCTGCTGCAAACCGTGGCGATGATCGTCTGGTCGCGCAATCCGCTGATGTTTCCACAGATCCTGCCGATGGACCCGATCGCCGTGACCCACGGCAGCGAAGCGCATCCTCCGGCGATCGTGACCGTTACCGGTATGGTCACCGTCGCGCTGGCCCTGGCGGTCATGCTCGGCCTGTGGCTGCTGGTGGAGTACACCCGTTTAGGACGCGGCATGCGTGCGGTGGCGGAAAACCCACGTATCGCCACGCTGATGGGCGTAAACCCTAACGCCATTATCGCCCTCACTTTCGCCATTGGCGGCGTATTCGCCGCGCTGGCCGGCGTGATGATGGCCAGCAACTACGGCAATGCCAGCTTCTCAATGGGATTTCTGCCCGGCATTAAAGCCTTTACCGCCGCGGTGCTCGGCGGCATCGGTAATATTCGCGGCGCGATGATCGGCGGCCTGCTGCTGGGGCTTATCGAATCCCTCGGCGCGGGCTATCTCGGCGACCTGACCAACGGCGTTTTCGGCAGCAACTATCAGGATATCTTCGCCTTTATGGTGCTGATTCTGGTGCTGGTTTTCCGCCCTGCCGGTTTACTCGGCGAACGCGTCGCTCATCGGGCCTAGGAGATAACAATGACAACAGCACAACTCGACACGCCCATCGTCTCCCGCCGCTTCTGGTCCGGGATGACCCTGTTCGTCTGCGCGCTGCTGGTCGCGCCGATGGTCGCCAGCCAGCTTGGCGGCAACTACTGGGTACGGGTTATCGACTTCGCCCTGCTCTATATCATGCTGGCGCTGGGGCTGAACATCGTGGTCGGCTACACCGGCCTGCTGGATATGGGGTTTATCGCCTTCTACGCCGTCGGCGCTTATCTGGCGGCGCTGCTGGCCTCGCCGCACCTGCTGGATGTGTTCCCGATTTTAAATAGCTGGTTTCCGGACGGCCTGCACACCTCGTGGCTGGTGATTATTCCGCTTGCCGCGCTGGTGGCGGCGGGCTGCGGTATCGTGCTGGGCGCGCCGACGCTGAAGCTGCGCGGCGACTACCTGGCGATTGTCACTCTTGGCTTCGGCGAAATTATCCGCATCCTGATGCGCAACCTCGACCGTCCGGTCAACATCACTAACGGCGCAAAAGGCATCTCCGGTGTCGACACCCTGAGCCTGTTCGGCCTCAAGTTTAGCGGCGTCTATCACTGGTTCGGTTTTAAAGTCCCGGCGCTGTGGTTGTGGTACTACCTGCTAATGCTGGTCATCGTGGCGATTATTTTTGTCTGCCTGCGGCTACAGCATTCGCGCATCGGCCGCGCCTGGCACGCCATCCGCGAGGATGAAGACGTCGCCCGGGCGATGGGGATCAATCTGCGTAACTACAAGCTGCTGGCTTTCGCTATCGGTGCTTCTTTTGGCGGCGTGGCGGGCGCGCTGTTCGGCGCATTTCAGGGCTTCGTTTCGCCGGAATCCTTCACGCTTCAGGAGTCGATTGCGGTGCTGGCGATGGTGGTACTTGGCGGGATGGGGCATATCCCCGGGGTGATCCTCGGCGCGGTGCTGTTGACCGCGCTGCCGGAGCTGCTGCGTAGCCAGGCCGCGCCGGTACAGCAGGCGCTGTTTGGCGAAGTGCTGATTGACCCGGAAATATTGCGCCAGCTGTTTTACGGCCTGGCGCTGGTTGGGGTGATGCTACTGCGTCCTCAGGGCATCTGGCCCGCACGTCATAAAGGAGCAAAAGCATGAGCCTGCTAAGCGTGCGCTATATGACGAAACGCTTCGGCGGCCTGACGGCAGTCGACAACGTGTCGCTCACCATCAACGAGGGTGAAATCTACGGCCTGATCGGCCCCAACGGCGCAGGAAAAACCACCTGTTTTAACCTGATTACCGGGCTTTACCCGGCTGACAGCGGCGAATTCGCTATCGGCGGGGAAGCCTATTTCCCGAAGAATATTGAGAAAGTCACCGCCGCAGGCATCGCCCGCACCTTCCAGAACGTGCGGTTGTTTAACGAAATGTCGGTGCTGGAAAACGTGATGGTGGGCCGCCACGTGCGCACCCGCAACGGTCTATGGGCCGCGCTCTCCCGCCATAAACGCGCTCGCGCCGAAGAGGCGCAGACCCGCGAGCTGGCGTGGCACTGGCTGGACTATACCGGCATCGCGCAGTTCGCCCACTATCGCGCCTGCGACCTCGCCTACGGCCACCAGCGGCGTCTGGAGATTGCCCGCGCGCTGGCTACCGACCCGCGTCTGTTGGCGCTGGATGAACCGGCTGCCGGGATGAACGCCGCCGAGAAAATGGCCCTTGGCGAACTACTGCTGCGCATTCGTGATGACGGCAAAACGCTGCTGATGATTGAGCACGACGTCAAGCTGGTGATGGGGATCTGCGATCGCCTGATGGTGCTGGATTATGGCAAAACGTTAACCAGCGGCACGCCGGAAACCGTACGCCGCGATCCGGCGGTGATCGCCGCCTGGCTGGGAGGCAATGTCCATGTCTGATTTATTAACCGTCAACCAGTTGGGCGTCCATTACGGCGGCATCCAGGCGGTGCGCGACGTCTCTTTCAGCGTGAAAGAGGGTGAACAGACCACGCTGATTGGCGCCAACGGGGCGGGCAAAAGCTCAACCGTCCGCGCCATTACCGGGCTGGAACCCTTTAGCGGCGACATTCTGTTTAACGGCAAGCCGATACGCAAACGCCGGGCCGAATCCCTGCTGCGTGAAGGGCTGGTGATGGTGCCGGAAGGTCGCGGCATCTTCGCGCGCATGACGGTGCTGGAAAACCTGCAAATGGGCGCGTGGCTGCGACGCGACGCGGCGGCGGTCAAACAGGAGATGCGTGCCATTTTCGAAAACTTTCCGCGTCTTGGCGAACGTCAGCATCAGCTGGCGGGGCTGCTCTCCGGCGGCGAACAGCAGCTGCTGGCGCTCAACCGCGCCCTGCTCAGCCAGCCGCGCCTGCTGATCCTCGACGAACCCTCGATGGGTCTGGCGCCGCTAATGGTCGAAAACATTTTTCGCGTCATCGCCACCCTGCGCCAGCGCGGCGTCGCGCTGCTGCTGATTGAGCAGAACGCACGCCTGGCTCTTGAGGCCACCGACAGCGCCTGGGTGATGGACAGCGGCAGCATCGTCGAGCGCGGTCCGTCGCAGACGCTGCTGGCCGATGACCGTATTGCACAGATTTATTTGGGCGAAATGCCCGTTTAACACACCAACCAGCATCAGGGAAAAACAATGAAAACAGTAAAAATCAGTGCGCTCAGCGCCGCTATTCTGCTCAGTGGTTTTGCCTCATCCACCGCGTGGTCTGCGGCCAGCGAAACCGTCATTATCGGCCTGGCAGGCCCGCTGACCGGCCCTTCCGCACGTATTGGCAAGGACCTGGAAAACGGCGCGCAGCTGGCGATTGACGATATCAACAAGCAGCACCCAACCATCGGCGGCAAGGCAGTAACCTTCAAGCTGCAATCGGAAGACGATCAGTCCGACCCGCGCACCGCCGTCGCCGTCGCCCAGCGCCTGGTCGATAGCGGCGTCGCGGGCGTGGTCGGTCACTGGAATACCGGCACCAGCATTCCTGCCGCGCGGGTTTACCACGATGCGGGTATAGCCCAGGTTGCGCCGGTCGCCACCGGGCACGCCTATACCAAACAGGGCTTCGACACCAGCTTTCGCGTGATGGGCCACGATGATGACGGCGGCCAGTTTGCCGGTCAGTACGCGGTGCAAACCCTGAAGGCCAAACGCATTGCGGTTATCGATGACCGTACCGCCTTCGGCCAGGGGCTGGCGGATGAGTTTATTAAGTCGCTGGAAGCGCAGGGAATCAAAATCGTTGACCGCCAGTACGTCGATGACAAAACCGTCGATTTCAGCGCGGTGCTGACCGCGATCCGCAGCAAAAACGCCGACCTGATTTTCTTCGGCGGCGTCGATAGCCAGGCTGCTCCGCTGGCTCGCCGCATTAAACAGCTGGGCATGAACTCTACCCTGATGGGCGCAGGCGGCTTCGTTAGCCAGACATTCCTCCAGTTGGCGCAGAAAGAGGGCGACGGCGTGGTGGCGCTGGAGCCGGGACTGCCGGTCGAACAGATGCCGGGCGGTAAGGCCTTTGAGCAGGCTTACCAGTCGCGCTATCACACCCATATCGAGCTGCATGCGCCGTTCGCCTATGACGCCACCCGCGTGCTGGTTGCAGCGATGGAAAAAGCCGACTCCGTCGACCCGGCCGACTATCTGCCCGCACTGCGCGCCATTAGCTATTCCGGGGTCACCGGACAAATCGCCTTTGATAAAGAGGGCAACCTGAAATCGCCAACCTTTACCGTCTACAAAGTCGTCGACGGAAAATGGCAGCCGCAAACCGTACTCGGCGGCGCACAAACGAAGTAACGCAGTGAGGCAATGTGATGAGTGATAATAATGAGCTGGGCATTCTCGCCCGCCGCAAAATTGAAGCAGAAATAATCAAGCCGATTTACGACATCCTGGTGCGCGAGATAGGTAAAGCTCGCGCCCAGGCCGTTATCGGCGAAGCGATTGAAAACGCCGCCATTGAGGCGGGAAAAGCATTTGCCAGCCAGGAGCCGAACGGCGCGGATATCCAGAGCTTTGTCGCCCTGCAGTATCTGTGGGAGAAAGATAACGCCCTGGAGGTCAAGGTGCTGGACGCCGACGACCAGCAGTATAACTACAACGTCAACCGCTGCCGCTACGCCGAGATGTACCACGAAATGGGACTGGGCGAAATTGGCCACCTGCTCTCCTGCGCCCGCGACGACAAGTTTATCGTCGGCTACGCCCCGGACGTGGAGCTGACCCGCACCACCACCATTATGCAGGGTGGAAAGTGCTGCGACTTCCGCTATCGCGTGAAAAAGGACCAGCCATGATAACCGTCAACGGCGAACGTCTGTGGTCGACGCTCAACGAGATGGCCCTTATCGGCGCGACGCCGGCGGGCGGCGTAACCCGGCTGACGCTGAGCGACGAGGACCGCCAGGCGCGCGACCTGCTGCGCCAGTGGGCGCAGGAAGCCGGTTTTTCCTGCGAAGTCGATAGCATGGGCAATATGTTTATCCGCCGCGCCGGTAAAAATTCGCAGCTTGCCCCGGTGCTGACCGGTTCGCACGTCGACTCTCAGCCGCTCGGCGGCCGCTATGACGGGATTTACGGCGTGCTGGCCGGACTGGAGGCGTTGCGCACGCTAAACGATCTCGGCGTTGAGACCGAACGCGATATCGTGCTGGTGAACTGGACCAATGAAGAAGGGGCACGCTTTGCCCCGGCAATGCTGGCATCCGGCGTCTGGGCCGGACAGTTTAGCGAAGCCTATGCGCTCGCCCGTGAAGATCGCGACGGCATCAGCGTCGGCGAGGCGCTGGAGGCTATCGGCTATCGCGGCGAACGCCCGACTGCCGCCTTCCCGCTGCACGCCTGCTACGAAGTGCATATCGAACAGGGGCCGATTCTGGAAGAAGAAGGCGTTGATATCGGCCTCGTCCACGCGGCAATGGGTCAGCGCTGGTTCAACGTCACGCTGGAGGGTTTTTCCGCCCACGCCGGAACCACGCCGATGGGCAGCCGCCGCGATGCGTTGACTGCTTTCGCCGAGCTGGCGCTGGCGGTTGAGCAAATCGGCATCGCGCACAACCCCGACGGCCGGGCGACGATTGGCATGGCGCAGGTGATCCCGGGATCACGTAACGTGGTGCCGGGCCGCGTGATGTGCAGCGTCGAGTTTCGTCATCCGCAAACCGCAGCGCTGGAAGCCATGGAGCAAGCTCTGCATGGCGCAGCTGGCGTGCTGGCAGAGCGCGGCGTGGCGGCAAACGTCGAGCGTATTTTCGATTACGCGCCGATTGCCTTTGACGCCGGGTGCCTGGCGCGCAGCCAGCGAGCGGCAGAGGCATTGGGCTACAGCGCCAGGACCATGGTTTCTGGTGCCGGTCACGATACCTGCTATATCAGTAAGGTCGCGCCCGCCAGCATGATTTTCATCCCCTGCGAGAAAGGGATTAGCCATAACGAGGCGGAGAATATTCTGCCCGCGTGGGCGGAGAAAGGGGCCAACGTGCTGCTCAACAGTTTGCGCCTTGCTGCCGATGAGCAGGAGCCGGGTAGCGCGTAAACGAGCAACCAGCCCGCAGCAATTCACGCTGCGGGCTATCTTTGAGTTAATGCTTCTTGCGGTTACGCCGCATATCGATGGTCACCGCCGCGACGATAATGATGCCTTTGATAATATCCTGCACGTAGGCGTCGACGCCGACAAAGGTAAACCCGCTTTTAATCAGGCCGAGGATCATCGCGCCGATTAAGGTCCCGGTAATGCGCCCCACCCCGCCCATCAGGCTGCTGCCGCCAATGACCGCTGCGGCAATCGCATCCAGCTCATAGGACATTCCCATGCTCGACTGCCCGCTGCTGACGCGCGCCGCCAGCACCACGCCCGCGAGGCCGGAGAGCGCCCCGGCGATGGTATAGACGATCACCAGGTACTTATTCACGTTAATACCGGAGACCTTTGCCGACGTCATATTGCCGCCGATGGCGTACACGTATTTGCCATAGCGGGTATGTTTCAGGGCAATGTGAAATACCGCGGCGACGACGAAGAAAATAATCACCGGCATCGCCCCCTGGCCGATAGCGGTAAAGCTGTCGGATAAGAAGCTAATCGGGTTGCCCTGGGTGTAATACTGCGCGAGGCCGCGCGCCGACACCATCATCCCCAACGTCGCGATAAACGGCGGAATACCGGTGCGGGTGACGAGAAACCCGTTGGTTAATCCGCACAGCAGGCCGACGCCGATCCCGGCACCAATCGGAATGACCGCAGGCATATTGACCAGCGACGGGAACATCGGCGTCAGGCTGTCGGAGGTTTGCGCGAGGCTTGCCGCCACCACGGCGGCAAGGGCAATGACCGAGCCTGAAGAGAGGTCAATCCCGGTGGTAATAATGACCTGCGTCACCCCCACCGCGATAATGCCGATAATCGCCACTTGCAGAACAATTAATATCAGGCGGTTGGTATTCATTAAAAAGGACTGGTCGCGCACGTACCAACCGGCAATTTCAAAAGTCAGGGCAATCACCAACATGACGATAAATATTCCGGTATCTTTCGGCAGTCGGTGGCGTAATTGCCCAAAGAAGGAGGGCTTATCATTGACCGGGGTCGCCGTTATTTTCATATTGCTCATTCTCTGTGCCTCAATGGGATGCCAACGACAAAATGGTTTCCTGGTCGGCGTCCTCTTTATCAAGGATGCCGGTAATACGCCCTTCATGCATCACCATCACCCGGTCGCTCATGCCGAGAATTTCAGGTAATTCAGACGAGACCATAATCACCGCCACGCCGCGGTTCGCCAGTTCGCTAATCAGATGATAAATTTCCGCTTTCGCCCCGACGTCGATTCCGCGCGTTGGCTCATCGAGAATCAGTATTTTCGGCTGGGCTAAAAGCCAGCGGGCAATCAGCACTTTTTGCTGATTGCCGCCGCTAAGGTTATTAATAATCTGATCCATCGTTGGGGTTTTAATATTCAGGCGGCGGATCTGCTCCATGCAGTCTTCGGCCATTTTGAGATGCTGAACAAAGCCGGTTTTACCAATATATTCCGGCATTTTGACGATGCTCATATTCTCCAGTACCGATAACACCAGAAACAGACCGGACTTTTTGCGGTCTTCGGTGAGCAGCGCCATACCTTTTTCGATGGCCGTTGACGGCGAATCGATATTAACTGGCATACCGTCTATCAGCACTTCGCCACTATCGGCTTGTTCCATGCCAAACAGGCTCTCCATCACTTCGCTACGCCCGGCCCCCACCAGCCCGGCCACGCCAAGGATTTCACCACGCCGCACGCTAAAGTTGATATCGTGAAAAACCCCTTTACGCGTCAAATTGCGCACCGTCAGCACCTCTTCGCCAATGGTGTTATTAAACTTGGGAAAGAGCTGGGTTAGCTCCCGGCCAACCATCTGGGTAATCAGCGACTGGCGGGTAAACTCGGTGGTATTTTGACTGCCCACCCAGGTGCCATCGCGAAATACGCTGATTTCATCGGTAATCGCGAATATCTCATCCATCTTATGGCTGATGTAAATAATGGCTTTTCCCTGCTGGCGCAAATCGCGAATAATGGTAAACAGGTGCGCCACTTCGCTCTCGGTTAATGCCGAGGTTGGCTCATCCATAATCACAATATCCGCATTCCAGGAAACCGCTTTGGCAATTTCCACCATCTGCTGGGCGGCGATACTTAACTCCCCCACCAGCCGGTCAGCGGATAAACGGATATTCAGTTTATTCAGCAGTTCCTGAGTCTGGCGGGTAAGCTGGCGATGATCGACAAAGCCATATTTCATCGGCTCACGGCCCAGCCAGATATTTTCCGCCACCGTCATATGCGGTACCAGATTAAGCTCCTGATGGATCATCGAGATCCCGGAGCGCAGCGCGTCCATCGTATCCTGAAACTGGACCGGCTCTCCTTTGACGCGGATCGCGCCTTTATCGGGGCGATAGATCCCGATAAGGCATTTCATTAACGTCGATTTCCCGGCGCCGTTTTCGCCCATTAGCGCGTGCACCGTCCCCGGGCGCACGCGTAATGAGACATTGTCGAGCGCCTTCACGCCAGGGAAGAATTTGCTGATACCTTCGGCTTCAAGTGCAAAAGCGTTCATACGTCCACCTCCAAACCACTGAGCAATTATTTCTGGTTGCGGTTCACAAACTCGGCCATGTTGTCTTTGGTGATCAGTTGGTAAGGAACGTCGATGATCTTTTCCACTTTCTCGCCGTTAGCGAGCTTAACGGCGGCATCAACCGCACCTTCGCCCTGCCCTTTCGCGTCCTGGAAAATGGTGGCGATCATCTTGCCGTTTTTGAGCATTTGCAGCGCATCAGGCGTGCCGTCCACCCCAGCGATAAGAATGTGGTTCGGGTTTTTACCCAGCGCCTGCAGCGCACCGATGGCCATTTCATCGTTGTTGGACGCGATGGCCTGAATATCATCGCCGCTGGTCATCCAGTTGCTGACCACGTCAACGGCGTCGTTACGCATAAATTTGGCGGTCTGTTTTTGCACAATTTTGATATCCGGGTACTTCGCTACCACCTCTTCGACGCCTTTGGTGCGGTCGCGGGTCGATTCATTCGCCAGGTCGCCGAGCAGAATGGCGACGTTGCCTTTACCGTTCATCGCCTTGGCTAACGCTTCCATCTGTAAGCGCCCCGCCAACACGGAATCAGAGCCGACATAGGCCATTTTGTCGGTCAGCTGCGCCTGCGGGCGGCGGTTCACAAAGACCAGCGGAATCCCCGCTTTGGTGGCCTGGTCCATAATCGGCTTCACCGCGTTGGTGTCGACCGGGTTGACGATAATCACATCGACGCCCTGGCCAATAAAGTTCTGCACCTGCTGTAGCTGCTGCGAGACGTCACCTTTGGCATCTTCCACCTGCGACTTAACGCCGTCTTTTTGCATCTCTTTTTGCATGGCGGTGCGCAGAATCGTCAGGAAGTTGTCATCAAATAGCGCCATGGACACACCGACCGAAATATCTTTCGCCATCACGACCGCTGGCAGCATGCAGGCTATCAAAGAGGCAACAACCGTTTTCTTGATATTCATAGTTGATCCTTTATTTACAGGTACATCGGTTAGGTAAGATAAAATGAAAAATTAATTTCATTAATTGTGCATTAAGCGCCTGCTTTTTCAGCTTTTCGAAAAAACGGACCGCGCGCTGGCGCATTTTTCACTGTTGATCGGAATCACAAAATTCAGTTGTTTTAGAATGTGTTTTTAAAACATCAGTCCATTTATTACGGAAGAAACATTCCAGACTATTTATTTCATTAACAACACATATGAAACTTTTATAAGTAAATAACTGAAATGAAAATTTTAAAACTACGTGTTAACAGAACTTTGACACACATCTAACATTGACGCATAAATGCGCAAAAAATGAGAGGCAGGCGACGATTTGGGGCGCTGTGAGACAAGCCTTGCGGGGAGTTCAAAAAGAAGAATAAGAGCGCTCAGTCGACGTTTTCAGCGCTATAGAGGATAAATTCGACCCTACCATCGCTAAAAACATCCGGTTGATAGCCGGTCTCAAGATGGCGCAGAGCCAGCTCCACCGCCAGCTGGGCGTGCTGGCGAGGGTTTTGATCGAGCGTCAAGGCCATTCCACCCTGCGCCAACTGCTCACGGGTGGTGCTGTATCGTTCATGGGTAATCCAGCAGCATTCGCCATAGCGACGATGGCGGGCCAGAGCCTGCGCTACCTGCGTATTGCCAAGGCCGGTATTGTAGATGCCGACGACATCGCGATTGCGGTTCAGGGCTTTCTCCAGCAGGCGGTCGATTTGCTGTCGGTTATCCTCCCCCGCCAGTACCTCGCCCAGTTGTAGATGAGGAAAACGCTGGCTGATCACATCGCGAAAGCCCTGAATACGCGAGCGATGGGCGCTGAAGTCCTGGCGACCGCTAAGCATCAGCACTTCGCCGGAACGATGGGCCATCAGTCCCATCATCATGCCTGCGGTGCGCCCCGCCTGCTGCTGATTAATCCCCACGTGACAGAGCCTCTGCGCTTGCGGAAGGTCGGTGACCAGCGTAATCACCGGCACGTTTACCTCCCGGCACTGACGCAGCGCCTCGTAGACCCGCGGATGTTCGTTGCCAAAGACAATGATCGCATGGCGCTTTTTACTGCTGCGGATAATGCTTTTCGCCAGTTTTTCTGGCTCTGATTCCGCCACCAGCGTGCGGTGCAGCGTAAGACGACGATAGCCAAGACTATCCGCCACGTCGGCGAAATCCTGCGTCAGGCGGGAGAAAAAAAGCGAATCATTGGCGCTGAGGAGCACTTCGATTTGCCACGGTAGGCGACGCTCTTGTGGCAAAATCCGCTTCAGCCCGGCTTCACGAGCCGCCTGCAACACTCTGCGGGTGGTTTCCGGCGATACGCCACCGCGCTCGTTGAGCACCCGATCAACGGTCGCCACGCCAACGCCAATCTGCTTAGCCAGTTCCTCCAGCGAAATGCTTTTCATCGCTCCCCTCACCATGATGGAAATCCATCAAAACGCCTGTGTCGGTCAGTGTAGCAAACGGATTACTTTGGCAGCGGTAAATCCCTTTTGCTGGAGAAGAAAAATGACCTGCATTCGTTTTGCACTGTTAGGCAGCGGTTTTATCGGCCAGGTTCACGCCGCCAGCCTTGCTCGCCATGAACATACCGTTCTGGCCATGGTGGCTGATGCCGACCCCGATCGGGCGAAGGCGCTGGCCTCCCGTTACGGCGCGCGGGCGGTCACCGTCGCTGACGCCATCAATAGCGATGCGATTGATGCAGTGCTGATCGCCAGCTCAACCCCATCACACGCGGAGCTGCTGGAGGCCGCGGCGCGCGCCGGGAAAGCCGTCTACTGCGAAAAACCCATCGATCTTTCGCTGGCTCGCGCACGTGAGGTTGTCGAGAAAGTGCTGCCGCTCAAAGTGCCGGTAACCGTGGGGTTTAACCGCCGCTTTGACGCCAGCCACCAGCAGCTGCGCCGCCAGGTTGAGGCCGGAGCTATCGGCAAAATCGAGCTGGTACAGATGGTGTGCCGGGCATCGGTTATGCCGCCGCTGGAGTATCTGCGCAGCTCCGGCGGCCAGATGCGCGACCAGGCGATTCACTTTTTTGACCTGCTGCGTTTTCTTACCGGCGATGAAGTGACGACCGTCGCCGCCATGGGGGGCGCGCTGGCGATGCCGGAGATCGCCGGATTCGATGATGTCGACACCTCCATTCTGCTGCTGAGAATGCGCGGCGGCGGGCTGGCACAGCTGGACAATACCCGGCGTACCGGCCACGGCTACGATGAACGCGTTAGCCTGCTCGGAGCGGATGGCGTGGTAGAGTCCGGCAGTCAGACATCACGCGGCGTGACGCTGTGGCAAGGAGATCGCTGCATTCAGCCCGGTCTGTATCCGAACTGGTTCAGCCGTGTCCAGGGTTCATATTATCAGCATCTGGATGCTTTTGTCCGGTCGCTGCGCGGAGAAAACGTACCGGATCTGCCGGGGCTGCTGGACGGTTTGCAGGCGCAGGCTATCGCTGAAGCCGCCGTTATTTCATTGCAACATGGGCAATTTGTTAACGTTGAACAACTGGCGTAAACAAAGCCCCGTATGCTCGCAAGCGTATGGGGCCGTCCCGCACTATCGCCGCTCTTCGTTAAACACGACGCCAATCTGCCGCCGCACTTCGTCCATCACGCGGAGATTGTTCAGCACCAGGCTTAGAGGACGAATCGGCGAATTCGTTAAACCCTGCCCGATGCACCAGGCAAAATGCTCGGCCTGATAAAACAGCTGGTCATAGCGATTACGCGGCTCTTCCCAGCGCAACACATTGCCGCCCTGGCTGGCGGCGAGGGTAAAATTCCCCGGCGCGTAAAACTGCCCATCAAGGGTTAGGGTCGCATCGCGCCCGGCCACCACCGCGCCGCCCGGCGTATTGCTGAATAAAGTCGTGTTCAGCAATCCTTGTAAGCCGTTCTCCCAGTTGAAAAGCATTGAAATTTGACCATTAACGCCGCCCTGAGCGGGACGACCACGGGCAACAATATCCTGCGGCACGCCGCCAACCATCACGCTGAACGAGGTCAGATAGCTGCCAAGATCCATCATCGGGCCGCCGGCGAGGTCGGCATTAAAAATGCGATGATCCGGCGTAAAGAACTCCCCGTGATCGGCGAGCAGCGTGTGCAGTTCGCCCAGTACGCCGTCATCCAGCAGCTGGCGAATCACGTCATATTTCGGCGCGTAGTCGCACCACATCGCCTCCATCGCCAACTTGCCCCGCTTTGCCGCTTCGGCTTGTAGCGCGGCCCCTTCCCGCCGGTTCAGCGCAAAGGGTTTCTCAATCAGCACATGTTTACCCGCTTTTAGCACCCGCAGACCATCGGGGAAATGATGGTTGTGCGGTGTGGCGATATAAACCGCATCAATATCCGGGTGCGCCAGCATCTCATCCACCTGAGCGTAAGCCTGAGGGATCGCCCACTGTGCAGCAAAACTGTCGGCCTTTTGTTGCGTGCGCGAGGCCACGGCGACAACCTGCTGACGGCTGTGCTCTTTTAATGATTTAACAAAGCGTTCAGCAATCCAGCCAGGACCAATAATCCCCCAGCGCAGAACAGGGACAGATTGCGCGGCGTGATGGCGCGGTTTCGGTAACTGAGACGGGAACATAGCGGCTCCTTGTTTTTATGGGGTATACGCAGAGGACACTATAAGCAGGCGCTAAGGGTGAGGAATAACGAATTAATGATGGAATTCCATCATCGAATTACCACTTGTCAAAATACAAGATGTCGCGGATAGTCCGGGCAGCTAATCACTATCAAGGAGCCAGAGATGATTAAATGTTCGTGGCGTAAAACCGCCCTGATTGCCGCCGCCTTGCCTTTATTGCTCTGTAGCAGTTCATTATGGGCCAATGCCGATGCTATTCAGCAGAAGCTGACTGATTTAGAAAAAAGCTCCGGCGGCAGGTTGGGCGTGGCGCTGATTAATACTACAGATAATTCTCAAATCTTATATCGAGGAGATGAACGTTTTGCCATGTGCAGTACCGGTAAAGTGATGGCCGCTGCCGCGGTGTTAAAGCAAAGCGAAGTCGATAATCAAGTATTGAATAAAAGGCTGGAGATTAAGAAATCAGATTTGGTGGTCTGGAGTCCGGTGACCGAAAAACATCTGCAGAGCGGAATGACGCTGGCGGAATTAAGCGCCGCAACCCTGCAATATAGCGACAACACCGCGATGAATAAGATGATTGGTTATCTTGGCGGACCAGACAAAGTGACCGCATTCGCCCGCAGCATTGGCGATGTCACTTTTCGTCTTGATCGTACGGAGCCTGCGCTAAACACCGCGATCCCGGGTGATGAACGCGATACCACCACGCCGCTGGCGATGGCCGAAAGCCTGCACAAGCTGACGCTGGGTAATGCTCTGGGTGAACAGCAGCGCGCCCAGTTAGTGACATGGTTGAAAGGCAACACCACCGGCGGGCAGAGCATTCGTGCGGGCCTGCCTGCAAGCTGGGTCGTGGGAGATAAAACCGGAGCCGGTGATTACGGCACGACCAATGATATCGCCGTTATCTGGCCGGAAAATCATGCTCCGCTGGTGTTAGTCACTTATTTCACCCAACCACAGCAGGATGCGAAAAGCCGCAAAGAGGTATTAGCCGCAGCGGCAAAAATTGTGACCGAAGGGCTGTAGCGCCGGAACTGAAGCATCGGCGTTGTTTCTCCCCGGCTTGCGCTGCGCTTAGCCGGGCTACAGGTTCATCACCGTTTGTGGGCCGGTAGCCCGGATAAGGCGCTTGCGCCGCAATCCGGGGAAAGCCGAACGCTCATGTTGAAATATTAATTCGTGATTTTAAACGTCAGTGCATAGGTGCTGGTTTTACCTTCATCACGCGCGCCCCCCATCTGATAAACCCGCACGGTATATTTACCACCAGTAGTAAGACGTTGCTCAAAAACATCGCCGCTCATTGATCCGTTATAAATCACCTCGTTAGCCGGTGTAATCACGTTAAAATAAGGATGCGGCCATTGACTCTTCATGCTGATATGCATCATCTGGCCCGCTTTTGCCATCAGCGTAAAATCATGACTATCATCACCGGTCACGGTACTTTTTATTATCGTGCCGTTGCTGCCTTTATCAAAACGAACGGCATTGCTGTTTATTTTATCACTCGCTATTAATGATACTGACGTTAATAAACAACTAACACAGATCATGCCACCAACAATTAACTTTAAATTTTTCATTTAATTAACACCTTATGTTTTTTATGCGCGCTGTTATAGCACATAAGGTGTCAGGAGTAAGCTGCTTCGAAATATTGTCCACCGTTTTTACGGTTTAAAATCCAGAGCGGCATTTTTTAGATTTTGATATACCCGTTCACTCGGAAATGGTGGAAACTTCGTACGTAATACAGCATCGTACATCACCGCACAAAACTCTGAACGCTCGCCTTCTACCTTCAAACCTGTCAGCTCTGCTCGACGGTTTAAAGACATACGCAAAGTACAGACGTCACCGCGATATTTTTCCCAATCAGGGATGTGCCCCCTAATAGCCTGTTGCAAGGCAAAAAGATAACCACTTATATTTTCACTATTTGTATCATCAGGTGGAAGAGTCAGGGTATCCGACTGCGCAGCGCGCTGATTCATCTCCTGAATAAGCTGCGTTTGAGAGGGACTCTTTGTCTGCGTCCCCTGACAGCCGGAAAGCAGCCATACGCCAGCCACCAGAGCGAGTAGATATGTTACTTTTTTCATGATGTATCCTTACACAAAAAAGGCCGCTTCAAATCATCGGCGACGAAACACTATTCTCGCGTCTCCTGACGATGGAGTAAATCCTGATAAATCGTCGTTAATATTCCTCCTGGACGAAACCCTTTTTTGATCCATTGCGTCACCTGGCCGGTCGCGGCGTGCTGGGTCGCCAGCAACATTCCCGAGTCCTGTCGCGGGTTGTGGATCTGGCGGGTCACCAGCAATTTCTTCTCCATCGCTTCATGCGCCATATAATCCGGCAGAAATCCGATCCCTTCACCGAGGATCTGGCACTGGCATTTGGTATTAAAGTCCGGCACCAGGATCGCCTCCTGACCGTGCAGCAGCCAGCCCACCTTTTTATTAATGGTGCTGGCGGTATCCTCAACCATGATATTGGGGTAAAGGCGCAGCTGGCTTTCGGAAATCGGCTCCGGCATAAACGCCAACGGATGATCCGGAGCAATAGCAAACACCCAGCGGATCGCACCGATCTCGGTGTAATCAATACCGCCGCCGTCGAGCAGGGTATCCGGCGCGCCGATAGCGATATTCGCCTGATTATTAATCATCGAGTCCCAGACGCCGTTATAGACCTCGGTGGTCACGGTTATCTGGCAGGTAGGAAACTGCTTTTTCAACACCTGCAGCAGCCGTGCCGTGTGGCGCGGCGTATAGAGCAACTGATTAATACAAATGCGCACCCGCGCTTCAATTCCCTGAGAGATGGTATCGATGCTGCGCTTGATAGCATGAAAATCATTCAGCAGGTCAGTGGCTTTGCGAAAAAGATAAAAACCGGATTCGGTCAACTCAATGCTGCGGGTATTGCGGGTAAAAAGCACCACGTCCAGTCCCGCCTCCATCCGCTTGATGGTATAGCTGATGGCTGAGGTGGTCAGCCCCAGCTCATCCGCGGCTTTACTAAAGCTGCCAAAACGTGCCGCCGTGGTAAACGCCAGCAGGTTCTCTTCAGTAAAAATGGAATTCATGTGCTGCTCCTGCTTTTATTTACCCATATATACCCTAAATAATTCGAGTTGCAGGAAGGCGGCAAGGAAGAGAGTCCCCAGGAGCTTACTGAAGTAAGTGACTGGGGTGAGCTGACGCAGCCAACACACATGCAACTTGAAGTATGACGGGTATAGCTGAAGAATGTATTGGCAGTACTGATGCCAGGGCAACCATTTTTGAATATCTTTTAAAAACTCTCGGCTTATTACACGTTCTCCTTCGACGTCGCCTCGCTGAGTTTTCGCCCGCTATACTCGGAAATAAAGCCCACGCAGTTACCCGCCAGGAACCCCAACAACGTCACCGTCCAGTTCAGTCCGGTGGCGAAAAATAGCGTCATGCCTAAGAAACCGCCGGGAATAAAAGAAGTCAGGGCAAACCGTCCCTGCCAGACGATAACCGCCGAAAACGGCACTGTGGTAATTACGCTGGCCCAGAAGCCCGAAATTCCCGTGGCTGAAGCAATCGCCCCTGCGGCCAGCGCGGCGAGATACGCCCAGATGGCCCCGGAATAGTTAACGAAGAGGCTTTTTACCCAGCCTTCTTTACCGCCGCCCGCCGCGTAAAAACTACAAAAGGCGACAAAGCCAATGGTACCGAGTAATTCCCAACCGTGTTGCAGCCCAACGTGCGAGGAAATCAGCTGCCAGACGCCAGCGCAGATGCCAACCGTAATCCCCGTAGCGGTAAGTCCGTTCATATCTCTCTCCTCTTAGAACCTATCTCATTAGGGCTATTTTGCTTGCCACTTTGAACCCGGGCAGTGCTCAGAATCCTCACGTACTACGTGTACGCTCCGGTTCTTCCGCGCTGTCCGTGTTCAAACTGCCTGCGCCAATAACGCCTACTGGGATAGGCTCTTAGTAAAATAGCCTGATGAAGTATTTCAGCGAGGAAACTATATCGAAACAAAACCCGATTGAGTTAAGGGACAAAGAGGGAAAGAAACAAACGTTGCACCAACGCACAGTCTGCATCGATTATTAAATAATATTCAACAATCAACCTGATTATGGCGAATAAATTTTAAGCGGGTTCTTTTCTCATAATTTCGTTGCTATTCTCAGACCATCAATAAACAGCCACAAAAATCAGGGGAATGATAATGAGCACACCAAATCTGCTGAATGAATATCTACTGGCTGCTGAACTGGGTAATTTACATCAATTAAAAACCAGTCTAACACAAGGTGTCGATATTAATGCCAGCAATCGCCAGGGACAAACGGCCATTACGCTGGCAAGTCTTAATCAACATTATGACTGCGTCTCTGTGTTAATTTCCGCTGGAGTCGATATTAATCAGCAGGACAGGACCTGCCTCAATCCTTTTTTACTCAGTTGCCTGAATAACGATATTAAATTGCTGCAATTAATACTCCCCGCAAAGCCGGATCTGAACTGTTTAACCCGATTTGGCGGCGTGGGCCTGACGCCTGCCTGCGAAAAAGGCCATATTGAGATCGTCAAAATACTGCTGGCCGAGACCGATATTAACGTCAACCACACCAACTTTGTTGGCTGGACGCCGCTGCTGGAAGCGATCGTTCTCAATGACGGCGGTCCGACGCAGCAGGCCATCGTTAAGCTGCTGCTGGAGCACGACGCCAGCCCGCATATGACCGATAAATATGGCAAAACCCCGCTGGAGCTGGCTCGGGAGAAAGGGTTTGAAGAGATTGCCCAGTTGCTAATTTCTGCGGGAGCATAAACAGGAGCAGCGCTATCGACACCTTCACACCACGATGTGTGCAAGCGCTAACTGCGGATGAGGGTTTTCTCTGTGCGCGCGGTAGCGGACGGATTGAACAGGTCTTTTCCCGGGCGGTCAATATTTGGCTCCCGACAGAGCAGCAGCTCCTGACGCTGCTTGGCGAAGGCTACGATAACGCCCCCAACAGCTGTAGGTTAGCGCTCACACACTTAAACACCCTGTTCCGGCCAGGTGAAACGGTCGAATTTGGTGATTCGGGCATCGGCGTTGGCAAGAATATCTGGATAAATACCGGTACCTGCCTTCGCTGGCAGACGCCGAAAATGACGCTGAATACCGCACGATTTGGGGCTATTCCCTGGTCACGCTGGCAAGAGTTTATTCACCTGC
Source organism: Klebsiella sp. MISC125 (assembly GCF_051131775.1). Taxonomy (NCBI): domain Bacteria; kingdom Pseudomonadati; phylum Pseudomonadota; class Gammaproteobacteria; order Enterobacterales; family Enterobacteriaceae; genus Klebsiella; species Klebsiella sp. MISC125. The sequence goes on from NZ_CP180448.1 coordinate 4,570,442, forward strand.
AACTCCATGAGGATGAAACGTTATTTCTCTATCGCGGCGACAATCCTTTTTATCGGGAGCTCGCCAGGGAATTGCAAGAGCGACGAAAAAGATTACTCAACGCCATTACGCAAAAACAAAACATCACTCAGGCGGTTAGCCAGATGATTGGGTTAGGAATTGGCCTGACGCCGTCAGCGGATGATTACCTGGTAGGGCTAAGCATTATTTTATTTATTACCGGCCACCCGGCAGAAAAATACCGGGAAGCATTTTTAACCGCACTGCAACGTGCCAAAAATAATACTACGCAGCTGAGTGAAATAACGTTAGAAGCTGCTTTACAGCAGCGTTATCGTGAAAGTATTGCCATCTTGATTAACCAGATAATTAATCAGGTGGACCATTTTTCTATTCAGACCATTGCCGAGATTAAAAATATTGGCTCAAGTTCCGGCTGCGACATGCTGTATGGCATAGCGGACGCCTGCGCGCTGAGCCAAACCTACGGAGGGAATTATGTCAGTCAAAATAGTTATTAAAAAGAACACGTATTTTGATTCCGTGTCGCTGATGTCGATATCGACACGCGCCAACCAACTCGACGGCGTCGAGCAGGCGTTTGTGGCGATGGCGACCGAGATGAACAAGGGCGTGCTGAAGAATCTCGGGCTGCTGACGACAGAGCTTGATGAGGCGAAAAACGGCGATCTGATGATTGTTATCAACGGCAAAGACGGTGCCGATAACGAGCAGACGCTGGCGGCTATTGAAGAATTATTCACTAAAAAGGCCGACAGCGGCTCGCACGAAGCGCGCTACGCCACCCTTGCCAGCGCCAAAAAGCATATACCCGAGAGCAACCTGGCGGTGATTTCGGTCAACGGTCTGTTCGCCGCCCGCGAAGCGCGTCAGGCGCTGCAAAATGACCTCAACGTGATGCTGTTCTCCGACAACGTGTCGATTGAAGATGAGCTGGCGCTTAAGCAGTTGGCGCATGAAAAAGGGTTACTGATGATGGGCCCGGACTGCGGCACCGCCATCATTAACGGCGTGGCGCTGTGCTTTGGCAACGCAGTGCGACGCGGCAATATCGGCATTATTGGCGCATCCGGCACCGGCAGCCAGGAACTGAGCGTGCGCATTCACGACTTCGGCGGCGGCATCTCACAGCTGATCGGCACCGGCGGACGCGACCTGAGTGAAAAAATTGGCGGGCTGATGATGCTCGACGCCATCGCCATGCTGGAAAACGATCCGCAAACTGAAATCATCGCGCTGGTCTCTAAACCGCCCGCCCCTGCGGTGGCACGTAAAGTACTGGAACGCGCACGAAGCTGCCGTAAACCGGTGGTCGCCTGCTTCCTCGGTCGCGCTGAGCCTCCGGCGGATGAACAAGGGCTACAGTTTGCGCGCGGGACCAAAGAAGCGGCGCTGAAAGCGGTTCTTCTGAGCGGCGTGAAAAAAGAATCTTTAGACCTGCACCCGCTGAACGAGAAGCTGATTGCCGAGGTTCGTGCGCAGCTCACGCCACGGCAAAAATATATTCGCGGCCTGTTCTGCGGCGGCACCCTGTGCGATGAAACGATGTTTGCGGTGATGGAAAAACACGCTGACGTTTACAGCAACATTCAGCCCGACCCAGCCTTCCGTCTGGCTGACATTAACCGCAGCGTCAAACACACCTTCCTCGATTTCGGTGATGACGACTTCACCAACGGTAAGCCGCATCCGATGATCGACCCGACCAACCGCATCAGCCGTCTGCTCCAGGAAGCGCGCGATCCTGAAGTCGGCGTCATCGTGATGGACTTCGTGCTCGGTTTTGGCTCGCACGAGGATCCGGTTGGCGTGATGCTAGATGCAATCAAAGAGGCGAAAGCGATCGCCGCCGCCGAAGGGCGAGAGCTTGCGATCCTCGGCTACGTGCTGGGGACCGATCTTGATACGCCATTGCTGGAAAAACAGCGCCAGATGTTAAGCGACGCGGGCGTCATTCTGGCCAGCAGCAGCACCAATACCGGATTGCTGGCGCGTGAATTTATCTGCAAAGGGGAGAACGCCTGATGAGCCAGTTATTTAACCAACCGTTGAACGTGATTAACGTCGGTATCGCCATGTTTAGCGACGATCTGAAAAAGCAGCATGTTAATGTCACCCAGCTCGACTGGACGCCGCCGGGCCAGGGCAATATGCAGATTGTTAACGCACTGGATAGCATCGCCGACTCGCCGCTGGCGGAGAAAATCGCCGCCGCCAACCAGCAGGCGCTGGAGCGTATTATTCAGTCCCACCCGGTGCTGATTGGCTTTGATCAGGCGATTAACGTCGTTCCTGGCATGACGCCGAAAACGATTCTCCACGCCGGTCCGCCGGTGAAGTGGGAAAATATGTGCGGCGCAATGAAAGGCGCAGTCACCGGGGCGCTGGTGTTTGAAGGGCTGGCGAAGGATATCGATGAAGCGGCGGTACTGGCGGCTTCCGGCGAAATCACCTTCTCGCCGTGCCACGAGCATGATTGCGTGGGATCGATGGCGGGTGTGACTTCCGCTTCGATGTTTATGCATATCGTCGAGAACAAAACATACGGCAACATCGCTTATACCAACATGAGCGAGCAGATGGCGAAGATCCTGCGCATGGGGGCCAACGACCAGAGCGTGATCGACCGTCTGAACTGGATGCGTGATGTACAGGGCCCGATGCTGCGCGATGCGATGAAAATCATCGGCGAAATCGACCTGCGCTTAATGCTGGCGCAGGCGCTGCATATGGGCGACGAGTGCCACAACCGCAACAACGCGGGCACCACGCTGCTGATCCAGGCGCTGACGCCAGGGATTATCCAGGCAGGTTATTCCGTTGAGCAGCAGCGCGAAGTGTTCGAGTTTGTCGCCAGCAGCGACTACTTCTCCGGCCCAACGTGGATGGCGATGTGTAAAGCGGCGATGGACGCAGCGCACGGCATCGAATACAGCACCGTGGTTACCACCATGGCGCGCAACGGCGTCGAGTTCGGCCTGCGGGTCAGCGGCCTGCCGGGGCAATGGTTTACCGGTCCGGCGCAGCAGGTGATTGGCCCAATGTTTGCCGGATATAAGCCGGAAGACTCGGGTCTGGATATTGGCGATAGCGCGATTACCGAAACCTACGGCATCGGCGGTTTTGCGATGGCGACGGCCCCGGCTATCGTGGCGCTGGTGGGCGGTACGGTGGAAGAGGCTATCGATTTCTCCCGCCAGATGCGCGAAATCACGCTGGGCGAGAACCCTAACGTCACCATCCCGCTGCTCGGTTTTATGGGCGTACCGACGGCTATCGATATCACCCGCGTCGGCAGCAGCGGCATTCTGCCGGTAATCAACACCGCTATTGCGCATAAAGATGCGGGCATCGGCATGATTGGCGCCGGGATCGTGCACCCGCCGTTCGCCTGCTTCGAGAAGGCGATTTTAAGCTGGTGCGAACGTTACAACGGATAACGGATGGTCCCCTCTCCCTTTAAAAGGGAGAGGGAGCAAACCCAACAACAATAATCACATCACCTTCTGCACTGGATACCTACACCATGAAAGAACTTGTGGTCGTTGCCATTGGTGGCAACAGCATAATAAAAGACAACGCCAGCCAGTCGATTGAACATCAGGCGCAGGCGGTGAAAGCGGTCGCCAATACGGTGCTGGAGATGCTGGCGTCCGATTACAACGTGGTGCTCACCCATGGCAACGGACCGCAGGTAGGGTTAGATTTACGCCGCGCCGAAATCGCCCATGAGCGCGAGGGTCTGCCGCTCACTCCGCTGGCCAACTGCGTCGCCGATACTCAGGGCGGGATCGGCTATCTTATTCAACAAGCGCTGAACAACCGTCTCGCCGAACGCGGCGAACAAAAAGCGGTGACGGTGGTGACGCAAGTGGAGGTGGATAAAAACGATCCTGGTTTTGCCCATCCGACCAAACCCATCGGCGCGTTCTTTAATGAAAACCAGCGTGATGAGCTTCTGCAGGCCCATCCAGACTGGCGATTTGTCGAAGACTCAGGACGCGGTTACCGTCGGGTCGTGGCTTCTCCTGAGCCGCAACGCATCGTCGAGGCCGCTGCTATCAAAACCCTGACTCAGCAAGGTTTTATCGTGATTGGCGCAGGCGGCGGCGGTATTCCGGTGGTGCGCGGTGAGCAGGGGGATTATCAGAGCGTCGATGCGGTGATCGACAAAGACCTCTCCACCGCCCTGCTGGCCCGCGAGATCCGCGCCGATATTCTGGTTATCACCACCGGCGTTGAAAAAGTCTGTATCCATTTTGGTCAACCCAATCAGCAGGCGCTGGGCACAACCACCGTCAGCGAAATGACCCGCTATATGCAGGAAGGCCATTTCCCGGCGGGCAGTATGCTGCCAAAAATCGTCGCCAGCCTCGCGTTCCTGCAACACGGCGGCAAACGGGTCATCATTACCACGCCGGAACGCCTGGCCGCCGCGCTGCGTGGGGAAACCGGAACCCATATCGTGCATGACTAAAATAAAAAGGAAGAGAGATGAATAGAGATAATAGCCGCCGGGAGTTTCTCAGCCAGAGCGGTAAGATGGTCACCGCTGCCGCCCTGTTCGGTGGGGCGGTTCCGGCCGCCTATGCCGCGAACAGCCAGACTCCGGCGAGCACCTGCGAAAATAAAAGCATCAATCGCATCGCCAACAACCACTACTATCTCGACAACGTCCTGCTGGAAAGCGGCTTTGAGTATGAGAACGGGGTTGCGGTGCACACCCGTACCGAACGGCAAACGCTGGAGATTCGCGACGGCAAAATAGCGGCGCTGCTAAGCAATAAAAGCCACCCTGATGCCGCCCTTCCCCACTATGATGCGGGCGGTAAGCTGATGCTGCCGGCGATGCGCGATATGCACATTCATCTGGACAAAACATTTTACGGTGGCCCATGGCGTTCGTTGAACCGTCCGGCGGGCACCACGATTCAGGATATGATCAAGCTGGAGCAGAAGCTGCTGCCCGAGCTACAGCCTTACACGCAAGCCCATGCCGAAAAGCTGATCGACCTGATCCAGTCTAAAGGCTCCACCATCGCCCGCAGCCACTGTAATATTGAGCCGGTATCCGGGCTGAAAAATCTCGAAAATCTTCAGGCGGTGCTGGCGCGACGTCATGCGGGTTTTGCGTGCGAGATCGTCGCCTTTCCACAGCACGGGCTGCTGCTGTCAAAATCAGAACCGCTGGTGCGTGAAGCCATGCAGGCCGGTGCGCACTATGTTGGTGGGCTGGATCCGACCAGCGTCGACGGCGCGATGGAGAAATCGCTCGATACCATGTTCCAGATTGCGCTCGATTACGATAAAGGCGTCGATATTCACCTGCACGAGACCAGCCCGGCGGGCATAGCGGCGGTGAATTATATGGTGGAAACCGTCGAGAAAACGCCGGAACTAAAGGGCAAGCTAACCATCAGCCACGCCTTCGCGCTGGCGATGATGAACGAGCAGCAGGTAGATGAAATCGCCACGCGTATGGCGGCGCAGCAAATCACCATTGCCTCCACCGTGCCCATCGGCACGCTGCATATGCCGCTTAAGCAGCTGCGTGATAAAGGCGTCTTTGTGATGACCGGTACCGATAGCGTTATCGATCACTGGTCGCCCTATGGCCTCGGCGACATGCTGGAAAAAGCTAACCTTTACGCCCAGCTCTATATTCGCCCCAATGAGCAGACGCTGTCGCGTTCGCTGGCCATCGCCACCGGCGACGTGCTGCCGCTCAACGATGAGGGCGAGCGCGTCTGGCCTAAGGCGCAAGATGAAGCCAGCTTCGTGCTGGTTGACGCTTCCTGTTCCGCCGAGGCGGTGGCGCGAATTTCGCCGCGTACCGCGACCTTCCATAAAGGCAAGATGGTGTGGGGTAACGTGGGGTAAAAAGTAGAATCGCCCGGTGGCGGCTAACGCCTTACCGGGCCTACGGATGGCTTCAGGTTTGCCAGGCCGGGCAAGGCGTCAGCCGCCGCCCGGCAAATGAACGAACCGCGGTTATTTCTGCGGACGCATGGCCGGGAACAGGATCACATCGCGGATGGTGTGGCTGTTGGTAAACAGCATCACCATACGGTCGATACCAATCCCCAGACCCGCCGTCGGCGGCAGGCCATATTCCAGCGCGGTGACGTAGTCTTCGTCGTAGAACATCGCTTCGTCATCCCCCGCCGCTTTGGCGTTAACCTGATCGAGGAAACGCTGCGCCTGGTCTTCGGCATCGTTCAGCTCGCTAAAGCCGTTGCCGATTTCACGCCCGCCGATAAAGAACTCAAAGCGGTCGGTGATTTCCGGGTTCACATCGTTGCGGCGCGCCAGCGGCGAAACTTCTGCCGGATACTCGGTGATAAAGGTCGGCTGGATCAGGTGCGCTTCCGCCACTTCGTCGAAGATCTCGGTGACAATACGCCCCAGCCCCCAGCTTTTCTCCACGTGAACACCGATGGATTCCGCCAGCGCTTTCGCCGCGTCGAAGTTATCCAAATCCGCCATCTCGGTTTCAGGACGGTGTTTCTTAATCGCTTCGCGCATGGTCAGTTTTTCAAACGGCTTGCCGAAGTCGAACACCTGGTCGCCGTACGGCACTTCAGTTTTACCCAGTACGGTTTGCGCCAGAGTACGGAACAGCGATTCGGTCAGTTCGATCAGATCTTTGTAATCTGCATACGCCATATAGAGTTCCATCATGGTGAACTCTGGATTGTGGCGCACGGAAATGCCTTCGTTACGGAAGTTACGGTTGATCTCGAAAACCCGTTCGAAGCCGCCGACCACCAGCCGTTTCAGGTATAGCTCCGGCGCGATGCGCAGGTACATGTCCAGATCGAGGGCATTATGATGGGTGATAAACGGACGTGCCGAAGCACCGCCGGGGATCACCTGCATCATCGGGGTTTCCACTTCCATAAAGCCGCGCGCGACCATAAATTGACGCATAGTCGCGAGGATCTGCGAACGCACCTTAAAAGTGTGGCGCGACTCTTCGTTGGAGATCAGATCGAGATAACGCTGACGATAGCGCGCTTCCTGATCCTGTAAGCCGTGGAATTTGTCCGGCAGCGGGCGCAGCGCTTTGGTCAGCAGGCGCAGCTCGGTGCAGTGGATAGAGAGTTCGCCGGTCTGGGTTTTGAACAGCTTACCGCGGGCCGCGATGATGTCGCCGAGGTCCCATTTCTTAAACTGCTCGTTATAAACGCCTTCCGGCAGGTCGTCGCGGGCAACGTACAGCTGAATGCGCCCGCCGACATCCTGTAAGGTGACGAAGGAGGCTTTACCCATGATACGGCGGGTCATCATGCGGCCAGCAACGGCGACTTCGACGTTCAGAGAGGTGAGTGCGTCGTTATCCTTACCATCGAATTCAGCGTGGAGCTGGTCAGAGGTATGGTCGCGGCGAAAATCATTCGGGAACGCCACGCCCTGCTCGCGCAGCGCGGCCAGTTTTTCACGACGGGTTTTCAGTTCATTATTAAGGTCAATTGCCTCATCGGCACCTTGTGCTTGTTGTTCAGACATGTTGGTTCCTCATAACCCTGCTTGCAAACTTGCTTCGATAAATTGAACCAGGTCACTATCCAGCGCGGCCTGTCTCGGGTGGCAGCACCGGAGAACAATCTTAACGAACCTGGTTTCACTTCCGGCTGAATTCACTCAGCCATCGTTTCACTAACGATTTTTTGTCTTCGGCTTCCGCGCTCGCCAGAATATCCTCCTCCTGATTATTGAACGGTGCAAGGAGCGGCTTTCGCTCCGCTATTGGGTATGCCCCCGGAGGCGGTGCTGCGCACCTGTCCGGGCTACAAAACCCTCGGGCCATTCTTGTAGCCCGGACAGGCGCTACGCGCCGCCTCCGGGAACTTCACCGGCAGCCGCGCGACGCCTGCCCACGCTAAAGGCGGCGACGAAGGCGATAATGACAATCACCGCCACGCAGCCCAGCGTCCACTCGCCCATTTGCGCAAAGAAATGCTGATACGCGACAATCGCCGTATCGCTGATTTGCGACTCTGTGGTCTGCTGCGCCACCACGCCCGCCAGCCAGTTGGCCACCGCGCCGGTCGCCAGCATATAAATCCCGGTCAGCACGCCGGTCACGCCGGGCATATTGAGACGGGTGATTTGCGCCATCGCCACCGGGTCAATAAACAGCTCGGCAAAGCCCATCAGCGCCAGGCCAGCCACCATCATGCCCATCGATGCCTGCCCTTGCGCCGCACCATGGCGCGCATTAAGCGCCAGCAGCATAAAACCGCAGCCCATCAGCACCAGACCGAAGGCGAACTTCAGCCATACGCGCAGTGCAGAACGGGTGCTGCCTTCGGGACGCATCAGCCACGCCAGCACGACGCCCGCCGCCATCACCGCGACGGCGTTGACCGACTGGAACAGCGCGGTCGGCACTTCGATATTCAGCAAGCGACGATTAACAAAGTGGTCGATAAACAGGCTTATCGAGCTACCGCCCTGCTGCGCCAACACCCAGAACAGCGTGCCGGTCAACATCAACAGAACGATTTGCCACAGCGCGCGGCGGTGTTCGGGGGATTTGATCATAATGCGCGCCACCATCTGGGCGGCGAAAACGCAGACAATCGCCAGCAGATAGCCGGACCAGTTATTCTCCAGCAGCAGAGTGAAAAACACCGGCGCGACGCAGAGCATCACCACCAGCCAGCCCCAGGTCGGCAGCACAAACTTCACCGTCCGCAGCGCCTGTTTATCAACGCCGCGCGTATTGCGGAAGTAGCGGCTACCGCTTAAGAAAATCATCAGACCGGCAAACATACCGATCCCCGCCAGCGCAAAGCCGACATGCCAACCGTACCACTGCGCCGCCAGCCCGCAGGCGATGGGCGCAGCGATGGAGCCGACGTTACCGGCGGCGTACAGCAGCGAGAAACCGCCGTCGCGGCGATGGTCATCAACAGCGTAAAGTTCGCCCAGCAGGCAGCTAATATTGGATTTGAACAGACCGTAGCCGCAGATAATGATCGCCAGCGCGAGATACAGGCTCCAGATAGAATCGGATTCGATGCCCAGCACCACATGGCCGAGGGTCATCAGCAGCGCGCCGGCAATCACCGCCGTGCGGTTGCCGAGCAGGCGGTCGGCAAGCCAGCCGCCGAGAATGGGGGTAACGTAAACCAGGGAGGCGTAAGCGCTGAACAGGCTGATGGCGTGGCTGTCATCAAAACCAAGTTGATGGGTGAGATAGAGGATGAGTAAGGCACGCATGCCGTAAAAGCTGAAATATTCCCAGATTTGGATCGCTACGATGTAGTAAATCGCGCGCGGCTGTGAGGGTGTTTTCATGGGTTCTCCTTGCAGCGTGAAAAAAGGGAAGTGGCAAGCCACTTCCCTGTTGTGCATCGATTATTTATTGTTTTCGTCTTTCAGCACTTTAACGGTGTAACGACCATCAGCCTGGCGATAGGCACCGTGGATATCGGTTTCGAAGCCCGGATAGTGAGCGCCGATTTCGCACAGCATCTGCAGGAACTCCAGCACCGGACGGCTCTCTTCGGTGATCATCTCACCCGGCATCACCAGCGGAACTCCCGGAGGATACGGCAGGATCATATTGGCGTTAACGCGACCGACCATCTCTTCGAGATAAACCTCTTCAGTCTGACCGTGCAGCTCTTTTTGGAACGCAGCGTATGGCGTGATCATCATCGCTGGCAGCACTTCGAATGCGCGGAACATCAGGTCCGGCAGGTTGTGATGCTCAACCAGTTTGTGAATGTTCTGCGCCAGTTCCTGAACACGCATGTTTTCATAGAACTCAGGATCTTCACGGTACAGCGACGGCAGCATGTTTTTCACCCGCAGGTTCAGGTCGAACGCGCGTTTGAAGTCGGTCAGCGCGCGCAGCAGGCTGAGCGCTTTGGTTTTGTCGATACCGATGCTGAACAGGAACAGCAGGTTGTACGGACCGGTTTTTTCGACCACGATACCGTGTTCGTCGAGGTATTTCGCCACGATGCTAGCCGGAATACCGAACTCATCCATGGTGCCGTCTTTCTTCATCCCCGGGGTCAGCAGCGTGACTTTGATCGGGTCGAGGTACATGTGTTCGTTGTCGATGTTTTTGAAACCGTGCCATGCGCTGTCGGAGCGCAGCGGCCAGCATTCAGCACCATCGATATGTTCCGGCTGCCAGACGTCGAAGAACCACCCTTCAGACTCGCCTTTCAGACGTTTAATCTCTTTACGGAACTTGATAGAACGCTCGATAGAACCGTCGATCAGGCGCTTACCGGCGTTGCCTTTCATCATCGCCGCTGCAGTTTCGGTAGAAGCCACCACGCCGTAGTGTGGAGAGGTGGTGGTATGCATCATGTAGGCTTCGTTAAAGGTTTCTTCGTTAACGTCGCCTTTAATGTGGATCATCGAAGCCTGGGAGAACGCCGCCAGCAGTTTGTGCGTGGACTGGGTTTCGTAAATCACTTTTCCTTCAACGCGACCGCCGCTCATCCCGCATTTACCGGCGTAAATCGGTGAGAAGTTGGTGTAAGGCACCCATGCTGAGTCAAAGTGGATGGATTTCACATCCAGGGTTTTCTTGATGAAGTCGGTGTTGTACAGCAAGCCATCATAGGTGGAGTTGGTGATTACCGCGTGCACCGGCCAGGTGGCGTTCGGGGTCTCTTTCACGCGTTTGGCGATAGTCGCATGCTGGAATTCGCTCTGCGGGATACCGCCGAGGATGCCGTAAGCGTTACGCGTCGGACGGAAGTAGATTGGCGTAATGTCGCTCATCATCATCAGATGGGTCAGCGATTTGTGGCAGTTACGGTCAATCAGTACGGTGCTACCTGCCGGCGCGGAGTACATCCCGACGATTTTGTTCGCGGTTGAGGTCCCGTTGGTCACCATATAGCTACGTTCAGCATTGAAGACGCGAGCGATGTACTCTTCCGCTTCTTTGTGCGGTCCGCTGTGATCAAGCAGAGAACCCAGTTCAGAAACCGAAATCGAGACATCGGATTTCATGGTGTTGGAGCCAAAGAAATCATAGAAGATGCTGCCGACCGGGCTTTTCTGGAACGCGGTACCGCCCATGTGGCCTGGGGTACAGAAGGTGTATTTGCCTTCACGCACATATTTGAACAGCGCTTTGGTCAGCGGCGGCAGAATGGTGTCGATATATTCGTCAGTGTTCTGTTTGATTTTGTCGGCGATATCATTCGCCGCGCCCAGCGCATACTCGAAGAAGCGAACCTGCATACGCAGATCGTTGAGGCTTACGTCCAGAGTGGAGTAAGTGTTAGCGAAGGCGTACAACGGCATGTATTCGTTCAGTTTGCTGATTTCTTCGCACAGTTCGAGATTGTATTTATCCCAGTCGAAGATAACGCCGCACAGACGCGCATTGTTTTCGATAAGTTTTAATAAGTCGTCACGGTCGTTCGGGTAGACAATACGGAAGTCCAGACGTTCGAGGGCGCGATGCAGTTCACGGATGGGCTCTTCTTTGAAGTAAACACCCATGTGATTCATGATTGCGATAACGTTCATAGTCAAATCTCCAGATAAAGAAAGCCCCTCCCGCCACGTCGTGACAGGTGATGGAAGGAGCCTCAGGAATAGGGTTACTGATTAATGTGCGTTGGCGGTGTTGTTATCAGCGGAATCGTTGTTGCTCTGGCGCTGGTGCATTTTGCGACCGTAGAACATCAGGATAATCAGGCTGACGATAAAGGTACCGGCCAGTTCGAAGGAGCTTGCACCCATCAGGGCGATGAAGCAGAACCCGCAGCCAAGGACTGAACAAATCAGGCTGACGAGGTTACGAATGTTGATGCCTTCGAAGCGAATCAGGTCAACGCAGGAGTAGAAGTAAGGCAGCATGGTCAGCAGAACCGCGATACCGGTCAGCTCACCGAACAGGTCGGACGCTTTACCACCGCTGGAGTTCATCAGGGTGATGAGCACCATCAGAACGGTCATTTTCACTGCGGCCAGCAGCAGGCCTTTTTTCGGGTTACCGTTTTTATCCAGTTCACCGTAGATTTTCGGGAAGTTGCCATCGTTAGCCGCACGTACACCGGCCTGGCCGACCAGCATCATCCAGGAACCGAGAGAAGTCAGACACGCAAAGGCGGTGAAAGCGGAAACCAGCGGAGCAGCCCAGCCACCGAGGATAGTCGAAGCACTCACGGCAAACGGCGCACCGGAAGCGGCCATTTCAGAGGCAGGGTACATACCGGCGATAACCTGAGTGGCGGCGATATAAACGATACCTGCCAGCGCGGTTCCCAGCATGGTGGCCAGCGGAACGGTACGTTTCGGGTTTTTCACCATCCCGGTGCTCACGGCAGCGGATTCAACACCCACGAAGGCCCACAGGCAGAGCAGGATACTTTTGATAACCGCGTGGCTATCTGTCGTAGTAGAGGTATTCCAGTTCGCCTGATAGGTGGCAACGTCAAACCAGTGCCAACCAATAACCGCCGTCATAACTACCGGAATAAGTACCAGTACCAAACCAATTGTCGTCAGGCGGCTCACCCAGGTCCCGCCGAGCATATTCACAAAAGTAAATATCCACACGATGGCAATACAGGCGATACCGGCGGGAATTGGGTTATTCAGTACCGGGAAGAATGTAGAGAGATAAGATACGGCGGTAATACCGATTGCCAGATTACCAATCCAGTTTGCGTGATAATAAAGGACGCCGGTTTGAAAACCGAATGCCGGAGATATTTCACCCGCATAGGCAATTGGACCACCCTGCTGCGGGTTTTTGGTCGCCAGTCGGGCATATACATAAGCCAGAGACATTGCGCCAATAATAGATATCACCCAACCCCAGATGGCGATAGAACCGATACTCGCCAGGTTCGCAGGTAATAGTGCAATACCGCTCCCCATCATATTACCGGCGACGACGCCAGTACAGGCAAATAGCCCGATCTTCTTGGCAGAACTCATGTTTGCTTTTCTCCTAAGTTTATTTGGGAGGTACAGATCATGATGATGAACCTTTTATTGACCCGACCAACTGCCAACAAGATTACGGATTAGTACGAGATAAGTCCTAAAGATAAAGTGAAATAACGACAAACATCAGACAAATGACATTTTGACCTTTTTCGCGCAACATATCAGGATGACAAGTTGATATCAAAAAAATATAAACATTGAATACTTACAGTAAGTTAGGTACACATGCGCGTGTTGAAATTGTGTTGCAAACAGGCTGGAAATTGCTATAGATATATAACAACAGAGATGCTCATGAGAAACATAAGATTAACCTCACCATACTTAAAACCACGAGTATGGTGAGGGTTTACTTATTCTGAAGAGAGGAAGTTATCGAGATAGGGAACAACGCGGGTCACTGAGGTCTGAAATACCGCATTTTCAATCCAGTAAAACGTATTCTCACCTGGACGCAAATTGAACGCAGTGAGATAAGCATCAGCCGCTTCCCGGTTCTGGCCTTTCATTTCGTAGACCTTACCGAGCAGCACATAGTTCATCCACGACATTTCCAGGTCAATGCCGGTATTAATGGCATTGTAGGCTTCATCCACCTTGCCTTTGCCCAGCATATCGACGGTTTTAATTTGATAGAATACTGCCATATCTTTAATCCCGGGCATATTACCCACTCGGGTTATTTCGCTATAAAGATCGGCCAGTTGTTTTTCATCCAGCGGCTGCTGCGAATGGCGTAATACATCTACTAGTGCTTTTTCCGCATAAGCATAAGTAAAGTCCGGAGACTGTTTATTAACGTCCTCCAGCAGAATGCTGGCCTTACCGAGGGAATCAACATCGCCGTACATTAATAGCTGATGGGCCTGATAGAAATGCGTGAGCGCCATACTTTGCGAGGGTTGATATTGCTTGAGCATCTCCTGCATTCGCGCTGGCCACGGTTGTTTCAGCGCCTCCGACAGGCTGCTCAGCAGGTCGTTTTGAATCGACAGCTGGTTGTCGTTAGTGACGAAGTAGCGCTTATCCATCATCGTTGAGCCGTCGGCGTTATCCACCACTTTGACAGACATAAAGCACTGCTGAGCGCGATAGTGGCGCTGGTTGACAAACTCAATGGTCAGCGTTTTTCCGGAACTGCTCGGCTCATTAATGTTGTAGTTGGTTTTATCGTGCACCATAAAGGTGGAGAAGGTGTTTAGCGAGGTGGTGATCAAGCTCCCTAAGCCAATGGCGTAGGAGTGTTGTGATGCCCAGTTGTTGCAGGTATTGCCATTGATCAGATGAATATCAACATCACGCGGGTTAAGCAGCAACCGCGTTTTAGTCACCGGGGGACGCGACTCAAGGGTCGATAGCGCCACCAACGCCACGCAGCTGCCGAGGGCCAGCAGGAAGAGCCCCCAGACGATAAAGGTGCTAATCCGCTTACGTTTTTCAGGTTTTGCGGGCGGCGCAATCTCCGGCGTAACCGCATCCGGTTGTGGAGAGTGCGTCGGCGTTTCCGATATCGCCATCGCGGTTTCAGCAGGGAGCTCCGGCGTCAGCTCCTCCCCCTCTTCCGCACACCAGATAACCGGCACCGTCAGCTTATAACCACGTTTGGGTACGGTAGCAATGTATTCAAGGCTGCTATCGTCGCCATCTTTTAGCGATTTACGTAACTCGGAAATGCTTTGCGTCACAACGTGACTGGTAACAACGTTACGGGTCCAGACGTTGTCGATAAGCTCATCCCTGCTGAGCACTTCACCAGGGTGACGGGCAAAGAAAACCAGAAGATCGATTAAGCGCGGTTCGAGAGTAAGCTGACGCCCTTTGCGGCTAATTTGGTTAACAGAAGGAGTAACCAGCCATTCTCCAACGCGAACAACAGGTTGTTGCATAAAAAAAAGCCCCAGGACGAAAAGGGAAAGGCGCGATGATAACACATTTGTCTTATCTATTTATGCCGGAACGTTTAAGCCGAGCCGCAGTGGCAATAAACTTAAAGCAAACTGTCGACATAGAGTAAATGTAGCAGACCTGGTCATCCTTTTGCCTGTCACGCAGATATCGTCTGTACATAATCAATAACAAGATGCCAACCAGCCATTAGCGAAAAAATAGTTGAAGTAGATCACATAAACAAAACCGAAGCCGTTTTTTTTTGCGTATTTTTATGCACGGTGCTGCATAAACATGGGTGATTTTTCTTTTCTTCTGCCCAGACCGCCGTTAAAAGTGTTTCATCCGATGACGGGGTTTTATCCCTAATGCTTAGGCGGGATAATAACATCGCCCCTGTACCGCACACTTAATAAGGTTTTTGTATGTGCAAATATTTATATTTATTTCAGAACGACTTCACTTTGATTCATGCAATAAACCCTGCATAACATCTATTTTGATTATTCGTGCGCCGTTTTTTTATTGATTAAAATCAATAAACCCTGGAACTATTAGAATCAGAATGCACGCAAATCTTCTTTGAGCCGATAAATATGGAAAACAATAGCCGAGCATGGCCACATATTAGACGCATCACGCATATCATGATGGTATGCCAACGTAGCTGCTTTGATTTTCATATCTTCAATTCTAAATAACCCTTCTTTTATAGTGTGAACTGGACATCTGCTCCGTCGCACGCTGCTTTCTTTATTCTTACTATACAAACAGTTATCAGAATAGAAAATGCACCTCGCTGCCCCCTTTGCGTGATGTTTTTTCAGCGTAGCCAGGATCTTTCAATATCCTGAGCCATTCTGCTGTGCTTATTTTTGTATCGAAAAAATAAAGTAGCCCAATAAAAAATGATCCCGTTATTCCCTTTTCCGGCGACCAATAAGCCGGAGGCACCTTTTTATCTAAAATACTGATTGAGATTGTTTATGAACCCGTTTAATAACAAAATCGCCGTTAGCCCCGCTATGACATCCTGCTTTGCCAGCCGCAGAGAAACCTGCGATGTTCGCAGTACGGATTTTACCGACGTCTCCGCCGTGGTTCTCTCGGTTGCCGATGCTACCAACGGCATTCTGAAAACCATCGAAGGCACGGGTTTCGGCCTGCCGGTGTTCGTCGCCGTGTGCTGTGAAGATACGTTACCGGCAGATATCCTGCCCCGCGTGACCGGCGTTTTTGAACTTTGTGACGACAATGCAGAATATTACGGTAAACAGCTGGATGCCGCCGCCGATCGTTATGAAAGCGAAATGCTGCCGCCGTTTTTTAGCCGCATGGTCGATTATGTCGGTAAAGGCTACGCCGCATTTGACTGCCCAGGGCATCAGGGCGGGCAGTTCTATCGCCGCCACCCTGCCGGTCGCCAGTTTTTCGACTGGTTTGGCGAAACGCTTTTCCGCTCCGATTTATGTAACGCCGACGTCGCTCTGGGCGATCTGCTGATTCACGAAGGCGCAGCCTGCGCAGCTCAGCAGCACGCGGCAAAAGTCTTTAACGCCGACAAAACCTACTTCGTCCTTAACGGGACTTCTTCCTCAAACAAAGTGGTCCTGAATGCGCTGCTGGCGCAGGGCGATCTGGTACTGTTTGATCGTAATAACCACAAGTCAAACCACCACGGTGCGCTGCTGCAGGCAGGCGCGACGCCGGTTTATCTGGAAACGGCCCGTAACCCGTTTGGCTTTATCGGCGGTATCGATTCCCACTGTTTCGAAGAAAAATATCTGCGTAAATTAGTGGAAGAAGTGGCTCCTGAGCGTAAAAACAATCAGCGTCCGTTCCGCCTGGCGATTATTCAGCTGGGCACTTATGACGGCACGATTTACAACGCTCGCCAGGTGGTCGATAAAATCGGTCATCTGTGCGACTACATCCTGTTTGACTCGGCGTGGGTGGGTTACGAACAGTTTATTCCGATGATGAAAGAGTGCTCCCCGCTGCTGCTGGAGCTGAACGAAAACGATCCGGGCATCCTGGTCACTCAGTCGGTGCACAAACAGCAGGCCGGTTTCTCTCAGACGTCGCAGATTCACAAAAAAGACAGTCATATCAAAGGCCAGCCTCGCTACGTTAGCCATAAACGTATGAATAACGCCTTTATGATGCACGCCTCCACCAGCCCGTTCTATCCGCTGTTCGCCGCGCTGGACGTCAACGCCAAAATGCACTCCGGCGAGAGCGGTAAGCGCCTGTGGCTGGACTGCGTGAAGTTTGGTATCGAAGCCCGCAAGCTGATTCTGGAACTGTGCCAGTACATCCGTCCGTTTGTGCCGCCGATGGTTGAGGGTAAAAAATGGCAGGATTATGATACTGAAGTCATGGCCAATGACGTCCGCTTCTTTAACTTTATCCCGGGCCAGCGCTGGCATGCCTTTGACGGTTACGCCGAAGATCAATATTTCGTCGATCCTTGCAAGCTGATGCTGACGACTCCGGGAATCAATGCAGAAACCGGGGAATATGAATCCTTCGGCGTTCCGGCAACCATTCTGGCGAACTTCCTGCGTGAAAACGGCATTGTTCCGGAAAAATGCGACCTGAACTCGATTCTGTTCCTGCTTACTCCAGCAGAAGACATGGCTAAAATGCGTCATCTGGTGGCGCAGATTGCCCGCTTTGAGCGTTTGCTGGAAGAAGATGCACCGCTGTCTGAGGTTTTACCCGCGCTGTATGCGAACTATGAAGAGCGCTATCGCGGCTATACTTTACGCCAGTTATGCCAGGAAATGCATGACCTCTACGTCAGCTACGATGTGAAACAGCTGCAAAAAGAGATGTTCCGTAAAGATTATTTCCCACGCGTGGCGATGAACCCGCAGCAGGCCAATATGGAATTTGTTCGCGGCAACGTTGAGCTGGTCGCGCTAAAAGATATTGAAGGCCAAATTGCGGCTGAAGGCGCACTTCCTTACCCGCCGGGCGTATTGTGCGTAGTGCCTGGCGAAATTTGGGGCGGCGCTGTTCAACGTTATTTCCTCACGCTGGAAGAGGGTATTAATCTGCTGCCTGGCTTCGCCCCTGAATTACAGGGCGTTTATATTCAGGAAGATGCCGACGGCCGCAAACGCGCTTATGGGCATGTTATCAAGCGTTAATATCCAATAAACATCAATAATTAATCTATTGCCGTCGTGATATTTCAGTCCGTCGGCAATAGCTGCCCGTACAACATATTTAGAATATATACCCTAAATAATTCGAGTTGCTTAAAGGCGGCAAGGGAGTGAGTCCCCAGGAGCATAGATAACTATGTGACTGGGGGGGAATGAGCGTAGCCAACACATAAGCAACTTGAAGTATGACGGGTATATCACTGTACCGATAATGAGGTTATAGGATTATGAGTACGTCAAAAAATAAAATGGGCGTGGTTCAGCTCACTATTCTGACCGCCGTCAATATGATGGGGTCAGGGATTATTATGCTGCCAACGAAACTGGCGGAAGTCGGCACGATTTCTATCGTGTCATGGTTGGTGACGGCCGTCGGTTCAATGGCGCTGGCTTATGCCTTCGCCAAATGCGGCATGTTCAGCCGTAAAGCGGGAGGCATGGGCGGATACGCGGAATACTCCTTCGGTAAATCCGGTAACTTTATGGCCAACTACACCTACGGCGTCTCGCTGCTGATCGCCAACGTCGCGATTGCGATTTCCGCCGTCGGCTACGGTACCGAACTGATGGGAGTGAGCCTCTCACCCTTTGCGATTTGCCTGGCGACGATCGCCGTGCTGTGGATTTGCACCGTGGCTAACTTTGGCGGCGCGAAAATCACCGGTCAGATCAGCGGCGTCACCGTATGGGGCGTGATTATCCCGGTTGTCGGCCTGTCCGTTATCGGCTGGTACTGGTTTAGTCCGGAAATGTATGTTGCTTCCTGGAACCCGCATCATATCCCGACCTTTGGCGCGGTTGGTTCTTCTATCGCCATGACGCTGTGGGCGTTCCTTGGCCTGGAATCCGCCTGTGCAAATACCGATGTCGTGGAAAACCCTGAGCGTAACGTTCCTATCGCGGTTCTCGGCGGCACCCTCGGCGCAGCCGTTATCTATATTGTTTCCACGAACGTGATTGCCGGTATCGTGCCGAACCTGGACCTGGCGAACTCCAGCGCGCCGTTTGGCCTGGCGTTTGCTCATATGTTCAATCCGACCGTGGGTAAAGTCATCATGGCATTGATGGTGATGTCCTGCTGCGGCTCCCTGCTTGGCTGGCAGTTCACCATTGCCCAGGTATTTAAGTCCTCTTCTGATGCGGGTTATTTCCCGAAAGTGTTCTCCAAAGTGACCCGAACCGAAGCGCCGGTGAAAGGCATGCTGGTTATCGTGGTAATTCAGACCGTGCTGTCACTGATGACCATTAGCCCGTCGTTAAATAAGCAGTTTAACGTGCTGGTAGACCTGGCCGTGGTGACCAATATTATCCCGTATATTCTTTCCATGGCCGCGCTGGTGATTATTCAGAAAGTCGCGAAAGTCGAGCCTGGCAAAGCGCGCATTGCGAATATTATTGCCTTTATCGGCGCACTATACAGTTTTTACGCCCTGTACTCTTCCGGTGATGAAGCGATGATGTACGGCGCGATCGTCACCTTTATTGGCTGGACCCTGTACGGTTTTATTTCGCCGAAATTTGAAATGAACAACGCAGCTTAATTCACTCTCGCCGGGGGATGCCCCGGCCCACGCATTTTTAATAGCCTATCCCAGTAGGCGTTATTGTCGCAGGCAGTTTGAACACGGACAGCGCGGAAAAACCGGAGCGTACACGGAGTACGTGAGGATTTTGAGCACTGCCCAGGTTCAAAATGGCAAGTAAAATAGCCCTAATGGGACAGGCTCTAAGGATTAAGATATGGCTCTATGGCAGGCAACGTTTATTTTTGAAAAACGCGAATACGATGATGAGTTCTATGCGCTGGATAAGCAAATTGAGCAGGCGACGCTGCAATCAACAGGCTATCTGGGAATGGAGAGTTTTCGCAGCGCCGATGGTAAACGCCTGATCAATAACTATTACTGGTCAGAGAGAGAAGGAATGGACGCGAGCATTAACGACGCTCACCATTTGCAGGCCAAACAGAAAAGCGCCCAGTGGATCGCCGGGTATCAGGTAATTATCGCGCAAATTGAATCAACTCATAACCACCAGCTTGAGCACCCGCTGCAATCCTTTTCCCATCGTTAACTGGCGGTTGGCGATTCATCGGCAAATTTGTGACCGGGGCAAGGGTTAGGCATGACAACCATCGCCCATTCCCCGGAATATGCTACTTTTAGGACGCCTGACAGAGATCGGGCCGCCGAACAGAGGGCCGGAACATTAGCGCCTCACCCGTAGCGTAAAAGGAATGCCGATGATGACCTACAAATTAGTTACGCAGATTGTGCACAATGACGTCTTAAGAAATAGCTTTATTGACCTGGCGATAAAAACGTTCGATCTCTCCTTTAAAGAGTGGTATCGCAAGGGATACTGGAGCGACGCCTATATTCCTTATGCTTTGGTGAGCAACAATAAAGTGATTGCCAACGCCTCCGCCAACATTATTGACCTGGTCTGGCAAGGTGAACCCCGGCGCTATATTCAAATCGGTACCGTGATGACCGATGTCGATCACCGCAATAAGGGGTTGGCCGGGCAGTTGGTTAATCAGATTCTGCGCGACTGGCAGGATAAAGCTGAGGCATTTTTCCTGTTCGCCAACCCGACAACCGTGGATTTTTATCCAAAATTTGGCTTCGAGCGCACCGACGAACACCAATATATTATGCCGGTGATGCCCGCTGCAGGCGATTTTCGCAAGCTGGATATGGACCAACCGGAAGACGTGGCGCTATTGCAGCAGTACTATCAAAAATCGAATCCGTTTTCACAACTGCGGATAGAGGATAACTTCGGTTTATTGATGTTCTACTGCTCCGCCTTTATGAAGCACTTTGTCTATTACTCAGAGAAAAATCAGGCCATCGCCATTGCGATGCAAAACGGCCCGGCGCTGATCTGCTTTGATATTTTCTGCGATGGCGGACGCTCTCTTTCGACCATTATTAATCAGCTTGCCGACAAAAATACCTACCAGGCGATTCTCGGCTTTACGCCGAAAGAGAACCGGGTTGGCGAATACGAAACAATTGAGGGAGAAGATATTTTGTTTATCTACGGACAAAAAGAAAATATCTTCAAAGAGAATAAACTGATGTTCCCGCTGTTATCCCACGCCTGAATCTGAGCAGCAGCCGTATCCCGATGGCTGCTGCACTTCACTTCTCAGCCTCTGCAGCCTGCTGTTTTCTTCCGACCAGCTACAAAATATAGCGACTGGTATATGATAATGAAAATCGTTATCATCAGAAACAAATAATTACATCTGGCATTAGATTTTAATTAAAACGCTTTAAAAAGAGCCAGAACACGCTAATAACGGTACACCGTCCGTTAGCCGTGAGCACTGTCATCAATTTACCTTATGGATAAAGGAGAGATGACACATGGGCACGCATACCGCCGCTCAACAATACGCTTTAACCGACCAGCCGGAACTGGCTGAGTCAGAATACTTTTCAGGGATCCCCGCCCTTCTCGTCGGCCTGTGCTGCCTGCTTCCGCTCAGCGCAATTGCAGCAGAAGCCGAAGAGCAGGAGAAGAAACGCGCAGATAGCAGCTATCAGGATCAGGAGTTAATGATCGTCACTGGCGAGAAAACCGCCCGCTCGTTGCTCGATACCGGCTCAAGCGTTGAAGTGTTCGATAGTCGACGCATCGACAGCATGCCGGGAGCCGAAACGGTTTCTGACCTGATGCGCATGACCGCTAACACCGTCGATATCGGCATCGGTAACGATCTGCCCACCGTGCGCGGGGTGGATGGTTCCGGGCCCAGCACCGGGGCCGGAGCGTTTCTTAGCGGTACCCGCCCGCGCCTGGGGCTTTCTCTCGATGGCCGTTCCCTGACCTATAACGAGCAGGCTTACGGCCCGCAATCGCTGTGGGATATGGAGCGTGTGGAGATTTTCCGTGGGCCACAAAGCTATATTCAGGGACGCAATGCCATCGCGGGGGCTATCGTGATGACCTCGAAAGACCCGGATTTTGGTTGGGAGAGCGCATTCAAAGGCGGTGCGGGTAATCAGCATTCTTCTCAGCTTGCGGCGATGGTCAACGCCCCGCTGATTGAAGAACAGCTGGCCTTGCGCGCCAGCGTCGATCGCCAGCGGCGGCGCAGCGATATCGATTTACCGGCTTACGATCCGGTTGGCGACCCGAGCGAGGTACAAACCACTAACGCCCGTGCCAAGCTGCTGTTTAACCCGGCGGGCCTGCGCAATCTCACTACCAAGCTCACCTTCAATCACTCTGATAGCGGAGCGCCGCAAAACGAAAGTCTTAACCCAATGCCGCACCCAACCAACCCCCGCCACGACTGGCGACGGGCGGTGTTTAAAAGCAACGTCAATAGCGGTATCTGGGATCTTGCCTGGGAAGGCGATGACGGCCTGCGGCTGGAAAACCGCTTTATTTACACCGGATTCCACATTAACCGCTACGTCGCCGACGGCCTGCCAAAAGCCAAAATTGACGGCAGCGAACTCCATGTCGAACCCGTCGTGCACTTCGGCAATAGCGACAGCCGCCTACGGGGATTTGCCGGATTACGCTATTTCGACGCCTCGCAGGATGAGTCGGTCTATATCTTTGGCGGTTCCACCTTTACCGATGACACCCGCACCAGTTCCGCCTACGGCGAGCTAACCTGGGCGGTCACGCCGCAAGTGGATATTACTACCTCCACCCGCTTTGAGCGCGAACACCGCAAACGTCTCGGCGGCAGCCAAAGCGTGCGCATTGATTTTGACGAAACCTATAACGTCTTTTTACCGAAACTGGACGTCGCCTGGAAACCGGAGGCCAATCAGACCTGGGGGGCACGCGTCGCGCGCGGCTATAACGCCGGGGGCGCGGGGATCACGCTGAGCGCACCGATCACCAGCTACACCTATGACTCGGAATACGTCTGGAACTATGAGCTTTATACCCGCCACGCCCTGAACGATGGCAACGTAGTCTTAACTGGCAACCTTTTCTACAACGACTACAAGGACATGCAGCTCCCCTATTATCTTGCCGCCAACTCTACGGTAATCCGTAATGCCGATAAGGTTGAAACCTGGGGTGCAGAGATGGGAGCCACCTGGACACCGCGTTGGGATCTGGAGCTTTCCGGCAATATCGGTTTACTGAAAACCAAAATTGCCGAATTCCCCGGCAGCGGCGTTGAAGGTCACGAGCTGGCCCGCGCTCCTGCGTATACCGCCAACGTCGGCGCCGCCTGGCAGGTTGCCAGCGGCTGGGAGCTGAGCGGCAACGTCGCTTTCTCCGACTCCTACTACTCCGCCTACGACAACGACTCACGCGGTCGCATTGGCTCCTACTGGTCAGCAAACGCCCAGCTGGCTTACACCTTTATGTACGGTCGGGCGACGTTGTTCGCGCAAAACCTGTTTGATTCCGATCGCAAGGTGATGGTCAGCGGCAACGATGTCTATACCGCCATTCAGCAGCGCTCACGCCTGATTGGTGCCGCCGTGGAATTACGCTTTTAACGAACACCTAAATTGGAGATAACAGGATGTCTGGGATCCACTTTCGTTTATTTACCGCCTTGCTGATGGCAACGGCGACATTCGCTCAGGCGCAGGAGACGCTTATCAAGCCGGAGGATATTCATCGCGCCGCCGTCGCGCCAGCGGTGGTTGAGCTGGCCTGGAGCGCAAAACAACATGCGCTTTTTGTCAGCTCTCCGGACTGGAAAGATGAGAAAAAATCGACCGTCTTGCGCCTTGACCCGCAAACCCTGGCAAAGCAGGCTACCATCCCGATGGATGTCAAAGGCTTTGGGGTCGCGTTGGATGACGAGCATAACCGCCTGTATCTGACTGAAGGCTTCAACGGCAGCGTAGGGATAGTCGATACCGCCGCCAACCGCAGCCTCGGGTCGATAAAATTACAAGATGAGGTCAATATCGAATCCGCCTGGCGTAAAGCGGGCATGAGCGGCGAGCGCCTCGATTTTATGCTCGCCGAGCTTAAACGTTTCAAAATCAGCGAAGGCCATCTGTATAAAGTCCGCGAGGCGCGATTCGATGCACAAACCGGACGCCTGTTCCTGCCGGGCCTCGGCTACGGCGTGGATAGCGTACTGTTCGTCGTCGATACCCGCAGCGGCAAGCTGGAGAAAACACTTCCCGGCTTCGGTTTCTATGCTGTCGGTATCGCGCTGGATGAAAAAGGACGCCGTGTGTTCGTCTCGAACATGCAGGGTCAGTTGGTGACCGTCAATGCCGATACTCTGGAGATCGCTGGCAAGCGCGAGATCCAGGCCGATCAGCTACTGAACCTGGTATATGACCGGAAAAACGATCGGATTCTCGGCGTTGACCAGGGGATCGATCGCGATAAATACCGTAACTATCACCTGAAAGAGGCGTATACCCGCCGCAGCAGCGGGCATCGCCTGTTCGCCCTGAACGCGCAGGACGGCAAACTACTGACCAGCGTCGAGACCCAGGAAGTGCCGATTTCCCTGCTGCTTGATGAAGAGAAAGAACGGGTTTATGTGACCAATCGCGGCGGCGTGCGGGTGGAAAAAGGCGCGGGCTCGCTTTCCGTCTTTGATAGTAAAACGCTGGCTCATCTGCAAACCCTTCCGCTGCTTCCACACCCAAACAGCCTGGCGCTGGATAGCAAAGCGCGCGCGCTGTTTGTCACCGTGAAAAACGACGGTGCGGCAGCAAAAGCCAATACCGAAGAAAGCGTAGTACGAATTCCGCTGCGTTGATGTTTGATTGTGGCCCGGCTTTCTGTCGGGCCTTCATTGCGCCACCAGCCACTGTTCAAACGCCTGTAGCGCCGCTTCATTGATCCCGTTTGCCAGCGGCTTCACCAGACAGAAGCGCTTCCTCAGACTGCTGGCTATCGGCCACGGAGCAACCAGTAACCCGTTTTCCAGCTCTTTTTCGATATAAGCATGCGGCACCAGCGCAACGCCCTGTCCGGCCAGCGCGGCGGCAATCGCCATTTCATGCAGATCGTAACGTACACCCTGCGCCGGATTATCCAGCGCGATGGCGCACTCTTCAGCGTAGCGAGGCCAGGCGTCGGGGTTCTGCCGTCGATGAATGCGCGGTAGTTCATTCAGCAGGCTGGCGATATCCCCTCTCATCAGTAACGCGGGATGGCATACCGGAACCAGCCGTTCCTCAAACAGAAATTGCATACGCATTCCGGCCCACGCCGGGTGTTCAAAGTGAACCGCCGCATCGAAACCGCTGCCGGTGATGATAAACGGATCGGTTCTGACCGCGATATTCAATGTGATATCAGGATTTTTTTGCTGAAAGTCCCCTAAACGAGGGATCAGCCAGCGGCTGGCAAATGTCGGCGGCGCGGCAATCTCCAGGCTTCGGCTGCCGTTCGTTGCGCCCATCAGATACTGGGTATCTCGTTCAAGCCGCTCCAGAGTTTCGCGCACATGGTGCGCATAGCGCGCACCGTTCGGGTTCAGCCGCACCCGGCTTCCCGTCCGTTCAAAAAGCTGGCAGTTCAACAGAGACTCCAGCCGGGCAATTTGTCGACTGATAGCCCCTTCGGTGAGCGACAGCTCGAGCGCCGCGCGGGCAAAATTGCCATGCCGGGCCGCAGCCTCAAAGGCCTGAAGAGAAGCGCTACTGGGGAGTTTCTTTCGCATTCTGGCAATCTCGGTTTTTCGGTTTTAGTGACTAAATATCATTGAGCAGTGAAAGAATATCGCTTCCGACCGCTAAATACAGAACGTAGCATGATCAAACGTCACTCTATTGATTTCTTTATCCTGCAAAAGGTATGTATGCACAATCCCTCATTTATTTCCCGTCAGATTGGTGATTTTCTGGTTACCGCCCTTAGTGATGGCAGCATGGCCGCCAGCCTGGCGCTGCTGTCCGGTATAGATAGCCATGACGCCGGGGAAATCCAGCGCTCTGCGGGCATAACTGACCCCGGTAATATTGACATTAATGGTTATCTTATCCGTGGGAGAGGACGAACCATTTTGGTGGATGCCGGTACGGGAGGACTGAATAATGCGGGCGGCGTATTGCTGGAAAGCCTGCAGGCCGCAGGCGTCGCGACGAAAGATATTGATACCGTGCTGTTGACCCACGCGCACCCGGATCATATCGGCGGCCTGCTGGATGCGAGCGGGGCGCCAGTCTATCCCAACGCCCGGCTGCATCTTCACCCTCTGGAAGCCGAATACTGGCAGGATGACTACATGCTAAAACGGGCCAATGAACGGGGGCAGCGTAACTTCGCCCTCGCCCGCCGCACGCTTGACGCCTGGGCGCACAACCTCAGTTTTCTGGATAATCGTGAAGTGGTCGAGGGTATTCGTCCGCTCTGGCTACCCGGCCATACCCCCGGGCACAGCGGATTTCGCATCGATTCGGCTCATCAAAGCCTGCTAATTTGGGGCGATATCGTCCATTTTCCACATATTCAGGCCGCACAGCCCGCAGTCGCTATTGCTTTTGATTGCGATCCTTCGCAAGCGCAAATGACGCGAGAGAAGATCTTTGCTCAGGCCGCAAGAGAAAACCTGCTGATTGCCGGTATGCATCTGGGGCCCGCTGGATTTGCCCGCATCGTGCCGTCTTTGAGGGGATATCGTATCGAATACTCTGCCCCCCAATAATGGGGGATTTTTTACCTTTCCCCACTCACTTTTTCTTACTGACGAAATATTTTTTTCGGCTGGCGAAAGATTGACCTTACTCGCGTTTATTTTCCAGTGAAAATATAAAATACAATTTCATTTTTAATGAAGTTTGGTTTTGTTTTTCCATAAAATATGACATTAAGGAAAATCCATGCGCAATAGCTTCAAACCTTCACGCTATATGCTGGCACTCACCCTCGCTCTGGCCGGGGTGGCAAGCGGCTGCAATGACAACAGCGGCGCGAATGATAACCACCAGGATGCGCCCGCTTCCGCGCCGCAGAATGTGATGGTTCCGATACTTTCTGCCGATGAAAACAGCCTGGTGCTGGTCTGGGAAAAACCGGAGTCGGAGACGGAGCAGGTCGTGGACTACGTTATCTATCGTGACGGCGAGCGGCTGGGTAGCGCAAGAGACAATCAGAACCACTATTCCCCGGCAAAGCCCTATATTGATAACTTTTACCAGCGCGTTGCCAGCGACGGCTGGCAGCAGCCAATCGACCTGCGTACTTATACCGTCGACGGCCTGAAGCCGGATACGGAATATGAATTTACGGTACGCACGGTCTATGCCGAGGGTAAAGAATCCCCGGATAGCGCCGTAATTAAAGCGCGAACCAGCAAAACGCCGCACATCATAGAGGCCAAAACGTTCGGTGCAAAGGACGATGGCACGACGCTAAACACCCAGGCGTTGCAGCAGGCGATTGATAGCTGCACCGTCGCGCAATATCCGCAGGGCTGCAAAGTGGTGATTTCCGGCGGCGAATTCAAAACCGGTGCCCTCTTCCTGCATAGCGACATGACGCTGGAGATTGCCGCAGGAACCACGCTCCTCGGTTCGGAAGATCCGGCTCAATATCCGCTGGAAAAAGGCTATTACCTCTATCCCTACAGCGATCATCCGCAGCCTCGTCGCCCGCCATCATTAATTAACGTGCTGGAAAGCAACGATAAAGGCGAATCCCCTGCCGGAACGTTTCGCAATATTCGCATTGTCGGTAAAGGCACTATTGACGGCAACGGCTGGACCCGGGGCGTAAAAAACGGCGGCGAGGCGACGATTACCGATGAACTGGGTAACGAGTTGCCGCAGTACCGCGCGAGCAATGCTAAAAAAGTCAGCACAGATGGCATTCTGGCAAAAAATCAGACCGAGGAAGCCATCGGCGAAGGCGTTGAAAGCAATAGCGCCTATAAAAATCGCCGTTCCAGCCTGATGACCCTGCGCGGCGTGCAAAATCTCTACCTTGCCGGACTCACCATTCGTAACCCCGCCTTCCACGGCGTGATGGCGCTTGAGTCGGAAAACATTACCCTTAACGGGCTGATCCATCAGACTTTTGATGGCAATAATGCCGACGGTGTGGAGTTCGGCAATAGTCAAAACGCTTTAGTCTTCAATAACTTTTTCGACACCGGAGATGATTGCGTCAACTTTGCCGCCGGGTTTGGTAAAGGGGCGGAAACCTTCCATCAAAAACCACAAAGCGAGGCCTGGATCTTTAATAACTATTTCCGCAAAGGCCACGGTGCCGTGGTAACCGGCAGCCATACCGGAGCATGGATCGAGAAAGTTCGCGCCGAGGATAACGTCATGTATATGACCGATGTCGGCCTGCGCATGAAGAGTCGCCCCTACTATGGCGGCGGCGTGCGCGATGTACTGTTCCGCAATAACGCGATGCAGGATATCGCTAAAGAACCGTTTGTTTTTACGATTAAATACAGCGCGGATGTGAATGATACGACGCCAGCCGATGAGCCCGCTCAGTTCCGCGATGTTCAGGTACAGAACGTCACCGTTGACGGTACTTCGGCGAAAAATAGCATTCTGGTGGATGGGATGACCATCGCCGAAATGGCGGAGTCATTTGGGCTAACTTACTCTCGCGATGCTTATCACCAGAATTTGCGTTTTTCCAACGTCAAATTCCGCAATACCAAAGCCACCAGTATCTCTTTCCTCCACGACAGTCAGTTTGATGAAGTGACGTTCGCCAACACGCCGCAGGCCTGGGAATTCTTCGCGGTAAATGACGTCACGCTCGCCGATAGCCTCCATCAGCAGACCATCACCAGCGGGGAGAATGACAAAGTGACTCTGGAAGGGGCAACGAAGTAATATCGTTCCCGGCGGCGCGAGTCGTCGGGGATTTTCAGTAATTCAAAACACAACGAATATCCGCCGCTCATCTATCCATAGTAAAGACACAGGTCATAGCCGGTGCATTAAGTGTTCCCCAGACTATATAGTCCCTACTTTTGGTAAAGATAAATATGGGCGATTTTCCTGATAGCCCCATTATATCGTAGATTGGCATAACAAGGTTATCAGGAGCATCTCCATGTTTATTATCACGTCGCTCCCCGGGCTGGATTTTGTATCGCCCTTCGCCTACCTCCAGATAATCAAAAGTAATATCCTGCGAAAGATAGTAAGATTCATCGCCATTGACTATTTTTCCCGACAACGCAATATAACCAGTATTATTACTCATATCAAATAAAACACGACCATCAAAGGTATATGAATCGTTCAACGATGAAATAGTATAAAAAATACTTGCCTCACATGTTTTTATTTTATTTTTCCTGCTCATGAAATCTAATAAATAAAAAACAATAGCAATTACTGCACAGCACAAAAAAAAAGAGTATAGATAGAATTTATTCTTAATCACGTTGCCTCCATTTATTTGCATAGACATTATTACAGTAGATGATTTTATTGCTTATGCTATCCATAGGGCAAAATGAGGAAAATATTTCTCCAGACCGACCATGAAGTACGCTTCTTTGGACATAAATTATCAACCTGGCCGGATCGCTCTGACAATACTCAAGCAGGCCTGGATGATGCATAGTCAGAACATTAATAATGTTCCCCTGCATACTCTCTGGAATCTGAACGTAAGATTTTATGTGGCACTGCCCAATACGAGTCAGGTTATCTGATTCTTTCGCCAGGATCGATGTTGCAGCAACTTCATATTTTATGGCAAAAATAAAAATCAGGCTGCATACAAGAGCCATAGCTCCACCGAGTTTCAGGTGACGAAACCGTCCTGGAGGGGAGACTCCCTTAACGACTTCATCACATCGTTTTATTTTGATCTCTGCTGAGAGAGAGAAACCAGCGCCGGGGATTGTCAAAATAGCATTATCTATTCCCGTTAAGGATGATAACTTCTTTCTGAGAATACTAATATACTGATTTAAAGAGGAATTTGATGCTGCATGCCCCCGCGACTCCCACACCCTCTCTAACAGGCTTTGCCGGGACACAACCTCACCATGAGATGCAATCAGTATCGCCAGAATATGATTAGCCGTTTTTGTTAACTGGTGTTTTTCCGTTACGCCAATATCGATATGAATGAGTTTACCCGACCCAGAGTTATAAAATACTTTGTTTTCGATTAAGTACTTCATAATGATTCTGCATCCTGTGAACACCACGGTTGCTGCGGCAAGAGAAGTCCATGGCATATTCAGCCCTGCCGCATCCCGGGAAGATTGAAGTAATGTATCGTGTTGGTAAATCAATAGTATCAATAAAAGCATACTAAATGTTATACAGTTAATCACTTTATTTTAATTATGTGTGCAGCCTCAAAATTATGGGCACATAAGAAACAATAACCTACACATTTAAACTATTTAGAATAATTAAAAACAAAAACATACATTAAGTATCAAACCATCACACTTTACAGCGATTAAAACCTAATAAAAAACATTTAAATTTCACGTAAAAATTCTTTTTCAAATTAAAATTACATTATAAATATTTAAAAATTAATCTATTGAACCTTTTACATCTATAATTATTGATAAATAAATTCCGCATTGAATTAATGGTCTCTTCTTTATATATTTTAAAACAAGAACACTCAGTCACTTCATACAGATAATCTGTTGAATTTGACTTAGTAAGTAACATTAATAATTAAGAGGAAAATCATGCATAGCTATCGTTGGGCCAAATTCCTTATTGCTGGCGCAAGGTATAATGACAGTCATTTATTGCTCGTAGAGTTTTATATCCACCATGAGTTAGATGGCATCATTAAACCTGGAATTTGCAGGAACAGACAATGGATATTGAGCCATTTAGTTAATGGTTCAACCCTGTTCACCCTGAATCAGAATAATAACAAATGGGAAAAGAAAGACAGAGTAATTCTCAATCAGGTCGCGGGTAGGTATTATATTAGAACCCATCCATCCCCTCATCCTGGGGATGATATCGGTTATCATTTTGCGCAAGGCTGCATGATTTAACCGGAAATATAACATCTCTATTTTTAACTACAGGTTTAATACGAATGTGGCGAATATGTTCAATTTTAGACATTACCCGTAGTAACCATGAGAGGCCATTAGTATTAATCGTAGATGAACAAATGCATCTGCGTATTGTCAGACCTCCCCTCTCATGCGAACAAATAAGAAAGATAAGTATTGAAAAGCTTGAGGAGATTATCATCAGAGAATTAAACTAGCCTGCACTATCCGTGAATAACCACGACCGTAATGTCAAATTTTCGCGTTTGGCATTACAGTGCTTCCCCATACGCCAATAAGCTGCGTATGGGGCTAGCGCCTATCGCTTCAGCCAACTCAATGTTCAAGAGCAATTGCACAAACGTGCTCAACATGAGTAAGATCGTGGTACAAGTCGGGTAAGGTCATCTTTTTACGAATGACAACTTTTAAGTTAACCTCTATTTTCCCTTTTTTAATATCTCTGATGGTAATGTTTTCAATAATATTCTTTTGCTGATGAATGCGTGTTATCAAATTTTCAAGCGCATCGCGTTCATCAAGAATGACTCGAACTTTCACTTTACCTGGAAATTGATTCTTAGTTTGTAAGAAAATGATAAATGGACTCAATTTTATTGCCAATAAAAATAACCCTGTAGCAAAGAATGCGTGAAAATAAAAACCGGCACCGCAGGCGATTCCCATCCCGGCAGATGCCCAGACGATTGCCGCTGTCGTGAGGCCAGAAATAGCATCGTCGTGTCGGTGCAGAATCACTCCCGCCCCCAGAAAACCCACGCCACTGATAATCTGAGCCGCCAGACGCATTGGATCGCTACGAATATTCATCGAAATTTCTGCATAGTATTCAGCTGACTGTATTGAAACAACAGTTAACACGCAGCTGGCGACAGACAAAATGACACAAGTTTTGAATCCGACGGGTTTCCCTTTCGATTCTCTTTCAAGGCCAATAATGCCACCCAGAATAAACGCAATGCTGATTTTGACGATCGTAACTAACGGTAAAAAACCTTGTTCATTGATAATGGCGGCCAGATTATTCATGCAATTACCTTAATGAGACATCCTCAATAATTCAGGAATTTGCTTTTTTCAGGGAGAGATCTGTTTTGCGTTTTGAAAGATCATCCCGGAAGAAAATCAGGAAGAAGACGCTCACCACCGCGGCAACACCGGCAGAAACTAACCAGAATGTCTCCCATTGCGGTAAAGCCTCAGGACCTTGTTCAGTCACGGTACTGTTAAAGATCTGCCCGCATACGGTAGAGGCGAACAGTAGGCCCACGCCGTTGGAGACGATAAATCGTAAACTTTGGGCTTGCGCTTTAATCTCTGGCGCGGCTTTACGGTCAACATAAATATCGCCCACGGTAAAGAAAAAGTCCCAGCAGAAACCCTGTAACATCAAACCGATCAGCACAAACATCATGTTGGCATCCAGAGAGGCATGGGCAAACAACAGCGTACGAATGATCCAGCAAACAGCGCCAAGCATCAGAGTGATTTTGAAGCCTGCTTTCAGTAGGAAGAACGACAGGAGGAACATGAAAACGACTTCACAGGCAATGCCTACCTGCATCATTGTTGCAGCGTTATCAAAACCAAGTGCTTTTAAAAAGACTGGAATATAGGCGGAGTAAGCAGTTTTTGGGATCATCAGTACAAAAATACTGAGCATCAGAACCGTAAAGCTACGATCTTTGAAGAGTGCCAGAGCATCCAGACATAAGAGATCGCGAAGGGTAAAGGCACTCCCTTTCGCTCTTGGCGGAGTATTCGGTAACGTAAAGCAATATAGGCCAAGAACGACACCGGAGGCTGACGCAATATACCAGGTGATGGTGTTGCCGGAAAAGCCCATTTCACCAATAATAAAGCCGATAACCATAAAGCCAAATGTGCCGAAAACACGTATAAACGGGAAGTATTTTACCCCGTTAATATGGCTGAAACTGATACTATTTGCCAGCGCAGTTGTTGGATAAAAAAGTAGTCCAACGAGAAAAATCATGGTCAGCGTCATGCCCGTGTTTTGTGCTTCGATGAACTGCGGAACAAACAACAGAATGCCAGCATTAATTAAATGCAGGATCGCCATGACTTTTTGAGATGAAAAAAATCGGTCGGCTACCATGCCAATAAATAAAGGTGAGAGAATGGTCGCCAGTCCAAGTAAGGCATAGGATGAACCAATTATGGTCGCCATACCATAGGTGCTTAATACCAGCCCCATGGTCATATTCCATGCCCCCTGCATAAAGTACTGTATGAACATCATAATCAACAGGCGTGGTGTTTTATTAAGGTCCATATTGCATATCCTTTATTGATTGATGCTCAGGTTAAGCCCATCCCAGGCGACAAGAATGTTCTCTTTATCGCACGCCGCCACGAGCTCATCATGTAGCAGGCCGCCGCTGTGTGAAATATGTGAGACGATGAGTTTACTTTTTTTATTAAGGCAGCCCAGCTCTGCAAGCCTGTCTCTGGCGGCGAAGACCGTTTCCAGACTCATATGGTTATTTGTACGATTGTCGCCATTAAAGCCGTAGGTACATTCGAGAACGGCCAAATCAATTTTTTTCCCTTCCAGCCACTGCCAGGTAAGCTCAGGAAACCAGCCAGAGTCATGGCCGTAGAAAATTGACTGACCTTCTTTTTCGATAAACCAGGTATAACAAAGCTCCCATTTGGCATGGTTAGCCAGCAATGGGGTAATACGATATCCACGGGTTTCAACCGTCACGAAGGGCACCAGGCAATGAAAAGCAAATCTTTCAGCGCTGTAACCCGGCAAAACCTCTGCCGCACCGTTAATGGCGCGATCATTCCCAAAGATATGTAGCGGATGAGTAATTTCAAATCCGTAACCTTCCATTCGGCTAAAAAGATCGCCGACGTTGAAATGATCGGGATGAGTATGGGTAAACAGTAGCGACCTGATCTCCGTTGCGTCCAGACCCTCACGAAGCAGTTGCTGGCTGAATTCAGGCGCGACATCAATCAACAGTTCATCATCAATAATCGCTGATGAGTGTGTACGTAAGTCTTTTCCTTTACGTATGCGAGCGTGTTGACAGTGCTCACAGCGGCAAAAAGGATTAGGTATCCCTTCAGATGCTGCCGTTCCCAGAAAATGGATCTTCATAATTTCCCTCTTATCACAAACGCAATGCTGTTCTTTTAATCGATAATGTAATAAAACGTAATTGGAACGTGTCAATTATCATTCTACTCTTTCACGCAAACAACGATCTTTTCTCCCAGAAGTGATCCTCTTCAAGGATTTATTATTTTTATCAATAATTTCATTATGTTGTAATTTAAACCACATCATTAAGTGATTTAGCCTTAAGTAGATCGAGAATTTTTAGAGTAAAAATTACTCAATTTTATTTTGTAACGTTCAAATAATATCAACTACGATAGTTTCCGGATGAACGCCGTGCTAGCATCGAAGCATCAAAGAAAGGATGTAAAAATGCCAACTATCAAAGACATAGCAAGAATTGCCGGTGTTTCGCACGGAACCGTCTCTAATGTTCTCAATGGCAGAGGAAATGTGAGCGTTGAAAAGATTGAAGCGGTTCAACGCGCAGCTAAGGAAGTTGGCTATCAGTTAAATGCACAGGCGCAATCGCTGAGAGCCAGCAAAAGCCAAGGGATAGCGCTGATTTTGCCGGATATTAATACGGAGCAGTACTATCAGCTTTATCGGGGTTTACACCAGTTCTGTAAGCCTTCGTTAAGCGAACCATTGGATCTTTATCTGACGAATGACCTATCCAATCTGGAACTGGAGATTCTGCAAACGCTGACGGCGAAGTCTTACCAGACTATTGTCACCGTCAGTTGCCTGAGCAATAGCCAACCCTATTACGAAGTGCTCAAACTGCCTGCGGAGAATATTCTTTTTGCATATCGGCAACCTGCTGGGGCTGAATATTACTTCAGTCTGGATTACGCGACTGCGGGTGAAGAAATAGCAAAAAGGGCGTTGATGCAGCAACCGAGCCATATCGGCGTTTTCTGCGAACCGCTTGAATACGCTCACAGCACATGTTTTATTCAGGCGATACAGGAAACATGCCGAGCGTTGAGTCCGCAAACTAAACTCACGATTTTACCGGCACTCGCCAGTGAATCGAACACCGTCGCATTTGATTTTTTCCGCGGGGCACCACCTGATCTTTTTATCGTTCAGAATAGTGATAAAACGCGTGCATTGACGCAATCAGCCTGGTTTGGTAGTTCCCGGTCCTGTCCACCAGTACTGCAATTGAGTGATAATCTGCCTGCTGCTTTCGAGGGCGTCACAAGCTACCAGATGGATTATGGTCGCCTGGGGACATCAATGGCTTCCCACATTCGTCAGCCCAAAAACCAGGATAAGCATCGCATTCTGACCAATTGCGGTTTTTCTTTGAATGGCCAGTTCGTACAGCCGCCTGAAGCCGAGGCAGCGCTGAATATGTTGATTTTGCCTAGTCCCTCAACCGATGCGCTGAAGAAACTATTACCCCACTTTTATCGCCAGACTGGCATTAAGGTAAATCTCGCGGTTTATCCTTATGATGAAGTATTTGAAATTCTCTCCCACCTTCATCTGCATCCCTATTACGATCTGCTACGAATCGATATGGCTTGTTTTCCCTGGTTTGCAGAGAAAGTTTTATTACCTCTGGAGTCTGTTTCCCCTACCCTTTCGCTACTCCTGGATAACTTCTCTGAGCAAATTCAGCAGCACTTCGGCCTGGTGAATGGGACCGCCTGGGCAATTCCTTTTGATGCTAGTATGCAGCTCCTGTTTTACCGACGCGATCTCTTTGAGGATGCGACGATAAAACGGATGTTTTATGAAACAACGGGTAAAGAATTAACGCTGCCTGAGAACTTTGCGCAATTCGATGAAATAGCGGCTTTCTTCAGTAAGCTGCATCAACCTGATAACCGGCTGCGCCCGATGGGAACGGCAATAACACTGGGTAGTTCAGGGCTTATTGCCACCGAATATCTGCTGCGTTATTACGCTCTCGGCGGACGTCTGGTGCGTGAAGGTGAACCCGTGCAGCTGGATGCTTCACTTGCCGCAATCGCTCTTGATCAGTACCTGCAACAGCTTTCCGTCGCGGTGAATCTACCCGGAGAGTGGTGGAGTGACGCTGTTAAACAGTTTGAGCGCGGAAATCTTGCCATGCTGATTATGTATCTCAACTTGTTCAATGACGTTGCACATACGGCCATTGCCCCTACAATCGGCTATGCTCAGGTTCCGGGACAGATTCCACAGCTGGGAGGGGGGTCTATTGGCATGTCCCGCTACAGTAAAAAGAAAAAACAGGTTGAGCAGTTCTTCCACTGGCTCTATTCCGATGAAATTGCGCGCCATCTGGTTCTGTTAGGAGGGAACAGCGCCTGGTCCGGAATCAGCCACGATCAAAACGTTCTCAACGTCTATCCGTGGTTTAATTTATTGAATGAAAAAGGAATGTCAGGAATCAGGGAATCTCAGGGGAATAAAGGGGTGCCCTTTAACCTACGACAGGCAGAGATTATTATCGGACAAGGCGTAACGAACGCGATTAATGGCATTATGGATGTCTCCCAGGCCGTGGAATACATTAATGCACGGATAAAAAATGAAACCGGCAGCTAGCAATATGAAAATGTTCACCTCTTATTTGTACTAACAGATTTTATCTGCCTGTAATGCTCACGCTTTTACCTACGTGAGCATTAGGCCCTGGAATAGTGAGGATAGCGCGGTTACATCAGATTTCATTCTGATGAAGCCGGAAAACCGCTTTCTTTAGCAAACCAGACCGCCAGGAATGTGACGATCAGCAACACTAGCAGTGCGGGAGAGAATGCGCCCACGCCGATGTGGCCCAGCAGCACGCCGCCAACAATACCTCCGCTGGCAATAGCAACATTCCAGACCGTCACCAACATCGACTGCGCAACATCCGCAGCCTCGCCAGCGCTCCTGGCCAGCGCGGTCTGAAATAAGGTTGCTGAGCCACCGAAAGCCAATCCCCAGACGCCCACAGCAACATAAACCGCAGTAGCATGGGTGCCGGCTATACCCAATATCAAAGCCGTAAGTCCGAATAAAACCGTGCTTACCAGAGTTAGCGTACGCAGATACCGATCAATCAGCGCCCCGATGACCCCGATGCCAACTACCGAAGTTATTCCAAAAATCAGCAATATCAAATCCGCGCGGTCCACCATTCCAGCCATCGCCAGAAATGGGGCAATATAGGTATAGAGGATGTTATGTGCGAGAACAAATGCCAGCACCACGAGCAATACAGAGCGAATCCCCGGCAGGGTGTACACATGCCGCAGCGACAGACGTTTATTCGCGGATTGCCCTGCGAAGTCCGGTACTTTCCGTCTCACCCAGACCATCAATAGCAGCGCGATCAGGCTTATGATGCCAAAACAGATGCGCCATCCCACCAGATTACCGATAAAAGTACCGGCAGGTACCCCCAGAGAAAGCGCCAGTGGCGTACCTGCCATCGCAATGGCGATGGCCCGGCCCTTCTGGTGTTCAGGCACCATTCGCGCCGCATAGCCAGCCAGCAGCGCCCACAATAATCCCGCCGAAACACCCGCCAGGAAGCGCGCCAGCATCGTTAGTGCATAGTTGGCGGAGAACGTCGTCACCGTGTTAGCGATGGCGAAACCGACAATGGCCGCCAACAGCAATGGCTGACGGCGAATCCCTTGTGTGGCAGCAGTCAGCGGAATAGCCGCCACCAGGGAACCGATGGCATAAATGGTGACAGTCTGGCCAGCCCATGCCTCGGAAATGCCCAGGCCTTGCGCCATTTGGGGCAGCAAACCTGCCGGAAGTGTCTCGGTCAGTATGGTAATAAAAGCCGCCGTGGCAAGCGCCAACAGCGATCCGATCGGCATGCGCTCCCGAGTTGTCGATGTCATCATTTAGCCTCCAGGGCACCGTAAACCGCATCGCGTAGGTCAGTGACAAAACGACCCGACATGCCTTCGTATAAGGTGTTAGTGAAAGCAACGACGCTAAGCCCCTGCGCCCGATCCACGAACCAGGAGTGGCCGTAAGCGCCTCCCCAGCGCCAGGTCCCTTCTGTCTCGGGGGAAGCAGCCACCATCCGATCGCGCAGAACCGAAAATCCCAGCCCAAATCCGAAGCCCGGCGCATTGGGCAGTTCATGATTAATCGCCCAATCGCGTCCCATTTCCGCAATCAAGTCGCTGGGCAGAATAGCACCACTATCCTGACGCAAGGCTTCCAGCAGACGCAGAAAGTCTTCGGCGGTTCCCGCCATGCCGGCGCCACCCGACGGAAATGCCTGCGGATCGAAGATGCGTTCAGGGCTGTAGCTAATGCCGACGGCCCCCTCAAAGGGGGAAACGATTTCACCCTCCTCCAACAGGTGCGGCTGAGGCTCATCATTTACCCAAGCGGTCGCTACGCGCTGCTTATCCAGGGCCACGAAGCCAGTATCCGCCATTCCCAATGGTTCGGTCACAAGCTGGCGCACGGCCACGTCGAGTGGTTCGCCATATACTCGCTCGATTAAAGCTCCCAGCACATCGGTTGCCAGCGAGTACCCCCACCCCGTGCCCGGTTCGTACAACAGAGGTACGCTGGCAATGCGGCGTAAATTCTCAGCCAGCGTGATACCGGATCTGTCCATGCCGTCCGATACGCCAGCCCGTGCGTAAGGGCCGTTCGCATCGGCCTCAAAGAATCGATAACCCAGCCCAGCCGTGTGGCTTAACAGTTGCCACACGGCGATCCGCGCCGGTCGGCCATCGGCCAGCTGCGGCCTGAACTCAGGTAGCCAACGTTCAACAGCGTCGTTTAGATTGAGCTTGCCTTGCGCCACCAGCACCAGCGCTGCCGTTGAGACAATTGGCTTACTCACCGAAGCTAAACGGAAGATTGCATCCAGGGTCATCGCGCGGTGATGTCCGCGATCGGCCCAGCCCGCGGCCTGGCGGTGAATCAGTGCCCCGTCGCGAGACACCAGTACCACCGCACCGACCAGACGATGCTCATCCAGTGCCTGTTGGACAACGCTCTTAATATGGTCAGTCAGACGCGCCAGCGGAGTACCTGCGCGCAGCGAAAATGCGGGAATCGACATTGGGAATTCCTTTCATTGGTGAACATTCCCGCATGATAGAAACGCTGTTATTAAAGAAAAAGTAGGGTACAGTTCCTTTCTTAGCGGAACTATTTGTCCGCAATGGAGGTATCTGGTGGACAATCTTAACGGCTTCGTGGTGTTTGTGCGGGTCGCCGAGACGCGCAGCTTCGTTGCGGCTAGCCGATTGCTCGGCGTGTCGGCATCAGCTATCGGTAAGAGCGTGGCAAGGCTTGAAGAGAAGCTCGGCGTACGCCTGTTTCATCGCAGCACGCGCAGCATCACGCTGACCGCCGAAGGTACGCTATTTCTTGAGCGCAGCCGTCGTATTCTTGCCGAGATCGAGGCCGCGGAGCTGGAGCTGTCGCAGGCAACGGGTGCACCGCGCGGCCGATTGCGGGTCAGCCTGCCCCTGGTCAGTTCGCTGGTATTACCGGTGCTCGGTGAGTTCATGCGCGAATATCCCGCTATTGAACTGGATCTGGACTTCACAGACCGGCTGGTCGAGGTGATTGAAGAGGGATTCGACGTGGTGGTCAGAACAGGAAACCCGACAGACTCGCGCCTGTCAGCGCGGAGATTGGGTACCTTCCGCTCAATGCTGGTCGCCTCCCCCGATTACCTGGCGCGGCGAGGTATACCCAAAGTGCCTTCCGATCTGCTGGAACACTCCTGCCTGCACTACCGTTTTCCCAACAGCGGTAAACTGGAATCGTGGGCTCTGCGGCAAGCGCCGGGAGACCCCGAGCTGCAGCTTCCCACCTCAATGATTTGCAACAATATTGAGACGCGGGTATGTTTCGCGCTTCAAGGGCTGGGAATCGCCTATTTGCCGGAATTCTCAATCAGGGAACAGCTGGCAAATC
Source organism: Klebsiella sp. MISC125 (assembly GCF_051131775.1). Classification (NCBI taxonomy): domain Bacteria; kingdom Pseudomonadati; phylum Pseudomonadota; class Gammaproteobacteria; order Enterobacterales; family Enterobacteriaceae; genus Klebsiella; species Klebsiella sp. MISC125. The sequence goes on from NZ_CP180448.1 coordinate 4,610,415, forward strand.
AAAGTTTGCGCGCTGTTCTGACAGAACATGTGGAACGCACCGGTGTCTTCTATGTACTCTGGCCCGCCAGCAGACATCCTTCGCCTAAAGTTCGGGCCCTGGTCGATTTCCTCTGCGCCCGAGTATTTCCGGCCTCTGACATCGGATCGCAACACTGAACTGACGGAAAGCTTTGATAGTAGTAAAGGCGGCTTATATTTGTTGAGATTGACGCCAGTCGTTAATCATTTCTTTGGTCACCTCTTTTTTGTAGCATACGGGCGCATAGCCTCCTGCTTTGCTCCAGGCACTGCGCCTGCCGCAGGAACTGCCGTTTCTGGCTCGATTAAACGGGCAGGCGCAAACCCCGGGATAAGAGGCAATTGAGTCATCAATAATTTGCTGCTTAACCTGATCATCGGTTAATTGCGTTGATTTAGCGACGGCAGTATCCGACATAAAAATACATACCGACGCCAGCACGGCGATACCCAGTCGCTTAACGTCCATGGTCATTTCTCTGAGGGAAGGTGAATACTTAAACTACGCGGCGGAAAGCAAGACGGTGTTGATCTTTCTCAATGGAGTTAAATATCTATTTGAAACAGATTGTTGACGATACTTTCTGCTTATGAAGCGTACAAACAAATTTACTTGATGAATTATTATTGAGACAGAGAACCAAATTAATTGATTAGACTAACGCCTTATATTGAGCGCGGTCATCAAACGCTCGGCTACGATGAAAGTCATTTTGGAATTAAGGAACTTGATGCTGGTTGACCCTGGTAGAGTAAGGGAGACTTTCAATGCGCCAGAATCAGACAAATAACTGAATTTCAGGCATAAAAAAAGACGTCTGTTGACGTCTGTTTACTGCAAAATGGTACGCCCTACAGGGCTCGAACCTGTGACCTACGGCTTAGAAGGCCGTTGCTCTATCCAACTGAGCTAAGGGCGCACTGAGAAGTGAGAACTTCATGATGTGCAATCGCCGGGAATTATACGGTGCACGCCTGATGAGTCAATGTATTTTGCCGTAAAACTGCGCTTGTCTGCATAACCTGTCTGGTTATACAGCTAAAGCAGTACAAAGTTTATCCAGGTGCATGTTTCTGCACGTAACTTCCATTATGATCCAATACTCTTCTTTTACTCTCGTTACGGCACGACTAAGAACGTGTTCTATCAACTGTTACGCCAAAGAAAGATAAAATCTCAAACGAAAACTGATAGCAGGACTGACGTTTGAGGCCGGCATTTTCAGCAGCAAATTCGCTTTCACACTCGGTGGTCGTCATTTGCTGATGCTGCTTGCTTCTCCAGGCGTAGAACGGGGATTTGTACAGACTGAGTTCATTGATATCAGTGGCCACACCGATGTATTTAGCGAGTTTAAGGGTGCCCTGGCATTAGCACAACCGATTGACGCAGCGTCAAAATATATTTATATGAGATACTCAAATGTTCTTATCCGAAATCTCACAGCAACCGCCCCGATGGCTTTATCACTTTTTAAGATATTTCTCGAAACCATGCGATAACCCGCCCCATTTTAACTTATAAATTCAGACAAAAATTTTATTACTATAGTGATAGAATTTTTTCATGGTTTAATATCTCTAATGGGTCTCGTTGCAAAAAAATGAAACTCACGTTTTCTGAACGATTACTCAGCCCTTATATGAAGTCGGATTGAAATGACAAATGTCTCTGTAAACACTAAATATTTAAACGTAAGGGATATTAAGCTTCCTCACTAATTCATTCATAGTCCTGGATTCTTATGTCAATAAAAAATAAGAAACCCATTGATTGGCAAGAAATTAAAGGAAACGTGCGAATTCCAAAGTAATAGGTTTTCATTCTTAGGATTCCTTTTGCGATAGTGAAAAAATGCTTAATCCTGTAAAAAAATGAGTGCAAAGCATAAGGATATTCATCGTGCTCTATATAGAAAGCGTAGACGGTTGCAGTTACTTGATTAATAAGGAGAGTATCTCAATTGTAAAAAGCCATGGTAGCAATGTAATGATTTTCTTTAAAAACTCAGATGAGCATATCATTGGGAAGATGAACATTGAGGATATTATGAAATTTTACAAATTATCTCCCCTTAAGAATTCAAGTTCGTAATGTACTGTTTTGTATCTCTCAACGAGAGGCTATGCTCGTTAGTTAAAGCGCTTAATGCAGGCATTCAAGGTCGCTCTACCCGAGATTATTATTCTAGTGTAACCCTATACTCTCCAGACCAACCTCTGGCTATATTTTTTATAGCGTCCATCCTTTAGTTAATGTGGCGCAGATTAGGTGAAATACAAATAGTGAAACCTGCTACAACCATCAGTCCTCCGCCTACCACAACATCGTCTGGCAACGTGTTACGATACCTAAGCCCACTCACCAGTAAAGCGTTCAAGCGTGATCGTTAACTACGGTTTACGAACTTTCTTTCTCGTGAAGACCGGGTATTAACCGTAAGCGAACAGCCAGAATCATGCGGCTTCTGCTTTATTACTGCGCGGGGTTCACTCACCGATGAGCTTTACCAGAGATGCTCCTGAAGTTCAGGGCGATTTTATCTCACCTCCGGTAAAAGAAATGGAGTTGGCGGCAACCATTACCCTCGTTGCCTGAAAATTAAGCAAATCTATCCGTATTTCTTGCCTGACGGCGGCCAAAAGAAAGATAAAATCTCAAACGAAGACTGACAGCGGGGCCGGCTTCTGACAAAATATCGCCATCCCCCTTTCGTAAAGATACAGATGGAATCCTCTCTCTGATGGCAGCAAAAATTATTGACGGTAAAACGATTGCGCAGCAGGTACGCTCTGAGGTTGCGGAAAAAGTAAAGGCTCGCGTTGAGGCAGGAAAACGCGCGCCAGGGTTAGCCGTCGTGCTGGTCGGCAGCAACCCGGCCTCACAGATTTATGTCGGCAGCAAGCGCAAAGCGTGTGAAGAGGTAGGCTTCGTCTCCCGCTCGTACGATCTCCCGGAAACCACCAGCGAAGCGGAGCTGCTGGAGCTTATCGACACGCTGAATGCCGATAACGCCATCGACGGTATTCTGGTCCAGCTACCGCTCCCTGCCGGCATTGATAATGTCAAAGTCCTGGAACGCATTTCGCCGGATAAAGACGTCGACGGTTTCCATCCGTACAACGTCGGTCGCCTGTGCCAGCGCGCACCGCGCCTGCGTCCATGTACCCCGCGCGGCATCGTGACCCTGCTTGAACGTTACAACATCGATACCTACGGCCTGAACGCAGTCGTGATCGGCGCATCCAACATTGTCGGGCGCCCGATGAGCATGGAGCTGCTGTTAGCAGGTTGCACCACGACCGTGACCCATCGCTTTACCAAAAACCTGCGCCATCACGTCGAAAATGCCGACCTGCTGATCGTCGCGGTCGGTAAACCGGGCTTTATTCCGGGCGAATGGATTAAAGAAGGCGCGATTGTGGTTGATGTTGGCATTAACCGCCTGGAAAGCGGCAAAGTGGTTGGCGACGTGGTCTATGAAGATGCCGCCGCGCGCGCGTCTTACATCACGCCGGTTCCTGGCGGCGTCGGCCCGATGACCGTAGCCACCCTCATTCAGAACACGCTACAGGCGTGCGAAGAGTATCACGATATTAAGGAGGCCTAAGATGGCGAACTTCTCTCTGGGCAAACACCCGCACGTTGAACTCTGCGATCTGCTGAAGCTGGAAGGCTGGAGCGAAAGCGGCGCACAGGCGAAAATCGCCATTGCCGACGGTCTGGTCAAAGTCGACGGCGCGGTCGAAACCCGCAAGCGTTGCAAAATCGTCGCTGGTCAAACGGTGAGCTTTGAAGGTCAAAGCATTACCGTTACCGAGTAAAAAGCAAAGGCGCCACAACCGGCGCCTTAATTTTATCCCCGCCCAACGAACGGCATCTCGTTGGCCATGATCGTCAGCTCCAGTACGTTAGTCGTTGGCGGCAGCGCCGCAATCATCTGAATCGCCGCCGCAACATCGGCCACATCCATCATCGCCTCTGGCGCAATCGTGCCGTTAGCCTGATAAACGCCTTTGCGCATCCGCGCCGAAAGCTGCGTCTCGGCATTGCCAACGTTAATCTGCCCGCAGGCGATATTATATTGTCGACAGTCGAGCGCGATGGATTTTGTCAGCCCAGTAATCGCGTGCTTCGAGGCGGTATACGGTGCGCTATACAAGCGCGGGGTGGTTGCAGAAATAGAAGCGTTGTTAATAATCCGCCCGCCCATCGGCTGCTGCTGTTTCATTATCTTGATAGCTTCTTTGGCACAGAGGAAGCTGGCGTGCACGTTGAGATTAAACACCCTCTGCCACTCATCAAACGAGATCTCTTCAATCGATTTTGCCGGGGTGTTATTGCCTGCATTGTTAAACAGCAGATCCAGACGACCAAACTGCTCGTGGACGCGCTGAAAAAGCGCCTCAACCTGCTGCGGGTCAGTGACGTCTGCGGCAATCGGAATAAATCGTTCAGCGTCCAGCCCCTCTGCGCATTCAGTAAGCTGCTGCTCGTTACGTGCCACCACGATGACCGCGTAGCCCATCTGATACAGGGCCTGCGCCGCCGCATAGCCAATGCCTTTACTGCCCCCGGTAACCAACGCCACCTTCTGCATACGTCTTCTCCCTTATGATATTTAGCTTCACGCTAGCGCGTTAGCGAACGAACAGGAATGGTCGCAATGCAAAAAATCAGCGCGCCGATCCATTCATTTGCCCAAAATCAGAATCCGGAGGGAATGCCTTTACCGGGTACAAAGGCAATAATGGCAATTATTTGCTCAGGATAACGGAATATGCCAACCATCATCACCCACGCCGCCGTGCCTTTATGCCTCGGCGCCGGGCTGGGGCTACGGATTATCCCGCCACGTCTGTTGCTGGCTGGCGTCGTACTTGCCATGTTGCCGGATGCCGATGTGCTGTCATTCAAATTCGGCATCGCCTACGGCAACGTCTTCGGCCATCGCGGCTTCACTCATTCACTGCTGTTTGCGTTTATCGTGCCGCTGCTGTGCGTATTATTTGCGGGGCGATGGTTTCGCGTCGGTCTGGTGCGTAGCTGGCTGTTTTTGACGGTTTCGTTGCTGTCGCATAGCCTGCTGGATTCAATTACCACAGGTGGGAAAGGCGTAGGCTGGCTGTGGCCGTGGCTGGATGAGCGTTTCTTTGCACCCTGGCAGGTCATCAAAGTCGCTCCTTTTGCCTTAGCGCAATACGCCACGCCATCCGGCCATCAGGTTATTATTTCAGAACTACAGTGGGTCTGGCTGCCGGGAGCCGTTCTGACGCTGTGTTTGTGGGCATACAGAAGCCGGAAAAAAACTGTAAAGAAGTGAATTCAGAGAATTTGTGCTTACCGGGGTTTATATAAATGATAAGGCCGCAGTAAAGCGGCCTTAATTTCAAATAAGAGATTACTTACGCCGCCAGGTGGTGCCCTGCGGGCCATCTTCCAGCACGATGCCCATCTCGTTGAGACGGTCACGCGCGGCATCCGCCGCCGCCCAGTCTTTCGCTTTACGCGCATCCAGGCGCTGCTGGATAAGCGATTCGATTTCCGCCACTTCTCCATCGTCAGACTGCGCACCGCTTTGCAGGAAGGCATCCGGTTCCTGCTCCAGCAGGCCCAGCACCGAGGCGAGCTTACGCATATGCGCTGCCATGGCGTTGGCTGCAGCGGCATCTTCGGCCTTCAGACGGTTTACTTCACGCGCCATATCGAACAGTGCAGAGTAGGCTTCCGGGGTGTTGAAATCGTCGTCCATCGCTTCGATAAAGCGCGCTTCGAACGCCTCGCCACCATCAGGCTGCGCAGTTTTGTCAGTTCCGCGTAGCGCGGTGTACAGGCGCTCCAGCGCAGAACGCGCCTGCTTGAGGTTCTCTTCGCTATAGTTCAGTTGGCTACGATAGTGGCCAGACATCAGGAAGTAGCGAATGGTCTCCGCATCGTAGTACTTGAGCACGTCGCGCACGGTAAAGAAGTTGCCCAGCGATTTTGACATCTTCTCGCGGTCAACCATCACCATCCCGGAGTGCATCCAGTAATTAACGTACTCGCCGTCGTGGGCACAGGTGGACTGGGCGATTTCGTTTTCATGGTGCGGGAACATCAGATCCGAACCGCCACCGTGAATATCAAAATGGTTGCCCAGCTGCTTGCAGTTCATCGCTGAACACTCGATGTGCCAGCCCGGACGGCCCGCGCCCCACGGCGACGGCCAGCTCGGCTCGCCCTCTTTCGACATCTTCCACAGCACAAAGTCCATCGGGTTATGCTTGACGTCAACCACATCAACGCGCGCGCCAGCCTGCAGCTGGTCGAGATCCTGGCGCGACAGCTGACCGTAGTTCGGGTCGGTCGGGACGTCGAACATCACGTCGCCGTTGTCTGCGACATAAGCATGACCTTTAGCGATCAGCTGCTCGGTAATCTCAATGATTTCCGGGATATGGTGCGTTGCACGCGGCTCGAGATCCGGGCGCAGAATATTCAGCGCATCGAAGTCTTTGTGCATCTCGGCAATCATGCGATCCACCAGCGCGACAAAGCTTTCGCCGTTTTCATTAGCACGCTTAATGATTTTGTCGTCGATATCGGTAATGTTGCGCACGTATTTCAGCTGATAGCCGAGAAAACGCAGATAGCGGGCAACCACGTCAAAGGAGACAAAAGTACGGCCATGGCCGATGTGACAGAGGTCGTAAACGGTAATACCACACACGTACATGCCAACTTCCCCGGCATGGATAGGTTTAAATTCTTCTTTTTGGCGCGTCAGTGTATTAAAAATTTTTAACATCGAAGATTCCGTGTAGACGTGTGTGGTTATAAGTCGCGTATTCTAACCTTAATTCAACCCCGAAGCAGCACACATTGCAAGGTGATCCAACCCCGCGGTTATGCTATAACAGCCCCCTATATCTCGCCCGACTCCGGGTGCAGGCACCACAATCATCGGAACAGGATGCACAAATGGTAACTTTCCACACCAATCATGGCGATATCGTAATCAAAACATTTGACGACAAAGCGCCGGAAACAGTTAAAAACTTCCTGGACTACTGCCGTGAAGGTTTCTACGACAACACCATTTTCCACCGTGTTATCAACGGCTTTATGATTCAGGGCGGCGGTTTTGAGCCGGGTATGAATCAGAAAACCACCAAATCCCCGATTCAGAACGAAGCGAACAACGGTCTGAAAAACACCCGCGGTACCCTGGCGATGGCTCGTACTCAGGCGCCTCACTCCGCTACCGCACAGTTCTTTATCAACGTCGCCGATAACGACTTCCTGAACTTCTCCGGCGAAAGCCTGCAGGGTTGGGGCTACTGCGTATTCGCAGAAGTCGTTGAGGGTCTGGACGTGGTCGACAAAATCAAATCGGTCTCCACTGGCCGCAGCGGCATGCACCAGGATGTGCCGAAAGAAGATGTTGTGATCAAAAGCGTCACCGTCAGCGAGTAATTCGTGGCGACACTTTTTATTGCGGATTTGCATCTGCAAACGGAAGAACCGGCGATTACCGCCGGTTTTCTGCGCTTTTTACAGGGTGAAGCCCGCAAGGCGGACGCTCTGTATATTCTTGGCGATCTGTTTGAAGCCTGGATTGGTGATGACGATCCAAACCCGCTGCATCAGCAAATCTCCGCCGCAATCAAAGCATTAGTCGACTCCGGCGTCCCCTGCTACTTTATCCACGGCAACCGCGATTTTCTCGTCGGTCAGCGTTTTGCCCGCGAAAGCGCCATGACTCTGCTGCCGGAAGAGAAGGTTCTCAACCTCTACGGGCGCAACGTGCTGATTATGCACGGCGATACCCTTTGCACCGACGACGCGGGCTATCTGGCGTTTCGCGCGAAAGTCCACAATCCCTGGATCCAGCGCCTGTTTCTGGCCTTACCGCTGTTTATCCGCCGCCGCATTGCCGCTAAAATGCGCGCCGACAGCAAAGCCGCCAACAGCAGTAAATCGATGGAAATTATGGATGTGAACCCGCAAGCGGTGGTTGACGCGATGGAGAAACATCACGTCCAGTGGCTGATTCACGGGCATACACACCGTCCTGCCGTCCATCAGTTAGACGCCAACGACAAAGCCGCTTATCGCGTGGTTCTTGGCGCGTGGCATAGCGAAGGTTCAATGGTCAAAGTGACGCCAGAAGACGTTGAGCTGATTCATTTCCCCTTCTAACCCCAGCAAGCACTATTCCGAAAAACACTCCCCAGGCAACAGAATTGTTGTATTAACATTTAACCGCCAGGTTAATTTTCAGCCAAACCACTTTCAAGGAATGAAAATGCAAAAATGGAGTCAGCCCCTGATTTGGGGAATGATCATCGCGATCCTCAATCCGTTAGGTGTAAGCTATATTGCCTTAATCGGCGTCGCTATCGGCAACACACTGGCATTTGTCTGGTGTGCAATGCTGGTGTGGGCGATCTATTTCTATGCTATTTATTTGCTCTGTACCCGGCCCCACGATGGGCGGCTGGTACGAATCTATTTACTGATAATGGGTACCATAATGCTCCCCTGGGGGTTAGTGCTGCTTATCACTTGTATCATGAATGAGATAAAGGCCAATAAACAACGTACTTCATCGTCGACAACCGAGACAAAAGACGGCTAACCACGCGCACGCAACCGTTTTCCTCGCCGGGAGTTCATGCTATTCTCTGTGGCCTCTAAAGCAGTGTGAAACACACCCACAGGAGTTTTAAGACGCATGTCTTCCCGCAATAATTCGGCGCGTATCGCCATCGTGATGGGGTCCAAAAGCGACTGGGCTACCATGCAATTTACCGCAGAAATCCTTGATGCCCTGAACGTTCCGTACCATGTCGACGTGGTCTCCGCACATCGCACTCCCGATAAACTGTTTAGCTTCGCCGAAAGCGCAGAAGAGAACGGTTTTCAGGTGATTATTGCCGGTGCGGGCGGCGCGGCGCATTTGCCGGGCATGATTGCGGCGAAAACCCTGGTGCCGGTTTTAGGCGTGCCGGTTCAGAGCGCGGCATTAAGCGGCGTTGACAGCCTCTACTCCATTGTTCAGATGCCGCGCGGCATTCCGGTTGGCACGCTGGCGATCGGTAAAGCCGGAGCCGCCAACGCTGCCCTGCTGGCCGCACAGATCCTCGCCCAGCATGATGCAGAACTGCACCAACGCCTCAGCGCCTGGCGTCAGGCGCAGACCGATGAAGTGCTGGAGAATCCGGACCCGCGGGGTGCGGCATGAAGCAGGTTTGCGTTCTCGGTAACGGTCAACTAGGCCGAATGCTGCGTCAGGCCGGTGAGCCGCTGGGTATCGCGGTCTGGCCGGTCGGTCTTGATGCCGACCCGGAAGCGGTGCCGTTTCAGCAAAGCGTGATTACCGCTGAAATCGAACGCTGGCCGGAAACCGCTCTGACCCGCGAGCTGGCGCGTCATTCCGCCTTCGTCAACCGAGACGCCTTCCCGATTATCGCCGATCGTCTGACGCAAAAGCAGCTGTTCGATAAGCTGGGGCTCGCCACCGCGCCGTGGCAGCTTCTGGCGGATAAAAGCGAGTGGCCAGCGGTATTTGCTCGCCTTGGCGAGCTGGCTATCGTTAAGCGCCGGGTGGGTGGCTACGATGGTCGTGGCCAGTGGCGTTTGCGGGAGAACGAAACCGCTCAGTTGCCGGATGATAACTACGGCGAGTGTATCGTCGAGCAGGGGATTAACTTCTCCGGCGAAGTGTCGCTGGTTGGCGCTCGCGCCCACGACGGCAGCACGGTCTTCTACCCGTTGACCCGAAACCTGCATCAGGACGGTATTTTGCGCACCAGCGTCGCCTTCCCGCAGGCGAACGCGAAGCAGCAGGAGCAAGCAGAGTCGATGCTGTCGGCGGTTATGCATGAGCTAGGCTATGTCGGCGTGATGGCGATGGAGTGCTTTATCACTCCGGAAGGGTTGCTGATTAACGAGCTGGCGCCGCGCGTGCATAACAGCGGCCACTGGACGCAGAACGGAGCGTCGATTAGTCAGTTTGAACTGCATTTGCGGGCGATTACCAGCCTGCCGCTACCGCCGCCGGTGGTGAATAGCCCGTCGGTGATGATCAACCTGATCGGTACCGATCTGAATTATGCCTGGCTGAAGCTGCCGCTGGTGCATCTGCACTGGTACGACAAAGAAGTGCGTCCAGGCCGTAAGGTCGGGCACCTGAACCTGACCGACAGCGATACCGACCGCCTGAGCGCGACGCTGGAAGCGTTAAAGCCGTTGCTGCCGCCGGAGTATATCAGCGGTATCGTTTGGGCACAGGCGCAGCTCGCATAATCTTGCCCGTCATCCCGGCTTGCGGCGCGCTGCGCCTTAGCCGGGCTATAAAACCCTCTATGCGCACGGATTCTTCGGGTATTTTCCCGGAGGCGATGCTACGCATCTGTCCGGGCTACCAGCCCGCAACCCGTAGCCCGGGCAAGGCGCGTTAGCGCCGCCCCCGGGGAAAGCGCGCACAATAGCCACGCATCAGGGCTTGATGCAGGTTCCCGCCAGCCCGGCCAGGGTGTCATCGATGCGCGACAGCGCACCTATCCACGCCCGCTTGCCCCGGCGGCGGACGTAGCCGCTCACCGCCGCGATTTTCGGCCCCATCGCGCCATCGTCGCGGGCAAACGGGGCCAGCTCTTCCGGCGTTGCTTCGCGGATCGGTCGCTGCATCGGCGTGCCCCAGTGCTCATACACCGCGTCGGCGTCGGTTAAGATCACCAGGCCATCAGCATTAATCTGCTCTGCCAGCAGCGCGGCGGCGAGGTCTTTATCAATCACCGCCTCCGCACCCTGCCCGCTCTCCAGCACCGGAATTCCCCCACCGCCGCAGCAAATCACCGCGTGACCTTCGCCCAGCAGGCGCTCAATCGACTCGCTCTCCTCAATCCTCACCGGCGTCGGCGAAGGAACCACCCGGCGCAGATACTTACCGTCGCGCTTCATCGTCCAGCCGTACTCGGCTTCAAGCTGTTTCTGCAACTCCGGGTCATAAACCGGGCCAATAAATTTTTCCGGGGACGAAAAAGCCGGATCGTTCGAGGCTACCGCAATGCGCGTCATCACCGTCGACACCGGCGGCATCAGTGATTCCTGCGCCAGACGCTGCGCCAGCATATAGCCAATCATCCCCTGGCTCTCCGCCACCAGCACGTCCAGCGGATAAGGTTCAACATCACGATAGGCCAGATTTTGCAGCGCCAGCAGGCCCACCTGCGGCCCGTTGCCGTGGACAATGGCCAGCCGGTAATTCTGCGCCAGGCGCGCCAGCGCCGGAACCGCGCTCTCAATATTGCGATACTGATTTTCAACGGTCAGCGCTTCCCCGCGCTGTAATAAAGCGTTGCCGCCAAGGGCAACCACCAGCGTTTTCATAAAAAGTCCTTAGATAATGTGTTGCGCCAACCAGAATCCCAGCAGGGTATCCGCGCCGGAGGTGTGGCCCATCGCCAGCAGAGCCTCGACGGCGGGTTCAATGCGGCGTCGGCGTTGAAGAGCATGCGCGAAATGCATCAGCGGCGAGGCAAAACGACCCTCGCTGGCGTAGCGTAAATAGTTGACGCTCACCTGGGTCGTCGTCGCATACAGATCGCCGGAAGCACGAAAAAACGTGCGTCCGCCATGGCGCGACATCTGCCCCGCGCACCACGACGCCAGCATCATGCCAATTAGCATGTCGTCCAGGCTCGGCGTCAGGCCCGGCCCCTTTCCCAACCACAATCGCCAGTCGACGGCGCTCCCGGTCAGGGCGGAGGCAAAACAGTGGCGCAGCTGACGCAGCTCAGGGTGCTGCGGTAGACGGGTCGCCTGCGACAGCGGCCCGAACAGCCCGGTCTCTTCCGGGCGATCTACCAGCGCTTTCGGCAAGTGAGCACCATCGGGCTGAGAGCGAGGACGCAGAGAGCAGCGCCGGCGCGGCGGCGACAGCAAAAGGCTATCGACCTGAATGCCGTTATCCCGCGCGAGCGGCAGCGCCCCCGCCCGCAGCGCCGCGTGTAAGCGGATAAAATCGCGATGGCGTAATACCCATCCGCCAGGGCTCACCCCCTGCCCCTGATGATGAAGCGTCAGCAGCGCGCCGCCTTCAACATAGAGATTGAGAGTGCGTTGCCAGAGGCCGCCGGTTCGCCAGGGCTGGCGATGATCCGGCGCATCGACGCTGCCTATCAACGGACGAATAGTCTCCATCGCGCCTCCTCAGCTCACGCCCAGCTCGTCCGCCAGCGCTTCCAGCGCCAATTCGAAACAGGCCAACGGCGCTCTGACGGTCCCGGCGCCAATCTGGCCGATCCCCGCCTCTTTGTGGGCGATGCCGGTGTTGATCAGCGGAGTAATGCCGGTTTCTACCACCCGACGAATATCGAGCCCCAGGCAAGCGCCCTGGAAATCCCAGCCTGGAATTTGCAGCTGCATATTGCGCTCCAGGAAGATTTCCGCCATCTCCTCGGAAACGGATTTCGCCGCTTCCATGCCGCCCGCGCCGACAAAACGCGTCACGCCTGGGGCCGCGATCATTGCCGCACCACCGATACCGAAGGTTTCGGTAATCGCGCTATCGCCCATATCCGGGTTGGCCTGCTCCTGAGAAAAACCGGTGAAAAATAGCCCCTGCGGCGTATTGACCGGCGCGGTAAACCAACGGTCACCCAGCCCGCTGACGCGGATACCGAACATATCGCCGTTGCGGGTCATCGCGGTGACGATACTGCCCGCACGAATTTGCGCCCCGCTATCCATCGCCGCTTTGCAGTAGGCCATCGCCAGGTTAAGGAAGAACTGATCGGTAATGGCGAGGAAGTCCATCACTTCCGCAATCTGCTGTTTATCGTGGTTGAGGCGCGTCAGGTGCGGCGCCAGCGTGCGCATCAGCAGCGCGGAGGTGGCGATGTTGCGCTGGTGGAACTCATCGCCCATGGTGATGCCCTGCGCCATCATCGCGGTCAGGTCGATCCCGCGCTCCATCTGTTTCAGCGCCGCGCTCAGAACCGGCATCAGCACATCGCGCATCCAGCGCAGGCGCTGCTGGACGTCTTCGCCGTAAGCGCCGAAACGCATCACCTTGCCAATCCCTTCATTCAGGTTGCAATACGCGCGGTTGCCCTCGGCGATGTTCTCCACCACCAGCATCGGCATATTTGGCGAAGTAATGCCGCCCATCGGCCCCACGGCGTTAACGTGGTGGCAGGGAATAAAGGTAATCTCGCCGCTTTCCAGCATCGCATGGGCCGTTTTTTCATCCTGCGCCCAACCTTCGAATAAGCATGCGCCGATACACGCCCCTTTCATCGGGCCGGTCATCTCCTGCCAGCGCATCGGCGGCCCGGCGTGGAGCAACGTTTTGTTCTGATTCAGCGCCCCGATTAAAGAACCCGCTGGCTTCACATCCAGCCAGTGCGGACGTGCATTACGAATTCGTTCTATTACTGCGTCATTGGCCTGCGCCACAGATGTAAACATAGAGACCTCTTATTGCAAACGTTCTAATAAACGAGCCAGTTTCTTATTCCCCCCGGCGATCGGTGCCCACTGATAGTGGACAACCGGCGTTCCGGCGGACTGTAAATCGAGCGCGAAGCTGCGCAGGCCAGCGTTGATCACCGCCACGCCGTCCAGCAGGGTGGCGCGCGGGGCCAGTTCGGCCATCCGTTGCGGGCTAATCAGCGCGCTGGCGAGCAGGGTGGCTTCGGGAAGGCTATCGACCACCACAATCCCCGCATCTTCAAGAGCGGCTATCTGGCGGGAACGACACTGCGGGTCGGTTTCGGTGCCGGTCACCGTGGCGATGATATGCAGCGGATGGCGCTCGTCTCTGACGGCCCACGCCCGCAGGCAGGCTTCCACCAGCGATTCGGCGGGATCGGCGGTCGCGCCGTAGCCAATCACCACGTCCAGCAGCAGTACGCCCACCTGCGTTTGCTCGCCCAGTTCGGCAATCAACTGATTACGCAGCGAAGGGTCGATCATCGGATGCGGGCGGCCAACGGTGTAAAAATCATCGCCGAGGTCGACGATCTGGTGGCCCTGCGCATTGAGCATCATGCCCTGCGGATGATGTTCGTCAGGCGTGATACCCAGCCGTTCAGCGAGCAGCCCGGCGGATTCCGCGGCCAACGTGCCGCCGGTGTACAAACCGCGAATCTGTTTTCCCGCCACGGCGGTCAGGGTTTCCTGATGACGTACCACCCGCGCCAGCAGGCAGGCCAGGCGTCCGGCCTCATCCAGCGTGCGGGCAAACCAGACGTTCTCATCGCGGGTAGCTTTCGGCGCATAGCCGAGAAACAGCGCCACCACCGGCTTGGCGCTGCGCTTCATGGCGCTAATCATCTTCTGGCGCACCGCCTCGGCGGGTGGCTTCGAGACAAAGGCCAGCACCTGGCTTTGCCCGTCCTGGGTCAGCATTTCCAGCGCCGTCTGTGCGCTGATGCCGCCCACTTCAGCGCTGAGATCTCGTCCGCCGAGACCAATCGCATGGCTGATCCCTTCCCCGCCGAGAACAATTTGCGAGACCAGTTCCTGAATGCCGGTACCGGACGCGCCAATCACGCCGATATTGCCGTCCGGCGTGACGTTGGCGAAAGCCAGCGGGGTTCCGGCGATCATGGCGGTGCCGCAGTCCGGCCCCATCACCAGCAACCCTTTATCACGAGCACGTTTTTTGAGGGCGATTTCGTCCTCCAGCGTGACGTTGTCGGAGAAAATCATCACGTTTTTCTCACTGCTGAGCGCCTGGTGGGCTAACTCCGCAGCATACTCTCCGGCGACGGAAATCAAGGTCATATTGGCCTGCGGCAGCTTTTGCGTGGCACTTTGCCAGCGACGAACCACGCTGAGGCTTTGGCTTTGCCCACTCCCCTGCGCCAACGCGGTTAACGCTTCATCCAGACGGGCGACAATCATTTCCGTTACCGCCATATCGGCGCAATCGGTGCGGATCGCCACGCAAATATCGTTCGGCGTCGCCGTGGCAAAATCGTCGTGCCAGAAACCGGTGGTTTCCAGCAGCGATTTATTGGCCGGTGTTCCCATCATGACCGAAACATCGTCGACATTTTCTGACTCACTCAGTTTTCTTGAAATAATCATTAAACTGACCGAATCCTGAAAACAGCCCTTTTTAATAAAGGCATGGATCATAATAACTCCCCAATAATTGCACCCATTGCAATTGAATGAGCATGGTTAATCTGCAATCAGGCTAGCGATATAAAATTATTGGTGGCGTGACCAATATCACATGGAAATTATTACACGACGCTTTCAAATAAACCCCTGGACATTAGTGCGTAATTTTCAATGAATAGATTAACCGGGTCCCTTCTGATAAACCGACGGTGATTATCAAATAAAATCTAACTAACTATTTTTACCCGTACAGATCACAATTTAAGTTTATTTTCCCCGTATTTTAGTCGTCAGTCAGGCTCTACACCGTCGTTAAAAGGAAGACAGATGAAAGTCAGTCGGGAAACACTTCATCAGCTTATTGCCAATAAGCTGAACACAGCAGGGCTTACTCATCATCACGCGGATATTATTGCCGACGTGCTGGTTTATGCCGATGCCAGGGGAATTCATTCGCACGGCGCGGTTCGCGTTGAATATTATGCGGAGCGTATTTCAAAAGGCGGAACCAATCGTAACCCCACCTTCACCTTTGAAAAGAGCGGCCCCTGCAGCGGGATTTTGCATGCCGATAACGCCGCCGGTCAGGTTGCCGCCAAAATGGGTATGGAACAGGCGATAGAAATCGCCCGGGAAAACGGCGTGGCCGTGGTCGGAATTCGGCGCATGGGGCATAGCGGCGCGATCTCTTACTTCGCACAGCAGGCGGCCCGCGCCGGGTTTATTGGGCTTTCGCTGTGTCAGTCAGACCCGATGGTGGTCCCTTTTGGCGGTGCGGAAATCTATTACGGCACCAATCCGCTAGCCTTTGCCGCACCCGGCGAGGGCGACGATATTATCACCTTCGATATGGCCACTACCGTGCAGGCCTGGGGGAAAATTCTCGACGCCCGCTCGCGTCATGAAACCATCCCCGATAGCTGGGCGGTGGATAAAAACGGCGCGCCGACCAGCGACCCGTTTGCCGTTCATGCCCTGCTGCCGGCTGCGGGACCGAAAGGCTACGGCCTGATGATGATGATCGATGTGCTCTCCGGCATTTTGCTCAACCTTCCCTTTGGCCGTCAGGTCAGCTCAATGTATGACAACCTGAGCCAGGGACGCGAACTCGGCCAGCTGCATATCGTTATCAACCCGGAATTTTTCTCCTCCAGCGCGTTATTCCGCCAGCATATCAGCGACACCATGCGCGAATTAAACGCCATTACGCCAGCCCCCGGATTTAACCAGGTTTATTACCCGGGGCAGAACCTGGATATCAACGAGAAAAACAGCGCCGTCGACGGTATCGATATCGTTGATGAGATTTATGACTATCTGGTTTCGGACGCTTTATATAACCGCTCTTATGAAACCAATTCCCCTTTTGCTCAATAAATTAAGATACAGGAGTTGCGTATGGCTAATTATTTTCGACAGGCAATTGAAGAGACGTTGCCGTGGCTTTCCTCTTTCGGCGCTGACCCAACCGGGGGCATAACCCGCCTGCTCTACTCGCCGGAATGGCTACAGGCACAGCAGGCGTTCAAACAAAAGATGAGCGAAAGCGGGCTGGAGACGCGCTTTGATGAGGTCGGCAACTTGTATGGCCGCCTGCCCGGTACGCGCTTTCCCGACGAAGTTATCCTTAGCGGCTCGCATATTGATAGCGTGGTCAACGGCGGTAATCTTGACGGCCAGTTCGGCGCGCTGGCGGCGTGGCTGGCGGTACGCTGGCTGAAGGAGACCTACGGCGCGCCGCTGCGTACCGTCGAAGTGCTGGCGTTAGCGGAAGAAGAAGGCAGCCGCTTCCCTTATGTGTTCTGGGGCAGCAAAAATATCGTCGGCATCGCCAACCCAGCGGACGTTCGCGATATCAAAGATACCAAAGGCGTGGCTTTTGTTGATGCCATGAAGCAATGCGGTTTCACGCTACCCGCCGCGCCGCTGGCTCCGCGCCGCGATATTAAGGCCTTCGTTGAACTGCATATCGAACAGGGCCGCGTACTGGAAACCAACAAGCAGTCCATCGGCGTGGTCAACGCCATCGTCGGACAGCGCCGTTATACCATCACACTTAACGGCGAATCCAACCATGCGGGCACCACCCCAATGGGCTACCGCCGCGATACCGTCCACGCCTTCAGCCGCATCTGCTGTGAATCTATCGCCAAGGCGAAAGCCCACGGCGACCCGCTGGTTCTGACCTTCGGTAAGGTCGACCCGCAGCCGAACACCGTCAACGTGGTACCGGGTAAAACGGTCTTTACCATGGACTGCCGCCATACCGATGCGTTTGAATTAACGGCATTTACCGAAGTGATCGAAGCTGATATGCGGCGAATCTGTCAGGAAATGGAGATTGGCATCGAGATCGATCTGTGGATGGATGAAGCCCCGGTACCGATGGACAAAGCGCTGGTCACCCAGCTCACCGCGCTTTGCGAAAAAGAGAAGGTTAATTTCCGCGTGATGCACAGTGGCGCGGGGCACGACGCGCAAATTTTTGCCCCCTGCTTCCCAACCTGCATGATCTTTATGCCGAGCATAAAGGGTATTAGCCATAACCCAGCGGAAAGCACGCATATCGACGATCTGGCGGAAGGCGTGAAAACCCTCGCATTAATGTTGCATCAACTGGCCTGGACTGAATAAGGAAAAAATAATGGGATATTTAAATAATGTAGTGGGTTATCGCGACGATTTACTGGCCAGCCGTTCCATCGTGCGCCACGGTAATTACGCGCTGCTAACGCCGGATGGCCTGGTCAAAAATATTATTCCGGGATTTGATAACTGCGATGTGACGATTCTGTCGACGCCGAAATTAGGCGCAACCTTTGTTGATTATCTGGTCACGCTGCATGATAACGGCGGCAATCAGAGCGGCTTCGGCGGCGAAGGAATTGAAACCTTCCTGTATGTGATTCAAGGTGAAATCACCGCCCAGGCGCAAGGCAAAACCCTCCCGCTGACCGAGGGCGGCTATTTGTATTGCCCACCGGGCGAGAAAGTGACGTTCGTTAATAAATATGCAGGCGACAGCCAGCTATTCCTTTACAAGCGCCGCTATATTCCGGTTGAAAATCATGCGCCTTATCTGGTCACCGGTAACGTCAGCCAGCTTGAGCGGATTCATTATGAAGGGATGGAAGACGTTATTCTGATCGATTTCCTGCCGAAAGAGCTGGGCTTCGATATGAATATGCACATTCTCTCTTTCGAACCGGGTGCCAGCCACGGTTATATCGAAACCCACGTGCAGGAGCACGGTGCTTATATTCTTTCCGGCCAGGGCGTTTATAACCTCGACAACAACTGGGTACCGGTGAAAAAAGGCGATTATATCTTTATGGGCGCTTATTCACTGCAGGCGGGATATGGCGTCGGGCGCGAGGCGTTTAGCTATATCTACTCGAAAGATTGCCATCGCGACGTTGAGATCTGATGTATACCCTAAATAATTCGAGCTGCAGGAAGGCGGCAAGTGAGCGAATCCCCAGGAGCTTACTCAGGTAAGTGACTGGGGTGAACGAACGCAGCCAACGCACATGCAACTTGAAGTATGACGGGTATATTGCCCGGCGGCGCTTCGCTTGCGCGGGCCTACGGGTAAATCTCGTCGCTTTCCCAGGCCGGGTAAGGCGTCAGCCGCCACCCGGCGAAAGGCAGGCGCAATAGCAAAGATGCATCTGTAGAGTTCACCTTTTTTGTTTAGCTATGTTGGATTTTGCCACGGTGAGAACCGTGGCATTTTTTGTTCAGGCGGGAATGTTCTGGCCAAGCCTGATCGCACAGGCAATATTGCGCGCGCTGGCGTAAAGGTTTTGTTCACCGCGATCCAGCACTTCATCCAGCGGCGCGAGCGCAGGCAAAATACTGAATACCGCATCAATGCCGTGCTGGTGAACCGCTTCGACGCCATCGCCCAACACGCCCGCAATGCCGATAACCGGGATACCGTGCTTTTTGGCAATCCGCGCCACGCCAATCGGTGCTTTACCGCCAACGGTCTGCGAATCAATCCGCCCCTCACCGGTAATCACCAGATCCGCATCGCGCAGCGCCTCCTCCAGATGAACGGCTTCAATAACGATATCGATGCCCGGCTTCAACGCCGCGTTGAGGAACACGCAGGCCGCCACGCCCATCCCCCCAGCCGCGCCGCCGCCGACAATCGTCGTTACATCCTGACCGGTTGCCGCCAGCAGCACCTGAGCATAGTTTTCTAATCCGCGCTCAAGGGCTTCGACCATTCGTGCGCAGGCTCCCTTCTGCGGCCCAAACACCGCCGCCGCGCCGCGTGTGCCAAGTAGCGGGTTATCAACATCGCAAGCGACATCGATCCGGCATTCGCTAAGGCGCGGGTCAAGATCGCGCAAATCTATCTGCACCAGCCGCTCTAATGCGCCACCGCCGAGTCCGACGCTCTCACCGATGTTATCAAGGAAGCGTGCACCCAGCGCCTGAGCCATCCCCATTCCGCCGTCAACCGTGGCGCTGCCGCCAATACCGAGGATAATATGGCGAACCCCAGCGTCCAGCGCGTGGCGAATCAACTCCCCGGTACCGTAACTGGTGGCCCGCATAGGGTTACGCTCCCCAACCGGGACCAGCATTAGCCCGCTGGCTGCCGCCATTTCAATAAATGCGGTTTGACCGTCACCGCTCAGGCCATAGAAGGCTCCAACAAAATCCCCCATCGGCCCCATCACCGGCAGCATCACCATTTTGCCCTCGGTGGCCTCAACCATCGCCTCAACCGTTCCCTCGCCGCCGTCGGCAATCGGCAGGCAGACGTACTCCGCCTGCGGAAAAATAGAGACAAAACCCGCTTTAATCGCCTGGGCGCAGCGGCTGGCGCTGACGCTTTCTTTGAAAGAGTCCGGTGCAATAATAATTTTCATGGTTCATCCTTTATTGATGTCATCATTTAATACGATCCCAGGGAATGAGATTTTCCATAACCACCGCCAGCAGCACGCCAATTAATAAGCCGTTACCCAATAGAGGGCGGATAGTCAGAGGCAGCGTCTGGAGATAGACCGGCGGAAGACCCATTAAAAAAATGCCGACAAATAGCGGCAGAGCCAGCCGGTAGATATTTCGTGCAGTGAAGGTAATTTGCTTGCTGAAAGATAAACTGGAATATAACAACGGCAGATAAGAGACTAGCATCACCGCGCTGCTAATTGGCAGCGGCAGGGTGGTAAAAAAATGGGTCAGCGGCGTAAATAACCCAACCAGCAGACAGCACAGGCAGCCGATAATAAACGGCTGGCGCGAGGTTTCTCCGGTTTGGGTTAATAAACCAATTGATGAGACAAACGGCGAAAACGGCACCACGCTAAGCGGCACCGTAATGAGCGTCATCACTCCAGAAATAATAAAGCTGCGTCGATAACGGGTATTACTGGCTCCCTGTTCAGGGTAAAAAACGTCGGTGCCACGAATGGCCCCGTAGGTGTTGGTGATATTCACCAGCCCCGCCAACAATGCCGTCAGAATGATACCGGGACGTAATTCGCCGCCGTAGCCCAGAGGAAACCATTGCCAATGAATCGGGCCGGATGCCGCCGTGGCGGGCGGAGTACGGAACAGCAGATACCAGCCTGCCCATCCCACCAGCGTCCCCACCAGCAAGGCGTAGCGGGCAATGCCGTCCGGGAGGAAAATAATCATCCCCAGCACCAGGGTCATCACCGCCAGCGCGAGGCCGAATGGTGCCAGCTGAATCGCCACGTTGGCCTGCGTCGAGCTAAAAGGCAGCCCGAGCATGCCTTTGAAAAAGATAGTCGTGAGCTGTGCGCCAAGCAGCAGCATAAAAAAGACCATTACCGTCGGGCTGAAGAGTTTAGCCAGGCGATGGCCGATGCCGCTGACGCCAATGATGATAGTTAACACAGCTGAAAGAAATATGCCGACCGCGAGGCTGGTCGCAATGCTGTCGAACGCGGTGCCGCGCGCGGCTTCGCCGACGGTAACGGTGAGGATGGTGCTCCACCAGAGTCCCGTCGGGCCCTCCATAATGGCGCGCCGGTGACCTGATATCGCCTGCGCCAGGCAGGCCAGACCGGTGGTGATAAAACCATATTGGGTGAGCGTAATCAGCGCGCTGGCCGGAAGCTGAAAAGCGGATTGTAATGTCGGCGGTACCACAACGGTGTTGCAGAAAATAAAGAAGAACCATTGAAATCCCGCCAGGGTGTTTCGTTTAGTTAGCGGAAATACCACCATGATGAAATCCTGAAAAAGCACCTGCCGTAAACAGGTGCTAAATATAGAATGGGGCGAGGAACGGTCCCCTCTCCCTTTTTGGGGAGAGGGTTAGGATGAGGGGAAATATGCCCACAAATGCCCTCACCCCGGCCCTCTCCCAAAGGGAGAGGGAGAAAACCATCCCCAGCTGTTTATTCGCCCATTACTGCTGATGCTTGAGGATAAATTTCCCTTTCGGCGCGTGCGGGAAGCCCTGCTCGATGTCATAAATTACATCGCCGCGCAGGATGGTTTTGGTGATACGCGCGCCAATCTTACGCCCCACGTACGGGCTGACTTTATGGCGATACTCAAGGTCTTCCGCCTGCAGAACGTAGCTGCTGTTCGGCTGAATAAACACCAGGTCGGCATCTTTGCCCGGAGCAATACGACCTTTATGCTTAAGGCCGAAAATATCGGCAGCGTTAGTCGCCATCAGGCGAGCAAACTGCGGCAGAGGCATGCCGCGTTTCTGCACCGCTTCGTCGAACATCACGTCCATGCAGCTTTGCAGACCGGCAATACCGCCCCAGGCCTGCATGATGTTGCCAGCCTTCATTTCCGGCGGGCACGGAGAGTGGTCGGAGACCAGGCAGTCGATTTCGCCGTTAAACAGCTTCTCCCACAAGCCTTTCTGGTTTTCCGCATCGCGAATCGGCGGAGAGCACTTCGCCAGGGTGCCAATCTCTTCGAACTGATCGGTATCCAGTACAAAGTAGTGTGGGCAGGATTCACAGGTGACGTCCTGGCCTTCCTGACGGGCGCGCGTCACTTCGGCAACCCCTTCCGGGCTGCTAACGTGGCACACGTGCAGGCGGCAACCGGCGACTTTCGCCAGGTACAGAATGCGGCGAATAGCTTCTACTTCAGTAAATACCGGACGCGACGCGACGTAATCATGGGCAGTCACGCGGCCTTCCCTTTTCGCCTCTTCGCCCAATTCATCGCAGATCAGCGCGTTTTCGCAGTGCACCAGCACGGTTTGCTTCATCTCGGCCAGCTTTTGCACGCCTTTGAAGAACTGCCAGTCGTTAACATCGCGGAAGTCATTGTCTATTCCACGGTCGCCGCAGGTGGCGACGAAGCATTTGAAGCCGACCACACCCACTTCATCCAGCTCGTGCAGACGATCCAGATTGTAGGAAACCAGGCCGCCAAGCTGCGCGGCGTCAATGGTCAGCTTGCCCTTCGCGGCGTCAAATTTCAGCTCGATAGTTTCACGATCGACGGTAGCTGGCAGCTGGTTCAACGGCATTTCAATCATCGTGGTGATGCCGCCTTTTGCCGCCGCGCGAGTGCCGGTCTCGTAACCTTCCCAATGGGTACGGCCCGGTTCAGAAATATGCGTATGCGCATCGACCATCCCCGGCGAAACGATCAGGCCCGAAGCATCCATCACCTGCTTTGCTTCGCCAAGATTTTCACCGATAGCGGCGATTTTGCCGTCGGTAACCGCGATATCCACCACCCGAGATTCGTTTTCCAGAATAACGGTGCCGTTTTTAATGATTAAATCAAAAGACATATAAAACTCCTTGTATGTGTACAGACGAGTTACCCGCCATACTTCTGCTTGCATCCACGCAGGTTGCAATGCGAATGGCTTTGGGTATTAATTCTTCATCCATGAAATAAATCTTCCTGGTAATAATAAAATCAGTTAGCCACACCCGGGCGCGAAACATTATTCGGCAGCGTCCGTTTTTTCAGTAATGAGTACGCCGCAAAGGCGACAATAACGCCAACAAACCATGACACTCGTGAGAATGGCTCCAGTAGCGGAATAAACTTCCCACCCAGCGACAAAATAACCGCCACAATCGTGACAATAAATGCAGTAACGTTAAAGCCATTATCAAAATATTTATAATCACCGGGCGCGGTATACAGCTCATCAAGATTAATTTGCCCGCGCATCACGACAAAATAGTGCGCCATCATCACCCCAATAACCGGGCCAAGCATGCCGCCGATAATATCAAGGAAGAGATAAATGCTGTCCTGGTTTTCCATTAATTTCCATGGGCAGATCAGCAGACTAATAATACTGGCGATGAGCACGCCGTTTTTATACGTCAGTTTACTTGGGGCAATCGCTGCGATTTGATAACCCGCCGGAATAATATTACCGGTGGCGTTGGTCGAAATCGTGGTCATTAATATCACCAGTACCGCAAAGAATGAGGCAAACAGGCTGTCCCATTTCTGCACAATATCCAACACGTTCCAGGTATCCATGCCGTAATGGATACTGGCTCCGGCGATAATGCACACCCCGGCGACTGCAAACAGAATATAAGCCACCAC
The DNA here is from genome assembly GCF_051131775.1 of Klebsiella sp. MISC125. NCBI lineage: Bacteria > Pseudomonadati > Pseudomonadota > Gammaproteobacteria > Enterobacterales > Enterobacteriaceae > Klebsiella > Klebsiella sp. MISC125. The sequence goes on from NZ_CP180448.1 coordinate 4,634,103, forward strand.
TAAGCCAAGCGTTTGGCCAAGAGCCTGATCGCGAAACGAGCGCGCGTTCTGGGTAAAGTCCGACGCGCTCACCGCTGGAGCCGCCCATACGGCGACGACCGCGTTAATCACCACCAGGAACAAGAAGCCAGTATGTTCCGCTTTTGCCACCCCGGTCGGCAGGTAGTCGAGGATCGGACCGATCCCTACCAACGAGATAGCCCAGATTGCCATGCCGCCGAAAACAATATAGATACAGGGATTCAGTATCGCGGTGAATTTATTGAGAACTTTTCCGCCACCAAAACCAATACCAACGTTAATCAACCAGAAAACCAGAAAGGCGATCAGCCCCGGTAGCGACAGCCCCAGCAGCTTGAAATCACCGCCGAGCGTCAGAAACGACGGCCACAGTTTTCCTAATAAGATCAGAAAGGCCAGCGATCCTGCGTAGCATTGCAAGCCAAACCACATAATCGCCGCAATGCCGCCTCTGAGCAGTCCGGGTAATAATGCCCCGCGCACGCCATAAGAGGCTCTTAATATCATGGCAAACGGTACGCCATATTTACTCCCGGCGGCACCATTAAACACCATCACCAGCGCAATAATAAATGCACTTAATATTATCGCCATCATAATACTAAACGTTGACAGACCAAGAATAAAAAACCCGCCAACCATCACATAATTAGGTACGTTGTGTACGGAGCCCATCCATAATGTAAAGTAGTTAAATGTTTTCCAGTTACGCTGCGATTCTACTTTTGGTAACAGATCGTCGCTGTAACCTCTGGCTTTATATAGATCTTGAGTTTGTTCCATAATTCCCTCTTAATACGCATCGGATTACGTTTGTAAATAGGTTTAGCTATGTGGAACAAAAAACTTATTATTATGATTATTATTTTTATTATACTGGGATTGTCTTAGGCTGTATTTTGTTCTTACGCAAAGTAATCAGCGCAAACACTAATGTTCCGGTGATAACTAACCCGGCAGACATCACAAAACTAATTTCTTTTGATCCAGTCAGGTCGGAAATAAAACCGGTGAGCGTCGGTGCAACCACTGCTGAGCTCATACCAAAGAAATTAAATAAGCTGAAGGCGCGACCTAATGTTTTCGCTGACGCCTGTTCGGAGACAAACGAGATCAGAATCGGGTCAACGGCCATTTTGCCCAGCAGGCCGTAAAGCACCAGGCTAATCATCAGCATGGTGGTATTCGGCGACAGAACGGTAAACATCAGCATTGCTGCAGCGACGATCTCCAGCCCGAGGATCACTTTAACTTTACTGTCGCGGAATTTATCCGAGAGATGACTAAAGAACAGCGCGCCCGGAACCCCGACCACCGCCACCAGCGCTGAAGCAAGACCAATGGCGCCGCCGTCAAACCCGCGTTCGGTTTGCAGATAAGAAGGCAGCCAGGTGACGATCAGATAATAGCCGTAGCAGGTGCAAAAATAGAGAAAGTAGACGCTGCATAGCAGCGGGGAAAACAGCGGTGCTGATTTATCCTCAACGGGTGCTGACGCCACGGCGCTATTTTTATTGACCTCTGCGGCTGGCTCTTTCAGCTTGCGACGAATCACCAGGGTAAAGACGCAGAGCATCACCACCAGAATCGCGGCGACGATAAACAACACGTTTTGCCAGGCCATATGCATACTTTTGACCAGGATGCTCGAGCCAATCAGGCCAATCCCCATCCCAATGGCGGAGCCGCTGTTGATGATGGCGTTAGCCAGCGCCCGGCGCTCCTGCGGTACGTTAGCTGACGACAGCGAATAGGCAGAGCTAAAGAAGGAAGCGCAGCCCGCACCGGCCAGCAACGAACCAATATAAATTAGCGTCAGATTTCCTGCATTAGCGATGCTCAGCGTGCCGATAATGAACAGTGAGAAACCACACATCAGCATAATTTTCTGGCCCAGCTTATCAACCAGAATTCCACAGGGAATTTGCATTCCGCAGTAGGCCAGAAAATAGAAGCTGGCAATTGCGCCAATTTCAGCATTGCTGACGTTGCCCAGCGAGGCCTGAATTTCAGGGTAAATAGGCGTTAATACGGTTCGGTAAATCCATATCGCTACCCAACCCAGACTCATTACCACGACTATTTTCTTCCAATAGTCGATACCCGTTTTATTGTTAGTATCCATAAACTCACCACAGAGGTTTAGAAATGCTGCCTGAACCGGCAGCATTTTCTTATTAAGATATTTTATGATTTGCCATTAATTCCAGGGCCTGAACTAAAGACGAGTGATCTAATTCACTACCACCGTTTGCGGCACAGGTGTTAAATAGCTCCTGACAGGTTGCGGTATTCGGTAAATTAATCGCCAGCGCTTTCGCACTTTGCAGTGCAAGGTTAAGGTCCTTCTGGTGCAGCGAAATTTTAAAGCCCGGATTAAATGTCCGATTCAGCATTCTTTCGCCATGCACTTCCAGAATGCGCGAAGACGCGAAGCCGCCCATCAGAGCCTGACGTACGCGAGCGGGATCGGCACCGGCTTTCGAAGCAAAAACCAGCGCTTCAGAGACCGCTTCGATATTCAGCGCCACGATAATCTGATTGGCGACTTTACAGGTTTGCCCGTCACCATTGCCGCCAACGAGGGTGATATTTTTCCCCAAAATATCGAACAGCGGCTTCACGCGATTAAACACGCTTTCTTCACCGCCAACCATAATCGAGAGCGTGCCTTCGCGCGCGCCGATTTCGCCGCCGGAAACCGGCGCATCCAGATAATCCGCGCCTGAATCCCGAATCTGCTGCGCAAAGCGTTTGGTTTCAATCGGTGAGATAGAGCTCATATCAACAAGCGTTTTTCCCTTCAGCGCCGCTTTGGCGCAGCCGTGTTCACCAAACAGCACTTCGGCAACCTGCGGGGTATCCGGGACCATAATAAAAATAATCTCAGATTGCTCCGCGACCTGCTCTGCGGTGGCCAGATGCTGTGCGCCCTGCAAAAGCAGCTCGTCGGCAACCGGGCCAATGGTGGTGACATGCAGAGCGTGGCCTGCTTTAGCGAGGCGAATCGCCATCGGGGTGCCCATAATACCCAGACCAATAAATCCCAGTTTCATAAGTGTCCTCTTAGAATTTCTGTTTCGATTTATTTGGGCAATAGTTATCCCTTCCTGGAAATGGAATAATAAATACTGCCCAAAGATAAATTAAGAATTAACGGTAGTGATTAAACCATGTCAGTCCCGCTTCAGTGGTGCTCAACGGTTTATATTCACAGCCGACCCAGCCGTCATAATTAGATTTATCGATAAATTTAAAAAGATAATCATAATTAATTTCACCGGTTCCCGGCTCGCCGCGGTTTGGGTTATCGGCAATCTGTAAATGGCCAATACGATTGGCATAAGTTTGCATCGTATGGGTTAATTCCCCTTCCATGCGCTGCATATGGTAAATATCGTACTGGATTTTCAGATTATCGCTGCCCACTTCATCAATCAGCGCCAGCGCCTGATGAGTCGTATTCAAATAAAAACCCGGCATATCGAAATAATTAATCGGCTCAATCAGCAGAAGGATGCCTTCCTGGGCCAGCGCAGCGGCGGCAAAGCGTAAATTCGCCACCAGCGTCGCGCGAATGTGCTCTTCGCGATAGCCCATCGGCGTTTTACCGACCAGACAGTTGATTTTGCGATTGCCCAGCGCTTTGGCGTAGCGGATAGCGGCATCAACGCCTTCGCGAAATTCCGCTTCGCGGCCGGGAATACAGGCAATGCCGCGCTCCCCTGCCGCCCAGTCGCCAGCGGGTAGGTTATGTAAGGTATGCTCCAGCTGGTTGTCGCTCAGCTTTTGCTTTAATACCTCGGGCGCATAGTCATACGGGAACATAAATTCAACGGCGCGAAAACCGCAGGCTGCCGCTTTCTCAAAGCGGTCCAAAAAATCATATTCCAGAAATAACATTGATAGGTTGGCAGAAAAGCGCAACATAGGTTCACCTCATTTATTCATATTTCATAAAGCAGGTTTCGGTCGGCGCATCGATGGCGCTGTCGGCAACGTCTTCGAATTCCATGACGTTATCCAGCTCGCTGCCCATCGAGATATTGGTGACGCGCTCAAGGATCACCTCCACAACGACCGGGACGCGATACTCTTTCATCCACGCTTTCGCCTGTTCAAATGCTGGCGCGATATCTTCAGGTTTGATAACGCGGATCGCTTTACATCCGAGGCCTTCAGCGACCTTCACGTGGTCAACGCCATAACCGTTGACTTCGCTGGAGTTAATATTTTCAAACGCCAACTGGACGCAGTAATCCATGTCAAACGCGCGCTGCGACTGACGAATTAAGCCCAGGTAGGCGTTGTTCACCAGCACGTGAACGTAAGGGATATTGAACTGCGCACCTACCGCCAGCTCTTCAATCATGAACTGGAAGTCGAAGTCGCCGGAGATCGCCACTACGTTGCGTTCAGGATCGGCGGCACACACGCCCAATGCGGCAGGAAGCGTCCAGCCCAGCGGCCCCGCCTGACCACAGTTGATCCAGTGGCGGTCTTTAAATACGTGCAGCATCTGCGCGGCAGCGATTTGCGACAAACCGATAGTGGTGACGTAACACACGTCGCGGCCAAAGGACTTGTTCATCTCTTCGTAGACGCGCTGCGGTTTAACCGGCACGTTATCGAAGTGCGTTTTACGCAGCAGCGTGCGTTTGCGTTGTTGGCACTCATCTACCCAGCTCTCACGGCGCGGCAGGCGGCCCTCTTTTTGCATCTGCTGCGCGATTTCCACCAGTTGGGTTAACGCGGCTTTCGCATCGGAGACAATGCCTAAATCCGGGCACAATACGCGGCCAATCTGCGTGGGTTCGATATCAATGTGGATGATTTTGCGCCCTGCGGTGTACTTCTCTACCGAACCGGTATGGCGGTTAGCAAAGCGGTTACCGATACCGAACACCAGGTCGGAGGCCAGCAGCGTGGCGTTACCGTAGCGATGGGCGGTCTGTAAACCAACCATTCCCGCCATCAGCTCGTGGTCGTCCGGGATACAGCCCCAGCCCATCAGCGTCGGGATCACCGGCACATGAGTGATTTCCGCAAATTGCTGCAACAGCGCCGCGGCGTCGGCGTTAATCACCCCGCCACCGGCGACAATCACCGGGCGCTCCGCCATCAGTAACATCGCCAGCGCACGTTCAATTTGTGGACGCGTGGCAACAGGTTTATAAGCCGGGAGCGGCGAATACAGCTCAGGATCGAACTCGATTTCCGCCACCTGGACATCATAAGGCAGGTCGATCAGCACCGGACCCGGTCTGCCGGAACGCATCAGGTGGAAAGCCTGCTGCAGCACGCCCGGCACCAGCGCCGCTTCGCGCACGGTCACCGCCATCTTGGTGACCGGCTTGGCGATAGACTCAATATCCACCGCCTGGAAATCCTCTTTATGCAGACGAGCGCGCGGTGCCTGACCGGTAATGCACAGAATGGGAATGGAATCGGCGGAGGCAGAGTAAAGGGCAGTAATCATATCCGTACCCGCCGGGCCGGATGTTCCCAGGCATACGCCGATGTTACCGGCAGTGGCGCGCGTATAGCCTTCCGCCATATGCGACGCACCCTCTACGTGGCGAGCCAGGATATGACGAATACCGCCGTGCTTGCGCATCGCTGAGTAGAAAGGGTTAATGGCCGCGCCAGGCACGCCAAATGCGGTGTTAACCCCTTCTTTTTCAAGTATATACATTGCCGCGTCGACGGCTCTCATTATTGCCATTTTCACTACCTCACTATGTTGGAAAAATTTTCCAAATTTGAATACAGCCAAAAAAGTCCCGCTCCTGCGAGCGGGTCGAATCTGCTATCAATCCGCCTGAGTTTTAAGACCCAACGCCGTACTGATATTCCTTGCGGTCTCCCTCACCAGCTCTCCCTGGCTGACAAAGCGGTCCGCAGTGAGTCTGGAAGCGGGCCCGGAAATCGAAATGGCCGCCACTACGCTCCCCACATCATCGTAAACCGCTGAAGCAATACAGTTTAATCCTGTCACGTGCTCCTCCTGGTCGATGCAGTAGCCGCTGACTTTTGCCTCATCCAGATTGCGCTGTAGCGCGGGTAAATCGACAATGGTCGTCGGCGTAAATTGCTGCAACCCGGTCTTCACGATGACATCTATCAGCTCTTCTGCTGACAGCGGATACAGCAGCGCTTTCCCCGCCCCCGACGCGTGCAGCGGCAATCGGCTTCCCAGCGGAGCGCACATCCTGACCATCGATTTGCACTCCTGCTGACCAATCAACACCGCTTCGTTACCGTTGCGAATGGCCACGTTGACCGTCTCACCCGACATCAGCATCAATCGGCGCATAAACGGCCCGCCTACTGATAAAACATCCCGGTTGTGGATATACGCCGAGCCGATGTTAAATGCGCCAAGACCGATGTGCCACCAGCCTAACTGACTGTCCTGATACACAAAATCTGCGCCTTCCAGCACCTTCAGCAGGCGAAAGGTGGTCGATAACGGTAAGTCCAGATTCAGGGAAATATCGCTAACCGACGAACTGCCGCCGCTCTTTTCAAGGTATTGCAGTATCGCGATCCCTCTCTCCAGCGCCTGTGCGCCTTTTTGCGCGGTCGGCTCCTGCTGGCCCGGCCTTCCGCGCCTTCTAACTTCTGTCATACCTCGATTATCTCCGGCTCAAAACCTGAGCATAAATAGTGTGTAAGCGCCCACATGTTATGCAAGATAATCGGTAGCGTCACGTGCAACCTCACGCAAAGCTCAACTCCACGGTCGGGATCTCCACGACATCACAGTTATCTTTTCCACCGCGATCGACAGTTAAAAAATCAGTTTCGGTTTGCCAGGCAAACAGTGGGTGATGCCAGACATTGCGGTGATAATTGACGCCCTGACAGCCGTTAGAGATAAAGGCCCGCAGGGTGTTCATATCCGGCTCATCGCCCCCCGCCGCGACCACCACGACAAAGGCTTCACCATTCATCGGCATAAACGCCTGGGTGCCTAACGGATGGCGTTCCAGTTCGGTAACCACAATCGGCAATACCGCTGGCTGGGCGCGATTAATGCTGATCAGCGTCCGATCCTGCTGGAGCGTCTCGACCTTCGCCAGATCGTGAAAGCGCTGCACTTTGCCATCATTAATATGGAAAAAATCTTGTCCTTGCGTTTCGATAACATCTCCATAGAGGCGGAATGCTTCGCGCGTCAGCGGCAATACTTCAAGCTTCATTGCATTTTCCTTAGTCATTAAAAACTGTTCTACCGTCTTACACATCGCGGGTAATGTCAGTAGCGGTCAATCCAGAGTCATCTAAAAGTGACATCAACTATAAGTTGGAATAATTTTCCAAAACCTGATTTAAGCCACATTATTGAAAAGGATATTATGAAAAAATACTTAAAAATCAGGGGTGAATTATTAAATAACGAGGAAATTGGCGATGCTAGATCCCGAAACACTGCGCACATTTGTGAGCGTCGCGGAGACCGGCAGCTTCTCCAGAGCAGCGGAAAAACTGTACAAAACCACCGCCACCATCAGCTATCGCATTAAGCTGCTGGAAGATAACACCGGCGTGGCGCTCTTTAGTCGTACCACCCGCAGCGTCCTGCTAACCCCGGCGGGAATGCACCTGCTGGCGCAGGCCAGAGAGTGGCTGGGCTGGATTGACAGCATGCCCGGAGAACTGCAGCAGATTAACGACGGCGTTGAGCGCCAGGTCAATATTGTCATCAACAACCTGATGTACGACCCCAGCGCAATTGCGCGGCTGCTCTCCTGGCTCACTCAACGCTACCCCTTTACGCAATTTCATTTTTCACGCCAAATTTATATGGGCGTCTGGGATACGCTTCTTCACGATGATTTCTCGCTGGCGATTGGCGTGACCGGCACCGAACCCTTATCGGAAAATATTGCGGTTAATCCGCTGGGCGAGGTGACCTGGCTGTTCGTGATGTCGCCGCATCACCCACTCAGCCAGCAAACCGATCCTCTATCTGAGGCGCAACTGCGTCGCTATCCGGCGGTGAATATAGAGGACAGCGCCCGCCGGTTGACCAAGCGCGTCGCCTGGCGTCTGCCGGGGCAAAAAGAGATTATCGTTCCGGATATTGAAACCAAAGTCGCGGCGCATATCGCAGGCGTCGGTATTGGTTTTTTACCCGAGCCGCTGTGCCAGCCCCTTATCGCCCGCGGCGAGCTGATTGCCCGACAAATTCCGGCCATGCGCCCGCCCTCGCCTCTCAGTCTCGCCTGGCGTAAAGATCATCCCGGTAAAGCGGTGCAGGATATCGCTTCGCTGTTCAGCCATTCGGCCCCGGAAATTCAGGGATTCCTGACGCTATTCAGCGATACACCGTGAAAAATCAATCCAGCATTCCGCTCACCGCGTACAATAGACGGATTATCGCGTCGAGCGACGCGTCAGGATTGATTAACGGTTTGGATGATGGAATTAGTACCACAGAATATTCGACAGATTCTTGCCAGCGATACGCCGCTGATTGACGTGCGCGCTCCGGTTGAGTTCAGGCAAAGCGCAATGCCTGCGGCAGTCAATTTGCCACTAATGAACGATGACGAACGCGCCGCCGTCGGCACCTGCTACAAGCGCCAGGGCGCGGAAGCCGCGCTCGCACTGGGCCACCAACTGGTGAACGGCGAGGTTCGCGCCAGCCGCCTTGCCACCTGGAAAGAGGCCTGCGCACGCCATCCCGATGGCTACCTGTGCTGTGCCCGCGGCGGCCAGCGTTCGCATATAGTGCAGCAGTGGCTGAAAGAAGCGGGCGTTGATTACCCGCTGATCGTCGGCGGTTATAAAGCACTGCGCCAGGCGGCTATTCAGCTCACCGAAGAGCTGGTGCAGCGCCCTATCGTGCTGATCGGCGGCTGTACCGGTAACGGAAAAACCCAGTTGGTCTGCGCCCAACCTGACGGTATCGATCTCGAGGGCCTCGCTCATCATCGCGGCTCTTCGTTTGGCCGGACTTTGCAGGAGCAACATCAGCAGGCGACCTTTGAAAATCACCTGGCGGTGGCGATGCTTAAAAAGTCCGCGCAGCAGACGCGCTGGGTGCTGGAAGATGAAGGGCATATGATTGGCGCGAATCATCTGCCGGAGTGTATGCGTCTGCGTATGGCGCAGTCGCCGCTGGCGGTGGTGGAGGACCCGTTTGAGATCCGTCTTGAGCGGCTGCGCGAGGAGTATTTCACGCGGATGCATCGTGAGTTTATTGACGCATATGGCGAGGAGCCAGGGTGGCAAGAGTACAGCGAATATCTGCATCATGGTCTGTTCGCCATTCGCCGCCGCCTGGGGTTACAGCGTTTTGCCCAGCTCACCGCTCTGCTTAATGAGGCGCTGGCTGAGCAGCAGCGTACCGGCAGCACCGAAGCGCATTTCAGCTGGCTGGTTCCCCTGCTGAACGAATATTACGATCCGATGTACCGTTATCAACTGGGCAAAAAAGCGGAGAAGATTGTTTTTCGCGGCAGCTGGCAGGAAGTCGCCGCCTGGCTGGCGCGGTAATTGTATTCCTGGAGCCCCGGCTTACGGCGTAAGCGCCTTAGCCGGGCTACCGGTCGGCGTGATTTGTAGCCCCGGTAAGCGCAGCGCCACCGGGGAGCTGCCTCAACTTAGAAGTCGTAGCGCAGACGCACCAGGTTCATATCACCCAGGTTGTCGGTGCTGGACGTGAAGACGTGTTCATAATCAACGCGGAAGCCGTAATCCAGCTGGAAGCTTACGCCGACGCCGTTATCAATGCGCTGGTAGTTGCGGCCATTCACGTACTGCAGGCGGTCGCCCATAAAGTACGGCTGAATAGATTTCAGCGCATACTGACCAATCGGGAATTTATAACCGGCAAAGTACTCAATCCCCCAGGCATCGCCCGCGAAGTAGTTGTGTACATCGGTTTTCTTGGTGGTCAGGAAGTTTTGATACCAACCGCCGCCGAAGGAGAAGGTCCAGTTATCCGGCGTCCAGCTCAGCGCGGTACCGACGATATTCTGGTCGTAAGATTTGCTGTCCGAATTTGACGGGTTACGCATATCGGCGCGGGTATAGTTCCACGCTGTGCCCCAGGTCAGGTCCTTCATGATGTGGTAATCCGCACCGATGGAGCCGCCGCCTTTACGCTTATAGCGCAGACCGTTGCCCGGCAGATATTCGCTGTCTTCAAACAGATAAGAAGCATAGAGATCGACGTCGCCGACGGTTTTCTTATATTTCAGCATATTGCGTGAACGGTAAGATCCATCGTAATCGCCGTTGATCCCGTTGCCCGGAGCCTGACCGACCATGTCGTAATCCCAGATATCGGTTTTCACGCCCACCACATCGTAATAAACGCTGTTCTGCTGACCGTAAGTTAACGTCCCCCAGGTATCGCTTTTCAGGCCGGTGTAGAGCATACGGCGGCTGGTGTCGTTTGCGCCTTCGGCATAGTGGTTATCCCAGTCGAAGAGCGCCGGAATATTGACACCCAGCTCGTAGTAGCTGATCCAGCTAATATCATCAAACAGATAGTAGTCAGCCGCGAAGCGGAAACGGGTGCCGCCGTCGAAACCGTTACGTTTATAAGAGCCTTTATCGCCATCGCCGGACATCATATTGAACTGCGGACGAATACTCCCGCCGACGGTGAAGTTCAGTCGACTTAACGGATCGCCCGCTTGAGGGTCTTGTTTTAATAGCGTAATTTCAGCCTGGGATGCAAAGGAGGTTAACGCCAGGGCTGCGCCGATCGATATCGCCAGCGCTTTGATTTTATGTGCCATACTTTTTCCTTGATTAATAAGCAACCTTATATTTGCCAGTTGAATATTAACTGCGATTTAGCATGCCGTGTTGTTGGTTTTTTAATGTTTTGTGCGGTTAAAAATCAGTGACTTAGCATTTCGTGCCGTTAAAAAATAAGTGGTGATAATTTCACCCTTGTGTCACTAAAATGAAGCATTACCGCTGTACACCATCCAAGGAGGAACTATGTCGAAAAAACTACTGCAGCTGCACTTTGCCTTTAACGGGCCCTTCGGTAGCGAGATGTCCCGTCAGCTTGTGGAGCTGGCCGAGTCAATTAACCAGGAGCCGGGGTTTATCTGGAAGGTTTGGACTGAAAGCGAACAGAATCATGAAGCAGGCGGAATTTATCTTTTCCAGGATGAAGAGACCGCGCTTGCTTACCTCAATAAGCACACCGCGCGCCTGAAGTCTCTGGGGGTGGATGAGGTTATCTGCAAAATCTTCGACGTTAATGAGCCGCTGACTGCGATAAACCACGGTCATCTGTAATTTCGATAATTTAGCAATTGTGCTCGTATTCTTGCCGGGCGGCGGCAAACCGCCTGACCCGGCCTACAGTTTCCTCAATATCATCAGGTTACGTTTTTTCGTAGACCCGGTCGGGCACTAACCCTATCCCTGGCTAAACTGGCGAAACAGCGCCTTACCTTTTAACAGACGCAGCCCCAGCCAGCCGCCGCACAACGACAGCAGTATCGCTCCGCAGAGCGGCAGCATTACCCACAGCCGCCAGTCCGGAGACCATGGAAAATCAAAGATTTTGGTTTGCAACAGCGCCAGCGCCACCTCTGCGCCAATCGCCGCCACCACGCCGGAAACCACGCCCAGCAGGGCAAATTCAGCCCACAGCGTGGTGCGCAGCAGAGACTTCCCTGCCCCCAGCGTGCGCCAGACCACCAGCTCCTGATAGCGCTGACGCATCCCCACCTGCACCTGAGCCAGCAGCAACAAGACACCGCAGGCCGTCACCAGAATCACCATCACCTCCAGCGCGCGGCTTACCTGAGTCAGCACCTGACCAATCTGCTGCAAAATCGCCCCAATATCCAGCAGGCTGACGGTCGGGAACTCGCGGTTGAGCTGCGTCAGCATCCCGTTGCCGTTATCCCAGCGGAAGCTGGTCAGCCAGCTTTGTGGCTGTCCATCGAGCGCCCCCTGCGGGAAGATAAAGAAGAAGTTCGGCCGCAGACTCTCCCAGTCGACTTTGCGCACACTGGTCACTTTGGCGCTAAAATCCTGAGTATCGCCGGTAAAGGTCACGCTATCGCCGAGCTTAATACTCAGCCGCTGCGCCAGCCCCTCTTCAATCGAGACCTCGCCCGCTTTCGGCGGCCAGCTTCCAGCTACCAGCGGATTATGATCCGGTCTCTCGCTGCTCCAGGTGAGGTTCAGCTCGCGATTCAATGCTTCATCTTTATTACCTGCAGCTTCCTGACCGTTAATTTTCGTCAGGCGGGCACGCACAATCGGGTAGAACTCGGTCGCGCGAGTCTGATGCTCGGCGAGGAACGTTTTCACCGGCACCACCTGCTCCGGCGCAATGTTGATTAAGAAGTAATTAGGGCTTTCCGGCGGCAGCTGTTGCTGCCAGCGGTCAAGCAGATCGCCGCGCAGCACCAGCAGCAAGGCCAGCAACATAAACGACAACGAGAAGGCCGCCAGCTGGCTTAGCGTCGACCACGGCTGACGCAGCAGGCGGTTGACCGCCAGACGCAGCGGCAGCGCTTTCAGCGTCACGCGCTTCAGTAACCACAGGACGCCCCACCCCGCCAGGCCACACAGCAGCGCCAGCACCACCGCCCCCGCCAGTACCGCCCACAGCAGTGGACTGCCGCCCATCAGCAACGCCAGCAGCCCGACAACAATTACGCAGACCAGCGGGATATAGAACTTCAGCGGCCAGACGTTAGCCACCACATCCTGACGCAGCACCCGCAACGGCAGCGTCGCCAGCAGCAGCCGATAAGGACGCAGCCCGACCAGCAGGGAAATCACCACCATCGCGCCAATCGCCCACAGCCACGGCCAGGCGCTTGCTGCCGGAAGCGCCGCCGGGAGCACCGGCTTAAGCATCACCAGCAGGATATTTTCCAGTCCGACGCCCATCGCCCCACCGGCAATCACCGCCAGCGCCAGCAGCATCAGCCATTGCCCGACAATCAGCTTGCGCAGCTGTGTCCGCCCGGCACCGAGGGTTTTGAGGATCGCCACCAGATCGTAACGGCTGCGGCAGTAATGGCTCATCGCCACCGCCACCGCGGCAACCGCCAACAGCAGCGTTAACAGCGCCGAGAGCAGCAAAAACTGCTGCGAGCGCTCCAGCGATTTACCTAATGCGCTATCATCCTGCTCGAGGCCGATCCAGCGATGTTCCGGCCCCAGCTTTGGCAGCAGCCACTTTTCATAGTCCGCCAGTTGCTGCGGAGTTCCGGCATATTTATAGCGCCACGAGACGCGACTACCGGGCTGCACCGCGCCGGTTTTCGCCACATCAGCGGTATTCATCATCAGCCGGGGCGCCATCTGGAAGGGGTTAAACCCGGCATCAGGCTCCTGAATGACCTCCCCGGCAATGCGCAGCGTGGCGTCCCCCACGTCAATGGTTTCGCCGGTTTTCAGATTCAACAGCGCCATCAATCGCGGTGCCAGCAGCACGCTTCCGGCCTGCGGCTTCAGACCCGGCGGCTGGGTTTGCAACTGACCATATAGCGGATAGGTGTCGTCAACCGCTTTCACCTCCGCCAGCTGCGGCGTATCGCCGGAAAAGGTCATAGTGGCGAAGTTCAACTGCTCGCCAACGGTTAAACCGAGCCGACGCGCTTCGTCAATCCATGCGGCTGGGACCTCGCGCGAGCTACGCAGCGTGCGGTCTCCGGCCATAAATTCGCGGCTCTGTTGGCTAAGTCCTTTCTCCATGCGGTCGCTTATCGAACCCAGCGCCAGCACGCAGGCCACCGCCAGGCTCAGCGCCAGCCAGACAATCAGCAGCGACGGCGAGCGCCATTCTCGCCAGAACCAGCGGGCAATCATGCTTCCTCCTGCAACAGACCATCCACCAGGCGCAGCCGCCGGTCGCAGCGCGCCGCCAGCAGCGGGTCATGGGTGACTAAAATCAGCGTGGTACCGTGCTCGCGATTCAGTGAAAACAGCAGGTCGGCGATTTTATCTCCGGTGTGTCGGTCAAGATTGCCGGTGGGTTCATCGGCGAACAGCAGTTCCGGACGACCATTAAACGCACGGGCCAGCGCGACACGCTGCTGTTCGCCTCCGGAAAGCTGTACCGGTAGATGATGCAGACGTTTTCCCAGCCCCAGCTGTTCCAGCAACGCGCGGGCGCTACCGCGGCTCTGGCTGTCGCTTTCACCGCGCAGCAACGCCGGAAGCTCGACGTTTTCGAGGGCGTTGAGGGTGGGTATCAGCATAAAAGATTGAAAAACAAAGCCGACGTGCTTAGCGCGCAGCTTCGCTCGCGCCTCTTCGTCCATCTGATGTAGCGGTTGTCCGAGCAGCGAGACTTCACCGCTGCTGCCGTCGTCCAGCCCGGCGAGGATCGCCAGCAGCGTCGATTTACCGGAACCCGACTCGCCAATCAGGGCAATGGTCTGCCCCTGTTTGACAACCAGCTCAACTCCGGTAAGGATGGAAAGCTGATGCTCACCCTGACCGACGGATTTCTTAAGATGATGAACTTCAAGTATGTTTTCCGCTGGCATTTGCCTTTCCTGTTTCTGGTCCTGTTTACCTGCCGCGCGATGGCGGCCGACACGCTGTTGGTTCTCGGCGACAGTCTGAGCGCCGGTTATCGAATGGCGGGCAATACCGCCTGGCCTGCGCTGCTTAACGATAAGTGGCAGGCCAAAACGCCAGTGGTTAACGCCAGCATCAGCGGCGATACCTCGCAGCAGGGGCTGGCAAGGCTTCCGACGTTGCTCAAACAGCATCAGCCGCGCTGGGTGCTGGTTGAGCTGGGCGGCAACGACGGTCTGCGCGGTTTCCCGCCGCAGCAGACAGAGCAGACCCTGCGTACCATTATTCAGGATATCAAAGCGGCGAACGCCGAGCCGTTACTGATGCAAATTCGCCTGCCCGCTAACTATGGTCGCCGTTATAATGAAGCCTTTAGCGCAATCTATCCGGCACTGGCCAAAGAGTTCGATATTCCTCTGCTGCCCTTTTTTATGGAAGAGGTTTATCTGAAACCGCAGTGGATGCAGGACGATGGAATTCACCCTAATCGCGATGCCCAGCCGTTTATCGCCGACTGGATGGCTACGCGTTTGGCTCCCTTAGTTAATCATGACTCCTGACAGCCGGGAGTCGTTTGCAGGTAAAGTTATGCAAAAATCGGTTTTAGTTACAGGATGTTCCAGCGGAATTGGCCTTGAAAGCGCGCTGGATTTAAAGCGCCAGGGCTTTAACGTGCTGGCCGCCTGCCGCAAAACGGACGATGTCGCGCGGATGCAGGAGCTGGGACTGACCGGTATTTTGCTGGATCTTGACGATCCGCAGAGCGTGGAGCGCGCCGCCGCAGAGGTTATCGCCCTGACAGACAATCGCCTGTATGGCCTGTTTAATAACGCGGGATATGGCGTCTACGGCCCGCTGCCAACTATCAGTCGTCAGCAGATGGAGCAGCAGTTTTCCGCCAATTTTTTCGGCGCGCATCAGTTAACGATGCTGCTGCTTCCGGCGATGGAGCCGCACGGCGAAGGGCGTATTGTCATGACGTCATCGGTAATGGGGATTATCTCCAGCCCGGGTCGCGGCGCCTATGCCGCCAGTAAATATGCGCTGGAAGCCTGGTCCGATGCCCTGCGTATGGAACTGCGCCATAGCGGGGTTAAGGTCAGCCTGATTGAGCCTGGTCCTATCCGCACCCAATTTACCACCAACGTTAACCAGACTCAGGCCGATAAACCGGTGGAAAACCCGGGTATCGCCGCCCGCTTTACCCTTGGGCCGGAAGCGGTAGTGGAAAAGGTACGCCATGCATTTGTCAGCGATAAACCGAAACTGCGCTACCCGGTGACCCTGGTGACGCACGCGGTGGCCCTGCTTAAACGCCTGCTGCCAACCCGCGCGATGGACAAAATTATCCAGGGCTGAGTTGAAGCACCTGGCGCTGCCCCCATATATCCAGATAAGTATCGACTAAAGAGATTCGCTCATGTCCGCACAAAATATTATCAATATTACCGAAGCCAACCTACACCAGACGCTGCAGCAATCCGCGACTACGCCAGTACTGTTCTATTTCTGGTCCGCGCGCAGCCAACACTGCGAACAGCTGACGCCGGTGCTGGAAAGCCTGGCCGCGCAGTACAACGGTCTGTTTACTCTGGCAAAAGTTGATTGCGACGCCGAGCAAATGCTGGCTTCACAGTTTGGCCTGCGCGCGATTCCTACGGTATACCTGTTCCAGAACGGTCAGCCGGTCGACGGATTCGAAGGCCCGCAACCGGAAGAAGCGGTTCGTGCGCTGCTGGATAAATTCCTGCCGCGCGAAGAGGAGCTGAAGGCGCAGCAGGCCATGGCGCTGATGCAGGAAGAGAACTACGCCGAGGCGTTGCCGCTACTGAAAGATGCCTGGCAGTTGTCGAATCAGGAGAGCCAAATTGGCCTGCTGCTGGCGGAAACGCTGATCGCGCTGCACCGTTCCGATGAAGCGGAAGCCGTGTTAAAAACCGTGCCGTTGCAGGATCAGGATACCCGTTATCAGGGACTGGTGGCGCAGATTGAGCTGCTGAAAAAAGCCGCCGATACGCCGGAAATTCAGCAGTTACAACAGCAGGTTGAACAAAACCCGGAAGACGCGGCGCTGGCTTCCCAGTTAGCATTGCAGCTACATCAGGTTGGGCGCAACGAAGAAGCTCTGGCGCTGTTGTTCAGCCATCTGCAAAAAGATTTGGACGCAGGAAACGGTGAGGTTCGTAAGATGCTTCAGGAGATCCTCGCCGCACTCGGTACCGGAGACGCGCTGGCAGCGAAGTACCGCCGTCAGCTCTATTCACTGCTTTATTAATAGTCAAGACCCCGGTGGTGCTGACCGGGCTACGGGTTCACCGCCGTCTGCGAGCCGGTAGCCCGGAAAGATGCGCAGCATCGCCTCCGGGAAATGTGCCGGGTCTGATACCCAGGCGTGGCATCTTCCCGGTGGCGCTGCGCTGGCCGGGCTACGAGTTCACCGCCGTCTGCAGGCCGGTAGCCCGGGTAAGGCGTTTACGCCGCAACCCGGGGAAAGCTTACGGGCGCTTTTTCAACTGCGTCACCACCAGTTGATGGCGAGCGTTGAAGAACTTGAGGTAGGTCAGATACCCGGCGATAATCGTTGACAGGCTGGCGGTCGATAGCAGCATAAACGTCACCATAATCTGATACTTAATCGCTTTTACCGGGTCAATTCCGGCAAAAATCAAACCTGACATCATCCCCGGCAAACTCACTAATCCAACCGTTTTCGCCGAGTCCACCGTTGGGATCAGCGCGGCGCGAATGCTATCGCGAATCAACCTTGCGGAAGCCATCTTCGGCGTCGCCCCCAGGCTCAATTTCTCCTGAATCTGCTGCTGTTCGCTGCTAAAACGCTGGCCCATATTGTTGTAACACAGCCCCACCGCCACCATCGCGTTTCCGGCGACCATCCCGGCAATCGGAATCACCTGCATCGGCACAAAAGCAATCGACCCGGAAAAGACCAGTACAGCCAGGGTTAACCCGGCCCCGGTAGTTATCGCAATAAAAGAAGACAAAAAAGCTTTATCGATATATTTGCTGCGTTTTTTCGCATTCCACGCCGCGTTAAAGCAGATAAACAGCACCATCAGCAACGTCAGTACGGCATGATTAACGTTAAAGATATATTTCAGCACGTAGCCGACGATAATCAGTTGCACAATCGCCCGACAAATACTCCAGATAATATCTTTTTCCAGCGCCAACTTTTCCCGATAGCTGACCACAATCGCCACCAGCACCAGAACCATGGATAACGCCAGCGACTCATTGGTAATATTATGCCCGTTCATTTTTCACCTCCTGAGCTTTCCCTGCGGCAGGCTGGAGCGTAATCACTTCATCCGCATGAGCGATTTCATTTTGATCGTGAGTCACCCACAGCACGGCAATATTTTTTTCCGTCACATAGCGATGAATAATGTCATTCACATTGTTTTTATTGCTCTCGTCCAGCGCGCTGGTAATTTCATCAAGCAACAACACCTGCGGTAAAAATTGCAGATTACGAATCAACGACACGCGCTGTTTTTCGCCGCCGGAAAGTTCATTGATTGATTTTTCCAGCGTGTTTTCCGCCAGCCCAAAGCGCAGCAGATCGGCCACCAGTGCTTTCTGATCCGGCTGTTTATTGCGGATTTGCCACGGAAAGACCAGATTGTCATACACCGAATCACCAAATAGCGCGGGAGTCTGCGCGCAGTATGAAACCTGCTGGCGGTAGGTTTCCGGCGATAAGGTATTAATATCCTTACCTTCAAAAAAAATCCGCCCTGAGGTTGGACTGAGCAGCGAGGCGATAATTTTTAATAGCGTGCTTTTCCCACAACCGGAAGGTCCGGTAATCAGTTTAAATTCCCCGGCCCTGAGCTGAAGATTAACCTCGTTGAGAATCACCACATCGTCGGCCTGAAACCCCACACCTTCAAGGTGCAAAATAGCGTTACTTTCCTTCATTATTTTTCCTATTTTTTCCACAGCAACGCTAGTTTACTCCAGATTTCTTTCACCTGGATGCGCAGAAAGATATACTCTGATTAAACATGCGCCACGCTCTCGGCGCGCCAACAGGCAACAAGACAGGAGGTTTTTGATGCTGATTTTTATCCCCATTCTTATTTTCGTCGCACTGGTTATCGTTATTGCCGGTGTAAAAATCGTCCCTCAGGGATTTCAGTGGACCGTCGAACGCTTTGGTCGCTATACGAAAACGCTTCAGCCAGGCTTAAACCTTGTTGTGCCGTTTATGGATCGCGTCGGGCGCAAAATTAACATGATGGAGCAGGTCCTCGACATCCCTTCGCAGGAGGTCATTTCGCGCGATAACGCCAACGTTACCATCGATGCAGTGTGCTTTATTCAGGTCATCGACGCGCCGAAAGCCGCTTATGAGGTTAGTAATCTGGAGCTGGCCATCATCAACCTGGCAATGACCAATATTCGTACCGTACTGGGCTCTATGGAGCTCGATGAAATGCTCTCCCAGCGCGACAGCATCAACACCCGCCTGCTGCATATCGTCGACGAAGCGACGAACCCGTGGGGGATCAAAATTACCCGCGTTGAGATCCGCGACGTGCGCCCACCGGCTGAACTGATCTCCTCAATGAACGCCCAGATGAAGGCCGAACGAACCAAACGCGCCTATATCCTTGAAGCCGAAGGGGTGCGTCAGGCTGAGATCCTGAAAGCGGAAGGTGAAAAGCAATCACAGATCCTTAAAGCCGAAGGTGAGCGCCAGTCGGCGTTTTTACAAGCTGAGGCCCGCGAACGTTCTGCCGAAGCGGAAGCCCGCGCCACGCAGATGGTTTCTACGGCGATTGCCGAAGGCGATATTCAGGCGATCAACTACTTTGTCGCGCAGAAATATACCGACGCGCTACAGCAGATTGGTGCCGCCAACAACAGTAAAGTGGTGCTGATGCCGCTGGATGCCACCAGCCTGATGGGCTCCATCGCCGGGATAAGCGAGCTGATTAAAGAAGGCGCTGGCGACCGGAAAAAATCATGATTGAGATGATTATTGCCCATCCGCATATTTTCTGGCTCAGCCTCGGCGGGCTGCTGCTGGCGGCGGAAATGCTTGGCGGCAACGGTTATCTGCTGTGGAGCGGCATCGCCGGGGTCATTACCGGCTTGTTAATCTGGATGCTACCGTTTAGCTGGGAGTGGCAAGGAACACTGTTCGCCGTGCTGACCCTGCTGGCAGCCTGGCTGTGGTCACGTTGGTTGCGTAACAGCGTCAAGCGCCAGAAACCCGCAGACGCCCAGCTCAATCAGCGTGGACTGCAGCTGATTGGCCGTCGCTTCACGCTGGAAACCGCGCTGGTCAACGGCCACGGGCACGTGCGCGTTGGCGATAGCTCATGGCCGGTGATTGCCGATGACGACCTCGCGGCGGGAAGCAAGGTTGAAGTGATCGCCATCGAAGGCATAACCCTACATATAAGAGTCGTATCACGATAATCACGCCACAGGACACCCGTCATGGTCAGGAAGACAACGTTTACCCTCTCGCTCTGCGCCCTGCTCGCGGCAGCCGCCCAGGCCTATGCTTCTTCTGATATCGAAGATTGCTCGTGGAGCGACGAGCTATGCCTGTTAAAAGGCGACCCAATCCTCACCCCTGAAAACGATTCTCGCGATAATCTGTTGCGCCTGCTTAGCGAAGCGAAATCTTTCGCTCTGCCCGTTCAGGCCATTCCCGCTGATGTCAGCCGTACCCGTGATGTTTACTTCGCCTGGCATCCTGAGTGGGATAGCGCGCCGCCGCCTCCCGCGCCGCCTGCGCAAAGCGAAGACGAAACTTTTACCCGACAAATGGCGGCGCTGAATATCGATCCCGCACAGGTCATGGTAGCCGGTTCGGCTGAACGGCTGGGAACATCCGACTATGAACTGGAAAACCGTTTTGTCAGCAACACCCTTGCCGCCGTCAGCCAGTTCAACGCCGCCCTGCTGACCGCACCCTCTGTGACCCCGCAACAGCGTCATGACCTGGCGCTGGCGCGGCTGAAACTGTTTTATGGCGCCAATATCACCGCAGTCGTTGATATCCTCAATAGCTTCCCGGCAGATACGGACGCCGATTTATTCGCTTATTACCTTTCCGGCATCGCCCACTTCTATGACGGCAATTACACCGCCGCGACCCAAGATTTCACCCTGTTGCTGGAAAGTAAGCAACCCTGGCTGACCGAGACCGCGCAATATATGCTGATGCGCACGGCGCTCAACAAAAGTAGCCAGAACAGCGTCGGGCAGTACGGCGATTTTGATATCGCGCGGATCAATCGTGATGATGCCGCGCAAGCGCAAAAAGAAGCACAAGTCTATTTGCAACGCTGGCCCGCAGGGCTTTATGCCGACTCCGCGCGCAACATGTTGCGTCGCATTAACTGGTATCTGCAGGCGTGGCCGCAGCTGGCCGGACTCTATGAGCAGGCCTTCCAGCAAGCTGCCGATGCCGGGGAACTGCATAGATTGGTGAGTGAATATGATAATGTCTTTGGCATGCCGTTCTACGCGCAGCCCGTTCTGGCAGCATTCCCGGACGCGCCGCAGGTCAGCTATGTTGAACTTCTCCGCGCCCTGCGCCTGAATGCTGACAATAAGCCGACCTTAACCCAGGCACAGCTTGACGCCAGCAAAGCAGTGTTTGAGAAGAGCGGAAATCTGCCGCTATGGCGCGACCTACAGCTGCAGTTGTGGAGCGCGACGGGCAACGATGCCGCCATCCTGCAGGCTGTCACGCCGGCGAAAACGCTGCCGGCGAATGATATTCTCGCCTTCAGCGAACAGGTCCTCTACGGCGAAGCGCTAATGGGACAAAAACAGTGGCCCGCGGCGCGCGATTTTTGGCAGCAACTGCTACAACTTAGCCAAAACCCCGAGCAACAGCAGTATACCCAGGCAAAACTGGCGGCAACACTGGTTTACAGCGGTAACGCGGCAGCTATTTTTGCCGCCGATAGCCAGGTGACCAATCTACGCTTTCGCTCCCGAGTGCTTAAAACCCAGGCCTCGCCAGAACTGCTACGCCAACAGGCAGCCAAAGGTCCCAACAATGAAGAACGTACTATCGCTCTGCATACGCTGCTAGTGCGGGATCTCACGGAAAGTCGTTTCAGCGACTGGCTGAACGACAAAAAGCTCGCTACCGCAATTACCCAGCCAGTAATCGGCGAGGCCTTTAACGACGTCAACCTTAGCAACTTCGACTGGAATGGCGAGGCGACCGAAGCCGGCTATGCCTGCCGCAGCCTGGATGACACCGTCGCAGTGCTCAGTAAAAACGCCGACGATGCCCATGCGCTTAACTGCCTGGGCGAGTTCTTTCGCACCACGCAGACGCATGTTGATCTATGGAAAGACCAATCCGGCAACGATATGCTCGAGACCGCCATCGACCGCGAGCAGCCTCTGGGACAGTACGATCGCCAAAGCTATTACCAGCAGATTATCACCTCGCCGAAAGCGGAGCCGGAAGATAAAAGCTATGCGCTCTATCGGGCGATTCTCTGTTACGCCCCCTCCGGTAGCAACGAATGCGGCGGCGAAGATGTCGAAAAACTGCAGCGTAAGGGCTGGTTCACGCAGTTGAAAACGCAGTATCCGGGAAGCCCGTGGGCACAAAAACTCAAATATTACTGGTAATCGCGCTGCTGTCTGGGCCAGCGCAGGCGGCGGAGCGCGTTGATGCGCGCCAGCATTCTGCCTTCTGGCTGTGGTCCGGGGTGAAAGCCAGCAACGATCTGCAGAACGCGCAGACAGTGTATCTGCATCAGGGCGAGGTGCTGACGCGCGCTGGTGAGGTAATATTCCAGCGCCTCGGCTTGCCAGTCAGCCGCCTGACGTTTCCCGCAATCTGGCTTACCGTCCGATTTACCACACTTGATGTGCCGCAGACGATTGTGCCACGGATCGTACGCCTGATGCAGCGTTGGCGGGCGGCCGGCAATCAGGTGGTTGGTCTGCAGGTTGATTTTGACGCAGCCACATATCAGCTCGCCGACTACGCCCAGTTTTTGCAACAGCTACGCCAGCAGCTGCCGCCTGAGTTCGCACTGGGGGTAACAGGCCTGCTGGACTGGGCCAAAACCGGTGATATTGCCACACTGAACGCACTTGCGGTTGATGAACTGGTAGTGCAAAGCTATCAAGGACGCCACACGGTGGCGAATTATCAGGACTATCTCCCCGCGCTCAGCCGACTGCGTATTCCATTCAAGCTCGGGCTGGTACAAAACGGCAGTCGCGATCGGCAGGCGGAAATGCAGTTGAATGACTCCCTCTATTACCGCGGCACAGTGGTGTTTATGCTCAACCCAGCGCGGCGCTAAGCCTGCGCCTTGCGATGACAGCAGCCTGAGAGATTATCGATTATCGGGCAATCCGCGCTGTCATCGCCGGGGCAGGACTCCGCCAGCGTCAGCAGTTGCGCACGCATACTTTGCAGCTCGTTGATATGGCGCTCAATCTCCGCCACCTTCTCCAGCGTCCGGCGTTTCACGTCGGCGCTGTGCCGGGAGAGATCGTTGAACAGAAATACCAGCTCGCGGCACTCTTCGAGATTAAACCCCACCTGGCGGGCCTGCCGTAGCAACGTCAGCTCATTCAGATGCTGCTGGCTGTAGCTACGGTAGCCGTTTTCGCTACGCAGCGGCGGCGTCACCAGCCCCTTCTCTTCGTAAAAACGAATCGCTTTACTGGTTAAGCCGGTTTTTTTCGCCACATCGCTAATATTCATGTTTCCTCCTGACGGAACAGCCAACGGTGTTACTCCGTCATTCTAGCGCCAATCATCATAAAAACTATAGCGCAGTCTGCTGGCATATCAGGGAGAAGGAAACCGGCAATACGCGAACATCATTATTGTAATCATTAATATAGCGATAAATCATGGCGCCATCGGCCGGAAAAAACGTACTGGCATCCATATAATTCCCAATATGCGGGCACATAATGCTCCAGGGATTTTGGCCATTATACGCGGGGCTATTATCGACAATCGTTTTCGCCACAAATGCCGCTGGGTTTAGCGTAATATTTGCACTCTGAGAGTAGTAATGAATTTCATAGACCAGAGAATGACCATCAATGAAAATATCCCCTAAGCTCAGGCCTTTATTTTTATAGGAAGAGCCGGCTTTTTGCCTGACCTCACCTTCATTACTCAGCAGCGAGCGCATAAAATTATTACTGGCCGTTTCCTGGCTAATAACCGGTGCTGGCGTATTTACCACGCTTTCAACTGCCGTTTTACTGACTTCACGGCCAATCACTCTAACTACCCCAATGACAATAAGCAGCACCACCAGGCCAAGGGTGAATTTAAAAATTCGCACGATCAGTCTTTTTCCGGCGTTCATCACCGGCGCGCCTTTCTGTTTAACAAAATCTTTGCCTTTACCAAATATCTCTTCCGCTGCGGTATAGGCTTCACTGGCTTTCGCCTGGTAAGAGTAATCAGGATCCTGCTTGCGTCGTTGGTGCATCCACTCCTCTTTACGCTTTTGCAGTTGATACTCTTCTTCCCATTCGGCTTCCATCTTCTGCCAGAAATCACGATAGGCGCGCTCTTCCTGCTGGCGTTCACGCTGGCGATCATGTTGTGTGAATGCGCTGTTTTCCCGATTCTCCTGCTGAGCAATCCACGCATCGTGCTGGGCGCGCAGTGCCGGATCGGCAAGGGTACGCCAGGCTTCGTTTAATAGCTGGATGATTTTGGTTTTTTCATCTTTTAGTTCAGGCGGATGGCGATCCGGATGGTGAATAAAAATAAGGCGTTTATACGCTTTCTTAATCTCCTCCACCGACGCGGTGCGAGAAACTTTAAGATTATCGTAATGAGTTTGCACTTCTCTTCTCCCGGGATACTGCGTGAAACACCTTCCCTTTTCCTCAATCAGGGTCGGCATCCGGCTCGCCCTGTAAATAAGCTCTTTCTGCAAACAAAAAACACTGAGGCCGTACATTCATATTTGAGTGTTATGGGGTTGGCCTGGGGATAATTATCAGCGAGCAAGCCTGCCATTTTACGCTGGTCGCTCTTTTATCCGCTATTCCTTATTTAACGTGGGGGGCAGGCGATAAAAATCACCAGGATTAACGCTTGACCTTCCAGTTGCTGGAAGGTTTAAGCTTAAGCACAGTTGTTAAACCAAGGAGTCAAAACCATGTCTCACACTATCGACCTGGCGCTCGATGGCCTCTCCTGCGGCCACTGCGTTAAACGCGTGAAAGAAAGTCTGGAACAGCGTCCTTATGTAGAACAGGCGGACGTTACCGTTACCGAAGCCCACGTCACGGGCAGCGCCAGCGCTGAATCGCTGATTGAAACTATCAAACAGGCCGGATACGGCGCGGAGCTCAGCCACCCAAAGGCTAAACCGCTGGCAGAATCATCAATCCCGTCGGAAGCGCTGACAGCGGCCACCTCTGAGCTTCCGGCAGCCCGTGACGAGGATGACAGCCAACAACTGTTAATCAACGGCATGAGCTGCGCCAGCTGCGTCTCCCGGGTACAAAACGCGCTTGCCGCGGTACCGGGCGTGTCGCAGGCGCGGGTCAACCTTGCGGAACGCACTGCGCTGGTGATGGGCAGCGCGTCCGCAGCAGAATTAGTCCAGGCGGTGGAGAAAGCAGGCTACGGCGCGGAGGCTATCGAAGATGATCTCGAACGTCGCGAGCGCCAGCAGGAGACCGCCGTCGCCACCATGAAACGCTTCCGCTGGCAGGCCATTGTCGCCCTGCTGGTCGGTATCCCGGTGATGGGCTGGGGGATGATCGGCGACAACATGATGGTCAGCGATGACAACCGTTCGCTGTGGCTGGTTATCGGCCTTATCACCCTGGCGGTGATGGTCTTTGCTGGCGGTCATTTCTACCGCAGCGCATGGAAAAGCCTGAAGAACGGTACTGCCACCATGGATACCCTGGTGGCGCTGGGTACCGGGGTCGCCTGGCTCTACTCGATGAGCGTCAACCTGTGGCCACAGTGGTTCCCGATGGAAGCCCGCCACCTCTATTATGAAGCCAGCGCAATGATTATCGGCCTGATTAACCTCGGCCATATGCTGGAAGCGCGTGCGCGTCAGCGTTCTTCTAAAGCGCTGGAAAAATTGCTCGATTTAACCCCGCCGTCAGCGCGGGTCGTCACCGACGAAGGCGAAAAAGATCTACCGCTGGCGGAAGTTCAGGCAGGAATGACCCTGCGCCTGACCACCGGCGATCGCGTCCCGGTTGACGGCGTGATTAGCCAGGGCGAAGCCTGGTTTGATGAAGCCATGTTGACTGGTGAACCAATACCGCAGCAAAAAGGCAACGCTGACGCCATTCACGCCGGGACCGTGGTGCAGGACGGCAGCGTGCTGTTTACCGCCAGCGCCGTCGGCAGCCAGACCACTCTGGCGCGAATCATCCGTATGGTGCGCCAGGCACAAAGCAGCAAACCGGAAATTGGCCAACTGGCAGACAAAATCTCCGCCGTGTTCGTCCCTGCGGTGGTAGCGATTGCGCTGTTCAGCGCCGCGATCTGGTACTTTTTCGGCCCGGCGCCGCAAATCGTTTATACCCTGGTGATCGCCACTACGGTACTGATCATCGCCTGTCCGTGTGCGCTGGGGCTGGCGACGCCGATGTCGATTATCTCCGGCGTAGGTCGCGCAGCGGAATACGGCGTGCTGGTTCGTGATGCCGATGCCCTACAGCGAGCCAGCACCCTGGATACGCTGGTCTTTGATAAAACTGGCACCTTGACCGAAGGTAAGCCGCAGGTGGTGGCGATAAAAACCTTTGCCGCGATTGATGAAACAAGCGCTCTGCGCCTGGCCGCCGCGCTGGAGCAAGGTTCCAGCCATCCGCTGGCACGGGCGATTCTCGATAAAGCTGCTGGCAACTCGCTGCCGGTGGTTAATAATTTCCGTACCCTGCGCGGGTTGGGCGTCAGCGGTGAAGCCGAAGGTTATAGCCTGCTGCTCGGCAATCAGGCGTTACTCAATGAGAACAATGTGCTGACCGCCGAAATAGAAAGCGAAATGACCGCTCAGGCTTCGCAAGGGGCAACGCCGGTGCTGCTGGCAGTCGATGGTCAGGCGGCGGCACTGTTCGCCATTCGCGATCCGCTACGTGAGGATAGCGTGGCGGCACTCGCCAGATTGCATCGTCAGGGCTATCGGCTGGTGATGTTGACCGGGGATAACCCGACCACCGCCAACGCCATTGCCAAAGAAGCGGGCATTGATGAGGTGATTGCCGGGGTGCTACCGGATGGTAAAGCCGATGCCATTAAGCGTCTGCAAAACCAGGGGCATCAGGTGGCGATGGTTGGCGACGGTATCAACGATGCACCTGCGTTGGCGCAGGCCGACGTCGGTATCGCCATGGGCGGCGGCAGCGATGTGGCCATTGAAACGGCGGCTATCACCCTGATGCGCCATAGCCTGAACGGCGTCGCCGATGCGCTGGAAATATCAAAAGCGACGCTGCGTAATATGAAGCAGAACCTGCTGGGGGCGTTTGTTTATAACTCGCTGGGCATTCCGATTGCCGCCGGGATCCTGTGGCCACTGACCGGAACCCTGCTCAATCCGGTAGTCGCCGGAGCGGCAATGGCGCTCTCCTCAATTACGGTCGTGAGTAATGCTAACCGGTTGCTGCGCTTTAAGCCGAAGTCATAAGGCAGATTCCGTTCACCATCATCCCGCGGAGGATGATCCCCTCTCCCCTTTGGGGAGAGGGAGAAAACCGCCCCGATTTTCTATTCGTGCTCGCGACCTGGATGCGGGGTCGGATAATCAAAGTCAACTTTGATCGGCTCCGCGTAGCGGCTGTTCCATAGCTGACTGTAAAGTGCATCCACGCGCTC
Source organism: Klebsiella sp. MISC125 (assembly GCF_051131775.1). Taxonomy (NCBI): domain Bacteria; kingdom Pseudomonadati; phylum Pseudomonadota; class Gammaproteobacteria; order Enterobacterales; family Enterobacteriaceae; genus Klebsiella; species Klebsiella sp. MISC125. The sequence continues at coordinate 4,661,509 of NZ_CP180448.1, forward strand.
TGCCATCGGCACGCTGTTCAGCACCAGCTCAAGGTTGCGTGAGTTATCAAAGTAGCCCCCGCTCCAGTTGCTGGTTCCCACCCACGCCGTCGAACCGTCGATAGTCATCAGCTTACTGTGAACCACCCTCGCAAACGGGATAAATCCCCGACTGGCGGGAGGAATAGTCACCACCTTTAGCTGAACGTTAGGCACCAGCGACAGGCTCTTTAACCAGAACACCTCCGGTTTTTTCAGATTCCAGCTGGCAACCATCAGCTCAACCTGCACGCCGCGAGCCGCCGCGCTGCGTAGAGCGTTATCAATGGGGGCATAGAAAGGTCTGTTTCCCTTCTCACCCCATGAGAGCGGCGCGTAGTCCATCACCTGCACCCGGATCCGCGACCTCGCATTGGCCAGCAGACGCGGCAGTTCAGCCTGCGAATCGATCACCCCGCACGGGTTGTAATCGCGCGGGCTAGCAACCAGATAATTGCCCTGCGGGGCTGATTCCGCAGCCTGCCATGCCAGCTTCGGCACCAGTTTATTTTCTGCAAGCAGGGCCTGCGCCTGCCAGTCCTGATCGAAAATAGCCTGAATCTGCCGTACCGCTTGCGCATCGCTGATGCGCAGACCGGTTTCCTGAATCTGCTCCAGCGCGCGCCAGTCAAAATTCTGGCTGCCGACAAAGGCTTCTTTACCATCCACCAACAGATACTTGGCGTGGACAATACCCCCAGTCAGCCGATGGAACGGAATAATTCGCAGCTCCATATTCGGGATCGTTTTCAGCACCGCCAGCGTTTCCGGCGTCGACAGGCCAACGCCCTTCTCCTCCATCAGAAAACGAATTTTCACCCCGCGTTCACCGGCTGCCCGCAGATGATTCAGCACGCCGTCCAGCAGAGAGCCCTTTTCATTTGCCACGTAAAACTGTGCAACATCGATATGGTTGTGCGCCGCATCAAACATCTGCTGCCAGACTTCGGCAGCATTGCGCAAATCACTATCCTGTAGCGTGGTTTCCTGCGGTGCGTTATACACTAGCTCATAACCCGGTATCGAAAACGCCGCCTGTGCGGGCAGACTTAGCAGTATCCAGGCACCCGCGACCAGGCTCATCAGGCGGCCTCCCGGCCACCCGCATCGACGATAATCAGGCATAGCGCTGCGCCTCACGACCTTCCCAGCGGTTGCTGCCCTGCTCCGGACGACTAGCCGGACTTCCGGCGCGGATCAGCAGCACCTTCAGCAGTTCGTTAATGCGTTCCATGCGGCTTTGCAGGTAGTTATTACCCACCAGGCACAGCAGCGCTATCGCAATCCCCAGGCCGGTGGCGTACAGCGCAGTGCCCATCCCGGCGGAAACCATGCTGGCATCAGAGACGCCCGAGGCGGAGAGCGCCTTAAAGGTATCCATAATCCCCAGAATCGTACCCAGCAGGCCAAGCAGCGGCGCGGCGGTGACGACGGTTTCGAGCATCCATAGCCCGCGCGACATCTGCGGTTTACTCAGCAAGTACTGAGCATCAATCAGATCGCTCATCGCTTCCCGGTCTTCCGCCGTCTGCTTTTTCTCCAGCACCGGCAGAATAAGGGTCAGCGGAAGACTGCTACGACTGGTCAGCGATTCCGGCAGGTCCGACACGCGGCGGACCTCCGGCGTCAGCGCCTTCTCAAAGCGCTGCGCCTGACGCTGGGCCCATGAAAAATAGAGCCCGCGTTCCACCAGAATCACCACGGCGATCGCCAGCGCGGCATACATAACGTAGAAAATAATGTCGTGAATCAGGTTGGCATCCATCAAAGTGCCCTCCGGTTAATTAAAAGGTAGCTTCCAGCGAAACGCTAAAGGTGCGCTCTTCGCCGACGTTGTAATACGGGGTGCTGGCCCTCACGCCGTCGTAAGGTGCCGCGTTAAAGGTCGTCGAGCGTACGGAGGTCAGGTACTGTTTATCGAACAGGTTATCGATGCCAAAACGCAGGGTGGCATTTTTGACAATCTTTTTATCCACCGGCAGATGAACGCCTGCGGAGACATCAAACACCGTGCGCCCGCCGATTTTTTCATCGTTGGTCAAATCACCATAGAACGAGCTAACGTATTTGCCGCCAAAGCTGCCGTAATAGAGGCCATCGTCATAACCCAGCGACGCGTTGAGCATGTTTTTCGGTACGTTCGGCACCGTTTTACCCGCCGTTGGCAGCGGATGACCGCCGTTGCTGACAATGTCATCCTTTTGTTCGGAATGGGTATAAGTGTAAGAGGTGTAGTAGTTGAAGTTGTACGGTAGTTTACCGCTCCACTCCAGCTCTACGCCTTTGCTTTCGACGCTGCCGATATTCATCATTTCGTAGTCGCCGTCCGCATTGGTGGTCGAAATCTGACGGTCGGTATAGCGCATGTAGAAAAGCGTAGCGCTCAGCAGCATATCTTCACGCTGGAAACGCCAGCCCAGCTCGTGGTTCCAGCTCAGCTCCGGCTTGGTGTTGATTGAATCGCCGACGTTGTAGAGCACGTAGTTTGGCGGCGTACGCATGTTGCGCGTCAGGTTATAGAACAGCTGGTTTTCCATATCCGGCTTATAGCTGATGCTAAAGTTCGGCAGGAATTCATGGTAGGTCGCATTACGTTTTTCCGGGGCGTTATACAGGCTGCCTTTATTATCGCCTTTACGTTCGACGTACTGGTACGCCAGCCCGCCCACCAGCGTCCAGTCCGGCGTCACAAACCAGGTATCCTGAAGCCATACTTTTTGCGCCGGAGTGACGGTGTACTGGTTACGGCCTTGCACCGTGTTGCCGTTGGTGTCTTTCACCTGATCGGAACCTCCCGGTTTACCGGAGACGTTCGCCGGGTTGCCGTCATCCTGGATGCTGATAAACGGCTGGGTCTGCGACTGGCGCGCTCGCTCATACCAGTAGCCAATATCCAGGCTGTGCTCGTCGTTAATGTCCCACTTAAGCTTAGTGGTGACACCCGGTCGCCAGGTCTGGGTCCACGAAGGTCGGTAGTAAGTATTGGAACTTAAATTGCTCAGGTCGTACTGCCCGGCTTTATCAGAAGTATTCGACAGTACCGAGGCCGTTTGCCCGGTAAAACTGCCGCCGTTACCCCAGTAGTAATAGGGCTGAACGGTCAACGCAAGATTGTCGCGCAGCTGCAATCTTTGTGAGAAAGAGAGAGTAAAGGTTTCAAACGGGTTACGGTTGAGCTTGTAATATTTGCTCAGCTGACCTTTGTTGTTATAGACCGGCGACGTCGAGTAGTCCTGACGCGGGTCTTCGTCAAACTGCGCTTTGCTTAGGGTGTTGTAGTTGCTGTTATCCTGACGGTTGTACTTCATGATCAGGTTACTGCTGTTGCCGTTCCCGTCCTCATAAAGCGAGTTCATCTCGAACTTATCGGAATAGTTACGTCCTTCTCCGCGCCATTTTTTGGCTTCAGTGTGCGAGTAAGAGAGCCAGTTGCTAAAACCGTTGTACTCACCGGTCTCCAGGCGGGCGAAAGTTTTGCTGAGATTATTGCTGCCCAGCGTTTGCTTGACGAAGCCGCCGAACTCTTTGGACGGGCGCTTTGTGACGAGGCCAATGTTACCGCCGCTGGATCCGATATGCGGGCCGTCTGCTTCAGAAGACCCCTGAGTAACAAAGATCTGCTCAAGGTTTTCCGCATCGCCCAACAGGTTCGGATAGACCGCGTAGTTACCCGAGTCGTTAATCGGGATGCCGTCCATCGACAGACCGATTTGATCCGAGTTCATCCCACGCATGGTGTAGTCGATGCCGCTCAGGCCGCTGGCGTCATTACTGTTAACGTTCATACCCGGCGTATATTTCAGCATGTCGATGGCATTGCTGGCACCCGGCGCTTTATCCATCGCTTCTTTGGTCAAAGTGGAGCGCGCTTTGCTGCTGTCCTCCTGCACCATCAGACCGCCGCCGAGCGACTGCCCTTTGACGTTAATCTCCCCCACATCGCTACTTTCCGCCGCCAGCGAGGAACCCGATAACAATGCCGACACCACAGCTAACGCAATCCCAGAATAACGAAAGTTCTTCATTTCTTTTCCTATAAAAAACAAATGATTAATTAGGCTTTATGGCGCCTGATAATTAAACGTCGCGGTAAATCTTTTGCTTCTTTGTCCAGCAAAAGCCTCTTCAGGAAAGGGCTTCAACTGACTGATACTTTGTAAGGAGCTCAGCGCCGCACGATTGAGCAGCATGCTCGGCGCTTTGTTGGTAATACCTGAAGCCAGCACTCTGCCGCTGCGGTCGACCTCCAGCCACACCTCGACGTTGCCCTGCGGGCGCTCCAGCGAAGCCTGACGGCCGCTCGGGTAGCGTTTGCGCTGCTCCAGCTCGCGGCGCAGCACCTGCAGATAGCCGCTTTCCACCGCTTGTGCGTTCGCTTTCGGCGCCGGAGGAGAAGGCGGCGCAGCTGGTTTACTCACCACCGGACTGCGCACGACGGCGGGCTGCGGAGCCACGCGCTCCTGCGGCTTCACTGCTTTCTCCTGAACCGGTTTTGGCTTCGGCTTAGGTTTGGGTTTAACAACCGGTTTGGCCTGGATTATCGGTTCCGGGGCAGGAACAACGGGCTCGGCAATCGGTTCCGGCTCAGGTTGGGGTTCCGGCGGCGGCTCTGGCTGCGGTTCCGGGACAGGTTCTGGCTGCGGTGGCTCGGGTTCGGCCAGCGACAGTTCCATCACCGTATCGTCATAATGCGGTTTCACCTGCAGGACTGCCTTCTGGCTGACGAACAGTAAACATCCGGCGATGACTATCGCGGGTAACCAGCTAACAACGTGACGTGAGCGATAAAGCAGATACATATCACTGCTTCCGTGTGGCGATGGAAATGGAGAAGAAACCGCCCTGACGCAAGGTATCCATCACTGCGACCAGGCGTTCCACCGCGACCTCTTTATCGCTGTTGACGATAATGGTGGTGGTTTGGTTTTCCTGCTGCTGTTGCTTCAGGGTATTGACCAGCGCATCAAGAACCAGCGGCTGGCCATCCAGCTGCAGCTGATCACCGGCGCCGAGGGTGATAATGGCTTTTTTCTGCGGCTTAAGCTGTTGGGCGCTGCTGGCCGACGGCAGCTGGGTTTTCAAGCCCAGAGCCGGGATCACATTCAGGCTAATCAGGACAAAGAAGACCAGTAAAAACATCATCACATCGATCATCGGGATCAGTTCGATATGGGCTTTATTCTTTTTAGGCTCACTCCAGTTACGCATGACACTCCCCCCAAAAATTGAAGGGGCCAATATAGAAGCGCTTTGTTTATCTTTCGTTACAGATTTTTTATTTTATTATCACAATTGAGACTTTTTTGAGAAAAAAGCACCATTCGCGACTTGCGCAACTAAACATATATATTTGATTTTAATTAATAACTACCATCGAAACGCCATTGCAAGAATTATAAAAAACCAGAGCATCAAATTTTTTTGTTATTTTTATGACATTGAAAAACGCCTCTTCCATCGCGTTCCCTTAGCCCTATTGCGCCTCTGCCCCCCACGCGCTAGCATGAGTTCTTCACACTACGGAGCACGTATGGGCCTGTTAAACCGAATAAAAATGCTGTGGCAAGCCGCTGTCGGCTCGTCTTATTCCTGGCCCGCGCTGGATGTCACTCTTCCCGGCGAACGCTATTTGCACCTGGTCGGCAGTATTCATATGGGCACCCGCGATATGTCGCCACCTCCAGCACGACTGCTGAAACTGATTCGCCAGGCCGATGCGCTGATTGTTGAAGCGGATATTACCGGTAGCGAAACGCCGTTCAGCAACCTTCCCTCTTATCCACCGCTGGCGGAACGCCTGAGCGCATCTCAGCTCGCTGAACTGGAAGAGCGAGCGGGAGAGATGGGCCTGTCTATCGCGCTATTTGATAGCCAGCCGCTGTGGCAAGTAGCAATGGTGTTGCAGGCCACCCAGGCGCAAAAGCTGGGGCTAAGAGCGGATTATGGTATTGATTACCAGCTGCTAATGGCGGCCCGCGAGAGCAATATTCGGGTGATGGAACTGGAGGGGGCCGACAGCCAAATCGCCCTGTTGCGCAACCTTCCAGATGGCGGAATGGCTCTGCTGGAGGATACGCTGACCCACTGGCGCACTAACGCCCGTCTGTTACAGGTGATGATCGGCTGGTGGCTGGAGCAGCCACCGTCAAAAGGTGCAACCGTGCTGCCAACGACCTTTAGCCAGTCGCTATATGATGTGCTGATGCATCAGCGCAACCTGGCCTGGCGCGAAACGCTGCTGGCGCTGCCGCCGGGCCGCTACGTAGTTGCCGTAGGGGCGCTGCATTTATACGGGGAAGGGAATCTGCCGGATATGTTAACGTAAAAAAATGGCCAATATTTCTATTGGCCCGTCAAAGAGGAATTTCATCATTATTATTATCCCGAGATTTGCACCTCGGATCGCTTGATTGTCGCTCAAAGTGACCATCACTGCCAACACTATTGCGCAAGATGATACTATTTTTTAGACAACCGTCGGGCGTATGCTTATGCCACATCAAATCGGTTGGTAAGAAGGATAACGATGACTCCCGCCGTTAAGTTACTCGAAAAAAACAAAATCGCTTTTAACATCCATAGTTACGACCATGATCCTACCGAAACCAATTTTGGTGACGAGGTCGTACGTAAGCTGGGGCTAAACGCCGACCAGGTTTATAAGACGCTGCTGGTCGCGGTCAATGGCGATATGAAGCATCTTGCCGTCGCGGTGACCCCGGTTGCCGGTCAGTTGGATTTGAAAAAGGTGGCGAAAGCCTTAGGTGCAAAGAAAGTGGATATGGCGGACCCGATGGTTGCGCAACGCGTCACCGGCTATCTGGTGGGCGGTATCAGCCCGCTTGGGCAGAAAAAGCGCCTGCCGACGGTAATTGACGCTCCGGCCCAGGCGTTTGCCACCATTTTTATTTCTGGCGGCAAGCGCGGGCTGGATATTGAGCTGGCGGCCAGCGATCTGGCGAAGATCCTTGACGCGAAATTCGCCGATATCGCGCGGCGCGATTAATCACAACTTACTGTACATGGATGTATATACATGAAAAGAACAAGAGAAACATTATTGATTCGGGACGCTGGAGATATCCCTCCCATTGATCTGCTGAGAAAAATACCTAGGACAAAGAAGTTACGCCTGCTGTTTGAAGGCTCGGTAACAGAGCAAAGAGAAGCTGTGGGCAAGCAGCTAAAAGAGCAGTTGGAAGATTTTTTAGTCGGCATCCATACCCAGGATCCGGAAATCAACATTGCCAGACTCATCTCAGCGGAAGAAATCGCCCCATATCAGGATTTTTTTGAAAGCTGCGCCAAAGACTACCGTAAGCTGGCGACCGAACTCATTTACGCCCTAGCCCACAAGCTGAACGTTAATATTGCAGAAAACTATCCGCTATTAACCTTTAATGCCTTTAAAGCCGGGCGCAAGCAAACCGGCAAAATGGATGACTGGCGATACTTTCTACATGGATATCATTGTGGGTTCGAAAACCAGGTTACCGGACAAAGTATAGAAGTTCCGCTTATTTACGGTTTAGATTTTGGCGATCTGGATCCATACTTTTTCTCACACTTCATAAAATCAACAAACCAGTATCAGCCTTTGCCCGTGGCAATCTACGAGGACTTCCATGACGGCGTAATAATAAATCAAACAATGCTGGAGTTCGGTAAGTTTGAAAAAATAGCAGCCTCAATTCCAGGCTATGTTGGTATCGCCGCTTCAGACAGAAGCAACGTTGATATTGCACATTTTAAATCGGCGCAGCGTAAAGTAATACGCCGGTTTAGCCTGATGAGGCTTCTTGGCAAAAAAGATATTTAGATGTGGATTGCAGGAAAAGCGCGATCTATGGCGTTGCCGGGCGGCGGCTAACGCCTTGCCCGGCCTACGGTTCACAGTTGTCTGCGAGCTAGTAGCCCCGGTAAGCGTAAGCGCCACCGGGGAGTTTCAGACGTTACTGCCAGCTCACCTCGCCTTTCGGCTCAAATGCTTCAATGTCCAGCGGAGAGTTTTTCTGGATGTACTCCTTCAGCACTTCGGCGTCGATAAAACCGGTATTGACATAGCCCGGTTTAGTATCGATGTGCGGATAACCATCGCCGCCGGTAGCGTTAAAGCTCAGGGTTGCCATACGGTAGGTTTTCGCTGGGTCTACCGGCTCGCCCTTGATAGTCAAATCGTTAAGCTTGCCGTCTTTAGCCACAAAACCAACGTTAGCAAACTGCGGATAGGCACCGGAATCGGGTTTCATCTGCGCTACGGCGGTCAGATATTCCGCCACTTCCTTGCCGCTCATATCGACATACACCAGCACGTTGCCAAAGGGTTGCACCTTCATCACGTCTTTATAGGTGATATCGCCCGCTTCAATCGAATCACGCACCCCGCCGCCGCTCATCACCGCAAAGTCGGCATTACTACGCGCCATTTGCGCTGCCAGCAGCAGACGACCCATATTGGTTTGCACGAAACGAACTTTGCTGCGATCGCCCTCCAGATGCCCGTTCACGCTGCCAATTTTCACCTGCAGCTGCGCTTTGCCTTTATTCTGGAACGGCGTCAACAGGGAAAGCATCTGTGGGTTTTCGGCGATTTGCGGCGTATAGAGCACGCGCTCGCTCTCACCGTTATCGTAGGTGACCTTTTTCTTCAGGTTGACCGGGATCAGCTGATAGTGCACCAGTTTCATTTCACCATTGCGGAATTCAAAGTCAGCACGACCAACATATTTACCCCACTCGTGGGCCTGGACTATCCAGATACCGTTCTGTTTGTCCGGCGCGCACGGGCTGCCCGGCACATAATCCACCTGTTTTTTATTCTCAGACGCCATACATACCGGATCCTGAGAGTGGCCGCCGACGATCATTGCCAGCGAGCCTGCGGGCAGGCTGCGCGCCATCTCTACATCGCCTGGTGCATTGGAACCATGGTCGCCGTTGTCATAATGGCCCATATGAGTGGTTGCCAGAATGACATCCGGCTTTTCATTCTGCTGAAGTTCTTGAATCACCAGCTTGGCTTCTTCCGCCGGTTTGCGGAATTCGATATCCGTAAAATACTCAGGATTACCAATTTTCGCCGTATCGTCGGTCGTCAGGCCGATGACCGCAATGTTCAGCCCGCCGCGTTTAAACAGCGCCCACGGTTTAAACAGACGCTCACCAGTGCTTTTCTGGTAAATATTGGCGGAGAGGAACGGAAACTTCGCCCATTTTTCCTGCTGACGCAGAACGCTAAGCGGATTATCAAACTCATGGTTACCCACCGCCATCGCATCGTAGCCAACCAGGTTCATACCGCGAAAATCGGGCTCCGCATCCTGTAAATCAGACTCAGGCACGCCGGTATTAATATCGCCGCCGGAGAGCAACAACACGCTGCCGCCCTCTGCTGCCACCTCTTTACGAATACCGTCCACCAGCGTTTTTTGTGCCGACAGCCCATATTCGCCGTAATCGCTACGCCAGAAGTGACCATGATGATCGTTAGTATGCAGGATGGTAATTTTGTAGGTTTTATCCTGCTCATAAGCCTGTGCTGACAGGCTTCCCAGCGATAGCGCGGTGAATAATGCCAGCGCAACGCCCCGTTTGATCAATTGCATATTTCTCTCCCTGACAAAGTAACAAGTGCCGAAAGTATAGCGAGTTGGTGAATTAGACAACTTTGTTTTCAGAAATGAGACTTTATTCAAACCTTAGGGGCAGGTATGTTAGGCAGATAATAATTCCACCTGCATCCTCTATAAAAAACACTTAAGTGAACCTATGGCAATGAATCAGACCGCACAACCCTTATCCGGCCCCGCTGCTGCGCCGCAAAAAGCACGCACCTCGTTTCGCATTCTGGGGGCCATCAGCCTCTCTCATTTGCTAAACGATATGATCCAGTCGCTCATCCTGGCTATCTACCCGCTGCTACAGGCCGAGTTTTCCCTGTCCTTCGTACAGATTGGGATGATCACCCTCACCTTCCAGCTGGCATCGTCACTTTTGCAGCCGGTGGTTGGCTATCTGACCGACAAACACCCGATGCCGTGGTCGCTGCCCATTGGCATGTGCTTTACGCTTTGCGGTCTGGTGCTGCTGGCGATCTCCGGAAGCTTCGGAATGGTTCTGTTGGCCGCTGCGCTAGTGGGTACCGGCTCGTCGGTGTTTCACCCGGAATCTTCTCGCGTTGCGCGAATGGCCTCGGGCGGACGCCATGGCCTGGCGCAGTCAATATTCCAGGTTGGCGGTAATTTTGGTAGCTCGTTAGGGCCGTTACTCGCCGCTCTCATTATTGCCCCGTATGGCAAAGGTAATGTTGGCTGGTTTGTACTGGCTGCGCTGCTGGCCATCGTGGTGCTGGCGCAAATTAGCCGCTGGTATTCCGCCCAGCATCGTATGAACAAAGGTAAACCAAAACCGGTAATTGTTAATCCGTTGCCGAAAAACAAAGTGATTCTTGCAGTTAGCATCCTGTTAATGCTGATTTTCTCGAAATACTTCTATATGGCGAGCATTAGCAGCTATTACACCTTTTATCTGATGCAAAAATTCGGATTATCGGTGCAAAACGCCCAGTTTCACCTGTTCGCCTTCCTTTTTGCTGTAGCCGCCGGGACGGTAATTGGCGGGCCTTTGGGCGATAAAATTGGGCGAAAATATGTTATTTGGGGCTCTATCCTTGGCGTCGCACCGTTTACCCTTGTTTTACCCTACGCCACATTGGAATGGACCGGTATTTTGACGGTGATCATTGGTTTTATCCTCGCATCGGCCTTTTCCGCCATTTTGGTCTACGCACAGGAGCTACTACCGGGCCGTATTGGCATGGTTTCTGGTCTGTTCTTCGGTTTTGCCTTTGGCATGGGCGGACTCGGAGCCGCGGTACTGGGGCTGTTAGCTGACCATACCAGTATCGACCTGGTCTATAAAATCTGTGCTTTCCTGCCTCTTCTCGGCATCCTGACGATATTTCTTCCTAATAACCACCAAAAATCGTGAATATCCGGCAGCCAAAGTGAATCTTTGGCTGCCGCAACCCCTTACCCCATCAGCATCACCCCGCATTATCTTCTGCCATTTTGCTGTCTGTGCTTTTTTGCGGATTAATTCCATTTTTCTGCAAAATTCAACAATTATTCATAAACAAAACCGCTGAAACTGTCATAAACTATTACTCGGTTTTTTGGTTTTTATGCCGAAAATGGATCAGCTCACCACTGCAAGGAGACGGAATGCACCACGCAACACCGCTAATCACCACCATTGTCGGCGGCCTTGTGCTCGCCTTTATTCTCGGCATGATTGCCAATAAGCTACGTATTTCTCCTCTGGTGGGATATTTATTAGCGGGCGTGCTGGCCGGACCTTTTACCCCTGGCTTCGTTGCTGATACCAAGTTGGCGCCTGAACTGGCCGAGCTTGGCGTGATCCTGCTGATGTTCGGCGTGGGTCTGCACTTCTCCTTAAAAGATTTGATGGCGGTAAAGGCCATCGCCATTCCCGGCGCCATCGCCCAGATAGCTGTGGCGACGCTGCTGGGTATGGCGCTCTCGGCAATGCTTGGCTGGTCGCTGATGACCGGCATCGTCTTCGGTTTGTGTCTTTCTACCGCCAGTACCGTGGTGCTGCTGCGCGCGTTGGAAGAACGACAGCTTATTGATAGCCAGCGGGGGCAAATCGCCATCGGCTGGCTGATTGTTGAAGATCTGGTGATGGTGCTGACGCTGGTCCTGCTACCGGCCGTCGCAGGTATGACGGAGAAAGGCGACGTTGGCCTGGCTTCTCTGGCTGTCGATATGGGTATCACCATTGGGAAAGTCGTCGCCTTTATCGCAATTATGATGCTGGTAGGCCGCCGCCTGGTGCCGTGGATTATGTCGCGAAGCGCAGCGACCGGCTCACGCGAGCTGTTTACGCTGTCAGTGCTGGCGCTGGCGCTTGGCATTGCCTTCGGTGCGGTCGAACTGTTTGACGTCTCCTTCGCCCTGGGCGCCTTCTTCGCCGGGATGGTACTCAACGAATCCGAGCTCAGCCACCGCGCGGCCCACGATACGCTACCGCTGCGTGATGCGTTCGCCGTGCTGTTCTTTGTCTCTGTCGGCATGCTCTTTGACCCAATGATCCTGGTAGAGCAGCCGCTGGCGGTACTGGCGACGCTGGCTATTATTATCTTTGGTAAATCGGCCGCGGCCTTCTTCCTGGTGCGGATGTTCGGTCACTCGCCGCGAACCGCCCTGACTATCGCCGCCAGCCTCGCGCAAATCGGGGAGTTCGCCTTTATTCTCGCCGGGCTGGGCATGGCGCTGAATCTGCTACCGCAGGCCGGACAGAATCTGGTGCTTGCCGGGGCGATAATCTCGATTATGCTCAACCCGATTCTGTTTACTCTGCTGGAAAAATACCTCGATAAAACCGAAACGCTGGACGAGCAGACGCTGGAAGAAGTTCTGGAAGAAGAGAAACAGATCCCGGTCGATATTTGCAACCATGCGCTGCTGGTCGGTTTTGGTCGCGTTGGCAGCCTGCTTGGCGAAAAACTGATGGCCCAGGGGATGCCGTTGGTGGTTATCGAAACCTCACGCACTCGCGTAGACGAACTGCGCGCACGCGGCATTCGCGCGGTTTTGGGCAACGCTGCCAATGAAGAAATTATGAATCTGGCGCATCTGGACTGCGCCCGCTGGCTGCTGCTGACCATACCTAACGGCTATGAAGCCGGGGAAATCGTGGCTTCGGCACGCGAGAAGTGCCCAAATATCGAGATCATCGCCCGCGCCCACTATGACGATGAAGTGGAATACATTATTGAACGCGGCGCGAATCAGGTGGTGATGGGCGAGCGTGAAATTGCCCGCGCGATGATAAAACTGCTGGAAACACCGCCAGCAGGTGAACTGGTTACTGGTTAATAGTTTTAGCCCCGGTGAGCAGAGCTTTATCGGGGCTTATTTTTCATCGTCTTTTTTCTGTGTCGCCTGGCGTAAATTAACGCTCCCAGTAGGCCTCTTCCAGGCTATCTTCACGCTCCGGCAGGCCGCGGGTCAGGCGCGGCGAGTGCTGATTCAGCACCTGATAACTCACACGGTTAGCGTATTTGCATACCTGGGCCAGCGATGAATAGGTCAGCCACTTGCACTTGTGCTTACTGGAGTTCGGCACGTTATTACGGTGATAGTTATTGGCGGTAATATCGTGCAGCAGTGCCGCCAGCGCGCCGTCGCCTGCGCCGTTGGTATTCATGATCTTCTCCGGTCCGCCCATATACGGGGCGATGTGCGAGAAAATACGCAGCGGTTTTTCGCAATCCTGGTGGCGCATCGCGCGGCTGAATTCATACTGGTTGAACTCAGCAATGGCCCCAGGCAGTAGTGGATGCTGAGTTTTGCGCTTAGCCTCATCCTCGGTAAAGCTCGCCATATAGAGCCCGGCAGGACCGGCGGTACACAGCACCAGGTCAACCCACTCCAGCGCCTTATCCGAAGCCAATAGCGGATCAGAGATCCCCGTCAGCGCTTGCGCTTCCTCTTCGTTCATCGCCAGAATCGAAACGTGTTCTTTCAGGAACTGCTGCCACCACTCTGGGTTATCGACAATCACATATTTAGTACCTAGCGTCAGGACCACCGGCACGTCATGCTTTTTCGCATATTCGATGGCTTTCATCGTAGCGTCCGGCATCGGCTCGCCCGGTTTGCAGCGCACGAGATAGGAGGTCAGTACCAGCGCGGATGCTCCGGCAATAACGGCTTCCGGGATACTTTCCGGACGCAGCTTATTCATATGGCCGGGACTAATCGCAAAGGTTCGCTCGCCGGAATCGCTAATCAGCGTAAAGCAGCGGCCAATCGCGCCCTCTACGCCTTGCAGGTAGTTCAAATCGGTTCGGCTGGAGGTATTACATAAATAGCGATAGGCGTAGCCACCAATTTCTATATTGCTGCACATGACGCCAAGCAAAACCGAGCGATCATCCGCCAGCACCGAGTAGTTGTGCATGGTGTTACCAATGGTGCCGCCGGCAAACTGATGGGTGATCAGGTCATTGCGTACCAGCTCCTGATACAGCGCCTCAGCAACATCATCTTCAATCACCAGCGAATGACCGGCGCTCAGACCGTAGCGTACGATAAACGACTCATCCACTTTCGCCTCGATATCCACCAGCGTTTGATCGATACCAACCACCCAGGCGACGTTAGACTCATTTTCTGGCTGAATTTGTTGCAGCAGCGGATCGCGAGCGTTGACGGGAAAGTAGTGTTTAGACTTGCGTTTACCGGGAAATTTCATAGTGATGGTTTATGGACAGTGAACAAGCGGGAAATAGTAGCATACTCCCCGCGACAGGCGCGATCAGCGATAGGTTGCTGTCAGGTTAACCATCATTTCGATATGCGCAGAGTCCGCGTTAAGTGCAGGAATATATTCATATTGCTGCCCACCGGCTTCAAGGAAAAATTCCCGGTTCTGTACCGCTATCTCTTCCAGCGTTTCCAGACAATCAGCGGAAAAGCCCGGGCAGATAACCTGAACATGCTTCACGCCCTTCTCACCAAGCATTTTCAACGTTTCATCGGTGTAGGGTGTCAGCCAGGGTTCGCGGCCAAAACGCGACTGAAAAGTCATCATCACGCGGTCCGGAGGGAGCCCCAGAGCCGAAACCAGCTCACGTGTCGTGTCGCGACAGCGTTGCGGATAGCTATCCCCTTCATGGGCATAACGCTGCGGTATTCCATGATAGGAGAGCAGGAGTAAATCCGGTTCGCCATGCACTGCAAACGAAGCGCGAACGCTGGCGGCCAGCGCGTGGATATAATCCACATCGTCGGCATAATCGCGAATAAAAGAGACGCCTGGAATCAACCGCTTTTTAGCAAGAATTCGCGCCAGTTCATCCCACACGGCCGCCACGGTGGAGCAGGAGTACTGCGGATAGAGCGGGAGCACCACAATATGGTCAACGCCCTGCTCCATGAGTTCATCCACTGCGCTTTCCAGCGACGGCGAGCCATAGCTCATCCCCAGCGCAACGGGGGTATCCGGAAGGCGTTCTGCCAGCGCCTGCTGCTGACGACGACTGTAGACCATCAGCGGCGACCCTTCTTCCATCCAGATAGACTGATAGAGTTTGGCAACTCGGGGCGCGCGCAGAGGCAGTATCACACCGCGCAGCAGCGGCCACCACAACAGACGAGAGGTATCCACCACCCGCTTGTCGCTAAGAAATTGTCGCAGATAGCGCTTCACCGCATCGGGCGTGGGCGCATCGGGGGTGCCTAAATTGGCTAATAAGATACCTGTTTTCGTCTGATGCATTACCGCCTCTTAACCATTTGAATCGCTGACAATTGTAGCTGAAATGGCGCTAAACGGAACCAATCATAGAAAAAGGTAATATGAGAGGAGTTCTCATCCCGCAGTTGCAGGATGAGAACGGACTGGATTAACCGAGGATTTTTTCCAGTTCTACGCGAACGTCAGCCACCGCTTTGGTGCCGTCGACTTTCGCGTATTGGGTGTTGCCCGCTTCGGCTTCTTTCTGATAGTAGCCGATCAGCGGAGCCGTCATCTGATGATACTCAACCAGACGCTTACGCACGGTCTCTTCCTGATCGTCTTTACGGGTGGTCAGCTCTTCGCCGGTCACGTCGTCTTTGCCTTCAACTTTCGGCGGATTAAATTTGATGTGGTAAACGCGGCCGGAAGCGGCGTGGACGCGGCGACCGATAATACGGTCAACGATTAGCTCGTCGGGAACGTCAAATTCCAGAACGTAATCAACGGCGATGCCTGCTTCTTTCATGGCGTCAGCCTGCGGAATAGTGCGCGGGAAGCCATCCAGCAGGAAGCCGTTACGGCAATCTTCCTGAGTAATACGCTCTTTGACCAGGGCGATAACCAGTTCGTCGGTCACCAGCTTACCGGCATCCATGATGTCTTTTGCTTGTTTGCCCAGCTCGGAGCCAGATTTCACCGCGGCACGCAGCATGTCGCCGGTGGAGATTTGCGGAATACCGTATTTCTCCATGATGAACTGAGCCTGAGTTCCTTTACCCGCGCCCGGAGCGCCAAGCAGAATAATACGCATTACGAAAATCCCCTCAAAAGTTGATTCAATTCTTCAAAAAGCGCTAAACCATACCACCAGAACGCGGATGGCTCAAGGAAGGTGGGGCGGCTGAAACGGTTAATGGTGAGATATTTTACGTAGAGTGCGGTTGGATGCCCTCACCCCGGCCCTCTCCCACAGGGAGAGGGCGAAAATCAGCTCAGTGCCAGCAAGCCAGCGCCGGGCCAGTCCCCTCTCCCTTCAGGGAGAGGGTTAGGGTGAGGGTAAAGATTACGACGCCAGCAGCTGGTTCATACGGCGGATAAACTGGTTAGGATCTTCCAGCGTCCCGCGCTCGGCCAGCAGCGCCTGATCGAGCAGCAGCTCAACCCACTCGCTGAACTGCGCATCGTCCTGAGTATCGGCCGCGCGTTTCACCAGCGGGTGGACCGGGTTCAGTTCAAAGATATATTTCACTTCCGGCGCAGCCTGGCCCGCAGCGGCAAACAGTTTTGCCATCTGGGTACTCATTTCATCTGCATCAGTCGTAACGATAGCGGGTGTATCGGTCAGACGATGGGTCAGACGGACTTCTTTCACTCGATCGCCCAACAGGGTTTTCGCTCGCTCAACGAACGGCTCCAGCGCCTTCTCGGCTTCTTTGGTGGTTTCATCCACTTCATCCGTCAGCTTATCCAGCGACTCATCAGCTTTCGCGACCGACTGGAACGGCTTACCGTCGAACTCGGTCAGATAGCTCATCATCCACTCATCGATGCGATCGGAAAGCAGCAGAACTTCGATGCCTTTCTTACGCAGCAGCTCCAGATGCGGGCTGCTCTTCGCAGCGGCGTAGCTGTCGGCAGTGATGTAATAAATCTTCTCCTGCCCTTCTTTCATGCGCGATACGTACTCTTCCAGCGACACGGTCTGCGCAGCGGAATCGGTATGCGTGCTGGCGAAGCGCAGAAGTTTGGCGATAGTCTGCAGGTTGGCGTTGTCTTCCGCCGGGCCTTCTTTCAGCGCCAGGCCAAACTGCTGCCAGAAGGTCTGATATTTCTCCGCGTCGTCTTTCGCCAGTTTTTCCAGCATCTGCAGCGCGCGCTTACTCAACGCAGTGCGCAGGTTGCGGGTTACGCTGCTATCCTGGAGGATTTCACGCGATACGTTCAGCGGCAGATCGCTGGAATCCACAAGGCCGCGCACAAAGCGCAGGTAATTCGGCATAAACTGCTCGGCGTCATCCATAATGAAGACGCGCTGCACGTACAGTTTCAAACCATGTTTGTGATCGCGATTCCACATATCCCAGGGCGCCTGCGACGGGATATACAGCAGGCTGGTGTACTCCTGCTTACCTTCTACGCGGTTGTGGCTCCAGGTCAACGGATCGCTGTAGTCATGAGCAATGTGCTTATAGAATTCGTTGTATTCGTCGTCTTTAATTTCCGACTTATTGCGGGTCCACAGCGCCTGAGCTTTGTTAATTTTCTCCCAGGAGATAACGGTTTCGCCATCAACCTCTTCCTGCTTTTCAATCTCAACCGGCAGCGCAATATGATCGGAGTATTTGCTGATGATCGAACGCACGCGCCAGTCGTTGAGGAAATCGTCCTCACCTTCGCGCAGGTGCAGCGTGATCTCCGTTCCGCGATCGGCTTTAGTGATGTCGGCAACCGTATAATCGCCTTCACCAGCAGATTCCCAGAATACGCCGTTTTCGGCGCTATCGCCCGCCGCGCGGGTACGCACGGTGACTTTGTCAGCGACAATAAACGCCGAATAGAAGCCTACGCCGAACTGGCCGATCAGCTGACTGTCTTTCGCCTGATCGGAGCCCATTGATTCAAGGAATGATTTGGTTCCGGATTTCGCAATCGTCCCCAGGTGATCGATAACTTCATCACGGTTCATACCGATTCCGTTATCGGCGATGGTCAGGGTGCGGTTGTCTTTATCAAATGAAACACGCACGCGCAGCTCGCCGTCGCCTTCATACAGATCCGGCTGCGACAGCGCGCGAAAGCGCAGCTTATCGGCCGCATCGGAGGCGTTGGAAATCAGTTCACGCAGGAAAATTTCTTTATTGGAATAAAGAGAATGGATCATCAGGTGCAGAAGCTGTTTTACCTCTGACTGAAAACCACGAGTTTCTTGTCCTTTCATCTAAATCAACCTCAACAATGCCATTGTTAATGGTAAAAAAACCGTTGAGTGTGAGATGGGGACAGAGGAGAGAATTTTCAAGCGGAGGCCCCGAAAAGCGCCTCCGTTTGGTTAAAAACGAATCTTATGCCGTCCGGCGAGGGAGTGGGACAGCGTGGTGCCATCAACCATTTCCAGTTCGCCGCCAACCGGTACGCCATGGGCGATACGGCTCGCTTCTACGTCATACTGCGCGCAGAGCTCGGCGATATAATTGGCAGTGGCTTCCCCCTCGACCGTAGGATTGGTCGCGAGGATCACTTCCTGCATCGATTCGTCACGCAGACGCTGTTCCAGACGATCGAGCCCGATATCATCCGGCCCGATACCATCGAGCGGCGACAGGTGGCCCATCAATACGAAATAACGACCAGAAAATTGCCCGGTCTGCTCAATAGCGTAGATGTCCGCTGGACTCTCCACCACGCAGAGCTGACCATTTTCCTTGCGGCGCGGGTTGCTGCAAATGTTGCACACTTCCTGTTCAGTGAAGGTGCGGCAATCGGCGCAGTGGCCGATTTCCGACATCGCGCGCGTCAGTGCCTGCGCAAGGCGCATCCCGCCGCTGCGGTCACGCTGCAGCAGGGTAAACGCCATACGCTGCGCCGACTTTGGGCCAACGCCCGGCAGGCAGCGCAGCGCTTCCATCAGCTGAGTTAACAGCGGACTGGTTTGCATCAGAACGGCATCTTAAAGCCTGGCGGCAGTTGCATACCGGAAGAAACAGAAGCCATTTTTTCTTTCTGGGTCTCTTCAATGCGGCGAGCAGCATCGTTGAATGCAGCAGCCACCAGATCTTCCAGCATGTCTTTGTCGTCTTCCAGCAGGCTTGGGTCAATTTCAACGCGACGGCAGTTGTGCGCACCGTTGATGGTCACTTTTACCAGGCCAGCACCGGATTCACCGGTCACTTCCAGCTTGGCCACTTCTTCCTGCATCTGCTGCATTTTTTCTTGCATCTGCTGGGCCTGCTTCATCAGGTTACCCAGACCGCCTTTTCCACCAAACATAGGCTTCTCTCTCAGTAAGTCGTCGTTAAGGATGATGATCGCAAGTTTAACTTGCAATCAAATGGGGCGAATACTTTCTTCATCCAGGTCCGCATCAAAGAACCGGCGCAGCGTCTGGATGTTGTTATCCGCAATAATCGCTTCACGCGCCTGCGTGAGCTTTTCTTCATAAATTGCCTGCCGCCACTCAAGCGGCGTACGCATCGCGGGATTATCATCTTCCACGATGGTCAATTCAACCGGCGTACCGTACAAAATACCCAGCGCTTCCGCCAGCTTTTGCTGCGCGCCTGCCGAGTTCAGATGACGCTGGCTCGGACGCAGATGCAGGCAGACGCGGTTGCCGTCCTGCTCTTTCCACGCATTTAGTGCCACCTGCTCCACCAGTTTTGGCACCGCGAGCTGGTTAACTTCCGCCGCCCAGCTATCGCGTTCGACCGCTTCGACTGCCAGCTTCGCCGCCAGTTCCGGGGTTTTTTCGTGCTCCAGTGCTTTTTTCAGCGCTTTCGGCGTTGCAACTTCTTCTTTTACCGTTTCAACAACCATCGTCGATTTCCAACGGTAAGCTTCTTTTTTCGCCGGAGCTTGCTCCAGAGCGGCAGCTGCCGGACGCGCCTGTACGCGCTCGGTAATCGAACTCAGTCGTTCCAGCGCAGCGTTATTCACCGGCCGCGCGCGGGAAGCGGCTGCCGGTTCACTCTTTTTTGGGCTGGGTGCTCCCTGGCTACGCTGAAGCTGACTGCGGGCTGCCAGCACCTGGCTGGTGGTCTGCGGCAGATTCTGCGGTGGCTGCTGAGCAGATACCGGGGCGGCCTGCTGTACAGGTGCGACCGGGATACTCTGCGTCGGAGGGGCTTCCGGTTCCGGCAACGGCATGCGCGGATGGAATGCCAGCGCCCGCAGAAGCGTCATTTCAACACCCATGCGTCTGTCCGGCGCGAACGGTAGCTCTTTGCGGCCAATCAACAACGTCTGATAGTAAAGCTGTACGTCGGTTGGCGGCACGGTTCGTGCCAGCTCGCGCATCCGCAGCTCTACGGCAGCCATATCCGCGCCGAGCGCCGACGGCGAGAGCTGAACCATTGCAATACGGTGCAGCAAACTTTGCATCTCGACCAACAGGGCTTCCCACTCCACGCCGCGAGCAGCCGCCTCATTGACGCCTGCCATCACGCGTTCGCCGTCAGCAGCCACTAGCGCTTCAATTAGCGAGAGCGCCTGATCGTCGTCAAGAGTGCCAAGCATGGTGCTGACAGATTCTGCGGTCAGG
The DNA here is from genome assembly GCF_051131775.1 of Klebsiella sp. MISC125. Taxonomy (NCBI): domain Bacteria; kingdom Pseudomonadati; phylum Pseudomonadota; class Gammaproteobacteria; order Enterobacterales; family Enterobacteriaceae; genus Klebsiella; species Klebsiella sp. MISC125. The sequence continues at coordinate 4,682,051 of NZ_CP180448.1, forward strand.
TGGCCATCGCCGCTGGCAATAGCCTGATCCGTCAGGCTCAACGCATCGCGCAGGCTTCCATCAGCCGCGCGCGCGAGCAGTTGCAGCGCCCGAGGCTCAAAAGCAATCTGTTCTTCACCGAGAATATGCTCTAACTGATGACGGATCTGTTCAACATCCAGCGCCTTGAGATGAAACTGCAGGCAGCGGGAAAGAATAGTGACCGGCAGCTTTTGCGGATCGGTCGTTGCTAGCAGGAATTTAACGTGCGCAGGTGGCTCCTCTAGCGTTTTTAGCAACGCGTTGAAGCTGTGGCGCGACAGCATGTGGACTTCATCGATCAGATAGACCTTGAAGCGACCACGGGCCGGTGCGTACTGGACGTTATCCAGCAAATCGCGGGTATCTTCGACTTTCGTGCGCGAGGCGGCATCGATCTCGATCAGATCGACAAAACGCCCTTGTTCTATTTCTCGGCAGTTATCGCAGACGCCACAAGGCGTGGCGGTAACGCCGGTTTCACAGTTTAACCCTTTCGCCAATAAGCGAGCGATGGAGGTTTTACCCACCCCGCGGGTACCGGAAAAGAGATATGCGTGATGAATGCGCCCTAACGATAAGCCGTTCGCCAGTGCGGTCAGCACATGTTCCTGGCCGACGACGTCAGCAAAGGTTTGTGGGCGCCATTTACGGGCTAAGACCTGATAACTCATGGGCTGGCTCTGAAACGCTGGAAGGTGAAATCACGAGGGGGCCATGCTATCACAGCCCCGCCCAATCAGCGAGGCTATGTGTCGGGAAATGCTTAGTGGCCCGGGAAGGGAACCAGGCTGTAGCTGTTGATTCCCAACTTCTCCAGGCGCTGTTCGCCGCCCAGATCAAACAGATTGATAATAAAGGCTGCATCATGTACTTCACCGCCCAGACGACGGATCAGCTTCACGGTCGCATCGATGGTGCCGCCGGTCGCCAGCAGGTCGTCAACCACCAGTACCTTGTCGCCTTCTTTAATGGCATCAACATGGATTTCCAGCTGATCGGTACCGTATTCGAGCTCGTAGCTCTCCGCGATGGTTTCACGCGGCAACTTACGCGGCTTGCGCACTGGAACAAAGCCTACGCCCAGCGCCAGCGCAACCGGTGCGCCAAACAGGAAACCACGCGCTTCGGTGCCCACCACTTTGGTAATACCCGCGTCTTTGTAGCGCTCTGCCAGCAGTTCAATGCTAAGCGCGTAGGCTTTTGGGTCTTCCAGCAAACTGGTGACATCACGGAAAAGGATACCAGGCTTCGGGTAGTCCTGGATGCTTTGGATGCTGTTCTTCAGATATTCAAGCTGCTGTGCAGTTGCGGTCATAAGTTTATGCCTGATTAAAACGGTGTTACTCACGGGCATGACAAACGGGCCAAAGAAACATTTGTTTAACCTTTGACCAGTCGTACCCGCGCTCGAAAACGCCAGAATTTACTGTCTGTCAGCGACAATTGCAACCATCATTATTGCGCATCAGTGCTTTTGTTGCTTTGCATCAACCACCGGAATGCGCCACATAAATATCAGCAGACAAGTGAGAATCACCAGCAGCAAGATGCGCACCCACGTAAGATTAACCAGCCACAAGGAAATGGCAAAGGTTAGCAAAATCATCACCACCGCCCGAGGTTTAGCGCCAGGAGGCATAGCGCGGTATTTCTGCCAATGGCGCAGGTAACCACCAAACCACGAACGATACAGCAGCCAGTGGTGAAAGCGCGGCGACGAGCGGGCAAAACACCAGGCCGCAAGCAGGATAAACGGCGTCGTTGGCAATAAGGGTAAAAACACGCCCAGCGTTCCTAATGCTACCGCCAGCCAGCCAATGATGATTAAAATAATACGTGGCATAATGCGAATCGTTATCAAAAAGATAACGCTAATGTAGCACAGTTGTTTATCTGGGTAGGGAGGAGTTATTTGAAAACGGCCCGGCTTTTACACTCGCTGGAAAATCAACTGGCAGCGCTGGCAACGCAAGTTGCGCCACTGGCGGATCACGCGACGCTCAGCCCACGCTTCGATCGCCAACTGTTCCGCACCCGCAGCACGCAAATGCAGGCTTATCTGGATGAAGCCAATGAATGCTTCGCCGAGCTACAGCAGGCAGTCGAACGCCAGCAACTGCCGCAGGTCACCTGGTTGGCGGAACGTCTCGTTGCCCAGATCGCCGCTATCAGCCGGGAAACGGCAACCTGGTCGCTACGCAACTGGGATAGCGCTTCGCCCACTCTAAACCGCTGGCAGCGCCGACGTCTGCAGCATCAGGAATACGAACGCAGGCTGCTGGCGATGAGAAACGATCGCCAGCGTCAGCTCGCGCAAGCCACAACCCTGGATGAACAGCAACGGTTGGCAAAAGAAGTGGACGCCTATGCCGGTCGTCTGGCCCGCTGTCGTGACGCGCTGGAGAAAATCGAAAACGTACTGGCACGCTTAACCCGCTAAGTGGAGGAAGAAATATGTCGCTGGAAAACGCATCAGACGAGGTCAAGCTAGCCGTCGATTTAATTATGTTGCTAGAAGAGAATAAGGTCCCCGCACAAACCGTGCTAGCTGCGCTGGAGATTATTCGTCGTGACTATGAAAACAAAGTAAAAAGTGCGGAAGAAGCCTCGCAAAACGCGCAAGAGTAGTCTGTAGTCGCATCGTTGCAGGTGGCAGAGTCATCGCCTGCCCCTTACAACGATGGATGATACTCATGGAACGATTCTCACACACGCCGCACGATGCTATTTTTCGCCAGATGTTGACCCAGAAAGAGGTCGCGCGCGATTTCTTACAACTCTATCTTCCGGCACAGTTTTTACGTATTTGCGATCTGGATACGCTACAGCTGGCTTGCGGAAGCTTTATTGAAGAAGACCTGCGAGCCAGCTACTCCGATATCCTCTACTCCCTGCAAACTCAGCATGGCGCTGGATATATTTATGCGCTCATTGAGCATCAAAGTTCACCCGACAAACTTATGGCCTTTCGCTTGATGCGCTATGCGCTTGCCGCCATGCAGCGCCACCTCGATGCAGGCCACGGTACGCTACCGCTGGTGGTGCCGATTCTGTTTTATCACGGCTCCGTTAGTCCCTGGCCGCACACGCTCAACTGGCATCATCTTTTTGACGACCCCGAACTTGCCAGTGCGCTTTACAGCGGCGATTTTCCGCTGGTGGACCTGACCGTTATGCCAGATAATCAAATCGTCCGTCACCAGCGCATGGCGATGCTGGAGCTGCTGCAAAAACATATCCGCCAGCGCGATCTGGCCGAGCTTCAGCCGATGTTAATTACGCTGCTGGCGCAGGGATATCTGACGGAAACGCAGATTAATACCCTAATCAGCTATATGCTGCAGGCGGGTATTACGGAAAAACCCAGGCTGCTTATTCGCGAGCTGGCGAAGCAGTCGCCCAGGCACAAGGAGCTACTGATGACGATTGCCGAATGGCTGGAAGAGAAAGGTCGTAAAAAAGGCAGAAAAGAAGGTTTACTGGAAGGCCGCCAGGAACTCTCGCGCAGCATTGCCCTGAAAATGCTCGCCAGCGGGCTGGATGCCGCGATGATAATGGAAATGACCGGACTGAGTCAGGAAGAACTCTCCTCTCTCGCCCCTTAAAATTAAGAGGGCGGCAGGCTTGCCGCCCCAGTAACCTTAACCTATCGCCGGAGCCGCATCGCCCCCACTTGCATCACGCTTCACCTCAGTGATTTCATCGCCTTTTTCATTACGCAGATGAACTTCCAGCTGATTAAAGGCGATATTGATATCATTCTCCCGACACAAGCGATCGATAGCACGGTTTAATTCATCTACCGCGTAGCTACGATCACGCAGTTCGCGCACGTACAGGCGCAGTTCGTGATCGAGCGTACTGGCACCAAAGGTAGTAAAGAAGACCGACGGCGCGGGCTCTTGCATCACTTTAGGATGCTCGTGCGCAGCCTGTAGCAGAACTTCTTTCACCTTATCCAGATCGGAACCATAGGCCACGCCAAGACGGATCACGACGCGGGTCACGGTGTCGGAAAGCGACCAGTTAATCAAACGCTCCGTAACGAATGCCTTATTCGGGATGATCACTTCTTTGCGGTCAAAGTCAGTGATCGTCGTGGCGCGGATGCGGATCTTACTGACGGTGCCGGAGAACGTACCGATGGTCACCGTATCGCCAATACGTACCGGGCGTTCGAACAAGATAATCAGACCGGAGACAAAGTTACCGAATATTTCCTGCAGGCCGAAGCCCAAACCAACCGACAGCGCTGCTGCCAACCACTGCAGCTTATCCCACGAAACGCCCAACGAACCAAAGACCGTCATCGCGCCAATAACAATAATGGCGTAGTTCAGGATCGTGGTAATCGCATATGACGCCCCCTGACGCATATTCAACCGGGAGAGCACCAGGACTTCCAGTAGCCCTGGTAGGTTGCGAATTAACGCCCAGGCCACCATGGATGCCACAATCGCAAACAGCAAGCTGCCCATGGTGACGCTTTTTATGACACTGACCCCGGCCTCTGTACCGTTGTAGTGCCAAAGCGTAATACTGTCGAGATAAGCAAAAACGGTGATCAGATCCGACCAAATAGCCCAGAACAGCACGCCAAACAACGCGATCATTACCAACATCGTAATACGCAGCGTCTGCTGGTTCACCTGCTCCAGTGCGATCGTCGGTTCCTCCTGTGGCTCAGCGCCTTCGGCCCCTTCTTTAACCAGGTGCTGACGGCGCGCCAGCGCCCGACGCCAGGCGATGCGTCGGGCAGCTACGCTCAAACCGCGCAGCACGGTCTGATACAGTAGATTCCACAACATCACCAGATAAACGGTTTCAATCCAGCGACCCGCAAGACGCAGCGTGGTGTAGAAGTAGCCCGTTGCCGTCAGAATCATCAACGCAATCGGCACAATCGACAGTACGGTCACGGTGATTAGACGCAGGCCGTGGGACTCTTTATCTCGCCAGCTTTCACGAAATATTGGCCAGACGAGCACAGCTATCAGCAGCAGGTTGAGGAAAATAACAAACTGCCCCAGCACATCGTCCATCAAATGCAGTGGCGACAGTTCCGACATCACCGACCAGAAATTCAGCGGCAGTAGCGCAAGGCTGACGCGCACAATTTGCCGCCGCCAGTGGCTGGTCAACTGTGACGGCATATTAAAGTGGCTCACCGCCACGCCGTCTTTTTCCAGCACCTTCCAGCACAAGCCAAATACCAGCCAGAATATCGCCAGCTTTTTGCTATAGGCCCACAGCAAATCGCTGATATTCAGCTGCATCGTTAGCAGAATCAGACCAATGGCCAGAATCAGCAACACCACCGGTAGCGCTCGAATCAGATCGATGAGAATCGCTTTCGGCGTATGAAGCTGAGTGTCATTGCGTAATTGTCCCACCTGCGATGCCAGCTTCGCCTGATACGCTTTAAGCCATTTCAGACGCCAGCGAATCAGCCCGGCAATCAGCAATAGCGGCAAACCGGCGAGAAATGCAATAAATACCGCAGGCCAGGCCTTTTCCCAGTTTACGGTGATTTTCATCGCCTTAAACTGACCTTGCAGCGCTTCCGGGAAGGCTTTAATCCATTCCCAATCCATCGGACGGTTACTATTTACCCAGAAAATCTGCTGCGTCAGGATGGCTTTGAGGTTGGTCGAGACGCTCATTAACTGCTGCTGGTTGATTTGCAGGTTAATCGCCATCATCAACTGATTGCCAAGCTGTTTATTAAACTGATCGAGCAGCTCCCGGCGCATATCAATCAGCTCCAGCAGAGCATCATGCACTTCGGGGTTAACATCGCTGCTGTGCCCTTCTTCCAGCTTCGCAACGTAAGCATCACTCTGGAACAATGCGTCTCGCTGCTGGTTAACCTCAAACTGCTCAAGGCGCAGGTCAGCGATGCGGTTAGTCATATCGCTCAGTTCATCCGCCGAGGGCAGCGTCTGTTGTTGCTGGTAAAGAATGCGCGACAGTAGCAGGCTGCCTTTCAGCACCGAGATCTGCTCTTTAATATCGCGTTCAGACTGTAAAGCGCGATCGAGCCAGGTCTTTACCTTGATATTACGCTGGACCAGCTGATTGCCGTTTTCCGTTGCTGAAATAAGTTTTTCACTAAGCTGATGGTTAATATCCAGCTCTTGTTTCACCAGCGGGTTAGTCTGAATCTTTGCTGCTTCATCTGGAGAAACCGCCTCCTGAGCAGTCTTCTCAGTGAGCGTTAAACGCTTACTGTTAACGGCTTCTTGCAATAACTGAAGCTGATGCTGTAAACGGTTACTATTGGCGGTAACATAATCACGCTGCTTTTGCAGGGTATCCTGCAGCACCGTGTTGCCTTCCAGACTTTTGCGCTGCTGATCGATCTGCGCGTTCAGTAAAGCCTGCTGTACCAGCAGCAAATTCTGCTGAGTAGGGCGCAACGCTTCATCACCGGTCGAAGTGCCATTTAGGCGATTACGGATTTGCTGGAGCTGCTGAGAAGCAGAATACATCGCATTTTGCACGCGCTCCGGCTGCGTCTGCAGGGAGACTAACTGGCTGTTATAAGTTGCCAGATCGTTCTGTGCATTTTGTAGATCGTCCAGCGTCTGAGAAACCCGCGATTCCAGCTGACGCAGTGACAATGAACTCAACGTTTTTCGCGTCGCCTCATCATCAGTAACATCGCTCAATGCGTTCAGGCTATCGATTGCCTGATTCATTTTCGCAGGAGCCTGAGCGACCTGCTGACGCAGTTGGGCCGTTTCCGACTTTATGCGTTCAATTTTATCGAGAGTTTCCAGTGTCTGAGTCAGGTCCTGCTGAACCAGCTTATCCTGCGGGGTCAGATCTTTTTGCTTACTCAGCGTGTTGAGTTGGCTTTGGACTTCAGCACGTTCAGGTAAATCAGCCGCTAGCGCCTGGTTGACGCTGATACAGCCGACGAAAAAAATCAGGGTAAAAATAAAAGCGGATATGGCATTTCGCCAACGGATAGTATGCAGCATAGTGTTAACATGAGTGGTTGCAAAAGCCGGAGAATACCGGGGATCGTCGCAGCGCGAAGAATAGCACTTATGACATCGCGCGAATAGCGGCGAAAAGCAGGAAATATTGGCTATTTCTCTGCTGACGCGCTTAAGCCTCGATTCCTTCTGGAGCCCGTAGAGAAGGGCAGAATTGATACATTTCGAGCAGCGTCGCGACGTACTCTCGCGCATCTTTTTGCAGATCGAAGGCACTCGGTGCCAGCAGCCAGTTTTCCATCAGGCCCGAAAGATAGCTACGCATTAAAATGGCCGCCCGACGAGTAAGCAAATTGGCAGGCAGCATTTTCGCTGCAATGCAGTCTTGCAACGTTTGTTCGATACGATCGTAGCTCTCCAGACAAATGCTACGCTGTGCTTGTTGAAGCGTGACCATTTCACCTACGAATTCACATTTATGGAAGATGATCTCCATCATCAACCGCCTGCGTTTGTCTGTCACTGTTGCTTCAAGAACATAGACTAAGATCTCACGCACAACTGACAGTGGATCGTTAGGGAATTTTGCCCGATACTCAACTTCGAGGTCACTAATACTGGCTTCAGAAAGTACCCATATTTCATTAAATAAATCTGATTTATTTTTGAAATGCCAGTAGATAGCCCCTCTCGTCACGCCAGCGGCTTTTGCAATTGCTGCCAACGAGGTGGATGATACGCCTTGCTGCGAAAACAAACGCAGAGCAACATCCAGAATATGTTGCCGGGTCTCAAGCGCCTGTTGTTTGGTTTTTCGTGCCATAGGTCGATGAGTTTACAGAGGTTACGTTTACATACATTTGTGAATGTATGTACCATAGCATGACCATAATAGAAACACAGCAGTGGGTTTGTGGTCGATTGAGCCACTGAACAATTTGAAATTGGACACTCGAGGTTTACATATGAACAAAAACAGAGGGTTAACGCCTCTGGCGGTCGTTCTGATGCTCTCAGGCAGCTTAGCGCTAACAGGATGTGACGACAAACCGGCTCAGCAAGGGGCCCAACAAATGCCGGAAGTCGGTATTGTGACGCTCAAATCCGCTCCGCTACAAATCACAACTGAACTGCCAGGTCGCACCAGCGCTTATCGCGTTGCGGAAGTTCGCCCTCAGGTCAGTGGCATTATTCTGAAACGTAACTTCACTGAAGGTAGCGATATTCAGGCTGGCGTGTCTCTTTATCAAATTGATCCGGCGACCTATCAGGCCACCTATGAAAGCGCAAAGGGCGATTTAGCAAAAGCGCAAGCCGCGGCAAATATGGACCAGTTGACGGTAAAACGTTATCAAAAACTGTTAGGCACTAAGTACATTAGCCAACAGGATTACGATACTGCCGTTGCAACCGCTCAGCAGAGTAATGCTGCAGTGGTCGCCGCCAAAGCTGCTGTAGAAACTGCACGCATCAATCTGGCATACACCAAAGTCACCTCTCCTATCAGCGGTCGCATTGGTAAATCCGCTGTAACCGAAGGCGCCCTGGTGCAAAACGGCCAAACCACCGCGCTGGCTACCGTGCAGCAGCTTGATCCTATTTATGTCGACGTGACTCAATCAAGCAATGATTTTCTGCGTTTAAAACAAGAGTTAGCCAACGGCAAACTGCAGCAGGAAAACGGTAAAGCGAAGGTTGAGCTGGTCACTAACGACGGTCTGAAATACCCGCAGGGCGGTACGCTGGAGTTTTCCGACGTCACCGTTGACCAGACTACCGGCTCTATCACGCTGCGCGCTATCTTCCCCAACCCGGATCACACTCTGCTACCTGGAATGTTCGTCCGTGCACGTCTGGAAGAAGGTGTAAATCCTGATGCTATGCTGGTTCCTCAGCAGGGCGTAACTCGTACGCCACGCGGTGATGCGAGCGCCATGGTTGTTGGCGAAGGCGATAAAGTCGAAGTCCGTCAGATTACCGCGACTCAGGCAATTGGCGACAAATGGCTGGTCACTGAAGGTTTGAAAACGGGCGATCGCGTGATCATCACTGGTCTGCAAAAAATCAAACCAGGCGTACAGGTAAAAGCGCAGGAAGTCGTTTCTGACGATAAACAGCAAGCCGCAGGCAATGCTCAGTCAGAACAACCCAAGTCTTAACTTAAACAGGAGCCGTTAAGACATGCCTAATTTCTTTATCGATCGCCCCATATTTGCATGGGTGATCGCCATTATTATCATGCTGGCTGGGGGACTTTCGATCCTCAAGTTGCCGATAGCGCAATATCCAACGATTGCGCCACCGGCAATTTCCATCACAGCCATGTACCCCGGTGCTGATGCGGAAACCGTGCAGAACACCGTAACCCAGGTTATCGAACAGAACATGAACGGTATCGATCACCTGATGTACATGTCTTCAAATGGCGACTCCACCGGTACAGCGACGATTACCCTCACCTTCGAATCCGGTACCGATCCGGATATCGCCCAGGTACAGGTTCAGAATAAGCTAGCGCTTGCAACGCCGTTGTTGCCGCAGGAAGTACAGCAACAGGGTATTAGCGTTGAAAAGGCATCCAGCAGCTTCCTGATGGTTGTCGGCGTTATCAATACTGATGGCACCATGAATCAGGATGACATTTCTGACTATGTTGCCGCCAACATGAAGGATACGATTAGTCGTACCAGCGGCGTAGGTGACGTGCAGCTGTTTGGTTCCCAATATGCCATGCGTATCTGGATGGACCCGAACAAACTGAACAACTTCCAGCTAACGCCGGTTGACGTTATTAGCGCCCTGAAAGCACAGAACGCCCAGGTTGCAGCGGGTCAGTTAGGCGGTACGCCACCGGTGAAAGGCCAGCAGTTGAACGCTTCTATCGTGGCGCAGACTCGTCTGACCAACACCGAAGAGTTCGGCAACATTCTGCTGAAAGTCAACCCGGATGGCTCTCAGGTTCGTCTGCGCGATGTTGCGAAGATCGAGCTGGGTGGTGAAAACTACGATGTCATCGCGAAGTTTAACGGCCAGCCGGCATCCGGCCTGGGGATAAAACTGGCGACCGGTGCGAACGCCCTCGATACCGCTAACGCCATTCGTGCTGAGCTGGTGAAGATGGAGCCGTTCTTCCCTTCCGGCATGAAGATTGTTTATCCGTATGACACCACTCCATTCGTGCAGATCTCTATTCACGAAGTGGTGAAAACGCTGGTTGAAGCAATCATTCTGGTGTTCCTGGTCATGTATCTGTTCCTGCAGAACTTCCGTGCGACGCTGATCCCAACTATCGCCGTACCGGTCGTCTTGCTGGGGACGTTTGCTATCCTCGCTCTGTTCGGTTTCTCGATAAACACCCTCACCATGTTTGGTATGGTGCTCGCCATCGGTCTACTCGTGGATGACGCCATCGTGGTGGTGGAAAACGTCGAGCGTGTTATGGCTGAGGAAGGGCTACCGCCGAAGGAGGCAACGCGTAAATCAATGGGCCAGATTCAGGGCGCACTGGTGGGTATCGCGATGGTGCTTTCGGCAGTGTTTATCCCGATGGCCTTCTTCGGCGGCTCTACTGGTGCGATTTATCGTCAGTTCTCTATCACTATCGTTTCGGCCATGGCGCTGTCGGTACTGGTAGCGCTGATCCTGACCCCGGCGCTTTGCGCCACGATGCTAAAACCCGTCGCGAAAGGCAGCCATGGTGCAACCACCGGCTTCTTTGGCTGGTTTAACCGCATGTTTGATAAGAGCACACATCATTACACCGATAGCGTAGGCAACATTCTGCGCAGTACCGGTCGTTATCTGGTGCTGTATCTGATCATCGTAGTGGGAATGGCCTGGCTGTTCGTGCGTCTGCCAAGTTCCTTCCTGCCAGACGAAGATCAGGGTGTGTTCCTCAGCATGGCACAGCTCCCGGCTGGTGCAACGCAGGAACGTACGCAGAAAGTTCTTGATGAGATGACCGACTACTATCTCACTCATGAGAAGAACAACGTTGAATCAGTATTCGCCGTTAACGGCTTTGGCTTCGCGGGCCGCGGACAAAACACCGGTATCGCGTTCGTCTCACTGAAAGACTGGAGCCAGCGTCCTGGCGAAGAGAACAAAGTTGAAGCGATCACCGGCCGTGCAATGGGCTACTTCTCGCAGATTAAAGACGCCATGGTCTTCGCCTTTAACCTGCCAGCCATTGTCGAACTGGGTACCGCTACCGGCTTTGACTTCCAGCTGATCGATCAGGGTGGATTGGGTCACGAAAAACTCACTCAGGCGCGTAACCAGCTCTTTGGCATGATTGCGCAGCATCCTGATGTATTAAGTGGCGTTCGTCCAAACGGCCTGGAAGATACACCGCAGTTTAAAGTCGATATCGATCAGGAAAAAGCGCAGGCTCTCGGCGTTTCGATTAGCGACATCAACACCACATTGGGTTCCGCCTGGGGTGGTAGCTATGTCAACGACTTTATCGACCGTGGTCGCGTCAAGAAAGTCTATATCATGTCCGAAGCCAAATACCGTATGCTGCCGGAAGATATCGGCAACTGGTACGTGCGCGGTAGCGATGGACAGATGGTGCCGTTCTCCGCCTTCTCCACTTCACGCTGGGAATATGGCTCTCCACGTCTGGAACGCTATAACGGTCTGCCATCAATGGAAATCCTCGGTCAAGCAACGCCTGGTAAGAGTACCGGTGAAGCGATGAACCTGATGGAGGAGCTGGCGGGCAAACTGCCTTCTGGTATTGGCTACGACTGGACCGGTATGTCCTATCAGGAACGGTTGTCCGGCAACCAGGCACCTGCGCTCTACGCGATCTCGCTGATTGTCGTATTCCTGTGCCTGGCGGCATTGTATGAGAGCTGGTCAATTCCGTTCTCGGTCATGCTGGTCGTTCCGCTCGGGGTTGTTGGTGCACTGCTGGCGGCAACTTTCCGCGGGCTGACTAATGACGTCTACTTCCAGGTTGGTCTGCTAACAACCATTGGTCTGTCGGCGAAGAACGCGATTCTTATCGTTGAATTCGCCAAAGACCTAATGGATAAAGAAGGTAAAGGCCTGATTGAAGCGACGCTCGAAGCGGTACGTATGCGTCTGCGTCCGATCCTGATGACCTCACTGGCATTTATCCTGGGGGTAATGCCGCTGGTTATTAGCTCTGGGGCAGGCTCCGGTGCACAGAACGCCGTAGGTACTGGCGTAATGGGCGGGATGGTGACCGCGACGGTTCTGGCTATTTTCTTTGTACCAGTATTCTTCGTGGTGGTTCGCCGCCGTTTTAGCAAGAGAAATGAAGATATTGAGCACAGCCATACGGTTGAGCATCACTAATCTCCCCTCTAAGGGCCGCATTTGCGGCCCTTTCCTTTTCTATCTATATTAAGCGCACTCATTGTCATTGTTTATTTTGTAGCCTGTTATATAATATTTAATGATGAGTTCTGCCATATATCTCTGTTTTTTTCATCCACTGATTTGTCGCCCCGACCTAACTCAGAATATTCTCAATCACTGACATTGTGTATGGTTGTCCGACAACAACCACTAAAATACTCAGCTAACCCGATGAAATATAAGGTTTGCTTTCATTTTTTCCGTTGAAACTAATGTTGCTATATAATAAAGCGCACAGTGTTTAAGATAAATTAACCGTGATAATTGTAATTTTTCGTAATAGCACGGTGAAATCTTTTTGAGAGTGGATTATAGTTAAAACAGCAAGATTACATTGTATGTGTCAGGTCTGTTAGTCGTGTTCATCCCACAACGGTGCTGTTAGTCGTCGTTTAAACCACTTAAAAGGGGATGTTTTATGGACGAATACTCGCCAAAAAGACATGATATTGCGCAGCTTAAATTTCTCTGCGAAACCCTGTATCATGACTGTCTTGCAAACCTTGATGAGAGCAACCATGGCTGGGTTAATGACCCGACTTCGGCTGTCAATCTTCAACTAAATGAATTGATCGAGCACATTGCCGCATTCGCACTTAATTATAAAATTAAGTATGCTGAGGATAATAAACTGATTACTCAGCTTGACGAATACCTGGATGACACTTTCGTGCTGTTCAGCAACTACGGCATTAACACAGCAGATCTACAGAAATGGCGCAAATCAGGCAACCGGTTATTTCGTTGCTTCGTGAACGCCAGTCGGGAAAACCCGGCAAGTCTTTCTTGTTAGTATTATTACAATCAAAAGGTGAATTTATGTCTGATAAAACATTAACCAAAATAGACTATTTGATGCGTTTACGACGCTGTCAGACAATTGATACGCTGGAACGCGTAATTGAAAAAAACAAATATGAACTTCCTGATAATGAACTGACGGTATTTTACTCAGCAGCCGACCATCGTCTTGCTGAATTGACGATGAATAAACTGTACGACAAAATCCCTCCCTCAGTTTGGAAATTTATCCGCTAATATATTTCAAATGAAAGACAAGCAACAGGTAGCGCCTCCCCCTTCAACAGCAATAATTGTGATATCAATCACATATATTAGCAAGTGGCGCATATGAAACCGGTTTCTTTTATACTATGGCGGCATTTACGATAAGGAAAGCCCCATGAGTGAAGAGAAACATAAAATGATTGCCGGTGAGCTGTATCTACCCGGTGATGCTACCTTGCGAGCAGACCGTCTGCGTGCCAGGCAACTGCTGCATCGTTACAATCATTCAGCACCGGAAGAGCGTGAATTACGCAAATCATTACTGGCCGATCTCTTTGGTCAAGCTAATGATGCCTATATTGAACCCACCTTCCGCTGTGACTATGGTTACAATATTTTCCCGGGTAAAAATTTCTACGCTAACTTTGATTGCGTCATGCTGGATGTCTGCCCAATTCATATTGGTGATAACTGTATGCTGGCTCCCGGCGTGCATATCTACACTGCAACTCATCCACTGGATGCCATCGAACGCAACAGCGGTAAAGAGTACGGCAAACCGGTGGTCATCGGTCACAATGTCTGGATTGGCGGTCGGGCAGTCATCAATCCCGGAATCACGATTGGCGACAATGCCGTCATTGCGTCCGGCTCCGTGGTGGTGAAAAATGTCCCCGCGAATGCCGTCGTTGGTGGAAACCCCGCACAAATCATAAAAATGCTGCCAAGCGAAGGACTGTAACTGTTATGCTTTTTCGCAACTGATCTGTTACTTTCCCCTGTGATTTACGCAACATAAAATAGCCTTCAGGCTGAGCCCAAATTGCATCTTGTTCTTCAAGCATGCAGCCGGGCTCTTAGCAGAATTTGGGGAATAAGATGACAGAAATACAGCTGCTGCTGAAGAACACCATTGATGAGCTTAATGTAAAGGAGAAACGCGACAATCGTCCGCGTTTTAGTATTAGCTTTATTCGCAATCATCCATGGCTGTTTGTCGCAATGTATGCCGCCTTCCTGGCTACGCTCATCGTGATGCTACGTTCAGAAACATTGGTAGATTCTGTCTGGCTGTTAATCGTGCTGTTCGTTCTGCTCAACGGCTTCTTCTTCTTTGACGTCTATCCGCGCTATCGCTATGAAGACATTGATGTACTGGACTTTCGCGTTTGTTACAACGGCGAGTGGTATAACACGCGGTACGTCCCGGGCCAACTGATCGAGAGAATCCTGCAATCACCGCGCGTCGCCGGTGAACAAAAGGCTCAGTTGCAAAAAATGGTCGATACCAAGGGTGAACTTTCGTTTTACGATGTGTTTTCCCTTACCCGCGCCGGCACTGCGTAATAAGACGATTGAGCGTCCGCACCGCAGGAATGAAATGCGAAGCGGACGTATTACCGTAGCCCAAAACCAGTCCACTTCTCGCATTTTTAGCATCAAGATAAAAACGGCTTAATGCCGCTGGTGCCTGCTGAAACTGGCGAGCCAGCTGAACAAGTGCTTCATCATCAATGCCTTCGATAGCAACCGTCAAATGCAACCCACCTTCTCCACCAAAGAGCTCATAAGGTACCTTAAGCTCCTCTGCCAAAACCTCCCGTAATTGCTGCTGACGTTTACGATACAAACGACGCATGGCCGCAAGATGGCGCGCGTAGTGTCCTTCTTCGATAAATAACGCCAACGCCCGCTGCTCCACCCTGTGTCCACCGCGCAATAGTGCACCAATCGCTCCCTGAGCCGCATCAGCCAACGCCGAGGGCATCACCACAAAGCCAATGCGTAGCGCGGGAAACAACGTTTTGCTGAAGGTCCCGAGATACACTACCGGTGCCTGTTTGACCATTCCCAACATTGCCGGAATCGGTTCGCCGCTGTAGCGAAACTCGCTGTCGTAATCATCTTCAATAATCCACGTATTATGCTGGCGCGCATACTCCAGTAGCGCCAGTCGTCGCCCTGCGCTCATGACTGCGCCACAGGGATATTGATGTGAAGGTGAAGTGAAGATCAATCGCGGGGCCTTACTCTCATCACTCATATCAGGCCGCATGCCTTCACAATCCACTGGTACACCTTTCATATGAAGCCCGGCTTTGAGAAACATACTTTTTACCCCCAGGTAGCCAGGTTCTTCCACCCAGGCGGTATCCCCAGCTTCGCCCAGCAGATGCGTGCATAAATTGATACCTTCCAGCGCACCTTCCGTAATCACAATTTGTCGGACATCGCAGCGAATCCCTCGCGATAGCGCCAGATGACGGGCAATCGCCTCGCGCAGAGCAGGTTCACCTTGCGGGTCACCATAGCCCAGCAATGCAGTTCCCTCTTCACGCAATATTCTGTCGAGAAGCCGACGCCAGAGGGGAAGAGGAAAATAGTTAACCGCAGGCATTCCCGGCGTAAAGAGCAACGTGGGTGAATCACGCCGCGTGCCCCCAGGCAACCCCTGTAAGCGCTCAGGAAGCGCGATTGCGTGCACCTCAACATCACGCTCTCCCTGAGACGTCAAAGGCGCTACGTGCGTCCCCTGACGGCTGCGTAGCAAATAGCCCTCGATGGCCAATTGCTCAAGCGCGCTGTTGATCGTGTTACGCGAGAGCCCTAACCGCTGAGCCATAGCACGTGAGCCAGGTAAACGGCTATTGCCAGCCAGTCGCCCCTGCAAAACGGCCTCACGCAGCAGTTGATACAGCGCACGCTGCAAGGTTTCACACCCTCTGCTGCGCAGGCCGTGCTCCAACAAAGTAAAAAACGCATCGTCTGGAATATTCATCGCGGCTCCTCGTGGCACCATAAAAACATACACCTATGGCACTTTTTATAGAACCAATAAGCACTTAATCTCATTGCATTCGCCCAAACAAGGAAAACCGTATGAGCTTGCTTAACCAGTTTAATCAACCTGTTGGTACTGCCCTGCCCGATTGGCAACCTCGGCCCCACCCCGAAAAACAAAATCTGCAAGGGCGTTTTTGCCACCTTGAGCCTTTAAATACACAACACGCCAGCGCACTGTTTGCCGCCCATCAGCTAGCCCCAGATACACGCAGTTGGACATGGTTGCTGCGCGAACCAGATAACAGCGTTGAGGAGTACCGTACGTGGATTGATAGCGTTGCCGGACTGGCCGACCCCATTCACTTTGCGGTGATTGATGAGCGGACAGGTCGACCCGTCGGGTCGCTGGCGCTGATGAGAATTGATGCAAAAAACGGCGTTGTTGAAGTCGGTCATGTCCACTTCTCACCGTTACTAAGCCGGACGGCGATGGCAACCGAAGCGCAGTGGCTGCTGATGCGTTACGTTTTTGATATTCTCGGCTACCGCCGCTATGAATGGAAATGTAACAGCCTGAACGAACCCTCACGCCGGGCGGCGCTACGTCTGGGGTTTCAGTATGAGGGGCGTTTTCGTCAGGCTCTGGTGATAAAAGGCCACAACCGCGATACCGACTGGTTTTCCATTATCGATGACGAATGGCCACAGATTGATAACGCTTTGCAGCAGTGGCTGGCCGTCGACAACTTCAACGACGGCCAACAGTTGCGCACGCTGGAGAGCTTTCGCAAACGGGTAAGTTAACGTCTTTTCTTGCGTCCCTGCACGGCTTTAAAGCGGGGATTGCTTTTGCAAATCACGTACCGCCGCCCTTTGCGCTTAACTATCTGACAATCCGGGTGACGCTGTTTGGCGCTACGTAACGAGTTGAGTACCTGCATTATTTGCTCCTTTTCGCATCAATAAAACCACCGAAGCGCTGACGGAAGCGTGCAGTGCTGCCTTCATTATTGAAAGCCTTCTGTTTACCGGTGTAATACGGATGCGATTTGGATGACACATCAAGCGTCACGTACGGATACGTCTCATCTTCGAGCTCAATCTCACGCTCGGTCCTGATGGTTGAACCGACTTTAAAGAATTCGTTGGCACTGGTGTCGTGAAAGACCACGGTACGATAGTGCGGATGAATGTTGGGTTTCATAGCGACCTCGATCATTACGTTATAACATAACAATACGGTACGCCGAGTTAATACAAAGATCAACCATGAGAACGAAAAGGGTAATGGGCGACGCTGGCCGCCCGTTGCGGATTAGGGATTCAGCTGATGCGCTAACGCCCGCAGCTGTTCGGCTATGGACTGCAGATCTTTACCGGGCTCCGTTTTCGGCCCGGTAGAGTGGCGAATAACCAGTCGCGCGGGGAGAATCGAAGAAGTATGCAGCGTTTCGTTATCACCGCTATCAAGGATGCGACGCACAGCCTCTTTTCCTTGTAAATCGAGGTCTAGCGAAACGGTCGTCAGCGCCGGATAGAAGAATGAACTTTCATAGGTATCATCGTAACCAATCACCGATTTCTCCCCCGGGATCGGCACCTGATGCTGATGAAAAGCGCTCAGTACACCTAATGCCATCTGATCGTTTCCCACCAGCACTGCGGTGAAGTTCGGTGTCTCGCGCAGCATTTGCAGCGCACCGGCGTAACCACTCTGTGCATCCCAGTTGCCACGAACCACTGTGACAGGTTGCAGGCCATAACCCTCAAGCGTTTCCATCCAGCTTTTCAAACGTAATTTCGCTGACACCGAGCTTTCCGGTCCGGCCAAGAGGGCTATCTCACGGTGTCCCATCTCATAGAGATATTTGACGCTGGCTCGGGTGCCATCCGCTGGATTGAACGAAACGTTAAACACCGAGCTATAGGGGTCAACATCCAAAAAGAGACAGACAATGTCGTCGTTATCAGCGGCGATTTTCTGGGCTTCTTCGGTTTCCAGCGGCACGTTGATAATAACCTTGTTCACCAGTTGCGACTTCAGCTCATTGATAGAATCCTGGATACTTTGGTTGACGCTCTCATCAATCATTGAGATGAGTACCTGATAGCCTTCAACATTGGCATAGCGTTTTACCGCTGCCGCAACTTGTGAAGGAGCGTGTAAAGCCAGAGAAATCGTCACCAGGCCGACAGTATGGCTCTGCTTACCTACCAGCTGCTGTGCAAGGCGATTAGGCACATAGCGCAGCTCCTCAATAGATTTCTCCACCTTGCTACGCGTGGCTTTGGATACATTAGCAGACTTATTGAGTACCCTGGACACGGTCTGATAGGAGACGCCCGCGTGGCGGGCAACGTCTTCTAAAGTCGCGCTTTTAGACTTCATGGTCCGGTTCCTTATGTTGTTATCCCTGGATTGTAACAGGGGCAATATGAAAAAACGCTCACAGCAACATCCCCCTGATGACAATCGCCATAAAAAGTACGACGCTCACAATACATTGAATTGTGAATGGACTCACCATCTGTAACAAAATACGCCTATTTATTTGCAGTTAATCACACTATGGCGATCATTCAATTGCCTGAATTTAGGTTTAGGCATTTTATGGCATCGGTTATGTGAACGTAATACAAAAATAAGAGGATAGACATGAACACTACGCTGCGCACACTCTCCGTTGCGTTGGCCGCTGCGCTGATTTCACCATCCGTGTTGGCTGCTTCCGCCGCTGTCCCAGGTATCGATTTTCATGGTTATATGCGCGCCGGGGTTGGGGTCTCCGGTGACGGTAGTCAGGCTGAATGGCAAAAAAACAAAATAGGCCGTCTGGGTAACGAATCCGATACCTATGGTGAGCTGGAGTTAGGCTCAGAGGTCTACAAGAAAAACGATGTTAGCTTCTACCTCGATAGTATGGTCAGCATGGTCTCTGACGGCTCCAACGATAACGAAACCACGCTGGATGACGATGCACAGTTTGGTCTGCGTCAGTTGAACCTGCAAATTAAAGGCCTGGTCCCTGGCGATCCAAATGCGGTCATTTGGGGCGGTAAACGCTACTATCAGCGCCACGATCTGCACATCATCGATACCAAATACTGGAACATTTCCGGCTCCGGTGCGGGACTTGAAAACTACACTCTCGGTCCTGGGGCCGTCTCCTTTGCCTGGATCCGCGGCGACGCGAATGACGTTGATTACCGCGTCGATGGCGACAGTGATGTAAACATTAACTATCTCGACCTGCGCTACGCTGGCTGGAAACCGTGGTCTGGTGCCTGGACGGAATTTGGTATCGACTACGCAATGCCGAACACCACTAAAAAGCAGGATACCTACGGCGGACTGTATGATGCTGAAAATGGCGTCATGCTGACCGGTGAGATTAGCCAGGATATGCTGGGTGGCTACAACAAAACGGTACTGCAGTACGCCAACAAAGGGTTGGCGCAGAACATGGTCTCCCAGGGCGGCGGTTGGTACGATATGTGGAACTACGTCAATGACGCCACCGGATATCGCGTTATTAATACCGGTTTAATTCCGATTACCGACAAGTTCTCGATTAACCATGTTCTGACCTGGGGTTCTGCGGACAACATTACTGAATACACGGATAAAACGCGTATGTTGTCGCTGGTCGCTCGCGGGCAGTATCAGTTTACCGAGTACGTGCGCCTGATTGGCGAAGTGGGCGGTTTCTATCAAAAAGACAGCTACAAGAACAACTCCGAGTATAAACAGGCCGGTGAAAAATACACCATTGCGCTGGGCCTGGCCGATGGCCCTGACTTTATGTCACGTCCGGAACTGCGTATTTTCGCTTCATATTTGAATGATTCTGAAAATGGCAAACCATTTGAAGATCAAACTGCTAACAATACGTGGAACTTTGGTGTCCAGGTAGAAGCCTGGTGGTAATAAAATTTAAACCGTTTTCTCTCCAACTGTAAGGTCGTTAATTACCCTCCGGTAATGATTATTGCCATTGAATAACTTGTTATATTTTCGGGATAACCCATTATTGCGTTATCCCGTTTTATTTTATTTACGACTTGCAAAGTGCTCGTCAAGTAATTGTCGTAAAGCATCCGACTGCTTACCGAAAATAGCATGCACCTGCTGCCCCAAAATAATAACCCCCAGCGCACCCTGCTGCTGTAATGCCTGAGAATCAACAATCGCCAGGTTATTCACCGTGACGCGTAAACGGGTAATACAAGCATCAACATGAATAATATTCGACTCACCGCCGAAAGCCTGAATCAAAGATTCAATCTGTTGTTGCTCCGTTGTACTCAAAGGCACTGCGGTGCGGGGTTGGGAGAAATAATTCAGAAAGGATTTTAAACTCACCATAATAGACTCCTGATAAGCAGATAAAAAAACGCCTGCTCAATGAGCAGGCGCGGGTGGAGAGGAATTACGCGTGACGGCTAAGGATACGGCAATCCCATGCTGTTAAGGTCAATGGCGCGTTCAGCGCCGCACCGGTCAGGCTATCCTGGTAACCCTGCGGCAGCGTAATGCTATGTTGCTGGGTACTGTAGTTTTGCAGGAATACATAAGTGGTTTCGCCATCAGTTCGCGCAGTTGCCACGACCCCCGGCGGCAAATCAGCCTCAACGGCACGCGGCAGCGCCAACTCTTTGCTTATGGTAGCGAAGAAATCGCGCTGGAAGGCAAGATCGTTACGTGAAGCAACGTGCCAGGCCTTACCTTTACCGAAGTGATTGACGGTAACCGCTGGTCTTCCGGCATAAAAATCATCGCGGTATGTCGCCAGCGGCTGCGCGGCTTCAGTATGAATCAGTTCACACAGGTGGCGTACCTGATACGGCCCCTGCAATCCGCCTTTATTCCCCGCCAGTCCTTGCACCAGATTATATTCACCATCGTTCAGGCAGTCGATTTCTTCCGCCCAAATGCCCAGCAGCTTACGTAATGGGCCAGGGAAGCCGCCGAGATGGCACAGATCAGTTTCGTTAACGATACCCGTCCAGTATGTTGTAACTAACTGACCGCCGTTGGCAACGAAATCTTCGGCGCGCTCGGCGAATCCCTCGCGTACCATGTACAACATAGGTGCAATAACCAGCTGATAGGCGCTCAGGTCAACATCCGCATCAATAATATCGACAGCGATCCCCTGCTCCCAGAATGGACGATAGTGTTCGTTTACGGTATTTTCATACTCCATCCCGAGATTACGCGGTCCCTGGGCGTCATCCAGCGCCCAGCGGTTTTGCTGGTCGAAGATAATCGCCACTTTGGCATCCGTCCTGCAACCCACCACGCCCGGCAACTTGCTTAACATATCGCCGAGCTTAGTCACTTCACGGCCTACTCGAGTATCCAGGTGGCCTACGTGATCGATAATCGCCCCGTGGAATTTTTCTACCGAACCACGACTCTTGCGCCACTGGAAATACTGCACCGAATCGGCACCGTGCGCGACGGCCTGCATAGAAGAGAGAATATGCATTCCCGGCTTCTTCAGTTTGCTGGTCGGCTGCCAGTTGGTCGAGCTCGGCGTGGATTCCATCAGCACAAACGGTTTACCGCCCTTCAGGCTGCGCATCATGTCGTGATACATGGCGGTATAGCAAGCCAGCGTGGTTTCATCTTTGTCACGGTGCCACATGGGATAGCTATCCCATGAGATGAAGTCCAGCGCCTGCGCCAACTGCCAGTAGTCGTAATCGTAAAAATACTCCATGAAGTTGGTTGTCACCGGCAGTTCAGCATTCGCTGCTTTCAGAGGGGCAACTTCATGGTGGCAGAAGCCAGTCACCTGCGCGGTGTTGAAACGATGCCAGTCAAGGTTAAGACCATGAATTGAGACTTCCCCCTGCGGGGCTGGAGATTCAATCTGCGACCAGTCGCTGTAAGTATGACTCCAGAAAGTGCTCCACCACGCGTGGTTGAGATTATCCAGGGTTTCATAACGCGCCTTCAGCCAGTCACGGAACCGCTCCTGACACAGCCCGCAGTGGCACTCACCACCGTATTCGTTGGAGATATGCCAGCCCAGCACCGCCGGGTGCTGCGAATAACGTTCAGCCAGCAGCGTGTTGATTTTCAGGGTTTTCTCACGATAAACCGGTGATGACATGCAGTGGTTATGGCGTCCACCGTGCAGTGCAGACACCCGATCGCGACCAACGCGTAGCACCTGAGGATACTTCTGCGACATCCACGCCGGACGCGCGCCGCTTGGAGTGGCGAGATAGACATGAATTCCGGCGGCATACAGTTTATCGAGAATACTGTCCAGCCAGCCAAACTCAAATACGCCTTCCTGAGGTTCAAGCTTCGCCCAGCTAAATATCCCCACCGACATCACATTACATTTTGCTTGCTGCATCATGGCAATATCTTTGTCGATAATATCGGGATAATTCTCCCACTGCTCCGGGTTATAGTCAGCGCCATGCAATAGCGCATTAACCTTAGGACTCAAAGGCGCAAATTTTTTCATAATAAACATCCTGAAGTTTAAAGCTGAATGATTAATTAAATACCTTCATCGATGGCAATGCTTTTCCCTGGCAATCAAACAGCGCCTGATTTTCCCGGGCATTGCCCTCTTTCCACTCATCGTGGATATATTTCATTCCGGCAGGTGTCGCCCAGGTATTTCCCGGCACAGCGATCCACGTCGGCTCCCAATAAAAAATACCTTTTCCGCGATGTTCTGGCACGTCGATAACGGCCTGCATTAAATCGTGAATATAATTATATTGCCCTTGTACGGTCGCCGGATAACCGCCATCCTTTTCCTCTTTCGCCTGGAAACTATTTTCCGCGTTATCGCAGTTCTCCAGGGTATAAGCGTAGGCAGCCTCAACAACAATCACGTCTTTGTTATAGCGCTTGCTGATATCGTCCATATTGGCTTTCAACGCGCTAATCGGGCCATTCCAGTAGGTGTACATCGACAGACCGATAATGTCGTAAGGCACGTTGCGCTTGCTGATTTCATCAAACCACCAGTGGAAGGTATCGTTTTTGGTCCCTTCCGCCAGATGAAGCATAATTTTCACCTGCTCGCCGCCGGTGAGATTTTCTTTCAGGCCATCAATAGCCGCGTTAAGCAGTCCTGCGAGGCGATCGAATTCACCACCGCCCTGACCCCAGCTTTTGCCTTCCGGCCACAGCATACCGCCGTTAATCTCGTTACCGATCTGCACCATATCCGGCAGCACGCTCTCCTGTTTAAAGCGGGCAATCGTGTCGCGGGTGTAGTCGTGGATGGTGGTTTTCAGCTGTGGATAGTCCATTTTATCCCAGGCTTTCGGCTTGAACTGCTTACCCGGGTCGGTCCAGAAATCGCTGTAGTGGAAATCGAGCAGCAGCTTCATACCCTGCGCTTTTGCACGTTTCGCCAGCACCAGCGTCGCCGCCAGATCGTTATCACCGCCACCGTAGCCCTGACCCTGAGCATCTTTAGGATCAACCCACAGACGCAGGCGAACATAATTCACGCCATCAGCCTTCAAAATCGCGATCGGATCCTGCTGCTGATTATTGTGGTTATAAAACTTTGCCCCGTGCTTTTCCGCATCCAGCAACGTGGAAATATCCGCACCTTTAATAAAATCAGCGGGCATATTGTTGAACGCCTTCGTTTGCAGCGCATCGGCGGCAAACGTACTGGCGGAGAAACAGCATGCCAGAGAAACAGCAAGCCACGCGGGTGTTAATCTTTTCATGAGGTTATCCTTTTGTACTGCCAGAGGTCAGGCCGGAAACAAAGTATTTTTGCAGCGCCAGATAGAGAATCGCGACCGGGACGGCAATCAGCACCGCTCCCGCTGCATAAGTGGTGTAGCTGGCACCCATTTTCTGCGCTACCAGGTTGTACAGGCCGATCGGCAGCGTGTACTTATCCGGGGTACGCAGGATAGTGCTGGAGAGAATAAAATCCCCCAGCGGGCCGGTGAACGAGAACAGCGCTACCACCGCGAGGATCGGCTTTGACAGCGGCATGATGATTTCGAAAAAAATGCGGAAGCTGCTGGCGCCATCCATACGTGCGGACTCATCCAGATCTTTAGGGATCGCATCCAGATATCCCTTCATAAGCCAGGTATTCATCGGGATCATGCCACCAACGTAGATCAGCACCAGCGCCAGATGGCTGTTGATCAGCCCCAGCAACTGCGACAAAACAAAGATCGCAATTAGCGCCGAGAACTGCGGGATCATCTGTAGTAACAGGAACAGCATCAGCCCATTCTGTCGTCCTTTGAAACGAAAACGAGAGAACGCGTAGGCGGTGAAGCTCACGCTGATTAAGGTCAGCACCATGGTCATGAAACTGATCTTCATCGAATTCCAGTACCAGGTCAGGTAGTTCACATTGCCATTAAACAGGTCTGCGTAATGCTGGAACGACAGGTTCTCTGGAATAATCGACGTACTCAGCAGACTATTCCCGGCGTTCAGTGATGCCCCTACCGTCCATACCAACGGGTAGATGATGATCGTCGACACCAGGATTACCACCAGCCAGGTCAGTGACAGGCGAATCCACTTTTCGCGTTTAATACTCGGTGATTTAGCCATTTGCTTCCCTTACGCCATGTCGTCGTTTTTGAAGGATTTAGTGGCGCGGAACTGCCACAACGCCAGGCCGACAACGAAAATCGACAGCAGGATCGTAATGGTGGCCGCGATGGCGTATTGCGAAGACGACATCGTCAATTTATAAATCCACGACACCAGAATATCCGTACCCCCAGCATTGGAACCCGCCACCGCAGGGCCGCCGTTGTTGAACAGATAGATGATGTTGAAGTTGTTAAAGTTGAAGGTGTACTGGGTGATGATGATCGGCGCAATCGAGTACAGCACCAGCGGCAGAGTAATGGTGCGCAGACGGGTATACGCGCTTGCGCCGTCCATGGTGGCCGCTTCATAAAGATCGTCCGGTATCGCCTGCAGTACGCCGGTAGTCATGGCAAAGACAAACGGGAAGCCCAGCCAGGTCTGCATCATGATCAGCGCAGTCTTGGTCCAGAACGGATCGGTCAGCCACGCCTTCGGGCTGATGCCGAAGAAGGATAAAATTGCGTTATTAATCACCCCGAACGAATCGTTGAACATCCCGGCAAAAACCAGAATTGTCACGAACCCCGGCACCGCCCACGGCAGAATAAAAATAGTACGAATCATCGGCTTAAAGCGCAGATCTTTCTGGTTGACCAGAATGGCCAGCAGCACACCGACGGTACATTGCAACGTCGTCGCCAGTAAAGTCCACACCACTGTCCACTGCAACACATCAAAGAAGGTTGAGCGCCAGATGGATAATGTGAAGATGTTGATGAAGTTTTTGAACCCGACCCAATCCACCAGCTTCGCCGGCGGCGTGTGGTAAAGGTTGTAGTTGGTAAAGGCAATGGCAAAACCAAACAAAATCGGGAAGATGACGACAAACACCAGCAGAATAAAGCCGGGGCTAATCATCAGATAGGGAAAACCGTCTCTGAGCAGCATCTGATACTGCTTGCGCACGCTATTTAGCGCCATGCCCTCATCGCGCTTTTTGCCATTTACCCAGGCATCGCGCAGCGAGAGAAAATAGACCAGCAGGCCAAAGGCGACAATCAGTACGCTGATAATCCCTTCCGCCAGCAGGAAAATAGAATTATCCCGCGGTACCTCTTCGCCTAAGGTATATAGCCCCCATAAGCCCTCGCTGAGAAAATCATAAAAAACGCTCATAAAGCTACTCAGCAGCACCAGGAAGACAATCCCCTTCAACCACTGACGGTGATAAAACTGCCCAAAACCCGGCACGATAGCCAGCAACAGGCCGCACCACGCATGGCGTCCTGCGCCGCGCACCTCGGCAATATTTTCGCTGGGATTGATAATCACACACGACTCCTTCTGAAAACGGGAGGAGTACCTCCCGTTCTGTTACATCACCTGATTATTGATTGCTGGCCTGCATCGCTTCGATCTGCATCTTGATCTGCTTCTCAGCCCCATCAAGCGCCGCCTGCGGATCCTGTTTCCCGGTCAGGCTCAGCTCCAGAGCGGCATTCGCCGGACCCCAGACTTCGCCCATTTCCGGAATGCCAGGCATCGCCGTCGCCCGCGCCGACTGCACGGCCACCGCGCTGGCCTTTTCGTCATTCTTAATCACCGGATCGTCAATCATCGCTTTCAACGGCGGAATTTCGCCGGTCGCGATATAGCGCGCTTTCACGTACTGCGGCTGGTTGATGAATTCGATGAACTGCTGCGCCAGAGCTTTGTCTTTGCTCCACGTCGAGACCACATAACCTTTCACACCGAGGAAGGAGCTCATTGGTTTACCGTCCGGCAGCGTTGGTAGCGGCACGACTCCGTAGTTGATGCCTGCCGCTTCATACGGCTGGAAGGCCCACGGACCGTTAATCACTGCCGCCGCTTTCTTCTCGGTGAACAGTGAATCGATAGCATTCAGTCCGTTGTCCCCAAGGATTCCGGCCGGGAAAACCTTTTCGGCATAGAATTTTTTCAGGAAGGTGACCGCTTCCACCGCGCCAGGTTTATTCAGGCCAACGTCCTGCGGGTTAAAACCACCTTTGTCGTTCTTGCCGAAGATGTAGCCGCCCATTGGCCCGATAGCGCCCCAGCTGTAATAGATCTGATCAAACTTCGCCAACAGGCCGTATTTGCCCTCTTCGCGCTGTTTTTTCGAATAGTCGAACCACGCCTGCAGGCTATCCAGCGGCTGGGCAATCAGGTCTTTGTTGTAAATCAGCACCAGGGTTTCCACCGCTTTCGGCACGCCGTACAACACATTATCCATGTGGAAAGCGTTGATTGACGCAGGTGTGAAAACGTCTTGTTTTGCCTGGTCCAGCGTCAAAGGCGATAAAAGCCCCTGTACAACCGCGCCGCCTAGCTGATCGTTCGGGATAACCAGTACATCAGGGCCAATACCCGCCGGGCCATCAAGGCGCAGCTTTTCCAACTGCTGGGCGTAAGGCATCTCCTGCACATTCACCTTAACGTTGTACTGCTTTTCAAAATCACTCACCGCGGTTTTGATACCGTCAGATTTCTTAATGTCTTCCCAGACGTTGAGCTGCCCAGCCGCGTGCGCCTGCAGGCTCACTAACTGCCCGGCAGACAAAGTGGTAAGGATCAGTGCAGCAAGAGTGTTCTTTTTCATTATCAACCTCATGTGAAGGTATAACAATTAAATGGTTTTTATTGGGTGGTACGACTTTTTGTAATGTTTGAATTTATTGATAAACGGTGATTCATAATGAAAACCTCCGTCACATTGAATTTGTTATACGCTACGCTTTGAATGCGGATAAAACTACTGAAAGCTGCCAGTTGTGTGATCATGATTGCAGAAATGAAACATCACTATATGGCGCAAAAACGCTGGAAGTTATAGTCATCACATGACTTTAGTGTCGTTGAGCATCGTCAGGCTGAATTGTTATACGTTATACAAAACCACATTGCAGCCCTAGTCCCAACGGCAAACAACGGCTACTAACCCGGGGAATGTTGATGTCCAATATACGACTGAGGAATGTCACCAAGCGGTTCGGCAGTACAGTGACGCTGCATCAGGTAAATCTTGATATTGAAGATGGTGAATTTGCGGTTTTCGTCGGCCCGTCCGGCTGCGGTAAATCTACGCTACTGCGCATGATTGCCGGACTCGAGGAGGTCAGCGACGGTGAAGTGCTGATTGGTGATGAAGTGATGAACGACGTGGTACCAGCCCATCGTGGCGTAGCGATGGTATTTCAGTCTTACGCGCTTTATCCGCATATGACGGTTGCGGAAAATATGGGCTATGGCCTTAAGGTCAATAAAGTCCCGAAAGATGAAATTCGCCGTCAGGTTGAGATGGTGGCAAAAACGCTGCAGCTTTCGCATCTGCTGGATCGTAAACCTAAACAGCTCTCAGGTGGTCAGCGCCAGCGCGTGGCGATTGGCCGCGCTATTGTGCGCAATCCGCGAGTGTTTATGTTTGATGAACCGCTCTCCAACCTTGATGCTGAATTACGCGTCGAGATGCGTCTGCATATCGCCAAACTACACCACGAACTCAAGACCACCATGGTCTATGTCACCCACGATCAGGTCGAAGCAATGACTCTGGCCGATAAAATAGTCGTGATGAACTACGGCAAAGTTGAGCAGATGGGCTCACCGATGTCGCTGTATTACAATCCGGTAAATAAATTCGTTGCAGGATTCATCGGTTCACCGAAAATGAACTTCCTTCCCGCCACGGTGACCGCCTGGCAGCCAGGCCAGCTCAGCGTGAAGATGGCGCAAGATCACCACCTGACGCTCAATATCACTACCTCGCCGCTGCAGCCAGGTGCCCCCGTTACGCTCGGTATTCGCCCTGAACATCTCTCAACGAATGTGAACACAGGGACCGTCGTTGAGTTTCAATGTGAAGTGGTCGAGAGACTGGGCAACAATACCTATCTGTTCGGTCAGTGTTATGGCCATGATAACGTCAAAATCCTGCTGCCCGGCGACGTTCATTTCCGCCCATGGCAGAAAATTAGCGTTGCGTTCGACGATCGCTACTGCATGGTGTTCGATGAAAATGACCTGCGGATTAGCACCGATATCTCTGCACCGGATGCCCATTAAGCACAACATCTGGCTGTCATGATTACGCTTTAGAATATGAATATATGCTGATAACCCTTATTGTCAGCATGCTAGCCCTCGTTTTTCTCCGCATCGCTCAAAGCGTTAAGCGTCGCGGATCATCCACTGTTTGCCCGAAATCGTCGGTATCTCGCGATTCGGGCTTTTTTATCCCGCGCAACTCTGATTTCCTGACCACTACGTTTTTTATCTTTCGCGTATACTCATCGAACCCCTCGATAAATTAAGGAAATACTCATGACGACCCGGCATCAAGTGAGTCTGGTTACAGGGGTACTAATACTTGCCATTATTTTGCCCATAGTCCTGAGTATCTGGTTAGCAACCCAGCAGGCCAAAATGCAGTTTTACACCGAACTGGATAATTTTTCCGCCCGCGTTCTGGAGCGCGTCCAGCAGGTAGCCGACCAGGCACGAGAAGCGCTCAAGGAAGCGGATACCCATACGGCCGCCACCTGTAGCCCACAGCACTTACTCGAAATGCGGCGCATTGCCTATACCCATCGCTACGTGCAGGAGGTTCTGTGGTTACGCGATGGCATTCCGCAGTGCTCTTCTCTTGAAGATCACCAGGTTTCAGTAACCTTTCCGGTACCTGATCACATCACTAGCGACGGCTATCGTGCCTGGCTTACATCGGTTAACGACCTGGGCCTGCAACATAAAATGACGGCAATGGGCAGCGAACATCACGTGGTGATGATTGATCCCACTTCGTTTATTGATGTGATTCCATTAGGCCAGGAAGAGATTCACACTCTCTTGTTCGGAACCAAGCGCAATCAGATTATTATCAGTAGTAAGCCGCTCGATGCGGTAGCCTGGGCGAAAATTAAACGTCTGGATGCCGATACGCTGACTCTCAATAATACCGTTTATCGTATTCACACCATTCCTGAGCTGGGTCTGGCTATCGCCACCTGGTCATCCACGCTGCCATTACAGAAAAAACTCCATCAGCAGCTGATACTGTGGCTACCGATTGGTTTATTCACTAGCCTGCTGGCCTCGTTCCTGCTTCTTCGCTTGTTAAGAAGATTACGCTCACCGCGCTACGGGATGCTGGACGCCCTGCACTCCAACGCCATTCAGGTGTATTACCAACCCATAATTTCGCTACAAAGTGGAAAAATCGTTGGCGCTGAAGCGCTGGCGCGCTGGCAGCAACCGGATGGTAGCTTTTTATCGCCGGATATTTTTATTCCGCTTGCCGAACAGACCGGGCTTATCACCCGCTTAACGGAAGATATTGTCAGAAAAATATTTGCCGACCTTGGCCCCTGGTTACGCCAGCGTCCGGATATCCATATTGCGATTAATCTGTCGGTCGATGACTTGCGTTCGCCAAAGCTGCCGCAGCTTTTACGCGAACAGCTTCTTATCTGGAATATCCATGCCCAGCAAATCATCCTGGAAATTACCGAACGCGGTTTTGTTGATCCGCAAATCACCCTGCCGGTTATCGCGGGCTACCGCCAGGCAGGGCATCGTATCTCCATTGATGATTTCGGTACCGGCTACTCCAGCCTGAGCTATTTACAAAAACTGGACGTTGATACTCTGAAAATCGATAAATCGTTTGTCGATACGCTGGAGTACAAACCGCTTACCCCGCACATTATCGAGATGGCGAAAGCGCTTAATCTGGCGACCGTCGCGGAAGGTGTGGAAACCGAAAGCCAGCGCGACTGGCTGCGCGATCATGGTGTGCAATATGCCCAAGGCTGGCTTTACAGCAAGGCTCTGCCGAAAGAGAAGTTTATCCTGTGGGCAGAGAATAACCTCAAAGCACACCCCACAGAGGCTGATGAAAATCGCGCCTGAATTCACTTCAGGTAAGATTTGACCACCTGCATGACCACTTCAAGGTCGGCTTCACGCTGGCCTTCTTCTGGTTCTTTAACGACATGGTCCGTTAAGTGTCCCTGGATGACCTGCAACATCATACCGTTGACCGCCCCGCGGATCGCCGCAAGCTGCTGCAAAACCTCTGCGCATTCATGTTCCCGATTGAGCATTTTCTCCAGCGCCGCACTTTGCCCCTGAATTTTCTTCAATCTGGTCAATAACATCTTCTTGTGACGAACAGTATGTGACATATCGCGATCCACTCTTTAATAAGTCAATTTTTGCCGCTAAAGGCCTTTGTATGGAATGACAACAGCATAACATGCTCTACTCCCCCGGAGTATTTTTCTACTGGGGGGGTAGTATTTATGTACTGGGGGGGAGTAGCATACGATCACTTTTAGCGGGAGCTGGTTATGAACGATTTCACTTCACTTTTGCAGCAAGGCAATGCCTGGTTATTTATACCCAGCGCCATTCTGCTCGGCGCACTACACGGCCTCGAGCCGGGGCACTCTAAAACAATGATGGCGGCATTTATTGTGGCGGTGCGTGGCACGTTGAAGCAGGCGGTACTGCTGGGGCTAGCTGCGACCATATCGCATACGGCGGTCGTCTGGCTGGTGGCGATGGCGGGTTTATGGTTTGGTCGCGGCTGGGATGCGCAGACATCAGAACCCTGGTTTCAGCTGATTTCAGGGATCCTTATCGTACTGATCGCCTGCTGGATGCTGTGGCGAACCTGGTGCGAATCTCGCCCGCATGAACATGAACATGAACATGAACATGAACATGAACATGAACATGAACATGAACATGAACATCATCATGATCACCACCATCCACATGAATACAACTCTCGCCCTCATCAAGGTCCGCTGGTTACCGCCGACTGGCAGGACGCGCACCAGCGAGCGCATGCAGAAGAGATCAATCGTCGCTTTAACGGACAACAAGTCACCACCGGGCAAATCATGTTATTCGGGCTAACGGGTGGTTTAATCCCCTGTCCGGCATCAATTACCGTATTGCTCATTTGCCTGCAGTTGAAAAAATTCTCACTGGGAGCGACGCTGGTATTGGGGTTTAGCGTGGGGCTGGCGCTTACCTTAGTCGCCTCTGGCGCGATTGCGGCTTTAAGCGTGAAACACGTCGCCAACCGCTGGCCGGGGCTGAACAATCTGTCGCGAAAAGCCCCGTGGATTTCCGGCACGCTGATTATCGTGGTGGGTTTCTATATGATGCTGCATGGCTGGAGCAGTTTGTAACGAAGCTATTGCCATCCCCACTGGCTGCGGGGATGGCAGAGATGAATTACTCATCCAGTAGCGGTACGAAACCGCCGAAAATCATTCGTTTACCGTCAAATGGCATATTATCGCCGAACTCTTTCATCCGCGGATCGGCCATCATTTTGGCGTTGGCGGCATCCCTGGCTTCTTTCGAAGCATATTCAATCCAGCTAAACACCACCTCTTCATCATCTTCAGCTTTCACTGCCATACGGAAGTCGGTCAACTTTCCATCGGGGACATCATCCGCCCAACACTCCACCACGCGCAGCGCGCCAAACTCTTTAAAGAGTGGCGCGGCCTTTGCTGCCATTTCGCGGTATGCCTCCTTATTTTCCGCCGGTACGGCAACAACAAAACCATCAACGTACTTCATGAGTTAATTCTCCGAAGTGAACAGCACAGCCGGAGAACCCGGCTGTATCTGAATTGATAAGTTTAGTCTTTGCACTTGATGACGGCTTAAAATCAGGAAATAACCTCACTGCGTTTTGCCGACGCTTTGCGCGTAATTGGCTGGCGAAACCACGGCAAGCACAGCTGAATCAACGGCCCAATCGTTAACGCATAAAGTACGGTACCTACGCCAAATTTACCGCCTAATAGCCAGCCAATCAGCAGAACCGATACTTCAATCGCCGTACGAATGCCGCGCAACGACCACCCTGTACGTGCATGCAGGCCAGTCATCAGACCATCGCGAGGACCCGGGCCGAAACCGGCACCAATATACATGCCAGTTGCCAGTGCATTCAGCACGATAGCTCCCACCAGCAGGAGGCTGCTCGACACGAGCGATTCTATAGGCGGCAATACCGCCAGAGTGGCATTTGCTGCCAGCCCTAACACAACCACATTACTCACGGTACCCAGACCCGGCATTTGCCGTAGCGGGATCCACAACAGCAGTACCGCCGCGCCTGTCAGGATCATCACAGTGCCGAAATCCAGACTGAATTGTTTGCCAATCCCCAGATGAAAAACATCCCACGGATCGGCCCCGAGATTGGCATGAACAAATAGCGCGGTCGATACGCCGTACAGGACCAGACCGATGTAAAGTTGCAGTAAGCGACGTACCATTTTTCACCTCAGAGTCATTGCGATTTCCGCTATCATCAGTAAAAATGGATTGATAATTAATGGCCAGTTTTTAAAAAGTGGATTGCTATGTCATCTCGTCGCTTTGGTTCACAATCGCTGGTCCGATTGCTCGGTAACTGGCAAGAATCCGCCTCCCGTACGCCGCTCTGGCGTCAGTTAGCTGAAGCTCTACGCCTGCTAATCCTCGATGGTCGCCTGGCTTTGGAAACCCGGCTACCCGGCGAACGTGAACTGGCAGCCGCTCTGAATATCAGCCGCACTACGGTTGCCAGCGCGCTCGGGCAACTACGAGAGGAGGGCTATCTCTACAGTCGCCAGGGTAGCGGATCGCGTATCGCTCTGCCGGAACGCCCCGTAAATATGGTAGCCAAAACGCCGGACCCGTTGTCAGTCAATCTGGCTGTTGCTGCGCTCAGCGCTGGACCTGAGATCCATCAAGCCTACAGTCAGGCTCTCAAGATCATGCCTCAGCATTTATCCAATACCGGTTACGATCAGCAAGGCATGGCGCTTCTTCGCGAAGCGATCGCCCACCGCTATAGCGAGCGCGGCCTGCCGACGCGCAGTGACGAAGTGATGATCGTCAATGGAGCGCTAAGCGGATTTGCTCTGGTGCTGCGTTTATTAACCGGACCAGGCGATCGCGTGGTGGTAGATGCGCCGACTTACCCCATGGCGATCAGCGCAATTCAGGGAGCATCGTGCCGGCCGGTTGGCGTCGCGTTACCAGCGCAGGGATGGGATTGCGACGGTCTGGCAGCGACGATCGCGCAAACGGCCCCGCGACTGGCCTGGCTGATGCCCGACTTTCATAACCCCACTGGTCGTTGTATGGATAGCGCCACGCGCCAGCGGGTTGCCGATATCGCGGCGCAAACCCGCACTACTCTGGTGATCGATGAGACGATGGTCGATTTATGGTACGACGCCCCACCACCGCCTCCATTAGCGACGTTTAATCCGGACGCGCCGGTAATCACTATCGGCTCTGCGGGGAAAAGTTTTTGGGGAGGGTTGCGCATAGGCTGGATCCGCGCGTCTTCACGAACCATTGCATCGCTGGTCCAGGCACGCGACTCCCTCGATCTGGGCTCTCCGCTGCTGGAGCAACTGGCCTGCTGCTGGTTACTGGAAAATGAAAAAACGCTGTTACCATCACGCCGGACGATGCTGGCCGCCCGCAGGGACATGTGTGGCGAACTGATGGCTGAGTTTTTCCCGCATTGGCGTTTTACGTTGCCCGAGGGGGGGCTCTCTTTTTGGGTGGAATTACCAGGAATGCTGGCGACACTGTTTTCGGTGCGGGCAGAAAGTCGCGGGATTCATATCGGAACAGGAACGCGTTTCGGTCTGGCAGGCGCATTTGACCGTTATTTACGTTTGCCCTTCACGCTGTCTGATGAGGAACTACGCAACGCCTTCAATACGCTGCAGCCGCTATGGCATAGCCTTACGGAACAGAAGGATAATTTTCGCCTGCGGAAAATTATATAATAAAATATCGACGGGCTGGAGCCAGCCCGTCAAAAACCATCATCCATGATGCATATGAGATGTTTTTATAAAATTGCCATTCAATCTTGTCATTACGACATGTCAGTCCGATGACAAAAATGAAATAATTTCATCAATGCTGGCGCGGAATCGCAAAACCTTTTAGCGATATAATAAAACCATCTTCATCTTTTTTAATTTTTGCACCGGTATCACACCAATCGGATGCAATGCGAAAAAACTCATCGCTACCAATATTCCAGTTCAGACGTACATGCTTAACGTAGCCGGATCGTAGCATGTCGCAGGCTTCGCTATAGTTGCTGGCTGTAGAGAGTTGTTGTTTCATTTTCTCTTCTTCAGAATTTTACGTAATGCTTTGATTTCTTTAGGGGTCAATGGAGACGTTTCCTCTTCGGTATGCTGGCTATCGATATCTTCTTCCGAAACCCCCGCCTCGTCTGCTGAATCCACTACCTGAAAAGCTAGCAACAGTAGTTTCTCCGTCGCTGTCCCTAAATTCTCGTTATTTTCTTCCGCATACTGACGCAGTTTTTCTTTTAACTCGCTATCAATTTTTACGTTCAGAACCACAGTGGTCATAATCACGCTTCCCGTGAAATAAAATTATCATATAATTAATACACGAAGTTAACATGCTGATCCAGAGATATATTTCCAGCTTATATCTAACAACATTTTCCCATAACTAATTTGCACGCCATATATGACACGAAAATGACATTAATATTTCAGTTAAATTTCAATTTTATGACATAATAATTTTTTGGCATAAGAACCAGGCATTTTAGGAATAAAAAAATACACAGAATAACTGTGGATATTAAATATTGAGAGAGGGAAAAGTCGCCACTTTACTGTGGGATAGAAAATTTTGAGACCCAGAAATGGGTGGGGGCCCTGCCAGCTACATCCCGGCACACACGTCGTCTGCTCTGGCTGCTTCCTTCCGGATCTGACCTGGTAAACAGAGTAGCATTGCGGGAGAACCAACAGAGCCCCCATTGAGAGCGTTAGTTACCTAACGCGCTGGCGCATTATCCCTGCTGAACCAGTGAATTGCAAGCTGCTGCCGATCGGCTGCTGATTTATTGCGCAAAACCAGCAAATGAGTATCACAGGATACTTATCGATACACTTCAGCGGGGTGAAATAAAGAGATTGCGAGCATACTCTCAGCACAATTTCCCGTCGTCATTCATAATACCATACATGCTTTGTATCCTTTTTAATCAATACGTTATCCCAATGGTACCTGAATGAGTGAATTACCGCGTTTAATCACCACCCTGGCGATGCCCCCTATCGATGAAGTCACCGTTCCTTTCCACGGTTTAAACTTCCTGCGCCCAGAGCTGATGCTGGATTTCATCACGATTAGCGATGCCCAACTGCTGGCTGTGACGCCGGTTGCGCTGCTTTACTCCAGCGTCGGCGTGCTCCAGCACGTTGAACTGCGCAAGTTGCCCATCGAAGTTAGCGGCCGCGTGGTGTACCCGATATCAACGCTTAAGCTCCCGGCGATGCGGGCTAAACTTATCATTAACGCTCAGTCCAAACGCCTGAAGTTTCTTGAAAGCCTGCTGAGCAATACCCCGAACGAAAATATCCATGGTATGCAGATCCTTGGCCTGGCACTGGAATTTACCGTTGCAAAAACGGCTTGAGTCGTCATCTGTACAGTCTGCCGTCCAAAGCTTATCCTGAACGTTTTCCGGCAGCAGGACGTACCATGGATTCTCACGATACCTTTCCACAGCGGGTCTGGCAGATAATCGCCTCGATACCGGAAGGCTACGTTGCCACCTATGGCGACATTGCCCATTTGGCAGGCTCGCCGCGCGCTGCACGCCAGGTCGGGGGAGTGTTAAAGCGTCTACCGGAAGGCTCTACTCTCCCCTGGCATCGGGTGGTCAACCGTCACGGGGACATCTCTCTGAATGGTCCCGATCTGCAACGTCAACGACAGGCGCTACTGGCGGAAGGCGTGCAGGTTTCCGGTAGCGGTCATATTGACCTGCAGCACTACCGTTGGATTTATTAGAGGCAAAAAAGGCCCCTGAACAGGCAGGGGCGCTGATGATTTTATTGCGCGACAGGGGCAGCGTTGGCTACCGGAACAGCCGTCTGCTGGACCGGCACCAGTAACAGATCGGCACGATTGCCCCCCTGGTTTATCACCGTTTGCACGGTATCAGTGATAAACATCAACTGGCCATTCACAGTAATTGCAGAACTTAACAAAATGCGTGCGTTAGGCTTAATGTCTGCCTGGTTGTAAGGTAGCACAAAGTTAAACGGCGCCTGCTTCCCTTCCGTCCTTACTGCTTTTTGCGCCAACACGTGCGCTGGAGCATCAGCCAGAGATGCATCTGACAAGGTGACGGTCAATACTGCGTCCGGCGGCAACGCCACGCGCTGTCTAATATTGATTGTCCCGGAAACGTTAGGCTGCTGCTGCGAGGAGCTCAGTGAGGCAATGCCATAAGGATCGGGCGCTGCCGTTTGATTTGCTGCATTGCCGTTGTGATTATTCGCACAGGCGGTCAACGTAGCCGCTACGGCTAAGGCACTTAACATATAGGCAAATTTCATTATGTTCTCCTTTTCATCCCTACTGTAACAGGAGTACATCCTGCCAGAATCAGGGACAGGACATTAGTATCGTGAATAAGTGTGGCACAGATCTCAGATCTCTTCCTGGAAAGGAGCTCATATTCAGATTATTACACCCATCGGACCACTTGCGATTCCAGGTTATACTTTGCCTCAATTACGCGCTGCAAAAGGCAGTTATCATTGATTGAGGGTCACTATGAGTCAGGCACTATCTAATCTGCTGGCATTGTTAAATCTGGAAAAAATTGAAGAAGGGCTATTCCGCGGGCAGAGCGAAGATCTGGGATTGCGCCAGGTTTTTGGTGGCCAGGTGGTTGGCCAGGCATTGTATGCGGCAAAAGAGACGGTCCCCACTGAACGCCTGATTCACTCATTTCATAGCTATTTTCTGCGGCCCGGCGATAGCCAGAAACCGATAATCTATGATGTGGAAGTCCTGCGTGATGGCAATAGCTTCAGCGCCCGGCGAGTCGCGGCCATTCAGAACGGTAAGCCGATTTTCTACATGACAGCCTCTTTCCAGGCCCCGGAGTCCGGCTACGAACATCAGAAACCGATGCCGTCAGCTCCTGCGCCGGACGACCTCCCCTCTGAAACAGATATTGCCCGCAAGCTGGCCCATTTACTGCCGCCGCAGGTTAAAGATAAGTTTCTCTGCGATAAACCACTGGAGATTCGTCCGGCTGAATTCCATAACCCGCTGAAAGGCCACGTTGCACAACCAACGCGTCAGGTGTGGATCCGCGCTAACGGCGCAGTACCGGAGGATCTCCGTATTCATCAGTATTTACTGGGCTATGCTTCAGACTTCAACTTCCTGCCAGTAGCTCTGCAGCCGCACGGCGTGGGATTTCTTGAGCCGGGAATGCAGGTTGCTACTATCGATCATTCAATGTGGTTCCATCGTCCGTTCAATATTAACGAATGGTTACTTTATAGCGTTGAAAGCACATCGGCCTCCAGCGCTCGCGGTTTTGTACGCGGGGAGTTCTATACCCAGGACGGCACTCTGGTGGCTTCGACGGTACAGGAAGGGGTCATGCGCAACCGCAATATCTACCCAGTAGCCTAATCCCATCTCTGCAAGGCCCGGAAACGGGCCTGCTAAGAAGGGAATATCGTCTTCTGAAAAATGGGTTCACGCCAAATCTTGTCAATTTTTAGCCGCTACACGCTGAGTAACCCGATGTTCCTGGCGGCTAGTCAGCTCCCGGGTATAGTTGATAAAGTCGCGTAAAAGGTTATTTTTTATTTGCCGTCGCCAGCATAAGGTCAAGGTCGTGGTGGCAAATGCCTCCTCCAGCAGACAGTAGCTCACGTCTGACATCAGCATCGAGCTTTGTGTTTCAGGTACCAGCGCAACGCCCATTCCCATGGATACCAGGCCAATAGCAACCGACACATCACGCGTATACTGAATTTTCTGAGGAATAAACCCGGCCTGCTGACAGGCACTCATCGCCGACCAACCCAATCCCACGCCGTAGGGATCCTTTTGAATAAAGAATTGCTCACCCGCCAGTGATGACAAAGAGATTTTTCGGCTATGACCCAGTTCATGATGACGCGGTAACACGGCAATCAGCGAACGGGTAGCAATATTCATATATTCCAGCTGTTCAAATTGCGGTATCGGAGAGCGAACAAAAGCAAGGTCTATTCGTTTATCCAGCAAAAATGTTAATAAATCATGAGCATTATGTTCTTCTATAATGAGGTCGGCCTCTGATTTTTTGTGCCGGTAATTTTTTATTAACAATGTTAATGCCGGATCAAGGATAGAGGATCCCACATAGCCGACTTTTAATTGCCCCTTATGCCCTGAACGCAAGCTATTTGCATTCTCGCGAAACTTATCATAATGACCAAGAATAGTTCGCGCCTCTTCAATTAAAAACAACCCCTCAGCGGTCAATGAAACATGACGCCGGTCGCGAACAAACAACATCAGTTCCAACGTGTTCTCAAGGCTTTTAATTTGCTGGGTAAGCGCAGGTTGAGTGACGTTTAGCCTCTGTGCAGCCCGCCCAAAATGTAGTTCTTCTGCCAGTACAACAAATGCATGTAACTGCCGATAATCCATAGCAACCTCCTGGAAGCCACTAATAATAAATCCTTATTAAAATGCGGGGCAATGTTATTGGACTCTTATTTGTATTTATTGAAAATTAAACTCACCGTGATGATAAAAATCAGAGCATGCGTGTTTTATGACCAGCGCGTCATCGCTTAGTAAAAAATTAAAGGAGAGATTAATGTTTAAGGAACAGCAAAAAGTAACCGATCTTCGTTCCGCACTCGCGGTATTAAGCCAATATGATGATGAATTGATTTATACCGATGAACCCGTCGACCCTATTGCAGAATTATCCGGGGTATACCGCTATGTTGGGGCGCATGGCACCGTACAGCGCCCAACTCAGGTGGGGCCGGCCATGATATTCAATAAAGTCAAAGGGTACGATGATGTAAAAGTATTGATTGGCCTGCTCTGCTCGCGCAAACGCGTTGCTCGCCTATTTGGCACCACACCCGAAAATTTGGCTTTTATGCTAAAAGATTCCGTCGCAACGGCTATCGCGCCGATTGTGATCCCACGTGACCAGGCGGCATGTCAGGAGGTTGTCCACCTGGCAACCGATCCTGATTTCGATATTCTGAAAATATTACCTGCGCCAACCAATACCCCAGAAGATGCAGGCCCCTACTTTACCCTCGGTATGTGCTATGCCGCCGACCCGGAAACGGGTGAACATGACGTCACAATCCATCGTTTATGTGTGCAAAGCAAAGACGAAATCTCAATGTATTTCGTTCCAGGACGCCATCTTGACAGCTTCCGTCAGAAAGCCGAAGCGGCCGGGAAAGCATTACCCATCTCCATCAGTATTGGCGTCGACCCGGCCATTGAAATCGGTGCCTGCTTCGAACCGCCGACAACACCGCTAGGTTTTGATGAATTGTCGATTGCAGGAGGCCTGAGGAAACAGGCAGTAGAGCTTACCAATTGCGTAAGCGTGAATGCCCTTGCTATCGCCAACGCTGAAATCGTTATCGAAGGTGAACTCTTACCTAACGTTCGGGTTCGTGAAGACCAAAATAGCGACACCGGTAAGGCCATGCCAGAATTTCCAGGCTACACCGGCAGCGCCCAGGCTCAGGTTCCGATTATCAAAGTCAAAGCCATCACCCACCGCCGCCATCCCATCCTGCAAACCTGCATTGGGGCAAGCGATGAGCACACCAATCTGGCCGGTATCCCTACCGAAGCCAGTATTTTACAAATGGTCGAAAAAGCGCTGCCAGGCTTTGTTCAGAATGTCCATTGTCCATCGCCGGGTACCGGGAA
Source organism: Klebsiella sp. MISC125 (assembly GCF_051131775.1). NCBI lineage: Bacteria > Pseudomonadati > Pseudomonadota > Gammaproteobacteria > Enterobacterales > Enterobacteriaceae > Klebsiella > Klebsiella sp. MISC125. The sequence goes on from NZ_CP180448.1 coordinate 4,722,593, forward strand.
ATACCTCGCTGTTTTACAGGTAAAAAAACGCACACCCGCAGATGAAGGTAGGCAGCGTCAGGCCGCGCTTCTTGCATTTTCAGCCTTCTCAGAATTGAAGCATGTTATGTTGGTCGATGAGGACGTCGACGTTTTTGATATTAACGATGTGATATGGGCCATGACGACGCGTTATCAGGGCGATGTGAGCACCATATTTATTCCCGGCGTGCGCTGCCATCCGCTCGACCCTTCATCCGACCCGGCATTCAGCCCATCAATACTCGGCCACGGTATTGCCTGTAAGACTATTTTTGACTGCACCGTTCCATGGAATCTGAAAGCAAATTTTCAGCGTAGCAAATTCCTTGAAGTGGATGTTAATCGCTTCATTCCAGGCTTCAAAAAATAGTCGTTCACATTTGACAGGCTCGCTATCTACAGAACCTGTCGAATGGTGAGTCTGTTTACGGTCCGCCGCCAGAGATAGGTATTTTGTGAATGTTAACAAGGAAAAGTAATGATTGGGCCAATAATTAACTCCGCATCAACACTCATCGGCGGAATCGTCGGTGGCCTAATTGGCGATCGCCTGAGTGAAAAATTCCGTACTGCATTGCCCCTCACCTTTGGTGCGGCATCCATGGGAATGGGGATGACCGTGGTCGTTAAGTTACACGCGCTACCCGTTGTCGTTGCTTCATTATTATTCGGTGCCATTATCGGTGAAATATTCTCCATCGAGAAAAATATTGGCCGTGGTGCATCAAAATTGCGTTTTATCATCGATAAAATTGCCCCACAAAAAAGCGGTAGTCCATTATCGCAAGAGGAATATCTCGACAAATTTGTGGGTATTTTGGTGCTTTTCGTGGCATCAGGTACAGGTGTTTTTGGGGCGATGCAGGAAGGGATAACCGGCGATATCTCTATTCTGTTAACCAAATCATTCCTCGATATTCTGACCGCAGGTATTTTCGCCACCGCGCTTGGCCTTTCAGTTGCGACTATCGCGATCCCACAATTTATTGTCCAAATGCTCCTCCTGTTTATCGGACAATCAATAATGCCCATGCTAACGCCGGAAATGATTGCTGATTTCTCAGGGCTTGGCGGCTTCATTATGTTTGTGACGGGATTAAGAATCTGTGGGATTAAATCATTCCCGGTGGCCAACTTACTCCCTGGATTGATCATCGTCATGCCCATCTCCTGGCTGTGGGCCTCAACATTATTACCGTGGATTCAGTCTATTAGTTAACCATGTAAAAAAGCGGAGCCAGGCTCCGCTTTTCACTTTAGCAAGATGACGATGAATCAGGCGTTGTAGGCGTTCTCGCCGTGGCTGTTCACATCCAGACCTTCGCGTTCCTGATCTTCCGGTACGCGCAGGCCAACGGTCATATCAGCAACTTTGTAGCCAATGAACGCGACGATGCCGGACCAGACGATGGTGATGGCGATGCTTTCCAGCTGTACCAGAACCTGATGGCCCATGGTCACGCCTTCTGCGTAACCGACGCCGCCCAGAGAGGTTGCGGCAAAGATGCCGGTAAGGATACAGCCGACGATACCGCAGACACCGTGCACGCCGAACACATCGCACGGGTCATCAACACGCAACCAGCGTTTCAGTACGGTGACGCCCCACAGACCGGCCAGACCCGCCGCGATACCGACAATCAAAGAACCACCGACGCCGATATAGCCACATGCTGGTGTAACCCCAACCAGCCCTGCAATCGCCCCAGAACATGCGCCCAGCAGAGATGGCTTACCGCGGGTAACCCATTCACCGAAGGTCCACGCCAGGATAGCCGCCGCAGTCGCCACCACTGTGTTGACGAAAGCCAGGCCCGCAATTTCGTTCGCCGCGCCAGCAGAACCGGCGTTGAAGCCAAACCAACCAACGTAGAGGATCGCGGTACCGGTGAAGACCATCGGCAAGTTATGCGGCTTGAACGCTTCTTTGCCGAAGCCAACGCGTTTGCCCATCATGTAAGCACCCACCAACCCGGCGACGGCGGCGTTGATATGTACAACGGTACCACCCGCGAAGTCCAGCGCACCATGCGTTGCGAGCAGACCACCGCCCCAGACCATATGCGCAATCGGCACATAGGAGAGCGTCATCCACACCACCACGAAAATCAATACCGCAGAGAAACGGATCCGTTCCGCCAGCGCGCCAACAATCAGGCCGACGGTGATACAGGCAAAAGAGCCCTGGAAAGCAACGTGAATATATTGATAGAAGCTGCCCATCAGCGCTTTGAGTTCAATATTCTTCAGCATGACCCAGTCAAAGCTACCGAAGAAGCTGCCGCCAGTGCCGAAAGCTAATGTATATCCGTAAACCACCCACAGCACACAGACCAGCGCAAAAGTCACAATAACCTGAGTCAGCATGGAGAGAACGTTTTTACCGCGAATCAGGCCGCCATAGAACAGCGCGATGCCCGGAATGGTCATAAACAGCACCAGTGCGGTGCAAATCATCATAAAGGCGTTGTCGGCTTTATCCGCTACTGCCGGAGCGGCCATTGCCAACCCCGGAAGAAGCGCCAGCGCTCCCAGACCTGTTTTCATTGTTGCTATCTTCATTGTTTCGTTCCCCATCACTGTGTGGTCTGAAAGTTACAGTGCCGCTTCGTCAGATTCGCCGGTACGGATGCGAATGACGCGCTGCAACTCGGCGACAAAGATTTTGCCGTCGCCAATTTTTCCGGTATAAGCCGCTTTACTAATGACATCGACGACTTCATCGAGCTGATCGTCGGCAATGGCCACGTCAATCTTCACCTTCGGTAAAAAATTGACGCTGTATTCGGCGCCGCGATAAAGTTCCGCATGGCCTTTCTGACGGCCGAACCCTTTTACTTCAGTGACCGTCAGGCCCTGAATTCCCATCGAAGATAATGCTTCACGCACGTCTTCCAGTTTGAATGGTTTGATTACCACGGTAACCAGCTTCATAAGTCCCCTCCAGTCAGAATTCGGTAATGGCCACGGCTAACACATAGGGAATAAAGCAAGGGCTATGCCAGAAATGAAAAAGGACCGCAAAGCGGCCCTTCTGGAGGGATAAAGAAAAGAAATCGCTTGAAACGAAGCGGGAAAACGCTATGACCGCCTAAAAATGCACCATTTCAGTGCGTGATATGTGACGTTTTTGCACCACCGCAAACCGCCAAACCCGCGCTGCCTGCTCATGGTGCATCAGGCAATAAGCGACTCTTCCTGCGCGCTGGCCGCCAGCTCTTCGCCAGCCAGCTGCAGCTGGTACATCTGCCAGTAACGACCTTTTGCCGCCAGCAGCTGTTGATGATTCCCGCGCTCTACGGCCTGGCCGCGATGCAGCACCAGGATAGTATCGGCCTCAACGATGGTCGATAAACGGTGGGCGATAACGACAAGCGTAGTGTGCTCGCGAACTCGCGCCAGGGCCTGCTGGATCGCCTGCTCAGTACCTGAGTCGATATTGGCCGTTGCTTCATCAAGGATCAGCACCTGCGGGGTATCAACCAGCACCCGCGCCAGCGCCAGCAGCTGCTTCTGACCAACGGAAAGATTGTTCCCCTGCTCGCCCAGTTGCGTATAAATCCCGTCTTCCATTTCGCGGGCCAGCTCTGCCAACTGCACCGCTTCCAGCGCCTCCCAAACCTGCTCTTCGCTGATGTCACGACCGAGGGTAACGTTAGCATAGAAGGTATCGGCCAGCACCACAGGGTCCTGCTGCACCATCGCAATCCCCTGACGCAGCGCGCTGTGGCTTAATGAAGAGAGCGGACGGCCATCGATACGAATTTCACCTTTGGTCAACGGGTAGTAGCCCATCATCAGGCTAGCCAGAGTACTTTTGCCGCTACCAGTATGACCGACCAGCGCCACGAAGCTGCGGGATGGGATATCAAGATTGATATCCTGCAATACCAGACTGTCATCGCGGTAGGCAAAAGAGACATTATCGATACTGACGGCCCCGCTACGCAGTGGGTCGCTATCCTCTCCCCACGCCTGACGCGGCCTGTCCATCAGTTCAAAAACTCGCTCCCCCGCCACAACCGCCTGCTGTAGCATCGACTGTTGAGTTGTCAGTTCGATCAGCGGTTCGTTCAAACGACCAAGGTAGCTAATAAAGGCGTAGAGGACCCCCACTTCGATGGTCCCGGTGCTGCTGAAACCAAACAGCATCAGCAGGCCGCAGAGGATCAGTGAAGAGAACAGGCTCAGCAGCGGGCGTAACAAGAAACCGTCAAGGCGCAAAGTTTGCATCCGCGCCAGGTAGTGCGCGTAGCTGGCCTCGCGCATCCGCTCGCCGAACCGCGCCTGCTGGCGGAACTGCTGAATGACGCCCATACCGTTAATCACTTCGTTGAAGCCATCGTTGATATCCGCCAGCCAGGCGCGAACCCGCCTGACGATTGGCGTGCTGTAGCGCTGATAAATCATCATCACGATCAACACCGCCGGGAAGATAGCGATCGCCACCAGCGCCATCCGCCAGTCAAGGCTGAACATCGCCACCAGCATCGCGCCAATCAGTGCGGCGCTGCGCAACACCGTTGCCACCACGGTCACGTACAGATCGCGGATAACCTCAGTATCGTTGGTGACTCGCGAAATAAGCTGCCCCACCGGTTGAGTATCAAACTCGCTGAGCGGCTGGCGCAGCGCGGCATCCATCACGTCACTGCGCAGTTGCTGCACGACGCCAACCGCCGCACGGTTAAACAGCAGAGACTGGCAGTAATGCAGGCCAGCTGCCAGAAGTTGCAAGCCAAGATAGGCTACCGCAAGGCCGCTAACCAGCTTCAGCGGCAGAGAATTCTTCGCCACCATATTATCGATGAAGTAGCTGATCAGCAGCGGGCCGCTGACCTCAGCCACCGCCGCTACCCACATGATGGCAACGGCAATCATCAGCTGTTTCCGCCACGGAGAACCGTAGGCCAGCAGGCGTTTTAACGTCGGCCAGAGTTGAGTGAAACTACGCACCGGTGACCTCCTCGTGCTCCTGCACAACATCATCCAGCGCCGCTTCGAGCTGCTGATAGCGATACATATCGCGATACCAGCCAGGCTGTGCGGCCAGGGCTTCGTGGCGACCACGCTGGGCAACGTGCCCATGCTGCATCACCAGAATCTCGCTGGCCTCAGTCAACGCCGATAATCGATGGGCGCTGATGATCACCGTTCTCCCCTCACCCCACTGTCGCAGGTTATGCAAAATTTGATGCTCCGTACGGCCATCCACTGCCGACAGCGCATCATCAAGAATCAGGATCTCGGCCTCCAGCAGCAGCGCGCGGGCTATGGAAATGCGCTGCTTCTGCCCACCAGAAAGCATCACGCCGCGCTCACCGACCTCGGTGTTATATCCCTGCGGCAGGCGCAGAATATCCTCATGTACGCTGGCGAGCCGCGCTACGTGTTCGATTTGCTCCTGCGTAGCGTCCGGTCTACCCAGCGCGATATTGCTGGCGACGGTATCGGAAAATAAAAACGGGGTCTGATTCACCACCGCCAGCCGGGCACGCCAGCTATCCAACTGGAGTCGGGTCAGGGGAACGCCGTGGAAACAGATATCCCCATCGGTTACATCGAAATGACGCTGAATCAACGCCAGAATGGTACTTTTACCGGCACCCGTCGGCCCACATATCCCCAGCATTTGACCAGGCTGTAGCGTAAAGTTGACCTTTTCCAGTGAGGATTTATGCGCCTGCGGATAGATAAATTCGCGAACGGCTACGTTGAGCGTACCGCGGCCTTCAGGTGTAGGTTCGCTTCCGTCTTTAACTACCGGAGCCTCTTCCAGCATGGTACGAATACGCGAATAGGCAGCACTCCCGCGCTCGACGATATTAAACATCCACGCCAGCGCCAGCATCGGCCAAATCATCAGGCCAAGGTACATAATAAAGCTGGTAAGCTGACCCAGGGTCATGCTGCCTTGCAGCACCATCCAGCTACCGCCACCGATCGCGAGCAAATTCGCGGTACCAATCGCAATATAGATCGTCGGGTCAAAGCGGGCATCAATGCGCGCCACGCGCATATTTTTCGCCCCGGTATCCGCGGCATCGGCGGCGAACTGCGCCGATTGCCGATCTTCAAGGCCAAAGGCTTTGATCATACGGATGCTGGTGAGGCTCTCCTGAGTACGGTCGTTCAGGCTGGAGAATGCTGCCTGCGCTACGCGAAAGCGCTCATGCAGCGCATCACCGTTACGCTTAATTGCCAGAGCCATAATCGGCATCGGCAGCAGCGCCAGCAGGGTTAACTGCCAGCTGATTTGCGTGGACATCACAATCAGCACCGCGCAGCCCATCACCATGGAGTCAACTAACGTCAACACCCCTTCCCCTGCGGCGAAAACGACCCGGTCAACGTCGTTAGTCGCCCGGGCAATCAGGTCCCCGGTGCGATGACGCAGGTAAAAAGCCGGATGCTGGCGACTGAGCTGGCGATAGAAATCTTCACGCAGTTCGACGGCCAGCTGATAGGAAGCACCGAACAGCAGCACGCGCCAGACGTAGCGCAGCAGGTAAACCATCACCGCAATAACCACCAGCAGGCCGATCCACATCCACACCTTTTCCGCGGTGTAATGTTGTTTCGTGACGCCGTCAACCACGATGCCGACCACTTTCGGCGGTACCAGTTGTAGGATGGCAATGATGATCAGCAGAGCAATAGCGCCGAGGTAACGACGCCACTCCCGGCGGAAATACCAGCTAAGTTGAGCAAATAATCGCAAGCAGTTAAATCCTGAGTATGTAATTCGTAGCGGCGGATGCCGTTAATCAATAGGCAAGGCTGTGGTGTATTTTATCTGTTCCATGGCGAAACTCGAAGTGACATCCGACAGGCCCGGCACGCTGTTAACCAGACGTTTATAAAAATTGTCATAGTTTTTCATGTCAGCAACCTGAACCCGCAGCAGGTAGTCATATTCCCCCGCCATACGCCAGAAGCCGAGGACCTCCGCCATTTGCGTGACCTCGCTGACAAAACGGCAGTACCAGTCGCTACTGTGGTGCTGAGTCTTAATCAGCACAAACGCCGTCAGGCCAAGTCCAACCTTTTCAGCATCCAGCAGAGCGACTCGCCCGCGGAGAATACCTTCGTCTTCCAGACGTTTCAGGCGTTTCCAGCAGGGCGTGGTGGTCAGATTAACGGCATCAGCCAGCGCCTGCAAAGAGAGGGTACAGTCGGTTTGTAGTAGAGAAAGCAGCTTGCGGTCAATTTTATCTAACATTATGCGCCTCAGGAGAAAATTTTACTCCTTTTATTGTAATTGAAAGGCTAAATGGCAACAATTTTTCCTTCGATTTCCGTTAAGCTGGGCACAAAATGACAAACAGGAAATCAAGATGAACAGCGCCTGGATAAAACACGCGATTAGTGAAATTAATGCCGATTATCAGCGTTCCGCCGACACGCACCTTATTCGTCTGGCGCTGCCGGGATTCACCGGGATTCAAATCTACCTTAAAGATGAGAGCACTCACCCAACCGGTAGCCTGAAGCATCGTCTGGCGCGTTCGCTGTTTCTCTATGGGTTGTGCAACGGCTGGATTAAAGAAGGGACGACGATTATTGAGTCCTCTTCGGGTTCGACTGCCGTTTCGGAAGCCTACTTCGCTCGACTACTGGGTCTGCCGTTTATTGCCGTTATGCCCTCATGCACCGCAAAGCGCAAAATTGAGCAAATTGAGTTCTACGGCGGTCGCTGCCACTTTGTCGATAGCGCCTGCGAAATCTATGCCGCGTCCGAAACGTTGGCTCGCGAGCTGAACGGTCATTATATGGATCAGTTTACCTTTGCCGAGCGCGCCACCGACTGGCGGGGCAACAATAATATCGCCGACAGCATCTTCCGCCAGATGACCCATGAACCGCACCCGCAGCCATCATATATCGTGATGAGCGCGGGCACCGGCGGCACCTCAGCCACCATTGGCCGCTATATTCGCAGCCAGGGTTACGATACCAGGTTGATGGTGGTTGACCCGCAAAACTCCGTATTCATGGATTACTGGCAAAGCCGCGATGCCAGCCTGCGCAGCCCGGTCGGTAGCAAAATTGAAGGTATTGGTCGCCCGCGCGTCGAACCTTCATTTATTCCCGATGTGGTCGACGAGATGCTGCGCGTGCCGGATGCAGCCAGCGTCGCCACCGCACTGTGGCTGGAAACGCTGCTCGGGCGTAAGGTTGGAGCATCAACCGGCACCAATATGTGGGGCGTACTGCAACTGGCAGTACGTATGCGCGAAGAAGGCCGCACTGGTTCCATCGTCACGTTACTGTGCGACAGCGGCGAACGCTACCTGGAAAGCTATTACAACCCACTGTGGGTAGCAGCCAATATCGGCGATATCGCCCCATGGCAGGCAAAAATCGCCGAAATGCTGCACGTAAAATAAAAAAAGCCAGATATCACAAGATATCTGGCTCGCTGGTAGGGTCTCTCTATTCGGGGGAATAAGGAAGATCAGGATTATCCAGCCAATGCGTCAAAAAGTGGGAGACCGCCTGATGGCGGCAGTCGCCAATAATCGGTAGATGAGGTAACTGTGCTTTGAGTTGAGCCATGGCATTGCCCATAATCACGCCGCGCCCGACGCTGCCAAGCATTTCCCGGTCGTTCATAGCGTCACCAAACGCCATGCAGTCCTGCAACGTCAGGCCGAGATGCTGGCTCAGCACCGCCAGCGCAGAACCTTTGTTACATCCCGTTGGCAGCACTTCCAGGCAATCCATCGCTGAAAAGCACAAATGCGCGCTAGCCCCCAGCGCTTCGTTCAGTTGGATCCGCAACCGACGCAGATCGTCATGATCGCCACAGAAGCAGATCTTGGTTACCTGATGCGCTGGCATGCGTTTCGGATCGCGAAGCTGATAATGGAAGCCGCTATAGACATGCGCCTTCAGCATTTCTGGGATTTCGCGCCCGGTAAACCAGCCATTGTCATTAAAGATATGCATGCTGGCCGTCGTTTCCCAGGCACTATGCAATACCTCTTCCGCCACTTCCGGAGCGAGATCGCGACGATGCAGCTCTTCCCCCTCCAGAGAGTGAATGCGCGTTCCGTTACCAGTGATGAGAAAGGCATCAAGCGAGAACTCGCCAATAACATGGCGCATTTCCAGCGCATGGCGACCAGTAGCAAACGTCAGGGTGATATCACGATCGCGCAGGCGTTTGAGCGTCGAAAGCGTTTTGTCTCCCAGACGATGGTCCGGCATCAGTAACGTACCGTCCATATCAAATGCAGCCAGTCTTGCCATATTCTCTTCCCCGAAGCGTGATGGATTTTGCTTGTGTTGCAGTATTGCCTGAGATATACGGAAGTAATAGTGAATAGATGAATTTTATTGTTCCGGGTTTTTAGGTAAACATCAGGATAAAGCGAAGATGAGGCTATTAAACCGCCTGAATCAGTACCAGCGCCTCTGGCAACCCTCTCAGGGCGAGCCGCAGCAGGTCACCGTTGGCGAACTGGCGGAACGCTGTTTTTGTAGCGAGCGCCATATTCGTACGCTGTTGCGCCAGGCACAGGAGGCTGGCTGGTTAAGCTGGCAGGCCAGCTCTGGTCGCGGAAAACGCGGGCAACTCCAGTTTTATAAAGCGCCGGAGACGCTACGCAATGAGATGATGGAGCAGGCGTTAAATAAAGGGCAGCAGCAGAATGCGCTTGAGCTGGCCCAGCTTGCACCGGTGGAACTCAAAGCGCTGCTCTATCCTTTTCTTGGGGGGCAATGGCAAAACAATACGCCCACGCTACGTATTCCTTACTATCGCCCGCTGGAACCTCTGCGCCCTGGTTTTTTACCCGGACGGGCTGAACAACATCTGGCCGGACAGATTTTTTCTGGCCTGACCCGATTTGATGCGCTAAGCACCGGTCCAATTGGAGATTTAGCGCACCATTGGGAAGTCTCGCCTGATGGCCTACGCTGGAATTTTTATATCCGTTCCACGCTATTCTGGCATAACGGCGATCCTGTTGAGACATCACAACTACGCCAGCAGCTACTCATGCTACTGGAACTCCCCGCGCTGCGAACGCTATTCGCCAGCATCAGCGAGATTAGCGTCACTCATGCCCAATGTCTGACAATCACCCTGCATCGGGCGGATTTTTGGCTACCGTTTCGCCTGGCGAGTTACTGTAGCGTATTGGCGCATCCGGACAATCCGGCCATTGGTAGCGGACCCTTCCGCCTGAAGTTATTTAGCCCGGAGCTTGTACGACTAGAAAATCATCCGCGTTATCACCTTAGCCATCCTTTGATTCAGGCCGTTGAGTTTTGGATCACTCCGCAGTTATTTGAGCGGGATCTGGGCACCAGCTGCCGTCATCCGGTGCAGATAACGATTGGCGACCCCGATGAGTTGGCCAATTTACGGCAGGTCAGCAATAGTATTAGCCTCGGTTTTTGCTATCTGACTCTGCGTCAGAGCCATCGCCTAAGCAAAGCGCAAGCTCAGCGGCTGGTGTCGTTAATTCATCATTCAACGCTACTGGAAACCCTCCCCCTGGACGAAGATCTGATCGCTCCCAGCAATGAGGTGCTGCCCGGCTGGTCTATTCCGCAAGGGCCGGAAAATCTTGATGTATCACTGCCAGAGAAACTCATCCTGCTCTATCACCTTCCCGTAGAACTACACGCCATGGCAGAGCAGCTCAGGCAACGACTGGCGACATTAGGCTGCGAGTTAACAATTATTTTTCACGATGCTAAAAACTGGGATGGCTGCCAGCAGTTTGCGAAAGCGGACCTGATGATGGGCGATCGTCTGATAGGCGAAGCGCCTGAGTACACGCTGGAACAGTGGTTACGCTGCGATGCACTGTGGCCTAATTTGTTGACCGGGGCACAATATGCCCACTTACAGGCCACTCTCGATGCCGTGCAGGCGCTACCGGACGAACGCAGCCGCAACGAAGCGTTGCGCAATGTGTTTAACAACCTGATGGATGACGCCATCATGACGCCGCTATTTAATTATAATTATCGTATTAGCGCTCCGCCGGGCGTCAACGGCCTGCGTCTGAACGCTCGTGGCTGGTTTGATTTTGCCAGCGCCTGGCTCCCGGCATCAACGCCGTGACAGAGCTGGTCGCCGCGCTCATCAGGCGCTACCATATCCCCTTTACATTGATAGTCAGGAATTACCATGAAACGCGCCGTAGTTGTCTTCAGTGGAGGACAGGATTCAACGACCTGCCTGGTGCAGGCTCTGCAACAGTATGATGAAGTGCATTGCGTCACGTTTGATTATGGCCAACGCCATCGCGCCGAGATTGATGTCGCTCGTGAGCTGGCGATGAAACTGGGGGCGGTCGCTCACAAAGTGCTTGATGTCACCCTGCTTAACGAACTGGCGATCAGTAGCTTAACTCGCGATAGCATTCCGGTGCCGGATTATGAACCGGATGCCAACGGTATTCCCAATACCTTCGTGCCCGGACGCAACATTCTGTTTTTAACTCTGACGGCGATTTACGCATATCAGGTTAAGGCGGAAGCGATTATTACCGGCGTTTGCGAGACCGATTTTTCGGGCTACCCGGACTGCCGCGATGAGTTTGTAAAAGCGCTGCACCACGCGGTTAGCCTGGGAATGGCAAAGGAGATCCGCTTTGAGACGCCGCTGATGTGGCTGAATAAAGCCGAGACCTGGGCCTTGGCCGATTATTGGGGTCAGTTAGATCTGGTGCGCCAGGAAACCCTGACCTGCTATAACGGCATTAAAGGCGACGGCTGCGGACAATGCGCCGCCTGTCATCTTCGCGCTAACGGGTTGAATCAATATCAGGCTGATAAGCTGGGTATTATGGCGGTGATGAAGCGCAAAACAGGGCTGAAGTAATCAGCTATTTCCCCGGAGGCGGCGCTCGACGCGCCTTGTCCGGGCTACCGGCCTGCTGGCGACTGTGAACCCGTAGCCCGGTTAGCGCAGCGCCACCGGGAAGAAAGCGGAAGCTATATTAGCGTAAATTCATTTGATCGAGCTTTTCACGCAGTTCACCTTCAAGCGGCAGCGCTTTCTGCGTTTTTAAATCAATGCAGACAAAGGTGATGAGCGCATCAGCGACCACTTCTCCATTAGGGTTCAGGGTCACGACCTGGCTTAACGTCCCGCTTTTCCCATTCAACTGCTCCAGCTTGCTGGTAACGGTAAGAACATCACCCAATACCGCCGGGCGGCGATAGTTGATATTGATGTTCACCACCACAAAGGCGATGTTGTGCCCGGTCATCCAGTGAAAGGCAGCGCTATTTTCCAGCCCATCCCAGCGCGCCTCTTCGAGAAACTCCAGATAACGTGCATTATTCACATGCTGGTAAACATCCAGATGATAGCCACGAACTTTGATTTGTGTCTGCATAGCGCAAATGCCTTACTTGAATTGTTATTTTGAGGTCAGAGGTCACACCACTTGTGCGACCTCTTCAGTCTGGCAAATATTTACGACTGTGCAAACTTCAACTGAAAATTTATAGCTTCAGATGAGACAGATTTCTCTCCACCAGCGAGTTGCCCATCCCCGGAACCTGTTTAAGATCGTCAACGGTTTTAAACGGTCCGTATTCCTCGCGATAGCTCACAATAGCCTGCGCTTTCTTTAGGCCAACGCCATTCAAAGCCTGGGCGAGTTCTTCTGCACTGGCGTTATTAATACTAACCCTGGTTCCTTCACTATCAGCCGCGTTTATCGCATCAGGCGATTTCGCCTGCGGCGCTTGCACACTCTCCTTACTCGTCGCCGCCGACGCTTTACCACTCGAAGGTGCAGCTAACACTACCTGCCCCCCCGCCGCGCAAACCAGTACGGCGGCGGCAATAAGCGTTCTCATTCCTCGTTTCATGCTGTTATCTCCTTGTTTGTTGACAGCAAGGGCACGATAGCGAGTGGAGAAAAAGAGTACAAAAGGCAAAATGCAGAAATGGAAAAGGCCGCGAAAGCGGCCTTTGAGAATTACATCACGTTACTTGCTTTTGCGAAGCTACGCGAAATTATTGCTGCTGATCGATGATGTCACCGAGCTTAATTTTCGCTGCTTTACGCAGGTTACTCATCAGCGCTTCGAAAGCGATTTGAGCGTTATTCTGGGTGATCCCCTGAACCATCGCTTTTTTCTGCTCTTCCGGCATCGTGCCTGCTTTCACTTCGTCCAGCGCCAGCAGTACGACGTTGCCTTGCATATCAGAACTCACACCGTAGCTCGGTTTGCCCGACTGCGGCAACGGCAGTGCAAATACTGCCTGGCTCAGCGCTTCCTGACCGGTGCGGGACAGCGTCTGCGGAGCGCCGAAGCTCAGGCCAGCGGCTTTCATCGCCTCATCGCCTTTGCCCTCTTTAAGCGCCACCAGAAGCTTGTCGGCGTCCAGTTTAGCCTGCTGCTCCGCCTTGCTGTGCTTGACGATATCGCTGACCTGCGCTTTCACATCCGCCAGCGGTTTCACCGCTTCCGGTTTATGCTCACTGATGCGCAGAACAAATGCACGATCGCCATCAACGGTGATGATGTCGGAGTTACTACCAGGAGTACCGCTTTCACCAACCAAACCACCGTTGAAGATAGCGTCAGAAACCGGTTTGAAGTTCAGCTCTTGCGGAAGGTTGTCACGACCAAACCAGCCGGTTTCAACGACTTTTAGTCCGGCAACCTGTGCGGCACCCGCCAAAGACTCGTTATCGTTGCTCGCCGCATCGCTCACTTTCTGCTGTAGCGCGTAGTAAGCGTCCAGAGCTTTATCCTGTTTCACTTTCGCCGCGATATCAGCGCGCACGTCAGCCAGCGGTTTAAGTTGTGCTGCCTGAACGTCATCAAGGCGCGCCACCAGGAAACCCACGGAAGATTTAATTACGCCAGACAGCTGGCCTTTGTCTTTCAGGCCCGCATCTTTCAGCTCAGGCACGGTCGCTGCATCTTCCAGCCACCCCATATCGCCGCCGTTACGAGCAGAGATGATATCGGTGGACTTTTCTTTCGCCAGGGTGGCGAAATCAGCCCCCTTCTTCAGCTCATCAAGCACCGCCTGAGCATCCGCTTCAGTCTTGGTCTGAATGATGCTGTAGCGGTTACGCTGCGGCTGAGTGAACTGTTCCTGATGCTGGTCATACCATGACTGAATTTCTTCGTCAGAGACGTTTTCCTGCATGCTCGCGGCATCCATCTGGATGTAGCTTACGCGGAACTGTTCCGGCGACATAAAACGCGCCTGATTCTGCTGATAGAAAGCGTTAATTTCGTCGTCGGTTACGGACTGCTTCGCCGCCAGCGCGTTCACGTCGATGGTTGCTTCACGCACCACGCGCTGTTGGGAAACCAGTGCCGCCAGCTGATCGGACTCGCCCGGCAGCATAAAGTCGGTACCCGCTACAGCGGTAATCAGTTGCTGCGTGGTCAACTGATTACGCAGCGCTTGTGCATACTGGTCCGTAGTCATACCCATCTGATTAACGATACGGCTGAAGCGCTCGTTATCAAATTTGCCATCAGCCTGGAAAGCCTGGGTCTGGAAGATGGCCTGCTTAACCTGGTCGTCACTGACATTAAGACCGAGTTCACGGGCATACTGGTCAAGCAGCGCCTCGTCAATCAGACGATTCAGCACCTGCTGGCGCATGGTCTTCATGTAATTTTCATTGGCCGCCAGTTCAGAGAACTGATCGCCAAGCTGCTGCTGCATGCGATTACGTTCGCTGGCAACGGCATTTTCAAATTGGGCGCGACCAATCTCCTGGTCATTAATTTTCGCGGCATAGTTGTTACCACCGCCAATCAGGTAACCACTCACCCCGGTCAAAATGAACGAGACAATAATGATACCGAAAATAATCTTGAGCACGACGCTATTGGCGGCCGTGCGTAGGTTGTCCATCATGGTGTAACAACGCTCCGCTGTAGATGACTTTTGCTCGCGCAGCATAGCATGTGATGGCTACTGCGCGTGAGGACGTATTTTGACAAGAAAACAGGGTGATTGTCAGCCCACAAGTGCGTATAAACTCACATTAAGTCGCATTCTGGCAAATAAAAAAGGCACATCTCACGATGCGCCCTTGTACTTCGTCACAGACCCCAGTGGGGAAGTCGATCAGTTTACCGCGTCTTTCAGCGCTTTACCTGCACGGAAACCCGGTACTTTAGCAGCGGCGATGGTGATTTCTTTACCTGTTTGCGGATTGCGGCCAGTACGGGCGGCGCGCTCTTTAACAGCAAAAGTACCAAACCCTACCAGCGCAACGTCATCCCCAGCCTGCAGAGATTCAGTAACAGAAGCGATTAAAGCATCTAACGCACGTCCAGCTGCGGCTTTAGAAATGTCCGCACCGGCAGCAATTTTGTCAATCAGTTGAGATTTATTCACTGTTCTCTTCCTCTCTTTATAATTTATATCGCACCAGAATCCTTCGTGGTGCGACCGCGCAGCAGTTATATCAGGACTGTCATGCCCTTACAACAGCGTTGTAAATGACCCCCCTGCCAGCGATCTAAGTTAGCGATACAAAAAAAGGCTGGCAAGTGCGAATTTACTTACCAGCCCTATTTTTCTTAGCGCTATTTGCGCAAAGTCACTATTTTGCCGTGACGACTTCCATGCCGAACGGTTCGTTCTGCAGCGCAAGTGCCAGAACTTCCTCGATTCGTTTCACCGGATGGATATCTAAATCGGCAATAACGTTATCTGGAATTTCTTCAAGGTCACGTTTATTTTCATCAGGAATCAGAACAGTCTTAATACCGCCGCGATGTGCAGCCAGCAGTTTTTCCTTCAGACCACCAATTGGCAGCACCAGACCGCGCAGGGTAATTTCCCCGGTCATTGCCACATCGGCACGCACCGGATTCCCCGTCAGACAGGAAACCAGCGCGGTACACATCGCAATACCGGCGCTTGGACCATCTTTCGGCGTTGCCCCTTCCGGTACGTGAACGTGGATATCGCGTTTTTCGTAAAAATCTGAGTTAATTCCCAGCTTATCCGCACGCGAACGCACCACGGTCAACGCTGCCTGGATGGATTCCTGCATGACTTCACCGAGCGATCCGGTATAGGTCAATTTGCCTTTACCTGGGACGCAGGCGGTTTCAATAGTCAGCAGATCGCCACCCACTTCCGTCCACGCCAGGCCGGTCACCTGACCGACACGGTTTTCGTTATCCGCACGGCCATAGTCATAGCGCTGTACGCCAAGGAAATCATGCAGGTTGTCGCCGTTAATCTCGATGTGTTTCAGCGTTTTATCCAGCAACAGCTGTTTAACCGCCTTACGGCACAGTTTAGAGATTTCACGTTCCAGACCACGCACGCCCGCTTCACGGGTGTAATAACGAATGATGCCAACAATAGCGCTATCATCAACCGTCAGTTCGCCTTTTTTCAGCGCGTTACGCTCAATCTGTTTCGACAACAGGTGACGTTTAGCGATGTTCAGCTTTTCATCTTCGGTATAGCCGGAGAGACGAATCACTTCCATACGGTCCAGCAGCGGTGCCGGAATGTTCATGGAGTTAGAGGTCGCAACAAACATCACGTCGCTGAGATCGTAATCCACTTCCAGATAGTGGTCGTTAAAGGCCACGTTCTGTTCCGGATCCAAGACTTCCAGCAATGCCGAGGCCGGATCGCCGCGCATGTCGGAGGACATTTTGTCAATCTCATCGAGCAGGAACAGAGGGTTTTTAACGCCCACTTTCGCCATCTTCTGGATAAGCTTGCCCGGCATAGAACCAATATAGGTGCGACGGTGGCCACGAATTTCCGCTTCATCACGCACACCGCCCAGCGCCATACGCACGTATTTACGTCCGGTTGCTTTGGCAATGGACTGGCCCAGCGAGGTTTTACCCACCCCCGGCGGCCCAACCAGGCACAGGATCGGCCCTTTGAGTTTGTTTACGCGGCTTTGCACTGCGAGGTACTCAAGAATACGATCCTTCACGCGCTCCAAACCGTAGTGGTCGGTGTCGAGGATCTCCTGCGCCTGACGCAGATCTTTTTTGACCTTGCTACGGGCGTTCCACGGCACCTGCACCATCCAGTCGATGTAGCCACGAACGACGGTCGCTTCCGCCGACATCGGGGACATCATCTTCAGTTTTTGCAGTTCCGCTTCGGTTTTTTCTTTTGCCTCTTTCGGCATTTTCGCCGCGTCGATCTTACGCTTCAGCGCTTCGTTCTCGTCCGGGGCGTCGTCCATCTCGCCGAGCTCTTTTTGAATGGCTTTCATTTGCTCATTCAGATAGTACTCGCGCTGAGATTTCTCCATCTGCTTTTTCACGCGGTTGCGAATACGCTTTTCAACCTGCAGCAGATCGATTTCTGACTCCATCATCGCCATCAGATATTCCAGACGTTCGTTAACGTCGGACATCTCCAGCACGGACTGTTTGTCCGCCAGCTTCAGCGGCATATGCGCAGCGATGGTATCCGCCAGGCGTGCCGGATCGTCGATGCTATTGAGCGACGTCAGCACTTCTGGTGGGATTTTTTTGTTCAGCTTGATGTAGCCTTCGAACTGGCTGATAGCGGTGCGAACCAGTACTTCCTGCTCGCGCTCGTCAATCGCCGGCGATTCAAGATATTCCGCTTTCGCCGAAAAATGCTCGCCGTTATCAGACAGTGCAGAAATACGCGCACGCTGCAAACCTTCGACCAGTACTTTTACCGTACCGTCCGGAAGCTTCAGCATTTGCAAAATAGACGCCACGGTCCCGACGGTGAAAAGATCGTTTACACCCGGCTCATCCGTCGACGCTTCTTTCTGCGCAACCAACATGATTTTTTTATCATGGTCCATGGCCGCTTCGAGACAACGGATAGATTTTTCCCGCCCTACAAACAGGGGTATGACCATGTGCGGATAAACCACCACATCGCGCAACGGCAATACGGGGATTTCAATGCGTTCAGAACGCTCAGGATTCATAGAGCTCTCTCTTAGTTTAAAGTCCGCCAGGTAGCCGACGACGCAATTCAACGACGCGTCGCCGTTAATATGTAAACCAGTATATGGGGATGTATTCCACACATTCAACGGCGGGAATGCAGGAAAAATAAAAGGGGAGATAAAATCCCCCCTTTTTGGTTAACTGCTTGAGCAAGTTGGCTAATTATTCACCAGATGCTTGTTGCGCTTCCGGTTTACCGTAAATCAGCAGCGGCTTGCTTTGCCCGTCGATGACTGATGCGTCGATAACCACTTTTTCGACATCTTCCATTGATGGAAGATCGTACATGGTATCAAGCAACGCAGCTTCGACGATGGAACGCAGGCCACGAGCACCGGTTTTACGCGCCATCGCTTTCTTAGCGATGGCGTCCAGCGCTTCTTCGCGGAACTCCAGCTCAGCGCCTTCCAGGTTGAACAACGCCTGATACTGCTTGGTCAGGGCGTTTTTCGGCTCTTTCAGGATCTGAATCAGCGCTTCTTCGCTCAGCTCTGTCAGCGTTGCCACTACCGGCAGACGACCGATGAATTCCGGAATCAGACCAAATTTGATCAGATCTTCCGGCTCAACCTGAGACAGCAGCTCGCCTTCGCTGGCTTTGTCGGATTTAGCCTTAACCGTCGCGCCGAAACCAATACCTGAACCGGTTTCTACGCGGTGGGAAATGACTTTATCCAGCCCGGCAAATGCGCCACCGCAGATAAACAGAATCTTGGAGGTATCAACCTGCAAGAACTCCTGCTGCGGATGCTTACGCCCGCCCTGCGGCGGTACGGCAGCAACGGTGCCTTCGATAAGCTTCAGCAGCGCCTGCTGCACGCCTTCGCCAGAAACATCGCGGGTAATCGACGGGTTATCCGATTTACGGGAAATCTTGTCGATTTCATCAATATAGACAATGCCGCGCTGCGCTTTCTGCACGTCGTAATCGCACTTCTGCAACAGCTTCTGGATGATGTTCTCAACGTCTTCACCCACATAACCGGCTTCGGTCAGGGTGGTCGCATCAGCCATGGTGAACGGAACATCCAACAGGCGCGCCAGCGTTTCCGCCAGCAGCGTTTTACCGGAACCGGTCGGCCCGATCAGCAGAATGTTACTTTTACCCAGTTCAACGCCATTGCTGGTATCGCCATTACGCAGACGTTTGTAGTGGTTGTATACCGCCACTGCCAACACTTTTTTCGCCGGTTCCTGGCCGATAACATAATCGTCAAGATGGTGGCGAATTTCGTGCGGAGTCGGCAGTGCACTGCGCTCGCGATGCGGCGCGACTTCTTTGATTTCTTCGCGAATGATGTCGTTACATAAATCAACGCATTCGTCGCAGATATACACGGATGGCCCGGCAATTAGCTTACGCACTTCATGCTGGCTTTTGCCGCAAAAAGAGCAGTACAACAGTTTGCCCGAACCATCTTTGCGTTTATCTGTCATGAGTCCAAACCTCTTATTAAGTTCTTTGTGCCGCACACGACGACGCAAATGCCATTCTCAGGCGCAAGCCGCTCGCAAGCGTTGTGCCGCCCTCTTTCAAACAAGTATAGCGGCACCCTTGCGCCAGGGGCATCAATTACGATGAGTCAAAATGGAGTCGACGAGGCCGTATTCCACTGCTTCCGAGGCAGAAAGGAAGCGGTCACGCTCGGTGTCGCGCTCGATCTGCTCAAGGGATTGACCCGTATGGTGCGCCATCAGTTCATTCATGCGCCCTTTCACTTTCAGGATTTCACGGGCGTGGATTTCAATATCCGTCGCCTGGCCCTGGTAGCCGCCCAGCGGTTGGTGAATCATCACACGGGAGTTTGGCAGACAGAAACGTTTATCTTTCGCCCCGGCAGTCAGCAGGAACGCGCCCATTGAGCACGCCTGCCCCATACAGATGGTGCTGACGTCAGGCTTAATAAACTGCATGGTGTCGTAGATAGACATCCCGGCGGTGATCACCCCACCCGGCGAGTTAATGTACAGGTAGATATCTTTTTCCGGGTTTTCCGCTTCCAGAAACAGCATCTGCGCCACGATCAGGTTAGCCATGTGGTCTTCTACCTGGCCGGTCATAAAAATGACGCGCTCCTTGAGCAGACGGGAGTAAATATCAAATGAACGTTCGCCGCGTGAGGTCTGTTCAATGACCATCGGCACCAGGGCCATATGGGGTGCAAAGTTATCTCGTTCGCCACTGTATGACATTTCCGTCTCCTGGATTAATTTGAAAAAAACCGCTGCACTGATTGTAACCTTATGGACGGATTATCAGCCAGAATTTCTGCCTCAGGCAGAAGTGCATATATGCATACTTTATGACAAAGCATGATCATGCCGATGCAGTTACGTCTCTCGGTTATGGGGATGGCGTTGCCATAATTCAAGCATAACAACCTTTTGGCGTAACGCTATCACTGAAATCGGCTTTTCGCACTCATCCTAAGGCTATCATTGCAATAAAAAACCCGCCGCCTTTCGGCAACGGGTTTTTGCTCAAACCTTAAACCTTGGGGCGAAATTACGCCTGCTGGTTCATCAGCTCGCTGAAGGAAGTGGCCGCTTCAGACACTTTAGCTTTCGCCAGCACGGCTTCAACAGCCTGCTCTTCCAGAGCGACGTTGCGCATGTTGTCCATCAGCTCTTTGTTTTTGCTGTAGAACTCAACAACTTCTTTCGGATCTTCGTAAGCAGAAGCCATCTCTTCGATCAGGCCTTTTACGCGATCTTCGTCAGCTTTCAGCTCGTGGGTACGAATCACTTCGCCCAGCAGCAGACCAACAACAACGCGGCGTTTAGCCTGTTCTTCGAACAGTTCACGCGGCAGTTCCAGAGCCTGTTGCTCGTTACCACCAAAGCGCTGAGCAGCCTGGCGACGCAGAACGTCGATTTCGCTGTCGATCAGTGCAGACGGTACGTCGATATCGTTAGCTTTTACCAGACCTTCGATAGCCTGAGACTTAACGCGGTTACGTACTGCGCCTTTCAGCTCGCGCTCCATGTTTTTACGCACTTCAGCGCGCAGACCCGCTACAGAACCATCTTCAACGCCGAAACGCTTGATGAATTCTTCAGTCAGTTCCGGCAGTTCACGTTCTTCAACTTTCTTCAGGTTGATAACGAATTTAGCCGCTTTACCTTTCAGGTTTTCTGCGTGGTACTCTTCCGGGAAGGTCACGTCGATAGTGAATTCTTCGCCCGCTTTGTGGCCTTTAATACCGTCTTCAAAGCCTGGGATCATACGACCCTGGCCCATCGCCAGTACGAAGTCAGACGCTTTGCCGCCTTCAAACTCTTCGCCGTCAACGGAACCGGTGAAGTCAACGGTAACGCGATCTTCTGCATCAACAGCGCCGTCTTTATCTTTCCAGTTAGCCTGCTGCTTGCGCAGGGTATCCAGCATGGTATCAACGTCAGCGTCAGTGACTTCAACAACCGGTTTTTCAACTTCGATTGCTTCCAGACCCTGCAGTTCAACTTCCGGATAGACTTCGAACTCAACTGCGTAAGTGAAATCTTCACCCAGCTTGTATTCGCCCGGAACGTAGTTCGGTGCGCCAGCCGGATTAATCTTCTCTTTGATGATCGCGTCAACAAAGTTGCGGCTCATCAGGTCACCCAGCACGTCCTGGCGAACAGAAGCGCCATAACGCTGAGCAACGACATTCATCGGCACTTTGCCTTTACGGAAGCCGTCAATGCGAACTTTTTTCGCTACGTTGACCAGCTCGCTTTTGACAGCATTCTCGATGCTGTCAGCGGCGATAGTAATCGTTACACGGCGCCCAAGGCCCTGAGTGGTTTCAACTGAAACTTGCATCTTGTTACCTCAAAAAAATCACAGTGCTCGGTCAACTCTGGAAGCGCGTGTAGGTTGCTTCGCAGAACCGGGATGCCCTCTTCAAATCAGAAACACATTCCCTGTCGTCAGAATCATCCCGAAGACATTCATAATAAAAGACGCGGCATTATAGCGGCATCACTTTTGTGAGTCGAGAACGGTTGTCGCCCACTGTTGCGGCATTTTTCACATTTCCCGAGCAAATCTGCCTGTAAAAACGCTCAAGCTGAATGTTTTCCAGGCAAAACAAAACGGCCCGTAGGCCGTTTTCTGATAAATCTTCACGCAACATACTGGAAAAGCTCCAGCGGTTGCAAATGCGATTTCTACGCGATACTTCCAGCTCCGCGACAAGGAGGAGAAGCGAAGATGGTATCCTGCAGTCCTTCCCACTCTTTAATCGTATAGGTATGCAGCGCCAGAGCATGCACGGTGCTTGAGAGTTCCTCTGTCAACGTCCCATAAATCATGCGATGACGATTGAGAAAACGCTCGCCAAGGAAGCGATCGCTCACCAACACCACTTTAAAATGACTTTCAGAGCCCGCAGGAACGTTGTGGCGATAACTTTCATCCACGACTTCAAGATACACCGGGTCGAACGCTGCTCTAAGTTTTGCTTCGATCTGTTCACGTATCATCATGAATTTTCTCCTCCGACAACGCTGTATTGCCGCCATTCCCTTTAAATGTTAGCCGCTTTTACCGCTTCCATTAGGGGAAAACAACAAAAAATTAGCATTCCTCCGATATTTTCATTCAAAAGTATCGGGTTTACTCACTCAGTCCGTCAGAACAACCGCCAAAATCATGATAATAAATGAGGCAAGAACAGAAAACGCACAAGACGATGAATTTACATGCGTTGCTACTTCCCCTTGCCGTTGGCGATGTTATGATGACGGGAATTTCCTCAATTACCACTCCACCACGCGTTGAGACCCTGAACATGTTTAAGAAAATTCTTTTTCCTTTGGTCGCGCTGTTTATGCTGGCCGGATGCGCCACTCCGCCGACCACTATTGATGTTTCACCAAAAATAACCCTGCCGCAGCAGGATCCAAGCCTGATGGGCGTGACCGTCAGCATCAACGGCGCCGATCAGCGTCCAGACCAGGCGCTGGCAAAAGTCACTCGCGACAACCAGCAGGTCACGCTGACGGCCTCCCGCGACCTGCGTTTCTTACTGCAGGAAGTGCTGGAAAAACAGATGACCTCTCGCGGCTATATGATTGGTCCGAACGGCGCTGTTGATCTGCAAATTATCGTTAACAAATTGTACGCTGACGTCTCCCAGGGCAATGTGCGTTACAACATCGCAACCAAAGCCGATATTGCGATCATCGCGACCGCTGCAAACGGCAATAAAATGAACAAAAACTATCGTGCCAGCTACACCGTTGAAGGCGCATTCCAGGCCTCCAACCAGAATATCGCCAACGCGGTTAATAGCGTCCTGACCGATACCATCGCCGATATGGCACAGGACACCAGCATTCACGATTTCATCAAACAAAACGCTCGTTAATTAACCGCAGACCCGGCCTCGCGCCGGGTCTGCGCTATATACCTTATGTCCAATCATTACTTACGCATTTTCACACAGCCTAAATCGGCCATTTTGCTGATCCTTGGCTTTGCTTCTGGGTTACCCCTCGCCCTCACATCCGGTACGCTGCAAGCCTGGATGACCGTTGAGAATATCGATCTAAAAACGATTGGTTTTTTCTCCCTCGTCGGCCAGGCCTACGTCTTTAAGTTTCTTTGGTCGCCGCTGATGGACCGCTACACGCCGCCTTTTCTTGGTCGCCGTCGCGGCTGGCTGTTAGCTACCCAGTTCCTGTTACTTATCGCTATTGCGGCAATGGGATTCCTTGAGCCGTCCACGCAATTGCGCTGGATGGCGGCGCTGGCGGTGGTTATCGCCTTCTGCTCCGCCTCTCAGGATATCGTCTTCGATGCGTGGAAAACGGATGTGCTGGCAGCGGAAGAACGCGGTACCGGCGCGGCGATTAGCGTACTGGGCTATCGCCTGGGGATGCTGGTTTCCGGCGGACTCGCCCTTTGGCTTGCCGATCGCTGGTTAGGCTGGCAGGGGATGTACTGGCTGATGGCCGCACTGCTGATCCCCTGCATCATCGCCACCCTGTTAGCCCCGGAGCCCAGCGACGTTATTCCTGTGCCAAAAACGCTGGAGCAGGCCGTTGCCGCGCCGCTGCGTGACTTCTTTGGGCGCAATAACGCCTGGCTGATTCTGCTGCTGATCGTCCTTTATAAGCTTGGCGATGCCTTTGCCATGAGCCTGACCACAACATTCCTGATTCGCGGCGTCGGCTTCGATGCTGGCGAAGTGGGTATGGTCAATAAAACGCTGGGCCTGTTCGCCACCATTGTTGGCGCACTATATGGTGGAGTATTAATGCAGCGCCTGACGCTGTTCCGCGCGCTGTTCATTTTTGGGCTCTTGCAGGGCGTGTCCAACGCCGGTTACTGGCTGCTGTCGATTACCGATAAACACCTTTTCTCGATGGCGACGGCTGTGTTTTTCGAAAACCTGTGCGGCGGGATGGGTACGGCAGCATTCGTCGCGCTGCTGATGACGCTGTGCAATAAATCCTTCTCAGCCACGCAATTTGCGCTGCTCTCCGCACTTTCCGCCGTCGGGCGCGTGTACGTCGGCCCTATTGCGGGTTGGTTTGTTGAAGCGCACGGCTGGCCTACGTTCTATCTCTTCTCTGTGGTTGCCGCTGTGCCGGGGATTTTACTGCTGCTGGTCTGCCGACGGACGCTGGAACATACCCAGCGCTCGGAGAGTTTCATGCCACGCACGCACTTTCCACAGACTTATTCGCTGGCATTAATGATTCTGGCGATAGGGTGTTTGATGCTGTCAATATGGCTGCTTTTACTGGTGCTAAATGCGCTGGATTACACCAACTTTTCCTTCCTTGCTGGCCTGCTGGAGATCGCCGTGCTAACAGCCGTTGGCGGTATTTTGCTCGGTGCTCTCCTTGATTATCTGGCGTTACGCAAAACTGAGCTGATTTAAATCATCCAGAAAACGTTAGGGGACGTTGTAATTACGAAACGTAATTATAACGTCTTATTAACGATTTTATATTCATCATACTTCATTTGTTGTTTTGTGCGTTTTAGATTTCTGGAAATTATTGACAATTTTCATTCTGTTTTATAAAAAATTTAACCGATTCAGCTCGCGTGATTTATTTTTCCGCTTTTATCACGTCTTTTATTTGATGCGTAATTGTTAATTATTTGTTTTATTTTACGTATGGTTATACTCATTCTCTTATAAGTCACTCCATTCTTATCTCTTTCGCTATCAATCCCGCATAAATCAAGCTTTGCAAGCTATTATGTCACACTCCGTAACATATGTGACAAACCAAGCAGAAGCCGCTAACACGGAACAGACACAGATCCAATGATGTTTACAGTAATGCAACCTTCCCGTAAAATGCCCGTACACTTTAAGCGCCACCAGATTCCGTGGAATTGAGGTCGTTCAATGAGACTTAGGAAATACAATAAAAGTTTGGGATGGATGTCATTAATCGCAGGTACTGTATTACTCAGTGGTTGTGATTCTGCGCTCCTCGACCCAAAAGGACAGATTGGACTGGAGCAACGCTCTCTGATTCTGACGGCCTTTGGCCTGATGATGATTGTCGTTATTCCAGCCGTCTTGATGGCAGTAGGATTTGCCTGGAAGTATCGTGCGAGCAATAAAGATGCGAAGTATAGCCCGAACTGGTCACACTCCAACAAAGTTGAAGCTGTGGTCTGGACGGTTCCTATTCTGATCATCCTGTTCCTGGCCGTTCTGACCTGGAAAACAACTCACGCATTAGAGCCAAGCAAACCGCTTGCTCACGATGAAAAACCAATCGTTATCGAAGTCGTTTCGATGGACTGGAAATGGTTCTTCATCTATCCGGAACAAGGTATTGCTACCGTCAACGAAATCGCCTTCCCGGCGAACGTACCGGTACACTTTAAAGTGACCTCCAATTCCGTGATGAACTCGTTCTTTATCCCACGTTTAGGCAGCCAGATTTACGCAATGGCCGGGATGCAGACTCAGCTGCACCTCATTGCGAACGAAGCTGGTACTTACGACGGTATCTCCGCCAGCTATAGCGGCCCGGGCTTCTCTGGAATGAAGTTCAAAGCTATCGCCACGCCGGATCGTGCAACCTTCGATCAGTGGGTAGCGAAAGCAAAACAGTCTGCGAATGCCATGGATTCTATGGATACGTTCGACAAACTGGCAGCGCCTAGCGAATACAACAAAGTGGAATACTTCTCTAACGTGAAACCTGATTTGTTCAAAGATGTTGTTAACAAATTTATGTCTCACGGTAAGAGCATGGATATGTCCCAACCTGAAGGCGAGCACACAGCGCACGAAGGAATGGAAGGCATGGACATGAGCCACGCGGAAACCGCTCACTAAGGGGCCGAGGAAGAAAACGATGTTCGGAAAACTTACACTGGATGCAGTGCCCTACCATGAACCCATTATTGTGGTTACGGTGGCTGCGATTATCCTTGGGGGACTGGCGCTTCTGGCGGCTATTACTTACTTCGGTAAGTGGTCCTACCTATGGAACGAGTGGCTGACTTCGGTTGACCACAAACGTCTCGGTATCATGTACGTTATCGTAGCAATCGTGATGTTGCTGCGTGGCTTTGCTGACGCCGTAATGATGCGTAGCCAGCAAGTGCTGGCCTCGGCCGGGGAAGCAGGCTTCCTGCCGCCTCACCACTACGATCAGATCTTTACCGCCCACGGCGTTATCATGATCTTCTTCGTAGCGATGCCGTTTGTTATCGGTCTGATGAACCTGGTGGTTCCACTGCAGATCGGTGCGCGCGACGTTGCCTTCCCATTCCTTAACAACCTGAGCTTCTGGTTCACCGTTGTGGGCGTGATTCTGGTTAACCTCTCTCTGGGCGTCGGTGAATTCGCGCAGACCGGTTGGTTGGCCTATCCGCCGCTATCGGGAATCGAGTACAGTCCGGGAGTCGGGGTCGATTACTGGATCTGGGCGCTTCAGCTCTCCGGTATTGGTACCACGTTAACCGGTATTAACTTCTTCGTGACGATTATCAAGATGCGTGCCCCTGGCATGACCATGTTCAAGATGCCGGTATTTACCTGGGCATCTCTGTGCGCCAACATCCTGATTATCGCCTCCTTCCCAATTCTGACCGTCACCGTCGCGCTGCTGACCCTGGACCGCTACCTGGGCACCCATTTCTTTACCAACGATATGGGTGGCAACATGATGATGTACATCAACCTGATTTGGGCCTGGGGCCACCCGGAAGTGTATATCCTGGTTCTGCCAGTATTCGGTGTCTTCTCCGAAATCGCTGCAACCTTCTCGCGTAAGCGTCTGTTTGGCTATACCTCACTGGTGTGGGCAACAGTGTGTATTACCGTTCTGTCGTTCATCGTTTGGCTGCACCACTTCTTTACTATGGGTGCGGGCGCGAACGTAAACGCCTTCTTCGGTATTACCACCATGATTATCGCCATCCCGACCGGGGTTAAGATCTTCAACTGGCTGTTTACCATGTACCAGGGCCGCATCGTCTTCAACTCTGCAATGCTGTGGACGATTGGCTTTATCGTGACCTTCTCTGTAGGTGGTATGACCGGCGTTCTGCTGGCGGTACCGGGCGCAGACTTCGTGCTGCACAACAGTCTGTTCCTGATCGCACACTTCCATAACGTCATCATCGGCGGCGTGGTGTTCGGTTGCTTCGCAGGTCTGACCTACTGGTGGCCGAAAGCCTTTGGCTTTACGCTGAACGAAACCTGGGGCAAACGCGCTTTCTGGTTGTGGATCATCGGCTTCTTCGTTGCATTTATGCCGCTGTACGTGCTGGGCTTTATGGGTATGACCCGTCGCCTGAGCCAGCAGATTGACCCGCAGTTCCACCCAATGCTGGTTGTTGCAGCTTGTGGTGCAGCGCTGATCGCCTGCGGTATTCTTTGCCAGCTGATTCAGTTCTATGTGTCCATCCGCGATCGCGAACAGAACCGCGACCTGACTGGTGACCCATGGGGCGGCCGTACTCTGGAGTGGGCAACCTCTTCTCCTCCGCCGTTCTATAACTTCGCTATTGTTCCGAACGTCCACGAGCGCGATGCGTTCTGGGAAATGAAAGAAAAAGGCGATGCGTATAAGAAACCAGCAGGCTATGAAGAGATTCATATGCCGAAAAACAGCGGCGCGGGCATCGTTATTGCTGCTTTCGCAACGGTGTTTGGTTTCGCAATGATCTGGCACATCTGGTGGATGGCGATTGCAAGCTTCGTCGGTATCCTGGTGACCTGGATTATTAAGAGCTTTGACGAGGACGTGGATTACTACGTGCCGGTTGCAGTAGTCGAAAAACTGGAAAATCAGCATTTCGATGAGATTAACAAAGCAGGGCTGAAAAATGGCAACTGATACTCTTGCGCACAACGCCCACGCGCACGAACACGGGCACCATGATACAGGACCGATGAAGGTATTCGGTTTCTGGATCTACCTGATGAGCGACTGCATTATCTTCGCCACTCTGTTCGCAACCTATGCCGTTCTGGTGAACGGCACCGCGGGCGGCCCGACAGGTAAAGATATTTTCGAACTGCCGTTCGTTCTGGTTGAAACCGCTCTGCTGCTGTTCAGCTCCATCACCTACGGCATGGCGGCGATCGCCATGTACAAAAACAACAAGAGCCAGGTGGTTTCCTGGCTGGCGCTGACCTTCCTCTTCGGGGCAGGGTTCATCGCGATGGAAATCTATGAATTCCATCACCTGATTGTTGAAGGTATGGGCCCGGATCGCAGCGGATTCCTGTCAGCATTCTTCGCGCTGGTCGGCACCCACGGTCTGCACGTGACCTCGGGTCTTATCTGGATGGCGGTGCTGATGGTACAGGTTTCACGTCGCGGCCTGACCAGCACTAACCGCACCCGTATCATGTGCCTGAGCCTGTTCTGGCACTTCCTGGACGTAGTGTGGATCTGCGTGTTCTCTGTAGTCTATCTGATGGGGGCAATGTAATGAGTCATTCTAGCGATCATAACGGCGCTTCTCACGGCAGCGTAAAGAGCTATATGACAGGTTTTATCCTGTCGATCATTCTGACGGTTATTCCGTTTGCTATGGTTATGAGTGGCTCCGCATCGCATGCGGTTATTCTGGGAACCATCCTGATTACTGCAGTTGTGCAGATTGTGGTACATCTCGTGTACTTCCTGCACATGAACAGTAAGTCGGACGAAGGTTGGAACCTGACCGCATTTATCTTCACCGTAATCATCATTGCTATCGTAGTTGTCGGCTCCATCTGGATTATGTGGAACCTGAACTACAACATGATGATGCACTAAGAGCGGCGAGTATGTTTAAGCAATACCTGCAAGTAACGAAACCAGGCATCATTTTTGGCAACCTGATCTCCGTGATCGGCGGTTTCCTGCTGGCCTCCAAAGGCCACATCGACTATCCGCTGTTCATCTGGACGCTCCTTGGAGTCTCCCTGGTGGTCGCCTCGGGTTGTGTTTTCAACAACTATATCGACCGTGATATCGACAGAAAGATGGAACGGACGAAAAACCGGGTGCTGGTCAAAGGGCTGATCTCGCCAAAAACGTCGCTGGTATACGCCACCCTGCTGGGTATTGCTGGCTTCATGCTCCTGTGGTTTGGCGCTAACCCATTGGCCTGCTGGCTGGGAGTGATGGGGTTTGTCGTTTATGTCGGCGTTTACAGCCTGTACATGAAGCGCCACTCCGTCTACGGCACGCTGATTGGTTCTCTCTCCGGCGCTGCGCCGCCGGTGATTGGCTACTGCGCGGTGACCGGTGACTTTGACAGCGGTGCCGCCATTCTGCTGGCTATTTTCAGCCTGTGGCAGATGCCTCACTCTTACGCCATCGCGATTTTCCGCTTCAAGGATTATCAGGCGGCGAATATTCCGGTTCTGCCGGTAGTGAAAGGCATTTCAGTGGCTAAAAACCATATCACCGTTTACATCATCGCTTTCGCCGTCGCGACGCTGATGCTCTCTCTGGGCGGCTACGCTGGATATAAATATCTGGTTGTCGCTGCGGCAGTGAGCGTCTGGTGGCTTGGGATGGCGCTGCGCGGTTATAAAGTGGTGGATGATAAAGTCTGGGCGCGCAAGCTGTTCGTCTTTTCCATCGTTGCCATTACCGCGCTATCAGTGATGATGTCCGTTGACTTCATGGTGCCAGATTCACATAACCTGCTGACGATGGTCAGATAAGACCACATTTAGCAACCGCTCAACAGCCTCCGCTCGCAAGACCGGAGGTTGTTTTTTTGTCCGCCAGTCTGACTCCCCCTCTCCTACCTGAATTCACTTCAGATGAAAAATCACCGACATCATTTCATATCCGGTAAAACCATCATTAGTCGTTCGCTCATTAGGTTCACATAAAAATAATAAATAAATCAGTATCATGCTTAAGTCTCTGGCTGGTTTGCCTTTATTTAACGGTGTTAGTCTTTCACGGTGAGCGAGTGGCTCACTTATCGCAATCCGTTTTATAAGGGAATAAAAATGAAAGAGTTAACATTCAGCGAAATGGAATATGTTTCAGGTGGTTTTAATCTGATGAACGCTGCCACCGGCTTTACGAATTTTGTAGTGAACTCCGGGCTGGGGTTTGGATCGTTTGTTGCCACCTCGGGTGCTGCCTTCGCCAACTTCGTCATTGACAGCGCGGTAGAGTTTGGCAAGTTTGTTATCGGTCAATCGAACTGGAACACCTTCGTGTCAGCCGGTTCGAACAACTGGAATGGCTTTGTGAACACCGCGGCAAATAGCTGGTCAAATTTCGTCAATAACGCGGGAGCTGACTGGAACAGCTTTATCGACGGCGCTAACGCGTAATAGTACAACGGGCAGGTGCTGAAACCTGCCCAACGCTCCTCGCAGTCATTACCCCACCAGCATCGCCTGGGCGCTGTACAGCAAATCAAGATGGTCTCGACACAATGCCTCAAGGGAAGTACGCGACAGATGGCTGGTTAAGCTCAGCGCTCCCCAGTAAGTCCCCTCTCTGTCAGACAACGGTACCGCCAGCACCAGCATGCCTATTTCAAACTCCTGCTCAATAGAGGCATATCCCTGGCGACGAACCAGGGCGATTTTCTCCATCAGCGCCGCGACGTCCGTCACCGTATACGGCGTTCGCTGCTCGCGCCTAATCCGCTGCAATACGGCTTCGCATTCAGCTTCCGGCAACGAAGCCAGCCACAGCCGCCCTCCGGCAGTACAGTAAATCGGCACCCTCTCCCCCAGACGCACGGAGGTCGAGTTAAACGGCGTATGTTTGCTGCGAGCGATGTACACCAGTTCATCATCATCAATCACGCCGACCGAGGCATGTTCTTCGGTTCGGCTGGCAATGTACTCAACAATTGGCCTTACCATGCGCGGGAACTGTGCTGAATCAACATACGCCTGCCCCAGACGTAACGCTTTGGGCGTTAGCCAGTAATAGCGTCCGTCAGTCTGCAAATAGCGATCGTGCAGCAGTGTGAGAAGAAACCGCCGCGCCGCGCTTTGCGTCAGCCCACTCATTTTCGCCGCCTGCGGTACGGTGAGCCTTGGAAACTCTTTAGAGAACAGCTGAATCAACGCCAGTCCTTTTTGCAGGCCGACGATCAGATCGCGGGAATGTATTTCGTTTTGCATAGTTGTTCACACTTTCGCAACAACACAATCAGTTTAGCGCGATTATCGCAGTGATGGTGCGATTAACAACCAATATGGTCGAATTCTGCGTTGCCGCTCTCAGCTTCCACTGAAATACTTTCACAACATTCATTTAACAAAATGAGGTTTGAAATGGTCAGTGGATTCACGCAGGTTGTCGCCGTTATCGGCCATCCGATTACCCAGGTTAAATCGCCGGAGAACTTCAACCGCTACTTCGCTGACCAGCAGATGGACAGCATCATGATCCCGGTCGATATCGCCCCCGACGCCGTCGCCGATTACCTGAAAACGCTACGCGGTTGGCACAACATGAGCGGCGTGCTGGTCACCGTCCCGCATAAACAGCGTGCAGCCTCGCTGGTG
Source organism: Klebsiella sp. MISC125 (assembly GCF_051131775.1). NCBI lineage: Bacteria > Pseudomonadati > Pseudomonadota > Gammaproteobacteria > Enterobacterales > Enterobacteriaceae > Klebsiella > Klebsiella sp. MISC125. The sequence goes on from NZ_CP180448.1 coordinate 4,754,521, forward strand.
GATGAGCTAACGCCGCGCGCTCGTCACCTCAACGCCGTGAATGTGATCCGTAAGCTGGCAGATGGTCGTTTACAGGGCGATATGCTCGATGGCGTCGGCTTTCAACTCGCCGCTCAGGCTCATGGATTCAACGCCGCGGGTAAAAGCGCGCTTCTCTCCGGCTGCGGCGGCGTCGGCAGCGCAATTGCGTGGGGACTCTGCGAAGCAGGCATCAGCCAGTTGGCGCTTTATGACCAGAATCCGGCAACCCTTCAGTTACTACACAATCGTCTGGCAACCCATTTTCCACAGGTTCATCTCACCGAGCTGCCCGCAACGCTCGCGGACCTTGATTTAGTGGTCAACGGCTCCCCGGCGGGAATGACCGGTTTTGATCCCTTACCGCTACCGCAGGCGCTACTGGAAACGCTCCAGTCATCGACTCACGTCGCAGACGTAGTCACCGCACCGGTAATGACACCATTACTCACTTTTGCTCAACATCGCGGCTGCGTCATCCAGACCGGGCCGGAAATGGCGCTGGCACAGATGAAGCTGATGGGAGAGTTCATTGGCGCAATCCCGCATGAACAAGGAGCCGCGGCATGAAAAGCTGGGATGTCATTGTCATCGGCAGCGGCGCCGCGGGCTTTGCCGCCGCGGTGACTGCCTGCTGTAAAGGGCTGTCGGTACTGATGCTGGAAAAAGCCCCTCAGTTTGGCGGTACCTCGGCGATTTCCGGCGGTGCAGTATGGATCCACGATAGCGATCAGGCACGGAAACCGGCAAAAAACAGCCCTTCACAGGAGATTAAAACCTACCTGCATACCATTATCGGCGAACAAAACTATCGCCAGGATCTGGTCGACGCCTTTGTCACTTCCGGTCGCGAGGCGCTGGCGTTTCTGGAAAAAGAGGGAGCGGTGAAATATAGCCTGCGCCCGCTCTCGCCGGATTACTACCCGGATGAGCCCGGTGCCGTTGATGTAGGCCGGGCGCTGGAAGTGGTGGAGTATGACGGGCGGGAGCTGGGAGAGCATTTTCGCGACCTGCGCGCGCCGCCACCGGGAATGCTGTTGTTTGGCGGGATGATGGTTAACCGCGTCGATATCCAGCACTTTCTAGATATGCGTCGTTCCCTGCGTTCGCTGTCGCATTGTAGCAAGCTGCTGCTGCGCTACGGTCGCGACCGCCTGAAGCATCATCGCGGTACCCGACTGGCAATGGGCAATGCACTGATCGCCCGCATGGCGACACTCGCCTTTCGCAAAGGCATGACCCTCAAGCTCAACGTCAACGTGCTTTCGCTTACCGAACGCAACGGTGAAGTAACCGGCGTCGAAATTGAGCATGATGGTCAGAAGCAAACCCTGGAAGCCCGCTGCGGCGTGGTGCTGGCTGCCGGAGGGTTTGCCGCAGGTGAGCTGGCCGAGCAATATCGGCCCAAAACCCGCGAGCACTACACCATGTCGCCTACCGCCAACGACGGTGCCGCATTTCGCCTGGCGGCAACAGTTCACGCCTGCGAAGGCGCGAATTTATCCTCCAACTTTTTCTGGGCCCCGGTATCGGTTTTACGTCGTCCTGATGGTACTGAAGAGCGCTTTCCCCATCTCGTCACCGACCGGGCAAAGCCCGGCGTTATCGCCGTCAACCAACGTGCGGTGCGCTTCGTCAACGAATCGAACTCCTATCACCACTTTGCCAGCGCCATGCAAAGCCGGGCTGAAAATGCGCCCTGCTTTCTGATTTGCGATGCCCAGGCCATGAAGCGCTACGGCCTTGGCCTGGCGCGACCGGCCCCGGTGAATAACGATGCGCTGGTGAAAGCAGGTTATCTGCGCAAAGCCGATTCTCTTGCTGAGCTGGCGCAACAGATAGGGCTGGACCCGCAGGTGCTCAACGACACGGTGACCCGCTATAACCATGATGCCGCCGAGGGACTTGACCCTGAGTTTGCCAAAGGCGGTAACAGCTATAACCGCGCAATGGGCGATCCGAGCCACCAGCCAAACGCCTGTAACGCCCCGCTAACGAACGCGCCATTTTATGCCGTTATGCTCTATACCGGCGATCTCGGTACCTCACGCGGGCTGGTCACCACCGCCGATGCCCAGGTGGTTAATCAACAAGGCCTGCCTATTAAAGGGCTCTATGCCGTCGGCAACGATATGGATTCGATCATGGCCGGAACCTATCCCGGCCCCGGCATCACCCTCGGCCCGGCGCTAACCTTCGGCTACCTCTCAGCCAGCCATATGGCACAACAACACGCACTGTAAACTGGAGAAAACCATGATTTATGAAAAACGTACCTACACCATCAATCCGCTGAAAATGGCCGACTGGCTGGCGCTGTACAAAAGCGACGCTTACGCCGTCCAGACCGAGCACCTCGGCAAGCTGATCGGCTTTTTCTTCACCGAAATTGGCGTGGTCAATCAGGTAGTGCATATCTGGGCCTACGAGAGCCTCGACGATCGTCTGGTGCGCCGTGCACGGATGGCGCAAGACGAACGCTGGCTCACTTTCTCACGCAAGAACCGCGAGCTGGCGGCCGTCGAACGCCTGGAGTCAGTTCTCCTGCGCCCCACTGATTTTTCACCACTGCAATAAGGAGTCAGGCATGAGCGGGCAGATGAACGTGGATGTTCTGGTGGTCGGCTCCGGCGCGGCGGGTCTCTCTGCCGCCGTCACCGCCGCGCTAGGCGGTGCCAGCGTGCTGGTTGCGGAAAAAGAGTCAGTGATTGGCGGCACCAGCGCGTGGTCCGGCGGATGGCTGTGGATCCCACGCAATCCGCTGGCGCGCGAGGAAGGCATTGAAGAAGATCTCGATGAGCCGCTCACCTATCTCCGGCATGAGATGGATGGGCAACCTGCCGACGCTCGCCTGCTCACTTTCTTAAAGTACGGCCCGGAGATGATTGACTTCTTCCGACGTCACACGGTGGTACAGTTTCTATCCGGCAGCAAAATGCCGGACTTCCACAATTCGCCGGGCTATGCGCAGGGTGGGCGCTCGGTCACCGCGCAGCCTTTTGACGGGCGCTTACTCGGTGACTGGCTGCATCGACTGCGTCCGCCGTTGGAAACCATCAGCCTCGCGGGCATGGGCATCGCTGGCGGCACGGACATGGCGCATTTTTTTAACGCCACCCGCTCGCCGCGCTCAGCGATATACGCAACCCGCCGCCTGTTACGCCACGGCTGGCAGCGGCTTCGCGCCGGGCGCGGGCAACATCTGGTTAACGGCAATGCGCTGGTTGCTCGCCTGCTGCGTTCGGCGTTGGATACCGGGGTTAATTTTCAGCTTAACGCGCCGGTAGAACGGCTGCTCACTTCCGACAAAGGCATAGAGGGTGCGGTATTGCGCAGCGACGGCGGCGAGATAACGGTTCGCGCCGGGGCGGTGATCCTCGCCTGCGGTGGATTTCCTCACGACAGGCAGCGCCTGGCGCAAAATGTCCCCCACGCCGCCAGCGGCTACGGTCATTTTTCCGCTGCACCGCCAGGTAATCAGGGTGATGGCATTCGGCTCGGCGAATCAGCTGGAGGCCAGTTTGATGACTCACTCAGACACGCCATGGCATGGGCACCGGTTTCGCGCGTCACGCTCGCTAGCGGTCTGCAACTGGTATTCCCGCATCTGGTTGAACGCGCCAAGCCAGGCTTTATCGCCATTCTGCCCAACGGCAAACGCTTCGCCAACGAGGCTAACTCCTACCACGATTTTATTGCCGCTCTGCTGGATGCGACTCCACCGGGCGAAGCGCCGCAGGCGTGGCTGATAGCAGACAGTCGTGCGCTGCACCGCTATGGGTTAGGCCACGCGCGCCCCTTTCCCTTTTCACCGACAGCCTGGTTACGAACCGGCTACCTGCAAAGCGGCGAAACGCTGGAGGCCCTGGCACAGCAGTGTGCAATCGATCCGCGGCAATTAACGGAAACAGTAGCCTGCTTTAATGGCTTTGCCAACAAAGGAGAAGACGAGGATTTTCAGCGCGGCGCGTCGGCATACAACCGCGCACAGGGTGATGCCAGCCATTCCGGCCATCCGACACTCGGCGAGCTGCGCCATGCACCTTTTTATGCCGTGCGTATTCTCCCAGGTTCTCTGGGCTCCTTCAGCGGACTGCAAACTGATGAAAACGCACAGGTACTGAATGCACAACAGCAACCGATTGCTGGCCTTTACGCTATCGGCAACGATATGTCGAGCGTGATGCAGGGATTCTATCCTAGCGGCGGTATCACGCTCGGACCGGCCATGACCTTTGGCTATCTGGTCGGTAAAAAACTGGCAGTAAACATAACAAAAACAATGTAGTAAACGACATCTTACCAGGGACGGCAATACACATAACAACAACCACCTGCAACTGTACTGGAGTCCTTTATGAACATGCGAACCCTGTCACTCGCCGCGCTTACCCTACTCGACGTCCCGCCACCGGAACAGGTGCGGATCGCAGCACAAACCGGATTTACCCACGTCGGTCTGCGCCTGCTTCCTGCCACGCCCACCGACCCGGATTACGACATGCTCGGTAATACCCCTGCCGTGCGCGACACTCTGTCGGCGCTGATGGAAACAGGCATTCGCGTCTCGGACGTCGAAATTGTTCGCCTGACGCCAGATTTTTCACTCAATGCCCGTTTGCGATTATTCCTCGATACCGCCGCACGCCTGGGGGCCAGGCAGGTACTGGTCGCCGGAAATGATGAAAATCAGGCACGCAGCGCAGACAACCTGGCCAGACTCGCCGAGTCCGGCCAGGAGTATGGTTTAACCATGAATCTGGAACCGATGCCCTGGACCCATTTACGCACCATCGCCCAGGCCCAGTCGTTGATCAACGCCAGCGGTCGCTCAGATATCGGCATACTGATCGATGCTATCCATTTCTGGCGAGCGGGCGAGTCACTCTCCACGCTTGCCACGCTGCCGCAAAATTGCCTCAACTATATGCAGCTTTGCGATGCCTCGCCGCAGGCGCCCGTTGATGAACAAGAGCTTATTTACCAGGCCCGTGCAGCACGTAAAGTCCCCGGCGAAGGCGGGCTTGATCTGCGAGGTCTGATGGCGGCGCTTCCAGACACGCTGCCGGTCTCCCTGGAGGTTCCCTTAAGTGGTGACCAGGGTGCGCTGCCTGCGCTTACTCGTGCCCAGTTGCTGTTCAATGCCGCGCAGTCTTATCTGCGCCCTTGCGCATAAGGAGGATCCCATGACACAGACTCAACGCTTGGACGTCAGGGAGTTAATTAACACTAACCCGCTCAGCCGCTTCCAGAAACTGGTGGTGTTTTTAGGCTTCTGCGTGATTGCTCTGGACGGTTTTGATATCGCCATCATGGGGTTTATTGCCCCGATGCTCAAACAAGAGTGGGGAGTGAGCAATCACGAACTCGGCTTTGTGATTAGTGCCGCGCTGATCGGCCTGGCGCTTGGCGCTATCTTCTCCGGCCCGCTTGCCGACTGGCTGGGGCGGAAAAAAATCATCATCAATAGCGTCTTTTTCTTCGGTTTCTGGACCATTGCCACCGCCTTTTCACAAAACATTGAGCAGATGATGTTCTTTCGTTTTATGACCGGACTGGGATTGGGTGCCGCGATGCCGAATATCGGTACTCTCGTGTCGGAATACGCCCCGGAACGCCAGCGCTCGTTTCTTATCACAGTCATTTTTTGTGGTTTCACTTTTGGCGCGGCGGCAGGCGGTTTCTCCGCATCATGGCTGATCCCACAGTTTGGCTGGCATTCGCTGATGATGCTTGGCGGCATTCTTCCGGTACTATTCGCTCCGGTACTTATTTGGCTTTTACCTGAATCGGTGCGCTTTCTGGTGGTTAAGCGCGCACCGGCCGAACGTATTCGGACAGTTTTGCAGCGTCTCTACCCCGGGCAAATCGCCGATGATGCCCAGTTTACCTTCCCGACACAGCCCGTGAATGGTAACGCGATGCGTATCGTGCTCTCCCGCCAGTACCGATTCGGATCGCTGATGCTGTGGCTGGTCTACTTTATGGGGCTGTTTCTGGTCTATCTCCTCGGCAGCTGGCTGCCGACGCTGGTCAAAGAGGTCGGCCTGACGGTCAGCCAGGCGGCGGTCATGACGGCGATGTATCAGGCGGGCGGAACCATTGGTTCGCTGTTTGCAGGCTGGCTGATGGACCGGATCAACCCGCATCGGGCGCTCGGGCTGATTTACGCGGTCGGCGGACTGTTCACAATGGCAATGGGCTATGCGGCGGCAAGCTTTGCGCTCATCTGCCTGCTGGCGTTTATCAGCGGAGCCTGCCTGAACGGCGCGAATACCGGTATGAACGCGCTCTCCGCCCGCTATTATCCGACTGAGGCACGAGCCACCGGCTCCAGTTGGATGCACGGCGTTGGCCGTATGGGCGCGATCCTTAGCGCCTTTGCCGGGGCTGAAATGCTGGCGCTGGATCTCAGTTTCGAGAGCGTATTTTTAATTCTGGGGATCCCCGCCGCGATTACTGTGGTCGGACTCACTGCCAAAGGCATTTTTGCCGCCGACTCAACGACAAAATCCACTACATCCGCAACGGCTATCAGGAGCACGCAATAAAACGTTAAGCTCAGGCAGGCACGGCCTGGCATCGTGCTTGCCTCATCAATTAAAGAAAAATAAATTTCATTTATTTATTAAATGAAAAAATATAGCCACTAGAATTATCGATTCACCTCTCATTTTTCCGCTCTAAAAGCGCCAATTCAATACAGCAAACAAATAAATAACTCATCAAAAACCTGATTAATAACCTTATCAATCAACTTAATTTAATGGTTATGAATGTAAAATCACTGACGCAATATTTTCATTTTTCGATCCCCCTCGCATATACAGAAATTAAATTTCAAATAACCATTGAAATGAAATAAATATTTCCATATGTTCTGGCTGACATTCAGGATAAGGTTGTGCCGGCGGAACTGGCACTGAGGTACTTACTTGTCCCCCGACAAAGGAATAGACCATGAGTGAACAGCAGATCCTTCTCTCCCCCGCTGCGGCGCGCGGCGATAAGCTAACCTGGACCACCCGCATTGCTTACGGCGGCGGCGATACCGCCTGCAACGTCGTTTTCGGCATGATTGGCACCGTATTAACCCTGTTCTATACCGACTACGTAGGAATCAGCATCGCCACCGTCGGTCTGGTGATGCTGATCTCCCGTCTGTTTGACGGCGTTTCCGATGTAATAATGGGTTTGATGGTCGAACGCACCAACTCCCGCTGGGGTAAATCGCGTCCCTGGCTGCTCTGGATGAGCGTTCCCTATGCCGTTTCCGCGATCCTGTTATTTACCGTTCCGCAAACCACCAGCACGCTACAGTTTCTTTATTTGCTGGTGGCTTATAACTTCTGTACCACCGTGTGCTACACCGCCATCAACCTTCCTTACGGCAGCCTTTCCGCCATGATGACTCGCGACTCATGGGAAAGGGATATGCTCAGCATCACCAGAATGTCGATGTCGCCATTCGGTCGTATTCTCGCTGTAGCTTGTACATTGCCACTGGTGAAATATTTCGGCGACGATCAGGCCGCATGGATCAAAACCATGTCTATCTGGGCTTTTCTGGCGCTGCTGTTGCTGCTGTTCTGCTTCTACAAATGTGAAGAGAAAGTCGTTATCAAAGCGCGAGAAAAACAGGGGAATATCCCTGTTAAAAAACAGCTCTCCGCGCTCTTTCGTAACCAGTACTTCTGGGCCAGCGCAATCCTGTGGACAGCACAGAGCGTTTACTACACCGTGGTTGGGATCGCGTTGCCTTACTACTGCCGCTACGTACTGGGCGACGATACCTTCTATAGCTCCATTTTCGTTTCCGAAACGGCCTGTATCATCATTTTCACCTTCCTCAGTTCCGTCCCCATCCGCAAATACGGTAAGCGCAATGTTGCATTATGCGGCATTGTGCTGGCGACCATCGGGCAGGTGCTGTTTATGTTTAACTCCGATGATTATCACTGGGCGCTGGCGAACGCGATTATTCGCGGTATTGGCTTCGCGCCGCTGAACGCCGTGCTATTCGGCTTCTGCGGCGATGCCGTTGAGTTCGGCCAGTGGAAAACTCGCGTCAGGCAAGAAGGAATGATTTTTTCCGCCGGTTCCGTCGGAACGAAGCTCGGCGCGGGTGTTGCCGCTGCGGTTATCTCCGGCCTGTTGAGTATGGCGGGCTACGTCAGCTCCAGTAGCGGCTCCGGCGTTCAGCCGCAAAGCGCTATCGACATGATTAACAACGTTTACCTCTACGGCTCTTTCTTCCTGTGGATCCTGGTCATTATTACGCTGCTGTTTTACCGGCTGGATAAGCAGTACCCGCAGATTATGCAGGAGCTGAAAGAACGCGAAGCCCGTGGAGAAATGTAAAACCTGTTCTGGAATTGCCCAGAAACCACACCTGCGCTCTAAGAGTGCGGGTACACGAACCTCTGAAATCCGTAGTATCTATAAAGGAGAGCACCATCATGTTAAACGGCATGAAACCCTTATCTCGCTCCCTGCGCTGGGGAATGGTCGGCGGCGGCGGTACCAGCCAAATTGGCTATAGCCACCGCTGCGCGGCGCTACGCGACAATGTCTTTACCCTGCTGGCCGGTGCGCTCGATATAGATGCCGAGCGCGGGCGTCAATTTGGCGAGCAGCTCGGAATCGCTCCAGAGCGTTGCTACGCCGATTATCAAACATTGTTTGCAGAAGAGGCCAAACGTCCTGACGGTATTGAGGCCGTTTCGGTGACCACGCCAAATAATACCCACTTCGCCATCACCAAAGCGGCGCTGGAAGCCGGGCTGCACGTTGTCTGTGAAAAACCGCTGTGCTTTACCGCCGATGAAGCTCGCGAACTGCTGGCGCTGAGTAAAAAGCAGAATAAAATCATCGGTGTGACCTACGGCTATGCCGGACACCAGATGATCCAGCAGGCACGTCAGATGATCGCCGAAGGGATGCTCGGTGAGATCCGCATTATTAACATGCAGTTTGCCCACGGTTTTCATAATGAAGCCGTCGAACTGCAGGCTGAATCTACCCGCTGGCGCGTGACGCCAAAATATGCGGGGCCAAGCTATGTGCTGGGGGATTTGGCAACTCACCCGCTGTTTATTGCGGAAACGATGGTGCCAAATCTCAACATCACCCGGCTGATGTGCTCACGTCAGAGCTTTGTCAAATCCCGCGCCCCGCTGGAAGATAACGCCTTTGTACTGATGGAATATAACAATGGCGCAGTCGGTTCTCTGTGGACCAGCGCAGTCAACAGCGGCGCAATGCACTCACAGAAAGTGCGCGTTATCGGGGAAAAAGCCAGTATCGAATGGTGGGATGAGCGCCCGAATCAGCTCAGCTATGAGGTACAGGGCGAACCGGCACGCGTTCTTGAGCGCGGGATGCCCTATCTGAGTCAGCAAGCGTTGGCGGACGATCGTATCGGCGGAGGCCATCCGGAAGGATTGTTCGAGGCCTGGGCTAACCTCTACCGCCGCTACGCTATCGCCATGGACGCAATGGATCGCGGCGATCGTGAGTTCCTGGAGACTTTCTGGTATCCGAACGTCGAATCCGGACTCCACGGCGTTTACTGGGTTGAACAGTGCGTTAAATCCGCCGATGCAGGCGGTCAGTGGGTTGACTTCAACTGCCAATAATCTCTGCACGCCAGTGGAGGCTCCTCCACTGGTTTCTTTCTCTCTCTACCCCACCTACCTCATCATGCAACACTGCCGTAATATCTGTTAAACAAACATTTATTTACGCTTTAGGTTCCCCCCACTACACTAGTCGCAGTTTTTATATTGAGGTGGTAATGAACGATAACAAAATGACGCCAGGCGAGCTGCGCGCGACCTGGGGTTTGGGGACCGTATTCTCTCTGCGCATGCTTGGCATGTTTATGGTCCTCCCGGTTCTGACCACCTATGGCATGGCGTTACAGGGCGCAAATGAAGCACTCATTGGTCTGGCTATTGGTATCTATGGGCTGGCTCAAGCAATATTTCAGGTGCCTTTCGGCCTGCTTTCTGACCGAATTGGTCGTAAACCGCTGATCGTCGGCGGCCTGTTAATCTTCGTTATCGGCAGTATTATCGCCGCTCTATCTGACTCCATCTGGGGCATCATTCTTGGCCGCGCACTACAAGGCTCCGGCGCGATTGCCGCAGCGGTGATGGCGCTGCTTTCTGATTTAACCCGCGAGCAGAATCGTACCAAAGCCATGGCTTTTATTGGCGTCAGCTTCGGCGTCACCTTTGCTATCGCTATGGTTCTCGGGCCTATTGTTACTCATCAGCTTGGCCTGCATGCCCTGTTCTGGATGATTGCCGTCCTGGCGACGCTCGGTATTTTGCTCACTCTGTGGGTGGTGCCTAACAGCCACAATCACGTGCTGAATCGCGAGTCCGGGATGGTAAAAGGCTGCTTTCGCAAAGTGCTTGCGGAGCCAAAGCTGCTGAAGCTTAATTTCGGCATTATGTGCCTGCACATCATGCTGATGTCCACCTTCGTCGCCCTTCCGGGTCAGCTGGAGGCCGCCGGTTTCCCTGCCGCTGAGCACTGGAAAATCTATCTGGTCACCATGCTGGTCTCATTTGTCGCCGTGGTACCGTTTATTATCTACGCCGAAGTGAAGCGCAAAATGAAGCGCGTATTCATGCTGTGCGTGGCTATTTTGCTGATAGCTGAAATTGTCCTTTGGGGAGCTGGGGGATACTTCTGGGAGTTGGTGGCCGGCGTTCAACTGTTCTTCCTTGCGTTTAACCTGCTGGAAGCGCTACTGCCCTCGTTAATCAGTAAAGAATCACCTGCCGGATATAAAGGCACCGCAATGGGAATTTACTCTACTAGCCAATTCCTCGGCGTGGCAATTGGTGGGGCTCTCGGCGGTTGGGTGGATGGCTTCTTTGACTCGCAAACCGTATTCCTGCTCGGAGCATTGCTGTCTATGCTGTGGTTACTGGTAGCCAGCACCATGAGCGAGCCGCCATATGTCAGCAGTTTACGAGTAGAAATTCCAGACGATGTTGTGGCCGATGCAATGTTGCAGGCGCGCTTGCAAGCTAAAGAAGGTGTAAAAGAGGCTCTGGTGGTTGCAGAAGAGCGTTCGGTATACATCAAAATCGACAGTAAATTGACTAACCGCTTTGAGGTTGAGCAGGCCATCAAAGGGGCGTAAAAAAAGCGGGGTAACCCGCTTCTGGCTGATGCTCGTGTTTAGCCGGGCAGCGATTAACGCTTTGCCCGGCCTACAAAACACAGCAATATCAATATATTAATCGCGGAAGTTTTTGAACTGGAACGGCTGGCCTAAATCACCGCCGCGCACCAGCGCCATGACCGCCTGCAGATCGTCACGCGCTTTACCTGTCACGCGAATTTCTTCGCCCTGGATCTGCGCCTGCACCTTCAGCTTGCTGTCTTTAATCAGTTTAACGATTTTCTTCTGCATCGAGCTCTCAATGCCCTGCTTCAGCTTCGCATCAACAAACCAGGTTTTACCGCTGTGCACGAACTCATCCGGCACCTCGATAGAACTGCCTTCAATTCCGCGTTTTAGCAGCTTGGCGCGCAGAATATCCAGCAGCTGATTAATCTGGAAATCAGATTCGCTGAGGACCTTGATGGTCTCGTTTTTTTCGTTCAGCTCAAAGCTCGCTTCAACGTTACGAAAATCGAAACGCGACTCAACTTCACGGGTTGCGTTCTCTACAGCGTTTCGAACTTCCTGAAGATCGACTTCAGAGACAATATCGAAAGATGGCATCTTTTCCTCTCCTTCCGTTTCTTTTGCGTTGCATAATACCCACAACGCGACATAACTCAACTTGTTATCCCGAAAGGATAACTGATAACGCTATACTTTAGCCATGAGCACCTGATGCTGCACTTACAGGTGAGGAGGAATAATGAAAGTAACCGTACTCGGATGCGGTGCACTGGGACAGTTATGGCTAACTGCGCTGTACAAACACGGACATGAAGTCCAGGGCTGGTTACGCGTCCCACAGCCATTCTGTAGTGTTAATGTGATTGAAACCGACGGTAGCGTGTTTAATGAATCATTCACCGCTAACGATCCTGATTTTCTCGCCAGCAGCGACCTGCTGCTGGTGACGCTCAAGGCCTGGCAGGTCTCCAATGCGGTGAAAAATCTCAGCGAAATCCTACCTGTTTCATCACCTATCTTATTAATGCATAACGGCATGGGTACCGTTGATGAGCTTAAGAGCGTCAAACAGCCGCTGCTGATGGCCTCGACCACCCAGGCAGCCCGACGCGATGGCAACGTTATCGTCCACGTTGCCAACGGTACCAGCCATATTGGCCCGGCAAAAGTTTATCCGCAGGACTACAGTCACCTTGCCGATGTCTTACAGGGCGTGCTGCCCGACGTCGCCTGGCATAACAATATTTATCCCGCAACCTGGAGTAAGCTGGCGGTAAATTGCGTCATTAACCCGCTAACGGCGTTAAAAAATTGCCAGAACGGTGAATTACGTAAATATCCGCAAGAGGTTGCCGATATCTGTTATGAAGTCGCCGCGGTCATGGAACGTGAAGGGATGCATACCTCGCCGGAAAACCTGTTATTCTATATTCATCAGGTCATTGAAAGTACGGCAGAAAATACATCCTCAATGCTGCAGGATATTCTCGCTCAGCGTCATACGGAAATCGATTATATCACCGGTTTTTTACTCAAACGCGCCCGTGCCCACGGCATAGCCGTACCGGAAAATGCCCGCCTATTTGAACAGGTTAAGCGTAAGGAGAATGAATATGAGCGCGTCGGCACTGATTTGCCTCGCCCCTGGTAGCGAAGAGACCGAAGCGGTCACCACCATCGATTTACTCGTTCGCGGCGGCGTAAAAGTCACTACAGCAAGCGTCGCCAGCGATGGTAACCTGACGATCGTTTGTTCGCGCGGCGTCAAACTGCTGGCAGATGCGCCGCTGGTCGAAGTTGCCGACGGCGATTTTGACATCATCGTTCTGCCTGGCGGGATTAAAGGTGCAGAGTGCTTCCGCGATAGCCCGCTGCTGGTAGAAACGGTACGCCAGTTTCATCTTTCCGGGCGTATTGTCGCGGCGATCTGCGCCGCGGCGGCCACCGTGCTGGTACCGCATAACCTCTTCCCAATCGGCAATATGACCGGTTTTCCCACGCTGAAAGAGCAAATCCCCACCGAACAATGGCAAGACAAACGCGTCGTCTGGGACCCGCGGGTTAACCTGCTCACCAGTCAGGGGCCGGGAACATCAATTGATTTCGCACTGAAGATCATTGATTTGCTGGTTGGGCGTGAAAAAGCCCATGAAGTCGCATCACAGTTGGTGATGGCGGCGGGAATTTATAATTACTACGAAGCTTGAGAAAACGGCGGATACCTCCGCCGTTACTATTGCAGGTGTTGCTCAATGCATGCAAACACCTGCGCTCGCGGATAATCATCTAAATCAGTAGGGATCCACAAAAAACCCAGTATACCCAAATCTAAATAATCCATATTCCCATGACTTTCGATCCCTTTAACTTTATTCCATGCAATAAAAGCCCGAAAATTTTGGTTAGGGTGGTCCATCCAGCGTATACCCTGTTCCGTCAGTTGCAGGCAATATCCGCTGCGAATAGCATCATTCGCCACATAAAAGCTACGGTACCAACGCCTCTGAGCTCGCCGATAAAGTAACCGGATTGTCAAAATGCCGACAATGTAGCATCCCAGAAAAACGGATATCACCGCAGAATTGCGCAACCTGAAAAGATAGTCGCCGACCTCATCGCTTCTGGACCAGGCAGATAATCTGAACTGATAATGGCCATCGCTCAATGATGCGGCAAGGGCAAAAATCAGCCACATAGCGAGCGTCGTAATAAGAAATGCCGGTATGCGACCTAAACGGCGGCGACGTTCTGGCAATAACGACCGGACCAGCCTCGCTCCCCACAAGTATTGGGAGAACGACAAAGACTGCCCCGGAATATTCATACTAAACAGCACGCCATCCTGGCCTGCGGGTTGTTCAGGAATCATGCAACATCCTTGTTATCATTGATTTACGGGCGATACACCTTAACATTCTCAAAGCCCTGCTCACGCAAATACAGCGCCTGCAGGCGGCTCATGACGCCACGTTCGCACCACAGCAGCCAAGTTTTACTCTGGTCGAGATCGCCGAATTTAGTGCTCAACTTGTAGAACGGCAGGGAAACCACATCGATACCCTCTACCTTCAGCGGCCTTTCATCCTGCTCATCAACAGAACGAATATCGAGGATAACGTCGTTAGGGCCGAAACCGCTGACGGTTTCCACTTCCACCACGTCCTGTTCGGTCTGCTGGGCAATATCGCGAATATCAATGTTATTCGCTTCCGCCACCACTTTCTCAAGGATGCTGAAATCGAAGTTTTCTTCTTCCGCTTCGATCTTCGCCTTCACCGCTTTCACAGTCGGGCTCTTCGAGATAACGCCGCAGTATTCCGGCATCGTGCGGGCAAAATCTTCGGTGCCGATTTCACGCGCCAGATTAATGATGTGCTCTTTATCGTGTGAGATCAGCGGACGCAGGATCAGCGTATCAGAGACGTTGTCGATTAAGCGCAGATTAGTCAGCGTCTGGCTGGAAACCTGCCCCAGCGCTTCGCCGGTTACCAGCGCCTGCACGCCGTAGCGCTCAGCAACTTTCGACGCCGCACGGACCATCATACGTTTGAGCACGACGCCCATCTGGCCGTCGTCGACTTTCTCAAGAATTTCGCCTACCACCGGCTCGAAATTAATCGCCACAAAACGCACACGGTGGGAGCTGCCGAAGCGGTTCCACAGATAATGCGCCACCTGACGTACGCCGATTTCATGCGCAGCGCCGCCGAGATTAAAGAAGCAGTAGTGCACACGGCAGCCACGACGCATCAGCATATAGCTGGAAACGCCGGAGTCAAAACCGCCGGAAATCAGCGACAGCACGTCTTCCTGAGTACCGATGGGATAACCACCGATACCTTCATAACGCCCTTTTACCAGCAGCAGACGATCGTTTTCGATCTCCAGGTTCACCGTGATATCGGGATCAGTCAGCTTTACGCGCGCCGTTTCAATGTGCTGGTTAAGACCGCCGCCAACGTAGCGTTCCACTTCGATAGAGGTAAACTCATGCTTACCGCGACGTTTGACGCGCACACAGAAGGTCTTCCCTTCCAGCGTTTCACGCCACAGCGGCAGCGTCTGCTCGAAAATATCGTGCAGCGAGGTGAAAGGAACGTCTTCGACTTCCAGAATATGGTGAATACCCGGAATACGCGTCAGCGCATCGCGAATAGCCAGGCGCTGATTTTCATCTTTTGCCCGGACTTCGATATGATCCCAATGACGAACGACGGCAAGCGTCTCATCATAGTTTTTGAGAACGTTACGAATGTTCCCGGTTAAGATTTTAATGAAGCGCAATCGCACAGATTGGCTTTTGATGGTGATTTCCGGGAACAATTTAATGATAAACTTCATGGCGACAATAGTTCGTTGGCAAGCCCGACTGGGCTTTGAGCATAAAAAGTTGTACAGGCGCAACCGGCGTCTGCATCCAGGGCGCGGAGTATACCACTATTGGACGCTTTTCACCTGGCATTGCGCGTTATTTGATTAACCGCTCGACTTCGTTACCATATTGATAGCCATCGAGACATAACAAGAGTCTATATTCACTATGCCAAAGAAAAATGAAGCCCCGGCCAGCTTTGAAACCGCCCTGGGCGAGCTGGAGCAAATAGTCACTCGTCTGGAAAGCGGCTCACTACCGTTAGAAGACGCACTCGGCGAATTTGAGCGCGGAATACAGCTGGCCCGCCAGGGGCAGGCAAAACTGCAGCAGGCCGAACAGCGCGTACAAATTTTGCTGGCGGATAGCGAAGACGCGCCGCTCACGCCTTTTACGCCGGACGCTGAATAAATGAACTTCCCGCAACAGCTACAGGCATGCGTTGAGCAGGCCAATGAAGCGCTGCGCCGCTTTATCGCCCCGCAGCCCTTTCAGAACACTCCGCTGGTCGAAGCGATGCAGTACGGTGCATTATTAGGCGGCAAACGCCTGCGTCCATTTCTGGTTTACGCTACTGGCGACATGTTTAGCGTTAGCCGTACCACGCTGGACGCCCCCGCCGCTGCCGTCGAATGTATTCATGCTTACTCGCTGATACACGACGACCTGCCGGCCATGGATGATGACGATTTACGCCGCGGCCAGCCGACCTGCCATATTAAATTCGGCGAAGCGAACGCAATTCTTGCCGGGGACGCGCTACAAACGCTGGCGTTTTCTATACTGAGTGATGCGCCGATGCCAGAAGTCGCGGACCGCAATCGTCTGGCAATGATTTCTGAACTGGCGCAGGCTAGCGGCATCGCCGGAATGTGCGGCGGTCAGGCGCTGGATCTGGAAGCGGAAGGGCATCAGGTTGACCTGCAGGCACTGGAACGCATCCATCGCCACAAAACCGGAGCGCTCATTCGCGCGGCGGTGAGAATGGGCGCGCTAAGCGCGGGTGAACCCGGTCGCAGGGCGCTGCCAGCTCTTGATCGTTACGCAGAAAATATCGGCCTCGCCTTCCAGGTCCAGGATGACATTCTCGACGTGGTAGGGGATACTGCGACCCTTGGCAAACGTCAGGGAGCCGACCAGCAGTTGGGAAAAAGTACCTACCCCGCTCTCCTGGGACTTGAGCAAGCCCGGAAAAAGGCCCATGACCTGATTACCGACGCCCGCCAGTCGCTAAATGAGCTGGCCGCGCAATCTCTGGATACTACGGCACTGGAAGCGCTCGCGAATTACATAATTCAGCGTGATAAATAAACAATAAATGAGTCTCTGATGAGTTTTGATATTGCCAAATACCCGACCCTGGCGCTGGTGGATTCCACCCAGGAGTTGCGTTTGTTGCCGAAAGATAGCCTACCGAAACTGTGCGATGAACTGCGCCGTTATCTGCTGGACAGCGTCAGCCGTTCCAGCGGGCATTTTGCTTCTGGTCTCGGCACGGTAGAGCTAACCGTGGCGCTGCACTACGTCTATAACACGCCGTTCGACCGTCTTATCTGGGACGTCGGCCACCAGGCCTACCCGCATAAAATTCTGACCGGTCGCCGTGACAAAATCGGCACTATTCGCCAGAAAGGCGGCCTGCATCCCTTCCCGTGGCGCGGAGAAAGTGAGTATGACGTCCTGAGCGTCGGCCACTCTTCTACCTCTATCTCTGCCGGGATCGGCATCGCTATCGCCGCCGCGAAAGAAGATAAGCAGCGCCGTGCGGTCTGCGTGATCGGCGACGGGGCAATCACCGCCGGGATGGCATTTGAAGCAATGAACCACGCGGGCGATATCAAACCCGATCTGCTGGTGGTGCTCAACGACAATGAAATGTCGATTTCCGAAAATGTGGGCGCGCTAAACAACCATCTGGCGCAACTGCTTTCTGGAAAACTCTACTCCACGCTGCGCGAAGGCGGCAAAAAGGTTTTCTCTGGCGTACCGCCGATTAAAGAGCTGCTCAAACGCACCGAGGAACACATCAAAGGGATGGTGGTTCCAGGGACGCTGTTTGAAGAGCTGGGCTTTAACTACATTGGACCGGTGGACGGTCATGATGTTATCGGTCTGGTCAATACGCTGAAGAACATGCGCGACCTCAAGGGGCCGCAGTTCCTGCATATTATGACCAAAAAAGGTCGCGGCTATGAGCCAGCCGAAAAAGACCCGATAACCTTCCATGCGGTGCCTAAATTCGACCACACCAGCGGCGTGCTGCCAAAAAGCAGCGGCGGCCTCCCCTCTTACTCAAAAATCTTCGGCGACTGGCTGTGCGAAACCGCGGCCAAGGACGACAAACTGATGGCCGTTACGCCAGCGATGCGCGAAGGGTCCGGGATGGTCGAGTTTTCCAAAAAATATCCCGACCAGTATTTCGACGTAGCGATTGCTGAGCAGCACGCGGTGACCTTTGCCGCCGGGCTGGCGATTGGCGGCTACAAGCCAGTGGTCGCAATTTACTCTACCTTCCTGCAGCGCGCCTATGATCAGGTGATTCACGATGTCGCCATCCAGAAGCTGCCGGTACTGTTCGCTATCGACCGCGCGGGGATTGTCGGCGCAGATGGTCAGACCCATCAGGGCGCGTTTGATATCTCCTTCCTGCGCTGCATTCCGGATATGGTCATTATGACCCCGAGTGATGAGAATGAATGCCGCCAGATGCTCTACACCGGTTATCACTATAACGAGGGTCCGAGCGCGGTGCGCTACCCGCGTGGCTCCGGCACCGGAGCTACGTTTGAGCCGCTGACCTCACTGCCTATCGGTAAAGGCGTGGTGAAACGTGAAGGCGAGAAAATCGCAATTCTGAACTTCGGCACGTTGCTGCCGCAAGCGGCAAAAGCGGCGGAAAATCTTAACGCCACGCTGGTGGATATGCGCTTTGCCAAACCGCTGGACGAGTCGCTGGTCCTACAGCTTGCCGCAGAACATGACGTGCTGGTGACCCTGGAAGAGAACGCCATTATGGGTGGCGCGGGTAGCGGCGTGAATGAACTGCTGATGGCCCGTCGCCGTGTGGTGCCGGTGCTGAATCTGGGCCTGCCTGATTTCTTTATCCCACAAGGGACTCAGGAAGAAGTTCACGCCGAGCTCGGCCTGGATGCCGCTGGTATAGAAGCCAAAATCAATAC
This sequence comes from Klebsiella sp. MISC125, assembly GCF_051131775.1. Classification (NCBI taxonomy): domain Bacteria; kingdom Pseudomonadati; phylum Pseudomonadota; class Gammaproteobacteria; order Enterobacterales; family Enterobacteriaceae; genus Klebsiella; species Klebsiella sp. MISC125. The sequence goes on from NZ_CP180448.1 coordinate 4,773,242, forward strand.
CTGGCTAGCATAATCCCTCCTGGTGCTCCTGCTATGCTTAAAGGATACCCTTTAAAGTAGCAGGAGCGCATTATGCATTACATTCCCCTTGGCGATACCGATCTGCGCGTTTCCCGGCTTTGCCTCGGCTGCATGACCTTTGGCGAACCGGATCGCGGTAACCATGCCTGGACCTTACCGGAAGAGAGCAGCCGCCTGCTGATAAAGCACGCTCTGGAAGGCGGCATTAATTTTTTCGACACCTCAAACAACTATTCTGACGGCAGCAGTGAGGAGATCCTCGGCCGCGCGCTGCGTGAGTATGCCCGCCGCGACTCGGTTATCGTTGCTACCAAGGTTTATCATCAGGTGGGTGATCTACCGCAGGGCCTGTCGCGGGCGCAGATTCTGCGTTCCATTGACGATAGCCTGCGCCGCCTCGGCATGGAGTATGTCGATCTACTGCAAATCCATCGCTGGGATTACAGCACGCCCATTGAAGAGACCCTGGAGGCGCTAAACGATGTGGTTAAGGCGGGTAAGGCTCGCTATATCGGCGCGTCGTCGATGCATGCCCGGCAGTTCGCTCAGGCTCTGATGTTGCAGGAGCAAAACAACTGGGCGCGCTTCGTGACCATGCAGGATCACTACAACCTGATTTACCGCGAAGAAGAAAATGAGATGTTGCCGCTGTGCAGCCGCGAAGGCGTCGCGGTGATGCCGTGGAGCCCACTGGCGCGCGGTCGCCTGACTCGTCCCTGGGGAGAAACGACCGCCCGACTGGTATCGGATGAAGTCGGTAAGGCGCTCTACAACGCAACGGATGAAAACGATGAATTGATTGCCAACAACCTGGCCGAGGTAGCGGAGGAGCTTGACGCCAATCGCGCCCAGGTCGCGCTGGCCTGGCTATTGAGCAAACCCGGCGTGGCCGCGCCAATTATCGGCGCATCAAGGCAGGAGCAAATGGACGAGCTGCTACATGCAGTCGATTTAACGCTCACCCCGGAGCAGATTGAAAAGCTGGAGACGCCGTATAAACCGCACCCGATTGTCGGGTTCAAGTAGCGCTCTGTTCCCACAAGATTCCCGGCTCGCGCTACGCTAAGCCGGGCTACGGGTCCTGCGCGATCTGCGGATTAGGTAGCCCGGACAGGTGCGCAGCACCGCCTCCGGGAAGCTGCTGACCTGGAGTTTACTGTGCTTAGAAAAGACCAATCGGCCAGTGGTGACCAATCACGTACAACACCCCGGCGGAAATCACCCCGGCGACGATATCGTCTACCATGATCCCCATCCCGCCATGAATGTTGCGATCAAACCAACGGATCGGCCATGGTTTCCACATATCAAAAATACGGAAAATCACAAACCCGGCGGCGACCCACTGCCAGTCCAACGTCGGTAAAGCCATCAGGGTTATCCACATCCCGACAAACTCGTCCCAGACGATACTGCCGTGATCGTGGGTACCCATATCTTTCGCCGTACGATGGCAGATATAGACGCCGATGCAAATGCTCATCATCACCACCAGCGAGTACAGCTGCCAGGGAAGAAAGGTCATCAGATACCAGAACGGAATCGACGCCAGCGACCCCATTGTTCCGGGCACCACTGGGCTCAGACCGCTACCAAACCCCGTCGCCAGCAGGTGCCAGGGGTTAAGCATATTCAGGCGGCTTTTCGCCACATCTTTACTACGCGCCAAAATGGTCATATCCCTTAAAATCGAGCGTGACAGGCTTGCCTTCGCGGATAAATTGCAGGCCTTCCGATTCCGGGAGAATCTGGCCAATGCAGGTGAAACGCGCGCCGAGATTGGCGAGGGCGACGTCCAGCGCCCCACGGTTCAGTTCAGGAACGGTAAAGCACAGCTCATAATCTTCGCCGCCGGAGAGTGCCCAACGCAACGCCTGTTCCGTTTCAACCTGACGCTGCAAAGCCTCGGAGAACGGCATCGCATCGAGATCGACGCGCGCGCCGCAACTGCTGGCGTTAAGAATATGACCCAGGTCGGAAATCAAGCCATCGGAGAGATCGATAGCCGAGGTTGCCAGATCGCGCAGCGCCTGCCCCTGCAGAACGCGCGGCAGCGGACGCAGGTGGCGCGCCAGCAGGTAATCAGCATCGGGCGCATCTTCAACCTGAAGCCTGTCCTGCAAAATCGCCAGTCCCGCAGCGCTGTCACCCGGCGTTCCGGTGACGTAAATCCAGTCGCCAGGCTTCGCTCCGGAGCGCTTCAGCCCGCGCCCTGTCGGCACAAAGCCGTGGATACCCAGCGTCATCGACAACGGCCCACGAGTGGTATCGCCGCCAATCAACTGCATATCGTAATAGTTGAGCTGGACAAACAGGCTGTCGCTAAAGGCTTCAAGCCAGGCTTCGTCTGCTTCCGGCAGGGTCAGGGCCAGCGTTAACCATGCTGGTTCCGCGCCCATCGCGGCGAGGTCGCTCAGATTCACCGCCAGCGCTTTATAAGCGAGGTCGGCAGGGTCGATGTCAGGTAAAAAATGGTTTCCCGCCACCAGGGTGTCGGTGCTGATTGCCAGCGTTTTTTTCTCGGGGATATTCAGGAGCGCGCAGTCGTCGCCAATGCCGGTTTCAACATCAAGACGAGCGCTTTTAACACGATCAAAATAACGGGCAATCAGGGAAAATTCGCCGCATGCCATACGTTATGCCTCAGCAAAAGAAAGAATAAGGCCAGATTTGCAGGAAAGAAAATCTGCAAATCCGGCCCTGGAGTTTACTTTTTGTTGGGACGAATTACCGGGGCTGCTTTATCCAGCACGCCGTTGACAAACTTGTGGCTATCTTCAGCGCCAAAGGTTTTCGCCAGTTCAATGGCTTCGTTAATCGCAACTTTGTACGGGACATCGCTACGCTTTGACAGCTCAAACAGCGCAATTCGCAGTACCGCTTTTTCCACCTGACCCAGCTCTTCCAGCAGACGGGACAGGTACGGCTTCATCAGGCCGTCGAGGTACGCGCTGTTAGTCGCCACTCCGGTCAGCAGTTCACGGAAATACAGAACGTCAACATCTTTCACATCCTGTTCCGCCAGGAACTGGTATTCGACATCAGCGATGTCGTTTTTGGACAACTGCCAGGAGTAAAGCGCCTGGACAGCACACTCACGGGCGCGGCGACGAGCAGCAGGTTTCACGGAATTCCCCTTACAAAAATCAGGCCTTGATGGCTTTCAATACGTTAATCATTTCCAGCGCAGTCAGCGCTGCTTCAGCGCCTTTGTTACCGGCTTTGGTGCCAGCACGCTCGATGGCTTGTTCAATACTTTCAGTGGTCAGAACACCGAAGGCTACCGGGATCCCGCTGTCCTGAGCGACATGCGCCAGGCCATTGCTTGCTCCGCCAGCCACATATTCAAAGTGCGCAGTGCCGCCACGGATAACGGTACCCAGCGCGATCACCGCATCATATTTACCGGTTTTCGCCAGTGCGTCAGTCGCCAGCGGCAGCTCATACGCACCTGGAACCCAAACAACGGTAATGTTTTCATCTTTGACCTGGCCAATGCGTTTCAGGGCGTCAATCGCACCTTCCAGCAGGCTGTCATTGATAAAGTTGTTGAAACGCGCAATGGTGATGGCGACGCGGGCGTCCGGGGTAGCAACGTTAGCTTCAATAATGTTCATACTCTTCCTTCGGGTTCACTTGGCCCCGCAAGGGGGGCGGATTCTATCATATTAATCGGCGCACTGCTTTCCCTTTTGTCCGGGGAAATCAAGCGTTCACTAAATGCAGGCAAATATCCGGGCCTACATGACGTATCTCGTTGAATTTGAAATGGGGTGCCTGGTTAAGTTTCTCAAGCCCCGGTAGCGCGCATAATCCGCGTGCGTCGGTGCCTAACAGTTTAGGCGCAATGTAGACGATAAGCTCGTCCACCAGCCCGGCCTGCAACAGCGCACCGGCAAGCGTTGGCCCCGCTTCAACCCAAATACTATTAATTTGCTGTTTACCCAGTTGCATCATCAGCACCACCAGATCGAGATGGTCGTTATGCTCAGGAACCAGCAGATTGCGCACGTTTTCCGGCCACTGACGAGCATCTTCGTGAGTGCGAGCAAACAGCGTCTCGCCCGCCTGCTGCACAATGCGATGCTGTGGGGTCACACGATTCTGGCTATCGATAACAACCCGTAAAGGCTGGCGCAGATTTTCCTGTGGGTACAAGGCCTGGGTTTCGGCGTTGAGCTCGTCCCAGCGAACGGTCAGCGCCGGGTCATCCGCCAGCACGGTTGCGCTGCTGGTAAGGATGGCGTGGCTTTGCGCACGCAGACGCTGCACGTCGCGACGCGCCTGAGGCGAGGTGATCCACTGGCTTTCACCGCTAGCCATCGCCGTACGGCCATCCAGCGATGCGCCCATTTTAAGCTGGATATAAGGAAATCCGGTACGCATCCGCTTGAGAAAACCTTTATTCAGCGCTTCAGCTTCGTTCATCATCAGCCCGTGACTGACGTCGATGCCTTCCTGCTGCAGACGGTACAGACCGCGCCCCGCCACCTGCGGATTCGGGTCCTGCATCGCAGCAACCACACGAGAAACGCCCGCGGCAATCAGCGCTTCGCAGCACGGCGGCGTACGCCCATGATGGCTGCAGGGTTCCAGCGTGACGTAAGCCGTCGCGCCTTTGGCTTTTTCACCGGCCATACGCAGCGCGTGGACTTCAGCGTGAGGTTCGCCAGCACGGTAGTGAAAACCTTCACCGACGATCTCGCCATCTTTGACGATAACGCAGCCGACATTCGGGTTGGGATGAGTGGTAAAGCGTCCGCGCGCGGCCAGCTTGAGCGCCCGCGCCATGTACATTTCGTCCAGCATAGCTTAGTCCTGTAGGCGGGCGATCTCTTCGCCAAACTCTTTGATATCTTCAAAGCTGCGATAGACGGAAGCAAAGCGGATATAGGCCACTTTATCGAGCTTTTTCAGCTGCTCCATCACCAGGTTGCCAATCATTTTGCTCGGTACTTCGCGCTCGCCGGTCCCACGCAGATGCGTTTTAATGTGGTTAACAGCCATTTCCACGTCGTCAGAGCTGACTGGACGTTTCTCCAGGGCTTTCAACATTCCGCTACGCAGTTTTTCTTCATTGAAGGGTTCACGCACATCGTTGCTTTTTACGACCCGCGGCATCACCAGCTCCGCCACTTCAAACGTCGTAAAACGTTCATTACAGACCAGACACTGGCGACGGCGGCGCACAGAAGAGCCCTCGCCCACCAGACGAGAGTCGATAACTTTGGTATCTACGGCGAAACAGAAAGGGCAATGCATAGCGCGTCCTGACATGTAATTAAACTAACAGGTAGTTTACCGCGAAGTGACGCGACAACAAAGGAAGAGCTTTTGAGATAAAGGATCTATAGTGCGCTTACTCGAACAGTCTACCATTAAGCATCCTCTGTTAACGGAATCCCAACCATGACAAGACGTTATTTAAAACTGGCCATTATGGGTAGCCTTTTCACCCTCAGCGCCTGTGCACAGCAAAGCGAAGTCCGCCAGATGAACCAGAGCGTGAGTACGTTGAGCAAAGAGATGACCCAGCTCAATCAGCAAACGGTAAAAATTACTCAGCAAAACGTCCTGAATGCAAAATCGACCCGCGGTGTTTATCTGCTGCCGGACGCAAAAACGCCAGCGCGATTGAACAGCCAGATCGGTACTCTGCGCATGTCGCTGCTCAATATCACGCCAGATGGTGACGGAACCAGGTTGACGCTGCGCATTCAGGGCGAATCCAACGATCCGCTGCCGGCATTTAGCGCAACAGTGGCTTCAGGACAAATCAGCGGTACGACTGAGAATTATCAGGAAGTGAACGTGCAGGATCAGCTGATTAGCGCCCCGGAAAGCACGCTGGCACCCAGCGATGTCGATATTCCACTGCGCCTGAATGGCGTCACGCCGGAACAAGTCGGTTTTGTCCGTATCCACGATATTCAGCCCGCAAATATGCAGTAACACCTTCCGCCGGATATCACAAACATCCGGCGCTTCCCTGCACTGAAAATCCATTTACAGATTTCCCGATCGGTTCACTAAAAATTGACAGCATTTATGAATTTCAGTGGCATTTTGTCAAGAAATGCATAAAATCGTGAACGCAATCGATTACGTATATGTTCGTTATGTGAAACAACACATATTTTTGTGAGCAATGATTCCTATAATAGACGCCACAGAAATACGAAATATTTAGAAACGCTTCGGCGATTCTTTTAACGCCTTCAGGCTTAATTTAAACAGTGGCATCATTATGAAAAAAACATTACTGGCAGCGGGCGCCGCTCTTGCGCTCTCCGCATCTTTCTCTGTCAGCGCGGCAGAAAACGACAAACCGCAGTATCTGTCTGATTGGTGGCACCAGAGTGTAAACGTGGTGGGTAGCTATCACACCCGTTTTGGGCCGCAGATCCGTAACGATACCTATCTGGAATATGAAGCGTTCGCCAAGAAAGACTGGTTTGATTTCTATGGCTATATGGATGCGCCGGTCTTCTTCGGTGGTAACACCGACGCAAAAGGTATCTGGAACCACGGTTCGCCGCTGTTTATGGAAATTGAGCCACGCTTCTCTATCGACAAACTGACTGGTACTGACCTCAGCTTCGGTCCGTTCAAAGAGTGGTATTTCGCGAACAACTACATCTACGATATGGGCCGCAACAAGTCCGGTCGTCAGAGCACCTGGTACATGGGTCTGGGTACCGATATCGATACCGGCCTGCCGATGAGTCTGTCCCTGAACGTCTATGCGAAATACCAGTGGCAGAACTACGCAGCGTCCAACGAAAATGAGTGGGACGGCTACCGCTTCAAAGTGAAATACTTTGTGCCGCTGACCGATCTGTGGGGCGGTTCACTGAGCTATATCGGCTTCACCAACTTTGACTGGGGTTCCGATCTGGGCGATGACAACTTCTATGATATGAACGGCAAGCATGCGCGCACCAGCAACTCCATCGCTTCCAGCCATATCCTGGCCCTGAACTACGATCACTGGCACTACTCTGTCGTGGCGCGTTACTGGCATAACGGTGGCCAATGGGCGGACGACGCTAAGCTGAACTTCGGCAACGGCGACTTTAACGTCCGTTCTACCGGCTGGGGTGGTTACCTCGTAGTCGGTTACAACTTCTAATCTGCTCTGTTTTCCCCGGCGTCCGCGCCGGGGATACCTCATCATTAGCGCTCTTCGCATCTCACCTTACGCATAAAATCGCTCAATGAACGATCGGCTCGTTCGCTGAAATGACGCCCGGTCATGACAATATCCAGGCACCGATCAAGGCGAAAACAGCGATAATCCTCACGCAGCTCGCACCAGGTTACCAGCAGCCAACGTTCTCCCCAGAAAAAAAGCCCCAGCGGCAGCACTTCGCGCTGCGACACGTTTCCGGCCTCATCACGATAGTGCAGCGCCAGCGCCTGCTGACCAGAAACCGCCCGATGAACTAAATCAAACTGGTCTTTAGTGTAGCCCTGAGCGCCAAAGTCCGGAGCAAACAAGCGCGACTGTTCCGCCTTGCGCCGACTCTCCGCGGGCAAAATCGCCAGCACTTTTTCCTGCGCCGACTCCAGCGCTTGAGACAACGACGCGCCGCCCCAGGTCTGCAGCATCCGAATCGCCGCCACCAGCGCTTCGGACTCCTGGGTCGTTAGCATCAGCGGAGGTAAATCGTAGCCCGCCAGTAGTCGGTAGCCGCTTCCTGCCTCCCCTTCCACCGGCACGCCAGAGAGCGACAGATCGCGAATATCACGGTAAATCGTGCGCTCCGACACACCAAGCCGCTCGGCCAGTAGCCCGGCTGTGGTTAACCTTCTACCGCGCAGGATCTGGACGATTTGAAAAAGGCGGTCGGCGCGTCGGCTCATTTCTGTTATCTCATTTACGCTGGTTGGTGAAGGCCAATCCGATTACCCTCGCTATCAATAAACAGGGCAATAGTGCCAATATCATCCGCCAGCTCAAGCGGGCCAAAAACACAGCTTCCGCCCGCCGAATTTACACGATCGAGCGTAGCCGCCAGATTGTCAGTATGCAGATAGATAATGCATCCCTGATCGGAAGGCTTAACTCCGTCGAACTTTGCCAGCGCGCCGCCGGGAGCAGGATCCTGATAAGGAAATACCGCCATTTCAGCACAGTCCATATTCTCCCGCTTCAGCGTCACCTGCATCACTGGCTCGTAAAACGCCACGGCACGATCCATATCCGCAACCGGAATCTCAAACCAGTTAATCACGTTATTCATACATCCTCCTGTCCATTGTTTGGGTTCAGGAGGAGTGTATGACAGGGCTACTGACAGCATTATGTCAGTAGGGTGTGCAAATCAGCGCACGCTCGGGGCTTAACAGCCACGGACGCAGGTATCCCACAGTGTTGGAAAATGGCAGCACTTCTTCAGGAAGCAAGATACCCAATTGCTCGCGAATATACTTCCGGCGGGCGACCACACGTTGCCAAAGCTCGGGGTAGTTCTGCGCCAGCGCCTGACACAGCGCGCCATCAGCAAGCGCCACGGTATCTTCAATGCTTGCGCCACCATAGCCCGCCCGGGAAGGAATGATGTCAATTTGCAGTATCATTCCACTCTGTAAGCATGCCGTTGAATTGGGTCCGATAGGCGAGCACAGCCACTCTTCATCAGCGACCAGGTGTCCTGGGTTCAAATGCCAGTGATACTCCGCCTTCGGCAACACTTTCTCGATTAGCGCATACATATCACCACCACGCATGCCGATACGCAGATTTTCCAGCCAGGTCACCACCGCATTAAAATAGGGCTTCGCCACCACCTCGAGATAATCCGCTACTTCGGGCGCAAGTTCGCTCTCATCCGCCACCACATAGGCAGCACGGCTGCTTAGCCCGCCTTTGAAGCTGGTGGTCAGCGAGAATTTATCCCCATGCTGAATAACCTTGTCACCGGGATAAAGATTCGCGTGAGCAAAGCGATCGCCGGTCGCAGCAATCATCACCACGTTATTGGGTTGGCCTTCCGCCGCCAGCAGCGCGCCAATTTGCTTTTCCGTTTTACCCGGAGCAATGGCATTAAGGGCAGTCATAATAGCCGTGGAGGCCAGGTTGGCGCCATACTCATAGTGCGCCAGCTCATTGGCATTATTGGTGATTCTCGCCCCGCTTTCCGGGTTGATAAAAATGCCGGTGGCGTTGGTTAATTTCGCCTGCGGCCCGGTGGCCTGGCGAATGGCATCAACGATAAAAGCAGGCAGATCGAACATCTGCGAACGGTCGTCAGCTACACCCGTGAATAATTTCCAACCGGCCAGTCCTATCCTCTTTTCCGCTATCACTCCCGCATCCTGCAGCAACTGCGTCAGCGTTTTCGTGGTTTCCATCGGCTGATTGGGCAATGAAAACCACGGGGCGTGGATGACCCGATTATCCAGCCGGGCATATCCTGCTAGCTTGAGGTTCTCATTACCCAACACCAGCACCGCCTCACCGTCCTGATGCAGCACCAGCAGCGCCTCTTCGAAGCGGGGAATAAACCCGGTGAGATACTCGAAATTGCCGCCATGCTCTTTATCGGCGTACACGATAAGCGTGTCTAACGCCTGCTGACGCATATTCGCCAGCACTTTAGCCCTGCGTTGACGCAAAGTCTCATCGTTAAGAGTAACAGAAGGCACATCGTGCCAGAGGGTAGGTTGAGCAACGGGGGAAAGAGTTACGACAGCCATTGGCAATTCTCCATGTCATTTCACGCTGATACTGGAGAGTAACCAAAATCCGGACAACTGTAATAAAAAAATCCCGGCCTTGCGACCGGGATTCGTTTATCAACGTGCAATTACCTTACGGCAGAATTGACGGCTGATCCGCCCCTTCTTTCTCGACTTTCTGCTGCAGCATGTGCTCGCGCTTCATGCCCAGCTTCAGCGCCAGTGCGGACGCCACGTAGATAGAAGAAGCCGTACCGATGGAGACACCAATCAACATGGTCAGCGAGAAGCCTTCCAGAATCGGGCCACCGAAGAGATACAGCATCAGGATAACCATTAAGGTGGTCCCGGATGTGATCAAGGTACGGTGCAACGTCTGCGTCAACGACACGTTGAAGATTTCGTACGGCGTACCGCGGCGAATCTTACGGAAGTTTTCACGAATACGGTCAGATACCACGATGCTATCGTTTAGCGAGTAACCGATGACCGACATCAACGATGCCACGATGGTCAGGTCAATCTCGATATGCAGCAGCGACAGCACGCCCATAGTGATCACCACGTCGTGCGCCAATGAGATAACAACCCCGGCCGCCAGACGCCATTCAAAACGGATACCGACGTAGATCAGGATACACACCAGCGCCGCTATCAGCGCCAGCGCACCGGTCTGAGCAAGGTCGGCCCCGACGCTTGGCCCGACGAATTCAATTCGTTTGACCGTCGCGCTCTGGCTGGTTGATTCGTTAATCACGTTAACGACCTTGCTACCCAGTTCCTGACTGCCGTTGGCGTCATGCACCGGCGGCATACGGACCATGATGTCGCGGCTGCTGCCGAAGTTCTGCAGCTGCGGCTCTTCAAAGCCCGCTTTTTGCAGCGACACACGCACCTCATCCATATCGACGGGTTTTTCCAGGGTAATCTCAATCACCGTACCGCCGGTGAAATCCAGACCCCAGTTAAACCCGCGCACGCCAATAATGGCGATGGACAAAATCAGCAAAAAACCTGAAATGCCAAAGGCCCAGTAGTCCCAGCGCATAAAGTCCCAGACTTTACGGCCATGGTTCAATTGTTCAACAGTATATTCCTGTGCCACAACGCACTCCTCAGATAGACAGCTTTTTAACGCGCTTGCCGCCGTACAGCAGGTTCACGATGGCACGGGTGCCGACGATAGCGGTAAACATTGAGGTTGCAACACCGATACCGGTGGTGATCGCAAACCCTTTAATGGCACCGGTACCGACCGCGTACAGGATAAGAACTTTGATTAGCGTCGTAATGTTGGCATCAAAGATGGAACTGAAAGCACCAGCATAGCCTTCGTGGATCGCCTGCTGTATAGAGCGCCCGTTACTCAGTTCTTCTTTAATACGTTCGTTAATAAGAACGTTCGCATCGACCGCCACCGCAAGGGTTAAGACGATCCCCGCAATACCCGGCATGGTCAGCGTCGCCCCCGGAATCAGGGACATAATGCCGACAATCAGCACCAGGTTAGCAATCAGCGCTGAGGTCGCAATCAGGCCGAACTTCTTGTAGAAGAAGATCATGAACAGGATAGAGACCACCAGACCGGCCAGACACGCTTCCAGGCCCTGCTTGATGTTCTGCATACCCAGAGTTGGACCAATGGTGCGTTCTTCAACAATCTGAATCGGCGCAATCAACGCACCGGCACGCAGCAGCAAAGAGAGCTGACGCGCTTCGGTCGGGTTGCTGATACCGGTGATACGGAAGCTGTTACCCAGACGAGACTGGATGTTGGCGATGTTAATCACCTCTTCCTCTTTCGCCAGAATCGCGCGACCGTTGGCATCTTTCTTACCGCTGTCTTTATACTCCACGAACAAGGTCGCCATCGGTTTACCGATATTGTCCTTAGTGAAGTTAGACATGATGTTACCACCTGCGCTATCCAGCGAGATGTTCACCTGCGCCTGGTTGTACTCATCCATGCTCGACGTCGAGTCGGTGATGTGATCACCGGTGAGGATCACACGTTTGTACAGCACAACCGGCTGGCCTTCACGGGTGTTTTTCACTTCAGAGTCGCCCGGTACGCGGCCAGAGGCAGCAGCAGAGCTATCAACGTTGGTGTTAACCAAACGGAACTCCAGCGTCGCGGTCGCGCCCAGAATCTCTTTCGCACGCGCGGTATCCTGGATACCAGGCAGCTCAACCACAATACGGTCGGAACCCTGACGCTGAACCAGAGGTTCGGCAACGCCCAGCTGGTTTACACGGTTACGCAGGATATTGATGTTCTGCTGAACGGCATATTCGCGGGCTTCTTTCAGACGGTCGTCAGTCATCACCGCTTTCAGGCCAGTGCTGCCCTGAGTAGAGATAACCAGATCGCGATGACGAGGGCTAAGATATGAGATAGCCTGGTCACGCGCCGCGCTGTCGCGGAAAGCGATGCTCAGACCATAGTTGTCTTCCTTGCGCACGGTCGCGTAAGGAATGCCTTTATCACGCAGCTCACCGCGCAGGCTGTCAATATTCTGTTCCTGCAGTTTGCCCAACGCGGTGTCCATGTCGACTTCCATCAGGAAGTGCACGCCGCCGCGCAGGTCGAGGCCCAGCTTCATCGGTTCGGCATACATGGCAGCCAGCCAGCGCGGGGTTGCCGGAGCAAGGTTAAGCGCCACGACGTATTTGTCACCCAGCACGCCCATCAGCACTTCGCGCGCGCGCAGCTGGATATCGGTGGTGTCGAAGCGCGCAAGAATTGCGCCCTCTTCCAGTGCCACAGACTTCGCGGTAATTTTTTCTTCTTGTAGTGTTTTCTGGACCTGGATCAGCGTTTGCTCACTGGCGGCGACTCCGCGCGCGCCAGTGATTTGAACAGCCGGATCCTCACCATACAGGTTGGGAAGCGCATACACTAAGCCGACGACAATAACGACGACCAGCATGACGTACTTCCACAAAGGATAACGGTTTAACACGGCAGTTCCCTTAGGGAAAATGGGTAATTACAGCGCCTTCATAGTGCCTTTCGGCAGAACGGCAGCTACGAAGTCACGTTTGATAACCACTTCAGTGGTATCGTTCAGCGCGATAGCAATGTATCCGCTTTCAGCGACTTTAGTGACACGCCCGACCAGACCACCGTTCGTCAGCACTTCATCACCTTTGGCGATGGAGCTCATCAGGTTTTTGTGTTCTTTACTACGTTTCTGCTGTGGACGCAGGATCATGAAGTAAAAAATCAGACCAAACACCACCAGCATCAGAATCAGAGACATCGGGCTGCCCTGCGCTGCGCCACCGGTTGCTGCTACCGCATCAGAAATAAAAAAGCTCATTGAAATTCCCTCATTATTAAAATTAGTCAACGTTCAAAGGTGGAACGGTTCGACCTTGACGTTGGTAAAAATCGGTCACGAAGCTCTCTAATTTACCCTCTTCGATAGCCTTGCGTAAACCAGCCATTAAACGCTGATAATAACGCAGGTTATGAATGGTATTGAGGCGCGCACCCAATATTTCGTTGCAACGGTCGAGATGATGCAAGTAAGCGCGTGAATAATTGCGACAAGTGTAGCAATCACACTCCGCATCCAGCGTCGCAGTGTCGCTCTTGTACTTCGCGTTGCGGATTTTCACCACGCCATCGGTAACGAACAGGTGGCCGTTGCGCGCGTTGCGCGTCGGCATGACGCAGTCGAACATGTCGATCCCGCGGCGCACCCCTTCAACCAGATCTTCCGGCTTACCGACGCCCATCAGGTATCGCGGCTTATCAGCCGGGATCTGCGGACAGACGTGCTCCAGAATACGGTGCATATCTTCCTTCGGCTCGCCAACAGCCAAACCGCCGACAGCGTAGCCATCAAAGCCAATATCTACCAGACCTTTAACAGAGATATCACGTAAATCTTCGTAAACGCTTCCCTGAATGATGCCAAATAGCGCGTTTTTGTTGCCCAGACCGTCGAAACGATCGCGGCTGCGCTTCGCCCAGCGCAGAGACATTTCCATCGAGCGCTTAGCGTAATCCCAGTCCGCCGGGTAAGGCGTACATTCGTCGAAGATCATCACAATGTCGGAACCGAGATCGTATTGAATCTCCATCGATTTTTCTGGATCGAGGAAAATGGGATCGCCGTTGATCGGGTTGCGGAAGTGCACGCCCTGCTCGGTGATCTTACGAATATCGCCCAGGCTGAATACCTGGAAACCGCCGGAATCGGTGAGAATCGGCCCTTTCCACTGCATGAAGTCGTGCAGGTCGCCGTGCAGCTTCATAATCTCCTGGCCTGGGCGCAGCCACAGGTGGAAGGTATTGCCGAGGATGATTTGCGCGCCGGTCGCTTCCACTTCCTCCGGCGTCATCCCTTTTACGGTGCCGTAAGTGCCAACGGGCATAAATGCTGGCGTTTCAACAACGCCGCGCTCAAACACAAGACGGCCGCGACGAGCGCGACCATCGGTGGTATCTAACTCAAATTTCATTATTACTCCTGCGTCAGAAAAACAGTCTGACGTTAAACACTCGTGTCGCGGACTTATTCCCCAACACGCTCAAAAATAGCCTGCGGATTGTACGTGATAAACATCGCGTCCCCGTAGCTAAAAAAGCGATAATTTTGTTCTACCGCAGCCTTATAGGCGTTCATGGTGTGCTGATAACCAGCAAAGGCAGAAACCAGCATAATCAGTGTCGATTCAGGCAGATGGAAGTTGGTCACTAACGCATCTATCACTTTGTACTGATAACCAGGATAGATAAAAATCTGCGTATCGTCGAAGAAAGGCTCAATCAGGTCGTTTTTTGCCGCCTGGGCCGCGCTTTCCAGCGAACGAACCGACGTCGTTCCAACGGCAATCACCCGGTTGCCGCGCGCTTTTGCCGCTAGCACCGCGTCGACCACATCCTGCGGTACTTCCGCATATTCGGAATGCATAATGTGGTCTTCGATTGAATCTACTCGCACTGGCTGGAACGTCCCGGCTCCCACATGTAGCGTAACGAACGCCGTTTCGATACCTTTTTCGCGCAGTGCCGCCAGCAGTGGGTCGTCAAAGTGCAGACCCGCGGTCGGCGCGGCAACGGCGCCAGGCTTAGTGCTATAGACCGTTTGATACAGCTCGCGGTCTGCCTCTTCATCCGGGCGGTCAATATATGGCGGCAGCGGCATATGGCCGATGGCGTTGAGGATATCCAGCACCGGGCGCGCGTCATTGAATTCAACTTCGAACAGCGCGCCGTGACGCGCCAGCATGGTGGCGTTAATGCTTTCATCATCACCGAGCAGCAGCTCGGCACCGGGTTTCGGCGCTTTAGATGCGCGAATATGTGCCAGAATACGTTTATCATCGAGCATACGCTCGACCAGCACTTCAATCTTGCCGCCGCTGGCTTTACGGCCAAACAGACGGGCCGGGATCACGCGGGTATTGTTAAAGACCAGCAGATCTCCAGGGTTGAGCTTATCGAGTAAATCGGTGAAAGTACCGTGCGTCAGCGCGCCCGTCGGCCCGTCTAATGACAGCAAGCGGCAGCTACTGCGCTCAGGCATGGGATAGTGGGCAATCAGGGATTCGGGTAATTCAAAGGAAAAATCGGCAACGCGCATGACGGTAACTCAGACTTAATAAAGAGGCGGGTAGTCTAGTGCCGGGGCGTTCTCCCTGCAACCGTTACCACCTCAGGACAAAGATTAAACGATGAATTTTCTTGCACACCTGCACTTAGCCCATCTCGCCGACAGTTCGCTACCCGGCAACCTGCTTGCCGACTTTGTTCGCGGCAATCCGCAACAGGATTACCCCGCCGATATCGTTGACGGCATTTTTATGCATCGGCGTATCGATGTGATGACCGACAACCTGGCAGAAGTGAAAGAAGCCCGCGAGTGGTTCCGCCCGCAGACCCGCCGCGTCGCGCCGATTACTCTCGACGTAATGTGGGATCACTTCCTGTCGCACCACTGGGAACGCATTTCTCCTGAGATGCCGCTGACCGAGTTCGTTCGCTATGCGCATACTCAGGTAGCGCAGATCCTGCCCGATTCTCCGCCGCGCTTTGTTAATCTCAACGAGTATCTCTGGTCGGAGCGCTGGCTTGAGCGATATAAGGATATGGATTTTATCCAGAACGTACTCAACGGTATGGCCAGCCGTCGCCCGCGTCTTGATGCTCTGCGCGACTCCTGGCAAGATTTGGATACGCATTATGATCAGCTTGAGCAGCAGTTCTGGCGCTTCTATCCGCAGATGATGGCCCAGGCCAAAAAACGCGAGCTATAAATGATTGCGCTTTTTCTGGAAAAGACTATTCTGAAAAGCGCTTTTAAATAATGATTGATAGACAAAACCTATCTCATCGATTGTCAGCTTACCATTGAGTTCATTCGCCCCTCTCCCTATACTTGCCCGCGTTGCGTTCCAATTAACCTTAGTATTAACAGGAGAATCATATGGTTCTGGTTACTCGTCAGGCTCCGGATTTTACCGCGGCAGCAGTATTAGGTAACGGCGAAATCGTTGAGAAATTCAATTTCAAACAGCACACCAGCGGTAAAGCTACCGTCCTGTTCTTCTGGCCGATGGACTTCACCTTCGTTTGCCCGTCTGAACTGATCGCTTTTGATAAGCGTTATGAAGAATTCCAGAAACGCGGCGTAGAAGTGGTTGGCGTTTCTTTCGACTCCGAGTTCGTGCACAACGCATGGCGTAACACCCCGGTAGACCAGGGTGGTATCGGTCCGGTTAAATACGCGATGGTTGCTGACATCAAACGCGAAATCCAGAAAGCGTACGGTATCGAGCATCCGGACGAAGGCGTTGCCCTGCGCGGCTCTTTCCTGATTGACGCTAACGGCGTTGTTCGCCACCAGGTGGTTAACGACCTGCCGCTGGGCCGTAACATCGACGAAATGCTGCGCATGGTTGACGCGCTGCAGTTCCACGAAGAGCACGGCGAAGTTTGCCCGGCACAGTGGGAAAAAGGAAAAGAAGGTATGGCCGCTTCTCCGGAAGGCGTTGCTAAATACCTGACCGAGAACGTTTCCAGCCTGTAATCGGCAGACGTTTCAGAAAAAGGCTCGCAGATGCGGGCCTTTTTTGTGCCCCGATTTCGCCTTTTCAACTCATCGCAATACAAACATTGATATCGCAAATGATTAAAATCGTCCCTCTGCACGTTTTTTGATACTCCGTTCAAACTTTGTAAAAAAAACACCCCTATATTTGTGATAAACACCTCACTTCTTCATTTAAAATTCAGATGTTCGACCAATCATTCGTCCTGTCTTTTTCTTCCGCACAAAGAGAATAATTGTAACTAACTGATATTAAACAAAATAATAAATCTATTTTTTACATAAAAAATAATTCAAACATTACTCCAGTGTGATCAACTTCAATATTTAAAAATCCATATGTGATCTGAACCATCATTTTTGTTGATATATTTGTCCATGATCTAGTTCAGGAATATGAACGCATTAAGGATCGGATGATGGAAATTATTTTTGACCCTACATTGATTGCGCTTAAGCAGAATATTTCAACCGCCGAGCAGGCTATCGAATTCGCTGGATCGCTGCTTGTCCGGAAAAATATTTGTCGGGTGGAATATATCGGCGAAATGCTCGAAGTCTATCGCGATTTTGGTCCAGCCATTGTTATCGACTACGGCCTGGCGATGCCGCATGCACGACCAGAAAAAGGCGCATTACGAACAGGGTTTTCATTAGTTACCACCCAACAACCAATCGCCTTTGGTCATGAGGAGTTTGATCCGGTTAACGTCATCATCGCCATCGCTGGGGCGGATGCCGATAGTCATATAAAAATGATCCAACTTATAGCCTCACTGATTGAGTCAGATATTGCCAGTTTTCTCCAACAGGAGAATGACATCAATTCAGTATTACATTTCATCCAAAAGCAAATGGAGTAGTCATTATGTTAGTTATCAGAACAGTTTGTGGTAACGGTATTGGCAGTTCATTAATGGCTGCTAATAATGTCAAAAAAATATGTGATGAATTAGGTATCAAAGCTGACGTCGCCTCCGTTGACTTTGCCAATGCCGTAGGTGAAAAAGCCGATCTTTATGTCACGATAAAAGAACTGGCAAACCAATTTCCTGCGCACTGTAACGTTGCCATTATTCGCAGCTATGTGCATAAAGCGAAAATCGCTGAAGATATTACTGAAGCACTCACCAAAGTTGCTGCGACTCACTCTTAATCATTATTGAGGGAACGATCATGCAGGCTATTCTTAGTTTCTTATCGGAAATATTTAGTCAACCCGCATTTCTGATGGGGATTATCGCATTTGTCGGTTTAGTGGCGCTGCGATCCCCCGGAAATAAATTACTCACCGGTACCTTGAAGCCTATTTTAGGCTATTTGATGTTAAGCGCGGGTGCAGGGGTTATCGTTGCCAACCTGAACCCGCTTGGCGGCATTATCGAAGCCGGTTTTAATATTCGCGGCGTTATCCCTAACAACGAGGCCATTGTTTCCGTCGCGCAGAAAGTGCTGGGTGTGGAAACCATGAGTATTTTGCTGCTCGGGTTTATTTTCAACCTGGTGATTGCCCGTTTCACCAAGTACAAATATATCTTTCTGACCGGCCACCACTCTTTCTTCCTGGCCTGTCTGTTCTCGGCGGTGCTACAAGCGGCAGAATTCCGCGGCTGGATGCTGGTTCTGATCGGGGGATTCCTGCTGGGCTCATGGTCAGCCATTTCTCCAGCCATTGGTCAACGCTATACCAAGCAGGTCACCGAAGACGGCGGCATTGCGATGGGGCACTTCGGTTCACTCGGCTATTACATCTCAGCCTGGATTGCGACCAAAACCGGCAACCCGGCCAATTCTTTCGCCGATACCGAAATATCAGAGAAATGGGGCTTTCTGCGCGATACTACGGTCACCACAGGCATCGTGATGTTCATCATCTACTTTGTGTGTAGCGCCGTCGCAGGCACAGAGTACCTGCGTACGATAACGGATCAGAACATGCTGATCTTCTCCATCCTGACCGGTCTGCAATTTGCCGTCGGCGTCGCCATCGTCTACAACGGCGTGCGGCTGATCCTCGGCGATCTGGTCCCGGCCTTCCAGGGGATCAGTCAGAAGCTGATACCGAACTCTATCCCGGCCGTTGATTGCGCGGTGTTCTTCACCTTTAGTCCAACCGCCGTGGTCGTGGGCTTCATCAGCTCGTTCATTGGCGGTCTGGTCGGTATGCTGTTCCTGGGCGCATTTGGTATGGCGCTGATTATTCCTGGCATGGTACCGCACTTCTTCTGCGGCGGGACTTCCGGTGTCTTTGCCGACAAACTTGGCGGCAAGCGCGGCTGCGTGATTGCCTCGTTCATCGGCGGAATATTCCTCGCTTTCCTCCCGGCAATGCTACTCCCGGCGCTGGGCAACCTGGGCTTTGAAAACAGCACATTTGCCGACTTCGATTTCGCCGTTTGGGGCATCATCATCGGGAATGCTTTCACCCAGTTTGGTCAGATAACTATCTATCTGATTTGCCTGGCGCTTATTGTTGCGCTGCTGGTGCCATTCTGCTTCCGTTCAGTTCGTGTAGTCGGTGACACGCTCAGCTATGAGGAGCTCACTGCGGATAAGAAAAATGAATAAGTGGTTTCATTTTTCCCTGCGGGAAGGGATTTCTTCCCGCAGCTGACAAAATAATCAGGAGTTGTTATGGCTATCTTGTCCATTGGATTTTCATGTTTTGATCAGTTCTTTTTTCTTAACGAGTGGCCGCAGGAGAATACCAAAAATTTCTGCCATGACTTTATCGAGAGCGGTGGCGGCCCGGCTGCAAATGCGGCGTGGCTGCTGGGACTATGGGGTGAAGATGTTTATTACATCGGTCATTTGAATAAAGATCTTTACGGTCAGCGCATTATCGATGAGTTTGCCGAAGCGGGCGTCGATACCAGCCATGTGGTCTTCTCCGATGAAATGATCACCCCGCTGGCATCAGTACTGGTCAATCGCTTGACGGGCTCGCGGACGATTATTACCCGTAAAATGCAGACGCCACCTTCACTAACTTATGACCAGAAGCTCAAGCTCGATGATTTGGCTGAACGGCTTATTGCATCAGAAGAACCGGTAACGCTATTAGTTGATGGTCATGAAGCAGAAATTAGCGAGTATTTAATCAAAAAACTGCCCGCGGCCAAAGTGGTTATGGACGGTGGTTCATTACGCGCCAGCAATATTAAATTAGCGGCCTGGACCGATTATTTTGTCGTCAGTGAACACTTTGCCCGAGACTATATGGGATATCGCGCCCTCAGCACCGAGGTTGAAATTAAAACAGCGCTTATCGAGTTAAATAAAATTTGCCGTGGCGAAGCATTTATTACCCTCGGAGAAAAAGGATGTGCGTTCTTAAAGAACGGGATGCTGCAAATTGTCCCCACCTGGCTGTGTAATGCCGTGGATACCACTGGCGCAGGGGATGTATTTCACGGTGCATTTACCTACGGCGTCCATTATTCGTGGCATATCGATAATATTATTTTATTTGCCAGTCTGACTGCGGCTATCTCTATTGAGAAGAAAGGTGTACGTGAATCCATGCCGGATCTTGCGGTAGTTCATAACTCGTTAAATAGTTACGAAAGAAACTTAAAGCAATATTTTGGCGAATAATTGCTGTTAATTAAACTTCAGAGGTGATTATGTTAGTTTCGATGAAGGACATGCTTCAGCATGCCCTACGGGACGGTTATGCCGTAGGGCAATTCAATATCAATAATCTGGAATGGGTCGGTGCTGTATTAAGCACCGGGCAACAGCTACGCTCTCCCGTTATTTTGGGCGTTTCCGGCGGTACGGTTAAACATATGCTGGGATTAAAATGTATCCATGACATCGTGGTTAACGCGATGGATTATTTACATATTGATACTCCGGTAGCGCTGCACCTGGATCATGGGACCACTCGGGAAGCCTGCGAGGCGGCTATCGAAGCAGGATTCAGCTCCATTATGTTTGATGGTTCGCACCTGCCGTTTAACGAAAACCTGGCTATCACCCGCCACCTGGTCGAACTGGCGCACAGTAAAGGCGTTTCAGTTGAGGCAGAGTTGGGGACCATCGCCGGCAGCGAAGACGGGATCGTCAATTCCGAAGTAATATATGCTGACCCGCAGGAGTGCTATACCCTGGTCAAAGAGACCCAGGTTGATTGCCTGGCAGCGGCGCTGGGGTCAACCCACGGGCTGTACAAAGGCAAAGCCAAACTGGGGTTTACGGAGATGAAGGCCATTTCCGAGCTGGTGAATGTTCCGCTGGTTCTGCACGGAGGTACGGGTATTGCCGATGAAGACATGCGTAAGGCAATCGCCTGCGGTACGGCCAAGATTAACGTCAATACCGAAAATATGTACGCCTGGTGTCAGGAAGTAAAAGCAATTTTTGCCGCCGATACCGGCCACGATGTCAACGACCCGCGCAAAGTGATCAATCAGGGGCTAAAACCGGTACGAGAAATGATTGCACGCCGTATCGAGCTTTTTGGCTCGCAAAACCGCTATTAAAAAATTTTGGCTTTATAGACTGACGTCATCCCAGGGAGAAACCCGCCGCCGGACAACACCGGGGCGGGTTAATCGTGAACTAAAATGCAAAGCAAGAGCAGCCCAGCACGCCCCAGAATGCCTGCTCATCAGCAACCGGAATAGACGATTTGCGCGCAATATCATGCTGATGCCCATGTACTCCACAGCTGCCGCAGCACTGGTGCATCTGGACTATCGCGCCAATTTTCGACGCCGTCGGCGGCGCTGAACGGTAATGTCCCGGCACCTTCACTACCGGCGACCACTCAGGCAGCACGGGGATTGACGGCGGAGCCAGCGGCGAGAAGTGCCCGGCGGCGTAAACGACTTTGCCGTCAACGACCGTCAGGACCGACTCAATTCCCTTAATTTCCTCTTCCGCGACGCTGAAGTAGTCTTTGGACAGCACCACCAGGTCGGCAAGCTGATCTGACTCGATACGCCCTTTCTTACCCTGTTCGCTGGAGAACCACGCGCTTCCCGCGGTCCATAACTCCAGCGCTACATCGCGCGACAAGCGGTTGCCTTCGTCATACATCGCCATCCCGCCAACCGTCCGCCCAGAAACCAGCCAGTACAGCGCGGTCCACGGGTTGTAGCTCGCCACGCGGGTGGCATCTGTGCCCAATCCTACCGACACGTCCAGCTCAAGCATCTTCGCTACCGGCGGGGTATGTTTGACCGCATCTTTGCCGTAGCGGTCGACAAAATATTCGCCCTGGAAAGCCATCCGGTGCTGCACCGCAATACCGCCACCCAGCGCTTTCACGCGTTCGATATTGCGCTCGGTAATGGTTTCCGCGTGATCAAAGAACCAGTGCAGGCCGTTGAACGGAATATCGCGGTTGACCTTCTCGAAGACGTCGAGCATCCGGCTGATAGACTCATCATAGGTCGCGTGCAGGCGGAAGGGCCAGCGGTGTTCGACAAGATGGCGCACCACCCTTTCCAGCTCGTCTTCCATCCCTTGCGGCAGATCCGGTCGCGGCTGGAGGAAGTCTTCAAAATCCGCCGCCGAGAAGACCAGCATCTCCCCGGCACCGTTAGCACGGTAAAAATCAGTCCCCTGCCCCGGCTTGAGCATGTCGGTCCAGCGCTCAAAGTCTTCCAGCTCCTGCTTTGGTCGCTGGGTAAACAGGTTATAGGCGATACGCACGGTCATCTGCTCTTTGGCGTGTAACTGCTCAATAATTTCATAATCTTCCGGGTAGTTCTGAAAACCGCCTCCGGCGTCGATAGCGCTGGTCAGCCCCAGGCGATTCAGTTCACGCATAAACTGACGCGTTGAGTTGATCTGCAGCTCCAGCGGCAGCTTCGGCCCTTTCGCCAGCGTCGAATAGAGGATCATCGCATTGGGTTTGGCGATCAGCATCCCGGTCGGGTTACCCTTAGCGTCGCGAACGATCTCGCCGCCAGCAGGATCCGGGGTCTCTTTGGTATAGCCCACCGCCTTTAATGCTGCGCGATTAAGCAGCGCGCGATCGTAGAGATGCAGAACGAATACCGGGGTATCCGGCGCGGCGTCGTTCAGCTCTTCGAGGGTTGGCATCCGCCGTTCGGCAAACTGGAATTCGCTCCAGCCACCCACCACCCGCACCCACTGCGGCGACGGCGTACGGTCGGCCTGATCTTTAAGCATCCGCAGCGCGTCCGCCAGCGAAGGTACGCCTTCCCAGCGCAGTTCAAGATTGTAGTTCAGACCGCCGCGGATCAGGTGCAGGTGGGAGTCGTTCAGGCCGGGGATCACCGTATGGCCTTTGAGATCGATAATTTGCGTTCCTTCCGCGGCAAAGCTCATGATCCGATCGTGACTACCGGCGGCGAGAATTTTACCGTTGGCGATCGCCACCGCATCGGCAAGCGGGTTTTGGCGATCGAGAGTATGAACCCGACCGTGGGTCAGGATCAGTGTGGCAGTTTGCGACATAACGCTCTCCTTCAGGAGGCTGACTCAGTTTTTCTTTAACCAGCCAGCAAACAGACGGGTCACGATGGGCATCCAGAACCAGACCACCAGCGCGACCACACAGGCATCATTGATCAAATGCAGTAACAGACTTCCCTTCAGCGAGGGCAATAGCATTCCGGTTACCGTGGGCACCAGATTGGTACTGGGGAAAATCACCAGCAGGGTGATTAAAAATTGCTTCCAGCGCAGCGGCTGGCGCACGTTGGCAGTCGGTGGCGTAAACCAAAAGGCCGGTTCGGTGCGAACTTCGGTCCGGTCGCCTTCGCTCAGCAGTGGTGCGATTTCCGCCACCAGCTCGCGACGCGTTTCTGACTGCGTCCAGGCGTAAAGATGCTCAATGGTGTCAAAGCGAATGATAACGCTCCATAAATTCTGCCCGGCGGCCGGGCGAATCACGTTGGCGCCAAGATGTCCGGGAAACTCCGCCGCAATCGGCATAATTTTACCCAGCCACTCTTCATAACGTTGGCCATGTTCGGGGTCGAGTACATGACTGATAACCAGGGTCACCGATTTCTGCTGCGCCATTAAGAGTTCCTTGCTTCAGGGTAATGACGGGATTTACCCCGCCATCAGCCATAAATGACAATACACAAAATCATTCATGCTGCATCGAGGCAGCAAGGTTGTACGTCCCCGGGAGCTGACATAAGTCAGTGACCGGGGCGGGCAAACGAAGCCAACAAAGAGGCAGCTTGAAGGATGAAGTGTATTTAAGCTTGACGCTCCGGCGCGCCATGCACCATGGTATACGCGTAATCCACGCCCATTCCGTAAGCGCCGCTGTGCTCACGCACCAGGTCCATCACTGCGTCATAGGTCTCTTTACGTGACCAGTCGCGCTGATACTCAAGCAGCACCTGCTGCCAGGTCACCGGCACCGCACCGGCCTGAACCATACGATCAATTGAGCGTTCGTGGGCGTCAACCGAGGTGCCGCCGGACGTATCGGTCACCACATAAACTTCATATCCTTCATCCAGCGCCATCAGCGCCGGGAAGGTCAGGCACACTTCGGTCCACAAAGCGGAGATAATCAATTTTTTACGCCCGGTCGCTTTTACCGCCGCCACAAAGGCCGCATCTTCCCAGGAGTTCATCGACGTGCGTTCAATGGGTTTCACATCAGGATGTACCGCCAGCAGTTCTGGCCAGATATAGCCGCTGAAACTTTTAGTTTCTACTGAAGTATAAATCACCGGAACATTAAAAATTTTCCCAGCTTTGGCTAGAGCCACCGTATTATTTTTCAGCGTCTGGCGATCAATATTAGCCACGCCAAAAGACATTTGCGGCTGGTGGTCAATAAAAATGAGGGCAGAGTTAGAGGGATCGATCAGTTCACGAATAGACATAACATATCCTGTTAATCAATGAGTTAAAAAGATACTACCGTAGCCGTTGTGCTGTCTGGATCCTGACTGATAAAGCATGGTGAGTATAGTCAGTAATTTCTAACGAGTTATTAAAGTTTTTTTTCTAATTTATTTCTGAAGAAAAAGTTATGGCTATTAAATTATCCATCACAATATTAATGAATTTATGTTTATACCCGTCATACTTCAAGCTGCTTATGTGTTGGCTGCGCTCGCTCACCCCGGTCACATAGTCATCTATGCTCCCGGGGACTCACTCCCTTGCCGCCTTTAAGCAACTCGAATTATTTTGGGTATATCAAAATTTTACGCTTAACTGTTCTAAATTATTCACTGGAATTGAATATCAGCCTTCGGTAAAACGTAGAGACTATTTTTTGTTGGAATTTGACTCATGCGTTTAAACCTTGATGTCCTGCTGATTCTCGACGCGCTGGACAGACATGGCTCTTTTGCCACCGCCGCCGAGTCGCTCTTTAAGACCCCCGCCGCGCTGAGCTACATGATCCAAAAACTGGAGAACGATCTGAACATTACCTTGCTGGATCGCTCCGGACATCGGGCTAAATTTACCGATACTGGCAGAATGATGCTGGAGAAGGGGCGATTGTTGCTGAATGCTGCCAAAGATCTGGAAAAGCAGGCGGTTCAGCTCAGCGCCGGTTGGGAGCGGGATCTGGCCATCGCGTTGGATGACTCTTTCCCTTTTAATGCGCTGTTACCGCTGATCGACGAGTTCTACTCGCTGCATCCGCAAACCCGGCTTAACTTTACCCATCATACTCTCGCCGGTTCATGGGAAGAACTCACCCACAACGGGGCGGATATTATTCTCGGGGCGATTAATGAACCGCCAACGTCTGCCGAATGGTCGTGGAAAATGCTCGGCACAATGGACAATATTTTCGTCGTTGCGCCGGAGCATCCACTGGCGCAAACCACCCAACCGCTGACCAACAAACAGCTGAGCCTGCATCGCGCGGTGGTGATCAGCGACAGCGCACGCAACTGCCATCCACTTAACAGCAATCTGCTTGATGAACAGCCGCAAATTCGCGTCGATAGCTTCGCCAGCAAAGTGGAATTATTACGCGCCGGGCTGGGCTGCGGCTTTTTACCGCGCCATATCGCCCGTCAGTGGCTGGAAAGCGGCGAGCTGGTGGAAAAGCCTGTCACGTCGTTTCGTGAGAAAGATATTACCTATATGGCCTGGCGTAGCGGGAATGACGGGCTGGCCCAGCGCTGGTGGCGTGAGGCCATTCTCCAGGACGAAAGACTGAGCCAGCTCTATCATTAACGGCTAAACCACACGTTGGCCGAGATAGCGGGTAGCGTCAGCACACCGT
Organism: Klebsiella sp. MISC125; assembly: GCF_051131775.1. Lineage (NCBI taxonomy): Bacteria > Pseudomonadati > Pseudomonadota > Gammaproteobacteria > Enterobacterales > Enterobacteriaceae > Klebsiella > Klebsiella sp. MISC125. The sequence continues at coordinate 4,799,210 of NZ_CP180448.1, forward strand.
CGTGCAGCGCCCCGACTCCCTCTTTCAACTGCCAGCCGTTAACATCAAGCAGCGGTGAATCCTCAATAACAACCTCGCAGGCTTCGCCGCGGTTAATCGCCACCAGCACCCGCTGCTGCTTATAGACACGCGCGAACACTACCACGTTCTCTTCGGCATAAATCACCTGGCAGCCGCCGTAGCGCAGCGCCTGATTAGCCTTACGCAGCTTGCTCATACGCTTATACAAGCCGAGCAGACAGCCATCCTGCAATGCCGGATCCCACGGGAACGGCTTACGGCAGAACGGATCGTTATTGCCATCCACGCCGACTTCATCACCGTAATAAATGCACGGTACGCCCGGCCAGCTAAACAGCCATACCACCGCCAGCGGCAGACGCGCCACATCCTTGCCCAAAAGTGACTTAAAGCGGGCGGTATCATGGCTATCAAGCTGGTTGAACATCCGCAACTGCTGCTGATGCGACAGCCCGGCGCGATAGTTATCCATCCACGACATGCAGGTTTGCGCATCGATTTTCTGCGGATCGTAGGAAATGTCGGTATTGGCAAGGAAGCCCCACAGCGGGAAGGTAAACCCGCGGTAGTTCATCGCCGAATCTTCAACGTCGGCCTGTAGCCACTGGCGCGCATCGCCGAAATGCTCACCAAACACAAAGGATTCCGGCTGCTCTTGCTTCGCCGCATGGGTGATGCCGGCAATATGGCGCAGGTTATTACGCGCCCCGCCGCCTTCCCCCAGCATATGCACCACGTCCAGCCGCCAGCCGTCCATGCTCCACGGCGCT